>NZ_JAZHSB010000001.1:1045000-5845000 GCF_036924715.1 Bradyrhizobium sp. AZCC 1721 | reverse complement strand
CACCGGGTTTTTACGGAGCGGCATCGCTAGTTACCGTTTCGGAACGCCGCGATCAAGCCGCCAACCGGGTTCACGTACCTGCGCGCGACCATCGGCAGCGGGGAAAGAGCCTAGCCGATATCGCTCTTCGCCAGATCCCACATCAGCCGGTAGATTCCGCTCGAGATGATCAGCGGCTTCAACGCGATATTGCCGGAAAAGCGCAACATGGCTGCAGGCACCGCGCCGACATCGGTCGCATCGATCAGCACGAACCAGTCGCCGGCGCCGGGATTGGGCGCGGACGGATCATCGGTGATCGGCTTCGACAGCGCCGGGTCGCTCTCGATCAGGTGCAGGGAAATAATACCGTCAAGCTCTGCGGGATCGAGATGTTCGCTCAGCGCGGCGCGCAGTTTCTCCTCGCCATCGCCGGTGGGCCGCAACCTGACGATGCCGAGCGCGGCGCCGCGGCCGGTGCCGCGGCTGATCGTGATGCGCGCCACCGCCCGGATCATGTTCTGGAAGCGGGCGATATTGGCGTTCGACCACGCCGTCTGGTTGGCGAGCGCCGCGCGATAGTCCGGGCTGTCCAGCACCTCGAACGTTTCGGTGGAATAGAGGCTGAGATACTTCGGGTTGCCGTCGTGGGCGACGTAGCGGCGGGCTTCGAGGAAGCCGTTGATGGCGACACGCTCTTCGAGGTGTTCGCGATCGTACCAGCGATTGAACTCGGCTTCGTGCTCGGCATCGATATTCATCGAGGTCAGCAGCATGCCCTTTCCGGCGATCGGCATTTTCTTGTTTCCTATTTGCTGGCTTGGGACGCCATGTCCGCGATTGCCTTCATTACGGTGTCGCGGACGCCGGGATCGTACAGCGTGTGGCCGGCGCCCTCGACAAAGCGGATTTCGGCTTCCTGCCACACGGCAGCAAGCGCATGCGAGGTCGCAGGCGGGCACAGCAGATCATAACGGCCCTGCACGATGATGCCGGGAATGCCTCTGAGCTTACCCGCTTCCCGCAACAACTGGTTCGATTGCATGAAGCAGTCATTGGCAAAGTAATGCGCTTCCATGAAGGGCGTTGTCGGCAGGCCGCGCGATGAATTCAGCGTTGAGCGGTCGAGGCGCGTGCGGTTCGGCGTGTGTTCGGAAAGTATGCGTTCGCTTTCGCCCCATGCCCGCGCGGCAGGAATATGCACGTCGGGATTGGAATCGAGGATGCGGCGGAAATAGGCCTGCAGCGGTTGCGCGCGCTCGCCTTCCGGCAACACGCTCATGAAGTCGTCGTAAAGCCCAGGATAGAACCGCGGCAGCACTTTTAGAAAGCCGTTTTCGATTTCCTCTGATGTGCCCAGGAAAGTAGCGCGAAGCACGATGCCGCTGACGCGGTCGGGATGGGCCTGCGCATAGGCGAGCGCCAGCGTCGCGCCCCAGGAGCCGCCGACGACCATCCAGCGCTGAAAGCCGAACTTCTCGCGGATCATTTCCATGTCGGCGATCAGATGCGGCAGCGTGTTGGCTTCGCGACGACCCTTGGGGCGGCTGCGTCCGGCACCGCGCTGGTCGAACAGCACCGCATGAAAACGCTCGGGATCGAACAGCCGGCGATGATCGGGCTGGCAGCCACTGCCGGGCCCGCCATGCAGATAGACCGCTGGAGTGCCATCGGGCCGGCCGATGCTCTCGACGTAGATGTCGTGATCGTCACCGACCGCGAACTGCTCCGACGTCAGCGGCGCAAAGGGGTCGGCGCGTTTGATGGACTTGCCGGCATCGGCATCAGGCGCCATGCTCGCCTTCCGTCTCCAGCGTGCCGCCGGCGAAATTGCGGTAGAGGAAGCGGTCCTGGTGCGCGGCGGCCTCGCGTTCGGCATCCTTGAAGATCTGCTCGTGCATCGGCGACAGCGTGCAGGCCGGATCGGTATTGCCGGCGTCACCCGTCAGCGCAAAAGCCTGGCAGCGGCAGCCGCCGAAATCGATCTCGCGGAACTCGCAGCTCTTGCACGGCTCGGGCATCCAGCCGGTGCCGCGATAGCGGTTGAAGGCTTCCGAGTTCTGCCAGATCCAGGCGATCGAATGGTTTGAGCGTACGGATTCGAATTCGAGACCGGTGATGCTTTCCGCGGCGTGGCAGGGCAGCACCTTGCCCGCGGGCGAGATGTTGAAAAACTGCCGGCCCCAGCCGCCCATGCACTTCTTCGGCCGCAGCGCGTAATAATCCGGAACGACATAGTCGATGGCGAGGATGCCCTTCAGGCGCGTCGCGGCTTCCTCGACGATCCGGCTGGTTTCCTCGATCTGTTCGAGCGTCGGCATCAGCGCCGCGCGGTTCTTCAAGGCCCAGCCGTAATATTGGACGTTGGCGACTTCCAGCCGGTCGGCGTCGAGATCGACCGCCATCTGGATGATGTCGGAGAGCTGGTGCAAATTCTGGCGGTGCATGACCGCGTTTACCGTCAACGGCAGGTCGAGTTCGCGCGTCCATTTAGCGACTTCAAGCTTTTTCTCATGCGCATTTTTCAGCCCTGCGACGCGGTCGGCCACGATCGGCTCGTTGCCCTGGAAGCTGATCTGCACATGGCAGAGCCCGGCATCGGCAAGCGCCGAAAGCTTTTCCCTGTTCAGCAGCACCGCCGAGGTGATGAGATTGCTGTACAGCCCGACATCGGTCGCGTGCTGCACCAATTCCACCAAGTCCTTGCGCGCGGTCGGCTCGCCGCCGGAGAAATGGATTTGCAGCACACCGATTTCGGCGAGCTCGCTCAAGACCTTCTTCCATTCTTCTGTAGTCAATTCGCTGCTGCCGCGGTCGAGCTCAACCGGGTTGGAGCAATAGGGGCACTGCAGCGGGCAGCGGTGCGTCAGTTCGGCGAGCACGGCAAGCGGAATGCCGAACGTCTCCGCGGTCGAACGCTTCTGCTCGAGCACCGCGAGCCCGTCACTGGGCGCGGCGCTGGCTGTTTTGCCGTCTGCGAGGATGTCGGTCATGACGTCTTCTCACGCGCTTCAGTCAGAAAGCCCTTGTCGGCGAGGTCCTGCAGCATGGCGACGACGTCGGTCAAAATCGCCTCGCGCGGCGCGGCATATTTGGCTGCGAGCTGGTCGACCATGTCGGCGACGCTGCGCACGCCGTCGCAAAGTTGCAATACCTCAACTGCGATCTCATCCGGCGCCAGCACCCGCTCCGGCGCCAGGATCACCCAGACCTGGCGCGTCTCATCGAACTTCAAGCGAGCGTGGCGCGGCAATTTCGGCCGGCTCGCCTCGCTCACACTGATGTTGCGGCCTGGAGCCATCGATCGCCAGTTCCTTTGTCGGTTTCCTCGTTAGTTTCCTTGTTAGTTTCCTTGGGGCACGAATGCCCCGGGCGGTATGTGGCCCTCGACATAGGCATGATACAGCGCGTCGAGCTGAACCCATAGCACATTGGTCTTGAAGATCAGCGCGTTGCAGACCGCCTCGCGCTCCGCCGGCGTTTTTGCGTTCGCCTTGACGTATTCCAGCGCAAAACCGGCATCGCGCGGCGCCTGGGTCAGGCGGCGGCTGAAATAGCTCATGATGTCAGGATTGACGAAATCATAGTGCTGCAGCATCCCGGAGATGCGCTCCTCGTGCAGGTTCGGCGCGAACAGTTCCGTAAGCGAGGAAGCGATCGCCTCCAGTGGCGTCTTGTCGCGGCAGAAATGCACATAGGCCTCCACCGCAAATCGCGTTGCCGGCAGGATGCCTTCGGTCGATTCCACATAGGCGCTGTCGAGACCGAGCCCCTCCGTCAGTTTGAGCCAGCGCTCGATGCCGCCTTCGCTGCCCACATCGCCGTCGTGATCCTCGATGCGGTGCCGCCATTCGATCCGGGTCGCACGGTCGCGGAACCGCGAGATCACCATCGCATCCTTCAGCGGGATCGTGCTCTGGTAATAATAGCGGTTCAGTGCCCAGGCCTGCACCTGTCCCTTGTTGAGCTTGCCGCCATGCAACAGCCGATGGAACGGATGCAAGCTGTGATAGCGCGTTGCGCCGATATGGCGGAGGGTCGCCTCCAGTTCCTCGGCGCTATCGAGCGTAATGCCCTTGCCGATCGATAGGGCGGTCATTGCGGGTGCAGCGACGACGTTCACAGCTTGATCTCCGTTCCGTCAGCGGGGATGTGCCAGCCTGCCTGCTCCACGGCTTTGCGCTCGTCCGAGCCGCGCAGCAGAGCGGGGTTGGAGTTGTTGATATGCAGGAACACCTTCGTTCCAACGTCGAGATCGGCGAGGCTCTCGATCGCGCCATGATCGCCCGACATCGAAATATGGCCCATGCTTTGTCCCGTCTTGGTGCCGAGGCCGGCTGCGATCAATTCATCGTCGCGCCACACGGTGCCGTCAAAGAAGACCAGTGCAGCGCCCGAAAGGCGCGATTTGAGATCATCGGTCACGCGTGCGCAGGCGGCCAGGAAATAGAAATACTTGTCGCTTCCTTTGTCCAGAATCCGCAAGCCCAGCGTGTCGCCCGCGCCGTCGCCGCCTGCCGGATGCGCCTTGCCTTCGAGATACCACGCGCCCTTGCCGGGAACCGCGAACGGAAGCACCTCAATACCTGACGGCTTGCCGTCGGGCAGCGCCGGCTCGAACGCCTTGTCGACCTCGATCGGCTGCCGCTTCACGTTTTTCTCGTTCAGCACATTGAAGATGCTGTTGGATCTGAGAATCGCAAGTACCCGTTCATGCGCATAGAGCGTAAACGGCGAACCCTCGCGCATCGACAACAGTCCCGCGACGGCGTCGATTTCGCCATTGGTCAGGATCACGCCGGCGATCGGGCTGTGCCTGAGCTGTCCAGCCCGGGGATGAAGCGGTGGCGTTGCAGTCACCTGCTGGCGCAGGTCGGGCGAGGCGTTGACGAGAAACCAATGCTCGCCGTCGGCGCTGACCGCGATCGAGGCCTGGGTGCTCCGCAATTCGGGATGATCGCTTCGTGCTTTCCGGCACACCGGGCATCCGCAATTCCACTGCGGAACTCCGCCGCCAGCCGCGGCGCCCAGGACGACGACGCGAAGCATGATCCGTCTCCTGGAGATTCGAAACTCGAAGATACAAACCAAAAACGCCACGAGGTGGATACCAGCCTCGGACACAATTCCGCACTCGCGGAACGCGTCAGGTCTGGAAGTCCACCTGCGTGAGATTTGATACGCGCTGCCGCTTACTTGCGGGTGGCGCACATATACATGTTGATTTCCATGCCGACCGATACTTCGGCGATTTTCGGTGCCTTCCAGGCCATTTGGTGCTCCTTTTGCTACCGGACGACTTCCGCCCTCGCTGGTTAAAGTACTGCGGATCAAAAAGTTCGCCAGTTAAATCTTTTGCCTGGAACCCCTATTTGTTTATGCTGCGCCGCAAAGAACAAGTCACGGAGTTGTGCGGAGGGCCTTGGTCAAAACAGCGTGGGATCAAGCGTTTCGCGGTTGTTCGCACCACCGCGAATGGCAATTCTGAGTGCGACGGAGCGCTGCCGGCTCCGGATAAAGAACGTGTGAGATGGGCCTTCCGGTTGCGGGGGCTCAACTGGGAGCCAGGTTTCCGCCGATGCCGCGATATTACTTCAACACCCGTATCGGCGATGAGCTGATTTCCGATCCCGACGGCGAAGTGCTCAGGGATCCCGATCGCGCCTGGGAAATGGCGCGTGCCATGATCCGGGAACTGCTCAAGACCGATGGCGCCGACGGTGCGCTTCTCAGCGCCACCATCGAAGTCACCGACGACGATGGCGAGATCGTGCTGGAGTTTCCGTTCGCCGAAGCGATTCTAGATGCGCCTGGCGGTCCTATCACCAGGCACTGACGGCGCGCTGTACCGGCGTCGGAGCTTCGTGTTCGCTCGGTTTTGCGATGCAACTTCCGGGCGCAAGTTTTGCGATTGCGCACCGGCGGATAAATATTGGAGAGTGCCGGCCGGGAAAGCCTCCGGCGCCGGTGCGAGCCCGCGCGAAGAGAGAGGCTTCCGCCAGGGAGAACGCCCATGATGAGCTATTTGTCGGTGCCGCGCAGCGTGCTGCTGTCCGGCGCATTCCTGAGTGCCTTCATACTAAGCGCGGCTGCCCAGCAGTCCGCCGAACCGCCGGCTGCTGCCCAGCAGTCCGCCGAACCGCCGGCTGCTCAGCAGCCTGCTACGCCGCCGGCTGCCGGCGCGCCGCCGCCCGCCGGTACCGCGGCATCACCCTCGCTTCCGCCGGGATCGCCGCTGATCGGACGTCCCGCGGGCAACGATGCCGCCGCCAAGCTGGCGCCGATCGCGCCGCCGCCGATCCCCGCGGCGCCGGACAAGCTGCCGACGGCAAAGCTCAAGGTGCCGGCCGGCTTCAACATCGAGGTCTATGCCGCCGGCATGGCGAATGCCCGCTCGCTCGCGCTTGGCGACAAGGGCACGGTGTTCGTCGGCAGCCGCCTCGTCGACAAGGTCTATGCCATCGTCAACAAGGACGGCAAGCGCGAGGTCAAGGTGCTGGCTTCCGGCCTGTACCGGCCGAACGGCGTCGCCTTCAAGGACGGCACGCTCTACATCGCTGAACTGTCCAAGATCTCCAAGATCGAGAGGGTCGAAGACAATCTGGATAACCCGCCGAAGCCGACCGTGATCTTCGACAAGCTGCCGAAGGATGAGGCCCATGGCTGGAAGTTCATCGCCATCGGTCCCGACAACAAGCTCTACGCTCCCGTCGGCCAGCCCGGCAACAACGTGCTCAACGATGACGAGCATGGCCTGCTCCGCCGGATGAATTTTGACGGTTCGGGCGCGGAAGTGATCGCCCGGGGCCTGCGCCACACCGTCGGATTCGATTGGCATCCGGAGACCAAGCAGCTCTACTTCACCGACAACGGTCGCGACTGGATGTCGGAGGACGTGCCCGAGGACGAGCTGAACCGGATCACCAAGGTCGGCGAACATTTCGGCGCGCCGTTTTGCCTGCAGGGCAACATCGTCGATCCCGAGTTCGGCTGGGGCAAATCCTGCGACGAATACACCGCGCCGGTAGGGCTGTTGGGCCCGCATTCCGCAGCGCTCGGCATGCGCTTCTACACCGGCAACATGTTCCCGAAAGCCTACAAGAACGCGGCGATCATCGCCCGGCACGGCTCCTGGAACCGCTCCAAGAAGGTTGGCGGCGATGTCGTCATTGCCAAGCTGAACAAGGACGGCACCATGAAGTCGCTGGAGCCGTTCCTCACCGGCTTCCTGGAAGACAACAAGTATATCGGCCGTCCGGTCGACGTGCTGCAGATGAAGGACGGTTCGCTGCTGGTCTCCGACGACTACAACGGCGCTGTCTATCGCATCACCTACGGCAAGCAGAAGACGGCGGGCAAGTCGTAGTCCAGCAACAACCGTCATTGCGAGTAGCAGTCATTCCGGGTCTGGTGCGTAAGCACCAGACCCGGAATCTCGAGATTCCGGGTTCGATGCTTCGCATCGCCCCGGAATGACGACAGTGCCGGGAAAAGGCCGATGCGTAAAACAATAATGGCGCTGGCGTTTGCCTCTATCGCCCTATCAGCAAGCGCCGAAACCATCGAACAACGCATCGCGCCGTGCCTCGCCTGTCATGGCGAGAAAGGTCAATCGGAAACCGAAAACACGCCGTCGCTTGGCGGCCAGCAGGCGCCCTATACGCTGATCCAGCTTTTCATGTTCCGCGAGAAGTTGCGCGTCTTCGAGCCGATGAATGAGATGACGAAGCCGCTGACCGACGACGATCTCCGCCTTTTCTCGGACTTCATCGCCAAGATGCCGAAGCCTGAGCCGCCAGGGGAAAATGGCGATCCGGCGCGGATGCAGCGCGGCCAGGCGCTGGTGCGGCAGCATCGCTGCGATAGCTGCCATAACGGCGACCTCGCCGGCAAGGAAAACGTCCCGCGCATCGCCAACCAGCGCGAGGATTATCTTGCCAAGACGCTTGGCGAGTACAAAGACAATAGCCGCCACGGCTACGACGCCAGCATGGCCGACGTGATGGCGCCGATCTCGCCAGGGCAGATTGCCGATCTCGCCCATTACATCGCCCGTATGCGCTAGATCCGGGCGGCGGCCCCGCTGGCATTGCCCGGCGCGCGGCGCTACAAGGGCGGCAATTGGATGGAGTTTTGCATGCAAGACCTATGGCGACTGTCGGCTGCGGAAATGGCCTCACTGATCAGGTCGAAAAAAGTCTCGGCGAAAGAGGCAGCGACCGCGGCGCTGGCGCGGCTCGACGCGGTCAATCCCAAAATCAATGCTGTTGTCGACCACAGGCCCGAGGACGTTCTTTCTCAGGCTGCCGCCATCGATGCCGCGATCGGGCGCGGCGAGGATGCCGGCCCGCTGGGCGGCGTGCCTGTTACGGTGAAAGTCAATATCGACCAGCAAGGTTTTCCCACCACCAACGGGCTGAAGCTGCAGCGCGACGCGATCGCCAAGAGCAACAGCCCGGTGATCGACAATTTGCGCAAATCCGGCGCGGTCATTCTCGGTCGCACCAATTGCCCGGCGTTCTCCTATCGCTGGTTCACCACCAACCTCATCCATGGCGACACCAAGAATCCCCGTGACCCCGGCATCACCCCCGGCGGCTCGTCCGGCGGCGCTGGTGCGGCGGTCGCAGCGGGCATCGGTCATATCGCGCACGGCACCGACATTGCGGGATCGATCCGCTATCCGGCTTACGCCTGTGGCGTGCACGGGCTGCGGCCGACCATGGGACGCATCGCGGCGTTCAACGCGGCGCTCCCCGAACGGCCGATCGGGCCGCAGATCAGCGCCGTGTCGGGCCCGCTGGCCCGCACCATCGGCGATATCAGGATCGCGCTGGCTGCGATGTCGGCGCAGGATTATCGCGATCCCTGGTGGGTGCCGGCGCCGCTCGAAGGGCCGGCAATGCCGAAGCGCGTCGCGATGTGCCTCAACCCTGGCGGCCTTGATCCTGTACCTGAAGTCAAAGCTGCGGTGGTGGACGCCGGCAAGCGGCTCGAGCGCGCGGGCTGGATCGTCGAGGAAATCGCCGACACGCCGCCGCTGCGCGAGGCCGCCGATCTGCAGACGAAACTCTGGCTCGGCGACGGCTATGAGGCGCAGTTGGAAGCCGCCGAGCGCGAAGGCGATCCCGGCGCGCTGGCGTGCCTGCGCGGCAACCGCGCGAAAGTGCATCCCTTCGACCTGTCGAAAGCGCTGACACGGCGTGCGACGCTGACCCGCGAATGGCTGGGGTTCTTCGAACAATATGCCGTGCTGCTGATGCCGGTATCGGGCGAATTGCCGTTCCCCGATCAGCTCGACCGCAAGGACGAGGCGTCGTTTGCGCGCGTCTGGCATGCGCAATTGCCGCAGATCGCCATTCCCTTCATGGGCCTGCCCGGGCTAACGGTTTCGACCGGACTGGTCGGACGCGTTCCCGTCGGCGTGCAACTGGTTTCCGGGCGCTATCGCGAAGATCTCTGTCTCGCCGCAGGCGAGGCGGTGGAAGCCGGCGGAACGCCTTCGGCAGCGATCGATCCGGCGAGCTAGAGCATGATCCCGAAAAGTGGGTACCGGTTTTCGGATAAGATCATGCTCCGGTGACAATAGAGAGGACGATGTCAGGCGTTTATGATTTTACGGCGCAGTCGCTTACCGGCGAAGACATTCCGCTGAAGCGGTTCGAGGACCAGGTGCTCCTGATCGTCAATACTGCCAGCGCCTGCGGGTTCACGCCGCAATACAAGGGCCTGGAGCAGTTGCATCGTGAACTGGCGCCGCGCGGCTTTGCGGTGCTGGGGTTTCCCTGCAACCAGTTCGGCGGGCAGGAACCGGGCGACGCCAAGCAGATTGAGCAATTCTGCGCAGGCAAATATGACGTAACGTTTCCGATGTTCGCCAAGATCGACGTCAACGGCAGCCATGCGCATCCGTTGTTCAACCATCTGAAGAACGCGAAATCGGGACTGTTGGGTCCGTCGATCAAATGGAATTTCACCAAATTCCTGGTCGACCGCTCGGGCAGGGTGGTCGGGCGCTACGCCCCAACCGCGACGCCCGAGGGAATCAGAAGAGAAATCGAGGCACTGCTGTGAACGAGACCGACAAAGCAATGAGCGACCAATTCCCCGACCGTCTTTCGGTCGATCCGAGCAGCCCGTACTACAACGCCGATATCCTCGCGCGCGACGTCGGCATTCGCTTCAAGGGCGTCGAGAAGACCAATGTAGAGGAATATTGCATCAGCGAGGGCTGGGTGCGCGTCACCGCAGGCAATGCCAAGGATCGCTACGGCAATCCGCTGACCATCAAGGTGCACGGCCCGGTGGAGCCGTATTTCCGCGACAAGGCGAAGTCTTGAGCCAAATCTGCATCAACCGTCATTGCGAGGAGCGAAGCGACGAAGCAATCCATCCGTCCATATGCGCGGCTCGATGGATTGCTTCGCTTCGCTCGCAATGACGGCAGAAGGGACGCGGTGGCGAAGATCGCAGGGAAGCCGCTGTTCCGGCTACTCGCCGAACGCCATGGCCGGGAGGGAAAATCCGATCTCTATGCCGAGATGAAGGCGCTGGCGGCGTAGGGCCGGATGCCATAGGAAAGACTGGAATCGGTGGCCTGGACAGGGCATTCGCTCTGGCGCCGATCATGGATTTCCGGGCCGCTAGTTTACCGCTCATCCATCGTTGAAGGACGTCGCGATCTTGGCCACCACGCTTCCCCAACTCTCGCTTGCTAAGGACAAGATCCGCGTCTTGCTCCTTGAAGGTGTCAACGACAGCGCCGTGCAGATAATTGAGACTGCCGGCTATTCCAACATGACGCGCCTATCCAAGGCGCTCGAGGGCGATGCTCTGAAAGAGGCCATCAAGGGGGTGCATCTGCTCGGCATCCGCTCGCGCACGCAAATCACCAAGGAGGTTCTCGACGCTGCGGACCGCCTGATCGCGGTCGGATGTTTCAGCGTCGGCACCAACCAGGTGGACATTGAGGCCGCGCGCCGGAGCGGGATTCCGGTGTTCAACGCGCCGTTCTCCAACACGCGGAGCGTGGCAGAACTTGTAATCGGCGAGATCGTCGTCCTGCTGCGCCGGATCGTCGCGCGCTCCAACGCCGCCCATGAGGGACGTTGGGACAAGTCGGCCAACGACAGCTATGAGGTGAGGGGCAAGACGCTCGGCATCATCGGTTACGGCAATATCGGCTCGCAGCTCTCCAACCTCGCGGAAGCGCTGGGCATGCGGGTGATCTTTTATGATCACACCGACAGGCTTCGTCACGGCAACACCGAGCCGACCGCGAGCCTGCATGAGCTTCTGACGCAAAGCGATGTCGTGAGCCTGCATGTGCCGGAAACTCCCGCCACGAACGGCATGATCGGGCGCGAGGAGATTCGCGCGATCAAGCATGGCGCGTATTTCATCAACAACAGCCGCGGCACTGTCGTGGACCTCGAGGCGCTCGCCGAGGCGCTGCGGGAAAACCGGCTCCGCGGCGCCGCAGTCGACGTCTTTCCGGTCGAGCCGCGCTCGAACTCCGAGCGCTTCGTCTCGCCGCTGCAGGGCCTGGAGAACGTCATCCTGACGCCGCATATCGGCGGTTCGACCGAGGAGGCGCAGGAGCGTATCGGCGCCGAAGTCGCGCGCAAGCTGGTCGATTACAGCGATTCCGGCTCGACCATGGGCGCCGTCAACTTCCCGCAGGTTCAATTGCCGCCGCGGCCGTCAGGCACGCGTTTCATTCAGGTGCAGCGCAACCTGCCGGGCATGCTCGGGCGTTTGAATGAAGTGCTGGCGCGTCATACCGTCAACATCGCCGCGCAATATTACGAGACCGCGCACGACGTCGGCTACGTGGTGCTGGACGTCGATGCCTCGGCCGCCGACGGCCAGCGCGTGCTCGCGGACATCCGGGCGCTGGAAGGCACCATCCGAGCCCGGTTGCTCTATGAGTACAAGTCCTGAAGCGGATTCCCAGATCAGCCCTCGGACAGCAACCCCTTCTCGATGGCTGATTGCCTGTTCCTGAAAATGGCCATCGCCGTCTTCATCCGCAGGAAGCCGAATTTCGCATACAACGGCTCGCGGCCGGCGACCGCATAGAGGATTATCTTCGCGTGTCCTTGTGATTGGGCGAGCAGTCTTTCGATAAGCTGTTTTCCGAGACCTGTACCCTGATGGCTCGGCAAAACAGCGACGTCGCAAAGATACGCGCAATCGCGTCCGTCAGCCAGGACGCGACCGGCGCCGACGAGGCGGTCGCCATCGCGGGCAAAGCAGCAGAACATGCTGTTGCCGAACACCACTTCGAGATCGGCCGCCTTCTTGGTGCCGAGCGGGGCAGCCCGATAGAGCGCTTCGAGTTCCTGCCAGTCCACGCCGTCGCGGCTGTCGCTCCAAATGACCGTCATCGCGAAGGGCTCCGCGCCGTCCTATGACAGCCGCATGTCCAATAACCGCCGCCCCTCGGTCTTCAGCAGTTTCTTCACCGTGCTGGAGGCGGCGATCTCGCCCTGGTTGGCGTAGGCCTCGTGGTTCTTCTCGATGTCCTCGAGCCGGTAGAGGTAATTGACCATGATGCCTGCAGATTCCCGCAGGCCCTTGGGCGAGAGGTCGCCGAGCCAGTCGATCTTCTCCAGCCGTGCGCCGTTGCCGATGTGGAAGCGGGCCACCGAATCGACCAGTCGGCCCTTCGGTGTGCGGGCTTTCAGGAAATAGTACGCCGCCAGCGGTTCCAGCACGGTGCGCAATTGCGCGGTCAGTTCGTCGTTCTCGAACCAGTCCGGCTTGTCGAGGCTTTCGAGCAGTATCCGCTCCTCATCGCCCAGCGGAACATCGTCGGCCTGTTTCAGCCATTGCATGAAGCCCGGCACCGGCGACAGCGTGATGAAGGTGTCGAGCTTCGGCAGTTCGCGCCGCAACTCCTCGACCACCTGCTTGATCAGGAAGCTGCCGAAGGAAATGCCGCCAAGCCCTTTCTGCGTATTCGAGATCGAATAGAACACGGCGGTGCGCGCGCGTTCGATCGGCACCGGTTGCCGTTCGGCGGCAAGCAGCGGTGCGATCGCGGTCGGAATTGTCTCGGTCAGCGCGACCTCGACGAAGATCAGCGGTTCGTCGTTGAGCTGGGGATGGAAGAAGGCGTAGCACCGCCGGTCGACGGGATCTATGCGGCGGCGCAAATCGTTCCAGTCGCGGATTTCGTGCACGGCTTCATAGCGAATGATCTGTTCCAGAATATTGGCCGGCGTCGACCAGTCTATCCTTCGCAGCACGAGAAATCCCCTGTTGAACCAAGAAGACAGCAAATGCACCACGTCGCGATCGAGCGCGGCCAGATCCTTGTTGCCCTTCATCAAGGAAAGCAGGTCGGCGCGCATCGCCACCAGCTCGCTGGTGCCGCCGGGCGCACGGTTGAGCCGGCGGATCAGCTCCTGCCGACGCGGCTCGGACGCAAAATGAAGGTCGCTGGCATCGCTGTCATTCGGCTGGCTGCGCCAGCTCTCGATCGCCTGCGACAGCTTCTCGCGGTCGGGGCCGAAGTTGCGGGCCAGCGTTTCGAAGAAGGTGAGCCGGCCGGCGGCGTCGAGATCGTGGTAGCGATCGAGCACCTCGCGCGCCATCGCGGTGCCGGACGCTTCGCCGCGGCCCGACAGCAGCGCTTCACATAACTCGATCAGCTCCGAAGCGTCCTGGCCGTCGTCGGACGGTCCGGCCCGCCGCAGCAGTGTACGGCCGCGTTCTGATATCGTCGCGAGAAGATCGGAGAAAAAGGCATTGGCCATGTGGCGGGTCGAATCCAGCGGGGGTTTTGCGGAATCTTACATGGGATTTAGGTCGGTGCCGATCACAATCAAGAAGTCCAGGTCGTCATGCCCCGCCATCGCCTTCGGCGAGCCTGATGACAGGCTCCTGCGGGGTATCCAGTACGCGCCGCGGCCTGTTCGTTAATCATCACCGCCTCTGGAATACTGGATTACCCCGCCTTCGCGGGTAATGACGTCAATACAATGTCGTTTACCTCACTCCTTCCCAGCGAATTCCGTCGGCGTTTTGCCGGTAACCTGCCGGAAAGCATGGGAAAACGCCGGCACGCTGGCGTAGCCCAAATCCGAGGCAAGCTGCTTGACGGAGACGCCGGCGTCCGTCGACAGCCTCTCGATCGCCGCTGCAATCCGGGCGCGCTGGCACCAGCTCTTGAAGCTCAATTGCGTATCCGACGAGAACAGCCGCGACAGCGTCCGCACCGAGGTGCCGACCTCGCGCGCCAGCGTTTCGATCTCATGGTCGCCGGTTGGGTCCGCGAGCACGATGTCGGCGGCGCGCCGGCAGCGCAGCTCGCGCGGCAGCGGGATGAACGTCGCTGAATCTTCGGCCTGGTCGAGCTCCATCATGGCCAGTCGCAGCAGAAGCTCGGTTCGCTCGCGGTCGCCGCGATCGTCGAACAAAGCCAGGATGGTCTGATGCAGCAGCGGCGACACCCGCACCACGAATTCCGCATCCAGGCTGTGGCTGCGCACTTCGCGCTGCAGCCAGTCGAGTTCGAAATAGAGCGTACGCATCTCGATATCGGCGAGCACGTCGATCGCATGCTCCGATAGCGCGGGCACCCACACCGCACGGTCCGGCGGTACCAGCCAGCGGCCCTTTGGCGTCGTCACCTGCATGGTGCCCTTCGCCGCATAGACGAGCTGCGCCTCGCGGTGCATGTGGGTGTCGAGCCGGACGCCCTTCCGGTAGCTGTTCGCAATCATGTGGATGCCGTCACCGGTCGAGATGCGGCGCCCGATAATGGCGGCAATTGGCTTTTCGGCGATATTCATTGGCGACATCCCGTCAGGACAACCCCGTATAACCTATTTCGAAAAATTGCGGGATTCGGGAATCGACCATGAACAGCCCAAGGAACAGCGCAAGCCGGGTGATCACTTTCGTCAACGCCGCCCACTTCATCGACCATTATTCGATGCTGATCTTCGCCGCCGCCGTCATCATCATGGGCCCGGCGCTCGGCATGGCCTATTCGGAGCTGTTGCCTTACGCCACCCCGGGCTTCGTCGCCTTCGGCGCCGGCTCGCTGGTCACCGGCTGGCTCGGCGACCGCTGGAGCCGGCGCCACATGATGGTGATCTTCTTCTCTGGGATCGGCGCGTCGATGATCGCCGTCGGCTTCGTGCAAACGCCCTTACAACTCGGCGCGGCACTGCTGGCGATCGGCCTGTTCGCCTCGATCTATCATCCGGTCGGCACCGCGATGATCGTGTCCTATGCCGACAAACTCGGCCGTGAAATGGGCCTGAACGGCGTCTGGGGCAATCTAGGCGTGGCGTCCTCGGCGCTGGTCACCGGCGTGATCGGGCAGTATCTCGGCTGGCGCTGGGCCTTCATCGGGCCGGGAATCGTCACAATCCTGATCGGCGCGGCCTTTGCGCTGATGGTAGTGCACGAGGACCGAACCGGCACCAGGCAGGCCGCAGCGCAGGCGCGGGTTGCGAAAGAAGACATGTGGCGGGTGTTTTTGGCGCTTTTGATCGTGGTGATCGCGATATCCACGACCTTTAACGCCATCACCGTGGCGATGCCGAAACTGTTCGCCGAGCGGTTGGCCGGCCTGACCAACAGTCCGGCCCTGCTCGGGGTGATCGCGGCCGGCGTCTATGTGTTCGGCGCGATGACGCAATATACCATAGGCAAGCTGATCGACCATTATTCGTTGAAGGCCGTGATGCTGCCGCTGTCGTTCCTGCTGGCGCCGTTCATGTACTTCGCGGCGACGCTGTCGAACCTGCCGCTGATCATCGCGTCCATCGGCATCGTGATGGGTGCGTTCGGGCAGGTCACCGTCAACGACGCCATGGTCGGAAAGTACACCACCGAGGAGTGGCGCTCGCGCGCCTACTCGGTGCGCTACTTCGTCGGCTTCACTGCGGCCGGCGCCTCGGTCGGCCTGGTGGCGTGGCTCTACGAAAAGGGCGGCTTCGTCACCATGCTGCAGGCGTTCGGCGCGCTGTGCCTTTTGGTGATCGTGGCGGCGATCATCCTGCCGCAGGAGATCAAGGTACCGGCCGCGCAAACCGCGCCGTGACATCACTAATCAATTGATCATGCACCCTTTCCGTCATGGAAGGCGGGCACGAGGCCGGCATGACGAACGGAGGTGCTGGCCCCTGCGACCCGCGACGATTTGTTGCGGCGCAATAGCTCCGCTGTGCGGCCGTGAACTCAAACAGAACACTTGACCATCGCCACCCTCCTTGTGTGAGGTGAGCGCATGACCCGAATCCGGCTTTTCCTGTTCATCATTGCGATATTTATACCTTCGCTGGCGACGGCGCAGACCATGAAATTCGAGGAGGCCGCGGCCATGTTGGCCGCGAGCTGCGGCAAGGACATCGATGACAATTGCCGCGGCGTCAATCTCGATGCGACGCGCCTGAAGGAGTGCCTGGGCCGCAATCAGGATGTGGTGTCGGCGAAGTGCAAGACCGATTATCCCCAGGCCCTCGGCGCCATCCAGCAGCGCATTACCGCGCGCACCTCGCTTGTGAGACTGTGCAATTGGGAATTGAACCGCTTCTGCGGCGAGGTTCGGACCGATCCTGTCAAGGGTCTGCAATGCCTGCTGGAATCCACCCAGAAGGCGACCCCGAACTGCAACAAGGCGATCAGCGCCGCGGGGTATCGCTGATGCTTGGCGGAGAAAAGCTGTGCGGCATCGGTCTCGCGCTGGGCGCCATGGCTGCCTTTGCCCTGCCGATAACGGCGAGCCGGGCGCAAACCGCCATGTCGAGCGGGGACATCATTGAGAAGCTTGCCGTCGAAGCCGAGTCGGATATCGACTTGGCTGCGTTGCGCCAGCAGGCTGCCGACCGCATCAAGGCAAGAGCGGATGCGCAGCCGCAGAAGCGCCCGCCGATCGCGCCGCAACTGACGAAGCTGCCGCAAATCCGTGTCGACGTCGTGTTCGACCAGGATTCCTCCCTGATCCGGCCGGCCTCCTATCAGACCATCGGCAGCATCGCGGACGCGCTCACAGATCCGAAGACGCGGCCCTACCGCTATCTGATCGTCGATCATGTCGAATCCGCCGGAAGGCGCGACCACAATCTGATCCTGAGCCAGCGGCGCGCCGAATCGATCCGCGACGTTCTGGTGAACACCTTCAAGGTGTCGCCGAAACGGCTTCAGGCGCTTGGTTTAGGCGAGGAACAGTTGCAGGATGTCAATCGTCCGGCGTCATCAGCCAATGCGCGCGTCCAGATCATGGCGATCGGCAAGTTCGAAACGGCCGAGCCGGCAACACCGGCTGCGGCTCCAAAAGGTGCGGCTGCGGCAAAAAAGAAGCGCTGATCATCGGTGAAGGGGTGAGCGCGACGCCAGCCGCCGGCTGGGAAAGGAGCACCCGATGTTCAATCAACTCTCGCCGGCAACGGCCGGTCTCTTGCTGGGATTGACGGTGATGATGACGATGCCCGCTACAGCCGATGCCTTGAAGGATGAGATTGCGCCGACCGGCAAGCTGCGGGTGGCGATCGCGATCAGTCCGGCCGGCGGCGCGTTCTGGTCGACCAGGACAGAGACCGGTTATGCCGGCGTGCCGGTCGATCTCGGCAAGGCGATGGCGGAGCAACTCGGCGTCCCCGTCGAATATGTCGCGCACAACAATTCCGGGCAGATCGTCGATGCGGCGTCGAAGGGCGCCTGGGACATCACCTTCCTGCCGAAGGATCCGGAACGTGAGGGCAGGATGTCGTTCGGACCGATCTATGAGGTGTCGGATGCGACCTACATCGTCAAGCCTGGCTCGACAGTCACGAATTTCGCGACACTCGATCAACCCGGGATCAAGGTCGCGGCGGTCAATAACACGACCACGATGCGCGGCGCGTTCGCGCATTTGAAGAACGCTGAGGTCACGGGCTACCAGACCTATGACGAAATCTTCGGCCTGCTCAAGAATGGCGAGATCGATGCGTTCGCGCTGTCGCGCGATCAGCTCAACGCGATGGCAAAGAGGATTCCGGGCACGCGCGTGCTGGATGAAACCTTCAAGCAGACCGTGACGGCGGTGGCGGTGCCGCCCAATCATCCGCTGTCGCTGGCGTTTGCGGTAAAGTTCCTGAACGAAGCGATCTCCAACGGCACGCTGCGCAAGGCCTACGACAATAACGGCCTGCAAGATCGGCCGATCCGGACGCAGACGAAGTAGAAGCTTGCTCCGCTGTCGTCCCTGCGAACGCAGGGACCCATAGCCACAGGATTGAGTTGTTGGAAGATGCAGGGGCGCCAGCGTTCGCAAAACTTTGTCCTGTGGCTATGGGTCCCGGATCGGCGCTCGCCGTGCTCGCTTGTCCGGGACGACAGCGAGTTTGCGGATTCAGCGCCGTGCTACGCGCGCTTCGGCACGACGAGGCGCTGCACAGCAGGCGCTAACATATGTGCAACTGCACAAATACAAGGCAGCAGTTCCTCTCCGGGCACCGCGCGATAGGGCCATAACCACGTAGAAATACGCGCCTTTTTGAGCCTGCGGCTCGATTTCGGGTTGGCACATCGATTGCTTAATCCTGTCTCAGTCAATGACGACTGCCGTCCGTTCGGATTGCCAAGGCCAGCGTTGGCTGAAGGCGTTGGGATCAAGCGGCCTCGCGTGAGGCGCTTCGAGCAGTCTTCGGGACCACCTCACGATAGCTCGCGCATCCTCCGTTCCTGATCGGGCGTGACCTGCGTCGTTCTGTGCCGTTCAAAGGCGGCGCGGGATCTGTCGCGCACGAGGACGGCAAGATTTTTCATTCAATCGGTGCACGGCTGCGCAGCATCCGGCGCGCTTCAACGTTGTCTCGAAAGGGGAACTGGAATGGCCTATCTCGCGCCTTCGGAATTCGTGACCAAGATGGTCGACGCCGGAGAATCCAAGATCTTCATGTCGACGCGCGATACGGTCATCCGCGCCTACATGGCCGGAGCGATCCTTGCGCTTGCCGCGGCGTTTGCGATCACCATCAACGTGCAGACCGGCGTGCCGATCGTCGGCGCCGCGCTGTTTCCGGTCGGCTTCTGCATGCTGTATCTGCTCGGCTTCGACCTGCTCACCGGCGTGTTCGTGCTGGCGCCGTTGGCGCTGATCGACAAGCGCCCTGGCGTGACGCTCGGCGGCGTGCTGCGCAACTGGGGCCTCGTCTTCATCGGCAATTTTGCCGGCGCCTTCACGGTCGCCGTGATGATGGCGATCGTGTTCACCTTCGGCTGGTCGCAGCCGCCGGACAAGGTCGGACAGGTGATCGGCACGATCGGCGAGAGCCGCACCGTCGGCTATGCCAACCATGGCGCGGCCGGCATGCTGACGCTGTTCATCCGCGGCATGCTCTGCAACTGGATGGTCTCGGCCGGCGTCGTCGGCGCGATGATTTCCACCCACGTCAGCGGCAAGGTGATCGCGATGTGGATGCCGATCATGCTGTTCTTCTTCATGACCTTCGAGCATTCCATCGTGAACATGTTCCTGTTCCCGTCGGGCCTGCTGCTCGGCGGCAAGTTCACCTGGTGGGACTACATCGTCTGGAACGAGATCCCGACCGTGGTCGGCAACCTCGTTGGTGGTCTCGCTTTCACCGGGCTGACACTTTACGCCACTCACGTGAAGACCGGCCCGTCGCGTAGCGCGTCGGCTGCGGCATCTTCGCGGCCGTCCTCGCGCATTGCCGCTTGATCTTAAGACGAGGATGGGCCTCTCCTCGTAACGGGAGAGGCCCATTGTCGTGAAAGCCGGGAATGCCGCGCGAGCTGAAAATATCGGTCGGACAATTTTCCGATAAGGGCCTCAAGGAAACCAACCAGGATTTCCATGGCGTCCTGATCCCGGACGAGCCGCTGCTCAGCCTCAAGGGCATTTCCATCGTGCTGGCCGACGGCATCAGCACGAGCAAGGTCAGCCGGGTCGCCGCGGAATCGGCGGTCAAGGGGTTTTTGACCGACTATTACTGCACCTCGGAATCCTGGTCGGTGCGCACCTCGGCGCAGCGCGTGCTGGAGGCAACCAATTCCTGGCTGCATTCGCAGACGCGCAGCCAGTATGCCTATGACAAGGACCGCGGTTACGTCTGTACGCTCTCCGCCATGGTCATCAAGTCGACCACGGCGCATCTCTTTCATATCGGCGATTCCCGCATCTATCGTCTCTCCGGCAACACGCTGGAGCAACTGACCAACGACCACCGCATCGTCATCTCGTCGCAGCAGAGCTATCTTGGCCGGGCGCTCGGCGTAAATCCGCAAATCGAGATCGACTACCAGATGCTGCGGCTCGAGCCGGGCGACGTCTTTGTTCTCGCGACCGACGGCGTCTACGAGCATCTTAGCGCCCGTCGCATGGCAAAGGCGGTGAACGAAGGCGGCGCCGATCTCGATGCGGCCGCGAAGGGGATTGTCGACCAGGCCTTTGAAGCTGGCAGCAAGGACAATCTCACCGTCCAGATCGTCCGCGTCGATGAGGTGCCCGACGGCGCCGCCAGCGAAGTGTTCGCGCAGCCGCATGAACTGCCGCTGCCGCCGCTTCTGGAGGCGCGCACCGTGTTCGACGGCTACCGGATCGTCCGCGAACTGCACGGCTCCAGCCGCAGCCATATCTATCTCGCCGTCGACATTGAAACCGACGCGGTGGTCACCATCAAGATTCCGTCGATCGACTTGCGCGACGATCCCGCTTACCTGAAGCGGTTCATGATGGAGGAGTGGGTGGCGCGGCGGATCGACAGCCCGCATGTGCTGAAACCCTGCCTGCTGCAGCGCAAGCGCAACTTCCTCTATGTCGCGACCGAGTACATCGACGGTCAGACGCTGACGCAATGGATGATCGACAATCCGAAGCCGAGCCTGGAGACCGTGCGCGGCATCGTCGAGCAGATCGCCAAGGGCTTGCGCGCCTTCCACCGCAAGGAGATGCTGCACCAGGACGTCAGGCCCGACAACATCATGATCGATGCTACGGGCACCGTGAAGATCATAGATTTCGGTTCGACGAAAATCACTGGTGTCGTCGAGGGCGAGCCCTCCGGCATCCGCAATGACATTCTCGGCACCCAGCAATACACCGCCCCCGAATATTTCCTCGGCGAGCCGGCGACGACGCGCTCGGACCTGTTTTCACTCGGCGTCATCACCTACCAGATGCTGACCGGAAAACTGCCCTACGGCGCGCAGATCGCAAAGGCGCGGACCAGGTCGCAATTCAACAAGCTGGTCTACCGCCCGGCGTCGCATGGCGACCGCGAGTTGCCGCAATGGATCGACGGCACGCTGGAAAAGGCGGTGCACTCCAATCCCTACAAGCGTTACGACAGTTTTTCGGAATTCTTGTTCGACCTGCGCCATCCCAATGCCAACTATCTCTCGACGTCACGGACGCCGCTGATCGAGCGCAATCCGCTCTTGTTCTGGAAGAGCACGACGGTCGTGCTGGCGCTCGCCGTGATCGTGCTGCTCGCCATGCAGCACGGTGGGCATCGGTAGGGCGCCCCGTCCGCGTCTGGCTTTTCGTGGGGGCGCAAACCTACTTTGCATGGGGTTGTTTTCGCGATTTTGTGTCCAGGCCCTGCGGGGCTTTAGTTCGTCGCGCCCGCCGGAATCGGGTCCATGCCACTCTTGACGATCTCGGGGCGCGCGGCGGGTGAGGCGAGGAACTTGATCAGCGCCTTGCCGGCGTCGGGCTCCTTCGAGACGCTGGCGATCCCTGCGGAAAACACCGTGATCTTCTGCAGCTCGTCCGGCAGCGGGCCGACGATCTCGATGCCTTCCACGGGCTTCAATTCGCTCATCTGTTGGAAGCCGATCTCAGCCTCGCCATGGGCGACGATTTCACCGACCGGGGTTGCCGGAATTTTTCGCGCCTTGCCCTGCATGGCTTCTTTGATGCCAAGCTTGTCGAACATCTCGGTCGAGACGTAGACGCCGCTGGCGCTGTCGGAATAGGCGACCGTCTTCACCGCAAGCAGCGCGCGCTTGAGCGCATCCGCCGTAGAGATGTCCGGCTTCGGCGTGCCTGACTTGACGGCAACCCCGATCGGCGACTTGACGAGATCGACTTTGGTGCCGGCAGTCACCTTGCCTTTCTTGGCGAGATCGTCGAGTGCATAACCGACCATGATGAGGACGTCCGCCGGTTCGCCTCGCTCCAGCCGTACCGGGATAGCATTCGTGGTCGTACCCATCGATGGCCCGTAGGCCGTCAGTACCTTGTGGCCGGTGCTGCGCTCGAATTCCGGAACTAGCGCCTTGTAGGCGGCCGACAGTCCGCCCGAGATCATCACGTGCACCTCGGCAGCCGTGGCTGTGACGGACAGCAGGAGTGCGCTGAGAGTGGCGAGCGCGAGTGTGCGAAGTGTTTTTGAAAGCCGCATCATGAAATCCTCCTGGGACGACTCTTGAGCGGTCGACCTTGGCAAATGCTAGCGCGCGAGAGGGAGGACGGCTAGACCCGCCACTCCGTCATTGCGAGCGAACCGAAGCAATCCATCTCTCGGCGCACGAGGAGCCAATGGATTGCTTCGTCGCTTTGCTCCTCGCAATGACGTGGAGAGAGCGGTGCGCCAGCCCTCACGAATTCAGATGCACAAAGTCCCGCAGCAGCGGATAGATCTCGTTGTTCCAGCGCTTGCCGGAGAACACGCCGTAGTGGCCGACGCCGGCCTGCATGTGGTGCACCTTGCGATAGGCGCGCACGCCGGTGCAGAGGTCTTGTGCCGCCAGCGTCTGGCCGATCGAACAGATATCGTCCTTTTCGCCCTCGACCGTCATCAGGCCCATGCGCCTGATCGCGGCCGGGCTGACCGGCCGGCCGCGATGCATCAGTTTGCCCTGCGGCAACAGATGCTCCTGAAACACGTCGCGAACAGTCTCGATATAGAATTCGGCGGGCAGGTCCATGACCGCAAAATATTCGTCGTAGAAGGTCTTGATGATCGCGGCCTTTTCCTTTTCGCCCCTGGCGAGATGATTGGCGAGGTCGATGTGCTGCTTGATGTGGCGCTCCAAATTCATCGATACGAAGGCGGTGAGCTGCACGAAGCCGGGATAGACTTTTCGGAACGCGCCCTTGCACTGCACCGGCACGTAATTGATCAGGTTCTTTTCAAACCAGTTGATCGGCTTGCTCCTGGCGAATTCATTGACCTTGGTCGGCAGGATCCGCGTGTCGATCGGCCCGGCCATCAGGGTCAGAGTCGCTGGGCGGGCGGGGTGATTATCCTCCGACATCACGGCAGCCGCAGCCAGCGCCGAGACCGACGGCTGGCAGATCGCCACCAAGTGCGCACGCGGACCGATCTTGTCCAGGAAGGTGATCAGGTGATCGGTGTAATCCTCGAGCCCGAACCGGCCGACACGAAGCGGAATGTCGCGCGGATTGTGCCAGTCGGTGATGTAGACGTCGTGGTCCTGCAGCAGTGTCTTCACGGTACCGCGCAATAGCGTCGCGAAATGGCCGGACATCGGCGCCACCAGCAACAGCCGCGGCTGCTCCGGCGCAAGCTCCTTCTTGAAGTGCAGCAGCGAGCCGAATGGGGTGGCGAAGGTGACTTCCTCGGTTACCTCCAGCTCCTGATTGCCGACCAGTACCCTGTCGATGCCATAGGCTGGCCGGTGATAAGTGAGGGAGGAGCGCGAGATCAGTTCGAGCGAAGCGGCCAGCCGGCCGAACAATTTGTCGGAGACGCCCTGCGGCACCAGGTTGAGATATCTGAGTGCCGCTGCCGCCCCGGTCCGCCATGGCGACGTCAGGTCCATGTGGTTCTGATAGGCTTGGTACATCATTGACATCATTCACATCAGCCCCTGTCCCATAACGCCATGCAATATCGACGCCACAGCGGGCCCGGCCGCCTCTAAAACTGGCACGTGGTTTGCTGCGCAAATGCCCAGCGCACAGGCATTGGGCGGCGCCGCGGTCGGCCGCCCTTGCCCGGCAAAGCCGTTTTGGGGATTCGAGGGAAGGCCATATGGCGACGACGACACTGACCATCTCCAGCAAGAATTATTCGTCCTGGTCGCTGCGCGGCTGGCTGCTCGCGAAATTCTCAGGTCTCGAATTCGAGGAGGTCATCACCGCTCCCGACGATGCCTCGGCGCGGGCCGAAATCCTGCTGCTGTCGTCGTCGATCCTGGTGCCGTGCCTGCGCCACGACGGCGCCACCATCTGGGATACGCTGGCGATCGCGGAATACCTCAACGAGGCCATGCCCGGCGCTGGCCTGCTGCCGGCCGACCGGATCCGGCGCGCCCATTGCCGCTCGATCTGCGGTGAAATCCATTCCGGCTTCACCACCCTGCGTGCCTCGCTGCCGGTCAACCTGAAGGGCTATTTCCCCGGCTTCAAGATCTGGTCGCGCGCGCAGGCCGATATCGACCGGGTCTGCACCATCTGGCGCGAATGCCTTGCGGAATCAGGCGGGCCGTTCCTGTTCGGCGAGCGCACCATGGCGGACGCCATGTACGCGCCCGTCGTGACCCGTTTCATGACTTATGACGTCCAGCTCGAGCCCGTCCTCGCTGCCTACGCCAGTACCATCATGGCGATGCCAGAGATGCAGGAATGGATCGAGGCCGCCAAGGCCGAGCCGGCTGATATCGAGGAACTCGAGGTCGAATATTAGGCAGGCCTGGCGCGGCATGCCCGTTTGGACGGCTCAGGCAACGGGCAGGCTTGCTCAAGCCGGTATCGGTCGTGATCTGTGTGCGGCCGACCCGTTCGCCATTTTTTCGCACGCTGCCGAAACCGGATTTCTGCCTCCGGCCAAGCGGTTCGCTACACCGATGCCGGCGACCGCTGCATTGCAGCGCGACTGGCGTGGATTTCGCATAGCAACATGCAGCCGTGAACGCGACGATGCGACGCTGCCGAAAATTTGGACGCCTTGCCTCGCGGTCTCGCGAACAAAAACCGTGGAGGTTTCCATGAACCAGCAGGCCATCGTCAGTAAATTCTCGCACGTCAAACCCGGCGATACCGAGTTCAAGGGCGGAGGTCTGCGCGACTTCTTCCTGTACCGCGATCTCGGCATTGCCGATGCCACCGGCGGGCAGGTGATTTGCCACCTGGTCAAGGCCAACCCCGACTTGCCGCCTGAAGAGGGCACCGGCTGGCACAAGCACGAATGCGAATTCCAGATCGTGATCATGACCAAGGGCTGGGCGCGCTTCATGTATGAGGACAAGTCGACCCTGGTGCAGGCCGGCGATGTCGTGCATCAGCGGCCGGGCATCACGCATTACCTGTACGATTACTCGAAGGACATGGAGTACCTCGAGATCGTCAGCCCCGCCGACTTCAAGACCGTCGACGTCCCTCCTGCGATCGACAAGGTGCCGCCGCCCACGCCGTGGAGCTGACCGCCATGTCATCCGCCGAGGAATTAACCTTTGTCGTCGGCCGCTGGCTGCGACCGATTGCTGTGGTGCTTTATGTGGTGCGCCGGCTGGGATGGCGCCCGACATCTAGCCGTGAACAGGAGCGTACGGCACCAAATCAGTGATTCGGGCGCGGTTCGTTCCGTAGCTGTTCCGAACCTTAAAGTTCCGCGCGCATCCGTCGCATTTTGACGCAATCTGCGACGGCTCAGGGCCTTTCCGCGGCGTTTTCAGATCTCGGCCGCGGCAGTCGCCAACCGACCACGGTGGCCTCGACCATGCCGCCGGTCCTGTCATTGCGCCATTGACCGTCGATCCATCGGCAGGCGAACGGCAGTTGATAGGTTCCGCTGTGATCCTCGCAAAGAACTTCCACCGGCAGGTTCGGCGGCGGCTCCCCGTTGCCGTCGAACTGCGCCAGTCGTTTTTCACGCGTTGCCATCAATCAATCTCCACTGCCGCAGCCGGCAAACACACCGGTTTGAGGTGCGGCGAAATCCATCCACTGTTAACGGGATGAAGCACAACGCCTGAATGAGGTATCAGTATGGTATCTCTGGGGACGGGGCCCTGCTTCGCGCAAATTGCCGTGATAGACGTTCCCCTGCGTGAGATGCTTGTGGAACGAGGATTTTGATGATTGCTCCGACGCCCAGGATCATGATCGTCGCCATCGCGCTGCTGATGGCTTTGTTGCCGGCGAGCGTCCACGCGCAGGACGTTCCCGGCATCGAGATCTGCACCGTCGAAAAAACCATGGAGCGGCGCACCTCTTGCCTGCAGAGCAATGTCGACTTCCTGCAGAAGACGATCACAAAACTCACCACCGACCATCAGCAGAAAACTGATGCCGCCAACCGGCAGATCGAGGCGCTGAAGAACGCGGTCATCGGCTTGCAAAAGCTGGTCGGCGAGTTGCAGGCGGCGCAGAACAAGGCGGCGGAGGATGCGAAGAAGACCGCTGCGCCCACGGCGAAGGATTCAGCGCCTGCTGCGAAGGATGCGGCGACGCCGAAAGACGGCGCGAAGTAGGGGGCTGCCCCGCGGATTACGCCACGCGGTATTGCTCCATGATGGCCTTGTCCGGTTCGTAACCGAGACCCGGCCCCTGCGGCACCTCCACATTGCCATTGGCATCGACGTCGATGCGGCCGTGCCACAAGCAGGCGGCGCGTCTCATGGAGAACACCTCGATAAAGCTCGCGTCGTCGCGCAGCGACATCAATTGCAGCGTCGCCAGGAAGCCCGGGCCGAAATACGGCGAATGCGGTGCAAGCCTGACGCCGAATTTGTCGGCCAAGACGGCCACCTTCAGATATTCGGTGATGCCGCCGACCTTGATGACGGAGGGTTGCGCATGGCTCACCGCGCCCGCCTTCAGCATCTGCCTGAATTGATGAACCGTGCAGGCATTCTCTCCGGCTGCAACGTTGAGCCCGCCCTTGCTTCGCACCTCGGCCAGCGTTGCAAAATCTTCCGGCGGCCAGACCGGCTCTTCAAGGAACAGCGGCGCGGCGTCGCGGCAGGAATGCGCGAAGGCGATCGCCTCCTCGCCATTCAGTGGACAGTTCAAATCGACCATCAGCGGAATGCCGGCGCCGATCGCCTGCCGCGCGGCATATACCGCAGGCGTTGTGGTCTCATGCAGCTTGATCGCCTTGTAGCCCTGCCGCAGCGCGGTCTCGCATTCGCTTGCGATCAGCTCGGGCTTTCCGATCCGCAGCAGGCTCGCATACGCAGGAATCCGCGTGCGCTTGGCTTCGCCGATCAGGCGGTACAACGGCACGCCCTTGACCTTTGCCGCGAGGTCCCACAGCGCAATATCCAACGCTGAGATCGCAAACATGGTGATGCCATAGCGGCCGAACAGATGCAGGTTGCGCTGGATCTGTTCCATGAGGGCGGGAATGCCGGCCGCATCTGGGACTTCCTGTCCCCGTGCTTGCGGCGCAATCATTTCCTCGATGGCGGCGTAGCTGGTTCGCGGGCAGACATAGGCAAAGGCATCGCCCCAGCCTGTGATGCCGGAGTCGGTCGAAACTTCCACCATGACGATTTCCAGCGCCGAGATGGCGGATGCGCCCTGCTTGAAGCTCGCGACACCGGCGTCATAGGGAATACGGATATGGTGCGCCCGGACATTGGTAATCAGCATGGTACCTCCGAAAGCGTTCCCTACCTTGTCAGTGGCACGATCGAAGAGCAAGGACTGTCAAATGAAGCGCGGCGGAACCGCCGATAATGCCAACGCTTCGCATGAGAGCTGTCTGTCATGAATCCAGCCCAGAAGGCGCTCTGGTACATCGAAAGTCATCTCGCCGAGCCGCTGACGCTCGATGAGATCGCGGGCATTGCTGGCGTCTCGCGCTTCCATCTGGTGCGGGCGTTTGCCGCCGCGATTGGCCTTTCGGTGATGCGTTATGTGCGTGCCCGCAGGCTGACCAAGGCGGCGCAGGCGCTGGCCGCCGGCGCGCCCGACATTCTAAGCCTCGCGCTGGATGCGGACTACAGCTCTCACGAAGCTTTCACCCGCGCGTTCCGCGACCATTTCGGCATCACGCCCGAAGCGGTCCGCGCCGCAACGTGCCTTGATCATCTCAAGCTTCAGGAGCCAATCATGATGGATTCAACTCTGCTCGATACTCTCAAGCCGCCGCGTTTCGAAACTTCCAAGCCGTTGCTCATCGCCGGCATCAGCGAACGCTGCACGCATGAGAACGGCGGCGCCGGCATTCCGAACCAGTGGGAGCAATTTCACCAGAAAGTCGACGACATCCCGAACCGGGTCGGCAAGGTGGCCTACGGCGTCTGCTGCAATGGCGATGATTCCGGCTTCGACTACATCGCCGGCGTCGAAGTCGCCGACTTCTCCGATCTGCCGCGCGAGTTCGCCCGTGTGCGGATTCCGGAGCAGAAGTATGCGGTGTTCACCCACTCAGAGCACATCTCGACCATCCGCCGCACCGTCAACACGATCTGGAATCACTGGCTGCCGGCATCCGGCATGAAGGCGGCAGATGCGCCGAGCTTCGAGCGCTACGACGAGAATTTCGATCCCGCCACCGGCAATGGCGGGCTGGAGATCTGGGTGCCGGTCAAGGAGTAGCGTCTCCGCAATGCTGCCCTGCGCCGCTTCATTGCCCGTGATTGCTTGGCAAGCCAAACCGACTTTGCCATAACTGCCGCGACGAATTGTTGCGCGTGCGGGGCCGAGCCAGAAATCCGCCTGCAGCCAAAAGCAAGCCGGGAGGATTCATGGCCGATATCCGCGTTCTCGCCACCGATCTGGAGTTTCCGGAAGGCCCGGTTGTCATGCCGGACGGATCGGTGGTGCTGGTCGAAATCCGCGGCAAGCGGCTGACGCGGGTTTATCCTGATGGGCGCAAGGAGGTCGTCGCGCAAATTCCCGGTGGCCCCAATGGCGCAGCGCTCGGCCCCGACGGCAAGATGTACATCTGCAACAATGGCGGCTTTAGCTGGATTCCCACGGGCAAGATGATCATGCCGGGGCCGCAGCCCGATGATTATCAGGGCGGCTCGATCCAGCGCGTGGATCTGCAGAGCGGCAAGATCGAGACCGTCGTCACCAAATGCGGTGAGCACGCCCTGCGGGGCCCCAACGACCTCGTGTTCGACAAGCACGGCGGCCTCTGGTTCTCCGATCTCGGCAAGCGCCGCGCCCGCGAGATGGATGTCGGGGCGTTCTACTACATCAAGCCGGGCATGACGGAGGTCGTGGAGGTCGTGCACGGCGTGCTGCCCGCCAACGGCATCGGCCTGTCGCCGGACGAGAAGACAGTGTACATCGCGGAGACGCCGACCGCGCGGTTGTGGGCCTATGAGATATCCGAGCCCGGCACCATCAAGCCGCGCGACGTGATCTACCGCGGCGAGCGCGGCAAGCCGATCGCGGGGCTCGGTGGCTACCAGATGTTTGACTCGATGGCGGTGGAGGCAAGTGGCAATGTCTGCGTGGCGACGCTGGTGTCGGGCTGCATCTCGGTGATCGCGCCTGACGGCACGCTGGTCGAGCAGGTGCCGACCGGCGACCGCGTCACCACCAATATCGCATTCGGCGGGCCGGAGTTGAAGACGGCGTACATCACACTGTCGGGGAGGGGCGAGTTGATTGCGATGGACTGGGCGCGGCCGGGACTGGCGCTGAATTTCTTGAACAAGTGACGATTGCGCCACGAGGGGATAGATGGATTGCTTCGTCGCTGCTGCTCCTCGCAATGACGGCGGAGAGAGCGGAGTAATAGAATGGCCTTTCTTGAACCGGTAACCCTTCGCGGCGAGCACGCGCGGCTGGAGCCGTTGTCGCACGATCACATCGACGGCCTGGTGGAAGCGGTGAGGGACGGCGAGCTGTGGAAGCTCTGGTACACCGCCATTCCGACCGCCGAAAACATGAAAAAAGAAATCGATCGCCGGCTCGGCCTGTTCGCGGCGGGATCGATGCTGCCGTTCACGGTGTTTGATGCCGAGGGCAAGATTGCAGGCATGACGACCTATATGAACGTCGATGCCGCCAACCGCCGCGTCGAAATCGGCTCGACCTGGTACGCCAAGCGCGTGCAGCGCAGCGCGCTCAATACGCAGTGCAAATTGCTGCTGCTGACGCACGCGTTCGAGAAGTTGAATTGCATTGCCGTGGAGTTCCGTACCCATTTCTTCAATCACCAGAGCCGGCGCGGCATCGAGCGCCTGGGCGCCAAGCTGGACGGCATCCTGCGCAGCCATCAGATCGCGCCGAACGGGACATTGCGCGACACCGTGGTTTACAGCATCATTGCCAGCGAATGGCCGACGGTGAAGGCGCATCTCAATTATCAACTCAACGATAAGCCGCGGTAACTAAGCCGCGCCAGAAAAGAGACGATGGAAACGTTCGATTATGTGATTATCGGCGCGGGCTCCGCTGGAAGCGTGCTCGCCAACCGGCTCAGCGAAGATTCTTCCAGCCGCGTCTGCGTGCTCGAAGCGGGTGGCAAGGACTGGCATCCCTACATCCATCTGCCCGCCGGCTTCATCAAGACGTTCCACATGAAGAGCGTCAACTGGGCCTATCAGCAGGAACCGGGGCCATGGACCGGCGGGCGCAGCATCTACGCGCCGCGCGGCAAGACGCTGGGCGGCTCGTCGTCGATCAACGGCCATATCTACAACCGCGGCCAGCGCCAGGATTTCGATACCTGGGCGCAGCTAGGCAACCGCGGCTGGGGCTATCCGGACATACTGCCCTATTTCAAGCGGCTGGAGTGCCGCGTCGGCGAATGCGACGAGACCTATCGCGGCCGCGAAGGCAGTCTTATCGTCACCACCATGGATTGGCAGGATCCGCTGTGCGAGGCCTTCATGGAAGGTGCCGTCAGCCTCGGGATCCCCAAAAATCCCGATTACAACGGCGCGATCCAGGAGGGCGTCTCCTACTGCCAGCGCACCATCCAGAACGGTCTGCGCATGAGCGCCGCCAAGGCGTTTTTGCATCCGGCGCGGAAGCGGCCGAATGTCGATGTGCGGACGCATGCGCATGTCACCAACCTCATTTTCGAGGGCAAGCGCGCGGTCGGCGTGCGTTATCTCCGGGGCGGCAAGGGAGGCACGCCCGTCGAGGTGCGCGCCAACAAGGAAGTCATTCTTTCCGGCGGCGCCTATAACTCGCCGCAGGTGCTGCAATTGTCCGGCGTCGGCTCGCCCGAACTACTGCAATCGCACGGGATCGAGGTTCGTCACGCGCTGCTGGGCGTCGGTGAAGGCCTGCAGGATCATTACGCGCCGCGCTCGGTCGCGCGCGTCAAGAACATCAGGACCATCAACGAACTCCGGCGCGGCTTGAGCCTCTGGGTCGAGGCGCTGAAATGGGCGACGACGCGGCGCGGGTTGCTGTCGCTGTCGCCGACCATGGTCTATTGCTTCTGGCACTCGGGCGAGACCACCGAAAGCTCCGACCTGCAGCTCACCTTTACGCCGGCGAGCTACAAGGAAGGCGTGCAGGGCCAGCTCGAGGACGAGCCCGGCATGACGGTTGCCTCATGGCAGCAGCGCCCGGAGAGCCGCGGCTATGTCCGCATCCGCTCCGCCGATCCGTTCGCGCCGCCGATCATCCAGACCAATTATCTGGTGGAAGAGATCGACCGCCGCGTCGTCGTCGCCGGCATGAAACTGGCGCGCCGGCTGCTCGCGTCCAAGCCGCTCGCGCCATACTACGCCTATGAGGATTTCCCCGGACCCAAGGTGCAGAGCGACGACGAATTCCTGGCGGCCGCCACCGAGCGCGGCACGACCACATTCCACCCCGGCTGCACCTGCCGCATGGGACCGGCGGATGCCAAATGGGCCGTGGTCGACGACCAGTTGCGTGTGCACGGACTGCAGGGCCTGCGCGTGGTCGATGCATCGATCATGCCGCGCATGATCTCGGCCAATCTCAATGCCTCGACGCTGATGATCGCCGACAAGGCCTCCGACATGATCCGCGGCAAGACCGCGCTGGAAGCCGTCAGATTCCCGGTGTCGGCCTAGCATTGGCACGAGGAGCATGGCGTTCGCGATCAAGGCCGAGGTTTCCGATCTGCGGCCGAAGACGTTCGCGTTGACAGCGCAAAAGACCATGTATGGCGGCAAGCATATCGCCGAAGGCGACACGGTTTTCGTGTTCGCGAGCGAGAACGAGGGCGGGCAGGGCCTTATCGCGCGCGGCGTTGTGGTTTCGGCTGAAGCGATCGCCAGGAAGCGCGGCATCACCAGGCAAACACCGCGCGTGAGCGTCACCATCCGACGCACCGCGCTCGCGAAGCGGCCGCTGGGGCGGAGCGAGCTCAAGCATTTCACCGACTGGAATGACGGCCAACCCGGGACCGAGCTCAATTTCAAGTTCTATCGTCAGGCAACGAATAAGATCGCCGGCATCTCGGATGAAGCGGCGGCGTTCCTCGACGAATTCTTCTAGGGGCGTGGACTCACAAAGGCGCAGATTTTCGCTTCGGACGGAGAGGCGGAAATCTTACGATCAGTTAGAGGATTGCCGCTCGTGACCCGGAGAAGACATTTCACCTCGGAGCGAGCCTTTATCAGCAACGGAAACCTCGCCGCTTGTCGATGCGTTGGCATGCTGTTGTCTTGATTGTCAACAGCAAGAGGGCATCTATGTCGATAGGCACACGCCGAGCCCAATTAATAGGCGCATTCGGCGCCATCTATCTATTATGGGGGGGAACATATCTAGCAATCGCGCTAGGCTTGCAGTCAATCCCTCCTTTGCTTCTGATTGGAGCGCGCTCCATTCTTGGTGGCGCTGTATTGCTTGGCTTCTCGCAATTGAGGAGATTGACTCCACGATCGCGGGAAGATTGGTGGCACGCTGCAATCAGTGGCGCGCTCCTCTTCATCGGATGTCACGGGACCCTCGCATATGCCCAGCGTTATGTCCCTTCGGGGTTATCGGCCATCTTTTTGGCGACGATTCCGTTCTGGATCGTGCTTGTCAACGTATCAACTGGTCAAAGCGAAGCTTTAAGAAGACTCTTAGCGCTTGTGCCCGGCTTGGCCGGCGTTGCAGTAATCGCATGGAATGAAACATCGAATACGCACAATTCGCTGCCGATCGGTGTGATTCTTTTGCTTCTGGTATCCTCTCTGTCCTGGGCACTCGGCAGCGTGTACGTGCAAAGGCGCGCAGCCCATATTCCGCCCCATGATCTTGCTGGCATGCAGCTTATCTGCGGTAGCGTCGGCCTGTTGATGCTGAGTCATTTGGTCGGCGAATGGATCGACTTCTCGCCGCGCCAGGTCTCAATCGTATCACTCGGCGGTATGCTCTATCTGGCGCTCCTCGGTAGCGTCGTCGGGAACACAGCCTACCTGTGGCTGCTCGATCGCATGTCCGCCCCGGTTGTCGCCACTTACACCTTCGTCAATCCAGTCGTCGCGCTCATGCTAGGAGCATGGATCCTTGGCGAACGTATTACGATGCTGAGCTTAACGGGCGCGGCGTTAGTGATCAGCTCTGTTGCGGCGCTTCTCTACTTTTCTAGTGCCGATGAGCGGACTTGACAGCGATCCACTGCGGATCGACGACAAAACTTGGCGCGACAAGGGGTGCTGAGGCCTCATTAACTGTCCGCTCCTGGCCCATCGCCGGCATGACGATCACGATGGGCAACGTCTGCTCTCGCGGGCAGAACGGAAGTCCGGAGATGGGCTGTAGGTTCAGCTAATGACCCCCAACTGGACACGCCGATCCGTCCGATTGGTGTGTGCTTCCCGGGGGTAGACCGGACATGGCGAAGTAAACCGCCACTTCCGCCCAACGGACAATAGCCTGAAATTTTCGAACCCAGTCGGCTCCGCTAGCGTTCGAAAATTACTAGCGCGCAACAAATCCCGCACCTCGTGCGCATAAAACATTGACGCGCCGAATTTTCTCTGCGTTTAGATCGTGACATTCGTCGCGGGTGAAATTGCCTGCACTCTTGAGGACCGCAATGCGTAACGCGCGCACACACATCGCAGAGACTGCCGTCCGCGTCCGGCCGCTTATTCGGCTGGCCGATTGGTCGTGCATGTCCGTGATGACGTGGGGCCCGAACTTTCAGCTCGAAGCGGGGCTGATCCGCAAAGCAAGAGTGTAACTCTCGGCGCAGGGCCGCTCCCTCCGCCGAACCGGCAGGAGGGCAAGATGAACGCCCGCAACGACGTCAAAAGACCATCCAATCAGAGCTTGGGAGCGAGGCCTTTGCTGGCAGCGGCTCAACGGCGATTTGCCGCGCGGGTTGATTTTCTCGTGGCTCGCTGGCTCGAGCGCTGCGCCACAAAACCCGAGGCCGCACAACGGTTGTTGAGGACCGATCGGAAGCCCACACGTGAGTTCGGGATGGGCGTGAGCCCTGTCGTTTCATCTCCACGTTGGGATGAGTCCCCATGACGGGGGCAGGCGGCGACGTGGAGATAGCTTCAAGGCATGGAGAGAGGCTGCCCACATGGCAGCCTCCGTTACTCTATTGCCGATCACCTCCGGACTTCCGAGTTTGCCCAAAGCCGAACAACGTAGGCCCGTTGTCAATATCGCCTTGGCGTCGCCATCGGATGGATTGGCGCGACAATGGCGTTCGGCTATCGCACCATCGACCCAATAGGGTCGAGGTTCCAACATGTCTCATATATGCCGCACTGTAGACCTATCCCTCGAACGTGTCTGATCTGCCGCACTGTCGACGTATTCCGACGCTCATGCTCACGGCGGGTCTGAGGAGAACGCCGCAGCAGTTTGCTGCCTTGTTTCTTCTAACCTGGAGGAAAAGTACCGTGATGAAGACTGTGATTGTTGTCGGTGCAACGCTTGCCGTGGTGACTGCCGCTGGTGCTGCCGACATTCCGCGCCGACAGCCCGTCTATCAGACGGCCCAAGTCGGAAAGATGCCGATTGGCAAGACCCCAATCGGGAAGACCCCAATCGGCAAGACGCCTGTCGCGCCGCCGCGGCCCTATGCGCGGTATTGATTTAAGGTCTCGCGGAATCTGACCTTTATCGTCGACAGTTGAAGGGCGAAGCGTGGCAAATAGGCCGAAGAGGTTGGGAATATGCTTGCTTGCGGGATTCACACTCGCTGTCTTGCTCCAGTGCAAAACCCAATCAGCTTCTGCACGCGAGATTGACACTCGCGCCCGCTCGGAACGTTTCATTCCCCAGAAACGGGAGGTCCACAAGCGCGCCGCCGCTGCGAACGCGCTTGTTTCCAGTGAGGCGGCGCCCATTGAATCCAAATCGGCGCCGCAGTCGACTCGAAAGCCGGGATCGGGATCAGCAAAGGGCCCGTACTACGTTGATTTCAGAGCCAGGACGGCGGCGAGCTGGGGACACGCTTTCGTCTGGTTTGGGAAGACAAGCGAGCGAGCAGTTGAAGTCGCAGGCCTTACCCCTGCGGGAGACAACGCAGCTTATGTCCTTGGTCATTTGATGTGGGTGCCGTCCGAGACCACGGCAAGCTATGGCGATCTTGATCCGCAGTACCTGACCGCTAGTTATCGCGTTTACTTGAATGAGCCGGACGCAAAAAGGGTTTTCGCCTACATCAAGAAATTGCAGGCGAGTTCACCGGTCTGGAACGCCGAAACAACCAATTGCACTGCGTTCATCGGTGACATCGCGGAATTCATGGGATTGAAAGTTCCTCACCGCTGGCAGCGCCCTGAGGAGTACGTCAACAATCTCAAGGCGATGAATAGCGGGCGCCAGATAATCCGCCTGTCCGAGCGCTAAACTAGACAGCCTCAGCCCGGTACAGCGTATCGATGGTCACGACACCGATCGCGCGTGACACGCACGGGCAGATCTTGCGGTTGTCCTGCTTCTGCTGATCGCTGAAGAACACGTCGCGGTGGTCGATCTCGCCCTCGACGGCCACGACATCCACGGCGCAGACGCCGCACTCCCCGCGCTGGCAGTCCGATATCACCTCGAAGCCGGCGCCGTTCAGCGCGTCGAGCATCGAGCTGTTCTGCGGCACCACCAGTTCGGTGTCCGTATCCTTCAGCCGCACCCGGAATTCCGCCGTCGGCATCAAGCCGCTGGAGCCGAAGGTCTCATAGCGGAGATCGGCGGGCGCGCGGCCTAAGTCATTCCAGACACGCCGTGCGGTTTCCAGCATCCGCATCGGCCCGCAGATGACGGCGATGGCGTCGCTCGCCAAGGCGCGGAAGGTGGCCTCGAGATCGAGCCGCGCGCCTTCATCGGAGGCGTAGACGTTCAGCCGGTCGCCGAGCAGCGTCGTCAGTTCGTCCAAGAAGGCCGCGTCGCCGCGCGATTTCACGGCATAATGCAGCGGGGCGTCGATATGCCTGCGGCGGAGTGCGGCTGCGATGCCTGTCATCGGCGTGATGCCGATGCCGCCGGCGATCAGGCAATAATTTCGCCGCGTCCAGTCGATCTCCAGTAGCGAGCTTGGGTTGCAGATTTCGATCCGCGCGCCAGTTCGCAAATTCCACATGCCGCGCGAGCCGCCGCGGCTATCCGGCGCCAGCCGCACCGCGATGCGATAAGTGCCGGCGTCACTGTTCTCCACCAGCGAATAGGAGCGCCGCGCCGGCTGTCCGTCGATCAGCACGGAGACGCCGATATGGCTGCCTGCCGGGTAGGGGGCTAGTCGGCCGCTTTCAGGACGCAGGCGGAACTCGCGGATCGTCGGCGTCACGTCGCGGATCGATTCGACGGTGCACCAGCTCCATTGCTCGGCAAAACGCATGGGCTATCTCTATTCGACTGGCGATTTCAAAAGGGCGAGCGCGGGCAGCAAATCGAGATGCGCGCGGTTCCGGATCGCGAGCCGCAGGTTGCGCGCGGCGAGGCGGGAATGTTCGCGCATCACGGCTTCGGCCCGCGCGCCCTCGCGGTTCTCGATCGCATCGACCACCACGCGGTGATGATCCTGCCCGATCAGCAGGATCTGGTGCGCTTCCGGCAGCGCCGACTGCGCCATCACGAACGCGCTTGGCGAAGCGAACGGCAGCGCCGAGACGCGGTCGATCTCCCGGATCAGCGGCGCGCTGGCGGACAATTCGTTCAGCAGCGCGTGAAACCGCGCGTTCATCGTCACATAGGCGGAAAAGGCTTCGACCGAAATCGGGTCCTGCCGAACCAGTTGGTCGAGATCGGCAAGGCACTCCTTGAGCGGCTCAAGGCTACGCGCGCTGACGCCGCGCTCGGCCGCAAAGCGCGCGGCGAGGCCCTCCAGCGTGCCGCGCAGCTCGATCGAATCCAGAATGTCGCGCTCGGTGAACGCTTTCACCATGAAGCCGCCGGACGGGATCGCCTGCAGCAGGCCTTCATCCTCCAGCCGGACCAGCGCCAGCCGCACCGGGGTCCGCGAAACGCCGGTGATGTCGACCGCCTGCAATTCGGAGATGCGTTCGCCCGGGCGCAGCCGCCCGGACAGGATCATGTCGCGCAGCGCGAGCTGCGCCCGCACGGTCTGCGACACGGAACGTTCGGCGTCGCGCTCGCTCATTTCCTCACTCCGCAGCTTGCATGGCCTGCGGTGCGCTCTCGCGCGCCACCATCCGGTCGATCACGCGCCGCGCCCACATCGCCCCCGCATCGATGTTGAGGTTGTAGAAGGTGCGGTCCGGATTCTCGTCCATCGCGCGCTGCTGCGCTTCGAGGATGATTTCATCCTCGTGGAAGATGTTCGACACGCCTTCGCGAATTTCGGTGGTCAGTTTCTGTTCGGTCGTCCGGTAATTGCGGACGAAGGCCCAGAAATAATGACAGGTGGTGTCGGTCTCCGGCGTCATGGTGTTGAGCACAAAGCCGTTGACGCCCTGCGAGCGGTCGCCTTCCGGCGCGCCGGTGCCGGCGGGCGCCACGCCGACGTCGATGTTGACGGTGCCGGGCGCCTGGAAATGGATGATCTGCCAGCGGTCGACCGGGCCCGGCTTCTGCAACTGCGCGGCCCAGAACGGCGGCGCGTCGATGCCCTTCATCCAGCGCGTCACGGTGACCGTCTTGTCGCCATGGGTGACGTCGAACGGGGCTTCGGCCACGTGATCATTGCCGATGCTGGAGCCATGCACGAAGGTTTCGTGGGTCAGGTCCATCAGATTATCGACGACGAGGCGGTAATCGCATTTGACGTGAATGGTCTTGCCGTCGCCCGCCCAAGCGGGGTCGTCGTTCCAGTGCATGTCGGGCACCAGCGCGGGATCGGCCAGCGCCGGATCGCCCATCCACAGCCAGATGAAACGATGGCGCTCAACCACGGGATAGGAACGCACGCAGGCGGACGGGTTGATGGTCTCCTGCGAGGGCATGTAGGTGCAGCGGCCCTGCGCATTGAATTTCAGCCCGTGATAGCCGCAGACGACGGTATCGCCGTCGAGCCGTCCCTTCGAGAGCGGCACCAGGCGGTGCCAGCAGGCGTCCTCCAGCGCGCAGACCCGCCCGTTGGACTGGCGGTACATCACGACATGCTTGCCGCAGATCGTGCGCGGAAACAGTGCATGCTTGATGTCGACGTCCCAGGCAGCGGCGTACCAGGCATTGAGGGGGAATGAGGGCGGCATGGCTGCACTCCTTCGTCTTGGGTGCAGTCTGTATACAATGATCGCGATCGTTTGGCAAATAATACCGAAGTTGAAGTATCAAAATACCTTTACAGTATACATGAGTTTTGTGAGTTGGTTCATTTCATTCATCCCGGTTAGGCGCCACGCTTGATAGGTCAAGCGCGCAAGTCCGCAGGGAGATCAACAATCACGACAACAGGAGGCGCGATGTCATCTCAAGTATCGGCCCTCAGGCTTTTCGATTTGATCCAGTCGCAACGTGTTACGGCGGTGATCTATGTCGCGGCCAGACTCGGGCTCGCCGAGTTGTTGAGCTACGGACCGCAGACGGTCGGCAAGCTCGCCAAGGCAACCGCGGCGGATGAGCGTTCGCTCGGACGCCTGCTTACCGCGCTTTCCACCATCGGCATCTGTTCGCGCAGCGGCGAAGATCGCTATGCGTTGACGGATATGGGTGCCTGCCTCGATAGCTCCGCGAAACATTCGGTCAAGGGCTGGGCAATCCTTGAGACCGAACTGATTTCAAAATCCTGGAGCGGAATGCTTGAATCCATCATGACCGGCAAGACCGCAGCGCAACTGCAAGGCGTCGATGACAGCTTCGAGCTGATGGGCCGGACGCCTGAGATTGTGGACAAGTTCAATGTGGCGATGGTGGAGCTTACCCGTCTTGTCACACCGAATGTCCTTCAGTCCTATGACTTCAGCGGGATACGCCACCTGATGGACGTCGGCGGCGGATCCGGCGAATTGCTCGGCGTTATCGCGCAGCAAAACAGCAAACTGCGCGGAACTGTTTTCGATCTTCCGAGATGTGCCGAGGCCGCGAGCAAGCATCTCAGACAGATCGGTGTCGATGACCGCGTGGAATTTGTGGCCGGCGATTTCTTCAAGACCGTGCCGGCGATCGCTGATGCGATCATCCTCAAGAGCATCATTCACGACTGGGATAATGCGCGCAGTGTCACGATCCTGCAAAACTGTCGCAAGGCGCTCCCGGGCGAAGGCAAACTGCTTCTGGTGGAACGGCTGATGCCGGAGAGGCCATCCATGGCGGACGAGGACAGAGAGCAGGCGCTGAGCGATCTGAACATGCTTCGCGGGCCCGGAGGACTTGAGCGCACCGAGCGACAGTACCGCGAATTGCTCGACCAGAGCGGCTTCGATCTAGTCACGAGTTATCCGGCCGGCCGCTTCAATCTGATTGAGGCGCGTCCTGCCTGAAGACGCCGGGTGAGGGGATGCAGCCTTCACCCGGTGACCGGCTTCAGCCGTAAACGAACGCCTTGTCCTTCAGATCGATGGCCGGACATTCGTCCTTTTCCGCCCAGTAGTCCTGATTGTGCTGCCATTCCGGCTTGTCGCCGCGCTTGGGCGGAAATAGCCGAACACCCAAACGAGGTTCGGCACGCCGGTGAACATCATGCCGCGATAGGTCACGGTATCGGCGAAGTCGAGCGGCTTGCCATCGATGATGATGTCGGCCTCGAGCAACAGGCACGGTGAGGTCCAAAGGCGCGTAACGCAACGCAAATTTGACGCCCATTTTGCTAGGTGATGGCGATCGTCGCTAGGTTGCAAGTCTGGAATGCCTTGCGGTAGGATTGTCCAAGAGTCTGAACTTTGAAGGTTCATATGCTGATAAGTGACATGCTAATTGCGATGAGGATTTTTGAGCGCGTTTTTGTCCTATCAATTGCTGCGACTGCCATATGGCTGGGCTTTTTGCTGCTGCGAAGGAGGGCGGGCGAGATCTCAAAGAACAAGACAGCAAAGTTAAGCGTTGGGCCGCTGGGGACATTTGAATTTTCTGGATTCGGCCCCGGGGCGCTTTGCTTACTATTGGGAATCGGGCTTGGAGCATTGTCAATGTTTAATGCTATCGAGATCGACAGCGACGGCAAGATCAAGCGTTTTTTCAACGCCGGGGCGCGGGTTGGGATCGACAATAAGCAAAATGAATATTCGTTTCTTGTCGCGTCAAGGACCTACTCCAACTCGTGCAAGTCCTCGACCAACCCAAAAGAAATGAAGGAATGTTTTGGGATTTCTGAGTTTCGCGAGGAACTTTTGAAACAGAAGTATCAGCCTGAAATCGCGAGGTATTCCGCGCTTAAGGCAAAATTTCCTGCCCTTACGAAAGCTGAATTAGAGGAATATATGACGTGGGCTCAAGTCTTCGAGTAGTAGCTTTCTCGGTACTTCTCATTTTTTGCTCTTCCTCCTCCCGATCTCAGGAGGACGATCGGAGCGAATCGTTTGTTGTGTTTCGAAAGGATGAAAATGATTTCGCGCAATCGTGGATGGAGTCACTGTTCAGCTACTACAAAAACTATATCGCGCGATACGACTCTTATCGTACAGCAGTCGAATTGACGGAAGTTAAAGTCGATTTCACATCGGACTACAGTGTCTATTCGACGAAAGAGAATGGAAAATACGTAATAAGAGTCTCTACCGGGCTCTATAGATTGATGATGAACCTGTCGATTGTTCGGCTGAGCGAGTTAGATATTAAAATTAAGACCGCTCAGTGCATTCGTGGCTATTTTGCAGATTCGTCAAAATTTCTAAGACCTGTTCCCGGACTCCCGCCAAATGCGCTGATGCCTCGAATAGACAAATATCTTACAGCTACTTGTCCCGAAATAGCTCAAGCTCTTCGACCCGTTGGCAGCGGACCCTTCGAGCCTCTCGGAGAAGAAATGGCACCTTGGGTCGGGTTCATTTTGCTCCACGAAATCGGCCACATCGTACTAGGACACTTTGAAAAGAGGTTTGACCCGCAGCAGGAGCTTGACGCTGATGCGTTTGCTACCATCCATTCGATGCATACCCAGAAGCAGGATTACAACAAGGTTTTGGGCCGACAGCTATTATATTTCACGTTGGTTCCTTCATCGGCTCACTCGCTAAATCGTGGTGGCGCGGATTCCATTTCGTCTGGACAACGGTTTGCGCAAACGATGCAGTCGTGCATCGACTATACGGTTTGGATAAAGGACGAAGCTCTCGGGCTTAAGATCAAAAAGAGCTTTACTGAAGCTTTCAGGCATTTTGAACAAATGGGCTTGATTACTCTTCCCCGGCCCAAATAGCTTGAGGTACGTGTTGTCAACACGCGCAGCGGACTGGACAGGCCAGTTCTTGCCGTGCCAACACCTACTTCCATGCGACCAATAGCCTCGCAGTCCCGCTCGGGACGCTGATCGTGGCGGTATCGAGCCACGGTTATCGGTAAACGAACGCCTTGTCCTTGAGGTCGATCGCCGGGAATTCGTCCTTCTCGGCCCAGTAGTCCTGGTTGTGCTGCCATTCCGGCTTGTCGCCGCGCTTGGGCAGCAAGTGCATGCCGCGCATCATGTAGCCGGGATTGAAGTTTTCCGGATCGATCCACGGCAGTAGCGGCATGTTGTGGTCTTCGGGACGAAGCTGCGGCGTTACCTTTTTCGCTCCGGTCTCTTTCATGTGCGTGAGCAGCCGGCAGACGAAGTCGGCAACGAGGTCGACGCGCAGGGTCCAGCTCGCGCGGAAATAACCGAACACCCAGACGAGGTTCGGTACGCCGGTGAACATCATGCCGCGATAGGTCACGGTATCGGCGAAGTCGAGCGGCTTGCCATCGATGGCAAACTCGATGTCGCCGGTGGCGCAGAGATTGAAGCCGGTCGCGGTGATGATGATGTCGGCCTCCAGCTCCTTGCCGGATTTCAGCAGGATTCCCTTCTCTGTGAAGCTCTCGATCTCGTCGGTGACGACGGAAGCCTTGCCGGACTTGATGCCCTGGAACAGGTCTCCATCAGGAATGAAGGCGATGCGCTGCCGCCACGGCCGGTATTTTGGCGTGAAGTGGGTCGCGATGTCGTAGTCCTTGCCGAGATAGGCTTCGACCGCCGACAACAAATCCTTCTTAGCCGCTTCCGGCTCATTGAACGTCTTGAGGGTGAAGGCGTCCTGGTCGAACAGGATTTTCCGTCGTGTGATTTCGTGAATCCAGGTCTCGTCGACCTGCAGTTTCCGCAGCTCCTCGGCGATTTCGATCGCGTTGCGCCCGGTGCGAAAATACGTGGGCGAACGCTGCAGCATGGTGACGTGCGCGCAATCGGGAGCCAGCGCCGGGATCAGCGTCGCTGCGGTAGCGCCCGAGCCGATCACGACGACGCGCTTGTTCTTGTAGTCGAGGTCGTCAGGCCATTTCTGTGGATGGACGATCGGGCCCTTGAACTTGGCCATGTCCTTCCACCCCGGCGTATAGCCCTCGGTGTGACGATAATAGCCCTGGCACATCCAGAAGAAATTGGTGGTGAAGCGCAGCCTCTCGCCGGTGTCGGTGCGCGTGGCTTCGATGGTCCAGAGGTTTTCCTCGCTCGACCATTTGGCCGAGGTGATGGTGTGCCGGTAGCGGATGTGACGGGCGAGATCGTTTTCCTCGATCACCTCGCCCATGTATTTCAGGATTTCCGCAGCGCTTGCGATCGGTGCTGTTGTCCATGGCTTGAAGCGGTAGCCGAAGGTATGCAGGTCGCTGTCGGAGCGGATGCCGGGATAGCGGTGGGTGGTCCAGGTGCCGCCGAAGGTCTTTTGCGCTTCGAGCGCCACGAACGTCGTTCCCGGGCATTGCGTGGTGAGGTGATAGGCGGCGCCCACGCCGGAGATGCCGGTACCGGCGATCAGGACGTCGAAATGCTCCGTCGTGCGGGGCGACGTTGCGTCGATCTGGCTTTGAACGTTCATCTTCCCTGTTCTTTTTTGTTGGTCGTGTTCTGAAAAGCAAAACGCCAGAACCTCAGGTTCTGGCGTCGCAGTCGTCAGCGAATTACACTTCGCGTCGGCTGAGGAACGCCAGCCGCTCGAACAGGTGCACGTCCTGTTCGTTCTTCAAGAGCGCGCCGTGCAGCGGCGGGATCAGCTTGCGCGGATCGCGCTCCCGCAGCATCTCCGGGGTGATGTCCTCGTTCAGCAAGAGCTTGAGCCAGTCGAGCAGCTCCGAGGTCGAGGGCTTCTTCTTCAGGCCCGGCACCTCGCGCACCTCGAAGAAGATGCGCAAGGCTTCCTCCACCAGGCGCTTCTTGATGCCGGGGAAGTGCACGTCGACGATCCGGCCCATGGTGTCGGCGTCCGGAAACTTGATGTAGTGGAAGAAGCAGCGGCGCAGGAACGCGTCCGGCAGTTCCTTTTCGTTGTTCGAGGTGATCATCACGATCGGGCGCAGGCTCGCCTTGATGTTCTCGCCGGTCTCGTAGACGAAGAACTCCATGCGATCGAGTTCGAGCAGGAGGTCATTCGGGAACTCGATGTCGGCCTTGTCGATCTCGTCGATCAAAAGCACCGGGCGCTTGTCGTGGGTGAACGCTTCCCACAATTTGCCGCGCTTGATGTAGTTGGAGATGTCGGAAACCCTGCTATCGCCGAGTTGGCTGTCGCGCAGCCGCGACACCGCGTCGTATTCGTAAAGGCCCTGCTGCGCCTTGGTGGTCGACTTGATGTGCCAGGTCAGAAGCGGCGCGCCGAGCGCCTTGGCGACTTCTTCCGCCAGCACGGTCTTGCCGGTGCCGGGCTCGCCCTTGATCAGCAGCGGGCGCTCGAGCACGATCGAGGCGTTGACGGCGACCTTGAGGTCGTCGGTGGCGACATAGTCCTTGGTGCCGGTAAATTTCATCTATCCGTTTGCCTTGTGGTTCGTTCGTCAGCCGCTCGCGGCCTGAACAGTAAACGACCGCCGGTCCGGCGGTCGCGATTGGAGTTGCTGCGGCTTCGTCAGCGTCTGATCAGTGACAGGATCACCAGGATGATCACCGCGCCGATCGTGGCGTTGACGATATCGCGGATCCAGCCTGCGCCGAGGCTGACGCCGAGCTGCGGCAACAACCAGCTCGCCAGCAGCGCGCCGATGATGCCGATCACGATATTGCCGATCAGCCCGAAGCCTGCGCCGCGCACGATCAACCCGGCAAGCCAGCCCGCAATACCGCCAATGACCAGCGCCGCTACGATTCCCATTGAATTTCCCCTGCCGGAATAAGCCTTTTACAGGTCAATTGTAATTGAAAAACCCACCCGGTCTAGGCCTGACAGCCATGCGCCGGCCTTTGAGAGGCTCTGGCCCTTGACGTGTGCCGCCCGGCGGGCAATCTGTAACCTATGTTTCTGCAATTCTTCACATCGTTGCGCGACGCGCAGGTCCCGGTGACGCTGCGCGAATATCTGACGCTGATGGAGGCGCTCGACGCCGACCTTGCCGATCAGACGGTGGAGAATTTCTACTATCTCTCCCGCGTCGCTTTGGTGAAGGACGAGCGCAACCTCGACAAGTTCGACCGCGTCTTCGGCACCGTGTTCAAAGGGCTGGAAAGCCTGCTGGACGCCATGGAGAAGGCGGACATTCCCGCCGAATGGTTGAAGAAGCTCGCGGAAAAATACCTCACCGAGGAAGAGAAGAAGCAGATCGAGGCGATGGGCTGGGACAAGCTCATGGAGACGCTTCGCCAGCGCCTGAAGGAACAGCAGGGCCGCCATCAGGGCGGCAACAAGTGGATCGGCACCGCCGGCACCTCGCCGTTCGGCGCCCATGGCTACAATCCCGAAGGCGTCAGAATCGGGCAGGAGAAGAACCGCAACAACCGCGCCGTGAAGGTGTGGGACAAGCGCGAGTTCAAAGACCTCGACGGCAATGTCGAGCTCGGCATCCGCAACATCAAGATCGCGCTGCGCCGTCTGCGCAAATTCGCCCGTACCGGCGCGCCCGACGAACTCGATTTGGATACCACGATCAGGGAGACCGCCAACCACGGCTATCTCGACGTGCACATGCGCCCCGAGCGGCGCAACGCGGTGAAGGTTTTGGTGTTCTTCGACATCGGCGGCTCGATGGATTCCCATATCGAGCAGGTCGAGGAGTTGTTCTCGGCCGCGAAATCCGAGTTCAAGCACATGGAATATTTTTACTTCCACAACTGCCTCTATGAAGGCGTGTGGAAGCAGAACAAGCGTCGCTTCACCGACCGCACGCCGACCTGGGACGTGCTGCACAAATATCCGCACGACTACAAGGTGGTGTTCGTCGGCGACGCCTCGATGTCACCGTATGAGATCATGGTGCCGGGCGGCTCGGTCGAGCATGTGAACGAGGAAGCCGGGGCGGTCTGGCTGGAGCGCATCACGCGCACCTATCCGCATACGGTGTGGCTCAATCCGGTGGCGCAGAAACACTGGGACTATTCGGAATCCACCACCATCATCCGCCGGCTGCTTTCGGATCGGATGTATCCGATCACGATCGAAGGCTTAGAGGCCGCGATGAAGGAATTGGTGCGGTAACGGCTTTCGCGCCCCGGCTCTGCAGCGCGCCAGCGGTGCGCTGCAGAGCCGGGGCCCATCGGTTGGCCGCGATGTAGGTCCCGGCTCTGCGTCGCGTCACTCCGTGCCGCGCCGCGTCCGGGACACGCGAGGGCAGGCACAAGCATAAAGAGGTGACAAATGCCCCAGACCATTCACCGCGGTATCAAATCCCTGATCGACGAAGCCAATGCCGAGATCGAGACTGTCAGCGCCACTGAGGCCATCAAGGCGGCGCAGGATCCCAACGTCGTGATCGTCGATATCCGCGATCCCCGCGAGATCGAACGCGAAGGCAAGATTCCCGGCGCGTTCTCCTGCACCCGCGGCATGCTGGAATTCTGGATCGATCCGCAAAGCCCCTATGCCAAGCCGATCTTCCAGGAGGACAAGAAGTTCATCTTCCATTGCGCCGGCGGCATGCGCTCGGCGCTCGCGGCCAAGACCGCGCAGGACATGGGCCTGAAGCCGGTTGCGCATATGGGTGGCGGCTTCGCCGCCTGGCGCGACGCTGGCGGTCCGGTCGAGAAATGGGAGCCGAAGAAGAAATAGGGCAGCTCGTCACACGCGGGCTTGACCCCGCGTGTCCACCCTGAAGTGAATCGTTCCGAAGAACGATGGATTGCCGGGTCAAGCCCGGCAATGACGATCTCAGCAAATGCCGGAGACTTCAATTCCATGCCCACCACCACTGACCCGCTCGTCTCCACCGAATGGCTCGCCGCGCACCTGAACGATCCCAACGTCAAAATCGTCGACGCCACGTTCAAGATGCCGGGCGTGATGCCGTTGCCGAAAGACGACTATCTCGCCGCGCATATTCCGGGCGCGGTGTTCTTTGACGTCGATGCGGTGTCCGACCATTCCAATCCGCTGCCGCACATGTTTCCTCCCGCCGAGCAATTCGGTCGTGACGTCGGCGCGCTTGGGATCGGCAATGACGACACCGTCGTGGTCTATGATTCCGGCGGCTGGGTCGCTGCACCCCGGGTGTGGTGGATGTTTCTGTCGTTCGGCAAGGACGTGCGCGTGCTCGATGGCGGCCTGAAGAAGTGGGTCGCGGAAGGCCGCAAGGTCGAGAGCGGGCAGGTGACGCCGAAGCCTTCGACGTTCAAGGCGACGTTCGATGCGCGGCGCACGCGCAGCATGCAGCAATTGGTCGAAAACCTCGCGACCCGCGCCGAGCAGGTGATCGATGCGCGCGCCAATGAACGCTATCAGGGCAAGGTTGCCGAGCCGCGGCCAGGACTTCGCTCCGGGCACATCCCGGGTAGCCTCAGCCTGCCCTACAACAATTTGTTCGATGCCGCGACCGGGACGATGAAGCCGCTCGATGAGTTGCGGGCGGCGTTCTCAGGCGCCGGCGTGAAGCTCGATGTACCGATCGTGACGAGCTGCGGATCCGGCGTCAGCGCCGCCGTGCTGACGCTGGCGCTTTATCGTCTCGGCGTCGAGAACCCGGCGCTGTATGACGGCTCGTGGACGGAGTGGGGCGCAACCGACGGTCCCCCGGTTGCGACCGGCCCGGCCTGATCCTCAAATTTTGGACGCTACCTCGTCGCGCTCGTCATCGGGAGCGGAAAGAACGGATTGGGTTGCTGCTGCTGCAGAGTCAGCGCTGCCTCACGTGCCAGACGTGCGCGGCGCGCCGCCGCAATTCGCCGCTTTTCCCGGGCCCGCTGTGCAGCCTGCTTCTTGATTGCGCTGCGATCCGGCTTCGCTTCCGTGGCCGATGTCTTTTCATCGATGAGGACGGCTGGACCGCCGAGCGTCGCGATCCGGGTCGCAGCGAGGCTGCCTTCAGGTGAAGCTGCCTCCGTCGCCGGCTCGGCCGGGGACGACGGGGTCGCCACGGCTGAAGGTCCGGGCGTCTCCAGGATGGCGGCGAGCTTCAGTTCCGTATTGGTAGCGGGAGCTTCGGCTGCGGGAGCCGGAGCGGGCGGGGTCTCCGCGCTTGCCTCTCGCGCGAGAGGTTCCGGCCTGGCGGCATCCTTTGCAACTTCCTTGGCGACTTCGACTTGCATCGGTTCTGCCGGCTTCAGCACTGCCAGTTTCTGGGGCTCAGCCGGACTGGCGTCCGCAGTCGGCGGTGCCGGGGTGTCCGCGGTTGCTTCCGGAGCGGTGGCGGCCGGAACACTCTCCGTGGGGTTCTGCACGACTGGCGTGTCGATGCGCAGCAGCGCCAGCGTCGGCGGCTGCTCGTCAATCTGGCGGGCGAACATTGGCTCGGGCGCCGCCCGTCGCGAGGGAAGATTGGCAAATTCCTCATGCGCGGCCCGCAACAGGGCGGCAGCGCCAAGACCAAAAACCAGGATCGACATCGACAGCACGATAGCGATGAACAAGAAACGAAAGCCGGGAAGCATGGACCAGGGTTCCACCCTCCTTGATCTCTGAAGGGTTATTGCTTGCCAAGGGAACGCGGTGACCACTGTGCGGGCCGGATGCGGCGGGGTGGGGGGTGCACGCGAATCAGGCCGATTTGAGAATATCTCAATGCCGGGCGGCTTTTCGTTACAAAATCTGCGGTTCGACGTCGCGCACCACCCGCCGATGGCGATTTCCGCCGTCCTGAGGCATCTTTGCCGCAGCTTGGCTGCGATCACAAATGACTGGCTTGGGCCGAATTTCGAGGATTTGTCTTGAATGCGCCGCGATCTTCCGTCATCTGCCGTTAACCGTCCGGTGGGGCTTGGGGTCTATACAAAGGCGATGATGAACAACCGCATTTTGACGATTTGTGCCGCCATTGCCGCTGGCATGGCGGGAACTTCGCTCGCCCATGCGCAGAGCTATCCGTCAGCTCCCGGCCAGACCTATTCGACAGCTCCGGGACCGTACGTGCCCGGTGGCTATGCGGTTGACGATCGCCGCCCCGGCGACCCTGATTTCGACGCACTGGAAGACGACGAGGCGCCGAACGCGCCGAGTTCGGCTGCGTTGCCGCCGCCCGGCCCGGTGCTGTCGCCCAGCGATCCCCGTTATGGCCGCCCGGCGCCCGCCCCGGTCTATTCGGAGCGCGGCGCCCCGGTGCCCACCGGCCCCATCCTTTCTCCGGACGACCCGCGCTATGGCCGGCCGGCCGCTGGCCCGGCCTATTCGGACCGTGGCGCCGCGACGCCGACGGGCCCGATCCTTTCGCCCGACGATCCGCGTTACGGCCGCCCGGCCGGTCCGCCGCCGGTCATCTATGCGGACCGCCCGCCCGGTGCGCAGCAGCCGGTCTATTCGGACCGCGGCGATAGCCGCATTCCCGGCGCCGGTATCGTCTATCCGAACGACGACCGCGCCGGCCTGCGCCCGCCGGGGGCCATCGGCGCTGCACCGGCGGCCGCGCCCGCCGCCACTGGCGCGCTCCCGCAGTCGCAGCAACCCGCCGTTGGGGCTGATGGCAAGCCGGTGCAACTCGCCGCGCTGCCGCCGGAAGAGCAGCCGGAAGTCGGCCCTGCGCAGCTTCCGCCGCACCTGCGCCGCCAGGAAGTGGCCTTCACGACCAAGGAGCCCGCGGGCACCATCGTCGTCGATACCGCCAATACCCACCTCTACTACGTGCTCGGTGGCGGACGTGCGATTCGCTACGGCGTCCGCGTCGGCCGCGACGGCTTCACCTGGAACGGCGTGCAGAAGATCAGCCGCAAGGCCGAGTGGCCGGACTGGCATCCGCCGACCGAGATGATCGAGCGCCAGCCCTATCTGCCGCGCTTCATGGCCGGCGGCCCCGGCAATCCGCTCGGCGCACGTGCAATGTATCTGGGTTCGACCATCTACCGCATTCACGGTACCAACCAGCCTTCGACGATCGGCAAGTTCGTCTCCTCGGGCTGTATCGGCATGCTGAACGAGGACGTCTCCGACCTGTTCGAGCGCGCCAAGGTCGGTACCCGCGTGGTGGTGATGCCCGGTGGCCCCCCGCCCGCCAATACCGCTAGCGCGTCAGCCGCTCCGCCGCCCGCCGCCGGCCCGGCAGCCGCAGCAGCCCCCCGTCCGGCACAGGCCCAACTGGCGCCCGCTCCCAGTGCGCAGCCGGCGGTGGTGCCGCCGCTGCCCGCGCCGGTCACGATTCGGTAAGAGTCTCAGTCACAACGACGTTTCGAAGGCGCGCCCACGGCGCGCCTTTTTGTTGTCGATCCGCGCGCGATGCGGCTTGGCCTTGCGGAACAAGTCCGGATGGACAGGGGCCTTCAGCCACATTCGCGCGCTTGAATTCACATTTCCTTCGACTACCTGCCGGCCATAATTGTGGGGCAGCAGCAGGAGGATTTGCCATGCGGATCTTTGTTGCAGGCGCCACTGGCGCTGTGGGCCGTCCACTCGTTGCCGCCCTGATTGCGGCCGGTCATTCCGTCGTTGGCACGACGCGAACGGCGGCGAAGGCCGCGATCATCAGACGGATGGGCGCGGAACCTGCTATCGCCGATGGGCTCGACGCGTCGGCCATTCGCGCCGCAGTGCTTGCAGCGAAGCCGGATGTCATCATCGACCAGATGACCGATCTTGCCGGGGTCACGGATCTCAGACATTTCGATCGTGCGTTCGCCAGCACCAATCGATTGCGCACGCAGGGCACCGATTTTCTGTTGGCGGCTGCCCGTGGGGCCGGCGTGAAGCGCCTCATCGCCCAGAGCTTCTGCGGCTGGACCTACGGCCGCAGCGGCGACCCGATCAAGACGGAGGCCGATCCGCTCGATTTCGATCCGCCGGAACAACTGCGCCGCACGCTGGACGCGATTCAGTATCTGGAGGACGCCGTCACCAGCTCGGCGAATCTCGAAGGGATCGTCCTGCGATATGGATCGTTCTATGGCCCCGACACCGGCATGCTCTCACGCGCGATGATCGCACAGGTGCAGCGCCGCCGCGTGCCGCTGATCGGCGGCGGTGGCGGAAGGTGGTCGTTCATCCATGTCGATGATGCGGCGTCCGCTACCGTCGCTGCCATCGAGCGCGGCATATCAGGCGAAATCTACAGCATCGTCGACGACGACCCTGCGCCGGTCGGCGAGTGGCTGCCTGCGCTTGCCACGCTGGTCGGAGCCAGGCCGCCGATTCGCGTGCCGGCTTGGCTCGGCCGGTTGTTCGCCGGCGAGCACCTGGTTTCCATGATGACCGAGGTGCAGGCAAGCTCCAACGCCAAGGCCAGGCGGGAGCTAGGCTGGCAGCCGGCGCATCCGTCGTGGCGTCAGGGATTTGCAGAGGTCGCCAGCGGCGCAACCACGCAGCACGCAGCGTAAGCGTGACTAAAGCTTGGTGAACTTAGATTTGACTGCGACCACGCAGAAGGTGCGCTCCCTCTCCCGCTTGCGGGGGAGGGCTCGGGTGGGGGTGTCTCCGCGGGCGATACTGCCCGAGTGGAGAGAGCCCCCACCCGGCGCTCCGCGCCGACCTCCCCCGCAAGCGGACGCTCGGAGTCTCGATGCCAGCGGCTGCCTGCTACTTTGCATGGGGTTGTTTTCGATGTTTTTGGTTGGGAGCGAGATCGGCCATTCTCAGGCCAGCCGCTGCTTCGGCTCGCCGTTGAACCAGGCGTCGATGCCTTCCACCATCTGCTGATAGTGGTTTCGAAAACTGTCCTCGGTGACGTAGCCGAGATGCGGCGTCAGCACGATATTGTCGAGCTTGCGGAAGGGATGGTCGACCGGCAGCGGCTCGACCGAGAACACGTCGATGCCGGCGCCCGCGATCTTCTTTTGCGTCAGCGCTTCCAACAGCGCGTCTTCGTCGACGATCGGCCCGCGCGCGGTGTTGACGAGATAGGCGGTCGGTTTCATCCGCGCGAGGTCATCGCGTCCGACCAGCCCGCGCGTGCGCTGGCTCAGCACCACATGGATGGTGACGATGTCGGCGGTCGAGAACAGCTCTTCCTTGCTCACATAACTGACGCCGACTTCCTTGCACTTTTCAGCAGTCAGGTTCTGGCTCCAGGCGATAACGTTCATGCCGAAGGCCTGCGCCAGCTTCGATACTTTGGTGCCGAGCTTGCCGAGGCCGATCACCCCGAGCGTGCGACCCTCGATCTCCATGCCGACATGTGCCTGCAACGGCTCGCCGGCATGCATGCGGGCGTTTTCGCGGCCGATATTGCGGGTCAGCTCCAGGATCAGGCCCATGGTCAGCGGCGCCGTCGGGTCGCGGCCCCATTTCGTGCCGCACAGCACCACCTTATGGTCCTTGGCGGCCTCCATATCGATGGCGGCATTGCGCAGGCCCGAGGTGATCAGGAGTTTTAGGTTGGGCAGGCCTGCAAACATGGTGCGCGGGAACGGGGTGCGCTCGCGCATCGCACAGATGATCTCGAAATCCTTGAGCGCGGCGGCCGCGGCTTCGGCCGTGGCAAACGGCTGGTTGAATACCGTGATGTCGACGCGGTCGGTGACCTTGGACCAGTCGGCGACCTTAAGCGCCACATTGAGATAGTCGTCGAGGATTGCACAGCGCAGCCGCGTCATTTGAGAGGTCCGTTGATGGCGAGGATGACGGCGGGAAACGCCGTCGGAAAGGTCGCCATGGTTGCGCGCAATCGGTAGCGGCGCAAGCGGACTAAACGCAGGGCAGGCTCAAATGCAGGGCAGGCTCAAATGCAGGGCAGGCTCAAGAACCAGGAAATCTCAGTTCGAATGGCCGGGATGCTTGGCGCGCCAGGCCGGTCCCGGACCACGCATATAGTGCAGTTCCGGGCGGTAGGGGTTGAACGCCCTGGCCACGAACTGGCGCCAGAAAGCGCGGAGTTCTGCCAAAGGTTTTGCCAGTCCGGCGCCTACATGTGCCGGGGCGGAAAGGGATGCCGAACCGATCGTAGCCATGACGCGGGCCCTTGTTTTCAAGACGCCTTTTTCGGCGCTGAAAACGAGTTTTCGCCTGATTTTATTAAAAGATAGTTTCAATTGTCGAGATCTCGGCGGACATGGTGACGATCCCGTATTCATCCGTGGTGAACGGATGGAAAACGCCCCGCCGCGGTTGCCCTTTGGGGGCCGCGCCGCTACATCAGCGGCAGCAAATTTCCGTAAAATCCAACGATTCCAAGGATCGCGATGGCTCGCCAATTCATCTATTTCATGCAGGGTCTGACCAAGAGCTACCCGACCCGAAAGGTGCTCGATAACATCCATCTGAGCTTCTACCCGGACGCCAAGATCGGCGTGCTCGGCGTCAACGGTTCCGGTAAGTCGACCCTGCTCAAGATTATGGCTGGTCTCGACAAGGAATATACCGGCGAGGCCTGGGTCGCCGAGGGCGCCCGCGTCGGCTACCTCGAGCAGGAGCCGCACCTGGACCCTGCGCTTACCGTCCGCGAGAACGTCATGCTGGGCGTCGCCAAGAAGAAGGCGATCCTCGAACGCTACAACGAGCTGGCGATGAACTATTCGGACGAAACCGCCGATGAGATGACCAAATTGCAAGACGAGATCGAGGCCGCGAGTCTCTGGGATCTCGACAGCAAGGTCGACCAGGCGATGGACGCGCTGCGCTGCCCGCCCGACGATTCCGACGTGACAAAACTCTCCGGCGGCGAGCGCCGCCGCGTCGCGCTGTGCAAATTGCTGCTCGATCAGCCGGACCTCTTGCTGCTGGACGAGCCGACCAACCACCTCGATGCCGAGTCGGTGTCGTGGCTGGAAGGCCACCTGCGCAATTATCCCGGCGCGATCCTGATCGTGACCCACGACCGCTACTTCCTCGACAACGTCACGGGCTGGATCCTCGAGCTCGACCGCGGCCGTGGCATTCCCTACGAGGGCAATTATTCGTCCTGGCTGGTGCAGAAGCAGAAGCGCCTCGAGCAGGAGGGCCGCGAGGAGGCCGCGCACCAGAAGACGCTGGCCCGCGAGCAGGAATGGATCGCGTCCTCACCGAAGGCACGCCAGGCCAAGTCCAAGGCGCGCTATCAGCGCTATGAGGAGTTGCTCAAGCAGGCGAGCGAGAAGCAGACTCAGACCGCGCAGATCACCATTCCCGTGGCCGAGCGCCTCGGCCAGAACGTGGTCGATTTCGAAGGGCTCACCAAGGGGTTCGGCGACCGCGTGCTGATCGACGATCTCACCTTCAAGCTGCCGCCGGGCGGCATCGTCGGCGTGATCGGCCCCAACGGCGCCGGCAAGACCACGCTGTTCCGCATGATCACCGGGCAGGAAGAGCCTGACAAGGGCACCATCACCGTCGGCGAGAGCGTCCACCTCGGCTACGTCGACCAGTCGCGCGACGATCTCGACGGCAAGAAGACGGTGTGGGAAGAGATTTCCGGCGGCAACGAACTGATCCTGCTCGGCAAGCGCGAGGTCAATTCGCGCGGCTATTGCTCGTCGTTCAATTTCAAGGGCGCCGACCAGCAGAAGAAAGTCGGCGCGCTGTCGGGCGGTGAGCGTAACCGCGTGCATCTGGCCAAGATGCTCAAATCAGGCGCCAACGTGCTGCTGCTCGACGAACCGACCAACGACCTCGACGTCGATACGCTGCGCGCGCTGGAAGAGGCGCTGGAGGATTTCGCCGGCTGCGCCGTCATCATCAGCCACGATCGCTGGTTCCTCGACCGCATCGCCACCCACATCCTGTCCTTCGAAGGCGACAGCCATGTCGAATGGTTCGAAGGCAACTTCCAGGATTACGAAAAGGACAAGATGCGCCGGCTCGGCCAGGACAGCATCATTCCGCACCGCGTGAAGTACAAGAAGCTGACGAGGTGAACCAATCGGGCGTTTGCATGATTAGTGTCCCGCTTGTGCTGCGGCCAGTTGTCGCTTCACACGGCGGTGACAGTGCGTAGATATAGGCTTCATTCCGCAGTTCCAATCCTCCAGCGAGCCACCTCTGATGTCCCTTACCCCCGAAACACCCTTGCCGCCGAAAGGTAAGGGGAAGGCATTGCGCCCTGTTCCGATGCTGATCTTCGGCTCGCGGTGGCTGCAATTGCCGCTTTACGTCGGCCTGATCGTGGCGCAAGGCGTCTATGTCGTGCTGTTTCTGAAGGAGCTGTGGCATCTGTTCGCCCATGCCTTCGATTTCAGCGAGCAGCAGATCATGCTGGCGGTGCTGGGCCTGATCGACGTCGTCATGATCTCGAACCTGCTGGTGATGGTGATCGTCGGCGGTTATGAGACCTTCGTCTCCCGTCTCAACCTGCAGGGCCATCCCGATGAGCCGGAATGGCTCAGTCACGTCAACGCCAGCGTGCTCAAGATCAAGCTGGCGATGGCGATCATCGGCATCTCCTCGATCCATCTCTTGCGGACCTTCATCGAGGCCGGTGCACTGGCGTCGGGAAAAAGCGTCTACACCGAAACCGGCGTCATGTGGCAGACCATCATTCACACGGTCTTCATTCTGTCGGCCATCGGCATTGCCTATGTCGACCGGGTGTCGAACATGGCTATCGACGAAGCAAAGCGCGCCACTTCGCATTGATGGGCGGCCTGTCGATCATCGGATTTTCAGCTTTGCGAACGAGGGCGGCTGCCGCAGTTCTGATAGTGACTGCGGTGACGCTCGGCGCGGCGCAACCGGCGTTCTCCGCCGACGCCGCCTTCACCCAGTTCGTCGCCTCGCTATGGCCGGAGGCGCAGGCGGCCGGCGTGTCGCGCGCGACGTTCGATCGCGAGACGCAAGGACTAGAGCCCGACTACAAATTGCCCGACCTGCTGCTGCCTGGGCGGCCCCCCACCGGCGCGCCGGCGCAGGCCGAGTTCGTGCAGGTCCCAGCCGACTACGTGAAGGAGGCTTCGATCGCGCGGCTGGCGGCCGAGGGGCAAAAGCTGATGCAGAAGCATCGCGCCGCTCTCACCGAGATCGAAAAGCGTTTTGGCGTTCCTGCATCCATCGTGCTCGCGATCTGGGGCCGCGAGACTGATTTCGGCCGCTACCGGTTGCCTTACGATATGCTCCGCGTGGTCGCGACGCAGGCTTATGTCGGCCGGCGCAAGGATCAGTATCGCACCGAGTTCATTCAGGCGCTCAAACTTCTCGGCGAGGGCGCGGTGGCGCGCAAGGATTTCCGCTCGTCCTGGGCCGGCGCCACCGGCCTCACCCAGTTCCTGCCGTCCGAATACTACAAGCACGGCATCGATCTTGACGGCGACGGTCGTGTCGACATCTGGAATTCCGTGCCGGACGCGCTGGCGTCCGCCGCGCAGCAGCTCGTCAACAAGGGCTGGCAGGCGGGCGTGCGCTGGGCCTATGAGGTCAAGGCGCCCGCCAATGCCGATTGCACCATGGGCGTGCCCGAGGTGACGAAGCCGATCGCCGAGTGGCTGCGCGCCGGCTTTGTGCCGGTGCGCGGACAAAGGCTGAGTGCGGCCGAACAGGCGCAGCCGGCCTCGCTATTACAGGTGGAGGGCATCTACGGCCCGTCGTTCCTCACGACGAAGAACTATTTCGTCATCAAGGAATACAATTTCTCCGATCTGTATGTGCTGTTCGTCGGCCATCTCGCTGACCGCATGACGAGCCCGCTACCGTTCGCAACCCCGTGGTCGGCCTCGACGCAGTTGCGCTCCGCCGATGTCGAGGCCATGCAGCGTCATTTGACGCGCATCGGTCTCTACAAGGACAAGCTCGACGGCAAGGCGGGCATGCAGACCCGTGCGGCATTGGGCGCGTATCAGAAGTCGGCGGGCCTCAAGGTCGATTGCTGGCCGAGCGAAGCGGTGCTGCGTTCGATGAGCGCGGGGCGATAGTCACCCTCCCCTGGAGGGCCCGGAGGGGGAGGGTCGGCTCGTGTGGAGCGAAGCGACATGCGAGACGGGGTGGGGTGATCTCTCCACTCGGGCACTGTTGGACGCGGAGAGACCGTCACCCCACCCCGCCGCTCATTTCATGAGCGTCGACCCCCGAGCGAGCTTTGCTCGTCTCGGACCCCTCCAGGGGAGGGTGAGCAAACATCCGGATTTCTGTGGCGAAAACAAAAAGCCCGGCCGAGATATCGGCCGGGCCTTGATCAACGCGCGCAGATCGCGTTGATGTCAGATCAGTGGCAGACCTCGACGCGGCGATAGCGCCAGTCGTAGCCATCCCAGAAGCGCTCGCGAACCATGCGGCACGCCGGATAGGGCGCCTCTTCCACATACACCGGACCGCCGTAAGCCGGGCGGCTGGAGGCGATCGCGCCACCGATGATCGCGCCGCCGAGCAAGCCGGCCGCCACACCTGCGGCAACGCCACGCTGTGCGCTCGCGGGCGTCGAGGCAAGCGAACCGGCAATCGTTGCGACCGCGACGAAGGCAGCAAATGTCTTCTTCATGTCCTGGGCTCTCCTGGAGTGACGCCTTCGGGCGCCGGGTTTAGGGGATGACTCACACGCTGTTTCGAACTGCCGCTCCGCTAAAAAAGCGCACATGGGTCAATCGAAAGTAAACGTCTTCAAACGGTCGTCGAAAAAAGCGGTCTTTTTCGGGCCGGAAATCGCATGCACCCCGGAAAAGCACTGCCTTTTCCGGGGTGTCGGGTGCAATTTAATGAAGATGAACGGCAGCTCGAGCGTTTTCGAGCGAAGCGGCTCTAGTCGCAGACCCTGACGTTGCGGACCCGCCAGCCATAGCCATCCCAGAACCGCTGTCGCTGCCAGATGCAGGACTCGCCGTAGCCGGGATCGACGACATAGGCCGGGCCGCCATAACCGGGCTCATAATAGCCCGGGCCGTAATAGTAGCCGTTCTGCGAAGCAATCGCGCCGCCGACAATGGCGCCGCCGATCAATCCGGCGGCGACGCCCGCCGCAACGCCGCGCTGCGCCTGGGCGGGAGCGGGAACAGCCACGGCCGAAACGGCCAACGCGGCGGCGGCGCCGAGCGCCATCAATGTCTTCTTCATGGCCTCACCTTTCTCGTGGAGCAAACGACGTTAAGTTCCGTCCCGGCAAAAGTTCCACATTTCGCTTGAATGATCAATGAACGGCCGCGCAGGGCGGGGGCGACGAAACGGGAAGTGAGGCAGGTCACGATGCGAAGACACCGAAATGTTCTTCTTTTTCCTTGAACGCAGGACACGGCGACGAGGAGCGGAATCACGGTATTCATGCTGGCGGGCGCTGAGCGGAGGCGGCGGCAGCAGTGGCGGCGACTGATGCCGGAACCATCGGGAGATCAGCGCCCATTTGATCTACCGCAACACCGCCTTTTAGATTCATTCCAGTATTTCCCCGGCATCAGTTTGGAATTGCTTGAAAATGCGGCTTTTCCTTTTGCATCTCGCAGCTCTCTTCCATATCGATGAGCAGGCATCACCAAGGGTTCTACCGGTTTCATGATCGTCTGTTCCTGCAACGTCCTGAGCGACCACGATGTCCGTAATGCTGTGACTGCAGCTTCGGACCTGCCGCGAAATCCCAAGCAGATTTACGGTTGCCTCGGCTGCAGCGCCGAATGCGGCCGCTGCGCGCGCACCATCAAGACCATCATCGATGAAGCGCTCGGCGCCTGCGCCAAGGAGTGCTGCTCCGGTTGCCCACACACGCGCCAGGCCGCCAACGACGAGCCGGCGCAGGAAACCGCTCCGGCCTTCGCCCTCGCGGCCTGCTGAAATCCGTCTGAAATCCCTTCGAATTTCCCCGATTTCCCCGGTTCCCGCCGCATTTTTGCGCGGAACAGTTGCTCTTGGCTCCAAACTGATTTAGAAGCGTTCTAAATACAGTGTCAGGCCGTGTCGGCCTGAGGAAATTGGAGTGGACCCATGCAGGGCGATCCCAAGGTCATCGACTATCTCAACAAGGGCCTGCGCAGCGAGCTCACCGCGATCAACCAGTACTGGCTGCACTACCGGCTCCTGAACAATTGGGGCCTTTTGGATTTTGCCAAGGTCTGGCGCAAGGAATCCATCGAGGAGATGGAGCACGCAGACAAGTTCACCGACCGGATCCTGTTCCTCGACGGCTTTCCCAACATGCAGGTGCTCGATCCGCTCCGGATCGGCCAGAACGTCAGGGAAATCATCGAATGCGATCTCGCAACTGAGATGACCGCGCGCACGCTCTATCAGGAAGCGGCGACCTACTGCCATGGCGTGAAGGATTACGTCTCGCGCGACTTGTTCGAGACCGTGATGAAGGACGAGGAACATCACATCGACTTCCTCGAAACCCAGCTTGACCTGATCCAGCGCATCGGGCTTGAGCTCTACACCCAGAAGCACGTCGGCGGCCTCGAGAACGGGGACTGACTTTCTTACCCTCCCCTTGGAGCGGGAGGGGCGGCTCGTATGAGCGAAGCGAATGCAAGACGGGGCGGGGTGACGGTCTCTCCACTCGGGGGCTGATCGAGCGGAGAGACCGTCACCCCACCCCGCCGCTCATTTCATGAGCGCCGACCCCCGAGCGAGCTTCGCTCGTCCGGACCCCTCCAGGGGGGTGATCAGGATCCTGCCGAGACAATCCTACAACTGCGTCTTGTAGCGCTCGTAGATCTCCGCCTGGCTTTCGCGCTCGCCAAGTCCGGTCTGGTCGTGGATCACTTCGCCGATGCTCGGCATCACCGAGCGTTCGACCTGCGTGGCCGCCCACAGTTTCGAGCGCATCAGCGCCTTGCCACAGTGGAAATAGGCTTCCCTCACGTCGATATGCAGCACCGCGCGCGGCGGCTTGCCGAATTCGATCATCGACGCCATCAGCTCCGGATCGACGGATAGCTTGCCCTTGCCGCCGACGCGCAGCGTCTCGTCGATCCCGGGCACGAAGAAGATCAACTGTACGAAGCCCGAGCCCTCGACGATGTTGCGAAAGCTGTCGATGCGGTTGTTGCCCGAGCGATCCGGCATCAAGAGCAGGTTCGGTCCCGCGACATGGACGAAGCCGGGATTGCCGCCACGCGGCGATGCATCGACGCTGCCGTCCGAACCTGAGGTGGCGAGCACACAGAACGGCGACATGCCGATGAATTTTTTCGCATGCGCGTCGATCTCCGGCCGCGCCTTGGCGACCACGCGCGGCGTGGGAGCGGGATAGATCGTGGCGAGGTCGCCAGGGGCAAGATCGGACAAGGGCGGCTCCTTTCGATTTTCCTTCAGATTATCATCCGCCGGTGCCACCGTCATCTTGGACTAGACCGCGTCCGCCGGCACGAAGCAGCTAATGATGATGCTGCCGCGGTGGTGCACGTACCACACCACGGCTTCGCCGACCGGGTTGCCCTGGTCGCGAATGACCGCGCGCTCGGGCACCTGCATCCATTGGCCCTCGATCGGCACCCAATAGGCCCCGTCGCGAACGTCGTAGCTGGTGCGATGCCCGTCCGACTCATCGCAGCATGGCACGCCGTTCGGCGCGATCACGCTCTTGAACCAGGCGCGGATATCCGGCGGCACGTGGTCGTACTGGCCCCTGTCGACAGCGAGTGCTGCGCCGGCCAGCACCGAAAGGCAGACGAGCAAGCCGAATGGCGCAAGCCTTCGCATCCGATCCTCCGCTGCGTTGCCTCTTCCTCGCGACGGCGCATGCCGCTCACGATTCGTAATCTGAGGACAATTCAAGCGGAGCCCGCTTGTCGATGCACGCTCAAATAATGAGCGATGTGAGCGAAGCAGACTTGATGCGGTGCGAAATCATGGCTTCTTGTGGCGCGCGGATTGTGCCCTTTCCAAAGGCCCAGGCTTACATCGCCCGTTGCGGCGCGCTCTGCAGCAACTCCTGCAGCTCCTTCTTGTAGAACTTCGCATTGCCGGTGGTGAGATGGCCGCGCGTCTCGCTGGAGGCCGGGATCAGGAACAGGCGTCCGTTCTTGACGCGCTTCATCGCTGCCTCGGTGACGCCGGTTTCCGGCGGATTGCGCTCGTCGTCGGCGGCATTGATCAAGAGCAGCGTGGCCTCGATCTTCTCGAGCGAAGGCGCCGGATTGTAATCGTGCGAGGCTTCCCACTGGTAGATGAAGTCATTGGCATCGGCGGTAACAGCGGTTGCCAGCCGGTCGTCGACCATCTTGTCGGCCTTCGCCGCCGTCGGCGCCAGCGCCTGATAGGCCAGCGTGCCGCCGCCGGTCGCAATGCCGAAGGCGTTGATGGCGTACTTCATCATGCGCGGCTGGGTGATGTAATTGCCGCGATTGTAATCGGGATCGTTCTTGATGGTCTCCAGCATCATCCGCCGCAGCATCCAGTTGCGCGCCGCCATCTCGGTCGGCTGCGAGGCCATCGGCACCAGCGCGTCCATGAAGTCAGGATATTTGCCGCCCCAGATCCAGGTGTGCATGCCGCCCATCGAATTGCCGATCACGAGCCGCACGTGCTTCACGCCGAGTCCTTCCGTGACCAGGCGATGCTGCGCGTCGACCATATCCTCGTAATTGTATTTCGGAAACGCCGTCTTCATGCCGTCGGAAGGCTTTGACGATTTGCCATGGCCGACGCTATCCGGAATGATGATGTAATATTTCGCGGCATCGAGCGGCTGGCCGGGGCCGAACAACTCCCCGCCGAATCCGGCCGTCAGCATGCTGGCCGCCGAGCCGCCCGAGCCGTGCAACACCAGCACGGGCTGACCGGTCGGCTCGCCGATCGTGGTGTAGTGCAACCGCAATTCCGGCATCGTCTCGCCAGTGTGGAATTTGAAATTCTTGGCGATCCAGTCGCCCTGCTTGGGTGCGGGATAATCGGCGGCGAAGGCGGTGATGGAGGTCAGGGCCAATGCGGCGGCCGAAAAGGCGGCGTGCGAAAAATTCATCATGGTCTCCCCAAAAACTGCGGCCGTCTTTGCGGACCGCTTGACAGGGGAACCTAGCACACCAGACCGCCGAACAATGCACTAACCTTCCACTTCGGTTTCCGGCCGGTCATTGCCGGCGGCGGTCTCCGACCGCCATTTTCCATCATCGGTTTCGTATTCGATCACCTCGGTGCGCCCGGGCACGCGCTGCTCGGCGGCCGCGCGCCGGGCGGCTGCCAGCGCCGTGGCGCGGTTCGGAAACGGCTCGGAAAACACGCCGTTGACGGTGTAGGCCCAGCCGCCGTCATGTTCGACGATCTTGTAGATCACGTGGGGCATCGGGAACTCGCTGCTTGCAGGTTCCGACAGGGGTGAACACGCCGCTAGTTTCATGACAGAATAAGCCTAGCCGTCGGATTTTGCACCGGCCGTTCGTCCTTGATCGAAGACCTCTGCAGAAGAGAGAACCATGTGCCGTAACATCAAGACCCTGTTCAATTTCGATCCCCCGGCCACGCACGCGGAGATCCATGCCTCCGCGCTGCAATTCGTGCGCAAGCTCTCCGGCTTCAATTCGCCCTCGCAGGCGAACGCCGAGGCGTTCAACCGCGCGGTTTCCGAAGTCTCCGACAGCGCGCGGCGTCTGCTCGCCTCGCTGCAGACCAACGCGCCGCCGCGCGACCGCGAGGTCGAGGCCGAGAAGGCGAGGGAGCGGTCGCGGGCGCGGTTCGGGTAGGGGCGTGGGCTCATCGACGCGAATGACATTTCGGAAGTCGCGTCGCCCTGCTGAACGCCGCGCGGACAGCCTCATTTGCCGGCCAGCCGCAGAGGATGCCCAATGGAATTCCCATCCACCATGATGCGCGGAAACCCACGATTGCAACGCGAATGCGATCAGGAACGTGAAGATCGATCACTCGAAACTGAATAAACTTGAACTTCGTGTAGTATTCCGGCGAGACGGAGTAGCTAATCTGATCGTGTATCATGCCGAACAAGGCGGCGGCCGCAACTGCCGCAGGCAGGAACACAAGAAAGACGCCGATTTTCTTCACGGCCAAGGCTCTGCTTTTCAAGAATCGCAATCAATCACCTGCACTTTCGGCCTGCGCCGGTTAATCACCGGTATAAGCGGTAGCGGTAGTGCCTGCATTGAATCCGAGCGTCTGGAATTGGCCCCTTTGAGACGTGCCTCCGGACTCTAAACATGTCTGCTTTTTGAGGTAGACCGGAAGTGGCCTGCGCGCCGTCAGAACGACGCAACTGACCCATGACGGACATGTACGTTCGACAAGCGGTCAACCCGTCGCTATATTCGACGCATGGCGTTGCAATACATTCGTATCGCTCGGTTCGGCGGCCCCGAGGTCCTAGAACTGGCGGAACAGCCGACAATTCCCCAGCCCGGCCATGGCGAGGTCCGCATCAAGGTGCTCGCTGCCGGCACCGGCTTCACCGATACCTTCATCCGGCGCGGCCGTTACCCAGACTTCAAGGGGCCACTGCCGTTCACCCCGGGTTACGACCTTGTCGGCGTCGTCGAAGAGGCCGGACCCGGCGTGCCTGCCCAGCTCACCGGACAGTTGGTTGCTGATCTCTGTGTCGTCGGTGGGTACGCACAGTATGCGATCCGCCCCGCGCGCTTTCTCGTGCCGGTCCCCGATGGCGTCGATCCCGCCGAAGCCGTGTGCATCCCGCTGGCCTATCTCACCGCCTACCAAATGCTCACCCGATACGGTCGCCTACCGCGCGGAGCAACTATCCTCGTAATTGGTGCCTCTGGCACGGTCGGCACGGCGCTACTCGATCTGGCGCGCCATCTCGGCCTGAAGGCGATTGGCACTTGCTCGGCGACCAACATGGCTGTGGTAGAGCGCTTCGGCGCAACGGCGATCGACTATCGCGCCGGCGACTTCGTCGCGGCTGTGCGCGGGCTCACCGCAGGGCGTGCGGGCGGGGTCGGCGTCGATGCAGCCTTCGATGCGATTGGCGGCGCGCATTTCGCGCGGTCATTCGCTTGCCTCGCACCCGGCGGCCTACTCGTCGGCTACGGTGCCCAGACAATGGCAGTTGGCGGCGCAGGCTTGGCGTCAGCGGCACTCGGTTTGGCGCGGCTCAAACTGTGGAACGCATTGAGCGGTCTGTTTGGCGGCCGTCACGCCGTGTTCTACAACATCACCTCACGCCGATCAGCGCACCCAGAAGATTTCAAAGCTGACATGGTCACGCTGTTCGCGACCGCGCTATCCATCCCGTAGTTATCGACCGTCTGCCTCTCGCGGCCGCGCGCGAGGCCCACACCCGCATCGATGCCGGCGGACTCGGCGGTAAGATCGTGCTTCTACCCTGGCCCCAAGGCGTGATTTCAGGATGATCGCCTTTGAGACTTTCTCGTCTGCAAGTGCCAAGGTCTGGAATTGGCCCTTTTGAGACATGCCGACCGGCCCTGGCGATGTCCGTTCACCGGGGTACACCGGAAGTCTTCGTCAGACGGTGAAAACGACGCTTTTGACCCATTGCGGTCTTCGCTCCAGCAGACCTAATGGCAAGGGCTACGATTAGGCTGCCTCAGTTGGCGCCCTATGGTGGCGTGTAAGGAGCAGGCGTGAACAAGCAGGCCTCTTCCGCTCCTCCTTTGAGACGACAGTCCCAAAACTTCTCGACCATGATGCCCGCAATGATGATGGACAGCACTACCAGGCAAAACACCGCCAGCCGATTATCTGCTTTCATTCTCTCGCCTCACTTAGCGGCACGTCTATAGACCCGACCCCTGTAGATGCGGTTACTGCATGTTCGCTTATTGGCCCTTTCGGACCTCACGCGATGTCCGATGTGAGTCCGGAGCGCGCATCAAAGCGGAAGTCCGCCAACCACTCTGGATTTTGTGGGTTCATAGCCTCGACGCAGCGTGACGCTGCTCACGGTGCGGCGAGGTCGCAGCGCTCATGGTGCCATCCATCGGAGGGGTATCATGGATCAGGCAACGCGGTTGAAGCTCGGCGCCATCTTCTTCACGATCTTCTGGGTCGGCGGAATGTTGTGGTGGAGCGGCGAGTATCATCCCGCCAATATCATCATTCTCTCGGTTTGCGGCGCGCTGGCCGGCTATTTCTGGTACCGCGCGATGCATTGGTCGTTCCGCCGCATGCGGCTCTTGCCGCACGATTGATGCCTGCGCGGCAGAGAGACGCTAGTTCGCATCCCACTTCACCGGAAGATTGAGCAACCCCCGAAACGCCCACCCGCCGATCCGCACTGGTTCGCGCTCGTCCAGCCGCAGGCCTTGCAGCCGCGCGAACAGGCCCGGCAACGCCACGTCGGCCACCATGGCGCGCGAGGCGAACGCGCCGGCGCAATAATGCGGGCCGGCGCCGAAGGCGATGCTTTTTTGCGTATCGCGCGTGATGTCGAAACGGTCGGGGTGGTTGAAACAGGCCTCGTCGCGGTTGGCCGATCCGAACATGAAGAACACGCGGTCCTCCGGTTCGAAGTCGACGCCGTGATACGTCCACGGTTTTGCGACGCGGCGCGGCGACATCTGGATCGGCGCGATCCAGCGCGCATACTCCTCGAACACGTCGATCCACTTTGCTTTTCCCTCGCGCACCAGCGCGAGTTGATCGGGATGCGTCAGCAAGGCCCAGGTCGCGCCTGATATCGCATCGCGCGGCTCGTTCTGGCCGCCGGAGATCGCGAGCTTGATGTTGGCGCGGATGCTCTCCATGTTCTGGCCTGATGCCAGCAGCACGCTCAGGATCGAGGTGTTGGGGTGTTTCTTCACCACCGGAATCATGTCGTCGATCGCAGCATCAATGCCGGCGGTCGCGGCATGGCAGCGCGCCTCGACCTCCTTGTTGCCGGTATAGTTGGCGATGCCATCGATCATCGCCTGCGACCATGCGTCCATGTCCTGGTAGCGCATGTTGGTCAGCCCGGTGACGTCTTTTAAGCATTCGGCCGACAGCGGCAGCGCGAACGCCTTGCAGAGATCGGCGGAGCCTTGCGGCACGAGCTCATCAAGGATGCGGTCGGCATGGGCTTGGAATTGCCGGATCCAGGTATCGCGCACCGTGCGCGGCGAGACGGCGGGAAACATCGCCTGCCGCTCCGTCATGTGCGCTTCGCCGTCCTTGCGCATCATGTTGTGGCCCATCAGCACGTTCATCAGCCCGTTCGGCTGATGCGAGGAGAACACGTCGATGCGCTTCTCCTGGGTAAAGATGTCGTCGCGCCGGGTGAACACGGTCGAGCCGAGCTGCGGCACGAACGCGATCGGCGTCTCTTTCCGCATCTTCGCCAGCGCGGGATAGGGATCGGCCCAGAAGGCGGGGACGTCGATGTCGAAATGCGGGGCATTGGACATGATGACCTCACACCGCCCGATAGCCGCCGTCGACCATCACGATCGATCCGGAGACGTAAGCCGACAGATCGGACGCCAGGAAGATCGCGGGGCCGACGATGTCCTCCGCGGTGCCGGCACGTCCCAGCGGCGTGTGATCCATGAAGGTCTTCACCAGTTCCGGATTGTTGGCGCGGGCATTGGCGTTCAGTGGCGTTGCGATGAAGCCGGGGCCGATTGCATTGACGCGGACGCCTTCCTTGCCGAGTTCGGCGGCGAGCGCCTTGGTGAAGCCGAGCACGCCGTGCTTGGAGGCGGTGTAGGCCGGCGAGCTCGGCGTGCGCACATGCACAAAGGACTGGATCGAGCCGATGTTGACGATGCGCCCCTTGCTCGCGCGCAAGGGATCGAGAAAGGCATGCGTCACGTTGAAGACGCCGGTGAGGTTGATCGCGATAATGTCTTCCCAGTCGCTGATCACGGCCTCTGCCGCGCCCAGCATGCCGTTGCGGCGGACGATGCCGGCATTGTTGACGAGGATCGAGACCTGGCCGACCTTATCGGCGATCTGCTCCGCCATCGCGACGCAGTCCTCGCGTTTTGCGACGTCGAGCGCAAAGCTGTCCGCATTGCCGCCGGCGTCGCGGATTTCCTTTGCCGCTTCTGCTACCGCGTTCTCGTCCCTGTCGAGCAGCACGACCCGCGCGCCCTCCCGTGCATAGCCGCTCGCAATGGCGCGCCCGATACCGGAACCTGCGCCGGTGATGACGGCGATGTGATTTTGGAGAAGGGGCATGGCGCGTTTCCTCTTGCTTGGTTTTGCCAGAGGATAGCAAGCGCGCCCGCTTGTACAAGAGGGACGATTTCGTAGGGTGGGCAAAGCGATAGCGTGCCCACCATCGCGAAGACATAAGAAAGGTGGGCACGGCGCTGCGCGCCTTTGCCCACCCTACACATGTCGGTTACAATTTGCTCCGGTCGGCAGCGTGGCGATACCGACGTCGGAGTTGAAGGAGGCCAGGCATGATGCAAGCGGCAACCGGATGGCGCGTCTCACGCCGGCGCAATGGCGCCGGCGCGGTGCTGACGATGCTCTGCGCGCTCGCCGCATTGTCGCTTGCATCGAGCGGATCGCCGGCCGCCGCGCCGATCGCGGTCGCGGTTGCGGATTTCGATTATTTCGATACTTCCGGCGAGGTCACGGACCAGAGCGCTGAGCATCAGGCGCGAGTGGCGTCGTTTGCCACGTTGCTGCGCGATAATCTCGCGGCGCAGGGCGGCTATCGCGTGGTGCCGATCGAATGCCCAGATCACCCCTGCACCGCCACCAGCATGTCGCAGGACGTCTTCATCGCCGCCGCGCGCAAGGCCGGCGCGCGACTCGTGGTCTATGGCGGCATCCGCAAGATGAGCACGCTGGTGCAATGGGGCGAAATCCAGTTGCTCGACCTCGAAGCCGAGAAACTGTTGATGCGGCGAACGGTGACGTTCCGCGGCGACAACGATGCCGCCTATCGCCATGCCGCCGATTTCGTCGGCAATACACTGAAGGAATCCATGCCGAAGCCGTGAGATGTTCCGTAGGGCGGATTGGCGTAGCGTAATCCGCCGACCTTGCCGTGAATGGCGGATTACGCTTCGCTAGTCGCCCTACGCTTTCTACGCCTTCGTCAGTGAGGCAACAGCTTCGATCTCGATCAGCATCTTCGGGTCGGGCAGCGCCTGCACCACGCAGGTGGTGCGGGCGGGGTAGGGCGCCGGCCCGAACGCCGACGCATACAGCACGTTCATCGTGGCGACGTCGGATGCGCGCGTCAGCAGCACGTTGACCTTGACCAGATCGCGAAACGTCGCGCCGGCCTCGTCGAGCACGCGCTTGATATTGGCGACGACGAAGCCGAACTGCGCCTCGAAACCATCCGCCAGCGCGCCCTTGTCGTCAAAGCCCGGAATGCCCGAGATGAACAACAGGTCGCCGGTGCGCGTGGCAAAGGATAGCGGCGGGGCCTTGACGCCGGCGGGCGGCGCAAAATGCTGGATCGGGGGCATGGGACACCTCGTGGCTGGTTCGGTGCCTTGAAGCCTAACGCGCCGCTGCCTCGCTGGAAAGGCAGCGGCGCCCGCGCTTCACGACCCGCCGATTGGTTTGTAGGTCCCGCCCGTCAGGGAATTCACCCGACACGAAATAGCGGGTTACGGTTGCTGCGACAGTAATGCAGTTCACAGGGCCGCAATTTTTTGTTCGTGCAATCGTGATGAAATTGTGTCGGGCGCGCGGCGCGGGTCGGCACACAGAGCATCGCGCAGGGCCTGATTATGCTTTGCCCCTTGCGCCGATCGGCTACAATCCGATAGTTGCGACTCAATCTGCACCGCAAAGCCCGCCCGACACTTTTCCGATTTGCAAGCCCTCCGGAGATACGATCCATGAACATGCCATCCGCCGTTCGCGCCACCGTGCTCGCGTTAGCGGCCTTCGCCGGCGTCACGCTGTCGTCCGCCGCGCATGCCGACGAAGGTTTCGTGCAACTCACGATCTACAAGGCGGGATGGATCATCGGCGGCTCCGGCGGCAGCGGCGTTCTGAATTTTCACGGGCGACGCTATCCGCTGTCGACCGGCGGGCTCGACTACGGCCTGGTGTTCGGCGGATCGAAGACCGTGCTGCGCGGCCGCGTCAGCAACATCTATCGCCCATCCGATGTCGCCGGCGTCTACGGCGCAGCCGGCGCGGGCCTGGCGGTCGGCCGCGGCGCACGCGCGATCGTGCTCACCAACCAGAAGGGTGCGGTGCTGGAATTGACCGGGCACCAGGTCGGGTTGATGGCGAACGCCGATCTCAGCGGATTAGCGATCACGATGCGGTAGCGGTTGTTGGATGGGGCGCGCGAATGCGCGCCCGACGCGGAGCCTTGCGATGAACCGCGACCAGCTTGTCACCGCCTACAGGCGCCGGGCCGCCACTATCACAACCTCACGCACGTTGAAGACTGTCTCGCTGCGCTCGCGCGCGTCGACAATCTTTCGGAGCGCGAGCGCGAAATCCTGACCGAGGCGATCTGGTGGCACGATGTCGTTTACGACCCGACCCGCGCGGACAATGAAGAGCTCAGCGCGCGGCTGGCCGAGCAGCACGTCCGCGAGGATATCGGAGCGGAAGTAGCCCGCCTGATCCGCCTGACAAAGACACACGACGTCCAGGGCGACGATCGCCTGGGCGCCATTTTGATCTCGATCGACCTCAGCATTCTCGGCGCGGAGCCCGCGCGCTACGACGCTTACGCCGCCGCGATCCGGCAGGAGTTCATCCACGTGCCGGACGCTGACTATCGCGCCGGCCGCGCTCATGTGCTCGGCCAGTTCGCCGCGCGGCCAGTGATCTTTCCCGATCCGGCCTTTGCCGCAAGATATGACGGCCAAGCCCGCGAAAACCTTGCGCGCGAGCTAGCCGCTTTGCGCTGACGATTACCTCACCCCGAGAAAATCGCGCTTGCCGATCTCGACGCCATTGTGGCGCAAAATGCCGTGCGCAGTGGCGGCGTGAAAGTAAAAATTCGGGAATGCGAAATTGACGAGATATTGCTGGCCCTTCATCGTCATGGTGTTGCTGGGGCCGATCGGGAAGGTCACTTCGCGCGTCTCGCCGCCCTCGAACTGCGCCGGCTTGAATGCCTTCACATAATCGGTCGTTTTCGCGATCCGCTGCTGCAATTCCTCAAAGCTCTTTTCGGTGTCGGGTATGGACGGCACTTCGTTGCCGGTCAGCCGGGCGCAGGTCTTCGCGGCAAAATCGCAGGCAGTCTGCACCTGGCGTGTCAGCGGATACATGTCCGGGTAAAGCCTGGCATTGAGCAGCACTTCGGGCTGAATGTTCTTTGCCTTGCAATGCGCTTCCGCCTTGCCGAGCAGGCCGGAAAGGCTGCCGAGAATCTGCAGGAAGGCGGGCACGGTTAGGTCGTGGAAAGACATGCGATGCTCTTTTCGTGATGTGGAAATTCATCTCAAGAGGATGAGGTGCTGCTCGAGATGGGAAGCGCCCTAGGAAATGCAACTCGGGCAGGATGCTGATGCAGCGAAATATTCCGAACGCGCGTGACGCTGCTGAAGCTCGCCCCGCTTGCGGGGAGAGGTCGGATCGCATCGTCAGATGCGATCCGGGTGAGGGGGCACAGGTCTCTCCGATAGACTTCGCTCGCGGATAGAGCCCCTCACCCCAACCCTCTCCCCGCGAAGAGCGGGGAGAGGGAGAAGAGCTACCGCGCCGCCGGCATCACCAGGCCGGCGGGCTGCGCCTGGACGCTGGGGCCGCGCATGCGCGCCAAGAGCTCCGCCGTCGGCCAGGAATCCGCCGGCAGGCCGTATTTGATCTGCATCGCCTTCACCGCCGTGCGGCTCAACTGTCCCATCACGCCGTCGACCTTGCCGACATTGTAGCCGGCGCGCACCAGGAGTTGCTGCAGCTCTTTCAGTTCGTTGAGCGGCAGTTGTGCGACCGGCGCCGATGGCTGCCGCATTGGCGGGGCGCCGGCGATGCGGCTGGCGAGATAGGCGGCGGTGGTCGAATAGATCAGCGAGTTGTTCCACTCGGTATAGGCGGCGAAATTCGCATAGGCCAGGAACGCCGGTCCGGTGCGGCCCATTGGCAAGAGCAGCGAGGCCGGCAGGTCGTCGTTCGGCAGCGGCCGGCCGTCGGGATAGGTGACGCCGAGCTGCGCGAATTTTGCGCGCGGCAGCTTTGTCGTGAGGTCAGCCTGCTCCCACGGAAAGTTCTGCGGCGCGCGCACTTCCTGCAGCCACGGCTCGCCGCGCCGCCATTTCAAACCGTTGGCGAGATAGTTCGCGGTCGAGCCGATCACGTCGGACGCGCTGCGCAACAGGTTGCGGCGGCCGTCGCCGTCATAGTCCACCGCGTAGTTGAAGTAGTGCGTCGCCAGGAACTGCGTCTGCCCGAGTTCGCCGGCCCATGCGCCGATCATCTCGCTTGCCGTCAGATCGCCGCGTTCGATGATCCTCAGCGCGGCGATGGTTTCCTTGCTGAACATCTCGGAGCGGCGGCAGTCGTAGGCCAGCGACACCAGCGAGCGCAGCGTATGCAGATTGCCTAGCTCGGCGCCAAAACTGCTCTCCAGCCCCCAGAACGCGGCGATCACGGCCGGCGGTACGCCATATTCCTTCTCGGCGCGGTTGAACGCGGCCGCATGCATCCGGATTCGCGCCTGCGCATTTTTCGCCGCGCCATCGGACGCCCTGTTCCGTGCGAACTCGGTGAACACCTGGCCAAACACGCGCTGGCCGCGGTCGCGGTTGACGATGCCCTGGTCATAGACGAGGTAGGGCGCCGCTTCGGCCAACGTGCGCTGCGACACGCCCTCCGCGGCGGCCTGCTGCTTGAGGTCGGCCAGGAAGCGGTCGAACGACAGGCCGTTGTGGCAAGCCGCGGCGCGGGGTGCGCGCGGAGCGGCGGCCGGCGGCTGCTGACCGGGTGCCGGTGCGACCACAGGTCTCGGTGCGGAAAGGACAGGCGAGGGAGCCGTTTGGGCGATGGCGGAGGATGAAAGTGTCAGGGACGCCGTGGCAGCAACGAGGTATCTGAAAAGCGGCATCCATCCCCCACAAAAATCGTGAATCCGAAGCCCGGGTTTTAGACCGGCTGACTGCATTAGCCAACGGTGCCAGCCCCGTCATTACAATGACGGCGGATGGGACTCTGCCCAAGCGATCCCCGCCTCGGCGCAATCGGCCGCGCAAGCCCCGTCATGCGCATAGGAGCCTGCCGTATCAACCTGATCTCGCAGGCTGTTCCAACCGCTTTTCCCCGTGTAGGCTTGCGGTCTGCCCGACTTTTGAAGGTGAGCCGACAATCACCGGGGCGGGCGGAACGAGGGAGATGGCGGAAGACCATGACGGAACTCCGATATTTGGCGCCTGATACGCTTGACGAAGCGGTCGGTGCATTTGCGAAAGCCGGCAGCGCCGCGCGCATCCTGGCCGGCGGCACCGATCTTCTGGTGCAAATGCGATCGGGCGCGCTCAAGCCGGGCGTGATCGTCGACATCAAGAAAATCCCCGAGATGACGGCAATCGAACAGACCGCCGATGGCGGCTTTCGCATTGGCGCCGCGGTCTCCGGCATGGCGCTCGCCGAACACCGGAATTTCGGCAAGGTCTGGCCTGGCGTGCTCGAAGCGGTCAACCTGATCGGTTCCAAGCAGGTGCAGGGCCGCGCCTCCGCCGGCGGCAATCTCTGCAACGGCTCGCCCGCCGGCGACAGCGTGCCCGCGATGGTCGCGGCCGGCGCCACCGTCACCGTGCAGGGCCCGGATGGCCGCCGCGAGATGAAGGTGGAGGACGTCCCCGCCGGCCCCGGCCGCACCAACTTAAAGCCCGGCGAGATCCTCGTCAGCTTCACGCTGCCGCCGCGCCCGCCCGGATCGAGCGATGCTTACTTGCGCATGATACCGCGCACCGAAATGGACATCGCCGTGGTCGGCTGCGGTGTCAGCCTCACCATGAACGACGGCATCGTCACATCAGCCCGCGTCGGCTTGGGGGCGGTGGCGCCGACCGTGCTGCTGGTGGAAGACGCTGCGAAAGCGCTGATCGGCTCAAAGCTCGACGACGCCGCGCTGGCGAAGGCAGCCAGCGCCTGCTCCGCCGCCTGCCGCCCGATCGACGACAAGCGCGGCACCATCGCCTATCGCATCAAGGTGGCCGGCGTGCTGCTCAAGCGCACCGCCGCGATCGCCGCCCAACGCGCGCAAGGAAAGTAATTCATGGCTAAAGTTCACGTCACGACCACCATCAACGGCGAGCCGATGGAATTTCTGTGCGAGCCCAGCGATACCATGCTCGACGCGCTACGCGGGCCGCTTGCCCTGACCGGCTCCAAGGAAGGCTGCGCCTCAGGCGATTGCGGCGCCTGCTCGATCACGATTGACGATCGGCTGGTCTGCTCCTGCCTGATGCTCGCGGTCGAATCCGAGGGCCACGACATCAGGACCATCGAGGGCCTGGCGCAGGGCGAGAAATTGCATGCGCTGCAGCAAAAATTTCTCGAAATGGCCGCGCTTCAGTGCGGCATATGCACGTCGGGCATGCTGGTCGCGTCCGACGCGCTCCTCAAGAAAAACCCGGACCCGAGTGAAGAGGAAGTCCGCTTCTGGCTCGCCGGCAATCTCTGCCGGTGCACCGGCTATGACAAGATCGTCCGCGCGGTGATGGAAACCGCCGCCGAAATGCGCGCGCACTAATTTTCGGGAGATAGCCCCATGAACCTCGTCACCAACAACAAATGGATCGGCCAGCGCACCATTCGCCCTGACGGCATGGACAAGGTTACCGGCCGCGCCCAGTTCGCCGCCGACACCACCATGCCCGGCATGATCTGGGGCAAGGTCTTGCGCAGCCCGCATCCGCATGCGCGCATCAGATCGATCGACACCTCCAAGGCCGAGAAACTGCCGGGGGTGAAGGCCGTCGTCACTTCGAAAGACATCGTCGATTTCCCGATCGAGAAGGGCGCTGTAATGCTGGGCATCCAGGACATGCGCTGGATGTGCCGCAACGTGATGGCGCGCGACAAGGCGCTGTTCCCCGGACACCCCATCGCCGCCGTCGCCGCGACCACGGAAGCGATCGCCGAGGAAGCCTGCAAGCTGATCGAGGTCGATTACGAGGTGTTGCCGTGGTCGATCGAGATTGACGATGCGCTCAAGCCCGATGCGCCTGTTCTGCACGAGTTCAACAAGTTCGACGGCAAGCCGTCCAACATCGTCGGCCGCCTCGAGCACAAGAAGGGCGACATCGCGGAAGGCTTCAAGAAGGCCGACCTCGTCATCGAGCGCACCTTCACCACGCGCCCGGTGCACCAGGGCTATATCGAGCCGCATGCCTGCCTGATTTCGGTGGCGCCAGACGGCAAGACCACGATCTGGAGCTCCAGCCAGGGCCAGTTCATGGTGCGCGCGATGACGGCCTATCTCACCGGCATCCCGCAGAGTGACATCCGCGCGATCCCCGCCGAGATCGGCGGCGGCTTTGGCGGCAAGACCATCGTCTATCTCGAACCGCTCGCGACGCTGCTTGCGAAAAAATCCGGCCGCCCGGTGAAGATGGTGATGACGCGCGAGGAAGTGATGCGCGCGACCGGCCCGACCTCAGGCTCGAAAAGCACGGTGAAGATCGGCGCCACCAAGGACGGCAGGATCGTCGCCGCGCATGGCACCTTCTACCTGCAGGCCGGCGCCTTCCCGGGTTCGCCGATCCGCGGCGCCGCGGGCTGCAGCTTCACGCCCTACGACATCCCGAACCTGCTCTCGGAAGGCTACGACGTCTGCTCCAACCGCTCCAAGGTCGCGGCCTATCGCGCGCCGGGCGCGCCGATCGGCGCCTATGCGGTGGAATGCGTGCTCGACGAAGTCGCGGAAGCCTTGAAGATGGACCCGCTCGACTTCCGCCTGAAGAACGCCGCGAAGGAAGGAACGAAGGCCGCGCACGGCCCGGTGTTCCCGCGCATCGGCTATATCGAGACGGTGGAAGCAGCAAAAGGCTCGCCGCATTATGCCGCGCCGCTCGGCGACGGCAACGGCAAGCTGCAAGGAAAACTAAGAGGCAGGGGCGTCGCTTCCGGCTTCTGGTTCAACGCCGGCGGCGAATCCTCCGCGCAGGTCAACATCACCGAGGATGGCAACGTCGTCGTCACCACTGGCCATCCCGATATCGGCGGCTCGCGCGCCGGCATCGCCAACATCTGCGCCGAGTTGCTCGGCATCGACTACCGCCGCGTCTCCGTGATTATCGGCGACACCCAGACGGTCGGTTTCTCCAACCTCACCGGCGGCAGCCGCGTGCTGTTCGCGTCTTCGATGGTGGTGACGCAGTCGACCGAGAAGATCATCCAGACGCTGCGCGAGCGCGCGGCCAAGATCTGGGAGATCGATCCCGAAGCGGTCAAGTGGGAGAACGGCGCGGCGCATCCGGCGAGCCCGAACGCCGGCCAGTTCGAGCCGCTGACGCTGGAAGAGCTCGCCGAGAAAGCACCTGCGATGGGCGGCCCCATCGGGGCCGGCGTGCAGCTCAACACCCAAGGCGCCGACGGCGGTTTCGGCACGCATGTCTGCGACGTCGAGGTCGACGTCGATCTCGGCATCGCACGCGTGATCCGCTACACCGCCGTGCAGGATGTCGGCCGCGCCATCCACCCCGGCTATGTCGAGGGCCAGCTCCAGGGCGGCGTCGCGCAAGGCATCGGCTGGGCGCTGAACGAGGAATACATCTACACGAAAGAGGGCAAGGTCGATAACCCCGGCTTCCTCGACTACCGCATGCCGGTCTGCTCCGACCTGCCGATGATCGACTGCATCATGGTCGAGATCCCGAACCCGAAACACCCGCAAGGCGTCAAGGGCGTCGGCGAAGTGCCGCTGGTGCCTGTGATGGCCGCGGTGGCGAACGCGATCTACAACGCGCTGGGCAAACGCTTCTACGCGTTGCCGATGTCGCCGCCGAAGGTGCTGGAGGTGCTGGAAGCGCCGACGCAGCAGGCGGCGGAGTAGGGAGGCCGTATCGCCGAGCCGTCATTGCGAGCGAAGCGAAGCAATCCATAGCGCGGCAAATGGAGATATGGATTGCTTCGTCGCTTCGCTCCTCGCAATGACGGGCGTGCGTAGATGCCCGGATGAGCGAAGCAATATCCGGGACCTTCACTATCGTTCCCCGCATATCGCTGCGCTCATGCGGGCTACTGGCTGGCAACGCAAATGAGCGACGTACTTCCCTATCGCGCCATGGCGTACAACAACGCCTGGGCAAACCATCGGCTGCTCACAGCCTGCCTCGGGCTGTCGCAGGATGAATTCACCGCGAAGCGAACCGGCTTCTTCCCAAGCCTGCGCGCCACGCTCAATCACATCCTGATCATCGACCATTTTTACGTCGATGCGATGGAAGGCGGCACGCTCGGCCCGGCCGCCTGGGCGGATCAGGAACCTTGCGCAACGGTCGCCACGCTGAAGGAAGCGCAGGCCGCAGTCGATCAACGTTTGCTCACGGTCGTCGAAGCGCTGGACGGCGCGGGCTTGCAGCGTATCGTCTCCGTGCATCGCGGCACCTCCATCCAGCGCGAACGGATGGACCGCTTGCTGCTGCATCTGTTCCAGCACCAGGTGCATCATCGCGGCCAGGCCCACGCCATGCTCTCGGGCACCTCGGTGAGCCCGCCGCAACTCGACGAGTTCTTCTCGGCAGGTGAAGCGCCGTTGCGGGCGACGGAATTCGCGGAGCTGGGTTGGACGGAGGAGCGGATCTGGGGCGGGCCCAGACCGGCAGACCATCGGGGAGAATCAGCGAATGGATAAGCAGCCAGTCTACTCCGAGAAGGATATCCAGATCGTAGCTAACGCCGTCACCTGCATCCGAGAACGGCCAGAGATGTTCGTTGGCAGTGACCCAACCGGCGCGCGTCTTGCGGCGCGTGTCGTCGAATATCTGCTTCTGCTGGACTCCGGGCCGGTCCAGATCGCGAGAAATGGTTCGTGGTATTTGATATCCGCGGCAAGGGACTGGCTGATGTCCGAGGACGGTATTGTGTCGTTCGAGTCGTTCCACCGCTTGGTGCCGATGCCAAGTGGCGGAATGTTCCACGATCGGGCCGAGGTCTTTCTAACCGCGCTGGCCGACGTAGTCGTAACGTCGGGAATCGACGGGACTACCTGGATCAGCGGTGAACCGGGTAATTGGAAACTGCCGGGCGATGTTTCTCTGCCTCCGCAGAACGGTCGCGTGGTTGCTTTTCACTTCGAGAAAGCTTAGGTCGCGGACCGATCCGGGCTGCGCGCCGAATTCGAAAGCCATCATGACCGATCAGAACGCACCCACCACTTCTCCCTTCCAATCCATCCGCGCGATCGACTACACCGTGATCTTCGTGCGCGACATGGCGGCGATGCGCCGCTTCTATGAGGACGTCCTTCGCTTATCCCTGACGCGCGAATTGTCGGCGGGCTGGATCGAATACCAGATCGGCGGCAACACGCTCGCTCTGGCCCGGCCGAGCCGGACGGCGAAGGATGCGCCGACGCCCACAGGCAGCGCGTCGCTGCAGCTCGCTTTCAAGGTTGGCGCAGATGACGTCGATCGCTGTGCCGACGAGCTGGTGCGGCACGGCGTCGATCTGCTCGAGCCGCCGACCAACCAGCCGTTCGGCCATCGCACGCTATTCTTCAGGGACCCGGATGGAAACCTGCTGGAGGTGTATGCGGAGATTTGATGCGCTCTCCGTCATGGCCGGGCTTGTCCCGGCCATCCACGATTTGACTATCTCGATCGCGAGCAAAGACGTGGATGCCCGGGACAAGCCCGGGCATGACGATGGAGAGAGTAGGGCGTAGTGCTCTAATTCAGCGTCAGCCACACCAAATTGACGTCGCGGTGGCAGGTGTTGCAGTGCGCCGGCTGGTTAAAAGTGTTGGCGAGCTGCCATTCCTGCGCTTCGTTGCTCCATTGCGCCGTGGCGTGGCAGATGATGTCGTCGGAACCGCAGGCATCGCAGACCGGCGTGGAACGGGCGGCGCGATTGACGACCTTACGCTCGATCGGCTGCGGCCGCTCCGGCGCAAGCCGGTCCTGGACGATTTCGAACGGGTTCATCAGCTTGACGCGTCGCAACATTGGCCCTGCATCCATCCGCGAGTTCTGAGAATCGCTACTTTTAAACTAGCGAATCGGCTTGGCCGTTCCATCGCAAAATTGCGGAATACCCACGTTTTAAATGTGATCGTCACCAGCGGGACACAGAAGCGGCTTGCCGGCGGGAGAAAGCGGTCCATTGATGTATCGCACTGCGCCAAAGACACGAGAGGACCTATAGAAAGATCGAACCTGTGGACATGCGCACGCGAAACGGCCCGGCATCGATGCCGGGCCGCGCTGTTGGAGAATTAGTACTTCTTCGCACCCGCTCCGGTGGTCGTGCCGGGTGCGCTTTCCGGTGCCCCCTTCGCGGTCGAAGCCTTGCTCTTCTTCATCTTCTGTTCCGACGTCTTCTGCATCTTCTTCTGTGCCGACGAGTACTCAGAGGAATCCGAGGATTTCATCTTGTCGCTCTGCGCAAACGCCGAGGTTGCGACCAGCAGGGCGGCGGTCGCGGCAATCAATGGTTTCAGCATTGGTCTCTCCTTCGTGTCGTTGGACGAAATGCAACGTCCTGGATGCAGCGATGTTCCGGTTTTTCCCGATGGACCGACCCGCGATGTAATGCTGATGAACAGTCCTTCATCTTCGCGCCGAAATTTCGTGCTCAGGTGGCCCAGGTCGCAGGCCGGATTGGCGACAGCATCATCCGCCGCATGCCTTCTAGTTTGGTGGCTTACGCTGCCGCTAATCAACCCCACGGGCATTGCGCGCAAACAAAAAGTTTCTCAATCATTTCAAGCTGATTTGCCCCGGTCCAGTCCTGCACGGGGAGAGCGCGGCATAAGCCGTCAAACCATTGCGCAGGGAAGGCCGGTTGTTTCGGCTGTTGCCTGTATGCTCGTGTGCGTCTCTTTGCGCATCCTTGCACACGAGACCGCGGGTGCCAGCCAGCACCCGGCCTTCCCTGCGCCCTCTGATTTTTAGGGGGTGAAGAATTCAAGCACAACTCGGGCGCAACGCGCCGCGAGGATGCGAGCGCATATCTATCCGTCGTCCCTGCGAACGCAGGGGACCCATAACCACAAATGTTCATGTTCTGCCAGGCCGTGGCTACAGCGCCTCTCACAACGTCCGCCGGTGGCTATGGGTCCCTGCGTTCGCAGGGACGACGTGGGGAGAGCGTGTGGGCTTCACAACTCCCGTGCATTCGAAAATGCGAACGACGACACCCGTCGCGTGTTCTCGTCCAGGATCAGCGTCCGCGTGATCGGCGGCTCGGCGCGCTGGCTGCAGTTTTCGCGTTCGCAAAGCCGGCAGTTGACGCCGATCGGCGTGCCCTCCGCCTTCTCCAGATCCATCCCGGCGGCGTAGACGAGCTTCGAGGCATGACGGATTTCGCAGCCCAGACCAATCGCAAAGCGCGGCTGCGGCTGCGGGTGCGGTGCGACCGGCCGGCGCACCATCTGCGCGATGGAAAAATAACGCGTGCCGTCGGGCAGCTCGATCACCTGCTTGAGCAGGCGGTCCGGCGTGTCGAAGGTCGAATGCACGTTCCAAAGGGGGCAGGTGCCGCCGAACTTCGAGAACGGAAACGTGCCAGACGAGAATCGCTTGGAGACGTTGCCGGCATTGTCGACGCGCAGCAGAAAGAACGGCACGCCGCGCGCGTTCGGCCGCTGCAGCGTGGTGAGGCGGTGGCAGACCTGCTCGAAGCCGGCGTTGAAGCGCTGCGCCAGCACGTGCACATCGTAGTTCAGGTTTTCCGCAGCACTATGGAATGGCTGATAGGGCATCATGACGGCGGCGGCGAAATAGTTCGCCAGCGTGATCCGGTAGAGCCGCCGTGGCGTGTCGTCGAGCGGACCGGCGCGGTTGACGATGGCGTCGATGGATGCGCCGCATTCGGCGAGGCCAATCTGCAGCGCGAGCTGGAAGGCCCGGCCCGAGCCGTCGACCAGTTCGGAGATCAGAAGCTGGCGCCGATGGCGGTCGAACCGCCGCAGCGTCTCACGCATCACGTCGACCGGCATGATGCGGGTGACGATCGAATGCTTTTCGCGCAGCCGCGCCGCGAGCGCGGCAAACAGTTCCTCGGCGGAGACGTGGAGCTCGTCCCGCAAATTTTCCGCGGCCTGTTCGAGCTCGGGAAAATAATTGCGGTTGGCCTCGATCAGATCGCGCACGCGCTCGATCGGGTTGGCCTCGAAGCGGGCGCCCTCATCGCGGTCGGCCATCTGCGCCGCCACCAGCGTCTCGCCGCGGCGGGCCTCGGTATAGGCGGCGTAGAGGCGCTGCAGCGAATGGGTCACGCCCGGGCAGAGTTCGGCGAGGTCGCGCAGTTCCTGCTTCGGCAGGTCGATCTGGCGGAACAGCGGATCGGAAAAAATCTCGTTCAGCTCGGCAAAAAAGCGGTCCTCATCGGCGGTGGCGAGGTCCCGCAGGTCGAGATCATAGGTCTCGGCCAGCCGCAGCAGGATCTGCGCCGTCACCGGCCGCTGGTTCCGCTCGATCAGGTTGATGTAGCTCGGCGAGATCCCGAGCCCCTCGGCGATCTGGGTCTGCGACAGTCCAAGCTGCTGGCGGATCCGCCGGAACCTCGGCCCGACAAAAAGCTTCTTTCCGGATTCGGCGGCCATAGAAGGTTCCTGACCTAAGATTGTGACAAAATTTACAAAATGACATCTGTTACAAGTTCATATGTTACAAGACATCACCAATAAAATGCAAGGTATCTATACGAATTTCTCTTTTCCGCGTTTAGCTCTCAGGACGTTTCGCAATGCACTGTCAAGAATGTCGATTGAAGACAGTGGAAGACAAGGATCATGCACATGAACTACCAGCCGCGTGGAATCAGTGACCGGACTATCCAAGGACCGGCCTCCTATCTGAGCGAGATTGGAGCTGCTGAAGCACTCCTGAAGGCCCAGCCGACCTGGAATGGCGTCACCGCCGAAGCCGTGGCGCGCATGCGTCTGCAGAACCGCTTCAAGACCGGCCTGGACGTCGCCCGGTACACCGCGGCGCTGATGCGCAGCGATATGGCTGCCTATGACGCCGATCCCACCAAGTACACCCAGTCGCTCGGTTGCTGGCATGGCTTCATCGCGCAGCAGAAGCTGATTTCGGTCAAGAAGCATTTCGGCACGACCGATCGCCGCTATCTGTATCTCTCCGGCTGGATGATCGCCGCGCTTCGCTCCGAGTTCGGACCGCTTCCTGATCAGTCGATGCACGAGAAGACCTCGGTGCCGGCCCTGATCGAAGAGCTCTACACCTTCCTGCGTCAGGCGGATTCCCGTGAGCTCAACGATATCTTCCGCGCGCTCGACGCGGCCCGCAAGGAAGGCGACAAGGCGAAGGAAAAGGCGCTGATCGAAAAGATCGACAACTTCCAGACCCATGTCGTGCCCGTCATCGCCGACATCGACGCCGGCTTCGGCAATGCCGAGGCAACCTACCTGCTCGCCAAGAAGATGATCGAGGCGGGTGCGTGCGCCCTGCAGATCGAGAATCAGGTCTCCGACGAAAAGCAGTGCGGCCACCAGGACGGCAAGGTGACCGTGCCGCACGAGGTGTTCCTGGCGAAGATCCGGGCCTGCCGCCATGCCTTCCTCGAACTGGGCGTCGAAGACGGCATCATCGTGACCCGCACCGACTCGTTGGGTGCCGGTCTCACGCAGCAGATCGCTGTGAGCCACAAGCCCGGCGACCTCGGCGATCAGTACAACAGCTTCCTGGATTGCGAGGAAGTGACAGCCGCCACGGCCCGGAATGGCGATGTCATCATCAACCGCAACGGCAAGATGATGCGTCCGAAGCGGCTTGCCAGCAACCTCTATCAGTTCCGTGCCGGCACGGGCGAAGATCGCTGCGTGCTCGACTGCATCACCTCGCTGCAGAACGGTGCCGACCTGCTGTGGATCGAGACCGAGAAGCCGCATATCGAGCAGATCGCCAAGATGGTAGACCGTATTCGCGAGGTCATTCCGAACGCAAAGCTGGCCTACAACAACTCGCCGTCGTTCAACTGGACGCTCAACTTCCGTTGGCAGGTGTACGACGCGATGAAGGAAGCCGGCAAGGATGTCAGCAAGTACAATCGGGCCGAGCTGATGAAGCCGGAATACGACGATACGCCGCTGGCCATTGAAGCCGACGAGCGCATCCGCACCTTCCAGGCCGATTCAGCAAAGCGTGCCGGCATCTTCCACCATCTGATCACGTTGCCGACCTATCACACGGCAGCTCTGTCGACGGACAATCTCGCGAAGGAGTACTTCGGCGAGCAGGGCATGCTGGGCTATGTGAAGAATGTTCAGCGTCAGGAGATCCGTCAGGGCATCGCCTGCGCCAAGCATCAGAACATGGCCGGCTCCGATATCGGCGACGATCACAAGGAGTATTTCGCCGGTGAAGCCGCTCTGAAGGCGGGCGGCGTCCACAACACGATGAACCAGTTCGGCTAACGGTGGAATTGATCAGTCTGGGGCCTGGCCGGATTCCAGACTGATCACGCTACTCGGACAACAGGAGACTGAAAATGACCAAAGGCAGCAATTTCTGGGTGATCGGCGGCGAGTTCGGTTCGATGAACTTCCACAAGCTCGTCGAAGGCTCGGCCCAGGTCAAAGGCCCGTTCAAGACCCGCAAGGAAGCCGAAGAGTGCTGGAAGGAGGTCTCGGAAGAGAGCCGCCATAAAGCCGGCGTACGCTTCTCCATCGTCGAAGAGCCCTCGCGCGTCTCGGCCTGACCGGCTGCTGCCCACCTACCTATCAGAAGAAACGTCCAAGGACAGGCGGCCCCATCCGGAATTCCGGCTGGGGCCGTTTGCGCGTTCCAGGGAGGCGCGTTTCTTCACCATCTCCCGCGTGCGGGGGAGGGCGTAGGCGGCCTGCGGCCGCCGTCCTTGAAGAAAAACGCCGATGCAGAGCATCTGCTACGGTGGGGGTGCCGCCGCGGGGAATAACGGTGGAGGGATAACCTATTGAAAACAAAGAACCATTGCGCAAGGCATGGTTACTGCTAGGTTAAGCCCAGGCTAACCCCTGCAGGATAAAGGCGGCTCCCGATGTCAAACGCGCAAAATACCGGCAACGAAGCCCGCGACATGCGACCGACCCGGCTGCGCGATGCGCTCCGCCAGGCCCGGATCGAGGCCGCCGATCGGACCGGCGTCGTGGTCGAACTGCGCGATGCCGAGGTCGCGCGGCTCGAGATCCTGAACGAGGCGCTCGATCCGCTGTTCGCTGAGGTGCCGGAGCAAATCGATTTGTTCGATCGCGGTGTCAGTCAGGGCGAAACGCCGCGGCTGTGGATCGACGTGGTCGCGCATATCGTGATGGGACGCGACAAGCGCATCTACCGCTTCGTGCAGGATACGCGCTTCGGCCGCATCGTGCTTGCCGAGTCGCATGATGTGCCCGTCATCGTCGATGCCGTCACCGGCTATGTCGCGCGCCGCATGATCGAGCGCGAGCATGCGATGGTGGCAATGCCCGTGGCCGAACCTGTTGTGGAAAAGAAACCGCGCCGCCGCGGCCTGGGCATGTTCGTGCTCGGCTTCGTGCTGGGCGCGGTGGCGCTGTTCGGATTGGCGCTGTATGCAAGCTTGAAGAACTTTTAAAGCAGCGTCGCCTGCTTGATTTGCTTGACACGGAAGTCGGCATCCACGGCGCGCACGGTCTGTACGCAGCGCCATTTGCCGCCGTCGCGCGTGATCGAAAACAGGTTGTAGGCAGCGGCCGGATAATGCCGGTGCGCCAGCGCCGATGCCGAGGGCACGCCAACCGCGGGGATCTGGTGGCCGGCGCCTTCAAGCCACATCGTCGAATGGATGTGGTCATGGCCGTGCAGGACCAGTTCCGCGCCGCGCCGCTTCAGCACGGCGCGCAGCGCCTTCGAGTCGGTCAGTCGCTTCATCCGCGAACTCGATTGCAGGGGGTGATGGACCAGCAGCACCCGGAATGCCTCGTCCGGCGGCAACTGGGCAAGCTGGCGGTCGAGCGCATCGAGCTGCGCGCGGCCGAGCCGGCCGGTTGCCATCAATGGCAGCGTCGGCACCGCCGAGGAGACTCCGATCAGCACCAGCGGACCGCGCCGCCGCACGAACGGAAACGACGCTCCGTCCGCCGCGGCATCGCCGCGCAGATATTGCTCGAACGCGCCGGTGAAATGATGCCGCGTCGCCCGCACATAGGCGTCGTGATTGCCGGGAACGACGGTCACCTGTTGCGGCGTGCCGACGCTTTCGAGCCACGCCTGGGCCGGGATGAATTCCGCCTCCAGCGCCAGGTTGACGAGATCGCCGGTCACCGCGATGTGGTCCGGCCGCTGCGCCTGCATATCGGCAACCAGTGCGTCCAGCACCTCGCGGCGGTGATATTTATGGCGGTTGCGGGTCCAATTGAAATAGCCGAGCGCACGTTTGCCCGCGAGGTCGCGCAGCCGCGCCGCGGGCAGCGGTGGCAGATGCGGGTCCGACAGATGCGCCAGCGTAAAGGTATCGGTCATTCGCGCTCCGCCGCATTCTCTGTGATATAGAGCCGTCGCACCATCATGTCGGCGATATAAGGATCAAACGTGATAACTGTCCATCCGAGGTTTGCGTGACGGCGCTGCAGCACTTGCGAAAACGTTTCGAACGGCAGTTGCGGCGCGTATTTCACCTCTATTGGCGGATGGCCCGCGGCATGACGCTCGGGGTTCGCGGCGTCGTGCTCGATGGCGATGACAAGGTGTTCCTGGTCAGGCACAGCTATGTCGCGGGCTGGCACCTGCCGGGCGGCGGGGTCGAGGTCGGCGAAACCTTTCTCGAAGCCTTGCGAAGGGAGCTGGTGGAAGAGGGGCGGATCGAATTGACCGGAGAGCCGGTCCTGCACGGCCTGTTCTTCAACGGCCACGTTTCCCGCCGCGACCATGTCGCGGTCTATGTCGTCAGGCAGTTCCGGCAGGACCGCCTGCCCGAGCCCAACCACGAGATCGTCGAGTGCGGATTCTATGCGGCAGGCGCGCTGCCGGCGGAGACGACCAGGGGCACGCGGCTCCGGATCGCCGAAGTGCTCGACGGTGCCGCGCGGACTGCGACCTGGCGCTGACGCAAGACTCGGTTGCTTCGCCGCCCCGCAATGCATAGAAGCGGGGAAACGGGGGCGGGAATCGACATGGGCAGGATGGGGGTCCTGAAGCTGCTTTGCGCCATTGGCTTCCTGGCGGTGCTGGCTAGCAACGTCTGGAGCATTTCGCGCTGGAGCGAAAGCCGCGGTGTCTATGACGACATCTGCTATCTGCGGCAGGCGCATCTGTTCGAGAGGTTCGGCCTCCGAGGCATCGACACCAACGTCACCTTTGACGACGACCACTATCTCAAGAACGGCCTGAAGGCGATCGGCTACGCGGAATGGCATGACGTGAAGCGCGCGCCCTGCCACCCCTTCATTCCCGCAGTGGACAAGTATGTGCTGCAGTATCCGCCGGGGACCGGCTTCGTCCTCTCGCTGTTTCCCACTGGATTTCAGGCGATCCCGCTCTACGTGCTGACGAATGTCACGATCTTCGCGTTTGCGCTGCTTGCGCTGTTCCGCGCACGCGAACCGGTATCGCTCGCGCTGGCGGCGGTGTTCGGCTTTGCGGCGCTTTACCTGATGATCAACCCGAGCAAGGCGAGCTATTCGGTGGCGCCGACCATGATGGTATGCGCGGCCGCGGGCTTCCTGACCGCGAAGCTCTTCGCGGTCCGGCGACAGCGTCGGCTCCTTATCATTGCGCTGGTGGGCCTGCTGATCGGTCTTTCCGTCAACTTTCGTTTGCCGAACCTGTTTCTGGCGGCAGGCTATTGCCTGTGTTTTGCCGGCGCGTTCCTGCTGGCGCGCAGCAAGGAGACTTTCCTGCACGGGCTCGCGTTTGGTGTTTCGTTCCTGATCGGGATTGTGCCGACGCTGATCGCGAATGCGATCAATGCGGGGAGCCCGTTCTCGACCACCTACGGCAGCGTCGATGTCGTGCCGCCTGAACTGAATGCGGGCGTACTCTTGAGCTATCTTGTTGACGTTCAATTCACCTTGCTGGCGATATCGGTCGGCTGGACCGCTTGGTTGTGGTGGTCCGATCGGGGCCGAGCCAGAGGAGTTGCCCTGCTGGTCGCTGCAAACCTCGCCGTGAACCTGATTTTCTTCATGACCCATCCGATCTTTACGCCTTATTATATTATTCCGATCGACATGCTATCGCTCTGGACCCTGCTGTTCGCAACGCTCGATTTGCCCGCGGATAAGTCGGCCTTCCCTCAACCGGCCAGTGCCTGATTGCGGTATAGATGTTCCATGAACAGACTTGATTCTGTGTGCCCGCGATGACGGCACCAGCGCTACGGATCGCGGTTCTGGTGCCGTGCTTCAACGAGGAGGCCTCGGTCGCTACCGTGGTCTCCGACTTCCGCAAGGCGCTGCCGACGGCTCAGATTTTCGTCTACGACAACAATTCGAGGGACCGCACCATCGAGGTCGCGCGCGCGGCTGGCGCCATCGTGCGCAGCGAGCGCCGCCAGGGCAAGGGGCATGTGGTGCGGCGCATGTTCGCCGACATCGATGCCGACATCTATGTACTGGTCGATGGCGACGCCACCTATGACGCGCCGAGCGCGCCGCGCATGATCGACGCGCTGGTCAGCGGCCACCTCGACATGGTGGTGGGCTTTCGCGTCGACCAATCGGTCGCGGCGTACCGGCCCGGCCACCGCACCGGCAACTGGATGCTGACGAGCTTCCTCTCCGCGGTGTTCGGTCAGGCATTCAAGGACATCCTTTCGGGCTATCGCGTGTTCTCGCGTCGCTTCGTCAAATCCTTTCCGGTGCTGTCCGACGGTTTTGAGATCGAAACCGAGCTCAGCGTTCACGCGCTCGAACTGGCGCTGCCGGTGACGGAAGTCGAGACGCCATATTACGCCCGGCCCGAGGGATCGTTCAGCAAGCTCAACACCTGGCGCGACGGTTTCCGGATCCTCGGCACCATCCTGAAGCTGTACCGGTCGGAAAAGCCACTGCGGTTCTTCACGGTGATCGGCATCTTCCTGATGCTGGTCTCGATCGGCCTCGCGATCCCCGTGATCGTCACCTATCTCGAGGAAGGCATCGTTCCGCGGCTACCGACTGCGGTGCTATCGATGGGCCTGATGATCGTGGCGGTGCTGTCGGTCAGCTCGGGGCTGGTGCTGGATACGGTGACACGCGGCCGCCGCGAGATGAAGCTCCTGGCCTATTTGTCCCAGCCCGCCCCTGTCAGGGATTGAGGCAATACAGGGATTGCCGTCTTCCAGCGATGGACCGCGCCGTCGCCAGATGCTATCCCGCGCTCCATCATGAGCGAACTTGACGTCACCATCCTGGCCGAAACACCGAAGGACGCCCAGGCGATCGAACGGCTGCACGAGCGCACGTTCGGTCCCGGCCGTTTCGTGCTGAGCGCCTACCGCCTGCGCGAGCATGTCGATCATCTGCTCGACCTCTCGTTTACGGCGCGGATCGGCACATTGCTGGTCGGCTCAGTGCGCCAGTTGCCGATTTGCATCGGCGACACGCCGGCCCTGATGCTCGGGCCGTTGACGGTCGAGCCGCCGTTCCGGAAGCGCGGCGTCGGCCGCATGCTACTCGATCGTTCGCTGCAGGACGCCAAGGCCAAGGGCCATCGTTTGGTCATTCTGGTCGGCGACGAACCCTATTACAGCCGCGTCGGCTTCAGGGTGATACCGAAGGGACGGGTGACCATGCCGGGACCCCGTCGACTACAGCCGCCTGTTGGTGGCAGAACTGGTCGAGGGCGCGTTCGACGGCGTGTCCGGCAATATCCGGCCGGACTGGAGCAAGGCGCGATAGGGCCGTTGGCGTGCCGCCGCCGCAGTCCATCAGAAAAATCGCCGCTTTTTGGTGCCGGTCGTCCGAACCGGCGTGACCGCGGCGCTTCCCGCCGCCTTCTGCAATTCGTGCCGGAACTCCTCGCGCTTTTCGTGGATGCTGGCGACGACATGACCCATCGCCACCCCGAGCCCGATCAGGGCGGCTTCCGATAACAGCAAGCTAGCCTCGATGGTCTCCGGCACCGCGTCGGTAACGCCGATTTGGTAGAGATGCCGCGCGTGGTCGGCGTCGCGGGCGCGTGAAACCACCAGCATGTCTTTCCTCAGCGCGCGGACCTGCGCGACAATTTCGTCGATGTTTTCAGGTTGATTGATCGTGACGACGACAGCGGCGGCGTCCATGAGGCCGCAGCTCTTCAGAAACTCCGGGTTTGTTGCGTCACCGTAAAAGACGGTACGCCCCTGTCTTCGCTGCTCGGGGACGGCCGCGGCATCATTGTCGACCGCAATGTACTTGAACTGGTGCCGGTCCAGCATCGTACAGACGACCTGTCCCACCCGGCCATGTCCGACGACAATGGCATGGCCGCTCCCGCCGCTTGGCGCAACGGCGAGTTCAGGGTCAGGCGGCTTGTCTTCGCGCATCATCGGCGCCAGTCGGCGTGCGACATGAGATAGCGCCGGGGTGAGCATCATGGTCAGCGAGGTCAGTGCGACCGTGAAGCTCGATACGCTGGCATCGATCAGACCAAGCGTCGTCGCCATTCCAATCCCGACGAAAGCGAACTCGCCGCCGGGACCCAGCAGCAGCCCGACTTCGATAGAAGCGGGCCATGAGAGGCGAAACATCCGCGCCAGGAAGATGAGGATGACGGACTTTACGGCGATCAGCCCGGCCGCAGCCGCGATCAGCCAGACCGGGTCACGCGCGAGCTCGCGGAAATCGATATTCATGCCGACCGTGAAGAAGAACAGACCAAGCAGGAGGCCCTTGAACGGATCGATGGCGGTCTCGATCGCCTTGCGAAATTCCGTCTCGGCAAGCAGCAGTCCGGCGACAAAGGCGCCGAGCGCCATGGAAAAGCCAGCCACGGCGGCAGCCACGCCGGTTGCGACGATCACGAACAGCGTCGTGGCGACGAACAGGTCGCTCATGCCCACTGATGCCACCAGACGGAACAGCGGTCGCATCACGACGCGGCCGACGATGACGATCACCGCGAGCGCGACGGCTGCGTTGGTGAGCGCGAGAAGGAGCGTCGCAACGACCGAACCGGACTCACTTGCGCCAAAAATGGAGATAAAGAGCAGGAGAGGGGCGACTGCCAGGTCTTGCGCCAGCAACGTCGCGAAGCTTGCCCGGCCTGCGTTTGTACTAAGTCGTCGCTGCCTGGAAAGCATCTCGACGACAATGGCCGTCGAGGACAAGGCAAGGCAGGCACCGAGGATGAAGGCCACCGGAGCTTTGTTGCCCAGGAGGGCGACGACCACGCCGATCGCCACCGTGGAGAGTACGATCTGCAAGCTGCCTAGCCCGAATATCAGGCGGCGCATTGCCTTCAATCGATCGTACGATAGCTCCATCCCGATGAGGAAGAGCAGGAACACAACTCCGAGGTTCGCAATGCCGGAGACGTTTTTGGGATCGACAACGGTGAACCAGTAGAGAAGCGGAAAACTCTCGATGAACGATCCCAAGCCGAGAGGGCCCAGGATCGCGCCGGCGCCTAGATAGCCGAGAACGGGATTGAGGCCGAACCGCCGCACCAAGGGAATGACGACGCCCGCGGTGCCGAGCAGAACGAGCGCGTCGCTGTAGACGGGAACATTGATGGACGAGGTCATCTAATCGTCGAGCATCCGCTTTCAGTGGGCAGGGGACATTGACGCGGGATTGCGCCTGGTGTCCCCAGTCATCCCACCTGGACGTTAGCTGGTAGCACCAGCTAACGCCACCCGTCTGCTCATGCGGCTTAAAACTTCAGATTGGCAAACGCCCGCACGCCAATGCCCGGCAGCAAGACCTCGTCCTTGTTGAAGGACGCCGAATTGCGGATGTTCTCGTTCAAGAGGTTGTTGCCGACGAGCCCAACCAGCATTTCCCGCGCGCCGAACCAGGTTGGATCGAGCTTCGTCCTGTAGCTGACCTCCGCCTTCAACAGATTATAGCCCGCCGTCGGCGTCTCGCCGATCGGGGCGATATCGTTCTGGGCGAAGGCGTGCAGCAGGTTGATCCGCGTGAGCCAATTGGCATCGCGCCAGAACAGGCCGCCACCCACGCGCACGGGTGGGATGCGCGGGACATTGGTGCCGTCGTTGAAGGTCGCGCGCACGACATCGAACTGGTTCTCGATGCCCCAGATGCCGCCGTAGAGCGGCCCGACGTCCAACTGGCTTTGGAATTCGCCGCCACGGAAGGTGGCGTCGCGCTGCGAATAGATCGCTTGGTTGAGTTCAAGGGGAAAAGCCGGGTCCGCAGGACCGACGCAAGCGACATCCTCGCAGGTGTTGCCGGTGAGGCGACGGAAAATGAAGCCATTGAACTTGGTGTAGTACGCAGTTGCTTCGAATCGGAAGGGGCCGGTGGCGCGTCGTAATCCGATCTCGATCGATTTGGCGGTTTCGATGCCGAGATTGGGATTGCCGATATCGAACGTGGCGGTCGCATCGTGCGGTCCGCGCGAAAACAATTCCGCCGGCTTGGGCGCGCGCTCGACGTATTGGGCGGTAATGCTTGCGACAAGACCCCCTGGCAAATCCTGGAGCAGACCGACGCTCGCACTTTTCGGCGTGAAGTTCAGGTTGCGCGGTGTGGCAGGACCAATGGCAGCAGGGTCGACGTTGAGGTCGAACAGCTCCGGAACAAATGCCGGCGTCGTTCCGCTGAGACTGACATGCTCGATACGGCCCGCGATCTGCGCCTTGGTTGAGTCAGTGAACTTCAACTCGTTGAAGACGTAGCCGGCGGCCCTGTTATTCTTGTTAGGATCAAACAACCCGTTGAGCGGGCTGCCCGGATCGTCCGGGCTTGATGCCGTCAGTTCCTGATGCCCCGCCTGCAGACCGAAGGCGGTCGTAACAGCGGCAAAGCGCGCGTTGAACGGCGCCATCTGCACCTCGACGCGCCCTTCCTGCTCCTTGTTGGTAAAGGTTTGCCGCACCCCGGCGGACGACAAGTCGGCGGGATCTGCAAGACCGATCTCGTCGTGCTTGTAATTGGTCGCGCCCGCCCAGAAACGTACTGCGTCGATTGCCGCCGCGTCCGGCCTGTATTCGCCCTTGGCCGTGAATTTGGTCTGACGCGCGTCGATGCGGGTCTGATGATCGGCGCCGTCGATGCCCGGAATCCGATAGAGCGTGTCGTTCTGCGTGATCGCCGCGCCAATAAATCCGCCATCGAAGATGTAGGAGCCGCCAATCGATGCACCAGCCGCCTGCATCGCCGAATTGGGCTGCCGGCCGTTGACCGGGCGGGTCTGGTCGAACAAGTACGGATAGCTCGGAATGCTGTAATCGCTGGCCTTGCGGCCATAAGCGTCGGCGTGGAACGCGAAATTGCCGCCGCCGGCATCAATCAGGATGCCGCCATCGACACCCCGGTCGACGGAACTGACGGCCGTTCGGGTTTCGACCGTGACGCAGGAAGGTGACCCCACGTTTGCAAGCGGCGCCTTCGCCGGCAGCCCGTAAGTCTGGAAGGGTGCCGCCGCGCATGAAGGCAAGGCGTCAGGGATGCGATTGTTGGTTGCGCTGACGACGCCGCCGATCGATGTTGATCCGTACCGCATCGCCGCCGGACCGCGGATGACTTCGACCTGGTTTGTCGCCAGCGGATCGACCGGCACGAAATGGTCTTCGCCGAGATCGGAGGCGCCACCAGCGTTGGTGCCGTTCTCGAGGATGCCGACGCGATTGACATCGAGACCCCGGATGATCGGCCGGCTCGCGGCACCGGGCGCGAAGGTGGAGCCGGTAATGCCGGGCTTCGAGAACAGGAGATCGCCAAGCTGGGCGGTGCCTTGGCGGCGGATCTCCTCGTTCGGCACCACGGTAACCGTTGCGAATTGATCAGTCACGATCGGCAGCACGCCTTGTTGGGGCGCGGCGACCACCGGGGCTGGTTGTGGTTCTGGCGCGCGCTCACGGTTCTGGCCGGGCGCTGCGCGGGTGACGCGCGCCGGCGTTCGTACGGGCGCGGGTTTGCGCCGCACGATCGGGCTCGGCGCCGTCACGGTGATTTCAGGCAGTTGCGTCGATGCCGGTGACGTGGCCTGTGCCATCGCCCCGTCGGCCATCGCGCATAGCAATAGCCAGCTTGCTCCACCGCAATGGAACGCTTGTTTCTTCTTGAATGTCATTGTCCCGATCCTGATTCCGTCGATGTGCGACGGATCGATTCCGATTTCTCCTCGGGAGACACCGTATAGTGCGGCGATTCTCTCCAGGAATGCATCAATCAATCGATGTCAGGAGACGGGAGGTGCGCGGGAGCGGAACGCTGGATGCAACGCGCCGAGATGGGCGAACTCAGCACCGGTGACCAGGTACAGAAGTTCGACAGCTCCCGGCAACTCCAGCACGGGCGGCGTGATGAACAGGAAATTGTTGGCCAATGAGAGAACGGCGCAGACCGCGCAGACATTGGTCGTGTGTTGGTCGTCGTCATCGTGGCCCGCAGGCTGCTGCGGCTGCGCGACTTCGGAGTGCGCATTTTGTGCGGCGACGGACGTGGCGATCGCAAGATTGACGCCGGTCAGCCCGCTTTGAATGGCCGGTGAGGCCTGCGCGGCCACCGCGTGAAAATGCCCGCACGACAGCGCAAACTGGATCGCGAGCGCAAACAGCGCCAGCCGCGAGCCGTGCTTGAGGTGTTTTCGGAACCAGTTCACGACGATTGACGCCTTGTCCCCCGGGGCGGCTCAGGCATCTCGCCACCCCAATGTAACATTATAACGTCGCGAACACCGCGGAGTGTCAATCGACACCGGGCTGCCGTCTTTCCGGAGCCCTGACAATTCCGCCAAGTGTGAGATTCGCGCAACATCGGCGCTTTTGCCCCGCGTACCCCGCCTGTTTCGCCAATTGACAATCCCTCGGTCTTGCATTGTTATGTTATAACATAACATTATCCGCCACCAACGGGGTCCCTCGCATGCGTCTTCCTCCCCGGTTGGGGCCCCGTGAGCTCAAGAGGCTTTTCGATCTCCATGCGAAAACTCCCCGTCACCGTCTTGTCCGGCTTCCTCGGGGCTGGAAAGACAACTTTGATGAATCACGTGCTCAACAATCGCCAGGGCCTGAAGGTGGCGGTGATTGTGAACGACATGAGCGAGGTCAACATCGACGCAGACCTCGTCCGCGATGGCGGTGCGAACCTCTCGCGGACTGACGAAAAGCTGGTCGAGATGACCAACGGCTGTATCTGCTGCACGCTGCGCGACGATTTGTTGAAGGAAGTGCGGGCGCTCGCCGAGAGCGAACGGTTCGACTACCTGCTGATCGAATCCACCGGCATCTCGGAGCCGCTGCCGGTCGCAGCAACCTTCGATTTCCGGTCCGAAGACGGAGAAAGTCTGTCCGATGTGGCAAGCCTCGACACGATGGTCACGGTCGTCGATGCCGTCAATCTGCTGAAGAACTATTCCTCTACCGTTTTTCTGGCGGATCGCGGCGAGTCGCTCGGTGAAGATGACAAGCGCACACTGGTGGATCTCTTGGTCGAGCAGATCGAATTTGCCGATGTGATCGTGCTCAACAAGATCGATGCGGCGTCGCAGGGAGAACGCGACTCCGCCCGAATGATAATCCGCTCTCTGAATCCCGAGGCCGATATCATCGAGACCAACTTCTCCAATGCGCCGCTGGAGCGCATTCTCAATACCGGCCGCTTCGATTTCGAGCGCGCGCAGCAACACCCGCTATGGTTCAAGGAGCTTTATGGCTTTGCAGGTCATACGCCCGAGACCGAGGAATATGGCGTCAAGAACTTCGTCTATCGCGCGCGACGGCCGTTCGAGCCCGCGAAATTTCATCAATTCCTGAAAGAAAGCTGGCCTGGCGTCATCCGCGCCAAGGGACATTTCTGGATAGCGACTCGCCCGCAATGGCTTGGCGAGCTGAGCCAGGCCGGTGCGATCGTCCGAACCGAGGGGCTGGGCTTCTGGTGGGCGAATGTGCCGGTCGATCGGTGGCCGGACGATCCGTTCTGGCGACAATCGCTCAAGAAGAACTGGAGCGAGGTGTACGGTGATCGCCGGCAGGAGATCGTCTTCATCGGCACGAATATGGATCAGGACGCGATCACGGCGCGTCTCGATGCTTGCCTTGTTTCAGGAAAGCCGGGAATGCGCGTTGCGGAATGGTCCGGGCTTGCCGATCCATTTCCGAGGTGGCGACGCGCGGACGAGGCTGCCTAGAGCATGATCCGGAAAAGTGCGAAGCGGTTTTCCGAAAAGATCATGCTCAAACAAAGAGATGAGATCATGATGCGATTCTACGAAATCGCATCATGATCGAAGGCGCATCGACGAGGCGGGCGTGCCGTCAGCGCCCCTCGCGCACCCAGGTCGCGGCGAAGGCGCCGAGCAGCAGCAACAGCCCGACTAGGCCGGCAAACATCGGCAGCACGCCGACGCCCTTGACGACGCTGGCCTCGCGCATCTTGACGCCCATCCAGCCGTCGCCGTGGAAGATACCGGAGGCGCGCACCGGCACCACGCGGGGCAGGTCGATGCTTCCGCCTTCGGCCACGCGTCGCGCGTCGCCGCCGGTCGCCTGCGCCAGAGGTTTCAGCATCTCGGTGGTGGAGGTGACTTCCGAAAATTCCTTCGGGTTGGTCGGCCCGACATTGATCAGGGCTTTCAGCGCGCCATCGGTCGCCTGCCACAGCCCGAGCTCATTGGCGGGAATGGTCGCGCGCCAGGTGCCGGGCTCGCTCGCGGTCAGCGTGAGCTCCTTGGTGGCGCCGCTCGGCGAGGTCACGGTCACTGGCGGCACGTTGTCGGCCATGGTCTGGCGCAGCACCACGAGGTCCTTGCCCTGGATCTGCAGGCGCAGCGCCTCTTCGTCGAGATCGGGCTGCTTCATCAGCCAGTGCGACATCCGCCGCAGCAGATCCAGATGCGGCCCGCCGCCTTCATAGCCGCGCGCCCACAGCCAGATGTGGTCCGACAGCAGGAGCGCTACGCGGCCTTCGCCAAAGCGCGACAATAGCAGCAGTGGCTTGCCGTCGAGACCGGTCATCACGGGCGCGCCGATCGCGTTGCGCGTTTCCACGGTGCGGAAGAAACGGCTCCAGCGCGGCGGTTCGCTGGCGGAACCTTCGAGGCCGCGCGTCACCGGATGGCGCTTACCGGCGTCGCTCAAGTGCGCATAGAACGGCTTTTCGGTGACGCCGACGGGCTCGGCCGGCAGCACCGTATCGAGCGGTGTGCGCCAGATGCTGGTGGTGGAGGCGTAATCGGGACCAGCCGACACCAGCACCGCGCCGCCGGCGCGGACATAGCGCGCGATATTGTCGAAATAGGCAATCGGCAGCACCCCCTGGCGGGCGTAGCGGTCGAAAATGATCAGGTGGAAATCGTTGATCCTCTGCTGGAACAGTTCGCGGGTCGGAAACGCGATCAGCGATAGCTCGTTGATGGGCGTGCCGTCCTGCTTCTCCGGCGGGCGCAGGATCGTGAAATGCACGAGGTCGATGCTGGCGTCCGATTTCAGCAGGTTGCGCCAGGTGCGCTCGCCGGAATGCGGCTCGCCCGACACCAGGAGTACGCGCAGCCTGTCGCGGACGCCGTCGATCGCGACCACGGCGCGGTTGTTGACCGGCGTCAATTCGTTCTCGAGCGGCGAGGCCTCGATCTCGACGATGTTGGGGCCGGCATGCTTGATATCGACGTCGACATTGGCGGTCTGGCCGCTGACCAGATTGCGCTCGCTGATCACCTCGCCGTCGCGGCGCACCACGATCTTGGCGCGCTGGCCGGTGACCCCCTGGTCGTCCAGCCGGTAGGTGATGGTCTGCGGCTGCCCGACGATGCCGAAACGCGGCGCGGCCGTGATTGCGATGCGGCGATCACGCTCGTCCTTCCGGCCGGTGACGAGCGCGTGCACCGGCGCCTGGAAGCCGACCGCAGCGGCATTTGCGGGGATGTCGTGCACCCGGCCGTCCGTGATCAGGAATGCGCCAGCGACCCGGTCAACCGGAACATCCGATAGCGCCGAGGACAGCGCACCGAACAGTTTGGTGCCGTCGGTCTCGCCGTCGGCCTGTCCGGCCTCGACGACGCGGACTTCCAGTCCCTTGATCTTCTTCAGCGTGTCGACCAGCGCTTCCTGCGCCTTCGCGGTCTCCTGGTTGCGGGTGCCGAAATTCTGGCTCGGGCTCTTGTCGATCACGACGGCGGCGACCGATGACAACGGCTCGCGGTCCTCGCGGGTGAAGGAGGGGTTGGCGAGCGCCAGCAGGATCAGCGCCAGCGCCGCGACCCGCACGGCCGCACCGCGCGCGCGGCTGAACAGCAGCAGCGCCGCGATGACGACGATCGCGGCCAGCGCGATCCACAGCACGAGTGTCGGAACGAGAGGAGTAAACGCGATGCCGTACTGCATGGCCTATTGCCCCAACCGTTCGATCAGGGCGGGCGCGTGGACCTGGTCGGCCTTGTAGTTGCCGGTCAATGTATACATCACGATGTTGACGCCGGAGCGGAAGGCGAATTCGCGCTGGCGCGGCTCGTTCGGCGTCAGCGGCAGCATCGGCTGGCCGTCCGGGCGATGCGCCCAGGCGCCGGCGAGATCGTTCGAGGTGATGATGATGGGCGAGACGCCGTCGCCGCCGCGTGCCGGGCGCGAGGCCGTATCGTCTTCATCCTCGCGCGGCAGGGTCTCGACCCAGGTCTGGCCCGAGGTGAAGCGGCCGGGAAAATCGCGCAGCAGATAAAACGTCTTGGTCAACACATGCTCGCGCGGCACCGGCTCCAGTTCAGGCACGTCGAGGGAGGAGAGAATCTCGCGCAAGGTGCGCATGCCCGACGTCTGCGACGCGCCGTTCTCGCCCGGCGGCGCCTCGACGGCGTCGCGGGTATCGAACAGCACCGTGCCGCCCTGTTTCATATAGGCGTCGATGCGGTTGATGGCGTCCTGCGGCGGCTTCGGCGCGCCCGGTACAACGGGCCAGTAGATCAGCGGGAAAAATGCCAGTTCGTCCTTTGCGGGATCGATGCCGACGGGATCGCCGGCCTCCAGCGCCGTGCGCTGCGCCAGGAACAGCGTCAGTCCGGCCATGCCCGCCTTGACGATGGAATCGACGTCGGCATTTCCGGTGACGACATAGGCAAGCCGCGTCTGCGACACCGACTTGATGGCGAATTCATCGTTGCCCTGGGCGCGCGTCGGCGAAGGCGCAGTCGAGGCCGCGACCAGAATCAGGGCAAGTAGAACGGCGGCCGTCGCCGTGCGCCGCCGCCACAGCGCGGCAAGGCCCGCGCCCAGCATCGCGACCACGACCGCGTCGATCAGGAACAGCACCAGCGACGACGACAGCAGGATGCCGCGCAAATCGCGCGGTTCGGCATTGGTGTAGCTGGCGCGCTGCGCGCGCAACGAGGATGTTTCGAGCGGCGCGATACGATCGGCTGCAGCCAGCGTATTGACCGCGATCGGGCCATCGGCCGGGCCGTAGAAGCCCGGGGGATGTTCCGATGTACCGCGATCACGATAATCCGCCGGCATCGGCTTGGCGGTCGAGGGCGGCGGCCCGAATGCGCCGAAACCATCGAGGGTGCGTAGTGGCGCAACCGTCTCGACGTTGGTCGCCTCGCTCGCAACGCCAGCACCGGGCTTCGTGGTGTAGCCGGACATGTCAACGAGCCGCCGCAGCATCTCGACGAAGCTGCCGGACATCGGCAAGTCAGACCAGCGCGAGTCGGCGCCGACATGGAACAGGCTGACAATGCCCCTGCCACGATGCTCGCCGGTCACCAGCGGCGTGCCGTCTTCCAGCGACGCCCAGGTCTTGGTGGCGAGCACCGCATCGGGCTCGGCCAGCACCTGCCGGTTCACGGTGACATCCTTGGGCACCGCGAGGCCCGCGAACGGAGCGTCGGCGGCGAAGGACGCCAGATGTTGTGGCTTTTCCCAGGTCAGACTGCCGCCGAGGACGCGGCCGCCGCGACGCAGTTTCACCGGCACCAGATCGTCATCGGCCTGCGCCAGGCGGGGACCTGCGAAACGCACCAGCACGCCGCCCTGATCGATCCATGCGTTCAGCCGCTCGCGGATTTCCGGCGACAGCGTGCCGACATCGGCGAGCACGATCATCGGCAGCCGCTGATCGAGGAACTGCGCGATCACCTGTTGCGGCGCGCCGCGGTCGCCGAGCCGCACGTCGGCGAATGGCGACAGGGCGCGGGTAAGGTAGAAGGTCGATGCCAATAGCGGTTGGGCGGTATCGCTGGTCGCGCCGGTGACGACGCCAACGGCGCGCCGTCGCCATCGTTTGTCGAGCAATTGCACCGCACCGGCCGATCGTTCACCCGAGATTTCCAGCCGCGAAATGTCATTGCGCAGTTCGACGGGCAGATCGAATGCCGCTTCGCTTTCGCGGTCCTGCATGCCGAACGCGTAGCGCGCCTCGCCGATCGGCGAGCCCTTGGCGTCGATCGCGCGGACCACGCCGGCTGCGACGCCGCCGGTGGTGCGCAGCACCTTGACCGTCATTTTCGCCGCGGCGTTTTCGGCAGCGACCAAGGCTTGCGCTGGCGCCGCGCCGCCCTCGAACACCGTCAGCTTGCGGTCGCCGATGGTCTTGGCGAGATTCTCGACGAATTCGGCGCCGCGCCCGGTATCGACACCGTCGGACAGCCACGCGATCTCGGCATCACCGGTGGCCTTCAGGAAGCGGTCGAGCGCGCCTAGCGTGTCGACGCGGTCGATCGAATGCGGCTTTGGTGCAATCTGGCGCAGCGCGACGCGTGCGGTACCGGCTGGCATCAGCGTGATGTCACGTGCGGGTTCGGAAAGCGAAACCAACGCGACCCCGCGGCGGTCGTTGTCGGCGTTGGCGATCAATTCGTCCGCGGCCTTGATCCGGGTGTCCCAGCTTGCGGCCGCGCTCCAGCCGTCGTCGAGCAGAATCACAAGCGGCGCATTGCTGCCGCCGACCCCGGTCTGCGGATTCCAGATCGGGCCTGCGGCGGCAAGGATGACCAGCGCCGCGGCGGCGAGACGCAGCGCCGTCAGCCACCACGGCGTCCGCGACGGAGTTTCTTCCCTGGGCCTGATGTCGAACAACAGCCGGGTCGGCGGAAATTCGATCCGTCTCGGCCGCGGCGGCATCACGCGCAACAGCCACCACAGCACCGGCAGGCTCAGCAGGCCCAGCAGAAGCAGCGGCTGCGCAAAGCTTAAGGGGATGCCCGCCATCATGCGCTGCGCCCCGCCTTGACCGTTGAGCCGCGCACGCTTCCCTTGGCTGCCATCATGCCGGAATGCAGGAACAGCAGCAGTTCGGCGGCGGACCGGCTGGTGGTGTGGGTCGAGAACAGCCAGTCGAGCCTGTTGGTTTCGCTGCGGATCTCATCGCGATGCAGCGTGACGCGGGCGACATAGTCGCTGGCCCAGCTCTCGGCGCGGCCGGCGGTGATGACGCCAAAACCTTCCGGCTCGACGAACTCGATCCGGCCGGCGTAAGGAAAGGTCTCTTCGGCAGGATCGACGACCTGGATCAGCGTGCCATGGGCGCCGGAGGCCGAAAGCCCGGCGAGCATCGTCCTGATTTCGCTCATCGGCGACCAGAAGTCGGACAGCACGACAATTTCGGCCAGGGCCGACGGCACGAAGGAGGGCGGCAGGCTGGCGCGCACCGCATCGTCATGCAGCATCGCCTGCGCCATCTTGTCGATCACGTTGCGGCTTGCGGTCGGGGTCATCAGGCCGGGAATGCCGACGCGCTCTCCGCCCGAAACCAGGAGTTCGGCGAGCGCAAAGGTCACGATCAGGCCACGCTCCAGCTTGGAGTCGCGGGCCCCCTTGGAAGCAAATGCCATCGACGGCGAACGGTCGGGCCACAGCCAGATCGTATGCGCCGCCTCCCATTCCTGTTCGCGGACATAGAGATGATCGTCGCGCGCCGAGCGCCGCCAGTCGACGTTCTGCGACGGTTCGCCGGAGACGAAGCGGCGATATTGCCAAAAGCTCTCGCCGGCGCCGGCGCGGCGCCTGCCGTGCAGGCCATGGATGACGTTGGCGGCGATGCGGCGGGCATCGAGCACGAGACGGGGCAGCGATGCGGCGAGCGTTCGGCTTTCGCCATCGGCACGTCGGATCGCAACAATCTCCCTGTTCTCGTGGCTGGTCTCTGCGGCCATCAACCAATCCGCGTCTTCAATTGTCTGATTACGTCGGGAATGGTGCGGCCTTCCGCGCGCGCCGAGAAGGTCAGCGCCATGCGGTGCTTGAGAACGGGTTCGGCGAGATCGAGCACGTCGTCGATCGAGGGCGCAAGGCGGCCGTCGAGCAAGGCGCGGGCACGGACTGCCAACATCAACGATTGGCTGGCGCGCGGGCCCGGCCCCCAGGCGATCAGCTTGTCGCCGCCGTCTTCGGTGTTGGGGCGTGCGGCGCGCACCAGCGACAGGATCGCCTCGACGACGCTGTCGCCGACCGGCAGCCGCCGCACCAGCCGCTGCGCCGCGATCAGGGTTTCCGCGTCCATCGAGGCCTTGGCAAGCGTCTCTTCCGCGCCCGTGGTCTCGAACAGGATGCGGCGTTCGGCGTCGCGATCGGGATAATCGACGTCGATTTCCATCAGGAAGCGGTCGAGCTGGGCCTCGGGCAGCGGGTAGGTGCCTTCCTGCTCCAGCGGGTTTTGGGTGGCGAGCACGTGGAACGGCTTGGGGAGATCATGCCGCGCGCCTGCAACGGTGATGTGCTGTTCCTGCATGGCTTGCAGCAGCGCCGATTGCGTCCGCGGGCTGGCGCGGTTGATTTCGTCGGCCATCAGAAGCTGCGCAAACACCGGTCCGGAGATGAAACGGAACGACCGCCTGCCGGAATTGCTCTCGTCCAGCACCTCGGCGCCCAGAATGTCCGAGGGCATCAGGTCAGGCGTAAACTGGATGCGCTTGGCATCCAGCCCGAGCGTGATGCCCAAGGTTTCGACAAGCTTGGTCTTGGCGAGGCCGGGAACGCCGATCAAGAGCGCGTGGCCGCCGGACAGGATCGTCACCAGGGTGTTTTCGATCACCCGAACCTGGCCGAAGATGACGGTGGAGATCGCTTCCTTCGCGGCGCGGATCTGGCCGGCGACCTGCTCGGCCGACCGGACGATCGCGTCCTCGAGTTTCTCGACACCGTCTGCGCTCGCCATGTCTTTCTCCTTCAACAACCTAACCGCTTCATGACGCCGTTGGTTGCGTCGTCATGCCACGAACCTCATGCTAGACCTGTGTAAAGGCCATGCATTCGTTGAATTAAACTATCCCCACATTATCGGTATTTCGGGGTATGAACGGCATCACGATATGGCGACTTGATCCGCAATAGTACGGACACAAATCGTCGGGAACACATATCTCGGTATATGTGCACCAATCGTGCCAATCGAGGCGCCGAGACTCAGGGCAAACAATGGCGAAGCAAGGGCAAACCAGCGGCCAGCGTCAGGAAGGCAAGGGCCACGACAGCAAAGGTCTTGAAGGTCTGACGGTTGCTGCCACCGAAGCCGTCAATCGCGCCCCAACCGGGAAGGGACTGCCTCCGGTTCATCTGTGGAATCCACCGTTCTGCGGCGATCTCGACATGCGAATCGCCGGCGATGGGACGTGGTTCTACATGGGGACGCCAATCGGGCGGCCGGCGCTGGTGCGGCTGTTTTCGACCATTCTCAAGCGCGAGGACGGCAAGCACTTTCTCGTTACCCCGGTCGAGAAGGTCGGCATCCGCGTCGACGATGCGCCGTTCCTGGCAGTGGAGATGCAAAACGATGCCGGCGATCGCGGCCGGCTGTTGCGCTTCCGCACCAACGTTGACGACTGGGTGCCATGCGATTCCAGCCATCGCCTGCGCTTCGAGATGGCCGCCGACGGCGGGCTGACGCCCTATCTGCACGTCCGCGCCGATCTGTGGGCGAAGGTGACGCGCGCGCTCTATTACGATCTGGTTGACATGGGGGAGGAGCGGATGGTCGATGGTCAGCCGATGTTTGGCATCGAGTCCGGCGGCGAGTTCTTTGCCATGGCGGACGCGAAGCAGGTGAGGGATGCGGTTTGAACGAGCCGATGCTGACGAAGATGGAGGCGGCTCCGATCAGCTCGACGGAATTCTTCGCGCGAAGCAAGACCCGGCTGAACTTCGACGTGCCGCCCGGCCTGGTCGATCCCAATGTCATTCCGAAGACGGGCGATGCGGGCAATGATCGCATGCTCGAGATCGTGGCGCGCGAGCAGCCGGTGCGCCCGGCGGCGGTGCTGATCCCGGTGGTCGATCACCGCGAGCCGACGGTGCTGCTGACGCAGCGCTCGCCGCATCTCTCCAGCCACGCCGGCCAGATTTCCTTTCCGGGCGGCAAGATCGACGCAATCGACGCTTCCCCGCTCGATGCCGCCTTGCGCGAGGCAGAGGAGGAAATCGGCCTCAAGCGCGAGTTCATCGAGCCGATCGGCTATCTGGATCTTTATGGAACCGCCTTCGGGTTTCGCATCCTGCCGACGGTGGCGCGTGTGAAGCCCGGCTTTGAGCTGACGATCAACGAAGGCGAGGTGGTCGACGCCTTCGAGGTGCCGCTGGCGTTCCTGATGAATCCCGAGAACCATCAGATCCATTCCAAGGAATTCCGCGGCATGGAGCGCTCCTATTACGCCATGCCGTTCGCCGAGCGTTACATATGGGGTGCGACCGCGGGAATCCTGCGCGTGCTATATGAGCGGATTTATCTCGCATGATCCGTCCGGTTCTGACCGAGATCGCAATATTCCTGGTCCCGTTCGTGGCCTACGCGTTGTTTCTGATTGCCACCCGTTCCGGCGTGTTCGCGTCCTCCTCCTGGCCGGCACATCTTGTCGCCAAACTGGCGCTGGGATCGCTGCTGCTGGTCGCGATCAGCTTCGTGCTGCTCGCCCAATTCTCCGGCGCGCCGCCGAATTCGACCTACGTTCCCGCGCATCTGGAAGACGGCAAGCTGGTTCACGGGGGGGAGAAATGAGCGAGGCACGCGTGCTGTCGGACGCGCCCTGGCTCAGATCCGGTCCGGCCGCGCGCGTGCTCGCGCTGCTTAATGGCGATGGCGAGGAAGCCCGCGTGATCGGTGGTGCCGTGCGCAATGCGCTTCTGAAAATTCCTCTCGGCGACATCGATATCGCGACGACGGCCTTGCCCGACGAGGTCGTCCGCCGCGCCAAGGCGGCCGGCATCAAATGCGTCCCGACCGGCATCGACCACGGCACGGTCACGCTGGTCGTCGAATCCCACCCATTCGAGGTCACGACCTTGCGTGAGGACACCGAGACCTTTGGCCGCAAGGCCAGGGTTGCGTTCGGGCGGGACTGGGTTCGCGATGCGGAACGGCGCGATTTCACCATCAACGGGCTTTCGGTCGATGCCGAGGGCGTCGTGCACGACCACGTCGGCGGGCTTGCCGATATCCAGGCCAAACGCGTGCGTTTCATCGGCGACGCCGGCCAGCGCATCGCTGAGGATTATTTGCGCATCCTGCGCTTCTTTCGCATGCATGCCGCCTACGGGGCGGGCGAGCCAGACCGTGCCGGATATCTCGCCTGCATCGATGGGCGTGCGGGGCTTTCGAGCCTTTCCGCCGAACGCGTGCGCATGGAGATGTTGAAGCTGTTGATCGCAGAAGGCGCCGCGGTTGCGGTGCAGGCGATGGCGGATGCCGGCCTGCTGCTACCGATCTTCGGCGGCGTCACCTATACGGGGACATTCGCGGCGATGATCGCGGCCGAACGGGCGCTGGGCCTGCCGCCAAGCGCCGTGCGCCGGCTGGCCGCGCTCACGGTCGCCGTCACCGAGGACGCCAGGCGCGTCTCGGCACGGCTTCGGCTTTCCAACGCGGAAACCAAAGCGCTGGATTCGATGGGCCATCGCTGGTGGCGGCTCGCGAGCAAGGACGACGCGCGTGCGCGACAGCTTCTCTATCGGCTCGGCGAGGATCCGTATCGAGACCGGCTGATGCTGGCGTGGGCGCGGGCAGGCGGCGTCGGCAATGGCGACGCGCGCTGGCATGAGCTTGCAACCTTGCCGCAGCGCTGGAGCGCGCCGAAATTTCCGCTGAAGGCGGCCGATTTTATCTCCCGCGGCATTGCCGAAGGTCCCGGTCTCGGTCACGTGCTGGCGCTTGCGGAAGACGCCTGGTTGGCCGCGGATTTTCCGCTTGAACCATCCGCCCTTGCCGCGATCGCCGACCGGGCCGCCGCCCGTTTCACCCGCGATCACCGGCTGTGAATATTCTGGCCGGGTTTGCCGACGTTTCGCTCGGTCAACTCGTGCTGGTTGGAGGCATGGCGCTATTGGCCTCCGTCATCGGCGGGCTTGCTGGCTATGGTACCGGCGCCTTGATGCCGCTGGTGCTGGTGCCGCTGGTCGGCGCCGAGCCCGTGGTGCCGATCATCGCGATCTCAGCGATCTTCACCAATATCAGCCGATTCGTGGCGTATTTTCGCTACGCCGACCGGCGTCGCGCCCTGATCGTGATCGGCGCCGCCATGCTGACGACGGCGCTCGGCGCCTATGGCTACACGCGGCTAACCAGCGCCGGCGCGGCGTTCGTGATCGGCGGCATGCTGATCCTAAGCGTGCCGCTACGCCGGCTGGCCAAGCACCGCGATATCAAGATCGGCGATACCGGCCTTGGCGTGAGCGCGGTGGGTTATGGCGTGGTGGTCGGCGGCACATCGGGTTCGGGCGTGATCCTGTTGTCGCTGCTGATGGCGTCCGGCCTCGAGGGAGCTGCCGTGATCGCTACCGACGCGGTGATCTCGGTCGTGACCGGTCTCATCAAGATTTTGGTGTTCGGCCTTGCCGGCGTCGTCACCGCGCAGGTGCTTGCCTTCGCGCTCCTGATCGGCGCCATCGCAATTCCCGGCGCGTTCCTTGCCAAGGCCTTCGTTGAACGCATGCCGGTGCATATCCATACTGCGATCCTCGACGCCGCCGTGATTGTCGGCGGCCTCGTCATGATCACCGCGGCGCTGCGGCACTGATCGGATCAACGCGTGAGCGATGCCGTGCGGATCGGGAAGCAGTTCAAGCTTGATATGTTCCAGACAAAGGGCACGTTGCACCAAAGGCCGGCCGGGCGATATTTCACCCGAATTTGCTCCAACTGATACAGCGCCAGACTGCTGAACGCATTGATCCGGCCAGCCAGATCGTCCAGTTCAGCGTTGATCTCCTTTTCTCCCTGGAGAATATCGCTTTCCTTCGCGGCGTCGCCGACGCTCCCGGCGGCCCATTGCCGCGCCGCCGCCAGCTTGTTGTGCGCGGCCTCGAAGCAGTAATGCATCGTCAGGACATGGTGCTTGGCGCTGTACCAGTAGATTCGCTTTGCTGCCCTGTCTTGAGGGCCGGCGCAGATTCGGATGAACGCGTCTTTCGGTGTGGTCGTATCGTCAACGCCACGTTTTTCGGCCATCGTGCAATATTTGTCGTCGGCCACTTCCTTGGGTGGTGTGTCGTCATCCGGCGCGTGCACGTTTCCGAAGGCCGGAAAATTGAACTTGTCGGAACAATCGAAGGCGTAGTCGCGCAACACCCGTCGTGACAGCGGGTCCTCGTCGACGTTACGCTTCTCGGCCGGATCGCGATATGTATTGCTGGCCCAGTCGATGTAGATTTCGGCCTTTCGGGTGAGGAGGTCGATGTTTTCACGGAGTTCGTTCCGTGCTTTCTCATAACGTTCCGAAATCGCCCGCGCGTTGCTGGTGGCCAGCGCCTTGTCGCTGGCATCGGATTTCTCGCCGACGGCGCGCACGAAGTCGGTGTAAAGGGTTTGCTGCAGCCCCTGCATTTTGGAGAATGCGTGTGAGATCTCGGTGAAAGTTGCGGCGGCCGAGTTCATGTCTTCCTTGGCCTGGCTGCTCACCTTCTCCTGATAGGCGTTGAGATATTGGAAGTAGCCGACCAAGAGGCTGCTCAGCACCGTAACCAGCGACAGGCCTTTGACGATGTCGAGCCCGTGATTGAACTTCCAGAGCCACCTGAGCGGAGCGGCTTTCGGTGCGATGTCATGCGTGTCGTCGTTCGGCATCGGTGAACTCCCCAGCCCTTGGACTTCAACCTTGAACCAATCTCGACACAATCTGGGATTGTCGGCCTCGGCTCTGTGAGACAACTCACACTACACGCGATCGTGTGATGGGCAGGGAGCCGCCGTCAGCTCTTGGGCCGTCAGCCTTGGCGGGGCAGCAGTTCCGTCAGCGAGCGGATGATGCGGTCGGGCTTCACCGTGGAATCCGGCGGCAGGCCGTCGCCATGCACGTCGATCCAGATGGCATAGATGCCAAGCCGTTGCGGCGCCACCACCTCCCATTCGAGATTGTCGCCGATCATCCAGGTTTCGGGCGCGGTGACGCCAAGCGCCTGCATCGCGTGCAGATAAGCGCGCTCGTCCGGTTTGCCGAAGCCGTGCTCGCCCTCGATCTGGATGTGATCGAAGCGGTGCGATAGCGCGAAGCGTTCGACCTTGGCGCGCTGGGTACCCGCGGCGCCGTTCGTGACCAGCGCCAGCTTCACGCCGCGTGCCTTCAATTCGTCGATGGCGTCATGCGCGCCGGGGAAGACGAACATTTCCTCTTCGCGGTAGGCGGTAAAGCGGTCGGCCAACCGTGTCGCGAGGTCTTCAGGCAGGACGTGGCCGTCTTCGGCAAGCGCGGCAAATCCGTTTCTGACGGTGAGGCGCCGTGCTTCATCGAGCTTCAGCCGCCATTCGGCTTCGGCAACAGCCCAGAATTTGCGCGCGGAGTCCAGAACGGCGACGGCAACCTGCTGCGAGGTCAGGGGCTCGAACTCGGCGGCGAACTCGGACGTGACATTGTGCCAGGCGATCTCCGGACGTCCATAGGCCGACAGGATGGTGTCGTCCATATCGATCAGCATCGCGCGGGGCAGGTGGATCATTGTTTCGCGGCCATCTCACTTCAAGCGTCATCGGCCGCGGGAAGCAGCGGCGCACTTGTCGCGAATATCAGATCACCCGCACCGGGTCCAATCCCGGGAAACCACGCCGCCGGACCATGGAAGCCCGGCGGCGTCAAAAAGTGCCTCACGCAACCTTGTTGGCGCGGTCGTCCTCTTCCTCGTCCTCGGCTTCCTCTTCGTCCTCGTCTTCGTCGTCTTCTTCGTCTTCGTCGTCCTCTGACGTATCGGCTTCGGCGAGCTCTAGGACGGCAAGCGGCAGCGTCTCGCGGAACAGATCGCCTTCATTGCCCATCCATACGCACGCAACGTTGCCGTCCTTGACCTCCACCACACTGAGAGGATGGCCGCCGGACTTCAGAATGACGACGTCGCCTGGTTTCAAATCCATGATCTACTCCTCGGATGACATGACACGAATCGCACCATAGCGATCAGTCATGACAACCCGATCATGCGATCATGGCCACTTTACCTCCGGCGGCATCGACGAGAGGATGGAATCCACATTGCCGCCAGTCTTTAGCCCGAAGATCGTGCCGCGGTCGTAGAGCAGGTTGAACTCGACGTAGCGCCCGCGCCGGATCAACTGTTCCTCGCGGTCGGCGGCATTCCAGGGAAGGGCGAAATTGCGGCGGACCAGTTCAGGATAGATTTTCAGGAAGGCGCGGCCGACCTCCTGCGTAAAGGCGAGGTCGGCGTCCCAGTCACCTGAATCGTGCCAGTCGTAGAAGATGCCGCCGATGCCGCGCGCTTCCTTGCGGTGCGGCAGATAGAAATATTCGTCGCACCATTTTTTGTACTTGTCGTAATCGGCCACGCCGTTCGATCTCCCGCAGGCCTCTTTCATCGCCTGATGGAAAGCGAGCGTGTCGGGGTCATCCTGGGTCCGCCGGCGGTCGAGCACCGGCGTCAGATCCGCCCCGCCGCCGAACCAGGCCTTGGTGGTGACCACAAAGCGGGTGTTCATGTGCACCGCCGGCACATGCGGGTTGCGCATGTGCGCGATCAGCGAAATGCCCGACGCCCAGAACCTGGGATCGTCGGCCGCGCCGGGTATCTGCGCGCGGAATTCCGGCGCGAACTCGCCATGCACGGTCGAGCAGTGCACGCCGACTTTCTCGAACAGCCGCCCACGCATCATCGACATCACCCCGCCGCCGCCGGGCTTGCCGGTGTGGTCGGTGCGGTCCCAGGACGTGCGGACGAAGCGACCGGCCTCGCCGGGATAGAGGGCAGGCGGCGCGTCGTCTTCCAGCTTTTCGAAGGCCGCGCAGATGTCGTTGCGCAGCGCTTCGAACCAGGCTCTCGCGCGCGTCTTGCGATCCTCGATGACGGATACGTCCATTAGGAATTCCCAACGTTACCTTTCCGTCATTGCGAGCGAAGCGAAGCAATCCATCGTGGCATGAAAGTACTGGATTGCTTCGTCGCTTCCGCTCCTCGCAATGACGGTGAAAGTTAGCCTTGCGGCCCGAAATACGTGCAGCTCTCGTTACAACTGTCGCGATGAACGCTGACGCGAGTAACTTGGCCTGCGTGCTGGACCCGCTCGAAGATGTAGCGCGAAATGTTTTCCAGCGTCGGCGTCCCCAGCGCCTCGACCTTGTTGAGGAGCTTGTGGTCGAGTGCTTTGCGAACTTCTTCCATGCTGCGTTCGAGCAGGCCGAGATCGAGCACCATGCCGGTTTCCGGGTCGGGCGTGCCGCGCACGCTCACTTCGGCGCGAAACGAGTGGCCGTGAATTTCCTCGCTGGCCGCGCCGAAGGTCGTTCCCTTCAGGGAATGCGCAGCTTCGAAGCGAAACGATTTCGTCAGTTCCCACATCTTGAAAATCTAAATCCTATCTGATGCCAAGTTATCTGATGCCAAGTGTCTTGTGCGTCTGCAGGCTGAGCCGCCATTGCGGATGGCGCAGGCAGTAGTCGACCGCACGCGCGGTGTTTTCGAGCACGTCGGGTCCATCCATCGGCTGCAGCGAAAAGCGCTCGAAATCGAGCCTCACAAAATCTTCCGGCGCTGCGCCTGCTTGCGGATAGACCAGCTTCAATTCGTGGCCGCGGTGCACTACGAGATCGGCGCCGGCTTTCGGACTGACGCAGACCCAGTCGATCCCTTCGGGCGGTTCGATCGTGCCGTTGGTCTCGATGCCAACGGCGAAGCCGCGCGCATGCAGCGCATCGATGAAGGGGGGATCGACCTGCAGCAGAGGCTCGCCGCCGGTCAGGACCACGTAGCGGTTGGTATTCTCGCCGGTCCATTGCCCGGCGATGGTGTCGGCGAGTTCGTCCGCCGTGGCATAGCGGCCGCCGAGCGTGCCGTCGGTGCCGACAAAGTCGGTATCGCAGAACTGGCAGGTGGCGCTCATGCGGTCCTGTTCGCGGCCGCTCCAGAGGTTGCAGCCGGAAAAACGGCAAAACACTGCCGCGCGGCCGGCATGTGCGCCTTCGCCCTGCAACGTCAGAAATATTTCCTTGACCGCGTAGCTCACACCTTCTCCTTGGACCCGATCTCGCCTGCAATCGGATGACCCGTCTGACGCATCGCCTCGCCTAGTGCCATGGCGGCCGCCATCGCCACATTGAGCGAACGCAAGCCCGGCCTTATCGGGATCGTCACCCGAGCGTCGGCCGCGGAGACGACCTCGTCGGTAACTCCTGCGGATTCCCGCCCGAATAATAGGACGTCGTCACTTCGATAGCGGAAATCCAGATAGGAACCGGCCGCCTTGGTCGTAAACAGCACCAGCCGGGAACCAGCCTCGTTACGCCATTGCTCGAATTTTGGCCATGAGTCATGGCGGGTAAGGACGACATGATCGAGATAGTCCATTCCCGCGCGGCGGAAATGCCGATCAGAGGTCGGGAATCCCGCCGGCTCAATGATATGGGCGGCCACGCCCAGGCAGGCACACAGGCGCAGAATCGTCCCGGTGTTCTGGGGGATGTCGGGCTGGAAAAGCGCAATCTGCATGGTGTCAGGCTTTGGTGGCGCGAATGAAATGTTTCGAATAAATCACGGCCGGGCGCCGATTTAGTGCATTGCACGCTATCGAGCCGATAGCGGGCTTGCGCTCTCACGGCAAGGGTGCCAATAGAACGATTCTGGACTGCTTGTTCCGCCGGAATGGGGGAGGAAAAGCGGTTTTTTCTGCCGCCGCGGGGGCCGCGGGCGCCGGCAGCCTCCTCCGGGGCGCGCTTTTGCGCGGGTCCGGGGCGGTTCCGCTGGCTGCAGATAAGAAAGGGCTTGAGATCGTGACGACAGCGTCTTCGGCGGACCATCCGACACGCCGTGATTTCCTTTTTGTTGCAACGGGAGCCGTCGCCGCCGTAGGCGCGGCTGCCACGGTGTGGCCGCTGGTTTCGCAGATGAATCCGGATGCCTCCACGGTCGCGGCCGGTGCGCCGATCGAGGTCGACCTGACCCCGATCGCCGAAGGGCAGGACATCAAGGTGTTCTGGCGCGGCAAGCCGATCTACATCAGCCACCGGACCAAAAAGCAGATCGACGAGGCCCGCGCGGTGTCGGTGTCGAGCCTGCCCGATCCGCAGAGCGACGAGGCGCGGGTCAAGCCGGGCCATGACCAGTGGCTGGTCGTGGTCGGCATCTGCACCCACCTCGGCTGCATCCCGATCGCCCATGAGGGCCAGTACGACGGCTTCTTCTGTCCGTGCCACGGTTCGGTGTACGACACGTCGGGCCGGATTCGGCAGGGACCCGCGCCGACCAACCTGGCCGTGCCGCCCTATACCTTCGTTTCCGATACCAAAATCCAGATCGGCTAAGGGCTCGGACGCCAGTCCGAGACCTCTCCTTAAGCCGTTGCGTCGTTTTACTTCCTCAGGATCGCATCAATGAGCGGACCATCCGATTTCCAGCCGACCAATCCCGCCTTGAAGTGGATCGAACGGCGCCTCCCGATCATGGGACTCATGCATTCGTCGTTCGTGGCGTATCCGACGCCGCGTAACCTGAACTACTGGTGGACGTTCGGCGCCATCCTTTCGTTCATGCTGGGCGTGCAGATCCTGACCGGCGTGATCCTGGCGATGCACTACACGCCGCATGCCGATATGGCCTTCAAGTCGGTCGAACTGATCGTCCGCGACGTCAATTACGGCTGGCTGCTGCGAAACATCCACGCCTCCGGCGCGTCGATGTTCTTCTTTGCGGTCTACATCCACATGTTCCGCGGCCTCTATTACGGGTCGTACAAGGAGCCGCGTGAAGTGCTGTGGATCCTCGGCGTCATCATCTATCTCCTGATGATGGCGACGGGCTTCATGGGTTACGTGCTGCCGTGGGGCCAGATGAGCTTCTGGGGCGCTACCGTCATCACCAATCTGTTCTCGGCCGTACCCTATTTCGGCGAGAGCATCGTGACGCTGCTGTGGGGCGGCTATTCCGTCGGCAATCCGACGCTCAACCGCTTCTTCTCCCTGCACTACCTGCTGCCGTTCGTGATCGCCGGCGTCGTCGTGCTGCACATCTGGGCGCTGCACGTCGCGGGCCAGAACAATCCGGCCGGCGTCGAAGCGAAGACCGAAAAGGACACGGTGCCGTTCACGCCTTACGCTACCATGAAGGATATGTTCGGCGTCTCCTGCTTCCTGCTGTTCTTCGCCTGGTTCATCTTCTACATGCCGAACTATCTCGGCGACCCCGAGAACTACATTCCGGCCAATCCGGCCGTGACGCCCGCGCACATCGTACCGGAATGGTACTACCTGCCGTTCTACGCGATCCTGCGCTCGATCCCGAACAAGCTTGCCGGCGTTATTGCAATGTTCGGTGCGATCCTCATCCTGGCCTTCCTGCCCTGGCTCGACAGCGCCAAGACGCGCTCGTCGAAATATCGCCCGCTGGCCAAGCAGTTCTTCTGGGTTTTTGTCGCTGTCTGCATCGGGCTCGGCTATCTCGGCGCGCAGCCGCCGGAGGGCATCTATGTCATCGTCGGCCGCATCCTGACCTTCCTCTACTTCGCCTATTTCCTGATCCTGCTGCCGTTGCTGGCGCGGATCGAGAAGCCCCGTCCGGTGCCGAACTCGATCGCGGACGACGTGCTGGCTAAGTCGGGCGGCAAGGCTGCGCCGATGGTCTCGGCCGTGATCGCGCTGATGGTGGCCGGCGGTCTGCTGCTGGGCGGCGCCGAGAGCGCGCGCGCCGCCGAAGGCAGCACCAAGCCGCCGGCGCAGAAGTGGTCGTTTTCGGGCCCGTTCGGCAAGTTCGACCGCGGCGCCATGCAGCGCGGTCTGAAGGTCTACAAGGAGGTCTGCGCCTCCTGCCATGGCCTGTCGTTCGTCGCCTTCCGCAATCTCGCCGAAACCGGCGGTCCCGGTTACTCGGTGGCGCAGGCCCAGGCGTTCGCCTCCGAATACAAGGTCAAGGACGGCCCGAACGACCAGGGCGAGATGTTCGAGCGGCCGGGCCGGCCCGCCGATTATTTTCCGTCGCCGTTCCCCAACGAGCAGGCGGCGCGCGCGGCCAATGGCGGCGCGTATCCGCCGGACCTGTCGCTGATCACCAAGGCGCGCAGCTACGGCCGTGGCTTCCCGATGTTCCTGATCGATTTCTTCACCCAGTATCAGGAGCAGGGACCGGATTACGTCACGGCGCTGTTGCAGGGCTATGAGGACAAGCCGCCGGCTGGCTTCAATCTGCCGGAAGGATCCTACTACAACACCTACTTTCCCGGCCATGCCATCAAGATGCCGAAGCCGTTGAACGACGGTCAGGTCACCTACGACGACGGCTCGCCGGCCACAGTTGCGCAATACGCCAAGGACGTCACCACGTTCCTGATGTGGGCTGCGGAGCCGCACATGGAGGCGCGCAAGCAGCTCGGCCTGCAGGTGTTCGTGTTCCTGATCCTGCTCACCGTCTTGCTGTACTTCACCAAGAAAAAGGTCTGGGCCAACGCCCACTGATCACGACGTCTTTAACGCGATTTCGGAAAAGCCCCTGCGGGGGCTTTTTTGTTGGGTGCAGCAATGCGCCGACAGGCGATTGCGTCCGGCTTTTGCAGCCGCCAAAATGGCCACACATTCAAGAAGCAGTCCCGGAGGAACCCATGGGCACCCACATCACCTTCGAGCGTCCGGACGGCAAGGAAACCGCCGGCTATCTCGCCAATGCCGCGCGCGGCAACGCACCGGGCGTGGTGGTGGTGCAGGAATGGTGGGGCCTGTCGGAGAACATCAAGGGCCTGTGCGACCGCTTTGCGGCGGCCGGTTTCGATGCGCTGGCGCCCGATCTCTACAAGGGCGTCGTGGTGCCGTATCACGATACGGACGCGGCCAACGCGCAGATGACCTCGCTCGATTTCATGGACGCCACTACCCAAAATGTACGTGGCGCCGCGCAATATCTCGCACGCAACGGCGCCAAGGTGGGGCTCACCGGCTTTTGCCTCGGCGGCGCCGTGACCATCATCGGCGCCACCAAAATTCCGGAGCTCACGGCGGGCGTCATATTCTACGGCATCCCGCCTGAGCAGGCCGCTAAACCTGCCGACGTGAAAATCCCGCTGCAGGCGCATTTCGCCAACAAGGACGACTGGTGCACGCCGGCCGCGGTCGACGCCTTCGAAAAGGCGATGAAGGATGCCGGCAAGTCGCTCGAGCTGTTCCGCTATGATGCCGAACATGCCTTCGTGAACGAGCAGCGCATGGCCGTGCATGACCGCCAGGCCGCCGAGCTTGCCTGGGGCCGGGCGACGGAATTTTTCAGGCAGCATCTAGGTTAAGTTGAGCGCATCTTGGCGAAGGGTTGGCCGCGCATGAAAATCTTCTGCACGGGCGCATCGGGCTATATCGGCGGGTCGGTTGCGGCTCATCTCATTGCCGCCGGACATCAGGTGACCGGATTGGTTCGCTCGCCTGAAAAGGCCGAGGCGGTTCGCGCGCGCGGCGTCCAGCCCTTGCTGGGAACGCTCGACGACAGGGACGTTCTGGCGCAAGCGGCGCAGGCCGCCGAAATTGTCGTCAATGCGGCGAGCGCCGACCACAGAGGCGCGGTCGAGAGCCTGCTCGGCGCGCTCGCCGGAAGCGGCAAGCCGTTCATCCACACATCGGGATCGAGCATCGTCGGCACCCGCGCCAAGGGCCAGCGATCGGATGCGATCTTCGACGAAGACACGCCCATTACGCCATCGCCCGCGCGCGCGGCGCGGGTCGCGCTGAACGAGTTCATTCTGTCCCATCGCAATAAGGGATGTTGGCCGGTCATCATCTGTCCGAGCCTGATCTATGGCCTCGGTCATGGCGCTGGGCGAGACAGCGTGCAGGTGCCGTTGCTGATCAATCTCGCAAAAAAGCGCGGCAACGCGGCGCATGCCGGGCCCGGCGAGAACGTCTGGTCGAACGTGCATATCGACGATCTCGTGACGCTCTACGCGCTTGCCATCGAGAAGGCGCCGGCAGGTAGCTTCTATTTCGTCGAGAACGGCGAGAGCTCGATGCGTGAAGCGTGCGAGGCGATCAACCGCATGCTGGGTTTTGCGGGACCGCCGACGGCGATGTCGATGGCCGAAGCCGCCGCCGAATGGGGCGAGGGCACGGCCGAGGACACGATGGCGTCGAACAGCAGGGTGCGGGCGAAACGCGCGCGGCAGGAACTTGGCTGGCAGCCGAAGGCGCGGGGACTGATCGAGGAGATCGAGAGCGGGTGTTATCGGGAGTAGCGCCGCAACCCAACTGTCGTCCCTGCGAAAGCAGGGACCCATACGCCGCGGCCTCTCATTTTAGCAAGGCTGTTCGACGACTTCGCGCAACGACTGCTCCCTGTGGTTATGGGTCCCTGCGTTCGCAGGGACGACGCGGTTTGTTGGGCGATACTTCTGACCACGAACCACCCAGAGTTGGGCTTGGGGCGGGCGTCCCGGCCCATCCCTCCCTTGACATCGCCTCCGCCGGATGGTGATTAGGTTCCCATGAGCACCGTTGTTGCCCCCTGCCGTCTCTGGTGGCGCACCTCCTAAGAGGTGGCCGGTGCGATTTCATTTTTTCAATCGTCGAAGGTCGCCATCGCAGTGCGACGGTTCCTTCGTTTGTCCTGTGTGGCGCGCCCTCCCGAGGTTTCGTAAGAGGATCACATGAACAGGACAGCCTTCTCCCTGCCGGAGCACAGCGAATACCGGACCAGCGGCGGTCTGGCGATTTCGCGCGTCGTCGAGCAGTTCACCGGCAACGCCAAGCGCCTTGACGACCTGATCGAGCTGCTCGATCGCCGCCGTGGCGTGGTGCTGTCCTCCGGCACCACGGTGCCGGGGCGCTACGAAAGCTTTGACCTCGGCTTTGCCGATCCGCCGCTGGTGCTGGAAACGGCCGGCTCTAATTTCTCGCTCCAAGCGCTGAACGCGCGCGGCGAGGTGCTGATCGCCTTCCTCGGCGATGTGCTGCGCGAGCCCTGCGTCGTCATTTCGGAGCGGAGCGAGCGGCGATTGGCGGGCCACATCGTCCGCGGCGCCGCGCCGGTCGAGGAAGATCAGCGCACCCGCCGTGCCAGCGTGATGTCGCTGGTGCGCGATCTCGTCGCCGCCTTCACCGCAAACGACGATCCGCTGCTCGGCCTGTTCGGCGCCTTCGCCTACGACCTCGTGTTCCAAATCGAGGACCTCGTGCAGAAGAGGGCGCGCGAGGCTGACCAGCGCGATATTGTGCTCTACGTGCCGGATCGCCTTCTGGCCTACGACCGTGCCACCGGCCGTGGCGTGGTGTTGAGCTACGATTTCTCCTGGAAGGGAAGGTCCACCCAGGGCCTGCCGCGCGACACCGCCGAGAGCGTTTACGCCAAAACGCCACGGCAGGGATTTGCCGATCATGCGCCCGGCGAATATCAGGCAACGGTCGAGGTCGCGCGTGCGGCGTTTGCGCGCGGCGACCTGTTCGAGGCGGTGCCGGGGCAACTCTTCGCCGAGCCCTGCGAGCGTTCGCCGGCGGAGGTGTTCCAGCGGCTGTGCCGCATCAACCCGTCGCCCTATGGCGCGCTGATGAATCTCGGGGACGGCGAATTTTTGGTGTCGGCCTCGCCGGAAATGTTCGTGCGCTCCGACGGCCGCCGGGTCGAGACCTGCCCGATTTCGGGCACCATCGCGCGTGGCGTCGATGCGATCGGCGATGCCGAGCAAATCAGGCAATTGCTGAACTCGGAGAAGGATGAGTTCGAGCTCAACATGTGCACCGACGTCGACCGCAACGACAAGGCGCGCGTCTGCGTCCCCGGCACGATCAAGGTGCTGGCGCGGCGGCAGATCGAAACCTATTCGAAGCTGTTCCACACCGTCGACCATGTCGAAGGCATGCTGCGCCCGGGCTTCGATGCGCTGGATGCCTTCCTGACGCACGCCTGGGCGGTTACCGTGACCGGTGCGCCGAAATTGTGGGCCATGCAGTTCGTCGAGGACAATGAGCGTTCGTCGCGGCGCTGGTACGCCGGCGCCATCGGCGCCGTGAATTTCGACGGCAGCATCAACACCGGGCTGACCATCCGCACCATCCGCATGAAGGATGGGCTGGCCGAAGTGCGCGTCGGCGCCACCTGCCTGTTCGATTCCGATCCGGCCGCCGAAGACCGCGAGTGCCAGGTGAAGGCGGCTGCGCTGTTCCAGGCGCTGCGGGGCGACGCGCCGAAGCCGCTCTCGACCTTTGCGCCCGACGCGACCGGCTCGGGCCGCAAGGTGCTATTGATCGACCACGACGACAGTTTTGTTCATATGCTGGCGGATTATTTCCGGCAGGTCGGCGCAAGCGTAACCGTGGTCCGGCACGTGCATGCACAGGAGATGCTGAAGCGGAAGGGCTGGGATCTCCTGGTCTTGTCGCCGGGCCCGGGTCGTCCTCAAGATTTTGGAATCTCGAAGACCATTGGAACGGCGCTGGACCGAAAACTGCCGATCTTCGGTGTCTGCCTCGGCGTGCAGGCGATCGGCGAGTATTTTGGCGGCCAGCTCGGTCAGCTCACCCAGCCGGCGCATGGACGGCCGTCGCGGGTTCAGGTCCGCGGCGGACGGCTGATGCAGAACCTGCCGAATGAGATCGTGATCGGCCGCTATCATTCGCTCTATGTCGAGCGCGACAGCGTGCCCGATGTTCTCGAAGTCACCGCGACCACCGAGGACGGCGTCGCGATGGCGATCGAACACAAGACCTTGCCGGTCGGCGGCGTGCAGTTTCACCCGGAATCGCTGATGTCGCTCGGCGGCGAGGTGGGTCTGCGCATCGTCGAGAATGCGTTTCGGCTGAACGCGGAGGCGAATTGATTGACCGTCATTGCGAGGAGCGAAGCGACGAAGCAATCCATACCTTTCGTGGTACGATGGATTGCTTCGCGGAGCCTGTCATCCGGCGGCGCTTTGCGCCGACCGGGTGGCTCGCAATGACATTGGGGACAATTGAAAGCGAGATAAGCACCAATGACATTCGATCACGACATCAAGGCCACCGTCCGCACCATTCCGGACTACCCGAAAAAGGGTATCCTGTTTCGCGACATCACGACCCTGCTGGCGGACGCGCGTGCCTTTCGGCGTGCCGTCGATGAGCTGGTGCAACCCTGGGCGGGATTGAAGATCGACAAGGTCGCCGGCATCGAGGCGAGGGGATTCATCCTCGGCGGCGCGGTCGCGCATCAGGTTTCCGCCGGCTTTGTTCCGATCCGGAAAAAAGGCAAGCTGCCGCATACCACCGTGCGGATCGCCTATTCGCTGGAATACGGCCTCGATGAAATGGAAATGCATGCCGACGCGGTCCATCCTGGCGAGCGCGTCATCCTGGTCGATGATCTCATCGCCACCGGCGGCACCGCGGAAGGCGCGGTGAAATTGCTGCGCCAGATCGGCGCCAACGTGGTCGCGGCCTGCTTCATCATCGATCTGCCCGATCTCGGCGGCGCCGCCAAGCTGCGCGCGATGGAAGTGCCGGTGCGTACGCTGATGGCGTTCGAGGGGCATTAAGTTTTTTTGCGCGCGAAGTTCTCCACGCGTCGTCCCTGCGAAAGCAGGGACCCATAGCCACCGTCATTAGTTGGTGGAAAAAGCGTCAGCCATGTCGCCTCAACCGCGAGAGCAACGCGGTAGGGTTCCTGCGTTCGCAGGGACGACGACCACCAATTATCCGGACTAGATCAAACTGCCTCTGCTTTGAGCTCCACCCTCCAATGCAGCGCGCGCTCCTTCAAAAGCGCGTCGCGGATATAGGACGTCTCTTCGTCTTCCAGCCGCTCGCACTCCTCGAACGTCAGACTGTCGGACCCGTGCGCGGCCCACGCTGCCTGCAGGCTGCAGCAGGGGTGGCTGCCTTGGCGCAGCGAAAACCAGATGCGGTTCTGGATTTTCTCCAGATTGGGCGTCTGGCCGACCCATGTCTCGGAGGTCGCCTTGCAGCGGATGACGAAGACCCCCGCGATGGTCTTCCGCTCCTTGTAGGCGGCAATGGCTGCCTTTCTGGCTGATGTCACGGGATGCCTCGCGGGAAATGGTCAGGGGTAGGAGGAGGCACTAACAGACTGGCCGCCCAGCGTCAATATTACCCGGGTAATATTTGCCGTCGTGGAGGCTTCACGGCCGCTGCGGGAGCAGGCTGAACTCGAGCTCGCGAAAGCAGGTGTAGTTCCTGCGGATCCACTGATGCAGCTCGGTCGACGAGTCCCGCTCGTTGCGCAGGTAGTTGGTGAAGGAAAAGGTCAGCCGGTCGATATAGGTTTTCAGGAACGAGGGCAGCGCTGATATGCGCAGCACCCGACCCAGGCCCATCGCCTCGGGCAGTTCGCCACGCACCACATACTCGTTGTCGACCGTAATCAGCGCTTTCAGCGGAATCTGCTCCCGTAACGTCGAATAAGCGCGCGCGGAAACGCGGTCGGTATCGGCCACGAACAGGATGATCGGCGCCACGCCACGCCGTGCGGCCTCTTTGAGGAAACCGATCTCGTTGATCATCTTGAAGAACTCGTCGAACGCATGAAAGCCGAGGTCGATCACCTTGGCGACGCCGTCGTCGACGATCAGGCGATCCATGAGCTGCATCTTGCCATAGGTGTCCATCACGTCGGCCGTCTCGGTGATGCGCGGCAGATATTCCAGCAGTGATGGTTCCTTCAGGTTGATGTCGAAGGAAGATACCGTCCCATCCTTCAGCAGCAGGAACTCGCTCAACAGGCGCGCGAGCAGCGTCTTGCCGACCAGCGGCCGGGGCGAGCAGATGATGTAGACAGGCGTGGAGCTCATCACCCGCTATATCAAAGGAATTTTTCGCCTAATCCAGCCCCGTCGCGGCGGCTATCCGACTATTTTTCGCCGCCGCGCACGCCAGGCTTGGCACCGACGAGATCGGTCAGCTTGATGCGGTCGAACTCGCTCCAGACGTTGGCGAGCCAGTGCCGAACATAGCCGCGCAGCACGAACGAATAGTTCGCGGCCTCGTCGTCCTTGCCCTTGTTGGCGACGAATTTGAGGAACGGCACCGAGGAAACCTCGACCTGCTCATAGGCCATCTCATTGAGCTTGGGGATCGTGAGGTCGGTGGCGTCCTTGATGCGGTGAAAGTAGGAGTTGTAGGTCGACTGATCCCACTGGAAGAACTGGGTGTCGTTGATGAAGTTCTTCACCAGGAAATATTTGGCACCCTGCATGAAGTTCGCGGTCTCGGCGATTTCGTCCAGCGAGGCGATCGAGGGGCCCAGGATGTGGAACACGGCAAAGGTGATCTGCCCGGCCTTCGCTGCATCGAGAAAGCCGATGTCGCGGAGCGAAGCCAGCGCCGGCGACAGCAGTCCGGCGCGGACGTCGATTACGGTCACGGAAGGCCCGGCACTCAGCGTGTCGAATATCTTCATCTGATCCGATGTCGTCGTCATGTCGACGATCTCGGTGATGTCGGGGTGGAAGCGCTTCAGGGTGCCGCGCGGCGATTCGGTATCGAATGCCCGGGTCGGCACGTTATTGGCGCTAAAATAGTCCAGGAGCGTCCGCGACACGGTCGTCTTGCCGACCCCGCCCTTGTCCGCGCCCACCACAATCACGACTGGCTTTGCCATGGAAATCCCTTGAACAGCAGTTCCGACCGCGGGAGCGGCCGGCTTGCCCCATACCCTGCTTTGGGCGCGAACATGGCAGAAACAAGGGATAATTCAATTCATTAGACGGCCGTCGCCATTATTCCGCACGGAATTCGTTAATCCCGCGCGTCGGCGGGCGCTGTTTAGCGATGCGGGCCCCAAGGGCCGTCCGGGGGGCCGGAGCGGGCGCCCGGAACGCCGGCAGGCTTGCTGGCGTCGCTCCACGGGCCGCGGGGAACCGGCGGCTGGAGTTGCTCCGTGGCCGATTCCTCCGACTCGGGTTCATCCGCCGTATCGGACGGGAGGGCGAGCGGGCCGGGATCGCGGCCACCGGCAAACTGCACCAGCGCTTTGACGCGTCGGTCGACTGACGGATGGGTCGCGAACAGGTCGGCAAACCCTTCGCGCGGATTGTCGACACAGAGCTCCATGACCGCAGACGTCGCGCCGGGCAGCTCGCCGCGATTTTCGATCTTGCGCAGCGCCGTGATCATGGCGTCGGGGTTCTTGGTGAGTTCGACCGAGCCGGCGTCGGCCAACAGTTCGCGCGATCGCGACAGCGCCAGCTTGACGACTTGCGACAACAGCCAGGCCAGCAGGATCAGCACCACCGCGATAATGATCGCCATGACGGCGCCGCCGCCGCCCTTGCCGCGGTCGGACGAAGAAGAGGACGATGATGATGATGAGGAGGAGGATGAAGATGAAGACCAATCGCTGCCGGTCGAGTTCCACGACAGGTTGGTGAACGTGCGAAAGAACAGTTCGCCGAAGAAGCCCACCACGCCGGCGATGATCATGGCGATCACCATCAACTGCACGTCGCCGTTGCGGATATGCGTGAGCTCGTGGCCGAGCACGGCCTCGATCTCCTGGTCGTTGAGCGCCTGCAGAAGGCCCGAGGTCACCGTGATGGAATATTGCCGCCGGTTGAGCCCGGTGGCGAAGGCGTTCAGCGCCGGGCTGTCCATCACCTTCAGCTTCGGCATCGTGATGCCGCGCGAGATGCAGAGGTTTTCCAGGAGATTATAGAGCCGCGGCTGCTGTTGCCGCGTCACGCTCTCGCCGCCGGTCACGGCGTCGATCATGTTCTGGTGGAAGAAATAGACGATCACGATCCACAAGGCGGCGATGATTGTTGCATAGGGGAGGGCTGAGATCAGGTCGCGCGAGGCGCGCGTCAGATAATAGTTGAGTGAAGCACCGCTATTGAGCACCACTTCCGCAACCAGCGCGCCGGCGAAGACCAGCACGTAGATCAGCAGAAATAGCCCGGCGAGCAGCAGCATCGAACGAAACTTGTTCGATGCGATATGCGTGTAGAGACCATACGCGGCCATGATGGACTTTCGCTAACCACGGTCAATCCGGGGCGTCGCGAAGCGGCGAACTACGATGTGCAATTGCACATCGGAGAATCTCGAGATTCTCAGGTGCGTAATTGCGCACCATAGTTCACGCCTTTGGCGTGCCCCGGAATGACGGCGGTAGTGAGTTCTCATCCGTTCAGAACTTCACGCTCGGCACTGTCTCGACTTCGGTGCGGCTGGTGCCGAGATCGAAGAATTCCTTGCGGGTGAAGCCGAACATGCCGGCAAACAGTGCTGCCGGAAGCTGCTGGATGCCGGTGTTGTATTCCTGGACGGCGTTGTTGAAGAAGCGTCGGCTCGCCGCGATCTTGTTTTCGAGGTCGGAGAGCTCGCTGGCAAGTTGCTGGAAATTGGCGTTGGCCTTGAGGTCCGGATAGGCCTCCGACAGAGCGATCAGCCGGCCGAGCGCGCCGCTCAACTGGTTCTCCGCAGCCGATACCTGGGCCGGTCCCTGCGCCGACATCGCGGAATTGCGCGCCTTGATGACGTCGTCGAGCGTGCCGCGTTCGTGCGAGGCGTAGCCCTTCACGGTCTCGACCAGGTTCGGGATCAGGTCGTGGCGCTGCTTGAGCTGCACGTCGATATCGGCAAAGGCCTGGCCGACACGCTGGCTGAGCGCGACCAGGCGGTTATACGCAGCGAAGGCAAACAGCACGATGATGACGATGACGCCGAGAACGATCCAGCCGGTCGACATGATGGAGAGCTCCTAAGGGGGACGAAAGACAGCGAACCTAGACGAAAACCGGGGCGTGCGGCAGCCCGCCCGTGAGGTGGGGCATGGCTTTAGTCGGAAGTGGGGCGGGATAAGTTCAAGACCGGATTGTGTCGGTTTGCGTGTCCCGGACGCGGTGCAGCGTCTCTTGACGGTGCACCGCAGAGCCGGGACCCACTGTCGCCAGCAGAGCTGGGCCCCGGCTCTGCTGCGCATCACGCCGCAAGCGCGGCGCGCTGCGCAGCGTCCGGGCACGCGACCGGTAATAGATCAGCTCTCCTCGATCACCGCATCGCCCCACCGCCAGCGGCGCGCACGGGCATAATCTGCCTTGGCGCGGCGGGGCATTTTCGCGAAGCTGAGACCTTCAGGCGTGCAAAGTTTCGCCGTTACTTCGACCTTGGTGACGATCGGTTGCGCTAGCACGCGAGAGGGGTGCCGTTCCACCGCCGCGCGCGTCAACGCGACATAGGAGAATTTCTCGTCCTCGTATGGCAGCTCCGCGCCCTTGACCTGCTTGTGCGCGCGTGAGCGCTGCAGGCGCTGGGTGAAATGGCACCAGTCCGGTGCTTGTAGCGGGCATTGGCTGTCGTGCGGGCAGGGGGCGGCGACATGTGCGCCCAGCGTGATCAGGTGCGCGCGCAGCGCAATGATCCGGGCATAGCCGGCGGGCGTGCCTGGTTCGACCACGAGCAGCGTGTCGTGGGTCTGCTGCCACAACAGTTCGGCGAGCGCGCGTTGCTCCGCTTCGCCGATCTCGCCGATCATGTAGCTCGCCACGACAAGGTCTGCCGTATCCGCTTTGGCAAGCGCGGCGCGGGCCTCGCCGAGCTGGTAGCCGATGCCGCGTAGCCGGGTGCTGTCGTGCGCCAGATCCAGCGCCAGCGTGCGCAACGCCGCGTTGGCATCCAGCAGCGTGAAACCTGTTAGCGACGGGAATGCTTCGGCGGCTGCCCAGGAGGCCGTGCCCGGCCCGGCGCCGACGTCGAGCAGGGCCTTTGGAGCGAAGTCAGGTCTGTTCTCGACGAGCGCGTTCAGGCTGGCCGTGACCGCGGCATAGGTTGCAGGCATCCGTGCCAGCGCATAGGCGAGCGCGTCCGTCTCTGAGCGGATGGTCGTGGAGCCGCGTTCTTCACGGTAGTTTTTCGAGATGACGGCTGCGCGGCCGGCGGCGTCGCTGCGCGAAAAACCCCGCAGCTTGCCATCGAGCGCGGCTTTCAGTTCGGCGGGGAGATCGGGTGAGATCATCGTTTCCTGTCATGCCCGCCACCGGGTCTCACCTTCGGCGAGCCCGATGACAGGCTCAGGCGGGCATCCAGTACGCCGAGGCGGCTGTGACGATCACGGACAGCGCGGTGTACTGGATCATCCGCCTTCGCGGATGATGACGTCAACTGGGCAGGCGAACTGCCTCACGCCACGTTCTGATCCAAAATCTTCACGGCGTCGTCGAGGCCGACCGAGACCAGTTGCGAGACGCCGCGTTCGGCCATGGTGACGCCGAACAGCCGGTTCATCCGCGCCATCGTGATCGGGTTGTGCGTGATGATGATGAAGCGGGTTTCCGTCGACGAGGTCATCTCGTGCAGCAGGTTGCAGAACCGCTCCACATTGTGGTCGTCGAGCGGCGCGTCGACTTCGTCCAGCACACAAATCGGCGACGGGTTGGTGAGGAACACCGCGAAGATCAGCGCCAGCGCGGTCAGCGCCTGCTCGCCACCCGAAAGCAGCGACAGCGTCTGCGGCTTCTTGCCGGGTGGTTTGGCGATGATTTCGAGGCCGGCTTCCAGCGGATCGTCGCTCTCGATCAGATGAAGCGCCGCTTCGCCGCCGCCGAACAGTTCGACGAACAGCCGCTTGAAGTGCTCGTTGACGGTCTCGAACGAGGTCAACAGCCGCTCGCGGGCTTCCTTGTTGAGGCTCTGGATGCCCTGGCGCAGCCGCTTGATGGCTTCGACCAGATCGTCGCGTTCGGTGGTCAGCGCCGTGTGCTGGGTCTCGACCTCGCGCAATTCTTCCTCGGCGCGCAGATTGACAGCGCCAAGGCGCTCGCGGTCGCGGCGCAGCTTTTCGAGGCTTTCCTCGATTTCGGAAAGCGGCGGCAATTCCGCACCGGGCTCGATCTCGGCGAGCGTGGCGACGGCGTGCGGCTCGACTTCGAGCATGTCGTGGATTTCGCGCTCGATGTCGGAAAGCCGGCGCTTGGTGCCCTCCATGCGTTCCTCGGCGCGGGCGCAGGCCTCGCGGGAAGAGGAGAGCGCTTCGAGCGATGCCTTGGCCGCGCGATCGGTCTCCGCCATCAGGCTTTCGGCGGCGGCCAATGCGTCGGCGGCGACGCGGCGGGCGCCTTCGGCAGACTCGATTTCGTTGATCAGCGCGCGGCGCTTTTCGGCAAACACGGCCGGTGCATTTTCAAGCTCGGCGCGCTCGGCCGTTACTTCGGTGATGCGCGCCTCGACGGTGGCGACCTGTGAGGCCGAGCTTTGCTTGCGGTTCTGCCATTCGGTGCGTTCGGCCGTGATCGCCTGTACGCGCTTGTCGGCCAATTCAGCTTCGCGCGCCAGCGCCTGGGCTTCGGCCCGCACCTGCGCGGCAAAGCGTCGGTGTCCGTCGATCTCGGTGCGAACGGCGCTCAGTTTCGCTTCCGTCTCATCCGTCGGCGGCAGTTCGGTCAGCGCGGCAGTGGCGCTCTCATGCGCGGCCTCCGCTTCACTGCGGTCGGCGGCAAGACGGGTATGGGCTTCGGTCAGCGCCGATTTGCGCGCGGCGTGGCGATTGATCTCGCGCTCGGTCGCGGCATGGCGTTCGCGCGCCGCATCGGCCTCGCGCTGCGCGGCCCGCCAGGCCTCGCGGGCGGCGGTTTCGGCAGCGGATGCCATCTTCAGTTCCGCCTCGGCGTCATCCAGGGCCTGCCGCTTGGCAGCGGCGTCAGTGCGGGCCTGGTCCAGCTCGTGTTCGATATCAACCAGGCGGGCGCGTTCGGCCAGACGCCGAGCGGCACCGGTCGGCGCATGCGCGGCGGCGACAAAGCCGTCCCAGCGCCAGACGTCGCCTTCCAGCGAGACCAGCCGCTGGCCGGTCTTCAATTGCGAAACGAACTCCGCGCCACGCTCCTTCGGCACGACGCCGATTTGCGCGAGACGGCGTGCCAGTTCGGCCGGCGCCTCGACATGCGCAGCCAGCGCCTCCACGCCGTCCGGCAGGGCCGGATCGTCGAAGCTTGCACCGGCATTGGTCCAGCGCATTGGCGCGGAGGGATCGACGGGCGCGTCAAGATCGTCGCCGAGGACGGCGCCGAGCGCTTTCTCATAGCCCTTGGCGACGGTGACGCCGTCGATGATCGGCGGCCACAGATTCTTGGTCTCGACATTGACCAGTTTTGAAATCGTGCGCGCTTCGGTCTCGAGCCGCTGCACGCGCTTTTCGGCCTCGGTGAGCGGAGCGCGGGAAGCTTCGAGCTTTTGCCGTGCGGCGATGTGGCCGGTCTCGTTGGCTTGCGCTGCCGCTTCGGATACGGCCAGCGTTTCCTGCGCGGTCTCCATGGCGGCGGCGAGCGCGTCGAGGTCGCCGAGATTGCCGGTCTCCTGCGCGAGCTTTTCTTCGTCGGCCTGGACGGTGGCAATTTCCTGGTCGAGCCGGGCCAGCCGGTCGCGATGGGTGCGCACGCCGGCCTCTAACTGGTTGCGCTTGGCGGTGAGGTCGGCGAGCGCCGTGGTCAGTTCGCCGAACATGCGCTCGGCCGCGGCCAGTGTCGCTTCCGCTTCCGACACGCGCTCGTCGACGCCAGAACGCTTTTCGACGCGTGACTTGATCTCTTCCTTCAGCTCGGCGTCCTCGGTGTCGAGGCGCTGCAGCGCGATCTCGGCATCGGATGTCTGCTGCTGTTCGCGCGCGATGTCGGCGGTGAACTGATTCAGCCGCCGGTCGAGCTCGGCGACACGCTCCTTGGCGCGCTCTTCCTCGCGGTCGAGTTGTTCGCGGGCGTTGGTGAGGCGCTGCAGTCCCGCCGCGGCGCGAGCTTCGCCTTCGCGCAAGGCCGGCAATTCGGAAGCGCGGATCGCCTGGATACGCGCCGCTTCGGCCTGCTCGCGGGTGCGCTCGGCCATCTCGCGCACGTTGACGTCGTGCGTATGCGCGGCTTCCGCGACGTCGGCATTGGCCTCCAGCCAGCGCAGGTGGAACAGCGTGGCCTCCGCCTTGCGCACCTTGGCCGCAACTTCGCGGAACCGGATCGCCTGCCGCGCCTGCTTCTTCAGCCCGTCGATCTGGCCGGAGAGTTGCCCGATCACGTCCTCGACGCGGGTGAGGTTGGTTTCGGCAGCCCTCAGCCGCAGCTCGGCCTCGTGGCGGCGGGCGTGGAGGCCGGCGACGCCGGCGGCATCTTCCAGCACGCGGCGGCGCTGCTCGGGCTTGGCCTGAATGATCTCGCCGATCTTGCCCTGGTGGACCAGCGCCGGCGATCGCGCGCCGGTGGCGGCGTCGGCAAACAGGATCTGCACGTCGCGGGCGCGTACGTCGCGGCCGTTGATGCGATAGACCGAGCCGGCCTCGCGCTCGATGCGGCGGGAGATTTCCAGCACCTGGCTGTCATTGACGGCGGCCGGCGCCGTGCGATCGGCATTGTCGATCGTCATCGTCACTTCGGCGTGGTTGCGCGCCGGACGGTTGCCGGAACCGGCGAAGATCACCGCATCCATGTCCGCGGCGCGCAGCGATTTGTGCGAAGTTTCGCCCATCGCCCAGCGCAAGGCTTCGACCAGATTCGATTTGCCGCAGCCGTTCGGTCCGACCACGCCGGTGAGGCCGGGTTCGATCATGAAATCAGTGGGTTCGACGAACGACTTGAAACCGTGGAGGCGGAGGCGCGTGAGTTTCATGAACACAATTCTCTGTTGGCCGGGCGCGAATCTCCCTGCCGTGACAATACCATAGAAGGCAATGTCAGTGTGGATGAGCCGCCCGTTGCGGCGCTTATGAGCCGCGACAATGGCGAGGCCGAGGCCGGAGAGCAACGCCCCCGCGGGCTTTTCCCAAGGGATTTGAGGCGCTTGTGTGGCGCCTTTTGCTGGACTTACGAGCGCGAATGAATCCGGTTCGCGCGAATCAGCTCTTCAGCATTGCATTGATGCGCTTTGCGAACTCCTCGAAGCTCTGCTCGCCCTTGATCATCTCGCCGTTGATGAAGAAGGTAGGCGTCGACTGCACCTTCAGCACCTCGGCGGCATATTTCTGGTCGGCCGCGATCTTGTCGAGCAGCGCCTGATCCTTCAGGCAATCCTCGACCTGCGTTTGCGTAAGCCCGGCCTGCTTGCCGATCCGGATCAGCGTCTCCGTGGTATTCTTCGCCACCCAGTCGTTCTGCTGCTTGAACAGGAGATCGATGACGGCGAAATATTTCGGGGCGTCATCCTTGGCGATGCAGCGGGCCAGCATCGATCCAGCAGCCGCCTTGATGTCGAGCGGGAATTCCCGGAACACGTAACGGATCTTGCCGCTGTCGATGAATTCCGACTTGATCTTCGGAAACACTTTTTCGCCGAACGCGGCGCAATGCGGGCAGGTCATCGAGGCGTATTCGGTGATGGTCACGGTCGCGTTGGCGGGCCCGAGCGCCATGTCGGGCAGCGACTGCGGCTTGGCGACGTCAGCGGGGCTCTGCGCCATCGCATCGGTGATCAGTCGCAGCGGCGAGAAGCCGGCGAGCAGGCCAAGCCCGGTCAGCGAGAGAGCGGCGGTGAAGGCGCGGCGCGTGATCATCAAAGTCTGCTCCCGAATGGCGCGTTCACGCCCGAAAGAACTGCGAAAAAGAAGCCTTCGCTAGCTTGAAACGCCAGTTGTGGCAATGGCGGGTCGTGGCGGTCGTGCCGCGCTGTGGGCTCAATTTCGCTTGATCGAGGCGCCGAGCCGGGCCAGCGCAGCGCGCAGTTCCTCATCCTCTACGGCGGACAGGGTTTCGGCCACCTTCGCGACCGATTTCGGGTCGGGCGCGCGGGGCGGCGCGGGGCGATTTCGCCGCGACAGCGGCGCCTGCCGCAGCGCCAGCCGGCCGACCGCGCTCCAGCCGAAAAAGCGGTTGACCCGTTGCAGGATCACGTCGGAGGAATGCTGGATCTCCAGCGCCATCGGGCCCTCCACCCGCAGTACCAGGGTTGCCGGTTCCTGCGGCTGCCCCTCCACCGGCCGTGGCCATTGCATCTTGAGCGGCTCGGAATGGGCGGCGATCTCGGAGCCGGCGATCTCGGCCCAGCGCGTCACCAGTTCGCGTGCGGCAAATCCCTGCTTGGCATAGGCGTCGGAAAAGACGTCGCTGAGCAGGACGGAGAGAGGTTTCGCCGAGATCGGGAGGGGTTTTGCCATGGGGCTCTATAACACGGCGCCAATTGCGGTAGAAATCGCCAGTGCAACCTCGTCATGGCCGGGCTTGACCCAGCCGTCCACGTATCCGATCAACGCAAGAAAGACGTGGATGCCCGGGACAAGCCCGGCCATGACGTGGAGAGATTTGCGTTCCGGCACTAAAGTAGGTGGATGACGTCGTCCGCGGCCGCAAAAATCAAACGACAGGCAGTACCTGCCGGAAGCGGTTCCCGCCCCGCGCTGCTGCTCGATTGGTACGACCGTCATCGCCGTCGCTTGCCGTGGCGGGCGGCAGCGGGCGAGCGGGCCGATCCGTATCGGGTCTGGCTGTCGGAAATCATGCTGCAGCAGACCGGCGTCAAAACGGTCGGGCCGTATTTCGAGAAATTTCTGGCGCGCTGGCCCGATGTCGCTGCGCTCGGCCGCGCGTCGCTGGATGACGTGCTGCGGATGTGGGCCGGGCTCGGCTACTATTCGCGCGCGCGCAATCTGCATGCCTGCGCGGTCGCCGTGCTGCGTGACCATGGCGGGATATTTCCCGATACCGAGGAAGGCCTGCGCCGATTGCCGGGAATCGGGCCTTACACGGCGAAGGCCATCGCAGCGATCGCTTTCGATATCCGAACCATGCCGGTCGACGGCAATATCGAGCGCGTGGTGTCGCGGCTTTACGCGGTCGAGGAGCCATTGCCGCAGGCGAAGCCGCTGATCGGGGAATTGGCGGAGACACTATTGGGGGAATCCCGTGCGGGCGACAGCGCGCAAGCGCTGATGGATCTGGGCTCCTCGATCTGCACGCCAAAGAAGCCCGCTTGTGCGCTGTGCCCGCTGAATGATGATTGCGCCGCTCGCCTGCGCGGCGATCAGGAGACCTTTCCGCGCAAGGCGCCGAAGAAAGCGGGAACGCTGCGCCACGGAGCCGCCTTCATCGTCACCCGCGGCGACGAACTCCTCGTTCGCACCCGGGCGGAGAAAGGCCTGCTCGGCGGTATGACGGAAGTACCCGGCTCGGCCTGGCTCGCCGGGCAGGACGACAAGATGGCGCTGAAGCAGGCGCCTCAGGTCAACGGCGTGACGCGCTGGCACCGCAAGACCGGCGTCGTCACTCACGTATTCACGCATTTTCCGCTCGAGCTCGTGATCTACACCGCCGATGTCGCCGCGCGCACGCGGGCACCTGCGGGCATGCGCTGGGTGCCGATTGCAACGCTCGCCGACGAGGCGTTGCCCAATGTGATGCGCAAGGCGATTGCCCACGGGCTGGACATTTGAAGATGCGAGACTGTTTGCTGCTGACACCATGCTGGCAGGAGGGCTGCGTTAGGAGGGAGCCTCACGGAGGTTCCCATGATCAGCACTGTCTTCGACAATTTCACCGCCCCGCCATCTTCCAAATTGCTCGGCTGGCATCTGCTTGACGCGCGTCCCAAGGACGGCTGGATCCGTATCGGATTCGACGGCAAGCGGGAGTTCTGTAACCCGGCCGGCTTCGTGCAGGGCGGCATTCTCTCGGCGATGCTCGACGACACCATGGGGCCTGCGGTGTTCGCCATGACCGAGGGAAGGCTCTACACCGCAACCATCACCATGACGGTGAATTTTCTCAGCCCCGCCAGGCCGGGGCCGATCACGGGCGAGGCCAATGTCACCCAGCTCGGCAAGACCGTCGCCTTTGTCGAGGGACGGCTGACGGCCGAGGATGGCACGCTGCTGGCGACGGCTACGACCAGCGCGCGGCTGGTCGAGAGCACAAAGGCCATTCGATAGTTTGATAAGGCCGGGCGGGCCGCAAGCCGTTTACCGGCTGGTGAGATCGCTCGGCATGATTTGCAGCAGGGGCTCCGGACCGATTGATATCTGGCCCGTAAACGGTCGGTCATGTGCGGCGATCAGCAGCACTGACGCGGCAACACCGGTCGCGAACAGCGCCAACGCAATGGCCGACGCCAGCCGATTGTCGCAGTGAACGATCGCGATCACCAGCAGCTCACATATCGCCTGCAGATAGAGGCACCACCACTTGACCCGGTTCACCTCAGCCTGGCTGACAATGATGCGTTGCCTTCGCGCATCCAGGGCGGACTGAAGTGCGGAGATGATTTCGCGCTGCGCGTTCTGCTGACCTTCTCCCTGTGGCGCGATCGCGACGACGAGTTGCAGGGCTTCGACGAGCGCCGGCGGAGCGGCCCGCAGCGAGGCTGTCTGGCGCGCCATCATCGGCCATTCCACCGTTGCGGAGTGTTCGACATAGTCGCGAACGAGACCGCGCAACTTGGCCTCATTCTCCGCGGGCAAGCCGGCGGCGAGAAGCATCGCAGCTCGCAGCGCGCTTGCTTCTCGGCTCACCGCCGCGGCGGCGCGGTCACCGTCATTCCAGACCTGCGCAGCGGTGAATGCAACGAACAGGCCGAACATGATGCCCAGTACCGGCAGCATGCCTGGAGAGATGGTCTTGAACGACTTTGCCCGCTCCTCCGTCGCGAGGGCGGTCACGCCCAGGAAAACGGCGATGGCGAGCAGATAGGTGAAGCCGAAGACGACCAGCGCCATGGCCCACACCGGTAAATTATGCAGCCAGTCGCTCATGCCGATGCCTTGGTTTTTTAGCCGGCGCCAGCCCGCGACGCTTCCCGCATAATCTGAACAATCGGCGGCTTGGCGTTGAGGCCTTCGACCTGGAAGCCGGCGACGCGCTTGTAATTGGCGGCGATGTCTTCCAGCTCTTGCAGCGAGAGCACGTCGGTCACGACGTTGTAGCCATCAGGCGCGCGTTCCTCGACCATCTGCATCACCTGCTCGGGGCCGTTTCGGCGGTTGAGCATCACGAGGTCGGTCGTGGCGGGCCGGCGCTCGGCTTCATACGCCGACAATGCGGCATTGGTCGTGCCTTTCGCGAGGATCTCGCGGGCGATGACGCGGGCGTCCAGAATTGCCTGCGACGCACCGTTGGAGCCGATCGGGTACATCGGGTGCGCGGCATCGCCCATCAGTGTGACCCGGCCGAATGTCCATTGCGGGATCGGATCGCGATCTACCAGCGGATATTCGTAGGCGTGCGGGCAGTTCTCGATCAGGCCGGGCACGTCGAGCCAGTCGAACTTCCAGTCCTTGAACCAGGGCAGAAACTCTTCGAGCTTTGCGGTGCGGTTGTAGTCCTCGCGCCGCCACTGATAGGTCGGCGGCATGTGCCGCTCGGCCACCCAATTGATCCGGAACTTGCCGGCGCTGTCGGCCTGCTTCGAAATCGGATAGCAGACGAATTTCAGGATCTCGTGGCCGGCCATGATCATGGTGCGGCCGGACAGGAAGGCGTCGCTGTCGGTGATGCCGCGCCACAGGATGCGTCCATTCCAGATCGGCGGGCCTTCGTTGGGATAGAGCTTTTCCCGAACCGCCGAATGGATGCCGTCGGCCGCGACCAGCAGCGCACCATCGTGAGCGCCTTTCGACTTGCCAGTCGCCTTGTCGATGAATTCGGCGCGGACGCCATTCTCCGTTTCGGTCCAGCCGGAGAGGTGATGGCTGGTCAGGATGTTCTCTCTTCCCAACCGCTCGATTGCGGCATCGAGCAGGATCTGCTGCAGCGCGCCGCGATGGATCGAGAACTGCGGCCATTTGTAACCGGCCTCGATGCCGCGCGGCTCGCTCCAGATCGGCTTGCCGTGTTTGGAAAAATACGCGAGCTCCTTGGTGCGGACGGCGGCCGCATCAAGCACATCATGCAGGCCGAGCTCGATCAGCTCGCGCACCGCATGCGGCAACACGTTGATGCCGACGCCGAGCGGTCGCAGTTCGGGCACGCTTTCGAAAACTTTAGCTGATACGCCGATCTGATGCAGGCTGAGCGCTAGCGTCAGCCCGCCGATGCCGCCGCCCGCGATGAGAACAGTCATGGTACGCCCCTGTTGCTTCCCGGGCGTCATGGCATGAGGGAGGGCAGGGGGCAACTGCGAAGGGGCGGCAAGTCCCTCACTGTGGCGCCGGAACGGACATCAATGGCCTTGACCCGATGCGGTTGCATGGGTTTGGGCTTCTAGGGAGGGGCGCATCATCTAGTTTTTCGCGCCAGCACGATGCTCGTCCCAGCCGGCGCGGCGCCGTATTGAACCTCAATGTCAGCGAAACCAGCTTCGCCGAGCCAGCTGCGGTGCTCGCGCTCGGTATAGGCCTGGCCCGCATCATAAATGCTGAGGAAGACAAGGTTCAACCCCACAGCCTCGACAGGTTCGAGTCGGCTGTCGTGCAGGACATGGCCAACGATGATGAGCAGGCCTCCCGGCTCGATTGCGTCGCCAATATTGTGCAGTGCGCAGCGCGCCTCATCAGGCCCCAGCACCTGGATCAAATTGCGCAGCACCGCGACATCGAAGCGCCCTTCGGGCGTGCACGCCAGCACGTCGGCCGCGCGCACCTGTACGCGGTCTGTCATGCCCGCCTCCTCGACGAAGGATCGGGCAATTTCGGCGACCCGCGGCAGCTCAAACACTGTCGCGCGGAGATCGGGGCAATTCTGGCAAGCAGCAATAGCCAGCCCCCCTGAGCCGCCGCCGACATCTATAAGATGTCGGCGACCGGTGAAGCCACGGCTTGCAGCCAGCTGGCGGCCGGTCGCCAGCGCCCCCGCATGGAGGCCGCGAAAGAAGGCGGCGAGCTCGGTATCCGACATAGCTGCGAAATCATGCTTCTTGTGGGGCGTGCCGGTGCGGATCGACTGGCCTGCCGTGAGAGCCGCACTCCAAAGATCGGAATACAGCTCATGCGTGCCGCCGAGATAAGTCGACTGGCCGCGCACCAGATAGCGATCGCTCTCGGGCGTGTTGGCGAACTGATCGTCTTCAATCCTGAGCAACTCGGCATTGACCAACGCGTATAGCAGCGGTCGAAGCTTTTCTTGTGGAACATCTAACGCTTCCGCTAGTCTCGCGCCGCTCATCGGCCCGTCCTTGAGCGGGGTAAAGACGTCGAGCTGCATCCCGGCCAGCATCGCCATCGAGGGATAGACACCGTAGACATGCCGAAAGATTGTCTTCGGTTCGATCTTCCCCTGTTCCGGCTGGGACGCCATAGCATTTTCCCCTTGAATGGTAAGATGCTCACATCATCTTCGAACCCCCAGCAATTAGCTCGTTGGCGGTCGACATTCCGCGGATGGCGCCTCGTCGAGTGCGCCATCCGGACCTAGAATCAGTCTCTTACGAAGATAAGGAGCCTTAAGCCTTCAGGTCCGTGATCCGCATGATCGCGACCACGTTTCCGTCATTGTACGCCTGCTCTTTTGTGTCCTTGTTGCAGGTCCAGACAAAGTTCTTCTTGGCCGTAAAGGTCTTTTCGTCCTGCTCGAGCCGAAGCTCCCCTTCGGTGATATGGCAGATCATGGCATTCATCATCGGGGGGCCGGCTGTCTTCGATGCCGGCTGCATAATGACATCGCGCATTGAGACGGTCTTAAAACCGGGAATGATGGATGGTGTCTCGCCATCATAAGCACGCACCACGACACCGGGCCACGGCGTCGTGTCCTTGTAGCCCGTGGTTTGAGCGGCGGCTGGCTTCATCATGGCCGCCGAAGCCGCTGCCAACCCGATTCCCAATGCTGACCTTCGATCGATCTTGTTCATCGCTTTTCTCCAGAGGTCGCGCAACGAGCCGCCGCAGAAGCGGCGCGCGCATTTCGTGGAATGTGAATGGTGGTGCGAACCGAAAAAAAGCGTCGGTCTGTTAAGAGAGCGTGCCTGCCGATGGCATCAGTGCTGCTCGTTCGCCCCGGACGGCGATTTCGGCTGTCCCGTTTCAAGGGCAACGAAATTATACTCGACCCGAGGCGCCTGAGAAACAGCATCAAAAAAGCACAATGTCTCAAATTGGTTAGAACCTGAAGGCTGAACACTGGACCCGATGTCGGCAACTTCACTCCGGACAACTGACATAGTAAGTCAGCGTGACTGACCGGCCCCACGGCTCGGTCGGCGGTAAGTGCGCCGCTACGACAAATTGGCGTGTCGTCCGGAGGCGACGACTGCGGCGGAGTTGTGAACCCATAGCGGACATTGGGCTATCCACGGCGCATCCTTTCCAACCCCGAGGCCGACATTACCCCTCCGGCAGGCCGGCCAAACGCATTCCTCGTAGAAGCATTCGCGTTTGGCGAGATAGGCCGGGTTGTCGCCTTTGGCGTTGATGCGGTAGCGGCGGATCGTGAAGCTGGGATCGAGCGCGAGTCCGGCCGCGGCGACGGATCGCGCCTCTTTCAGGTCTCCCACCAGCGCCAACGCGGCTGCGAATTGAAAATGTGAGAGCGCGTGATTCCGGTGGCCTGGAGGCTCCGGCGAAACCAGCCGATTGCCTCGTGCTCCGCATTGCTGGTCAGCTTACTTCAGCGCTTCACGCAACCAAGTTTGTGAGTCACGGCCTAGTTTACGGAAGCGGCGGGGCCGGGCCTAAGAAGCCGACGATCCTGATTAGCCGGCCATCGGGACCGACCTCGCCGAAATCGATCGAGGTGTCGCCGCAGGTTCCATCCGCACGCACCAGGCGCCAGAGGAAGCGGACCATGTTGTGATGGACATCGATGCCGCTCATGAACTCCAGCCGCGCGCCGGGCCGGCTGGCCAGCACCTCACCGATCTTCTCCACCAGCGCGTCGCGTCCGGCCAGCGAGACGTTCGGATCGAGATAAACGCCGTTGTCGCTCCAGCATTGCGCGAGCAGGGTGCGTCTAGCCGCATCGTCCGGCTCGTTCCATGCCGCCATGTACTGCGTTACGGTTTTCGCGATTGCGCTTTTGTCCATCCGTGCTGTCCTTGAACTTCGGGTCTCTACAGGGTTCACTCTGCAAGGAATTCCGAAGCTCGTCACTTACATCCGAGGTAATTGCCCTTCCGAAGCGATGCTCTAGATTGTCGGGATGGCTGCTTCAGACACGAACTCGCACGAAATCCCGGCTGGACATTTCAGCCGCCTGCTGAAGCACTGGCGCAGCGTTCGTCGGCTGACCCAGATCGAACTGGCGGCGGACGCAAACGTGTCGGCCCGGCATTTGTGCTTTTTGGAGGCCGGCCGGTCGCAGCCGAGCCGCGAGATGGTGCAGCTACTCGGCAGCGCGCTCGATCTGCCGCTCGAGGAGAGGAATGCCTTGCACGTCGCTGCGGGCTTCGTGCCGCCCTACGGCGACAAGGGGCTGGCGGCCGAGAATTTGCAGCCGGTGCGGCAGGCGCTGGACTTCATTCTCCGGCAGCAGGAGCCGTATCCTGCCATTGTGATCGACGGGCATTGGGACGTTCGCATCCGTAATCAGGCGTCGGCCCGCCTGCTAAAGCCTTTCCGCGATTCGTATGAGATGGAAAATCGCCTTGCAGACAACGCCATGCACGTCGTCTTTCATCCAAAGGGCCTGCGGCAGTTCATGTTGAACTGGGACGAGTTCGCGCGACAGTTGATCCAGATCCTGCACCGCGACGTCGCCCAGGGCAGCCGGGCCGCGGCGCAATTGCTCGATGAAATCATGGCCTATCCGGGGTTGTCGGCCGATTGGCGGCTGCCGCGGCATCCGCAGGCGTCTTCGCCGGTCATGACGATGCACCTGGCCAAGGGCGACTATCGTCTCGCCTTCTTCTCCACCTTCACGACGCTGGCGATGCCGATGGACGCAGCTCTGCAGCAGATCAAGATCGAGTGCTTCTTTCCGGCTGATAATGCGACCGCCGAGAAGGCGCGCCAGATGGCCCTTCAAACTCCGGGAGATCAAGATGCAACATGCCCTGCGTGATCATCAGTCGGCCGCGACGATGGACGAGCTGCGTGCCCTGAACGCCCGCTTCATCCATAATTTCGTAACGCGCGACGTGGCCTCGCACGATGCACTACTGCATCCTGATTTCATCAATATCTGGCCGACCGGCCAGCGGTGGGATCGCGCGACCTATTTGAACTATTGGGCGACCGCCTTCGATCCTAACGTTATCGTCTACTGGGACGTCCGTGACGAGTTCATCACCATCATCGGCGACGTTGCGCTGGTGCGCTCGACCAACAAGCACATCCGCCGCCGCGACGGCAACGAAGTGACCGGCATGACCATGTACACCGACACATATCTGTTAGAGAACGGCGCGTGGAAGTGCATCCAGGCCCAGCTAACAGCGGTGGCTCCCGAGCACTATCCCCCCGACGATACGATCGTCAGCGTCTATATCGAGGGAACGCTTCAGCCGCGGGCGAATTGAACTGCGAAGGCCGCTCCACACACTTGGGTGTGGACGGCGGATGAGCATGCCGTTAACGTCCGGCTTTCCCGTGAGGACAGCTATGTTCAAGCTCTACTACGCCCCCGGCACCTGCGCACTCGCATCGCATATCGCTCTGGAAGAGGCCGGCGCCCCCTACACGGCAGAGCGGCTCGACTTCAAGAACAGCCAGCAGACCACCCCGCAATATCTTGCCATCAACCCGAAGGGCCGCGTGCCCGCGCTGGTGACGGACCGCGGCACGCTGACCGAAACGCCGGCGATCCTCGCCTTCATTGCGAGCAGTTTTCCGAAGGCGCAGCTTGCGCCCGAAGATCCCTTCGCCTTCGCGCAGGCGCAGTCCTTCAACAGCTATCTCTGTTCCACCGTGCATGTGTCGCACGCCCACAAAATGCGCGGCTATCGCTGGGCGGCCGAGGAGTCCTCGTTTGCCGATATGAAGCGCAAGGTGCCGGAGACCATGGCCGCCGGCTTTGCGTTGATCGAGCGCGACATGCTGAAGGGGCCGTGGGTGATGGGCGAGCAGTACACGATCTGCGATCCCTATCTGTATACGATCGCAGGCTGGCTGGAAGGCGACGGCGTCGATCTCGCGACGCTGCCGAAGGTGGCCGCTCACCGCAAGCGGATGTCGGACCGGCCGGCGGTGCAGAAGGTGATGGCGGAAGAGAAGGCTTAAGCCGTCGTCCCGGCCAAGCGAAGCGCGAGCCGGGACCCAACCACGAACGCCAATGTTGTGCTTCGCTGGGACCACAGCTCGTTTCAGCAACATCGCGCTGTGGTTATGGGTCCCTGCGTTCGCAGGGACGACAGTTGTTATGACGCACGAATCGTGGCGCGCTCCATCTCGCGGCCGATGCCGAGCATGATGTTGCGCAGCCAGATCGAGCCGGGGTCCATCTGGGCGCGGGTCGGGTAGAACATGAACTGCTCGTCGATTCCGGGATCGAGCGGCGGCGCGACGGTTGAAAGCGACAATTGCTTCGACAGCGCACCGATCAGCCGGCGCGGCACGAAGGCGACGAGATCGGTGCGCGCGGCGACGTGCAGCGCCTCGAGATAGCCCGGCACGACCAGCGCGATCCGTCGCTCGATGCCCTTGGGGCGCAACCACATGTCGATCAGGTCCTCGCTCTGGCCGCGGATCACGACCGCGACATGGCGCGCGTCGAGAAAGCTTTCGATCCGCTTCAGCCGCGCGCCGGCGGGATGACCGCGCCGGACGGCAAGCGCATCGCTGTCGGTGTAGAGACGTTGCCGATGAAATCCGGTGAAGGCGTTGCCGATCGAGATCACGAGATCGATGGTGCGAGCGAATTCCGCGGTGAAGATCGCCGGCCCGCGCCATGGTACCACGTCGATCCGGACGTTCGGCGCAGCCTTGGTGATCTTCTCCATCAGCGGCGGCATCAGAAGTTCGACCGCCAGATCCGGCATCATCAGGCGAAACTGGCGCTCGCTCCGCGCGGCGTCGAACTCATCGGCGATGAACAGCGAGCGCACCTGGTCGAGCGCCTGCGCCAGCGGCGCGCGCAGGGCTTGCGCCCGCGGCGTCAATTCCATGTGCGCGCCGGTTCGAACCAGCAGCGGATCGCCGATCAGGTCGCGCAGCCGCTGCAGCGCGTGGCTCGCCGCCGGCTGCGACAGCCCGATCCGCATCGCGGCGCGGCTGACGCTGGTTTCCCTCAAGAGCGCGTCGAGCGCCACCAGCAGATTGAGGTCAAGCGAATTCAAATTCATAGAGTGAATATATATCATATTCGCTATTGATTGGAAGAATGCCGCGCGGCGCGCGATGATGTCGACATCCGATCAAAGGAGAAGCCGCCATGAGCGCAGCAGCGAACAAGAAACTAGTGCAGCAGGTCTACACGGATTCCGCCAACCGGAGCGGGACGACATTTCTCGACAACCTTGCCGAGGACGCAACCTGGATCGTTACCGGCCAGTATTCGTGGTCGCACGAATTTAGGGGGCGCGATGCGATCAATAACGGGCTGATGGGCCATTTGCGCTCACGTCTCGCTACCGCACGCCCGCGCACGGTGGCCTTCAACTTCATCGCGGAAGGCGATTACGTTGTCGTCGAAGCGCGCGGCGACAACATCACCAAGGACGGCGTCCGCTACGACAATCAATATTGCATGGTCTGGCGCATCGAGGACGGCAAGATCAAGGAGATCAGGGAATATTGCGACTCCGCGCTGGTCGAGCGTGTGCTCGGGCCGATCCCGGCAGAGCGGAAGCTTGCTGCCGCGGTTTAAGACATTGAACCGCGTTTGCGCGGAGAGTCGGCCGCGCGACGAACTGCACTTGCAGGGGCCGGAGCGTACGCGACAAGAGCCCTTGCGGTTATGCGGATCTGGCGCAGGCGCGCTCGCGTCCGGCATCAATTGGCCGCGATGAGCGATCGCGAGTTGCAGGATATCGGCACGAGCTGGTCGGAGGTCGCCGCGGAGGCGGCCAAGCCGTTCTGGCGAAAGTGATGACTGAAACAAAAACGGCGCCCGCGAGGGCGCCGTTTCATCCATTGTGCTGCGCTCAAGCGGCCTTCACCGACAGATGCCTGAACATGTTGCTGCGGGCCTCGTCGTCCATCTCGGCCTTGAACTTGAAATTGTCCTTCAGCGCGATCGCCTTGGCCGCTGCCGGACGGGCCGAGATCTCGTCGACCAGCCGCTTGACGTTGGGATATTTTGCGGCCGCTTCTTCGCCGAGAACGAAGGGGATCATGCGTGCCCAGCCCCACACGTCCATGTCTACGATGGTGTAGGTGTCGCCGACCATGTAGCGACGCTTGGCCAGATGATCGTTGAGAATGCCGAAATGTCGCTGCGCCTCGAACTGGTAGCGGTTGTGGGCGTAGTCGACCTTTTCCGGCGCAAAATGCTTGAAGTGGACGGCCTGGCCGGAGAACGGCCCGACGCCGGTGGCGACGAACATCAGCCATGACAGCAGTTCACCGCGGTTGGCTGGCGTGTTCGCGGGCAGAAACTTGCCGGTCTTTTCCGCCAGATAAAGCAGGATGGCGTTGCTGTCGAACACTGTGATGCCGTCGTCGTCGATGGCGGGTACCTTGGCGTTCGGATTGATGGCGAGATATTCCGGCTTGAACTGGTCGCCCTTGCGGGTGTCGATGGCGACCGGCTGATACGCGATGCCGGCTTCCTCCAGGAAGAGCGCGACCTTGGTCGGGTTGGGCGAGCCGTTGAAATAGAACTTGAGCATTTGGAATTCTCCTCCATTGCTTCTTGCAAGGAAAACTTGGGTGGCAAGCGGCGCATTACCGCCGGGCGCCACGTCCATGCTCAAATTTTGCGGGATGCGCAAGCGAGGAGTTTGTGACCGGCGGGGGCGGACCCTTAAGACAGCGCCAGACCGCCTATGCCGGCGACGGCCAGGCCCGCACCGGCAGCGATCATGACGGATGCGAAGCGCACTTCCGAACGCAGCGCCGTTCGTTGTCCCGCGCGTTCCGATCCTCGCGCATAGCCGTGGACGATGATCTGCTCGCTGAAAGTGCCGCTGGCGTCGAGAATGTCGGTCAGACCTGCGCAGGCGACCAGAATGCCGAGGATGATCAGCCCAGCCGGACCCAGCAAGCTCAACAGCAGCATCGGAAACAGGCCGATCAGGAAGATCGGCAGCAGCGGCAGCACAATGAAGGACTCGGAGCCTCGTGTGCGCATGGCAGTAATCTCGCAATGGGAAAATGAATATAGCTTATTTGCCTTCAAATAGGGGCGAAAAGGCACAACGCCACCTGCAAGCGCGGCACGGCTGCCATGCCGGCCAATCACGCCGGCTGCGCATGGTCTGGGCAAGTCGCATTTTGAGCCATGTCGGCCCGCAAACCGTACGCATGTTACGGTGCTTTGGCGCGGCCCTGCCATCGGACCGCGCACCCGGACGCGATGTGGTGAACCAGGCCTTACCCCGCCGCCATTTCGGAGCGGATTTCGGCGCGCAGTTCGTCGATCAGCTTGAGGCCGTTCTTGGTCTCGACGTGCCAGAAGGTCCAGCCGTTGCAGGCGCCGGAGCCCTGGGCGACCGCACCGATGCGGTGGATCGAGCCGACCTTGTCGCCGAGCATGATGGCGCCGTCGGCGCGGACCAGCGCGCCGTGGCGCTTCTTGGAGTCGACCAGTTTGGTGCCGGGCGGAATCATGCCGCGCTCGATCAGTTCGGAGAATGCCACGCGCGGGGCGTCGCGCGCCGTCATGAACGGCGCCAGCGTCGCCTCGGGCAGCGGTTCGACCGCTGCGATGCGTTCTTCGGCCGCAGCCGCATAGGTCTTTTCGCGCTCGAAGCCGATGTATCGGCGGCCGAGACGCTTTGCCACGGCGCCTGTCGTGCCGGTGCCGTTGAAGGGATCGATCACGAGATCGCCGGGCTTTGACGACGACAGCAGCACGCGCGCCAGCAACCCTTCCGGCTTCTGGGTCGGGTGCACTTTCTTGCCGTCAGCGCCCTTGAGGCGTTCTTCGCCGGTGCAAAGCGGGATCAGCCAGTCGGAACGCGCCTGCACGTCCTCGTTGGCGGCCTTCAGGGCCTCATAGTTGAACGTATAGCCCTTGGCCTTCTCGTCGCGCGCCGCCCAGATCATGGTTTCATGGGCATTGGTGAAGCGGCGGCCGCGGAAATTCGGCATCGGATTGGTCTTGCGCCAGACGATGTCGTTGAGGACCCAGAAGCCGAGGTCCTGCATGATCGCGCCGACGCGGAAAATGTTGTGGTAGGAGCCGATCACCCACAGCGTTGCCGACGGTTTCATGACGCGGCGGCAGGCCAGCAGCCAGGCGCGGGTGAAATCATCGTAAGCGGCGAACGATGAAAACTTGTCCCAGTCGTCGTTGACGGCATCGACATGGGATTCATCGGGACGCTTCAGATCGCCCTTGAGCTGCAGGTTGTACGGGGGATCTGCGAACACCAGATCGACCGAACCGGCCGGAAGCTTCGACATCTCGGCGACGCAATCGCCGACGACGATACGCACGCTTGAGTCAGACTCAAATTTGGTGCGGGGCGCCCTTGCAGACGCCCCGCGACGCGACACAACCATGACTCAATTACTCTGACTCAGGCGACGCTGTCGGCGACGCGGGACTAAACAACCGACTGGCGATACATTGACCGGGCAAAGTAAAAATCGACTTAACCAACAAAGTTATCGACGCAGAATGCGAAGAGAGATCATCGGCCAGATTGCCAGCAGAGATTGCGGTGGCTTGCGCACTAGGCAATTTTTGCCGGGCGGGTTATTGATTAATGGAATGGAAATTTTACGTGATTGCCGCGTTGAAGGTTCGGGCCGACAGCCGGGGATGAGGAAATAGCGCCATGCGTTACGATGATTTCCGCCGCAGCGACGACATCGAAGACCGTCGCGACCAGGGCGGCGGCGGAATGGGTGGCGGCGGCGGCGGCTTTGGCCTGCCGATGGGCGGCGGCGGGCTCGGCATCGGCACCATCATCGTGCTCGGCCTCGTCGGCTACGCCTTCGGCATCGATCCACGCATCCTGATCGGCGGCGCCGAAATCCTGACCGGCGGCGGTCAGGCGCCGACCTACCAGACCGATCGCCGGTCCGGGCCGGCCAAGACCGGCGCGCCGAAGGATGAAGTCGGCAGCATGATAGCAGGCATTCTCGGCGAGATCGACGACCGCTGGAGCGAGATCTTCCAGTCCAGCGGCCAAAATTACACCGGTCCCCGCATCGTGCTGTTTCGCAACGCCACCAATGGCGGCCGCTGCGGCATGGCGCAGTCGGCGATGGGGCCGTTCTACTGCCCGCCGGACAAGCAGATCTTCCTCGACACCAGTTTCTTCCGCGAAGTCGAAACGCGCTTCCGCGGCTGTTCGGGCAGTGCCTGCAAGTTCACGGCCGCCTACATCATCGCGCATGAAGCGGGACATCACATCCAGAACCTGCTTGGCATCCTGCCGCGCGTGACACGGCTGCAGCAGCAGGCCGGCAGCAAGGCGGAAGCCAATGCGCTGCAGGTCAAGGTCGAGCTGCAGGCGGATTGTCTTTCCGGCGTCTGGGTCAATCGCGAAGAGAAGAAGCGTCCGGGCTTCATCGAGCCCGGCGATATCGACGCGGCACTGAAAACGGCAACCGCGATCGGCGACGACACGCTGCAGCGGCAGTCGACGGGCAGGGTGGTGCCCGACAGCTTCACCCATGGCTCGGCAGCGCAGCGCAAGCAGTGGTTCATGACCGGCTACCAGCAGGGCACGGTGCAGGCCTGCAACACGTTTGCGGCGGGAGCGTTGTGATGGTCTCGTGCCCCGGATGCTGCGCAGCGCGTCCGGGATCGCGCTCCGCGCGACTCCGGCGATGCGCTGCTGATCCGGGGCCCAAACCACTTGGACACACATAGGTCCCGGCTCTGCGGCGCACCGCTTCGCGCTGCACCGCGTCCGGGACACGGGGAAAGCGACATGTCCTCCATCGACGAAACCAAACAATTCGTGCCGCTGAACATCGCGGTGTTGACGATCTCGGATACCCGCTCGCTGGCGGACGATAAATCCGGCGCCACGCTGGCCGACCGGCTGACGGCGGCAGGCCATCATCTTGCCGCGCGCGAGATCATTGTCGACGACGTCGATGCGATCCGCGTCATCATCAAGCGCTGGATCGCCGATCCTGGCGTCGATGCGATCATTACCACCGGCGGCACTGGTTTCACCGGCCGTGACGTGACGCCGGAGGCGGTCGAGCCGCTGTTCGAAAAGCGGATGGATGGATTTTCCATCGCCTTCCACATGCTGAGCCATGCCAAGATCGGCACGTCGACGGTGCAGAGCCGCGCCACCGCCGGCGTGGCGGGGGCGACCTTCATCTTCTGCCTGCCGGGATCGCCGGGCGCTTGCCGCGATGCATGGGACGGCATTCTCGCCGCCCAGCTCGACTACCGCACGCGCCCGTGCAATTTCGTCGAGATCATGCCGCGGCTGGATGAGCACCTGCGGCGGCCTAAAGCCCAAGGCGCTTCAGCCTGACCAGCAACGCCCATAACGCACGCCACATGTTGTGCCAGGCCTCGACGCGCAATTGATGCGCGCGCCTGGTATGGAACGCGAGCAATTCCGGCGTGACGCGCCGCGAGGTATCGCGGCGCCCGGGCTTCACAGATCCAGCTCCCAGGTCTCGCCGACCAGATCGACGCCAAAGCTATGGTGCGGCTCTTCCTTGACGCGACGGAAGCCCGCGGCCTGATAGATGCCTCGCGCGGCGACAAGGATGCTTTGGGTCCACAGCGTCATTTTCTTGTAGCCTTTCTCGCGCGCCGCGCGGACGCATTGCTCGACGAGCGCGCGGCCGACGCCGAGCCCGCGCGCTTTTTTCTCCACCAGCAACAGCCGCAGCTTGGCGACGTCATCACTGCCCTTCACCAGAAAGATCGAGCCGAGTGGCTCGCCGCCAGCTTCGGCAATCCAGCAATGCTCGCGCGAAGGATCAAAGTTCCTGATGAACTGCGCGCAGATCTCGGCGACCAGTGCCTCGTAGCTGATGTCCCAGCCATATTCCTCGGCATAGGCCTTGGCCTGGCTCGAGATCACCCAGCCGATGTCGCCGGGCCGGTGGCTGCGCAGGAGAAAGGCGGCTGGCTTCGCCGTGGGCCGTTCCAGCGCCTGCTCGATGGTCGTCATCGCTTGCACGACAGCGGCGCGCTGACTGTCTTCGAGCGAAGCGAGCAGGCTTCCGACCTCCTCGCGCGAGCGGCGCTCGAGCTCGGCAGAGGCGGCGCGGCCTTTGGCGGTCAGCGAGAGTTCGTTGACGCGGCCGTCATCCTTTGAGGGCTTTCGCGTCACGATCTGGCGGCGCTGCAGCGCCTGCAGGGTGCGGCTCAGGAAGCCGGGATCGAGCCCGAGGTCGCGGGTGAGGTCGGTGGCGGTGCAGGCCGGGCGATGCGCGATCTCGTAGATGATGCGCGCTTCCTGCAGCGTGAAGGGGCTGTGCAGCAGCTTCGGCTCGATGATGCCGAGCTTGCGGGTATAGAAGCGGTTGAAGGCGCGAACGGCCGCGACTTCTTGTTCGGAATTCATCTGGGACCTCGGGCACCTCGATATTTGTCATTGTCAAATAGATATTTGACTTTGGCAAGTATATTCTCATGAGGGAGGCGCCCGGCTCGTCCCGCTTCTACTTTGCATGGGGTTGTTTTCGATATTTTGTGTCCGGGCCTGCGGTGTATCGCTTTAGGCGACGACCATGATCCGGCTGCGCAACTGGGTGCGTGAGGCGCGGCCGAGCTGGCGCAAAAGCCGCGTCTCGGGACGGCGGGAATCCACGCCATGGCCGCCAAGCCGCTCATAATGATCGCGGGCAATCAACAGCCCCTGTTCCGCCGACGGTCCGACAATCATGCGGGCCATGAACTTCAAGCCGTCGCGCAGGCTCGTATCGGCATAGGGCGATCGGGCATAGCGAAAGACGCCGGCGCGCGGCCGGCCGCTGAGCGATACGTTCTGGATGAACTGTGTGGTCTCGTCGATCCAGCCGCTGTCGAGCACCGCGCCGGCGTGCAGGAACATCAGCCATGGCGAGCGCGCCACCCGCGCCCCGGCGGCCAATGCCGCGGCGCGTGTTCCCTCGAACTTAAGAAAGCGGCAACCGGCCACGTCGGCCACCCGTTCGATCACGCCGTTGCCGGCCCGGTCGACCAGCAGGACCTCGCGGATGACGCCGGCTGCGGCTCCCGGCACCAACGCTGCCAGCGTGGCGACGGCGGGCTGTTCTATTCCTTCGGTCGGAATGATCACGCTCAACATGAGTGAGGTTTTCGATGGCTCGAGCAGTGAAAAACGCTGCACAGTTATCATCTTGTCACAATCAAAACAGCCGCTTGCGTGCAGATTTTTGCGGCATCGGGCGCCGGCTCCGTCGCCGGTGTCTGCGCTTCCGGTGAATTGTTGTCGGTTATGTTCTTGATTTGTTCTTGGTGCGTGCTATGTTCGCTTCATGAGCCGAGCATCCTCTCATGCCCTCAAGCACCCGCCGGTCAAGCCGCCCGCCGAACCGGCGGGTGCGACACCTTTTCCCGAACTCGCGGTCGCCATCGAACGCCAGCGGCGGCGCGGCCGCGGCGCGCAGTCCAACGACAGCGGCCGGTTCGAAGCCGAGGCGCGGGTCGCCTTCGACGATGGCTGGCAGAGTCTGGACGAGCTGCCGCCGTTCAAGACCACGGTATCGCTCGATACCTCGCGCAAGGTCATCACCCGCAACGACTCGCCCGACATCGGTTTCGACCGCTCGATCAATCCGTACCGCGGCTGCGAGCACGGTTGCGTCTACTGCTTCGCGCGGCCGACCCACGCCTTTCTCGGCCTGTCGCCCGGGCTCGATTTCGAATCCAAACTGCTCGCCAAGCCGGATGCGCCAGAATTGCTCGAGAAAGAATTGGCGGCGCCCGGTTACGAGCCGCGCATGATCGCGATCGGCACCAACACCGATCCCTATCAGCCGATCGAGCGCGAGCACAAGATCATGCGCGGCATTCTCGAAGTCCTCGATCGGGCCGGTCATCCCGTCGGCATCGTCACCAAATCGGCGCTGGTGACGCGCGACATCGATATTCTGCAGCGAATGGCAAAGCGTAATTTGGCAAAGGTTGCGATTTCCGTGACCACGCTCGACCCCAAGCTCGCCCGCACGATGGAGCCGCGCGCCTCGACGCCGCCGAAGCGGCTGGAGGCGCTGCGGCAATTGTCGCAGGCCGGCATCCCTGCCACCGTGATGGTCGCACCCGTTATTCCCGCGCTGAACGATTCCGAGATCGAACGGATTCTCGATGCTGCGGCTCACGCCGGCGTCAAGGAGGCGAGCTACGTGCTGCTCCGGCTGCCGCTTGAGGTGCGCGACCTCTTTCGCGAATGGCTGATGGCGAATTATCCCGACCGCTACCGTCACGTCTTCACCCTGATCCGCGACATGCGCGGCGGGCGCGACTACGACTCGCAATGGGGTACGCGGATGAAGGGCACCGGCCCGATGGCCTGGATGATCGGGCGGCGGTTCGAAATCGCCTGCGAGAAGCTCGGCCTCAACAAGCGGCGTTCGAAACTGACGACCGATCATTTCGTCAAGCCGAAGCGAAGCGGACAGCAACTTAGTTTGTTCTAGGTCGTTGTCGTCATTGTGAGCCAACGGGTCGCGCGAATGCGCGCCCGATGACAGGCTCCGCGACGCAATCCATCGCGCCAAGCAAGGAAGAATGGATTGCTTCCGCCTTCGCTCTACGAGCTACGGCGGACACGTCGCCGCTTCCGCTTCTCGCAATGACGGATGGAGATTTGCATGAGCACTGGCAGGCCAATCCCCCGGTTCACGGTCATCACGCTCGGCGTCAGCGACATGCGCGCCAGCATCGCCTTTTATGAAGCGCTCGGTTTTGCAAGAAAAATGCGCGCAACCGGTGAGGCCGTCGCTTTCTTCGACACCGGCGGCACGGTGATTGCGCTCTACCCGTGGGATCAACTCGCCGGCGACGCCAAGCTGCCGGATCAGCCGCGGCCGAAGACGTTTCGCGGCACGACGCTCGCCTGGAATTGCAGCTCTACAAAGGAGGTGGACGCTGCGCTCGATTTCGCCATCTCCTGCGGCGCGTCGCTGTTGAAGCCGGCGCACAAGACCGATTACGGCGGTTATTCCGGCTATTTCGGCGATCCCGACAACCACATTTGGGAAGTCGTGGTGGCGCCCGGTATCGAGGTCGGCGAGGACCGGCGGGTGCACCTGCCGGATTAAACGCGCGACGTTGCGGCAGCGCCACTTCTCCCGGCCGGTGAATTGCCGTATTGCGGTTTGATGAACCAGCAGCCCGCGCCAGCGTCGGAAGAGCAGCCGCTCGTCATTCTGACAACGCCGCGCCTGATTCTGCGCGCTGCGGCTGAAAGGGACATATCGGTCCTGCGGGATCTGATTCTTGGCGATAGCGATGTAATGCGCTTTGCATTCGCCGGAGCGCCGCTGGCAAGGGAGGCTGCCGAGGATTTCATTCGGCGATTCTTCACCTTCGGTGGCAGCCCCACGGGGATGGCGGTTTTGGCCGAAAAGCCTGCGGGTGAAATCATCGGCTTTGCCGGCTTGTCCCCATGCGATGCGTTGGGAACTAACGATTTTGAGATCGGGTTTGTCCTTGCGCGCCGGGTATGGGGCCGGGGATCGCGACCGAAATTGGGAAGGCGCAGCTCGCTTTCGGGTTCGACCAACTCAAATGCGAAAGATTGCTCGGACTGGTCGACCCGAGAAATGTGCCGTCAATTCACGCGCTTGAGAAGCTCGGAATGCGTTACCGGCAGACGATTGCGGAGCCCAAGCGCGGCAGCCGGGGCGTTTATGTGATCGAGGCCGGGGAGTGGCGACGAGGTCACGCTGAATAACGGGAATTGTGCCGGGTTCCCGGTTGCGCGCCGCCGCGCGCTGGCGCACGAATCTCGACCATGATTCGGGACAAGTCTGCCAAGAAATCTGACGGGAAATCGGCCAAGAAAGCCGGCAAGGAAGATGCCGAGCTGCTCAAGGGCGTGATCACGCTTGCCCCGCCGAGCTTTCGCCGCGAGCGGGCGCTGATCAAGCGCGGCGTCTGGCCGGTTGCCGGCTGCGACGAGGCGGGGCGCGGCCCGCTGGCGGGTCCGGTGGTGGCGGCCGCGGTCATCCTCGATCCCAAGCGAATCCCCAAAGGCATCGACGATTCCAAGCGGCTGACGCCCGAACGCCGCGAGGAACTGTTCGAGGAGATCTGCGCCACCTCGTCGTTTGCGGTCGCCTTTGCCTCGCCCGCGCGGATCGACCGCGACAACATCTTGCGCGCTTCGCTCTGGGCGCTGGCGCGTTCCGTGCGCGCGCTGCCCGAAATGCCGAAGCATGTATTCGTCGACGGCCGCGACAAGATCGATGCGCCCTGCGACTGTGACGCCGTGATCGGCGGCGACGGCCTTGTCGTGTCGATCGCAGCCGCCTCGATCATCGCCAAGGTGACGCGCGACCGCCTGATGAGCGCATTGGCGCTGGATTGCCCGGGCTATGGCTTCGAAACCCACAAGGGCTACGCGGTGCCGGAACACCGCGAGGCGCTGGACCGCCTCGGTCCAAGCATCCACCACCGCCGGTTTTTTGCACCCGTCATTGCCGCGCGGCTGAAACACTTCCCCGAGACAGTCGAAGAGACGGTCGAACCCGACCTCTTCAGCGTGGACGGAGAGATTGCTTCCGAGGTTTCGGCCACGATCTGAGATCGGTTGCCTCGACGGCTCCTGCGCTCTATCAACCGTCGGGGGACAGGGCTGCCCGGCCCGGCATTCGGACGTTTCATGCGCTTCACATCGCTCGTTGTCGAACTGATCCGCGCCCGGCCGCGGCTGGTGGTCTGGCTCGTGGTGTTGGTGCAGGCCGCAATTTGGCTGATCCTGCCGATGCTGCTGTACCGCAGCCCGCCCGGTGATCTTGCGACCGCGCTGGCCTTCGGCCGGGAATACCAGGTCGGAACATGGCTCGGTCCGCCGCTGGCGTTCTGGCTCGCCGATATCGCGTTTCGTGCCGCCGGCAACCATATGTTCGGCGTCTATCTGTTGGCGCAGGTCTGCGCCGTCGTCACTTTCTGGATCTACTATCAACTGGGCCGCGCGATTGTCGGCGGGCAGCAGGCGGTGCTCGCGGTGCTGCTGTCGATGACGGTGGTGGCCTTCAGCTCGCCCGGCGTCGAGTTCGGCCCGCTGGTGCTGGCGCGCCCGTTATGGGCGCTGCTTTTGCTGCATTCCTGGCAATTGATCGGCCAGAACCGGCGCAACGCCTGGTTCGCCTGGTCGATCGAGGCCGGGCTTTTGTTGCTGACGACGCCGGCTGCGCTCGGATTGCTGCTGCTGCTCGCCGGATTTGCCGTTGCCACCGCGCGGGGGCGGCGCGTGCTGATGTCGCTCGATCCGCTCTATGCGCTGCTCGTGATCGCCGTCCTGGTCTTGCCCTATCTGATTTGGTTGCTCCGCGCCGATGCGCTCGCGATGCCGCCGTGGCCCGCGATCTACGATCTGGGCGGGCGCGTCCTGCAATGGGGCTGGCTACTCGTTGGCCTCGTGCTCGCAATGTCTGCCATCGTGCTGCTGGCGATCCTCAACTCCGGCCGGTTCGCCCGCCATGCCGGGGAGGCGCCGATTATCTACCGGCCGCCGGTCGATCCGCTGGCGCGCGACTTCGTCTATTTCTTTGCGCTTGCGCCGGCGCTGCTCGGAAGCCTGATCGCGGGCATCTTCAACCTCGATCATGTCGTCGGCGGGGAGGGCGTCGCCTTGTTGATGTCGGGGCTCGCCGTAATCGTGGCGAGCGGCGATCTGATCCATCTGCGGCGCCAGCGCCTGTTGCGGACGGCATGGGCGGCGGCGGTCGTCGCGCCTGCCTTGGTGACGATCGCGGCCACGCTGTTTTTGCCGTGGACCGCGAGCGAAGTGTCGACCTCGCTGCCAGCAAAGGCGATCGCGCATTTCTTCGGCGACAGCTTCGAGCGCCGGACCAACCAGCGCCTGCGTGCGGTCGCTGGCGATCCGCAATTGGCAAGCTTCATCGCCATGAACAGCGGACGTCCGCATCTGTTGCTCGATGCCACGCCGGAGCGAACCCCATGGCTGTCGGTCGCGAAATTCAACGAAACCGGCGGTGTCGTGGTCTGGCGCGCCTCCGATACCTCAGGCGCGCCGCCGCCCGATATCGCGCAACGCTTTCCCGGCCTGGTGCCGGAAGTGCCGCGCGCCTTCGAATGGATGGTGAACGGCCGCCAGCCATTGCTGCGGATCGGCTGGGCGATCGTACGGCCGAAGGCGCAGTAGAGGCGCTGCACCGCGTCCGGGACACGAGCTAATTCGCTTGCTCTAGCGCCGTTGCGATCGCGCGCAGGTCCTGCCAGGACATGCGCTTGTAGGACGGCGAGCGCAACAAATAGGCCGGGTGGAACGTCGCCATGGCGCGGATCGTGCGGGTGCCGGTGTCGTAGTCGAACCATTTTCCGCGGGTCTTCATGATGCCATCGCGGGTCGACAGCAGCGTTTGCGTCGAGGGGTTGCCGAGCGTCACCAGTATGTCGGGGTTCACGAGTTCGATCTGCCGCTGGATGAACGGCAAGCAGATTTGCGTCTCCTGCGGCGTTGGCGTCCGGTTGCCGGGCGGCCGCCAGGGAATCACGTTGGCGATGTAGGCCTTGCTGCGGTCCAGTCCGATTGCCGCGATCATCCGGTCCAGCAACTTGCCGGAACGGCCGACGAAGGGCAGGCCCTCGATGTCCTCGTCGCGTCCAGGTGCTTCGCCGACGAACATGATGCGCGCCTGCGGGTTGCCGTCGGCAAACACCAGCCGCGTCGCGGTGTTTCGGAGCGCGCAGCCGTCGAAAGTTTCCAGGAGCGCGCGCAGCGCTTCCAGCGTCGGCGCCGTTCGCGCCGCCTCGCGCGCAAGCGCGATGGCCGCCTCCGGCGCGGGCGCTATTTCGCTGCGCGGAACCGCCGGCATCGCGGCGGGCATTTCCCTGACGGGGCGGGGTGGCGCAGTCTCGCGGACAGCGATGGGGGCAGCAGGGGGGGCGGGCTCGGTCAGCCGATCGACTGGTTCCTCCATCAACGCGCAATCGACCCCGGCCTCCAGATAAAAAGCCAGCAATTGCCTGACATTAGGCGCGGGTTCGGAGATCAAATCCATGATGCCAATCTAGTATGGATCGCGCCGGCGTGAAACGCCTCGCATTGCATTTCCATGGTTGTCCTCCCCGCAAAAATCGGAAACAACGAGCCTTTAGAGCCGTTCTCAATTGGGCTGAGATCAGATCATGAGTGCAGAAGAGCTTTCTCCCCGCGAATCCATGGAATTCGACGTCGTGATCGTCGGCGCCGGGCCGTCTGGCCTCGCTGCGGCGATCCGGCTGAAGCAGCTCAATGCCGATCTCAGCATCGTCGTGGTGGAGAAGGGTTCCGAGGTCGGCGCGCACATCCTGTCGGGCGCGGTGATCGACCCGGTGTCGCTCGACAAGCTGATTCCGGATTGGCGTGAGGACGCCGATTGCCCGCTGAAGACGGAGGTCAAGGACGACCGCTTCTACTGGACCACCGCGACCAGCGCGATCCGGCTGCCGAACTTCGCAATGCCGCCGCTGATGAACAATCATCACTGCTATATCGGCTCGCTCGGCAATGTCTGCCGCTGGCTGGCGCCGAAGGCCGAGGCGCTCGGCGTCGAAATCTATCCCGGCTTTGCCGCGGCCGAGGTGCTGTATGACGATAACGGCGCGGTGCGCGGCATCGCGACCGGCGACATGGGCATCGCCAGGGACGGCAGCCACAAGGATTCATATACCCGCGGCATGGAACTGCTCGGCAAATACACGCTGTTCGCCGAAGGCGCGCGCGGCAGCCTGAGCAAGGAACTGATCGCGAAATTCTCGCTCGACGCGAAAAGCGAGCCGCCGAAATTCGGCATCGGGTTGAAGGAAGTCTGGGAGATCGATCCCGCCAAGCACCAGAAGGGCCTGATCCAGCATTCGTTCGGTTGGCCGCTCAACAACAAGACCGGCGGCGGCTCGTTCCTCTACCATTACGACGACAACAAGGTGGCGGTCGGTTTCGTCGTGCATCTCAATTACGACGATCCGTATCTCTCGCCATTCGACGAATTCCAGCGCTTTAAGACGCATCCCGCCATCCGAACCGTGTTCGAAGGCGGCAAGCGTATCTCCTACGGCGCGCGCGCCATCACCGAAGGCGGCTATCAGTCGGTGCCGCGCTTAAGTTTCCCGGGCGGCGCGCTGATCGGCTGCGCGGCAGGCTTCGTCAACGTGCCGCGCATCAAGGGCGTGCACAACGCGATGGGCAGCGGCATGCTCGCGGCCGAACATGTTGCGGCGGCGCTCGGCGCCGGCCGCGCCAATGACGAACTGGTGGAATACGAAAACGCCTGGCGCGATTCCGCCGTAGGTCGAGACCTGCACCGGGTCCGCAACGTCAAGCCACTATGGTCGAAATTCGGCACCATCATCGGCGTGGCGCTCGGCGGCTTCGACATGTGGTGCAACACGCTGGGCTTCTCGCTGTTCGGAACCCAGTCGCACGCCAAGTCCGACCGCAAGACGCTGGATCCGGCCAAGGCGCATGTGCCGATCGCCTACCCCAAGCCGGATGGCAAGCTCACCTTCGACAAGTTGTCCTCGGTGTTCCTCTCCAACACCAACCATGAGGAGGACCAGCCGGTTCATCTCAAGGTCGCCGACATGAACCTGCAGAAGGCATCCGAGCACGATGTCTATGCCGGTCCGTCGAACCGCTATTGCCCGGCCGGCGTCTATGAATGGGTCGAGGAGGCTTCAGGTCCGCGCTTCCAGATCAACGCCCAGAACTGCGTCCATTGCAAAACCTGCGACGTGAAGGACCCGAACGGCAATATCACCTGGGTTCCGCCGGAAGGCGGCGGTGGGCCGAATTACCAGGGCATGTAGAGAGGCCGTATAGACCACGATTGCGTGAGTTGGAGGAGGGTGATACCGCCTCCGGCCACGATACCGCCACAGTAAAAGCGTTTCCGGGTTGGGCTGGCTAAATCGGAGCCCTAAGGGCCTATCTGCCAATCGATTCGCCAACCCGTATCCTTGCGGTTGAAGGCCAAAAGCGGCATTGTCGCAGGCTGAGATGCCGCCGCTTGGGTTTGCATTCGAGACCGATCGTAACGATCCCGCCATACATCCTGGAGCTAGGCGAACTGTGATGCTTTCCACTCGTATGAATCGTTGGACCATCGCCGCAATTACTGTTGCTAGCCTGGCCGCGCCTGGCGTGGCCTGGGCCCAGACGCCCGAACATACGGCCGACAACGCCGCGCAATTCCCCACCAAATCCGATCTGAAGTCGCTGACGACGGCAGGCAGCTATCTCGCCGCGCGCCATGCCAGCGTCGAGCGCGATGCGGCCTCGGCTGCGGCATTCTATCGCTCCGCGCTGCGCACCGATCCGAAGAACAACGAACTCCTGGATCGCGCCTTCATCTCTTCGCTCGCCGATGGCGACATCGATGAAGCGGTCAAGCTCGCCGATCGCATCCTGACGATGGACAAGGCGAACCGCGTCGCGCGGCTGGTGGTCGGCGTCCGCGACCTCAAGCAGAAGAAATATGCGGCCGCGCAGCTCAACATCAACCAGTCGATCCGCGGACCGATCACCGACCTGGTGGCGACGCTGTTGTCGGGATGGGCGAGCTACGGCGCGGGCGATGCCAAGACCGCGGTTGCCAATATCGACAAGCTGACCGGACCTGAATGGTATCCGATCTTCAAGGATCTCCACACCGGCATGATCCTGGAGATCTCTGGCAAGGACAAGGACGCCGGCACGCGGTTCGAGCGCGCCTACAAACTCGACGATTCAATGCTGCGCGTGTCCGACGCCTATGCGCGCTGGCTGTCTCGCAACAAGGATGGCGCGGCGGCGGCCGGCATTTACGAAGCGTTCGACAAGAAGTTGCCGCGGCATCCGCTGGTGCAGGAAGGCCTGCGCGAGACCCGGGCCGGCAAGAAGATGTCGGCGCTGGTCGATTCGGCGCAGGCCGGCGCGGCCGAGGCGCTGTACGGAATCGGCGCCACGCTGACACGCCGCGGCGGCGAGGATCTGGCGCTGGTCTATCTGCAGCTCGCGCTCTACCTGCAGCCCAATCATCCGCTGGCGCTGTTGTCGCTCGCCGATCTCTACGAGTCCGTGAAGAAGCCGCAGATGGCGATCAAGGTCTACGAGCGCATGCCGGCCAGTTCGCCGCTCAAGCGCAATGCGCAGATCCAGCTCGCCACCAATCTCGACGCCGCCGACCGCAGCGAAGAGGCGATCAAGATCCTGAAAGGCGTCACCGCGGACGCGCCGAAGGACATCGAAGCCATCATGGCGCTCGGCAACATCGAGCGCGGCCGCAAGAAGTTCAGCGATTGCGCCAATACCTATACGCTGGCGATCGACGCGATGCCCGGGGTGACGGACAAGAACACCTGGGTCACTTATTACTATCGCGGCATTTGCGAGGAACGTTCCAAGCAGTGGAGCAAGGCCGAGGCCGACATGCGCAAGGCGCTGGAGCTGCAGCCCGAGCAACCGCATGTCCTGAACTATCTCGGCTATTCCTGGATCGACCAGGGCATCAACCTCGACGAAGGCATGAAGATGATCCGGCGCGCCGTCGACCAGCGCCCCGATGACGGCTACATCGTGGATTCGTTGGGCTGGGCGTTTTACCGGATCGGCAATTTTGAAGACGCGGTAAAGCATCTCGAGCGTGCGATCGACCTCAAGCCGGAGGATCCGACCATCAATGACCATCTCGGCGATGCCTATTGGCGCGTCGGGCGGACGCTGGAAGCCAAATTCCAGTGGGCCCATGCCCGCGACCTCAAGCCCGAGGCGGAGGAATTGCCGAAGATCGAAGCCAAGATTGCCAACGGCCTGCCCGAAGACACTTCCTCTGCGGCTTCCGCCGACAAGAAGAAAGAAGACGGCAGGGGTGGCTGAGGCAAGGACTTTGGGGGCTGTTCGGCAATGCCGCTGTTGAGTGACAAGGCGCGCGCCAAGGTCAACCTGACCTTGCGGGTGAATGGCCGCCGTGCCGACGGCTACCATGATCTCGAAAGCGTGGTGGCGTTCGCCGACTGCGCCGACCGACTGACGCTGACGCCGGGTGCGGATCTGGATTTGAAGATGTCGGGACCGCTGGCGCAGGCCTGCGGCGAGACCTCGGACAATCTGGTGCTCAAGGCCGCGCGCCTCTTGGCCGAGCGCGTACCGGATATGAAAGCCGGCAGCTTTACGCTCGACAAGGTCTTGCCGGTCGCGGCCGGTATCGGCGGCGGTTCGGCCGATGCCGCGGCGGCGCTGCGGTTGCTTGCACAGTTGAACGGGCTCGCGCTCGACGATCCCCGCATCGTCGAGGTCGCGCAACTGACCGGCGCCGACGTGCCGGTCTGCGTTAACTCACGCGGCTGCGTCATGACCGGCGTCGGCGAAACGCTGCAGCCGCTCAGTCTGCCGAAAATGCCGTGCGTGATGGTCAACCCCGGCGTTGCCGTCGCGACCCGCGACGTTTTCAATGCGCTGGGCCTGCGCAGCGGCGAATTGCTGGTCGGTGTCACCGACGTGCTGCTGCGGGACCGCTGGCCGGACGAGAAGGCGTCGCTGGAAGACTGGGTCGAAGCGCTCGCCGCCAGCTCCAACGATCTGGAAGCGCCCGCCATGCGTGTCCAGCCCGTGATCGGCGACGTCATCGCAGCGCTCAACGCGACCAACGGCGCCTGGCTGGCGCGGATGTCCGGCTCCGGCGCCACCTGCTTTGCGATCTACGAGAACACCGTCGAAGCCGGACGCGCGGCAGAGCAGATCCGGCGCGATCACCCCGGATGGTGGGTGCATGCGGGAACGCTGAGTTAGCTCGCAGGCCGCCGCGCCAGCGCCAGCGAAACACCGAGGCCCGCGATGAACAGCCCCGAGCCCTGTCGCAATCGTTGAAGCAAGTTCGGCCTGCGCGTGAGACCACTGCGCGCCGTCGCGGCCATCATTACCACGATGATATCGACAAGCGTGTTCAGCGCGACCGAGATCAGGCCCAGCGCCATGAACTGGAGCGCCGGATAGCTGCCGGCCGGGTCGAGGAATTGCGGAATGAAGGCCAGGAAGAACGCCGCGGTCTTCGGGTTCAAGGCTTCGACCAGCACGCCTTCCCGAAACGCCCGCTCTGTACCGACCGCGACGGCTTGTTGCGGCAGCAGATCGCGCGCTTCGCGAAACGTCTTGATGCCGAGCCACACGAGATAGATTGCGCCGGCGAATTTGAGCGCGGTGAACAGCTCAGCGCTGGCCAGGATGAGCGCCGAGACCCCAAGCCCGCCCGCGACCACATGCACCAAGCCGCCAAGCGCAGTCCCGAACGTCGAAGCGATACCGGCGCTCTTGCCGCCCGACAGCGTCCGTGCGGCGACGTAAAAGATTCCTGGACCGGGGACGGCGGCGATGACGAGCGCGGCCAAGAGGAACAACGTGAAGTTGGTGCTGTTCAATGCGATCTCTCTCGTAGGATGGGTAGAGCGCTGTCATCACCCGCGAAGGCGGGTGATCCAGTATTCCAGAGACATCAGTGATTGAATCGATAGGCCGCGGCGTACTGGATACCCCGCCTTCGCGGGGTATGACGGAAGCGGAATCAATGTGACCTCGCCAGACAGAACGCCACGACCTGTTCGAGTGCGGTTTTCATCGGCGAGGCCGGGAATAGCGCGAGCGCGTCGACGGCCATTGCGCCGTAGTGCTGGGCGCGGCTGATCGTGTCCTCCAGCGCGCGGTGCTTGGTCATCAGGCCGATGGCATGATCGAGGTCGCTGTCGCCGATCTCGCCACGCTCCAATGCCTTGATCCAGAACTTCCGCTCGCTGTCATTGCCGCGGCGGAACGCCAGCACCACCGGCAGCGTGATCTTGCCTTCGCGGAAATCGTCGCCGATGTTCTTGCCGAGTTTCGCGGCCTTGCCGCCATAGTCCAGCACGTCGTCGACGAGCTGGAATGCGATGCCGAGATTCATGCCGACCGAGCGGCATGCGGTCTGCTCGGCCTTCGGGCGGTTGGCGATCACGGGTCCGACTTCGCAGGCGGCGGCGAACAATTCGGCGGTCTTGCCCCTGATCACGGCGAGGTATTCGTCCTCGGTGGTCGCAGTGTTCTTGGCCGCCGCAAGCTGCATCACTTCGCCTTCGGCGATGGTGGCCGCAGCCGAGGAGAGAATGTCGAGCGCACGCAGCGAGCCGACCTCGACCATCATGCGAAAGGCCTGGCCGAGCAGGAAGTCGCCGACCAGCACGCTGGCCTCATTGCCCCACAGCATCCGCGCCGACAGCTTGCCGCGGCGCAGTTCGCTCTCGTCGACTACGTCGTCGTGCAGCAGGGTTGCCGTGTGCATGAACTCGACCGCGGCGGCGAGCTTGATATGGCCGTCCCCGGAATAGTTGGAGAGCTGGGCCATCGCCAGCGTCAGCATCGGGCGCAGACGTTTGCCGCCGGATGAGATCAGGTGGTTGGCGACCTCCGGAATCATGGTGACTTCCGATCCCGTGCGCGACAGGATCGTGGCGTTGACCCGCTCCATGTCGGCGGCGACCAGCCCGACCAGCGCATCTATCGAAGCGTTCGACGGGCTTTCGAAGGGTACAATAACCGCCACATGGGTCTCCAATTTTGGCCAATTCGCGCTATCCTTGTTCTACAATAGAAAGTGCCGGCAATCGCGGCAAGGGCACGTAGCGGTTGACGGACCCCGTGCCGTCGTCGCATCGGGGCGAAAAGGAGAACACCACTTGCGGGAATTGGTCAGGACCAACGATATCGTGCTGGTTTCTGCGATCGGCGCGCTGCTCGACGGCGCCAATATCCATCATCTGGTGCTGGACCAGAACATGAGCGTCATCGAGGGATCGCTCGGCATCCTGCCACGCCGCATCCTGGTTCATGAGGACGACAATCGCGCAGCCCGCCAGTTGCTGGCCGAGGCGGGTCTGGCTCACGAATTGCGCCCCGATGACTGACCTCGAACTCACCGAGGATGCGTTTCTCGGCGGGCAATTGCGTTTGAAGCAACTGAAATCGGGACATCGCGCCGGTCATGATGCAGTGCTGCTGGCGGCAGCGACGGCAGCCCGTCCGGGTGACCGCGTGGCCGATCTCGGCGCCGGCGTCGGCGTCGCGGGGCTTGCGGTTGCCAGGCGCGTGGCCGGCATCGATCTGGTTCTGGTCGAGATCGATGCTGTGCTGGCGGGCCTTGCGCGCGCCAATGCGGAGGCGAATGCGATTCGAGCCGACGTGATCGTGCTTGACGTGGAGGCCGATGCTACGGCCTTTGCCGCTGCCGGACTCCTTCCTGACAGCGTCGATGCGGTGCTGATGAATCCGCCCTTCAACGACCCGGCGCGGCATCGCGTCTCGCCGGACACGGCACGCGGGACCGCGCATATGGCGACCGCAACGACGCTCTCGAAATGGATTCACGCGGCGCGGCGCATTCTCAAATCGAAGGGAGCACTGACGCTGATCTGGCGTGCCGATGGAATCGCCGAAGTGCTCTCGGCGCTCGATCACGGTTTCGGGAGCCTGCAGGTGCTGCCGGTTCACGGTGACGCACGGGGGCCTGCCAATCGCATCCTGGTTCGCGCCACCAAGGGTGGGCGGGCGCCGACGCAAATCCATCCCGCCCTGATGCTCAATGACGAGCAAGGTCAGCCCCATAAAAGGGGGCAGGAGATTCTGGCCGGGAAGGGAACCTTGCCGTTGGCGAACCTGTAAAGTCGGCCCGCAACTCCCAATTACTCGCTATTGCGGAAGCGTCTCGGACTGTTGTTTGGGCGCCGACGTAAAGTGAATCGCGGTCAGAAGGCTGCCGATGAGCATTATCAGCAGGTAGATTTTCATGTCAGTCTCCGCTGCGCCATTGCAGTCTCTCGTCTGCGATGCAAAAGGCGTCCTGCCAAAAGGCGTTCCGGCCTTTCCAATGACATTGGTGTGATAAAAAATGGTTAATTCGAGGTAACGGCATGAGTGAACAATTAAGTGATCGCACGGGATTGCCGGGCCTCATTGACAGGATGAAACGATTCATTCCGGCAAAATTCCGGCGCGACGTCCCGGTCGTTCCGGTGGTTCGCCTGTCGGGCGTCATCGGTGCGGTGACGCCATTGCGGCCGGGCCTGACGCTGGCCGGCATCGCCAAAACGCTCGAACGCGCGTTCGCCACCCGACACGCCAAGGCGGTGGCGCTGGTGATCAATTCGCCCGGCGGCTCGCCGGTGCAATCGCGACAGATCTATTTGCGGATCAGGCAGCTTGCTGCGGAAAAGAAACTGCCGGTGCTGGTGTTCGTCGAGGACGTCGCGGCATCCGGCGGCTACATGATCGCCTGCGCGGGCGACGAGATATTCTGCGATCCGTCCTCGATCCTCGGCTCGATCGGTGTGGTCGGCGGCAGTTTCGGCTTTCAGGACTTGATCAAGAGGATTGGTGTCGAGCGGCGGCTTTACACGGCAGGCGAGCACAAGGCGATGCTGGACCCCTTCTTGCCCGAAGACCCGGATGACGTCGCCCGCCTGAAGACGCTTCAGCGCGAGATCCACGCCATCTTCATCGCGCTGGTCAAAGGCAGCCGCGGTGCACGCCTCAAGGGGGCCGACGACGTCCTGTTCACCGGCGAATACTGGGCGGGCGAGAGATCGGTGTCGCTCGGCCTTGCGGACAAGATCGGCGATCTCCGCTCGACGCTGCGCGAGCGCTATGGTGACAAAGTGCTGACGCCCCTTATCGCGCCGGCAAGCGGAATGCTGGCCGGGCTGTTGGGCCGGAGATCACCGGGCGCGGGTTCGCTGGCCGACGGTATCGGGGGATTGCCGGATGACCTGATTTCGGCGCTGGAGACCCGGGCAATTTGGGCCAAATTCGGGTTCTAGGCCGGGGGTACCCGCGCCATTTAGTCCCAAAAGCGTAATTGCGATGCAGGCCGGCTTCGGCGAGAATGCGAGCCATTGGGGGCTGACACCTGAACGACAAGGATCGACCGATGCCGCCGCTGATCGCATTCGCGGGTGCCCTGGGAGGGCTCGCCGTGGTCCGCTGGGCCTACAAGACCGCCGTCCGCATCAACAGGGAACTCGAAGAGGCACGGCTGGCGCGCGTCGCCGAGGCCACACAGACGGCCGACATCCCAACGCTGCGCCGCGACCCCGTCACCGGCGCTTACCGGCCGGGCTAGCCTCCGTCCTGAGGGGCGGGCGACAGCCCGCGTCTCGAAGGATGGCCCACACGTTCGGGGCCTCATGGCTCGTTCGGCGATGCTGGCATCGTCCTGAGACGCGCGGCCCGCCGCGCTTCTCACCATGAGGAATACAAGGCTCCATCGCCTTGATTCCCTGCCCCTACGCCGATACGGTCCCGCGCACTTCAAACCCCCCTTCGCGAGACCGATTCTGCCGATGGACGCTTTGCCTGCCCATATGCGCCCGGAACGTTCGTTCCAGGGCTTCATCCTTGCTCTCCAGCGGTTCTGGGCGGAGCAGGGCTGCGTGATCCTGCAGCCCTACGACATGGAAATGGGCGCAGGCACCTTCCATCCGGCGACGACACTCCGCGCGTTGGGGCCGAAGCGCTGGAATGCGGCCTATGTGCAGCCCTCGCGCCGGCCGAAGGACGGACGCTACGGCGAGAACCCCAACCGGCTGCAGCACTATTATCAGTTTCAGGTGATCATGAAGCCGTCGCCGCCGAACCTTCAGGATCTGTACCTGAAGTCGCTGGCCGCGATCGGCATCGATTCGAGCCTGCACGACATCCGCTTCGTCGAGGACGATTGGGAAAGCCCGACGCTTGGCGCATGGGGGCTGGGCTGGGAGTGCTGGTGCGACGGCATGGAAGTCAGCCAGTTCACTTACTTCCAGCAGGTCGCGGGCGTCGAATGCGCACCCGTTTCCGGCGAGCTCACCTACGGACTCGAGCGTCTTGCGATGTATGTGCAGGGCGTCGACCGCGTCTACGATCTCAACTTCAATGGCCGCGACGGCGCCGACAAGGTCACCTATGGTGACGTCTTCCTGCAGGCCGAGCAGGAATATTCCCGGCACAATTTCGAGCACACCGATACGGCGATGCTGTTCGAGCAGTTCAAGATGGCCGAAGACGCTTGCAAGAAATATCTCGCGGCCGGGTGGAAGGAGGGCGGTAATCAGAAAGAACATCTGATGGCGCTGCCGGCCTATGACCAGTGCATCAAGGCGAGCCATGTCTTCAACCTGCTCGATGCGCGCGGCGCGATCTCGGTGACGGAGCGGCAGAGCTACATCATGCGCGTGCGCGAATTGGCAAAGGCCTGCGGCGAGGCCTGGGTTCACACCGAAGCGGGCAGGGCGGTCTGATGCCTGATCTTCTGCTGGAATTGTTTTCCGAGGAAATCCCCGCGCGCATGCAGGCGAAGGCGGCGGACGATCTGCGCCGCATGGTGACCGACAAAGCTCGTCGCGGAGGGCCTGGTCTATGAAGGCGCGAAAGCGTTCGCGACGCCGCGGCGGCTGGCGCTGACCGTGCACGGCGTTCCGGCGCAGCAGTCCGACCTCAAGGAAGAGCGCCGCGGCCCGCGCGTCGGCGGCCCCGATGCCGCGATCCAGGGATTCTTGAAGGCGACCGGTCTGGCCAGGATCGAAGACGCCAAGATCCAGACCGACCCGAAGAAGGGCGACTTCTACATCGCCCTGATCGAAAAGCCGGGCCGCGCCACCATCGATGTGCTCGCTGAGATTCTGCCGGTCATCATCCGAACCTTCCCGTGGCCGAAGTCGATGCGCTGGGGCGCTCGTTCGACCAAATCGGGTTCGCTCTCCTGGGTGCGGCCGCTGCACTCGATCATCGCGACCTTCGGTCCGGAGACCGAAGAACCCGATGTGGTAAAGTTTTCCGTCGACGGCATCGAGGCCGGGCAGACCACGTTCGGCCACCGCTTCATGGCGCCGTCGGCGATTCCGGTGCGGCGCTTCGCGGATTACGAAGCCAAGCTGAAGGCCGCGAAGGTCGTACTCGATCCGCAGGCGCGCAAGGACATCATCCTCGCCGACGCCAAGCAATTGGCGTTCGCGCAAGGCTTTGAGCTGGTCGAGGACCAGGGGCTCTTGGACGAGGTCGCCGGCCTCGTCGAATGGCCGGTCGCGCTGATGGGCTCCTTCGATGAGGAATTCCTGCCGATCCCGGGCGAAGTGATCCGCGCCACCATCCGCAACAACCAGAAATGCTTTGTGGTGCGCGACCCCAAGACCGGGAAGCTCGCCAACAAATTTATTCTGACTGCCAACATTGAAGCGACCGACGGCGGCAAGGTGATCGTCGCCGGCAACGAGCGCGTGATCCGCGCGCGGTTGAGCGATGCAAAATTCTTCTACGAGACCGACCTGAAGACGAAGCTGGAGAGCCGGCTGCCAAAATTCGAGCAGATCGTGTTTCACGAGAAGCTTGGCACGCAGGCGGAGCGGATCAAACGGATCGAACGGCTGGCGGCCGAGATCGCGCCGCTGGTCGGCGCCGACGTCGCGAAGGCCAAGCGAGCCGCGCATCTGGCAAAAGCCGATCTGTTGACCGAAGTCGTCGGCGAATTCCCGGAGCTGCAGGGCCTGATGGGGAAGTACTATGCGCAGGCGCAAGGCGAAGACGCCTCCGTCGCCGCCGCGAGCGAGGACCATTACAAGCCACAGGGGCCGACTGATCGCGTGCCGAGCGATCCGGTGAGTGTGGCGGTGGCGCTGGCCGACAAGATCGACACGCTGGTCGGGTTCTGGGCGATCGACGAGAAACCGACGGGAAGCAAGGACCCCTATGCGTTGCGGCGGGCGGCGCTGGGCGTCATCAGGATCGTTCTGAGTAATCAAATCCGCATAGATCAAGTTGACTTTCTAGCACGGCTGTTTCGGCAGCGGTTGGCATTCGGTGCCGGGTATCTTATTTGGCGGCGCATTACAGAAAGCTCGGGCCGCGACGTCGATTATCAAATAGCGATGTTATTGAAGGAATTTCCATTCGAGACTGCGTATCTTGATCACGACGGATTGCTTTCTTCGTATATTGGAGTCGTGATCGGAGCGATCGAAGACGAAAAGCAGCCCGGTGGTGAGTTTAACTTTGGCTCATTGGCAAATTCTGAGGCGCTGCGACGGAATGTTGAAGTTTGCTGGGAGGACAACAACACGTTTGGCTGGAAGGTCTCTTCCGCGAGCGAGGCACTAGGTAATGCCAACAGTTTGATCGGGCGGATTGTTGCCTTAGCGGACTTCAATCTTGCTCATTCAGATTACAAAGATCTCAGCGTTTGGCCGTCCCGGCAGCCTCCGGGGTCAGTCGAAGATATCAATTTGATTCGGTTTACTCGCAAGAATGCAACGGATCTGCTTTCCTTCTTTGCGGATCGCCTGAAAGTCCAACTCCGCGAACAAGGAGCGCGTCATGATCTTGTCGACGCCGTCTTTGCGTTGGAAGGCCAGGATGACCTGCTGCTGGTCGTCCGTCGCGTCGAGGCGCTCGGCAAGTTCCTCGACACCGACGACGGCAAGAACCTGCTTGCAGGGACCAAGCGCGCGAGTAACATCCTCGCGATCGAGGAAAAAAAGGACAAGCGCACGTTCGACGGTGCGCCAGATGCCGGGCTCTACGCGCTTGCCGAAGAAAAGGCGCTCGCCAAGGCGATCGACCAGGTCAAGAGCGAGGCCGGAGCCGCAGTGCAGAAGGAAGATTTCGCCGCGGCGATGAGCGCAATGGCGAAGCTGAGGCCCGCGGTCGATGCGTTCTTCGACAAGGTCAAGGTCAATGCCGATGAACCTGATGTTCGCGAGAATCGACTAAAACTCCTGAACGAAATCCGCGCGGCGACCCGCGCGGTTGCGGATTTTTCCAAGATCGAAGGCTAGACCATGGATCCTCAGACGCTCGCCGCTTATGACCAGGATGCGGCGGCGTGCGCGAAGGACTGGCTCGGTCAGCCGGCGCCCGTCGACCTGCAGGAAGTCGTCGAACGCTTTTTCGTGCGCGGTGGCAATTCGGCCGATATCGGCTGCGGCTGCGGCCGCGAGGTCGCCTGGCTTCACACCCACGGCTTTTCGGCGATGGGCTTCGACGCCTCGGAGGGCCTGCTCAACGAAGCGCGCCGGCGCTATCCGTCGTGCAAGTTCGCGCATGCCGAATTGCCCGATCTGCGCGGTATCGGCACGTTCGATAACGTGCTGTGCGAAACCGTGATCATGCATCTCGACCGCAAGGAGATTGCGGCATCGGTCCGCCGCCTGCTCGATATCGTCAAGCCCAGCGGCATTCTCTATCTGAGCTGGCGCGTCACCGAGGGCGCCGATCAGCGCGACGCGCAGGGACGGCTTTACGCCGCGTTCGATCCGGCGGTCGTGCAGGCGGAGCTGACGACCGCGACCGTATTGCTCGACGAAGAGATCGTCAGCGCCTCATCGGGAAAGAAGATTCACCGGCTGGTGGTGAAGAAGCCTGGATTGGAAATCAGGGAATAGCTGACCGCTGCCCGTGCCCCGGATGCTGCGCAGCACGAAGTGGTGCGCTGCCAAGCCGGGGCCCATCTCGCCTCAATCATACATAGGTCCCGGCTCTGCGGTGCATCGCTCCGCGCTGCACCGCGTCCGGGACACGACAGTGAACGAGCGCACAGAAAGACCCCGCCCGGAGGGGACGCCGGGCGGGGCTTCTTGTCCGGTCGTATCTCGCGCACATCCGCTTGCGCGGCGCCCGGACCAATCGTTCAGGCTACTGAAGGTCAATCGACCACCTGAACGATGCGGCGCGAACGCGGTTCGACCAATATCGTCTGGCCGTTCACCACGGTGTAGCGATAGGGCGTCACCCCGAACGATTGCGGCACGTCGTAGTAGGTCACGCCGGTTTCCGGCAGCACGGCGCCAACCGTCACACGCTCGGAAATAGTGTAATTCGGCACGCGCTCACGCACGATGTATTCGCGGAAGGCCGGACGCACGTCGGGCGCGATGCCTTCTACATGTTCACCGATGACGACCGCGCTGCCGCCACCTGTGCCGATCGTGGATTGCGCCTGAGCCGCGATCGGGACGGCCATCGCGCCCGCGATCGCCGCAATGGCAAATAGTCTGTTCCGCATGGTCAACTCCTTCGCGAGAAGAGGTGCCGGCTTTCGCCAGCACACACACAATGCGGGCCAATTCATCGCGTGCAGCATTGTTCCGGTAAAAGCGCGGCCTCATCCGCGACATTTCTGGGGAATTGTTGCGGAGGCTGGAACCCATTGAAGCGGTTAAGCGTCTTGCTATTCCCGAACCGCGCCAGCGGTTAAGTTGCCGCCCTCGATTCGATTTCCCGCCCCCCGATCATCTGGAGATTTCAATGACCATCACCGCCACGCATGTTCCCGCGATCGTTGCTCTGCTCGCCGGGATATTCATCCTGATCATGCCGCGGCTGCTCAACTACATCGTCGCGATCTACTTGATCTTCGTCGGCCTGGTGGGTCTTGGCGTGCTCAAGATGTTCAAGTTCTAGCACTGGAAAGCGGGGTTTCGCGGCTTGCGCGGAACCCCTCAAAATGGTGTAAGGCGCGCAATCTTCTTCCCTTTTTCGGATAGTTGGAATCCATGGCCAAAGCCGTCGCGAAGTCCAAGAAGGCTGCAGTGAAATCTGTAGCGAAATCAAAGCCATCCGCCCGGCCGAAGGCCGCGCCGCAGGCCTCGGCCCGCAAGGCGCTGAAGAAGGCCCCGGCCAAGCCGGTCGCCAAGGCCGCGGCCAAGAAGGCTGCCGTCCGCAAGCCTGCCGCCGAGGCGGTAAAATCCGGCAAGTGGGTCTATACCTTCGGGGACGGCAAGGCAGAGGGCAAAGCGGGCCTGCGCGACTTGCTCGGCGGCAAGGGCGCCAACCTTGCCGAGATGGCCAATTTGGGCCTGCCGGTGCCTCCGGGCTTCACCATTCCTACCTCGGTCTGCACCTATTTCTACGCGCATGACAAAACCTATCCGCCCGCGCTGAAGGCGCAGGTCGAGAAGGCGCTTGAGTATGTCGGCAAGCTGACCGGCAAGGCATTCGGCGACTCGAAAAATCCGCTGCTGGTGTCGGTTCGTTCCGGCGGCCGCGCGTCGATGCCGGGCATGATGGACACCGTGCTCAATCTCGGCCTCAACGACAAAACGGTCGAAGCGCTCGCCGAACTCTCCGGCGATCGCCGCTTTGCCTATGACAGCTATCGCCGCTTCATCACGATGTATTCGGACGTGGTGCTCGGCTTCGAGCATCATCACTTCGAGGACATTCTCGACACCTTCAAGGACAGCCAGGGCTACACGCTCGACACTGATCTCACCGGCGACGACTGGGTCGAACTGGTCGGCAAGTACAAGGAAGCGGTGGCGCGCGAGACCGGCAGGGATTTCCCGCAGGATCCGCACGAGCAATTGTGGGGCGCGATCGGCGCGGTGTTCTCATCCTGGATGAATGCGCGTGCAGTGACCTACCGCCGCCTGCACGACATCCCGGAATCCTGGGGCACCGCGGTCAACGTGCAGGCCATGGTGTTCGGCAACATGGGCGAAACGTCCGCGACCGGCGTCGCGTTCACGCGCAATCCTTCGACCGGCGAGAGCAAGCTGTACGGCGAATTCCTGATCAACGCGCAGGGTGAGGACGTGGTGGCGGGCATCCGCACGCCGCAGGACATCACCGAGGAAGCGCGCCAGGAATCCGGTTCCGACAAGCCGTCGATGGAAAGCGCGATGCCGGAGGCCTTCAAGGAGCTGACGCGGTTCTACACGCTGCTCGAAAAGCACTATCGCGACATGCAGGACATGGAGTTCACGGTCGAGCAGGGCAAGTTGTGGATGCTGCAGACCCGCGGTGGAAAGCGCACCGCGAAGGCAGCGCTGCGCATCGCGGTCGAGCTCGCCAATGAAGGCCTGATCTCAAAGAAGGACGCGGTGATGCGGATCGATCCGGCTTCGCTGGATCAATTGCTGCATCCGACCATCGATCCCCAGGCCAAGCGCGACGTGATCGCGACCGGCCTGCCGGCCTCGCCCGGCGCCGCATCCGGCGAGATCGTGTTCTCGTCCGATGAAGCCGCGAAACTTCAGGCCGACGGCCGCAACGTCATTCTGGTGCGCGTCGAAACCAGTCCGGAAGACATTCACGGCATGCACGCCGCCGAAGGCATTTTGACCACCCGCGGCGGCATGACTTCGCACGCCGCGGTGGTGGCGCGCGGCATGGGCAAGCCCTGCGTTTCCGGCTGCGGTGCCATTCGCGTCGACTATGGCCGCGGCACCATGAGCGTCGGCTCGCGCACCTTCAAGACCGGCGACGTCATCACCATCGACGGCTCGCTCGGCCAGGTGCTGGCCGGCAAGATGCCGATGATCGAGCCGAAACTGTCGGGCGAGTTCGGCACGCTGATGGGCTGGGCCGATCAGGTTCGCAAGCTCGGAGTTCGCGTCAACGCCGACACGCCGGAAGATGCGCGCACCGCGATAAAATTCGGCGGCGAGGGCATCGGGCTGTGCCGCACCGAGCACATGTTCTTCGAGGAAACCCGCATCCGCACCGTGCGCGAGATGATCCTTTCCGAGGACGAACAGTCGCGCCGCGCGGCGCTGTCAAAACTGTTGCCGATGCAGCGCGCCGATTTTGTCGAGTTGTTCGAGATCATGAAGGGCCTGCCCGTCACGATCCGCCTGCTCGATCCGCCGCTGCATGAATTCCTGCCGCACACCCAGGCCGAGATCGAGGAAGTCGCGCGCGCGATGAACACCGATCCGCGCAAGCTCGCCGATCGCGCCCGTGATCTCGCCGAGTTCAACCCGATGCTGGGCTTCCGCGGCTGCCGTCTTGCGATCGCCTATCCTGAGATCGCCGAAATGCAGGCGCGCGCGATCTTCGAAGCGGCGGTAGAAGCCGAGAAGCGCACCGGCGAGGCCGTCGGCCTCGAGGTGATGGTGCCGCTGATCGCGACCAAGGCCGAGTTCGACCTGGTCAAGGCGCGGATCGACGCCACCGCGCAGGCGGTGATGAAGGAGACCGGCAAGAAGCTCGCTTATCAAGTTGGTACGATGATCGAGCTGCCGCGTGCGTGCCTGCTGGCCGGCGATGTCGCCCAGACCGCGGAGTTCTTCTCGTTCGGCACCAACGACCTGACCCAGACTACCTACGGCATCAGCCGCGACGACGCCGCGAGTTTCCTCGGCACCTATGTCAGCAAGGGAATTCTCGAGATCGATCCGTTCATCTCGGTCGATCGCGATGGCGTGGGCGAGCTGGTGAAGATCGGCGTCACCCGTGGTCGCAAGACACGGCCCAATTTGAAGGTCGGCATTTGCGGTGAGCATGGCGGTGATCCCGCCTCGGTGGCGTTCTGCCACGAGATCGGGCTCGACTACGTTTCGTGCTCGCCCTACCGCGTGCCGATTGCGCGCCTCGCCGCCGCGCAGGCCGCGCTCGGCAAGAAGATTGAGAGCCAGGCGTAGGGCTTCTTCGATACGATTACGAACACGACGTGATGCCCGGGCTTTGTCCCGGGCATTTGCGTTTTGCTGCCTAGGTGAGGGTCGTCGCAATTCATCGACAGCAATGACGAACTCAAACGCTTCAGCGCGACACAGTGAATTGGAACTCGCGCCATTGCGAGGTGAGTGAGCCGCGCAAGAATCTCTTCATCATCTTCGTTGACGGGATGTTTACCACTTTCATCGAGCGGCCATTTACCAACACTTCTCATGCGATCCGGAAAAATTGCGCGATGTCTTGCGTGTAGCACGCACGCCACGCCGATTAACTCCCCGGCAACCTAAATTCGATACCAACGAAAAAGGTCGAATTGCACGGATGTACTGACGTTCGACCCGTGTAAGCGTTGCGTGAGCGTATCGATGTTTGTGTTGCGTAACCAGCCGAAGGGCGCGCGGTTCGCGTCCTTCGGTCTCGGTCTCTGCGTCTTCGCTTTGATGCCGACCGAGATCGGATATCAGGATATCGCCTCGCTGCTGGCGCGCCAGCCGGGCGTCGCCGAGCGCTGGCAGAAGCGCGTGTTCTCCTCCGCCGGCATCCAGGTCGCGACGTTCTCCTTCGGTCGCCCGATCGGAACCTCGTCGCCGCAGACCGCGACTTACCGTCTCGCAAGTCTCGACACTCAGGGCATCGACATCACGGGTTCGGTGACGCGCAATCCGCTGGTCGCTCCATCGCCGCGCTATCACGCCGCCGATTTCCCCAAGGTCGACCGCACATTGAAGGGCGACCGCCTTATCATCGCGCCGCCGTCGCCGGCAGTGGAGACCACTGGCCCTGCCGATCGAGCGCCGGCGATCGAGGATCCAGCGACATCAAATGCATCGGTCAAGGGCGCCAAGACTGCCGAGACGCCGCCGCCCGTCGAGCGTGTACCGCTCGATCCCGAGCTGCAGGCCGCGCTGAACGCTCCGCCACTGGATATGTCGCTGTCGCTTGAGAGCAAGCCGCAGGACGATCTCAAGGTCGCGCCGCAAGCGGCTACGCCACCGCGCGATGGTTTCTCCTTCAAGACCTCGAGCCTGTTCTTTGGCTCCTCGCTCGGCTCGCCCGAAAGCATCGAACGCTGGCAGCCCGGCGAAGAGCCTGTCATTGTCATGCCACCAGCGCATCCGGATCCCGACATGAAGATGATGGCCTCGCTGCCGGTCGATGCCGATGGTCCGGTGCGAGCCGGCGAGATGGGCGAAAGCGTCGCGCCGAAGGGCGAGGTCAACGCCGACAACCAGCACGCCAAGACGCCGGCCGAACGTCTCGGCCTGTTTGACGAGAAGTCGCGCGCCAAGTCGGAAAAGTGCCTGGCTGAAGCGATCTACTTCGAGGCCCGCGGCGAAGCGGTGCGAGGCCAGATCGCGGTGGCGCAGGTGGTTTTGAACCGCGCCTTCTCCGGCAAATATCCCGAAACCGTGTGCGGCGTGGTCTACCAGAACAAGCATCGCCATCTGGCGTGCCAGTTCACCTTCGCCTGCGATAACAACAAGGATGTCATTCGGGAGCCCGACATGTGGGAGCGGGCGAAGAAGATCGCGAAGGCGATGCTCGATGGCCAGCTCTGGCTGCCGGAAGTCGACAAGTCGACGCACTACCACGCCTATTGGGTGCGGCCGTCCTGGGTCAATGAAATGAAGAAGATGCACAAGTTCGGCGTGCACACCTTCTACCGGCCACGCGCCTGGGGCAATGGCAGCGACGCTCCGAGCTGGGGCACGCCTGCCGAGACCGCGGCGATCTCCGCCAAGCTCGCGGAAGCCGCGCAAAGCTCGGCCGAGCAGGCGAGCGCGAAGCGGTAACAAATGTCGTCCCTGCGAACGCAGGATGACGGAATAGAGGCGAGACCCCTCAACTTGTCGCCCCTGCGAACGCAGGGGCCCATACGCCGCGGCCGGCGGAATGGGCACTCGGAGCGACGGCTGCGCTTCAACAATGTAGGCTGGTGGTTATGGGTCCCTGCGAACGCAACTAGGGCATCTACACGCTTGCCGGGCCATATACGAGGAGTTGGAAGCGAGCCATTCCCATGTGGAAGGTGATTGGTCCAGGTGGGCGATGAGAGGCGTAACCGGTCCATCCGCCGAGCTTTGCGATGATCCATGCCGCCCAGGCGACAGTGTTGGGGCGATGGTGGTTCTTCTGGAGCTCGGTGCGGCCTTTCAGGGTTTTGTTAATGGCCTTGAGCGCTTCGATCTCGTCCGGCGTGAACACAAATTCGACCTGCAATTGTTCGCCGCCATTGCGGGCTTGAACGAGCTGGATGACGATACATGCTACTCTGGTGGCGATCGCCACGAGTTTGATCAGGCCTTCAGCGCTGTCGAGCTGACTATCCTCGATGCGCAGACCCTGGCTCTTCAGCGAGCGAAAGAGCTGTTCGATGATCCAGCGCTGCTTGTACCAGGAGACGATCCGCCAGGCATCGGCGGCGGTGACGACCGGATGAGTGGTCAGGAGCAACCAATGAATGGGCTTGGCGCTCTTCGGGGGGTGCAACTCGACGACCTCCACGAAGCTGACTTTGACGCCCTGTGGCAGGTCTTTCACGCCGGGGCGCTGCGGTCGTTTGAGCACAACGGTTCCCAGGCGCATGGAGAGGTGGGCCTGGCGACCGTGGCGATCCATTCGCTTTGGTAGATCGATCACCGCCTTGTCGCAGAAGCGGGCCCGCGCGACCGCCTGATAAAGCGTGCCGCCATCGACCAGCGCATGGTCGTGCATGGCGCGCGACAGGAGGTGGACATTGTCAGCGGGTGTCAGCGACCAGTGAGCAAAGAAATCCCCCTCGCGGTCGTTGACGACGGTGATCATACGAGCAGCGACCAGAACCTCGCAGCCTTGCTTAGCCGTCGTCACCCAGCGCGCCGATTCCTTGTCGGCCAAGGCGCGCTTCTCGTGAGCGATCCTGGCCTTGCGCTTGCGCGTCCACACCTCACCGCCGGTGAGCCCGAGACAGACCCCGCTATCGGCATCGACCGCCATCATGGCATGCAGCAGCACGCCGCGAGCATTGCCTTTGCCGACCTTGCCCAAGTCGCGCCGATGTCCCGGACGAGTGTGGAAGTTGATCTCGCTGGTGTCCTGGATCGACAGCACATGACGCCCGCTGACCGCCATCGACGTCTGCAGGCTCCAGCCTTCAATCAGCTTGTCGATCGTGACTTGCGGATTGTTCACAAACCGCCAGAACGCCATGTTCGCGGCCCAGTTGCCCTGCGCCATCTGGCGCAAACAGACACTGCGCGTGCAAAGCATAGCCCGGAGAAGCGCCGCCCCCTTTTATCGAGGCGAACGTCTCCAAACTTACCCAGGGACAAATCCGGTTCCTGCTGCATCTCTGGCGCTCCTTCGAATCAAAGCGCCAGAGAGAGAATCATACAAAACGCTGCGGCGAACGCACATCATGCCGCCCCGAGTCAATCTGTCGCGTCCCCAAGACGTGTAGATGCCCTAGTGCGTTCGCAGGGACGGCATCTCTGCCAGGTGCCCCGCTCAATAAATTGCACTCATTGCCCTCGACAATTTTGCAGAGCTGCCCTGCAGCGGAAAATTTTTCTCTCCCTCCCTCTTGGGGTTTTCATGCACCTGCATTAACTCACCGTAACGTTTCGCTCGGGCCGTCCCGGGCGCCGATTGGTCCAGGGGGAAGCAAATGGCTGTAACGACCGACCTTCGTCCATCCTCCGGCCTCGGCACCTGGCGCACCCCGCTGGTGATCATGATCTGCGGCTGCATCATTGCGCTGTTGAGTTTCGGGCCGCGCTCCAGCCTCGGCTTTTTCGTTCAACCGATGAGCGCTGAGTTTGCCTGGGGCCGCGACGTGTTCGGCCTCGCGCTGGCACTGCAGAACCTGCTGTGGGGGCTAGGGCAGCCGATCGCAGGCGCCATCGCCGATCGCTTCGGCATCCTGCGCGTCATTGTCATCGGCGCGCTTCTTTATGCCGCCGGTCTTCTATTGATGCGCTATTCGTCGACGCCGCTGTCGCTCAATCTTAGTGCCGGTGTCTTGATCGGCTTCGGCTTGTCAGGCTCGTCGTTCAACCTGGTGCTGTCAGCGTTCAGCAAGCTGTTGCCGCCGGAACGGCGCGGTTTCGCGCTCGGCGCCGGCACGGCCGCTGGTTCGTTCGGTCAGTTCCTGTTCGCTCCCTTCGGCGTGGCCGTTATCGATCAGTTCGGCTGGCAAGCAGCGCTCATTGTATTTGCGGCATTGATGCTCCTTATCGTGCCGCTGTCGCTGGCGCTGGCAACGCCACCGGCCGCAACAACGGCCGATGCGCCGCCCGCCGAGCAGCAATCCTTCAAGACCGCGCTGGCGGAAGCGTTCGGTCATCGCTCCTACGTGCTGCTGGTGCTCGGCTTCTTCACTTGCGGCTTCCAGCTCGCCTTCATCACCGTACATCTGCCGGCCTATCTCGTCGATCGCGGCATTCCCGCATCCACCGGCGGCTGGGTGATTGCGGCGATCGGCCTGTTCAACATCATCGGCTCGCTCAGCGTCGGCTGGGTACAGAACTATTTTCCGAAGCGCTATATCCTGTCGCTGATCTATTTCACGCGAGCGCTGTCGATCATCGCCTTCATCTCGTTTCCGATCACCACCTTCTCGGCTATTGCGTTCGGCGCCATCAGCGGCCTGACCTGGCTCTCGACGGTGCCGCCGACCTCGGCGCTGGTGGCGCTGATGTTCGGCACAAAGTGGTTCGCAACGCTGTACGGCTTTGCCTTCGTCAGCCATCAGGTCGGCGGTTTCCTCGGCGTCTGGCTCGGCGGCATCGTGTTCGAGCAGTTCGGCTCCTACACCCCGATCTGGTGGCTCTCGATCCTGTTCGGCGTGCTGTCGGCGCTGATCAACCTGCCGATCGTCGAGCAGCCGGTCGCGCGCCCGGTTGCACAACCCGCCTGATGCGGTAAACACTCCTGACAGAGAAAAGTCCGGGGAGTTTGCCGTGGGTACGTTCAAGGCCATCAGGATCGACAAGGCCGATAAAGGCACCACCGCCGCGCTGACGCAGTTCGACGAAGCCGAGCTGATGGAAGGCGATGTCACCGTCGCCGTCGAGTGGTCGACGCTGAACTACAAGGATGGTCTAGCCGTCACCGGCAAGGCTCCCGTCGTACGGCGTTTCCCGATGATCGCCGGCATCGACTTCGCAGGTACCGTCGAACAATCTTCGCATCCGGCGTGGAAGACCGGCGACAAGGTCGTCTGCAACGGCTGGGGCATGGGCGAGACTCATCTTGGCGCCTATGCCGAAAAAGCGCGCGTCAAGGGCGACTGGCTGGTGCGGCTGCCCGATGGCATCTCCACGCGTGAGGCGATGGCGATCGGCACTGCCGGCTACACCGCGATGCTGTCGGTGCTGGCGCTGGAGAAACACGGATTGACGCCGAAGAGCGGTCCCATCGTGGTGACCGGCGCCGCCGGCGGCGTCGGCTCGGTCGCGTCAGCCGTGCTCTCGAAACTCGGCTATCACGTCATCGCGTCCACGGGGCGGATGTCGGAGGCCGACTACCTGAAGGGCCTCGGCGCCGCCGAAGTGATCGATCGGGCCGAGCTCGCAGGTCCCGCCAAGCCGCTGGCGAAAGAGCGCTGGGCGGGTGGCGTCGACAGCGTCGGATCGACCACGCTCGCCAACCTGCTGTCGATGACCAAATATGGCGGAGCCATTGCCGCCTGCGGCCTTGCCGCCGGTATGGATTTGCCGTCCTCCGTCGCACCGTTTATTTTGCGTGGAGTGTGCCTTCTCGGCATCGACTCGGTGATGTGCCCGATCGAGCAGCGCAAGCTTGCCTGGAATCGCCTTGCCAGCGATCTGGATAAGGGAAAACTAGCTGATATTACTCACGAAATCGGTTTGGACCAGGTGATCGGCGCGGGCGCCGAAATCCTCGCAGGGAAGGTCCGCGGTCGAATCGTGGTAAAAATCCCCTAACGGTGTTCAGACTTTACCAACCAACCTGCTCCAATGTTGCCATGGTGGTTGGTATGGTAAGCAGCGGGTAAAGGCGGGCGCCCGCGCTCTTGTTAAGTTGGAGTAGCTGCATGCTTGCGCGTTTGGTTCTGGGGGCCGTCACGGCCAGTGCGATGATCGTTCCTGCGCTGGCCGGGATGATGAATGCCGACGAGGCCCGCAGGTTCGTGAGCGGCAAGGTTTTCGCCTTTACCTGCTTTGACGGCACCCGCGGCGCTGGACGCATCCTTGACGATCTCGGCGCAGCCGGCTCCGTCCAATTCAGCGGCTCGGGCCCGATCCGTCATGTGCGCCTGCCCGGCAACACGCTGCAGATTCGCGGCCAGGCCGTCTGCGCTTCGATCAAGGGACTGCCGTTCGAGCCGTGCTTCAATCTCGACAAGCGTGATGATCGCTCGTTCCGCGGCTCGGTCTCGGGCATGGGCTTTGCCTATTGCGATTTCCGCCATCAGGGCGCCTCGCAGATGCTGATGGCGCGCTCCGTGGCGCGACCGCGCTCGCTGCATCGTCGGGAGGAGCCGTCGCGTGTGCCGGTCGATGCACGGGCCGAAGTAACGACGCGGGTCGAGACGCCTGCGGTCGAGAGCGCCAAACTCGAGCCGGTGAAATCCGAGCCGAAGGTGGAGCAGGCGAAGCCCGAACCCGCAAAGGCCGAGAGCGCCCCAGAGTTGCGCCGCTCGACTGATTGATCGCAAACTGCGCCTGCGGCCGCCGCCAAATCCCACATTGTCAGCCAACGGGAACCCGTAGTCATACGGGCTGGCGCATTCATGTCCTGGTAGCGAATCTCGTTCCAAGTGACCGGCAGAGAAGGCCGGGAGGCGGCCCAACACATGAGATCAATCATGCCGCTGTATTTTTTTCGGATCAGCCACGGTCGCTACGCAGGCGCGTCCGATCAGGGATCCGAATTCGAAAGCCGCGAGGCCGCCTGGGCCGAGATGACCGAGGTCTGCGGTAACCTTCTCGGCAGCCTTTCGCGCAGCCTGAAGCAGAACGCCGAATGGCAGATGGAGCTTTTGGACGAAGCCAAAAAGCCCGTGTTCAGGATTCGCCTCGTCGCCGAATCCGTCGGTTAGAGGATCATCCTCTAGCTTCCCGTCGGCGCGGCCGGCGCTGCCGCTTGCCTGCGGAACAGGATCCGCTGGTACAGCCACCCGATCGCCACCAGCACCAGGCCGAGGCACATGAAGGACAGCGCGCGATAGACGCCGGTCAGTGCCGACATGTCGATCAGGAATGCTTTCAGGATCGTCAGTCCGATGACCACCGCGGACGCCAGCCGCGCGCGCTGCGAGTTGGAGAGAATACCGATGCCGAGCAAGACGACGCCGAAGGCGAGATATGCGATCGAATAGGTATATTGCTCGGCGCCGCTGGTCGGGCCGGCCGCAATCGCCGGACCGTGATAGATTCGCCTGATCTCGAACGTCACATAGGCAAGCGCGAGAACGAGCGCTGCCGCCGCGATCGTGTTGCCATAGGCGACCGGCCGCCGACCCGCGACGGCATAGGACAATAGCAGCGCGAGCACCGCGGGCAGGGCATAGCCGAGCAGCAAAAGGTTGATGACAATGCCGCCGACATCGATCCATCGCAGCATCGGGTTCTCCAGCAGCAACAGCCCGAACACCGTCGCGAGGCCGGCAAACGCCGTCAGCAGGATCGCGCCGGCATTGTGAATGATGCTGCCGGTGCGGATGCGCAGCCGCTCCAGCCCGATCGCCATCGCGAGCGTAACGCAGACCTGCAGCGCGACTTCGGTGAGGTCGGCGCTCGCATGGTAGACGTCGCCATTGTTCACGGCATGGCGGATTTCCATGAACGCCAGCAGCACCGTGAACAGGATCGCCGCCGATTCCACCGTGCGCAGTGGTGCGTCATCGCCGCCGCGGCGCAGGAAGATGCTGCCGGCCCAGAATGATGCCGCCGGAATGCCATAGCCCCACAACAGCCAGTTGAAGATCGGCGTGGTACCGACGGCCTGGCCGACGATGCGCGGCTCGTAGCCGATGCGCAGCACGACGATGCCGGCGAGGATGGCAGCGAGGGCACGCAGGAACGGAATCGGCCGCTGCGTGGATATCCAGGCGGTGCCTGCCGACATCAGCGCCAGGGCGATCGTCAGCCAGCCTTTTTCCAGCGCAAAGGTCAGCGCCAGCGCCAACGCTGCGAGGGTGCCGGTCGCAAACAGCGCGATCGAGGCTTGTAGTCCCGGACGATCCTCGCGCCTGCTGAGTATCTCGGTCGCAGCGGCATAGGCCGCGGCGAGCATTACCGCGAGAATCGCAAACGGAATCGAGCGGTCGAGATGCGCAATGCGGGCGTAGAGTGCGACCAACAGCGCCAGCGGCGTGAACACCGCCGCGGCCGACCAGATCACCGGTATCACCGGCCCCGCGAAGCGGCCCTGCGCGAAAAATCCCGCCACGCCAAAGCCCGCCGCGAAGATCGCGGCCGAGATCAGATGCAGCGACACTGATCCGTCCGTGGCGGTCGGCCCGATGCCTTGCAGCGGCCCGCCGGGCAGCACCAGCATGTCGGGATTGGCCCGAATGGCCCATTCGGCGAACACGACGAAGACCAACGCAGCAGCGGCGCCGACGGCACCCGCGGCGGCATCGCTGCGCCAGGCAACCGCGATGCTGCCGGCCACCAGCAGCCCGAATACGATCATCGCGGCGTCGGCATGAAAACCGTTCAGCACGATCAAGGTCGCGCCGAGCAGATAGGCCGCAAGCGAGCCGGACGAGATCGGCTCAACCTGGCCTTCGTCCGCGGGCGGGCCGAACATGAAGCCGCACACCACGAGTAGCGCGGCGAGAATGAATCCGGCGAGCACGTGGAACGCATGCGGGCCGACCATCGACGGGCCGCATTGCAGGCAGGGGAATGTCCATAGCAGGGCAAACGCGATCGTGGTGACCGCGAGCCAGCGCCACAGCCTGATGCGCGCCAGACCGAAGGCTGCCGCAGTGACGATTGCGAGATAGATGTAGAGCGCCCAGAAGTCCGGTTTGTCGGACGAGACCAGGACCGGCGTCACAAAGGCGCCGACCACGCCGAGGCCGGCCAGCGCCGGGCCATGCAGCAGCGCCGCGGCCAGCGTGCCCAGCGCTACCAGACCGAGCAGGATGAACGCGGTCGCCGGCACCAGGAAGCCGTACAGCGCATAGGCTGCGTAAACCGTGGCAAATGCCACCGCCGTTCCGGCGGCGGTCAGGATGGCCGGGATATTGGCGATCGGTAGCGCGTCGATCGTGGAAATGCTTTCCTTGCGCCGCGTCCATTCGCCCGCAAGCAGCAAGGCCAGAGCGAACAGGCCGCCGAGGATGGTGCGCACGCCAGGGCCGAGCAAACCGGCTTCGATCGAATAGCGCACCATGAAGAATCCGCCGAGCGCCAGCGTCAGACCGCCGATCCACACCACCCAGCGCGTGCCGACGGTTTCCTCGAAACCGCGATCGGCCGGCGGCAATGGAGGCGGCGGCGGTGCCCCGCCGGCGGCTTGCCCAGCCGCCTCAGGGCTGGCGGCGGACGCGATGGATTCCGCCTCGGGAACGATCGGCGGAGGCGTCGGTGTGGCCCCGCTCGGAGCTGGCGGCAGGCTTTGCTCGAAGGCTTCGAATGGCGTGAGGGGCGGAGGCACGGCTGCAGCAGCGGCCGCCGGCGTGGCCTGCATCGCCTCCAGGCGCTGGCGTAACTCCGCCACCTGATTCATGGCCTTCCGCGCCAAGATCAGGGCGACGATCGCGATCGCAAGCGAAAAGAAAACGAAGGGGTCGTCGAACATCGGGCCTCCAGGCGGGCGCGTCAGAGCGTTAACCGGCCATGTCGGCAGCCAGGTTGCAATCCTGTGTGTGCTTTTGTCCGCTAAAAGTTCACGCCGATCCGGGCGTCATTTGGCGCATCCGGGGAACGCCACGTCATTCCAGATCTAGTCGGAATGGCCGGCCTTCGACCATCATGCTGCCCGGACCCATTTCGTCCAGCGCGCGCAGCATTCGCCCCTCACGGCCCAACGCCTTGTCGGCGAGGCTGACGATCAACCGGTTCGGCGACGCGATCGGGGAGCGGGCGCGAATTTGCCGGGCGATCTCGATCTCGGCGCGATGCGGATTGAGGGCGCAGGCGGCGGCAAACGCGCTCGCCGTCGAGCGGCTGATGCCGGCATAGCAATGCACCACCATCGGCGCGCTGCGGTCCCAGCTTCGAACGAAATTCAGCACCCTTTCGATATGATGATCCGCCGGCGCGACAAAGCCGTCCATCTCCTCGATGATGTCGTCCATCGAGATTTTCAGATGGTTGGCCTCGAGCACCGAGGCCGGGCGCTGCACCTGATCGACATTGGCCATCACGGTGAGAATGTGGCTGGCGCCGGTCGTCCTGACGGTGTCGGGAAGTGCGGCAAGCGAGCAGACGTGAAGCATGGCGTTCCCTGGGTAGTCTTTGGTCAGCAATATAACCGGTGTCGTAGGGTGGGCAAAGGCGCCCTTGCGCCGTGCCCACCATCTTGGTTCCGGGGCAATAATGGTGGGCGCCCACCCTACAACGGCCCCCATTCAACCAAGCAATAGCTCGAATCGCGCCAAAAATTGCTTCTCGGCCCGGGCCGCAGTCCACGGCGTCAGGTAGTCCCGCACGGTGGCCTCGGGGAGGCCGGGATCCCTGCCGAACAGGCGCTTCGCTTCACTTACCGAAAATCCCGCCAGATGGGTGGCTTCGAGATAGGCCGCACCGCGGTCGGCCGCTTTGATGGCGCTCGTGATTTCATCGGCGAGACTTGGCGGCAGGCCGAAGCGAACATGGATCGCGGCCAGCAGGCGCTTCTCAACCGCCTTGTAATCGCCGCCGAGCACTGCCTTGAACGGCGAGATCATGTCGCCGATGACATATTCCGGTGCGTCGTGCAGCATCGCCGCGAGGCGGAAGCGGGCGTCGACGCGCGGCATCTGCTCACGCATCACGGCTTCGACCAATAGCGTGTGCTGCGCCACCGAGAAGATGTGCGCGCCGCTGGTCTGCCCGTTCCAGCGCGCCACGCGCGCCAGGCCATGGGCGATGTCGGCGATTTCGATATCGAGCGGGGAGGGATCGAGCAGATCGAGCCGTCGCCCCGACAGCATCCGCTGCCAGGCGCGCGTGGCGACGCCGGACGATCTTCGCGCCGTCATTTGGCCTTGAGCCGGGGCTTGCGCAGTTTGCCGCTGCAGGCCTCGTGGCAGAAGCACGTGACAAGATGGTCGTTGACCATGCCGGTAGCCTGCATGAAGGCGTAGACGATGGTTGGGCCGACGAATTTGAAGCCGCGTGCGCCGAGTTCCTTTGAGATCTTGACCGAGACCGGTGTCGAGGCCGGTACGCTGGCCGTGGTCTTGAACTGGTTGACGATGGGCTTGCCGTCGACGAAGTCCCACATGAATTTGGAGAAGCCCGCGCCTTCTTCCATGATCTTCAAATAGGCCTTGGCGCTGTTGACGGCGCCTTCGATCTTGGCGCGGTTGCGAACGATGCCGGCGTCGTTCATCAGCGCGTGGATTTTCTTGGCGTTGTAGCGCGCGATCTTTTCCGGCTGGAAATCGTCGAACGCTTTGCGGAAGTTTTCGCGCTTGCGCAAAATCGTGATCCACGACAGGCCGGCCTGAAAACCGTCGAGGATCAGCTTTTCGTACAGCGCCCGGTCGTCATACTCAGGCACACCCCATTCTGTGTCGTGATAGGCCATGTAGAACGGGTCTTCGCCGGGCCACGGGCACCGCGTCTTGCCGTCGGCGTGCAGGCGCGCAGATTTGCTCATGCGACGGTCTGCTTCGGTGGGACGCGGACGTCGTTCGGATCGGTCAGCCGGATCGCAAGGCCGCCGGCGGTCAGCGAAAGTCCTGCATCGAGCGCATCCGCAACGCGGTCGATCCGGACCAGTGCGAGGCCGTGGCCGCCGGCGGTCGATCCCATGGTGCCGACCTGCTTGTCGCCACCGAGAACGGCGACGCCGGTTTCCGGCGAAAAGTCTTCGAGCGTGACGCGCACGATCCGCGTGCGCGCGGTGCCGCGATGCTGCATGCGCGACACCACTTCCTGGCCGACATAGCAGCCCTTGTCGAAATCGACGCCGTGCAGGCGGTCCATATTCGTCTCGTGCGGGAATGCGTCGCTGTACGTGAAGTCGAGCCCGCCGCGCGGCACGCCCAAGGCGATGCGATGCGCCTCGTAGGCCTCGCTGTCGACGAGATCGGCTCCGATCAGCTCGGCCACCTTTTGCTTGAGATCTTCAGGGACAAGAATGCGCCAGCCGAGAGCTTCATGCCGCGGATCGGCAAAGGCCAGATCGGGCTTCACCGCGGGCTCGCCGTCCCAGGCGGCCAGCACGCCCATGCTGTCGGAGATGTTCTCCACGGCGACTTTGGCGCGCAGCTTGTAGAAGCCGAGTTTGTCAGCGAGGTTCTGCGCCAGCACGCGGGGCGCATCGATCAGGAAGGCGCCGCCGTGACCTGCAGGGGCTTCGGTAATGAGGAAGTCCGTCGTGATTTTTCCCTGCGGCGTCAGCAGCGCGCCGAACCGGCCAAGACCGGGCTGCAGCGGCGTGACGTCTGTGGTGACGAGGCCGTTGAGGAAATTGCGGGCATCCTCGCCGCTGACCTTGACCACGCCCCGGTCCGGAAGAAACGCTGCTTTCATTAGTAAAACGGCCTCTTTTGCAGTGCGGCTTGCAGTGAGCTTTCAAGTTCCCGGGAAAACGCAGGAGCCGGATATCACATGAGAACGTAAGGCGCTAAGGTGCTGTCAACAAGGCCTTAAAGCGAGCGCCAGAGGACCATGAAGCAGCGATGAATCAGCGATTTGATACCATTCTAAAATCCGGCACCGTGGTCAATCAGGACGGTGAGGGCATCTGCGACATCGGCATCTCCAATGGCCGGATCGCTGCGATCGGGGGGCTCGGACAGGCCTCCGCCGGCGAGACCATTGACTGCAAGGGCCTGCACGTCCTGCCCGGCGTGATCGACACGCAGGTGCATTTCCGCGAGCCGGGGCTGACGCACAAGGAAGACCTCGAGACCGGCTCGCGCAGCGCCGTGATGGGCGGCGTCACCGCGGTGTTCGAGATGCCGAACACCAATCCGCTCACGGTCACCGAGGAGGCGTTCACCGCCAAGATCAACGCCGGCCGTCACCGCATGCATTGCGACTTTGCCTTCTTCATCGGCGGCACCCGCGAGAACGTGAACCATCTGCCGGAGCTGGAACGCGCGCCCGGTTGTGCCGGCGTAAAGGTGTTCATCGGCTCTTCCACCGGCGCGCTGTTGGTCGAGGACGACGAAAGCCTGCGGCGCATCTTCCAGGTAATCCGCCGCCGCGCCGCCTTTCACGCCGAGGACGAATATCGCCTCAACGACCGCAAGTCGCTCCGCATCGAGGGCGACCCGCGCTCGCATCCGGTATGGCGTGACGAGACTGCAGCGCTGATGGCAACCCAGCGGCTGGTCAATCTTGCGCGCGAGACCGGCAAGCGCATCCACGTGCTGCACATCTCGACCAAGCAGGAGATCGACTATCTGCGCGACCACAAGGATGTCGCGTCCTGCGAGGCGACGCCGCATCATCTCACCATGGCCGCACCGGAATGCTACGAGCGGCTCGGCACGCTTGCACAGATGAACCCGCCGGTGCGCTCGGCCGATCACCGCGAGGGAATCTGGTATGGTATCGAGCAGGGTATCATCGACGTGCTCGGCTCCGACCACGCGCCGCATACGCTGGAGGAAAAGGCGAAGACCTATCCGGCTTCGCCCTCCGGCATGACCGGCGTGCAGACGCTGGTGCCCTTGATGCTCGATCACGTCAACGCGGGCCGGCTGTCGCTACAGCGTTTCGTCGATCTCACGAGCGCAGGTCCCGCGCGGCTGTACAACATCGCCTGCAAAGGCCGCATTGCGGCGGGCTACGATGCCGACTTCACCATCGTCGATCTCAAGCGCTCTGAGACCATCACCAACAAATGGGTGGCCTCGCGCGCCGGCTGGACGCCCTATGACGGCGTCCGCGTCACCGGCTGGCCGGTCGGCACGTTCGTGCGCGGCAGGCGCGTGATGTGGCAGGGCGAGGTAACGACGCCGTCCACCGGCGAACCGGTGCGGTTCCTGGAGACGTTGAAGGCGTAGGGCAGAATCTCTCCCGTCATTGCGAGCGCAGCGAAGCAATCCATCGCGCGGCATGACGGATGGATGGATTGCTTCGTCGCTGCGCTCCTCGCAATGACGATGCAGCCGCTACTGCTTCGCCAGCGTCAGCGAAAATTCGCCGTTGCGCACGCGGGCCGAAAGACCTTCGGCGAATTTCGCCACCGCGTCCTCGCCATAGGTCGAGACCAGTTCGGCGAGCGCCGTGAACAGGCTCGCCTGCGCCAGGCAATCGCCGTCGACGCCATCGTGCCGCGCTTCGGCCCAGGCCTCGCTCAGGTAGCTAAGGGCAGTCTGCTTCTGTTCGAGATCCGGAAGCGGGTCGTGGGCGGTCGAGAAGGAGACTGGGCGGCTCATGAAGCTCAACGAAAATCTGCGCGCGAACCAGGGCGGTTCGCATCCTAACGCGACAAGCTGTAGCACGCGGTGCGGGGCCGCCTAGCCACATCTTTAGGAAAGGTTAACGGCGCTGCTCGAATTTCAGGCGGCGGTTCCATGAGGTTCCCATCGTCAAGGAATGCAACCGAGGATCGCTCCGGGCGTGGCGCAGACATGGTGGGCGCCGGCCTCGATCAGCTCGGCCCGGCTGCCGTAGCCGTACAACACGCCGATGCCCTTCATGCCGTTGTTTTTTGCGCCGACCATGTCGTGGCTGCGGTCGCCGATCATCAGGGTTTTGGACGGATCAACGGCGACTTCTTTCAACGCATATTCCAGCAGATGCGACTTGTCCGCGCGGGTGCCGTCGAGCTCGGCGCCGAACACGCGTTCGAAGTGCTTGCGCAAGCCGAAATGGTCGATGATGCGCTCGGCGAACACGTGCGCCTTGCTGGTAGCGACGAACAGCCGGTGGCCGGACGCGCGGAGTGCCGTCAGCACTTCGTCGATGCCGTCGTACACGCCGTTTTCGTAGAGGCCGATGTCGGAAAATCGCTCGCGATAGAGCGTCACCGCGCGGTCCGCGGAGTGATCGCCGAGCAACTTCACAAAGCTTGAGCGCAGCGGCGGGCCGATGCACCAGGTCAGTTCGTCCTCGGTCGGGATGGTGGGATGATCGAGCCTTTGCAGCGCATACTGGATCGAGCGGGTGATGCCGAGCTTGGGGTCCGTCAGCGTTCCGTCGAGATCGAAATAGATCGTGTTCATCATAGCGCTTTCGAGCGAAAGCCTGCCCCGGACTTGATCCGGGGTGGGCACCGGTTCGCGGTGAGAAAATGCGTCAAACAGCAACCCTCAGTTCGCATAGCGCGCGGTGAGGTCGCGCGAGATTTTGGAGCCTTCCTCGATATATCTGCGGATCGCGACCGAGGCTGCCGGCGTGCAGGTCCGGTAGGTCTGCTGAAAGCCGTTATAGCCGCGGTTGAAGCCGGCGATCATGCGAGCGCGGCGGTCCCCGGAAGGGGTTTCGGCATCGATCAGCGCCTGCATTTCGTTGCGCCATTTCGCCCCTTCATTGGCACCGCAAATGCCCCGGAGGTAATGCAGGGTGCCGAGAATCTCGGCCAGCCGCTGCAGGTCGCCGTCGAACGGCGCAGCCGCGTCCTGGGCGCGTGCGGGAGCCAAATGGCATGCCGAAACGAGAATGAGGGCGGCGAGGGCGTGCTTGAACATTTGAGGGCCGATATGCCCCCTCAATACGCCCGAGGCAAGGCATGAGGCGCCGGTAGGACGGCCTAGACCAGCTTCCGGGCGGCCTCGATGACCTCCAGGAGGCCGCCGGTCACCTTGAGATCGCCGAGCCTGTCTGGCGCCAGCCATTTGAAATCGTCGTGCTCGTCGTTCAGGACCGGCTCCCTGGCCGTCCAGCGCGCCGCGAACGACATGATCAGGTAATGCCCGCCGCCGCTGGCCCGAGGCAGCACCTCGCGCCAGCCGGCCAGGCCCAGAATCTCGATTCGCAAGCCCGTCTCCTCGTCCACTTCGCGGTGGAGCGCGGTATGCAGGGATTCGCCGAATTCGACCCGGCCGCCGGGGAGCGAGTAAAAGCCCTTGCCCGGCGAGCGGGCGCGGCGGACCAAGAGGACCTTGCCGTCGCGGAAGATCGCGCCGCTGACGGCGAGCTGGGGGCGGTCCGACTGAATGGGGGAGGTCAAGGGGTGATCCGGTAGCCAAGGAACTCGCTGCGCAAGCAATCATGCCCGATCGGGCCACGCAGGTCTAATGTGGTGGGCCGGGGACGAGGCGGCTAGTTCGACATCACCGCGTCGAAGTCGGCCTCGGCATTGCCGTTGATGACGCCGCCGGCCAGCGCCACCAGCGGCTTGACCCAGGCGGTGGCCTGCTCAGCCAGCGTGGCGCGGGTCTTGTCCTGCTGGGCCTCGCGCATCGCCTTGCCCACCGCGGTCAGAATCGAGGTCATGGTCGCCGTGAGCTTGTCGAAATCGGCACGGACCTTGGGGTCGGCGCATTCATAGGCCTCGATCGCGAGGTCGCGGGCCTTGAAGTTGGAGGCCCAGAAATGCTCGGCGTAGGACAGCGGCGTCCAGGTGAGAAAATCCTCGGCGCATTCCGGCATGTCCGGAACCATTTCGAGCAGCATGACGGCTTCGTTGAAATGATTCAGATAGTCGGTGGCGAGCCCGGTGCGAGGATTGATATTGGCGGCGCGCAACTGCTCCGCGCGGGCCTCGTCTATCCGGCCCGTCGGTGGCGGCATCGGCGGATCGGATCGCACTTCTGTGGCAGCCATGGAGGTCATCCATCGCACTGTTAACATCTGGGGTTAACACCCATTAAACGGAAGCTTATGTTGGTCAGATAATGTGCGGACGCTTCGTCATCACCTCGCCGCCGGAGGCGCTTCGGCAAATCTTCGGCTATATCGAGCAGCCCAATTTCCCGCCGCGGTATAATATCGCGCCGACTCAACCGATTCCGGTGGTGATTCTGGAAAATGGCGGGCGCCATTTCCGGCTGATGCGCTGGGGCCTGGTGCCGGCTTGGGTGAAAGATCCTCGTAAATTTACGCTCCTGATCAACGCGCGCTCGGAGACGGTGCTCGACAAGCCCGCGTTCAAGAACGCCATCAAGCGGCGGCGCTGTCTGATCCCGGCGGACGGCTACTACGAATGGCAGGACGCCGGCGGCCGCAAGCGGCCATTCTTCATCCATCGCCGCGACGGCCGTCCCGTTGGCTTTGCTGCGCTGGCGGAGACCTGGATGGGGCCGAACGGCGAGGAGACTGACGGCGTCGCCATCGTCACCGCGCCCGCCAGCCGCGATCTCGCCACGCTGCATCACCGCGTGCCCGTGACGATCGCGCCCGACGAATTCGAGCGCTGGCTCGATGGCCGCATCCACGACGCAGAAGATGTCATGCCGCTGCTGCGCGGGCCTGTTGAGGGCGAATTCGCCTGGCACGAGATTTCGACGCGCGTCAACCGCGTCGTCAATGACGACGCGCAATTGCTGCTGCCGATCACCGACGAGCAGCGCGCAGCGGAAGAGCCGAAGCCTGCGAAGCGCGCTGCGCCGCGCAAGGTGGCTTCGGCTGTGCCGGAGGATGACGGGCAGGGCTCGTTGTTTTGAGCGTGATGCTCTCTCCATCGTCGTCCCCGCGAACGCGGGGACCCATAACCACTGATCTGAATGTTGAACAACGCCGGGGCCACGTTCGCATATCCACAACCAGCATTTTGGGGTTATGGGTCGCAGGGACGACGACAGAGTGATCTACCGAAAAATATTCAGCGCCGCGTATTGCAGCAGCATGATGGTCTTGGCGTCGACGATGCGGCCGTCCGATATCATCGCGAGTGCCTGGTCGATCGGCAATTCCAGCACCTCGATGTCCTCGCCTTCGTCGGCCAATCCGCCGCCGTCGCCGACCCGCATCGCAGCTTCGTATTCGGCGACGAAGAAGTGCAGTTTCTCCGTGACCGAGCCCGGGCTCATGAAGGCCTCGAACACCTTGCGCACATCGTGCAGTCGATAGCCGATTTCCTCCTCCGTCTCCGCGCGAATCCGATTCTCGGGAGTCTCGTCGTCGAGCATGCCGGCGGCGGCCTCGATCATGAGATCGTCGTGACCGGCCCGATAGGGCGGCAGGCGGAACTGCCGCGTCAGCACGACGGTGCGGCTTGCGACATTGTACGCCAACAGAGTGGCGGCGTGACCGCGGTCGAAAACCTCCCGCTTCATCGTCTGCCATTCGCCGTTGCCGCGGCGATAGTCGAACTCGACCTCCTCCAACCGATAGTGCCGGTCGGAGAGCACGCGGACGTTCTTGAAGCGGACACGATCTGCGAGGCTCATGGCAATCCTTCAGCTCACCGCGTCGGCGCGCGGCCGTCGAGCCATTTGGCGAACACGACGGTCTGGGCCTCTTCGTAGCCGATCGACTCGTAGAATGCGGCGACGTCCAAGTTTTCGCGCCGAACCATCAATTGCAGTTTCGGAATGCCGGCTGCGCGCAGCCAGTCCTCGGCTGCATTCATGATGGCGCGGCCATAGCCTTGCGCGCGGAGCTTGGGATCAGCGGCAACGTAATACACCCAGCCGCGATGGCCGTCATGGCCGACCATGGCGGTGGCAACGATTGCGCCACCCTCGCGGCCGATCAGCACCGTGGAGTGCGGTCCGCGGCGAGCGAGCGCGATATCGCTGGCGGGGTCGTTCCAGGGCCGCGTCAGGCCGCAGGCCTGCCACAGCGCGATCACGGCCGCGACATCGGCATCCGCGATGTCGGTGATGGCGAGCGCAGGTACGGGCTTTGTCGCTGATACGGTCACAGCACCTTGCCCGGGTTCATGATGCCGAGCGGGTCGAGCATCGACTTGATGCCGCGCATCAGTTCGATCGCGACCTTGTCCTTGACGTCGGGCAGTTCGTCGCGCTTGAGCACGCCGATGCCGTGCTCGGCGGAAATCGATCCGCCCATCCGCAGCACGATTTCGAATACCACCTCGTTGACCTCATGCCAGCGCGACATGAAATCGGCGGTGTTGCCGCCGATCGGCTGGCTGACATTGTAGTGGATGTTGCCGTCTCCGAGATGGCCGAACGGCACCGGCCGCGAGCCCGGAATGAGCTTTACAACGGCCGCGTTGGCTTCCTCGATGAAGGCGGGCACCGCCGCGACCGGCACCGAGATGTCGTGCTTGATCGAGCCACCTTCCGGCTTCTGCGCGGCCGACATTTCATCGCGCAGTTTCCAGAACGCGGCGCGCTGCGAGAGATTCGCCGCGATCACGGCATCATCGACGATGCCTTCCTCCATGCCTTTGGCGAGGATCGCTTCCAGCGCGTCACGCGCGTCGTCGCGCGAGGACGACAATTCCATCAGCACGTACCAGGAGTGCTTGGTCGAGAGCGGATCGCGGATGTCGATGCCGTGACGCAGGCTGAAATCGACGGCGATGTCGGCCAGCAATTCGAAGCTGGTCAGGCTGCCGGCGGCCTCATTCTGCGCGATCGATAACAGCTTCAATGCCTGCGCCGGCGATTGGAGGCCGATATAGGCGGTCTCCACCGCGTGCGGCTTCGGAAACAGCTTTAGCGTCGCCGCGGTGATGATGCCGAGCGTGCCCTCGGCGCCGATGAAGAGGTTGCGCAAATCGTAGCCGGTATTGTCCTTTTTCAGTTTGGACAATCCGTTCAGGATCCGGCCGTCGGCGAGGACGACTTCCAGCCCGAGCGCCATCTCGCGCGCCACGCCGTACGCGAGCGCCGCCGTGCCGCCGGCATTGGTGGAGAGATTGCCGCCGATGGTGCAGCTTCCTTCCGCACCGAGCGAGAGCGGGAACAGGCGATCGACTTCGGCCGCGCGAGCTTGCGCGATCTGCAGCACCACGCCGGCCTCGCACGTCATGGTGTTGGAGGCAGGATCGATCTCGCGAATTTTGTCCAGCCGCCGGAGCGAGACGACGACCTCGCCATTGTGCGGGGTCTGCCCGCCGACCAGCCCGGTGTTGCCACCCTGCGGCACCAGCGCGATTTTGTGTTCGCTGGCAAGCTTGCAGATCGCGGACACTTCTGCCGTCGAGCCCGGTCGCAGCACCAGCGGCGAGCGGCCGTGGAACAGGTCGCGTTCCTCGGTGACGTAGGGCGCAATATCGGCGGCATCGGTCACCGCATATTTGTCGCCGACGATGGCGCGAAACTTTGCGATCAGCTCGGCGGGAAGCGGCGGCATGGAACCCTGAACGATATTCATTTTCTTCTCTTTCATTCCCGCCCCACCGCTGCGCGGCGCAGCCGGTCGTTGATGGCTTCGCCCAATCCTTCGTCGGGAATTGGCATCACCGCGATGGTGCGCGCGCCTTTGCTGTCGAGCGCGCGAAGATGGCCGAACAAGTTGGCGGCGGCCTCGTCGAGATCGCCGCGCTCCGACAGATTCATCACGTGAGAGGCGGCGTCAATTCCCGAAATTGCTCCGAGGCCAAACGCGAGCAATGCTTCGCCCGGCTCGAGCGCAACAGCATTGAGCCGGACACGCGCGCGCGGCGCGTAGTGCGAGGCCAGCATGCCCGGCGCCAGCGGCTGGCCGCTTTCGCTCTCGGTGTCCGCCGGCGGCTGCACCAGCGCGCGGCCCAGCACGCGCTCGATCTCGGCGCGGGGCAGGCCGCCGGGGCGCAGCAGCATCGGCGCGTCAAGGCAGCCGACGATGGTCGATTCGACGCCGACCTCGACCGCGCCGGCATCGACGATCAGGTCGATCCGCCCCGCGAGGTCGCTCTGCACATGAAGGGCCGTGGTAGGCGAGACATGGCCCGAGATGTTCGCGGATGGCGCCACCACCGGGCCGCCGAACTCACGCAGGATGTCGCGCGCGATCCTGTGGGCCGGAATGCGGACCGCGACCGTATCGAGGCCGGCCGTGGCGAGATCGGCGACTGCGCAACCTTCCGTCTTCGGCAGCACCAGCGTCAGCGGGCCGGGCCAGAACGCTTCGGCCAGCGCCGTCGCAGCCGCATCAAACCGGGCGATCTGCCGCGCGGCGGCGAGATCGCCGACATGGGCGATCAGCGGGTTGAAGGCGGGCCGGCCCTTGGCCTGGTAGAGGCGGGCGATCGCGGCCGGATTGGTGGCATCGGCGCCGAGGCCGTAGACCGTCTCGGTCGGGAACGCCACCAGCCCGCCTTCTGAAAGTGCACGCGCGGCAGCCGCCACGGCGGCCTCGCCGGCAGACAGAATCTGGGTTTTCAGGCCAACATTCACTGTGATTAATTTCCTTAATTCGGCTGCTTGCGGTCGCCGAAACCCAAGGCTATAAGCCGCGTTCCAAGTCGGAGTGTGGCTCAGCCCGGTAGAGCACTGCGTTCGGGACGCAGGGGTCGCAGGTTCGAATCCTGCCACTCCGACCAATTATTTATGCCAAATATTCTTGTCTTGCCGTTCATTTTTCAGGGCTTTTTCTGATTGCTAGCGGTTCCCGAGTCAACCGCCGATTCCCCTCCCAAGGCCGATCGCAAGTCAGCGTTCCCGCGGCGCATGGCGTCCGGGGCTTCCGGCATTCCCTGCGCAATGGTTTGACGGCTTATGCCGCGCTCCCCGGAGACGAATTCCTTTTGCCTCCGTCACTGCCGGCGGACTGACTCGTTTGGAACATCTCGAAGGAGAGGTTGAATCAGATTGCGTACGATCGATGAATTTTTCAACGTCCGCCAGATGGTCTCGATGGTCACGAACCTGGGATAGCTCATGTTCTTGCGCGAACAGGACCTCGCCGAATTGGTGGCCTGGCGCCGCGAATTGCATCGCAGGCCGGAATTGTCGGGGCAGGAGAAGGAGACGGCGCGAACCGTACAGGCGTTTCTCAGGGCGGCCGGGGCCGACAAGATCATTACGCAATTAGGCGGGGACGGCGTGGCCGGGATCTATGACGGGAGTACGCCGGGCCCGACGATCATGCTTCGGGCCGAACTGGACGGACTGCCGATTCAAGAGACGTCCGCGATTCCGCATCGGTCCGAGGTGCCGGGAAAAGCGCATCTCTGTGGTCATGACGGTCATATGACGATCCTCGCAGCCGTAGCGCGCGATCTCTGCCGAACGCGTCCGAGCTGCGGGCGGGCCGTGTTGCTGTTCCAACCCGCTGAAGAGGATGGATCGGGCGCGGCTTCTGTGCTTGCCGACGAAAAATTTCAGCAGGTCCAGCCGGATTTTGTGTTTTCCTTGCACAATCTGCCGGGACTTACGCTGGGCGAAGTTGCCATCGCAGAAGGCCTGGTCAATTGCGCCTCGCGCGGCATGCAGATCGCATTGTTCGGCCGAACGGCACACGCATCCAATCCGGAGCTCGGCGTTTCGCCGCAACGAGCCATGGTCCGGCTGCTGAACGAAATCCCTGCGCTGGGACAGGGCGGCGAGCTGACTAGCGAATTCTCTATGGTCACGATCACCCACGCGCGGCTGGGCGAGCCGGCGTTTGGCATCTCGCCGGGTCATGCCGAGCTTTGGTTGACGCTGAGAACGCTGACGGATGCAAAGATGGAAAGCATCCGCTTGCAGGCTGAGAATCTGGTTCGGCGCGTTGCAGAAGACGAGCGGCTGAAAGTGGAGATCGCTTATCGCGACGTATTCGCTCACTGCACGAACGCGCCGGAGGCCGTCGTTCATCTGAAGAAGGCGCTTGATGCCGAAGGGATCGCGCACTCCATGCGGGGTCTGCCGCTGCGCGGCTCTGAGGATTTCGGCCTGTTTAACCGGCAAGCGAAGTCTGCGATGTTTTTCCTGGGCGCAGGTGTTGATCATGCCGGCCTGCATGCGCCGGACTATGATTTTCCGGACGAGCTGATCGAAGTCGGCTCGCGGGTCTTCATTCGCGCGTTGCGCAATCTGTTGGGTTGATGTGGCGCGAATCAATTTCCTGATATCGCTGCACAACAAAGCATCACGACTCGGCCGACCGCTGCATTCGACTTCGCGTTCACCTCACAAATTAGAACGCTTAAAAATTTCATACGGTTTAGAACGCTTCGAAAAACGTGAGGTGTTGCCTCATCGCCACTAACGCAATCCGTTATGTGCACGCTTCGTTACCTTAGATGGCTTCTACTCGCCGTTTGCACCTCAGAAGTTAGAACGAGCCGAGACCTGCTTGTGGGCTTTTGGGGTGGAAGTATGACGTATCAAGTCGCTGCCAGAAATGTTGTGCGCGCTGTTTCGCTGGGAGCGGTGAGCTATCTTGCGCTCTCTCTGGATTTTGCCGGCGGCCACAAAGCATTCGCGCAGAATTTGCCGCCCGTCACCGTCGATGCTCCAACCCAGCAACGCGCGCGGCCCGCCCCAGCACGGAGAACGCAAACGTCCACGTCGCGCGTGCAGCGGCGCGTCGCGGCGCCGGCGCCGCGTCGGGTGGAGCCGGTTCCGTATGTGGTGCCTTCAAGGGGCACAGTTGGCACGGTGCCGCCTGCATATGCCGGCGGACAGGTGGCGACGGGCGGGAGCCTCGGACTTCTCGGCAACCGCAGCGTGATGGATACGCCGTTCAACCAGACCAGCTACACGGCGGAGTTGATCGCGAATCAACAGGCTCGAACCATCCGTGACGTCCTGGCGAATGATCCGTCCGTGCGGGTCATCCAGGCAGCAGGCGGCGGCGCCGACAGTCTGTTCGTCCGCGGCTTCTACTATGACAGCGGCGATTTCGGGCTGAACGGCCTGTACGGAATCGCGCCATACTACTCCATCGGGGCAAATTTCATCGAGCGGGTTGAGGTTCTGAAAGGCCCGAGTGCCGTGCTTAACGGCATGACCACTGGCGGTACCGGTGTTGCGAGCGGCGGTGCGGTCGGCGGCAGCATCAATCTCATCACCAAACATGCTCTCGACATTGACATTACGCGGCTGACGGGGACCTACGTTTCCAAATCGCAGTTCGGCGCGAATATGGACGTCAGTCGGCGCTATGGCGAGCACAAGGAGTGGGGCGTTCGGGTGAACAGCACCTATTCGAACGGCAATACACCGTGGGACCGTCAGACCGACGAATTCGGCAACGTCGTTCTCGGCCTCGACTACCGGGGCGAGAACGCGCGCATGGCAGTCGATGTCGGTTATCAAGCCGACAATTTGACTCCTCCGCTACGCTTCTTTGGAATTGGCCCGGGCCTCACATCCATTCCTGCGCCGCCGAAGGCCGGGACGAACTTCCAGGTGCCGTGGGCCTACTATAAGCCGAAGGACTTCTTCACCACCGTAAAAGGTGAAGTGGACGTGACTGACTGGATGACCGCGTATGCGTCGTTTGGCTATCATGACAGCAAGATCGACTATACTTATCCCTCTCCCAGCATTATCAACGCCAACGGCTCTTTGGTAGGGCGTCCGGGACTTGGGCATGAGACGTTCGAGACCTTTGCGGGAGAAACGGGCGTGCGCGCGTCGATCGACACTGGCCCGATAAATCATGCTCTGAACATGAACTATTCGATCAATGACCGGACCTATGATCAGAGTGTCCTGAGTTCAGCAGGGCTAATTGCCTGGAATCTCTACACCCCGCCGACGAATGTCCCTCGTCCGAATTTGAATGTCCCGACTCTAAGACAAAATACCAACGTAAATCTCCAAAGCATCGGCTTTTCCGATACCATGTCGATGCTGAATAACCGCATTCAGTTGACGGTCGGTGTTCGTCGTCAGACGGCCGGAAGCGAGGTGACGAATATCCTTGCGCCCAGTTTAAGCCATCCTTTTCAAGATGAAACCGTGTGGACCCCGGCGTACGCCCTTGTCGTCAAGCCGGTCGAGAACATTTCGCTATACGCAAATTATATCGAAGGACTCCAGACGCCGCATGTCGTGGGTCCGGGGTTTTCCAATCCCGGGACTGTATTCCCGCCGGGGCAGACCCAGCAGGCTGAAGCGGGCGTGAAGATCGATGCGGGCCGTCTGACGACGACTATGAGCGTGTTTGATATCGAACAGCCGAGCATCATCACGGTGGCGACGGGGATCCCTCCGTCCCAGCAGCTTAACGGAAGGCAGCGCAATCGGGGCGTCGAACTCAACGTGTTCGGCGAAGTCACGCCTGCGATTCGGTTGCTCGGCGGTGTCGCGTTGATCGATGGCAAACAGATCAAGACGCCCAATGGTGCCACTGACGGCAGGACGGCGGTAGGCGTTCCGGCAATCACCGCCAATATCGGAGCGGAGTGGGATACGCCGTTCATGCGTGACCTGACGCTCTCGGCTAGGGTCATTTATACCAGTTCGCAATATGTCAATATTACCAACACGCTCTCGCTGCCGGAGTGGACGCGGGTCGACATTGGAGCGCGGTATACCTTCACATCGCCCTGGAACGGCAAGCCGATCGTCGTCCGCGCCAATATCGAGAACGTCTTCAACGAAGCCTATTGGGCCTCGGCCTACAGCGGCGTTATCACGCTTGCTGCCCCGCGCACCTATCTCTTGTCGACGACGTTCAACTTCTGAGCGTCGCGTCAATCCAATCACCTGCAATTTGTGCCGCCGCGGATCTCATCCGCGGCGGTATTTCTTTGATCTGATGGTTTCAGCAAAACTGACTCATCGAAATTGATGACAATGCGATGAAAGATCATCGGATGCTGGATGTGCGATTTCGAAAATCGAAAAGGTTCCGGACTGGCGAGTTAGAATTGCAAGAAACTGCGCATCGCATTGCCCATCAGTCACTTGTCATGCGCGCCTCATGCGCGCCGGCCCGCAAGCGCGGAGGTTGCATCGTGTCACGTCATCGCCAACTTGGAGCTATTAAAAACTTCGTCGTCGATATTGCTTTGACCATGATTTGCTTCTGACCTAGTCAACACGGCATTGCTTTCGTTTTCTGAAGAAGGGACCGAACCATGATGGTGTTCGACAGAGACGACGTCACCTTCACCGTCGTCATCAATCACGAAGAGCAATACTCCATCTGGCCGACGTTCAAGGAAATTCCGAACGGCTGGACAGCAGTGGGCAAGACCGGCAGCAAGAAGGAATGCCTTGAACACATCGAGCAGGTGTGGACCGACATGCGCCCGCTGACGTTGCGCAAATTCATGGACGAGACGGCCCCGCAGAAGTCGGCTTAAGCCAACGGAGCCTTGTCTTCCGATGCGGCTTCTTTGTCTGCCTTACTCCGGCGGCAGCGCCATGTTCTATGCGCGGTGGCGCAGGCTTTTGCCGTCATGGATCGATGTCTACCCGGTGGAGTGGCCGGGGCGCGGCGCGCGCATGGACGAGCCGCTGGCGACCGACCCCCACGCGCTTGCATGGCAGCTCGCTGCAGAACTTCACGCCCAGCTCGATGCGCCCTATGCGCTGTTTGGACATAGCCTCGGCGCGCTGATTGCGTTCGAACTCGCGCATTTCCTGCGTGATCGCGGCGCGCCCGCGCCGGCTATTCTCTTTGCCTCCGGCGCCGAGGCGCCGGCCGTTCGAGACGGCAGCAAATGGCGCCTGCCATTGAGCGACGAGGCGTTGCTGAAGGAGCTCCGCGATCTGCAGGGCACGCCGGACGAGGCGTTGTCGAATGCGGAGCTGATGCGATCGGCATTGCCGGTGCTTCGCGCCGATTTTTTGATGTGCGGCGCCTATGTCTATCGGCGGCGGCGTCCGTTGTCGTGTCCCGTGCACGTCTTCGGCGGGGCCGACGACGAGACCAGCCGCGAATCGCTACAAGCTTGGCAACAGGAGACCTCGGCGGAATTCACGCTTCACACGCTGCCGGGCCATCACTTCTTCATTCACACGCAGCAAACCGAACTGCTCGGCCTGATCGGATCGGCCCTGGCCCGACGGTCGGGGCGATCGATCGGTTCGCATCGGAGCGAGGATCATGAGCGTATTCTCCGTCCAGCCACTCATTGAAGGCAAAAGCCTTCCGCTGTTGCTGAAGGCCGATAAGATCGGGCAGCCGCTCGGCGCGGCGCTTCCCATGCTGCGCGACACCATCGACCGGCATTTGACCGATTGCGGCGGCATCGTGTTTCGCGATTTCTCTCTCGACGGCCCTGATGCCTTCCGGGCGTTCGCGGCCGATTTCGGTCATCCGCTGCTCACCTACGAGTTTGGATCGACGCCGCGCTCGCAGGTTACCTCCGGCGTCTACACCTCCACGGAGTACCCGCCGCACCAGCATATCCCGCTGCACAACGAGCAGGCCTATACGCGCGATTGGCCGATGAAGATCTGGTTCTATTGCATGCAGCCGGCGCAGGAGGGCGGCGAAACGCCGATCGCCGACAGCCGCGCCATCTATCGCGATATGCCGCCGGCCATTCGGGAGCGTTTCGCCGAGAAGGGCGTGATGTATGTGCGGAACTACGGCAACGGGCTCGACGTCGACTGGCAGCAGGTGTTCGGCACGGAGTCCAGGGCGGAGGTCGAGGCCTACTGCGCCGGGCACGATATCGAATGCGAATGGAAGGACGACGGCGAGCTTCGCACGCGCCAGATCTGTCAGGGGACGGCGCGGCATCCGGCGACGGGAGAGTGGGTCTGGTTCAATCAGGCCCATTTGTTTCACGTCTCCAATCTCGAGCCGGAAGTTCGCGAGAGTCTGCTCGACGTGGTCGGCGACGAGACTGAACTGCCGCGTAACGTCTTCTACGGCGACGGTTCGCCGATCGATGACGAGACGCTCGCCACCGTCCGCAACGTTCTCGAAACGCACAAGATCAGTTTTCCCTGGCAGGCCGGCGATGTGGTGATGCTTGACAACATGCTCACCGCGCATGCGCGCGCGCCGTTCAAGGGGCCGCGCAAGGTGATCGTCGCGATGGCGGAAGCGCATCGGCAGGGCTGATCGGCATTTTCGGGCGGCGAGAATCGTCGTCGCGCGCGGACTGGATTCGAGAAGATGTACAAAGACAACCTCGTCGAACGACTACGGTGCCACGCCGCGTTACGCTCCGATCGGATCGCGTTGCGCTTCCTGGAGGGAGACAGCGTCGCCGAAGAGCTGACGTTTGCCGGTCTCGACGCCCGGATTCGATCCGTCGCAGCCTACCTGCAGCAGTTGGGCGGCGCGGGCGAGCGCGCGGTTATCCTGCTGCCCAGCGGCCTCGACTATGCCGTGGCGTTCTATGCGTGCCTGTATTCCTGCGTGATCGCCGTCCCAGCCTATCCGCCGGAGGGCGGCGCCGAACGCTATGCGGGGCGTCTCAACGGCATTCTGCGCGATGCGACGCCTCGCTTCATCCTGACGGAAGCCGCGCTGGTTGGTGCGGTGGAGGCGGCACTTCCCGAGCGGGCGAACATAGAGATCGTTGCGGTAGATGCGATACCGGCGGCGCTTGCTGCGGAGTGGCGCGAGACGAGGCCGGAGGCAGATGCGGTCGCCTTCCTGCAGTATACGTCCGGATCGACCTCGCAGCCGAAAGGCGTTTGCGTCTCGCACGCCAACCTGACGGCCAACGAGAAGGCCATCGAGGCCGTGGCCCGAGGAGCGCTCGACGACGTCTTCGTAAGCTGGCTGCCGCTCTATCACGACATGGGATTGATCGGCGGGCTGCTGAATCCGCTGTTTACCGGCTTTACCGCCGTCCTGATGTCGCCGCGCAATTTTCTCGAGCGGCCGCGACGCTGGCTTGAGGCCATCGATCGTCACGGCGGCACGATCAGCGGTGGACCCGACTTTGCCTTCGCGCTGTGTGCCGACCGCATTTCCGACGAAACGATCGACCGGCTCGACCTTAGCCGCTGGAAGTTCGCATTCTCCGGCTCGGAGTTTGTTCGCAGCAATACGCTCCGCATATTCGGGGAACGATTCAAGCCGGCCGGGTTCGATCGACGAGCGTTGAACGCCTGCTACGGCCTAGCCGAGGCGACGCTGCTGGTGACGGCAGGTGACCTCTCGACCCAAACTGTCAGCTATACCCTCGATACGGCGGCGCTTGCGGCGGGCCGCGTCGCAACAGCCGACCAAGGGACCGATCTCGTGGCGTGCGGTCGGGCGGTCGCGGGCCACGTCACGCGCATCATGCGCATCGATGGGTCGGCTGCGGCACCGGCCGACGAAGTCGGCGAGATCTGGGTCGCCGGCCCGAGTGTCGCGCTCGGATACTGGAATAATCCTGAGGCCACGCAAAAAGCCTTCGTCGCGCGCGATGGCATGCGCTGGCTGCGTACCGGAGATCTCGGTTTCGTCAAGGACGGCACGCTGATCGTGACGGGCCGGCTCAAGGACCTGCTGATCGTTCGCGGCCAGAATGTATATCCGACTGACGTCGAGCAGGCGGTCGAGGCCGAGGTCGAAACCGTCCGCAGCGGACGGGTTGCCGCGTTTGCGGTCGAGATCGATGGACGGGAAAGCATTGGTGTCGCGGCAGAGTTCAGCCGTACCGTTCTCAAGCGTGAGCGTCCCGAGGCTCTCGCCCAGGGAATCGGCGAGGCGGTGCTGCGGCAGGCGCAGGAATATCCGGCCGTGATCGTCCTGCTGAATCCGCAAGCGATGCCGCTGACGACGAGCGGAAAACTGCAGCGCTCCGCCTGCGCCGCCGGCTGGGCCAACAACACGCTCGACAGCTTTATGGTGTTTGAGCGAGGGCGACGCCGCGATGGCGCGACGCTGACGGCGCCCGTAACCGACACCGAGCGCGCGCTGGCATCGATCTGGTGCGAGGCGCTGGGCGTCCAGGCCGTGCATCGCGAGGACGATTTCTTCGTGCTGGGCGGAAACTCGATCGCGGCCGGCCAGACCGCGGCCGCGCTGCGCGAACGCTTCGGCGTCGAGTTGGAACTGCGCAGCTTTTTCGACGTGCCGAAGCTTGCAGCATTCGCTGATCATATCGACGCCCTGTTGCGCGAGGGCGCGAAGAGGGCGCTTCCTCCGATCCAGCGGGCAGCGCCGGCCGACCGCGTGACCTTGTCCCATGCGCAGGAGCGGCTGTGGTTTCTCTGGAATCTGGACCCCAATGGTACGGCCTATACGGTCGCGAGCACGATCCGGCTCAAGGGAAAGCTCGATCATACCGCCTTGTCGCAGGCGATTGCGGAGATCGTTCAGCGTCACGAAGTGCTGCGCACCACATTCGTCGCAACGGACGGTCGCGCAAGGCAGGTTATTCACGACGCCCTCGGCGTCGATATCTGGCACCAGGATCTCCGGGGTCTTTCCGCCGAGCATGCGGCGGAAGTCAGACGGTTCGAACTCGGAAAACCGTTCGACCTTGTCAATGGGCCGCTATTGCGGGCGCTGTTGCTTCAGTTCGCAGATGATGCGCACGAATTGCTGCTGCTTGCTCACCACATCGTCGTCGATGGATGGTCGCTCGACGTGATGCTCGAAGAGCTGGCGGGACTCTACCGCAACGGCACCGGGCAGGACGCAGGCCGGCCGCCGGTGCCGATGATGCAATATGCCGATTTCGCAGTCTGGCAACGAAACTGGCTCGCTTGTGGCGAGGGAGATCGGCAGCTCGCCTATTGGCGCGCAAAGCTGGGTGACGCGCACCCCGTGCTGGCGCTGCCCCATGACCGTCCGCGTATCGCAACGCAAAGCCATGCCGGCGATACGATCGGCCTTGCCATCGATGGCGCGCTGGCCGCCCGCTTGCGGGACATCGCCGCAAAATATGGCGTGAGCGTCTTCATGCTGCTGCTCGGTGCATATCAGGCGCTGCTGTATCGCTACACGGGGCAGAGCGATTTGCGCGTCGGCGTGCCGGTCGCGGGGCGTCGTCACGCCCAGCTCGAGCGGCTGATTGGCTGCTTCGTCAACACGCTGGTGCTGCGCGCCGAGATTGCCGATGAAGCAACCTTCCCGAACCTGCTCCGAGAGGTCAAGGACGCGGTGATCGAGGCGCTGTCCCATCAGGACCTGCCCTTCGAAATGCTGGTCGACGGGCTGCGCCCTGAACGAAGCAGTGGGCACAATCCGCTGTTCCAGGCCAAGTTCAACTACATGACGGCGCCGCGCGGGTTCGACGGCATCGCAGGGCTCACCGCCGAGATCGACATCATGGACCTCGCGGGTTCACATTTCGATCTCGCGCTTGATGTCGTCGACGGCGCCGGGGGCATGAAGGCGACATTCAACTACGCCACCGATCTGTTCGATTCCCCGACGATCGCGCGGCTGGCCGCACAATTCGGTTCATTGCTGCGGCAGATCGCGGAAAATGCGGAGCGGCGGATATCGGACTTCGTCATCGACGATGCGAACCGGCAGGTCGTGCCGAGCGAGGCAGCCGTGTTCGGATTCACCGATGTGGTCAATCTTCATCGCGCGTCGACCGCCGATCGCCAGGCCGCGGTTGCCATCCGGTGCGGCAGCGAGACGCTGACGTTTGCCGAGCTGGAGCGGAAATCGAACCGCATCGCTCACATGCTTGCAAGCAAGAGCGTGACGCGCGAGGTGCCGGTGGCGCTGTGGATCGAGCGCTCGCCGGCCTTTGTTGCCGCGCTGCTTGGCGTGCTGAAGGCGGGCGGCGCCTATGTGCCGCTCGATCCGAAATGGCCGCTGGGGCGCATCAGGCGCATCCTGAAGGACGGAGGCATCGAAATCGTGCTGGCTGCCGGCGATAAGCTGGCGGAAGCGCGTGCACTCGATTGCCTTGTGCTCGATGCGGAAGCCGAAGCGGCGCGCGGGGATACATCGAGCGTACCGCTCGACAATCTGATCCACCCGACGCAGACCGCTTACGTCATCTATACCTCCGGATCGACCGGGACGCCGAAGGGCGTCGCCGTCTCGCACGGCGCGTTGGCGAACTATGTGCAGGCCCTGCTGCCGCGCCTGCAACCGCAGCACTTGGCGAACATGGCGATGGTCTCGACAGTCGCGGCGGATCTCGGCCATACCGTCCTGTTCGGTGCGCTCGCCTCCGGCGCGACGCTGCATTTGTTGCCGCCCGAAGTGGTGTTCGATGCGGATGCGTTCGCGAAAGTCATGCGGGACGGCGAAGTCGGCGTTCTCAAGATCGTGCCCAGCCATCTGCGAGGGCTGCTGAAGGCGTCACGCTCGGCCGATCTCCTGCCGAGCGATGCGCTGATCCTCGGTGGGGAAGCCAGTGATTCTGCGCTGTTGAACGAGATCCGGCCGTTGCGGCCGCAATGCCGAATTCTGAATCACTACGGGCCGACGGAAACGACAGTTGGCGCGGTCACGCACGAATGTGAAGCTGAATGCGGGACGGGTTCGGTTCCGATTGGCTTGCCGCTTGCCAATCTGCGCGCGCACGTTCTGGATGATGCGCTGAACGAAGTGCCGATCGGCGTAGCCGGCGAACTCTATATTGGCGGCGCCGGCGTTGCGCGGGGCTATCGTGGCGAGGCTGGCCTGACCGCCGAACGCTTTGTTCCGGATCCGTTTGGGCCTGCCGGAGCGCGGCTGTATCGCACCGGCGATCGCGTTCGCTGCGATCGGGCAGGTCGCCTGATATTCCTCGGCCGTAGCGATGATCAGATCAAGCTGCGCGGCTATCGCATCGAGCTTGGCGAAGTCGGGCGCGCGATCAAGGCGCTGCAGGGGATCGACGACGCGGTGGTTGTCGCACGCGCCATCGGCGGCAGCGCCGAACGCCAGGAGCTCGTTGCTTATTGTGTGCCCGCGATGGGCGCCACGCCGAAGCCGGATATGATCAAGCAGCAATTGGCGACGGTGGTGCCGGAATACATGGTGCCGTCGCACGTCATTGTTCTGCAGCGGCTGCCGCTCACGCCAAACGGCAAGGTCGACCGCAAGGCGCTGCCGGAGCCGGCGGGAGGTGTGGTCGCCGCGAACTATTCCGCCCCGCTGGGAGACACTGAGGAACAGATTGCGGCGGTTTGGCGTGAGGTACTCGGTCGCGAACGCATCGGCCGCAACGACAATTTTTTTGAGCTTGGCGGCGATTCCATTCTCAGCCTGCAGATCATCGCACGCTTGCGCAAGCGCGGCATTCGCCTGACGCCGAAGCAGGTCTTCGGCCAGCAGACCGTGGCGGGGTTGGCAACCGTTGCCGCCGTCGCGGCGGCACCTGCGGCAAGGAAGGAGAGTTCGACCGCAAAGGTTTCGACCGATGCGGCAACCGGCATGCGTCATTTGCTGCCCATTCAGGCGCGTTTTTTCAGCGAAGACATCGGCAACAGGAACCATTGGAACCAGGCGGTGCTGCTGGCACCGCAGACGCGGATGGACTGGGAGACGCTGCGGCGTGCGCTGACGACGATCGTCGATCATCACGATGCGTTGCGCCTGCAGTTCGCGCAGGTCGACGGCGCGTGGCGCGCGGCGCAGGGCACACCGCCATCGCCCTCGGAATTGCTGTGGATCCATACCGATGTCGGAGATGCGACACAGGTCACCGCGCTTGCATCGGCCGCGCAGGAAAGCTTGTCGCTGTCCGCGGGTCGTTTGCTGCGTGCGGTGGCGATGGACCTTGCGGACGGCAGCCAGCGGCTGCTGATCGCGATCCATCATCTGGTTGTCGACGGCGTATCTTGGCGTGTACTTCTTGAGGATCTGGCCGCGGCGTACGACCAGTTGAAGAGAGGCGCCGCCGTGACGCTGCCGCCGAAGAGCGAGTCTTATGCGTCCTGGGGTGAACGGTTGCATTCCTGCGCGGCGACCAGGGAGCTAGCTGGCGAACTGCCGTTCTGGCTCGATTGTGCGGCGGGTCCAAGCCTGCCGTGCGACGATGATCATGGCGGCGTCGATCGCGTCGGTGACGGCGAAGAGGTGTCGCTGGTGTTCGATACCGAAGTGACGTCAAGCCTGCTGCAGGAGGCGCCGTCGGCCTATCGGACCCAGGTCAACGATCTGATGCTGGCGAGCCTGGCGCGTGCCGTATCGCGCTGGAGCCAGCGCGACGATGTGACGATCGAGATCGAGGGGCATGGCCGCGAGGACATCTTTCCGGATGCGGATGTATCCCGGACGGTCGGTTGGTTCACGACGGCCTTCCCGGTGCGGCTGCAAGGCGGGTCGGACGACCATGCCTCCCTGATCAAGACGGTGAAGGAGAAGCTTCGCGCGCTTCCGAACCGTGGGCTTGGCTACGGCGTGTTGCGCTATCTCGGCTCCGAGGACCAGCGCAAGGCGCTGGCCCAACTGGCGGAGCCGCAGATCGTCTTCAACTATCTCGGCCGCTTCGACGGCAGCGTGGGGGCTTCCTCGCTGTTCGGATTCGCGCCCGAGAGCGCGGGTGCGTCTCGCAGCGCCGCCGCTCCCTTGCGGGGATGGCTGAACATCACCGGTCTGGTGCGTGAGGGACGTCTGTATCTGTCGTTCGGATACGGACGCAAGCGCTATCGGCGAGAGACGGTCGAGCGGCTGGCGAAACTTTACGAAATGGCCCTGCGCGAGCTGGTGGCGCATTGCTGCAGCGGAGCATCTGGTCTCACGCCTTCGGACGTTGCGTTGTCCGGGCTCGACCAGGCCGATCTCGATCGGTTGGCGACGACTTTCGATCTCCGCGGCATCGAGGACATCTATCCGCTCTCGCCGATGCAGCAGGGCATGCTGTTCCACGCGGTCCGCGATGGCGACAACGATGCCTATGTCAACCAGATTGGGCTCGAGCTGTTCGGCTTCGAGGCCGACAAGCTTCGAGCCGCGTGGCAGGCAGTGAGTGACCGGCACGCCGCCTTGCGGACCGGCTTTGTCTGGCAACATATGTCAGGCGCGGCCCAGCAGGTTGTGCACCGTCATGTGACGGTGCCATTCGTCGAAGAGGATTGGCGCAACCGGACGGCAGCGCTGGAACGCAATGGCGGGCGCGCTGAACTGGATGCCGTGCTGGCGGATGCGTCGCGGCGGGAGCGCGAGAGCGGCTTTGACGTCTCTCAGCCCCCGTTGCAGCGGGTGCGGTTGATCCGACTCGACGACAAGCGCCACTGGCTGATCTGGACCCATCACCACATCTTTGTCGACGGCTGGAGCTCGGCGCGGTTGGTTGCGGAGGTGTTTCGGCATGTGAGCGGGGGCACACTGCCGGCCGTGCAGGGCAGCTATCGCAACTACATCGCATGGCTGCAGGGCCGCGATCATGCAGGCGCCGAAAAATTCTGGCGCGACGCTTTGGCAGGGCTCGAAGCGCCGACCCTGCTGGCGAATGCGCCGGCTACGAACAACAAAACATCGGAGGAGGGACACGCCAGCATTGCGCTTTCGATGAATCCGGAATTGGCCGAACGGCTGAAGGCATTTGCGAAACGTGAGCGCGTGACGCTCAATACGCTCGTTCAGGCGGCGTGGGCGCAGTTGTTGCGGCGGCATTCGGGGCAGGCCGCCGTCTGTTTCGGGGTGACCGTGTCGGGCCGTCCGGCAGACCTGCCGGGCTCCGAGGAGATGGTGGGCCTCTTCATCAATACGTTGCCGATTGTCGACGCGCCGAGCCCGCAAGCGCGAACTGGCGAGTGGCTGCGTCAGTTGCAGGAGCAGAACCTGGCCTTGCGCGAGCATGGCTGGACGCCGCTCTACGAAATCCAGCGCCTCGCCGGCCAGGCCGGGCAGGCGCTGTTCGACAGCATTCTGGTGTTCGAAAACTATCCGATCGATGAGGCGCTGCGCGGAACGGGGGAGAGCGGCCCGCGCCTGGGACGGGTGCAACATGTGACGCCGACAAATTATGCGCTGGCGGTTGCCGTGTTTGCCGGAAGCGAACGGCTCGATCTCGAGTTCAGCTACGACCGCGCCCGCTTTGACGAGGTTGCCATCCGGCGCCTCCGGGACATCCTGCACGGATTGCTGGAGCGGATCGCTGCCAATGCGGAGCGGCCGATCGGCAATCTCGGATTATCCGCCGGTGATGAGGCCCGGCGAATTCTGGAATGGAGCAGTGCCGGCCGCTTGGCGACAGGTGCTTCCTATGTCGGCGTCGTCGCGCATATCGAGGCGCAAGCCGCGGCGGCGCCTTCTGCCGTTGCGATTGTATGGGGCGGCCAGCGCTTGAGCTATGGCGAGGTCAATGCCCGGGCCAACCAGCTTGCGCGGCGGCTTCGCCACTTCGACGCCGGTCCAGATCGCCTGACCGGCATCGCTTTGATGCGCAGCCCTGAAATGATGGTCGCGCTGCTGGCCGTCCTGAAAGCAAGCGGCGCCTATCTTCCGCTCGATCCGGATTATCCGGCCGAGCGGCTCGCCTACATGCTGCGCGACAGCGCGGCGACACTGGTATTGACGCAAAGCGCGCTGCTCGAACCCCTCGCGCCAGTGCTGCGCGAGACCGGCGTCGAGGCCTGGTGCATCGACGAGCCCCAACGGCCCGTCGGCGAAGATACAGCCAATCTGAACGTCGAGATTCATCCGGATAGTCTGGCCTATGTGATCTACACGTCGGGTTCGACCGGGATGCCGAAGGGCGTGGCGGTAACGCATGGGCCGCTGGCCATGCATTGCGAAGCGATCGGCCGATTGTACCGCATGACTTCCCGCGACCGGGAATTCCAGTCGGCCTCGATCAATTTTGACATCGCGCACGAGCGCTGGCTGGTGCCGCTGATGACAGGTGGCTCGCTCGTGCTGCCGTCCAGGCCAGGTCTATTGATCGACGACCTCGTCGATGAGATTGCGAGAAACTCGGTAACGTCGATCTTTCTGCCGCCGGCCTATGCGGACCAATTGAGCGCAGCGTTGCGGCAGAGTGGGCGCCGGCTTTCGATCAGGGCCTGCATTGTCGGCGGCGAGGCCTGGTCGGATAGCGTAATCAAAGCGCTTCGCCAGGCCGCCGATGTCGACCTTCTGGTCAACGCCTACGGCCCGACCGAAACGGTGATCGCGCCGACAGCGTGGCTCGTCGACGACGCCGCGTTGACGCCGGGCCAGCCGGCGCCGATCGGACGGCCCGTTGGCAATAGGTCCGCCTACATTCTCGATGCCGATCTCAACATTGTACCCGTTGGTGTCACTGGCGAGCTGTTCATCGGCGGTGTTGGATTGGCGCGAGGCTATCTGAACCGGGCCGCGCTGACAGCGGAACGGTTTATCCCGGATCCGTTCGGCGGTAGCGGCGCGCGTCTCTACCGGACCGGCGACCTTGCGCGGTGGCGGGCGGACGGCGTGATCGACTATGTCGGCCGCGCCGACCAGCAGGTGAAGATCCGCGGCTTCCGGATCGAATTGGGAGAGATCGAGGCGCGCCTGCTCGAGCAGCGCGGCGTGCGCGCCGCCGCCGTGGTGGCGCGCGAGAGCAGGACCGGGCGTCAGTTGATCGCCTATGCGAGCGGCGAGCCGACCCTTGACGGCCGCGCCTTGCGCGATGCGCTGTCGGCCATTCTGCCTGATTACATGGTGCCATCGGCGATCGTGGTGCTCGAGCAATTGCCGCTGACCCCCAATGGCAAGATCGACCGCCGCGCATTGCCGTCGCCGCACGAGGATGCCCAGCCGCACCGCTTCTATGAGGCGCCCGAGGACGAAATCGAGATCGCGCTGGCGAAGATCTGGGCCGAACTGCTCGGCGTAGAGCAGATCGGACGCAACGATCACTTCTTCGAGCTCGGGGGACACTCATTGCTGGCGGTGCGGGTGCTTAGCCGGGTGTCGCAGGAGATCGGCGTGTCGATCCCGGTTTCAGATCTGTTCGTTCATCCCGACCTCGCGTCATTCGCGCGCGTCGTGTCGATCAGGCTGATCGAGCAGGAGTTCGATGCCGATGAGCTCCAGGATCTGATCGCGGCGGGGCAGTGAACATGGCTGAACCATCAATGCCAAGTTTGCGTGATCTGGATTCCGCACAGGTGAAAAAGCTCCTGTCGCTGGCGAGAGACCGCGGTCGAACTGCCGGCAAGAATGCAATCTCCTCGATTCCGGCGGTGCCGCGCGGCGAGCCGCTGGAATTGTCTTTTGCACAGCAGCGGCTTTGGTTGCTGGCGCAGGTCGATGGCGCCAACGCCAACTATCACATTCGCGGCGCTTTGCGCCTCGCGGGTGATCTCGACGTCGATGCATGGCGTCGCAGCCTTGACCGGTTGTTTGCGCGTCACGAAGCGCTGCGCAGTGTCTTCCGCGTGGTCGAAGGAAAGCCTTGCGTTGAATCGCTGTCGGCCGATGAGCACCTGCCGGTGCTCGAACATGATTTGCGGCAAAGCCTGAATGCCGAACAGGAACTCGCGCGCTTGTGCCGCGAGGAGGTCGCTACGCCGTTTGATCTCGCCGCAGGACCATTGATCCGCGGACGCCTGATACGGACAGCGGAGAAGAAGTATCTGTTCCTGCTCACCCAGCATCACATCATATCTGACGGCTGGTCGATGGGCGTGCTCGTGCGCGAACTGGGCGCGCTTTACCGAGCCTTCACGGCGGGCCAACATGATCCGTTGCTGCCGCTGGCAATTCAGTATCCGGACTACGCTGCCTGGCAACGGCAGTGGCTGACGGGCGAGCGGTTGCAGCGGCAGGTCGACTATTGGCGGCAGGCGCTCGCGGGCGCTGCCGCGGTGCTCGAATTGCCGACAGACCGGCCCCGCCCGCCGGTCAGGTCTCTCGCCGGCGCGTCATTGCCGATCGAGATCGACGCCGAGCTTGCGCATCGCATCAGGATATTCAGCCAGTCGCACCGCGCGACGGCATTCATGACGGTGCTGGCGGCCTGGGCGGCGGTGTTGTCAAAACTTTCCGGGCAGACCGATCTCGTGATCGGCACGCCGACGGCAAACCGCAACAGGCGCGAAATCGAGGGCCTGGTCGGCTTCTTCGTCAACATGCTGGCGCTCCGCGTCGATTTATCGGGAGAGCCTGATGTGGCGGAGTTGCTCAGCCGCGTGCGCGCTGCGGCGCTCGAAGCTCAGGATCATCAGGATCTGCCGTTCGAGCAACTCGTCGAGATCATTCAGCCGCCGCGGCGGCTAGAGCATACGCCGGTCTTTCAGGTCGTGTTCGCCTGGCAGAACAACGAGGCGGCAATCGTTGAGCTACCAGGCCTCAAGGCCGAGATAGCCGATATCCCGCTGCAGCAGGTCAAGTTCGATCTCGAGCTCAATCTGGGCGAAGTGGACGGCCGCATCGTCGGTGCCTTGAACTATGCAACGGCACTGTTCGGCGAAGCGACGATCAAGCGTTACCGGGACTATCTGCTCGTCTTGCTGCGGGCCATGGTCATCGACGCGGATCAAATCGTCGATCAAATCGATATTGTCGGCCAAGAGGAACGCAAGCTCGTTCTGGATACATGGAACGAAACTGCTGCGCCGTTCCCATCGGAGCGCTGCATCCACGAACTGTTCGCAGAGCAAGTCCGAACCGCCCCCGAAGCCACAGCGCTGGTTCACGAGGACGTTCGTCTGAGCTATGGCGAGCTTGATGCGAAGGCCAATCGGCTCGCGCGGCACCTGATCGCTTTGGGCGTCGGTCCAGATCAGCCGGTCGCGATCTGCCTGGAGCGCGGCATCGCCATGGTCGTCAGCCTGCTGGCCGTGCTGAAGGCGGGCGGCGCCTATCTGCCGCTGGATCCGGCCTATCCTGCGGAGCGGCTGCGGCAGATCGTGGAGGATGCAAGCCCGGGATTGTTGATCGTTGACGATGCCGGACGCGCAATCTTCGCGGATGCGGCGTGCAAGGTTGTCGATCTGGAGGCGAGCGCATCCACCGTCGCCAGTCTGGCGGCATCAGATCCAGGCGACCGTGTCACGGGACTTACATCGCGGCATCTCGCCTACATCATCTACACGTCCGGCTCTACCGGCCGGCCAAAGGGGGTGATGGTCGAGCATCGCGGCCTGGTAAATCTGGCGCTGGCACAGCGAGCGCTGTCTGACGTTTCCCAGCGCAGCCGCATCGTGCAGTTTGCCTCGTTCAGCTTCGACGCCAGCACCTGGGAAATTGTCATGGCCCTGTGCTCGGGGGCCGAGCTGTTTCTCGTCGGTCCGCGACAGCACCGCAATACGTCGGAACTGCTCGATTTTCTCTCGGACAACGCCATTACGCACGCGACCTTGCCGCCGGCCATGCTGCAGGGGCGGGGATGATCTCGACAGGCTGGCGTCGCTGCAGGTGCTCGTCGTCGCCGGCGAATTGCCCAAGGTGGAATTGATCAAGGATCTGCCGCCTGGCGTTGCCGTCTTCAATGGCTACGGGCCGACGGAAACAACGGTCTGCGCTACCAGTTGGCTGCGGCCGGCGGGGTTTGATGGCGATGTCGTCCCAATCGGTCGTCCGCTTCCCAATACGCGAATCTATCTGCTGGACAGGTTCGCTGCGCCCGTTCCGCTCGGGGCGACCGGCGAAATCTATATCGGCGGGGCAGGGGTCGCTCGCGGCTATCTCAATCGCGCCGACCTGACGGCGGAACGTTTCGTGCGCGATCCCTTCAGTAGCGTTACTGGCGCGCGAATGTATCGCAGCGGCGATCTCGGACGTTACCTGCCGGACGGCAACATCGCGTTCCTCGGCCGCAACGATCATCAGGTAAAAATCCGCGGCTTCCGCATTGAATTGGGCGAGATCGAGTTTCGCCTTAATGAGCACACCGGCGTGACCGACGCGGTGGTGCTGGCGCTTCAGGATCGCAGCGGTGACCCCCGGCTGGTCGCCTATGTGGCCACGAAGGACGACGGCGTGAAGCGTGATGCCGGTGAATTTGCGGCTGCGATGCGCAATCACCTCCGTGAGCGCTTGCCGGACTACATGGTGCCGTCGGCGTTCGTGCGCCTGGACACACTGCCGCTGACGCCGAACGGCAAGGTCGATCGCAGGGCGCTGCCCGCGCCGGAGGATGATGCCTTTGCAAGGCGCAGTTTCGAGCCGCCGCAAGGGGAGACCGAGGAGGTCGTCGCAAGGATCTGGACCGAGCTGCTCGGCGTCGATCGTATCGGACGCAACGATCACTTCTTTGAACTGGGCGGCCACTCGCTGCTTGCGGTCCGCATGCTGGAACGCTTGCAGCGGCATTCGCTGAGCGCCGATGTGCGCGCGCTGTTCGCCAATCCCGTGCTCGCCGATTTCGCCGCCAGCCTCAATGGCGGCGTCGGCGCGGCTGTTCCGGCCAATCTGATCACGCCGCAGACGACGGCGATTACGCCTGAGCTGCTGCCGTTGATCGCGTTGAAGCAATCCGACATCGACAGCATCGTGGCCAACGTGCCCGGCGGCATCGCCAACATCCAGGATATCTACGGCCTGTCACCGCTACAGGATGGCATCCTGTTTCACCATCTGCTGTCGAAGCAGGGCGACCCGTATCTGCTGGTCGGCCAGATGGCGTTCGCAAGCCGCGACCTGATCGACCGTTATCTCGCCGCCGTTCAGCAGGTCATCGACCGGCACGATATTCTCCGCACGTCCATTGCATGGGAGGGGCTATCAGCTCCGGCGCAGGTGGTTTGGCGGCGAGCTTCTGTAGTCATCACCGAGGTCGTGCTGGACCGCGAGAGCCCGGCGCATGAGCAGCTTGCGCGGCGTTTCGATCCGCGCCGCCATCGGATCGATCTTGGCAAGGCGCCGCTGTTGCGATTTGCGGTCGCGCGCGATCCCGGCGAGGAGCGCTGGCTGCTTTTGGTGTTGCTGCATCATATGATCGGCGATCACTCCACTCTGGAAGTGATGCACGAGGAAGTGCAGCAAATATTGTCCGGACGCGGTCATGAGCTTCCGGCTCCCTATCCGTTCCGGAATCTGGTGGCGCAGTCGCGTGGATCGGCAGCTATTGCGGAGCACGAGCGCTTCTTCCGAAGCATGCTGTCTGATATCGATGAGCCGACCACGCCGTTTGGGCTGGATCGCGTGCATGGCGACGGTGGCGGCGTGGCGGAAACGCGGCGAACGCTTCCGGAGCAGCTCAATGCACGGCTCCGCGCTCTGGCACGGCGGCTGGGGGTTAGCCTTGCCAGCCTCTGCCATCTCGCATGGGGTCAGGTAGTGGCGCGAAGCAGCGCGCGTGAGCACGTCGTGTTCGGCACGGTTCTGTTCGGCCGAATGCATGCGGGCGCCGGCGGCGACCGCACCATGGGGCTGTTCATCAATACATTGCCGCTGCGGCTTGATCTCGATGACAGCGCGGTTGAAGACAGCGTTCGTCATGCTCACGCAAGGTTGGCCGAGCTGATGGCACATGAACATGCCTCGCTGGCGCTCGCGCAGCGATGCAGCGGTGTCGCCGCGCCCGCGTCCCTGTTCAGTTCGATCCTGAATTACCGGCACAACGCCATGCCGGAGGCTTCGTCCACGGGGCAGGGCGGCGCAGGCCTGAAGGGCATCGAGTGGCTCGGCGGCGAAGAGCGTACGAACTATCCCTTGATGATGGCGGTCGAGGATTATGGTCAGGCGCTCGGCTTGACCGCTCAAGTCGTCCATCCGCTCTCGGCCGATCGCATCTGCGCCTTGATGCAGCAGGCGCTCGATCAGATGGCGGAGGTGCTGGAGCGCGCGCCTCGCTCTCCGGTGCGGCAACTGGATGTTCTGCCTGACGAAGAGCGTCAGCTTTTGCTGGAGACGTGGAATCGGACGCAGGCACAATATCCACGGGACCGCTCGTTTATCGAACAGTTCGAGGCGCAGGTCGATCAATCTCCGGACGCTGTTGCCCTGGTGTTTGGCGATAAGGAGCTGAGTTATCGCGCGTTGAACGTGCGCGCCAATCGGCTGGCGCGGCGGCTGCGTGATCGCGGCGTCGGAACCGACGCGGTGGTGGGGCTGGCGCTGGAGCGCGGCGTCGAGATCATGGTCGCGCTGCTCGCGGTATTGAAGGCGGGCGGGGCCTATCTGCCGCTCGATCCGGACTATCCGGCGGAGCGGCTGGCGCACATGCTGCGCGACAGCGGTGCGGCGCTGGTGCTGACGCAACGGGCGCTGCTGGATCAGTTTGCGCCGGTGCTGGAGGAGACCGGCGCCGAGGCGTGGCTGCTCGACGAGAAGCAGCACGAAGATGGCGAGGGCGGTGACGGCGGCAATCTTGATGTCGTGGTCCACCCCGAAAGCCTGGCTTATGTGATCTACACCTCGGGCTCGACCGGCCTGCCCAAGGGCGTGATGGTCCGCCATGATGCGGTGACAAACTTTCTGGCGACGATGGCGGATCGGCCGGGCCTTACGCGCGAGGATCGCGTGCTCGGCCTGACCTCACTGTCGTTCGACATCGCGGTGCTGGAACTGTGGCTGCCGCTCACGCGCGGAGCATGCGTGGTGCTGGCGGATCGCGCGGCTGCGCATGATCCGTCGCGGCTCAAGGCGATAGTGGTGACGCACGGCGTCACCATGATCCAGGCGACGCCGTCAACCTGGCGGATGCTGCTCGATCATGACGATGGCCAACTGCTACCCGCGAGTTGCCGCGTGCTGTGCGGCGGCGAGGCCTTGCCGCCGGACCTGGCGCGGCGGCTGGTGGCGCAGGCCGGCGAGGTCTGGAACCTGTACGGCCCGACCGAGACCACGGTGTGGTCGGCCCGCCACCGCCTCGATGCCAAGGACGATCGTCCGGTGCTGGGCGGCCCGATCGGCAACACCACGTTGCATATCCTCGACAACGACCTCAACCTGGCGCCGGTTGGCGTTGCGGGCGAGCTCTATATCGGCGGCGCGGGCCTGGCGCGCGGCTACTGGCAGCGCGGCGCGCTGACCGCGGAGCGCTTCATCCCCGATCCGTTCGGCCCGCCAGGCGCGCGGCTCTACCGCACCGGCGACGTGGCGCGGTGGCGCGCCGACGGCGTGATCGAATATATCGGCCGCGCCGACCACCAGGTGAAGATCCGCGGTTTTCGGATCGAGCTCGGCGAGATCGAGGCGCGGCTGTTGGCGCAGGCTGGCGTGCGGTCGGCGGTGGTGGTGGCGCGCGAGGTCGGCGCTGCCCGCCAGCTCGTTGGCTATGTCAGCGGTGAAATGTCGCTGGACGGGACAGCTCTCAAGACCGCGCTGTCGTCGCTGCTGCCGGACTACATGGTGCCGGCGCGGATCGTGGTGCTGGACCGGCTGCCGCTGACGCCGAACGGCAAGATCGACCGCAAGGCGCTGCCCGCCCCGGACCAGCTCGCGACATCAACCGAGCGCGTGGCACCGCGCACGCCGGCCGAAGTGGCGCTCGCCGCGATCTGGGCCGATCTGCTGCGCCAGCCCAATGTCGGCGTCACCGACAATTTCTTCGAGCTCGGCGGCGACTCTCTCACCGCCGTCCAGCTCGTCAGCCGCATCAAGCGCGATCTCGGTCACGACCTGCCGCTGAACCGCCTGTTTGAAATGACGACCATCGAGACGATGGCTGCTGCGCTTGCCCCGGAGATTCAGGTCGACAAGCGCAGCGACGACATCGCCGCGATGCTCGACATGTTGAAGGAAGTCGAACTTTCCGATGAGTGATATCGCCGCCACGCAGAAGCAGCAGCTTCGTGACATCTCACGACGCTTGATGCGCCTTGATGCCAGCAAGCAACAAGCGTTCCTGACGCAGCTCGCGGCGAAGGGCGTCAATCTCGCCATGCTGCCGATTGCGCGTCAGGAGAAAACGCGGGCACCGCTTTCCTTTGCGCAATCGCGCCTCTGGTTCTTGTGGCGGATGGATCCGGATAGCGCCGCCTACAACATATCGGCGACGGTACGGGTGCGAGGGCAGCTCCAGCGGCACGCCCTGCAGCAGGCCTTCGATGCGCTGGTCGCCCGTCACAGCGCGCTTCGTACGGTGTTCCGGCAGCAGGGCAAGGAAGCCGAGCAGGTCGTGCTCGACCCGCAACCGTTCGCGTTGCGGCATGTAGCGCTCGATGGCGATGACAGCGAGCAACAGGCGTATCTGCTGGCGCGGCAGGAAGGATCGCTGCCGTTCGATCTCGAAGCCGGCCCGCTGATGCGCGCCGCGCTGCTGAGGCTGGAACAAGACGACCATCTCCTTGTCGTCAGCCTGCATCACATCGTGGCCGATGGCTGGTCGATGGGCGTGCTGGTCGACGAGTTCTGGCGCTTATACGCGGCATTCGCAGGCGGCGAGGCGCCGGTCTTGCCGGAGCCTGATATTGAATATGCCGACTATGCCTGTTGGCAGCGGCTCTGGATGAGCGCCGTCGATGGCGAGCGCCAGGTCAATTACTGGACGGCGCGCTTAAAGGATCCGGCGGCGCTGCAGCTTCCAATCGATCGGGCGCGGCCGGCGGTTCTCGATCTCGCCGGCGCCGCGCTCCGCATGGCGCTCGATCCGGCGCTCGCCGAGGGCTTGCGCGCGGTGGCGCGCCGGCATCAGACCACGCTGTTCGTCGTCCTGCTGGCGAGCTTCAAACTGCTGCTCTATCGCTACACCGGCCAGTCCGACATCAGCGTCGGCGTGCCGGTCGCCAATCGCCACCGCGACGAGACGCACGGCGTGATCGGGCTGTTCGTCAACACCCAGGTGCTACGCACGCAGCTCGATGGTCGCGCGACGATCGCTGACTTCATCGCATCCGTTCATTCGGCCACGATCGAAGCCCAGGAGAACCAGGACCTTCCGTTCGAGCGGTTGCTGGAAATCCTGCAACCCAAGCGCAGCCTGAGCCAGAACCCACTCTTTCAGGTGCTCTACAATCATCAGCGTCGGCGCGTGTCGGACAATCCGCCCGACCGTACCGGTCTGCAGATCGAGAAGATCGACGCCGAAGTCGACACGGTCAAGTTCGACCTGGCGCTCGACAGCGAAGAGGGACCAGCAGGGGAAATCCGCGCGATCTTTACCTATGCGACCGCGCTGTTCGAGCCGGCGACGATCGAACGCCTTGCGTCGCATTGGATCACGATCCTGAACACGATGGTTGAGGACGGCGCGCAGTCGGTCGCCGGCATGGCACTGCTTTCCGCGCAGGAAGTGGCCACGCTGCGCGAGTGGAACTGCGGGGGTGCCGGGATGGGCGCGCCGTTTACGCCGGTGCACCAAACGGTCGCGCGGCTGGCCACGGAAACGCCTGACGCGCCGGCGCTCATCTTTGGCGACGATGTGATCTCCTATGCCGAGCTTGACCGTCGCGCCAATCGGCTCGCACATCGTCTGATCCGCCTGGGCGTCAGTCCTGCCGATCTGGTCGGCATCTCGGCGCGGCGCTCGCCATCGCTCGTTGCAGCCTTGCTGGCTATATTGAAGACCGGCGCGGCCTATCTGCCGCTCGATCCCGAGCATCCGGCAAAACGACAGGTCGGAACCATGCACGACGCCGGCGCGCGCTTCGTGCTGGTTGATTTGGAAGGCTCGGCACTCACTGCGCTTCCGTCAGCGATCACGGCGGTCCCGCTCGACGCGAACGATCTCGGCCAAGAGCCGCAGAGCGATCCCGGCATTGCCGTCGAAGCAACAAGCCTTGCCTATGTGATCTACACCTCGGGCTCCACCGGCATCCCGAAGGGAGTAGCCGTCGAGCATGGGCCCTTTGCGATGCATTGCGAGGTGACCGCCGGACTCTACCACATGGACCGGCATTCGCGCGAATTGCACTTCCTGTCCTTTACGTTCGACGGCGCCCATGAGCGGCTCTGGACCGCGCTGACTTGCGGCGCGGCGCTCGTGATGCGCGACGAGAACCTTTGGTCGGCCGAACAGACGCTGGACGTTCTGCGCGAGCAGCGCGTTACCAATGCGGGCTTTCCGCCGGCCTATTTGCAGCAGCTCGCCGACTTTGCGGCGTGGCGCGGCGATCCGCCGCCGGTCGGGCTTTACTCGTTCGGCGGCGAGGCCATGCCGAAGGCAGGCTTCGACAAGGTCAAGCGCGCGCTCAAGCCGCGGACATTGATCAACGGCTACGGCCCGACTGAAACCGTCGTGACGCCGCTGGTCTGGAAGGTCGATGCCAGCGAAGAGATCGAGGGCAACTATGCGCCCATCGGCCGTCCCGTGGGACGCCGCTCGGCTTATATTCTGGATGGGGACCTGAACATCGTGCCGGTTGGCGTAACCGGCGAATTGTTCATTGGCGGCGAGGGACTGGCGCGAGGTTATTGGCGGCGCGCCGGACTGACGGCCGAGAGATTCATCCCCGATCCCTTTGGTGCGCCGGGCGCGCGGCTGTATCGCACCGGCGATTTGGCGAGATGGCGCCCCGATGGCGTGATCGAGTATGTCGGGCGCTCCGATCACCAGGTGAAAATCCGCGGCTTCCGGATCGAGCTCGGCGAGATCGAGGCGTGGCTGATGCGCCAGCCGGGCGTGCGATCGGCGGTGGTCGTTGCCCGCGAAGCCGGCGTAACCAGCCAACTGGTCGGCTATGTCGCCGGCGAGGGCACGTTCGATGAAGCGGCAATGCGCGCGGCACTTTCAGACGAACTGCCCGATTACATGGTGCCGGGCCGTATCGTGAAGCTTGAGCGGCTGCCGCTCACCGCGCACGGCAAGGTGGACCGCGGAGCGCTGCCGGCGCCCGAGATGCCCTCTGCAACGGCCGCACATGTCGCGCCGCGCACCGCGACCGAGGCGACGCTTGCCGCGATCTGGGCCGAGCTGCTTGGTCAGCCGCTCATTGGCGTTGACGACAATTTCTTCGAACTCGGCGGCGATTCCATCATCTCGCTGCAACTGGTCGGCCGCGCCCGGCAGGCGGGCCTCGTGATCGAACCGCGTGACGTTTTCCGGCACCAGACCTTGCAGGAGCTGGCGCGGGCCGCGCGCATTGAGCGGTCGGTGGAAGCGGCGGCTCCCGAGAGAGACCTCGAGGGCAGCGAACATCTGCTGTTGCCGATCCAGGTGCGATTCTTCAGCGAGGATGCCGGCGAGCGTCATCACTGGAATCAGGCCGTCCTGTTGATGCCGAAGGCGCGGCTGGATTGGGCGAGCGTTGAGCGCGCGGTCGCCGCTGTTATCGCGCGTCACGACGCCCTGCGTCTTAGCTTCAAGGAAGTCGATGGCGCTTGGCGCGCAACCTATGGCGCCGCGCCGGCAGCTTCGGAGTTGTTGTGGATCCGGAGCGGCATCCGCGATGCAGCCGAGGTAACGGCCGCCGCTTCCGCCGCCCAGGCGAGCCTGTCGCTGGCAGGTCCGCTGTTGCGCGTCGTCGGCATGGATCTCGCCGACGGCAGCCAGCGGCTTCTTATCGTCGTGCACCATCTCGTCATCGACGGCGTATCATGGCGCGTGCTGCTCGAAGACTTTGCTGCGGCCTACGGGCAGTTTCAGCAAGGCGCAGCGTCGATCGCGCTGGCGAGGAGCCGGTCCTATGCATCCTGGGGCGTGCGCTTGCAGGCACATAGCGGCACAGATGAGCTGTCTGCCGAATTGCCCTATTGGCTCGAACGGGGATCGCGCGTCGATCTGCCGTGCGACGACGATCATGATGGTGTCGACCGGGTTGCTGAGGGCGAGGAAATCCTGCTGGCATTCGATGCCGGGCTAACGACGCGGCTGCTCAAGGAAGCGCCGTCCGCCTACCGGACCCAGGTCAGCGATCTGCTGCTGGCGGCATTGGCGCGGGCGGTATCGCGCTGGAGCGGAATTGAGGACGTTGTCGTCGAACTCGAAGGGCACGGCCGCGAGGACATCTTCTCTGGGGTGGATATTTCCCGCACGGTCGGCTGGTTCACCACCGCTTTCCCGGTGCGCTTGCCGGGCGGCTCCGGCGATGATGCTTCCCTGATCAAATCCGTTAAAGAAGAGCTTCGGGCGATTCCCGCCCGCGGGTTGGGCTTCGGCATATTGCGCTATCTCGGCACCGAGGCGCAGCGCCATGCGCTTGCCGCGCTGCCCGAGCCGCGCATCGTTTTTAACTATCTCGGCCAGTTCGATTCCAGCGTGGGTGAGGGCACACCGTTCAGGATCGCTCCTGAGAGCGCCGGGCCGTCGCGCAGCGACAGCGCGCCGCTTGGCCGCTGGCTGAGCATCAACGGCCAGGTGCGGGAAGGCCAGCTACGGCTGTCGTTCAGCTACGGCCGCAGGCGTTACCGGCGAGCCACGATCGAACGCCTCGCAGAGCATTATGCCGCGGCGCTGAGAGAACTCGTCGACCATTGCACAAGTGGCGCCCGCGGCATCACGCCGTCGGACTTCGCATTGTCGAATTTGAGGCAAGCCGATCTCGATCTCCTGGGCGCGACGATCGATTGCCGCGATATCGAAGACATCTATCCGCTGTCGCCGATGCAGCAGGGCATGCTTTTCCATGCGCTGCGCGACGGAGAAAGTGGCAATTACGTCAACCAGGTAGGTCTCGAAGTGCGAGGTCTCGATGCCGGCAGGTTGCGTGCAGCCTGGCACGAGGTGGGCGCGCGTCATGCGGTGCTGCGAACCGGCTTTGCCTGGCGCGAGCTGTCAGGCGCGGCACAGCAGGTGGTATATCGCCATGTGACGCTGCCATTCGTGGAAGAAGACTGGCGCGAGCAGGCCGCAGCCATGGACTGCGGCGAACTCGATGCGGCGCTGGCGAAGGCGTCGCAGGCCGAGCGCGCTAGGGGATTCGACCTGTCGCAGGCGCCGTTGCAGCGCGTGCGCCTGATCCGGCTTGACGAAAGCCGTCACTGGCTGATCTGGACGCATCATCATATCCTGCTGGACGGCTGGAGTTCGGCGCGGCTGGTGGCCGAGATACTGCAACATGAACGCGGCCATCGTTTACCTGCCGTGCAGGGCCGCTACCGCGACTACATCGCCTGGCTGCAACGGCAGGACCGCGACGTGTCCGGGACGTTCTGGCGCACGGCATTGGCGGAACTGGATGAGCCGAGTTTCCTGGTGGATACGCTGGGAGGACCTGCATCCACCGGCGCGTCCGGCCATGGTTCGCTCGACCTGCTTCTCACTGCCGATCTGACGGCAAAGCTGCACGCATTTGCAAGGCGCGAGCGCGTCACGCTGAACACCCTGTTGCAGGGCGCATGGGCGCAATTGTTGCGCCGTCATACCGGTCAGCGCGTGGTCTGCTTCGGTGCGACGGTATCGGGCAGGCCGGCAGAGATCGGCGGGTCCGAGGACATGGTGGGCCTGTTCATCAACACCCTGCCGGTTGTGGATCGGGCAAATCCGCAAACCGATGTTGGTGCATGGCTGCGGGACCTGCAGGAACGCAACATCGAGCTGCGCGATCACGGCTGGATGCCGCTCTACGAGATCCAGCGCCTCGCCGGACGATCCGGTCGGCCGCTGTTCGACAATATCCTGGTGTTCGAGAACTATCCGATCGACCAGGCCTTGCGCGGCGAGAACGAAAGCGGTCGCCGCTTCGGGCGGGTCGAGCAGGTCTCGATTACCAACTATGCGCTGACGGTGGCGGTGTTCGCCAAGACCGACGGGGTCAATCTCGGCTTCCGCTACGACCGAGCCCGGTTCGATGAAGGCCAGGTCAGATATCTGCAGCTCACGCTGTCGCGGCTCCTTGCCGAGATCGTCGCGGATGCTTCCCGACCGCTGGGTGAACTCAGCGGGCTCGATGCCGATGAGACGCGGAAGGTGCTCGGCTGGAGCGGTGGCTTTGCCAAGGCGCCGAATGTTGGCGACAGTATCGTTGCTCAGATCGAGGCTCGGGCGGCTGCTTCGCCATCCGCGATTGCGTTGGTATTTGGCGACCAGCAGGTCAGCTATGAGGAGCTGAACGCTCGCGCCAATCGTCTGGCGCGACGGTTGCAAGGCCATGGCATCGGCCGCGACCGGTTGGTCGGGCTCGCACTGGAGCGCAGCGTCGAGCTGATCGTCGGTGTTCTCGCCGTGCTGAAAGCCGGCGGAGCCTATCTGCCGCTCGATCCCGATTATCCGCCGGACCGTCTTCTGCATATGCTGCGCGACAGCGGAGCTGCGCTGGTGCTGACGCAAGGCCGGCTGCTGGATCGTCTCGCGCCCGTAATTGCGAACGTGTCCGTTGAAGCCTGGGCTATAGAAAGAGAAAGGGAGACTTGGGCAGGAGAGCCGGTCCGCAATCTCGACGTGACGCTGCATCCGGACGGCCTGGCCTATGTGATGTACACGTCAGGATCGACCGGCTTGCCCAAGGGCGTGGCCTGCTCGCACGGTGCGCTGGCCGCGCGGCTTGGCTGGATGCAGGCGGAGTATCGCCTCGATGCCGGCGAGACCTTGCTGCAGAAAACGCCGTTCAGCTTCGACGTCTCGGTCTGGGAGATCCTGTGGCCGCTCGCGACCGGCGCACGGCTTGCGATCGCAGCGACGGGAGCGCATCGGGAGCCGCGGCTGCTGGTCGATGCCATCGTCGCTCACGACGTGACGACGTTGCATTTCGTGCCGCAGATGCTCGAGCATTTTGCTGCCGAGCCCGAAGCGAAACGCTGCGTCAGCTTGAGGCGGCTATTTGCCGGCGGCGAAGCCTTGTCGGCGGAGTTGAAGGCGCGTGTGCTCGCAGCGTTTCCCAATGTGCGTTTCGATAATCGCTACGGTCCGACCGAAGCCCTGATCAATGCCACGTACTGGAACTGTCGTGACGATGGCGCGGCGCGGGTGCCGATCGGACGGCCGATCCCGGGTACGGTCACACGTATCCTCGATACCGACCTGAACATGGTGCCGGCCGGCGTGACCGGTGAATTGTTCATTGGTGGAGCAGGGCTGGCGCGGGGCTACTGGCGACGCCGGGCGCTGACGGCGGAACGCTTCCTTCCCGATCCCTTCGGCCGCCCTGGCGCGCGGCTATATCGAACGGGTGATTTGGCGCGTTGGCGCGCCGACGGCGCGATCGAGTATATCGGGCGGTCCGATCACCAGATCAAGATCCGCGGATTCCGCATCGAGCTCGGAGAGATCGAGGCACGGCTGCTCGAGCAGCCTGGTGTCCGCGCCGCGGTGATGGTGGCGCGCGAGGTCGGATTAGGCCGCCAGCTCGTCGGATACGTCAGCGGCGCGAGTGAACTGGAGGAACAGGTCTTGCGGACGGCGCTGTCGGCCGTTCTGCCTGATTACATGATGCCGTCGCGGATCGCAGTGCTGGAGCGGCTGCCGCTGGCGCCGAACGGCAAGATCGACCGGCACGCACTCCCGGCGCTCGACGCCGCGTCCACGGTTGCGCAGTACGAGGCACCGCATACGCCGGCCGAACTGGCGCTCGCGGCGATCTGGACCGAACTGCTCGGCCGTCCTGCTGTGGGCCTTGCCGACAATTTCTTCGAGCTCGGCGGCGATTCGATCATCTCGCTGCAGATGGTGAGCCGGGCCCGCCGCGCCGGTTACCTGATCGAACCGCGCGATGTGTTTCAGCATCAGACGCTCGAAGCGCTGGCGCTCGCCGCACGTGCCGAGCAGCGCAGCGAGGCGCTCGCCGATCAGGGGCAGGTCATTGGCCCGCACACATTGCTGCCGATCCAGGCGCGGTTCTTTGCAGAGGACGCCGGAGAGCGCGATCACTGGAACCAGGCCGTGCTGCTGCGGCCGAGGGATCGTCTGGATTGGGAAATGATGCGGCGCGCGATGGCAGCCGTGATCGACCATCATGACGCGCTGCGGCTTCGCTTCGAGGAAACCGAAGGAACGTGGCGCGCGGCGCATGGTGCCGCGCCCGCCGCCGGCGATTTACTTTGGATACGAAGCGCGGCCGACGGGGAAGCCGTGACGGCGTTGGCGGCATCAGTGCAGGCAAGCCTTTCGATATCGAGGGGACCGCTGCTGCGGGCGGTCGGGATCGACGTCGCCGATGGCACTCAGCGTTTTCTGATCGTGATCCATCATCTGGTGGTCGACGGCGTGTCGTGGCGGATTCTGCTGGAAGACGTCGCCGCCGCCTATGCGCAGCTAGTGAACGGCGACGCGGCGGTTGCGCTTCCGCCGAAGAGCCACCCCTATGCCGTGTGGGGCAAGCGGCTGCAAGATTATGCAGCATCGCCCGAACTGGCGACTGAATTGTCTTATTGGATCGATCGCCGTGCGGATGCGGATATTCCCTGCGATGACGACCATGGCGGCACCGACTATGTCGCCGATGCCGATGAAGTCTTGCTCACGTTCGAGCGGGAATTGACGCAGCGCCTGCTGATGGACGCGCCGGCCGCCTATCGTACGCAGATCAACGATCTTCTTCTCGCCGGCCTTGCACGCGCTGTCTGGCAATGGAGCGGACAGGACGATGTGCTGGTCGAGCTGGAAGGCCACGGCCGCGAGGACCTGTTCGGCGATCTCGATATCTCGCGCACCGTCGGCTGGTTCACCACCGCGTTTCCCGTGCGGCTGGCTGGCGGGTCACAGGACCCCTCGTCACTCATCAAGACCGTGAAGGAGGAACTTCGCGGCATTCCCGGCCGGGGACTCGGTTATGGCGTATTGCGCTATCTCGGCTCCGAAGAGCAGCGCGCGGCGCTGGCTGACATTGCCGAGCCGAAGCTTGCCTTCAACTATCTCGGCCAGATCGACGGCGGCGTTGAAGACGCGGCATTGTTCGCCATGGCATCGGAGAGCGCGGGCCCCTCGCGTGACGCATCGAGCCCGTTGCGGCGCTGGCTCAGCGTGAACGGCACCGTGCGCGAAGGCCAGTTGCGGCTTTCGTTCGGCTTCGGTCGCAAGCGCTATCGGCGCGAGACGATCGAGCGACTGGCTGGGCTGTACGAAGCGGCGCTGCGCGAACTGGTCGATCACTGCACCAGCGGCGCCTGCGGCGTGACGCCGTCGGACGTGGCACTGTCAGGACTTGGCCAGGCCGATCTCGACAGGCTGGAGTTGGATTGGCGAGAGATCGAGGACATCTATCCGTTGTCGCCGATGCAGCAGGGCATGCTGTTCCATGCCATGCACGACGGCGAGAGTGGGCTTTACGTCAATCAGGTCGCTGCGGAAGTGCGCGGCCTCGATGCCGGAAAGCTCCATCGCGCCTGGCAGGCGGTCAGCGATCGCCATGCGGTGCTGAGAACGGGCTTCGTCTGGCGCGACCTGGCAGGCTCGCCGCAACAGATCGTCTATCGTCGGGCTGAGGTGCCGTTCGTCGAGGAGGACTGGCGCGCGCGAGCCGCGGCGTCCGAGCCGTCCCAGTTGGAGGCTGCGCTGGGCGAAGTTTCGCTGCGTGAACGGGTCGAAGGGTTCGACCTGTCGAAGCCGCCCCTGCAGCGGGTGCGGTTGATCCGGCTCGGAGAAAATCGTCATTGGCTGATCTGGACGCACCATCACATCCTTCTCGACGGATGGAGCTCGGCGCGGCTGATCGCCGAGGTGATGCAGCACAATGGCGACGGCCGGCTGCCTGCATTGCAGCGTCGCTATCGCGACTACATCGGTTGGCTGCAGAGCCGGGACGGCGATGCATCGGCGGCGTTCTGGCGCAATGCCATGGCAAAGCTGGAAGAACCGAGCTTCCTGGCAGGTGGTCCGACCGAACATGCAGATGCGGAGTCGCCCGGTCACGGCATGCTCACGCTGGAGCTGGATGTTGCGGCGACTGAACGTCTGCAGCAATTTGCTGCGCGCGAGCGTGTGACGCTGAACACGCTCGTGCAAGCGGCTTGGGCGCAACTGCTACGGCAATATACGGGGCAGGGAACGGTTTGCTTCGGCGTCACCGTATCAGGCAGGCCGCCGGAATTGGCCGGCGCAGAGGACATGGTGGGCCTGTTCATCAACACCTTGCCTGTTATCGACGATGTCGGTCCGCAGCAGAAAGTCGGCGCATGGCTGCGTCACTTGCAGGATCGCAATCTGACCTTGCGCGAATACGGCTGGACGCCGCTCTACGAGATTCAGCGCCTGGCGGGACGTCCTGGGCGGCCGCTGTTCGACAGCATCCTGGTGTTTGAGAATTACCCGGTCGACCACGCGCTGATGGGGAAAGATGGACAGATCCGTGTCGGCGAGACCAGGATCGTCGAGACCAGCAATTATCCGCTGTTCGCCAGCATCGGCCTCGATGACCGGCTGCGGCTGGTCTTCAACTATCAGCGCAGGCATTTTGATGAGGCGCAGATCGCGCGGCTGCAGTGCACTTTTGTGCAGTTGATGGACGCGTTGAGTATCGATGCCGATCGGCCCGTCGGCATGATCGCGGCCAGCGATCCGGCTGATGATGCGCTACTCTCCCGGACGAACGACACGCGCCGCGATGAGCCGCGCCGGGGAATTGTCGAGCAGTTCGAGGCGCAGGTCGGTCAATCTCCGGACGCTGTTGCGCTGGTGTTTGGCGATAAGGAGCTGAGTTATCGCGCGTTGAACGTGCGCGCCAATCGGCTGGCGTGGCGGCTGCGTGATCGCGGCGTCGGAACCGACGCGGTGGTGGGGCTGGCGCTGGAGCGCGGCGTCGAGATCATGGTCGCGCTGCTCGCGGTATTGAAGGCGGGCGGGGCCTATCTGCCGCTCGATCCGGACTATCCGGCAGAGCGGCTGGCGCACATGATGCGCGACAGCGGCGCGGCGCTGGTGCTGACGCAGCGGATGCTGTTGGAACAGTTCGCTCCGGTGCTGGAGGAGACCGATGCCGAGGCGTGGTTGCTCGACGAGCAGCAGCACGGAGGTGGCGAGAGCGGTGATGCGGCGAATCTCGGCGTCGCCGTCCATCCCGAGAACCTCGCTTATGTGATCTACACCTCGGGCTCGACCGGCCTGCCCAAGGGCGTGATGGTCCGCCATGACGCCGTGACGAACTTTTTGGCAACCATGGCGGAGCGGCCGGGCCTTACGCGCGAAGATCGTGTGCTTGGCCTGACCTCGCTGTCGTTCGACATCGCGGTGCTGGAACTGTGGCTGCCGCTGACGCTCGGGGCATGCGTGGTGCTGGCCGATCGCGCCGCCGCGCATGATCCCTCGCGCCTCAAGGCGATAGTGGCGAAGCACGGCGTCACGATGATCCAGGCGACGCCCTCGACCTGGCGGATGCTGCTTGATCATGACGGCCCATCACTGCCCCCAAGCTGCCGCGTGCTGTGCGGCGGCGAGGCCTTGCCGCCGGATCTGGCGCGGCGGCTGGTGGCGCAGGCCGGCGAAGTCTGGAACCTGTACGGCCCGACCGAGACCACGGTGTGGTCGGCCCGCCATCGCCTCGATGCCAAGGACGATCGTCCGGTGCTGGGCGGCCCGATCGGCAACACCACGCTGCATATCCTCGACAACGACCTCAACCTCGCGCCGGTTGGCGTCGCGGGCGAGCTCTATATCGGCGGCGCGGGCCTGGCGCGCGGCTACTGGCGGCGCGGCGCACTGACCGCGGAGCGCTTCATCCCCGATCCGTTTGGCCCGCCAGGCGCGCGGCTCTACCGCACCGGCGACGTGGCGCGGTGGCGCGCCGATGGCGTGATCGAATATATCGGCCGCGCCGACCACCAGGTGAAGATCCGCGGTTTTCGGATCGAGCTCGGCGAGATCGAGGCGCGGCTGTTGGCGCAGGCTGGCGTGCGATCGGCGGTGGTGGTGGCGCGCGAGCTCGGCGCTGCCCGCCAGCTCGTCGGCTATGTCAGCGGTGAAACGTCGCTGGACGGGACAGCTCTCAAGACCGCGCTGTCGTCGCTGCTGCCGGATTATATGGTGCCGGCACGGATCGTGGTGCTGGACCGGCTGCCGCTGACGCCGAACGGCAAGATCGACCGCAAGGCGCTGCCCGCGCCGGACCAGCTCGCGACATCAACCGAGCGCGTCGCGCCGCGTACGCCAGCCGAAGCGGCGCTGGCCGCGATCTGGGTCGATCTGCTGCGCCAGCCCAATATCGGCGTCACCGACAACTTCTTTGAGCTCGGTGGCGACTCGATCATCTCGCTGCAGATGGTGAGCCGCGCGCGCCGCGAAGGCGTATCGATCGAGCCGCGCGATGTCTTCCGGCACCAGACGATCGAAGCATTGGCCGCGTTGTCCCGCGACGTCAGCCCGAACAATGACACTCCGGCATCAGCGCGCGGCTCACTGTCGGGTTTGACCAGTGAACAGCTCGATCGGCTCGATCTGGACTGGAGCCGCATCGAGGACATCTACCCGCTGTCGCCGATGCAGCAGGGCATGCTATTCCACAGCCTGCGCGATGCCGGCAGCGGCGTTTACGTCAACCAGGTCAGTGTTGAAATCCGCGGACTTGATGCGGAGCGCCTCGGGAGAGCATGGCGCGAGGTGACCGCTCGCCATCAGATGCTTCGGACCGGCTTCCTGTGGCGCGAGCTTGCCGGATCTCCGCTGCAAGCCGTCTATCGCGACGCCGTCGCGCCGTTCGAACAGGAGGACTGGCGCGGACAAGCCATCAATGAGGACCGGATTGCGGCGGCGCTTGCCGGCGAACGCGCCGCCGAGTTCGATCTCTCGACGCCGCCGCTGCAGCGCGTGCGGCTGCTGCGCCTCAAGGACGACCTCTATCGGCTGATCTGGACCTATCATCACATCCTGATGGACGGATGGAGTTCGGCAAGGTTCGTCGGGGAAGTGCTGGAATGCTATTATGGCGGCTTTCCCGCAGCAAACCCGATGCGTTACCGCGACTATATCGCCTGGCTGTTGGCGCAGGACGCCAAGGCTGCCGAACGTTTCTGGCGCGAACAGCTCAAGAGCTTCGACGAGCCGACGCAACTGGCGGACGCTTTCGGCGCCCGCCGTCACCAGGCATCCGGCCACGAGCGCTGCTACACGCGGCTCGGAGAGACGGCGACCGCGGAGCTGAAAGCATTCGCGCGCCGTGAGCGGATCACGCTCAATACCGTCGTTCAAGGCATCTGGGCGTTGCTGCTGCAACGCTATACCGGCCAGCAGACCGTGACGTTTGGCGTTACGGTTGCCGGCCGCCCGGCTAGTCTCGACGGATCGCAGCAGATGCTCGGGCTCTTTATCAACACGCTGCCCGTGATCGAAACGCCGCCGTCCGCGAGCACGGTCGGAGAATGGCTGCGCGCGTTTCAGGATCGCAATTCGGCGATCCGGGATTATGAGCATACGCCGCTGTACGATATCCAGAGCTGGGCCGGCCGCGCCGGTCAGGCGATGTTCGACAGCATCATCGTGTTCGAAAACTATCCGATCGAGCGCAGCATGCACCGGGGCGACGGCTCGCTGCAGTTCGGCGGCCTCAGGAATGTCGACGTGACGAACTATCCGATGGACCTGTCGGTGCTCGTCGAGGACACGCTTCAGGTCGAGTACACCTCTATGCCGAGCCATTTCACCGCGGCACAGGCGGGGCAGATCAAGGCGCAGTTCGAGCGTCTGCTTGAAGTGCTGACGTGCGACGGGTCGGCGTTGCTCGGCAGTATCGATCCGGTCACGGCGGTCGACGCCGCGCTCGCCGAAAACTGCAATCGCCACGCGACGTCGGCGGCCGCATTGCCGCTGGTTCACGAGTCGATCAGCGCCCACGCGCGGCGTCATCCGGAACGGACAGCGCTTACCATCGGCGGCAGAACGCTCTCGTTCGGGGCGATCGATACCAGGGCCAACCGTCTTGCCCATCACCTGATCGGCCGCGGGTTGAAGCCTGAGCAGCGCGTTGGCGTCGTGGTCGAGCGAACCGAGGCTACGATGGTCGCGCTGCTGGCCGTACTGAAGGCGGGCGGGGCCTACGTTCCGCTCGATCCGGAGATTCCGGCCGAGCGGCGCGCCTTTGTCATGCGCGATGCCGGGATCTCGTTCCTGCTGACGGGACAGCTCGATGTCCGGGAAGGCATCGAGGGTGTCGAGAGAGTCTCCCTTGCGACGTTCAATTTCGATGCCGGCCCGGAGCATGCGCCGCAACCGGAGCTGCATCCCGAGAATCTCGCTTATCTGATCTACACGTCCGGTTCGACGGGAACACCAAAAGGCGTCGCCGTCGCCCATGGGCCGCTCGCGATGCACTGTCATGTCACGGGCCGGCTTTACGAGATCGACGAGAGCTCGTGCGAGTTGCACTTCCTGTCGCTTGCCTTCGATGGTGCCCATGAACGCTGGCTGACGGTCTTGTCGCATGGCGCGCGTCTCTTGATGCGGGACGCCGAATTGTGGACGCCGGAGCAAACGGTTGAGAACCTGCACGCGCATCGTGTCAGCCATATCGGATTGCCGCCGGCCTATCTGCAGCAGGTCGCGGAGGCGGTCGAGCAGGTGGGCAATCCGCCGCCGGTCAAGCTCTACTCATTCGGTGGCGAGGCGATGCCGAAAGCTGGCTTCGACAAGGTCAGGCGCGTTCTGAAGCCCCGGATTCTGATCAATGGCTACGGCCCGACCGAGACCGTCATTACGCCACTGGTCTGGAAGGTCGATGGCGCATCCGAATGCGAGACGCCGTATGCGCCGATAGGGGTGCCGGTCGGCGACCGCCGCGGGTATATCCTCGATAGTTCGCTCAATATCATTCCCGCCGGTGTCGCCGGCGAGCTCTATCTGGGCGGCTTCGGACTGGCGCGCGGCTATTACGGCAAGGCCGGCATGACTGCCGAGCGTTTCGTGCCCGATCCATTCTCTGCGGTGCCAGGCGGGCGGCTATACCGGACCGGTGACCTCGCGCGCTGGCGCGAGGACGGTACCGTCGAATATCTCGGCCGCAGCGACGATCAGGTCAAGGTCAACGGCTTCCGGATCGAGCTTGGCGAGATCCAGACTTCCCTGCTTCGTCACGAGGAGATCGAACAGGCCGCCGTAGTGGCGCTAGCGGGCGCAGCCGGAAACCAACTCGTTGCCTATGTCGCGCCGAAGGCGGCAAAGAACGCAGCGGGAGATGATGCCGAGGCTCTGGTCGACAGATTGACCTCGTTCCTGAAGCAGACCTTGCCTGTTTATATGGTGCCGGCACGGATCATGGTGCTTGAGCGGCTGCCGGTATTGTCGAGCGGCAAGGTTGACCGGCGCGCGCTGCCGGCCCCCGACTCGGCTGGGCGAAGCTTCGTGGCTCCGCAAGGGCCGGCCGAAACCGCGATGGCGCGGCTGTGGGCCGACATCCTCAAGCTGCCGCAGGTCGGCGTCACCGATAATTTCTTCGAGCTCGGCGGCAATTCGATTCTCAGCCTGAAGGTCGTGGCCCGGCTGCGGCAGGACAAGACGTTTGGCATCGAGATCAAGCTGCGCGATCTCCTGCAGAAGCCGACGATCCGCGCGCTGCTCGCGGATAACGCTTCCCCGGAGCCCGCCGCTGCGCCGCCGCCGACAGCGCTGCTGCCGCTGAATGCCGCGGTTGATGGCGCGCATCCGGTATTCTCTGTACACGGCGGCTTCGGCACTGTTTTCGATTATGGGCCGCTGGCGCGCCGCCTCGAAGGACGCCGGCAGGTGATCGGGCTGCAGTCCAGGATGCTGGTCGACAGTTCGTGGAGCGATCGGTCGCTCGAAGCGATGGCGGCGGACTATGCGAGCGAGATCAGGCAGGTTCAGCCAAACGGTCCCTATAGTTTGATCGGCTGGTCGCTCGGAGGCCTTCTCGTCACGCTTGTTGCAGCCGAGCTCGAACGGTGCGGTGAACGCGTCGATTGTCTCCTGATGGTTGACAGCTTTGTGCTGCGGCAGCACGGCGGATCAGATCGGCAAGAAACGGCAGCCCACTGGACCGATGATCTCGCGGGATTGCTGTCGGCCGTTCTTCCGCACGCCGCGGCCGTTCGTATCAGCTCGCATGTAGAGGAAGCGGAGGCCGCAGGCATGCCGGAGACATCCGAGAGCGTCCGGCGTCTGGTCGCACAGATATTGGGGGAGGGAGCATCGACGGACGACACACTGCTTGGTGTCGACGACCTGTCAGCAGCCTTCGCAGTCGGCCGGCACCTCAAGTCCCTGACGCAGAATGCCGCGCCGCCGCGCCGTCTTGCGGTCAAGCCATTGTGCTGGTGGACGTCGGGCCGCCTGACGCAGCGCGATCGGCTGGAGACGCAACTGCCTGATGCCGTTGACCGCGGCGTTGTCGGAGACAACCACTTCACGATCCTCAAAGATGCCGGCTTGCTCGATGAGATCTGCGGCCTGCTCGTGCCGGAGACGGCATCGGCGGCGTCGCAGGACACGGTGCCGGAACCTGCGGAGTGAATATTCGCATGAGCCTTGATCCCGATATCGCCGCACTGCTCGAGATGGTGCAGGCCGGCACCGAAAGCGGATCACGCATTCCGTTTCCGCAATTGACGGCCGTACAGGCACGCGCTGATTTCGATGCATTCTCACCGTTGCTCGATGTCGATCCGCCGGCGCTCGCGTATGAGCGCCATCTCGCGCTGCCGACGCGCGATGGAGCCACGATCGACGCGCGGCTCTACGCGAAGCAGGAGCCGAGCCGTCGCAATCCGGCGCCGGTCTTGCTCTATATGCACGGCGGCGGCTTTGTCGTCGGAAGCCTGAACTCACATCAGCCATTGTGCCGCGGTCTCGCCGAAGACAGCGGCGCGGCTGTGCTGTCGGTCGGCTATCGGCTTGCGCCGGAGCACAAGTTTCCGACCGCGTTCGAGGATGCGCTCGATGCGCTGGCCTGGATCGGCCGCGAGGGACCTGCTGCGGGACTAGATGCCGGCCGCGTCGCCGTTGGCGGCGATAGCGCTGGCGGAACGCTCGCCGCGGCGCTCGCCATCGAAGCAAGGGCGAACCGAAACCTGCCGCAGCCCGTCCTCCAGGTGCTCGCCTATCCCGGCCTGAGCTCCCGGCAAACGTCTAATTCCTACGAACGATACGGCTCCGGCTATCTTCTGGAACGAAGCACCGTCGACTGGTTCTTCGGGCAGTATCTCCGCGACGATTCAGACCGCGACGATTGGCGGTTTGCGCCGCTGGCCGCGGAAGATCTCTCAGGGCTGCCTCCGGCGCTCATCGTGCTTGCCGAATATGATCCTCTGGTCGACGAGGGGCGTGAGTACGCAGCAAGGCTCCGCGCCGCCGGCGTTTCGGTCGACCTGCATATCTATCCGGGCATGATCCACGAGTTCCTGCGCATGGGCAATGTCGTGGCCGATGCTCTGCAGGCGCGGGCGGCGATCGGGCAGGCGCTGGCCAGCGCCTTTCGAGCCGCAGGCGAAAGGCAGCGGCCGGGCATGGAAAGACAGAGCATATGAAGCTATGGCATATGAAGGTATGTCATAACTCCCGTCTCTCGCAGCCTCGCCGCAAGCCGTTCCCGAGCCGCACCCCATGAGCAAGAATTCACTCTCCGACTACAAGCTGTCTCGCCGCGCGCTTCTCGCAGCGGGCGCGGGCATCGGCGGCGGGGTGCTTGCAGGCGGCTGGCCAATGACGCTTGCTCAAGCCGCCGCACCGCAAGGAGGCCCCCGCATCGCCGCGCTCGGCTGGGCCTGCGCGCAGACCATACTGGCGCTCGGCGTCGTGCCGCTGGTTATTCCGGAAATCGAGCGTTACAGCCGGCTCGTCGTCGAGCCGGCTGTCCCGTCAAGCGTTCAGGAGATCGGCCTGCGTTCGGAGCCAAATCTCGAACTGCTGCAGAGTTTTGCGCCTGATATTATCATCATCGATCCCAGCATCACGGCCGCAATACCCCGGCTCAAGCTGATTGCCCCGGTCGAGGTCTTTACGATTTTCAAGCCCGGCCGCCATCCGCTTGAAACAGCGCGCAGTTCGACGATGGAGCTGGCGCAGCGTCTCGGTGTGCAGGCGGCATGCGAGGCCTATCTGGCGCGCTTCGATGCCGCCATGACCGGCTACCGTGATCGGCTTCGTGGCCGCAGCGACAAGCCGCTGTATCTTGTCAGCGAAATCGCGCGTAACCGTGCACTCGTGTTCGGGCCGAACAGCCTTTACCAGGAAGTCCTCAGTCAATTCGGGTTGAAGAATGCCTGGACCGGCCAGAGCGGTCCGTGGGGACATACCAGCGTTGGCCTTGAAGTGCTCGCTGCGGTTCCGGATGCGCGGCTGGTTCTGATGAGTTCGCGGGTTGCCGATATCGAAGCCTTGCTCAACGCAAGCCCGGTGCTGCGGACCTTGCCGTTCCTCCGCTCGGGGCGGCTGACGGTGCTGGGAAATCAATTCTTCTATGGCGGCGTGCCGGCGGCTGAACGCTTCGCACGCCTTCTCGCCGAACGTTTGCCGCAGGAAAACAATGAGCAAGGTTGACGCGCTGCCCGCCCGATCCGGGATCGAGATGCATCCTGCGATACTGATCGGCTTATTGTTTGCGGCGGCGGCTGGGCTGACCTTTCGGCATCTGTCGGGCTATCTGCCTGTCAACGCGTGGTTGCCGGTGCTGTGGCGTCCTGAAATCAACGATCCGCAGCAGATGCTCGTGCATTATACCGTCTTTCCGCGAATTGCGGTGGCGCTATTGGCCGGCGCAGCATTGGGCCTTGCCGGCGCTGTTTGTCAGCAGGTGCTGCGCAATCCGCTGGCCGAACCGACCACGCTCGGTGTCTCGAACGGCGCCTATCTCGCGCTGGCGGTGACGACCTTGTGGGCGCCGTCGCTGCTTGCTTTGGGCCGCGAGTGGATTGCGCTGGTCGGCGGGTTCGCTGCGTTCCTGTGCGTGTTCGGCCTCACCTGGAAACGTGCGCTATCGCCGGTCGTGCTGGTGCTGGCCGGGTTGATCGTGGGATACTACTGCGCCGTGACGACCCAGGCCCTGGTGTTGCTCAACCATGACTACCTGATCGGCCTGTTCATCTGGGGCGCTGGCTATCTCAATCAGCAGGACTGGAGCAATGCGGCGTTCCTGGCGCCGCGGTTTCTGATTTCGTTCGTGCTGATCGCGGCGATGGTCCGCCCGCTGACCTTGCTCGGTTTCGACGACGAGACCGCGCGCAACCTCGGCCTCGGACTGACGGGCGCGCGGGTCTGCGCGCTTGGCATTGCGATCGCTCTCAGCGCTTCGGTCGTCAGCGTGGTCGGCGTACTGGGCTTTGTCGGTTTGACCGGGCCGGCTCTCGCCATGCTTGCCGGTGCGCGGCGTTTCCGCGATCGGCTGATTTGGGCGCCGCTCTGCGGCGCCGGCTTGCTGTGGCTGGCAGACGAGCTTGTGCTGCTGATTCCGCCGGGCTATCGCGAGATGCCGGCCGGCGCAGCCACGGCATTGATCGGCGCGCCCATGTTGCTGGTGCTGCTGCCGCGGCTACGGTCCGCAGCTCCAGTGGGAAACCTCACACCATCCGTTCCGCCACGTCTTGAGCATCCCTGGCGGGTGATCCTGCTTGGTCTGGCCTTGCTGTTGCTCGTGGTCTGGGTCGCGCTCGCGGTTGGGGTCGGCGCCGAGGGCTGGAGCTGGAGTGGTCTCGCCGGCATCCAGGAATTCCTGCCGTGGCGCTGGCCGCGCGTGGTGTCGGCGTTGGCCGCGGGGGCCACGCTGGCGGTGGCGGGCACGCTGCTGCAACGCATGACCGGAAATCCAATGGCGGCCCCAGAGGTGATGGGGATCAGCTACGGCGCCGCGATGGGTGTGATCGTTCTTCTTTATCTCCTTCCGTCCCACACGCGCGTGGCGCAGATTGCAGGCGGCGGGATCGGAGCCTTCATCGTGCTCGGGCTGGTTCTGCTGTTCAGCCGGCGGTCCGAATTCAGTCCGGAGCGTGTGCTGCTGGCCGGTGTCGCCATGAGCGCGGCTTTTGCCGCAATCGTCGCCATGGCGCTGGCGACCGGCGATCCGCGCATCGGCATGCTGCTGTCGTTGCTGACCGGATCGCTCTATCAGATCAGTCCGGCCGAGGCCTCGGTGCTTGCCGCCGCGGCGGCCCTTTTGTTGATCATGGTGCCGATGCTATCTCGCTGGCTCGACATTCTGCCGCTCGGCTCGGCGGCCTCGCGTTCGGTGGGCATATCGATGGCGAGGAGCCGCATCATCATCATGCTGCTGACCGCATTGTTGACGGCGACCGCGACGCTGATGGTTGGGTTGCTGAGCCTGGTCGGTTTCATCGCGCCGCATATGGCGCGGATGATGGGGGCGCAGCGCGCGCTTCACCAGACGGCGCTGGCCGCGCTGATTGGAGCCATCCTGATGGTGTTTGCGGACTGGGCCGGGCGAATGGTGATATTTCCGTTCCAGATGCCGGCCGGCATTTTCGCGATGATGCTCGCCGGGCCCTATCTGCTCTGGCTGTTGCGACCGCAGCGCGGATGACGCTAGAGCGTTTTCCAGCGAAGTGGCGCCGAATGATTTGCGATCTCACCGTGCGAAGCTGATGAGATGGCTGTGATCCGGAGACGGCATCACCGCCATCGGAATGCCGTAGATGGTTTCGAGTTCGGTAGGCGTCATGATCTTGTCCGGTGCGCCGCGCGAAATCAGCTTGCCCGAATGCAAGGCGATGATCTCGTTGCAGAAGCGCGCCGCCATGTTGACGTCATGGAGCACGACGACCACGCCGAGATTGCGCTCCCGCGCGAGCCGTTTCACCAGCGACAGCACTTCGATCTGATGGGCAATGTCGAGCGCTGAAGTCGGCTCGTCTAGCAGCAGGCATTCGGCATCCTGCGCGACCAGCATGGCGATCCAGACCCGCTGGCGCTCGCCGCCTGATAATGTATCGACCAGCCGGTCCGCAAACGGCTCGATGTGGGTCAGTGCCATGGCTTCCGCGACCTTGTCGCGGTCAGTGTCGCCGAACCGGCCCAGCGCGCCATGCCAGGGATAGCGCCCGAGCGCGACCAGCTCCTTCACCAGCATGCCGGCGGCGGGCGGCGTCTGCTGCGGCAGATAGGCGACCTTGCGGGCGTACTCCCGATCGCTCCATTCGCGTAAAGCGCGGCCTTCGAACCGGATCGTGCCGGATGAGCTCGGCTGCTGCCGCGCCAGCAACTTCAGCAAAGTCGATTTGCCGGAGCCGTTGTGCCCGATCAGGCCGACGACGCTGCGCGCGGGAAGCGACAGGGTGAGCGGTTCGAGCAGCGCGCGCCCCGCCACAGCGAACTCCACCTGGTCCAGTTCGAACAAGGGCGCGGCCGCATCGGGCGCGGCTTGCGCGATTTCGGTTGGCCGAACTACATGCATGAGAAAGTGCCTGCGGGGGTAATGCGGTGCGAGGTGAATGTCGTCCCGTCGGCCTGCGGATGCGGGGACGTCATGGCTGCCGCAGGCTCCAATACGCGACCGCAAGATGCTGCTCGCGGGCGAGCTTCCGCTCGTCACGCAGATGGTTTCGCAGCGCCTTCAACGCCTGCGCTTCGCACGCGACCCATGCAAAGACCTCGCGATGATCCGGCCATCGCACGGCCTTGACGGCATCGACCAATAGCTGCGTGGTCCCGGCCGGACGCTCGCCGCGATGCAGCCATTGGATCGATACGCCGGCTGGCGCGATCAACGGAACCTGCTCAAGCCAGTCGGCGACTTCGATGAAGACTTCACCGGTTGCCATCGCCGGCAGCGTCTCGAGAATTCGCGCAATGGCGGGAAGGGCGGTCTCGTCGCCCGCCAGCAGCAACCAGCGCGCCGGACGAATGCCTCGTCCGAGCGGACCGGCCATGCCGCAAATGGCGCCGGTTTGCGCATTGAGGGCGAAAGCCGAGCCCGGTCCGGCATGATCGTGGACCACGAAATCGATGTCGATCTCGCAAGCCTGCAGGTCGATGCGGCGGATCGTGTAGTAGCGGGTGACGGGTCTGCGGTCCGGTTCCGGCCACAGGATGCGCCCGTCGGGGGCGGGCCAAGGCCATTCAGGCTTGGCGAGGCCTTCCGGCGGAAAATATAGGCGGACGTGCAGGTCATCGTCGTTCACGAAGCGGGCGATGTCGTTGCCGGTGAAGGTCAGCCGGCGCATCCGGGGTGTCAGGTCGATCGCTGCCTTCAGCCGCACCTCGCGGAAGTTGGCCAGCGTGCCGCCGTTGGATTCGTGGCCGGACCAGACGATGGTCGGCGGCTCCTCGCCGGCAAACTCGATGACGTGGGAAGCGACGACCGAGCGCAGCATTTCCAGATTGCCCTTGTCGTTGGCCTCGACGCGGATCTTGAGCGCCTCGGCCTCGACGGCGAGCGAGCTGGTTCCAAACGGCAGCTTCGCCACCATCAGGCCACCTTGGTCCTCGAAGGCGATATCATGCTCGGCAAGATGATCGATCATTCGGGCAGCAAGGCCGGCGGCATCAGCAATCGGGATGCGGGTTTCGGAAACAAGCGAATCCAAAGTCATTTCTCCAGTCGGGCCTGCCCGATGCTGGCCTGCGCACGCTTCGATTTCCGGATATCGCAGCCCGACATCGGATCCATGTCGCTGGTGGATCCATGTCCTACTCGCTCGCCGGCTGCGACGCAAAGGTTCTACTACTCGCATTTTATTAAACGCGTTGCCGATCACATATTAGAATCAATCGAAAGAGGCCGAAAAATAAGCTCTGGAGGAGCGATGCTGCCATCGTGTATTCGCATCACTCCCGCAAGGCTATTCGTATTACGACGGGCCGTGTAGGTTCGCTTCAGCTCTACTCCAGCGCGGCACTCATGATGAATCCACGAAGCGGCCTGACGGCGCAGATTCTGCATCTCCTGCGGCCCTACTGGCCGATCGTGCTGGGCGGCACCGCTCTCGGCGTTGTCGGCGGCGCCAGCGTTGCGGGACTGCTCGCGGTCGTCAATCGCGGACTTTACGCGTCGCAAGACGACGTCACAACGCTGCTGTTCGCGTTTGCGGGCCTGTGTCTCTTGATCCTGATCGGCTCGATCGGCGCCGATATCAGCGCCAACTATGTTGGGCAGCGGATCATCGCCGAGCTGCGCAAGTCGCTCGCCGCGAAAATTTTGGCCGCTCCGATCGACCAGCTCGAAATCTACCGGACGCATCGATTGATTCCGGTCCTCACTCATGACGTCGACACCATCAGCGATTTCGCGTTCTTCTTCTCCTCCTTCTTCGTGTCCGTCGTTATCACGCTTGGCTGCATGGTCTATCTGGCGGTGCTGTCGTGGCCGCTTTTTCTGATCACGGGGCTGGTCATCATCCTCGGCTCGCTCGCGCATGCCTATGCGCGAACGCGCGGCGTTCAGGGCTTCAACGTCGCCCGCGATTCGGAAGACCAATTGCAGAAGCACTACCGCGCGATCGCCGAGGGCGCGAAGGAGCTGCGTCTGAACCGCGCCCGCCGTCAGCGCGTCTATGTCGACCAGCTTCAGCGCACCGTCGACCGGATCAGCGCGGTGCAGATCAAATCGATCAACCTCTTTGTGACCGCGCGGGCGTTGGGTACGATGTTGTTTTTCGTCGTGATCGGCGTCGCGCTGACGTTGCGTCCGTTCCTCTGGCCTGACAGTCCGGCGGCCGTCTCCAGCGGCTTCGTCCTGGTGCTGCTCTATATGCGGGGGCCCATCGATCAGGTGATCGGCATCCTGCCGGCATTGGGCCGCGCCCAGGTGGCGATGAAGCGGATCGCCGAGCTTTCGGAGCAGTTCGCGACGCCCGAGCAGGACTTGCTGGCCGCGCCCTCGGCCGCGCCGGATGGATCAGGCGGGATCGAATCGATCGAGCTCCGTGGCGTATCGTACGGCTTTCGCGCGGTGCCCGGCAGCAACCCCTTCGTTCTCGGACCGATTGACCTGCACGTCCGGCAAGGCGACATCGTTTTCATTGTCGGTGAAAACGGAAGCGGAAAAACCACGCTGATCAAATTGCTGCTGGGTCTCTACGCTCCACAGAGCGGTACGCTGCTTCGCGACGGTCTGCCCGTCGTGACGGAAACGCGGGATGATTACCGGCAGCTCTTCACGACCATCTTTTCCGACTATTACCTGTTCGAAGATCTTCTGCAGGGAGCGGGAATGGTGCCTGACGTCGCGGAGCGCTATCTGGAGCGGTTGGAGGTCGCGCACAAGGTCTCGGTCGAGAACGGCGTGTTTACGACGACGGATCTGTCGACCGGTCAACGCAAGCGGCTGGCATTGATGAATGCCTGGCTCGAGGAGAGGCCGGTACTCGTGTTCGACGAGTGGGCCGCGGATCAGGACCCTGCCTTCCGGCATATCTTTTACACGGAACTGCTGCCGGACCTGAAGCGTATGGGCAAGACGATCATCGTGATCTCACATGATGACCGTTATTTCGGCGTGGCAGATCATCTGGTGCGACTGCGGCACGGCAAGATGGTCGCGGGCGATGCGAAGACCCATGACATCATCAAGTCGTCATCGGTTCCAACTGACGCCTCTCTTTAGAGCTATTTTATTCTTCCGGAAGATTTGCGTCGAAGTTCAGGCTCTTTCGAGAGGCGCGCCGGGGAACGCGTGCGATGTCTTTCGCGACGCCGTTTTGTCAGATTTGTAAGAAATCTAAACTGCGTGTGCCTGCATTTCTTGTCATCCTGTACGCGAGTGCTTTACACCGCAAGGCGCGCGTCAAGATCGCGTGCTGTTTCAAGCAACCACGTTTGCGATGCGAGGGCCGGATGAACAAAGCTTCGAGCTCCGCGACTGGGCCTCGCGCATTCCCGATTGGGCCGGAGTTTTCCATGACCGTCGTTCAAGACGGCGGTGGAGATATCCGCGTTGCCGTAGGCATCACGACGGTGATGCGCCTGTGTCTCGATGAACGGCTCGATCACCTGAAAATCTTGACCGCTCCCGACGATCCGCAACTGGCGATCTCGGCGGTTTCGGCGGCGGCTGAAGCCACGTTTGGATGGCGGCCGAGTCTCGACCGGCTTGTGCTGGATTCAGCCAGCGTGGAGCTTGCGCGCGAGCTGATGAACCACGGTCTCGCTCTCATGGTGGGGGCAGACCTCGTGCTGCTTCCCGAACTGATCATGCAGCGGCGGGACAATTGGCTGGTCAATGCCAAACGGCCGCCATTGCCGCAACTCCACGTCATGACGGACGGCAAGCGCCATCCGCGACGTTCGCCAAAGCCGGCGGGGAAGGTCTATGCCCGCTTCATACCCTGGCTCGCCGAAGTCATCTCCTTTCGCGTCGCCAACACGGACGGCGATCTGCATCTGCTGCACCGGTGGATGAACGATCCCCGCGTCGACGCGTTCTGGAACGAAGCGGGCGATCTCGAAAAGCATCGGCGCTATCTCTCCGGCATCCTGGCCGATCCGCACATGCTGCCGCTCATCGGCTGCTTCGACGACGAGCCGTTTGGCTATTTCGAGCTCTACTGGGCCAAGGAGAATCGTATCGCGCCGTTCTACGATGCCGACGATTACGATCGCGGCTGGCATGTCGTCGTCGGCGAGGACGCCTATCGCGGGCGCCGCTATATCAGCGCCTGGCTGCCATCACTGATGCACTACATGTTCCTGGACGACTGTCGAACACAACGAATCGTCGGCGAGCCGGCGGCGGCGCATGCGCAGCAACTCCGCAATCTGGAAGTCTCGGGATTCGCAAAGATCAAAAACTTCGATTTTCCGCACAAGCGGGCCACGCTCGTGATGCTATTGCGCGAACGCTTCTTTGGTGACCGGCTGTGGCTGCCGGTAGCGACCAGCCCGGCAACCAGGTCCTAACGCCCGAACGGAGCGCAGCTCATGTCTCACCAGTTTGCGATCGAGCACGACGTTATCGGCGTCGGATTCGGACCGTCAAATCTAGCGCTTGCGATCGCATTGGATGAATCGGCCAGAAGATCACGTCTGAAATGCGCCGCTCTGTTCGTGGAGAAGCAGCCGCAGTTCACCTGGCACGGCGGCATGCTGCTTCCAGGCAGCGACATGCAGATCTCGTTTCTCAAGGACCTCGTTTCGTTGCGTGATCCGACCAGTCCGTTCACGTTCGTGAACTATCTGCACAAGCGCGGCCGTTTGCAGGATTTCATCAACTGCCGAACGTTCTATCCCAGCCGGATTGAATTCAACGACTATCTGCGGTGGGTAGCAGCCCAGTTCAAGTCTCAGGCGGCCTACGGCGAAACCATCGTCGCCATCGAGCCGGTGACGGTCGGGCAGTCGGTGACGTCCTTGCGCGTTCATTCACGGACACTCGCCGGCGGGGAAACGGTGCGGCTTGCAAGGAATCTGGTAGTCGCGGTGGGAGGGCGACCGTATATCCCACAAGTGTTTGCAGAGATCGCCGATGATCCGAGATTATTGCATTCCAGCCGCTATCTCGACACGGTCGATGACATCGGCCTCAGTGGAAAGGCCGCGCGCGTGGCCGTGGTCGGGGGAGGGCAGAGCGCGACCGAGGTGACGGTCGACCTTCGCGGGCGATTTCCGGACGCGAGCATTGATCTGATCTTTCGCGGCCATGCCTTGAAGCCGTCTGACAGCAGCCCGTTCGTCAACGAGATTTTCAATCCTGATTACACCGACTTCATCTATGCGCAGCCCGCCGAGCGGCGAGACGCGATCGTTCGCAACTTCCGGAACACGAACTATGCGGTGGTCGATGCCGACCTCCTGGACCAGTTGTATCGATTGCTCTACCAGCAGCGCGTCAGCGGCACGGCAGGGATCGCGTTGCATCCGCGTAGCGAAATAGTGAGTATCGATGCCGCACCTGAAGGCATCGAGATCGGCACAGTTGACAAGTTCGGCGGTGCAAAGCGCCGATCCACCTACGATGCGGTCATTCTGGCGACGGGCTATGACAGGGAGACGCCGCACGCGTTTCTGGAGCCGATCCAGCGCTACATTCGCGACACCGTGTTGGACCGCAACTACAAGCTCGTCACCACCCCGGCGTTTCGACCGCAAATCCATCTCCAGGGATATTCGGAGGCCTCTCACGGCCTGAGCGACACGCTGCTCTCCGTTCTTGCCACGCGCTCGCAGGAAATCGCAGAATCGCTGCTTTCGACGATTTCACGCCGCGAGCTCATCGCGTAGGGTGTCAGATGGCGGGCGCGATGAGCCGCCACTGCGCGGCTGATCCAAGCGCGGCCGGCACCGACAGCACGGCAGGTGACGGGCCCGCGTCGACGATCACGGTGTTCGGAGCTATCGTGAATCCGAGGGCGGCCGCCTTCAGCAAGGCTTCCTTGAGGGTCCAGTAGCGAAGAAAGAGCCGGGACCGAAGCGCCGCGGGAGCGTTCCGAAGAATCTTTCGCTCTTCGGCCGCCAGGACGATTTCGGCGACCGGATCCATATCGGCGATTTCCCGCAGCGGTTCGATATCGACGCCGATCGGCATGCGGGCCGCTGCAACGGCGACAGAGCCTCTCGCGTGGCTCAGGCTGAAGTCGATCTCCACTGGGCCAGCAACGAGCATGGGCTTGCCATGCTCCGATGGTTGAAACCGCAGCGCTTCGGCCGGTTGACCGACAAGCCTGCCAAGCATGAGGCGAACGCCCGCATGCGCAGCCAGATAGCTCATTCGATCTTCAATGTGCAGAAATCGCCCCATGCGATCGGTCTCATCGGCATCGAGCACCTTCGCAGCTCGCTCGACGCTGAGCATGCCGGGTTCGCCGGCAGCGATCTCCTGCGATGGAGGTATCGCTGCCAGCCAGAAAAGAATTTCTTCCGGTTCCAACGGCCCGACCGGCCTCGTGATATCCGCATCGCCCAAGCATCGCACCCGCAATTGATCCTGCGGAGTCGCGCATTTCACGGCGATCGACCACGCGAGTGAGACGCTTGCATGCGCCATTGAAAGCGATGCGGCAAAGGGTCCTTGTCGAGCCTTCAGGGAGTTGGCCATGTCCACGGGCTTATCGACCAATGTGCAACCGTCTGCAACCCCCGGGTGTATACAGGCCTGTGTCGAGGTGATCTGACTTAGAATCCATCTAACTGAGACAAGCCGAGATCGCGTGCGCTTGCGGTACTGATAGATTCATTCTCAATCGCATCGGCAGATATTCAACGTGGAACCGGTCATGATAAAATCCGTCCCTCTCGAGCAGCATATCGATAGCTATCTGCCGGAGCGAATTGCAACCATACTGGTTCGCAGTCACCACGCGGGGCTCGTCAGCAAGGAACCATCCACGCGCATCAACTACCTTCTCGAGATTGCGTCGCTCCATACCAGGGGCGAACTCCTTGGGCAGCCTGGCCTCGGACGCCTGAGTTTGCAGCGGATCGAGAAGTGGATGGATTTTCATGGCCGCCGCCTTCGGCGCAACGATGAGAGTCTGGATAGCGTGATCTGCCGATTTGGCTTTCGGCACGCTTTGCTCGAGAAAAAGGCCAGCCGGTCGGTGCCCAGATCGGTCATCTCGTCCGAGGACAGAGACAAGATCTTGCGCGAGTTCGGTTCATACGGCGAGCGTGAAAATATCCGGCGGCCGGAACGGCGGATCGCAGTGAGCCATGATACTTGATGCAAGGGTGCCGCGCGTTCGCTACCCGTCTACGCCTCATCCGCAAAGCCGAAATATTCGAGCCGTTTTGAACGCGCCTTGAGTGAAGCTCAACGCGCGTATTCTGAACCTGCCTTCATCGCAGTCTTCTTCGCGGCGGGCTTCTTCGGCGCTTGCTGGCCACGCGCATTGTTCAGCCAGGCGACGAAGGCCGTCAGGGCGGGATCGTCAGCCATACGCTGCTCGTATTCGAGCACGAACTGCCGGCGCGTCGGGCGAACGGTTGGATGGGCCTTGACGAGATTGCCGCGTGCGAGGTCGGGCGCGAGAAGGCCGTCGATGGCGATGGCGACGCCCATGCCGGCGGCGGCGGCTTCAATGGTCAGGCCGAGGCTTTCGAAGCTGCTGCCGCCCTGCACGGGCACGTCGACGAATTGCGCGTGATCGAGCCACCGCCGCCAATCGTCCGGGCGCGGCCGCGCATGCAGGAGAGGAACGGTTGCGAAATCCACGGCGCCGCTCGTCATGAATTGCGGCGCGCAGACCGGCACGGTCGCAATCGGCATCAATGGATGGGTGACGAGCCCGGCGCGAGGCTGTCCGTCCGAGACGGCGATCACCGCATCGTAACGGCTGGCGAGAAGGTCGAGCGGATTGGAGCTCGTGTGCAGGTCGACCTCCAGATCGGGATAGGCCGCATTAAGCGTGGGCCAGATCGGCAGCAGGAAGCGCGAGACGAAGAAGCCGTAGACCCCGACCGAAAGCCGCCTGAAACGCCGCAACCGCAGCCCGTCGGCGGCATCTGCGATCCGGTCCAATGCTTCGCGGGCGGAATCGGCGAAGGTCTTGCCTGCGGAGGTGAGAACCAGACCGCGCGAGCCGCGCAGAAAGAGCGCGGTCCCCATTCGCGCTTCCAGGGCGCGCACGTGCCGGCTCACGGCGCCGACGGTCACGTTCAGTTCGTCGGCGGCCCGGGTGATCGACAAATGCCGTGCAGCGGCCTCGAACGCCCGCACCGCATGCAAGGGAGGAAGTCGTCGTGATGCCATCGCGGGAGCTTAGTTCAAAAGGAACGGCCGGCAAACGGGGGAACCGCAGCGTTGAGTCTGGCTCAAGCCCCCGACCCAAGAAGTCGTTTGCACGGACGCTCCCCGGCTCATACGCCGATATTTTCCGCAAGTTTCGTCCAGGCCGGTGCGGCCCGGGCGGGCGGAGCCGAGGGAGATGCCCATGACCATTCATGTCGATCTGACCGGCCGCGAGGCGGCAGCCCGGCGCTCCAGAGCACTGGCGCCGACCTGTCGCGGGCTGAACTATTATTCGCTCGACCAAAGCCTGCGCGACCTCTTGCCCCATTACATGGAGGCATCACTGCTGGCGCATCTCGCGCCGCACCTTTCGGAACTCGGCGAACTCGCCGGAGGCCGGCTGCATGACCTGTCTGATAAGGCCGAGCGCCATCAGCCGGTGCTGCACCCGCGCGACGGCTATGGCCGCGACGAGGAGTGGGTCGAGTATCACCCGGCGTATCGCGAGATGGAAAGCATCGCGTTCGAAAAATTCGGCATGCACGCGATGTGCAATCGCGGTGGCGTCTTGGGTTGGCCATCGCCGATGCCGCCGATCGCAAAATACGTATTCCATTATTTGTTTGCGCAAGCCGAGTTCGGCCTGCTTTGCCCGGTCAACCTCACCGACAGTTCTTCGGAGCTGGTGCGCCGTTTCGGCACGGATGAGCTGCGCCAGCGATATCTCGAACGGATGTGGAGTCAGGATCCTGCCGCGCTGCTCAAGTGCGCGCAGTTCATGACCGAGAAAACCGGCGGCTCCGATGTGGGCGCCGGCGAACTCGCTGCTGTCAGCGATGGCCAGGATTGGAAGCTGTGGGGTGAAAAGTGGTTCTGCTCGAACGTCGACGCTGAACTGGCCGTGTTGCTGGCCCGGCCCGAGGGCGCGGTGGCCGGCGGCCGCGGGCTCGGCCTGTTCCTGATGCCAAAAGTGCTTCCCGATGGACGGCGGAATTCGTACCGGATCCTGCGGTTGAAGGACAAGCTCGGCAGCCGCACCATGGCAAGCGGCGAGATCGTGTTCGAGGGCGCCACAGCGTACCAGCTCGGCGAGCTCGATCAGGGCCTCAAGCACATGCTTGTGATGGTGAATTCGAGCCGGGTGTCGCACCTTGCGCGCGCGGCCGGCATGATGCGGCGATGCCTCAATGAGGCGATGATCGCTGCCCGGCATCGCAGCGCGTTCGGGCGCGCGGTGATCGACCATCCGCTGATGCGCCGGCAGTTGCTCAAGCTGATGGTCCCGACCGAGCAGGCGCTGTCGGCGCTACTGTACGCGGCAACCGCGCCCGACAGGGTGCTGCGGCTGCTGACGCCGATCGCAAAATACCGGGCGTGCCGGGACAACGTCACGGTCGCCACGGGTGCGATGGAGGCCCGTGGCGGCAATGGCTACATCGAGGACTGGCCGAACGCGCGGCTGGTTCGCGATGCCCACCTCGGCCTGTTGTGGGAGGGCACCAGCAACATCAACGCGCTCGATGCGGTCCAGCGCGCGGTCGGAAAGGCGCGGGGCCACGAAGCGTTGCGCGACGATCTCGGCCACCGGTTGGACGACACGGCCGGGATGCCGGGTCAGTTTCGGACGCGCCTTTCCGGCGCGCTGACGGATGCGATGCGGTTTGCGGAAGAGGTTGGGGCGGATCCCGAGAACGAGCGTTTTTGCAGGATCGCCGCCGGAAAGCTCTACCACGCCACGACGGCCGCGCTATTGGCGTCCCAAGGTACGCGCCTCGGCAACGACGGCGGCGACGCACGCCGCCTGCTGCTTTCGCGTTTTGTGCTCGAGCATCGCTTGGCCGAACATTCGTCGACCAATCTGCAGGCGCAGCATTGGGAGAACGCAGCGATCGATTTGCTGCTCGGCGATGCGCCGGTCTCGCTGCGCGAGGCTGCCGCGCTGGTGCAGGGATAGGTCATGGACATCGCTCACCAACGTGAACTCGCCCGCCTGCTCGCGACGCTGCGCCGTGAACGACGACCGCAGAGCGGCCTCGATCAACGGCTGGTGCCGCCCGACAAGGCGACAGCCTATCGCGTCGCCGGCATGGTCGCGGAAGAACTGGGCTGGGAGGTCGTCGGCTGGAAGATCGCCGGCATGAAGGAGGGGCTGCAGCGTCAGCTTCGCACGGACTCGCCGATCTATGGCCGCGTGTTCGCACCGATCATGGAATCGCCGGCCAGTGTCGAGCACGCCAAACTCTGCAGCCCGATTCCCGAAGTCGAGTATCAGGCGCGCTTGGGCGTCGATCTGCCGCCGCGCGAAAAGTCCTACACGCTGGCTGAGGTCACCGAGCGGTCGTGTCGCTGCATACGGGAATCGAACTCGCCGAATGCCGCTTCGTCCACGACGCCGCGTTTCCGCCGCTGCCCGCGATCCTCGCCGATGGCGCGGGAAGCGGCATCATCGTCTGCGGCGCCGCGATCCCCGATTGGAAGACGCGCGACATCGCCGGGCAGGAAGTGTCGTTGACCTGCAACGGCATGCTGCGCCGAAAGGGCACGGCGGGGGAGGCGCTCGACCATCCCATGGTGCCGCTCACCTGGCTCGCCAACGAGCTCTCGCGCACCGGCATCGGAATGAAGGCGGGACAGACCGTCAGCACGGGAACGCTGACAGGCATGTTGCGGCCGAAGCCCGGTGAGACCTATGTCGCGGATTTCGGCCCGTTCGGGAGCGTTACGGCGACGTATGCGTGACGAGCGGCGGCAAGGCCGATCTCACTTGCCTTGTTCGGGAAGGTCGCCAAGGAGATTCGACAGCCTGACCGCAAGCTTTCGCAGCCGGACATTCTCCTCGAGCAGCAGCCCGAGATCGCCGTTTTCCTGCTGCCGCGCGCCATCTCTGCGAAGTCCGTCGGCTTCGTCGAGCAGGGGCGATAGCGCGGCAAGCAGGGCGTCGCCTCGAAGCGGCGCGTCGCGCGCTTGAAGCTCGTACTTGCCCTGACGCAGCGGCACGACGTTGTCGCGATGTCCGGCGTCCCGAAATGCATCGACGCCGGCCTGTCTGGCACGCGGTGAATGTTCGGTACTCATGACAATTTCCTGATCACAAGGTGGCACAGTCGCCTTTTCAGCGACCAACTTTCCATTGAGTCCGGGGCAAATTTGCGTCGGAAAGGCAACGGCGAAAAGGCTCGCCAGATAGTTCATGCGTCGTTCGAGTCACACGGCAGATCGGATTAGGCCCAATTTTTGACGTACCGCCGGCCTTTCTGGCGTCTCGGGGTGGGCTGGGGAGCAAACCACCTTAGGGGCGTACCGATGACGGATTTCCTGACCAATGCGGAGCACTGGCGCAAGCGCGCGGAACGGACGAGGGAGCTAGCTGCGGTTGCCGTCAAGGATCAGGGGCGCCTGCTCAAGGTAGCGGAAGAATACGATCGCTTGGCGGCGCTCGCCGAACAGCGGCGAAGCGCGCCGGTTCCGGCGGGCTCCTACGTTCCGGCAAGCCGGCCCGAATAAACCCTTCAATCGAGAAACCGTCGCAAGAGGCGGGCATTTTCCGCTTCCGCAGGCGCGTGGCTGCGTCATCGCGGCGGAGAAACGCGCCGCCATACGCCAGATGTGTGACCTCTAAAACACAACCGCCGAGCAACGTTCAAGCCATTGTGATCGCGCGATTGCGGTCGAATCAACGAATCGCCTAGACCGTTAGCGGGGCTGGGAAGCGGAGAGTTAGTATGAGAGTCGCTTCCTTAGAAAGTGTACTGACGGCGGCCACGCTGGTATTGGCCATCGTCATCGTGCTGTGGGGAATCAAGATTTTCCACGGTGTGTGAACAGGCGAGCTGGCGTCGAACTAGAGACCTCCGGTCAAGAAGAGGCTCGCGACCAAGGCAGAGGCAAAGGCGTCACTTCCGCGGCGGCGGAGGCCTTTTTGCTCCTGGTTGCCCGACGCATGGTTCGCCGGAGGCTTGTCCCTTCCGACGCGTATCGAGTTTGATTTACGGCCTGGCGCGATTCCGCACGGGCCGCGAGAGGCATTGGTTTCAAATTCCGCATGCATTTTGGCTATTATCTGATGATCGCAGCCCTCGTTCTCATGGGGCTTGAGGTTCTTTACGCGCTCTATCAATTGTCGACGTTTCTCTAAATCGCACGCGCAGGCTGCAGGTTTGCCCCGCGCGGGCCTTACGGTTTGCCGCAATCACGCCGCTTTAGCGCCGGGGTCGTCTCCGCACGATTCCAATTTTAGTCGCAAATTTGCCTGCCGACTCACCTCATTCTCCGCGCGCGAGACAGGGTGACTGGGGGCACGTTCCGCTTTTTAAAATTGGAGTATCAATCATGCGAGTAGACCATCCGCAGCTTAATAAGCGAGACCGCCGCGCTGAACCTTCATTTTGGGTTGAGGAACCGACCGACGACGCTCTTTCACTGCTTGAGAATGCCCTGCGCGGGGACGAGCCCGCCCTTCGTCGAAACGAACAGGCCGACGAAGCCCATGCGCTGATCGAGGAGAATGCCAGGCTTCGGGAGCTTTTGTCCCAGCTTTCGGACCTGATCCGCAAAAACGGCGTCCACACGCGCTAGACTAGCGCCCACGATCTGATTTCGGCCCCGCCCCGGCACGAGTGGTTCGACCGCTGCCGGGGCGGGGCCGTATTGTTTTCAAGGATTGAATTCTGTGCCGCCGCCCCATGAGACGCGGCGGATAGCCAGGCGGAATAAGCCGCCGCTGTCAGGCCAGATGACACGCGACGAAATGCCCGTCGCTGCCTTGCTTCAGTTCGGGCGCGCTTTCCCGACAGCGCGGCTCGGCGATCGGGCAGCGGGTGTGGAAGTGGCAGCCGCGCGGCGGGTTCATCGGGCTGGGTACGTCGCCCTGCAGTCGGATCCGCTTGCGCTTCACCTTCGGGTCCGGCACCGGCACGGCGGAAAGCAGCGCCTGCGTGTAGGGATGCCGGGGATTGCGGTAGAGGTCGCTCGCGTCAGCCAACTCGACGATACGGCCGAGGTACATCACCGCGACGCGGTCGGAAATGTGCTCGACCACGGAGAGATCGTGGGCGACGAACAGATAGGTGAGCTTGAGCTCGGCCTGCAGGTCTTCCAACAGATTGATCACCTGCGCCTGAATGGAGACGTCGAGCGCGGAAACCGGCTCGTCGCAGACGATGAACTTGGGTTCCACCGCAAGTGCGCGCGCAATCACGATGCGCTGGCGCTGGCCGCCGGAAAATTCGTGCGGGTAGCGGCGCATGTGCTCGGCCTTCAGCCCGACCTTGACGAGCAGGCTCGCCACGCGGTCATCCCGCTCGCTTGCCGAGGAAGCGAGCGCGTGGATGGTGAAGGCTTCGCCGAGAATCGCGCCGACCGTCATGCGCGGATTGAGCGAGGCAAAGGGGTCCTGGAAGACGATCTGCATGTTGCGCCGCATGGCGCGCAGGTCGCCGCCGGAAAGGCCTCGCACGTCGCGCCCATCGAAGACGATCTCGCCTTCGCTGGGTTCGACCAGGCGCAGCACGCAGCGCGCGGTGGTGGACTTGCCGCAGCCGGACTCGCCGACCAACCCGAGCGTTTCGCCGCGATTGACTGCAAACGACACGCCGTCCACCGCATGCACGCGCCCGACCTCGCGCGAAAGGAATCCGCCCTTGACGGGAAAGTGCTTTTTCAGATCGGTGACGCGCAGCAGGGGTTCGCTCATGCCGTCTCTCCGCGCACGTCTTCGAGGTGACACGCCATGCGATGGCCCGGTGCGACCTCGCGCAGCACCGGTTCCTGTTCGGCGCAACGACCAAAGGCGTAGCGGCAGCGCGGCGCGAAGCGGCAGCCGGGTGCGGGATTGATCAGGTTCGGCACCGTGCCGCCGATCGCTTCCAGCCGGGTCTTGCGCGCGGCAGCAAGGTCGATGCGCGGGATCGAGCGGATCAGGCCTTGCGTGTAGGGATGGCGCGGGCTTTCGAACAGGCTGTCGACATCGGCTTCTTCGACCACCTTGCCGGCATACATGACGACGACCCGCTGCGCGGTTTCGGCCACCACGCCCATGGCGTGGGTGATCAGCATCACCGCCATGCCGAAGCGTTCCTTCATGTCCTGCAACAAGTCGAGAATTTGCGCCTGGATGGTCACGTCGAGCGCGGTGGTCGGCTCGTCGGCGATGACAAGCTTGGGCTTGCAGGCCAGCGCCATCGCGATCATGACGCGCTGGCGCATGCCGCCCGAGAACTGATGCGGGTAATCATGGACACGGGCTTCCGCGTTGGGGATCTGTACCAGCTTGAACATCTCGACCGTGCGGGCGAGTGCGTCCTTGTTAGAGAGGCCCTCGTGGCGGCGCAGGCTCTCGGCAACCTGTTCGCCGACAGTCAGCACCGGGTTGAGCGAGGTCATCGGCTCCTGGAAGATGAAGCCGATATCCTTGGCGCGGATGTTATCCAGTTCGCTGCTGGTGAGCGGCACCAGGTCGCGGCCCTCGAACAGGATCTGGCCCTGGACGATGCGGCCGGGCGGCATTGCGATCAGTTTCAGGACCGACATCGCGGTGACGGTCTTGCCGCAGCCGGACTCGCCGACCACGCAGAGCGTCTCGCCCTTGTTGAGCGTGATGTCGACGCCGTCGACCGCCCTCAGCATGCCGTCGTCGGTGGCGAAGTGGGTTTTCAGGCCCTTGATTTCGAGCAATGGGGCCATCAGATCACCCGCCTCGCATCGAGCGCATCGCGCATGCCATCGCCGATGAAATTGATGGCCACGACCGCGATGAAGATGGCGCCGCCCGGAAACAACGCCCAATGCGGACCGATGTCGAGATAATCCTTGGCGTCGAACAATAGCCGCCCCCAGGTCGGGGTATCCGGCGGAAAGCCGAGGCCGAGAAACGACAGCGTCGATTCGGCGATGATCGCGGCGGCGACGTCGATGGTGCCGGCGATGATCACGGGGCCGACTGCGTTAGGCAGGATGTGCCGCACCACCTGCCGCAACGGGCTGGCGCCGAGCGCGCGCGCGGCTTCGACGAATTCCTTCTCGCGCAAGGAGAGGAACTGAGCGCGCACCAGCCGCGCGACCGGCATCCAGCGCAGGCCGCCGATGACGAGCACGATCAGGATGAAGATGCCGCCCTCGGGCCCGAACACGGATTTGAGCCCGTCGCGGAACAGATAGATCAGAAGCAGCAGCAGCGGCAGTTGCGGTAGCGAGAGGAACAGGTCGGTCAGCCACATCAGCGCGTGCCCGAGCGCCCCGCGCGACATGCCGGCGAGCGCACCGATCAGCGTACCGACGAGGACGGCGACCGCCATGGCGGCAAGCCCAACCGCGAGCGAGATACGTCCACCATAGATCATGCGGGCGAGGATATCCTGTCCGAGATCATCGGTGCCGAAGGGATGGGCGAGCGAGGGGCCCTCAAGGCGCGCATTGAAATCGATGTCGTTGATGCTGACGCGCCAGACGAAGGGACCGAATACCACCGCTGCGATCAGGACAAGCAGCAGGAACGCGCTGACCACGGCGAGCTTGTGGCGGCGATAGCGCCGCCAAGTCTCGCGCCAGGGCGACCAGGCCGGCCGCCGCTCAGCGGAAGGAGATGCGAGGGTCAAGCCAGCCATAGAGGACATCCGCGATCAAGTTGAAGAGCACCACAAGACAGGCGAAGACGAAGGTCACGGCCATCACAACCGGCGTGTCGTTGGAGAGGATGGAGGAAATCAGCAGTGAGCCGATCCCCGGAATCCGGAATATCTGCTCGGTGACAATGGCGCCGCCGAACACGGCGGGCATCTGCAGCGCGACCAGGGTGACGACCGGAATCATCGCGTTGCGCATCGCGTGCTTGACGATCACTCTCGATTGCCCGAGGCCCTTGGCGCGGGCGGTGGTGACGTAGTCAAGGCGGATCACGTCCAGCATGGCCGAACGCACGAAGCGCGTCATCGAAGCTGCCTGGAACAGGCCGAGCACCATCACCGGCATGATGGCCTGGCGGATATGCTCGAAAAGCCAGCGTATCCCGGTCGCCTTGATGTCGCTGGAATAGACAAAGGGTAGCCAGTCCAGCGTGATCGAGAAGACCAGGATGAATAGCAGCCCCGTGAAGAAAGTCGGCAGCGAGAAGCCGATGAAGGCAAATGTGTTGGCAATCTGATCGAAGATCGAATAGGGCCTGGTCGCGGCGAACACGCCCACGGGAATCGCGATCAGCAGCGCCAGTATTTGCGCCGAGCCAATCACGTAAAGCGTGGTCGGCAGGCGCTGCAGGATCAGCGTGTCGACATTCATCCGGCTGACAAAGGAAAAGCCCCAGTCGCCTTGCGCCATCGCCGCGAGCCAGCGTAGGTAGCGGACGTAGATCGGATCGTCGAGGCCGAACTTGGCCCGAAGCGCCGCCCCGACTTCGGGCGGCACGTTCGGATTGGTCGCCAGTTCACTGAAGGGATCGCCGGGCGCGAGCGCCAGCACGATGAACAGAACGAGCGAAATGCCGAGCAGGCTCGGCACGGCGATCATGAGACGACGCAGCACATACTGGCTCATGAGGGAAAAATCCCTTCGCGATCAGCCCGTCGCCTCCCGATACCAGTCGAACAGATTGTCGGTCTCGTTGGCCCAGCCGCTGATCACCGGGCGGAGCGTGTTGGCGGCAGCTTCCACTTTCAGGCGGTGCATCACCGGGATGAACACGATGTCCTGCATCATGATGTCGTTGGCCTTGATGTAGAGAGCGGCGCGCTTCACCATGTCGGTCTCGGCCTCGGCGGCGTCGATCGTCGCGTCATATTCCTTGTTGACCCAGCGCGGGAAGTTCACGCCCTGCCACTTGTTCTCCTTGGTGGCGACATTGCGCGAATGATAGCGGCGCATGTGCTGGGCCGGATCCGGCTGGCTCATCGGGATCTGGAACATCTCGAGGTCAGCATAGAACTTGGCGTAGGTGTCGGGGTTGGCGACGTCGGAGGAGAAGAACACCGAGGCGACCACCGATTTCAGTTCGACGTCGATGCCGGCCTTCTGACAGGCCTGCTTGACGATCGCCTGGGTCTTCTGGCGCGGGCCGTTGATCGCGGTCTGGTAAAGAAGCTTCAGCTTCTTGCCGTCCTTCTCGCGAATGCCGTCCGCGCCGACTTTCCAGCCCGCGTCCTCCAGCAGCTTGGACGCCTTCTCGATGCTGAATTCCCAGCTAGTGTTTTTGGAAACAAACTTCTCGGGGCCGTTGAGGAAATTGGGAGTGACGCGTCCGGCGCGGCCATAGATGACTTTCTTAACGGCCTCGCGGTCGACCAGCATCGAGAGTGCCTTGCGCACCGCGGGATCGGAGAGCAGCGGGTGCTTGGTCTTGATCGAGGAACGCTCGCCGTCGACCTCGGTATTGGGGTCGGTGAAGTTGAGGGCGATAAATTCGGTGTCGCCACCGACCGCATAGACGGTCTTGCCCTTGCCGCCCTTTTCCAGGCGCAGCAGGACGTCGTCTTCCACCTGGATGTTCCAGCCGAAATCATACTCGCCGGTCTGGATGACGGCGCGCGCAGCCGAGACCGCGTCGCCGCCGCCCTTCATCTCGACGGTGTCGAAGTGTGGGCGGTTCGGCATATGGTAGTCTGGATTGAGCACGCCGCGGATCACATCGCCCGGCTTGAACTCGACGAATTTGTAGGGACCGGTGCCGACGGGGGCGAGGTTGTTCGGCGCTTCGCGCGACTTGGCTCCCTTGTAGTCCGCGAACAGGTGTTTTGGGATGATGCAGTTGGGGGCGCCGACAAAGGCATCGGCCCAGAATGGCGTCGGCTTCTTGAAGAGGATGCGGACGGTGAGGTCGTCGACCTTCTCCACAGTGATGTCGCGATGAAAGCCGATGGTCACGGTGGCGGTGGCGGGATCGCGGGCGTATTCCCAGTTGAACACCACGTCATCGGCGGTGAAGGGTTTGCCGTCGTGCCATTTGACGCCGGGCTTGAGTTTCCAGATCACCGATTTGCCGTCGGCGGCGAGGCCACCGTTCTGCAGCGAGGGAATTTCGGCGGCCAGAACCAGCTTCATGTTGCCGTCCGGGTCCCAGCAGGCGAGCGGCTCATAGAACAGGCGCGAGCCGTCCTGGTCCTTGGTGCCGGTGGCAAAATGCGGATTGAGCAGGGTCGGTCCCTGCCACCAGAGCAGTTTCAGCGCGCCGCCGCCGCCGCGCTTGGTCGGCTTGTAGACGGAGGGGCCTTCGGCCATGGCCACGCCGCCAATGGCCAGAATCTGCGTCGCCATGGGTGCGGTGAGACCGAAAGCAAGCATACGCCGAACGAAGCCGCGGCGATCCATGCGCCCGTCCTTTACTTCGTCGATCATGGCTTTGAGTTCAGTGTCCAGCATCGTTGTCCCCGTCTGGTTTTCGTTTGGTTGTGGCCGGGCCCGCGGGCCGCGGCCGACGGAAGGTAGATTGCGCATCGTTTGAACGCAAACGGTTCAATGGTCGTCGTTTGGGCAAAAAGTCCTTGCACCGCACACGGCTTCGGCAATCCGGCCGTTTCTGTGCGCCAAATTTGTTCGCTTGGTCAGACCAGCGACATGTCCAGCGGCGGGGCCACGCTGTCCGGCAGCGGGCTGACATAGGGGGTGCGGGCGGTGCGCTTGTTCAGGTCGGCCTTGGCGGCGGCGATCAGGTCCGGTTCCGTCAGAGCCCTGACGCCCAGCGCCGCCATGGCCTTGGCGGCCTGCACCATGGCCTTGTGGGCGTGCGGGCTCTTGCCCTGCGCCACCACCTGCCAGGTGTGCAAGGGGGTGCCGATGGCAATGGTCGGGGCATGAACCTGGACGGTCGGCACGACCCAGCTCACGTCGCCGACATCGGTGGATCCGATCAGCGGGTTGCGCTTGGCGTCCAGCGGCACGATGAAATCGGCCAGTGGCCGGTCGGTCGGCTCCATGCCGATCGCATGGTAGACGGTAGCGATATCCTTCTCGGTCAGCGTCGAGCGGATTTTTTGCGCGAAATCCTTGTCAGCCTCGTCGAAATGCGGCGGGCCGAGTTCCTCCATGATGTCGTGAAGGGCCTGTTCGAGCGGGGTGTTGGGCAGCAAATTGGAGACGGCGGAAATGATCCGCATCTCCACACCCGTTTCGGTCATCAGCGCCGCGCCTTGCGCGATCTTGTGGACGCGCTCCACCAGTTCGTTCATGCCGGGCAGATCGCGGGCGCGGATCGAATAGCGCACGCGGGCATGGGCCTGCACCACGTTGGGGGCGATGCCGCCGGTGTCGAGCAGGGCATAGTGAACACGCGCGTCGCTCGGCATGTGTTCGCGCATGTAGTTAACGCCGACATTCATCAGTTCGACCGCATCCAGCGCGCTGCGGCCGAGATGCGGCGAGGCCGCGGCATGCGAGGTGCGCCCGGTGAAGATGAAGTCGGCGCGGGTGTTGGCGAGCGAGGGCGTCACCACGACTTCCCAGAAACTGTGGGGATGCCAGGTGATCGCGATATCGGCGTCGTCGAAGGCGCCCGATCGCACCATGAAGGTTTTCGCCGCTCCGCCTTCCTCCGCGGGGCAGCCGTAATAGCGCACGCGCCCCGGCACCTTGTGCTCGGCGAGCCAATCCTTCACGGCCGTGGCCGCGAGCAGGGCGGCGGAGCCGAGCAGATTGTGGCCGCAACCATGGCCATGGCCGCCGGCCTGCAGCGGCCGCGGTTCCGCCACTCCAGCCTCCTGGCTGAGACCGGGCAGGGCGTCATATTCGCCAAGGAAGGCGATCACGGGTCCGCCTTTGCCCCATTCGCCCATCAGGGCGGTAGGAATGCCTGCGACCTGCTCCGTGATGCGGAAACCCTGATGACGCAGCTCGGCGAGATGTTCGGCGCAAGAACGCGTCTCGGTGTAGCAGATCTCGGGCATCGCCCAGACCCGGTTGCTCAAGTCTATGAAGCGCGGCTTGATGGTGTCGACGCCACGCCAGATGCTACTGCGGTTATCCATCTTCCAATTCCTGACTTAGAGGCGATGTGAGCAATTGTTACCAGCTTCGCGAGATAACGCCCAGCGCAGGGCAGGTATCCGCCATGCTCGTCACACCTTAAAGACGTGCGGCCTGAACAGCCGGCCCTTCTCCACCACCAGCACCACCGCGAGCGCGGCCAGCGTGCAGAGCAGAAAGCCGGTCGCGAACGGCACCAGCGTCCCGTCGTAATCCTGGCCGATGGTGGCGCCGATGCCGATGCCGAGCAGGGTGGTGATCGAGCCGTACAGCGACGCGGCGGTGCCGGCGATATGGCCCTGCGGCTCCATGGCGAGCGCGGTGAAATTGGCGATCATCAACCCGAACGCAAACATCATGGATACCGAGAGCACCATGAACAGCGGCAACGGCAGCATCTGCATTTTCGCCGCGACCAGCATGGTTGCGGCGATGACCACGAAGCCTAGCAGAGCAGCGTGGGAGATCACACGCATGCCGAGGCGGCCGACGAGGCGGGAATTAACGAAGCCGGCGATGGCGGTTCCGACCGCGACGCCGGCAAACGCAAGCGGAAAATAATATCCGAGCTTGTAGATCTCGGTGAACACCTGCTGCGACGTAAACACGAACGCGAACAGCGAACCCAATATGCCGCCGGCGACCAGCGCATAACCCAGCGTCTGGCGATTGGTCAGCGTCTGGCGGAACGCGTCAAGCACCTCGCCGACGGCGAGCGACCTGCGCTTTTCGACCGGCAGCGTCTCCGGCATGCGCAGCGCGCTCCAGATCAGCACCACCACGCCATACAGCATCAGCACGATGAAGATGCCGCGCCATTGCGTCAGCAGCAGCACGGCCTGGCCGAAGGCCGGGGCGACCACGGGCACCGCGATGAACATCATCATCGCCAGCGACATCACGCTGGCCATGCGCCGGCCGGCATAGCAGTCGCGCACGATCGATGTCGCGATCACGCGGGTTGCCGAGGTGCAGAGGCCTTGCAGTGCGCGAGCCAGCAGCAGCGTTTCGAAAGAGGGGGCGGCAATCGCGAGCAGGCTGGCGATGCAATAGACGGCCATGCCCCCGAGCAGGACCGGCCGCCGGCCGAACCGGTCGGATAAGGGGCCCATCACGAACTGCCCGACGCCGAAGCCGACCAGGAAGATCGACAGCACCATCTGCGGCCGGTTGGCCGAGGTGATGTGGAAGGCGGACGCGATGTCCGGCAGCGCCGGCAGCATCATGTCCATCGCAAGCGGATTCAGCGCCATGATCGACGCGATCACGATCACAAATTCGGGGAAGCCCATCGGGCGGTGGCCTGAAGCGGCCAAGGCATCGGCACTGGTATCGGACAACGAAAAACCCTCTTGAGCGCGGCACCTTATGGATTCTAGTGCGATGCACAATCGGCGTTTTCGAATGGCAGACCATCGGCCGAACGCACATCGATCGGGCAGATCAGTGCTGCCAGGCTGACCTATTCGCCGGCGAGTGCCTCATTGCACCGCTTGGCAAACACCATGAGATAGGCACCCATCTCGGCGGAAAGCCGCGCGGTTGGTTGCACATTCTGTGTGCTCATGTTCAGCGCATAGACCGGCAGACCTTTGACGACGATCGGTGTCGCAACCGCGAGAACGCCGCGCTGCCACGACACGGCGCAATACCCATCGCGCTTGACCGACCGGATCGATCGTTGCACCTCGGCGAGCAAGCTTTGCGTTGCCCCGGCGCTGCGCCGCTTGAATGTTGCGAACAGGCGGGCTCTTTCCTGTTCAGTGATGCCCGCCAGATAGGCGCGCCCGAGCGAGGTCAACTCCATCGGCACCTGCTGTCCCGCAACGACGTTGCGTAGCGCCACGCGCGGGTCGAAGCGCACTGATTCCAGATAGACCATCATCGAGCGGTCCGCGGTGGCCAGTCCTACATTTATCCTTCGCCGCATGGATTCGGCACGCATCATCCGGCCCAAGGCGTTGAGCACCGGCGAGCTCACGCGCATCGCATGCCCGAAGCTGATCACCGCTGCGGCGAGCCGGTAGGCGCGTTCGCTGCGAACGTCGTCCAGCATGCCCGATTGCACAAGCGTGCGCGTGAGCCGGCTGACCGTTGCGCGGGGAATTCCGGTTCGTTCCGCGATCTCTCCATTTCCGAGAACATCGATGCCCTGGCGGAATGCGCGCAGGATCTCGATGCCCCTTTGCAACGAACGATTGCCGCCCGCAGCTCTCATGGCGCGCCGCCTCCCTCGGCTTGTCCAAGGGATAGGCGAGATCGCCGGCGGGAAGCAAGCGGCCGGCCCATGCCGTCACCTTGGCAGCGTCGGCACCTGTTCTGCCAATTCCACTAGATGGAAATGGCCTCGGGCGCTGCAGAATTGCCCGTGCTAGCTGCAGGAGCGCGGCCCGGAAAGAAGCCGCCGTGACAGACGCATTTTCCAAATGCCCGAAAACAGCCCAAGGGAGGCACGCATGCCAAAGAGCAAGGCCATCTGTCCTTCAAGAACCGCGGCGCGCCGGCGCCTGCCGATCATTGTTGCCGCTCTGTCGTTGATGGCGGCGCTGGCCGGCACCCCGGTCCGGGCCGAATACCCGGCCAAGGTCATCAAGATCGTCGTTCCCTTCTCCTCCGGCGGCGGCACCGACATCATCGCGCGAACGCTGGCACAGGAGATCTCGACGGATTTGGGTAAGCCGGTCATCATCGAGAACAAGCCGGGCGCCGGCACCGTCATCGGGACCCAGCTTGTCGCGACCAGCGAGCCCGATGGCTACACGCTGCTACTGGCAAGCTTCGCCCATGCGGTCAATCCGAGTCTGAACAACAAGCTTCCGTTTGATCCGCACAAGGATTTCGCGGCGGTCTCGCTGATCGCGCGATCGCTCAATATCGTCGTCGTCAATCCAGCATCGAAGATCAAATCGGTCGCCGACTTGATCGCGGAAGCCAGGGCCAACCCTGCAAAACTCAACTACGGTACGTTCGGCACGGGGACTTCGGCCCATCTGGCGGGCGAACTGTTCAAATCGATGGCCAATGTGAACCTGACCACGGTGTCTTACCGGGGCGCCGCGCCGGCGATCACCGATCTTTTGGGCGGCCAGATCGATGTCATCTTCACCACGGTGGCAAGCGCCGCCTCGCTCATCGGAGGCGGGCAATTGCGAGCATTGGCCGTCACTACCGCGGAACGTTCGTCTGCATTTCCCGATTTGCCGACGGTCGCCGAGGCCGGGGTGCCAGGCTACGCCGCGGAGAGCTGGTACGGATTGTACGCGCCGGCGAAGACGCCTGCGCCAATCATCGAGCGTCTGAACAAGGCCGTCGCAAAGGCGGTTCAATCCTCGGCTTTCAAGCGCCTCGAAACCAATGAGGGCCTGATCATGGTCGGCGGCGCCCCCGAAGAGCTCGACCGCTATGTGCGGGACGAGGAAGCGCGATGGGGCAAGCTGATCAAGGACGCGAACATCAAGGTGGAGTAGTCCGCAACGTCGCCAGGACATCCATGAGATCCATCATCCGGTGAGAGGTAACGATGACTAGCCTGGTCGAGTATTCAGTTGAGGATTCCGTCGCCATCGTGCGATTGAACAGGCCGGATGTGCGCAACGCCATCAACGATGAGATGCGTGCCCAGTTCATCGCCGTGTTCGACCGCGCCGGTAACGACGAGGCGGTGCGGGCAGTGGTCCTCACCGGCAATGGAAAATCGTTCTGTTCGGGCGGCGATATTTCCGGCATGCGCGATCGGCTGCAGGCGCCGGCCGGAAAGGTGGCGTTCAACGGCTGGCGCAGACAGCAGCAGACTCACCGCAGTGTCGCGGCACTCCACGGCATGGGGAAGGTGACGGTTGCGGCGGTGAACGGCGCCGCCGCGGGTCTCGGATGCGATCTCGCGCTCGCCTGCGATTTCATCGTGGCTTCGGAAGATGCGGCGTTCAGCATGAGCTTCGTTCGTCGCGGACTGGTCTCCGATGGCGGAGGCATGTACTTCCTGCCGCGCCGGATCGGGCTGTCCCGCGCCAAGGAGATGATCTTCACCGGCCGTCCCGTGGGTTCGGCCGAAGCCATCGCGATTGGCCTCGCAGATCGCGTGCGTTCGGCCGGGACGCTCGTGCATGATGCGGCCGCATGGGCGCGCGATCTCAGCAAGGGTTCTCTTGCAGCCATCGCTCTGACCAAGGGGATCATGGACCGCACGTTTGAAACGGCGGAAGAGCAGGTCTTTGCATTGGGACGCGAGGCCCAGGCGATCTGCTACACGACTGCCGAGCACCGGGAATCGGTGGCGGTATTCCTCGACAAATCCGGGCGCTAGGAGGCCGATATGGACGCTCTGGAACGTTTGATCCGACCGAAGAGCGTGGCGATCATCGGCGCGTCGGCCGATGCCGGCAAGTTGACCAGCCGTCCGCTCGCCTTTCTGCAAAAGCATGGCTACGGGCACGAAATCTTTCCCGTGAACCCACGCTATCCGTCGATTTCCGGCCATCCCTGCTTTCCGGACATCCGGTCGTTGCCGCATGCGCCCGATGTTGCCATCGTTCTGGTCGGCTCTGCGCGCGTTCCGGAAGCGGTGAGGGACCTCGGCGCCATCGGCACCGGGGCGGCCATCGTGCTCGCCGGCGGATTTGGCGAAAGCGGCGCGGACGGAATGGCGCGACAGCAGGCGTTGAAAAGCGCCGCGGGCGGCATGCGGCTGCTCGGGCCGAATACGATCGGCCTCGTCAATCTCACCGATGGGATCGCATTGTCGGCGAGTGCGGCGCTTCAGAACAGCCAGGCTGTGCCCGGCTCGATCGCGCTGGTATCGCAGAGCGGGGGCATTCTCGGATCGCTGCTGTCGAGAGCCGAGGCCCAGGGGATCGGGTTTTCCAAACTGATCGCGACGGGCAATGAAGCCGATATCGATGTATCCGATCTCGTCGGCTACCTGATCGACGATCCCGCCACGCAGGTGATTGCGCTCTATCTGGAAGGCCTGCGCAAGCCGATGCAGTTTCGCCAGGCGGCGCAGCGGGCGGCGCAGGCCGGCAAGCCGATCGTCGCCTTCAAGGTCGGGCGATCCGAGTCCGGCGCCCATGCCGCAAGCTCGCATACCGGAGCGCTCGCGGGATCGGATGCCGTCTACGATGCGTTGTTCAGGCAACTCGGTATCATCAGGGCGCTGCAATTCTCCGATCTGCTCGATATTCCGCTGGCATTAAGCTCCGGGCGGCGACTGAAAGGTCGCCGTATCGCCGTGGTGACATCAACCGGCGGCGCGGCGAGCCTGGTCGCCGACGCGGCCGGCCTGGCGGGGTTTGAGACCCTGGCGCCGGACCAGATGACGGCCGAGCGCTTGAAGGCGCTGAACATCCCGGATGTCGTGCTGGATCGAAACCCGATCGACGTTACCTTGGCGGGCGTGAAATCCGAATACTTTCGAGGTGTGCTCGACAGCGTGCTCGAAAGTCCTTCCTACGATGCGGTTGCCGTCATCCTGGGATCGTCCTCGATCACCGAGCCAGAGATTGTCGGCGCGCCCTTGCGCGATTGCTTCGCCCGGACCGACAAGCCGATTGTGACATTTGCCAGTCCCCACGCGCCGCAGGCGATCAGGCATCTCAATCTCTCGGGCATACCGACTTTCGCCACCCCAGAGGCCTGCGCCACCGCGTTTTCCGCCATGTGGCGCATGCGCGACAAGAGTTCTCCGCAAGTCAGCGCGCCGACTGTCCCCGCGGCGTTTGGAGCCGATGTCCAGAGCATGCTGCGGCCAGGTCCTCTCAACGAGTATGAGAGCAAGGCGCTGTTTGCGAAGTTCGGCGTTCCGATCACCCGCGAGGTCTGTGTCGCTACATCAGAGAAAGCTGCGCCCGCTGCGCTGAATTTCGGCGGCAACGTCGCGATCAAGATTCTCTCGCGCGAGGTGCTTCACAAGTCCGATGTCGGGGGAGTGGCGGTTAATATCGCGCCCGGTGAGGCCGGAGCCATCTGCATGCGTATGGCAGAAGGCTTTTTGTCGGCGACAGGCCGAAAGCCCGAGGGATTTCTGGTTCAGGAACTGGTGACCGGTGGCATCGAAATGATCCTCGGTTTCAAGTACGACAAGCAGCTTGGCCCCTCGATCCTGCTCGGCACGGGCGGCATCGCCGCCGAACTTTACAAGGACACCGCCGTGAGACTGGCGCCGCTTTCGCGGCGGGATGCGGAGGAAATGATCGACGAGCTGAAGTCTGCCCCGCTGCTGCGCGGCTTTCGCGGCCGTCCCGTTGCGGATGTCGATGCTCTCGTCGACGCCATGCTCGCTTTCTCCAGCATGGCGACGTCGATCGGAAAGAACCTACTGGAGGCGGAGATCAATCCTTTGTTTGTCTTGCCGAGAGGGAACGGAGTTAAGGCGGGAGACGGTGTCGTCGTTGTCGCGGCAGATGGGGATGGCAGAGGCTGAAGCCCTCCTGGCAGGTAAATTGCTTTGTTGCACAATGGGTTGCTTCGAGATGAGCGGCCGAAGGGGCCGGCTATCAAGCGGCCGGTTTTCCCGCCGCCAAAGACGTTGTTCTGGAGGACCGCTTGCTCTATCCCCTACGCTCGAGACAATCGTTGTGATCGAACGGAGACCTTGTGTCCGGACAGACCTTGAAGATTGGCACGCGCAAGAGCGCGATGGCGCTGGCGCAGACTGAAGCGATCGCACGGCTGCTGCGCGCGGCCGATCCCGCGCTTGATGTCGAGATCGTCAAGTTCGAAACCCGCGGCGACCAGGACCAGACCAGCAAGCTGCTGCGCCACGGCGGCAAGGGCGGCGCCTTCGTCGCCGAAATTCGCGAGGCCATGCGCGGCGGAGAATTGCAGGCGGCGATGCATTCGCTCAAGGACGTTCCCGGCAACGAGGAGACGCCGGGCCTAATCATCGCGGCGACCCTGCCGCGCGATCCGGCCAACGACGCGCTGGTGTTGCGTCCGGGCCTTTCGCTGGATGCGTTTTGCGCATCGAAAGGTAAAGGCTTCAAGATCGGCACCAATGCGGTGCGACGCGCCGCCTATCTGCGCCGGCTATTCCCCGAGGCCACCGTAATCCATTTCCGCGGCGCCGCCGATACCCGTGTCGCAAAGCTCGATCGCGGCGACAAGCAGCGGCTTCCCGATGGCGGCGAGGTGGGACCGGCGGATGCGCTGGTGATGGCAAGGTCAGGGCTCGAACGCATCGGAATGGCATCGCGTATCGTCCATGACTTTTTGGTTCGCGAAATGCTGCCCGCGGTAGGGCAGGGCATCGTCGCGGTGGAATGCGTCGAGAAGGACTGGGTCACGCGCGGCCGGCTCGCCAAGATCGAGGACGCCTCGTCGCGCCTCTGCGCCGAGGCCGAGCGCGAAGTGCTGTGGGTTTTAAACGGCCACTGCAACTCGCCGATCGCCGGCCATGCGACGTTGGCGGATCGTGAGATGACGCTGACGGCCGCCGTGCTGGATGAAGCCGGCGACTGCTTTATCGAGGTGTCGCGGAGTGGCCCGGCAGATCGCCCCCGCGAACTCGGTCGCGCCGTTGGGCTCGATCTGCTCGACAAGGGCGCGGCAGAGATTATCGCGCGCACGCGGCCGCAGGAGGATTCCCTGCTTTCGTGAGGGACGCGTTCCCCGGATGGAGCGAAGCGACGAAGCAATCCATAGAGCCGCAAGCGTAGACATGGATTGCTTCGCTGCGCTCGCAATGACGGGTGAGTATTACAGCCACAAGATCTTCTTGCGATATTCGAGATCGGTCAGCAGCGGTTGCGCCGGTCCTTGATGGAACACCGCGCCGCGTTCCAGAGCGAAGACGCGGTCGGCGAGCGCCAGCACCAGGTCGAGATTGTGCTCGACGATCACGATGGAGATGTGTTGTCGCAGCCGGTCGAACACCTTGAACAGTTCGAGGATCACGGCCGGTGCCAGCCCCTCGAAGGGCTCATCGAGCAGCAGGAGTTTGACATTGCCCGACATCGCGCGCGCCACCGCCACCATCTGCTGCTCGCCGCCGGAAAGATAATCCGCCGCGACGTCCATGCGCTCGCGCAGACGCGGGAAATAGTTGAGGATCTGCGCTTCGTCCCACACCACGCCGTTGCTGCCGTCGGTCTTGCGCGCGAGACGCCCGAGCGAGAGATTTTCCCGTACCGTCATCCCGGCGAACAGGCCGCGGCCCTGCGGCACATAGCCGATGCCGGCGCGCGCTATCTCGGGCGCAGGCAGGCGGGAGATGTCCATGCCGGCATATTCGATCGCGCCTGACGACAACGGCACGAGGCCTGCGAGCGTCTTCAGAAGCGTCGACTTGCCGGCGCCATTGCGGCCGAGCAGCGCAACGATTTCCCCTTCGCGCACGTCGAGGGTGGCGTCGTGCAGGATATGGCTCTTGCCGTAGAACGTGTTGACGCGTTCGAAGCGCAGAATGGGGGCTGTGCTGTCGCGGGCCTGCTCGCTCGTGATATGCTCGACCTCGGGAACGCCGGTGCCGGTATAGATCTCCTGCACCTTGCGGTCGGCGCGCACGGCCTCGGGCGTGCCGGTCATCAGCACTTCACCCTGGTTCATCACGGTGACGGTGCGGGAGAAGCCGAGCACGCGATCGATGTCGTGCTCGACGATCAGGACCGGAATGTTGGCGGCGATGTTCTTGACCAGGTTCGAGACGCGCTCGCGCTCGGCGGCGGCAAGCCCGGCGAGTGGTTCATCCAGCAGCAGCACCTGCGGCTTGGAGCCGACCGCGATGCCGAGATCGACCAGCCGCTGCCCGCCATAGGACAGTTCGCCGCCTTCGATTGTCTCGATGCCTTCGAGGCCGAGGAACTTGATCAGCTCCGCGGTCTCGGCGTGGATATCCCTGTAGTGGTCGATGTCGCGCCACAGGTCGAAACGCCCCGGGCTTTGCGCCTGTAGCGACAGGCGGAGGTTTTCGTAGATCGACAGCCCCTTGAACAGGTTGGTGATCTGGAACGAGCGCGCCAGCCCCTGATGGCAGATCGCCTCCGACGGCACACCCTGGATCTCGCGGCCGTTCAGCCTGATGGTGCCGCTGTCGGTCGGATAGAGGCCGGAGACCAGATTGAACAGCGTGGTTTTTCCTGCGCCGTTCGGCCCGATCAAGGCGTGGATTTCGCCCGCGCCGACGGTGAGGCTCGCATCGGTCACCGCGCGAATGCCGCCAAAGCTCTTCGAGACGCCTTGCACGTTGAGCACAATACCCTCGAGCGCTTTCGGCCGCAGGAAGGCCGGTAAAGGCAGGTCTTGGTAGATTTTGCGCCTGCTCATCGCGGCGGTTTCTTCCGGCGGCGGCCACCAGCGCTTTACGAGTGTCGCCCAGATGCCGACGAGGCCGCCTGGCGAATACAGCACGAAGGCGACGAAGACGAGACCGAACCAGAGCAGCCAGTTCGGCGTCCAGATTGAAAACAACTCGCGGAACAGGATGAAGAACAGCGCGCCGATCGCCGGGCCGAGCATGCTGCGCATGCCGCCGATCACGACGATGGCGAGCAGTTCGCCTGAGAACGGCACGGAAACGGCCTCGGCAGAGACCAGATAGTTCTGGAAGCCGATCAGCCCGCCGGCAAAGCCGGTCACGACCGCCGAGATCACGAAGACGCCGAGCTTGTAGCGCTCGACCGGATAGCCCTGGAACGTGGCGCGCAACTGGTTCTCGCGGATCGCCATCAGCACATGGCCGAACGGCGAGCGCACCAGCCGCAGCAGGAGATAAAGCACGCCGAGGCAGAGTACGGAGACGACGACGTAATAGTTGAGTGCGTTATCGAGGCTGAACGGGCCAATGCTGCCCCGCTTCAGGCCGCCGAGACCGTCCTCGCCGCCGGTTACCGCGGTCCAGCGAAAAGCGATGGTATAGGTCAGCGCCGACAGCGCCAGCGTCAGCAGCGAGAAATAGACGCCGCGTCGGCGCAAAATGACGAAGCCGACGAAGGTCGCGATGACGGCGACGACGATCGCCGCAAGTAGCAGCGGCAGGAAGATGTCGCCACCGAACCAGTTGCGCTGGATCAGTCCCGCCGCATAGGCGCCGATGCCGAACCAGGCGCCGTGGCCGAACGAGACGAGCCCGGTATAGCCGATGCAGAGGTTGAGCCCCATCGCGGCAATGGCGAGCGCCACCACCATCGTGCCGGTGTTGAGTGACAGGCCGAGCAGATAGAGGCCGAGCGGCAGCACGATGACGGCAAGCGCGGCCAGCAGCAGCGGACGAAATTTGGCGGCAGGCGTCATCATTCGAACTTCTCGATACGTTCGCCGAGCAGCCCGCGCGGCCGCACCATGAGCACCAGGAACATCAGCACATAGATCGAGGCTTCACCGGCAGCCGGCGCGAAGTGGATGGTGATGCCCCTGACGACACCGACCAGAAGGGCTGATATCACCACGCCCCAAAAGCTGCCGAGGCCGCCGATCACGACGACGACAAAGGCAACCGTGATGATCTCGGCGCCCATCGCCGGATGCACGATCGTGATCGGTGCAAAGAAGGCGCCGCCGAGCGCGGCCATGCCGACGCCCAGCATGACGATCGCGGTCATGTAGGGCTGCAAGCGAATGCCGAGTGCGGTGACCATGTCCGGCCGCTGGATGCCGGCGCGCACCACGCGGCCGAACGAGGTCTTGTGCAGCAAGAGCCAGACACCGAGCAGGACTGCAGCGACGACGGCGAGGATGAGCAAGCGATAGCGCGAGAACAGGAAATCGCCGAGGAACACCGAGCCGCGAAGCGCCCGCGGGATCGCGGCCGAGATCGGCGGCGCGCCCCAGATGATGCGGATCGCCTGTTCAGTCACCATGGCGAGGGCGAACGTCACGAGCAAGCTCAGGATCGGGTCGGCGTCGTAGAACCTTCGCAGGATGAAGCGCTCGAAGAGAATGCCGAGCAGCGCGACCGCAACCGGCGACAGCACCACCGCCGAGCCGAAGCCGAGATACTTCGTGATCTCGACGGAAATGTAGGCGCCGAGCGCATAGAACGCGCCATGCGCGAGGTTGACGATGCCGCCGACGCTGAAGATCAGCGACAGCCCAAGCGCAATCAGGAGGTAATAGCCTCCGAGCACCAGGCCATTCACCACCTGTTCAAGCAGGAATCCAAACTGCATCTGCGATCCGCGACCCTAACCGCACCTTGAAAAAGAGGCGGCGCCGGCCGATCTGTGCCGGCGCCGTTAACGCCAGTGTGCCCGACGCCCGGATTCGGGCTTCTATGCCTTCATGTTGCAGGGATTTTGCGTCTTCGTCGGGTAGATTGTTTCAAGGTCGGCGCCCGCGGCCGGAACGGCCTCGCCGAGCACCAGCATGTCCCACTTGTCCTTCATCTCGTTCTTCGCCTTCACCGTGAAGGGATAGGCCTCCTGAACGAGCTGATGGTCCCAGGATCGGAAATACGCCTTGCGCGACTTCATGATGTCGAACTGCGTCTGCTTCTCGAAATAGCCGATCAGCGCGTCGCTCTCGGTCGACTTGGTCTCGGTGATCGCCTGCGCGATCATTTTCAGCGTGATGTATTCGATCCAGGCATGGTTCTCCGGCGGCTTGCCGTATTTCTTGCTGAAGGCCTCGACGAAGGCCTTGGACGCCGGATTGTCGAGCGTGTGGTACCAGACCGTCGGCCAGGTGCCGGAAAGATTGCCTTCGCCCATCGCCCAGGCGTCGCCGGTATTGAGGTTGAAGCCGACGAGCGGGTAGGGGAAGCCGAACTCGGCATATTGCTTGACGAGATTGGTGACCTGGTTGCCGGCGAGGTTGCAGCAGACGACATCGGGCTTGGCCTGCCGCACCTTCAGGAGATACGGGCTGAAGTCGGTAACGTCGGTCGCGATCAGCTCGTCGCCGATCAGGGTAGCGTCGTTGGCGCTGAAGAAGGCCTTTGCCGCCTTCAAGAGGTCGTGGCCGAAAATATAGTCCGCCGTCAGCGTGACGAACTTCTTGCCCTTCACCATGCTCTTCTGCTTGAGCGCGGTGCCGACGGCGTTGACCATCACCGTGTTGGGAATGTCGCAATGGAAGGAGTAGCGGTTGCAATCCTTGCCGCGCAGCGCGTCCGAGCGCGCGCCGGTCGAGAAGAACACCTTCTTGTTGCGTTCGGCGACTTGCATGATGGTCAGCGACGAGGCGGATGAGATTTCGCCGAACAAGAGCACGGCGCCGTCCTGTTCGATCATGCGCTGCGCCTTGGTCGAGGCGGTGGCGGGGTTGACGGAGTCTTCCGACATCAGGTCGATTGGCTTGCCCATGATGCCGCCGGACGCGTTGATCTCTTCCGCCGCCATCTTCACCCCTAGCTGGGCGTAGCTGCCGATCGCGCCGAGGAAACCGGTCAGCGGCACCAGATGGCCGATTTTGATCCGCGCGGCCTGTGCGCGGACGATGGCGGGAGATCCGACAGCGGATACGCCGGCAAAAGCGGCGCCGGCCTTCAACAGAGTGCGTCGGCTAAAGCGGGTCATGACTGATCTCCTCCCGAGAGTTCGCCTTGACGTTCCCCCTCCGATTCCCGCTTATGCGACAATGTGAGAGACGTTCTTTTATTATTGTAGGATATTTCCGGACGCGGCGTCGGCTGTCAACGCCAAATGCGTCGTGGCCGCGCAGCACCGCGCACTGAGGCAATTCAGAAAGAGCGAGGTCAGGAAATCAGGAGGATTTCACCAGACCCCGTGCGCCGAATTCGATCGACAGCCGGCTGGCGGCCGATTGCACCAGCTTGGCGCGGCTCTGCACCACCTGATCGGTCATGCGCCAGATCGGGCCGGAGATGCCGAGCGCGCCGATCACTTCGCCGGTGAAATGATACACCGGCACCGCAACGCAGCGGACTTCTGCGTTGTATTCGCCGTCGTCGAACGCGATCGCGTTGCGGCGGATTTCGGCGATCTCGCGCATCAGCACGGCGGGATCGGTGATCGATTTTTTCGTCGAGGGCTTCAGCTCGACGCGTTCGAGAAAGCGCTTCAACTGATCGGGGCGGAGCGAGGCCAGCATGATCTTGCCGAGCGCGGTGCAGTGCGCCGGCCGCACCACGCCGACGCGGTCGGCCAGTTGGAACGCGCCAGCCCCGCTGGTGCGGGCGATCACGACCACCGCGTCGCCCATGCGCACGGCAAAATGACCGCTCTCGCCGGTCTCTCGCGACAGCTCTTCCAGGATTGGCGTGGCCAGATTGACCATCTCGATTTCGTCGAGCGCGCTGGCCGCCAGCGCAAACAGCGGCCGGCCGACGCGGTAACGTTTGGAATCGCGCTCCTGCCTGAGATAGCCGAGCGACACCAGCGTCTTGGCGAGATGAAAGGTGGTGGAATTGTGCAGGCCGACCAGCTTGCTGAGATCAGCCAATCCAATGCCTTCGCGGTGGCGCGCGACTTCTTCCAGGATCGAGAACGCGCGCCCGAGCGACTGCACGCCGCCGCGTGCGCGCTCCTCGGCTTCGTCGTCGATGTTGGGCTCGCTCGACGGCATCAGCCTTGCGATCGAAACCTTGCGTGGGCCTGCAGGCTTGTCGCTCGTCTTCGGCTTGGCGCGCGGCTTCACGGAATCAGTTCTCCAGGTGGGCGAGGCGAAGTCTAGCAGGTCGCCCTTGCCCTTCAACGGCATCACCTCCGGTCGGAGGCGCGATTCGCAGCATACCACAATAGCAATTGACGTACAGTATTATGAGAAATAGGTTCGCGAGGCAGCCGACCGCGCGAGGTAAAGACGCGGAGGCGAATTCGTTGGGCTTAGGGAGAGAGAGTGAATCGATGTCGCGTAACATGCTCAACGGCGCCCAGGTCATCGTCGACTATCTGATCCAGGAAAAGGTGCCGCAGGTGTTCGGCCTGTGTGGCCACGGCAACATCCAGTTCATCGACGCGCTGTATGAACGTTCCCACGATATCAAGACGATCTCGGTGCATCACGAGAGCGTCGCCGGCTTCATGGCCGACGTTTACTACCGCGTCTCGGGCCGGCCGACGGCGACGTTTACCTCCTGCGGGCCCGGCTCGGCGAACCTGCCGATCTCGCTTGCGAATGCCTTTCTCGATTCCGTGCCGTTCCTGGCGGTGACCGGCAACGTGCCGACCAGCCAGTTCAACCGGGGCGCCTTCCAGGAGATGTACCGGCATCATCAAGCCGATTTTCCTTCCACCGTGCGCACGATCTGCAAGAAGGTGTTCCAGCCGACGCGCGGCGAAATGGTGCCGCTGGCGGTCCGGCAGGCCTGGAAGACCATGACAACGGGCCGCCCCGGGCCTGTCGTGCTCGACGTGCCCTTCGACGTGTTCATGGAATCGGCGGCCGAGGAGGCGCCGAATGCGATCGAGTGGAACGCCAACATATCGAGCCGTTGCGGCGCCGATCCGGAGGGCGTGGTGAAAGCCGTCGACATGCTGCTCGGCGCCGAGCGGCCGGCGATCATCGTCGGCCAAGGCGTGCGCTACGGCGGCGCGGCGGAGGAACTGCTGCGGCTCGCCGAGCGGCTGCAGATTCCGGTCGCGGCTTCCGCCAGCGGCCTCGGCGCGATCGACTGCAACCATCCGTTGGCGCTGGGCCTCGTCGCGCGCGCCGGGCACTATCAGGCCAACCACGCGACGCGTCAGGCCGACGTATTGCTGGCAATGGGAATGCGGTTCGACGATCGCACCTCGAGTTCGTGGATCCCGGGCTATTCCTTCACCATCCCGCCGACCCGGCTGATCCATGTCGACATCGATCCCGAGGAGATCGGCCGCAACTATCCGGTCGCGCTCGGCCTGATGGCCGACGTCCGCACCTTCCTGCGGCAGGTGCATGCCGAACTCGATCGCCGCGGCGATCTCGCGAAGAAGCTGGACGCGCGCAAGAAGTGGCTCTCGCAGATCGATGGCTATCGGAAAGAGTGGGACAAGTTCGTCGCCCCCGGCTTTTCCGACGACACCACGCCGATCAATCCGCAGCGCGCCGCGCTCGAAATCGACAGGGCGCTCCCCGAGAATGCGATTCTGGTCAGCGATATCGGCGTGCACCACAACTGGCTGCTCGGCTTCTGCAAGCCGCGCCGGCCGGATTCGCTGATCGGCTCGATGGGATTTGGCCCGATGGGTTTTGGCGTTGCCGGCGTGATGGGCGCGAAGTTCGCGGCGCCCGACCGTCCTTGCGTCTCTGTGTGCGGCGACGGCGCGTTCTTCATGCACGCCAACGTGCTGGGGACGGCAGTCGAATACAATCTGCCCGTAGTCTGGGTGGTCTGGAACAACTACGCCTACGCCTCGATCCGCGGGCTGCAGCGCGGCTATCTGAGTGGCCGCGAGCTCGCGACCGATTTCCACGATCCCAACTCCGGCGAGCGCTACAATCCGGATTTCGCCGCGATGGCGCGTTCCTGCGGCGTCGAGGGCGTGCGCGTCGATCGCGCCGGCGATCTCGGCGAGGCCATCCGCAAAGCCATCGCGGCGAACAAACCCTATCTGATCGACGTCGATATCGCCGCCGACATCAATCCGGTCGGTGCGGGCGTCTGGGAATTGCCCGGGCTCGGGCAGAGCAAGGCCGGTATCGGCACGCGTTACCAGCCCGCCTGATCTCACTTCGAGGAAATCACATGCTGCTAGCAGGCAAGAAAGTCGTCGTCGTCGGTGGTTCCTCCGGCATCGGCATGTCGACCGCGGAGATGGCGAAGCGCGAGGGTGCCGACGTCATCATTGCGTCCCGCAATGTCGAAAAGCTCGACCAGGTGGCGGAGAAGCTGAACGCCATCGCGATCCCCGCCGACGTCACCAGCGATGATAGTGTCGCAAAGCTGTTCCGCCGTTGCGGTCCGGTCGATCATGTCGTGGTCACGGCGGCGCAGCTTCGCACCGGGGCGTTCAAGACGGTGGCGATGGAAGATGTGCGCGTCACCATGGAGGGCAAGTTCTGGGGCGCGTGGCGGGTCGCGCGCGAGGCCGAAATCCGCGCCGGCGGCTCGCTGACCCTGGTCTCGGGTTTTCTCAGTGTCCGTCCGCGGCCGAACTCGGCAATCGTCAGCGCCGCCAACGGCGCGCTGGAGTCGCTGGCGAGGGCGCTCGCGCTGGAATTGGCGCCGGTGCGTGTCAATGCGGTCTCGCCGGGCGTGATCGACACCCCGATCCGTGCTGCGATGCCGGAAGAGGCGCGGCGCGACATGCTGGCGAAGACGGCGGCGGCGCTGCCGGCCGGGCGCGTCGGTGCGGCTGAGGACATCGCGCGGCAAATCCTGAGCTTCATGGCGAACGGTTTTGCGACCGGATCGATCGTCTATGTCGATGGCGGGGCGCTAGTGATCTGACCGGCAAAGGAGGCAATCATGGCTCCAGAAAACAACGGCGCCTTTATCCGCAATATCGCCGAAGTGCCGTGGCGCGAATTCCCCAATCACTTTGGCGGCGCCCTATCAAAGCCGCTGGCGATGCCGGAGACCGCGGGCTCCCGCCACATCGACTATCGCATCTCGATGTACCAGCCGATGGCCCATGTCGCGCGCCACAAGCACCTCGTGCAGGAGCAGATCTATCACGTGCTCGAAGGCGAGGGGCTGATGGAGATCGCGGGAAAAAATCACGTGGTGCGCAAGCACGACGTCATCTTCCTGCCGCCCGGCGTCGAACACGCCATTTCGAATTCGGGGTTGGTCGATCTGGTGTTCCTGGTGATCACCTCGCCGGTAACGGATGAGGAGAAACCGGTGTGAGCTGCGTTTCCCGGGCGCAGCGCAGCGCGTTAGCGGTGCGCTGCAGAACCGGGGTCCATACGCTGTTGGTGGGTCCCGGCTCTGCGGCGCAGCGTTGCACGCTGCACCGCGTCCGGGACACGGAACCAAGAATCACGCCGCAAGATCCTGCAGCAGCAGTGACGAGCCGCGAATCAGCACCTTGCGTCCCTTCGCGGTGATAACCGGCACATCGCCGTGCATCACGGCGAGTTCGAGCGCGATCAGGCCGTCGATCGTGGTGCGGCTCATGCGGGGCAGGCTCGAAGATGGAGTCCGCAATGCCTTCAGCGTTTCCCACTGCGCCGGTGTCAGCTCGTAGTCGAATTCTTCGTTCATGGTGCCTCGGCTTCCCACAATTCTTGTGGCGCCTCATAGCGAGCGCACATGAAATTCGTACGACCGCAACGAGACGGGATTTCGACAAGCGACGACGTTGCTGTCACATCATCGTGTCATTGGAATCGATCGATTTTTTTCGAATCACGCGGGGCGACCAAAAACGAACAACGCCGGCGCAGATCGCGTGAGCAGGGGCGCGTCAAAAAGACCGCCCAACGGCCGCAATCCTTAAGAGAAGGTTACTAATTAAAGGTAAACACACGGGGCGGGAGTAATACGGTTCCCGCCACTGTATCTACGATTCTCGCGGACACATCACGACTATCCCCGCCGCACGCTCGCGCCGCCATCGACCGGCAGTGTCACGCCGGTGATAAAACTCGCTTCGTCTGAGGCGAGGAACAGCGCGGCGTTGGCGACGTCCCAGCCGGTGCCCATCTTCTGGCGCAGCGGCACCTTGCTGTCGCGTTCGGCCTCGACCTCGGCGCGGCTCTTTTTGAATTCGCGGGCGCGGGTGTCGACCGCCATCGGCGTGTTCATCAGTCCGGGCAGGATCACGTTGGCGCGGATGCCGTATTGCGCGTTCTGGTAGGCGAGCTGTTCGGTGAAGGCGATCATCGCCGACTTGGTCGCCTTGTAGGCGACGTACGGATAAGTCGTGATCGCGGCCATCGAGGAGATGTTGATGATCGCGCCACTTCGTTGCGCCCGCATGATCGGGATGACGTGCCTGGCCGCCCACACGCAGCTCTTAAGGTTGATCGCGACGCAGCGGTCGAACGCTTCCTCGCTGATATCGAGCAGTTCGGCGTCGCCGCCGGCCAGGCTGACGCCGACATTGTTGTGCAGCACGTCTATGCGGTCCCAGCGTGCTTGCGCATCCGCCACCATCGCCTTCAACTCGGCGCTTTTTGTGACATCGGCCCTGAAGGCTGCCGCGGTGCCGCCGCTTGCGGCGATCATGTCGACGGTCTCCTGCGCCGAGGCTGGATTATGATCGACGCACAGCACTTTGGCGCCCTCGCGCGCAAAGGTCAGCGCGGTGGCGCGGCCGTTGCCGATGCCTTCGCCGGGGCTCTGGCCGGCGCCGACGACGATGGCGACACGATCTTTTAGGCGCATCTCATTCCACTCCCCGCATCGGTACTGTTTCCGGATCATGCCCTAGCCGTAGAGCGCTTGGTGCTCCTGCTCGTAGTTAGCGTAGGAATCCTTGATGCTCGCCATGTTCAACAGCATGGTGGCGACCGGTGTGTCGTCGGCTGCGAACACGGTGGTGCGGACCCAGACGCTTTCGGTGCGGCGGCTGCCGCTGAGCGCGACGACCTCGCGTTCGGTTGCATAGGTCTCGCCGACGAATAGCGGCCCGCGCAGCAGGCGAATCTCCTGATCCGCGAACAGCCCGACCGCGGGGCCGCGGACCGGCAGCCGGTCTTCGCGGGCGCGGTACTGAAACAGCACGCTCAGCATTTCGAACGGGATGATCGCGCGGCCCCAGGGATTGAGCTCCTGGGAATAATACGCGGATGGTTCGGTGATGAGCTTCAGCTTCTGCTCAAGCGAAAACGGATAGAGATCGCCCATATGCTGGTCGAAATCCATTTTCACGGCCTGACGCGGCGTCTTCATGCCAACCTTGACGTCGGCGAGGATGACGGGATCGGCGAGCGGCTTCAATTCGCCGAGTCGCCGGGAAAGTGCTGTTTCCATTACGTCGCCGACGGAAGCGGTGCCGCGCAAAATCTCGGTGCCGTCGTGCTTGGTCATCCCGATCGCACAAGTCGTTTGCCCCGGCTTCGGTTTCTCGATGTTCGCCTGCACTTCTTCGCCTTCGAAGGCGGGATTGCGGTAGTGCGCGGACAGGCAGCCGGTTTCGAACCAGGCCTGGCCCCAGATGCGTTCGCACAGCGGCGCGAACTGGCTGAAATGGGTCGGGCCCTCGATGGTGCCGCCCTGAAAGCCGAGCTTCTGCGCGGTCGCATCGTCGTGGATCGAGGCGTGCGAATCGTAGACCTGCGCGTGGAGCATTTGCCTCGGGCTCCGCCACGGCCCGACGAGCAGATTACCGCTCTCCAATATCTCGGTTCTGAAGGCCGGTTCTGTCATCGCTGGCGTCTCCCTTTATTCCTAAGCGTTTCAAAGAAGGAAGGCTTCCGCAAGAGGCCCGGCCGATCCACAACACGGGCGAGATATGCCCTGCGGCCATGAATTCACGCTGGGCACGCATAGCAAAATCGGTGCATGCTGTTCGCAATTAGACCGGTTCAAATAACCGGCGGAACGTGCGACGGGGAGCGGACGAATGGCGTTGATGGAAGTGGGACTGGACGACAAGTACCGTCTGGATGCGAAACGGATTTTTCTGTCCGGTACGCAGGCGCTGGTCCGGTTGCCGATGTTGCAGCGCGAACGCGATCGCGCACAGGGGCTCAATACCGCAGGCTTCATCTCCGGCTACCGCGGCTCGCCGCTCGGCATGTACGATCACGCGCTGTGGCGCGCCAAAACTTTCCTCAAGCAGCATGACATCGAGTTCTCGCCGGGTCTCAACGAGGACCTGGCGGCCACCGCTGTGTGGGGCAGCCAGCAGGTCGGCATGTTCCCGGGCGCCAAGGTCGATGGCGTATTCGGCATCTGGTATGGCAAGGGCCCCGGCGTCGACCGTTCCGTCGATGCGCTGAAGCATGCCAACTCCGCCGGCACCTCGCCGAATGGCGGCGTGATTGCGCTGGCCGGCGACGACCATGGCTGCCAGTCCTCGACACTGGCGCACCAGAGCGAGCAGGTGTTCGCCGCGGCGCTGATGCCGGTGGTCAACCCGGCCACGCTGCAGGATTATCTCGATCTCGGCATTTTGGGCTTTGCGCTGTCGCGCTATTCCGGCTGCTGGGTCGGGTTCAAGGCGATTTCCGAGACGGTCGAAAGCTCGGCCTCGATCGTCAGCGATCCCGATCGCATCAAGATCATCATGCCCGACGATTTCGAGATGCCGCCGGGCGGGCTTTCGATCCGCTGGCCCGATGCGCCGATGGAGCAGGAGCGGCGGCTGCACGGTCCGAAGATGCAGGCGGTCGCCGCATTCGCGCGCGTCAATCGCTTCGACCGTATCGTGCTGGATTCAAGGCCGGCGCGGCTCGGCATTATGGCGACCGGCAAGGCCTATCTGGATCTGCGGCAGGCGCTGGCCGATCTCGGCATTACCGATGTGGAAGCGCGGGCACTGGGATTGCGTATCTACAAGGTGGCGCTGACCTGGCCGCTGGAGGAATCCGGCGCGCGGGCCTTTGCCGAAGGCCTGCAGGACGTGCTCGTGGTCGAGGAGAAGCGCGGCTTTATCGAGGACCAGCTTGTCCGCATTCTCTACAACATGGATGCCGCGAAGCGCCCTTCGGTGGTCGGCAAGCTTGACGAGGGCGGCGCCATGCTGTTGCCGAGCGAAGGCGAATTGACGCCGACCATGGTGGCGGCGGCCATCGTGGCGCGGTTGCGAAAACTAGGTCATCGCAGCCCGGCACTGGAGCAGCGTCTGGCAAAACTCGAGGCGTTCGACCGTCCCGTGGACGGCGTCGGCACCGCAAAGCTGCAGCGGACACCGTATTTCTGCTCGGGCTGTCCGCACAACACCTCGACCAAGATCCCCGAGGGCAGCCGCGCGATGGCCGGCATCGGCTGTCACGGCATGGCGCTGTCGGTGCCGAACCGCCGGACGCAAACGATCTCGCATATGGGCGCGGAGGGTGTCACCTGGATCGGGCAGGCGCCGTTCACCAGCGAGCCACATGTGTTCCAGAATCTCGGTGACGGCACCTACACCCATTCCGGCCTGCTCGCGATCCGCGCGGCGGCGGCTGCCGGCGTCAACATCACCTACAAGATCCTCTATAATGATGCGGTCGCGATGACCGGCGGCCAGCCGGCCGAAGGCGGGCTTTCGGTATCGCAGATCGCGCACCAGGTTTCGGCGGAGGGCGCCAAGCGGCTTGCCATCGTCTCCGACGATCCCGAGAAATATCCGACGAGTTATTTCCCTTCTGGCGCGACCGTTCACCACCGCCGCGAGCTCGACTCCGTGCAGAAAGAGCTGCGCGAGGTCAAAGGCCTCACGGTCCTGATCTATGACCAGACCTGCGCGGCGGAAAAGCGCCGGCGCCGCAAGCGCGGACTCTATCCGGATCCGCCGAAGCGCGTCTTCATCAACGAACGCGTCTGCGAAGGCTGCGGCGACTGCTCTTCCGTTTCGAACTGCGTCTCGGTGCAGCCGCTGGAAACCGAATTCGGCCGCAAGCGGCGGATCGACCAGTCGAACTGCAACAAGGACTTTTCCTGCATCGAGGGCTTTTGCCCGAGCTTTGTCACGGTGCATGGCGGACGCTTGCGGAAAGCCGATCGGGCGGCGGCTGATCCCTCGGCGCTGTTTGCCGATCTGCCGACGCCGGCAGGCCCCGCGCTCGATGGCGCCTACAACATCCTCGTCACCGGCATCGGCGGCACCGGCGTCATCACCATCGGCGCGCTGCTCGGCATGGCCGCGCATGTCGAGGGCAGGGCGTGCTCGACGCTCGACTTCACAGGGTTATCGCAGAAGAACGGCGCTGTGATGAGCCACGTCCGCATCGCGCCGCAGGCCGACGATCTCTCGACCGTCCGCATCGCCCCTGGCGGCGCCAATCTCATCCTCGGCTGCGACATCGTGGTTGCCACCAGCATCCCCGCGCTGAGCCGGGCCGAGCGCGGCGTGACGCGGGCGATCGTCAATGCCGACCTCTTGCCGACCGCGAGCTTCGTCATCAATCCCGACATCGATTTCGAGGCGGGAACGATGCGGGATTCGCTCAACGAGGCGGTCAGCGCATCCGACCTCGACATTCTCGATGCCACCGGGCTTGCCACCGCGCTGATGGGCGACAGCATCGCCACCAACGCCTTCATGCTCGGCTTTGCGTTCCAGCGCGGGGCAATCCCGCTGTCGCTGGAAGCGATCATGAAGGCGATCGACCTCAATGGCGCGGCGATCGAGATGAACAAGCTCGCGTTCTCCTGGGGCCGGCTCGCGGCGCACGATCTGCCGCGCGTCGTCAGCGCCGCACGCTTCAAGAGTTCGGGCGCGGCGCCGGTCCGGCGCACGCTCGACGAAAGCATCGCGTTCCGCGCCAAGTTCCTGACGGACTATCAGAATGAGGCCTACTCGAAGCGCTATCTCGCCGAGGTCGAGCGCGTCCGCGCCGCGGAAGCCAAGGCCGCGCCGGGCTCGCATGAACTGACCGAGGCTTTTGCCAAGGGCCTGTTCAAGCTGATGGCCTACAAGGACGAATACGAGGTCGCTCGACTTTATTCCGACGGCGAGTTTGCAAAAGCGCTGAAGGAGCAGTTCGACGGTGACGCGAGCGTCAAGGTCAGCCTCGCGCCGCCGCTGCTGGCATCCCGCGATAGACTGACCGGGCATTTGCGCAAGCGCGAATTCGGCTCCTGGATATTCCGCGCCTTCGACATCCTGTCCCGCTTCAAGTTCCTCCGCGGCACCGCGTTCGATCCGTTCGGCTATTCAGCCGAGCGGCGGATGGAGCGGGCCCTGCCGGGCGAATATTCCGCGATGATCTTCCGCCTCCTCGACAGGGCCAAGCCGCATGACTGGCCGCGTCTGGTGGCGCTGGCGAAATCAGCGGAACTCGTTCGCGGCTATGGCCATGTCAAGGAAGCCAATGTCGCGAAATACCGTGCGGAGTGCACGCGGCTGGAAGCGGCGATCGGTCAGCCGGTGGCGCAGGCCGCCGAGTAGGAACTGTTCATCCGGCACGTGAAGTTTTTCGCAGCCCGGATCAGTCACCGGTAACTGAGGGCGGGAACGGCTGGAATTGTCCGGCCGGTGCCCTACATGACGGCTGTTCTTAAGTCTTTTGGGTTGATTTCAGGAGGCCTGCGATGGTCCTGAAAAACGCTATTGCCGCAGCACTTTGCGCTGGGCTCCTGATGTCGGGCAGCGCCGCGCTGGCAGACGAATATCGCGCGGGCGAACTCCTCGAGCTCGATCCTTCCAAGGCCATGCTCTCACCGAAGCGGCTCGGCCCGGAGACGCGATTCGCCCCGGTCCGGATCGAGGCCAGAACCGATCGCAAGCAGGTGAAGACGGAGCGCGTGGTCGTGCCAAAGCCCGCCGCCGCGTCCAAAACGGCTGCGCTCAAGACTGCTGCGCCTAGGACTGCTGCGCCCAAAACTGCTGCCGCCAAGACTGTCGCGCCCACGACTGTCGCGCCCAAGACTCACGTGGCGCATGAGCGTGTGCAGAAACCGCGCGGCTCTGCCCGCACCAAATTGGCGCGACCCCACAGCAACCCGCTCGACGCCCAGGCCCGCGACACGCGGATCCAGACCTGGCCGTGCAAGTCCGGCGGCATCTGCGACTGGCAGCGGTAGTTGCTACAACTCTTCACCTTCATCCACCTGTCGCAAAACCTTCGGCCAGCATTCAAATTGCTCGGGCACACCTTCGTCGTGATTCGACGAGGGGTATTCGATGCCGATTGCGATTCGCGCCAAGTCCGCTCTGACGCGGCGTCAATGGCTGGTCCGCTCTGCCGCGACATTCGCCGTCGCTGGTTTCGGCGGCCTCGCCAGACCCTACCTCAGCCGCGCCGCGGCTCGGCCGCTCGTCACCAGCGGCATTCAATCGGGCGACGTCTCGGCCAATTCCGCGGTGGTCTGGGCGCGCGCCGACCGGGCGGCGCGGATGCAAGTCGAGTGTTCGGCCAGCGAAGATTTCAAGACCATCATTGGCACGGCTTCTGCCGATGCGTTGCCGGATGCCGACTTCACTTCGAAAGTTCTGCTCGACGGACTGCCGCCGGGGCAGGATATTTTCTATCGCGTGCGGTTTGAAAGCGAGCCGGGGATCGCCGGCGAGGCGCAGGTCGGGCATTTTCGTACCGCACCCACCACACGGAGCAGCGTATCATTTGCCTGGTCGGGCGATACGACGGGGCAGGGCTGGGGCATCGACGAAAGCCGCGGCGGCATGCGGACTTACCGGACCATGCTCGACAACCGTCCGGACTTCTTCATCCATTGCGGCGACCACATCTATGCGGACTGCCCGGTGGAGCGGGAACTGAAACTGCCCGATGGCGGGGTCTGGCGAAACCTCGTTACCGAGGAAAAGTCTGTCGTCGCCCAAACCCTCGCCCAGTTCCGCGGCAACTACAAATACAACTGGCTGGATCCGAGTTTTCGCGCCTTCCATGCGGCGATCCCCTTGTTCGCGCAATGGGACGATCACGAGGTGACGAACGACTGGGCGCCGGTCGGTACCGCCGACGCGAGCGGCTATGCCGAGGACGGCACCTCGCATCTGGTGGCCCGAGCGCGCCGCGCGTTCCATGAATTCATGCCGATGCGCGCGACGCCCGCGCAGGACGGCCGCATCTATCGCAAGATCGCCTACGGCCCGCTGCTCGATGTCTTCATGATCGACATGCGCAGCTACCGCGATTCCACGTTGAACCAGCGCGACGACCACAGCGACACCTGCATCCTCGGCGCGGCGCAACTGGCCTGGCTGAAGCGCGAGCTGGTGGCTTCCGACGCCACCTGGAAGGTGATCGCGGCCGACATGCCGATCGGCCTGTTCAGCGAGGACGCGATTGCGCTCGGCGACGGTCCGCCGGAGCGGCGCGAGCTTGAGATCGCCGATCTGCTGTCGTTCATGAAGCGCGCCGGCATCCGCAACATTGTGTGGCTGACCGCCGATATGCATTACACGGCCGCGCATCACTACGATCCGAACCGCGCGATCTATCAGGACTTCGAGCCGTTCTGGGAGTTCGTCTCCGGCCCGCTACATGCGGGCACTTGGGCGCCGGCCCCGCTCGACAATACGTTCGGCCCGAAAGCAATGTTCCAGAAGGGGTGCAGCGGCGAGAATCTCGCTCCCTGTTTCGGCCTACAGTTTTTCGGCCGCGTCGACATCGACGGCAAGACCGGAGTCATGACCGTGACATTGAAGGACGTCGACAACCACGACCTGTGGTCGGTCGATATCGAGCCTCGCCCGGATGCGCGGCCCGGCCGGATCATGGCGCAGCATATCTGAGGCGTTCGGCCGCCAGGCCGTCGGCACGGAATTCCTGACGACCTTCCATGTTCGCGCCTCATAGTCTGGCTAGGCTTCATCGCGCGGGGCGTGTGCTGAAAGAAAAGCAGCCGGAGATTGCACGTCGTTTCTCGATGGGGCACAATCCGCCTGTCCCTCCCGACCGGAGCGCTGCCATGTTTGTTGCCGAGAGCAAACGCCTGACGCATCAGGGCGCGAAAAGGATCATGGCGACGGCGCTGGAATTGGCCGGCCAGGCCAACATCGCGATCTCCTGTGCCGTCGTGGATGCCGGTGGCCATGTGATCCTGATCGAACGAATGGACGGCGGCCGCTTCCATACCGTGCACTCCTGCACCACCAAGGCGGTCTGCGCCGCGTCGAACCGGCGTCCGACAACGGCGAAAGGCGCGGCCGGCCAGGACCTCGACGTCAGCCATGCGATCGGGCTCGCGCTCGCCGCCGGACCGGAGCGGTGGACGGCGATGGAAGGGGGCGTGCCGGTGCTGGTCGACCGCGAATGCATCGGCGGTGTCGGCGTCAGCGGCGGCGATTGGGAGACCGATTTGCGGATCGCCAGGTCGGCCGTCGAGTCGATCGGTGCGAAGTGGGAATGAAGTAGCAGGGACCGAAGCCGGCCGGACCAAGGCGGCCTTTGGGAAGGGCATCTTTGAGAGCAAGGTCCTTGGGAGGGCGAAGTGATGAGTGCCGATCCGCTCCGCGTGGCCTGTATCGGGATGGGATGGTGGTCCGACGTGCTGGCGGATGCCATCCAGCGCTCGGGCAAGCTCGAGATCCGCGGCTGCTACACAAGGTCGGATGAGAAACGCAAAAATTTCGCGGCAAAATACCGCTGCCGGCCGGCCGCGAGCTACGAGGCGCTGCTGGCCGATGCCGAGATCGAGGCGATCATCAATACGACGCCGAACGATGTGCATCTCGCGACGACCTGCGCTGCCGCGGCCGCCGGCAAGCACGTCTTTCTGGACAAGCCGATCGCCAACACCATCGCGGACGGCCGCGCCATCACCGAGGCCTGCCGCAAGGCCGGGGTGGTGCTGGCGCTCGGCTATCAGCGGCGGCGCGAGAGCCATTTCCGCTACATCAGGCGAGAGATCGACGCCGGCCGGTTCGGCAGGCTCGTTAATGCCGAGGCGAATATCAGCCGCGACCGCCTTGGCAAGATCGATCTCACCTCCTGGCGCTACCAGGCTGCAGGCATGCCGGGCGGCGTGATGCTGCAGATCGGCATCCACTATGTCGACGTGCTCACTCACCTGATCGGGCCGATCCAGGCGGTACGCGCACAGTCGGCGCAACTGGTGCTGCCCGGTGACAATCCGGATGTCGCGAGCCTGATCCTGCAGCATGAGAACGGCGCGCTCTCGACGCTGAATGCAAGCTACGCCTCGGCGTCCGAGTACTACCTGATGAACGTCTACGGCAAGGAGATGACGGCGTTCTACGACTTGCACAACGGGCTCCGGTTGCTCAAGCGCGGTGAAAGCCAGCCGGTCGCGGTACCATGCACCAACGCCGATACCCTGGTCGAAGAGCTCGAGGAATTTGCCGCGGCGGCGCGCGGGCAGCGCCAGCACGAAGTCGGCGGCGAGGAGGCGACGCGATCGCTCGCGGTCGTGCGCGCCGGCATTCTTTCGGCGCGTGAGGGGCGTTCGGTCGAGGTCGCGGAAATATTGAACGACGGAAACGTATGACCGCGCAGCAGCAAGGGACAGGAGCGCGTTATGACCTTGCACGTGTCTCTGGAAGGCCTGCCTGGTTGCGATGCTGTTCGCTGGCATCGCAGGATCGGTGCGTGCGCAGGATTACCCCTCCAGGGCGATTACGGTGATCGTGCCGTTCCCTCCCGGAGGTGCCAGCGACGTGGTGGCGCGGATCGTCACCAATCAGATGTCGAAGATCCTCGGGCAATCCATCGTCATCGAGAATGTCAGCGGCGCCGGCGGCACGGTTGGTAGCGGCCGCGTCGCGGCTGCCGCACCCGACGGCTATACCCTGCTTGCCGCTGCCATGGGCTCGCATGTCGCAGCGCCAGTGCTGACGCCGAACCTCAAATACAATCCCGTTGCCGACTTCGTGCCGATCGGCATCACCGCGCATTCCCCGGCAGTCGTGATCGCGCGGAAGGATTTCCCGGCAAACGACCTGAAGGAGTTCGTCGCAGCGCTGCGGCAACGGGGCGACGCGGTGAAGCAGGCCCATGGCGGCGTCGGTGCCTCCTCGCATATGGCGTGCCTGCTGTTCACCGCGGAGCTCGGCGCGAAGCCGGCGCTCGTTGCCTATCGCGGATCAGGCCCGGCCTTGAATGACCTGGTCGGCGGTCACGTCGACTTCATGTGCGAGCAATCGGTCAGCGTGGCGGAGTCGGTTTTGGCCGGTTCGGTCAAGGCTTTCGCGGTCTCGGCTGCGAAACGCCTCGAAACGCTGCCGAATGTTCCGACCGCGGGGGAGGCTGGCATCAACTACGAGATGAGCGTCTGGGCGGGACTGTTTGCGCCGAAGGGCGTTTTGCCCGAAATCATCGCGAGGCTTTCCGATGCGCTCGACCGGGCGCTCGATGAGCCCGTCGTGCGCGAGCGGATCGCCCAGCTCGGCGGCTCGATCCCGGCAAAGGACGAGCGCAATCCGGCGGCATTCGACCGTTTCGTTCGATCCGAGATCGCACGCTGGGCACCCATTCTCGCCGTGGCCGGAACAGGGAAGTGAGGCGTCTCGTGTGTCACATGAAATGGGCTTAGAGCGTCACCGTGAGATGGCCGCTACGGCCAGCGGTACGGAAAGCGCAATGTCCTTACTATCGCACCCCTGACCTGTCTTGGATCGCTGTTTGCGGGCGATCTCAATAGCGGCCAATTTCGCTGAGTGAAACAGCCGGCGCATGCGGCCTTCGTCGCGCATCGGCCGCAGAAGACGTGGCCTTGCCCAAGAACGGGCATTGTGCAAATCCCGGCCTTGAGCCGGCCTGCGGTTCATTCTGTTCCGTCCGCCGGAATTCGGGTTTTCGCTACACACCGCCGCGGCTCCAGTCCATACTGGATCGCATCAAAGGGAGGTCTTTCAAATGCGTGAAGCTGTCATCGTTTCCTATGCACGTACGGGGCTGGCGAAGTCCGGCCGCGGCGGGTTCAACATCACCCCGCCGATGTCGATGGCGGCTCACGCCATCAAGCACGCGGTCGAACGCGCCGGCGTCGACAAGGATTATGTCGAAGACTGCTATCTCGGCAATTGCGCGCATGGCGCGCCGAACATCGGCCGCCAGGCCGCGCTGCTCGCGGGATTGCCGAAATCGACGGCCGGCGTCTCGGTGAACCGCTTCTGTTCCTCCGGCCTGCAGACCATCGCGATGGCCGCCAACTCGATCCGCTCTGACGGGGCTGACTGCATCGTGGCCGGCGGCGTCGAGAGCATCTCGATCCCCGGCGGCGGCTCGCCCAAGGAATCGATCGATCCGGACCTGCTCAAGGTCGCGCCCGATATCTTCATGGCGATGATCGATACCGCCGATATCGTTGCCGAGCGCTACAAGCTCAGCCGTGAATATCAGGACGAGTACTCGCTGGAATCGCAGCGCCGCATGGCCGCCGCCCAGCAGGCCAACAAGTTCAAGGACGAAATCGTCCCGATGAAGACCAAGATGAAGGTGGTCGACAAGCAGACCAAGGCGGAGAGCATCGTCGACTACACCGTCGACCGCGACGAGTGCAATCGTCCCGATACGACGATGGAAGGCCTTGGCAAGCTCGAGCCGGTCAAGGGCCCGGGCAAATACGTCACCGCCGGCAACGCCAGCCAGCTTTCGGATGGCGCGGCGGCGGTCGTTCTGATGGAAGCCAAGGATGCCGAGAAGCGCGGTCTCAACCCGATGGGCCGCTTCGTCGCCTGGGCGGCGGCGGGTTGCGAGCCGGACGAGATGGGCATCGGTCCGATCTACGCCGTGCCGAAACTTCTGAAGCGCCATGGCCTGAAGATCGACGACATCGATCTCTGGGAGCTCAACGAAGCCTTCGCCAGCCAGTGTCTCTATTCCCGCGACAAGCTCGGCATCGATCCGGAGAAGTACAACGTCAACGGCGGCTCGATCGCGATCGGCCATCCCTTCGGCATGACCGGTGCGCGTCTCACCGGCCACATCCTGCAGGAAGGCCGCCGGCGCAAGGCCAAGTGGGGCGTCGTCACGATGTGCATCGGCGGCGGTCAGGGCGGCGCCGGCCTGTTCGAGATCTATAGCTGATATTTTTCGAACGCAGCGACACGCAAAACAAAGAGAATGGCCCCGCGAGGGGCCATTTTTCGTTTGGGGTCATCCGGACCGAACGGCGCGACGCGATGCGATTCGAGGCGTCAGTAACGATACTTCTTCTTGATGACCACTCGTCCGATCGCTTCTCTTGTTGTGGCCGTGTCGCGCATGCGTGCGCCGCGAGAGGCAAAGCTGCGAACGTCGATACAGCAAGCGCCCACTGCAAACCGGCAGCGCCGAGCTTCAATCCAGCGTGGGACGAGAATGGGCAGGCTTTACTCTTGCTTGCGCAAGGCTGGGAGCGGGCGCATCATCGCGCCATAACAATCAAACTGGGGAGGCTGCCATGAGCGGGGTTTCACGCCGTCATTTCCTGAGCCTGACCGGATCGGCCGCGGTCGCCGCGATGTCCGGAAGCGCCCATGCCACGATGGGACCGAATGACAAATTCGACCTCGTGATCAAGGGCGGCGACGTGCTCGATCCGAGCCAGTCGCTCAAGGGCAAGCGCGATATCGGTATCCGCTGGGGTGTGATCGAGGCCGTCGAGAACGAGATTCCGGCCGCGCGCGCCGCCAAGACCATCGATGCCTCAGGCAAGCTGGTGACGCCCGGCCTGATCGATCTGCATTCGCACGTCTACCCCTATGGTTCGGCGATCGGCATTCCCGCCGACGAGCTGGTGCAGGCCCAGGCCACCACCACGGTGGTGTCGGCGGGCGATGCCGGCGTCAACAATCTCGCGGCGCTGCGGCGTTACATCGTGGCGCAATCGCGGGCGCGAATTTACGCCTTCGTCCATATCGCCAACAACGGATTGTCCGGCTTCCCGGTGGCCGAGCTCTACAACATCGATTACGCGCAAGTCGATGCCTGCGCGATGGCGCTGGCGGAAAATCCGGAATTCCTGCTCGGCGTGAAGGTCAGGATGTCGGAGAACGTGATCGCCAGGCACGGGCTGGAGCCGCTGAAGCGCGGCATCAAAGCCTGCGAAATGTGCGGCTGGCCGGCCAAGATGATGGTGCATATAGGCGGCGTCGAGACCAAGGAGCTGATGTCGGAGATTCTCAACCTGATGCGGCCGGGCGACGTGCTGACGCACGCCTATTCCGGCGCACCGAACATCGGCGGCGCCTTCACCAACATCGTGCAGGACGGCAAGCTGCTGCCGGCAGCGCTCTCAGCCAAGCAGCGCGGCGTGATGTTCGACGTCGGCCATGGCGGCGGCAGTTTCGATTTCACGGTGGCGGAGGTCGCGCTTCCCGGCGGCTGCACACCGGATACGATTTCCTCCGACATCCATGTCTTCTCCGGCAACTCGCCAGGCATGCCGTATTTGCCGAATGTGATGAGTAAATTCATCACGCTCGGCCTTACATTGGAGCAGGTGGTGGCGGCGGCGACATCGACGCCGGCGAAAATCATCAACCGCGCGCCCAAGATCGGCACGCTGCAGATCGGCGCACCCGGCGACGTCGCCATCCTGGATCTGGTGGAGGCGCAGACCTCGTTCGTCGACACCCGCAACAACAAGCGCGAGGGCAAGCTGTTGCTCAAGCCCGTGCAGACCGTGATCAACGGCGTGCCGTTCGGCCGGCCCTATCAGGCGCCGTTCGCGGTGCGGTGAGCCGCCGCCCATTCACTTTGATGGCCGCTGCGCGCGGATATCGCCGGCGATGTCGGCAATGACGGCGCCCATCACCAGAGCGCCGCCGGCGAGGACCCGTAGTGTGGGCACCTCGCCAAATCCCACCCATATCCAGAACGGCATCAGCGGCGTCTCCAGCGTGGAGATCAGGGCGGCCTGCCCGGAAGGCAGCAGCCGCGAACCGAGGAAAAACAGCGTCAACCCCAGCGCAACCTGGAAAAATCCGAACATCGCGAGGATCAGGATATCGGCCCCGGGGATGCCGGCGATGCTGCCGGCAAAGGGAATGCTGACGATGCTGCCCAGAAAATTGGATAGCGCGGCGGCGGCCACCATGGACGTATCCTTGTGCCGCCGGACCATGACGGTCATCGCGGCGATCGCCAGCGTCGTGAAGCAAGCGAGCGCTATTCCCAGGATATCGGACCCGATGCGCGCGTTGCCGACGATGACCGCAACGCCGCAGAGCGCCACGACACTCGCGACCATAGTTCGCGCATGCGGGACTTCTTGCAACCACGCCCAGGCAAGCGCGGCCGTGACGAAGGGGCCTGTCGCGATGATGATGGCCACATTGGACACGCTGGTCAGTTGTAGCGATGGGATGAAGGCGATCATGGCGGATGTCGATAATGATGCGACCAGCCAGCCGCTTTTTCCTATCCTTGTCAGGTCCCGCAGTCCGGCGCTGCCTTGCAGCACCAGCATGATCGCCACGATCAGGCCGCCGCCGAACAATCCGCGCCAAAACAGGATGGTCCAGGAGTCGTAGGGAAGCAGCCTTGTAAAGAACGGCGCCGTGCTCCAGGCAATGGCGGCGGCGACGACCAGGGCAAAGCCTAGGCGATGCTGGGAGCGCGCCTCCGACATCAGGGGATCAATCCGGGCTGGGGGTGAGGCTTCGGCCGATCAGCTTGCCGACGAGCGGCGCGGGATCGTCAGGGATCGCGTTACCCCGCCAGGCGACATGCTGGTCGGTGCGCGCAAGGATGAGTTTGTGGCCGCCGGGCGGCGGCGCTTGGTCGCCGGGTACATCGACGATCTCAAACGGGACGCCATTGGCGCGCATCGCATCGGTCAAGGGCGCAACCACAACACCCGGATCGTAGCGCAAAAGCGTGTAGCCCGGACCCAACGCATCATAGACCGGCCGTCCGTCCGGCAATTTCGCGAACGGAAGCCGGCAGCCCGGCGTCGAGGACGGCGTGAAGTCCGCCATCGTAAAGCCCGGATGCTCGGCGCCGTCATAGGCGATGATCGGCGAGCGATCGTAGAAATACCCGAAGTTGAGGCCGGCACAGCAATATTGCTGCACGTTCAGGTCATAAGCCGCTTGCCCCACCTGCTTGCGGACGGCATCGCCTTCCGGCCCCGGCTGCTCGATTGCATCAGGAACGGTGCGGCGCTGGCTCAAGACCTTGCCCGCCATCTCCATCGCAAAGCGCGACACTTGTTCGGTGATCGGCAGACGCTCGGCCTCATAGGCGTCGAGGATGGCGATGTCGGCCCAACCCTGCAGATAGGCGGCGAGCAGCCATGCGAGGTTCGTTGCGTCGGCGATCCCGGCGTTCATGCCGTAGCCGGCGTAGGGCATCCATAAATGCGCGGCATCGCCGCAGATGAACGCGCGTCCGTTGCGAAACCGGTCGGCGACAAGGCGGCGGCCGACCCAGTCCTCCTTGCTCAGAATCTCGTATTCGAAGTCGGGGCCGACGCCGAGGATGGCGCGGATCGAGGCATCGCGATCGACGGATTCGAAGGTCTCATCCTCGCGATTGAGGTGATTGTGGATCAGCCACTTCTCGCGGCCGTCGATCGCGACAACCGTGCCACAGCGCCGCGGATTGAGCGACAGCGTCATCCAGGCAGGCCGGTCCATCAGGCCGAGCAGGGCGGGCGCGCGGATGTAGGTCGACTGCACGCGCTGGATGATCGGCGTTCCCTGCAGATTGGCGTCGATCGCCTTGCGAACCAGCGACCGCGCCCCGTCGCAGCCAACGATGAAATCGGCGTGAATCTGAAAGGCGGCTCCGGTATCGAGGTTGCGGAGGGTTGCAACGATGCCCTCATCGACTTCGCTGAAATCCTCGAATGCGGTGCGGTTCAGAATCTGCAGCCCGTTGATGGCGGCGGCGTGGGCGAACAGCACGGGTTCCATATAGATCTGGTTGATGCGGTGCGGCGGCTCGGCCGTCGGCCAACCGGTGTCTGGCCCGCCGGTGGCGGTATAGCGATCGCGCCGGCAGGGAATGAGGATACGCGAGAGCTCGATCCCCGTTGCCGTGGTGCGGTAAGAGCAATCGTTCGGATAGTCGGCCGGCAATCCGGCGTCGCGCAGCTTCTGCGCCAGTCCTAACCTGCGAAAAATCTCCATCGAGCGCGACGAGACGTGGTTGCATTTCACGCTCGGCGGCTCGCCGGCGGCGCGTGTTTCCACGATAGTGATGGATATTCCCCGCGATGCGAGGTCCATCGCCAAGCTGAGACCAACCGGACCGCCACCAACCACGAGAACGCTGGTCTTCACCATGTCACTTGCCGCCTTGTCACTTGCCGCCTTGTCGCTTGCTGCGCTGGGACGATCATGCATTACTGAGCGCCACAGAGATCATCAGGGGACCATCAATGTTTCCGTCGATCCGGCAAGGCATGACCCGCGCCCTTGTTGTTGTTTTGTCGCTGTCGTTGTCGGCGATTGAAGCAGCAAACGCATATCCCGATCAACCCATCAAGATCATCGTGACATTTCCGCCCGGCGGCAGTGCCGATATCGTCATCCGCGCCCTGCAGCCGTTATTATCGGAAACGCTGCGTCAGCCCGTTGTCATCGAGAACAGGGCGGGCGCGGGCGGCAATATCGGGATCGGCGCGGTGGCGCAGGCAGCGCCTGATGGCTACACGCTCGGCGTGGCCGCAGCCGGCGTGCTGACCGTCAATCCCCATCTCAGCCGCGCGGCGATGGCGTTCGATCCGATCAAGGACCTGGCGCCGGTCACCTTGCTGGCGGAAATCCCGTTCGTGCTGGTGTCTTCGCAACAATCGGCCATTGCCTCTGTCGCCGATCTCATTGCCAAGGCCAAGGCTCAAACGGCGGGGCTGTCGATCGGCCATGGCGGCAACGGCACGGCGATGCACCTGACCTCGGCCTTGTTCAACCAGAAGGCCGGTGTCGGAATTCAGTTGATCGCCTATCGCGGCACCGCGCCGGCGACGACAGACGTTCTTGCCGGCCACGTCCCACTGGCCGTGCTGGATATCCCTGCATCCAAGCAGTTGATCGGCGACGGCAAGTTGAAGGCGCTCGGAGTCTCCGCCGCGAAACGCGTGGCCTTCCTGCCCGATGTTCCGACGCTGGCGGAGCAGGGCCTCTCCGGATTCGAATCCGTCGGCTGGTTCGGCATCGTCGCGCCCGCCGGCACGCCGCCCGACATCGTCAAAACGCTGAATACCGCCTTCGTGAAGGCGTTGAGCGATCCCGCGGCGATCGAGAAAATCCGCGTTCTCGGCGCCGAACCCGCGCCCACCTCGCCCGAGGCTTTTGCAAAATTCATCCAGAGCGAAAGCGTGAAATGGGGCAAGCTGATTACCGAGGCCGGGATCAAGGCTGAATAGGACGCTGGCCAAGGCTTGCAGGCTCAGCTCCGCGCCCGCTTCTCCACATTCGCGATCCGTGCCGGCACGCCGAACTCCTTGCGGCAGACTTCGGCGAGCACGGCGACGCCTTCGCGGATCTGTTCATGCGAGGGACTTGCGAAGCACAGCCGCAGCCGGCTGCCGGCATAGGCCTTGTCGGTCGACCATTCAGGCCCCGGATTGATGGCGACGCCGGCGGCAAGCGCGGCCTGATAGAGTTTTAGCGTGTCGACATTGTCGGGCAGCTTCACCCACAGGAAGATGCCGCCCTCGGGCTCCTCGAATTCGGCCGAGGTGCCGAACTGCTCGCTGAGCGCTTCCATCAGCGTGTCTAGCTTGGCGCGCAGGCCGCGTGTCAGCTTCGGCACGTGGGTCGAAAAATGCGGCGCGCAGTACTCGGCCAGCACCATCTGCTCCAGCGCGCCGCTTCCGGCGTCGGTCTTCAGCGCCAGCATCCGCGACATCATCTCCCAGGGTGCCACGATGAAGCCGACCCGCAGCGCCGGCGCGATCGACTTCGAGAACGAGCCGATGTGGATGACGCCGCCATGCTTGCTCATGGCGTAGATCGCGGGCGGACGTTTGCCGGCCCAAACCAGGTCGGCGTAGCAATCGTCCTCGAAAATCGGCACGCCATATTGCTGCGACAGCTTCAGCATCTCGGCGCGCCGCATCTCCGGCAGGATGCTGCCGGTCGGGTTCTGCACGGTTGGGATAGTGTAGATGTATTTCGGCGTGATGCCGCGGCTTTTATGGTCGGCAAGGGCTGCCGCCAGCGCATCCATCCGCATGCCCTGCTCGTCGAGAGGGATGCCGATCGCCTTGACACCAAGCCGCGTCAGCCGGGTCAGCGCGCCCTGATAGGTCTCCTGCTCGACCAGCACGGTGTCGCCGCGCGCCAGCAAGGTTTGGTTGACGAGGTCGAGCGCCTGCAGCGAACCGGAGACGATCATGATATCGTCGGCAATGCAGGCGATGCCGGCGTCGCGCTTGAGTTTCGCGCTGAGGAATTCGCGCAAGGGGCGATAGCCCTGCGGGCCGCTGGCTAGGCCGTAGGTCGCGAGCGTCTTGCCCTCGCGCCGGAGAACGGTATTGACGGCGTCGATCAGGCCATCGACCGGAACCTGCTCGGGATCATTGTTGCCGCCGACAAAGCTGTATCTGGCAAGGCCGGTCCACCGCGCTGCCGGCGCCGGCAATCCGGTGGGCAGCAAGGGCGCAAAATCGAAGGAAGCGGTAGACATGAATGTTCACTCCATCTTGTTTCTTGTTGAGAGGCCCGACCGGGCGGCTCTCTCGTCTCGTCGTCGTTTCAGCCTGGTTCTTGCCGACGATCCTGATCGGCCTGGCTGACGAAGGCATGATGTCCGGTGCCGACGCCGACCATCAGCGCCTCGACCGTGGGCTCGGTGATCTCGCCCGTGGCCGCCCAGTCGACCACGAAATTGGCTCCCGTTTCGCCGCGCACGTCGTCTGCAGCGATGAAGACCTCGACGGTCGCGAACGGTTTTAACGCAATCGGGGACTTGAGGTAGCTCCCCGCCATCTTGCCTGATGTGTCGAAATAGGCGATCCGCTGGGGGATCAGGGGGTGGGAGTTTGCGAAATTCTGTTCGATTCCGCCTGTGGTCCGGGCGCTGGCGGTGGAGGCGTACGGGATCGACAACACGGCCAGAATCGCGAGAAAAGCCCCCATTCTATGGCTGTGACACATTGCTTGTTTGACCCTTGCGCCGGGACCTCTAGGTTGCAAAAGGGGGAAGTCCGGAACCATGCACGAGCTTATTCGCGATATCACCTTATGCATCCTGTTCGCCTGGGTGCTCGGCCTGTTGGCGCATTTTTCCCGGCAGCCGTTGATTTTGGCCTACCTTATCGCCGGGTTCTTCATTGGTCCATTCGGCATGAAGTGGGTCGAATCCCAGGATTCGATCACCGTCATCTCAGAGCTCGGCCTGATCTTCATGCTGTTCATGATCGGGCTGGAAATCGACCTGAAGAAGATCGTGCGCGCCGGCAAGGTGATTCTGTTTGCCGCGGGCGGGCAATTGGTCGGCGGCGTCCTGCTCGGAATATTGTTCTTTATCGGGATCGGCCTGTCGATGGGGAGCGGGCATTTCGACGCGCTCTATCTCTGCATCGCCTGCGCGCTGTCGAGCACGGTCATCATCGTCAAGGTGCTGTACGAGAAGCGCGAGCTCGACACGCTGCCTGGGCGGATTACGCTCGGTGTGCTGGTGCTGCAGGACATCTTCGCGATCCTGTTCCTGGCGGTGCAGCCGAGCCTCGACAATCTGCAAGTGAGCGTGATCCTCTTGTCGATCGCCCGGGTCGGCGTGCTGGTGGCGACCGCGCTGGTGCTCAGCCGCTATGTGCTGCCGTGGCTGTTCCACCAGATCGCGCGCCGGCCCGAGCTGATCCTGCTCGGGGCACTGGCCTGGTGCTTCCTGATCGGCGAGATCGCGGAGAGGCTGCATTTGTCGCGCGAGATGGGCTCGCTGGTGGCTGGCGTATCGCTGTCGACATTCCCCTATGCGCTCGACGTCACCGCCAAGGTGACGACGCTGCGCGACTTCTTCATCACGCTGTTTTTCGTCTCGCTCGGCATGACCATCCCGGTCCCCGGTGCGTCGGTGATCGGGCTGGCGCTCGCGATCGCGGCCTTCACCGTCGTCAGCCGCATGGTGACGACGTTCACGCCGCTTTATCTGATGAAACAGGGACTGCGCGCGAGCCTCCTGCCGGCGATCAACCTGGCGCAGATCTCGGAGTTTTCGCTGGTCGTGATCCAGACCGGCGTGCTGGCACACCATATCAGCCCGGAAACGTCGAGCGCGGCGTCGTTCGCCTTCGTGGTGCTGGCGGTCCTGAGCACCTTCGTCATGGGCCGCAGCGACCAGGTCACGCGCGGCCTGATCGGTCCGCTGAAGCGGATCGGGCTTCGCGACCTCGATCACAAGCATGAGGCCGACGCAGCGCACGAGGGCGGGCACGGGGAGGCGCGCCGGATCGTCATTCTCGGGTTCTTCCGCGCCGCCAGCGCGCTGGTTGCCGAGATCGAGCGCCTCACTCCGGCGGTGCTGGAGCAGATCACCGTGATCGACTTCAATCCGCTGGTATTCAGGACCTTGACGGACCGCGGCATGCACGTGGTCTATGGTGACATCAGCAACGTCGATACGCTGGTGCATGCCGGCGTCGGCAAGGCCGAACTGATCATCCTCAGCATCCCGGATTCGCTGTTGAAGGGCGCCGACAACGAAAAGCTGGTCCGGCACGTCCGCTCGCTCAACCCGACCGCCAAGATCGTTGCCACCGCGGAGATCCTGGCCAACGTCAACGACCTCTACGAGGCCGGCGCCGACTACGTGACGGTGACGCGGCTCAGCGACGCCCACGAACTCTACAAGGTGATCGAAGCCGCCCAGGCCGGGCTCCTGGAGGACAAGCGCGCCGAGACCGACGCGCTGCTCAGCGAGCGCCGCGAGGTGCTGCCGTAGAGCCTGACGAAAATAGGTTTGACTGCGACCACGAATAAGGTGCGCTCCCTCTCCCGCTTGCGGGGGAGGGTTGGGGTGGGGTGTCTCCGCGGGCGACACTGCCTGAGTGGAAAGACCCCCCACCCGGCGCTTCGCGCCGACCTAAGAGCGAGCTTCGCTCGTCTCGACCCCGCAAGCGGGAGAGGTGAAGCGCGTCTGCGGCCAAATCGATCTAAACAAAAATCAGCATGCTAGCGGCAAAAGACGGGCGCCGCGGGCTGACTTCTCCGGCAAGGCGGCATATCTACGCCTGATCGGGACGAAACCGGCCGATGCCACCGGGCGGAAATCGTCGACAATTTATCCCGCTTCAGCACCGCCGCAGCATGGCCGCTTCGCGCCCGCCGGCAGCGGCCTGCCCTGCGTATTGACGCTGGCGCCGGCCATGGAGTCCGGCTAATGCACTGGCTGAAGCTAGCTAGATTTGGCGAGATTTTGAGAAATGGCCGATAGCATCCAGGAAGTTCTGCAAGCCTTTGCCAAAGGCGAACTTGTCGTCGTCACCGACGATGACGATCGCGAGGGCGAGGGCGATCTGATCGTTGCGGCTTCGCTCTGCACCGCGGAGAAGATGGCATTCATTATCCGCCACACCTCCGGTATCGTCTGCGCGCCGATCACCACCGACGACGCCAGGCGGCTGCGGCTCGATCCGATGGTGGCGCATAACGAGTCCAATCACACCACCGCCTTTACCGTCTCGATCGACTACAAACCCGATGGCGGCACCGGCATTTCGGCGGAGGAGCGCGCCTCCTGCTGCCGCGCGCTCGCCAATCCCAACGCCGGCGCCAATGATTTTGCCCGGCCCGGTCATATCTTTCCGCTGATCGCCCGCGACGGTGGCGTGCTGCTGCGCTCCGGCCATACCGAAGCGGCGGTCGATCTCTGCAAGCTTTCCGGCCTGCCGCCGGTCGGCGTCATCTCTGAATTGATGAACGACGACGGCACTGTGATGAAGGGCGAGCAGGTGACGAAATTCGCCGCCACTCACAAGCTCAAGCATGTCACAATCGCTGACATGATCGCTTACCGTCAGGCGCGCGAAAAGTTGATCGAGCGGGTCGCGACGTTTACCACCGACAGCCCGATCGGTCCGCTGCAGGGCTATGCCTATCGCTCGCCCTTCGACGAGATCGCGCATGCTGCCTTCGTCTATAACGGGATCGGCGACGGCAAGAACGTGCTGACGCGCTTGCACAAGCCCAATATCGTCAAGGATCTCTTCACCGGCCAGGCGCGGATGCAGGTCGTGCTGGACCATTTCAAGAAGGCCGGCCGCGGCGTGCTGGTCTACTTGCGCGACGGCGCGGCCGGAGTTCCCGTCGAGCCGGTCGGCGAACAGAAAACAGCAGAGGCGGACAGGCACCGGCAATGGCGTGAAGTCGGCGTTGGTGCCCAGATCCTGCGCGATCTCGGCATCACCTCGATCGTCAATCTTACTTCGTCGGTGCACGACTATAAGGGGCTATCCGGTTTCGGCATCGAGATCGTTTCCAACGAGAAGTTGGAGTAGTCATCATTCCCGGAATGGTGCGCTAGCACCATATCCGGAATCTCGAGATTCTCAGGGGTGCAAGGGGCGCCCCACAGTTCATGCTTCGCATGCCCCGGAATGACGTGGTGAAACATTTGCGCTTCTGCCGATAGCGCATTAATTTGTCGACAATTTACATGAGGACAATGATGCGAAAGGGATTTTCATGAGCGTGCGCCCTCAAGCCAAGGACAAGCCGGCGGCGGCTTCCTTCCAGTGGGACGATCCGTTCCTGCTCGACGACCAGCTCACCGAAGACGAGCGCATGATCCGCGACACCGCGCGTGCCTATGCGCAGGACAAGCTGTTGCCGCGCATCATCAACGCGTATCTGGAAGAGAAGACCGACCGCGAGATCTTCAACGAGATGGGCGAGCTCGGCCTGATCGGTGTCACGCTGCCGGAAGAATATGGCTGCGCGAACGCGAGCTACGTCGCCTATGGCCTGGTGGCGCGCGAGATCGAGCGGGGTCGATTCCGGCTATCGCTCGATGAACTCGGTGCAGTCGTCGCTGGTGATGTACCCGATCTACGCCTATGGCGACGAGAACCAGCGCAAGAAATACCTGCCGAAGCTTGCCACCGGCGAGTGGGTCGGCTGCTTCGGCCTGACCGAGCCGGATGCCGGCTCCGATCCCGGCGGCATGAAGACCCGTGCCGAGAAGGTGTCGGATGGCTATCGCATCAGCGGCAGCAAGATGTGGATTTCCAATGCCCCGATCGCCGACGTCTTCGTCGTCTGGGCCAAGTCGGCCGCGCATGACAACCAGATCCGCGGCTTCATTCTCGAGAAGGGCATGAAGGGCCTGTCGGCGCCGAAGGTCGGCGGCAAGCTGTCCTTGCGCGCCTCGATCACCGGCGAGATCGTGATGGACGGCGTGGTGGTGCCGGAGAGCGCGCTGCTGCCCAACGTATCAGGCCTGAAGGGACCGTTCGGCTGCCTCAACCGCGCCCGCTACGGCATCTCCTGGGGTGCAATGGGTGCGGCGGAAGACTGCATGCACCGCGCGCGGCAATACACGCTCGACCGCAAGCAGTTCAACCGGCCGCTAGCGGCAACGCAGCTCGTGCAGAAGAAGCTCGCCGACATGGAAACCGAGATTGCGCTCGGCCTTCAGGCCTCATTGCGGGTCGGCCGCCTGATGGACGAGGGCAAGATGGCGCCGGAAATGATCTCGATCGTCAAGCGCAACAATTGCGGCAAGGCGCTCGACATCGCCCGCGTCTCGCGTGACATGCACGGCGGCAACGGCATCCAGATCGAGTACCACGTGATGCGCCATACCGCGAACCTGGAAACCGTGAACACCTATGAAGGCACCCACGACGTCCACGCCCTGATCCTGGGCCGGGCCATCACGGGGATACAGGCGTTTTCGTAAAGTGTGAGGGGCGCGCAGAAGTAGCCCCACATTATGCCGCCATCGCCCGCCTTGTGCGCAATTGCGCACTGGGGCGGGCGATCCAGTACGCCGCGGCGGTTCGTTTCTTCTCGAACGTCAGTGATTACCGGATACCCCGCCTTCGCGGGGTATGACGGGAGTGATGGTAGGAACTCCGCATGGCCGACAACGACGACATCCCGTTCAACCGCGACTTTCCGCTTCGAGCCGGCGTCGTCGATGAGCCGCGTCCCGGCGTGCGGCGCGTCCTCTGCAATAACCCTAGCCCGTTCACCTTCACCGGCACGGTCAGCTACATCGTGGGCAAGGGCACTGTCGCGATCATCGATCCCGGTCCCGATGATGATGCGCATGCCAAGGCGTTGCTCGACGCCGTGCGCGGCGAGACGGTGACGCATATTCTCGTCACCCACACCCACCGCGACCATTCGCCGAACACCGCGCGGATCAAGGCGGCCACCGGCGCGCCCGTTTATGCCGAGGGGCCGCACCGCGCCTCGCGGCCACGCTTCGAGAGCGAAAAGCACAATCCGGAATCCGGCGCCGACCGCGATTTCAGGCCCGACATCGAGGTCAAGAACGGCGACGTCATCGAAGGGCGGGGCTGGGCGCTGGAGGCGGTCGCAACCCCCGGCCACACCGCCAATCACCTGGCGTTCGCCTGGCCCGAGCGAAAGATCAATTTCGTCGGCGACCACGTGATGGGCTGGTCGACCTCGATCGTCGCACCGCCGGACGGATCGATGAGCGACTACATGGCCTCGCTGGCGCGGCTGGAAGCGCGCGAGGAGGATCTGTATTTTTCAGGCCACGGGCCGGAAATTCCGGAAGGGCCGCGTTACGTCCGTTTCCTGACCCGGCACCGCCAGGCCCGCGAGGCCTCGATCCTGCATCGGCTTGCCAAGGGCGAGGCCGACATCCCGACCATGGTGCGCGCGATCTATATCGGTATCGACCCGCGGCTGACGAATGCCGCCGGCTATTCCGTGCTGGCGCATCTGGAAGATCTGGTCGCCCGCGGGATCGTGGCGACCGATGGCGATCCGGTGATCGGCGGGACGTATCGGCTGGCTTGAGCTCTCACCGTCATTCCGGGGCGACACGAAGTGTCGAACTAGGGTATGCAATTGCATACCCGAGAATCTCGAGATCCCCCGGTGCGCAATTGCGCACCTGAGGTTCGCGCCTCGCGCGCCCCGGGATGATGCTGACGCGTCATTTTTTTACATTCTTTGCCTGGGCCTTGGCCGGTGTCTGCGGCTTCTTCGGCGCCGCCGGCTTGGCGTTGTCGACGGCGGCGTTGATGTCCTCGATCAGCTTTGAGACGCGGGCGGCGTTGCTGCCGAGGTCGCTTTCGAAATAGCGCGAGGAGGAGCGGATATCTACGCGTGAATCGTCGCCGTCGGGGGTAATGCGGATCGAGATGTCCTCGCGGAATCCCATGATCGGCGTTCGCGCCACCGCCTCGATGCGGCCGATGCGGCGTGGCGGCTGCGGCGGCCGTTCGTCGATCACGAGCCATTTGCGCTTGTTGACCAGCGCCAGCGTCACCTCATAGGCCCGCTGCGGCGGTACTTCGAGCTCCACGGTCTCGATGTCGGGATAGGCGATCCGCTGCTGCTCGGCCGAATAGAGTCCGGCATAGACGGCGGAGTTGGCACCTTCGCCGCTGCGCAGCCGCGCCAGCGCCTCGAAGCGCGGCGGATCGATCGGATCGGTGGTGATGTCGTGGATCGGCGGCAGCTTGCGATATTGCAGGGCGAGGTAGGCCGGGTAGGCGAGCAGAAGGGCGCTGATCAGGAACGCCAGCACGATCCGGCCCATGCCGCGCGATCCGTTCTGCCAGATTGCGGCAAAGGCGGCGAGGCCGACCAGGATCGAAAGCACAGCCAAACCGAGCGCGCCGAAGAACGTCGCCAGCGCGGGTTTTACCTCCAGGAAGCCGAAGCGGACGATGATGATCGACACCACCACCGCGACCACGGCGAAGATGGCGAGGTTGCGCGACCAGGTGGCGAGGCTGGACACGGGCTCCGACTGGTAAGGAGAGGAAAACCTTCGGGCCATCGGTGAATCTGCCGGGTTTCTGAAATCTGTGTGGCCGGCGGGCCGGCTGCAAACTCGCAAGCTTGAGACCACGGCGTGGCGCGAATTTCAAGTTTGCAGGCGATACTAATCGGGCAAATGCGCTGCGTGCAGCAACCTCATGGGTAACCATCCCTGTAAATTGATTATTAGTTGTACATTGAAGTTGGTCCAATTTTCGTCTACCTCTCGCCGCCTGGTTGTCGTATTTGCCGCAACACGGGACTGTCCTGCACGGACACCGGCGAACGCCAGCCAAGGGGAAACGGTGGGCGTCAGCCGGAAGCGCTGCAGGATGATCTCAACTCTTGGTCCTTGTTGCGGGCGGAGTCGCAAAAAAATTGCGGTTGCGCCCCCGGAGTTCTAGGATCGCAGAGGGCGCAATCGGCATACGTCCGCGGGGCTGGCGGAAGGCCCCATGAGGGCGAGTGTTCAGTATGAGTGATGCAAAGCACGAACGATATGTCGGCCCGAACGATCCGGCCATATTATGCGCCGCGTGAGCAGAGGGAACGGACGAGCAGCGATCAACCGGGCACGATGCTGATGCAGAACGACGATGGCTGGCGTCCGCGAATGCCAACGGAAGGACCGCCCTTGCAGCCCTTCAGCAAGCCCGCGCGCCGCCAAGATTCCGAAATGTTCACCAAAGCCGTGGCCCAGGCCATGCAGGAGGCGAGGGAGACCGCGCCGGTCGAAGCGCCATCCGTGCTCCGCGACCTGTCGGGACGCCGCGCGCTGTTCCAGCAGGTCATCCGTTTCTCGATCGCCGTGGCGATCGCAGCGAGCATCGCGATGCTTCTGGTCATGGCCATTCCGTCGTCGCAGCGCCCGGCCAACCAGGATAATGCGTCGCTCTCGGCCGCCTGGCAGTCGGTGAAATCGTCGGTGCTTCCGGCGCCGCAGCCGCAGCCAGCGAGGCGTACGGCGACCTTGGCCGTACAGGACGGCAGTGGGTTCACCAACGATCCCGTGCCGCTCGGGATCCACGTCGGCTCTCCGCCGCCCGACGCCTACGTATCCATCAATGGACTTACTGCCGGCGCACGGCTCACATCCGGCAAGCGTGTCGGTCCGAGCGAGTGGCGCGTGTCGGCGACGGAGATTTCCGGCGTTTCGGTCATTCCGCCGGATGGCTTCACCGGCCAGATGCTGGTGACGGCGGAGCTGCGTGACGGCAATGGCGTGGCGCTCACCGGCACCTCCACGCGACTGACCTGGGCGCCTGTGCCAAAGGCCCCTGTCGCTGCGCCGCCGGTTGCCGCGCCAGCCCCGGTCGTTGCCGCGCCGGTTGCTGTAGCGCCAGTCGCTGTACCGCCGCCGGTCGCCATGGCCGCGGCCGCGCCGCCGATGCCAGCCGTGCGGCAGCAGGCGGAAGTCGTGCGAAGCCTCGATCCGAAGGAGATCGCTGCCCTGATCAAACGCGGGCAGGACTTGCTCGCCGCCGGCGATGTGCAGTCGGCGCGGTTGGTGCTGATGCGTGGGGCGGAAGCGCAGGATGCACGCGCGGCGCTGCTCGTCGGCTCGACCTACGATCCGGCGCGGCTCAGGCAGATGGGTGCCGATGGCCCGCTGGCGGACGTCGCGCAGGCCCGCATCTGGTATCAGCGGGCAAAGGAATGGGGCGAACCCGACGCGCAGCGACGGCTCGACGCGCTGGCGCTCTCGCGCTGATCCTGGGCGGGCGTATTGCACCCCGCTTGAGTAAGATTTTTTAGGAAGAGGCCGCCTCCCGCTTTGCCGGAAGGCGGCCTCTTTGAATCGAGCCCAGGCTTCGCGTCACGCCGCCGCGTTCGGGAAGCTGTAGCTCTTGAACTGCTCGCGCAGCGCGGTCTTCAGGATCTTGCCGGTTGCGGTGTGGGGGATGCCGTCGACAAAGACGACGTCATCGGGCATCCACCATTTCGCGATCTTGCCATCCATGAATTTCAGGATGTCCTCGCGGCTTGCCTGCTGGCCGGCCTTGAGTTGCACGATCAGCAGCGGACGTTCGTCCCATTTGGGATGGTAGACGCCGATGACAGCGGCTTCCGCGACCGCCGGGTGGCCGACCGCGAGGTTTTCGAGATCGATCGATGAGATCCATTCGCCGCCGGACTTGATGACGTCCTTGGAGCGGTCGGTGATCCGCATGTAACCGTGCTGGTCGATGGTGGCGACGTCGCCGGTGTCGAAATAGCCTTCCTCGTCGAGGATATCGGTATCGACCTTGAAATAGCCCTTGGCGACCGCGGGCCCACTCACCTTGAGGCGGCCGAAGGTCTTGCCGTCCCACGGCAGTTCCTTGCCGGCATCGTCGGTGATCTTCATCTCGACGCCGAACGGCGGGTAGCCCTGGGTCTGCAGGATGTCGAGCCGCTCCTCGCCGGTGAGTTCGGCAAACGGCGGCTTCAGCGCGGCCACGGTTCCGATCGGGCTCATCTCGGTCATGCCCCAGGCGTGGCGTACGCGCACGCCCATGTCGACGAACGATTTGATCATTGAGCGCGGCATCGCCGAGCCGCCGCATACCACGCTCTTCAGGTGGGGCAGCTTCAGATTGTTGGCCGACATGTGGTTCAGCAGCATCAGCCACACCGTCGGCACGCCGGCGGTATGGGTGACTTTCTCGGTGTCGAGCAGTTCATAGACCGAAGCACCGTCGAGCTTGGCGCCGGGCATCACGAGCTTGGTGCCCATCGAAGGCGCGGAGAATGCGATGCCCCAGCTATTGGCATGGAACAACGGCACCACCGGCAGCATGGTCTCGGCGGCGCTGGTGCCGAGCGCGTCGACGTTGTTGGCCATCAGCCCGTGCAGCACGTTGGAGCGATGCGAATACAACACGCCTTTGGGGTCGCCCGTGGTTCCCGAGGTGTAGCACATCGCGGCCGCGGTATTCTCGTCAAAATCCTTCCACGTGAACTTGCCGTCCGCTTCCGCGACCCAATCCTCATAGGCGACCGCGTTCTTCAGCGTGGTCTGCGGCATATGCGCCTTGTCGGTCAGCACGATGTAGCGCTCGACGCTCGGCAGGTTGGCCGCGATCTTTTCCAGGATCGGCACGAAGGTGGTATCGGTGATCACCACGCGGTCCTGCGCGTGGTTGATGATCCAGGCAATCTGGTCGGGGAACAGCCGCGGATTGACAGTGTGGCAAATCGCGCCGATTCCCATGATGCCGTACCAGCATTCGAGATGGCGCCAGGTGTTCCAGGCGATGGTGGCGACACGGTCACCGAGCTTGATGCCGTCGCGGTCGAGCCGTTGCGATACTTTCAGCGCGCGTGCATGAATTTCGGCGTAATTGGTGCGATGAATGGGGCCTTCGACCGACCGCGTGACGACCTCTTGCGTGCCGTGATACTTCGCCGCGTGTTCGATAATCCGATGGCAAAGCAAAGGCCAATCTTGCATCAATCCGAGCATACGCACTTTCCTCCGATGGTTGTTTTATTGCCGCACGATCCGCGAACATTGCTGGCGGATCGGGGTTAAGTTCATGGAATTGAAATGAACTTTACCGCGCAGAAAGCAAGCCGAAAATGGGCTAATGGCACCTTTGGCCGCATTGCAGCGGCAATGGTTACCGCTGCCGCGGCCGCGCTGTTGATTGGCATGCCAGTCGAGCCGGCCTGGGCGGCAAAGGCTTCGCACGCCGCGCCGTGGGACAACCTATTCAGGCATTTACAACCACGTCCGCGAGCAAAGGCGCGCCGTGTGGCTGTGCCGCTGCCGAGGCCGCGTCCCGCTGAGGCGCCGTCTGCCGAGCCTGAGCAGCCGGCCGAGAAGGAGCAGGCGTCGCCTGAGAAAGACAAGGCCAAGGAGCAGGCGGCGCCTGCACCGCAGCCCACGCCACAACCCTCCGCGTGCCGCCTGGCGCTGACGGACGAAGTCGCCATTGCGCCCAGCATCCCGGACATCCGCGGCGCCAACGGCTGCGGCGGCGAGGATCTGGTGCGGCTCGAGGCGATCGTGCTGCCGGACAAGCGGCGGGTGTCGGTGAAGCCGGCGGCGATCCTGCGTTGTCCCATGGCGTCTGCGCTGGCAGAGTGGATCCGCAAGGATATCGCACCGCTCGCTGAGCGCCTCGGCAGCACCGTCTCCGATCTCGACAATTTCGACTCGTTCGAGTGCCGTGGCCGTAACCGCATCGTCGGCGCAAAACTCTCCGAGCACGGCCGCGCCAACGCGCTCGACGTGCGCGCCTTCAAGCTCACCGATGGCACCTCGATCTCGCTAACCGACCGGACCGTGCCGCGGAAATTGCGCGAGACCGTGCTGCACTCCGCCTGCACGCGGTTCTCGACCGTGCTCGGCCCGGGTTCGGACTGGTACCACGAGGACCACATCCATCTCGATCTGATGGAGCGGCGCGGCAATTACCGGATCTGCCAATGGGACGTCTGGGACCCGCTGCCGCAGAGAGCGCCGCTATTGCCGGCCGAACGGCCCGAGGAAGCGCCGCCGCGCGAGGTCGCCGCCAAACCCGACGACGCCAAATCCGACGCGAACAGGTCTGACAAGCCTGATGCAAACAGGTCTGGTGCGAAGCCCGATGCGGCCAAGCCGGACGCTGAATCGAATGGCGAGAAATCGGAAAAGGCCGAGCCGGCGCGCGAGGACAAGCCCGCAACGAAAAAGCGCCGGAAAAACCGGCGCTCTTGATCTTCCACTGCAGTGTAACCGGCGTCGGCTACTGCGCCATCGAGCTGCTGTTGCCGCCGCCCTGCAGCGCCATCTTGGAATTGAACGGCGAGTCACCCTGCTTGGGTTCGAGCACGACGACCACGGTGCCCGTCTTCACCCGGCTGTAGAGGTCGATGACGTCTTCGTTGGTCATGCGGATGCAGCCCGACGAGATCGAGGCGCCGATATATTCCGGCTGGTTGGTGCCGTGGATGCGGAACAGCGTGTCGCGGTTGCCCTGGTACAGGTAGAGCGCGCGGGCACCGAGCGGATTGTCGACGCCGCCGGGCACCGAGGCCGGCAGGCCTTCGATACGCTTGTGAATGTCGGCGGTCGGCGTCCATTTCGGCCATTCCGCCATGTTGCCGACGCGCGCGATGCCGGAGAATGCGAGGGCTTCCTCGCCGACGGTGACGCCATAGCGGATCGCCTTGCCGCCGTCCTGGACCAGATAGAGGTAATGGTTGTCGGAATCGACAACGATGGTACCGGGCAGTTCCTTGCGGTGATAGTCGACGATGGCGCGGCGGAACGGTTCCGGGGGCTTGACCGCGGCATAGCGCGCCTTGGCAAGCTGGGCCTTGTCGTTCGGCTTGAGGGTGGCTTCAGGTGCAGCTTGATAGGTGGTTGCCGGCATGCAGCCGGACAACGCAAGGCCGGCGGCGAGCAGCCCCAAAATTACTTTCAGCGACGACATGGTACACTTCCAATCGAAAGTCAGGCGTTCGCAAGCCACAATCTTGCGCCTCAAACGCGACGATTCCATTAATCTCATTATCTGCAAAAGCCGGCTGACATGCCAGCATTTGCACGTCCATTCTGCGCTGCGGAAGGCTGGCTGTGGCTTTTATGCCGCAAGTTTTGCGGCTTCCGGTTGATTTCTGGGCAGGGATGGCGCAGGGGCCAAATCGCGGCCGCGCCGCCGCCACCCCGCTGCCATAAATATCGACGCCGGTTAATGCGAGGGTCATGAAGCACTTGCCAGAATCGGGTCTAGTGCCGCTGGGTGGGATGTCTACCGGTTCCGGAGTTGCCCATGTTTTCGGTGTTTGTTCCCTTCGAATCTACCCTGAAGAAGCTCCCGGATGTGGACCCGGCAGCATTGCCGGACAATGCGGTCTGGATCGACCTGTTGAACCCGACGGGGCAGGAGGACCGCGCGGTCGAGCGGCTGACCGGGATTGCAGTACCGACCCGGGAGGACATGCAGGAAATCGAGATTTCCAGCCGGCTCTATATCGAGAACGCCGCCCGCTACATGACCGCTACGCTGATGTGCCAATCCGACACCGATATGCCGCGGACCACGGCCGTCACCTTCATTCTCGCCGGTCACCGTCTGGTGACGGTGCGCTACGACGAGCCGAAGCCGTTTGCGCTCGTTGAGCACAAGCTGGCGCGCTCCTGCCTGCCCGGGATATCGGGCGAGATGGTGCTGATGGAACTGCTCGACGCGGTGATCGACCGCTGCGCCGACATTCTGGAGCGCGCTGGCGCCGAGGTCGACCAGGTCTCGCACGACATCTTCGAGCCCGAAAGCGCACGCCATGGTCAGGCCAAGCGATACTCGCAGATCCTGATCGCGATCGGGCGCAAGGGGGATCTGGTCTCCAAGATCCGCGAGAGCCTGGTCTCGATCGGCCGCGTCGTCACCTTCCTGTCGGCGGTGGTGGAGGGTGTCAAATGGTCCAAGGATATGCGCGAACAGCTCAAGACCATGCAGCGCGACGTCGGTTCCCTGACCGACCACGCCTCCTACCTCTCCAACAAGATCACCTTCACGCTCGATGCCATGCTCGGCGTCGTCAATCTCGAACAGAACAACATCATCAAGCTGTTCTCCGTAATGGCGGTGGTGCTGATGCCGCCGACCCTGATCGCGTCGGTCTACGGCATGAACTTCAAGGTGATGCCGGAACTCGAATGGGCGCACGGCTATCCGATGGCGCTGCTCATGATGCTCATGGCAGCAGTGCTGCCGTACTTGTTCTTCAGATGGAAGAAGTGGCTGTAGATCACAGTTCCGTGCGGTTCCCGATGTGCGAAAGATCGACTCAATCCCACCGCTAAAATTTGAGCAGTGGACTGAACGAATGGTCGAAACTTGTCTGCGATAACGCGTCTCTCAGGCCGCGAGGATCCCATGGTTGAGAAACTTATAATGTCGCCACGCAACGTCATCGACCTGGCCCGCTATCAGCAGAGCCGCAGCGTTGGCAAGGCGCAGGCGTTCTCGACGCGGCTTTGCCGGCACTGCGGTGCTGTGCTGGCGGACGGCGAGAACGAGGATGAGTGTTCGAGCACGTTCAACGTCGCTGCGACGGCTGCTCTGCGCACTGCACAGCGGAAGTTTTGCGCGGAGTGAACGGCAAGCATGCGACGTAGCGTAGGATGGGTGGAGCGAAGCGATACCCATCGCTTCATCGCGAGCCGGTTGATGGGTTTCGCTGCGCTCTACCCATCCTACAAGATCACGTCATGCACTACACGTGCTGGCCGCCGTTGATGTGAATCTCGGCGCCGTTCACGTAAGAGCTGGTTTCCGTGCACAACACGTAAATGATCTTCGCCACCTCGTCCGGCGTGCCGAGGCGGTGCATCGGAATCTGCTGCTCGACGATCTTCTCGGTGCCCGGCGACAGGATCGAGGTGTCGATCTCGCCGGGCGCGATCGCGTTGACGCGGACGCCGACGCGGCCGAAATCGAACGCCATCTCGCGCGTCAGCGCGGCAAGCGCCGCCTTCGACGTCGCATAGGCCGCGCCCGCGAACGGGTGCACGCGCGAGCCCGCGATCGAGGTGACGTTCACCACCGCGCCCCTGGCGTGTTTCAACTCCTCGAGCAGTCCGCGCGCGATCATGATCGGCGCGAAGAAGTTGACGTGAAAGACGTGGTTCCAGGTTTCGACATCGGTGTCCATGGTGCCGAGCCGCCCGCCGCCCGGCGCCTTCGGCGAGATCGCCGCATTGTTGACCAGCGCGTGCAACTCGTCGTTCTCCAGCCGCCTGCGAATCTCGGAAATCGCGCGCACGGTGTCGTCATGGCTGCCGAGGTCGACCTCGATGTGATCCTCCGGGCCGGCGCCCCACGGGCAGACTTCCGGGAAGGCGTGCCGCGAACAGGTGATGACGCGCCAGCCGGCCGAGGAGAACCGGATCGCGGTGGCATGGCCGATGCCGCGGCTGGCACCGGTCAGAAGCAGCGTGCGCCGTGGCGCATTGGATGGAGCGGGCATGCAGGTCTTTCAACTTTGAACGTCGTCGCGTGCGTTTAGCGTCAGGGATAGAGCCGCACCTTGCTCCAGGCCTGTGACGGCGCATCGCGGCGGAATTCGATGCGGTCGTGCAGGCGGTATGGTCGGTCGTGCCAGAATTCGAAACGCTGGGGCGTAATGCGCCAACCGCTCCAGCCGGGCGGGCGCGGCACTTCGCCGATGACGTATTTGGCCGCGACCCTGGCGATTGCCTGCTCGAAAGCGAAGCGGCTCTCCAGCGGCTGCGACTGCTTGCTGGCCCAGGCGCCGATCTGCGCCTGCTTCGGACGCGTCGCGAAATACGCATCGGCTTCCTCGTCCGTCACCGGCGTCACGCTGCCGCGGACGCGCACCTGACGGCGCAGCGACTTCCAGTGAAATAGTAAAGCGGCCTTAGGATTTGCGGCGAGTTCGCGGCCCTTCTGGCTGGCGATGTGGCTGTAGAACACGAAACCATCCGCATCATAGCCCTTCATCAGCACCATCCGGACGTCGGGTAGCCCGTCGGCATCGACGGTCGCCAGCGCCATCGCGTTGGGATCGTTCGGCTCGGACTTCACGGCTTCCGCAAACCACTCGGCAAACAGCGCAAATGGTTCCTCGGCCGCGGTAAAATCACCCGATGTTAACGGTGTCGGGTGTTTGATGGAGGTCGTGTCCGTCATGTCAGGAGTCCCAGTTGCGTACCCTCGCGTCCCAGAACGCGTTGCAGCCCCGATACGGGCACGCCCTATATAGGGCATGGGGACGCGTTGGCCTATCGGCGATCGGGCCGAGGGGCGCTGTGATGACGTTGATTTTGATCGGTCTCGGCTCAGGCGGCTGCAGCCTCTCGCGCCCGGATGCCTACGCCAAGATGAACGCTGCCGACGTCACGGGTGCACTGGGCAAGCAATCGCCGGTGCCGACCGAGAGCGATCTCGCCTTTGCCCGCACCGCCGCCTCCGACGTGCTGACCAAGGGTGACAAGGATTCCAGCCAACCCTGGGAAAATCCGGAGACCGGCGCGCGCGGCTCGGTGACGCCGCTGTCGCAGGCCTATTCTGCGGAAGATGGGCGCACCTGCCGGGATTTCCTGGCGAGCTACGTCAACGGCCGCTCGGAAAGCTGGCTGCAGGGCGCCGCCTGCAAGGCAGGCCACGGTAGATGGGAAATCCATACAATTAAGCCGTGGACGAGGGGATAACGCCTCAAATCGACTTCAAGCGACATGGTAGTTGCAAAAATGCAACTGGCTCCCCAGATGAAGCCAAAGCGGGCGAATTGCCCTAAGCTTCAAGAACCGAATTTCCGTGAAGGAGACGTGACGGATGCGCGACCCCTATGAGGTCTTGGGGGTGCCGCGAGGCGCCAGCGCTACGGCGATCAAGAGTGCCTACCGCAAGCTCGCCAAGAAGCATCACCCCGACAACAACAAGAACGATCCGAAGGCTGCGGCGCGATTTTCCGAGATCAACGCCGCCAACGAGATCATCGGCGACGAGGACAAGCGCAAGCAGTTCGATCGCGGCGAGATCGATGCCGAGGGCAAGCCGCGCTTCCAAGGCTTTCCTGGTGGCGGCTTTTCCGGCGACCCGCGCGGCCGAGCCGGTGGAGGTGGTTTCGAATCCTACACTTTCCGCAGCGGGGGCGGCCCCGGCGGCATGGGCGGCGCGGGCTTCGAGGACATCCTCAACAGCATGTTCGGCGGCGCAGCCAGGAGCGGACGTGCCGGCGGCGGCCGAACCTTTGAATTCGACACCGGTGGAGTCGGCCTCGATCTCGATCTGAACGTCACCATGACGGTGTCGCTGGAAGAGTCGGTCAAGGGCGGGGAAAAGCGCGTCCGTTTGCCGACCGGCAAGGAGCTCAACGTCAAGATCCCCGCAGGCGTCACCGCCGGTCAGCAGATCCGGCTAAAGGGGCAGGGCGAAACTGCGCCGGGCCACCCGCCGGGCGATCTCCTGATTACGGTCAGCATCGCCCCGCATCCCTTCTTCAAGGTCGATGGCAGCGATTTGCGCCTGGATCTGCCCATCACGCTTTATGAGGCGGTGTTGGGCGGCAAGGTCCGCGTGCCCACCCTGGGTGGCGCGGTAGAGCTCTCGATCCCGAAAAATACCTCAAGCGGCCGCACCTTCCGCCTCAAGGGCAAGGGCCTGCCCAAGCCCGGGGAAACCGGGGACTTGCTCGTCACCACCCGGATTATTTTGCCCGACGGGAACGATAGCGAGCTCGAGGCATTGATGCAGAAGTGGCGCGATGGCCACCCGTACAATCCGCGCAGCGATTTCGGCTGATTCGGCCGGGTTCGCGGCGCAAATTTTGCGTGGAATTGAATAGCGGGGTTCCGAGCGGGAGTTTCCCAAAAAAGTGCATTTCTTTCCTGGAAACAAAGGGTTTCCCGGAAAAGGGGCGGCCTCGAAAGGGGGACCAGCGCGGTACCAAACCCCGATCGAGGCCGCTTGCGCCGATCGGCGGATCGAACGCTGCTCATTTTCGCGTGATCACCCGGTGCATTAATGAGACGCACCGGTGTTTTGATTCCAGATTTTCGATGTCAGAATTTGGACAAGCGGCGCGGGTGTTGCCAATTCGTCGCTTTTCGCCGCCCGCAACCCGGACGAAGCAGAGCGCAATCCGGGAACACGTGATCCGATCGCAACGATCCCCGGGTTCCGCTGAGCTCCCCCGGGGGCTTCTGGTCAGCCCTTCTTTTCCATCTGATCGTAGACGGCCTGGGCGATCTGGGTCAGCCGTCCCCTGTCGGCGCCGGTAGACACCACCGCATAGACGACGCCGTCGTCGGCCCAGAACAGGGTGCTCTCCTTACCTTCCGCCGCGTACCGCATTTGGGTCGCCTCGGCGTCCGATTTCGCGGTGTAGATCGTGAAGCGTTCGCCTGAGGCGCTCTCATACATCATGAAGGACGCTGGGCCCCCGGAACCCGGCAACAGCCGTCCGCCGACGAGTTTCAATCCGGCCCCCGCCAGTTCCGGCGCGCGGACGACCCAGCCGCAGCGCTTGGTCAGCCATTGCTGCAGATGATGGCGTTCACTGCCCGGCACCTCGACGGGATGCCGCACTTCCACCACGTAAAGCCGGTGCGCTTCGATCGCATGCACCGTCAAATTTTGGAAAGCCGAAGGTGCAGTCGCCGCGCCGCGTGCGAACCAGCCGATGCCGCCGCCGGCGATGAACGCCGCCAGCGTCGCCGCCACCGCGCCGTACACCCATCTGCGCGGCTGTCGCACCAGCCGCTCGATCTCGAGCCGTCTCGGCACCGCCTCGTCGACAACCGAATCGTACCTGGTATGCAGCGCTTCCGCCATCGCGCGCCACGACCGCACCCGCGCGGCATCGTCGGGATGCGAGGCGAGCCACGCTTCGACGTCGCCGCGGCGTTCTGCCGGCAGCTCGTCGTCGACGTAAGCATGCAGCTCGTCTTCGGTGACGGGAATGTTGCGATCGGTCATTGTCGTCTCTGTCTATTCCTGATCTGCTGCGTAACGCGTTTCGTGCACCTTCGTCATTTCACCCGCCTGAGCGCCGCGCGTTCGCCCTCGAGCGAAGCTTTGACATGCGCGCGTGCGCGGGCAAGCCGGGACATTACGGTACCGATCGGCACGCCCTGGATGTTGGCGACCTCGCGGTAGCTCAGCCCTTCAAGCATCACCAGGAGCAGCACCGAGCGCTGTTCTTCCACCAACGTTGCCAGCGCCCGCGCAATGTCGCGGCCCTCCGCCTCGGTGCCGCTGGCGTCCGGGTTGTTGTCGAGCAGCGGCATGAATTGCGGCCGCCGCGCCAGCGAGCGTCGCCGGTTCTTGTTCAAATTGGTCAGGATCGTATAGAGCCAGCTCCTGACGTCGCCGCCGAGAAACAGCCGCTCGGAACGCAACGCACGCACCAGCGTATCCTGCACCAGGTCGTCGGCGATGTCGGCATCGCGCGCGAGTGCGCGTGCATAGCGGCGGAGCGCCGGAATCATGGCTTCGACACTTTGACGAAACGCGCTCATCGGGACCAGATTGCAAGAGTTGCGGGCGCGAACGCCTTACCTAGCATAACACCCAATCGCCGCGTCTATTCCAGCCATTGAGGCCGATCCGGAACAGCGTTAATCCGAGAGCCGATTTAGGCTCGACCGCGCTGGACTGCTGGTGTACCTCCAAGCCCCACAGGGAAGCTCGATTGGAAACCAGATGTCGCAGAAATCAGGTCTGATGCAGGGCAAGCGCGGGGTGATCCTCGGCGTCGCCAACAACCGCTCGATCGCCTGGGGCATCGCCAAGGCATGCCACGACGCGGGCGCGGAAATCGCGCTCACCTGGCAGGGCGATGCGCTGAAGAAGCGGGTCGAGCCGCTGGCCAAGGAGCTGGGCGGTATCCTGCTGGGTCATTGCGACGTCACCGATGCCGCGACGATCGATGCGGTGTTCGATGTGCTCCGCGAAAAGTGGGGCAAGATCGATTTCGTGGTCCACGCCATCGCCTTCGCCGACAAGGACCAACTCGACGGCCGTTACCTCGAGACGACGCAGGACAATTTCACCAGGAGCATGCTGATCTCCTGCTATTCGCTGACCGCGATCACGCAGCGCGCCGAGAAACTGATGACCGACGGCGGCTCGATCATCACGCTGACCTATTACGGTGCCGAGAAATGGATGCCGCACTACAACGTCATGGGCGTGGCGAAGGCAGCGCTGGAAGCCAGCGTGCGCTATCTCGCCGCTGACCTTGGCGAGAAGAACATCCGCGTCAACGCGATCTCGGCAGGGCCGATCAAGACGCTGGCGGCCTCCGGCATCGGCGATTTCCGCTACATTCTGAAGTGGAACGAATACAACGCGCCGCTGCGCCGCACCGTGAGCATCGAGGAGGTCGGCGACAGCGCACTGTATCTGCTGTCGGACCTGTCGCGCGGCGTCACCGGCGAGGTTCATCACGTCGATTCCGGCTATCACGTCGTCGGCATGAAGCGCCCCGACGCGCCCGACATCTCGCTCTCCAATTCGGTAGCCAAGGAATAGCCGTAAAGTCCGATGCCTGCGCCCGTGATCTACTACATCCGCCATGGCGAGACGTCGTGGAACGCGGAAGGCAGGCTGCAGGGCGCGCAGGACATTCCACTGAACGATCTCGGCCGCAAGCAGGCGGCCCACGCCGGCAATGTCCTCGCCGATCTCCTGAAACGGGACGGCCGCGACAAGTTCGCGCTGCCGTTTGTCGCCAGCCCGCTCGGCCGCGCACGGGCGACGATGGAATTGGTGCGTGGCGCCCTAGAACTTCGGCCGGAAGACTACGCGCTCGACGACCGCCTGCGTGAGATCCGCTACGGCGTCTGGGAGGGCTCGACGCTGGCCGAGATGCAGGCCGCCGACCCCGTGCTCTATGCCAAGCGGCTGACAGCGAAGTGGACGATGGCGCCGGAAGGCGGCGAGACCTATGCCGAGGTGCAGCATCGGATGCGCGACTGGTACGATTCCGTGCGCGCGGATACCGTTGCGGTAGCCCATGGCGGCACCGCGCGGGCGCTGATGGTGGCGCTCGGCATCGAGACGCCGGCCAGCGCCGCCGACCTCGTGATCGAGCAGGGCGCGGTCTACGTGTTCCGCGACGGGGGGCTTAAGAAGTATAGTTAGGGGCGGACCTATGAACGCCGTCATTCCGGGTCTGGTCCTTCGGACCATCCCGGAATGACGGTCTACGGGTTTGACCGCCGCGCGGCACCGCGTTACGACACACCATGTCCTTCAACACCTTCGGCCATCTGTTCCGGGTCACGACCTTCGGCGAAAGCCATGGGGTCGCGATCGGCTGTGTGGTCGACGGCTGTCCGCCGCTGATCCCGCTGACATCAGAGGACATCCAGCACGATCTCGACCGCCGCCGTCCGGGACAATCGCGCTTCACCACCCAGCGCCAGGAGCCGGACGCGGTAAAAATCCTCTCCGGCGTGATGCCCGATCCCGAGTCCGGCGCGCAGGTGACGACGGGAACGCCGATCGCGCTGTTGATCGAGAACACCGACCAGCGCTCCAAGGACTATTCGGAGATCAAGGACAAGTTTCGCCCCGGCCACGCCGACTTCACCTATGAGGCAAAATACGGCCTGCGCGACTATCGCGGCGGCGGACGCTCGTCGGCGCGCGAGACCGCAACCCGCGTCGCGGCCGGCGCCATCGCCCGAAAGATCCTGCCCGAGGTAAAAGTGCGCGGCGCGCTGGTGCAGATGGGCCCGCACAAGATCGATCGCGACAGATGGGACTGGGACGAGATCGCGCGCAATCCATTCTTTTGTCCCGACAAGGACAAGGCCGCCTTCTTCGAGCAGTATCTGGACGGCATCCGCAAGAGCGGTTCCTCGATCGGCGCGGTCATCGAAGTGATCGCCGAAGGCGTGCCAGCAGGATGGGGCGCGCCGATCTACGCCAAGCTGGACGCCGACCTGGCGGCGGCCATGATGAGCATCAATGCGGTGAAAGGTGTCGAGATCGGCGCGGGCTTTGCTGCTGCCGAATTGTCGGGCGAGGAAAACGCCGACGAGATGCGCACCGGCAATAACGGCACGCGCTTCCTCTCGAACAATGCTGGCGGCGTGCTCGGCGGCATTTCGACCGGCCAGCCGGTTGTGGTGCGTTTTGCGGTGAAGCCGACCTCGTCGATCCTCTCGCCGCGCAAGACGGTGGATCGCGCCGGCGCCGACACCGACATCATGACCAAGGGCCGCCACGACCCCTGCGTCGGTATCCGCGCCGTGCCGGTCGGCGAGGCGATGATGGCCTGCGTGCTGGCCGATCATTTCCTGCGCCATCGCGGGCAGGTCGGCGGGTAAGGACCAGGCTTTCTCTCACTGCATGGCGTCTGCGATCTTTTCCGCGGCCATCAGAACCGGGAAATTGGTGTTGGCGCATGGCACCACCGGGAAGATCGAGGCGTCGACCACGCGCAATCCCTGCACGCCCTTGACGCGGCCTTGCGTGTCGACGACCGCCATCGGATCGTCCGCCCGGCCCATCCGGCATGAGCAGGAGGCGTGCCACACGCCGATCGCCGCCTTGCGCACGAAGGCTTCGAGCGCCTCGTCGTCGCGCATGACCTGCTCGAACGTAAAACCTTCAACGATGAAGTTATCGATCATGGCGTGACGCAACGCCGCCGGCCCGTCCATCAGCGTTGCGGCAATGGCGGTGAGGATCTTGTTCTTGGTGTTGACCACACCGATCTTGCGCACGCGGTCGGAATACGAGGCCGGGAATGGCTTGTCGGTAACGGCCTTGAGCGGCGCGCTCATCTGCAGCGCCGCCATCTTGCGAAAGCCGCTCATCAGGCGATCTAGATCGCGCCTGTCGGACAGCAGGTTGAACTGGACAATTGGTTCTGCGCGCGGGTCGGTTGAGGCGAGTTTCACCTGCCCGGTTTCCGAATAGGTCTTGTTGACGAAGGTGAGCAGCGAGGCGATCTGCTCGCCGACCGAATGCCACGCCGACTTGGTGAGGACGGCGACGAACATGTCGCCGGCCGGCGTTCCCGGAAGGCCCGAGGAGTAGCGCAGCCCCATCTGGATGTGGCGTCTGGTGTGCGCGTTCATGCGCGCACCACGGCGGACAAAAGACGACAGCGCGATCGAGGGATGATCCATCAGACCCTGGCCGACGCCCGCAAGGCCCATCAGGACCGGAATGCCCATTTCCTTCAGGTGCCCGACCGGTCCGATACCAGCGCGCAACAGATGCGCCGGCGAATGGATCGCGCCACATGAAAGGATGACCTCGCGACCGCGAAACTCCTGTTCGCGGCCATCGACCAGCGCCTTCACGCCGACGCATTGCGTGCCCTCGAACAGCAGCTCCTTGACTTGCGTGTTGGTCGATATCGTCAGGTTTGCGCGCTTGCGTGTTTCGCGATCAAGATAGCCCATCGCAGCCGAGACACGCTGCTCGTCCTGATTGGAGTGCGTCACCGGAAAGTAGCCGTCGACGAACTCGCCGTTCTGGTCGGGCAGGAACGCATAGCCGGCGAGCTTGCAGGCCTCGCCCATCGCCTGCGAATGCCCTGTCCAATGCTGGTGCGGAATGCGGCGGACGGGGATACGGCCGTCTTTACCGTGCAACGGCCCGTCGAAATCGAGATCGCGCTCGACCTTCTTGAAGTAGGGCAGCACGTCCTTCCAGTTCCAGCCCGTGGCGCCGCGGGCCTCCCACTCCGCGTAGTCGGTCGGCGCGCCGCGGTTGGCCATCTGGCCGTTGATGGAGGACCCGCCGCCCAGTACGCGCGCCTGCTCATACTTGCGGAGCGGCGGGCGGCTTTCATCGGGGTTGTTGTGGCTGACGATTTGGGTCGTGACCTTGAGTTCGGTCCAGTGGAAGCGCGGATCGAAATATGCCAGCCCCGAATAGCTGTCGCGGATCTCGGGCGGCTCGTTGCCGGGCGGCGTGTCCTGGCCTGCTTCGCAGAGCAGGACCTTGTTGGCGCTCCTGGCGGAGAGCCGGTGGGCCAAGACCGAGCCCGCCGATCCGCCGCCGACGATGATGATGTCGTACACTTTGACGTTTCCTCTTGTTTTTGCATCGTAAAGCTAGCGCAGCTCCGTCGTCGGGTCACGCCGGGAGCGCGCTTGACCTTTCACGGAGTTGCGCAGCAAATACCGGCGTGATGGATATCTCCGAACTGCAGAAGCTGACCGACTGGCTGATCGACGGCGGGCGAACCGCGACCAGCCCGACCCGGTTCATGGCCGAGTGCTGCGAGCGAATGGTCGCGGCCGGCTTGCCGCTGTGGCGTGTCGGCGTGTTCGTTCGTACCCTGCATCCCGAAATCTACGGGCGCAGCTTTATCTGGAAGCCAGGCGCCGAGGTCGAGATCGGTTCGGTCGATTACAATATCCTGCAGTCACCGGATTTTCACACGAGCCCGCTGATCATCGTGTTCCAACAGGGGCTGGAAGTTCGAGCCCGGCCCGATGATCCCCAGAGCAGGCGTTTTCCAATCATCGACGACCTTCGCGCCGAAGGCGTTACCGATTATGTCGCGCTGCCGCTGCCCTTCATCGGCGGCACGGTGAACGCATCGAGCTGGACCACCAAACAGCCGGGCGGCTTCACGGAGGAACAGTTGGCGGCGCTGCGGAGCCTCGCAAAGCCACTGGCGCGGGTGGTCGAGATCCTTAGTTTGAACCGCATGGCCGCGAGTCTTCTGGACACCTATGTCGGCAACAGCGCCGGCGAGCGGATCATGGGTGGACAGATCCGCCGTGGTCATACCGAGACGATGAATGCAGCGATCTGGCTGTCCGATTTGCGCGGCTTCACGGCGCTGTCGGACCGGCTGCCGGCCGAGACCGTCGTCGACATTCTGAACCAGTATTTCGATTGCCAGGTCGCCGCGATCAAGAAGCATGGCGGCGACGTGTTGAAGTATATGGGTGACGGGCTGCTCGCGGTGTTCCCGATCGACGAATATGTCGGCGACGAGAAACAGGTCTGCTCGCATGTGCTGGAGGCCGCCCACGAATCCCGCGCCAGCGTGGCCGAGCTGAATTACCCGATTGGCGACGCGGTCGAACGTTTTCGTTTCGGCCTCGCCCTGCATGTCGGACGCATTCTCTATGGCAATATCGGCGGCGGCAACCGGCTCGACTTCACCTGCATCGGTCCCGCGGTCAATCTCGCGGCGCGGCTCGAAAAGATCGCCAGCCAGCTCGGCCGCACCGTCGTCGCCTCCGAAGGCTTTGCCGGAATTTGCCGCGGCGGCTGGAGCGAGCTTGGCGAGTTTCCTGTCGCCGGCTTCTCCAAGGCCGCACGCGTTTACGGGCTGGCCGACGAGACTTCGGCAGCCTAGTCGCCGCGGATTTATCCCGGAAACACGGCACGTCCGGCATCGATTTCGCCGACAAGCCATTGATGGAACCCGCGGGAGATCAGCCATTCCAGCCGATCGCCGCTCCAGAACAGCCGCTTGCGCTCATGGGTCAGGTGCTTGAGGTCCCTTAGAAAGGCGCCGGTGCGCTGTGCATCGGCGACAAAGGTCGGGTGCGTGCGCATTGCGCCAAACCAGTTCTTCACTGCCGGAAAGCGTTCGGAATCGATCGCCAGGCCGAACGTCCGTAGTGCAGCGAGGTTGGCAAACCAGGCGCACTCGACAACGCCGGGAGTTTGGAAGGGCCACGGTTTGGGCCGGGAGAGCAGCATGGTTTCGAGGCGCTCGAACAGCACGTCGATATCTTTCCTGGCTGCGTTCAGAAGGCCCGGCGGCGGCTCGTCTTCCCGTTCGGCCCAGTGCCAATACGAGCAATCCACCACGATTGGATCGAAACGCTGGTCGGCCAGCCGTTCGAATGCCCGGGCGACGACGCGCTCCTCGATCGCGGTCGGATAAAGCGGATACTGAGGGTAGCGCCAATCCAGATACTGCAGGATGTCGCCGGAATTGACGATGACGAGATCGCCGTCGGTCAGAACCGGGACTTCCAGCCTCGGATTCAGTTGTCGCAATTGCTCGCGGCGATCGGCCGTCAGCGCGTCGATCAGGTCGTAGTCCAGCTTCTTCAGCTCGAGGCCGATCGCCACCTTGCGGGCAAAGGTGCTGATCGGGCTGCCATATAGACAAATCGTCATGATGTTCTCCCGGCCGAACCCTGCAGCGGCGAACCAGTTGTTGCAATTTCTTTCTGATACGCAGAATAATTCCAATATTTGCATTAATCGAGAAACGCTATCGCCGGTAGTCGGAGAGAGGACGGCATGAGACGCGACAATTTCCCCAACCTGAACTCGCGGCAGCTTCGCGCGGTTCTGGCGGTGGCGGAGTATCGGAGCTTTGTCGCTGCGGCGAACGCGCTGAAGACTTCACAGCCGGCGCTGACGCGAGCGATCCAGCAGATCGAACTTGAGCTGGATGTCCCATTGTTCTCCCGCAGCACCCGCCAGGTGACGGTCACCGATGCCGGGCAGGAGTTCGTCTCGTTCGCCGAGCGCTGGCTCAACGATCTAAAGATCAGCGTCGAGAACATGCGGGAGCTGACCGGGCAGCCGCGCGGACAGATTGTCGTCGCTAGCGTTGTCTCGCTGGCGAACGCGGTTCTTCCGACGCTGATTGCGGATTACAGCCGGCGATTTCCACGGATCGAGATTCACCTGCGCGAAGGGCTGCACAGCGTGGTGAGGGACGAAGTGCGCAGCGGCCTGGCCGATTTCGGGATCGGCTATGTCGACGATGCCCCGAAATCGTTCATCGCCGAAGAACTCGGCATTGAGACCTTTCATCTCGTTCTGCCGAGGAACAGCGGGCTGGCGCGGCGCCGGAAGATCGAGTTGCAGGCGTTGGCGGACGCTCCCCTGGTTTCGTTCCCGGCGGAGTCGCGAACCCGCCGCATCCTGGACGACGCCGCGGCGGCTGCCGGGCTGTCCCTCCGGTATCTGATGACGACGAACAGGCTGCCGACGCTTCACGGCCTGGTTCGCAATGGCGTGGGCCTCGCCGTCGTCCCCGCCAGCGAACGTCCGCCCCTGGATGACCCGAACTTGATCTCGCGGCCCTTGATCGGCCGGCGGCTCGCTTGTCCGATCGGCATCATGCGCTTGCAGGAGCGGGAGCTGTCGCCGCCTGCAGCGGAATTTCTGGCGGTGGTTCGCCGATGGCTGCGTGCCGCCCGGCGCAACACTGGCAGAAAACAGCTTGCGCAGACCGGGCTGGCTATTCCTCCGGCTCGGTGGTGAACAAGAGCGGATAGCCCTTGGCGCGGCCGGCGTCGGTGGCGCGCGTCGCCTTGGTCTCGGCGACGTCCTTGGTGAACACGGCGACCACGCAGACGCCGCGGCGGTGCGCGGTTATCATCACCTTGTGGGCCTGGTCCTCGGTCATGCGGAATTCGGCCTTCAGCACCGTGACGACGAATTCACGCGGCGTGTAGTCGTCATTGATCAGGATGACCTTGTGCAGGCGCGGCCGTTCGACCTTGGTTTTGACCTTGGTTTTTGGCGTGACGACGGTATCTGCCATTTCTAGTCCCGAAGCGAAGGAAATCCGACGAGCCCGCCGCGTTCAGTTGGCGCGGCAGTCCGCCAGGCGCTGCGCCAAGGTCTGATCGCCGCGGCTGACGGCCGTCTCGATCAGTTTACAGGCTCCAGGCCGGTCCTGAAACCGGGGGGCCGAGTGTTTCAGCTCGATCAGGGCGGCCATCGCGCCGGCTCGGACAGGCCAATCGCTGCGCGGAACCGGCCGAGCAGGCTGCTGTGGACGAAGCCTGATCCTAACCCGAATGTGAAGGACAAATGATTTCAGCGCTTTGCGTCGGCCATTTTGCATGTCACCATCACTGACGTTCGACGGGAGGGCCGCAATGCGCTGGTATGTCTCGATCGGGGTCGTGCTTGTAGCCGGCATGCTGGCTGGCGGCGACGTGGCAGGTGTTGCCGCGCCGAACCCAACGAACCGGCCGAGCGCCGCTGCCCGCCAACTGGCCGACAAGGACGCCAATCCCACCGTCGACCTCGAACTCGTCCTCGCCGTCGACGTCTCCTATTCGATGGACATGGATGAACTGGCGCTGCAGCGGGAGGGCTACGCGCAGGCGATCGTCTCCAAGGAGTTTTTGCAGGCGCTCAAGAGCGGACCGAACGGCAGGATCGCGATCACCTATTTCGAGTGGGCGGCATCAACCGACCAGAAGATCATCATCCCCTGGCGCGTGATCGATGGACCCGAGACGGCCGATGCCGTCGCCAACGAGATCGTCAAGACCCCGATCCGCCGGGCATCGCGCACTTCGATTTCGGGTGCGATCAACTTCGCCATGCCGCTGTTCGACGAGAGCCCGCACCGCGGTTTGCGGCGGGTGATCGATATCTCGGGCGATGGCCCGAACAACAACGGCGCGCCGGTCCTCATCGCGCGCGATGCCGCGTTGGAAAAGGGCATCGTCATCAATGGCCTGCCAATCATGGTGAAGGAGCCGTCTTACTCCACCATGGATATCGACAATCTCGATTTGTATTACGAGGACTGCGTCATCGGCGGCCCCGGCTCGTTCGTGGTGACCATCAAGGACCGCGACAAGTTCAAGGAAGCCATCCGCACCAAGCTGCTGCTCGAGATCGCCGGCCGCACGCCCGAACGCCCGGTAGTGCCTGCAGCGGGCAGGGAGCCGCGCGTCAATTGCATGATAGGCGAGAAGATCTGGCAGGACAGGTGGGGGAGGTAGCCTTCTTACCCTCCCCTGGAGGGGGAGGGTCGGCTCGCATGAGCGTAGCGAAATGCGAGACGGGGTGGGGTGATCTCTCCACTCGGGCGCTGATCCAGAGGATGGACCGTCACCCCACCCCGCCGCTCATTTCATGAGCGTCGACCCCCGAGCGAGCTTCGCTCGTCCGGACCCCTCCAGGGGAGGGTGAAGATAGGGTGCTTACCTCTTGAACCACGCCACCAATTCCACATGCGGCGTATGGCGGAACTGGTCGACGGGTGTGACGCCTTCGATCTTGAAGCCGCCGTCGATCAAGATCTTCGCATCGCGCGCGAACGTCGTGACGTTGCACGATACCGCAACCGCCGTCGGCACCTTGCTTGCTGCAATCTGGGTCACCTGCGCTTGCGCGCCCTGCCGCGGAGGATCGAACACGACGGTGTCGTAGTCGCGCAGTTCCTGCGGCATCAGCGGGCGTCGGAACAGGTCGCGCGGCTCGGCCTTGACCGGCTTCAGCCCTGAGGTGGACGTCGCGGCTTTCTGCAAGGCTGCTACCGCGCCGGTGTCGCTGTCGAAAGCGGTTACACGCGACTTCGCCGCAAGCCGCAGCGCGAAGGGGCCGACGCCGCAGAACAGGTCGGCGACATGTTTGGCGCGCTTGCAATGCTCGAAGACGAGCGCAGCCAGCGCCTCCTCGCCCGCCACCGTGGCCTGCAGGAATGAGCCGGGCGGCAGCGTGACCTGCGCCGCGCCAATAGAGATTACGGGCGGCGTTCGCATCAGCACCAATTCGCCATGGCGCGTCAGCCGCGCCAGCCGGTGTTGTTCGGCGATGCGCGACAGCCGCGCGATCATGGCTGAAGATACCGGCCCGGAGCCGCGCACATCGACGTCGAGGCCGCTATTGGTCGCGGTGATCTGGATGTCGAGTGGCTTGCCTATCGCGATCAACGGCTCGGCGATGGCCCAGGCGGCCTCGATTGCGCCACTCAGTTGGGGATCGAGGATCGGGCAGCGGTCGATCGGAATGATGTCGTGCGAACCGGCCGCTGCATAGCCGACCTTGAGCACGCCATGCGTTCCGATTCGGCCGTGCAGGGTGATGCGCCGGCGGCCCGCGCCATGGGCATCGACTAGGGCTGCGACGTCGCAATCAATTCCTGCCTGCGAAAGCGTCGTCACCACGAACTCGCGCTTCCAGGCGCGATAGGGTTCGGCGTCCCAGTGCTGGATCGCACAGCCGCCGCAGACGCCGAAATGCGGACAGAACGGTGCGACGCGCTCGACGCTCGCTGTCTCGACCTTGAGCAATTGCCGGCGGTCGGGATGGTGGCCGGGAACCGGACCGGCCTCTATTGTTTCGCCGCCGAGCGCGTACGGCACATAGATGTTGCCGCCGCCTGATATGGCGACGCCGTCGCCCTGATGGCCGACATGGTCGATGACGAGGCGTTCGCTCTCAGCCACGGCGCGCGCCCATGAAGAACTCGATATTGCCGTCGCCGCCTTTGATCGACGACGGAAACACCTGGATATCGGTGCAGCCGAGCGAGGCGGCGAACGCCGAGATGTCGTCGCAGATCGCCTGATGCACCATCGCGTTGCGGATGATGCCGTGCTTGGAGTGCTTTCGTTCCGCCTCGAATTGCGGCTTGATCAACGCCAGGAGCTGCGTTGGCGCTGCCGCAAGCTCCAGCGCCACCGGCAGCACCGCCTTCAAGGAAATGAAGCTGACGTCGATCACGACGACATCCGGCCGGGCGGGCAGGCGCTTGCCCTCGAACTGGCGGATGTCGGTTTCTTCCATCGACACGACTTTGGGATGGCTCTGCAGCGAGGGATGCAACTGGCCGCGCCCGACATCTATGGCGAAGACGAGGCTGGCGCCGTTTTGCAGCAGCACTTCGGTAAAGCCGCCGGCGGAGGCGCCGACGTCGAGGCAGACATGGTCCTCGATCTCGATCGGGTACTGCTCCAGCGCGCCGGCGAGCTTGACGCCGCCGCGCGAGACGTAAGGATGCGCGGGCTGGGCGGACAATTCGGCATTGGCGGCGATCATCTCCGACGCCTTCAACACGGGCCTGCCGTCGGCCGTCACGCCACCGGCGTCGATCGCAGCGCGTGCGCGGGCGCGGCTTTCGAACAGGCCGCGCTCGACCAGCAGCACGTCCACGCGCGTGCGGGGAGAGGTTTTGCTGTCGCTCTTGTCAGCCAAGTTCAGTCCGATTTGCCGGTAGCGCGATCCGCCGCCACAGCGACGCAGGCCTCGAACGAGGTGAGATCGTGCCAGATATCTTGCGGCCGCTGCCGCGGCGTCACCAGTCTAGCACCATGCAGATCGAGCGTGTGGATCATCATGAGATTGTCGGGCAGGCCGAAATCTTCCACCGCCAGCCCGTCGCCGTCGATCAGGTGGCCGGTGGCGGATCTGGTCACATCGTAGTTCCGCTTTACCCGCTCGACATAAACCGCGGGGTCGTTGCTATAGGCCAGGCACAGCTTACCGCGACCGGCCATGTAGCCGAGTTCATAGACGGTGCCGGCGTCGGCACTGGGGCCGCGAAACGGCGTAAGGTTGGCAATGATCGCGTCCGCCGCATCCATCATTGCTTCGTTGCCCTTGAAAATGGCGAGCGAGGCGTCAGCGGCTGCAAGATCGACCGTATTGTCGAGGGGGTAGAGGCCGCTCACGCCATGGCGGTCGCAGATCGCGACCTTGCGGCGCCCGATCTCGATGGCGTCCGGCAGGAACACATCGGGACCTGCCAGATAGATCTTCATGGGTTTACCTGCGAAAGAGCCAGACCTTCAGTTCTGATCAGGGCAGAACCGAAGGGGCTGTGCCTCAGGCGAGCTTGACCGTCTCGGTCTTGTAGTCCTTGCCGAGCGCGTCGAACACCTTGGCGACGATGCCCTTGGCGTCGAGGCCGGCGTGGGCATACATCGCGTTCGGCGAGTCGTGGTCGATGAACTCGTCGGGCAGGATCATCGCACGCATCCTTAGGCCGCCGTCGAGCATGCCGTGGTCGGACAGCGTCTGCATGACATGCGAGCCGAAGCCGCCGATCGCGCCTTCCTCGATGGTGAGCAGCACCTCGTGGTCGCGCGCCAGTTTCAGCACCAGATCGACGTCGAGCGGCTTCATGAAGCGGGCGTCGGCGATGGTGGTGGACAGGCCGTGGGCGGCGAGTTCGTCGGCAGCCTTTTCGCACTCGGCCATTCGCGTGCCGAACGAGAGCAGGGCGACCTTGCTACCCTGGCGGACGATGCGGCCCTTGCCGATCTCGAGGGGGATGCCGACCTCGGGCATCTCGACGCCGCGGCCTTCGCCGCGCGGATAACGCACCGCGCTCGGGCGGTCGTTGATCGCGACTTGCGTGGCGACCATGTGCACCAGTTCGGCTTCGTCGGACGCCGCCATGATGACGAAGTTCGGCAGGCAGCCGAGATAGGCGTTGTCGAACGAACCGGCATGGGTGGCGCCGTCGGCGCCGACCAGGCCGGCGCGGTCGATCGCGAAGCGGACCGGCAGGCTCTGGATCGCAACGTCATGGACCACCTGGTCATAGCCGCGCTGCAGGAAGGTCGAGTAGATCGCGCAGAACGGCTTGTAGCCTTCGGTGGCAAGCCCCGCCGCAAACGTCACCGCATGCTGCTCGGCAATGCCGACGTCGAAGGTGCGCTCCGGAAATGACTTGTTGAAGATGTCGACGCCGGTACCCGACGGCATCGCGGCGGTGATGGCGACGATCTTGTCGTCCTTCTCGGCTTCCTTGACCAGGCTCTGGCCGAACACGTTCTGGTAGGCCGGCGCATTCGGCTTGGCCTTGGCCTGCGCGCCGGTGGCGACGTCGAACTTGACCACGGCGTGATACTTGTCGGCGGAGGCTTCCGCGGGGGGCGTAGCCCTTGCCCTTTTGGGTCACGACGTGAACCAGGATCGGGCCGGTTTCCATGTCGCGGACGTTCTTCAAAACAGGCAGCAGATGGTCGAGGTTATGGCCGTCGATCGGGCCGACGTAATAGAAGCCGAGCTCCTCGAACAGCGTGCCGCCGTCCATCATGAAGCCGCGGGAATATTCCTCGACGCGGTTGGCGCGGTTGGCCAGGATCTTGGGCAGACGCTTGTTGATCTGCTTGGCCGCCTCGCGCAGCGAGCGGTAGGTCTTGCCGGAATAGAGCCGCGACAGGTACGCGCTCATCGCGCCGACCGGCGGCGCAATCGACATGTCGTTGTCGTTGAGAATGACGATCAGACGCGAATTCATCGCGCCCGCATTGTTCATAGCCTCATAGGCCATGCCCGCCGACATCGCGCCATCGCCGATCACGGCAATCACGTTGTTCTTGCCACCGGCGAGGTCGCGCGCCACGGCCATGCCGAGGCCGGCCGAGATCGAGGTCGAGGAATGCGCCGCGCCGAACGGATCGTAGTCGCTCTCGCTGCGCTTGGTGAAGCCGGAAAGGCCGCCGCCGGTGCGCAGCGTGCGGATGCGGTCGCGGCGGCCGGTCAGGATCTTGTGCGGGTAGGCCTGGTGGCCGACGTCCCAGATCAGGCGGTCGCGCGGCGTGTCGAAGATGTAGTGGATCGCGGTGGTCAGTTCGACGACGCCGAGGCCGGCGCCGAAGTGGCCGCCGGTCACCGAGACGGCGTCGATGGTTTCCTGGCGGAGTTCGTCCGCGACCTGCCGCACCTGCTCGATCTTGAGCTTGCGAAGATCGTCGGGCGTGCGGATGGTATCGAGAAGCGGCGTTTTACTATATGTGGTCACTGCGATATTCCAATTTTGCATGTCGGGATAAAGGCCCGACGCGAGACGGGAAGCGCGTTAACCGCGCCGCGAAAATCCGGGCCCGCCTGCCAGTCCGGCAGGCCGGTACCTGATTTGAAAGCCTAGATGCACTCCGGTTTAAACCATGTGATATGCATCACTTAGTCGCTTCTAACCCTTCCCGGTTCAGTTTCTTTAGCTATTTGAGGTGCTTGCAGCCGTGGAAAGTTGCCCGGCAGGCTGCCTTCCCCGGCGCATAGAACCGCAAGCTTTACACCAAAGCCGCCGCCAAAGCCAACCCGGAGGGCCGATTCGGTTCCGGGGCGCAGGGCCGAAAAATTTCGATTTTTCAACCGCTGCGGCGGGCGGATGGTTCCAGTTTGCTCAAATCGGCGGCACTTGTGGCCGCGGCGGTGGCCGCTTCGATCCTCTTCCAGGCCCGATCGCGCGCTCCGGAATCGCCGGTGGCGACATCAAGCGCAGCGTCGGGGACGGCCATGCGCGCGCTGAGCGGGACCGGCCCGCAGACGATCATGAAAAAGTCGTAGGCGTTGGGCCGTTCGTTGGCCATTACGAACTGGAAATGCACGCGGAAGAACTGCCAGCGGAATTTCTCGTAGTGCTCGGGCCGGATGATGTCACGGAAGCGAACCGGCACGATCTTGGGGTTGCGCCGCGCGGCGCCTGCGTCGATGCCGTGGCTCGTGATCGGGTCGAACTGGTAGAAATTCATCACGTCCTTGCGGGCCTGGCAGTCGATCCAGTCGACCGACGGCTCGACCGCCAGCATCCGCAGATGCTCGCGAAATTCTTTCGATACGGCGTGATAGCCGACGATCGGAAAATTGCCGCCGATCGTCAGCAGCACGATCCGCGGCCCGTGACGGCCGAGCGCGGGATCGAGCTTGAGCGCACGCGCCAGCATTTCCGTCGACAGGAACGACCCGGAGCTATGGCCGACGATGACGATCTCGTCGGCGTCGGTGCTCTTGGCGACATTGACCAGATGCTGCGCAAAACGGTCGATGCGCTGGTCCCATTCCTGGCGCTCGCGGTGCGAGAACTCCCAGGTCCAGATCGTGTCGCACAGGAGATAAAGCACGTAGGTGGCATTCTCCGTATATTTCAGCACGGCCCCGAGCAGCGCCACGAAGATGGCGGCGGCCGTAGCGATGCTGAATGCGTCGGGAATGCCGATGGCGTTCAGGCCTTTCTCGAACACGAAGGCGATGGCCGCAGCGCACGCGGCTTCCAGCAACAGCATCAGGTGCGGATAGGTGATGAAAGTCGCAAAACGCCAGTTCGCCTTGCCGAAGCGGGCGATGGTGCCGGAGAAGAGGAGACGCCAATAGATCCAGACCGCGCTGAACACCGTGCGCCAGATCGGCGCCGCCAGGTCTTGCTGGATGAAGTCCTCGAACCGGAGGAAGTCGTAGGACGTGCGTGTCTGCCAGTCCTCAGCCTTGGTATCGATGGTCCAGGACGCGATCTCGTCGTCGGATGCCACCTTTGGCCGGCTGATGGTGGCCTGGAGCTGATAAAGCCGGCCGAACTTGCGCAGCTCGGTCCGGAACATGCGGTAATATTGCGCCAGCCCGCGCGGATCGTAGCCCTGAATATAGATGATATGGCGGTGCTCGACGCGCACGTACTGTCCCCAAATGTCGGCGGACTATATCAGGCTGTGCGGGGGGCAAGGAACTAATTCGGCTGGTCCGCCTCCCACGGCCGGGAGGGCGGAATTTGCCCAATATTCCCGATTGTTGCGCGAACCCCGAAAGACTGGACGGCAGGTTTACTGCACGTCGAGCGGCTCGGTCCCCGTGACCTGGCCGTTCGCATCGGTCGTGATCTTGTCGACGCGGGCCTCTGCCTGCCGCAGCAATTCTTCGCAGCGGCGCTTGAGCGCCTCGCCACGTTCGTAGATCGCGACCGATTCCTCCAGCGGCACCTTGCCGTCCTCGAGCCGTTTCACGATCGATTCAAGCTCCTCGATCGCCCGCTCGAAGGAGAGTTTTTTGACGTCCATCTGGTTGTTTTCGGCCATATCAAGTTCCCGAATGCGCGCCATTGAGGCGCGGAATCAAAGTGTAGCGTTTTTCGAGCGACGTGGGCACCGGCTCGCGTGAAGAAAACGCGTCGAAACAAGGGCTTTTGAGGGCCTATTGTGGCGGAGATTTACGCGCCCATCAGCGCCGTGACATGCGCCGCCACCGACTCTTTCAGCCCCTGCAGGTCGTAGCCGCCCTCCAGCACTGAGACGACCCGCCCACCGGCGCTATGGTCCGCCACATCCATCAGCTTGCGGGTCACCCAGCCGAAATCGTCCGCCTTCAGGTTGAGCGAGGCGAGTGGGTCGCGGTAATGCGCGTCGAAGCCGGCGGAGATGATGATCAGTTCCGGCGAGAACTTCTGTAATTGCGGCAGGATCAGGTTTTCGAACGCGGCGCGGAATTTTGCGCTGCCGTCCTCGGAAGCCAGCGGGGCATTGACGATGGTGTCATGCTCGCCGCGCTCGCCGCTGGCGCCGGTGCCGGGAAACAGCGGCATCTGGTGCGTCGAGCAATACATCACGGTCGGATCGTGCCAGAAGATGTCCTGCGTGCCGTTGCCGTGATGGACGTCGAAATCGACGATCGCGGCGCGGCCGATGCCGTATTTGCGCTGGGCGTGACGTGCGGCGATGGCGACATTGTCGAAGAAGCAGAAGCCCATCGGCTTCGAGACCTCGGCATGATGGCCGGGCGGGCGCACCGCGACGAAAGCGTTCTGGTGGGTTCCGGACATCACTGCATCCGTCGCAGCCACTGCACCGCCGACGCCGCGCATCACCGCTTCCCAGGTGCCCGGCGACATCGAGGTATCGCCGTCGATATAGATCATCCCGCTTTGAGGGGCGATGTGGCGGAGTTCGCCGATATAATGTTCGCCATGGCAAAGCGTGACGGAATCAAGATCGCCCTCCGGCGCATCGCCGCGCGAGAGCGGCTTGAAACGCTCTTCCCCCAGCACCTCGGCGACCGCGCGCAGCCGGTCGGGGCGCTCGGGATGCCCCGGAGGCGTGACATGGTCGAGACAGGCGGTATGGGTCAGAAGCAGCGTCATGCAAAAATCCTGGCGTATAAGGAACGCGCCGGTAAGGAGCGGCTAATCTAGGCTCTTAAGAGCCGCTCGGAAAGGCCTCCGGCCTTTCGGCTCAGTTGATCCTGGTGATGCGATCGGCGGCGGTCGGGCTGACCGGGCTGCTGGCCTTGAAATAGGCGTATAGCGCGTCGACGTCGTAGATGCCGACCTGCGGCGCGGTTCCTTGCGTGAGCACGGTGAAACCGTCGCCGCCGACGAAAAGGAAATTGTTGACGGTGACGCGATAGCTCGCGGTCGGATCGACCGGCTGCCCGTTCAGCAACATCCGCTCGGGCAGCACGCGTTCACCGTCAGGCTTGGTCGCGTCCCACGCATAGGCAAATCCCTTCGACACCTGCAGGATCCGCGGGCGCTTCGGATCGAGCCATTGCTGCTCCAGCATGTCCTTGATCTGCTTGCCCGTGAGCGTCAGCGTCACCAGTTGATTGCGGAACGGCTGGCTGCCGAACACGTCGCCATAGGTCACCGCGCCATCTTCCTTCCGCGTTACGTCGGCGCGCACGCCGCCGGGATTGGTGAACGCGATGACCGCGCCGCCTTTCGTCTCGCTGCTGGTCGCGGCGAGTTGCGCATCGGCGATGATGTCGCCGAGCGGGCTCTCGCCGGCGGCGTTGGGCACGCGCGATAGCGTTGCGGTCACCGAGCCCGCCGGACGGTTGGCGATCGGCGCGGCCAGCCGGTCATAGGATTCGATCAGCGCGGTCTGTTGGGCGTCCTTCGCCAGCGTTGCGGTGCGGACGATGGTGTTGTCGGCCTTGGCGCTGATGACGTCGCGCGTGACGGGATCGAGCTTGACATCGATCGCGGTGACGAGCGTGCCGTATTTGTCGCCGGAGGTAACGAGCCGGCCGTCGATCTCGCAGACATAGGCGCGATGAGTATGGCCGGAGACCACGACATCCACCGCCTTGTCGAATTTTTTCACGATATCGACGATCGGCCCCGAAACGCCGGGGCAGTCGTTGTAGTCGCCGGCCGGCAATCCGCCTTCGTGGATCAGGACGACGATGGCCTCAACGCCGCGCGCCTTCAGTTCAGGGATCAGCGCGTTCACCGTATCCGCCTCGTCGCGGAATTCGAGATCGGCAACACCGACAGGTGCAACGAGGCCAGGGGTGCCCTTCAAGGTCAGGCCGATGAAGGCGACCGGGATGCCGTCGAACGCGCGGATTTCGTAAGAAGGAAACACCGTCTTGCCGCTGCTCTTCTCGATCGTGCTGGCGGCGAGATAACGAAATTTCGCGCCCGTAAACGGGTGCGGCCCCTGGCATTTGTCGACCGGATGGCAGCCGCCATTCTGCATGCGCAAGAGTTCGTCCTTGCCCTCGTCGAACTCATGATTGCCTACGGAGGAAAGCGCCAGCCCCATCATCGACAGCGCTTCGATCGTCGGCTCGTCATGGAACATCGCCGACAGGAATGGGCTGGCGCCGATCAGGTCGCCGGCCGCAACAAAGATCGAGTTCTTGCGCCCGTCGCGAAGCTGACTCACCAGCGTCGCCATATGCTCGGCACCGCCGGCGGCGACCGTGACCTTCTTCGTCCGGTCCTCGGGATCGGCGATCGTGATTCCGCCCGGCGGCGGACGGAGGTAGCCGTGAAAATCGTTGATCGCGAGAATGCGCAGGTCCACCGGCGCGGTGGTTTGGGCGCCTGATAGCGTCGCAGGCGCAAGCAAGATCAACAATGCAAGGATGGGACGGAGGAGATTTCTCATGGCACTGACATTAGTAGGTAGTTTGACTTTTCCACGTCATTGCGAGCGCAGCGAAGCAATCCATGGTACCGCATAAAGAAGGAATGCATTGCTTCGCGGAGCCTGTCATCGGGCCGGCATTCGCCCGACCCGTTGGCTCGCAATGACGGTGGCCACATCCTACATGATCCAGCAAGAGGCCAAACTGTCCCGCCCACCGAAGTGACTACGAGGACAACGCAATGCAGCTAGGCGGAATTCATCACCTGACCGCGATCTCGGCGAAGCCGCGGGAGAATTTGGCGTTTTACACCGGCCTGCTCGGCATGCGGCTGGTGAAGAAGACCGTCAACCAGGACGACGTCAGCGCCTATCACCTGTTCTATGCCGACGGCAAAGCCAATCCCGGCACCGATCTCACCTTCTTCGATTTTCCCGCGGCTCCCGAACGTCGCGGAACCAATTCGATCTCGCGCACCGGGCTGCGCGTCGCCGGCGAGAAGACCCTCGGTTACTGGCGGGATCGCCTCAAGAAGGCGGGCGCAGCGGCCCGCGATATCATCGAAGTCGACGGCCGGCTGACGCTGCCGTTCGAGGACGGCGAGGGGCAGCGGCTGGTGCTGGTCGACGATGGCGGTGTGGGGCCGGCCTCGCCATGGGAGCGCAGCCCAGTGCCCGTCGAGCACCAGATCCGCGGCCTCGGTCCGATCGTGCTGACCGTGCACGAGCTGTCACGCATCGCCTTCGTACTGACCGAGGTCATGAACATGCGTCGCGTGCGCGAGTATGCCGCCCACGGTGCCGAGATTCATGTGTTCGAGATGGGCGAGGCAAAGGGACAGAGTAACCCCGCCGCCGAATTGCACGTGATCGAAGCCAAGGGTTTAGCCGTCGCGCAGCAGGGCGCCGGCGGCGTGCACCATGTCGCATTCCGCACGCCGGACGAGGCGCAGTACCACGCCTGGACCCAGCGCCTGAACCAGTTTCGCATCCCCAACAGCGGCGAGATCGACCGCTTCTATTTCCGCAGCCTCTATTTCCGCGAGCCCAACGGCATCCTGTTCGAGATCGCGACGGATGGCCCGGGATTTGCGACGGACGAGCCGATGGAAACGCTGGGCGAAAAGCTTGCGCTGCCGCCGTTCCTGGAGCCGCGACGGGCAGCGATCGAGGCGGGGCTGAAGCCGATTTCGTAGATTCTGTAGGATGGGTAGAGCGTAGCGAAACCCATCACTGTTTTGCGTAGCAATTGATGGGTATCGCTTCGCTCCACCCATCCTACGGGCTTTGTTACTCCTTGCTGCCCGCGATGCGCGCTCTGATCCCGCCCGATCGTCCCGAAATGAGCTAGGAGACCCTTGGCCGCTTTCGCTAAGGCGCATGTCAAGGCAGATGACTACGCGAAAGCGGGCCCTTGTGAGTAAAAAGCGCGCAGCTAGCGACGCGACTTTGTCGTTTTGCTCACCTTCCTGGCTTTCGTTCGTTTGACGACACTCTTTTTCGCTCGCTTGACGCTCGTCTTTGAGCTCTTGACGGCGATCTTTTTGGTGCGCTTGACACCAGTCTTTGTTCCCTTCTTAGCCGCTGTTTTATTTATAGCTTTGGAGATTGCCTTCTTCGCGCGGTGCGCAGAAGGCTTCGCTGTAACTTTCTTCGCGGCCGTTGTGCGGGTCTTTGTGGTCGCTGCCGACTTTGCGCGAGTTGTTTTGGCAGTCTTCGTTGCCTCATTTTTCTTCTTGGCAGTCTTCGCACGCGATACATCGAGCACATAGACGTCTATCCTGCCGGCGAGCTCCGTGGGCATTCTCTTAATGATCTCCTCGCGCAGCAGGGCGGGGTAAGTTATCGAAGGGTCTTTCCGACCCGCGATTTTTTCATCGCCGCCGAACCATAGGACCAGGTACACGCCCTGATCTGCTGCCCCCGGATATATGGTATAACGCGCCGCAAGCTGAACCGAAGCAGCGGTGTAGAGTTCAGGATTCCACTGACCCTTTAGTTCGGTCACGAGAATGACTTGAGATTTGTCGATTATGGCGGAGGCTGTAAAATCACAGCGCTTCTCGTTGGCCATTTGGTGCTCGACGACAACGCCAAGGTTGAGCGCACGGAAAAGATCCTGCAGCCTGTCGACGATCCGGTCTCGCGCTTTATTTTCGTTGACGCGCTTGTCGCCTGAATAAAACACCTCGACAGGATTTGTTGCATCTCCCTTTAGCCGGTGCTGAAATTCATCCAGAAGCTCGATCAGTAGGGCCCGCATGTCCTCTACGGACGCAATCTTGCTATCGTCGAGAAGTTGTGAGACGTCGGCCGGCGTTGGAGCGCGAAAACCGGATAGCGCTTGCTGCCTGACCGCTTCTGCGCGTTGGCTCTTAACCGAGTTCCAGAAGTCAGAAAACCTGGAGTCTGACAATATTCGATCAAACACCGGGATAGAGTTCGAAGGATCGTCTCTTCCGATGGTGAAAACTACATCGGTCAGGAATCTGTAAGCGGTTTCTCCTGGCGGGTCGCCAGTGCCCCAACTGCTTGGCAAGGACACCTTCGGCCACACTGAAACGAACGCGTCGAGGACACGATAAACCTGTTCTGCGTTGAGTTGCGGCCATCCCTGTGAGTCATGCCGGCCAAGCCGGCCCGAATAGTGCTCGATCTCAAGTATCGCTATTGGATCGGCGCTGAACTCTGCCCATCTTGCGTCGGAAGTGGGCAGTATGAAAAAGAAATGGCGCAGCAGCCAGAATTTCCGGCGGGTCACACCACCATCGGAGGGATCTATAGGGTCGTTGCAGCGCGTCTCAATAAGAGCATTGAGCTGAGCTCTGTCCGCGTGAGTTGCGGCGATGCCGAATAAGGTTTGCCGCGAATGCCAGGGCATAGCCGGATAACGTGTGAGCCAATCAATAGCGAGCGCGCCTTTCACGTTCGCGAAAGTTTCATGGCGATCGAGCATGTAGACGGCGGAAGCGGCATCTCCCGTGCGAGTCAGTTGGGGTTCGATGAGACGAATTATGAATTCGATCTTGTCGGCGTCGGACGAGAAGATCAGGCCGTCAATGACTAGTTCGAAGCGTTCAGCTTCGCCTTCCTGATACGCTGATCCTCCTATGCCTCCAGCTTTTACGGCACGAAGCATATCGAGGGAAATGTCTGCTAGCGTTCCAGTCTTACGAAAGCTCGCAAGGCAAGCTGCTTCAAGGACCATTAAAACGTTGGTGCTGCCTTGCTCTGCTATTAGTTCGATTGAAGGAACCTCGGGAGCAATGAAGCTAAAGCAGTTGAGCAGGGCAGTTTCGATGAACTGTTCGTCATTGGTAACCAGATCATCCTCGTGTGCGCCGTGAAGATAGCGTTGGGCCAAAGCAACCAGCCAGCCCCAGTGTTGTCCCGCTTCGATCAGCGCGCGGTTAGCCTCAAAATTGGCGAGCAAACCAGCTTTGCGCTGAGCCTCCATACGTTTGTAATGCCTGCGAGAGTGCCCAAATCTGACGTGATCTCTTCGAATGAGCTCGCGATTAGCTCGATTGACCTTGGTCCAGATACGCAACAGGTCGGGTGACAAACGTGCCTGAGCTCTCATTCGAGTTCTGGTTGGATTGGGGCCTCTTGCTGAACTATCGTAACGGCTGTGAGAGACGATCAGATGTTGCCAAAGCACGACGTTCCCGACAGCAAGCGCATGGTCCACGAGCGCGTCGTAATCGCCTTCACGAAAGCTCAAGCCGGAATGGGTTGCGCTCATAAAGAAATTGACGCGAGTGTCGAGGATTTGGTCTGGATCGGATAATCCGCCAATCATTGAGATCTGGATTGCCCGGCGAAGGCCGGCGTTCTGCGCCATCGCATCGACAGATTTGCTTTGGTCAGCGTTTTTATGGTTTTCAAACACAAGACGTTCAGTCCACCGCTGGATTTGACGTGGGTCGTGAGGGCCGACCATAAGCTCGAAGTAATGGTCAAGAAGGTAGCCGGCAATCTTGCTGCTTCCTCGACGGCAAGTGCAACGATGTGGTTTGGTTTTGGCACATGTGCACGCGAGGTTGCTTGTGATGCCGTCAAGCAGGTATCGCGTATCGTTAAGGCTGAACGTCGATATGACCTGACGAATAAAATATCTCGACCCGAACCTGTGCTCGCGTAACCGGCTTTCGGGATAGAGCGTCGCAAGCGCTCTGACGAACGCGAGGGCGCGAGACTGCCCCATACGCGACATCCCCTCGTCTCGGAGAATCTGCGATGCAATATCAAGCGAGTCGCGCGTCGCCTGCGTGACCAGTGTGTCGAAGTCGTTGACCAGGCCATTTTTCGAGATCGCTGAGATGTTTTGATATGCCTGGTCTCGGTCATGCCTTTCGGCCTGGGGGTCTAGAAGGATGGTTCGAAACTCTTGCTCAAGGCCTCTTCCTGCTTCTGTGTCGTAAAGGAGTTCGAGTATCAATCCGCGCAAATGCGTTTTGGAATTGGCTCCAGAAAGGAGAGGGCGGACATGCGCAATCATGTCAACCGTAAAGAAACCTGCGACGTTGAACTTCCTCCATGAATCCATGCGCCGAAAAAATGGATCGTTCTCAGCTAGCGACTTTAGTCCGTTAAGCAGCAACGGTTTGACCGATGAATCGAGCTGCGATGCATCGCCGTTAGCAAACACTGCATACGGGTCAAGCTTGACAATTGTCTCCTGCGTCTCGCGGTTGCCCAGCGAGGCCATCCATCCCAAAAGGCCGCGCAGTTCGTTGCGTACCGTGGAATTGGGAACGACAACCGCAAGGCACCGCCTTAACGAAAAGGTATTGGTAGTGTCTTCGATGCGCTTGATCAGGTAATCGGCCGCACAATATTCGGCGACGATCCGATGGACGGGATCGTGCCGATTGACTGTGTCGGTCGGTTTAAAGAGGCGTGTGTTCAGAGCAAAGTCAGCGATTTCCGAATCCGACGCGATGCTACGGAGATAAGGATAGGCATCGCCTTCAATTTCTTCGTTGGCTGAAACGCCCAAAGTGCCAGAAAGAAGCAGTTTGGCGAAGATTTCGCTGGCTGCTGCGACGATAGAGACGATCTCCGGACGAGCCGTCGCTCCAGGAGCGTTTCTTCGCTCGCTGGCAAGCCTGCGTACCGCATCTGCGTAAATCTGCTTCTTTGACGAGAAACGCCGGCCACCTTGCACGTAAGCGTCGGCGAATAGCTTGAGAAACTGCGGATTGCCTAGGATGGGCGTGAGCTCGAAACGGGTCGCCTCGGTTCGGAACGCCTCGAAGTCTTCGGAAGGTAGATAGTCTGCGAACAACTGGCGCTGTTCGTCGTCATCGAATGGCTCGAGACGCAAAATAGTTGGCTCAATGCCGAAACAATCGCGAACCGCCGTCGTGCGCGCCTGATCCCAAACGTATGAACGGCTTGCAAGAATGACAGTTGTCGCCGTCGATGCGCGCGCTTTTACAATGATCTCGTTGATTTTCTCCTCACCGATACGCGCCACTTCATCGAGTGCATCGATCACAAGCACGCTCTTCGTAGCGGGAGCTTCATGAACAAACTGACTTGCGGGCTGACGGGGAACCTCATAGCTCTTGCTCAGAAAGTCGAGCAAGTCCGACTTTCCAGCGCCAGGCTCAGCAAGAACGACGAATATCCCGCTCTGTCCGACCAGTTCGCTGTCTATCAAGAGCTTATCGCCGCAGTGCAGCTTTCTTTGAATGTAGAATTCCGGCATCGAGAAACTATAAGACAAAGAAAGGTAGCCAGCTAGAAACTATGCTCGCAACGCGCGATTACCCTGGTGACAAAATGCGCGGCGCACAATGGACTGCATGCGGCCGGCATTTGATGACGAGCAGTCGCAACGGGCCTCGCCCTCTTGCTGTTTAGACCTTCATGGCCCCACTCAAAAAGCGCAGATGTTCCCATAACACCCGTACCCCGACTTACGCCGAGCGACTGGCGTGCTCACTTCCAGGTCTTGCGCGCAAATACTAATTTCATCAGCCAAATCAACGTGATTTGCCCCGTCCAGTCCCTTCCGAAAAAACAATTTCCTTTTCGATCACCCCAAATCAGCACTAGAAATTCCGCCGTCTCATCCCTCACGAGGGGCGGATCGCGATCGTCACGGACGCGGGGTGGGATGCGGTGGACGCAACAGCGTCAGGCGCGAGAAGTCGTTCGCAGGGCGGTTATCCGTGAGCGAACACGGCGCGCAAGACGTACGGCGCTGAAGCGTACGGCAAAACCGTGTGGTCCTGACACCCGTGGCTGGTGCCAAGCTGCCGGTGGCGAATTTGATCCAACCGGATCGATCTCGCCATCAAGCCGGCAGTGATGGAGGCAAGAGGAATTCGTCTCCAGGGAGAGCGCGGCATAAGCCGTCAAACCATTGCGCAGGGAATGCCGGAGTGCTCCGGCTGTACCTGTATGCTCGTGTGCGCATCTCACTCCATCTCTTGCACACGAGACCGCGGGTGCAGCAAGCACCCGGCATTCCCTGCTCCCTCTGTTTTGAGGGAAAAGGTTCATGCAAACCTCGGGCGCTAGCCGCGCCGCGAGAAGGCGAGATCATGCTTACGAACGTTGACGCAAACAAGTTCGTTATATCAGGCAAACAACGGCGCCCGCGTGAGGCAGCCTGCGGCGCCTCAGGCTTCGTTTTTCGGAACGTACTTTCCGAGCACGCACTTGTAGCGCTGCAATCGCCATTCGCGATACGGGCCCTTGGCGAGCCAGTCGGCGATTCCAATCTGCGCGTTGACCGCGCAGGCGCTCATGGTGATGCCGGACTGGTCACTGGTGGTGACGATTTTTTCGAGACAGAGTTGGCTGTTGCAGAGAACGGCGACGAGAGTAACGAGCATGGGTGACCTTCGTTGCTGAATACCCGGTTCGCTCACGCCATGCAGGGTTCGTGCCAGCAGGGTGCGCGCCCGGCCTTTAAGGAAATCGGCCCGTAAAACTACGCACTGCAAAGCCGCGCCTTTTCGGCGCGGGGACGATCTAGTCGAACGCTCAAGGGAAACAATTGCGGTGAAAGTAGAATCCGGGCGTGGGCGATTCGCAAAGCGTAGAACTACGGTCTCGGCGGCGGATTAGCCCGACTGTCATTATGCAGCAACAGTTATGCATGGCGTTGTTCGGAACGTAATGACGCTCAGCCGCATGGAAGATTTGGATTGTCCGACTGATTTTCTTCTCGACAACATTTCGGACTCAATCCTGACATCGCGCCATGTTCGCCTCGCGCGTAACGTGTGAGGCGGTTTCGCGCGACGAGCAGGATGAGACATTCATGCAACAACCGGCGTCCTAAATTCCGGAGGGCGAATCGTTGAGCAGCTACGGCCCGCTCGTGGAGATATAATCGCATCGACGAATCCAGAAGGAGTTTTCGATGTCGAAGTTTGCGATTGGCGAGCAAGTCGAAAACGTTGCCAACGATCACGAGTCAGGGACAGTTGTCGCCGTGGTTCCGAGGGCTCCATGACAGGCCGTGCAACCACGCGAGCGATCTCCGCGACCGAACTGACGGACGGCGACAATGATGCTGCGCGCATCAGGCATCAGCTTGATGCCTGGGCCAATGCCTCACCTCGCGCCCCCAGATTGGTGGCGACACCGGCGGAAGAGTTCAGCACTGAACCGTCCGGCAAGACGCCCCCAGCAGCAAAGAAACGTGGCCGCTCCGCTCCAGCGGCGGGGCGTGCCAAGGCCGGCAGGGCGACTAAGGCCAAGGCAACGGAAGTCAAAGCAACGGAAGACCAGGCAACGGAAGTCAAGGCTACTGAGATCGGTAGCGAGCCGGAGGTGCCCAGCGCGCCGCTTGAGCCACCGCCGGTTTCCGCCGCGCCTGCTGTGCCTGAGATCGTTTCTCCCGTTCCCGCCCCACCAAGGAGCGAGCGCACCAGCCGGACCTTTGCCATTGCCGCGGCCCTCGCGCTGGCAACGGTTGCGGCCTATTTTTCAGTCGCTGGCATGGCCGAAATATTTCCCGGTGATCCGGTTGCCGTGATGGTGCTTGCCGCCACGATGGAGGCCGGCAAGCTGGTGATCGCCGGATGGCTGGCGGCGCATTGGCGCCGGACCAACTGGAAAATGCGTTTCGTCATGGTCGCGCTCGTTGCAGGGCTTGCGCTGATCAACGCCGCCGGCGTGTTCGGCAAGCTGGTCGAGGCGCATGTCAGCGTCGCGGCCACGGCGCGCTCCGGCGTCACCGAGCGCATCGAATCGCTCGACGCCCGCGTCTCGGCGCAATCGGCTGTCGTGGCCGATTTGGCCAACCGCATCGCGCAAATCGACCGTGCCGTGGATGAATCGACACGGCGCGGCCGGGTGACGCGGGCTATCAACATCGCAACACAGGAGCGCGCGACGCGGGACGGGCTGGATACGCAGCGCCAGACGGCCACCGCAACGCTGGTTGGACTGCAGGCGCAACGCGCGGCGCTGGCCGGCGAACGTTCGCGCATCGAGGCATCCGCAGGACCGATCCAGTATCTCGCGATGATGGTCGGTGCCGCACCCGAAGCCGCGGTTCGCTGGCTGATATTGTTGATGGTGCTCTGCTGCGATCCCGCAGCGATCGCCTTGACGGTCGCTGCGGCCAGTTCGCGACGCTAAGGAGTACACGTCAACTTCATTCGGTCCCGCATGTCGCTGAGGTCATGCGGGCTACGCGCTTCCTGCCAATGGCGGTAAGCGCGTCCCTTGGACCGGTTACATGGTCCTGCCTTTCGACAATTTCGCGGTCTTCGCCGGTTTTGCTGCCTTGTGATCGTGCCGCTTGTGATCGTGCCGTGCGGTCACACGGACGCGCTTCTTTGCACTCGCTTGCGCGTCTTGCGTCTTCGTTCCGCCGCGGCGAGAGGCGTACTCCTTGCCGTCGATCGGACCGACGTGCGGCGGATCCCGGTCGAGGTAGGGCCGTCCGATTCCAAATTCCTTGCCGTGCTCGTCGATCCATTTCCAGAACTTTTCCGTGGAGACCCATCGCTGCGCCCGGCTTGCGCCCTTGACGCTCACCAGGTCAGCCGCGAGTCCGCGGCCGTAGCCGCCACGCAAACTCCCGCCATGGTAAGACCGATCGCTTGCCGCCTTCAGGCCGCTGGCGATTGCTTGACGGTAGTCATCGCGAAATGCGCTGGTGATGCCGGGCGAGAGCCCGGCCTGCTCGGCCGCGTGGAGCATATGAAAGAGCTTTAGCTTGAAGCTCTTGTCCATGCCGCCGATCACGTAGTCCATCATGGTCATGCCGGCTCTTTCCGCGGCCTTCGGGTCCTTCCACGTAAAATCCTCGTCGACACGCCTGGTAAAGGTTTTGGTGACAGTCACCGTCTTGCCCTTCCGCTTGACCGTCACTTTCCTCCGCTCATGCACCTTGATGGCGTCGATCTTGGGCGCGCGCTCGTAGAGAGCCCACAAATAGCGATCGATGCAGGGCTCCGCGACCAGGCATTCCTCGTTGATTTCGATGGTGCGCACAGCCTGCACGGCATTGTCGGGTGCGGAATCGGGCGTGATCGTCGTCGCAACCTCGGCGGAAGAAACTTCCGGCGGCAGTATCTCCGCCGGATCGGTCAGCGCGGCCACGACAACAGGTTTCGGCTCATCCGAGCTCGCGGTCGTGTCAGGAGCTTTCGACGTATCAGGAGCTTTCGTTGTGTCAGGCGCTTTCTCGATCACGGATGCGATAGGGATCGGCACATCGATGGCATCGATGGCGGCGCTTGCCAGGGCGATCACAGGCGGCGTGTGCGTAGGCGCGGCGGTTGCGGTGAGAGATGGCTCTTGACGTTCCACGACTGAAGGCGCCTCGGCCTTCTCGATGGAAGCAGCAGCATTCTTGGTGGAAGCGCGGACGACAGAAACGCTGACGCGTTCGGTGGAAGCCGAATCGAAGCCAGCGAGACAAACGAGAATCCAGCTCACGAGAGCCAGGGCCGCGAGAACGTTGATGCGGCGCTGCGCCGTCGTCGCCAATTGCCAGGGGTCCATGATCCGGCCTCCCAAGGCTCCGCATGAGCCTGATTACACAAGCACGCGACAGGGTTCATTCTTCGGATTGCGAAATCAATGCGCAACGGCCGGAGAGTACGGGATTATCTGTTTTTTTAAGGGTGTTGCTTCAAAACCACGAGCGGCACAATGGAACTTATTGTGTATTTTTGGGACTTGTGTGCGGTACCGACAGGGACTTACCCCAGCAATGCCGCGTCCGCGCCGTTCACCGCATCGGCGCTGTCGGTCACCGTCTTCTCCAGCGATCCCGCCTGCACGGTAATATTTTCCGCAAAGAACCGCGCAACCGTCACGTAGCGCTGCGGATCGCCGGCATCGCCATGGCTCTTCGCGGCCAGCGCTTCGCCGGCCAGCATGCAGCCGCCGAGCGTCGAGCCGAACAGGCGCAGATAAGGCGTGGCGCCGGCGAGCGCGTCGTTCGGCGCAGACGCCACGCGCTCCAGGAGCCACTTGCTGGCGCGCTCGAGCGAGCCGAGCGCCTCGCGCAGCTTCGCGCCGGTCGTGCCGAAGGCGGGATCGTTCGAGGTTTCGACCTGCTTGACGATGCCGTTGAGTTCATCGAGCAGCGCCCACACCGATGCGCCGCCATTCGCCGCGAGTTTGCGCGTGACGAGGTCGATCGACTGGATGCCGTTGGTGCCCTCGTAGATCGAGGTGATGCGCGCGTCGCGATAATGCTGCGCGGCGCCGGTCTCCTCGATGAAGCCCATGCCGCCATGAATCTGCACGCCGAAATACGTCACCTCGTTGCCGATATCGGTGGAGAATGCCTTTGCGATCGGCGTCAGCAGCGCGCCGCGCGCGGCCGCATCGGCGCGTACCTTCGGGTCCTTGGCGCGAGCGGAGATATCGAGCGCTACTGCCGTCGCGTAGCAGATCGAGCGCGCCGCGGCCGTCATGCTGCGCATCTGCAACAGCATGCGCTTGACGTCGGGATGCACGATGATCGGATCGAGCCCGTCGCCCTTCTTGCCGATCGCGCGGCCCTGTTTACGTTCTTGCGCGAAGGCCAGCGCCTGCTGATAGGCGCGGTCCGCAATGCCGACGCCTTCGAGGCCGACGCCGAGGCGGGCCTGGTTCATCATTGTGAACATGCAGAGCATGCCCTTGTTTTCCTCGCCGATCAGGTAGCCTATGGCGCCGCCATGATCGCCCATCGTCATGGTGCAGGTGGGGGAGGCGTGCATGCCGAGCTTGTGCTCGACGCCGGACGGATAGATGTCGTTGCGCTTCCCGAGCGAGCCGTCGGCATTGACGAGGAATTTCGGAATCAAAAACAGCGAAATCCCCTTGGTGCCCGCGGGCGCATCGGGCAGGCGCGCCAGCACGAAATGCACGATGTTGTCGGTCATGTCGTGGTCGCCATAGGTGATGAATATCTTGCTGCCCTTGATGCGGTAGGTGCCGTCGCCGGCGCGTTCGGCACGGGTGCGCAGCGCGCCGACGTCGGAGCCGGCCTGCGGCTCGGTGAGCTGCATGGTGCCGGTCCATTCGCCGGACACGAGTTTTTGCAGATAGATCTTTTTCAGTTCCTCGCTGCCATGGGCGTCGAGCGCCTCGATCGCCGAGAGCGTGAGCAGCGGGCAGAGGCCGAAGGCGATGTTCGACGCGCTCCAGATTTCGGTGCAGGCGGCGTTGATGGCGAGCGGCAAGCCCTGGCCGCCAAACGCTTCGGGGCCCGATACCGCGTTCCACCCGGCGGCGGCCCAGCGCTGGTAGGCATCGGGCCAGCCAGGCGCGGTCGTCACCTTGTTGTCGGCAAGCTTGATGCCGTGTTCGTCGCCCACCCGGTTCAGCGGCGCCAGCACGTCGCCGGCGAATTTGCCGGCTTCCTCCAGCACGGCGGCGGCGATCTCGGCGTCGAAATCGCCGTAATGGCCGGCCTTCACGGCCGCCTGCAGGCCGGCACCGTGGTTGAGCGCGAGCAGGATGTCGGAGATCGGCGCGCGGTAAGTCATGACGAAAATCTCGCTTTTTGGCTAGTGAGCTGCCGCCGTCTTCCCACGAAACCGGGGTTCTCTCAACTCTCCGGTGGGCGGTATCGCTCCCGCCCGGGCGCGAGAAACCGGCTCGGGAGACCCGAAGCAGTGACCCTTTATAGTGACCCTTTATGGAGGGGCACGTCGAGGGAGCTGATTTTGGGTGAAATTCGCCCCCGCTGCCTGTTGAAATGGCGGGGCTCCCTCTATAGACCGGCGGTGCCGGGCACGGATTGCATCGATCGGCCCCGTGTCCCGGCCAGGCCTTTTGGGGCGTAGCCAAGCGGTAAGGCAGCGGATTTTGATTCCGCCATTCGGAGGTTCGATCCCTCCCGCCCCAGCCAGCGGCTCAAGGTCCTGAGTTCGTTAGGTAAACAGCTCTGTTCTCAGCCGAAATGGAGCTTCTGAAGCTCGGTCGAGAATCGAACTAAACGGCGTCGCGCGTCATGCTGACCATATCGTCTTATCTCCATGGCGTTGGCGCAATTTGGGGGGCGCGTGCTTGACGGCGGCGGAGCGTGTGCACGGGGCTACGGCCACTTCTGCAGCGCAGTTCCGTCGAGCTCGTCCAAAGGAAGTTCGAGATGCGCCAGTGCCATCGGCGCGATGTCGATGATGCGGCTCGTTCTCGTGTACGACGCGCCTGCCTCAAAGCCACGCCCTACTGCGATCAGCGTTGGTTGCGTTTCGTAAGCGCCCAGACCGCCATGCATACCGCGGTCTCGACGGGTCGCGTCCTCCTGTTCGGAAAACCGCACCGCCATGGCGGTCAGGCCGGGAACGCCGTTGCTGTTTGAGCCCGAGCTCTTCGCCATATCGACGGCCAGCAGATCGTCGCCGGGGATCTGGCCCAGTTCGGCAAGGTCCTCGCCGGATATGATGCGGCCAGCCCAGGGCTGTTCGCCGAGCCAGGAGGCGACCTCGGCGCGGCGCGACAATGCGCTGCCACCAAAGTGAATGAAAGCAGATGAGCCCTGCGGCGCGACGGCAATTTCGGAGCTTTCGAGCGAACTCTTGAATCCAGCCTCGAACAGTCGGCGCTCGACCGGAACTGTTTCCGTCACGGATTCATGTCCGTGATCGGAGCCTATCAAAAGGAGAACATCGTGGCCGTTATCCCGCAGCCGTTCGACTGCCTCACCAACCGCGCCGACATGATCATCGACCGCACGCAGCGCGAGGAGATGCTCCGGCGAGCCAAGTGGAAATGCGTGCATCGTCTTGTCCGGTTCGGATAACCACAAGGTGGCGATCGAAGGCGGATTCGAGGCGAGCTCGGCAAGAAAGCGATCTGTCAGCAAGGCATCACCGATGCTTCCAGGCGGCGCATCGATCGTCTCCTTGAGAGGCTGTCGCCCCGGAGCGTAAGACAGCTCGCGATGCAGCAAGGTTCCGTGACCGTACGAATCATGGAAGAAAGCCGCTCCGGGCGAGACGTTGGAGCACAGGACGGCGCCGTTGAGAGGTGCCACGCGTTCGGCCAATGATCGGCGCGCCAACAGGCGGCCGAAGTGATCGCGATAGGTATCGTAGAACGCCGGTTTGCCGGCGTCATGGACTTCATGCCCGTCGACCACAGGCAGCGCGACGGTATTGCCGCGCAGGCCATGCGATCGTGGCCATGAGCCGGTGGCGATCGAGGCAGAGGAGGCGCGAGTGGCCGATGGAAAAATTCCCCGGTGATTTGCGAACCACGTTCCTGCACGCCTTAGGCGAGCCATGTGCGGGGTCGTCTCGTCAGAGACAAAATCCGGCCTGTGGCCGTCGCAAATGACGGTGACGACGATGGGGTGGGGCATGACGATATCCGGAAGCAGAGGGGCTATTTCAGGGTTGGATCAAGCTTGTCGCGCAGCCAGTCGCCGATGATCGAGACGGCAAGGGTCGTCAGGACGATGGTCGTGGCCGGGGCAAGCATGATCCACGGCGCGCGGCCAAGATATTCGCGGGCATAGCCGACCATGTTGCCGAGGCTGGTCATTGGCGGCTGCACGCCGAGGCCCAGAAACGACAGCCCGGATTCGAGCAGGATCACTTCCGGGAATACCAGCGTCTTCGAGACGATCAGGGTAGATGCGATGTTGGGAAGAATGTGCCGGAAATAGATCCGGGACGGCGTTGCGCCGAGTTGCCTGATGGCTCCCGCATAGCCCTGTGCCGCGGCCGAGATGGCAAGGCCGCGCGCAATCCGCGCGTAGCGCTCCCAGCCATAGAGCCCCATGAGACATACGAGGAGCTGCAACGAACTGCCAAAGAAGGCCAGCACGGCGAGCGCCAGGATCAGGAACGGCATGCTGGCCTGAAAATCAGCCAGCATGAGCACAATCTGTTCGATCAGGCCGCGGAAATGCGCTGCCAGGAAGCCGAGCAAGGTGCCAAGCACGGCGGAGATCGCCGTCGCGCCAAAGGCGATCAACAACGAAATCCGGATCGAGAATAGCAGGCGCGAGAGCACATCGCGGCCGAGTTCGTCGGTCCCAAGCCAATGCTCCGCATTGCCGGGCATCGACAGCCGGTTCTTCAGGTCCATTCGGGTCAGGCTGTAGGGCGCGATGGTGTCTGCAAGCAGTGCGACGACAAGGATTGCTAGAATCCAGACAATCGCCATCACCACCGCAGTCGGAATTTTCGGCAGCGAGAGACGTCGACGGGCGGCGCGCTGCTGCGGAAGCGACAGGTCGACCATCTCAATGCGCTCCCGCCTGTGTTCCGGTCCGCAGCCGCGGGTCGAGGAATCCGTAGAGGAAATCGACGGCCAGATTTGAGGCGACCATCGTCGCAGCTACCAGCAGCAGGACACATTGGACCACCGCGAGATCGCGGTTGGCTACCGCGACCACCAGCAGCCTGCCAACGCCCGGCCAGGAAAATACGCTTTCGACGACGACGGCACCGGCGATCAGCGTCCCCACCATAAAGCCGACGATCGTCACGGTGGGGATCGCCGCATTTGGCAGCGCATGCCGGGCGATGACCGCGCGCCATGCGAGGCCCTTGGCCGATGCCGTCCGTACATAGGGCTGACCAAGCACTTCCAGCATCGCGCTGCGGGTGAAGCGCGCCAGCACCGCAGCGCCGCCGATACCGAGCGTGATGATGGGCAGGATGGCATGCCGCCAGCTATCCTGACCACCAGAGGGTAACCAGCCGAGCTGTACCGCGAAGATGAGGACGAGCACGAGGCCGAGAACGAAGCTCGGGACGGTGAAGCCGGCCACGGCCGCGGCCATCACCACGCGGTCGATGACGCTGCCGCGGTAAAGCGCGGCAAGGATGCCGGCAGGAATGCCGATGCCAAGCTTGAGGAGCAGCGCTGGAATTGTGAGAACCAGCGTCGCCGGAATCCGCTCCGCGACCAGCTCGATCGCCGGTCGCCCGTCCCGCATCGAGCGGCCGAGTTCGCCACGAGCGATCGCCCCGAAATAGTCGAGATACTGCATCCAGATCGGGTCATCGAGTCCCCAGGCCTTGCGGAAGGCGGCGATCACCTCCGGCGGCGCTTCCGGTCCCATGATGATCAGCGCCGGATCACCGGAAAGGCGCAGCACGACGAAGGCGAAGGTGACGACCAGCGTGATGGTGAGCATTGCGCGGGCAATGCGGACGGCGAAAAATCGCAGCATCAGGCGGCGGCCTCCGAGGCGGCCGGGACGGTCCCGGTATCGATCAAATGGCAGGCAACGCTGCGGTCGGGTGAGATCTCAACGAGTGTCGGCGATTCCACGCGGCAGCGTGCGAAGGCGTGAGAACAGCGCGGGTGAAAGGCGCAGCCGCGCGGACGGGCGGCGGGATTTGGCGGATCGCCGGTCAGAACGATCCGCTTGTTACTGCGTCGCCCTGGTGCCGGCGATGCGGAGACCAGCGCGCGTGTATAGGGGTGCTGAGGGGTGGCGAAGAGGTGGTCCGCGTCGCCGAGCTCAACGATACGGCCAAGATACATCACCGCGACCCGCCTGCTGATCTGTCGCACGACGCGCAAGTCGTGGCTGATGAACAGCATGGTGAGGCCTAGTTCCGCCTGCAGGTCGATCAGCAGGTTGATGACCTGGGCCTGGATCGATACATCGAGCGCGCTGACCGGTTCGTCGCAGACCAGGAAGTCCGGCCGCGTTGCCAGCGCTCGCGCAATTACCGCCCGTTGCCGCTGACCGCCGGAGAGCTCGTGCGGATATCGCAGCCCTTGATCGTGCGAGAGGCCGACCGAACGGAGCAGTTCGTCGGTGCGCGCTGCGCGGGAGGCATCGTCACCGATAGCGTGGATGTCGAACGGTTCGCGAACTTGTCTCGCGATCGTCCAGCGGCGATCGAGTGCTCCGAGCGGGTCCTGAAATATCATTTGCATGCGGGCACGTTGAGAGCGCCATGCCGGAGATCCGATCGTCGTCATTGCCGCCCGTTCGAAGGCGACCGAGCCGCTGTCGGGCGCTTCGAGCCCGAGAACCATCCGCCCAGTGGTCGACTTGCCGGAACCGGACTCGCCGACGAGACCGAGTGTTTCGCCGCGTTGGATGTCGAACGAGACGCCGTCGACCGCGCGCACATCTGTGACACGCCCGAACATGCCGGTTCGCATGCGATAGCTGCGGACGACGGCTTCGACCTTGACGAGAGGCGCCGTCATTCTGCCGCTGCCTCCAGCACAGGCGAATGCAGCAGAGCACCGCCCTCCAGCATGCAGGCGAGCCGTCGCCGTTCGCCGATTGCGCGCAGAAGCGGCGGCTTGTTTTCGCAGAGCCGGTCGGACGAAGCGCAGCGCGGCGCGAACGCGCAGCCTGGCGGCATCGCCTTCGGATTCGGCACCATGCCGGGTATGGCGGTCAATCGGCGACGCGGACCGTCGATCGGCGGCAGCGCGCCCGTCAGGCCCCGCGTATAAGGATGACGCGGATCGGCGAATAGCTCGTCCGCCGCGGCTTCCTCGACGATGCGGCCCGCATACATCACGGCGACCCGGTCGCAATTTTCCGCAACGACGCCGAGGTCGTGACTGATGAGCACTAGCGCCATTCCCATTTCGCGCCGGACACTGCCGATCAGTTCGAGAATCTGAGACTGAATTGTCGCGTCGAGCGCCGTCGTCGGTTCGTCGGCGACCAGCAGGTCCGGGTCTCCCGCAAGCGCCATGGCAATCATGATGCGCTGGTTCTGGCCGCCCGAGAATTCGTGCGGATAGGCGGAGAGGCGTCGCTCCGGATCGGGAATGCCGACAAGATCGAGCAGACGCCGAGCTTCGGAGCGGATCGACGCGCCGGAGATGCCCCGATGCAGTGCGAGGCTTTCACCGATCTGCTTGCCGATGGACAACACCGGATTGAGTGCGCTTGCCGGATCCTGAAAGATCATGGCGATCCGCCCGCCGCGAACCCGGTCGAGTTCGACCGGCGCGGCGCCGAGGATGTCGGCTCCTTCCAGCCTGACGCGGCCGCCAATCGAGGCGGCCTTCGGCGGCAGCAGACCGAGGGCAGCGAGCCAGGTGACGGACTTGCCTGATCCGGACTCGCCGACTAGGCCGAGCGCTTCGCCGCGCTCGACCTGCAGATCGATCCCGTGCAGCACCGCTGCCCCATCAAAGGCGACCGTGAGGCTTTCGATCGAGACCAGCGGCGCCATCGGCTTCAGACCTCGAAATTGCCGGCGCGGAAATCCATCGCGAAGGCCGGCGCAGCCTTCCATTTGATTGACTTCGGCTTGGCGGTGAAGACCGCGTTCTGGTGCAGCACCGTGTAGGCGGGGTCTTCGCGCTCGCAGATTTCCAGCATGCGGCGAAAGGCCTTCCTGCGCGCGGGGCGGTCGGTCGAGGTTTCCAGAAATTCCGAGAGCGTATTGACTTCGGCATTGGCGTATTCGCCGATCTGCTGCTGCTGGCCGTTCGGCCCGTGCTGCGCGACGATGGAAGAAACCGGATCGTTGAACGGTGCGGAGTTGGACCAGTCACGCACCGCGCGGGTGTTTGAGCGCTCCATGATCTGGGTCCAGTTTTCCTTGGTCTCGATCTGGACGTTGAGGCCGACGGCCTTCCACATCTCAACGAGGATCTGCGCGGTCGCCACCTGGTTGGTATAGTAGTTGTTGAGCAGCCGGTATGGAATTGCATCGCCCTTGTAGTTCGCCTGCTTGAGGAGATCCTGCGCCAAAGCCGGATTGTATTCGGGAACCGTCCAGTCGGCCTGGAACATGTCGGCGTAATATTCCCACTGCAGGCCACGCGGTACGCGCGTGCGTCCAGACCAGAGGCTGTCGACGATCGCCTGCCGGTCGATCGCATGGGTGAAGGCGCGGCGCACCAGCGGATTGGCGAGCTGCGCATGATTTTTGTCGAACACGGTCAGGCGGTGGTTGAGGATCGTGCCGCCCTGAACTTCGAAGGCGGCATTCTTCTCGATGCCGGCTATCTGGTCCGGCGGAATGTCGCAGGCGAACTGATAGTCGCCGGAAATGAGTCCGTTGACGCGGCTCGAAACTTCTGGAACTTCGACGAACCGGATGCGCTTCAGGGGCGGCCGACCACCCCAGTATTCGTCATGGGCCTCCAGCGTCAGCGACACGTCAGGTTTGAACTCGACGACCTTGTAAGGACCAGTCGTGACCGGCTTGCGCGCCCAGTCGAGGTAGCTCGCAGCCTCTTCCCAACCGCGGCGGCTCAAGATGTTGGAGCCGTAACGGGACAGGCGGCCTTCCAGCGTTACGTCCGGCGTCGCATTGACGAAGCGCACCGTGTATTTGTCCACGGCGTCGACGCGCAGGAGATCCGGCCAGATGCGGCGGGCCGTGGCAGAGACTTCAGGCGGCAGTTCCTTGCCGGGGCGGGGCGTTGGGATCTGTTCGAACGCCTTGATGGTCGTGCGGTTCTTGGCCTCGGTGCTGCCGAACATGCGCTCACGGCCGAAGCTGAACACGACGTCCTCTGCAGTCATCTCGTCGCCATTGTGAAACTTCACGCCCGCACGCAGTTTCAACTCGACGGTCTGCTCGTCGATGCGGCGCCATTCCGTGGCGAGACCGGGGACTGTTTCAAGGCTGCCGCGCCAGTTCTTGCCGATCAGCGCCTCCCACAGCGAGGAGAAGAACACGCGCTCTCCGACGTTGGACTGCTCGCGCAGCACATCCAGCGTGTTCGAATTGGTGACCTTCTGCACCGCGATCGTGATCGTCGGCCGGTTGTCAGTCTGCCCAATCGCGAAGCGTGGCAGCAGCAGCGTGCCGGCTGCGGCGGCGCCGAGGCCGACGACCGAACGGCGGGAGGGGCGTATCATGGACTTCTCCTTCTCAGACAAAGCAAGCCGATATTTCGCGCACGAGACCCTTGGCCTGATCGCGGCGAAGGTGAACCGGATGCAACACGCCCAGGCCGCGCGGCCGTCGTGTCAGACCACCAATCCCAGCGCTTCGAGATGCGCCGCGCCTGCGCGGATGTTGGTCTGGTCCTTCACCTCAATGATCAGGCGCGGACGGGATGAAAGACGGCCCAGCGCGCGAAAGACCGCCGGCCAACCGACGTTGCCTTCGCCGGGAAGCCAGTGCCGGTCCGCATAGCCATCGGTGTCCTGGATGTGGACATGGGCAAGCGCGTCGCCAGCGGCATCGACGTAGAAATCGGCGGGCGGAGCGCCGGTGGAGCCGTGGGCGTAGTTTGCATGGCCGGTATCCAGCGAGACGCGCACGGCAGGACTTGCGAAACTATTCGCAAGTTCCACACGGTCCATTGGATCCTTGTCCTCGATGTTTTCAATGACGAGTTCGCAGCCGATGCCTTCGGCGCGCTTCACGACATTCCCGAGCGTCGCGTGGACGCGCTCGATGACGCGCGCGCGGGCACCGGGATTGATATCGAGATTGTTGTAATCCCAGGTCGAGTAGGGCGAATGGATGACCATCTGTGTTGCGCCAAGGGCTTCGCAAACCTCGAGCCCCTGAAGCAAACGCTTGGTGACGACCGCGCGGATCAGCGGATCCTGGCTGTCGATCTTGAAGCCCCAGAAAGGCCCGTGAATGCCAAGCCGGCCTTTATAGCCGTCGAGAAGCTTGCGGATCGACTCAACCTGTGCGCGCCAATCGCCGTCAAGCGTCTCCGCCTCGAAGAAGTCCTGGATCTCGAGGTCGCGTTGTCGTTCGAGAATCCAGTTCCGATGCAACGCGAGGGTCGTGCTGGTCAACGCGGCGCCAACTACCGGAAGATCGGACGAGGCGGGCATCGTAAACTCCACAAGCGGCGTAATCTGCTGTCAGCATGACCGGCTATAAGCAAAGCATGACGTGCGCATGACTGGATGGAGCGCCTGGGTTTTCGGCAGCGCATATGAACTCGTTTTCAACAACGGCGCTGTCGTTCTTTCGCATCGGCGTCGAGTTTCCGGCTCTTCGCGGTCGACACGTGCGCGGCACGTTGCCTCAAATTTTGCAAGACTGATCCTGCCTGCGAGAGGCTACCTCTTCATTTGGAAACGATTGTCAAGCTATTGAAATTGCGTGCGATTTTGCACGCAAGCCGGCGACTTGTTGCAATCCGGTCCGGCAGGTTGATGGTCTGGACATCGCAGCTCTCGTCTCGCCGCGGCGCGCCCATCAACTCTTGACCAAATCCCCCAGCAGGTTCGCCGTCACAGTCAGCTTGGCGAGCGTCAGTCCGCTGACAGCGATCTCCTCGACGGAGCGGCGGATGCGCGTCGCCTCAGGATGAGCCGCGAGCCAGGTCTCGGTAGCCTGCTGGCCGCATTGGCCGGTTGTCAGCATATCCGCGGCCAATCTTCTTTCGGCTGCTGCGATCTGGTCAATCGCGCGGTCGATGGCGAGACGTTCGAAGTGATCGTTTGCCGGCACGCTGCGCGCGGCGACGATGATGGGATGAAGGTGGAAATTGGCCTCGGCAGCGAAGAAGGTCGTGGCGGCGTCGCCGATGGCTCGGCTGGTGCGCTCGGCGACAGTCACGATATCCGGTGCGGAGACCAAGGCGTCGAGATCGGCGAGTTCGTTTGCGAGGTCGGTGGGGACGCCGGCATCGACCAGGTCCCGTCGCCGCTTGCTGCGGCCAGACTGCAGGTCATGCGGCAGGGCGTTGTCGAGCCCGGCGGCGATCTCTCGGATACTCGGGCCGAAGCGCGAGATGACCGCATCCAAGCCGGCTTTGAAATCAACGTTGCGCACATACCAGATCATGCGGGAGAGCAGGAGATCCTGAATCGCCGCGTAGAGGCCAAGTTGGACTTGACCGTTGATCTCCGTGTCAAGCGCATCAATCGCGTTGTTCAGCCGCTCGAGACCATAAGATTCCTCCACCGCCACGAAGGCCATGGCGATGGTGGATACGTCGGCGTCCGTCTCATCGATCAGGCGGCCGATGCAGGTCGGGCCGCCGCGATTGATTACGGCATTGGCAAGATTGGTGGAGATAATCTCCCGGCGCAGACGATGGTGTTTCATGGAATCGGGGAACTTGTCTCGAATCTCGTGCGGGAAATATTTTGACAATTCGCCGATGAGATAAGGGTCGTCCGGCACGCTTGTGACGAGCAGATCATCGTAAAGGGTAAGCTTGGCATAGGCGAGCAGGACGGCGAGTTCTGGCCGCGTAAAGGGCTGGCCGCGCTGGGTGCGCGCGGCGATCGCGACGTCGTCCGGCAGGAACTCAACGGCGCGGTCGAGGAGGCCCCTCCGCTCGAGCGCTTGCATCAGGCGGGCAAGGAAGCCATTGTCGGCCACGCCCTTGCGTTCGGCCAGCGACAACGCCAGCGACTGAAGGTAATTGTTGCGAAGCACCAGCGTGCCGACCTCGTCGGTCATCGCGGCAAGCAGGCTGTTGCGGTCACTCGGACTGAGGCGTCCCTCGCGTTCGGGACGCGCCAGCGCAATCTTGATATTGACCTCGACGTCGGAAGTGTTCACTCCCGCCGAATTGTCGATGGCATCGGTGTTGAGCTTGACGCCTCTCTGCGCCATTTCGATGCGGCCGCGCTGGGTCGCGCCGAGATTGGCACCTTCGCCGATCACCCGGGCGCGGATGTCAGAACCGGTAACACGGATCGGATCATTGGCCCGATCGCCCGCCTGATCGTCGCTTTCCGTAGACGCGCGGACATAGGTGCCGATGCCGCCAAACCAGAGCAGGTCGACGCGTGCCTTCAGAATCGCCGTCATCACCTCGAAAGGCGTGGCCTGCGGCTTGTCGAGATCCAGCAGGGTGCGCACTTCCGGCGCGAGCGGAATCGCTTTGAGCGAACGCGAGAACACGCCGCCGCCCTGCGAGATCAGCGATTTGTTGTAGTCCTGCCAGCTCGACCGCGGCATGTTGAACAAGCGCAGGCGCTCGGCGTGGCTGATGGCAGGGTCGGGCGAGGGATCGATGAAGATGTCCCGGTGGTCGAAGGCCGCCACCAGCCTTGTCGCCGGCGAAAGCAGCATGCCATTGCCGAAGACGTCGCCGGACATATCGCCGACACCTGCAACGGTGAAGGGCATGGTCTGGATATCGGTGCCGAGCTCGCGGAAATGGCGCTTGACTGCTTCCCACGCACCGCGCGCGGTGATGCCCATCTTCTTATGGTCATAACCTTGGCTGCCGCCGGAGGCGAAAGCGTCACCGAGCCAATGGCCCTTCTCGACTGAGATCGCGTTGGCGGTGTCGGAGAAAGTCGCCGTGCCCTTGTCGGCCGCGACGACGAGATAGGGATCATCCTCGTCGTGCCGCACGGTGTCGTCGGGCGGCACGATCGCATCGCCATCGAGATTGTCGGTAAGTTCGAGCAGCGAGCGAACGAAGATGCGATAGGCTTCGGTGCCTTCCGCCATCCAGGCCTCACGATTGGAGGGCGGCGGCAGGCGCTTGGGCACGAAGCCGCCCTTAGCACCGACCGGCACGATGACGGCGTTCTTGACCTGCTGTGCCTTGACAAGGCCGAGGATCTCGGTGCGGAAATCCTGCGGCCGGTCGGACCAGCGCAGGCCGCCGCGCGCGACCTTGCCGAAACGTAGATGGATGCCTTCGAGACGCGGCGAATAGACAAAGATCTCGTATAGCGGTCGCGGAGCCGGCAGGTCATCGATTTTGCGGGCGTCGAACTTGAAGGAAATCACCGGACGCGGATGTCCGTCCGGGCCAATTTGCCACAGGTTGGTGCGGACGATGGCCTGCACCAGATTGGTGAAGCGGCGCAGAATGCGGTCTTCGTCTAACAAGGCGACGGATTTCAGCTGCCCCTCAATCTCGGCGAGGAGCGCCGTCTCCCGCGCCGAGCGCTCGGCATTGGTGGCGGCGAGCCGCGGGTCGAAGCGAGCCTGGAACAGCGCGACGATGCTGGTGGTGATTGCGCTGTTCTTGCGCAACGTCCCCCACATATAGTCCTGGCTGAACGGAGCGCGGATCTGGTGCAGGTAGCGGGAGAGGGCGCGGATGGCCGAAACTTCGCGCCAGCTCAAGTGCGTGCGCAGGATAAGGGCGTTGTATCCGTCGGATTCGGCGCGATCGCCCACCACCGCCATGATCGAGGCTTCCAGGCGACGGCCGAATTCCGCGGTAATAATGATCGGCTTGCCGTCATTGGCCTCGATCGTCATGTCGTGTAGCCAAACCGGTGCGGGTGCAGGCGTGGCGCTGGGCGTAATCTGGTAGGTGCGCTCGTTGACGACGCGCAGGCCGTGATTTTCGATTACCGGGACGCGATAGGACAGTGATAGCGGCGTGCCGCGCGAAAAGACCTTAAGGCCGAAACGCGTCGGATCATCGCCGTCGATGCGGTAGACCGAAAGCGCCACGGGACGAGCAGCGTTGAGCTTTTCGATGGTGGCGATGTCAGTGATGGCCTGTGAGGCGTCGAAGATCTCCGTATAGCCGCCGGTAAAGGCCCGAGCATAACGGTTCGCGAGCAGGCGAGCCCGCATGCCGTCAGTGGTGGTCGCAAGCGCAGCTTTCAGCTTGTCGCCCCATGTTGCGATGATTGCGCTGATCCCGCCTTCAAGCGTGGCGCGCTCGACGACGGGCGTTTTGCCTTCATAGCGCCCGATGATGTAATGGACGCGCGCAAGCGGACCTTCGGGGAAGGACACGTAGGAGGCTGCCAGGGTCCCCTTGTATTCCTGGGCCAGGAAGGCGGCGACACGCGTCCGTACGTCGGTGTCATACTTCTCGCGCGGAATGAACACGAGAATGGAGACGAAGCGGTCAAACTTGTCAGCTCGTGCCAACGCCCGCAAGCGAGGGCGCTCATAAAGCATCAGGACTTCCATGACGAAATTATAGAGCGTCTCGATATCGACCTGGACGATCTCGTCGCGCGGATATTCTTCGAGGATATGCAGCAGCGCCTTGCCGGAATGGCTGTTGGGGTCGAAGCCGGCGCGCTCGAGCACCTGCGCCACCTTGTGGCGGACGTAGGGGATTTGTCGCACCGAACGAGTATAGGCGCCCGAGGTGAACAGACCGACGAGGCGCAGTTCGCCGTCGAGCCGGCCGTCCGGTGTGTACAGTTTGATGCCTACGTAGTCCATCCGGACGCGGCGATGGACGCGGCTGCTGACATTGGCCTTGACAACGATGAGGAGTGTCGGCTCGCGCATAAACTCGCGGATTTCCTGTGTCATCACCACCATTTCGGTGCCGCGGCGCAGCACCCTCACATCAGGATCACGCAGGATGCCGAGACCTTCGCCGCTGCTGATCTCGTCCGACGCAGCGCTGTCGGGCGAGAAGCGATATTCGCGCAGGCCCAGGAAGGTGAAATTGTCGGCGCACAGCCATTGCAGGAACTGGTTGGCTTCGGCGACCTCGTCGATCGGCAGCGGCGGCGGATTGGAGCTCAAGGTCTTGATCGCCCCTTCGACGCGGGCGCGCATGGCTCGCCAGTCGGTCACGCAAGCGCGCACGTCGTTCAGCGTCTTGGTGAGGCCGTCGATCAGTTTCTGCCGGTCGTCAGCGGCGTCGAGACGGGCGATATGCAGATGGATCAGGCTTTCGCGCTCGCCCTCTGACCCTTCGGGCAGTGTTTCGCCATAGAAGCGCAGCAGCTTGCCGTACGCGTCGCGCTCGACGGCTATGATCGGATGGGCGACCAGCGTGACTTCGATGCCCTGCTCGGCGAGTTCCGCCATGGTCGAATCGAAGAGGAAGGGCATGTTGTCGTTGAGAACTTCGAGCACTGAAATCTCGCGCCCGTCCGGCATCATTGGATTGATGACGCGGATATCGGCACGGCCTGCCGCGCGTTGCTGCACATGCTCCCAAGCCTGTTCCGCCAGGAAGGCGAGGGACGCGGCATCGTAGCTGGTGAGATCCTCGCTATTGGTGTGGCCGAACAGAAGCTCGGCAAAAGTCCGGGGGGTCTTGCCCGGCTGGACGCTTCCCGCTGCATCGCGGATCAGGGTTGCCCTGACCCTGTCGTCACGCCAGGACGTCATAACGTCCTCCATTTTCCGCGCCATCCGACCGCAGGCGCGATCGTCCGCTTGACCTTGGAGTGCATCTCTTCGAGGGCCATTGTCCCGACCGCGATTGATCGCGTAAGGGAAATCCTCGGTCTCGGAGCTTCAATAGCTCCTGAAGACAATACCATCCTAGAGCGGCCCCCGCCAGCCATAGCGGTGCCATCCCAGTTCTACAATGCCCGTGGACAAGCTCGCCGTGTGCGGTGCGTTCCACGTCCCGATCTGCTCGGTCGCTTCCATGAGTCGGAAGATTGAAGAAGATATCGCAGGTTCGGTTGGTGTGGGGAAAGGCGGTAGCGGCCCCCCGCTACCACGGGCCGCGATTTTCTACGCCAAGCTACGATCTTCTGCGATTTCGTACTCCTGACGGTAGCGGTTGGAGCCCGCTGGCGGCCCCGAAATGTCAATGCAAGCAGCTCGCCGCATGGTCGCAAGCCGTACTGCAAGCACACACGCCGGTCGTACTCGTCGAGATTGATCTATTCGTCGATCGTGCGCGGCTCGTTCTGCCCCGCGCCATAGGCCGCGGCTCGCGGGCGTTCCGCGGCCTATGGGCGCTCGTCGTTTGGACGCGGCCAACCCATGTCCGTCGTTCGGTCAGAGTGCCCCGCATCAGCGACCGGGCTCCGGCGCATGACCGGTCGCTACACTGGCGGAATGGTTTGTCAGTGGCTTCAGTCCCGTGACGGTGCGCAATAGAACGTAGAATACGGGTGTCAGGAACAGGCCAAACACCGTGACGCCGATCATGCCGGAGAAGACGGCGACGCCCATAGCTCGGCGCATTTCCGAACCGGCACCGGTCGAGAGCACCAGGGGCAAGACGCCCATGATGAATGCCATCGAGGTCATCAGGATCGGACGCAGCCGCAGGCGGCTTGCCTCGATCGCTGCCTGGATCGGCGAACGACCTGCGAATTCCAGTTCGCGCGCGAATTCGACGATAAGGATCGCGTTCTTGGCAGACAATCCCACCAGCACGATCAACCCGATCTGGGTGAAGACGTTATTGTCGCCCTTCGACATCCAGACGCCGAACATCGCGGCAAGCAACCCCATTGGCACAATCATGATGATCGACAGGGGCAGGATCAGGCTCTCATAGAGCGCAGCCAGCACCAGGAACACGAGGAGGATCGCGAGTGGAAAAACCCAGATGCCGGAGTTGCCGGCGATGAACTCCTGATACGTCAGGTCGGTCCATTCAAAGGCGAAGCCAGGCGGTAGCACTTCGGCGGCGATGCGGGTGGCCGCTTCCTGGGCCTGGCCGGAGGAATAGCCGGGCGCTGCCGCGGCGTTGATGTCGGAGGACAGGAAACCGTTGTAACGGATCGCGCGTTCAGGCCCGGCGCTCTGGCGAATCTTCAAGAGCGCCGAGAGCGGGATCATGTCGCCGGACGCAGAGCGCACCTTCAACTGCCTGATGTCGTCGGCCCGCGCACGGAACGGCGCGTCAGCTTGGACATAGACCGAATAGGTGCGCCCGAACTTGTTGAAGTCGTTGACGTAGTACGAGCCCAGATAGATCTGCAGTGTGTTGAAGACCTCTGTCACGGGCACGCCGAGCTGCAAGGCCTTAGTGCGGTCAATGTCGGCGAACAACTGTGGCACGTTGACCTGGAAGCTCGAGAAGACGCCGGCGATTTCCGGTGCCTTCTGCATCGCGGCCATGAACGCCTTGGTCGCCTCGTTCAACGCGTCATAGCCGAGGCCGGCGCGGTCCTCGATCTGGAGCTTGAAGCCGCCGATGGTGCCGAGCCCGTTTACCGGCGGCGGCGGGAACATGGCGATGAAGGCTTCCTGAATCCCGGCATATTTCTTGTTCAGCTCGGCCGCGATCGCGGCGCCACTCAACGCGGGATCCTTGCGCTCGTCGAACGGCTTCAAGGTAGAGAACACGATTCCGGCGTTGGAGGAGTTGGTGAAGCCGGAGATCGACAGGCCGGGAAACGCCACCGAGCTCTCGACGCCGGGCTGGGTCAGCGCAATGTCGCTCATCTTGCGGATGACCTCTTCGGTGCGGTCGAGCGTGGCGCCGTCGGGCAGGCGTGCGAAGCCGACGAGGTACTGCTTGTCCTGACCCGGGACGAAGCCGCTCGGAACCTGCTGGAAGAGCAGGGCGGTCAGGCCAATCAGGAGCACATAGACGCCCATCACCGCGGCCTTGCCGGAGATCACTTTGGACACGCTGCCGCTATAATTCTCCGAGGCGCGCGCGAAGGCGCGGTTGAAGCCGCGGAAGAACCAGCCGAGCCCTTTTTCTAGAATGAGGGTCAGCCTGTCCTTGGGCTCATTGTGGCCCTTGAGCAGCAACGCCGACAATGCCGGCGATAGCGTCAGTGAGTTGATCGCGGAGATCACGGTCGAGATTGCGATCGTCAGCGCGAACTGCTTGTAGAATTGCCCGGTGAGGCCGGAAATGAAGGCGAGGGGAACGAATACGGCAATCAAGACCAGTGCGATCGCGATGATGGGGCCGGAGACCTCCCGCATTGCCTGGTAGGTGGCGTCTCGCGGCGACAGCCCGGCCTCGATGTTGCGCTCGACGTTCTCGACCACGACGATAGCGTCGTCGACGACGATGCCGATCGCGAGCACCAGGCCGAACAGGCTGAGCGCATTAATGGAGAAGCCGAACATGTGCATCACGGCGAATGTGCCGACGATCGACACCGGGACGGCCAGAAGCGGAATGATGGAAGCCCGCCAGGTTTGGAGGAACAGGATGACCACCAGTACCACCAGCGCGATCGCTTCCAGCAGCGTGTGGATCACCGCCTCGATCGACGAGCGCACGAACTGTGTGGGGTCGTAGACGATCTGGTAGGATACGCCCTCGGGCATGTTCTTCTTGATCTCGGCCATGGTGGCGCGGACGTGGTCGGAGATCTGGAGCGCGTTGGAGCCCGGCGCCTGGAAGATCGGGATCGCCACGGCCTGTTTGTTGTCGAGCAGCGAGCGCAGGCCGTATTGGGACGCACCTAATTCGATGCGCGCGACATCGCGCAGCCGCACCACCTCGCCACGCGAACCGGTCTTGACCACGATGTCGCCGAACTGTTCCTCACTCGCGAGCCGACCTTCGGCGTTGACCGACATCTGAAGGTCGATGCCCTTGACGCTCGGCGAGGAGCCGACCACGCCGGCGGCGGCCTCGACGTTCTGCGCCTGGATCGCCCTCACGATATCGCTTGCGGTCAGGCCGTGCTCGGCGGCCTTCTGCGGGTCGGCCCAGACGCGCATCGAGTAGTCGCCGGCACCGTAGAGCTGGACATCACCGACGCCGTCGATCCGCGCAAGGCGGTCCTTGACGTTCAGCACCGCGTAGTTGCGAAGATACGTCATGTCGTAGCGGTTGTTTGGCGACAGCAGGTGCACGACCATGGTGAGGTCGGGCGAGCTCTTCTTGGTGATAATGCCGAGCTGGCGAACTACCGCCGGCAGGCGCGGCTCGGCCTGCTGCACGCGGTTCTGTACAAGCTGTGTCGCCTTGTCAGGATCGGTACCGAGGCGGAACGTCACGGTCAGTGTCATCGCCCCGTCGGTGGTTGCCTGGCTGCTCATGTAGAGCATGTTCTCGACGCCGTTGATCTGCTCCTCGATCGGCGTTGCCACTGTCTCCGCGATCACCTTCGGATTGGCGCCGGGGTAGGTCGCGCGCACCACCACGGAGGGCGGCACGACGTCCGGATACTCCGAGATCGGCATGGCAAAGAGCGAGATTAGGCCGGCCAGGAAGATCACGATCGAAAGCACGCCGGCAAAGATCGGCCGATCGATGAAAAACTTTGAGAGTTTCATTGCTATGCCCCAAGCGCTGCGGGTAGTTAGCGCTGCACGATTTGCTGGTTGCTGTCGTTCGATGCTTGCTGTGGGCCGCGCGAGCCCATCTGGGCAATTTCGGTCTTCAGGAGTGCGCCCGGGCGTACCCGCTGTAGGCCATTCACGACGATGCGGTCACCGGATTTTAGGCCACCCGTCACGATGCGGAGCCCGTCGACGGCGCCGCCGAGCGTTATTCCGCGATAGACCGCGCGGTTGTCGTCGCTGACCACCATAACGAACTTCTTATCCTGATCGGTGCCGATGGCTCGCTCGTCGATCATCACCAGCGTCTGTTGCTGCGGCTGGCCCATCCGCACCCGCGCGAACTGGCCGGGGATGAGGCGGCCATCCTCGTTCTGGAATACCGCGCGGACGCGTATCGTGCCGCTCTGGCCATTGACCTGGTTGTCGATCAACTGGATATGGCCTTTGGCCGATGTGCCGCCAGAGGTGGTCATCTCGACGGGTATTTGATCAAGATTGCCGCGCTTGCCCGAATGATCTGCAATGGAATTCAGCGCCCGCAGCACGATCTCTTCGTCCGCATCGAAACTCGCATAGATCGGGTTGACAGAGACCAGAGAGGTCAGGACCGGGGAGGCAGTCCCTGCGGCCACGAGATTTCCGACGGTCACCTCGATCTTGCCGACGCGGCCATCGACGGGTGCGCGGACCTCGGTGTAGTTTAGGTTGAGCTTTGCAGTCTGCAGCGTCGCCTCGGCCGCCTTCACATTGGCGATCGCTTCGCGATTGGCGTTCTCGCGCTGATCGAAATCGCGACGCGTGACGACGGCGTTGCCGACGAGTTGCGCGCCGCGCTCGACTTCGCTCGCAGTGAAGATCGCACGCGCTTTTGCTGCCTCGAGCTGTGCGCTCGCCTTATCCACTTCGGCGGCGTAGGGCGCGGGATCAATCTTGAACAGGACATCGCCGGCTTTCACCAACGCGCCCTCGGCAAAGTTGGCCGACAGGATCGCGCCAGCGACGCGTGGGCGGAGCTCGACGCGGTTGACGGCTTCGAGACGTCCAGAGAAGTCATCCCACAGCGCGGTCCGGCGCGGCTCGACCACCGCGATCGTGACGGAGACGGCCTGCTCGGGTGCGGTCCCTGTGGTCGCCTGGGCTGCATGAAAATAGCGGCCGCTCGCGATCGAACCGGCCGCCGCGAGGACGCCGATGATGGCAACGCCGCCGACAACGTGTCGGAATCGGCCGGAACGGGAGGTATTGGCGGATGGGGGCATTTGCGCGCTCCATAAATGTAGTGATCACTACAGATATGGAGCTGGACGACGGTCCGCAAGATACTTATGTACTGTACACTACGAAAATCTTATGTCGGAAGCCGCAAGACTGGAAATCAAATAAAAGAACCACGATAAATCAGAATGTTAGAGGATTGAACGCCGAGCGGAAAACGGCGTCGGCTTCAAGGGAGTAACGCGAATGGCCATGGGACGCCCGAGGGAATTCGACGCCGATGCCGCACTGGATCAGGCGATGGAAGTCTTCTGGCGACATGGCTATGAGGGCGCGACCATTGCCCAGCTTACCGAGGCGATGGGCATTAACCCGCCGAGCCTTTATGCGGCATTTGGAAATAAGGAAGGTCTCCTGAAGGCTGCGCTCGACCGGTACACGGCCAAACGTGCGGCCTGGATGGAGGGGGTTTTGAGCGCGCCGACCGCCCGCGACGTCGCGGAGCGGATGCTCTTGGGTACCGCAGACAGCCAAACCGATCCCGACAATCCGCCCGGTTGCCTGCTCGTGCAGGGCGGCCTTGCCTGCGGTACCGGTTCGGAGAACGTTCCCTTTGAGCTGGCAGCGCGTCGTGCGCTGACCGAGGATCAGCTCCGCGAACGCTTCGTCAGGGCGAAGAAGGAGGGCGATCTGAAGCAGACCGCCGACGCTGCCGCGCTGGCGCGCTATCTCTCGGCGGTGTCCGCCGGCATGGGCGTGATAGCGTCATCAGGCGCCGATCGGGAAGCACTGCGACAGGTGGCGAACGTATCCGTCAAAGTTTTCGAGGAACAGTCGACGAAACGTTGATGATCCGCAGTTCAGCTGCAGCCCCACGCACGGCGGTGGCTCCGAACATGCTCCACGGCAGTTCGTGCCCTTCGTACATCTCAAAGGCAGCAGCCCGAACGCGCATGAACTGCCTCATGCGATGAGATATCGCAGGTTCGGTTGGTGTCGGCAAAAACGGTAGCGCTCCCCCGACTCGAACCTCCCGACGGTCCGCACGATGGGACATAGCAAGGCTTCGTGAGCTGAGAATCCGACAGCTCTGAGCTCGTACTGCTCAGTGAGCTGGGCCACTTGTGCGCAATTGGCGCCGTGCTGCAATTCACCATCGGCTTTGCCTCGGGAGTTCTAGCAGCTCCCCGCTGCTGCGCCGTATTCCTCAAAATGAGTTGCGTACCTCAAATAACCTCTGCTAGCCTTCAGCCCATGAAGGAGCCGGACGCCGACAACCCTCTCACGCTCAGGGACATCGCCCGCCAGGCTGGCGTCAGCCTCGCGACGGTCGATCGCGTCCTGCACAACCGCCCCGGCGTGCGGCCGGATACGATCCGCCGTGTCAAGGAGACGATCGCGCGCAACTCCTTCCAGCCGCATGTGGCCGGCGCCGAGCTCGCCCGTGGCCGCGCCCGGCGCTTCGCCTTCGTGATGCCGTCGGGGCCGAACCTGTTCATGCAGCAGATCCAGTCCTATCTCGGCGAGATGTCGGGCTGGCTGTCGGCCCGCCGGCTCGCGGTCGAGATGGTCGCGACCGACGTGTTCGATGCCTCCGTTCTCGCGAACTCGCTGGAGGCTCTTGTCGGCGAGTATGACGGCGTCGCGGTTGTCGCGCTCGATCATCCGAGCGTGCGGGCCGCCATCAATGATCTCGTCGATGGTGGCGCCAAGGTGGTGACGCTGGTTTCTGACGTGCCGTCGTCGCGCCGTCATTATTATGTTGGCATCGACAATATCGCCGCCGGGCGCACCGCCGGCGCGCTGGTCGGCCGCCTCGTTGGTCTGCGATCCGGCAAAGTCGCGATCGTCGCCGGCTCGCAAGGCCTGCGCGACCATGCCGAGCGCATCTTCGGCTTCAATCAGGTGATGGCGTCGGAGTTTGCTGGGCTTAACGTGCTGCCCGTGCTCGAAGGGCGCGACGAGGACGAGCGCTCGGAACAGCTCATGTCGCGGCTGCTCGGCAAACATCCTGACATCGTCGGCCTCTACAATGTCGGCGCCGGCACGCAAGGCGTTGCCAAGGCCCTGATCGATTCCGATCGCGAGAAGCAGGTGGTGTTCGTCGGACACGACGTCACCGTGCTCACGCGCAAGCTCTTGTTGCAAGGCGTGATGGATGCGGCGATCTCGCAAAACCCGGGACATGAGGCCCGCGCCGCCGTGCGCGTGCTGCTCGCGCTCGCCCGCGGCGAGCCGATCCTGAGTGAACAGGAGAAGATCCGGATCGACATCGTGATGCGGGACAATCTGCCATAGCCTGCAGAACTGATTTGCAAGACGGCCCGGTGTGGGGAAGGCGACAGAGATCGCGAACCGGGCCGGAAGGGAGGATGACGACGTGTATCTCGGGATGGACATCGGCACGTCCGGTGTGAAGGCGGTGCTCGTGAACGAGACTGGCGCAATCGTCGCGACAGCCGCGCGCGAGCTTGCGCTCTTGCATCCCGCACCGTTGTGGTCCGAGCAGGATCCGGACGCCTGGGTTGATGCAGCGATCGGCGCCATCGACGATCTCGCGTCCGTTCATCCGAGCGACGTCGCGCAGGTGCGTGGCATCGGTCTCTCCGGCCAGATGCACGGCGCTACCCTGCTCGGCGAGGACGGCCGTCCGCTGCGTCCGGCCATCTTGTGGAATGATGGCCGCTCCTATGCCGAGTGCAAGGAGCTGGAGGCGCGCTGTCCCTCGCTCCACGCTATCGCCGGCAATCTCGCGATGCCAGGCTTCACCGCGCCAAAGCTGCTCTGGGTAGCGCGCCATGAGCCCGAGATTTTCGAGCGCGTGGCAAGAGTGCTGCTGCCAAAAGCCTATGTGCGCTACCGCCTGACCGGCGAGATGGTCGAGGACATGTCGGACGCCGCCGGCACGCTCTGGCTCGATGTCGGTCAGCGCCGTTGGTCTGCGGTGCTGCTGCATGCCACGGGGCTCGATCTTCACCACATGCCGCGCCTGGTCGAAGGCAGCGAGATCGGCGCGGCACTCAACCCCGAATTTTCGAAGCGCTGGGGCATGGCGAAAGATGTCATGGTTGCCGGCGGTGCGGGAGACTGTGCCGCGAGCGCGATCGGGCTCGGCGCCATCACGCCCGGCGATGCGTTCCTGTCGCTGGGAACTTCGGGCGTGGTGTTTCGCGTCACCGACAGTTTTGCGCCGGCGCCCGCGTCGGCTGTGCACGCCTTCTGTCATGCGCTTCCGGGTCTCTGGCACCAGATGGGCGTGATGCTGGCGGCGGCCGCCTCGCTCGCCTGGCTTTCGGGCGTCATGGCGACGCCTGCCGCCGCGCTGCTGGCGCCGCTTGGCGAGACCGTCCGCGGACCGAGCCCCGTCAAGTTCCTTCCCTATCTCGATGGCGAGCGCACGCCACACAACGACGCTGCCGCCAGCGGCGCGTTCGTGGGTCTTCGCGGCGCGACGGGACGCGATCAGATCGTCCAGGCTGTGCTCGAAGGCGTGGCCTTCGCCGCGCGCGACAATCTCTCGGCGCTCGGCGATGCCAGTTCGGCGATCACGGAGGTCGACCTTGTGGGCGGCGGCTCGCGCTCGGCGCTGTGGGCTCAGATCTGCGCCGATGTGCTCGGCATTCCCGTCCACCGCGTCGAGGAGGGCGAGGTCGGTGCAGCGCTTGGCGCGGCACGGCTCGGCCGGCTTGCCGCAACCAACGAAACCCCTGCACAAGTCTGCACGCGTCCGCGGCGGCTTGCGAGCTTCACGCCGCGTCCGTCTGCCGAAGCCGCCTACGATGAAGCCCATCACCAGTGGCGAAAACTATATCCCGCGCTGAAGGAGTTCTCCCTGTGAACGTGTCACCCAAATTCTTCGGGGCGAGTGCGCCGGTCGCCTACGGCGGCAAGGACGCCAAAAGCCCGCTCGCGTTCCGCTGGTACAATAAGAATCGCATCGTTCACGGGCAGCGGCTCGAGGACCACCTGCGTTTCGCGGTCTGCTACTGGCACTCGTTCTGCTGGCCCGGCGGCGATCCTTTCGGGGGCGAGACGTTCATGAGGCCCTGGCATCATGGCGCGGATGCGATGGCAATGGCGCGTGCCAAGGCCGACGTCGCGTTCGAGCTGTTCCGCCTGCTCGATGTGCCCTTCTTCACCTTCCACGATGTCGACGCCGCGCCGGAAGGCGCCTCGCTGGCAGAGTCCGTTGCCAACCTCAACGCCATCGCCGATCTCTTCGAACAGAAGATGGCGTCTTCCAAGGTGCGTCTACTCTGGGGTACGGCCAATCTGTTCACGCATCGCCGCTACATGGCCGGCGCCGCGACCAATCCGGATCCGGACATCTTCACCTATGCCGCCGGCCAGGTCCGCGCCGCGCTTGAGGTAACGCATCGGCTCGGCGGTCAGAACTATGTGCTCTGGGGTGGACGGGAAGGCTATGAGACGCTGCTCAACACCGACATTCAGCGCGAACTCGATCAGCTCGGCCGCTTCGTCTCGCTGGTCGTCGAGCACAAGCACAAGATCGGTTTCAACGGACCGATCCTGATCGAGCCGAAGCCGAAGGAGCCGACCAAGCATCAGTATGATTTCGACGTCGCCACCTGCTACGGGTTCCTCCAGCGCTATGACCTTCTGAACGACGTCAAGCTCAACATCGAACAGAACCACGCCATCCTTGCCGGCCATTCGTTCCAGCACGAGATCGCGCTGGCCCAGGCGCTCGGCGTGTTCGGCTCGCTCGACATCAACCGCGGCGACGATCTGCTCGGCTGGGATACCGACCAGTTCGCGATGAACGTGCCAGAGCTGGCGCTGGCGTTCCACGACATCCTGAAGGCCGGTGGCTTCACGACGGGCGGTCTCAATTTCGACGCCAAGATCAGGCGGCAATCGATCGATCCGGACGATCTGATCCACGCCCATGTCGGCTCGATGGACGCCTGCGCGCGGGCGTTCGTTGCCGCCGCCGACATGCTCGATGCCGAGGCGCTGACGATGCCGATTGCGGAACGTTACGCCGGATGGGCTGATGCCGAGGGACGCGCGATCCTCGCTGGCCAGCGTTCGCTTGCCGATCTTGCTGATCGCGCGCTGGCACCCGGTTTCGATCCGCAGCCGCGCTCGGGTCGTCAGGAATATCTGGAATCACTGGTCAACCGGTACGTCTGAGCGAGGCCGAGCATGGAAACCGCAGGTGCGGCCGGGCAACCGGTTCTGGAATTGACAGGGATCGGCAAGGAGTTCGGCGCGATCCGCGCGCTGCACGACGTCGACATGCAGGTCTTCCCCGGCGAGGTGGTCGGCCTGATGGGCGACAACGGCGCGGGCAAGTCGACGCTCGTCAAAATCATCGCCGGAAACTTCCGCCCCACCCATGGCGAGGTCCGCTTCGGCGGCAACGCGGTGCATTTCTACCGTCCCATCGATGCCCGCGCGGTCGGGATCGAGGTCGTCTATCAGGACCTGGCGCTTGCCGACAATCTCACGGCGGCGGCCAACGTCTTCCTCGGGCGCGAGCTCAAGCGCAAATTCGGCCCGTTCGCTTTCCTCGATCACAATGCGATGGCGGCGCGCGCGCTGGAGCTGTTCGGCGAGCTGCGCTCCGAGACAAGACCGCATGATCTCGTCAAGCAGATGTCGGGCGGCCAGCGCCAGGCAGTTGCGATCGCACGAACCCGCCTGTCGAACGCCAAGCTCGTGATGATGGACGAGCCGACCGCGGCGATCTCGGTCCGCCAAGTCGAGCAGGTCCTGGGCCTGATCCATCGGCTGAAAGAGCAGGGCGTCGCCGTCATGCTGATTTCCCACCGCATGCCCGATGTCTTCGCGGTCTGCGACCGCGTCGTCGTCATGCGCCGCGGCGAGAAGCGGGCGGACAAGCCGATCGGCGACACCAGTCCTGAGGAAGTCACCGCCCTGATCACGGGCGCAAAGGAGGCAGCGTGATGGCCATGCCCCTGGAATCCCCGATCTCGTTTGCCAATGTCGGTCGTATCAGATGGTGGCAGCGTGGCATCTTCGCTTCGCAAACCGGTTACGTTCTGCTCGCGCTGCTGGTGCTGCTCGTCGTGATGCATTTTGCCAGTCCATATTTCTTTACCGAAGGCAACATGCAGAACGTGGCGAAGAACTTTTCCTTCATCGCCATTGCCACCCTCGGCATCACCTTCGTGATCATCACCGGCGGCATCGATCTCTCGGTGGGATCGATGATGTGCTTCTCCGCCATGATCACGTCCATGGTGATGTCGGGCCTGTCGACGCCGGGCATGCCCGGCGCGTCCCTGTTCGTGCATCTGGCTGCGGACGGCAAGACCGTGGTCGCCAATGTACCGGGGCTGATCCTGCTTGTCTCGATCCTGGCGGGACTTGTCACCGCGCTGATCGTCGGCCTCGTCAACGGCTTCTGCATCGCCGTGCTCGGGCTGTCGCCCTTTGTCACTACGCTCGGCATGCTCTCGATCGTCCGCGGTCTCGGCTATGTCGTCTCCAACGGGCGCGGCAGCTTTCCGGGCGGACCGGATGCCGACTATTTCTACGCGCTGACATCGGGCGATCTGTTCGGCGTACCGGCGCCATTCATCTATCTCGTGATCCTCGCGGCGGTAATGGCGATCGTGCTGCACCACACGAGCTTCGGCCGTCATGTCTTCGCGCTCGGCGGCAACGAGAAGGCGGCGGAATTGACTGGCATCCCGGTCGTACGGGTCAAGATCGAAGTCTACGTGATTTGTGCGCTGGCCGCAGGGCTGCAGGGCATCATCGTCTCGGGCTGGCTGGGGTCTGCGCCCGCGAACATGGCGACATCCTACGAACTCAACGTGATCGCAGCGGCGGTTATCGGCGGTGCCAATCTCGCAGGTGGCGTCGGCGGCCCGCTCGGGGCCATCGTCGGCTGCGTGCTGCTTGAGGTGATCCGCAATGGCCTCGTGCTCGCGCAGGTCAGCTCCTACTGGCAGCAGACGCTCGTGGGCGTGATCATCATTCTGGCCGTGCTGGTCGACCGCATCCGCTCACGCATCACTTGAGGTTACTCCGGGGGAGCAACGAACACTTCGTCTATCCGCCTTCTGGAGATTCAATTCAAAAGGATAGACACAAATGTGGAGGGACCAATGAGGAAAATACTTCTCGCCGGAATGGCCATCGCGATGATGGCGACCCCGGCATTCGCCCAGACCTACAAGTTCGTGATCGTGCCCAAGGCGATGAACAATCCGTTCTTCGACGTCGCGCGCGACGGTTGCCTGAAGCGCGCCAAAGAGCTCGGTAACGTCGAATGCATTTACAAGGGGCCGGTCGAGCATGAGCCGGCGACGCAGGCGCAGATCATCCAGGATTTCATTACGCAAAAGGTGGATGGTCTTGCGATCTCGGTCGCGGATGTCGCAGCGATGACCAAGTCGATCGAGGCTGCGACCGCGGCCGGTATTCCTGTCATCACCTTCGATGCGGATGCGCCAGGCTCCAAGCGCATTGCCTATATCGGCACCAACAACAAGGACTTCGGCCTCGCGCTCGGCAAGCAATTGCTGCAGCTCAAGCCCGAGGGCGGCAAGTATGCCGTCGTCTCCGGTGGTCCGGGCGCCAAGAACCTCGCCGAGCGCGTCGATGGCGTGCGCGAGGCGCTCAAGGGCTCGAAGTGGGTCGAGGTCGCAGGCTCGCCGACCTTCTGCAATGACGATCCTGCGCTCGCGGTCCAGCAGATGGCGGATCTGCGCACTGCCACGCCGGATCTCGGCGCGATCGTGCCGGTTGGCGGCTGGCCGATGTTTGCGCCGGAAGGCTACAAGGCCTTCGTCAACAAGAACAAGAAGGACATCGATGCCGGCAAGCTGACGCTCGTCGTCGCCGATACGCTCAAGATGCAGCTTGAACTCTTGCGTGACGGCTACTCCAACGCGCTTACGGGACAGCGCCCGTTCGAGATGGGCGAGAAGGCGATGGACACTCTGCTGGCAATCAAGAAGGGCCAGAAGGTTCCCGAGGTCATTTATACCGGCCTCGACCTCGTGACCAAGGACAATGTCGCTCAACTGTTGAAGTAGGAAACGTTCTCAGCCCCAACGTTCCTGCGCTACACTCCCTCTCCCGGTTGCGGGAGAGGGAGTGCTGGTTCGACCCTGGAGCTTGGAATGAAGCGTACACGGCTTGCGGATAGGATCGACGTCACGGCGATTGGTCTCGGAACCGCTCCTCTCGGTGGATTGTTTGCGCCGGTTAGCGATGCGGATGCAGAGGCGACGATCGAACGCGCCTGGTTGCTCGGCGTCCGCTTCTTCGATACCGCGCCGCTTTACGGCTTTGGATTGGCCGAACGTCGCTTGGGTGGTTTTCTGCGCCGGCAGGAGCGGGACTCCTTTGCAATCTCCACCAAGGTGGGCCGCTTGTTGCGCCCAGCCAGTGCTGCTGCGGAAGACGATCACTACAAGGGCACGTCCGCCGAGCGGCCGCAATTCGACTTCAGCTACGACGGCGTGATGCGATCGGTTGAGGAAAGCCTCGCCCGTCTCGGGCTCGACCGCGTCGATGTACTGCTCGTCCATGATCCAGATGACCACTATGAGGATGCAGTTGCCGGTGCCTTCCGCGCGCTCCGGCGCTTGCGCGACGATGGTACGGTCAAGGCGATCGGCGCCGGTATGAATCAATCCGAGATGCTCGCCCGCTTCGCCGAAGCGGCGCCGGTCGATTGCTTCCTGCTGGCGGGCCGCTACACGCTGCTCGACCAGGGCGCGCTGATGACGTTGTTTCCGATCTGCCGTGCGAAGAGCATCGGCGTCATTCTCGGGGGCATCTACAACAGCGGCATCCTCGCCAACCCGCGCGCCGGCGCGAAGTTCAATTACGAAGACGCCGATGCGGCGCTCGTCGCCCGCGCGCTGGCGCTGGAGGCGCTGTGCCGCAAGCATGGCACCGAGCTCAAGGCCGCCGCAGTGCAGTTCTGTATGGCCCATCCGGCGGTAACGGTCGCGCTACAAGGTGCGCGTAGCGCTGCGGAGGTTTCGGACAACATCGCGATGTCCGAGCGGCTGGTGCCGTCCTCCTTCTGGCAGGAGCTGCGCGAGCGCAAGTTAGTCGATGCGTCCGCACCGCTGCCGGGTGGAGCTTGACCCATGGTGATCGACGGTCATCAGCATTTCTGGGATCCCGCGCGCGCCGATTATCCCTGGATGGAGGCGCCCGAACTCGCGCGGATCCACCGCGCCTTCGGCCCAAGCGATCTCGCGCCGCTGCTTCTCGCCAACGGGGTCGATGTAAGCATTTTGGTGCAATGCCGCTCCTCGATCGAGGAGACCGAGGAATTCTTGCGCGTCGCCGCTGCGACGCCCTTCGTCGTCGGTGTGGTCGGCTGGGCCGACCTGACGGACGGGGCGGTCGACGAGACGCTCGAGCGGCTCCGTGGTTCGCTCGGAGGCGACAGGCTGGTCGGCATTCGTCACCAGGTGCACGACGAGTCCGATCCCGATTGGCTGCTGCGCGAGGACGTGCAGCGCGGTCTGACCGCCGTGTTCGCGCGCGATCTCGCCTATGATCTCCTGGTGCGCACGCGTGAAATGCCGGCCGCGATCGCAACTGCGCAGGCGTTTCCGCAAGGGCGCTTTGTCCTCGATCACGCCGCCAAGCCGCCGATCGCGGAGGGATTCAGCCGTGAATGGGCCGATCTTCTCGCCGCACTCGCCGCTTGCGGCAATGTCTGGTGCAAGATCTCGGGTCTCGCCACCGAGGCAAGGTGGGACGACTGGGATGCGGAACGTCTGCTTCAGTTTGTCGCGCACGCCGCCAAATGCTTTGGCGAGGATCGCCTGATCTTCGGCTCCGACTGGCCGGTGTGTTTGCTCGCGGGAAGCTATGGCGCGACCAAGGGCGCGCTCGAGGAGTGCCTGATGAAGCTTGGTCCGCACGTGCGCGACAAGGCGTTTGGGGCGAACGCTCAGCGGGCATATCTTATTCCTTCTGCCCTTGTGGGAGAAGGTGGCGCGTAGCGCCGGATGAGGGGCCCAAACGAACCATACCGCTGATTGACGTCTTGGGTTCGCAGGGGACATTGGTGCTGATGGACTGGAGCGAGAGTTCAAGTTTTTCAATCGGACCTGGCATCTTATCTATACGGAGGTCCGTTATGTTGCCAAAGAAGCCACGCGAACTCCGGGTGTCTCAGCAGCAGGATCAACCAAGCCAAAAAATTCTTCACCGCGGACTGCGATCTCTACTTCATCCCCGCTAGGCATGATGGCCCTCCATCTGCTCGCGCAATGGAGAAAGTCTGGCCATCAAGGTGCTGCATCCAGCGGATCACCACTTTGATGGACGGACGTTGCTTAACTTCCGTTGACCAACCAAAAGAATGTTCCTATTTTGTTCTTACGTCGAATGTGCCATCCAAAAGACGGCACCAAATTTCGGTCAAGTGTCACAGGTGAACGGCCGGGTGGCAACTACATCCACCATCCTTCATGCAGACCTGGATGCTTTTTATGCCTCGGTTGAGCAGCTCCTCGACCCTTCGTTACGCGGTAAACCAATAGCCGTCGGTGGCGGGGTTGTGCTTGCCGCTTCTTACGAAGCCAAGGCGTTCGGGATCCGCGGCGGCATGCCAGGACGGCAGGCGCGCGAGCTGTGTCCGCAACTCATTTTTGTCGGCGGGCATTTCAAGGACTACCAACGGCTGGGTGATGCCGCCATCAAGGTGATCGGCGATTTCACACCCCTCGTTGAGCGGATTTCCATCGACGAGGCCTTTGCCGACGTCGCAGGCTGCACCCATCTCTTTGGTACGCCTGCCGACATAGCTACGGCAATCCGTCGGCGCGTGCGCACCGAGCTGGGGCTTCCGATCTCAGTGGGCGTCGCGCGGACCAAGCATCTGGCGAAAATTGCCTCGCAAGTAGCCAAGCCCGACGGGCTCGTGATTGTCGATCCCGACGCTGAACTGGAATTCCTTCACGAACTGACCGTCGACCTGATGTGGGGCGTGGGTCCGGTCACGAAGGCGCGGCTTGCCAAGATCGGCGTGCTGACGATCGGGCAGCTGGCAAACACGCCGGGATCGTCGCTCGAGCACCTGCTCGGTCCCGCGGCAGGGCAGAAACTCGCAGCGCTGGCGTGGAATCGCGATCCGCGGCAACTCAAGCCTCACCGCCGGGCCCGATCGGCAGGAGCGCAATCGGCTATTGGCAGGAGGCCGGCCGAAATGCGAATTATTCGATCTACCCTGCTTCACCTTGCGGACCGCATTGCAACGCGGCTCCGGGCGAAGTCCCTGCCTGGTCGAACTGTGACGGTCCGCGTTCGCTTCGCCGACCTGAGCTCGGTCACGCGCTCGGTAACGCTCGATGCACCAATTTCCGCGACCATGATCCTCGCGGAGCTTGCAGAGGAACTGGTGCGCGCAATCCTTGCAAATCATCCGGACGAGAAGACCATCTCTCTGGTGGCGATCTCCGTTTCGCATCTTGAGGCGCACTGGGATCTGGAGCTGGAACTCCCGTTTGGACTTCGAAATGAAGCGCGCCGCCCCGGCACCAAAATGGGCATGGCACGTTGGGCGGCTGACTGCGCCGTTGACAAGATCCGCGATCGCTTCGGACGGGATGCTATCGGATACGGTTCGGCGGCGCTGGGTATTTCTCGTTCCGTGCCCGACGAGTTTCGCAAGCTCGCCGAGAAGGACCTGTAACCATCGCCGATCACGGGCTACGGTGGGATATCGGGCTCAGCGGGCACGCGCTGCTGCGGCGTCCAGAGGAGAAGGAAGCGCTTGATGAAGATGATCAAGGGACCGGCGATATTCCTCGCTCAGTTCACTGCCGACGCGGCGCCGTTCAACTCCTTCGAATCTATCTGCGGATGGGCCGCCTCGCTCGGCTACGAGGGAATTCAGATCCCGAGCTGGGATGGACGACTCTTCGACCTCAACAAGGCCTCAGAGTCCCAGGACTATGCCGATGAGGTGAAGGGGATCGCAGCCGGTCACGGCCTTTCCATCACCGAACTCTCGACGCATCTGCAGGGCCAGCTCGTCGCCGTTCATCCGGCCTATGACGCAGTATTCGACGGCTTCGCCGTGCCGGAGGTGCGCGGCAATCCCAAGGCGCGCACCGAGTGGGCCGTTGCCCAGGTCAAGCGCGCAATCCGCGCCTCAGGGCGCCTCGGGCTCACGGCGCACGCGACCTTCTCCGGCGCATTGGCCTGGCCCTATGTCTATCCCTGGCCGCAGCGTCCGGCCGGCCTCGTCGAGGCCGCCTTTGACGAGCTCGCCAGGCGCTGGCGGCCGATCCTTGATTATGCGGAGGAGCACTGCATTGATGTCGCTTATGAGATCCATCCAGGCGAGGACCTGCACGACGGCGTCTCCTATGAGATGTTTCTCGAGCGGGTGAATGGCCACACGCGCGCGAACCTGCTCTACGACCCGTCGCACTTCCTGCTACAGCAGCTCAACTATCTCGACTTCATCGATATCTATCACCAACGCATCAAGGCCTTCCACGTCAAGGACGCGGAGTTCAACCCGACGGGCCGCCAGGGTGTCTATGGCGGGTTCCAGAGTTGGGTCGATCGAGCTGGCCGCTTCCGCTCACTGGGCGATGGCCAAGTAGATTTCGGCGCGATCTTCTCGAAGCTCACGCAGTACGATTACGGCGGCTGGGCGGTGATGGAATGGGAATGCGCGCTGAAGCATCCTGAGCAAGGCGCGCGCGAGGGCGCCGAATTTATCAAAAGACATATCATTCGGGTCACGGAGAAGGCCTTCGACGATTTCGCAGGCTCCGGCGCCGACGACCAGATGAACCGCAAGATGCTCGGCATCTCCTGAGCGAGGAAGAAGAATGGCGATTGAGGCAAACAGCGAAACTGGCGGCCATGGTCGTATTCGGCTAGGCATGGTTGGCGGCGGCCAGGCATCTTTCATTGGCGCCGTCCACCGCATTGCCGCGCGTATCGACGACCAGTTCGAGTTGACAGCCGGCGCGTTGGCGTCGGATCCGGTCCGAGCCAAGGCCTCGGCGAAGGAGCTCGGTATCGCCAACGACCGCGCCTATGGCTCTTTCGAAGAGATGGCGAAGGCGGAAGCCGCGCGCCCGGACGGCATCGAGGTGGTCTCGATCGTAACCCCCAACCACATGCACAGCCCGGTTGCCAGGGCCTTCCTTGAAGCCGGCATCCACGTCATCTGCGACAAACCGCTGACGACGACCGTCGCCGAGGCCGAGGAACTGGTGGCGCTCGTCAGGAAGACGGGCAAGGTCTTCGTCGTGACCCACAACTACACGGGCTATCCCATGGTCCGACAGGCCCGCGCCATGGTTGCGAACGGCGATCTCGGCGAGATCCGGCTCGTCCAGGCAGAATATCTGCAGGATTGGCTGACGGAGCGATTAGAGGCAAGCGGCCACAAGCAGGCCGCGTGGCGCACGGACCCGACCCGATCCGGGGCTGGCGGGTGCATCGGCGACATCGGCACCCACGCCTACAATCTCGCCTGCTTCGTCACTGGACTTGAGCTCGACGAACTGCTCGCTCAGCTCTCGACCTTCGTCGGCGGCCGGCGTCTCGATGACGACGTCCAGATCCTCCTCAAGTGGAAGGGAGGTGCCAGAGGTATGCTTTGGGCAAGCCAGGTCGCGGTCGGCAATGAGAACGGCCTGACGCTGCGCGTCTATGGGACCAAGGGCGGACTCGAATGGGTACAGGAAAATCCGAACCATCTCTGGTTCACCCGCTATGGGCAGCCCAAGCAACTCCTGACCCGCGGCGGTGCCGGCGCCTTGGTCGAGGCGGGCCGTCTCACCCGCGTGCCATCGGGGCATCCCGAGGGTTACCTTGAGGGGTTCGCAACAATCTATACTGAGGCAGCGCGCGCTATCCGCGCAGCACAGGCCGGCAAGCCGCCCGATCCGGCGGTGATTTTCCCGACTGTCGCGGATGGCCTCGCCGGCGTGAAGTTCATCGAAGCTGCGGTGAACTCATCCGCAAGCAATGGCGCCTGGGTTCGGATCACGTAAATGCCGACGTGGCTGCAATGCTGATTTTGGCTGAACGTCAAGAACGGTAAACTCGACGTATCTACAAGAAATTCCACGGGATCGAGCTGCCGGCCGACATGCGTGGTTGAACGAAGGCGTCGTACCTGTCGGCCGAATTCTCAACGGACGAGGATTTCCGTCGGCGAGTCGAAAAGCTTCGCGTCATGGATGAACAGGGCTGAGGCCGGACATGGGCCCGTCAATGTCGTCGAGCGCCTGCCGCATGGCCTCCACCAGATCCAACGCGACTGGCGAGGGGCTGCGCTGCGGCGGAAAAACAGCAGCGAACTCGAAATCGATCCGCGGCGTGAAGCGGCGCGCGATGACGCCGCGGCTTTCGAATTCTCGCGCCGTGAATGGATCGCAGATCGCCACGCCAACTCCGGATGACACCAACCCGCACATGATCTCAGACAGGCTGGTTTCGACCCGAAGGACACGGCGGACATCGTCGCGATTGAAGGCCTGGTCGATCAGATGCCGGCCTGTCGACCCGGTCGTCAGCGACACGAAGGTCTCGCCCTCGAAATCGCGCGGCTCCAGCATCGCCTTGGCCGCGAGTCGGTGTCCTTCGGGCAGAACTGCAACGCGAGGGGGCGCTGGCAACCGCACGATCGACAGGCCCACATGGGCGATAGGTACCTCTGCGAAGCCGATGTCGCATTGGTTGTTCAATACCCAGTCGACCACAATCGGTGAGATCACGCCAAAGAACGCCAAGTTGAGGTTCGGCCGCTCCCTCAGAAACCGCCCGGCGAGCCTTGGCAGGTAGCCGTTGGACAACGCCGGCAAGGCGGCGATCCGAAGCGTGCCGGTTCGGCGGCTGCGGATTTCTTCGGCTGCTGCAGTGATCCGTTCGAGACCAACGAATGAACGCTCGACTTCCATGTAGAGTGCCGTGGCGGTTGCCGTTGGCACAAGTCCGGTGCCACGCTTTTCGAACAGCTTCATTTTGAGTAGCGCCTGGAAGTCGCGCAGGAGGCGGCTCACCGCCGGCTGCGTCACAGCCATGAGCGCCGCCGCGTCCGTGACGCTGCCCGTCAGCATTGTCGCTCGGAAGGCCTCGACCTGCCGCGAGTTGATGCGCGCCATCCCCGCTCCATTCATAACATTCCAGTATGAAGATGGTGCCATTATTAATTGGACGGCGAAAGCGGGGATTGCGATCTTTTTCAGCAAGACTCGAGACGGCTCATTTTTTGAGCAGGGTCGGGCAATCCGAGGCGAGGCGGTCCGTCGATCCCGACGAACGGGCACATCCGTCTCGGGGAGGATGCCAGTCAGAATGCGCGCCAGATGTCAGGTCGTCGGTACGTCACGTCGCAACCACGCAATTCGGAGCTCGTCCACATGAAGCATCTCGGCCTTTTGACAGCGGTCAGCATCGCGGCCCTGGCCTCGGTCCCGTCGCCGGTTTCGGCGCAGCAGAAGACGCTGTATGTCGCCGGATACGGCGGCTCCTTCGAAAAAACGATCCGGGACGCCGTGGTCCCTGCCTTTGAGCAGGCCCACGGCGTGAAGGTCGAATACGTTGCCGGCAACTCGACGGATACGCTTGCCAAATTGCAGGCCCAGAAGGGCAACCAACAGATCGACGTGGCCATCGTCGATGACGGTCCGATGTATCAGGCGATTCAGCTTGGCTTCTGCAGCAAGATCGAAGGCCTACCCGCCGATCTCTATGATGCCGCCCGCTTCAAGGATGACCAAGCGGTTGCCATTGGGCTGGTCGCGACCGGTTTGATGTACAACACCAAGATCTTCGCCGAGAAGGGCTGGGCGCCGCCTACCTCCTGGAACGACCTCAAAGATCCGAAATACCAGAAGCAACTGGTCATTCCGCCGATCAACAACACCTATGGCCTGGAAGCTCTCCTGATGCTCGCCAGGATGAACGGCGGCAGCGAAGCCAACGTCGACGCGGGGTTCAAGATCTTCAAGAATGACATCAATCCGAATGTGCTGGCCTACGAGCCCTCGCCAGGCAAGATGACCGAGCTGTTCCAGTCAGGCCAAGCCGTGTTGGCCGTGTGGGGCACAGGCCGGGTCCAAAGTTTCGCGAACACCGGCTTTCCTGTCGACTTCGTGTATCCCAAGGAAGGCGCCGCCACGCTCCTCGCAAGTGCGTGTCCGGTCGCCAAGCCCAACGCTTCACCGCTCGCCGCGACGTTCGTCAAGACACTTCTCGACCCGAAACTGCAGCTCGTCCTGTTGAAGGACTACGGCTACGGCCCGGTGCTGAAGTCTCTGGTCGTTCCGCCGGAGCTCGGCAAAATGGCGCCGATCGGCGAGCGCGCGGCGAAGCTCTATACGCCCGACTGGACCATTATCAACGAGAAACGCGAGGAATGGACCAAGCGGTGGAATCGCGAGGTTGAGCGCTGAACCAGGCGGGCCGACGGGATTTCGCTTCAGCAGCCGAGAACGCCACTGACCGCGTATCGGCGTCGGCCACACCAGGATCCGAATCCATGTCCTTTCTCGAGCTCGACCGTGTCGCGAAGCAGTTCGGCCCGCAGACCGTTGTGGACGACTTCAGTCTTGCCGTGGGCAAGGGCGAGTTCATCTCCCTCCTCGGTCCATCGGGCTGCGGAAAGACCACCACGCTGCAGATGATCGCAGGCTTCCTGGATCCCTCGCGCGGCGCGATCCGGCTCGAGGGCCGCGACCTCACCGCAGTCCATCCGGCCAAGCGTGGCCTCGGCATCGTATTTCAGAGCTACGCGCTGTTTCCGCACATGACCGCGGCAGAGAACGTATCTTTTGGACTCGAGATGCGGCGCGTGCCGAAGGCTGATCGCAGCGAGCGAGTCCGCACCGCCCTCGCGATGGTCGGGCTCGCCGGCTTCGAGGATCGTTATCCGCGACGCATGTCGGGTGGCCAGCAGCAGCGCGTGGCGCTCGCCCGCGCGCTGGTGATCCGGCCGAGCGTGTTGCTCCTCGACGAGCCGCTGTCGAATCTCGACGCCAAGCTGCGCGAGGAGATGCAGATCGAATTGCGCCAGATCCAGCGCAACCTGGGCACCACCACGATCCTCGTCACCCACGACCAGATCGAGGCGATGTCGCTCTCCGATCGTATTGTGGTGATGAGCCAGGGCCGCATCGAGCAGATCGGCACGCCGCAGGAGACTTATGAGCGGCCCGTGTCGGCCTTCGTGTCTCAGTTCCTTGGCAAGACCAACGATTTCGCCGCGACGATCGACCGGACCGCCGCTCCGGCGCGGCTGGTTGCCGGCTCCTGGAGCGCGCCCGCGCCCGCTGGTGTCGCCGGCTCGGTGACGGTCAGCATTCGCCCCGAGCGAATTGGCTTCGGCGACACGGGGCTCGCAGCGAAGATCATCACCCGCATCTTCCAGGGCAATCACTGGCTGTTCCAGTGCGAGACCGAATCTGGTCCTGCGATTGTGATCCGCCAGAATGACGGTCAACCGCAACCCGCCGAGGGCGAGGCCGTCCGGCTTGCCTGGCGGCCGGAAGACATGAGCCTGCGCACCGCCGGAGGCGCCAAATGAGCACGGCTCCCGACACGTCTGTCTTGACCACAGGACCATCGACCGATGAACGCGCCGCGCGCGCCCCTTGGGCGCTGACCGCGCCCGCGCTGATGCTGTTCATCGGCATCCTTGTGATCCCGCTCGCGATGACCGTGATGCTCTCGTTCCATGATTGGGGCCAATACAAGGGCATTGAGCCGGTTTTCATCTTGAAAAACTGGCACGAGATCGCAACCGATCCCTACTATGCCGAGATGTTCTGGCGCACCTTCCGCGTCGCGCTGCTCGCGACGCTGATCACCGCCGTGTTCGGCGCGCCGGAAGCCTATATCCTCAACCGCATGAGCGGACGTTGGAAGAGCTTCTTTCTGCTCGTCATCCTCGGCCCGCTATTGATCTCCGTGGTCGCACGCACGCTCGGGTGGGCGCTTCTGTTCGGCGGCAACAACGGCCTCGTCAACAAGTTCTTGATGTCGCTCGGGTTGATCGGCTCGCCACTGCCCTTCATGTTCACCGAGACCGGCATGGTCGTGGCGCTTGCCCATGTGATGATGCCGTTCATGGTGTTGTCGGTCTGGGCCGCATTGCAGCGCCTCGATCCGCAAATCGAAAACGCCGCGTTGTCGCTTGGCGCCAGCCCGCTCACCATCATCCGCCGCATCGTCCTGCCGCAGATCATGCCCGGCGTGTTGTCGGGGGCGATTATCGTGTTCTCGCTGTCGGCCAGTGCCTTTGCCACGCCGGCGATCATCGGCGGACGTCGGCTCAAGGTCGCGGCGACGCTGGCGTATGACGAATTTCTCAATACGCTGAACTGGCCGCTCGGGGCGGCAGTCGCCGTGCTGCTCCTCATGGCGCTCGTGCTGATCGTCGTCGGTAGCAACGCGCTGATCGAGCGGCGCTACGCCGAGGTATTCCGATGAGGACAAATGGCCCGATCTCTCTTGTGTTCCACACGGTATTCGTCGTCTTCATGCTGGCGCCGATCGTGGTGGTCTGCCTCGTTGCCTTTACGCCCGATGGCTTCCTGTCGCTGCCAACCAACGGCTTCTCGCTGCGCTGGTTCAGGGCGATCGCCAGCTATCCCGAATTTGTTCACGCCTTCTGGGTGAGCCTCGGACTCGGCGCGCTGTCGTCGTTCGTGGCGCTCCTCTTCGCCGTGCCGGCGGCGCTCGCCATCGCCCGCTACCGCTTCCTCGGCCGCGATGCGCTCGCGGCGCTATTCCTTTCGCCGCTGATGATTCCCCATGTCGTGCTCGGCATCGCCTTCCTCCGCTTCTTCACGTCGATCGGCATCGGCGGCAGTTTCGCGGCGCTCATCATTGCCCATGTCTTGGTGGTGTTTCCGTTCGCGCTCCGGCTGACGCTGGCTGCGGCGACCGGCATGGACCGCTCGGTCGAGATGGCGGCGCTCTCGCTCGGCGCGGACGATTGGACACTGTTCCGCCGCGTGACTCTGCCCTTGATCCTCCCTGGCGTCGTCAGCGGCTGGGCGCTCGCCTTCATCCAGTCCTTCGATGATCTGACCATGACCGTCTTCCTTGCCACGCCCGGCACCGAGACGCTGCCGGTCCGCATGTTCCTTTACATCCAGGACAACATCGATCCGCTGGTGACCTCCGTCTCCGCCAGCGTCATCGCAATCACCATGACAGCTCTGGTGCTGCTCGACCGCTTCTACGGACTCGATCGCGTGCTCGCCGGCAAGAGCGACGCAGGGCGATAGGAGAAGCCATGTCAAAGGATTACGACGTCGCTGTCGTCGGCGGCGGTCTGCTCGGTTCCGCCATCTCCTGGGGTCTTGGCCGGCTCGGCAAGAAGGTCGCCGTCCTCGACGAGGGCGATATCGCCAGGCGTGCCTCGCGGGCCAATTTCGCGCTCATCTGGGTGCAGAGCAAAGGCCTCGGCATGCCGGCCTACACCGGCTGGACCGTCCGCGCCTCCGAGACATGGCCAGCGCTTGCCGCTGAATTGAAGGAGCAGACCGGTCTCGACGTTGCCCTGCAGCAGAATGGTGGCTTTCATCTAACGCTCGGTGAGCACGAATTCGAGCAGCGCGCTCAACTCGTCACGCGCATGCATAACCAGGTGGGGGCGGCCGATTACCGGATGGAGATGCTGTCGGCGTCCGAAGTGAAAAAGATGCTGCCTCTCGTCGGCCCCGAAGTCTCCGGCGGCAGTTTCTGTCCGCTTGACGGGCACGTGAATTCGCTGCGCACCTTCCGCGCTTTCCATATCGGCCTAAAGCTGTTTGGTGTCGATTATCTTCCCGAGCGACCGGTTTCAGCGATAACCCGCGCCGGCGGCGAATTCCACCTGTCGACGCCGCAGGGCGATATCCGTGCAGCGAAAGTCGTGCTCGCCGCCGGCAACGCCAACCAGACACTGGCGCCGATGGTCGGGCTGTCAGCGCCGATGGGCCCGACCCGTGGTCAGATCGTGGTCACCGAGCGCACAGTGCCGTTCCTCCCGCATCCGCTGACTACGATCCGCCAGACCGACGAGGGGACAGTGATGATCGGGGACAGCAAGGAAGAGCAACTCGACGACCGCGTGCTGAACCATTCCGTCAGTGCTGTCATGGCGGATCGCGCGCAGCGCATGTTTCCTCACCTTGCCCGCCTCAACGTGGTGCGGAGTTGGTCCGGTATCCGCGTGATGCCGCAGGACGGTTTCCCGATCTACGACCAGTCGGAGAGCCAGCCGGGCGCTTTCGTCGCCTGTTGCCATTCCGGCGTAACGCTCGCGTCCAATCACGCGTTCGAGATTGCCCGGATGGTCGCCGAGGATGCGCTCGACGCGGAACTCGTCGGCGCCTTCTCAGCCCGGCGCTTCGTCGAAGACCGCGCTGCGACCGGCAGTGGCTATTACTGAAATCGACATGGCTCGAAGGGGCCAGGAGACATCAATGTTCAAGCGATCCGATCAGGACACCAGAAGACCCCTGCAGATCTTCGTCGACGGGACCGCAGTCGAGGCGCGAGAGGGCGACACGGTGTCCGCAGCGCTGCTTGCCTCCGGCCGCGACGCCCGCCGCGCTACCGCGGTCAGCGGCGCGCCGCGGCTACCCTATTGCATGATGGGCGTGTGCTTCGACTGCCTCGTCACGATCGATGGCGTCGGCAACCGCCAAGGCTGCCTAGTGCCGGTCGCCGAGGGGATGCAGATTGAAATCCAGAAAGGCAAGCGGGAGATCGGGCGATGAGAGCGACCCCCAAGCGCGATAGCTACGACATCGTGGTGATCGGGGCCGGGCCTGCTGGTCTCGCCGCCACCGTGTTCGCAGCAGAGGCCGGCCTGTCGACCCTGCTGCTTGATGAGAACCCCGGTCCCGGCGGCCAGGTCTGGCGCGCTATCTCATCGACTCCAGTAGTGGAGCGCGAGCAACTGGGCGCAGACTATTGGGCGGGCGCGGACCTCGTCCAGGCGGTGCAGTCGAGCGGTGCCGAAATCATCCATCGCGCGACCGTCTGGAGCCTTGACCGCAACCTCGAAGTCGGTGTCTCCGTGGGCGGCGCGTCGGCCTTCATAAAGGCGGGTCGCGTGATCCTGGCGACGGGCGCGCTGGAGCGGCCGTATCCCATTCCGGGCTGGACGCTCCCGGGGGTGATGACTGCCGGCGCCGCGCAGACGATGCTGAAGTCTTCAGGTCTCGTGCCTGACGGGCGCACGGTTATTGCCGGGCAGGGACCATTGCTTTGGCTGCTCGCGGCGCAGATCCTGCGCCTTGGCGGCCGCATCGACCGCATCCTCGATACAACCGCGCGCCGGAACTATCTCGCCGCGCTGCCCCATGCCTTCGCCTTCATGACCTCACCCTATTTCGCGAAGGGACTAGCGATGATGAGGGAAGTGCGGGCGAAAGTGCGCGTCGTGACCGGCGTCAACGAACTTTCTGCTGAGGGGGATGGCCAGCTTGCAACCGTCACCTATGCGGCAGGCGACCGACGTGAAACGATTCCCGCCGGGTTGCTTTTGCTGCATCAAGGCGTGGTACCCAACGTCAATCTCGCCATGGCAGCCGGAATCGAGCATCGCTGGGATGACGGGCAGCTCTGCTGGTCGCCGGTGCTCGACGACAAAGGTAACACGTCGGTCGAGGGCATCGCCATCGCCGGTGACGGCGCCGGGATCGCTGGCATGGAAGCTGCCGTCTTCCGGGGCCGTATCGCAGCAAGAGCCGCAGTTCAAACTCTGGCGCCCGAGGAGGCGGCAAAGCTCGCACCCATGGCTACGCTCAGGACTAATCTGGCTCGCGCCGAGCGCGGGCGCGTCTTTCTCGACACGTTGTTCAGGCCCGCGCGGCAGTTCCGTATTCCTTCGGGCGACACGATCGTCTGCCGCTGCGAGGAAGTCACTGCCAACGACATTCTCGACGCCGTCGCAATCGGCGCGACGGGTCCAAATCAGCTCAAGGCCTATCGCCGCACCGGCATGGGCCCGTGTCAGGGGCGGCTCTGCGGGCTCACGGTCACCGAACTCATGGCCGAGGCCCGCGGCAAGAGTCCGCAGGAGATCGGCTACTATCGGCTGCGTGCACCCGTAAAGCCGATCACGCTGTCGGAATTGGCGGCCGTGGCGAAGACAGAGGCCGACGTGAACGCCGTGGTGCGGGGATGACCAGGCTTGTGGATGCTATCGTCGTCGGCGGCGGCATCCACGGATGTTCGACTGCACTTCACCTGAGTCTCGCCGGGATGAAGCCGGTGCTGATCGAGAAGGACTATGCTGGCCGCCACGCCTCGGGGGTGAATGCCGGCGGCGTCCGTCAGCTCGCAAGGCATGTCGCCGAAATTCCGCTCTCGATCCGTTCCATGGGCATATGGGAGGGGATCGGCGAGCTGGTTGATGATAGCTGCGGATTCGAAAGCCACGGCCAGGTGTTGGTCGCCGAGAACGACGCCGAATTCGATGCTTGCCGCGCGCGCGTCGCCGAGCTGAACGCGCTCGGCTTCACCCACGAGGAACTTATCGATCGGCCGGAGCTGCGACGGCTGGTGCCGGCCGTTGCCGAAACCTGCCCTGGCGGCGTCGTGTCCCGGCGCGACGGCGCGGCCGAACCCGCGCGCACCACCACTGTCTTCCGCCGCAAGGCGGCAGCTCAGGGTGCAACCGTCCGCGAAGGCGTAGCGGCGACCAATATCCGAAAGCAGGACGGTCTGTGGCGGGTTGATGTCGGCACCGACACCTATGCGGCGCCGGTGCTCGTCAACGCCGCCGGGGCGTGGGCCGGCCGTATTGCCGCGGCACTTGGCGAGCCGGTGCCGGTGGAGACCGTGGCGCCGATGCTGATGATCACCTCGCGCGTGCCGCATTTCATCGATCCGGTGGTGATCCTGCGCGGACGCAAACTCTCCTTCAAGCAGTTTGCCAACGGCACAGTCCTGATCGGCGGCGGCCATTTGGCAGCGGCGGACCAGGATCGAAACGAGACCGTACTGGACTGGCGCAGTCTTGCGGTCAGTGCCGGCACCGTCTTCGATCTCTTTCCAGCCATGCGGAGCGCATCGATCGTTCGCGCCTGGGCCGGCATCGAGGCAAGGACGCGCGACGATCTGCCTGTTCTGGGTCCGAGCGTGCGCCACACGGGGCTCTACCACCAGTTCGGTTTCTCGCTGCATGGCTTCCAACTCGGCCCCGGCGCCGGCGCTGTCATGGCCGAGCTGATTGTCAACGGCGGCACCCAGACCCGGATCAGCGAACTGGGCATCGACCGTTTCTTTTCCTTTAATCCCGCAAACGAAGATGAGACATTATGAGCATCATCCGCAACATCCGCACGCCAATCATGCATCGCGCCATCGAGGCCAACGGTTTTGTGTTCGTCGGCGGGACAATCGCCGACGACACCAGCGCCTCAATGGGCGAGCAGACCCGCAACATCCTTGGCAAGATTGCTGGCTACTTGAAGGAAGCAGGAACGGACTCGTCCCGCATTGTAAGTGCCTCGATCTTCGTGACGGATCTGTCGAAGAAAAAGGAAATGGACGCGGCCTGGACCGAGTTCTTCGCCGACAACCTGCCGGCGCGAGCAACAGTAGGTGTGACCGATCTCGGCGGCGGTGCCTTGATTGAAGTGGTGGTCACCGCCCTAAAGAGTTAAGACCAGCGCGCGTGTATTAGGAGCATTTCATTCCCATCGGCAAGGTATCTCACACGTTAGACGTGGCTTGCCGTAGCCAGCTCAAACTTCCCGGTGATGGCGCGGTACTGATCGTGGCCGATCGTCGAATGCACGGTAGGACCGGGATAGAGGGCTAGCTTCCATACTTCTCGTACAGGAGCGGATGCAGCCGGTCGGGCTTTAACGGAACGTCGACAAAGCGAATGCCGGTGGCGTTGGCAATGGCGTTACCGAGTGCGGCTGCCACCGGATTGTAGGGGCTTTCGCTCATCGATTTCGCGCCCATCGGTCCCAGCGCGTCCGACGTGTCCGCAAACAGCACTTCGGTGCGGGGAATGTCGGCAAAGGACGGCAAGTGGTAATCGCGGAACCTGGGATTAACGACGCGGCCGCCTTCGTCGATTACCATTTCCTCATAAAGCGTCGCCCCAAGCGATTGCGCGACGCCGCCTTCGATCTGTCCGCGGCACTGCATCGGGTTGGCGACGCTGCCGGCATCGGCGGCATGCACACTTTTCAGAATTTTGATCTCTCCGGTGGCTTTATTTACTGCGACACGGAAGCCTTGGACATTGAAGGTGACCGACCGCGGTGTGCCCGCCGAGCTGCCGACTGCTGTGAAGGTCTTGCCGAGCGCCTGGGCTGAAGCGGCTATCTCGGCGTAGGACGTGCGGCGGCCAGCGCAGACTGTCGCGTCACCGTCGAGCGAACACGCATCCGCCTTTTCGGCGATCAGGGATGCTGCGAAGTTCTTCAGCTGGTCGGCCAGCGCCTCGGCCGCCGCCTGCGTGGCGCGCCCAGCGACGAAGGTACCGGCGCTGCCGTATGCGCCGGTGTCGTGGCCGCCATGGGCGGTGTCGGATTGTCGGAGGTGAATACGCTCGAGCGTCGTCGCCAACGCAGTGGCCGCGATCTGCAAATGCACGGTCGAGGTGCCGTTGCCGAATTCCGCTGTTCCGACCGTGAGGTCAAAGCCGCCGTCTGCGCGCAGCGACATTGTCGAGTCGGCGAAATGGCCGGCTGGTGGCACGGTATCGATCATGGTCAGCGCAATGCCATCACCGGTCAGCCATTCGGCGGGAAGCACAGGTTTCGGCGTTTCCGCGGCCATCGCGCGCTCGACCAGGTCAAGGCATTGGTCAAGGCCGTAAGAGCCATACATCACATCGTGATATTTCGAGCCCGGCGGCGACAGCATGGGATCTCCGGGTTTGACCACATTGCGACGGCGCATGTCGAAAGGACTGATGCCGAGCTGTTTTGCCAGTTCGTCGATCGCGGCTTCCACCGCAATCAAAGCCTGCGGCAAGCCGTAACCACGGAAAGCGCCGGAGGGAACCGTATTGGTATAGGCGGCGACGGCGTCGACCTTCTTGTTCGGGCAGTTATAGACGCCCAGCGACTCAGCGACGGAATGAAACAGCACCGGGCCGGCATGATTGCCATAAGCCCCGGTGTTGGAAAGCACGTCGAGCTGCAGCGCCGTCAGCTTGCCGTCCTTGTCGGCGCCCGCTTTGACGGTGACGCGCATCGGATGGCGCGTCGAAGTCGAGGTGAACTGTTCCTCGCGGGTGAGTTCGAACTTGACCGGCCGTCCGGTCTTGAGCGCAGCCAGCGCCAGAATGTCCTCGACGAACATTTCCTGCTTGCCGCCAAAGCCTCCGCCGACGCGTTCGCAAAACACCCGGACCTTGTCGGACGGCAGATTGAAGAGGTCCGCCAGCGTGCGCCGCGTCAGGAACGGCACCTGCGTGCTCGAGCGAACGGTGAGGACACCATCGGCATCGATCCAGGCAAGGCCGCCGTGGGTTTCGAGCGCGGCGTGCTGGACCCGCTGGGTGGTAAACGTGCCTTCGTAAGTGACCGCCGCCTCTGCCAGCGCTTTGGCGACATCGCCGAATTCTCCATGGGTTTCCGCAACGATATTGCGTTGGGCGTTGGTGACGCGATGCTCTGCTGTCTTGTCGCCATGGAGCACCGGCGCACCCGGCGCAATCGCCGCAACGGGATCGACTACCGCGGGCAGGATCTCATAGGCGACCCTCAAGCGCCGACATCCTTCCTCGGCGGCGGTCTCGGTGTCGGCGATGACAGCCGCGACCTTCTGGCCGATGAAGCGGACGACATTGTCGAGCACGCGGGTATCGTCCGGGTCCATCCAGTCCCACTCGTGCCGCGCGGTAGAGAACAGACGATCCGGAGCGTCCTCGAAGGTCAGCACCGTATGGACGCCGGGGATGGAGAGCGCCGCGCTCGCGTCGATCGAGATGATTTTCGCGTGCGGATGTGGCGAGCGGAGCATCTTGATGTGCAGCAGGCCTTCAATCTGCGTGTCGAAGGTATAGCGCGCCGCGCCGCGTACGATCTGCGGGCCGGCGGGCGCGGGAAGGCTGCGGCCAAATGCGTGACCTGCGGCGGCGTCTTCGATATTGATCTTACCGTTGAGCGCATCCTCGATCGGCCGATAGCCGGTGCAGCGGCAGATGTTTCCTTTCAGCGAAGCACCGAGATCCTGACGCTGCGCCTGGTTTAGCGATGCGCAGGTCAGGATCATGCCCGCGGTGCAGAACCCGCACTGAAAGCCCTGCGCGTCGAGAAATGCTTGCTGCATGGGATGAACGTGACCTTCCGGCGCAAGGCCCTCGATGGTCGTGATTGCATGGCCATCGGCACGGAAGGCTGGGATCAGGCAGCTATGCACGGGCTCGCCGTCGAGCAGCACGGTGCAGGCGCCGCAGTCGCCGGCATCGCAGCCCTTCTTGACGCCGAAATGACCGAGCTCGCGCAAGAACGTCCGCAGACACTGTCCGAGCCGCGGGGATTGCGAGAACGACTTGCCATTGATCTCGAAACTCATGGCAATGCCTGCAATTCGCGGCGGATCTCTTCGGCTAGCCGCAGGGTCATGTGCTTGCGCCACTCGGGCTTGCCGTGAACGTCGGCATGGTAGAGGTCGTCGGGGATGCGTTGCAGGATCTTGTTGCGCAGCTCTTCCGCTGTCGGAATCCGGTCAAAGGAAAGCGGGACGGGTCTGGCGGTGGACGCCGTGACCGTCAGCGCCAACGCGCCCTCGTTGCTGACACTGCCGATCAGCAACGCCGCCGACCGGCCAACCGGCGTCAGCGATATCTGGCGAAGTGCCGAACGCCGCCTCAACGCCGCGAGCGGGATATCGATCTGTCGCAGCAGATCGCCGGGCCCGAGCAAATTGCGCCCGTCGCCGGTGACGAAATCGGCCACCGCAATCCTGCGTTCGCCACCGTCAGCCAGCCAGATCGTGCAGACGCCGTCGAGCGCCGATGTCAGCGAGATCATGGGCCCCGCCGGCAGCGACATGCAGATATTGCCGCCGACAGTCGCAGTCTTCCAGATCTTGAAGGAGGCGACAAACGCCCGGCAGCATTGGCTGACGAGGGGTGAGGCGACCCACTCCGGTGGGCAGGCCAACGCATCGAGCTGTGCGACTGTGCAGGTCGCCGAGATCGACAGCCCGGCCTCGCTGACGGTCAGCGCCGGCCATTTTAGGTCGGTGAGATCGATCAGCCGGCGCAGATGGGCCTGCGGTTCGGAGAACAGCCAGGTTCCGCCCGCAAGCCAAGCGTCGCCTGCCGTCCAAACGGGCAATTGATCCCGCCTCTTAGGATGCGCAACCGCGGTAATGGTGTTCAGGTCCATGGATACGCTAACGCTTTCAAGAGGATGCATCTCCGATTATGAAGTCTTGCAAGACCAGCGCCAATTGCCAATGCCATTGGGACGGACTTTGCAGTGTAGAAGCGGGCGTTTGCTAAGGCGCTCCGTTGGAAGAGGGTGGGATCATGGACCAAGCGCGGGCGAGCTGGATCAGGGACCCTCTCGCCATTCTGGCCGAGGGCGCCGAACGCGGCATTGTGGTTCGCGGCGGCAGGATCGTCGAGTTGGTGCCGCGCGGCCGGGAACCGGCAACGACCAATATTTCCGCTTTTGACGCGGGCGCGCACGTCGTGCTGCCGGGCCTGATCAATACCCATCATCATTTTTACCAGACGTTGACCCGGGCGCTGCCGGCGGCGCTCAATCGCGGACTGTTCCCCTGGTTGCAGGCGCTATATCCGGTCTGGGCGCGGCTGACACCGGAATTCCTTCACCTCGGCGCCACCGTGGCGATGTCCGAATTGCTGCTGTCGGGATGCACCACCACCACCGATCATCATTACGTCTTTCCGGCCGGGCTCGAGGACGCCATCGATATCGAAGTCGCCGCCGCCCGGCGGTTGGGCATCCGCGTGCTGCTGACGCGCGGCTCGATGAACCGGTCGCAGCGGGACGGCGGCCTGCCGCCGGACAGCGTAGTGCAGGACGAAGATACAATTTTGGCCGACAGTGAACGCGTGGTGACAAAGCATCACCAGCGCGGCGAGGATGCGATGGTGCAGATCGCGCTGGCGCCATGCTCGCCGTTCTCGGTAACGACCTCATTGATGCGTGCAACCGCGGCACTGGCGGACAGGTTCGACGTTCGCCTGCATACGCATCTCGCCGAAACCGAGGACGAGAACAAATTCTGCGAGCAGATGCATGGCTGCCGTCCGCTGGACTATCTCGAGCAATGTGGCTGGCTCAGTGCGCGGACTTGGCTGGCGCACGGCATCTTCTTCAATCCGGACGAGATGAAACGGCTGGGTCTGGCTAAGGCGGCCATCAGCCATTGCGCCTGCAGCAATCAGATCCTGGCATCCGGCTGTTGTCCGGTCTGCGAGATGGAGGAGGCGGGGGTTTCGATTGGCCTCGGCGTCGACGGTTCGGCATCGAATGACGAGTCCAACCTGATGCAGGAAGTCCGCGCCGCGTTCCTGCTGCAGCGGGCGCGCTACGGCGTCGAGCGCGTCAGCCACAAGGACGCGTTGCGCTGGGCCACCAAGGGATCGGCGGCCTGCGTCGGCCGTCCCGAGCTCGGCGAGATCGCAGTTGGGAAAGCCGCCGATCTCGCGCTGTTCAAGCTCGATGAATTGCGCTTCTCCGGCCATGGCGATCCCTTGGCCGCGCTGGTTCTCTGCGGCGCGCATCGCGCCGATCGGGTCATGGTCGGCGGAAACTGGGTGGTGGTCGACGGCACCGTCCCGGGACTTGATGTGCCCGATCTGATCCGTCGCCACAGCGCCGCGGCGCGCGCGATGCACGCGGGATGAGGGACCGGCGTTGCGCCGCCGGGCCCTTCTGTCTGCCGGCTTTCCTGCCTTACTTGCCGGGAATCTTGTCGTCGATGCCCTTCACGTAGAAGTTCATGCCCAGGATCTGGCCGTCATCGAGGTGAGTGCCGCCTTTGCACTCCACCTCCTTGCCGTCCTGTGCGATCACCGGACACTTGAAAGCGTGCAGCTTGCCTTCCGTGATAGCGGCTTCGGTTTCCATCGCGAGCTTCTTCACGTCGTCAGGCATGTTGGTGTAGGGCGCCATAACGACCATTTTCGTCTTCAGGCCGCCCCAGTAGTCTTCCGACTTCCAGGTGCCGTCGAGTTCGGCCCTGACCCGCGCGATATAATAGGGTCCCCAATTGTTCATGATCGAGGTGAGCTGCGACTTCGGTCCGAACTTGATCATCTCGGAATCCTGGCCGAACGCCAGCTTGCCGCGTTCCGACGCGATCTGCATCGGTGCCGGGCTGTCGGTGTGCTGCATGACGATGTCGGCGCCCTGATCCAGCAGCGCCTTGGCCGCGTCGGCTTCCTTGCCGGGATCGAACCAGGTGTTCGCCCAGATGATCTTGACCTTGATGTTGGGGTTGATCGTTTGCGCGCCCAGCATCGTGGCGTTGATGCCCGAGATGACCTCCGGGATCGGGAACGAAGCGATGTAGCCGAGCACGCCGGCCTTCGACATCTTGGCGGCGATGATGCCCTGGATATAGCGGCCCTCATAGAACCGGCCGGAATAGGTCGACACGTTCTTGTCGCGCTTGTAGCCGGTCGCGTGCTCGAAATGCACGTTGGGATATTTCCTGGCGACCTTCAGCGTCGGGTCCATGTAACCGAATGACGTGGTGAAGATCAGCTTGTTGCCGGCGCGCGCCAGCTGCTCGATCGAACGTTCCGAGTCCGGGCCCTCGCTGACATTTTCCAGATAGGTCGTTTCGACCTTGTCGCCGAATTCCTTGACCATGGCCAGGCGGCCCAAATCGTGCTGGTAGGTCCAGCCTAGATCGCCGACCGGACCGAGATAGATGAAGCCGACTTTGAGCTTCTCGGCGGCGGAAGCACCGACCATGCTTGCGCTGGCGGCGAGCATTACCGCCGTGGTCGCGATGAGAATTTTTCTCATGGGTTTCTCCGGTTAGTAAGGGGTGGCCAGTTACTCCCGAAGCGCGCACGCCCCGTCGCGCGCACTTCGGATATATCTATCGGTCGGGCACGAAAATCGTGCCCAGGGAGGCGGGTGCAGTCGAGCCCCCGGTTCGCGCCCGCGAAATCAGAACCAGGACGATGATCGTCGCGAGATACGGCAATGCCGACATGAATTGCGATGGAATGCCGACACCCCAGCCCTGCGCGTGAAGCTGCAGGATGGTGACAGCGCCGAACAGGTACGCGCCGATCACGAGACGGGCCGGTCGCCATGACGAAAACACGACCAACGCGAGCGCTATCCAGCCGCGGCCGGCCGTCATGCCCGGGATGAAGAACGGCGTGTAGGCGAGGGGAAGATACGCGCCAGCCAGCCCCGCGCATGCGCCGCCGAACATAACGGCCAGCATCCGTATCCGAAGCACCGGATATCCGAGCGCATGCGCCGAAACATGATTGTCGCCGACGGCCCGCAGTACCAATCCGGCCCGCGTCCGGTACAGGAACAGCCAGACGCCGACAACCAACGCCAGTGAGAAATAGACGAATGCGTCCTCGCCGAACAGAATCCGCCCGACCAGCGGAATGTCGGTGAGGCCCGGGATGTGAAGATGCGGAGCCGTCGTTATCCGTTCGCCGACGAAACGGGCGCCAATCAGGCCGGACAGCCCGACGCCAAGGATCGTCAGCGCGAGACCCGTCGCCACCTGGTTGACCGCCAGGCCCAACGCCATCATCGCGAAGATCAGCGAGAGCAACGTGCCGGCGGCGATCCCGCAAAGGGCGCCAATCATGGTTGAGCCGGTGAGCCAGGCGCCGCCGAACCCGCAAGCCGCTCCCACGATCATCATGCCCTCAACGCCGAGATTGAGGACGCCGGCCCGCTCCGTCACCAGTTCGCCGGTGGCGGCGATCAGCAGCGGCGTCGATGCCGCGAGCACGGCAAGGATGATTGCTTCAAGCAGCCCCACGGGACACCTTTGGCGCAGGCAAAATCAATCGGAACCGATACAGAATGAGGGAGTCGCAGGCGAGCACGTAGAACAGCAGAATCCCCTGAAATACCTTGGTTACGTCAAGCGGGATTTTCATTGCGATCTGGGCCTGCTCGCCGCCAATGAAGGTGAGTGCGAGGAAAAGGCCTGCAATTAGTATTCCAACTGGGTTCAGTCGCCCCAGAAACGCGACGATGATCGCGGTGAAGCCGTAGCCGGGCGAGATGCCGGGCCGGAGATTTCCGACTGGACCGGCCACCTCGATAATTCCGGCCAAACCTGCCAGCGCGCCTGACATCGCGAAGGTCAGAAGGACCAACTGGTTGGACTTGAAACCGCCGAAACGCGCGGCGCGCGGGGCGGCGCCGATGACGCGGATTTCGAAGCCCTTGATGGTTTTCCCGAGCAGCACCACGCCGGCCGCCACGACAATGAGCGCAATGACCGCGCCGAGGTGCAGGCGGCCGCCCTCAATCAGGACCGGCACCGTCGCGACCGGATCGAATTCGGCGGTGGTTGGAAAGTTGAAGCCAGCGGGATCCCGCCACGGACCGCGCACGAGATAATCGAGAAGGAGGTCGGCGACATAAACCAGCATCAGGCTGGTCAGGATCTCGCTGGCGCCGAACCTGACCTTGCAGATCGCCGGGATCAGCGCATAAAGCGCGCCGCCTGCTGCGCCGAGCAGGAGCATCGCCGGCAGCACCCAGTGGCCAGCGTCGGTGCCGTGCGTCTTCACCGCAAGCCAGCTTCCGGCGACGGCGCCGATCAGGAATTGGCCTTCGGCGCCGATGTTCCAGGCATTGGCGAGATAGCAGAGTGAGAGGCCGATCGCGATCATCACCAGCGGAGTCGCCTTCACCGCGATCTCCTGCAGCGAATATCCGTCCGTGAGCGGATCGATGAAGTAAACGCCGAGCGCGGAGATCGGATTCTTTCCAAGGATCGCAAAGAGGATGCTCATGGTCGCGAGCGTGAGGCCAATGGCGATCAACGGCGAAACCAGCGCGATCGTGTTTGATCGTTCGGCGCGCTTTTCAAGCACCAGTTGCATGCGCCGCGTCCTTTTGCTCGATACTGCTTCCGCCCATCAACAAGCCGAGTTCCTCGCGGCTGGCATCGTGGGTGGCCACCGGCTCCGACAAACGGCCATGGAACATCACGGCGATGCGGTCGGTGATTTCGGCGAGTTCGTCGAGGTCCTGGCTCGTGACCAGAACGGCGGCGCCGCTGGCGGCGAGGTCGAGCAGCGCCTGCCGAATTACGGCGGTGGCGCCCGCGTCGACGCCCCAGGTCGGTTGATTCACGACGAGCACGGCAGGATTACGCAGGATTTCCCGACCGACGATGAATTTTTGCAAATTGCCGCCCGAGAGAGTGGCAGCTTCCGGATCGCGCTTGGCCTTGCGCACGTCGAAGGCCTCAGTGGTGCGATCAACGGTTCGGAGCATTGCGGCGGTTTTCACAAAACCATGCTGAACCATGTTGCTCGCGGCATGCCCGGTCAGCAATGCATTCTCGGACAATTTCATGCGTGGCGCTGTGCCGTGACCGAGCCGCTCTTCGGGCACGAACGCCGCGCCGAGCCGGCGCCGCCGCGTGATCGAAAGGTGACCGGCGGCAGTTCCGTCGATCACAACTGTGCCGGGGTCCTGCGCCAGCCGTTCCCCTGACAGGGCGGCGAAAAGCTCGTCCTGACCATTGCCGGCGACGCCGGCGATGCCCAGGATTTCACCACCTTTGAGTTCGAAGGAGATGTGCTGGAGCTGGATGCCGTGCGGATCGTCGGGCTCGAGGCTGAGGTCGTTGACCACGAGGCGCGGCACCGTGATCTTGCGGTTGGCAGCCGGCTTCACTTCCTTGATCTCGCCGCCAACCATCATGCGGGCGAGCGAAGCCGCGGTTTCCATCCTGGGATTGCAGGTCGAGATCTTCTTGCCGCCGCGCAGGATCGTGGCGGTGTCGCATAGCCGCTTCACCTCTTCGAGCTTGTGGCTGATGTAGAGGATGGCGCGGCCCTCGGCTTTGAGGCGCTCGAGCACAGTGAAGAGCTGGTCGGCCTCCTGCGGAGTCAGTACCGCGGTCGGCTCATCGAGGATCAGGAATTTCGGATACTGCATCAGTGCTCGAACGATTTCGATGCGCTGACGCTCGCCAACCGACAGTTGCCAGACCTCGCGCTTGGGATCGAGCGGAAGCCCGTAAACACGGGATACTTCCTCAAGGCGCGCCGACATGTCCTTGAAGGATTCCCTGCCGTCGAGACCCAACGCAACATTTTCGGCGACGGTGAGATTGTCGAACAGCGAGAAATGCTGGAACACCATGCCGATGCCGCGCACGCGCGCTTCCGATGGTCCGGAGAGAACCATGGCCTCGCCTTGCCAGCGCATTTCGCCACCGGTCGGCCGGATCAATCCGTAGATGATCTTCACCAGGGTGGATTTTCCCGCGCCGTTCTCGCCGAGCAGGGCGTGGATCTGTTGCGGCCAGATATCGATGTCGATTCGGTCGTCCGCCAGGAAGTCACCGTAGCGCTTGGTCAAACCAACTGCCTGAAGCAGAGGTTTAGCGTCGGTGTGCTGCGAGTCAGTCGTAGAGTCCTGCATTCGTCGTCACGCATAAGAGGAAAGGATGCCTCGATATTGGGCTAGTTTGGACCCGCGCGTAAGTGGGGAAAACGCGTCAGCCCCGGCATAACTCTTCGGCAAACGGGCGACGCGCGATTCCGGATTGCTTCGCGGGAGCAGACGCCCGTCGCGCTCCCAGCGATAGCGCCGATCCACATGTTGCAGAATTGCTGCCCGAGCGCGGCTACTTGTCCCAGACGCCGTCATGCACCGCGGCGGCCTCGTCTTCCAGCAATGGCCCAACCACCTCGGTCGCGCGCTGGCCGCTGCCGAATACTTCACGGCAGGGAAGATCGAGGGTCGGATTTTCCGGGTGGTTGCCTGTCAGACGGCGCAGCCGAAGTTCGCTCAAGCCGTAGACGACGCGGCCGATGCCTGCCCAGTAGATCGCGCCAGCGCACATCGCGCAAGGTTCGGCCGACGAGTAGAGCGTGGCGTTGCCCAGGATATCAGGCGCGACTGTGGTACAGGCCTGCGTTGCCAGTAGCCGTTCGGCATGCGCGGTGCCGTCATGCGACGGCATGTAACCATTCTCGGTCTCGATCAGGACGTTACGGCCCTGATCGACCAGAACCGCCCCGAAGGGGTGGTTGCCGTGGCTGATGGCGCGGCGGGCAACCGCGAATGACAGCCGCAGGAAATGCTCATCGAGTTCCGGGGGACTCAGCGTTGAAACATCGACCATGGGGCCTCACCATCAATGTCCGGCCATATGCCGCCCGATTTCAGTGAGGTCGGCTTCGCTGGCGCGGACCTCGTGGACACAGTCAGGAACCTTCCCGGCCCAAAAGCAGGCTCGCCTGCCGGACTTCGTCCAGAAATGCCTTGGCCAGACGTGATAGCGGTTCTGCTTCCGACCATAGCATGTAGGCCACCGCGTGTGTTTTGGGCGCAAAAGGCCGGACGATGAGATCGTGGCTGCCGCCTTGGCTCGGCGAAAACGGGTCGACGACCGCAGCGCCCACCCCGGCGACCGCGAGCACGCAGGCCGTGTTGCAGTATCGCACCTCGACGGTCGGCTGAAACGGTGCGCCGGCTTGCGCGAAACTCTCGCGCACGGCTTCGCCCAAACGCGTGCCGCGCTCCAGCCCGATGAAGGGTAAGCCGACGAGGTCGGCGGCGGAAATGACCGGCCGTTCGGCAAGCGGATGTTTCGGTGGCAAGACGCAGACCATTTCGCCCGAGTGAACCACCTCGTGCGCAATGCCCGGGTGGGGCGACAGACCGAGGGCGAAGCCCAGTTCCGCAACCCTGCTCAGCACGCCCTCGATGATTCCTTCGTAGCGCCGGACATCGAAGAACATCCGCGTCTGCGGGCGACGGTGCAGGAATCCTGACATAGCGGGTGGAATGATGCTGTAGGCGACGGGCGGCGTCGCCACGATCGAGAGATGCCCCGAGCGAGACTCCCTTAAGTCACGCACGCGGTTCTCGAGTTTTGCATGCAGCGCGAAGATCGCCTCGCTTTCCTTGTACAGCGCCATCGCCTCGGTGGTTGGGAACAGGCGGTTGTTGACACGCTCGAACAACGCGAACCCCGCTTGCGCTTCCATGGCTTTCAGCGCGTTGCTGATCGCCGGCTGCGACAATGCCAGATCATCCGCTGCCGCGACTGTCGTCCGGTGGCGAATGACTGCACGCAGGATCTCGAGTTGGCGCAAGTTCATAATAACTGCCGATTATAGTCTGGGCGAAAATATCATAGCACGAGTGATTGCCATTGGCGTCGTGTGTTTGCGTAATAGCGTGCGTTGTTGCGCGCAGTTCGGTTGAGATCATCCGCCTAATGAGGCAGCAATCCGCATAGATTGGAGGCAATGTTGGTCCGTGTTCTTCGCGCCGCCGCCGCTCAGATGGGGCCGACGCAAAAGGCTGATACGCGAGAGCGCACGCTCGATCGGATGTTAAAGCTCCTCGATCAGGCTGCCGCGCTTGGCGCGAAGCTGGTGGTGTTTCCCGAGTTGGCATTCACGACTTTCTTCCCGCGATGGCTAATCGAGGGCGGGGCGCTCGATCAATATTACGAGCACGGCATGCCGAATCCGGCGGTGCAGCCGTTGTTCGATCGCGCGCGGACGCTTGGTGTCGGCTTCTATGTCGGTTACGCCGAACTGACTTCGGAAGGGCGGCGGTACAACTGTTCGATCCTCGTCGACAGCGACGGCGAAGTTCTCGGTCGCTATCGCAAGGTGCACTTGCCCGGCTCGGTCGAGGTGCGTGCCGGCGCGCGCTACCAGCAGCTTGAAAAGCGATATTTTGAATATGGCAATTTGGGATTTCCCGCTTTTCGGGCGGGACCCGGCTGGTGCCACGCCATCGTGGGCATGATGATCTGTAACGATCGCCGCTGGCCGGAAGCATGGCGGGTTCTGGGCCTGCAGGGCGTCGAACTGGTCTGCGTCGGCTACAATTCTGCGGCTTACGATCCAAACGGCGGGGTTACGGAAGACGCTGTGCTTCGCACCTTTCATTCGACGCTCGTAACTCAAGCCAATGCCTACATGAACGCGACCTGGGCAATCGCGGTCGCCAAGGCGGGCGACGAGGACGGCTCCGGACTGATCGGCGGCTCCTGCATCGTGGACCCTGATGGCCGAATAGTCGCCGAAGCGCAGACGCTCGCGGATGAAGTTCTTGTCGCCGACCTCGACCTCGATCTCTGCCGCCAAGGCAAGGACAAGATGTTCAATTTCGCCGCCCATCGGCGGCCGGAGCAATATGCTGTCATCACGGAGCGCGCCGGTGTCGTCGAGCCGGACGTCAGGCAGCCGGTCGCGGCGCCAACGAGGGAGCTGATATGAAACGCATCTCGAGCTCCGCCGGTCTTGCTGCGCTGACTGCTGTTGCGACGGCGAACGCCGTCGAACTGCCTGATGCGATCAAGCAGGCGGGCGCATTGCGGCTCACGGTCAATTCGACCTACGCGCCGATGGAGTATCGCGATCCCTCGACCAACCAGTTCGTTGGGCTCGACATCGATCTCGCCAACGAGCTCGCGAAACGGCTGAATGTGAAGATCATATGGAGCGAAACGCCGTTCGCCGAACTGATCCCCTCGTTACAGACCAAGCGCGCCGATTTCATCATCAGCGGCATTTCGGATCGGAGTTCACGCCGCGAGACGGCTGATTTCGTCGACTACCTGACTACAGGCCCGCAGTTCTTCGTTCTGGCTGACAGCGCGGTGAAGTCAGCCATCGATCTCTGTGGCAAGAAGGTCGGAACGACGCGAAGCACCAGTTTCCCGATCGAGATCGAGAAGTGGAGCAAGCAGAACTGCGAAGCCAGCGGAAACCCCGCCGTGCAATATGTTCCGGGCGAAAACAGCATCGATGTCCGCAACCAGCTCAAGCAAGGTCGCATCGATGCCGCCGTGCAGGGCAGCGAGACGCTGCCCTACGTCCAGCGACAGGAACCGGGAAAATACCGCGTCGTCGGAGAACCGTTCGCTATCGGCTATCAGGGCAGGGTCGCTGTCTTATGGCGAGCAGCGGCTTGTCGGCGTGGCGTTGGCGCTGGCCGCCGAGCCCTCGATGCTGCTGCTCGATGAGCCGGTCTCCGGCATGAATGCCTCGGAAACCGATACATTCGTGCAGTTGGTCCGCAGTATCAGGGATCACGGCGCCACCATCCTGCTGGTCGAGCACGATATGCCGATGGTGATGAGCGTCTCTGATAGAATCGTGGTGCTGAACTACGGCCGTATCATCGCCGAAGGTCCGCCGGACGTGATCCGGAACGATCCGGCCGTCATCGAGGCCTATCTCGGGCAGGGAGCGACACGTGCTTGAGATTCTCGACATGGTGTGCGGCTATGGCGGGGTCACCGCGCTGCGAGGCATTTCGCTGGAGGTCAAGGCCGGTCAACTCGTCGCCCTGATCGGCGCCAACGGCGCCGGCAAGAGCACCACGCTGCGTGCGATCTCCGGGCTCGTTGCGCCGCGCTCGGGTTCGATTCTGTTCGAGGGCAAGGACATCGCGGGCGCCAAGCCGCCGCGCGTGGTGGCGAGCGGGATCGCGCATTGTCCGGAAGGACGGCGGGTATTTCCGCACATGACGGTCGAGGAAAATCTCGACATGGGGGCCTATCTGCGCAGCAGTGCTGCCGAAATCGCGGCAGACCGCGATCGGATCTATGCCGAATTTCCGCGCCTGGCCGACCGCAAGCGACAAGCCGCCGGCACCTTGTCAGGCGGGGAGCAGCAGATGCTGGCGATCGGCCGGGCGCTGATGTCACGTCCACGCCTGATCATGTTCGACGAGCCTTCCCTTGGGCTCGCGCCCAACATCGTCGAGCGAACTTTTGCGATCATCCGCGGCATCCGCGATGCCGGAACGACGGTCCTGCTGGTGGAGCAGAACGCGTTTGCGGCGCTCGAGATGTGCGACCACGCCCACCTGCTGGAAGGCGGCCGTATTGTTCTTTCCGGGGCTGGTGCGGAGATGATCGAGAACGAGCACGTGCGAAAGGCCTATCTTGGCGGATGAGCGGCCCGAAACGGCGGCATTGTCAGGCGACGGGCAATGGATGCCAGTCTGCGGGTTCAGCCGGCTGATTTCGGAAACGATCGTCTGTGTCCGCGTGACCGGCGTCGATTTGATCCTGGTCTGGAGCGAAGGACGCGCGGTCGCCTGCGAACGGATGTGTCCGCACGAACAGGCCGACCTCAGTCTCGGACACTTGTCGGGAGGGCGCTTGTTCTGTCCCCGTCACGCGGCTTCGTTCGATCTCCGTAATGGCCGGATTTCCTACGGCTGGCCGAGCCGGCCGATGCGGCTATACCCGGTCCAGATCAGGGACGACCAGGTCTGGATGGACGCAGGCGCGATCAAGGCGCCAATAATCTAGGCAAGGGCTATAGGACGAGCTTGCGGGCGATATCGACAAGCGCGCCGTCGGGGCGTCGCAGTTCTGCGAGGATGCTGAAATGGTCCGCGCCTTCGATCGGGAAGAGCTTGCCGGGCCCGCCAGCGGCGATGCGCATTTCATGAAGCTTGATTGAATCGAAAACCAGCGCCGGTAGTTCGGCCGTCCCATAGGCGATGTCGAGGCGCTTGTGGACGGCGGGCAGGCGAAGCGGCGATAATGCCGCGACTTCCGCGCTGGTTAGCTTCAGCGCATTGTTAAGGCCAGTATCGCGGATGGGCCCAAGATCGTACACGCCGGAAATCGCCAGTCCTGCGGCGACGCGCGGGTGATCAAGTGCCATTGCGACGAGATGGGCGCCAGCCGACCAGCCCGAAAGCACGACGGGCCCGGAGATGTCGTGCGCCTCTCCGTTTTTGGCCAACCAATCGAGCGACTGGGATATCTCCGCTACGATGTCCGTCAACGAAACGTCGGGCGCCAGCGAATATCCGGGAATGGCAACCGACCAGCCATGGGCTGCGACGCCTTCGACCAGCATGGCAAAGACTTCGCGCGAATTGCGCTGCCAGTAACCGCCATGCAAGAAAACCAGGCAGGGTGCTGTCTTGTCGGTGGTCGGATAAAGATCGATCTTTGTCCTTTCGCGGTCACCATAGGGCACATCAAGAAAGGACTTGCGGCTGGCGCGCAGCGTTTCGGACATCTGGTTTCTTTCGGCGATCAGCGCTGCGCTGTTCTTTACCGCGGCATTGTTGTCGTAGGCGGCGTCGCGTTCGGCTTGGGAAAGCGCAGCCCAGTTCGACCGGGGATCGATAGGCCAGTCTTTCGTTGCCAAGATGTTAGTCACCGCGAGTTGCTCCTCTGGAAAACGACTTCGTAACCACTTTAGATCAGCAGCCGATGAACGTGAGAAAAATAGCGCCGGTTCGGCAAGATGACGACAAGGACCCGAAGAAGCGCGATTGCACGCTGACTACATCTTGGGTGCTGGCAGAGGGCCCGGATATTGCTTCATGAGATGAATGATTTAGACTGGAAATTCTCCGTCGCGCCCATGATGGATTGGAGGGAGGGTTTAGGTTTTTCAATTGGTTAGAAGGTAGCGTGTGCACGACGTGCGCACCGGGAGATCAAGAAAAATCTTGCGACGGCCAATGCACGCCGTTCGGGCGCGCATCGAGGGATACTGCGCAGTGCTGAGAATTGGAATCATCTCGGACACCCACGGGCTCCTGCGGCCCGAGGCGGAGCAAGAGCTTGCCGGGGTGGCGCATATCATCCACGCTGGCGATATTGGTCGCGTGGACGTTCTCGTCAAACTCCGTCGGATTGCGCCTGTCACTGCGATTAGAGGAAACATCGATACCAGCGACTGGGCGAAACTTTATCCCGACACTCAGGTGGTACGGCTCGGGGAGCGGTCCTTCTATATTGTGCACGACCTTCAGCAACTGCAGATCGATCCAGCAGTTTGCGGAGTTGACGTGGTCGTTTCCGGCCACTCGCACCGACCGCGGGTCCAAACGATTGACGGTGTGCTTTATCTGAATCCTGGAAGCGCCGGGCCACGGCGTTTCAAGCTGCCTATCACACTGGCTACTTTGGAGCTAACCGCAAGCGACCTCCGACCGGTCATTCACGACCTTAGCCGCGCCGAGTGATGTGGGCGAGGCTCGACGGAGCACGGAGCAGTGTCCTCTCTAGGATATTCCAGACCGGACTGGACCAGATCGGCTAGACCCAGTTGATTTCGCTGGAGTTTTTCGACCGCGCCCGCACGAGTCGACTGCCGGGGAGTTGATCTTCGCGTGCGCCGTCGCGTGCGGCGGCGATCGATGGCTGTGGCGCCGCTCGCATTGCCGGCATGCGCGTTCCTCTTCAACTCCTCACGCCTACCGATCCGCGGTCAATGGTGAACACGCGATCGAGCAGGCCATGCGCGTGCGTCATGCTGGATTCGGCGAGGATCACCGACAATCCGGATTTGCGCAGCCCCGCGATCACCTCGGCCAGACGCCGGGCCAGCACCGGCGCCACGCCCTCGAACGGCTCATCGAGCAAGAGAAGCTTGCGCCCCGCCATCATCGCCCGACCCAAGGCCACCAGCTTCTGCTGGCCGCCCGAGAGCTGCAAGGCCTTGCGCGCGCGCAAGGTCGTCAGCTCCGGGATGGTGTTGTAGATTTGCGCGAGTTGCACCTTTGCGTCGTCCGCGTCCGCGGCCCAGGCAGGCAGCAGGATATTCTCCTCCGCCGACAGGTCCGGCACAAGCCGCCGGTCCTCCGGCATGTAGCCGATGCCGAGCCCTGCGCGACGGTAGGTTGGCAAGTCCGCCAGCTCCCGGCTCTCGAAGTCGAGCCGTCCGGACGCTGGCGCCTGCAGCCCCATGATGGTGCGCAACAGGGTGGTCTTTCCTGCGCCATTGCGCCCGATCAGGCCGGCGAATTGCCCTGCGCTGACCTCGAGATCGACGCCGCGCAGAATCGCCACCGCCCCGATTGACACGGAGACACCCTCAAGCCGCAGCATGGGGTATCTCCTCGCCGATCACGTAGCGGCGCACGTTCTCTGCGCGCAGCACGGTGTCGGGCGATCCGTCCGCGATGATGCTGCCGTCGTAGAACGCCACCACGCGCCCCGCAAATCGCGCCACGATGTCCATATCGTGTTCGACGAAGATCACCGTCACCCCGGCGACATGCGCCGCGCTCATCACGACGTCCATGATGGCGAACTTCTCGTCGGCGGAGACGCCGCTCGTCGGCTCGTCGAGCAGGAGCAGCTTGGAGCGGCTGGACAGCGCCATGGAAACGTCGAGCAGCTTGCGGATTCCTTCGGGCAACAGGCCGGCCTTCTGCGCAGCATAGGGAGCGAGTTCGAACTGCGCCAGCGCCTCATCGGTCGCAGCCTGCGGATTGTCAGTCGCGGCGATACTCTCGGCGACCAGCAGATTCTCGCGAACGCTCAGCGAATTGAAGAGCTGCGGTATCTGAAACGAGCGTGAGATGCCGAGCTTGGTGATCTGGCGCGGGCTGAGGCCCACGATGTCGCGTTCGCCGAACAGGATTTGCCCGCTGTCGGGCCTGAGGTAGCCAGTCACCATATTGAGAAAGGTCGTCTTGCCGGCGCCGTTGGCACCGATCAGGCTGACGACGGTGTCGGGATCGAACGTCAGGCTGATATCGGCTGCCGCCCGCACGGCGCCGAAGCTCTTCTGCAACCCTTCTGCAGTCAGCACCGCACTCATGCGGACCTCCGCCGCCGCTCGGCGAGCGTCCATAGGCCGGCCGGCAGGAACATGATGATGGCCAGCATGGCAAGGCCGAGCGACATCTGCCACACGTTGGGCGCGTACTGGCTGGCGATCGTGCGCAGAGCCTCGAAGATGGTGGCCGCCATGAACGGTGCCAGAATGCTCTGGATGCCGCCCAGGATGGCGATGAACACGAACTCGCCTGAGGTCGTCCAATACGTCATCTCGGGATCGACATGGCCGACCGCGAGTGCCGCGAGGGCGCCGCCCAGGCCCGCCATGGCACCCGCGATCAGGTAGTTGACGTACACCACGCGGTAGGGCGAGGCGCCGAGATAGGCCACCCGCAGCTCGTTGTCGCGCACGCCGGTGGCCAACCGTCCCCAGTGTCCGCCCAGCAGCCTGTGCACCAATAGCGCCACAACCACTGCACAGACCGCGCCGGCAATGAGAAACACACGCCGCTCCACGCCGGGCGCCAAGGCAACTCCGAAAAATGTGCGCGCATGCAGGTTGAACCCGTCCGTGCTGCCGAGCGCGGCGCTCTTCACCAGCACGCCGTACAGGATCATCGAAAATGCCAGCGACAGCATGGCAAAGAAGATGTCGCGATACCCAGCGAGCAGCAGTCCCAGCAGAGCGGCTACCAACCCAGCGGTAGCGGCGCCAGCGAGCAGCATCACGGCCGCATCGGCAACATGCAGATGATGCGAGAGCAGCGCAGCCGCATAGGCGCCGATACCGAAGTACAGCCCCTGCCCAAACGACACGAGCCCGGTGCGCATCAGCACAAGAAGCCCAAGCACCACCACGCCTTTGGCGAGCGCCAGCATGGCCATGAACACCAGCCATTGCGGCGAGAGCAGAGCCAACGCTGTCAGCGCGACGAGAGAAGCGATTGCGACGATTGCAGCCTTCATATCTTGCGCGCCTCCTGCGCCGCGAACAGTCCCTTCGGGCGCGCAATGAGCACCATGGCCATCACCGCGTAGATCGAGAACAGCTCGGCCTCCGGCCAGTAGTGCACCGCGGCCGAGCGGACGAGGCCGACCAGAAGCGCGCCGAGCGCCGCTCCGCCGAGACTGCCGAGACCGCCGATCACCACCACCGCGAAGGCGAGCACGATCACCTCCACGCCGATGCCGGGCGTCACGGCTATCGTCGGCGCTGTGAATGCTCCGCCGAGCGCCGCCAGCGTCGCACCGATGGCGAAGGTGGCGAGATAGACCCGGCTCACGTTGATGCCCATGGCCATGCTCATCTCACGGTCGTGGATGACGGCGAGCAGCACCTTGCCCTGGCGTGTGCGATAGAGCGCCCCGGCAACGGCGAGCCCGGTCGCCAGCGCCAATGCGATCAGCAGTACGTTGTAGACGGGGTAAGGCAGGCCGCCGAGCTGAAAATTTCCGGGCAACGCGTAGGGCTCGGGCAGCAGCAGCGAGTCCACGCCCCACACCAGCTTGATCACGTCCTCCATGATCAGGAAGACAGCATAGGTGATCAGGACCAGCACCACCTCGTCCTTTCCGTACATCCACTGCAGCAGGCCACGCTCGATCAGCGGACCGACGAGGGAGCCGACGAGGACGGCCGCGAGCAGCAGCATGGCGAAGCTGCCGGCCGCCGGCAGTCCGCCACCGAGCCATGCGCCGGCAAGCGAGCAGGCCGCATAGGCGCCCAGGGCGTAGAGGCTGCCGTGGGCCACGTTGAGGATGCGCATGACGCCATAGATCAGCGTCAGCCCGGCTGAGATCAGGAACAGCCAGGATGCGTAGGCGATGCCGTCGAAGGCAACAGGCAGGATGGTGCTCATTGGAAGCGAAGCGGCGGCAGCCTGCAGAGCTGCCGTCCCTGATTGCTATTTCTTGAGGCCAGACTTGATCCAGGCTTCGCTTTTCACGCCGTCGGGTGGATTCACCTTGTCCGCGGAATAGCGTGCGACATCCACGATCTTGAGCTCACCGCCCTCGACCTTGGTCGTGCCGACAGCGGCATCCATGATCGCCTGGTGGCCCTTGCCGAGCGCCATCTTCACCGGCCCACCGGGGCCTTCGAAGGCCAGGTTCTCGAGCGCAGCGATGATCTTGTCCTGGTCGGGTGCCCCATTGCCGCTGCCCTTGGCCTTCTCGTAGGCCGCCTTCACGCCGAGGATAGCCTGCGTCATCTTGAAGGACGCATAGTTCGGCGGAACGTGGTAGCGGTCCTGGTAGGTGGTCTTCAGCCAGCGCGCGAGATCAGTGTCCGGTGCGAACGGCCCGAACGGACCACGCGCCCCCAGAATGGTTCCGTCCGGAATCCGCGTGCCCAGCCTGTTGATGGCCGGTTCGCCGGCTGACAGGACCACCTTGTGCTTCTCGAACAGGCCACGCGGTGCGCCCTGCAGCACGAGGCCCTCAAGATCGCCGCCCCACATGCTGGAATGGATCACCTCCGCCCCACTACCGAGAAGCGTGGTGATTTCGGCGCCGAACTGACCCGCAAAAAGCTTCGGCATCTGCGAGGTCTTCACCTCGATGCCAGGCTTGAGGGTCTTCATGGCGTTCTCGAAGTCCGCCCAGGAGTCCTGACCCCAGGCATAGTTCTGATTGAGGCCTGCAATCGACTTTACGTTGGGGGTGCGCTCCACCAGATAAAGCGCAACGGACACGTTATCCATCGTGCCGGTCGGACCGGTGCGGAATACATGTTTGTAGCTTGCGTCCTCGAAGATGCGCGGCGTGCCGCAGTCGAACAGGACGGTGAGCTTCTTCTGCTCCTCGGCAACGGGCGCAATCGCAAGGCAATCGCCGCTCGAGATATAGCCGATCACGATGTCGACTCTTGGCACGAGATTGCGATACTCGGCCACCTGCTTCTGCGGGCCACCCGCCTCGTCGATGATGACGAGCTCGATCGGCGTTCCGCCGAAGCCCTTTTGGGTATAGGGTGCGGGTACGGTGCCTGCGTTGAGCAACTCGGCCGTCAGCTCGGCCGCGTTGCGGGCGGGAATCCCGAACGGACCAGCGGCCGGACCGGACAGGAATGTCACGATGCCGACCTTGATGGGCTGTTGCGCCAGCGAAGCCGGCGCCGCCAGCAGAAAGACGAACGCGGCCAAGGCCGCGCGCAACCCGAAGCTCGATAATGGTCGCATTTGTTTCCTCCTCCTCCTCGTTGTCGGTCTGATTGGACCCATGGACCTGACGGTCCCTTGTAAGGCTGCGGTATCTCATCTGAGTTGCTACCCCGATCCGGGGCCAGAAGACCTTGGCGAGTGGAAAGACCATGTCCTCCACTGCTTCTTATAGGCTTCGCACGCGCTCCCGCAGCGTGAATTTCTGCACCTTGCCGGTTGCAGTCGTCGGCAGCGGCCCGAACACCACCGACTTCGGCGCCTTGAAGTGCGCGAGCCTGTCGCGGCAGAAGGCGATGATCTCGTCCTCGGTCGCCTGAGTGCCGGGCTTGAGCTGCACGAAGGCGCAGGGCGTCTCGCCCCATTTCGAATCCGGCCGCGCGACGACGGCGGCGAGCTGCACCGCCGGGTGCTTGTAGAGTGCGATCTCGACTTCGACGCTGGAGATGTTCTCGCCGCCCGAGATGATGATGTCCTTCGCGCGATCCTTGATCTCCACGTAGCCGTTCGGATGCTCGACCGCGAGGTCGCCGGTGTGCATCCAGCCGCCGCGGAAGGCGTCGAACGTCGCCTTCGGCTCCTTCAGGTAGCCGAGCATCACCGTGTTGCCGCGAACCATGATCTCGCCGATCGACCGGCCGTCGCGGGGCACCGGCTTCATCGTCCTGGTATCGGCCACCATCTGCCCCTCGACCACGGGATAGCGGACGCCCTGGCGCGCGACGAAGCCGGCGCGTTCTGCGAGCGGCAGCACCGACCAGTCATCCTGCGGCGCGCAATAGGTCGAAGGACCCTGCAGCTCTGTCATGCCGTAGATGTGCGTGACGCGGAAGCCGAGTTGCTCCATCGCTTCGATCACCTTGGCCGGCGGCGGCGAACCGCCGGTCTGGATTTCCACCACATGGTTGAATCGGCGAAGTTGCTCGGCCGGCGCCGACGTCAGCATCGTCAGCACCGTCGGCGCGCCACACATGTGCGTTACGCCGTTCTCGACGATCATCGGGAAGATCAGCGCCGGATCGACCTTGCGCAGGCACACATGCGTGCCGCTCATCGCCACCACCGACCAAGGAAAACACCAGCCGTTGCAGTGGAACATCGGCAGCGTCCAGAGATAGACCGGCTTCGGAGGCATCGGCCAAGCCATGATGTTGCCAACAGACTCGAGGAAAGTGCCGCGGTGATGATAGACGACGCCCTTCGGGTTGCCGGTGGTGCCGGACGTGTAATTGAGCGCGATCGCACTGCTCTCGTCGGCCGGCGCACTCCAGGCGAAGTTCGGATCGCCCGTGGCGATGAACGCCTCGTATTCGACCTTGCCGAGCCGCTCGCCGGGCCCGGTATAGAGCTCGTCGTCAACGTCGATCACCAGCGGTCGCTTTTTCAGCGTCGCAAGCGCAGGACCAACCTGCGCCGCGAACTCGCGGTCGGTGATCAATACCTTCGCCTCGGCATGCTGGAGAATATAGGCGATCGTTGCGGCCTCGAGACGGGTGTTGATGGCGTTCAGCACCGCGCCGAGCATCGGCACGCCATAATGCGCTTCGAGCATCGCCGGTACGTTCGGCAGCATGACCGAGACGGTATCGCCGCGCTTGACACCGGCGCCCGCAAGCGCCGATGCGAGGCGACGGGCGCGCTCATAGAACTGGCGATAGCTGTACCGCCGCTCGCCGTGGATTACCGCGACCCGATCCGGATAGATCTCGGCCGAGCGCGGCAGGAACGAAACGGGCGTGAGCGGGGCGAAGTTTGCTTCGCTGCGGCCGAGACCAGAAAACACGCCGTTGCCGGCCCCGTCGTGCGACCGCCGATTGGACTTCGCCGCACGCGTCCTGCGTGTGGGCCTGAGGATCGTTCGCTTCGGCCGTGCCGCACGCTTGCCTTGCGGTGATCGTACCATCGCTGCTCCTCCCGCGGCGCCCGAGCTGTGGCGAAGCGTCGGCGCGCGCCGTCCGATCCGGTTCTTAGACGAGGGCGCCGAGCATATACCAAACCGCGTCCCCATTGCCGGCAAGGCGTCATTGTTGATCGCTGGCGGCGTCTTGGCAAGGCGGACCAGCTTGAGCAAGCCGTTGATGATGCCGATCCAGATGCTGCCGGCATCGCCCTGGCTACACTACCTCACGCAGAGGTGGCGTGAAGGTCTCGTTTCGTCCTGCCACGCCCCTCAAGCAGAAGCCCACTATGGCGACAGCGTGGTCGTGCCGCTCGCGATCGGTTGTGAGGTTGTCTGAGGCAAGTGGACCGACCAATCCTTCAAACAAGGAACCGACGATGCACGATGCTGCGGCATGAACGTCCTGCAAGGGAAAATCCTTGTCCCGGATGCCCTGCTCGATAACCGTTTCGAAGACTCTCGCGAGCTTCTTTCGATACTTGAGACGCGCCGCTTCGATCTCGGGCTCCACCGGCTCAGCCACCAGGGCATGGGCAAGTTTGCGACCCCGCAAGGCACGACTTGCAAACGTCCAGGCAGACAAGGCGAGCCGCTCGGCAGCGCTTCCATCGCCCATGGCCACGCCCGCCGCCGCGTCAACCTCGCGCTGGGAAACATAGCCCACCACCTCGATCATCAGCTCTGCTTTCGAGGAGAAGTAACGGTACAGCGTTCCAAGCGCGATACCGGCTGCTTCGGCCACCGCAGCCATTTGCGCGTCGCGGAAGCCAACGTCGGCCACTAGGTTGCGGGCAGCCCGAAGGATGGCAGCGCGCCTTTCGGGCGACGGCGCACGCAAACGAGCGCTGTCGGCCTGCTTGATTGGGCGAGTGCGAGCCATCACTTCTCCATCAGGCACACGATGATTACGCGCAGAATCATTGGCTTGTTCGAGCCCGAGTCGCAATTTCCCATTTCGAAGACCGAATTTGGCAATCCGCAGCAAGTGACGCATCTTGCCACTTGACATGGTAGAATTACAATTCTAGTTTTGATGAAAATATGAAATCAATAATGGTCGCCGTGTAACTAGAACATTAGGTGAAGGAAACGATAATTCTGGTAGAATGCAAATTCTCACCGTCCGTTACCCGACCCTAAGCCGCGGCAGTCGCCATCGAGATTGTGTGTAAGGGCGCGCTCAGGGGAGGCATCGTTGCCAACGACAACGCAAAGCCAGGATCTATTCGACCGCGTTCGCGAGCTCGTTTCGCGCTACAGCGACGAGCGCGCGAGCGCAGCCTACCTTCTTTGTGATCGCCACCCCCCGAGCGCTCTCGCCTATCGCGTGGTGGGCGCCGACTTGGACGCTGCGGACCTCACCTACGGCGACCTGCGCACCGCTTCTGAGCGTCTGGCCTCAGGATTGGCAGATCTCGGCGTATCTCCCGGCGATCGGGTGGCCACGTTGATGGGGAAGAGCATCGAGTATCTCGTAACGCTTATGGCGATCTGGCGCCTCGGAGCTGTTCACGTGCCGTTGTTTACGGCTTTTGCGCCTTCTGCCATTGCGCTGCGATTGGCGGGGAGTGCCGCGAAAGTCGTCGTGTGCGATGAGAACCAACAGGCCAAACTGGCGCCCAGCGCCGAAATTCCCGCTGATGCATCATGGCAGATCATTACCACGGCTCCAGAGCACCTCGTTCCGCCCGCTGCGCTCCGTTTCGCAGAACTCCTTGCCGCCAAGCCCCCCGGATGGCCAGCCGCCTCTCTCGGCGGCGATGCGCCGCTCATCCACATCTATACGTCGGGTACGACCGGTCGTCCTAAGGGCGTGGTGGTGCCGATCAAGGCGCTCGCCGGCTTTCAGGCTTACGCCGAGTTAGGGCTCGGCCTGCGCTCCGACGACTTTTTCTGGTGCGCCGCCGATCCAGGCTGGGCCTACGGCTTGTACTTCGGCGTGCTTGCCTCGTTCACGACGGGCATCCCGAGCCTCCTTCTGCAAGGCGGATTCGACGCTGAAGCTACATACGAAGTTCTGTCTCGCTACAAAGTAACGAACTTTGCTGCAGCTCCGACCGTCTATCGATCGTTGCGCGCCACCCCAGTCGCCGCGCCACGCACCCTGCAACTCCGCTGTGCTTCGAGCGCGGGAGAACCGCTTACGCCAGAGGTCAACGAGTGGGCTGTCGGTGCGTTGGGTGTGCCCGTTCATGACCATTACGGACAGACCGAGGCTGGCATGCTCATCAACAACCACCACCATCCCGCTTTGAAGAGACCGCTCAAGGACGGGTCAATGGGAATGCCCATGCCGGGTTGGGCAGTTCTCGTTTTGCAGCAGCATGAGGATGCTCCCGCTCCGGATGGAGAGCTTGGCAGGGTTGCCGTTGAAGTGCCGCGCAGCCCTCTGGCCTGGTTCACGGGATATCTGAACGATCCGGAAAAAAGCGCCGAAAAGTTTGCCGGGGCAGGGCGCTGGTATTTGACCGGCGACGTCGGCTGGAAGGATGAGGGCGGCTATTTTCACTTCTCGTCGCGGGACGATGACGTGATCATCATGGCCGGGTATCGGATTGGCCCCTTTGAGGTCGAATCCGTGTTGGCCACTCACCCTGTGGTACGCGAGTGCGCCGTGATTGCGGTGCCGGACGATATTCGCGGCGAGGTTCTCGAAGCATTCGTGGTTCTTCGCTCGGACGTGAAGCCCTCGACGGACATCGTTCAAGATCTTCAGCAGTGGGTGAAGGTCGGCTACGCGGCGCATGCCTATCCGCGAAACATCCACTTCGTCGAGTTGCTGCCAAAGACGCCGAGCGGCAAGGTGCAGCGCTTCGTGTTGAGGCAGAAGCAGCGTGACGAGCTTGCGGCAATGAAGCGGCGCTGATCCGAAGTAATGAAGAACGCCATGCACCTGAACACCGAGAGTATCAGTGCGATGCGGGATGCGGGTCAACGTCGACAGTTGACGGTGAGAGAGACTGTCACCGGACGTCGGTCTGTGCGCAACTTTCTCCCGACGCCGGTGCCCCTGGAGACGGTACGAACGATCCTGGCTGATGCGGCGCGCTCCCCGTCCGGTACCAACATCCAGCCCTGGAAAGTCTACGTTGCAATGGAGGCCGCTCGCGATCGGCTTTCCCGGAGCGTTCTCGCAGCAGTACATGTCGGTGCTCGTTCCGACGAGTATGCCTATATGCCGTCGCCGCTAAAGGAGCCCTATCTATCCCGCCGGCGGCGCATCGGGTTTGATCTCTATAGGCTGCATGGCTTGACGCGGGATGACCGGGAGGGCCGCAAACGCGTGATGCTGAGGAATTTCGAATTCTTCGGCGCCCCCGTCGGATTGTTCTTTGCCATGGACCGCTTTCTTCTCCTCGGCTCCTGGCTCGATTGTGGAATGTTCATGCAGAACGTCATGATCCTCGCGAGGGCGCACGGCCTCGAAACCTGTCCGCAGCAGTCGTGGTGCGAATACGGTTCGATCGTGCATGACGAACTTTCGATTCCGGGCGATCAGGTCATTCTCTCGGGCATGGCGCTTGGATTTGCCGATCCGCAAGCTCCGGAAAATTCGCTTGTAAGCGAACGTGCGGCACCGGACGAGTTCGCCACATTCCATTTCAGATGATGCGACAGCAATCTGTAATCTCGCGACGAAGTACGCGCAGCTTGGACAGCGCTTCAAGAACGGGAGCCACCGAACAGGCCGGCCCGTCGTGTTGGATGGCCGCCGGCTCGCCTGCCATTCGATTGCTGCGGCACGGCATAAGCCTGGGCTGGAAGACAAGGGACTTGCAAACGGGCGTGACATTCCTCAGGCTCACCAGTGTCCGCGGACGGTCAAGCACAGGGGGTGCGACGCGGGACCGACTTTGCAAATTCTCAACCACAAGGAGGCGGAAAACCGCCCGCTTTTCAGCAGGAGGAGGCACCATGAGAATTGTCAATGTTGCGGCGGCCGCGCTGCTTGCCGGCACGATGACCGGTCTTTCGGGCGGCGCTTTAGCGCAGGAGCGTACAGTCAAGATCACCGGCTTCGGCGCCAAATCCGGCGTCGTCCGCGTGTTCGGCGTCAACAGCGAGGCGGCCATGAAGGCGGCCGCCGAGGAGATCAACAAGGCGGGCGGCGTCACCCTGGGCGACGGCGCGAAAGCGAAGCTTTCGGTCGAATTCCTCGATGACCGCTGCAATGCCGAAGAGGGGATCTCCGTCATCCGCCGCATCGCTTCGTCGGATGCCTTTGTGGCAGTCGGACCGACCTGCTCGAACGTTGCCGAGTCGCTTTTCGGCATTCTGCAGAAGAAGGTAGGCGATACCTCCGACAGCGGGCTGCAATTTCCCGTGTTCGCCGACGTCGCTGCCAAGGGCGGCCTCGCTGCGATTTCCGAGTGGGCGTTTCGCAACGTCCCGAGCGAGCTCGAAATGTACAAATCGCTGTTCGCATGGCTGAAGCGGGAGCACCCCAATCTGAAGACGATCTATGGCGGCGTCGAAAAGGACTTTGCGCATTCGAATGCCACCTACGGCGTCATGAAGAAGCAGGCCGAGGAGAACGGCTTCCAGCTGCTCGGGACCGGCGAATGGCTGCTGAATGACACGAACTTCTCGACGCAGGTACGCGAAATGCGCCGTACCAATCCGGAGATCGTCGCCATTTCCGCCCACCCGTTCACAACTTGCGGGGTGCTGCGCGAGATGGACCGCCAAGGCGTGAAGCCGAAACTCCTGATCGGCCTGACCAGTTCCTCCAGTATCGAGACGCTGCAGGGTTGCGCCAAGCAGGCGGAGGGCATCATCATTCCGACCAGTTTTGCACCCGTCACCCCGGAGGCGAAAGCCGCGGCGGAGAATGTTTCCAAGCAAGGCGGCAGCATGGATCTGCACAGCGCGGCGGCCTACGAGATCATGTTCATCCTAAAGGACGTGATCGAAAGCCAGAAGATCATGGCGAAGCCCGATACCGTGCAGGCCGACCGTACCAAGATGCGTCAGGGGCTGGCCGCGTTGAAGGAAACAAAAGGGTTGCTCGGCAGCGTCGGACGCACCAACGACCGCGAAGCGATCAAGCCATACCTATACGTGCATGCGAAGGACGGGAGCTGGCAAGTCCTCCACAAGCCTTCGTCGTGATCGCTGTCAATGAGGCGGCGGGCCGACCGGCCCGCCGCCTCCTGTCAACCTTGACCCTGTAGTGTGGGGGCGCCGCAGTGGACCTGCTTGATCTGATCGATGCCGTGCAGTCCGTCGCCGACGGGTTGCTGTTCGGCTCCACCTACGCGCTGCTTGGAATTGGTTTCACGCTCATCTTCGGTGTGATGCACAAGATCAACCTTTCCTATGCCGCAGCGTCGATCGGCGCTGCCTACGGAAGCCTGTTGCTTCTCGGCGGCTTCACCGCCGCGCCGGCCATCATCGTCTTCATGGCCGCGGCGCTGTGCGGCGGGGTGATCGGCGCGCTCGTCTATTTCATCGGCTTCAAGTTCATCCCCGTGGCCAATCCGCTGGCCACCTTGATGTCGACTGTCGGCCTGTTGTTGCTGATTGACGAGATTATCGTGCACACGACCCAAGGCGTGCCGCTGGCCTATCCGGCGCTGTACTCGGACGTGGTCATCCGGCTCGGCCCGTTCATGCTGCGCGGCGACCTGATGTTCGTCTTCGTGCTTGGTTGCGCCTGCATGGTGCTGTTCCTGCTGCTGCTTTATCGGACCAGGCTGGGCATCGCCACGCGCGCCGTCTCGCAGCAGCCGATCGCCTCGCAGCTCTGCGGCATCAGCATCTTGCAAGTGAACGTCCTGACCTTCGTGGTCACCGGCATGCTGGGCGGCATTGCCGGCGCCATGAGCGGCGCGGCGATCGGCATGCTCTCGCCGCTGTTGGCTCAGCCGCTCACGGTCAAGGGCCTGATTGTCACCGTGATCGGCGGCCTCGGCAGCATACCTGGGGCGATCATCGCCGGTCTGATCGTGGGCGGGCTGGAGAGCCTGTTCCAGTTCCTGCGCGGTGTGACCGAACGGGACCTCTACATTATGATGCTTTTGTTCGCCTTCCTCGTGTTCCGGCCGGGAGGCATCTTCGCCAGGGCGCCCGGGCGCGACTGAGAGAGGCAGGCATGGATTTCTATCTCGGTCTTGCGCAGGTCATCGGCGTCCATACGCTGCTGGGGCTCTCGGCCTATTGCGTCCTGCTCACCGGCCAGGTGAGCCTGGCACAGGCGGCCTTCTTCGCCGTCGGCGCCTATGTTGCGGCGATCCTCACCGTCATCTTCAAGTGGCATCTGTTTGCCGCGCTCGGCGTTTCCGCCGTTGTCTCCGGCCTGACCGCCTGCGCCGTCGGCTTCCCGGCGCTGCGCGTGAAAGGATTGATGCTGGTGGTCGCCACGCTCGCCTTCGGCGAGGCCGTGCGTCTGTTCTTCTTTAATTTCACCTACCAGATCCAGGCGGGCGAGCTGAAGATCGGTCCGCACGGCGCCGAAGGTTTTCGCCAGATCCGCTACTTCCCGGAGCATGGCTGGTCCACCTTCGACGTCCTCATGTTTATCTGGCTGATGGTAGCGATCGTGATGGCATGCCTATGGTGGCTCGATCAATCGCGCGCCGGCGCCGTGATGCGCGCGGTCGGCGAAGACGAGGTAGCGGCGCACAGCTCCGGCATCAACGTCACGGCGGTGAAGGTATTAGCCATGACCATCGGCGGCGTCATCGCCGGAATCGGCGGCGGCATCTTCGCGCACTATACGACGCATATCGAGCATGTGCAGTTCGGCGTTATTCTCGCGACATTCGCCATCGCCTATCCGATCCTCGGCGGGCTTTCGAACGTGTTCGGCACGCTGCTTGCCGTCATCTTCATCCAGGGCTTCCTGATCGAGGGCCTGCGCTTTCTCGGCGATTGGCGCAATCTGCTGTTCGGCGCGCTGATCGTGCTGGCAATGAACCTGCGGCCGCGCGGCTTTCTCGACGCAGGCGGCGTCGCCTCCCTGAAACGGATGCTGTTCGCAGGGAAGGAGGGCTCCGGTGCTTGACCTTCAGGGCATCGCCAAATACTTCGGCGGCGTCCACGCGGTGGACGGAATCGATCTGACCGTGAAGCGCGGTGAGATCCTGGGCCTGATCGGACCGAACGGCTCCGGCAAGAGCACGATCGTCAACCTGGTCTCCGGCCTGCTTCCATTGACCTCGGGCCGGATTCTCTTCAACGGCGACGATATCTCGGACCTGCCGTCCCATGCGCGGGTGAGCCTTGGCATTGCACGAACCTTTCAGAATATCCGGCTATTCGGGCAACTGTCGGTCTGGCAGAACCTCTGGGTCGCGCAGAATTCCCGCCTGCAGCGCCAGGAAATGTTCTTCAAGCGCTGGTTCGGCGGCTCCGCAGGCGTGCAGGCGGAAATCGAGCGAACGCTCGAATTCTTCGACCTTGCGCACAAGCGCCACGAACTCGCCGCCAATCTTTCCTTTGGCGAGCAGCGGCGGCTGGAATTTGCCCGCGCCATTTCCGCCAGGCCCAGCCTGCTGCTGCTCGACGAGCCGGCGGCGGGCATGAATGCCGAGGAGGTGGATCAGCTCGATGCCCGCATCCGCAAGATGCGCGATGACGGGTTCACGGTCCTGTTGATCGAGCATCACGTCGAGCTGGTCATGTCGGTCGCCGACCGGATCGCCGTTCTGAACTTCGGCCGCAAGATCGCCGAGGGGACGCCGGCTGCCGTGCAAGACGATGCGGCCGTGCGCGAAGCCTATCTCGGCACGCGGTGAGGTGAAATCATGCTGAACGTGTCGGACCTGGTCACGACTTACGGTAAGATCGAAGCGCTCAAGGGCGTGTCGCTGCAGGCCGAGGGCGGGAAGATCACCTGCCTGCTCGGACCGAACGGCGCCGGCAAGACGACCTTGATGATGACCATCGCCGGAATTCTCAGGCCCCGCCGCGGCTCGATCAAGCTCGAAGGCACCGAACTGGTCGGTCTGTCGCCCGCGAAAATTGTCTCGCGCGGTGTCGCGCTGGTGCCGGAGAACCGGCTGGTCTTCCCGGAGATGTCGGTGCGCGAGAACCTGCTGGCGGGGGCATACCAGCGCAGGGACAAGAGCGAGATCGCCGCCGATATCGAACGCATGTACGTACGCTTTCCGAGACTGAAGGAGCGGAGGGAACAGGCTGCTGGCACGCTGTCCGGCGGCGAACAGCAGATGCTGGCGGTTGCTCGCGCATTGATGTCGCGCCCGCGTGTGCTGTTGATGGACGAGCCGTCGCTCGGCCTCGCGCCCCTTATCGTGGCGGAGATCTTCGACATTGTCGCCTCGCTCAATCGCGATGGCACCACCATTCTTCTGGTGGAGCAGAATGCGCACATGGCCCTGAAGGTGGCGCACCAGTTTTTCCTGATGGAGCAGGGCCGAGTCACCTTCCGGGGCACGCCCGGTCAGCTGGCGGAGGACGAGGTGATCCAGCGGGCTTATCTCGGTACCCGCCGCGCCGCCGGATGAGCCGGCAGGTCAGGAGCCGATGATCGATTTCATCCAGAATACGATCGACGGCGTGATGATCGGCTCGTCATACGGGCTGCTCGCGCTCGGCTTCACCGTTATCTTCGGCGTCATGCGGCGTCTCAACCTGTCCTACGGGCCCACCGTCATGATCGGCGCCTATTTCGGTACCGTGCTCTATCTGGACTTTGGCGCCGGGCTGCTCGTGGTCGCCGCCGGCGTTGTCGCCGGAGCGGTGATCTCCGGCATCTACGTGGAGCGGCTCTGCTTCGCACCGATGAAGGCCGGTGCCGGGATCGCCTCGATGGTGTCGAGTTTTGCGATCTGGATGCAACTGGAGCAGGCGGCGGTTCTGGTCCTGCCGCGTCACACCTACCCGTTTCCGCCGCTTGCGACCGGTCTCGCGCTCGAGATCGGTCCATTGCTCGTTCGCCCCGACCACCTGATCATGCTGGCGGGCGCGCTCCTGCTCGCCGCTGTCGTGCAGCTCGCGCTCTATCGCACGCGCTTCGGCCTTGGCCTGCGCGCGGTGATCGCCAACCCGATTGCGGCGAACCTTGTCGGCGTCGACGTCAAGCGCTCGGTCATGCTGGCGTTCGCCGCGGCATCAGCCATCGGCGGCGTGGCCGGCTTTCTGGTGCTGGCGGTGGATCAGCAGGTGACGCCGATGTTCGGCATGTGGGCAACTCTCAAGGGCCTGATCGCGATGATGATCGGCGGCCTCGGATCGATACCCGGCGCGCTGCTCGGCGGACTGCTGCTCGGCGTGGTCGAGGTGCACAGCCACTGGCTGTTCGGGCCGCAGGTGCGCGATTTGTTTGCCTATTTCGTGCTGTTCGCTTTCCTTGTGGCGCGTCCGGGCGGCCTGCTCGGCCGCACGGCCGACGTCGAGTTGTCGCACAGGGTGTGACCGATGGACGATTATCTGGTCAGCGTATTGTCCAACATCGGCGTCATCTCGTTCGTCGCGCTGTCGGCCTATCTGCTGCTGCTCACCGGCGAAATCTCCTTCGGCCAGCAGGCGTTCTTTGCGATCGGCGCGTATTCGGCCGGCGTGGCTACCGCGATGTGGGGATGGCCGCTTCCGCTGGGCATTGCCTGGGGCGCAGCGGCGGGCGCAGCTTGCGCCGTGTCGCTCGGGGTCCCGACGTTGCGGCTTCGTGGACTTCAGTTCTCGATCGCGACGCTTGCGTTCGCCGAGATGGTGCGAATCCTGTTCGAGCTGGTGCGTTATCAGATTGAGATCGACGGCGAACCGGTCGGGCCCAATGGCACCGAGGGCTTTCGCAATATCCGCTATATCTTCGATCACAACATCGAACCCTTCGATTTCATGATGCTGATCTATGCGGTGCTGGCGATCACGCTCGGAGGCTTCATGCTGCTCGAACGCTCGCGGCTTGGTGTCATCTTCCGCATGATCGGTGAGGATGCGACGCTTGCCTCGCTGCAGGGGATTGCGGTCGCCCGCTACAAGGTACTCGCAGCTGGCATGGCCGGCGCGCTCGCCGCGATCGGCGGCGGCCTCTATGCCCATCTGACCACCTATGTGGAGCCGCGAACCTTCGATGTCATGCTCGGGGTGCATTCCCTTGCCTATGGTCTGATCGGCGGGCTCGGCACTGCGCTCGGGCCGTTGCTCGGGGTCTTCATCGACGTCGGTCTCCTCGAATCGGTGCGACTGTTTGCGGGATACCGCATGATCATTTTCGGCGGTCTGGTTGCGTTGCTGCTGATCGTTCGTCCACGCGGCCTGCTTGATGAGCGACTGGTGCACGGAGTTGGCCGATTGTTCCGGAACACGTTATCCGGATCGACCCGAACCAGACGAGGACCGCGATGAGAACGATCGTTTGCATGCTTGCTGCCGTGGCGGCCCTGATGGCCGGTTATCCGCAAGCCGCGCACGGCCAGGTGCGCGCCAAGGCCGTCGTGACCTGCGTCTCGGCCGGGCAGGTGCTGGAGTACGACTGCACCATCAAGCTTGCGAACGCGCGCTCCGGCGAACCGCTCTCGGGGCTGACCGTATCCGTTGGAGCGGACATGCCCTCGATGCCCGGCATGCACAACGTGCGCCCCGTGAAAGCGACCGAGCAGGCGGAGAAGGGCGCTTATCAGGCCCGCCTCAAGCTCGAGATGCACGGCGACTGGGCAGTGCAGATCGATCTGCGCGGCGCCGTGCGCGACCGCGTGATCGCGATGTTGCGCTTCGAAGAGGCAGAAGTCACTGACGTCAAACCGTCCCCGGGCCGCCACAGGCATTGAGGGCGCTCTCGGCTGACGGCTTTTGAGCTGATTTCAGTCCACTAGACTAGCAAGTTAGGATCGACAGTCTGGCCCGCCGATGATTAAGCTGCATGGCGAAAGCAAAACAGCGCTCCCCGGTAGTGGGTTGGGCGCGTCGCCGCGCACTGCGCGGCTCAGAGACGTAACCCCTATTTTACTGCGATCGCAGCCTGGGATCGAGCTCGTCGCGCAGCGCATCACCGAAGAGGCTGAAGCCGAACACCGCAAGACTGATGGCGATGCCCGGGAAGATGGCTATCCAGGGGGCGCTCTCAGCGTATTCCTCGGCGCCGCCCTGAAGCATCAGGCCCCAGGCCGGCGTCGGCTCCTGCACGCCGAGACCGAGATAGGAAAGCGATGCTTCAAGCAGGATTGCCTGCCCCACGAAGGCGGTGATCATGATAAGAAACGGCGCCATGACATTCGGAACCATGTGCCGCAGAATGATGCGGCTGTGGCTAAATCCGTTGGCGCGAGCAGCGTCGATGTACGGGAGCTCGCGGATCGCCAGCGCACTCGAACGCACGACGCGGGCGCAGCGCGGAATGAACGGTATGGTGATCGCGATGATCACGTTCTGTGCACCCGTCCCGAAGATTGCGATCACGGCGAGCGCCATGATGATCAGCGGGAACGCCATGAAGATGTCGATGATGCGCTGCAAGATCAGATCGATCTTGCCGCCGAAATAGGCGCTCGCGACGCCGAGCACCAGGCCGAAGGTGGCGCCGACGAACGACGACGCAAATCCGACCAGCAGGGCCGTGCGCGCGCCGTAGACGATGCGCGAGAACACGTCGCGTCCGAACTGGTCCGTGCCGAGCCAGTTCTCGAGACTCGGCGGCTCATGCATGCGGTCGAAAGCGTTGGCGACCGGGTTGTAAGGGGCGATCAAGTCGGCAAGCGCCGCAACTACCACCATGACGACGATCACTGCGGCGCCGGCGGCACCGAGCGGATTGCGGCGTGCGAACCGGGCAATGGCCGCAAGCCTGCTCTGTGGCTTGAGCTCTTCCGTCAGCTCGATTCTTGTTCCGAGGTCGGTCGCGACAGTCATGCAAGATCTCTGGTTCCTGCCATCATTTGTACCGGATCCGCGGGTCGAGCCACGCGTAGATGATATCCACCACGAAGTTGGTGACGACGAAGATCGTCGCCACCAGCATGACCAGCGCCTGGGTCATGGCGTAATCTTGATTGGTCACGGAAGCGACGAATAGCTTGCCGAGACCGTTGAGGTTGAACACCTGCTCGGTGACCACCAGTCCGCCCATCAGGAACGCGAATTCAATGCCGATGATCGTGACCACCGGCAAAAGCGCGTTTCCAAGCGCATGCCGGCGGATGATGAGCTGATGCACGAGTCCCTTGGCGCGGGCCGTGCGGACGTAGTCCTCGCGCAGCACTTCGAGCAGCGCCGAGCGCGTCATGCGTGTCGCAACGGCGGAGTAGCGGTAGCCGGTGGCGAGCGCCGGGAAGATGGTCATGCTCAGGTTGTACAAGGGGTCGACCCAGATCGGCACATATTTGATCGGTGGCATCCAGGGAGCTCCGAACACCGACTTTGTGGTGATCAGCAAGCCGAGGATGATCAGGACGCCAAGCCAGAAGGAAGGCATCGCGATCCCGGCGATACTGAAGGCCCGAACCACGTAGTCGATCCAGGTGTTCTGCTTGACCGCGGAGATCGTGCCGAGCGGGATCGCGAGCAGGATGGCGGTGAGCGTGGCCATGATCGCGATCTGCAGCGAGAGCTCGAAGCGGAGTCGGACCTCCTCCACAATCGGGCGTCCGGTCCACATCGACTTGCCGAAGTCGAACCGGACGAAGTCCCAGATGAAGGTCAGGAACTGCACGGCATAGGAGCGATCAAGGCCGAGCTCGCTGCGGCAGAGATCGATCGCCTTGGGATCGACGTACCCGGCCCCACCTGTCATGCGCAGCATACAGACGTCGCCCGGTACCAGCCGTAGCAGGATGAACACGAGCAGCGCCGCGCCGAGCAGCGTCGGAATCATCAACAGGAGCCGCTTCAGGATGTACTGGTACATGATCCCTGTTGCACTCGTTTGCGGACTTCTCGATCACTGCCTGGGCAAGGCAGAAGACTGGGAAACCGCCGCCTACCGGACGGCTACTTGTCGAGCCATACGTTCGCGAGATCCTGATTGAGGTAGTGGCTCGGACTGACCTTCCAGCCCTTCACATAGGACCGGTGAGGGATGATCCGGTTCCACCAGAGCGTGACGAACGAGTGTGCCTGCTCATCGAGCACACGCTTCTCGAACTGCCGCATCAGCTTGCGCTGCTCGGTCTCGTCGGAGGTGCGGTTCATCGCCTCGAAGATCTTGTCGAGGTCGCGATCGATGTATGCGCCGTAGCTTTCGTTGCCGATGTCCTCCGACAGGAACTTGCCGACGTCGAGCAGCGGATTGATGACCGACTGGCAGTTGAAGTCGACCGTCACGTCGAACTCAGCCGACCTGAGGCGCGCGTAGAATGGGCCCGTCGGCTCCATCTTCTGCTCGACCGTCACGCCGATCTGCCGCCACTGGTCGATGAGCCAGGTGCCCACGATCGTGTAGGGCTGATCGACGGCGCGATTCCACAGCACGAACTTCAGGTCCGGGACACCGGCCTCCTGCAGCAGCCGCTTGGCCTCGGCACGCGACTTGTTGATGTCCCGCCAAAAGCCCGGGATCTGTTCGAGCTCCGCCTTCGTTGCCGCCAGCGGGTGACCGGGGAACACGACACCACCGACAGCCTTGACGATCGCGATGCGTGAAAGGCTCTGGGATCCGCCCCAGCGGTCGACCGCCAGCGTCAGCGCGCGGCGAACGCGGGCATCATCGAATGGCTTTTTCTTGTGATTGGGGGTGAACAGGAGCACGCAGTTCCAGTCACTCTCCTGCACCGTGATCTCGTTGCCGAGCGCCGCGATGAGGTCGTCACGGCTTTTCGGCGGGAAGCCGCGGAACTGGATTGCGGCCCGGTCGCCGCGGACCGCTTGCACCTGCACCGCCTGCTTGTTGGAGAAGATCGCCTCGAAGCCGTCGAGATAAGGCTGCCCGGGAACGTGGTAGCCCTTGTTGCGCTCGCCGCGCACGTAGGCGCCTGCCTCTCTTGCCACGAACTTGAATGGCCCCGATCCCATGACGTTGGTCTCGTACCAGCGAAGGTCCTTTTCGAGCTTTGCCTTCGAGTAGATGAAGTTATACGGCGTTGCGAGCGCCGGGATGAAGGCGCCCGATGGATACTTGAGCTTGAACACGACGGTGTGGTCGTCCGCCGCGCTGACGCTCTCGACCATGACGAAATAGGCGACGCGCGCGCTGGTCGTGCCCTCCGGCGGGAAGATGATCTTTCTGAACGACGCGACGATGTCGTGCGCCGTCAATAGCGTTCCATCGTGGAATTTCACGCCCTGCTTGATCTTGAACGTGTAGGTCTTGCCCTCGTCGGTCGGGGTCGGCATTTCCGTGCATAGGTCGCAGACGAAGTCCGTCGATGAGGACGGATTATCCGGGTTGACCTTGATGAGCAGACTGTAGAACGGCGCAAAGGGATGGATCAGCGCGAACGTCGTCTCGCGGTGGCCGTCCCAGCTCGGCGGCTCGTCCGGCACGACAAAGTTCAGAATCCCGCCCTGCTTCGGTGCAGCCTGGGCTGGAACCCCGGAGAAGCCGAGGGCAACTGCCGCGCCGACACCCACGATTGACACGGCTTTGAGATATTTTAAAGGGTTCATAGTCTTTCCTCCCTCTGGAACACATTCCTCCTGTTCTTCAAGGGCCGGGTCTTCTGCCCAGGCCGATCGCCCCTTCTTGCGAGGGCTTTCAGATCACGGAACAAGCTACCCAGTGGCCGGGCCGCAGTTCTCTGAACTCCGGGACGTTCTTCGCACAGCTATCGATAGCAAGCGGGCAGCGCGGATGAAACACGCATCCCTTCGGCGGATTCATCGAGCTCGGCACTTCGCCCTTTACGATTCGGCGGGCGCGCATCCGCTCCAGGTCAGGATCCAGCACCGGCACGGCCGCGAGAAGCGCCTGAGTATAGGGATGCAGAGGATTGCCGTACAACTCGTCGCAATCCGCCAGTTCGACGATCTTGCCGAGATACATGACGGCGATGCGATGACAGAGGTGGCGAACGATGCTGAGATCGTGCGCGATGAACAGATAGGTCAGTCCGAACTGGTCCCGCAGATCCTCCAGCAGATTGACGATCTGCGCCTGAATCGACACGTCCAAAGCCGAGATCGCCTCGTCGCAGACGATGAATTCCGGGCGAACCGAAAGGGCGCGTGCGATGCCGACGCGCTGGCGCTGGCCGCCGCTCATCTCGTGGGGGTAGCGGTCGGCAAACCTGGGATCCAGGCCGCACAGGCGGAGCAATTCCGTGACGCGCGCATCACGCGCCGCCTTGGTCGGTTCGGTCCGGTGCACCTTCATCGGCTCGGAAATGATCTCCCCGATCTTCATGCGCGGATTGAGGGAGCTGTAAGGATCCTGAAAGATGACCTGGATCTTCTGCCGCAAGGCCCGCATCGATCTCTGATCGAGGTCGACTAGATTCTTGCCGTCGAACAGGATCTCGCCTCCGGTCGGATGCTCGAGCCGCAGGATGCACCGGCCCGTGGTGGTCTTGCCGCAACCCGACTCGCCGACCAATCCGAGCGTCTCACCTTTGCGGATGGTGAAGCTGATGCCATCGACAGCCTTCACGTGCGCGATCTCTCTGGAGAAGAGAGCGCCCTCGGTCACCGGAAAGTGCATCTTCAGGTTGCGGATCGTGACCAGTTCCGGCGCCAGGTCGATGCGCCATTTGGATTGTCGCCCATGCTCCAGCGCAACGTCTTCCACGACGGTCGATACCTGTACCGCCGCCTGGACGCTCTGCCATACCGCGCCGGTTGACTCCATGGGGGTCATGACGGCCTCGTCAGCGATCCGGCTACTTTGGCTGCCTCCCAACATGCTGCGAGATGATCGCCGCCGTCGATCCGCTCGAACGGAGGCGACTCGCTTGGGCAGCGCGCCACGGCAAAGCTGCAGCGCGGGTGGAACGAGCAGCCGGCGCCGAGGCGCGAAAGGTCGGGCGGCTGTCCTTCCACCGGATCAAGCCGGGCCTGGCGCGGCCGATCCATGCGCGGCACCGAACGCAGCAGCGCCAGCGTGTAGGGATGATGGGGATGATGAAAGATGTCGCGTGCAGTCCCGCTCTCGATGATCCTGCCCGCGTACATGACATTGACCCTGTCAGCGTAGCGCGCGACGATACCGAGATTATGGGTGATGATGATCAGCGCCACGCCCAGACGCTGGGTCAGATCCTTCATCAGCTCGAGAATCTGTGCCTGAACCGTCACGTCGAGCGCAGTTGTCGGTTCGTCGGCGATGATGAGCTTGGGCTCGCAGCACAACGCCATGGCGATCATCACGCGTTGGCGCATACCGCCGCTGAAGTGGTGCGGGTACTGCCTCAGGCGACGCTCCGGATCCGATATCCCCACCATGCCCAACAACTCGATCGCGCGCGTGATCGCCTGATCGTGGGTCATGTTGAGGTGCTGCTCCATGGTCTCGGTGAGCTGCCGGCCGATCGTCAGGACCGGATTGAGTGAGGTCATCGGCTCCTGAAACACCATGGCAATTTCCTTGCCTCGGACCTCGCGGATTTCCTCGTCGCTCAGCTTGAGAAGGTCCCTGTTCTGGAAGCGAATACTGCCACCGATGATTCTGCCGGGAGGATCGGCGACAAGCCGCAGGATCGAGAGCGCGCTGACGGACTTGCCGCATCCGGATTCGCCCACGACGGCGATCGTCTCGCCCTGATCGACGTGGACGCTGATACCGTCGACGGCCTTGACCACACCTGCCGCAGAGAAGAAGTAGGTTTGCAAATTGTCTATCTCGAGAAGCCTGGACACCTCGCTCCTCTCGTCATCCGTCGATGCACAGATGGCCTTTCGGCCGTTTGACCTGACCGCTTTGAATTTGCAGCTTGATTCTTCGAATCTCTCGGCCGCAAGTCAAATCTAATCGTGTGGTCCCACGACAATTTAGACTAAGGTCTTGGCTGCATTAGCGCGGCTGGTGGACCACTGGTGCCGCGAGTTCGCGACCGGGCACTGTTTGCACTTGCGAACGATCGGCCCAATCGGGAGCACGTTCGCGACGGTACGGCGCAGGCATCCCGCCGGACAGAGAGCTACCCAGCCCCTTTCACGGCATCAGTCAGCGTTAGGTCAGGCTCCCTTACCTGGACGACATCAGGGAGTCGCGAGGAATCGATGTAGTGGCCTTGGCTGGTCCAGGTCCAGCGATGCTGCTCCACCGTGATCTGTCGCCGATAATGCGGACGGTGTGGACGTCGATCTCGATGCGGCCCAATGTAGGATTTCCAAAACGGGATCTCCCAGCGGGGAATGAATTCCCGAATGGCCCGGCCAAAACCGGCAACGCCATCTGGATCGACAGTGATCGTCGAGGCGGGGCGCGTGACACGGTGGAGGCAGCCTGGCGCGGCCCACATCAGAGACAATAGACGTGTCTTGAGACGTGTCTTGCGGCGCCGCAGCAGGTGCGTCTGCGGTCGGCTGTTGCTTGTCAGCAACCGGCGAAAGGAGCATCCTCAACACGTAATTAATTTGAGCAAGTCCGGAATTATCGGTTGGCACTGCCTGAAGGCCCGTCCCGTTCGAGGGACGCGCCGGAATGAAAATGACCCAAGCCAAGGGGTCTCGAGCGGCAGTCCGCTCACGTACCGATAGGGAGGACATCCATGGAACGCCAGAAGCCTCATCGTGGGCTATCGCGCCGCGATGCGATCAAGACGGCGACTGCCGCGGGCGTCGCCGCAACTATCGGCCCGTTCTTCCATGTCACGCCTGCACGGGCCGCCAAGACACTGAAAATCCTGCAATGGAGCCACTTCGTCCCCGGTTACGACCGGTGGTTCAACAACACCTACACCAAGGAATGGGGCAAGAAGAACGACACCGAGGTGATCGTCGACAACATTAATCTTGCTCTTCTCGAGTCGCGCGCCGCAGCAGAGGTATCCGCCCAGAAGGGCCACGACCTCTTCATGCTCCTCATGCCGCCTTCGGTGTTCGAGGATCAGGTTGTACCCATGAACGACGTCTATGCTGAATGCGAAAAGGCGAATGGCAAGGCGATCGAACTCGGCATCAAGAGCACATACAACCCAAAGACCAAGAGATACTTCGCCCTCTCCGACAGCTACGTGCCGGACCCGGTGAACTACCGCACCGATCTCTGGGGTGACATTGGCATGAAGCCGGACACCTGGGACGACATTCGTGTCGGCGGCAAGAAGATCAAGGAGAAGACCCGTATTCCGGTCGGCATCGGTCTCTCCGCCGAGATCGACACCGGCGTGGCCATGCGCGCGATCATGTATTCATTCGGCGCGCATGAGCAGGACGAGGCCGGCAACCTCACCATCAATTCCAAGAACACGCTGGAGGCCCTGCGCTTCGTTAAGGGACTCTTTGAGGACTGCATGACGCCAGAAGTTCTGGCTTGGGATGCCTCCTCCAACAACCGGCAGATGCTCGCCGGACGCTCCTCGCTGGTGCTCAACGCCATCTCGGTGACGCGCACCGGAGAGAATCAGAAGATGGCGATTCACGAGAAGATCGCCGTTGCCAAGGCCGCCAAGGGTCCTGTGCGCCGCATGGGCCTCGAGCATGTGATGGACTGCTACGTGATCTGGAAGTTCGCGGAGAATATCCCAGGCGCGCAGAAATTCCTGGTCGACTACATTGCCAACTTCAAGGAAGCCTTCCTGGCCAGCGAGTTCTACAACTTCCCGTGCTTCCCTCAGACCGTGCCAGATCTCAAGCAGCTCATCTCCAGCGACAAGAAGGCGGTGCCGCCGGACAAGTACGCGGTGCTCGAGGACGTGCTCGATTGGGCGACCAACATTGGCTATCCCGGCTACTCCACTGCGCCCATTTCCGACACGTACCAGACCTGGCTGCTCAACACCGCCTTCGCCGAGGCGGCGACCGGCGCGGAGACGCCCGAAGACGCCTTGAAGAAGCTCGATACCAAGATGAAAGCGATCTGGGCAAAGTGGAAAGAGCGCGGGATGATCTGATCGCGCGCGTATTGTGATCGGTGGGGCCCGGCGGCGGCCCGGCCCCGTTTGACGCCGACGCGAGAGAGCCGAGAGGCATTCATGGCGACGGTCGAAGCACGGCACATATCGAAGCATTTCGACGAGGTGCGCGCGGTCGACGGCATCGACCTCCTCGCGCGCGAAGGCGAATTCCTCGTCCTGCTCGGCCCCTCCGGCTGCGGCAAGACCACGTTGATGCGGCTCATCGCCGGACTCGAACAGCCGACTGCGGGCGACATCGTCATCGACGGCCGCGTCGTCACTGACTTGCCGCCGCGCGCGCGCAATGTCGCGATGGTGTTCCAGAGCTACGCGCTGTATCCGCATCTCACAGTCGCGAAGAACATCTCGTTTCCGCTGCGCGCGATCGGCATGCAAAGGGACGCGATCCGCAAGAAGGTGGAATGGGCCGCGCGCATGTTCGGAATCGAGCGCTTCCTCGATCGCAAGCCACGCCAGCTCTCCGGCGGCGAACGTCAGCGCGTGGCGCTCGCACGCGCGGTGGTGCGTGAACCGGTGGTGTTCCTGCTCGACGAGCCTCTGTCCAATCTCGACGCCAAGTTGCGGAATTCCGCCCGCGACGAGCTCAAGCAGTTCCAGCGCGACCTCGCCACCACCACCATTTACGTCACCCATGATCAGGCCGAAGCCATGGGGCTCGGCGATCGCATTGCAGTGCTGAACCAGGGCAAGGTGATCCAGATCGGCACGCCGCAGGAGATTTACGGCAAGCCGATGGACACCTTCGTCGCCACCTTCATCGGCTCGCCGCCGATGAATCTGGTGGAGGAGGGCGCCTCCTATGTCGGCTTTCGGCCGGAGGCGTTTCTGCCGCGCGAGGTAGGCAATTCGGACGACAGCATCGGCTTTCCCTTCCGCGTCACCCGCGTCGAATATCTGGGCGCCGATCGGCTGGTCTACGGCGTGCTCGAAGGCAGGACGGCCGAGGCGCATGTGATCTCGAAGATGCCGAACAACATCCGCGCCGAAGTCGTCGCAGGCGAGTGGTACGATTTCGTGGTGCGCAGGCGCGAGATCCATCGCTTCGACCGGAACAGCGGCCGGCACATCGACGGGATCGGGCGATGACGACGGCAACCGCTAACGCCTTCACTGCGAAAGCGGGCTGGCGCACGCGGCTTGCCGACAACGAGCGCCTGTTGTGGCCGCTGATGCTCGCGCCAGCGATCCTCTACATCGTATTGCTGGTCGGCTTTCCGTTTTTTCTCTCGCTGTTCTACAGCGTCTCCGATGTCACCGTCGGCAGCCGCAGCATGAACTTCGTGGGCCTCGAGAATTTCCGCCGTGTGGTGGTATCCAACACGTTCTGGGCTGCGCTCAAGAACACCCTCATCTTCACGATCGTCTCGCAATTCTTCGTGCTTGTTTTCGCCAATATCCTTGCGATGGCGCTGTGTGCCGATTTCCGCGGCAAGTGGCTGGTGCGCCTGCTTATCCTGTTGCCTTGGGTCGCTCCGATTTCGCTTGGTGCAATCGGCTGGTTATGGATCTACGATTCGATCTATTCGGTGATCAACTGGACCGGGCAGGCCTTGCGCATTCTCGGACCGAACGATTGGCCGATCTGGCTTGGCCAGCCCAATCTCGCCATGGCCTCGATCATCGTTGTGCAGATCTGGCGCATCGTGCCGCTCGCCACCGTGATCCTGCTTGCAGGGCTCACCTCGATTCCCCAGGACATTCATGACGCCGCCGCTGTCGACGGCGCCGGTTTCTGGCGCCGCACCTTGCAGATCACATTCCCGCTGCTGCTGCCGATCACGCTCGTCGCCGTGCTGTTCGGGATCATCTTCACCTTCACCGACATGATCGTGGTGTTCTTGCTCACCCGCGGCGGCCCCTACGACCAGACCCAAGTGCTCGCAACCTGGGCCTTCTTCACAGGCATCCAGGGCGGCGATCTTGCGGGAGGTGCGGCGGTGTCGCTGTTCCTGTTCCCGGTATTGATGGCGGTGGCGATCGTGTTCCTGTTGCTTGCGCGGCGTTCGGAGGTGACGTGATGACGCGCCGCCCTTTCAAGCTGGTGCGCATCGCCAGGGCCGGCGGCCATGCCAGCATCCTGGTCTTCTTCATCACGTTCCTCGCATTTCCGTTCTATTGGATGCTGATGACGACGTTCAAGACCACGATCGATCTGCACGACGTCAGCAAGAACCCGTTCCTGTTCAACGAGCCGCCGACGCTCGAGCATCTCGCCGTGCTGTTTCAGGACACCCAGTATCTGCAATGGCTGATCAATACCGGCGTGGTGGGGATCGCGGTCGTTCTTATTACGCTTGTACTGGCGGTGCCGGCGGGCTACGCGCTGGCGCGCATGACCGGCCCCTGGGCGCAGACGCTCGGCATCGCTATCTTCCTCACCTATCTCGTGCCGCCAACCATCTTGTTCATCCCGTTCGCGCGCATCATCGCGACGCTTGGCCTGCAGGATTCGCTTTGGTCCTTGGTACTCGTCTATCCGAGCTTCACGGTGCCGTTCTGCACCTGGCTGCTTATGGGATTCTTCAAGGCGATCCCACGCGATCTTGAGGATGCGGCGATGATCGACGGGCTTTCGCGGCTCGGTGCGTTCCTCAAGGTGGTGATGCCGATCTCGCTCGCGGGCGTGCTGACCGCGGTTATCTTCGCTTTCACGCTGGTGACGCAGGAATTCGTCTACGGCGTCACCTTCATCACCTCCGCATCGAGCTACACTGTCAGCGTCGGCGTGCCGACCTTCCTGGTGCGCGGCGACGTCTATTTCTGGGGCTCGATGATGGGCGCCTGCTTGATCGCAAGCGTTCCCATCGCAATCATCTACAATCTCTTCGTCGACCGCTTCGTGGCCGGCTTTACGGTGGGGGCGGTGAAATAGGGTGGTGGCACATGTCAGGCGCGAGCGTGTCGGATCAGGAACGCGAACTGCATGAAGTGAACGGCTGCCTTGAACTTCTTTTCACCTTGCGCTCGGAATTCGCGCAATGGCTGGGCGAGGTGCGGGACGGCTCCGCGCGCGAGGAGTTGGAGAATGTCCTGGGTCATATCGAGGCGCTGGAACGGGAGTACCGCACGCGTCGGGACGAACTGCGGGAGCATCAGGCTACGAGACCCTAGCGCGCCGACCCGCGAGCGCGAACCGCCGTCCTCAATCTGAAAACACGATCGGCAGCATGGCCTGATGGCCGCGCGAGAAGGACAGCAAAGACGCCACCTGATCATTCAAATGTTTAACCATCGAAGATGAGTCGAAGTTTCCCCTCGTTCCAGTTTGGGCGGCCATTCCAAAACGCCTTGAAACGCAATGAGGCATTTCCAACCCAAACAATCCCGTAAGGCATTGAATTCATTATCTTATCACGGATGCCCAGGGAGCGCCAATTTTTCTTCTCGCTCCATGACGGTGTTCATAGGCGCCGGCCCTGACACGATCGGGCTGTCGAAGCCGCTCTCTGCCAAAGATGAAGCACGGCTGGCCCGCGTTTCGAAGGCGCAGGCGTTCTCGCGGTGCAGCAACCGGTGGAAATAAGCCTTCCTGCAGGTGCGACTTGCCCGGTCCAACGAAGGTCAAAGCCATGCGGCCGCCTCGCACGCCCGGCACCGCAGCATTCCTGCCGGATGTCCAGGATTCGAAAAAGAGTGGGCAAGGACAAGAAGGGGCGGAGGATGTAAAGTCAGTTCGCGCGACCTTGGTGGCCAGCAGTTTGACTTGCTGCACGATCGGCGGGTCGCTGTGTCATCGGGCGGGGCTCGGCTGAGGTTTTGGGAGGGCGAGAGCAAAACGGAGGAACCGATGAAAAGGGATATCTGGCAAGAAAACAAAGAGCGCTACTTCGAGTGGAATCCCATCGAAGGCCTCGGTGCCAAGTTCACATGGGCTGCGATCGGAGCAGCTGTGGCTGTCGTCGCCATGTACCTGCTGCGCTAGAGCGGACGGGAATAGATGGACTCGCGATCGCACCCCCAGGTTTTTGATTGAGCATGATCCTTTCGGCAAACCGGTACCCACCCCCGACCACGTCGAGGGGAAGCTCTTCGGGATCATGCTCTAGGTAGGTGGCGCGGAATTGGGCAGAGCGCACTTTTCGCTTGCCGCGCTCTCGCGCGGTCGAGCAAGGCGACCTCTGGAGGATGCAATGCCGCAAAGCGTGCTCGTGGTCGACGACGAGGCCAACATCCTGCTGTCCCTCGAGTTCCTGATGAAGAAGGCCGGCTACGAAGTTCGCCTCGCCCGCGATGGCGAGGAGGCGCTCGCGGAGATAGCCAAGGCGCGGCCGGATCTCGTGCTCCTCGACGTCATGATGCCGAAGCGCAACGGTTTCGACGTGTGCGAGGCCATCCGGGCCAATCCAGAGTGGCGGGCGGTGCGTGTCATCCTGCTGACAGCCAAGGGCCGCGACATCGAACGCGAAAAGGGCTTGGCGCTGGGCGCCGACGACTACATCACCAAACCGTTCTCGACGCGCGAGGTCGTTGAACGGGTCACCGCTTGGATCGGGCCGGCCAAGTAACCGGGCAACAAGGGCGTGCGATGCAGGCTGCCGTTGCGATACCAATCCTCCTCGCAGCATTGGCGCTTGCCGCCTTCGCTGTGTCCGGCGTTGCGCTGTGGCAGGCGGTGCAAGGTGGCGGAGCGGTCGGCGCTTACATGTCCATCGCATTTGCCGTCGTCGCCGCTTTGGTTGGACTGGCTTGGGCGCTGCTGCATGTCAAGCTCCTCAAGCCTCTGGCCGCTCTGAAGCGGGAACTGCTGATGCAGTCGCAGATACGCGTCGATCGACCGCTCGCGGTCGATCGCGGCCACTTGCTCGATGGGCTTGCAACGGCGGTCGAAAAAATACTCGGCGCGCTCCGAGCCGCGCGTGGCGAGACACAGGAGGCCGTAGATGCTGCCACGCGGCGTGCGGAGGAACAGAAGAGCCGGCTCGAGGCCATCCTGCTCGATCTCTCCGAAGGTGTGATCGTCTGCAATCTCGAGCACCGCATACTCCTCTACAACCAAGCCGCCGCCCGGATACTCAACGCGCGCGATACGCTTGGACTTGCCCGCTCATTGTTTGGCGTGCTGACGCGAGAGCCCGTGCTATTGACGCTTGAGCTGCTCCTGCAACGGTCAGAGGACGCAGCCGGCGATGAAGCCCGGTCCACCGGAGAATCGACGCTCGATTCCACGACGCGCCGCTTCGTCTGTGCGTCGGTCGACCTTGCGACTTTGCTGCAGGCGAGGCTCAGCCTGGTGCGCGAACCTTCGGGCCGTGCCTCAGGCTACGTGTTGACCTTTGCCGATGTCGGCGCCGAACTCGAAAACGTGGCCCAGCGCGATGCGCTTCTGCGCGAGGTCGCCATGGAATGGCGACGGCCGCTTGCAAGCTTGCGCGCCGCGACCGAGATGCTGGCGGGGGAGCTCGAAGCGAGCGAGCGCCGCGTCTTTCAAGACGTCGTTGGCAAGGAGGTCGAAGCGCTCAATCGGAGCTTTACCGACGTTGCGCAGCGTTACGAACGCCTTGCGACGGGTCAGTGGCAGTTGGCCGACATTTACTCGTTGGATCTGTTCCGCGCCGTCCGCAGGCATTTGGCAGACGCCGACGGCATCCAGGTCACGCCCGTGGGCGTGCCGGTCTGGATTCATGCCGACAGTCACTCGCTGGTGCTGGCGCTCGAGCATCTGATCCGCGCCGTTGCCAGGCACACGGCGAAAGCCGCCTTCGATATCGGCGCCGTGGTGCAAGACAAATACGTCTACGTCGAGGTGGTTTGGGACGGCGCGCCGCTCGCCTCGGCGATCATCGAAGTCTGGCTGGCCGAGCCGCTGAAGGGTACGATCGGCAACCGCACAGTCCGCGAGATCGTGGAGCAGCATGGCAGCGAGCTATGGAGCCAGGTGCTGCCGGAGGGGCGCACGTGCCTCAGATTGCCGCTGAGGAAGGCCGTAGAGCCGCCCGCCCGGGAACGCCGGGACCGCGTTGTGCCGATGCCGGAGCTATACGACTTCGACCTGTTTGCTCTTCCGACTGAGGCAATCAGGGACACGCCGTTGCGCAAGCTCGACCTGGTCGTATTCGACACCGAGACCACCGGCGTAAGGCCCGACGAGGGTGATGAGCTGATCTCGATCGGAGCAGTTCGTGTGGTTAATGGCCGCATTCTGACGGGCGAGACGTTCGAGCGACTGGTCAATCCGAGTCGCGATATCCCCGCCAGCACGACGCGAATTCACGGCATCACCACCGACATGGTACGCGACAAGCCCCCAGCACAAGTCGTCTTGCCGCAATTCAAGTCCTTCATCGGTGAATCCGTGCTCGTCGCTTACAACGCCGCCTTCGACATGAAATTCCTCGAGAACGGGGCCGAGCAGGCAGGCGTCAAATTTGACAACCCGGTGCTCGATGCTCTGCTTCTGTCCGTGTATCTGCAGCCGGATGTGTCCGATTTTTCGCTGACTGCCACTGCTGAACGACTGGGTGTCGAGGTCATTCGCAGGCACACCGCAATCGGCGACGCCATGACCACGGCCGCGATCTTCGTAAAGCTCCTGGATCTGTTGAGAGCCCGCGGGATCGAGACGCTCGGTCAGGCTGCCAGGATTTCCAGCCGGATGATGGAGCATCGCCGTCAGCAGGCGCAACTCATATGATTCCGCGCTGTCGCGGCAAGGACGCAGCGAAGCGCACATCGAGGTGATACCATGCCAAGGCGAGGATTGACCGGCGAGCGCTTGATCGGCTTGTTCCTGTTCGGTTTGCTTCTGCTCACACCGCCGCTGATCGGCGCCTTCGACAAGGCCACCTTAGTGGGCGGGATACCGTCGCTTTACCTCTATTTATTTTTATCATGGGCGTCGCTGATCGCCCTCACGGGCTTGATCGTCGAGCGGCCGGACCCCGACGAGGAGATTGCCGAAAGCGAGCCTGGCCCGAATTCCGACCAGGGTCCCAACCGCAGACCGCGAGCCTGAGCCATGCTGGGCGGGTACGTCATAGTCACGGTCTCCTTCCTGTATCTCTCGATCCTGTTCGCCATCGCCTACTATGGCGACCGCCGCGCGGACCAGGGTCGGAGCATTATCGCGAGCCCCTACATCTTTGCGCTGTCCATTGCCGTGTACGCCACAGCCTGGACCTTCTACGGCAGCGTCGGACGGGCCGCGTCCTCCGGCGTCAGTTTCCTGCCCATCTATCTTGGCCCGACGCTGACCTTCATCCTTGGCTGGTTTCTGATCCGCAAGATCATACGCATCAGCAAGGGTCAATCGCATTACCTCGATCGCCGACTTCGTTGCCTCGCGCTATGGCAAGAGTTCCTTTCTGGGCGGACTGGTGACCATCATCGCGGTCGTCGGCATCATGCCGTACATCTCGCTGCAGCTGAAGGCGATCTCGACGAGCTTCGCCGTGCTCCAGCACTACCCGGACATCGTGATGCCGGCCAAGCTTGGCTCGACTCCGGTCCTGCAGGACACAGCGCTCTACGTCGCGGTGATCATGGCCGCATTTGCCATCCTGTTTGGCACGCGGCACATCGACGCCAGCGAGCGTCATGAAGGCATGGTGGCGGCGATTGCCTTCGAGTCGGTGGTCAAGCTGTTCGCTTTCCTGGCGGTTGGGCTATTCGTCACCTTCGGCATCTATGGCGGCTTCGGCGAAGTGTTCTCGCGCGCGGCCACCGACCCAGCCCTCGCGCGTCTCTTTACGCTCGAGGCAGCCGGCGGGTACACGAGCTGGATTTCGCTGACGCTGGTCTCGATGGCAGCCATTGTCTTGCTGCCGCGCCAGTTTCAGGTGCTGGTGGTCGAGAATGTGGATGAGCGCCACATCAAGAAGGCCATCTGGCTGTTCCCGGTCTACATGTTGCTCATCAACATTTTCGTCTTGCCGATCGCTTTTGGCGGGCTCCTCCACTTTCCCGGAAATACGGTCGATACCGACACCTTCGTGTTGACCGTGCCGATGGCCGAGCATTTTTGGACCATCGCGTTGTTCGCATTCATCGGCGGCCTCTCCGCGGCAACGGGCATGATCATTGTCGAAACCATTGCCCTGGCCACCATGGTGTCGAACGATCTCGTCATGCCCCTGCTGTTGCGCTTCGGCCGACTGCATCTCTCGGAGCGCAAGGATCTGTCTGGCCTCATGCTCGCCATCCGCCGCAGCGCCATCATCTTCGTGATCCTGCTCGGCTATGCGTATGTCCGGTTGATCGGCGAATCCTACGCGCTCGTCTCCATCGGGCTGATGTCATTCGTCGCTGCCGCACAGTTCGCGCCCGCTATCCTCGGCGGCATCCTGTGGAAGGGAGCGACCCGCCTCGGCGCTATGGCTGGAATGAGCGCCGGGTTCCTGGTGTGGATCTACACCCTGCTGCTGCCTTCGTTCGCACGATCGGGGTGGATCTCGGAGAGCTTCGTGCAGGACGGCCCATGGGGGCTTGCACTGTTCAGTCCCTATGCGTTGCTCGGGCTTTCCGGCCTCGATCCCATCGCGCACGCCCTGTTCTGGACCATGGTGATCAATATCGGACTTTATGCCGCTGTATCGCTTATGACGACGCAGACCATGATCGAGCGCAGCCAGGCCGTACAGTTCGTGGACATCTTCAAGCAGCCGTCCGAGGGCGCGCGCATTTGGCGCGGCAGGGCCACTATTGGCGACCTCCGTCGCCTCTCCAATCGCTTCATCGGTGAGACCTTGACGGATCAAGCCTTCCAGCGCTTCGAGCGCGACCGAGAGCGCCGGCTCGACGATGCGCATGCGGCGGACGCGGACATCGTGCATTACGCGGAGCGGCAACTCGCCGGCGCCATTGGCGCGGCCTCCGCGCGGATTATGATCGCCTCAGTGTTGAGGGAGGAGATGCACGACATCGATGAGGTCATGCAGATCCTCGATGAGGCTTCTCAACTCGTTGTCTACAGCCGTCAACTGGAGGAGAAGTCGCAGCAGCTCGAGGCGGCGACGGCCGAGCTCAGGGCCGCTAACGAGCGGCTCAAGGAGCTCGACAAGATGAAAGACGACTTCGTCTCGACGATCAGCCATGAGTTCAGGACACCGCTCACCTCGATCCGCTCCTTCAGTGAGATCGTGCACGACAATCCGGACATTCCCGTCGAGCAGCGCAAGATGTTTCTCGGTACTATCGTTCAGGAAACCGAGCGGCTGACCAGGCTTGTCAACGACATCCTCGATCTCGCCAAGATGCAGGCGGGCCAGACGGACTGGCAACTGGCTAGGATCGAGCCAAGGAAGGTGATCGACAACGCGCTCGCCGCAACGGCCGGCCTGTTCGCCAAGAACCCCCGCATCAAGCTTGAGTGCCGCGTGGCCGAGGATCTGCCGAGGATTCTCGTTGACGCCGATCGGATCACGCAAGTGCTCGTCAATCTGATTTCGAATGCGGTCAAGTTCTGCGACAAGGACAATGGTTTGATAACCATTGTGGGGCGAGCAGAAGAAGCGGGGTCCGTCCTGATCAGCGTGCATGACAATGGTGTCGGCATCGCCAGGGAGGATCACAAGAAGATTTTCGAGCGGTTCCGCCAGGCGGGCGACACATTGATCGGCAAGCCGCAGGGCACCGGTCTGGGGCTGCCGATCAGTTTGCATATCCTTGAGCGCTTCGGGGGCACCATCTGGGTCGAGAGCGAACTCGGCAAGGGTGCGACTTTTTTCGTCCGCATCCCTTCGGCCGCCTCTTCGGCCGAGCTCTCCCACCCGGCCACGGCCGCTCGCGAAGTCACTTGACCGCAACGTGGCGAGTTGCTCGCCAGCTAGAGCGAGCGTTCCGCGAATTCCATATTCAGTGTTGCACGCAGGTTTTCGATGGCGCGGAAAGACGCCACGAGATGTTTGTTTTCGCGTTGTGAGAGATCAGCCACAGGGACATAGTTGGTGATCTTGCGCCCGGCCTTGAAGTCCTTCAGCTGCTGGCGCAGCAAGAGACGGGTCATATGCCTGAAGGCGTCGGCAAGATCCTCATGGTCTCCAGCGCTGATGGCTCCCTTCTCCTTGAGGCAGTCAAGCCGGGTGAGAGTCGACGTGGCCGGAATGCCGGCTTTAAGCGCAAGCAGCCGCGTACCTTCCACGAGCGGAAGCGTTCCACGAAGCTTCAGGTTCACCACACCCTGCCGATACTCCCCATGGTACTCCTTGCGCAAGCGTCCGAACCAGCCGAGTGCCACCTTGTGCTCGGCTTCGATGGCGAACAGGTGTCGGAGGAACTGAGGGGACTCCGACGTTACTGCGGTGACGTGGGCGCGGAGCTCGCTTGAGAGTGCGGGATCGCCGAACGCATGACGGAAATCGAAGAAGATATCGCAGTTCAACAGCATCTCGGACTCGCGCCGCCTGATCCAGTTGTCGATCTGCCGGCGCCAATCCGACAGGCGCTTGCGCCAGACGGGATTGGTGGCCATGACATCGCCGACGCAGAGGCGAAAACCGACCGCGTCAAGCATCCGCGTCATGCGCTCGGCAAGCTCCAGAAAATATGCGTCCGCACGCTTGCCCTGGCCGACGACGTCGTCAGCGAGGATGAAGCCGTTGTCCTGGTCGGGCGCCAGAAAGTTTTCGCCGCGCCCGCCCGACCCCATGATAATGAGAGCGAACCGCGCAGGAGGCTCCCCCCAGCCGTCGTCGCGCATCGCCGCTTCGACCAGCCTCAAGACACGCCGGTGGATATCGTTGTTGATTTCCGTGAGCAGCGACTGCACCTCCGGCGCCGAAACGTTGTTGTCCAACAGTGCGCTGGCAAGCTGGGCCTGTGCCTTCCTTATGAGGTGCAGGCCCTCGACGCTCTCCTCGTGCGTGAGCTGCTCGATGAGCGACATGCTCTCGCTCGACAAAGAGGCGAGCGCTTCGTCCAAGGCGAGCATGCCGATCATCGCTCCGCTCCAGTCCACGACGGGGACATGCCGAAGCTTGCTACGGCGCATCAAGGCGACGGCCTGGAAAAGGTAGTCGTCGGCCCCCGTCACGACTACCGGCGCCGTCATCACCGACTCGACGCCTTGATCGGGCTCCGTACGCCACGCGATCCGGCGCACGACGTCCTGTTCCGTCACGATGCCCCTGGGGCGGCCCGCAGCATCGATGACGACGGCACAGGACGCGGGCGTCGCCGTCATCAGGCTTACGACCTCGCCCACCGTCGTGCCCGGTGCAACACGAACAGGCGGCGGTCGCATATGGTCGCGTACGAGGCGCCGGAAAATCTCGGTTTGCGTACTCAATGGTGGTTTGCTCCGCGGACCCACATGCCCCTGCACGATCATCAGGCCACGATTTGAACCTACCGCTACGCGGTACGCGCTTATGGCCTCCGGCTGCAGTCTGGATTATATCGCAATTTCAACCACATAAGAGTTCGTAGTTTTATTCTGGGTGGCGTGCCAGCGGCTCTGGAAGCCCACCTAACATGCGAGGGCTCGTCACTACCTTGTTTACTTCGAAGCAGCGTGTTCCGCAGGAAGCATTAGGGACCCGCGTCTTGATGTCTGGACGCGTGCCCGGAAAGGAGCTTGGCCTGAGCGACCAGAGATCTTGATGATCATTCTTGGAGCTGAGTTGCCCAACGAAGGACTGCTTCTCCCATTTGGAAACGAGTGCCAAGCTATTGAAATTGCTAGGGCGCATTTTTTGAATTTCTTCCAAATGCGCTTTGAGATCGTTGAATAATCAAGCGGATTTTGATTCCGCCATTCTGAGGTTCGATCCCTCCAGCTCCAGTTAGGGCTCAAAGCGCAAGCCCGGCACGACCGCGGCGCCCTCTCGCGCCGGATACGCGACAACTCGCCGGCAACCCGATGCGCACAAGCAGATTGCGGCGGGCTCCGTTGACGAGGTCGCGCGAGGACACGACATATCCTGTACCGTCGATCCAGGTCACTGCTCAGGAGCAAGATATGAACGCGCCGCCAAAAATCGATCCCGTTACCGCGTGTTCTGACCGGGACGTCTTGCACTGGCTGACAAACGGCACGCGTGATGAGCGCTTCATTGACAATATTTTCGCTGAGCTGTGTATCCGGCTCCAGCGAGCAGGCATACCGGTCAAGCGGGCGTCGCTTCATATCCTGATCCACCATCCGCAATGGCTTGGCGCACGGATCATGTGGGCCGACGGGATGCGCGAGGCGGAGATTGCGAGGGTCGACTACGACGTCAGGGAGCGATCCGAATACATCGGCAGTCCCGCCAACGAAGTCCATGACGGTGCCTCCGAGGTGCGCGAAAATCTCGAACGGGACCCGTCACTGGGCCGCAAGCATGCCGTCTTTGACGAGATGCGGGCGAAAGGCCTGACTGATTATGTGGCGTGGCCGCTGTATCATACGCTCGGTAAGCGGCATATCGTGACCTTTGCAACCGACCGGCCAGGAGGTTTCGACGATGCGCATATCGCCAGCCTGTTAGAACTGTTGCCGGTTCTGGCGCTGGTCAGCGAAATCCGTGTCAAGAACCGGTTGGCGCGAACGCTGCTCGAAACCTATGTCGGGTCGCATGCCAGCGAGCTCATTCTAGCCGGCGCCACCAGGCGGGGCAGCGGGACGACGGTACGCGCTGCCATCATGATCTGCGATCTGCGTGATTTCACCAGGATCTCCGACAACTGGCCGCGCGATGACGTTATTGATCTCCTGAACGGCTATTTCGATGCGATGTCGGAGCCGATTGCCAGACACGGCGGGGAAATACTGAAATTCATCGGCGACGGCCTGCTTGCCATTTTTCCGCTGAGCCAGCCATCGGCCTGTGCAAATCTGCTGCATGCCGTGGCTGAAGCCCGTCAGGCCATGCTTGCCCTCAACGAAAAAAACGGCGAAACCGGTCGTGAGCCGCTGAATTACGGCATCGGCGTCCACGTCGGTGATGTCATGTACGGCAATATCGGGTCGCGCAGCCGGCTCGACTTCACGGTCATCGGTCCTGCGGTCAACATGGCTTCGCGTCTCGAAGCCCTCACCAAACAGTTGGGAAAAACCGTGCTGCTATCCCGCGCGTTCGCTGATTTCGTCGAAAACGATTTCGATCTCGAACGCGTCGGGGAATATCCGGTGCGCGGCTTCAACGACCCAATCGAGCTGTTTGCGTATCACGGCTGAACGACGATCCATCGCCAGGTGCCAGGCCGCCCCACGGGGCACCAACTCGTCAAACGGCCATTGTCAGCGAATGTCGGCCGCGGCGGTTGCTAGAGCCATAGGTCTAGAGTCATTGATTCGCGCGCAGGCCATTCAGCGCAGTCGCTCCCTGATGTTGCCGGGACCGATCCTCTGTGGAGACTGCTTCTATTTGGAAACGGCTGCCACGCTATTGAAAGGCTACGGCCGTCTTGAGCTTTTTTTCCAAAAACGCCTTGAAATCATTGGATAATTTGGCGGATTTCGATTCCGCCGTTCGGAAGTTCGATCCCTCCGGTCCCGGGCAGGCGCTCCGCCGAGTTCGGCACCCTCAATTGCCATTCGGCGCGGGAACAATGCACGGCTGCAAGAACGGTGCTATTGAGATGCTTCCCTTGCGACATCAACGGAATGCATCACCATCCAGGCACCCATGACCCCGTTCTTGTCGCGCTGTCAGTCCTGATCGCCGCGCTTTCTTCCTACACGGCACTGGATCTCGCGACTCGCATGCGAGCTGCCTCCGGTTCCGCCAGCCTGGGCTGGCTTGGGGCTGCAGCCGTCGCCATGGGTGGCGGCATCTGGTCCATGCATTTCGTCGCCATGCTGGCGTTCAGCCTGCCCGGCGTCGAAATTTCCTACGATCCGCTCCTCACGCTCCTCTCGCTTGCCCTTCCCATTTTGGTCGCTGCAGCCGCGTTCGTCGTCGTTAGTCAGCGGTCGAACGCGCTCATCATTTCCGGCATCGGAATGGGGCTTGCGATCTCCGGCATGCATTACACCGGCATGGGGGCCATGCGGATGGCGGCTTCGATCCACTACGATCCCCTCTGGGTTGTGCTTTCCATCGCCATTGCGATCGGCGCGTCCATCATTGCGCTGTGGCTCGCCTTTCGCACGACGAGCGTGCTCGAGCGCATATCGGCGGGCGCCATCATGGGCCTGGCGATCTCCGGGATGCACTACGCGGCCATGCGGGGCTCCTCCTTCGTTGCCACGGATGCCATTCTTGGCCGCGCAGTCCACGGCGCGGTTGGGCAAGCGCCGCTCGCGTTCCTGGTCGCCGGCACCACGATCATCGTCCTCGTCATCGGGCTCGCCGCGGCCGTGTACGACCGCGCCTCGGCAGAACGTGCCGATCGCGAAGCCGAGGCACTCAGGCGAAGCGAGGAGAAGTTTCGCCTGCTGGTGGAGGGGGTGGCCGACCACGCCATCTTCATGCTCGACCCCGAAGGGCGGGTGGCGAACTGGAATCTCGGCGCGCGCCGGCTGATCGGCTACGGCGACGAGATCATAGGTACCCACTACGCCATCCTTCACACCGAGGAAGACCGCGCGTCCGGAGTTCCTGATGCCGAGCTTCACGACGCAAAGCGGGAAGGCAAGTCAGAAGGCGAGGGCTGGCGCGTTCGCAAGGATGGCAGCCGCTTCTGGGCCGAGGAGACGATACGCGTGGTGCAAAACGAGCGTGGCGAGGCAATCGGTTTCGCCAAGATCGTGCGCGATGTGACGGAGCGGCGCCGAGCCCAGGAAGCGCTGGAGCGCACGCGCGATGCGCTCGTGATATCGCAGAAGATGGAGACTGTCGGACAGCTTACCGGCGGCGTCGCCCACGACTTCAACAACATACTCGCCGTGATCCTGGGCAGCCTCGAACTGGCGAAGAAGCGCCTCCAGCCGGAAGATCCCCGGATTCACCGGCTGCTCGATAACGCGATTCAAGGTGCGCTGCGCGGCGCCTCGCTGACCCAGCGCATGCTGGCGTTCGCACGCAAGCAGGACCTCAAGCCCGTCGTCGTGGATGTCCCGGAGCTGGTGCGCGGAATGGCGGCTCTCCTGAAGTTTGATCCAGCCATCCGGGTCGAGACTCGTTTTCCGATCGAGCTTTCGAAGGTGAAGGTCGATGCCAACCAGCTCGAGCTCGCGATCCTCAACCTCGCCGTCAATGCGCGCGATGCGATCGCGGCCAGTGGCGGGGTCATCAGCATCGCTGCCCGCGAAGAGTATGCCATCGATGGCCTTGCCGAGGGACGATACGTCGCGCTCTCGGTGAGCGACACCGGATGCGGCATGGACGAGGAGACGCTCAAGCATGCGCAGGAGCCGTTCTTTACGACCAAGGGCGTCGGTAAGGGAACCGGCCTCGGCCTCTCGATGGTGAAAGGGTTGGCCGAACAGTCCGGAGGCGTGTTGCGGCTGAAGAGCCGCATCGGCGAAGGGACCACGGCCGAGATCTGGCTGCCCGCCTCTCAGGACGAAAAGCTGCCGGTGCCCCATGCGGCGGAGCCGTCGCGTTCCGCGCCCCGCGGCAGCCGCCCCCTTTCCGTGCTGGTCGTCGACGATGATCTTCTCGTCCTCGACAGTGTCGCTGCGATGCTCGACGATCTCGGCCACGCCGTGATCGAGGCGCGCTCCGGCGAGGAGGCAGTCCAGCTTCTGCGCCGAATGCCGAAGATTGACATCGTGGTGACCGACTACGCCATGCCGGGGATGAACGGGTTGCTGCTTGCCGAGGCAGTGGCCGCCGAGCGTCCCGGCACGCCCGTGGTGCTCTGCACAGGATATGCCGAACTGCTCGGCTCGACGCAGCCTCACTTGCCGCGCATCTCAAAGCCGTTCGACCAGGCGGCGCTGCTGGCCGCCATCGAGGAGGTGATGAGCGCACAGGCAGCTTCGCGCTCGGTTGTGACCTTACACCCGAAGAGGGCCTGACAGTTGATCGTTCTCATCGCGTCTCAGTGAACGGCCGGAACTCCCGTCACTCGGCCGGCATCGGCTTGGCGCCGTCCTCGATCGCCGGCTTCTTCTTGCCGAACAGCCAGCCCTGCAGCTTGTCGAGGTAGATGTAGACCACCGGCGTCGTATACAGCGTGAGAAGCTGCGACACGGCCAGTCCTCCGACGATGGCGTAGCCAAGCGGCTGACGTATCTCGGAGCCCGCGCCGGTGCCGAGCATCATGGGAACGCCAGCAAGCATGGCTGCCATCGTGGTCATGAGGATCGGCCGGAATCGCATGACGCAGGCGCGATAGATGGCGTCTTCCGCCGACAATCGCTCCTGTTGGCCGACATGCAGGGCGAAATCGACCAGCATGATGCCGTTCTTCTTGACGATGCCGATCAGCAGGATGATGCCGACGATCGCGATTACGCTGAGATCGAGGTGAACCGCCATCAACAACAATAGTGCTCCGAGCCCCGCCGACGGCAGCGTCGAGATGATGGTAATGGGATGGATCAGGCTCTCATACAAGATGCCGAGGATAAGATAGATCACGAACAGCGCCGCCACGATCAGGATCGGCGTTGTCGATAGGGAATCGCCGAACGCCTGTGCGTTGCCCTGGAAGCTGGTCTGCAGCGAAAGCGGTTTGCCGAGCTGCTTCTCGATATTCTGGATGGCGCTTGTCGCCTGGCCGATCGCCGTGCCGGGGAGCAGGTTGAAGGAGATCGTCACCGACGGAAACTGTCCCTGGTGATTGACCACGAGCGGGGCGACCTTGACCACACTGTCGACCAGCGTCGATAGCGGCACCTCTTGGCCGGCTGAGGATTTGACATAGATTCCAGTCAACGCCTCGGGCGAGTACTGGAATTTCGGATTGACCTCCATGATCACGTGGTACTGGTTCAGGGTCGTGTACATTGTCGATACGATGCGCTGGCCAAAGGCGTCATCGAGCGTGTTGTCGATGGTGAAGGGCAGGATGCCGTAGCTCGAAGCCACCTCGCGCTTGATGGAGATGTCGAGCAGGGGGCCGGAATTGAGCTGGTCGGTCGCGACGTCGGTGATGCCGGGGATCTTCTTGATCCTGTCGAGGAACAGCGCAGCCCAGTGATTCAGCTCACCGGGATCGGCATCGCCCAGCGTGTACTGATACTGGGTTTTCGAGACGCGTCCGCCGATGGTGATGTCCTGCGCGGCCTGCATATAGAGCGTGATGCCCTGAATCTTGGCCAGGTTGGCACGCAGGCGGGCGAGCACCGTTTCCATGCTATCGCGCTGCTTGTAGGGCTTGAGCGCAATATAGATGCGGCCATTGTTGACCGTGGTGTTGCCGCCGCCGGCGCCGATCGCCGAGCCGACGGATGCGACGGCCGGATCCCGCGTGATGGCATTGAGCAGCGCCTGCTGGCGCTCGGTCATCGCAGAATAGGAAATATCCTGCGCGGCTTCGGATAGACCGATGATCAGCCCGGTGTCCTGCTGCGGAAAGAAGCCTTTGGGAATGACGACGTAGAGATAGCCGGTCAGCCCGATGGTCGCAAACATCGTCAACAGGGTGATGAAGCGGTGACGAAGCACGATCTTGAGACCGGCCTCGTAGGCTCCGAGTAGTGAACTGAAGCCACCTTCGAGGATGCGGAACAACCGTCCATGCGTCCTGTTTTCCGGCTTGAGCAGCCGCGCGCACATCATCGGCGTCAAGGTCAGCGAGATCAGGAGCGACAGCACCAGGGCGACGCTGACGGTGACGGCAAATTCGCGGAACAGCAGCCCGACATATCCGCCCATCAGGAACAGCGGAATGAAGACCGCGATCAGTGACAGCGTGATCGACATGATGGTGAATCCGATCTCGCCGGCGCCCTTCAGCGCCGCCTCGAATGGCGTGGCGCCACCTTCCATGTGCCGCACGATGTTCTCGATCACGACCACGGCGTCGTCGACCACGAAGCCGACGGCGATCGACAGCGCCATCAGCGACAGGTTGTCGAGGCTGTAGCCGAGCTCGTAGAGGACAGCGAGCGTGCCGATCAGCGACAATGGAACGGTGACCGCCGGGATGACCGTCGCCCAGAAGTTTCTCAGGAAGATGAATATCACCATCACCACCAGCGCAACCGTCAGCATCAGCGTGAACTGAACGTCGTGGATGGATGCGCGGACCGTATCGGTGCGGTCGGAGATGACGTTGACCTTGATCGCGGGCGGGATCGAGGCCTGCAGCACCGGCATCTCTGCCTTGATCCGCTCGACGGTGTCGATGACGTTGGCACCGGGCTGGCGCTGGATCGCCAGGATGACCGCGCGCCGGTTGTTGTACCAGCCGGCGATCAGGTCGTTTTCCGGCGCGCTGACGGCGCGACCGACGTCGCGGATTCGGACCGGCGAGCCGTTCCGGTAGGCGATCACGAGATTGGCGTAGTCCTCCGCCTTCAAGAGCTGATCGTTGGTGTTCAGCGTATAGGTCTGGCGTGGGCTGTTGAGCGTGCCTTTCGGCAAATCGACATTGGCTTGGCCGAGCGCCGTGCGGACGTCCTCGAGATTGATGCCGCGCGCGGCAAGCGCCTGCGGATCGAGCTGCACGCGCACGGCGGGCTTCTGCTGGCCGCCGATGCCGACGAGGCCGACGCCCGGAATCTGCGATATCTTCTGCAGCAGAATGTTTTCCGCGTACGCATCCACTGTGGTCAGCGGCAGGCTGTCCGATGTGAGACCGAGCACCAGGATTGGCGTGTCCGCCGGATTGACCTTGCGGATGGTGGGCGGGTAGGGGATGCCCGGCGGTAGAAACGGACTTGCGGCGTTGATCGCCGACAGCGTGTCGCTGACCGTTCCGTCGATCTGGCGGTTCAGATCGAACTGTAGCGTGATCTGGGTGAAGCCGAGGGCGCTCGCCGACGTCATCTGGAGAAGACCCGGAATCTGCCCGAACTGGAGTTCGAGCGGCGTCGCTACCGACGCCGCCATGGTCTGCGGATCCGCACCCGGCAACTGCGCCGTCACCTGCAGCGTCGGATAATTGACGTTCGGCAACGCCGCGACCGGCAGCAGCGGGTAGGCGATGAGGCCGCCGACCAGAAGGCCGACCAGCAGGAGCGCCGTTGCGATCGGCCGGTGGATGAAGGGCGCGGATATGTTCATGGGATCGTCGCCTGTTGTGCTTGCTGTGCCGCTGCTTCCTCGGCTGCTTCGCCGTGCAGCGGCGTGACATGTGTGCCCGGCTGCAGCCGGTATTGTCCGTCGACGACGACCTGCTCGCCGGCTTTCAGGCCGGAATCGATCAGCGCCTCGCCGTCGGTGATCTGTGCGACCTTGACGGGGCGCATCGCTACCGTGCTGTCGGGCTTGATGACATAGGCATAGGCGCCGTTCGGACCCTGCTGCACGACCGAAGCGGGGACGGTCAGCCCGTTGTGCCGGGTCGTGATCAGCAGCCGCGCATTCACCAACTCACCCGGCCACAGCTCACGAGATTTGTTGGGAAAGGTTGCCTTGAGCTGGATAGAGCCGGTCGTCTGCAGGATCTCGTTGTTGACCAGCGCGAGCTCGCCCCGGCCTAGCTGCAGGGTGTCATCCTGATTATAGGCGAGGACCGGAAGCGGCGTCTTGGTCGCTTGCTGCTGTTTGAGGATCTGCGGCAGCACGCCTTCCGGCAGCGTGAAGATCAGCGAGATGGGATCGAGCTGGGTCACGACGACGAGGCCGTTGGCCGTCGTCGGGCTGATGATGTTGCCGACGTCGATCTGGCGAATGCCGACCACGCCGTCGATCGGCGAAGTCAGCCGCGTGTAGCTAAGTTGCACCTTGGCCGCCTCGATCAGCGCCTGGTCGGTCTTGATCGCGGCCTCGAGCTGGCCGACCTGCGCCTTCTGGGTTTCGATCAGTTGCGGCGTGGCCCAGCCCTTGTCGCCGAGTTGGTTGTAACGCGCGAGATTGGCGCGGGCATTGGTGAGCTGGGCCTGATCGCGCTCCAGATTGCCCTCAAACTGGTCGATCTGGGCCTGATAGGGACGCGGATCGATTTGCGCGAGCAGGTCGCCGGCATGGACGGTCTGCCCTTCGGTGAAGTTGATGCTGATGAGCTGGCCCTGGATCTGCGCACGCACGACATCGGTGTTGTACGCGATCACGGTGCCGACGCCGTTCTGGTAGATCGGTACGTCATGCTGCGCGACCACGCCGGCCACGACCGGAACCGGAGGTGGCGGCGCGGCCGCGACAGCGGCTTTGAACACGTCGGCGTGCGTGAAATAGAGCAGGCCGCCGGCGGCGACGGCACCGAAAAGGACTGCAGGTATTGCAAATTTCATTTTCATGGCTGCTTCTCGCGCGTGGGTTTCCGCTCAACGGAACATCGTGGCGGCGGTTGATAGGCCTGGTATCGTGTTCGGCGCCCCTGTGATGTTCGGTATCCCTGTGATGGCGTCGGTGGACGCGGCGACGGCCGTCGTGTTCGGTGTCGGCAGCGTGACGGCGGGCACCGTCGGGACCGTCGGCGCGATGGTGCTGATGGTGGGTCCGACGGTGATGGTTGGCACCATCGCGGCGGAGCTAATCCCAAGATTGCCGAGCTCGGTCGAGCCCATCGGAATGCCAGTGCGCGCCACGCCGCCCGGCGCCACCGGAGACATCGGCGTCGATGACGCTGCAAGATTGCCCGAGCCTGCGCCGCACATGCTCGATGTACCCGAGGTGTCGATCAGGGCCGATGTCGGCGGAATACCCGATGACGACATTCCTGACGAATTTGGCGCTCCCGCCATCGGCATCGCGGACATCGTGCTCTGCGGTGTGACCGTCCCGACCGCCACGCCGCCGCCGTCGAAGGTCGCAGCCGATCCGAACATCGTCGACGGTGCCGTGCCGATCGTCGAGCACACGGTGCTGCCGATTGTGCCGGTCTGGTCGGCCGGCGCGGGACTCACGCCGGGTGAGGCGATTTCCGTTGCGCCCAAGGGGATGCCGGTGCCGCCGACTGGCGCGCTTGGCACCATGCCGAGCGGCGACGTGGCCGAGAGCGAAGGTATCGGCATCACCGCGGCCTGCTGCGCAAAGGCCGGGCCGCACAGCAAGGCAGAGGCTGCCGTGATCATCAGGAAGCGTTTCATGTGGTCTCCAGTACCGTTCAACCGACACGACAACGCGTGGCGCGAAGTCCACGCGATATCTTTGGGCTATTGGGGGATCGGTCCGGAGGACGTTTGAAGAAACCAGGAAAACGTCCTCCGAACCGACAGCCTGCGCGCAGCTTGCGCTGCGGGTTCAGCTACAGCTCAGCGGCAAGGGGCTGTAGGGGTGCCGGTAGTACCAGTCGTAGCAATCGGGATAACCGTAGTACCCGTAGCCGTATCCCGGCCCGTACCTGTCGAAGCGATGCACGACGTGCTGGTGGAGTCCGAAACCGTGCGCACCGATGTGGTCGCCGCCGATGTGGTCACCGCCGATGCCTCCCACATGTTCGCCGACGCCTACGCCGCCGATATGGGCCCCACCGCCAAAGCCTCCGATGTGGCCTCCGCCGCCAAAGCCGCCCATGTGGCCACCGCCACCGAAGCCACCGCCCATATGGCCGCCGCCACCGAAGCCGCCACCAAAACCTCCGCCGTGGCCGCCACCGCCACCGCGGGCCTCGGCCGCGCCCACCACCAGACTCGAAGCGAGAAGAGCCGTTGCCAGTATCGTGAGCATTCGTTTCATCGTGAGACTCCTTTTCAGTCAGATGCTCGGCGCCGTGACGCGCGAACTTCAACGGACCGCGCGAGCGAAACGTCGGATGAGTGACAGGTAGGTGCGATGCACAGGGCATCCATTAAATTCGGCGTTAGTCTTCGCCGCCTTGGCATTCACGAACTGGAGCAGCCGCAGCTATGCGTCAAAGGAGAACACGTTGGCGTGCGGGCAAAAGAAGACGGGCCGGCGGGATATTCCGCCAGCCCGGCATGTTGTTGGGTCGTAACGCGAGCGGATCAGTAACCGGTGTTGGGTTCGCAAGGCGGGTTGGTCCACGGTGCCGTGGCATAGGCGCCGACGCGCGGAGCGCGGACGCAGCTATCGCCTGCGTCGCGATGCATCGTCGACATCACGCGGCCATTGGCATCGGTTACGACATGCCGCGTGTTGGCGGCCAGTACCGGAGTGGCGAAGGTGGCTGTGGTGAGTAACACAGCCGACAGAAGTTTCAGGTTGCGCATGGGTGTTCTCCATAGGTGGGGAAGCCAGGCCGGCTTCTTCCTGTGACGTGCGGCTGGCCTGCCGTCGTCCAAAGCGAATATCGCTTCACGCGCTCTCAACTCGACGTGAAGGTGACGTGGGGCTCACCTGTCCGACATCGTGCCGGCTGATCGGGCAATGCAGGCCCGCCGATTCATTAAATTGCTATTTATTGGCGCAACGGGCCGCCGGCGGCTAACTGTTTCGGGCGGGCCCGCCGTGCTTGTACCGAGGCGGCGGAATGGCCGCCTGGCGGATGGCGCCTGCAGGATATTGTAGGGATCGCGGCGCTGTCTGGCTCCCCTGAACCGTGAGACTTGTGCGCGTCGCCATGGCATTATTGGCTGCCCGGCGTATCATTGCCACCTGGCGTCGAGAGGGTATCTTGATAGCAATCGGATCGATCAGATGACGAAGGTTCTCCTCATAGAAGACGACGGCGAGACGGCGGGGGAAATCACGGCCGAACTGGCCGATCGTGGCTTCGAGGTGGAATGGTCGCCCGACGGGCTCGATGGCCTTGCCAAGGCGCGCGACCTGCGTCCGGACGCCATGATCGTCGACCGCCTGCTGCCGGGAATGGATGGCCTCACCGTCATCGAGTCCTTGCGGAAAGATCAGGTGCGCACGCCGGTGCTGGTGCTGAGCGCACTTGGCGCGGTCGATGACCGCGTGCGCGGATTGCGGATGGGGGGTGACGACTATCTCACCAAGCCGTTTGCGATCGTCGAACTCGTCGCGCGCATAGAGGCGTTGCTGCGCCGCCCGCCGGAAACGCGGGAAACCAACTTGCGGGTGGGGCAACTCGAGCTCGACCTGATCGAGCGGACGGCAAAACGCGGCGAGCGCAGGATTGATCTCTTGCCGCGCGAGTTTCGCCTGCTCGAATACATGATGCGGCGGAGCGACCAACTCTTGACGCGCGCGATGCTGCTCGAAGAGGTCTGGAATTACAAGTTCGTCCCCGCCACCAACCTGGTCGACGTTCATATGGGCCGCGTGCGGCACAAGGTCGACGGTCCGGACGACGCCCCGATGATTCAAAATGTCCGCGGCGCAGGATTCATTCTTCGTGCCGTGCCTTGACTGACTTTTGGCGGCCTTGCCGGGCGCCCGCGCCGTTGGGCCGGCAAGGTGATCGAACGGCAGGCCGGGAAGCTTCAGTTGCAGTTCATTCGCTCGAAGACGTTTCACTGGACCACGATCCTGGCGGGCCTGTTCGCGATCTTCGTCACGGTTTTGTTCGGTTTCATCTACTTCAGGATCGACGATTATTTGATCGCGCGATCCGATCGCATGATCACGACGCAGATCGGCTTCTTTGCCGGATTGCCGCGCGAGCGTCTGATCGGTGCGCTCAATGATCATCTCGGGCAGGATTCCCGCGGCGTTCAGTTCTCCGGCGTGTTCGACGCGAACGGGGATCGGCTGGCCGGCAACGTCGCAGCCCTGCCGGACGGGCTCGACATCGGGGCACCGGCGCGGAGCATGCCGCTGGTGCGCCTTGATGACAAGGAAGCCGGTGCGACATCCGTCAGAACCGTCGCGCGGCGCCTCGAGAACGGCGACATATTGGTGGTCGGGCGAAACGTCGACGAAACGGCGGAAGTCTTCAGGGTCGTCGGAGCGGCGCTGGCGCTTGGCCTGTTGCCTGCGTTCTGTCTCTGGTTGTTGGCCGGCGCCTGGCTGAGCGCGCGTGCCCGCAGGCGGGTCGAGGAGGTCAACTTCCGGGTCCAGCGCATCATCGCCGGAGATCTACGCGAGCGGCTGCCGCACAAGAACGTCGATGAACCGTTCTCGCGGCTCGCCGCCATCGTCAACGGCATGCTCGATGAGCTGGAGACCACGATCAACGCGCTGGCCGGCGTCGGCAACGACATCGCCCACGATTTGCGAACGCCGCTGACGCGCGCTCGTCTGACGCTCGAGCGCGGCCGTACCAACGCGACGACCCTGGAGCAACTCCAGGAAGTTGTCGACAAGGCCATCGCCGGCATCGACCAGTCGCTGTCGATCGTCACGGCGCTGTTGCGGCTCGCCGAGATCGAGAACAGCCGCCGCTCGTCCGCCTTCGGCGACGTTGCGCTCGGCGACATGCTGCGCGAGGTCTGCGACATGTACGAGCCGATCGCCGAAGACAAGCAGATCGCGCTGAGCGTGAACATAGCCGACAAATTCTCCGTACGCGGCGATCGCGACCTGCTGCTGGAGGCGGTGGCCAATCTCGTCGACAATGCCATCAAGTTCACGCCCCGGAGCGGCAGGGTCGAGCTTGCGCTGCTGCGCGGTGAGGGCGAAACCATCTTGCGTGTGACAGATACGGGTCCGGGGATCAGCGCGCTGGAGCACGAAGCCGTGTTGCGCCGGTTCTATCGCTCGGACAAGATTCGTAACACGCCGGGCATCGGCCTTGGACTCAACCTGGTCTCGGCAATCGTGAAGCTGCACGGCTTTCGCCTGATCATCCACGCCGGCCCGGGAGGCCGGGTGGAGATCGTTTGCCCCGATGAGCAAGGTGGCCGGACATAGGTCCGCCAACGTCACCCATGCCGGCGGTCATCATGCTCGGCGCGGGATGCGTGGTGTACACGCCGATGCTGCCAGACGCTGGGGCCGGCCATGCCGCTTTCCCTTTCGTTATAGGCTTGCATCACCGAGGGCGGCAGCCCTTCCATCCGGTAGGCCGGCGTGGGTGCACCGCCATTCAGCACGTCCAGATTGGGATAGAAAAATGCAAAACTGCCCGGCTCCTGGATGGCTTCTTGCGCGAAGGCAGGCGCTGCCGCCATCATGGACAGCAATCCTGCGACAGCGATGGTCTTGATCGAGGTCATTGTCTTTCTCCGTATCATCTACGCGGCAGTTCGCTGGACGCGCATGCGCGGTCACATGCCGCAACGGGCGCGTGTTCTTTTCGATGCGAACTGCTCGCTTGAGGCTGCATCCAGGCAGCGGATGCATGACGGAGATGTAGGGCGGGCGCGACCGCGTCCCACTAAATTGCCTTTTACAAAGCTCAACTGGTCTTGAGCTGTCGTGCAAAGCGCTTGCAGGGAAGCGGTCGTTTGAAATTCGCACGAGCGCGCGAATGCTCACCGATCGAGGTTTCGCGAGCCTCGAGCGAAATCGTGCGATTTTGAAATCGAGACCAGAGCGGCACGGACGCTAACGGCGAATTTAGATTCCTCAATTCCAATTTAATGGCGGCATCGCGGTGCCGTCCCCTAGGGTCTCTCTGCCGGACCCGATGGATTGGAGCCACCCATGAACGCCCACAGCACGACGATACTGTCAGACAGGCGCGAGCCGCTGACTGGAGACAGATCGCGAGATATCGTGGATGAATATGCCGCACTCATCAAGCGATACGCTCTGCTTGAACCGACGCACGAGCAGCAGCTTGCCCGGCGCTGGCAGCAGCACCGAGACCGAAGCGCTACCGATGCGCTCGTCACCAGCCATCTCCGGCTCGCGGCCAAGGTCGCGCGCCGCTACCAGCGATACGACCTTCCGCTTGCCGATCTGATCGGGGAAGCCAATCTCGGCCTTGTCATCGCGGCCTCGCATTTCGAGCCGGGCCGTGGTGCCAGGTTCTCCACCTACGCCTTGTGGTGGATCAAGGCCGCGATCCACGATTACATTCTGCGGTCGCGCTCGCTGGTCAAGATCGGGACGACGGCAGCTCAACGGAAGCTGTTCTTTGGCCTCAGGCGCGCCATGCGCAAGTTCGGAGGCGACAGGACGGGCCTTACGCCGGAGGTGGCCGAGGCCGTCGCGCGGGAGCTCGCGGTCCCCGTTCGCGATGTGATCGAGATAAGCAGCCGTCTGACGGGCGACCTTTCCCTGAATGCATCCGTCGATGAAGACGGGCCTACCGAATGGGAAGCGAGGCTGGTCGACCCTTCGCCGAACGCGGAGGCGATGATCGCCGAACAGGATGAGGGCGGGCAACGGGCGAGGGCGCTCCATTCGGCCCTTGATGTGCTGACGGTGCGGGAGCGCCGCGTGTTCGAGGCCCGGCGGCTTCGCGAGGATCCGCCGAGCCTGGAAGAGCTCGGGCGTGAACTGTCGATTTCCGGCGAGCGCGTGCGGCAGATCGAAGCTTTGGCCTTCGAAAAGGTCAGGCGTGCGGCGACAAGGCGCTTGAGACATGCCGCCCTGGCAGCTTGAAGGTGGCCCCGAAAACGGCGAGCGACACCCTTCGCGCCGCTCGCAGTCCTTCCGACGGCCCGATCAGCGCGCGGCGCGCTCGACGGCGATCGCGGTCGCTTCTCCGCCGCCGATGCAGAGCGCAGCGACACCGCGCTTTAAGTTCCGCGCTTCCAGCGCATGCAGCAGCGTCACGATCAGACGCGCGCCGGTGGCGCCGATCGGGTGGCCTAGCGCGCAGGCGCCTCCATTGACGTTGAGTTTTTCTCTCGCGATGCCGAGATCCTTCTGCGCCGCCATCGCCACCACCGCGAACGCTTCGTTGATCTCGAACAGGTCGACGTCGGAGACGGTCCAGCCGACCTTGTCGAGCAGCTTGCGGATCGCCGGGATCGGCGCGGTGGTGAACCATTGCGGCTCCTGGCTGTGGGTCGCGTGACCCTTGATTTCGGCGAGCACTGGTAGCCCGTCGCGATCGGCGAGCGAGCGCTTGGCCAGAACCAGCGCGGCGGCGCCGTCGGCATTCGCGGAAGAGGCGGCCGGCGTGATGGTGCCGTTACTGCGGAACGCGGGCTTCAATCCGGGAATCTTGGCCGGATCCACCTTGAGCGGATGCTCGTCATTGGCGATGACGCGCGGACCCGCCTTCTCGGACAATGTGATCGGCGCGATCTCGGCCCTGAACGCGCCGCCCTCGACCGCCTTGCGGGCGCGGGTCAAGGTCTCCATCGCGTAGGCGTCCTGGTCCTTGCGGGTGAACTGATAGGCCTCCGCGGTAGCCTCGCCGAAGTCGCCCATCGAGCGGCCGGTCTCGTAGGCGTCTTCCAGCCCGTCCATCATCATGTGATCGATGATCCGGTCATGCCCGGCGCGATAGCCGCCGCGCGCCTTGGCCAGCAGATAGGGCGCGTTCGACATGCTCTCCATGCCGCCGGATAGCACGATCGAGGCCGAACCGGCATTGATGATATCGTGCGCCAGCATCGTCGCCTTCATGCCGGAGCCGCACACCTTGTTGACCGTGGTGGCGCCGGTGGCGTCAGGCAGTCCGGCGCCGCGCGCAGCTTGGCGTGCCGGCGCCTGGCCCTGTCCGGCCGGCAGCACGTTGCCCATGAACACCTCCTCAATCCGCTCCGGCGCGAGTTTCGCCCGTTCCAGCGCCGCGCCGATCACGTGAGCGCCGAGCCTGTGCGCGCTGAAGGGGGACAATTCGCCCATGAACCGGCCAAGCGGCGTGCGGGCGGCGGAAAGGATGACGACGGGATCGGGGCTTGCGGCCATTGCGGGGTCCTTCTGTTCGATCGCTGTTATATGACGATAATCATATATTGTGGCATTGCAATAGGATGCCGCCGCTTCCCGTAGCGAGGATGCGCTGGCCGACAGATCGAGAAATTGCCGCGAGTTCCGGCAGGAGCGATGAAATGGCAACCGGCGCAATGCCGAAAATCAATCGCTAGTGAGATATGGATGACCTGACCGTCATGGCTGAATCCGGAGTAATCAGTGCGACGGGACTGTCGAAGGAGACGCGCGCCCCGGCGATCGCGACTTGGGTCCGGTTGCTCACGCCCAGCTTGCGCATGATTTCGCGGACATGGACTTTCACCGTCGTTTCGGTCATGCCGAGCTTGCGACCGATCACCTTGTTGGGATCGCCTTGGCAGAGGCAAGCGAGCACCGCGCACTGCCGCTCGGTAAACTCGGGCGCGTTCCGCGCGCCGTTTAGGCCATGGTCGCGCTGCACGCTTACCGCCTTACCGTCGAAGAGGGGCCCTTGCTGGTCGTAAGGACCGTCCTCTGGCCCGAGAGGGGGCGCCTGCGTCTGTTGTTCAGGCTCCGGCGGGCTGAAGGTCTGGCTGGCCAGTATGGCGGTCGCCGGAAAGTAGGTGCCGCCATGGAGGACGAATGAAAGGGCGTGCAACGCAAGCTCGGGTGCCATGGAATTGCTGAAGTAGCCCCGGGCTCCGCAACGGATCGCCGCGACAACGGTGGCGGGATGTTCATCGTCGGAGATGATGGCGAGTGCCGCTTCCCGGCGAAGGGTATGCAACACCTGTATCTCGGTGAAGACCTCGTGGGGAGAGGAGGTGCCGACGCTGTAAATCAGCATCTCGCATTCGCTCCGCTCGATAAGCCTTCTGTGCGCCTCATCGGGATCGAGCGAAATCAGTTCGACCTGTTCGTTGCTGGCCCAGGAACTTAAGAAGCTCTCTGCTCGAGCTCGTCGAAAGGCCATTGCGTCTACAATAAATACAGTCTTCTTGCGTGGGACTGACATAACGCGCCCCCGGATTTTAATACTAGATTCCTTCAGAACCGCTCATAGTTACTGTGAATTAGTTCACTCTGTATCTTAATTGTTCGAAAGAAACTTTACCCTCGTTAACGGGGGATGCCAAGCGGCCCGAATGTGACCGAATGTCGTCAAGAACTGGTCATTAAAGCGTGTTTTCTCATTCCTCGACTGCAAAAAGCCGTACCTCGCAACCTGGCTGATATATCTTTCGATACGTACGCCTGCCCTGACGAAGCAGGTACGATGGTATCGTTGTCGGCCTCGCGCATGTCTGCGGCGGTGCGCAGCCGCAAGGCCTTCCTACCAAAGTCGCCTAGGCTCGACCCGGCGACGTCGGGCCGTCGTCCCGGCCTCATCTGCATTTTCAAATCTCCAAAGCACAGCCTGTGTCGATGGTTGAATATCGCAAGATGCCGCGACTGATCGCATGCGTGCATGTTGTTGGCGAACGTGTGGCGTCATTCTGACCAAGCCGGCCTCCGCAATAGCGCGAGATGCCGGCCCAGCCGGGGTATTGCTCGGCTTGCGGCCGGCAATCATCGACTGCCGGCGCATGGTGCGCCGGTGGATTTCTCGCCATGCATTCGAGACCGAACGTATTTCCTCTCCGGCGGATAGATGAACCGGCGAAGGCGCTTGGCCCAAGGATGCGATTGCCCAAACAGCCACCCGATCACCGGACTCCGTTGCCTGAACGGACACGCGTCAGGATGAGCGCACTCGGGGCGGCGCGATGCCCAAAGTTCGCCGGCCGGGAAGGGGTGACCATCGGCTCCGGCCGCTATCGCAGCACTGTCCGCATCATGTTCGACGGCTTCAAGTCGCCGATCTCGCTGCACAGCACCTACATCGAACCGGTGGTTGAGGAAGAAAGCGTCTCCAACACGGGCCGGAACACTACGACCCCGGATATCTCCGATAAGAGAAATCGTCGCTAACGCGCGTGTCTGGTGATTCAACGGCGCGCCGAAGACGGCGGGACGGAGGCAAGTTCCGCCTGGCTGGAACTGCCGCGGCTGCAGATCGTTGGATTGGCGTCGGGCGAACATTCGTTCGTGATCCCGAACGGTTTTCTCATCCTGTTGCCGAGGTGCCGTCTGCTGCAAAGCTCATCCATCCTCATTCCTGGCGAAACCGTCTGGAGAAGGTGCAAGGCAGGGCGGCTGACAATCCTCAATGATGCGGCCGCATATTTCGCCGCTTTGCGGGAAGCGCTGCTGCTCGCAACCCGGCAGGTGTACATCATCGGCTGGGACATCCACAGCCAGACCCGGTTTGTCGGGCCCTCCGGGTACGCCGACGACGGCTATCCGCAAGAGCTCGGTGCGTTTCTGAAAGCGCTGCTAAAGGCGAAGCCCGATCTGCGGATCAACATTCTTATCTGGAATTTCCCGGCCCTCTATGCCGCGGAGCGGGAGTGGAATTCGGCCGCCAAGTTCACTGCGCACGCGTCGGACCGGCTGCGCTTTTGTTTCGACTCCAGCCTTCCCTTAGGCTCAGCGCAGCATCAGAAGATCGCCGTCATTGACGGTGCGCTTGGCTTCGTCGGCGGTCTCGACCTGACGATCCGGCGCTGGGACACCAGTGCGCATGAGGCGCATCATCCGCTTCGTACCGATCCCGACGGCAAACCCTATCCGCCGTTTCACGACGTGCAGTGCATGGTGGATGGCGAAGCTGCGGCCAGTCTGACGGAAGTGGCGGAGAACAGGTGGCACGCCGCCGGCTGCACGGTCGAAAGACCCGCAGCGACCAGGGGCGAGCGCTGGCCGGCCTCGGTCCCGGTGCAGTGCCGGGGAATGACGGTGGGCATCGCCCGGACCGAGATAGCCACCGCACGCAGTGGCGGCGTGAACGAAGTCGCGCGGCTGTTCGAAGCGTCCATCAATGCGGCCGACCGCTTCATCTATATCGAAAACCAGTTCACCAGCGCCACCGACATCGCGCGCCTCCTGGCGCAGCGGTTGCTGGACGTGCCGCAGCTTCGCGTCCTGATCGTCATGCCGAAGATGCATTCGTCCTGGTTCGAATCGCAGGCCATGCAGAGCGGGCGCGGCGGATTTATCGCCCGGTTCGTGTCGGCAGGCGTCATGGACCGGGTCCGCTTTGTCTATCCATCGACGCGCGATGCCGAGCAGGCGGCCGCGGTCATGGTGCACAGCAAGGTGATGATCGTCGACGATCGCGTCCTGCGCGTGGGATCGGCCAACCTCAACAATCGTTCGATGGGGGCGGACACCGAATGCGACCTGGCCTTCGAGGCCACTTCCGACGCGCATTGTGAATATCTCGCCTGGCTTCGCCGTAGTCTGATCGGGCATTTCTGCGGCGTCGATGAACGCGAAATCGAACGCCACGAAGCCGACCTGTTCGGATTTCTCGACCGCCTGGCGGAGGACGACGTCCCGAAATCGTTGCAGCCGATCGATCCGGCCGCGTCGGTCGGCGGCGTGGCGGTGATGGTGCAGCCCGTAGCCGATCCCAGGGAACCGCTTCACCTCGACCGCGCCGCCAATCGCATGTGGACGGCAAGAACCATTTTGGCCGTATCCGGCCTCGCTGCGGCGCTCGCCGGCCTGGCGCTGGCCTGGCAGTACACATCGCTGCGCGATTTCGCCGATGTCGGCTTCGTCTCCTCGATCATCTCGCACCCCGCACGGTCGCAATTCGCGCCGCTGTTTGCGATCGCCGCCTTCGTCGTCGGCGGGCTGGTGGTTTTTCCGGTGCTGGTACTGATCGCCGCAACATCGGCTGCTCTCGGGCCGTGGATGGGTTTCTTGAGCGCGAGCGCCGGCGTGCTGCTCAGCGCGCTCACGCTGTTCTCGATCGGCCGCGTGCTGGGCCAGGCGCGCTTGCAGCGGCTGCTCGGGCGACGGGCCGCCCGGGTTCAGAGCCGCATCATCGGCAGGGGGATTGTGGCAGTCGCCATGATCCGGATGGTGCCGATCGCTCCGTTCTCGATCGTAAACGTGGTGGCGGGCGCCAGCAAATTGAGCCTGCGCGATTTTATGCTTGGCACGGTGCTCGGCATGGCGCCGGGAATCGCAGTCATGGCCGCGCTCGGCGCGCAGATCGCGGATCTGGCGCGAAACGCCTCCTGGATCAATGTGCTGCTGCTGGCGCTGGCGATCCTCGCCTGGATCGCACTGTGCCTTGGCGTGCAGTTCCTGGTGACCTGGCTGGCGGGGCGAAGAACGTGATGGCTACGGTTCGCATCATGACGTGGAACGTTCACGGCATCTTCCACCTCAATCCCGGGTTTGATTTGGATGGCGTCTGTTCCGTCATTCGCCGCTGGTCGCCTGATATCGTGGCCCTGCAGGAGGTCGATTCGCGTGGGAGAACCGACGATCCCTTTGCCCTTCTGGCGAAAGCCGTCGGCGACCACAGCGTCGATGCGCGATCGATCGTCACCGAGGACGGCGACTACGGACAGGTGCTGTTGAGTCGCTGGCCGTTCGCCGAGCCCCCGAAAATTTCCGACGTCTCGTATCAGGAGCGGGAGCCCCGCAGGGCCATTGCCGCACGCATTTTGTCTGATCATGGCGAGGTGAGGGTCATCGCCACACATCTCGGCCTCAGCATCCATGAAAGGCACGCCCAGGCGCATGCCCTGGCCGAGCTGGTGCAGCCGACGCGGACGCTCGTGCTCGGCGATTTCAATGACTGGTTCTGGGTGAAATCGGTGCGGGGCGTGCTGGCGCGGATTTGCCCGGTCCGAACGCGGTTACGGACATTTCCAGCGCGCCTGCCGATGATGCGGCTCGACCGAATCTACGCCTCGCCCGATCTCGTGATCCGTTCGGCCTGGACCGATCGCAAGGCGCGCTCCTATTCGGACCATCTTCCCGTCATCGCGGATGTTGCGTTTCCGGAATAGAGGTGTGACGTCAGGTGGGTTTGCTCAGTCGGGTTTGGCCGGGTGCTGCGTTCTGGGGTGGCGCTCATGCAGCAGCACGGCCAGATCGTGACGCAACTCGGAGCGGTTGCGCATCGCGGTTTCGAACAGCGCCTCCTGAATGTCCCGGGGCATGTCGCCCCAAACCGCCATCGCGGCCTCGCCGAGCAATGATGCAAAGGTCTGTTCGTCGGTCATGTCGGTCCTCCCGATTTTCGACGTTTGACCGAAACGAAGGTTCCCTATCGACTGAAATCAATCCCATCTCGTCCAGTGACAAATATTGAGTCACGGGCCAAGCGGCAGCCCGAGCCGGCCGACACCCGGCAGTTTCAATGCGGGGCGGCGGATGTCGAAGCCGAGAACGCCTCCGAAAAAATTGAGTTCGATGCCTTCGATCCATCCGATCGTCAGCCCAAGATAACCTCCGAGCGAAGCAAACACGCCGGTCCGCGACGGCGTGAAGCCGGCCCAATTGCCATGGTAAGGATAATCCTTGCCGATCGCCGTCGGCGGCAACACCGCTTCAAGCTCCGGAACGGCATCCAGTATCGCCTGGATGAACGTGTTGGAGTTCGGACCCGGCCAGGCGCTGTAATCTCCATTGGCCCGAAACTTGTAAGTCTCGATGACCGAGCGGATTTTGGGAATCAGCGCTTCCGCTTTCGGACCATCGAGGCTGACGACCGTTTCGGGAATCTCGCCAAACCAGCGCCCGTCGGCCTGGAATCCGTCGATCCGGATCGGTTCACCCCAGGCCGTGTAATCGTAGCGGCTGTAACGGCTGGCCCCGCGCTCCTTCACGACGATCCAGGTGTGAACCGCGAATATCCCGCGCCAGCGTACGGTTCGTGCCGCGAACACCCTGATCACGGCATCGGTGTGTTCGGAAGCTTTGGCAAGAAGCCCGGCGCTTGAACGGTCCGCCGTTTGCCAGTTCGCGCGCCTGTCGCCGAGCAGGTATTTCACGGCGGAAACAGCCATGGGAACGAGCATGAGCAGAAGGAAAATGACGAGGTATTTCTTCACGGCGGGAATCAATGTGAGCGGGCACTTGATGTAATGGCTTCAACTCTGATTTCCAGTTCAGCGCTGCGCAATTTTAGCGATCAAAAACGCAGAACGCAAAAAGCAGGCCGACGGTCACTGCAGCCGAAAATAACAGCGAGCCAAGACATCCCAGCCTGTTCTAGAAAAACGGGAACATTGCGCTTCTGCGCCTATGATTTCGCTTCTCCGACCGTGTCGGCCATCTTCGCCCCACGCTGGCCCAACGGCTTGTTTCCGCCCTCCGTGCTGTCGGCTGCGGTCTGATGCTCGATCTCCGCATTGAGTTCGGCACCGAGCAACACGACGATCGTGGACATCCACATCCACATCATCAAGCCGATCGCGGCCCCGAGCGAGCCGTACGTCGCGTCGTAGTTTGCATAATTGGAAAGGTAGAACGACAGCAAGGCCGATCCCGCAAGCCATGCCAGCGTTGCAACCACGCTGCCGACGCTCAGCCAGCGCCATTGCGGCGAGCGGCGGCTTGGTCCGAACCGGTAGAGCACCGCGAGGCCAAACAGCATCATCAGGACCAGGACAGGCCAGCGTCCGAATCGAAACAGCGCATCGGTGACGGCTCCGAGCCCGATCGTGGACAGAACGATCGGAAGCGCGACCACGGAACCGATGGTGAGAAGCACCGCCACCAGTCCGCCAAAGGTGAGTGCGAGGGAAACCGCATTGAGCTTGAAGAAGCCGCGCTTCTCGTCCTCGTCATAGACCACATTGAGCGCATCGATGATAGCCTTGATGCCGCCATTGGCGCTCCATACGGCAAGCAGGAAAGAGAACAGAAACGCCAGCCCCAGCGTGACCTCGCCCTTGGCCAGTACGCGATTGACCTGATCTCTGACGATGCCGAGCGCGCCCTCTGGCAGGATGCCCGCAAGCATCGTCATGTGATCGTTGATCGTGCTTGCCTTGGCGAACAGCGCGTAGGACGAGACGAGGGCGGTGATCGCCGGGAAAAGGGCAAGCAGGCCATAGAAGACGACGCCTGCGGCAACGGCGAGCAGCCGGTCTTCGCCGACCTGCTGATAGGTCCTGATCAGGATATCCTTCCACCCTCTCCAGGGAATTTGCCACGGAGACACCGCACGGCGGCCGCGGCCCCGATCGCCTGGAGCTCCCGAAGCATCCGGCTGTCCGTTGGCTGGCTCAGGCTTCGTGTCGTGCCTGTAACTCACATGGCTCATGACGAACCGTCCCGCGTCTCTACGCCTCAATGCGCAGGAAGCGGCGACGTTCCTAGATCAAGTCGTGATGAGCAGGCGGCTATACAGTGCCGAAGAGCGGTGCCGGCTGACGGTGGCGATCTACCGCCCCCAGCGCAACACCACGGGATCGAGTTGGCGGGCGATTTCGATGAGACCAGCGCGCGCCGCCGGGTGAACCCTTTGCAAGGGATGACGAACCGCGTCCGAACCGATCACGCCGCCTTCCTTCATCAGTATCTTGGCGGCCTGCAAACCGCACTGGCGGTTCTCGTAATTGATCAGCGGCAGCCAGCGCGCATAGGCTGCCATCGCTTCCTCGCGTCGGCCTGCGAGATAGGGATCGATGATCTGCCGAATGCCATCAGGGTAGCCGCCCCCCGTCATGGCGCCGGTTGCGCCGGCATCGAGATCGGCCATCAGCGTGATCGCTTCCTCGCCGTCCCAGGGACCTTCGATGTGGTCGCCGCCGGCCGCGATCAGCTCGCGAAGCTTCGCCGCAGCCATCGGCACCTCGATCTTGAAATAGCGGATATTCGGAATTTCCCGCGCCATGCGCGCCAGCAGGCCGACCGAAAGCGGCGTCCCGGCAACGGGCGCATCCTGGATCATGATGGGAATGTCGATGGCGTCGGAGACGGTGCGATAGAACTCGAAAATAGCCTTTTCCGGCACGCGGAACGTGGCGCCGTGGTACGGCGGCATGATCATTACCATCGCCGCGCCCGCGTCCTGGGCCTGGCGGCTGCGTTCGGCGCAGATGCGCGAACCGAAATGCGTCGTCGTCACGATCACCGGCACGCGGCCGGCGACGTGCTCCAGCACCGCGACCATCACCTTTTCGCGCTCGGCATCGGTGAGGACGAACTGCTCGGAGAAATTGGCCAGAATGCACAGGCCGTTCGAGCCGGCGTCGATCATGAAATCGATGCAGCGCCGCTGGCCTTCGAGATCGAGCTCCCCCTGATCGTCGAAGATGGTCGGAGCGACGGGGAAAACACCGCGATAGGGCCGTTGTGCAGTCGGGGTCATTTAGGGATGTTCCGTTCGAAAGGGATCAGTGATTGTATGGCCGTCCCATTCATTCATCAACATGATAGAAGGCTCGTGACAATAGAGCAGTCAGACAAGGAAAAAGACCGATGGGGGGAGTTCTGGAGGGCATTCGTGTCCTCGATTTCGGGCGCTATATCGCGGGGCCGTATTGCGCGACATTGCTGGCGGAGTTCGGTGCGGAAGTCATCCGGGTGGAAAAGCGCGACGGCAGCGAGGACCGTTTCGTGGCGCCGGTCGGCGAAGGCGGCGAGGGCGCGTTGTTCCTGCAGGTCAACCGCAACAAGAAATGCATCACGCTCGATCCGATGAAGCCGCAAGGCCAGGAGGTGATGCGCCGACTGGTTGCGACATCAGACGTCGTCGTCGCCAACCTGCCGCCGCAGACGCTGCGCGCGATGAAGCTCGACTATGACTCGCTGAAGGCGATCAAGCCGGACATCATCCTGACGACCGCGACCGCTTTCGGCGGGCCGGGACCATGGTCGGATCGCGTCGGCTTTGACGGCGTTGGCCAAGTGATGTCGGGCGCGGTCTTCATGACGGGCAAGGGCGATCCGCCGTACCGGGCCGCGGTGAACTGGGTCGACTTCGGCACCGCGCTGCATTGCGCCTTCGGCACGCTCGCCGCGCTGATCGAGCGGGCTAAGTCCGGGCGCGGGCAGATCGTCGAGGGCGCGCTGCTCGCGACCGCGCTGTCTTTCACCAACGCAATGCTGATCGAGCAGGCGGTGATATCAGCCAACCGCGTGCCCACGGGCAATCTCGGCCAGACCGCGGCGCCCGCCGACGTCTACCGCACCAGGGACGGCTGGGTGCTGTGCCAGGTCACCGGCCATCCGCTGTTCATCCGCTGGGCCAGATTGATGGGCGAGGATCATTGGCTCAGCGATCCCCGCTTCGCCGACGACATCAAGCGCGGCGATCACGGTCCCATCATCAGTGAGCGAATGGCGCGCTGGTGTGCCGAGCGCACCACGCAGGAAGCCGTCGATACGCTTGGCCAAGCGATGATTCCGGCAGGTCCCGTGCTGAGCCCGCAACAGGCGCTGGAGCATCCGCACATCCGCGCCACTGGTTTCATGCAGGATGTCGATTATCCCGGCTTGCCGAACCCCGCGCCAGTGGCGCGCGCCGCGGTGCGGCTTTCGGAGACCCCAGGCGAAATCGTCACGCGCCCGCCGACGCTCGGCGAGCACACCGATCGCGTGCTGGCCGACATCGGCTACGACGCGGACGCGATTGCAACGCTGCGAAGAGACGGGATTATATAGCGCTTAGCTGCCGTAGGGTTGGCAAAGGAGCGTCAACGACGTGCCCATCATCCATCGTCGTCCCAGCGAACGCAGGGACCCATAACCACCGGCTTGCGTTGTTGAAGAAAGCCGTCGACCAGCGCACCCAAATAATTTCCGCCGCGGAGTATGGGTCCCTGCGTTCGCAGGGACAACCGGACCGCCGCAACGAATGCGCGCCCCTTCCTTGCAAAAGCTTGAAGTTTAAAATATATGCTGGACCCTGATCCTGGAGGTTTGACCGATGTCCCAATTGTCGCGTTCCTCCCATGCGCTCGTCACCGGCGGCGGCCGGGGCATCGGTCTTGCGATATCGGCGGCGCTGTCGAAAGCTGGTGCAACGGTAACGGTGCTCGGGCGCAATCCCGCGACATTGGATGAAGCGGTCGCGTCCGGCGCAGCGCAGTTTGCAGCCGTCGCTGATGTCGCCGACCAGGCTTCCGTCAAGGCGGCCGTTGCGGAAGCCGCCGCGCGGCAGCCGATCGACATCCTCATCGCCAATGCCGGCGCGGCGGAGTCCGCGCCGTTCGGCCGCTCCGATGCGGCGCTGTTCCAGCGGATGATGGACGTCAATTTCATGGGCGTGGTCCACGCCACGCAAACCGTATTGCCGGGAATGATCGAGCGCCGCCGCGGCCGGATCGTTGCGGTGGCTTCCACCGCGGGCCTCAAGGGCTACGCTTATGTCAGCGCCTACAGCGCGGCGAAACACGCGGTGATCGGCCTTGTCCGTTCGCTGGCGCTGGAGACGGCCAAGAGCGGCGTTACCGTGAATGCCGTGTGTCCCGGCTTCACCGAGACCGATCTGCTGGAAGGCTCGATCGACAACATCATCAAGAAGACCGGCCGCAGCCGCGAGCAGGCGATCGCGGAGTTGTCAAAGCACAATCCGCAGGGACGTCTCGTCGCGCCGTCGGAAGTGGCTGATACCGTGCTCTGGCTCTGTGGCGAGGGCGCAGGCGCCATCACTGGACAGGCCATCGCGGTTGCCGGTGGCGAGGTCTAAGCGGTCAACGACAATGCAATTCAGGGAGATCCCATGAGCAAGCCTGCCAACCCCGTCACGCTGCCGCTGGCCGACTATTCGCCGAAACATTTTGTGCTGGCGGTCGTGGATCGCGTCGCCACGGTGACGCTCAATCGTCCTGAGCGAAAGAATCCGCTGACCTTCGAAAGCTACCGCGAGCTCACCGATTTCTTCCGCGCCTGCGCGATGGATGACGAAGTCAAAACCATCGTCGTCACAGGCGCGGGCGGCAACTTCTCGTCCGGCGGCGACGTGTTCGAGATCATCGGCCCCTTGATCCAGATGGACACCAAGGGACTGACCGCCTTTACCCGCATGACCGGCGACCTGGTGAAAGCGATGCGGGCCTGCCCGCAGCCGATCGTTGCCGCCGTCGAGGGCATCTGCGCCGGCGCGGGCGCGATCATGGCCATGGCCTCGGATCTGCGCCTGGCCGCCACCGGCGCCAAGGTCGCCTTCCTGTTCAACAAGGTCGGGCTCGCCGGTTGCGACATGGGCGCCTGCGCGATCCTGCCGCGCATCATCGGGCAATCACGGGCGTCGGAACTGCTCTACACCGGCCGCTTCATGACCGCGGAGGAGGGCGAGCGCTGGGGCTTCTTCAGCCGCATCGTTACGCCGGACGCGGTGCTGCCGCAGGCGCAGCTTCTGGCCAAGCAGATTTCGGAAGGACCCACCTTCGCCAACACCATGACCAAGCGTATGCTGGCGATGGAATGGGCAATGTCGGTGGAGGAAGCGATCGAGGCCGAGGCGGTGGCGCAAGCGCTCTGCATGACCACGGAAGATTTCGCGAGGGCGTTCGAGGCGTTCTCGAACAAGCGAACCCCGGTGTTTCAGGGGAATTGAGGCCCATTCATCCCCTCATGGTGAGGAGGCGCGTTAGCGCCGTCTCGAACCATGCAGCCCCGTGGCCCATCCTTCGAGACGCGGCCTAAAGGCCGCTCCTCAGGATGAGGGCGGAGAGGTGGTAACAGGGGCTTGCTCCGAAATTACTTTAGGCTTAAAGTAATTTGGAACTAGCCCGACAGCCTGTTTCGGAGGCGGTAGATGAAGATCGCGATAATCGGCGGCGGACCGGCCGGTCTCTATGCCGCGATCCTCTTGAAGAAACAGCGGCCGCAGGCCGAGATCACCGTCTATGAGCGCAACCGCGCCGACGATACCTTCGGCTTCGGCGTCGTGTTCTCCGACGCCACGCTGGACAATTTCGAAAAATACGATCCGCCGAGCTACCGCCGCATCACTCAGGAATTCGCCTATTGGGACGACATCGCCGTGCATTTCCGCGGCACCGTCCACCGCGTCGGCGGCAACGGCTTTTGCGGCTGCTCGCGTCGCACGCTGCTGTTGATCCTGCAGGAGCGTGCCCGCGAACTCGGAGTCACATTGCTGTTCGAAACCGATATCGACGACGAAGCCCGTTTCGCCGACACCGATCTCATCGTGCTCGCCGACGGCATCAACAGCCGCTTCCGCGACAAGCACATCGAGCATTTTCAGCCGCAGACCGACCTGCGCTCCAACAAATTCGCATGGATGGGCTCGACCCGGCCGCTCGACGCCTTCACCTTCATCTTCCAGGAGACAGAGTGGGGCCCGTTCATCGCGCACGCCTATCAGTATGAAGCCGGCCGCTCGACGTGGATCTTCGAGACCGACGCCGAAACCTTCCACCGCGCCGGCCTCGAAGGCCTCAGCGAACGTGAGTCCGCCGATCGCATGGCCGAAATCTTCGGCTGGTTCCTCGACGGCCATCCGCTGCTGATCAACCGCTCGATGTGGCGCAATTTTCCGATGATCCGCAGCCAGCGCTGGATCAAGGACAACATGGTACTGCTCGGCGACGCCAAGGCGACCGCGCATTTCTCGATCGGCTCCGGCACCAAGCTCGCGATGGAAGACGCGATTGCACTCGCCGACGCCATGGCGCAGGCGCCGACCGTCGACGCCGCGTTGCAGACCTACGAGCAGGGGCGGCGCGAGGAGGTCGAGAAGATCCAGCACGCCGCCGACGTGTCGCTGGTCTGGTTCGAGCACGTCGACCGCTTCTGGGATTTCGATCCCGTGCAGTTCGCGTTCGGCGTCATGACCCGCGCCAAGGCGATCACCTACGATAACCTCACGCTGCGCGCGCCGGAGTTCGTCCGCGAGGTCGACAAGGCGTTTGCGAAGCAGGTTCGCGCCAAAGGATTCGATGTCGACCTCGACAAGCCGGCGGCGCCGATGTTCCAGCCGCTCAGGCTGCGCGAGATGGAAGTGAGGAACCGCGCGGTGGTGTCGCCGATGTGCATGTATTCGGCGAAGGACGGCGTGCCCGGCGATTTCCATCTGGTGCATTACGGCTCGCGCGCGATCGGCGGCGCGGGATTGATCTTCACCGAGATGACCTGCGTCGGCCGCGACGCCCGCATCACGCCCGGCTGCACCGGTCTGTGGAACGACGAGCAGCAGGCCGCCTGGACGCGGATCGTCGATTTCGTCCACGCCAATTCGGCCGCCAAGATCTGCCTGCAGCTCGGTCATGCCGGCCGCAAGGGCGCAACCAAATTGATGTGGGAGGGGATGGACCGGCCGCTGGAAGAGGGCGGCTGGGATACGATCTCGGCGTCACCATTGCCTTACTTCCCCGACAGCCAGGTGCCGCGCGAAATGGATCGCGCCGCGATGGGCCGGGTCAAGGAAGAGTTCGTGGCGGCCACGTTGCGCGGCGTGGCCTGCGGTTTTGACATGCTGGAGCTGCACTGCGCCCATGGCTATCTGCTGGCGAGCTTCATCTCGCCGCTGACCAATCAACGGACCGACGAATATGGCGGCACGCTCGCCAACCGGCTGCGCTATCCGCTGGAGGTGTTCGAGGCGATGCGCGCGGCGTGGCCGGCGCACAAGCCGATGTCGGTTCGCATCTCGGCGACCGACTGGGCCGCGGGCGGAATCACCGGCGATGACGCGGTCGCGATCGCGCGCGCGTTCGCCGAAGCCGGCGTCGATCTCGTCGATGTCTCGACGGGCCAGACCGTGCGCGACGCGCAGCCGATCTATGGCCGGATGTTCCAGACGCCGTTCTCCGATCAGGTCCGGAACGAGGCCCGCGTCGCGACCATGTGCGTCGGGAACATCACCACCGCAGACCAGGTGAACACGATTCTGGCCGCCGGTCGCGCCGATCTCGTCGCGCTCGCCCGGCCGCATCTGGTCGATCCGTTCTTCACGATGCGGGCTGCGGCCTGGTATGGCGCCGACATTGCCTGTCCGCCGCAATATCTGCCCGGCAAGGAACAGATTTTCCGCAACAGCGTACGCGACCGGCAGGATTTCGAGGACCTCAAGGTTAAGGCTAAACCGAAAACCCGCGCCGAGCTGAAGGCCGAGGCGACAAAGCCGCTTGCGGCCGAATAGGCCGAATGGCAGGCTCTATCGCTCTCTCGCCCGGCGCCAGCGGGGAGAGGTCGAAGAATAGAGTGGAGTTACGCGCATGAAGGCGATCATCGTCGGAGGCGGCATCGGAGGCCTTACCACCGCGCTGATGCTGCGCGCCCGCGGCATCGATTGCGAAGTGTTCGAGCAGTCCGACACCATCCGCGAACTCGGCGTCGGCATCAACACACTGCCGCATGCGATCAGAGAACTAACCGCCCTCGGCCTGTTGGACCGGCTCGACGCTACCGCTGTTCGTACCGATCAACTGTACTATCTCAGCCGCCACGGCCAGGAGGTCTGGCGCGAACCGCGCGGCCTCGATGCCGGACACGACGTGCCGCAATTCTCGGTCCACCGCGGCCGCCTGCAAAGCGTGATTCATCGCGCCGTCGAGGAACGGCTCGGCAACGAGGCGATCCACACCGGTTGCCGCCTCGGCGCGTTTGCCCAGCATGAAGGCGGCGTGGTCGCGCACTTCTTCGACCGCACCGGCTCCCACGTCGAAACCGCGCGCGGCGATATTTTGGTCGGCGCCGACGGCATTCATTCGCGCGTGCGCGAGATGCTGTTTCCGGATGAGGGACCGCCGTGCTGGAACGGCTTGATGCTGTGGCGCGGCGCGCGCGACTGGCCGGCGTTCCTGACCGGCCGCTCGATGATCGTGGCCGGCGGCTTGAATGCCAAGGTCGTGGTCTATCCGATTGCGGAAGGCTCAAGTCCATCGAGCCGGCTGACCAACTGGGCGGTGCTGGTGAAGATCGGTGACGGCAATTCGCCGCCGCCGCGCCGCGAGGATTGGTCGCGGCCCGGCAAGCGCGAGGAGCTGATGCCGCATGTCGAGCGCTTCAAGGTGCCATATGTCGACGTGCGTAGCCTGATCTCGGCGACGCCGGAATTTTACGAATATCCGTGCTGCGACCGCGATCCCTTGCCGTACTGGACCTGGGGCCGGGTGACGCTGCTCGGCGACGCCGCGCATCCGATGTATCCAGTCGGATCGAATGGCGCCTCGCAAGCGATCCTCGACGCGCGGGCACTGGCCGATGAACTGGCGCGCGCCGAACATCCGCGCCAGGCGCTGGTTGCCTATGAGAAGAAGCGCCTGCCGATGACGGCGGAGATCGTGCGCGCGAACCGCCGCGGCGGCCCCGAGGGCGTGATCGACGCCGTCGAGCAACTGGCGCCGGACGGCTTTACCGATATCGAAAAGGTGTTGAGCCACGCCCAGCGCGAAGCGATCGTGCGCGGCTATGCGTCGAAGGCCGGCTTCGCCGCGCCGCAGGTCGGGCTCGCGGCGGTGCGGGCGTAACTCACGCCCCCGGAGGCGGCGGCAGGAAGTGGATGTTGTGCTCGGCCGCCAGCGCCACCACCGCGTCCGGCTTCTGCTCCTTCATGTTGTGGATCGCCCAGAACAGGTCGTAGAGCCGCCGTGTCGGCGAGACCCAGAACAGCGTCTTCGCGGTCCGTCCTGACTTGTTGAAGATGCCGTGCGGCTTGCCCATCGGCAGGCGAACCAGATCGCCGGGTGTCGCCTGCGTTTCGGCGCCGTCGAGGAAGAAGTCGAGCTGCCCTTCCAGGATATAGAGATACTCGTCCTGATCGGGATGGATGTGCGGCGGCACAAAAGTCTCGGGCGGCAACGTCGCATGCCAGGAGAAGGAATGCTCGGTGACGCTCTTCGGCACATAGGTCTGACCGAGAATGCTCCAGGAAATTCCCTGGATTCCCTCGTTGGCGCGGGTGATGCCGGCGATTTCAGTCTTCATAGTGTCGCTCCCTCTCGATTGTTATTTCGCGGCCGTGCAATCCTTGGCATAGCGATCGCCGTAGTTGGAAAACACCTTCTCGACGATCTCGGTCTGGAATTTGCCGTCCGGACGCTTGGCGACCTTGGTCAGATAGAAATTCTGGATCGGATAGCCGTTGACGTTGAACTTGAAGTCGCCGCGCAGCGAAGTGAACTCGGCCCTCTTCAGCGCTGCCGAGACAGCGTCCTTGTTCTTCAGATCGCCCTTCACCGCCTTCACCGCGCTGTCGATCAGCATGGCCGTATCATAGCCCTGCATGGCGTAGGTGCCGGGCACGCTGTTATAGGCAGCCTCGTAAGCAGCGACGAATTTTTTGCTGTGGGGATTGTCCATGTTCGGCGCCCAGTTGGCGCCGCCGAACATGCCGACGGCGGCATCCTGCTGCGCGGGCAGGGTCGATTCGTCGACCGTGAACGCCGACAGCACCGGGATCTTGTCGGCGAGGCCGGCCTGCCGGTACTGCTTGACGAGGCCGACACCCATGCCGCCCGGCATGAAGGTGAACAGCGCATCGACCTTGGAGGAGGCGATCTTGGTCAGTTCGACCTGGAAATCCAGCGTGCCGAGCGGTGTATAGCTCTCCTCGACGATCTCGCCCTTGTAGTCGAGCTTGAATCCGGCCGCCGAATCCTTGCCGGCCTGATAGTTCGGCACCAGCACGTACATGCGCTTGTAGCCGCGGTCCTGGGCGACCTTGCCGAGGATCTCGTGAACCTGGTCGTTCTGGTACGATGTCACGTAGAAGAACGGGCTGCACTCCTTGCCGGCATAGCTCGACGGCCCCGCGTTCGGGCTGATCAGGAACGTCTTGTTCCCCGTCACTGGCCGGTGAATGGCCTGCAGGATGTTGGAGAAGATCGGCCCGACGACGAAATCCACCGTCTCGCGCTCGAGCAGGCCCTTGGCTTTGGTCACGGCGCCATCGGGCTTGAGTTCGTCGTCGACGACGATCACCTCGACGTCCTTGCCAGCCATCTTGCCGCCGAGCTCCTTGACTGCGAGCTGGAAGCCGTCGCGGGATTGCTGGCCGAGTACGGCCGCCGGGCCGGACAAGGTCGTGATCACGCCGATCTTGATCTTCTCCTGCGCTGCGGCCGGAGCGGAGGCAAACCCCAGCAAAAGGGCAAGCCCTGTCAGTTTCAACGACTGCTTCATGATTAATCCTCCGTTCGGCGGCCCTGCAGCCAAAACCTGCGCTACATCAAATGCTCGGGGTGCAGCTTATTCTGACGGCGACGGCACCCGCAAGCGCAACGCCTCCATGCAAGCCATGCGCCAATTGCTTGAAACTTAAAGAAATCTGGGCAATGATCCCAAGCTGAGCTCTGTTCGAGCTCGCCGAAAGTTAAAACGCAGACAAGATAGGATCATGACTCTCGATTCAGAGACCAAGGCCGTCGAACTCCCGGAGCATCATGGCGACGAACTCAGGCTGTGGCTTCGCCTCCTGACCTGCACGACCTTGATCGAGGGCGAGGTACGCAGCCGCTTGCGCGAGCGCTTCGACGTCACGCTGCCGCGGTTCGACCTGATGGCCCAGCTCGACAAGGTGCCGGAGGGCATGACGCTGTCCGATGTCTCCAAGCGGATGATGGTTTCGAATGGCAACGTCACTGGCCTCGTCGAGCGCCTGGTCGAATCCGGGCATCTCGACCGCCGCACCTCGGAGGTCGATCGCCGCGTGCAGGTGATCCGCCTGACCAAGGCCGGTCGTGCCGAATTCCGCAAAATGGCGGCGGAACACGAGTTATGGATCGCCGATATTTTTGGAGACCTGACACCGAAGGACGTCCGCGAGCTGATGCGCCTCTTGGCCAAGACCAAAACTTCGGCGCAGAAATCCGCGAGAGCGCGGGGCGACTGATATCCGACGCCGCGGAGGATCCGTTGAGCAACTCGCTGGACGCTAGTTCATTCCGCGCAGGGTCGCGGAGGGCGTTTCACCGAACTTGATCCGATAGGCGCTCGCCATACGGCTCAGATGGGTAAATCCCAGCTCGAATGCGATATCGGTGACGCTGTCGTTAGGGGAGGCGACGGCCAGCCTGACGTTGAGGTGCGCAAGGCGGATGTCGCGCAGCATCTCGGAAATCGATGTGCCGAAATGCCGCCGGAAGCCGAGCTGCAGCGCACGGATACCCGTGCCGGCGGCTGCGGAAAGCTGCTCGAGATCGAGCGGCTCGTCCGCGTGCGCGTATAAGAACTCGCGCGCCCGTCGCAACGATTGTGGCAGCGTTTCGGCCCGTCCGCCAAACCGGTCGATCGCGTCGCTGGCGCTGTGATGCTGGCCGTGGAGCAAAGCACCCAACAACGTCTCGCGTATACTGGCTGCTGTTATCGGCGAAAGTGGCCTTCGCGGTCCGAGGTGCTCGGCAAGATCGACGAACTCCAAAATCTGCGACTGAAGCGCGCGGCCGGCTGCGGAGGAGAGGTCGACCGCGGGCTCGAACTCGACCGCGCCTGCCGGCCGCCCCGATAATGCCGCGGCCCGTTGCTCTATCAGGCGGCGGTCGACCAGCAGAATGATCTGGGCGCAATTGCTCTGCCAAGTCATTCGCGTCGGGATCGTCGGCGACAACAGCGAGGCGCTGGCGCCGGGAGCGGTTGCGATGTCGCACGAGGCCGTCTGGATCCGTGCCGAGCCGTGTACGGGAATTTGCAACAGGAAGAAACGCTCGAGGCAGCCGGGGTCGATCAACACCGACCCGCCATAGGCGACGTAGTTGATGGAAAATCCGCCAGAGATCGCACAGTTATGCAGCGCGAAAAATTCGGATGAGGCGCGGGCGGGCTTTAGCTCATGCGGGCAGAATATGCGTCCAATCGCGTCGGCGGCAGCATCGACGCTGTCGGTCGAAACGCGGTTGAACGCCGCCAGCCGGACGGTCGGGTCATGCCTGACAATGCTCGTGCCCGTCTCCACGGCCCGGCCCTCTGCATTATTTGAAGCCTATAATATCTGTGGGAGCCGTGCTTGGAAAGGCGATTTCCTCGGCCGTGGTGCCTGATCTGCGGGCAGCCGCGGCGACCGCCGACCGTATCGCGCCGCAGCAATCCAAAAATCCGCGATGGGTTCGGGCGGATTCGTTTTCCGGCTAGACGGCCGCTTCGGCTCGATCCAGCCTGCACGAACTATTTTTCGGACATCGCAACCACACCAACCGCGACAGAGGAGGGCGACATGGCCGCGCTCGAAAAAGGCATCACCAAGAACGGCACCGGCTACGGCGGCAAGACCTGGAATATTCTCGGTCAGGTCTACTTCCCCAAGGCCGTGACCGATTCAACCTTTGCCTTCGAGACCAATAGCGAGCCCGGACAATTCGTGCCGGTGCACGTTCACCCGACTCAGGATGAATTCATCCTGGTGCAGGAGGGCGTTCTCGATCTCAAGCTCGACGGCGTCTGGGTGCAGGCCAAGGCCGGCGACCTGGTTCGGATGCCACGCGGCATCCCGCATGGCTACTTCAACAAATCAGACAAGCCGGCCCGCGCGCTGTTCTGGGTGTCGCCGATGCAGAAGCTCGAAGCGCTGTTCAACCAGCTTCACAATCTGACCGACCCCGAAGAGGTGGTCCGGATCTCGGCGCAGCATGAAGTGAACTTCTTGCCGCCCGAGGCCAACGAATAGCTCCCTGAACTCATCCCTGTTGGAGACGTCGTCATGGTCAGCCGAAAGAAAGTCTGCGTCATTGGCGCCGGCGTATCCGGACTTGCGGCCGCAAAAGCCTTCGCCGCGCGCGGACATCAGATCACGCTCGTCGAGCGCAGCGGCGATCTTGGCGGCGTCTGGGAACCGGCGCGGTCCTATCCCGAGGTGCAAACACAGAGCCCGAAGGATTTATACCGCTACACCGACAAGGCGATGCCGGATTCTTATCCGGAATGGCCGAAAGGTCCGCAGGTCCACGCCTACCTGACCGAATACGCAAAGGACAACGATCTCCTCGGCGCGATCCGCTTCAACACGACCGTGGTGCAAATGGATCGTCGGCCCGACTCAGCGCCGGGCTGGCGGCTCGATCTGCGTGGGCCGGACGGCGGCGTCAGTCATGAAGACTTCGATTTCGTCGCGGTATGCACCGGGCAGTTCAATGAGCCGCAGACGCTCAGCCTGCCGGGCGAAGACGCCTTCAAGGCGCAGGGCGGGCGCATTCTGCACTCCTCGCAATACAACGACCCGGCGATTGCCAAAGGCCGCAGGATCGTCGTGCTCGGCGGCTCGAAGTCGGCGACCGATATCGCCGTCAACGCGGTCAATTCCGGGGCGGCCGAAGTGACGCTGGTGTACCGCGAGCCGGTGTGGCGGATTCCCTATTTCATCGGCGGCTTGGTCAATTTCAAACGCATTCTCTACATCCGCGCGCAGGAGGAGATGTTCCGGAGCTGGGGCATCGGCGCGATGTCACAGTTCGCGCATGCGGTGGCAAAGCCGCTCGTCTGGGCCAACTGGCGCGGGCTGGAGAGCCTTCTGAAAATTCAACTCAAGCTCGGCAAATGCGACATGGTGCCGAAAGAGCGGATCGAAGACGGCGTCAACTGCTCGGTGCCGATCGCGACGCCGGGATTCTTTGCGATGGTCGCGGACAAGCGCATCAAGGCTATCAGAGGCAGTTTTGAGCGCTATGATGGCAATACGATCGTGATGACCGGCGGGCAGCGCGTCCAGGCCGACGTGGCCGTGCTCGCGATCGGCTACAAACTGGGTGTGCCGTTCCTGCCGCAGGCTTACCGGGACAGACTGGTCGATCCCGACGGGCAGTATCGGCTCTATCGGCTGATTGCCAACCCGGACCTGCCCGAAATGGGATTCGTCGGCTTCAACTCCAGCTTCTGCACAGTGCTGTGCGCAGACCTCGCCGCGAACTGGCTCGTGCGCTATGCCGACGGCCAGCTCGTCCGTCAGCCGACGCCCAAGGAAATGCGCGACAACATCGAGATGATGCTGCGTTTCAAGCGCGTCGAGCGGCCGGCCGCCGGCGTCTATGGCGGGCTGTGCGTCGCGCCCTATCACTTCAAGCATTTTGACGAATTGCTCGCCGACATCGGCGTATCCGGACGAAGGCGCAATCCGCTGGTGGAGAAGTTTACCCCGCCCGATGCCGCCGCCTACGGCCGCTTCCTCGCCTTGGCGCCGGACTACCGGGCCGCCTGAGGGGGTTCCCGGCGCCGCTGATCCCTGAAGGTGGGAATACACGATTCCACCCTTGATTCCACCCTTGCGAAAAATTGTTTTAAGCCTAAAATGATTTGTGAGACGGCGTTGCCGGGCGTCCTCGATATTGATCTCGAGCCTTTCATGGATGGAAGCGAGGGGAGATTAAAAATGTCAGGTAGCACTCCCATCCGATCCCTTGGCGGGTCTCTCGGCCCGTCGGGGCACGTCGACGATTTTACGCGGCGAAATCTGCCGCCATCAGAGCAATGGCCGGATCTGCTGCTCGATCGGCCGGAATTTCAGTATCCCGAATATCTCAACGCCGCAGTCGAACTGACCGATCGGATCGTCGAAGAGGGCTGGGGCGATCGGATCGCACTGATCGGCAACGGCCGCCAGCGCACCTACAAGGAACTGGCTGACTGGTCCAACCGCCTCGCGCATGCGCTGGTGGAGAACTACGGCGTCAAGCCCGGCAACCGCGTCCTGATCCGCTCCGGCAACAACCCGGCGTTGGTCGCGGCGTGGCTCGCGGCCACAAAAGCAGGCGCCGTCGTCGTCAACACCATGCCGATGCTGCGCGCCGGTGAATTGAGCAAGATCGTCGACAAGGCGGAGATTGCGCTGGCGCTGACCGACAGCCGCATCGCCGATGAACTGGTCGCGTGCGCGAAGACCAGCCGCTTCCTGAAGCAGGTGGTGAATTTCGACGGCACGTCGAACCACGATGCCGAGCTCGACAGGGTTGCGCTGAACAAGCCGGTCCGGTTCAACGCGGTGAAGACAGGGCGCGACGACGTCGCCCTGCTGGGATTTACCTCGGGCACGACGGGCGAGCCGAAGGCGACGATGCATTTCCATCGCGACCTCATGATCATTGCGGACGGCTATGCCAGGGAAGTGCTCAACGTTACAGAGGACGACGTTTTCGTCGGCTCGCCGCCGCTGGCCTTTACCTTCGGGCTCGGAGGGCTGGCAATCTTCCCCCTGCGCTTCGGCGCAACGGCGACGCTATTGGAAAACGCGTCGCCGCCCGAGATGGTCAAGATCATCGAGACCTACAAGGCGACGATCTGCTTCACCTCGCCGACCGCGTATCGCGCGATGATGGCGGCGATGGATAATGGCGCCGACCTGTCGTCGCTGCGGCTGGCGGTTTCCGCCGGCGAGACATTGCCGGCGCCGGTGTTCGAAGGCTGGACCCGCAAGACCGGCAAGACCATCCTTGACGGCATCGGCTCCACGGAATTGCTGCACATTTTCATTACTAACCGGATCGGCGATGCGGTGGCAGGGACGACTGGACATCCCGTGACGGGCTACGAGGCAAAAATCGTCGACGACGACATGAACGAATTGCCGCCCGGCACCATCGGCAAGCTCGCGGTGCGCGGGCCGACCGGCTGCCGCTATCTCGCCGACGCAAGGCAGTCGAACTATGTGCGCGACGGCTGGAATCTGACGGGCGATACCTTTGTCCGCGACGCGAATGGCCGATTGTCCTTTGTCGCCCGCTCGGACGACATGATCGTCTCCTCCGGCTACAACATCGCAGGCCCCGAGGTCGAAGCGGCGCTGCTGTCGCATCCCGCCGTCGCCGAATGCGGCGTGGTCGGCGCGCCCGACGAGGCGCGGGGCATGATCGTCAAGGCTTACGTGGTTCTGGCCGGCGGCGCTGCTGCCGACGCTGCGCTGACGCAGGCCTTGCAGGATCACGTCAAGCAGACGATTGCACCCTATAAATATCCGCGTGCGATCGAATATGTCGCGCAACTGCCGAAGACCGAGACCGGCAAGCTGAGGCGCTTTGCGCTGAGGCAGATGGCTGCGGCCGGCCCGGCGTCGCCAAGCGTTGCCGCGGAATAATTTCTAACCTGATGGAGAAAAGCCGGTGACCGCCCCCAAAGGCCCCACACTGAGCGTGGTGCCTCATCCCACGACCGACACCTCGCCGCCGGGCCCGCAAGTGCTGCAGCCGAGCGGCTGGCCGATGCCGAAAGGCTACGCCAACGGCATAGCGGCCGACGGCCGGCTCGTGGTGACCGGCGGCGTGATCGGCTGGGATACGCAGGGCCGCCTGGAGCCCGATTTCGTCGCGCAGGTGCGCCAGACGCTATCCAACATCGCCGAGATTCTAGCCGAGGGCGGCGCCGGACCTGAGCATCTGGTGCGCCTGACCTGGTATGTCGTCGACATCGAGGAGTATCTCGCGAGCCTGAAAGAACTCGGCCGCGTCTACCGCGAGATTTTCGGCGCGCACTATCCGGCGATGGCGCTGGTGCAGGTAGTGCGCCTGGTCGAGAAGGAAGCCCGCGTCGAGATCGAAGCGACGGCGGTGGTGCCGCGCTGAAACCTTCTTATCGGGTGTCGTCTTAAAGCTCTGTTCTCAGCCTCCAGAGTTCCGGAAAAAGTTCGACTTCGAGCATCTTGCGCAAGTAGAAGACGCCCGACGTGCCGCCGGTCCCGCGCTTCAGGCCGATGATGCGTTCGACGGTCGTGACGTGGTTGAAGCGCCAGCGGCGGAAATAGTCTTCGAAATCGACCAGCTTTTCCGCAAGCTCGTAGAGCATCCAGTGTTTCGCTGGCGACGCATAGATAGTCTTCCAGGCCTTCAAAACCTCGTCGTTTGGCGTGCGCGTGACGCGCCAGTCGGTTCGGCGCGCGTCTTCGCCGATGTCGAAACCATTGCGCGCCAGCAGCAGCAACGCCTCGTCATAGAGGCCCGGCTCAGCGAGAATTTCCTCGAGCTTGGCCATGATGTCGGCGCGGTGGGCATGCGGGCCAAGCAGCGCCAAATTGCGATTGCCGGCGAGAAACTCGATCGCGCGGTACTGGTACGACTGAAAACCCGAGGACTGCCCGAGCTGATCGCGAAACTCGGTGTATTCGCTGGGTGTCATCGTCCGCAACACGTCCCAGGCGGTATTGAGCTGCTCGAAGATCCGGGCGACGCGCGACAGCATCTTGAAGGCAGGATGCAACTGGTCGTGGCGGATCGCCTTGATGGCGGAACGGATTTCGTGGATGGCCAGCTTCATCCAGAGTTCGGAAGTCTGGTGCTGGATGATGAACAGCAGTTCGTCATGCGCGTCCGAGAGCGGCTCTTGCGCGTCCAGAACGCGTTCCAGATGCAGATAATCGCTGTAGGACATGCGCCCGTCGAACGACATCTGGGCTGCCTCATGCGAGGAGTCGTCGGGCTTGCCAGTCATGTAACGAGCGCCTTTTTGCGATAGTCCGCGGTATCCCAGCGGCGATTGGTCAAGACGTCGGCGAGGACGTCGACTGCCGCGCGAACCTCGGCTTCTCCGATGTAGAGCGGCGTAAAGCCGAAGCGCATCATGTCCGGCGCGCGGAAGTCGCCTATCACGTCGCGCGCGATCAGCGCCTGCATGATCGCGTAGCCATCCGGGTGACGAAATGAAACCTGGCTGCCGCGCCGCTTTCCGTTCCGCGGCGAAGCCAGCGTCAGCTCGGGACAACGTCGTTCGACTTCGCGGATGAACAGGTCGGCGAGCGCGATCGATGCATCGCGCACGTCGGTCATGCTGACGCCGTCCCAGACGTCGAGGGCGGCGTCGAGCGCGGCCATCGCAATGATCGGAGGCGTACCCACTCGCATTCGCTCAATGCCCGGCCCGGCCCGATAGTCGAGGTCAAAGGCAAAGGGCGCATGATGACCCATCCAACCGGAAAGCGCTGGCCGCGCCGTATCGGCGTGCTTCGGCGCAACATAGATGAAGGCTGGCGCGCCAGGACCGGCATTGAGATATTTGTAGGTGCAGCCGACGGCGAAATCGGCTTCGGTTCCTTCCAAGTCGACCGGAATCGCGCCCGCGGAATGCGCCAGATCCCAGACCGTCAAGGCGCCGGCGGCATGCGCCCTGCGCGTCAGCGCGCTCATGTCGTGCAGCCGGCCGGTGCGATAGTCGACCTCGGTCAGCATCAGCACCGCGACCGTCTCGTCGATGGCGCCTTCGACGTCTTCGGGGGCCACGACTTTCAACTCGTAGCCACGGCCGAGCGTTTCAAGCAGACCGCTGGCAATGTAGAGATCGGAAGGAAAGTTGCCGGTGTCCGACAAGATCACGCGCCGCGACGGATTGAGTTCGAGCGCCGAGGCCAGCGCCTGGTAGACTTTGATCGACAGCGTATCGCCCACCACAACTGTCCCGTCGGCAGCGCCGATCAACCGGCCGATGCGGTCGCCGACACGCCGCGGCTGCGTCATCCACCCGGCGACGTTCCAGCCCTTGATAAGGTGCTTGCCCCATTCATCCGACATCATGCGGCCGACGCGATCGGCGGCTGCAACGGGCAGGGGACCGAGCGAATTGCCGTCCAGATAGATCACGCCATCCGGGATGGCGAACAGGGATTTTGTTCGCGTGAAATCGGTCATGTCATTCCCTGGCCCGCGCCCCCTGGAATTATTCGCGCTGATATCAATTATTTCAAGCTTGAAATTTATGGGGCGGAAGATGCGCTTCCTAGTATAGACTGGTTGCCTGCGGGCATCGATCGGACATCGGCCCGGCCCACAAGATCGAATGGAAGCCGAACCGCGTGATTTTTCATCAGATTTCCGACTGGAACGACGCCTATGCGAATGCTCCGAACATTCCGGGCGGCGAACGCTGGCCGGCGGCGTGGGTGCAGCCCGCACAGGCCTATCGCGACGCACTTCAAGACAGCGGCCGCGCGATGCTCGACGTCGGCTATGGCGAGCGCGCACGAAACCGCTTCGATCTCTTTGAACCGGAGGGCCGGCCAAAGGGCCTGGTCGTCTTCGTCCATGGCGGATTCTGGAAGGCGCTCGACAAGAGCTTTTGGTCGCATCTCGCGCGTGGATCGGTTGAAAGCGGCTATGCGGTGGCGATGCCCTCTTACACGCTATGCCCGGCCGTGCGCATCTGCGAGATCACGCGCGAGATTGCCGCGGCCGTCGAGCGCGCTGCCGCGATGGTCGAAGGTCCGCTTTTTCTGGCGGGCCATTCCGCCGGCGGGCATCTGGTGACACGCATGATCTCGGCGACGTCGCCGCTCCCGGACGATGTCAGGGCTCGCATCAGCCACACCGTCTCCATTTCCGGCGTTCATGACCTTCGTCCGCTGATGAAGGCCGCCATGAACACGGACCTTCGGATCGACGAGGCCGAGGCGCTCGTGGAAAGCCCCGCATTGCTGGAGCCGATGCCGAGTGCGCGCCTAACATGCTGGGTAGGCAGCGCCGAGCGCCCGGAATTCGTCCGCCAGAACGCGCTCCTCGCCAACATCTGGACCGGGCTGGGTGCGAAAACCTGCGTGATCGAAGAACCCGGCCGGCATCATTTCGATGTCATCGATGGGCTCGCCGATCCCTGTCACCAACTCACCAGGGCCTTGTTGTCGCCGCAGCCTGCTGAATTTGTGAAATGAACGGCGGTCGCGGTGTGGCCTTGCCATCCGGTGGCTCTGACCTGCCAATCATGCTGCTTGAAACGTCTGTACGGCCTGACGTGCACCGAGTGCGTAAAGTTTTGCGAGCGCCCCGGTGACGGCGCTGCGCATGCGGGGATCGTTCCCGAGCGTGCCGAAGATGGAGCTTACCTCCAACAGCGCGGGAGCAAGCCGCTCTGCGACCGGACCGGCACGCTCGGCGATATCAGCCAACTCTCGCGCGAGGGGATCGCGCACGTCGATGGCGCGGCCTCGCTCGTCGGTACCGGTGACGTAACGCATCCAGCCGGCCACCGCGAGCGCGTGGGTATCGATCGGCAGCCCCAGCCGCAGCCGGTCCTGCATGGTCGCGAGCAGCCGTTGCGGCAGCTTCTGCGATCCGTCCATCGCAATCTGCCAGGTGCGGTGATGCAGGGCGGGATTGGAGAAGCGCTGCAGCAGCGATGCGCTATAGGCTGCCAGATCAGTTCCTGCAGGCATCGCCAGCGTCGGCGCGGCGTCTTGCATCACCTGTCGGACAAACGCCACAAAGCGATGGTCGGCCATGGTTGCGGCGATGGTCTCAAAGCCTGCGAGATATCCGAGATAGGCGAGCGCCGAGTGGCTGGCATTGAGCAGCCGCAGCTTCATATGTTCGAACGGCGTTACATCCGAGACCAGTTGCACGCCCGCAGCCGCAAAGTCCGGCCGTCCGGCCGGAAAACGGTCTTCAACGATCCATTGCGTGAACGGTTCTGTGATAATGGGCCATGCGTCGATCATGCCGAGCGCTGAAGAAATCTCCGCCCGGTCGAGCTCCGTGGTCTCCGGCACGATCCGGTCCACCATGGTCGAAGGGAAGGCCACCTCGGCTTCAATCCATTTCGCGAGATTGCGCGATCGCAAGGCGGCGAACTGCGTCACGATCCGTTCAACTGTTTGGCCATTGGCGGAGAGATTGTCACAGGAAAGAACAGTGAAGGGGGCTTCGCCCGCGATCCGCCTGCGCGCGAGCGCGGCCACCAGGTATCCGATGGCCGAACGCGGCGTGCCCGGATTCTGCAGGTCATGAACGATATCGGGATGACGCTCGTCCAAATCGCCGGTCTGCGGCGTATGGCAATAGCCCTTCTCGGTAACCGTCAGCGAGACGATACGCGTGGCCGGGTTGGCCAGGCGCGCGATCAACTGGTCGGGTTTCTCGGTGGCGACGTCGACAGCGAGCACCGAGCCGATGATGCGGTGATCGATGCCCGCGCCGGAGCGAACGGCCAGCGTGTAAAGGCCGTCCTGCGGGGCGAGGGCATCGCGTGTCGCCGGGCTGCGCAAGCTGGCTCCGATGATTCCCCAATCCATAGCGCCGCCTGCCAGGAGGTCGTCGATCACCACGGCCTGGTGGGCCCGGTGGAACGCGCCAATTCCGAGATGAACGATGCCTGGTGAGATCAGCGAGCGGTCATATGCCGGTTGCCGGATGTGGCCGGGAAGCCGAGGAAGGCTGGCGTTCGAAAGGCGGAAATTGCCGTCTTTCGGGCTGAAAACCGGGATTTTCGCCGTGTCGCTTGACATGGAAGGCTCGATCTATCAATCTTTGGTCAATTGGTAAGGCCAATGTCCCGATTTATTGGCCTTATCCCGACCAAGCAAGAAAAATTCGATTCACTTCGGGGGATCGTCAGGGAGAGCCGAGCGTGCCGCTCGAAGCCGTGGAAGCACGACGCCTTTATCGCCAGGTTGCCGATCAGCTTCGCGCCTTGATCGACAGCGGCGAATACCGCGTGGGCAGCCGGCTTCCGACCGAACGCGATCTTGCCGAACAGTTGAAAGTGTCGCGGCCGACGGTGCGCGAAGCCCTGATTGCTCTGGAAGTCGAGGGCAGGGTTCGGATTCGCGTGGGCTCCGCGAATATATGTCAGTGAGCCGGCGGCGCTCGCACCGCCTTTGCCCTTGGCGGCCGAGATCGAAGGCCCGTTCGAACTCTTACGCGCCCGCGAATTCCTCGAAGGCGCGATCGCCGAACAGGCGGCGCGGGTGGCGGCAGCCGAAGATATCGCGCGCATCGACGCTTCGCTGGAGGCGATGGCCACCGTGCAGCATCCCGGCGAGGCCTCGATGATCCATGACCGCGCGTTTCATGTCGCGGTCGCCGGCTGTCTCGACAACGCCGTGCTGGTCCGCGTGGTCGGCGAGCTGTTCGACCAGCGGCTCAATCCCTACTTCGCCAAGCTCGCGCATTATTTCGAAAATCCGGAATCCTGGAATGCGGCGCTGGCCGAGCACCGCGCGATCCGCGATGCCATCGCGGCGCACGATTCCGATGCCGCCCGCGTGGCGATGCGCGAGCACTTGGCGCGTTCGCAGGCCCGCTTTGCGCAAAATTTCGGAGCGGAAGCTTCGTCCGCCTCACGCATCAGCGCAAGCAGCGGCTGAACGACGAGAATTCGAACGGTTCGGCGAGAATGTCGGTCCGGTTGGGTAACAAAAGCAAATTGTAACGACGGAGGAAATTCACGTGTTGAAGAAATTGACGATTGCATTCGCGGCGTCTGCTGCGGCGCTGCTGGCCGCGACCACCTCGGGCATGGCGCAGACCAAACTGAAATGGGCCCACGTTTACGAAACGTCGGAGCCGTTCCACACCGCGTCCGTCTGGGCCGCGGGCGAGATCAACAAGCGGACCAACGGGCGCTACCAGATCGACGTCTATCCGGCTTCGCAGCTCGGCAAGGAAACCGACATCAACCAGGGGCTTGCGCTTGGCTCCGTCGACATCATCATTTCCGGCTCGAGCTTTGCGGCCAAGAGCTTTCCCCCGATCGGCGTGACTTATTATCCCTACACCTTCCGCGATGCCGATCATCTCCTGGCCTACACTAAGAGCGACGTCTTCAAGGAACTCGCCAAGGGCTACGAGGACAAGAGCGGCCATCACATCGTGGCGGTGACCTATTACGGCGTGCGTCACACCTCTTCGAACAAGCCGATCAAGGCTTGCGCCGACATGAAGGGCCTCAAGATGCGTGTGCCTGACGTGCCGGCCTATCTCGCGATGCCGCGCGCCTGCGGCGCCAACACCGCGCCGATCGCCTTTGCCGAGGTCTATCTCGCCCTGCAGAACGGCACCGTGGAAGCCCAGGAAAATCCGCTTACCACGATCGAGGCCAAGAAGTTCTACGAGGTGCAGAAGCACATCGTGCTGACTGGTCACATTGTCGATCACCTCAATACGGTTGTTGCCGGCGCGCTCTGGAAGAAGCTCTCGGAAGAAGACCGCAAAATCTTCACCGACGTCGCCCAGGAAGCGGCGGCAAAGGCTACGGCCGAGATCAAGGCCAACGAGGCCAAGTTGGTCGACTTCTTCAAGCAGAAGGGGCTGACGGTCACCGAGGTCAACAAGGACGAGTTCCGCGACACCGTGATCAAGACCACGAAGTTCGAGACCTTCGACTACCGCAAGTCCGACTGGGATCGCATCCAGGCGGTGAAGTAAACGGCCAGGCCTTCGTCCGTGCTTGCCCCGACTTTTCGGCGGCAGGCACGGCGGAAGCCTCGAATACGCCAGCTCGGGGAGGGCGCTTGTCGATGGTTGAAGTGCACAAGCAGATCACGGCGGACGAGATCGCCCATACGTTTGAGGACGAGGTCCCCAAGGGCGCCGATCTCGGCCAATACGCCGCCGAGGACTGGCTGGCGCTCGCGATCTTCTGGATCATGGCGCTGTCCGTGTTTCTGCAATTCTTCACCCGCTACGTGCTCAACGACAGTTACGCCTGGACCGAGGAGATCGCGACCTATTGCCTGATCGGCGTGGTCTTTATCGGCTCGGCGATGTGCGTGCGGCTGTCGCGGCACATCCAGGTCGATCTGCTGTTTCGCTATCTGCCGCATCTGCCGGCGCGCGCGCTCTCGACGGTCATCGACGTGATCCGGATCGCGTTCTTCGGCTATGCGATCAAGTTGGTCTGGCAGTTCATCCAGATCATCGGCGACGAGCGGATGACCACGATCAAGTTTCAAAAGGGATTTGTGTATTACGCCGTGCTGCTCGGCTTCGTGCTGATGTTCGCGCGCTCGATCCAGATCGCGGTCGAGAACTGGCGGCGCGGTTATTCCATCCTGGAGCGACCCGGCGCATTCGACGGAACGGAAGGCTGACGCCATGCTGCTGCTGCTTGGGGGATTTCTGCTGCTGATGCTGGTCGGCCTGCCGGTCGCGCTCTCGATGGCAGTGTCGTCGCTGGTCTACATTCTCGTCACCGGCATCACGCCGGATGTCACGCTGGCGCAGCGCATGATTGCCGGTGTCGAAAGCTTTCCGCTGCTCGCGGTGCCGTTCTTCATCCTGGCCGGCAACCTCATGAACATCGCGGGCGTTACGGGGCGCATCTACAAATTCGCGGTCGCGCTAGTGGGCTGGATGCGCGGCGGCCTCGGGCATGTCAATATCGTCGGCTCCGTGATCTTTTCCGGGATGTCCGGCACCGCGATTGCGGACGCCGCAGGGCTCGGCACCATCGAGATCAAGGCGATGAAGGATCACGGCTACTCGACCGAGTTCGCGGTCGGCGTGACCGCGGCGTCCGCCACGCTCGGCCCGATCATTCCGCCGTCGCTGCCATTCGTGATCTACGGCATGATGGCGAACGTCTCGATCGGCGCGCTGTTTCTGGGCGGCGTGATTCCGGGCGTGTTCATGACGTTGGCCATGATGGCGACCGTGGCCTATTTCGCCCACAAGAACGGCTGGGGCAGCGATACGCCGTTCTCCTGGCCGCAACTCGGCTCGGCCGCGATCGAAATCCTCATCGTGCTGGCGTTCCCGGTGGTCGTTTGGCTGCTGGTCGTCGCCGGGCTCTCGGTGAACATGGCTGTCGGAATCGGTCTCGTGGCGCTGCTGGCGCTCGACTGGTATTTCGATTTCTCCGCTGTGATGGCGCTGATGGCGCCGGTGATCCTGATCGGCGGCATGACGCTCGGCTGGTTTACGCCAACCGAAGCCGCAGTCGCCGCCGTGATCTGGTCGCTGTTCCTCGGGCTCGTGCGTTACCGCTCGATGACGCTGCAGACCGTTGCCAAGGCGACGTTCGATACCATCGAGACCACGGCATCCGTGCTGTTCATCGTGACCGCGGCGTCGATCTTTGCATGGCTCTTGACGGTGTCGCAGGCGGCGCAGACGCTGACGGATGCGATGCTCGGCATCACCCAGAACAAGTGGGTGTTCCTGCTGCTGGCGAACATCCTGATCCTGTTCGTCGGCTGCTTCATCGACACCATCGCCGCCATCACCATTCTGGTGCCGATCCTTTTGCCGATCGTTCTGAAATTGGGCATCGATCCCATTCATTTCGGCCTGATCATGACGCTGAACCTGATGATCGGTCTGTTGCACCCGCCGCTCGGCATGGTGCTGTTCGTGCTGGCCCGCGTGGCGAAATTGTCCGTCGAGCGCACCACCATGGCGATCCTGCCGTGGCTGGTGCCGCTCCTGTTGGCGCTCGTCGCCATCACCTACGTCCCGGAGCTGACGCTCTGGCTGCCTAAATACATGGGACTCTCAAAATGACATCGATGGCTTTGGCTGCAACGCTGTTCGGCCCGGAAGATCTGCGTATGATCGAGCGGCCGCTCGATCCGCTTCCCTCCGGCATGGTGCGCATTCGTTTCGGCGCCGGCGGCATTTGCGGCTCGGACATGCATTATTACCGCCATGCCCGCACCGGCGACTTTGTCGTGACCTCGCCGCTGGTGCTCGGCCATGAGATTGCGGGTGAGGTGGTCGAAATCGCAGGTTCGGCGCCGGGCGTGAAGGTCGGCGATCGCGTCGCGGTCAACCCGTCGCGCTGGTGCGGCCATTGCAAGCCGTGCCGCGAGAACCGGCCCAATCTCTGCGAAAACATCTTCTTCATGGGATCGGCCTCGAAGACCCCGCATATGCAGGGCGGCTTTGCGTCTTACTTCGATGCCAACCCGGCGCAGTGCGTGAAGATTCCGGACCACGTGACCTATCAGGCGGCAGCGCTCGCCGAGCCGCTCGCAGTCTGCCTGCATGCGGTCGCCCGCGCCGGGGACGTGACCGGCAAGCGCGCAGTGCTGTTCGGCGCCGGCCCGATCGGTCTCCTGACCATGCTGGCGGCGCAGCGCGCCGGGATTGCAGAGACAACCGTCGTCGATATCGCGGCGGCGCCGTTGGCGTTCGCCACGAGATTGGGGGCCAATCATGTCGTCGATATCTCCGGCGGCGAAGAGGCCCTGAAAGCGCAGGCTGCCGCGCAGCCGTTCGATGTCGCGTTCGAAGTCTCGGGCACCGCGGCGGGCTTGGCCAGCGCGATCGGTGCGGTCAGGCGCGGCGGCGTTGTGGTTCAGGTCGGCAACCTGCCGGGCGGACAGATTTCGGTGCCGGCGAACGCGGTGATGGCCAAGGAGATCGACCTTCGCGGCTCGTTCCGCTTCGGGACGGAATTCTTCACGGCGGTCGAACTGATCGCCGACGGCAGCGTGGACGTGCTTTCGCTGGTGACGGCGCAACGCCCGCTCGCGGTCGCGCCTGATGCGGTGCGGCTCGCGCTCGACCGCTCGCAGAGCGTCAAGGTCGTGCTGACCGCTTGATGGCCGTTCTCACTTCAGGAGCTTCCGCATGATGCTGCAGGGATGGCGGTGGTACGGACCCAACGATCCCGTATCGCTCGACGATATCCGTCAGGCCGGCGCGACCGACGTGGTAACGGCGCTGCATCAGGTTCCGATCGGCGAGGCCTGGACGCGCTCAGCCATTGAGGAGCGGAAGAACCTGATCGAGAACTCGCAACCGGGCCGCTCGCCACTGACTTGGTCGGTGGTGGAATCGATCCCGATTCCTGATGACGTGAAGCGGTTGGGGGGCAAGGCGACGCGCTCGATCGAGGCGTGGATCGCGAGCATGGAGGCGGTCGCTGCCGCCGGTATCAAGATCATCTGCTACAATTTCATGCCGGTCGTGGACTGGTGCCGCACCGATCTCGAATGGGAACTGCCGAACGGCGCCAAGGCGATGCGCTTCGACCAGGACCGGTTCGCGGCGTTCGACCTGCACATCCTGCAGCGCCCGGAAGCGCCTGCTGAATATTCCGAGGCCGCGCAGCGCCGCGCGAAGCAGGTCTATGAAGCGATGACGCAGGCCGATATCGACGTCCTCATCACCAACATTGCCAGCGCGCTGCCGGGATCCACCACCGATCCCCTGACCATTCCGCAATTCCGCGACCGCCTGCAGCAATACCGCGGCATCGATTCCAAAGTGCTGCGTCAGCACTTAAGCGAATTTCTCGCGCGCGTCGCGCCGGTGGCGGAGCAGGTCGGGGTAACGTTGACGCTGCATCCGGACGATCCGCCGCGCCCGCTGTTCGGCCTGCCGCGCATCGCCTCATCGGTGGAGGACTATCAGGCGCTGTTCGACGCGGTGCCATCCAAGGCCAACGGCATCTGCTTCTGCACCGGCTCGCTCGGCGTGCGCCCGGAGAACGATCTGCCCGCGATGGCCAAACGCTTCGCGCCGCGGATCGGCTTTGCCCATCTGCGGGCGACCAAGCGGGAAGCCGACGGCCTGTCGTTCTGCGAGTCCGATCATCTGGATGGCGACGTCGACATGATCGCGGTGTTGAAGGCTTTGCTGGCGGAGAACCGAACGCGCTCGCCGGAAAATCAGATCGTGTTCCGGCCCGATCACGGCCACCGCATGCTCGACGATCTCGCCGCGACCAAGCGCACCAATCCCGGCTACACCGCGATCGGCCGCCTGCGCGGCCTAGCCGAGTTGCGCGGTGCTATCCGCGCCATTGAACACGCCGGCTAGGGCGGGAAGTGCCCCGAGAGGGGCCCCATTCTACTTTGCATGGGGTTGTTTTCGCAATTTTGTGTCTGGGCCCTTACACCACTCTGGCTCAGGCCGATGTCCGTGCCGTCTTCGCCGCCTCGAAGGCCGCCAGCCGTGCGGCGAACTTTCCATTGGCAAGGCCGGCGCGCGCGAGGATGGTCGGGGCGGGCAGCGTCTCGAAAAAATGACAGGCGACGCGATGGCCGGGTGCCGCCTCGCGCAGCTCCGGCTCCTCGGCCGAGCAGCGCGCCTGCGCATGCGGGCAGCGGGTATGGAAGCGGCAGCCGCTCGGCGGCTTGAACGGGCTCGGCACGTCGCCCTGCAGCATCACGCGCTTGGTGCGGAGCGCGGGATCGGGCTTCGGGATCGCCGCCAGTAGCGCCTGGGTATACGGGTGCAACGGCCGGTCGTAGAGCGACTTCTTGTCTGATATCTCGACCAGCTTGCCCAAATACATCACGGCGACGCGGTCGCTGATGTGCTTCACCACGGCAAGATCATGGGCGATGAACAGATAGGAGAGGCCAAAACGCTGCTGCAGATTCTGCAGGAGGTTGACGATCTGCGCCTGGATCGAGACGTCCAGCGCCGACACCGGCTCGTCGCAGACGATCAAATCGGGATTGGCGGCGAGCGCGCGGGCGATGCCGATGCGCTGGCGTTGCCCGCCCGAGAACTGGTGCGGATAGCGGCTGGCATGTTCGGGCAGCAGGCCGACGATGTCCAGCAGCTCGCGGCCGCGTGCCTCGCGCGATGCGTCGTCGCCGATTTCGTGAACGCGCAGCGGCTCGGCCAGGATTTCGCCGACCGTCATGCGCGGATTGAGCGAGGCGTAGGGATCTTGGAAAATGATCTGCATATGCCGCCGCATCCGGCGCAGCGCATTCTTGTCGAGATCGGCGATTTCCTTGCCCTTGAAGCGTACCGAGCCGGCGGTCGGGTCCATCAAACGCAGGATCAGCCGTCCGGTGGTTGACTTGCCGCAGCCGGATTCGCCGACCAGCGCGAGCGTCTCGCCGCGGGCGATCTCGAAGCTGACATCTTCGACGGCGCGCACGAGCCCGATGGTCTTGCGGCGGATCAGCCCGCGGGTGACCGCAAAATGCTTGACCAGGCCGTCGACCTGCAAGACGGGGGCGTCGCTCATGATGTCACCTCGACCGGGGCTTTCCAGCACGCGACCTGGTGACCGGGCGCGATGTCGCGCAGCGGTGGCGGATCAAGCCGGCAGCGCTGGTCCGCAAACGGGCAGCGCGGCGCAAAGCGGCAGCCCGCCGGCTGGTTGTTGGGGCTGGGCACCGTGCCCTCGATGGTGGCGAGCCGCTTGCGGTCGATATCGATGCGCGGAATCGAACCGAGCAGGCCGATGGTGTAAGGATGCTGCGGGTCGGCGAACAGGTCGTTCACGTCGGCGCTCTCGACGATTCGCCCCGCATACATCACCAGCACCTTGTCGGCGACCTCGGCGATGACGCCGAGATCGTGGGTGATGATCAGGATCGCCATGCCGAGCCGCCGCTGCAGGTCGCTCAACAGGTCAAGAATTTGCGCCTGGATGGTGACGTCGAGCGCCGTGGTCGGCTCGTCGGCGATCAGCAGCGCCGGCTCGCAGGAGAGCGCCATCGCGATCATGACTCGCTGCCGCATGCCGCCCGACATGTTGTGCGGAAAGTCGTCGATGCGCTGCGCCGCTGACGGAATCCGCACCAATTCGAGCATCTCGATTGCGCGCGCCCGCGCCGCGCGCGGCGACATCGCGGTATGGGCAAGGATTGCCTCGACAATTTGCTGTCCCACGGTGTGGACCGGATTGAGCGAGGTCATCGGTTCCTGAAAAATCATCGACATCTTGCCGCCGCGCAGCCTGCGCCGCTCGTCGGCTGTGAGCTTTAGCACGTCGCGATTGCCGAACAGCACCGCCTCGGCCTCGACCTTGCCCGGCGGGCTCGGCACCAGGCCCATCACCGAAAGCGAGGTCACGCTCTTGCCGCAGCCGGATTCGCCGACAAGGCCGATGGTGCGTCCGCGCGGAACGCTGAAGCTGATGCCGTCGACGGCGCGGAACAGCCCGCGGTCCGTCGCGAAGTGGGTTTTCAGGCCGCGAACCTCGAGAAGATTATCCATCAGAACGAGTAATCCAGACCCTTGTAGAAGGTGTTTTGATAGAGCATGTGCGGCCGCACGTCCTTCAGCTTCTTCGAACTGGTCGTATACATGGCGACGTTCATCACGGGCATCAGCAGATGCTCGTTCGTTACCTTCTCCTGCACGCGCGCGTAGTTGAGCGCACGCTCTGCGTCGGTGAGCGCGGCGCGGCCGGCGCGCAGCCACTCGTCGGTCTCGTCGTCTTTCCAGTTCATGCGGTTGGGCGTCGGGATGTTCTTGGAGTTGAAATAGATGTTCATCAACTCGCCTGCAGACAGATAGGGCACGGTGACGGTCCACAGCTCGAAGTCCTGCTTGCCCATCTCGGCAGGCGCGATCGTGGAGTCGAAACCGACGATCTTCCAGTCGATGCCGATCTTGCGCATGTAGCCTTGAATCGCCTCAGAAACGCGCGGGAAGTAGGTGACCTGCGGGAACAGCACACGGGGTGCGAGCTTCATGCCGTCCTTCTCGCGGATGCCGTCGGCGGCGACTTTCCAGCCGGCCTCGTCCAGAAGCTTCTTGGCGCGTTCGACGTCTTCCTTGATGACGTTTTTGGTCTTCTCGGCGAAATCGAGCGCCTTCGGATCGACGTAGGTGAATGCCGGCTCGGCATTGCCCAGCATGATGCCCTTGACGATCTCGGCGCGGTTGATCGCAATGTTCATGGCCTCGCGCACGCGCTTGTCGGCGACCATAGGGCGGGTGATCTTGTAACCGTAATACATGAGCTGGAAGTTGGGCTTGGCTTCCTGAACGGTCAGATTAGGCGCGGCCTTGACCTGCTCGATGAATTGCAGCGGGACCTGATGGGTGAGGTCGAACTGTCCGCCCATGATGGCGGCGACGCGGCTGGCGTCCTCCGGCACGATCTTGATGCTGAGTTTCTCGAACTTCACCGGGCCCTTGTTCTGATACATCGACGGGCCCCATTTGTAGGCGTCGTGGCGCTTCAGCACGATTTCCGTGCGCGGCTGCCAGCTCTCGAAACACCAGGGACCGGTGCCGTCGATTCCCTTGATGCCGTAGTCCTTGCCGAGCGTCTCCACGCTCTCTTGATTGTGGATCGCATTGGTGTACATGGTGAGCTGCAGCAGCAGTTCGGAGTAGGGCTCGTTGAGCTCATATTCGACAGTATAGGGATCGGGCGCGCGCACTTCCTTGATGTCGCCGGCGCGCCAGGCATAGGGCGCTTTGGTTTCCGGATCCTTCAATCGCTTGAACGTGTAGACGACATCGGCGGCGGTGAACTTCTTGCCGCTGCAGAACGTCACGTCATCGCGCAGCTTGAAGACGTAGGTCTTGCCGTCCTCGCTGATCGTCCACGATTTCGCGAGGTAGGGGATCGTCGTCTTGCCGTCCCAGTCGAGCGCCACCAGCGTATCCTGGAACATGTTGACGATATCCGACGTCGGCGACCAGGTGGTGCGCTGGCCGTCGTAGTGCGGCGCATCCAGTGACTTCATCACCCGCAAGGTCTGCGCCTCGGCCGTCGAGCACATTCCGGCCATGCCCAGCAGCGCCACAGCGCCTGTCAAAATGCTGCGCATCGTGTTCCCTCCCTGTTATTTCTGCCGCGACACGTCCAAGCCCTTATAGAAAGTGTTCTGGTAGAGCATGTGCGGCCTGGCATCGGTGATCTTCTTGTTGGCCACCTGATACATGTTGATATTGAGCACCGGCATCCAGAGGTGCTCGCGCATCACCTTCTGCTGCACCAGCGCGTAGTATTTGGCCCGGTCGGTGTCCGTCAGCGCCGAGCGGCCATGCTTCAGCCATTCATCGGTCTCGGCGTCTTTCCAGTTCATCCGGTTGGGCGTCGGGATGTTCCTGGAATCGAAGTAGATGTTCATGAGATCGCCGGCCGACAGATAAGGCACCGTCACCGACCAGATTTCGTAGTCCTGCTCCGCCATCTTCGCGGATGCAATGGTCGAATCCCAGGGCTGCAGCTGCCACTGTATGCCGATGCGGCGCAGGTAGCCCTGGATCGCCTCGGCAATGCGCGGCGTGTTGCCGGCCTGGGTGTAGTAGACCTTCGGTTGCAGCTTGACGCCGTCCTTCTCGCGGACGCCATCGCTGCCGATTTTCCAGCCGGCCTCATCGAGCAGCGCCTTGGCGCGCTCGATATCCTCTTTCACGATGCCCTTGGTGGTGGGGTCGTGATCGAGCGCGTCCGGATCGACAATAGTGAAGGCCGGTTCGGCGTTGCCGAGCAGCACGCCCTTGGCGATCTCGACGCGGTTGATGGCGATGCTCATCGCTTCGCGCACCCGTCGGTCTTCCACCATGGGCCGCGTCGTCTTGAAGCCGAAATAGAGCAATTGGAAATTCGGCTTCGCTTCCGTCACGTTCAGCATCGGTGCAGACTTGGCTTGGGCGATGAACTGCGGCGGGAATTGATTGGTGATGTCGAACTGCCCGGCCATCATCGCCGCAACGCGGCTGGACTCCTCGGGCATGATCTTGACGCTGAGCTTCTCGAACTTCACGGGCCCCTTGTTCTTGTACATCGAGGGGCCCCATCGATAGACGTCATGGCGCTTGAGCACAATTTCGGTGCGCGGCTGCCAGCTCTCAAAACACCAAGGGCCGGTGCCGTCGGCGCCCTTGATGCCGTAATCCTTGCCGAGTGCTTCCACGCTCTCCTTGTTGTGGATCACGTTGGTGAACATGGTGAGCTGCAGCGGCAGCTCGGAGAAGGGCTCGTTGAGCTCGTACTCGACGGTGTAGGGATCGGTCGCGCGCAATTCCTTGATGTCGCCGGCCCGCCACGCGTAAGGGGCCTTGATCGCGGGATCCTTCAGGCGCTTGAAGCTGTAGACGACATCCTCGGCGGTAAACTTCTTGCCGCTGCAGAACGACACGTCGTCGCGCAGCTTGAACGTATAGGTCCGGCCGTCCTCGCTGATCGTCCATGATTTGGCGAGATAGGGGATCGGCGTGCGGCCGTCCCAGTCGAGCGCGACCAGCGTGTCCTGGAACATGTTGACGATGTCGGAGGTCGGGGTCCAGGTGGTGCGTTGCGCATCGTAATGCGGCGCGTCGATCCCTTTCATCAGGTGGAGCGTCTGGGCCGTCGCCGGGCCGGTGACGCATAGTGCCAAGGACATTCCCAGTACGAACCTGATCATGTCTGCAGCCTCGGATCGAGGACGTCGCGGAATGCGTCGCCCAGAAGGTTGGCGGCCAGCACGATCACGAAGATGGCACAGCTCGGGATCGTCGCGATATGCGGCGCCATGAACAGGAAGTCGCGGCCCTGCGCTGCCATCATGCCGAGCTCGGCGATCGGCGGCTGCGCGCCCATGCCGAGGAAGCCCAGCGCCGAGCCGGTCAGGATGATCTGGCCGAAGCGCAACGTCAGGAACACGAAGATCGTCGAAATGCAATTGAGCGTCAGGTAGCGCCAGATCAGTGCGCCGTCGGACACGCCCACGGCGCGGCCGGCTTCCATGAAATCCTGACCCATCACGCCCATCGCCGCGCCTCGCGCCTCCCGCGCGACAGCGGGTACGGTTGCAACGACGAGCGCAATAGCAACAGCCGAGAGCCCGGCGCCGAAGATAGCGGCCACTGCAAGCCCGATCAGGATTGCCGGGAAGGCCAGCATAATGTCGACCAGCCGCATGATCCAGCCGTCCAGCCGGCGATAATAGGTGGCGAGGATACCCATGATGCCGCCGATCAGGCCGCCAACGATCACCCCGACCAGTCCGAGTATCAGCGTGTTGCGGGTTCCGAAGATGACGCGGCTCAAGATGTCGCGCCCGGTATTGTCGGTGCCGAACCAGTGCGCGGCGTCGGGAGGCAGCATCACCTTGGTGAGGTCGGTGAAGTAGGGATCGTAGGGCGCGATCCAGGGCGCAAACAGCGCCGCCAGCACGATAGCCGCGAGCGCCAGCCCGGCGAGTGCAGCGACGCGGTCGCGCGCCAGCCGGCGCAACACCCCGGCGCGAGCGAATACGCCGGTTTCGCGCTCCAGGACAAAGCCTTGCTCGAGAGCCTCGACGCTCATCTGCGCTGCACCCTGGGATCGAGATAGACGTAGAGCACATCGACCAAGAGGTTGATCGTCAGGAAGGCGATGGCGAGGATCATGATCGCGCCCTGCGCCGTCGGAAAATCGCTGGAGACGATGGCGCCGACGGCAAGCCGGCCGACGCCGGGCCATGAGAACATGGTTTCCGTGACGACGGCGCCGCCGAGCAGGAACGCCGCTTGCAGCCCGATCAGGGTGACGACGGGGATCATGGCGTTGCGCAGCGCGTGATGAATGATCACCACCCGCTCACGCAATCCCTTGGCGCGCGCCGTGCGGACGAAATCGGCACCGAGCACTTCGAGCACGGCGGTGCGCGTCAGCCGCGCGATCGGGCCGATCAGCACCGCGCCGAGCGTCAGAGCGGGCAGGATCAGGCTCGGCAATCCGCCGTCCCATACCGGGCCGGTACGACCGGTGAAGGGCAACAGCGCCCATTTGAATCCAACGAACTGGATCAGGATCAGGCCGATAAAGAACACCGGCATCGACACGCCGGCGACCGAGCAGGCCATGATGATGCGATCGGTGAGGCGGCCGCGATGGACTGCCGCCAGCGTCCCGAGCCCGAGCCCGGCCGGCACGGCGATCAGCATCGCACCGAGCATCAGCTCGATCGTCGGCCCGATCGTCATCGCCAGTTCCTCGCTCACCATTCGGTTGGAAATGATGGAGCGGCCGAGATCTCCGCGCAGCACACGCAGGATGTATTCAAAGAATTGAACGGGGATCGATCTGTCGAGACCGAGTTCCTGTCGGATCGCAGCGATGGTCTCAGCCTTGGCATCGGGCCCGGCAATGATCATCGCGGGATCTGCCGGAACGACCTGCAACAGGCAAAAGCAGAGGAAGAGAACCCCGAGCAAAGCGGGAAACGAAATCAGCAGGCGATGGACAATCTGTTGTCCCATGCGACGCCAACGGACGGTTGGGCCAAAAGGAACTCACGCGCCCAGGCCGACGCTATTGTCTCTCCCTTGGCAGCCGCACTTCGTCCGACGTGCGCGGCATTTGATTATCGGGGAATAGTGACATGCGTCCGACGCAGCGTCACGCTCAATCTGACAATTCGTTTCGGGCTGCGTCCTTTTGCGTCGGCGCGACGACTTCTTGCGATGCGAAAAATCCGTGTCACGGGATTTTCGCTGACGCGCCGGCCGTGCTTGGCATCGCGCCCATCTCGACGATGAGCGAAATCGGTGTGAATGCGTCCAGTGGTGAATAAACGGCGGTCACACGCGCAGGGATTCACAACGCGATCTACTGCACGACGTTTCCGATGTGCTTGCTGGACGCACGGCCAGATGAACGTTCGAACTCATGAGAGCCGTCCATCAGGTGCATTACCTCGATGCAATCGGCGTTCAGGCGGTCGTTGTCGACCAGCCGCCCCGCAAGCACCTTCGCCTGAGAGGGATCGTCGGACTGTACATCGACCCAGCGCTGGAGGCACTTGAAGCTGTGACCGTCGGAATTCAAGAGATCTTTGTAGAATGAGACGCGGTAATTGCTCATCTTGGCACTCCCCGTCGATCCGGCATCTAGGCGCTAGCTTATACTCTCAGGCGTGGACGTCGGCCAGCCGCTTGCCAGCCCGCGAAGTCGATTTAATCTAACGCGCTGTTCGAGATGCCGGCCATGCACCCTGTAGCTGTCCATCTAGTCAAAAGCTACCGGAAGGATCGAGGTGGCGACGGCGCTTGAACCGAGTGCCGGTTGACTCCTATCCCACGGCCGGCCCCGCCGGCGCGCAACGATTTGCCGCGGCGCGCTACCTGTCAGCGGCGGAATACATCGCGCCGAGGTCGCGAGCCCGCAATCTGCCTCGCCGGATCGACCACCGCTCGAGGCTGTTTTGCATCGCCTCGGCAAGCGCCGGATGCGCGCTTAATCGCTTTTCCGGCACGCACGCGATGATCGCATTTCGATCCTGGACGCCCTGTTCGTCGATGATCCACGCTGCCAGCCGGTCGCCGGCAAGCCGCGCGGCGATGCGATCGGGTACCGGGTCGATGTCGTTCGCGACCAACACGTTCATCACGATGCGGCCGCCGGGCGTCAACCGCGCGCGGATGGCATCGCAGGTCTCGACGTCGAATTCATCGTCAAAGCGAAAATCCGGACCTCCGACATCGATGGCGATCCCGTCGTAAAGCAGATCGTCGTCGAGAATGAACTTCCGGAAATCGGATGCGATCAGCGGCAATCCGTCCGGCAGCCCAAAATAGCGCTGGGCGATCACGAAGCTGATCGGATTGTTGTCGACGATCGTCAGCTCTTTTCCGAGACGCGCCAGTCTGGTCGCGAGATTCCCGCCGCCGCATCCCAGGACGAGGATGTTCGTCGCGCGATGCAAGAGCTCGTCCATGAGCCTGACATAGCTGAAAACGCTCTCGCCGTCGGGCGTGGCCTGACTCTGCCTGATGTCTTCCTCGAAATAGATCAGTGTTCCATCCGCGGTGCATTCGACGATCTCGATCGCGCCGTTCCTGCCCCGATAACGCCCCAGCAACCGCACCTGACATCACCATGCATCAAATAGGATGTATGAAACATCGCTTATCATGTAAGATGCCCGATGCCAATCGGGCGGGGTGAATGTTCCTCGGCACAGATGATGTGCTGCACCTCTGAATTGATGCTTGAGCCCGTAATTTAGACGGTATATCCGTAATCATCCGGAATCGGAGAACCCGTCCCATGATTACCGCCAATCAACTCAGGGCCGCGCGCGCACTCCTGAACATAGATCAGCGGCAGATGGCCGATCTCGCGGATCTTTCCGTGCCGACCATCCAACGCATGGAAGCCAGCGATGGCGTCATCCGCGCCAATGTCGATTCCCTCATGAAACTGGTTTCCGCGCTCGAGAGCGCCGGGATCGAGTTGATCAATCCGGGCGCCGCGAGCGCGACCGGGGGGCGGGGCGTGCGCCTTCGCGAACATGTCACAAATCCGAAGATGAAGGTCAAGACCGTGCGCCAACCCAAGAAAGTACTGGAGCGGGCTCGATAGCGTTCCTCATGACGTAATGGTGCGCGTGTCCGCCTGTTCGACCAGCGCCAGCAGTCCTCGCAGCATGGCTACGGGGGTAGGCGGGCAGCCCGGAATGTGCAGGTCGACCGGGACGACTTCGGAGACGCCGCCGATGACCGCATAGCTGCCGGCAAAACATCCGCCGTCCCGCGCGCAATCTCCGACCGCGACGACCCATTTCGGGTTCGGCGTCGCGTGATAGGTGCGCTCCAGCGCCTCGCGCATGTTCTTCGTCACGGGCCCCGTCACCATCAGGACGTCGGCATGGCGCGGCGAGGCGACGAACCGCAGGCCGAACCGCTCCACGTCGTAATAGGCATTGTTGAGCGCGTGAATCTCCAACTCGCATCCGTTGCAGGATCCGGCATCGACCTCGCGTATCGAAAGGCTCCGGCCGAGCCGGCGCCGCGCCGTCTGGCCAACTGCGGTCGCAAGTTCCGCCACCGCGGCATCGGCCGCCGATGGTGCCGGTTCGGTGAGCGGTTGACGGAACACGCTTTCGAAAAGCAGCTTGCGCATCGCATCGTGTCCTTAGAGCGAGATGCCTTTTTCTCGAATAGTCATCTCGCTCCATCCTTTTTTGTTTGAGCATGATCCTCTCGGAAAACCGGTACCCACTTTTCCGGGATCATGCTTTAGAGATCGTGGCCCGAATAGGAGCAGTTGAACGACTTGTTGCAGAGCGGAAAGTCCGCGACGATGTTGTTCTCGATCACGGCTTCCAGCAGCGGCCATTGAAACCATGAGGGGTCGCGCATGTGGCATCGCTCGATCAGGCCGTTGCGCAAGCGCAGCCAGACCAGGATGTCGCCGCGGAATCCCTCCACGATCGCCATGCCCTCGCGCACCTCTCCTCCAAGCGGGACTTCCTTGCGTATCGCCCCCTGAGAAAGCCGGCTCAGTATCTGGTCGATCAGCGACAGGCTTTGCTCGACTTCGCGGATCCTGATCCAGACACGGGCGTTGACGTCGCCTTCGTTCAGGACGGGAACGTCGAAGCGCAGACTGTCATACGGCGGATAGGCTAGCGCGCGGCGCGCATCGAACGACCGGCCCGAGGCGCGGCCGACATAGCCGCCGGCGGCATATTGGCTCGCCAGTGAAGCTTTCAGCGTGCCGGTATCGACGGTGCGATCCTGCAGCGAAGCGGTGTTGTCGTAGAGTTCGACCAGCGCCGGAAAGCGCAGGCGGATATTGTCCAGCGCGGCCTGGATGGCTTCCACGCCGTCACTGCCGATATCACGGACCACGCCGCCGGGCACGATGACGTCGCGCATCAGGCGATGGCCGAAGGCCGCGCCGGCTGCGCGCAGTACGCTCTCGCGCAACACGCCGCAATGTGCATGCATCAGCGCAAAGGAAGCGTCGTTGCAGATCGCGCCGATGTCACCGAGATGGTTGGCGAGCCGCTCGAGTTCTGCGAGCAGCGCCCGCAGCAACACGGCGCGCTCCGGCACCCCGAGATCAAGTGCGGCTTCGGCGGCGCGCGAAAAAGCGTAGGCATAGGCGACGGTGCTGTCGCCCGAGGCGCGGCCGGCGAGCCGAACGCCGCGTTCGAGGCTCGCGCCGGTCATCAGGCCGTCGATGCCCTTGTGGACATATCCCAGCCGCTGCTCCAGCCGGACCACGGTCTCGCCGCTGGCGGTAAAGCGGAAATGTCCGGGCTCGATGATCCCGGCATGCACCGGGCCGACCGGAATCTGGTGCAGGCCGTCGCCTTCCGCGGCGAGAAAGCGATAGGGCGTCGCCTTCGGCAGCGCGTCGATGCGATCGCCCAACGGGAAGCGCACGCCCCAGCGATTGTGATCGAGCCAGGGCCGTGCATCTGATGAGTCCTCGGCGGACAATCCGAACAGATCGTGGATGGTGCGCTCCAGCCGCCGGGCCGGCGGGTGATGCCGGCCCACGGAAGGAAAGCGACGATTGGGGCAATCCAGGCTGATGACCGCGATACCAGCGGTTTGACCATCCATGATCGCCATGTGAACCGTTGCGGGATCGCCCCACAGGCCGAGCAGGCTCCAGCGTCCATGCGCCAGTTCGCTCGCCGCAAACGTCCAGACCGAAGCATCGACCACGACGCGCGGCCACGGGCCGTGTTGCCCGACCTTGCGGCCTTCCAGCGTCAGATCGATCAGCGATGGCATGTCAGTCCTGTCCTCTATCCAAGGAGTTGGGCCACGTGCTGGAACCAGACCACCAGCGGGGCGGGAAGATAAATCCCTGCGCCTAATACCAGTGCGAGATGCGCGAACATCGGAATGTAGGATGCGTCGGCAGGCGCCGTGCTGCCGCGCGGTTCGCCGAAGGCGACGCTGGTCAAGCGCAGCGTCAAGGCGCCGAAGGCCAATAGCAACCCGAACACCAGCAAGATCGCAAGCAATGGCTGCCTTGCAAAGGTCGAGCTCACGACCAGGAATTCACTCATGAAGATGCCGAGCGGCGGTAGTCCCGCGATTGCGACGACGCCTACCACCAGTCCCCAGCCGAGCGCCGGATGGGTCACGGTCAAGCCGCGGATCCGCGATATCCGCTGCGTGCCCTTGATTTGCGATATGTGTCCGACGGCATAGAAGATCGCCGACTTGGTCAGGCTATGCATCACCATGTGCAGAAGCCCGGCGAAATTGGCGAGCGGGCCGCCCATGCCGAACGCAAACACGATGATGCCCATGTGTTCGATCGAGGAGTAGGCGAACAGGCGTTTGATATCGCGCCGCCGGTACAGCATGAACGCCGCGAAGATCAGCGAGACCAGGCCCATCGTCACCATCAGCGGACCGGGCGCGATCGACGCCGGGTTGGCGGCGAGCAGTATCTTGAAGCGCAGCAGCGCGTAGAGCGCGACGTTCAGGAGCAGGCCCGACAACACCGCCGATATCGGCGTCGGCCCCTCGGCATGCGCATCGGGCAGCCAGGCATGCAGCGGCGCGAGGCCGACCTTGGTGCCGTAGCCGAGAAACAGGAACACGAACGCGACGTTGAGCAGGGCCGCGTCGAAGTTCGCGGCGCGCTCGACCAGCAGCGTCCAGACCATGCCGTCCTGGCCTTCGCCCATGACCGGGCGCGCCGCCATGTAGACCAGGATGGTGCCGAACAAAGCGAGCGCAATTCCGACGCTGCCGAGGATGAAATACTTCCAGGCGGCTTCGAGCGCCGCATGGGTACGGTAGATGCCGACCATCAGCACCGTCGTCAGCGTCGCGAGTTCGACCGCCACCCACATCAGGCCGATATTGTTCGACACGAACGCGAGATTCATGCCGAACATCATGATCTGATACATGGCGTGGTAGAAGCGCAGGTAGGCCGGCGTCAGCCGTCCGGTTTCGAGTTCATGCGCGATATAGCTCGCGCTGAAGATGCTGGTGGTGAATCCGACGAAGGTGTTGAGCACGATGAAGACGATGTTCAGATCGTCGATCAGCACGTACGGTCCGGGGGAAGAACGTTCCATCACGAACAGGCAGAGCGCAGACAGGAAAGTCGCGAGGCTGGCCAGCACGTTCAGCCGCGCCGTCAGCCGGTAGCCGGGCAGCGCAGCCAGCAGCGCCGCCGAAGAGATCGGTATCAGCAGAACCGCTGTGACCGGGTCGAAGAAAGGCAAGGTCATCGGCGTTCGCCCCGGAAGTCGTCGAGCGCGGAGACATCGACCGAATCGAAGCGCTCGCGGATTCGGAACAGGAAGATGCCGACCACGATGAACGCGATCAGGATCGAGAAGGCGACGCTGATCTCGACCACCAGCGGCATTCCCTTGGCCCCGGTCGCCGCCAGCACCAGTCCGTTCTCGAGCGACATGAAGCCGACAACCTGGCTGACCGCGTTGCGGCGCGTCACCATGACCAGCAGCCCAAGCAGCACCACCGACAAGGCAAAGGCGAGATCCTCGCGCGCCAGCGGGTCGGCGTCGCTCGTCACCCGCAGCATCAGAACCAGCGAGAGCGCGACCAGGCCCATCCCGGCCAGCATGGTCGGGCCGATTCCGACGGCGGACTCGATGTCGCGGTGAATTCCGAGCTGCTTGACGATGCGGTGCAGCGCCACCGGAATGATGATCGCCTTGAACACCAAGGCGATGAACGCGGTGACGTAGAGATGGGGCGCATCCTGAATGAAGGCCTGCCAGGCGACCGAGAGCGACAGCACCAAAGCGTGGAGCGCGAAAACGTTGAGCAGCGAATAGAGACGGTCCTGATACAGCATCATCAGGCTGATCAGCACCAGTCCGCCGGCCAGCGTGTGCGAAACGTCGAAGGCGAGGCTGTGCATCTGCATCAGAAACTCCTCGAGACGAACAGGAGCAGGGTGCCGAGCAAGCCCAGCATGAGCGCCGCGCCGAGGAACTGCGGAACACGAAACACCCGCATCTTTGCGGTCGCGGTCTCGAACAGCGCGAGCAGGAAGCCGGCCAGCGCGAGCTTGACGATGTAGGCGCCGGTGCCGATCGTGTAGGACAGCGCTCCGCTGCCGTACAGCGCGATCTGCCAGGGGAAGAATACGCAGGCGATCAGCGAGACATAGAGCAGCAGTTTGAGGAACGCGCCGAGCTCGATCATCGCCAGATGGCGCCCTGAATATTCCAGGATCATCGCCTCGTGCACCATGGTGAGTTCGAGGTGCGTCGCCGGATTGTCGACTGGAATGCGCGCGTTCTCCGCGATCGCCACCATGAACAGTGCGACCAGCGCCATGCCGAGCGACACCCGCAAGCCCACGTAGGTCGACGCCAGGAAATGCGCGACCGTCGAAAGCTGGGTCGAGCCGGCGACGAGCGCGAGGCAAAACACGATCAGCAGCATCGCGGGCTCGGCAAGCGCGGCGATCATGACTTCGCGGCTCGAGCCGATGCCGCCAAAACTGGTGCCGACGTCCATTCCGGCGAGTGCCAGGAAGAAGCGCGCGCTCCCCAATAGCGCGACAATGGCGATCAGATCGGCGGTCCAGTTGAACAGCAGTCCGGTCGCGAAGGTCGGGACCAGCGCAGCGGCCACCCAGATCGCGGCGAAGGTGATGTAGGGCGTGACGCGGAACAGCCACGACGCGTTGTCGGCGAGCACCACCTCCTTGCGCATCAGCCGCAGCAGGTCGCGGTATGGCTGAAAGACGGAAGGGCCCTGGCGGCGTACCAGCCGGGCCTTGATCTTGCGCACATAGCCGGTCAGGAGCGGGGCGAGCAGCAGCACGAGCAGCATCTGCACACCTTGCACGATGATGTCGGAGATCACGACCATATCGCGAGCACCAGCAGCAATGTGACGAGGGTGGCAAAGACCAGGCTGAGATATCGCCGGATGGTCAGGAACTGCAGGCGGTTGAGCCGCGTGGACAAGAAGCCGACGGCATCCGCAATCGGCGCATACATTCCGCTCCAGACCAGGTCATGCAATTCGATCCTGAGCCGCGCCGGCCCGATATCTCCCGGCGGCGGCATTGTGACGTGATCGCGGGCGTGGAAGACCAGCGTGCCGAACACCCGGCGGATCGGTTGCGCAAAGCTGACGCCTGAATATTGCGCGGCGGGTGTCGCGTCGGAGAAACCGCATCCCCAGGCCGGCCCCCGTCGCAGCGCGCGCGAGGCGAAGCGGTGAATGAAATAGACCGCCAACGAGGCGGTTGCCGTGATGAACACCATCACCAGCAATCCATTGTACGAGCTGCGGCCCTCCGCGATCGGCACGATTGAAAGCCAGGGTTGACTGGCCTGCGCCGGCATGCGGCTGCCGACAATTTGGGTGGCGACGGGTGCAAGGGCGTCGATTGCCAGTCCCGGCAGGATTCCGGCCAATAGACAAAGCGCGGCGAGGATGAACATGGCCGCGAGCGAGAACCGATCGACCTCACCAGCGGTCTTTGCCGCCGGGCCGCGGGGGCGACCGAGAAAGGTCACGCCATAAGCCTTGACGAAACAGGCCGCCGCCAGCGCCGCCGCCAGCGCGAGCATCGCGCCGACCGCGGGCACCATGATCTTCAGCGCCCATTGCGCCAACTCCGGGCTTTGCAGCACCGCCTGGAAGATCAGCCATTCGGACACGAAGCCGTTGAACGGCGGAAGCGCCGAGATCGCAACGCAGCCGACGAGAACGACGAAGCTCGTGAACGGCATGCGGTGAATGAGGCCGCCCAGTTTGTCCATGTCGCGCTCGCCCGTCGCAGTCAGAACGGCGCCGGCGCCGAAGAACAGCAGGCTCTTGAAGAAGGAGTGGTTGAGCACGTGAAACAGGGCAGCCGTGAAGGCGAGCGCGGCGGCGAGCTTCATGCCATTGGCCTCGAACGCCATCGCCAGGCCGAGGCTGACGAAGACGATGCCGACATTTTCGATGGTGCTGTAGGCCAGGAGGCGCTTCAGATCCTTTTCCATCATGGCGTAAAGAATGCCCATGACGGCGGTGATGCTGCCGAGGAACAGCACGACCGCGCTGGCCGGCCATGTCGGCTGTCCCTGCAGATCGAACATGACGCGAATGAAGCCGTAGATCGCGACCTTGGTCATGACGCCGCTCATCAGCGCCGAAACATGGCTCGGGGCCGCGGGATGGGCGAGCGGCAGCCAGACATGCAGCGGCACCAGGCCGGCCTTCGAACCGGCGCCGAGCAGCATCAGGATCAGCACCAGGGTCGCCGCATAGGGCGTGTGCTGCGCGGCGCGAATGGCCGCGAATCCATAGTCTCCGGCAGGCCCTGCCAGCAGGCCGAACGCCAGCAGCAAGGCGAGCGTGCCGAAACTCGCCATCACGAGATAGACGTAGCCGGCTTTCGCGTTGCCCGGTTCGCGATGATGCGCCATCACCAGCGCCCAGGACGCCAGCGACATGAATTCCCAGCACAGCAAATAGGAAAATGCGTCGTCGGCCAGCACCACGAGATTCATGCCGGCCAGAAAGGCGGGAAAGAACGGCAGTACGCGATGCGGCGCGGGGTCATGATGGCCGTAACCGAGGCCATAGAGACTTGCCGATGCCCCGCCCAGATTGACGACGATGAGGAAGAACGACGCCAATGCGTCGAGACGAAAATGCGCGCCAAGCCATGGCAAGCCCACCGGCAAAGTGAGGGTGGTGGCGTCCGTGGCGCCGCCGAGCAGGCTGCGTAACGCGCCGGTCAGTGCAATCGCGGATACCGCCAGTGTCGCGCCGTAGATGACGGCCGTGGCGGTCTTCGAGCGGCTCAGCGCGATCGCCAGCATGGCCAGCCCAAGCAACCCGGCGACACAGACCATTTGCAGAGCGACGGCCGACATTATTTGCGCGACCTCGCTCCGCTCGATGCCTTGTTTTCCGGTCGCGCGTTGGAAGATCCGTAATCGGCCTTCAGCCGCACGCCGCGCCCGCCGTCGGCGCTGCTCGCCCCGGCATCGATCAATTCTATGCCGGCGCCCTCGAGCGCGGTGATCAGCTTCACCAGCGAATCGACATTGCCCCGAACCATGGTCTCACTTGCTTCCATGCGCTGGATGGTCGGCACCGAAAGCCCCGATAGTGCCGCGAGCCGACGCTGATCGATGCCGAGAAGCACCCTGGCAGCCCGCAATTGAGCCGCAGTGATCATCAGTCTGCCTCGCCGGCAAGGCTCGGGCCAATTATGGACGTCATTCCTGCATCCTAATTATTGATGTTCAGATGTCAATAAGTGATATCTCAGATATCTATTCTGAGGGGTGTGTTCGAGGACGAAGCCGCAGCGCGCCGCTTCTTGGCGGCGTGGGGCTGATCCGGGGTCCATGCTCGGCCCGTTAGGTCCCGCGTCTTCGGAGCAGCGCTACCGGACGATGCTTCGCATCGCCTGGGCTGTACCGCGTCCGGGACACGGAGGCTGATTCAAGGGAGAACCGTCAGGCGCTCAATCCTGCGCCGCCGGCTTGGTCGCGAACTGCGGAAACATCGCCGCGACGACGGGGCCGTCGGTGCGCCAGGAGTGGCAGCCGCCGATGAAGAATGGGCGCTTGCCGGAGTTCTGCTGGTTCTCCAGCGTGTCGCGGCCTTCCGGATTCTTGCCGTAGGACATGGTCTGATACAGCGTGGTCACGGCGGGGCCCAGCAGTTCCGCCAGATGCGTGCAGGTTTCCAGCCGGCTGATCTTGCGCCGCACCGTTTCGCGCCAGCCGGGGCCGATGCGCTCGCCGATCAGGCGCTGCAAGATCGGCTCGACCTCGAGACAGGTCGGATAGGGCGTGGCGCGCATCATCGCTTCTGCCTCGCGGATGGTCATGTCCTCGTCGATCGCGAGCCGCAGGCCGATATCGTGGACGGGATCGCCCGGCTTCAGTTCGCCGCGGAAACGATCGGCGCGCTGGACGAAGGGTTTTGTGTCGCGCAGCCAGGCCTCGACTTCCCAGAGCCCGTCGTTCCGCAGAAAGCCTTCGCATTCGACCGATCGCGTGTGCATCAGGCGACGCGATGGCTTGCCGTTTTCCAGAGACATCATTCCGTATCCTGCTTCGATGCGTCGCTTCAGTCGAACTTGACGATCATCTTGCCGAGCGCCGATCGCGACTGCATGGTCTTGAACGCCTCGCGGAAATTCTCGAACGGCACGATCTTGCCGACCACGGGCTGCAATTTTCCCGATGCCAGCCAGTCGAACAACTGCGCCATCAGGCGGGCGTGAGTTTCCGGCTCGCGCTTCTGGATCTGGGCGAGGTCGACGCCGAGCAGCGCGCCGCCCTTGAGCAGCGGCAGGTTGAACGCCAGCGCTGGAATGGTGCCGGAGGCGAATCCGACGACGAGGTGCCGCCCGCGCCAGGCGATCGAGCGGAACGCCTGCAGCGATACTTCGCCGCCTACGGGATCGAAAATGACATCCGGGCCATGCCCGCCGGTCAGTCCCTTCAGCGTCTCCCGCCAATCCGCCAGGGTGTAGTCGATGGTCTGATCGGCGCCGTGACGAACCGCGAAGTCGCGCTTTTCCGGCGTTGAGGCCGCGGCGATCACCCGCGCGCCCATCAGTCTGCCGATCTGGACGGCCGCGATGCCGACGCCGCCGGCGGCACCCAGCACCAGCAATATCTCGCCTTCGCGCAGCGCCGCGCGGGCATCCAGCGCGTAGAGCCCGGTCAGATAGTTGGCTTGAAACGACGCGCCAGCCTCGAACGGAACTTGTGGCGGCAGGTGCTGGAGCGCCGCAGACGGCACCGAGATATATTCGGCGAGCGCGCCGGAACGGGCCATGCCGATCACCGGCATACCCGGCTTGAACGCGCCGATATTGTCGGCGACGGCATCGACCGTTCCGGCAAACTCCGTTCCCGGCACGAACGGCAGCGGGTCCTTGGTCTGATAAAGGCCCTGCACCTTCAAGCCATCGACGAAGCCGACTGCCGCGGCGCCGATCCTGACGCGGACTTCGCCCGCGGCGAGGCCGGGCGTATCGATCTCCTTGATCGAAATACCGTCGATCGAATTGTAGTTCTCGACAACGACCGCCTTCATGCAAATTCTTTCATACGTTTTCTCTTCATGTCCCAGGACCTTGCGCCGGTGTCTTGAGGTGCCTGTGGATACTCGAGGTGAACTCTATTCGGCTGCTTCGGCCTGCCGGTCGATCGCCAGCGCCCCTTGCTTGATGAGTGGAATCAAGTCGCGGCCGATCGCCATCGTGTCGTGCGGATTCTCGAAACCGCGCAGCAGGAAGGACTGAATGCCGAGCCGGTAATATTCCAGCATTGCTGCCGCGATCTGCTCGGGCGTTCCAACCAGGCATGACGTATTGCCGGGCGCGCCGGTGGCGCGTGCGATCCCCATCCATAGCCGCTCGTCATGGACGTCGCCACGCGCGGCGTAGCCGAGCAGGCGTTCGGCGGAATGATTGGTCGGCTGCGGCGCGGCACCGGTCTTGCGCTCGACATCCTCCAGCAGCGCGTTCGCCTTGTCCCACGCCGCGCCTTCGCTGTCCGCCATGATCGGCCGCAGCGACATGTTGAAGCCGATGCTGCGCCCAAAGGCGCCTGCTCGGCGGCGGAAATCCTGCACCCGTTCCCGCGTTTCCTTCAGCGGCTCGCCGAAAATCGCGAACACGTCGCAATGTTTGGCGCCCATCTCCAGCGCGCCCCCCGACGAGCCGCCGAAAAACAGCGGAGGGAAGGGCTGCTGGTAGGGCTTGATATCGGAGAAACCGCCCTCGACGCGGTAGAACTCGCCCCTGTGATCGATCGGGCTGTCGCTGGTCCAGAGTTTTTGCATCACCTCCAGATATTCGCCGGCGCGGCGATAGCGGTCATTCTTGGGCAGGAAGTCGCCTTCGCTCGCCTGATCCGCATCGCTGGTGCCGGCGATGATATGCAGCGCCATCCGGCCCTGCGTGAGCTGGTCGAAGGTTGCGACCTGCCGCGCGGCCAGTGCGGGGGCCACCGAGCCCGGCCGGTGTGCGATCAGGAACTTGATCCGCTCGGTGTGATCGGCCGCATAGAGCGCAATCGCAAATCCTTCGGCGGCGGAGGCGTAATAACCAACAAGAACGGAATCATAGTTCCACTGCTCATGCAGCCGGGTGAAGTCGATCACCCACTGCCGCGATATCTGTCCCTTGATCAGATGAACCGCGACGCCCTCCGGCTGGGTGCCGATCATTCCGATAATTCTTGCGGGCATGGACGTTTCCCCGGTCGCTGATGTTTGACCGGAATGAAACGCGCAAGGCCAAGGGAAAGCAAGCGTTTAGGGTCGTTCCGTTACGCGTCGTGTTCACGGCTGGCATCCGCTGCCGCCAGCGCTTCGCCATGCCGGCGTGACAGTGCCGAGGTAATGTTGCGCTCGGTCAGGTCCATCAGGCGATGCATCGCACGCCGCGCGCCGTCGGGATTGCGCGCCCAGATCTCGTCGAGGATGACGCGGTGATAGGGCAGGCTCTTGCGCGGCGCGCCAGGGTTCAGCGTCGAGAGATCGAACGACATCCGCAGCGCCGCCTCGACGGTGGCGCCGAAGGCGACCAGAAAGTCGTTGCCGGTCGCCGTCAGGATGCCGCGGTGGAAGCGCAGATCAGGCTCGGAATAGGCGCGGCTGTCCATCCCGGCGGCGTCCATCTCCCGGTAAGCCCGTTCGATCCGGGCGAGGTCGGCGTCCGAGCCGCGCTCGGCGCAGATCGCGCAAGCCTCAGGTTCGACGATCCGGCGCACCTGAGTGAGTTGGCGGGCGAACTCTTCCGTCGGACGCAGCGCCCATGTCCATTCCAGAAGCTCTGCATCCAGCATGTTCCAGTTGATCCGCTCGCGGACATGGGTGCCGGCCTTCTGCCGCGCTGCAATCAAGCCCTTTGCCTTGAGGATGGACAGCGATTCCCGGATCGAGGTGCGGCTGACGCTGAATTGCGACGCGAGCTCGATCTCGCGCGGCAGCGTGCTTCCCTCCTGCCACGCGCCGGAGACGATGAGCTTGGCGATTTCCCGCGCGACGTGGGTGTTGGACTGACGGAGTTCGACGTCCCTGGGCAAATCGTGGACCCTCAAGCCTTGAAATAATATTGTCTGCTTTATTGCGATGCGATGTCAATTCATGTCGTAAAAATAGTGTATGTGAGAGAAGCCTCCTTTTGACAGAAAATTTTATGTCGGTCATATTATCCCAAAAGACTGTCAGGGAGGGTGCCATGACCAAGAAGAATTCGAGCCATAAATCCGCGGGCTTCAACCGCCGAGCGCTGCTTCAGGCCGGCGCCGCCACCCTCGGCGCGGCCGCATTTCCGCTGCCGGCCATTGCACAAACAAAACCGTTTGCCGGCGTCACGCTGCGCGGCGCGTCCTTTCAGCACCGCTTTTTCACGCTGCTGCAGAACTACATCCCGGAGTTCGAGGCGCAGACCGGCATGAAGGTTGATCTGCAACTCTCGGCGTTTCCAGTCTACAACCAGCAGGCCAATCTCGAATTGTCATCGGGCGGCTCGGCGTTCGATTTCGTCAACGTCACCTTCATCCTGGCCGCGCGCTGGGTGGCGGCCGGCTTGCTCGCCAATCTCGACGAATTCACCATTGATCCAAATCTGACGCCGGCGGAATGGAATCCGAAGGATTTCGTCGAGGGCGCGCAGGTGCCGTACCGCGACGCCAAGGGCGCCACCTACGGCTATTCCTGGGAAGGCGGGGCCATGGTGATGGGCCTGTCGCGCATGGACCTGATGGAGAAAAAGGGCCTCAAGGTTCCGAAGACCTTTGCCGAATTGCAGCAGGTCTGCGCCGAGATCAACGGCACCGAGAACGTCAACGGCATCGTCAGCTTCCAGCTCCATCACTGGTGCCTGCCGCCCTATATCCAAGGTTTTGGCGGCAACATCTTCCGCAAGCCGCCTGCCGACATCATGCCGACGCTGAACTCGCCGGAGGCGATCAAGGCCATTGAATATTACGCGAACCTTCTGAAGAACTATGCGCCGAAGGGCGTACTCACCTATACCGAGGATCAGGCGCGGCAATCCCACATGACCGGCCGCTCCAACATCTTCATTCATTCCAGCGCCTGGATTACGCCGATCCTGCTCTCGAACGACAGCAAGGTGAAAGACACCTCCCGCGTCGTCAGGATGCCCGCCGGGCCTGTGCACGACTACCCGGCCGCCAACAGCCAGGGCCTCGGCATTCCCAAGAACGCCAAGAACAAGAAAGCGGCGTGGGAATTCATCAAATGGGCGCTCAGCCCCGAAATCTCGATGCGGCTGGTCAAGGAGCACGGCCATTCCTCGGTCTGCCGCAGATCCGTGATCGAGAGCGAGGAGTACCGCAAGCTGAACACGGTCAACGGCCAGGACCTTGGCGCGCTCTATCTCGAAGTGCTGGGGCTGCCGGCCAAAGGCGAGAACTACATGGCCTATCGCACGGTGAAGGAGTTCCCGATCGTTGGCGATGTCCTCAACAAGGCGTTCGAGCAGGTGGCTACCGGGCAGCTCGCAGCCCAGGCTGCGATGAACGCAGCGCAGGAGCAGGCGGTCGCCAATCTCCGCCGCGCAGGGACCGCGCTTTGAGCGGAGAAGGACTGGTCGACGCCGAGCGCCGCCGCTTCAACGCCATCGCGCTGGCGCCGAGCCTGATCGTGTTGTTCGTGATCGCAGGCTTGCCTGCGATCTATCTTGTCGTGACCAGCCTGACGCCGTTCCAACTGGTCAATCCGGGATCGTCGACCGATTTCTCTTCGCCCTTGCGGAACTATCTCCTGCTCCCCGGCGATCCGCGCTTCGTCAATTCGCTATGGGTGCAGGCCAAGCTGTCGTTCTGGGGCGTGCTGTTGCAGGTCCTGCTCGGCATGCTGTTGGCGCTATTGCTGCACACGCAGTCGCGCGTCGTGGAATTCGCCCGCACCCTGTTCCTGATTCCGATGGTGCTGCCGCCGATCGTCGTGGCGATCATCTGGAAGCTGATTTACACGCCCGACATCAGCCCGCTTTATTACGCCGCAGGCCTGCTTAACGTGACCATGCCGTCGCTGACTTCGAGCGTCGATTTCGCGCTGACCGCTATCATCATCGCCGACACCTGGGAATGGATGCCCTTCACCTTCCTGATGGTATTGGCCGCGCTGCAGACCATTCCGGAGGAATTTTCCGAAGCCGCGCTGGTCGACGGCGCCAACCGGCTGCAGATATTCTTCTACATCACGCTGCCCTTCATCACGCCGATCCTGGTCATCTCGGGCATGTTTCGCCTGATCGACAGCGTCAAGGCATTTCCGCTGGTGTTCCTCTTGACCGGCGGCGGGCCGGGCAGCGTCACCGAGGTGACCAACTATTATGCCTATCTGCTCGCATTCGACTTCAACGAAATCGGCTATTCCAGTTCGGTCACGATCGTGATGCTGCTGCTCGTCGTCGCGGTCAGCCTCGGTGTGGTGTGGATGGGCCGCCGCCGCGAGGCCATGGCATGAGTGGGGGCATGAGTGGCCCGGTCCGCCGTTCGGCCAGCCCGCGCCGGCTCGTTGCGATCGGCGTGACGCTCATCATGCTGCTGTCGCCGTTCCTCTGGCTCCTGCAGATGAGCTTCAAGTCCAACGACCTGATCCTGCAGTTTCCGCCGCCCTTGATCTTCACGCCGACGCTGCAAAATTATGCGTCGCTCTGGCAAGGCGCGTTCGCGGCCTCCTTTGTCAACAGCCTGATGAGCGCGTCATTCTCCACGGCGCTGGCGCTCGTTCTCGGGGTGCCCGCGGCCTACGCGTTGTCGCGATGGGCGGGGCGGGGAAAGCACGCGCTGAGCTTCGCCATCCTGGTAACGCGGATGGCGCCGCCGATCGCATTCACGATTCCGTTCTTTCTGTTCTATCGCTGGATCGGGCTGCTCGACACCGTCACCGGTCTGGTGCTGGTCTACACCAGTTTCAACCTGCCGCTGGTGATCTGGATGATGCAGCCGTTTTTTGAAACCGTACCGTCGTCGCTGGAAGAGGCGGCGCTGGTCGACGGCGCGTCGACCCGGGTCGTCTTCCTCCAGATCGTGCTGCCGATGGTCGCGCCCGGCATCGCCGCCACCGCGATCCTGTGCTTCCTCTACGCCTGGAACGACTTCTTCTTTGCGCTGATCCTGACGCGGACCAACGCGCGCACCGCGCCGGTCGCCGTGGTCAACTTCATGAACTACGAGGGATGGGAGTGGGGCAAGATCGCCGCGGGCGGCTCGCTGGTGATGGCGCCGGTCCTGATTTTCTCGCTCGCCGTGCGCCGCTATCTGGTCAGCGGGCTGACGGCGGGCGCCGTGAAAGGATGAGAGCGATGCGGCTTCCGACCGGTGTTTCACGATTTGTATTCATCTTTGCCCACCCGGCCGGCCATGTCGGCGCGCCCCGCCACTACACGCCTTACTTCCAGGGCAATGGGCTGGACTGGCACATGGTGCCGCTCGACATCGCGCCGGAACATCTCTCCGAGGCGATCCGCACGCTCGTGAAATCGCCGAGCGTCGCCGGCTTCAATCTCACGATGCCGCACAAGCCGGCTGCGTTCGAGCTGTGCGATGCGGTCGGGCCGGCCGCAGAGTTCGAAGGCGTCGTCAACACGATCCGGATCGAGGCTGGTGGTCGGCTGGTCGGCGAATCCTTCGATGGCGGCGGTTTCCTGAATGCGGCGCGCGAGGAGGGGATATTCGATCCCGACCGCCGCTGCGTCGTGATCGGGGCGGGGGGAGCCGGCCGCGCGATCTGTCACGCGCTGGCTGCCGCAGGCGTGAGGCGGCTGCAAATCCTGAACGAAGCGCCAGGGCCGGTCGAAATCCTCGCCCAAAAACTCCGCAGCCGCTTCCCCGATCTTGAGATCCGCCTAGACGAAAGATTCGATGACGCTGGCCTCTTGGTCAACGCCACCTCGCTTGGGCTTCGCGGGACGGACGCCCTGCCGATGAATCCCGCGAGGCTGCCGGATGATTGCGCCGTATTCGATATCATTGCCGCCCGCCGGACCGAGTTCATGCAAGCCTGCGCCGCGCGCGGCCTGAAGGTGGTCGATGGCGTCGCGATGATCAAACACCAATTGCCCCTGCAGACCGCATTCTGGCGCGGCGAAGCGTGAATAAGGCCGAGTGGAAACCGAGTTCCCAATCAATCCGGGAGCATTCAGTGAATTGCTGCGCTCACAATTAAGGTAGGCGCAAGGGTAGGCGCAGGGTGGACCCAAGGCGCTCGCTGAAACCTCCCGCAAGGCGGAATCGGCCTTGCGTCCGCTTGTTCGGGCTGTAATGGATACGGCTGAACCACGTCCTCACCTATATCCAGAAGAAGAGATCGATGAGCCAACTGATTGTCCGTGCCGGCGAATTTACTTTCCAGGCACGCTTCGAGGAGCAACTGGCGCCGAAGACGGTCGCCGCCTTTCGCAAGGCGATGCCGTTCGAGAGCCAGGCGATCCACGTCCGCTGGAGCGGCGAGGGTGTCTGGATGCCGCTTGGCGATCTCGATTTCGGCGTCTCCTACGAGAACCACACCAGCTATCCCGCGCCCGGCCAGATCATTCTTTATCCCGGCGGCATCAGCGAGACCGAAATCCTGCTGGCCTATGGCGGCGTGCACTTTGCGAGCAAGATGGGCCAGCTCGCCGGCAACCACTTCATCACCCTGACTTCGGGGTTGGAGAACCTGACCGCGTTCGGCAAGGCCGTGCTGTGGAAGGGCGCGCAGAAGATCCGCTTCGAGGAAGTCTGATCATGGCGGCGCCGACCTATCCGCGCGACTTTCGCGGCTACGGGCGCAACCCGCCCGATCCGAAGTGGCCCGGCAACGCGCGGGTTGCGGTGCAGTTCGTGGTCAATTTCGAGGAAGGCGGCGAGAACAACGTTCTCGACGGCGATCGCGCTTCCGAGGCTTTTTTGTCCGACGTGCTGGGTGCGCAGCCCTGGCCCGGACAGCGCCACGCCAACATCGAATCGATGTTCGAGTATGGCTCGCGCGCCGGCTTCTGGCGGCTGTGGCGGGCTTTCACCGAGCGCAATTTGCCGGTCACCGTGTTCGGCGTTGCGAAGGCGTTGCAGCGAAATCCCGACGTGGTTGCTGCCATGAAGGAGGCCGGCTGGGACATCGCCAGCCACAGCCTGCGATGGATCGAGCACAAGGACATGTCGGAGAACGAGGAGCGCACCGAGATCGCAGCCGCAATCCGCGTCCACACCGAGGCGACCGGCGCCCGCCCGCTCGGCTGGTACACCGGGCGCTCCTCGATCAACACCTTGAGGCTGCTGATGGAGGCCGGCGGCCTGCTTTATCTCAGCGACTCCTATGCCGACGACCTGCCGTACTGGATCAAGTCGCGCGGCTCAAAGCCGCATCTGGTCATCCCCTATACGCTCGACGCCAACGACATGCGCTTTGTCAACGCGCAGGGGTTTGGCGGCGGCGATGAATTCTTCACCTACCTCAAGGACGGTTTTGACGTTCTTTATGCGGAAGGTGAGCGCGCGCCGAAGATGATGTCGGTCGGCCTGCATTGCCGGGTCGTCGGCCGCCCCGGCCGCGCGGCGGCGCTGATGCGGTTTCTCGACTACATCGGAAGCCACGAGCGCGTCTGGGTGCCGACGCGGCTGCAGATCGCGCAGCACTGGCACGCCAATCTGTCGCATCTTGCCGACGATGCTTTCGATATCGGATAGGCTGACATCGATGTTGAAGCTTTCCGATCTAAATCATTGCAGCAAGGATGATTTCGTCGCCGCGCTCGCCAATATTTTCGAGCATTCACCGTGGGTGGCCGAAGCGGCGGCCGTGCGGCGGCCGTTCGCAGGCATCGGCGCGCTGTTTGCGGCAATGACGGCTGCGGTCGACCGCGCGGCGGACGAAGCGCTGATGACGTTGATCCGGGCGCATCCCGATCTCGCCAACAAAACCCAGCGCGCCACTGGCCTCACCGCGGAATCTTCCGCCGAACAGGACAGCGTCGGCCTCGATCGGCTGTCGGATGCCGAATATGAAGCCTTCGAGCGCGCCAACAGCGCCTACCGCGCCAAATTCGGCTTTCCCTACATCGTTTGCGTCCGCCGCCATACCCGCGATTCCATTCTTCGCGATTTCAAGCGCCGTCTGCCGAACGACGCGAAAGCCGAGATGCGGACGTCAATTGCTGAAATTTGCCGGATTGCGGCGCTGCGCCTCGACCAGCTTGTGGCTTCCGGGGATCGGCTGCCGGTGCATGGCCGCCTGTCGACCCATGTGCTGGATACGCACTGCGGCAGGCCCGCGGCGGGGATATCGATCGAGCTCACCGAACTGTCCGATTTAGGGCAGAGCCGCGTCGTGACGCGCGCCGTGACCAACAGCGACGGCCGCACCGATCAGCCATTAATCGGCGGCCGGCCAGTGCCGCTCGGCCGCTATGAACTCATGTTCCGCGTCGGTGACTATTTTGCCGGCCGCAATGTGCCGACCTCCGATCCGCCGTTTCTCGATCGAATTCCCTTGCACTTCTCGGTGAGCGATCCCGAAGGCCATCTCCACGTGCCGCTGCTCGTGACGCCGTGGAGCTATGCGACCTACCGCGGGAGCTAGTGCCCACCCTACAGTTTACCTCACTAATGCGTCGCCGTTGCCGCCGCCGCTGCGGCATCCGCTTCCGCTGCGGACTTGCCGCCGACGCCGTTGAAGAATGCATTCAGCGTCACCGCGACCAGCGCGCTGAGCAGGATGCCGGACTCCAGCAGTGGGTGCAGGTCGTGCGGCAGGTTCTTGAAGAAATTCGGCGAGACCAGCGGGATCATGCCGAACCCGACCGAGATAGCCACCACGAACAGATTATGGCGGTTGTTCTTGAAATCGACCGCGGTAAGGATGCGCGCGCCGGTGGCCGCCACCATGCCGAACATCACGAGCCCGGCGCCGCCGAGCACCACCAGCGGCACCGCCTCGACCAGCGCCGCCATCTTTGGCACCAGCCCCAGCAGCAGCAGAATGCCGCCGCCGGCGATGGTCACCCAGCGCGAGCGCACCCCAGTGACGCCGACCAGCCCGACGTTCTGCGAGAACGACGTGTAGGGAAAGGTGTTGAACAGTCCACCCAGGAACGTGCCGACGCCATCGGCACGTAGCCCGCGGGTCAGCGCATCGCGGTCGACAGTCTTGCCGGTGATTTCGGCAAGTGCGAGGAACATGCCGAGCGATTCGATCATCACCACAATCATCACGATGCACATGGTGATGATTGGGACGAGCTGAAATTTCGGCAGCCCGAAATGCAGCGGCAGCACGATCGCAGCCCATGGCGCCGCGGCAACTTTTTCGAAATGCATGACGCCGAGCAGGGCGCCGAGGATCGCGCCAGCGACGATGCCGAGCAGCACTGCGACATTGGCGACGAAACCGGAGCCCCATTTGATCAGGCCGAGGATGACGAGCAGCACGAACAATGCAATGCCGAGGCCTTGTAACTGGCCGTAGCCGGGATTGGGGAACGCGCCCGGCACGCCATCGACGATCTTGGTCAAGGTCGGCAGGCCGCCACCGGCCCAGTTGATGCCGACCCGCATCAGCGAAATGCCGATCACCAGGATGATGGTCCCGGTGACGACGGGGGGAAACAGCGGCAACAGCCGGCTGATGAACGGCGCAGCAAGTGTGGCGAAAATTCCGGCTGCGATCACCGAGCCATAAATGCCGAGCAACCCGATGTCGGGCGCGGCGGCCATCGCCAGCATCGGGCTGACGGAAGCAAAGGTGACGCCCATCATGACCGGCAGTCGGATACCGACGCCGGGAAAGCCGATGCATTGCACCAGGGTGGCGATCCCGCAGGCGAACAGATCCGCGCTGATCAGGAAGGCAACGTCTTCCGGCGGCAGCTTCAGTGCTCGGCCGATGATCAGCGGCACGGCAACCGCGCCGGCATACATCACCAGCACGTGCTGCAGGCCGAGCGCCAGCAGGCGCGGCGTCGGCAGAACTTGGTCGACTGGATGGACTTCGCTGCTCATGTTCGGACTCCCCCTGATGCGGGCCGCTCGGCCCGTCTTAACCGATACAAGGCTCGTGCCAGAAGCTGTTCCCTAAAGCCTTGTCCCTAAAGCCTTGCTCTGTGGCACGAAGGTTGCTCAATATCCGAGCTTACCGGGCGATCGAAATCGCCGCAAATTCTCCACCTGAACGGGAGGCCCTTTGCATGCCGTTGATCAAGAACCGATACGGAAAGGGCCGCGTCCGGGTCATGCGTATTCATCGGGACGGTGATCGCCATGAGGTCAGCCAGCTCAGCATCAAGGCAATGATGGAAGGCGACTTTGCCCGTGCCTATACCCATGCCGACAATTCCACATCGGTGGCGACCGACACCATCAAGAACATCGTCAATGTCGTTGCACGCGAGAATGCTGGCCTTTGCACCGAGGAATTCTGCCAGGTGCTGGCGAAGCGATATCTCGACACCTATCCGCAGATTGCCTCGGTTGCCATCACCGCGCATGAGACCAAATGGCGCCGCCTGAGTTTTGGCGGCAAGCCGCATCCCCACAGCTTTGTGCTCGACAATAACGGCAGGCCGTTTGTCGAGGTCGCGGCCGCGCGGGGCGGGCCGTCGACACTGGAATCCGGCATCGACGGGTTCTCCTTCATGAAGTCGACGCAGTCCGGCTGGGAGAACTATCCGCGGGATCGCTACACCACGTTGCCGGAGACCGCCGACCGGATGTGCGCGACCAGCATGGTCGCGTCCTGGAAATGGTCGGGCAAGCCGTCGAACTATCCGGCGGCGAATGCGAAGATTACGGATACCGTGCTCGAAGTGTTCAGCACGACCTACAGCATGAGCGTTCAGGACAGCCTGTACCGGATGGGCGAGGCGGCGCTGGCGGCGGTGCCCGAGATCTCGGAAATCAGCATGGCCTGCCCCAACATGCACTTCATCCCGATGAACCTGTCGGCTTTCGGGTTGGATAACAATAACGACGTTTTCCTGCCGACCGACGAGCCCCATGGCCAGATTGAGTGCACAGTGGGAAGGGGGTAAAAGGCACCCCCACAATGTCGGAAGGCTCCGCTCGCGGCGCGCTTCACTGGAACAGCATGAACGAGACACAGACGGCCAGTGGCGGGACGGCAGGATCCCGGCTCGGCGATGAAATCGTAAGCCGTATCAATCAGCTCGGAATGATTTCCGAGACGCCGCAGCATCTGGCGAGGATCTTCCTCTCGCCTGAGCATCGCACGGCAGCCGATCTCATTCTGTCTTGGATGCGGGATGCCGGCATGGAAGCGCATCTCGACGCCATCGGCAATGTCTGCGGCCGTTACGAGGGCGACCGCCCGGGACTGCCCTGCCTGATGCTGGGCTCGCACTACGATACCGTGCGCGATGCCGGCAAATGGGATGGGCCGCTCGGGGTCATCACCGCGATCGCCTGCGTCGCCGATCTGAACCGGCGCGGCGTGCGGCTGCCGTTCGCGGTCGAGATCGTCGGTTTCGCCGACGAGGAGGGCGTGCGGTTTGCCTCGACGCTGCTCGGCAGCCGGGCGGTCGCGGGAACCTTCGACGCAAGCGTGCTCGACGCGCGCGACCGTGACGGCGTCTCGATGCGCGGGGCCATGGTGCAATTCGGCCTCGACCCCGGCCAGATCGGTGCGGCGGCGCGCACCCGCCGCGAGCTGCATGCCTATGTCGAGCTGCACATCGAGCAGGGGCCGGTGCTGGAACAGCAAAACATTCCTGTCGGCGTGGTGACGGCGATCGCGGGCGCCACGCGGCTCGCCGCAAATCTCTCCGGCATGGCCGGCCATGCCGGGACGGTGCCGATGGCGCTGCGGCGCGACGCGCTGGCGGGCGCTGCCGAATGCATCGTCGCGGTCGAGCAATTCTGCAAGGCCGATGGCGCCGGTCTGGTCGGCACCGTCGGCGTCATCACCGCGCTGCCAGGCGCCACCAACGTCATTCCGGGGCAGGTCTCCTTCACGCTCGACATCCGCGCGCCGGCCGATCCGCACCGCAGGCACGCCGTCGCCGAGATCGTGCAGCAGATCGAGGCAATCGCAAGGCGCCGTGAACTGTCGCTGCAGATCGACGTCACCCATGAGAACCGCACCGTGCCCTGTGCGCCCTGGCTGAAAGCGCAGGTCGCGGAAGCGGTTGCTGCCGAAGGCTATGGCGTGTTCGAACTGCCGAGCGGGGCGGGGCATGACGGCATGGCAATGATCGATATATCAGATGTCGCCATGCTGTTCGTGCGCTGCCGCGGTGGCATCAGCCATAACCCGGCCGAGCATGTCGAACTTGCCGACGCAGATGCGGGGGCGCGCGTATTGCTGCGGCTGATCGAGAATTTCCGGCCGAGGGAACCTAGGACGGATTAACGCAGCGTAATCCGCCGCTCGCCTAAGTCGCCTTACGTTCTGAGCACCGCTGCCACGTCCATTTGTGACAAGCAGGTGACATCATAATTCATCTGACAGAAAGACGAATCGACGATGTCATGAGTAACAACACGTGATAGTCGAAACCACGAGACCTCGTTGATCCAAGCCTATGCATCGTCATATTTCATTTTCATCACATCGCGAATACCGGTTTTATCAGGGTCCGTTTGCCTCCTGTGTCGCCAACGGTATTCAGGCCGTCAATTTTCTCGGTGATCGCTTCCTGAGAAGGTATCGCCCATCGGCCGGGATCGAGGAGCTGTACGCGCACTCGGTCAACAGTGCCTTTTCTCCGACGGAGGACTTTCTGGTCACAGGGGCGCCGCACGCATCCGCCTATTATCCCCGGGACTTTGCCTGGTTTTATCCAGACGTACTCGATCCCGAGACCATCCTGGATTCCGAGGATGCCGTCCGCAGGGTTCGCTTGCTGGACAAAAGCGTCCGGCTGATGTTGGAGGCCGTTCGCTCCGATGTCGTCACGACGACCATCGTTCCCGCAGGCAACGATCGTTACATCGGCGTCAATTACTTCTCGCTGCCGTCGGATACGCTGCTGGGCATTCTCGCGGGTCTGGAGCAGATTATGCGCGCGGACCAAAGGACATCTTCGTATTTGGCGATGGCGCAAGGCGCGCATGCCGGCCGCTTGTTGCTTGGCCAGTATCGGAAGGACCTGGAGAAAGCGATATTTCAACTTGCCGGCTCGTTGCAGCCGTTCGACGACAACGGCCTCACAGCTTTGCTGTGCGACGTAACGGCACCCCGTTCCGCGGCGACGGATACCCGCGCCGAGCGCCGGCGGTTCGTCACCAATGCATGCGTCTACGCGACCTTTGTGCGCGGAATACGGTTGGGGGTGATCGACCAGATCGAGCTGGAAGGGCTGCTCGGACGCACGCTTTCACTATATAAAAAGCAGTTGCTCGGGCTGTTCGGCAAGCATGGCTATATCACGCATTCCCTGGATTCCCCGAGCGAACCGGGGGCGTCTTCCGTTGCCCTGGACTTCGTCAATGTGCACCAGGGATTTTGGGATCTGAGCGGAGGTAAGCGAACGCGCGCTATTCGCAGCCACGACGGATCTGATCCTTGGCGAACCGCGGTTTCGAATCCCGGATACATCACACTTCCTGGTGTCCACGGATAACCCGCAGAACAAGGTGATCCACAAGATTGCGGCTCCGGCCTACCAGGGGCGTTCCTGCTGGCCGACGTTTAACGTCGAATTCGCCGATCGCATGCTGGAGTACGATGAATTTTCCGGCACCGACAAGTACCGGTCCTGCGCCCGCGATATATTGAGGGACATCCGTCGCGCGACCGAAACGCACGGCGGCTATCAGGAGCTTCTATCCGAAGAAGGTCAGAAATATCGCACATGGGCCTATCAGAGCGCAGTCGCTCACTCCTGGTTTCCGCGTTTTCTGACGGTCTGGAGCAGAGCATTCGGGACGCCGCTGCTGAGCTGGAATTCGCAATCTCTTGAGGTGGCCTCTGCATAGCGAGGCGATGCCCGGCGCCAGGACAGACAAGTTGTCGTTCAGCACGCGCAATTGCGGTTTGCTTAGATAGTGAGCAGATGCCCGTCCAGAATGCGTTGGACGGAAAGCGCACCGCCTCAGCATCGACAATCAACGAATTGAAACAACGATCAATTTTGTCGCTGTCGGCCGCCGGTCGCCATTGTACACAATGGCACGCGCCTTGCTTGATTTCTCCCGAGGGGTTCTCTCGTTCGGGGCGCGTACGTCATGGCGAACTCAAGTAAGCTCGCAGCGGAGCCGGAGCCGATCGAGCTCGACTGGGCAGCGACCGCGCTTCTCATCATCGACATGCAGCGCGATTTTCTCGAGCCCGGCGGCTTCGGCGAAACGCTCGGCAACGACGTCAGCCAGCTCGCGCGCGCGGTGAAGCCGATCGCCGCCGTGCTGGAAGCGGCGCGCGCGGCCGGCATGCTGGTCATTCACACCCGCGAGGGCCATCTGCCCGACCTTTCCGACGCGCCGCTGGCCAAGGTCGAGCGCGGCGCGCCGTCCTTGCGCATCGGCGATCCCGGCCCGATGGGACGCATTCTCATTCGCGGCGAACCCGGCCACGACATCATTCCCGAACTCTATCCGCTCGACAGCGAAATCGTGATCGACAAGCCGGGCAAGGGCGCCTTCTACGCCACCGAGCTCGGTGACGTCTTGCAGCGCTACGGCATCGAGAACCTTTTGGTATGCGGCGTCACCACTGAGGTCTGCGTCAACACCACGGTGCGCGAAGCCAACGACCGCGGCTATCGCTGCGTGGTGCTGGCAGATGGCTGCGCCTCCTATTTTCCCGAATTCCACGAGATGGGCCTGAAGATGATCAAGGCGCAGGGCGGCATCTTCGGCTGGGTCTCGGATTCAGCTGCGGTGCTGGACGCACTTTCACCGGAGATTCCAACAACGGCAGCAGCAGGGGGATTGCGATGAGCACGAGCGCAACGGGGACATCAGGTACATCCACTTTCAAGCCGGCGCTGTGGACGCCGGGCGACTGGAACGCGCTGTTCGGCTTCGGCACCAACATCCTCGTCAACATGCTGGTGCTGACCGGCTTGCTGCGCTTCGTGCTGAAGATGCCGGACAATATCGTGTTCGGCCGCATCCTGCCGGCGCTCGGCCTCATGATGTGCCTCTCGACGTTCTATTACGCATATCTCGCCTACAAACTGGCGCAGAAGACCGGCCGCAACGACGTCTGCGCGCTGCCGTCCGGCGTCAGCGTACCGCACATGTTCATCGTCACCTTCGTGATCATGCTGCCGATCACGCTCAAGACCGGTGACCCCGTGAAGGGCTGGTCGGCCGGCCTGGTCTGGGTGTTCTTCCAGAGTTTTATTCTGATGATCGGCGGTTTTATCGCGCCCTACATCCGGAAAATCACCCCGCGCGCGGCGCTGCTCGGCACGCTCGCCGGCGTCTCGGTCACCTTCATCTCGATGCGCCCGGCGCTGGAAATGTACATGACGCCGCAGATCGGCCTGATCTGCTTCGCCATCATCCTGGTGAGCTGGTTCGGTGGCGTGAAATATCCGAAGGGGATTCCGGCAGGCCTTGTCGCCATTGCCGCCGGCATGCTGATCGCGTGGGGCTCGAACCTGTTCGGCCTCGGGCTCGGCGGGTTGAGCCTGAAGGGCCTCAGTGATGCCTTTGCCAATTTCGGCTTCTCGGTACCGCTGCCGGCCTTCGGCCACGTCTTCTCCGGCTTCGAATTCCTCGGCATCATCCTGGTGACCGCGATCCCGTTCGGCATCTACGACCTCGTCGAAGCCATGGACAATGTCGAAAGCGCGGAAGCCGCCGGCGACGAATATCCGACCACGCGGGTGCTGACTGCCGACGGCGTCGTCAGCCTGATCGGTTGCCTGATGGGTAATCCCTTCATCAACGCTGTTTATATCGGCCATCCCGGCTGGAAAGCGATGGGCGGGCGGATCGGCTATTCGGCCGCGACCGGCGTCATGGTGGTGCTGCTGTCGTGGTTCGGCATCATCTCGGTGCTGCTGGCGCTCGTGCCTGTGGTCGCGATCTCGCCGATCCTGCTCTATATCGGCATGCTGATCGGCGCGCAGGCGTTCCAGACCACGCCGCTCAAGCACGCTCCCGCCATCGTGCTGGCGCTGACCCCCCATCTCGCGGCGTGGGCGAAACTGCAGATCGACACCATGCTCGGTGCGAGCATGGCTGCGGCGCAAGCCGTCGGCGGTCTTGCGGCCGACAAAGTCGGCGCGGTCAAATCAGCAGCCCTTGCATCGCTATCGCAGCAAGGCGTGCTCTATCACGGGCTGGAAGTGATGGGCGGCGGCTCGATCCTCGCCGGCCTCGTGCTGGGCGCAATTGGCGTGTTCGTGATCGAACGCGACTTCATGAAGGCGTCAGCCTTTGCACTCGCCGGCGCGGCCATGACGTATTTCGGTTTCATGCACGGCGAAGCCGTCGGCATCGGCGGCGGTCTCGGTGTCACGCCGGGCGTGGCGCTGGCCTATGCCGCGATGGCGGCGGGACTGTTTGCGCTGGCGAAGACGAGTCCGAGCGTGGATTACAGCGCACATCCGGAGCTACCTGCGGCAGCGCCCGCGGAGTAATCGGCCGTCGCGTTCCGCGGCAGCGCATCGCGTTCGGGATCGCGCTTCGCGCGACTCCGGCGGTGCGCTGCAGAGCCGAGGTCCACGCCGCGGCTGGGTCCCGGCTCTGCGAAGCAGCGTACCGGACGATGCTTCGCATCGCCGGGAGAACGCTGCGTCGCGTCCGGGACGCGAGCACTCCGACTTACCCCTTAACGAACACCAGCATCGTGCCGTTGCCCTCTGCCGGCGGCACCACAACGCCATCAGCACTCTTCACGCCGACAGCGCCGAGCGCCTGTTCCGCCGCCGCGAGATCGGCCGCGATCACCAGCCCCGCGCCGCCGCGCTCGGGCAGCCCCGTCAGCGGAACGCCAGGGTAGCGTGTGCCGAGCTGGGTCTTTGTCAGGAATATGAAGTCGGCGCGGTCGCCGCCTGAGGGGACCGCAATGACGCCGTCTGGTTCGACCAGTGCCTCACGATCGATCATGCTCGCAAGTTGCGCGGCGTCATCCGCCGGCTCCGGCGTGACGATCAGCACCTGCTTCAGGCGCTTGGCGCCATTGGCGTGCTTCATCAATTCGGGAATCCAAACCGTCTCGCGCGTCTTGTGCTGGCAGGCAAACATGCGCACGCCGCCCGGCGCTTCCGCCGTCGGCCATTGGAAGATGCGAAACTTGGCCGCGGATACCGTGCCATCCGGCATCGTCACGGGACGTTCGAAATCGGTCGGTCCAATCGGCGGATAGCCGCGCGCGCGAATTTCTTCCGCGCCTTCGGCGGAATCCACCGCCGTGAACGCGATGCGCTCGATGCCTTCGCCGTTCTTTTCCAGATATGTCCGCGCCGGAGCATTATGTTCTGTCGGCGTCAGCACGCCGAGCAATTCCATGTAGTCGGGGTCGAACATGATGGTGTAGTTGCCCGATCCCATATGCGCGCTGTGGGTGCCGCGCGGCGACACGGTGAAGCCGAGCCGCTTGTAGTTTTCGGCGGCTTTGTCGAGATCTTTCACCATGACCACGGCGTGATCGATTCCGATGATGTTTTTGAGTGCCACTCTTTTGTTCCCTGAGGCTCGTTAGCGGTCTAAGCTAATCAGAACGATCAGTTGCCTGCAAGAAAGGATCATGATGAACACGAGCAACGTCCGCTGGCCCGATTCATTGTGGGCGGCCGTGACGCCATCGGGGCCTGATTTGCCGGAACTGATCGGCTCGCGGCAGGCCGATGTGATCGTGATCGGCGGAGGCTTCACCGGACTTTCCACCGCGCTGCATCTGCGCGAAGCGGGCGTCGATGTCGCGATTGTCGAAGCCGCGGAGCCGGGCTGGGGTGCATCGGGCCGCAACAATGGCCAGGTGATCCCGACGCTGTCGCGGCCCGATCCGGAAGATATCATCGCCAGGCACGGTGCGGCCGGCGAACGTTTCGTCGGCATGTTGCGCGACAGCGCTTCTCATCTCTTCGACGTGACAAGGCGCTACAGGATCGACGCCGAGGGGGAACAGGCCGGCTGGGTTCAGCCCGTGCATTCGCCCGGCCGCATCAAGATCGCGGAACGGCGGGTGCGGCAGTGGTTGAAGTTCGGCGCGCCCGTTGAGTTGCTGTCGCGCGAGCAGACACGCGAAATGCTCGGCTCCGATGCATGGTTCGGTGGCTTCTGGAACAAAACCGGCGGCCACATCAATCCGCTGGCGCTGGCCCGTGGCCTCGCGCGCACCGTGCTCGGCCTCGGCGCGCACATTTACGCGCGCTCGCCGGCGGAAAGTTTTGAGCGACGGGGCGACCGCTGGGTCGTCAAAACCGAGAAGGGCGAGATTTCCGGCCGTGCGCTGGTCGTGGCGAGCAATGCCTATAGCGGCGAGTTCTCCAGATCGCTGGTGCCAGAGATTACGCGCGAGGTGATGCCGGTGCTGTCGTGGCAGATGGCGACGCAGCCGTTGTCGGACAACGTCCGAAAGACCATCATCCCGGGGCGACAGGCGATGTCGGACACCCATGGCGAACTCTATTTCGCGCGCTACGACGCGCGAAACCGCCTGGTCACCGGCGGCGCGGTGATTGGCCCCGGCAACAAGGTGGAGCGGATCAAGGCGCGCGTCACCGAACGCCTGCAGCGGCTGTGGCCGCAGATCGGCGAGGTCTCGTTCGATTATGTCTGGAACGGTTATGTCGGCATGACCACGGATTTCCTGCCGCGCATTCACAAGCTCGGGCCCAATGCGTTCGGCTGGACCGGTTGCAACGGCCGCGCCGTGGCGCTGACGATTCCGCTTGGCAACGAGCTCGCAAAGGCCGTCCGCGGCGTGCCGGAGAACGAACTGGCACTTCCGTTCACCAAGCCAGTGCCGATCGTCGCCCACGGCATTTTGCGAAAACTGGCGCCGCTGATGCTGCTGGTCTACCGCCGGCGAGATGCCAGGGAGATGGCGTGATCTTCTCCCTCTCCCCCGCGAAAGGGCGGGAGGGAGCAACTACACCGCCGCCGTCGCGTGCTCCCGCGCAAACTCCCCGCCGGGGATCGAGTCGAGCAGCGCGCGCATACGGATGCTGCGGATTTCCGAACACCTCCGCCGCGTGTCCGTGCTCCACCACCTCACCATCCTTCATCACCGCGACGAGGTCGCAGATTTGCGCCGCCACGCGCAAATCATGCGTAATGAAGACGATCGAAAGCCCGAGCCGCGCCCGCAATTCGGCGAGCAGCGTTAACACCTGCGCCTGCACGGAAACGTCTAGCGCCGACACCGGCTCGTCCGCCACCAGCACGTCCGGCTTCAGCGCCAGCGCCCGCGCAAGTCCGATACGCTGGCGCTGGCCGCCGGAGAATTCGTGCGGATAGCGGTCGCCGGCGGAAGGATCCGCCCGACCAAACAACGTGCTTACTGGCCGATCAATCTGCGCATTTTGTCCTGTCAGAAGGCAAATCAGGGCTCGCCCCGGTAGGGGCAAAGACCCGAGGGCAGGGTCAGATTGTCCGGAAAGGGGGGCCCGGGGTGCGCTGATTCCCCATAAAAATAGGGCTCCGGACGGTTTCCGATGCCAAAAACCCCGGAAAAATTGGACGAATCACTGCAACTCGACTAGCGAGATAGTTGTGCAGAATGTCGGAAACCCTGTTTTTTAGGCGGTTTCCGACATATCGTCGCCTGTGCCAGAATCAATGGAGCAACCATGGCCACCCAAATGTCTAAGTCGCAGCTCATCGAGAAGATCGCGACCACCACCGAAGTTTCGAAGAAAGAGGTCAAGAACGTGATGGACACGCTCGTTGACGTCGGCCACAAGGAGCTGAAGAAGAACGGAGTGTTCCTCGTTCCCGGCTTCGCGAAATTCGTCGTGGTGAAGAAGCCGGCGACCAAGGCTCGGAAGGGCACCAACCCCTTCACGGGCGAGGAAATGATGTTCAAGGCCAAGCCGGCTCGCAAGATCGTCCGGGCCCGTCCGGTCAAGGCCGCCAAGGACGCGGTTTAAGAAAAAGCGAAAAGGCCCCTGGCGACGGGGGCCTTTTTGTTTTGTTTACCTCGCCCCGCTCTTGCGGGGAGAGGTCGCCGCGCTTACGCGGCGGGTGAGGGGCGCGCTCTCCGCGTACTCCGATCTTTCGAATTTGCCGAAACAGCCCCTCACCCCAACCCTCTCCCCGCAAGAGTGGGGCGAGGGAGAAGATGCGGCAGCGCAGCTCGCTCTTACACCACCGGCGACCGCCCGCCATCGACATTGATGGCGGTGCCGGTGATGAACGAGCCCTGATCGGAAGCGAGGAAACAGGCCAAATTGGCGAATTCCTCCGCTGTGCCGATGCGCCCCAAAGGCGTGCCCTTGGCGAGATTCTTGGCAAACACCTCGAAATCCATTTCGGGTGCCTGCGCGGCGTGGCGCTTGACCCATTGATCGCTCATGATCAGGCCGACCAGCATGGCGTTCACCAGGATGTTGTGCTCGCCGCCTTCGCTCGCCATCACCTTGGTCAGCGCCATGCCGGCCGCCCGTGAGACCGAGGTTGGCGCCGAGGAGGCCGCCGGCGCCTTGGCGTAGGTGTTGAGCACGTTGATGATGCGGCCCCATTTGCGCGCCTTCATGCCCGGCCAGACCAGCCGGCTGAAGCGGATCGCAGCGAATAGTTTGAGATCGAGGTCTTCCTGCCAGGCCTCGTCGGAGATGTTCTCGAACGCCATTGTCCGCGCGGTGCCTGCATTGTTGATGAGGATGTCGACCGGGCCGAGGTCGGCGACAATCCTTTCATGCGCATTGCCGATGTCTTCCGCCTTCGAGACGTCGCAGACGTAATCGCGGACCTCCAGTCCGTCCTTCGCAAGCAGCTTTCGCGCCGCCGTCAGGTCGGCTGCGCCGCGCGCGAGGATCGCCACTTTGGCGCCGGAGGCGGCAAATCGCCGCGCGACGGCGAGGCCAATGCCCTTGCTGCCGCCGGTGACGACGGCGACTCTGTCCTTCATCGTGACTTGCATGTGGTTCTGCCTGTGCGTTGAGCTGGAACGGGTCGAGTGAACCACATTGTTGCCGTGCCTCATCGCAGCGTCAACGCGCGCTCTTGCGCGATGACGAACGCGTGAGGGGCGGAATACCATGCGGGTTGGCCGGCACTTTCGAAAAGGATTTTCCCCGTTTGCCGCCACCGGGAACGGCAATGTTGCTATTTTCGAGCGCGCCTTGTGGGGTTCGGCGGCCGCGCCAAGATCAAGCAGAACAACAATGGAGTCCAGGAGACCACCATGGGCCTGCAGCAAGCAAAACTCGAATCGCTTCCCTTCGTCACCGCCGAGCTGAACTATCTCGCGCCGACGCCGGGAAAGCCCCGCACCTACGCTTTCGATCCGCCGCCGGGCGAAGCCAAATCCACCGCGCTGCCCGAACCGCACAACGTTCCGATCTTCGACGCGCGCCTGATCGCGGCAAACCTTTCGCTCGACCGCGAAGGTTTTGCGCTGGTCCGCCATCCCACCATCGTCAGGAATTTCTACGACGATAAGGAAGTGAGGAACGTCTACTATCCCGCCGTGGAAGCCTTCCTGAAGGCGACGCTCAAGGCCGACCGCGTCTTCATCTTCGACCACACCGTACGCAAGCGCGTGGAGGGCGCCGCCGATATCAGGGGGGCTGGCCCACGCCAGCCGGCCACACGCGTCCATGTCGACCAGACCGATAAATCAGGCGCCAACCGCGTGCGCGAACATCTGCCGAATGAGGCCGACGAGCTTCTGAGGGGACGGGTGCAGGTCATCAACGTCTGGCGGCCGATCCGGGGTCCGTTGCGCGATACGCCGCTTGCGATGTGCGACGGCCAGTCGGTGGAGCCGGGCGATCTTGTCGCTTCCGACCTGATCTATCCGAACCGCAGCGGCGAAACCTATTCGGTAAAATACAATCCGAACCATCGCTGGTACTACATTCCGGAAATGCGGACCGACGAGGCGTTGCTGTTGAAGTGCTACGATTCCGCAACCGATGGCCGCACGCGGTTCGGGCCGCATACCGCCTTCATCGATCCGACCACGCCGGCCGATGCGCCGCCACGCGAGAGCATCGAACTGCGAACGCTGGTGTTCCACAGGACCTGATCGCTGCGAGCGGCGGATTCGCGTTCTCAACATATTGGTGCTACCTCGCCCCGAAACGGTTTTGGGGCGAGACGGCTCATGGACGACGGCAAGGCCGACGGTGCGGATGTCAGTTTCCGCGCCCTGATTTTTGCGCTGCTGGCGCTGGCCTGCGGTCACATGCTGTCGACTCTGCTGCGAACCATTCCGGCCATCAGCCTCGACGTGATGGCGGCCGATTTCAAAACGCCCTCGCAGACGCTGGCCAGCCTGACCTCGATCTATCATTTTGCCTTTGCCGCTTCGCAGATTCCGGTCGGCGCAGCGATGGATCGGTTTGGCGTGCGGCCGGTGTCGCTCGGTCTGCTGGCGGGAACCATCGTCGGCGCGCTGGCGTCGGGTCTGGCCACCGGGCCGGAGGGCTTTCTGTTCGGCCAATTTCTGCTCGGGGTCGCCACCTCGGGCATGCTGATGTGCCCGATGACGCTGGCGGCGAAGCAGATGTCGGCGGCACGCTTCGGCCTTTGGTCCGGCATCATTCTCTCGATCGGCAATATCGGCATGCTGCTGTCGTCGAGCCCGCTGGCCTTCGTCGTCGAACATTTTGGCTGGCGCGCGGGGTTTTGGATCTCTGCCGGTTTCGGCGCTGCCGTTGCGCTGGCCGTATTTCTGCTGGTTCCGAAACAGCCGGCCGCGCATGCCGATCCGTCCTCGCCGCTGTCGCAGATGGCCGATGTCCTGCGCATCGGCCTGTCGCGACCACTGCGCGGCCTGATCGCGCTGGCGCTGGTTTCGCTCGCGGCCTCGCTGGTGATGCGGGGCTTGTGGGGCGGCCCGTGGTTGATGGAAGTCAAGGCGCTCGGCCGCATCGAGGCCGGCAACGTGCTTGGCCTGTTCACGCTGGCGCTGATCGTAGGCCCCTTGTTGATGGGCATTCTCGATCGCACCATCGGCCATCGCCGCGAAGTGCTGGCCGCGACGCTTTCCCTTGCGGCGTTGCTGCTAGCCCTGGCAGCGGCCGGCGCGCCCAACTATCCACTGTCCGAGTTGCTCGGCGTAAAGGCCGTGCCGGCGCAGATCGATGGCGCGCTATTTGTCATGATGGGCATCGCGATATCGACGCAGCCGCTGCTCTTCGGCATGACGCGGCAAATGGCGGGCGCGCAGAACGCCGGCAAGGCGCTCTCTGCGATCAACCTCGCATTCTTCCTCGGCGCCGCACTGATGCAATCGACAACCGGCGTAGTGGCAACGATCTTCGGCCTTCCCGCAGTGCTGCTATTCATGGCCGCGGCCTTGATAGTCGGGGTGATTGTGTTTTTGATGTACACGTAGGATGGTAGAGCGAAGGGAAACCCATCGAACGGCAAGTAATAACGGCACCGAATGTCCGCCAAGATCGATCCCATCACGCGTTCCGTCGTCCAGCATCGCCTCAGTTCGATCGTGAAGGAGATGGGCGAGGCGATGCTTCGCACCTCCTATTCGCAGATCCTCAATTCCAGCCGCGATTTCTCGCTGGCGATCTGCGACACCAGCGCACGACTGATCGCGCAGGCTGATCACTTACCTGTGCATGTCGGCGCGCTGCCCTGGGCGACGCTCGCGGTCGAAGAGCGGTTCAAGGATGTGAAGTGGGGCGATGTCATCCTGCTCAACGATCCCTATTATGGCGGCAGCCATCTGCCTGATTTGACCGCCTTCGTGCCGGTGTTCGACGGCGAGCGGCGGCTGCTCTGGACCATCGTGCGCGCACACCAGAGCGACATCGGCGGCGCCACCCACGGCGCTTATAACCCCGCCGCGACCGAGATCTATCAGGAAGGGCTGCGCGTTCCGCCAATCAAGCTCTATGAAGCGGGCAAGCTCCGCGACGATCTGCTTGACCTGCTGGCGCTGAACATTCGCAACCCCAGAGAGTTCCGCGGCGACCTCGCGGCGATGCTCGGCGCGGCGCATCTCGGCGAGCGGCGGTTGTCGCGACTGTTCGCCGAGTTCGGCGCGCCGGTGGTCGAAGCCGCGGTGGAAGCCATCCTCGACGCGACCGAGCAGCAGACCCGCGCGGTGGTCTCGACCTGGAAGGACGGCGTGTTTTACGGCGAGGCGTTTCTCGACGACGACGGCCATGGCCGTACCGATATCCGCATAGCCGCCAAGGTCACCAAGAACGGCAGCGACGTCGAAGTCGATCTCACCGACTCCGATCCGCAATCGACCAGCTTTGTGAACTCCTCGCACGCCAACATGCAGGCCGCGGTGGCGATGGCGTTTGCCTATCTGATCGATGCGGAAATCCCCAAGAACACCGGCGCGCTGCGGCCGCTGAAGGTAATTGCGAAACAGGGCACGGTGGTGTGGGCCGATCCGGGCCGGCCGGTGACGCTGTGCACCAGTCATCCGTCCAATGAAATCGTCGAGGCCATCGTGAAAGCCCTGTCGGCGTCCTGCCCGGAGCGCGCAATGGCGGGCTGGAGCCGGCGCTTTCGCATCGCGATCCAGGGTGAGGACCCGCGCACAGGCAAGAATTTCATCTGGCACCTGTTCCAGGCGCGGCCCGGCGGCGGCGCGTCGTCGGGCGGCGACGGTTGGTCGTCGATCGGCGAATGGCACTCGGTCGGCGGGCTGAAGTTCGGCAGCCTGGAGGTGGCCGAAGTGCGCTTTCCGCTGCATTTCCGTAACCATGAATTCCGCCCCGGCTCCGGCGGCGACGGACAGCATCGTGGCGGCCTCGGCGTGTCGCTCGATCTGGTGCTGGAGACGGAAAAGCCAGCGAAGGGCAATACCGCCGGCGACGGCGCGCGACACGGTCCGTGCGGCATGCTCGGCGGTGAGGACGGCAAGCCGCACCATTATCGTCTACTCTCCGAGGGGCGCGAGCCGCGCGTGCTGCGCACCAAGGAAGTCGGTATCGAGCTGCGCCCCGGCGATTGCCTCGAAATCCGTTCCTCCGGCGGCGGAGGCTGGGGGCCGCCCGCGAAACGATCGGCGGATGCGCGGCGGCGCGACCGCGAGCAGGGCTTCACCGAAGTCCCGACGGAGCGGGCGTCCTCATGATGTTCAGGATAGGCGTTGACGTCGGCGGGACCTACACCGATCTAGTGGCCACGGACGAGACCGGACGAACCGTATTTGCAAAATCGCCATCTACTCCGGCGGATCAGTCGATCGGCGTGATGGCAGGGCTGGAAGAATTGGCGCGACGGCTCAACGTCACGCGCGCGGACATGCTCGCGGCGACCGATCGCCTCGTGCACGGCACGACGGTCGCGACCAATGCGCTGCTGGAGCGCAAAGGCGCCAAAGTCGCGCTGATCACCACCGAAGGCCATCGCGACGTCATCGAAATGCGCGAGGGGCTGAAACCGGATCGCTACGATTTGCGCTCACCGCCGCCGGCGCCGCTGGTGCCGCGTGATTTGCGTTTCGGTGTCAAGGAGCGGCTCAAGGCCGACGGCAGTGTCCTTGTTCCGCTCGACCCAAAGTCGCTCGACGATGCCATTGCCGGCATCAGGCAATCGGGCGCGAGCTCGGTCGCGGTGTGCTTTCTGCATTCCTATCTCAACCCGGTTCACGAACTCGCCGCCGTCGAGCGGCTGAAGCAGGCGCTGCCCGGCATCAGCATCTCGCGCTCCAGCGACGTGCTGCCGCAGATCAAGGAATATGAGCGCGTCTCGACCACGATCGTGAACGCCTACGTCGAGCCGATCGTGCGGCGCTATCTGACCAACCTCGAAGCGCGGCTCGGCGAAGCCGGCTTCAAGGGCAGTCTCTTCGTGGTGCTGTCGCATGGCGGCATGGCGCCGGTCGAGGAAGCTTCGCGCCTTGCCGCGGGCACGGTGCTGTCAGGCCCCGCGGGCGGCATGTCCGGCGGACGGCGCTGTTCCGACTTGGTCGGCATTCCCGATCTGGTGCCGTTCGACATGGGCGGCACCTCCACCGATATCTCGCTGATTTCTGGGGGACAGGTCTCGCTCTCCGCCGACGGCATGCTGGCCGGCCAGCGCATCGCGCTGCGCAGCCTCGATATCGCCAGCATCGCCGCGGGCGGCGGCTCGATCGCGAGCGTCGATGCCAGCCGCACCCTGCGGGTCGGGCCCGAAAGCGCGGGCTCGGTACCTGGCCCGGCCTGTTACGGCAATGGCGGCGAGGCTGCCACCGTCACCGACGCCAATGTCGTGCTCGGCTATCTCGACGCCGCAGCGTTCATGGGCGGCAAGCGCCCGCTCGACCGCGCAGCGTCGGAGGCGGCCGTCGACCGCATCGCTGAAACGATGGCGCTGTCGCGCATCGAGGCCGCCGCCGGCATCTACCGCATGATCAATTTGAACATGGCCGACGGCATCCGCCTGATGACGCTGCGCCGCGGCGTCGATCCGCGAAAATTTGCGCTGTTGAGCTTCGGCGGCGCGGCGGGCCTGCACGCGGCGGAGGTCGCGCGCGAGCTCGAGATCAAGCGCATCATCGTGCCGACGGTGGCGTCCGTGCTGTCGGCCTGGGGCATGCTGACCAGCGATCTCCGGTATGAAGTTAGCCGCACGCATTATGGCGCCGGCGCGCGCATCTCGGCCGACGAAGTGCGCGGGCTGTTTGCCGGACTGGAACAGCAGGCCGCCGGCCGGCTGCGCTCATGGTTCGATGGGCCGATCGCAATCGAGCGCTCCGCCGAAATGCGCTACGGCGAGCAGATCTTTGAGATCGACGTCTCGCTCGACGGTCTTGACTGGAATGCCGCCGATCTCGTCGAGCAGATCGAGGACCGCTTTCACGTCAGGCACGAGGAATTGTACACCTACGCCTCGCGCGGCCAGGAAGTCGTGTTCGTCAACGCGCGCGTGGCAGCGGTCGGTGAAGTCCAGCGGCAGGACGAGGGCGCGCGGGAGAGCGCAGCATCCAGCACCTGTTCGCCACGCAGCCGGCGGCAGGCCTTCTTCGGCGGCTGGCGCGAAGTCCCGGTCTACGCGCTCGATGACCTGCAGCCCGGCCACACTTTGGCCGGACCCGCCATCATCGAGGCCGAGACCACGACCGTTCTGGTCGATACCGGCGACCGCGTCGCGGTGAATACGCTGGGATGGCTGGATATTACGCTCCGGTGAAGCGGAGAGCGTAGGGTGGGCAAAGGCGCGCAAGCGCCGTGCCCACCCTACGCGGCCACGCGGCCAACATTTGATTTCGACAATCTCGTCATGCGCGCTATCATTCCGGCCGCTGGGTTAGGCGTCACAAACTCCCTGTAGTTTGGCGTTCGAGGCCATGTTGATGCAAATAATAACAAAAGCCAGACTGGCGCTGTATTGCGTCGTCGCAATGTTGGCAGTCGCCGCCCTGCAGCCGGCCCGGGCTGCCGGCGTGACCGACACCGAAATCCGCATCGGCAACATCATGCCCTATACCGGCCCGCTTGCCGCGTTCGCTTCGATCGGCAGGGCGGAGGCCGCCTATTTCGACATGATCAACGAGCGCGGCGGCATCAACGGGCGTAAGATCAGGTTCATCTCCCGCGACGACAGCTCAAATCCGAGAACGGCGGTCGAGCATACCCGTGAGCTGGTCGAGCAGGAGCGAGTGCACCTGATGTTCGGATCGTTTGGCACACCGACCAACCTGGCGACGCGAACCTATCTCAACGAGAGAAATATCCCACAGCTCTTCGTCGCCTCCGGCGACGAGGAGTGGGCGCATCCCAAGCGCTTTCCGTGGACGATGGGCTGGCAGCCGACGTTCCGGGCCGAAGGCCGCATCTACGCCAATTATATCCAGGCAGCCTATCCGAGCCGGAAGATCGCCGTGCTCTGGCAGAACGATCAGTTCGGTCGCGATCTGTTCCGGGGATTGCAGGAGGGGCTCGGCATCACCGCCAACATGATCGTTGCTGACATCGCCATCGAGGCTGATATGTCGATCGATACCCAGGTCGACATCCTCAAGAACTCGGGCGCTGACGTCCTCGTGCTCAACTGCGCACCGCCGATCTCGGCGCGTGCCATCCGTAGAGCGGCTGAATTGGGTTGGCATCCGGTGCTAGTGCTGGTCAATGCGGCGGCGTCGATCGCGAACGCGCTGCGGCCGGCGGGGCTGCAGAATTCCGTCGGCGTGATCTCCACCTCGTTCCTGAAGGACGCCAGCGACGCCACCTGGAAAGATGACCCCGCCATCAAGGAATGGCTGGCGTTCATGGATAAGTATTATCCTGATGGCGACAAGGAGGATGGCAATGCCATCTTCGGTTACGCGGCGGCCGAGACGCTAGCGCGCGTACTGATCCAATGTGGCGACGACCTGTCGCGCGAGAACATCATGCGGCAAGCCGCATCCTTGCGGAACTACCAGAGCACGGTCGCATTTCCGGGAATAGCGATCAACACCGGGCCGTCGGACTTCCATCCGATCGAACAGATGCGGCTGGTGCAGTTCGACGGCAATTCCTGGCAGCCGATCGGCGACGTCATCGAGAGCGCGTTTCTGGGCGACAAGTGAATGTAGGAAATTTCACTCTGTCCCCACCCTGAGGGGGCCGCGCAGCGGCCGTCTCGAGGTGCGATGGCTCGGCCGGTGGCCGTGCATCGTTCGAGACACGCATTCCGCGCTCCTCTAGATGACGAGTCTGCTAGAGCATGTACCTATGAAGGCGAAGAAGTCGGCCGTTGGGAGCTAAGCAGAAATTTTCTGCTCGCGTGGTGCATTACCGCCTTCGGCCCCTACACGGCCAATCTCGACCATGCACACGGCCAAGACCCAATTCGTTCGCCAGCCACAACGGAACCGTTGCCTCTTGAGGCCCCTCGCGTATCACCGGCACTACGGGCCCGCCGCACGGATCGACCCGGTCGTCCTCAGGGCGATAACGATATCGTGGAACGATATTGTAATCCCAGTAGGGAGTTGGCCTTACGATGGGTACCCTGATGATGGGCCTTTCCCGTGGTTCACGAACGACTTGGGCCGTCTGCGCATGCGCTGCGGTACCAAACGTGCCCAGGTTATACAGGGCCAGGGCCGTTCCCAAAGCTACGATCGTTATCCTCATGCCTCGACCTCCTCGCCATACAGCCTTAACGCAACTCGGACGAGTTCGCGCCGCTGTTGGGGTATATGGGACATCAAAGACACCTGAACCGCAACGTTCGATTTTATTTATGTAGACCGGCGGCCCATTTGGCTTCGCTAAGCCGCGCCGCGCGGCCTTGGGCGCCTTGCCGCGGCTCAACGCGGCCCATAAGCACTGTCCGTTTTTGCGTCGTTGTCAGCACTATGGCGGACATCGAACGCGCCTGGTCTGCGCGCCGCGATTGAGTACACGTCCTGGTGTGCGCTACTGCAGAATCGCGTCGCCTATTTCTTCTGCCCGTGATTCAACAGCCCGCCCTTGCTCTTCGGCGGATGGGCGCGCAGGCCCTCCTCGTTGGGCTCGGTGCCCCAGCCCGGGCGGTCCGGCATGATGAGATGGCCATCGACGATCTCAGGCACATGCGTGAACAGTTCATGGTCCCACGCCAGGCGATCGATGTCGGTTTCCATGATGCGCAAGTTCGGCACCGCGGCGGAAAAATGCGCGTTCTGCATGGTGCAGAGGTGGCCGTAGAAATTATGCGGGGCGACGTTGACCTCGAAATGCTCGGCGGCTGCTGCGATCTTCATCGATTGCCACACCCCGTTCCATGGCGTGTCGACGATGGCGACATCCATCGCCTGCTCGTTGAAATAGGGCAGGAACTCGCGCAGTCCCAAGAGCGTCTCGCAGGATGACACTGGATGCGGGCTCTGGCGGCGGATGTAGCCCAGCGCCTGCGGGTTGAAGGTGTCGATCTCCACCCAGAACAGATCGATGTCCTTGATAGCGCGCAGTATCTTGAGGTAGCCCTCGGTCTTGGCATTGAAGTTGAGGTCGAGCAGCAGATCGACATCGGGGCCGGCGCCGTCGCGGATTGCCTCCAGATGCATGCAAAGATTGCGCAGCACTTTGCGATCGACGTTGATCTCGGGTTCGAACGGCGAACCAAAGCCCGGCCGCCAGCCTTGCGGCTTGCTGTCGGTGTAGACGAAGATGTTGGTCTTCATCGCCGTAAAGCCTTTTTCGCGTACCTCGCGGCCAATCGATTTCACACCATCGAGATCGGTAATCGCCGGCTTGAACCAGTCGGGATGGTTGATGCGCCAGGTCGCGCAGTGCGACCAGTAGAGGCGGATGCGGTCGCGGATCTTGCCGCCGAGCAGTTCGTAGCAGGGCACGCCGAGCGCCTTGGCCTTGACGTCGAGCAGCGCGTTCTCGAGAGCCCCAAGCGCCAGCGCCACCACGCCGCCCGCGGCCGGCCGCGTCGCGGCGAACAGTTCGGCGTAAATCCGCTCGTGCTGGAACGCGTTCTTGCCGACGACGCGCGCGCCGAGCCGCTCGATCGCCGCCGTCACGCCGGGCGCGCCAAAACCCTCGTCGTACTCGCTCCAGCCGACGATGCCGTCCTCGGTCATGATCTTGACGAAGTGGTAGTTCCGCCATCCGGCGTCGCAGGCGAGCGTTTCGACGCTTCTAACGGTGGTGGCTTTTTTCATGATTTCCTGCCCCCGGCTTGTTGTTGTGGTTGGCTGATAACAACAATGGATCGGCGGGATCGTCAATTGCAGGGCAGCGCATAAGGCACGGCATGGCCTGCATGGTTCGCCCGGCTATACGAAGCATCGTCCGGAGACGCGCCCGAAGGTCCGGCTCAGCAACCTACGGAGCAAATAGCGTCGGCTTTCGCCGCTCGAACACCTGCCGCCCGTTCTTGAAGCCCATCAGCACATCAGGCAATTCCGCAATCGCGTTTGTCCCGCTGTCGGTATCGAGAATGATCAGGTCCGCCGGATTGCCCACCGCGACGCCGTAGTCGCGCAGGTTCATCAGCCGTGCCGGCAGCTCGGTCACGAGATCGAGGCAGGCGTCGAAATCGCTGATCCCGGCATGTGCGACATTGGCGTAGAAATTCGCCATCCGTAGCAGCGAGGCGTCGCCGAACGGCGTGAAGGGATTGAGCACATTGTTGGTCGCCACCGAACAGAGAACGCCATCTTCAACCAACTTGTGCGCCACCGTCAGCCCGCGCGGCGCGTTATGCGTGGCGTCGCGGCCCATCAGATAGAGATCGGTCGCGGGCAGCACGGTGACGGCGACGCCGGATTTCGCCAGCCGCGCCGTTGCCGCCTTCAGCCGGTCCGGCGGCAGCGCCGATAATTTGGTGGCGTGACCGATCGCGACGCGGCCATGGTAATTGCGCCGCTCGGTCTGCCTGCAGACCTCGTCGAGATGCCACCAGGACGGATCGAGATCGAAGTCGAGGTGCAGGTCGATATCGACATCGAATTGCTGCGCGAGGTCGAAGATCTTTTCGAGATGCGTGTTCGGATCGGTGTCCATATAGGGGCAGCCGCCGATCACCTCACCGCCGTCGCGCAGGGCCGCAATGAGCAGTTCCTCGGCGCCGGGATCGTTGGTCAGGCCCTCCTGCGGAAACACGCAGATCGAAAGATCGAGCGCCCAGGCATAATCGCGCTTGAGCGCTTTCACCGCCTCAAAACCGCGCAAGCCGATCCGCGGATCGATTTCGACATGGGTACGCATCCGCGTGGTGCCATGCACGATGGCGCGCTCGATCACGCGCGCGCCGCGGGCATAGACGTCTTCCACCGTGAAATCGCGCTTCATCGCGGCGACCGCGGCGATGGCTTCGCTGACGCTGCGATGATTGTGCGCGCAGCGGCCGAGCAGGCAGGCCTTGTCGAGATGGATGTGGGCGTCGACGAAGCCGGGCAGGGCAAGCTTGCCGCCGACCTCGATCTCGGCTGCTTCGCAGGCAAGCCGGGGTTCGATGGCCACGATACGCCCGCCGGCGATGCCGATATCGACAGGCGTCGCCGAGGTTCGCGTCCTGGCGTTGCGGAAGATCAGGTCAAAGGCGGTTTTGGTGTTCATCAGGCGTCGGGCTGGAGAAGGTCTCAACCTATCGGAAGCGGGGGCGACGGGCAGCTCCAGATTGTGTGCAATTGGAAGGCTGAACTGTTCAAAATATGTGCATGCAGTTTGTGGGCTGAACTGTAGTATCCCTGGCATCAGGAGAAGCCGCCATGTCTGTCGCCGCTAAAACCGAAGTGAAGGGAATGTCCGACGCCGAGGTGGTCAAAGCCTACCTCACGGCATCGATGATCCCGGATCCCGATGCGGCCGTGGCCTACATGAAGCCGGGCACGATCATCACCTTCACCGGTGGACGTGAGTTCGACCATCCCCGCGGCCCGACCGGCTTCAACGCGCGGCGCTATCGCTGGGTCAAGAAGAAGATGGACCGCTTCGACGTCTGCCCGGGCGCCGAAGAGACCGTCGTCTACAGCATCGGCACGCTCTACGGCGAATGGCTCGACGGCACGCCGTTCGAAGGCAATCGCTATGTCGATCGCTTTGTGGTCAGGGGTGGGCTGATCGTGAAGATGGGCGTCTGGAACGACAGCGCCGAGCGGATTTTGGTTCAGATGGGGATTGAGGCGTGAGGTCGTTCCCCGGATGCTGGGCAGCGCGCCGCACTTGCGGCGTGGTGCGCTGCTGATCCGGGGCCCACCCGCTGCTGCCGTGGGTCCCGGCTCTGCGGAGCAGCGTTTCACGCTGCGCCGCGTCCGGGACACGTCGCCCTACCTCGCCCGCTCCACCTTCGGCAGCTTCACCACCCGCTCGCTTTCGCCTTCCTCGGCATAGGGCGCCAGAATATCCAGCAAATCGCGGCCGCGCGGCGGGGCGGGGGCTACCAGCGCGCGGCTGGCCACCGAATCCAGGTGGCTGTGCATCAGGCTCATCACCTTGGCCTCGTCGCCCTTGACTAGCGCGGCGATGATTGCGCGGTGCTCGTTGATCGCGCATTCCGACGAATGCGGGCGGCTGTAGAGCGATAGCGTCAGGCAGCAGCGATAGGCGACCTCGCTGACGTAACGCACCAGGATCGGACTGTTCGTCATGTTGGCGAGCAGGATGTGGAATTCCGTCGCGAGGCGGATCGACACCGCATCCGAGCCGTCGCGCGCGCGATCCTCGGCATCGACATGGGCGTTGAGTTCGGCAATCTGGCTCTTGGTCAGCTTGCCGGCGAGTTGCCGCACCACCAGACGCTCGAGTTCGATCCGGATATCAAAGGCATCGCGCGCTTCCTGCCAGCTCGGCGTCGCCACCACGGCGATCCGGTTGCGGCGCAGTTCGACGAGACCTTCCGCTGCCAATTGGCCCAGCGCATGCCGCGCAATGGTGCGGCTGACGCCAAACCGCTCGCCGAGCGAATCTTCCGGCAATTTCGCGCCGGGCGCCAGCGCCTGCTCGATGATGGCGCGGCGCAGCGCGCGGCAGATCACGCCGACCTTGTCGGATGGGACAGCAGTCTTGCTGGCGGGGCGGGGCGCCATCGGCGAATCCTGACGGGTGCTTCGAATGGGTCCTCTTATCACAATTGCCGCCTGATTGTGCGCCTCAATTGCATGCACTTTGAGGGCGGAATTGCACAAAAGGAATCCGCCGGATCGGGCGGCAAATCGCAGCCCCCTTGATTTCAGAGGCAAGTTTGGCTGGCATCCGGTTTGCATGCACTTCCAGCCATGATGCGCATGCAACCACATTCCGAATTTCAGGGCACGCCGGTTCCGGGCTCCGCAGCTCCGATAGCGATCGAACTGTCGGAGGCTTCCGTCACCTTCGGCCGCGGCGCCCGGGCGGTGCCGGCCCTGTCCACGACAAGCTTGCGGATCGCCGATGGCGAGTTCGTCGCGCTGGTCGGGCCGTCCGGCTGCGGCAAGTCGACCATCCTGCGGCTGGTGAGCGGCCTGGTGCAGCCGACATCGGGCGTGGTCATCGTCGGCGGCCGCGAGGTGGCGGCGCGCGCTTTACGCGTCGGCATGGCGTTCCAGAATCCGACCATGCTGCCCTGGATGACGATCGAGCGGAACATCATGCTGCCGCTCAAGATCGTCGAGCCGTTCCGCTCGCAATTCCGCAAGCTGCGCAAGACCGAATTCCGCGACAAGGCCAATGCGCTGCTCGAGCAGGTCGGCCTCAAGGGGTTCGGCAACCGCTACCCCTGGCAACTCTCCGGGGGCATGCTTCAGCGCGCCAATCTGTGCCGCGCGCTGATCCACGAGCCGCGCATGCTGCTGCTCGACGAGCCCTTCGGCGCGCTCGACCAGTTCACGCGGGAAGAGCTGTGGTCGATCCTGCAGGACCTCTGGATCGCGCACAAGCCGACCGTGCTCTTGGTGACGCATGATCTGCGCGAGGCTGCCTTTCTCGGCGGCCGCATCTGCGTGATGAGCGCGCGTCCGGGCCGCATCCTCGATGACAGCCGCGTCGACTTCGCCCGGCCACGCACCGTGGCCATGACCTTCGAGCCGGATTTCGTCGCGCTGAACCAGAAACTGCGCGCGTTCATCGAGGATGCCCGTACCGCGTCAGCGCAGGGAGCAGCCTGACATGCCCGATCTCGATTATCGCCAGAAAGCCTGGTCGGCGGCACTGATCGTGCTGTTCTTCGTCGCCTGGGAATTGTTCTGCCTGATATCAGGCATGTCCGACCTGGTGCTGCCGCGTCCCTCGCAGGTATTCGTCACGCTGGTCGAGAAATTCCCCACCCTGTGGCCGCATATCCTGCAGACGCTGGCGACGACGATGGTCGGGTTTGTTCTTGGCGTCGGCCTCGGCGTCGTATTGGGCGCGGTGATCGGCGTCTCGAAAACCGCGTATGATACGGCCTATCCCCTGCTGGTCGGATTTTCCTCGATTCCGAAGGTCGCCGTGGTGCCGATCTTCGTGCTGTGGTTCGGCTCCGGTTCGGTGCCGGCGGTGCTGACCGCGCTCTCGATCTGCTTCTTCCCGATCGTGGTCAACATCGCGACGGGACTGGCGACGACCGAACCCGAACTCGAAGACGTGCTGAAAGCACTCGGCGCCAGCAAGTTCGACATCCTCTGGAACGTCGGCTTGCCCCGCACCATGCCGTTCTTCTTTGCCTCGCTGAAGGTCGCGATCTCCTACGCCTTCGTCGGCGCGGTATTGTCGGAGACCGTCGCCTCGAACCGCGGCATCGGCAACGTGATGATGACCGCGTCCTCGAATTTCAATGTGCCGCTGGTGTTCGCCGGCCTGTTCGTGCTCGCCGGCCTCGGCGTCGCGCTCTACGTGATCTTCTCGGTAATCGAGGGGCGCGTCACCGGCTGGGCCACCCGCAAGAACGACATGATCGCGACATGAAAGTTTTCGCCAACCGCCATCGAACCCCCGTCGAGGAGAATACGATGTTAGCCAGAGTAAGCGCCGTGCTGTTGGGAGCCGTCTTGTTTGCCGGCGCCGCCAATGCCCAGGAGACGACGATCAAGTTCACGCTGGGTTGGAAAACGCAAGGCTCGGATGCCGCGTTCTTCTACGCCAAGGACAACGGCTTCTTCAAGGAAGAGGGCCTCAATGTCGTGATCGATCAGGGCGAGGGCTCCGGCGCGACGGTGACGCGCATCATGTCGGGCGCCTATGACGCCGGCTTCGGCGACGTCAACGCCATCATCCAGAACGCCTCGACCAAGCCGCAGGACGCGCCCGTGATGGTCTACATGATCTGGAACCAGCCGCCGTTCGCCATCGTCACCAAGAAGACCAGCGGCATCAACACCATCAAGGACTTTGAGGGCCGCACGCTCGGCGGCGCGCAGGGCACGCCGACGACGCGGTTGTTGCCGGTGTTTGCCAACAAGAACAAGCTCGAGGGCGAGAAGATCAAGATCTCCAACATGGCGCCGAACCTGCAGGAGCCGATGCTGATCAAGGGCGATATCGACGCGGCGCTCGTGTTTAACATCACGAGCTACTTCAACCTGGTGCTGAACCGCCAGGATCCCGACAAGGACTACAGGTGGTTTTCGTTCGGCGATTACGGCCTCGATCTCTATTCCAACGGCATGATGGTGTCGCGCAAGCTGCTGGCGTCCAACCCGAAGGCCGTCGCTGGCCTCGTCCGCGCCGTCAACAAAGCCGTTATCGCGATCGCCAAGGACCAGAATGCCGGGATGAAGGCCGCGTTGAACTACGACAATCTGATCAATGCCGAGGTCGAGAAGCGTCGCCTGCAGTTTTCCTTCGACAAGCTGATCGTGTCGCCCGAGATGAAGGAGATCGGCGTCGGCGATGTCAAGGACGACCGCATGGCCCGCGCCATCGGTATCATCGTCGAAGGCTACCAGCTCGCCCGCGCGCCGGCGCCTGCGGAGATTTTCTCCCGCGAATTCCTGCCGCCGCGCGCCGAGCGGGAGTTGGTGTATACGGCGAATTAACAACCGGTATATCCGTTCGTCATTGCGAGCGAAGCGAAGCAATCCATGTCGCCGCACGGGGATGGATGGAATTGCTTCGTCGCTTCGCTCCTCGCAATGACGGAGTGCGGTGATACAATGGAAATCGCGGCACATAGCCTATTCTCCGGCACCGACCATGGTCTGCTCGACAACGTCGTGCTTCAACACGACAACGGCCTCGTCACGTCCATCTCGCCAGCGACGCCGTCCACAACCGGCCCGCGCTCCCTCATTCTTCCCGCCTTCGTCAACGCCCATGATCACGCGCGGCCGACCGCGTCCTCGTTCGGCGCGCTCGGCATGCCGCTGGAAAGCTGGATCCTGCGCTCTGCGCTCGGCACGCCGGTCGATCCCTATCTGACCGCGGCGTCTGCGCTGGCGCGATCGGGTTGCGCGGCGATGATGGTGCACTACACCCGGCCAAGCGGCACCATGCCGCTGGTCGAGGAGGCAAAGGCGATTGCGCGGGCGGCGTCCGATGTCGGCATCCGCATCGCGTTTGCGCTCGCGGTACGCGACCAGAACCCGGTCGTCTATGGCGACAGCGAACCGGTGCTGTCGCAGCTCTCAAGCGACGATCGCAAGGCCATTGAGGAATTGTTCGTCCGCGCGCCGATGTCGCCAAAGGCCTATATCGAACTCACGGATGCCATCGCCTCGGCCATCGCAGGTCCAAAAGTCGATGTGCAGCTCGGCCCCGCGGGCGTGCAATGGTGCTCAAAACCGCTGCTCGAGGCGGTAGCCGAGAATTCGGCGCACACCGGGCGACGCATCCACATGCATCTCCTGGAGACAATCTATCAGCGCGCCTGGGCTGACCAGCATTTTCCGGATGGCGTCGTCCGTTATCTCCGCGACATCGGCTTCCTGTCGGAGCGGCTGACGCTGGCGCATTGCATCCACGCCCGCCCCGACGAGATCGAGATGATCGCAGCCTCCGGCGCGCGTATCGTCACCAACTTCTCCTCCAATTTGCACCTGCGCTCGGGTCTCGCGCCGATCGCCGCGGCGCACCGGTGTGGCTGCGCCATCGCGGTCGGCGTCGATGGTCTCGCGCTCGACGAAGACGACGACGTGCTGCGCGAGATGCGGCTGGTGCAGATGATGCACGGCGGCCGCGGCTTTGAGCGAACCTGGACCGCTGCCGGATTCCTCGCGCTCGCGATCGCCAATGGCCGCAAGGCGACCGGCGCGCCCGGAACGGGCGCTCTCATATCAGGCGCGCCAGCCGATTTCGTCACCATCGATCTCGATCGGCTTGACCGCGACCGGATCATGCCGGTCGATCCCATCGATCTCCTGTTCGCCCGCGGCAACGCGTCTCTCTTGCGCGACGTCGTGGTGGACGGACGGCTGATCGTTAGCGAAGGCCGTTGCACCGGTGTCGATCTCCCCGCAATCGAACGGGAGTTGAGCGGAATCTACCGGGCCAACGCAAGGCAACTCTCGCCATTTCAACGCGCCTGGCCGCTGCTCGCAGCGTCGCTGCAGGGCTGGTTCGAAGCCCAGCTCGATTGCCGGTAGAGCGCTAAGCGCCTCAGTAGCTGTGTGAATTCCGTCATGTGGAACGAAATTCCACTTGCGCAGAATCTCGGCAACGGTTCATGTCGAGTAAACAAGAAACTGCCGGTAGCCGCCTCGCGCTGCTGATTGGGGTATGGGAAGCAAGCGGGGCGAGGTGAGCCGATCGCCGCATCATTTCGCTCTGCTGTCCAGACGGAACCGTTCATGTCTTTCCACAAGCTGCTGATTGCCAACCGCGGCGAGATTGCCATCCGCATCGCGCGCGCCGCGGGCGACGCTGGCCTTGCGACGGTCGCAATCTACTCCGCCGACGACGCGCAATCGCTGCATGTCCGCGCCGCCGACGCCGCCCTTGAAATCCCCGGGCGCGGCGCGCGGGCCTATCTCGATATCGAGGCGGTGATCGCAGCCGCCAAGGCGACCGAATGCGACGCCGTGCATCCCGGCTATGGTTTCCTCAGCGAGAATGCCGGGTTGGCCCGCCGCTGCATCGAGGAAGGTATCGTCTTCGTCGGCCCGTCGCCGGAAGCGCTCGATCTGTTCGGCGACAAGGCGCAGGCCAAGGCGCTGGCAAAAAAATGCGGCGTGCCTGTTATCGAGGGCACCAGCGGGCCGACCAGCCTCGATGAGGCCAAGGCCTTCCTGGAATCGCTCGGCGCAGGCGGCGCCATCATGATCAAGGCCATCGCCGGCGGCGGTGGCCGCGGCATGCGCATCGTCGACGACGCGGGCAGGCTGGAGGAGGCCTATGCGCGCTGCCAATCCGAGGCGATGGCGGCCTTCGGCAGCGATGGTGTCTATGTCGAGCGCCTGATTCGCAATGCCCGCCACATCGAGGTGCAGGTCATCTGCGACCACCACGGCGCGATCAGCCATTTGTGGGAGCGCGAATGCACGATCCAGCGCCGCAACCAGAAGCTCATCGAGGTCGCGCCAAGCCCGTCGCTGAACGACGCCTTGCGCTCGCGCATCATCGACGCCGCCAAGGAGCTTGCCGCCGCCGCGAACTACGACAATCTCGGCACTTTCGAATTCCTCGTCGATAACGACGCCAGGACCAGCGACAAGGCGTTTGCCTTTATCGAGGCCAATCCGCGGCTGCAGGTGGAGCATACCGTTACCGAGGAGGTGCTCGGCCTCGATCTCGTGCAGTCGCAGCTTGCGGTCGCGGCCGGTGCGACGCTGGGCTCGCTCGGGCTTGCGCAGGGCTATATCCCGAGGCCGCGCGGCTTTGCGATCCAGCTCCGCGTCAACATGGAGGTGATGGACGAGACCGGCGCCACTAGGCCGACCGGCGGGACGCTGGCCGTGTTCGACCTGCCGTCCGGCCCCGGCGTGCGCGTCGATACGTTCGGTTATTCGGGTTACCGGACCAGCGCCGCCTTCGACTCGCTGCTCGCAAAGGTCATCGTGCATTCGCCAGGCGGCAACTGGACCGACGTGGTGCATAAGGCCTCGCGGACGCTGCGTGAATTTCGCATCGGCGGTGTCGCCACCAACGTTCCCTTCCTCGCGGCGATTTTGGCGCATCCGGATTTCGTCGAGAACCGTCTCAGCACCGGCTTTATCGACAAGCATGTCGCCGATCTGGTTGGCGAAACCAACACGACGGCGGAGACGGAACTGGTCGAATCCGGCAGCGCTTCCGATGACGAGACGCTCGCGATCGCGGTCGCGGCATCGGCAACCGGCCCGGCAGGTTCGGTCGCGGTGCCAGCGCCGCTGCAAGGCACGATCGTCGCGATAGACGTCGAGGAGGGAGACCTCGTTCGCCCCGGCCAGCAGATCGCCGTGCTCGAATCCATGAAGATGGAGCATCTGGTCACGGCGCCGCAGGGCGGCCGGGTGACGCAGATCGCTGCCGGCTCCGGCGTGACGCTGATGCAGGACGAGCCGATCCTCTATCTGGAGCCTGCCGAGATCGACGCCCATGATGCCACCGAGGAGGACGATATCGATCTCGACCACATCCGCCCCGACCTCGCCGAGTTGATCGAACGCCATGCCATCACACTGGATGAGAACCGGCCGGCCTCGGTCGAACGACGGCGCAAGACCAACCAGCGCACGGCGCGCGAGAACATCGCGCACCTCGTCGATGAAGGCTCCTTCGTCGAATATGGCTCGCTCGCCATTGCCGCGCAGCGCCGCCGCCGCACGGTCGACGACCTGATCCGCAACACGCCGGCCGACGGCCTGATCTCCGGCGTCGCCACCGTGAACGCAGAAAAATTCGGCGCGGACGCCGCACGCTGCATGGTGATCGCTTACGATTACACCGTGCTCGCCGGTACCCAAGGGCACATGAACCACAAGAAGATCGACCGCATGCTCGGCTTGGCCGAGCAATGGCGGCTGCCGCTGGTGTTCTATGCCGAAGGCGGCGGCGGCCGCCCCGGCGATACGGACAGGCTCGGCATGACCGGCCTCGACGGGCCGTCCTTCGTGCAGTTCGCAAAGCTCTCGGGGCTCGTGCCGGTGATCGGCGTCGTCTCCGGCTATTGCTTTGCCGGCAACGCCGCGATGCTCGGTTGTTGCGACGTCATCATCGCGACGAAGAATGCCTCGATCGGCATGGGCGGACCGGCGATGATCGAGGGCGGCGGGCTCGGCGTCTATCACCCTGCTGAAGTAGGTCCGGTGTCCTTCCAGTCGCCGAACGGCGTCATCGACATTCTGGTCGAGGATGAAGCGGAGGCGACATCCGCGGCGCAGAAATATCTGTCCTACTTCCAGGGCGCGGTCGCCGACTGGAAAGCGCCGGACCAGCGCCTGCTGCGGCGGTCCATTCCGGAGAACCGGCTGCGGGTCTACGACATCCGCAGCGTCATCGATCTCTTGGCCGACGAAGGCTCGGTGCTGGAGATCCGCCGGGATTTCGGCGTCGGCATGATCACCGCCTTTATCCGTATCGAGGGAAAACCGTTCGGCCTGATCGCCAACAACCCAAAGCATCTCGGCGGCGCGATCGACGCGCCGGCCGGCGACAAGGCCGCGCGCTTCATGCAGCTCTGCGACGCCTTCGACATTCCGATTATATCGCTCTGCGATACGCCGGGCTTCATGGTCGGACCCGAAGCGGAGAAAACCGCGATCGTGCGCCATGTCGCGCGCATGTTCGTGACCGGCGCCAGCCTCACTGTGCCGATGTTCGGCATCGTCCTGCGCAAGGGCTATGGGCTGGGCGCGCAGTCCATGATCGGCGGTGGCTTCCACGCCTCTTTCTTCACCGTGGCCTGGCCGACCGGCGAGTTCGGTGGCATGGGGCTGGAAGGCTATGTCCGGCTCGGTTTCCGCAAGGAGATGGAAGCAATCGAAGACCCGGTCGAGCGCGAGGACTATTACAAGGCCAAGGTCGCCGAGCTCTACGCCAACGGCAAGGCGGTCTCGATCGCCTCGGTGCTCGAGATCGACGAAGTGATCGATCCCGCCGACACGCGGCACTGGATCATGTCCGGCCTGCGTTCGGTGCCAAAGCCGGAATTGCGCAGCGGTCGCAAGCGGCCGTGTATCGATGCGTGGTAGTACATCGTCCCTGCGAAAGCAGGGACCCATAACCACAGGGCTGCATTGTTGAAGGACGTCGATCCGCGCGCGCCACAATGACGGCCGCGGCGTATGGGTCCCGGCTCGCGCTTCGCTTGGCCGGGACGACGGACAGTAGTGCGTAGGGGTAGGCAAAGGCGCGATAGCGCCGTGCCCACCATTCCATCACCGATCGCGCTGCTTGATGGCGGGCACGCTTGCGCTTTGCCCACCCTACGGCATCTGTGACGCCCGATGGGGCAAATCACTTCTGATTTTCCGAAACCGCGTCAAGCCCAGGAATCAAAAATATTCTGCTTTCGTTCTCACCCAAATCAGTCGCATAACTCCGTCCGTCTCACGGCAGATGAGGGGCGTTGGCCATCGTCACTAACGTGCGGTGAGATGCGATGGACGCAGATGGCGCGATAGACGTTGCGTGCCGGATGCGTACGGCGAAGTCGTGTGGTTCTGATGTCGCGGTGCTGGCATTAAGTCCTTAAGAAGCGAAAGCTTCTCCGGGGCGACGGTGGCAAAAAGGCCGTTCGCCGAGAAGAGCACGAAGTAAGCCGTAAAGCCATTGCGCAGGGAAGGCCGGGATGCTCCCGCTGTACCTGTATGCTCGTGTGCGTTTCCTTTTGCGCACTTTGCACACGAGACCGCGGGTGCGGCGCGCACCCGGTCTTCCCTGCGCCCTCTGAACAAGAGGGCGGGAAGTTGAGAGCAAAGCTCGGACGCAATGCGTCGCGAGAAGGCCGCCTCATATTCAGTCGTCATCCCCGCGAAGGCGGGGATCCAGTATTCCAGAGACAGCAGTGATTGAACCGATAGGCCGCGGCGTACTGGATCCCCGCCTGGCGCGGGGGGATGACGATGGCATGTTGTGTCGCTACTTCCCCGTCATTGCGAGCGCAGCGAAGCAATCCATCTATCCCCGAGCCGAGACGTGGATTGCTTCGCTTCGCTCGCAATGACGGGAGGAGGCATTGCCGGCATGACGATGACGCTACCCCAGCCTCAACTCGTCATACCCCTTGGCCGCTACCTCGTCGCACCTCGCGCGATAAGCCGGCGCGCTGCCGCTGTAGCGGGCGACGATGCGCCTCTGTTTGCCTTCGACGTTGGAATTGATGCCGGTCATCCAGGAGTTGACCTCGTTGGACAGCAATCCCTCGCCGAGCGCCTTGACGTGATCGGTCCAGGATTTCACGCCATCCGGCGTCGCTTCCAGCCGCGTCAACCCCTCTTTGATCGCGAACAGGAGCAGCCCGGTGACCCAGTCGACGCTGTATTCGATGCTGCGCGGGATGTTGCCGAGCGCGGTGTGTGGTCCCATCAGCATCAGCATGTTCGGAAATTCATGCACCATGATGCCGAGATAGGTCTCCGGTCCTCGCTTCCATTTGTCCTTCAGTCGCGCGCCGCCAATCCCGCGAAAATCGATCTTGTCGAAACTGCCGGTGATGGCATCGAAACCGGTCGCATAGATGATGATGTCGAACTCGTAATCCCGTTCGCTTGTCCTGATGCCCTCAGGCGTGATCCGCTCGATCGGCGTCTCGTTGATGTCGACCAGCTCGACGTTGTCCTGGTTGTAGACCTCGTAATAGAAGGTCTCGAGCGGCAAGCGTCGCGTACCGAAGCCGTGATTTTTCGGAACCAGCTTTTCCGCGACCGCCGAATTCTTCACGCGCTGCCGGATCTTGCGCGCGACGAAATCGGAGATCGTGGCGTTCGCCTTGCGGTCGATCAGTATATCGCGAAAATTGCCCTGCCAGATGCCGAAGCCGCGCTCGCCATAGAGCTTTTCATAAAACGCCTCGCGCTCCTCGTCCGACACCTCGAACGCGCCGCGCGGGTCCGGCGTGTGCAGGAAGCAGGCGAAGGTTTCCTGGCAACGGGCGAAGATCTCGGGATAGTCGGCCTTGATCTTCTTCTGGGTTTCGGCGTCGATCTTGCCGTTGTGCAGCGGCGCGCACCAGTTCGGCGTGCGCTGGAATACGGTGAGGTGGCCGACCTGTCCCGCAATGGTCTGGATGGTCTGCACGCCGGTAGCGCCGGTGCCGATCACGGCGACGCGCTTGCCGGCAAAGTTCACCGGCTCCTTCGGCCACCGCGCGGTATGAAAGGAGGCGCCCTTGAAATCCTCGCGGCCCTCGATCCGCGGCAGGGTAGGCGTCGACAACGGCCCGATCGCGGTGATCAGGAAGCGCGCGTCGAACCGGCTGCCGTCCTCCAGCGTAATGGTCCAGCTCCGCGTATCTTCCCCGTAAGTAGCCGCCGTCACCCGGCTCCTGAACTGGATATCCCGGCGCAGGTCGAACTTGTCGGCGACGTAATTGAGATAGCGCAACGTCTCCGGCTGGCCCGCAAAATGCTCCGACCACTCCCATTCCTCCAGCAACTCCTTCGAGAACGAGTAGCCATAGGAATAGCTCTCGGAATCGAAGCGCGCGCCGGGATAGCGGTTCCAGTACCACGTGCCGCCGACATCGGTACCGGCTTCGAACACGCGCACGCGAAACCCATGCTCGCGCAGCCGGTAGAGCTGGTACAGCCCCGACATGCCCGCGCCGATGATGATGGCGTCGTAGTCCGGAATCGGCGTCGCCTCCATGCGTATGGTTTGCTCAAAAAGCTACCCCGTCTCGCGTCCGCAAACAAACCTGTATCATGGCGTGGCTGGGTTGCGCGTTTGTCCCGCCAAGTCGGCCTCGCTCGGCTTTACTGCCGGCAGCATCTGCCCCTATCGTGGAGCCCAGATCGCCTTCAAGGCGACGCTAGTTCAGGGAGCGAAGCGACCGCAATGAACGACCCCGTTGACGTCCTCATCATCGGCGCCGGCGCGTCCGGCGCGGCGGTGGCGTGGAGCCTGGCTGAAACCAAAATGCATATCCTCTGCCTCGACCAGGGCGGCTGGATGAAGCCCTCGGAATATCCGAGCACGGGGCGCGACTGGGAGGCGAAATTTTATGGCGACTGGTCGACCAGCCCGAACGTCGCGCGGCCGGCCCGAGGACTATCCAATCAACGACGACAACTCGCCGATCAAGGTCGTGAACTTCAACGGTGTCGGCGGCTCGACGGTGATGTACACCGCGCATTGGCCGCGGCTGCATCCGTCCGATTTCAAGGCGAAAACGCTCGACGGCGTCGCCGACGACTGGCCGATCGACTACGACACGCTGGTACCGTTCTTCGAAGAGAACGACCGCATGATGGGGGTCTCGGGTTTGTCGGGCGATCCGTTGTCGCCGCTGACGCATCCGCCTATGCCGCCGCAGCCGCTCGGACTTTCCGGCCCGCTGATCGGCAAGGCCATGAACAAGCTCGGGTGGCATTGGTGGCCGTCGGACACCACGGTCGCGACGACGGATTACGAGGGCCGGGCGCGCTGTATCAATCTCGGCCATTGCACGCCGGCCTGCGCGCAAGGCGCCAAGGCCTCGACCGACATCACCTATTGGCCGCAGGCGATCCGCGCCGGCGTCGAGCTCAAGACCCATTGCCGCGTGCGCGAGATTCTGACCAACGAGCATGGCATGGCCTCGGGCGTCGTCTATTACGACAGGGATGACGTCGAGCAATTCCAGCCGGCCGAAGTCGTCATCATCGCCTGCAACGGCGTCGGCACGCCGCGGCTGCTCTTGAATTCGGTCTCCGGCCGCTTCCCGAATGGCCTGGCCAATTCATCCGGCCTGGTCGGCAAAAACCTGATGTTCCATCCCTATGCGCAAATCTACGGTTTTGTGAAGGAGCCGACCGATTCCAACCGCGCGCCGCCGACTTGCCTCTGGAGCAAGGAGTTTTACGACACCGATCTCTCGCGCGGCTTCGTGCGCGGCTACGGCATCCAGTTCGGCCGCGGCGCGGGGCCGGTGTTCGAAGCCGTCGCGAGCGAACAGAAGGGCATCTTGCCATGGGGCGCGGACCATCACCGCGTGTTCCGCAAGCTCAACGGCCATCGGCTCGCGGTATCTGCGATCTGCGAGGATCTGCCCGAGGAGCACAACCGCGTCACGCTCGATCCCGTGCTGAAGGACAGCCATGGGATTCCCGCGCCGAAGATCGACTACACGATCAGCGAAAACAGCCGGAAAATGATGGAGCATGGATTGGCGCGCGGCCGGGAAATTCTCGAAACCGCCGGCGCCACCGACATCTGCATCAACAACCCGATTCCCTGGGGCGGCTGGCATCTGCTCGGTACCGCGCGGATGGGCACCGATCCTGCGCGCTCGGTGGTCAACGAATGGGGGCGGTCGCACGACGTGAAAAACCTCTTCATCGTCGACGGCAGCGTGTTCGTCACGTCAGGCGGCGTGAACCCGACCTCGACCATCCAGGCGATCGCGCTCTACGTTGCCGATCAGATGAAGCAACGCCTTGCCAACCTCTTCGATTGAGACCGCGATGTCCGCAGCCAATGAACTGACCAAAGCCCAACGCGACGATCTCCGCACTATTGCTGCGATGATCATTCCCGCCAGCGACGAGTACAAGGTGCCCGGCGCCGACGATCCCGCAATCCAGGCCGACATGCTGGCGACGCTCGGCCGCGATACTGCGATGGTGCGTGCCGCGCTCGACCATCTGGCGCGTCTGGCCGGCAAGCCGCTGGCTGAGCTTGAAGCAGCGCGGCGCGATGCGATCGCGACGGAGTTCCGCGCCACCGGCGGCGTTGCGGCGGCTACGCTCGTCCGCGTCGTCCTGCAATGCTACTACCGCGACGATCGCGTGCTGCGCTCGCTCGGGCTGGAGCTTCGCGCGCCATTCCCGAAGGGCCACGTGCTGGAAGAGGGGGACTGGTCGCTGCTAGACCCCGTCAAGGCGCGACCGGCGAAGCTCAGAAGGGCGCCCTAGCAGGCCTGCCCTGCGCTGCATGCGCGGGCACCTTGCGCAGGCGGTTCCCGGCCACCATCTGATGAGGCCGAAGGAATCTCGCCATGTTGGATTTTACCTCAGATATCACCGATGACGGACTGTCGTCGCGAACCGCCGAGCCTGCCCGTGACAATGACCGGGTTTTGCTCGATGCCTATTCCAATGCCGTGATCGATGTGACCGAGCGGGTCGGTCCCGCAGTCGTGCGCGTCGAAACCGGGCCGAAGGTGCGCAGCGTGCGTGAGCGCGGCGGACTTGGCTCCGGTATCGTCATCTCGCCCGACGGTCTCGTGCTGACCAACAGCCATGTGGTCGGATCATCGAAGGAGATCAGGCTGCGCGACACCGAAGGATTCGTCACCGACGCTCACGTGCTCGGCGTCGATCCAGACACTGATTTGGCCTTGCTGCGGGCCGACGGCGCGCGCGATCTGCGTTATGCCTCGCTCGGCAATTCCAAGAGCCTGCGTCGCGGCCAACTCGTGGTCGCGATCGGCAATCCGCTCGGCTTCGAATCGACGGTAACCGCCGGCGTGGTGTCGGCGCTCGGCCGCTCGATCCGTTCGGTGAGCGGCCGGACCATCGAGGACGTGATCCAGACCGATGCTGCGCTGAATCCCGGCAATTCCGGCGGGCCGCTGGTGTCGTCGGCGGCAGAAGTGATCGGCATCAACACCGCGATCATCAACGGCGCGCAGGGCATCTGCTTTGCGGTCGCCAGCAACACGGCGCAGTTCGTGCTGTCCGAGATCATCCGCCACGGCTATGTCCGCCGCGCCTATATCGGCGTTGCAGGCCAGACCGCGCCGATCCCGCGGCGGCATGCCGTGGTCGCCGGCGTCGACAACAAGATGGGGGCGCTGCTGGCGCGGATCGAGCCGGACAGCCCGGCCGCGAAGGCGGGACTGTTGCCGGGCGATGTCGTGATCAAGCTCGACGGCGTCGAGATCAACGGCGTCGACGATCTGATCCGCGCCCTCGATCGCGACCGTATCGGGCGGACGCTCGTGATGGATGTATTGCGCATGGGAAGATTGCGGGCGATCGACATCCACCCGGTGGAGCGCAAACAGGTGGCGCGGCAGTGATGCTGCTCACCCTCTCCCACAAGGGAGGGAAGAAACGGAGTTCGCTGCTACTGCCGCAACGCCGCCAGCAACTCGTCGGGCGCTTCGGCCATGATCATGTGGCCGGCGCCGGGAACGATGACGATCCGCGCATTCGGCGTCGCCGCCGCCAGCGCCTTGCCGCCCTTGGCTGGCGTCATCATGTCGCGCTCGCCGAGAATGAAGGTGACGGGCACCTTCACCTGCGCGGCTGCCGCGAGTGCGTTCTGATAGGAGTTGCAGGCATTGAGATCGCTGTAGAGCACGCCCGGTCGCGTCTGCTGCAGCACGCGCTGCGCGCCCTGATGCATCCACAGTCCCGGCGCAAGACTGCCGCCGAGCTCGGCCTTGAAGCCGAGGCCCCAGATCGAGACCATGTCGATGGCATCAGGGTTGTTGACCTCGGCGGCCTTGAGCAGATCGGGGCCTACCGTCATCGCAGCAGCGGTGCCGATCAGGCTGAGGCCGGACACCTTGTCGGGATGACGCGCGGACGTCTCCAGTGCGATCAGCGAGCCCATCGAATGGCCGATGAGCTTCGCCTTCGGCGCACCCGCAGCGTCGAGCAGCGCGGCAGTCCAGTCGGCCATATCGGCGATAGTCGGCAGCGGGCTGCCTCCCGAACGGCCATGGCCGGGCAAATCGGGCGCCAGCACGGCGTAGCCGTGATGGGCGAACCAGCGGCTGTGCAGCGCCCAGGTCGAATGATCGAACCCCGCGCCGTGCAGCATCACCACCGCGGGCAGCGACGGATCGAACGGACGGCCGCCGGTCGCGACGAAGACATCAGCACCGTTGACGGAAAGCTGCATGGGTCAAACCTTCTGCGATGCGCGAAGCGCCTGGCCGAGATCATCGATGATGTCGGAAACGGCCTCAATTCCGATCGACAGCCGCACCAGCTCCTCGCCGACCCCGGCGGCCTTCAACTGCGCTGCATCCATCTGCTGATGCGTGGTGCTGGCGGGGTGAATGACCAGCGTCTTGGCGTCGCCGACATTGGCGAGATGGCTGATCATCCTGAGCGACTCGATGAATTTTTTGCCCGCCGCGCGGCCACCCTTGATGCCGAAAGAGATGATCGATCCGGCGCCGCGCGGCAACAGCCGCTTCGCGAGCTGATGGTCGGGATGATTTTCCAGCGCCGGATGCAGCACCCACTCGACCGCCTTGTTGGCGCTCAGCGCTTCGAGCACCGCAAGCGTGTTGCTCATGTGGCGCTCCATCCGCACGCCGAGCGTCTCGACGCCCTGCAGCAGTTGAAACGCGTTGGTCGGCGACAGGCAGGCGCCGAAGTCGCGCAGGCCCTCGGTGCGGGCGCGCATGATGAAGGCAGCCTGGCCGAACTGTTCGTCGAAAACGATGCCGTGATAGCCGGCATAGGGCTCGGTGAGCTGCGGGAATTTGCCCGACGCGTGCCAGTCGAACCGGCCGCCATCGACGATGACGCCGCCAATGGCGATGCCGTGGCCGCCGATCCATTTGGTCGCGGAGTTCATCACGATGTCGGCGCCGAGCTCGATCGGGCGGCTGAGGAACGGCGTCGCAAAGGTGTTGTCGATCAGCAGCGGAATCTTGGCGTCATGCGCGATCTGGGCGACCGCCGGGATATCCAGCACTTCCATTCCGGGATTGCCGATGGTCTCGCCGATCACCAGCCGCGTATTCGGCTTGATCGCGGCGCGGAATTCATCGAGCGCGCGCGGTTTGACGAACGTCGTCGTGATGCCGAAGCGCGGCAGCGTGTGCGCCAGCAAATTGATGGTGCCGCCATAGAGCGAGGAGGAGGCGACGATGTGGTCGCCGGCGTTGAGGATCGTCGCGATCGCCAGATGCATCGCGGCCATGCCGCTTGCCGTGCAGATTGCGCCGACGCCGGCCTCCAGCGCCGCCAGCCGCTCCTCAAGAACGGCGGTCGTGGGATTGGAGATACGGGTGTAGATGTGTCCGGCGCGCTCCAGGTTGAACAGCGCCGCGGCGTGGTCGGAGTCCTGGAATACGTAGGAGGTGGTCTGGTAAATCGGAACGGCGCGGGCGCCGGTCGCGGGATCCGGGCGCTGGCCGGCATGCAGGCTCAGGGTTTCGAAAGCAGGCGGCTTGGGTGCGGGCATGCGGGGCTCGTCAGATCAAGTGGTGGCGGGAAAGTATGTGATGGCTCAGACGTGCACGGCGGTGCGGACGCGTCCGGCATTGCCGAACACGCGCAAATAACGTTCGATCTCGGACGGCGTGCCGGTGGCCTTCTCGGGATTATCCGACAGCTTGACCGCCGGCCGCCCATCGACCGACGTCACCTTGCAGACTAGCGAGATCGGATCGAGATCGGCCGATCCGTCCGGCGCGCAGCCGACGAAATCATTGGTGAGGTTGGTGCCCCAGCCGAACGAGATGCGGACGCGTCCGGCGAAGTGACGATAGGTCTCCTCGATCGAATCGACATCCATGCCGTCGGAGAACACCAGCAGCTTCTCCTTGGGCTCGCGGCCCTTCTGCTTCCACCACTTGATGATGTCCTCGCCGGCCGTGATCGGCGGCGCGCTGTCGGGACGGAAGCCGGTCCAGTCGGCGACCCAGTCCGGTGCATCGCGCAGGAATGTCTTGGTGCCGAATGCATCGGGCAGGGCGATCAAGAGATTGCCGCCGTAGGTGTGTCGCCACTGGTCGAGGATGCGATAGGGCGCCCAGCGCAGCTCCTCGTCGGAATTGGCGAGCGCGGCCGCGACCATCGGCAATTCATGCGCATTGGTGCCGATCGCTTCGAGATCGTTGTCCATCGCCAGCAGCACGTTGGAGGTGCCGGTGAAAGAGGGGCCGAGCCCCTCCTTGACGGCCTCGACGCACCAGCGCTGCCACAGATGGCCATGGCGCCGGCGCGTGCCGAAGTCCGACAGCCGGAGGCCCTCGAGCTTGCGCAGGCGCTCGACCTTGGACCACAGCTTGGCCTTGGCGCGGGCATAGAGCACGTCGAGCACGAAGCGTCCCTGACCCTTGGTCGACTGCCGCGAGCGCAGCTCGTTCATGATCGCGAGCGCCGGGATTTCCCACATCGTGGTGTGGGTCCATGGCCCGTGGAAGTGCAACTCGTACTGGCCGTCGACCTTATTCAGCTCGTATTCGGGCAGGCGGAAGTTGGCGAGCCAGTGGATGAAGTCCGGCGAGAACATCTGGGTCTTGCCGTAGAACGTATTACCGGCGAGCCAGATCAGCTCCTTCTTGGTGAAGCGGATGGTGCGCGCGTGGTCGAGCTGTGCGCGCAGTTCGCCCTCATCGATGATCTCGGCGAGGCGAACCTGCCGGGTGCGGTTGATGACCGAAAAGGTTACGCGCTGCTCCGGGTAAAATTCCCGGATCATCTGCAGCATCAAAAGCTTGTAAAAATCGGTATCGAGCAGGCTGCGCACGATCGGGTCGAGCCGCCAGCCGTGGTTATAGGTCCGGGATGCAATATCGGTAACTGCCATGGCGGAACTTTACCGTGCCGCGGGCTGCCCAACCAGTGGGTTTTGCCGGCGGCATGGCAGCTCAGCGCGCTATTCCTGCCGGATACGGCCGATCGCAGCAGGAATATCCTTCCAGACCGGCTTATCGGGGGCAAATTGTTGCCTCAGATAAGCGACCAGTTCGGCGATTTGGCCGTCGCTCAGGCTGTCCTTGAACGCCGGCATGTAGCCGAGGTCGGTCACGGCCGGCTTTGCGATGCCGTGCAGGATGACCTGGATCAGATTGTCGGGCACGGTGCTGTGCAGATTGCTGTTGAGCGCCAGCGATGGCCGACTGCCGAACAGCGGTGCGCCGCCGACCTCATGGCAGACGGCACAGGCGCCCTGATAGAGACGCGCGCCGACGCTGGCGGCTGCAAGCGTTCGCGTGCCCGTCGAGGCTTCGAGCCTGACGGCAAGCGCTTGCTGCGCCGGGCGATCGATCGCGGTCTCGTTGAACGAGGCGAGATAGACCGCCATGGCGCGGATGTCGGCATCAGGCAACGCCGCGAGTTCCCTCACCACCGGCGCCATTGGCCCCGCGGCGACGCCGTGAAGGCGCGACTCGCCAGTTCGCAAATATGCGTACAGCTCATCCTCGTTCCACGGGATCGGCGCTTGCGACAACGAGGTCAGCGCCGGTGCTTCCCAACCCTCCGCAAATCCGCCGGCGAGATAGGCATTCGCCTTCTCCGCGCCGAGCGCGTTGCGCGGCGAATGGCAGGCGCCGCAATGGCCGAGGCCCTCGACGAGATAAGCGCCGCGATTCCATATCTCGGATTTTGCGGGATCGGGCTGGAACACGGCGGGTGTGTGGAACAGCGCATTCCATCCGGCCATCAGCCGGCGCAGGTTGAACGGGAATGCCAGCGCGTTGGCCGGCCTCTCCGCTCGCACCGGCGACTGCGCCATCAGATAGGCGTAGAGCGCCTGCATGTCGGCGTCAGTGGTCCTGGCGAAATGCGGATAGGGAAACGCGGGATAGAGATGCCGTCCATCTCGATGGATGCCCTCGCGCATTGCGCGCTCGAAGGCGGGATAGGACCAGGCGCCGATGCCGGTTCCGACATCGGGTGTGATGTTGGTCGAATAGATCGTGCCGAACGGCGTCGGCAGCGGCCGGCCGCCGGCGTTGAGCACGCCGTTCGCAGCGGTGTGGCACACCGCACAATCGCCGAGCGCGGCAAGTTGCTCGCCGCGGGCGATGGTCGCGGCCGAATAGACCGAGGCATCGGGCCGCGCGATTGGCGCGATCGCTCGCCACGGCAACACTGCGGCGCCGATGCCGACTGCAGCCGCGCACAGCGCTGCGGCAGTCGCAAGCACGCCGCGTCGTCCGGCGAACGGACTGGGCCATCGGTTGAGATCAGGCTGTGGTGCGGATGCAGGCGCAGGCAACGCCCCTGGTGCCGCCGGCTCCTCGCCGCGCAGCCCCCGCAAGATGCGTTCCGGCGTGAATGGCAACTCGCGAAAGCGCACGCCGGTCGCATCATAGATCGCATTGGCGATGGCGGCTGCGCTGGGGACGGAGGCGGACTCGCCGACACCGAGCGGCGGCTGATCCTGCCGCGGCAGCATCAGCACGTCGATCTCAGGCACCTCGGGAAACTTGATGATAGGGTAGGCGCCCCATTCGCGCGCCGTCACGGAGCTACGATCGAACGACACTTCCTCCATCAGCGCACGGCTGGTCGACTGGATGACGTTGCCGTGGATCTGGTGGCGCACGCCGTCCGGATTGACCATCAGGCCGGAGTCCTGGCCCGCCACCACCCGCGTCACGCTGACATCGCCGGTCGCCTTGTTCACCGCGACGTCGGCGATCCACGCCGACCACGCTGCGCCATAGCCGGGAAACTTGCTGTGCACATAGAGCGCATAGGCAAAACCTCGCCCACGCACGATATCGTCCTCGGCCTGCTTCTCCTTGCGTACCGGCCGCGGTTTCCAGCCGGCGCGTTCGGCCACCGCGTTGACGAGATCGATCGCGCGTGGATCCTTCAAATAGCGCAGACGGTACTCGATCGGATCGACACCCGCCTCGCTGGCGCATTCGTCGATCCAGGATTCATGCGCAAAGGTGTTCGGCAGCGCCGAGACGCCGCGCAGCCAGGCGGCGCGCACGATCGGCGGCATATCATTCGCTACCACGCGCAGATTCTCGTAGTCGTAGGGCGGGATCGCGGTGCGATCGCCCATCTCGAGTACCACCGGCGTATGTGGGACGGCGCCGGTCAGCAGCAGGGCCAGCGTCGGTGCGCCGTTCGATGGATAGCGCGTCGCAAAATCATAGCCGGCAATGCTGCCATCGGCGTTCAATCCGCCGTTGACATCCATCAATTGCGCGGTGCCCTTCGGCTCCCAGGCGTGCTCCTGTTCGCGCGTCAATTGCACGCGGACGGGCCGGCCGACGGCGCGCGACAGCAGCACCGCGTCGGCGGAAACATCATCGGCGCAGTTGCGGCCATAGCAGCCGGCAGCCTCCAGCCGGATCACCTCGATCTCGGCTTCGCGCCGGTGGATCAGCCGCGCCAGATCAGTGCGCAGATGGTGCGGGTTCTGCGTGCCGGACCAGACCCGCGTCACATCCTCCTGATAATCCGCAACCGCGCAGGACGGGCCGATCGAGGCGTGCATCTGATAGGGCCAGATGTAGGTTCGCGGCATCGGCTTGGCGGCGCCGGCAATCGCCGCATCGACATCACCCTTGTCGATCAGCGTTCGTGGCGTCGATGGATTGGCTCGCAACGCCGTTTCAATGTCCTTGAGGTCGGGCAACGTCGGCACCGGCTTCCAGCTCACCTTGAGCTGCGCCGCCGCCTTGATCGCATTCTCCTCGCGCTCTGCGACGACGCCGACGAAGTCGCCGATGCGAACGACCGCGACAAGTCCAGGGATGTCGCGCACGGAATCCTCGTCGACCGCGATCAGGCTGTTGCCGATGAAGTCGCCGACGTCGACGCCGGCATAGGGCGGACGAACGACGCGGCCATGCAGCATGCCGGGCACGCGCATGTCGTGCACATAGACCAGTTCACCGGTCGCCTTCGCCGGAAGATCGACGCGCGGCAACGATCGACCAACGATGTTGTAGGTGTCGACGGACTTAACTGGAACGTCGTCGGCGAGTTCAAGGCGAATGGTCTCGCCCGCAATCAATTCGCCATAGCTGACGCTGCGATTGTCCTTGCCGCGGACGAGGCCGTCTTCAATGACGAGGTCCTCGGCCGAAAGCTCCAGCCGCTCGGCGGCGCGCGCGACCAGAAACTGCCGCGCCTGCGCGGCAGCCTTGCGCAGCGGTACGGCCGTAATCTGAATTGTTTCGCTCGCAATCGTCGCGCCCTGATTGGGAACGAGGGCCGTGTCGCCGAGCACGACCACAACGCGGGCAAACGATACGTCGAGCTCTTCGGCAACGATCTGCCCGAGCGCGGTGCGGATGCCGGTGCCGAGATCGACGTGGCCATTATAGGCGGTGACCGATCCATCTGCCGTGATCTTGATGAACGTCTCGAACTTGACGGCCTCGACCGGCGATGCCGGACGCACGACGGACAGCGTGCCTTGCAACCGCTTGCGATTCTCGGCCACGTCAGGGACGGTCATCGCGCCTGCGCCTCAACGAGACGGCCTGTGGCGCGCATTGCAGCGCGCATGATTTCGACATGCGCGCCGCAGCGGCACAGATGATGGCGCAGTGCTTCCAGTACGTCGTCTTCCGATGGGTGAGGGGAGCGCAGCAACAGCGCCTTGGTGGTGATGATCATGCCGTTGAGGCAATAGCCGCACTGCGCCGCCTGTTCGCTGATAAACGCTTGCTGCACGGGATCGGGATGCTCGCGCGTGCCGAGGCCTTCGAGCGTCACGATGTCGCGCCCGGCGCAGCCCTCGATCGGGATCACGCAGGAACGCGCGGCGACGCCGTCGATCAGTACGGCGCAGGCGCCGCATTCGCCGAGCCCGCAGCCGTATTTCGGTCCGTTCAGTTCGAGGTCGTTGCGGAGCACGTAAAGCAATGCAGTGTCGAGCGCGGCGTCAACGTCGTGAACCTTGCCGTTGACGGTCAGGCGCATCATGCTCTCCCGAAGTCCTCGTTGCGCTGCAAAACCCGCACTGGATGCTTCGCGAAAGATACCGTTTGTGTACAAACGTGCAAGCCGCGCGATCCCGCGCTGCAGCGCGCTGCTCGCTTTATGAACAGGGCGGCGAGGCAAATGAGGTATTATGCGGCAAGCGGGGCGTTTCGCAGCGGGAGCGGCTTGACAGTGTTCCAGTCCGCGCGCAACATCATTCGTATACGAACAAATGGTCGGAACCGCGAATAAGCGGCTATGATCGGCGCCTTCCCGACTGCAGGCTTGTTCATGACTGACGAGACCGTTGCCACTGGCGACAAGATCCGCTGCGATGCCTGTCCGGTGATGTGCTACATCAAGCCAGGCGCGGCGGGCGCGTGCGATCGCTATGCCAACAATAACGGCGAGTTGGTGCGCGTCGATCCGCATATCGTGCTGGAACGAACGGTGTCGCACGGTGGACGGCTGGTGCCGTTTCAGGCCGGTGGCGACTGGGACGGCAAACTCGTCCACGAGCCCAACGTGTTCGTCACCGCGATCGGAGCGGGCACTACCTATCCCGATTACAAGCCGGCGCCCTTCATCGTGTCATCGGAAATCGACGGCATCGACATGGTCACGGTCGTGACCGAAGGCATTTTCAGCTACTGCGGCGTCAAGGTGAAGATCGACACCGACCGATATCTCGGTCCCGAGACGGCGACCGTCCGCGCGGAAGGCGAGGCGATCGGCCATGTGACGACCAGCGAATATGGCTCGCAGATGCTTTCGCTCGGCGGCGTGCATCATCTGACCGGCGGTTCCAAGAAGGAGGGCCGCGTTACCTGCGACGCGCTGATGGACCTTTCCAATTGCAAGCCGGTGGAACTGACGATCGACGGTGGCGCCACGGTGGTGGTGCAGGCCGGCCAGCCGCCGATCGTCAATGGTGTTGCCGAAGAGCGCATGCGGGTCGGCTGCGGCTCGGCGACCATCGGCATGTTCGCCAAGCAATGGCACGGCAAGGTCGATGAGGTCGTGGTCGTGGACGACCACATCACCGGCGTCCTCAGTGAACACCAGGCCGGCAAGTTGCTCGATATTCCCGATACCGGGATCAAGATGAAGGGCCGGCGCTCGACGCCCGGCCGTTACTTCCAGGTCGCCGAACCCGGAACGGGGTGGGGCGGCACCAACATTTCCGATCCGCTGTCAGTGCTGGGACCGTTCAATCCGAAGGAGGCGCGGCCTGGGCTCACCATGCTGATGGTTTCGACCACCGGCGAGCACGCCGCCTATTACCAACTCGACGAGGCGTTGCGGCCGATCGAAAAGCAGATGCCGCCCGACCTCCAGTTCTCGGTCGAGCGCATCCAGGAAAATTGCGAACCGGCCTTGTGCACGGTGCTGTTCATGGGCGGTGCCGGCGGTTCGTTGCGCGCCGGCGTCACCGACAATCCGGTGCGGCTGACGCGGTCGGTCAAGGACGCGCTGACGCGGGTCACCAGCGGCGGCGCGCCGGTCTATGTCTGGCCGGGCGGCGGCATCACTTTCATGGTCGATGTCACGCAAATGCCGGCCGGCGCGTTCGGCTATGTGCCGACGCCGGCGCTGGTCGCGCCGATCGAGTTCACGCTGAAGCTGTCCGATTACGCGGCGCTGGGCGGTCACATGGATCATGTGCGCCCGCTGGCATCGTTGCGGGAGAACAGCGGGTTCCGCCCGATGCCCAATATGCCGGGACGGCGCGCATGAAACGGCTCCCGCAAATCGCGCTCCTTCCTGATGGCAAGCGGCTGCATTTGCAGGACGGTCCGATCGACCTGATCATCGAGGCGAAGGGAAGCGAGGGCAACATGCGCGCCGCTTATGAGGCCGCCGCGCAGCGCTTCACCGGCCTGCTCGATGAACTCTGCGAGGAGTTGATCGAACTTCGAAAAGCCGCCGATCCGGCGCGAAGCGCGCTGAACGGTGTCGTTGCGCGTCGCATGCATGCGGCGGTCGCGCCGTTTGCGGGCGAGCACTTCATCACGCCGATGGCGGCGGTGGCGGGTAGCGTCGCGGAAGAGATTCTTGGTGCGATGCTGGGCACGGCGCGGCTCGATCGTGCCTACGTCAACAATGGCGGCGACATCGCATTGCATTTGACCTATGGCGAGCAGTTCACCGTCGGGCTGATGGACCGACCGGACCATCACGGCGTGATGCAAACCATCAATATCGAAGTCGATGATCCGGCACGCGGCATCGCGACCAGTGGACGGCATGGCCGCAGTTTCTCGCTCGGGATTGCCGATGCCGTTACTGTGCTGGCTCGAACGGCATCGCAAGCCGATGCGGCGGCGACCATCATTGCCAACGCCGTCGACCTGCCCGGTCATCCCGCCATCATCCGCTGTCCGGCCAATGAATTGGAGCCCGACAGCGACCTCGGCGCGCGCCTCGTCACCCGCGACGTCGGCGCGCTCCGGGAAAGCGAGATCGATGATGCGCTAAGGGTAGGGGTAAGCCGGGCACAACAATTGCTTGCGGCGGGATTGATCGAAGGTGCGGCCTTGCGTCTACTAGGCGAGACGGCCGTGGTGGGTGCAACAGGGATCAGGGCGGGTGCCTTGCCAACGTTGCATGGAAACGCACTAGAAAGAACAGCGCATGTTTGATCGGGAGCGAGGCGAGTAAGATGAGCGCGATCATTCGCAAGATCGTCATGGTGGTCGAGGAAACCCATCTTGAGATGGGACAGAAGATTGCACCGCCGACGCGGCGGGCCGCGGCGATCGCTGTGATCGAGAATCCGTTTGCAGGCCGGTATGTCGAAGACCTTTCGCCCTTGATCGAAATCGGCGAGGAGCTTGGCGAATTGCTCTCGAAGAGAGCGGTCGCCGCGCTCGGCATCGAGGGCGCCAAGGCTCACAGCTACGGCAAGGCGGCCGCCGTGGGCGAAAACGGCGAGCTAGAGCATGCGGCAGCGATCTTGCATCCCAAGATGGGCGCACCGGTGCGGAAAGTATTGGGCAAGGGCGCGGCGCTGATTCCATCGTCGAAAAAGCGCAGCGGCCCGGGCACAACGCTGGACATTCCGCTCGGTCACAAGGACGCTGCTTTCGTGCGCAGCCATTTCGACGGCATGGAAGTGCAGATCAATGACGCACCCCGCGCCAACGAGATCATGGTGGCGGTCGCGGTCACCGACAGCGGCAGGCCATTGCCGCGCGTCGGCGGGCTGACGATTGCGGAAGTCAAAGGCGAAGACGGCTTGAGATGAAGACGGCTTGAGATAATGACACCAACATTGGAGGTAGGGATGCGACGGAGACATTTGCTGGGAGCGGGATTGGCGATCGCGGTCGCCGGCATGACTGGCAGCGCCATGGCGCAGAGCGAAATCAAGGAAATCAAGATCGGCGAGATCAACAGCTATTCACTGTTGCCGGCCTTCACCGAGCCCTACCGCAAGGGCTGGCAGCTCGCGGTCGAAGAGATCAATGCCGCGGGCGGCATCAATGGCAAGAAGCTGGTCGTCATTTCCAAGGACGACGGCGGCAAGCCGGCGGATGCGCAGACCGCCGCCAACGAGCTGGTGTCGAGCGAGAACGTCGCGATGCTGGCCGGCACGTTCCTGTCCAATATCGGTCTCGCCGTCTCCGACTTCGCCAACCAGAAGAAGGTGTTCTTCCTCGCGGCAGAACCCTTGACCGACGCCATCACCTGGTCGAAGGGCAACCGCTACACGTTCCGCCTGCGTCCCTCCAACTACATGCAGGCCGCGATGCTGGTGGAAGAAGCCGCCAAGCTGCCGGCCAAGCGCTGGGCGACGATTGCGCCGAACTATGAATACGGCCAGTCGGCGGTTGCGGTGTTCAAGAAGCTGATGTCGGAGAAGCGTCCGGACATTCAGTGGGTCGACGAGCAGTGGCCGCCGCAGGGCAAGATCGATGCAGGTCCGGTGGTGCAGGCGGTGGCTGCGGCCAATCCGGAGGCGATCCTCAACGTCACCTTCGGTGCCGACCTGGTGAAGCTCGTGCGTGAGGGCAATACCCGCGGCCTGTTCAAGGGACGTTCGGTGGTCTCGTTCCTCACCGGCGAGCCGGAATATCTCGATCCCCTGAAGGATGAGACGCCGGAGGGCTGGATCGTCTCCGGCTATCCCTGGTACGACATCAAGACGCCGGACCATGACAAGTTCCTGAAGGCCTATCAGGCCAAGTACAAGGACTATCCGCGGCTCGGCTCGATCGTCGGCTACCAGACCATCAAGGCGGCCGCCGCGATCCTTGCGAAAGCCAACTCGACCGATCCGGAGAAGCTGATTGCGGCGACCGAAGGCCTGTCGATGCCGTCGCCGTTTGGCGAGATCACTTTCCGCAAGATCGATCACCAGTCGACGTTAGGGGCCTATGTCGGCAAGACCGCGCTGAAGGATGGCAAGGGCGTGATGGTGAACTCGGTCTATCGCAAGGGCGCGGACTATCTGCCGAGCGACGCGGAAGTGGAAAAGCTGCGTCCGAAGGATTGAGCCTTGGCTGAGGTCGGGGCCTTCATGGTTCGAGACGCGCGGCGATGCCGCGCTCCTCACCATGAGGGTCTAAGAGGACCTCTCGATCTATGACCTCATCCTGAGGAGGCGCGAAGCGCCGTCTCGAAGGATGAAGGCCCCCGCTCTGACGATTGCCCTAACCCGGACCGCCAATGGCCTTCTACTTCGTTCAGTTCCTGACCGGTCTCGCCAGCGCGGCGTCGCTGTTTCTGGTCGCATCGGGACTGTCGATCATCTTCGGCGTGACGCGGATCGTGAACTTTGCCCATGGCGCGTTCTACATGCTCGGCGCCTACGTCGCGTTCACGCTGACGGAGCGGTTCTCCGGCGCGCTCGGCTTCTGGGGCGGCATCGTCGTTGCAGCGCTGATCGTTGCCATCATCGGCGTCCTGGTCGAGATGGTGCTGCTGCGGCGGATCTATCATGCGCCGGAGCTATTCCAGTTGCTGGCGACATTCGGCCTCACCTTGATGGTTCAGGACATCGTCGTGATGATCTGGGGCCCGGACGATCTGCTCGGCCGTCGCGCACCCGGCTTCAAGGGCGCGGTCGATTTTTTCGGCCAGAACATTCCGAGCTACGACCTGTTCCTGATCGCGCTCAGCCCGATCGTGCTCGGCGTACTCTGGCTTCTGTTCCAGCGCACGCGCTGGGGCGTCTTGGTGCGCGCGGCGACGCAGGACCGCGACATGGTGGCGGCGCTGGGCGTCAATCAGAAATGGCTGTTCACCAGCGTGTTCGCGCTCGGCGTCTTTTTGGCCGCCCTCGGCGGCGCGCTGCAGATTCCGCGCGATGCGGTGCATCACGCGCTGGACCTGCGCATCATCGTCGAAGTGTTCGTGGTCGTGGTGATCGGCGGGCTCGGCAGCATCATCGGTGCCTTTGTGGCTGCCGTGCTGGTGTCCGAACTCAACGCCTTCGGTATTCTCATCTTCCCGAAGATATCCATCATCCTGGTGTTCCTGGTGATGGCAGTGGTGCTGATCGTGCGACCATGGGGCCTGTTCGGCAAGCCGGAAGCTGCCGCACGCCGCACGCCGGGCCTGACCGTCACGCCGTGGCGGCCGCTCACCTCGGGTGAACGGTTGATGTCACTGGGTGCGCTGGTCTTTGCGGCCATGATGCCGTTGTTTGCCGGCAACTACGCGCTCACCGTCGGATCGGAAATCGCGATCTTCGTCATCTTCGCCGCCAGCCTGCATTTCCTGATGTCGGTCGGCGGGCTCGCCTCGTTCGGCCATGCCGCCTATTTCGGGCTTGGCGCCTATGGCGTCGCATTCCTCGCCAAGGCGGCGGGATTGCCGATGATCGTTTCGTTGCTGCTCGGCCCGGTACTAGGCCTCTTGGGTGCGGCGGTGTTCGGCTTCTTCGCCGTGCAACTCTCCGGAGTTTATTTCGCGATGCTGACGCTGGCCTTTGCGCAGATCGTCTGGTCGATCGCGTTCCAGTGGGTCGAGGTAACCGGCGGCGATAACGGCATTTTGGGTGTGTGGCCGGAGAGGTGGGCGGCGAGCCCCGCTAACTTCTATTGGTTGTCGCTCGGCATCACGGCGCTCGTGGTCACTGTGCTCCGGGTGATGGTGTTCTCGCCGTTCGGCTTTGCGCTGCGCGCAACGCGGGACTCGCCGCTGCGTAGCGAGGCGATCGGCATCAATGGCAAGCGCGTGCAGTGGACGGCTTTCGTCATATCAGGAACGGTGGCGGGCATCGGCGGCGCGTTGTTCGCCTATCTGAAGGGAAGCGTCTTCCCGGACAGCGTCGGCATCTCGCTCTCTGTGGATGCGCTGGTCATGGTTCTGCTCGGCGGCGTCGAGACGGTTTCCGGCGCGGTGATCGGCGCCATCGTGTTCAAGGCGGCCAACATCTGGTTGGTCAGCCAGACCGATCTTTCCAAGCTGGTGCTGGGCGGCTTCATCGTGCTGATGGTGGTGGCGTTCCCCAAGGGCATCGTCGGGACGCTGGAGACGATCCGGAATCGCCGGCGCTCCGCCGAAGCCAAAAAATCTGCGCTCGTCACCTCCCGGATCGAGGCCGCTGAATGAGCATGGTTCCGACATTGCTGAAGGTCGAAGGCTTAAGCAAATCCTATGGCGGCGTGCACGCGGTGCGCAGCGTGTCGTTCGAACTGCGTGCGGGCGAAATCCTGGCGCTGATCGGACCCAACGGCGCGGGAAAAAGCACCTGCTTCGATATGCTCAACGGCCAGAGCATGCCGGATAGCGGACGGATCCATCTGCTCGGCGAGGATACGGTCGGCCGAAAGCCGCGCGCGATCTGGCGGCTCGGCGTCGGGCGCACATTCCAGATCACGGCGACATTTCCGACCATGACCGTGCGCGAGAACGTGCAGGTCGCACTGGTGTCGTATGGCAGGCAATTGTTCAACCTCTGGGGCTCGACCGCGGCTTACGCCCGCGACGAGGCGGGCCGGCTGCTCGACCTCGTCGGCATGGGCGCCTATGCCGAGCGTCCGTGCGGTGAGCTTGCCTATGGCGACCTCAAGCGACTGGAGCTTGCGATCGCGCTCGCCAACCAGCCCAGGCTGTTGCTGATGGATGAGCCCACCGCAGGCATGGCGCCGCGCGAGCGGATCGAGCTGATGCGGCTGACCGCAAGCATCGCCCGCGAACAGTCGATCGGCGTGCTCTTCACCGAGCATGATATGGATGTGGTGTTCGAACATGCCGACCGCATCCTCGTCTTGAATCGCGGCAGCCTGATCGCCGAAGGCTCGCCCGAGGAAGTCCGTGGCAATCCGCAGGTGCGCGCGATCTACCTCGGCGAAGGACTGGTCTACGATGCGCGTCATCGCGGGGGAGCCGGCGCATGAAGCTGCAAGTCGCCGATCTCAACAGCTTCTACGGCCCCGCGCATATCCTGTTCGATATCGCGCTGGAAGTCGGCGAGGGCGAAGTGGTGGCTCTGCTCGGCCGCAACGGGGCCGGCAAGTCGACCACCTTCCGCTCCATCGTCGGCCTGGTCGAGAACCGTTCGGGACGGATCGTCTTCGAGGGCAAGGATGTCTCCCGCGAGCCGACGCATGCGATCGTGCGAGGCGGGCTCGGCTACGTGCCCGAAGAGCGGCGTATCTTCACCGACCTGACGGTGGAGGAAAATCTCGAAGTCGGCCGCCAGCCAAAACGGCCGAACGCGCCGCACTGGACGCGCGAAAAACTGTTCACGCTGTTTCCCAATCTCGGCGAGATGCGCAACCGTCCCGGCGGGCGGATGAGCGGCGGCGAGCAGCAGATGCTGACGATTGCGCGAACCCTGATGGGAAATCCTTCGCTGGTGCTGCTCGACGAGCCATCGGAAGGGCTGTCGCCAAAAATCGTCGAACAGATGGTCGACGCCATCCTGGCGATGAAGAAGGAAGGCGTCAGCATCGTGGTCTCGGAGCAGAACCTGCATTTCGCGCGGCTGATTTCGGACCGCGCCTACATCATCGAGCGTGGCAAGATTTGTTTCGGCGGCACGATGGCCGAGCTCGACGCGCGGCCGGATATCCGGGACGCGCATTTGTCGCTGTGATCGGCTAGGGGAAGGGCGGGTAACGCAGATGGGAAGGAGTGTTTCGCCGAAACGGAGCGTCAAGCCGCCGCGCCCGTCCTACATTCTCGACGAACAGATCGGCTTCATCCTGCGTCAGGTCTGGCAGCGCCATGCCACCATCTTCGCCCGCGAGATCGGCATCAACCTGACGCCGACACAATGGGCGGCGCTCGCCAAGCTGACCGAGACCGGACCGTGCTCGCAGAACCTGCTCGGGCGGCTGACGGCGATGGATGTCGCCACCATCAAGGGCGTGATCGACCGTCTCACCGCGCGCGGCCTGACCGAGACCAGCCCGGATCCCGAGGACGGCCGCCGCCTGCTCGTGAGTCTGACGCGCGCCGGCCAGCAACTGGCCGAGAAGGCCGCGCCGAATGCGCTGGCGATCAGCCGCGAGACGCTGGCGCCGCTCGACGCAAGAGAGCGCGAGACGCTGATCGCGCTGCTCGACAAGCTGCGTTAGGGCGTAGTTGGCGTCAGCTCAGGTTCAGCACCAGCGCGATCGCGCCCACGAGAATGAGGCTGAACGCCCAGGTCGTATCCAGGTTGAACCAGCTCTGCGATATGAACTGGAGGCCGAGATAGCGGTAGGCGAGCCACGCGCAAACTCCGCCGGCGGCGACCATCGCGATGGCGTGGACGGCCGCAACCAGCACGGCCATTCCGAGATTGGCGTTGATGAGAGTACCGGCGGCCGCGTGGCCGCCGTCGAGCTCGGCTTGCCGGCAGAGCCCGAGGTAGATCGGCACCAGCATCAGCGCGGCGCCATGCGCGAGCGCCACGGCAAACGACCAAAGCCCCAGTTGCGCCGGTGATATCCGCGCTAAAACTCTTGGATGGCGGCGGTTGGCAAGCCGGAAAAGGCCGAAGGCGATAACGAGGACGCTGGCGCCGATCTGTATCGTGCGCTGCCACTCGACGATGGCAACGAGCAGCGCGAAGGGAAGGAGTACGAGCAGCATCGCGAGCAGATGGCCGGCCGTGAGCGGCCCAAGCGCGGCCACCAGGGCACGCGGGCTCCGCTCCATCAGTCCAACTGAAACAGCGAGCGGCCAGCCCATGCCCGGGTTGACGCCGTGGTAAAGGCCGCTCGCGATGACAGCCAGCCAGAGCCAGGCCGGTGTCCAGTCGGCTGCGCTCAAATCTCAAGCCGACGGATAGCAGAACGAATCCGTCGAACAGTCGCCGCCGTCGAGCCGGATCTGGTGCGCGCGGTAGCCGTCGGGGAAGTTGACCCAGTAATTGCTCGCCAGTTCGAGACCACCGTCCGGCTTCGCATTGGCCATCACCATGGCTCCCGGGACGCCATCGGGATAAAACTGGTCGTCCCATGTCGAGTACAGCGAGTTGGTCCAGTAGACCCGCTTGCCGTCGCGGCTGATCTCGACCATCTGCGGGCCGCCTGCAAACGCCTTGCCGTTCGGGTGCGGCGTGCGGCGCGCGATGCCGCCGATGTGAACCGAGCCGGCAAGCTTCGGCTTTCGCGGCTCCCTGACATCGTATTGACGCATCTCGCCGGTGCCCCAGCAGGCGACGTAGAGGAATTTGTCATCCATCGACAGGTCGATGTCAGTCACCAGCGGCGGCACGGCGCCAAAGCCCTGCAGCAGCGGCGGCAATTGTTCCTTCGCCGCCGGCTCGGGTGGAATCGTCGCCGTCTTCTCGACGTGAAACTTGCCGCCCTCGCGCCACCAGGTCCAGATCGAGCCTTCGAGGTTAGTGGTGTCGACCACGGTGCCCAGAAAGCCGTATTCGCGAACTGGATCATGCGCGGGACGCACTTCCAGCCCCATCTGGTGATTGGCCCCGAGATCGATCGTCTGCACATTTCGCCGGGCCCGCAGATCCCAGAAGTGAATATGGTGACCGTACTTGTTCGAGAGCAGATCCTCCGGCACGATTCCGTTCTCGAACTGCGGCGGCAACCCCCACTCGCTCGTCACCATGTAGTCGCGTGGCAGATTCCACCAGAAATCATAGTGCATTGTCTGGGGGCCGCGATCGATCTCCCACCGTCCGAGCACCTCGAAGGTCTCGCAGTCCATGATAAAGACGCCGGGCGGTCCATCGGTGCCGTCCTTGCCGCTGCCGCCGAGCGTAGAGACGTAAATGCCTTCAGGCCCGCAATGAACGGTGTGGGGCCGCGAATATCCGGTCTTCCTGAAGATCTCTTCAGGCTCGATGATCTTGTGTATGGCCGCCTTGGTGGGGTCGGGTTTGGTGTCGACAATATAGATGCGGGACGATCGCATGCCGGGGATGATGAGATAGCGGCGCTCGAGGAAGGCATGCCCGGTGAGCGGCGACAGCGCCGACGAGCAGGCGTTCCAGCCGAAATGGTGAAACTCGTCGCCCTTGTTGGGCATAGTCACGGTGTGAACGACCTGGCTGTAGCTCGAGGAGCCCGGCTTGACGTCGATCACCGCCAGTGCGTCCGGCTTTGAGGCGTCCGGACTGAGCAGCACGGTATAGGCGAAGCTCTCCGGCGGAGCTTCCATGGCAAGCTTTGGCGAAGCGTGAAACGTGGGATCGGGCCGAATGTTCATCGTACTGCCTCCCTGTTTGCCTGGAATGATCAAAGTCGGCGGAGGGGGCTCCGCTCTATTTGACCGTGATGGTAATTTTCTTCGAGACTACCGGAGGATTGTGCGGATAGTGGCCGGCGTCGCCCAGCACGAGCTGAAGCGTGTGCTTGCCGGGCGGAAGCTCGATCCGGGCTTCGGTCTGGCCCGCGCCAAAATGAAGGTGCGATTTGTCCTGCGGAATCTCTTCATTGGGATTGAGCGGTTCATTCACATCGATCAGCAGGTGATGGTGGCCGCTGTTTGGGTAGTTGTCGCCGGCGTGGGTTACGCCCATGTTGCGCAGACCAAAGCGGCACCAAAATCCGCCCTTGATGACGGCGCCGTCCTGCGGCCACACGAAATAGAGAAGGGCATCCTTGTGTGAGGGCTTCCCTTGAGCATACGCGGCGAACGGCAGGCAAGTGAGCGCTGCTGAGAGAGCGATCCACTGCATGAACTTCATGACCGCCCTCTTAAGGCTACTACTTGAGAGATAGCGCGACGCGGAAGCCGTGAGTGGGATATCGCACGTTGGTATCATAGCTGCCGCGGTTTGATACGCGGGCATAGGCTGAGTCCTTCCTCCAGGAGCCGGAGCGGATGACATGCGAGGAACATGCATTCTCGACCCATGCTGACCCGTCTCCTGGCGCGCCCTGATAATTTCTGTGCCAGCAATCTTCGACCCATTGATCGACGCCGCCGCCCATATCAAACAGCCCAAAAGGATTTTGCTTGAGGCTGCCGACCTTCACCGGCTGGTCGGTCGCTGGAATGTCGCTGCAGTTCTTGCAATTGACCATACCGGGCTGAAACTGATCGCCCCACCAGTAGCGGGTCTGCGTGCCGCCGCGCGCCGCATATTCCCATTCGGCTTCGCTCGGCAGTCGATATGGTTTTCCGGTGGTTTCCGCAAGCCATGCGACATATTGCTTGGCATCGCTCCAACTCACGTTTGTAACAGGCGCATCGTCCTTTCCGGCTGCCGTGAATCCGCATGCCTTTGCGGCGGCGCATGCGTTCCATTCCTGCACGGTGACGGGAAATTTCCCCATCGCAAACGGCTTGACCGTTACCTGACGGACCGGCCTTTCCGAAACGTCTTCGTTGCTGCCCATCGCGAAGCTGCCGCCCCGAAGCGAAATCATCTCGGGTTCTCGAACCGGCGCGGCCGCTTGCGTCGTCGGCGGAGTCTCGGGTGCGGCGGGAGGCGCCGGCGGCGGTAGCGGCGCTGCCTGTTGTTGAGGTGGCGAAGGAGAAGGTTGGGGCGCCGGCGCTGGTTGTTTCGCGGCAGGCGCAGGCGCCTTCGGCGCTTCCGCCGGAGATGAAACGGGAGCCGACGCCTGATTTATAGCCTTGCGGGGCGGTGCGAACATGTACCAGAGAGTGCCGATCGCAATGGTCAGCATCGCAATGCAGAGCAAGAGGATCAGAACGCGTTCGCGCCGGTTCCGATATGCGTTAAGGGCGGAGGGGTCGGGAAGCACGCGGTAGACCCGAACGGGATCGGTGATGTTCTTGACCTTTCGATCACCGAGCGACTCGTATCCGCAAACCAGCTTATGCTTTATCTGCTCATAAATGCCGCCGGAGATATAGACTTCGCCGGGATGGGCTATGCCCTCAAGCCGCGTGGCAATATTGACGCCGTCGCCATAGACGTCGTCGGTTTCTATAATCACGTCGCCAAGATTGACGCCAATCCGATATTCGATCCAATGATGCTTGGGCAGTGATGCATTGCGGCCAACCAGATTTTGCTGGATCACGATGCTCGATCGGACGGCTTCGACCGGGCTGTCGAAAATGGCGATGAAGCCGTCGCCCGTGGTTTTGACCAGCCTGCCGTGATGTTCCCTGATGCTGGGTTCGATGAGGTCGCGCTCGATCCTCTTGACGCGATTGTGCGTCCCTTCCTCGTCGATCTGCATCAGGCGGCTGTAACCGGAGATGTCGCCTGCCACGATGGCCGCAAGGCGGCGTGGCATTGGCTCGGGCGATCGCTCACCCGGTCGGCCTGACTTGATGTCACGAATTTGGGCCATGGCTTGGATTGGCTCCCAACTGTCAAATACAAATACAGTATGAGGCAAGCAATCTTTCCAGCACCTACAGCGTACCATGGTGGCTGTTCGCCGCAAGCAGCCGTGCGCGGGTTCCACGCGGTTCGTAGGGGCTAAGTGTGAGTGATCTCACAAAAAATGAGGCCTGACCGGCAGTTCGCTCATCACGTCCGAGGGTATAGTCGCCCGGCGCACTCGCAGGGCGACCGGCATCAATGTCCGCTGACGATCTCCGGCACCTTGCCGGCGGGCGGCGTGTTGCGGCTGCGCTGGGTGCGGACGATGCCATCGATGATGGTCATGCCGATGCCGGGGAGGTCGCCGAGTTGCACACTCTCCAGAATGTTCTTGCCGGGGGAATGCTGGGCCTTGTCCATCAGGACGAAGTCCGCGGAGCGGCCGATTTCGATGATTCCGCAGTCGAGTTCGCGCATGCGCGCGGTATTGCCGGTCGCAAGGCAGAAGGCGAGTTCGGCCGGCAGTTCGCCGAGTGACGACAGCATCGAGACCATTCGCAAAATGCCGAGCGGCTGCACGCCGGAGCCGGCCGGCGCGTCGGTGCCGAGGATGACGCGATGGAGGTCACCCATCTCGCGCGCGGTGCGCAACGTGAACAGCGCCGAGCGCTCGTTGCCGTTGTGAACCAGCTCCAACCCGCGTTTGCAGCCCTCGCAGATGCAGCGGATCTGGTCGTCGGGCAGCGCGGTATGGCCGCCATTGATATGACCGACCACGTCGGTGTCGGCTTCCAGCACCACATCCTTGTCGATCAGGCCGGAGCCGGGAATTGAAGGTCCGCCGGTATGGATCGTGCTTTGGATGCCGTATTTGCGCGCCCAGCCGACCATTTTGCGCGCGGTCGGGCCGTCCTTGACGCCGCCGAGGCCGACCTCGCCGAGCAGCTTGACGCCGGCCGCGGCCATCTCCTTGAAATCGTCCTCCACCATTTCGCATTCGATCACCGGCGCGCCGGCATGCACCTTCACCCCGCCTGGCCGCAGCGTCCAAAACGCGCGCTGCGCAAAGATCGCCATCGCCTTCAGGCCTACGACGTCGCGCGGGCGGCCGGGCATGTGGACCTCGCCGGCCGAGATCATGGTGGTCACGCCGCCATGGAGATAGCTGTCGATCCAGTTGACCTGGTTCTGCCGCGGCGTCCAGTCGCCGGCGACGGGATGGACGTGGCTGTCGATCAATCCGGGCGCGACGGTGGTGCCGTTGGCATCGACTGTCGTGGTGGCGCCCTCTGTATTGCAGTCCTTGAAGCGGCCGACGGCTGTGATCTTGCCGCTCTCGGCCACGATCGTGTCGGCATCCAGGATCGGCTTTTCCAAAGCCCCCGACAGCACGAGCCCGATATTGCGGATCACCAGCTTGTTCGGACCGGTCGCCTGGGGTGCGTCGTGGGCCATGGTTTTTCCTTTTGCTTCAATGCCTTCGCCGGACATTCTGCCCGGCTTGACGATCGGATCAAGCTGGATTATTCGTTTGTATACGAATGATCGTATACGAATGATTTAACCGGTCAATCCGGCTTGCAAGTCAGGGAACGGTGCGATGAGCAATTTCAACCAGGAAAGCGTGCTGAGCGTTCATCACTGGACCGATACGCTGTTCAGCTTCACCACCACACGCGATCCCTCGTTCCGTTTCCGCAATGGCGAGTTCACGATGATCGGCCTGAAGGTCGGCGAGAAGCCGCTGCTCCGCGCCTACTCGGTCGCCAGCGCCAATTACGAGGACCGGCTCGAATTCTTCTCGATCAAGGTGCCGGATGGCCCGCTCACCTCGCGCCTCCAACACCTGAAGCAGGGCGACGAAATCATCGTCAGCCGCAAGGCGACCGGTACGCTGGTCATCGATAACCTCGAGGACGGCCGCAACCTCTATCTGATCGGGACCGGCACCGGGCTGGCGCCGTTCCTTTCCGTGATCAAGGACCCCGAGACCTATGAGCGGTTCGAGAAGGTGGTGCTGCTGCACGGCTGCCGCCGCGTCGCCGAACTCGCCTATGGCGAGATGATCACCGAAAAGCTGCCGAACGACGAGCTGATCGGCGAATATGTTCGCAACCAGCTGATCTATTATCCGACCGTGACCCGCGATCCCTTCCGCAACCGCGGCCGCATCACCGATTTGATCACTTCAGGAAAACTGTTCGCCGACATCGGGCTGGCCACGCTCGATCCAGCGCATGACCGCGTCATGATCTGCGGCAGCCCGGCGCTGGTGACGGACACGCGCGCGCTGCTCATCGGCAAGGGTTTTGCCGAGGGCAATCACGGCGAGCCGGCACAGTTCGTGGTCGAGAAGGCGTTCGCGGAGCGGTAACGAGAATGAGGGACATATGGTGCCGCGCCGCACCTCCCTAAGGCCGCACCGCCGGCGCTTCCATCGCCATCCCGCGCGCCCGCGACATCAGGTATAATTCCAGTTCAACCAGTTCCGGCGCGCCGTAATCATAGGCCTGCGCGCGGATGCCGGTGATGCAGGCGCGCAGGCGTCGCTGCAGCGAGCCCAGCGATTGCCATTCCAGCCGGTAGAGCGGGTAACCGGTCGGGTGTCCTTGTGTGATCGCGGCGCCGGCGAGTCGCTTGTCCCAATTGTCGTCATGGCAATGGGTACAGCCGAGATTGAGCTGGCCCTGCCGTTGCATGTAGAGCTCGCGTCCTTTGGCGACGAACGGCGCGAGCTGCGGGTCGGCTCCGGTTTCGATCGGAGCGCCCTGTGATTGCCTTGCGACAAAGGCTGTCAGCGCCAGCAACTCGCGGCTCTCGAACGGCAGCGGCGTCGCCTGTTGGTGGTTGGTGCGGCACGAATTGATGCGCTGTTCCAGATCGATCGGGCGGCCGGTTGCCTTGTCGAACGCGGGGTAGCGGGCGGCCACGCCCTTCATGCTTGCGCGTGCATTGCCATGGCAATCGGCGCACGCTTTGTCGGCGGCGCCTGTCTTGCGGTTCCACAATGTCTCGCCATTGAGCACCCAGAGCATGCCGGGATTGGCGGTGTCGTCGTCCTGCATCGTTTTTGTGTCCGGCTTCATGAAGCTGTAGCCGGAACGGCGGTCGGCTTGCGGGATCTCGGCAGCTCCGACGGCGCCCACCACCAGCAGTGCGGCGGCTATGGCGCCCAAAAATCTCATTCGACCGAGATCGAGGCGGAAGCGGTCTCGGAAAAACCCTTGTCGCCGATCCATTCGAACTCGAACTTGCCGCTTTCGGTCACGGTCGTGAAGAAGGAGAAGAACGGGTTGGCAGCAATCGCCGGGAACAAATCGGCGCGGAAGATTTCAGCGCCGTTGAAGCGGCAGGTAAAGCTCGTGATGATGTCGCGCGGCACAGATTCACCTGACGCCTTATGGCGATAGCCTGACTCCATGATGTGCGACATCAGCGTCTTGATCTCGATAATGTCGCCGCGTTTGGCTTTGGCCGGAACGTTGATCAGCGCGGAAGCCATCAGATCACCTCCTCGGTGCAGGCCGCCAGTGTCACCACGACGTCGACGCTGGCCGACCAGAACGACCCGTCCGAGAGCTTGGCGATCGCGACGACCTTCTGGCTGTCGGTGAGGCGAATGCGGGTCGAAACCTGCGCGCGGCCGGCATGAGGGCCGAGGTGGAAGTTGGCGACGTTCGGCTGCGGGTTCTTCTCGTTGAAAACGTGGATGCTGCTGACGTGGTCCTCCGGCGCCATCGGGTGGGCGACACTCACAGTCAGCGGCACGGTGTTGCCGTTCTCGACCAAGGGCGGCACGTCGAGCTTGACCTTGCCGGTTTTCACCGCAGCGCCGCCGGTGACATTGCGGATGGCGGAAGCGAGCATCTCGGGCGTCGCCTCGGCAGGCCGAGGCGTGACGACGGGGGCCGTGCCAAGCACGGCTGCCGCTCCGGCGAGGCCGAGAAACTGGCGGCGTGTCGAATTCGGTGGTGGATGCATCGGACCTTCCTATTCGCGTAAGCTTGCGAGATACGCCACGATATCCTCGATCTGTTCGGCCGACAGGATCGGCTTGCCGCGCCACAGCGTCCCGACGCGAGTGAGGCCGTCAACGCGGTAATAGGACGGCATGATCGTCGCGGCATTGAGACGAGAGGCATCCACCAGCCGAAGCCGAAGCTGACCTTCGGACCAGCGGCTGCCGGAACCGGAAAGATCAGGCGCCAGGTCGCCCTGGAATTTCTGTTCGGGAAATGGGCCGTTGTGGCACAGGATGCAAGTGCTGGAACGTTCGACGACGAGGGCGCGGCCGCGCGTCGCATCGCCGGCCGTGCCCGTCAGCGACTGCGGAATGGCATCGTCAGTGACGGTATAGCCGCGAAGTTCCGTTGCGGCGGCGCAGCCGGGCAGCACGAGGAGAACTCCAGCAAGAACCGGATCCAACATGCGATAGGTGCGTCTAGCCAAAGACTTCCGCCGTAATGGTCGCGAACCAGGATTGCGCATAGTCGGCCTCGCGGGCGCGGAAATCGCGTGACGCCTCCAGCGGACTAACGCCGCCGGCGCCTTCAACGTCGGCAAGCAATCCGTTCTTCGGATGGTATACACCGGCAATCGAGATGCCATAGTCCGGGGCTGCCAGACTGTAGCACGTATTGATCAGCTTCGGCGCGGCTGGCGATCCGCCGGCGACCAGTGTGGCAATCGCGTTTGCGCAAGTCTTGGCCTGCGCATTCGCCGAGAATGCGGATTTTGGCATCGCGCCGGCGAGACAGGCGTCGCCGATGACATGGATGTTCGGCGCCGATCTGGATTCGAAAGTGACAGGATCGATCGCGCACCAGCCCGTGTTATCGGTCGCGCCCGCAATAGCCGCGATGCGGCCGGCCCGTTGCGGCGGAATAACGTTGGCCACCTGGGCGGTGTGATTGCCGAAATCGGTGATCAGAGTGTTGGTCGCCGGATCGACGGCATTCACCTTGCCGCCCTGCGATAGCGATATCCATTCGACCATCCCCGGGTAAAGCTCCTTCCAGGCGTTCTGAAACAGACGCTGCTTGGAGAACGCGTCCTTTGCGTCAAGGATGATCAGCTTCGAACGCGGCTTCTTGGTCTTCAGATAGTGCGCAATCAGGCAGGCCCGTTCGTAAGGTCCCGGCGGGCAACGGAAAGGGTTGGCGGGAGCTGTGATCACCACCAGGCCGCCATCGTCCATGGCCTCGAGTTGCTTGCGCAGCAACAGCGTTTGCTCGCCGGCTTTCCAGGCATGCGGCATCTTCGCCGCGGCGGCTTCGTCGTAGCCCGGCAGGGCGTCGAAACGCAGTTCGATTCCGGGAGACAGCACCAGCCGGTCGTAGGCGAGCGAGGTGCCGTCGGCGAGCCCCACGGTCCGCGCGGCTGCATTGATGGTCGTTGCTTCCAGCGCCACCACGGTGATGCCGCTGGCGGCGATCTTGTCGTAACCGAATTTTTGTTCCTCGATCGAACGCAGTCCGGCGATGACATTGTTGCTGAACGGGCAGGCGGTGAAGGTCCGGTTCGGCTCGACCAGTGTGACCTGCAATTTCGGATCAATCTGTTTCAGCGTGCGCGCACAACTCGCACCACCGAAACCGCCGCCGATCACGACGATGCGCGCCGCGGATTGCGCCAACGCGGGCAGTGGAGACGCCAAGGCCGTCACTGCGGCGGCCGCGCTCGTGCTACAGAACTTCCGGCGGCTGATGCGACGGCTAACGCCCATGCTGGCGGCCCCTTACTTTTGTGCAGCGAGCCACGCCGCCATCGCGCGCAACTCATCGTCGGAAAAGCCCTTGGCGATGCGGTTCATTACCGTAGCGGGAAGCGAGCCGTCGCGAAATCCAGCCATCGCGGTCGCGATCTCGCCGGCGTCGCGGCCGTTCAGCCGCGAAACGGACGAACCGGTCACCCCACCGGAGTGGCAGCCGGAGCAGGACGCCGCACCGGGCGGGGGGTCGGAAGCCGCAAGCACCGGCAGGCTCGACGCCATGACCGTTGCCAGCCCGATGACGACACGCAAGGCATTCATCAGAAATCTCTCGATGAGCGAGCGGCGGCCGGAGAGGCCGCCGCTGTTATTGTCAGGCAAACGTGATGTTCTGGTCCTTCAGCGGGACCGAACGGATCCGCTTGCCGGTTGCGGCGAAGTAGGCGTTGAGCACCGCGGGTGCGGCGACGCCGATGGTCGGCTCGCCGACGCCGCCCCAGAAGCCGCCGCTCGGCAGCATGACGCTTTCCACCTTCGGCATCGCGGCAATGCGCATTGAATCGTAGGTGTCGAAGTTGGTCTGCTCGATCTTGCCGTCCTTCACCGTGCAGCCGCCATAGAACAGGGCGGACAGGCCATAGACGAAGGAGCCGGCAATCTGCCGCTCGACCTGCGCCGGGTTGACGATATAGCCCGGATCGGTCGAGGCGACGATGCGATGCACCTTGATCTTGCCGTCGTCGGTGACTGAGATTTCCGCGGCACCTGCGACATAGCTGCCGAAGCCCATCACCTGCGCGATGCCGCGATGGACGCCTTGCGGCGCAGGTTTGCCCCAGCCGATCTTCTCGGCCACCGCATTGAGCACGGCGAGGTGCTTCGGATGCTTGCTCATCAGCTTGCGGCGGAATTCCAGGGGATCCTGGCCCACTGCATTGGCGAGCTCATCCATGAAGCATTCCAGGTAGATCGCGTTGTGATTGAGGTTGACGCCGCGCCAGAAGCCGGGCGGGACATGCGGATTGCGCATCGCGTGCTCGATCAGCAAATTCGGTACGCTGTAGCCGATCGCTGCCTCGCCCGTGGCATTGAGTCCTTGGAACACCACCGGGTCCTTGCCGTTTTCCAATGCTGCCGGACGCGCCGAGGACAGGATCGACTGTCCTGATATTCTGACATGCAGCGCCGTCAGATTGTTATTGGCGTCGAAGGCGCCGGTGAGTTTGCATTGCGTGACCGGATGATATTTCCCGTGCAGCATGTCCTCTTCGCGCGACCACAACAGCTTGACCGGTGTGCCCGGCATCTGCTTGGCGATCAGAACCGCCTGCCGGACATAATCGGTCATGCCGCGGCGGCCGAAGCCGCCGCCGACCATATGCTTGTGCACATCGCATTTTTCGGCCGGCAATCCCGATGCTTCCAGCACAGCGGCTAATGCCGCTTCGCCGTTCTGCGTACCGCACCAGACCTCGCATTTGTCAGGCGTATAGATCGCCGTGGCATTGAGCGGCTCCATCGTGGCGTGGTTCTGGTAGGGATAGTTGTAGACCGCCTCGACCTTCTTGGCGGCCGAGGCAATCGTGGCCTTGGCGTCGCCGTTCTGGTTGCCGATGTAAGCCGGCTGGGCGTTGTCGAGGCCTTCGGCCAGCCATTTGGCGATCGAGTCACTGGAGACTTTGGCGTTCTCGCCTTCGTCCCAGACGACCGGCAACGCATCCAGCGCGGTCTTGGCGTGCCACCAGGTATCGGCAATGACGGCGACGGCGGTGTCGCCGACACGGACGACCTTTTTGACGCCCTTCATGCCCGCGACCTTGGCTTCGTCGTAGCTCTTCAGCTTGCCGCCGAAGACGGGACAATCCTTGATCGCGGCGTTGAGCATGCCCGGCAGCTTGACATCGATGCTGTAGATCATCGCGCCGGTGGTCTTCTCCACCGTATCAAGCCGCTTCAGGGACTTGCCGGCGAGCTTCCAGTCCTTGGGATCTTTCAACTTCACGTCCGCCGGCGGCTCGAGCTTGGCTGCCGCTTCCACCACCTTGCCATAGGTCGTGGTTCTGCCTGACCGCGTGTGGGTGATCACGCTGTTGGCGGCAGTGCATTCCGAGGCCGGCACCTTCCATTCGTTCGCGGCGGCCTGCACCAGCATCATGCGCGCGGTGGCGCCGCCCTTGCGGACATATTCATGACTGGCGCGGATGCCGCGGCTGCCGCCGGTCGAGAAGTCGCCCCAGGTGCGCTTGCGTGCGACACTTTGACCCGGCGTGGGATATTCGGTGGTGACCTTCGACCAGTCGCATTCAAGCTCTTCCGCGACGAGTTGCGCGAGGCCGGTGAGCGAGCCCTGTCCCATCTCCGAGCGGGCGATGCGGATCACGACGGTGTCATCGGGACGGATCACCACCCAGGCATTGATCTCGGGCGAGCCGTCGGCGGCGCGAACCACGTTCGGTCCGCCAAAGGGAATATCAAGACCGAGTGCGAGGCCGGCGCCGGCGGCAGCCGTGCCGATCACAAAGCTGCGGCGATTGAGTTTGGGCATGACGTGCTTGTTCATGGCGTCCCCCTCAAGCGTTCGCGGCGGCGTGGATCGCCTCGCGGACCTGCTGGAAGGTCCCGCATCGGCAGATATTGGTGATGGCCTCGTTGATATCCTGGTCGGTCGGCTTCGGCTTTTCCTTGAGAAGGGCTGCGACCGCCATGATCATGCCGCTCTGGCAAAAGCCGCATTGCGGAACGTCGTTAGCTACCCATGCCTGCTGCACCTTGTGCAACGCGCCTTCTGAGGCGAGACCTTCGATCGTGGTGATCTGCTTGCCGACGGCCTCGCTGACCGTCATGCCGCAGGAGCGCATCGCGACCCCGTCGACGTGAACTGTGCAGGCGCCGCACAGTGCAATACCGCACCCATATTTGGTGCCGGTCAGCCCGACATTCTCCCTGATAGCCCAGAGCAGTGGCGTGTCGTCTTCGACGTCCACATTGATTGTTTTGCCGTTGATTGTGAGGTTTGCCATCGCATGTCCCTTTTTGAGTCCAATTCGCCAATTGAACCGGGCGCGATGTGATCCGAGAAAATAGAACAGTTCAAATCAAGAAAACGCGCACTTGACGAACGGGAAGAAAGTCGATTCGCCGGTGTTACGCCAGGTTTCCGCAACCTGGCCGATCGGGTGTCCTTCGTTCGGGGGATAGAGGCTAGGCGGACTTATCAAGGCGCTCGCTCAGCAGCTTCGCGATACGGGTCATCGCGGCGAGCTCATCGGGACTAAACCCCTTCGCAAGGGCATTTGCCCACGGAACCTGGAGCGCGCTGGCGGTTTCGAAGGCATCCTGCCCACGCCTGGTTAGCGCGACGAGGTGCGCCCGGCGGTGATTTGGATTGGGCCGCAGCTCCACGAGGCCATCCTCTGCCATCTCGTTCACAATGCGCTGAACTCCCTGTCGATTGAGTCCCATGCTGCGCGCAAGCCAGGCCACCGGTTGCGGACTTGGCGCAAGCGCGATTGCGCCCAGCACCTGCCAGCGCGCGCTGGTGAGGCCGAGGTCCGAAACAAGCCGGTCACCGGCCGCGAGCAGGCGTCCATTGAGGCGGAACACGGCGAGAACCAGCTCGGTCAGGGCCCGACCGCCGGGCGTATGTCGTTTCGTTGTCATTTGACAATTAGTATCCAAAATGACAATATATTGTCAATAGGCAAAACGAGTGTGGAGTGAATAATGTTTGCAGGACAGCTTGCAATGGTCGTCGCGGCGGCGTTCGCCGGTGCCGCCTTCTTCATCAATTTCGCCGAACAGCCGGCGCGTCTCGGCCTCGATGACCGGGGCCTCTTGAGGCAGTGGAAACCAAGCTACGCGCGCGGCTTTGCGATGCAGGCGAGTTGCGCAGTCATTTCCGGCGTGCTCGGCCTGACCGCTGCCTGGCTGACGCGGGATTGGCGCTGGATCGTCGGCGCGGTGCTCATTCTCGCCAACTGGCCCTATACGCTGATCGGCATCATGCCGACCAACCGCCTGCTGAACGCTATCGACGAGAAGGACGCCGGCCCGCAGTCACGTGCGCTGATCGTGAAGTGGGGAGGGTTGCACGCGGTCAGAACGGGTCTTGGGATCGCGGCAACCCTGGCTTATCTTTGGGCGCTCAATTAGAGCGTTTTCAAGCGACACCGGTTCGCATCAAGAAAACGCGTCAAAAGAGCCCGGTTCTGATTCAATCAGAACCGGGTTCGAGGCGCAGCGAACGGGGCGTGTCCCTGCGTTGCATCATGTCTTTTCGGTGCCCACCGTCAGACGCAGGAAACTCATCAGGCTTCCGAGCGTGGCGAATCCGGCCCCGAGCATCAACGCAACCGTCGCACCCTCGTGACCGGCCAGCGCAAAGCAAAGGGCCGCGAGCGCGGCGCCGAGTGTCTGCCCGGTCAGACGAGCGGTTGCGACGATGCCGCTCGCGCTGCCGCTGCGGTGCGGCGGCGCGCTCGACATCAGCGCCCGCAAATTCGGCGTTTGAAAGAAGCCGAATCCGATTCCGCAAATCACCGTGCGCCAGACGATGTTGGCAACGCTAGGGTCCGAAGGCAGCGTTGCGAGCAGGGCCATGCCGATGCCGAGCAATACCAGCCCGAGGCCGCCGAGAATGCCGACAGGATAGCGATCGGAGAGCCGGCCCCCGATCGGCGCCATGATCGCCACCACCAATGGCCAGGGCGTCATGAAGAAGCCGGTTTCGACCTGGGACCGGTGCAGCACGTCCTCGAAGTAGAAGGGCAGCGAAACGAAGGCCAGTCCCTGCACCGCGAATGTGCAGACCGACGTGGCGGCCGACAACGCGAACATCGGCCGCCGGAACAGGTCGATCGGCAACATCGGCGCCGGATGATCCGCATCCCGTCGGGTCATGATCCAGCCGAGCAGCAATGCTGCGCCAAGCGCCACTCCGACAAGGAAGGGCGGCGCCTGATGTGCCGCGCTTCCGATGCCGATGATGAATAGCCCGAGACAGCTTGCGGTCAGCGCTGCGCTCGCAAAATCGAACGCGTGTTTCGCGCGCGGCGTTCTGGGCAACGTCTTCAGGCCGATCCAGATTGCGATCAGGCCGAAGGGAAGGTTGATCGCGAACAGCCACGGCCACGTTCCGATCGCAAGGATCGCGGACGCAATCGTCGGACCGAAAGTGAATGCCGTTCCGACCACGAGCGCGTTATGGCCGAAGCCGCGCCCCAGCATGTGGGTCGGATAGACGAAACGGACCAGCGCCGCGTTCACGCTCATGATGCCGCTGGCGCCCAGCCCCTGCAGCGCCCGCGCCGCCGTCAGGCTCGGCAGCGACCATGCCAAGGCGCAGCCGAGCGAGGCCAGCGTGAACAGCACGAGGCCGCCGATATAGATCCGCTGATGACCGACGATTTCGCCGAGTGCGCCGAGCGGCAGCAGCGTCGCGACCAAGGCGATCTGGTAGATATTGACGACCCAGACCACGTCGGCCGGGCTGACATGGAGGTCGGCCGCGATGGCGGGCAGCGCGATATTGGCGATCGCGGTATCCAGCGAGGCCAGTGCCAGCGCGGTGAAGATCGCCGCCACCGCCCAGCGCCGCCTGAGTTCCGGCGGCAAGCCATCGATGGGCGTGGGGGATGATTTGGGGGCTAAGTCTGCGGACATTCTGTCGGGCTCTCCACGCCGGGGCGGACGTGCCCTGGGGTGGCGTGTACTACGGACGCGGCGCCGGCCACAGGCTCTCAGTTGCATGATGCGTATGCGAGGCGAGCCGCCGAAGTCCTGGCGCCTGCAGGGCTATGCGCTCGGGCTCAATCCCAGACTCGCGTAGATTCGCCGCGCATAGGCACCGAACTCATCCGTGGTCTTGATCGGCAATGCGCGGGGAAATGGCAGCTCGATCGGGAAATATTCCGCCATTCGCGCCGGACCTGCGGTGAGCACGGCGCAATGCGAGGCGAGGAACACCGCTTCCTGGATCGAGTGCGTCACGAACAGGATGGTCTTGCCGCTTTCGCGCCAGATCCGCAGCATTTCGAGATTCATCTGCTCGCGGGTCAGCGCGTCTAGCGCGCCGAACGGCTCGTCCATCAGGATCAGCTTGGGATCGTGGATGAAGGCGCGCGCAATCGCCGTGCGCTGCTGCATGCCGCCGGACAATTGCTGCGGATATTTATCCTCGTAGCCAGCCAGTCCGACCAGGTTGAGCAGATCGCGGGCGCGGCTCCGCGCGGCCTTCATCGGCAGGCCGACGATTTCGGCCGGCAGCAGCACGTTGTCCAAAATGGTTCGCCATTTCAGCAGCAGGGCCTGCTGGAACACCATGCCGATGTCGCGCGCCGGATCAAACGGCGTCTTCGCGCTACCGATCTTGATCGTGCCGCCGTCGGCGTCATGCAATCCGGCCAGGATCTTGAGCACGGTTGTCTTGCCGCAGCCGGACGGGCCGACCAGCGACACCAGTTCGCCTTCCTTGACGTCCATGGTGACGTCGGAGACGGCGAGGAATTCCGTAGCCCTCGACCGATAGACCTTGCGGACGTTGCGCAGGCTGATGAAGGGCTCGTCCGCCGTCATGCCAGCCATTTCTGCAGGTTCGCCTTCACGAAGCCGTCGTCGGAGAGATCGGCATGCTCGCGGCAGACGCGGTCGATCTCCTGCATCTGGCCCGGGCTCAGCCCTTCTGCGGGGTCGAGACACCAGAGACCTTGCATCAATCCTTGCCGCCGCAGGATTTCGTGGCAACCTGCGATGCAGCCGTGAAAATTGTTGGCAACATCGAAGAACGCGCTGTTGCAGTCGGTGACACGCGCGTCGAGCGCCAGCAGGTCGGCCGGCACGGTATCCTTGCCGCGTGCCGCCTTGCACATCTCGAACTGCTTGATCGCGCTCGCGGTCCATACCGACCAGTGCCCGAGCAGGCCGCCCTTGAAGTACGCTCGCGTGGTGACGCCCTTGTCGCGGAGGTCGAACGGCAAAGTGAGGTCAAGCAGGATGTGATCGTCGTTGCCGGTATAGAGCGCGACGCGGTCAAGTGCGTTCGCTGCAGCCACCCCACGCAGCACGTCCAGCGTCCGATAGCGGTTGAACGGAGCGATCTTGATCGCGATGACGTTATCGATGGCCGCAAAGCGCTTCCAGAAATCGGCGCTGAGGATCACGCCGCCGACGGCCGGCTGCAAATAGAAGCCGACCAGCGGGATCTCGCGTGCCACTGCCTCGCAATGCGCAATGATGTCGTCCTCGGATGCCGATTTCATCGCAGCCAGGCTGAGCAGGCCGGCGTGATAGCCGATGCTACGCGCGGTCTGCGCTTCTGCGATGGCTTGCTGCGTTGGACCGGCCAGGCCTGCGACCATCGCGACCGGCCGTTTGGTCCATGAAGCGGCGGTCTCGGCCGCCAGCTCCAGCACCGGACGGTACATTCCGACGTCGCGGATCGCGAATTGCGTGGTGTGCACGCCCACGGCCAATCCTCCGGCGCCAGCATCGAGGTAATAGCGCGTCAGCGCCCGCTGATGCCGTACATCGAGTGCGCGCTTGGCGTCGAGCGCGAGCGGATGCGCCGGAAGCACGGTGCCGTCGGCGATCAGCTTTCGTACCTCGGCCTTGATTTCGCTATGATGCATGGCGGCTGTTCCTATCCGAATTCCGGGCCGGCGACGGCAAGCGGCGGTTGCGCGGGTGAGGCAGTCGCGGAACCAAAGCGCATGCGCTGAAATGGTCGCTCGATATTCCAGCCCGAGCGAACGAGACCGTTCAGAAACGCGTCCTGAGAATGAACGGCGTCGATCAGCCAGGAGCCGGTCTCGGAGCTAGTGATGGCGTCGACCAATGCCAACGCCTGATCGGCGTGGTCGGCCAGGACTGGACCGATGTGCCGTGCGGTGCGTCCATCGCGGATCAGGGCCATGGCTCGAGCATCCGATACGATGCGAGAACGCGGGCGCGCAGCAAATTCCGACAGCAATGTGCTGCGGTCGAATCCCATGGCGCCGGCATCGCGCGCGGCCAGGGCTTCGAGGTTGCCGGCCGCGAGCGGCCTTGTCGCTGTGGTGCCTTGCGGCTTTTCCAACCGCAACCGCCGCAGTTGCAGCGTCGGCGCAAAACCGAGCGGACCATAGACGGTCGCGCCAGCCGGCGTGGCATCAAGCCAGGTTGTGAGCCGGCGCCGCGCGGCCGCTTCCAGGCAGGTATCGACGAGCCTGGTCGCGAGGCCGCGGCGGCGAAAGTTGGCGGTCACCAGCACCATGCTGATCCAGGCATTGCCGGCCGAGTAGGGCAGCAGCGCCGCCGTCGCCACCAACTGGTTGCCGTCGCGCGCGCCGAATACGACCCCTTGGCTCAAGAAGAAGCGCCAGTCGGCTTCGTTCTGGTTCCAGCCGGCTTCGGTCGACAGCACGAGCCCGGCCTTCGCATCGCTGACATCGAGTTCGACGATGTCGATGGGCTCAATAGCGGCCATCGCGCACCTCGTATTTGGTGGGCTTGCCGAGGCTCGGCATCGAGCGCGACACCCAATCGGCGGTCCAACTGATGAGCTGCTCGGTATCGACGATCGGCAAGCCGAATAGTTTCACCGCCTGCGACGTGTCGGTGAGCCACGCCGTCGGCTCCTCTTTGCCGACAATCACGGGCGCGCGGCCAAAGCGCTGGCCGAATTTCGCGGCGAGATCGCGCACCGCCAGGATCTCGTGGCCACTGACATTGATCGGCGAGGTCGGCGTATCGCAATGCGCCAGACAGCGCAGCGCCTGCGAAGAAGCGTCGCCTTGCCAGATGAAATTGACATGGCCGAGGCTGACGTCGATCGGCTGGCCCTGCAGCACCTTGCTCGCGATATCGTGCAGCACGCCGTAACGCATGTCGATCGCGTAGTTCAGCCGGAACAGCCGTCCAGGCGTTCCATGCTTGCGTGAGAAATACTCGAACATGCGCTCGCGCCCGACGCAGGATTGCGCATATTCGCCCGGCGGATCGGGCGCCATATCCTCGGTCGAGCCCTTGCCGTTGACCGGCACGAACGGATAAACGCAGCCGGTCGAGAACGCGACGATACTCGAGGTCGCAAAGGCCTGCGCGACCAGGGCTGGGACGTGCGAATTCATCGCCCAGGTCAGCGAGAGGTCGCCCTCGGCGCCGAACTTGCGTCCGGCCATGAAGATGATATTCGGAATCTTCGGGAGCGCCTTGATGGCGGTCTCGTCGAGCAGGTCGCAATTGATGGTCTCGACGCCGCGCGCCTGCAGCCAGTCCTTGACGGCGGGATCGCTGAACCGGGCCACGCCGATCACGCGGCGCTCCGGCGCGGCCGCCTTGGCAAGGCCGGCCAGCGTCGGCCCCATCTTGCCGGCAACACCCAGGATCATGATGTCGCCGTCGACCTTGCGCAGATCGTCGATCAATGCCTGGGTCGGGCGGCACAGCAGCTCATCGAGTGCGGTGATATCGGCGATCATCTGCGGCAGATTTTTGCGCGTCAGCAGCATCTTCATTCCCCGTCTTATTGCAGCCGGATGTCACGGACGACGAACATCCGCTCTAAGCCGAGCACGAGCCCATACAGCGCCACACCGAGCAATGTCAGGAGCACCACCGCCATCACCATCGCCGGCGTATCGAGCGAAGACTGCACCTGGATCATGAGGTAGCCGAGCCCCCGCTCGGAGGCGATGAACTCACCGACAATCGCGCCGGCAACCGCCAGGATGGCGCCGACTTTCATTCCGGAAAACACGTAAGGCAACGCACCCGGCAACTGGATCTTTCGAAACAGCGTCCACCGCGAACCGCGCAGCGACTTCACGAGATCCAAGAGATCAGGCTCGACCTCACTCAATCCACGCGCAGTGGTGAGCAGGATCGGAAAAAAGCAAATGGAAAACGCGATCAGGATGTTCGGAAGGATGCCGTAGGAAAACCAGACGATGAACAGCGGTCCCAGCGCCACTTTCGGGATCATGTTCAGCGTCACGAACAGCGGCAGCAGCAATAGGCTGACCAGCGGCGACCAGGTGAACAGCACGGCCAGCATGATACCGACCAGCGCGCCGAGGCAGAACCCGCCGAGAATTTCGATGGCGGTCACCGCCAGATTGGAGGGCCACGCATAGCTCGGAGAACCCAGCGTCGCGACCGTCGCGAGTGGCGAGGGCAGAATGAATTTCGGCACCTGGAAGGCATCGACCAGAACCTGCCAGAGCACGATCACAGCCAGATGCACGATCAGGATGATCGCTAAAGACCGTGCCGATCCGCCGTCACCGCTGAACACCCGTGCGCTCCCTTTGGATGCGTGGCCGGTTCCCCGCCGCGCGGCGGCAATCTACCGCGGCCCCTGCCAGTAATCAACCATCCGGTTGATTAGGGACGCAGCGAGTGCATCACCAGGTCGACCACGTGCCTGCGGCGCGCCTGCCGCGCGGCCCGGCTCGACAGGTCCTTGCCGAAGATCGCCGACAGGGTCGGCGTGTTCGAGAAGTAAAAATAGCTGAGCCCCGCGATCGAGATATAGAGGTGCACGGGGTTGATACCTTTACGGAATATGCCGGCCTTCACGCCTTCGCCGAGAATGGTCGAAAGCAGGCTGACCAGCGGCGAATGCATCGCTTCCAGTTTTTGCGATCCGCGCACATGCCGGGCGCCGCCGCGGTTTTCGTCGTTCAGCAGCACGATGAAGTCCGGATGCGCGGCAAGGTGATCGAAGGAACTTTCGATCAGCTTCTTGATCGCTTTTTCAGGCGGCAGTCCCTCGAGATTGAGCTTGCGCTCCTGGGCGCGGATTTCCTCATAGACCCATTCCAGCACCGCCAGATACAGCGCGTCCTTGTCGCCGAAATAGTGATAGACGAGCTGCTTGTTGACGCCTGCCCGCGCGGCGATCTCGTCGACCCGGGCGCCGGCGAGCCCACTGCTGGCGAATTCGCGCCGTGCCGCCGTCAGCAGCTTTTTGCGGGTCGCGGCCGGATCGCGCCGCTGCGGCCTGGTATCGTCAGAACGTTTTTTGGGCATTTCCAACCAAATAGTTGACAAGTCGTCTGGTCCCTTGTTGCATTGGTAGCGTCACGGATGCGCGACTACAAGATCGGTTGCAGAACGAGGAGGGTGCAATGAAGGCTTTGCGAATTGCAGTATTGGCGCTTGCGCTTGCGGTGCCGGCTGCGCCCTGTGTGGCCGCCGAGTCCGTCAACCTGATCCTGAACTGGACGCCGACGGCCGATCATTCGCCGTTCTATTACGCCAAGTCCCAAGGCTGGTACGAGAAGGCCGGCATCGATCTCACGATCGAGGTCGGCAAGGGCTCCGGCGTCTCCTCGCTGAAGGTCGGCTCCGGCGGCTCGCCGTTCGGCATCGCAGATCTCGCGACCGCGCTGGTGGCCAAGAGCAAGGGCGCCGACGTGGTGGCGCTGATGAGTATCTACGCCAACACCGGACAGACCTTCTACTGGCTGAAGAGCTATGGCGTGAATGGGCCGAAAGACTTTCCGAACCACAAGATCGGCAATCCGCCGGGCGACGCGTCACGAGTGATGTGGCCGGCCTTTGCCAAGGCCGCGGGCATCGCACCAGATTCAGTGAGCTTCGTCAATGTCGGCCCGACCGCCAAGATCGCGGCGCTGAAGAGCCATACCGTCGATATCATCAGCGATTTCTACAATGAGCACGATCTGAAGGTGATCGAGTTCGGCGCCGATCTCGGTTACGTCAACTGGAAGGATATCGGGCTGAACCCTTACGGCAATTCGCTGATCGTCAACGGCGCCTATCTGCAAAAGAATCCAAAGCTGGTCGAGGAATTCGTCAAGATCAGCCAGAAGGCCTACGCCGCCTGCGTCGCCGACGTCGCGCCCTGCCTCAAGGCGCTGCTCGACCAGGCCTCAGGTCTCGACAAGGAAAACCAGCAGCGGCAGTGGGAGCGCATCAAGTTCCTGATGACAGACGAATTCACGACGACCAAGGCGCTCGGCTGGATCGATGCCGAGCGGATGAAGAAGGATTACGAGCTGGTGCAGACCTATCTCGGCATGGAAAGGCCGTTCGACGTGAATACTGCGTTCTCGACCAAGATGCTGGATACGGGCATCAAGATGGATGCCAGCAAGGTGAAGAAGTAGGGCTTCAACCCTCGCCCCGTCGCAATGACGGTGGAGCTGTTCAGGCGTCGTCTCTCACTGCAGCGCCATGCCTGACGTCGCGATCACCTTCGTCAGCTTCTCGTAATCGGCCTTCATCAGTGCGGCGAGGTCGGCGAGCGGCATCGGCTTGCCTGGGATGTTGGCAATCGCGAGCTGGCGCTGCACTTCCGGGTTCTGCAGTGCCTTGTTGATGGCCTCGTTGATTTTCGCGACGATGGCATCGGGCGTTCCCGCCTGGACGTAGATGCCATACCAGGGCAGGTAGGTGGCTTCCGGAAATCCGGCTTCCGCAATCGTCGGCACATCGGGAAGATCGGCGACACGTTTGTCGGTCATGACAGCAAGCGGCTTTACGCTGCCGGCCCTGATGTGCGGCAGCGCCAGCTCGAGCGAGACGATCTCGAAATGCATCAGATTGGTCATCAGGTCGATCAAGGCCTGCGGCTGGCCCTTGTAGCCGACATTGGTCAGCTTGATATCAGCGGCCTGAAACAGCTTTTGCGCGCTCAGATCGATGGAGGAGCCGGTGCCGGGATTGCCGAAATTGAGTTCGCCCGGCTTCTTGCGCGCGATCTCGACGAATTCCTTGATGGTGCTGGCCGGCATCGACGGGTGGACCAGCGCCACGCTCTGATTCCAGACCGCAAGACCGACGCATTTGAGATCCTTCAGCGCGTCCCAGCCGGCGTCCTTGTAAAGCTTCGGGTTGACCAAAGCCGCGGGGCCGGTAACCAGCCAAGTGTAGCCGTCGGGTTCGCTGCGCGCCACTGACGCGGTGGCGATGTTGCTGTTGCCGCCCGGCCTTGCTTCGATGACCACCGTCTGTTTCCAGTCGCGGCCGACTTGCTCGGTCACCGCGCGCGCGACGATGTCGACGATGCCGCCGGCGGGGTAGGGCACGATGACGCGGATCGGACGGTTCGGATAATTGCTCTGCGCGTGCGCCGCGTTGCCGAGCAGCATGATTGCGCCCAAAGCAAAACCCAAGGCAGGATTCATGGCAAAGCCCAGCACGGTTTTGATCCGGCTCATTCTTCCCTCCCCATGTTTGCCGCATCGTTCCCGCGATGCGCCGTGCCCCTCTGACGGGGGCATTCAGTCGTTGGCCACCAGCGAGCGAATGCTGCGCGCCAAGCCCAGCATGCGCGGCCCGCATTCACGCTCGATCTGTTCGGCGTTGAAGCGAAACGAGGGAATGCCGCAATTGACCGACAGGCAATCGCCCGACGGCGTGCGGTACAGCGGCGCGGCGACGCCAAAAATCTCGCGCCGCCATTCGCCGAGCGAAATCGCAAAGCCGCGCTCCTTGCAGAGCTCGACGTCCGGCAGCGTCCGCCTCTCGACATAATCGGCCTCTTCCGGGCGCTCGGCCTTCACCTTCGCCACGTATGTGTCGAGTTCTTCCCCGGTGAAGAGCGAGAGCAGCGCGCGGCCGACGGCGGTGGGCGCCAGCGAACTGGCAAAGCCGACATCGGGCAGATGCGCCACGGCGTCGGTGGTGCGCAGCGTTTCGACATAGATGAAGTCGAGCCCGAACGGCATCGCGATCGAGACCGTGCCGCCGGTGTAGGCCGCGAAATCGCGCATCAGCGGGCGTGCCAACTGCCGCACCTTTAGCGCCGACAGCACCGGGTAGGCCGCGGCCAGAATGCCGAGCCCGAGCTGGAAGCGTCCCTTCGCGTCGCGCTTGAGATAGCCGAGTTGCGCCAGCGTGTAGGTCAACCGCGACACCGTCGGCCGCGACAGGCCGGTATGGAGCGCAAGCTCCGCGTTCGACAGCGAGCCCGCGCGGTTGCGGAATGCCGCCAGTATGTCGAGCCCATGCGCCAGCGTGGTCGCGAAGGAGGGATCGGCCTGATCCTCCGCAGCCTGGGGTACCGATCGATCGGTATTGGAAATCGCCGTCATGGCCGAAAATTGGCCATGGTTCCCCAAATCTGTCAATATATCGAAATCAATTTGCATATTGTGTCGATATACGCTTAGGTTCCGAAGAATCGGGAGGCGGCATGGATTTCGACCTTTCCGGGCGATCGGAAGAGTGGCGGGAGAAACTTCAGGCGTTTTTCGACGGCGAAGTACTGCCGCGCCATCGCGGCTGGCTCGATCACACGGCCAAAGGCGAGCCCGCGCCCTTCATGGAGGACCTGCAGCGCAAGGCGCGTGCGGCGGGGCTATGGAATCTCGGGCTTCCTGAACTCGGGGAAGAGGAGCCCGGCACGCGTCTTTCCAACCTCGAATATGCGCCATTGGCTGAGATCATGGGCCGGCTGTTCTGGGCGCCTGAAGTCTTCAATTGCCAGGCGCCCGACGTGCCCAACATGATCGCGTTGCAGAATTGCGCGACGCCCGAGCAGAAGGCGCGCTGGCTGCAGCCGCTGCTGGAAGCCAGGACTCGCTCGGCGTTCGGCATGACCGAGCCCGACGTGGCTTCATCCGATGCGACCAACATCGCCACCCGCATGGTCAGGGATGGCGATGACTACGTCATCAACGGGCGAAAATGGTTCATCACCGGCGCGGCGCATCCGAAATGCAGCTTCCTGATCGTGATGGGCGTGACCGATTCCGACGCCGACCGGACGGGGCGCCATTCCTGCATCATCGTGCCGATGGATACGCCAGGCCTTCGGCTGGTGCGCCGGCTGCGCTGGATGGGATGCGAAGATCACGTCGCGCCGATCGGTGAGCTTTCGTTCGAAAACGTGCGCGTGCCCCGCGCGAACCTGCTCGCCGCGGAAGGCGAGGGCTTCAAGGTCGCGCAGATTCGTTTGGGGCCGGCACGCATCCATCATTGTATGCGCTCGATCGGGCTGTGCGAACTGCTGATCGAATTGATGATGGTGCGGTCATCCGAGCGGTCCGCGTTCGGACGTACCGTAATGCAATACGACACCGTGCAGCGCTGGATCGCCGAGTCCCGCGTCGAGCTCGAGCAGGCGCGCCTGTTGACCTATCGTTGCGCATGGCGCCTCGATCAGGCCGGCCATCACGGCGCCTGGCGCGATGTGTCCTTGATCAAGGTTGCGGTGCCCGCGATGCTGCAGAAGATCGCCGACCGCGCCATGCAGGTGTTCGGCGCCATGGGCGGCTCCGACGATACGCCGATCCATCAGGCGCTGGCCTGGGGGCGCCTGCTGCGGATCGGTGACGGGCCCGATGAAGTCCATCTGCGGCAGATATTTCGCATGGAGCCGATGGCGCCCTGGTCGATTGCCAACTCGCCATATCTGTCCGCACATCCGTCCTGAGTGGCGGCAATATAACGTAACGGCGGCCGGTTCGAGGGTCTCGCGCTGACGCCGTTCGAATTTCGACCCCTGTTTCTTCTGCGTAAGGGAGCACACAACAATGAGCCAACCAGCCACGATCGAAGCGCGCAAGGAGTCTCCAAAGGAAGCGTCCGCCTCCGTCATCGCGCAGCATGCGGCGACGCTGAAGGCGCTGCCCTTCTCCGACAGGCGTGATTTCGATGACGCCGCGCGCGGCTTCCTCGGCACGATCGAGAATGCGAAGATTACGTCGCCTCAGGGCAGGGTGGTCTGGAGCCTGGAGCCTTACGGTTTCCTGTCCACGGAAGAAGCGCCGCCGACGGTCGATCCCAGCCTGTGGCGGCAGTCGCGCCTCAACATGCATCACGGCCTGTTCGAGGTCGTGCCCGGCGTCTATCAGGTGCGCGGGCTCGACATCGCCAATATGACGCTGATCGAGAGCGATAGCGGCGTGATCGTGGTGGATACGCTGACCTCGATCGAGGGCGCGCGGGCAGCGATGGAGCTCTACTTCCAGCACCGCGGCAAGCGGCCCGTTGCGGCCGTGATCTTCACCCATACCCACACCGATCATTGGGGCGGCGCGCGCGGCGTACTCGATGACGCAACACCTACCGGCGGCAGCGTGCCGATCATTGCGCCCAATCTGTTCATGGAGCATGCGGTTTCGGAAAACATCATTGCCGGACCGGCCATGTTGCGGCGCGCGCAATATCAGTTCGGGCCGTTTCTTGCGAAAGGTGTGCGCGGGCAGGTCGATTGCGGGCTGGGGAAGACCATGGCGGCCGGGGCGGTTGCACTTGTCCGTCCGACCGATCTGATCATGGCGACCGGCGACCGGCGCACCATCGACGGGGTAGAATTCGAATTCCAGATGGCGCCGAACAGCGAAGCGCCGGCAGAGATGCACTTCTTCATCCCGCGCTACAAGCTTCTCAACCTTGCAGAAAACTGCACGCATAATTTTCATAACCTGCTGCCGTTCCGCGGCGCCGACGTACGCGACGCACTGGCCTGGTCGAAATATCTCGGCGAGGCCTTGCAGATGTGGGCCGGCAAGGCGGATGCGATGTGCGGCCAGCACCATTGGCCGGTGTGGGGGCAGGAGCGGATCGACGCCATGATCCGCCAGCAGCGCGATCTCTATAAATTTGCGCATGACCAGACCATCCGCCTGATGAACCATGGGCTAACCGCGGCGGAAATCGCTGAAACCATCCGTCTGCCGGCGAGCCTTGAGGGCGCCTGGCATGGCCGTGGCTATTACGGTCACATCAGGCATAACGTGAAAGCGATCTACCAAAAATATCTCGGCTGGTACGACGCCAATCCCGTCAACCTCGATCCGCTGCCGCCGGTCGAATCGGGCAAAAAATATGTCGAGTATATGGGCGGCGCCGACGCCGTCCTGACGCGCGCGCGCGAGGATTTCGCCAAGGGCGAATTCCGCTTCGTCGCGCAGGCCGTGAGCCATCTGGTGTTCGCCAATCCCGACAACCAGGCGGCGCGCGCGTTGCTCGCCGATACGTTCGAACAGCTCGGCTATGCCTCCGAAAGTTCGACCTGGCGCAATGCCTATCTGTTCGGCGCGCAGGAACTGCGGCAGGGCATGCCCAAGACGCCGCCACGCGCCGCGATGCCGCGTGAAACGCTGGCTGCGCTCCGCACCGAACAGCTCTGGGACGTGCTCGGCGTGCGCCTCAACGGTCCCAAGGCCGAAGGCAAGCACATCGTCCTGAACTGGAATTTCACCGATACCGGCGAGACCTTCATCCTCAATCTGGAGAATTGCGCGTTGACCTATGTCGCCGGCGCACGAGCCGCTGATGCCGACGCCAGCTTCACGTTGCCGCGCAGCGTGCTCGACGAAGTGATCGCAAAGCTGACGACAATTCCGGAAGCAGTCGGCTCCGGCAAGATCCAGGTCAGCGGTAATCCGGCGCGGCTCGGCGAGTTGATGATGCTGATGGACGAATTCCCGCGGATGTTCGAGATCGTCGAACCGAAACGGACGATGGTCTCCTGACGCGATCGTGACGTTGTAGATTACAGAGTGGGCAAAGGCGCTTCAGCGCCGTGCCCACCATCCGTCCGGATTGTTGCTCGATGGTGGGCACGCGGAGCCTGTCAACGGGCGCGCATTCGCGCGACCGTTGGCCCCTGGGGTCGTCTTGCGACGACAAGGGGAGGCGTTATCGTTTCGCTACTCTGCGCTGCTCACGAGCTTGATGCGTGGCTCTTCCTCCATCAGGCCGCGATACGCAGCAAGATAGTCGAGCGCCATGCGGCGCGCCGTGAATCGGGCTTCGAACTGCCGGCGGATGGCGCCACGATCCAGCATGGATAGTCGATCGACCACGGCCACTGCGCTGGTTTCATCTTCCACCACGAAACCTGTGAGACCAGGGTCGATGATCTCCGGCACCGAGCCACGGTTGTAGGCGACCACCGGTGTGCCGCAGGCCATGGCCTCGATCATGACGAGGCCGAAGGGCTCCGGCCAGTCGATCGGCACCAGCAGCCCGATGGCGCCGCTGAGGAAGTCGGGCTTTTCGCGGTCGGTGATCTCACCGATGTATTCAACCAGCGGATTGGCCTTGATCAGTGGGGAAATCAGTTCGTCGTAGTAGTCCTGGTCGGCGCGATCGACCTTGGCCGCGATTTTCAGCGGGATGCCGCATCGGGTGGCGATGCTGATGGCGCGATCGACGCCCTTTTCCGGCGCGATCCGCCCGAGCACCGCCAAATAGGACGGCTGCACCGGCTGCGGTGTCAGCAGATTCTGCGGTAGTCCGTGGTGAATGGTGCGCACCCAATTGGCCTGCGGCACCGGCCGACGCTGCGCGTTGGAAATCGAGATCACCGGGACCTTGGAGAAGGTATTGAATACCGGCTGATGCTCCGGCAGGTCGAGCCTGCCGTGCAGGGTGGTCACGAACGGCGTCGGCTGTCGGTAGAACAGCGAAAACGGATAGTAGTCGAGATGAAAGTGCAGAAAATCGAACTCCTCATCGTCGCATTTCTGCCGAACGCGTTCCAGCATCACCATGTGCAGCGCGTTGGGGTCGCGGACGGAGCCGTCGAGGCGCAACGCCTTCGGCCATGTCGCATCGAGTTTCGCCGAGGTGCGGGAATCCCCGCTGGCGAACAAAGTGACTTCGTGCCCTAACGTTACCAGTTCTTCAGTCAGCCAGTGCACCACCCGCTCGGTGCCGCCGTACAGTTTGGGGGGAACAGCCTCCGTCAGCGGGGCGACCTGCGCGATGCGCATCTTTCGTCTCCTGTTTCGAATGTTGGTTGGATAAATCCCTCAGCCCGCAGATCGGCACCGGCGTGCCGGAAGCTGGAACGTTCTTGCATCTGCGAAGTTCCAATCATCGGCGCATCTTGGTTCTTCCACACGACTGTCTTGCTGATGCCATCTGACACCAACAGATTTAAGGCGACTTCGATGCTGCAGAATTGTTGCGTGGTGATGGCTGCGCGCCAGCAAATCCGAAGCGGCACCGTTCACGACCTCGTGCGCGATGTGCGTTAGGGATTCCCTTTCACTCTCAACAGGTTTGCAGACAACATGGACAATCTTTCAGGGTATGTGCGGCGGCCGCTTCCATTTGTCTTGCGCTATCTGCGCCGGCGCCGCGGAGCCCATGTGGTCATCGTATCTGCCGTCGTTGCAGCGGTTGCCTGCTCGGTGGGCACGCAATATGGCGTGAAGAGTCTGGTCGACAGCCTGACGGCCGGTTCGTCGCACGCGAGCAGCGTATGGCTGGCATTCGCTTTTCTCATGTCGCTGATCGCGGCGGATAATCTGCTATGGCGGGTCGCGAGCTGGACGGCGAGCTTCACTTTCGTCGGCGTCACCGGCGATCTCCGCCGCGACATGTTCCGCCACCTGACCGGTCACGCCCCCAGCTATTTCTCTGACCGATTGCCAGGCATGCTGACCAGTCGTATCACCGCGACATCCAATGCCGTCTTCACCGTCGAAAACATGTTCGTCTGGAACGTGTTACCGCCGTGCATCGCGACCGTTTCGGCGATACTCCTCATAGGAACCGTCAGTCTTGCGATGTCTGCGGGCTTGATCATCATCGCGGGTATCATGCTGATGGCGATGTTTCACCTCGCCGCGGCGGGCAAGCCGCTGCATGATGATTTTGCCGACAAGGCGGCTGCAGTGGACGGCGAGATGGTCGACGTCATCAGCAATCTGCCGCTGGTCCGTGCGTTCTGTGGCCTCAGCTACGAACACGACCGCTTCGACGCCACTGTCGAACGGGAACTCGATGCCCGTGGGCGCAGCCTTCGTTATCTCGAGAAGCTGCGGCTGCTTCACGCCGTTGTGACCATTCTGCTGACGATCGCGCTGCTGGCGTGGGTCATCACGCTCTGGCAGCGGGGCGCGGCGACCACCGGCGATGTCGTTCTGGTATGTACGCTCGGGCTCTCGATCCTGAGCGCGACGCGCGACCTTGCGGTGGCACTGGTCGACGTGACCCAGCACGTCGCCCGCCTGACGGAGGCGATCGCCACCTTGCTGCTGCCGCACGAATTGAAGGATCATCCCGAGGCCGAGCCGTTGATCCGCAGCGGCGCCGCCGTCGCCTTCAACAACGTCTCGTTCCACTATCCCGGCGGCGTTCAGGTGTTCGAGAAGTTCTCCTTGCGCATTCAGCCGGGACAACGGGTCGGGCTGGTCGGCCATTCCGGCGGCGGGAAATCCAGTCTGTTTGTGCTGTTGCAGCGGTTCTACGACGTCCAGCACGGCAGCATCATGATCGACGGCCAGGACATCTCGCGGGTGACGCAGCAGAGCCTGCGCGAGGCGATCTCGGTCGTGCCGCAGGACATCTCGCTGTTCCACCGCTCGATCATGGAAAATATCCGCTACGGACGTCCGAACGCGACCGACGACGAGGTGCTGCGCGCGGCGATCGCGGCGCGCTGCGATTTCATCGAGAATCTCCCCGAAGGCATGGCGACGATGGTTGGCGATCGCGGCATCAAGGTTTCCGGCGGGCAGCGGCAGCGGATCGCTATCGCGCGCGCCTTCCTGAAAGACGCGCCGATCCTGTTGCTGGACGAGGCAACCGCTGCGCTCGACAGCGAATCCGAAGAGGCGATCCGCGAGGCGTTGTCACGGTTGATGCGAGGGCGCACCGTGATTGCCATCGCCCACCGTCTCGCCACCTTGCGCAATTTTGATCGTGTGGTGGTATTACAGGGCGGGCGGATCATCGAAGACGGGCCGCCGGATATTCTTCTGCAGGGAAGGGGCCCTTACCGCGACTTGGTCGCGCGCGAAATGGGCCGTCTCGCGACCCACGCGGCCTGATCTGCGGCAGTAGCGTTTGCGTCCCGATGCGTCCATCACAACGCAAGGAAATCGCTTGAGGGGTCAAAATGACAGCCGAAGTCAGCCAACTGATCACCGTTCAGGCTGCCGAGCACGTAGCGGAATCGCCATTCTACATTCCGATGACGGGCCCGGCGACGCGGCCGCGCTGCTCGCTCAAGCATGATGATACCTTTATCGTGCTGGACAGCCATGGCGATATCGGCGCCTCCGCCGGCGGGCCCGACGGTCTGTTCAACGCCGACACGCGTTACCTCGCCCGGCTGGAGATGGTGCTCGACGAAGTCCAGCCGCTGTTGCTCGGCTCCAATCTGCGCGACGATAATTCGGCGCTGACCGTCGATCTCACCAATTCCGACGTGTACCGCAACGGCAGGCTGGCGTTACAGAAGGACACGCTGCACATCGTTCGCTCGATTTTCCTGTGGCGCGGCACCGCCTACCAGCGCATCGCGCTGCAAAATCACGGCGATCGGCCGGCGAGCTTCGACCTGACGCTGCTGTTCGACAATGATTTCGCCGATTTGTTCGAGGTGCGTGGCGAGCGCCGGTCGCGCAGGGGCATAGGCTCCAGCCGGTTGCTCGGTCCCGCCGATGTCATGCTGGAATACAGCGGGCTCGACGGCAAGACCCGCATTACAGCGTTGCATTTCGAGCCGCGGCCGACGCGGCTCGCGGTCAATTGTGCAACCTATCATTTCGAGCTGGCACCCAGGCAAGTGATCGCATTGTTCGTCGCGGTATCCTGCAACAAGCCGGCCATGCAGAAGCCGGTACCGTTCTATCGCGGCCTGCTGGCGCATCGCCGCGAGATGCGGCGGTCGACGGCCGGCGCAGCCAGCATCGAGACGTCGAACAATATCTTCAACGAGGTGCTGTGCCAGGCGATGGCCGATCTCAACATGCTGATGACGGATACGCCGCAGGGCAGATATCCCTATGCCGGCATCCCCTGGTACTCAACGACGTTCGGCCGTGACGGGCTGATAACCGCGCTGCAGATGTTGTGGGTCGATCCGCGCATTGCCAGGGGCGTGCTGCGGCGGCTGGCTCATTTTCAGGCCAAGGAGGTCGATCCGCTTGCCGATGCGGAACCTGGCAAGATCCTGCACGAAATGCGCGGCGGCGAGATGGCGGCGCTGCGCGAAGTGCCGTTCGCGCAATATTACGGCAGCGTCGACTCGACGTCGTTGTTCGTGCTGCTGGCCGGCCTCTATGTCGAGCGCACCGGCGACGAGGAAACGCTGGCCGAACTGTGGCCCGCGATCGAGGCGGCGTTGCAATGGATCGATGGCCCCGGCGACCCTGATCGCGACGGCTTCGTCGAGTACCAGCGCGCCACCGAGCAGGGGCTTGCCAACCAGGGCTGGAAGGATTCCTTCGACGCGATCTTCCACGCCGATGGACAGCTCGCCGAGGGCTACATCGCGCTGGCGGAAGTTCAGGGATATGTATTTGCCGCCAAGCGGCTGGCGGCGCGCTGCGCCCGGCGGTTGGGATTGATCGACCAGGCGGCAGAACTCGAATCCGCCGCCCTGCTGCTGGCCGAGCGCTTCGAGGAGGCGTTCTGGTGCGAGGAGCTCGGCACCTATGCGCTGGCGCTTGATGGCGCCAAGCGGCCGTGCAAGGTCCGAACTTCCAATGCCGGCCAGCTTCTCTTCACCGGCATCGTTCGGACCGATCGTGCCCGCCTTGTCGCGGCCGATCTGATGAGCCAGAAATTCTTTTCGGGATGGGGCATCCGCACCGTTGCCTATGGCGAGGTTCGCTACAACCCGATGTCCTATCACGACGGGTCGATCTGGCCGCACGACAACGCGCTGATCGCGCTCGGTTTTGCGCGCTACGGCCTGAAGCATTCGGCGGCGCATCTGTTCAAGGGCCTGTTCGACGCTGCGAGCTACATGGACTTGCGGCGGCTGCCGGAATTGTTCTGCGGATTCCGGCGGGAGAAGCGGCGCGGACCGGTGCTTTATCCGGTCGCCTGTGCGCCGCAGGCCTGGGCCAGCGCGACGCCCTTTACCCTGCTGGAGGCGACGCTCGGTCTCGAATTCGATGCAGCGGGCGGCGAGATCCGTCTTCGTGATCCGCGCCTGCCGGAATTCCTCAACGAGGTGGTATTGCGCGATCTGCGGATCGGGCCCTCCAGCGTCGACTTGAGGGTCCGCCGCCACGGCGAGGTTGTGTCGCTCGAAGTATTGCGCACGCGCGGACAGATTCAGGTGTCGATCGTGTTGACGCACTAGCGGTCGTGCATTCCCTATCCATGCGTCTTCGGAGCTCAGGAGGCCATATGCGCGCCGGTATTGTCATCATATCGCTGATCGGCGGGCTAGCGATGAGCCTCCCGGTTTCGGCAGCGGAAGATAATGGACCGCCGGGAGGCCGTGCCGCTCCGGCTGATACCGCGAAAGATGCCCAGAAAAAGGAACCGGCGCCTCCGCCGTCGGTCACTGTGATCGGCGCCCGCGACGCGCTCGGCATTCTGGGCCGAGAGGTCCGCAGTGCGGCCAACGAAAATATGGGACGCATCGTCGACGTGATCGTAGACCGTGAAGGCGCTGTACGCGCCGCTGTCATCGATTTCGGCGGCTTTCTCGGTGTCGGCAGTCGAAAGATCGTCGTCGACTGGAGCGCGCTGCATTTTGGCCGTGTTGCCAACAAGAGTGACAGCATCACGCTCGAGCTGACCAAGGAACAGGTGACGGCGGCGCCGGAATACAAGCAGGACGCGCCGGTCATCGTGCTCGGTGCGGCCGGCCGCTTACAGCCGTGGGATTTCGACAAATAAAGGAGAAACGGTCTGATCGTGCGTCCGTCCCAGTCGCTCGATCCGATGAACGACGATCGCCATCGGCGATCCGCCGGCGAGGGTAATGTTGTGCCGGCGCCGCCCGCGCCCACCAAGCGGCCCAAACCGTCGCGCGAGAGCCAGCGCGGCCTCGACTGGTTCATCTTCTTTCTCGCCGACGTGCAGACCGGATTCGGTCCGTTTATCGCGGTTTACCTCACCACGCAGAAATGGACGCAGGTTGAGATTGGCTTCGTGCTGTCGATCGGCGGGATCATCGGCCTGCTCGGGCAGATGCCGGGCGGAGCCGTTGTCGATGCCGCCCGTTCCGAGCGGCTGGTGGCGGGGCTCGCTGTCGCCACCATCGGCTGCGCCGCGCTGGCCTACGCCTTATGGCCGATCTTCCCGGTCGTGACTGCGGCCGCCATCTTGCATGCGCTTGCGAGCTGCGTGCTGGGTCCGGCAATCGCCGCGATCAGCCTCGGCCTGGTCGGGCCGTTTGCGATCGGGGAGCGGCTCGGGCGCAATGCCCGTTTCGCGTCCCTGGGTAATGGTTCAGCGGCGGCACTGATGGGCGCATCCGGCTATCTGTTGTCAAGCCAGTCGGTCTTCTTCGTCACCTTCTTTCTTACAATCCCGACCCTGTTGGCGCTTGCCCGGATTCGTGGCCAGGAAATCAACGTGGCGCAGGCGCACGGTGCCTTGAGCGAGGACGGCGATGATGCCAAGGCCGCCGACAAGGAGGCGACCAGTGTGCTTCATCTCCTTCGGCAGCGCCCGCTGCTGATCTTCGCCGGCGGAGTGTTGCTGTTTCAACTCGCCAATGCCGCCATGCTGCCGCTGATGGCCGGCGTGGTCACGACGCGATCGGCTCAATGGGCGCCGGTGCTGATTGCGGCCTGCATCATCGTGCCTCAAGCGATCGTCGCGTTGACCTCACCCTCGGTCGGGCGCAAGGCTCAAGCGTGGGGGAGGCGACCGCTGCTGCTCTTGGCGTTCGCTGCGCTGGCGATCCGTGGTTTGCTGTTTGCGGTGGTTCGCGATCCCTATGTTCTGGTCCTGGTGCAAGTGTTCGACGGCATTACCGCGGCCGTGCTCAGCGTGATGGTGCCGCTGATCGTGGCCGATGTCGCCTACGGCAGCGGCCACTTCAACCTGGCGCAGGGGATCGTCGGAACCGCGACCGGCATTGGTGCTTCGCTGAGCACGGTATTGGCGGGCTATATCAGCGATATCTTCGGCAGCAGCGTCGCGTTCATCGGGCTGGCAGGGATCGCAGCCCTTGGCTTGACGGTGATCTGGGCGTTCATGCCGGAGACCCGGCGGACCGAGGTTTAAGCGTGAGGCCCACGGTCAATAGCGCCGCGATGGCCAGCGACGCGCCGACGCCGGCGATGCAGGCACTCCATCCGAAGCGGTCGAACAACTGGCCCAGCACGGCGCTGCCGACGAGACCACCGAGGAAATAGCAGGCAAGATAGGTTCCGCTGGCAATGCCGCGGTGGTCGCTGGCGGCCTGGCCGACGAAGCCGGTGGCGCAGGCCTGCGCAAAGAACGTGCCGACGCCGACCAGTACCATGCCGGCCAATACTTGCGGCAGGTGGGAAGACAGCATCAAAGGCAATCCACTGGCTGCCACCGCCAGCGCTCCCCAGATCGCTTGCCGCGTACCAAACCGGGCGACAGCCCTGCCGGCAAACAGCGTCGTGACCACGGAAGGCGCGAAGACGAAATACACAAGGCCGAGGTCCATCCGTCCGAGCGAGAGCGGCGCACGGACCAGCACAAAATTGACAAAGGTGAAGGTGCCGATAAAGGCAAACAGGATGCAGAAGCCGATAGCGAAAGCCGAACGCAGCGCCGGGTTACACCAATGCTCGATTGTTGCCGCGAGCGGCGATCGTGCTGCGTGCACCGCGTGCATCGGCTTGACCCGATGGATGGTGAAATAAACCAGCACCGCACCGGCGAGATTGAGCAGCGCGAAGAAATAGAAATTCGAGGCCAGCCCGAGCGTGTCGACCACCGCTGCCGACACCAGCCGGCCGATCAGATTGCTTGCGACGTTGCCGGTGATATAGGCCGCGAACGCGCCGCCCGCATCCATCGAACTGCATTGCTCGCCGAGATGGGCCAACGTCAACGCGAATGCCGAGGCCATGCAAAGGCCCTGGGCGATGCGAAGCGCCGTAAACGTCGTGAGATCAGGCGCGATCGCCAGCAACGTGGTGGGGACTGCGAGCACGACCAGGCTGACGAGAATGCCGAGCCGGCGATCGATATGCGGGCTCAGGAAGCCGACAACGAGGCCGGCAACGGCCATGCCGATGGTGCTGGCATTGACTGCAATACCCATGGCGGCCGGTGTTACATTGTAGTGCCGAGTCAGCGAGGGAAGGATCGCCTGCGTCGCGAACAGATCCACCACGGTCAGAAACGCCGTGAGGCCAATGATCAGGGATCGCAGGGCTACGCCCGGTGAGTGACCATGCATTTCCATCGCTTGGGATTTCATCGGCGCGGACATGCCGGTCATGGCGCTTCTCAATGTCTTATCGAGAAAGAAGGATGTGACGCCTGGGCGTGTGGGGCGACACGGGGACCCCAGGCCGTCACATCCGGCAACGAGACGTCGGGTAGCGCTCGTTACAGCTCCTTACATATTGTGGTCGTGCGGATCCTTGCGGACGTCGCCGACATAGAGAATGACGGTCTCCTTGCCGAGATTCTTCCACCAGTGCGAGGTGCCGGCGACTTCCGGCCTGATCTCGCCGGCCTTGTGCACGATCGGCTCCGAGCAGTTGCTGGCGTATTCGACGATCTCGCCCTGCTGGATGTAGATCAGCGCAGGCCGGTCGTCATGGCTGTGCCAGGGCACGATACCGCCGGGCTCGATGGTCAGCTTGCGGAAGCGCAGCTCGCGATCCCTGATGTTGGCCGGCTGCTTTTCGAGGTTGATCGAGCCGAGCGTGACGTCGGTGACGCCGACCGGCTTGTGGTCGACCATCGGGCGGACATTTGCCTGCATCTTCCCGGCCGGGCATTCGCCGGCCACGGCGCTCGAGGCGGTCGCAACCGAACCTGCGATCATTCCGGCGAGCGCGAGACTCTGCCAGACTATGCGCGACGTGACGTTGGACTTGGACATGTCGTGGTCTCCTCTGGTTTTTGCCTTGGCCCCGGATGGTCCGGCCGGCTACGTCACCACCATCGTGGAAATGGCGCACGAGAGGAAATGCCGGTTGGCTTTTGACTCGATAGCTCCCTGCTATGCGGCTGGAGCCTTTTCAAGCGAAAGCCTGCCCCGGACTTGATCCGGGGTGGACACCGGTTCGCGTCACGAAGATGCGTCAAAGCAAGAGCCTGGTTCTGACTCAAACGAAAAGGGCTCTAGCCGTGGCCGAGCATGTGTCTGATGTCGGAGGAGAAGGTCGGATAGGCGTAGACGTTTTCCCGGATCTGGCTCGCGGTAATGCCGAACCGCATTGCCAATCCGAAGATGTTCACCAGTTCCTGCCCCGAGTGCCCGACGAAATGAGCACCAAGGATGCGGTCCGTGGCCTGATCGACGATTACTTTCGACCACGCCACCGTTTCGGCATAGGTTTTCGCGGAGAACCAGTAGAGCATGTCGTTGACGTGGACGTCGATCGCAAGACCGTTCTGCCTGGCGGCGGCTTCCGTCAGGCCAACCGAGGCGAGTGGCGGCACCGTGTAGACCGATGTCGCCATGCTCGCGTAGTCCGGGCTGTATTTGGCGCCTTCGACGATGTTTCGGCCGACGATGTCGCCCTCATAGGTCGCGATCGGCGACAGTTGCGGCGAGGTCGGAACCGCGTCACCGCAGACAAATACGTTGGGATTGGAGGTCGATCGCAAATGGCGGTCGATCGCGACGCGGCCATTGGCTTGCTCGACCTGGCCCGCGGCAAGATCCAGCGTATCGACATTGGCGACGCGTCCGGCGCCGTTGACGACACGGTCGGCCTCGGCTGTGTGCTCGGCGCCGTTATGGCTGAAGACGACGCGCAGGCGGTCCTTCGCCCTTTCAATTTGCTTGACGCTCACTGCAGTTCTGATGCGAATGCCGATGCGCTCGCTCTCGGCCTGCAAGCGCGCGACGGCGTCGGCGTCCATGGCAGGCAATAGCTGCGGCAGCGCTTCGAGAATAGTGACCGCAGCACCGGCGCGCGCATAGATGTGGCCAAACTCGAGCGAGATGACGCCGCCACCGATGAAGATCACGGAAACCGGCAGTTCGCGCTCGCTCAGCATTTCGTCCGAGGTGATCATGAGTTCGGCTCCCGGAATAGGCAGCGGCCGCGGCTTCGATCCCGTCGCAATCACGATATGCCTGGCCTCGAGTGTCCGGCTTCCGACGCGGATTGTATTGGAGCCTGTGAACGCGCCGTGGCCCTTGATGACCTCGACATTGCGCTTGGCCATTGCGCGGGCGAGATTGGCAGGGATGTCCTTGATCATGTCCTTCTCGCGGTCGATCAGCGCGGCCCAGTCGAGTTTCGGCTTGCCGACAGCTATGTGATGGATGGGTGCGCGTTCGATTTCGTGCAGCGCGTGACCGGCGGCGACCAGCACCTTCTTCGGCGTGCAGCCGCGGTTCGGGCAGGTGCCGCCGAGAAGATCGGCCTCGATCATCGCGACCGACATTCCCGCGCGCCGGACCGGTCCGGTGACACCGATGCCGGCATTGCCGCCGCCGAGAATGACAACGTCAAATTTCTCCGGTGTCATCGGACGAACTCCTCTGTTGGCAACGCCGGATGCGATGAGGCCGCGCCGGCGGCGCAGCCTGATGAGCTTACGGCAAGCGGGGCGACACGGTTACTTGGTTGTGATGGTCGAAATGATCGAGCCCACTACCTTGGTCGCCATCTCGAACTGCGCCACACGGTCCCTGATATTGTGACGCCTGGCGATCCATCCGAAATCGGTCCAGACTGCCCAGACGTCGCCATTGTCGTCCTGCGTCAGCAATAGCCGGACCGGCCAGTCAAGCCCGGCGTTCGGATTCGAGGTGATGAACTGCGTCCCGAGCGGCGGATTACCGAACACCAATAGCGTCGAGGGACGCAGCTTGATGCCGGCGTCGGCCGCGAGTTTCGACTGGTCGATCTCGCTGAAGAATTGGATGCCCTTGGCTGCGATATCCGCCTTGATGCGGCTGATCGCCTCCGGCATCGGCACCGTGCTCTTGACGCGAACGATACCATCGTCGCTGTCCGCCCGTGCTGCCGAGACGACGGAAAGCACGAGCACCGCCAGCACCAGTGTGGCAAGGAAATTTGCAAAGCGGTTCGTCAGATGGCGTGTCATGGAAAACCTCCTGTCGGTGGCGCACCCTCCGCATGCCTTCGAGGACAGGATGAACGTTCGGCGGGCCGATATGAAATGCGCATCCGCTCTCAAGTCGATAGCGGCGGACTATCGGTGCCCCTCAATAGGCCATGGCTATCGAACCGATTGTGCAACGGCATTTCAAATCAAGGGAAGTCCATCCTCTGATGGGCCAGCGTCCGATTGGCGGGCGCGATGTCAATCTTGAGGAATTTCCCATGACCACCCTTTCCAAGACCCTGATTGCCGCCGCGGCCTTTGCTGCCGTCGCAACGACCGCCTTCTCGCAGGTTCCCTGGGAATTCAATCCGGGCATGGCCTACATGTATGCCGGTCCGGGGAAGATGTCGGCGATGGCCATGGCGGCGACGCCCAAGAATCACGACGCAATGATGAAGAACGCCAAGAAGGTGCCGAACAACACCGTGTTCTTCATGGACAAGGGCCAGCTCTATTCGACCTCGGGCATGCTCGACCCGACCGGCAATTTCTACTTGCCCTGAAGCGGGAGCGCTGCAGCGTTCGGGCCGCCCTTGCGGGGCGGCCCGAGTCGGAAAATAATACGGATATGCCGGAGCAAGCCATGACGACGCTATCGCCAGCGAACGCCGAACGCCTCAAGGAGGCGTTCCAGCAATGCCGCGACATGGAGGGTACCTTGCGCGAGCAGCTCGAGGCCTACGCCGAGGCTGGGCGGGAGATCTTTCCGGCCTATGGCGAAGCGGTCGACCGGCTGGTGGCGCGGCTCAATGCGAACGGCGGCGGCGAAAACGCACCGAGGCCGGGCGAGGTGATGCCGCCGTTCCTGTTGCCGGACGAGACCGGCCGGCTGGTCAGCCTGAATTCGCTCCTCGATCAGGGGCCCGTCGCCGTGATGTTCTACCGCGGCCATTGGTGTCCTTACTGCCGGCTGAACGTGAGGGCGGTGATCCAGGCCCAGGACCGGATCAGGGCATTGGGCGCGCAGACAGTTGCGATCATGCCGGAGACGCAGACCTATGCCGAGAAATTCAAATCCGAAGCCGCAGCGCCGTTCCCGGTGCTGACCGATCTCGACAACGGCTACGCGCTGTCGCTCAACCTCGCGATCTGGCTCGGCACCGAAATCCAGCGGCTGCTTTCGTATCAGGATATGGCGAGTTTTCAGGGCAATGACGGCTGGGTGCTGCCGATCCCGGCTACCTTCGTGGTTGGCCGCGATGGATTGGTAAAAGCCCGCTTCGTCGATCCCGATTTCCGCAAGCGCATGGAGATCGACGACCTGATCGCCGCGTTGAGGAGTGCAGGCGAGGAGCGATAGCCCGAGCCCATCCTGGCCGTCTTCGCATTGCGCCTAGCGGGAGGAGCTTTTTTTGCGCTTCGTCGCCTGAGCCTTGCGTATATTGCGGGTCCGCGCGCGCCGCATGGCCGGCGTCGGCTTGGAGCGTTCGGGTACGTTGGGCCGATCCGTCGCCTTGAAGCGGTCGCCGGAAAGATGGCGGGGCGGTGCGCCGAGCGTTTTCAGAATCTTTCGCGCATCCGCGGTATCCGGCACCAGACGGGCGCCGACGCGATGGGCATGCTCCTTGCTGATCAGCCATTTCTGAGTATCCCAGGAACCGCTGACGCGCTTACCGGCGACTCGTTCGATCCCGCCTTTCTTTCCGATATCCTGGGTCCGGAACGTCTTGAATTCGCGCCGCGGCCGCACTTCGATATGGAAGAAACCACCGCTGCTGCGGGCTCCGGGCTTGGCGCGGCGGCGCCCCTCGGGCTGAGCCCTCGCATGGGCTTGCGCCGACATGCCGCGCCATGCTGTGCGCGCCTTGCGAATGTTCTTCTTCGCTGCGGCCTTTTGCTTTGCCGTTGCCATCGTGAACTCCTCACTGTTGGTTCCGACATATTGTCAACACGAGGATTCTGGCAAGGTTCCCGTTTTCCGGGCGATCGATGTCAACGTTCAATGGTGCCCGAACGCCGAATCTTCTTCTGCAATAGCATCACGCCGTACAGCAGCGCTTCGGCGGTCGGCGGGCAGCCCGGAACATAGATGTCGACAGGAATGATGCGGTCGCAGCCGCGCACGACCGAGTACGAATAGTGATAATAGCCGCCGCCGTTGGCGCACGAACCCATCGAAATCACATATCGCGGCTCCGGCATCTGATCGTAGACCTTGCGCAGCGCGGGGGCCATCTTGTTGCACACTGTACCGGAGACGATCATTACATCGGCCTGCCGTGGACTGGCACGCGGTGCAAATCCGAACCGTTCGGCGTCGTAGCGGGGCATCGCCATCTGCATCATTTCGATTGCGCAGCAAGCGAGGCCGAATGTCATCCACATCAACGAACCGCCGCGGGCCCACGTGATCAAGTCATCGGCCGCGGTAACGAAGAAGCCCTTGTCGCTGAGTTCATTGTTCAATCCAGCAAAAAAGTACTCGTCACGCATGGGAGCGCCGGTCCCCGGGTCCAAGATTCCCGTTCCGGAGGGCGTGATCAATGGTCGGGAGTCCGACATCGGGCTGCTCCCACGGGTTGTTTGCGAGGCTTACGCTTTTCCGTCCATGACTACAGAAACTTCATACAGATGTGGATCGATCTCGCTGGTGATTTCGTCGAGGTGGCCCCACTGCCTGCGAAACTCCGGCGATTGATGGGCCGATCGCAGCAGATCGCTGTTCTGCCATTGCACGTAGTTGACGATGCGGCGCCCATCCAGACTGCGATGCAGGCTGATCGATATGAAGCCCGGCTGGCGCGCCATGAAGCGGGCGCGCTCGGTCATGACCGACAACGCCTCCGCCTGCTTCTCGGGCTCCGACTCGACGATCGTGATCTGGGTAACGGGTTGTTTATCGGCGTGGATCTGCGGCATGGCTGATCTCCCTTGATCGAGACCGAATTCAGCGCAGCTTCGTGGTGCCGCGCCTGGCGCAGGTCCCCCAGCGTGGCTGGCCCAGGCCGGTATCCGCGAGCTCGACGACGCCGGCGAGCAGTCCAGTCATGGCGACCTCGCCTCAGCTACAGAAATTCCGGGAAGGGGAAGCGGTTCCGAGAGTTGCCTGAGGGCGTGCAGCTCGCGCGAACAGGATCGCTGCCGCACAAGGCCGGTGGCCGGCCGACCGGATGCAAAGCGCAGGTAGTGGAACCGGTGGAGAAACTTCGGGGAAGAGAAATCTCCGGGAAAGAAAAATCTCGAAGAAACCCGGAACGTGATCGCGCGTCGAAGGTTATGTTCCTAAGGAGCAAGTAATCTTCTTCATAGAAGATGAAATGCTCCGACGGCCCCGTCATTTTACGATTTCAAATGGCGGGGTCGCTCTTTGTCGAGCAGACATTCACCCTAGCTGCAGGCATGCGCCGCGGTTCCACCGGGCGGAGCACTGCATCAGCGGGGTGGTTGCATGCCTGGGGAAGTCAGCCAATTTCTGATCTCGACTGCCTTCCTCATTTGCAACGCCTTGCGTTTGGCGGCTTCCTTATCATCGCCGGGCGGCAGCTTATCCGCTGTCTCCTGTAAATCCTCGGCGATCTGCTCCCAATCTTTGCGGTTCGGGCGCGGATGAGATTTCATCGGTCCCTCCAACTCCCAGCCAGATCCCTAATATGGGGCGGCCGTCCTGGATTTTAAGGGGATCCGTACCCAGCGGAAATGCGACGGAAAGCGAGGGGAACCGATCCAGCCGGAGCCCTCAAGGAGTTCCATTCCTGTCGATGATTTGCTGCCAGTTGGTGCTGCGCAGCATCCGCATCACGGCGGATGCCACCGCAGTCCGTTCACGTCCGGCCACGCCGTAAAGATTTACCGTTCGCCGCGCATCCAGCCCTTCGATGCTGGCGCGCTTCAGCGTCGGCGGGATCGACGCTGTATCGGGCACCACGGCGACGCCGATATCGGCCTCCAACAGCTCGATCAGATCGCGCTCGGATGCGATCTCGTGGCTGCGATCGACGTCGAGGCCGTGTTCGCGAAGCGAAGAGTTCACCCGCGCCGCATGCTCGCAGTAGTTCCGCGATAGCAATTGTTCGGCGCGAAGATCGCCGAAGTCGAGTTTATCGCGCTCTGCCAGCGGATGCTTCCGGTTGATGACGAGCTGAAAGTTTTCGGTAAACAGCGGCCAGGTATCGAGCCGGTCCCACTCTTCGCTGATTTCGGCGGCAATGCCGAGTTCGGCTTCGCCCTTCTTGAGATATTCAGCGACTTCGCGGGCGTTGCCGCGCAAGAAACGAAACTCCAGACGATTGAACATCCGCTTGATCTGGTCGAGATGCGGAATCAACAGCGACAGATCGACCGAATGGGTCAGCGCGATCCGGAGCGCGCCGACTTCACCGCTCTTGAAGGATGAGGCAAGTTCGCGCGCGCCGGTCGCCGCCTCATAGCATTGCTTGAGCAGCGGATGCATGCGCTGGCCGAGCTCGGTCAATTGCGCTGCCGGACGCTCGCGGCGAAACAGATCGCCGCCGAGTTCGGCTTCGAGCTGCTTGATCGCCCGCGTCAGCGACGGCTGCGTGACGTTGCATTCGTCGGCGGCGCGCGTGAAGTTGAGCACGCGCGCGACCGCAAGGAAGTAGCGAACCTGATGCATCTCCATGATCGTGCCTCGGTCTGTCGTGCAGGAAAGCTACCCGATGGCGCCCCCCGATGACTACCCAAACCGCCATAGCGCGGGCGTATGGTTTTGGAAGCCAAAGGGCATTTCCTTGAAGCCGTGCCAAGCGTGCAGACTGCGGCGGAAATGGTTTCGTTACGACGTTGACCAGCCACACGAAAGGGCGGCCCATGAATATTCAGCTCAAGACACAGGGTGCTTCGGCCTTGCGGTCACTGACAGGCAAGGTCTCGCTGGTCACGGGCTCGACCAGCGGTATCGGGCTCGGGATCGCCCGGGCGTTGGCGGAAGCCGGCTCGGCCGTGGTGCTGAACGGTTTCGGCCCCGCGGCTGAGATTGCCAAGACCCGCGATCAGCTTACCGCTGATTTCGGCGTCGAAGTCAGCTATTCCGCGGCCGATATGACGAGCCGGGAAGCAATCGCCGAGATGATCGCGGGCACGATCGCCAGTCACGGCCGGCTCGATATTCTGGTCAACAATGCCGGCATTCAACACGTCGCGCCGCTCGATCAGTTTCCGGTTGAGAAGTGGGATGCGATCCTGTCTATCAATCTGTCATCGGCATTTCACACCATGCGGCTCGCATTGCCCGCGATGCGCCAGAACAGGTTCGGCCGCATCATCAACATCGCCTCGGCGCACGGCCTGGTCGCTTCGCCTTTCAAGGCGGCCTATGTTGCCGCCAAGCACGGCATCGTCGGCCTGACCAAGGTGGCGGCGCTGGAGACCGCGGAAGAGGGCATCACCTGCAACGCGATCTGCCCGGGTTACGTCTACACGCCGCTGGTCGAGGCGCAGATCGACGGCCAGGCCAGGGCGCACGGTATTTCCCGCGAGCAGGTCATCCACGACGTGTTGCTGGCGCAGCAACCGAACAAGCGTTTTGCCACTGTCGAAGAGCTCGGCGCGCTGACGGTGTTTCTTGCCAGCGACGCGGCGGCGTCGATCACCGGCATCGCGCTGCCGGTCGACGGCGGCTGGACCGCGCACTAGCGCGACAAACAATCCGAGGGAGCGTGACATGAAGGACGTTCAGGATTTCGGTTCTTCGCCGAACTTGCGATCGCTGGCCAGGTCCGAGTCGGGTCAGATCGTCCTGGTGCTGCAGGGCGGCGGCGCACTTGGCTCTTATCAGGCCGGCGTCTATCAAGCGCTGCATGAGGCCGGAATCGAACCGGACTGGATCATCGGCACCTCAATCGGCGCGATCAATGCCGGCCTGATCGCCGGCAACGCGCCGCAGAACCGATTGTCGCGCCTTCGCGAGTTCTGGAAGAAGATGGAACAGAGTCCGGTCTGGACCTTTCGCGACATCTTTCCAGGTTTCAACGAAAAGCTCTCCTACTGGTCGACCGTGACCAACGGCATTCCCGGCTTCTTTCGGCCAAACCCGTTGGCCCATGCCGGCGATTCCTATCCGCTCGGCGCCGACAATGCCGGCTACTACTCGACCGCGCCGCTGGAGCGAACCTTGAGCGACCTGGTCGATTTCAAGCTGGTCAATCAATGCTCGCCACGCCTGACGGTCGGCGCCGCCCATGTCCGCACCAGCCAGATGCGCTATTTCGACAGCCGGGACTGCGAGCTTGGCATCAGGCACATCATGGCGTCGGGCGCGCTGCCGCCGGCATTCCCGGCGATCCGCATCGACGGCGAGCTTTACTGGGATGGTGGCATCTTATCGAATACGCCGACGGAGGCTGTCTTCGACGATAATCCGCGCAAGAATTCGCTGATCTTCGCCGTGCATCTTTGGAATCCGTCCGGCGCCGAGCCGACCACGATGGCGGAGGTGCTGAACCGGCACAAGGACGTGCAGTATTCAAGCCGGATCGCCAGCCACATCGCCCGCCAGCAGCAGGCGCATCGCCTGCGCCACGTCATCAACCAGCTCGCCGCGCGCCTGCCTGAGGCCGAGCGCAACAGCGAGGCGGTGAGGGAACTCGCGGGCTATGGCTGCCCGACCCGGATGCATGTGGTGCGGCTGCTCGCTCCGCAGCTCAGCCGGGAGGACCACACCAAGGACATCGATTTCAGCCCATCCGGCATCATGCAGCGCTGGGACGCCGGTTACCGCCATACCAAAGCGGTGCTCGAGAAGCAGCCCTGGCTCGGCGAGTTCGATCCGCTATCCGGCGTCATCCTCCATGAGCAGACGGAGGCGATGCCGGAAGCGGCGGAGTAGATCGAGTTACGCGGCGATCGAAGGCGCGACCGTCTTGTGGTAGAGCGCGTTGTAGCAGGCGGCCGAAAGGTCCCAGCTAAACGATCGTGCCATTGCGTTGCGTCGCATCGTGTCGAGCCGGTCCTTGGCGCGGAAGGCTTCGAACGCCCGCCGCACGCCGCCGAGAAACGACTCCGGCGACGGCTTCGCAAACAGGAATCCGGTTTCGCCGTCCTTGATGGTCTCCGCCAGCCCGCCGGTCTGATGACCGATCGGCAGCGATCCGAACCGCTGCGCATACATCTGGCTCAGCCCGCACGGCTCGAACCGTGACGGCATCAGCGTGAAATCGCTGCCGGCAAACATCCGCCGCGCCTGTCCATCGTTGAAGCCGATGACGACACCGATCGCGTCCGGCCGGCGCAGATGTGCCTCGACCAGCGCCTTCTCGATGTGGGGTTCGCCGCTGCCGGTCACGACGATCTGGCCGCCGGCATCGATGATTTTGTCGGCGGCTGACAATACGAGGTCGACGCCCTTCTGGTGGACGAGGCGGGCGACAAGCGCAAAAATCGGCCCGCGTGACACCGCCAGGCCAAACTGCTTGCGGACATAGTTCGCGTTGGCCTGCTTGCCCTCCCAATCGCCGGCGCCAAAGGTCTGCGCCAATTGTGCGCAAGCGCGCGGATCCCAGCTTTCGTCGATGCCGTTCAGGATGCCGGTCAGTTGGTTGGCGTCCGAGCGGCGCTTCAGCAGGCCTTCGAGCCCGCAGCCGAGCTCGCGCGTCGTGATCTCCTTTGCGTAGGTCGCGCTGACGGTGGTCAGATGCGAGGCATAGACGAGACCGCCTTTGAGGAACGACACGTGGTCGTAGAATTCGAGCCCGTCGATGTGGAAGGAGCTTTCGGGCGCCCCGATGCGGCGCAGCGAGTCCGCTGGAAACAGTCCCTGATAGGCGAGGTTGTGGATGGTCAGGATCGAAGGAACTTTTGCATCCTTCCAGGCCAGGTAGGCCGGCGTCAATGCAGCCTGCCAGTCATTGGCGTGCACCAGATCCGCTGCCCAATTCTTGTCCACCTTGCCCAAGGCAAGTTCGGCGGCAGCGGATGCAAACCGCCCAAAGCGAATGTCGTTGTCGGGCCAGTCGCGGCCGGATTCATCGCCGTAGGGGTTGCCGGGCCGGTCATACAATTGCGGGCAGAGCAGGACGTAGACCGGCAGGCCGTCCTTGGTCGCTGCCCGCCCGACCGAGCAGGCCGGCATCTCCGCCAGCGCGTCACATTGTCCAACAATATCAACGTGGGAGAGCTGCTCGACGACGTCCCGGTAACCGGGCAGCATGACCCTGACGTCGCTTCGTCGGCGAAGCGCCCGGGGCAGGGCGGCGGACACGGCGGCAAGCCCGCCTACCCTGACGAAATCATCCATTTCCGTAGTGATGAATAAGACTCTCAAAGGAATGCCCTCTACCCGCCTCTGATGAGAGGAAATGCAAGAAAGGGTCCAGTTTACTCTAAGGGTCCAGTCTACTGTCGATAATGCCGGGCCCTAGCTATCGGTTCCTAATGCGAAAGGCTTTCCTGCCGCGGCGGCGCCCATTAGGGTCACGCCGCGCCAACAACAAGTGCCGTTAGGCCCAAGGAGCTACACGAGAATGACGATAGCCGGTAACGAGCAGAGGAATGTGACAGGCAGCTTCGCAGGCCTGCGCGTCCTCGATTTCTCAACCACGATTGCCGGGCCTCACTGCACGCGCATGCTAGCCGATATGGGCGCCGAGGTCATCAAGATTGAAACCGAGGATGGCGAGACGATGCGGACTCGTCCGCCGGTGCGGAATAATTGTTCGACCGCCTTCGGTCAGCTCAACGTCGGCAAGAACAGCCTGGTGCTCGATCTGAAATCGCCCAGGGGCGTCGAGGCCGTTCGCCGATTGGTCGCGACCGCTGACGTGCTGGTGGAGAATTTTCGCCCCGGCGTGATGCGGCGATTGAAGCTCGATTATGCCTCGCTGCACGGCCTCAACCCGAAACTGGTCTATTGCTCGATCTCCGGATACGGCCAGACCGGGCCGTCGGCGGAGCTGCCGGCCTATGCGCCGGTGATTCACGCGGCATCAGGCTATGAGATGGCGCATCTGGCCTACCAGCCGGGACGAAGCCGGCCGGACTATTGCGGCATCTATCACGCCGACGTGCTCACCGGAGTCTACGCATTCGGCGCGGTCTCGGCGGCGCTGTATCAGCGCACGGCAACCGGGCAGGGCCAGCATATCGACGTCTCGATGCTGGAATCCATGCTGAGCCTGACGTTGAACGAACTGCAATGGTCGCAATTCGAGGTGAAGCCGACGCAACGGCCGATGTTCGGCCCGATCGAGACGACCGACGGCTATGTGATGATGGCGATCGCTAGCGAGAAAACCTTCCAGAGCCTGATGCAGGTGATCGGTCATCCGGAGTGGGTGAGCGATCCGCGCTTTGCGAAATATTCCGACCGCCGGGAAAACTGGACGAGCCTGATAGAAGGCGTGGAGGCATGGTCGCGCACGGTGACGACCGACCAGTGCCTTGCTGCGCTCAATGAGTACGGCGTGCCTTCGTCGGCCTATCGCACGGTCGCCGAGGCGCTCCGCGATCCGCAGATCTCCCATCGCGGTGCGTTGGCGGAGGTCGAGGACGGTGGCGGCACCTTCAAGGTCCTCAATCTGCCGTTCCGCATGTCGGGCGCCAACGTGTCGGCGGCGAAGCGCATGTCGACGCTCGGCGAGCACACGCGTGCCTACTTGAAAGAGACCGGTCTGTCGGAGGATGAAATCGCATCCTTCGCCGGAAAGGCGCAGGTGTCTGCGAACGTCTGACGGCGCGCGTCGCGACGCAAGGGTGTCGATGCTGCGGCTTTTCATCCGCGGCTTGCAAACGCCCTTGCCCGCGACGGCGTTTCCGGACAATCTCCGATAGACATCGACGATCCGGAATACCGGACGAACGGCATATCGGAGGGAACATCCATGAAAGCGGCGATCCGTTCGAGCGCGCTCGCGCGAATATTTCTTGTGGCGGGATTTGCTGTGGCGTTGTCAGCAATGCCTGCCAGCGCGCAGAAAAAGGGCGGAAGCATTACCTTCGGCCTCGAGCTTGATATCCCCGGTTTCGATCCCCTGAAAGTCGGCGTATTCGATACCTCGGCCGGAGCTGCAGCAGCGGCGATTTTCGACACGCTAACGACTCTGGACGATAAGGGCGCTGTGCAACCGAAACTCGCGCTGTCCTGGACTCCTTCCGAGGACTTCAAGACCTGGACCTTCAAGCTGCGACCTGGCGTTAAATTCCACGACGGCACACCCTTCAACGCCCAAGCGGTTAAGGAAAATTTCGATCGGCAGAAAGACCCTGCCAACAAGTGCCGCTGTGCCTTTTACATCGCCTACGTCAACAACGTGCAGGCGCCCGATGAGCTGACGCTGGTCTATAATCTGAACGACCCACAGGTGAACATGCCGGCACTTGTGAGCTTTGCCAGCGTCAACAATTCGGTGCAATCGCCAACCGCGTGGAAGACCAAGGGCGATGACTACAACCGCAATCCCGTCGGCACCGGTCCTTATATCCTGAAGTCATGGAGCGCGGGCGACCGCATGGTGCTTGAGAAAAATCCGGACTACTGGAACAAGGGCCGCCCCTATCTCGACCGCATCGTCCTCAAGCCGCTGCCGGACGCGCAGTCACGCTTTGCCAGCCTGCAATCCGGCGAAGCTGATATCATCTGGGACGACGAATACGATGCCGACAACATCATGAAGGCGCAGAAGGATCCGAAGCTTACCGTGCACACCTATGTCGGCTCCGGCGCGCAGGTCTACGCCTTCAACACCAAGGTCGCACCGTTCGACGACGTGCGCGTGCGCCAGGCGCTGGTGATGGCACTCGACCGCAAGAAGATGTCGCAGGCGATCACCAATGGCCTCGCAAAACCTGCCAGCAACCCCTACGGCGACGGCTCCTGGGTGAAATGCAAAGAGGATGGTGCACTTCCCGAAGACCTTGAGAAGGCCAAGGCGCTGATCAAGGAGTATGGCAAGCCCGTCGATTTCAAGATGCTCGTTACGGCGACGCCACGGGGGCGAACCGTTGGCCAGGTGTTGCAACAGTTCTGGAAGCGGGCTGGCGCGAACATGGAGATAGAACAGGTCGATCAGGCCACCATCCCGCCGCGTGCGTTCATGCGCCAGTTTCAACTGACTCCTTGGCGAATCATCGATCTCGCCGATCCTGACATCCAGATGTATGCCAATTTCCGCACCGGCAGCCCGGTTGCGCTTGCCAACTATTCGAATCCAGAACTCGACAAACTGCTCGAGCGCGCACGCACCACGGCCGATACGAACAAGCGCATCGAGGACTATTGCGCTATCAGCCGTATCATCAACAAAGAAGCGATCTGGTTCTGGACCTTCCAGAACACCTATTACGCGCTGTCGAGCGCCAAGCTTAAGGGCTTGCCAAAAATGTACAGCGGAGTGATCGACGTATCTAACACCTGGCTGGAATAATCTTTCCATGCTGCTCTTTGTGGCGCGCAGGCTTCTGTACCTAATACCGGTCCTGATCGCTGTATCGCTGTTGACGTTCTTGATTGCCTCGTTGCTGCCGGGGGATCTCGCCTATACGATCCTCGGCGATCAGGCGACGCCGGAGAATGTTGCGGCGCTTCGCAAGGACATGGGACTCGATCAGCCGATCTGGATACGTTACTTCGGCTGGCTCGGTAACATCCTGCAGGGCGATTTCGGGCGGTCGTTCCGCACCGGGCAAACCGTGTTGCAGGCCGTCGCCGAACGATTGCCTGTGTCGCTCGAACTGATGATCCTGGCCGAGATCATGGGCCTCGTCATCGGCGTTCCCCTGGCGATCGTGTGCGCCGCCCGCAGCGGCAGCGCGTTCGACCGCTTCATGACCGGCAGCGCCTTTGCCATGCTTTCGGTGCCGGCTTTCCTCTCCGCGATCCTGCTGATCTATCTGTTTGCGGTGGAGCTGCGTTGGCTGCCTGCGACGGGCTACGTGCCGTTTGCCGAAGACCCGGCCGCAAACCTACGCTTCATGGTGCTGCCCGCGCTGACGCTGGCGCTCGCCGAATGGCCCGGCATCATGCGCGTGCTGCGGTCCGACATGATCGCAACCCTGCAGGAAGACTATATCGCGCTGGCGAAGGCCAAGGGCTTGAAGGCCTCGCGCATCCTGTTTGTGCATGCGTTGAAACCTTCGTCGCTTACGCTGGTTACGATCACCGGCATCAATATCGGGCGGCTGATCGGCGGCGCCGTCATCGTCGAGACGATCTTCGCGCTTCCGGGAATTGGCCGGCTGCTGGTCGGCGCCATCTATACCCGCGACCTCATCATCCTGCAGGGCGTGGTGCTGATGGTCGCTGCCGGCTTCGTCATCGTGAACTTCATCGTCGATCTGCTCTACGCCGTTCTCGATCCCAGGATTCGCCATGGCCACGCTTGAACTCACGATCGACGAAGGCGCGGCTGCGCAACCGGCAAAGCGGGGACGCCGGCTGGGAGCGCTGTTCTGGATCGCAATCGGCTGGGTGGTCTTTATGTTCGCGGTCGCGATCCTTGCGCCCGTGCTGCCGCTGCCGAGCCCAACCGACATGGACATGCTGGAGCGGCGTGCGCCAATCTCTGCTGAGCATTGGTTGGGGACCGACGGCCTTGGCCGCGACGAGCTATCAAGATTGATTTACGGGGCGCGGATTTCGCTGGTGGTCGGGATATGCGCGTCGGTGATTGGGCTCATCATCGGCGGCGCACTGGGCATGCTCGCAGGCTACTTCCGTGGACGGTTCGAAACGATGGTGGTCGGCAGCATGGATGTGCTGCTGGCGTTTCCGCCTTTGATCCTGGCGCTGGCCGTGACCGCCTTTCTCGGGCAATCGATCTTCTATCTGACCTGCATTCTCGGTGTGCTCAGCGTTCCCGCCTTTATGCGCGTGGCGCGGGCGGCGACTCTCACGCTGGCGCGGCGCGAATTCGTGATCGCGGCCCAGGCGTTGGGGGCAACACATGCGCGCATCCTGCTGCGCGAACTCTTGCCCAATGTCATGTTGCCGCTGTTGGCTTTCTTCCTGCTCGGCGTTGCAGTCCTCATCGTGGTCGAAGGCGCCTTGTCTTTCCTCGGGCTGGGCGTGCCACCGCCGATCTCGAGCTGGGGCAGTATGATCGGGGAGGGGCGCGAGAGCCTCGAAGTCGCGCCACGGCTCGCCTTCTTTCCGGCGATTGCGATGTTCCTGACCGTATTGTCATTCAATCTCATCGGCGACGCGCTGCGTGCGCTTACCGATCCACGGCAGGGCGCGCTGTGACGGACAACGTGTTGCTTTCTGTCGAAGATGTCGTCGTCGACCTTCCGACCCCGCGCGGCAATCTGCGCGCGGTGGATCATGTCGACCTCACCGTCGGCGCCGGGCGCACGCTCGGTATCGTCGGCGAATCCGGCTGCGGCAAAACCATGCTGTCGCGGGCGGTCCTGCAATTGCTGCCGAAGAAGGCAAAGCTCTCCGGCCGGGTGATGTTCGACGGGCAGGACCTGCTGCAGCTTCCGCCGGAGAAACTGCGCAAGCTGCGCGGCCGGTCGCTGGCGGTGGTATTTCAGGATCCGATGACCTCGCTCAACCCGGTGCTCACGATCGGGACGCAGTTGATCGAGACATTGCAGGAGCACCTCGAACTGGACGACGCCGCCGCCACCAGACGCAGCGTCGAACTACTCGCGGCGGTCGGCATCCCCGCGCCGGAGCAGCGGCTGGCGCAGTATCCGCATCAGCTCTCCGGCGGGATGCGGCAGCGCGTTGCTATAGCGATCGCGCTGTCGTGCGAACCAAAACTCCTGATCGCCGACGAGCCGACCACCGCGCTCGACGTCACGATCCAGGCGCAGATCCTCGATCTCTTGGCGCGGGAGCAGCGCCGCCGGCACATGGCGATGATCATCATCACCCACGATCTCGGCGTCGTCGCCGGGCGTAGCGACGAGGTCGCGGTGATGTATGCCGGCCGCGTGGTCGAGCGCGCGCCGACGCCTGCCTTGTTCAAGAAGATGCGGATGCCCTATACCGAAGCGCTTCTGGCGGCGCTCCCCAAACTCGATGCCGCGCCTCACACGCCGCTGCCGGCGATATCGGGACGTCCGCCAGATCCGACGCGGCCGCTGAAGGGCTGCTCGTTCTCGCCGCGCTGTCGCTACGCGGTGGCCCGCTGCCAGAACGAGAAACCGGAGCTCGAGGCGGCAGAGACGAAGGTCCATCAGTTCGCCTGTTTCCACCCGATAGAAGCCCACGCGGATGCCAACGCATGATGCCGCAATCCGCTCCATCGATTTCGTCTGACGCGTTGCTCGAAGTCGACAATCTCGTCGTCGAATATCCGGTCGGTTCCAGGATCGTTCACGCCGTGTCCGGCGTCTCCTTGCAGATCGCCCGCGGCGAAACGCTGGGTCTGGTCGGCGAATCCGGTTGCGGGAAATCGACGCTCGGCCGCGCCGTCCTGCAACTGCGCCGCCCAACCGCCGGGCGTGTGCTGTTCGATGGCCACGATCTCACGACGATGCAAGGCGATGCCTTGCGGCTGATGCGCCGGCGCGTGCAGTTGATCTTCCAGGATCCGATCGCCTCGCTCAACCCGCGCCGCAAGATCGGCGATATCGTCGCCGAGCCGCTGGTGATCGCGGGTGTGAAGGATCCGGAGAAGCGCAAGCGGCTTGTCTACGAGGTGCTGAGCGCGGTCGGGCTTGACCCGACGCTCGTCGTCGGACGGCTGCCGCATGAATTTTCCGGCGGCCAGTGCCAGCGCATCTGCATCGCGCGCGCGCTCATTCTCAATCCCGAGTTCATCGTCTGCGACGAGCCGGTCTCGGCGCTCGATGTATCGATACGCGCCCAGATCCTCAATCTGCTCGAGGAGATGAAGGTCCGGTTCGGGCTGACGTTGCTGTTCATTGCGCACGATCTCGCGGTGGTGAAAGCCGTGAGCGACCGCGTCGCGGTAATGTATCTGGGGCGTCTCTGCGAGGTTGGTCCCTCCGAGCAGCTCTTCGCCAGGCCGGCGCATCCCTATACCGGCCTCCTGATCGAGGCAATTCCGATGCCCGACCCGGATGTGCGCCCCGCCGAGACCGTACCCGTGGGGGAGCCGCCGTCGCCGATCGCGCCGCCGTCCGGCTGCCGGTTTCGCACCCGCTGTCCCCGCGCGGATCAACGATGCAGCGACGAGATGCCGGAACTGCGCACTGTGGCGCCGGGCCAGTTCGTGGCTTGCCATCACCCGCTGATCTGAATACCCCGGGGAGCGCCGTCCGCGTTTGTCTCGATGGGACGGACGTGGCAATGTCCGTTCTCAAGAAGTATCTAGCGCCCAAGAAATGGTTCAAGAACAAGAATGACGGGAGAGAAGCGATGAAGAGTTTTCAGGTCGCTGAGTTCAACGCACCGCTGAAAGAGGTGGATCAGGAGACGCCGCAGCCCACGGATACGCAGGTGCTGATCAAGGTGAAGGCCGCCGGCGTCTGCCATAGCGATCTCCACATCTGGGAAGGCGGTTACGATCTCGGCCATGGCCGCAAGCCGCTGTCGCTGAAGGACCGCGGCGTATCGCTGCCGCGCACGATGGGCCACGAGACGGTCGGCGAGGTCGTGGCGTTCGGGCCCGACGTTACCGCTGCCGACAAAGGCGATCTCAAGGTCGGTGACGTCGCGCTGGTCTATCCCTGGCTCGGCTGCGGCAAATGCGCTACCTGCGTGGGCGGCGACGAGAACATGTGCATCGTCAAGCCGAACTCGCTCGGCGTCTATTGCGACGGCGGCTATGCCGACCACATGACGGTGCCGAACCCGAAATATCTGTTGAACCTGAAGGGACTCGATCCCGTCACCGCCGCGCCCTATGCCTGTTCCGGCGTCACCACCTATAGCGCGCTGAAGAAGGTCGAATTCGCGTTCAACTCGCCGATCGTCATCTTCGGCGCCGGCGGCCTCGGCCTGATGGCGCTGTCGCTGCTAAAGGCGATGGGCGGCAAGGGCGCCATCGTCGTCGACATCGATGCGCGCAAGCGCGAAGCGGCCGAGGCCGCCGGTGCGCTTGCAACCGTCGACGGCAAGGCGCCGGACGCGCTGGAGCAGCTCGCGAAAAAGGCCGGCGAACCCATTCGCGCCGTGATCGATCTCGTCGGCAACGCGCAGACCACGCAGCTTGGATTCGATTGCCTCACCAAGGGCGGCAAGCTCGTCATCGTCGGCCTGTTCGGCGGCGGCGCGACCTTTGCGTTGCCGCTGATCCCGATCAAGGCGATCACGATCCAGGGCAGCTATGTCGGCAACCTACGCGAGACCAAGGAATTGCTCGAGCTCGTTCGAAACAAGATGATCGCGCCGATTCCAGTGACGACGATGCCGCTCGCGAAAGCCAACGAAGCGCTCGCCGATTTGCAGAAGGGCAAACTGGTCGGCCGCGCGGTGCTGACGCCGTAGAAGCCCCGCCGTCATTGCGAGGAGCGAAGCGACGAAGCAATCCATCGATCCGTGATACCGCGAGATGGATTGCTTCGCTTCGCTCGCAATGACGGGAATACCTCTGTCCGAACACTCTAAGGAACCCCCATGTCCGCGAATAACGCACTCCACATCGCCGTGCTCGGCGGCGATGGCATCGGCCCTGAAGTGATGGCGCCGGCGCTGGAAGTTCTGCGCAAGATCGAGGCGACGAGCGAGCTGAAGTTTCGCTTCACCGAGGCACCGGCCGGCGCCAACAATTATCTCGCGACCGGAAAATCCATGCCCGACAGCACCGTGCGGCTGTGCGAAGAGGCGGACGCCATCCTGCTCGGCGCCTGCGGCCTGCCGTCGGTACGCTACCCTGACAACACCGAGATCGCCCCGCAGATCGAACTGCGCTTCCATTTCGATCTCTATGCCGGCGTGCGCCCGGCGCGGCTGATCCCGGGCGTGCCGAGCCCGATCGTCGGCGCCGATCAGCGCGGCATCGACCTCGTGCTGATCCGGGAATCGACCGAAGGCCTGTTCGCCTCGATGGGCAAGGGCGTCGTCACGGACGCGGAGGCGCGCGAGACGCTCGTCATCACCCGCAAGACCTCGGAGCGGCTGTTCGAATTCTCGTTCCGCCTCGCCGAACGCCGCAAGGCGCGCGGGAAGGCAAATGGCGGCCTGACCTGCGTCGACAAGGCCAACGTGTTCAGGGCGTTCGCGTTCTTTCGCGAGATGTTCGATGAAGCCGCCAAGCGCCATCCGGACGTCAAGGCCGACCGGCTCTATGTCGATGCCTGCTCGCTGATGATGGTGAAGCGGCCCTGGGATTTCGACGTGATGGTGACCGAGAACATGTTCGGCGACATTCTCTCCGACCTCGCCGCCGGCCTGATCGGTGGGCTAGGCATGGCGCCCTCGGCCGATATCGGCGACCGCTACGCCGTGTTCCAGCCGTGCCACGGCACCGCGCCCGACATCATGGGGCAGGGCAAGGCCAATCCTACCGCGATGATCTTGTCGGCCGCGATGATGCTGGACTGGCTCGCCGACAAGCACGGGCTGGAAAGCGCCACTGAGGCCGGTGAACGCATCGAACGCGCGGTCGACAAGGCCTATGCGGGAGGAATCAGGCCGATGGAGTTCGGCGGCAACAACGGCACGGCGGATATCACGAAGGCGGTGCTGGCTGCGTTGTAAAAGGCGGCCCCACCGTTGTTGGAGCGGAGAAGTGGATTGCTTCGCTTCGCTCGCAATGACGCGGATAGGATTTCGCTCATTCGCCCTTTGTGAGCGTTACTTCCCCTTGAACTGCGGCTTGCGCTTTTCCATGAAAGCCGTTCGGCCCTCGCGAAAATCTTCGCTATCCATACAAGCGCGGCCGATCTCTTTGATCGCATCCATATCGCGCTTGCTTTCGTCCTTCAGCACCTCGGCGATGGTGATCTTGGCGGCCTTGATCGCCAGCGGCGCATTGCCGGAGATGGTGCGCGCGATCTCCATGGTGGCGTCCCATAATTCGCCGTCCGGCAGCACGCGGTCGACCAGCCCGATCCGCAGGGCTTCGGCGGCCTCGATCCGCATGCCCGTGTACATGATGAGCCGCGCACAGGACGGCCCGACCAGCGAGACCAAATGTTTGAGGCCGTCATAGCCATAGGCGATGCCGAGCTTGGCGGCTGGAATGCCGAACTGGCTGTTGTCGGAGGCGATCCGGATGTCCGTGAGCATCGCGACCTGCATGCCGCCGCCGAGGCAAAATCCCCGAATGCAGGCAATCGTCGGCTTGGGGTAACTTGCGAGCAGCGCGCGTTGCGCCTCGCTCCGCTTGGAATATTCTTCCGACGCCGCCGCATTATGGCGAGTCTTTTCGAACTGGCTGATGTCGGCGCCCGAGACGAAGGCCTTGTCGCCGGCGCCGACCAGGATCACGACGCGCACGTCGGCGTCGTCGCGCAGCTCGGTCAGCGCGTGGCCCAGGCCTTCCCACATTTCGAGCGACATCGCATTGCGCTTGTCGGGATTGTTGAAGGTGATGACGCCGACGCCATCGCTGACGCTCTGCAGGATCTTGCCGTCGGCATAGGATATTTCGGCAGTTTTGGCGATGTCGAGCATCGGTTGCGGCTTTCACGCGTGAGGCTTCGTCCATTGTCGGACAAGCGTCGCGCCGAGGTCAATTGCCGCCTTTGCACGTGCGACCAGCGGTAGTCGTCAGAGACCTGCCGCGTCGGCTTTTCGCTGCGGTGCGTCCGGACTCCGCCATCCCCATCCTGATGGCGTCGCACGGGTATGGTCCCGGCCAGCTCAAGATTTGGCCCAGCGCAGCAACAGGCTACCCGGCGATTTCTCGCGCGAATGATCGGGTCCGCGGTGCTGCGATCCAGGCGAGATTATGCCTAGCCCTCGTTGGCGGCGATCGATTCCATCAACGACACCAACTGACGCTGTACAGTCTGGTCCTTGATCTTGCTGTAGGCACGAAGCAGCCTCAGGCTGAACGCGCTGTCCAGGAAGAGCAGGCTCTCGACTTCCCGCGCCTTGCCGTCGCCGTCGTAGAAGAACGTCACCGGCACGTCGAGCGCGGTAGCGATTTGCTGAAGACGAGCAGCGCCGACACGATTGACGCCCTTCTCGTACTTCTGAACCTGCTGGAAGCTGACGCCGAGCTTGTCGCCAAGCTCCGCTTGCGAGATTTTCTGTTCCACACGCCGCAGGCGAATCCGCTTGCCCAATTCGATATCGGGTTTGCCGGCGCTGCGCTGTTTCATCTTTTTCGCTGCTGATCTGTTCATTCTGGTTTTACCGTCCTTCAATTCGGGAAACCCTGGCAAAAGTAGGCCAGGGGCTCATCCATATGTACCGCGTTAAAGTCAGTCCGGTCCGTGAGTTGGTATAGGGAACCACGGAATTCCTGAGAGATTGCGGGATGGTAGCCAAACGCTTTTGCGCATTGGAAGCATCCTGATACCGGCGCCGCCAACTACCTAAAGCTGTCGGCGCCCGGGGCGTGTTGACAAAACCCCGCCCATTACATTTGGCAAAATATTCGACAAACCACAACCACCGCGAGTTCAATGGCCACAGATTTTGGCCGGCATGCTTACTGTGTCGCGATCAAGTACCGGATTTCTACGGGGAGCGCGGGCTGATCGTGCAGTCGTTCGCAGCGCATCGGCGGTGTTGCTAAAAGTTTCCGCGGACACTGATGCCTGATAAAATGCAGCAGAGTTCAGCTCCGCTTTCGGATCTGTCGTGCTGGGAAATAGCAGCAAGCCGCGCGCTCGCCACGCTATCGGAATTCTGCAAATCGATATGGCGCAGCCTCATTCGAAGGGAACGCCTTGCACGCGGGACGGGCCGGATCCGACATCGCGCAATATTTGCGGCGTGTCGGTTGCACCGTGCCGGCGGCATCCACGGATAGACCGATGTCGCGCGGCGACGCCCATACCGCGATGCCGTGTCGGGCGCTTTACGGCTCTTGGCGCTGGGGAACGCAAGGCTCGGCTCGAGCCGGGATTTGCCCAAAATAGCTGCAATCATCGGCCTGGCCGTCTGCGGCTTATTGGCCTGGGGTACTACTTAAATTGGCTTCCACCATCGCACCGTTTTGCATACGCTTTGCGGTAGTGGCCGCGTCGTCGGCCAGGCCAAAGTCCCGCTTACAAGGGACGGGCGTTACTGGGGAGGAAGCTATGAAACGAAGAACCCTACTTGCGGGCCTTGGTGCGACGGCTGCGGCCGGCGTCCTGGGCGTGCCATCGATCGTCAGGGCACAGGCGCCCGTTACCCTCAACGGGGCGGTGCAGTTCAACGACGATCACGCCTTCACCAAGGCGCTGACCAGGTTCGAAGAGCTGGTAAAGAAGTACTACGGCAAGCCGGTCAACTTCACGCTGCACAAGAATTCGTCGCTCGGTCTCGAGAAGCAGTATTTCGAGTACATGTCGCAGGGCAAGGCAGTCGATTACGGCATCGTCTCGCCGGCCCACATGTCGACCTTCGCCAAGGCGGCTCCCTTCATCGATGCACCCTTTGTGTTCAAGGGCATCGAGCACATGAATAAGGTGGTCGAAAAGAATATTCTGGCACCTGTGGCCGACGAAATCGCGACCAAGGCGGAGGTCGTCCTGATCGGCTATGCGGGCGGCGGCATTCGCAACATCTTTGCCAACAAGCCGCTCAAGAACCTCGCCGATCTCAAAGGCCTCAAGGTGCGCGTGCAGGGCGCTCCGATCTGGTCGAAGACGTTTGCAGCCGTCGGCATGAGCCCGACGGTGATCGCCTACAACGAGGTCTACAACGCCATCCAGAACGGCGTGATCTCGGCGGGCGAAAACGAGGCCGCCGGCGTCGAGGCGATGAAGTTCTACGAAGTCGCCCCGCACCTCAATCTGACGCAGCACGCAGTATCGATCCGGCCGATCTGCTTCTCGGTGAAGACGTTGAAGACCCTGCCGAAGGACTTGCAGGACGCGATCATGAAGGCCGGCAAGGAAGCCGGCGATTATGGCCGTCAACTGGAGTCGAGCGAGGAGGTCGTCAAGCTCGATACGCTGGAAAAGGCCGGCAAGCTCAAGCGCGTTCCGTTCGAAGAGCGCGACGCCATGAAGAAGCTGGCCGATCCCGTGATGGCCACCTATGCCAAGGAAATCGGCGCCGAGGCCATCTTCGAGAAGATCAACGTCGCCTGATAATTGTCGCGCCGAGCGACAGGAGGTGGGGCAAGCCATGGGGCTTGCCCCATTCCGTGATCGTTACCTTCCGGAGCCATGATGACTGAAATGTCGATGCCGCCGAACCCGTCGCTGTGGCGACGAGCGACGGCGGCCTATGCGAAATTACTCGAAATCCTGCTCGCGGCATGTGTCGGCATTCTGGTCGTTCCGGTCACCCTGCAGGTCATCTCGCGCTACACGCCGTTCATTCCGTCCTACATCTGGACCGAGGAGATGGCGCGTTTCCTGTTCATCTGGACCATTATGATCGGCGCCATGGTCGGAATCAGGGAGGCGCAGCATTTCGAGGTCGACGTCTGGCCCACCTTGTCGCGGCGGGCGGAAGCCGCGGTGCGGATCGTCGCGCGCCTCGGCGTGCTGGCGATGGCGCTGGTATTCGTGTGGGCTGGCCTGGAATTCACGCGGTTCGCCTGGAACCGAACGTCGGAACTGGCCGATCTACCGCTCTGGATGATTCATGTCGCATGGCCCGTGGCGGGTGTGACGTGGATCGTCTTTGCAGGCGAACAGATCATCGACGAATTGAAAATTCTGGTCGGGGCGAGCCGATGAACGGTAATGTACTTTCCGCCGGAGAGGCCGCACTGGTCCTGTTTGGCGTTTTCGTTGGCTTGCTCATCGTGCGCGTGCCGGTGGCGTTTGCGCTCGGTCTTGCCTGCGTACCGATCCTGCTGATCGAACCCCGCCTGTCGATGATGTCGCTCGCGCAGGAGACCTTCAACGCCTACAACTCGTTCATCCTGCTCGCCGTGCCCTTCTTCCTCTTGACCGCCAACCTGATGGGCATCGGCGGCATCACCGACCGCCTGGTGGCGTTGTCGCGCTCGATGGTCGGGCATTGGCCGGGCTCGCTGGCGCAGATCAATGTCGTGCTGTCGGTATTCTTTGCCGGCATTTCCGGCTCTTCCACTGCGGATGCCGCAAGCCAGTCCAAGATCTTCATCGATGCCCAGACCAAGGAAGGTTACGACCTTTCGTTTTCGATCGCCATCACGGCGGTATCGGCGGTGCTCGCTGTCATCATCCCACCCTCGATCCTGATGATCGTCTGGGGCGGATTGATCTCGACCTCGATCGCAGCGATGTATCTGGCCGGCATCGTCCCGGGCCTGTTGATCGCGGGCGCGCAGATGGCCACCGTCCATGTCTACGCGGTGCGCCGCGGCTATCCGACCTACCCGAAATCGAGCTGGGCCGACATCGGCTACGCCATCTGGCGATCGATACCGGCGCTGATGACGCCGTTCATCATCGTCGGCGGCATCCTGCTCGGGTGGTTTACCGCCACCGAATCCGCCTGCGTCGCCGTGCTCTATTCCGTGGTGCTGTCGGCGTTCTTTTACCGCGAAACCGGACCGCGCGAACTCTACAAGGCGCTACTCGACACCGGGCGCCTGGCAGGTGTTGCGCTGTTCTGCGTCGGCACCGCGAGCGCGTTCGGCTGGCTATTGGCCTATTACAAGATACCGCAGGAGCTCTTGGCCAACGTTTCGACCTGGGGCATGGGCGCGGTCGCGGCCGGCTTCTTCATCGCGTTCTGCTTCCTGGTCGTAGGCTGTTTCCTCGACGCCATTCCGGCGATCGTAATTGTCGGCACCGTGCTGGAGCCCTTAGCGAAGTCGGTCGACCTGCACCCCGTTCAGTTTGCGATCATCTCGATCGTGTCGCTGGCGTTCGGACTGGTGACGCCACCCTATGGCCTGTGCTTGATGATCGCGTGCTCGATCGCCGGCGTGCGGCTGCGCTACGCGCTGAAAGACACTGTGATCATGCTGATACCGATGCTGCTGGTCTTGGCCGCCGTCATTATCTGGCCAAGCGTATCGCTGTTCCTGCCGCGCCTGATCGTGCCGGAGATGCTTAAGTAGCTATTCTTCCCTGTCGAGCGCGCAGCTTACGGTGTAGACGACGCCGCGCGGCAGGAAGTCGACGGTTGCTTCGCCGCCGAGCTGGTCGCGTGCGCTGCGCTCGATCAGCCGCGAGCCGAAGCCACGCTGCACCGGTGCCGTGACGGGTGGGCCGCCTGCCTCGGTCCAGATCAACCGCAACTTGCGCCCGTCGCTTTCTTCGAGGATTTCCCAGTCCACCGCGAGGGTTCCGGTGTCGTTCGATAGCGCGCCGTATTTAGCTGCATTGGTTGCGATCTCGTGCACGATCATCGACAGCACGACGGCGAGCCGCGGCGACAGCGGGACCCGCGGTCCGAACATCCGCACCCGCTCCGGATTGTTGAGCAGGTAGGGCTGCAGCACCCGCGCAATCACTTCCCGCAGCTCCGCGCCCTGCCACTTCTCCTGGCTGAGCAAATTATGTGCCTCCGCCAGCGCGCCGAGCCTTCCCTCGAACTTCTCGCGCTCCGCCCGGCTCGCGCTGCGGAAGGTCTGGGTGGCGATCGACTGCAGGACCGCGAGCGTATTCTTGACGCGATGGTTGAGCTCCTCGATCAGGAGATTGTGGAGCATCTCGCCGCGGGCAATCTGGGTTGCCATCCGCACCGCGAACGCGAGCCCAACCATCAGCAGTATGGCACCCATTACGCTCGTGATCGCGAGGTTGCGCCAGAGCGGCGCGACCAGCGAGCTTTCGGCCACGCCGGCGGCAACGGTCCAGCCGGTGAGCGAGGAGCGGGTAAAGCTCGTAATCAGCCGCACGCCCTCGAGCGATACCGTCGGCAGGGTGGTTTCCGGATTGTTGAACATCTCCGTATAGAGCGAGGGCGATGCACGCTTGCCGACAGTATCCTGTGGGTTAGGCACGCGCGCGAAATTGGTGCCTTCGCCGTCGAAGATCGAGATCGTCCAGTCCTTGCTCGGCCGCTGCTGCTCGACCATCGCCTGGAAAATCTCGATCGGTGGACTGAAGGAAATGTCGTAGAGTACTTCGCCATCGACGATGACGGGCACTTCGACCGTTACGATCAGCCGCTTCTTCACCGACCCAAAGAACAGGTTGGAATAGACCGGCTTCTTCTCCGCAAAGACCCTCCCGACCAGGGCGAGGTTGTTGCGCAACGGCAGGTTTGCCGTATCAGTCGTCAGCGAAGAGAACACCTGACGGCCTTCGCGGTTCGCAACCAGCACGACGCCGCCTTCGCCATACTGGTCGAGGAAGCCTTGGCAGATGCGGCGGAATGCCTCGAAATCCCCGTCGCGCAGTGCGTTTGTCAGCGATAGCACCTGGAGTGCGCCGGTGATCCGCTGCATCTCCGAGTCGAGCACGAGGCGAATGCTGCGAACCGTTTCAAGGACCCGTTGCGTCGCGTTCTGGCGGTCCTGCTTGTAATGGTTGAAGACGATGCCGGCGGCGAAAATAATCAACGGCAGCGTTGTTCCCGCGACCAGAAGAACAAGACGCACTGGCAGTGAGAGTTTCGGCAACGCAAGCCCCGGATCGGCGCCAATCGGGGCAAGCATAGGAGAAGCCGCCGAACTTCGCCAAGAATAATAAGAGGATACGTAAGATATTCAGCCGACTGGAGAAGCGGCCGGGTTCCGCCGTGTGGCCCGGCCGCCGACCTCAAAGATTGCTGTCGGTGATCGCCGCATACACCATGGTGCGCAGCTCGCGCCGCAAGGGATAGGCGCTCGACGGCAGCACCTGAGTCATGAAGATCGTGATCAGTTCTTCCACCGGGTCGATGAAGAACGACGTTGTCGCCGCACCGCCCCAGTTGAACTCGCCGGGACTGCCGGCAATCAAGGTCTGCGCCGGGTTCATGGTGACGGCGAAGCCGAGCCCGAAGCCGATGCCGTTATAGGCCGCTTCCGAGAACAGCGAGCGCGACATCGTCGGCAGGTCGACCCCGCCGGGCAAATGGTTGGACGTCATCAGCTTCAGCGTCTTCGGACCTAACAATCTGATACCGCCGAGCTCGCCGCCATTGAGCAGCGCCCGGCAGAAAGTGAGATAGTCGGCCGTGGTCGAGCACAGGCCGCCGCCGCCGGAGATGAAGGAGGGCGGCGACAGGAATGAACTCGTCGCCGGGTCGTCCTGCAGCGTCAACGTGCCCTTGCGCTCTGCGGCGAGCGGGTTGAAGCCGCCTTGCGGATCGGCCGAGTAACACGCCGCGAACCGATGCGCCTTGTCCTTGGGCACGAAGAAGTCGGTATCATTCATCCCGAGCGGATCGAGGATGCGCTCTTTCAGAAACTGCTCGAACGGCTTGCCGCTGATCAAACCGATGAGATAGCCGATCACGTCCGTGGCGACGGAATAATTCCAGGCCTCGCCCGGCGAAAATTCCAGCGGAATTTTTGCAAGGTCGTCGATCATGCTTTGCAGCGTGCCGGCCTTGATGACTTCGCCGATCTTGTTCTCGCGATAGGCCGCATCGACGTTGCTGCGTTGTTGGAAGCCGTATGTCAGGCCGGAGGTGTGCCGCAACAGATCCACGATCAGCATCGGCCGTGACGGCGGTCGGGTCAGGAAGGCCGGGTGCGTACCGGCCACGAACACGCCGAGGTTCTTCCATGCCGGAATGTATTTGTGCACGGGCTCATCGAGCGCGACGTGGCCTTCCTCGACCAGCATCATGAAGGCGACGGAGGTGAGCGGCTTGGTCATCGAATAGATGCGGAAGATCGTGTCGTCCTTGACCGGCACCTTGCGCTCGAGATCGGCAAAGCCCTGCGCGGACGAATGGACGACCTTGCCGCGGCGATAGATCAGGAGCTGAGTCCCCGGGAAGCGGCCGGCATCGATGTAACGCTGCTTCAGATGATTTTCGAGGCGATCGAGGGCCGCCTTGGACATTCCGGCGGATTCGGGCGAGGCGGGGGCTAACATCGGCATCTCCGGCTGGCGACTGCGGCCTTGATAGCCGAAAAGTGTCCCGTGTTCCAACGGCCCGTGCTTCTGTGGGCTGGAAGGGTGATATAGGCTGACTCCAGCCATCGCATATCTCCGCAGGACAGCAAAAATGCGCCAATTCAGCGAGACCGAACTGACCGCCGCCGTCATCCGCAGCTTCGACAATACGCCGGATACGCGCGCCAAATTCCTGCTTCAGGAACTGGTGAAATCACTCCACGACTATGTCCGCAAGACCGACCTCACCTTCGAGGAATGGGAATATGCGATCGATTTTCTAACGCGGACCGGCCAGAAGTGCACCCCGATCCGGCAGGAGTTCATTCTGCTGTCCGACGTGCTCGGCGTATCGATGCTGGTCGATGCCGTGAACCACCGGGAGCGCGAGGGCGCCACCGAGACCACGGTGCTCGGCCCGTTCTATGTCGGCGAGCACAAGGTGATGCCACACGGCACCGATATTTCGGCGACGCTACCCGGCGAGCGGATGTTCGTGCAGAGCCGCGTCACCGACCTCGAGGGCAAGCCGCTGGCCGGCGTGCCGGTGGACATCTGGCATGCCGACGATGACGGCTTCTATGATTCCCAGAAGCCGGCTTATGCGACTGAAGGGCCGTCGTCGCGGGCGCGTTTCATTACCGATGCCGATGGAAGGTTCTTCTTCCGCACCATCCTGCCGTGCAGCTACCCGATTCCGACCGACGGTCCGGTAGGCGAGATGATCGTGCAGACCGGCCGTCACCCGATGCGGCCGGCGCACGTGCATTTCCTGGTCGATGCGCCCGGCTATCAGCCGCTGATCACCCACGTCTTCATCGACGGCGACAAATATCTCGATTCCGACGTGGTGTTCGGGGTCAAGGACGAGCTGGTCGCCAGAATCGAAAAGCGTACCGATCCGACGATGCCGGACGGCAAGCCCGCGGGCGAGCCGTGGCACCTGATGAGCTACGAATTCCGCATGAAGCCAGGCGAGGGAAGCGCGCCGAAACCGATGATGGCGAAGACCTCAGAGGACGCGTAAGCCGTCTGTTTCTGTGCTTGCCCAATTCTTGTGCGCCGCACAAGAATTGGGCGAATCGCAAATTTTGGATGCGGAACCGGTTTCTCTTTGGTTGCCGGATTTAGCGGCGGTAGATGAATAATACATTGATATAATTATAATTTTTGCGCTGCGGGAGGCTTGGCACGAAGCTTGAATAGCTTGTGTCGACGCCATTGAAGCCGTCCCTCGAGACCACTCATCCGAATTGTGACGCCGCCATTCCGGGGCCTCCCTGGAACGCGCCCTTCTGCGCCTGGCGCGGTGACACCAATCGGACGGCCCCGTTCAACGCACCGACGCAAAGGACAACGACGCCCATGACGAAGCCTACCCATCCGACCTCACGCCGCGGTTTCAGCCGCCGCCAGCTCCTCAAGGCCACCGGCGGCACGGCGGCGTTACTCGCCGCGGCGAAGCTGAATTTCCCGGCCGGCGCGTTTGCGCAAGGCGCGGGTCCGGAAGTGACCAAGGCGACGCTCGGGTTCATTGCGCTCAGCGACGCCGGGCCGCTGTTCGTCGCCAAGGACAAGGGATTCTTCGCCAAGCACGGCATGCCCGACGTCGAGGTCGCCAAGCAGGCATCGTGGGGCACCACCCGCGACAACCTCGTGCTCGGCTCGGAAGGCAACGGCATCGATGGCGCGCACATCCTGACGCCGATGCCCTATCTGATTTCGGCCGGCAAGGTGACGCAAAACAACGTGCCGACGCCGATGTACATTCTGGCTCGGCTCAATCTCGATGCGCAGTGCATCTCGATTGCCAAGGAGTATGCCAACCTCAAGATCGGGACTGACTCTTCACCGCTCAAAGCCGTGTTCGAGCAGAAGAAGGCCGCCGGCAAGTCGGCCAAGATTGCGATGACCTTCCCGGGCGGCACGCACGATCTGTGGATCCGTTACTGGCTCGCCGCCGGTGGCATCGATCCCGACAAGGACGTCGAGACCATCGTGGTGCCGCCGCCGCAGATGGTTGCCAACATGAAAGTGGGCACGATGGATGCCTTCTGCGTTGGCGAACCCTGGAATCTGCAGCTCATCAACCAGGGCATCGGCTACACCGCGGTCAACACCGGCGAGCTCTGGAACAAGCATCCGGAGAAGTCGCTCGGCATGCGCGCAGCCTGGGTCGACAAGTATCCAAAGGCCGCCAAGGCGATCCTGATGGCTGTGATGGAGGCGCAGCAATGGGCCGACAAGGCTGAGAACAAGAAAGAGCTCGCCACCATCATGGGCAAGCGGCAGTGGATGAATTGTCCTGTCGACGACGTTTATGACCGTTCGGCGGGCAAGTTCGACTACGGCATCCCCGGCAAGGTCGTCGAGAATTCGCCGCACATCATGAAGTACTGGCGCGACTTCGCTTCCTATCCGTTCCAGAGCCACGATCTCTGGTTCATGACGGAAGATATCCGTTGGGGCAAATACGAAGCGGGCTTCGACAGCAAGGCGCTGGTCGCCAAGGTCAACCGTGAGGATCTCTGGAAAGAAGCCGCCAAGACGCTGGGCGTCCCCGCCGCAGAGATTCCGACTTCGACCTCGCGCGGCAAGGAGACCTTCTTCGACGGCAAGGTGTTCGATCCGGAAAACCCGGCTGCGTACCTGAAGTCCCTTTCGATTAAGCGCGTTGAAGTCTGATCAAGCCCGGGCTGCGCGCGGTTGCGGGCGGCCCGCTCATTGAACACGGAGATGCATTTTCAATGACGATGCCTGCGATCAAAGCTGAAGCCACCGCGGTGGCCATTCCGACCGCTTCGCCGACCTCTGCGGCGCCGGTGGTGACGATGACGCCGAAGCCGGCGCCGCGTGCCGAAAAATACGTCAAGGTGGGCAAGGAGATCGCGGTACGCGTCGTGCCGCCGCTGATCGTGCTAGCGCTCCTGATGTTGTTCTGGGAGCTGGTCTGCCGTCGCACCGGCTCGACCCTGCCGCCGCCGTCGCGCGTCTTCAAAGACACTAAGGAACTGATCTTCGATCCGTTCTTCGACAATGGCGGCATCGACAAGGGCCTGTTCTGGCATCTGTCCGCCTCGCTGCAGCGCGTCGCGTATGGCTATTCGATCGCCGCCATCGTCGGCATCGCGCTGGGTACGCTGGTCGGACAATCGGTGTGGGCGATGCGCGGACTCGATCCGCTGTTCCAGGTGCTGCGCACCATTCCGCCACTGGCCTGGCTGCCGCTGTCGCTGGCCGCGTTCCGTGATGGACAGCCGTCGGCGATCTTCGTCATCTTTATCACCTCGGTCTGGCCGATCATCATCAACACCGCGGTCGGCATCCGCAACATCCCGCAGGACTACCGCAACGTCGCGGCGGTGGTGCAGCTCAATCCGCTGGAATTTTTCTGGAAGATCATGATCCCGGCGGCGGCGCCTTACATCTTCACCGGCCTGCGCATCGGCATCGGCCTGTCGTGGCTTGCGATCGTCGCGGCGGAAATGCTGATCGGCGGCGTCGGCATCGGCTTCTTCATCTGGGACGCCTGGAATTCCTCGCACATCAGCGAAATCATCCTGGCGCTGTTCTATGTCGGCATCATCGGCTTCGTGCTCGACCGCATGATCGCGGGACTAGCCAAGTTCGTGACCCACGGTACCGCGGCGAATTGAAGGAAAACATGTCATGCAGGCCTATTTGAAGCTCGACCACATCGACAAGACCTTCACTCGCGGTAATGCCACGACCGAGGTGCTGAAGGACATCAGCCTGACGATCGAGAAGGGCGAGTACGTCTCGATCATCGGCCATTCCGGCTGCGGCAAGTCAACGCTGCTCAATATCGTCGCCGGCCTCACCGGCGCCACAAATGGTGGCGTGCTGCTGGAGAACCGCGAGGTCAATTCGCCGGGACCGGATCGCGCGGTGGTGTTCCAGAACCACAGCCTGCTGCCGTGGCTGACGGTGTACGAAAACGTCAAGCTCGGCGTCGACAAGGTGTTTTCGTCGACCAAGAGCCGCACGGAGCGCGACGCCTGGGTGATGCACAATCTCAATTTGGTGCAGATGGCGCACGCCAAGGACAAGCGCCCGTCGGAAATTTCAGGTGGCATGAAGCAGCGCGTCGGCATTGCCCGTGCGCTGGCGATGGAGCCGAAAGTGCTTTTGCTCGACGAGCCGTTCGGTGCGCTTGACGCGTTGACACGTGCGCACCTGCAGGACTCGGTGATGGCGCTGCACCAGAAGCTTGGCAACACCATCGTGATGATCACGCACGACGTCGACGAGGCCGTGCTGCTGTCGGACCGCATCGTGATGATGACCAACGGCCCGAGCGCGCGGATCGGCGAGGTGCTGGAAGTGCCTTTGGCTCGTCCGCGCAAGCGACTCGAGCTCGCGACCAACCCCGGCTACCTCAAGTGCCGGCAACGCGTGCTCGAATTCCTCTACGAGCGGCATCGCTTCGTCGAGGCGGCGTAGGTCCGTACGAAAGCGGCTAGGTGAGGACGTGCCATGAGCGAACCGCTTGTCATCGTCGGCAACGGCATGGCCGCTGCCCGTCTGGTCGATGAACTCGCCAAGGTGGCCTTGGGCCGCTACGCCGTCGCCGTGATCGGCGACGAACCACGGCTTGCGTACAATCGCGTGCTGCTGTCGTCAGTGCTGGCCGGCGAGACCACCTCGCAGGACATCGAGCTGCGGCCGGCGTCCTGGTGGCGCGACCGCGGCGTCACCCTGAAGTATGGCTGCGTGGCGACCGAGATTGATGTCGGTCGCCGCGAGCTCAAGATCGAGAACGACGAGAGCATTCCGTTCTCGAAACTGGTGCTGACCACAGGCTCGTCGCCGCTGCGGTTGAATGTACCCGGCGCCGATCTCGCCGGCGTGCATACGTTCCGCGACAGCCGCGACGTTGACTTGCTGCTGACGCTGGCCGCGCAGAAAAAGCGCGTGGTGGTGGTTGGCGGGGGACTATTGGGCCTAGAGGCGGCCTATGGCCTCGCCAAGGCCGGCGCGCCGGTGACGCTGGTGCATCTCATGGACCGCCTGATGGAGCGACAGCTCGACGCGCCTGCGGCGGCGCTATTGAAGTCCCTCGTCGAGAGCAAGGGCATCGAAATTCTTCTCAACGCCAACACGGCGAGAATTCATGGCGAGACGCAGGTTGAAGGCGTCGAACTGGCGGACGGACGCCTGCTTAAGGCCGACGCCGTGATCTTTGCCGCAGGCATTCGTCCGAACATCGCGCTCGCCAGGGAAGCCGGTATCTCTGTCAACCGCGGCATCGTGGTCGACGATCATCTGCAAACCGGCGCCTCCGGTATTTTCGCCATCGGCGAGTGCGCCGAGCATCGCGGCCTCTGCTACGGCCTGGTCGAGCCGGCCTATGAACAGGCGAGGGTGCTGGCGCGGCATCTCGCCGGGCGTGTAGCGTCGTACAGCGGAAGCATCGTTGCGACCAATCTGAAAGTTTCCGGCGTCAGCGTGTTCTCCGCCGGTGATTTTATGGGCTGCGACGGCAGCGAGGCCATCGTGCTCTCCGACATCAACCACGGCACTTACAAGAAGCTCGTGATCGCGGATGGGCGATTGACCGGCGCGGTGCTGATCGGCGATGTCGCCGACGCGCTCTGGTATCTCGAATTGATCCGCACCCGTCAACCGACGGCCCGAATTCGCGCCGACATGATGTTCGGCCGCTCGCTCGCGATCCGTTCCGAGGCGGCATGATCGGATTGCTTACATGACGGTTGTCGATCCCGATCTCCGCGCTGTCAAAACCACCTGCGCCTATTGCGGCGTCGGCTGCGGCATATTGGCGACGCCGGACGGGCGGGGCGGGGCGGCGATCTCGGGCGACCCCGATCATCCCGCCAATTTCGGCCGGCTGTGCTCGAAGGGCTCGGCGCTTGGCGAGACGCTCGGGCTGACGAACCGGCTGCTCTATCCGATGATCCGCTGCGGCAAAGGAACCATGGAGCGGGTCGCCTGGAGCGACGCGCTCGACCATGTCGCGCACAGGTTTCAGCACATCATCGCGCGCGACGGTCCGGGCGCGGTCGCGTTCTATCTTTCCGGCCAGTTGCTGACGGAAGACTACTACGTCGCCAACAAGCTGATGAAGGGCTTTGTCGGCAGCGCCAATGTCGACACCAATTCGCGGCTGTGCATGGCCTCTTCCGTCGCCGGCCACCGCCGCGCTTTTGGCGCCGACACCGTGCCGGGGTGTTACGAGGACCTCGACGAGGCCGACCTCTTGGTGTTGGTCGGCTCCAACGCGGCCTGGTGCCATCCGGTGCTGTACCAGCGCATGATCGCCAACAAGCAGAAGCGCGGCGCGCGCATCGTCGTGATTGACCCGCGCCGGACCGACACCGTCGGCGACGACGATCTGTTCCTGGGATTGAGGCCGGGCACGGATACGGCGCTGTTCAGCGGGTTGCTGGTTTACCTCGCGGGCAACGGCGTACTCGACCGCGACTACATCGAACTCCACACCACCGGTTTCGACGATGCCATCGCCCGCGCGCGCAGCATCACCGGCAGCGTCGGCGCGACGGCGCTGGCGACAGGCCTGTCCGAGCAGGACGTCGCAACATTCTTCCAGATGTTTGCCAATACGCCGCGCGTGGTCACCCTCTATTCCCAGGGCGTCAATCAATCGGCGCAGGGCACCGACAAGGTCAACGCCATCCTCAATTGCCACCTCGCGACCGGGCGGATCGGCCTGCCGGGCGCGTCGCCGCTCTCGCTGACCGGGCAGCCCAACGCGATGGGCGGCCGCGAGGTCGGCGGGCTCGCCAACCAGCTCGCCGCCCATATGGGATTCACGCCGCCGGATATCGATCGCGTGCGGCGGTTCTGGAAGGCGCCGCGCATCGCCACCCATGAGGGCCTGAAGGCGGTGCAGATGTTCGAGGCGATTGCGCGCGGCGAGATCAAGGCGTTGTGGGTGATGGGCACCAATCCGGCGGTGTCGCTGCCGAACGCGGACGGTGTTCGCGAAGCCCTCAAGAAGCTCGAGCTGTTCGTGATTTCCGAGAACGTGATCTCGAACGACACGGTGGACGCGGGCGCGCATGTGCTGCTGCCGGCGCAGGCCTGGGGCGAGAAATCCGGCACGGTGACCAACTCGGAACGGCGCATCTCGCGGCAGCGCGCGTTTCTTCCCTCGCCAGGAGAGGCCAAGCCCGATTGGTGGATCATGGGCGAAGTCGCCAGGCGCCTCGGCTTCGGCGCGGCCTTCAGCTTCACCTCGGCGGCGGATATTTTTCGCGAGCACGCCGCGCTCTCGGCCTTCGAGAACGCGGGCGCGCGCGACTTCGATATCGGCGCGCTGCAGTCGCTGTCGGACAGCGATTTCGACGCAATGGCGCCGGTGCAATGGCCGGTCCGGCAGGGGACCGAGCCGCAAGCGCGCTTCTTCGCCGAAGGCGGTTTCTTCGCCAACGATTTCAGAGCCCGTTTCATCGCGCCGGAAATTCCGGCGCTGCGGACCGAGACCAGCGCGGCGCGGCCGTTGCGGCTCAACACCGGGCGCATCCGCGACCAGTGGCACACCATGACCCGCACGGGGGAAAGCCCGCGGCTCGGCCAGCATCTGCCCGAGCCGTTCGTCGAAGTGCATCCTGACGATGCCGCAAAATACGGCGTCGCCGACGGCGACTTCGCACGCGTCACCACCGACTATGGGCAATGCACGCTCCGCGTCATCGTCAGCGAACGCCAGCAGCGCGGCATGCTGTTCGCGCCGATCCACTGGAGCGAGGCCAATGCGACCGGCGCACGCGTCGGCTCGCTGGTGGCGCCCGTCACCGATCCGTTCTCGGGCCAGCCCGAGAACAAGGCGACGCCGGCCTCGATCGTGCCGTACGAATATGTCTTCCGCGGCTTTGCGTTGTCGCGCAAGCCACTCGAACTGCCCGCGCATGCTTGGGTGGCGCGCGTTGCCGTCAAAGGCGGCCATGGCTACCTGTTCGCCGACAATGCCGATGTCGCAGGCTGGCAATCCTGGCTGAAATCCATCGCGCACGATGACCTCGCGGAATACAAGGACTTTGGCGGCGGCGTCTATCGCGCCGCATCCTTTGACGGCGACCGTATCGACACCAGCCTGTTCATCGGCCCGGCGCGCGACGCCGGCGACTGGAACGTGGTCAAGGACCTGTTTGCCGCGGATACGCTGAACCACGACCAGCGCCGCATGCTGCTGTCGGGAAAATCGATCGACGGCCTCGCCAACGCCGGCCCGATCGTCTGCGCCTGCTTCGGCGTCGGCCGCAACACGATTTGCGACACTATCGCAGCGGGTGCGCGTTCGGCGGCCGATATCGGGACGAAGCTGAAAGCCGGCACCAATTGCGGCTCCTGCATTCCGGAGTTGAAGCGGTTGATTACGCAGATGGCGCCGAGCGATGCCGAACGGCGGAAGCTAGCGGCGACGCATTGACTTCTCCGCGTCATTGCGAGGAGGGAAGCGACGAAGCAATCCATGCCTCCGCTTGTGGAGCGATGGATTGCTTCGCTGCGCTCGCAATGACGGACATTGGACGCGCCGGCTCTTCTCCTTCGCCCTGCTCTTGCGGGGAGAGGGAGCGGCAGCCAGCCCCTTCACCCCCTCCTGTTCTTCGCATTCACCGCGATCGCCGCCGCGGCGGTGCGGTTCTCGACGCCGAGCTTGGAGTAGATCTGCTCGAGGTGCTTGTCGACGGTGCGCGGGGAGAGTCCCAGGATCTGCGCGATGTCGCGGTTGGTCTTGCCCTTGGACAGCCATGACAGCACTTCGCCCTCGCGCGTCGTCAGCCCCAACTCGCTGGAGAATTCCACTGGCGCCTCCGCGCCGGAATCTTTCGCCAGCCGCAGCAGGAATTCGTTCGTGCCGAGCTTCCCCATATATTGCAGGCGAAGCTGCTCGGTGCCGTGACGCGTCGGCATGGCCGCGGCCTTTGCCGCGGCTTTACCCTTGCGCGCCTCATCGAGCCATCGCGGAATCGGCTCGGGCAGCACGACGTCATCGTCACCGTCGGCGGCGAGCGAGTCGGAGAGCAGCTTCTGCGCCTGCGGTGTTGCCCACATGATCTTGCCTGCAGCATTCACGGCGAGCAGATAGCGGCCGGAGACATCGAGCGCGGCGCGCGCGCTCTGGGTCAGGCGGGCATTGGCGAGATGGACGCGGATGCGCGCCAGCATCTCCTCGACCGCGATTGGTTTTGTCACATAGTCGACGCCGCCGGCCTCGAGCCCGCGCACGATGTGTTCGGTTTCGGCCAGCCCCGTCATGAAGATGATCGGAACATGGTCGAGCCCGGCGTCGCGCTTCAGCCGCCGGCAGGTCTCGAACCCATCCATCCCCGGCATCACAGCGTCGAGCAGCACGATGTCGGGCGTGATCTGGTCGACGATCCGCATGGCGGAAGCACCATCGAGCGCGACCACGACGGTCATGCCCGCGCCGTCGAGCGCATCGGTCAGTAGCCGCAGCGTCTCGGGCGAGTCGTCGACGACGAGGGCGACGTCGCGCTTTTTTGGTTCAGTGATCATAGCTGTGCAGGGCTTTCAGGGTCGCCATGTACTGATCGAGATCGAAGCGGTCGATCAAGGCGCGCATTTGCGACACGAAGTCGGCATGTTCGGGGTAGTCATTTCCGATCTCGTCGAGCTTGACCTGGATCGCGCGGACGTAGCCCAGTTGCCCGAGCCCGATCAGTTCCTCGACATGTTTCACTGGCGGCCGCGAGCCGGTCTCCGGCCTCCAATGCGGGGCAGGGACATCGCCTGCCTCATACTGCCATTCGATCTTGAGCAATTGTCGGATGGTTTCGAGCAGCTTGGGAATATCGATCGGCTTCATCAGGTAGCCGTCGTGGAACGGCTGCGCCAGCGGCGCGCCATGCGCTTCAAGCGCGCTCGCCGATACCATCAGGATACGCGCCTGGTGATGGCCGCTTGCGCGCAGCGTTTCCGCCACCGTCCAGCCATCCATCCCGGCCATCGAGATGTCGAGCAGGAACAAATCCGGCCGGCAATGCTGCGCCAGCGCGAGGCAGCCGGGTCCATCGGGCGCGCTGAGCAAAATGAAGCCGAGCGGCGTCAGCACCTCGCGCAGAAGATCGCGGTGGGTCGGGTCGTCGTCGGTGATCAGGATCGTCTTGCGGGGGCCGTGATAGCCGAAGATCGGCGCCTCCACCGGCGCGATGCGCGTCGGATTCGTGACTTCCGACAGCAGGATTTTTACTCGAAACGTGCTGCCATTGCCGACTTGGCTGGTCACCTTGATGTCGCCGCCCATTACGCCCGCCAGGAGGCGGCTGATGGTCAGCCCAAGCCCGGTGCCGGTCTGCGGCTGCGAGACGCCGAGCGCGCCGCGTTCAAAGGGTGCGAAGATACGTTCGAGGTCGTCGGGCTGGATGCCGGGCCCAGTATCGATCACCTCGAACTCCGCAACGGGGCTGCGGTAGTGCACGACGAACTGCACGTTTCCGGTCTGCGTGAACTTCAGTGCATTCGACAGCAGGTTGATCAGAACCTGCCGCAGCCGCTTCTCATCGGCATAGACGACGAGCGGCAGCACCGAAGGCCGCTTGAAGATGAAGTCGATACCCTTGGCGGCGGCCTGAACGCGAAACATGCCGACGAGCTGATCGAGAAACTCGCTCAGGCGGACCTCGTCGCGCGACAGATAAAGCCGGCCCGCTTCGATTTTGGAGATATCGAGGATGCCGTCGATCAGTCCCGACAAATGGTCGGCGCTGCGCCGGACCACGCGCACTTGGTCGCGAGGCTTTGCGGGGAGGTTGAAATCCTGCTCCAGCAATTGCGCATAGCCGCTGATGGCGTTCAGCGGTGAGCGCAGTTCATGGCTCAGCCCCACCACATAGCGGCTCTTGGCGAGGTTTGCCGATTCCGCGACTTCCTTGGCGCGTTGCAGTTCGGCGTCGGTGCGCTTATGCGCATCGATCTCCTGGATCAGGAGCGCGGTCTGCCGCCGCGTCTCCGCTTCCGCCGCGCGGCGACTCTGTTGCGCCAGTACGAACAACCATGTCACCACGCCGATGATGATGGTGAGCGCGAAGAACACCTTCCACAGTACGTCCGACAGCGCAAAATTTTCGACGGGCATTGCCGCCGAGGTCTGCAGGTAGATCAGCCCCAGCGTCAGCCCGACCAGACCCGCGGAGACCGCGAACACGCCTAGATAGTGCCCGAACTGCGAATTGATCCGCGCGTAGATCGCCTCCGGCAACAGTTTCCCGAGCATGTCCGAGACCTGAGCGCCGGCGCGCGCGTGCGGCTTGCAGAGATCATGGCAGCGCGCATCGAGCGAGCAGCACAGCGAGCAGATCGGGCCGGCATAGGCCGGGCAGGAGGCCATGTCCTCCGGCTCGAACGAGTGCTCGCAGATGCAGCACTGGATCGATTCGAGGTTCTGCCAGCTCCGCTTCGGCTTGCGCGCGATGTAATACTTGCCCTCGGTCGCCCAGGCGATCAGGGGCGCGGTGACGAAGGCAACCGCGAGCGCCACGAAGGCGGAGAGCGCCTTCGCCGTCGGCCCGAACAGGCCGTAAAAGGCAGAGATCGACACGATGGTCGCGATCGTCATCGCGCCGACGCCGACCGGGTTGATATCGCAGAGATGCGCGCGCTTGAACTCGATGTGCTGCGGGCGCAAGCCGAGCGGCTTGTTGACGATGAGATCGGCAACCAGCGCGCCGACCCAGGCAATCGCCACGTTGGAATAAAGCGCCAATGTCTGCTCGAGCGCCTTGTAGACGCCGATTTCCATCAACAGCAGCGCCACCAGAACGTTGAAGACGAGCCACACCACACGGCCGGGATGGCTGTGGGTCAGCCGCGAGAAGAAGTTCGACCAGGCGATCGAGCCGGCATAGGCGTTGGTCACGTTGATCTTGATCTGCGAGAGAATGACGAAGGTGCCGGTCAGCGCCAGCGCCATGTCCGGCTGCGACAACACGTAGCGGAAGGCCTCGAGATACATGTGCGCCGGCTCGGCGGCCTGCTCGCTGGAGACGCCATGGCTCACCGCGAAGTAGGCGAGAAACGAGCCCAGGAGCAACTTAAGCGCGCCGAAAATGATCCAGCCGGGGCCGGCGCTGAGCAGCGCGATCCACCACGACGTTCGCGAGGTGCGACGATCGCGGGGCAGAAACCGCAGGAAGTCGACCTGCTCGCCGATCTGCGCAACCAGCGAAAACACCACCGACGCGGCGGTGCCGAACAGCAGCAGATCGAGATGGCCGCCGGCGTCGCCATGTTCGCCCGCGAATTTGCGCCACTCCGTGAACGACTGCGGGTTGGCGTAGGCGATCGCCACGAAGGGCAGGATGTGAAGCACGATCCAGAGCGGCTGCGTCCACAATTGAAAGCGACTGATCAGGGTGATGCCGTAGGTCACCAAGGGAATGATGACGACGGCGCTGATGAGATAGCCGATCGGGCGCGGGATGCCGAAGCACATCTCGAGCGCCGCGGCCATGATAACAGCCTCGATCGCGAAGAAGATGAAGGTGAAGGAGGCGTAGATCAGCGAGGTGATGGTGGAGCCGATATAGCCGAATCCGGCGCCGCGGGTCAGCAGATCGATATCGATGCCGCATTTTGCGGCATGATAGGCGATCGGCAGGCCGCAGAGGAAGATGATGACGCTGACGACAAGAATGGCTGATGTGGCGTTGGCCGCGCCGTAATTAAGCGTAATGGTGCCGCCGATCGCCTCCAGCGCCAGAAAGGAGATCGCGCCAAGCGCGGTATTGGCGACGCGTGCGGCAGACCACCGCCGCGCGCTCTTGGCGGTGAAGCGCAGCGCGTAGTCTTCCAGCGTCTGGTTGGCGACCCATTGGTTATATTGGCGCCTGACGCGGTCTATCCGCTGCCGCCCTGCCACTTGCTGCTCCTGCCCAGTTCGACCGACCCGCTTGGCCCAGCAAACTCCGTACCAAAAACTACGTCGCTATTTTGCGGTGCAATATACGCAATCCCACGTATCTGTGCAGTGCACAATTCTGGGCAATCCTCGCCTGACCGATAAGCGTTTCGAACAAAAATGGGGTGCTCATGTCAGACGAACCAAACAAGGGCTTGCAGTCTCCGCTTCGCCGCAAACTGCTGATGGGCGCGGCGGCACTGCCGCTCGTCTCGATTCTTCCTCGGCCCTCATTCGGGGCAGGTCCCGCAACCGCCACCGTCAACACCACGGGGCTCGCGGTCACCGATACGGAGGTCACCGTCGGCATCCTGCACTCGGCCACCGGCACGATGGCGATCTCGGAGACGGGCTCAATCCAAGCCGAAAAGCTCGCGATCGAACAGATCAACGCCGCCGGCGGCGTGCTCGGGCGCAAGATCAGGTTCATCCAGGAAGACGGCGCCAGCGACTGGCCGACCTTTGCGGAAAAGGCCAAGAAGCTTCTCGTCAACGACAAGGTCGCAGCGATCATGGGTTGCTGGACCTCGGCATCGCGCAAGGCGGTGCTGCCGGTCGTCGAGCAGTACAACGGCATGCTGTACTATCCGACCTTCTATGAAGGTCTCGAGCAGTCCAAGAACGTCATCTATACTGGTCAGGAAGCGACCCAGCAGATCCTCGCCGGCCTGAACTGGATCGCCAAGGAGAAGGGCGCCAAATCGTTCTTCTTCATCGGCTCGGACTACATCTGGCCGCGCACCTCGAACAAGATCGCGCGCAAGCACGTCGAGAACGTACTGAAGGGCAAGGTCGTCGGCGAGGAATATTACGCGCTCGGCAGCACCCAGTTCAATTCGGTGATCAACAAGATCAAGCTGACCAAGCCCGACGTCATCTTCACCGACGTGGTCGGCGGCTCGAACGTCGCCTTCTACAAGCAGCTCAAGGCGGCCGGCGTCGACCTGTCGAAGCAGGCGCTGCTGACGATTTCGGTGACCGAAGATGAAATCGACGGCATCGGCGGCGAGAACATCGCGGGCGCCTATGCCTGCATGAAGTACTTCCAGTCGCTCGACAATGCCAACAACAAGGCGTTCGTTCCGGCGTTCAAGAAGTTGTGGGGCGAGAAGACCGTGATCGGCGACGTGACGCAAGCCGGCTATCTCGGCCCGTGGCTGTGGAAGCTGACCTGCGAGAAGGCCGGTAGCTTCGACGTCGACAAGATCGCAGCCGCTTCGCCCGGCGTGGAATTCAAGGAGGCGCCCGAAGGCTACGTGCGCATCCACGAAAACCATCACCTCTGGTCGAAGACCCGCGTCGGGCGCGCCAAGCTCGATGGTCAGTTCGAGCTGATCTTCGAGACCGCGGATCTGATCGAGCCCGATCCGTTCCCGAAGGGCTACCAATAAGCCCGGAGCCTTCCCGCAACGTTCCAACCGCTCCCTGGCGTGGACCGTCAATCCGCGCTTCACGACCCCGCGTCGCGAATTCGCTCGCGACGCGGGACCTTCCTCCGGCGGAGAAGTCAGATGTTCGGCGACTATTCGATTGGCGATCTGGGCTCCATCTTCGTCATGCAGGGTTTTGCGGGCCTGATCCTGTTCTCCGTCTACGTGCTGATGGCGCTCGGCCTTGCCATCATCTTCGGCCAGATGGGCGTCATCAACATGGCGCATGGCGAGTTCATGATCTTGGGGGCCTACGTCACCTGGATGACGTCGAATCTGTTCCAGAGCTATCTGCCAGGTCTTTTCAGCGGCTATTTCTTTCTCGCGATGATGCTGGCTTTCCTCGCCTCCGGCGCGCTCGGAATGCTGGTGGAGTGGGGGCTGATTCGGCACCTCTACAAGCGCCCGCTCGACACGCTACTCGCCACATGGGGCCTCAGCCTCATACTGCAGCAGGCCTATCGCTCCGTCTTCGGCGCGCGCGCGAGGTCGGCGTCGACCTGCCGCAGTGGATGCTGGGATCGCTCAAGGTGACCGACAGCATCGAGGTGCCGATCAACGGCATCTTCGTGATGGGTCTCACCGTTTCGATCACGTGCGCGGTTGCCTACGTCATTTACAAGTCGCGCTGGGGCCGGCAGGTCCGCGCTGTCGTGCAGAACCGGATCATGGCCGGCGCCGTCGGCATCAATACCGAAAGAGTCGATCGCTACACCTACGGCCTCGGTTGCGGGATCGCCGGGATAGCGGGAAGCGCTTTTACCATGATCGGCTCGACCGGTCCGACCTCGGGGCAACTCTACATTGTCGACACGTTCCTGGTTGTCGTGTTTGGCGGCGCCGCGAGCCTGCTCGGCACCATCGCGTCGGCCTTCTCGATTTCGCAAACACAATCGACGCTCGAATTCTTCATGTCGGGCTCGATGGCCAAGGTTCTCACGTTGCTCGCCGTCGTCGGAATCCTGATGTTGCGGCCGCAGGGTCTCTTCAGCCTCAAGGTTCGCAAGTAAGAACAAGAAAGCACGATCATGATCATCAACTCGCGCTTCTTCAATCGATCCGAGCTCATTGGCTTCGTTGCACTGGGCCTGGTTCTGCTCGTGATCCTGCCGCTGTCGCTGGATGTGTTCCGTCTCAATCTGGTCGCGAAATATTTGACTTACGCCTTTGTCGCGATCGGCCTCGTGCTGTGCTGGGGATATGGCGGCATCCTGAGCTTGGGGCAGGGCGTGTTCTTCGGCCTCGGCGGCTACTGCATGGCGATGTTCCTCAAGCTGGAGGCATCCAGCGTCGAGAACACCAAGATCCAGTCCACGCCCGGCATTCCGGATTTCATGGATTGGAATCAGATCACCGCGCTGCCGCTGTTCTGGCAGCCGTTCCACAGTCTCACCTTCACCGTTCTCGCCATCATCCTGGTCCCAGGCCTCTTCGCCCTGATCATCGGCACGGCAATGTTCAAGCGCCGCGTCGGCGGCACCTATTTCGCGATCATCACCCAGGCCGTCGCCGCCATCCTCACCATTCTGATCGTCGGGCAGCAGGGTTATACCGGCGGCATCAACGGCATGACCGACCTGCGTACACTGAAGGGATGGGACATCAGGCCGGACCACGCCAAGGTCGTTCTATACTTCTTTGAAGTGTTCCTGCTGTTCGGCTGCATCCTGATCGCGCAGTTCATCCGGCTGACAAAGCTTGGCCGCATCCTGGTGGCGATGCGCGAGCAGGAAGATCGTGTCCGCTTCTCCGGCTACAGCGTCGCCAATTTCAAGATCTTCGCCTTCTGCATGGCTGCGATCTTCGCAGCGATAGGGGGCGCCATGTTCGCACTCAATGTCGGTTTCATGTCGCCGTCCTTTGTGGGCATCGTGCCGTCGATCGAAATGGTGATCTACACTGCCGTCGGCGGACGGACGTCGATCTTCGGCGCGGTGTGGGGGGCGCTGCTGGTCAATTTTGCCAAGACCGGCCTTTCGGAATCCTTCCCGCAGCTCTGGTTGTTCGGCCTCGGCGCGCTGTTCATCGCGGTCGTGCTGGCCTTCCCGAACGGCTTGTCGGGCATCTGGGCGGATCACGTCCAGTCGCGCATCGATCGCCTGATCAGCTCGATCAAGAAGAAGTCCGGCGACTGGACCAGTAATTCGGTCGCCGACGGTGCGCCGGCAGAGTGAGGAGGACATCATGCTCGTCCGTCATATCGGTTGCCGATGCCACACTGGCGAAATGAGGAGATAGATCATGCTCATCGGTCACCAGCCTAAACCCTTCCTGCTCGCGGTCGAAGCGCTCACGGTGTCGTTCGACGGCTTCAAGGCGGTGAACAATCTTTCCTTTTATGTCGAGGAGAACGAGATCCGCGTCATCATCGGCCCCAACGGCGCCGGCAAGACCACCGTGCTCGACCTGATCTGCGGAAAGACCAAGGCGACCTCAGGCTCGATCCAGTTTCGCGGCAAGGAACTGACAAAGCTGAAGGAGAACCAGATCGTACAGACCGGCGTCGGGCGCAAGTTCCAGACCCCGTCGGTGTTCGAGGATCTGACCGTGTTCGAGAATCTGGAGATTTCCTATCCGCGCGGCCGCACTGTGTTCGGCTCGCTCGTCTTCCAGCGCGATGATGCTGTCAAGCAGCGCATCGAGGAAGTCGCCGAGATGATCTTCCTGAAGGATCGTCTCGACACTTATGCCGATCAGCTCAGCCATGGCCAGAAGCAATGGCTCGAGATCGGCATGCTGCTGATCCAGGATCCGGAACTCCTGATGCTCGACGAGCCCGTCGCCGGCATGAGCGTCAGCGAGCGCGCGAAGACCGCCGAACTGTTGAACCGCATCATCAAGGACCGCTCAGTGCTCGTCATCGAGCACGACATGAAATTCGTCGAGGACATCGCTCACAAGGTCACGGTGCTGCACCAGGGCCAGATCCTGTCGGAGGGAACGATGGAGAAGGTCAAGAACGATCCGAAAGTGATCGAAGTTTATCTCGGGCACTAGCGCATGATCCCGGAAAGTGGCGTCCGGTTTCCGGACAAGATCATGCGCAACAAATAAGGAGCGCTCATGCTGGCTATTTCGGATCTTCACGTCGCCTACGGTCAGAGCGAAGTTCTGCACGGCCTCAACGTCTCGGTCGCGCCCAACGAGATCGTCGCGATCATGGGCCGTAACGGCATGGGCAAGACCACGCTGATGAAGTCGCTGATGGGCATCGTGCCGACCAAGAGTGGCTCGGTGAGCATGGCAGGCGCAGAGCTCAGCACGCTGCCGAGCTACGAGCGTGTCGCCAGGGGCCTCGCCTACGTGCCGCAGGGCCGCATGATCTTTTCCACCATGACGGTGAAGGAGAACATCGAGACCGGCCTCGTGGTGTCGGGCGGCTCGGAGGTGCCTGAGGACATCTACGAATTATTCCCGGTGCTGCTGGAGATGAAAGGCCGGCGCGGCGGCAATCTTTCCGGCGGACAGCAGCAGCAGCTCGCTATCGCCCGCGCGCTCGTCACCAAGCCAAAAGTGCTGCTGCTGGACGAGCCGACCGAGGGTATCCAGCCGTCGATCATCAAGGACATGGCGCGCACCCTGAAGCGCATTCGCGACGAGCGCGGCCTGTCGATCGTCGTCTCCGAACAGGTGTTGAGCTTTGCGCTCGACATCGCCGACCGCGTGTTGGTCATCGAGAACGGCGAGATCGTCCGCGACGAGCCGCGCGACAGCGTCGATGCCGCGCAAGTCTCGAAATTCCTGTCCGTGTAAACCCGCAAACCGTGCTGTCAAAAAAGGGGAGCTATCGATGCCAGAGACACTGATCAAGGTCGATCTTTCGAAATCGGCCTACGAGAACGACATGGTCCACAACCGCTGGCATCCCGATATTCCGATCGTGGCGTGGGTCAATCCAGGCGACGATTTCATCATCGAGACCTATGACTGGACCGGCGGTTTCATCAAGAACAACGATTCCGCCGATGATGTGCGCGACATCGACCTCTCGATCGTGCACTTCCTGTCCGGCCCGATCGGCGTCAAGGGCGCCGAGCCTGGCGATCTCCTTGTGGTCGACCTGCTCGATGTCGGTCCGTTGAAGGAAAGCCTGTGGGGCTTTAACGGCTTCTTCTCCAAGCAGAACGGCGGCGGCTTCCTGACCGACCATTTCCCGCTGGCCCAGAAATCGATTTGGGACATCAAGGGTCTCTACACCTCGTCGCGCCACGTGCCCGGTGTGAATTTTGCTGGCTTAATCCATCCCGGCCTGATCGGCTGCCTGCCCGATCCGAAATTGCTGGCGACCTGGAACGAGCGCGAGACCGCGCTGATCGCGACCAATCCGACGCGCGTGCCGGGCCTTGCCAATCCGCCGTTCGCCGCGACCGCGCATGCCGGCCGCGCCAAAGGCGATGCCAAGGCCAAGGTCGGCGCCGAAGGCGCCCGCACCGTGCCGCCGCGCGAGCATGGCGGCAATTGCGACATCAAGGATCTGTCGCGCGGCTCGAAGATCTTCTTCCCGGTCTATGTGCCGGGTGGTGGACTCTCGATGGGCGATTTGCACTTCAGCCAGGGCGACGGTGAGATCACTTTCTGCGGCGCAATCGAAATGGCCGGCTGGCTGCATCTGAAGGTCGATGTCATCAAGGATGGCGTTGCCAAATACGGCATCAAGAATCCCGTGTTCAAGCCATCGCCGATCACGCCGAACTACAAGGATTATCTGATCTTCGAGGGCATCTCGGTCGACGAGGCCGGCAAGCAGCATTACCTCGACGTCCACATCGCCTATCGCCAGGCGTGTTTGAACGCGATCGAGTATCTTAAGAAGTTCGGCTATTCCGGCGCGCAGGCCTATTCGATCCTCGGCACCGCGCCGTGCCAGGGCCACATCTCAGGCGTCGTCGACGTGCCGAACGCCTGCGCTACGCTGTGGCTGCCGACCGAGATATTCGACTTCGACATCATGCCGTCGTCGGCCGGACCGATCAAACACATCAAGGGCGACATCCAGATGCCGATCTCGCCGGACAAGTGATTCCCGCGCGAGGAGGGTGCGGGACGGCGCCGTGTCACGTCGCGCCGCATCCGTCGCGGAGCTACGAGGAAACATCGCGAGGAAACCAGATGCCCGTCTACGAATATCTCTGTAACGACTGCGGCTCGTTCACGGACATGCGGCCGATGGCCGAATGCGACGACCCGCAGGACTGTCCGAACTGCGAAAATGAATCACCGCGCGTGATCCTGACTGCACCGGCGTTCTTCTGCATGCCATCAGAGAAGCGCAAGGCGATCGCCACTAACGAGCGCAGTGCCCATGCGCCGAAGACATCAGCGGAATACAAGGCTTCGCACGGTCCCGGCTGTGGCTGCTGTTCACCCGGCAAGAAGAAGCCGGCCCGGCTCATCACCAAGACCAGAGGCGGCGCCAAGGGCTTTCCAACGGCGCGCCCCTGGATGATCAGCCACTGAGGCTCGATCCTTCCAACTCAAACCAGAGAGGCGATCCCAATGCTCCACGGTGACATTTCTTCCAGCAATGACACGGTCGGCGTCGCCGTCGTCAATTACAAAATGCCGCGTCTGCACACCAGGGCTGAGGTGCTCGACAACGCCCGCAAGATCGCCGACATGATCGTCGGCATGAAGCTCGGTCTGCCGGGCATGGATCTCGTGATCTTCCCGGAATATTCCACCCACGGCATCATGTACGACTCCAAGGAGATGTACGAGACCGCCTCGCAGGTCCCGGGTGATGAGACTGAGATCTTTGCCGAAGCCTGCCGCAAGGCAAAAGTCTGGGGCGTGTTCTCGCTGACTGGCGAGCGCCACGAAGAGCATCCGCACAAGGCCCCTTACAACACCCTGATCCTGATGAACGACAAGGGCGAGATCGTTCAGAAGTACCGCAAGATCATGCCGTGGGTGCCAATCGAAGGCTGGTATCCCGGCAAGTGCACCTACGTCTCCGAAGGACCGAAAGGGTTGAAGGTCAGCCTGATCATCTGCGACGACGGCAACTATCCGGAGATCTGGCGCGACTGCGCCATGAAGGGCGCCGAGCTGATCGTGCGTTGCCAGGGCTACATGTACCCGGCCAAGGAACAGCAGGTCTTGATTTCCAAGGCGATGGCCTGGGCCAACAATGTCTATGTCGCGGTTGCTAATGCCGCCGGCTTCGACGGCGTCTACTCCTATTTCGGCCATTCCGCGATCATCGGCTTCGACGGCCGCACACTCGGCGAGACCGGCGAGGAGGAGTACGGCATCCAATACGCGGGATTGTCGAAGAGCCTGATCCGCGACGCGCGCCGCAACGGCCAGTCGCAGAACCATCTCTTCAAGCTGCTGCACCGCGGCTATACCGGCATGATCAATTCCGGCGAAGGCGCGCGCGGCGTCGCGGCCTGTCCCTACGATTTCTATGCGAAATGGATCGCCGACCCCGAAGGGACGCGTGAGATGGTCGAGGCGATGACGCGTTCGACCGTCGGCACCGACGAATGCCCGATCGAGGGGATTCCGAACGAGGCGACGGCGAGTAATTACTAGCCGGTCAGCGTGCCACACATTCGAATGTCGTCCCGGCCCTCATGCGCAATTGCGCATCAGGAGCCGGGACCCATAATCACAAATGTGGGTTGTGGCGCGGCGCTGCGGCCGCAGTTTCCTTCATATCTGACCTTCGTGGTTATGGATCCCTGCTTTCGCAGGGACGACGTTGTGGAGACATCATAGCCCGTTTCGTCTAAAATCCGCGCCTGCGACTTTTGACGAGCGAGGCGACCTTGCAAACAAGAAAATTCGGCACCAACGGCCCCGACGTCTCCGTGATCGGGCAGGGCACCTGGTATCTCGACCACGGCGACCGCAAGGCCGCGATTGCCGCCCTGCGCCGTGGCATCGCAACCGGCATGACCCATATCGACACCGCCGAGATGTATGGCGATGCTGAGCCGGTGATTGCCGACGCGATCGCGGAGCTGCCGAGGGAAATGCTCTTCCTGGTCTCAAAGGTGTTGCCGAGCAACGCCTCGCGCCGCGGCACCATCACCGCCTGCGAGCGCTCGCTGAAGCGGCTGAAGGTCGATTATCTCGACTGCTACCTGCTGCACTGGCGCGGTTCCTATCCGTTCGAGGAGACGGTGGCGGCGTTCGAGGAGCTGGTGGCGAGCGGAAAGATCCGTTCTTGGGGCGTCAGCAATTTTGATTCAGATGATCTCGATGAACTCGTCGATATCGCAGGCGAGGGCAAGATCGCCTGCAACCAGGTGCTCTATCATCTGCAGGAGCGCGCGATCGAGCACGCCGTGATCCCGTGGTGCGAGAGGCATGGCGTCGCCGTCGTCGCCTATTCGCCGTTCGGCCACAATGACTTTCCATCGCCGCGCAGCAAGGGCGGTGAGGTGCTGCAGGCGATCGCCGATGCACACAAGGCAACCCCACGCCAGATCGCGCTGGCGTTTCTCACGCGCACGGCATCGGTGCTCGCGATTCCAAAAGCCTCCAGCGCGGAACACGCGGCCGAGAATGCGCGGGCGGGGGACTTGAGGTTGAGCGAGGTCGAGATTGGCGCGCTCGACAAGGCTTTTCCGCGCGGCCCCAAGCCGCGGGGTTTGCCGATGCTGTAGCCTCTCTCTTCCCGCGCTTCGCGCGTCTGACGGACTTCAGGCGGCCGGAAACTGCAGTTCGAACGCGACGCCCTTGTCGGACGGCAGGAGCAGGATCGATCCGCCGTGGCTGGTCATGATAGCCTGGACGATCGAGAGTCCCATTCCCGTGCCGCCGGTGTCGCGGCGCGTGGTGAAGAAAGCGTCGAAGATCTTCTCCCGGTTCGCTTCGGATATCGGATCGCCATCATTGCTGACTATCATCCTGACGGATCCGTTTTCCTCGGCCGCTTCGAGCCGCACGGCCTTGGCGTTATGACGGATGGCGTTGTCGGTCAGATGCGACAACACGATCAGCGCCTTTTCGCTGGACATGCCGATCGAGCGGTCCAGGCACCCCGTTGCGTCGATCGCGCGTGCCGGAAACCGGCTCTTCAACCCGCCAATCACCTGCGAAAGCCCGGTCTGCTCATTCTGCGGCGCGGCCTCGGCGCGCGCCAGCTCGCGTAAGCGCTGGGTCATGGCTTCCAGGCGCCCGGTGTCCCCCAGAATGTTCGATATGAAATTCTTCTGCTCCATCCGGGTGAGGGTGTCTGTCTTGCTCTGCAGGGAATCCAGCAGTAGTTCGGCGGCACCCTTGATCGATGTCAGCGGCGACTTCAATTCGTGGGTAAGGTGCGCTGAGAAGGTCGCGATGTAATCCGACCGCCGCGACAATTGTTCGGCCATGTCGAGAAAACTGTGCGACAACTGCGCAAACTCGCGCGTGCCGTAATGGGCGAGGGGCCGAAATGCATCGCGATCGCCCCGCCCGATGCGCGCGGCGCGATCGACCAGCTCGCGCATCGGGCGGGTGATGGTTCGGGAGAATACCAGGCCGATAACGATGGTCGCGAAAACAACCGCAAGCGCCGCCAGAATGAACTTGCCGCGTTCCTGATAGAGGTGGTCGAAGATGTTGCTCGGGGTCCTCGACGTATAGATCACCCCTGCGACGCGGTTGTTGACGACAACAGGCATTGCCGAGAACACGTGGACGCCGACGCCGCGGCTGATCGAGTAGATCGGAGGAGGAGGCTTGTCGGGTTTGCGAATCCGCAGGGCCGCCCGGTATTGTCCCTTGAGCGCTGTGGCTATCTCCTCGATATGGGCGAGCGATTGGCCGACCTCGTCGCGGCCGGCAATCACGACACCCTGGGGATCGAGGATGCGGAAGCCGGCCAGCGTGACTTTCTGGGTTTCCCGGATAATCGGCGTCAGCCGCGAGCCGATCTCGACATAGGGTTGCGATGCGGGCGCGCTTGCTGGAAGTGCGTCAGGCCGCCGCCGAAGCAGGTCTGCGCCGGCAGCGAGATCGAGCGCGGGTCGGATCGGCGTAAGCTGGTCTTCCCGGGCCAGGCGCGCCTCGGGCGGAATTTCGGCGCCGAGCGCAATGCCGGCGTTAAGGCGGGTTTCCACTTCCCGGGCATAGACCGCGGCAAGCACCCGGCTTTGCGCGATCAGTTCGGCCTGGGTTTGGTGAATGAGCTGATTGTCATAGAGGCGGAAGAAGAATAGCCCGACCAGCGGCAGTGTCGCCGCAGCGGCGAGCGCGGCAAAAATGACCTGTCCCACCGACGGCCGCCATTTTTGAGCCTTGTGAGGCATCATGCCTGGAGCTCGCATCGCCCGAGCTTGAAGCCGACACCGTGAATGGTTTCGATGACGTTGTCGCAGTTCACGGCGGACAGCTTGGCGCGGATATTGCGGATATGGCTGTCGATGGTGCGGTCCGACACCTGGATGTTGAGCTGATAGGCGGCGCTCATGATCTGCTCGCGGCTGAAAACGAGCGTAGGCCGTGTCAGGAATGCCCTGAGGATTCCAAACTCGATGGCCGTCAGGCGCAGCGGCTTGCCCGCAAACTCGGCAATATGCTGGCCGGGATCGACGAGCAACTTGCCCTGCGACAGCGTGGCCGAGGACGCCTTTGCGTCCTGCCCGCGCGAGGTGATGCGGCGCAGGATGACGTTTACCCTCGCTACGAGTTCGCGCGGGCTGAAGGGCTTGGTGACATAGTCGTCACCGCCGATCTCCAGGCCCAGTACGCGATCGATCTCGTCGTCGCGCGCGGAGAGAAACAGGATCGGAACGTCTGAGGTTTTTCTTATTTCGCGGCAGACGTTCAGGCCGTCGAATTCCGGCATGCCGATATCCAGAATGATCAGATCCGGCTTGTCGGCAGCAAAGCGGGTCAAAGCCTCCTTGCCGTCGCGCGCTTCAAAGACGGTCATTCCGGCTTTCTTTAGTGCAACACGGATGACCTCGCGTATATGAAGGTCATCGTCAACGATGAGAATGCGGTGCGTCAAACGTCTCTCCCGGCGCAATCGGCTTGCAGTCGAACTAACCTGTGGTCGAACTCTTCGGTTGGGCTTCCAGGGCACGCTGGAGGCGCCAACTCCGAAAACCCCAGGAGCGCCAGGAAGCGGTCTCTTTCGCTTGCTGTTCTACAAGGCAACTACGGCGGGAAACAAGGGCCGGTTCGAACCCGCGAAGGGCGATGGCCCGGTCGATGGCAGGCAATGCCTGCGGCCCGAGGGATAGCAGATAGTTCATATCGATCCACACTCCTTTGCCGCCTGCTTCGCGGCTATGGCTGACATTATAGTCAGCGATGATGGCGGCGAAATTCACCAGTGAACAGATGTAGAGGGTCGCCGTCAGGGTGATGAGGTTGGCGCGGATCAGCCAATCATTCGAGCGGTTCAGCACGATGCGGGCGACGATGAGCACGAGGCCCAACGCGACCAGTACCATCCAGATGAAGGCCGCGACGCGCCACCAGGTCAGCAGATAGATTTGGACATAAAGATCGAGGCGCAGGATCGACGACATCACCAGCAGAACATTCTGCGCCACCCATAGATAGACCAGCGGCCGAATCACTTTCGACTGCCCGGCCGGCCCACCTGGTCTCATCGCGGCCAGAACGAAGCCTGCCGCCAGAAGCGCCGTGACAATGAGAGGATAGGCGCCTCGATGGGCGTAGGTGGCGTAGCTGATATCGGCGGGCAAGGCGACGTTGCCCCAGAGATAGATCGCATCGAGGATGGTTTGAACGGCGAACAACACGTTGAACAGGACCAGCGAACGCAGGATCGTCGCGACGCCGAAAAGCTCCATTCGGTCCGATCGTGGCGTCTGGTCCAGAACCGCCGGTTCGACCAAGGCGGACGAAACCGCCATCTTGCTACGCCACCAGACATGGATGAAGGGCCATATGATCGACAGAGCCGTAGCCCAGAACAATATCCGACTCAGGCTCAGATAAGAGGCGGCGTCGCCCGGGCTCATCAGCCGGATCCACTTCTCCAACAATGGATTTGCCGAGACGAGCAGAATAACGAAGATGCCGCCGAAGGCGACGGGAATGAACCAAATCGTAAGACCGGTCTTCAGTGTCGGCAGATTGAACAAGCCGATGGCGTCCCGAAAAAACCTGAAGGGGCCGACCAGAAATAGATCGCATAGCGCCGCCGCCTGTTCACCGAGCTTGTAGCTTTGCAGATTGGTGGTCAGCAACAGACCAACGCCGAGCGCCAGAATCATGAAGGCCAGAGAAGCCGCGTTGAATTCCTCGACAGCCGGTACAAGTCCGGCCAACACGAGCACGCCGGCCAGCAGCATCCGACTTCTGTTCAACGTTGCGAAATTGGCGGTGAGTGACCCCAGAGCCAGCGCGAGCGCAAAGACGATCGTAGAAATCCCGATTTGTTGGCCGTAGAACAACCAGTCGGCCAGAGCCGCCAGCGCCACGGCAATCGCGGGTTTGACCGGGATCGGGCTCGCCTGAGCGGAGCCTGCATCGGATGCCGGCGTGGAGAGGTCGGTCATTGGTCCGCTACCTGTCTGGAGGGGAGAATTGCAAATCAGCGCCGTCGCGGGTCGCTCGCATAGCCACCACCCGTCGCTAGCTAATCTTGTGGGAACAGGCATTCGAAGACCGCCGCTGAGTTGCAAGACGGACTATCTGGCGTGGTTGTGCAATTGGTTGGACCGCCGTCTGCAAGAGTTCAGGATTTTTCTGCAGTTTCCGTGCAGGTGCGGTTATGCGCTCGCGCCGGCGAGACAAGTTTGATACGGGCAATGGTCTCGTCTGATCCCCCTTGTCCAAACTCCCATCATTCTCATGCAAAGTCTCAAACGTATCGGCCTGATCCTGGTCTGGCTCGCTGGAATAGCCTTCGTTTTCGCTGCTGCGAACAAAAACGATCCCTATCTGATTTCGCTGCGGGGAAGGGGAAACATCGCTCTGGCTACCGCGAGCGTGGTTGTCGCCGTATTGCTCATCCGCCGCGGCTATTGGAGAAGAGGCATCGCGGGAAGGGCGCTCATACTGCTGTGGTGCCTGCCATCGCTGTCGATGCTTGGTGCGCATGCTGCATTTGAATGGCGCAAGCAACGGGTCCTGCGGACCGATGCTGCACAGGTGCGCAGCCTTGGAAAACATTTTATCGTTGGGTATTCGTCATTCCCGGAGGTTTCAGTTCTCGCCGAGAAGGGCCTGATCTCCGGCGTCTACATCACCAAGCACAATGTCGCGGGATCGTCGGCGACGCATCTGAAAGAGGAGATTTCGGCGCTGCAGGCAAAGCGGCGCGCTGCCGGCCTGCCGCCCTTGATCGTGGCGGCCGACCAGGAAGGCGGCATCGTATCGCATCTGGCGCCGCCTTTGACCAAGCTGCCGGCTCTATCGACGCTTGCGAGCGTGGCGCCGGATGTGCGCGCCGGGAAAGCACAGGCATTCGGGCGCGCTCACGGGCGGGAGCTGGCGGCGCTCGGTGTTACCCTGAATCTTGCGCCGGTGCTGGACTTGCGACCCGAACTGAAGCGCAACCGGCTCGACTTCAACACTCTGATCGGCCGCCGCGCGATTTCCGATGATCCGGCGGTCGTCGCCGAGATCGGACGAGCTTATGTGAATGGCCTCGAAGCGTCCGGTGTTGGAGCGGTCGTCAAGCATTTTCCGGGGCTCGGCCGCGTGCGATCCGATACTCATCATTTCAGCGCCGGCTTGGATGCGCCGCTCGATGAACTCGAAGCGTCGGACTGGATTCCGTTCAGAAAGGTGCTGGCCGGCACGAAAGCGCAACTGATGATCGGGCATGTGACGCTGACGTCGGTCGACCCGGACCGCGCCGCGTCACATTCCAAACGCGTCGTCGACGGCATCATTCGCAAAAAATGGAGCTATCAGGGCGTCATCATGACTGACGACCTCGTGATGGGAGCAATCTATCAACGCAATGTCTGCACGGCAGTGGTCGAGGCGCTCAATGCCGGCGTCGATCTGCTGCTGGTCGCCTTCGACGGGGCGCAGTTCTATCGCATCTTCACCTGCGCCATGGCGGCGTCGGCCGAAGGCAGGCTCGACGCCGCCATGTTGGGCGACAGTGAGATGCGGCTGAAAGGGGCGTTCCCTGTGGATTGAGGGACCGCGATGCAGAGCGGGAAGGCAAGATGCCGGCGCGAACTACTTCGCGAACCGGCTTTCCTTGGGCAGCTCCGCCATTCCCCGGGTCCGGAATGCGGGCTTGTGATCCTGCTGCTTGGACCACGACACATAGTAGGCGATGGCTGTCATGATCGAAATCCCGGCGAAGCTGACCAGGACATGCAGGGCAAGCGAATCCGGGCCTGTGATCAGGACGAGATGCGCGGCAAACGAGAGAAACACCCCGGCGCAAAACACGGCCAGCCATTCCTCGCCGCACTTCATGATCGGCTGTAACGCCTGCCATCGGAATCCGCGCCAGCTACGCGGCACCATGTAGGTAAAGAGAAAGGCCAGCGCCAGGAAATGAAGCACCCTGTAGGGAGCAAGGTTTTCCCCATCGTTGGAAGGAAAGGCGTCGCGCAGGAAATCCGGCACAATTCCAGCTTGCGGAAACTTCCCTGCAACGGTGACGACCAGCGCAAAGAGCAGGTACAGCCATGCCGCGGTGCGCAGGATTGCGAGGCCCTGAAGGGTGCGTATGGCGTGCACCTGTCTGGCACCGCCTAGCGCAAACCAGGCGCCGAGCACGAACAGGAGCTGCCAGGAGAACGGGTTGAGATGCCAGCGTCCGTCCGGAAACGAAGACAGATTCCAGTCGAGCAGGCGGGATGCGAAGTAGAGACCAATCGATCCGGCGAGCGTAAGGTTCGGTCGCCGCATCACGCCGAACAGCACGATCGGAAAGAACGCCATCAGCACGATGAACAGTTGCAGCACGTCGAGATTGAGCGGCTTGGCCTGAAGCAGCAGGCCGTGAATCAGCGTCCGGATCGCGTGGTCGACGATCCCCGTAACATTGAACTCGCCGATGAGTTCGGGGGCGCGGGATCTGCGCGCGACATATCCGATCAGTTCGATATAGATCACGAACAAAACGACGTAAGCGGCGTAAAGCTGCCACAGGCGCTTGAAAATGCGGGTCGCCGACACCACGAAACCGCGCTCCAGCATCATCTTTCCATAGAGGATCGCGGCCGTGTAGCCGCCGATGAATACAAACAGATCGGTGGCGCCGCTGAAGCCGAAATTGCGCATGGTCAGCAGGCTCACCGCATTGTGCGGGACATGATCTAGAAAGAGAAACCAGGCCGCAATACCAAGCAGGAGACAGAGTCGGAAATCGCGGTCGCGCGCGGCGAGCTCGGCCTTCATTGACGGATGCATTTTTGGCTAAGACTTTACATGTCGGAGGAATCGAATCGCGAATCTAGTGCGATCGTCCGCGCCGTCGGAATAGACTTTGCGTGAAGAATAATTAAGCAAGTTGTCGGCGATTAAAGCCCGCCCGGTAATCACAATGTTTTGAGGGAATAGCGTGACCGAACGTGATCACGCTCTCTCGTGCTTGCGCAGATCGCGGATGTGATCGAAATGGCTGGCCTGCAGATCGGCGCCCGTCGCGCCGATGTCGGGAAGGGCCGCCTCGCTCAGAATATCGGCCGTGATGTCCTCGACCGAGCAATCTGCGATTTCGTGGATGAAGCTGATATTCTTATACTCGCCCGACGCCACCCGGGAGATGACCTCGCGCCTTGTGATTTCCGGATCGACGATGGCCTCGCGACCGCGGCGGCCGTAGTCGATCATCACGACGAAATATTGCATGTTGGCGATCTGACCTTATCCCGCGCGCCGGAATCTACGAGAAAGAGTATTTCTGAAAATCGGAAATAAGTCAAGCAAAAATTCCGAAAAACAGAAATTGGGCGAGGTCGGCGAGGCGGTCACACCTTAGCAGGATTTGTTGATTCGGAAGTCGCAAGCTGCCTTGATTACTTTTCCAGCGTGCGTCCGCCGGTCGCCCTTGCTGCCTTGCGCGAGCGGGCCGCCGCCTTGTTGCGCAATCGTTCGATCTGGCCCCTCGGCAGGGTGACGCAGATCTCGCCGATCCATTCCAGCTTTACGCCGGTGATCGGCTTGGCATTGAAGCTCGTCAGGTTGACCGACGCTGGGGATTTTCCGCGCTCGATCGTCTTCAGATATCGCTCGCCGGTCTTCAGGCGGACCGCGGCTTCCTCGCCGTAGAAGCTCGACAGCGGATGGCGCTGCTGGCGATAGACGACGATAACGTCGCCATTTTCGTACTTTGGCAGCATGGAATCGCCGGCCACCTCGAAGGCAATGGTTTCTTCCGCGATCGGAAACGGCAATTCGACTTCACCGAGGCCCTCCGGCGGCACCTGCTCATGTTCCGGCTCGATCGAGGCGCCGGCACCCACCCGACCCATGATCGGGACCGAATTCAGTTCGAGATATTCGATGATCGGCGCGATTTCAGACGCCTTGATCAGCCGAATCCCGGACAGGATTTCGGAAACCGCGCCGGGACGAACGCCCATCGCGGCAGCCAATCCGCCCTTGGTCTTGCCCGGCTTCTCCAGGCCTCGCTCGATCAACCTGATGTCCAGCATGATCACACCTTTCCGAATTTCAGAAACAATAGCAATTCCGATTATCAGAAATCAAGCTTGACTTTCATTTCGGAATATCAGAAATTAGTTGGCCGGCGTCGGGCGGCGTTGACAAGAGCAAGGACAACAAGATGGAACTGTCGAACTGGGCGCCCGAGCACTCGGACGCGCTGCGGGAATTTCTTGCCAAAGGCATGAGCTATTCGGAGGCCGCGCGAGCGATCAATTCACGATTCAGTACCTTCTACACTCGCAGTGCAGCGCTCGGGCGCGCACGGCGCCTCGGACTAGGAGCTGACGATCGCCTGCAACCGTCTATGCCCACCAAGCCGGCGGACCTGCACGACATCGGAGAACCTCGTGCCAGCGCATCCAGGGTGTCTGCCCTTGTCTGGCCGGTACCGTTGTTTAAGGAGATCAAGCCGCTCAAGCTGCGCTGCGCGGCGATCGAGCCACGGCATGTCTCCCTGACCGAGCTGGAGAGTGGTGACTGCCGTTATCCCTATGGCGGCGATGAGGAGAGTGATGTCATTACTTTCTGCGGTCATCCGCGCCGCCCGGGTTCGGCCTACTGCACGCCGCATTTTCATCTGAGTCGCAACCCGGTCGTGCCGTCCGAACACGCGGTGAGCGCTTTGCTGCGGATGTTGGAGACAGCATGACGAACGCTGCAGTCACATGCGTGGCCGACAGGTTGAAACGGCTGCCGCGTCGCCACCGGATCGCTCACCTGCGTGCGCTGATCTGACTTCAGCCGGAGGGCTGCGGCCGGCGGGATGCATTGTCCGAATTGCTGCGCGACGAGATATCGAGCGCATCAAACGAATAGATCTTCCGGTCGATACCGAATTCTACTGCTTTCAAGGAGTCCATCAGATGCCGAGAGCCAAACGCCGAAAGCCATACAATCCCGCCAAGGCGCATGACCGAAGGTCGCGCGATTTGTCACGCAATGCCGAAGTCGCAACCGTCGAGGTCGACAACCCGCTGGCGTTGGAGCCGGGCGAGAAGATTGTTGCCTTGCGTTCGATTCGCAACGATCCCCTCGCTCGGTTACATTCCCACCGCCAGATCGACGAGGCGCAGTACCAGGCGGGGAGGGCGTTCCAGAGCGATTGGGAGAAGGCGGAGCGCGGCCCGCGCGCGGTCGATCCGAGCCGGGAATATGTCGATGGCGGGCAGCGACGCGAACCGATCACCGAGGGTCAACGCAAGGCCGTGCTGCGGTTGAACCGTGCCGAGCGCGAACTTGGGGCGGACGGCTCGGCGCTGGTGCATGACGTCCTGGTCCAGCGAATGACCATGGAACAGGTCGGCGAGCGGAGGGGGCTGCGCACCAAGCGATGGCATGACTATTTTTCAAGGCGATTGCGCGAATGCCTCGACCGGTTGGCGCTGTTGTACGGGTTCGCGACGGAGCATCCCGTTCCGGTCAAAACCCTCCCGCGCTGAAGCGCAGAGGCTGCACCACGTCATAAGCTGCCTTCGTCAACGGTACGGCATAGTCGACGGTCAAGGCGCCGAATGGCGAGGCCCAGGTCAGGCCGGCACCGACTGACGAGCGTACGACATTCTTGTTGGCGACCTGAAGCGATGCCGTCGACCCGCTGTAGCGGAATACGCTGCCGGCGTCGACGAAGGCCGTGGCCCGGAGGCCGTATTCGTTGGGTACGCCGGGAATCGCGCTCTGCAGTTCGGCGGTCGTTGCCCAATAGGCGCTGCCGCCGACATTATCCATCGTGGTGCCGGGCGTGAGATCGCGTGGGCCGAATCCGTTCGGGGCAAAGCCTCGCACCATGGTCGGGCCGCCGAAGAAATTGTTCATCAGCGGCACCTGCTGGCCGCCCCAACCTGTAACGTAGCCGCCCTGGGCGCGCACCATGCCGACCAGGTCGCTACTGAGCGATTTGTAATAGCGCACGTCTTCCGTGGTCTTCAGGAATTTTACGTCTCCACCCAGTCCGGCCAGATCCTGGCTGAGCTGCGATCTGATTCCGCTGGTCGGGCTCTTTGTGTTGTCGAGCGTACTGTAGGTCGTCGTACTGCCGGGGGCGGAGACCCAGGTCGGGCCGGCGGCGGCCGCCTGCCGGACGGCCAACGAGGGCGTCAGGCCGGAGCTGTTCGGCGATAGCGTGATGTTCTGATTGTAGATCGAGTAGCGCCACTGTATGCCGAGCTCCTCGTTGATCGGCGTGCCCAGTTGCAGCCTCGCGCCGTAGGTGTTGCTGCCGTAGGATTGGTAGCTATTGGCGTCGTTCTGGCGACCGAAAAGTTCGATTCCCGCGGCGACCTTGGTGCCGAGAAAATACGGTTCGGACGCGGCCAGGTTGATGCCGCGCGCATATTGGCCGTACGTGAAGGTGGCCTGCACATTCTTGCCCGTGCCGTAGAAATTTCGCTCGCCCACTTTGACCTCGACGAGCGCACCATCGACAGTCGAGTAGCCGCCAGCGATGTTGAAATCACCGGTTGCCTGGTCAACCGCCTCGACATCGAGGATGACATGATCCGGCGCCGAGCCCGGCCGGTTCGATATTTTCACCGTCTTGAAGTAGTTCAAGTTTTTCAGGCGCCGTTCGGCCCGATCTATCAATGTCTTGTTGTATGGATCGCCTTCGGCGATATCGAATTCGCGTCGGATCACGTAGTCGCGGGTCCGCGTGTTGCCGTGAATTTCGATCCGCTCGACATAGGCTCGAGGCCCCTGTTCGATCACGAAGGTAACGTCGATGCGTTGCGCTGCGGAATCACGGGTGAGTTGCGGCGTCGCCTGGGCAAAGGGATAGCCGAGCTTTGCCATTTCGATCGCCAGCAGCTCCGTGGTCTTGTCCAGGGCGTTGCCGTCGAACACCGCGCCTGGATGGGCGGTGGGAAGGCCACGAAGCTTGTCGCAGTCCATTCCCGGAACGTTGCAGGCGACGCTGACTTCCCGGAAGTGATAAAGCGGGCCTTCGTCGATTGCGAAGTTCAGCGTGAACCCCTTCGCCGCCGGATCATACTCCGCCTTTGCCGATGAGACGCTGACATCGGCGTAACCTTTGCTGCGGTAGTAAAGCCGTAGCTGTTCCTGGTCTTGCGCGACGCGGTCGGGATCGTAGACGTTACCGCCGGTCAGAAAACTCAGCATATGGGTGGCGGAGGTCTTGATTACGGCGCTGAGCTGTCGCTTGCCGAAGGCCTTGTTGCCCGTGAAATCGATCCGCCGTACCGGAGTCTTTGCGCCCTCCGTTACGGCATAGATGAGGTCGACCCGGCCGTTGCCGCGGTCGATGATTTGCGGATCGACGCTGACCTCGGCGCGACCGACACGCCGGTAGGCCTCGATGATGCGGCCGACGTCCGACTGCACCGTGGCGCGTTGCAGCGAGCCGCGCGGCTTGGATTCGATGGCGGCGGCGAGGTCGGTGTCCTTGACTTTCCTGTTGCCTTCGAATGCGACGCGGTCGAGTACAGGCGCTTCGGACACATGCACGACAAGCCGATCACCGGCGCGTTCGATGGAAACTTTCTCGAACAGGCCGGTTGCGATCAGTGCTTTCAGCGCCGCATCACGCGCAGCGTCATCGAAATGCCCATCAGGGCTTGCGTGAAAGTGTGAGCGCACGGTCTCGGCGTCGACGCGGCGGGTGCCTTCGACGATTATCGTATCTTGCGATGGCGGCGCGGCTTCGGTGACGACCGGCGTCACGAAAATCAAGCCGAGGGCGCCGGCAAGCCGGCAAACGGCCACCCCCGATCGGAGCGGTCGGTTGCGCTGCGTGATGCGTCTGATCTCCACGTCCCGCCGGACTCCCAGTTAATCGGCTGAGATCGAATTGCCGGCGCGGGGCGAAAAAATGTCTGGGATAAGGTGAGTTGCGGGCGAGTTTTTCGCGATGCGCCACAATTTAGACGCCTTCTGTTAATGCCGATTTTCTCAGAATTGTCGCAATGCACGCTTCATGCTTCGCCATCGAGAGAGCCTCGGACGCTCGCGCAGGAACCGCGCAGGCATCGACGCTCGCAGGAGCATCACATGCGATATGTCGCCTTCATTGCCGCTGCGCTCATGCTGATTCAGCCCGCGCTCGCAGAGAAGGCGCCGGAGGTCGATCCGCGCGCCTCGCTTGGGGTAGTCCAGCAGTGGATCTATAACTACCGCGCCAAGCCAGACTATGCACATGTCCCCGCAGCCGTGCGGGTGCTGTTTCACTCGCAAACATTCAAGGAGCCGGAGAACGCCGGCATTTACCTGGGCTTTATCGCCGGTGCGATTGGCTCCAACCCCGCCAAGGCCGAGCAACTCATTGCCAGTTTCTTCCCCGTTCGGCCGGAAGACGAATGGGTGATCGTCCGCGCCATCGCCTATTCGGGGCTGCCCGACTGGAGAAACGTTTTGCGCCGGGTCGCGCCACGAATGCCGGGCAGGCGGGTCATGATCGACAGCTATCTGGCGGGCAAGCTGCCGACCTTGACCGACATCCCGCTGGAAGAAGTAAAGCCCGGCATGATGGACAAGTTGCGCGGCGCCTTCACCAAGAATCCGTTTGCCAAGGAAGAGCGCAAGCTGAACACGACGCTCACGTTGGCAAGCAACCAGGATTTGCTGGACACGCTGTGGGGCTACTATTTTGCAACCGGCTCGCATGCCCCGATCCAGCGCATTATCCAGATGCTGCCATGGAGCAAAAGCCGCGACACGATCGACAAGCTGACGGTCGGAAGCATGGCGCGCTATACGCTGGCAAGCTACGCGATTCGTGATGCAAGTTTGCGCGAATATCTCCGTAGTGAACTTGCAAGGCAACCGGCGGCAGTCAAGGCACCGCTTACCGAAGTGGTTGAGGCGGCGGACACAGTGCAGATCGCTGCTCTCCGCAAGGATGCCCTGGCCGCCGTGGAGGAACTCAAGACCAAGGGCTCCGATACCCGCCGCGATCTCAGCTTCTGGGGTCAGGTCGGCGTCGGCGCGGTTGCGCTCGGTTGCGTCTCTGCGGCTGCGTTAGGGCAAGTCGCAGTCGGCATTCCCTGCGTGATCGGAGGCTCGGCCTCGCAGGGATTGCTGTCGTTCTGGGAAAAGCAGCAGTAATCGAGGCCGGTCGCGGAAGCTCATTCCAAGCCGGCGCGGCGAAAGCCTTCGAGATAGTGCTCGCGATCGGCATCGAGCTTCCAGGGTAACTGCGTTGCGATCCAGGCGAGCGAGATATTCGGCTGGGTCCGGCGCAATTCCTGCAGCGCAGCGCGCGCGAGTTCGATCTGGCCGGTCATGCCGGCGGCGACCGTCAGCACCCGATAGGCGCCGGTGAGGTCGCCACGCTGACGCGTCGCCTCGCGCGCCAGTGCAATGGCTTCCTGATAGTTCCGTCCCACGAACTGGGCGTAGGCGGCAACGCCGTAATAAATCGCGGAAGAAGGATCGCGGGGACTCTGGCGGATGGCGCGTTGTGTCGCCGCATAAGCGTCCATCCATCGCCCGGTATAGGATAGCCCCAGCGCATAATATCCCTGCGCGAGGGAGAAGTTCGGGTTGAGCTGGAGCGCCAGTTCGAATTCGGCCAGCGAATGGTCGAGCCGGCGCGTGGAGAAATACACGCTGCCGAGGGCCGTATGGGCCCAGGCATCCTCGCTGTCGGCGGCAATCGCCGCCAATGCTGCCTGCTCGGCGACGGGTGCTGCGGTTGCAAGATCCGTCCAGCCCAGATGCACGCCGAACATATGGTTGGTCGCGAACAGCGCCAGCGCCTGGCCATAGTCCGGATCGAGCGCAATGGCGCGTTCCAGCAGCGCTCGCGCGGCGAGGCTGTCGGGTTGCGTTACACGCCAGTGATGCGACAGCGCCCGCATCACCAGGTCCCATGCATCGATGCTGTTGGGCGGCTTGCGCCGGCTGCGAAAATTCTCCGCGGCGTAAATCTGCGGCTCGATCGCGGTGACAATGGCGTCCGTGATCTCGTCCTGTACCGCGAATACGTCGGTCAGGTCCCGATCGTAATGCTCCGCCCAGATGTGGCTGCCGGTTGCCGTGTCGTTGAGCTGCGCGGTGATGCGTACGCGGTCGCCGCTTCTTCGCACACTGCCTTCGACTACGTAGCGCACGCCAAGCTCGGCAGCGACCTGCCTCATATGCACCGGCTTGCCTTTGTAGGTGAATGACGAGTTGCGCGCGATCACGAAGAACCAGCGCAATTTCGACAACGCAGTGATGATGTCCTCGCTAATTCCGTCGGAGAAATACTCCTGCTCCTGGTCGCCGCTCATATTATCGAACGGCAGCACAGCTATCGCCGGCCGGTCGGGCAGCGCGAGTCCCGCAGGTGGCTGTTCTGCCTCTATTGGCAGTGTGACCTGTGCATTGTACGGCCCATTCACGTCGCCGACGAAGCGAACCCCTTTGCGGGGAATGGTGCGGATGAGTCTCTGTTCCTTTCCGTTGTCGCCGATCGCATTGCGGGCAGCGTTGATCCGGCTGTCCAGCGTGGAGTCCGAGACGATCCGCCCACCCCACACCAGTGCAATGAGATCATCCCGGCTGACCACGCGATCGCGGTGCTTCAGCAGGTGAACCAGCAAGTCGAATACTTGCGGCTGCATCGCAACCAGATCGCCGCCACGGTGCAGCTCGCGACGATCAGTGTCCAGGATGTGATTATCGAAGTTGAATCTCACTTGCCCGTCGCATCTGTTCTCAAGAAACAATCAAGTCCGTCTCATGAAGAGATCAAGCGTCAGGCAAAGACCTGTCGCCGTTCTACGCGCATCCTGCCAAAATCGGGAGTTCCAATCCCATTGCCCGGAGCGGAGCCAATTTCATGACGGAAACTCAAACCACCCTCGGCCCGGCGATGCCGGGTAATCGAGTGCTAAGATTCACTGCATTTCTATACGGATGTGTGGCCTATCTCACATTTCTGTTCACGATTCTCTACGCCATCGGGTTCGTGTCGGGCCTCGCGGTGCCGAAGACGATCGATACCGGCGCGAAATCGGGGATACTCGAGGCAATTGTCGTCAATCTCGGGCTGATGTCGCTATTTGCCATTCAACATAGCGTCATGGCACGTCAATCGTTCAAACACTGGTGGACGCGGTTTATTCCGAGATCTGTCGAGCGCAGCACTTATGTGCTGTGTGCAAGCCTGACGCTTCTGTTGCTGTTCTGGCAATGGCGTCCGATACCGGCCGTCATCTGGAATGTCCAAGAGCCTGAAATGGCCATGGTGATCGCGACGCTGTCATTCGTGGGTTGGATCATCGTGTTCACGAGCACCTTCCTGATCAATCATTTCGAACTGTTCGGATTGCATCAGGTCGCCAACAATCTCGTCGGCCGCGAAATGCCGGCACCAGTCTTCCGGACGCCGTTCTTCTACCGGTTTGTCCGGCACCCGATCTATCTCGGCTTTATCATCGCGTTCTGGGCGGCCCCGACGATGAGCGCCGGGCATCTGCTGTTCGCAGCGGTGACCACAGCCTACATCTTTATTGGTATAATGCTTGAGGAACGCGACCTCGTCGGCATGTTCGGCGACGAATATCGCCGTTATCGAGAGCGCGTTTCTATGCTGTTTCCATGGCACAAACCAACCTAACCACTTTTCAAATGGCTGGATAGGAGACGGAGAATGATGAAGCATACTGGAAGCTGTTTTTGCGGTGTGGTTGAAGTCCAGGTCACGGGGGCGCCGGAAGGAATGGGCTATTGTCATTGCCGTTCCTGTCGTTCGTGGTCCGGAGGACCCGTGAATGCGTTCACGCTGTGGAAGCCGGATTCAGTACGGATCACGGCAGGTGCGCAACATGTTTCGACGTTCGAGAAGACGCCGATGAGCCAGCGCAAGTACTGTGCGGAATGCGGCGGTCATCTGATGACAAACCACCCGACGCTCGGGCTGGTCGATGTCTTTGCCGCAACCCTTCCGACGCTACCTTTCACGCCCGGCGTGCACATCAACTACGCCGAGACGGTGCTGCCAATGCGGGATGGGTTGCCAAAACTGAAAGATTTCCCGGCTGAGTTTGGCGGCTCCGGTGAAATGATTGCCGAGTAGGCGAAGCGGCGTTTTCGTAACGGCTCCGCGGACGCTGTTCGCTGCGCCTCTCATCGATAAGACGCCGCCCGTCTCCCGGACCCGATCCGGGGGCGGGCGGCGGCCTTTGGGTGCCCGTCACACGGTCGGGCAACGCTGCACGTCTGTCTTTCGCCCTGAGAGCTATGTCAGCGGCAGGTCCCGCCCTGCAAAATCGGGGTTTGGCGTTGCCCATCCGGTTCCGGTAAGAAAGCCTTGAAGTCGCGGCGAAAACCTTCATTTCGCCAGGCAAAATAAACAAGAGGAAATGCCGGAAATGACTGCCAGACCGCAATTGCCGGAGCGAACGCCGCGCGCAAAGGGCGTACCGACCGCACTGGACGGTCTACTGGTCGTCGACTTCACCAGGGTCGTTGCCGGTCCGGCCTGTACGCAAACGTTGGCCGATTTCGGTGCCGAGGTGATCAAGATCGAAAACCCCGATGGCGGCGACGATACCCGCCACTATGAACATGCGGAAATCGGCGGCGAGAGCGCGGCCTTCCTCAGCCTCAATCGCAACAAGCGCGGCATCACGCTCGATTTCAACAATCCTGCGGCGCTCGAGGTCGCTCGCGAACTGATCGCGAAAGCGGATGTCGTGGTGGAGAATTTCTCCGGCGGCGTGATGAAGAAGTTCGGCCTCGACTATGCCTCCGTCGAGCCGACCAACCCGCGGTTGATCTATTGCTCGATCTCGGCCTATGGCCGCAAGGGTGAGTTCGCGTTGCGTCCGGGCTTCGATCCGATCACGCAGGCCGAAAGCGGCTTCATGTCGCTGAACGGCTTTCCGGATGGGGAACCGGTGCGGACCGGTCCGCCGATCGTCGACATGGCGACGGGCATGTCGGCATGCAACGCGATCCTGCTGGCGCTGATCGCCCGCGACCGGCTCGGCCGCGGCCAGCAGGTCGAGATCGCGCTGATCGATACCGCCGTGTCGATGACCGGTTTCTATGGCATGGCCTATCTCATCAGTGGCGCGAACCCGGGCCGCTTCGGAAATTCGCCGAACGGCTCGCCCACCGTCGGCGTCTATCAGGCATCCGATGGACCGCTTTACATGGCCTGCGCCAATGATCGGCTCTACCGCCGGCTTGTAGTGGACGTGCTTGAACGGCCGGATCTCGTCACGGATCCCGAGTTCGCGCACAGGAAAAACCGAACTGCCAACAGAGAAAAGTTGCGTGCCATCATCGCCGGTGTCTTTGCGACAGACAGTCTTGAGAACTGGATGGCGAAGATGAAGAAGGCCAACATACCGGTTGGCTATCTGCGCACGGTAGAGGAAGGATTCAACGCGCCGGAAGTGCGCGACCGTCATCGCCTCAGCCGGATCCCGCATCCGACCGCGGGCGTCGTCCCCAATATTGAAACGCCGTTGCAGATGAGCTTGACGCCAACCGTCGATCCCGTGGTGGCGCCGCTGCTGGGTGAGCATACCAAAGAGGTGCTCCAAAAGACGCTCGGATACGATGAGCGACGTATTGCGGCTCTGGCCGAGGCGGGGGCTTTCGGGAAAACGGATAACGCGGCTTGAGCGGCGCTGATCCCTCGTTCTATGCCGACGTATCTCGCAAACGAATGACATCTCTGCGTTTGCACCACGCCTAACCCATTCAAAGCGGTAGCTTTTTCCGTTCTTCTGCGGCTAATGTGCTGCCAAAGCGGGAGAGAAACATCATGAACGACGGGACCCCCATACGGTCGGCGAGAAATGTCGAGCTCGGCGCCAGCGGCGAAGAATTCCAGAATCTCCACGAATTCGTCCGGAAAGCGCGCGCTCGCCTCAACCAGAACGCATGGGACTATATCGTCGGGGCCTCCGAAACGGAGACCACCATGCGTCGCAACCGCATGGCGCTCGACGAGATTGCATTCCGGCCTCGGGTATTGCGCAATGTCGTGGAAGTCGACCCCTCGACCGAGGTTTTCGGCCGCCGTCTGCGTTTGCCTGTCATGATTGCGCCGGTCGGTGCGCTGGAGATTTTCGATCCCGATTCAGGCGCCGCGGTCGCGCGCGGAGCAGGGCAGTTCGGCGCCGCTCACATGTTGAGCTCGGTGTCCGAGCCGGGGCTGGAAGCGACGGCCAAAGCCGCACCCGGCGCATTGCGTATCTATCAGCTCTATGTCCGCGGCGACGACGCCTTTGTCGAAGACGTTGTCAGCCGTTCTATCGAGAATGGTTATGCCGCCTTTTGCCTGACGGTTGACACCGCCCATTACAGCCGGCGCGAGCGCGATATCGCCAAACGGTATGTTCGCGAAAGCCGTATCCGGGCCACCGGCGGCGACTTCCAGAAAGGGCTGGAATGGCGCACGGTGAAGCTGATCAAGGACAAGTATAAAATTCCGCTGGTGATCAAGGGCATCGCCACCGCGGAAGACGCAGCCATCGCGCTCGATCATGGCGTGGACTGGATCTATGTGTCGAACCATGGCGGCCGCCAGCTCGACCACGGACGCGGCGCGATGCACGTCTTGCCGGAAATCGTCAACGCGGTTGCCGGTCGCGCCAGGATCATGGTTGACGGGTCGTTCTGCCGCGGTACCGACATAGTAAAGGCGATTGCCTCCGGCGCCGATCTGGTCGGCATCGGCCGTCTGCAATGCTGGGCACTCGCGGCCGCAGGCGAGGTCGGCATCGTGCGGATGCTTGAATTGCTGGAAGACGAAGTGATCCGCTGCCTCGGGCTGCTCGGCGTCACCCGCTTGGGCGAGCTCGACAAGTCCTATCTGCATGCAGCTACGGCGACCAATCCACCCAGTGTGTTCAGCGCTTTTCCATTGCTGGACATCGAGCCCTACCGCTATTGAGGAGCCGAAAGCTGCGGCCGGTCCGGAGCGCGAATACCTTTGGTCGGTGCTGTCTTCGCATCGTCGGGAACCTGACGTCGATTGCCGCATTATCGCGTCCAGGGTGCCGCAGCCACGACAGATCAATGGTCCAATAGTTGGAAGCGAAGCGAATGGCAGAAGATCCTTTCGCTGAGTTTAGCCTCGAGAAGGCTATCGATCTCCGCTGGACGTTGCGGGACATTCAGGCTCGCCGACTGAAACTGTCGCCGGTCAGCGACGAAGACTTGCGAACATTGACGGGTCTCGGCCTGGTCGAAGTGCGCGACGAGGGGATCGTGCTAACGCAGGCGGGAATCGCCGCGCTGAACAGGTCGTAATCAGCGCGCCTTCAGGAAGCTCTCGCCGGAATCGCAAGGTGTGCAGCGGTAGGTCAGCACGTCGTAATTCTGGTCGCGTGGCTCGATCGCGGCGAGCCGCATCTGTGCCCCGCATTTCATGCACGGCATTTCTATGCTGGTTTGAAAGCGCGTGCAGGTCGGCGTCGGTCGAAATGTTTGCAGCATCTTATCTCCATGTCCCAAGAGAGACTTAAAACCAGAGACGCAACGCCACCGACAGCCGATCCCTAAGCCCGAATCACTATGCCACACTGTTGCCACCATTGGAATCGGGCACCGCACCCGTACGGCTACGGGCCGCGAGGGGAGGAAATCATTCCTTGGGGTCTCTCTGAAATTGGGCCGGCCGCATACCCGCCGCCCTGGCATATATCGGAGCTCGGTCCAATACGGCGCAGACGCAGCCGGGAATTATGCTAACCTGCCAATGTCGACATTGGAGAAGCGACCATGACCGAACCGAAACTCGAAGTCCCGGCCGAGCTGCGCGAGCTGGCCGAGAGAACCATCGATCAGGCAGAAAAGGCGTTCGGCATGTTCTTCGATGCCGCCGGAAAGTCCATGACGTCGATGCCGGGGGCGGGTACGGAAATTTCCAAGCAGGCGCTGTCGTTTACCGAACAGAATATGAAGGCTGCGTTCGAGCATGCCCGCAAACTGGTCCATGCGACCGATCTCCAGGAAGCGATGCAGATCCAGTCTGAATTCCTGCGCAGCCAGTTCACCAACGCCGGCGAACATATGCGACAGATAACCGGCGGCGTCATGTCCGCCGCAAAGGATTCGACGAAGGGCAAGTTCTGAGGCGCCTGCTAGCGGCGACGTCCGATCGCGACACCGAACAAAAAGGCGACGAACAGACTGGCCAGCGGCGCTTCGCGAGTGATCGCGCTGATGGTCGAGAGCGGCATTCCCGGCTTCCGTGCCGCCGTGACTGCATCGCTTAGCCGGCCGACCGCGGCCTGCAGCGCGGCGGACACTTCTGTCAGAGTGCGTGACACATCGGTCGCGGTATCAACGGCGCGTTCCGCCATGCCGGGCTGGGATGGTCCTGAGATTTCATTCACAATTTGCAACTCACTCGATCGCTTTGGCGTTCGCCGACCGACGGCTGACGTTTCCGACAATGCGGGGCCAATACATTTGTTCCAATCACCTCTGGCAGATCGATGGGAACTTTCGGCATCGTCCGGATTTGATTCGGTAAGAGGGAAGCAACGCAGATTTTCCGATGGCGAAAGAATTGACTGAAGATCAATTGATCAGAAGCGGTGGCGCGCCATTGAAGGTTGCGATTGGGGTCGCCATTCTCGGCGTGCTCGGCATGCTGATCGTTGACCATGGGCCGTGGAACAAGCCGAAAGTACAGCACCCAACGATCGCCAATTACAGCACGACCGGCGAAGCTGCACGGGCGGCCGGTGCGCAGGTCATGCCAACCGAACCGAAGCTTGAGGTGGAGCCTGAACCGCCCGTACCAAAGCCGGTTCACCCGGCTAATCGGGCGCCGCAATAAAGCGTGAGTCGCGGCTGCACCATTTACGGCCAACGATTTCGTTTCGATATTGCTGCGTTCGATTTGACGCGGCTCCGGTACTTGACGTGTCGGGCAAATCAGGTGCACGATGACATCATCGCCAATATCGTAGAGCCCGCGCCGGAAACGGTGGCGGGCTTTTCGCTTCATCGAGTTTCCGCCAGGGCGGTTTCAAACTATCGAGGCCGTGTTGTCGAATTTTCTGCAATTCGTTGACCGGCCGAAATCGATTTGACATGTCGGGCAAATCACCGGCATAACGCCATCATCGCGAAAATAGCAAAGCCCGCACGGAGAAATCCGTCGCGGGCTTTTTGTTTGGGATTCTCGAATCGGACGGCGGCCGCACATCGACGCCGCAACTCCCAACGCCCCGCCCGGGCGTCACGAGCGCGGCCGCCGTCCGAACCTTCCATCACAATTGGCCGGCATGCGGTTCTATTTCGCCAAGCGAGGTTTTGAGAACGTGGCGCGGATTATCAAGCGATGACCGGGATGCAGGCGGCGAATGTCAGGGCCATCGTCATCGAGACGCTGGCCGAACAGCAAAGGATTCGTCACGACGATATCGACGCAGTGGTTCTCAAAGCCGTCGCAACGACACTGACTTCGTTTGGGATAGACGAGGACGATCGAAGAGAGCTTCGCGCTGATTTTCAGCACCTGCGGCGCTGGCGCAGAAGCGTCGAGCAGGCGCAGAGCTATACCTTCAAGGCAGTCGTCACGATGATCGTAACGGGATTCGTCGGTGCCGTGTGGCTCGGCATCAAGGCGACGCTCGGAAAATGATCGGTTGACTTGCCGCACACATAAACGAACTCAGATGCAGGTGCGATATGTATCAAATTCGTGAGGTTGACGCGAGCGAGGACGATATTGCGGACACACTTGCAGAACTTCATCAGTTGACGTTTCTTGAGACCGCACCCGTTCCGCAATTCGATCAGGGGCACTGGTGGCTTGCGCTTAGCGGAACCAGTCCTGTCGCTTTCGCCGGTGTCATTCCGTCGACGCACGTTTTCAAAGCGGGCTATTTTTGCCGCGTTGGCGTGCTGGGCAAGCATTGCGGACGTCGGCTTCAGTTGCGCCTGATGCGAGCCATGGAGGCGCGTGCACGTCTGAATGGGTGGTGTTCGATCGTATCTGACACTACGGATAACATTTCGTCAGCCAACAACTTCATTCGCGCGGGTTACCGCCTGTTCAGCCCAACGCATCCCTGGGCCTGGCCGAACACGCTTTATTGGCGCAAGGACATGAAATAGCTGCTTGGCACTTTCATGCCTCAAAATGCCTCTACTCGCCCGGTGGCCATCGGCCGCCGGGCTTTTTTGCGTTTTTGAGCAGCCTCTTGCGGCGGAGAGCCATGCTCCGCCCGCCTTGATCATTGGCCATCAGCCGGTAGACTGGCAAAGCGCGGGCGGCGTATCGCAACGGAGCAGGCGAGGAAACACATGGCGGAGCACGGCCGCAAGCCGGATGCAGGTTCACCCGCGGGGCCGGGCTCGGACAGCTATGCCGCCATGGTTGCACGTGCCAAGGCCTTGATTCCGGAATTGCGCGGTCGCGCTTCAAAGACGGAGGAGCTCCGCCGCCTGCCGCCCGAGACCGAACGTGATTTGCATGACGCCGGCTTGTTCCGGGTCGTGCAGCCCAGGCGCGTCGGAGGTGCCGAGCTTGACTATGTGGCTCTGGTCGATTGCTCCGACGCATTGGCGCAGGCGGATGCTTCAGTAGCATGGAACTTCGCCAACCTTGCCAGCCACCACTGGATGCTGGGCATGTTCGACAAGCATGCGCAGGACGCGGTTTGGAGCAGGAATGCCGATGCGTTGATTGCCTCGTCCTTCATCTTTCCAGCCGGGCGCGCGAGAAAGGCAGAGGGGGGATACGTCTTGCGCGGTCATTGGCCGTTCTCCTCGGGTGTGGAATCCTGCGACTGGAACATGCTTGCAGGCGTGGTGTCCTCTGACGATGAGGCCGAGGGTATCGAATACCGGATATTCCTGCTCAACCGGAGCGAATACAGGATCAACGACACCTGGAATGCGACGGGCCTGTGCGGTACCGGGTCGAACGATGTATGGGTCGAGGATTGCTTCGTTGCGGAGAACATGACCATCGCAGTCAGCGATCTGACCGGCGGACCGACGCCCGGAAGCGCCGTCAATCCAAACGCGCTCTATGCGCTACCGGTATTCTCGCTGTTTCCTTACGTATTGTCGGGCGTGGGTTTGGGCAATGCGCAAGCCTGTCTCGATGATTACGTCGAATTCGCGCGCCATCGGGCCTCGACCTACAATCGGGCCAAACTCAGCGATCTGCAGACTACCCAAATCAAGATCGCGGAGGCGTCCGCCAAGATCGATGCGGCTCGCCTCGTGATGCGTACGAACTGCATCGATGCGATGGCCGACGCGAGGCGCGGCCATATTCCAGGCCTTGCGGTCAAGACGAGGTTGCGGCGGGATGGCGCCTTCGCAGTGAACCTCTGCACCGAAGCGGTCTCGCTTTTGTTCGCGGCAAGTGGCGCGCGCAGCCTGTTCACGTCAGGCGCGTTGCAGCGGCAGTTCCGCGACGCTCACGCCGTGAATTCGCACCTCGCATTCAATTTTGATGCGGCAGGAACCAACTATGGACGCGTGGCGCTTGGCCTGCCGTCCGAAAATCTGACGCTCTGAGGCCCGGCGGATGTCTGATGCACCCAAACATCCGGCCGATCCGGCCAATGAACTTGCCAGCGGCAACTCGGCGATTGACCCGCGGGATTTTCGCAATGCGCTCGGCACATTCGCCACTGGCGTCACCATTGTCACGGCAATGACCGTGGACGGGAAGCCGTATGGCGTTACCTGCAACTCCTTTGCATCGGTATCGCTCAATCCGCCGCTGGTGTTGTGGAGTCTCGGGATGTTTTCGCAGGGGCTTACGATCTTCCAGAACGCCAGCCATTTTGCGGTCAACGTTCTCGGAGCTTCCCAGCAGGCGCTGGCGTCGCAGTTCGCAAAGTCGTCGGATGACAAGTTCGCCGGCGTGAACTGGACGCCGGGGCTTGGCAACGCGCCGGTGTTGACCGATTGCGTCGCCAATTTCCAATGCCGCGCGGCCAATCGGTATTACGGCGGCGACCACATCATCTTCCTCGGCGCCGTCGAGGCCTATGCCTATAATCGGCAGGAACCCTTGTTGTTTGCGCGCGGTAGTTTCGGCCGGTTCATTGCTGGAGATGACAGTAAGGCCTCATGAGCAACGGCCGAAGCTCGTTGGACCTTCGACGATCCTGCGGCAGACATCAAATCTAGATCTTTGCCATCTCTGCGCGATACCAGTCGCCAATCTCGCTGGCTGTCATCAGGGCCACGCCATCGTGACCCAGAACATAGTCGAGCAACGCCTCCAGATACTTGATGCGATGCGGCACGCCCGTGATGTACGGGTGAACTGAGATCGCCATGATCCGCGCGTTCGATGCGCCTTCTAGATACAGCCGATCGAACTGGTCGGTGCAGCGTTTCAGGAATTGCTCGGAAGAAAGATGCTGTAGTGCGTGGATGACGATGTCGTTGGTTTCGACCGAATAGGGGATCGTTGTGATGGCGCCGTGGGGCGTGGCGATGTCCTGCGGCAGATCGTCGATCACCCAATCCGCGACGTATTCGATGCCGTTGAGGCGCAGCAGATCGAGGGTTTCCTCGGTCTCGGTGAGGCCGGGGCTTTCCCATGATCGCGGCGGCTTGCCTGCAAATTTCGAAATTGTCTCGACCGATCGTTTGATGGCATCCGCCTGATTCTCGACCTTGTGCATCGCCCCCTGCACGAAACCGTGACCCATGAATTCAAAGCCGGCGTCGAGCGCAGCGGAGGCGACACGCGGGTAGGCGTTGCAGACATTGGCATTGAGCGCCAACGTCACGGGTATTTTGCGATCCGTCAGCGCCTTGAGCTGTCGCCAGAAGCCGGCGCGCATCCCGTATTCATGCCAGGACCAGTTCGGCACGTCGGGCAATAGCGGCTGGCCCATCGGCGGGCTCAGCACGGTGCGAGGCATCGCGTTCTCGATCCGCCACTCCTCGACATTGAGGATGACCCATACCGCGAGTTTCTTGCCGCCGGGAAGCGTGAGCTTCGGCCTGTCGACTTGTGCTTGATAGGGAATGCGATCGCTCAGCGCCACGACAAGCTCCCCGCGGATTATTCAGCGGCTTTGGAATCGCCGGACACGCCAGCATTGATCCTCGGCATGACCTGTTCGGCCATCAGGACCATCGACTGTCGGCCTAGTTCGCGATCTCTCCAGTCCTTGCCGGCATACAGCAACGTTCCGAAGGGGCCGGTCTCTTCCTGAAAAGCCAGCAGTTGATCCGTCACGCTGTCCGGCGTGCCATGAATGATCAGTTTGTCGCAGATCGACTCCAGCGTCACCTCGTCATCCGACTGATCGCGGCGGGTCTTGAACAGTTCGATGCGACCGCTCCGCTTCAGCTTGGTAAGCAACGAGCGATAATAATAGACATAAGGTCCGTTTGGATCGGTGGCATAAGCCTTTGCGGTAGCTGCGTCCTTGGCTACGAACACGCTCTTGGCAACGCGCCAGTTCGCTGGATCCGCAGGACGGCCGGCGCGTTCGCATCCCTCCACATATTTCGGCCAATGGCTCTTCACCCAGGCCGGCATCAGGAAATTTGCCGAGATTGGTTCCCAACCGCGCGCGGCGGCTTCCGTCACACCTTTTGAAAACGGCGCCACCGCAGTGACCACGATCGGCGGGTGCGGCCGCTGCAGTGGGCGCGGAATGAAGCCCTGGCCGATGTCTTCGATCAGAGTCTTCTGCACCGATATATTCCAGAATTGACCTTGCAGATTGTAGGGCGGCTCGCTGGCCCAGATCTGAAGTACCTGATTGATCGCCTCCAGGAACATGGCATTCCTGTCCGCCTCGAGATTGCCGAACACTTCCGCGTCCGACAGCAGACCGCCCGGGCTGATGCCGAAGATCAGTCGCCCGTCGAGCATGTGATCGAGCATCGCTATCGAGGCTGCAATCGCTGCCGGATGAGCGTTCGGCATGTTGACGGTGCCGGTGCCAAGTTTGATCTTGCTGGTTGCCGCGGCGAGCCATGCAATGAATGCGATGCAGGACGTGATGTTCTCGGCTCTGTCGGTAGTGTGCTCGCCGACATAGCCTTCGGTGAAACCGAGTTCATCGGCCAGCAGGAAAGCCTCTCGATCCTCCTTGAGCGAAAGCCGCCAATCCTTGTCGACAGGATGGATCGGCATCGTAAAGAATCCAAGCTTCATGGTCCGCTCTTCCCCAAAGGCAGGCTTTTTGTTTGCACAGAACGTGCGTCGTTCGTTGCTCGAAAACAAGCTCAAAGTCGAAATAATCATCCAACAAACTTGACCTTTGGCGATCACAGCCGTCTAATTCCGCGAAAATGCCGATAGTTGGCCGGGGAGGTCACGCCAAAAATGAAAGCCTCGGCTTTCGCTTATGCCCGCGCAACCAGCGTCGCCGATGCGCTGGAATTGCTGACCGCGTATGGCGAACGGGCCAAGGTGTTGTCGGGCGGCCAGAGCCTGGTGCCGGCGATGAATCTGCGCCTGGTCGCACCGGAGCTCATTGTCGATATTGGCGAGCTGACCGAGTTGCGCGGGCTCTCGGTTAAGGGAGGCGTCCTCACCATAGGTGCGCTGACACGTCACGCCGATCTCTTGAAATGCCCCGAAATAGCAGCCCATGCTCCCTTGCTGAAGGATGCGGTCGCACATGTCGCCCATCCCGCGATCCGCAATCGCGGCACGATTGGGGGAAGCCTTGCGCACGCTGATCCGGCTTCGGAACTGCCGGTCTGCATGCTCACGCTTGGCGCTACCATCATTGCCCGCGGACGGGGCGGCGAGCGGCGGATTGCGGCAAACGAGTTCTTCATCGGGATCTACGAAACCGCGCTTACTCCGCAGGAACTGCTGGTTGCCGTCGAGCTGCCGGTGACTTCAAAGAACGCGACGCATTTCTTTCATGAGTTCGCCCGTCGGCATGGCGATTACGCCATTGTTGGCCTCGCAGCGCAGGCTTCCATCAAGGATAGGCGCTTCGCCGATCTTCGACTTGGCTTCTTTGCCGTCGGCGATCGCCCGTTGCTGGCCAAGTCTGCCAGCAAGCTGGTCGATGTCGCCATCACACCTGCGGTGTTGTCTGAGGCAGCTTCTGCATTGGACGATGAACTCGATCCGCTGGACGATCAACAGGCGACACCCGCCATGCGTCGGCATCTGGCGAAGGTTCTGTTGACGCGCTGCGTGTCGTTACTGCTTGCCCGGCCGGATCTTCGTGCGGGAGCATCAGCGTGACGGCTACGGTTGCGATTGCGTTGAGTGTAAATGGAGAGCTCGTCGAAGCGAATGTACTGCCGCGCCTGAATTTGGCGGATTTTCTTCGTGAGCATCTCAAGCTGACCGGCACGCATGTCGGATGCGAACATGGCGTGTGTGGGGCATGCACGGTCCGCGTCAACGGCGACATCGTCCGCTCCTGCCTGATGCTCGCGGTTCAGACGCACAATGCAGCGATCGAGACGATCGAGGGGGTGTCCGATAGCGGCGAAATTGCCGATTTGCAGTCAGCATTCCGGGAGCGTAACGCACTGCAGTGCGGTTTCTGCACGCCGGGAATGCTGATGGCGGCGCAGGATCTGCTGAAGCAATCGCCGTGTCCGGATCGAGAGCGGATACGCGAACATCTTTCCGGCAATTATTGTCGCTGTACGGGTTACCAGGCAATCGTTGACGCCATCGAGAGCACAGCGTGGGCGCGCACGGGACGCCGGCCATGACATCGGAGCGGGCAAATCCTCAAACACTTTCTGTGCTGGATCGCCCGAACTCGTATATCGGGAAGGCAGTGCCGCGGCCGAACCTCGATCGGCTGATGCAGGGACGTGGGCTCTATGTCAGTGACATCGAGCTGCCGCGCATGGCGCATGCCGTGTTCCTACGGTCGCCGCACGCGCACGCGAGGATCGTTGGCATCGAGACCTCAGCGGCCAAGCAGATGCCCGGCGTGATCGCTGTCGTTTCAGGCAGGGAGCTATCGACCGTCATCACGCCGTGGGTCGGCGTGCTTTCGCATCTGAAGGGACTCAAATCCGCCCCGCAAAGTGCGATCGCTGTCGACCGGGTGTGCTGGCAGGGTGAAGCGGTCGCTGCCGTGGTGGCGGCCAGCCGCGCACAGGCCGAGGACGCCGCAGAGCATGTCTTGGTTAAATATGAGGAGCTGCACGCCGTAACGGATATGCGTGCTGCGCTCGATCCGGCAACGCCTGTGATCCACGCCTCTCTTGGGGACAACCTGGCGTTCGAGCGCATTCACGATGCGGGCGCCGTCGGTCAGGCCTTTGCCGAGTCCGACGAGGTGGTCGAAGCAGAGTTCGTTTTCGGACGGCACACCGGCGTGACGCTGGAGCCGCGCGCGGTGGTGGCAGACTGGAACGCCGCGGAAGCCAGGCTGACCATCTATCAAGGCACGCAGGCGCCGCATATGGTGCAGAATATCGCGGCGCTCCATCTTGGCTTGAAGGAATCACAGGTCCGCGTCGTCTGCAAGGACGTCGGCGGCTCCTTCGGTATCAAGGTCCATATCTATGCCGACGAGATGGCGACCTACGCACTATCCAAACTTCTGCGGCGTCCGGTCAAGTTCGTCGCCGACCGGGTCGAGAGCTTCAACACCGATATTCATGCCCGCGACCATCGCTGCAAGGGAAAGATCGGCGTCAAGCGCGATGGCACCATCATGGCATTCGAGATCGACGATCTTACGGGCATCGGGCCTTATTCCATGTACCCGCGCACCAGCGCGATCGAGGCCAATCAGGTCGTCAATCTCGTCGGCGGGCCCTATGTGACCGGGAATTACCGTGCCCGTGCCCGCGTCGTATTCCAGAACAAGAACGTGATGTGCCAGTACCGTGCAGTTGGCCATCCGATTGCCTGCTCGGTGACGGAGGGCCTGGTCGATCTGGCGGCGATGAAGATTGCCATGGATCCGGTTGAAATCCGTCGCCGCAATCTGATTGCCGACGACGCCTACCCCTGCGCCTCGCCATCAGGTCTGCGCTTCGAGCAGTTGTCGCACCATGCGGCGCTCGCCAAGCTCGTCCAAATGATGGACTACGATGCGTTGCGCGCTGAGCAGGCCGCCCTGCGAAGGAAGAACATCCATCGTGGCATCGGCATCGCCAGCTTCATCGAAGTTACCAATCCGAGTGCAGCGTTTTATGGCGTAGGCGGTGCGAAGATATCCTCGCAGGACGGTGTCGCGGTGCGGCTTGATGCGCAGGGGTCAGTGATCTGCCAAACAAGTATCACCGAGCAGGGGCAGGGATCGGAATCGCTTACCGCACAGATCGTCGGAAGCGTGCTTGGCGTCTCAATGGATCGCGTCCGCGTAATCCTGGGCGACACCGACAATACGCCGTATGGTGGCGGCACCTGGGCTTCGCGCGGCGCTGGTATCGGTGGAGAGGCCGCGCTTCAAGCCGCCAAGGTACTGCGCAGGAACATCCTCGACGTAGCGGCTGCCGTCCTGCAATCGACGCCAAGCGAACTCGATATTGTCAACAACGCGGTAGTGAATGTCGTCGATGGCGCGCCGCGGATCGATCTGAGCGAGCTCGCGCGAATTGTCTATTTCCGCCCCGACACGCTGCCGCCGGGCATTCAGCCCGAATTGATGGCGACCAGGCACTTTGTCCCGCGCGAATATCCTTTCGCCTTCACCAATGGCGTTCAGGCCTCATGGCTGGAGCTTGATCCCGATACGGGTTTTGTGAAGCTGCTGAAGCACTGGGTGGTCGAGGATTGCGGCACGATCATCAACCCGCAACTGGTTGATGAGCAGATCAGAGGCGGCGTGGTGCAGGGGCTTGGCGCCGCGCTATTCGAGAAATGCGTGTATGACGAACGTGGCCAACTCACCAACGCAAATATGGCCGACTATCTCGTTCCGATGTCCGGTGAAATGCCGGACATCGACGTCGGACATGTGGTTTCACCGACCCTCGAATCGGAACTGGGCGCGAAGGGCGCAGGGGAAGCCGGCACGGCAGGTGCGGCGGCCGCCGTGACCAATGCGGTCAACGACGCGCTCAGACCGTTTGGGACAATCATCACGGAAATCCCCCTGACGCCTCAGGTTATTCTGAGCGCCTTGGGACGCATCTAATGCGACCGCGATAAATTTGATCAGGGGGCAGGGCGGACGTTGATGGCGCGCCGGGCGGCGCTGCGGCCTTCTCCGCAAAACGCTGTGTCGCAAAACCTTCATACGCGGCCTATACGTCACACCGATTGGTGATGAGATCGTCAATTGCCGCCCTAACCCGGAGTTTCCCATGAAGACCGCCCGTTTTGTTCTTGCCTTGCTGGCGCTGTTGCTAATCGCGCCCTGGCAATCCGCCAAAGCGGCCGACGTCATTTGCTACAATTGCCCGCCGGAATGGGCGGACTGGGCTTCCATGCTCAAGGCCCTCAAAGCCGACCTCAACTACGATATCCCGCACGACAACAAGAATTCCGGCCAAGCGCTTGCTCAGATACTTGCCGAGAAGAATAACCCGGTGGGTGATATCGGCTATTTCGGTGTTACCTTTGGTATGAAGGCCAAGGCGCAGGATGCGCTTGAGCCTTACAAACCGGCGAAATGGGACCAGGTCCCCGCCGGCCTGAAGGATGCCGACGGCCACTGGACCGCGATTCATTCCGGCACGCTTGGCCTGTTCGTGAACAAGGACGCGCTTGGCGGCAAGCCGGTGCCGACCTGCTGGAAGGATCTCCTGAAGCCCGACTATAAAGGGATGGTCGGTTATCTCGATCCGTCGTCGGCCGCCGTCGGGTATGTCGGCGCGGTCGCGATCAATCTGGCGCTCGGTGGCTCCGAAGCGAACTTCGATCCTGCGATTAACTTCTTCAAGGACCTGCGGAAGAACGACCCGATTGTCCCCAAGCAGACTTCCTACGCCCGCGTCGTCTCCGGAGAGATGCCGATCCTGTTCGATTATGATTTCAACGCCTATCGCGCGAAGTACTCCGAGAAGGGCAATTTTGAATTCGTGATCCCCTGCGAGGGGTCGGTGGTGTTTCCCTATGTCGCCGGCCTCGTCAAGAACGCGCCCAATAAGGACAAGGCCAAGAAGGTGCTGGACTATCTTTTGTCGGACAAGGGACAGGCGATCTGGACCAACGCCTACCTTCGGCCGGCGCGGCCGATCGATCTGCCCGAGGCGGTGAAGAAGAAATTCCTGCATGACAGCGAATATGCGCGTGCGAAGAACGTCGACTGGGGCCAGATGGAAAACGTGCAAAAAGGCTTTGTCGATCGCTATCTCGCCGAGGTTCGCTGAGGCAATATGGCGCCTCTCGCCGGGGCACCATTTTCCGATGTCGCATAGGTCTTTTGTCTGGTTATGCCTGCTGCCGCTTGCGGTAGTGACGGCGGCATTTTTCCTGTTGCCGATGGCGCGGCTTGTTGTAACCGGAGCAGCGGGACCACAGGGGCTCGCGGGGTATCTCGCGATCCTGACCGAGCCGCGTTACCGGGCGACCCTCCTCAACACGGTCTTGCTAGCTACCGCGACCACCATTGTGACCCTGATCGTGGCGACGGTCGCCGGGATGTTCCTGCAGCGGCATCGTTTCCCCGGCCGCGCCATTCTGATTGCGATGCTGACCTTTCCTCTGGCGTTTCCTGGCGTGGTGGTCGGCTTCATGATCATTCTTCTCGCCGGTCGACAGGGCCTGATCGGCGATTTCTCGAACCGCGTGTTTGGCGAGAAGCTTGTCTTTGCCTATTCGATCTACGGATTGTTTCTTGGATATCTGTATTTCTCCATCCCGCGCGTCATCCTCACCATCATGGCCGCGGTGCAGAAGCTTGATACAGGCTTGGAAGAGGCCGCGCGCTCGCTCGGCGCGAGCCCTTGGGCCGTGCAGCGTGATGTCGTCCTGCCGGCCCTGGCGCCGGCCTTCGTCGCCTCCGGCGCAATCGCGTTTGCGACCGCGATGGGGGCGTTCGGAACGGCATTTACGCTGGCGACGAACATCGATGTACTGCCGATGCTGATCTATACCGAATTCACGCTGGCTGCGAATTTCTCGATCTCGGCCGCGCTGTCGGTCGGGCTTGGCGTCATTACCTGGCTTATTCTTGCGCTTGCCCGCTCCTTCAGCGGAAGTGCCGTTGCGGCGGCTGGATGAGACCATGCGTGATCGCCTGATCTTCATCGGCCAGTTCATCTTCACCCTGCTGGTAGCCGGATTCCTGGTGGTGCCCGCGATTCTGTCGATCTCCGCCGGCGTCACCGTGAACTACTTCCGCGGCATCCAATCCGGCGTGACCTTGCAATGGGTTGTGCAGGTATGGGAGCTTTATGCTGGCACCATCCTGCTTTCATTCGTGGTTGCATTTGCAACTCTTGCAGTGGCGCTCGTCGCAGGCGTTCCAGCCGCCTATGCCTTGCATGTGCGGGGAGGGCGCCTGTCGCGGATCGTCGAGGAGATCATCACCCTGCCGTTGGCGATCCCTGGCCTGGCCATCGCACTGGCATTGCTCCTGACCTATGGAGGTTTCGGCGACTTTCGCCGCTCCTGGCTGTTCATTCTCGCGGGCCATGTCATCTTCACGATGCCCTTCATGGTGCGATCCGTGATGGCTGTGTTCGCGACAGTCGACATCAAAACGCTGGACGAGGGTGCGGCATCGCTCGGCGCATCGCCGTGGCGGCGCTTCCGCGACGTGATCGTCCCCAATGCTCTGCCCGGCATATTGGCGGGCAGCCTGATGGTGGTGACGCTGTCACTCGGTGAATTCAACCTGACCTGGATGCTGCACACGCCATTGACCAAGACATTGCCGATCGGGCTCGCCGACAGCTATGCCTCGATGCGGCTGGAAGTGGCCTCGGCCTATACGCTGATCTTCTTCGTGATGATCATTCCGTTGCTGGTCGCTATGCAATTGTTTGCCGAGAAGGAACAGAAGAGATGAGTGCGCAGGCCGGACACGGCGCCTCGGTGCGTATCGAGGCCTGCGGCAAGACCTTCGCCGACGGAACGCGCGCGCTTGAACCTGCAACGCTCGAGATCGCCCGTGGTGAAACACTGGTGCTGCTCGGCCCCTCCGGTTGCGGCAAGACCACCATGCTGCGCATTATCGCCGGCCTCGAACTGCCCGATGCAGGCGGCAGGGTACTGTTCGACGGCAAAGACATGACGGCGGTGCCGATAGAGCGGCGTAACGTGGGCATGGTGTTTCAGTCCTATGCGCTTTTCCCCAATATGACCGTATCCGATAATATCGGTTATGGATTGAATATCCGCGGCGTACCGAGGAAGGAGCGGGCGGCGCGCGTTGCCGAACTGGTGGCGCTGACCAATATCTCCGGGCTGGAGCACCGCCGGATCGACCAGCTTTCAGGCGGCCAGCGGCAGCGGGTGGCGCTGGCGCGCGCGGTAGCGATCCGGCCGGGCATCCTGTTGCTCGACGAACCGCTGACGGCGCTCGATGCCGCCCTGCGTGACCGGCTGCGCGGCGAGCTGAACCGCCTGCTGCGCGCGCTCGGCATCACCACGATTTACGTGACGCATGATCAGTCCGAGGCCATGGAGCTCGGCGACCGTGTCGTGGTCATGCAGAAGGGGAAGATTGCCCAGATCGGCACGCCGCGCGAGATCTACTTCACGCCGAACAGTCGCTTTGTCGCCGAATTCATCGGCGCGGCGAATATCCTCGAGGCGGCCGTCGAGAATGGTCACTTGGTATTGCCGGGCGGACGTCAGCCGATTGACGGCGATGCGAATTTACCGGCCGCAGTGGCGATGATTCGCCCCGAGACCATACGCGTGGTGGCAGCCGAAAGCGCGCCGCTTTCAGGCATCATCGACAGCGTCAGCTTCATTGGTGACAGGCAACGGCTGGTGGTCAGCGGCGTGTCTAACAGGTCGTTCACCGTCGATGCGCCGAATACGGTCCGGGCCAAGTCCGGCGAACGGATCGGATTATCGATTTCGCCAGACGCCGTCCGTCTGTTGCCGCCCGAAAGCTGAGAAAGTCGATGTCGCCAATGCCGGTTCATATTGCCCAGATTTCTGATCTGCACATCAAGCCGCCGGGAGCACTTGCCTATGGCAAGGTGGATACTGCAAAGGCGCTCGAACGTTGCGTTGCCGCCCTGAACGAATTCAGGCCTGCGCCCGATTTTGTAGTGGTCTCCGGTGATCTGGCGGACACGCCGACGGCCGAGGAGTATCAATATCTCAATCGGCTGCTGGCGCCGCTCAAGCTTCCGTACGCCGGCATTCCCGGCAATCACGACTCGCGCGAATTGATGCGTGCCGCGTTTCCTTCCGCGTCCTATGCCTTCGTATCAGGGCCGCTCAATCAGAGGATCGAGGTTGCGGGGCTCGATCTGCTGTTGCTGGATTCAAGCGTACACCGAAAGCCGCATGGCGAACTCGATGGGCTCACGTTGCAATGGCTTGACGCGATGCTGGCTTCGTCGCCAGACCGGCCGGCGCTGCTGTTTCTGCACCATCCGCCGTTCAAGGCCGGAATTTGGCACATGGACCGTCAGAATCTCCTCAATGCAAGCGAACTCGCGCCGATCGTGCGTCGTCATCCCCGCGTGCAATTGATCGCAACTGGACATGTGCACCGCGCGGCACTGACCACGTTTGCGGGCGTACCGACCACGATCTGTCCCGCCCCCAACCATGCCGTCGATCTTGATCTGGCCGAACTGCGCGAACCTTCCTTCAAGGTGGAGCCGCCGGCCTTTCATCTCCATAGCTGGTTTCCGGGTGAGGGGTTCGGCACGGTCGTTACCCATCAAGTGCCGATAGGCACGTTCGACGGCCCACATCCGTTTTTTGGGCCAGATGGGAAGCTGCTGTAGCCGTGCGGCATTCCCCGGCCGGACCGATTGCATAAGCCGAACATCGGGCGCAATCTTTCCCAAAATGGCGGCCGCATTCCTAAGGTTGGTGCCGCTCATATTGGGGGGAATGATGCAGCCGCTTCATCTGGTGATTCCAGCGCTTGCCTTGCTCCTAGGCCATCATGCGATGGCGCAGGGGAACTATCCGGACCGGCCCATCAAGATGATCGTGCCGCTGGCCGCGGCAAGTGCGGTCGACGTCGCTGCGCGGATCGTCACCCAGAAGATGGCCGACAATATGGGCCAGCAGATCGTGATCCTGAACCAGCCGGGCGCTTCAGGCCTGATCGGGGCGGAGGCCGTCGCCCGCGCCGAACCGGACGGCTACACGATTGGCGGGTTCAACGACAGCATCATGACGATGGTGCCGAACCTGCAGTCCAAGATGCGCTGGGATATCCTGAAGGACTTCGAGCCGGTGTCGCTGGTCGCGACGGTGGAGTGGGGGCTGGTGGCCAACAATCAGGCCAGCTTCAAGAACGCAGCAGATCTGATCGCGGCCGCGAAGGCGACGCCTGGCAAGATCGACTATGGTTCGGGCGGGCCGGGCAGTCCGCAGCATCTGGCGATGGCGATGTTCGCGTCGGCCGCCGGCATATCGCTCACGCATGTGCCTTACAAGGGCGCCACCCAGGCCGCAACCGACATCGCCGCTGGCCAGATTCCCGTAGGTTTCCAGGGCCTCGGCACGGTCGCAACGCTCGTGCGCGGCGGCCGACTCAAGCTGATCGGGGTAACCACCGAGAGGAGATTGTCGCAATTTCCCGATGTGCCGACCGTCTCGGAATCCGGTCTGCCCGGCTTCTTCTTCAATTCATGGTTCGCAATTCTTGCTCCCGCCCGTACCCCGAAGCATATTGTTGCCCGCCTGAACGCCGAGGTGCTGAAGGCGGTTGGCGATCCTGACGTGCGCCGCAGGCTTGAAGAGCTGGGTTTCGCCGTGCGCGGCAGTTCAGCGGAAGAGCTGCGCGCCATGACGCGCGATCAGTTCGCGAAGTATGAGCGCGTGATCAGGGAAACGGGAATCGCCAAGGAATAGTTGCCGACCAATGCGCCACAGCGCCAGGGTCGGCAGCCTATTTTGTAATCAATAGCAGGCGTAACGGCGGCCGTTGCGACCGACATAGTAGTCGGCGCCCATCGCACAGGGACCGGCTCCCCACGCATAAGCTCCGCGAATCTGACTGCGTAGCTGGTGGTCGCCCGCGTAGGGACTGTCAGGTCCCTTGTTCTGGCAATTTGCATTCGGATAGAATTGTGCACAGTAGCCGGGATTGTAGATCACCTCCTGCGCGGCCGCCGGCGCTGCAACCGCAGCGGTAAGGAGAGCTGCCGTGCCCAGTAACGCTAATTCTTCTTGGGTATTCTCCTCGGGCGCTGGCCTAAGCGCGCCGGGTCTAACCTATGCGGCCTGTGCGCGATTTGGCGTCCAAACAGCTAGTTCGTGCATGCGAGGAAAGGTTTATCGGAGGACACGCTCTGTGCCACATGACCGGGCTTGCAGCTGTTAGTTGCGTGATGGGCTGTTTGCTACGAAAGTCCTCGTTGTGCTAACTCAAGTGTCTTCTGATCGTTCTCAGCCCGAAAATCCAACGCATCGTGGCTTACCTGCCAGAACGCCGCCGATCTGGATTGACGACGTAACGGCTTGTTCGCCCACGATCTTTCGCTAGTCTGACACAGGTGGATGGAGGAAGCTGAGGGTGTCTTGCCAGGTCTGTTCGTCAACGCTGAGAGCTGGCGATCTGTTTTGCTCTGCATGCGGTGCGGTGGTGCTCAACCATCCGGTGAGCCCGTTCGTATCCGAAGCGCATGGCCGCATTGCTGGCGAGCGAAAATTCCTCACCGTGCTTTGTTCCGACCTGCAGCGTTCGACCGATCTGATTTCGGAGCTCGATCCTGAAGAAGCGATTTCCCGGCTCGAGCCTGCCTTGGTCGCGATGCGCACGGCAGTTCGTCGCAGCCGCGGTATCGTCAGCAAGGAAGGTGGTGACGGGCTGATTGCCTTATTTGGCGCACCGCATGCGGACGATAATCACGCCGTTTTGGCCTGTCATGCAGCTATTGAACTCGTCAGGCGTATCAAGCTGCTGAACGATCCGGCGCTTCACGTCCGAGTCGGCGTTCATTCCGGCTATGTCGTTGCGCATGTCATCGAAGCGGACTTTTCTTCGATCTATGAAGCAGGCGGGCCCGCCGTCCATCTGGTGAAGCGGCTCGAAAGCGCGGCGAACGCCGGACAGATCCTGGCCTCAGAATCCTGCCAGAATCTGGCGACCGGAATTGTGACCTTCAACGCACTGCCGCCGAAACGGATGGAGGGATTTCCCGCACTGGTGCCCTGTTACGAGGTCGTCGAAGTCAGTGGTCTCAGCCGCTGGCGGGCCCGTTCGACGAGCGGTCTTTCGTCCTTTGTCGGCCGGAACGAGCAGATTTCGCAACTGGAGCGCGCGGCACAGGCAGTCGGCCCTTCGGGGAAGATCGCTGCCGTGGTGGGAACGGCTGGAATAGGAAAGTCCCGCGTGGTCCATGAATTCGTGGACACCTTGCGGCAACCTGATTGGCAGGTTGTCGAAGCCGAGTGTAATCCGCTCGAACAAGCAGCTCCTTACGCCTTGGTGAAGAGGCTTGTTCAGAGCGCGCTGCAGCGAGAGAATTTCGCCCTCGCGGGGCAAGTCGGCTCAAGCGATGACCTCCCGCCGGCTCACGCTGAGCTTTGGCCAGCGGCACTCGATTCTGTACTCGATCAGCCCGTCGGGGATCCACGCTGGCGCGATCTAGAACCCTTGCTGCGGCGGCGTGTCATTGTCGATGCAGTTCGCAACACGTTGGAGCGAGTAGTTTCGTCCCAGCCGACGGTGTTGTTGCTGGAGGATTTGCATTGGATCGATGGCCAGAGCGAGGCCGTCGTTGAAGCTCTGGTGTCGCTTGCGGCCACCCGGCCGTTGCTGGTGCTGTTGACTTGGCGGACCGAATATGCGCCGAGCTGGCTTGAAGGCCTGGACGTACTGCGGATCTGGCTTCGGTCGCTCGACGCGGCTTCGGCAAACGTACTGCTCGACAATTTGCTAGGCACTGCTGCCGATCTCGATGCTATCAAGGCCCGTATCCTCCGCCACACCGGGCAGATACCGCTCTTCATCGAGGAAGTCGCCCGGCAGCTCGCCAGTCGCGGTGCCGCTGATGGCGCCGGCGCATCCTGGGACACTCTCGAAATTCCTCCCACCGTCCAGGGAGTGATCGCATCGCGCATTGATCGCCTGCCGAAAGAAGACAAGGCGCTTCTGCAACTTGCTTCCGTCCTCGGACCCCGCATATCGCCAAACCTGCTCGCTGCCGTGACCGAGATGCCGGCGGCGCAATTACAAAGCAAACTCTGGTCCCTGGAGGTCCTGGACTTCCTGGAGGAGGTGCGATCTGCCTCATCGGTTGAGTATGTGTTCGCGCACGATCTTATTCGCGAGGTCGCTTACGAATCGATCCTCCGCTCGCAGCGCGAGGTGCTGCATCGCCGGATTCTAACGGCTATGGAAACAACGTCGGCTGGGCGCGAGGAAGACGTTGCGGAAGCGCTTTGCCATCACGCGATCAAGGCCCAGGATTGGAGCAAGGTTGACCGATATGGCCATTTGGCCGCGAGGAAGGCATTTGCCAGATCAGCGTTCCGTGACGCTGCCGGGTATTTCCAGTTTGCGATGGACGCCATTGACAAGCAGCCGGCCTCGATCCCGCGCGAACAGCAAGCAATTGATCTCCGCATTGAAGCCCGGCTGGCGTTTGCGGCGCTTGGAGAAATCGAGCGATGGTTCGAGCTGTGCCGCGATGCTGAAGCACGCTCCGAGAAAATTCGAGATGAAGAAAGACGGCTTGCATCGATAGCGATGAGGGCGGCGGCGTTGAATTTCTACGGAACGCCCTACGAAGCGATCGTGGTGGCCGAAGAAGCCGTCGCCTTAGCCAACCGGATGAACGATACGCCCTGGCTTTGCCTAGTCGAATACGGCCTCGGCCAATCGTATTTTCTCGCCGGGCGATTTCGGGATGCACGACGGCATCTTGCAAAGGCAACTGCACTGCTTGCGAGTGCACCGGAGAACGTCCCGCCGGGAACGACGGGATCCAGCCTACTGGTGCTGTGCCGAATGATGAGCGCCATCGTTCACGCATGGTTGGGCGAATTTGACGAGGCCGAGCATTGCTCCGAGGAGGCAGGTATTCTGGCGGAAACAAACGACCGTCCTTATGACATGATCGCGGCCGACTATGGTCGCGGCGTCGTGCAGATGATGCGCGGCGATCTTGAGGAGGCAGAGAGCGCCCTTGATCAAGCTTTGCGCGTTTCGCGCGAAAGCGAGGCGCGCTTGTTTCGGCCTCTCATCATGAGCGCGCTGGGAAGTCTTTACTCGCAGCAGGGATTTGCCGAGCGCGCGACGGAGGTCCTTTTGCAGGCCAAGGATGAAGCCGACAAGCTTGGGCATGAAACCAGCAAGGTCGCCATCTCGGCGTATCTCGGCGCTGCCTATGGTCAGCTCGGCGATACCCAGCATGGATTATCGCTCCTGCGTGCCTGCCAGGCCAGCGCAAGACAGAAGGGATATGCGGGTATCGAAGCGCTGGCGGCGAGCGCGGAGGCGAATATTCTCGCGTCCCAGGGCGGGCACATGCTTGAGGAGGCCATGGGCTGCCTGCAACGCACCATCGAATTCACCGCCAAACTCGAAGCCTTGCCCCTGCTGGGGGCAGCCAAGGGAGTGCGCGCCCGGCTCCTGGCGGCCTCCGGCCGTACGGACGAGGCAAGGGAGGAGCTTGCGCAGGCCATCAGCCTCTTCGACCAATCAAGAATGACGGTACATTTACAACGTGCTAAGGCCGCGCTCTCCAAGTTCTCGGATATTTGACATATTATGGCAACGTTACGGCCACGGCGATTATCGTCGACCTTTAAGGAGCACAGGAATGGCGGGACTAGTTTACAGCGGAAAATTTGAAGAACACATCAACGAATTGTATAGCCCGAAGAATATCAGCAAAACTGCGAAGAAATTCAAAGAGTACGAAAAGAAGAACGGCCCCTATTCATTCGGGAAATTTACCAAATTCCTGGTGCCGAAGAAGGAAAACTGGGCCGACCAATCAGGATCAACTGAAGGGCACGACAGGTGGGAAAAGCATTCCGGCGCAATTCCCAAGGCGATCCGCGACAAGATTACTGAAATCATTGCGACCAATCTGAGATCGCCCAAGCCGCTGCCGCTGGTGCTGAAGGTTGGCGAGAATGTCGATGGCACGCATGACCTGAAGGTTCGGGTCTTTGCCCACAATGGCCACATGCATATTGGACTTCACATGCTTTGCCCGAATTCTTCGCTGAAATAACCCTTCAGCGGTTTGACTAGGTTAGCCAGCAAGATCGCCAGATCTTGCTGGCTTTTTTGCTGCAGGCCAGCCTTAGGTTGCGACGGCAGTGCGATCCGGCCTTGGTTCCGCCGTTTATAGGGGCATTGGTCTTGTTTCCCGCCGCCAAATCGCCGGGCCGGAGGCGCTTTCCGGTTGAAAAGCCGGTCCGCGTTGATTACGGAAGGGGGCAATCCCGTGTTCCCTGGAGTTTGACTGTCGTGCCTCAACAAAGGACGGGTGAAGCTCACGGATTTTCGAACGGCAAACTGTCGGTGCTGCGCAAGCACCCGTTTTTTGCTGACCTCGAGCCCGCGGCGTTCGAGCAGCTCTGCCGCTATGCCAAACATTCCACGTTGAAGCGGGGCGCCACGCTGTTCTCCAAGGGGGACCCCGGCAACAGCCTGTACGCGGTGATTTCGGGTACGGTGAAGATGAGTATTTCCTCCCCCGATGGCCGCAGCGCGATCCTGAACATCATCGAGCCTGGAGAAATCTTCGGCGAAATCGCACTGCTCGACGGCGGGGTTCGCTCGGCCGACGCGATCGCAAACTCCAATTGCGAGCTATTCGTCATCGATAGGCGGGAGTTTATCCCCTTCGTGAAGGAGCAGCCGGGGCTGGCGATGAAGTTCATCGAATTGCTCTGCGGGCGGTTGCGGTGGACCAGCGATCAGGTCGAGCAGATTATCCTGCAGAATTTGCCCGCGCGACTGGCGAGCGCGTTGCTGCGCCTGTCCGAAAAACACAAACCTGCGCAGCAGGGTCGAACCATCGCGATCACCCAGCAGGAGATCAGCGAGATGGTTGGCATGACCCGGGAGAGCATCAACAAGCAGTTGCGCGCCTGGGCGACCCGCGACTGGGTACGCCTCGAGCATGGCGCCATCGTTGTGTTGAATGCCGAGATGCTTCGTGATCTGGCCGATGCCGGATCCGGAAGCGAAGGCGAATAGGCCTCTCGTTTTCCTTCACAGGTCGAACACCGCAACCGCGCGGATCGGCGACGCTGTCCCGCCGCGCCACTTCATCGGCAGGCCGATAAATGTGAACTGGCCGCGTCCCAACAGCGCTTCGAGATTGCACAGGCTCTCGATGTGAGTGATGTCGAGGTCGAGGCAGGCCTTGTGGACGAGGGCATTAACCTTGCCCTCCGGCCCCGGCCGCATCGAATCGATGCCGAAATGCACGACGCCCTGCTGCGCCAGCCATTCGGTGGCGGCGACGTTCACGCCGGAATTGTCAGTCGAATATTCCTTGCGGGGGAATGTCCGTTCGTGGTGACCGGTGCAGAGCAGGACGGTGCCACCCTTCGGCACCGGCACGCCGGCCTTCGCCACCGCCGCCTCGAGATCGGCAGGCCTAATTTCGGCGCGCGGTGCAATGTGGCGCAGGTCGACGCAGATGCCGGGCACGATACACTTTTCCAGCGGATATTCATCGATTGATACGCCGCTCTTGCCGAAATGTCGGGGCGCGTCGATGTGGGTGCCGGCGTGGTCCACCATGGAAATGAACATCGACGCCAGCCCGTGCACATTGCCCGATTCGGCGAAGGATTCTTCGTGGGTTTTCCAGACGCCATGCATGACGGGAGGATGGCCGGGATAGCTCGGCGTGCGGTGATAGAGCTCTCGGCTGAGGTCGACGATCTTCACGCGGAGTCTCCGTGACGCGAACTGCGTCTGTTCTAGAACCCGAACGCCCTCGGCAGCGCCAGCGACAGCCAGGGCACATAGGTCACGATCATCAGAACCGTAAACATCACGTAGTAGAACGGCCAGATGCCGCGCATCACCTCGTCGACCGAAACCTTGCCGATGGCGCACCCGACGAACAGCGTTGTCCCTACCGGCGGCGTCAGCAGGCCGATGCCGAGATTGAGCAGCATGACGATTCCGAAATGTACGGGATCGATGCCGAAGCTTTTCACGACCGGCAGCAGAATCGGGGTGCAGATCAACAGCAAGGGCGCGAGATCGAGCGCCGTCCCCAGAACCAGCAGCATGATGTTCAGCCACATCAGCAGCACGTATTTGTTGCTCGATATGGCGACGAAGAACTCGGTCATCTTGGCCGGCATCTGCATCAGCGCGGCGACATAGCCGAAGCATGAGGCTGTTGCCACCAGCGTCAGCACCATGGCCACGGTTTGCAGCGTCTTGTAGACCAATAGCGGCAACTCCGACCATTTGTAGTCGCGATAGATGAACATCGTGACGAAGAACGCCCAGACGCAGGCAACCGCGCCCGCCTCGATCGGTGTGAAGACGCCGGTAAGGATGCCGCCCAGCACGATGGCCAACGTTACGATCCCCCACATTGCGTCGCCGAGCATCTTGGCGGCTTGGCGGATCGGTACGGGCTCCCCCTTCGGGTGTTTGTCGCGATAAGCGTAGAACAGGCAGAGCACCATCAGCGAGAAGCCGAGCAGTAGGCCAGGGAGCACGCCGGCCAGGAATAGGCTGGTGATCGACACCACGCCGCCGGTCGCCAGTGAATAAATCACCGAATTGTGGCTCGGCGGGACGATGATCGCCTGCAGCGAGGCGCTGATGGTCACGTTGGTCGCGAAGACCCGCGGATAGCCTTTGTCGGCCATCTGGGGAATCATCACAGAGCCGATCGCGGAGGTGTCGGCGACCGACGATCCGGAGATGCCGCTCATGATCGTGGTCGCAAGGATATTGACCTGCGAGAGGCCGCCCCGAATTCGGGTGAATCCGACGAGCACGGCTGCAAAGTCGACCAGCCGCTTGGCCATGCCGCCCTCGGCCATGATGGCGCCCGCCAGCACGAAGAAGGGGATGGTCAGCATCGAGACCTTTCCGACGCCGCTGGCAAATTGCTGCATGACCGCGCCGACCGGCAAATCGATCCAGAGCGCACCGACGAGCGAAGACAGCGCCAGCGCGTAGGCGATCGGCATGCCGATCGCGAAGAACAAGCACATGCTGAGAAGCAGAACCGCGATATCCATGGCAATTACTCGACCGGTACGTGGGCGTCAGCGCCGTCGCGCGGCGGCGGGCCAATTGTCAGGCGTTCGATGACGAACAGGAGCATCATGGCGCCGCTGACCACGATCGGAAGATAGGTGATGCCGACCGAGAGCCATGGAAACTCATCCACCGAATTGTCCCAGGTGGTACGGACCAGCCGCAGTCCCCAAATGACCATGAAGATTGCAATCACGCCCATCAATATTTCGCTGAGGAACAGTGAGGCGCGCCGCAGCAGTGGCGGCAGCAGGTCGGTGCCAACAGTCATGTTCATGTGAATGCGCTGGCGGTAGCAGTTCGCCGAGCCGATGAAGGTGATGCCGACGGTGAGCAGCACGGCCATTGGCTCGGGCCATGACGAGGCGCTGTTGAGGATATATCGGGTATAGACGGCCCATGGGATGACAGCCGAGACCAGCACGAGTGCCACGCACGCGATCACGGCGCCGGTCCAGTAAACCGCATCGTTCACACGCCGGAAAATTCCGGCCGCAGAGTTGGACATTTTGACCTCGGAGAATAGCGGCGCTTCAAATCGCCTCTGTAACTCGCAGGAGTGGCCGGAACGGACGTCGCCCGGCCACCCGCCGCTCGCGAGCCGTACCTATTGGACCGCTTCGATACGCTTGACCATCGCGGCGTACTTCGCGCCGTACTTGTCCCAGACCGGCTTGACCGCATCCTGGAACGGTTTCTTGTCGATATCGGTGATGATCTCGGTGCCCGCCGCTTTCATTTTTTCTATGGCGGCATTCTCCGCTTCATACCAGAGCACGCGCTGCTCTTGCTGCGCTTCCTTCGCAAATTTCTTGATCAGCGCCTGATCGTCGGACGAAAGCTTCTGCCAGGAGATCCGCGAGAACACCAGAAGCTCTGGAATAATCAGGTGCTCGGTCATCGTGAAATACTTGGCCACCTGATAATGGTTCTGCGCTATGAACGATGGCGGATTGTTCTCCGCGCCGTCTACCACGCCTGTCTGCATCGAGCTGAAAACCTGATCGAAGCCCAGCGCGACGCCGTTGCCGCCCAGCGCGTTCATGGTGTCGACAAACAGCGGATTGCCCATCATGCGGACCTTGAGGCCCTTGAGGTCGGCCATGGTCCGGATCGGTCGCTTGTTGTTATAGACGTTGCGCGAGCCGGCGTTCATCCAGCACAGCGCGATCAGGCCGGTCTTTTCGTTCGCGGAAATCTTCGCCAACAATTCGTCGCCGATCTCGCCGTCGATCACTTTCTCCATGTGCTTGGAGTTACGGAAGACGAACGGCATGTTGAAGACGTTGACGTCGTCCACGACAGGGCCGACGGCACCGACCGAAATACGGGCGAACTGCAGCGCGCCGAGTTGGGCCTGCTCGATCATTTCCTTTTCGCCACCGAGCTGCATCGATGGGAACATCTGGATTGTCAGCCGGCCATTGGTAGCGGCTTCCAGCTTCTTGCCCATCCGGACCACGGCTTCGACCGTCGGATAGCCCAGCGGATGAACGTCCGATGCTTTCAGCACCATTTTCGTTTGCGCAAATGCCGATGAAAGCGGCATCGCGGTCGCCATGGTAGCCCCGAGTCCTGCGCTCAACTTGATGAAGTCGCGTCGTTTCATGTTGTTCCTCCTGATGTTTGTTTATCGTTTTATGGACTTTTCGAACTCTACAGTCGCTCGTCGAAGTACTCCGGATTGATATGTTGAGTAGCCGAGATGTTCTCGAGAAGGCTTTCGAGGTGGATTTCCATTGCCCGCCTTGCGCCCTCCGCGTCATGCGCCTCGATCGCAGTCAGGATGGCCTCGTGTTCGACGATGACCTTTGCGATCCTCCCGCGCTGGGGCAGGGTTAGCCGACGATAGCGATCGACGTGAACCTTCACCTGCTGGATATACTTCCAGATTCCGGGATAGCCGGCGACATCGGCGACTGTAGCATGAAACGTTTCATCGGCCTGATGAAACGTCTCGCTGTCTCCGGCCGCGCTGGCCTCGCGCTGTCGCTCCAGGATCGACCGAAGCGCCAGTTTCTGGCTCGACGTCGCACGTTCCGCCGCGAGCCTGGCGGTGGTCTCCTCCAGTGCCTTGCGGATGATGATGGCCTCGGGGAGTGCTGCGACCGGAATGCGCGAAACGAAGATGCCGGACTGGGGATAGATTTCCAGGAGCCCTTCATCCGATAATTTGAGGATCGCTTCGCGAACGGGCGTGCGGCTCACCCCGTAGGAGAGCGCGATCTGCGCCTCCGAGACCGCTTCGCCGGGCCGGCGCTGCAGCGACACCAGTTCGCCTCGAAGATCGGAATAGATCCTGGATGCTGCCGTCGCCGCGCGCGGTCTGCCGCTTCGGCGCGTGCCGGCAGCAATTCGGCGAACCTTTGGATCAGTCTTTTTCGATACGCGGGCGGGCATGGCGGCTTTCTCAATTGATATATTAGTATATGAATTGGCTTTGACAAACCAAAAATCGTGCTGCGCACCTATTTCTTCGTGTTGGGTGTGATCCGCAGAGGCTCATCCGGAGGTCAGAGCAGTGGCGACCCAATTGGGGCCGCTGATGAAGCCCGCACGTTTGCGCTGTTCATATTGTCCGTCGCCAATCAACAAGTCGATCAGGTGCTGGGCTTGTTGCGGGTGGGCGACGGCTGTCGTGATACCAGCCGTGTACATCGTTGCAAGTTCGCAACCCGCCGGCAGCGGACCGGATAGGGTTACGCCTTTCGTGCTGATGATCTCGGTCGATTGTGTGCACCCGATCGGGCGCCGTGCCTTGGACGTCGCCAGTTCGCGCATCGCCGTCGCGCCATTCGGGAAAATCCTGAGTCGGGCGGCGAGCTCATCGGCGATGCCGAGCTGCTGAAGAACATTCGCAACGTGAATTCCGGCTGTCGAAGCTTTGGTGTCCGGCACGAAGATCGCATCGGAGGCGAGCAAAACCTCGCGCAAGCTGGTAGCGTCCTTGGCGACAGCCTGGGGATCGCCGGCGCGAACGGCGAGGGCAGTTTCGACCAGGCCGATATCGGCTATCGAAGCGGCAACAATCAGCTTCTCCTGCGCCAGTTTGGCGAGGAATGCCGCGGTCAGGACGACGATGTCGGCCGGTGTGCCCTTGCGCAATTTGTCGGCCATGACGCCGACCGCGCCGAACTCGCCCGCGATATCGAATCCGGTGTTAGCCTTGAAGGTTGGCGCCAGGCTTCCGACCAGGCCCTGTGCGGCGCCGCCGCTCAGGAGGTTCAAGCTGCTCATAAGCTCAATTCCATCGCCGCGATGATCCTGTCACGCGTGATGGGCAAATCGCGCACCCGCACGCCGAGTGCGTCGAACACGGCGTTGGCAATGGCCGCTGTAACCGGGCCGTGGGCGGCCTCGCCGGCACCGACCGGGTCCATATCCGGCCGCTGGATGACCTCCACCTCGACGTCGGGCACTTCGCTGAAGCGCAGGATCGGATACTCCGTCCAACTCGTGCTGGTGATGCGTTCTCGGTCAAAGCGCACGCGCTCTTTCAACACCCAGCTCGTAGCTTGAATCGCGCCGCCTTCGATCTGGTTGATGACGCCATCCGGATTGATCGCTTCGCCGACATCGACCGCCAGCGTCAGCTTCCTGACATTGATCTCCTCGGCGCTCTCGATCTCGGCGATCGCAGCGCAATAGGCGCCGGTGTTCTTGTAGCGGCCAAAGCCTATGCCGTGCCCAATGCCGGGCTGCTTCTCGGGCTTCCACCCGGCGCGCGCGGCCGCGGCGCGGATGACGTCCGTGGCCCGCTCATCCCGCAGGTGGCGCAGCCGGAATGTGACCGGGTCCTCGCCGCGCTCGGCTGCGATTTCATCGAGGATGGATTCAATCGCAAACACATTGCCCTGCCCACCAAGCGTCCGGAGCGCGGAGGTGCGTATCGGCATGGTTGTCAGGCGGTGGCTTTCGATGCGCCAGGATGGAAAATCATAGAGCGGGACCGCGTTCCGATCGCCACCCCCGCCGTTGGCCTGCGGCGGATTGGTCGAGACCATGCGTGGAAACGGGTTTTCCAGTTCGAACGCTGCCAGCAAGGCGGGCTGGGCCGCGCGCCCCGGCCGCGCCGCATGGCCGTTGCTCCAGATGGAATGTCGCCAGTCGATAATTTCACCCTGCGCATCAAGATCGGCCTCGATCTCGATCGCCATCGCTGCGCCAAACGGCGCATCCGACATTTCGCCCTGGCGCGACCATTGGGCCCGGACCGGCCGGCCGCCGGCGGATTTGGCGAGCAGCACTGCGTCGAGCGCGACGTCGTCGGCGGCGTTGTGGCCGTAGCAGCCCGCGCCTTCCAGATGCTCAACGGTGATGTTCTCGACCGGGAGATTGAGAACCAGCGCTAGATCGGCGCGCAGGAGATAGACACCCTGGCTGTGCGTCCAGACATGAACGCGATCGCCGTCCCACTGCGCCATGGCACAGGAGGGTGCGATCGACGCGTGAGCAATATAAGGGCGGGTATATTGCCGCCTGATCGTCCGCGTCACCGTGCCGGGTGCTGCGGCAGTTTTCTTGCCGATAATAGTGGATTCGGACGGTTGCACTTTGAGAAAGCTTGCGAGGTCGTTTTCGTCTGGCAGCGGCTCGCCGGCGGACCAGGTCGCGCCCTTGCGCAACGCATTGAGGGCTGCCTCCGCATCATGCTCGGTCTCGCTGACGACGCCTGCAAAACTGCCGTCGCGCACGATGGCAACGAGACCGGCAACCGCACGGGCGCCATCTTCGCTCAAATCCCGGAGTTTCGCGCGCGCATGCTCCGGACGCAGCACGCGTCCGTGCAGCATTCCCGCCATCGCGCGGTCGTGGATGAACCGCGGCCGACCAAGAACCTTGTCCGGAATGTCGATCCGTTGGACCGAATGCCCGGCCAGCATACGGCTCGTTGCGATCTTGGGCGTTACGCCGGGTGTAGCGTCGCGGTCGAGCGAAACCTCATCGGCAAGTTCCCAATAGCTGGTCCTGACATTGCCGGGGCCCGAAATGATGCCGTCCTCGATATGGAGGGTGTCGATGCCGACGCCCAACCGTTCGGCTGCCTGCTGAAGGAAGATATAGCGAACCTCGGCGCAGGCATGACGCAGCGCACGGCCCGATTGCTGGATGGAAAGGCTTCCCGATGTGACGCCCTCGTTCGGGCTGACGGCAGTCGACGCCCGGATCATCTGCACGCGAGATAGATCGATATCGAGTTCGTCGGCGGCGATCTGCGCCAGCGCCGTCACGATGCCTTGCCCGATCTCGACCTTGCCCGGCGAGACCGTCACCTCTCCGCTGCTCGAGAACTTCAGCCACGACGATAATTTCGGGTTCGCCGCAAGGCTTACCGGCAAGCCGGGCGCGGAGGGAGCGGGCGCTGGCTGGTTCATTCGGCCGCCATTTCTTCGGCCGCGCGCAGCACCGCCCGTACCATGCGATTATGCGAGCCACAGTGGCAGAGATTGCGGTCGAGCGCTTGCTTTACCTCCCGGCTGGCCGGCGACGGATTTCGCTTTAGCAGCGCCGCCGCGCTCATCAGGATGCCGGAAACGCAATAGCCGCATTGCAGCGCCTGCTCAGCGATGAAGGCACGCTGCAACGGATGCGGCCGCTCGCTCGTTCCCAGCCCTTCGATCGTCGTGACATCCTTGTCCGCCACCGACCAGAGCGGCGTATCGCAGGCCGATATCGCACGATCGCCGACCATGACGTTGCAGGCGCCGCATTCGCCGGCGCCGCAGCCGAAATGCGGTCCGGTCATACCGAGTTGTCCGCGCAGAATGTCCAGCAATGACCGCTCCGGATCGGCGTCAACCTCGGTCTCGGCGCCGTTGAGGCGAAATCGAACGCTCGGCATCGAACCTTCTCTCGCAGCTTCTATTGCGGCGGCTTATCGAATTTCTTGACCACTTCCGCCCATTTCACAATATCGCCGCGCAGGAATTTGTCGAACTCTTCAGGCGTCATCGACATCGGAACCGCGCCCTGCCGGGTCCAGAGCTTGACGATATCGGGCCGTTTCACCATCGCGTTTACCGCCGTACCAAGCTTGTCGATGATCGGCTTTGGCGTGCCTGCGGGCGCCATCAAGCCGAGCCAGATGGTGGCCTCGTAGCCGGAAATGCCAGCTTCGATCACCGTCGGCGCGTTGGGAAGAACGGTCGATCGCGTCTTGCCGGTCGTCGCCAGCGCGCGGACCTGGTTTTCCGCGACGTTCGGGGCCATCGCCGGAACTGCGTCGATCATCATCTGAACCTGGCCGCCGATCACGCCGCTGCGCGCCTCGCCGCTGTTACGATAAGGCACATGCACGAGGTCAATGCCGGCCATGGCTTTGAACAACTCGCCTGCCATATGGTACGGCGTGCCCTGGCCGGAGGAAGCGTAGTTCAGTTTGCCGGGCTGCGATTTGGCGAGCGCGATGAATTCCTGCAGCGTCTTCGCCTGCACGGAAGGGTGAACCACGATGACGAGGTCGGAATAGTTGACCGGTGCGATCGGCTCGAGGTCGCGCATCAATTCGTATTTGCGTTGCGGCACCAGCGATTCATTCGCCGTTTGGGTGTTTGACATCATCAGCAGCGTGTAGCCGTCTGGCGGCGACTTGACGACGTCCTGCGTGCCGATCACGCCGCCGGCGCCGGTGCGGTTCTCGATCACGAAGGCCTGCCCAAAGCTTTCCTGCAGGATGCTGCCGATCTGCCGGGCGGTGACGTCGGCAGGCCCTCCGGCGCCGAAGGGCACGATCACCTTCACCGGCCGCGACGGATAATCCTGCGATTGCGCTGGCGCGCTTGGGGACGATATTGCAAGCAGAGTTGCAGCCAGCGCCAATGTAATCCTTGGGCTTGTCATCTCCATCCCTCGAACTTGTGTTCTGTTCGTTGCGCCAAGTCTAGCTGCAACGCAAATGAGCTGTCGACGAAAGAGTCGCTGCGCGCCTTCGGAATAAAGGGTATTCTCCGGTGTACCGGACCCAGCAAGAACGAGCCCGGGGAAAGGCCCCGCAGAACAGGCCTGACAAAATGTAGATGGGAGCGCCAATGAATTCGATTTCGCGACGCAACCTGCTCAAGGGCACGGGCGCCGTTCTCGCAAGCGCAGCATTTTCCACGCGCGTCATGGCGGCTGCGCCGCCGCCGGAAGAGGTCACACCCGCGCTGATCGAGGCGGCGAAGAAGGAAGGCAAGGTCATCTATTACACCTCGACCGACTTGCCGGTTGCGGAGAAGCTGGCCAAGGCGTTCGAGGCGAAATATCCTGATATTGCGGTGCGTGTCGAGCGCACCGGCGCGGAGCGCTTGTTCCAGCGTATCGGCCAGGAATATTCCAGCAACATCCACGCCGTCGACATCGTGAACTCATCCGACGCCGCGCATTTCATCGTCTGGAAGCGTGACGGCATTCTGGCGCCTTACGTGCCGGAAGACGTCGCAAAATTCTATCCGGCCGAGCACAAGGATCCGGACGGTCAGTTTGCGAGCTTCCGCGTCTGGCTCAGCATCATTGCCTACAACACAAACTTGGTGAAAGCGGAGGACGCGCCGAAGAGCTTTGCCGATCTGCTCGATCCCAAATGGAAAGGCAAGATCGTCAAGGCACACCCGGGCTATAGCGGCACCATCATGACCGCGACCTACCAGATGCAGCGCGATCTCGGCTGGAGCTTCTTCGAAAAGCTCGCCAGGCAGAACATCATGCAGGTGCAGTCGTCGGCCGATCCGCCGAAGAAGCTCGATCTAGGCGAGCGCGCCGTGATGGCCGACGGCAACGAATACAACATCTTCCAGATGAGGGAAGCGGGTCGTCCGGTCGAGCCGATTTATGCCACGGAGGGCTCGCCGCTGATCATCGGACCGAACGGTGTCTTCAAGGATGCACCCAATCCCAATGCGGCAAGACTGTTCCAGTCGTTCAGTCTCAGCCGGGAGGCCCAGCAATTGATCATCGATGTCGGTGGCCTGCGCTCGGTGCATTCTCAAACCGTCGAGAAGGCAGGGCGCAAGCCGCTCAAAGACATCAAGACCATGAAGGACGACGCCGCGGCAGTAGAGAAGGAAAGCGAGGCCATCAAGGCGCGCTACACCAAGATCTTTCGCATTTGACCGGGATGGCCTCCGGACTGCCCAGGATTTCGGTCGCCGAAACGCTTGCCGAAAGGATCGCCGCACTGAAGCCTGGTGCGTTACCGGCTGAAACCGTCCGCAAATGCGAGGACCTGCTGATCGACGTGGTCGGCCTGTGCGTTACCGCGCGCAACGAGGACTACGTCGGAAGTGCGCTGGCCGGTTGCGACGATGATGGTCCCTGCACGGCGATCGGGCACAAGCGCACGCTGAGTGCGGCCGGCGCCGCCTTCGTCAACGGCACCGCCGCGCATGGCGAGGACTTCGACGACACTTTTGAGGGTGGTCCGGTGCATGCCGGCGCGGTGATTGTCCCGGCAGTGCTTGCTGTCTGCGAGCGGCACAACCCGGATGGCCGAATGGCGCTGATCGGGATTGCGGTGGGCACCGAAGTGCTGTGTCGGCTGAGTCTCGTGGTGCCCAAAGCGGTTCACAAGGCCGGCTTCCATCCGACTGCGGTCTTCGGCGCGATGGGCGCTGCCGCCGGCGTCGGTGCTGTCCTTGGCCTCAACGCCAGGCAGATCGTCGATGCGCTCGGCATTGCCGGCAGCATGGCCGGCGGCATCATCGAATACCTCGCCGAAGGCGCCTGGACCAAACGGCTGCATGCCGGATGGGCGGCGCAATCAGGCATCCGCGCGGCGCTGTTGGCGCGGGGAGGGTTCGTCGGGCCGCGCACGGTGTTCGAGGGTGTGCACGGCCTATTCCACGGCTTCGCGCACACCACGGAGGGCGATTACGCCGCACTAACCGGCGATTTCGGTACGCGCTGGGTCACGGACACACTGGCGTTCAAGCCCTATCCATGCGGAACGATGGCGCAGCCCTATGTCGATTGCGCGCGCCGATTGGCCGCACGTGGCGTAAGACCGGAGGATATCGCCGAGATTGTCTGCGAGGTGGCAGAGGGCACGGTGCATCGGCTGTGGGAGCCATTGGCCGACAAGCAGCATCCGCACAACGGGTATGCCGCAAAATTCGCCGTGCCTTATTTGCTGGCCACCGGCTTCGTGCATGGCGGGGTCGGGCTTGCCGCGTTCACCGAAAGCGCGATCCGCGATCAGCAAGTGCTGGCGCTGGCCGCCAAGGTGAAATTCGTGATCGACCCGGACAATCCCTATCCGAACAACTACACCGGCCACATCCGCGCTACGCTCCGCGACGGCAGCGTGGTGGAAGAGCGGCAGCCGTACCTGCGCGGCGGTGCGCAGGAGCCGTTGACGCGGCAGGACGTGACCGACAAGTTCCTGCTCAACGCCGAGCATGGCGGCTGGAGCGCCGCGCAAAGCGACGCGGCGCTGAAGCTGATGGCGGGGCTGTATGATGGCCACATCGATCTTTCCTCATTGCGCGGGTAGCGGCTCATGACCAAAGAACTCGCCGGCAAAGTCGCCATTGTCACCGGCGCAGGCCGCAATATCGGCCGCGCGATTGCGCTGACGCTGGCGGAGGGCGGCGCGTTCGTCGTGGTGAACGCGCGCAGCAACCGCACCGAAGCGGAGGCAGTCGCCCAGGAGATCGAGGCCGCCGGCAGCAGGGCGGTGGTTCATATCGGCGACGTCGCTGATGCTAACGCAGTGCAGGCCATGGTGGATGCCGCCGTGCAGCAATTCGGCCGTATCGATATCCTCGTCAACAACGCCGCGCTGCGGCGCGAAAAGCCGTTCGCCGAGATGGACTATGCGGCGTGGCGCGAAATCCTCGACGTGACACTCGATGGCGCGTTCCACTGCGTGAAGGCCTGCCTGCCGGCGTTGCGAAAGTCCGGCGCGGGGACCATCGTCAATATCGGTGGCCTCAGCGCGCACACGGGGGCAAAAAATCGCGCGCATGTAGTGACGGCGAAGGCTGGCATCATCGGCTTGACCCGCGCGCTGGCGCACGACCTCGCTGATGACGGCATCACCGTGAACTGCGTGGTTCCCGGCCTGATCGGCACGCCGCGGCCGAAGGATAAGCCGGAGCCGGCGCATCACTTGACCCATCAGACCATCAGCGGCAATCGGGGACTGCCGGAAGACGTCGCCGCAACCGTGCGTTTCCTGTGCGGGTCTGGCGCGCGCTACATCAACGGGCAGGCGATCCATACGAATGGCGGCGCCTATTTGGGCGCCTGATGCATGGCTAAAGGCCGTTTTTGCAGACGTACTGTCGGACAAACCCTCTCGGCGACCGCGGTGTTTGATGTTACCTAGAAACGCATGAACCAGCATGCCAAGGTCGATATCCGCCATTCCACCTGTCCGCACGATTGCCCGTCGGCCTGTGCGCTCGATATCGAAGTGATCGACGGGCGCTCGATCGGCCGGGTCCGCGGCTCCAAGCAGCAGACCTATACGGCGGGCGTCGTCTGCGCCAAGGTGGCGCGCTACGCCGAGCGCATTCATCATCCCGACCGGCTGCTCTACCCGATGCGCCGCACCGGACCGAAGGGCTCCGGTCAGTTTGCGCGGATTTCCTGGGATGAGGCGCTGGACGAAGTCGCGGCGCGGTTCGATCAGGCCGAGCGTGAATTCGGTGCTGAGTCGGTCTGGCCCTATTACTATGCCGGTACCATGGGGCTCGTCATGCGCGACGGCATCAATCGCCTGGCGCATGTGAAGAAGTACTCGCGCTTCTACTCGACGATCTGCGCCAACATCGCGCGTGTCGGTTTCGCCATCGGCACTGGCAAAATCGCCGGCGTCGATCCGCGCGAGATGGGCGTCTCCGATCTCGTCGTGATCTGGGGCACCAATCCGGTGAACACCCAAGTCAACGTGATGACGCATGCCTCACGTGCCCGCAAGGAGCGCGGCGCCAAAATCGCGGCGGTCGACGTCTACAACAACGACACCATGAAGCAGGCCGATATCAAGATATTGCTTCGGCCGGGGACCGACGGCGCGTTCGCCTGCGGCGTCATGCACGTGCTGTTCCGCGAAGGGTACGCGGATCGCGCCTATATGGATCGTTATACCGACTGCCCCGACGAACTCGAGGCGCATCTGGCGACGCGCACGCCGGATTGGGCTTCGAACATCTCGGGCGTACCGGTCGAGGAGATCGAGGCGTTTGCGCGCCTGGTCGGCCAGACCAAGCGCGCGTTCTTCCGCCTCGGCTATGGCTTCACCCGCAGCCGCAACGGTGCCACGCAGATGCATGCGGCGCTGTGCATCCCGGCGGTGACGGGTGCCTGGCAATACGAAGGCGGCGGCGCATTCTTCAACAATGCTTCGATCTGGCAGTTCAACGAATCCATCATCGAGGGCCACGATGCGATCGATCCCACGACCCGCTGGCTCGACCAATCAAAAATTGGACGCATCCTCACCGGCGATGCCGACGCCTTGAAAGGCGGCGGTCCCGTCAAGGCAATGCTGATTCAGAACACCAATCCCGTGACGGTGGCCCCCGAACAGGCGCTGGTGCGCCGGGGCTTTGCGCGCGAGGACCTGTTCGTCGCGGTGCATGAGCAGTTCATGACCGAGACGGCGGTCATGGCCGACATCGTGCTTCCAGCCACCATGTTCATGGAACATGATGACCTCTATTACGGCGGCGGCCATCAGCATATTTCAGTGGGCGCGAAGCTGATCGATCCGCCCGGCGAGTGCCGTTCCAACCATGAGGTGCTGCAGGGCCTCGGCCGCCGCCTCAATGCCGTGCATCCCGGATTTGAGATGACGCCGCGCGAACTGATCGACGCGACGCTGAAGAAGAGCGGTCACGGCGATATCGAGACGCTAGAGGCGGATATTTGGCGCGATATCCAACCGGATTTTCGAACCTCCCATTATCTCGACGGTTTTGCGCACCCGGACAAGAAGTTCCACTTCAAGGCCGATTGGGCGAATCCTCCGTCCGGCAAGCCTGGCCTCGGTCCGTGGGAGCAGATGCCGTCGCTGCCGGACCACTGGACGGTCATCGAGGAAGCGGATGAGGCGCATCCGTTCCGGCTCGCCACCAGTCCGTCGCGCAGCTTCCTCAATACCAGCTTCAACGAAACCCCGTCGTCGATCGCGCGCGAGGGCAGTCCGACCGTCATGATCCATCCCGAGGATGCGGCGTCACTCGGGATTGCTGACGGCGATGCCGTCATGCTTGGCAACACGCGCGGCGAAACGACGTTGACCGCGCGGCTATTCGATGGCCTGCGCCGTGGCGTGCTGGTCGCGGAATCCATTCATCCCAACAAGGCTCATATCGGTGGTCAGGGCATCAACATGCTGACCGGGGCCGAAGCCGTCGCGCCGGTCGGCGGCGCGGCGTTTCATGACAACAAGGTCTGGGTGAAAAAGGCGACGTCAGCCAGTGGGCGCAAGCGTTAGATCGCTCTTGCAGTCCACCGTCATCCTGCTGCAAATGCTTGCCACGGCAAAAAGGCGAGCGGGACAATGACCGACATGACGAGTGTGATAAACGAAAAGCGCGGGCAGGCGTTCTGGATCACCATCAACCGCCCGGACAAGCGCAACGCCATCAATGCCGATGTGGTCGCTGGCATCGCCCGCGGCTATCGCGACGCGCATGACGACAAGGACGTCCGCGTCATCGTCCTGACAGGGGCAGGTGACAAGGCGTTCTGCGCCGGCGCCGACCTGCAGAACAGTGGTGCGGCCTTTGCGATGGACTATTCGCGGCCGAATGTCGATTACGCCGATTTGCTGAGGCTGTCGCAAAATGCCACCAAGCCCGCGATCGCGCGGGTCGGGGGCGTCTGCATGGCCGGCGGTATGGGGCTGTTGTGCATGACCGACATGGCGGTCGCCGCCGATCACGTCATCTTCGGTTTGCCCGAGGTGAAAGTCGGCGTATTCCCGATGCAGGTATTGAGCTTGCTGCAGTCCATCGCGCCGAAGCGGCTGGTCAGCGAGTGGTCGCTGACCGGCGAGCCGTTTGATGCGCACGCGGCACTGGCTGCCGGGCTCCTGAACTACGTGGTGCCGGCGGCCGAACTCGACGCCAAGGTCGACTGGCTGGTCAGCCGCATCGTCGACAAGTCGCCGACGGCGATCCGGCGCGGCAAATATGCGATGCGGGCGATCGCCTCGATGTCGTTCGACGAAAGCATCGCCTATACCGAAAGCCAGATTGCGCTATTGGCGATGACGGAAGACGCCAAGGAAGGGCTGAGGGCTTTCAGCGAGAAGCGAAAGCCTGCGTGGCCCGCCAAATAGCTCGATTGTAAGTCCGCGAAGGCAAGCTGACGCCTTCGACCACGCAAGGAATGGAGGCTGAGACCGTCAGGGGACTCAAGAGGCCGCAAACCGAAGCGGCCTTATTTCTCTGTCATCAACATTAGACCCCAAGCCATGGTCGCCAATACCGGGATGGCCAAGAGGGACGGCTGGCGGCAAAGGCTCGCCGCCATCGAGCAGGCGGGGCCACCCGACCACCCATTGTCGTGAGCCAGTCCGACGAAAATGATCGAAAGTGTGGCAAGGGCTACAGCGATGACGATCGCGGAAATACCAAGGGTACGCATAGTCGGCACTCGAAAGGGTAGGCACGGGAACAGATTGAAGTGGAACCTGAGCCGAATTCTGTCGCGATTAGGACGGTTCCATAGCGGCTCACGGACAACACCGGGGCAGCTATGAGCGCGCAGCGGAAGGCTAAGTGTCGATTCTCATGCAACATTGTCGCAAGTTCCTTGCTCGAAATTAGTCGAATCCCGGACCCCGGCTCCGCTCAGAATATGGGAAATAATACCTCGCTATTCCAACGACATCGTGCTTTGAAATCTCATTCCCCGAGGGGGGCTCCCTCGGGTAATTGCCAGCCAAAGTCCTCGAACATCAACAAATGCATCAGCGATCTTCACCAAAATCCTTTCCTGCTTTTCTTAGGCGATGAAATGAAAAGACCAGCGATTTTCTTTGATCGAGATGGGGTGCTCAATGAGGACCACGGCTATGTTTTCGAGATTAGTCGGCTGAAATGGATTGAGGGAGCGCGCGAAGCGGTCAAAGTTGCTAATGGTGCTGGATATTTTGTGTTCGTGATTACTAACCAGTCGGGAGTAGCTAGAGGTCTTTACGAGGAAACTCACGTAGAAGCGTTGCATAAGTGGATGGAAAATGACCTGGCCAAGATCGGTGCGCACATAGATGCATTCGAGTACTGCCCTTACCATCCCGAGGCAGCGATAGAGCGATACCGTCGAGTAAGTCCGCGACGCAAGCCTGCACCAGGGATGATCAAGGATCTCGTGGAGCGCTTTCCGGTGGACGTCAGTCGCAGCATTCTGATAGGCGACAAGCCCACCGATCTAGAAGCAGCGCAGGCTGCTGGCATAAAAGGGTATTTGTTTCCGGGGCACAACTTAGCGCAGTTTTTGAAATCGATATTGGCGCTAAACAGGGATCTGCATTCGTTGTAGCATCAGATGTGTCGATCGAGGCCGGCGCGGAGGACACTCCGCGCTCGCTCGCTAAGCCGAATCCCTATGACCGGTGCGGATCGTCTTTCGCGATCGAAATCCGCAACGGTGCGGCGGAAGCCGATGTCGTTTCGATTGCGGTGAGCTAGCGTTCTCGCAACGCGCGAGGCGTCAGCTAAATGAGATCAATCGACGACGCCCGACCGTTACCCCGCATTTGCCTTCAGTCCGACGGCCTCGATGCCGGTGATCGCGCAAGTCTCGTCATTATCGGACGTGTCGCCACTGACGCCGATTGCGCCGAGCAACGTCGTGCCGTCCATGATCAGCACGCCGCCCGGCACCGGCACTAGGCGCCCCTGTGCCAGCGCATTCACCGCGCCGACGAAATAAGCTTGCTCCTGGGCCCGCTGGAACAATGCGCGCGATCCCATGCCCATTGCGAGCGCGCCATAGGCCTTGCCGTGCGCAATCTCGGCCCGCATCAGGCTGGTGCCGTCCTGCGCCGCCGTGACCTTCACGCAGCCGCGGGCGTCCAGAATGGTGATGACCAGCGGCTTCAGCTTCTTCTCGACGCCTTTGGCAAGCGCGGCATCGAGAATCTTGCGGGCGACGTCGAGAGTGAGCTCAGCCATAAATGAATTCCTTTGCGATTAGGCAGGATTAACGGTTGGATTGCGCGCTGTCGAGGCTCATCGCGAGCACCCGGGCGACATGCAGTGATGCACGGTTGGTGCCATCCTTGATCTGATGGCGGCATGAGGTGCCGTCAGCAACGATCAGCGTGGCGGTATCGGCGCGGGCGCACCGCCGGTAGCAGCGACAGCTCAGCCATCTCCATCGAGGCCTGATAGGTGTCGGCGCCGTAGCCGAAGGCGCCAGCCATGCCGCAGCAACTGGACTCGATAGTTTCGACGCCGAGGTCGGGAATGAGACGCAGCACCTTCTCGACCGGCTTGAACGCGCCGAACGATTTTTGGTGGCAGTGGCCATGCACCAACGCTTTCGCCGGCATGGCGCCAAGCGGTAGCTTGAGCCGGCCGGCCTCTGCCTCACGAACCAGGAATTCCTCGAACAGCAATGCATGCGCGCTGACGCTCTTGGCGTCATCGTCCGAGCGCAGCGACAGCAGTTCGTCGCGCAGCGTCAGGAGACAGCTTGGCTCCAGCCCGACGATCGGCACGCCGCGCGCGGCGAACGGCGCATAGGTGGCGACCAGCCGGTTCAACTCGCTGCGCGCCTGATCGACCAGACCCGCCGAAAGGAAGGTCCGCCCGCAGCACAGCGGCCGGGCGCGATCTGTCGGTCTCGGCAAGTGGACACGGTATCCGGCTTCGACCAGAACGCGTAGCGCAGCGTCGAGATTCTCCCGCTCGTAAACACGATTAAACGTGTCGGCGAACAGCACGATCTCGCGGCCATCTGCCGGACCGAAGATCTCGGCTTCCGGCCTGAACACGTCGCGGCGGAACGCGGGCAGGGCGCGCTTCGCGCTGATGCCGGCAAATTTTTCGAACAATTTGCGCAATATCGGACTGCTGTTGCGCCAGTTGGCGATCGAAGCGAAGCGGGACGCCAGGTCCGCGTAGCGCGGCAGATGCCCGACCAGCCGGTCGCGCAACGAAAGACCATGTTTTGCCGCGCGTGCAGCCAGCACCTCGATCTTCATCTTGGCCATATCGACGCCGGTCGGGCATTCATGGCGGCAGGCCTTGCAGGACACGCAGAGCTTGAGTGTCTCCATCATCTCGTCGGAGGCCAGCGCGTCAGGACCCAACTGTCCCGAGATCGCCAGTCGCAGCGTATTGGCGCGGCCTCGCGTAACGTCCTTCTCGTTGCGGGTCGCGCGGTAGGACGGGCACATCACGCCGCCCTCGAGCTTCCGGCAGGCGCCGTTGTTGTTGCACATCTCGACCGCGCCCTGAAAGCCGCCGCCGGCGCCCGGATAAGCCGACCAGTCGAGCACGGTCTTGAGCTCAGCCACACGATAGTCCGGCCGATAGCGGAACAGCGAGCGGTCGTCCATTTTTGGCGGATCGACGATCTTGCCGGGGTTGAGCAAATTGTCCGGATCGAAGCGCTGCTTGACCTCCCTGAAATCGGCAACAATGCGCGAGCCGAACATCGCTTCGTGGAATTCGGAGCGAACCAGTCCGTCGCCATGCTCGCCGGAGTGCGAGCCCTTGTACTCGCGAACCATCTCGAATGTTTCTTCGGCGATGGCGCGCATCGCCTTGACGTCCTTCTCAAGCTTCAAATTGAGGACGGGCCGCACATGCAGACAACCTTCGGAGGCATGCGCATACATGGTGCCGCGGGTGCCGTGCTTGGCGAAGATGGCGTTGAGTCGCTCGGTGTAGTCGGCGAGGTGCGGCAGTGGCACGGCGCAATCCTCGACGAAGGAGACCGGCTTGCCCTCCTGCTTCATCGACATCATCACGTTAAGGCCGGCGGCGCGGAAATCGGCGATGCCGGTCTGCAAGCCTGGCTCCGTGATCTCGACCACGCCGCCCCATTTGCGTTGTGGCCTGTCCCAGCCGAAGCCGAGATCGGCCATCAGTTCGCCGAGTTGCTTCAGCCGATGCAAATTCTCGGCCTGATCTTCCTCGGCGAATTCGACAACCAGCACCGCATCGGGATCGCCGCGCACGGCCGTGGCAATGATCGGCTGGAACATCGCAATCTCGCGGCCGAGCGCAATCATGGTACGGTCGACCAATTCGACGGCAATCGGCCGCAGCTTCACCAGATGCTGGGCGGCATCCATCGCCTCATAGAAGCTGCCGAAATGGCAGACGCCAAGCACCTTGTTGCGGATCACAGGCCACAGCTTGAGCTCAACCTGCGTCGTGAAGGCCAGCGTGCCTTCGGAGCCGACCAACAGGTGCGCCATGTTGTTGGGCGCATTGCGCGGCACCAGCGCATCGAGATTGTAGCCGCCGACGCGGCGCTGCACCTTTGGAAACCGCTCGGAGATCTCGGCGGCCTCGCGCTCGCCGAGATCGAGCATGTCGCGGAACAGCGCAAGCCCGCTCTGGGGCGAATTCACCCGCGCCAGATCCCGCGGCACCTCGCCGAAATGCAAAAGCGTGCCGTCGGCCAGCGCCGCATCCATCGACAGCGTGTTGTCGCGCATGGTGCCGTAGCGCAGCGAACGGCCGCCGCAGGAATTGTTGCCGGCCATACCGCCGATGGTGGCGCGGGAGGCGGTCGAGACGTCGACCGGAAACCAGAGCCCGTGCTTTTTGAGCTGGCGGTTGAGATCATCGAGCACGATGCCGGGCTCGACCACGCAGGTGCGGTTTTCTACATCGAGCGACAGGATGCGGTTCAGGTGTTTGGAGAAGTCGACAACGATCCCGTCGTTGACCGTCTGGCCGCACTGCGCCGTCCCGCCGCCACGCGGGGTGACGATCCGGCCCTCATCGCTTGCGATGGCAAGTGCCCGCATCGCCTCGTCCATGGTCCGGGGCACCACCACGCCGAGCGGCAGGATTTGATAGAAGGAGGCGTCAGTTGCGTAGCGGCCGCGGTTGAAGACGTCGAACAGGACATCGCCCGCCATGTTTGACCGCAAACGTCGCTCGAGCGTTGAGGCGTTCTTCATCCCAAATCCAAAGTGATCCAAGAGGGGGCTACCCCTTCGACACGGTTATGCACTTTTTCATCGAATGAACCAGCTTATGAATTCATAATCGGCAAGATTAGCCCTCCGCAGCCGTGGCTGCGGTGGCGTCCCGTGCTTCAGCCAAGTGCTCGATAGCGGCGGTCCGCTTGTTACGCAAATGCTCGAACAGGATATCGCTCAGCTCGCTTCCGGCGCGGCGACGCAACGCATCCAGGATCGCTTCGTGCTCGCGCATGGCCTCCGCCCAGCGCTGCCGCTTGCGGGCGAAGTTGGCGGAGTAGCGGACACGGCGAATCCGGCCGGCGAAGTTGGCGTAGGCCGTGCGCAGGGTCTCGTTGCGCGCAGCGGCGACAATGCTCTCGTGGATGCGCTGGTTGATCTGAAAATAGCCGTGCATGTCGCGGTGCAGGTAATGGCCGTACATTTTGTAGTGCAGCCGCTCGATTTCCGCGATTTCCTCGTCGGTGATGGCTTCGCAGGCTAGGCGCCCGGCCAGGCTTTCCAGGCCGGCCATCACGTCGAAAAGCTCCTCCAGGTCGCGCTGGCTGAGCTGACGTATCCGCGCGCCGCGGTTGGGCAGGAGCTCGATCAGGCCCTCTGCGGCCAGAACTTTCAGCGCCTCGCGCAGCGGCGTTCTTGAAATGCCGAGCATTTCACAAAGCTGCCGCTCCGGAACCCGCGCGCCTTCCGGAATGTTGCCCTCAACGACATGGTCGCGAAGGCGCAGCAAAATTTCCCCGTGCAGTGATGGTTCCTGCCGGTCGGCGCCGCTGCCGGACGCGGATTGGGCGATCGGCGCCCCATCTTCGGGAATCATTGATTTCATTTGCATAACCGTAGTTTGCCAAATCTGCGGCGTCGACGTTTCAGATCGAATGCCAAATTAGCATTGAAAAGATAAAAGATGAATGCAAAATGAGGCCGGCACTATCAAGAGGCGGGGCCTAGTGGGAGGTTTTCATGCAGCAAGGACGTCATTTTCTGCAGATTCCAGGGCCCAGTCCGGTCCCGGACCGCGTTCTTCGCGCGATGGACATGCCCGTGATCGACCACCGCAGCGCCCAGTTCGCCGAACTCGGGCGGGCCGTGCTCGGCGGCAGCCAGAAGATTTTCCAGACCTCGGGACCGGTGGTGATCTTCCCGTCGTCGGGGACAGGGGCCTGGGAAGCCGCCATCGTCAACACGCTATCGCCTGGCGACAAGGTTCTGATGGTGGAGACCGGCCATTTCGCGACCCTGTGGCGCCAGATGGCGGGACGCTGGGGAATTGACGTCGACTTCTTGCCAGGCGACTGGCGTCGTGGCGCTGATCCGGCGGTCATCGAAGAAAGGTTGGCGCGCGACACATCGCATGCACTCAAGGCCGTGATGGTCGTCCACAACGAAACGTCGACGGGTTCGACCAGCCGGATCGGCGAAATCCGCGCCGCGATGGACCGGGTCGGTCATCCGGCCTTGCTGATGGTCGACACCATCTCCTCGCTGGGATCGGTCGAGTACCGGCACGACGAATGGAAGGTCGACGTCAGCGTGAGCTGCTCGCAGAAAGGGTTCATGTTGCCGCCCGGTTTGGGCTTCAACGCAATCTCGGACAAGGCCCGCGCTGCAGCCAAGACCAACAAAATGCCGCGGTCGTATTGGGATTGGGAGGAAATGCTGAAGCCGAATGCGAATGGCTTCTTTCCCTATACCCCGGCGACCAACCTGCTCTACGGCCTGCGCGAGGCCGTTGCGATGTTGCTTGAGGAGGGGCTCGACAAGGTCTTCGCGCGCCATCAGCGGCTCGCCGCTGCTACGCGTGCCGCCGTCAATCACTGGGGACTGGAGGTGCTGTGCCAGGAGCCAAGGGACTTTTCCCCAGTGCTCACCGCCGTGCTGATGCCGCCGGGGCATGACGCGGACCAGTTCCGCAAGGTGGTGCTCGACAACTTCAACATGTCGCTCGGCTCCGGACTGTCGAAGGTGGCTGGCAAGGTATTCCGCATTGGTCATCTCGGCGAATGCAACGAGCTGACCTTGCTCGCTGCGCTGACGGGCGTGGAGATGGGATTGTCGGTCGCGGGCATTCCGTACCGGGCCGGCGGGGTCGATGCCGCGATGAAGTATCTGGAGCAGCGTCCCCAAGGCAATTCCCCGGCGCATCTCAAGGTCGTCGGCAGCTAGCCAGCGGGTCGCGCCTGCCGGCGACGCCGCTCCAGCCCTGCTCCTTGCGCATTGACGTGCTGCGTCCGGCGGGCGACAAGCCCGCCGAATGGTGATATTCGAGCGGCTCGAAACGCCAAGGCAATACCGGGAAGGACGCCCATGACTGTGCATACTGGAAGGCATTTTCTGCAGATTCCGGGACCGACCAACGTGCCGGACCGGGTGCTGCGCGCCATGGACATGCCGACCATGGACCACCGGGGTCCCGAGTTCGCCGAGGTTGGTCATGCCGTGCTGGCGGCCATGCAGCGGGTGTTCCGCACCAAACAGCCGGTTATCATCTATCCGTCGTCCGGCACGGGCGCATGGGAGGCGGCACTCGTCAATACGCTGCAGCCGGGCGACAAAGTGCTGATGGCGGAGACTGGGCAGTTTGCCGTGTTGTGGCGCGGCATCGCTGACAAATTCAAGCTCGACGTGGATTTCATTCCCGGTGACTGGCGTCATGGCGCAGACCTCGAGCAGATTGAGGCGCGGCTGTCGGCCGACAAGGCGCACAAGGTCAAGGCCGTATGCGTGGTCCACAACGAGACTTCGACCGGCTGCGTCACCCATCCGCAGGACGTCCGCAAGGTTCTCGACCGCGTCAACCATCCCGCGCTCTTGATGGTCGACACCATCTCTGGTCTGGGATCGCTGGAATATGAGCACGACGCCTGGGGCATCGACGTCTCGGTCGCTGGGGCGCAGAAAGGCCTGATGCTGCCGCCGGGTCTCGGCTTCAACGCCATCTCGGAAAAGGCGCTCGCGGTGGCGAAGGCCAATCCCGCGATGCGCTCTTATTGGGACTGGCAGGAAGTCATCGCGATCAACATGGCGGGCACCTGGCCCTACACGCCGGCAACGAACCTGCTGTTCGGGCTGCGCGAAGCGGTCAAGATGCTCGAGGAGGAGGGCCTCGAGAATGTCTTCGCCCGCCACAAGCGCCACAGCGCCGCGACGCGCGCGGCCATCAAGGTGTGGGGGCTGGAAACGCAATGTCAGGAGCAGGGCGCGCATTCGCCCGCGCTGACCGGCGTCGTCATGCCGGAAGGCCATGACGCCGACAACTTCCGCAAGGTCGTGCTGGAAAACTTCGATATGTCGCTCGGCACCGGCCTGAACAAGATCAAGGGCAAGGTGTTCCGGATCGGCCATATCGGACACTTCAACGACCTGATGCTGATGGGCACGCTGGCGGGTGTCGAGATGGGTCTCGATCTCGCCAAGGTGCCGCATCGCGGCGGTGGCGTGCTGGCGGCGATGGAAGTGCTCAAGGGACGCGACGTCGTGGCGATGCCGAAGGCCGCCGTTGCCTGAGCCTGTTTGACCGAAACAAAAATAGAGAGAGCTGCTATGAACGCTCCGGTAGCTTCGACCGAAGACCTGATCTATTCCGTCGAGGACGGCATCGCCCGGCTGACGTTCAACCGTCCGCAGGCGCGCAACGCGCTGACCTTTGCCATGTACGAGCAGATGGCGGCGATCTGCGAGACCATCAACAACGATCGCTCGATCAAGGCGATGATCTTGACCGGCGCCGGCGACAAGGCGTTCGCATCGGGCACCGACATTTCGCAGTTCCGCGCCTTCAAGACCGCACAGGACGCGCTCGACTATGAGGCGCGGATCGACCGCGTGCTCGGTGCGCTGGAGGCCTGCCGGGTGCCGACGATCGCGGCGATTGCCGGCGCCTGCACTGGCGGCGGGGCCGGGATTGCGGCGTGCTGCGACATCCGCATCGGTACCGCGACAACGCGGATCGGCTTTCCGATCGCGCGTACACTCGGCAATTGCCTGTCGATGTCCAATATCTCCAGGCTGGTTTCGCTGGTCGGCCCCGCGCGGACCAAGGACCTGATCTTCAAGGCGCGACTGGTGGAAGCGCCGGAAGCGTTGGCGCTCGGGCTGCTCAATGAGGTGGTGCCCGATGTCGCAACGTTGCAGCGCCGCGCCGACGAGACTGCGAAGCTCGTTGCGAGCCATGCGCCGATCACGATCGAAGTCACCAAGGAAGCGGTGCGCCGCATCCGGCGGACATTGACGCGTGACGAGGGCGAGGACCTGATCCTTCGCGCCTATATGAGCGAGGACTTCCGCGAGGGAATGGACGCGTTCCTCAACAAGCGCTCGCCGAACTGGAAGGGCAAATAGGGTACCCAAGCGTTCAGAACCGCGCACTATGGTTTGGCGGCCTTCTTGGCCAATTCCATACCGAGGTCGAGCGCCGCGATACCTATTCTGTCTGAGGGCGTGGTGAGGCAACGTTGATCCATCCACGCGATGATCGCATCGAAGTCGCCGCCACCCACCATGTCCCGCTCGCCGCTGATGTTCAGGCCGCTGATAAATCCAACCAGCCAGGATTCAAAGCTTCCTTTGACGACCGCATTCTTCTTGCGGTTGGTCCAAGCCGTGCAGGTTTGAGAGCCCGCACCAATTATTGAGGAGCCGGCGTCCGCGGTGGTGGCAAGGCAAGCCAGGAGAAAACCAATCGCGAACGCTTTCATGCTTTTTCGCCGACCATTATTCGTCGGATCGTAGCGCAACCGGGCGCTACTTCTTGAGACAAAGACCAACGGCCGGACCGGTGCCGCACTTGGCGCCATCGGGGACACCGCCTGACGGACAGAACACCGACACCAGGTTTTCATTTGCATCGCAGCCGACCTCGCCGCTGGCCTGAACCGACCTGATGGAAGCGCCAGCCGGTCCGGGATCGCCTTTCGGACCGGGTACACCCTGCGGTCCCTGTGGCCCTTGGGGACCCTGTTGCCCTTGAGGGCCGGGCACGCCTTGCAAGCCCTGCACGCCCTGCGGCCCGGCCGGTCCTTGTGGGCCGGTATCTCCTTTCGGTCCTGGATCCCGTCCGCACCCCGCGAGGGTCAGCGCCGCACCCATGAGGGCAGTCACCAAAATCCTTCTCATTCAGTCTCTCCTCCTCCTGTTTCTTGTAGCGTGCATTAAACGGGCCCGCTCGCCGCCGCACAATGGAAAAGCGGCGAGATTGGATTCGGCTGTTGGTAGCTGAGGCCCTCTTACAGGAAGGATTTGCACCTGATGCCAAGGTCATGGGCGGCACATTGCGGTGCAGCTTGAACTCTGATCGGTTCGCTCGCAAGATGTGGCAACCAGACAGATCTGATTTTCCAGGTCTTGCAAATACATAGGGAAGAAACTCGTGGGACAGATCCTCAAAGCCGCGGCCGCCTTGACGGCCCTGATCGCAACCACCCCTGCGTTTGCCGCTTGGGAGCCGACCAAGCCGGTGGAAATCGTGGTCGCGGCCGGCGCCGGCGGTGCCTCCGACCAGATGGCGCGGATGATGCAGGCGGCGATCCAAAAGAACAATTTGATGAAGCAGCCGATGGTTGTGTCGCTCAAGGGCGGGGCGTCCGGCGCCGAGGCGCTGATGTACATGAAATCCAGCGACGGCGATCCCAACAAGGTGCTGGTCGCCTATTCCCTGATCTACATGCTGCCGCTGTCGGCCAAGATCCCGTTCAACTGGCGTGACCTGACGCCGGTGTCGGTGGTCGCGCTCGACCAGTTCGTGCTGTGGGACAATGCCGAGGGTCCGAAGACGGTGAAGGATTTCATCGCCGCCGCCAAGGCGGCGAACTCGCCGTTCAAGATGGGCGGCACCGGCTCCAAGCGCGAGGACCATGTGTTGACGGTTTTCATGGAGCAGAAGACCGGCGCAAAATTCTCCTATCTGCCCTACAAGTCCGGCGGCGAGGCGGCGACGCAGCTTGTCGGCAAGCACACCGAAGCCAATGTCAATAACCCGTCTGAAAACCTCGAAGTCTGGCGCGCCGGACAGGTCCGCGCGCTGTGCGTGTTCGACAAGGAGCGCATTTCCTACAAAGCCAAGGTCACGGAGACGCAGTCCTGGAACGACGTCCCGACCTGCAAGGAGGAAGGGCTCGACGTGCAGTACCTGATGCTGCGCGCGATGTTCCTGCCCGGCAAGGTGACGCCGGAGCAGCAGGCGTTCTATGTCGACCTGTTCCAGAAGGTGACGCAGACGCCGGAATACAAGGACTATATGGAGAAGCAGGCGCTCAAGCCGATCTTCCTGACCGGCAAGGACATGCTGAAATTCCTCGAAGAGGACGACAAGCTGAATGCCTCGCTCATGAAGGAAGCGGGCTTCGTCGCGAAGTAACGCGATTACTCCTCCGCGTGGCCGTATCCGGCCATGCGGAGGCGGACTTTTTCGATTTCCGCACTTGACAGCAATGGCGGCGTGCCGATCTGCAGGCAGCCGTGATATTGCCGCGCCAGCGTTTCGACCTCGACTGCAAGCCACATCGCCTTTGCCAGTGACGGCCCGATCGCGATCATGCCGTGATGTTCGAGCAGGCAGGCCAGCCGTCCCTCCAGCGCGCGGACGGCGTGTTCGGAGAGCTCCTGGGTGCCGAAGGTCGCATACGGCGCGCAGCGGATGGTGTCGCCACCGGCGACGGCCACCATGTAGTGCACCGGCGGAATCTCCATGCCCATGATCGCCAGCATGGTCGAGTAGGGCGGATGGGCGTGGACGATCGCCTGCACCTCCGGGCGGGCCTTGAGGATGTCGCGGTGAAACCGCCACTCGCTTGATGGGCGCTGGGCGGGATCGTGGTTGCCGTCGAGGTGCATGTAGACGATCTGCTCGGGCTTCATCGCCTCGTAGGGCGTGCTGGTCGGGGTGATCAGCATACCATCGCCGTGGCGCAGGCTGATATTGCCCGACGTCCCTTGATTGATGCCGAGTGCAGTCATGCGCAGGCAGGCATCGATGATGGATTGACGTTTTTCCCGGTCGTTCCTGGTCGGCATTTTGTGGCCTCTTGCAACCGTGCGACAATGCTTGATTATTGCGGCGCAGTATAGTCGAACATCTTCCGTGTAATCGTAAGTGGGAGAAGTCATGACGCGTGCCGTGCTTGGCATCATCGGCGGATCCGGCATCTACGACCTGCCGGGGCTCGAGGATGTCCGCGAGGAAACCATCAACAGCCCGTGGGGCGAGCCGTCCGCGCCGCTGATGCGCGGCATCATCGCCGGGCTGCCGGTCGCGTTCCTGCCGCGCCATGGCAAGGGGCATGTGCTCTCGCCCTCCGACATCAACTACCGCGCCAATATCGACGTGCTGAAACGGGCAGGGGTTACCGACCTGGTTTCGCTGTCGGCCTGTGGCTCCTTCAAGGAGGAACTGCCGCCCGGCACGTTTGTGCTGGTCGATCAGTTCGTCGACCGCACCTATCGCCGTGAGAGCTCGTTCTTCGGCAAGGGTTGCGTCGCCCATGTCTCGATGGCCCATCCGGTTTCGCCGCGGCTGCATGTGCATCTGGCGGCAGCGGCCGAGGCTGAGGGGATCGCGGCGGTGCGGGGCGGCACCTATGTCTGCATGGAAGGGCCGCAGTTCTCCAGCCTCGCGGAGAGCCAGACTTATAAGGCGCAGGGTCATTCGGTGATTGGCATGACCAACATGCCCGAGGCAAAACTCGCCCGCGAGGCCGAGATCTGCTACGCCAGCGTGGCGATGGTCACCGATTACGATTGCTGGCATCCTCATCATGAGGCGGTCACCGTGCAGGATATCATTCGCGTGCTGAACTCGAATGCCGGCAAGGCCAAGGCGCTGGTTGCGCGTCTCGCCCGGGATTTCCCGCGTGAGCATGAGCCGTGCCCGATCGGCTCGGACAAGGCGCTGGACACCGCCCTGATCACGGCGCCGGAAGCGCGCGATGCAGAATTGCTCGCCAAGCTCGATGCCGTGGCCGGAAGGGTGCTACGGTCGTGAGGATGTCTTCCAGCGGGCGCACGACGCGAAGGGCGTAGGACATGAAGGTCGATGGCCGGCATTTTCGCAGCATCTGGCTCGAGGACGACGGCTGGACGGTCAGCGCGATCGACCAGCGGCGATTGCCGCATGAATTCGTGGTGGCGCGTATCGCGAGCGCCGCGGATGCGACCGAGGCCATCCGCTCCATGCTGGTGCGCGGCGCGCCGCTGATCGGCGCGACTGCGGCTTACGGCATGGCGCTCGCCATGCGCACTGACGCTTCCGATGCGGCGCTCGATCGCGCCTATGCCATGCTGCTGGCGGCACGGCCGACGGCGATCAACCTGAAATGGGCGCTCGACGAGATGGCGCGCTTGCTTCGGCCGCTGCCGGCGTCGGAACGCGTCGCGGCAGCCTACCAGCGCGCCGGCGAAATCGCCGATGAGGACGTCGCGATCAACCAGGGGATCGGCCGGCATGGTCTGGCGTTGATCGAACAGATCGCGGCAACGAAGCAGCCGGGCGAGCCGATCAATATCCTGACCCATTGCAATGCCGGCTGGCTCGCGACGGTGGACTGGGGCACGGCCACGGCGCCGATCTACCTCGCCCACGATAGCGGCCTGAAGGTCCATGTCTGGGTTGACGAGACCCGGCCGCGCAATCAGGGCGCTTCGCTGACTGCCTGGGAACTCGGGCACCACGGCGTGCCGCACACGGTGATCCCCGACAACACCGGCGGCCATCTGATGCAGCACCACATGGTCGACCTCGCGATCGTTGGCACCGACCGGGTGACGGCCAGTGGCGATGTCTGCAACAAGATCGGCACCTATCTGAAGGCGCTCGCCGCCCATGACAACGGCGTGCCGTTCTATGTTGCACTGCCGTCGCCCACCATCGATTTCAGCATCGATGACGGCATCAGGCAGATTCCGATTGAACAGCGCAACACCGAGGAGGTGGCGACCATGACCGGCCGCACCACTGACGGGCGCGTCGAGACCGTGCGCGTGGTTCCCGACGGCTCGCCGGTTGCCAATTACGCCTTCGACGTCACGCCGGCGCGGTTGGTGACGGGTTTGATCACCGAACGCGGCCTGCTGCGGCCCGATCGTGCTGCACTTGCGAGCGCATTTCCGGAGCGCAGCGCCGGACATTGACGCCGGCGACGTCGGCACGTATCCCCGTTTAGGGCTGTCGTACCGGGGGGGCACCGTCTCCATGTCCAATACCGACATCGAAATTGTCGTCGAGGATCCGACCGCGCCGGAGGCGGACTCGCCTCAGATGGCGAGCGTTCGGGTGGTCGACGTGGCCGTCTGCCTTCTGCTTCTCGCGCTTGCGCTGACGCTCGGGTACGACAACTGGCGGACGGGCGCGGGCTGGGAATCCACCGGTCCGCAGCCCGGCTATTTTCCGTTCTACCTGTCGATCATCCTCGGTGGCGCCAGCCTCTACGGCCTGGTTGCGGCGTTCCTGTCGCGCCGGGAAGCCTCCGAATCCTTCGTGACGCAAGCGCAGCTTCGCCGCGTGATGGCGGTGTTCGTGCCGACGGTTCTGTTCTGCCTCGCCACGCAATTCCTCGGGCTCTATGTCGCAAGCTTCCTTTTGATCTCCTGCTTCATGCGTCTGGTCGGCAAGATCGCGTTGTGGAAGTCGCTGCTCACCGCCGTCGTGTTCACCGCTGCGATGTTCGTGACCTTCGACGTCGCCTTCGACGTCATCATGCCAAAGGGCCCGCTCGAAGCGGCGCTCGGCCGCTAACCGGTCGGTGGGACACAAGCCATGGAAGCCCCGTAAATGGAAGCCTTGGGCCTCTTGATGCACGGCTTCGCCGTGCTGCTGACCTGGAAGACGCTGCTCCTGATGATGACCGGGCTGGTGCTCGGCATTTTCGTCGGCGTGCTGCCCGGCCTCGGCGGTCCGAACGGCGTCGCGATCCTGCTGCCCCTGACGTTCACGATGGACCCGACCTCGGCGATCGTGATGCTGTCCTGCATCTACTGGGGTGCGCTGTTCGGCGGCGCCATCACCTCGATCCTGTTCAACATTCCGGGCGAAGCCTGGTCGGTCGCGACCACCTTCGACGGTTACCCGATGGCGCAGCAGGGCAGGGCGGCGGAAGCGCTGACCGCGGCCTTCACTTCGTCGTTCATCGGCTCGCTGGTCGCGGTGATGCTGATTACGTTCCTGGCGCCGATGATCTCCTCGTTCGCGCTGAGATTCGGACCGCCCGAATTCTTCGCGGTGTATCTGCTCACCTTCTGCTCCTTTGTCGGGCTCGGCCGCGAGGCCAAGCACAAGACCGTCATTTCGATGTCGCTCGGTCTCTTGCTCGCGGGCATCGGCATGGACACCGTGTCCGGCCAGTTGCGCATGACCTTCGATTCGGCGGAGCTGTTGCGCGGCGTCAACTTCCTGGTCGCGGTGATCGGCCTGTTCGGCATCAGCGAGATCCTGCTCACGATGGAGGAGCGGCTGGCGCTGCGCGGCCACGCCGCCGGCATCTCCTTGCGCGTGGTGCTGTCGGTGTGGAAGGACCTGCCGAAATACTGGGTGACGCTGTTCCGCTCGTCCTTCATCGGCTGCTGGCTCGGCATTACGCCGGGCGGCGCGATTGCGGCGTCCTTCATGGGGTACAACCTCGCCAAGCGCTTCTCCAAGGACCGGGACAGCTTTGGCAAGGGCCGCATCGAGGGCGTGTTCGCGCCGGAGACCGCGGCGCACGCCTCCGGCACCGCGGCGCTGCTGCCGATGCTCGCGCTCGGCATCCCGGGCTCGGGCACCGCGGCGATCCTGCTCGGCGGCTTGATGGTGTGGGGGCTCAATCCCGGGCCGCTGCTGTTCGTCGAGCACAAGGATTTCGTCTGGGGCCTGATTGCGTCGATGTATCTCGGCAACGTCGTCGGCCTCGTGCTGGTGCTGACGACGGTGCCGATCTTCGCATCCGTCCTGCGCGTCCCGTTCGCCGCCGTAGCACCGATGATCGTGGTGTCCTGCGCGATCGGTGCCTACGCGATCCAGAACGCGATCTTCGACATCTGGCTGATGCTGGGCTTCGGCGTCGTCGGCTACGTCTTCAAGAAGATCGGCATTCCGCTCGCGCCGTTCACGCTGGCGCTGGTGCTCGGCAACCGCGCCGAGGATGCGTTTCGCCTGTCGATGATCGGCGCCGGCGGCGATTTGAAGGTGTTCTGGTCGAATGGCCTGGTCGGCTCGATCACGACACTGGCGATCGTGTTGCTGTTCTGGCCCGTCATCGACAAGGCGTTCGCCAGCGTCACGCGCATGTTGCGGCCGGCGAAGGCGTAGCAAGACGCCGTCGTTGCCAGCCCGTGGGGTCGCGCGAGTGCGCGCCCTAACCGAGTGCGTGGCTCGCCTCGCGGACGTTGATGCGTTCGCCACCTGGCTTGCTGACGTAGAGATGGCTTTCGAGTATGGATTGCATGTTCTCAAACATCGAATAGAGATCGTCGCAATAGACCGACGGATTGTCGTAACCATTTTGCCTGGAGAAACGATGCGGAAGATAGCCGCCGCCGCAGGCGTTCATGAACTTGCACTGTCGGCACTTCGCGCAAAGATGGATTGAAGCATCGCGCGCCGCCTTCCAGCGACGCTCGTTCCTGACTTCGTCGATGGCATGATCGAAGATGTTGAACTTGGTCTGGGTGAATCCATCGCCTGCGATCCGCAACACATCGTGAGCTTCCACGGTGCCATCGGTCATGACGGTGCAGAGTTCGATGGGCTTGTGGCCTACGCCTTCGGTGGGCGAAGCGTTGCCGAGCAGGGCAGTGATCATGTCGGAGATGATCCGGATATTGGTTGTCGGTGCACTGCGATTGGCCGCCAGCCACAAGTCGAGCAGACCATTGTAGAACGAGGCAATGGATGCCAGCTTCTCATCCACCGTCGCATCGGGGATCATGATGTCATAGTTTGAAATCCCGCAAGCAGCGAAAAAATCGACATACTGCGCCGGCGGGTAGGCGGGGTTGCAGACGGCCAATGCCACTACGCCAATGTCGCGTGACAGCAGCATGCGGGTGGCGCGTTCCACCGCAGCGTGGGTACCTGTGCCTTGAAACGTGCGGCGGTGAATGTCGTGAATATGTGCCGGTCCATCAAGACTGATCGCGACCGAGATGTTGCGCGTCTCGAAGCAATCCAGCCACTCATCATCGATCAGCACGCCGTTGGTTGTGACCGAGATCGGTATTTCGCAGCCTGTTCGTGATGAAATGTCCTCACAGGCCGCGGCGAAATGGTGGAAATTCTCAACGCCCCACAGCAGGGGCTCGCCGCCGTGCAGAACGATGGGAAAATCGACAAGGGAGTGTCTGGCGACATGCTGCTCGATGCGCTGCAGCAGTTGATGCAGCACGTGGGTCTTCATCAGCTTCGGCTTATCGTAGACAGCCGCGTCGCGGAACCAATAGCAATAGGAGCAATCAATGTTGCATCTTGTCGCTACCTTGACCAGCAACTGCGTGATAGGCTGTTCCTGAAAGGCGGCGGAATCTGAATCATCAGCCGACATGCCGGCACCGAAATGGACTGGATGAAACGACGACTAGCCTTCGACTAGAGCTTTTCGGTTTTCTGATTGAATCAGAGCCGAAGCTCTAGATTCCTGTTTTGACGCGTTTTCTTCACGCGAACCGGCGTCCACTTCGCTCGAAAACGCTATGGTCTAGTATCCTCGGACAAACCCCCCTCTGCGGAACGCGCCCGCGCCCGGAGCATATCCAGCCCTGCGAAAGGCGCCTGCACGCGGTCCTTTGGCAAATGCCCCTCGTCTGAAGGCAACCTCGGTTGCCACAGGGTCGGTACCCTGGCCGCGCAGGTCACTCAACAGTGCGTCGATGCCTTGATGATCGCTCTGTACTGTCGCGCCTGGGCCGTGCAGTTGCAGCAGGCTCGCCAAAACCTTCAGCGTCGTTATCGCCATGGTCATGCTCCTCTTTTCGCGACGCAGCCGAGGGATCGAACGAAAGGCCGGTGTTCAAACCGGTTGAGCAGGACAAGAAGTATGCCCCTTTATTGTAGCGGAAATGTGGTAAGGCCTTGGCAACCGCTTCGAACGCAAAGCGAACTGCCTTCATCGTCTGCGCTTCAGCCCGGCAGGAGCCACTTCGGCAGGCTGAACGCCAGCCGGTAGAGCGGCAGGCTGTCGATTGCACCGTGATCCTCGGCCGGAAGCATCTTGCGGAGGTGATGAAGGGCGTCGCGGACGGCAGCCTCGTCCAGTCCCTCGATCAGCAGCAGGACGGCGAAAGAGCCGTCGTTGCTTCGCATGCCTTTCTCACGAGTCTTGATCGAGGTCTGTGCGATGTCGGTGAGCAGCACGCGTGCGGCAATGATCCTGTCGAGGCGAGCGAGCTCAGCGACAAGCGTGGCGGCATCCCAGGATGGCGCGTTGTCGAGGCGGAGCGGCGCGACGATGCCGCCCTGGCCCGTGCCGGCAGACGCCGCGACACGGCCGCCGCCGCGCGCGAAATTGCCGAGCCGCGGCATGATGCGTTGCGACCATGGCGTCGGCGCGTTCAGCCGCGCCAGATAGTCCGGACCGCCGACGACGCGCTCGTCCTCGAGTTCGTAGAGGATGAAGTAGCGGTTCACCGACGCGCCCAGCGCGCGGAAGATGCGGCAGGCCAGGAAGCCGTTGATGCCGACGCGCTCGGCGGCGTGTTCGCGGGTGATCCAGTGCGCCCAGTCGGTTTCGTCCTGCGGCGTCAGATCGCTCCAGATCGCGAGATAACCGGATCCCTGCATGTCGGGCTTCCCTTACTTTGGTCCGATGCGCATGGCGGCCGGAAGGGCCGCGGGCAGTTGGCCGGCCCCCTGCAGTGCGGCCTGCATCGCTACGATGTAACCATAGGGGCCGAGGCCCGCGATCACGCCCCTCACGGCTGCCGAAAGCTTGGAGTGGCGGTGCAGCTCGTCGCGGGCATGAATGTTGGAGATGTGCACCTCGTAGATCGGCCCCTCGAAGATCTTCATGGCGTCGAACATCGCAATCGAAGTGAAGGAGTAGGCAGCGGGATTGATGATGAGGGCGTCGGCCGAGGTCCGCGCGGACTGGATCAGGTCGACCAGCTCGCCCTCGTGGTTCGACTGGTGAAACGCCAGTTGCGTGCCGGTGAAGGCGGCGAACTCCTCGCAGGAGGTCTTGATGGCATCGAGCGTGGTCGAGCCGTAGATATGCGGCTCGCGGATGCCGAGCATGTTCAGGTTCGGGCCATTGAGGATCATGATGCGCATGGAATGCCTTTCACGGGATAATGACGGGGCAGTGTAGCCGATCGCGGCAACATGTCAGCCGGCGAACCATTTCGCCGGCACGGTGACGATTGATGGAAACAGCACCATCAGGAGTAGCACGATCAGTTGGGCGATCATGAATGGCCAGATGCCCTTGACGATGTCCTCCATGCTGATGCGCGACACGCTGCAGACGACATTGAGGACGACGCCGACGGGTGGGGTGATCAGGCCGATCGCGTTGTTGATGATGAAGGGCACGCCGAAATAGACCGGGTCGATGCCGGCCTGCTTGACGATCGGCATCAGTATCGGGGTGAGAATCAGGATGCTCGGGGCCATGTCGAGCGCGGTGCCGACGATGACCACCAGCAGCATGATCGCCAGCATCAGCAGCGTCTGGTTACCCATGAAGGGACGGACAAGGTCGACGATCTGGGTGGCGATTTCCGAAACGGTGATAAGCCAGGACGACACCAGCGCCGCCGCGACCAGGAACATGACGACGCTGGTGCTGAGTGCAGCCGAGACGAAGACTTCGTAGAGTTCGCCGATCTTGAGCTCGCGGTAGATGCAGGTCGCGACAAACAGCGCGTAGACGGCAACGACAACGGCGGCTTCGGTCGGCGTGAACACGCCGAACCGCAGGCCCACGATGATGATCGCGGGCAGCATCAGGGCCCAGAAGCCGTCGACAAAGGCCCAGACGATCTCGCGGAGCGACTTGCGCGGCGGGCTTTCGATATTTTCTCCGCGCGCGACCCACCACCAGGCGAGGCACAATCCGACACCGAGCATGAGGCCGGGGAAGATGCCGGCGAGGAACAGTTTCGATATCGAGACGCCACCGGCCACGCCGAACAGCACGAAGCCGATGCTCGGCGGGATCACGGGCGCAATGATGCCGCCGGCGGCGACGAGGCCCGCCGCATACATCTTGCGGTGACCAGCCGCGACCATCATGGGGACGAGCAGCGCCGCCAGCGCCGCGGCGTCGGCCGCAGCCGAGCCCGACAGCGACGCCAGCACGCAGGAGGCGAGGATAGCGACGTAGCCGAGGCCGCCTTTGACGTGCCCGACCAGCGCGAGCGCGACATTGACGATCCGCCTAGCGAGGCCGCCGCGGTTCATGACCTCGCCGGCGAGCATGAAGAACGGCACGGCCATCAGGGGAAAGCTGTCGGCGCCGTTGATGATGTTCTGGGCAACGATCTGCGAGTCGAAAATGTCGAGCGAATGCATCAGCGCGACGCCGCAGATGATCAGCGCGAAGGCGATGGGCATGCCCAGCGCCATCGCGCCGAGCAAAGAGAACGTGAAGACCGCAAGCGTCATGCCCGGCTCCCCGCCATCGAAGGCTGATCAGGTGTGCTCATCGCTTTCCTTCACAGCGATCAGATCTTGTTCCGACGCGGATCCGCTCATCACCCGCACGAGATCGAGCAGCAGGATCACGGCGGCCGACACGCCGAATACGAGCCCGGAAGAATAAAAGAACAGTCCGACCGAAATGCCTGAGGCGGGCGCGCTGTCGCCGAAGGTCAACGCCGCCTGCTTCCAGCTTCCGAGCGTCAGCAGCGCGTCCACGTAGAGCATCAACAGATAGCTCACCACGAAGCAAATGAGCTTGCCGCGCGGCGGGAGCGCACGGACCAGCGTGTCAACGCCAAGATGGGCATGCAGGCGCAGCGCCACGATGGCGCCGAGGAAGGTCAGCCAGACGAGAAGCCAGCGCGACAGTTCCTCTGACGTCGCTATCCCTGAATTGAAGAGATAGCGCAGCACCACGTTGGTGAAGACCAGCACGACCATCGCAGCGAGGCAGATCGCGATCGCGAGCTTGAGCAGCCGGCAGTAAAGGTCGATCAGCCGCTCGATGGTGCCCATGACGGGCCTACTTGGCGCCACGGATGCGCGCGACTTCGCTCGTGAATAGCTTTACGCGGGCGGGATCATATTCGGCCGAGAATTTTTCAACGACGGGTTTGGTGGCGTCCTGCATGCGGGCGTATTCGGCAGGCGCAATCTCGTTGAACTGCATGCCCTTGGCCTTCAGTTCATCCAGCGCTTTCTCCGCGGCGAGCTTGGTCTGATCGCGCTGATATTCGCGCGTCTCGGCAAAGCTGTCGCGCAGCATTTTCTGCTCTTCCGCCGACAGCCCGTCCCAGAACTTCTTGCTGACGATGATGACGTTCTGGGTGAAGGTGTGGTTGGTAGCCGAAACGTATTTCTGCACTTCGTAGAACTTGTTCGACAGGATGACGCTGTAGGGGTTCTCCTGGCCGTCGACCGTCTTGTTTTCCAGCGCGGTGTACAATTCGCCGAACGCCATCGGCACCGGGTTTGCCTTCAGCGCCTTGAAGGTTTCGAGATAGACGGGGTTCGGAATCACGCGCAGCTTGAGCCCTGAGAAATCTTCGACCTTCGCAATCGGGCGGCTGCTGTTGGTGGCGTTGCGGAAGCCGAGCCCCCAGTAGCCCAACCCGATCAGTTCCTTCTCGGGGAGCAACTCCAGCATCGCCTTTCCGAATGCGCCCTGGGCCAGAGCCTCGGCCTGCTCGAACGTGCTGACGGTGAAGGGGAAGTCGAACAGGCCGAGATCCTTGACGACGCCGGCGAGCGAGGTGGTCGACGCCGAGAGAATTTCCTGCGTGCCGCCGCGCACCGCCGACTGTTGCTGCATCTCGTTGCCAAGTTGCGAGGCCGGAAACTCGCGGATCTTCAGCTTGCCGCCGCTTTTCGCGACCAGCACTTCGGCGAATTTTTTCACGCCAAAGCTGATCGGATGATCGGTGTTGTTGAGATGGCCCCAGCGGATGGTGCGTTCCAGCACTTGGGCGGAAGCCGGTGTCCCCAAGAGCGCGCAAACGCTGACAGCAGCGCACAGCAATCCGATCCGCATGGCGGTTTCTCCCCGTTGGTACGCGATCTTTGAACGTCGCGATGGGGAGTATTCATATGAGAAATACAAAGTCAAAGTATAATTTCTAAATTATCATATGAAATGTGATATATAGGATAAAACGCAGCACTTGAGCGGAATCGGCTGACGTGGCACTTGCCGGTTGGCTGCCTGGCGCATGGATTGGCAATGACACTGGTCGAGCGAACGGAAGAGCAGGAAGCGGTCGGGGATGACGGCTATCGCCGCATCCGCACCGACATCGTGTTCGGCCGCCTGCGTCCGGGGCAGAAGCTCAGGTTGGAAGGTCTCAAAGAGGACTACGGCGTCAGCGTCTCTACGCTGCGCGAAATCCTCAGCCGGCTCACGGCGGAAGGTTTTGTGCTGGCCGAGGGCAGGCGCGGCTTCGAGGTGGCGTCGATCTCGGCCGAAAACCTCCGCGAGCTCGCGGAGCTTCGGCTGCTGCTAGAGCAGCACGCGATGGGCGTGTCATTCGCCAATGCCGATGTCGAGTGGGAAGGGCGCGTGGTTTCCGCACATCACAAGCTGGCATCAACGGAGCGGTTGATGGAAACCGGCCTGGGCGAGCTCGAGCAGTGGAAGCGTTATGACGGTGAATTTCATCAGGCGCTGATCTCCAATTGCGGCTCGCGCACGCTGATGGAGACGCACGCCTTGGTGTTCGACAAATATTTCCGCTATCAGATGGTGGCGTTCAGTTACCGCGGCAGCGAGCCCGCCGCCCAGCACAAGGCGCTGCTCGATAGCGCGCTGAAGCGCGACGCCGAGACCGCGACTGAGACGCTGCGCGCGCACGTGAACAATTGCGTGGAGCACGCGCTCGCGACGGCAACGCTGAAGTAAAAAGTAGGGCGGATTACACCACCTTGCGCTGTCTGAGGTCCGCGATCTCGTCCTTGCCGAAGCCGAACTCCGCCAGCACCTCTTCCGTCTGCTCGCCGAATTCCGGCGGGCGCGCGGCCATCCTGCTTGGCGTGCGCGACAGCGTCACCGGCTGGCCGACGAGCTGGATGTGGCGGTTCTCGTCGTTCGGCACGTGTTGCGCGATGCCGAGGTGCTTGACCTGGGCGTCCTCGAACATCTGGTCAATGGAATAGATCGGGCCGCAGGGCACGCCGGCTTCGTTCAATTCCTTGACCCAGGCTTCCGTCGACTTCTTTTCGGTGAGCTTGCCGATCGCTTCGTTCAGCGCGTCGCGGTTCTTGGAGCGCGCGGGCGCGGTGGCGTAATCGGGGTTGGTGATCAGTTCGGGGGCGCCGATCGCCTGCGCACAGCGTTCCCAGATCCGCCCGCCTGTGGTCGCGATGTTGATATAGCCGTCGGAGGTCTTGAAGACGCCGGTCGGGATCGAGGTCGGATGGTTGTTGCCGGCCTGCTTGGCGACTTCCTTCTCCATCAGCCAGCGCGAGGCCTGGAAATCCAGCATGAAGATCTGGGCCTGCAACAGCGAGGTCTGCACCCACTGACCCTCGCCGGAAACATCGCGCTCCAGCAGCGCGGTGAGGATACCGAGGGCGCAGAACAGCCCGGCCGTGAGATCGGCGACGGGGATGCCGACCCGCATCGGGCCCTGGCCCGGCGCGCCGGTGACCGACATCAGCCCGCCCATGCCTTGGGCGATCTGATCGAAACCCGGCCGCTTGTGGTAGGGGCCATCCTGGCCGAAGCCGGAGATGCTGCCATAGACGAGGCGCGGGTTGACCTGGCGCAGGCTCTCATAATCGATGCCGAGTTTTGCCTTCACGTCGGGGCGGAAATTTTCGACCACCACATCGGCCTTGGCGGCGAGGCGCCTGAACACTTCGAGGCCCTTTGGGTCCTTCAGGTTCAGTGTCATGGCCCGCTTGTTGCGGTGTAGATTCTGAAAGTCCGAGCCATGGCGCGGGCCGCCCGGCTGCTCGCCGCCGCTATCTTCCAAGAGCGCGTCGATCTTGATGACGTTGGCGCCCCAGTCCGCCAACTGCCGCACGCAGGTCGGCCCGGACCGGACGCGGGTCAGATCGAGCACGGTGAAGCGGGAAAGGGCCTGCGAAGCGCGTGGGAAAGGCATTGAGAAACCTTGTTTTTTTGGTTTTCGCGTTGGGAGGGAGCAGCCCGATCCGACTTAAACAAATCTCGCGCTGATTTCCAACTGCTTGTTCGGCGCCCGGCGAGGCCAATCGTTGGCAGCAGCAAGGTTCCTTTATTGGATCGGCGGGACGGCTAGCGCGAAGAGCCGGAATCCCACCCCGGAAGACTACGGGGGCGGGACCGCGGATTCTGCTTTTCGCCGTAATGCAGCGTAAAGCAGGGAGGCGACAAAGCCGGCCAGTAAACAAGCGTTAATGAAGGCGACTCTAGCCTTCCGTGTGCTTTTGCGATTCTCGCGCGAACGACCTGCTGACAGGCCCGATCGATGAAGAAGAATGATCTGCTTTCCGATGAGATCTGGGCCTTCCAGCCGTTCGCGCCCGGGGCCGGCGACCGCGCGCTCCAACCTGACGAGACGCAGGATCAGGAGTTCGGCGACGAAGGCGAGCCTTACCCGCTGGCGCTGGATGCCGCCAGCGTGTCCAGCGGCGAGGTGTATGCGGCGAAGCCGGTCGCGTCGATCGCGACGCTCGCCAACTACCTCGTCAATGGCTTTTGGCAATACAACAACAACGTCGCCCATCACTTTGCTTCCAACACCATCACCTACAACATCAACGGCCTGAATTCGGCGGAGCAGTTCCTCGCGCTATCGGCACTGCAGGCGTGGTCCGACGTTGCCAACATCAGCTTCGTCCAAACCTCCGGCTCCGCGAACATCACGTTCACCCACAACGGCACGATGGAGGCCTATAGCAGTGGCCAGTGGTCGGGGAGCGGCGCGATCTCCTACCAGATCATCAACATCAGCACCGACTGGGTCACCACCGACGGCGGCGCCAACGACGGCAAGACTGGCATCGATAGCTACGCCTACCAGACCTACGTCCACGAAATCGGCCATGCGCTCGGGCTTGGCCACCAGGGGCCGTACAACGGCAGCGCGTCGTATTCGACCAATGCGATCTATGCCAACGACACCTGGCAATATTCGATCATGTCGTATTTCGGCGAGCACAATTATTCCGGGAGCTCGTACCGCTACGTGGTCACGCCGCAGATGGCGGACATCTACGCCATGGCTTCGATCTACGGGGCGGCGACCTCGACCAGAACCGGCGACACCGTCTATGGCTTCAGCAGCAATGCGGGCGCGGTATTCAGTTTCGGCAACTACGCTTCGGCGCCGGCACTGACGATCTACGACAGCGGCGGCAACGACACGCTCGATTGCTCCGGCTATTCGTCGGCCCAGACCATCGATCTGCACTCCGGCGCCTTCTCCTCGGTCGGCGGCCTCGTCAACAATATCGGCATCGCGCTCAGCGCGATCATCGAGAAGGCCATCGGCGGCAGCGGCAATGACACGCTGATCGCAAGCGGCTTCGGCTGCACGCTATCCGGCGGCGGTGGCGGCGATACGCTGGCCGGCGGCGGCGGAAACGACAGGCTGATCGGCGGCAGCGGCAAGGACAATATGACCGGCGGCGCCAGCGCCGACACGTTCGTATTTGCCTTTGGCGACAGCTCGGCCGCGAGCGGCCAGCATGATCGGATCACGGATTTCACGACAGGCACCGACCACATCGATCTCAGCGGAATCGATGCGATAACCTCGACCGGCGCGCTTGATCTATTCCATTTCACAGGCGCAGCATCGTTCAGTGGATCTGCCGGAGAATTGAACTACGTTTATGATAACTCCTTGGGCATGATAACCTTACAAGGTGACGTGAATGGAGATGGGATTGCTGACTTCGCTATAGATCTCGCGGGAAATGCAGCAATATCCACCGTGGATCTTATTGGGATCGTGACAACGCCAGTCGTCGTCGAGGCGTTCGGCTCGACCAGCCTGACCCAGATCGGCAGCAATTATTTGCTCTACCAGGCCGGTTCTGGTCCCGTCTTGAAATTCGGAGGCGCGCCGGTGACCGCGGGCATGTGGGCGGGCTGGGCGCCGATCGGCGCGGAGCAGACCGCAACCGGCTATAATGTGGTATGGAAAAATGCCGGTACCGGTCAGTACAATGCGTGGAGCACTGACAGCAGCGGCAACTATATCACCAATACTCTCACCTTCGTGTCGGGGACCAACACCGCGCTGCAATCGCTCGAGACCCCCTTCCAGCAGGACCTCAACGGCGACGGCACAATCGGCGCCCCCACTGTGGTGATCGAGGCGTTCGGCTCGACCAGCCTGACCCAGATCGGCAGCAATTATTTGCTCTACCAGGCCGGTTCTGGTCCCGTCTTGAAATTCGGAGGCGCGCCGGTGACCGCGGGCATGTGGGCGGGCTGGGCACCGATTGGCGCGGAGCAGACCGCAACCGGCTATGATGTGGTATGGAAAAATGCCGGTACCGGTCAGTACAATGCGTGGAACACTGACAACAGCGGCAACTATATCACCAATACTCTCACCTTCGTGTCGGGGACCAACACCGCGCTGCAATCGCTCGAGACCCCCTTCCAGCAGGACCTCAACGGCGACGGCACAATCGGCGCCCCCACTGTGGTGATCGAGGCGTTCGGCTCGACCAGCCTGACCCAGATCGGCAGCAATTATTTGCTCTACCAGGCCGGCTCTGGTCCCGTCTTGAAATTCGGAGGCGCGCCGGTGACCGCGGGCATGTGGGCGGGCTGGGCGCCGATTGGCGCTGAGCAGACCGCAACGGGCTACAATGTAGTATGGAAAAACGCGGGCACCGGTCAGTACAATGCTTGGAGCACTGACAGCAGCGGCAACTATATCACCAATACTCTCAGCTTCGTGTCGGGGACCAACACCGCGCTGCAATCGCTCGAGACCTCATTCCAGCAGGACCTCAACGGCGACGGCACAATCGGCGCCCCCACTGTGGTGATCGAGTCGGCCGGCTCGACCAGCCTGACCCAGATCGGCAGCAATTATTTCCTCCACCAGGCCGGTTCTGGTCCCGTCTTGAAATTCGGAGGCGCGCCGGTGACTGCGGGCATGTGGGCGGGCTGGGCGCCGATCGGCGCGGAGCAGACCGCAACCGGCTATGATGTGGTATGGAAAAATGCCGGTACCGGTCAGTACAATGCGTGGAGCACTGACAGCAGCGGCAACTATATCACCAATACTCTCACCTTCGTGTCGGGGACCAACACCGCGCTGCAATCGCTCGAGACCTCCTTCCAGCAGGACCTGAACGGCGACGGCGTAGCCGGCCATTTTGCCAATGTGTTGGACGGGCACCTCGGCGGTCAGACGCTCACTTCAAGCGGGGTCGGCCCAACAGCGCTAATCGGCAGCCCCAACGATATTCTAAACGCGGGCGGTGGCCCCGATATATTCGTTTTTCGATCCGACTTCGGATCAAACACCGCGGCCGGCGTGGATTCGATCCAGTTCGATCACGCGGTTTTTGCCGACATGGGTGCTGTGCAGAGCCACATGCAGCAGTTCGGGCCTGACGTAGTGATAGCACAAGATGCACAGAATCTGGTGACGCTGCACAACGTGCTCCTCTCCAATCTGCACGCTTCCGATTTTCAGTTTATTTAGATGGATACCATGCGCCCGCGGCGGAATCCGGCAAACGGGGAGGGGCGAGTCGAAAAATTCGGAGTTGCGGAATTTGCGAAGACGCGAAGCGCAGACGTTCTGCGGTATGCCGAAGGCTGGCCATCTTTCGAGACACTTTACGTCGCAACTGTTGGCCGTATTTTAACTCGTCACTAAACGCCCCTCTTTTGCAGGATCGAGACGCAATCGAGTCCGTCCTCACCCCAACCTTCCGCGCGGCCCTGGATCTTCTGAAGCACGACATCAAGTCCGAGTGCAGCAGCATACTCCCGCATGATTTTGCCGGACATGTCGGACCGCGTACCGGTGTTTGTGGCCCAGTTGCTGTCGGGAGCCATCTCACCGAAGTTCGAATGATGTAGGAACGCCGATCCGCCAGGCTTCAAAACCCGCTTGATGTCGAGCAGATAGTCGCGAACGATCAACTTGTCGAAATGAACCATCGAATCCCAGGTGTAGACGAGAGTGATGCCGTCGTTCGGGATCATCTTGAGATGATTGCCGTCGGTGACATGATAATAGAACCGCGTCCCGTCTTTGGTGTCACCGAACCGCGTGCGGCAGGCGTCGATGCACGTTTGGTTGATATCGACGAGGTGCAAGAATTTGGTGTGTCGGCGTAGAAACTCGGAATTGCGGCCATGTCCGCAGGCGAGGTCGAGCACCGTGGTAAAATCGAGATCCCTAATCAAGGGGAAGATGATTTGATTCCACTGCAATTCCATAGCCGGCTCTGCATCGATGAAGTAGCCCTTGGACACGTCGTGCGAGTGGCCGCACTGGATGGCCGTCTTCCACTTTACGAGTTCCTCGATCGCAGGCTCCACATTCTTGGTCGGATCGGCCGCCAGGCGTTCAAGGGCCTCTCCCCCTTTCTTGGCAATATCTGCTGCGAAATAGTTGACCGCATGCCCAGTCGGATAAAGGTCATGGGATTTGATCAGGGCCATAGCGTGGGGGCTCAAGCTTCCGGACAGGGCACGCGTGTCGATCAATCTGATCCACGCGGAAATATTACGTGGGTTTGCCTTGATCGCCGCATCGGGATCACCTGGAGCGAACATGCGTTGGAACGCGGACGATAAGAACTTCATGCCAGGTCCTTTCCTCGATCCGAGTGGGACCAATATCAGCAAACTTTAAGTTGAGCAAGTCAGCGCAGGTCACTGTAGTAGCTGTTGTGTCGATCGCTTGGCTGCTGAGCTGGACGAGCTGGGGCCTTTGTCCATTCACGGCAAGCGATCGTCAGACTCCACATGCGACCTTCGCCACGTTTACTCCCGGTCTGTGGCGTTGATGATCATCCCGAGATCGATGCCGATCTGGCCAACATGATGGTCTCTGGCGTTGCCCTTGTTGGGGAAACCAAACGCACTTCCACGGTCAAGCTTCAGCATCATCCGCCATCGGTTTCCGAAACGGGATTGATAGTGCTTGCGATTGATCATGGACAGGTGGATTAAGGCCTTCGTTTATTGAACTCCCACAGGCCATGCCAAATTCAATTGATAAGACGATACGCGCTGCGTGTCTGTCGCAAGATGTCTCGACGGCTGAACGCGCGGTTGCGATCGCCGGCAACCTCAGTCTCGATCGCGCCTTGACGAGCTATGCCATATTGAATTAGGGGCTGCTTTGCGCAATCCGAAACGAGCAGGGTCGATGTCATGACGGATGGGCGAGGCGTCGTCCTGGTAACCGGTGCGAGCGGTTTCGTGGGCTGGCATCTGGCGCTCGCGCTGGCGCGCGATGGATGGGTTGTGCGCCGCGGCGTTCGCAAGCCATCAGGACGCGAGGGCGAAGTCGTGGTCGAATCGATCGACGCCACGACCAATTGGCAACACGCGCTTGCTGGCGTAGACGCCGTGGTTCACCTTGCGGCCCATGTCCACCGTCCACATGAAGAGCGCGCAGTCGAAGTCTATCGCAATGTCAACATTGAAGGCACGCTGCACCTTGCGAGCAGCGCATTGAACGCCGGTGTGCGCCACTTCATCTTTGTCAGCACCATTCTGGTGCACGGCCGCAGCAGTGACGGTCGCGCCCCGTTTCGCGAGGACGACGATCTGATGCCGCGCGGCCTTTATGGAATGTCGAAAGCAGCCGCCGAAGCCGGCTTGAAGACGTTGGCGCAAGGCGTCGAGATGTCCTTGACCATCATAAGACCGCCGCTGATCTACGGTTCCGGCGCAAAAGGGAATTTCGCGCTGCTGCAGAAGGCCGTCGGACTTGGCATCCCGCTTCCGTTTGCGGGGATTCACAATCGTCGTGCGTTCCTGGCCGTAGACAATCTGTCGTCGTTTATCCTGCATCGGCTTCCGCGCCGAGAGCAAAAGTTCGAGGTTTTCCTCCTAGCGGATGAGGAGCAGGTTTCCACCCCGGAATTCATCACGCGGCTTGCACACGCGGCGGGTGGTTCGGCGCGCCTTTTTCACATCCCGAGACCGCTGCTGAGCGCGCTGCTCAGGGTCAGCGGCCGCAAGGAAGTCAAAGAGAGCCTCCTCGGCTCCCTGGAGCTTGACCTTTCCAAGGCCAATGCGACGGGCTGGCGGCCGCCGATCACGCTCGATGAGGGGCTGAGACGGGCATTGCGCGAGCCCGATCACTGACCTATCGAAAAGCCGTCCGGCTCTGGATTGTCGTCTCCAAGAGAATGTGCAGAAGTAGTGCTACCGTTAACGCTCCGATCAGGAGCGACACGATGTTCGGCCGCCGAACGGTCCTTGCACGATCGCCGCTGAACGCCCCACGAGGTCGCCAACATCAATTTCGTCCAGACGTCGGGCGCTGCTGACCTTCAATCGGAATGCCACTTTGACCGCCTTTATACGGCCGCCAACGCAGCCGCGAGCACGCCGCAAAGCAGCATGAGCCCGAAGTTCTTTCACAGGATTATCGATTAGCTCGCGAGCTGCCTGCCTAACCAGGAGCGGACAACTATCGCCGGCAGTTCGCATCGCGCGTCCCAGACCTGAAACGCATATTTGGTTTGCGGCCCGGCCAGGCCGTCGATCTTGCCGGTCTCGATACCGTCGATCCGGCAGATCAACTGCTGCGCGGCGACCAGGCGTCCGATCGGCCACCGATCGAAACCGTCGACGCCCTGCTGCAGCAGAAACGCCTTGATCGCCGCCTTGGTCAGACCGCCGAGCAGGCCGTCGACGGCGCCGTCATAGAGGTGCGCGGCCGCAAGCCGCGACTGCAGGTCGCAAAAGTCCATCAGAGTTTCCTTTGATTGAGTGCACGCGGTCGGCTATGCTCCCGCCCCGCTTGAGGTGGGGGGATCACTTGATTGCTAATCTTCAATTTTTGCGCGCTGTCGCTGCGATGGGCGTGGTGTTTTATCACACCGACTACCGGCTCGCAGGCAACCTTCACACGGACTTTGAGGGCGTTGCCATCTTCTTCGTGATTTCAGGCTTCATCATGAGCTACATCACGCAGAACGGCGAAGAGGATTTTCTGTTCAAGCGTCTGATCCGGATCGTCCCGCTCTACTGGATCGCGACGTTCCTGATGATCCTGACGAACCACAGGCTCCGCATCGTCTGGCCATCATTCTGGCTGACGGGCGAGCCAGCGCTGATCGTCGACACAATCCGCTCGTTCCTGTTCATCCCGTGGGAGAAGTTCCCGGTACTCGGGATCGGCTGGACCCTCAATTTCGAGATTTACTTCTATGCAGTCTTCGCGGTGATGCTGACGCTGAGCCGGCGATGGGCGCCCGTGCTGACGGCCATTGCCGTGATTTCAGTGATCGCGCTCGACAGGGCGACCGGCGAGCGGGTGTTCTTGCTGCATTTCTACGCCCACTCCTACGTCACCTATTTCGTTTACGGGATTGTCCTGTACTACGTCTGGTCGATCCTCGGCCGCTTTACCCCACGCGCCGCAGCCATTGGCTGCAGCAGCCTGATCGCGGTCTGGTTTGGCCTGCACTTCGTCTACCCGCTCTGCCCCGCTTTCGTAGATCAGTGGATCTGGATCGCTCCGATCGCCGTGGTGGCGGCAGCGCTATTCGCGGAGAGCGCCGGCCTTGCGATTACGTGGCAGCCCGCGCTCCTGTTGGGCGCAGCATCCTATTCCATCTACCTTCTACACACGACCTGGTTCGAGCAGATACGACCATACTTGCGCGATCTTGCGTTACCGACAGCAAAGGATTCACCTAGCGTAATGCTGTTCTCGATTGCATCGGCTGCGCTCGTCGGAATAGCGGCTCACCTATGGATAGAAAAGCCACTGCTCGCCAAGTTGCGCAACAAACTAAAAGCCAGAACACCGGCCGTTGAAGTAATCCGTATGACATCTCACTGATTTCCCACGCACTGGACAAAGCCGGGATTTGCATTTGCAGCGCCACCAGCGGTGTTCGTGAACAAGAATCGCTGGTAGTCGTGGTCTGCGCCTGGTTTGCGCGCCTCACGATCGACGCATCGTTCACACCGTCACTTGACCCCATAGCGGCGCAGAAGTAATTGGGACCGCAAATGCCGTACCAGCGACAGTGCTAAATCCTGCTATTTCAATGGTTTACGGGGACTGCATTGCGGCCGCTTAGCAGCTCCTGTAGATAGACAGCGGCAGGGTAAACCAAACACTCCGCGATCGCTCTCTGTCCACTCTTCAACTAGGCAGCAAGTGCGCTTCTTGTTCTTCGCGGCACGGCCTAGCTCCTCAGTCATCGGGTAGCTGAGCTCATTTGCTGATCGATGTCGCGATGCCTTGAGGACGTTGGCGGTCGATCTGACGAGCAAGCTAAGCAAAGTGCGATGGCCCGATAGCTAATATGGGATTGAGAAAAAGTCCGACCGATCTACTGAGTAATTCTGCCTGGAACGCGATCGCCTTTGTCGTGGCCGTAGCACTGAATCTCGTGATCCTTCCGTTCGTGGTGTTTCGCCTCGGTGTCGCAGCGTTCGGCGTCGCTGGTCTGGTGACCGCATGTGTTGCGCCCGCGCTGGCGTTCAGCAACGCGCTTGCATTGTCGGCGACGCGGGAGCTCGCCCTGCGGCTGGAGCCGTCCGAGCGCAACGATGCGCGACGCTTATTCGCAACCGCATTGATGCTGGCATTGGCAACCGGCGGCGCGATTGTGATGATCTTCGCCTTGGCCGGGGCACCGCTTGCGCGGCTTGGATTTCACCTGAGCGGGCCGTCCGCGGATGATCTGGGACTCGCATTTGTGCTGGCCAGTGCCGGATGGTTGTGCCAGTGCCTGTCCGCTGTCTTCCTGGCCTTGTTCACGGCGCGCCAGGACTATCGAAGGGTTGCTTCGATCAGCATCATCAGTACCGTGGTCGCAACAAGCTCCATGCTGTTGTTGATTCCGCGCTGGCCTCAAGCCTCGACGTTTCTCGGCTGTCAGGCGTTGGGTTTTGCAACGAGCCTTGTTCTGGCCTTCGGATGGTCCCGACGTGTCGTAGGCGAGTGGCTCGCGCGCCCGACGATCGATCGCGGGTCGCTCAGCAACCTCGTCAAGCTGGGTGGCTGGCAACTGGCTGCACAGAGTGGCGCGCTCATTGCCGCACAGGCGGATCGTTACTTGCTCGGAGCTTTGCTGCAGCCGCAATTCGTCGGCTTTTATACGATTGCGCAGCGGCTGGAGGAGGCGGTGTATATCGGCGTCCTGAAGGTCGGCGAAATTCTCTTCCCGTTCTTCAGCGCTCTACAGAAGGAGACTGACGATCGCAAGGCCGATCTCCTGTTCCGCTCGTCCTGGATACTCAATGTGCTCGCCGCGAGTGCGCTTGGCGGCCTTATCCCCGTCGCCGGCCCGTTGCTTCATCTGTGGACCGGCGCCGAAGTGGCTGCCGAGGCCCAGCGTGTGCTGGTGATACTGTCGATCGCCGGCATCCTTGGGTCGAGCTCGAATGTCTTTGCTTTCTATCTTCTGGCGCAAGGGCGGTCGAGTTCGAATGCCGTGATCTCATTGCTCACGGGCGTGTTCACGGTAGCGACCAGTGCGATCGCTTTGCCGTATTTCGGATGGCAGGCGGCGGGCTGGAGCGCCTGCATTGGCATGATCGCTCAAATGGTCACCGTCGTGATCTTGCTGCGCCGGCATTTCGGCCTCGCCGGTATGCGGTCGCGTCTGACCCACTTCGTGTTGATGCCGATTGGCGTCGGCATCGCAACCGCGCTGGCGTTGCGATATGGCTTCCGTAATGCGCAACTCGACCAGGCAATTGGCTGGTGGTACGTGGGGAGCTGTTATCTGCTGGCGGCTGGCATCATCTTCGTCGTCGCGGTCGCGATCTCACGCGCCGGTCCCTACGGCGCGGCCTGCTGGCGGGATCTCCGCGTCATCGCCAGCCGCTTCCTGTCCCTCAAGGCGATCTGACGAATGTGCGGAATTGCGGGCATCATAGACCTTCGCGGCAACGCGGTCGAACCGTCGGAAATCTCGCGACTGACGAATCTCCTCGCGCATCGCGGACCCTTTGGCGAGGGAAGCTGGTTCAGCGCGAACCGCAACTTGGCGTTCGGCCACCGCAGGCTCGCCATCATCGATCCCAGCGAGGGAGGCTTTCAGCCGATGGTCTCCGGCGACGGCCGCCATGTGATCGTGTTCAACGGCGAGATCTACAACTTCCTCGAACTGCGGCGCGAGCTTGAGGCGCAGGGGGCAATCTTCCGCAGCCAGTCCGATACCGAGGTCATTCTGGCCGCATGGCAAGCGTGGCGGGAAGGCATGCTGACGCGCTTCAACGGAATGTGGGCGCTGGCGATCTTCGACACCAAAGCCGAAGAACTGTTTCTGGCGCGCGACCGCTTCGGCATCAAGCCGCTGTTGTATGCGCTGACATCGGAACGCTTTGTCTTTGCATCCGAGCAGCGCGCATTGGTGCGAAGCGGCCTGATCAACGTGTCGCTGGATATCGACGTGGCGCGGCGACTTATGCTTGATGCTTTCGGAGTCGAAGGAAGCGAACGGACCCTTTGCCGGGAGGTGCGCCGCCTTCAGGCCGGACATTGCATGTCGCTGCGCCAGGGCAAACTGGAGGTCCGGCGTTGGTGGCGGACGGTGGATCACCTGCCGGTGGTCCCGAACACTGAAGCCGAACGGGTGGAGCGCTTTCGCGAACTGTTCCAGGACGCGGTCGCGCTTCGGATGCGCAGCGACGTGCCGATCGGGACCTGTCTGTCGGGAGGGTTCGATTCGTCGGCTGTGATCAGCACCATGGCCGCGCACGAAAAGGCCGGCATGGGTCCGCGGGACAGCACCTCGTGGCGCCACGCTTTTGTGGCGACCTTTCCCGGCGCCTCAAATGACGAGCGGCCGATGGCGGAGGAGGCGGCGGCGTGGGCGGAGGTCGTGCCGACATTCCTGGAGATTGGGCGGGCCGACGCACTAACCGAACTCGACCAGATCCTCGACGACAATGATGACGTCTATATCGGACTTCCAAGCGCGGCCTGGTTGATCTATCGAGAACTCAAGCGTCACAACGTGACAGTGTCGCTGGACGGCCATGGCGCGGACGAGTTGATGGGGGCCTATCTTCAGGAGGGGCAATCGGGAGCGTTCTGGATGCGAAACGCGGCTGCCGCACTTGGCTCAAGTTCGGCGCTGGCGAGGCGAGGTGTCGATCTGCTGCGCGCGCTGATGATCCGACGCCAGGGAAACTATTTCCTGCGTGACGGTCTGCGCGACGTGCCGGTGGAGCTCCCGCTGGTCGGAGAAGACGACGTGCTGCCGGGCGACTGGGGGGCATTGAACCGACGGCTCTACCGGATGTTTCACAGCACCGTGCTGCCGACCATCCTGCGAAACTTCGACCGCCTGTCAATGGCTCACGGCATTGAGGTCCGCATGCCGTTCATGGACTGGCGTCTGGTCACCTATGCGATGGCGTTGCCGGAATCCAGCAAGTCATCGAATGGCTATACCAAGGTCGTTGCACGAAAGGCGATGGCTAACCTGATGCCGGAGTCCATCCGGATGGGGCGCCGGAAGGTCGGATTCAATTCGCCGATGCCCGAATGGTTGAACGGACCTCTGGCCGGCTGGACCGCGGGTTTGCTCGACCAGAAGGTGCCGGCGTTTGCCGAGTTGGTGGACGAGGAACGCTTGCGCCGGACCGTTGGCCATTTGACCTTCTCGAAACAGTGGGATTGGGAGTCGGCCGGCCGCATCTGGCCGTATCTGAACATGAAATGGATGCTGGCGAGGTCTTAGCATGCGGCGCATCCTGATAGGCCTGATCGACGCCATCCTTGGCTGGAAGAGCCGGCTTTCCGGGGCCGTAAGTATCGGACGTGGGTCGACGATCGCGTGGCGCCGCATCAGGCGCGCGGCAGGCAACGCGTTGTCGGTAGGAGAAGATTCGATCGTCCACGCTGATATCAGTTTCGAGGAAACGGGAGGCAAAATTCAGATCGGAAGCCGCACATTTATCGGACGAAGCCACCTGGTCTGCTATCGAAGCCTCTCCATCGGCGACGACGTCATCATGTCATGGGGGATTACGATTGTGGACCACGATTCCCACAGCATCGATTGGATAGACCGCCGGAACGACGTTCGCGAATGGAGTGCCGGCCGGAAAGATTGGGAGAAGATCGCGCACGCGCCAGTGGTGGTGAGCAATAGGGCTTGGATCGGATTCAACGTGAGTGTGCTGAAGGGAGTCACGATTGGAGAGGGTGCCGCAATCGGAGCCTGTTCGGTCGTCACCCGGGATGTTCCGCCGTACACGTTGGCTGCCGGGAATCCGGCCAGAGTGATCCGGACATTAAGCTCCCCGCCAGATGCAAGTGCCGAGGGTTGAGTGTCATGCGTGTCTTCCAGAACAACGGCTTGTCTCGCGGATTCCAGGCCCATCGTCGCCGCTTGCCGTATCAAAGTTTCGCCGCCGGACGAGCGCAGTTTCTGGATACCAGATTTACGGCATCCCATATCCTTCTGCCCGTACTGACTAACTGCCCGGACGCATTTTATACCAACGGAGACGACAAGGACCTGCAACTGCTCTGGGCGAAAGAGAACGGTCTGCAGACAGAAAATCTGGAGCAAATTCTGCTCGCGCAGATCGAGCAACATCGCACCGAAGTGTTCTACAATCTTGACCCGATCCGTTACGGCAGCGAGTTTGTCGCGAAATTGCCGGGCTGTGTGAAGAAATCGGTTGGCTGGCGCGCTGCGCCATCCGGAAACGCAGACCTGTCGAAATACGACCTGATCGTATGCAACTTTCCTTCAATTCTCGAGAGTTGGCGGCAAAAGGGCTGTCGAGTCGCGTATTTTTTCCCGGCGCACGATCCGGTGATGGATGCCTATGCCGCAGCTCGAAGTGATGAACTCGATCTCATCTTCATCGGCGGATTCTCGCGCCATCACGTCAAGCGCAGGCGGGCTCTTCGGGCGGCGGCTGCAACGCCCGGTGTTCGGGCACGCTTTTATCTCGAAGATTCGCGCCTTACCCGATTGGCAAATTTTCTTCCCCCTCTGCCGGCGCTGCGCTCATATCGTCATCCGGACGAAATTCGGAAGATTCGCGCCGATCCGTTGTATGGCCGCGATGCCTATGCCGCGATCGCCAAGAGCCGGATCGTTTTCAACGGCGCCGTGGACATGGCGGGAGAGGATCGCGGCAATATGAGATGCTTTGAAGCGACAGGGGGCGGAGCGGTCCTTCTGACCGACGCGGGGCGCTATCCGGAAGGCTTCGTTAATGGCGAAACCATGTTGCAATATTCCTCGCCCGAACAAATACCGGAATTGATCGACAAGCTTATGAGAGATGAAGCCCTGGCCAGATCCATCGCTCAGGCGGGTTGCGCTATGGTAAAGGAGCGCTATAGCAAACAACTGCAATGGGCGAAATTTCAGGATCTGATCTGAATGGCGCGCTGGGTTAGCTAACTTATGGTGGAGCAGCCATTCACGACATGGGAAGATGCCGTGGTTTGGCTGCGCAATCAGCCGGACCAGCGTCAGCTTGTGCTCGACGCGTTCTATGACGACCCTCTGATCGATGCGGCCGAGCGTTACTTTGCCTGTGCCGAATGGCAGGCGGTTTCTAAGTTTTTGGAGAATCGAACCGGCAAGGCGCTCGACGTCGGCGCCGGGCGCGGAATTGCGAGCTACGCGCTGGCGCGAAGCGGATTTGCGGTCACTGCGCTCGAGCCTGACCCCAGCGGCGTGGTCGGGACGGCGGCGATCCGCGGGCTTGCGGCGGAGGCTGGCTTGCCGATCGAGGTGGTCGAGGAGTTTTCCGAGCGTCTCCCGTTCGCTGACGGCGTGTTCGATGTCGTGTTCGCGCGGGCCGTGCTGCACCATATGCGCGATCTCGACAGCGCCTGCCGGGAAATGTTCCGCGTGCTTCGCCCCGGAGGAATGCTCATTGCCGCGCGCGAACACGTGATCAGCAGGGAATCCGATCTCGGGGCATTCCTCGATCAACATCCCCTGCATCACCTCTATGGCGGCGAGCACGCGCATCTTCTCGATCGATATACCGGCGCGTTGAGGAATGCGGGATTTGCTGCGATCGAGGTGCTCTCGCCGCTCAAGAGCCCGATCAATCTGTTTCCCCATACAATCGAGACGCTGCGGGCGGCCGTCGTGGAAAGATTGACGGACAAGATTCCGGTCAGGCCCGTTTGGCGCGCCGCGCTCGCTTCCAGGAGTGTCTTCACGTCGCTGCTTTCGATGGCAGAGCGCTTTGATCGCCGGCCCGGCCGGCTTTATTCGTTCGTCTGTCACAAGGCAAAAACATGAACGTGTGGGTTACCGGCGCCAATGGCTTCATCGGCCGGCATCTCGTTCGAGCGCTGGCCGATCGGGGCTATCGCGTTCACGGCATCGGTCACGGCGCGATCGGCGAAGCCGAACGGCGTCGCATCGGCTTGGAGCATTGGCTGAACGGCGAAATCGATGCGGCCAATCTCAATGCGCTTGCGGAGCGCGCCGGACTGCCGTCGACGATTTTCCATCTGGCCGGCGGGTCGTCGGTCGGGCTGTCGATCGCGCAGCCGTTTGAGGATTTTTCGCGCACCGTTACGAGTACGGCCAGGCTGCTGGAGTGGCTGCGCGGGGCCGCCAGGGATTGTCGCTTGATCGTCGCGTCGAGCGCGGCAGTCTATGGAGACGGTCATGGGGGTGCAATTGCGGCGGATGCCGCAACGCTTCCGATGTCGCCCTATGGGCAGCACAAGCTGATGATGGAGCAACTGTGCCGAAGTTATGCCGTCAGCTTTGGCATACGCAGCACGGTGGCGCGGCTGTTCTCGGTCTACGGACCAAACTTGCGCAAGCAATTGCCATGGGACATCTGCTCCCGCCTGCAAGCTGGTGAACGGAACCTGGTGTTGGGAGGAACAGGTGCGGAGGTACGGGACTGGACCGATGTTCGCGACGTCGCGCGGCTATTGGCCGTGATCGGCGGAACGCCGCAGGCGGAGACCTTTCAAGTGATCAACGCTGGCTCTGGGCTTGGAACGACCGTGGCACGGGTTGCCGCCATGCTTGCAGAATGCTGGGGCGGAAGCGTATCGGTACAGTTTTCGGGCATTGTACGCGCCGGCGATCCGTCAAGTCTGCTGGCGGACGACGCAACGCTCCGCGCCCTGTCCTTCGACTGGACGATCCCGGCTGAACAGGGCTTTGCGGACTATGTCTCGTGGTTCAAGGGTCAGAGCCGGTGAACGAGGGGTCGCCGCTGCGTCTCGCCTTTACGCATATTCCCCGCAGGCTCTGGGCCGGCGGTTACAACTATCAAAGCAATCTATTTCAGGCGCTGAGCAAGTTCCGCGGCGGCGAGTTTGCGCCCATCCTGTTTGCCGGGGCCGGTGGCGATGACGCCGATCTTGCGCCGCTTGCCGCGATACCTGGTGTGGAGGTGGTGCGATCGGCGGAGTTCGACGGCCGTGCCGGTTTGGCTGCCGCGCTGGCATGGGGATTGGACCGGGAGGCGGTGGCCGAATTCCGGACGCATCGCATCGATGCCGTCTTCGAAGCTGCCCGCTTCTTTGGTTGGCGACTGCCTTATCCCGCAATTGCCTGGTTTCCCGATTTTCAGCATCGACGATTGCCGCAGCTTTTTCCGGCGGCGGCGCGGTGGCGTCGCGAAGCCGGCTTCCGAATGCAGATTGCATCGGGGCGCACCGTCATGCTGAGCAGCGAAAGCTCGCATCGCGACTTCCGGAAGTTCTATCCCGGAGCGAAGAACGAGGTCTGTGTGGTTCGTTTCGCGACCGGGCCGTCGCCGGCGTTCCTGAGCGCAAATCCGGCTGAGATCGTTGCGCAGTATCAGTTGCCTGAAAGATATTTCTACCTGCCAAATCAGTTCTACACGCACAAGAATCACCAGGTGGTCGTCGATGCGCTGGCCATCCTGGCGGAGCGAGGGTTCGATGCGGTCGTGTGCGCCTCGGGCAGCACCGAAGATCGGCGCGAGCGAGGCTATTTCGATGAAGTCATGGCGGGGGTCCGAAGTCGGGGGCTCGAAAAACGCTTCCGTCATCTGGGAATGATTCCGCTTTCGCACGTTTACGCGTTGCTGCGGGCGTGCACCGGGCTGATCAATCCGTCGCGATCGGAGGGATGGAGCACAACCGTCGAGGAAGCGAAGTCGTTTGGCGTGCCGATGATACTGTCTGATCTTGACGTCCACCGCGAACAGACCAACGACACGGCGAGCTATTTCGGGACGGATGATCCCGCGACCCTCGCCGATCACCTGATGCGGGTATCGCAGGATTCAGAAGTTTCAATAATTCGAAACCTGGTTCCGTATCAGGACGATCGCGTGGCGGCCTTTGCGGCGGATTTTGGCAATACGGTTCAGCGTGCGATGCAGGCCTCTCTGCGGTGACGCTTCGCAGCGAGCGGTCAAGTCGATGCGCAGCCCTACATAGGTAGAGTGCGGGACACGTAGTCCTTTCGGCCTACCAATCTTGAGAAATAGGGTGTTCTCCAAATTTTGGACCACAAACTTATGGGGCTGGCGATTTGGGCCTCGATCTTAGCGGCCGCGAGGCGGTAGTTGCCGGCCAAGCTCCGGTAGGCCGCCCGAGCCTCCGGTTGTTGGCAAAGCTCGGCCTGCTCCAGACAAACGCGCTCCCACCGGCGATATTCTTCCGCGTTGTTACACATCGTCCCCTCCGTCACTCGGCACAAGCTTTGCCCAGGACGGTGTCGAGAATGGGGTCGGACTAGGCCAAGCGTCGGCCAACAATCAGGCGTGGGACCGAAGTCTCGCGCCCATTGTTATCATCGCCACAGTCGGTGAGCATGTGCGGCCAGCGCCTCCCTGTTGTGTTTCATGTTCCCCGCCATTCAGCGCTACCGCAACCTATTACAAACCAACCTGACTGAGATCGAGTGACAGTTTGTCGAAAAGCGCCTGATCGAGGAACAAAATCAAATCTGGATAGCCTGGTCACTTTCCTTTATTGCTTTGCGGCGCTGCAATATTACTCATGAGGCGACTGTCAAAACTGCCGACGGGTCGGGATGGGGTAACCGGGGCTGTGGCATGACGTGGCGAATTCCGTTTGCGATTCTGATTTCGAGCGGCCCGATCCTCGCCCTGATCAATGGGGCGCTGGGCTCGACCAGCAACCCGGTTTTGACGGCGGCCGTGCTGGTTGGCTCGACGGTGGTGATCGGGCTGTTCGGTCATTACCGGGGAATTGTGCTCCGCGAGATCGACGTTCTGTTTGCGGCCTTTGTTGCGACTGTTGCGGTCTCTGTGGCGCTCAACGGTCTGCCGCCGGCGCGGGATGCTGCGTTGTTTGCGCTTTCACTTGCCGCCTATCCGGCCTGCCGTGCCGTGCCCTTAGGTAAGCCGTTCGGGGCCTTTTCAGCCATAACGATTTCGATTGTTCTGCTTGGGGCGATTGTGGTCGCGGGGTCTCTCTATGGGGCGGCGGTAGACTTGCGCGGGCGTCCTGTCGTACTCGGTTTCGGGCATGCCCCGACGGTCTTTCTGATGTCACTCGGTTTCCTGCTGATCGTGATTGCCACGTCGGAAAAACTGACAATCCACCGGGCGATTTTCGCATGTGTCATTGCCTGCGGTCCGATCGTGATATTCGCTGCGGCGCAGGTTCGATTTGTATTCGTCGCGCTGTTGATTGCGTTGCTGGCGTCGTTACTGGTGGCTCGGTCGAGGCAGCGGGTGGCCGTCTCAGTCATCGTTGGTTTCTTTGTCTTGGCGGGCACGATCGGGTTTGCCGCACGGCATCAAACCTCGATGGGATCCCTTCGCGCCGCGATTGATCCGTTCAACGGTCACACGCGATCTGAAGCGGAAGAATGTGCTGAGTCCTATAACACGGTCGAGATGCGAAAGACATTGCTGCGCTCCGCGGTTTCAAGGATGCCGGATGCTGGTTTGTTCGGACACGGCCTCTCTTCGTTCGAGCGCACGTCATGCCTGAAGATGTTCCCGCATAATGTTGTCCTGCAGGCTGCGGTCGAGTTCGGTTGGCTCGGTGGAGCGGCGCTTGTGCTGATGATTGTGTTTGCGCTACGCCGGATCTGGACGGTAGCGAGAATGGACCGTGAAGGCGCCTTTGTTTTCAGCGCGTTGGTTTTTGTGCTGGTGAACGACCTTGCCTACGGCAGTTTGGTATCGTCCGGCCTGCTGTTCCTGTTCCTAGGCTACGCTGCCCGGCTCACGGAACAATCATCTCCAGTGACAGGGGCCTCCGCGTGAGATATCCCGACCTGCCAGGGCAAGTTGGAATGAAGCGATGCCACATTACAACTTCGACGTAAGAGACGGGATCATCTATCCGTTGACGAAGAGGGTACGAGCTACCGAACATCGCATGCGTCCGGGAAGAGCCCGCGCGATCCTTGGCGGAAATGGTCCGAGATGCAGTTGGGTTAACCCGAGATTTTTGTGGGGCAATGGCAACGCCGTGCAGCTCAACCGTGCGCCGGAAGTGTAAGTTCGTTGTAAAGCTCCACAATCGAAGCTCCCACGATTTTTGCCGAATGTTTGGATACTACTTGATTGCGGGCTGACCGAGCGTACCGTGTTCGGAGTTGTGCCGAGTTGGCGAGGCGCAGAATAGCATTCGCTAATGCTGCAGGATTCTCAACGGGCACTTGCAATCCGGTGTCGTCGTCAATGACGATCTCGCGGCAACCTGGTGCATCTGTTGCTATCAGTGCTCGGCCACACGCGGCTGCTTCCAAAAGGCTAACGGGCAGGCCCTCTCGGTGGGACGGCAGTATTGCGAAATGGCAGCGCCTCCAAAGCGAGGCTATGTCGTCGATGTGTCCCAGCCAAGTGACCCCAGGACGTCTACTCCATTCTTCGACTTCCTCATAAGAGACTGATGCAGGATTCGCAGGATCTGGCTTGCCGGCAATCACGAGCCTGAAGTCGTGTCCTTGATCCCTCAGAATTTGGTGAGCCGATACCAAGGCTCGAATGCCTTTATCGGCCAACAATCGTCCTGCGAAGCCGAAGGTGATAGGTCCTTCAGGCTCGGGCAGCGGCTGAAAGAGATCGGTGTCTACGCCCGATCCGGGGATGACGACAAGGCGCTTCTCGTCCACTCCTAGATCGGCGAGAACTTTTCGATCATCCGAATTTTCAACCAAAACTACGCTGGTTCGGCGGTTCAAGAGCGGAGGCAGCATCCAGCCGATGATGGCCTTTAGAATGCGCTTCCTCCGAGCTGTCGACGTAAAGATATACCCAAGTCCAGTGAACGCATTCACTTGTGAGATGCTGCGCCCAATCACGGCAATCGTACCGTAGAAGCAGCACTGCAACCCAGACTGGTGTACGATGTCCGGTCTAATGTCGCCTTCAAGGCGTCGTAGTGCCAAGATTGTGCGGATTGCAGCAATCGCAGACAGTCGCCCACGGCTGAATGGAATGCTGTGCAAAATGAAGCCCTCTGCCTCAATCGCGGGACCATGCTCGTTAGTTCGCGTTGCGACATGAACTTCGAAGCCAGCTTTCTTCGCCGCACGAGCCATGAGTAGTCGGCCCAGCAAGAAAGCCCAGTCCTCATTTGTAACGTACAATATACGTCGCGGATCAGTGGCGCAGCCAACGGTCATGTGTACACGGGGGGCATCGAGGTAGCTTGACGAGAGACTGGAACCGAAAAGGACGGCGTCGGTCGCTTTCTTAGTCACTGTCGGCCGTCCGAGCAATGGTTCGAGAGCGGTCCGGACAGCACGTAGGTACCGGCGTAGCAAGGAATGCTACTGAAAGAGGTTGATGAGGGATGTCGCGCCAGCGAGTCTCGGTGCCGCTTGTTGGGGGGCTGTGGCAGTTGTACGGATATCGAGGGCTTCGCGTCAGCTCCCGAGGCAGCCACCGCCCAGCCGGGCAACTCCAACAGCCAGCACGAATTCAGGACTGGATAAGACTGGGGCAAGGTCACTCTCGTCAAATTTCGAAGTCGGCGCCCGCGACCACCATTCAGGGCCTCACGCATTCAGGCCTCACGCGCCTAGTGCGAAAGGTGAGGTCCTCTGTTCGGGTCAGAAAACCAAGCATTTACAAGTAGATGTTTGTGTTCATTCCGTGAACGAGGGCCTTGACGTTCACGCCGTGAACAGGGTACGAGTATCTCCAATGGCCCGATAGAGACGACGATGGACCGCTTGCTGCACAGCGAACAAGATAACAAGCGCATTCTGCTCAATCTTCTAACCTCCGTTCACCAGAACGGCGAGCAATCGCAGCGTCACATCGCGGCCGAACTCGGTGTCGCGCTCGGCCTCGTCAACGTGTACCTGAAGCGCTGCATCAAGAAGGGACTGGTCAAGGTGCACAATGCGCCAGCCAGGCGTTACGTCTATTATCTAACTCCGACCGGATTTGCCGAGAAGTCGCGGCTGACGATCCAGTATCTCTCAGACTCGTTTTCGTTCTTTCGCCTTGCCAAAGAGGATTGTGCCCGCGCCTTGGCAACAGCAAGGACCAATAATTTCAACCGTGTTGTGCTTGCTGGAAGGTCCGATCTTGCCGAAATTGCCATTCTTTGTGCCGCGGAGCTTGCCGTAACCGTCGTCGCTATCGTCGATCGGGGCGGCGAGGACGGCAAGTTTGCGGGAGTCGATCTGATCCGCTCCTACGCGGATATCTTGGGAGAATTCGACGCAGTGTTGGTGACCGATCTGACAGACGCGCAAGCGGCGTTCGACGATGCGGTCGCCGCCTGTGGCGCGGATCGAGTCATGGTGCCGGCTCTACTTGGCCTGCGATCGTCGGCTGAAACGGGGAGTCGCGCATGAGCCGGGCGCCCGGGATTCAATGGTATGTCGTTCAGACGCAGGTCAATAGTGAACATAAGGCCGCGCAGCACATCTTGCGTCAGGGCTTTGACGTGTACCTGCCACGATATCAGAAGCGGCGGCGCCACGCGCGCAAGCTCGATATCATAGCGAAGCCGTTGTTTCCGCGTTATCTCTTCGTCGCGATCGACATAGCGACGCAGCGCTGGCGATCGCTTCAGTCGACGTACGGAGTGACAGGTCTGGTGGGCCATGGCGACGGCCCGGCAGCGGTGCCAGAAGGAGTTGTCTCTGAGCTCAAGGCGCGTGAGGACGAGCAGGGATTCATTAGGCTGGAATCGCAACCTGCCTTTGCACCCGGAGACAGGGTTCGCGTGCTGGCCGGTGCGTTCCTGGACAGTGCTGGCTCGTTCAACGCAATGGCAGACCGTGATCGGGTCTCTATTTTGCTCGAGATGCTTGGTCGCAAGGTCCGCGTCCTTCTTGACGCGGATATGGTCGTAGCCGCCTTCTAAGAGCGGTCGCGTATCGGGCGGTGCCCGAGCGCCGTAGTTTGTCTTTCGCTCCTTAACGGAGCATCCGGGTGACAGTCGATTCACCCGGAGTGCGGTAGCATGGGATTTTTTGGCAAATGACAATTCTCGTAACGGGTGGCGCGGGTTACATCGGCAGCCACGTCGTGCAGGGGCTCGTCGAGCAGGGGCGCGCGGTTGTCGTACTCGATAACGTGTCGACCGGCTTTCGAGAGGCCGTTCCGGCGCAGGTGCAGCTCATTGTCGGCGATGTCGGAGACGAAAGTCTCGTATCGACGATCATCGCGGAACATGGGGTCAGCGCGATTATGCATTTCGCTGCGTCTTCGGTCGTACCTGAGTCAATCGCTAATCCGATCGCTTACTACAGAAACAACACGGTGAATTCGCTTAAGCTGATCGACTCCGCAGTGCGCGGTGGCGTGCGGCATTTCGTTTTCTCATCAACCGCTGCAGTTTACGGCAGTCCCACGGCGGGCTTGGTGGGCGAAGACCTCATCCCCCAACCAATGTCGCCGTATGGCGCATCCAAGTTGATGACGGAGAGAATGCTGGGCGATGTGGCGTCTACAAGCCACTTGACCTGCGCTATCCTGCGGTATTTCAACGTCGCCGGCGCCGATCCATTGTTGCGGATCGGCCAGTCGACCCGCGGGGCAACTCATCTGATCAAGGTCGCAGTGCAAGCTGCCCTGGGCGTCCGGAACGGAATGGAGATCTTCGGAACCGACTATCCGACGCCCGACGGCACCTGCATCCGCGACTACATCCACGTCTGCGATCTCGTGAGCGCCCATATCAAGGCCCTTGATTATCTGCGCGGCGGAGGCGAAAGCGTGACGATCAATTGCGGCTACGGGCACGGCTATTCCGTGCGCGAAATCATCGAGGCCGTCAAACGTGTGTCAGGCAGCGATTTTGCCGCGATCCCGCGGCCACGGCGTGCGGGCGATCCGGTCGCCATTGTTGCCGACAACGCGCTGATCCGGCGGGCGTTGTCGTGGGTGCCTGCCTATGACGATCTCGACACAATCGTCAGGCATGCGCTCGCCTGGGAACGGAAGCTGACAGTTCAATGACCTCTACGACAATCAAAGTCATCAAGCCGCATAGCGAACGGTCTTTCGCCGAGGATCTGGCTGACATCTGGGCGCACCGCGAACTCTTGATGGTGCTGGTGCGCCGCGAGATATCGGTTCGGTACCGACAAGCCGTCGTAGGATTATTGTGGGTGGTGCTGCAGCCGCTGCTGACCACGGTCATTTTCACTACGGTATTCGTTGTGTTCGTGCGTATTCCCGTGCAGGAACAATCATATCCGCTGTTCGCCTTTGCGGGCATTGCAGTGTGGCAATACTTCAATCGGGTTGTAGCAGAGGGAGGCGGTAGCCTAGTCGCGAACAGCGCGCTGATCACGAAAGTCTCTTTTCCGCGGTTGATCATTCCCCTAGTCTCGCCATTGGCTGCCGCGCTTGACGCGCTGATTGCAATCCTGGTCCTGGTCATAATTGCGAAGCTTGTAGGCGCGCATGTGAGCTGGACTGTATTCTTCGCACCTCTCGTGATTGTTGTCGTCGGGCTTTTCGGTTATGCGATCGCGCTTTGGGTCGCTCCGATGAACGCAGTTTATCGCGACGTTGGCATCGCGTTACCATCGATCATGCAGGTCTTGATGTATATGAGCCCAATCGTCTACCCGGCATCGCTGGTTCCGGAACGCATCCGCTGGCTGTACGAACTGAATCCAATTGCTGTGATGGTGAACACGATGCGTTGGGTGGTGCTTGGCACCAATGCTCCATCCCTCATCGGGATTGGAATGTTCGGAGCTCTGACGGTCCTGTTGCTCTGGGGCGGCTCGGAATTGTTTCGACGAATGGAAGGCAATCTCATTGATCGCATCTGATTCCGGACCTCAGGGGACGTTACTTAACTTTTCGAGACCGGTCGGCTCCACGTCATGACGAAAGCGATCGAAGTGCGCGGCGTCAGCAAGGAATACTTCCGAGGTGTTCACTCGGCAGGGCATACTCGAATCGCCGAGATGCTCACCGAGTGGGGACGGGGGCTTGTCGGCGGAAAGCAGGGAAACAGTCCCGCTAGGCGCGAGGTAGAGCCCTTCTGGGCTCTCAAGGATATCTCATTTACAATCGAGCAAGGACAGGTTGTTGGCATTATAGGGCGCAATGGCTCAGGCAAGAGCACGCTTCTCAAGATCATCGCTCAGATTACCGCGCCTACGACCGGCGAGGTGCAACTAACCGGCCGCACCGGTACACTGCTTGAGGTTGGCACCGGCTTCCACCCCGAGCTCAGCGGGCGCGAAAACGTGTTTCTCAACGGTGCGATTCTCGGCATGAGCCGTGCAGAGATCGCTCGCAAGTTTGACGAGATTGTCGATTTTTCGGGAGTCGAAGCTTTCATCGATACGCCGGTGAAGCGTTACTCCAGCGGTATGCAAACTCGGCTTGCATTCTCGGTTGCGGCACATCTGGATCCTGAAATTCTCATCGTTGACGAAGTGCTAGCTGTTGGCGACGCTGAATTTCAGAAGAAATGCCTCGGCAAAATGAGGGATGTGACCAGTGATGGGCGAACAGTTGTCTTCGTCAGTCACAGCATGGTTACGGTAACGAGCTTGTGCAGTCAGTGCATTCTTCTCGAGCACGGCGAAATCCGTGCACTCGGACCCTCGCATAAAATTGCCGACTTGTATTTTTCGGAAGGGGCCAGCAGCGGACCAGCACTGGGTTACGAGAAAAATGCTGCGCGTCCAGGCAACGACATTGTTCGGCTGTGCGGCGCTCGGGTTGTAAACAGCACATTTGATGAGGTTGATGCGATAGGTCGCGACGAGCCGGTAGGAATCGAGATGACGTTTGAGGTCCTGCAAGATGGACACCGACTTGTCCCAAATTTCCATATCTTCTTGCAGGACCAATATGCGTTCGTGAGTTCGCTGCCCAACAATGACGTAATTTCGCGCGGAATCTATCGATCGCTAATGTGGATTCCGCCGCGCTTTCTCAACAACGGCCTGTTTGTTGTCGGGGTCGCGGTGAGCTCAATGAGCCCGGTCGTTATTCATTTCTTCGAGCGGGACGCGCTTCGCTTCCACGTCATCGACGATTTGTTTGACGCAAGTAGAAACGATTACATTCAGGAATTTCCAGGCGTGGTTCGTCCGGACCTCGAATGGGATTTCGTTCGAGAAAAATGAATGCAGGGTTACGTCATGGCCCCAAATTCTTCCGCTGTCGATTTGTCCGGCGGAAACAGGCCGCTGGTGTCCATAGGGATTCCGACCTTCAATAGGCCGGCGGGTCTGCGTCGGACATTGCAGCTCATCTGCGGTCAGACTTACTCGAATCTCGAAATCCTGGTGTCGGATAACGCCTCACCCGGTTCGGAAACAGAGAGGGCTGTTCAAGAATTCTCCGAGGTCGATGCGCGGATAAAGTATTTCCGTCAACCCGCCAACATCGGACCGATTGCTAACTTCCGCTTCGTCCTTGCGAATGCGTCGGGAGAATACTTCATGTGGGCGGCCGATGATGACGAATGGGATGCAAGGTTCGTCGAAACCTGTCTTGCCGCTGCAAGCCCGTCGTGCTCTGTCATGACCAAGTTCAATACGCTCTTCAGGGCACGAAATGTTTGCGAAGAGAATCCGATTCCCGAGCTGTCGCCAAATGCGAAGGTGTTCCAGAACGTGGAGAATTATTTTTCGATCATGCAGCCCAGCCTTTTCTACGGGCTTCATCCCCGCAGGTCGATTCTTTTTACCCTGAAAGGTAGCTATTTTGATTTTTACGATTGTTATGTCGTCCTTCGCATCATCCTCGAAAACGACTTTCGAACGATCGATCAAAATCTCTACGGTGCCGGTGTTGATGCACCCACGTACGAAGTCAAGTATGCAGATGCCAAGAAAAACGGGTTAGACTTTTGGCCATTTTTCTTGCATTCCGCCATCGCTCTTGCGCGCTGTTCGCGTTTGTCGAACCTGGAAAAAGTCAGGCTACTCTTGAGGTTGTTGCGGCTGGTGCGTACACTTAGAAGCTATCATGCGACCCGAAGTTCGTGACATGCGCCAATTTGGGGAGACTGCGCGCGTCCTTGCGATTGGCGGTGCTTTTCGATGATTGAGCTGTTCGAGCCGTGGCGCTGGCGCGACGCGAAGCATTCCTATTCTCAGGCCGGCGAGGACCTGATTATCGATTTTGTTGCCAAAGCGATGCAGATCGAGGAGGTGACGTATCTTGATATCGGTGCGCACCATCCTAGCCAGTTCAGTAACACTTATCTGTTTTATAGGCGGGGGTTTCAGGGAGTGCTGGTCGAACCGGATCCTGAACTGATGGCTTCGATAAAGCGCGTAAGGCCGCGCGACGTGTGCATAGAAGCAGGCGTCGGCGTGACGTCGGCGCGTGTGGCTCAGTTCTTTGTAATGAGCACGCGAACCTTGAACACGTTCTCGGAAGCGGAGGCCAAGCGATACGAAGCCATGGGGACCCAGCGTATCGAAAAGGTTCTCCCCGTTCCATTGATCACGTTCGACGATATTTTCGCGGATCGCTTTCTTGACAAGGAGCCTACATTGGTGTCGATCGACGTCGAGGGTCTCGATTTTGATGTGCTGTCGACGCTGAATCTTAACAAGTACCGACCGGCGATCATCTGTGTTGAAACGCTTCAATACAGCGAAACGCGCGAAGAAGTGAAGGATACGCGAATCGCGCAGCTAATGTCGGACAACGGCTATTTCGCGTTCGGCGATACGTACATTAACACGATTTTTGTCGATCTCGGTCGATGGAAAACCGGTAGCAAGAGATCGTGAGCTTTGCAGCTTTTATGATCTTTACTTCGCTCAAGCTTGCTGGAGCCTATCGTATCGAACCGCAGCCGATTGTGGACGAGCGCGGAGCGTTTGCGCGCCGGTTTTGTGCCGATACGTTTCGCGCTCAAGGTCTAGAGAGCGACTTGGTGCAACGCTCGATCTCATTGAACGCCCGGGCGGGGACAGTGCGCGGAATGCATTTCCAGGCGCCGCCCCATCTTGAGACCAAGCTCGTGCGCTGCACGCGTGGCGCAATCTTTGACGTGATGGTCGATCTACGGGACGGCTCGCCAACCTATGGCCAATGGCACGGCGAGGGGCTAAGTGCCGACAATCGCACGATGCTCTACATCCCGAAGGGTTTCGCCCACGGATTTCAAACATTGGTAGACGGTACCGAAGTCGACTATGAAATCACGCCGGCCTACGTGCCCGGCGCCGCCGCGGGCTTTCGATTTGACGATCCCGCGCTGGCGATCAATTGGCCGATTTCTGACTTCGTCATTTCGGAACGCGACAGATTGCTGCCGTCGTCGTTTATCGGGGTACGACTGTGATAGTCCGAATTTCGGAGCAAACCAACATGGCCTCATCCGAGCCATCGCGCATTCTCTATACCAAGCCCTCGATAACCGAGCTTGAGGTTCGGTATGCAGCCGATGCCGCCGCAAACGGCTGGGGCGAACGTTGCTACGATTACATCAACCGCTTCGAAGCCGCGTTCAAGGATCACCTGTGCACTTCCCGCGCGATCGCCACATCGAGCTGCACAGGCGCGCTGCATTTGGGAATGGCGGCGCTGGGGATCGGCCCGGACGATGAAGTAATTATGGCAGACACCAATTGGATTGCCTCGGCCGCCCCGATCATTCATCTCGGTGCGAAGCCGGTATTCGTGGACATTCGACCGGACACCTGGTGCATTGATCCCGAGCTGGTCGAGGCCGCGATTACGCCGAGGACGAAGGCCATCCTCGCGGTTCACCTCTATGGCAATCTGTGCGACATGGAGCGTTTGCTCGCGATTGGAGAGTCGCACGGTATTCCCGTCATTGAGGACGCTGCGGAAGCGATTGGTTCCGAGTATTTCGGCAAGCGCGCAGGAAGCATGGGCCGGTTCGGCACATTCTCGTTTCATGGTACCAAGACTGTCACGACCGGTGAGGGGGGGATGTTCGTGACGAACGATCCTGAGCTCTACGAGCGGGTTCTGACACTTTCAAACCACGGCCGATCGCCCACGCAACCGAAGCAGTTTTGGCCCGACGTTGTCGGCTTCAAATACAAAATGTCTAACATCCAGGCGGCGCTCGGCTGCGCACAGATGGAGCGGATCGACGAGTTGATTTGCCGGAAGCGGGAAATCTTTCACTATTACCGCGATCGCCTACGGGACATTGCCGGCGTGCGGATCAACCCGGAATCCAGCAACATCGTCAACGGCGCCTGGATGCCGACCGCTGTGTTCGATGAGTCTACCGGGGTCACGCGCGAGAAGCTGGCTGCCGCGTTCGCCGCGGACAATATCGATGCCCGCGTGTTTTTCTATCCGTTGTCGGGGCTGCCCATGTTCGACGAGGTGCGGAGCAACCGGCACGCATGGGGAATCCCGACGCGAGCGATCAACCTTCCGAGCTATCACGACATGACCGCAGCGGATCAGGATCGGGTGATCGCGGTGATTACCAATGTGCTGCAGGGCGATTGAATACGTATGAAGCTTCTTCTGCTTGCGGATGGTCACGTAGGGTTGGAGATTGCGCATTGGCTTATCGCCAGTTTTCGCGACGATCTTGCTTTGATCGTCACCACTGCGGAAAACGACCTTGCGGCAATGGCGCGCCGTGAGCAAATTCAGTGCCTAGTGTTTCAGTCGTCCAGTCAGGTGTCGGATTTTGCTGCAAGCGAAGGGCTCTCTTTCGATCTCGGTCTGTTGGCGTGGTGGCCAAAAATCATTCGACGGCCGCTGATCTCTTTACCTCGTCGCGGGTTTATCAACACCCATCCGAGCCTTCTGCCTCACGGCAGGGGTAAGCACTATAACTTCTGGTCGATTGTCGATCGGGTGCCCTTTGGGGTGAGCCTGCACATGGTCGACGAGGGCGTGGACAGCGGTGATATCGTTGCGCAACTCGAGGTCCCCTACGACTGGGAGGACACCGGTGGATCGCTGTATCGGAAGGCGAGGGAGGCGGTGCTGCAGCTTGTCCAGGCGACATATCCCAAGCTCCGCTGTCTGGATTTCGAGGCGTGGCCACAGGACCTTGCCGCGGGCACTTTCCATCGTGGATCCGAGCTGGAGCCGGCCAGCTCGATCCTTCTGGAAAAGCCCTATCTGGCGCGCGACTTGCTCAACCTTCTTCGGGCCAGAACATTTCCCGGCTACCCGGCATGTACGTTCTCGGACGGCGACGACGTCTACGAGGTCCGTGTCGAGATCAAAAGGAAGTCTAGATGAGCGAGTATCCGAAGTTCAAGCGCGAATGCGCGCTTGAGATCGAACAGATGGGCGATGACCCCGAGCTGGCCCGTGTCACGCGATCATGGATGGATCGCGCCAACCGAGCGAAATATTCCTATCATTTCGAGTGGATGGGGCGCCCCATCATTCAATATCCGCAAGACGTTCTCGCGGTTCAGGAGATCATCTGGTCGACCAAGCCCGATCTCATCATCGAAACAGGCATCGCGCACGGTGGCTCCTTGATCTTCTCTGCTTCGATGCTGGAATTAAGCGCAATGGCGGGCGGGCCGCAAGACGCGCAAGTGCTTGGTATCGATATCGACATTCGCGCGCATAACCGCTCGGCAATCGAAGCTCATCCGATGGCCCGGCGCATTTCGATGATTGAGGGATCGAGTATTGCGCCTGAGGTGGTGGCCGAGGTCAGCGCCAGGACCGCGGGCAAGAAGAGCGTACTCGTTCTTCTCGATAGCAATCATACCCACGATCATGTGCTTGCCGAACTTGATGCCTATGCCCGCCTTGCGTCGATCGGAAGCTATTGTGTCGTCTTCGACACGGTAATTGAAGATATGCCCGATGATACGTTCTCCGATAGGCCGTGGAGCAGGGGCAACAATGCGAAAACCGCGGTATGGGAATTTCTCAAGCTTCACCCGGAATTCGAGATCGACAAGAGCATACAGCATAAGCTGCTGATCACCGTGGCACCGGACGGGTACCTCAAGCGCGTCAGTTAGCTCTGATCGGAGCCAGTGGTCGTATGAAGCGTGCGCAACATTTAAGGATATAAGCAGGGTGACCAGCACCTCCGTCATCGGACAATTCGTTAGCGACCTGAAGGACTCGAAGTGGGCTTTCTTGCGGAAGCTTAGCGCTGTATACAGGGCCCAAGCGATGCTCTCTCTTCTTGAAGAGAGAGCAACCGTCTCGGTAGCCGAGGCTCGCGAATTTAATTCGCGTTCGCGGGATAAATGGGTGGCTGACCGCGCGAGATCCGTCTTGCCAGGATCGCGTGTTCTGGACGTTGGCGCGGGCACAGCGCCCTATCGGAACCTGTTCGAGCATTGCAAATACGAGACTCAGGATTTTGCGGAGTATAACGGCTACAAGGGCGCCGAAGGACAGTACGCTCACATTGATTACGTTTCGGACATCACAGATGTTCCAGTGCCGGACGCCAGCTTTGACGTCATCTTGTGCACTGAAGTTCTGGAGCACGTTCCACGCCCGATCGAATCGCTCCGCGAAATGATAAGAATTACCAAACCGGGTGGGAGACTATTCCTGACCGCGCCTCTGGGATCAGGACTTCATCAGGAGCCTTATCATTTCTACGGAGGCTATACTGACCATTGGTATCGCAAGTTTCTGACTGAGTTTGGTTGCGAGATTGTTTCGATCGAGCCGAACCACGGATTTTTTGCGCACTTGGCTCAGGAATGTGCCAGATCTAGTTGGCAATTTGATCGACTTAATCTCGATCACGGGGGGTATGAAGAGGAATTTGTCCGCCTGATAGGGGACGTTCTGCCGCGCTATTTTTATGAACTCGATAAGAAAATTCTGTTGAAGGAATTCACGATTGGCTTCCACGTGGAAGCAAAGCGGAAGCAAGTCAATTCTCAAGCTTGAAGAGTCGCGGCCGCGCAAACTGAATAGGCAGGTGGATCGTGAAAGTTGTCATTCTCGCAGGTGGTATGGGCACTCGAATCTCCGAAGAGACCTTGGTGCGACCTAAGCCGATGATCGAAATCGGCGGAAGACCGATCTTGTGGCACATCATGAAGCTCTATGCGCATCACGGACTCACGGATTTCGTGATCTGCCTCGGCTACAAGGGCTACATGATCAAGGAATACTTCATGAACTTCGTGCTGCATCATTCCGATGTCACCATCGATGCGACGAAGAATAACGTGACCTATCATCAGAGCAGCGTCGAGCCCTGGCGGATCACGCTCGTGGATACCGGCGAGACGACGTTGACCGGCGGCCGCCTTAAGCGGGTGCGCAAATACCTCGATCCGCAGGAGCCGTTCTGCTTCACCTACGGTGACGGTCTGTCCGATATCGATATCACGGCTTCCATTGCCTTTCACCGCAGTCACGGAAAACAGGCGACGGTGACTGCTGTGCGGCCGCCAGGACGTTATGGTGCGTTGGAGATCGACGGATCGACGGTGAAATCCTTCGTCGAGAAGCCGCCTGGCGACAATGCCTACATCAATGGCGGCTTCTTTGTACTCAACCCCGCGGTGATCGACCGGATCGAGGGCGACAAGACATCGTGGGAGTCGACCCCGCTTGAGGCGCTTGCCAGGGACGAACAGCTATGCGCTCATCGGCACTATGGCTTCTGGCAGCCGATGGACACGCTTCGCGACAAGATGATGCTTGAGGAGCTCTGGCAGGCTGGTCGCGCGCCTTGGCGGCTGTGGAACTGAACTGGATGGCTGCAAACCCGCCGGCATGTCGGTCTTGTGGCGCGCCGCTGACAGCGGTGCTCATCGACCTCGGTATGACGCCGATCTCGAATGCGTTTGTTCGTGCCGATCAGGCTTCGTTTAGTGAACGATTTTATCCACTGAAGAGCTTTGTGTGTGATCGCTGCTGGTTGGTGCAGCTTGAGGACTTCGAGACGCCGGAGACGCACTTTCACGGCGAATATGTTTATTTTTCGTCGTTTTCGGACAGTTGGCTCGCTCACGCACGCGCATTTGTCGAAAGGGCAATCGCTCGCTTCGCGCTCGATGCAAGCTCCCGCGTCGTCGAAGTCGGCAGCAATGATGGGTATCTGCTGCAGTATTTCGTTCAGAGAGGCATACCTTGCCTCGGTGTGGATCCCGCAGCCAACTGCGCTAAAGCGGCGCGGGATTTGCGGCGTGTGCCGACCGAGGTCGCTTTCTTTGGTTCGAGGGCGGCCACGAGGTTGCGCGCAGAGGGCGGTGCTGCGGACTTGATCATCGCCAACAACGTGCTTGCCCACGTGCCCGACATCAACGACTTCGTCGCCGGTTTCAAAATTCTGCTCAGTGAGCAGGGGGTAGCGACGTTCGAGTTTCCGCATGTCCTCGAAATGATCCGCAACGTCGAGTTCGACACCATTTACCACGAGCACTATTCATATTTGTCGCTACTGGCGCTGGAACCCTTATTCGGGCGGCATGGATTGCAGCTCATCGATGTGGAGCGCTTGTCGACCCATGGTGGATCGCTTCGCCTCTATGTCGCGCATGCCGGTCGTGTCGTCGCGTCCGAGGCCATCAAGCAACTGAAGCAGGAAGAGATCCAGGCGGGACTGGACCGCCTCGCCACGTACGAGGCCTTCGGGCATCGCGTTCGGAAGCTGAAGCGGTCGTTGCTGCGCCTGTTGATTGGGCTGATCGAGGAAGGAAAATCGATCGCGGCGTATGGCGCGCCTGCGAAGGGCAATACGCTGCTCAACTACTGCGGAGTTGGTCGCGACATTATCGGCTTCACTGTCGATCGCAATGTCCATAAGCAAGGTCTGCTGTTGCCGGGAACACGAATCCCGGTTCTCGCTCCCGATGAGATCGCAAAACGGCGGCCCGACTACGTTCTCATTCTGCCGTGGAACCTGCGGGAGGAAATCGTAGCGCAAATCAATCAGATCCCCGATTGGACGGGCCGATTCATCATTCCTGTGCCCGAGCCCCTGATCCTGAACAGCCAGGGCAACACAAATGATGAATAGCCAAGGGGGCTACCCGACGGTCAGCGTTGTTTTGTCGGTGAAGAACGGCGGCCGTGATTTACCGCAGGCGCTCGGGACGATTCTTGACCAGTCGTTCGCCGACTTCGAGCTAATCGCGATTGATAATGGCTCGACCGACGAGACCGGCCCCTATTTGGACAGCATTACCGATCCACGCGTTCGCGTTTTCCATCAGACCGACGCTGGTCTCGCCGGAGCGCTCAACCGCGGTATCTCGCTAGCACGAGGGCGGTATGTCGCGAGGCAGGACCATGACGATCTCGCGGATCCGAGCCGGATAGCCAAGCAGGTCCAGTTTCTGGAGAGCCATCCTGAGCACGCCTTGATCGGCACGCGTGCCGAGATATGGGTAGGCGACAAACCAAGCGGCCGTTTTCATGACCACCCTACGGAAGACGAGATCCTTCGATTTGATCTTATCTTCAACAATCCCTTTGTGCACTCTTCGGTGATGATACGAAAATCGGCGCTCGATCGTGTCGGGGTATACACAACTGATCCTGCGCGGCAGCCGCCCGAAGACTATGAACTGTGGTCCCGCATTTCGCGACAATATCGCGTAGCCAATTTGCCCGAGCGGTTGACTATTTACCGGGAGGTTCCCTCCAGCATGTCGCGGGCCGGCGCCCAGCCATTTCTGCAGAAGCTCGTCACAATTTCGTCGGAGAATCTGGCGTACGCAACCGGAGTTGCGGAGCCTGAACAGGTTCACGTGGACATTGCCGCGCTCGTTCACGGAGCAGAGGCCCTGGTTTCGCCGAAACCGGACGTTGAAGGCATGTGCGCCGTCCTGGCGGAGGCGGGACATAGGATCGGTGGAGGGCAACCCAAGCCTGAACTCGCGCAACGGATACTTCACGCGCAGGCTCAAATCCGCCATCGGTTCATGCTTCGGCAGCAGCCGGGCTATGGCCTGGTGTGGCGTGCAGCGCGTAATATCCGAGACCATTTGCGCCGTTTGATACCGGCCGCGCGTTGAGGGGAATTAACGATGAAGCTTCTCTTCTGCTGCGAGAGCTATTGGCCCCACCAGGGAGGGGTGCAGGTAGTTATGCGCCAGATCGCCGAGCGGATGGCGGCAGCAGGGCACGACGTGAGTGTGGCGACGCGCGTCCATCCCGATCGAAAGACGAAACATCACAATGGCGTCCACATCCACGACTTTGAGGTGAGCGGAAATCTTGTAACCGGTATTCGAGGGGAAGTTGATCGGTACCGGCAATTACTAACCAGCTTCGATGGCGATGCCATTTTGATCAAGGCGGCACAGCAGTGGAGTTTCGATGCGCTGTGGCCTGTCCTCGACCAGATCAAGGCGCGGAAGGTGTTCGTTCCGTGCGGCTTCTCCAGTTTCTATGAGCCCTCCTTCAAGAGCTATTTCCAGCAGCTTCCGGATATTCTGCGAAAGTTCGATCATCTCATCTTCTACGCAGAGCACTATCGCGACATCGATTTCGCCCGGGCAAGCGGGATCACGAGCTTTTCGATCATTCCCAACGGAGCCAGCGAAGCGGAGTTCGCACGCGAAACGCGCCGAGACGGCCGCTTGCGGCGAGAGCTTGGCATCCCCACGACCGATCTGGTTTTCCTGACCGTGGGCGCGCCCGTAAACGCCAAGGGCCACGAGACTGTCGCAGAGGCCTTTGCGCAGGTCGATACTGCTGGTCGAGATGCAACGTTGATTCTCAATGGCAACTGGCCACCGCCAGGCACCCGGTTCAGGAGCGATCACTTCCGGGCTGTCTTACAGCGCTTTGCCAGCCTGAACTCAATGCGGAAGGGTGTTCGGCTGTTCCGCGAGGCGGGAATGACAGGCGTGATCGACCGACTCTTTCCCAAGCCGCCGGATGAGCTGACCAGGATTGCGACAGTTGCTCCGGCGCTGCCGGCGAGTACGGATAGCCCGCAGCCCAACACTTCTGCTCCACGCTCCGCTCCCGCCAAAAAAGCCGTGCTCCGCCTCGATCTGCCGCGTCACAAGGTCGTTGACGCCTTCTTCGAGGCTGATCTCTTTGTTTTCGCGTCAAAAGTCGAATACTCGCCGCTGGTCTTGTTCGAATCTGCTGCGGCTGGAACGCCGTTTCTCACCGTGCCCGCCGGAAATGCCGGCGAAATCGTTCGCTGGACGGGAGGTGGATGGCTGTGCCCTGCCGATGCCGACGATCGCGGATATATCAAGGTTTCCCCATCGGTCTTGGCGCGCGAGATGGAGAAGGGTATCCATGCTCCGGACCGTCTGCGCGAACTCGGTGACGCCGGCCGTCGGGCTTGGCGCGAACGCTTCACCTGGTCGAAGATAGCGCATTCCTATGAACGCGTTTTGCGTGGAGAAACAGTAGTGTCGCTGATGTACCCTGAAGCGACTGAGAGGGCGGTCAACGGATGAGAAGGTCTATCCATCAAGAGGGGCCCGTCGGTCAACGCTGGTGCTTCGCTTTGTTTCTTCTCATGAGATGTTGCGTTCGATGACAATCGATCCTCATCTGCTCGACTTCGAAGTACCGCTGAAAGAAGAGCGGGTATTCGTAACGGGGCACAGCGGCTTTACGGGCAGCTGGCTTGTGAGCTGGCTCAAGCTTATCGGTTGCAAGATTGCCGGGCTGGCGCTTGAACCTGCTACCGAACCTAATTTGTTTTTTGCAGCAAATGTGGCTGAGGGAATCGACTCGACCATTGGTGACATCCGGGATCTCACCACGGTGCGTGAAGCGATCGAGCGCCACCGACCATCAGTGATCATCCATCTGGCAGCACAGCCGCTGGTGTCCCGTTCCTTTGCTGACCCGGTCGAAACGTTCGCCGTCAACGCGATCGGAACTGCGCACGTGCTCGAATCGGCGCGGAACACGTCTAGTGTCAAGGCGGTCGTCTGCATCACAACTGACAAGGTCTATCACGACCAGGACTGGCCATGGGGATATCGCGAACAGGATCCGCTCGGCGGGAAGGATCCATATAGCGCTTCCAAGGCCTGCGCCGAGCTGATTGCAGCCTCTTATCGTGCGACGCTGGCCGAGCGGGGCAACGGTGTGCTGATCGCGAACGCGAGGGGCGGCAATATTATCGGCGGCGGAGACTGGTCTGCCGATCGAATCGTGCCAGACTTTGTCCGCGCTGTGACCGCAGGCCAGCCGATTTCGTTGCGCAATCCGGGAGCGGTTCGTCCTTGGCAGCATGTGATGGCCCTTGTTCACGGTTACCTTGTCCTTGCAGCCCGTCTGTTGAGTGGAGATCGCATGGCCGCGGATAATTGGAACTTCGGTCCCCGCGACGAGGCCGCTCGGACCGTTCGGGATTTGGTCGAGCAACTCGGCGGTGTCTGGACTGAACCGGAAGTTAGTTATGCATCCGGCAGTTTCCCCGAAACGCGCTTCCTCCATCTCGACAGTACCAAGGCGCGGACCCTGCTAGGCTGGACGCCTCCCTTATTGTTTGAGGACACCGTCGAGCTGACCGCTGGTTGGTATCGCGATTTTGCGGCCAATCCGGCGGAGGCCTCGAACATTACCGTTCGGCAGATTGAACACTATCGCAACGCCCTGAGGAATCATGCCGCCTGCTAGCGCTCTCATCACTGGTGCCACGGGCTTCATTGGCGCTCATCTCGTCGCTCGCCTCCTATCGGAGGGCAGCCGCGTGACCGTTCTGGCAAGATCGTCCAGCGCACTGCCGCTGGAGTGGCGCGATCGTGTCAGTGTCATTACGTCCGATGATTTCAGCGAGCGGGGTTTGCGGCGGGTGCTTCACGCGCCTGTCGAGACGATATTCCATTTGGCCGCCTATGGCGTCCGACCGAACCACCGCGACATCGGTGAAATGATGGCCATCAACGTCGGGTTGCCTGCTATTTTGGTCCGGCTATGCGCTGAATGGCACGCTCGGATGATCATGGCAGGTACCTTTTCGGAATACGGCCGCCCTTCGAGCCAGGACCTTCTTACGGAAAGCTCGCCGCTGGAGCAAGGCAAGCTTTATGGTTCGTCAAAAGCCGCCGGCGGTCTCATGGCAAGCGCGATCGCTAACGGCAGCGGCACCGGGTTCCGGCTGTTGCGGCTCTTCAAAGTCTATGGTGCGGGTGAAGCGCCTCATCGCCTGCTGCCGACGCTGTTCAGCGGATTGATAAAACGCGAGCGTGTGGCGATATCGACCGGAACGCAAATCCTCGACTTTGTCTACATTAACGATGTTGTCGAAGCGCTGTTGCGCGCCGACGCGCATTGCCGCGAGCAAGGCGGTATCGCGACTTGGAACGTTGCGACGGGCCGCGGCCATTCAGTGCGGGAGTTCGCCGAACGCGTCGCAGCGGCAATGCATGCGGATGCTTCGCTGCTTGGCTTCGGTGCGATCGACATGCGGAAGGATGACGAACCCTGGCTGGTTGGCTCGCCCTATCTGCTTCGTTCAGAACTCGGCTGGCAGCCCTCGACAGAACTAGATGAAGGTGTCCGCGCTGCGGTCGCGACACATTACCGGTCCCAGGGACAAGGATGAACGGCCACGTGATTACGGTGTCCCTGATTGGCGGACTGGGCAATCAGATGTTTCAGTACGCAGCCGGCAAGGCGCTCGCCGAACGCCATGGCGTCGGACTTGCGCTTGACCTCAGCGGTTTCCGTAATTATTCGGACCGCTCCTTCCTGTTGGAGCGCCTGCGCGTGCCGGAGACAGTCGTTTCGCTGGCCCAGTCCAAGGCCGCGGAGAAAGATCAAAAGCAATTTGCGCGCGCACTGTGGAAAGGGCGAGTCGATAGGCTGCTTGGCTTGGCCGGCCTGCCTAAACTTGCATCTTCGCCACAGGAGTATCGAGAGCCGCATTTCCACTACGACCCGGCTTTCGAAGCGCTTGGCCCACGAACTGTGCTGTTTGGCTATTTCCAAAGCGAGCGTTACTTTGGCTGCATCGCTGAAAGGTTGCGCGACTGGTTTTCTCCCCGAGAACCCTTGAGCGACGCGGCCGCGGAAGTGCTCGCCCGCATCGAATGCAGCCGGCTATCCGTATCGACGCATGTCCGCCGGGGCGACTACCTCAATCCCGGAACCGCAGAATTCCACGGCATCTTGGGCGAACGGTATTATCGCCAGGCGCTCGATCGGCTCGAGGCGGGGATCGGTCAGGAATCGACATTGTTCGTGTTTTCCGATGATCCGACCGCGGCGGAGGAGGTTCTGAATTTCGTGCCGAAATCGCGGCTGGTCCATGTCCGGGGCGATCCGCAGCGGCCTTGGGAGGACATGGCACTGATGGCACGTTGCCGGCACCATATCATCGCCAACAGTTCCTTTAGCTGGTGGGGCGCTTGGCTCAATCGCTCGCCGGACAAGGTCGTCATCGCGCCGCGCGCCTGGTTTGCGCCGAATGAATTGAAGAAGCTCAATACACATGATCTTTACCCCCCCGGGTGGGTCTTGGTCTGATCATTCGCGACAATAACTCTTTCAACTCGCAACGAGAGTATCGCAGTGCCACTAACAGCTCGCTCGATCATTCATTTGTTACGTCGGAAAGCAAAAAAAATTGCAGACGCAACAACACCGGAACTGACACGCTCCTGGCCTGATCCTGTCCGGAATCCCGGCGCGGCCGAGTTCGAGGTTGATCTCTGGAGTCTGTCGGGCTTTCTGCTGGAAAGGGTCGTGCCTGTGGTGGGTGTCCACCCATACCCGGTTAACGAGTTGCTGCTCATGACTGCCGCAGCGTGCCGGCTGAAGCCGTCAGTGATATTTGATTGGGGAACGCATATTGGCGTTTCCGCCAGGGTTTTTTACGAATGCGACCGGGCGTTCAAGTTCGGATATGAAATTCATTCGATTGATCTGCCGCCGGACGCCACTCACGTCGAACATCCCGGCCAGGAGCACGGCTTCCTCGTTCGCGGTCTAGACAAGGTCCATCTGCATCGGGGCAACGGCGTTGAGGTTGCACTCGACCTTTGGCAGAAACTCGGGCAACCGAAGCGGCCGCTATTCTTCGTCGATGGCGATCACGCCTACGAGTCCGTTCGTACCGAGCTGGACCGGATCTTCTCGACTGTGCCGGACGCCAGCGCTCTTGCGCACGATACGTTCTTCCAATCGGCAGAGTCGAAGTATAACGTCGGACCCGCGCGCGCCATCTGCGAAATCGTTGCAAAGTACCCGTCCCGCTTCAAGGTCATCAACTCCGGGCTTGGGTTGCCAGGTATGACGTTGCTTGCGAGCATTTGAGACGAGTTCTTGTCGGTAGCCGCATAGTATCGCTTTGAATTCTAAACCCCAGCGCGTACGCTTTGCACGTGCACACAAAAGTCAACACTGTGGCACACCTCCCACTCGTTTCTATCATTATGTCGATGCGGAACAGCGCATCGACGGTAGCAGACGCGATCCGGTCGGTTCAACTGCAGGCACTGCAGGATTGGGAGATGATCGTCGTGGACGACGGCTCCAGTGATCAGAGTAGTGCAATCGTTGAGGGCTTCGGCGATGAGCGCATTCGAATCGTTCGCGAGCATTGTTCTGCCGGACTTGCGTTGCGGCTCAATCAGGCGGTAGCCCTAAGCAGAGGCGAATTTATTGCTCGCATGGATGCGGATGATATTTGCTTCCCGGACCGATTGGTCCACCAGATTGAGCGACTGCAGCGTGACCCGCAGATCGATCTTCTCGGGTGCGGGGCGGTGGTGTTCACCAGCAGCGGCGAGCTCATTGGCGAAATGCCGATCGGGCGCACCCATAAGGACATAATCGCGCGACCGTTTGTCGGTTTTCCTCTTCCTCACCCAACTTGGTGCGGACGAACGGCTTGGTTCCGCCGCCATCCATATGATTCCAAGCCTACCTATGCCGAGGACCAGGATCTGTTGCTACGAAACTTCCGGCACAGTAAGTTTGCCGGGCTCGACACGATCTTACTCGGGTATCGCCAGGACCGACTCACGCTCAGGAAATTGTTGCCTGGGCGCGCAGCACTCATTGGCGCGTCATGGCGTTACGGCCTTCGGGAAGGGAAAATCCTTCCTGCCCTTGCCGGGATTGCTGGCCACGTCATCAAAGGGGCAGTGGACGTCGCCACTGTCGGCTCGGGAATCAACCGGCCGATGCAGCGGAAGCGCTTAAAGCCGGTTTCCCATTCTACGATGCTCAGGTGGAAGAGCGTCCAAGAACATCTGAATTCTCTTTGAACCTAGCTGGGCCCCAACCTGATGCGCCGAAATGGTAGGTATCTCAGGCCGGTTTCGGCGTGAACTCGTGCCGCTTGTTAGGCGGGCGGGGCGCCTGTCCCTAACTCGTTCCTCTGAGCGCGATTTCTGAGCGAGATCGTTTGCTAGTCGCATCGGCAACAGAAGATGCACACCTCCAATAACGCGGGCGGAGAGGTCGGGACTAAAGATGCGGATGGATTCTTGCGCGCGCAGCTATCGTTGCGGCACATGCGCTCAGAGGTGCTTCTCGCGTCTGACCAGGAAATCAAAAGTGGAGAGACTAGATTAGCTGCTCACTACCAATCTTTTCCACTTCCGGTTTCTGCAAGCAGTTCTCCACTCTTCCGGACCGTTAAAGTTAGCTGGTGATAGCGGAGATGTGGCTCTCGCCACAGAAGTGACTAGTTCGTGGTCAATTTCGATTCGCTCACGTAGGCCTGATAGGCGAGCTTGATCCCATCTTCGAGCTTCGTGCTGGCGCGCCAGCCGAGTTTTGCCAGGCGGCTGACATCGAGCAGCTTGCGCGGGGTGCCGTCCGGGCGCGAGGTATCAAAGCCGATCGCCCCGGTGTAGCCGACGGTAGCCGCGACCACGCGGGCGAATTCGGCGATCGTGATGTCCTCGCCGTTGCCGATATTGACCAGCTCGCGATCCGAATAGGTCTTCATCAGGTGGATGCAGGCATCCGCCAGATCGTCGACATAGAGGAATTCGCGCCGCGGCGTCCCGGTGCCCCAGACCACGACTTTGTCAGCGCCGGCAACCTTGGCTTCGTGGAAGCGGCGGATCAGGGCGGCGACGACATGGCTGTATTCGGGATGATAATTGTCGCCGCGCCCATAAAGGTTGGTCGGCATCACGTTGATGAAGTCGGCGCCGTACTGGCTGCGATAGGCCTCCACCATCTTGATCCCGGCGATCTTGGCAATCGCATAGGGCTCGTTGGTCGGCTCCAGCGGCCCCGTCAGCATCGAATCCTCGCGCAGCGGCTGCGGCGCCAGCTTGGGGTAGATGCAGGAGGAGCCGAGGAACATCAGCTTCTCGGCGCCATGGACATGCGCGGCATGGATCACGTTCGAAGCAATCGCCAGATTGTCGTAGAGGAATTCGGCGCGCAGCGTGTTGTTGGCGACGATGCCGCCGACCTTGGCGGCCGCCAGAAACACCACCTGGGGCCGGTTGGCGGCAAACCACGCATTGACCGCGGCCTGATTGCGCAGATCGACCTCATTGCGCGGCGTCGTCAGCAATTCGACGTCTTCCCGCGCCAGCCGGCGCACCAGCGCGGCGCCGACCATGCCGCGGTGGCCGGCGACATAGACGGTCTTGCCCTTCAGCTCAAACGGCAGGCTTGCCATTGGCGACCTCCCGCCGCGCGTCTGCGAGATCGTTCGCGACCATCTCCTTGACCATCTGGGCGAACGACGTCTTGGGCTTCCAGCCCAGTTTCTCGCGCGCCTTGCTGGCATCGCCGACCAGAAGATCGACCTCGGTCGGCCGGAAATAGACCGGATCGATGCGGACCACGGTCTTGCCGGATTTGGTGTCGACGCCGGCCTCGTCGACGCCCTGGCCGCGCCACTCGATGCGGCGGCCGACCTCGGCGAACGCCAGTTCGACGAATTCACGCACCGAACGGGTCTCGCCGGTCGCCAGCACGAAATCGTCGGGCGCATCCGCCTGCAGGATCTTGTGCATGCCCTCGATATAGTCCCGTGCATGGCCCCAGTCGCGCTTGGCCTCGAGGTTGCCGAGATAGAGCGCCTCGTCGAGGCCGGCCTCGATGCGGGCGACGCTGCGGGTGATCTTGCGGGTGACGAACGTCTCGCCGCGGATCGGGCTCTCGTGGTTGAACAGGATGCCGTTCGAGGCAAACATGCCGTAGGCCTCGCGGTAATTGACCGTGATCCAGTAGCCGTACAGCTTGGCGACGCCGTAAGGCGAGCGCGGGTAGAACGGCGTGGTCTCCTTCTGCGGCACCTCCTGGACCAGGCCGTAGAGCTCCGAGGTCGATGCCTGATAGAACCGCGTCTCCTTCTCCATGCCGAGGATGCGGATCGCCTCCAGCAGCCGCAGCACGCCGATGGCGTCGGCGTTGGCGGTGTATTCCGGGCTTTCGAAGCTGACGCCGACATGGCTCTGGGCGGCGAGGTTGTAGATCTCGGTCGGCCTGATCTGCTGCATCAGCCGGATCAGGTTGGTGGAGTCGGTCATGTCGCCGTAATGCAGCAGGAACGGCACCTTGCGGGAATGCGGGTCCTGGTAGAGGTGGTCGATCCGCGCGGTGTTGAACGAGGACGACCGCCGCTTGATGCCGTGGACCTCATAGCCGAGGCCGAGCAGATATTCGGCCAAGTAGGCACCGTCCTGACCGGTGACGCCGGTGATCAGCGCGACACGACGTTTTGAGGCGTTCACCAGTACTTCTCCATAGGTCCGCCAACACAACCTGCGTTTGGCATGATGTCGCTGCCGGTTCCAAATGGGCCGCGATCAGGTCCGGAGCGCCCGCTTGCGGCTCATAACATCTTGACATCTCGGATGTCCATGACCGAAGAAATTGTTGAAATGAAGTGAATTGGAATGAGGTGAAAGGGGCAGTGTGGGGGCTGAGCCAGAGCAATGTGGACTTGAGTGGTTTACCAAATAGCGTTTGTGTTGCTCAGACAATATAGTCCTTGTGCTTCCCCTTGGATTGCTGCTCGATGGAAAAAAGGGAGCATTGATGGTCAGGTTTGGCCTCCTGGGTTGCGGACGCATTGCCAAACGTCACTCAGAACTTTTGGGCGGCAACCATATCAACGGAGCCAGGCTCGTTGCCGTTTGTGACACCGTTCGCAACCGCGCCGACGCGATCGCGTCGAGGTTCGGTGTCCCGGCGATCTATGACACGGACGAATTCCTCGCCCGGAACGATATCGACGCGGTGGCGGTGCTGACGCCGAGCGGGATGCATCCCGCCCACGTCATCGCCTGCGCGAAGGCCGGAAAGCACGCCATCGTCGAGAAGCCGATGGCGCTGCGGCTTCAGGACGCCGACGACATGGTCCGCGCCTGCGACGAGGCCGGCGTCAAGCTGTTCGTCGTCAAGCAGAATCGCTTCAACGTTCCTGTGGTGAAGGCGCGCGAGGCGCTGGAGGCCGGGCGCTTCGGCCGTCTGATTCTCGGCACGGTGCGCGTCCGCTGGTGCCGCAACCAGGCCTATTACGACCAGGATGCCTGGCGCGGCACCTGGGCCTATGACGGTGGCGTGCTCTCGAACCAGGCCAGCCATCACATCGACATGCTGGAATGGTTCTTCGGCGACGTCATCAGCGTTCATGCCCGCGCCGTGACTGCGCTGGCAAAGATCGAGGCCGAGGACACCGCGGTTGCCACCCTGAAGTTCCGCAACGGCGCGCTCGGGATCATCGAGGCGACCACGGCTGCACGTCCTACCGACCTCGAAGGATCACTGTCGATCCTCGGAGAGAGAGGAACGGTCGAGATCGCGGGTTTCGCCGTCAACCAGATCCGGCACTGGCGCTTTGTCGAGGAACTTGCGTCGGACAAGGACGTGGTCGAGAAGTTTTCCGTCAATCCGCCGAACGTCTACGGCTTCGGCCACCAGGCATATTATCAGCACGTGATCGACTGTCTGGTGAACCAGCGTTCGGCGCTGGTTGATGGTCTCGAAGGGCGCAAGAGCCTGGAGCTGATTTCGGCGCTCTACGAATCAATCGAGACGGGCGCCGAGGTGCCGCTTCGCTTCGCGCCTCGGCTGGGCCGGCTCGGTGTCGTGTCGTGAACCGACCGGAGATAAATCAGGCGGGCGTGCGCGACGTCGAGTTCGGCGCGCGCGTCAGGATCGTTGATCCGTGCAATCTGTATGGCTGCAAAATCGGCGACGATTGCTTTGTCGGGCCGTTTACCGAGATCCAGAAAGGCGTCGTGATCGGCGCTCGGACGCGGGTGCAGTCTCACGCCTTCATCTGCGAACTGGTCACGATTGGGGAAGACTGCTTTGTCGGGCACGGGGTGATGTTTGTGAACGACACGTTTTCGACCGGCGGCCCGGCCCGCGGCAACAGGGATTTATGGCGCGAGACCGTGATCGGAAACCGCGTCTCGATCGGCTCCAACGCCACCATCATGCCGGTGAGAATCGCCGATGACGTCGTGATCGGCGCAGGCTCCGTTGTGACCAGAGATATCACGTCGCCGGGGACCTATGCCGGCAACCCGGCGCGCCGGCTGCTGGCGGACAAGTAGGAAGAAGACCGATGCCGGTGCCTTTTGCGGATCTGCAACTGCAGTATCAGACCATCAAGAGCGAGATCGATGGCGCGATTGCCTCCGTCATCCGCGACAACGCCTTCATTCGCGGGTCCTACGTCGACGCGTTCGAACGGGAGTTCGCCGCTGCCGTTGACGTCAAGCATTGCGTGTCCTGCGCCAACGGCACCGATGCGCTGTATCTCGCCATGGCCGCGCTGAAGGTCAAGCCGGGCGACGAGGTGATCACCACGGCGCATTCCTGGATCAGCACGTCCGCAATGATCACGCATGCCGGCGCCACCGTGGTGTTCTGCGACACCGATGGCTCGACCTTCACAATCGATCCGGCGGCGGTCGAGGCCGCGATCACGCCGCGCACCGTCGGTATCATTCCCGTACACCTCTACGGGCAGCCGGCGGACATGGACGCGATCATGGCGATTGCCCGCAAGCACAAGCTCTGGGTGATCGAGGATTGCGCGCAGGCCCATCTGGCCCGTTACAAGGGCCAGCAGGTAGGCACGTTTGGCGCGGCCGCGACCTATTCGTTCTATCCGGGCAAGAATCTCGGCGCGATGGGCGATGCCGGCGCGGTCGTCACCAACGATGATGCATTGGCCGAACACATGACGATGCTGGCACGGCACGGCGGCCTGGTGAAGCATCAACATCATATCGAAGGCATCAACAGCCGGCTCGACGGCATGCAGGCTGCGATCCTGTCGGCGAAACTGCCGCATCTCTCGCAGTGGACCAAGGCGCGTCAGGATGCGGCGAAAGCCTACGATGCCGGCCTCAACCAGATCGAGGATGTGATCGTGCCTCAGGTCGCGCCTGACCGCACCCACGTCTATCATCTCTACACGATCAAGCATCCGCGCCGCGACGCGCTGGCGGCGCATCTGAACGCGAACGGCGTGCAGACGGCGATCAACTATCCGACGGCGCTGCCGTTCCTGGCCGCGTATCAGCGGTTCGGCCATCGCCCGGAGCAGTTTCCGAATGCGTTTGGCGATCAGGAACGTATTCTGTCGCTACCAATGTTTGCCGAGATCACTCGGGCGCAGCAGGACCAAGTGATCGATCTGGTTCGCAAGTTTTGAGCGCTCAGCGCTCGTCGGCGATCACCTTGCCGTCATTCGGCAGCGCGCCTGCGCCAACCAGCTCGACATTGCCGCCGAGCTTCGTCACCGCGCGCAGCGTTGCCGCGAGTTCGCCCTGTAGCGCCTCACCGGGCGAAGCCGTTTCCGCCTTCAGCGTCATCAGGTCGTTCTCGCCGGACCGCGTGACGACGAGGCGTAGTCTTCCGAGTTGCGGATGGCGCTTGGCGATCTCGGCGATCTGCTCGGGGCGGACGAACATGCCCTTGACCTTGGTGGTCTGGTCGGCGCGACCCATCCAGCCCTTGATGCGCATGTTGGTGCGCCCGCATGGGCTTGCGCCCGGCAGTGCCGCCGTGAGATCGCCGAGCGCGAGCCGGATCCAGGGATGCTTCGGATCGAGCGAGGTGACGACGATTTCGCCGACGTCGCCGGGTGCGACGGGATCGCCGGTGCCGGGGCGCACGATCTCCATGATCAGGTCCTCGTTGACGACCATGCCTTCGCGCGCCGGCGTTTCGAAAGCGACCAGGCCGAGGTCGGCGGTGCCGAACGCCTGATAGGCGTCGATGCCGCGTGCCTTGACTTCGTCCTGCAGTGATTTCGGAAACGCCGCGCCTGATACCAGCGCGCGCTTGATCGAGGAGACGTCGCGCCCGGCGGATGCCGCTGCGTCGAGCAGGATCTTGAGGAAATCAGGCGTGCCGCTATAGCCGACCGGCCGATAGGCCTCGATCAGTTCAAACTGCTGTTCGGTATTGCCGGGGCCGGCCGGAATCACCGCGCAGCCCAGCGCTCGCGCCGAGGCATCGAAAATGAAGCCGCCCGGCGTCAGATGGTAACTGAAGGTGTTGAGCACCACGTCGCCGGGCCGAAAGCCCGCCGCGAACAGCGCCCGCGCGCCACGCCATGGGTCGACGTGAACAGGCTCGGGCTCGAAGATCGGTCCCGGCGAGGTAAACAGCCGTCCGAACGACCCAAGCGGCCCCGCCACAAACCCGCCGAAGGGCGGCGCGGCCTTGTGCAGGGCAGGGAGTTCCGATTTGCGTAGCACAGGCAACTCAGCAAGCGCGGCGCGGCTGGTCACGGCGGCGGGATCGATGCCTTTCAGCCGCTCGGCATAGGCCGGCGCGGCGAGCGCCTTGCGCAGGACGTCCGGAAGCTTTGAAAACAGCTCCGCCTCGCGTATGCCCGGCTCGCGCGTTTCAAGGGCGTCGTAGTGGTCGGTCATGGCTGATGCCTCAGGTGAGGGCCGATTGCGTGCCGCCTCTGACGTGCTATCAGACGGCTTCTACCGGTGTTGATGTTCCAGGGAACGCAATGGCTGAAAGAGATACCGCTGCGGCGGCAGACACGCTGGATTCGGCCGATATCGTCGCCAAGCTGAAGCTTCGCATGGTCGATCATTGCCTGCCGCTGTGGTCGACCGAGGGGTGGGACGACAGAGCGGGCGGCTTTATCGATCGGCTCGATCCGGACGGCCGTGCAGACCGCCTGGTGCCGCGCCGGGTTTTTGTACAGGCGCGCCAGATTTATTGCTTCGCCAAGGCGGCGCAGATGGGCTGGTATCCGCAGGGGCGCGCGATCGCGCTCAAAGGGCTGGAGCACCTGCTGGCGAAGGCGAAAGCCCCCGACGGCAAGCCGGGCTTTGTGCACACGCTGCAGCCTGATGGCGCGGTGCTGGATCCGCTGCGAGATTCCTACGACCACGCCTTCGTGCTGTTGGCACTGGCAACCGTCTACGCGCTCAATCGCGATGCGCAGATCCGCGCCGAGATCGACGCGCTGTGCCACTTCGTCGAGACGCAGCTTCGTTCGCCGCACGGCGGGGTTCACGAAGGATTGCCGGTATCGATGCCGCGGCGGCAGAACCCGCAGATGCATCTGTTCGAAGCGATGATCGCGGCGTTCGACGCGACACATGACCTCGTGTTCCAGAACAGGGCCGGAAATTTCTTCAGCCTGTTTCTGGCCAACCTCTACGACAAGCAGCGGCAGGTGCTTGGCGAGTATTTCGAGGAAGACTGGTCGAAGATCGAGCCGGTCAGCGTCGAGCCCGGACATCAGGCGGAATGGGCGTGGCTGCTGAAAGGTTTTGAGCGCATCACCGGCTGTCCGACCGGGCGCTATCGCGGCGAATTGCTGGCAACAGCGCTGCGCTATCGCGACGAGGCGACCGGCTGCCTGATCGACGAGGGCGACGCCCGCGGCAACATCAGGCGGCATACGCGCCGGTTGTGGCCGCAGACGGAAATTGCCAAGGCTTGGATCGCGCAGGCCGAGGCAGGGGAAGCGGGAGCGGCCGATGAAGCGCGCGCGGCGCTGGCGCGGCTCGAACGGCACTATCTCAGCCATCCCGTCACGGGCGGCTGGTACGACCAATTCGACCGCGACGGCCACTCGCTGGTCGCCACCATTCCTGCGTCTTCGTTCTATCATGTTCTCAGCGCGATAGCGGAAGCGGAACAGGTGCTCGGCTAAGCGTGGGACGGCGCTCACAACCACCGCTTTCGCCGCTTGAAGCTTTTGAGGTTCTTGAAGCTCTTGCGCTGGTCGCCGGCGCCGCCGAGATAGAACTCCTTGACGTCCTCGTTGTCGCGCAGCTCGTCAGCGGTGCCGTCGAGCACCACCTTGCCCTGTTCCATGATGTAGCCGTGGCTCGCGACCGACAGCGCCGCGCGCGCGTTCTGCTCCACCAGCAGGATGGTGACGCCGAGGTCGCGGTTGATCGCTTTGATGATCCCAAACACTTCCTTGACCAGGAGCGGCGACAGGCCCATCGACGGCTCGTCCATCAGGATCATCTTGGGGCGCGCCATCAGCGCGCGGCCGATCGCCAGCATCTGCTGTTCGCCTCCGGAGAGATAGCCGGCGAGCCCGGTACGCTCCTTGAGCCGCGGGAAATATCTGAACACCATGTCGATGTCGGCGGCAATCTCGTTGTCGGTGCGCGTGAACGCGCCGAGCTTCAGATTTTCGATCGACGTCATGTCCGCGATGATACGGCGGCCTTCCATCACCTGGAAGATGCCGCGGCGGACGATCTTGTCGGGGTCGATGCCGTTGATGCGCTCGCCATCGAAGACGATTTCGCCCCGGATCACCTCGCCGTCCTCAGTCTTGAGCAGGCCCGAGATCGCCTTCAGCGTCGTCGACTTGCCGGCGCCGTTGGCGCCGAGCAGCGCCACGATCGCGCCCTTCGGCACTTCAAGGCTCAAGCCGCGCAGCACCAGGATGACCTTGTCGTAGACCACCTCGATGTTGTGGACGCTGAGCAGCGGGCCGGCGGCTTGCGCGGCAGTCTTCGCAGGACGATTGAGTTCGGTTGCTTCAGTCATTTTTCCGATCCTGGCGTTGTTGGTGGAGCGGGTCCGCTCCACCCACCGCCGTCATCACCCGTATGCGGGTGATCCAGTATTCCAGAGGCGCCTGCGATCAATCGAGAAGCCGCGGCGTACTGGATCCCGGCTTTCGCGGGGATGACAGTTGAGTGTTGAGGCGACTACAGGCGCCTCCCGACCTCACCAGCCGAGCCACTCGGGCTTGCGCGGCAGGTCGATCGTCTTCACCTTCTCCATCTTGATGCCGCCGTTCTTGACGAGTTCGTTGAGGGGGGCGTCGGTCGCGCCTGCGACCATCATGCGATACAGATCGACCTTGAGCGTGCCACGGTGATCCTTCTCGGTGAAGGTCGAGGCGTTGCAGATGCCTTCGCCGCCGGCGGGCACCCAATCCTTCTTCTGGTAGAAGCCCTTCTTGACGTTCTCGCCGGTGGCGCCGCCGTTCTTGGCCGCCCATTCGACGGCTTCCTTCATGTAGAGCGCGGTGCAGACGCCGGCGAGGTAATGCACGGGACGGTAGGCGGTACCGGCCGCGTCCGACATCTTGGAGATTTCCATGAACGTCTTCATGCCGGGCGCGTTGCCGCCCCAGGCGATCGCGGTGCGCAGCGGAAACACCACGCCGTCGGCGGCAGCACCGGCAGCCTTGGCGGCGTTCTCATCCATGCCCCAGACGTTGCCGAGGAACTGCACGTCGACGCCGGCCGCCTTGCAGGCGTTGAGCACGGAGATATTGGAGCCGGCGGTATTGCCGAGATAGGCGTAGTTGGCGCCAGAGCTCTTCAGCGTCAGGCACTGCGCGCTGTAGTCGCCGGGCGTCAATGCGAACACGATCGGCGGCAGCACTTCGAACCCGAGGTCGGTGGCAATCGCTTCGCCAGCCGCCTTCGGCGCGTTCGGATAGGGGTGGTTGGCGCCCATGTGGACGTATTTCGGCTTGCCGGGCTTGCCCTTGGCTTTCCAATCCTCGGCGGCCCAGGTCAGCATGCCGCGAAGTGCGTCCGAATAGCTCGGTCCATAGAAGAAGTTGTAGGGCGCCGGCTTGGCCTTTCCGCCGGCGCCGGTCGGATCGGAGAGTGCTGCGGCATAGGATGCCGAGATATCCGGGATCTTGTCCTGGGCCAGGAAACCCGTCAGCGCTTCGGTGTCGGCGGTGCCCCAGCCGAGAATGGCGGCGACCTTGTCGGCGCCCGACCATTTCTTGTACTGGGCGATGGCGCGCGGCACCTGATAGCCGTAATCGACGGTATCGAGGTTGACCTTGGCGCCGTTGATGCCGCCGCTCTTGTTGATCCATGCATAGGTGTCGGCGACACCCTGTCCGAACGGCGTTCCGACGTCCGAAGTTGGTCCTGAATAGTCGGTGAGATGTCCCAGCGCGACCGGCGCCTGGGCCGATGCAGTGGTAGAACCCAACAGCAAAGCAAGCGAGGCTGTGCTCAACAGAGTCTTCATCGTCATGGACATAGTCCTCCCGGTTACTTCTCGAGGTCTTCTCGTTGTTCGTCCCGTTCCGACCTCAATGCGAGAACGGGTAGAGTTTCCAGTATGCCTTGATCTGCCGCCATCGATGCGCAAGTCCATCCGGCTCGAACACCAGAAAGATGATGATGATCAGGCCGATGGCCATCTCGCGCAAGAAAGCGATATTGTTCTTTAGTCCCAGAAATTGATCGATCGGGCTGTCGCGGAGCGCGACGCTGAGCCATTCCATCGATTCCGGCAGCAGCACCATGAAGGCGGTGCCCATCAGCGTGCCCATGATCGAACCGAGCCCGCCGATGATGATCATGGCGAGGAAGATGATCGAGCGATCGATGCCAAAGCCTTCGTTGGAGACCACCTGATTGTAATGCGCATAGAGCGCGCCGCCGACGCCGGCAAAGAAGGCGGCGAGGCCGAACGACAGCGTCCGGTACTTGGTCAGGTTGATGCCCATGATCTCGGCGGACAGATAATGGTCGCGCACGGCGACCAGCGCGCGTCCGTCGCGCGAACGGATCAGGTTGGTGACCAGCAGATAACAGACGACGACATAGGCCAGCACGACGTAAAAATATTGCTTATCGCCGCGCAGCATGTATCCGAAGATCGAGAAGGGTTCGGCGCTGGCGGGAACGCTGCCGCCGGTGAACCACTCGGCACGGGCAAAGAAGTCGAGCAGGATGTATTGCGCCGCCAGCGTCGCGATCGCGAGATAAAGCCCTTTCAGTCGCGCCGCGGGCAGGCCGAAGACCAGACCGACCGCGGCCGTCACGACGCCGGCGAGCGGAATGCAGAAGAAGACGGGAATGCCGAACCGGTTCGAGAGATAGGCCGAGGTAAAGGCCCCGAAACCGAAGAAGGCAGCATGACCGATCGAGATCTGGCCGGTGAAGCCGACGACGATGTTGAGCCCGAGCGCGGCGATGCCGAATATGCCGATCTGGATCAGCAGGCTAAGGATGTATTCGTTGACGACGTGTGGCGCAAAGCAAATCAGCGCGATGCCGGCGATCATGGCGTTGCGGCTGGTCGTGGTCGGAAACACGGTGGTATCCGCCGCATAGCTGGTGCGGAAATCGCCGGCGGGAATGAGGGTTTGGCCTGCCATAATGATTTACACCCGCTCGATGTCTTTGGTGCCGAACAGGCCGTACGGCTTGATCATGAGGATGATGATGAGCGCATAGAACGGCGCGATCTCGTAGAGATTGCCCCAGTGCAGATATTCGCTGTCGAGAAAGTGCGCGACGTTCTCCAGCAGACCGATGATGATGCCGCCGAGCACGGCGCCGCCAACGCTGTCGAGGCCGCCGAGGATCGCCGCCGGAAACACCTTGACGCCATAGGCGGAGAGGCCTGCCGAGACGCCATTGACGACGGCCACCACCACGCCTGCGACGGCGGAGACGGTCGCCGAGATCGCCCAGGCCATCGCGAATACGCTTTTGACGGAAATGCCGAGCGACTGCGCCACCTGCTGGTTGAACGCGGTGGCGCGCATCGCCAGACCATATTTGGAGAGACGGAAGAACCACGCCATGCCCACCATCATTGCCACCGAGACTGCAAGGCTCATCAGATAGACGGTTTGCACCTGCAGTCCGAGGATGTTGACGTTCTGGGTCTCGAAGATGCGCGGAAACGGCTGCAGATTGACGCCGAACATCCATTTCATCAGTGCCGAAAACACGGTCGAGAGCGCGATCGTCACCATGATCACGGAAATGATCGGCTCGCCGATCATGGGGCGCAGGATGACGATCTGGATCGCGATGCCGAACAGGAACATGAACACCAGCGTGATCGGCATGCCCAGGTAGAACGGCACCTGATATTTGGTCAGCAGCCACCAGCACACCCAGGCGCCCACCAGCAGCAGCTCGCCCTGCGCGAAGTTCACAACCTGCGTCGCCTTGTAGATCAGCACGAACGACATCGCGACCACGCCATAGAGCGTGCCGACCACGAGGCCGTTGACGAGAAGCTGGATCAGAAGCTGGGTGTTCATGCGAAGTCACCAGACGTGCAAGCTGTCATCGCCGGGCTTGACCCGGCGATCCATCGCCTGAAGAAGCACTTTTTCCGAAGAGGATGGATGCGCGGGTCAAGCCCGCGCATGACGATCAGTTTTGCGGCGCCACCGGCAAACGTCAGCTTCATTCCGCGGCCTCCGCCAGCGGCGCAGGCCCGCCGAGATCGACGACCCGCAGCGTGGTGCGGATGCGCTGGGTGGTGCCGTCCTGGAAGCGGATCACGGTATCGACGGGAATGTCGCTCTTGCCGGCGTAGATCGCGTCGATGATATCGGCGTATTTCTCGTTGATGACGCTGCGGCGGACCTTGCGGGTACGGGTCAATTCGCCGTCGTCGGCGTCGAGCTCCTTGTAGAGCAACAGGAAGCGGGAAATACGCTGCGCCGGCGGCAGCGTGGCGTTGACGCCTTCCACCTCCTTGCGCAACAGCGCATAAACCTCGGGGCGCGAGGAGAGGTCGGTATAGGTCGTGAACGAGATGCGGTTCTTCTCCGCCCATTTCGAGATGATCGAATAACGAATACAGATCATCGCCGCCAGCGCGTCGCGGCCGGCGCCGAGCACCACTGTCTCGGCGATGTAGGGCGAGAATTTTAGCTTGTTTTCCAGATATTGCGGCGAGAAGCGCTCACCGCGCGCGGTCTCGGCGAGATCCTTGATGCGGTCGATGACGACGAGTTGGCCATCATTGTTGAAATAGCCGGCGTCACCAGAATGCATCCAGCCGTCCTTGATGTCGGCGGCCGAGGCTTCCGGATTCTTGTAGTAGCCGAGGAACATATTGGGGTGGCGCACGACGATCTCGCCGACGCCGTTGACGTCGGGGTTGTCGACGCGGATCTCGATGTCTGCGGCCATTGGCACGCCGGTCGTATCCGGATCGACCTTGCCGGCCGGATGCAGCGTGTAGGCGCCCAGCAATTCGGTCTGGCCATAGAGCGTGCGCAGCGGCACGCCCATGGCCTGGAAGAACTTGAAGGTGTCGGGCCCGAGCGCGGCGCCGCCGGTTGCCGCCGAGCGCAGCCGCGTGAAGCCCAGGCGGTCGCGCAGCGCGCGGAACAGGAGCTGATCGGCGAACATCGAATGCTTGCCCTGCGCGAGCGCCGAGAGCCCTGTCTTCATTCCGATGTCGAACAGCTTTTGCTTCAACGGCGAGGAATCCATCACGCCGGCGCGGACATCGGCGGCAATCGATTCCCAGAGCCGCGGTGCGAACAGCACGAAAGTCGGCGCGATCTCGCGGAAATCGTGCATCATGGTCTCGGGCTCTTCGACGAAGTTGACCTTCATCCGGCACAGCAGCCCTTTGCCGAGCGCGTAGACCTGTTCCATGATCCAGGGCAGCGGCAGCACTGAGACGTATTCGTCGTCCGGCCCCTTCGGATCGAAGGCCAAATACGTCGCGCAGTGTTTCAGGACGCGGCCAGCCGCCAGCATCGCCAGCTTGGGATTGGCCGTGGTGCCTGAGGTGGTGCAGAGGATCGCGACGTCTTCGCCGCGCGTCGCATCCACCAGCCGGTCGTAGAGCCCGGGCTCGCGCGCGGCGCGGTCGCGCCCCATCGTGGCCAGCTTCCCGGCTTCCATCAGGCGCGGATCGTCGTATTTCCGCATGCCGCGTGGATCGGAATAGACGATGTGCTTGAGGTTGGGCGCGCGATCGGCGAGCGCCAGCAGCTTGTCGACCTGCTCCTCGTCCTCGGCGAACACCAGTTTCGCCTCGCCGTAGCTGAGCAGATAGGCCGCTTCCTCGTCCAGCACGTCGCGATAAAGACCCAGGCTCATGGCGCCGATGGCATGGGTTGCGATTTCAGCGGCCACCCAGTCCGGACGATTGTCGCCGATGATGCCGATGACGTCGCCGCGCCCAAGACCCAGTTCGACCAAGCCGAGCGCGAAATCGTGCACGCGGGTCTGGTAATCGCCCCAGGTGAAGATGCGCCACAGCCCGAGATCCTTTTCGCGCAGCGCAATCTCGCCGCCGTGCTCCCTCGCGTTGAGGCGCAGCAGCTTTGGAAAGGTATCGGCTAGGGCGGCGCGCCCGGCGTAATCCATCATGCCACGCTCTCCCGAGGCGCCGGCGTGTCGTCGGGGTCGACGAGGACCTCATCCTCTTCGCCGAGATAGGCACGTTTCACATGCGGATCAGCGAGGACAGAGGCGGGATCGCCTTCGGCGATCTTGCGGCCGAAATCCAGCACCATGACTCGGTGGGAGATATCCATCACCACGCCCATGTCGTGCTCGATCATCATCACGGTCATGCCGAACTCTTCGTTGAGATCGACGATGTAGCGCGCCATGTCCTCCTTTTCCTCGAAGTTCATGCCGGCCATCGGCTCGTCGAGCAGGATCAATTGCGGCTCCAGCGCCATCGCGCGGGCCAGCTCGACGCGCTTGCGCAGGCCGTAGGGCAGGGTGCCGGCGGTCGCCTTGCGCACCGACTGCAGGTCAAGGAAATCGATGATCTCCTCCACCTTGCGGCGGTGCTCGAGTTCCTCGCGCCGCGCGCCGGTCAGCCAGTAGAGCGAGCCCGTGATAAAATTGTTCTTCAAGAGGTGGTGCCGCCCGACCATGATGTTGTCGAGCACGCTCATGTGGTGGAACAGCGCCAGGTTCTGGAAAGTGCGGCCGATGCCGAGCTGTGGCCGCGCGTTCGGATTGAGGCCGGTGATATCCTTGCCGCGGTAGAATAGCCGGCCTTCGGTCGGCTTGTAGCGGCCGGAAATGCAATTGACGATGGAGGTCTTGCCGGCGCCGTTCGGGCCGATGATCGAGAACAATTCGCCCTCGTTCACGCCGAACGAGACCTCGGTCAGTGCACGGACGCCACCGAAGCGCAGCGACACGCCGCGCACTTCCAACGTATGAGCCACTCATTCCCTCCAGATAAGGCGCTTGCCGCGCTCTTTATCTATCGTTCGCAACTACACCCGCAATCTTACATCCGGGAGTGACCTTCCGGCCATCCGACCAACGATGCCGATCACGGCCGGCCTCACGCGTGGTAACGCCGCACCCCAACCGGTGGTGCCAGGGGCACACCCGCCAAGGTGGCCCTCCTTAGGGCAATGCGATAGTTTGAAATGTCTTTTGCCTGACAATTCGTCGGGAAATTTTGCCAGGCAACACTTCTGTTGCAGTGCAACAAGCATAGGGGCGCGACGGTCGATGCGATCATGATTGCTGCGGATAACCTCAAACGCATCGCGGCCTGGTCGCGTGAACTGAACGAGCGGGAAATCGAGGTCGCCCGTGCCGGCATCGTCGAGAAATCCTATCGCGCCAACGAGCATATCTTCATGCGCGGCGATCCCTTCGACTACTGGACCGGCATCGTCACAGGTCTTGCCCGGATGAGTACCGTGTCGAGCGGGGGCAAGGCCGCGACCTTCGCAGGCCTCACGGCCGGTGCCTGGTTCGGCGAAGGCTCGGTGCTGAAGGGCGAGCCGCGCCGTTACGACGTGGTGGCATTGCGCGACACCAGGCTGGCGCTGATGGACCGCAGCACCTTCTTCTGGCTGTTCGAGAACAGCGTCGCGTTCAACCGCTTTCTGGTCCGACAGCTCAACGAGCGGCTCGGCCAGTTCATCGGAGCGGTGGAACATGGCCGCACGCTCGATGCAACCAGCCGCGTCGCACGTTCCATCGCCTCGCTGTTCAACCCGATTCTCTATCCGGACATGACGCGCCACCTGGAGATCACGCAGGAGGAAATCGGAGCGCTCTCCGGTATTTCGCGGCAAAACGCCAACCAGTGCCTGAAGCGGCTCGAGAAGGAGGGCTTGCTGCGGCTCGAATATGGCGGCGTCACCATCATCGAACTCGAACGCTTGCGCCATCATGGCGATTAGGTGCCTAAGAGCCTGATTTCAAACGGCTTTGGCGATAGACTTGACGCAGGTCGAGTGCTATGGCCTGCGCGACGGACGGGTTTGGAGAAGATATGGCGGCTCAGGATTTAAAGCGGCGCGTGGCGCTGATCACCGGCGTCACCGGTCAGGACGGTGCCTACTTGGCCGAATATCTGCTCGGCCTCGGCTATGAGGTCCACGGCATCAAGCGGCGGTCGTCCTCGTTCAACACCGCGCGGATCGACCACCTCTACCAGGACCCGCATTCCCGCAAGGTGCCGTTCCTGCTGCACTACGGCGACATGACCGACTCCACCAACCTGATCCGGCTGATGCAGCAGATCAGGCCGACCGAGATCTACAACCTCGCCGCCCAGAGCCATGTCGGCGTCAGCTTCGAAAGCCCGGAATACACCGCCAACGCCGACGCCATCGGCGTGCTGCGGCTGCTGGAGGCGATCCGCATCCTCGGCATGGAGAAGGAGACGCGGTTCTATCAGGCCTCGACCTCGGAGCTCTACGGCCTGGTCCAGGAGGTGCCGCAGAAGGAGACCACGCCGTTCTACCCGCGCTCGCCTTACGGCGTCGCCAAGCTGTACGGCTACTGGATCACGGTCAATTACCGCGAGGCCTACGGCATGTTTGCCTCGAACGGCATCCTGTTCAACCACGAGAGCCCGATCCGCGGCGAGACGTTCGTCACCCGCAAGATCACCCGCAGCGTCGCCCGCATCGAGGCCGGCCTCGACGAGGCGCTCTATCTCGGCAACCTCGAGGCCAAGCGCGACTGGGGCCATGCACGGGACTATATCGAGGGCATGCACAAGATCCTGCAGGCGGATGCGCCCGACGATTTCGTGCTGGCGACCGGCGAGACCCGTTCGGTGCGTGAATTCGTCGAACTGGCGTTCGCCGAGGTCGGCCGCCGCATCGAGTGGCGCGGCCAGGGCGTCGACGAGGCCGGCGTCGACACCAAATCCGGCAAGACCGTGGTCCGCATCGATCCGGTCTATTTCCGGCCGACCGAAGTCGATCTTCTGGTCGGCGATGCCAGCAAGGCGCGCGAGAAACTCGGCTGGAAGCCCAAGACGTCGTTCGCCCAGATGGTCAAGGAGATGGTCGCGAACGATCTCGCAGACGCGCGGCGGGAGGTCGCCAATGGCAAGCCTGCCGTTTGAGCTGAAGGGCAAGACCGTCTATGTCGCCGGCCACCGCGGCATGGTCGGCGCCGCGCTGGTGCGCCGGCTGGCGCGGGAAGACGTCGAACTGCTGACGACGCCGCGCAATGAGGTCGATCTGCGCAATCAGGCCGCGGTCAATGCGTGGTTTGCCGCCAACCGGCCCCAGGTGGTGTTTCTGGCGGCCGCCAAGGTCGGCGGCATCGTCGCCAACAACACGCTGCGCGCCGAATTCCTCTACGACAATCTGGCGATTGCTTCGAACGTGATCCATGCCGCGCATGTCCATGGCGCCGAGAAGCTGATGTTCCTCGGCTCCTCCTGCATCTACCCCAAGCTGGCGCCGCAGCCGCTGCGCGAGGATTCGATGCTGACGGGGCCGCTGGAGCCGACCAACGAGCCCTATGCGATTGCCAAGATCGCCGGGATCAAGATGGTGGAGGCCTATCGCAGCCAGTACGGCGCCGACTTCATCAACGTGATGCCGACCAACCTTTATGGGCGCGGCGACAATTATCATCCCGAATACAGCCATGTCGTCGCCGCCCTGATCCGCCGCTTCCACGAAGCCAAGGTTGCCGGCGCTGACGAAGTCGTGGTCTGGGGCACCGGGACGCCGCGGCGCGAATTCCTCTATGTCGACGATCTGGCGGATGCCTGCATCCACCTGATGAAGACCTATTCGGATCGCGAGCTGGTCAATATCGGCACCGGCGAGGACATCACGATCGCCGAATTCGCCCGCGTGGTCGCTTCGACCGTCGGCTATACCGGGGCGATCGGTTTTGATGCCTCGCGCCCGGACGGCACCCCGCGCAAGCTGCTCGACGTCAGCCGCCTGGCAAAACTCGGCTGGCGCGCCAGCACGAAGCTCGAGGACGGCATCCGGCTTGCCTATCAGGCCTATCTCAGCGAGCACGCAGTGACGCAGAAATAGGCCTTCCTGCAATAAAAAGCCCCGGATGTATCCGGGGCTTCTTGATGTCGAAAGTACCGTCGGCCTATTCCGGCTTGCCTATATTCACCTTCAGCGTGCCGACGCCGTCGACGCCGCACTCGATCTTGTCGCCGGGATTGAGCTGCGAGACTCCGGCCGGCGTGCCGGTCATGATAATGTCGCCGGCGGCGAGTTTCACCTGCTGCGAGAGCTGCCAGATGATTTCGGGTACGCTCCAGATCAGTTCGGTGAGGTCGCCCTTCTGCGTTTCCTTGCCGTTGACCGTCAGCCAGATCTTGCCCTTGGCAGGATGGCCGATCTTGGATGCGGGCTGGATAGCGGAGCAGGGCGCGGAATAGTCGAAGGACTTTCCGACTTCCCACGGCCGCTCCTTCTTGCGCGAGGCGATCTGCAGGTCGCGGCGGGTTAGGTCGATACCGACGGCGTAGCCGTAGACATGATCGAGCGCCTTGTCGGCCGGGATGTTGAGGCCGCCGCTCTTCATCGCGACGATCAGTTCGACTTCGTGATGCAGGTCCTTGGTCAGCGGCGGATAGGGAATCGTGGCGCCGTCGGGCACCAGCATGTCGGCGTGCTTGGCGAAGAAGAACGGCGGCGCACGCTCGTCATTGCCCATCTCTCTGATGTGCTCGAGATAGTTGCGCCCGACGCACCAGATGCGGCGAACCGGATAGGAGCCGGTCTCGCCGACGACGGGAAGCGTGGGCTGCGGGGCTGCTGATATGACGTAGGAGGCTGCGGTCATGAAAAGGGTCTCGGGTTACGGTGGAATTCCGGAGTCTTCTAGTTGGGCATGATCTTTTCGGAAAACCGGTGCCCACTTTTCCGGATCATGCTCTAGCTTTTACGCGGTTGCGCTGACCGGCGCCAGACTGGCCGGACCGGCTTCGCGCTGCTGCAGGCGGAAGAAGGAAGCATAGCGCCCGCCGCGGCGCAGCAAATCGTCATGCTCGCCCCGCTCGACGATCTCGCCGGCCTCGACCACCAGGATGGCATCGGCATGCATGATGGTGTGCAGGCGGTGGGCGATCACGATGGTGGTGCGGTTCCGGCAGAGATGCTCGATCGCCTCCTGCACGGCTTTCTCGGATTCGGAATCGAGCGCCGCGGTGGCCTCATCGAGCAGAATGATCGGCGCGTTCTTGATCAGCGCCCGGGCCACTGCGATGCGCTGGCGCTGGCCGCCGGATAGCTGCGTGCCGTGCTCGCCGACCGGCGTATTGTAGCCGAGTGGAAAGCCCATGATGAAATCGTGCGCGCAGGCCGCCTTCGCGGCCGCCACGATCTCGTCCTGGCTGGCGCCTTCCTTGCCGAAGGCGATGTTGGCGCCGATCGTGTCGCGGAACAAATAGACGTCCTGCCCGACATAGGCGGTCTGCCGCCGCAGCGAGCGCCGCGACACGCCGGAAATGTTCTGGCCGTCGACCAGGATTTCGCCTTGGTTCACCTCGTAGAGCCGCAGCAGCAGCGCAAGTACCGTTGACTTGCCGCCGCCGGACGGGCCGACCAGCGCGGTGGTCTTGCCAGGCTCGGCGACGAAGCTCATGCGATTGAGGACCGGCTCGCCTGGCCGGTAGCCGAAGGTCACGTCGCGGAACTCGACCCGCGCGTCAGTGAGTTTCAGCGTCGGCTTGTCACTGTCGTCAGGCTCGCTCGGTGGGCTGTCGACGATTTCGAGCAACTTGCGCGCGCCGATCAGGTTGCTGTTGAGCTCGATGTTGAGCCGCGCCAGCCGCTTGGCCGGCTCATAGGCCAATAGGAACGCGGTCAGGAATGAAAAGAACTGGCCGGGCGAAGCGCCCATCGCGACCACGCGATAGCCGCCATACATCAGGCCGCCCGCGATCGCGAAGCCGCCGAGGGTTTCCATCAATGGGCTGGAGCGGTTGGAAACGCGCGCCATCTTGTTGGCGTTGCGCTCGACCGCGGCGATGCTGGCGTCGATCCGTTCGCGCATCGCCTGTTCGAGCGTAAAGGCTTTCACGGTGCGGATGCCCTGCAGCGATTCCTGCATCGTCTCCATGATGTCGGCGGTGCCGGAGAACTGGTTGTGTGCAAGACCCTTGATGCGCTTCACCAGCTTGCGCAGTACGATCATCGCTGGCGGCGCCACCGCAAAACCGAGCAGCGCCATCAGGGGATCGGTCATCACCATGACGATGACGAGTGCGATCAGCGACAGCAGATCGCGGCCGATGGCGTTGATCAGGAGATTGAGCACCTGCGTCACCGCGGTGGCGCCAGCAGTGAGCCGCGCCAGGAATTCCGATGAATGCCGCTCGGAGAAGAACGCGATGTTTTCGCTCATCAGCTTGGCAAACAGCCGGCGCTGGTTATTCGCGAGGATCGCATTGCCGATCTGTGACAGGATCACGGTGTGTCCGTAGGTCGCCGCACCCTTGATCGTAAAGATGACGACGGTGACCAGCGACAAGAGCGCAATGCCGCGCACATCCTTGTCGACATAGGCCTTGTTGATGACCTCGCCGAGCAGATAGGCGGAACCCGCGGTTGTCACCGCCGCTAATCCCATCAGCGAAAAGGCGAGCAGATAGCGCCGCCAGTAGGCGAGCCCCTGTTCAGCGACGAGGCGCCGAATCAGGATCGCCGCGCCATATGGGTCGTCGGTGATTTTCTTCGGAGTTTCTGTAGGAAGTTCGGTCATCCGCGTTCCATTGACGGCGCCTGGATAGCCCGGCGCGTCAGGGCTGCTGCGATGCCTCCTTGCCTGCTAAAGCGGGGTTTTTCAAGCCAAATAAGCGCTTGATTTCAGGCCGATTCCGCACGCTGCGGAAGGCCTCCGCGTTCGCTGAACAGCCGCTTTTCCCAGGTCAGCGCGTGGCCGGCGATGGTTTCGAGATTGTCGTATTGCGGCGTCCACTCCAGCATCGAACGAATGCGGCTGGTATCGGCAACCATGGTCACGATGTCGCCGGGGCGGCGCGGCGCATATTGAACCGCGAAATTGCGCATCGAGACGCGGCGGACGGCCTCGATGGTTTCCAGCACCGAATAGCCGCGGCCGTAGCCGCAGTTCAGCGTGATCGAGCTTCCGCCGCCTCGCAGGTATGACAGCGCGGCGCGATGGGCCTCCGCGAGATCGCTGACATGGATGAAATCGCGAATGCAGCTTCCGTCCGGCGTCGGGTAGTCGGTTCCGTACACGTCGACCTTGGCGCGCTGTCCGGTGGCGGCTTCGACCGCAATCTTGAGCAGATGCGTCGCGCCGACGGTCGAGAGGCCGCAGCGGCCGTTCGGATCGGCGCCGGCGACGTTGAAATAGCGCAACACGACGTATTTCATGTCGTGGGCACCGGCGACGTCATGCAGCATGATTTCAGTCATCAGCTTGGATGAGCCGTAAGGCGACATCGGCCGCGTCGGCGCATGTTCCGGCACCGGCACCTGGTCCGGATTGCCATAGACGGCAGCCGTTGACGAAAAGATGAAGCGGCTGACGCCGGCCTTCACCGCTGAATTCAAGAGGCTGCGGGTCGTCATGGTGTTGTTGCGGTAATAGCCGAGCGGATCGCGCATCGAATCCGGCACCACGACGGAGCCTGCGAAATGAATGATGCTCTCGACGCGGTGCTGGGCGATCACGCCCTCGACGAGGTTTTCGTCGCCGGCGTCGCCGATGAACAGCGGCACGGGGCGGGGCAAAAGTGAGGAAAATCCGGTGGACAGGTTGTCGATCACGACGACGCTTTCGCCGGCGTCCACCAGCGCATGAACCGTATGGCTTCCGATATAGCCGGCGCCACCGGTGACGAGCACGGTCATGGGTCACCTCTCACGATTTATTTGTAGGCGATGCTAGGGGCTCGCGGTGAAGAGGGGGTTTCGGCGCCGGCGAACTGGCCACTATGCTTAATGTTGCGTATAGGAACTGGCCGAAACGGAGCCGGACGTGCCGATCGAGAACAATTTGGCCAGTGATCTGCAGCTCATCGTGCCGAATCTGCACAGGCGCTATTCGGGCGTGACGGCGACCAACCGGATGGTGGCGCCGAAGCTCGCGCAGATGTACCGCGCAGCATGGCTCGGGCCGCACGCGCCCGACGGCATCGCGCGGATGGGTTTTGCGGATCTGTTGAAACTCTGGCGCCGCCGCAACTCCGTGATCTGGCACGCGCGGCGCAACGACGAGATGATTGTCGGCGTCTTGCTGCGTGCGCTGGGCTGGCCGCTGAAACTGGTCTTCACCTCGGCGGCGCAGCGGCATCACACCTGGCTGACGCGCTGGCTGATCCGGCAGATGGATGCCGTGATCGCGACCTCCGAGCTGTCAGCGTCCTTTCTCAAGCGCGAGGCGACGGTGGTGATGCACGGCGTCGATACCAACGCCTACACACCGCCGGCAGATCGCGCAGCGGCGTTTGCCGAGGCGAAACTGCCGGGACATTACGCGATCGGCTGCTTCGGGCGGGTGCGCGCGCAAAAGGGCACGGATGTGTTCGTCGAGGCGATGTGCCGGTTGCTGCCGCGCTACCCGGATTTCACCGCTGTCATCGTCGGCGCGGTCGTGCCGGAGCAGCAGGGTTTTGCCGATGGCTTGAAACGACAGATCGAGGCGGCCGGGCTGCAATCGCGCATCGTCATCACGGGCGAGCTCGAAATCGAGGAAGTACAGCACTGGTATCAGCGGCTGACGATTTACGCGTTCACCTCGCGCAACGAAGGCTTTGGCCTGACGCTGATCGAGGCGATGGCGGCAGGCGCGGCGCTGGTGGCGGCGCGGGCAGGCGCAGCGGAGTTCGTGGTCGAGGACGGTGTGACCGGCGTGCTGACGCCGCCGGGCGATACTGAGGCGCTGGTCGCGGCGCTTGAGCCTTTGATGCGCGATCCGGCCTCGGCACAGGCGATGGGCGAGCGGGCGCGTGCGCGCGTGCTGGAAAAGTTCAGTCTTGAGGCGGAGGCTAATGCGATCGCCGCAGTCTATCGCACGCTCGATTGAGCCATCACGCGCTGGGCGATGTCGGCCACCTCGGCCGCCGCAATGTCGCGCATGCAGCGGTGGTCGTTCATGGTGCAGACTGTGCGCTGGCAGGGCTGGCAGGATAGCTTCGATTTGGTCTGCAACACTGTGGCGGCAAGGCCGTTCAGCGGCGCCCAGAGATAGGGGCTGGTGGGGCCGAAAATGCCCATGGTCGGCGTGCCGATCGCAGCCGCGATGTGCATCAGGCCGGAGTCGTTCGAGATCGCAACGCTCGCCGCCGCCATCGCCAGTATGCCGTTGCGCAAATCGGCCCCCGTGAGGTCGCGGGCCTTGCCGCCGCTGACGGAGACGATTTCCTGCGCCAGGGTCTTTTCGCCGGGACCGCCGACCACCCAGACGTCGAGGCCGCGCTCGATCAGGAGCCGCGCGGCTTCCGGATAGTAGGTCCATCGTTTTGAGGCGCCGACGGAGCCCGGGCCGAGCGCTACGGCGGGACCAGTGCCGAGCCCGTTGGCCTGTCGCCAGCGGCCGGTTTCCTCCGGCGGAACCACGAGCTGCGGCACGGGCCATTCCGGCGGCAGCGGTGCGCTATCGGGCAGCGCCAGCGCGGCATTCTTGTCGATAAAGCGGGGCAGGGCCTTTTCGCCCCAGCGCATCCGGTTGATCAGGCCAAATCGCGCCTCGCCGAAAAAGCCGACGCGCTCGGGAATCCCGGCCAGCGCGGGCGCAATCGCCGCCTTCCAGGTGCGGGGCAGGACGAGGGCGGTTCCATAGCCGCGGGCGCGCAGTTCGGTGGCGAGCCCCCGCTGTTTGGCCAGCGCAAGCCGGCTGCGCGGCAGGTTCCAGACAATGCCCGCCCGGACGCCGGGCATATAGTCAACCAGCGGTGCGCAAAGGGGGGTCACCAGGAGGTCGACCGGGCGGTTCGGCCAGCGCTGCTTCAATACCCGCACCACCGTATGGCCGCGGACGAAATCGCCAATCCACATATAGGGAACGATCAGGATAGGCCTGGTGTCGGCGCTATCTTCCATTTCGATCCCATCTAGTGAATTGAAATTCATATCTTGGCTTGTTTCGCCGCTAACCAATTGCCGGCCCGTCGGTAACCGCTCCAAGGCGACACGTAAAGCCGGTCGATTCGGTCTTCGATCCGCCGCGGAGCAAAGTTGCCTGCCGCGCGGGAGTGAGGCAAAGCTTTCGCGCGAACAATCATGGCAGGGGATGGCATGTTGCTGGTGACCGGGGGTGCCGGTTTTATCGGGTCGAACGTCGTGGCTGCGTTGAATGACGTCGGCCGGGACGTTGCCGTGTGCGACGTGCTCGGCCATGACGGCAAATGGCGCAATCTGGCCAAACGCCGGCTGGCCGATTTTGTGCCGCCTTCTGAACTGATGGACTGGCTGAAGGGCCGCCGGCTGGAGGCGGTCGTCCATCTCGGCGCCATTTCCGAGACCACGGCAACCGACGGCGACCTGGTGATCGAGACCAATTTCCGCCTGTCGATGCGGTTGCTCGACTGGTGCACGGCCAACGCCACGCCGTTGATCTACGCGTCCTCGGCCGCGACCTATGGCGACGGCAGCAGTGGCTTTCGCGACGACCAGTCAATGGACGCGCTGAAGCGGCTGCGGCCGATGAACCTCTATGGCTGGAGCAAGCATCTGTTCGACATGGCGGTCGCCGAACGCTCAGCGCGCGGCGAACGGCTGCCGCCGCAATGGGCGGGATTGAAGTTCTTCAACGTGTTCGGCCCCAACGAATATCACAAGGGCACGATGATGAGCGTGCTGGCGCGGCGCTTCGACGACATCAAGGCCGGCCGTCCGGTGCAATTGTTCAAGTCGCATCGGGAAGGGATCGCCGACGGGGAACAGCGGCGCGACTTCATCTATGTCGACGACGTCGTGCGCGTCACGATGTGGCTGCTCTCGACGCCATCGGTCAGCGGCATCTTTAACGTCGGAACCGGCACGGCGCGCAGCTTTCGCGATCTGATACTGTCGGCCTATGCCGCGCTCGGCATCACACCGAACATCCAGTATATCGACATGCCCGAGCAGATCCGCGGCAGCTATCAGTACTTCACCCAGAGCGAAGTCGATCAGCTGCTGAATGCCGGGTATAATGGTGGTTTCACCGCGCTCGAAGACGCGGTCGAGACCTACGTGAAGGCTTTTCTCAATCGTCCCGATCGCTTTCGCTGATGGGCACCAGGTAGACAGATGTTCGATTTTGAAGCCCTCAGCCAGGCGATACTCCGTCAGACCGTGCTCTGCGTCGGCGACCTCATGCTCGACGAGTTCGTCTATGGCGAGGTGTCACGCGTTTCGCCGGAAGCACCGGCGCCCGTTATCGCGGTCCAGCGTAGCGAGACCAATGTCGGCGGTGCCGGCAACGTCGCGCGCAACATCACCTCGCTCGGTGCACGCTGCATCTTTGCCGGCCTGATCGGCGAAGACGAGGCGGGTGCGAAGCTGAAGGGCGATCTGGCGCGGGAAAGCCTGATCGAGGCCGTGCTGGTATCAGATCCTTCCCGTCCGACCACGCGCAAGGTGCGCTTCGTCTCCGAGCATTTTTCCACCCATATGCTGCGCGCGGATTGGGAGCAGGCCGTGCCGGCCTCGGCCGATGTCGAGCAGCGGCTGATCGATGCGATCCTGCCGCTTATGCCCCGCGCCGACATTGTGCTGCTGTCCGACTATGCCAAGGGCGTGCTGACGGCGCGCGTCATCCGCAACATCATCGACGCCGCGAAAAAGCTCGGCAAGCGCGTGGTCGTCGATCCCAAGAGCGCCAATTTCGCGATCTATCGCGGCGCCACGCTGCTGACTCCCAACCGCAAGGAGTTTGCCGAAGCGACCCGCAGCCGCGCCGACACTGACCAGAACATTGCCGAGGCAGCGCAGGACGCGATGTACCTTGCCGACTGCGAGGCCATGCTGGTAACGCAAAGCGAACACGGCATGACGCTGGTGGTTCGCGGCGGCGAGGCGATCCATGTGCCGGCGCTTCCGGTCAAGGTACGCGACGTCTCGGGCGCGGGTGACACGGTTGCCGCGGTGCTGGCGTTGACGCTTGCGGCCCAGGCCGATTGGGAGACGGCGCTCAGGATGGCGAACGCGGCGGCCGCGGTCGCGGTCGGCAAGAAGGGCACCGCTACCGTCACGCCCGCGGAGCTGCGGCGGAAAATCCTGCCGCATGCGTCGCTGGCGGCCGAAGAGAAGATCGTGCCGGCAGGCGGCGATCTCGCGATGCCTCTGGCGGAGTGGCGCCGGCAGGGGCTGCGCATCGGCTTCACCAATGGCTGCTTCGATATTCTGCATCCCGGCCACGTCAAAGTGCTGACGGCGGCGCGCGGCACCTGCGACCGCCTGATCGTCGGCCTCAACAGCGATGCCTCGGTGAAACGATTGAAGGGCGAGGGGCGCCCGGTGCAGGATGAGCGGGCGCGCGCCGAAGTGCTGGCAGCGCTGGAGGCGGTCGATCTCGTCGCGATCTTCGCGGAGGACACGCCGATCGACCTGATCACGCGGGTGAGGCCGAGCGTGCTGGTCAAGGGCGGCGATTATACGCGCGAGCAGGTCGTCGGCCACGAGATCGTCGAGGCTACCGGCGGCGAGGTCGTGCTCGTCGATATCCTGCCGGGCCACAGCACGACGTCGCTGGTCGGCCGCGCCCGGGGAGGCAAGGCGTGAGCGCGAACGCAGCTTCGTCGCCGATCGCCAAGGCGCTGCCGATCTGGCGCGATCCGGCCGCATGGATGAAGGTGAGCGACGTCGTCGCGGTCCTGCTTGCGCTGTCGCTGCCATGGTCGACTTCGCTGGTCGGCATTTTCGGCGCTGTGCTTCTGGCCACGGTTGCGCCGACGGTCGAGTTGAAGGGCTTTCTTGCCTCGCTGAAGCGCCCGATTTCTGCGCTGCCGATCGCCCTGTTCGTTCTGGCGTTTGTTGGAACCCTGTGGTCGGACGCCGCTTGGGGCGCGCGATTCTATGCCGTGGGGCCGGCCGCGAAGCTCCTGGTACTTCCGGTCCTGCTCTATCATTTCGAGCGCTCGGCGCGCGGGTCGTGGGTGTTTGTGGCGTTCCTCGCTTCGTGCACGCTCTTGATGCTGATGTCCTGGCTGGTGTTTTTGCGTCCCGAACTTTCGTTGCGGACGCCGGAGCTCGCCGCACGCGGCATCTTTGTCAAGAACTACATCGCCCAGAGTCAGGAATTCACGCTGTGCGCGGTTGCGCTGGCCTATCCGGTCATCATGCTGCTGCGGGCAAAGCGGACTGCGCTGGCCGTGCTGCTCACCGCCATCGCCTTCGGCTTCTTCGTCAACATGGCGTTCCTGGTGGTGTCGCGCACGGCATTGGTCACGGTGCCGATCATGTTCGCGGTGTTTGCGCTGTTGCATCTGAGGTGGCGCAGCATCGTCATCATCCTGTGCGTAGCGGCCGCGCTCGCCGCCGTTGCCTGGCAGACCTCGCCGGCGTTGCGCCGGACCGCGGAGACGTTTACACGGGAATACCAGCTCTACAAGGAACAAAACATTCCGACATCGATCGGGCTGCGGCTCGAGTTCTGGCGGAAGTCTCTCGGTTTCTTTGCCGAGGCACCGCTGATCGGCCATGGCACGGGCGCGACGCGCGGCCTGTTCGAGCGCGTCGCCACGCACGGCTCATACCAGGCCAGCAGCGAAGTGATCGGAAACCCCCATAACCAGACGCTCAACGTCGCAGTGCAATGGGGCATTGTCGGTGTCGTCATGCTGTACGCGATGTGGCTGTTGCACCTGCTCCTGTTCCGTGGCGATGGGCTTGCGAATTGGATCGGGCTTTTGGTCGTAGTGCAGAATATCTTCACCTCGCTATTCAACTCCCACATCTTCGACTTCCATGAAGGCTGGATGTATGTGCTGGGCGTCGGAGTTGCCGGAGGCATGGTGCTGCGCGCCAGGTCAGAGGCGGCGGAATCTTCCGGAACAGCCCGGCCATGATCGCTGGCATGCACGCCGCAGATAAGATATCAGCGGGCGAGGAACGCCCCGCGAAGCCCGATCGTCTCCGCAGCCGGCCAATGGAATGACGCCTCTTTCGCAATTGACCCGTCGCAATTACCTGATCGCAGCGCACGATGGGTTGGCGACCGCGCTTGCGCTGCTCGCGAGCTTCTACCTGCGGTTCGAGGGAGGCGAGGCCTTCTATGACCGGCTGCCGCCGCTGCTGAAGATTCTACCGCTGTTCGTCGCCTTCAGCATCGTTATCTGCTACGTCTTCAATCTGACGACCACGAAATGGCGTTTCATTTCGCTTCCTGATGCACTGAATATCCTGCGCGTGGCGACCACTCTGGCGGTCGCGCTTATCGTGCTGGACTACGCCTTCATTTTCGCCGCATCGAACGGCAAGGCGCCGGTGCTGTTCGGCCGTATCACCATCGTGCTCTACTGGTTCCTGCAAGTGTTCGCGCTGAGCGCACTCCGCTTCGGATATCGCTATTTCCGTTACACGCGGGTTCGCCGCCATGCCCGGACCGAAGGCGCATCGGCAACGCTGTTGATTGGCCGCGCCGCCGACGCCGAGGTGCTGTTGCGCGCGATCGAGAGCGGCGCAGTCAAGCAGCTTTGGCCGGTTGGCGTGCTGTCGCCTTCGGCCGCGGACCGCGGGCAGTCGATCCGCAACGTGCCGGTGCTGGGTGGGATCGACGACGTCGAGGACGTGGTCCGCGATTATGCCGGACGGGGAAAGCCGATTTCGCGGGTCGTCATGACGCCGTCGGCGTTCGAACCCGAGGCGCATCCCGAGGCGGTTCTGATGCGGGCCAAGCGGCTCGGGCTATTCGTCAGCCGCCTGCCGTCGCTCGAAGGCGGCGACGTGCCGAGGCTGACCAATGTCGCCGTCGAAGACCTTTTGCTGCGGCCAAGCGAGAAGATCGATTACGCGCGGCTTGAAACGCTGGTGAAGGGCAAGGCAGTGATCGTCACCGGCGGCGGTGGCTCGATCGGTTCGGAGATATGCGACCGCGTCGCGACCTTTGGCGCTGCGCGGCTGTTGGTGATCGAGCACTCGGAGCCGGCGCTTTACGCAGTCACGGAAGCGCTGACGGCACGCGCAGCCAATGCCGCCATCGAAGGCCGAATCGCCGACATCCGCGATCGCGACCGGATCATAAACCTGATGCGGGAGTTCAAGCCCGATATCGTGTTCCATGCCGCCGCGCTGAAGCACGTGCCGATCCTCGAGCGCGACTGGAGCGAGGGCGTCAAGACCAACATCTTCGGATCGGTCAATGTCGCCGATGCCGCGCGGGCGGCGGGCGCCGAAGCCATGGTGATGATCTCGACCGACAAGGCGATCGAGCCGGTCTCGATGCTGGGCCTGACCAAGCGCTTCGCCGAAATGTATTGTCAGGCGCTCGACCACGACCTGATGACGCAATCGGAGGGCAAGCCCCACATGAGGCTGATCTCGGTGCGGTTCGGCAACGTACTGGCATCGAACGGATCGGTGGTGCCGAAATTCAAGGCGCAGATCGAGGCCGGCGGTCCTGTCACGGTGACGCATCCGGACATGGTCCGGTACTTCATGACGATCCGCGAAGCCTGCGATCTCGTGCTGACTGCAGCCACGCACGCGCTGACGCCGGCGCGGCCCGACGTCTCCGTCTATGTCCTCAACATGGGGCAGCCGGTGAAGATCGTGGAGCTTGCCGAGCGGATGATCCGCCTTTCCGGCCTCGAACCGGGCGTCGACATCGAGGTGGTGTTCACCGGCATACGGCCGGGCGAGCGGCTGAACGAGATCCTGTTCGCCACCGAGGAGCCGACGGTCGAGATCGGGGTCGCCGGCATCATGGCGGCGAAGCCGAATGAGCCGCCGATGCAGACCTTGTGCAAATGGCTTGCGGCGCTGGAGGATGCAATCGCGCGGGATGACCGCTCCACCATCCGTGCGGTGCTCAAGGATGCCGTGCCGGAATTCGGATCGAACGCCGCCTGATTTTGCTGCCTCGCCTGGTCCGTCCCCGCGGCCACTCGTGCCCCTTCGGAAGCCATGATGCAGAAGTCCGGAAAAGTCGTCGTCGTCAGCCAGCATTATCCGCCCGATCCGAGCACGACGGCGGCGATCATGGCCGCGATTTCCGACCACGTGGCACAGGAGGCCGAGGTGACGGTGCTGTCGGGAACGGCGGGCTCCGCGATCTCGGCGCAAGCGGGCAAGCCTGAGGTCGTCGAGGTCAAGAACTGGATGCCGGGCAAGGGCGCGCTGGGAAGGCGCGCCGTGGCCGAATTGCTGTTCACGGTCCGGATGTTTTTCGTGCTGCTGGCGAGGTTGCGGCGCGGCGACGTCACGCTGACCGTGCCGGCGCCCTTCATGCTGCCTTACGCTTTTGCCGCCGCGGCCAGATTGAAAGGCGCGAGATCAGCGCTGATCATGCACGATCTCTATCCCGACGTCCTCGTCATGGCTGGCTTGTTGAAGCCGCAGTCGATCGTGGCGAAAGCGATGCGCGCCTTGAACGCGCCGATGTTTCGCGCGCTCGATGCCGTCGTCATCATCGGCCGCGACACCGAGAAGCTGCTGCTGCGCTATGGCGGAATGACAAGTGACAAGATCCGCTTCATTCCGAACTGGGCGACACTTGCACGTGGCGTTCGCGCGATCGACCCGGACAATCCGTACCGCCGCTCGCTTTCCGCCCGCTTCGTCGTCGGACTGTCTGGCAATCTCGGCTTTACCCACGATCCCGTCATCGTGTTCGAAGCGGCGCGCCTGCTGCGCGACGACAAGAATATACACTTCCTGCTGTCGGGCTGGGGGATCGGGTTCGACCAGTTGAAGGCCCTGCAGGCCGAGGCAAAACTTCCCAACGTCACCTTGGTCGACCGCGTCGAGGACGAGCAGTTGGAGGCCTTTCTTTCGGCCGCGGACGCCTGGATCATTCCGTATCGCAAGAACGTTGCCGGCATATCGGTGCCGAGCCGATTCTACAATCTGCTGGCGATCGGCCGTCCAGTGATCCTGGTTTCCGAAGCGGATGCCGAAGCGGCGTTGACGGTGACCGAGCACGATGTCGGCTGGGTCGTCGAACCTGGCAAGGCCGATGAACTGGCGAAAACGGTCGGTCGTGCCGCCGCTTCCATTGACCCGCAACGGGCCGAGCGCGCAGCTGAAATCTCCAAGCGCTTCGATTTTGAGATCGCCATGGACGACTATTGCGGGCTAATCCGGGAACTCGCGCAGAAGTAGCCGGATCAGACGCGAGACGGTTGACGGCGTGAGAAACGGTGCATCAAGAGCGCCGTCGCGGCGCCTCCAGCACCGAGTAACAGGCCGGCTATCGCAGCGGACGAGGTCATGGCCGCGCCGACCGCCAGCGTAGCCAGCACGAGGTTGAGCGCGAACACTTCGCTCACCACGCGCGATACCGAAAAGCCGTTGTCGGTGGCGCGCTGATAGAAGTGGGTGCGATGCGCGGCCCAGAACGGCTCGCGCCGCGCGACGCGCCGCAGCAGCGTGGCGGTCGCATCGGCGAGGTAATAGAGCGGCAACAGCAGCGCCGCTGCCACTTGCTGATGCCAGGCGAGTTGCAAGAGACACCAGCCGACCAACAAGCCGATCGGCAGGCTGCCGACGTCCCCGAGAAAGATTTTTGCTACCGGCCGGTTGAAGGGCGCGAAGCCGAGCATCGCGCCGAACAGTGCTGCGGCGGCGACCATCGTTGACGCCGGAAGTCCGCCGAGCCAGCCGAGCAGAACGAGTGCGCCGGTGATGGGCACGATCTCGGCGACCGTCATCAGGTCCAACCCGTCCATGAAGTTGACGAGGTTCACGAACCACAGCCCTGCGAGGATCAGGAGGCCGCGCTCGAGCCAGAGCGGGCAGGCAGGAACGATCCGTAAGCTGTCGGGGGCGACCAAGATCACCGCCGCGACGGTCAGTCCCTGCAGCAACAGTCGCGGCACCACGGGAATTGAGTTGACGTCATCGGCGAAGCCGACGGCCGCGATGAACAGCGTCGCGCCGAACACGGCGACGGGAATTCTCATCTCCGCCGCGTCGGCAAGCGCGATGACCGCAGCCGCCGCGATCAGCGTGGCCGCGATCACCGCGACGCCCGCGCCCTGCGGTGTCGGAACCCGATGGGAAGAGCGCGCATTCGGTTTTGCCAGCACTATCCGCACCATCAGCGGCCGGATCGCCCATGTCAGGACGGCCGACAACAGCGCAGCCGGCACTACTGTGGCAAACGACAGCAATAGTTGCGAATTGGCCATTCTACCCGCGCGGCATGTTGTTCGAAAATTATTTGGGAACTTCGATCGGCGTTACGCCCTGCGCGGCTTTCTCGGCGCTGAAAATCCAGACCAGGCCGCCGATCGCGCCGACGATGAAGGATACCGCGCCATAGAGCAGGGAGATGTTGACGCCCTCGTTGGCCATCAGGCCGGCATACCCGAACGCCAGCCCCATGGTGGCTTCGCGGACGCCCCAGCCGGCAATCGAGATCGGCAGCATGGTGATCAGCATGACGGGCGGAACAAGCTGGAAGATCTGGCCGAACACAACGGGGGCGGCGATCGACTGCACCACGCACCAGGCGATGACGACGGCAAGCACGTGCACCAATAGCGACAGCACCGCAACTTTCGGGCCGTGAGTGCGGCTGAACAGCACGCGATTGGCGATCACCGAGCAGGCGTGGATGTGATGGGTGCCCCACCAGTGCTTCAGCCACGGCCACCGCAGCCTGCCGAGCAGGAGAAATCCGAGGCCACCGGCAAGCGCCGCGAAATCGACGAACAGCAGCGCCGACCTGCCATGGGGATCGGTGATCAGCCGATAGCTCCACGGCAGGCTCGCAACAATGACGACCGCGAGCGCGATCAGGCCGATGGCACGATCGACGAAGATGGAATAGGTCGCCGCCCGCCAGCCGGCGCCGTTGCGCGCGACAAGCCATAGCCTGACCGCGTCGCCGCCGATCGAGGACGGTAGCGTCTGGTTGAAGAACATCCCGATCACGTTGAAGCGCATCGCCTGCCGGGTCGGCAGCGGAGCGCCGCATTCCGCACCGATCTCGCGCCATCGCAACACGCCGACGAATATCTGCAGGAACGTCACGGCAATCGCCACGCCGAGCCAGCCGAGGCTGGAAACGTCGATGCGGGCCGCGAGGTCGGCGAGGTCCACCTTGCGCAACGAAAAATACAAGAGCGCCGCCGAGACCAGTATCTTCAATGTCGAAAGCAGGATTCGGCGCATCTCGCCCGTGCCGGGTTTGAGAAGAGGGTGCAAAAAGCGATGCAATTCGGGCGCCTTGGTATGGTTTTCGGGCCGATCTGGCAATAGCGGGACTGGTAGGTGTTGCGGTGGCCTCGGCAACGCAGGTAAAGAGGCCTGGCGACAGAAATTTCAGCCATCGAGCGGCGCCTTCCAAGGATACGATGCCGGATCAACCCATATTGGTCACCGGAGCTGCGGGTTTCATCGGCTTCCACGTTGCGCGCCGGCTGCTGGCCGAAGGCCGCGCCGTGATCGGGCTCGACAATCTCAACGACTATTACGATCCGGCGTTGAAGCGGGCGCGGCTGGAGGTTCTGCGCCGGGAGCAGGGTTTCACATTCGAGCAGATCGATCTCGCTAGTCGCACGTCAGTGGAACACCTGTTCGCCAAACACCGCTTTCCAAGCGTGGTGCATCTCGCAGCCCAGGCCGGCGTGCGTTATTCGATCGATCATCCGCACGCCTATGTCGATGCCAATCTAGCGGGCTTCGTCAACGTGCTGGAAGGCTGCCGGCATCATGGATGCGGCCATCTGGTCTACGCCTCGTCCTCATCGGTCTACGGCGCCAATACGAAACTACCGTTTTCGGTGGAGGACAAGACCGACCATCCGATCAGCCTCTATGCCGCCACCAAGAAGGCCAATGAGCTGATCGCGCATTCCTACAGCCATCTCTACCGTCTTCCGGTAACGGGCCTGCGGTTCTTCACCATCTATGGGCCATGGGGACGGCCCGACATGGCGGTTTACCTGTTTACCAAGGCGATCGTGGAGGGTACCCCGATCAGGCTCTTTAACGATGGCAGGATGCGACGCGACTTTACCTATATCGAGGACGTGACGCGTGCCGTATTGCGGCTGGTCGACCAGGCCCCGCGCGACGGCGGGCAGGGCGCCGGGGCGCCGGCAAAAGTCTACAATGTCGGCAATAATCATCCGGAAGAGCTGACCCATGTGGTAGCGGTTTTAGAGCGGGAATTGGGCCGCGCGGCGGTCAAGGAGATGCTGCCGATGCAGCCCGGAGATGTGACCGAGACTTTTGCTGACGTAACCGAACTGATGCGCGACACCGGCTTCAGGCCGCAGACTTCGATCGAGGAAGGGCTTCGCGACTTCGTTGCCTGGTATCGCGACTACTACAGGATTTGATTTGAGGCGCCGATGAACCGACGAATTATTCCTCTCATCATGTGTGGCGGCGCCGGAACGCGGCTGTGGCCGGCCTCGCGCGAGGTTCATCCCAAGCAGTTCCTGTCCCTGTTCGGCGCGCGTTCGACGTTCCAGGATACGCTGTTGCGGGTTTCGGATGCCGGTCTGTTCGAACGGCCCGTCATCATCACCAACAACGCCTATCGCTTCATGGTGCTCGAGCAACTGGCGGAGATCGGACTGGAAGCCGACGTGCTTCTCGAACCGATGCGGCGCGATTCCGGGCCTGCGATCGCGGCCGGCGCTGCCTTTGCGCAAGCGCGCGACAAGGGTGCCATCGTGCTGGCGCTCGCCGCCGACCACGTGGTGCGCGACACGCCCGCTTTCCGCGCCGCCTGCCGCGAAGGGCTGGCTGCCGCGGAAGCCGGGCACATCGTGACGTTCGGCGTGCAGCCCGAACGCGCCGCCACCGAATATGGCTACATCAATCCCGGCGAGGTCATTTCCGGCAAGGTTCGCGCAGTCGCGAAGTTCGTCGAGAAGCCCGATCCGGCAACCGCTGCTGATTACGTCAAGTCGGGCTATCTCTGGAATAGCGGCAACTTCATGTTCCGCGCTGCCGTGCTGTCGGATGAGTATGGCAAGGTCGATGCGGACAGCGTCCAAGCCGTCACTGATGCAGTGACGAAGGCAGGCACCGACCTCGGCTTCGTCAAGCTCGACGAGGCCTCGTTCGGATCGGCGAAATCGATCTCCATCGACTATGCGGTGATGGAGAAGACCTCGCGTGCCGCGGTCGTGCCGGTCGCGTGCGGCTGGTCCGATGTCGGCTCCTGGCATGCGGTGTGGGAATTGTCCGGCAAGGACGGCGAGGGCAACGCGGCGCGCGGCGCAGCCGTGTTTGAGGATTCGCGCAATTGCAACGTATCGACCGATCGCGCGCTCGTTGCGCTCGAAGGCGTCGACGACCTCGTGGTGGTCGCAACCCAGGACGCCGTGCTGGTGAGCCGGCAGAAGGACGCCAACGGGCTGAAGCGGCTGGTCGCGAGACTGAAGACAGTGGCGCCGCAGGTGACGGAAGACCACATCAGGGTGCATCGGCCCTGGGGATCCTATCAGTCGGTCGACAATGGCGATCGGCATCAGGTCAAGCGCATCATCGTCAAGCCGGGCGGGCGGCTGTCGCTGCAGAAACACCACCACCGCGCCGAGCACTGGATCGTGGTGCGCGGAACGGCGCAGGTGACGGTCAACGAACTGGTCAAGACCGTGCATGAGAACGAATCGATCTACATCCCGATCGGCGCGGTGCACCGGTTAGAAAACCCGGGCAAGATCCAGCTCGAGCTGATCGAGGTCCAGACCGGCAGCTATTTCGGCGAGGACGATATCATCCGCATCGAGGACGACTACCAGCGCAGTTGAGCAGACCGTAGTTCTACCGAGTCGACGGTTGTAATTGTTTGAATCAAAACGTGTCCGAAAACCGCCGATCGCGTTCGCCACATCTGTGATGGCGTGCTAGAGAACCGCCGGGGATACTACCGGCGCGGTTCTGCCTAGAATCTGCCTAGAATCTGCTTGGGGTCGACAAAACATGAGTTCCAAAGGGTCCGCATTCGACGCGAAGGCCGACGCAAAACGCGGCTTGCGCGTCGGCGTAGTCGGCGCGGGTGTGATGGGCAGCAACCATGCCCGCGTGCTGGCCGGTCTACCCGGCGTGATGCTGGTCGGCATTGTCGATCCGTTACCCGAACACCGCGCGCGCGCCACCGCGCTCGCCGGCTGCCGTGCGTTCGCCGAACTCGACGAGCTGTTTGACGAGGGCGTCGATGCCGTGACGATCGCGGCGCCGACCCATCTCCATCACGAGATTGCGCTCGCCTGCATTACCCGCAACATCCACCTCCTGGTCGAGAAGCCGGTGGCCTCGACCGTCGAGGAAGGGCAGGACATCGTCAATGCGGCGCGTAGTGCCGGCGTGACGCTGATGGTCGGCCATGTCGAGCGCTTCAATCCGGCAGTCGCCGCGATCAAGCAGGCGATCTCGGGCGAGGACATTCTTTCGATCGGCATCACCCGTGTCGGGCCGTTTCCGCCGCGGATGTCCAATGTTGGCGTCGTGATCGATCTCGCCGTCCACGATATCGACCTGATCCGCTGGTTCACCGAGTCCGATATCGTCGAGGTGCAGCCGCAGCTTTCCAGCGCGGTTGCCGAGCGCGAGGACATCGCGCTCTTGCAATTCCGCACCGCCTCCGGCGTGCTTGCCCATATCAACACCAACTGGCTGACCCCGTTCAAGGCGCGTAGCGTTACGGTCGCAACCCGCGGCAAATATGTGATGGGCGATCTTTTGACACGGCAGGTGACCGAGTGCTTCGGTTTCAAGCCCGACGGCAGCTACTCGATGCGGCATCTGCCCGTCGGTCATGACGAACCGCTACGCGCCGAGCTGATCGCATTCCTCGATGCCGTCCGCACCGGCAATATGCCGGCGGTTTCCGGCGACGAGGGCGTCGCCAGTCTTGAAATCGCCATTCGCTGCCTCGAGCAGCCCGCCAAGCCCGCGGCCTCCGCCGCGCGCAAGGGGCCGCGCCGTATCGCCGGCTGAATTCCTTCCAGAACCGAGCAAGACTCCATGAACCAGCACATGCGCCCAGAACCCGTTCCCTTCGCTGATATCGCTGCGCAGCGCCGCCGGCTCGGCAAATCGATCGATGAGGCCGTTGCCCGCGTGCTCGATCACTGCCAGTTCATCAACGGACCGGAGGTCACTGAGCTGGAAGCCGCGCTGGCAAAATTTTGCGGCGCCAAGCATGTGGTGAGCTGCGCCAGCGGCACCGACGCGCTGCTGATGGTGCTGATGGCGAAAAATATCGGCCCAGGCGATGCCGTGCTGTGTCCGTCCTTCACTTTTTGCGCGACCGGCGAGGTGGTGGTGCTGACCGGTGCCACGCCCGTCTTCGTCGATGTCGATGAGGTGACCTTCAACATCGACCCCGGCTCGCTCAAGCGCGGAATCGCGACGGCGCGGCAGCGTGGCCTGAATCCGCGCGCCGTCATTCCGGTCGACCTGTTTGGACAGCCGGCCGACCAGGACGCGATCAGCGCCATCGCCGAAGCCGAGGGCCTGTTCGTGCTCAACGACGCCGCCCAGAGCTTTGGCGCCACCTACAAGGGCCGCCGGCTCGGCACCTTCGGTCTGGCGACCACCACCAGCTTCTTTCCCGCAAAGCCGCTCGGCTGCTTCGGGGACGGCGGCGCGATCTTCACCGACGACGATGCGCTGGCCGAAACGCTGCGCAGCATCCGCGTCCACGGCCAGGGCTCGGACAAATACGACAACGTCCGTGTCGGGCTTACCGCGCGGCTCGACACCATGCAGGCTGCGATTCTGATCGAGAAGCTAAAAATCTTCGAGGACGAGATCGCGGCGCGCAATGTGGTCGCGGAGCGCTATGCGCGGGGGCTCGGCAATGTCGTGACGGTGCCCCGTCTTGCCAGCGGCTGCAGCTCGATCTGGGCCTGCTATACGATCCGCCTGCCCAAAGGCACGGACCGTGACCGCTTCGCTGCCGACCTCAAAGCGCATGGGATTCCGACCGCGATCTATTACGCGAAATCGATGCATCAGCAGACCGCCTATCGCGATTTCCCGGTCGCGGATGGCGGACTGCCGGCGTGCGAGAGCCTGTCCGCCGACGTCATCAGCCTGCCGATACATGCCTATCTCGAAGAGCCGACGCAGGAGCGGGTCATCAAGGCGGTACGCGGCGCGCTTCAGGCGTGAACCCGACCCGAAGGGCAGCGTCAGCAAGGTGGTGGCCGGTTTCGGTCAACATCAAGGCTAAGCTGCTAGCGGACTGATTTCCCCGTTTTGCGAATATGCGCTAGAAGCGGCGCATGCTTGGACGCATCTTCACCGTCGGCGGTTATACGCTGCTTTCGCGGCTGACCGGATTCGCGCGCGATATCATGCTCGCCGCGATTCTCGGCGCAGGCCCCCTCGCGGACGCGTTTTTCGTGGCGCTGCGGCTGCCCAATCATTTTCGCGCGATCTTCGCCGAAGGTGCCTTCAACGCTGCCTTCGTGCCGGCCTATGCGCATCTGCACGGCAAAAGCGAAGCATCGGCAAAACTGTTTGCCGATCGGATCTTCACGCTCTTGTTCGCCGCGCAGGTTGTTTTGCTGGTTGTGGCCTGGGTGTTCATGCCGGAAGTGATCGCCATTCTAGCGCCGGGGTTCAAGGACGATCCGGCGCGTGGCGAACTGGCGATTTCGCTGACGCGGATCACGTTTCCGTATTTGCTGCTGATCACGCTGGTGACGCTGTACGGCGGCATGCTCAATGTGATGCATCGCTTCGCCAGCGCTGCCGCCGCGCCGATCTTCCTCAATCTGTCGATGATGGCGACGCTGGCGCTGGCGGCGTTCTTTCCGGGCGCTGGCTACGCCGCCGCATGGGGCGTTCTGCTTGCCGGCATCCTTGAATTCCTGCTGCTGGCTGGCGACGCGGCCAAGACCGGCATCCTGCCGAAATTCGCTTTCGTCAAATTCGACGAAGACGTGCGTGCGTTCTTCCGGGCGCTGGGGCCTGCGACCATCGGCTCGATGGGAACGCAGATCGCGTTGTTCGCCGATACGATCATCGCGACCTTTCTGCCGGCAGGCGCGCTTTCGGCGCTGTATTATGCCGACCGTCTCAACCAGTTGCCGATCGGCGTGATCGGGATCGCGATCGGCACCGTGCTGCTGCCGGAAATGTCGCGGCGCCTCACGGCGAACGATATCACCGGTGCATCCGCCGCGCAGCGGCGGGCGTTCGAATTCTCGCTGCTGTTTTCGGTGCCCTTCGTCGCCGCCTTCCTCACCGTGCCTGACGTGATCATGCGCGCGATGTTTGCGCGCGGCGCGTTCTCGAACGCGGATGCGGTGGCTGCCGGCGCCACGCTGGCCGCATACGCAATCGGACTCATCCCGTTCGTGACCATCCGCAGTGCGGTAGCAACCTTCTATGCCCGGCAGGACACCGCGACGCCGGTCAAGGCGGCGCTGACCGGCGTTGCCGTCAACGTCGCGCTGAAGGTCGCGCTGATGGGCGCGCTGGCGCAAATCGGCCTGGCGCTCGCCACCGCCATTGGGGCCTGGGTCAATCTTTTGCTGGTGCTCGCCTTCGCAGTGCGGGCAGGCTACCTCGAACTCGACCGCGCCTGGATGACGTCGCTCGCCAAGTTCGCCGCGGCCGGTGTCGTGCTCGGTGCCTCGTTGTGGGCCACCGCGCGATTCGCGAGCGTCTATTTTGCGCAGATGCACACGTTCCGCGATGAGACCGTGTTGGCGTTGCTGATTGCAGCCGGCGCGTTCGTGTACGGGGTCGCAATCATGCTGCTGTTCGGCAGGGGGTGGCTGTTTTCGCTCCTCCGCGATCGCCAATCCTCGCGCTAAATCTCTATAGTTAAACGAAAAATTCCGGCGAGCGCGCCCGGACGCAGCGCCGCGTGATCCGCATTGCGCCGCGATCACGAATTCGTCGGGCGAAAGCGGTTTGCGCTGAGCCGACAACCGCTGCAATATGGCGGCCGCTCGAAACACCGGGAATTGGAGAGACGATGGCAGCTCCCATCAAGTTCGGCGTCGGTCAAAGCGTCCTTCGCAAGGAGGACGACGCGCTCATTCGCGGCAAGGGCCGCTATACCGACGACCATTCGCCACAGCCGGCGTTGCACGCGCTGATGCTGCGCTCGCCGCATGCGCACGCGAAATTCACCCTCAACGTCACCAAGGCCCGCGGGATGCCGGGCGTGGCTGCGATCCTGACCGCCGACGACGTCAGGGATCTCGGCGACCTGCCGTGCCTGTTCAACCTGGAAGTCGATCCGTTCACCGGCCCGCCCTATCCGATACTTCCCAAGGACGAGGTGCGCCATGTCGGCGACGCCGTCGCCTTCGTGGTCGCCGACACCATCGACCAGGCCCGTGACGCGATCGAAGCGATCGACGTCAACTGGACGCCGCTTCCATCGGTGGTCGGCGTCGTCAACGCCGTGAAGAAAGACGCTCCGCTGGTCTGGCCTGACAAGCCCGGCAACGTGCTGTTCGACGTATCGATCGGCGACAAGAAGGCGGCTGAGGCCGCCTTTGCCAAGGCGCATACGATCGCCGAGATATCGATCGTCAACCCGCGCGTCATCACCAACTTCATGGAGACGCGCGCGGCGGTCGCCGAATACGACGCCAAGCGCGATCATCTGACGCTGACCATCGGCAGCCAGGGCAGCCATCGCCTGCGCGAAATCCTGTGCGGCATGGTGCTGAAGATTCCGATGGAAAAGATGCGGGTGATCTGCCCAGACGTCGGCGGCGGCTTCGGCACAAAACTGTTTCCCTACCGCGAATATGCGCTGATTTCGGTGGCGGCGCGCAAGCTGCGCAAGACCATCAAATGGACCGCTGATCGCTCCGATCACTTCATGGGCGACGCGCAGGGCCGCGACAACGTCACGACGGCTAAGATGGCGTTGGCCGAGGACGGCAAATTCCTCGGCATGGACGTCGATCTGATGGGCGACATGGGCGCCTATCTCTCGACCTTTGGGCCCTACATCCCGCATGGCGGCGCCGGCATGCTGCCCGGGCTCTACGACATCCAGGCCTTCCACTGCCGCGTCCGCACCGTATTCACCAATACCGTGCCGGTCGACGCCTATCGCGGCGCCGGGCGCCCCGAAGCGGCCTATGTGGTCGAACGTCTGGTCGATGCGGCCGCGCGAAAGCTTGGGATGACGCCGGATGCGATCCGACGCAAGAACTTCATTCCGCCGAAGGCGATGCCCTACAAGACCGCAACCGGAAAGGTCTACGATTCCGGCGACTTCACCGCGCATATGAAGCGCGCGATGGAAGTCGCCAACTGGAAGGAATTTCCGAAGCGCGCCAAGGCGGCGAAGAAGCAAGGTCTCGTGCGCGGCATCGGCATGTCCTGCTATGTCGAGATATGCGGCACGATGGGCGAGGAGACCGCCAACGTCGCGCTCGATCCCAACGGCGACATCAACATCCTGATCGGCACGCAGTCGAGCGGGCAGGGCCACCAGACGGCCTATGCGCAGCTCGTCGCCGAACAGTTCGGCGTAGCTCCGGAGCGCGTTCACGTCCTGCAGGGCGATACCGACAAGATCCCTACGGGCCTCGGTACCGGCGGCTCGTCATCGATTCCGACCGGCGGCGTCAGCGTCGAGCGGGCCACGCGCGAACTCGGCAACAAGCTGAAGGAGATCGCGGCCGAAGCGCTGGAAACCAGCGCCGGCGACCTCGAGATCAGCAATGGCGTCGTGCGCATCGCCGGCACCGATCGCTCGATCAGCTTCGCCGACCTCGCAAAACGGCCAGGCGTCGATCCGTCGAAACTGAATGCCAGCGCGACGTTTGCGCAGGCCGACGGCACCTACCCGAACGGCACGCATCTCGCCGAAGTCGAGATCGATCCCGCCACCGGCATCATCAGAATCGTCAACTATGTCATCGTCGACGATTTCGGGGTCACGCTCAATCCGCTGCTGCTCGCCGGTCAGGTGCATGGCGGGGCGATGCAGGGCATCGGTCAGGCCTTGATGGAGCACGCGGTCTATAGCGCAACCGATGGCCAGCTCGTCACCGGCACCTTCATGGACTATGCGGTGCCGCGCGCTTCCGACGGCCCGTCATTCCATTTCGAAACGCACAATGTGCCATGCACGACCAATCCGCTCGGCGTCAAGGGCGCGGGCGAGGCGGGCGCGATCGGTTCCTGCCCCGCGGTGGTCAACGCGATCATCGAGGGCCTATGGCGCGAGTACAAGATCGACCACATCGACATGCCGGCCACGGCCGAGCGGGTCTGGATCGCAATCCGCGAGGCGCAGAAACAGCATAATCTCTGATATTTTGTCGCATGCGGAATGATGCGCCAAATGCGGTGTTTGCAAACAGCCGGTCTGCACCATCTTGGGGCCGGAACAAACCCGAATTGAAGGGAATTTTGCCAATGAAGCGGATCGTCGTCGTCGCAGCCGTGCTTGCATTCAGTGCCGGTGCAGTCGTTGCACAGCAGGACCAGCTCAAGCGGACCCAGGCCATGATGAAGGACAATGGCAAGAACGCAGGCGCGTTGTCGGCGATGGTCAAAGGCGAAAAGCCTTACGACCAGTCGACTGTCAATGCCGCGCTGGCCCAGTTCGATGACACCGCCAAGAACCTTCCGACGCTGTTCCCCGAGAGCATGAAAGGCGTCAAGTTCGAGGGTGATTACGACCCCTCGCCGAAAATCTGGACAGACAAGGCCGGCTTCGAGTCCCAAATTAAGAGCTTCGCCAAGGTCGTCGCCGATGCCAAAGGCAAGGTCAAGAATCTCGACACGCTAAAGGCGGAACTGCCTGTCATCGGCAAGCAGTGCAGCGGCTGCCACGAGACATACCGGATCAAGAAGGGCTGATCGCATTCCAACTTTGAGCATGATCTTCTCGAAGAACCGCTACACATTTTTCCGGATCAGGCTGTGACCTCACAAAAGGGCGGACGCCGCCAAGCGTCCGCCCTTTTGTGTTACCCTTGTTTCTTGTTTACTCGCGTTCGAACCTACCTACTTCGTCACCAAATTTACTTGGTGACTTGATTTATTTGGTCACCTGGCCGCGGATTTCACCGCCCGGATTGGCTGCGGTGTGAATGTTGACGTAGTACTTGCCGGCCACTAGGTCTGCGGCCTGCGCATCGGTCAGCGTCGCGCTGCCTTCGACCGGGCTCGACGTCGCATTGGGAATGGCGACCGCAACACCGGCATTCTTGCCGGCTTCGGCGGGACCGTGGAAATGTGCGGCAGTCGCTGGGCCGGACAGGCCGGAATAGCTCAACTTCCAGCTCAGCTTCTTGCTGGCGGGATCGTAGTCGATGTCGGCGGTGCCCTTGGCGGTGCTGGTGTTGGGCGGCACCTGGGACTTGCCGTCGAGTGTCGCCTTCATCTTGTCGGCAGACGCGGATCCGGCAAAAGCAATCGCTGCCCCCAACGCAAGCGTGACAAGCATGGTCTTGTTCGACATGGTGTTTCTCCCTGTGGACGTCAAAACGGCGATGTCAGCCTCAAAACAACGCCGTTGCGAATTTATTCCCGAGATGCAGACAAAGGCTCGAAATTTCGCAGAAGCCTATGGCGCAAAGTGCGTCCATACTGGTTGTTGAGTTTAGACTCCCTGACAACGGATCAGTGAATGCTGCGACGAATTCTCCTTGGCTTGATTTTGGCTGGCGTCGCCGGCGCCGGTGTTTTCTGGTGGCTCACGATCCCGGCGGTCGTTGCCCCAGCCTCACTTCCTCCCCGCGCGCCGAACCTTGCCAACGGCGTTGCAACGTTCAATGCCGGGGGCTGTTCCTCCTGCCATGCCGTTCCGAACCAGCCCGATCGGCTGAAGCTGGGCGGTGGGCTTGCAATGCCGTCACCGTTCGGGACGTTTTACGTCCCTAACATCTCGTCCGATCCCACTTACGGTATTGGCCGGTGGAGCGAAGCGGATTTTGTGACCGCGGTGCTCAAGGGGACGTCGCCGGACGGCGTGCATTATTTTCCGGCCTTTCCATATACGTCCTACCAGAACGCTTCCGTCGACGACGTTCGCGATCTCTTTGCCTATATGAAGACGCTTCCAGCGGTGACCGGCAAGACGCGCGATCACGACGTTCCGTTTCCATTCAACATCCGCCGCAACATCGGCGTCTGGAAGTGGTTGTTCATGGACGGAAAGCCTCACGTAGCCGACGCCTCACATTCGGCGTCGTGGAATCGCGGGGCTTACCTCGTCAACGGTATGGGTCATTGCGCCGAGTGCCACAGCCCGCGCAATATCCTTGGCGGCATCGTCGAAGCGCAGCGCTTCGCGGGCGGGCCCAATCCGGAAGGAGAGGGCTGGGTACCCAACATCACCCAGAAAAGATTGGAGGAGTGGAGCGCGAAGGATATCGCCTACTTCCTCGAAACTGGGCAAACGCCGGATGGCGACAGCGCAGGCGGATCGATGGTCCGCGTGATCAAGAACACCTCGCAATTGCCGCCGGAAGATCGCGATGCCATCGCGGAGTATGTCAAGTCGCTGGCGCCGGTTGAGGGACCGCCGCGGCCGAAGAAAGCGAAAGAAGGCTGAGAGCTCTTACGTGAGACGCGAGTTCGCGCGTCGTCAGGGCGTCACGGCTGCGGTGATCGGTTGGCGCCGCTCCGGCAAGGTCGGCACGATCGACAGCGGCTTACGCGGCACGGGCGGCGTGGCGGCTTTGGTCCGCTTCAAATCCGTGGAGCGCTTGGTCAAAGCGACGTCACCGAGTGTGCGATCGAAATCGCCCACCCGATACAGCACGCCGCCGCGATCGAAATAGGCGGCTGCGAAGCGCGGATAATATTGGACCCCGAGATTGTACGTGGCGAAGGCCGGGACCGGCTCGAAGCGGCCGAGCGGCGCGGCGCGGGCTTCCTTTGCGGCGGGTGCCGTGGCAGCGATGGGGGCCACGCTGCCGGTTGAAAGTTCTTCTTCGCGCTGGGCACGGGATCCGTCCTGCGCGGTAGCGTCGGGCTGCAGCGCGGCAACCTGCTGCACGCCATCTGCGATTTCTGCGGCGCCCGGCGGTTTTGAAAACAATCCGAACACCGTGTAGCCGCCGACCAGCACCGCGGAAATGACCGTTGCCGCCATCGTGTTGGAGGCGACCTTTCGTACGGTCTCGTATGTCTGGATTGCCTTGGTGGCCGGCGGCTGCAGCGCAATGGCGAGCAACTGATCGTAGGTCGCGCGCTGCTCGGTGTCGGTCAGGATGTCATAGGCGCGCATGAGTTCCCTAAACCTCAGCGCAGCATCGGGATCGTCGGGATTGATATCGGGATGAGTCGCCTTCGCTGCCTTGCGGAATGCCTTCCGCAATTCCTCGGCGTCATCACTCGGAAGCGCTCCGAGCAAATCGTACAGCGTCCCCATGGTGGTACTCGCGACCGTTTCCCCCTCGGACCGTCCCCGCCGCGGAACTTCCGATTGACGACGCCCTAGATAATCAAAAATATCAAGGCGGTAGCATGATCCCCTTATGGCAAAAGCATGCCATGGTTAACGTCGTTAACCATCCATTGCGGTGGGGCGCTCAATTGGCGTGGCAGGCGGGCAGGGCTGGCAGCTCCTCCATCACAGGCGGACCTATCGGCCGCGCCAGGGACGCGGCCTTGGGGAGGCAGGCCGATGCCTAACCCGAGCCGAACGCCTTGAAGGTGATGATGGTGTGGGTGTCCTGGATCCCTGGAATCACCTGCACCTTCTCGTTGACGAAATGGCCGATGTCGGTGTCCTTATCGACGTAGAACTTGACCAGCAGATCGTAGTCACCGGCAGTGGAATAGATCTCCGAAGCGATCTCGGCCTCCGCAAGCGCATTGGCGACGGCATAGGATTGGCCGAGCTTGCATTTGAACTGGACGAAGAAGGGAACCATCGCTGTCGTCTCCGAATTGGTTGGTCCCAATAGGCCAAAAACCGCCGATAATGGCAAGCCAGCTTGCTGCCCATGCCATGGCGCGGTAGGACATTACATGGCCTTCAACCTACGACTTGCACGAGGCTTGCGATGACGGCGCCGATCGCGCTGACCATCGCCGGCTCCGATTCCTCTGGCGGCGCCGGTATCCAGGCCGACCTGAAGACGTTTGCCGCGCTCAGCGTCTACGGCGCCTCCGTGATCACGGCGCTGACGGCACAGAATACCGAAGGCGTCAGCGGCATCCATCAGGTGCCGGCGGAGTTCGTGACCGCGCAGATCGATGCGGTGTTTTCCGATCTCGACGTCGGAGCGGTCAAGATCGGCATGGTGGCGCAGCCATCGATTATCGACGCCATCGTCGCCGGCCTCAAGCGCTGGTCGCCGAAGCATGTTGTGCTCGATCCCGTGATGGTCGCAACCTCCGGCGACCGGCTGCTGGCTGCGGAAGCGGTCGAGGCGCTGCGGACAAAACTCATTCCGTTAGCTTCGGTCATTACGCCCAATTTGCCTGAGGCCGCCGCGCTGCTCGACGAACCGGTGGCTACGGGTGAGGCCGCCGTCGCAAGCCAAGGCAGGCGATTGCTGGCCATGGGCTGCAAGGCGGTGCTGATCAAGGGCGGCCACGGGGAGGGCGCCGAGTGCATCGACTATCTGATCGGCACGAGCGGCACCATCGCGCTGGCCGCGCCGCGCATTGCGACGAAAAATACCCATGGCACCGGCTGCTCATTGTCCTCGGCGATTGCAGCGGAACTCGCGAAGGGCGAGGGCATGGAAACCGCCGTGCGTAACGCCAAGGCGTGGGTCAGCGCTGCGATTGCGGCGGCAGATCGCTTCAGCGTCGGCCGCGGTCACGGCCCGATCCACCATTTTCATAAGTTTTATTAGCTGCCGTCCTTGTCTGGTGCGCAATCACGCAGGGACTTCTTGCGCCGCGGCGCATCCGTTGAATTACGGGGATGGTTAATCTTCCACGATAATTGACCCTGTTGATGATGGGTTAATGCGCGATTGCGCACGAGGCAGAGACAACGTCGAGAAGTTGCCTCTCCAATGTCGCTTGTCTGTCGCATCGCGCTGCTATCCGCAAGTTGTGGGGCGCGGCATTGATTCTCGCGGGAATATCGCGGCGTGAACAGTCATCGCCCTGTCACAGAAATCTGTCAGGGGACAGGTATGGGTAGTGACTCCTTGAGTGAAGAGAGCCCCGAACGGCGCTTTCGTACCTTGTTCATCTCCGACGTCCATCTCGGCGCCCGCGGCTCGCAAGCCGACCGTTTGCTGGACTTCCTCAAAAGCCACGACGCCGACACCATCTATCTCGTCGGCGATATCGTCGATGGCTGGGCGCTGAAGTCGAGCTGGTACTGGCCGCAATCGCACAACGACTTCGTGCAGAAGATGCTGCGCAAGGCGCGCAAGGGCGCCAAGGTCATCTACGTGCCGGGCAATCACGACGAGTTCCTGCGCAACTATTACGGCACGCATTTCGGCGGCATCGACGTGGTGGAAAACACCATTCACACCGGCGTCGATGGCCAACGCTATCTCGTCATCCACGGCGATATCTTCGATCTCGTGGTGCAGAACGCGCGCTGGCTCGCCCATCTCGGCGACAAGGCCTACGACTTCGCCATTCAGATGAATCGCCTCGTCAACTTCTTCCGCCGCATGTTCGGCGTGCCGTATTGGTCGCTGTCGCAATGGGCGAAGCTGAAGGTCAAGAACGCCGTGAACTACATCGGCGCGTTTGAACAGACGCTGGCCGGCGAGGCGCGACGGCACGGCGCCGACGGCGTGATCTGCGGCCACATCCACTACGCGACCATCCGCGACGAGCACGGCATCCGCTACATGAATTGCGGCGACTGGGTGGAAAGCTGCACCGCGCTCGCCGAGCACGAGGACGGCCGGTTCGAGATCATCACCTGGACCGATCCGCAGCGAAGGGCGGCGCCAGTTCCCCGCGTCGCGGCGCGCGCCGCATGACGCATATCCTGGTCGCGACCGATGCGTGGCATCCCCAGGTCAACGGGGTAGTACGCACGCTGACCGCGATGACGGAGGCGGCCACGGGGCTTGGCGTCGAGGTGAGCTTTCTGACGCCGCAATCATTTCGCACCTTTGCGATGCCGAGCTATCCCGACCTGCGGCTGGCTCTGCCGCTTCCCGGCAAGATCGCGCAACTGATCGAAGCGGCAAGGCCCGACAGCATACATATCGCGACCGAGGGGCCAATCGGGCTGTTGGTGCGGCGCTATTGCCGCAAGCGCGGCTTGCCGTTCACCACGAGCTTTCACACCCGGTTTCCGGAATATGTGTCGGCGCGCTCGCCGATTCCGGAATCCTGGGTTTGGTGGGCGCTACGTGCCTTCCACCGGCCGAGCCGGGCGGTAATGGCGGCGACGCCGGCGCTGGCGGCTGAGCTGCGCCTGCGTGGCTTTCGTAACGTGGTACTGTGGTCACGCGGCGTCGATACCTCGCTGTTCCATCCGCGCAGCGCCGATCTCTGCCTGCCGATGCCTGTATATCTCAGCGTCGGCCGTGTCGCGGTAGAGAAGAATCTCGAAGCCTTCCTCGATCTCGATCTGCCCGGCACCAAGCTCATCGTCGGCGATGGGCCGGCCCGGATGGCGCTGGAGCGCAAATATCCTAACGCCGTGTTCCTCGGCGCGCGGCATGGCGAGGAACTGGCCGAAATCTATGCGGCGGCCAATGTTTTCGTCTTTCCCAGCAAGACCGACACGTTTGGCTTGGTGCTGCTGGAGGCGCTGGCCAGCGGTCTGCCGGTTGCGGCTTTTCCAGTCAACGGTCCCCGCGACGTGATCGGCTCGGCGCCGGTTGGCGTGCTGAACGAGGATTTGCGCGCGGCCTGCCTGGAGGCGCTGCAGATTTCGCGGAAAGAATGCGTGGAATTTGCTGCCGCCCATAGCTGGCAAGCCTCGGCACGGGCTTTCGTCCATCATGCCCTCAATCTTGGTCCCCTGCGGCCGGAAGGCGAGCTGGCCGAATTTGTGGCGGAGGACCCGCATTTCGCCGCCTGATATCACCTGAATCTGTATTGCCCGCCGGTCCGCTTGCGCGATACAAAGTGCGCATGACGGAAAAAGCCTCAACGGCACCGGTCGGTGCTGCAGATATCGATGCGGCGGCGCGAGTGGTTGGCCCGTTCGCGGTGCGGACGCCGCTGTTGTCGTTCCCCGTTCTCAACGAGCGCGTCGGGACCAAGGTCTTTCTGAAGCCCGAAATGCTGCAGCGGACCGGATCGTTCAAGTTCCGCGGCGCCTTCAACAAGCTGGCCTCGATTCCGCAGGATAAGCGCGGCGGCGGGGTGGTCGCATTCTCTTCCGGCAACCACGCCCAGGGCGTGGCAGCGGCGGCGCAGATCCTCAACATGCAGGCCACCATCGTGATGCCGGCGGACTCGCCTATCACCAAGCGCGAGCGCACCAAGGGCTATGGCGCCGAGGTGGTGCTCTACGACCGCGACAAGGAGGACCGCGAAGCGATCGCCAACGGCATCGCCGGCAAACGCGGTGCGACGCTGGTCCGGCCCTATGACGATCCCTTCGTCATTGCAGGGCAGGGCACTGCGGGCCGCGAAATCGCCGAGGACATGACAGCGCTCGGGCTCGTGCCCGATATCGTGGTAGCGCCGGCCTCCGGCGGCGGGCTGATCGCCGGCGTCGCGACGGCCGTGAAGGCAAAATTTCCGCAAGCGCAGGTGATCGTCGCCGAGCCCAAGGACTATGACGATCACGGCTTGTCGCTCCGCGCCGGCCATCGCGAGGCCCATCACGCCGCCGGCCGCACCATCTGCGATGCGCTGATGGCGGCGATGCCGGGCGAACTCACCTTCTCGATCAACAGCAAGCTGCTCGCAAACGGCGTGACCGCATCCGACGAGGAAGTCGGCGCGGCGGTAGCCTATGCCTACCGGGAATTGAAGTTGGTGGTCGAGCCAGGCGGGGCTGTCGGCCTCGCCGCACTCTTGGCCGGCCGCATCGATGCCAGGGGAAAGAACGTCGTCATCGTGCTTTCCGGTGGCAATGTCGACGCGGACCTGTTCGCCAAGCTGGTCGCCTGATCATCACATCTTAAACGGAAGCGGCAGAGCATGTGCTCTGCTCGCTTTTTGTTGTCCGGAGCTCCTTATTCAGCGCCTGAAGCCGCCGCCGCCGAATGACCCGCCGAACGAGCTGCGGGACGGGCTTGAGGCGAAGCGCTGGCTGAAACCTCCTCCGCCGCCCATGCCGCCGCTGAACCGACGCGGCGCGGTGGTCATCATCGGCCTGGTCATCATGGGCCTGGTCGTGATGGGTTTGGTGACCCGCATTGGTTTGTTATGAATCCTGGACGGCAAGGTCGTGACCTTGCCGACGTTGCCGGCATTGACAGGGATCGGGTTGATCTTGCCGGGCGGGGTCGTGGCCTTTCCGCCAATACCACTGCTATTGCCAGTGAGCTTGCCAGGCAGGGTCGTGACCTTGCCCGTGTTGCCGTTGTTGATGCCACTGACCGGGTTTTTCGTTGCCGTGCCCTTGGCAGGCAGCGTGATGATCTTGGAAGGCACCGGCATGTGGGCCTGGGCACCAAGATTGTGCTTGGAGATGCCGAGCATGGGTGAATTACCGATGTTGCCCGGCTTAAATGTCGGGGACTGCTTCGCCAGATGCGTGAACTGCATCAGTGGCACGGCCTTCGGCGCGCCCTGTAGCTTCAGCGCGGACTTGGCGTAGGGGCTGTTGGAATAATTGTCATGGAACGTCTTGTAGGCGAACGGCGAGTTGGCGACCACCGCTTTGTGCCACGCCGTTGCCATCCGCAAATTGCCGAGCAGCAGGCGGATGTGGTCGCACAGCGGATCGTGCGGGTAAAGGCGGATGAATTCCTCATAGTGCTCGGGCGAGCCTTCCGACAGCACGTAGTCGTAAGCCTGGCGCACCGAACGCGACGGCAGATTCGACGCGGCCTGGATGATCGGGCGGCGATCCGGCGCGCGGCCTGCGGCGACCGCGGTATCGCCGAAGAAATAGAAGTCGGAGGTCAACGACGAACTTTCCCACGGTGTCTGCTTTCCGGACGTGGTGTTGTTCACTTCGAGCCGGACGCGCTTGAACAATTGCTCGATCGGCAGGTTCGGCTCGCGTGCGACATTCAGGAAAGCTGACGTATACGGGCTGTGGTTGCCGTCGCCGTCCTGCGCTTCCATACCCGGTGCGGTCGAGTAGCCGACGATCGAGCCTCGGGGCGCATCGACGATTGCCAAGCCCCGTCCGGCGTCGTTGATCTCGGGGAACGGATTGTTGCGGCAGGCATCGAGCACCACGATGCGCATCCGGCTCGGGATCGATTCCAGCGTGCCCATCACATCGACCAGCCGGACCGAATTGCCGTCAAGGTCGGACGGCGAAGCGATCTTCGCATCGACCGGAAGCAGATAGTTCTCACCCGCCACCTGCACGCCGTGACCGGCATAATAGATCATGGCGACGGTGCCGGGGCCGCGCTCGGCGACCCTGGTGGAGAAGTCCTGCACGACCTTGACCATGTCGCTGCGCGTCAGGTCGGTGGCCTGGGTGACCTCGAAGCCGGCGGAGTTCAAAAGCTGCGCCATCGACTGCGCGTCATTACCGGGATTGGCGAGCTTTGGCGCGATCTGGTAATTCGAATTTCCGATCACCAGCGCGACGCGCTGGTCCGCCGGCGGCGTTTGCATGCCGTTGCGGATGTCGACGTTCGGGGCTTCAGCCAACGCCGCACCAGCGAAGCCGAGCAGGCCTGCCAGCAGGCCGGCACCCAATAGCGATGACTTAAAGCGGGACATGGCTGCCTCCTCAGGCGAGACCTCGTTGCGAGATTTGCTGGGACGCTAAGCCGGGTGCGGGCCGTCGTACGTGACCGCGATCACGGTTGCAGCGCGCGGCGCTTCCACGCTTGCCGACGCACGATACCGCTGACAATCTCGGGTTGCTGAACGGTCGAAGGAACCCAAAATGGGCTTCGGGCTAAAGACCACCACAGGAATCATCGCAGCCGTGCTGGTCATGGCGGCGCTGGCTCAGGCGAGCAGCGTGTTCGCGCCGCTTGCGGCGGCATTGTTCATCATTGCGATTGTGTGGCCGATCCAGAAGCAGTTGCAGTCCTGGATGCCAAAACTTGCCGCGCTGGCGATCACCATCATCGCCACCGTGGCAATCTGCCTCGGCTTCGCCTCGCTCGCAGCCTGGGGATTTGGTCGGGTAGGGCAATCACTGCTCGCCGACCTGGCGCGCTACCAGGCCCTTTATGCGGCGACCGTAAATTGGCTGGACGGCCACGGCGTCTCGGTTGCGGGCCTGTGGGCTGAACATTTCAACGTAAGCTGGCTGCTGCGCGCCACGCAATATGTCACCGGACGGGTGAACACGACGCTCAGCTTCTGGGTGATTGCCTTGGTTTACGTCATGCTGGGGCTTCTCGAAGTCGAGAGCATCAGGCGAAACATCGAACGGCTGGATAACCGTGCCTCAGCACGCGTGCTGCTCGACGGCAGCGAAGCGACCGCGGCGAAATTCCGAAAGTACCTTTTGGTGCGGACGCAGATGAGCGCGGTCACCGGCCTGCTGGTCGGCAGCTTCGCCTGGATTACCGGGCTGCCATTCGCGTTCGAATGGGGCGTGATCGCGTTCGTGCTGAACTACATTCCGTTCATCGGCCCGTTTGTCGCGACACTGTTTCCAACCCTGTTGGCGATGACGCAGTTCGAGACCTGGCCGGCGGTGCTCGGCGTATTCGTGTGCCTGAACATCATTCAGTTCGCGGTCGGCAGCTACATCGAGCCGCGGGTGGCCGGCAACCTGTTGTCGATCTCGCCGGTGGTGGTGCTGTTTGCGATCTTCTTCTGGACGTTCCTGTGGGGCCTGTTCGGGACCTTCATCGGCGTGCCCATCACGCTCGCCATACTCACCTTCTGTGCCCAGCATCCGTCGAGCCGTTGGATTGCTGATCTGCTCGGCGGATCGGAGCCGGAGAAACCCGGCAAGCCCTAGTCGGCTGTCTCGCCCGCGATCTCTACCCGCTCGGGCGGCAACAGCCCCAGCCGGCCATCCTGGCCGGCCGTCAGGGAATGAATATAGAAGTACGTCGCCGCAGCGTCGGTCGCACCCATCACCGGCGACGGAGCGGAGATGATTTTTAGCCCGCCGCATGCGCCGATCCAGTCGATATGACGGTGGCCATGCATCACGACGGCGCGATCTCCCAGCGCTGCCAATCTGCGGACGAACCAACTGCCGTTGATCAGCGCCGTTCCGATGCGCTCGGAAAATGCTTTCACCGGCATGGGATATTCCGCCAGGTGGTGGTGCAATGCGACGATCCAGCGCGCCCGTGGAAAATATCCGATGGCTGCCTCCAGGCGATGCGCCTGTTCGACGGAGACCAGTCCGAGCGCGTTGGTGAAGGAAAAGTGGGTCTTTGCATTCGAGTTCAGGATGGCTATTCCGAGGCCATCTTCCGGTTCCGGCGGCAGGATCATCGGAAACTGGTCGTCGAAGAGGCTGTGCAGCGCGGCGACACGGCGCAAACCTCCAAACTCCGCAACGGCCAAGATCGCGTCACGGTGCAGCGCCAGCGCCTGTTGCAGCGTAGCGGCCGGTCTTCCGTTGGCATCGACGACGTGCACCCGTTCACCTTGCACGGCCGCCATCGCCGACAGCGTCCGAATTTGCCGCAGCCGCTTGCCGGTGCTGAACGGCAGGTCGAGCCTGGCCGGATTGGTGCGGTCGACGATGTTGACGTCGTGATTGCCCGGCAACAGGATCGTGCGCGCGGCAAGCTCCGGGTGGCGCGCCAGTGCTTCGAGGATTAACGCCCATTCGCTGGCGCGACCGGCGTCGGTCATGTCGCCCGTGACCAGAACGTGATCGAGCGGATTGCTGGCATGGATGGCGGCCAGCCGCGCGAGGATTCGATTGAGCCGGCCATTTCCACGCGGGCCAGCCCGTCCGCTTTCGATGCGAAAGCCATACTGCTCGCCGATCACATGAATATCCGACAGATGCGCGACACGCCAGATCCGGCCTTCGGCCGAGGCGGCATCGAACATTGCAAGATCGAGCGGTTGGGGCATGCTGGCATCGGCAAAACCCCAAACCAGCGATGCGACCGCCAGATAGCCCGCCATCAGTACGACGGCATTCGCAAGCGTGGGCACGGCGAGCCGATGCAGCAAGAGCAGATCGCTCCAGTTACCAGCCCACCGCGAGGCAGGCCAGGCGAGTATCGCGATCATCGCCGCGCATGCCGACAACAAGATGCCGGCGCCAACCGAATTGGCGCTGCGCAAGCGCGCCCGGCCGGCAGGAGTGAAGTTTTTTCCCGCGATCAGCTCAGCCAGATGACGCAAGGCTTCGCGCACAAACGCATAGCCGGGCTGTACCGCGAGTGCATTGAGCGACCAGAAATTGATCTCGGCGATCCGAAGCAGCGGACGCCATCCGATCCATCCCGCCGCTACGATCGCAGCCAGCACCAGCGCCGCGCCGATTTCGGTCAGGGCTGCAAGCTGTTCCGACAAGGTGGAGAACCAGGCCGAAGCCAGCAACGGCGCCAGACCGAGCAACACCGCCGGCAACAACAGCAAGATCGTCCAGGCGAACAAGAGCTTCGGCAAACTGATTTCGACCAGCAGGCTTCCGGCGATTGCCAGCAGCGACCGCTGCCCCGGACTGGCGGCATCATCCTCGATATCGCCGTTGCGCGGATCGACCAGCATGTTCTCTGCGGCTTTGGTGACGTGTCGCTCGGAGATCGGCTTCGTCATTGCTCAATACCGCATTAGCTCGGTCAAATTGGTCGCTAATTCGCGGAGGTTTGTCGATATGGAGCCATCGGCGTTCGCGTGATTTGTCACAAAGTTGTGTAGCGGAACACACCCGACGCAGACGTACTTTAAGGTTGTGTAATTGACTCGATGCACTTTCGAGCGTTACGGTGCGTGCAAGTCAGACGAAGCTGAGACGGTCGACGCAGACTGTCTATCAGCATGTAACTCGTGTTGCCGAACGGCTCGATCATCTGCGCGCAGCATGTCGAGCCGGATGGAGGAGTCCGATGGACTCACCTTCGATTTCGGAATCCACAGAACGCCCCTACATCTCGACAGGACACCTGCCAGAACCCGAACTGGTGCAAGAGCTGGTGTCGGAGGCGTACCGGCGCTTCAAGTCGAACGGAGACGGACAGAATTCACAAGTCTATCCGGCGCTCGCCAGGGTGCCGCGAGAGCTGTTCGGGGTCTGCGTCGTCGGCACCAGCGGGCGTGTCTACGAGGCCGGCGACACCGAGTATGAATTCTCGATCATGAGCGTATCGAAGCCGTTCGTGTTCGCGCTTGTTTGCGAGACGATCGGCCCGGAAGAGGCGCGCAGAAGACTTGGGGCGAACGCCACCGGATTGCCTTTCAACTCCCTCGCGGCCATCGAGCAGGGCGGTGGTCGCACCAACCCGATGGTCAACGCGGGCGCGATCGCGACCACCAGCCTCGTGCCGGGCCTGACGGCTGAAGGCCAATGGCAATTCATTCATGACGGGCTGTCACGGTTTGCCGGCCGCGAGCTTGCACTCAATGAAGAGGTGTACGCCTCGGCGTCGCAAACCAACTATCGCAACCGCAGTATCGCCCGGCTGCTGCAGAGCTACGACCGCATCTATTGCGACGCCAAGCAGGCAACCGATCTCTATACCAAACAATGCTCGCTGAATGTGAGTGCGCGCGATCTGGCGGTCATGGGCGCGACGCTGGCGGACGGCGGCGTCAATCCGGTCACCCGGCAGCGCGTAGTGGATGCTGCGGTCTGCCACTACGTGCTCACCGTGATGATCACTGCTGGCCTATACGAGACGTCGGGCGACTGGCTCTACGACATCGGCCTGCCGGGCAAGAGCGGGATCGGCGGCGGCATCGTCGCGGTCTCTCCCGGCAAGGGCGGCTTCGGTACCTTCGCGCCGCCGCTCGACGCGGCCGGCAACAGCGTGAAGGGGCAGTTCGCGGCAAAATTCCTGTCGCAGCGGCTGGGAATGGATCTGTTCGTATCGCAACCGGAAAACTGAAGCAGATGCAAAGAGTGGATTGATCGAGCCGATAGCTCGATCGATCCGGAACCGAGCCGCTCGGGAGGACACCATGGCGACGCACTCGATGTCGATCGGAGCAATCCGGGAAGGTGCGCGGGAGTCATGGGTACCGATGATCGCCATCGCGCTCGGCCAGATGATCATGTCCTACAACGTCGCCTCGCTACCAGTAGCGCTCGGCGGGATGGTGAAGAGTTTTGGCGTCCCGCCGACGACTGTTGCGACCGGCATCGTGGCCTATTCCATGCTGGTGGCCGGTTTCGTGATGCTCGGCGCAAAGCTCGCGCAGCGGTTCGGCGCGTTGCAGGTGTTCCGCTTCGCCGTCATCCTGTTCTGCGCGTCGCAGATACTGATGACATTCAGCCCCACGGCGACGTTGATGATCACAGCGCAAGCGCTCTGCGGTGCGGCCGGCGCCGTGATCGTGCCGTCGCTGGTGGCGCTGATTGCCGAGAATTACACGGGAAGGCAGCAGGCGACGGCGGTGGGTGCGCTCGGCTCCGCGCGCGCGGCGGCCGGCGTGCTGGCGTTCGTCATCGGCGGCGTGCTCGGCACCTATATCGGCTGGCGCCCGGCATTCGGTATCCTAATCGCGGTTTCCGCGATTGTGTTCCTCCTGAGTTTCCGTCTCAAGCGAGACTATGGCCGCCCGGATGTGCATATCGATTTCTTCGGTGTGGTTCTGGCGGCATCGGCGATCGTGCTCATCAGTTTCGGCTTCAACAATCTAAACGGATGGGGGCTGGCGCTGGCCACCGCCAATGCGCCGTTCGACCTGCTTGGCCTTTCGCCGGCGCCGATCATGATCGTTCTCGGCGTGGTGCTCGGGCAGGCATTCCTGATGTGGACGCATCGGCGTCAGGCCGCCGGGAAGACCCCGCTATTGGCGCTCGAGGTGATCGACTCGCCGGAAGAGCGCTGTGCGGTCTATGCGCTGTTTGCCGTGGTCGCGCTGGAGGCGGCGCTCAATTTCTCAGTGCCGTTGTACATTCAGATCGTGCAGGGCCGCTCGCCGCTTGCGACTGCGATTGCGATGATGCCGTTCAATCTGACGGTGTTCTTCACGGCGATGCTTATCGTCAATGTCTACGACCGGCTTACGCCGCGGCAGATCGGCCGCTCCGGCTTCCTGCTGTGTACGGTTGGTCTGGTGTGGTTGGCCATTGTCGTGCGCAACGACTGGAGCGAGGTTCCTGTGCTGATCGGCCTGGTTCTGTTCGGGATCGGGCAGGGTTCGCTGGTGACGCTGTTGTTCAACGTGCTGGTCACCGCCTCGCCCAAGGAACTCGCAGGCGACGTCGGGTCGCTGCGCGGCACCACGCAAAATCTTGCCGCTGCGGTTGGAACGGCGGTGGCGGGTGCACTTCTGGTCGGTCTGTTGAGTGCGATCGCGCTCAGCAGCATCGCGGCCAGCCCCGAGCTGCCGAAGGAGATCCAGAGCCAAGTCGATCTCGACAACATCACCTTCGTCAGCAACGACCGGCTGCGGAGCGTGATGGAAGGAACGACCGCGACGCCGCAGCAGGTCGAGGAAGCGGTGCGCGTGAATACCGAAGCGCGGCTGCGTGCCCTGAAGATCGGACTGCTGATCATGGCCGGTCTTGCGCTGTTGGCGATCATCCCGGCGGGCCGGCTTCCAAATTACCTGCCGGGCGAGATACCAAGTGATGCGCCCGGTAACCGATTGAGGTCCGGCTGATCAGCACGAGCATGCGAGGAAAGGGGCGTCCCAAGAAGGAGAACAACAATGGATGCAATCGACCGTCGCACTGCGCTGCGGACTCTGGTGTGCGGTACCGTGACCATCGGCCTGGCCACAAGCCTGCCACCAGGCATGGCCGAGGCGGCGCCGTTCGCGGTGCAGAAGGATCCTGGAAAGGACGCCGGAGATTTCAAGCTCGAGACTCAAGGCCCTGGCACGCGGCCGCCTGGATCACCGGCTGGACGGCCACCGCGACGACCGCCTGGACGGCCGCCCACGCGGCCGTCGCGTCGCCCTCATCACTGGCATCGTCGTCGGCGCCGCCGTTGGGTCTGTTGGTGGCACCGCGGCCGTCGCGTCTGCGGCTGGCGATGGCGGTGATGGCCACGCTGCTCGAGGGTGCGATGAGACGTGAAGTGAGGAGACTGCCATGACCACAATTGACAACAGCTCGCCGATGGGCGTCACCAACCTGCCTGCGCCGCCGTTCTGGATCTGTGTTCTGCTTGGACTCGCCTTGATCCTGGCCGGCTTCCTGATTCTTGGCGACGTCATGCTCGTCACCGTGATCAGCACCATCTTCATCGGCTGGGTTTCGATCGTCGCCGGCGCCTTCGAGATCGTCCATGCATTCTGGACCAAGGGATGGGGAGGTTTCGTATGGCAGATGCTTCTCGGCATCCTGTACATCGCCTTTGGCGTCGTGCTGGTTGGTCAGCCGGTCGCGAGCGCCTTGATTCTCACCTACGTCCTGGGCCTGGTGTTGGTGATTTCCGGTTTCGTCCGCATCCTGATCAGCATCAGCCATTGGCGAGAGGCGGGCTGGATCATGCTGCTATCCGGCGCGTTCGGCATAGTGGCTGGCCTCATCATTCTGACTGGATTTCCGATGACCGGCCTGTGGGTCCTCGGATTGCTGCTCGGCGTCGATCTGATTTCCCATGGCATCGGGTGGTTGGCTTATGCGTGGCAGCCTACCACCCGAAGCGCGTAGCTCCTCCCTGCCTACTAGAGCGAGATGGCTTTTCTTCGAATCGTCATCTCGCTCCTTTTTCTGTTAGGGACGTCCGGGCGATCTGGTGCCCCACTTTGCTGCGGACGCGTCATGGAAGCCGGCGCGGTTTCCAGGCGGCGGCGCAGAGCTCTTACGAAAAGAACGCGATCTTCTCGGCCTGGCTCATGCGCCGGATCGGCGCCAGCGGGTCGTTGGGCGCCGTGACCGGCTTTCGCAGTATGCCGCTCGCGATGAGGGTCGAGCCGAGCGACACTTCTACTGCCGCGACGGGTGCCGGTGCGGCAGCGGGCGGCGGAGGCGGCTGAATCGTCTGTTGGACCGGCGGCGGCGACGGTGTGGCGACCGGTTCGCGCGCTTCGGCGACGATCTTGGGAGGCTCCGCCAAGCGGACCTGCTCGGCTATCGCTTCGGCGATCTCCTCGTCGCTGATCGGATCCGGTGCGCCCATCTCCATCGCGATCATGTCGAGGAGCGCCTCGTCTTGCGCATCAGCGTCTTGGGCGTCGGCGTTCTGGACGGAGTTGTCTTGGGCAGCTGCGTCTTGGGCAGCAGCATCTTGGGCGGCCGCGTGCTGGACGGTCGTGTCTTGCACAGAGGTATCTTGGACCGAGGCCTCTTGAGCCGTGGCGCTTTCGGCAGCCAGCGCCGTTTCCGCTTGCGTTAGCACGGCTTCTGCGGATGCGGCCATCGAAGCGAACGGCGTCTCGGCAGTTTCCGGTGCTTCCTGCGCGAAGGCTGTCTCCGCCGCCGGCGGCATTTCCTGCGCGGTCGGGGAAGGCGCCGCCGCCTCGGACTCGGCAGCCGGCGCTGGCGACTGGTCGTCGTCCCCGAATTCCACAAGCCGGCCCTGGAGGGCGGCGAAGGCCGCACGCAGCGCTGCTCGCGCCTCCTCGGATGAGAACTGTTCGGTGCCCTTTTCGATGACGGTGACCTGCGAATCGATCAGGTCGCAAATTCGCCCGTCATTGCCGATTTCCCGTAACCGCCAGGCGATTTCGCGCAGCACCCGCGCGCCCTTGCGGACCGGGGCCAGTCGCTGCTCCAGCGCGAGGCTGTCGAGCGCCTCGACCGCGGATTCCTCGGCCGCCTCGACGGCGCCGCGGATGGCGGCTAGCGCCTCGGTCAGGCGCTCTTGCGCCGCGGCAGCCGCTGCGACGGCCTCGGCCGCCTGCTGCGCCGAAAGGCCTTCCTCCCGCTGGAGGTTTGCTTCCCGCTGAAGGGTCTCTTCGCGCTGGGCGGTGAGGCTTTGCTCGATCCGCGCCACCGCGTCCAGCACCATGCGGGTGTCGGCATTGCGGTTGCGCTTGGCGTATTCGGTCAGGAACCAGCGGCCTCGCGAAGTCTCCATGAAGGCTTCGGCGATTGCAGCATAGTCCTCCTCGCTCGGCAGCGCGGCGCGTGCTGAGATCGGCGAGAGGGCGAATGCTTCGTCGGCCATGTCAAACTCTTCGCGCAAATCGGCGCGCATTGCGATAACGAAACAACACGATATTGACCGAATCGCAATTGAATTGATGCCAAGCGAATCACAAATCCCCATCGCTTCTCAAGGTGCATCGAAGCGATTCGCGACCCGGGTGGCGCTGTTTTACGGCACGCTGTTCGGCATGACCGGCACCCATCTGCCGTTTTTCACGGTATGGTTGAAGGCAGTCGGGATCGATGCGTTTTGGATAGGGCTGATCACGGCCGTGCCGCCGGTGAGCCGATTTACCGCCCTTCCGGTGGTGACGGGCCTTGCGGAACGGTGGCAGGCCTTGCGCGGCGGCATCATCTTGACCGCCTTCGCCACCGCTTTGGGCTTTTTCGTGCTGGGCACCCAGCATTTGCCGGTGCTGGTGTTCTTGATCTACGCGCTGACCTGCTGCCTGTGGACACCTATGGTGCCGCTCACGGATGCCTATGCGTTACGGGGAGTGAAGCGCTACGGCCTCAACTATGGGCCGTTGCGGCTGTGGGGCTCCGCCGCCTTCGTCTTGGGCGCGCTGGTCTGCGGAATGTTGCTCGACCTCATCGCCGCCCGAAACGTGATCTGGATCATCGCCGGCTCGGCGGCGCTCGGGGCGCTCGCCAGCCTCGCGTTGCAGCCACTGGACGACGTCAAGAGCGCCCGCCCGGTCACCGGGGGCGCGAGCGCATTGCTGCGCGACGGCGGCTTTCTCGCGATCATCGTGGCGTCGGCGCTGATCCAAGGCAGCCATGCCGCCTATTACATTTTCGCGTCGATTGCCTGGCATCAAGCGGGGTTCGACGGGCTGACAATTGCGGTTCTGTGGGTGCTCGGCGTGATCGCCGAGATCGTGCTGTTCGCGCTGTCGCCGCGGTTCACCCTGCAGCCGTCGATGCTGGTGGTGATCGCGGCGCTGAGCGCGGCCGCGCGCTGGGTGTTGACGGCGCAGGACCTACCGCTCGCTGTCCTTGCGATCGTCCAGCTCGCGCATGCGCTGAGTTTCGGGCTGACGCAGGTCGGCATCATGGGATTGATGCTGCATCACGTGCCCGGCCACGTGATGGCGCGCGCACAGGGCTATCTGGCCGCCTGCGGCGGCATCGTCGCCGGCCTCGCCTCGGTCGCGTCAGGCACGATCTACGAGACCTGGGGACAAGGCATCTATTACGTGATGGCGGCGATGGCCGCTCTCGGCGGGCTGGTGGTCTGGCTCGCGCGGGACCGGCTCGCGCATCAGCCCCACAAGGCGGCTTCCGGCGGATAGACCAGGCTGCCGTCGTAGCGCAGGCCGCCGTCGCGGTCGCGCGCCAGCAACAGGGGGCCATCGAGATCGACGAATCTCGCCTGCTGCGCGAGCAGCATGGCCGGCGCCATCGCCAGCGAGGTCGCGACCATGCAGCCGATCATGATCTCGAAGCCGAGTGCCTGGGCGGCATCCGCCATCGCGAGCGCCTCCGTCAGCCCGCCGGTCTTGTCGAGCTTGATGTTGACAGCATCATAGCGCGCGCGCAGGCCTTCGAGCGAGGCGCGGTCATGCACGCTTTCGTCGGCGCAGACCGCGACCGGGCGCTTGATGCGGGCCAACGCCTCGTCGCGCCCGGCCGGCAGCGGCTGCTCGACCAGCGTGACCCCGGCGTTGGCGCAGGCGGCGAGGTGGTATTCGAGATTGTCCGCCGTCCAGGCTTCGTTGGCATCGACGATCAATTCGGAATCGGGAGCCGCCTTGCGAACCGCTGATATCCGCGCGTCATCGCCATCGCCGCCGAGCTTGATCTTTAGGAGCGGCCGATGCGCGGCCCTGGCCGTTGCCGACGCCATCGCCTCCGGCGTGCCCAGCGAAATCGTGAAGGCGGTGGTGCAAGGGCGCGGCGCCGGCCGTCCGAGCAGGGTCCAGACTCGTTGGCCGGAGCTCTTGGCTTCGAAGTCTAATAGCGCGCAATCCAGCGCGTTACGGGCGGCGCCGGCCGGCATCGCCGCCTGCAGCGCCGCTCGGTCCAGTCCCTTGGCAAGCGGTTCCTGCATCGCATTAAGGGCTTCAAGCGTCGCTTCCGCCGTCTCGCCGTAACGCGGGTAGGGCACGCATTCGCCGCGCCCGGCACAGTCCCCGTGGCTCACGGCAGCGACGACGGTGACCGCTTCGGTTTTGGCGCCGCGGCTGATCGTGAACGCGCCTGCGATGGGCCAGCGTTCGATGCTGACGGCAAGCTTTCGAGATAGGCCGGAAGTCATTTTAAAATCTGGCAATTTTCTGAACCGCAAGCTTGCCCGCCGCTACCAACTATGGCTGGTTAGGGACAGATTCGACAAGGCAATACGGCGTGCGGAACCCAAGGGATTCGCATCGGTATCGGCCGAGGGGTGGGCATTGGTGAGCGGCGACCCGACATTGGAGCGGATAGCCAGGGGCAACGGGCTGGCGCTGTGTGCAGCCGGCTCCTGGACGGCGCGCTTTGCGCCGGTGCTGGAACGAATGGTCGCCGACGCCGAGAAGCTCAGCGGCACCCGGCCCAACATCTCCATCGACGTCTCGCAGGTGTCGAAGCTCGACACGTTTGGCGCCTGGCTGATCGAGCGGCTGCGCCGCAGCCTGACCCATGGCGACGTCGAGGCCCAGATCGCCGGGCTTTCGGCCAATTATTCCAGCCTTGTCGACGAGGTGCGGCGGGTGAAGGCCGAGCCAATCGTCGAGACCGACCGACTGACGATATCAGGCATGCTGGAGCAGATCGGCCGCGCGGTCGCCGGCATCGGCGGCACTTTGATCGGGTTGATCGATATGCTCGGCGCGGTGCTCGCCGCGGCCGCCCGTGTCCTGATTCGTCCCCGCCACTTCCGCTTGACCTCGACCATCCATCACCTGGAGCAGGTGTGCTGGCGCGCGGTGCCGATCGTGGTGCTGATCACGTTCCTGATTGGTTGTATCATTTCGCAACAGGGCATTTTCCATTTCCGCAAATTCGGCGCCGACATCTTCGTGGTGGACATGCTGGGCGTGCTGGTGCTGCGCGAGATCGGCGTGCTCCTGGTGGCGATCATGGTAGCCGGCCGCTCGGGCTCGGCCTACACCGCCGAGCTCGGCTCGATGAAGATGCGGGAAGAGATCGACGCGCTGCGCACCATGGGGTTCGATCCGATTGAGGTTTTGATCCTGCCGCGGATGCTGGCGCTGGTGCTGGCATTGCCGATATTGGCGTTCCTCGGCGCGATGGCGGCGCTTTACGGCGGCGGGCTGGTGGCGTGGCTCTATGGCGGGGTCGAGCCCGAGGCTTTCCTGCTGCGGCTGCGCGATGCCATCTCGATCGACCATTTCGTCGTTGGTCTCATCAAGGCGCCGGTGATGGCGGCTGTCATCGGCATCGTCGCCTGCGTCGAGGGACTGGCCGTGCAGGGCAGCGCTGAATCGCTCGGGCAGCACACGACGTCCTCGGTGGTGAAGGGAATCTTCTTCGTGATCGTGATGGACGGCGTGTTCGCCATCTTCTTCGCGTCGATCGGAATGTGACCATGGCGGACGAAATCTCCGACGCCATCATCCGGGTCCGCGACATCACCGTGCAGTTCGGCAAGACGCGGGTGCTCGACGGACTCAACCTCGACGTCAAGCGCGGCGAGATCTTGGGATTTGTCGGCCCGTCGGGCGCCGGAAAATCGGTGCTGACGCGCACCATCATCGGCCTCGTGCCCAAGCTCAGTGGACGCATCGAGGTGTTCGGCGTCGATCTCGATGCGGCGAGCGCCTCCGAACGCCGCGGCGTCGAGCGCCGCTGGGGCATCCTGTTTCAGCAAGGCGCGCTGTTTTCTTCTCTTACCGTGCGGCAGAACATCCAGTTTCCGGTGCGCGAATATCTCAACGTCTCGCAGCGGCTGCTCGACGAGATCATGGTGGCCAAGCTTGGCATGGTGGGCCTGCGGCCCGAAGTCGCCGATCGCTATCCGTCGGAACTGTCGGGCGGCATGATCAAGCGCGTGGCGCTGGCGCGCGCGCTGGCGCTCGACCCCGAGCTGGTGTTCCTGGACGAGCCGACCTCAGGGCTCGATCCGATCGGCGCCGGGGATTTTGACGAGCTGGTGCGCACCCTGCAGCGTACTTTGGGCCTGACGGTTTTCATGGTAACTCACGATCTCGACAGCCTTTATACGGCCTGCGACCGCATCGCGGTTTTAGGGAACGGTAAGATCATTGCTGCAGGATCGATTGCCGACATGCAGGCCTCGCAGCATCCCTGGCTGAGGCAATATTTTCACGGCAAGCGCGCCCGCGCTGTGATGGGCTAGGGGCCCCAAAAGTGTGATCGGTTTTTCGGATCAGATCGTGCTCAAACATGAGATAAATGACGGGTCTATCGCCGACGCTGGATAGATCTGATTCGGAGTACCTTGAATTATGGAAACGCGGGCGAATTACGTCCTGATCGGGGCCTTCACGCTGGCGGTGATCGCCGCCGCATTCGGCTTCGTGCTGTGGTTTCAGAGCCTGCACACCACCAAGCAGCGCAGCCCGATCCGCATCGTGTTCGAAGGCCCGGCGTCCGGGTTGCGCAACGGCGGCAGCGTCAACTTTAACGGTATTAGGATAGGGGAGGTTGTCTCGGTCAAACTCGACAATCCGCGGCGCGTAGTCGCACTGGCGATGGTCGAGAACAACGCGCCGATTCGGAAAGACACGCTCGTCGGTCTCGAATTCCAGGGGCTAACCGGCGTCGCGGCGATCTCGCTGAAGGGCGGCGAGGAGACCGCTCCTGCTGTGCCGCTCGATGAGGATGGAGTGCCGATGCTGACCGCCGACCCAAGCGCGCTGCAGGATGTCACGGAGTCGATCCGCGCCACGCTGCAGAACGTCAACCGGCTTGTCGCCGATAATCAGGAATCGGTGAAGAACTCGCTGCGAAACCTCGAGACCTTTACGGCAGCGCTCGCGCGCAACTCCGAGAAGATCGACAACGTCATGCTTAAGGTCGATGGCGTCATAGGCAAAGCCGACAGTCTCATGCTCGGGCTCAACACCATCGCAGGCGGCGCTGCCGGCGGCGAACTGAATCTCATGGTCAAGTCGATCCGCGAATTGGCCGAGGATTTCGACAAGCGGTCGGGAGCGCTGATGGCCGATGGCCGCCGCACCCTCTCCGACATCAGCCGCGCCGTGAACAATTTCGACCGCAATCCGACCCGAGTGATCTTCGGCGGCGGGAGCAGCAGCAACAGCCAGGCGGCGGCGCCGCCGCCGACACCGGCGCCACCGGCGAGGCCACCGAGCGGGCAGAAGCGGCAGTAGGCCACTAGTCTGCTTATCGAGGCTCAAGCAGCGATCGGGTGCGACCGCGCTGTTTATCGTGTTCTCAGGGCCCGAAGCGGATTGATGAACTTCAATCCGGCAAAATCCTTTTCATTGTCGGTCACGACGACGCAGCCGTTGGCCTCAGCTATCGCGGCTACGATCATGTCAAGCGCGCTGCGTGGCCGCCCTTTGGCCGTGCCATCGGCCATAAGCCGCGCCCAGATCAGGCCTGCTTTCTCATCGAAGGCGAGCACGCGGCCGGCAAACAACGCTAGCGGACCTTCAGGGCCCGCGAACCAGGCTTCCAGCAGGGCGCGCTTCTTTCCGGAGGGCTTTTGCAGCAGCCCACGTCGGATTTCTGCAACGGTGAGCGCGGAGGTGAATAGATCGGTGTCAACCTGCTCCGACATCCATGTGAGAAGCGATGCGGACGGATTTGGTCGCGTGACATTGCTGATGATGTTGGTGTCGAGCAAATAGCGCGTCACAAGACGACCTTGCGGCCGGTTTCGCGCGTACGGGCGAGATTGAGGTCGGCCCCGACCAGCGGCGAGCGGCGCAATGCGGCGAGGATGCCACCTTTCCTTGGAGGTTCGCCTGCCACGGTCTGGGTTACAGCCGCCCGAATCCGTGCGGCGTCGGAATCGTTCTCCGCCAGGCGTCTGGCCAGGGATCTGATCAGGTCGCGGTCGGCGTCGAGGCCGAGAACCTCAAATCGCGCCATGCCGCGCTTGACCAGCCGGGTCCGATAGTTCCGTATGGCTCTCTTCTGTGCGGTATTGGCCAAAGCGGCACTCCATTTAGATATTTCCAGATATATATCCAGAGCCGAGACGTGCTGCAAGGTGGGGAGTAGCGAGGGTGTCGATCGGTCGGTCGCACTGCAAGCTTGCGAGGCCGTCGGTCGTACCCTTCATCCGTGCTGAAAAGAAAAACGGAGGCATCACTGCCTCCGTTTCGCGTTCTAGAATGGTCTGAGCCTTACCCCAGCCGTCCCGCTGCGTGAGCGAGCAGGGTGTAGACCAGCCCGGTCTCCGAGGTGAGGTGGCCGCGCAGCGCCTGCGGCCCGCGATCCTCGCGTGCAACTTCGTCCAAGAGCCGTTCGAACTCGGCGATATAGCGATCGACCGTCTGCTTGAAGCTGCGGTCGGCGCGATATTTGCGGGCGACTTCATCGAACGCCTTCTGGCCGGCCGGCGTGTAGAGGCGCTTGCTGAACGCCTTGCTCTCGCCGCGCTGGTAGCGATCCCACATTTCGGCGGCGAGGTTGCGATCCATCAGCCGGCCGATGTCGAGCGACAGCGACTCCAGCGGATTGACCGGGGTTTGCGGCGGGCGGCCACGGGGAGCCTCACGTCCTGTACCTGCGTCGGTGCGGTGGAGCAGGTCGGACAGCCATCCATCGCCGCGTCCGGCATCCTGGCTCACCGGACTGACCGGCGGGGCTTCGGCGCGGCGCGGGGCGGGCATGCCGAGATCCGGCGGCGGTAGCGTCGATGCGCTGCCGGCGTCGCGCATCCGCACTTCGTTGCGGCCGCCGGCGGCCGCTGCCATCACGGGCTCTTCCTGGCGTTGCACGCTGGCGCGGCCGGAAGTCACGACGTCGAGACCGCGGCCATGATGCGCGACAATACGGTTGAGCTCCGCAAGCGCCTCGATCTGGTCGACGATCACCTTGCGCATCTGCGCGGTGTTGTCGGCCGCTTCCTGCGGCATCTCGAGCACGCCGCGGCGCAGCTCGTTGCGCGTCGCCTCGAGCTCCTGATGCATTTCGGCGGCCATCTGCTTCATGGACTGTACCATCGCAGCGAACTTCTCGGTCGACTGCTTGAACATCGCATCGGTTTCGTGCGTGCTCTGCTGGTACAGATCATTCATGGCGTCGAGGGTCTGCTGCCGCTCGTTTTCGGCCGCAGCGCGCACGGCTTCGAACTGGCGGCTAATCGCGGCCGATCCTGCGCCGGCGGTTTCCGCCACGACACGCGCGATATCGCGCGCGCGTTCTTCCGCCGCCGCAAGCGATTCGTCGAGCAGGCCGGTGAAGCGCGACAGCCGCTGGTCGAGGTCGGTTGTCCGCAGGTCGATGGTGGTCACCAGCGATTCGAGCTGCGACTTGCGGTCAGCGACCGACGTCGAGGTGGAGCGGTTGGCCTGTTCGACCACGCCGGCTGCTTCGACCAGTTCCTTGCCGTGTTTCTCGAACTCGCTCGACAGCGCGCCGAGATCCTCCAGCGCCTTCGTCGTCTTGGAGTTGAACACGGTCAACTGGTCTTCCAGCGTTTGGGTCGCGACGCCGTTGCGCGCGGTGACATCGTTCATCGCGGATACGAAGTCGGCCACGCGGGTCACCAGCGCGCGTTCCAGCGAGTTGAGATTGTCGTGGGCGCCGGTGAGCACTTCCTGCAGCAGGATGTTGCCTTCACGCAGCCGCTCGAACAGCGCCACCGTGTCGGTACGCAGGATCTTGCTGGTCTCCTGCATTTCGGTGACGGCGGCGATCGATACTTGGCGCGACTGGTCGATGGCCGAGCGCGACGCCTGTTCGAGGTCCTTCAGCGACTTGGCTACCGCGCCGGTGGCGAGATCGCCTGCGGTGGTAATCGTGCGCGCGACTTCCGAACCGTGGGTCGACATCGATTGCGAGAACGCTTGACCGCGTGTTTCGATCGATTTCAGGGCGTCGCCGGTGACACGGTCGATGTCTGTCGTCAGTTGCGTGGTCCTGGCGCTGAGCGCCTCGACCAACGAACCGCGGCGGCTGTCGACGATCTGCGCCAGACGGTCGGTCTGCTGCTGGACGTAGGTGACGATTTCGTCGGTCTTGCCGGTCATCGTCGAGCCGAAATTGCTGCTCGCGGCGAGTACCGAACGTTCGATATCGGCCGAGGTCGATTTGACCTTGGAGCTGACCTCGTTCGTTGCGGCAACCAGCACGCTCTGCGCGTTCTGCGCGGTGGTCTGGATGGTATCGGTCGTGCTGGCGGTGACGACGCCGAGCGAACGCTCCATGTCGGCGGCGATCGCCTTGATCTGGTTAGCTGCCTCGGCAGAGGTCGCAGAGAACGAGTTCTGGGCCTCGCGCGCGGTGCCGAGGATGGAGGCCGCAGTGTCGGTGCCGACGGAAGTCAGCGTGCGTTCGACGTCGATCGCCAGCGACTTGACGTGGTTGGCGGCTTCCGTCGATGCCGTGATCAACGCGTTCTGGGCTTCGCGTGCGCCCGACGTGATCGATTCAGCGGTGGCATTGCCGGCCATCGAGAGCGAACGCTCCATGTCGGCGGCGAGCGCCTTGACCTGGGTCGATGCGTCGGCGGACGCGTTCATCAGGGTATTCTGAGCCGCGCGGGCGCCTGCCGTGATCGCCTCGGCGGTCGCCGTCCCGGCGATCGAGAGCGAACGCTGTACGTCGGCCGCAAGCGACTTGACCTGATTGGCGGCCTCGTTGGAGGCGGCAACGAGCGTGCTCTGCGCCTCGCGGGCTCCCGCGGTGACGGCCTCGGCGGTTGCCGTGCCGGCGACCGACAGCGAACGCTCGACGTCGGCTGCAAGCGACTTGACCTGATTGGCGGCCTCGGTAGAGGCGGCGACCAACGTGCTCTGTGCTTCACGGGCACCTGCGGTAACGGCTTCGGCGGTTGCCGTCCCGGCGACCGACAGCGAGCGCTCGACGTCGATGGCGAGCGACTTGACGTGGCTTGCGGCGTCGGCGGACGCGGTCACCAGCGTGGTCTGCGCCTCGCGCGCGCCGCGCGAGAACCGATGCGGCGGTGGCGTCGCCTGCGGCCGAGAGGGTGCGTTCGACGTCGGCGGCAAGAGATTTGATCTGGGCGGCAGCCTCGGAGGACGCGGACACCAGCGTGGTCTGGGCATCTTTGGCGCTGGCCAGGATCGAAGTGGCCGCGCCGGTGCCGACCGCGGTGAGGGCGGCCTCGACCTCGGCCGAGGTCAGCTTGAGCTGCGCGCCGACATCGGAGGAAACCGTCAGCAGCGCCTGCTGCGCACTGCGTGCACCGGTCTGGATGGTCTCGGAGGTATTGACCACGAGGTTGGTCAGAGAACGTTCGGCGTCCTCGACATGCGACTTGATGCCGGAGGAAAGCATTTCGGCGCGCGACATCAGATCTTCGCTGGCCTGGCGGCCGCTGCTTTCGATCCGGCCGGCCACAGCCTCGATGCGCGAACCGAGCAGATCCTCAAATTGCGCCACGCGGGTGTCGATGTCGCTGGCGATGCCGCCGACCCTGGTCTCGACGCCGTTGGCAATGTCGCCGACGCGGGTTTCGATGCCCTGATGAATTTCCTGGAATCGCGCCTGGATGATGTCGGTCAAATGGGCGCTGCGACAGTCGATGGTCTCGGTGACGTTGGCAATGCGATGGTCGACCGCGGCAATCGCCTGTGCAGTGCCCTCGGTCAGCGAGGAGGTGAGCAGGGTGAGCCGCTGGTCGATCGATTGGATCGCCTGCGCCGCGCCATCGGTCAACGAGGTTGCCAGCGTGCCGAGGCGGCCGTCGATGGTTTCGGTGACGGATTTGGCGCGGGTGTCGAAAGTGGTTTCCAGCGATTTCAGGCGACCGTCGATGGTCTCGTCGAACGACTTGATCTTGTTGTCGAGCGAAGCGTCGAGACTGTTGACCCGGGTGCCGAGCTGGGTTTCGAACTGCAGCAGCCGCTGATCGAGCGAAGCGGTGATCTCGCCGCTGTTCGAGACCAGGCGGGTGTCGAAAGTGTCGACGTAATTCTTCAGGTTGTCTGATATCTCCTGGGTCCGCTGGCCCATACGCTCAACGATCTCGCCGCCAAAGGTTTTGACGGTGCGGTCGAATTCGGAGATGTGCCGCGTAATCAGCGCGCCCAGCGTGCCGCTGTCGCGGGCGAACTTTTCCGAAAGTTCCGAGCCCTGGTTCTTCACCAGCTCGTCGAAAGCGTTCATCTGCAGGGCGAGGCTGTCGTGCGCGTTCTCGGTCTGGCTGATCACCTTGGCAACCAGCGTGTTCACGGTCACGTCCAGCGCGTCACTGGCCTTGTCGCCGGAGGTGAGAATGCGGCTCGCGAGGCGGTTGCCGGCGTCGTCGATCTTGCTGACGAGATCACCTGAGCGCAACTCGAGTTCGAGCAAGAGCGAGTCGGACGAATTCTTCAGGGAGTCGTGGACCTGCTCGGTGCGGTCCGAGATGCCGTCGACGATGGTCGAGGAGCGCTGCTCGAATTCGCTGGTGATGCGATCGAGGCGCTCGTTCAGCATCTCATGGACGCGATCGGCCAGATCGACGAACTCGTCATGGACGTGCCCGGTCTTGAAGTTGAGGCTGGTGGTCAGCCGCTCGGAAGCGTCAAGCACGGCACGCGTGGTCTCGGCGCTGGCTTCTTCCAGACGATCAAGCAGGTCGCCGCCGCGCTCCCCGAGCGCGAGGATCATGTTGTCGCCGGCATGGCTCAAGGCGCTCGTGATGTGCTGGCCGCGCTCTTCCAGTGCGCCGGTGATGCTTTTTGCGACCTCGTCGACGCGTGAGGCGATCGCGTCCGAGATCAGCGCGATGTCGTGGCGCAAGTCGATCTGGACGCCGGAGATGGCGCTGCGAACCTGCTCGGCCTGGCCGACCAGATTGTCGCGCTGATGGGCGATGTCCTGCAGTAGCGCGCGAATGCGAACTTCGTTGTCGCTATAGGCGCGCTCCAGCGCTGCGACTTCATTGGCGACCAGCGTTTCCAGCTCGCCGGCGCGCGCGATCGCGCGCTCGACGCCGTCGCCCATCGCTGCGACTTCACGGCGGATTGCCTGACCGACAGTCACCATCGAATCGGCGGCGGCCCCCTCGGGCTCGGAGAAGCGGATCGCGACCTGCGCCATCGACTGCGCGATCATCCGCATTTCCTGGCCGCGCCAGGCAAGGCTGGCGAGGAAGTAGAACAAGAGCACCGGCGCAAAGAACAACGCCGCAAGCCCGGCGAGCACCAGCACGCCGCCGCTCTGTCCGATCGCCGCCTGCAGCGAGGGCAGGAAGCTGGCGGTTAGCAGGGCGCAACCGAGCACCCAGACGCCGCCAAACACGGTGGCAAGCGTGTAGACGCTGCGGGCAGGATGGTTCTTCTGGATCGCCTGCAGAATCTGTCCGATGGTTTCGCGATCGTCGTTGGCGGCGCGGCGGGGGCCGCGCGGCTCTTCGATCGAATCAAACGCCGGCCGCTCGGCGCCTGCACGCGTGTCGAACTGCGTTTCTGAATAGGGCGGCGCGGCGGTGGGCATGATCGGCTGCGTGAGTTCGCCGCCGATCGAATTTCGGCTGGGGTCGACGGTCGTATCGCTGATGTTGAGCGCTTCCTGAATGGCGGAGAGCGCGACTTCAGTGGGATCTTTGACCTTCTTGGGATTGTTCGCCATGTGCAGTCCGAGCCCTCTTAAACTTACGCATCCGGCCGCTCTGGCAAAAATGCCCCCGCAAGCTCGAAGCCGGATTCATAATCCCCCGCGGACCGCAAGCATGCCCGCCGGCAGCTTGTCCGCTCATCCGCGAACATCCTATTGGTTGAGCGATACGAATGAAATGGCCGTGATTAAGACATTCTTAATCATCGTTAACAGCTTTGTTCCTTAAGGCCCTAAGGATACACAATTTTTTGGAACCGAATCTGGAATCAAGGCGGATTGTCGACAAAAGCAAGGCAAAGTTGCGGCGCATTCCGAGAACGTTCCGTTAACTGCTGTCGTGATTGGCTGACCAAAATGCCCTCCGGGAATCACGCGGCAGGGCGATCCGGACCTTGCCATGCCGCTTCATCTCGAACGGGTAGAATGGATGCCATCGCCACCGCTGGTTCCCGGCGACGGGCCGATTGATTTCGAACATCTCGACCGCATGACGCTCAGCGATGCTGGCCTCGAGCGGGAGGTATTGACGATGTTCTCGGCCCAATCGGCAAGACTGGTGCACAGGCTCGCCGCCATGCCTGCGGATGCCGGGACGCTGGCGCACACGCTCAAGGGCTCGGCCCGTGCGATCGGCGCTTTTGCGGTCGCCGACGCTGCAGCCCGGCTGGAGGCGGCAATCGCTGGTGGCTCCAATGCATCAGCGCCGCTCGCCGAACTGGACGAGGCCGTTGCGCAGGCGCGGGCAGCGATCGAAGCGGTTCTGCATCGTTCCTGATCGGAAAGCGGTCCGGATCGGCCAAAATCCCGGTAAAATGCTGCCTCAGGTTTTCTTCCCGACCGCTGGCGCTGCGCGGATCGACCCGTTATAGGACTGCCGGGACTCCTTACCTATCCGGCAGCACGAGCGATCATGGCCAAAATCCACTTTATCGACCACACGGGCGAAAAACGAACCATTGAAGTCGAGAACGGCGCGACCGTGATGGAAGCCGCGATCCGCAACGCCATTCCAGGCATTGAAGCCGAATGCGGCGGAGCCTGCGCCTGCGCAACTTGTCACGTCTATGTCGACGAGGCCTGGCGCGAGAAGGTCGGCGCGCCGACTCCGATGGAAGAAGACATGCTGGATTTCGGCTTCGACGTGCGGCCGAACTCGCGCCTGTCGTGTCAGATCAAGGTGAGCGACGACCTCGACGGCCTCGTGGTGTCGACGCCGGAACGGCAGGCCTGAACTCTGGAAGACGTCACCGCGCGCATCATGCCGGTCTTGCTCCGCGGCGAATCCAGCGCTCAAAATTGGCCAGGATCTCCGGCGTCAATGGCGTTGGCTTGCGCGTAGCTTCGTCAAGCAGCACCGAAACCGATTGCGCCGATGCAACGCATTTGCCTTCGGAGAAAACCACCTGATCGAAGGTGACCGAAGTTCGGCCGAACTTGACGACGCCCAGTCCCATTTCGATCGTGCCAGGCCAGCGCAATTCAGCGCGGAAATGCATGTCGAGCCGGACCATGATCCAGGTGACGCCGTCCGGCATCAGCCCGTAGCTGCGGTCCTTCATCAGCGTGACGCGGCCGGTTTCGAAATAGGTCGCGTAGACTGCGTTGTTGACGTGCTGGTTGGGGTCGAGGTCGGCAAATCTTACGTTGTCCGACAATCGGTACGGAAAATCCTCCAGACGCGGGGGCGCGTCGGGACGCAAGTGGGCATTCACGGGGCCATCTCCGAAAGTCTCGTTTCCTTACAGCCCACTTGTCGAGTGACGGCAAGGGGTTGCCGCGGCCAGGAGCGCGATATTTGGCTTTCCTGTTGCCGCTGCCTTGGCTAGACAGATGCGGCATTTCGCCAGGTTCAACCGAAAAGAAGCTGATATGAGCGAAGCGATCAAAACCGATGTGCTGATTATTGGCGCAGGTCCGTGCGGCCTGTTCGCCGTCTTCGAATTGGGCCTGTTGGACATGAAGGCGCATCTGGTCGACATCCTCGACAAGATCGGCGGCCAGTGTGCCGAACTCTACCCGGAGAAACCGATCTACGACATTCCCGGCATTCCCTTCGTCACCGGGCAGGGCCTCACCGACGCACTGCTGGAGCAGATCAAACCGTTCGGTCCGACCTTCCATCTCAACGAGATGGTGGAGACGATCGAGAAGATCGGCGATCGGCTGTTCCGCGTGACCACCGATGCCGGCAAGGTGTTCGAGTGCAAGGTGGTGGTGATTTCCGCGGGCGGCGGTTCGTTCCAGCCGAAGCGTCCTCCGGTGCCGGGCATCGAGGCGTATGAGGGCACTTCGGTATTCTATGCCGTGCGCAAGATGGAGCAGTTCCGCGACAAGAGCATCCTGATCGTCGGCGGCGGCGATTCCGCGCTCGACTGGACGCTCAATCTGCATCCGATCGCCAAGCGCGTGACGCTGTTGCACCGGCGCGACGATTTCCGCGCCGCGCCGCACAGCGTCGAGCAGATGCGTGCGCTGGTCGCGAGCGGCAAGATGGATCTGAAGATCGGTCAGGTGACGTCGCTCGAAGGCGAGGGCGGCAAGCTGTCCGCGGCGATGATGAAGGGCAACGACAACGCGGTCTCAAGGATCGAGTGCGATACGATGCTGCCGTTCTTCGGGCTGACGATGAAGCTCGGTCCGGTTGCGAACTGGGGCGTCGCGCTCGAGAACAATCTGGTGCCGGTCGACACCGCGGCGTTCGAAACCAATGTTCCCGGCATCTTCGCGATCGGCGACATCAACACCTATCCCGGCAAGCTCAAGTTGATTCTGTGCGGATTTCATGAGGGCGCGCTGATGGCGCAGAAGGCGCACCGCTACGTCTATCCGGACAAGCGGCTGGTGTTCCAGTACACCACCTCGTCGTCGAGCCTGCAGAAGAAACTCGGGGTCAGCTGATTCCCAAAAAATGACAGTTGGGCTCGCGGAGCTTTGTCGGGGCGCGCGGCGATCGTCGCTGGAACCGTCCGCGAAATGGCCTTAGTCTGCGGCCATTCCTCTAGCGAATTGATCAGGTGATGACGATGCGCAAGCTGGCCGGATTTCAACTGATACTCCCGCTTCTGATCGGGCTCGCGTTCGCCGGTGAACTCGCCGCGCAGCCGGCGGAACCTTCTGCCGCCGGGCTGTGGGAGAAGGTCGAGAAGGGCAAGCCGGTCGGATGGTTTCTCGTCGTCGATCGCAACGGCACCTTCGAAGGCGCGTTCGCCAAGCTCTTTTCCGAACCCGGCGATGCTCCCAATCCGACCTGCTCGAAATGCACTGACGATCGAAAGGATGCGCCGTGGCTCGGGCTCTCCTTCATCCGCGACATGAAGCGCGAGGGATTGAAGTACGAGAATGGCAACGTGCTCGATCCGCGCGATGGCAAGATCTACAAGGCGAAGATGACGCTCAGTCCCGATGGGCAGACGCTGACGATGCGCGGCTATCTCGGCATTTCGCTGTTCGGCAAGGATGAAGTATGGACCCGGCTGCCTGATACGGCGCTGGCGCAGGTCGATCCTGCTGTCATCGCAAAATATCTGCCGGCGCATGCCGCGGTCACGAAGCAACCCGCAGGTTCGGCAAAGGCCCCGGCAGTGCCCAAGAAGACAATGGCGCCGGCGCCAGTTACTGCACCTGCGCGCTAGTTCAATCCGGTTCTGCCTGGCGGACGTGGCACGCCCGGCAAAACCGGTATCGGCTGCATTGGTTGCGAGGTGACTTCAGGCACCGCCGCATCGAGCTGCAGCACGGCCGCGGCCGCCGGCACGGCGGCATCGGCCATCGCGGCGTGGCCCTCGGCGCTCGGATGCACCGCGCCGCCATAGACCGCGGACAAGACGCCCCAGGTCGCATCATGAATATCGGATGGCTGCTGCGACGCCGGCAGGCCCTGCGGGTAGGTCATCGCCGCGAAGTAGCTGTCGTTTGCGTCGCGGATCCAGCGCGCCCGCGGTAGATAGGCGCGGTACTCGCCGGCGCTGCGGCCGCACAGCATCGGCTGGTTGGCGGCCGTGACGAGATCGGGATCGAAGCTGTCGCCGGTCGCCGAGAAACATTGCCGGTCGAATTCGGGGTCGTTTTCGGCGCGTGCGCAGAAGCCGTGATTGGCAAAACTGGCTTGATGGCTGTCGACGAAGGTCATGCGGTCGGCGCGCGGATTGCGGCACAGGATGCCGCCCTCACAGAGCGCCAGCGCTCGCAACTGCGGCAGGAATTCGCTTTCGACGAAGTTCGACACGGCCGCCAGCCGCTGCGGCTGGGCATTGAACGAGGGATGAATGTCGAAGCCGGCGCGTCCGCCGGGGCAGGGCGCGCCGCCATTCGACAGCGTCGGATTGGCGTAGGCGGTGTAGACCACCCGCGACAGGTCGCCGCCGAGAAGCGGCTTCAGCGCCTCGCGCAGCTTGGCAAAGCCCTGCGGCAGGTCCCGCGTCATCGCACTGCGTGCGTCGTCCACCGAGGCCATCACGCCGCTGCGCCGAAACAGCGCGCGTTCGGTCGTCGTGTCCACGATGACGTCAGCGACAAGGCCGGAAAAATAGATGTCGTTGGCGCCGATCGACAGCAGCACCAGGTCGAGCTGGCGGTCCGGCTGGCGGCGCTTCGCGGCGGTCACGGCTTCACGCAGTTCGGCTAGTTGCCCGTTGACGGTGCCCTGGCACGCACCGCCCGATTTCGACGGCAAGCAGTCGCGGGCGCGCTGCGAGCCGAACAGCCCATCGGCAATCGTGGCGCCCGTGCAGGCCAGCGGCAGATAGGTCACCGCGATGTGCGGATATCGTATGGCAAGGGCCAGTGCGGTCCGGGTCTGATAGCTGTACAGCGAACGGTGGCAGGCAGGGTTGAACCAGAGCGCGCTCTGCCGCTGCAATACGGCGAGGGAATCGGGCGCCTCGCAGGCCCGTCCGCCTTTATACCCCGCGCGGCTCGGCCGGTAATATTGCGAGGCCGCTGTTCCGAGATAGGAGCGGAAGCAAAAACCTTCATCAGCGAGCGCAATGGGACGGTCCGGATTTCCCTCGCCGGACGCGATGCTGTCGCCGAGACCCGCGATGAAGATGTCGCGTACCGCGATCTCGGTGAAAGCGCGCTGACTGCCCTCGGAGCTGGATATGTCGGCGGTCACGACTGTGGTGCGGCCATAGCGGACGCGGAGATTGACCGGTTCGGCGCAGTCGAAAGTGGAAGTTTGCGGGCCGTCGCCGTCGTCGACCGTCCAGGCGCAGGTCGCGCCGACCGGCACCGGGCCCGTCAGACGGATCACGACCGGATGATCGATCGGCGTCAGATAGCTTTCTTTGGTGTTGTCGCGCGTGCAGGGCTCGCTGACGCGGCCTGCAAGATCGATACAGAGCCGGTTCACGGTGTTGCGCGCCCAGCCGCGGCCGTCGCTCTGGATCGCCAGCACCTGCTCCGAAGCCAGCACGCTGCGGCCGCGTCCGGTTTCGGCATGCAGCAGGAAATCCCGCTCCTCGCGGAACAGGCGGAAGCGGTTACGCACCTCCCAGGAAATCTGCAGCGGCCCGTAGCCGCCGGCGGTCTGGGCTTCCGCCGCGGACGTGACTATTCCAGTCAGCACGCCGGCAAGCAGCGCGGCCGACATCATCGAACGTAGGAGAATTCCAGCCATGGCGTCGTTTGACGTTAGTGGTAAGGCAGAAATAAGAGAATGAGGCAGCTCCGGCCCAAAACACCAGACGGCGCAGATAACGACGCCGTTACCAGCTTCAGGGTTGCCGGCCCTTGATCGGTTGCCGCACCCTGGCCTTGGCCGTACAGGCTTCGCTGAGCCGGCGCCGTTCCTGCCAGGGCTGCACCACGCTGAGCCAGACTTCGCGCGTCCCCATGATCGAAATCGAGATGCCGAAGGGGATCAGGAAGTAGAGGATCCGGAACACCACCAGCGTCGCCAGCAATTCTTCCCTGCCGAACTGTGGCAGCGCCACCAGCATCGCCGCGTCGAACACGCCGATGCTGCCGGGCGCATGGCTGGCAAAACCGAGCAGCGTCGCCAGGATGAATACCACCGCCAGCGAAACGAAATCGATGTGCGGCGCCATCGGCATCAACAGATACATCGCCAGCGCGCAGAAGCCGAGATCGACGACGCCGATGAGGATCTGCAGCAGCGTCAGCCGGGCGGAGGGCAACACGACCTTCCAGCCGTTCTGGCCGAGTTCGCGGCGGCCCTCGCCCATCAATAGCCAGACGAAATAGGCGGCGATGCCGGCAAGGCAGCCGATCGCGATCAAGCGGTTCATGGCCGGCGGCAACAGGTCCATCGCCGACGCCGCCTCGGGATGCCAAGCCATGCCCAGGCCGAGCACGAACAGATTGCCGAGCCAGAAGGTGAGGCCCGAGAGGAAGCAGATTTTTGCGACATCGATCGCCGTCAGACCGTAGTCCGAATAGATCCGGAACCTGATCGCGCCGCCGGTAAACACGGTGGCGCCGATATTGTGGCCGATGGTGTAGCTCGTGAAGCTCGACAGCGCGGCGATGCGATAGGGCACGTGCGTCTTGCCAATGGTTCGCAAGGCAAAGAAATCATAGAAAGTCAGCGTGCAAAACGCTCCCACCACGCACAGCGCAGCCAGCGCGATGCGATGCGGTGCGATTTCGGTCAGCGCAGTCAGAATGACCCCGGTGTCGACGCCCTTGAGGGTGCGCACCAGATGGGTGATCGCAAGAGCTATGATGAGAAGACTCGCGACAATTCCCAGCCGTTTCCAGCCGACCTTCTCCTTGAAGCCACGCCTGAGCGCGGTCAGCAGCCGATGCATTCATCCTCCCGGCGGGGCGGCAGTACGTAAAGATGGGGCCTGTCACGACGGGTGACAGTCGACGGTCAGAGGCACCGTGCGCGAAACCCATAAGCCAAAACCGGGCCGTTGTGCAGCCCTTGACAAGCATGCCTTTTGGCGTCGTTCGCCGCCTTTGTCATACGCCATACATATGTCGCGGCGTTAACGAATTTGAGTCGCAACGAGGTCGGTTCCGCGGGCACTTTTTGCCGCGCCGTTCCGTCCGTTCCATCGCGGCGTTTTCGCGGCTTTCAGGAACGTCCTTTTCGCAAGCAAGTTAGCCTCTAACAGCACCGAACATGAAGCGCGCGCCCGGCCAGCACGAGGCCTGCGCCCTGCGTGTTCCCAAATGAAGGAGAACCGCAATGGGACTGTTCACCAAAGACATCAAGACCATGAACGACCTGTTCGTCCATCAATTGCAGGATATCTACTATGCCGAGAAGCAGCTCGTGAAAGCGCTGCCAAAAATGGCCGAAAAGGCCACCGACAAGCAGCTCAAGCAAGGATTCCTGAGCCATCTCGACGAAACCAAGACGCATGTGCAGCGCCTCGAAGAGATATTCCGTATGCACGGCGCCGAGGTGAAGGCGGTCGATTGCCCGGCGATCGACGGCATCATCGAGGAAGCCGATGATGTCGCGGGCGAGATCGCTGATAAGGCCGTGTTGGACGCGGCCCTGATCAACGCCGCGCAGGCTGCCGAGCACTACGAAATCACCCGTTACGGCAGCCTGGTCGCGTGGGCACGGCAGCTCGGCCGCAACGATTGCGCCAGCATCCTGCAGAAGACGCTCGATGAGGAAAAGACGGTCGACAAGAAGCTGACCTCGCTGGCGGAAGGCAAGGTTAACCTGCGAGCCGCAAGCTGATTCATCGCGCCATTGAGGCAAAACGCCGCGCGGGCAAGTGGCTCGCGCGGCGTCTCCGTGCCGGCATGCCTGGCATGCCAAAAAGCGTTTGTTCACCATCCGCGCAACTGCGTCGCGGCGGTTACGCCAAATATACCAATAGGGTGCTGTTACAGGCCTTCGGGGGTCTGTATGTACCGCGTCCTAACTTGCCTCACTGCCGAGCATGACTGGCGTCTGGTCGTGCTCGCCGGTGCCATTTGCTGGCTCGCCAGCGCAGTCGCCATCAGTCTGTTTCATCGTGCCAGGGCCTCGCGCGGCCGTACGCGCGCGATCTGGATCGGCCTCGACGCAGCGGTCGGCGGCTGCGGAATCTGGGCCACCCATTTCGTCGCGATGCTGGCCTACGATCCCGGCGCCGGAGCCGGATACAGCATTCCCATTACGCTGTTGTCGCTGGTCTTCGCGATAGGCATCGTCGCTGTCGGTCTGTGCATTGCGCTGTCGAGCGCACGGTGGCCGGTGGTTGCGTTTGGTGGTGCCGTGATTGGCGCGGGCGTCGCCGCGATGCATTATACCGGCATGGCCGCACTCGAGCTTCCGGCGTTCATTGTGTGGTCGCCTGGCATCGTTGTGGCCTCGATCGTTTTTGGCAGCGTGTTTGCCGCCATGGCGCTTCTTGTTGCCGTGCGTCGCGATGATCCCGTCTATACCATGGGCGCCACCGGGCTGCTCACGATTGCCATCGTTTCGCATCATTTCACGGCGATGGGCGCCGTCACACTGATTCCCGACCCGACGCTCGGGACCGACGGGCTGTCGATTTCACCGACCGCGCTTTCCTTCCTGACAGCGGTGGCGGCGTTCGCCATCCTCGGGCTGTCGCTGCTGGCGGCCATGATCGATCGCCGCGCCAAGGGCGAGCTGCATCAACAGAAAGTCCTGCTCGACACCGCGCTCGACAACATGTCGCAGGGACTTTGCATGTTCGATGCGGACGGCCGCATCCTGCTGTTCAACCAACGCTACGTCGAGTTGATGGACCGGTCCGGCATGCCACTGCAAGGCCGGTTGCTGATCGACGTTCTGCGCGAACTGAAATCGGTCGGCGAATGGGACGGCGATCCCGATGAATTCTTCGCTGCGGTGGTAGCGGATGCCAAGGCCGGCAACACCGTGACCAAGTCGATCGGCCGCAACGGACGTTCGCTCCGCGTCGTCGACCAGCCGATGAAGGGCGGCGGATGGGTCGCGACCTTCGAGGACATCACCGAATGGCAGGCTGCCCAGGAACAGATTTCCCACATGGCGCGCCATGACGCGCTGACCAATCTGCCGAATCGGACGTTGTTCCGCGAGCAGCTCGAAAAGGCGTTGCGGCTCGCCAAACGCAGCGATCAGCTTGCGGTGCTCTGTCTCGATCTCGACCACTTCAAGGACATCAACGATTCGCTCGGCCATCCGGTCGGCGATGCGCTCTTGAAAGAAGTCGCCCGCCGCCTCAGCGAATGCATCACCGAGAACGACACGGTGGCGAGGCTGGGTGGGGACGAATTCGCGATCGTGCAGTTCTGCAACGATTGCGACCCGTCCGCCGTTTCCTTGCTCGCCAGCCACGTGGTGGAGAAGGTTTCCGCGCCTTACGAGATTGCCGGCCATCAACTCGTCATCGGGGTCAGCATCGGTATTTCGCTGGCGCCGGAGGACGGCAAGAACCCCGACGAGCTCCTCAAGAAGGCCGACCTCGCGCTCTACCGCGCCAAGGAGGACGGCCGCGGCACCTACCGCTTCTTCGAGACCGGGATGGACGCGCGTGCGCAGGCCCGGCGGCTCCTGGAGCTCGACTTGCGCGCCGCGCTGCAGCGCGGAGAATTCGAAGTCTATTACCAGCCGATCCGCGACGTCGCCAAAGATGTCGTCGTCGGTTTCGAAGCGCTAGTGCGGTGGAATCATTCGCTCCGCGGCATGATCTCTCCGGCCAACTTCATTCCGCTGGCAGAGGAAACCGGCCTGATCGTGCCGATCGGCGACTGGGTGTTGCGCCGAGCCTGCCTCGACGCGGCCCAGTGGTCGCAGGATGTCGGCGTCGCCGTCAATCTGTCGCCGGTGCAGTTCAAGAATCCCAATCTGGTATCGACGGTGACGGAGGCGCTGAAAGCCTCGGGTCTTCCGGCGCACCGGCTCGAGCTCGAGATCACGGAATCGGTGCTGCTGCAGAGCAGCGAGGCCACGCTCTCGGTTCTGCACGAGCTTCGCGCCTTCGGCGTCCGGATTTCGCTCGACGACTTCGGAACCGGATATTCGTCCCTCAGTTACCTGCGCAGCTTTCCGTTCGACAAGATCAAGATCGATCGCTCGTTCATCACCGAACTGGCGACGCGCGATGATTCGATGGCGATCGTCCGCGCCGTGACCGGCCTCGGCAAGAGCCTGGGTATCATCACCACGGCTGAAGGCGTCGAGACCGACGCGCAGTTCGACCTCTTGCGCCAGGAGGGCTGCACGCAGGCGCAAGGCTATCTGTTCAGCCCGCCGCGCCCCGCTGCCGAGGTGGAAACGATGCTATCGAAGCCACGGGCGCGGGTCGTCGCTTAGTTTCTCAAGTCTTGCTTCTCTAAGCCTTGCGCAGCGCGAAATGCGCGCCGCAGAATGCCATCACCGCGCCGAGGCATAAGGCCGCAAGGCCGGCGAGCACGCCCGACACGGTCGGGACCGGGCTCGGCGCCGAGGCGGCTTGTCCGGCGCCGGCAAGGATCAGTACGCCGACTGCGATCAGGAACTGTCGCATCCGCTGCGGAATTTGGCCCGAGGCCGCGCTGTGCATCAGGTTGGCGGTAAAATAGCCGCCGGAAAAGCCCACGGTCGCGATCAGCCACCACGCGATTGCCGCGCCCGCGGGCATGAATTCGCTTGTGTCGGTTCGCCACAGGCCGCCGAGATCGAGCCCGTAACGCGCGCCCAACATGTGCACGGCCAGCGCCAGCAGCACTCCGGAAACAATCGCGCCGGCCAGGATCAGGCGACGCGGAAAATAAGTCGTATCGGCCATGGCCCGCTTGTAAGGTAAAGCCAGCTCGCCGCGCAAGCAGGCCGCACTCAACCGACAACGGGATTTTTGAATTGCCCCCTTCATTAACGGAACAGGCCACGACAGCAGGGGAGGGCACGCCCGGAACCCGCTATGTTTACAAGGCATCGCTGGTCGGATCGGCGCATGAATTCGAACTCAGGGATGAAGGGCTGTCGTGGCAGGCGAGGGGAAAGGCCGGGATCTGGCCGTACGTCGATATCGTGGCTGTGCGTCTCTCCTACCGGCCAATGTCGATGCAGTCACGCCGGTTTCGCGCCGACATCGAACACAAGAGCGGCCAGCGCATCACCGCTTTTTCGACAAGCTGGCACACGGTCGTGCTGATGACGCCGCAGGACCGCGATTACCGCGCCTTTATCGAGCAATTGCATGCGCGCCTGAAGGCCGCGCGCGGCACGGTCGCGTTGGTCGGCGGCATCGGGCCGATGACCTATGCCGGCGGCTGTCTGCTATTAGCGTTGGTCGCGATCGCGATCGCAGGATTGCTCGCGCGCGCAGTCGCTACGGGTGAATTCGCGGGCGCCTTGTTTCTGGTCGGGTTCGCCGCCCTGTTCGGATGGCAGATGGGCGGCTTCATCTGGCGCAACAAGCCGCGGCTCTACACGTTCGATGAGCTGCCCGAGACATTGCTCCCGCCGCCGCCTCGCAATCCGGCGAAATGAAATGTGACTTCGCCGGACGCGTGACGCGCGGCATCATGATCGGACCGTTTTCGCTATCAAACGAACTGCCGTGACGGATCGAAACAGGCGATCGCCAACCGAGGCTGAGATTGCCGCGATCAACACGCGGCATCTGATCGAGACGCCGTTACGGCCGGCCGATCTGCTGTTCGTATTCGGAACGCGCGAGGATGTCGAGGAGCGCGTCGATGAAGCCTGCAGGCTGTGGCGCGACGGATATTTTCGCTGGGCGATCGTGAGCGGCGGTGTGACGCCGGGATTGGATCTGTCGGAATGCGAGGTCATTGCGGATGCCATGATCGCGCGGGGCGTTCCGGCCGATATCATCCTGAGAGAGGACCGCGCGATGAACACCGGCGAAAACGTGATTCTTTCGCTGCCGATCATCGACGCTGCGCTCGGCCTTGCCAACATCCGAAGCGTGATCTGTCTCGGCAATACCTGGACCGCGCGCCGCTATCCGATGACGCTGCACCGACACTGGCCGGAAGTGGAAAAGATGCTGGTCATGGTCGACAGTTTCAAGACGCCGCGGGCGCTCTGGCACACCGACGCCGAATTCAGCCGCCGCATGCTCCACGAATGGGACAAGATCGAGCCGTACAAGGCGAGGGGCTTTATCGCCGAGTGGCCGGCAAGCCCGGCGGGCGACCGATAATTCTACTCGGTCGTATCGACGTCTTCCTTCGCCGTCAGCATTCCCGACAACGTTCGCAGCGCCAGTTCGAGCTGTTCGGTGCTGGGGGCGCCGAGCGCCAGGCGGACCGCGTTGGGGGCGTGTCCCGGACTTACCGCGAAGGTAGTCGAAGGGGTCAACGCGATGTCGCGCCGGGCCGCGGCCGCGACGAATGTCTGCGAGCGCCAGTGCTGGGGCAAGGTCAGCCAGAGATGGTAGGATTTGACGTTGGCCTGAACATCGAATCCGGCGAGGTATTTGGCCGCCATCTGCTGGCGCCGTGCCGCATCGATGCGTTTCAGGCGTGACAGCTCGGCAACAGTGCCATCCGCCATCAAGCGCTGTCCGGCGGCAAACGCAAATCCCGAAGCCGTCCATCCGCCCGATCGAACCGCGGACATGACGCGTTCGCGCAGCCGCGGCGGCGACACGATGAAGCCGAGGGCAAGGCCCGGCGCCACCTTCTTCGACAGGCTGTCGAGCGTGATGCAGTTATCCGGCGCGAGCGCGGCCATCGGGGTTTCTTCGTCAAGAAAGCCGTAGACCGTATCCTCAATGACGGTGAGGCCGAGCTTCTCGACCACGCGCAGCAAATGGGCGCGGCGCGCCGCTGGCATGGTCATGCCGAGCGGGTTTTGTATCGTCGGCTGAACGTACAGCGCCGACAAATGCGCTTCGCGGTGAGCCTTCTGCACGGCGTCCGGGCGAACGCCGTTCTCATCCATCGCAAGCGGCACCAGCGTCACGCCAAGCCTGACGGCGATGTCCTTGATGAACGGATAGGTCAGCGCCTCGACGCCGCAGCGGCCGCCGCTCGGCACCACCGCCGCAAGAGCGGCGGCGATGCATTGCCGCCCGTTCGCCGTGAAGACGAGTTGATCGGGGGCCGGCGACCAGTCCTCGCGGGAGAGAAACTCGGCGGAAATGGTCCGCGCGGCAAGAGTGCCTGCCGTGGTCGAGTGCCGCAACGCGAGATCGAGCACCTCGGGGCGTTCCAGCCCTGCAAGGCTTCTTGCGATCATCGCCGATTGCGTCGGCAGTATCGGGTAGTTCACTTCCAGATCGATACGCGCGCCGCGCGGCTCGGCCGGCATGGCGATGCCGCGGCGCGTCTCGCCAGACACGAACGTGCCGCGTCCGACTTCGCCGACCACCAGGCCACGGCGCAACAACTCGGTATAGACGCGGCTCGCGGTCGAGACCGCGATCTTGCGCTGATAGGCGAAGCTGCGCTGCGGCGGCAGGCGATCGCCGGGCTTGAGCGCGCCGTTGGCGATCTCGGCGGCGACGGTATCGGCAAGCTTTAAGTACTCGAACTTCGACATTATTGCACCGAGAGCAATGTTTTCCTTGCACCGAGAAATGTATCGGATCATTTTGGACCCATCAAGCCCATGATTGCACTGAGAGGGGTGCAAGCAATCAGAACTCAATAGGTGCAGGCGCTTAGACGGCGTTTGCGCCGGCGGCAGCGCTTTGCCGTTCGCAAGCAAGGAGAAGAACGATGACGACGATATCCCAGACGGCGGGTCAGCCTGCTTCCCGGAAGGGCCCGGTCGGATTTTTCGGCCTGCTCGGACGCTGGGTGAACGGCATCGTTACTCATTTTGCGCACCGCGAGGCCATCAAAACGTTGAGTGAGCTGGACGATCGCGCGCTTCGCGACATCGGTGTCGAGCGCAGCCAAATCGAATCGGCCGTGCGCGGCGTCATCGATCCGATGTACGGGCGAATGATGTGAGACGCGTTCGGCTTCATCGATCTGCAATGCCAACGGCCCGGTCAATCGATCGGGCCGACTTGCGTCGTGCGCCGCTCCGTTGAACCGAGCGAGCCTCCCGGGCGGCGTTCAATGGCGCATGCGTGGCTAAAATATCCCACTACCCAGAATAGAATGAAGACCCGTGGCCGTCTCCTAGGTTCGTAGGACGCCGACTTCGTGCGCGATCGGTACGTGAACGATCAACGCAACGGAACCGAGCGAATCTGGAGATGGAAATGACCTTGTTACGCGCAAGCCACCTTATGTTGCGGCACGCCATCGCGCTGGCGCCGCTGGTCGCGCCAATCGCGGCGTTCGATCGCGCTCAGGCGGCATGTGATCCGACGTCGCCGGTCAACAATTCCACCATCACCTGCGCGGGTACCACGACTAACGCCAACGGTACCGACGGTTATGGCACGGATACCGATACCGGCAACACCATCAACGTCGCTTCCGGCGCCTCGGTGACAGGAACGCGCCATGGCCTGACGTTTAGCCGCGGAACCGTCAACAATTCCGGATCCATTGCGGGAGGCTCCAGCGGAATTTTTTGGGCATTGTTAGGGGCTGTAAACAACTCTGGGATTATCTCCGGACTGCGAGTCGGCGTTGAACTGCAAAGCGGCGAGGTGACGAACGCGCAAAGCGGCACCATCACCGGTAGTGATGGTGTTCTGATTGTCGATCAAGCCAAGGTGTCTAATGCGGGCACTATCTCGGGCGGAGGTGCCGGTGTCAGTTTTCTTAGGGACGGCGGAATCGGCGAAATCTCCAACACCGGCACCATCAGGGGCGATATCGACGGTATATCAAGCCTCAAATCTCTTAACGTTGCCAATACAGGCGACATTGTTGGGCTTGCAGCGTTTGGCATTCGGTCTGATGCCGAGGTCAATGTGGCCAACGGGGTTAGCGGCAACATCTCTGGTTTTCACGCTGGCATCGAAGCCGCCACCGTCAGGATCGACAATGCGGGCCGCATTGCAGCGACCGATGCGGCCGGTATCGGCATCAATGCCATCACTAGTGCTACTATCAACAACTTCGCGACAGGCAGGATATTCGGAGGAACATCTGCGATTGCTGTTGTCGACGGCACTATCAATAACGACGGCCTGATCTCATCGTTTGGCCAGACCGTGCGATTTTCCGGTGGTGCCATCAACAACACAGGCACGATTACGGGCGTGGAGGCCATCGGCGGTAGCCCGGACAAGGTGATTAATTCGGGCAACCTCTTCGGTATCACACAAGCGATCAGCAGCGGGAGCGCGGTCGATGTAACCAATTCAAGCACCGGCCTGATCCGCGCGACGATTGCGGGCGGAATCGCGATTAGCGCCGCAGATGCCACGGTGAACAATTCTGGCATCATTTTAGGAAATGACGCCGGCGTCAGCGCCGGCGCCACTAGGGTAAATAATGCAGGCAACATATCGGGCGAGAATGTGAGCGGCAAAGGTATCCGCGCTCAAGCCACCGCGGATGTCATCAATTCCGGCTCCATCTCGGGAGGGAACGCCGGCATCACCGCCTTCACGCGCGCGACTGTGCGAAACGGCGGTATGATCTCCGGCGGTGTGTTCGGCATCGCGGCCGGAAACGGCGGTAATGGCACGATCGACCTCACCAATTCCGGCAGCGTCACCTCGCGCGACATCGCTCTCGCGTCCGGCACCATCAACGTCAACAATTCCGGCAATATCTCCGGCAGCAACAGAGCGATCAGCGCGAACAATATCGATCTCGTCAATTCGGGTGTCATGTCGGGCGGCGAATCCGCCATTCTGGGTGGTAACGTCAACGTCGTGAATTTGGGTAGGATCGCCGGAGGTAGATTCGGGATGGACGCGGGAGATTCGATTGTCGCCAACTCCGGCAGCATATCGGGAGCGGAGACCGGCATCTTTGCGGCTAGTGCTGCCATTACCAATTCCGGTACCATCTCGGGCGATATCGGCGTCCGGACAACCTTCACCAAAGGAAGCACCATCGACAATTCCGGTAGCATCGTCGGCACTGGCGGTACCGCAATCAAGCTGACCTCCGCCGCCGACACGCTGACATTGCGGACCGGTTCGCGCATCGTCGGCGTGGTCGACATGGGTTTTGGCGACGACATCGTTAACGTTGCGATCAGCGCGCCCAAAACCCGGGTGTCGTCACTGACGTCAGTGGCGCTTCCAACTTTCATAAATTTCACCGGTGTCCTCAACACCAGCTTCTCCACCGGCAACAACAATCCGGCGGTCTCGGCCGGGACGACGCTCGCAACCCTCGATCCGACCGCGCTGGCGCTGGCCGATCGCGCGGTGATGGATTTCACCGGCGGCGTGTCGTCGCTGGTGCAGGGCCGGCTGAACGGTGCGCCGCCGTCGGCGAACGGATCGATGATGGCGATGGCATACGCGCCGGAGAGCACCGATGCCGGGCGCTTCGTCAAGGCTCCCAGCGCTGCCGGCTGGAGCAACGCTGCGCCGATCACGGTATGGGCCAATAGTTTCGGCGGTCAGCGCACCCAGGACGAGACCAGCGCCACCTTGCGCGCCACCAACACCGCCTGGAGCAGCGCCTTGGGCATCGACCGCAGGGTGCGGCCGGACTGGCTGGTCGGCGCCTTCATCGGCGGCGGCTCGGGACGGCTCGCAGTCGATCTCGGCTCGCAGCGTGTCGACACCGACTACCTGTTCGGCGGCGCCTACAGCCGCTTCGAATGGGCGTCGCAGTTCTTCGATTTCACCGTGCAGGGCGGCAGCTCGACCAACAAGTCGGATCGGCTGGTGTTGAACAACGGTGCTGCGGAGACGGCGAAGGCGCGATACGACGGCTGGTTCATCAGTCCGGAACTGGCCTACGGCATGCGCTACCAGATCGGCAACGGCTATGTGCTGACGCCGACGGCGCGCGTGCGCTACGTCGCCGGCTTCTTCGATGGCTACTCCGAGACGGGTTCGGCCCAGGGGCTGACGGTGGGCAGCCGCACCCTGCAGAATTTCGAGGAGCGCGGCCAGCTCGAAGTGTCGAAGACGACGAGCTTCTTCGGCGGCGATCACATGCTGAAAACCAGCGTCCATGGCGGCGTGATTGCGCAGCAACGCGTCGGCGACACCACCGTCAACACGGTGCTGATCGGGCAGGGGCTTTCGTTCGCGACACCGGGCAAGGGCAGTACGATGGGCGCGGTGTTCGGCGCCGGCTTCGACTACCACACCGCCAAGAACGTCGCTCTGTTCGGCGCCGTGGAAGGCGTTGCGATGTCCGACCAGAGCCGCATCGGGACTGCCAGGGGAGGAATTCGTGTGGCCTTCTGACGGGGGGCAGGCCATCCCGCGCCGGCCATGTGTGATCATTATTAATTTCCCGCGCCGCTACGCCATCCAAACCCTGAGCGAACTGGACGACCGTGCGCTCCGCGACATCGGGATCGAACACAGCCGGATTGAATCGGCCGTGCGCGGCAGCGTCGATCCGGATTTCGGGCGCATCACGTGAAGTGCCCGGATTAATCGCTCTACACATCAAACGGCCCGGTCGATCGACCGGGCCGAAATTGTTTGTCGGATCGCGTACCGCGCAACGCGCGATCACGCAGCGTGGCTAAAATAGCTCATTACCCCGAATAGAAAGGAAGCGGGTCGTCATCTCCCAGGTTCGTAGGACGCGGACTTCGTGCGCGATCGGTACCCCAACGATCAGCGCGAAATCGAACGAATCTGGAGATGGAAATGAAATTGTTGGCTCAACCCCATTCTATGCTGCGACACGCAATCGGGCTGGCGCCGTTGATTGCCCTGGCCGCACCGGTGGACCGCGCCGAGGCCGCGTGCGATCCGGCATCGCCGGCCAGCAATGTCACCGTCACCTGTACCGGGACGACGACCAATGCAAATGGCTTTGACGGTTACGGCAGCTTTACCGATAGCGGCAACACCATCAACGTCCTGTCTGGTGGCCTGGTGGCCGGAACCGACATTGGCTTGGTATTTAACGACGGCACGGTTAATAATTTCGGCACTATTGCCGCTACAGCCGGTATCATTGCCGTGGGCCCCGCCACCGTGACGAACTCCGGTACCATATTGGCCGAGGAAGCGGGCATCGCCGCCGGTACTGCCAAAGTAGATAATGCCGGCTCGATATTGGCGACGCGCACAGACGGCGCCGGCATCCTTGCGAATACCTTCGGCGACGTGATCAACAGGTCGACCGGCACCATCTCGGGTGAGGTGCAGGGCATCCGCGCTGTCACCGCCAAGGTGGACAATGCTGGCGCGATAACGGCGACCGGCGTCAGCGGTATCGGCATTAGCGCCACCTTCGCCGATACCATTAATAGGGTTACCGGCACGATTTCGGGTGGGGCGATTGGGATCAATGCCGAAACCGCCCGGGTGAACAATGCCGGCAGTATCTTGGCGCCGGGCACAAACGGTGTCGGCATCGGGATCGGTGCTGCCAATGCCGAGGTAGTCAATACGGGCACAATCTCGGCCAACGCGGACGGTATCGCGGCTGCCACCGCCGTTGTGAACAACTCGGGCGCCATTTCGGGTGGGCTGGCGGGCATCAGAACTTTCACCTTCGCGGATGTGGCTAACGCCGGCACCATTTCGGGCGGATTCGCTGGCATCGACGTCACGACGCTCGCGAACGTAGCGAATGCCGGCACCATCTCAGGCAACAATTTTGGCATTGTCAGTGTCAGTCGCGATGGCGGCAACATCAACGTGACGCGCAACACCGGCATCATTGCGGGTGCTCGTGGAGGCGTTGTCTCCCTCGGTTCCCTGAACGTGAACAACTCCGGCACGATCGCGGGAGCAAGCAGCGCCGCCATCGAGGGTGATACCGCTAGCGTGAACAATGCCGGCCGCGGCACCATCTCGGGTGGGCAGTTCGGCATTTCCGCCCGTGTCGCCAGTGTAGAGAACGCGGGCACCATCGAGGCCACGGCTGTAGACGGCACCGGCATTCGGGGAGGCGACGTCGCCAACGTGGTGAATTCCGGCACCATCTCGGGCGGGAACAGCGGCATCACTGCCTTCACGCGCACGACCGTGAACAACGGCGGCATCATCTCCGGTGGCGTATTCGGCATCGCCGCCGGAAACGGCGGTAATGGCAGGATCGACGTCACCAATTCCGGTAGCATCATCTCGCGCGACATCGCGCTCTCGGCCGGCGTCGTCAACCTCACTAATTCCGGCAATATCTCCGGCAGCAATAGAGCGATCAGCGCGAACAATATCGATCTCGTCAACTCGGGCGCCATGTCTGGCGGCGAATCGGCTGTTTTCGGTGACAACGTCAAGGGCATCAATTCCGGCTCGATTGCGGGAGGCAGGTTCGGTGTGGCGGCACACGCTGCGACCATCACCAATTCCGGCAGCATTTCGGGAGCGCTTAGCGGCATCCTTGTTGACCGGGGCACGATAGCCAATTCCGGCACGGTGTCGGGCGACGTTGGCATCCTTTCCTTTGGTAACGGCAGCACCATCGACAATTCCGGTAGCATCGTCGGCACTGGCGGTACCGCAATCAAGCTGACCTCCGCCGCCGACACGCTGACATTGCGGACCGGTTCGCGCATCGTCGGCGTGGTCGACATGGGTTTTGGCGACGACATCGTTAACGTTGCGATCAGCGCGCCCAAAACCCGGGTGTCGTCACTGACGTCAGTGGCGCTTCCAACTTTCATAAATTTCACCGGTGTCCTCAACACCAGCTTCTCCACCGGCAACAACAATCCGGCGGTCTCGGCCGGGACGACGCTCGCAACCCTCGATCCGACCGCGCTGGCGCTGGCCGATCGCGCGCTGATGGATTTCACCGGCGGCGTGTCGTCGCTGGTGCAGGGCCGGCTGAACGGTGCGCCGCCGTCGGCGAACGGATCGATGATGGCGATGGCATACGCGCCGGAGAGCACCGATGCCGGGCGCTTCGTCAAGGCTCCCAGCGCTGCCGGCTGGAGCAACGCTGCGCCGATCACGGTATGGGCCAATAGTTTCGGCGGTCAGCGCACCCAGGACGAGACGGCCGCCACCTTGCGCGCCACCAACACCGCCTGGAGCAGCGCGATCGGCATCGACCGCAGGGTGCGGCCGGATTGGCTGGTCGGCGCCTTCATCGGCGGCGGCTCGGGACGGCTGTCGGTCGATCTCGGCTCGCAGCATGTCGATACCGATTATTTGTTCGCCGGCGCCTACAGCCGCTTCGAATGGGCCGCTCAGTTCTTCGATTTCACGGTGCAGGGCGGCAGCTCCTCCAACAAGTCGGACCGGCTGGTGTTGAACAACGGTGCTGCGGAGACGGCGAAGGCGCGATACGACGGCTGGTTCATCAGTCCGGAACTGGCCTATGGCATGCGCTACCAGATCGGCAACGGCTATGTGCTGACGCCGACGGCGCGCGTGCGCTACGTCGCCGGCTTCTTCGATGGCTACTCCGAGACGGGTTCGGCGCAGGGGCTGACGGTGGGCAGCCGCACCCTGCAGAATTTCGAGGAGCGCGGCCAACTCGAAGTGTCGAAGACGACGAGCTTCTTCGGCGGCGATCACAGCCTGAAGACCAGTGTCCATGGCGGCGTGATCGCGCAGCAACGCGTCGGCGACACTACCGTCAACACGGTGCTGATCGGCCAAAACCTTTCGTTCGCGACACCGGGCAAGGGCAGTACGATGGGCGCGGTGTTCGGCGCCGGCTTCGACTACCACACCGCCAAGAACGTCGCTCTGTTCGGCGCCGTGGAAGGCGTTGCGATGTCCGACCAGAGCCGCATCGGGACTGCCAGGGGTGGCATACGCGTCGCCTTCTGACGGGGGCAGGCCATCCCGCGCCGGTAAGGCGCGATCGTAATGATGCGCCGCGGCACCGCGATTGGCCTGAGCCCCAACAGCCATCCTCCATTCGGAGGATGGCTGTTATTCCCGGCGACCGGATCAATATAATTTGAGGCGACGATGAGCCCGGATCATCGCAAGTACGCAAGCGCGCATCATGACGCCTGCACCGGGAAGCGTTTCGGAATGAACACAGTGTCACATCTGCGGTCGGTCTCCGAAGGCGCTTTCCATAATCAGCAACAGCTCAGTGACCTGATTGGCATCGTTTATGATGCCGCCATTGATCCATCGCTTTGGCAGCGCACCCTCGAAAGGGTCGCCCTTTTTGTCGGCGGCTCCGGCGCCGGACTTTTCTGCAAGGACGTCGGAGTGCCGCACGCCGCGATACCGCACAGCGTTGGCTTTGAGCGGCCGTTGCCCGTTGCCCTCTTTCGACAGATCTATTCGGCTGCGGAGGGGCACTTTCTCGGCGATCTCGAAGTGCCGATTGCCACCACCGATCTGATGCCTTTCGCAGACTATGCTCAGACCGACTTTTATCGACAATGGGCCGAGCCTCAGGGCCTGGTTGATTTCCTGAGCGCGGTCCTCGACAGGACGGTGATCAGCTCAGCCATCTTCGGAGTGTTCCGCCACAAGCGAAACGGCATGGTCGACGACTACGCGCGCCGACAGATGAGGCTGATCGCCCCGCATATCAGGCGCGCCGTGTTGATCGGGCGGCTGTTCGAGTTCAAGGCGGCGGAGGTGGCGACATTCGTCGATGCGCTCGACGGGCTTGGTGCGGGCATGTATCTCGTCGATGCGGCAGGACGCCTCATTCACGCCAATGCCGCCGGCAACGCCATTCTCGGCACCAGCGACATTCTGAGCTCGGTGGGCGGGCGGCTGGCAGCCAATGATGCGCAGGTCGACCGCGCCTTGCGAGACGTCTTTGCGGCTGCAGGGCAGGGCGATGCGGCGCTCGGCAACAAGGGGATCGCCGTTCCTCTGATCGGAAGCGATGGCGAGCGCTATGTCGCCCATGCCCTGCCGCTGACCTCGGGCGCACGCCGCCGCGCCGGTGTTGTCTATACCGCTGCCGCGGCTTTGTTCGTTCGCAAGGCGGCCTTGGCGGTCTCGTCCGCGCCTCAAGCCATCGGCAGCGCGTTCAAGCTGACGCCGACCGAACTTCGCGTGTTGCTGGCGATCGTCGAAGTCGGCGGTATCCCGGAAGTCGCGATCGCATTTGGCGTTGCCGACACGACGATCAGGACGCATGTCAGCCGCCTGTTCGAAAAGACGGGCACCGCGCGGCAGGCAGATCTCGTCAAGCTCGTCGCCGGCTATGCGACGCCGCTGACCGACTGAGCGCGACGTTCGGTCGGGCCCGGATGTTGATTTGCGAGTTTCTCCGGCATTCGTAGGACGACACCCAACAATCAATTGTTCAAGGTGGCCAGCGTCCCGATCGGCGGAAGGCACGCAAGCCATGAGCATCGAAGTCGTTCTGAGCAAATTGCCTGCGACCGCGCCCAGGCAGCGACCAGCAATAGCGTCCAGGGCAGTGATTTGTGCATTTGCAGCTACGGGAATTCTTTCGACGAATATCTTTCTGCCCTCGCTGTCGGTGATAGCGGCCGATCTGCGCGTTTCCAGCGCGGCCGTCACTTCGACCATTACGGTTTTTCTGGCGATTTTTGCCGTCGGACAGTTGATTGTGGGCCCGTTGTCGGACCGACTTGGACGGCAAATGCCTATCCTGATCGGGCTCTGCATTTTCGTGCTCGGAACGATCTGGTGCGCGTTTGCGGGCGATCTGTTGGGCCTCCTGGTTGGCCGATCGCTGCAAGCTTGCGGCGCATGTACGGCTGCCGTGCTCTCGCGCGCCATCGCCCGGGATCTGTTTGATGGCCAGGCGCTGGCAAAGGTGATGGCATCGATCACGATCGCGACGGCCGCTGCCCCGGGGTTCTCACCGCTCGTGGGCAGTGCGCTTGATCATCTTCTCGGCTGGCGCTCGGAGTTTGCTTTTGTCGCGATCTTCACGATCTGCGCCGGGGCGGCGTATACGATATTCGTCGGCGAAACCAAGATGGCCTCCGACAGTTCCCTGCATCCGCTCGACATTGCCGGTTCCTATCTCGGCCTGCTTCGAGACGCCCGGTTCGTTGCGCCTGCCAGGACTGCAGGTCTCTTGATGGCCGGCCTGTACGCCGTTGTCTCAGGCGCGCCACGCATATTTCTCGAAGGCTTCGGCTTGTCCCCGGTTATGCTGGGTCTGCTGTATGCAGCCGTTGTTTTCCTGGTGTTTGGAGCAGGTATGCTGGCGCCGAGACTTTCGGCACGGTTCGGTTCCTATCATGCGACGCTGGTCGGCCTGGTATCGGTCGTTATAGGAGGTGTCGCGCTGCTTCTCGCGGCTATGGTCGTGAGGAACTCGCTGCTGCTGTTTCTCGTCGCCGCTTCCATCTTTCTGTTCGGGGTGGGGATCGCGAGCCCGCTGTCGAGTGCGGCCGCGCTGTCGCCATTCGGTAGTAAGGCCGGCCTGGCGGCAGCCTTGTTCGGCTTCTCCCAAATGGCTGGGGCGGCATGTGGCGCCTCGCTCGCGGCGATCCTCTCCAGCGACCCGGCCATCGGGCTTGGAACCGTGCTGGCGCTGACGTCCCTTCTCGCGCTGGTCCTGCACGGGTGGAAGGGTCACCAGAATCGCGCGGTACTCAGGTGGCCTAATGGCGGACCACCAGCACCGAGCACTTGGCATAGCGCACCACATGGCCGGCGTTGGAGCCGAGAAAATAGGTCCGCATCGCCGGCCGGTGCGAGGTCATCACGATCAGGTCGGCCTTGACCGCCGCCGCTTCTTCAAGGATCTCGTGATAGATGCCGCCTTTCCGCACTGCGGTGGAAATGCGCGGCGCCTCGATGCCGGATTCCTGCGCCACGATCGCGAGCGCTTCCTCCGAGGTCGCGCGCTGCTGGACGTCAAAATCGGCCGGCACGTATTCCGCCAGCATCACTGGCGTCATCGGCAACACATTGAGCAATCGTACCGAGCCGCTCCAGGTTTGCGACAGCGTTGCGGCGGTCGCGATCGCGGGCTTGGCCAGATCGGTATCAGCCAGATCGATCGGCACGAGAATCGACTTGAACATCTGAGCCTCCCGCTGCAACCCGTCCGGTTCTGATTTGTCAGAACCCGACTCCAGCCCTTTGTTTTGACGCGCTTTCTTTTACGCGAACTTGTTCTTAACTCGCTCGAAAACTGCATCGTGGCGAGTTTAGCACGGGAGAGCCTGGATGTCCGCGCACCTCAATCGTCCAGCGCCTGCTTCAGCAATTTCGGGCTGGTGAAGCGCACGAGCTTGCCGCGGCGGAACGCCACCTCGCTCCAGTCCTCGGTGGCAAAGTCGAGGATCGCCAGTCCCGCGGTCGGCAGATTGTCCTCAAGCGCCTTCTTCGCCGCCGCGTCGCCGCTGCCGGCGAGCATCAGCGCCAGCTCATGCATGCCGGGATTGTGGCCGACCAGCATCAGGCGCGCGGGGTCGGTGACCTCGGCCATGCGGATGATCCGCAGGAGCCGCGTCGGCTCAGCGCCGTAGAGTTCATCGAGCAGTTCGACCTGCGGCTTCGGCGGCCGTTCCCGCACTGCATCCTTAATCGCGTCGCGTGCGATTTCCCAGGTCTGCCGCGCCCGCACCGCGGTCGAAACCAGAACTGCGTCGGGAAAAGGCGGATGCCGGCCGATCCAGGTTCCGATAGCGACGGCATCCCGCCGTCCGCGCTCGTCGAGTCGGCGGTCGTGGTCATGGCCCGAAGGCGCATCGTGTTCGGTCTTGGCGTGACGCAGCAGTATCAAACGGCGCATTGGCGCGATCTCGATTCGGTCTTAGTCTGGACTAATCTACAAGCTCATGTCTGGGACGAGGTGACAAGCGCTGCAGCCGGCCGTAAGAAACGCCATGCCCGAGACTTTCTCAAGTGCGACCAACGGCCCCGACGACGGCCCTTTTCGCTCGCGTCTTTCGTTCGACCTGGATGTCGACATTTGCGTGGTGGGAGCCGGACTTGCCGGTCTTACGGTAGCGCTGGAGGCCGCGCGACGCGGCGCCAGCGTGGCCGTACTCGAAGGCCGGCATGTCGGCTGGAACGCGTCCGGCCATCAACTCGGTACGGTCATGCCGGGCTACAGTCTTCCGATCGGCGACCTGATCGAGCGCGTGGGCATCGAAGACGCGCGCGAATTGTGGGCGCTGTCGAAGGAGGGCGCCGATTACGTTCGCGCCGCCGCAACCGAAGAGGCGATGCCGGGAATTGCGCTCACTGAAGGCGCGCTGGAGGTTTCCAACGTCGATGCCGGCGAGACGCTGATCAGCCGGCTGCAGACGCTGAGCGAGGATTTCGAGACTGAAGTCGAGGGATGGCAGGTCGATCGCGTTCGCGATCAGCTCGGGACGGCACGCTATTTCCACGGCATCTATTATCCGCGCGCGTTCCAGATCGACGGCCGCAAATACATCGATGGCCTTGCCGCGCAGGCAAGGCGGGCAGGCGCGCGCATTTTCGAAGATACCCCGGTCGTCAGCATCGATCCGTCGGGCATTCGCAAGCGCATCGTGACGCCGTCGGCGCGGCTGCGCGCCTCTCATATCGTGCTGGCCGGCAACGTTCATCTCGGCGCCCCGTTACGACGCCTGTCTGAGACGCTGCTGCCGGTCTGGCGCTATGCCGCCGTGACAGAGCCGCTCGGCGAACGGCTCGGCGAGGTGATCGCCTTCAGGGGCTCGGTGGCCGACAGCGACGGCATCGATCATTTCCGAATCATCGACGGCGACCGGCTGATGTGGGCGAGTCCGGAAACCACCTGGGAGGCGCGGCCGCGCCGCTTTGCCCCCCTCATTCAGCGCCGCATTGCCACCATCTTCCCTGCGCTCGGCAAAGTCCCGATATCAGACGTGTTCGGCGGCGCGGTCGGGGTGACCGTGCACGGCATGCCGCAGATCGGCCAGTTGCGCAAAGGGCTGTGGGTTGCCAGCGGCTTCGGACGCCACGGGCTGAACACTTCGGCGATGGCCGGCCAGGTCATCGCGCGCAGCATCCTGTGGGGTGAGGACCGCTGGAAACTGTTCTCGCCATTCGAACTGGTCTGGGCGGGCGGCGCCACCGGCCGCGTAGCCGGCCATTTGATCGGCCTGTGGGGGCGGGGCCATTCCGCGGCGGCGGGCGCGCTGGCCCGTTACCGCGAAGGCGCCCGCGCCCGGGAACGGGTGCGCGAGGCGCGGTTGGCGGAGGCCAACCGGCAGGCCGGAACCAGGCCGCCGCGCCGTCCGCCGGTCGCGCCGCGCTCCGTGCGTCCACAGCCGCCACGGCCGGCAGAGGCCCGGGACGGCGGGATGTCGGTCGTTCCCTCGCAGGAAAGTGAGAAGATCCGGGACGGATCGGTGTAACTTCGGCGCTTCCGGGCCGTACTTGATGGCGAACCGTTAGGCCCGCCTCGCACGGAGAATTCCATGTTCGACCGCCGTTTCCTGCTCGCATCCGTAGCCGGCCTGTTTGGCCTGGCCGCTTTCCGCTGGCTGCGCACCACGCCAGCGCAGGCCGCCGGGAAATTCGAGGTGGAAAAGACCGACGCCGAATGGCGTGCCCAGCTCACGCCACAGCAGTATGAAATCCTGCGCAAGCACGGCACCGAGCGGCCGGGCTCGAGCCCGCTTCTGAAGGAAAAGCGCAAGGGCATCTTCGCCTGCGCCGGTTGCGATCTGCCGCTGTTCTCCTCGGAAACCAAATACGACAGCGGCACCGGCTGGCCGAGCTTCTGGCAGCCGCTCGACAATGCCCTGGGCAAGACCGAGGACCGCACCTACGGCATTCTGCGCACCGAGGTGCATTGCCGCCGCTGCGGCGGCCACCTCGGACACGTCTTCGATGACGGGCCAAAACCGACCGGCTTGCGCTATTGCATCGACGGGTTTGCTCTGGTGTTCCACCCGGCGGGGCCGTCGGCTTCGTAACGGCCACCACTCGGCAATTGTTGCCCGCCCGGCAAATGTGCCCCGGTCTTTGGACCGGGGCTTTTTTCTTAAAGCGTTGATTTATATTGGTTTTGTTGTTTGGCACGACGCTTGCGACATCTTCTCCCGACGCGGCCTGGGTTTACGTGGACCGGCGAGCCGCCCGGATCGAATTTGGAGAAAATGTCATGGGTATCTTCGGCGCTCTCACCACCGCGGTCGGCGGCCTCCGCGCCAACTCCTACGCATTGGAAAACGTCTCGGGCAACATCGCCAACTCGCAGACCACGGCGTTCAAACGCGTCGACACCTCCTTCCTCGATCTGATTCCACAGACCTCAGCGACCGCGCAACTCGCGGGCGGCGTGACCACGCAATCCCGCTCCACCAACTCGGTGCAGGGCGACGTGCAGACGGCCTCTGTGGCGACCTTCATGGCGATCAACGGCAACGGCTTTTTTGCGGTGCAAAAGCCTGGCAACTTCACCGACGGCACGCCGGTGTTCGACGGCGTCGACCGCTATACCCGCCGCGGCGACTTCCAGCTCGACAAAAGCGGCTATCTCGTCAACGGCGCCGGCTATTACCTGCAGGGTGTGCCAATCGACCCGACCACCGGCAACCCGTCCGGCAGTTCGCCGCAGGTTCTCCGATTCCAGAACGACTTCTTGCCGGCGCAGCAAACCACCAGGATCGACTATCGCGCCAACCTCGCCAGCTATCCGCTGACGACCAAGCATGACGTCTCCGTTCCCGGATCGGAATTGATCGTGCCCGGATCATACAGTTCCGGACATAATCCGCTGGCGCTCGGCACGCCTATGGCGCCCTATACCGACGCCTCCAGGAGTGGCACCACCCAGAACAACAAAGCGACGCCGTCGGTTGCGAACACGGCCGCGACCCTGCTCAGCGGCGCGGCCGGCACCAACTCGATCTCCACCAACTTCGTCGCGGGCGACACCATCACGGTCAACGGCCAAACCCTCACCTTCATGGCGTCGGGCACCGCCGCCGGCCCCAACCAGATCAACGTCGACGACAGCATCGGCACCTTGCTGGGCAAGATCGACGTGCTCCAGGGAACGTCAGTCGCATCCACAATCAGCGGCGGCTCGATCACGCTGCATTCCGGCACCTCCTTCAATCTCTCGGTCTCAAGTTCAAACAGCACGGCTTGGGCCGCGCTCGGCTTTACCGGCACCGTGACGGCGACGCGCGGCGGCGGCGGCGGCGTCGGCACCGGTCAGGTCGTCGGCAACGACAATTCGACGTTCCTCGCCGAGTCGATCGCGGGTGGTGCGGTTACGACCTACGACGTCTCGGGCGCTCCGGTGAACCTGCAGTTCCGTTGGGCCAAGGTCGACAGCGCCTCGCTCGGTGCGGGCCATACCGACACCTGGAACCTGTTCTACCAGGTCAATCCCAACGCAACCGGCACTCAGGTCGCGTGGCAAAACGTCAACACCAATTTCACCTTCTCTGCCTCAGGCCAGATGACGCCGGCGATCCCTTCGATCGAGCTCACCAATGCCGTCGTCAACGGCGTCGCGCTGGGCAGTCCCGTCATCAACTTCGGCACCGGCGGTGTCACCCAGTTCGCGGACGCCAACGGCAACGTGCAGGTCAACCAGATCCAGCAGGACGGCTTCCCGGCCGGCCAGTTGCAATCCGTCGGCGTCGGCACCAACGGCCGCATCGTCGGCAACTATTCCAACGGCCGCAACCTCGACCTTGCCGAAATCTCGGTCGCGACGTTCAACGGCACCAATTTCCTCAAGCGCGTTAACGGCGGCGCATTCGAAGTCACCGACGCATCCGGACAGGCGCTGTTCGGCAAGGCCGGAACCATCGTCGGCTCGTCGCTGGAAGGATCCAACACCGACATCGCCGACGAGTTTACCAAGCTGATCGTCACTCAGCAGGCGTACTCGGCCAACACCAAGGTCATCACGACTTCCAACACGATGGTGCAGGATCTCCTGAACGTGCTGCGATAGTTCGACGCGCCATTCGCGACGCGATTTGAGATGGGCAATTAGTCATGGGTTTGAGTCAAGCTCTCTCCACCGCAATGTCCGGCCTGCGCGCGACGCAAGCTGCGATCTCGCTGGTCGGATCGAACGTCGCCAACGCGGAAACGCCCGGTTACGTCAGGAAATCGATCATCCAGTCCGCCGGCGTGACCGGCGATTACGGCTCGAGCGTTCTGCTCCACGGCGTCGACCGGCAGCTCGATCAGTACTTGCAGACGCAACTGCGCACGGAAACCTCCGGTGCAGCCTACGCCGATATCCGCTCGACCTACCTCCAAAATTTGCAGAACGTCTACGGAAATCCGGCTGAAACCGGCACCATCGAGGACGCGTTCAACAAGCTGTTGACCGCATTTCAGGGCCTGTCCACCAGCCCGGACTCGCAGTCGGCGCGGATCGGCGCCGTCAGCGCCGCGCAGACGATGGCGCAAACGCTCAATGCGGCGACGCAGGGGATCCAGGCTCTGCGCGCCAACGCCGAGATGGGCATCAACGATTCCATCATTACGGCGAACAACGCGATGGCCCAGATCGCGTTCATCAACAATCAGCTCCAGAACAACGGCAAGACGGACGCTGCGACGGCATCGCTGCTGGATCAGCGCGATCAATACATCACCCAGTTGTCGAGCCTGATGGACATCAGAACGGTCGTCAACGACCTCAACCAGGTGACGGTGTTCACGAATTCCGGCGTGCAACTGGTCGGCACCGAGGCGGCGCAGCTTTCGTTCAATCCCCAGGGCACGGTGACGCCCAACACGCTGTACAATCCCGACCCGACCAAGAACAACGTCGGCACCATCACCATCAACTTCCCGCACGGCGGCAGCTACGATCTGGTGTCGACCAACTCGATTCGTTCGGGCAAGATCGCTGCCTATCTCGAGCTGCGCGACAACACGCTGGTGAAGGCGCAGGCGCAGATCGACCAGTTCGCGGCGGCGATGTCGAGCGCGCTGTCGGACAAGACGACCGCAGGCACTGCCGCTCCCGCGTCCGTCCTGCCGCAGGCCGGCTATGATCTCGATCTCACGGGATTGCAGTCAGGCAACGTCGTTCACGTCACCTACAAGGACAACACCACCGGCATCACGCATAATCTCTCGATCGTGCGTGTCGACGATCCGAGCGTGCTGCCGCTGAGCAATACCACAACGCTCGATCCGAACGACGAGGTGCTTGGCATCGATTTTTCCGGCGGTATGGCGTCGGTCGTCTCCCAGCTCAACGCAGCGCTAGGGGCGAGCGATCTGCAGTTCTCAAACCCGTCGGGCTCGACCCTGCGCGTGCTGGACGACGGCGCGCCAAACCGTTCGGACGTGCTGGCGGCATCGGTCACCACGACAATGTCGTCGCTCACCAGCGGCAACCCACAGCTTCCGCTGTTCACGGATAATGGCGGCCTCTTCTCCGGGGCGATCACCGCCAACGGGTCGCAGCAGACGGGTCTCGCCGGCCGCATCAGCGTCAATCTCGGGCTGCTCGGCGATCCCTCGCGTACCATTGTGTTTTCCACGAGCCCGCTGACGCCTTCGGGCGACACCACGCGATCCGACTTCATTCTCACGCAACTGCAGTCGGGGAATTATCGCTATTCCCCGCAGACCGGTATCGGAACTACCGGCGCTCCGTTCACCGGCACGCTGACAAATTTCGCCAAGCAGTTCATCAGCCAGCAGGGCGAAGCCGCGACCGCGGCCAAGCAACTCGCCGACGGTCAGTCTGTGGTGCTGAACACCCTGCAGAAGAAGGTGACGGATGCCTCCGGCGTCAATATCGACGACGAGATGGCGCATCTGCTTGCGCTGCAGAATGCCTATTCCGCCAACGCGCGCGTGATGTCGTCCATCAAGCAGATGTACGACACGCTGATCCAGGCCATGTGAGGGTATCATGTCGATCGATGGCGTTAACGGCAGGACATCCTACATCGGGACCTCGATCCTCAACATCCGCAAGCAGCTCGATGATCTTACGCAGCAGCTCGCCAGCGGCCGGGTCTCGACGACCTACGCCGGGCAGGGGGCCAATCGAGGCTTCGCGCTCAGCCTGCGCGCGCAGGTCAGCAGCATCGACGCGTTCAAGGACACCGCAACCAACGTCAATACAAGGCTCAACGTCGTTAACCTGGCGCTGCAGGGCCTGGTCGACATCGGCACTTCGGTGAAGAGCGCTGCCAGCACATCGACCATCGTGCTCAACGACAACGGTCAGACTTCCGGCCAGATCACGGCGCAGGCCGCGTTCTCGAATGCGGTGTCGCTGCTCAACAGCCAGTCGGGCGACCGCTATCTGTTTTCCGGCCGCACCACCGACACATCAGCGACGGTGCCGGCCGACGTCATGCTCGACGGCGTGGGTACGCAGGCCGGTCTGAAGCAACTGATCAACGAGCGCCGTCAGGCCGATCAGGGCGTCGGCAACATGGCGCATCTGACGGTCGCGTCGCCGCCATTGACGACCACCGTGACCAGCCTCGCCGAGGACGGTTCATCGTTCGGGTTGAAGCTCGGTGCGATCAGCTCATCACTGACCGGGGCGACCGTGACCCAGCCGACCGGCGCGCCGCCGGCCGCCACCGTCGATCTCGGCGCCGTCAATCCGAACAATGGCGACAAGATCACGTTCAACTTCAACCTGCCCGACGGCACCACGGAGTCGATCGCGCTGACCGCGACGACCACCAATCCGCCGCCTGCCGGCTCGTTTCTGATTGGCGTCGATACGGTTGCAACCACCGCGAACATGCAGGCGGCGCTGACTTCTTCGATCCAGACACTGGGCGACACGGCGTTGGTTGCCGCGTCCGCCATCGCGGCGTCGGACAATTTCTTCAATCCGTCCGCAACCGTCACCGGGAGTGCGGTCAACAACCAGGCCGCGGTGCCGGCGCCGATCACCGGTGCCACGCTGCTGTCCGGCCTGGCGGGGACGGACTCGCTGGCTGCGAGCTTTGCGGCCGGCGACACCATCACGGTCAACGGCACGCCGATCACCTTCGTCGCATCGGGAGCGACCGGCAACCAGCTCAACATCACCGACAGCGTTCAGGCCTTGCTGGCCAAGATCGATTCGATCACCGGCACCGGTACCCCGTCGACCGTCACTGGTGGCGTGATTGCGCTGCATGGTGGTGACGGCGCGAGCCTGACGATTTCCAGTTCGAACGCGGCCGCCTTCGCGGCGCTGGGCTTCAGCGCCACGGCGAGCGCAAATCCGGCGCCGCTGCGTGTGAACGGTCCGCCGTTTGCCACCGCCACCAATCTGATCGGCGGCACAACCGCCAACACGGTCTCGTGGTACACCGGCGAAGTCGGCACCGATCCGCCGCGCGGCACGGCGATCGCGCGCATCGACCAGTCCTTCACGGTGCAATACGGCGCGCGCGCCAACGAGCAGGCGCTGCGCTACGAGTTGCAGAACATCGCGGTGTATGCAGCGGTCACGACCAATGCCGCCAACCCAAATTCGAAGGCGCAGGTGAACGCGCTGCAACAGCGGATTTCGGCAAACCTGGCGCCGCAGACCGGCCAACAGTCGATTCAGGATATGCAGGCGGAGTTCGCCGGCGCGCAGAACGCCATCAAGGCTTCGACCGACCGCCAGACCCAGCTCAAGGGGATGGCGCAGACCATGCTCGACCAGATCGAGGGCATCAACCAGGACGAAGTGGCGACCAAGATCCTGGCGCTGCAGACTAGTCTGCAGGCCTCGTATCAAACGACATCGATGCTGTACCAGACCACGCTGACCAAGTTCCTGCCGATCTGAAGAAAACTTGTTCGCTTCAAAAGCAAAAGGCCTCCTTCGCGGAGGCCTTTGTACTTTTGAGCGATGCGATGGCTACGCGGATTTGCGATCCGGCTCATTGAGCGATTGCATTTTCCGGGCACTTTCCAGTATCTGCTCTTCATGGCCGATCAATTTCTTCGCTTCCTTCAGCGCGTGGTAAAGATCGCCGTTCAGAGTGCAGTTGTTGATACCCTCGATGAAGGGCCATGCGCTCGGCATTGTCGTGAGGATGTCGCGTACCAGGCTGAAATAGGTTGGATGGTGCGCCATCGGATCCGGTGACAGGTACATGAGCTGTACCGCGAGATAGACCAGCTTGGCCGGCGTGTCGGCGGTCTCTGGTGTGAGGATGTCTTTCTTCGCGCAGGATCGGAATCCTGTCGCCGTCGATCAACAGCCTGGCGCGCTGATCGGTATTGGTGATCACGCATGCGCCGATGATGATTCGCTCGTGCGGTTTGAGCTCGACTTTCAAGGCCATGCCTGTTCTCCGTTGACGCTTTCGCGCGTTGTCGATTGCCCGCCGGCAGATTCGCATCCTTCCCGATGATGGTTAACCAATGGTGAACATGCAAATAGTGCCCATTTGGCGGGGCTTTCTTGCCTCTGACCAGTAGGAATACGGAGCAGATTCCAACCCGGCGAATTGATTTCACCGGCGTCAGCTTCAACGCGGCCGGTGTCGGTCTCGCCAACTTCATCGACAACACGGCGACTAACAATGCCGTTGCCAACCCGGCCGGCGCTTCGACGCTGCTTCGCACGCAGGCGTCAGTCTTGGATGCGATCCTGTCGATCGTGCAGATCCGTCACGAAACTTTTCCGCTCGAGAAGAAAAATCCCGGCATGAAGAAAAGCACCGAAGGTGAGAATTTGGGCTCCGATGTTAATTCCATCAGAACCTGACGGCCGGCATGCTGACGAAAATGTGGATTTCTGCCGGGCTACCGACACAATCGGTAACACTTGCTAACCATATTTAAAGGCGCAACCTGTATGAAAGTTGGGCAGTTTTTCTGCAGTCCCGCTGTCAACCGCTCCCATCGAGGTTCGTGAATGTCTAATGCAGCCCAAGCCTACGCGCGTACATCGCAAACGACGACGTCCCCCCGTGAAATTGAAGCGCAGGCACTGCTGAAGGCCGCACGACAACTCCAGGAAGTCCAGTCCAACTGGAATGGCCCTGATAAGGCCATGCACAACGCGTTGCTGTTCAACCGCCGGCTCTGGTCGATCTTCATGAGCGCCGTGGAAGCGAACGAGAACCCTCAACCGATCGAAGTGCGGCAGAACATCGCGAACATCGGCGTCTTCGTGATGAAGCAGACTGTCGACATGCAAATGAACCCGGATCCGGCCAAGTTGAAGTCGCTGATCGACATCAATTGCAATCTCGCCGCCGGCCTCTCCGGCCGCAGCTAACGGCCGAGTATGCCAAGATGGCTGACCTCTGGAGCATCATATCGGCCAACTACAAGACGGTGGGACTGACCGTTCCGTCCAAGACTCCGTACGTGGCGGTCGATCCCAAGCTCTATGAAGGCACCTGGACCGGGAAGTATCCTGACAACAAGACGTTCAAGTTCACGATCTCGAACGTCACCGGCTTTCGCGCCAAGGTGCAGTACCAGAGCGGCGGCACCAATAAATTCCAGGAAGTTCTGATCAAGGACCTTTCGTTCCGGATCGGTGACACCAAGTTTACGCTGACCGCGCTTGGCAAGGCGGAGATCAAGAACGTCGTCACCGATGCGGCGAGCGGCCAGACCTATCTCGACCAGGCCTACGCCGCACGCTCCAGCTGAAGAAGTCGGCTCACGCCTTGCGGTCGGTTGCGAGAAGCCGCGTCGGGGCGTCCTTGGTCAGGTCGAGCGTGTGGAAATAGGCCCGCCGGCGCAGCACGGCTTCCTCGGGAAACTGCTTCACGACCTGGCTCGTCTTGACGTCGACTACCTGATAGACCACGGCGCGCGCATCGCGGTCGATCACGACCTGGTTCGATACCGCTGGATTTGAAATAGAGACGCGGACCGCGGCGGAATCGATGCTGGCGCGCGCGCTTGAGTCGACTGCCGAGACGCTCTGGCTCGCCGGCAGTTCGGTTGCGACCGCATGTTGTGCCGCCTCGCTCACGTGCTGAACGATCGGCGCGGCAACCGGTGCCCCCACCGGTTTGATGTTGAAATCTGTACTCATGGCAGCCTCCAGGCTTGCTGCGAGTCAAATCCAACCCCTCATCGATCGCAATATAGCCGGGCACCTCTCAACACGGTGTTAGGGAATACGCTGAATCCCGCTTTGATGTGGGCGCGCAAATCTAGTGAAAATTGTAGCAGACCGAAGATCGCGATCGCTTACAGCGAACGGCTGACCGAGAGCGGGGTGATGTTGCGCGGTCCCGGCGCGGCCCGTTGTCCCGAAGCCGTATAGGTATTCGGAATGTTCTTGCGCTGGATCTCGGCGTTGACGCCACGCACGATGCCCTCCGACACCGCGTGCGCGGTCGCAAGCACGGTGAGATTGATCTGCAGCATCGCGCGGAAGGTGTCGTGATGGCGGCGCAACGTCGTCAGCAATTCCGGCGATACCTGCGCCAGATATTTTTGCGCGTTCTTCAGATTCTCGACCGCGACCATGTAGCGGCGTGACAGTTCGCCCTTTTGCTCTTCCAGCCGTATCGCCTCGCGCACGTTGCCGGCGCGAACCAGTTCGGTTTCGCGCTCGATGATGCCGAGCAGCCCACTCATCACGTCCATCAGTTCTTCCGCGAGCTTGCGCGCCTCGGTTGGTGTGGAGATCGCTCTTGCTGGCGCGGGGGCCGGTGCGGGCCTGGCCTGAGGATGCTGATTCATGTCGGGGGGTTCCTTTGGATCAGCCGACGCGGTTGGCTTGCTGGAGGATCAAGGTGCGGAAGACATCGTTGGAGATGCCGATGCCGCCGGACTTGGCGAAGGATTTCGAATACTGGTCCGTCAGCATCGAGCGCCAGACGCCGGTGCCGGTCGTGTCACCGTACGGTCCTTCGCCTTTGACGCCGGTGGTCATCTGCGAAAACATCGAGTTGAGGAACATCGCCTCGAAATCCTCGGCCTTGGCGCGCGTCTTTTTCTGCGCTTCCGGCGAAATCTTGGTCAGGGCGTCGGCAAGCAGCGGGTCCTTGCGGCCGTTGATCAGCGAGGTCTTGTCGTAGGAATTGGCGATGCCGTTCATCACATCACCTCGATGTCGGCCTGGATCGCGCCGGCGGCCTTGATCGCCTGCAGGATGCCGATCAGGTCGCGTGGGCCGATGCCGAGACCATTTAGGCCGTCGACGAGTTGCTGCAGCGAGACGCCGTCCTTCACGACCGCGAATTTCTTGCCGTCCTCGGAGACGCTGACGCCGGTGCGCGGCGTGACGACAGTTCGGCCGCGCGACAGCGGATTGGGCTGGCTGACCTGCGGGCTTTCGGAAATTGTTACGGTAAGATTGCCTTGCGCCACCGCCACGGTGGCGACGCGAACGTCCCGCCCCATCACGATGATGCCGGAACGTTCGTCGATGACGATCTTGGCGGCGAGATCGGGATCGACCTGCAATTGCTCGATCTCGGTAAGAAAGGCGACGACGTTACCCTTGAATTCGGCGGGGATCGCCAACTGCACCGTGGAGGGGTCGATCGGCTCGGCGGTCTTGACGCCGAGGAAGTCGTTGACAGCCGCCGCGATGCGCTTGGCGGTGGTGAAGTCGGCGTTACGCAGCGCGAGCCGCACATTCGGCAGGCGATTGAGCGCGAATTCGATCTCGCGCTCGATGATGGCGCCGTTGGCGATGCGGCCGACGGTGGGCACGCCGCGCACGATCTTGGCGGCTTCGCCTTCGGCCTGGAAACCGGAGATCGCCAGCGAGCCCTGGGCTACCGCATAGACGTTGCCGTCGGCGCCGAGCAGGGGGGTGACGAGCAGGGTGCCGCCCTGCAGATTCTTGGCGTCGCCGAGCGCGGAGACCGTGACGTCCATCCGCGTGCCCTGGGTGCCGAAGGCCGGCAGATTGCCGGTGACCATGACGGCGGCGACGTTGCCGGTGCGGATGGTGGCGCCGCGGATGTTGACGCCCATGCGCTCCAGCATCGCCTGCAGCGACTGCTTGGTGAAGGGAATGTTGTTCAGCGTGTCGCCGGTGCCGTTGAGGCCGACGACGAGGCCGTAGCCGATTAACTGGTTCTGTCGCACGCCTTCGATATTGGCGAGATCCTTGATCCGCGACGTCGCGCCCGCGGACGAGGGCGATAGCGCCAGCGCCAACAGCGCGGCGCAGGCCACCCAAATCACTCTTGCCGAACGGATGCCGGGCATCCTTTGCTCCCCTCGAGGTCTTCCACCGGACCGCAGGCGCCACTCCCATGACGACGGTCCGGCATTAACTATGCGAGCGCTGTGCCACACTGCGTTTCCGATGCAATGCCTTGATATTGCTGGGTCTTCGTTGAAGGCGCGAGGTCGCGGTGGCTTCACCACAATGGGCGAAACTGCCGCATGTCGGCAGATTTTGCCGGGCCGTTTACGCCTCATTAACCATAAGAAGGCGAAGGTCGCCCCATTCTCAGGGCGAGATCACCACGATGCGCATCTACGGACCGAACGGCACCACGCTTGGATCGCCCGCAAGTCATACGCGGCGAACCAGTTCGACCGGCTTCTCGTTGCCGGAGACGCCGACCACGCCCGAGGAGCCGCGCGCGGCTGTAGCGCCCAAAGCCGCCGGCAACATCGACGCGCTGCTCGCCCTGCAGGGCGTCGAGGATCCGACGGAGCGCCGCAAGCGTTCGGTGGCACGGGGCAGGGGCGCGCTCGACGTGCTCGACGAACTCAAGATCGGCCTGCTCTCCGGCAATCTCGATGCTTCCACGGTGAACCGGCTGCGCGATGCCGCTGCCAATCTGAAGTCGTCCTCCGGCGATCCCGGCCTCGATGCGGTGCTGGCCGAGATCGAGCTGCGCGTCGAAGTCGAACTGGCAAAGGCCGGGCGGTTCTAGCTCCTGATGTCATTGCCCGGCTTGCCGCCTCCGCTAAAGCTTCGGCGCGCCAACACATGAAAGCCTCGGCGAAGCCTTGGCGTAGCCGGGACCGGGCGACCCAGTATTCCAGAGGCGTTCGTGCTCGACCGAAATGCCGCGGCGTACTGGATGCCCTGCTTGAAGCGGGGCATGACGGCGGTGGATTGATTCACGCCGCCATATCCTTGCGCGCCACGTCATAACGGCGCTGTGCGTTCAGCACGTCCTTCAGGTTCTTCTCGGCCCAGTCCCGCAACGGATCGACCGCATCGGCGAGCGTCGCGCCGAGCGGTGTGATCGAATACTCCACCGTGACCGGCACGGTCGCGATCGCGCGGCGTTTGATTAATCCATCGCGTTCGAGCGATTTGAGAACCTGGCTCAGCATCTTCTGCGAGATGCCTTCAATGGTGCGGCGTAACGCATTGAAGCGCATCGGCTCATGCCTGATGAGAAGCAAGATGAGTACGGCCCATTTGTCACCGACGCGATCGAGAATCTGCCGCGTCGGGCATTGAGCCGAATAGGCGTTCGGGGTTTTGGCGCTGGCTTTCACGGCGGTTACTCCGGCGTAATCAGGTGACCCAAAAGTGCTCTCTTAACACTTACAGTCATTTCGCTATCTAGTCACCATTGGATACCACGTTTGCGTATCGCAAGGGAGACCTCCATGAAAATCGCCGTCATCGGCGCGTCCGGCAATGCCGGTTCGCGCATCACCGCCGAACTCGCCCGCCGCGGCCACACCGTGACCGCCATCGCCCGCCATCCCGAAAAGATCGCCGCCCAGGCCAATGTCACGCCCACCGCAGGCGATGCCATGGACCAGGCGGGACTGGCCCGGCTGCTTGCCGGTCATGATGCCGCGATCAGTTCGATCCACTTTCTCGCCAGCGACCCGGCCAAGCTGATCGGCGCTGCCAAGGATTCGAAGGTTGGCCGCTACCTCGTGGTCGGGGGCGCCGGCAGTCTTGAAGTGGCTCCGGGCGTTCGGCTGGTCACTACCCCGGGTTTTCCCGTGGCATACAAGGCGGAAGCCGAAAAGGGCGCCGCCTTCCTCGATCTGCTCCGGGCCGAAAAGGAACTCAACTGGACCTTCCTGTCGCCCTCGGCCCTGTTCACCGCCGGCGAGCGAACTGGCAAGTTCCGCCTCGGGACCGACCAGCTTTTGACCGCTGCCGACGGCAAAAGTTCGATTTCCTTCGAGGATTTCGCAGTTGCACTCGCCGACGAGATCGAGCGTCCCGCCCATATCCGCCAGCGCTTCACAGTCGGCTACTAGCGCCAGGCGGTCCCGATAACTTTGCCTGTGCAAGGCCTTGGGGGAGGTACCCCCAAGGAGACGGCTCATATTGTCTGTCACAACCCGCCGCTATATAAGGCCCGCGCGGACGGACAATTTTCCGCCCCGCCTTGCACGCGAAGATGGGCTGGCCTTGGAAAAGTTGAAGAATTATCGACCCTCCGAAAAAGAGCCTTTCATGAACGACCGCCAGCGCGAGTATTTTCGCGCCAAGCTGCTGGCGTGGAAGGACGAGATCCTGAGGGAATCGAAGATCACACTGCAGACACTTCAGGAAGAGAACGTCAATCATCCGGATCTCGCTGATCGCGCCTCTTCCGAAACCGATCGCGCCATCGAACTGCGCGCCCGCGACCGCCAGCGCAAATTGATCTCCAAGATCGACGCGGCGCTGCAACGCATCGAGGACAACACCTACGGCTATTGCGAGGAGACCGGCGAACCGATCTCGCTCAAGCGGCTGGAGGCCCGCCCCATTGCAACGCTGTCGGTGGAAGCGCAGGAACGTCACGAGAAGCGCGAGAAGGTTTATCGGGACGAATAGGCAGGGCCTGGCGGCTGACCGCGAGGGGCGGTCAGCGCAACAGGCTGCAACCATGAAAGCCGCCGCTGATGGACAAGATTCTCGCGGCCGCACAGAACATCGCTACCGCCCGCCGCAATTGCGCGCCGCTGGCCGCGCTGCCGCCTGAGCTAGCGCCTGCAGATGAAGCCGAAGGCTATCAGATCCAACGCGCCGTCCACGATCTGCTGCTGCCGCAGACCGGCGCGCTGGTCGGCTACAAGATCGGCTGCACCAGCCCGGTGATGCAGGAATATCTCGACATTCCCCATCCTTGCGGCGGTGGCGTGTTCGCCAAGGGCGTGCATGACTCCGGTGCCAAGCTGCGCTTCGGCGATTATGTCCGCGTCGGCGTCGAATGCGAGATCGCGGTGCGGCTGGCACGTAGTCTCGCTCCGTCAGAAGCCCCGTTCACCGCGGAGTGGGTGATGGAGGCAATCGAGGCGTATCACCCAGCAATCGAGATCGTCGACGACCGGTACGTCAAATGGGAGACGATGGGCGCGCCGACGCTGGTCGCGGACGATTTCTTCGCCGCAGGCTGCGTGCTCGGCAAGGCGGTGGCGCGCACCAAGGCGCCGGACCTGCTCACGGCCAAGGGCCGTGCCCTCGTCAACGGCAAGGAGGTGGGCCGCGGCACCGGCGCCGACGTGCTCGGCCATCCCCACAACGCGCTGGCCTGGCTTGCCAATCATCTCGCCGAAGAGGGCACGGGGCTGCATGCCGGGCAGATCGTTCTCACCGGCAGCCTTTTGAAAACCGTGTGGCTCGACCAGGGCGATGCCGTGAAGATGGAGTTGGAGGGGCTGGGGACGGTAACCGCGACTTTTGCGTAGATCTCGTAGCGTGGGCAAAGGCGCGCTTGCGCCGTGCCCACCTTTTTTGTGTCGGTGGGTACGCGGAGCCTGTCATCGGGCGCGCGTTCGCGCGACCGTTGGCTTTGCCCCCTGCGGTCGGAGTGAGAGTGATGGCTGAGAGCGTTCCGTCGGTTCTCGAATCCGAGGCGAGAGGCGAAATCGCAGACATCTATGCCGACATCCGCAAGGTGCTCGGCACCAGCGTGGTCAACCTGATCTGGCGCAACCTCGCGACCATGCCGGGCGCGCTGGAATGGACGTGGGCGACGATGCGACCGCTCTATCTCGGCGACGCGCCATTGCATGCCGAAGCTGTCAGGCGAACGATCGCGCTGCCGGATTGGCCCGGCTTCTCCATCGACACCTTGCTCGCCGTAGGCGTGGACGAGACCGAGCGCGCGCTGATTCGTGACGTGCTCGACAGCTATCAGTATACCAATGCGCTCGCGCTCGTCGTGCTCTCGGCGTTGCTGGCGCATTATGAGCCGTGCCCGGCCAATGTCGTGAGCCCCGTCGATACAGCGCCAACGGCGCCTGGCACCAAAATTCCGGAACTGCCGCCGATGGAGGCGCTGGACCCCGAGGTGGCGACGCTGGTCGCCGAACTGAATACGTTCGGCGAGGACACCCAGCCGCAACTGATTGCGAGTATGTACAGGCATCTGGCGTACTGGCCGTCCTATCTAGCGCTGGTGCGAACGATGCTGGCGCCACTGCAGCGGGAAGGGCGACTGAACGCGCTGACGCTTTCGACTCGCGCGCTCGGGCACGCGCATGGTGCGACTCTCGCAAAGCAACTGAAGCCGCCGGGGCCGCCGGACACGCTGAAGGGCGCTATCGCTTCCTGCCGCCTGTTCGTCGAACACCCGATCGCACGGATGACAGGGCTCTGCGCCCTGATCCGGCGCGCGACGCCGGAGTGAGGCATCAGCCGTCGGAGCACTTCAGCTCGGACTTATCCCAGAATGATTTGATTGCATTGAAGGGGACGGTGACCCGTTCACGAGCCCCCCTTAATCGTAGCAGGACATCGAAGCGGTCATCCCTTACGTTCAACTGCTCGAAGTCATTCTGCAGGATGATGGTCATATCGTCGGGATATTTCGTCTTGAGGCCGATCGATAGTTTCACGCCGTCGGCACCGGTGCGAAACGTGAGATTGACCGGCCGCTGCTCCGAGGCGAGGCGGAGCGTCTCGGCAATCTTGGAGCGCGCCGTCGGCTTGCTGCACGGCTCGGCGAATGCAGGCGAGGCCGGAATCAGGATCACGAGGAAGAGAAGCAGCATGGCCCCACAAGAAATGGTCACACCCCGCACTTGCGGGGTAGCCAGTACGCCGCGACCTGTCGTTTCCATCACTGCGGTCTCTGGAATACTCGATCGCCTGCTTCTCGGGCGAATGACAACTGGGTGTGTGCTCGCGTCCCCGCGGCTTGCCGGGTCATGCTAACGGGTTCCCTCAAAAAAGAAAGAGGGAGCGGGAGCGCCAGATGCCCGCAGCACCCGCCATCCGTGTGTATTGGTAGTAAGCATACGGTAATGATGTGCCGATCACCGGCGCTGCCCTGCGCAATGAGTCTAGCCGGCTTATATCGTGCTTTCCCCGGCCGTCTCCCCGGCCATGGATCCATTGCCATCGTCGCCGGCGAATTAATTAATGGTTAATCAAAACTTTGCCGGGCTCGAAGAACCTTCGCCGCTCGTCCGCGCGGTTGCTCGCTCCGTTGATGTCGCCCTGCGACAAACTTGCGCACCCCGAGGTGCTGCTACCGGGCGGAGCCGCCATGAAGAACGGCGCAATCGGCACCACGACCAGCAACTCCAGGCCCTCATCCAAGAACGCCGGTACGCAGGGCGCGGAGACCGCAGGCGCCGTGGACAAGAAGGGCGATGCTACTTTCTCCCGCGGGAACCATGAAGAAGTAACGTTCGGGCGGGGAACGATTTCTGGTCGGGAAAATTATGCAATCGTGTTTTTGGACACGAGGCAACCCTTCAGGCTCTGGCGCAATCTTCCCCCGAGAGGCGCCGGGGCCTGCTTTTTGGCTGACCAGTGGCCGATTCCACGCCGGGCGCTGTTTGATCGAGTTGTTTGGCAACCGTATCGTTGTCACAGGCTGATGACGTACGCGCTCATCGCCAGCAAAACGGCGACGCTGACAGCGATAACGATCAAGAAGAATTTTCCCATTGCTCCGCCTTTCGCAGTTCACAACGCAAGGCAGCAGGAATAGTTCTCCGCTGACAGGCGAACGCTGGCTTCTGCGTTTGCGTTCGCCCCTGCCAAGCGAAAGAGGCCCGCCATCAAGGCGGGCCTTTCGGAGGTTAGGGCGTAACCGCGATTACATAGCGATCCCGTAGTAGTCGTTGACGGCGCGGGTCCGGGTCGGATCGCTCCAGTTCCAGGCGTTGTCGCTGCCGTAATGCGGCGCGCTCTTGAGCTGCGCTTCCGTCACGCCGGTGACGTAGCCGCCGAGCGAGGTATCGTATTTCAGCGATTGCCAGGGTAGAGGATAGTGGTCGTCGCCGATGCCGAGAAAGCCGCCGAAGGAGAGCACGGCGTAGGACACTCGGCCGCTCTTCTTGTCAATCATGACGCGCTCGATCGAGCCGATCTTGTTGCGATCGGCGCCATAGACGGCAGTTCCCTCGACCTTGTCGCTGCCGATCAGGTTGCCGGTTTCGTTTGCCTCCAGTGCCATGGGATTCTCCTCCGGCTAGATGGATGAACGAAAAACGAGGGGCGGGAGGAGACGTTCCGGAGTGCGGCAGCTACCCATCGACGCATCGATGTGGATGCGGCGCGTCCAGCCGCATGTCGGTTTGCCCACGAAATCGGCATCAGTTGGTCTGGCAGACATGTCCGCTAAAGGCCACTGACATCCGAGGCTTGGCCGGCACGCCCAGCGGAGGGCCGTTCCGAAAGCCAATCTGTTGAGCCTCGACGAAACCTCCGCCTGGTTGTTCCCGGGAATGCAACATGCGGGTTTGATGGCTCTCGTGCGGGCGCAGCAACATTCGCCGAGGTCAGCGCTGCGCTTGTGCGGGTGGCGAAAAACCTGAATAATTTCCGTCGCTCCGACGGACGGATCGGAGGATTGCGGTTGCATGTTTGCAGCCGCTTGTTGGAGCTATCCACATGTCGACGCTCACCGCGCACGGCGCGTGCTTATTGTGGAAGCCGGAACTGATCTGGCTGAATGTCATTTCCGACGCGATACTCGCCGGCGCCTTCTTTGCTACGGCGTTCGTCCTCGCGTTCTTCGTGTGGCGGCGCCACCATGAGCTGATGTTCCGGGGCGTATTCTTGACATTCGCGATCTTCGTCGCGGTCTGCGGAGTGACCCGCCTGCTGTCGATCTACACTGTGTGGGTGCCGGCTTATGAAATCGAGGCCCTGACCAAAGCTTTGCTGGCGCTGATCTCCGTCGTGATCGCGGCAGCACTACTGCTGCTGCTGCCGCGGATCCTGGTGCTGCCCACGCGCATCCAGCTTGCGAGTGCCTATGCGGCACTTGAGGAGGAAGTCAGGCAACGCCGCGAAGCTGAGGCCATGGTCAGGCGCTTTGAGGAGAAAGAGGCGACCGAATCCAAGGTCCGGCAAGCGCAGAGGATGGAAGCCATTGGCCAGCTCACCGGTGGCGTCGCCCACGACTTCAACAACATTCTGACTGTGATCACCGGGACCATCGAGATCCTCAGCGATGCGGTCAAGGATCGTCCACATCTCGCTCAGATCACCAATCTGATTAGCGGAGCCGCAGCTAGGGGAGCTGAGCTGACGAAGCATCTGTTGGCCTTCTCCCGTAGACAGCCGCTGCAGCCGCGCAATACCGACGTCAACGCGTTGGTGATCGATGCAGCGAGTCTGCTACGGCCGACCCTCGGCGAACACATCGAAATTGAATCGATGCTGGCGCACGATTCCGCGCCGGCTCTGATTGATCCCAGTCAGCTCTCGACCGCGATCCTGAATCTCGCCCTAAATGCGCGTGACGCCATGTCTAACGGCGGGAAGCTGACGTTAGAAACCAAGAATGTGGTGCTCGACGAGAACTACGCTCGCGTGAACAGCGAGGTTAGACCGGGCAACTACGTCATGATTGCAGTAAGTGACACGGGGGACGGAATCCCCAGCAGCCTGCTCGAAAAGGTGTTTGAACCATTCTTTACCACCAAGGAGGCCGGGAAGGGATCAGGGCTCGGCCTCAGCATGGTCTATGGCTTCGTTAAACAGTCGAATGGACACATCAAGATCTACAGCGAAGAGGGCCACGGCACGACCGTGAAGCTGTACCTGCCGCAGGCCACGGGTGGTGGCCCGGAGGCACCCGCCGGCGAGACTGGCGGGTATGCGGGCGAACACAGCGATGAGTCTATCTTGATTGTCGAGGACGACCCGCTGGTTCGCGAATACGTCGTGGCGCAGATCACCCGTTTCGGGTTCCACGCGCTCGCGGCCGGCAATGCTGCCGAGGCGCTGGCAATCATCGATGGACCCGAACGCATTGACCTGCTGTTCACTGACGTAATGCTCCCCGGTGGAATGAATGGCCGCCAGCTCGCGACCGAGGGGGTCAAAAGACGCCCAGGGCTCAAAGTGCTTTATACCTCTGGCTATGCGGAGAATGCCCTTGTACATCACGGCCGTCTCGATGCTGGCGTGCTGCTGCTGCCGAAGCCTTACCTCAGCGCCGATCTCGCGCGGATGCTTCTAACCGCGCTGGCATCGTGAGTTCTTCTGTATTCTCAAGGAGTGGCGTAAGGCGCATCCGACACCGGACCAGGCATTAATCGAGAGAATCTCGGCTCGGGGCCAGTGCCAGACATGCGGCGCATTTCGGTCAGTAGATCAATACGGACGAGGTTCTTCGGCAGACAGGCGTCGGCCGCGAAGGCGACCGGCGCTCAAGGACGCGCAATGAGCAACGGGTGCACGTTTTCGCCGCCTGCCATTAGGGGATTCGACGGCTCGAAACGCTCGCGCACTTCTCGCTTTTTGACGAGCGAGCGCGCAACAACAAAGGCGTCCTTCAGGCTCTTAGCCTGCCGGAGTGCTATATTGAAAAAGGCGTTGCCGAAATAGGTCCACTTGGCTTTGTCCCGGCAGCCGAACGATGGATGGTCGGCATCGGCCGCGGTGATTACCAGCGTATCAGGGTTCGCGAGACGAGGGATAAAGACCCCGGAATAGCAGGCCGAGATGACCAGCACCTTGTATCGCATGCCAGTCCGCGCCAGCATGTAGGCGAGATTGGACGGAGTGAGCGTTTGCGTAACCCGCCCCGCTTTGATTGCAAGGCCGGCGCGGGAACCGTGCGAGGTGAGAATCAAAAACAGAATGTCGTTGTCGGCGTCCATCCCGTTGGCCGCCGCTTGCAAGGACATGGCCAGGCCTTCGATCGTTGCACCTCCGCCTTTCTTCGAATTGTATTGCACGTTGATCGGGGCGTTCCCGAAACGGCCCGCTACGACCCGTGCCGCGCCGGTCGCCTCGCTTCTAAACACGCCTTGATCGCCGAAAAGGCCGAAGGACACCACGCTCACCTTGCGAGCATCCTCAACGGCGTGCACGGTCGAAACCGACGACGCAACGGTCAAAACAAGAGCGATGAGCGGGGCGCCGATCCGGCTGATCCAACGTGGATTCACGGTTTCACCAGGGCATTTCTTCAACAGGTCACGTGAAAGAGGCCGATTCTCTTTGCGCGCGACCGGTTGAACATCCGTATTGCCTCGGGTGTCGGCTTCAACACGACCTCGCAGCCCTTTCTTTCGAAATAAGCTTCAGCTTCCGGCGATAGGTGCACGTTACCCATCTGACCCGAGCCAATCACGACCTGGTCGCACCCCTTCTCGAAGAGAAACTTTGCCTCGTCTTTTGAAAGCACGTGCGAGGTACCATACAGCTTCTTTGATAGCTTCTTTTTCCGCTTCACAACTTCGCCGGAAAGGCGAACGACCACGTCGTGCTCATACGTCCTTCCGTCAATCGTAATCGCGCCAAATATCGTGCTGTCAATCTTCATCGCGACCTCCTAATCAGGCTCCCGCTTCAACACGCGGTAGTGAGGGCCCCGACGCCGGCATCATCTCGCTCAAGAGCATTCCAGTCTGCCGATCCGAATCGGGACGCGCCGCTGTCCCCAGTTGCCCGGGCGTGCCTCGAACAAGCCGGGGATTGCAGTGGAGCAAATGCCGCAACGGCCGTCGCCGGTGAGTCGCCAAGTGGTGATGTCATACCAATCTCGGCCGATGATCCGCTCACCACAGCCCGGACAGTACGTGCTTTGGCCCCGCTCGTCATGGACATTTCCGGTGTAGACGAACTGCAGCCCGACCTTGCGCGCGATGTCGCGAGCCGTCGTCAGGGTGAGGGCCGGCGTACGGGGCAGATCCAGCATCTTGTAATCAGGGTGGAAGGCCGTGAAATGCAAGGGCACGTCAGGTCCTAGCCTTGTCATCACCCATTCGCTCAGTTTTTTCACCTCCTCCGGGCTGTCATTGTGACCCGGGATCAGCAGCGTTGTGATTTCGAGCCAGACCTTCGTCCTGTGTCTCAGATACTCGAGCGTTTCGAGGACGGCGCCGAGACGCCCGGTGTGCACAGCCGATTGTAGAACGCCTCGGTGAACGCCTTGAGGTCGACATTGGCGGCGTCCATGAAGGTGTAAAGCTCCTACCGTGCCGCCGCATCGATGTAGCCCGCTGTAACCGCCACGTTCTTGATCCCGCGCCGGCGCGCCACCCTTGCGACGTCCACGGCATATTCGAGGAAAATGACGGGGTCATTATAGGTGTAGGCGATGGAGCGCGAGCCCGTGGCAATCGCGGCCTCGACAATATCTTCCGGCGAGGCTGTGTCCTGGAGCCGGTCGAACTCTCGCGCTTTGGAGATGTCCCAGTTCTGGCAGAACTTGCAGGTCAGGTTGCACCCAGCGGTACCGAACGACAGCACAGGAGTTCCGGGCAGATAGTGGTTCAGTGGCTTCTTCTCTATTGGATCGACACAGAATCCGGAGGAGCGGCCGTAGGTCGTGAGCACGATCCGGTTATCCTGCCGGCCACGCACGAAGCACAGGCCACGCTGGCCTTCGTTAAGCCTGCAGTAGCGCGGGCAGACATCGCACTGGATGCGCCCGTCTTCGAGCCGGTGCCAGTAGCGGCCAGGAATACCTTCCAAACGCTCGGGATCGGTCATGGAATTCGCCGTGTGGATCGATGGGCAAACCTCAGCTTTTTGCCAACGGGCGTGACGGAGAGTTGCCACGATGTCTAGCCGGCCCGCCTCCGGGCACGAGCGCCCGCGGACGTCGGGTCATTTTACTCCTGATCGGCGGAGACCGTAAGTTCGACAATCTCGGCATGCGACCGTTTCGGCCAGTTCGACGGTGAAAAGGGACAGCATGAGGCCCACCATCGGCACTGCGGGAATCAGGTATCGCCAGCACGTCGAGGGTGTGGGCGCCGGCGGCCGTCGCGATCGAAGCCGTCCACATCACGATCACGATGCCTGCACGTGTCAGGAACCTGGAGCGCCGGCGCCGCACAGCGGACACCGTCCAAAACATGACGGCGATAATGAAGGCGATGGACAATACCCTGTACAGATAGGCGGAGATGCCTGGGAAATCGGACAGGAGGCCGATCCGAACTGGTTCGCCTTGCAGATCGGTCGCCTGAACCGCCCCGCGTCATGATGTCGGACGCCCGAGCTAGTGCTCTAGTGATCGACAGGACCCCTCCGCGTCGTCGCTCCAACTCAATCGCCGGTGCGGCACGGCGATGAATCGCGGTCTCCGCCCAATGGAACTCACGGAGACCGCGTTGAATCGTCTCGTGCCTGAGTTCGCTAGGGGACGACGGACCGCTCCGCTGATCCAAACCCAAGCCCGACGATGAAACCATCAGATCTAGTTCTTAAATCGCTCGCCGTTGCCGGCCGGCGAAGAGGCCGTAGACGAAGAGTACAATGATGGCGCCGACTATCGCACCGATCAGGCCCGCGCCTTCTCCGGGGCTGTACCACCCGAGCGCCTGGCCGAGATAGGTCGCCACGAAAGCGCCGACGATGCCCAGTATGGTGGTGAGAATGAAGCCCGAGGGCTCATTGTCTCCGGGCATAATGAATTTCGCAATCACGCCAGCAATGAAGCCAATGATGATCGTCCAAAGTATGCCCATCTCGATGCTCCCTGTTGTTTGCCCCAATGTCACGTCCATTAACTCATGCTGCGGGCAAACGGCCGTCCGGTGTGTACTTGTCGACGGCTGCCGGAAGCTCGCGAGACAATCTCGCCAGGATCTCCTCCTGCGAAAGTCCGGTCTGCTGTTCGAGTTGTGCCAGTACGTCGGACCCGATCGCTTGCTTCAATTCCGGAGGCGAGACATCCTTGTTCGGGCCTTGGTTGATCCAGGATTCAGCCTTCTCGCCCTGGCCGTTTTGCTTGAAACTTTCGAGCAACTCGCCGATCCCGCCGTTGAGCAGGCCGCCAACCCCGGCGCCGCCCAACATGCCGCTCAAATTGCCCAGCAAGCCGCCCAGCGGCTGCTGTCCACCGCCTGTGTTCGGCTGGCCCCCAACGCCCTTGAGAAGTTCTGCCAGTTTGTCGCGGTTCTGATATCCCGCAATGGCGAGCAGCCCGAGCAGAGCAGTCATCGATGGCATTCCGCGGCCCATGATTAGCCTCCATGCAGATGGTTGCTGTCAGGAACGCCGGCGGGTAGGTTCGGTTCCAACATGGGAAGACGACGAGGGGCAGGCGGCTTGCGCTGGAGCAAGCATCTCCTTGGATCACAAAACGACCACGGCCTCCGCCAGGGGAGACTGACGGAGGCCGCGTTGATACACTTCATCGCGCCTAGGTTCGCGATGGAGTGTGGGAGCTCGGGAGAAACTAGAACGGCAGCAGCACGTCCATCACCTGTTGCCCGTAACGGGGTTGCTGCACGTCGGTGATCTGGCCGCGGCCGCCATAGGCGATGCGGGCCTGCGCGATCTTGGTGGAATCGATGGTGTTGTCGCTCTGGATGTCTTCGGGGCGGACGATGCCGGCGACGATCAGTTCGCGGATCTCGAAGTTGACGCGGATTTCCTGTTTTCCTTCGACCACGAGATTGCCGTTCGGCAGCACCTGCGTGACCACGGCCGCGACGTTGGTCTGCAACGCTTCCTGGCGGTTGACCGAGCCCTTGCCGTCGCTCGATGACGTCGAGTCCGTGGTCAGGATCTTGCCGGGCAGGATCTTGTTTGCCTGCGTGATCGTGCTTGACCCAATGAAATCGGTGATCCCCGAGTCTTCCTTGGCCGAGCGGCTGCGTTGGGTCTCGTTGGACAGGTTGGCCTTGTCGGTGATGTTGACGGTCACCGTCAGGAGGTCGCCGATACGCGCCGCGCGCTGATCCTTGAAGAAGGCACGCGAGCCATTCCGCCACAGCGAGTTGGCGTTATAGGAGGCCTGCTCCGGCTTCGGCATCGGCATCTGCACCGGCTTGTAGCCGGGCTGCGTGGTCGGGTTTTCGATCTCGGTCAGCTTCGGCTTTTCGCCGATCTGCGACAGACGGTCGATCGAGGAGCAACCGCTCGCGAAGGCGGCCAGCGACAGCATGGCGCCGGAGAGAGCGAGACGGTTGAGACGGGTGACTGACATTTACATTACTCGGCTTTTGGAGCGACTGGCGAACTGACGGTAGCTACGGCGACGGGTGCGGGTGCTTTGCCGAGCGAGGAGGTGGCCTCGCTGGTCTGCGGCAGGCGAGGCGCCGGCGGTGAGATCGAGACCTGCCCACGGCCAGTTACGGTGCCGGACACCGTGCGCTTCGACTGCAGGTTCATGACGGTGACGACGTCACCTTCGGTGCCGCTGTCCAGCGCCTTGCCGCGCATGGTGAGGTAGATTCCGGGCGTCTCGTAGATCAACATGACGTTCTGGTCGCGCTGTACCAAATCGGGCTTGGCGAGATCTGCGGTCCTGATGGCCTGGCCGGCGCGGAGCTGGCGGCGGGCCTGCATGCCCACCGTGCGATCGCGCGCAGCGGCATCAGGGCCGACTTCCGCTTTCGGGCGACGCTCGATCACCACGTCGGACGATTTCAAGACCTCATTGCGCTCGACGTTGCGCGCCAGCACCGCGGCCTCGACGGTCTCGATCGCCGTGCCGGTAAAACGCAGCTTGGCAGCAGCGGCGCCGTTCTCGTTGGCGATCTCAAAGGTGACGTCGAAGCGGCCGTTGCGATTGTCGTAGCGCACGATGGTCGCCTGCAGGCTACCGCTAAAGCCGGCATCCAGCCTGACGTCGCCGGGATCGCGGTCGAAGGTCATCGACAGATTGGCGGCGTCGCCGAGACCATTGCGGCGCTCCAGCGCGCGTGCAACCTGCAGCTCGATGTCCTTGCCTTCGAGCAGGCGGGCCAGACGCGTTACCGAAATTTCCCTGAGGTCGCGGGTGTCGACGCCGATCACATGATGGGCACGGAGCGTGTTGAGCACCTGCGCTACCGGCAGCGAGCCGGTGGTGCCGAGATCCGGGGCGCGATAGATCGCGATCTGCGCGGCGCTGCCGGCGTTGTCGATCACGTCGCCGATCCGCACGAGGTCGCCCGATACCTGCACGTTGGCACGCAGCACGGGCGTGACGATCACGTTGCGGTTCGCGATGCTTTCCCGGGTCTGCGCGACAGCGGCCGTACTCGATGCGGCGATCAGGGCGGCGGCCAGGAGGAGGGCGCGGGCGATCATGACCAGTCCTCTAGCGGAACATGTTTGAGGTGGATTGCAGCATCTGGTCGGCCGCGCTGACGACCTTGGCGTTCATCTCATAGGCGCGCTGGGCGGCGATCAGGTCGGAGATTTCGGTCACCACCTCGACGTTGGCCTGTTCGAGGTTGCCCTGCTGCATGTCGCCAAAGCCGTCAGTGTTGGCGATGCCGTCCTGTGGCGTACCGGAGGCCGGGGTGTCCGTGAACAGATTGTCGCCGATCGGATTGAGGCCGGCCTTGTTGATGAACCGGGTCAGGCCGATCTGGCCGACGAGCGTCGGCGTGGTCGAGCCCGGCAGCATCACCGTGAGCTGACCCTGCGCGTTGATGGTGATCTGCGAGGAATTCTGCGGGATCGTGATCGTCGGCTGCACCGGGTTGCCCTGGGCGGTGACGACGCGGCCTTGCGCGTCCATCATGAACGAGCCGTCGCGGGTATAGGCATAGGTGCCGTCGGGCACCTGGATCTTGAAGAAACCTTCGCCGCGGATCGCGACGTCGAGGTCGTTGCCGGTCGGCGACAGTGTGCCCTGGCCCATCAGCCGCGGCGTGCCGACGGTCTTGACGCCGCCGCCGATGTCGACGCCGACCGGCAGGATGGTGCCCTGGTCGGAAGCCTGCGCGCCGACGCGGCGCACATGGTCATAGATCAGGTCCTGGAATGCCGCGCGCTGCTTCTTGTAGCCGGTGGTGCGCATATTGGCGATGTTGTTGGAGATCACCTGAACGTTGAGTTCCTGTGCCGCCATGCCGGTCGCTGCTGTGTAAAGTGCGCGCATCGATCTATGCCTTAAGTGTTATGCCGGAACGTCGGCGAGTTTCTCGACTGCGGTTCGGTGCAGGTCGTGCTGCTGCTGCAGCATCGCCGAGATCTGCGTGTAGGTGCGCGTGATCTCGATCATGCGGCTCATTTCGTGGACCGAATTGACGTTCGACTTTTCGATGAAGCCCTGGCGCACCCGCGAAGTGGTGTCGGGCTGGGCGGCGACGCCCTGACCCGCCGAGTAGAGGTTGCCGCCTTCCTTGACGAGCTTCTGCGGGTCGGCAAAGGAGACCAGCCGCAGTTTGCCGCGAATGGAGTCGGTGCTGCCGGTGCCCTCAAGAACCGTGATATTGCCGTCGGCGGCGATGTTGATCGCCTTGTCGGTCGGCTGGAACACGATCGGACCGGAGGTCCCCAGCACCGGATCGCCACTCGCGGTCACGAGTTGGCCCTGGTTGTTGATCTGCAGGCCACCGTCACGGGTGTAGCGCTCGCCGGCGGCCGTTTGCACCACCAGAAAGGCGTTGCCGTCGATCGCGACGTCGAGCGGGTTCTTGGTCTGCTCGGAGGGACCGGCCGAGAAATCGTGGAAGGTGGCGCGGTCGTGCACGAAGGACACGCGGCGGTCGGCGCGCACGAAATTGTCTTCATGCGCCGGCGAGCGCAGATATTCCTCGAACAGCGAGCGGTCGGCCTTGAAGCCCGTCGTGTTGATGTTCGCGACATTGTTGGCAACGACATCCAACTGCCGTTCCAGCGTCATCTGCCGCGAAAGTCCGACGAGAAGCATATTCTCCATCGGTGGTTCTCCCCTTGATCGATCCGAAGCAGGCTCTCCCAAGCCCGTAATCCGGATCCGTCGTAAACCTTTGGGCTCTCCCAAGCCGGCGGGTCCACGCCGTTTACTCAGCGAAAGCCGTGCCAAGTCCGGAAGGGTTGATTTTTTAAGGGGTTAGGCATTTTTCTGCGGGCGGAGGGGGCGGCAGAAAGGTCTTGTTGACCATGTTTGCCCGGCAGATTTTTCCCAGTTGGGCGCGAATGGAAAGGTTCCGTTAACCATTATTACCCTAGCGTTGCACGTGTAGAGGGCGCGTGTGCGCTGGCGGCTTTTGTTTCGCGTTGTGGGGGCATCGTTACCCAGGCTGGTGGCAACCGCGTTCGTTTCCGGAATCGAAGCGGGCGGGGCAATGGCTGACAACGAGCAGGCGGAAGGCGTAGACGGCGCAGAAGCCGCATCGTCGAAAAAGGGCAAGCTCAAGCTGATCATTGCGGTCGCCGGATTCGTCGCCATCCTTGGCGCCGGCGCCGGCTGGTTCTTCCTCATGCGCGGCCACGGCGAGGAGAAGCACGCCGAAGCGCCGCCGTTGAAGCCGCCGTCCTTCGTCGAAGTGCCCGATATGATGGTCAACCTGGTCGGCGCCCCGGGCGAGCGGGTGCAATATCTCCGCGTCAAGGTCGTGCTCGAGATCAAGGAAGAGAAGCAGGTCGAGGCGATCAAGCCGAACCTGCCGCGCGTCACCGATCTGTTCCAGACCTACCTGCGCGAATTGCGTCCCTCCGACATCAACGGTTCGGCGGGCCTGTTTCGCCTCAAGGAAGAGCTAACCAAGCGCGTCAACAACGCGGTGGCGCCGCAGCAGGTGAGCGCCGTGCTGTTCAAGGAAATCGTCGTGCAGTGATGGGGCGGATCTAGCATCATGGCCGGCAATCAAGACCAGATGGACCAGGACGCCATTGCCGCGCAATGGGAAGCCTCGCTGGATTCCGAAGATCCCGCGGCGGCTGCGGAAGAGGCTGCCGCCAATGAACTCTCCGAGAGCATGGCGCTGCAGTGGGCGGCCATGGTCGAGGATGGCGGCCGCGAATTCGGCAACAAGAATTCCGGCGAGCGGGTTCTGTCGCAGGAAGAAATCGACAATCTGCTCGGCTTCACCGTCGGCGATGTCAATCTCGACGACCATTCCGGCATTCGCGCCATCATCGATTCCGCGATGGTGTCCTACGAGCGTCTGCCGATGCTCGAAATCGTGTTCGACCGCCTGGTGCGGCTGATGACCACGAGCTTGCGCAACTTCACCTCCGACAACGTCGAAGTCTCGCTTGACCGCATCACCTCGGTCCGCTTCGGCGATTACATGAACTCAATTCCCTTGCCGGCCGTGCTCAGCGTGTTCAAGGCCGAGGAATGGGAGAATTTCGGCCTTGCGACGGTCGATTCCAGCCTGATCTATTCGATTATCGACGTGCTGCTCGGCGGCCGCCGCGGTCAGACCTCGCTGCGCATCGAGGGTCGGCCCTACACCACGATCGAAACCAACCTCGTCAAGCGGCTGGTCGAGGTGGTGCTTTCAGACGCCGAGCAGGCGTTCCGGCCGCTGTCGCCGGTGACGTTCTCGATCGACCGGCTGGAAACCAATCCGCGCTTCGCCGCGATCTCCAGGCCTGCCAACGCCGCGATCCTGGTGCGGCTGCGCATCGACATGGAAGACCGCGGCGGCAACATCGAACTGCTGCTGCCCTATGCGACGATCGAGCCGATCCGCCCGGTTCTGTTGCAGATGTTCATGGGCGAAAAGTTCGGCCGCGATCCGATCTGGGAAGGGCACTTCGCCACCGAAGTGGCGCAGGCCGAGATATCGGTCGATGCCGTGCTGTATGAAGCCGACATTCCGCTCAAGCATTTGATGAAGCTGAAGGTCGGCGACACGCTGCCGCTGGAGATGCGGCCCGATGCGCTGGTGTCGGTCCGCTGCGGAAACGTCACCCTGACCGAAGGGCGGATGGGCCGGGTCGGCGACCGCGTCGCCATCCGCGTCACCAAGCAATTGCGCAAACCGAATACCACCTTCGCGATGTTCGAGAAGGCCGACGAGCAAACCAAGCTGATGGAGGCACAATGAGTCATTTCCTTGGCATTGTAATCGAGAGTCTGGTGGCGGTTTTGCTACTGCTCACGATCGGTTACTGCATGCTGCTCAACAAGCGGCTGAAGCGGCTGAAGGCGGACGAGCATTCGCTGAAAGCCACGATCGCTGAACTGATCACGGCAACCGAAATCGCCGAGCGGGCGATCGGCGGCCTCAAGCACACCGTGCGCGACGTCAACGAGAATCTCGGCAGCCAACTCGCCGCCGCGACCCAGATGGCGGGTCATCTGAAGGGCATGCTTGCCGAAGGCGACGGCGTCATTCGACGGCTGTCCAAGATCGCGATCGCGGCGCGGCCCTCGCAAGAAGCCGAACCCGCGGCACCCAGGGTCTCAACAGCCAAGGCGGTAGCCGCGGCGGCTGAAGCATTCTCCGAACGCCGAAAGGCCAGTGGCCTCGCCGCATGAAATCGTTTCGCGATATCCGTGTCATTCCGGTCGTGCTGGTCGCGATCTTCGGCCTTGCAGTGCTGAAGGTCGCCGGCCTCGTGATCGATGGCGGATACGTGTTCGATTATCAGGTCAGCCAGCCAACCAAGCGCTCCTGGGCGCAGGACAATCTGGGCTACCCCGGTGGCTCGATATCGGATACCGCCGACATCACCGGTTCGGTCAAGAAGGAAGAAAAAAAGGAAGAGGCGCCGAAGCCGGCAGCGCCGGCTACCGAGGCGCCGAAGCCCGACGGCGTCGTGGTGTTTCCCGACCAGAACCCGCAATCGGTGTCGCCGTCGGAGCGCGCCATCCTGGAACGGCTGCAGGCGCGGCGCCAGGAACTGGAGCAGCGCGCGCGTGAAATCGAAATTCGCGAAAGCCTTCTGAAATCAGCCGAGAAGCGCATCGAGGGCCGTGTCGAGGAAATGAAGGCCACCGAGGCACGGATCTCGACAGCGAGCGGGCAAAAGGCCGAACAGGACGCTGCCCGCTTCAAGGGCATCATCACGATGTACGAGGGCATGAAGCCGAAGGACGCCGCCAAGGTGTTCGATCGGCTGGAAATGTCCGTGCTCTACGAAATCGCCTCCCAGATTGCGCCGCGGAAGATGTCGGACATTCTGGGCCTGATGCAGCCGGAAGCGGCCGAACGGCTGACGGTCGAACTGGCCCGCCGCGCCGCCGGCACCGATAAGTCCACGTCCACGGCCGAGCTGCCGAAAATCGAAGGCAAAATCCTGCAGCAAAGGCCGAACTGACGCAGGATGGCTGCCCGGCGAAGGGTACTGACGCGTCCGGTCAGAACCTGCGCGGCCCTGACGAGACAAACGAGCGGTGAGCTACGGCGAGCGCGCCGCGCTCGTTGGTTTCAAGGGCAATTTTCTGCGCCAGCATGACATCGCCAGCGACGAGGTCGCCATCGGGAACAAAGCACCATTTGCAGACATGTTGGCCGGCGCCGTTGATTTCCTCGATGTTCGTCTGCGTCCCATGATGGATCCGGTAGCGCGTCCCGGTGTGGCTCCCGACGACGTCGAAATACCGGAATCGCTCGTAAGAGGCCCGCTGCTTCGGCGATAGCCAATCCTTCAAGAGCGTAAGGGCTCGCGCCTCAGTCTCGAAGCGAAACGATTTGCTGCAGGAGCCGGACCGCGCCACTGCCAGCGAGAGCGCCGACAGCAGCACCGTACCGAGTAGAGCCAGCACAAATGAGCAAATCGCAAGGACGATCTGCTGGGTCACTGCCGTCAGCCGCCAACGAGACGCGGATAAAACAGCGTTTCTTCCGCCGTCGGATCGAAGGAGCGGATAACCCGTTGCTCGCCGGGTCCCGTTCGGACCGCTGCGGTAAATCCTGCGCCGGTCAATTCCATAAAGCGCCGCTCGGCCTTTTCGACCTCCGCGCGGTCATGGACGTCGAAAGTATGCCGGGTGTCGCCAGTACGATCCATCACGATCTGGGTTGCCATTTCACGCACTCCGAATTGGCTGCCTGAGGCAGGTTAGCGACCCGGGAGCGTTGGTTGATCGACTGCCGGCCCCGCTTCCCGGGTCCATTGTTTCCCTAAGACGGAACCGCCGATGTTAGTTCCAACGCTGCGTGAGATAAATAATGCAGATCAATCATGGCACGGGCGTGATGGTGATCGCTGCGGCCCGAGGCTCGCGACGTTTGAGCGGTGACCCGGAGAAAGGTCCGGATACCGACCCATTACGATGTGTAATTGATTGAGGCCGTAGCCCATTGTCCCTTCAATGAAATCAATTGGTTGACGTTAACAAAGCCTTAAGCCGGCCAATCCAAGATTCCAACGTGCGGGCGAGAGCGCTTCGCCGAAGAATTCATCGAGGCACGAGATCTTCTGGATGGGGCGAAGGGCTGCCGCTGAAACTGGGTCGCCGGGCCGCGCATTGGCGCGGGCGGCGCGGCGTTGCCTTCACAACTATCTCGGCCAGCCCCTTGCTGTTGCTTTGTTATTCGCCGGCCTGACGCTTTCGCAGCCCAGCCGTGCCGACGATCCGGTCCGAGGGGAGGCGACCTTTACGGCCGGAGGCGGCTTCGCGCGGCTGGTATTGAAACTGGCCGAGGACGTCGAATCCGACGTTTCGACCGCGGGTTCGATCATTATCATCCACTTCAAGCGCCCGGTGGATATTCCCGTCGACAAACTGTCGGACGCGGTCCCCGATTATGTCGGCTCGGCGCGGCGCGATCCCGACGGCACCGCGATCCGGCTGTCGCTGGCGCGGCGGGCAACCGTCAACACCATGACGGCGGGGGAGCGGATCTTCGTCGACTTCCTGCCCGATAGCTGGACCGGGCCGCCGCCCCCGCTTCCTGCCGCGGTCGTTCGCGAACTGGCGGAGCGGGCGCGGGCCGCCGAGCGCGCGCTCCGCGCGCAGCTTGCGGTGGCGTCCGCGAAAAAGAAGCCGCCGGTGCGTGTCCGCGCCTCGGTGCAGCCGACTTTCGTCCGCTTCGTGTTCGATATGCCCGACGGCGTCAACGTCTCGTCGGTGCTGAACGATCAGAAGCTGACGCTGCAGTTCAACAGCGTGCTCAATTTCGACCTGGCGGATGCGAAGGTGGCGGCGCCGCCGAACATCGCTTCGATCAACCAGCGCGCCGACGTTGATTCTTCCGCCGTCGACATTCTGCTGATCGGCGAGGTCGACGTGCATTCCTTCCGCGAGGAAAAGAACTATGTGATCGACGTCGCCTTCCAGCAGCCGGAAAAGCCGGCGCTGGCCGAGCCGCAAGCCGCGGCCAAACCGGTCGTGCCGGCCAAGCCAGGACCTGCGTCGCGGATCGCGCGCGACAAGGCCATGAAGGAATCGCTGCCACCACAGCAGCCGGCCGAGATTCCGCCCGTCACGTCGGAGATGATTGCCGAACAGGCCAGGATCGAAATCAAGCCCGTGCAGGTGAATGAAGCACCGGCCGCTGCGGAGGCCGCAATGCCTGGCCTCGAAAAGGCGCCGCCAGCCAATGGCAACGCTATCCCTCCGACCGAGAAGATGGCCGCCGCACCGGAAAAGACGTCGCCTCCGGCGGCAGTCGCGAAAGCGGCGCAGCCCGCCGAACCGTTGCAGGCCGCCGCGGCGGAGGCGCCAAAGCCCGTGGCATCCAAGCAGGCTCAGTCTTCCGCAGAGCCGCCGGAAAGTGGTGCCAAGGACAAGACCCCCGTCGTCGAGGCAAGGCGTGACAGTGACGGCCTGCGCGTGACGTTCTCCTTTGCCGCGCCGACCCCGGCTGCGCTGTTTCGCCGTGCCGACACGGTATGGCTGGTATTCGACCAGACCAAGCCGGTAGATATCGAGCCGATCCGTAGCAAGGGCGGCGCCATCATCGGCGATGTCAGCCGGCTGTCGCTGGAAAAGGGTCAGGCCGTCCGCATCCGCCTCAACCGGCCGCAGATCCCTTCGCTCGAAAGCGAAGGCCGCGCCAACGGCGCCGAGTGGACGCTGACCTTCGCCGACCGCGGGCAGACACCGCCGCTGCCGCTGATGGTGCTGCGAAATATTACTGATCCCGCGCTTGCCAATGTCACCGTGCCGCTGGCCAATCCCGGCGCGATGCACCGGCTGGTCGATCCCGACGCAGGCGATACGCTGTGGGTCGTGACCGCGCCGCCACCGACCCGTGGCCTCATCAAACGGCAGGATTTCGTCGAACTGTCGCTGTTGGAATCGGTGCACGGTGTGGTCGTTCATCCGAATTCCGATGATATCAACGCCGAGGTCGGCGCCGACAAGGTGATGCTCGGCCGGCCCGGCGGATTGACGCTGTCGTCCGCCGACGTCGCGGCCGAACGCGCCACCGCGGCGGTCAGGCCGCTGTTCGACGCCGATGAATGGCGCAAGAACCGGGAAGAAAAGTTTCTTGCCCGGCTGGATGCGCTGATCAAGGCAGCGGCCGCCGCGAGGCCCGAGCAAAAGACGCACGCTCGCCTCGAACTTGCGAACTTCTACATGTCGCGCGGCATGTATCAGGAGGCGAGAGGGGTGACCAACCTCATCCTCTCCGAAACCAACCCGGGGAACGAAGACGACGCCGTGCTGATGGTGCATGCGGTCGCCAGCATCTTGATTGGCCATCCCGAACACGCGCTGAAGGACCTTGCCAATCCAGCGATCGGCAACGGCTACGATTCCCAATTGTGGAAAGGGTTCGCGTTCGCCCGCCAGGAAAAATGGGTGGACGCGCGTGAAAAGTTCAAGAACGCCGAATTCTCGATCGCCGCGCTGCCGCTGGAACTGCAGCGAATCATCATCACCGACGCGATGCGGGCCTCGCTCGAGGTAAAGGATTATGGCGGGGCCTCGCGGCGGCGCAGCGAGTTGGAAGTGATCGGCATTCCCAACGAGATGAAGCCCGAGATCGCCGTGCTGCGCGGGCGTCTTGCCGAGGCGTTGGGGCACGACAAGGACGCGCTCGACGCCTACAGGTTCGCGGCGCAATCCAGCGACCGGGAGGCATCGGCAGAGGCGAGTCTGCTGCAGGCCCTGCTGCGGCACCGGCGCGGCGAGCTCGGCCAGGCCGAGTTGATACGCGAACTGGAGACCTTGTCGGTGATCTGGCGCGGCGACGCAATCGAGTTGAAGGCATTGAATAAGCTGACGCAGCTCTATGCCGAAAACGGCCGTTATGCCGAGGCGCTCTCCGCCGCCAAGACCGCGACGAAGCTGCAGCCCAACTCCGAACTGTCGCGGCAGGGCCAGGATGCGGCGTCCGCACTGTTCACGGACCTCTATCTCGGACAGAAGGGCGACGACATGAAGCCGGTCGATGCGCTCGCCATGTTCTATGAGTATCGCGAATTGACGCCGATCGGCCGGCGCGGCGACGAAATGATCCGGCGCCTCGCGGACCGGCTGGCTGCCGTCGACCTGCTCGACCAGGCCGCCGAACTGTTGCAGTACCAGGTCGACAAACGCCTGGAGGGCGCCGCGCGCGCGCAGGTGGCGGCCCGGCTTGCCATGGTCTACCTGGCCAACCGCAAGCCGGACCGGGCGATCACGGCGCTGCGCCTGACGCGGATCTCCGATCTGTCCGGCGAATTGCGTCAGCAGCGGCTACTCCTGGAGGCGCGGGCCCAGAGCGATGTCGGTCGCCACGACCTCGCGCTCGATATCATCTCCAACCTCACCGGCCGCGAAGCGATCCGGCTGCGCTCCGACATCTATTGGGCGTCGCGGCAGTGGCGGGAAGCTTCCGAACAGATCGAATTGTACTACGCCGACCGCTGGCGGGATTTCAAACCGCTGAATGCAGCCGAGAAGAGCGACATAATCCGTGCCGTGGTCGGCTATGCGCTGGCCGAGGATGCGATCGGCCTGGCCCGTTTCCGCGAGAAATACGCGCCCCTGATGATCGGCGAGGCCGATCGGTTCGCATTCGAGACCGCGAGCAAGCCGGCCGCCTCCAATAGCGCCGAATTCGCTCTGATTGCCAAGATGGCCGCCAGCGTCGACACGCTCGACGGCTTCATCCGTGAAATGAGGATCCGCTTCCCCGATGCCACCGCCCGCGCGCCGCTGTCGCCGGAAATCTCGCGGGGCGAGCCGGTTCACACCGGCGCCTTGCCGCCGATTGCCGGCATCAGGCGGATCGGCGCGGCAAGATAGCGCCAACTTCGTTCCCTCGGTGAATTGCTCGCCGTTTGAAGTCGGAGACGGTTTGCTCGCCCGAGCACCGTGCGTTTTCTGTGGCGTGGACCCAATGCCCTTCCGGCACGTTATCGCAGGGCAGGGTCGGTCGAAGCCAGCCATGGAAACACTTGAGGCTTATCTCGACAGGAAACACGAGGAAATCACGTTGCTGAACGGTTTCCTCGACACTCCTTTGGCGCTGCGGCATCCGACCTCGGTGGTCGAGGTGATTGAACAAAAATTTCACATCGCCGCAGCCCTGAAGGCCCAGCATGCGCTGCACGATTGGGCGTTCACGGAAACAGCCTGGGCACATCCGGGCCGGCTGCGCGCTGGGCCGTTCACGTTCAGCTACGATTATCAGCGCGCAGACCTCGAAGTGCGCGGCCCATCCTTTTACGACCATTCGACATCGGCGAACCAGACCATCTATACGTCCTCGGGGATGGCGGCGATATCGGCACTGCTGCTGGCCTTCGCACGCTTGGCATCTGAGGCGGACATCCTGGTTTTGCCTGGCGCCTATGGCGAGACCCTCGAGCTGATCGAAAATCATACACGTCAGTTTCGCCTGGTCCCGCTGAAAAGCTCTCCGGACGAGGGCGCCTTTTGTGCTAATCGACCGCGAATTCTTCTGTTCGATTCATGCACGCCCGCTGCCGCATTCGAGGCGACCCTCCATTGCGCAAGGCCGCGCCTCGATCTCGTGATTTTCGACACGACCTGCTTCTCGACGGGCTCGGGGCGAATCCGCCGGGTTGTGAGCTGGGCACGACGTTGGAAAGTCCCGATCGCGCTGGTGCGCAGCCATACCAAGCTTGATTCCCTCGGGGTGGAGTACGGCCGGCTCGGCTCGGCGGTTTTCGTCGCCTGCGAAAAGCACGTCGCCCCGGCCAAGCAGGAGCGGCTGGAGGACCTCGCCAACGAAACGCGCAATGCCGTGCGACTGTTCGGCGGCGCGGCGGTGCCTGCGCATTTCCCGCCCTACGTCGGAACGAAGGCCTATCGGGCTCTGACTGACAGGCGGATGGCGGCCATTTTGCGCAACAGCAGGCGGACGGCGCGCTGTTTTGCATCCGGGCTTGCCGGCTCGTCGGCGGAGCTGCATTTCGCGCACGGTCTCTATGTCACACTGGCGCCGAAGCGAATGCTCGACGAGAAGCAGACGAAGCAAGTGGCGGCGGATTTGTGCGACGACCTGCGAAGAGCCGGATTGCCGCTGCGGCATGCAGGGAGTTTCGGGTTCGATTTCGGCGCAGCGGAGTGGTTTCGCGATACCTCATGCAATCGCCACGTGGTCAGGATCGCGGTGCCCGATCTTCCGACGCTGCTGTGGGACCAGGTCGCTTGGGCCGTGATGGAATGGTGGTCGGCGCACGAGGGGGAGCCCCAACAGCCATACCGCGGCGCAGACGACCACGCCTATTCAAAATGAGCCCGAGGACGTAGCAAGGTAGTGGATTTGGCCGCAGCTTCGGCCAATTTTTGACGTGTTGGCGCATTACGAAAGCTTCGGCGCCCTCTCACCCGATTCTAGCCACGCCTACCGTTCAAAGCTGATCGTCGAATGCCGTTGACCCGGGACAGAATTGTTGGACATGACAGAGAACGCCTTGCGTTCAAGTTCACCATGCTGAACGACGGCGAGACGGTCGAATGCCAGATCAGCGATGCCGCGATGGATGAACTCGGAGGTGTCAGGGGCACCGAGAGCATCGCAAGGCAGGCGCAGTTCGTGGCCTTGCGGGACGCGGTGGAGGAGATCGCGTCCGATCTCTTCGACAAGCTGCCGCCCGTCAAAGGCCGCGTCATCCGGATATTCACCAAGCATATTCCCCAGCCGGCTCCGGACAACTTGCCAGCCGGGCCGCCACCTGTTTCTGCGGCCGACGATCACCTCGGCATCAGTTCGTAGACCTGACGCTCGATATACGATCGCCAAAAAGCGCCTTCACACCGTAAAAATTCGCCCCGGGTTCAGGATGTTCTTCGGGTCGAGCGCGCGCTTGAGCGTGCGCATGGTTTCGATCTCCTCTTCGGTGCGGCTCATTTTCAGATAGGGTCGCCTGAGGATGCCGATGCCGTGTTCGGCCGAGATCGAGCCGCCGAACTCGCCCGTGAGGTCGTAGACCAGCTTCTCGAACTCATCGTGCTTGTCAGGCGTATGTTCGTGATACACGCTGGGATGCAAATTGCCGTCGCCGACGTGTCCCATCACGATGGTGAAGGCTTGCGGATCGATCGCTTTGACGCGTGCATCCAGCGTATCCGCATATTCCTCCATCCTGTCGATGGCCACACTGACATCGAACCCCATCCGTGCCGTGAATGGAAAGCTGCGACCGAGTTCGACGCTGGAATCGCGGATGCGCCAGATCGCAGCCACGGACGCGTTCGAGGTCGAAAGCGTGGCGTCGAGGATCAAATTATCTCCCATCGCCGTCTCCAGCATCTTCTCGAGGCCGTCCCGAATGCGTTCAGCGTCGCTTCCTGAGGCCTCCAGCAGCACATAGAAGGGATGGTGGGTCGGCAGCGGGCCAACCACCCCCTTCACACGCTCGACGGTCTGGCGGTAGTAGGCATTCCACATCACTTCGAATGCGGTCAATTCGCCGCCGAGACTTTGCCGCGCCAGCTTCAGGAATGCCATGACCTGGCCGAACGAGGGCAGGGCGCACAGCGCCACCTGCCGCTCCGCCGGCGCGGGAAAGACACGCAGCGCAGCACGCGTCACGACGCCGAGGATGCCTTCGCTGCCGATGAAAAGCTGCTTTAAGTCGATGCCGGTGTTGTTCTTGATGTATTTGCGCAGGCCCTTCAGAACGGTGCCGTCTGCGGTGACGACCTCAAGGCCGAGAATCAGGTCACGCGTCATGCCGTAACGGATGACGCGGTTGCCGCCGGCATTGGTCGAGATGTTGCCCCCGATGGTGCAACTGCCGCGCGCGCCGAGGTCGAGCGGAAACATCAGGCCGTCCTGCTCGACGCGCTCCTGCAGTTTTTGCAGTGGCGTGCCGGCCTGCGCGATGGCGACGCCGGCTGAGGCATCGACCTCTTCGACGCTGTTCATGCGCTCCATCGAGAGCACGATTTCGTTCGCATTCGGCAGCGCGCCGCGCACCAGCCCGGTCATGCCGCCCTGCGTCGTAACTGGTACGCCTTCGCGGTGACAGAGCCGCAGCAGCACGGAGACGTCCTCCGTCGTTCTGGGGCGAACGACTGCGCGCGGTTTGGGCGCCGGATTGCCGGTGAGGTCGTGGTGATAGCGCGCGTCGATGTCAGCGCCTGATAGCACCGCGCCCTTGCCGAGCGCGTTGTGCAGTTCGTCAATGAAGCCCTCGGACATGCCGTGCCTCTTCTTCATGTGGAGTTTGGATGTGGAGTTTGGCCGAAGCTATACATGCGGCATTCCTGAGATGAAACCCGGTCCGGCCGCAATCGCGGCGTTTTCAGGAACTAGGGAAGTCGCGCTCTGAAGGCGGCGATCAGTGTGGTTGTCGCCGGGGGACCCTGTGCGGAGCCTTCTTGCCGCGCGACTTCGGCATCGGCGGGGTGACGGTAGGGCTGATGGTGGGGCTGTCCTGCCGCTCGGGCTCGATCGAAGTGATCTGGTTGCAGGTGTCGCACTTATAAACGTAGACGAGAGGACGCAGTCCGATCCGGGGCAGCTTTCCGATCTGGACCGTACCACCGCCGCAGATCTCGCAGCGCGGCGGCAGACCGGTGTCTGAAGGCTGGGCGGGCATATCGAACTATCGCTGAAGCAACAAACGACTCAATTCAGCAATGCTGGTTGCCGATTGCATCCTAATCGTGGACAGAAAGTCCGTAAGACTACGAGGTCGTGCCACTCATTCGCCGCCGGCGTCCGTGTTTTGCCACCAAATCGACCCCAGCCGGGCATCCAACCAACACACTGCAGGGTGCAAACTCGCAACGCTGGCGCGTTACTCCACGGAAAGTCCACCGGACCGAGTCCGGCCGGATTGCGCCTTGTGAGGCGTGCAAAATGTCTTCCACCAACGGTCGCGACACATCGATGCAAGCAGCGCTGGCAACCGCAGAGGCCGCCGCGTCCCGCCCATCGCCCGCAGACAGGTTTAATGATGATCGGGAGGGGCCGGCGAAACGCGCCGTCAAACTCTTGGCGCTGCAGCTACGATTCCAGAAGTTGAACGAGTATTGCGACCAGGCGGCCGCCGAAATTCGCGCTTCGCTCGAGCGCTCGGCGCGCTAGCGGGTGATTTGCGGCAGATCAAGGCAACACCGGCCCGATTGCCTTGAGGTACGTTTATGCCGAGCGGCTCCTTGATCCGGATGGGCGGCTCAGGTGACGACGAGGCCCGGACTCCCCAAGCAAAATGACGTTTCGAAGGAAACGTCATTTGCCTTAGGGCACTCTGGGCCTCGCTGTCTTTGATCGAAGCAATGCATCACAAAGTGGGATGCTGCCTCGCCTCACTTCTTCTCGATCTTGGTGACCGCGTCCGTTTTGTCGATCTTCGTGATGGTCTTGGTCCCCGGCGTGTCGTTCACGGCGAAGGTGACCCTGTCGCCGGCGTGCAGGGCGTTCAGCCGCGCGCCATCCTGGATCTTGAATTCTTCGGCTGCAGCGCCGGTATTCGCGCCGGTGGTGCCTTCAGGCATATCCTTGATGGTGATGGTGCCGCTGATCCGGTCTATTCTCGTCACCATTCCCGTACGCGGTTGCTGGGCAAGAGCCGACGTCCCCGCGATGCTGAGGGCCGCGGCGGCAGCCATAATCATCCCTGCGATCTTCATGGAATACTCCCGGCTGTAGGGCGTCCACGATAAGCCGGGATTGCGGCAATAGTTCCGCGCCGGAGCGGGATAGCGACTTTTTCTCCCGTACGAATTAAGGCAACTCTGCAAACGACACAGGATGAAGGCGCGGTTCTGTTAAATCAGAACGGATAAAGCCTTTAGGCCGCGCCGGCCTCGGGCTCGAGCTCGGTTTCCGTTACCGTGCGGTTGCGGCCGAGTCGCTTGGCTTGATAAAGCCCGCGGTCGCAGCGCTCGATCATGGCTTCCGCGGATTCGGCGAGGCGGAATTGCGACACGCCTATTGATACCGTAATGCTGCCGATCTCCTTGCCCGTCGCACGGCGTGTCAGCTTCGCTTCGGCAATGCGCCGGCGAACGCGTTCGGCAACGGCCGTGCAAGCCTGCAGATCGGCGCCCGGCAGCACCGCGATCAACTCTTCGCCGCCGTAGCGGGCGGCGAGATCGACTTCGCGAACGCCTTCCTGCAAGACCTTGGCGACCAGCCGAAGCACCTGATCGCCGACCTGGTGGCCATAATCGTCGTTGAACTTCTTGAAGTGATCGATGTCGATCAGGAAGACGCTGAGCGGCTCGTCCTTTTCCATCGCTGCGATCTGGGCGAGGCGAAGGAATTCATCCATCGAGTGGCGGTTGGCCAGCCCGGTCAGCGCATCGGTGTTGGAGCGTTGCTCGGCCGCTTTGAGCGAGTCGCGGATGCTGTCCAGTTCCTCCGACGTGGCGGCGAAATTCGCCTCCAGCTTGGCGGCCCGGGCCGTCGCCTTTGACAATTCATCAACCAGTTTTGCAATGATCGTCCGGGGATCGCCGGTACCAGCAGCCTCGGAAGACACTTCACCGAGCGCCTCGATGTGGCTGCGGTTGTCGGTGACGGCAGCGTTGAGGAATTGCTGCGCGGTCTCGATCAGCCCGCCCAATTGATCGGGAAGGTCGCCAAACGGATCGGCACCGGCCTGCGCCACATAGGTAACATAGAGTTCGTGGTTGGTTGCCGCGTCGAATTTGCGCTTGCCCGCAATCAGAATGTCGATGGTCTTTCGCAGCGCCAGCGAACTGCCCAGGGAATATTCGAACCAGACGGCGAAATTGGTGGGGGTGGGAGGGACCGACTGCTGCGACATCAACCGCATCGCCCGGTCGGCAATCGTCGTGGCGTATTCGACGTCCATGTCGCCGATCGGCTGGCCTGCCATTTCTAATCCGGTGATGCGTTTGGTAAGTCAGTTCCTGGCATCCATTGTGCACGAAGGAACTAATCTCACCTTAAATTCGCTGCGAAACTCCGCTGCAAATACGTAACCAATACTGACCTATTTTGCGCGGAACCGGCAGAAATCGGCCGCTAACTCCCACCGTAGCTCTGCACCAGGCTTCCTGCCACCAGCGACCAGCCGTCCACCAACACGAAAAAGATCAACTTAAACGGCAGCGACACCACGACCGGCGGCAGCATCATCATACCCATCGACATCAGCACGGATGCGACTACGAGATCGATGATCAGGAAGGGGAGGAACAGCAGGAAGCCAATCTCAAAGGCGCGTTTCAGTTCGGAGATCATGAAGGCCGGGACCAGAATCCGCAGCGACAGGTCTTCCGGCGTCGCCGGCGGCGGCTCGCCCGAGAGGTCCACGAACAGCTTCAGATCCTTTTCGCGGACATTCTTCTGCATGAAGCCGCGCAGCGGCACAGAGGCCTTTTGCAGCGCTTCCTCGACGCCGAGTTCGTTGGCGACCAGCGGCTTGATGCCGTCGTCATAGGACCTCTGCAGGACGGGGCCCATCACGAAAGCGGTCAGGAACATCGCAAGCGCAATGATCACGGAGTTGGGCGGGGCGGTCGCGGTGCCCAGCGCCGTGCGCAGCAGTGACAGCACGACGACGATCCGTGTGAACGACGTCATCATGATCAGGATCGAGGGCGCGATCGACAGCACCGTCAACAGCGCGATCAACTGGATCGCGCGCTCGGTCACCCCGCCGCCGCCCTGGCCGAGATTGATGCTGATATCCTGCGCCAGCGCCGGATCGGCGAGCGATCCGGCGACGGTCAGGATTAAGAAAAATAAAACTCTACGCGGAGAAGTCGCCGGCCTCACGAAGGGTTCTTCGGACGGCCCAGCAATGACGCCATCTCGTCTTCGAGGTTCTCGAAGCCGCTCTTCTGCGGAGCGGGTGTGGGAGGAGCGGGGGGTTCGCTGCGGGAGGTACGGGCAGGCGGCGTTTCCGGCGCTACCGGCGGCGCCACCGGTTCGGCCGGCCGGCGCAGGGCGGCCTCCAGCCGCTGCGCCATCTCGGCGAGATTCTGGTCGGCGCTCGACGGCGCGGGGGGTGGAGGGGGTGGAGGCGGCGGCGGCGCGGCGCGTTCGGGGGCTCGAACCGGCGCCTCGCGAACTGCAGGTACCTCGCGGACAGGCGGCGCCTCACGGCCTGTCGGTGCCTCGCGGACTGACGCTGCCTCACGGACCGTCGGTGCCTCACGAGCTGGCGGCGCCTCACGGACAACCGGCGGTGCCTTGGGCAACTCACGCTGCGGCAACTCGCGCTGCGGCCGCGGCATCAGTGGTTCGTTGCGGGTCAGGCGCGGCGGAGCCGCTTCGGGACGACCGGTAATCGATTCCGGCGCAAAGCCCGTCAATGGATCGCTACGACGCTCCGGCGGCGGCGCGGGCCGGCGGAGATCGTCTGCGAAGGAGGGACGTGCGGGTCGCGGCGGCGGCTCCGGCATTTGCGGTTCGGCGTGGTGATCGAAGCCGTCGGTCGGTCGCAAATCGGCTCTCGCCGCTTCCTCGCTCCAGGCGGCATCGGGCAGCGGCGCGATCCGCGGCGGCTGCTCGCCGACCGCCGGGCGTGGCGCCATCTGATCGCGATTGGGCATTGCGCGCACGATGTTGGGTTCGACCACGATGTCGCTCGGACCGCCGATCATCAGGAGATGCTCGACATTGTCGCGCCGTACCAGCACGAGGCGCCGGCGGCCGTCCACGGCGGCGGCGTCGATCACGGCAAGCCGCGGCATCCGCCCGCGCTGGGTGTTGGCGCCGAGGCGGTTGTTGGCGAAGCGGCGGACCAGCCATGCGGCCACGCCGATCAGCGCCAGAACGGCGATGAATGCGAAGAGGAATGTCAGTGTCTGCATTCTTTAGTCCCCGGCCACGGGCCGTTCTCTTGCTGCTGGCTTCGACGAGTGCGGTCTTAGGTCTTCCGGTCCGAGCATGTTCCCTTTGGGAAAGCGGTTCCCGTTTGCGGGATCATGCCCTGAACGATCCGCAACCGGCGAATCATGCCCGAGATCGGCCTTATTTCTTAATCCCCACGGCGAACGCCGCCATCCGGGTTAATTAATAGACCAAGAATCGTTTGACCCAAAACGACTTCTGAGCGCCCCACGCCGGGTTGGTTGCTGCTGGTTAACGCAGTTTTCGTGGCGAAAATGCGCTCATTTCGTCGCTGTCAGCGGGCATTGGCCGACGTCCATGGCCGCCAGGCGCGATTTTAACCAGCCGTTAACCATACACCGGGCAAATTCTGCCTACCTCGCGGCGTCTGCCAGAGGTTAACGGGGAACGGCTCGATGGCCATCAACGATCTTCCGATCCTGTCGGCGCTGCGCACCAAGATGCAATGGCACCAGGAACGCCAACGGGTGCTCGCCGAAAACGTATCCAACGCCAACACCCCGAATTTCAGGCCGAGCGACCTGGTTGAGCCGAAATTCGACAACAAGGGCACCGATGTCGGCGGCGCGATGGGCTCGCTCGCCATGCTGCGCACCAGTGCCACCCATATCGGGCTCTCCGGCGGCCGCCAGAGCTTCAGGGGGGATGGCGGCAGGAGCGGCTTCTTGACCAAGCCTGCCGGCAACTCGGTCAATCTGGAAGACCAGATGATGAAGGTCTCGGCCAACCAGATGGATTACGCGGCCGCCACTTCGCTCTACAGCCGCAGCCTCGGCCTGCTCAAAACCGCCATCGGAAAGCGCTGACGCGGCGCGATTAGGAGAACCGGATCATGGCAGATGATGGAAGCGATTTCGCCCGCTCGATGAGCATCGCGACCTCCGGCCTGCGCGCACAGGCGGGGCGGATGCGGGTGATCTCGGAAAACATCGCCAATGCGGACTCCACCGCGCCATCGGCGGGCGGCGATCCCTATCGCCGCAAGGTGCCGACATTTTCCTCGGCGCTCGACCGCACGCTGGACGCCCGCGTGGTGACGCTCGGCAAGGTCAGGGCTGACCAGTCGGCGTTTCGCGTCAAGCACGAGCCGAGCAACCCGGCGGCCGATGCTGCGGGCAACGTCAAATATCCGAACGTCAATCCGCTGGTCGAAATGACCGACATGCGCGAGGCGCAGCGGTCCTATGAAGCCAACCTCAACATCATCAGCGCCACACGCCGCATGATTCAACGCACCCTCGATATCCTCAAGGCTTGAACAGGAACCATAGAAAATGGCTTCACCGACCGTTGCAGCAAACGCCTACGCCGCGCTTTCGCGCATCATGGAATCCGGCGGTGCCGAGAAGGGCGGCCAATCCACCGGCGGCCCGTCCTTCAGCGCGCTGCTCAAGGACGCGGTGGGAAGCGTGCTGGATGCCGGCAAGAAATCCGACGCCCAGACCATGGCGATGACCGCGGGCAAAGCCAATGTCATGGACGTGGTGACGGCGGTCGCCGAAACCGACGTCGCGGTCTCGACGCTGGTGTCAGTGCGCGACCGGGTCATCCAGTCCTACGAAGACATCATGAAGATGCCGATCTGACGTCCCCTGGGACGTCATCCCGGGGCGATAGTTTCGTCATTGCGAGCGTAGCGAAGCAATCCATCGAGCCACAGAAAGATGGATTGCTTCGTCGCTTCGCTCCTCGCAATGACGGTCGAAAGTTCGAACAAGGAAGCTTGCTATGACCGGTGCCGAAACCCTCGACGTGGCGCGCGATGCGATCTGGACCATCGTGGTGGTGTCGTCGCCCTTGATGGTGATTGGCCTGGTGGTCGGCGTCGTGGTGTCGCTGTTCCAGGCGCTGACGCAGATTCAGGAACAGACGCTGATCTTCGTGCCGAAGATCCTCGCAATCTTTGTCACGCTGCTGCTTGCCCTGCCGTTCATGGCCGATTCGCTGCACGGTCACATGATGCGGATATCGTCGCGAATCATAGGCGGTTGATGCATTGTGGATAAATGCGTGTCGACATATCGCTGCTGCCGGCCCTTGCCGCCACCTTCATGCTGGTGTTCGCCCGCGTGGGGGCCATGGTGATGCTGTTGCCGGGATTTGGCGAGAGCAATATCCCGGTGCGCATCAAGCTCGCGATCGCGTTGCTGTTGACACTGATCATCCTGCCGCTGCACCGCACCGCTTACCAGGTCGACCTGACCTCGATGACGGCGATCGGGGTGCTGCTGGTGCACGAGATCGCCATCGGCATCGTGCTCGGCGCCACGGCGCGCGTGACGCTGGCGGCGCTTGCGGTGGCAGGCTCGGTAATCGCCCAGCAGCTCGGCCTCGGCTTCGTCACCGCCGTCGATCCGACGCAAGGGCAGCAGGGCGTGCTGATCGGCAACTTCCTCTCCATTCTCGGCATGACGCTGCTGTTTGCCACCGACACCCATCACCTTGTCATCGCGGCGCTGAACGAGAGTTACCGGATCTTCTCGCCGGGCGAGCTGATGCCGAGCGGTGACGTGGCGGCGCTTGCCACGCGCGCCTTCGCGACCGCGTTCAAGATCGGCATACAGCTCTCCGCGCCGTTTCTGGTGTTCGGCCTCGTCTTCAATATCGGCCTCGGCGTGCTGGCGCGGCTGATGCCGGCGATGCAGGTCTATTTCGTCGGCGTGCCGCTGTCGATCATGGTGGGCTTTCTGATCTTCGCCCTCGTCCTCACCGGAATGATGGCGACTTATCTCAACTACTTCATCGGCGTGATGCACGAATTGACGCCGCTGAAATAGAGCATGATCCGGAAAAGTGGGTGCCGGTTTTCGCTCGCGACAAACGCGGAACGCGTTTGCGCGGAGATCATGCTCAAACAAAATGCTAGGATGCCACGATGGCCGACGATACCGACGACAAAACAGAAGACCCTACGCAAAAACGTCTCGACGATGCGCTTGCCAAGGGCGACGTTGCCAAGAGCCAGGAGGTCAACACCTGGTTCATCATCGCGGGCGGCACACTGATATTGTCGACGTTCGCGGGATCGATCGGCGGCGGCATTCTGATGCCGCTGCGTAACCTGATCGCCAATGCAGGCCAGCTTCGCGCCGACGGCGCGGCGCTGCTCGCGCTCGGCAACACGCTGGGTTACGCCGTGCTCGGCGCGATTGGCGTGCCGCTGCTGATGCTGGCCCTTGCCGCGATCGCCGGCAACATGATCCAGCACCGGCTGGTGTGGTCGTCGGAATCGCTCAAACCGAAGTTCAGTAAAGTATCGCCCGGCGCGGGGCTGAAACGCATCTTCGGCAAACAGGCGGTGGCGAACTTCGCCAAAGGGCTGTTCAAACTGATCGCGCTCGGCTCCGTCATGATGGCGGTGCTGTGGCCCGAGCGTCATCGGCTGGAATCGTTCCTGATGTTCGATCCTTCGGCGATCCTCGACGTTACCACCAACCTGACGCTGCAGTTGATGGGTGCGGTAGTGGCGATGCTGGCGGCCGTCGCGATCGCCGATTACTTCTTCCAGTACCGGCAATGGTACACGCGGCAGAAGATGTCGCTGCAGGAGATCAAGGACGAGTTCAAGCAGTCCGAAGGCGACCCCCACATCAAGGGCCGTATCAGGCAGTTGCGCGTGCAGCGGATGAAGAAGCGCATGATGGCCGCCGTTCCCAATGCCAGCGTGATCATCACCAACCCGACTCACTATTCGGTGGCGCTGTCCTACGATCGCGGCATGTCGGCGCCGGTTTGCGTCGCCAAGGGCGTCGATAACATCGCGTTCAAGATCCGGGAGATCGCCAAGAAGCACGACATACCGATCGTGGAGAATGTGCCGTTGGCGCGCGCGCTTTACGCCACCGTCGATATCGACGAGGAGATTCCGGTCGAGCACTATCACGCGGTGGCCGAGATCATCGGCTATGTCATGCGCCTCAAGAACGGGTTTGCTAACCGAGGAATGTGAGGGGAACCGCTGGAAAAACGCCTTGAAATGCCTTCAACCTGTCAAATAACCGCCTGATGGACTTGCGCTTGCGGGTCCGATTCAGGCACTCAGGAGCGGCGCGCGACCCCGCGCGTCACCTCCTTGCCGACGGGCAGTGCCTCTTCAGATGACCGCCGAAACCGACAGCCATCCGCCCACCGAGCCCTTCGCGGCCCACGAGCCGGCGCGGCGGGGCGGTAGCATCGTGCTGGTGTTGCTGGTGGCCGCCGGCATCGTCGCGGTGGCGGTGGCCCTGATGACCATCGGCCGTGCCCAGGCTCAGCCTTATATTCTCGGCGTGCTGGCACTTTTGGCCATGGTCGGCCTGTTCAATCTGTTCGCCTTTGCCGCCGGTATCATCCGCTTCACCGACCGCGGCGCCGACGATCCGGTAATGGGCCGCATCGCCGATCACGCCTATGACGGGCTGGCGGTGACCGACCCCAAAGGCCATGTGGTCTATTCCAACGCCGCCTATCTGGCGCTGACCGGAGCTGCCACCGCGCAGGACGTGCGGCCGGTCGAGCGCGTCTTCATCGGCAATCCCGACGTCTCCGAAGCCGTGTTCCGCCTGCTCAAGGCCGCCCGTGAAGGCAAGCGGCAGCAGGAGGAGGTCCGCATCGCCGGCTCTGACGGCGCGCAGGGCCGCTGGCTTCGGATGCGGGTTCGCCCGCTCGGCCAGGGCAAGCGCGAAGCAAAATACGCGGTGTGGTCGATCGCCGACATCACGCGGGACCGCGAGCGTCAGGAAGATGTGTTCCGGGAACTGCAGCACGCGATCGAATATCTCGATCATGCGCCATGCGGCTTCTTCTCGGTCGATCCGGCTGGCGACGTCATCTATGTCAACGCCACGCTGGCGAACTGGCTCGATTACGATCTCGCCGAGATCGGATCCGGCGGGTTGAAGCTTAACGATATCGTCTCCGGCGATGGCGCCTCGCTCCTGACCTCGATCGTGGCGGTACCCGGCGAGGTCAAAACCGAAGTGTTCGACATCGACCTGCGCATGCGCGGCGGCAAGACAATGCCGGTGCGGCTCTACCACAAGCTCGCCTTCGGCGCCGACGGCTCGCCGGGTTCGTCGCGCACGCTCGTGATCAGCCGCACGCGCGACGAGCATTCCGACCCCGAACGTGCAGCCGAAGTCCGCTTCATGCGGTTCTTCGACCATACGCCGATGGCGATTGCGACGGTGGACCGCGGCGGCACGGTGGTGCGCGCCAACGCCCGCTTTGCCAAGCTCGCGCAAAGCCTGAGCTCGGACGGCGCGGCCAACAAGTCGATCTTCCGCACGGTAAATGCGCGCGACCGCAGCCTTCTGATCTCGGCGATCAACCAGGCGGCCGAAGGGCAGGGCGACATCGCGCCGGTGGAAGTCATGCTCGACGGCGCCAAGGAGCGCTGGGGGCAGTTCTTCGTTACCGCCGTCGAGGAGGACGAGCGCGACACCGAAGCGGCCATCGTCTATCTGCTCGAGACCACCGAGCGGCGCACGCTGGAAAACCAGATCAATCAGTCGCAGAAGATGGACATGGTCGGCCAGCTCGCCGGCGGCATCGCGCACGACTTCAACAACGTGCTGTCAGCCATCATGATGGCGAACGATTTCCTCTTGAACGCGCACAAGCCGACCGATCCGTCGTTCCAGGACATCATGCAGATCAAGCAGAACGCGACCCGCGCGGCGACGCTGGTGCGGCAACTGCTCGCGTTCTCGCGCCGCCAGACGTTGCGGCCGCAGGTGCTCGACCTCGGTGATGCGCTTTCCGACCTCACCATGCTGCTGCGCCGCCTGATCGGCGAGAAGGTCAAGCTCGACCTCGTGCACGGCCGCGATCTCTGGCCGGTCAAGGTCGACGTCTCGCAGTTCGAACAGGTGGTCGTCAATCTCGCGGTCAATGCGCGCGATGCGATGCCCGATGGCGGCAAACTGACGGTGAGGACCGCCAACGTGACGGTGGACGAAGCCGCGCAGCTTTCGCACAAGGGCATGCCGGCCGCTGATTACGTGCGGATCGACATTTCCGATACCGGCACCGGTATCCCGGCCGACATCGTCGACAAGATCTTCGAGCCGTTCTTCTCGACCAAGGAGGTCGGCAAGGGCACCGGGCTCGGTCTCTCCACGGTGTACGGCATCGTCAAGCAGACCGGTGGCTTCGTCTATGTCGACTCCACGCCCGGCGAAGGTACCACGTTCCGCATCTTCCTGCCGCGTCATCGGCCCGAGCTGGAAGCGCAGCCGGAGGCGCCCGCCGCCAATGGCGCGGCCAGGGAAGGGGCGGCCGGGCTGCCGAAGCCGCGGCCCGACCTGACCGGGCAGGGCACCATCCTGCTGGTGGAAGACGAGGACGGCTTGCGGTCGTTGAATGCGCGCGGTCTGCGTTCGCGCGGCTATAGTGTGATCGAGGCCTCCAACGGCATCGAGGCGATGGAGGCGCTGGACGAAAAGGACGGTGCGGTGGATCTCGTCGTTTCCGACGTGGTGATGCCGGAAATGGACGGTCCGACGCTGCTGCGCGAAATGCGCAAGCGCAATCCGAATTTGAAGATCATCTTCGTCTCAGGTTACGCTGAAGAGGCTTTCGACAAGAGCTTGCCGGAGAACGAACAATTCGCCTTCCTGCCGAAGCCGTTTGCGCTCTCCGCGCTGGTCGAGAAGGTCAAGCAGACGATGACGGCCTCATAAAATCCGCGCCGAAAGCCTGCTGCATATGGTGAATGCCGAGTTTACGGCCAAATCGTCACATCCCCGCGACTGAGGGCCGCAGCCGCCGTTCCCGATATTTGCTTCACTTTTGGCTGGCTCTGCCCATCTTAGGGGCACTTCCCCATGGAGGGGAATGAGGAAAAAGACATGAATTTCACGCAGACTGCGCGCGGAATTGTACGGGCGATGGCCATCGTCCTGTCGGTGGCGGTTCCATTGGCGATCACAATCGAAGCGGCTGACGCCCGCGTTGGCGGCGGCGGCAGCTCCGGTTCGCGGGGATCGCGGACCTATTCGGCGCCCCCGAGCACGACCACCGCTCCGGGCACGGCGCAACCCATGAACCGCACCTTTACGCAGCCAGGCACCCCTGCAGCGGGCGCGCCGGCCACGGCTAACAAAGGCGGCTTCTTCAACCGGCCCGGAATGGGCATGCTCGGCGGTCTCGCCGCCGGCTTCCTCGGCGCCGGCCTGCTCGGCATGCTGTTCGGTGGCGGATTGTTCTCCGGCCTCGGCGGCCTGTCCTCGATCATCGGCCTGCTGCTGCAGATCGCGCTGATCGTGATCGTGGTGCGTCTGGCCATGTTGTGGTGGCAGCGCCGCAATGCGCCGGCCTCCGCCTATGCCAACGCGCCTGCCGCCAGTGGGCCTGCTGAAGGCCCTGGTGCCCAGACCAGCTTCCGCTCCGGACTGGGTGGCTTTGGGCTGGGTTCGAGCCAGCCGGCGCTGGAAATCCAGCCGGCCGACTATGAAGCCTTCGAGCGGCTGCTTGGCGAGGTTCAGGCCGCCTGGTCGAACGAGGATGTCGCCAAACTGCATACGCTGGCGACGCCCGAGATGGTGTCCTACTTCTCCAAGGATCTCGAGGAGAACAAGGCCCGCAACGACGTCAACAAGGTGTCCGACGTCAAGCTGCTGCAGGGCGACCTTGCGGAAGCCTGGCGCGAAGGCGAAACCGATTACGCCAGCGTGGCGATGCGGTTCTCGCTGGTCGACAAGACCCTTGAGCGCACCACCGGCCGTTTGGTCGCGGGCAGCGAAACCCCGATCGAGGCCACCGAAGTCTGGACCTTCGCCCGCCGCCGCGGCGGCGACTGGGAACTCTCGGCGATCCAGCAGACGAACTGATCGCCTGCATCAACACGAAGAAGGCGCTGCGGTTTGTTCCGCAGCGCCTTTTTCTTTGCGGGAATGCATGCTCCATTTCGGGCTTCCCCTGCCGGAATAATGATTGCGGCCGCGTGTTGATGAGACACGGCCCACAACAGGGAGGTCTTCAATGAACAGCTTCGCCCGGATCATCTCGCCGGCGTGCTTCGCCCTCGCCGCCATGTCGATTCTCGCAAGCGAGCCTGCGCATGCGCAATCCGCCAATACCAGCTTCTTCGTGACCAGCAACGGCATCGGCAATGGCGGCAATCTCGGCGGTCTTGCCGGCGTCGACAATCATTGCCAGACGCTGGCGCAGGCCGCCGGTGCCGGAGGCAAGACCTGGCGCGCCTATCTCTCAACGCAAGGCGCCGACGGTGCGCCCGCGGTGAATGCGCGCGACCGTATCGGCAAGGGGCCGTGGCAGAACGCCAAAGGCACTGTGATTGCCAAGGATGTCGCCGAACTGCACGGCACCAACGGCCTCACCAAGCAGACCGCCTTGAGCGAGAAGGGCGAGGTCATCAATGGCCGCGGCGATACGCCCAATCGCCACGACGTGCTGACGGGATCGCAGCCGGACGGCACCGCGTTTACCGCCGGCGAAGATCGCACCTGCAGGAACTGGACGAGTTCGACGCAAGGCGCCGCAATGGTCGGACATTCCGATCGCGTGGGACTGCGCGACGACGACGCCTCGAAATCCTGGAATTCGTCGCATCCCTCGCGCGGGTCCGACGGCGGCTGTTCGCAGGCCGACCTGAAGAGCACCGGTGGCGACGGGCTGTTCTATTGCTTCGCGGCGAATTGACCGGCGGTCGGTCTTGCGCTCGCGCGGCGAGTGACACAAGCAGGATCGACCAATCGAAGTCCTTCGCACGAAGGTTACGTCCAATGACAGTTCCGCAACATCGGTATGCTTCGTGCCCTCTCGATGTCGCGGAGCTTGTTCAGCCTATTTTCTTGCTCGTGCAATCCGGTTGTCGATCGCGGAACTCCTGAGTGCTTGGCGAGTTGCCAATCCGAATCCGGAGGCCTTAATGAAACGAGTCCTTGTCGCGTTGGCTTTTACCGTCTTGGCAACGCCGCTGGCGCTGGCCGGCAACACATCGTCGAACTCCAGCTCTAACTCGTCGAATGGCGTGCACACCCGCGTCGATACAATCACCACAGACGACGGCCGCGGACGGACATTTTATCAGCGGCGCAGCGTCCGCATCGACGCTGATCGCGGACGACCGACATACAAGCGCTACGGCGTTCGCGAAGGCTACGGCCCTATGCGCCGCTGGCACCGTGACGATGATGATGATTGAAGCCATTTGCGGCCGATCCGGTACCTGACGAGGAGGGCGTCGCTCGGGTCGACAAATTTCCCGGGCGCTCGGCGCTGAAGCCCGTCAATTCTAGAGTTTGTCGATCAAAGCCGCCCCAGAGGCGGCTTTTTCTATTTGCGCGGCTTTCGGAAGCTTTCCCGTCCAGTCCAGTTCCGCAGTGTCTGGCGTGACGAACGAATGGCGGCATGATTTGTTTGGCCTGTCAGTCCGGATCCAGGAGGCGCCTTCGATGCATTACGAGCTTTATTACTGGCCGACCATTCAGGGCCGCGGCGAGTATGTGCGTCTTGCGCTGGAAGAGGCGGGCGTCGGCTATACCGACGTGGCGCGCCACGGCAACGGCATGGCGGCGATGACGCGCATGATGGAAGTTGGGAAGGGAACGCCGCCCTTCGCGCCGCCGTTCCTGAAGGCCGGGAAGCTCGTGATCGGGCAGACGGCCAACATCCTGCTCTATCTCGGATCACGGCATGGGCTGGCGCCGAAGGCGGAAGCCGGCAGATTATGGGTGCACCAACTACAGCTCACGATTGCGGATCTGGTGCTGGAAGTTCACGACACCCATCATCCGCTCGGTCCCTCGCTCTACTACGAGGAGCAGAAGGCCCCGGCGAAGAAACGCACCGATGAATTCTGGAACGCGCGCGTGCCGAAATATCTCGGCTATTTCGAAGATCTGCTGCAGGCCAATGGCGGGACATATATCACCGGCCGCCGCCTGACCTATGTCGACCTGTCGCTGTTTCAGATCGTCGAAGGCCTGCGCTATGCATTTCCGAAACGGATGAAGGCCTTCGAGAGCGAAATTCCTTGTCTCGTCGATCTGCGCGACCGCGTCGCGGTCCGGCCGAACATCAAGGCGTATCTGGCGAGCGATCGAAGGATTGCATTCAACGAGGACGGTATTTTCCGGAGATACAAGGTGCTGGATACTTGATGCTGTCATTCCGGGATGGTGCGCTAGCACCATACCTCAGACCGCACCGCCGTCACATATTCCTTCCATCCACCGGCGTCATCTTCAACTTCGACAGCTCGATGCCGTCGAAGCAGCTCACATTGACCGCCACCACGTCGGTGCCGTCGGGCTTCTTGCCGCGTGCGAAGACGTCGACGCCGCAATCGACGCAGAGCTGGTGGTGGATCGCGTGCTTGTTGAAGAGGTACTCTTTCAGATTTTCCTCGCCGGCGCGGAGATGAAAACTCTTCGGGTCGAGGAAGGTGAAATGCAGCCCCTTCTTGGTGCAGATCGAGCAGTTGCAAGCGGTCACCATCGCCAGATCGGTGGTGCATTCGAAGCGTACCTGCCCGCAATGGCAGCCGCCGGTATAGGTCTTGCTATCGGGCATCTCTCCGTCATCCTTCTCACCAAATCCCAGGCACCAGACGATAGCGCACGCGGGCGGCGTAGTCAGCATAACCTGGAAGCCCTTCGACCAATGCGCGCTCCTCGATGCGGGCGCGAATGGCGAACAGCACGGCGAATACCGGTGCGAACGCCACACCCCACCACGATCCGAGGAGCAACGGTATTCCGATGAAGTACAGCATGACGGCGCTGTACATGGGATGGCGGATGAAGGCGTAGGGCCCGCTCGAGATCACGCGTTGGTGGCGCGCGGCCTGCACCTTCACGACCGGAGCGGCGAACGAATTTTCGCGGAACACCCACATGATGAACGCGATCGAGAGTAAAAACATCGCAAGGCCGAGCGCCTGCAGCAGCAGCGGAACATCGGAGGCATCGGCCCGCCGGTCGAGGCCGATCGCGACGAGCCACATCAGCAGCGCCGCGACAAATACCAGCATGAATATCTTGTCGGCGGTGGGCTGGTCGGCCTGAAATTTCGGCCGCATGCGCTCGGCGAGCAGCGCGGGATCGGTCTTGGCAAGCCACAATCCGCAGGCAGGCCCGAGGATCGCACTGGCGATCAACATCACCCACGCCCCCGGCCAGTCCAGCGAACCGGCCGCGGCGAACAATAGCGCGCCCATGCCGACGACGACGATGGTGTTCTGCAGCAGAAGTTTTGCGATCATGCGCGGGCTCCATTGGCCCCACGCGCAACAGGATCGCGCATTTTTTCGGCAAACTTGCGGCGCTGATGGGGAAGGGTACCCGCTTCCTTCGCCTGTCATCCCCGCGAAGGCGGGTATCCAGTACGCCGCGGCCTATCGGCTCAAGGCGACGTCTCTGGAATACTGGTTCACCCGCTGGAGCCTGTCAGCGGGCGGCGCTACGCGCCGACCCGTTGGCGGGTGACGACAACCGGATGGTTGGCTCAAGCTAGTCGGTCGATCCGCGTTCCCTGACCCGGCGGCAGGGGAGCGACCAGCGTCGGCTTCGGCGTGCGGGTGCCGTCGGCGGCAGCGCCGTTCTGCACGTCGGGGGTCTTGTCGGGAGCCTTGAACACGGGGACTTCGGGCGCTTTGACCACCACCGTTGCGGGGACAGCAGAGACATTCATCGGAAGCATCCTATTGGTTGCCTCCCACACTGGCCGGGTTGAAACGAACGGTTGGTGAATCCGGCCCGGCAATCCCGCGCCAATGCCGTCAATCCCGTCCAATGGTGAACAGACGCCTCGCGGAATCGTTAGAATGCGACGGATCGGGAGTGGCTTGGGCCTATTCGTCCTTGCCGCGGGTCACCACGATCGAGGCTTCGGTCTTGGTGCGCGTGCATTCCATGTTGAGCCGGCGGAAGCGCATGGAAACCTTGTCGCCGCGCAGGATGCCCATGCGCTTGATGCAGCGCGAGGAGCCGGTCGCAACGTCGGGCTTCGGAATCGTGAAAATGATGGCGCCGGCCGAGGCGACCAGTTCGAAGAATTGTGGCTTCGGCTTGCGGTCCGTCTTGGCATAGAGCTCGTTGGAGTAATTGCGGCCGCGGCAGCCGAGCGACAGCTCTTTCGCCGCCGGATGCGTCAGATAGATCATGTTGCCGGTATTGACGCTGATCTTGAGGCCGTCGATCTGGTTCTTCAATTCCTTGGCGATATCGTCGCAGCGGTCGGCGTGTGCCGGCGATGCAGCGGCCGTGGCGACCAGCGCCAGCGTGGCGGCAAGCAAGGTCGATCGGCGAAATTGTGGTCCCAAAGCCATTATGAATGCCCCCATGCACCATTGAAGCCCGGATTTCCTGCAAGGAGCGCGGGCGGAAGTCAATCCGATCTTGCGAGTGTCAGAACCCGTAGAGGAAAATGCCGATGCCGAAGGCGATCACCGAGGCCACGCCGTACAGCGTTGGAATGCTGACCAGCATAGTGGCCAGTCCCAGCCGCTCGCCGCGTGCGGCAAGCGTGATAGCGCAGGCGGCCATCAGCGGAAACGCGATGATCCGGACCGGCGTCTCGAAGGCGGAGACGCCACGGAAATCCAAGCCGTGCCGCACCACCGAGGGCATGAAATTCAGCCAGGTCATGAGCACGAGCGCGCCAAGCGCGAGGATGGCGTAACGCAGCCTTCCGATGGTTGCAAACCCCAGCGCCGCCAACGCCAGCACCGGATGGCTTGCAATATACGTCTTGATGATCGCACCGCCGACGCCATGGCCAGGAACTTGCGACATGTCGCCGAACAGGACCGGCGCGTGCGAGAGCCCGTCGAAAGCTTCGATCGCGGCAATGATGATCAGAAACAGATACAGCCCAAGCAGCCGCGGGGGACGGATCGGAACGGAAGCTGCGTCGGGCACTGTGGTGGCGGAGTTCATTACCATCGCAATCGGTTGGGGAGTATCGAAAGTCTCGGGTTTGTCTGGAGATGGCTGGGAACGGTTCAATCGCCGATTGGCGGCCGAAAATTGCCCGACTTCGGCCTTGTGTGCCGGGCCAGCAAAACCTTCCTTTTGCTCGAAAAATGCTTAGAACGGGTCTACCGCCGCGGCGCCGTTCTGGCTGCCACCGGCTCCAACCCGAGATATCGACATGAACGCCCCGACCGCATTTCCCGACCAGAAACCCGTTCCGCCCTACAAGCATACGCCGCTGTTTCCGTTGGGGCCGGACACCACGCCCTATAAGAAGATCACGACCGAGGGCGTGCGGGTCGAGAAGGTGCTTGGCAAGGACATGCTGGTGGTGTCGCGCGAGGCGTTGCGGGCGCTGTCGGAGGCTGCCTTCGGCGATATCAACCACTACCTGCGGCCCGGCCACCTGAAGCAGCTCCGCTCGATCCTGGAAGACAAGGAGGCCAGCGACAACGACAAGTTCGTCGCCTTCGATTTCCTGAAGAACGCCAACATCGCCGCCGGCGGCGTGCTGCCGATGTGCCAGGATACCGGCACCGCGATCATCATGGGCAAGAAGGGCTGCAACGTCATCACCGATGGCGACGACGAGGCGGCGTTGTCGGAAGGTGCGCGTGACGCTTACTTGCGCCGTAACCTGCGCTATTCGCAGGTTGCACCCTTGTCGATGTATGAGGAAAAGAACACCGCCAACAACATGCCGGCGCAGTGCGAGATCTACGCCGAGGGTGGGTCTTCAGAAGTAGATTCGGCCTACAAGTTCATGTTCATGGCCAAGGGCGGCGGTTCCGCCAACAAGAGCTTTCTGTTTCAGGCGACGCCTTCCGTTCTGACCAAGGATCGTTTGCTGGCGTTTCTGAAGGAGAAGGTGCTCACGCTCGGCACTGCGGCGTGTCCGCCGTATCACCTCGCCATCGTCATCGGCGGCACCTCTGCCGAGCTTTGCATGAAGACAGTAAAGCTCGCGTCCGCGCGCTATCTCGATGCGCTGCCTACCCACGGCTCGGCCGACGGCAACGCGTTCCGCGATCTGGAGATGGAGCAGGAAATTCTGAAGATGACGCAGTCACTCGGCGTCGGCGCGCAGTTCGGCGGCAAGTATTTCTGCCACGACGTGCGCGTGATCCGGATGCCGCGCCACGGCGCCTCGCTCCCGATCGGGCTCGGCGTCTCCTGTTCGGCGGACCGCCAGGTGCTCGGCAAGATTACGAAAGACGGCGTCTATCTCGAAGAGCTCGAGCACAACCCGGCGCAGTATCTGCCCGCGGTCGAGCAGTCGCTCGGCGGCGAGGTCGTCAAGATCGACCTCAACCAGCCGATGAAGGAGATTTTGGCGACGCTGTCGAAATATCCGATCAAGACGCGGGTCTCGATGACCGGCACCATGATCGTCGCGCGCGATTCCGCGCACGCCAAATTGCGTGAGCGGCTGGAGAAGGGTGAGCCGCTGCCGGATTACTTCAAGAACCATCCGGTGTATTACGCCGGTCCCGCCAAGACCCCCGACGGTTACGCGTCCGGCGCGTTCGGCCCGACCACGGCGGGGCGGATGGACTCCTTCGTCGATCAGTTCCAGGCGGCGGGCGGCTCGATGGTGATGGTCGCCAAGGGCAACCGTGCGGTCGCGGTCCGCGAGGCCTGCAAGAAGCACGGCGGCTTCTATCTCGGTTCGATCGGCGGAGCCGCGGCAAATCTCGCCGAGCACTGCATCAAGAAGGTCGAGGTGGTGGAATATCCCGAACTCGGCATGGAAGCGATCTGGCGCATCGAGGTGGTGGATTTCCCGGCCTTCATCATCATCGACGACAAGGGCAACGACTTCTTCAGGGAATTGAACCTGGGGTGAGGGCGCTCGGCCTCGACGGTTTCAGCAAGGGCTGGGTCGCCGTGCTCCTTGACGGCGACCTTCGTGAGATCAGGTTCTGCCGCGACATTGCCGGTGCGCTGTCCATCGGCTTTGATCGCGCCGCGATCGACATCCCCATTGGTATGACCGATGACGGCGAGCGGACCTGCGACCTCCTTGCCCGCGAGAGGTTACGGCCGCATTCATCGCGCGTGTTCACCGGGGCGCGGCGCTGGCTATGGACTGAATTCTCCGATCCCGACCAAGCCAATCGAGATGCATTCCAGCGCGGCCAGAAGCGGGTGTCGCGCCAGCTCTGGCACCTCGGGTCGAAGATCATGGAGTCGGATGCGTTCGTGCGGGCTAATCGTTCGCACGACATTCGCGAGGCTCACCCGGAACTGGTCTTCTTGCGCCTGAACGATTGCAAGCCGTTGCCGTCGAAGAAGTCGGAAGCTGGAATCCGCCTTCGTCGTCTGCTGCTGAAGCGGGGAGGGATCAGGGCTATCGACAGGTGGCTGACTAACGAACGCTTCGGTACCGGTGCAAAATGCGACGACGTGCTTGACGCCTGTGCTGTTGCGATTGCTGCACGCGACGCCGCCGGCTGCTTTCCGGAGGGCATAGCGCCACGTGACGCTTACGGTCTGCCGATGCAGATCTGGTCGTGACCCAACCTTAGCTGCAATTCGTCACCTCGGTTCGGGCGCCGGCGTTTGCGCGATCGCCGGCCTCGTCGGCGAGGCGAGGGCGGCGATCGAAAGCAGAACGATCCTATACATGGATGACAAAGCGAGGAGGCGCTGTGGCCTCCTCATCCGTCAGGCCCGCGATCCCGTGAACGGAAAGCTGCCCATCGGGCCGATGCCCATTTCGCCGGACATGGTGTCGCCGGAAATCTTGCCGGTGAAGGCAAGCGTGAGCGGCATCGGATTGGTGATGGAGATCTTCCAGGCGACGTCGTCGCCATTGACGGTGCCGTCAAAGATTTCGCCGGAATTGCCGTCCGCTCCTTGCGTGCCCGTCAGCGCGCCGCCCGCGCTTTGCAGCGACAGCGTCGCCTTGCGCTCGCCCATCGGCGTGCTCATGGTGATGTTCCAGTTTCCGTCCACGGCCATCTTTGTCTCTCCGACATTTCCACGGCAAGCCGGAATGGCCTGCGAGATCCGCTAAACTCGTGCGCGGTATAGCCTATCTCGCCACACAAGCCCAATCGCCTCAAGCACCTTTTTGACGCGTGTTTTTCAGGCTTGCTGGGCGGCGGCGCGAAGCCGGCTGCCGACCAAAATACGAAACGCGACGTATTGAACTGCAAAGGCGGCAATCTTGGCGCCGACCAGCACGACGGTCACGTAGAACGTCCACAGCTTCATGTCGCCGGTCATCGCGACACCGATCGTGCCGGCGGCGAGTGTGAAGCACAGTGCGGCCCAAGCGTAACCCGCGAAAGTGACGTATTCGGGAATGGTCTGGGTCACGATGGAGGGCATGTAGCGCAACATCCAGCCGCGCTTGAGCATGATGACGCCGATCGCGAAATGCCCGATTGCGGGTTTCGCCAACACGAAGCGCGGGTCGTGGGTCAGAAGCGTCGCGCTGCCGAGCACGATGACGAGCCCAAGGCTGGCCCATGTCATGTAACCGAGTTCTTTGCCCTCGATGCGGGAGTAGATCACCTGCGCAATTGCGCCAGCGATCGCGACGGCAGTCGCCAGCAGCACGTTGTCAGTCGTCAGGTAGATCGCGATGAATAGGATGGTGGAGAAAAAGTCGGCGCCCAGTCTGGCGAATACGTCCTTCATCGGTTTGCTCTCTGCTGATCGTGTTTCGGTTGGAAGCGTATCTTTAGTTGGCGCCGGGTAGGGCGTTCGCCGGCGGGACACCATGCTTCGCCCTGCGATATTGTGGATACCATGTCGTGAAATAGGCGGCACTGTTGCGGGCGGCGAATGCGATGGCGAGTCCGATCCAGAGTGGGAAGCCCGGCACATAGATCGTCAGCACGTTGCCGACGATCATCAGGACGAATGCGCCGGTCCAGGCCCAGGTGATGATATAGATCGCCTTGATGAAGCCGGGCAGCTTGGTCGTCTCGTTGTCGACGGCTTCCAGCGCGTATTGCAGCACGAACGGCTTGCGGATGATCAGCGATGCCAGCGAGATAGCCAGCACGCCGACATCGGTTGCCAGCTTGACGGCCGAGTTGCTCAGGTTCGGATCGATCAGCGTGACCCAAGCGCCTATCCCGGCGAAAACGACGACGCAACTCGCGCCGAGCATCTTGATCGAACGGCCGCGAGCGACGTCGATGGCAACGACAGCAAGGCAGATCGCGGCCGAAGCGAACAGGCTGACCTGGGCCGACGTCACCAGCATCAGCAGGGCGAAGGAGCCGAAGGGGGCAAGGATCAGGAAGATTGTCATGGCAGCCTCTCGGGCTAATCTTTACAGCGTAAAGATACACTAGGAGCCGGTCCGGGACTCGTCAAGCGAAATCTTTACACTGTCTAAATTCGACGACGCGACGATCTGTGATTGTCTTTGCAACGGTTTGCGGGCGCTTCAGGCGCCCAATATCGCGACCGAGAGAAACATGAGGGCACAGGCGAGCAGCAAAACGAGCGTGATCCTGATGCCGCCGACTCGGCCGACGCTTGCAACGTAGGGTGCGACAACGTCGCGCCCCGGCATCGCGGAGGCTATAGCGCGCTTAGGCCGTGCCAACCCAATTGCCGTGGATGCCGTCGGGGACACGATGTCCGAGCTTCACCAGTGCCACCGGTCCGGCGTCGACATCGGTGGCATTGAATACCGCGAGGTCGCTGCGGTTTTCGCGGGCTCGCCAGACCACCGACATCAGCCAGCCGTCACCCTCGCTGGCGTCATCGCCGCGTGGAACGAACACTGCTTCCGAGATCGTATCGCCGGCGGGCAGCAGGTACTGGCCAAGCCGCGATCCATTGCCGTCGACATGTACCAGGCCCGACAATCCGCCTGAAGTCGGCAGGTCGGGATTGGCGCAGGCGTACCATCCATGCCGGTTGGCTGAACCGACGCTTCGATCGCAGACGCGGGGGAATTCGCCGGTAATGCCGTCGAGCCAGGTTTGCGTGAAGCGATCGGTATTGCCTGCGAGATCGAAGGTCCAGCGGCACAGCCGGGCGCGCGACTTGGCGGGATTGGTGGGCGTGCCGTCGGGATGGGTGAACAGCGGCGGCTCCTCGTACTGCATGACGTCGGCAATGATGCGGTCGCCGTCCTCCCACGCGTTCATGACGTGGAAGACGTAGCAGCACTCGGCGCGAAACCAGACGATGTCCTTGGCGGAGCCGTTGCGCTTCATGACGCCGACATAGGCGCCCTTGTCCGGCTCCCAAGCATAGGGCGGCCGGCCCGTCATGGCGCGCTCGATGCTGCCGGTGAGCGGCAGGATCGGAAATAGCAGATGATTTTTGGTGACGATGAAGTCGTGCACCATGCTCGCATAGGGGGCCTCGAAGCGATCGAAGCGCGTTACTACGCCGGCGGCATTGACGGAGCCGAAGGAGAGGGCGGGGGTGAGGGGGCCTGCGGCGTTGTAGCCGAAGAACACCATCTCGCCGGTGACGGGATCGATCTTGGGATGCGCCGTGAACGGTCCGGAGATGCCTTTGCCATAATCGCAATAACCGAGCCGGTTGAGGGTGCCAGGCTCGATCTCGGTCGGCAAATGGCCTTCCTCAAGGGCCAGCAGGCGGCCGCCATGAAAGATGATGTTGGTATTGGCGACGCCGCCGTCTTGCGTAACCGAAGCAGGCGTACCCGGCAGCCTGCGGCCGAAGCCGCCGAACAGCGCACGGCCGGCGTCGTGCTCGGCCAGCCATTTCGGGGTGCGGATCCAGCGATTGCGATAGCTGGCGCGGCCGTTCTCGAGATGAAAGGCGTGCAGCATGCCGTCGCCCACGAACCAGTGGGCGCCGGGCGCGTCGAATTGTGGGTTGGGGCCGTTGCGATAAAGCGTGCCGTTAAGCTCGCGCGGTAATTCGCCGGTCACCTTGAGGTGTGCCGCGTCGCATTCCATCGGGATCGGCGCCAGATTGGTCCGGGCCATCTCGGTCGTTACCTGGTCGAGCATCGCGTTTCCTCCGGCTTTATCTTTACATCGTAAAGATATCAGTAGGAATACTGCGAGCCGCCGTCAAGCAAAATCTTTACAGTGTAAAAATTGCGGTTATAAGAAGTCGCATGGCAAGATTATCGAGAGCAACCAAAACGAACCGCCCGGCCGCGAAGCGCAGGCCCGCGAAGACTGTAGCCGAAAGGCCGGCCAGCCGGCGTCGCCGTCCGTCCGGCGAGACGCCCTATCATCACGGCGATCTGCACGACGCCTTGCTCGCCGCGGCGGAGCGGGTGCTGGAACGCGACGGGCTGTCTGGCCTGACGCTGCGGGCGGTTGCGCGCGAGGCCGGCGTGTCGCATGCGGCACCGACCCATCATTTCGGCGATCTCACCGGACTCCTGAGCGAGCTTGCCGCCATCGGATTCCGGCGCTTCAACGCGGCGATGATCGCGGCGGACAACACCGAAACGCTCCCACTCATGAAGTCGCTGGCGCGCGCCAAGGCTTATGTCGCCTATGCACAGGCGCGCCCCGGCATGTACGGGCTGATGTTCCGTACCGAGCGGCTCGACATGACACGGCCCTCGCTGCACGAGGCGGCGACCGCCTCCTTCGAAGGACTGGCCACCGCGGTGAGCCTCAGCCGCAACGAAAAACTCACCGGCGAAGCGCTGGAGGCTTTGTCGCTCGACCAGGCCGCCGCGATTGCCCGCGCGTGGTCGCTGGTGCACGGCTTCACCACGCTGCTGCTTGATGGAAGGCTCAAGGACATCCTGCACCGGCTGCCCGAGGGGACCGGCGTCGACCGGCTTCTGGATGCAATGTTGCGCTCGACAGTGCCACGACCGCCGGGGGCGTAAGACGGTGGCCGCTCTGCGGGAGTTCGCAGGCGGGATGGAGCTGCGCGGCGGGTTGCGGTTGGCGTGCCGCTCAGCAGCCCCTGCAAATCTTGGTTTGCCGCGCGAGCCTTGCGTCGGCTTCCGCGTCTTCGTTGGGCTGCCGCGTCCAGTCTTCGTATGCCGCTTTGACGCCCGATCCGGCTGACCTGTCCCTGGAAGACGCTTCGTTCAGCGGGCCCAGAATGATCTCGCGGTTGCGCGCCGTCCTCCGCTTTGGCTTGGCCACCCCGGCTTGTTCGCCATCTGCGGTCGGCGGTTCACCCAACCCGTCCCAGGCAATCGGCGCGCCCGCGGTCTGCGTCGAGCAGCCAGTTCCGGAGGCGCAGCAGCCGGAGAGGGCGATGCCGGCGATGAGGAGTGCCAAGAGTTTTATGTGCATCGCTGCCCCGGGTAATGCGGTGAAATAATAAGGTTTGACAAGGTTCAAGCACTCAAGCCCGAAGCTTTGACGTTAATGCGGCAAGAAAGCGCCGGACTGCGTCTACCATCACCGCTTTGCCAATTCCACAGCGCGGCCGCGCTCGCCAATCACCTTCACTTCGTCCTTGCCGCACTTGAAATCACGCGCAAATTCGTCCGCGGCCTGGCGCGCGAGCTCGTTGGCATTGCGGTTGGCCTGGCCGTCGATATGGGCGACGTGGCAGACCGGTCCGGGCGGCAGCCGTGTCACCGCGAGCATCGGTTTCGTGATCGGGTTGCCGGTCTTGTCCAGGTCGTTGTTATCGGCGATCAGCCAGCGCTGAATGATCGCGAACGGCCTGCTGTCGACCGCCCGCCATTCGACGGTGTGGCCGGTCGAATTGAAGGGGCCGAACCAGGCCTCCGCGGCCGGCTCCTTGGCGGCGGCCTCGCGGTTTCGTCCCACCGAGACGGTTTCGCGCAGATCGCCCTCGCTGATCAGTACCACCAGCCCCCATTTGCCGGGGCAGACCTGCGTCGTGCTGCCGTCGGATTCGGGCTTGCCGACGGTGTGGCAGTCCTTTGGCGCGGTAGACGTGTAGCTGCTGCTGAAAGTTTGGGCGTTCGCCGGTGACATCAGATCGGACAACAGAGCTGCGGCCAATGCGATCAATTGTGGGGAACGTTTCATCCTGCCACTCATTTGCTCTGGAACCTCGAAGATCAGACATGCGCAATCTGGGGAAGGTTCACGGAAACGCCGCGAAACACCTGACATCGCCGCGGAATCGTCCTAGAAGGGCGGCTTCAATTCCTCGTTTTTCGAGCGCGCAGTTATCCAATCGTCATGCCATCCATTCCTTCGAATAAACCCTATCGCGTCGGCCGCTCCCGCACCGGACTTGGCCTTTTCGCCACCAAGCCGATCAAGAAGGGCACCAAGATTATCCGCTATTTCGGGCCGCTTCTTGATTCGAAGAAGAAAGAAGAAGACGCGATCGAGAACAAGTATTTGTTCGAACTGAACGACCGCTGGACCATCGACGGCTCGGTGCGCAAGAACATCGCCCGCTATATCAACCATTCCTGCCGGCCGAACGCCGAATCCGATGTCAAACCCCGTAAACGCAAGGTGTTCATCCGCGCCATCAAGAACATCGAGCCGGGCGAGGAGATCAACTACGATTACGGTACCGATTATTTCAAAGCCTATCTGAAGCCGATCGGCTGCAAATGCGCAGCCTGCGAGAAGAAGCGCAAGAAGAAGCGTGCCGAAGCGCGGGCGGAGAAGGCGCGGCTGAAGGCGAAGGCCGAGCGGAAGGCGCTGAAGCAGGCGGAAAAACTGGCCAAGGCCGACGCGAAGCTGAAGGATAAATTGAAGGCAGAGGCCGAGCGCACGTCGAAGAAGAGGCTCAAGCTGAACGGCCATTCGGCCAATGGCATGTCGCTGAATGGGACATCACTGAACGGCAGCAGCCGTGTCAGAGCGTCCGGCAAGAAATTGGCTGCCAGGAAACGGCCGGTTTCCGCGCCGGCGCCGACCCTCCAGGCATAGGGCTGCTTCGGCTTGATTGAATCGGAGCGAGGCTCTCGCCCTTTGTTTCGACGCGCGTCTTGAGAAGAGCCGGGCTCAGTTAGCGCGAAAATGAGCCCGAAGCGTCTGCCTTCACGAACGCCAAGTTTGTCCAAGTGACGCCGGCGGCGCGATTTCTCTTCTGGTGGGATTCAGAAGCCACATTCAAGACACAGCGCAAGCCGTGCGCCTGCGCGAGCGCGATAGTCTCCTCGGCGGGGATTTCAAACATCCGCCGCGCGGGCGGCACGGGCCCATGCCGGATCGTCATAGTGATAGTGCCGCCTGACCCGATCAGCGAGGCCAGATTCGGCATCGCATATTGACGCTGGGTTTGGTCGAGATGCATCCACACCGCAGTCAGCATCACGAGATCAAACGTCTCGCCGCGTGCCCGCAGGCGGACCAGGTCGGGCAGGCTATCGTCGAGCCATTCGATCAGAGGAGAGGGATGCAGCGTCATGGCGGGGATACGCAGGGCGTCGGTAGGCTCGACGGCGATAACACGATGCCCGAAGCTTGCGAACCAGCCTGCGTCCCGTCCAGTTCCTGAACCGATATCGAGCACGCGGGCCGGGGCTTTGGGTATCAGATGCAGGACATGGCGGTGATTTTCAGCCGCCGGAATGCTTTCGTAGCGCAGGAACAACTGTTCCGCTTCGCTGGCATATCCTTCCGTGCCGCTGACTTGCGCTGATGTCATCTGTTTCCTGCACAGCTTTCTGAGCGTGCGGCGGTTTATCCGCCGGGCTTGCGCACCGATTTCGGCAACGACGAATCGCCGAAGTCGACCGCCGACCGTTGAACGATAGTACCTGCTTCGTCGACAACCACGCGAAACCGCCGATGTGCGGACAGGAAGGTCAGTCGATGCCGGCCAAAATCGGCATCGACGCCGCGCTCGGCAAAGCTCGTGATCTTGCCCGCCCGCATCTCCTTCTGAAGGAGCGGCAGCGCAAGGCCGAGGCCTTCGGCGACGATCGCGGCATCGATCTGCACGACGCCATTTTCGAACTCGATCGGTTTCATGTTCAAGTCCTGAGCTTCGGTGCGGGCCTCACGCGGTCACCGGACTGCGTCTGGCCGGCGCGGGGTAGGCGCATTCCGCCAGCGTCGTGGCGTCGAGCTCGCGCATGAAGGCCTCGCGCGCGGCGGCGAGCCTCGCCTTTAGCCGGCAGCGCGGCTTCAGCATGCAACTGCCGCCATCCTCACGAAAACATTCGACCAGCGGCGGCCCCTCCAGCGCGCGCACCACCTCGCCGATGGTGATCGAGTGGGCCGGGCGGGCCAGCATGAAGCCGCCGCCGACACCGCGCTGGGTCGAAATGAAGCCGCTATCGGCGAGGTCGCGCACCACCTTGGCCAGATGGTTGCGGGAAATGCCGAACTCGGCCGCGATTTCATTGGTGGCGAAGGAGCGGCCGGGTTCGCCCGCCAACCGCATCAGGGCGCGCAACGCAAAATCCGTGAACGACGTCAGGCGCATGGGGCCCCTCTCAAAAGATCTGCTTGCAAATCAACTATAGCCGTCTAATTAGGTATTTGAAATACCTATTTAAGGGCAGGCGGATTGGAAGCGATCGTGGCAGGGCCGGAGCGGCGCGAACGGCTCACGGCCGAAATCATGGAGCGGACGGGCATCGACGAGGCGATGATCGAGCGCCTGGTGCGCGGCTTCTACGCCAAGGTCCGCGACGACGCGGTGCTGGGGCAGATCTTCGAGGCGCGCATCAAGGATTGGGAGCCGCATCTGAAGCAGATGTGCGCATTCTGGTCGTCCGTCGCGCTGATGACCGGCCGCTATCACGGCACGCCAATGGCCAAACACCTCCCGCTGCCGGTCGATGCCGCGCATTTCGATCGCTGGCTCGCGCTATTCGAGGCCACCGCGCGCGAGGTCTGCCCACCGGAGGCGGAAGCGCATTTTGTGGAGCGGGCGCGGCGGATTGCGGCGAGCCTCGAGCTTGGTATCGCCGGCGCCAACGGCGTCATGCTCGCAAACGGTGAAAGATTTCGACGCAATCAGGCAGGAGCAGTGTGATGGCTTATCGTGCACATATCGTGACGAACAAGGAGCAGGCCGATCCGTATTCGGGCAGCAGCCTGGTACCGATGCTGGTCATCGGGCTGGTACTGACTTTTGCCGGAATGATTGTGGCGGTGGTGTTGAGCTGACGCGCTCGCACGCGTCATTCCGGGCTGGTGCGTTAGCACCAGACCCGGAATCTCGAGATTCTCAGGCGCGCAATTGCGCACCATAGTTCGATGCTTTCGCATCGCCCCTGACGGTGCCCACTTTACGCCGTCACCGTCTCACCACTCTTCCGCAGGCCGATATACTGCAGCTCGGCAAACACGCCGGTTGCAATCGCCTGCGCCACGATGAAGACCTGACCGAGCAGGTTCGGCGACACCGTGCCCGAGAACAGCAGCGCGATGCTGCCAAGCGTCCACGCGGCGTTGCCGATGATCACGAACAACACCAGCGCCTTCATCACTGTCGACCTCGTCGCCAGCCAGCCGACCAGCGCGGTATAGGCGATCAGGAACAATCCGGTTTCGCGCAACAAGACTTCCGGCAAATTGAGGAACGGCGCGAGCGTGCCGGTGCCGAGCGTTAGCGCCACAGCGGCGACGCCGCTGAAGATGGCGTCAGCGAGCAGGGCGCGGCTCAGGAAGGTGGACGGATGGATCATGACGTTCTCCTTTGCTTGGGAATGACTGGTGGCAGGGATCAGCGTTGCAGCAGCGACCGGAGCTGACGCATCAGCCGCACCGGGCAGAGCGCCTTGCCGACCCTGTTCTCGATCGCCTGCACCTGCACGAACACGAACACGCCGGTGTCATGCACCAGGGGCTCGGGCATGTTCAGGGAACGCGCCACGAGCCAGGTGACCAGATTGCATACCCAGGGGATCATGGCGGCGATGAAGCGGAACAGCGAAAGCATCAGCATGGGTCATCTCCTGTGCCGCCAAAATGACCCGACCTGCGACCCGTTTCGATTACCTTGGACGTAATGGAATGGATGAAATTCGCATGGTAGGTTTTCCACCATGAACGCACATGCTGCCACGGCGCGAGCCGAACGAACCCAACCCCTACACATTGGCGATCACTTGCGCGAATGGCGCCAGCGCCGCCATCTGAGCCAGCTCGATCTGGCGAGCGATGCCGAAATATCCGCGCGTCACCTCAGTTTTGTCGAAACCGGCCGCGCCGCGCCGTCGCGGGAAATGGTGCTCAAGCTTGCCGAGCGATTGGAGGTCCCCTTGCGTGAACGCAACGTGCTCCTGGTCGCGGCGGGTTTTGCCCCGGCCTTTCCGAAACGCTCGCTGGATGATCCGGCGCTGAAGTCAGCCCGGCAGGCGATCGATCTGGTGCTGAAGGCGCATGAGCCCAATCCGGCGCTGGCCTATGACCGGCACTGGAATCTGGTGACGGCCAATCGCATGGTGGCGCCGTTGCTCGAAGGTTTGCCGCCGCATTTGCTCGGGCACCCCATCAACATTATGCGGCTCGCCTTTCATCCCGAAGGGCTCGCGCCGCGCACGGTCAACCTTGCCGAATGGAGCGCGCATCTCCTTGAGCGGCTGCACCGGCAATGCGAGGCGACGGCCGATCCCGAACTGCTCAAACTGTATCAGGAGCTGAAGGCCTATCGGATGCCGGCGCGCTCGGGGCCGATCTCGGCCGACAATGTCGCTATCCCGTTCAAGCTGCGCCACAATGGCGACGTGCTGAGTTTCATCTCCACCACCATGGTGTTCGGCACGCCCGTCGACATCACGTTGCAGGAGCTGGCGCTGGAAACGTTCTTTCCCGCCGACGATCTGACGGCCGATCGGATGCGGCAGATAGCGGCCGGTTTGACGTAACTTGTAGGATGGGTGGAGCGGAGCGATACCCATCAATGTCATGAACGGTGTTGATGGGTTTCGCTCTGCTCTACCCATCCTACATTGTGCGGTCGCCGGGGAGTCGCCGACTAGCGACAGGGCCGTGGTCGCGCTGCCCTGCAGCATATCGGTGACCACGGCCCGCCGGTGAAGTGATACGAGACATGCGGGGATCGCCCTTGTCTCCTTGTCCGATCGGACTACCTTCCGGGACATCAATCAGCGAGGACGTTCCGATGAGCACCTTAAAACCCCTCAAGATCGACATCGTCTCCGACGTGGTCTGCCCGTGGTGCTACATCGGCAAACGCCGGATCGAGAACGCCTTGGCGCTGGTGCCGGATGTTCCCGTCGAAGTGCGCTGGCGGCCGTTCTTCCTCAATTCCTGGGTGCCGCGCGAGGGCATCAGCCGCGACGAATATCTCACCGCAAAATTCGGTTCGGTCGAGGCCTATAAGGGCATCGCTGGTCGTGTCGTGGCCGCTGCGGGCGAGGAGGGGCTGACCTACCGCCCTGAACTCGTGAAGCGCCAGCCCAACACCATCGATTGCCACCGGCTGATCCACTGGGCGGAAGCGCACGGCAAGGCAGCCGAAATGAAGCAGCGGCTGATGGAATTGTACTTTCGCGATGGCGGCGATCTCACCGATGTCAACGTGCTGGTGCAGGCCGCGGCCGATGTCGGCCTCGACGCCGACGATGTGCGCAAGCGGCTTGCCACCGATGAGGACGTCGCGCTGATCTCCGGCCAGGCGCAGGAAGCGTCCGACAAAGGCATTTCGGGCGTTCCCACCTTCGTCTTCGCGCAGAAATATGCAGTGTCCGGCGCCCAGCCGGCCGAGCAACTCGCCCGGGCGATCCGGCAAGTTTCCGGCGAAATTAACGCGCAGGCCGCGGAGTAGCCTTGCGTGTCCCGGACGCGGTGCGGCGCACAGCGCTGCGCCGCAGAGCCGGGACCCAGGTTGCAGGGAAGTCCCCGGAGCAGCAGACCGCTTCGCGCTGCGCAGCATCCGGGGAACGCGGCGATGAAACTAGAATAGGCTTGGGGAGGCAATCATGATCTACGAACTGCGCACCTACACCTTAAGACCCGGCACGCTCGGCGACATGATCAAGGCCGCGAGTACGATATCGCGCGACATCCGCAAGGACGATTACGGCAAGCTCGAAGGCTACTGGTCGACCGAGATCGGCCCGCTCAATCAGGTTCTGCACATGTGGAGCTACAATAGTTTTGACGAGCGCGCCCGGTTGCGCGCCGAGCTTGCGAAAAACCCGCGCTGGACCGGCGAGTACGTTCCGCTGATCCGTCCGTTGTTGGTCCGCCAGGACGTTCGCGTGATGAACGCGGTGAGGCCTCCGGTGGCCCCGGCATCGACGGGCAATGTCTACGAACTGCGCAACTACCGCGCCAAGCCGGCGGGCGGCCTCAAGCAATGGCTCGATGCGTTCACTGCCGTGCTGCCAGAGCGCGAAAAATATTCAAAGATCGTCGGCCTCTGGATCACCGAAGCGGGTCAGCCGAACGAAGCCTGCCACATCTGGGCCTATCCCAGCCTGAACGCCCGCGCCGAAGCGCGCGGGAACGCGATGAAGGATCCGGCCTGGCAGGAATTTCTCGGGAAGGGTCCCGGATTTCTCGACGAGATGCACTCGACCATCATGCTGCCGGCGCCGCATTCGCCGCTGCAGTGAGGCTGGTTACACCCCCTTCAAATAATAGTTAGCGCGTTTCCCGAGCGCGATCCGCCGCAGCACGCGGCGCATCGCCATCGAGGCGCGCAGCGGCTTTATCGCGGTCGTCACGGTGCGATAGAACGCCAGCTTGAGCGCGTCGAGCAGCGGCTGTTTGCCCGGCGGCTGCTGCGGCAGACCGATGCTGCGCAGCATCGAATTGAAGAAGTGCAGATCGTTCATCCGCCGCACTTCGCGCGTCTTCCAGGTGATCGCCATCGAGATCGAGAACGAACCAGCGGTGCGCACCCAGTGCGGCCATTGATACGGCACATAGCAGCCATCGCCTGCGAACAGGTGGAATTCCTTGCCCAACGGCGCAATGCTATCGTCGTATTTCAGGTTGCGATGCTTGGTCATCGAGCGCTCGATCTCGTCGTCGGAGACGATCGAACGGTCGGTATTGTCGAAGATCGTGAAGAATTTTTCGCCGCGGATGTGCACGAAGAAATTGTCTTCGCTGTCGAGATGAAAGGGCGTGGTCGAATTCGGCGAGGACACGAACAGGAAACCTTCGACCTGCTCGAAGCCGGCGTCAGCCAAGCTGTTGAAGCCGCGGGCACGGGCGACGGACAGCAGCGTATCCTCCAGCAACGCGCGATATTCTGGCGAATTCTCGATGCGCTTGAGCACCATCCAGGCGCCGGCGGTCTCAATGCTCTTCACGACTTCGACGGGGTCGAGGTCGACGGAGGGAATCGCATCCGGATCCTGGCTGATCGCGACCTTGCCGGAATTATATTCGATCAGGTCGCGTGGCAGCTCGGAAGCCAATTGCGCGATGCGTGGCAGCGTCAGCAGCGGATGGCCGGCGAGCTTGTGGCGGATCGCGAACGGCTTTAGCGGAAAATCGCGGCGGAGCGCGTCATGGTCGGCCGTAATGACGGGCGCTATGGCGGTGAGCGTATTCATTTAGGATTTCTCCCGGCTCTTTCTGACGAAATGGACGAGACGCCGCGCCGGCTCGCGGATTGCCGACCGCAAGGGGAGCGCGGCGCGAATCAGCGCCACTACCGGATCGTTCCGCCGCAGCGGAATCAACACGTCGCCAATCGCAAGTCGTCCGCGCCAGATCGGGTTGATCATAGGATGGTCGGGATTTGCGGTGGAATCCACCATGGCAATGGCTGGATCGGCGCAAAGATGCTGCGTCAGCTCCAGCGTCAGTTGCACGCCCGGCGAAAACTTCGCAAAGCGCTCGTCGACGCCGAGCTTGAAATAGAAGGCGCGATCCTGATGGCGCAGCACGATCGCTGCCGCCACCGGTGTTTCGCCGGCGCGCAAGGTCACGATTTCGCATTGGCCGGTCTCTGCCAGCGCCGAAGTGGCGCGGCGGACGAACGCCGCATCGCCCTCGTGCTGGCCGAGGGCCGTGCCACGCTGCCCCTTCCAGCCGCTGGCTTCCAATACCAAGAAGGTTTCGACGGCGGCAGCGATCTCGCCGGGCGTCCGCGCCACGTCGAAATGGACGGCGCCGTGTTCGGCGAGGCGGTTGCGCTGGCGGCGGAGTTCTTTCAGTTTCTTTGCGCCGAGCGCGTCGCGCAGCACGGTATCGGCGTCAGCCGTGGCATCGAGGCAGGCGCGGACATGCGACTGCAGCACCAGCGGCTGCATGCCGCCGCGATGCAGCACATTGGTGAAGGCCTTCATGGCTGCGCCATCGAGCGGGGTGGCACGGAAAATCAGCGCATGCGCGCCGGCACGCCTGGCCCGGCGCAGAATGCTTGTGACGGCTTCCTCCGCCATCTCGCGATCGAGCAGCGGCGTGCAAAGCGTGCCATAGGGATCGGCGCTGACCAGAGCGGGCAGCGGGATCTTGTAGGCGCGCCACATCGAGATCACGGGCACAAGGCCGATCAAGGTGGATGCATCGCACCATGCGCCGAGCGCGGCGGCGTTCGAGCGGCCCCGCGCCGAAGCATTCACCGCCAATTCCCATTCGGGCAAGTAATAGCCGTTCGGCTCGGCGGCGCCTTCGGTGAGCGCGCGCCATTGGGGCGCGGAGATGCCGGTAAGCGGCGTCAGCGCCTCGCCAATGGCTGGCGCATTCGCATCCTTGCTCGATGCACGGCGCACCGTCGATATGTCGGCAATATCGGCCACTTCCCCGAATCCCCGTTCGCGATTTTTATGCCGGCGACACCTTGAGGGCGCCGGCGGCTCATCGCGTTCACGGGGCGACGCTAGTGGAAAGAGGTGGAAAATAGCGTTGCTGCGACGCTCGGATTTGAGGTGTCGCGTTAACCGATCGTTCAGCCTGATCAAACCGCTCGGCGTCACGCCACCTCGGCGGCTGCGGGAGCGGTCAGGAATTTGGCCTCAAAATCCCGAGTTGGCATCGGCTTGCCGAAGAAGTAACCCTGTCCCTCTTCGCAGCCCATCCTGACCAGGAAGTCGGCCGTGGCGCGGTCCTCGACGCCTTCGGCGATGACAGACAGGCCGAGTTGCTTGCTCAGTCCAATGGTCGAGCTAACGATCGCCGCGTCGTCGGGATTGGTCAGCAAGCCCAATACGAAAGAGCGGTCGATCTTCAGCCCGTCGAGCGGGAATTTCTTCAGATAGCTCAAACTGGCAAAGCCGGTTCCGAAATCGTCGAAGACGAGGCGAACGCCAAGCTCCTGAATCTCGAGGAACGTATTCAGCGCGCCCTGCTCATCGTGGAGCAGGATGTCTTCGGTGACCTCGAGCTCAAGGCTGGTTGGACATAAGCCGGTGCTGGCCAGAACCTGCGCAACCGAGACCGCGAGGTCACCGGACTCCAACTGCGACGGCGAAAGGTTGACGCCGATGCGGAGCTTGTGTCCCGCGCGTTCCCAAGCGGCTCCCTGGGTGCAGGCGGTTCGGAGAACCCATTCGGCGATGCGCTCGGAAATCGGAGAGGTGTTGACGACCGGCATGAATTCGCCCGGCGAAACCAGGCCCCGCACGGGATGACGCCAGCGGATCAGGGCTTCGGCGCCGATCAATCGGCCGTCGGCCAGATGAAATTGTGGTTGGTAAAACAATTCGAATTGATTGCGCTCCGCGGCCAGCGCCAGCTCCGCTTCCAGCGTCAGGCGCGCCTCCAGTTCGCGGCGGATCGAGTCTTCGAACAGCACGTGGCCGCCGCGGTTGGTCGCCTTGGCGCGGCTCAGCGCCAGATGGGCGTTGCTGAGTAGTTCGTCCGCCGTTCGCCCATCGCCTGGGCAAACGGCGGCTCCAATGCTGACCTTGACGCGGAGGTGACGGTTTCCGGCCAGCAGCGGCGCGTCGAAGCCGTCGCCGATCTGTTCGGCGAAGCGGCTGAGGTTTTCTCGGATGTCGCTGGTCGGAACGGCGATGGCGAATTCGTCTCCGCTCAAGCGGGCGACCAGACCCGCCGTCGGAATGGCCGCCGTCAGTCGCTGCGAAATGGCGCGAAGCACAAGATCGCCACAGGTGTGGCCGAGCATGTCGTTGATCTGCTGGAAGCCGTCGATGCCGATCACCAGCAGTGCCACCTTGCGGCCGTCCGTCTCGGCCGCGGAAATTTTGGCCTCGAGCTGGACGTGAAGCGTGTTGCGGTTGATGAGCCCCGTCAGCGTGTCGTGCTCCGCAAGATATCTGACTCTCTCGGCTTCGCGCTTGCGTACCGAGATATCGCGGAGGATCGCGCCGAATTGAAATCCGTCGGTGCCTTGCCAGCCGGAGAACGAGGCCTCGACCGGAAACACCGCGCCATTGCTGCGGCGTCCGTCGAACTCGACCACCGATCCGGCAGCCCGATGTGCCACGTTCTTGATGGAGAAGGCGGATGTGGCCGGGGCTTGGTCACGTGCGCAAATCTCGTCGAACGGCCGACCGATCATCTCTTCGGGCAGATAGCCGAAGATCGCGGTCGCGCCCGGATTCCACACCGTGATCAAATAGTTGGAGTCGGTACAGATCAGGCCGTCGCCGAGCGACATCGCCACGCGCTGAAAGCGGCTCTCGGCGACCCGGCCGAGCAGATCCCTGATGTCGATTTCGTCGAGGGCGATGGCCGCGACGTAGACGATGATGGCGATGTGAAACAGCGACGTATCCGGAATGAGCGGGAACGCCGCCTGCAGGGCGAACGCGCCTGCCTCGAGTGTGAACGCCGTTGCGCCGAGCAGCGCGACTCGCTTGCCGGCGGTGAGGCGGCGCCACGAGAACAGCATCAGCACGGCGAGCAACGCCAGGCCGGTCGCCGTGACGACGCCCGAGGTCCATTGCAGCGCGCGGTTCTGCAGCAGCGATTCCGCAGCCAGCGTCTGCAGCACCGGGCCCGACAGGATCACACCGTTCGGCACGCTGAAGCGGTCACCAAGTTCGAGCGCCGTGCCGCCGATGACGACCTTCTTGCCCCTGAGTTTTTGCAGTGTCGCCGGGTCACCGCTCAGAACGTCGGCAAAGGACACTTTGGTGATTCCGGCCGTTCGGATGCTGAAGTCGATCAAAAAGGGTGTGCGCTTTTCGGCGTACTGGCCGGCGAGCACGGCAGCCATCGACGGCACGAACTTGCCGTCCAGCTTCTCACCGAACGGATAACGCCGGACGAGGCCATCGGGCCCGACCTCGACATTGACGATCGCCGACCACGAATGTTCGGCGAATTGCTGCAGCGGGCGATTGATATGAAGCGTCGTCCTGTCGGTGCGGGGCTGCTGGAAGGAGGGCAGCACCACCGATCCGCCCGCGCCCTCGAGGGCTTCGGCAAAGTTTCGGTCCGACGACGCATCCGAAGGTGTCGAGAAGTCGACATCGAGTGCGATGTCCTGGACGTCCGCCTTCTGAAGCTGCCGGATCAGTTCGGCGTGGAGCAGGCGCGGCCACGGCCAGACGCCGATCCTGTCGATCGACGATGCGTCGATCGCGATCACCACGATGTCGCCGCTGACCTGTCGCGACTGCCAGGCGAACCGCAGGTCGGCCAGGGCGTTGCGAAGCGAGCTGTGCCAGCCGCCCGCCAGGACGATTGCCAGCGCAATCATCACGAAAATATGCGGCCGATATCGTTTCACTTGATCACCATTCTGGTGTTTCGGGTTTGACCGGTCGTTCAGCTCTCTTGCAATTGATTGTATGGTTAGCGGCCTCTTCCGTGTCCACTGTTGCCACGGCCACTGCCGTTGGCTCCGTTGCCATTCCCGTTGGCGGCATTTTCGCTGCCGCCATTGCCATTGCCATTGCCATTGCCGTTACCATTGCCGCTGTTGCCATTGCCGCTAATGCTGTTGCCCCCGGCGACAGCCGCTACCGCGCTTGCATTTGCTCGACCGGCGGCACTGGCGGCGGATCCGTTGCCATTATCTCCCTGACCATTGTTGGCGGCGGCCATGTCCGTGCCGGGAGTTGATGAACTCCAGACCGTATTGGGTTCGGAGGCGCCCCGCGCCGCGCCGACCGAAGCCGAACCGCCGTGGGCGAGACCGTTGGTAACGCGATGGAAGTTCACCCGAACTTCGCCGATCGACGAGGAGATGCGAGTGACGCCATGCCTCGCGGGATGGGCGTTCGCATGCTTGCTTTGTCCGTTGGCTGCATGGCGTGGCGCGGAGAGGCCGCCGCGCGGCACCGGCACGCGCTCGATGGTAGGTGCGCGCGGCTTGCCGTGCTCAATCGGAGCGAGGACGCCGGCTCCGCCCAGCGACAGTCCGGTCTTGCCGTTCGCGAACGCGGTCGCGTGCTGCCCGGCCATCACTTGCGCGATCTGGCCCGACTTGAAGTCGGCGACTTCGACCTGACCGCGGATCACATCGACGGTGGTCTTGCCGGCGTTGACGGTGACGCGGAATTGCGTGCCCTTCACCACGGCGGCGAGGTAGGGCGTTTCGACCTCGAAGTGCTTGACGTTGCGTTTTTCGACGTCGAGCAGGATCGAGCCGGCCCGCTGCACGATCGTTGTCGACAGCCCTTCCTTCTTCTGGGCGGGAACGCCGACCACGGAATTCGGCCCAACCATGATCATTTCCTCGCCGCGCTTCAACAGAACGCGACCGGTGCGGCCGGTGCGAACCGTATCGCCCGGCTTCACCGCGTCTTCCTGCTTGATCGATGCCTGCTGCACGCCGCTGCCGGTGAGCCAGACCTCACCGGAGGATTTGCTGACCGTCCACTCGCCGCCATCGGCCGCGTAAGCGGCGGGAGCCGTCGCCAGGAAGAACATCGCCGCGAGTGTTCTCGAGGCGTGAGCGATCGCACGCATGAAGCTCTCTCCGATTGCCACTTTGTCCCGGACGATATTGGAAATGTTTCAAGATTGAGTGAGCGGAAGCCGCCATCTGCGAGTGACCCATTAACCATTCGTTGACCATAATTTTCTATTAAAAATCAGATGGCTAGAGAATTCACCCACGATCCCGGTTCCTTATCAGTACAATTACGGAAACTGGCCTGTTCAGCTTTATCCCGCGCGGTGATGATTGGCCTCGGGCTGTGGACTTCGCTCGCCTGTTTGCCGGCGCAAGCGCAGCAAGCGCATCAGCCCGGTTACGATCCGCGGCAGACTGAAAAGCGTTTCGAGGACCAGCAATCGAGCCAGGGCGCGAACGGGCGACCTCGATTGCCGTCGCCGCCATTCGCCGGGACGGAGGGGCAGGGAGACACCAAGCCGCTGTTCGTGCTTCGGCACGTCTCGATCAGCGGCGCCGTCGCGATACCGCAGAACCGGCTGGTGACGACGTATCAACCTTACATTGGGAAAAAGGTGTCGCAGGCCGATTTGGCGGCGATGGCGAGCGCGGTCAGCGAAATCTATCGCGCCGCCGGCTTTCACCTCAGCCGGGCGATCATCCCGCCGCAGGATGTCCAGAGCGGCGAGCTTCGCATTCAGGTCGTCGAAGGCAGCATCGCGGAGCTGACGCTGAAGGGGGACGGCGCCGACGAATTCGGCGTCCGGCCTATGCTCGATGCCGTATTGGCCGAGCGGCCCTCGCGGCTTGCAACGCTCGAACGGCAATTGTTGCTGATCAATGGCCGCCCAGGCGTGCGCATCATTGACACGGCAATCGATGAGATCGGCACGACAAGCGGCCATTTCCGCCTGATCCTGTCCGTGAAAACCTGGCACGTCTTCACCTCGTTCGGTATCGACAATCTCGGATCGTCGTCGGTGGGGCCATGGCAAAGCTATGGGACAGCCGCGTTCAATTCCTATCTGGCGCCCGGCGATTCGCTGGTGTTCAACCTTTCGACCACGCCGGGCGATCCCAGGCAGCTCGCATTCGGCCGTCTGTCCTACGAAGTGCCCGTCGGCACTGACGGTGCGCGTATCGGTACATCCGGCTATTACAGCGAAGTCTGGCCCGGTGATTACCGCCGTCTCTACAGCGACAACATCAAGACCTATTCGTTCGAAATTCGCGGCAGCATCGCTCCGTTGCAGTCGCAGAAGTCCAGCCTGACGCTGACCGCGGCTGCCGGATTCACCAATGCCACTGAAAACGATGTGTTCGGCCCGATCTATGCCGACCGCATCCGCACCGCGAGCCTCACGTCGGATTACCGCCTGCAGGACCATTTCGGCGGCACCAATTATCTGACGGTGAACTATCGCCAGGGCCTCGACATTCTCGGCGCCTCGCACCGCGACGACGACTACCTGTCGCGCGTCGGCGCGTCCGGCACATTCTCGGCGCTGAATTTCTGGTTCACGCGCTATCAGACGCTGACGGGTGCATGGTCGGTGAAGCTCGCTGCCGCCGGCCAGGCGGCGTCCGGCCCGCTCTTCACTTCGCAGCAATTCTATCTCGGCGGCATTGCGTTCGGCCGCGGCTATGGCAGCGCCGAGATCAGCGGCGACAACGGTTTCGCGGGCTCGCTCGAACTGCGCTTCGACCAGAAGACGAACCTGCAATATCTGAGCGGCTACCAGCTCTACGGCTTCGTCGACAGCGGTGTCGCCTGGAATGACGGCTACCAGCTCAGCGACGGCCTTTCGCTGACCTCCGCCGGTGGCGGCGTTCGCTTCTTCCTCGCCGAAGGCCTGCAGGCCGATATCGGCGCCGCCGCGCCGCTCAGCTATCGCGCGCCTGATAATCCCACCCGCGGCGCGCGCGTGCTGTTCTCGCTGACCAGCGCGCTGAAGCTCTGCCCGGTCCGGGCGACGACCCGGTGTCTGTAGCGCTACACCGGCTCGTAGCTCTCGGTCGCACAGGTATCCTCGGCTTCGACCTTTTGGCGATCGGCGATCGCGCCGTCGGAAATTTCGATCCGATAGGTCTGCGTGCCCAGCGGCTTGCCGGTCACCGAAATCACTTCGGCCTTGACGCAGGCGGTCCAGCCCGGGCCGCGGAGGTTGGGGCGTGGCTCGGAGACGCGGACCTGGGTCGGTTGCGACGCCGCCACGAACACCGAATCCAGCTTCTGCCGCAGCAGCAGCTTGACGTCGGGCGGTGTCCCCAGCGCTGGCGGGTCCGGCGCCTTGCCGCGCATGAAGTCGGGCACGGGCGCGCGGACGTCGGCAAAACCGCAACCCGCAAGCGTCAGCGCTGCGCCCGCTACCAGCGCTATGTGAACCACGATCCGCCGCATCGGAGGTTGTTTTACCCCGGCGGCGCCATTTCGGACAGGGGATTGCCGTGCACATAACGATCTCGCGACTGTGATTTGGATCACTGCGCGGGATTCCGGGCCTGCGACAACGTCGCCGTCGAATGGGGCCGCCATCACGTCTCACAGGGCGCGGCCGGCTTGAACCTTTGGCTTCGAGGCCGTGACCAATCCGAAGCCTGCATTGTCGGGAGGTGGCATCATGTTCCGTCACGCGCTGCTCAAGCTGATGATTCCTGCGGCGGTTCTGCTTGGCGCCCATTCGGCCTCCGCCGAAAGTCGCCTCGCACTGGTGATCGGCCAATCCGCCTATCGCTCGGTGCCCGCGCTGCCCAATCCGGCCAATGACGCCAAGGCGGTCACGCAATTGCTGACCGATTCCGGCTTTGAGGTTTCGACCGCGGCCGATCTTTCGCAGAATCAAATGCGGGAGGTGGTCAGCGAATTCGCCGGCAAGGTGGCCGCGAAAGGCGCCGATACGGTCGCCCTGGTGTTTTACGCCGGCCATGGGCTGCAGATCGACGGCGAGAATTTTCTGGTCCCGGTCGATATCGATCCGAAGCGGGAAGCCGACATTCCGATCCAGGCGGTGCGCCTCAACGACATCCTGAACACGCTGACATCGGTGCCGAGCAGGATGCGCATCCTGATGCTCGATGCCTGCCGCAACAATCCGTTCCCCGATCTCAAGACCGCCGGCAGCGGCCTTGCGCTGGTCGATGCCAAGGTTGGTGCGCCCGGCACGTTCCTGTCGTTCTCGACCTCGCCCGGCGCGGTCGCGGAAGACGGCTCGGGCTCCAACAGCCCGTATACGACCGCGCTGCTGGTGGCGGGCAAGGAGCAGGGGATTCCGATCGAGGAGACCTTCAAGCGGGTGCGGCTTGCGGTGAACAAGGTCACCGATGGGCGGCAGACCCCGTGGGACAGCTCTTCGCTGACCGAGGATTTCCGCTTTTCTGGCGCGTCGGTCGCAGGATCCAAACCTGCCGCAGCTCCGAAGAAGACGGTTGCCGAGTGGACGCGCGATCTGAAGGGCAAGCCGGTCGAGGCGGCAAACGAGTTGATGGTGGCCGACGGCACCGACGAAGCCTATGAGGCCTTCGCCAGCCTCTACCCGCAAACGTCGCTCGGACGGCTGGCGCGGGACTGGCTGGTCCGGCACCGGCGCATGGTGGCGTGGAACAACGCCGTGCTGATCAACACCGCGTCCGGATATCGTTCGTTCCTGACGCGATTCCCCGACAGCGATCTGGCCGCGACCGCGCGCAAGCTGGAGGAGCGGCTGCGCAACCGGCCCGACTTCACCCCGGCCGTTGCGGCCGCCAACGCAGCCGTGCCGCAGAACATCGCGCTCGCCGCGCCGATGTGCCCCTGCAACGTCCAGCCACCGCAGCAGCCGATCAAGGTCAATGCACCGGTCAAACGCATCGAGCCCGATCCGCCGAAGCGGGTCGATCGCAAGCCGCCGCGGCGTGTGCGTGAGCCGGATGACGACGTTGTGGTCGTTCGCCGTCCGCCCCCGCGCGTGGTCTACGAGCAGCCGCCACCGCCGCCGCCGGTCAGCATCGGCATCGGGATCGGTCTCGGTGGATTCGGCGGCGGACGCGGCGGCAACTATGGCGACCACGGCGGCCGGGGTAGATACTGAAGTGCCAATAGGGTAATCGATCCCGCAAGCGTGGGTTGCGCTTGCGGGGGCAGGATGCGAAATCCGGTTTGTCTGTTCGCTTTGATCGTTGCTATCTTCTGCGCGGGTAATCCGCTTCCTGCTTGCGCCTGGGAGCATTGGGGCGGCGATCGCGGCGGATCGCGGTTTTCGCCGCTCAAGCAGATCACGCCCGACAATGTCGGCAGTCTCGTTCGCGCCTGGGAGTTTCGCACCGGCGACCTCGATCGCCGGCCGGTCGAGGCGATGAAGCGGACCAAGTTTCAGGCCACGCCGCTGCTTGTCGAGGACAGCCTGATCTTCTGCTCGCCTTTCAACGAGGTCATCGCGCTCGACCCCGGCAGTGGTGCGCCGAAGTGGCGATATGATCCTGGTATCTCGACAGCTCAACGCCCGGCCAACCGCTACACTTGCCGTGGCGTTGCCTATTGGCTCGACGAGCGCGCCGCTGAGACTGCCGCCTGCCGCGCACGGATATTCATGGGCACCAACGACGTGCGCCTGATCGCGCTCGACGCCAGGACCGGCGTTCCCTGCGCCGATTTCGGCAACAATGGCGAGATCAAGTTCGCACTCGGTCCATTGGAGTGGCCCGGCGAATTCCAGATCACGTCGGCGCCCGTCATTATCAGCGACACCGTCATCGTCGGCTCCGCAATTGCAGATAATCGCCGCGTCGAAGCGCCGCCGGGCACGGTGCACGCTTTCGATGCGCGAACCGGGCAGCCGCGCTGGAGCTTCGATCCGCTGGTGCATGATGGCATCATTGCCGGCCACGCCAATGTCTGGGCGCCGATGTCGGTGGACGAGGAGCGCGGCCTGGTATTCTTGCCCACGTCCTCGCCGAGCCCGGATTTCTGGGGCGGCAAGCGGCCCGGCAACAACGACTACGCCAATTCGGTGGTGGCGCTGCGCGCGGAGACCGGCGAGCGGGTGTGGTCGTTTCAGACAGTGCATCACGACGTCTGGGATTTCGACCTGCCGGCGCAGCCGACGTTGGCGCGCATCGACACCGGTGAAGGCCTGCGCGACGTCGTGATCCAGCCCACCAAACAAGGTTTCGTGTTCGTGCTCGACCGCGATACCGGCGAGCCGGTGTGGCCGGTGGAGGAACGCGCGGTGCCGCAGGGCGGTGCCGAAGGCGAGCAGCTCTCGCCGACGCAGCCGTTTCCGACCCACGTCCCGGCGCTGCTGCCGCAACAGATCTCGGCCGACGACGTGTTCGGCCTGATTCCGTTCTGGGACAGCGGAGCCTGCCGCGCGCAGGTCGCCTCTGCCCGCAACGAAGGCCTCTACACGCCGCCGTCCACGCAGGGCACCGTGGTGTTTCCAATGACCGGCGGCGGCGTGAACTGGGGCGGCGTCGCATTCGATCCGGTCAGCCAGATCCTTTACGCCAATACGACGCGGGCGATTCACATTATCAAATTGCTTCCACGTGCCGCTATGGCCGATGGCTTCAAGCCGCCGCCCGGTCACGACTTCGGACGGCAACAGGGCACGCCGTTTGCGATGACGCGGGCGGTTGCACTGTCGCCGCTCGGGCTGTTGTGCAACAAGCCGCCCTGGGGCGAGATGGTCGCGGTCGATCTGAAGGCCGGCAAGATTCTCTGGCGATCGAGGGTAGGCACTACGGAAGATCGTGCGCCGCTCGGCATCGCTTTTCCCTTCGGCACGCCGCTCGTCAGCGGCGTCGCGATCACCGCCGGCGGCCTCGTCTTCACCGGCGCGATGGATGCTTATTTGCGCGCCTTCGACGCCCGATCGGGGCGGGAGCTGTGGCAGGGCCGGTTGCCGGTGCCGGGCGTCGCCAATCCCATGACCTACATGTGGAAGGGCGAGCAATATGTCGCGATCGGCGCCGGCGGTCATTCCGAGTCCGGCACCACGATCGGCGACAGCGTGGTGGCGTTCCGCCTGGCGCGGCCGGGCGAGGCGTCCTCGCTGTGGTCGCGCACCATCGACCGGCCCGGTGGGCGATTTATGAGCGGGGCGATTGCGGTCGGGTTGGCGATCGTGGTGATGGCGATCGTGCTTTGGCGCTGGCGGCGGAGCAGGGTGGTCAAGGTGTAGATTTCCGCAACAACTCCATCTGCGAACGCAGGGACCCATACTCCGCGGCAGTTCTTGTTAGAAACGACAAGCTAACTACGACCTCACAAAACAACTTCGGCCGGTGGCTATGGGTCCCTGCGTTCGCACTAGGGCATGCACACATCTAGTTCAGGTGCGGCGGATTGACTCAGGCCTGCTGCAAGGATTCCAGAATCGGGAAGTCGTGTGATTCCTATTTCGGCACTTCGGCTTTGGCAGAGGTGTCGGCATGTTGTCACAGATTAATTGGACGCTGGGTCGGTTCGGGGATCTCCGCCTTGATAAAGGGGGGCGGCGCTGCTCGAATGCATGGTCGCGGGCAAAGATGTGTGTTTGCGGCGACTTTCGAAGGGCGATCGGGCGCTCGAGGTGCGGTTCAACCGCTTCCTGCGCAATCCCAAGGTGACAACGGAGCAGATCATCGAAAGCTGGGGTGAAAGCACAGTCGCAGCGGTCGAAGGCCGCCACGTATTGGCGATCCAGGACACCAGCGAGATCAACTTCCATCCCACGGCGCGGCGCCGCCGCGGTCTCGGAGAGACCGCCAAGGGCAACGTCCACGGCGTGCTACTCCATCCCCTGCTGGCAGTGGATGCCGACGACGGCACCTGCCTTGGCCTGTTGAGCGGCCAGGCGTGGACGCGCAAGGGCCGCCGCACCGTCTCACACGACCGGCGCGACTTGTCGGACAAGGAATCGCAGCGCTGGATCAGCACCGCCCTTGCAGCCAAGCCGTTGCTGGCCGGCGCTGCCATGGTCACCGTGATTGGCGATCGCGAGAGCGACATCTTCGCGCTTTATGCGAGCGCGGCTGAGGAACACTTCCATGTGATCGTCCGCAGCATGCATGATCGCAAGCTCGCGGACGACACCAGTTTGTACGCAGCCATTGAGCGCATAGCTGTGACAGACCGGCGTGCCGTCTGGCTGCCCGCGCGAGTGCAACGGCCGGAGCGTGTCGCAAATCTCGAACTGCGCTTTGGTGTGATCGAACTGGCTCGACCGCAGACCAAGTTCCTGCGCCATCTGCCTAAGAGCTTGCCGCTATATGTGGTCGACGTCCGTGAACCCAATCCCGAAGCTGGCGTCGAGCCCCTTCATTGGCGGCTTCTCACCACCCACCCGGTAACCAGCAAAGAAGAGGCCTGGCGCATCGTCGAATGGTACAAGCGGCGCTGGCTGATCGAACAGTTCTTCCGCGTCCTCAAGACGCAAGGCTTCAAACTCGAAGACAGTCAGATCGGCTCAGCCGAGCGTCTCCTCAAGCTGGTCGCCATCGCCGCCAAGGCGGCGGTCATCACCGTCCAACTCTTGCACGCGCGCGATGGCCGCGGCAAGCAACCCGCCAGCCTCGCCTTCAATGCCGATGAAGTTGCGGCGCTCACTGCCCTTAACGCACAGCTTGAGGCCAAAACCATACGCCTGAGCAACCCGCATCCATCCGATAGCCTTGCCTGGGCTGCCTGGATCATCGGTCGGCTCGGCGGCTGGGACGGCTACCCGTCATCCAAACCGCCCGGTCCAATTACCTTCAAACACGGCCTGGAATACTTCCACGCCGGATGGAGCCTCAGAAATGTGTGCATGCCCTAGTGCGTTCGCAGGGACGACGTGAGGATGGATTTTGGATTCGACCGTCAAACAACTCGCTCGCAATGACGGTGGATATAATTTCGCGTTCTCGCGGCGCGTTCCGCCCGAGCTTTGCATCTTCGTTTGGCCCTCTCCAATCAGAGGGCGCAGGGAAGACCGGGTGCTTGATGGTCGGCACGGCGCAAGGGCGCCTTTGCCCACCCTTCTGTAACGGGCCTCGATTAGTCAATCCCTTTGCGTTGTCCGCTCGCCGGGGTCTCGCTTCTGTACGGGGTCGGCGCGGGGCCGCCACCTGATGGGGTTGGAAGAGGATAGGTCGGCCAATCTACATTGGGCGTGCTCACGAGGGCGACCTGGTGGGCAACGGCCTGACCTGATCCATCGTCCCGGCGAAGGGACTTCGCTTCGAGAAGGCCTGGTGTCGTGACCCGCCCGAAAACTGTTGCGTCTCTCCTGTCAGGCTGCCGCAGCAGCGGCGTTAAAAGGGGTTCCGTCGGCGAGCATGCGATGCATGATCACCGCGAGCCGGCGCGCCAGCGCCACCTTGGCTTTGCTCATGCCGGCACGATTTTTGATCCGCATGGCCCAGCTCTTTAGTTGCGAACAGCCTTTGACCGAATTGGTCAGCATGACGTGGGCGGCCTCGTAGAGCGCCGTGCGCACCGAGGCGTCACCGAGCTTGCTGATCCGGCCGGTGTAATCGGTCTCGCCGGATTGATGCTTCTTGGGAGTTAGCCCGAAATGGGCTCCTGTCTGCTTTGACGATTTGAATCGGGTTGGATCGTCGATCGCGCTGGCATAGGTCAGCGCCACGATGGGGCCGACCGCCGGGACTGACGTCAGCAGCCGCGCCTGTTTGTCGGATCGCGCCATCCTGCGGGCCTGCTTCTCGAAAGTTGCGAACTCGGTCCGCAGCACCGCTCGAACCGCGAGCAGCGCCTTGGCGATCATCTGCAGGTGCGGGTGGCCCGCCACGAGTTCCTCGATCCGTCCCGCGAACCCCTGCCTGCTCGTTTTGCCAACCTTTAAGCCAAAACCGCGCAGGATCCCGCGCAGACTGTTCTCTACGTCGAGAAGCTTCAATTGCACCAGCTTGCGTGCCGTCAGCAACGATCGAGTCTCTTGCGCACTCATCGATTTGCAATGCACCGGCCGGAACCAGCCCAGCCGCATCAGTTGCGCGATGCCGCGGGCATCGTTGCGGTCCGACTTGACCGGCATCGCCTCGAACGCCTTCCGCACGTGCCGCGTCTCCAGCAGTTCCACGGCAAGGCCGGCTGCCTTCATTGCTGCAAACAGCCATTGCGACAAGGGTCCGGCCTCCAGGCCGATCCGTTCCAGGCCGAAGCCCAGCGAACCGAACCAGGCGATCAGGGTTTGCGGCTCGCTCGCCACTTTGGCCTCGCGCACGATCTTGCCACTAGCGTCGACAACGCACACGCTCGAGCATTCCAATGACGCGTCGATTCCTGCATAATACTCCATGATCGTCTCTCCCTGATGCTTGGAGCGAGGCTCATCCCTCTGACTCCGTAACACCATCAATGTCAGGGACGACCGCCCGCCTTCCAGGCACGCCGCGCGAAGCGCGCTACCCAACAGCGCCGTAGCAAGCGCGGCTTGCCTGGAAGGCGGACCGGGGCCCGTTACCCCATCTACAATTTCCTACAATTTTCTAAAGCAACGCGAACGCGCTCGAGACCATCGCCACCGGCTTGTTATCGGTCGCAGAAAGCAGCGTGACCCGGCCGAAGCTCATGGTGCGCCCGAGGCGGACCACGCGCGCATCGGCCAACACGTCGGAGGCAGAGACCGCGCGCATGAAATGCGTGGTCTGGTCGACCGTTGTCATCGCGCGGTAGCCGCGGTTGGCGGCGAGGTTGGCGATCACCATCGCGGTATCGGCGAATGCCATCAGCGCCTGGCCCGAGACCGTGCCGCCATTGCGGCACAGCCGCTCCGAGAACGGCAGGCGCAGGATCGCGCCCGGCTGCCAGTCGGCGGCATCGCCGGGCGGAGCAGAGTCAAAGCGCTCGATCGACAGGTTGAGATCCATCACCCATGGCGCAAAGACCTCGCCGAGCACGCGCGTTGCTTCCGCGATGCCGAATTCGCCCGCTTGTGGCTGTTGTTGCATGAACGTCCGTTTCCTCGTCCGATCTTGTTGTCGGCGCATTGTAGTGGTCATTGCGGCGAAGGGAACAGCGGCGTGGGCTGCCACAGTCCGGCGCGATCGGCAAAGCGATTGGACGCAAGCGCCTGAAACCCTGCAGGCGTCGAACCAAAGGCTTGTCCGCGCGTGCTTGGCTTGGCGGTTACGTCGGTGGTATCTTTGCCGAAACCGCTGAAAGCATCGCAAAGGAGAGCGTCATGAGAATGCTGAGCGCGGCCGTAATGGTGGTGTTGTTGATGGTGCCGGCCCACGCACAGATGACTCCCAATATCAACCTGATGCCGGAACTCCAGTCTAAATCGCCGGAGGAAAGGGAGCAGGACGCGATCAAGGAGAAGGCTTACAAGGATTCCTTGCGGAAGATTCCCGATGCCAAGACCTCTTCCGACCCCTGGGGCACGGTGCGCAGCACCGAGACGCCCAAGGCCGCGGCGCCCGCCAAGAAGAACAAGACCGGCAGCAGCAGTCAGTAGCTTCCCCGCCAAAGCGGCGGGTAGGATTCGCTCGCCGCTACCCCTATATTTGACCTGTCGTTATCGTGTCTGGAGTTACGACATGGTCTTTCGTCCGCGCGATCTCGCGAGCCGGATGGCCGGCCGGCGCAAGCTGGGCGACGGCTACCTGCGCGAGACGTTTACGCTGCCGCGTGACGAGGCGAGGGCGAGGGCGCGCGACTTCCTCAACCGCTATCCCAAGGCGGCCTATATGAGCTCGGTCGAAAGCTGGCGCGAGCTGCCCAGTGGCGACATCGAATTCACCATGCGCCGGCTTGCCAGCGCCGATTAGGTGACGCGGTTCCACTGGCGCCGGAATTTAACATCGACCCTCCGATTTTTGCCGGATTCCGATAACCCGGTATTGAGGTATTCCGCCTAGTAGTTCCCGGACAGAAGCGGGCCAGAATGGCGGACGGCCGTTGCTACCGTCATTCCGGAGCGTGCGGAACACCAGCCCGGAATGATGCAGACTGCGACAGGACGACCCGACAGGAGAAATTATGGCGAGAGACCGCAAAGACCTTGGTGCCCGCAAGTTCGTTCGGGTCGACTTGCGCAAGCCGGGATTCCTGATTCCGGCGCCGGATGCGCCATGGATCGAGTGCTACATCCTCGACATTTCCGAGAACGGCGCCTGCCTGGATGTGGGCGACCTCGCGGTTCCCAAGGTGTTCGGCCTTTCTCTAACGTCGGGCGGCGAGGTGCGCAGGGTATGCACGCTGATCTGGCGCAGGGGCGAATTGGTCGGCGTCCGCTTCGTCTCCGCCCGGGAGCTGCGCAACGGCGTGGCGCTGCCAGGTGAACCCGATGCCGCTTCCCGGAAGGCCCACGCCTAATTTGCCGTTCGTTTAGTCAGGATCCTGCAGCGTCTCGGCCACCAGGCGAATCCGGAATACCGGCTTTTTGGATTCATCCAGCAATTCCATCTGCCACGCGGTGTTCTCGGGCAGCTTGCGGGAAACGTCCGCGATCATGTCGCCGCAGACCCCGGTCATTTCCTTCCACGCGGCGTTGTGATCGGCAAATTCCGCACCGTCATTGCAGACGCATGCATCCTCGCCATGTCGAACGCTGAAGAAAAAGATCGGCATGGCAAGCTGACCAAATGTAAAATGGGGCCGCCGTTGGCCCTGAGATCCCCATCCGGCGGGGAGTGGATTCCTCGCATATCGAAAGATCAACTCCGGGTTTTTACGGGTCCAGGCGCGTTGCCGGGCATATAAACCGGGTTATCGCTTAGGTCTAATCTGATGCAGTTGCAGGGAAACTTCCCCGGCTGGAAGGCCTGCGGAAGCGGCAGCCGAGCGGGTTACTCCCGTTCGGCTTTTTTCAGCTCCCGATCGATCCGAAGCTGGACCCGCCGGATGGCAAGCAGATTGAGTCTGGCTTCGGTCTTGCCCGTGACGACCCTGTCGCCGATACGGAATTGCCATTTCCAGATGCCCGGAGCGACCGCCGTCACGGTGTATTCGACGCCCTTGTGGATCATAGAGAAATCCCGCTGCGGCTCCCGACCGCTTCAAACCGGACCTCTGACTTAAAATTGTAATTGTTCCTGCCGCAGGCAATGCCTTTGCCGCGACGCGCACGGCCGATATCCGCTACCGGGGGCTTCAACCCCATCGGTGTGACCGAATTCCCTAGCCCAGCCTAATTTCCGCGGCGCGCAAAAAGCACTGCGCCGCGCAAGCGGAGTATGGTCGCTTGGCGGCGCAGGCCTATTCCCCGAGTGATGCAATGTCCCAGGCAAGAATTTTGTCGGGGACGTTAGGAAAAAGGTTCAACGCGCCCGACGGCAAATTTGCCGGGCGATTTGCGCGCATAGGGCGCGGCCGCCCGGCGGGCGGGCTCCCTATTCCTGCCGCGATGGATAGGGCTGTCGCGGCGGAATATGGGTTCTCGACGGCGCGTCCGGCCGGACCGGCTGCGGCACCCTTGAGGGCTCCGGCGTGCGGCTGAGGTTCAACAGCCACGTGAGGAGATGAGCGCCATGGTGTTGAAGCGTCGGCAGGATGGGTTCGTGGGCAAGGACGGTCACAGGGGCGGTCATTCGTATCTGCATGCCGCTGGCATAGCGTCCAGCGCCTTGAAGGACGGTTCAGATGGAGCCGCAAGCACGCTTAAAATTGTAGGCGACGTCACCGCAAATTGTAGGCGACGTCACCGCGTCCCGATTTGCAAGGTCGGATAACGATGAGGCCGCCGGTTCGGCGGCCTCATCGCGAGAGCTAGCCTTCCGGCTGCTCTACATCAGGCGCCCGGGGGCTGGCGTCCGGCGCCTCTTCACTTCTGGCCCGAAGGTCGGCGGCCTTATCGAGAAAGCCTGCGGCGATCTCCGGATCCGTGGTGGCCATTGCAAATTTGAGAAAGGTTGCCGCTTGTTCCGTGAGGTATTTCTTGCCCGGCACAATACTGGTTCCCCGTTACTACCCGTCACTACCTGCCGCACCCGCTGCAATTACGCACTGCGGCGAAATCCGTTCCGGGGAAAAGTGCAAAACTATACTTAAGTCGGATGGGCTCACCCGGATCGTGTGTTCGGACTGGGTTGGGCTGGGCGCCGAGGGCGGCAACCTCACGAGGCAGTGGGCGCGGTGTCCTCGCCCAAAAGCTTCCCGGTTTCCTTATGGATGAAGTGAAGCCGGGTGCAGGCGAGGCAAACGACGGACACATACGAATTGGGCTCGTCCTCCGGCGCGGTCGCCGGAAGCCAATGCTGCACCTTCGTGCTCAGCCGTGGGCATGTGAAAAGAATGTGTCGGCCCGTCATTGGCGAGAGATAGGCAGAGGCTGGGCGCCGGGTCACCTCCGTATGTTTGCGTAGTTGGGGGGACCGTCCGGGCAGCGAAAGGCGAGGCGCGGGGAGCAGCTATCTTCGTCAGGGCGCACCGGGAGCTGGGTCGGATATTCCTGAGTTTCGGAATCGGAAACACCGTGGTGTTACGGACTCCAAAAGTGCGTGTGGAAAATTCTATGCTTGATGTCGCCGGGGCTGCTTTTCATCCCGAACCAATTTGTACCGGCTGGGGGCCGCCGAAAGGCGGCCCTTTCAATTTGCGCGAGGCCGAGGGACTTGGGCCTGCAGAACAGAGGTGGCCTCAATCTTCAGTCCGCCATCCTCCGAGGAGGAACACCTTGCGCGGTCTCCGGTTCGGCCCGGCCTGCGATTGAACGTCAGTGAGATCAACCGCCCTTCGCTTCATTAGAAGGCTTGTGACGATCCCAAGCACGACGAAGGGTCCGAGGTAGATGGCAAGTGTGGTGAGTGGGCTCATGAGGCGCTCGCGCTGGAGATGTTACGGCAAACGAGGACACTCCCAAAATCAACTTAGGCGTGAGGGTCAAATACGGACAGGATCCTGCGGCGGTACTGGCCGAATTAGGCCACTCGCCAATTCAAATCAGGCCACCGAAAACCACCAATGTCGGAAGCCAGACAGACAGCACCGGAGATGGGGTTTAATGCGTGCCTAGGCGGCCGGGATGCCGCCCGTTCATAAAAAGGGACGACCCCAGCCAATTGCTGCTCAGGGGGACGGCTGCAATGACGGACCAATCCCATGAGGTCCCGCAGGACCTCCGTAATCTCGTCCGCCTTGTCTCGGCTTGCACATTAGGCCTCTGGGCATTTGCAGCAGGTTTGCTGATCGGGGTCTTTCTGTTTTCGTGATCAAGGGCCTGAGTACTGGCCGGAAATAGGCCAGTACCTGCGGGCGCGGTGAAAAGAACATATTGCGAACATAGAACAAAGGTGGTACAAGGGTTCCTAGACGAAATCGAATCCCAAAAGCTGCTCACCGCCGTTTGTCCCGCTCGCGAATCCCCGCCATAAGGAGCACGTATTATGTCCGCCACTGCCCTGCGTATCGTTGAAGGATCCTCCATGGATAAGACCAAGGCCCTGTCTGCCGCGCTCTCCCAGATCGAGCGCCAGTTCGGCAAGGGCTCGGTGATGAAGCTGGGCAAGAACGACCGTTCGATGGACGTCGAGACGGTGTCCTCGGGCTCGCTCGGCCTCGACATTGCGCTTGGCGTCGGCGGGTTGCCGAAGGGGCGGGTGGTCGAAATCTACGGGCCGGAATCGTCGGGCAAGACCACGCTGGCGCTGCACACGGTGGCGGAAGGACAGAAGAAGGGCGGCATCTGCGCCTTCATCGACGCCGAACACGCGCTCGATCCGGTCTATGCGCGCAAGCTCGGCGTCAACATCGACGAGCTCCTGATCTCGCAGCCCGACACCGGCGAGCAGGCGCTGGAAATCTGCGACACGCTGGTGCGCTCCGGCGCGATCGACGTGCTGGTGGTCGATTCGGTGGCGGCCCTGGTGCCGAAGGCCGAACTCGAGGGCGAGATGGGCGATGCGCTGCCGGGGTTGCAGGCGCGGCTGATGAGCCAGGCGCTGCGCAAGCTCACCGCCTCGATCAACAAGTCCAACACCATGGTGATCTTCATCAACCAGATCCGCATGAAGATCGGTGTGATGTACGGCTCGCCGGAAACAACCACCGGCGGCAACGCACTGAAATTTTACGCCTCCGTCCGTCTCGACATCCGCCGCATCGGCGCCATCAAGGAGCGCGACGAAGTCGTCGGCAACACCACCCGCGTCAAGGTGGTGAAGAACAAGCTGGCGCCGCCTTTCAAGCAGGTCGAATTCGACATCATGTATGGCGAGGGCGTCTCCAAGATGGGCGAGATCCTCGACCTTGGCGTCAAGGCCGGCATCGTCGAAAAATCCGGCGCCTGGTTCTCCTATGACAGCCAGCGGCTGGGCCAGGGTCGCGAGAACGCAAAAGCCTTCCTCAAGGCCAATCCCGACATGGTCGCCAAGATCGAGACGGCGATCCGCCAGAACTCCGGCCTGATCGCCGAGCAGATTCTGGCAGGTCCCGCCGAGCGCGACGCCGACGGCGAGGAGCCGGCGGACGACGAATAAGTTTTGAGAAACGCTTCAGGGGTTAAGGCCTGAAACGTGACGGACGGGTGCTGCGGACGTTGAGTTGCCGACGTCCTCAGTGCCCGTTTTGTTTTTTGCGTTCCCCGGATGCTGCGCAGCGCGACGCTTCTCGAGCGGCGCAGTGCGCTGCTGATCCGGGTCTATCCGTTTTGCGCGTGTGTGGGTCCCGGCTCTGCGGAGCAGCGCTAGCGCGCTGCACCGCGTCCGGGACATGAGCCTCACTCCGCCGCTTGCGCGTAATCCTCAACCGGCGGGCATGAGCACACCAGATTGCGGTCGCCATAGACGTTGTCGACGCGACCGACCGGGCTCCAATATTTGTCGGTGCGCGAGATGCCATCGGGGAAACAACCCGTGGCGCGGCTGTAGGGGCGGTTCCATGCATCATCGACAATGTCGTGCACGGTGTGCGGGGCGTGGCGCAAGGGCGAGGCTTCGACCTTCCAGCGGCCGATCTCGATCTCCGTGATCTCGCTTCGGATCGCAATCATCGCGTCGCAGAACCGGTCCAGCTCCGCCTTCGATTCCGATTCGGTCGGCTCGATCATCAGCGTGCCCGGCACCGGAAAACTCATGGTCGGCGCGTGGAAGCCGTAGTCGATCAGGCGCTTTGCTATGTCATCGACGGTGACGCCGCTCGTCGTCTTCAGCGGGCGGGGATCGACGATGCATTCATGCGCGACGCGTCCCTTGGCGTTCTTGTAGAGCACCGGGAAATGCGGGTCGAGCCGGCTGGCGATGTAGTTGGCGTTGAGGATCGCCATTTCGGTGGCGCGCGTCAGGCCTTCGCCACCCATCATCAGGATATAGATGTAGGAGATGGTCAGGATCGATGCCGAGCCGAACGGCGCCGCCGACACGGGGCCGATGGGATGCGGCACCGCGCCATCGGTTGCGGGGTGGCAATTTGAAGGATGACTTGGCAGATAGGGCGCAAGATGAGCCTTGACGCCGATCGGGCCCATGCCCGGCCCGCCGCCGCCATGGGGAATGCAGAAGGTCTTGTGCAGATTGAGATGCGAGACGTCGGCGCCGTAATCGCCGGGGCGGGAGAGACCGACCTGCGCGTTCATGTTGGCGCCGTCGAGATAGACCTGGCCGCCATGGCTGTGCACGATGTCGCAGATCTCGGTGATGTGCTCCTCGAACACGCCATGCGTCGAGGGATAGGTGATCATCACGGCGGCAAGATTCTTGGAATGCTTCTCCGCCTTGGCGCGGAGGTCCTCGACATCGACATCGCCGCGCGCGTCGCAGGCCGTCACCACCACTTCCATGCCGGCCATGTGGGCAGACGCCGGATTGGTGCCGTGCGCGGAAGAGGGGATCAGGCAGACCTTGCGGTGCGGCTCGCCGCGCGCGGCATGATAGGCGCGGATCGCGAGCAGCCCGGCATATTCGCCCTGCGCGCCGGAATTTGGCTGCAGCGAGATCGCGTCATAGCCGGTGATGTCGCACAGCCATTTTTCCAGCCGCGCAAACAGCGCGTGATAGCCGGCCGCCTGTTCGCGCGGGGCGAACGGATGGAGCGAGCCGAACTCGGGCCAGGTCAGCGGGATCATTTCCGTGGTCGCGTTCAGCTTCATGGTGCAGGAGCCGAGCGGGATCATGGCGCGGTCGAGCGCGAGGTCGCGATCTGAGAGCTTGCGCATGTAGCGCAGCAGCTCCGTCTCGGAGCGGTGGGTGTGGAACACGGGATGGACAAGGAAGGCGCTGTCGCGCTTCAATTCGGCGGGCAGCGTTTCGCGCGCGCCCAACTCGACATCCGCATAGGACAGCTTGCCGCCGAAGGCGCGCCACACCGCTTCCACAGTGGCAGGCGTGGTCGTTTCGTCCAAGGCGATGCCGAGCGTGCCATCACCGATGCGAAGGTTGATCTTCTCGGCGAGCGCGCGCGCAACGATTTCACTCTGCTTCGCGCCCGCGGCGACGGTGATCGTATCGAAGAACGCCGGCGACGCCGGCGCATAGCCGAGTTTTGTCAGCCCCGCTGCCAGCGCCGCCGCGCGGCGGTGCACGGTGCGCGCGATATGCGTCAGCCCTTCGGGACCGTGATAGACCGCGTACATCGAAGCGATCACCGCCAGCAGCACCTGCGCGGTGCAGATGTTGGAGGTGGCCTTTTCGCGGCGGATATGCTGCTCGCGGGTCTGCAGCGCCAGTCGATAGGCGGGCTGCCCCCGCGAATCCACCGACAGCCCGACGATGCGGCCGGGCAGCGAACGTTTTAGCGCGTCGCGCACCGCCATGTAGGCCGCGTGCGGGCCGCCATAGCCCATCGGCACGCCGAACCGCTGCGCCGATCCAATCGCGATGTCAGCGCCAAGCTCGCCGGGCGAGGCGATCAGCGTCAGCGCCAGAAGATCGGCCGCGACGACGGCGAGCGCGCCCTTCGCACGCAACGCCGAGATCGCCGGCCGGAGGTCGCGCACCGCGCCCGTCGTTCCCGGATATTGCAGTAGGCCACCGAACACATTGGCGCCTTCGAGATCGGCTAGCGGATCGCCGACGATCAGATTCCAGCCCAGCGGCTCGGCACGGGTACGCAGCACCGCGAGCGTCTGCGGATGCACTTCCGCATCGACGAAGAACGATTTTGTCTTCACTTGCGAGGCGCGCTCGGCCAGCGCCATCGCCTCCGCCGCGGCAGTACCTTCATCGAGCAGCGAGGCATTGGCCACATCGAGGCCGGTGAGGTCGCAGATCATGGTCTGGAAGTTGAACAGCGCTTCCAGCCGCCCCTGGCTGATTTCCGGTTGATACGGCGTATAGGCCGTGTACCAGGCCGGGTTCTCCAAAACATTGCGCTGGATCACCGTGGGCAGAATGGTGCCGGAATAGCCTTGGCCGATCAGCGAGGTGAACACCTGGTTCTGCGCGGCGAGCTCGCGCATATGCGAAAGCGCCTCAGTCTCGCTCAACGCGGGGCCGAGATCGAGCGGCTTCTTCTGCCGGATCGAGGAGGGCAGCGTCTGGCCCATCAGCTCGGCGAGGCTCTTCGCGCCGACGCTCTCCAGCATTGCACTGATGTCGCGGGGCGAGGGGCCGATATGCCGGCGCACGAAATCAGTGGCGGCTGTGGCGGTGGTCTTGAGCGGCGCGTTCATGACGTCCTTCCTTAGGCCGTGTGTGCCTCGTAGGCGGCCTCATCCATCAGGCCGCCGAGTTCGCTCTTGTCTGCGATCTTCAGCTTGAAGAACCAGGCCTTGCCGCCGGCGTCGGAATTCACCAGCGCGGGTTCGGCGGCGAGCGCCTCGTTGACCTCGATCACTTCGCCCGAGATCGGCGCGTAGACATCGGAAGCGGCTTTCACCGACTCCACGACGGCGGCGGCTTCGGCCTTCTTCAGGGCGCGGCCGACTTTCGGCAATTCGACGAACACGACGTCGCCGAGCTGCGATTGCGCATAATCGGTGACGCCGATGGTGGCGACATCGCCCTCGATGCGGAGCCATTCGTGGTCGGATGTGAACAGCGTCGTCATGAAAACTTCCCTTTGGCGTTTGCAGGTTCAGCGTTTGTAGGTGTTGGGAACGAATGGCATGGCTGCGACCTGCAGCGGCAGGCGCTGGCCGCGCACTTCGGCGAAAACTAACGTCCCGTTGGCGGAGAGCGATGTCGGCAGATAGCCCATCGCAACCGGCGCATTGAGGCTCGGGCCGAAGCCGCCCGAGGTGACCTTGCCGACTTGCTCGATGGAAGCGCTATCTGCGAAAAGCAGCGCGCCTTCGCGCACCGGCGCGCGGCCCTCGGGGCGCAAGCCAACGCGGCGACGCGATGCGCCTTTTTCAAACTGTGAGAGGATTTTTTCTGCGCCCGGAAAGCCGCCGGCGCGGGCGCCGCCGCTGTGACGGCTTTTCTGCACCGACCATTCCAGCGCGCCTTCGACCGGCGTCGTCGTGGTGTCGAGGTCGTGGCCGTAGAGGCAAAGCCCGGCTTCCAGCCGCAGGCTGTCGCGCGCGCCCAATCCGATCGGCAGCACGTCCGGATTGTCCAGGAGTAGCGTCACCAGCGCCTCGGCCTGTTCGGCCGGCACCGAAATCTCAAAACCGTCCTCGCCGGTATAGCCGGAGCGGGAGACGAAGCAGTCGAAGCCCGCCACCTTGCGCGGCCCGGTATCCATGAACCGCATTGCAGTCACGTCTGCACAAAGTTTCGCCAGCGCTGATTCCGCCTTCGGTCCCTGCAGCGCGATCAGCGCGCGGTCCGGCAGCGAATCGATGATGCAGGTATCCGAGAGATGCGCGCGCAGATGCGCTTCGTCCTCGGCCTTGCAGGCGGCGTTGACGACCAGAAACAGGTGGTCGCCGAAATTCGCCACCATCAGGTCGTCGAGAATGCCGCCATCGCTATTGGTGAACTGGGCATAGCGTTGCCGTCGCGGCGCAACCGCCAAGATGTCCTGCGGCACCAGCCGCTCCAGCGCCAGCGCCGCGTCCTCCACCTTGCCGGATTTCGCCCGCAGCGCGAGCTGGCCCATATGCGAGACGTCGAACAGGCCGGCGGCGCTTCGCGTATGCAGATGTTCCTTCAGGACCCCGGCCGGGAATTGCACCGGCATCTCATAGCCCGCGAACGGAACCATCTTGCCGCCGCGCGCCACATGGAGCCCGTGCAACGGTGTGCGTTTGAGGGGGGATTTGTCGCTTGCCAGCATCGTCAAGGCCCTCATGGGTTCCGGAGACCAGCCTCCAAAAACCCAAAGAAAGCCCCATCTGTCGCTGTGCCTGAGAGTATTATCCCGTCGGCGGACGCCCTGGGCGCATGCCGCCCGGCGTCTCTTTCCAGATGCTATTTCGTCACGCGGTCCGTTTGCCTGAGAGTTTCCGGGGCGGTTGCTCCTTCGGCGCCGGCGCTTAAGCCGATCTCTCCCGACGTGACGTCTTACAGATAAGAGGGAAACACAGCCCTGCCAAGCCTGTCAACGCAGCCGCAGCATTATCAACGGGACTTGCGCGCCCATCTTGTGTGCTGCGGCAAGCCTATGATCCGCCTGCACAGTTTCTGGACACCGCAGGCCGCCTTGTCTAAAAGCGTTCCGCCGGAAGGTTAAAGGCTGGTTGTAGCCTGACCCGGCCCTTTTTTCCGATTGGATGAACATGAGCGGCGTCAACGAGATCAGGTCGAAATTTTTGGACTTCTTTGCGGAGAACGGCCACGAGATCGTGCCGTCGTCGCCGCTCGTGCCACGTAACGACCCGACCTTGATGTTCACCAATGCCGGCATGGTGCAGTTCAAAAACGTCTTCACCGGCGTCGAGAAGCGTGGCTACCAGCGCGCCACCACCTCGCAGAAATGCGTGCGCGCCGGCGGCAAGCACAACGACCTCGACAATGTCGGTTACACCGCGCGGCATCTCACATTCTTTGAGATGCTCGGCAATTTCTCGTTCGGCGACTATTTCAAGGAGCGTGCGATCGAGCTCGCCTGGAACCTGATCACAAAGGAGTTCGGGCTGAAGAAGGACAAGCTGCTCGTCACCGTCTACCACGACGACGAGGAGGCGGCGCGCCACTGGAAGAACATCGCCGGCTTCTCGGACGACCGCATCATCCGGATCGCGACTTCGGACAATTTCTGGGCGATGGGAGATACCGGCCCGTGCGGTCCGTGCTCCGAGATATTCATCGACCGCGGCGAACATATCTGGGGCGGGCCTCCGGGCAGCCCGGAAGAGGACGGCGATCGCTTCCTTGAATTCTGGAACCTGGTTTTCATGCAGTTCGAGCAGGTGACGAAGGACGAGCGCGTCGCGCTGCCGCGCCCCTCGATCGACACCGGCATGGGGCTGGAGCGCATGGCCTGCATCCTGCAGGGCGTCGACAGCGTCTTCGAGACCGATCTTTTCCGTCATTTGATCGATGCCGCCGCTTCGGCGCTCGGGCATGGACCGGACGAGAAGAACGTCGCGTCGTTCCGGGTCATCGCGGATCACCTGCGCTCTTCAGCCTTCCTCGTGGCCGACGGCGTGCTACCGTCGAACGAAGGCCGCGGCTATGTGCTGCGCCGGATCATGCGCCGCGCGATGCGCCACGCGCAGCTCCTCGGCGCGCGCGAGCCGCTGATGCATCGTCTGGTGTGGGCGCTGGTGCGCGAGATGGGCCAGGCCTATCCGGATCTGGTGCGCGCCGAAACGCTGATCGAGGAAACGCTGCGGCTGGAAGAGACCCGCTTCCGCAAGACGCTGGAGCGGGGCCTTGCGATCCTCGACGAGAAGAGCGCCGGCCTGACGAAGGGCGACATGTTCGACGGCGACACCGCGTTCACGCTGTACGACACCTACGGCTTCCCGCTCGACCTGACGCAGGACGCTCTGAAGTCGCGCGGCATCAGCGTCGATCAGGCGGCGTTTTCTGACGCCATGGATAGGCAGCGCGAGAAGGCGCGCGCATCGTGGGCCGGCTCGGGCGATACTGCCAGCGAGGCCATCTGGTTCCCCTTGCGCGAAAAGCTCGGCGCCACCGAATTCCTCGGCTACGACACTGAAAGCGCCGAGGGCGTGGTGACCGCGCTGGTCAAGGACGGCAAGGATGCCGACAGCCTGAAGCCGGGCGAGACCGGCGCGATCGTGCTGAACCAGACGCCGTTCTATGCGGAGTCCGGCGGCCAGGTCGGCGACATCGGCCTGCTGACAGGCGAGGGCGTCAAGTTCCACGTTACCGACACCCAGAAGAAGGCGGGCGATCTGTTCGTGCATCTGGGCACGGTGGAGCAGGGCACGCTGAAGGTAGGCACCGCGCTGCAGCTCGAGGTCGATCATGCGCGCCGGTCGTCAATCCGCGCCCATCATTCGGCGACGCACCTGCTGCACGAGGCGCTGCGCCAGGTGCTCGGCGATCACATCGCCCAGCGCGGCTCGCTGGTGGCGCCCGATCGTCTGCGCTTCGACTTCGTGCATCCAAAGCCGATCACGGCGGAAGAACTTGCCCGCGTCGAGGACATCGCCAACGAGGTTGTGCTGGAGAATGACGAGGTCACCACCCGCATCATGGCGGTGGATGACGCTCGCGAGGCCGGCGCGCGCGCCCTGTTCGGCGAGAAATACGGCGACGAGGTCCGCGTGGTGTCGATGGGCAAGCAGGCCCGCGCCCACGGCCAGAACACGCTCGGCTGGTCGGTCGAACTATGCGGCGGCACCCATGTGCGCCGTACCGGCGACATCGGCCTGATCTCGGTGACCGGCGAAAGCGCGGTGGCCTCAGGGGTACGGCGCATCGAGGCGTTGACCGGGCGTCATGCGCGCAAGCACGCCAACGATACGATGGCGATTGCGAAGACGGCGGCGTTCGAGCTGCGCACCAGTGTCGACGACATGCCCTCGCGCATCGCGGCGCTGATGGAAGAGCGCAAGAAGCTCGAGCGCGATCTGTCGGATGCGCGCAAGAAGCTCGCAATGGGCGGCGGCGCCGGCAACGGCGCGGCAGCGGGCGGCGTGCGCGAAGCCGGCGGCGTCAAGCTGCTGGCGCGCGCGGTCGAGGGCGTCGAGACCAAGGATCTGAAGAGCCTGGTCGACGACGGCAAGAAGCAGATCGGCTCCGGCGTCGTCGCGATCGTCGGCGTCACCGAGGACGGCAAAGCCGGCATCGTCGTTGGCGTCACCGCCGATCTCACCGCGCGATTCAATGCGGTCGAACTGGTGCGCAAGGGCTCGGAAGCGCTCGGCGGCAAGGGCGGCGGCGGCCGGCCCGACATGGCGCAGGCCGGCGGGCCCGATGGCGCCAAGGCTAATGCGGCGCTCTCGGCGATCGAGCAGGCGATGGCGGGAGCTTGAATTAGCTGAATCCAATGCTCAGGCCGTTTCGGCTGGGTCGGAGAGCCGGGACGGCAGCAAGGGACGCGTCCGATCGATAGGGCTATTTGCCCTATTGACCGAATCTTAACCTGTTCGTAGTTTGTTCTCAGTCCTGATGGGGGGAGCAGGTGGAAGGTCTGTGAATCCAACATAAGCGTGCTTCGCTGTGTGAGGTCGCGCGCGTATTCTTGGCAAATGTCTAAAGACCTCCTGAATCCCGAAAAGGCGCTGATCTTTCGAATTTGCCACCGCGATAACATCGGGAGCGTGATTGACAGTGGCTGTAAGTGCAAGAGCGCCGCAGGCGCTGCGAAATACGCCGAGATCGGTAATCAAGAATTGATCTCTAAACGCGCTGCGCACCCGGTGCCATGCGGGCCGGGTGGAACGCTCAGTGACTACGTGCCGTTCTATTTCACGCCATTCAGTCCAATGCTCTACAACATCAAGACTGGGTACAATGGTATCGCTAAAAAGCCGATAGAAGACATCGTCATACTCGTGTCATCGCTGCATTTGCTGAAGAAGCAGGGAGTTCCTTTCGTCTTCACAGATAGACACGCTTATCTGAAGCTGGCTCAGTTCTCAGACAATCTGGACGACTTGGATTGGATCATTTGGCCCGTTCTTCAAGTCAAAAACTTTAAGAAGTACGACGTGGAGAAATTCGAAAAGTATCAAGCGGAAGCGTTGGTGCACAAGAACGTACCGTTAAGCGCCTTGATGGGCGTGGCCTGTTACAACGATTCGGTTGGAGACGAAGTTCAAGCGCTCGCCGATTCGAAAGGTAAGAAATTGAAAGTTCTCACACGACGCACATGGTATCTCTAAGATGATCCGTTTTACGCAAGGAAACCTGTTGGAGTCCGAGGTGGAAGCTCTCGTCAACACCGTCAATACGGTGGGGGTGATGGGCAAAGGGGTGGCTTTGATGTTCAAGGAAGCCTATCCCGAGAATTTCAAAGCTTATGAAGACGCTTGTCGTTTGAAGGAAGTTCAACTTGGCAAGATGTTCGTAACTGAGCGTCGGCAAATGTTCGGCCCCAAGTGGATAATCAATTTCCCAACGAAAGCTCACTGGCGATTTCCGTCACAAATGGATTGGATTGTTCAGGGGTTGGATGACTTGAAACGGGTCATAGCAGAGAAGCATATCAAATCCATCGCATTACCTCCGCTAGGAGCGGGCAATGGTGGCCTTAATTGGAAGGATGTGAGACGTGAAATCGAGGCCTCTCTAGGAGAGATGCCTGATGTGGATGTCATCGTTTATGAGCCTACCGCAAAATATCAGAATGTTGCCAAGAGAACAGGTGTACAATCGCTGACTCCGACACGCGCTCTCATTGCGGAGCTAGTGCGACGATATTCCATTCTCGGTTTCGACTGCACGCTGCTCGAAATCCAGAAGCTCGGATACTTTCTTGAGCGTTACGTTGAAAAGCTTGGTCTAGAGAACCGTATGGACTTTCAGTTCACGGCGAACAAATTCGGACCATACTCCGAGAAGCTGAAGCACCTCCTAAACGGCCTGGACGGAAGTTGCCTGCATTGCGACAAGCGATTGGGAGACGCAGGCCCGTTTGATGTCATTCACTTCGACGACTCCAAGCGTGATAAGGTTGCTGCGTATCTTACGTCGCCGGAGACTAAAGAGTATCGGCCAGCGCTAGAAAAGACGTCGAGTTTGATTGACGGATTTGAGTCTCCTTTGGGAATGGAGCTTCTTTCTACCGTCGACTGGCTTTTGGACAAGGATGCGGTTGAACCCGATGTAGCATCCATCCGCGAGCGGCTGGCGAGTTGGCCCGGCGGAAAGACGGCGGGTCAACGTAAGCTGAAGCTGTTCGAGGATCGCACTATCGAGATCGCACTATCGACACTGGCAGAATCAGGCTTGGTGCCTGCTAAACCCAACTAAAGCCCGAAGTCGACGCTTATGGGTGAAGTGTATGACGCGCGCGGTATAGCGAACCTGATGCTCGATGAAAGCGAGCGCATGGAACGTCGCATGACTAATCTTGCGCTCCAGAAGCTACTGTACTTTGCACATGCAATCTTCCTGATCGAACAGAAGCGACCACTCGTTTCCGGATACTTCGAAGCCTGGGAGTACGGACCCGTGCATCCAACCGCGTACCAAGCGTTCAAGGTCGCGGGCGCTGAGCCGATCAACTTCCGTGCGGCGCGGTTGAATGTCGTGAAGGGGACGCGAGAAGCCATTACGCCGCCTTCCGATCCCGACATCATTCGGCACATAAGCCGAATCGTGCAGTCTTACGGGCGAATGACCCCCGGCAGACTAGTGGATATCTCCCACGCCAAGGGCGCGCCGTGGCACTTTGTGGTGGACAAAGGGAGAACGTCTCTGGCATTTGGGATGCGTATTCCCGACGATGTGATTCGGGAGCGGTTTAAGCATCATAAGGTTTCTATTGGGAGCCATCCCTCCGCCGGAGAGCCTAGTGAAGATACGCCCTTTGCCTGAGATCGACCTTGCCCGAATTGCTCCGCTTCCAAAAGACGAGAAGAGGCGCGCACTCGATCAAATGCGGCTGGGGCATCCTCCATATTCCTATAGCCCAGTCAGAGCGACAATCTCAGACGTCCTGAATGTCCAATCTGACCTCATTGGCCCGATGCCACGCGCGCCTTGGGAAAAGATTCAGGCCACTATTCGGAAGCGATCTGATAGCGACGCGGAAGAGCGGGCTAATCTGCGTGTCGCGGAGGGGCTATTCGATTTCGTCAGCGAGAAAGCGATTATCGGACGTCGCCATGATATTTTCCCGCTCCAACTGGGAATCGGCACGAAAGTCGTCTTTTGGCAGCCTGTCATTTTGACCGTTGGCGAGCGAGCCATCATCCCATTCTTGGACCCTCGCCGCGCGAAACGACTGACTGCGCAGGGGCGTAGGTTCGTTTTCTCAATGATGCACGAACGCATTCGAGCAGCCGATCCTGACTTTGCCGATGTCGCGCTGGCAATTGTGCAGTTCGCGCTTTCGGAGAAGGGGCCGAGAGTGCCCGTCGTTTCTTTGGATCAAGGAGTAGAGCTTTTCACGTTCGACGAGTTAGACCACATGGTCTCCGAAACTTACGAAATGTGGAGAGAAGTCTGCGAAGAGCGTGCGGCAGACGCGCGTCGTCGCGGGGCAGGTGGCGGGGGGCTTTTCTCTTAATTGCCGATTTTATAGCAGCACGCCTATGGGTAGTAGGTTCAATTCGCCCATGTCGGCAAAAGGCATGATGCGCGGCCTTTGGAGCCTGGTTGTGTGTTGCACACTGGGCGGATTAAGCGAAGCAACACTCGCGAAAGAACGCCGCGTTGACTCTGCGAGATGCAAAGAAATTGCCGCGCGCATCGTTGAACGCACAAATGCGCGGTTCGATCATTTTTCTCCTTCTGGCACTGGCGTGTTCTTCGACCGGCCTCGATTTGTATTGAGTTGCACCAGCTACCGTCTCACGGGAGTTTCTCTCACGTGGGATAATGCCTTTCCCCCAAACTCTTGGTTTGAGATTTTAGCGCGAGGAGGAGAAGCGGTAACAGGTTCACCGGCCAACACGCTCGAAACAGCATCACGCAAATGCTATAAATCCGCGCTGAGGAGCAAAGATGGGGCAGAGGAACTCGATATTCCAAATGTGGCCAAGATAGAATGTTCAGCGTTCACGCAAAACGGAGGGGGCGTGGTCATCCATATTTGGGTAAATGATCACGAAGCCCGAAAAGGAATCGAGGACCCGTCGTGAATCGAGAAGGCGGTCAAACGCGTTGAAGCAGCTCTTGGCCCGCGCGGTCGAGGGCGTCGAGACCAAGGATCTGAAGAGCCTGGTCGACGACGGCAAGAAGCAGATCGGCTCCGGCGTCGTCGCGATCGTCGGCGTCACCGAGGACGGCAAAGCCGGCATCGTCGTTGGCGTCACCGCCGATCTCACCGCGCGATTCAATGCGGTCGAACTGGTGCGCAAGGGCTCGGAAGCGCTCGGCGGCAAGGGCGGCGGCGGCCGGCCCGACATGGCGCAGGCCGGCGGGCCCGATGGCGCCAAGGCTAATGCGGCGCTCTCGGCGATCGAGCAGGCGATGGCGGGAGCTTAGGGGCAAGCCGAGGCGTGCAATCATAGGCGCCTTGGCCGCGATCGCCAACGCAGTCGCTGCGATGCAATGGCTGATGATGGATCAACTTGCTGAGCAGGCGCCAGCCATCCCGCCTACAAGCGGAACAGCAGAATGGGCTAACGCCATCTGCATTTGTCACGCTGCAGCCTAATTCCTGGTGATGCTGCAGGAATCCACGTTGATCGAACCCTCGATGGTGCCGGGACCTTGCGGGCATCGTTGGTAGCGGCATTCCGGTAGCCAACCCGATCGCTGGACTTACGCGACAGCCGACTTTGGGCGTTCGAGCGAGAGGTGCCAGCATGACCTGGTGGATGATAAGGCCATCTCTATTTGCGTCGATCGTCCTCGGCGCGTCGGTCTGCACAGCGTCAGCGCAGGATGCCAAGGTTTCAGTCGACATGATCGGAGCAGGGAGCATGAGTTGCGCTCACTGGCGGTCTACGGAAGAGCATCTGTTGGAGGGGACGGTCTGGATTCACGGTTTCTGGACGGGACTCAATTACGTTGCTGCGGCGAGTGGCCAAACACAGCCGAGAATCAGTGTGTCTTCGATCGTTGCCGAAGTCGAAAAGGCATGCGCTCGCAAAACATCACAGACCTTAGCCAGCGCCGTCTGGACGACGTATCTCGGGGCCAAGCGGTAGGGCGCCGATTGTCCGGGCGCATCACGCGCTTAGACGATCCTGTTACCGCAACGATGCTGTGCCGCTTTCGTCATTCTGACGCGCTTGCTGGAACTCAGAGGCCCGCGAAAAGTTGGCAGTTGGCCCATTGAGCTTCGGTCCTGGAAGGCTGACGATGATCCGCCCGGTATGCGCCGCCTTGGCGCTTAGCTGTCTGTCTGCGCCTGTATTTGCCGAAACCTGCATTGCTTCGCGCTATGGCTACGGCGGCGGCCGAACCGCATCGGGAGAGCGGATGAATCCAAATGCGATGACCGCAGCGCATCGCGCCAGACCATTCGGCTCTAACGTCACAGTCACCTCACATTCCACCGGACGAAGCGTCACCGTCCGGATAAATGACCGTGGTCCGTTCGTGAAGGGACGATGCATAGACCTGTCCACCGGGGCCGCGCGTGTACTTGGCATGGCCGGGACTACGATAGTTTCTCTCCGCTGAGGTAGACGAGCACGGGTGGGAAGTTGCGCCGTGAGCAGCGCCCTGTCGGGTTGCGCGATGTCGTCGTCATTGTAGTCACGCACGCAACCCAATGCGGACGCTAGGCCGCGATACTGCGGTGCACCGTTCTATTGCTCGACCTGTTGCTGGCAATTCGGCCTCGGGGCGAGCATAGTTGCGACGTCACAATTCCGGATAGGTTCATCGGCGTTGATGATGTGGACGCTCCCGGTCAACGCCGGTGATCCGCGGTTCGGACAACCGGAGTCCCGCCATGTCTGTTACGGCTTCCAGCGAAACACAGCGCCAACACAGCTTCAATTCTGCCGAAATGGGCGCCATCGCTCATCTCTACCGGGGCGAAGTCTACCGTTCGACAATCTGGAGAACGCGGCTCGACAACACGACCAACTGGGCGATTGTCACAATGGGTATCGCCCTGTCGACGACCTTTTCGAGCCCGGAAGCTTCACCCCTGCCGCTCCTGCTCGTAGGCCTGCTCATTGCCGTGTTTCTCGGCATGGAGGCGCGACGTTATCGCTACTTCAATGTCTGGCGCGCCCGAGCTCGATGGATGGAGACGAATTTCTACGCGCCGATATTCACCGGTGAAGCCCGCGACGATAGCTGGCAGGTGATACTCGGCCACGACTACACCGCGCCCCGCCACCACATTTCATTTGTCCGCGCGGCGGGGCGGCGGCTGCGTCGCAACTACGTCTGGATTCTCGCCGTCCAGGTGATTGCCTATTACGGCAAGATCGCAATCCATCCGGCGCCCGCGTCAACCCTCGCGGAATTTGTCGATCGCGCCGCAGTCGGCCCAATTCCCGGCTGGGTCGTTCTGATAATTGGCCTTGTCTACAATTTCGGCTGGCTGGCGTTCGCGCTCGGCACGATGTGGCTCGACCAACGCGAGCACCGCGGCGACAAGGTGGCGATGGGCTAGCAGGCAATGGCCGCGGGCTTGGTCGTGCCCCGTCATCGCGAGGAGCGCTAGCGACGAAGCAATCCATGTCTCCGCTTGTGGCGAAATGGATTGCTTCGCTTCGCTCGCAATGACGTGGAAAGGTCTACGCGGGCTACGGCGGAGAATCGTTCAGCCTTTCCGCAGAAACACGTAGTCCGCGGAGTAGGGCACGTTGCGATAGCTGCCGGCCTTGTCGCAGGCGCCTTCGAGCTTGCCGCCCGAGGTGTTGATCCGCTGCACCGTGGTGACGCCGGAGAGAATGCCGGTGCCGCGGCCGGACGTCACTTCCAGCTTCAGCCAGGGAATATCGTCCGGCGTCGCGCCGGGGGCGTTGCCCGCGGCCTTGCCGACGACGGCGCTGGAATCGATGTGCTCCCAGTTCGGACCGGCGTAGTGCCGGCCGACGGTCTTGCCGTCGAGCAGCAGCGTCGCGATCGGCTCTCGGAATGCCCAGGCGAGCTTGCCGTCGGCGGCGGCCTTGCATTCGTAGACCTGCGCGCCCTCGGCGTGGAGGGTGAGCACGGTTTTTTCTCCCGACGCCGCGACGGCGTCGGGAAGAGGTGTCTGGGCATGCACGCTCAAAAGCGTCGCCGATGACAAAAGCAGAGCGAGAGCGGTGTTTCGGACAATCGGCATCGCAAATCCATGGTGTTGGCCCCGAAGGACCAACACCATCGTCAGCCGATTATGCCGCCATCGCCTTCTCGAGATTCGCAGCAACCTTGTCGAGGAAACCGGTCGTGGACAGCCAGCGCTGGTCGGCGCCGACCAGCAGCGCGAGGTCCTTGGTCATGTAGCCTTCCTCGACGGTCGCAACGCAGACCTTTTCCAGCGTGTCGGCGAATTTTGCGAGCTGCGGGTTGTTGTCGAGCTTGGCGCGGTGGGCGAGGCCACGGGTCCAGGCGAAGATAGACGCGATCGAATTGGTCGAGGTCTCCTTGCCCTTCTGATGTTCGCGGTAGTGCCGGGTCACCGTGCCGTGCGCGGCTTCGGCTTCCACCGTCTTGCCGTCGGGCGTCAGCAGCACCGAGGTCATCAGGCCGAGCGAGCCGTAGCCCTGCGCGACCGTATCCGACTGCACGTCGCCATCGTAGTTCTTGCAGGCCCAGACGTAGCCGCCGGACCATTTCAGCGCGGAGGCGACCATGTCGTCGATCAGGCGGTGTTCGTAGGTGAGGCGCTTGGCCTCGAATTCCTTCTTGAACTCGCGGTCGTAGATGTCCTGGAAGATGTCCTTGAAGCGGCCGTCATAGACCTTGAGAATCGTGTTCTTGGTCGAGAGGTAGACCGGGTAGCCGCGCAGCAGGCCGTAGTTGAAGGAGGCGCGGGCGAAATCGATGATGGAATCGTCGAGATTGTACATTTCCATCGCGACGCCGGCGCCCGGGGTCTTGAACACTTCCTTCTCGATGACGGTGCCGTCCTCGCCGACGAATTTCATCGACAGCGTGCCCTTGCCCGGGAACTTGATGTCGGTGGCGCGGTACTGGTCGCCATAGGCGTGGCGGCCGATGATGATCGGCTTGGTCCAGCCGGGAACCAGGCGCGGCACGTTCTTGCAGATGATCGGCTCGCGGAAGATCACGCCGCCCAGGATGTTGCGGATGGTGCCGTTCGGCGACTTCCACATCTCCTTCAGGCCGAATTCCTTCACCCGGGCTTCATCAGGGGTGATGGTGGCGCATTTGACGCCGACGCCGACCTTCTTGATGGCGTTGGCGGCGTCGATCGTGACCTGGTCGTTGGTCTGGTCGCGGTACTCCATTCCGAGGTCAAAATAGAGCAGTTCGACATCGAGGAACGGGGTGATCAGCTTGTCCTTGATGTACTGCCAGATGATCCGGGTCATCTCGTCGCCATCGAGTTCGACGACGGGGTTGGTCACCTTGATTTTTGCCATGATGGAGGGGGCCTTTTCTCGGAAAACCGCGCATTTGGGGCGGGGTGGGTGATTATAGGCGGGGCTATAGCACCGCAAATCGGCCGGCGAAAGCTGGTGCGGCCCCGACTTTTAGCCCATCTTTCAGGCGCGGAATGCATGGGCTATCGGGTGTCCTGGATGCGGTGCGGCCTAGGCGATGCGTAGCATCGTCCGGTAGCGCTGCGCCGACGTTCCGGATGAGGCCCAATTGAGGCTTTGAGCGAGCTAGCGGAAACGCTACTAACCCGATCTCTGGCTGGGGAATTCCGGCCGCCTTTCTAAAACGGGCAAGCATGAGAGTTTGAACCGTGCGCGCGTCGCGCGCCGATTCAAACCTTCAGAAGTTGAATCAGCTTAGGAAGTTGAATCAGAAAGTGAAGTCAAAATGTCCGGTTCGGGCACCGATAAAACCAAGTCTGGGTTGGACTTAGCCGGACCCATTGTGATCCTCGTCGAGCCGCAGCTCGGCGAGAATATCGGCATGGCCGCGCGGGCGATGGGCAATTTTGCGCTGTCGCGCCTGCGGATCGTCAATCCGCGCGACGGCTGGCCGAACATCGCGGCGCAACGGGCGGCGGCCGGCGCGGACCAGATTTTGGAACAGGCGCAGTTGTTCGACACGGTGGAGCAGGCGGTTGCCGATCTCACACTGCTGTTCGCGACCACCGCCCGCGCGCATGACCAGGCCAAGCCGGTGGTCGCGCCGGCGCAAGCGGCGGCTGAGATCGTGGCTCATGTCGGAAGTGGCGGTGGGGCCGGCATCCTGTTCGGCCGCGAGCGGTATGGCCTGCAGAACGAGGAGGTGGCGCTCGCCAACCGGATCATCACCTTTCCGGTCAATCCCGGCTTCGCCTCGCTCAATCTGGCGCAGGCGGTGCTGCTGATCGGCTACGAGTGGTTCAAGCTGTCGACCGGCGGCACCCTGCCGTTCGCGATGCCGGAACGCTCCGAGCCGGCCTCGCAGCACCAGATGCAGGCCTTCTTCGACAATCTGGTTCGGGAACTCGACAAGGTCGAATTCCTTCGCCCGCGCGAGAAGCGCGAAACCATGCTGGTCAACCTGCGCAATATTTTCACCCGGATGGACCCGACCAAGCAGGACATGCACACCCTGCACGGCGTGGTGATGGCAATCGCCGAGGGACGCAAGGGACCGGCCAAGGGTGGCGTGCTGGACGGTGAACAGGCGACAAGGCTGCGGGCGCTGTTGGCCGAGCATGGGCAGGGGCCGGCGGTGCCTGGCGACAGCTCTACCGTGCGCGGCCTGGCACGGCTGCTTCGGCGCAACCCGACCGATGCCGAGCGGATCTTATGGCAGGCCTTGACCCGCGACCGCCGCTTCGCCGGCCAGTTCAAGCGCCAGACCCCGGTCGGGCGCCACATTCCGGACTTCGTTTCCTTCGTGCATCGCCTGGCGATCGAACTGGTCAACCCGAACGAGACGGAAACAATTGTCGCCGACCGCGCCGGGCGGAAGGCGTGGCTGGAGGCACGGGATTACCGCGTGATCGAGATGCGGGTTGCCGATGTCGAGCGGGATCTGGCGACCGAGCTGGAGCGGCTGGAAAAAATGGTAGGGTGGGCAAAGGCGCGCTAGCGCCGTGCCCACCATCCGTCCCGCACCGTTGTCCTGAATGGTGGGCACAGAGCCTGTCATCACTCCGCGAGCACCCTTGCCTCGTCGCTGGGCGCACATTCGCGCGACCCGGTGGCTTTGCCCGCCCGGTCACTGTCCCTTGCGGCACAAACGAGGTAAGCTCGCACTCAAGCGACTGCAGTCCAATCGACAACGCAAATCGGAGGTGTGCGATGGCTACATCTGACTGGCGTCTCGAAGGCGAATGGATCAAGAACTGCAATTGCGCGTTTGGCTGTCCGTGCGATTTCAACGCGCGGCCGACCCACGGCTATTGCAAGGGCCTGGTCGGCATGAGGATCACCAAGGGGCATTTCGAAAAGACGAAACTCGACGGCCTGGTTTTCGCGGCGACCGTTCATTTTCCGGGTGCGCTGCATGAGGGCAACGGCCAGCTACAGCCGATCATCGACGAGCGCGCCACACCCGAACAACGCGACGCGCTTTTCAAGATCATGTCGGGCCAGAACTCCGCCGAAGGCACGCTGTTCCAGATTCTCAGCCTGATCGTGACCAAAATGCATGAGCCGTTGTTTGTGCCGATCGAGTTTTCATTCGACAAGGATGGACGCGTCGCGCGCATGGTGGCCAAGGGCGTGCTTGAGACCGAGGTCGAGCCGATCAAGAATCCGGTGACCGGAGAACCCCACCGCATCCAGGTCGTAATGCCCGAGGGCTTCGAACACAAGGCTGCGGAGGTCGCCTCGTCCAACATCCGCTCGACCGGCGCCATCAGGTTCGACACCGAAGGCACACACAGCTCGCTGGCCAACGTGGTCCAGACGCCGGAAGGTGTCGCGGCCTAGCGCTGTAGGCACCTTTCGACGTGCCGTTTCCGTGGCGGAGGTTAAGTCCATGTCCGGGACCTCTGCGCTTGAACAGACCTTGCGCCACGATCGCCTGATCGTGGCTTTCGGCATGGCTGCCGTGGTTGCCTTCGCCTGGGGCTACCTGGTCGCCGGCGCCGGCATCGACATGAGCATGGCCGACATGCCGATGGACCCCGAGCCATGGTCGCCCTCGCAGGCCGCGCTGATGTTCGCGATGTGGTGGGTGATGATGATCGCGATGATGGTGCCGAGCGCCGCGCCGATGGTGCTGCTGTTTACGGCAATCAAGCGCAGGCAGGCGATCGAAAATCCCGTCTTCACGAGCTGGCTCTTTCTCGCCGGCTATCTCCTGATATGGGCCGCCTTTAGCCTCGCCGCGGTCGCGGTGCAGTGGGCACTCGACCAGGCCGGGCTGCTGTCCGGCATGATGGCGACCACCAGCAGCATGCTCGCCGGGATCATCCTGCTTGCCGCCGGGCTCTATCAGCTCACGCCGGTCAAGCGCGCGTGCCTGCGCTACTGCCAGAGCCCGGTGTTCTTCCTCAGCCGCTATTGGCAACCGGGCGCCATGGGCGCGTTGCGCATGGGCTTTCGGCACGGCAGCTACTGTGTCGGCTGCTGCTGGTTCCTGATGGCGCTGCTGTTCGTTGCCGGCGTGATGAACCTGGTGTGGATCGCGGCGGCGGCGATCTATGTCGCCTTCGAGAAACTGGTGGCCCGCAGCCCATGGCTCAGCCGCATCGCAGGTGTGGGCCTGATTGTGGCCGGCGGGGTGGTGCTGGCGCGCAGCCTGATCGTCACGGCGCCCGCGTCGCTCGTGTACTCATAAAACCAGGACGACCAATGGATTTGGCGATGTCGCTTTACCATCGGTAAGGGGACAGCCAAGATTGGCCTTCAGCAGTCTGCTTTGTGCCAACTACGGAACTCCTGCACAGCAGCAAAGATCCTCACTCGATCCAGCACCTCGGCGAGTTGCTGAATATGCAGTGGGGCATCAAGCCCCGCGTTTTGCGGTCCTGGGTTCTCCAATGACGAAGAGGCCGCCGATGCCTGGCGGCCCCTCGACTCCGGTGATGGGGCGTCCGCTATTGTGGCGTGCCCTCGATGGCGAAGGAGCGGAATTTCGCGTATTTGTCGCCGACCTCTCGTAGCTTCTTGTACTCTGGATCATTGCGCCAAGCTTGGAGTTTTTCCATGTTGTCCCAGACTTGGACGACGGCGCGCTTTGGTGTTTGGCCATCAAATCCAGTTATTTGTTTCGCGTTTGCGCCAGCGATTCCTCCAATGGCAAGAAATTTGCCGCCGTGTGACTTGATGAGGGCCTGCGCTTTCGGGGCATATTCCTTGCCATAGGCCTCCTGATCCATCACGTCGACTTCCGCGACGAAGTACACGGGCGGCTTCCCTTGCGCGTGCAGCCCCTGGACCGCCGCAGCACCGAGTGCAAGGCCGGCCACCATGGCCAACCCCATCTTGTATCTCGTATTCATGAGTGATCTCCGCGCTGTTTGATTGAGCCCTAAAAAAGCCTGGCTCACGCAGAAATATGCCGGCCGAACGGCACTATCGCTGCCCGTTTACCTGCGAAGAACTCGGCACCTCCCGCTTCAAGGCAGCTCGCCGAGAAGCCTAGACCACTTCATTGGCGGGTAAAAGGGAGAAGGGCCCGCTGCGGTGCGGGATTTCAATCTGGCCTAGGTCTGCTCAGGGTCAAAAGGCGCAATTCTGGCATGACCAACGCATATGTGCTTTAGCTCCAAGAGCGGACTATGATTAGCGCCCTAGCCTGCCTCAGACGGCGACAAGCTCCGCAGGGTTACCCGCGCGCTTCGGCTTCTTCACCTTCGACGGCCCAAACAGCGAGCCCGCCGCAAGCCCCGCGGTATCCGCGACGGCGGGATCGCGCGTGACCATGGCGGCGACGATGGCGCCGTCTATTAACAGCGCGAGTTGATGGGCCAGCACCTGCGGCTCAGACGCACCCATTTCACTTGCGAGCTTTTCGATGTGCGCCAGCACCACCTTTTTGTGGCGCAGCGCGATGTTGCGGAACTGTTTGGCTTCCTTGTCGTGCTCGGCGACCGCATTGATGAAGGGGCAGCCGTAGAAGCGCTCCTCGGCAAACCAGCGCTTCAGCGCCGGAAAAATCCGCTTCAGTTTCGCCTGCGCATCGCCGCCGCCATCCTCCATCGCGCCGATGAACCATTCACGCCAGGCCTTGCCTTCGCTTTCCAGCACGGCGTTGACGAGGTTGGTCTTCGAGCCGAACAATTTGTAGAGTGTGGTCTTGGCGGTGCCGGCCTCGTCGATGATCGCGTCGATGCCGGTGGCGTTGATGCCGTTCTTGCAGAACAGATGCGTCGCCGCATTGAGCAGGCGGCCGCGCGCGGATTCCTCGTCGCCTGCGGCCGACGCCGCGACAGCTTTCCGCTTGGAAACTGATTTGCCCATGCGCCGCAGTTAATCGGAGCTCGGCGCAATCATCAAGCCGCATCTTTGCGCCGAAAATAATCGCAAGCACGCGGCAATTGCTTCGCGCCTGTGCAGCACGGCGCTGACCAATTTCCGGGCAGGCACACTAAGCGACGAGAGACGTTCGGCTTTTGATTTCGGCCTGATCTGGCACGCTTCATGCAGGAAACAGAACGTTCGGTATCCAAACCCTAGGGAGAGAAATGATGACCGCGGTCGCTCAAAAAACGGTGCTCACGGGCTGCCTGGCCCCGATCGACAAAAACGGGCTCGAGCAGCTCATCGCCAACGGCAAGGCCAATCCGAAGGTCATCAAGACCTTGAAGTGCAAGACGGTGGCGGAGGGCAAGTTCCGTCACGCCAACTACATCCGCAACCTCGCGCCCTACATCGTCGACGAACCGCCGGGCTTGCTCGGCGACGACACCGCGCCGAATCCTTCCGAAGCCTCGCTCGCCGCGCTCGGCTCGTGCCTTGCGGTCGGCCTGCACGCCAACGCCGTGCATCGTGGCTGGATCGTCAACAAGCTCGAACTCGAGCTCGAAGGCGACCTCAATATCACGGCGGTGTGGGGCACCGGCGACGTCAGCGAAAAGCCGGTCGGCTTCACCGATGTGCGCGTCAAGGTCGACATGGAATGCGAGGGCATTCCGAAGAGCGAGATCGATGCGCTGGTCGCCCATGTCAAGAAATGGTCGCCGGTCGCCAACACCTTTACGCGGCCGGTCAATCTCGACGTCAGCGCATAAGCAGTCGCAACAAGCAAGCACTGGGGTGCGGAGGTTCTCATGGGTTCGGTGGCGGTATCGCGGCTCGCAGTTGCCGAAAATCTTCCCGCGGCATCGATCGTGGATCAGGTCGCGGCGATTGCGCGTAGAGAACTCGCACCCCAGGCCGCGGCCATCGACGAGGGCACCGTCTATCCGGATGCGTTGCTGCGGCGTCTCGGGCACGTCGGCGCGTGGGGCAGCCACCGGCCAGCGGATGGCATGGCGGACCTGCGCTGCGCCATTCAATCGATCGCGGTGCTCGGCGAGGTCTGCGGCGCCACCGCCTTCATGGCGTGGTGCCAGAACACGCTGGTCTGGTACGCCTCGAATTCAAACAATCCAGAACTCGTTGCCAAATTCGCCGGCAAGTTTGCCAGCGGCGAGATTCTTGGCGGCACCGGGCTCTCCAACCCGATGAAGAGCTTCTTCGGTATCGAGAAACTCAAACTCAGGGGACGCAAGGTCGAGGGCGGTTACGTCGTGCGCGGCGCGCTGCCCTGGGTGTCGAACCTCGGTCCCGATCATTTCTTCGGCACCATCTTCGAGCGCGAGGACGAGGGCGGCGGCATCGTGATGTTCCTTGCCGATTGCTCCGATCCCGCGATCACGCTGCAGCCATGCAAACCATTTCTCGCGATGGAAGGCACCGGCACCTATGCGGTACAGTTTCGGGATGTCTTCGTGCCGGATGAACTGATCCTTGCCGAACCGGCGGGACCGTTCGTGAAGAAAATCCGTGCCGGTTTCATCCTGCTGCAGGCCGGCATGGCGCTCGGCCTGATCAAGGATTGCATCCAGATCATGGACGAGGTCGACGCGCCCTTGAGCCATATCAACCGCTATTTGCCGCAACAGCCTACTCAATTCCGCGAACTCCATGCCGAGTTCGAGAAGGAGACGATGGCGCTGGCGCGCGACCCCTACAATTCCGACGATAGCTACTGGCGCCGCGTCATTGCGCTGCGGCTGCGCGCCGGCGACGCCAGCGTCGCGGCTGCGCATGCCGCGATGCTCCATTGCGGCGCGCGCGGCTATTTGAAGAGCCACCGCGCCCAGCGGCGGCTGCGCGAAGCCTATTTCGTCGCCATCGTCACGCCCGCCACCAAGCAGTTGCGCAAGATGCTGGCCGGCGACGAGCACTAAGGGATTTCCGATCGATTCCAACCGCAACCACGAAACAGGAGAGGCCTGCCATGACGGACGTTCTGATTACTGCCGGCGAACTCGCGGAATTCCTCAAGCAAGAGCCGTGTGTCGTCATCGACACCCGCAATCCGGAAGGCTACGGCGCGGGGCATCTCCCGAACGCCGTCAACGTCCATGAAATCTTCACCTATCTCGCGACCTCGACGCCGGAAGGTATTCACGAACTGAAGACGAAATTCGCCGATGCGTTCGGCGCCGCCGGGCTTTCGGGCAAGGAGACCGCGGTCATCTACGAGCAGTCGATGAATTCCGGCTTCGGGCAGTCCTGCCGCGGCTACTATCTGCTGACCATGCTCGGCTATCCCAAGGTCAAGGTGCTGCATGGCGGCTTTGATGCCTGGGCAGCGGCGGGCCTGCCTGTCACGACGGAGGTGCCGTCGCCGGTGAAGGCGTCGTTCTCGGTTCTGCCTGAAGCGGGCGACGTCCTGATCGATGCCAAGACCATGCTGGCCGCCGTCGACAAGCCCGGTATCGCCTTGCTCGATGTGCGCGACATCGACGAATGGATCGGCGAAAGCTCTTCTCCGTATGGGAAGGATTTCTGCCCGCGCAAGGGACGCATCCCCGGCGCGGTCTGGCTCGAATGGTACCGCATGATGAAGCCGACCGCGGAAGGACCGCGCTTCAAGTCCAAGAACGAGATTTTGGCGGAATGCGCCACCGTCGGCATCACGCAGAATACGCCGGTCTATCTCTACTGCTTCAAGGGCGCGCGCGCCTCGAACACGTTCCTCGCCTTGAAGAACGCCGGCGTGAAGGATGTGCGGATGTATTTCGGCTCCTGGAACGAGTGGTCGCGCGATCCGTCGCTGCCGATCGAGGAAGGGCTGCCGACGGAGGCCAAGCTCACCACCAAGGCGGCGTGAGGACGGTATTCGACGTTGCAGTCTGAGTCTACGAATCGGACTGCAACATCGCGGCCTGCGACCTGATGGAACCGCCACCGCGCCGCTCTGGCGTTCCCGATATCCGCTGCATATAATCGCGGCGCAGTCGGGTGGTCGCGGATGTCGATGTTTTCACGCAAATTCGGTCTCGTATTGGTCGCAGCGACGCTGTGCCTTGGGGCGCGCGCCGCTCACGCCCAGGCCTCGCCGGTGAATTACTGGATCCCGGGCTGGCCGATGGGTTTCAGCGGGGAGGCGGGCGAAAGTCCGAACGCTTACGGCAATTTTCCGAGCTTCGACTTTCGCGACGTCGGAAACGGCTCGTCCTACGCGCGGTACAATTTTTCGAACGGCTTTTTTGTCGGCAGCCAGCGCAGCAGCATGGGCCTCAGCGGTCTCAGCCAGAGTGCGTTCGGCGGTTTCGGCTCGCTCTATAGCGAAGGCGTGCAGTTCGGCTACAGCTTGAAGAACAGCGGCTTGCCCGTCACCTTCTATGCCGGGTTCGACACGCTGAAATACAATACCGGCATCGGCGGCCCGTTCGCGCCATTCGACTCCAAGTCGGGCACGCTGCCGATCTCCAGCGTGAATGCCGGCGTCGAATTCCAGGCGACGTCGAATCTCAGCCTGTCGCTCGGCGTCGGCTACGTCCAGCAGTCGGGCCGGATCGACAGCGAGTTCAACTCGCTGCCCGGCGCTTCGTCGTTCGCCGTCGGCGGCCGCCGCTACTAGGCATGTACTCGTAATTAAGTCAGGTCCGCTTTACTCTCGGAAGGCGATTATCAAGCCAACATTGATTGTCAAACCAACGTTGATGCATACCGCCTTTGGGCCAAGAGGCGACATGCCAGATTCAGATTGCCTGTGCGGTCGCGTTCTCTCGCGATGCGGCTGCCGCATCACGCATGACGCCGGACACGGTGCTATATGCCACCACCCAGGCCGACTTCGCCGCTGGCGTCCAAGCCTCTTTCAAACCCTGCTCTAGGGTCCATAGCAAGGCTGCACTAACCGTGTCGTAATGCCGATCCTCTACGCCATACCGAATATGGTTTCGCCCGAGGATCTCTAGCGTCGGTACCAACGACGGCAAGTCATCGACACTGTTGATCACGGCACTCAATGCCTGGACCAGCTTCCGGCGCTGCTCTTTCATATCTGCATCCTTGAACAATCGCTGCAGCGATGGATCGAGCGTGAACAGTCTCTCATAGAACAAACCAGCCGCGATATCGCTGATCGGAACCACCTTTGCCCAGGTCGACTTGAGAAGTTCTTTGGTTTCAGGAGACATGTCTTTGGTTTCAGAAGGCATGGCAGCACTTTCCTATCCGTTTGAATAATCTGGTCGGAACACTGCAAATATGTGCTGGGCTAACGCGCAAGGTTCGATACCGGCACAATGATTTGTTGAGATCAGTACGTTCTCATATTGCGAACGGCCCCAAAGGAGCAGAGGGTCGCAGCAGCGGTCAGACTGACCAGCGCCGGCCTGCTGCGTATTCCTGGTCGTAACGGCGTTGAAATTCTTGTGACGGTGCTTCGGTTACCTCGCGTAAAATTGGACGCGAATGTCTGCCTAGGGTCACAAGCCGCCGATCACCGTCAAGCCGGGTGCCTTCCGCTTGTCGTGGGAAGCCCGTGGTTTATGAGTACACGCCCTAATCAGCCAGCCAAGCCGCGCCCGTTTGCAATTCCCAGCGCCTTGATACGCGAGGCCAGCGTGGTGGGCTTGATGTCGAGCATCTCGGCCGCGCCACCGGGGCCGAACACTTTTCCGGAGCAGGCTTCAAGTGCCGCGAGGATGTTGGCGCGTTCGTGGGCGCGCATTTCCGATGAGGTCATCACCACAGGACGGGTGTCGGCTTTCTCGCGCGCCGCGCCGGAGGAGGGCGATGTGCCCGATACATCGGGCAGGTCGATGCGCAGCCGACCGTTCTGGGCGAGGATCGCCGCGCGCTCGATCACGTTCTGCAGTTCGCGGACATTGCCGGGCCAGTCGTAGCGCGCAAGCCGGCGGGCATCGCCTTCCGACAGGCGCAGGTCGGATTTCAGCGCCTTGCTCTCGCGCGTCAAAAAATGCTGCGCCAGCAGCGGAATGTCCTCGCGCCGCTCGCGCAGCGGCACCGATTCCACCGGGAATACGTTGAGGCGGAAATAGAGGTCCTCGCGAAAGCGGCCGCGCTGCACGTCCTGCTTGAGGTCGCGGTTGGTGGCGGCGATCACGCGCACGTCGACCGCGCGGGTGCGCTCCTCGCCGACGCGTTCGAAATTGCCCTCCTGCAGCACGCGCAAGAGCTTGCCCTGCAGCTCCAGCGGGATTTCGCCGACCTCGTCGAGAAACAGCGTGCCGCCGTCGGCGAGCTCGAACCGTCCGATGCGGTCGCGCATCGCGCCGGTGAAGGCGCCTCTGATATGGCCGAAGAACTCGCTCTCAAAAAGTTCGCGCGGGATCGCCGCGCAGTTGACGCGGATCAGCGGCCGGTCGCGGCGGCTACTCGCTTCATGAATGGCGCGCGCGATCAGTTCCTTGCCGGTGCCGGACTCGCCGGTGATCATGACGGCGGCGGTGGTCGGCGCCACCAGCTTGACCTGGCGCAGCGTCTTCTGGATCGCCTCGCTCTGGCCGATGATGCCGCGCGGGTTGGTCTCGATGCGGATTTCTTCCTGGAGGTAAGCGTTTTCCAGCTCCAGCCGCTCGCGCAGGCGATCGACTTCGGCAAGCGCCGCATGCAGCTTCTCGTCGGCCTCGCGGCGCTGGCTGACGTCGCGAAACACGATGACGGCGCCGACCACGACGCCGCGGTCGCGGATCGGCGTCGAGGTATATTCGACCCAGACCGGCGTGCCATCCTTGCGCCAGAACACCTCGCCCTCAACCTGGTGCACGGCACCGTCGCGAAACGCCGCGTAAATCGGGCAGTCGTGATCGGGATAGTGCCGCCCGTCATGATGGGTGTGATGAACGATCGGGTGGATTTCCTTGCCGACCAGTTCTTCCGCAGCCCAGCCCAGCATGCGCTCGGCGGCCGGATTGACGAAGGTGGTCTTTCCTTCCGCGTTCACGCCGTAAATGCCTTCGCCGGCGGCGCGCAGGATCAATTGGTTTTCGCGCTCGATATCCTGGAACACCCGTTCGACCCGCTGCCAGGTCGCGATCCCGCCGCGCATGTGGTCTTCGGCCGCCGCGTCGACATAGCGTCGGCGGCGGGCGTCGAGATCGCTCATGGTGAGCAGTACCAGCGAGCGGCCTTCGCCCGGCACCAGTGAGCCGGCATATTCCAGGCGCAGGCTTTGCCCCGTCGCGTGGCGCGGGGTGAGCGCGTTGCTCCAGTACGCGCCCTTGTCGAGCACGGCCTGCGTGAACACGATCAGCGCCGGCAATTGTCCGGCATGCAGCGTGCTGGCCTTGGTCTGGCGCAGCAAGGCGCGGTCATAGCCGAGCAGGGTGCAGGCCGCCGGATTGGCGTCGAGGATCTGGTCGGCATGGGGATCGAGCAGTAGCGCGGGCTCGATCGCGAACTCGAACGCGGCGGTGCGCAGTTCGACGTCCTGCGGCGGGGCGGTTGAGCCGAGGGCCAGATCCATCCAGTCGATACTCCGAAATCTCGTAATTCAACTACGACATTTCGTGTATCACGAATTTTCGTAATCGCCAATGTCAGCAGAATCCCTGTGATCTCAGAGCCATCGCCGCAGAACGGGGCTGGCATGTGCCTTGCTTAATTAGGGTGCAACGTCGCGCAGGAGGGCTGATGTCTACCTTCGACAATCCATTCGATCCCAACCGCCGTCTTCATGCCGGTGGCTGTAGCTGCGGTCAGCATGTCAGCGAAGCCGAGCACCAGGCCGCCCAATTGCAGGTCCAGTCCGCCATCGAGAGCGAGCAGAAACGCTACGAAGGCGTGGTCGCATCCGCCGTGATGCGCGCGATCTTCCCGCAGGACGTCGCGCGCCGCGCGTTTTTGAAGTCGGTGGGCGCGGCAACCGCAGCGGCGGCATTATCGCAGTTCTTCCCGCTCAAGACGGCGACGGAAGCGTTCGCGCAAGGCGGGCCGCTGGAAAAGAAAGACCTTAAGGTCGGCTTCATCCCGATCACCTGCGCCACGCCGATCATCATGGCCGCGCCGATGGGGTTCTATGCCAAGAACGGCCTGAACGTCGAAGTGATCAAGACCGCCGGCTGGGCGGTCATTCGCGACAAGACCATCAACAAGGAATACGACGCCGCCCACATGCTGTCGCCGATGCCGCTCGCCATCACCATGGGCGCCGGCTCTAATCCAATTCCCTACACCATGCCGGCCGTGGAAAACATCAACGGCCAGGCGATCACGCTGTCGATCAAGCACAAGGACAAGCGCAATCCGAAGGACTGGAAGGGCTTCAAGTTCGCCGTACCCTTCGACTATTCGATGCACAATTACCTGCTGCGCTATTACCTCGCCGAGCACGGCATCGATCCCGATACCGACGTGCAGATCCGCGCGGTGCCGCCGCCGGAAATGGTCGCCAATCTGCGGGCAGACAACATCGACGGCTTTCTCGGGCCCGACCCGATGAACCAGCGCGCGGTGTTTGACGGCGCCGGCTTCATCCACATCCTGACCAAGGATATCTGGGAAGGCCACCCGTGCTGCGCCTTCGCCGCGTCGAAGGAATTCGTCACCACGATGCCGAATACCTATGGCGCGCTGCTCAAATCGATCATTGAAGCCACTGCGTACGCGCACAAGGCGGAGAACCGCAAGGAAATCGCGGCGGCAATCGCGCCGGCGAACTATCTTAACCAGCCGCCGATCGTGCTGGAGCAGATTTTGACCGGCACCTTCGCCGACGGGCTCGGCAACATCGTCCAGCAGCCGAACCGCGTCGATTTCGATCCGTTCCCGTGGCAGTCGTTCGCGGTCTGGATCATGACCCAGATGAAGCGCTGGGGGCAGATCAAGGGCGACATCGACTATGCCGGTATCGCCGCGCAGGTCTATCTCGCCACCGACGCAGCCAAGCTGATGAAGGAAGCAGGACTGACGCCGCCCGCCGCCACCACCAAGAGCTTTTCGGTGATGGGCAAGACGTTCGATCCTGCGAAGCCCGAGGACTATCTCGCCAGCTTCAAGATCAGGAAGGCGTCGTGATGAAGGGGCCGCAACCACATTTGCCGCTGTCGTCCCGGCGAACGCCGGGACCCATACTCCGCGGCGTTAGTAATGAAGGAAGGTTTCCGACATCGTGCCTAAAAGAGTCGGCGCAGCGTATGGGTCCCGGCGTTCGCCGGGACGACATGCTGAGGGACTATCCCCAATGACCTCATCCCTTCGTTTCCGTGCCGCCGTCGTCTCGATCGTGCTGTTCGCGGCGTTCCTCGGCATCTGGCATCTCGCCACGCGGCCGACGGCTGCGACCACCACCATGTCGCCCGAATACGCCAAGCTGATGGGGCTGACGGCGACCCAGGGCAAATCGGCGATGCCGGGTCCATCAGATGTCGGCGCGAAATTGTGGGAGCACCTCAGGCAGCCATTCTACGATAACGGGCCGAACGACAAGGGGCTCGGCATCCAGCTCGGCTATTCCATCGCGCGCGTCGGCCTCGGCTATCTGCTCGCGGTGATCGTCGCCATTCCGCTTGGATTCCTGATCGGGATGTCGCCGTTGATCAGTAGGGCGATCGACCCGTTCATCCAAATTCTGAAGCCGATTTCGCCGCTGGCCTGGATGCCGCTTGCGCTCTACACCATCAAGGATTCCTCGATCTCGGCGATCTTCGTCATCTTCATCTGCTCGGTGTGGCCGATGCTCTTGAACACCGCGTTCGGCGTCGCCGCGGTACGCAAGGAATGGATCAACGTCGCGCGCACGCTGGAAGTCGGCACCGTCAGGCGTGCCTTCACGGTGATCCTGCCCGCGGCGGCACCGACGATTCTGACGGGCATGCGGATTTCGATCGGCATCGCCTGGCTCGTGATTGTCGCGGCCGAGATGCTGGTGGGCGGGACCGGCATCGGCTACTTCGTCTGGAACGAGTGGAACAATCTCTCGATCACCAACGTCATCATCGCCATCCTCATGATCGGCATCGTCGGCATGCTGCTCGACCAGATCCTGGCGCGGTTTACGCGCATGGTCACTTTCCCGGAGTGATGGCGATGACCGACAAATTCATTTCCATCGAGGGCATCGCGCGGCGTTATCCGGGCGCGGGTGGCGGTGAGACCACGATTTTCGAGGATCTCTGGCTGTCGATGAAGCGCGGCGAATTCGGCTGCGTGATCGGCCATTCCGGCTGCGGCAAGACCACGGTCTTGAACATCCTCGCCGGCCTCGACGAGCCGAGCGGGGGCGCGGTTATCGTCGACGGGCAGGCGATCGAGGGGACGAGCCTCGATCGCGCCGTGATCTTCCAGAGCCATGCGCTGCTGCCATGGCGCACAGTGCTCGGCAACGTCGCCTATGCCGTGACCTCGAAGTGGCGCAACTGGGACCGCGCAAAGGTGAAGGCGCATGCGCAGAAGTTCATCGATCTGGTCGGGCTGACCGGCTCCGAGCAAAAGCGGCCGTCGGAACTGTCGGGCGGCATGAAGCAGCGCGTCGGCATTGCGCGGGCGCTCTCGATCACGCCGAAGATCATGCTGATGGACGAACCGTTCTCGGCGCTGGATGCGCTGACGCGGGGTACGCTGCAGGACGAGGTGCGGCGCATTTGCCTCGAGACCGGGCAGACCGCGTTCATGATTACCCATGATGTCGACGAGGCGATCTATCTCGCCGACAAGATTTTTCTGATGACCAATGGTCCGGGCGCCGTGTTGGCCGAGATCGTGGAAAATCCGCTGCCGAAGGATCGCGGCCGCATCGATCTGCACCGCCATCCGCTCTATTACGCGGTGCGCAATCACATCGTCGATTTCCTGGTCAGCCGCAGCAAGACGTTTGCCGCCACCGTGACCGATCATGATCCGCGCAACGTGCCGGTCGTGCGGCCGGGCAAGCCGGAACTCATCGTGACGTCGGCAGGCGAGGATTCAATTGAGGCGTCATGGCCGAGCGTGGCCCGGCCATCCACGTCTGCTTAAGGCAATGCGAAACAAGACGTGGATGCCCAGGACAAGCCCGGGCATGACGAGTACATAAGGAGATAGGGCATGAAGCGCGAAGACCTCACAGAGAAGCTGCTCGACATCAAGCGCGAAAAGGGCTGGAGTTGGAAGCACATCTGCGAAAAGATCGGCGGCTATTCGGAAGTGCTGATCGTCGGCGCCATCATGGGCCAGATGAAGCTGACGAAACCGCAAGCCGCCAATGCCGGCGAATTGTTCGGGCTGTCGAAAGCGGAAACTGCGATGCTCAACGAGGTGCCGATGCGCGGCACCGGCACGCCGATGCCGCCGACCGATCCCTTGATCTACCGCTTCTACGAAATGGTGATGGTCAACGGACCGGCCTGGAAAGCGCTGATCGAAGAGGAATTCGGCGACGGCATCATGTCGGCGATCGATTTCGACATGGCATTGGAGCGCGTCGCCAACCCCAAGGGCGACCGGGTCAAGATCACGATGTCCGGCAAATTCCTGCCGTATAAATATTACGGCGCGAGTGGGAATGTGCCGGAGTATGGATTTAAGGAGGAGTGACGTCTGCCTCCACCGTCATTGCGAGCCACCCGGTCGGCGCAAAGCGCCGCCGGATGACAGGCTCCGCGAAGCAATCCATCTCGCGGCATAACGGAAAGATGGATTGCTTCGTCGCTTCGCTCCTCGCAATGACGGGAGAGACCGTCAGACAAACGCCGCCCGCACCTCCTTGATCGGCGCCATGTCGCGCACAAACGTGAAGGCGCCACGCTCCTTCATCTCACGCGCGCACTTCAAGAATGCCGCCAGTGCGTAGCGTTCCATCGCGCCGCCGACGCTGATGCGCTTGACGCCTGCCTCGGCGAGTTGCGGAACGGTCAGCGTCGGATCGGCAAATCCCATCACCAGGTTGAACGGCTTGCTGATCGAGGACACCACAGTGCGAATGGTGCCGATGTCGTAGAGCCCAGGTGAATATAGGACATCCGCGCCAGCCGCCTCGAACGCCTGCAGACGCTTGATGGTGTCGTCGAGATCCTTGCGACCGTGCAGGAAATTCTCCGCCCGCGCGGTCAGCGTGAACGGGAAGGGCAGTGCGCGCGCCGCCTCGACCGCGGCCTGCACGCGCTCGACCGCGAACGAAAAGTCGTAGATCGGGTTCTGCGGATCGCCGGCCGAATCTTCGATCGAGCCGCCGACGGCGCCGGCTTCGGCCGCGCGCGCGATCGCCTTCGCCGCGGTCTTCGGATCGTCCGCGCCGCAGTTTTCAAGGTCGGCGTTGACGGGAAGGTCGGTGGCTTCCGCGATCGCTCGGCAATTCTCGAGGATGGCGTCTAAGCTCACGGTCGCGCTGCCGAGCGTGTTGGCAAGCCCCAGGCTCGTGGTCGCAAGCGCCTCAAACCCCATCGCGGCGAGAAGCTTGGCGGTGCCGGCGTCCCAGGGATTGGGAATGATGAAGGCGCCCGGGCGCGCATGCAGCGCGCGAAACGCCTCGGCTTTTTCCGTCTGACTTCGCATCGGCAATCTCCGCCTCGTTTGTTGGCCGGTCTGGTTGACGACGAAACTAGCGGGCTATCTACCATCAGCCAAATTTGTTATTTCTCTACGCATCATCAGCTTTTTGCATGGATGAAGCATGGACAGCGATGCGCTTCTCACCTTCTTGACCATCCATCGCCGCGGCGGCATTTCGAATGCCGCAAAAGCGCTGCACCGCTCGCAGCCGGCGATTTCGCGGCGCATTGCGCTGCTGGAGCAGGAACTCGGCGTGCCGCTGTTCGAGCGGATCGCGGGGCGCACGACGCTGAGTGACGCCGGAAAAGTGCTGGTGCCTCATGCCGAGCGCGCGGTGGCTGCGGCCCAGGATGCGGAGAATGCGGTGCGCGCACTGGCGCGGCCGGATTTAGGACCGGTCGCGCTCGCCGTCGTCGGCACGCTTGCGGGCGGGCGGCTGTCGGCGGTTCTCAGGCGCTTCGCGGCCGAGCGTCCCGAGGTCGAATTGAGCCTGCGTACCGCGACCAGCGTGGAGGTCAGCGACATGGTCCGCCGCGGCGAGGTGACCATCGGCCTGCGTTATGATCGCGATCGCTCGCGCGACCTCGACTGCGAATTGCTGTTCTCCGAGCGGCTGCAGGTGGTATGCGCGCTGGATCATCCGCGCGCCGGCCGCCGGATCGCAAAGCTCGCCGATCTGCGCGGCGAGCGCTGGATCGCATTTCCGGTCGTACCGGGACGGCGCGAGATCACGGCCGCGCATGTCTTTGCGCTGTTCCAGACCCACGGCCTCGGCGAAATCGACTGGACGCCAGTCGACAGCCTGACTGCGCAGAAGCGGCTGGTCGAAGCGGGGCTCGGCATCGCGCTATTATCGGAGAGCAACGCTGCCGAAGAGCTGCGGCACAAGACGATCTCAACCATCGGCGTGCGCGATCTCAAGGCGAGCCACGACGTCGTCACGGTAACGCGCCGCGGTGGATTTCTGAGCGCGGCGGCGCGGCGGTTGCTGGAGATCGTGCGTGCAGAATACAGAAAGGCACGAATGGCGAGTGGCGAATAGTATTTTCCTATTCGCCATTCGCCACTTCCTATTCGCTGCGCTTAGTTCCCTGCCTTCACCTGGGCGGCGGCAACCGCAATCAGTTCGTCCATCTTGACGCGAACTTCCTGCGCGGTGACGGCGACGCCCTTGGCGGTAAGATCCTTCACCACCTTGTCCTGGACGTCCTTGTCGCCGGCTTGCTCGAAATCGGCCGCGACCACTTCCTTGGAATAGGCGGTGGCGGCATCGCCCGACAGCCCGAGCTTCTCCGCTGCCCAAAGACCGAGCAGCTTGTTCCGGCGCACCTCGGCCTTGAACTTCTGCTCCTCATCGAGGGCGAATTTCTTCTCAAAACCTTCCTCGCGCTTGTCGAAAGTGGTCATTCTTCGGTTCCAATCCCCGCAAACGGTAAATAAGGCCGCGTTGTCGCCGCCCGATGGACTACCTAGATAGAGGGGGCGAATCGGTAAAACAACAGTCCGTTAAGCCGCAGGCAATCGGGATAAGTTGGGCCCAATCGGGCCGGGTCGATTGTGCTGGATGGGCCAATCGGTTAGGTTGCCATCAGGCGAGGTTCTTGTTCTGTTTCCGGTCGCTTAAGTTCAGGACCTGGCCTTCACGGCAGCTCCGTCGTGGTCGCAAACCCTTGTCATCCGGAGCACACCAATTTCATGGATTTCAACAAAACACGGTACATCCCAATGAGCCGTCGACGCCGTATTTATGAAGGCAAGGCCAAGGTCCTGTATGAAGGTCCGGAGCCGGGAACCCTGATCCAGCACTTCAAGGATGATGCGACCGCGTTCAATGCCAAGAAACACCAGGTGATCGAGGGCAAGGGCGTCCTCAACAACCGGATTTCGGAGTACCTGTTTCAGCACCTCAACGACATTGGGGTGCCGACCCATTTCATCCGCCGCCTCAACATGCGCGAGCAGTTGATTCGCGAGGTCGAGATCGTGCCGCTGGAGGTGGTGGTGCGGAACGTCGCCGCCGGTTCGCTGTCGCAGCGCCTCGGTATCGAGGAGGGCACCCAACTGCCGCGCTCGATCATCGAATTTTACTACAAGAATGACCAGCTCAACGACCCCATGGTGTCGGAAGAGCACATCACGGCGTTCGGCTGGGCGACGCCGCAGGAAATCGACGACATCATGGCGCTCGCCATCCGCGTCAACGACTTCCTCACCGGTCTCTTCCTGGGCATCGGCATCCGTCTGGTCGATTTCAAGATGGAATGCGGCCGGCTGTTTGAGAACGAAATGATGCGGATCATCGTCGCCGACGAAATCTCGCCCGACTCATGCCGGCTGTGGGATATCAAGTCGAACGAGAAGCTCGACAAGGACCGTTTCCGCCGCGATCTCGGCGGCTTGCTTGAAGCCTATACCGAGGTGGCGAAACGCCTGGGCATTCTGATGGAGAACGAGCGCCCGGCCGGTTCGGGTCCGGTGCTGGTGAAGAGCTAAAGAAGAACTGAGGCAAATCTCGTGAAGGCACGCGTTACCGTTACGTTGAAGTCCGGCATCCTCGATCCGCAGGGCAAGGCTATCGAAGGCGCGCTGAAATCGCTCGGCGTCGATGGCGTCGCCAGCGTCCGCCAGGGCAAGGTGTTCGACATCGAACTATCAGGCTCGGACAAGACCAAGGCAGAGGCGGCATTGAAGGATGCCGCTGACAAGCTGTTGGCGAATACGGTGATTGAGAACTACCGGGTCGAGCTTTTGGGATGAGGGTGTGAGCGGCGGGCTTGCCGCTCACAGCCATCCCACGCTGCGGAAACGCCAGTACAGCCCGGTGCAGGCGGTGAGCATCAGCCCCAGCACCAAGAAATATCCGTAGTCCCATTCCAGTTCGGGCATGTGCTTGAAATTCATCCCGTAGACTCCGGCCAACGCCGTCGGCACGGCGATGATGGCGAGCCACGAGGCCAGCTTCTTGGAGACCGCCGTCTCGTGGGCCTGGCCGACCAGAAGGCTTGCCTCGAAGGCGAACGCCAGCACCTCGCGCATTGAATCGGTGCGCTCCTGTATGGTCCTGACGTGGTCAGTGACATCGCGAAACAGCGCCTGCATGGTCGAACGCACCATCGGAAGGTTGTCGTGTTCGAGCCGGCGGCAGACTTCCACCAGGGGGCCAATCGCATTGCGCAGTCGCAATAGATCCCGGCGCAGCATGTAGAGCCGTTCGACCTGGGCCCGCGTGATGGTGCTGGCGAGGACGTCGTCTTCAATCTTCTCGACCTCGTCGTGGATGGTTTCCAGGACAGGGGAATAGTTGTCGACGATGAAATCGAGGATGGCGTAGAGAATATAGTCCTCGCCACGCGCCAGCGCGCGGGGGCAGCTCTCGCAGCGTTCGCGCACTGCTGCATACGAGGTCGATGCGCCGTGGCGGACCGAGACGAGATAGCCTTCGCCAACGAACAAATGAGTTTCGCCGAACGCGATCCTGCCCTGGATCAGTTGCGCCGTTCGCGCCACGATGAACAGGCCGTCGCCATATTGCTCGATCTTGGGCCGCTGATGGGCGTGGTTGGCGTCCTCGATCGCGAGGTCGTGCAGGTCGAACTGCTGCTGCACGCTTTTCAGTAGCGCCAGATCCGGCTCATACAGGCCGATCCAGACGACGTGGCCGGGCTTGCTGCGCCAGCTCGAAGCCTCCTCGATGGCGATATTGGCGACGCGGCGGCCATCGACGTAAACACCGGCCGCGACGACACCTTCGGACGTCATCGGTTCGGTCTCTGCGGTCGCCAGCGACGGGACATTCATGGCTTCCATCCCTGAGCGATTGTTGTTGAGCACGGCTGCCGCGCGGGCCGTTTTGGCGACGCTAGCACTGGAAAAACCGGCGTCAAATGGTTATGTCTCTGCCGGGTCGGCGGTTCTGCCGACGATTCTCGTTTCCAACCGGGAACCTCCATGAAATCCGCCGTCCTCGTCTTCCCTGGAATCAATCGCGAGCGCGACATGGCGCGCGCGCTCAAGCTCGCCTCGGGGCAGGAGGCTGCGATGGTGTGGCATGCCGACACTGCGCTGCCGAAGGGGACCGATCTGGTCGTAGTGCCCGGCGGGTTTTCCTATGGCGACTATCTTCGTTGCGGCGCCATTGCGGCGCGCGCACCTGTCATGGATGCGGTGCGCAAATATGCGGCCGATGGCGGGCTCGTGCTCGGCGTCTGCAACGGTTTTCAGATCCTGTGCGAAGCGGGCTTGCTGCCCGGCGTCTTGATGCGCAATGCTCGGCTGAAATTCATCTGTCAGGATGTGCATCTGCGGGTCGAGCGCTCGGATACGCCGTTCACGCGCGGCTACAATGCCGGCCAGGTCATTCGCGTGCCGGTCGCGCACGGCGAGGGCAATTACGAAGCCGACGAGGAGACCGTGAAGCGGCTGGAAGGCGAGGGGCGCGTGCTTTACCGCTATTGTTCCGCCGAGGGTATCGTCGACGAGGAGTCCAACATCAACGGTGCCGCGCAGTCGATCGCCGGCATCGTCAACGAGCGCGGCAACGTGCTCGGCATGATGCCGCACCCGGAAAACCACGTCGAAGACATCATGGGCTGCACCGACGGCCGCGGCCTGTTCGCAGGGCTAGCCGCGCATCTGCAAAAAGCCGCGTGAGGTTCTTGGTGTCGCGCCTGACGATTGTCGTTGTGGCGCTGCTGTGCGCCGTCGCAGCCCACGCGCAGGATTATCCCAAGCGTCCCATCACCATGATCGTGCCGTTCGCGGCCGGCGGCACCTCTGACGTGATCGCGCGTGTGGTTGCCGAGGAGATGACCAAGTCGCTCGGGCAGCCGATCGTGATCGAGAACGTCGCGGGCGCCGGCGGCTCGACTGCGCTGACGCGTGCCGCGCGGGCGGAAGCAGACGGCTATACCATCGCGATCGGCAATGCCGGCACCAGCGCCGCGACCTATACGATCTATCCGAAACTGCCGTTCACGCCGGAATCCTTCGTGCCGATCGCGGTCGTTGCGAAAACCTTCGGTATCGTCGCGTTGCGCAAGGATTTCCCCGCCAAGAACCTGCAGGATTTCATCGCCTATGCGAAGAAAAATCCCGGCAAGGTCAATCTCGGCCATGCCGGCGTCGGCTCCTCGAATTTCCTGATCTGCAAGAGCTTTGTGCAGGCGGCCGGCATCGACGTGACGCTGGTCGGCTATCGCGGCGCGGCACCGGCGCTGACGGATGCGATCGGCGGCCAGATCGACGGCGTCTGCGACGCGGCCGCGTCGGTGTCGCAGGCGATCGATGACAAGCTGGTAAGGGGCCTCGTCGTCGGCTCAACGGTGCGGCTTGCAACCTTGCCCGGCCTGCCGACTTCCTCCGAGTCCGGCCTTCCCGAATTCGAGGCGCAGGGCTGGAACGGCCTGTTCGCTCCAAAAGGCACGCCGCCTGCGATCATTGCGAAGCTGAACGCCGCCGCCAGAACCGCCGTCGAGAGCGAGGCGGTGAAGAAGCGTTTTCACGATCTTTCCACCGTTGCGCCCGACGCCAACGAGCACGCGAGCGAAGTGCTCGGCCAGTTGGTGACACGCGACGTCGAGAAGTACAAAAAGCTGCTGGAAGAGAAGAAATAGCACCGACGATCATGTGATAAAAAAGCCCCGCCGAGCGGGGCTTTTTGTTATCGACCGGTAGTCGAACCCGGCCCCGTCGGCGACAGCGTCGAGCCGCTCGGCGAGGGATTGATGTGGGTGTTCCCGGACGGGTTCACTGTACTGTTTCGGCCGGCTGCTGCACTGCCGGCATCGTTGCTCATGCCGGTGGTGGCATTACCGCCCGTTCCACTTCCGGCGGTCGTTCCGCCGGTGGAGGATCCTGCCGCTCCACCTGCCGCCGTGCCACCCGTGCCCGAACTTCCGCCTGCGCCGCTGCCGCCGGCTTGCGCCAGGGCGAGGGTGTTCGTGAATGCCAGCGCCATGGCCAATCCGATTGTTGCGAGTTTCATGATTGCTCCTTTTCTTGCTGCGTAACGGCGCAACACGGTGCACTCGCATGCGTTCCGGTGTGTCAATCATGGTTGATTGCTGTTCCACTACCGTTCCCGCAGGCTCGGCCGGAGTGGCTTTCGATCGCCCAAAAGCAACATCGGCTAGATTCCGCCGACGGCCCTCATCAACCTTTCGGCTTCCCGCGCAGGCGCTCGATCCACTTGCGATAATGGCCGCGTGGGATGGTCATCGCAGCGACGCCGGCCATCACCAACACGAGGCCGAGCGCCAGGTTCGGCGGCACGGGTTCGCCGAGCAGCAGGACCGACAGGCCGACGCCGATCGGGATGCGCAAGTATCCCTGCGCATTGGTGGTCAGTGTGCCGAGCCGTGTCAGGCACATGTAGAACAGCATCAGTCCGAAGGCGCTCGAGAAGATGCCCATCGCGGCGGTGGCAATCAGCGCCTCGGCCGTCGGCCGCAAGGTCCAGGGATGATCGACGATCAGCGCGAGCGGCAACAATACCGTGCCGCCGAACAACAGCGAGCCCGCCGCCACCACCATCGGGTCGTAATCGGTCAGCTTGAGCCCGAAGATCGTGGCGCAGGCGAACGAGATGGTGGCGATCAAGATGACCATTTCGGCAAAGAGGTTGCTGGAGAGCCCGCCGAGCGTATCGAGGCCGATGGTCACGGCCGTACCGGCCAGGCCCAGAATGGCGCCGATCAGCCTCAGCAGCGTCGCCGGCTCATGCCTTGTGATGGCCCAAGTGATGAGGAAAGCGAAGATCGGCGTGGTCGAGGCCAGCACCACGGTCGGCGCCGCCGCCACATATTGCTGCGCCCAGGTGATCATCAGGAAAGGAATGGTCGAGTTGATGGTCTGCTGGAATGCAAACAGCCTCCAGGCCTTGCCGTTCGTCGGCAGCCGCAAGCCGCGGGCACGCAGGATCACCAGTAGGAAGCCCGCCGCGATCAGCGACCGCACCGAGATGAAGGTGACCGGCGGGATCGAGCCGAGGCCAATCTTGGTCAGCGGATAGGTCGAGCTCCAGCAGCACGCCAGCGCGAGTAGTAATGCATAGTCGCGCCAGCCGCGACGTGCCTGTGGCGCGTCAGGTGGCAACGGCGGCGGCGCCAGTCGGCTTCTTCCACTTCACCCGCTTGATGGTGCCGGAGAAGGTGAACAGCGACCGTTCGCCGGATTTCAGCACGCCGCGCAGGAAAATCAGCGAGCCGCCGGCGCGCGTGATTTCGCCCTCGCATTCGACCAGTTCGCCCTCGCGCGCCGCGTCGAGAAACTCGCACGCGAACGAAACCGTGACGCCCGGCCCCTCCAGCACGGAGGAGGCGATCGCAAACAAGCAGTAATCGGCGAACGACATGAAGCAGCCGCCATGGACGTTGCGCTGCCCGTTGAGGTGCTTCTTCTCGACCCGGAACGCGCATTGCACGCGGCCGTTTTCGTCCATCCGGTGCCAGAACGGGCCGTTATGGGTCTCAAAACTGTCGCGGGTCCAGGTCCGCCAGCCGGCGAATTCGCCCTCGGTTTCGACGTAAAGGTCTGGGCGGTTGCGGAATGCGTTTTGGGGCAGCTCGTTCACTAAAAATGGCCTTCAATTGGATGTTTCAGCCCTTAAATCCGATCCGGGAACGATGTGCAAACGCCGATCCTGCAGGGCGCCCTCCGCAAAGCTCTGGACAGGGCGGAAATGCGCCATAAAAGGCCTTTTCGCCCCCTGTCGATCTTCCTATTAAGGCACCTATGAACGAGCCCCAGATCACCCCCGAACTCGTCGCCAGCCATGGTCTCAAGCCCGACGAGTATGAGCGCATCCTCAAGCTGATCGGGCGGGTGCCGACGTTCACCGAGCTCGGGATTTTCTCGGCGATGTGGAACGAGCACTGCTCGTACAAATCCTCGCGCATCCATCTGCGCGGCTTGCCGACCAAGGCGCCCTGGGTGATCCAGGGCCCGGGCGAGAACGCGGGCGTGATCGACATCGGGGACGGGCAGGCGGTGGTCTTCAAGATGGAGAGCCACAACCACCCGAGCTACATCGAGCCGTATCAAGGCGCCACCACCGGCGTCGGCGGCATTTTGCGCGATGTGTTCACGATGGGTGCGCGGCCTATTGCCTGCCTCAATGCGCTTTCCTTTGGCGCGCCGGAGCATCCGAAGACGCGCCATCTGGTGTCGGGCGTGGTGGCCGGTGTCGGCGGCTACGGCAATTCCTTCGGCGTGCCGACGGTCGGCGGCCAGGTGCGCTTCCACACCCGCTACGACGGCAACATCCTGGTCAACGCGATGGCGGTCGGCCTCGCCGAGGCCGACAAGATCTTCTATGCGGCAGCCTCCGGCGTGAACATGCCGATCGTCTATCTCGGCTCCAAGACCGGCCGCGACGGCATTCACGGCGCCTCGATGGCATCGGCCGAATTCGACGATGATTCCGCCGAGAAGCGGCCGACGGTGCAGGTCGGCGATCCCTTCGCGGAAAAGCTCTTGCTGGAGGCCTGCCTGGAGATCATGGAAAAAGGTTGCGTGATCGCGATCCAGGACATGGGCGCGGCGGGCCTGACATGCTCGGCGGTCGAGATGGGCGCCAAGGGCGATCTCGGCGTCGAACTCGATCTCAACGCGGTGCCGACCCGTGAAACCGGCATGAGCGCCTACGAGATGATGCTGTCGGAAAGCCAGGAGCGCATGCTCATGGTGCTCAAGCCCGAGAAGGAAAAAGAGGCCGAGGCGATCTTCAAGAAGTGGGGCCTCGATTTCGCCGTGGTCGGCTACACGACGCCGACCAAGCGCTTCGTGGTCAAGCATGGCGGCGACGTGATGGCCGATCTGCCGATCAAGGAATTGGGCGACGAGGCGCCGGTGTATGACCGCCCGCACGTCCCGTCCGCGGTCTTGCCGATGCTGCAGGCACGCGAAGTGGAGCCCCCAGTTGGCATTTCGGCGGCGCTGGAGAAGCTGATCGGCACGCCGGAGCTGTGTTCGAAGCGCTGGGTCTGGGAGCAATACGACCACGTCATTCTGGGCAACACCGTGCAGCGTCCGGGCGGCGATGCCGCGGTGGTGCGCGTCGAGGACGGGCCGAAGGGGCTCGCGCTCACCGTCGACGTCACGCCGCGCTATTGCGAGGCTGATCCGTTCGAAGGCGGCAAGCAGGCCGTCGCCGAAGCCTGGCGCAACATCACCGCGGTCGGCGGCCGGCCGCTCGCGATCACCGACAATCTCAATTTCGGCAATCCCGAACGGCCCGAAATCATGGGCCAGTTCGTCGGCTGCCTGAAGGGCATTTCCGAAGCCTGCCGCACGCTCGATTTCCCTGTCGTGTCGGGCAACGTCTCGCTCTACAACGAAACCAACGGCCGCGGCATCCTGCCGACGCCCTCGATCGGCGGTGTCGGTCTGCTCGACGATTTCACCAAGTCGGCGACGCTGGCTTTCAAGGCGGCCGGCGAAGCGATCCTCCTGATCGGCGATACGCAAGGCTGGCTCGGACAGTCCGTCTACCTGCGCGACATCTGCGGCCGCGAAGAAGGCGCGCCGCCGCCGGTCGATCTGGCCGCCGAAAAGCGCAACGGCGACGTGGTCCGCGGCATGATCCACGCCGGCACGGCAACCGCGGTGCATGACGTCTCCGACGGTGGCCTGCTGATCGCGCTGGCCGAGATGGCGATTGCCAGTGGCATCGGCGCGCAGCTATTGGCGGCGCCGAACGCGATCGTGCCGCACGCTTACTGGTTCGGCGAGGATCAGGCGCGCTATATCGTAACGGTGTCCGCGGCCGACGCCGGCCTGGTGCTGGCGAAGATGAAGGGCGCCGGCGTGCCCTGTGCGCGGATCGGCACCACGGGTGGCGATGCGATCGCGGTTGCCGGTGAAGCGCCGGTCGCTGTGGATGCGCTGAAAACGGCGTTCGAGCACTGGCTGCCGGCCTACATGAGCGGCAAGGCGGCGTAGGCGCGTTCTCTCCCCGTCATTGCGAGGAGCGAAGCGACGAAGCAATCCATGTCGCCGCTTGCTGCGAGATGGATTACTTCGCGGAGCCTGTCATCCGGCGGCGCTTCGCGCCGACCGGGTGGCTCGCAATGACGTGTGAGGCCGGTGTCGCTTCCTCAAAGCACCTTCGTCGCGCCCGGGATCTGCCGCAGCGCGCGCGTGATCCCCCAGCTCAACAGTACCGTCAGTACGAACCCGATCGTGGCCTTGACGATCGCCGGCAGCTCATAATCGAACAGCCAGTATTGCAGCCACAGTGCGATCGGGTAGTGCACCAGGAACATGCCGTAGGCGTCCGCCTGCATCGGATCGAGTAGCTTGGCTGAGCCCGATTGCCTGAACCTCTGGAAAAAGGCCAGTATCAGAAACATGATGGCCACGCTGAAGACGGTGAAGCAGATGGCGTAGAGCGCTTCATACCAGTCCGGCAACGGCGACGGGTTGCCCAGTATTTCGCGCTTGATGAAGATCAGCACCCACAAGAGGCAATACGGAACGATCGCTAGCACCATCCAGTCCCAGCTCACCTTCGCCATTCGGCCGTCTGCCGCGAGCAGCCCGCGATCCATTTGCGCAACGCCGATGCCGGCGCCGAAAAAGAAGTAGCTCGCATAGAGCATCACGCGCCCGTGCTGGACCGAGAACGGCCCGAACTCGAACCAACTGCTATGTCCATAGTGAACCAGCCCGGGAATGTAGAACGCGGCGGTGACGGCAAGCATGACCGCGAAGAACACTGCGGGGCGGCGACGACCGTGCAGCGAGAGGCGGTTGATCGGATCGAGCAGGTTGGGTGACAGCCGATACAGGATGCAGGCCACCACGTCGAAACTGAGCAGGACCCAAAGGAACCAGATCGGCCCGCTCGGCCACGGGCCCTTCGTGATCATATTCCACCAGTATTCCGAAAAGCCGATCTCGGGATGGTGCCGCAGGGAGATGGCGTAATAGGCGAGCGGAATGACCGTGAAGGCGCAGATCACGAAAGGCAAGCCAAGCCGAAGCAGGCGATCTGCCAAATAGCTCAGCGGTCCCTTCCGGGCGATACCAGACCAGGCGAACAGTCCCGACAGGAAAAAGAACATCGCCATGAAGAAACTGTCAGTGGCGAGCACGATCATGTCGAAGCCGAAGAATGACGTCGGATCGGTATGACCGAAATAGGTATAGGGGATGACGGCGTGGTGGAGCAGCACCACCAGCGTCAGGAAGGTGCGCGCGCGATCGAGCGAAAGGTTTCGCGATTTGGCCTTGGGCACTGCGCCCACGTCGGCATGCCCCATGGTGGAAATCGATGTCATGCGCGCCTCCCAGCCAGGCTGTGTGGCCAAATGTTGCCGCCCGGAACCTGATTCAGCAAGGCCCAATCGGGGCGCTGGCGAACCCGCATCTCCGGGCTGATCGGAACCGGCGTTGCAACCGGCCGTTAGGTCAGGTGAAATTGAGGGGCCACCTCTGGTACGGCCTCAGAGGTCGCGGAGCACGCAATGACAATTCTCAAATGGGCGCTGATCTTCTTTCTGGTGTCGATCGTTGCCGGCATCCTCGGCTTCACCGGCATTTCGGAGGCCTCCGCCGACATCGCCCGCTTCCTGTTCTATGTCTTCGTCGTGATCTTCCTGGTGCTCCTGATCCTCGGGCTCACGATATTCAGGGTGTAGCTCCATGCCGTCATTCCGGGATGGCGCGAAAACGCCCGACCCGAGGGGTGCAATTGCACACCGGGGAATAGGATTCTCAGGGGCGCAATTGCGCACCATGGTTCGATGCTTTCGCATCGCCCCGGAATGATATCGCCTCTGACTACGCCACTTCCTCGATCGTCACCTTGTCCGGATAGAACGCCAGACGGCCGGCGATCTCGGCCATGGCCGGGAAGGGCGTCTCGTAGGTCCAGATCGAATTTTCGAGACGCTTGCCGTTGGCGTTGATGCTGAAATAGTTCGCGTCCCCCTTGTAGGGGCAGTGCGTGGTCCGCTCGGTGCGGGACATTAACGCCATATTGGCGTCCTCGCGCGGCACATATTGCACCGCCGGATAGCTGGCTTCCTTCAAGGTCAGCGCGCGGGTGGTATCGGCAATGACCACGTCGCCCACCGAGACCCGGACGCGCTTGGGGTTTGCCGTAATCGTGATCGGATGGTCGGGACCGGGCAATTTCATGATTTTGAGCCTCTTTTTCGGTCAGCCCGAAATGATCGGGCGCGACGCGATCTCGCGGTGTCAAACGCTTCGGCCCGGAATATAGTGCCGCCAGGCGTGACCTAGAAGAGCGTACGCGCTAGGTTTGGCCGTCACGGTCGCGCGAGCCGGCCGTGATTCGAAACACCTGACGGAGACATGCTGGAATGCCGATGGATGCCCACGATATCGAGTCGATGATCAAGGCAGCTATCCCCGATGCCGAGGTGACGATCCGCGATCTCGCAGGCGATGGCGACCACTACGCCGCGACCGTGATCTCGGAGTCGTTCCGTGGCAAGTCGCGGGTGCAGCAGCACCAGATCGTCTACCAGTCGCTCAAGGGGCAGATGGGCGGCTTGCTGCATGCGCTGGCGCTGCAGACCGGGGTACCTGGCGGACCCGGGGTACCGGAGAGGTAGTCCCCAGACGGCGGGGGCATCGATGACAGACAACGCACACGGCGCGCTGTTTCGCCGGATCGTGCCGCACCAGCATAGCCGCGTCACGTACGCGGAGCTGTTCTTCGACCTCGTTTTCGTCTTTGCGGTCACGCAAATTTCGCACACGCTGCTGGCTCACTTTACGCCGCTGGGCGCATTGCAGGTCACGCTGCTGTTTCTCGCGGTCTGGTGGGTATGGGTATTCACTACCTGGATCACCAACTGGCTCAATCCCGAAAAGACCCCGGTCCGGCTGCTGCTGTTCGCGATGATGCTGGGCGGGCTGGTGCTATCGACGTCCATCCCAAAGGCATTTGACGAGCGCGGCTTATGGTTTGCCATCGCCTATGCGGCGATGCAGGTCGGCAAGACGATATTTCTGTGGTTGTCGACGCCGCCGTCGCGGCCGCGGGCACGCATGAATGCCGTCCGGATCGCCGCCTGGCTTTCGGTGTCGGCCGTCTTCTGGATCGCCGGAGGGATAGCGGAAGGGCAGCCGCGCTTGATGCTGTGGGCCATTGCGCTCGTCATCGAATATATCTCGCCGGCGGTGCGGTTCTGGATTCCCCGCCACGGCGCGTCCTCGGTCGCGGACTGGATGATCGAAGGCGGCCACATGGCCGAGCGCTGCGCGCTGTTCATCATCATCGCGCTCGGCGAATCCGTCGTGGTGATCGGCGCAACCTTTGCCGAACTCACCTGGACCACCGAAAACGTTCTGGCGTTCACCTCGGCCTTCCTCGGCAGCATCGCGATGTGGTGGATCTATTTCCACATCGGCGCCGAAGCCGGCTCCGAACAGCTTTCAAAATCGAGCGAGCCGGGAAGGCTGGCGCGGCTCGCCTATACCTATCTGCACATGCCGATCGTGGCCGGCATCATCGTCGCGGCGGTGGCGGACGAACTGGTGCTGAAACACCCCGGCGGACATTCCGATCTCAAGACCGTACTGAGCGCGATCGGCGGCCCCTTGCTGTTTCTGCTCGGGACCATCCTGTTCAAGCTGAGCTTTCGCGGCTTCCTTCAGCTCTCCCACGGGGCGGGCATCATCGCGCTTTGCGCGCTCGCCTGGTTCGCAAGCGAGCTGTCGCCGTTGATGCTGTCGATCCTGACCACCGCGATCATGATCGCGGTCGCGGTGTGGGAAACGGTCTCGCTGCGATCCGACCCGGCAGAATAGTGCCTTTAATCCAGCCTGGGCCGCCTCATCGGCACCAGTTGCGGCGAGTTGTGATGATCGACGACATTTCTGAGGACGAGATCCGACAGTTGGACGACGAGAGCGCGGAGCCTCGCATTTTCCTCGCGAAGCGCTGCCCGCTCGGTGTCTGCTCCCTCATCCCAGCCCGTGTCCGTATCACTGTGAACAGACGAAGATGCCGAACGTTGCCCGTGGTTGCTTGACGCTGGAAATGCGTTGCCCATGACTGAAATCCCCTGGCACGAACTCACCCCAAGCCATGCTGCCGCGGAGGCTCGGCTGAGTCCGCGTCAAAAGTTGGACATTTCGAAGGGGAAACGACAGCGCAGATGGACCGTTTTGCGGGCGGGGTAATAAAGATGAATACTTGTTAAGAAGTTTGGTTATACTGCGCCCGGCAAGGTGCGGGGACGCGCGGCGGCGTAGGCACCTTCCATCAAACTTGACCAGCGCGATCAGTCAGTGCCCACGGGGGAGCCGTGGCTGGGAATACGCGCCTATGAAACAGAGTGAAGCAAGAGTACGCATTATTGAAGAGTGGGACCGCTGGATCTTGACGCAGATGATCGAGCCGGACGGACCGACTGGAAAAGATTCTTTGAAATTTTTCCACGAACTGCAGGACGCAGGATCTCCGCTTCTGGATTTCCAGTCCCGCGGGCAAGACAAGTGGCGGATCATTCACGCGTGGCTGTTGGGTGCAGACCGATTGTCCGATGATTGGATATCTGTCGCTCCCCGCATTGCGCCGACACGCAGGCCGCGACCGGACCGCAGGCGGTCCGTCTGCAAGACGTGAGCTGCAAAACCCGCGGCTAGAGCCCTTTCGGTTCTGATTGAATCAGAACCGGGCTCTAGATTCCTGTTTTGACGCGCTTTCTTGACGCGAACCGGTGTCCACCCCGGATCAAGTCCGGGGCAGGCTTTCGCTTGAAAACGCTCTAATCCTCAGTCCGACGCCGCCAGCGCGTGAACGGAGAACATCTGGTCGCGATCGTTCCAGGATTCCCGCACCGACCAGCCGGACTCGCGCGCCAACGCGGTGAAGCGGTCGAAGCTGTATTTGTAGCTCGACTCGGTGTGGATGCTCTCGCCGGGACGGAATGAAAAATTCCGTCCCAGGATGCGCACGCTCTGCGCCTTCTTGGAAATCAAGTGCATCTCGATGCGATGGCGCTCGCGATTATAGACCGAGCGGTGCATGAAGGCGGAGACGTCGAAATTGCCGCCGAGCTCGCGGTTGATGCGGACCAGTACATTGAGATTGAACCGCGCGGTGACGCCGGCGGCGTCGTTATAGGCGTCGTAAAGCACCCGCTCGTTCTTCTCGAGGTCGACGCCGATGATCATCTGTGCGCCTTTGCCCAGAATGTCGCGTGCGCTGCGCAGGAAGGCGCGCGCCTCGTGCGGCTCGAAATTGCCGAGTGTCGATCCCGGAAAGAAGCCGACCTTGGGCTGGTCTGCGATTTCCGCCGGCAGCTCGAACGGCGCGGTGAAATCGGCGGCAACCGGATAAACGCCGAGATCGGGAAAATCCTTGCGCAAGCCGCCGGCCTGCGCGTTCAGGAAATCGCCGGAAATATCGACCGGGACATAGGCGGAAAAATCGCAGCGCTCCAATAGCAGGCGGACCTTGGTGGTCGCGCCGGCGCCGAATTCGACCAGGGCCGCACCTTCCGGAATGAGTGCGGCGATTTCGTCGCCGCGGCTGCGCAGGATGCCGAGCTCGGTGCGGGTGGGGTAATATTCCGGCAGCACCGTGATCTGCTCGAACAGCTCAGAGCCCGTGGCGTCGTAAAAATATTTCGGCGACAGCCGCTTGGGGAACTGCGAGAGGTCGCCGATCACGTCGCCGGCAAAGGCGGAGGTCTGTTCGTCGAACGGGTGCGTTTGGGCCAAAGCGGCGGCATGCACATTCATGATACTCTCCTGAACGCGCTTTCCGGCGCGCTTCGATGATCGAAAATGTCAGGCGTAATCGGCGAGGCGTAACCCCGTGAATTGCCAGCGGTGGTGCGGGTAGAAGAAGTTGCGGTAGGTGATACGGCTGTGGCCGGCCGGAGTTGCAAGCGAGGAGCCGCGCAGCACGAGCTGATTGACCATGAACTTGCCGTTGTATTCCCCGAGCGCCCCCTCGATGGCGCGGTAGCCGGGGTAGGGGGAGTAGGAGCTGCGAGTCCACTGCCAGACGATGCCAAAGGCATCGTTGAGCTGGCCGGCGCGGGCGGCGACCTCCCACTCCATTTCGGTCGGCAGATGGCGGCCCGCCCAGCGGGCAAACGCATCCGCCTCGTAATAGCTGACATGGCAGACCGGGGCAGCCGGATCGATCGGCTGCAAACCGCCGAGCGTCATGATCCGCCACTCGCCGTCGACCTGGCTCCAGTGGCCGGGCGCCTGCCAGCCCTCGTTGGTCGCCGTGGCAAAGCCGTCCATCAGCCACAGCGTGGCCGTGCCGTAGCCGCCGTCCTGCATGAAGGCGAGCCATTCCGCATTGGTCACGAGGTTGCGGGCGAGCCTCACCGGGCCGACCAGGGCGCGGTGCGCGGGCTTTTCATTGTCGAAATGGAAGCTGTCGTCGGCGTGGCCCACGGTGTGGATGCCCTCGTTGAGGGTGGTCCACTCCTCTGCCGAACGGTGCGCTGTCGGGAGGCGCCAGGATGGATCGTAGGCCGGCGGGATCGGGTTCTGGGCAAAGGCGTGGAGGATGTCGGTCAGCATCAATTCCTGATGCTGCTGCTCGTGATTGAGGCCGACCTCGACCAGCGGGACCAGTTTTGTGAGGCGCTCCTCGCCGGCGGTCTGGAAGAATTTGACCACGGCGGCATCGACATGCCGGCGATAGGCGGTGATCTCGTCGGCGCTCGGGCGGGTCAAATGGCCGCGCTGGTGACGGGCGTGCCGTGGTCCGGCGCTGACATAATAGGAATTGAATAGAAACGCATAATCAGGGTGGAAGGGCTGGTAACCCTCGCAGTGCTCGCCGAGCAGAAATTGCTCGAAGAACCAGGTGGTATGAGCGCGGTGCCATTTGGCCGGGCTGGCGTCCGGCATCGACTGGATGAGCTGGTCCTCGGGGCTCAACGGAGCGGCCCGGCGCTCGGTCTCGCCGCGGACGGCCAGATAGGCTTCCACCAAATTCTGGGCGAGGGCGGCGGAATCCGAGAAAAGTGACGGGGCAGGGGCGGCGAACGCGGCGGCGGATACTGGTTTCGTCACAGGTATCTCCAGTGAAGGGAGAGAACGTTAGGCTGGCAAACTGGTTCCTGACGGGCAGTCCGTCCTAGATAGGGGTTCCGTTGCGGGAAAAAAGCCTGCCCGCGCTATGACATTAATGCTGTCATTCTATGGGCTGCGGTTGCCCGGGCGCCCTGAGGCGACCCCGCGCATGCCAGCTCTTCGCCATTTTACTTTGGATGAACAACGGTTTGGGCTACATATATGACAAGTATCCGGGTTACATGGACGAGCCGGCCCGTTACGCGACGCCGCAGGGGGCTGAGCCCCAAAAGGAAGCAAATATGAGCATCGAACAATTCATCGACAACGAAGTGAAGTCGAACGACGTCGTGCTGTTCATGAAGGGCACGCCGCAGTTTCCGCAGTGCGGTTTCTCAGGCCAGGTGGTCCAGATCCTCGATCACATCGGCGTCGGCTACAAGGGCCTGAACGTCCTGGAATCCGCCGAGCTTCGCAACGGCATAAAGGAATATTCGAACTGGCCGACCATCCCGCAGCTCTACGTCAAGGGCGAATTCGTCGGCGGCTGCGATATCATCCGCGAGATGTTCCAGGCCGGTGAATTGCAGCAGCTCTTTGTCGACAAGGGCGTCACCGTCAACGCGGCGGCTTCCGCCTGAGCGGGCTGGCGCGCCAGGTCGGCCAGGCGCGGCTGGAAGTCATTGTTGCCGACATCACCACGCTCCGCGTTGACGCCATCGTCAACGCCGCGAACTCGTCCCTGCTCGGCGGGGGCGGCGTCGATGGCGCGATCCATCGGGCGGCAGGACCTGAACTGCTTGCCGAGTGCCGCACGCTAAACGGCTGCGCGACCGGCGACGCCAAGATCACCCGGGGATACCGGTTGCCGGCCAGGCATGTAATCCACGCCGTCGGGCCGGTTTGGCACGGCGGCAATGTTGGAGAGGACGGGTTGCTCGCTTCTTGCTATCGGCGCTCCCTCGAACTCTGCCAGACCAATGCGCTCTCCTCTCTGGCATTTCCCGCGATCTCTACGGGCGTCTATCGCTTCCCTGCCGACCGTGCGGCGGGCATCGCCGTCGCAACCGTCGTCGATGGACTGGCCGCGGCGCCTGCCGTGACAAGGGTCATCTTCTGCTGTTTCTCCCCTGACGGCGGCCTGCTGCATGAACAGGCGCTGGCAGCCTTTGGCAGCCCTTGCGCCGACTGACGCCGCAGCTACACTCCTTTCCGAATTCTGGAGGGGGTTCCAATGAACTTGCGTCAAATGCTGCGCGCGCTTGCCTGCGGCGCGCTGATGCTGGCGGTTACGCCGCAAGTCCGCGCCGAAGGCACCTTCGACATTCCCGCCGGCGCGCGTTTCAACAAGGACAAGCTTACGAAGATCACCGAATTCTTCAAGAACGAGGTGGCGACCGGCAAGATCGCGGGTGCGAACGTCCTGATCCAGCAGCATGGCAAGCCGGTCTATCACGAAACCTTCGGCGTTCAGGACGTGGAGTCCAAGAAGCCAATCACTGACAAGACCATCTTCCGCCTGTTCTCGATGACGAAAGCGATCACGTCGGTCGTGGCCATGCAATTGATCGAAGACGGCACGATCAAGCTCGACGATCCCGTCTCAAAGTACATTCCGTCCTTCGCGAATGTGAAGGTCGGTGTCGAGAAGAAGGCCGAGGACGGCACCAAGACGCTCGAGCTGGTGCCAGTGAGCCGGCCGATGACCGTCCGCGACCTGATGGTGCATACGTCGGGGATCACCTACGGCTTCTACGGCGACACCCTGGTCCGCAAGGCCTATGCGGCCGCCAATATCTATGACGGAGATTTCGATCTGGCCGGGTTCGCCGAGCGGATCGCCAAACTGCCGCTGCACAACCAGCCGGGCGCGCTATGGCAATACGGACATTCCACCGACATCCTGGCGCGGGTGATGGAAGTCGCGTCGGGAAAATCCCTGTTCACGATCATGCGCGAAAGGCTGCTCGATCCGCTTGGCATGGTCGACACCGGCTTCTATATCATCGATCCGGAGAAGCAGAAGCGGATGGCACTGCCGGTACCCAACGACAGCAACTTTCGCGTCGGCCGCGACACCAACCCGACCAATGTCAAAAAGATCGAATTCGCCAGCGGCGGCATGTACTCGACGATGGCGGACTACCGCCGCTTTACGCAGATGCTGCTCAATGGCGGCACGTTCGAGGGTAAGACCTATCTGAAACCCGAAACGTTCAAGCTGATGACGACCGACTATGTCGGCCCCGGGTCTGGTGTCGAGCGGGACTATTTCTATTTCCCCGGGGACGGCTTCGGAATGGGCCTCGGCCTTGCGGTGCGCACCGATCCGGGCAATGCCAAGCCGCCGCCGCCGGGATCGCTTGGCGAATTGAAATGGGATGGCGCCAGCGGCTGCTATTTCGTGGTCGACCGCAAGCAGGACATGTTCTTCGTGCTGCTCGAGCAGACGCCGACGGAACGCCAGCGCATCCAGCGGACGCTGAAGCAGTTGGTCTATGAAGCGCTGGAGAACTGATGGCACCACGGCAGGGCGTTGCCTTGCTGCGGCGGTGCTTGTGGTTTCCCTGGTCGGCGGCCAGCCGCAGGAGGCGCGGGCCGAGCCGAAAATGGCAGCCGCGCCAACTTTTTCGCGAGCGGCCCTTGACCGGATTGGTGACTACGTTCGCAGCGAGGTCACGGCCGGCAAGATTCCCGGTGCGGTGCTTCTGATCCAGCAGCACGGCAAACCAGTCTATCTTGAATGTTTCGGCGTGCGGGACCCTGCGTCCAGCCAGCCGATGACGCCGGACACCATTTTCCAGATCTATTCGATGTCGAAGGCCGTCACCTCGGTCGCCGCGATGATGCTGATCGACGACGGGAAGCTGGCCCTCGACGATCCCGTGTCCAAATACATTCGTGCCTTTGCGGATGCGAAAGTCGGTGTCGATCTTTCCGATGAAGCAGGACAGTACCCGCTCAAGCTCGAGCCGCTGAAGCGCCCGATCACGATCAGGGATCTGCTGCGGCATACGTCCGGCATCACTTACGGCTTCTTCGGCGAAACCGCGGTGCAGAAACTCTATGCCAATCCAAGATTATACGCCGGCGACTTCGACAACGCTGAATTCGCTGACCGCATTGCGGTACTGCCGCTCGCCGATCAACCGGCAACGCGTTGGAACTACAGCCACTCGACCGACGTGCTCGGCCGCGTCGTCGAGGTGGTCTCGGGGCAGACGCTGTTTCAATTCGAGAAGCAGAGACTGTTCGATCCGGTAGGCATGTCCGAGACCGCATACTATGTCGCAGATGACGCGAAGTGGCCGCGCATCGCCCAGCCATTTCCCGTTGATCGTTTTCGGGTGGCCGGAATCGGAGACCCGACAGTGCTGCGGCGGTGGGAATCTGGTGGCGCGGGTCTGGTCTCGACGGCCGCCGACTATGCCCGATTCCTGCAAATGCTGCTGAATGGAGGTACGCTGGACGGCAAGCGGTACCTCAAGCCCGAGACAGTCGCGCAGATGACCTCGGATCAGATCGGTCCTGAAACCAGGATCATTCATGATCCCTTTTACTTTCCGGGCCCATCCAGCGGCTTCGGTCTTGGCTTTGCCGTGCGCACCTCACCGCCGCCAAACACGACATGGCCGCTCGGCGAATACCGGTGGGATGGCGCAGGCGGAAGTTTCTATTTTGTCGATCCGCAGGACGACTTGCTCGTTGTCTTCATGGTGCAGGCTCCGACGCAAGGCGGGCGAATTCAACTGGCGCTGAAGACGATCATGTACGAGGCGCTTGGGAAAGGTCTGCGCAAGGATTGACAATCGCCTGATTACGCCACGGCGTTTTTCGCGATCGTCTCGCGATAGAACGACGCGCTCAGCTTGGGCGTACGACGCTTGGAATCGAAGTCGACGTGGTAGATGCCGAAGCGCTGCTCATAGCCATCAGACCATTCGAAATTGTCCATCAGGCTCCACAGGAAGTATCCGAGCACGGGCACGCCCTCGGATGTCGCGCGCTGCAACTGCGTGAGATAATTGCGCAGATACATGATGCGGTCGACGTCGTAGATGGTTCCGTCCGGCGCCGGCTGGTCGCTCCCCGACGTTCCGTTCTCGGTGATATAGATCGACTTCACGTTCCAAAGTTTTGCGACATGACGCGGCACCCAATAGATGGCTTCGGGGCCGGGCCTGAGCCAGCTCGCTTTCATGTGCGGAAACGAGGCGGGAAACGGCGCCAGCGTGAAGCCGCGCTCGTTGTCGGCGGCAACGACATAGTGGTCCGGCATATAGACGTTCAGCCCGACGAAATCGATCGGGGATGAAATGACGCTGAGATCCTCAGCGGTGAATTTCGGCGCGTCTTGGCCGGACCGCGCCAGATACGCCTCAGTATATTTTCCTTCGAGGATCACGGTCAGGTAGCCCGCGTTGAGCTCGCGCGTCGCCATCTCGGCGGCGCGGATGTTGGCTGATGTTTCGATGGCGGGGATGCAGCTCACGGCATTCTCCGCCGGACCGACCTTCGTTCCGGCTCGGCCATGGGCGCGGATGGCCTGAACGGCGAGACCATGTCCCAGCGCAACATGGTGACGGACCTGGTTCAATCCTGATTGAGGCAGTTTGAGGCCGGGCGCGTCGGCGCCGAGGCCGTGGCCGAGATGAACGAGCCTGGAGCATTCGTTGATCGTGAAGAAATGCCTCACGCGATCACTCAAGCGGGCAGTGACATGGGCGGCGTAATCCGCGAATGCCTTCGAGGTGTCGCGCGAAGTCCAGCCGCCGAAGCGATCCTGCAGCGCCTGCGGCAGGTCCCAATGGTACAGCGTCGCAAACGGCTCGATGCCGTTGGCCAACAATTCGTCGACAAGGCGGTGATAAAAATCGAGGCCCTTTGGATTTGCCGGTCCGGTCCCATCCGGGAAGACGCGCGGCCATGCGATCGAGAATCGATAGGCTTTTGCGCCCAGCGACTTCATGATCTCGATGTCTTGCTTGTAGAGACGATAATGGTCGGTCGCGGTGTCGCCATTGCTGCGATCGGAAATGGTGCCGGGCGTGTGGGCAAAGCGGTCCCAGATCGACGGCCCGCGGCCGTCTTCGTTGACCGCGCCCTCGACCTGATAGGCCGAGGTCGCCGTGCCCCACAGGAAGCCGCTCGGGAAATCCGACGACGGACGCTGATTCTGTGTTCCGGTCGCCTGATTCGATTGCGCCGTGCTGGATTTGGCTGACAGCATCGACATGCCAAGAGCCGACCAGCCCGCAAGTCTGCCAAATTGTCGCCGGGAAAATCTGTTGAATGCCATCATTTCACTCGTCAGGCGCGATCAATTTTGCGCAAACAAAGCTCACTCTTGAAGGGCTCAATATCGCCGCTTCCGTGCTCTCGCGCAATTGTACACATGGCGCGACCAGCGGGTCGACATGCCTGGCGCGCAGGGCTAAACAGGCACATCCATTCGTCCTATTAGGGGAGCAGGACCAATCGGCTTTCGCACGCCGCTGGCGCTTTTGTTTCTATCGCTCGGCATCGTTGTCGCGGTGTGGTGGTGGCTGGCCACGCCGGTAGCGCTGACGCGCGCGCCGATTGATGATGCATCGAAGCTGGAATGCGTTTCCTACGCGCCGTTCCGCAACGATCAGACGCCGCACGATCCGACGCTCATCGTCAAGCCGGAGCAGATCGCGGAGGATCTGCAGGAGCTTGCCAAGGTCTCCAAATGCATCCGCACCTATTCCATCGACAACGGGCTGGACAAGGTGCCCGAGCTTGCGTCCAGGGTCGGATTGAAGGTTCTGCTCGGCCTGTGGATCGGACGTGATCGCGCGAAGAACGCGCAACTCGCCGACATTGCGGTCTCGCTGGTGAAGGATCATCCCGGTACGGTCGCAGCGCTCATCGTCGGCAGCGAAGTGCTGCTGCGCGGCGACATGACCGTCGGCGACCTTCGCCAAACGATCCAGTCGGTCAAGCCGCGCGTGGACATTCCGGTGACCTATGCCGATGTCTGGGAATTCTGGCTGCGCTACCGCGAGGTAGGCGCCGATGTCGATTTCGTTACCGCCCATTTCCTGCCCTATTGGGAAGACGTTCCCCCGCGCGCCGAGGATGCGGCCGCGCATATAGATGAGATACGCAAGCAAGTGGCGGCAGCCTTTCCCGGCAAGGAGATTTTGATCGGCGAAACCGGCTGGCCAAGCCACGGGCGGATGCGCGACGGCGCGCTGGCGTCCCGCGTCAACCAGGCACGTTTCATTTCCGAGATTCTCGAGCGAGCACGGCGCGATAACTTCCGCGTCAATTTGTTCGAGGCCTATGACGAGCCGTGGAAGCGCCGCTGGGAAGGAACGGTGGGGGGCTATTGGGGACTGTTCGACGGGGCCGAACGCAAGCTGAAATATCCGGCCGGCGTGGCCATCAGCAATTACCCGTTCTGGAAGCTGCAGATGGCAGGCGGGCTGCTGCTTTGCCTCTGTGTATTCGCAGTTGCCGGGTTCACGCGGAAGCGCCAGCAGGCCGCGGCGCCGTTGACATCGTGGGCCGCGGTCACCGCATCCGCGACCGCTGGCGGGATCTTGCTGGGCATCAGCATCGACAAGATGCTCCAGGAAAGCTACGGGCTCGGCGGTTGGCTAGTTCAGGGTTTTCTGCTGACGGCGGCCGTGACAGCGCCGCTGCTGGCCACCTACGCGCTGATGTCGGGGCGGGGGCTTCCGGCGTTTCTTGAAGTGTTGGGGCCGCGCAAGAGCCTGACCCCATTGTTCATGAGCAACATACTGGGCGTGACGCTGATCGTGACGACGCTGATTGCCGCGCAGACCGCGCTCAGCCTGATATTCGACGCGCGCTGGCGCGATTTCCCGTTCGCCGCCCTGACCATGGCCGTGGTGCCGTTCTGGACATTGGCGTTTCTCAACGGATCGAAATCCGGCGAGCGGCCGCTCTCTGAGGCCGTGTTTGCCGGACTCTTCGCTTTGGCGGCGATCTATATCGTCCTCAACGAAGGCTTCCAGAACTGGCAGGCCATGTGGACGGGCGCGGTGTATCTGCTGCTTGGCAGCGCGTTGTGGCGGGCGCGCACATCAGCCGTTGCCTAAGTTCACGCCCTCGGGCTGATGCTTCTTACGCGCTGCGTACGATCTCGCGGACCAGCCCGACAGTCTCCTCGATCATCGCAGCACTGACGTCGAGATGCGTACAGGCGCGAATGCGGCCGTCCATCATCGCGAGCAGCACGCCGCGCTTGCGCAAGGCTTCGACCATCTTGTCGCCGGCGATGCCGGCTCTGTCAGGCTTGAAGAACACCAGGTTGGTCTCAGGCTCTTGCACCTCGATGCCGTCGATCTGCGACAGCCCCCGCGCCAGCGCACGCGCATTGGCGTGATCGTCGGCGAGGCGGTCGACGTGATGGTCGAGCGCGTAGACGCAGGCCGCGGCACAAATGCCGGCCTGCCGCATCGAGCCGCCGAGGCGCTGCTTCCAGCGCCAGACGTCGTCGATGAAGGCGCGCGAGCCCGCAATCACGCCGCCGATCGGCGCGCCGAGGCCCTTGGAGAAATCGATCCAGGCTGAATCCCAGCCCGCGGCCATGTCGCGCGCCGATATTTTCGTGGCGACGCAAGCGTTCAACAGCCGCGCGCCGTCCATATGGGTGATCAGCCCATGCGCCTTGGCGATCTCGACGATTTCATCCAGCGCCGCCTTCTTCCAGATCGTGCCGCCGCCGATATTGGCGGTTTGCTCGACGCTGACGACGGTCTGCGGCGGCTGGTAGCGCGAGCGCGGGTGCAGCGCGGCGCGGAACGTTTCGGGCGTGAATTGCCCGTCATCGCCCCGCAGCGGCATGATCTGGAATCCGCCGAGCGCTGCATGCGCGCCGCCTTCGCGGGCAATGATATGCGCGGTGGCATGGGCGAGGATTTCATCGCCCGGCCGGCAATGGGCGAGAGTGGCCGAGACGTTGCACATGGTACCTGACGGCATGAACACGGCGGCTTCCTTGCCGAGCAGGTCAGCCACGCGCTCGCAAAGCAAATTCACGGTCGGATCGTCGCCAATCTGCTCGTCGCCGACTTCCGCCCGCGCCATAGCCTCGCGCATCGCGGGCGTCGGCCGCGTCTGGGTGTCCGACAGCAGGTTGATGCGGATGGGATCGGCCTTGGGATCGCGCGGGGCAGGGGTGTAGTGCATGGCAGTTTCTCGTCTCTTTTGACTTGATGGCGGGACAGAAATTATCTGAACCGCAGATTTTCGCGAGAGAGCTGATTGATCGCTGTGCATCCCATCAGCTTCATTCCCCGCTCGAGTTCCGACCGCATCAGGTCGAGAGCCCGCTCGACGCCGGCCTGGCCGGCCGCCGCGAGAGGATAGAGATAATAGCGTCCGACGCCTACGGCCTTGGCTCCAAGCGACAATGCCTTCAAGACATGGGTGCCCCGCTGAATTCCGCCGTCCATGATCACGTCAATTCGATCGCCGACCGCGTCCACGATTTCGGCCAACTGGTCGAATGGCGCGCGGGAACCGTCCAACTGCCGGCCGCCATGATTGGACAGCACGATGCCGGTGCAACCAATCTCGACGGCGCGCCTGGCGTCCGCCACCGACATGACGCCCTTCAGGCAGAATTGCCCGCTCCATAGCCGGACCATTTCAGCCACATCGTCCCAGTTCATCGAGGGGTCGAGCATCTCGGTAAAATACTTGGAGATCGACAGCGCGCCGCTGCCCATGTCGACGTGCTGGTCCAGTTGCGGAAGCTTAAACCGCTCATGCGTGAGATAATTGATGCCCCAGGCCGGCTTGATCCCGAACTGATACATCCCGGCAAGCGTCAGCCGAAATGGAATCGAAAAGCCGGTGCGCTTGTCGCGCTCGCGGTTGCCGCCCGTGATGCTGTCCACGGTGAGCATCATCACCTGGACGCCGGCTTCTTTCGCACGTTGCATCATCGCGCGGTTGAGACCGCGATCCCGGTGATAGTAGAATTGATAAACCTGCGGCGTGTCGTGCGCCTGACGCAGTTCCTCGAGGCTTACCGTGCCGAGCGAGGATACGCCGAACATCGTGCCATACTTCGCCGCAGCAGCGGCGACGGCGCGTTCGCCGCTATGGTGGAACAGCCGTTGCAGTGCGGTCGGAGAGCAATAGATCGGCATCGCGAGCTTCTGGCCCAGCACTGTCACCGACATATCGATGTTTTCGACGCCGCGCAGGACATTGGGTACCAGGTCACAACGCTCGAAACTTGCGGTGTTCCGGCGATGGGTCACCTCGTCGTCAGCCGCGCCATCGATGTAATCGAAGATAGGGCCGGGCAGCCGTCGCCGGGCCAGCCTGCGGAAGTCATGAAAGTTGTGGCAGTCGCGCAAGCGCATGTTGGACCCGCATTGATTCAGCCCACGGCGAGGCTCGGCGTTGAGACGACGCATACTCGCATACAAAAAGGCCCCGGCAAAACCGGGGCCTTTGATATCTCGTAACTGAAAACCGATCAGCGCGAATAGAATTCGACGATCAGATGCGGCTCCATCTGAACTGCGAACGGCACGTCCGACAGCGCGGGGATGCGGGTGAACTTCGCCGTCATCTTGGAGTGATCGGCTTCGATGAAGTCGGGCACATCGCGCTCGCCGAGCTGGCTTGCTTCCAGAACGGGAGTAAGCTGCTTGGAGGATTCCTTGACCTCGACGACGTCACCGGGCCGGAGCTTGTAGCTCGGAATGTTGACGCGGCGGCCGTTCACCTTGATGTGGCCGTGGTTGATGAACTGGCGCGCGGCGAACATGGTCGCGACGAACTTGGCGCGATAGACCACGGTGTCGAGACGGCGCTCCAAGAGGCCGATCAGGTTCTCACCGGTGTCGCCCTTCATCTCCGGCCGGCCTCGACATAGACGCCGTGGAACTGGCGCTCTGAAATGTTGGCGTAGTAACCTTTGAGCTTCTGCTTGGCGCGGAGCTGGACGCCGAAGTCGGACAGCTTGCCCTTGCGGCGCTGGCCGTGCTGGCCGGGGCCGTATTCCCGGCGGTTCACGGGGCTCTTCGGGCGGCCCCAGATGTTCTGGCCCATACGGCGATCGATCTTGTATTTCGCCTCACTGCGCTTTGTCATCGCGTCCTCTGCTTAAGAGTTTGAGTGTTGAGGAAACGCGCCCTCCTGTGCCCCGGGGTTGCCGGGGCCGACAGGTCCGCCTCGAAAGCTCGGGGAGGACCACGGGTCGCGAAACGCATCGCGGGCCGAAACCGGCCCGCGAGCAAGCGGGTTCTTAGGGAGAAACCGCTGTTCTGTCAACGAACAAGGGACCTCACGGAGACCGGGAGCCGTCAAGTCGCGACCGCGCGGACCGGTTTGGGTTCGGTTTGCTGCCGATTGGCCCGCAATTCGGCTGATATTTCGCCGTTCAGTACCTGTTCCAGCCGGTTCAACGCTTTGGCCATCGGGGCGGCATCGGTAATCCGGTGATCCCAGCGCAAGACGATATCGATGGTCTGGTCGGACTTTTCCACCCCATAGCTCAGGACAAAGGGTCCGGGGCTGATGGCATGGAGCTGGCCCGCGCCATAGGCGGCCACCGAGGTGACCCCAAAACTACCGAAATAATTGGCCCGCTGGCGGCCGAAATTCAGCCCGACCGCCCAGAACAGCCGCCGCAGCGGCAGCGGCAGCCGCGTGGTTCGCAGGATCTTCCGGAACGCCGGCACCTCATCGATCGGCGCCACCTTGGCGTGCCGGATCAGGGCGTCGACCTCGGCAAGCGGCATTTCGTCGGGCGCGGCGACCTTTTGTGGCAGTACGCAATCCTGGCCGTTCTCGACCCGGGCGATCGCCACCATCGCGACGCTGCGGGGCAGTTCGTAGAAGGCCGGCATAGGCCATTTGACGTAGAGGGTGCGCAGGATCGGCTGTTCCTTGGCCACCAGCGCGAAGGCCTTGACGAAAATCGCGGCCCAGCCCGGCCGCTGAGCGGCCTGCGCGCGGGCTTCCTGCAGGGCTCGAATATTGAGGGGACGCGAGAGCGAAACAAAGGGCACGCGGTTCGAGGCGTGCATGAGGTCGGCGACCAGACGGCGCGGTAGTGTGATTTTTCGAACCGTTCCGCGCATCGCTCCGCCCGCGTTTCCGCAATAGATCAATCAAAAAGCCGGCAGGCCGCCCCCGCGACCTGCCAGCACCTCATCTAGCACGAACAAGGCGTTTTGACGCCAGAAGGTTCGAATCCGGATCGCCCCGTTGGCGGCGCCGTGCCCCCGAGGAACCCCGAGAACTTTGAAGGGCTTGCCGCCGTCTCGGCACCTATCGCTTGATCCCTTCAAGGCTTGCCGCGATGCCGCGCTGGAACAGCGACCAGTCGAAGCCGAGCGCCAGCGCGACGTAGCCGCGGTCGATCATCTTGTTGGCTTGCTCGGCCGTGCGCGCGACGCCGCCGATTGGTACGCCACTTCTGAGGATGCCTTCCTCGGCCCGCTTCATCAGCGCCACGACCTCGGGATCATCGGGCAGGCCGCGCTTATTGATGGAGGTGGCGAGATCGCCGGGGCCGATCACGGCGACATCGATGCCAGGCGTCGCCATGATCTCGTCAATGCGCTCGACCGCTTCGACATGCTCGATGGTGACCATGCAGATCATGTCGTCGTCCGCGGTCGCCATGTAATCCGCCATCGACACGCCCCAGCGGAACGGCGCATGGAACGGGCCCCACAGCCGGTCGCCGTTCGGCGGGTAGCGCACGCTGCGCACGGCTTTTTCGGCCTCAGTGCGGCTGCAGATCATCGGAAAGTTGATGCCGAGCGCGCCAAGGTCCATCGGCGCTTTCGCCAGCCAGGGCTCGTTGGCGGCTATCCGCACCATCGGTACGCAGGGCGTGCCAGAAGTCGCCGTGATCATCGCATGCGCCGAACCGAGATCGATCGGGCCGTGTTCCAGGTCGACGATGATAAAGTCGATCTCCGAGCGCGCCATGATCTGCACGGTCTGGATCGAGGGGATGGTCGCGATCGCGCCGAAGGTCGGGCGCCCCTCCCGCCACGCCTGGCGGAGGCGGTTGAGCGGCGCAGGCTTTGCGGTGGTCAAGCGGAAACTCCCTGCTGAAATGACCGACTGATCATTAGGCGAGGGGACCATAAGGTCAAATTCACCGCTTATCGAGCCACATTGTTTCTGCGCCTTGCCATCATTTCAGACGCCAGAGGCGGAGCAACGCCAGCGCTGGTCCTATTTGTGCTAATCTTTTTTCAGCACATGATTGCCTATGGTTTTGCGGAGCGGATTGTGAGGCGACGTGAGTTCATCGCGCTCCTTGGCGGCGCGGCGGCAGCGCGACCACTCGGTGCGCATGCGCAGCGCCCGAAAGCGCGCGTCCTCTATTTCACTCACTCTGCCGGCTACCGGCATCAGGTCCTGCCGCTTTCCAAGGCAATCCTGACTCAGCTCGGAAGCAATTCGGGTACCTTTGAGGTCATTGCAACGGAAGACCCGTCTGAATTTTCGACCGAAAACCTCGCGCGCTACGCCGCGGTGATGTTCTTCACATCCGGAGAACTTCCGATGAGCGACGCACAAAGGATGGCTCTTCTCAACTTTGTGAGTTCGGGCGGTGGGTTCATCGGTGTTCATTCAGCGACGGACACATTCTACACGTGGCCGGACTATCTCGATCTGGTCGGCGGCTACTTCAATGGTCATCCCTGGCATCAGGCCGTGACCATCAAGGTGGTTGATCCCAGCGACCTCTGGTGGCGTTTCTCGGGAGTTCATTCCAGATCGAGGACGAGATCTACCAGATCAGCGACTTCGACTATCGTGGATCAAGTGTGCTTCTGCGCCTTGACCCAAACTCGGTGGACCTCGGCAAGAGCGGCGTGCATCAGCGTTTCTATGGTTGGCCTCTCGCATGGACCCGCCTCTACGGCGAGGGGCGCGCATTCTATACGGCGCTGGGCCACGAGCCGTCAGTCTGGCAGGACTTCCGCTACCAGCGGCTCCTCACCAACGCTATCCTCTGGTCGATGCGAAAGTAACGAGCGAGTATCGACACGACCGCCGCTCATTGCTTCTATTGGGCCAACGCATGCCACAATTCGTCTGCTGCGTGATTGCGACAGTCGGGCGATCTGAATAATCTGATCTCTATCGGTATGTCGAACTGCGGTGGCCCCGCGCCAACGAGCCGTCCCTGTTCCAGATCGTGTTCTGCCAATGTTCGCGGAAGCCACGCGACCCCGTGGCCTTCGCGCGCCATCGTCATCAGCGTCGCGGCGAGATGTGAGGTAAAGCCGGTCTCCATTTGCGCGATCGCATCCCGGCTCATCTGATAGGCGGAGAGGATCCGGCCAAGTCCGGAGGCATGGCTATACGCGAGGAGGCGTGTCGGTCGAGCCGATGTGCCCGAGAGCGGCCATGCAGGCCGCCCGTCGGAATAGGGCGCGCAGAGCGGGACCAGACAATCATCGCCGACCCGCACGCTCTGGAAGCGGTCGGGTTCGAAACGCGTCGGCACCTCTGGATGATAGTGACACAGCAGGAAATGCACCTCTCCGCCGAGCATGATCTCTTCGCAAGCTTCCATGCTGTCCGAAACCAGGTTGAGGGCGCCGAGGGCCTCAAAGCGCAGGTGGTTCCGAATCCATTCGGGGAAAAACGTGAAGGAAAGCGCGTGCGTTGCTGCGATGGACAGAGCGATCGTATTTCGCTCGCCCACCGATCGGGTATCGCGTCGCGCCCTTTCCAAACCACGGATCATGTCGGCAGCCAGCGGCTGAAAGTGCTGGCCGGCTGGCGTCAAGCTGGCGCCTTGAGCGCCCCGCACGAAAAGCGGAGTGCCGATCCAGTCCTCAAGCGCGCGTATGCGCCGGCTGAAAGCCGGCTGTGTTACGTTCCGCGCGTCGGCTGCGCGCGAGAAGCTCTTCAGTTCTGCCAGCGCCAGGAAGTCTTTGAGCCAGTCGAGATCCATGTCGATGCCGTTTGCGCATAACGCGAACCGATCATGGCATTGGCCAATCCGCCCGTCCAGAAGTACCCATCGAAGCAGATCGCCCCAAGGAGAACATCATGCGCATCATCGACGTCTGTGAGATCACCAAGCCGATCTCGTCGCCCATCCGCAACGCCTATATCGACTTTTCGAAGATGACCGCGAGCCTCGTCGCTGTCGTGACTGATGTCGAACGCGATGGTCGCAGGGTCATTGGCTACGGCTTCAACTCGAACGGCCGGTACGGCCAGGGCGGTCTCATCCGCGAGCGCTTTCGCAACCGCATTCTGGAAGCAGACCCCAAAAGCGTCCTCAACCCATCCGGTGATAACCTCGATCCGCACAAGCTCTGGGCGGTAATGATGAGCAACGAGAAGCCCGGCGGTCACGGCGAGCGTTCAGTTGCGGTCGGAACGCTCGACATGGCGGTCTGGGACGCGACGGCCAAAATCGCGGGAAAACCGCTGTTCCGGTTGCTCGCTGAGCAAAAGGGGCGCGAGGCCAACCCTCGCGTCTTCGTCTACGCCGCCGGCGGCTACTACTACCCCGGCAAGGACAATGCGGCGCTGCGGGCAGAAATGCGCGGATATCTCAATCGCGGCTACAACGTCGTGAAGATGAAGATCGGTGGCGCATCCATTGACGAGGATCAGCGCCGCATCGAGGCGGTTCTGACCGAGATCGGCTCCGAGGCCCAACTGGCTGTCGACGCCAACGGCCGTTTCGACCTTCAGACCGGCATCGCTTATGCCAAAATGCTCCGCCAGTATCCGCTGTTCTGGTATGAGGAGGTCGGTGACCCCCTCGACTATGCCCTTCAGGCAGCGCTCTCGGAATTCTATCCCGGCCCGATGGCTACCGGCGAGAACTTGTTCTCGCACCAGGATGCGCGCAATCTTCTGCGCTACGGTGGAATGCGCCCGGACCGCGATTGGCTGCAGTTCGACTGCGCCCTGTCTTACGGCTTGGTCGAATATCTGCGCACGCTCGACGTGCTGAATCAATTCGGTTGGTCGCCGTCCCGCTGCATTCCGCACGGCGGCCATCAGATGTCGCTTAACATCGCAGCAGGACTGGGGTTGGGCGGCAATGAGAGCTATCCTGACCTCTTCCAGCCGTACGGCGGCTTTCCGGATGGGGTGAAAGTCGAGAACGGTCACATCGTCATGCCCGAGCTTCCCGGAATCGGGTTCGAGGGCAAGTCGGACCTTATCAAGGTCATGCGCGATCTGGCTGAGTGAGCGTAACGCGATCTGCGGTGTCGTTGCGATCCTCGCCATCTCCGACGAGGCAGGGTGCAAGCTCCGCAGCGATGTCCGCAATTATCATTCGGCGAGGGACCATAAGGTCACATCGACGTTTTCATCCGCCCGGGTATAGTCCCCTGCACAATAAACCTAAGGGAGGAGACAATGATGAGGACAATTCTGGTCGCCGCTGCACTCGTCGCCCTTGCCACCGGTGCATCCGCTCAGGACAAGCGCCCTGACTACGGCACCGCGGTCAATGCCGCAGGTGCGAAGAAGATCGCAGCCGGCGTCCTCGCCGAATGCCAGAAGAACGGGTGGAACGTGGCTGTCGCTGTGGTCGATAATCACGGATTCCTCGTGTACTTCGAACGAATGGACAACACGCAGACGGGCAGCATGGACATCGCCGTCGGTAAGGCGAGGTCCGCGGCGACCTATCGGCGCCCGACACGCGTTTTCATGGAGGCGATCAACAAGGGCGGGCCGGCCACGGCCACGCTTCCCGGTGTCTTCGCCTCGCCGGGCGGATTGCCGATCATGGTCGATGGCAAAGTCACTGGCGGCGTAGGAGTGAGCGGCGTCACCGGCGACCAGGACGAGCAATGTGCCAAGGCCGGACTCGGGACTACATAAGGAATTGCATCCTGCACCCCGGCGTACAAGCGCCGGCACGGTTCTGTTGTACCCCGTGCCGGCCGGTAGACGCATCGCTCCAAACAGCGGCGACGAACGGCATGCTGCAAATCAGCGAGCAAGCCTCGTAAAGACAAAGTCGTGGCCCTTCGCGCGGGCTTCATGGCAGGCAAAACATGTGCGGTGTTGAGCCTCGTCCACCGGCTTGCCGTCTACAAATCGGCCAAATCCCCATCCACCGGTGGCTGCATATTTGTGCGAATCTTTCACCATGATCTGGACCGTCGTGGCGCTTCCGGGAATCGACGCCGATGCAAACTCGGGGGACTGAACACGCTTCCAAGCCAGCTTGACGAGAACGGTGCCGTCAGGGAACGGCAGCTTTCCGTCACCATAGGCATCGATTGCGGTCTTGTTACCAACGACGGCTCGAAGTTCATCCAGGGGGGCCGCCTCTTCGGCCGGAGCCACCAGCTCCCAGCGCCTGTATCCCGAGGGAACGGTGACGCCGAAGATCGGTGACGCATCTGCGGTAACACTCGGTTCTTTCACTGGTTCCTCCGCGGCAACGATTGCCACAAGGAATGGCACGCATGTGAGCAGAACGGCGATGAGAGCCACTGCAAGCACGACCACGGTTCGGTATGAAGGAAATACTCTTCTTTCGGGCATCGTCGACTTCCATCATGTCCCATCAAGCTGAAAAGGGGGTATCTCGGTTCAGCCAGGCTGAACCGAGGCGCTCAAAGACCTTCAGGCTCCATCTGCATCGATGACGGCTTTGGCAAATGCCTTCGGCGCTTCTTGAGGCAGGTTGTGCCCGATGCCTCCCTTTATGAGGCGATGTTCATATCTGCCCGAGAATTTGCCGGCATAAGCACTTGCCTCGGGGTGAGGTGCGCCGTTGGCATCACCTTCGAGCGTGATCGTCGGTACAGTAATAATCGGAGCCGTCGCTAGCCGGTTCTCGATGTGCTCATACTTTCCTTCGCCTCGGGCGAGCCCGAGGCGCCAGCGATAATTGTGGACCACGATCGCCACATGGTCCCTGTTGTCAAAGGCCACGGCGCTTCGATCGAATGTAGCATCATCGAAATTCCATTGCGGGGACGCGAGCCTCCAAATCAGTTTTGCGAAATCATGCCGATACTTGTCATATCCGACACGGCCGCGCTCGGTCGCGAAGTAGAACTGATACCACCATTGCAATTCAGCCTTGGGCGACAACGGAACGTTTCCAGCAGCCTGGCCTGAGATCAAATAGCCGCTGACGGAAATCAGCGCCCTGCAGCGCTCAGGCCACAGCGCCGCGAGGATGTCGGCCGTTCGCGCGCCCCAGTCGAAACCGGCGATGACCGCCTGCTTGATGCCGAGTGCATCCATCAAGTCGATGACGTCGATGGCCAATGCTGCAGGCTCGCCGTTGCGCATTGTTTCCGCGGAAAGAAACCGCGTCGTACCATAGCCACGCAAATAGGGAATGATCACGCGATAGCCCGCCTCGGCGAGCAGGGGTGCGACGTTCACGAAGCTATGAATGTCGTAAGGCCAGCCGTGGAGGAGGATTGCCACGGGGCCGGTAGTCGAGCCCATTTCTGCATAACCGACATTCAAGACGCCGGCGTTGATCTGCTTGAGCGTACCAAACGACGTGTTCGTGTCCGTCTTCAATCCGGACGATCGTGAAAAATCCGCTTCGGCACTGGCCCCGATAACGCCGAGGCCGGCAGCGACGGTTGCTGCTGCGACGCCCAAAAATTGGCGCCGATGATGGTCGGTAGTATGATTCATGCTGCTTCTGCCTTTTGGATGGTTGGTGGTGGTCCGACTGACGACATCGGCCGGATCGGTGAAGAACTTGTCAGAGGAGGTCGATGGTGACGTTGAGATTGCCGCGGACAGCTTTGGAGTAAGGACAGGTCTCGTGTGCTTCGTTGATGAGATCGCGTGCAACGTCGCGATCGAGCCCCGGCAGGCTGACATTGAGACGTGCTCTGAGGGAGTAGGCGCCAGCGGCCAGGATCAAGTCGATCTCCGCATCGATCGCGCACTTCTTGGGAAGAGGGATTTTCCTCTTTCGGGCCGCGATTTCCATGGCGCCTTCGAAGCAGGCCGACCAGCCGGCGGCGAACAACTGCTCCGGATTCGTGCCGACACCTGCGCCACCGGGAGGCGAGAGCCTCACATCCAGACGGCCATCGCAACTACGGGACACGCCGTCCTCCCGTCCCCCGGTGGTATGGGTCCGAGCTGTGTAGAGCACTTTTCCGGATGGGGGCATGACGGTCTCCTTCACAACAACAGCAACCTTCGGCGAGGCGCCCAATTGCCCTAGCAGCCGTCCCGGCAGGACGCCCGTTTACGTTTGTGAGAAGTTGTGAGACCCGTTGCTGCTACGAAATTTCTCGCGGCGGGACGAACTGACGCACACAAGCATTAGCGCTGCGTGAGAATCCACCACCCGATCCCCTTGCTGGAACCCGGCTTGCGGTAGGTCTGCATGTGCGTTCTGATCTCGATGCAAAGGCGATCTTGCTCGATCGCGGTCCGCTGGCTATCCGATGCGTTGAAATCGAAGAGATTGCGCAATGACCAAGTTGACCGAGCCCGCGCCGGGGGCGCTATCGTTCGGGCCATTTACCGTGAGGCCTCATGAGAGACTTCTGACACGTGACGGCGTCGCACTGACGTTGGGGGCCAGAACTTTCGATGCCCTGATCGCCCTTGTGTCGCGTCCCAATGAAGTCGTGAGCAAATGGGATCTGATGGCCTGCATTTGGCCTGGCGCCACCGTAGAGGAAGCGAACCTGCGCTTTCATATCGCTGCGCTCCGAAAGGCATTGGGTGATGGCAAGAACGGCGCGCGTTACATCACCACCTTGTCGGGACGAGGCTATTGCTTTGTGGCGCCGGTCTCGCAAACGGCGCTCCCGGCGCCTGGGCGCTCGGCGCCGAAAGTGGAAACGTCATCCGCCAAGCTGCCAAATCGGCTCCAACGGATGGTTGGGCGGGCAGATGCGGTCGTCGCGCTTTCAGAGAAGCTCATCGCTTCACGCTTTGTCACGATCGTCGGTCCGGGCGGCGTGGGGAAGACCGCCGTTGCGGTGACCGTCGCTCACGATTTGCTTGAGAATTTTTCCCATGCCATCCACTTCGTGGATCTTGGCGCTCTCAGCAATCCCGATCTCGTGACCACCTCGCTCCTGCTCATGCTTGGATTGCCAGTTCAGGCCGACGATCCGGTGCCGGCCCTGCTTGCCCATTTGCACGACAAAAAGATGCTGCTGGTTCTGGACAATTGCGAGCACGTCATCGCTGCTGTCGCGCCCTTGGCTGCGAGAATATTTCAAGCCGCGCCGCTGGTTCACATTCTGGCTACAAGCCGGGAATCTCTAAGGGTTGAGGGCGAGCAGGTCTATCGATTGGCGCCTCTTGCCGTTCCGCCGGATGTCCCCGGCCTGACTGCCGCTGTTACCCGTAACTATCCCGCGGTTCAACTGTTCCTGGAGCGCGCAACAGCCGGTGGTGCACGCATCGAGCTCAACGATTCCAATGCTGCGATTGTCGCTAACATTTGCAGGAAGCTAGACGGCATGGCGCTGGCGATCGAGTTGGCCGCAGGCAGGGTCGAAGCCTACGGCTTGCAGCAAACCGCGGAGCTTCTGGATGAGCGCCTGAGCCTGCTATGGCAGGGTCAGCGGACCGCTCTGCCGCGGCAGAGGACATTGCGAGCCACGCTGGATTGGAGCTACGAACTCTTGTCCGATCTTGAGCGCCTCGTGCTCCGCAGGCTCGCGATCTTCGCCGGGCATTTCACGATCGATGCGGCGCTTGAGGTTGTGCCGGACGAATGCGTTGACCGATCCGTTCTGTTTGACGCCATCGACAGCCTTGTCGCAAAATCGATGGTCGCACCACGTCCCATCGGCGCCATGATGCGCTATCGCCTCCTGGATACCACGAGAGCTTACTTGCTTGAGGTGCAGATCAACGACGCCACGCTCGCCGCCCGCCATGCCACTTACTACCGACGCTGGATGGAGCATGCCGGTGAAAAATGGGAGACATTGCCGAGCCCAGACGAACGAGCGATTCACTTTTCAGCCCTTCACAATGTGCGCGCTGCGTTGGAATGGTGCTTCGGCGCCGACGGCGACATCCAGATTGGCATCGGGCTTACGGCTGCGGCGGCACCCATCTTTCTGGCGATGTCGCTCCTTGTCGAATGTCGCCGCTGGTCGGAGCGGGCTCTCCTGTCGATAGATTATCTCCCACGTGGCAGTGTCGACGAAATGCACATCCAGGCGGCCTTAGGACTGACCCTGATGTTTACGCTCGGAAGTAGCGAAGCCGCGCGCGCGGCGTTGAGCAGGAGCCTCGAGATTGCCGAGGAGCGTGGTGACGACCTGAACCAACTCCAACTGCTCGGCCGGATGCACATCTTCCACGAGCGCATGGGGCAGTTCGATGCCGCCCTGCGATATGCGCAGCGGAGCCTGGTGGTGGCCAAAGTCCTCAGAGAACCTGCCGCTGTCGCTCTGGCGCATTCCTTGTTGGGGGTCTCGCTCCATCTGGCTGGTCATCATCGCGAAGCGCTGAAGATGCTTGAAGTCGTGTCGGAGGGGCCCGGTACGGAACGGATCAGCACGTTTTATGGCTTCGATCATGGAAATCGTGCCAACATAACCCTCGCGAGGGAACTCTGGTTGCAGGGCCACCCCTCGAACGCACTGCAACTGGCGCGGCAGACTGTCGCCGAGGCCGCACAGATGGATCACCCCATAACGCTATGCATTGCGCTGATCTGGGCGGTCTCCATTTTTCTTTGGACCGGAGATCTCGAAACCGCGGAAGAGAGTATCGATCGATTCATCGCTCTCGCCCGGTCGAGATCCCTTGGGCCTTACCTTGCGGTAGGGAAAGGCGTGAAAGGCGAACTGGCTGTCCTGCGGGGTAATGCCAAGGACGGTGTGCAGACGATAATGGGCTGCCTTCAAGAGCTGCGCGAAGCAGGCTATGAACTGCTCACCACGACTTTTAACATTGCGCTGGTTCAAGGTCTTCTGTCACTCGGCCAATTCGAGCAAAGCGCAGTTTTGATCGATGACGCGATAAACCTGGTCAACCAAAACGGAGATCGCTTCTACATGCCCGAACTGCTGCGAATGAAAGGGAAGGCCTTGCTTTCCCTGCCGCAGCCGAAAAGCGATGACGCAGAGAGCTGTTTCATGGAATCGCTCGAACTTAGCCGTCGTCAGGGTGCGGTAGCTTGGGAGTTGCGGACCGCGATCGATCTTGCGGAGCTTTTCGCTGCGCGCGACCGACGCAAAGAAGCAAGACTATTGCTGCTACCCGTGCTCGAGAAATTCGTGGAGGGCTCGGATACTGCGGATATCAGAGCCGCCAAGCAACTGCTGGAGATATTGTGAAGGCCGCAACGCTCCACTTACCCGGATGGCTATTGTCCGCGGGCGCCAGGTTTCGTTCAACTGATTTTGAAAATATGCGCCAACGGGTGACGCTACGCCGGCACGCGGCCGCCGAAGAACGGCATCAGCGCCCGGCTCAGCGTGTGCGGTCGGTTGGACGTGAAGATCATCTCAGCTCCGACGTCATCGCTTTGCCGGCCTGGCGACCCCAGCAGTTCGGACACGCGCCGGGCGATCGCGGGTGCTGGGTCGATCCAGTCGACCGGCCACGGCGCAAGCTTGGTCAACCGGTCGAGCAACAGCGGAAAGTGGGTGCAGGCCAGCACGACGGTGTCGGTGCGATGCTCGCCACTGCCGACAAAGCAGGGGGCAAGCTCCGCCGCAATATCCTCGTCGCGCACGTCGTTGCCGCTGAGTGCGGCTTCGGCAAGGGAAGCCAGCTCTGCCGATCCCACCAGCGTCACTTCGCAGCCCTGCGCGAAGTCGTCGATCAGGCGCCTGGTATATTCGCGCTTGACGGTGCCCTTGGTGCCGAGCACCGAGATGCGCTTGGTCTTCGAGCTGGCACAGGCCGGCTTGATCGCAGGCACGGTGCCGACGAACGGCACGCTATAGGCGTTGCGCAGGTGCGACATCACGAGCGTGGAAGCGGTGTTGCAGGCAATCGCCACCAGGGCAGGGGCGTGGCGTGTGATCAACTCGCCGACCAGCGGCACCACGCGGGCGATGATCTCTTCCTCGCCGTGATGGCCATAGGGAAAGAACGCGTCGTCGGCGACATAGACGTAGTGCGCATCGGGCCGGGCACGGACGATCTCGCGCAGGACCGTGAGGCCGCCAAGGCCGGAGTCGAAGATGAGGATTTTCGGCGGTGATGACACGCTGCGACCTTAGCCGATTTGCGGTTACCGTTAGGTTGCTTCGAGGGTGCCGGCGGGAGTCACGGCGGTTGTGACAACTTGGAACCACCTAAATCGGCTTGGCAAGGCCGGAAAACTGCTGGGGTGGCTACCCAGGACCTCCTGTAAGCGGGGACACTCGCCGCCAATTGGGTCAGGTGGACTGAGGAAGGCGCGCGATGACCTTGATTTCAAAATCGAAGCCCGCCAGCCAGTTCACGCCCACCGCGGTCCAGTTCGGATAGGGCGGCTCACCGATCTCCTTCAAGCGAACTGCATTGACCGCCTCCCACTGCGTGGCCGGATCGGTGTGGAACGTGGTTACGTCAACGACGTCGTCAAATGTGCAACCGGCAGACTTCAGCACGGCCGAGAGATTGTCGAAGGCAAGCTGGACCTGCTTTTCGAAGACCGGCTCGGGCGACCCGTCATCGCGGCTGCCGACTTGGCCTGAGACGAACAGAAGGTCGCCCGAGCGGATCGCCGCCGAATAACGGTTGATCTCGTAGAGCGCCTGCCGTCCGGCAGGGAAGATTGCATCGCGTTTGGCCATGACGTCACTCCTGTTCAAAGGCAAGCCAGACCTCCACGGGTCCGGCTGTTTTTGCACCCTAAATTGACATACGCTCCGTATGTTTTCTATAAGTTACATACGCGGCGTATGTCAACTAGCATACGGGGCGTATGTAATTTGCGGAGATAGCGGTGGCCGCGAGGCGACGCGCACAGATGGTGGAAGAAACCCGGGCCAAGCTCATCCAGGCCGCCCGTAAGGCTTTCGCGACCAAAGGCTATGCGGCGTCGATGGACGATTTGACCGCAGAGGCCGGCCTGACGCGCGGTGCGCTCTATCACAACTTCGGCGACAAGAAGGGTCTGCTGCAGGCCGTGATCGAGCAGATCGACGCGGAAATGGTGGCGCGAATGCGCGCTGCACAAAATCAGGCGGAGACCCGGTGGCTCGGCTTTCTCGCCGAGGGCGTCGCCTATATCGAAATGGCGCTGGAGCCGGAGATCCAGCGCATCATGCTGCTAGACGGGCCGGCCGTGCTCGGCGATCCATCGCTATGGCCCAACCAGACTGCGTGTCTTCGCTCGACGACGCAAACGATCCAGGCGCTTATCGACGAAGGAACGGTGAGGCCGATGGATGCGGAAGCTGCCGCGCGGCTGATCAATGGAGCGGCGCTCAACGCCTCGCTCTGGATTGCCGCAGCCAACGATCCGCATGCCGTCTTTGCAAAGGCTGTCGAGGCTTTCCGATATCTCGCGGTCGGTTTGCTGCAGACCGAGAGATGACCGTCAAGCGTTCGGACGGCGTGCGTTGTCAGCTCTCGCCGAACACGCGCTTGAAGATCGTGTCGACGTGCTTGAAGTGATAGCCGAGGTCGAACTGCTCCTCGATTTCGGCATCGCTCAGGTGCTTCTTCACGTCGGGGTCCTTTTTCAGCAGCGTCTGGAAGTCGCCTTCGCCGCGCCAGACCGGCATGGCGTTGCGCTGGACGTATTTGTAGGCGTCCTCGCGGCTGGCGCCCTTCTGCGTCAGCGCGATCAGAAGCCGCTGCGAATGCACGAGACCGCCGAGGCGGTCGAGGTTCTTCTGCATGTTGGCGGGATAGATCAGGAGCTTCTCGATCAGGCCGGCAAGCCGCATTAGCGCGAAGTCCAGCGTCACGGTGGCGTCCGGTCCGATCATGCGTTCGGCAGAAGAATGCGAGATGTCGCGTTCGTGCCAGAGGGCGACGTTTTCCATCGCCGGCATCGCATAGGCGCGCACCATGCGCGACAGGCCGGTCAGATTTTCCGACAGCACCGGGTTGCGCTTGTGCGGCATGGCCGACGAGCCCTTCTGGCCCTCGGAGAAGAATTCTTCGGCCTCCAGCACCTCGGTGCGCTGCAGGTGCCGGATTTCGATGGCGAGCCGCTCGACCGAAGAGGCAATCACGCCAAGCGTCGCAAAATACATCGCATGCCGGTCGCGCGGGATCACTTGCGTGGAGATCGGCTCCGGCTCCAGCCCCATCGCCTTGGCGACATGCTCTTCCACGCGCGGATCGATCTGCGCAAAAGTGCCGACGGCGCCCGAAATCGCGCAGGTCGCAACTTCCTTGCGGGCGGCGACCAGCCGCTCGCGGGCGCGGGAGAATTCCGCATGGGCATAAGCGAGCTTGAGCCCGAACGTCACAGGCTCGGCATGGATGCCATGGGAGCGGCCGATGGTCGGCGTCATCTTGTGCTCGAAGGCGCGCTTCTTCAGCGCGGCCAGCACCTTGTCGAGGTCCGATATCAAGAGGTCCGCGGCGCGGGTGAGCTGCACGTTGAGGCAGGTGTCGAGCACGTCGGAGGAGGTCATGCCCTGGTGGACGAAACGCGCCTCGGGGCCGACGATTTCGGCCAGATGGGTCAGGAAGGCGATGACGTCGTGCTTGGTCTCGCGCTCGATCTCGTCGATCCGTGCCACGTCGAACGTCGCATGCTTGGCCTTGGCCCAGATCGTCTTCGCCGCCTCCTTGGGGATCACGCCGAGTTCCGCCAGCGCATCAGCCGCATGCGCCTCGATCTCGAACCAGATCTTGAAACGCGTCTGCGGCTCCCAGATGGAAGCCATTTCCGGGCGGGTATAGCGGGGGATCATCGACAACTCCGAAGCGGGCAGGCGAGGCGCACGAGGCGGCTCCCGGCCGATTTGTTTTTACGCCGTGCTTTAGCAAATCGTGCCGGGGGAGGCCACCCGTACGGCGGCCGCGAGCGGGGAAAACCGGGCCGCCGCTAAAGGCTGGCCAATCCGCATTCCACGGCCAGGCGGACAAGCTGCGCGTCCGTCCGCATGCCGGTCTTGGTCTTGATCAGATAATGGTAGTTCTGCACGGTCTTGATGCTGAGATTGAGATTTGAGGCGATCTGCTCGGTGGTCGCGCCGGCGGCCAATTGCCTGAGGATCTCGATTTCCCGCTCGCCCAGTTGATCGAGCAGCGATCCCGAGGGGGAGAGGCTTTCCAGCGCCAGCACGCGGGCGATGTCGTCGCTCATCGCCTGTTCGCCGCGGACTAGCGAACGGATCGCCCGGATCAGCGCTGATGGGTCCGATCCCTTCGTGACGTAGCCGTTTGCGCCGGCATTGAAGGCGGCCTTCACCTGCGCCGCCTCGCAATGCATGCTGAAGACGAGAATGCGGGTGTCGGAGGAGCGGGCGCGAATATTCCTGATCGCCTCGAGCCCGCTGGCGCCCGGCATCGATATGTCCATGACCACGACGTCAGGAGCGTGCGCCTTGAACGCGCGATAGGCGTCGGCGGCGTTGTCGGCCTCGGCCACCACCTGGAAATCATCCTGGTGCTCCAGCACGCGCCGGTAGCCTTGCCGGACCACAGGATGGTCGTCGACGAGCAAGATCGAAATGCCTTTGCTCTGCGACGCGGTCATCAGGCTGCAAGCGGGATCGTGGCGGCCACGCTCACCCCGCGATTCGCATCCGCGATCGACAGCGAGCCGCCGAGCGCGGCGACCCTCTCGCGAATGCCGGTCAGGCCAAAGCCGGGAGAGCCGGCCAGCTTGGCCGCATCGCCGCCACCGTCGTCCTCGACGTGGACCAGCAGCGCGTTTTCCGCGCCGGTGCGCCGCTCGATCCGCAGCACGATCACCCGCGCCGAACTGTGCCGCAAGGAATTGGTCAGGCACTCCTGGGCGACCCGATAGGCGGTCGCAGCGACGGCGCCGCGGACGTCGGCGAGATCGCCCTTGAGATCGAGCTGGATCACCGGCTGCGTCGCATTCCGCGAGCGCCAGCTATCGACGAGATCGACAAGGCAGGCCTCAAGCCCGAGTTCCTCGGCGGGCGGATGGCGCAAGCGGTTCAACGTATCGCGCAGGCACGCCATGATGCGATGGGTGGCTTGCGAGATCATCCGCGCGTCCTGCGCGACCTCGCTTCTCGCCTTTTCCCGCGCGCTGGTTGCTTCGATCGTGTTGGCGAAAGCGAGGATCGCCGTCAGGTTCTGTCCGAATTCGTCATGCAGTTCACGGGCAAGCGCCCGCCGCTCGTCGCTGCGGATTTCGAGCAGGCGCCGGGTCAGCGCGGCGCGTTCCTCCATCGACCGCGCGAGGCGGTCGCCGAGATCGCCGACGGCCTGTCCGATCATGGCAAGTTCCATCGATCGGAAGCGGGGCAGCGACGTGCTGTATTGTCCGCGCGCCATCCGCTGCAGCGCGGCGACGATCTGCTGCGCCGGCGCAAGCGTGTGCGCAATTGCCAGCGAGGCAAGCAGCGCGATCGCCACCGCCATCAGCAGGGCGACGTGGATGTTGTCGAGGATGTGCTGCCAGGCGAGTGCTATGGCGGCATTTGGATCGGCAGCGGCCGAGACGCTGCCTGCGTTGGCCGCGCGGGCGCTGATCGGCCGGACGAACGCGGCGTGATCCCCAAGCAGTGTCTGCACGGTGGCCGCGAACCAGCGCGGCGGAGCTTGGCCGATTCCCTTGCTCTGTCCGCAAAGCGGCTTCTCGAACGCGCCCGCCGGCTCGAGCCGGACGCAGATACCCGGCGAGATCAGCCCCATCGTTTCGATGGTGCGCCATTCCGGCACCGGCAGCAGTTGCTCGCGCATCCTGTTGCTGCGCAACGTCAATTCGCGCCAGTAGAGCGCTTCCAGCGCCACCGAGACACGCTCGGCGGAAGCGGCCGTGGCACGATCGACGCTGCGATGCGCGTCGATCGTCGCCCAGATAGTCGCCGCTCCCAGGCACAGGATGACCACGAGAAATAAGCGGGCGACGAGCTGAAGCACGAGGCGCATGCGATCACTCCCGAAGGTGCGGATAAGCGTAACAGCACCGCCAACCCGTGCCAATGCAGTGCGTTCTAATTCGGGAAAATTTCCCAACCAACCGTGGGCATATGTCTTTGGACGCGGTCGTGACCGCTGGTCTATCAAAGCCAAGGGACGTGCTTGCAGGCGGCCTTCCGGCCGCGGCGCGCCATTCCAGGGAGCTGACGCAGCATGAGTGCAACGGCTGGCGCCGAGACAGCATCGTCCGGCGCGGATACGTCGGAACGCAGCGTTCTCCTGTTGTGGATGATTTTCACCGGGCTCTCTGTTTTCGCCGTGGTCGTCTTATGGCGATACGGGTTGCTCCATCTGATGATCATTTCAGACCGCACCTACATTTCGAGCGTCATTGCCGTCCTCTATATCGTCACTTGCTTCCATTGCTTCTGGCGGACGCGTGCGATCGCGCGCGAAGGCGAGATCACGCGACGCTGCCGCGCGATGCTGTCGGTCCCGGGCGGCGCAAGGGGGTTGGACGAGGATGCGCGCGCCTTGCCGGGCGGGCTGGTGACGGATCACATCCGCAGCCTGGTGCAGAAGGCCAGCGCGCAGGCTGCCGGGCGCATCGACCAGACGCTGCTGCTCCGCTCGCTCGCCGACCGGCTGCGTGGCTCCAACGGATTTGGCGTGTTCGTGTCTGACACGCTGATGAAACTCGGGCTGCTCGGCACCATCATCGGCTTCATCATCATGCTGGCGCCGATCGCCACCCTCGATGCGGCCGACAAGGTCGCGATGAAATCATCGATGGGCCTGATGAGCGACGGCATGGCGGTGGCCATGTACACGACGCTAGCCGGCCTGATCGGCTCCATCCTCGTGAAGATCCAGTACTACATGCTGGATGCCGCGACCCAGCGGGTATTTTCCGATGCCGTCATGCTGACCGAGACGCACGTCACCCCGGCCCTGGAACGCCATCTTGGAACGCCGGCATGATGGATGATTTCGGTCTCTATCCGCGCGAGGAGGCCTTCGATCCGCTGGGCGTCATGCTGTTCAAGGCGCTTCAGGTGATTGCGTTCCTGTTCTTCCTGGCGCTGCTCGCAGTCTCGCCGGACGCGAAGGACGGCAAAATCGATTCCAAGGCCGAGTTCATCATCACGATGGACTGGCCGGACAATCATCCCGACGATCTCGATCTGTTCGTGCAGGACCCCGCCGGCAACATAGCCTGGTATCGCCACCGCGAAGCCGGTTTCCTCACGCTCGATCGCGACGACCGCGGCGGCGCCAACAATTTCATCATCGTCAACGGCAAGAAGATTGCGTCGCCGATCAGGGAAGAGATCGTCACCGTGCGCGGCATCGTCGCCGGCGAATACACCGTCAACGTCTCGCATTTCCAGGCGACGACCGGGCAGCCCGTCGCGGTGAGCGTGAAAGTCCAAAAACTCAATCCGACCGCGCAGGTGATCTTCGACAACAAGCTGACGCTCGACCACACCGGCGAGGAAAAGACCGCGCTGCGCTTCTGGCTCGATGCCGAAGGCAAGGTGCTCGACGTTCAGCAGCGGCATAAGTCGCTGATGGAGACGTTCCGCAACGTCCGCGCCAATGGCGCGGATCTCGATCCGAAAACCGGCGTCAGGATGCCGCGCCGTGAGTAGCCTGCAAGATGTCGTCCTTACGCTCTCTCTCAGCTATGCGCTGATCGGCGCGCTGTTGCTGATTGTCCTAGTCTATGCGCGCTTGCCCTGGTCGGCCAAGGCAGTCGCCGTGGTGGTGACGAGCGCGTTCTACATTGCGAGCTTCATGGGCGTGCGCGGCCTGCTGGGGTGGGCCAGCATCGACAGGCTGCCCGCAAGCTTCAAGCTGTTGCAGGCCCGGATCGTGGAGCCGCACTCGCTGGAAGGCGATCCGGGCTCGATCTATCTCTGGGTCGAAACGCTCGACGACGGCAACCGGCCGAGCGGTGTGCCAAGGGCCTTTCGCATTCCCTATAGCGACAAACTCGCGCAGAAGACCGACAAGGCGGCCAGTGAGATCGCCGCTGGCCGGCCGCAAGGCGGCCGCGCCGCCGATTTTGGCGATGGCGGGGGCCGCCTGCTCGAAGCCGCCCGGGAGTACATCATGCCCGCGGCGATCATAGATACGTCGGGAGGCGACCCCTCCACGGGCGGCGGATTGGCCGCGGCTCCCCGCGACGGCGACGGAGTGTCGTTTACGCCGCTGCTCCCGCCGCGGATGCCGCCCAAGGACGAGCAGTAGGCTTGGGGCGGGGGTCTCCGGAAGCCAGTCAATCACGGATTATTGACTGACAGATATTGAAATCTGTCAGCGAGAGATGCTATATCCATTGCCGACGCCGGTACTGGGCGTCACCCGGCTCGTTGGCCCGGAGCCCGGGGACTTGCAAAGGACTACGCCATGACTGCCCATCTCATTCATCTCACCGCCCAACTCCAGCGCTGGCTCAATCAGAGCGTCGCCCGCCATCTGGCCGCCCAGGCCGAGCGATTGGAACCGGTGAAACATTAATCCGCCAAAGGATTTACAACGCGGATCGCAAGGGGATTAGAATGACCACCCGTCACATCGTTTCGCAGGTGCGCGCATGAACGAAGTCGTGGTTCTGACCCCCGAACGGATTCTGGAGGTTACCGAGGACGTTCTGCGCCGCTACGGGCTGGCCAAAGCAACGGTGGTGGACGTTGCCCGGGCGCTCGATGTCAGCCACGGCAGCGTCTATCGCCATTTTCCCAGCAAGGCTTCGCTGCGCGAGGCGGTGGCCAAGCGCTGGCTCGACCGTCTCAGCGCGCCGCTCCTGAAGATCGCAGAAGCTTCCGGCCCGGCGCCCGCCCGGCTGGAGAAGTGGCTGCGCACGATGTTCTCGATCAAGCACAAGCGGCTCAGCGACGATCCCGAGATGTTTGCGACTTACCTGGCGTTGGCGCGGGAGGCCTGCAGATCCGTGAGCTGCCACAAGGACTGCCTGGTCGATCAGATTGCCCGGATCCTCTCCGACGGCGTGAAGCAGGGTGAATTCGAGGTCGCCGACATCATGGTTTCGGCGCGCGCCATTTTCGACGCCACCAGCCGCTTCCACCATCCCGCCCATGCCGAGGAATGGAACGAGCCGGGTGCCCCGGCACGGATCGATGCGCTGCTGGCGCTCGTGCTCAAGGGGCTGGAAGCACCGCGCAAGCACTGACGATCCTTCTGAAACCGACTTGCAAGACAAAGCCCGTTTTCCCGCCATCGGAAATCCACTCGCGCGAAAGGCATCCTGCCTGTCGACTGTTCCGCATATGATGCTTTGGCAAATCTCATGGGTCCGCTTATCTCTTGGGGGACTGGAGCAAACGCATGAAGCGGTGTCCGGGCCAGCAGAAGCGCGGAGGTGCGAGCAAATCCGGCGACCTCGATCTGGCCCGTGAATATTATCGACAGCGCGCCTGGGCCGACGCTTACCAGGCGTTCTTGCGCGCCGACCAGGAAACCTCGCTAACTGCCGAAGCTCTCGAACTGCTGGCGATGACCGCATACTTGGTCGGCCGGGACGAGGATTATCTCAAGGCGCTCGAACGGGCCTACAATACGCACCGGGATGCTCCCCGGCGTCTTCGCGCCGTCCGTTGCGCGTTCTGGCTCGGCTTTCGCCTGCTAATGCGCGGCGAGATGGGCCGTGCGAGCGGCTGGTTTTCCCGTGCTCAACGTTTGCTGGAGCGTGACACGCGCAAATGCGCCGAGCGGGGCTATTTGCTGCTGCCGGTCGTCGAGCAACGCCTCGGATCTGGTGAGTACGAGGCCGCGTTCGCCGCTGCAGCCGAGGCCGCCGCAGTCGGCGAGCGCTGTGGCGACCCGGACCTCGTCGCCTGTGCCCGCCACCAGCAGGGCCGCATACGACTGCAGCAGGCGCAGCTCGGAGCCGGACTCGCGCTCTTGGATGAGACCATGGTCATGGTCACTGCTGGAGAGCTATCGCCGCTGGTGACTGGCTTGATGTATTGCAGCGTGATCGCGGCCTGTCAGCAGGTATACGCACTCGACCGAGCCCGCGAATGGACAGGCGCCCTGGCGCGGTGGTGCGAGGGCCAGCCCGATATGGTCGCCTTCGCCGGGGTTTGCCAAGTGCATCGCGCGGAGATCCTGCAGTTGCAGGGCGCCTGGCCTGAGGCGATCGAGGAAGCGCGGCGCGCCTGCGCGCGGTCGCAGGGCTTCGACCGGCGGGCTGCCGCCGGAGCGCTCTACCGGCAGGCAGAGGTCCATCGTCTGAAAGGGGAGTTTGCAGCGGCTGAAGAGGCGTATCGAGGCGCGAGCCAGCTCGGCCTGGAGCCCCAACCGGGCTTAGCGTTGCTGCGCCTTGTGCAGGGACGGCCCGACGCGGCCGTTACCGCCATTCGCCGCGTCGCAGGCACGACGGCGAACCGCCTGAAACGCATGGGTTTGCTGCCCGCCTATATCGAGATCACCTTGGCCGCCGGTGACGTTCAGGACGCACGCAACGCCTGCCGAGAACTCGAGGACATTGCGCGGAGCTTCGATACGAGCGTGCCGGATGCAATTGCCGCGCAGGCCTGCGGAGCGGTGGACCTCGCCGAAGGGGACGCGCGGGCCGCACTCGGTTCGCTGCGCCGTGCCTTCGAAGTGTGGCAGGGGATCCCGGCGCCCTACGCGGCTGCGCGCGTGCGCGTGCTGATGGGACAGGCCTGCCGCGCCCTCGGAGACGAGGACGCTGCCGATCTGGAGTTCGACGCGGCCCGGACCATTTTCGAGCGTTTGGGTGCCGGCCCCGATCTCACGCAGATCGGCTCGCTGACGAAGGGCGTCGCTTGCAGCAATGTGTATCGCCTGACCCCGCGTGAGCTTGATGTTCTTCGCCTGGTCGCCGCCGGCGAAACCAACAAGGCGATTGCTGGCAGGCTCTCCCGAAGCGAGAAGACGGTCGACCGGCACGTCAGCAACATCCTCGCCAAGCTTGATGTCCCCTCGCGAGCCGCGGCGGCGGCCTTTGCGTGCCGACACAAGCTGATCTGAACACTGAGATTGAGGTCGAAGGTTTCGATCAGCTTCGGACGGTCAAACGGGCGAGCCGGACGCGGCTTCCGGGCGCAACCACGGGAGCCTTTCGCCTGCAAACGCCTCTCCCGTGGGCTTGAGCTTCTCGGGTTCTTCGAACGCGCCGAGATGAAAGTGTGTCTCATTGGGCCGTCGCTGGTTCGCGCAGGTCAGGGTCGAGCCGCACCTTGCGCAGAACCCGCGCTCCACGCCCGGCGATGAATTGTATTTACTGATCGCTCCGCTTGTTACCGTGACGGCGGAGTCGTCGAAGGCAACGAAGACGGATGCCGGCGCCCCGGTATGGCGCCGGCAACTCTCGCAGTGGCACCACAGGACCCATTTCGGGCGCCCAGCCGCACGGAAGCGTACGGCACCGCAGAGACAACGCCCCTCGAATGTATCGCTCATATCGTTTCTCCTTCCCGGCGGCTTGCCGCCGGCTTTAACACGTCGCGATCGTGCCATACCTACGGCGCCCGCGAATGGGGAAGATCACCCATACGATTGCAAGGGCCTGATTGGGGCGTTCTCCCGAAGCGCCTGCTCCCGTTTCTCTCTAGCACCACAGCAATGGTACGCCGCGGATCCGCGATGCGCCGAGCCCGCGTCTGATTTGTCAGCACAAGGAGAGAGCCGCGATGACCAAAGCATTCGACGCAATCGTAGTGGGCGCCCGCTGCGCGGGATCGCCGACCGCAATGCTGCTGGCCCGGAAAGGATATCGGGTTCTCGTGGTCGACCGCGCAACTTTTCCGAGCGACACGGTCTCTACGCACATCTTGCATCCCCTTGGCGTAAGTGCCCTGTCCAGTTGGGGCCTTCTCGATCGTCTGACTGCGACCGGGTGCCCGCCGATCGACAGCTATGCTTTCGACTTTGGTCCTTTCACGATTGTGGGCGCGCCAGGCACGAGTGAAGCTCCGGTTGCGTACTGTCCGCGCCGCACGATACTCGACAAGCTGCTCGTCGATGCTGCGGCTCAGTCCGGCGCGGAAGTTCGCGAAGGCTTCGCCGTGGATGAAATCTTGATCGAGGACGGACGGGCGGTCGGCATCAAGGGCCGCTCGAAGCATGGCGGCCCTATCGCCGAGCGCGCTGAAATCGTCGTCGGCGCCGACGGCAGACACTCGTTCGTGGCCGAGGCGGTCCGGCCAGAGCACTATGACGAGAAACCCATTCTGCTCGTCGCGTATTACACCTACTGGAGCGGACTACCGATGTTCGGCAAGTTTGAGCAATATATCCGTGACGGGACCGGATTTGCCGCCGCTCCAACCCATGACGGGCTGACGATGGTGATCGTCGGTTGGCCATACGCAAGGTTCGACGATTGCAAGAAGGACATCGAAGGGAATTACCTGAAGACCATCGCGTTGGCGCCGGCGTTCGCCGACCGCCTGCACGAAGCCAAGCGGGAAGCGCGCTTCGTCGGTGCGGCGGTGCCGAACTACTTTCGCAAGCCCTACGGCCCCGGCTGGGTGCTCGTGGGCGACGCGGGCTACAACCGGGACTTCATCACCGGACAAGGAATCATGGACGCCTTCCATGACGCCGAGCTCTGCGCGGTCGCGCTCGACAGGGCCTTCTCGGGAGCGCAGCCGTTCGACGCGGCGATGAGCGAGTACCATCGCGCGCGCGATACACGGGTGGCGGCAATGTATGAATTCACCTGCATGCTGGCGACGCTGGAACCACCGCCACCGGATATGCAGCACCTCCTTGGCGCGATTCACGGCAATCAGAAAGCTATGGATGCGTTCGCGCGGATGAATGCCGGAACAATATCACCTGCTGAGTTCTTCGCGCCGGAAAACGTCAATGCGATTACGGCCGCTTAGGACGTAACGCCGCGATCAGACGGCGCGCGCTCAATCGAGTGTCTGGACCGGAGGCAGCGTTGTGCCGGAGCGCGGCGGGTTCGGCACGGGATAGCTGGTGACGCGGCTGCTCCGTTCGGCCTGACCGGCGGAATTGGATGCGGGGCCTACCGCTTCCGCCCTGGCGCCTCGCACGCTGTCCCTTGAAGCCTGTCTGCGGTGCCGCGACGAGCGCGAGCCTTCCAGTCCCCACGAGCGCGATATCGAAGGCCCGGCCGTATAGCCGACGAAGGCGCCGGCGACAGCCCCGATCGGCCCCAGCACGACGGCGCCGGCCACGGCGCCGAGGGCCGCGTCGCCTGCGCGCTGCGCGAGCGCGGCAGAGGGCGCGAGTACCAGGAGCATTGCGGCTGTGGTGAAGGCCTTGATCATATTTCTGTCCCGTCCGTGGAAAGCGGGATGCTGGTCCGCGTTTATGGCGAGATGCGTGAAGCTTTGTGGCCGGAGCGTGGACTTTCGGGTTCCATGGCTCACTGCGCGCCCGAGTGTGGCTTTCCTGCCGGCTCTTTTTCGACGTTATCGCCGTCGCCCCTGCGAACGCAGGGGCCTATACGCCGCGGCCGGCGGAATGGGCACTCGAGCGACGGCTACGTTTTCAACAATGTAGGCTGGTGGGTATGGGTCCCTGCGTTCGCAGGGGCGACATTGAGGTGGCTAGACCGCTTCGCCGCGCGCCAGCGCCGCCGCGTTGCGGATCGCGGATATGTTGGCTTTGTAGCTGTCCACAGTGCCGCCCTTGAACACCGCCGAGCCCGCGACCAGCGCATTGGCGCCGGCTGCGGCCAACTGGCCGGCGACATCAGGACCGACGCCGCCATCGACTTCGATGTCGATCGGACGTCCCGCGGCCATAGCCCTGACGTCGCTGACCTTGCTAAGCGCGGATTTGATGAAGGCCTGGCCGCCGAAGCCGGGATTGACCGACATCACAAGCACCAGATCGATCAGGTCGATAACATATTCGATCGCGCTCGCCGGCGTGCCCGGGTTGAGCGAGACGCCGGCCTTCTTGCCGAGCGCGCGGATTGCCTGCAGCGAGCGGTGCAGATGCGGGCCGGCCTCGGCGTGGACGGTGATGTGATCGCAGCCGGCCTTGGCAAACGCTTCGAGGTAGGGGTCGCAGGGCGAGATCATCAGATGCGCGTCGAAAATCTTCTTGGTATGCGGGCGCATCGCCTTGATGACATCGGGGCCGTAGGAAATGTTCGGCACGAAATGTCCGTCCATCACGTCGAGATGGATCCAGTCAGCGCCCGCCGCGTCCACAGCGCGGACTTCCTCGCCGAGCTTGGCGAAATCCGCCGCCAGGATCGACGGTGCGATGACCAGGGGACGCGACACAAACTGCTGGGACATGTGCGTTTTCCCGAAAGGCTTGCGAGAAGGAGGAACGGCCCCGCGTAACATGCAGGAGGGCCCGGGGCAATGCGCGGCGCCGCCGTCTCCTGTGGGCGGAAAAATCTGCCGCGGCGGGCAGCTATTGCCGACTTCGCTGGACCGGAAGGGGTGAAGGAAAGCCCGATTTTATTGGCTTTTTCTTCATGGCATGGCGCTTGCTGAGGAAAACGGAACACGAGCTGTGGGCCGCTTTACGCGCGGCATTGTTGGAGTTCCGCCATGTTCTTTGCTCTGGGCGCCGCGTCATCGGCCATCGATGCCCTCAAGGCGCTGACGTCGTCGAAATCGTCTGCGCCAACCACCGGCCTCAGCCAGAACTTCGCAAGCTTCGGCCAGTCGTCCCCAACTGCGCCGGCTTCGATCGGTCCAGAGGCAGGCTCAAGCAACGGCTTTTCGACGATATCGCCGGAAACCATGAGCGCGCTGCTTGACGCGCAAAGCCAGTCCTCGGGAGGATCGGGGACGGCCTTAAAGACCCGCCACGCCGCGCTGAAGGACCTGTTCGGGCAGATCGACGGCGACGGTGATGGCAAGATCAGCAAGACGGAATTCGAAGAGGCGCTTGGCGCGGGCGGCACCAACATTGGGCAGGCCGATAGCGTGTTCGGAAAACTCGATCAGGACGGCGACGGCTCGGTCAGCATCAAGGAGCTGGCATCGGCGCTCCGGCCCGACAAGGGCCATCATCGCGATCGCGATGAGGCGGGCGGTAGTGATGGATCAGGCTCCGATCCAGTCTCCCAGACATGGCAAGGTGCCACCACCACGACCGTCACCAACAGCGACGGTTCGGTAACGACGTCGCTGACCTATGCGGATGGCTCGAAAGTGGCGATGACGTCGCCGGCTTCCGGAAGCTCGTCCGCATCAGCGACATCGTCCTACAATTTCATCGAGCAGATGATTCAGCGCGAAGCCAAGGCGATTGCGTCCGCGGCCACCGCCTCGCTCTCGGTCAGCGCCTGAGCGGACCATGCTCTAACCGAACCGATCGCTCCATGCCGGGAGCGCACCCGGAAAAGGTAGCGCGGTCGCAGCATGGACGCCGCGCGCGATTGCGCGCGCGACCGTATTGGCAGCCACCATGCCGAGTTCGGTGAGGCCGAACAGTGGATCGATCGGCTTCTTGCCGGTCGCGGCGGCAAACACCACGTCGCCGTCCAGCGGCGCATGCACGGGATAGATGGCGCGCGCCATGCCGGTTTGCGCGATCATTGCGAGCCGCCTGGCCTGCGGTTTGGTCAGCACCGCATCGGTGACGACGACCACCAGCGTGGTGTTCTGCGACGGAGTGGCTAACGGCGCACCCTTGAGGCGGGCTCTCAGCATATCGGGCGTGAACGAGGGCGGCAGTCCTCGCCCGCCAAACTCGTTGTCCTTCTCGAACGGCGCCGCCCAGAACCACGGGCCGTCGCCGATCGTCACGCTGCCCACCGCATTGACCACCGCAAGCGCGCCGACGGTCACGCCGCCGTCGGTCTGTGCCGAAGCGGAGCCGAGGCCGCCCTTGAAATTGGCAGTGGTCGCGCCAAGGCCGGCGCCGACGCTGCCGAGCGCGAAATCGGCAGCCGCTGCATTGGCCGCGGCGTAGCCGAGATCGCGATAGGGGGGAAAGCGTCCCCATGCCTTGTTGCCGCCGTTGAGCAGATCGAAGCAGATCGCGCCCGGAACGATCGGGATGACTGCGTCACGGATGCGAAAACCGCGCCCCTGTTCGGCAAGCCAGGCCTGCACGCCGCCGGCGGCATCCAGTCCGAGCGCTGAACCGCCGGCAAGCGCGATGCCGTCGATTGCCTCGACGGTGCTCTCAGGGCTGAGCAGCGCTTCCTCGCGGGTGCCGGGGCCGCCGCCGCGCACGTCGATCGAGGCCACTGCGGGCGAGTCGAACAGGATCGCGGTGACGCCCGAGGCGACGCTAGCGTCATGGGCGTGGCCGACGCGAACGCCGGAAATATCGGTGAGCAGGTTTTTCAAAGCGCCGGTCCGTGGGGCTGCATCCGTTTTGGCGTGCCATCCACGGATATATCAGCCGCCGGGCTTGCTTCAACTGGCAAGCGCCAGCCGGATCATCCGGGCAAGCTCGGATTTGCGATAGGGCTTCGCCAGCAGCAACACGCCGGAATCCAGGCGGCCGTGATGGACGATGGCGTTTTCGGTATATCCCGAGGTGTAGAGCGTCTTGAGGTCAGGCCGGCGCTTCAGCGCTTCGTCGACGAGCTGGCGGCCGTTCATGATGCCGGGCATGATTACGTCGGTAAACAGCAGGTCGACGTTCGGGACATCGTCGATGATGCGCAACGCATCGGAAGCGTTGGCTGCCTCCAGGGTGGTGTAGCCCAGGCTCTCGATCTGGGTGATCACATAGCGCCGCACCAGCGCATCGTCCTCGACGACGAGGACAGTTTCGGTGCCGCCCTCGATATTTCCCGAGACCAGCGCTTCCGCCGCGGTCTGCTGCAATCCCGTTGCCCGCGGCAAATAGATCTTGACGGAGGTGCCGTGGCCTTCCTCACTGTAGATCTTGACGTGGCCGCCCGACTGCTTGACGAAGCCGAACACCATGCTCAGCCCGAGGCCGGTGCCCCTGCCGACTTCCTTGGTCGTGAAAAAGGGTTCGAATACCCGTTCGAGCAGCGCGGGCGGGATTCCGGAGCCGGTGTCGCTGACTGCGATCATCACGTAATTGCCTGATGTGACCTCGCTCTGCATGCTCGCATAGGTTTCGTCGAGAAAGACATTGCTGGTCTCGAGCGCAAGCTTGCCGCCATTGGGCATGGCGTCACGCGCGTTGATGGCCAGATTGAGGACGGCCGTGGTGAGCTGGTTCGGATCGGCCAGCGCGGTCCACGCATCCTCGGCCAGTAGCGGCGTGATTTCGATGTGTTCGCCGAGCGTGGGGTGCAGCAGCTTGGCCGCCTCCAGCACCAGCGCATTGACGTCGACTTCGACGGGCTGCAGCGGCTGCTTGCGTGCAAAGGCGAGCAGATGCTTGGTCAAATTGGCCCCGCGTTCGGCGGCCTCATCGATCAGCTTGGTTACGGCGGCGAGCTGGGGCTGATCGGCGACCGCTTCTTCTAGAATGCCGATGGTGCCGGTGATCACGGTCAGGATGTTGTTGAAGTCGTGCGCCACGCCGCCTGTGAGCTGGCCGACCGCATCCATCTTCTGCGCATGCCGCAATTGGGCTTCCGCAGCCTGCTTTTCGGTCAGGTCGCGGCCGATGAAGAAATGGCGGCGGACCGGCTCCGACCACGTGCCGGTCCAGTTCAGCGCGACGGTCTTCCCCTCCTTGCTGATATAGCGCGTCTCGAAATTGCGCTTGCTTTGTCCCCGTCGCCCCGCCCGCATCTCCCTGCGGGTGTGTTCGAGGTCGTCGGGGTGGATGAACTTGATCGCGTTGTGCCCAACCATTTCCGAGGGCTGATAGCCAAGGATGTCGCTGACGCTCGGGCTGACCTGGATCAAATTCCCCACAGAATCGCTTACCAGGATGAGGTCGTTCGAAGATTCGAATATGCGCCGCCGTTCCTCCATCTCCTGGTCGAGCGCCTGCTCCGTTCGCTTGCTTTCCGTACGCGATGTTCCGAGCAGACGCGCGAGCTTGGCTTGCAGGCCGACGTTGTCGACGAGCAGCACGGCGAGCACGAAACTCGCGGCGCAGAGGCCGTAGATGCGGCCGAGATAGAAGCCGACATCGAACCGCGCCACGTTCAGCATCGCCGACAGGGCGATGTCGAACAACCAGGCGCTCATCACGACCATCAGCCAGACGTCGAGAACGAAATGAGGCCTGCGAAGCCACAGCACCGTCAATGCAGCGAAGCTCAGGCACCATACGGTCGAGACCACGCCTAGCATGATGGGCGTGTAATGACCGCCGCTTAGAAGGATCGGCAGACGATCGTGCTGGGCGGTGACGAGCCAGGTGAATGCGGCCATCGCGACACTGACCGCAACGATGCTCGTAACGACGGCCGTGCCGGCCGAGCCTCGTATCTCCTCGTTGTCCGTCGCCCTCAGTAGCGCATAACCCAGCACCAGTAGCGGGAATACGCCGTGCCAGACCATGTAGAGCCAAACGGTGGTCTGCGGTCCCGCACCGAGCAGCCCACCGGGCGCGAACAGGCCGGGAAAGGTGAGGGCATGGACGATGGCCGCCATCGCCGTGAACAAATATCCGCTCGCCAGCAACAGCAGCCCCCGTGAGCGGGTCATCGCGAACTGTGAAAACAGCAGGACAGCGGTGATCAGGTCGTTGATCGCCAATGCGGACTGGTAGCTGGCGACGAACGCGGGCACCGGGGCAAGCGGCACGCCGGCAAATGGCACGGCGCAGGCGAACAGCACCGCCGAGAAGCCGACCACGGCCAGCGCAGCCGTGCGATCGCTGCGCGTCGCCTTCATCGTGGAAAGAAAGATGTTGCGCTCGTTACCCATATCGTCTTCCGGCCAAACTGGCAGCGAACGCGCCATCACAGAAGCTATAAGACCCGCAACAACAATGCATCCGATGCGGCCGGACATGATACCAGTAGGAACCGCACCGCCAAGCTACGCTAGCGACGCCGCGGCGGGAATCAACCCAAGGTCACGTATCACCTGAAGGAAACAGCAGGGAAGCCGATTGAGGTAACCACCTCTTTACCGACCGGCCGAATAAAGACTGCGGAACCGCCGAAACCACGGATTCGCGTCGTAAGCTCGTGCGATCGACCCGGGAGGCTTCGATGCCCCGCGTGCTTGTTGTTGACGATCAGGCCGACGTCCGCACGATGATTTCTATCGTGCTGCGTATCCATCGTTTTGAAATCGTCGAGGCAGACAGCGCCGCATCCGCATTGAAGCTGTTCGAAGATGCGAGCTTCGACCTTGCGATCGTCGACATCTTTTTGCAGGGCACTAACGGCTCCGATCTGATTGCAGCGGTGCGCGCCCGCGTGCCGGACCTGCCTGTCATTGCGATTTCGGGAATGACCGCGCTGGACCTTCTGTCCGAAACGCCAGAACTTTCCGACGTCATCTGTCTGCAGAAGCCGTTTCGTCCGCCGGATTTGATGCGTGCGATCGACAGTCTTACCGCTCAGCGCGTCGCAGACCATTGCCATCGACAGCAGCCTCAAGGATCGAAACCGGATCGGCGCCAAACTGCCGTTGCGACAACGGAACCGACAGGCGGCACACGAGGCCTTCCGGGCGCCAGTCGAATTCCGCCCGGCCACCGAGCTGCGACTCGATGCTGGCGATGACGCTTCTGGTTCCGAACCCTCGCGACACCGGCTTCTCGACATGTGGCCCGCCAGTCTCCGACCATATGATCTTGAGAAGGCCCGCCTGGTCTTCCCAACACACCGACAGCCGGCCCGACAACGCAGACAGCGCGCCGTACTTCGCCGAATTGGTTACGAGCTCGTGCAGCGCCAGTGCAACCGTTTGAGCCGTCGCCGGCTCGAGATGGATCTCCGGGCCGGACAAGTCGATCTGGTCGCCGGTGGAATAGGGCGCCAGCTCCTCATCGATCAGTTTGCGTATTTCGGCGCCCTGCCAGCTCGAGAGCGAGAGCACGGTGTGCACGCGCGCCAGCGCATTGATCCGTCCTTCGACGGAACGGACGTAGCTTTTCACATTGTCGCCGCGCGTCAATCGGACGATGGATTGCGCGAGCGCCAGCGCGTTCTTGGCGCGGTGGTCGACCTCCCGCGCCAGCAGGCTTTGCCGCTCTTCGGCCTGCTTGCGTTCGGTGATGTCGACGGTGACGCCGCTGACGCGGATGACGCGGCCGCCCTTGTCGGTACTTGCCGCCGCCGTTCCCGCGCACCAGCGCACCTCGCCATTCGGCCGGATGATGCGGAATTCCGCTTCGTATGATTTCGCGCCCCGGGCGAAGCTGGCCCACGCCTCGTGCAATTCATGAACGTCGTCAGGGTGAAGCAGCGCCTGGATATTGGCCGGCGTCAGTTCGAACTTGCCGGGATCGACGCCGAGGATCTGATATTGGCCTTCGTCCCACATAAAGTCGCCATTGACCCAGTCCCAGTCCCAGGAGCCCATCTTTCCGGCCGCGATCGCCAGACTGCGGCGCTGTTCGCTTTCCAGAAGCCTGGCGTGCGATTCCTCGAGTTCGGCGGTGCGTGCGCGAACCCGGTCCTCGAGTTCGACGTTGAGCTGTTCGAGCTGGCGCGTTTTGCGATAGAGCTCCGCGAACACCTTGATCTTGGCGCGCAACACTTCGGGCACCACAGGCACCGGAACGTAGTCGACCGCGCCCATCTCATAGCCGCGCAGCCGGTCGATGTCGCTGACCTGGATCGCGGAGATGAAGATCATCGCCGTCTTCTGGAAGCGGGGATGTTCGCGGATCATGGCGGCGAGCTCGAACCCGTCGAGTTCCGGCATGCAGACGTCGACCAGGATGATGGCAACATCGTTCTTGAGCAGGAATTCGAGCGCTTCGCGCCCGGACGAGGCCTTGACCAGGTTCTCGCCGAGTTCTTTCAGGATGACCTCATAGGCGAGCAGCTTCGCCGGCTGATCGTCAACTAGAAGAATGTTTACCTTCTCTTGATCCATCATCTGCTTACGCCCGTCAGCGGTGCAACCACATTCGGATGGCGAGCAGCAACTGCTCGGTATTGACGGGTTTGGCGAGATAGTCCGAAGCGCCGGCTTCGAGGCATTTCTCGCGGTCGCCCTTCATCGCCTTGGCGGTCAGCGCAATGATCGGCAGGCGGCTGAAGGACGGATTTTCGCGGATGACACCGATGGTCTGATATCCGTCCATCTGCGGCATCATGATATCCATCAGCACGATTGCGATATTTGGATTTGATTCGACCAGAGCGATGGCCTCATGGCCCGTCGTCGCGGTCAGCACCTTCATCCCGCGCCGTTCGAGAACGCTTGATAGCGCGAAAATGTTGCGGGCGTCGTCGTCAACCAGAAGCGCGGTCTTGCCAACAAGATCCTCATCGGAGCTATTGAGCTTTTCGAGCATTCTCTGCTTCTCGACGGGCAATTCCGTGATCACACGGTGCAAAAACAGCGACGTTTCGTCGAGCAGGCGTTCCGGCGACTCGACGCCTTTCACCACGATGCTCCTCGCCATGGTGTGAAGTTCCGCATCCTCCTCGGCCGAAAGTTCCCGCCCCGTGAACACCACGACCGGCACGTTCGATAGAGTTTCGTCGTTGCGAAGCCGGTCAAGCACCTCGAAGCCGCTCATGTCAGGCAATCGCAGATCGAGCACGACACAGTCGCAGGGCTGGTTCCGCAACGTCGACAAGGCATCGGCGCCAGTATCGGCGGTGAGGATCTCGATGTCGTCATGGCCGAGCAACTCGGTGATGCTCATTTGCTCGGCGGCATTGTCCTCCACGATCAGCAGGCGCTTGCGGCGGGGCTTGGCGTATTCCTTGATCTGCGACAGCGCCGCGCTGACGCCCTCGGTCGTCGTCGGCTTGTTGACGAAGGAAAACGCGCCGCGCGCCAGCGCATGCTGGCGGTCTTCGTCAAGCGTGATGATCTGCACCGGAATGTGCCGCGTCAGCGGACTGTGCTTGAGTTGGCTCAGCACGGTCCAGCCCAGCATGTCAGGCAGGAACACATCGAGCGAAACCGCCGTCGGCTGGAACTGCTTGGCGAGCTCGAGCGCTTCGGCGCCGCGGCTCGCGACCAGTACCTTGAACCCCTTGTCGCGGGCCAGATCGATCAGGACCCGCGCATAATGCGGATCGTCCTCGACGATCAGGAGGATGTTGTCTCCCGGCGCGAGATCGAGGCGGTCGTCCGGCAATTGCTCGACGGCGCGCTCTTGTGTCGCCTGCAGCGCAGGCGCGGGTGTGAATGCCGACGAGGCAGGGGAGCGCGGCGCAACGGTGGGGCCGGAATAATGCAACGGCAGGTAAAGCACGAAAGTGCTGCCCTTGCTGGGCGCGCTGCGAAGATGAATTTCGCCGCCGAGCAGGCTCGCGAGTTCGCGGCTGATGGCAAGGCCGAGGCCGGTACCGCCGTATTTGCGGCTGGTGCCGGCGTCCGCCTGCTGGAACGCCTCGAAGATCAGCTTCTGCTTTTCCAGGGGAATGCCGATGCCGGTGTCCGTCACGTCGAAGGCGACGACAGCGGGTGCGTGATTGAGGATCGGGTGCTCGGCGCTCCAGCCGCCAAGGGCGGCCGATACGTTCAACTTCACGCCGCCCTCCGCGGTGAACTTGAATGCGTTCGACAGCAGGTTCTTCAGCACCTGCTGCAGGCGCTTGGAGTCGGTCACCATGCTGCGGGGAAGGGTCTCGTCGACATTGATGCTGAACGAGAGGTGGCGATTTTCGGCCTCGTGCTTGAACGGCCGTCCGACGGTCTCCAGCAGGCTCGACGTCAGGATTTCCTCGGCATCGACCGTCACCGTGCCGGATTCGATCTTTGACAGGTCGAGGATGTCGCTGATCAGGTTGAGAAGATCGGTGCCGGCGCCGTGGATGGTGCGGGCGAACTCGACCTGCTTCAGCGACAGATTGCCGTCGGGGTTTTCGGTAAGCTGCTGGCCGAGGATCAGGATGCTGTTGAGCGGCGTGCGCAGCTCGTGCGACATGTTGGCAAGGAATTCGGACTTGTACTTCGATGTCAGCGCAAGTTCCGTTGCCTTTTCCTCAAGCGCGCGCCGCGCTTGTTCGATTTCCTGGTTCTTTCGTTCCACCTCGACGTTGCGTTCGGCGAGCTGCTGGGCCTTCTGTTCGAGCTGTTCGTTGGTCTGCTGCAATTCCTTCTGCTGTGTCTGCAGTTCACCGGCGAGCTGCTGGGATTGCTTCAACAGGCCCTCGGTCTGCATCGTGGCCTCGATCGAGTTGAGCACGATGCCGATGCTGTCGGTGAGCTGCTCCAGGAAGGTCATCTGTGACGTCGTGAACGACGAGATCGAGGAAAGCTCGATCACGGCCTTCACCTGGTTTTCGAACAGCACCGGAAGCACGACGATGTTTTTCGGGATCGCGCGTAGCAGTGCCGAATTCACCGGCGCCGTATCGCGAGGGATGTCCGACACCAGCCGCTGGCGCTTGTCCATGGCGCATTGGCCGATCAATCCTTCGCCGAACTGAACGACTTGCGGATGCGGATGGGCGCCGTCGCCGGCGTAGGACGAGAGCAGGTGCAATTGCGGGCTCTCGGCGTTCTCGACCTGGTAGATCACGCCCATATGCGCGTTGACGAGCGGCGCCAGTTCGGTCAACAGCAGCCGGCCGACGGTGGACAGCTCGCGCTGGCCCTGCAACATGTTGGTGAATCTTGCGAGGTTTGTCTTCAGCCAGTCCTGCTCGGTGTTCACCTGGGTGGTGAGCCGCAGGTTGCCGATCATGGTGTTGATGTTGTCTTTGAGTTCGGCCACTTCGCCGCGGGCGTCGACCTGGATCGAGCGGGTCAGGTCGCCTTTGGTCACGGCGGTTGCCACCTCGGCGATCGAGCGCACCTGCGAGGTCAGGTTGGCGGCGAGCAGGTTGACGTTGCCGGTGAGGTCCTTCCAGGTGCCGGCCGCGCCGGGCACGTTGGCCTGGCCGCCGAGCCGCCCCTCGACGCCGACTTCGCGCGCCACGCTGGTGACCTGATCGGCAAAGGTCGCGAGCGTCTCGGTCATGTTGTTGATGGTGTCGGCAAGGGCTGCGACTTCGCCCTTCGATTTCACCGTCAGGTTCTGCTTCAGGTCGCCGTTGGCCACCGCCGTCACCACCTTGACGATGCCGCGGACCTGTTCGGTCAAATTCGCCGCCATGAAGTTGACGGTGTCGGTGAGGTCCTTCCAGGTGCCGGCGACGCCCGGGACCTGCGCCTGACCGCCGAGCTTGCCCTCGGTGCCGACCTCGCGCGCCACGCGGGTCACTTCGCCGGCAAAGGCGTTGAGCTGGTCGACCATCGTGTTGATGGTGTTCTTCAGTTCGAGGATTTCGCCCTTCACGTCCACGGTGATCTTGCGCGACAGGTCGCCGCGCGCCACGGCGGTCGTGACTTCCGCGATGTTGCGCACCTGCGTGGTGAGGTTGGCCGCCAGCAGGTTGACGTTGTCGGTCAGATCCTTCCAGGTGCCGCCGACGCCGGGCACCACGGCCTGGCCGCCGAGCCGTCCCTCGGTACCGACCTCGCGCGCCACGCGCGTCACTTCGGCGGCGAAGGAGCGTAGCTGCTCGACCATCGTATTGAGGGTGTCCTTCAGCAGCAGGATCTCGCCGCGGACGTCCACCGTGATCTTCTTGGAGAGGTCGCCGCCGGCGATCGCGGTTGCGACCTCGGCGATGTTGCGGACCTGTGCCGTCAGGTTCGAGGCCATGAAGTTGACGTTGTCGGTCAGGTCCTTCCAGGTGCCGGCGACTTCAGGCACCTGGGCTTGGCCGCCGAGCTTGCCTTCGGTGCCGACCTCGCGCGCCACGCGCGTCACTTCCGAGGCGAAGGCGTTGAGCTGGTCCACCATCGTGTTGACGGTGTTCTTCAGTTCGAGAATCTCGCCCTTGACGTCGACCGTGATCTTCTTCGACAGGTCGCCCTTCGCTACCGCCGTAGTCACTTCGGCGATGTTGCGGACCTGGCCGGTCAGGTTGCCCGCCATCGAGTTGACGTTGTCGGTGAGGTCCTTCCAGGTGCCGGCGACGCCGGGCACGTTGGCTTGGCCGCCGAGCCGTCCCTCGGTGCCGACCTCGCGCGCCACGCGGGTCACTTCGCCCGCAAAGCGGTTGAGCTGGTCGACCATCGTGTTCAGCGTTTCCTTGAGCTGCAGAATTTCGCCGCGCACGTCGACGGTGATTTTTCGCGAGAGGTCGCCGCCGGCAATCGCGGTCGCCACTTCCGCGATGTTGCGCACCTGGGCGGTCAGATTGCCGGCCATCGAGTTCACGGAGTCGGTCAGGTCCTTCCAGGTGCCGGCGACGCCGGTCACCTGGGCCTGGCCGCCGAGCTTGCCGTCGGTGCCGACCTCGCGTGCGACGCGCGTCACTTCTGATGCAAAGGCGTTGAGCTGGTCGACCATCGTGTTCAGCGTTTCCTTCAACTGAAGGATTTCGCCCGAGACGTTGACCGTGATCTTCTTCGACAGGTCGCCCTTCGCCACCGCGGTCGCGACTTCGGCGATGTTGCGAACCTGAGCGGTGAGGTTGCCGGCCATCGAATTGACGTTGTCGGTGAGGTCCTTCCAGGTGCCGGCGACGCCGCGCACGTTGGCCTGGCCGCCGAGCTTGCCTTCGGTGCCGACTTCGCGCGCCACGCGCGTCACTTCGCCGGCAAACGCGTTGAGCTGGTCGACCATCGTGTTGATGGTGTCTTTCAACTCCAGAATTTCGCCGCGGACGTCCACCGTGATCTTTTTAGACAGGTCGCCATTGGCGACCGCGGTCGTCACCTCGGCGATGTTGCGGACCTGCGCCGTCAGGTTGGAGGCCATCGAGTTGACGCTCTCGGTGAGGTCCTTCCAGGTGCCGGCGACGCCGAGCACGTTGGCCTGACCGCCGAGCCGTCCTTCGGTGCCGACTTCGCGGGCCACGCGCGTCACTTCGCCAGCAAAGGCATTGAGCTGATCGACCATCGTGTTCAGCGTTTCCTTCAACTGAAGGATTTCGCCCGAGACGTTCACCGTGATCTTCTTGGAAAGGTCGCCGCCGGCAATGGCGGTCGCGACATCGGCGATGTTGCGAACCTGCGCCGTCAGGTTGGAAGCCATGAAGTTGACGTTGTCGGTGAGGTCCTTCCAGGTGCCGGCCACACCAGGCACTTGGGCCTGACCGCCGAGCTTGCCTTCGGTGCCGACCTCGCGCGCCACGCGCGTCACTTCCGAGGCGAACGAGTTGAGCTGGTCGACCATCGTGTTGATGGTGTCCTTGAGCTCGAGTATTTCGCCGCGGACGTCGACCGTGATCTTGCGCGAGAGGTCGCCACGGGCGACAGCGGTAGTAACGTTGGCGATGTTGCGGACTTGTGCGGTGAGGTTGCCGCACATCGCGTTGACGGAGTCGGTCAGATCCTTCCAGGTGCCGGCGACGCCGGGGACAATCGCCTGGCCGCCGAGCTTGCCGTCGGTACCGACTTCGCGGGCCACGCGCGTCACTTCGGAAGCGAAGGAGCGGAGCTGGTCGACCATCGTGTTGATGGCTTCCTTGAGCTGCAGGATCTCGCCACGGACATCGACGGTGATCTTCTTCGACAGGTCGCCATTGGCGACCGCAATGGTAACTTCGGCAATGTTGCGGACCTGGCCGGTGAGGTTGTTGGCCATCGAGTTGACGCTCTCGGTCAAGTCTTTCCAGACACCGGTCACTTCCGGCACCTGGGCCTGGCCGCCGAGCTTGCCCTCGGTGCCGACTTCGCGGGCCACGCGCGTCACTTCCGAGGTGAACACGCCGAGCTGCTTGATCATCGTGTTGACGATGGTGGCAGACTGCAGAAATTCGCCGCCCAGCGGGCGGCCGTCGACGTTGAGTTGCACGGTCTGCAGCAGATCGCCCTGTGCCACTGCGGCGACCGCGCGCGTGACTTCGCGGGTCGGCCACAGCAGATCGTCGATCAGCGTGTTGACGGAGCCTTCCATGTCCGCCCACGAGCCGCTCGAGAGGTCGAACTTGACGCGCTGGCGCGTCTTGCCTTCGCGGCCGACGACCTGGCCGACGTGCTCCAGTTGCTGCGCCATTCGCTGGTTGGAGGCGACGATTTCGTTGAAGGTGTCGGCAATCTTGCCCTCGATGCCGAGATGATCGCCTGTCATGCGTACAGAGAAATCGCCGGCGCGCATTGCCTGCAACGCGTGCAGCAGATCCTGCATCGGATCGGATGTGCCGTTGGTGTGGGGTGGTTTGGGTTTGGCGACCCGGCGAGCGGAGGGAGATGCTCCAGGGGAAAGATCACTCATGGTGTCTCCTCGGCCAGTTCGCGCAAAATCTCAAAATCTCATTGGCTGAGATGCAATTTCACGAAATAGACCCGCTGCCCTGCGGCAGATCAAGCTGGAATAACGGTTAAGGTCGTGAAATCAATGACATGGAACTCAGCCCCAACCCTCCACAATGCCGTGGGAACCTAATTGTTCCAGCCGGTTAAAAATTATTCGGAACCGAAAATAAAAACGCCCCCGGTAGGCCGGGGCGTTTGATGTTGTGATCGTCGAAGGGATCAGGAGGCCTTCGGATGGATCTCGGCGTAGTTGCCTTTGGCGTCCCACTTGTAGACGACGTAGTCGATCACCTTGATGTCACCCTTGGCGTCGAAGCCCAGCTTGCCGAGCACGGTGTCCCATTCGCCGGCCTTGATGGTCTCCATGACCTTCTTCGGCTCGGTCGTCTTGGCCTTCGCCACCGCCTGCGACCAGACCTGCATCGCGGCGTAGGTGTAGAGGGTGTAGCCTTCGGGATCGATGTTCTTGCCCTTGAACTTCTCGACGATCGCCTTCGCGGTCGCCTTGTTGCGCGGATCGGGACCGAAGGTGAACAGCGTGCCCTCCGCGGCCGGACCGGCGATCGAGGCGAACTCCTTGTCGTTCAGCGCGTCGCCCGCCATCAACACCGTCTTGAGGCCCTGGTCGCGCATCTGGCGCAGAATGAGGCCGGATTCTTGATGATAGCCCCCGACAAAGACCAGATCGATATTGTCGCGCTTCAGCCGCGACACGATCGCGTTAAAGTCCTTGTCGCCCTTGTTGTAGGACTCGAACAACTTTTCGGTGACGCCGGCCTTGTTGAGCGCCTTCTTGGTTTCGTCGGCGAGACCCTTGCCGTAAGTGGTCTTGTCGTTGAGGATGGCGATGTTCTTGCCCTTGTAGTTCTTGACGATGTAGTCGGCGGCAACCAGGCCCTGCTGATCGTCACGGCCGCAGACGCGCGCCACGTTCCAGAGCTTGCGCTCGGTGAACAACGGGTTGGTCGAGGCCGGCGTGATCTGCAGCACGTTGCCGTCGGCGTAGGCTTCCGACGCCGGGATCGACGACGACGAGCAAAAGTGACCGGCGACGAACGGGATTTTCGCGCTGGCGAATTTTTCCGCGATCGAGCGCGCCTGCTTCGGGTCGCAGGCATCGTCGCCGACCTGCAGCGCCAGCTTCTTGCCGAGCACGCCGCCGGCGGCGTTGATGTCGGCCACGAATTGTTCGGCACCGTTCTTCATCTGGCGGCCGAATGCGGATTCGCCGCCCGTCATCGGGCCCGCCACTGCGATGGAGATGTCCTGCGCCAGCGCCGTTGTCGACAGCGCCAGCGATGCGCCCAATGCCAGGCCAATAAGTTTCAGTGATTTCATGAGGTGTCCTCGCAGGTCAGTCGATTTCAGGAAGCACCCGGCAGGCCGGGTACCAAAATCACGCCTATTGTCGGCTGATTTTACGGCGAAGTCATCGGCAAATTTCGGGCAAATCCACGGTCGCTTCGCCGCATCTTGCCGCAGCAATGCTGTCGTCCCTGCGAAAGCAGGGACCAATAACCACCGGCGCTGACTGCGGCAGAAGGTAGCTACCCCGTCCCCCTAAAGGGTGGGCCGCGGCGTATGGGTCCCCGCGTTCGCGGGGACGACCCGGGGAGATATCCCACTTCGCTACTCCCGGCGGCCGCCCTCCAGATAGGCGGCGCGGATTTCCGGGCGCTGCAGCAATTCGCTGCCGGTTCCGGACAGCGTGATCAGGCCGTTGACCATGACATAGCCGCGATGGGCCAGTTTCAGCGCGTGGTTGGCGTTCTGCTCCACGATCAGCACGGTTAGGCCGTCCTGCCGGTTCAGGGTCCGGATCGCATCGAAAATCTGCCGCGCGATCAGGGGAGCCAGCCCCAGCGACGGCTCGTCCAGCATCAACAGGCGCGGCCGGCTCATCAAGGCCCGGCCGATCGCCAGCATCTGCTGCTCGCCGCCGGACAACGTGCCGCCGCGCTGGGTCATGCGTTCCTTGAGCCGCGGGAACAGCGCGAAGACACGTTCCAGGCCGCTCGCCCGATCGGCCTCGCTTGAGTCGGTGGCGTCGGCGCCCATCTGCAGGTTTTCCGCCACGCTCATGCGCGGAAAAATCCGGCGGCCCTCGGGCGACTGGGCAATCCGCAGCCTCGCAATCTCATGCGTCGGCACGCCGGTAATGTCCCGGCCGTCGAATTCGATGCGGCCGGCGCGGGCACGGGGCCGGCCGAAGATCGTCATCATCAACGTCGACTTGCCGGCGCCGTTGGCGCCGATCAGGGCGACGATCTCGCCGGCGCTGATGTCGAGATCGACGCCCTTCAGCGCCTCGATCTTGCCGTAGGCCGCCCGCAGCGAGCGGATCGCGAGCAGGGGCGTCGTCATGCGATGCTCTCCGTGTCCCGGGCGCGTCGCAGCGCGGAGCGGTGCGACGCAGAACCGGGACCCATGCTCCCGCGCACAAAGGTGGATCCCGGAACAGCGGAGCAGCGTTGCACGCTGCACCGCATCCGGGAAATGTGCGGAACCACTTTCACGTCCCGCTCTCCATCACCGCGATGGCTTCCTCCTCGTCGGCGCCGAGATAGGCCGCGATCACCTTGGGATCGTCGCGGATTTCGCGCGGCGTGCCTTCGGCGATCTTGATGCCGTGGTCCATCACCACGACGTGGTCGGAGATTTGCATCACCACGCTCATGTCGTGCTCGATCAAAAGGATCGAGGTGCCCTGGTCGGCGCGGATCGAGAGCAGCAATTCGCTTAAAGCAGCGCTTTCGCGCGCATTCAATCCCGCAGCCGGCTCGTCGAGGCAGAGCAAGGCGGGCTGGGTGCACATTGCGCGCGCGATCTCCAGGCGCCGCTGGTCGCCATAGGGCAGGTTGCCGGCGGCATCGTCGGCACGATCCAGAAGACCGATGCGGTCGAGCCAGGTCCGCGCCAGATCGATCGCGGCCTGTTCGGCGTGGTGCCAGGACGGCGCGCCGATCAGGCCGAGGAACGTCAACCCGGAAGCGCGCATCAGCGCGTTGTGCTGTGCGACCATCAGGTTTTCCAGCGCCGTCATCCCGGGAAACAGGCGGATGTTCTGAAAGGTGCGCGCGACCTTGGCCAGTTTGGCAATCCGGAAATCGTTCAGCCGCTCGAGCCGGATGGCGCGGCCGTCATCATGGGTAAGGCCGATGGCGCCCGAGGTCGGCTTGTAGAAGCCGGTGATGCAGTTGAAGACGGTGGTCTTGCCGGCGCCGTTCGGCCCGATCAGCGCGGTGATCTTGCGCCGCTCGGCGTCGAAGGAGAGGTCGTTGACGGCGACGATGCCGCCGAAGCGCATCGACAGGCGATCAACGCAGAGAATCGGATCGCCGCTCACCCGTGTCCCTCCTTGACGAGGTCGGACGAGATCGCCTGGCTATGCTTGAGGAATACGGTCGGCGCGCGATGGCCGACCAGGCCGCGCGGCCGCCAGATCATCAACAGCACCATCGCCATGCCGAACACCAGCATGCGGTACTGGTCGAGCCCGCGGAACAGCTCGAAGCCGCCGATCATGGCGAGCGCCGCCAGTGCCACGCCGAGCTGCGAGCCCATGCCGCCCAGCACCACGATCGCCAGCACCAGTGCCGATTCATGGAAGGTGAAGGATTCCGGGCTGATGAAGCCTTGTCTTGTGGCGAAGAACGCGCCGGCAAGACCGCCGAACAACGCGCCCGTTGCAAATGCGGTCAGCTTGGTCGTGGTGGTGTTGATGCCGAGCGCGCGGCAGGCGACTTCGTCTTCGCGCAACGCTTCCCAGGCGCGGCCGAGGGGCAGGCGGCGCAGTCGGATCGTGACCCAGTTGGTGAGCAGCGCCAGCGCCAGGATAATGTAGAACAGAAATACGATGCGGTGCGTCGGCGAGAATTCGATGCCGAGCAAGGCCGCCAGCCCGTCATCGGCCGGCGTCAGCGGAATGCCGAACAGGGTCGGGCGGGGAATGCCGGTGACGCCGTTCGGTCCGCCGGTCAGGGTCTGCCAGTTGATCAGGACGAGGCGGATGATCTCGCCGAAGGCCAGCGTCACGATGGCGAGATAGTCGCCACGCAGCCGCAGCACAGGAAAGCCCAGCAGCACGCCCCAGAAGGCCGCCAGGATGCCGGCGAGCGGCAGGCAGATCCAGAACGACAGCCCGAAATTGGTGGCGAGCAGCGCGTAGGAATAGGCGCCCGACCGCGTAGAACGCGACATAGCCCAGGTCGAGCAGGCCGGCGAGGCCGACCACCACGTTCAGCCCCCAGCCGAGCATCACATAGGTCAGCACGAGGATGGCGAGGTCGAGAATGTAGCGCTCATCGTAGAAGAGGACCGGCACCAGGAACGTGAACACCAGCAGCGCCGGCGCGACCAGGCGTCCGGCAAGCGACAGCGCGCTTTGCACCGAAGGTGGCACCACCCTGACGGCGTCGACCGGTCCCCACCATCGCCGCAGCAGCTCGACGAGGATGCTGCCGCCGAACACGGCTGCGACCATAACGGCGAGGTCGTCGAAGCGCGTCCAGTAGACCAACTGCCCCTGCGGGCCGGCCTCGGTACGCACGCCGATCATCAGCGAAAACAGCACCAGCGCCACGAACGCGCTGATCAGCGCTTTCTTGAGGATGAAGGCGGCGCCAGGGGTGCGCGAGGTTTGGGCGGCGGGGGGTGCGCTCACGCTGCGGCCCATCAGACTTTTTCGACTTCAGGCCGGCCGAGCAGGCCGGTCGGAAGGAAGATCAGGACCACGATCAGGATCGAGAACGCGGCGACGTCTTTGTATTCGACCGAGAAGTAGGCCGACCACAGCGTCTCGATCAAGCCGATCAGCAGACCACCGAGCATCGCCCCGGGCAGCGAGCCGATGCCGCCGAGCACGGCCGCGGTAAACGCCTTGATGCCTGCGACAAAGCCCATGAAGAAATCGACCAGCCCGTAATAGAGCAGGTACATCATGCCGGCGACCGCAGCGAGCGCAGCGCCAATCACGAACGTCATGGAAATGGTGCGGTCGACGTCGACGCCGAGCAGGGAGGCCATAGTCTGGTCCTGTTCGCAGGCACGCATGTCGCGGCCGAGCCGGGTGCTCGATACCAGCCAGGTGAACAGCGCGAGCAGCACGATCGTGGTGACGACGACGATGATCTGGATGTTAGAAAGCTGCACGACAAAGCCTTCAGAACCCTCATGCAGGGTATAGCCGCCGGTGATGATCGGCGGCACCGGTTTGACGCGTGCGCCCTGGGCGACCTGCGAATAATTGGTCAGCACGAATGACATACCGATGGCGGAGAGCATGGGCGCCAGGCGGAACGAGTGCCGGAGCGGCCGGTAGGCGATGCGCTCCACTGTCCAACCGTAAAGCGCAGTGATCGCCATCGACACCAGCAGCACGACCAGGAGGATGAGCGGGATGGCGGTAAGCCCGAATGAGACCAGGATCAGGAAGGTGATCAGGGCGATGAAGCCGCCGATCATGAAAATATCGCCATGGGCGAAATTGATCATGCCGACGATGCCGTAGACCATGGTGTAGCCGATGGCGATCAGGCCGTAGATCGAGCCGAGCACGAGGCCGTTGATTAGTTGCTGGGCGAAATAATCCATGCGCTGCCGTTTGTTGCATGAGGACGCGGCGAGAGCTCCGGCAGCCCATGACGACGCGTCGTGGCATTTTCTAACAGTGGGAACTGGGGGCGGCAACAGCGCCGGCTGCGGCTTATTTGGCTTGTACAGAGCTAGTTTTTTGCGCAGGCGGTTCCGGCGCCACACTCCGGACATGGCATAGCCTTCCGATGATCCCACCGGAACCACTGTTCCGCTGCAACCGATGCCGTGGCTCTCCGTTGGTTCGGGCTACGCCTCAACAACGGAGATCCCTCGATGAGCAAGATGAACCAGAACCCGGGCCAGCAGAACCAGAACCCGGGTCAGAAGCCCGGTCAGCAGCAGCAGGGCGGCGGCCAGAAGCCGGGCCAGCAGCAGCAGGATCCGGGCCGTCAGGGCCAGAAACCCAGTCAGGATCCACGGCAGATGCCAGAGTAGAAGGGCACATGCAGACAGAAAAGGCCCCGCCGAAGAGGTGGGGCTTTTCTTTTTGTGCGTGGCGTTTCCGTGTCCCGGACGCGACGCAGCGCCCTTGGCGGTGCGCCGCAGAGCCGGGACCCAGATGCAGCCGCCTCGCGTCCGGGCTCTGCGTCGCGCCACTTCATGCCGCGCCGCGTCCGGGACACGGGATAGTGCCGGGCTAGCTCTTCAGCAAACCGAGTTCGGCGATGATCGCGTTCGCCTCCTTGACGGCGTGGTTGGCTGCCGGCACGCCGCAATAGATCGCCTGCTGGAGCAGGATTTCCTTGATGTCGTCCGGCGTGAAGCCGCCCTCAGTGAGCGCCGCGCGCACATGCAGGCGGAATTCATCCCACTGTCCCAGCGCCACCATGGTGCCGATCACGAGCACGCGGCGGGTGCGGTGGTCGAAATGCGGCCGGGTCCAGATGTCGCCCCAGGCATAGCGGGTGATCAGGTCCTGAAAATCGGTATTGAACGCGTTGCGGTTCTTGATCGACTTGTCGACCCATTCATCGCCGAGCACCTTGCGGCGCTGCGCCATGCCGTCGTCGCGGCGTTGGTTGTCGTCCATGGTAAGACCTCTCTCCGTCATTGCGAGGAGCGAAGCGACCGAAGCAATCCACGTATCCGCAAGCGGTGAAATGGATTGCTTCGCTTCGCTCGCAATGACGTCTCTGGTTAGCTACCGTTGCGTCAGAAAACCGATCACCGCATCGGTGAAGGCGTGCGGTTGCTCGACATTCGAAATGTGCGCGGCATCGAGGATGGTCATGCTCGCGCCGGGAATCCGGCTGCGCATGAATTCGGCGTCGGCGACCGTCGTCGACATGTCGTGGCGGCCGGCGATCACCAGCGTCGGGCTCTTGATCTTGGGCAGCAGTTCGCGCTGGTCTAGCGTCGACAGCGCCTCGCAGCAGGCGATGTAGCCCTCGACCGGCGTGGTCAGCATCATCGCCTTCATGTTGGCGGCGATCTGCGGCTCGCGCTCACGAAAGTCCGCGGTCAGCCAGCCGGCAATAACGGTATCGGCCACCGCGGCGATGCCGCCTTCCTTCACCGCCTTGATGCGTTCGTGCCAGCGCGCCGGGTCCGGGTAATAGCAGGTGGTATTGGACAGGATGATCTTGCCGAACCTGTCGGGCGCGTTGGCGCCCAGCCATTGCCCGACCATGCCGCCCATCGACAAGCCGCACCAATGCGTTCGCGCGATGTTGAGATCGTCGAGGATCGCCAGCACGTCGCGGCCGAAACGTTCCAGCGAGTAGGGCCCGGGCGGCACGCTCGACTTGCCATGGCCGCGCCGGTCGTAGCGGATGACGCGGAACACCTGGGTGAGTGCCTTCATCTGCGGCTCCCACATCTGCATGGTCGAGCCCAGCGAGTTCGACAGCATCAGCGTCGGTCCGCCGTCGCGGCCTTCGACGGATACGTTGAGCAGGCAACCGTCGGCGTTGATCATCGGCATGGCAGTTCTCCGGCTTCTTATTTGTCGTCCAGCGAAGCGAGCAGGCGGTCGATCAGGGCTTGCGAAGCGCCCTGATAGGCCATCGGCTCGAACAGTTTTGCAATACTGTCGGCGCCGAGCTGTGCGGTGATCTTGGAATCCGCCGTCAGCACGTCGCGCAGATGTTTCTTCTCCTTGACCGCCTTCTTGCTCGCCGTCTCGATCAAGTGATGCGCGTCGCTCTTGCCGATCTTTTCGGCCAATGCCATCGCCACCGCTTCGGCCATGATCAGCCCGTCGGTCGCGTCGAGATTGGCGCGCATGCGCGCGGCATCGACTTCGAGCCCTTCCGCGATGTCCACGATGGCTGCAAGCGCACCTGATGTGACGAGCAATAGCGTCGGCAGCGTCGGCCATTCCGCGTGCCAGGGGCCGGCGCTGCGCTCGTGATCCTGCACCTGCGCTGCAAGGATGGTCGCCGCGAGATTGGGCGCCACGGTGGCGGCCGCGAGCGCGCTGGCTGCCGCCACCGGATTGCGCTTGTGCGGCATGGTGGAAGAGCCGCCGCGGCCTTCGCCCGAGGGCTCGAACGCTTCGCCGACATCGGTCTGCATCATCAGCGACACGTCGCGCGCGATCTTGCCGCAAGTGCCGGCGACGATGGCCAATACAGAAGCCGCTTCGGCGATGCGGTCGCGGTGGGTGTGCCAGGGCGCGTCCGGCAGCGGCAGCTTCAGTTCCTTGGCCAGCTTTTCCGCGACTGCTAATCCGTTGTCTCCAAGGGCTGCGAGTGTGCCGGCGGCGCCGCCGAATTGCAGGGCCAGCCCCTCGCTACGCACGCGCTGCAGGCGCAGCTTCGAGCGGTGCAATGCAGCGGCATATTCGGCGAGCTTCAGTCCGAACGGCATCGGCAGCGCATGCTGCAGCCAGGTGCGGGCGACGACCGGCGTGTGGCGGTGCCGTCGCGCCAGTCCGGCAAAGCCTGCGATCGCGCCATCGATGTCGGCGAGCAGCGCATCGATGCCGGCACGAAGACCGAGCATGGCGGCGGTGTCGATGACGTCCTGGCTGGTCGCGCCCCAGTGCACATAGCGCGCGGCCGCCGCGTCCGATTTGGCGACATTTGCGGTCAGCGCCTTGACGAGGGGGATGGCGAGGTTGCCAGCCTTGGTCGCCGCGTCGGCCAATGCGGCGATGTCAAATGATTCGGCACGGCACGTGCTGGTAATCGGGTCGGCCGCGCTTGCCGGAATCACCCCGGCTGCAGCCTCGGCGCGCGCCAGCGCCGCCTCGAAATCCAGCATGTTCTGCAGGCTTGCCGTGTCGTCGCAGACGGCGCGCATCGCCGCGCTCGACAGCATCGGGGCAAGCAAGGGGGAGAGGGACGTGCTCATTGACGCGACCTAACCATTCCGGCCAGTCAATGCCAATGCCCCTTGTCGGGTTCGCGCCTGCTGCGGTTGCGAATATGCATCGCCCATTGCGTCGGCGGCCTTCCTTTTGGCCCGGGCGTGCTTTACTTGGGGACTATCAGATTGACGCGATCCAGGAGGGCACCCCCATGGCCATGACGATGAACGGCGAAGTCCAGCTTGCGGCGTCGCGCGAGGCCGTGTGGGCCAAACTGAACGACCCGGAAGTGCTGAAGGCCTGCATTCCCGGTTGCGAGGAGCTGGAAAAGACTGATGAAACCAGCTTCCGCGCCATCGCCAAAATGAAGGTCGGGCCGGTCTCCGCCCGCTTCAAGGGCAAGGTTATGCTGAGCGACCTCGACCCGCCCAACGGCTACAAGATCTCCGGCGAAGGCGAGGGCGGCGTTGCCGGCTTCGCCAAGGGCGGCGCCACGGTGGCGCTGACCGAAAAGGACGGCGGCACACTCTTGAGCTACAACGTCGAAGCGCAGATCGGCGGCAAGCTGGCCCAGCTCGGACAGCGCCTGATCAACGGCGCGGCCAAGAAGCTGGCCGACGAATTCTTCGCCAATTTCGGCAAGGCCGTACAAGGCTGATTCTGACGAGGCTGATTCTGGCGAGTCCAATCCCGCAAGCCCCGTCCGATAGCCCCGTCAAGTCACTCAGGCCATGCCCCAGAAGAGGGGCTCGTTGGGGCTCCTGAGGTTGCTCATTATCGGGATGGCCCATATTATGGGCCTTGGAATGACTATAAACGTCTGCGTTGCCCGCTCCGGCAGTGCGGCCCAAGAGAGTGGTGATGGCCAAGATTTCCCTAATCGTGAACGGTAATCCCGTAAACGCCAACGTCGATCCCCGTACCCTTCTGGTCCAGTTTCTGCGGGAAAATCTCCGGCTGACGGGCACCCATGTCGGCTGCGATACTTCGCAGTGCGGCGCCTGCGTCGTGCATCTCGACGGCAAGGCGGTCAAGTCCTGCACCACGCTCGCGGTGATGGCTGACGGCCATGAGGTCAAGACCATCGAGGGCCTGGCGCCCGACGGCGCGCCGCTGCACCCGATGCAGGAAGCTTTTCGCGAGCATCACGGATTGCAGTGCGGCTTTTGCACGCCTGGCATGATCATGACCGCGGTCGATCTGGTCAACCGCAAGGGCCACGACCTTTCGGACCATGTCATCCGCGAGGAGCTCGAAGGCAATCTGTGCCGCTGCACCGGCTATCAGAATATCGTGACCTCGATCGCCGCCGGCGCCAAGGCCATGGCCAAATCCGCTTAACCGACATGCCCGCTTAATCGACAAGTCCGCCTAATCGATTTCTTCGCGAGTAGCGATCAGGAAGTTCTCATGTACGAATTCAAATATCATCGGCCGGCGACCGTGCGGCAGGCGGCCAATCTCCTGGTGAAGAACGAAGACGCCAAGGTGATCGCCGGCGGCCACACGCTGGTGCCGGTCATGAAGCAGCGGCTTGCCAGCCCGCCGCATCTGGTCGATCTCTCGCACATCGAAGGGCTCGATGCGATCGAGATGAAGGGCCGTTCGCTGGTGATCGGCGCGACCGCCAAGCATGCCGATGTCGCGACGTCGCCGATCGTCGGCGAAGCCATTCCGGCGCTCGCCGAACTCGCCGGCGGAATCGGCGACCCCGCAGTGCGTCACAAGGGCACGCTCGGCGGCTCGCTCGCCAATAACGACCCGACGGCGGATTATCCCGCGGCGGTGCTCGCGCTCGGCGCCACCATCGTCACCAACAAGCGCCGGCTGAAGGCGGAGGAATTCTTTCAGGGCCTGTTCACGACGGCGCTGGAAAGCGACGAGATCATCACCAAGGTAATGTTCCCGCTGCCGAAGAAGGCGGCTTACGTCAAATTCCGCAACCAGGCCTCGCGTTATGCGCTGGTCGGCGTGTTCGTCGCCAGGCGCCCGTCCGACGTGCGCGTCGCCGTCACCGGCGCCGGCTCGGAAGGCGTATTCCGCGCCACCCAGTTCGAGGAAGCGCTGAAGAAGCGTTTCTCGCACAAGGTACTCGACGGTATTTCGGCATCGCCCGAAGGGCTGAACAGCGATCTACACGGCAGCGCTGAATATCGCGCGCATCTGATCGGCGTGCTGACGCGCCGCGCCGTCGAAGCCGCGACGGCGAAGTAGGCTTGCCGGTTATTTTGCCGATTTCCGGCGCATCAAGATTGGCCATCGCATGAGTGCATCGACGCTACCCAAATCCGTCGATGGGATGCTGGAGCTATTGACTTCGCGCGGCTATCTCGCGGAGCGGTCGCTGGCGACGGTCGCCTATCTGTCGCTGCGCATGGGTCGGCCCCTGTTTCTCGAAGGCGAAGCCGGCGTCGGCAAGACCGAAATCGCAAAGGTCCTGTCGGCGGCGCTCGGGCGCAAGCTGATCCGCCTGCAGTGCTATGAGGGGCTCGACGTCGCCTCCGCGGTCTACGAGTGGAGCAGCGCGGCGCAGATGATCGCAATCCGCCTGGCGGAGGCTGCCGGCGATACCGATCGCGAGCAATTGTCGTCGGATATTTTCGCTGAACGTTTCCTGATCAAGCGTCCGCTGCTGCAGGCGCTGGAGCCGGACGTTGCCGGCGCGCCCGTGCTGCTGATCGACGAACTCGACCGCGCCGACGAGGCGTTCGAGGCGTATCTGCTGGAAATCCTCAGCGACTTTCAGGTCACGATCCCCGAGTTTGGCACCATCAGGGCGCCGCATCCGCCGATCGTCATCATCACCTCGAACCGCACCCGCGAGATCCACGACGCGCTGAAACGCCGCTGCCTCTATCACTGGGTGGATTACCCCGAGGCCGAGCGCGAGCTTGCGATCGTCAAGTCGCGCGTGCCGGGCATTTCCGCAAAGCTGTCGCAGCAGGTCGTTCACTTCGTGCAGGCGCTGCGCGAGCAGGATTTTTACAAGTCGCCGGGCGTTGCCGAGACCATCGACTGGGCCACCGCGCTGACCGAGCTCGACGCCCGCTCGCTGACGCCGCAACTGGTCGGCGACACGCTCGGCGCGCTGCTGAAATACCAGGACGACATCGCGCGCATGCAGGGCGATACGCTGCAAAAGGTTTTGAAGGACGCGACGAGCGATTAGCAGTCATTCCGGGGCGCGCCTCTTGGCGCGAGCCCGGAATGACGGCAGAGGTTAGTTGCACCATGACCACCATCGACCACCTCAATCCCCCGACCGGCCACATGGCCGACAATGTCGTCGGCTTCGGCCGCGCGCTACGCGCTGCCGGGATTCCCGTGGGTCCCGGCGCCGTGATCGACGCCCTCGACGCGCTGCAGGCGATCGAGATCGGCAACCGTGCCGATGTCTACGCCACGCTGGAAGCGATCTTCGTCAAGCGCCACGAGCATATGCTGATCTTCGCGCAGGCCTTCGACCTGTTCTTCCGCGCCGCCGAGGACTGGAAGCACATGCTGGATTCGGTGCCGTTGCCCGATCACGCCAAAAAGAAGCCGCCGCCGGCCTCGCGCCGCGTGCAGGAGGCGTTGGCGCAGCCCTCGGCGCGCGATGACGTACCGCAAATCCAGGAGCAGGAACTGCGGCTGTCGGTCTCCGACAAGGAGATCCTGCAGAAGAAGGACTTTGCCCAGATGAGCGCGGCCGAGATCGCGGAAGTGACCCGCGCCATCGCCAACATGAAGCTGCCGCAGGCCGAGCTGCGCACCCGCCGCTATCAGCCCGATGCAAAAGGCCTGCGCCTCGACATGCGCCGAACCTTGCGCAGCAGTCTCCGCACCGGCGGCGAGATCATCGATATCCGAAAGCTCGGCCGGATCGAAAAGCCGGCGCCGATCGTGGCGCTGCTCGATATATCCGGCTCCATGAGCGAATATACCCGCCTGTTTCTGCATTTCCTCCATGCCATCACCGACGCGCGCAAGCGTGTCTCGGTGTTCCTGTTCGGCACGCGACTCACCAACGTGACGCGGGCGCTGCGGGCGCGCGATCCCGACGAAGCCTTGGCGAGCTGTTCGTCTTCGGTGGAAGACTGGGCCGGCGGCACCCGCATCGCTACCTCGCTGCACTCCTTCAACAAATTGTGGGGTCGCCGCGTGCTCGGGCAGGGCGCCATCGTGCTCTTGATCTCCGACGGGCTGGAGCGCGAGGCGGATGCCAAGCTCGCCTTCGAGATGGACCGGCTGCACCGGTCCTGCCGCCGCCTGATCTGGCTCAACCCGTTGCTGCGCTACAGCGGATTCGAGGCCAAGGCGCAGGGCATCAAAATGATGCTGCCGCACGTTGACGAATTCCGCCCGGTGCATAACTTGACCTCGATGGAAGGGCTGATCGAGGCGCTTTCGGCGCCGCCCCCGCCGCACCACATGAGCCGCATCCGCTCAGCAGCTTGAAAGGGCATCCCATGCTCAATCGCGACGAAGACATTCTGCAGGCCGCCGAAAACTGGCAGAAGGCGGGACACGGTGTTGCACTGGCGACCGTGGTCGAGACCTGGGGCTCGGCCCCGAGGCCGGCCGGCTCCAGCCTCGTCATCAACGACGATGGCACGTTCTTGGGCTCGGTCTCCGGCGGCTGCGTCGAAGGCGCCGTCGTCACTGAGGCACTCGACGTGATCGCCAGCGGCAAGCCCAAAATGCTCGAATTCGGCGTTGCCGACGAGACCGCCTGGAATGTCGGGTTGTCCTGCGGCGGCACCATCCGTGTGTTCGTTGAAAAGGTGGGGCAGTCGTGAAGCTGGAAACCCTCACTCAGGTCAATGCCGAGCGTGCCGCGCGCCGCCCGGTCATCGTGGTCACCGATGTCGCCAATGGCGATCAGCGGCTCGTGAAGGCCAAGGACATCGCGACCGATCCGCTGAGCGCCGAGCTTTCAAAACAGCTCCGCATGGGCAAGAGCGGTATGGTCGAGAGCGGCGGCAAGAAGCTGTTCCTCAACGTTTATGCGCCGACCGCCCGACTTGTCATTGTCGGCGCAGTCCATATCAGCCAGGCGCTGGCGCCGCTCGCCCGCTCGCTTGACTACGACGTGACGGTGGTGGATCCGCGCACCGCGTTTGCAAGCCCCGAGCGCTTTCCCGATGTGCCGCTGATCGCGGAATGGCCCGATGTGGCGCTGCCGCCGCTCAACATCGATCACTACACCGCGTTCGTCGCGCTGACCCATGATCCGAAGATCGACGACCCGGCGCTGCTGCACGCGTTCGAGCGCGACTGCTTCTATATCGGCGCGCTCGGCTCGCGAAAGACCCACGCCAAGCGCGCCGAGCGGCTGAAGGCGCAGGGCGCATCCGACGCCGACATTGCGCGCATCCATGCGCCGATCGGCCTTTCGATCGGCGCGGTGTCGCCCTCGGAGATCGCGGTCGCGATCATGGCCGAGGTCACCGCCGAGCTGCGGCTGCCGAAAGAAACCGCGAAGGTGCAGGCGGCATGAAGTTCGGTCCCGCCAGTCCGGCCGATGCGATTGGCGGCGTCACCGTGCATACGCTGCGGCAGGGGCCGCTGGTGCTGAAGAAAGGCACCACGATCGGGCCTGCCGAAGTCGAGGCGCTCGACAAGGCGGGTGTCAAGGAAATCGTCGTGGTGCGGCTTGAGGAGGGCGACGTCTCCGAAGACGAAGCCGCCGCCAGCATCGCGCAGGCCGTCGCGGGCGAGGGCGTCAATGTCGAGCGCGCCTTTACCGGCCGCGCCAATCTGTTCGCAGCACAGGCCGGCGTCTTGGTGGTCGACCGCGCCGCGGTCGACCGCATCAACGGCGTCGACGAAGCCATCACCTTCGCCACGCTGTCGGCCTTCAAGCCGGTGGTCGAAGGCGAGATGATCGCAACGGTAAAACTGATTCCGTTCGGCGTCGAAGCGAAGTTGCGCGACGCGGCCGTGGCCGCGGCAGGCCGCGACGTGCTGCGGATTGCGCCTTACGTCATCAAGCGGGTCGGCGTGGTCTCGACGCTACTGCCAGGGCTCTCGCCAAAAGTCATCGACAAGACCTTGCGGGTGACGGCGGAGCGACTGGCGCCGGCCGGTGCCAGCATCATTGCCGAACGGCGCGTGCCGCATGACGAGGCGGCGCTGGCTTCCTCGATCAAGGAATTGCTCGGCCTCGGCGCCGAGCTCGTCATCGTGTTCGGCGCGTCCGCCATCGCCGACCGCCGCGACGTGATTCCGGCCGCGATCAGCGAAATCGGCGGCGCGATCGAGCATTTCGGCATGCCGGTCGATCCCGGCAATCTGCTGCTGATCGGCAGCGCCGGCGGCGTGCCGGTGCTGGGCGCGCCGGGCTGCGCACGTTCGCCGGTCGAAAACGGGTTTGACTGGGTGCTGATGCGGCTTCTCGCTGGGCTGAAGGTCACGCGCGCTGAAATCACCGGCCTCGGCGTCGGCGGCCTGTTGATGGAAATCGTGACAAGGCCGCAGCCGCGCACCGTTGCCGATACCGAAGCCAACCGCAACGTCACGGCCATCGTGCTTGCCGCCGGCCGTTCGACCCGCATGGGCGGCCCCAACAAGCTCTTGGCCGAGATCGACGGCAAGAAGCTGGTGCGCATCGTCGCCGAGCAGGCGCTGGCCTCGAAGGCAACGGATGTGATCGTCGTTACCGGCCACCAGGCCGAATTGGTCGAGCAGGCCTTGGCAGGCCTCAATGTAAAGTTCGTCCGCAACCCGGATTTCGCCGGCGGGCTGGCCTCATCGGTGAAGGCCGGCATCGCCGCGGTGCCCGACAGCGCCGACGGCGCCATTATCTGCCTCGGCGACATGCCGCTGATCTCGGCAACACTGATCGACCAGTTGATCGAGACGTTTGCGCCGGACCGCGGGCACCTGATCGCCGTCCCCGTCAGCGACGGCCGCCGCGGCAATCCCGTGCTGTGGTCGCGCCGCTTCTTCAAGGAATTGATGACGCTGGACGGCGACGTCGGCGCCCGTCACCTGATCGCCAAGCACACTGAGGCCGTGGCCGAAGTGCCGGTCGAGGGTCAAAGCGCGTTTCTCGACATCGACACGCCGCAGGCGCTGGAGGCGGCGCGGCGGTCGTAAAGCAACCACCGCTGTCGTCCCGGCCTTGAGCCGGGATCCATAACCACCGCTGCCGATTGTTGCGACGAGCTGGGGCCACAGCCTAGCCCCAACACGTCATCCTGTGGTTATGGATCCTCAGCGTTCGCCGGGACGACGACGTGGATAGACTGACGCTTCCATTCTCAATCAACCGTTCACCAAGTGGAAACTCCCTCCGGCTTAGATTCTACCCGTTACCTCGGGGGAGGGGATTTTGATTGTTTCGACTGTCGCGGCACAGCGCCGCGCGCTGTTTGTCGTTGCATTGACACTGATACTGGCCGTCTCGAGCTACATCACCAAGACATGGGCGGCCGGCGCGGTTGCGATCGGCAAGTGCGGCGCTTACGGCAAGGCCTATGATTATGCCGCCGAGGCCGACGCGCGCACCGCGGCGCTGAAGCAGTGCGAGGGCACCTGCACCGCGGTCACCATGAAACGCGCCTGCGCTGCGTTCGCCGTCGACATGACCAATCCCTGCGGTCCCCACGGCTATGCGGTGAAGCCCAAAATTTCGAGCTCGCTCAACGCCGCGACAAAGAAGTGCTACGAATTCGGCGGCAAGGAATGCGTCATCCGCGCTTGGGCCTGCGACGCCAAGGGGTGATCTCGTCATTCCGGGGCGATGCGAAGCATCGAACCCGGAATCTCGATATAATGAGTGCGAGATTCCGGATCTGCGCCTGTCGGCGCAGCCCGGAATGACGATTTGAGGAAAGCAATGCAATTCGACACCAAGATCGCGGTCGTGATCCGGACCGATCTCGAAGCCTGGCAGAAGCTCAATGTCGCGTCCTTTCTGGCCGGCGGCATCGCCGCCGCTTTCCCCGAATGTATCGGTGAGCCCTATGGCGACGGCTCAGGCACCAAATATCTGTCGCTGATCGGCCAGCCGGTCCTGATCTACGGCGCCGATCGTCCGGCGCTGTCCCGCGCGCTCGAACGGGCGCTCGCCCGCAACGTCACGCCCGCCGTCTACACCGAGGACATGTTCAAAACCACGCATGACGCCGCCAACCGCGAGGTGGTTAAGGGCGTGATCCGCGCCGAGCTCAACCTCGTCGGCCTCGCGATGCGCGCCGAGCGCAAGGTGATCGACAAGATCGTCGACGGGCTGAAGTATCACAGCTAGGCGTTTTCGAAAGCCTGAGCTATTGGCCCAGCGTTGCGCCAAGCTGGCCTCGTTGAAGAGGTAATAGAATAACGAGTGACCTCAAGGCAGCCACTGCGATTGACCTACCAAGTCAGACTGCATCTGCCCGACTAACCTGGCTGCGCAATTTCAAAGAAGAGCCGAGGAACATCTGCCGTAACAGGCTTGTTCGTTCGTCGGGGCAGCACGAGGAGGCTACCATGAGGACACCTCAGCTCTCCGCACTAATGTTAGCTGTTCTTACCTTCAGCGCCGGCGCCGCGGAACCTCAGAAACTGTGGGAGGCGAGTGGCTTCAAGAACCCCGAATCGGCGGTCTTCGACCGAACTGCGGGGGCCATCTATGTGTCGAACGTCAACGGCGATCCGATGAAAAAGGATGGCAACGGCTTCGTTTCAAAGCTCGGGCCCGATGGAAAGGTCGTAACAATCGAGTGGGTCAAGGGACTCGATAGTCCGACCGGGCTCGCGCTTGCCAATGGCAAGCTCTACGTCGCAGATGTGGACCGGATTGCGGAAATCGACCTCGCCAAGGGCGAAGTCACGAACCGATTCGAGGCACCCGGATCCAAGTTTTTGAACGACCTCGCCGCTGACAAGAGTGGACGGATTTACGCTTCCGATATGGTGTCAAACAGCATTTGGGTGCTCGACGGCGGCAAGCTGTCTCTCCTGATGCAGGATGACGCGCTCGAAAATCCGAACGGCCTCCTCGTCGAGGAGGGCCGGCTTGTGGTCGCGTCGTGGGGCAAGATGGCTCCCGACTTCTCGACGAAGGTGCCCGGCCACATGAAGACGGTCGATCTCGCGACGAAGAAAGTGTCTGATCTAGGAAGCTCGGCACCAGTCGGCAATCTCGACGGCGTCGAACCCGATGGCAAGGGCGGCTTTCTTGTCACCGATTGGATGACCGGCGGGTTGTTCCGCATCGCGAGCAATGGCACAGCGACGCGCCTCCTTCCGCTTGCGAAGGGAAGCGCCGATCTCGGGATGGGGCCGGATGGCATCGTCATGATCCCGATGATGATGGAGGGCACTGTTGTGGCTTACAGGGTCGATACACGCTGAGAACAGGCGTGCGACTAGGCTGAGCCGGGCGTGGCTTCTGATGAAGTGCGCTTCGGCCACGATGGTCGACGCATGACGCTGCCAACCGCGGGTGGTTAAGGGCGTGATCCGCGCCGAACTCAACCTGGTCGGCGTTCGCTGTTCGTGCCGAGCGCAAGGTGATCGACAAGATAGTCGACGGGCTGAAGTTTCATACCTAGAGCAGTCGACCGACAAGCTCAGAGCGGTCGGCGGGCGTTCGTTTTGATGCGCAGGCATCTCGCTTAGTCTTCGTCCGGCTCGCGTATGACCGGCGCTTCGTCTGCGCCCTCCTCCTCCTCTTCGTCCTCTTCCTCTTCCTCTTCCTCTTCGTCGTCTTCGTCTTCAGGATCTCGAGGCGGCATTGTGTTGCCCACGATGACGAAGGAATTCCAGTCGATCAACCTGGCAGAAGGTTCCTCGGAGATGTGTGGGGTCATGTTGTTGCTCCTTGGATGTGACCGTGTGAGCCTAAGAGGCGGGCAATCGGTCACGCCGCTACAAGCCCCGACGAACGGACATCGTTCCGACTCACGTTCCTTCGCCAGCGGACACCCATCGGGAGCGGTGACAATGTCAGCTTGTTCCAATGGCCGAAATGGTGCCGTCAGGCAGCGTGCCGTCGTGTCCGCACAAGAGCGGATACCGAGCGGCAACCGTCCTGCTGCGCCTCAACTCTGCAGTCCGACAAATCCACGCAGCTTCTTGACCGTCTCGGCGGCGTCCTTGGCTTCCTCGGTTGTCAGGACGGTGATCTCGCCATTACGCCTGTGCATAACGCTGTGGTGGATTGGTGCGCCTGAAAGACCGTCCACCTCGGACTTCACCGCGATATCGTCGATTTCGGAGAGCGGGAACTCGACAGGCTTCTTGTTCCATAGCAGCATTTTTTTCTGCAGTATCGCCTTGCCGGCATCCTTGTCGAACGTAACCGTGGTCGAGCCCGCTTTCAGAACGAGCTTGCTCGGAGCTTCTTCGATACTAGTCATGGCAGGTCTCCGCTGTTTCCAACTTTGACTTGGCTATCGGGCGATGCCTCGATAGACGACGATACTGCCCCTCAGCGACCGGTGATGATGACTGCTGCCAGTACAAAAGTTGCGAGCAATGCAAGTCTGACGACAAGAGTCTGACGACAAGCATGTCCCGCCTTCCTCGTGCGGCGGTCGCATTTTGCGAATCTCGCAAGGTTTGTGGGCCCTGTCGAGCGACAAATTGACGCCAATGCCGGACGCCTCGAAGCGCACGATCCTGCACGGCGGCTCCTCCAGGCCATCTTGCGGCAGGGCCGCAAACCGCGAATACTCCCGCCAGCCGGGTTTCCGGAAGGGAACTGCGGCCAAAAAGCCCGGCATAGGGCAATGAGGGAGGATATCATGGCGCGGGAGTCCGGGCGCGATGCGCCCAATGGCAACAATTTCGATACCAGCCGGCGCAGATTTTTGGGCAGCTCAGGACTGGCTGCGATCGGCACCGTCATCGGAGGCGCGATGCCGCTCTCGCGCAACGGCGGCGGAATCCCTCAGGCCCATGCGCAGGCCGCTCCGGCCGCGCCCCCGTCGGCCGCCACGCCCGCGCCGGCCAAGGGACCGCAACACCTGAAATATCCTGGCAAGAGCGAGGGGCTGGTCGTGCTCGGCGAGCGGCCGCTGGTCGCCGAGACGCCCGAAAGCCTGCTCGACGACGACACCACGCCGATCGAGAAATTCTACATCCGCAACAACGGGCAGATCCCCGAGGCGGCGAAGGATCCCGACGCCTGGAAGATCACCATCGATGGCGAGGTCAACAACAGGATAGAGATCACGCTCGGCGAGTTGAAGTCGAAATACAAGGCCGTGACGCGGCGCATGGTGCTGGAATGCGGCGGCAACGGCCGGTCACAGTTCTCACCGCCGGCACGTGGCAACCAGTGGACCAATGGCGGGGCGGGCTGCGCGGAATGGACCGGCGTGCCGCTCGCCGATCTGCTCAAGAAGGCGGGCCTGAAGCCATCAGCAAAATACACCGCACATTATGCGGCCGATCTTCATCTGTCCGGCGATGCCAGCAAGCCGACCATCTCGCGCGGCGTGCGGCTGGAGAAGGCGATGGACCCCAACACGATGATCGTCTGGGCCATGAACGGCAAGCCGCTGCCGAACATCCATGGCGGGCCGGTACGCCTGATCGTCCCGGGCTGGTCAGGCTCGGCCTCGCAGAAATGGCTGACGCGCATCACCATCCGCGACCGCGAGCATGACGGCCCCGGCATGACGGAGTTTTCCTACCGCACCCCGATCAAGCCGATGGTGCCCGGCGACAAGGCCGATCCGGCAAACTTCCGCATTCTGGAATCGATGCCGGTGCGCTCGATCATCACCAATCCTGCGAACGGAGCGAAGTTCGCGGCCGGCACCAAGGAGCTGAAGCTGCGCGGCGCGTCCTGGGCCGGCGATCTCACCGTCAAGCAGGTAGATATCTCGACCGATTTCGGCGCGAGCTGGCAGCGGGCCAAGCTTGAGAAACCGAAGAACAAGTATGACTGGCAGCGCTGGACCGCGACCTTGAAACTGCCGAGTGACGGCTATTTCGAGATCTGGGCGCGCGCCACCGACTCCAAGGGCGCGATGCAGCCGCATCAGGCCGGCTTCTGGAATCCGCAAGGCTATGGCGGCAACGCCATGCACCGAATCGCCGTGCTGGTCGGATGATGCAGCGCTTGGTGTGGCTCGCGATGGCCGGCGCGCTCTGGATCGTGCCGGCCACGGCGCAGACAAGCTTTGCGCCACGCGAGGAAAGTCCGGAGCAGTTTCCCGCAGGTCCCGGCCGCGACGAGACCTTCTACGCCTGCAGCGCCTGCCACGGTTTCCGCCTGGTGGCGGAGCAGGGCATGACGCGCGCGCAGTGGGAGGATTCGATCAACCTGATGATCCGCCGCCACAACATGCCGCCACTCGACGATGGGGATCGCGAAAAGGTCCTGAGCTATCTCGAGACCGCCTATCCGCCGCGCGCGTCCACTGGCCGGGGAGGCTGGGTGAACCCGTTCGCGAAGTGAGCGCTCGCGACTCGCACTCCGCCCAGTGATTTCGCAGATCAGATGATTCGCCTGGGTCGGCGGACATGCGTATTTGATATTACAGCCATGTGATTGCGCCGGGCATTTTGCGCGGCAAGGTGCAAAATTGATGCATGGGTGCGAGGTATTTGGTCTCGCATTTGTTGGCACCAATACCTATGTCTCGCATCAGGGAAGGAAATTCGCCCAGGGACAACTCCGATAAAGGAGCCATCCATGGCGAACGTACTCACCACTGGGGCCTGGTTTTCTGCCCCGACCGGAAAGCCCTCGTTCTTCACCCGATTGTTGCGCGTTCAAATCGAAGCCCGTCAGCGGCGGGCTGACCGTGTCGTTGCGCAGTACCTTGCCGCCCGCGGGTTCAAACCGACCGACGACGCCGAGCATCAGGCCGGGCGTCTGCTTGCTAAAGCGGGCCGGTAGCCATGATCACACTCATCCTCGTGCAGTTGGCAACCAGGCTCGCTCGACTTGGGAAGGAGGGTCTTGCGACGTGGCGCGAAGCTCAGCGCCTTCGCCGCCTCCTTCCGGGCCCGACCGAGGAGTAGCAAGCGTAGCCCGCATGAGCCAACGGGTCGCGCGAATGCGCGGCCCGTTCGCGCGTGCGGGCTACTTGTTCACTACTCGTTACCTCACCGCGATCGGCGACACCGTGGAGCCGGACCCGCCCTGAATTTTGAGCGGCTGCATCACAAAGGCGAATTCTCCGACGCCCTTTTGCACGAGCTCGTCGAGCTTGAGATTCTCCAACAGATGGATGCCGTTCACCACGAGCGCGATCTGGTGCACCGGAAGCGACAATTGCTTGTCGGGGTTGGGCGCAACTTCGACCGGCCAGTTGTCGGCGCCGAGCAGCATCGGGTCCTTTGCGGCTAGCCAGAGCGCGGCCGGCACGCCGATGCCCGGGCAGGATTTCACGTAGCGCGGGTTGTCCTTGCCGTAGAGCTTGCCCCAGCCGGTATGAATGATCACCGCGTCGCCGGGCTGCAGCGTCAGGTTCTGCTTCTTCAGGGCGCCTTCGAGATCTTCCACAGTGATTTCGTAATTGTCGCCCAGCATGTCGACGCCCTTGAAGCCCGCGACGTCAATCAGCACGCCGCGCGTGAACAGCGTGCCCACATTATGGATTCCGAACTTCTTGAATCCGGTGCGATCGCTATTCTCGTCGACCTTCTGGCAATTGTACCAGCTATTGAGATGGGTCTGGTGCGCAAAGCCGTCGAACTGCGTGCCGACCTGGCCGAGTTCGGTAATGATGATCTCTTCGTTCGAGCCGCGCATGTTGGAGAACTGGTTCATGAACGTGCGCTTGGTATGCATGTCGAAGCGTCGCGTTCCGAAGAACGCCATGCTGGGACCGAGCACGTGCGCCAGCTCGATCACCTCGCCGTTCCTGATCAGCTTCGCCGCGTTCATCACGGCCGCGGGCTTCTGGTGGTTGGCCGAACCGCGCTCGTCGGCCGCGCCCCATTTCGACGGACAGCGTTGGCTTTCGGACGGAACGGTCCAGGTTGGCGCTTGCGCGTAGGCAGCGGCGGAGAACGCAAACGAGATCGCCGCACCCAATGTGAATGCTTTCATCAGTAACCTCCCAGGAGAGGGCGCTCTGGAGACGGCACCCCCTGGGACAAATAATGCTGGTCCGATTGAGGCGGTTCAAGCGACAATTCGCCTGACGAGGTTGTGCTTTCACGCATGCCTCGAAGTCCGTTATGATGAGATCAAACGGACCCGGAAGGCGCTTTGCCCCACGCCAATCGGCTTTCCCTTAAGGGAGTAAGCACATCATGAAACGCCGTACGTTCCTCAAAGGCAGCGCCGTGGTCGGCGCGACGACGCTGGTTGCGGCACCTGCGATCGCGCAAGCAGCGCCCGAGATCAAGTGGCGTTTGACCTCGAGCTTTCCGAAGTCGCTCGAAACCATCTTCGGCACGGCGCAGACTTTCGCGAAATACGTGGCTGATGCCACCGACAACAAGTTTCAGATTCAAACCTTTGCGGCCGGCGAGATCGTGCCCGGCTTGCAGGCGCTTGATGCGGTGAGCTCCTCGACCGTCGAGATCGCGCAGACGCCGCTCTATTTCTACATAGGCAAGGAGCCGGCGCTGACTTACGCGACCGGCGCGCCCTTCGGCATGAACCATCGCCATCAGCATTCCTGGTGGACGTTCGGCGGCGGCGCTGATCTCTGCAACGAGGCGCTGAAGCCTTTCAAGGCGCACGCGATTCTGTGCGGCAATTCCGGTACGCAAATGGGCGGCTGGTTCCGCAAGGAGATCAAGACGGTCGACGATCTCAAAGGCCTGAAATTCCGCATCGCAGGCATGGGCGGCCATGTGCTTGCAAGGCTTGGCGTCGTGCCGCAGCAGATCGCGGGCGGTGACGTATATCCGGCGCTCGAGCGAGGAACGATCGATGCCGCGGAGTTCGTCGGTCCCTATGACGACGAGAAGCTCGGCTTCTATAAGGTGGCGAAGTATTACTATTTCCCCGGCTGGTGGGAAGGCGGGGCCATGCTGCACATGGCCGTGAACGAGGAGAAGTGGAATGCGCTTCCCAAGCCATACCAGGCGATCCTCAACCAGGCCGCTTCAGCAGCCGGCGCGTGGATGATCGAAAAATACGACAGCGTCAATCCTGCGTCGCTGAAGCGGCTTGTCGCCAATGGAGCGGAGCTGCGCGCATTTCCGCAGCCGGTCTTGGAAGCCTGCTACAAGGCCACGCAGGACCATCTGAACGAGATCGCCGAGAAGAGCCCGCTGTTCAAGAAGACCAAGGAGAGCCACGACGCGTACATGAAGGAAGTGCTGTTCTATACGCAGATCGCGGAGAACTATTACGACAACTACCTGCTCGGAAAAATGCGCAAGGGGTGAGCGCGCCGATCGGTCGGGAACTGGAATTGCTGGTCGGTTTGGCGCCAGGAAGCCGTCTGATTACGGCGCTCGTTTTGGTCCGATCAGCTCGAATTGAGACTTCTGCTCATCACTCAGTGTGGCATAGAAGTCTTCCAGAGCGTCGCTCACCAGATTGATGGCTTGTTGCATGGTACTGAGCCGACCATCCATCGCGGCGAGGCGAGCGCGTGGGGTGATCGCATCTTTCGGATGACATTCATAGCTCAGCATCTCGACAGCTCTGGCGCTGGCACGCCGCAGCCGTTCAAGCGCATCGCGTTGGGCTTCGTTCGGGTGTAGCGTGGCCTCGATCTCGCCAGCGGGCCATTGCAACGCGGCCGGCAGGGACGCTTCGCAGCCTTGGGCCGACGCTTTCATGGCCCCGTTTGCGGACGCCGTCTTGAGCTGATCGTCAGCGAGCGCGTTGAGCCGTGTTTTCTGCTCATCATTCAGCAGATCATAAAGCTCCCCTAGCAGCGGCTCCAGGGATATTACTGCAGTGAGAATAGCCGCTGTGCGCTGCTGCATCAGGGCCAATCGGGCTGGCGCGGTTGATGCGGGCTGCATCGGGCAAGATGCCTGAATGATCTGAGCGGCCGAGTTAGATGTGTCGGCAAGACGATCCAGAGCGGCCCGTTGCGCCTCGGTCGGTTGAATCGCCCGCTGAATCTGATCAATGGCGAGACCGGCAATTTCGTGGCCGGCATCACCGCAGAGCTGCTGCAGCGGCGGGATCCTTCGTTCTCTTCGGCCGGAAGAATCCGGAGTCATGTAAGCAGCTAGTTCGTCACTGCCGTAAGGCCCAAAGATTCCGGCGTAAATGTCGGGGTAGCCGTAGTCCCAGAAGCCCATGCCATCGCCGAAGATGGCATAACCATAAATATCATTGTAGGCGAACGGCCAGAACAGCGGCCCAACCCAGCCATATCCGCCATGGCCATGCGACCACCACCCGTCTGTAGTGTCACGGTCACCATGCCAGTGAGCAAGCGCGGCAGTCGCGGCAATCTGCTTTCGTGCCGCAGGGTCGGTGAATAGCCTGCCAACAACCAACCCCTCCTCGCCGGAGGGCTGGTTCGTCGCGGACGGGATGTTTTGTAAAGCGACCGGTGCGTTTTTTAAAGCGACGGGAGCGTTTTTGATCCTACGGACATGTACCCGGCGATGATGCTTGGGGCGGCCAAGAAGCAGCCCTGGCGCAAGCACGCGGGCGAATGCGGATTTCACGCTGCTCAGTGGGCCGAGACCAAAATGTCCGCGCCCTTTCGCAGTGGCGGCACTCGACAGCGCGGTCACCAGTACGACAGCGATCACTGTAACGCTGAACTTCGACATGGCACCTCCCGTGCCAGGCCTTGGCCGCATCACTTATGACGCCGCACAGGACCGAAAGTTCCTTGTAAGCAATCATGCAAACCAAGGCATCGTGCTAAAAAACGGCAGCGGCTCTTCGATCGACCCGAACTGAGCGCGTGGCTGCCCCCTTGTCGCGTAGATCGCTGCCTTGCCAATTTGGCGTCCCTCCTCGAGAACGAGGGAGCAGGGAATGCCGGGTGCTTGCTGCACCCGCGGTCTCGTGTGCAATAAGCGCAAAGAGATGCGATGCGTCGCGAGAGCGCTGACGCACATTCACTGTCATTGTCCGCCAACGGGTCGCGCGAATGCGCGCCCGATGACAGGCTCCGGCGGACGATCGAGTATTCCAGAGACGCCAATGATTGAACCGAGAGGCCGCGGCGTACTGGATGCTCCGCATTCGCGGGGCATGACGACCCGTTGTGGCGCTCGCAAGGACCCATCCCGCATGCATGGGATGTGACGCTCCTTCCGCTAGGCGCAAGATCCTCCAAGAGGCAGCGCGATCGAGGAATCTCCAGCCCGGGTCACGTCCATGTGAAAGCCTTGGCTCCGTTCGAAATTGACAATGACTGACCAGTCAGTCATAAATAGGGCATGACAAATGAAGCCACCAAAAGCGCCAGGAAATCCGCCCCGAAGCCGGCCGAGCGCCGGGCCGCGGCGAGGGCACCGGCCTCCTCGAAACCCAAGCCGGCCTCCAACCGCGCCGAGCGCGCTGCCGAGCGGCGCGGGGCCATCATCGCGGCGGCGATGGACGAATTCATCGCGCGCGGCTTTGCGGCGACACGGCTCGACGACATCGCCAAACGCGCTGGCGTCGCCAAGGGCACGATCTACCTGCACTTCAAGGACAAGGAATCGATGTTCGAGGAATTGATCCGGACCGCGATCGTGCCGCTGGTCACCCGCCTCTGGGCGACGCCGCCGCAGCCCGGAGCATCGGTGCGCGACATGGTGGAGGGCTTTGCCAAAACCTTCATCGAGGAGGTGGCCGCCACGCGACGCGGCGACCTTGTGCGGCTGATCGTTGCCGAAGGCCCGCGATTTCCCGAGGTCGCCGACTTCTATTACCGCGAAGTGGTGTCGCGAGGCCTTGCGGGCATGCGCGCGCTGATCGAACTCGGCATCGCGCGCGGCGAGATTCAACACAAGAACCTGGCGCGGTTTCCGCAAATCATGGTGGCGCCCGCGCTCATTGCCGTGATCTGGCAGAGCCTTTTCAGCAGACATGCGCCACTGGATGCCCTCGAAATGTTTCGGGTGCATCTCGATCTGATTTTTGGCGAACGGAGAACGGCATGACTTCGTCGCGAACGATAACGATCCTGGCCGCGCTGGCGCTCGCCGCCGTGCTCTCGGGCTGCAACGAGCGCAGGGACCCGGGTTTTCAGGGTTGGGTCGAGGCCGACATGATCTTTGTCAGCCCCGACGAAAGCGGCCGTGTGACAAAACTCAATGTGCGCGAGGGCGACGAGGTGAAGCCCGGCATGCAGCTCTACACCGTCGACGACGATTTGCAGCAGGCCGACCTCAATCAGAACAAGGCGACGCTCGCCAATGCGCAGCAGACCTATGATCGCGCGGCGTCGCTGAGCAAGACCGGCTCCGGCACGCAGGCCAACCTCGATTCGGCAACCTCGGCGTTGCGCGTCGCGGAAGCCCGCGTCAATACTTCGCAGACTCGCCTCGCGCGGCGGAGCGGCTTTGCGCCGGTCGCCGGCACCATCCAGCAGATCTATTTCCGCGAAGGCGAGATGGTGCAGGCGCAACGGCCCGTGCTGTCGATCATGCCGCCCGGCAACATGAAGATTCGCTTCTTCGTGCCGGAGACGGAGCTGCCGAAGCTTGCGATCGGCGACGAGGTGAGGGTGACCTGCGACAATTGCGCGCCCGATCTCACCGCAAAAATCTACTTCATCGCTACGACGGCGGAATACACCCCGCCGGTGATCTACAGCCTCGATGAGCGCAACAAGCTGGTCTACCTGATCCAGGCGCGGCCGAGCCGGCCCGACGTCTTGCGTGTCGGCCAGCCGATCAGCGTGTTCCTTAATCCCCGGACGCCGGTGGCGGACAAGCGATGAATACAGTGCCTGCATCAGGCCCCGACATCGCCATCAACGTCGAGGGCCTATCAAAATCGTTCGGCGGCCGCGAGGTCGTGCATGACCTCTCGATGCAGGTGAGGCGCGGCTCGATCTACGGCTTCCTCGGGCCGAACGGCTCCGGCAAGACTACCACCATCCGCATGCTGTGCGGGCTATTGACGCCGGATGCCGGCGAGGGCACCTGCCTCGGCTATGATATCCGCCGCGACGCCGACAAGATCAAGCGTCTGGTCGGCTACATGACGCAGCGCTTCAGCCTGTATCAGGATCTCTCGGTCCGCGAGAATCTCGAATTCGTCGCGCGGCTTTACGGCATGCGCGACGCGCGGGGCGCTGCACGTGACATGATCCGGCGGATCGGCCTGAGCGGCCGCGAGGAGCAGCTTGCCGGCGAACTTTCCGGCGGCTGGAAGCAACGCCTGGCGCTCGGCGCCTGCACGCTGCCCAATCCGCAACTGCTGCTATTGGACGAGCCGACGGCCGGCGTCGACCCCAAGGCGCGGCGCGATTTCTGGAACGAGATCCATGCGCTCGCCGCCGAAGGGCTGACGGTGCTGGTCTCGACCCATTACATGGACGAGGCCGAGCGCTGTCACGAGATCGCCTACATCGCCTACGGCCACCTCTTGGCGCACGGCACGGTGGACGAAGTGATCGCGAAATCGGCGTTGTCGACCTACACGGTTTCCGGCGACGACCTCAACGGGCTTGCGGCCGAGCTTGCCGGCAAGCCCGGCATCGACATGGTGGCGCCGTTCGGTACCAGCCTGCACGTCTCGGGGCGCGACAAGTCCGCGTTGCAGACAACCATCGCGCCTTATCGCGATAAGAGGGGATGGCGCTGGGAGGACAGCGAGCCGTCGCTGGAAGACGTATTCATCGATCTCATGAACCGCTCAAAGGACAATTTCCAATGAGTGCAACCGATGCTGCCAGCCAAAATCGCGGCGTGCCGGAGCCTGCTTTCGGCTTCTGGCGGCGCAGCTTTGCGATGCTGGTCAAGGAATTCATCCAGCTCCGTCGCGACCGGGTCTCGTTCGCGATGATCGTGATGATCCCGGTCATGCAGCTATTGCTGTTCGGCTATGCCATCAACACCACGCCGCGCCATCTGCCGACGGCAGTGCTGATCCAGGAGGACAGCGATCTGGCGCGCTCGGTGCTGAAGGCGCTGGAGAATACCAAATATTTCCGCTTCACCCGCGAAGTACACAGCGTCGCCGAATTCGACGATCTGCTGCAGTCCGGCAAGGTGCTGTTTGGGGTAGAGATCCCGCGCGGCTTCGAGCGCGCGGTGCGGCGCGGCGACCGTCCGGCGCTCCTTGTCGCGGCTGATGCGACCGATCCGGTCGCGGCCGGCTCCGCGCTGGGCACGCTCGGTGCAGTGGTGCAGAGCGCGCTCGCGCACGACCTCCACATCGGCGATCCGCCGCAGCTCCCGTTCGAGATCAGGGCGCATGCCCGTTACAATCCGGCCGCGGAATCGCGGCTCAACATCGTGCCGGGCCTTGTCGGTACCATCTTGACCATGACCATGCTGATCTTCACCGCGCTGTCGGTGACGCGCGAGATCGAGCGCGGCACCATGGAGAGCCTGTTGTCGATGCCGATCAGGCCGGTGGAGGTGATGTTCGGAAAGATCATTCCCTACGTGATCGTCGGCTTCATCCAGGCCTCGCTGATCGTCGGCATCGGGACCTTGCTGTTTGGGGTACCGATTCTCGGCAGCGTGGCGCTGCTCGCGGCGCTGACGACGCTGTTCATCACCACCAACCTCTCGATCGGCTATACCTTCTCCACCATCGTGCAGAACCAGTTGCAGGCGATGCAGATGTCGATGATGTTTTTCCTGCCGAGCATTCTGTTGTCCGGCTTCATGTTTCCGTTCGCGGGCATGCCGGTCTGGGCGCAGTATCTCGGCGAGGGACTGCCACTGACCCATTACATCCGCATCGTCCGCGCCATCATGCTGAAGGGTGCGGCTCCTTCCAACCTGCAATACGACACGATTGCACTCATTGCACTGATGCTGGTGGCGATGACCATCGCCGTGACACGCTTCCGTCGCACGCTCGATTGAGATTATATGCGCATCGTCATTCCGGAGAAGACAGTGAAGTTCTGGGGCAAGGGGAAGAGCGATCAAGAGCCGGCGGTGTCGGCCGACTTCCAGCGCGCGCTGACGCAGGAAGTGATGGCGACCGAGCTGCTGCGCATCAAGGCACTGATCGCAACCACAGCGCTCTTGGCGCTTATTCTCTGGACCGTCTACCTGGTTGCGCCCGAGGCGGTGAGCCGCGTGTGGCACGGCAATCTCAAGCCGCATTATCTTTATTCGATCATCGTGCCGTTCATCCTGTTCGAGTTATGGGTGCATGGGTCGATCGCCCGCCACATGCGTCAGGGGCGCGACCTGCCGATATTCCGGCGCTATCTGGGCGCGTTGATCGAGACCTCGATGCCGACGGTCGCGCTGGCGCTGCACATCAACAGCATGGGGTCGGTCGCGGCGCTGGGCTTCGTGGTGCCGATGACCTATTTCATCTTCATCATCCTCTCGACGCTGCGGCTGGACTTCTGGCTCTCCACCTTCACCGGCGCGGTCGCCGCCGTTCAATTGTTTTGCATGGCGATGTTCTACCACCCGCCGACCGGCGTAGAGGCCGAGCCCAGTATCTACTATCACGCTGCGCGCAGCCTGATCATCCTGATCTGCGGCGTGCTCGCCGGCGCGGTCGGGCACCAGTTGCGGCGGCAGTTCGAGGCGAGCATCAAGGCGGCGACCGCGCGCGACCGCATCACCAATTTGTTCGGCCAGCACGTCTCGCCACAGGTGGTCGAACGTCTGATGGCCGAGGGCACCAAGACCGACAGCGACACCCGCCGCGTCGCGGTCATGTTCGTCGATTTCCGCAGCTTCACCGCCGGCGCGCGCACACGTACGCCGCAGGAAGTGGTGGACCGGCTCGACGGCGCCTTTGCCGTGCTGGTCGACATCCTCGATCGCCACGGCGGCATCGTGAACAAGTTCTTGGGTGACGGATTCCTGGCGTTGTTCGGAGCGCCGTTGCAAGCGCCGGACCCGGCGCACCGGGCGGTCGCCGCGGCGCGCGAGATGCTGGAAGCCAATGGGCGGCTCAACGAAGTGACTAGCTGGCCGCTGCGCATGGGCATCGGCATTCATCTCGGCGAGGTGGTCGCCGGCAACATCGGCTCGCCCCGGCGCAAGGAATACACCGTGATCGGCGACACCGTGAACTTCGCCTCGCGGCTCGAAGCGCTCAACAAGGACTTCAACTCGCAATTCCTGATCTCCGAAGCGGTTCGCGATGCGCTCGGCGAAGCGTGCCGCGATGCGGTCTCGCTCGGCGAGGTGGAAGTCAGGGGCTATGAGCGGCCGATGGCCGTGTGGCGGTTGGCATAGGGAGAAAAAGAATGCAGCGGCGTTATATCACTGTGGACGTTTTCACCGACCGCGCCTTCGGCGGCAATCCGCTGGCCGTCGTGCTCGATGCCGACGGGCTGTCGACCGAACAGATGCAGGCGATCGCCACCGAGTTCAACTATTCGGAGACGACCTTCGTGCTGCCGCCGCGCGAGCCCACTCACGATGCGCAGGTTCGCATCTTCACCGTGAACCGCGAAATACCCTTCGCGGGCCACCCCAATGTCGGAACCGCTTTTGTGCTGGCGACGTTGGCAGAAAAGCCGCCGGCGCGGCTATTGTTCGAGGAAAAGGCTGGCCTCGTGCCGGTCGAGATTCTGACGGATCATGGCAAGGTCGTCAGCACCGAATTCACGGCGCCGCAACCGTTGAAACGGATGTCGCATGTCAGTGTCGAACAAGCGGCGGCCTGCCTCTCGTTGTTGGCTGGCGACGTCAAGACCGACCGTCATCCGCCGCAGGTCATCTCGGTCGGCCTGGCCTTCCTCGCGGTGGAAGTGGCCTCTCGCGAAGCGCTGCGACGTGCCAGGCCGGACGCCGCGGCGTTCGCAAAAACCTTCCCGTGCGACGGCAGCGACGCCGTCTACTTCTATACGCGTGACGTGCCAGCCGCTGAAGCGCCACGCGACTTGCAGGCGCGGATGTTTCATCCGGGCGCCAGTGGATTGTCCGAAGACCCAGCCACCGGCAGCGCGACGGCCGCCTGCGCGGCGCTGCTTGCCGATCTCGACCCCACCAAGGACGGCGAACTGAAATTGCGGATCGGGCAGGGCATCGACATGGGCCGGCCGAGCCTGTTGCTGACGCGCGTCCGCAAAGAGAATGGCGTGATTTCGTCCATTCACGTCGGCGGCAGCAGCGTGAAGATGATGGAGGGAACGTTCCGGCTGGATGGACTAGGGTAAGGTGCGATTGCGGGTTACGCCGTCATTGCGAGGAGCGCAAGCGACGAAGCAATCCATCTATCCCGTGCGGAGAAGTGGATTGCTTCCGCCTTCGCGCAGAAGCGCTTCGGCGGACTTGAGCCCTGCGAAGCTTGCGTAGCAAGCGTAGAAGGGTCGCTTCGCTCGCAATGACGGTTTGACTACACCTGCGGCGCGACCAGATTTTCCACCTTCACGCCGTCGCGATCCTCGATGATCTCGGCAATCCATTGGCGGTGACAATGAGAATGGTCGCGCTCATAGCAGAGAATGCAGACGGGTCCCGATTGCTTCACCAGCGCCGAAAGCTCGTCGAGTTCCTCCTTGGCCTGAGCGGTCTTCAGGTGCTTGGAATAGATCCTGTGAAGGAGATCGAACTTGCCGCTGCGCGCCGCCTCGCGGCCCTCCTTCGGCGTTCCCAGCCCCTTCAGGTGCAGATAGGAGATGCCGCGCTCGTCGAGGCCGGCCGCGAGCTGAGTTTTGGAGAAGCCCGGCCGCCGCGAGGAAGCAACGGCGCGCACGTCCACCAGGAGCTTGACGCCCGACGCTTCCAGCTCGTCGAGCACAGCCTTCGCCGGCGTTTGCTCATAGCCGATGGTGAAGAGGCGTTTGGTCTTGCGGGCCATGTCGATGTCCGGTGCGTTGATCTGTCATCGGGAAAGCTAGGGTCGTGCGCGGATGATTTCCATATGACGCGTTGCCGCCGGGCGCGGCATGTCGCATAGTCCCTGCAAAGAGCCTGTCGAAGGCCGCATGCACGGGGGACACGATGAACCGATTTTGCCGGACGCTGGCAGGGCTGCTCGCGCTTCTCGTTAGCGGCACGGCGCACGCCCAGACAAGCTATCCCGATCGCCCGGTGAAGATCATCGTCCCGATCGGGCCCGGCGGCAGTTACGATCTGGTCGGGCGGCATCTGGCGGATGCGCTGTCGAAGCGGATGGGGCAGGCCTTCGTGGTCGAGAACAAGCCCGGTGCCGGCACCGTCGTCGGCACGCAGGCCGCAAGCCAGAGCGAGCCGGACGGCTACACGCTGGTGGTCGGCGGGCTCTCCAACATGGCATTCAATTCGGCGCTCTATTCCAAGCTCGGCTATGATCCGCGCAAGGATTTCGTGCCGGTCGCGCTGGTTTACAAGTTCGGCTACGTCATGGTCGGCCGCAAGGATTTACCGCATAGCAAGCTCGCGGACATCGTCGCCGCCGCAAAGGCCAATCCCGGCTCGATCTCGGTCGCGACGGCAGGCGTCGGCACCGGTCAGCAACTGGTAGCGGCTGCCTTCATGAAGGCTGCGGGCGTCAAATTCCTGGAGGTGCCCTACAAGGGGTCTCCGCCAGCCTTTACCGACCTGCTCGCGGGCCGCATCGACCTGTTCTTCGATTCGATGGCCGCCGGGCTGCCTTACGTGCAGTCCGGGCAGGCGCGGGGCATTGCGGTGCTGTCGTCGAAGCGCAGCCCGCTTGCGCCTGATGTGCCGACCATGTCTGAGGCTGGCGTGCCCGGCCTCGACGTCGATTCCTGGCTCGGCATTTTCGCGCCGGCAAAGACGCCGCCGGACGTCATCGCAAAACTGCGCCGGGAAATCCGTGCCGCGCTGCCCGAACTCAAGGAGCGCTTCGAGAAGAGCGGCGGCGAGCCGTGGGATTTGCCTGACGACAAGCTCGATGCGTTCGTCGCGTCCGAATACGAAACCTGGACGAAACTGATCCGCGAGGCCGGCATCAAGCTCGACTGAGCGTTTGATTATTTGACGCGCTCGATCAGCTCCATCGCACCCGCAGGCGCACGCACCTTGCCTTCGTGGATCACATACGCGAACACGTCGCGCGGCATCTTGTTCGGCTTGGCCTTTTCGACGCGCGGCAGGTCGTCGGGCTCGCCGCCGGCGGCCCAGGCCTGAAAGCGCTTCGCCCAGGCATCGAGCTGCTTCGGCGGATAGCAGGTCTTCAGTTCGTCATTGCCCTTCTGCAGGCGCGCATAGACGAAATCGCTGACGATGTCGGCGATCGCGGGATATTTGCCGTGCTCGGCGAATACAACCGGCGTCTCGAATTGTCGCAGCAACGCGATGAACTCCGGCACGCAGAAACTGTCATGCCGCACCTCGACGACGTGACGTAGCGCGCGACCGTCGAGTTTGCGCGGCAACAGTTCGAGGAATTTGCCGAAATCGGCCTCGTCGAATTTTTTGGTCGGCGCGAATTGCCAGAGCACCGGGCCGAGCCGGTCGCCAAGCTCCATCACGCCGGAATCGTAGAAGCGCTTTATGGAGTCGCCGGCCTCTGCCAGCACACGACGATTGGTCGCGAAGCGCGGTCCCTTCAACGAGAACACGAAGCCGTCGGGCACCTCACGCGCCCATTTGCGAAAACTCTCCGGCTTCTGCGAACCGTAATAGGTACCGTTGATCTCGATAGAGGTCAGCTTCGAGGCGGCGTAGGACAGCTCTTTTGCCTGTGCCAGCTTCTCGGGATAGAACACGCCGCGCCACGGCTCGAAGGTCCAGCCGCCGATACCGATATAGATGCTGCCGCTGCTGGTTGCGGTCGACTTAGAGGCCTTGCTCACTGGAAGACTCTTCGGACAGGGGGAGGGCTGACGGATGTTAGCCAAATCGGCTCCGATTGACCAGTTGTCGCCGCGGCGGCAAGGCTTTCGGAATACAAACGCGCGGTCTCGTGGAGCGCTTTTCAAAAAAAGAAGCTCCGGATAACCGGAGCCTCTCTCTTTCGCTCTACGCAAGAGCCGTAGTTTCAACGCGCCCAGGGCTTGTTATGGCTTGTTATGTCTCTCCGGCGCCTTGCCGACTAGGCCCTGAAACGGCTGCAGCGATTGCTTGGCGAGTTTGGTGTGGAGTTCGCAGATCCTCTGCGACTCGGCCACTGACGTCTCATAAGCCCGCTTCACAAATTCGCTTTGAACCGTCATCGCCTTGTCGAGCGAGCGAACGCCGCTGAGCTGTTCGACAAAGGACCCGAAATCCTCGAGCGATTTCCTTGTGTAGTCGCGATAGGCGTTCGCGATGGTCTGCAGGCTGACCGGCGCAGGCTCCGTAGCGGGCTCGGCGGGCGCAGACTGGATCGATGCGGCCTCGGCTGGCGCGGCCTCGGCCGGCGCGGGCTCGGCCGGCGAGGGCGCCGCGGTCGGCTGCGGTTCCGGCGATGCGGCGACGGCTGGTTCGTCGACGGCCGGCTGATCGACCTTCGGGCTTTCCGCGTGAGCCGGCTCCGGCTGCAGCGGCGGATCCTGATCCGGGCTTTGCAATTCAACCGGCGCCGGGTTCGCCGTTGGGCTCACCGTCGGGTTCTCTTGGGGAGCGGCCTTTTTGCCCCGCTCTCCCTTCCGGTTGCGCCGTCCGGATTTCCCGGTCGGCTTGCCCTGATCTGTATTCGACATCTGCTTCCCCTATTCCCTGTCAAATCAAAGGTCGAGACTCCGCCATGTTTGCGATCTAATCGCGGTTCTTGCTTGTCGGTCGCGCGGCACTCGCGTGGTCAGATTTTGAAAGGTGGACTCGATGGGGTGTTTTCTCAATGGTCGACGCAGGGACTATTCCTCCACGCGCTTTTTCCATGATATCAGTTCCCGGTCAGGCGTAGGGGAACGTAGAGTATGAATTCGCAGTCATTCGCCGGTCTTTTGGGAGCCATCGTCGCCTCGATCGTGATGGTGGTCGCCGTCGCCTACGGGCCGATCGGCCAGTATGGAAAGCCCACCAAACCGGCCAGCATCCAGCAACCGGCGCCGGTGCAGCCGGCGCCTGTTGCGCCAGCGCCGCGCGGCCCGGTGATTCGGGAAGTGCCGAATTAGGAGAGACGGATCCCCCCTTGCGGAACGCGGGCGGTGTTCCCATGTTATATTCAACGGCGACGTTGAAGCTTCAAGGCTCCGACGCTGGAACGACCATGAATAGTTTGGCTGCGCCGGATGTACGCGCGCCCTCTGTTCGTGGTCGTTGGCATTTAAGGCTCCTCTTTAAGGCCGTTTTCCCCCATTGAGTGGCTGTTCCGGAACCCTTGGCATGTGAGGCGGCTGCGGATATACGCTGGCGGCCATGAATGACGCCATCAAACCGGGCCCCGAAACCCCGTCGCAGGCCGGTTTGCCTGAGCTTTCGGTCGTCGTCCCTACATTCAACGAACGCGACAACGTGACGGTGCTGTACCGGCGGCTGGAGGCGACGCTGGCGGGCATCGCCTGGGAAGTCGTCTTTGTCGACGACAATTCCCCCGACGGAACCTGGGAAGTGGTGCGCGGGCTCGCGCGGAAGGACTCCCGCGTCCGCTGCATCCGCCGGATCGGGCGACGCGGACTGTCGGGTGCCTGCATCGAGGGTATCCTGGCATCGAGCGCGCCCTATGCTGCGGTGATCGACGCCGACCTGCAGCACGACGAAGCACAACTGCCGAAGATGGTCGCGCTGCTGCGGAGCGGCGAGGCGGAACTGGTGGTCGGCAGCCGCTACATCGAGGGCGGCAGCGCCGACAGTTTCAACAAGCAGCGGGCAGGCGCCAGTCAGCTTGCGACCGAGGTCGCCAAGCGCACGCTGAAGGTCGAGATCGCCGATCCCATGAGCGGCTTCTTCATGATTCGCCGCGATCGTTTCGAGCAACTGGCGCCGCAGCTCTCGACCCAGGGCTTCAAGATCCTGCTCGATATCGTCGCCTCGGCGCAGGGCAAGCTGCGCGCCGTCGAAATTCCCTATACCTTCGGCTCGCGCCAGCATGGCGAGAGCAAACTCGACTCCATGGTGGCGCTGGATTTCCTCGGGCTGGTGCTGGCCAAGCTGACGCATGACGTGGTGTCACTGCGTTTCCTGTTGTTCGCGATGGTCGGGGGCACCGGCCTTGTCGTACATCTCGTGGCGCTGTTCATCGCGCACGAAATCTTCAATGCCCGGTTTGCTGAGGCGCAGGCCATTGGTGCGCTGGTCGCGATGACCAGCAATTTCATTCTGAACAATTTCCTCACCTATCGCGACCAGCGGCTGAAGGGATTTGCGATCCTGCGCGGCCTGCTGCTGTTCTATCTGGTGTGCGGCGTCGGCCTGCTTGCCAACGTCGGGGTGGCGTTCTCGATCTTCGAGCAGGAACCGATCTGGTGGCTTGCGGGGCTTGCCGGCGCGCTGATGGGCGTGGTCTGGAATTACGCCATGTCCGGTCTGTTCGTCTGGCGCAGGCGATAATCGGAAGATGACCTCGAACGAGGCGCGGGTTGCCCTCAACACGGGTCTGGCGATCCTGGCGCTGATCGCGCTACGCCTGATCGCTGCCGCGTTCACGCCGATCACCTTCGATGAAGCCTATTACTGGATGTGGTCGAAGCATCTGGCCGGCGGCTATTACGATCATCCGCCGATGGTCGCGGTGGTGATCCGGCTCGGCACCCTGATCGCAGGCGATACCGAATTCGGCGTGCGGCTGGTCTCGATCCTGCTGGCGCTGCCGATGAGCTGGGCGATCTACCAGGCTGGCGCCATCCTGTTTGGCAGCCGGCGCGTGGCAGCCTCGTCTGCGGTCCTTTTGAACATCACGCTGATGGCCGCCGTCGGCACCATGATCGTGACGCCGGACGCGCCGCTCCTGGTGGCGTCCAGTCTCCTGCTGTTTGCGCTCGCCAAGGTGCTGCAGACCGGCCGCGGCGTGTGGTGGCTGGCGGTCGGCGCAGCGGCCGGCTGCGCGCTGCTGTCGAAATACACCGCACTGTTCTTCGGACCTGCCATCCTGATCTGGCTGATCGCGGTTCCCAAACTGCGGCACTGGCTGGTCTCGCCCTGGCTTTATCTCGGCGGGCTCGTTGCGCTAGCGCTCTTCGCGCCGGTCATTCTGTGGAACGCCGACCACCACTGGGTGTCCTTCATCAAGCAGATGGGGCGGGCGCGCATCGAGGATTTCCGCCCGGTCTACATCGCCGAGCTGCTTCCGACGCAGATCGCGTTTGCGACGCCCCTGGTGTGGGTCCTCGGCGCGATGGGGCTTTACGCGCTGTTCCGCAGCCGCGCCGGTGCGCCGCCGGCGCGCGCACTCGTCAATGCGATGTTCTGGATCATCGTCGCCTATTTCGTCTGGCATTCGCTGCATGCGCGCGTCGAGGCCAACTGGTTTGCGCCGGTCTATCCTGCATTCGCCGTCGCCGCAGCCGTCGCCGCGCATCTGGTCCAATGGCAGCCGCGCTGGCAGCGCCTCGTCGACTTCTGCCGGCGTTGGGCGGTGCCGAGTGGCGTCCTTATGTTTGTGCTGCTGGTCGTGCAGGCCGACACCGGCATGCTGTCGGGCTATCGCCGCGATGCCACCGTGCGCAGCATCGGCATCGGCTGGCGCCAGACGGCTGATGCGATTGAGGCGGCGCGGGCGCGAATGGGAGCCACATGCGTGCTGGCCTCTGACTATGGCACCACCGGCTGGCTCGCTTTCTACCTGCCGAAGGGCACCTGCGTGACGCAGCACAGCCAGCGCTTCCGCTGGGTCAACATGCCCGTGCCCGATGCGGCGCAGCTCGCAGGTCCGTTGCTCTACGTCCGCGAGGTCCTCCGAGACGATGCTCCGTTGAAGGACAAGTTCGTCCGCGTCGAGAAGATCGGTGAGGTCGAACGTAAGCGCGGCCCGCTCGTGATCGAGACCTATGCGCTTCATCTCATGCATGGCCCGAAGGGCGACGTGTTTGACCGCACGCCGCCGCCGGAACTGCGATAGGACGCGTGGGCCAGTCACTCGGCGGCGTCGCGATGCGTGCGTTGGTCCAGCGTGGGGCGTTCGCTCCGCCACAGCCAGACCGCGAGCGAGCCTGATCGGCCGCGAATCTGCGCTTCGACGGGACCGGCAAGGCTTCCGGTTTTCAGCCGCGCGCCGGTGCGTTTGGCTGCGATGCGCAACGTGTCGCTGAGCGCCAGCCGGACATCGTGGCGGGCCGCCACTTCCATCAACCGGCTTGCGACGTTGACGGTGTCACCGGTCGCGGTGATGTGCTGATGGTTGCGGCCGCCGAGCCGGGAGGCAACGATCGGCCCGAAATGCGCGCCGATCTTGAAGCCGATCCGCACGGCGATCGGCGGCGGCAACGCTTCGATCCAGCGTTCGGTCTTGACGCAGAGCGCAATCGAACATTGTGCCGCGCGCGTAGCGTCATCCTCAGCCGGCTTCGGCAGGCCGAACAGGATCATGGCGCCGTCGCCGAGAAAACTCGTGATCATGCCGCCGCATCGCGTCACTTCCTTGTCGACCAGCGCGTGAAATTCCTTCAATAGCCCCCGCGTGGCATCCGGATCGAGCGTTTCGCTGAGCGAGGTAAATCCAGAGAGATCGACGAACACGACTGCGGCATTCTGCCGGACCGGCGCCAGCAGGAAGTCAGGATCGCGTGTTAGCCATTCCTGCAGGCCCGGCGTCTGGAATTGTTCGAGCAGCCTGTTTTGCACGGCGAGATGCTGGGCGCTGCGCCGGCCCGACCATAGCTGGACCGCGCCGAACAGCATGAGCGGCGGCGCTGCTGCCGCAATGGTCGTCGCGGCGTCGAGCCAGATGCCGTGCGCGAAAGCAATCGTGTTCGCAGTCGCCCATGCCAGCACGACCGCGCTGACCGCCACGAGACCGATCGGGTTTCGCCGCCACACCAGCAAACCGACCAGCAACATCGGCAGCAGGATCGCCGTGATCGCCCCGGCGATGCGAACCGTTTGGTTGCGCACGAGGCCGTCTCCTGCGACAAGATGCGTAATCGCAGTGGAAATGATTTCCACCCCAGGCATCAGTGAATCGAACGGCGTCGGAAAGAAGTCGCCGGCGCCGGTTGCGGTCGCGCCGAGCACGACGATGCGGCCCTGAATCGCTTCCTTGTCGATCTGGCCGTCGACCAGATTGGCGGCACTGATCGTGCGAATGGTCTGGCGTGGTCCGTAATAGGAAATCGGCAGCGCATAGTGGGAGGCGGTTGGGATCAGCCGATCGCCGAACCTGAGGCGGTCGGGCTCGATCGTCAGCGGTTGGTCGATCGCGATCGATGCGACACGGAGCGGAAACGACAGCTCGATCTTGTCGCGTGTCCGGAACAGCATCGGGACCGAGAGCGGCGTGCCGGTCTGGCCTGTAGCAACATTGGCGATACCGACTTCCGCGCGGTCGGCGAATGCCGGCAGCGGCGGCAGGAAGCGGCTGGCCTTCGGCAGGTCGGCCAGTGGGCCATCGTTCTCCGCGGAAGGCTGAACGGTGTTCGAAAATACCGCAGCCGCTGCAAGCACCGTCGGACCCGCCGCGAGCGATTTCGCGAGCGCCGCATCGCCGTCGGCCGGTCCCTTGTCGATCAGCAGGAGGTCGATCGCGATGACTTTGGGCTCCAGCCGCGCGATCGCCTCGACGATTTTGGCTATCTCTGCGCGCGGCAGGGGATAGGTGCCGACGAGTTTGACGACGGTGTCGTCGATCGCAACGATCGTGACGAGGTCCGGCGGCGCCTTCACGCCGCGCACCAGCGTGCGCACGTCGGTCAATGCCGACTCGAGCCGGTCGAGAAACCGCAAATGGCCGGCCGAATGGCCGAGCCATATCGCGCCTGCCCATAATCCCGTGCAAAGCAACACAACCAGAATATGAAGGCGTCGACGGCTCATCCGCTCGGCTTCTATTGTCCTAATCTTGCCATCAGGGCCGCGACGCGCGCAGGCGGCCAGCGCTTGATGATCAACTCGCCCGACGGCTCGACATCGACGCCATCACCGGCGCCGAGTACGACGCTGCCGCGGCCGGCGGGGCGCGCCACGCGCACACGGCCGTTGACGACGAAGACCGATGTCTTTGCACCTTCGGCGTCCACCGTCCATTTGGTACTGCGCACCGCGGCAATCGCCTGTGGCGTCATCACCTCGAGCCTGACGCGGCCCGGCTTCTTCGGCACTTCGAGCAGCAGGGCCTTGTTACTGAGTTCGACGGAATCGACCTGGCCATCACGGTTGCGATCCCTGAGTTCGAACTTCGCGCCGCTTTCGGCCACGATCGTGATCGCGTTCTGGCAATGCAGTGTTTGCGTTCCCTGGGCCGTCGATGCGGACGTGCAGCCTGATTTTGCCGGCTGCGCCGCCGCCGCTCCGGCGAACAGCAGCATGCCTGCGAAGGCGATCGATCCGGCGCGTGCCAGCATTGTCATGGCGGCTCCCTTTTGGGGTGCGGCGAAAACAGAGGACTAGGATGATACGGCACCGTATCGAGCGCGCGATCCAATGCAAAGCCAATAGTATGTCGGCCTTCGGCGGGTAAGGTTCGGCGAAGTCTTCCGATCCGGCGGTTCGGCAAAAAGATCCGGTAAAACAGCACAGAAACGGCTCGAAAATGGACCGAAACTGCGGCAGGAACAGCGAAATTTCCGTTGCGCAGGTGTCGGATCGAAGAGGCGCGAAACGTCTTGTAACCACTCGACCACAACCGAGGTGTTGCCATGTCCAGTTCCGCCCTGAAACCCGCCGCCGACCTCGCCCGCGGAAACAGCGTGCGCTTTCCCAACGAGAGCGCCGAATATCGCCGCGCCCGTGAGCAATTGCTGGCCGAGGAGATTGAACTGCGCCGTCACATCGAACGGGTCGCCGAATTGCGCCGGGCGTTGCCGCCGGGCGGCGCGGTGACGAAAAACTATCAATTCGAAGGCGAGGGCGGCAAGGCCACCTTGTCGGACCTGTTCGGCGACAAGCAGACGCTCGTGATCTACAGCTACATGTTCGGCCCGCAGCGCGAACAACTGTGCCCGATGTGCACCTCGTTCATGAGCACCTGGGAAGGCAAGCTGCCCGACGTCGAACAGCGCATCGCCTTCGTGTTCGTGGCGCGCTCGCCGATCGCGCGATTGATCGAGGCGAAGAAGGCGCGCGGCTGGACACGGCACAGGATCTATTCCGATGCGTCGGGCGATTACACGCGCGACTATGTCAGCGCGGCGGATGCCGATGCGCCCGGCTACACCGTGTTCACCCGGCGTGACGGCAGCATCTGCCATTTCTGGTCCGCTGAAATGGGACCGTCGACCGCCGATCCCGGACAGGACCCCCGCGGCGCGCCCGACTTCGATCCGCTGTGGACCATTCTCGACACCACGCCCGAAGGGCGTGGCAAGGACTGGTATCCGCGGCTGAGCTACTAGCGCCCGCGACGCGCGGACGTTGTAGGCGCTATTTACAAACCCGGAAATTGATGTATGTGATCGCGCGCTTCCGCCGATCATTGGAAAGACGATGCTTCGCATAGACACCAATCCGTCACGTTGTGCAGGCCAGCCGGTCGTCCGGCGCGGTCGTGCTTTGACGTGCGCAATTGGTGTGTATTCGATTGGTGAATCGTACCACCAAAGCAAACTACCAGCATAAAACGGCAGCGGGTGTCCCCCTGCCGTCGAGGCAGGGAACGATCCGCGGTGTGCCATTCGTGGCAAGCTAGACCTCATAATTCCTCCCTGTCCCAACCGACCCGTGTCGCGACTGACACGGGACGCACCGGAGTCCGGAACGGCCTTCGGATTGAAGTATTGTTGTGAAGGAGGATGAGATGCGATCCGATCCCTACCAGGAGCGCGCGAGGGCTTTGGCCATTGAAGCGGGGCTCGAGCCCGACGCCAAGATCGACCGGCCCGGTCAGCGGCCGATGCCGACCTGGTGCCTGTTTCGCGACGCCGCGCGCAAGGAAAAGCTCGTGCGCGATGCGGAGGCTGTTGCCACTGACATCGCCAGCAAGCCGCAGGCGGCGCAATACCAGAACAGCCCGCTCAAGATCTTCGGCAAGCACGAGGACGCAACGATCGCGCAGATGCGCAATTGCATGTCAGTCGGCAACGCCGTCGCCGGCGTCATTTGCGCGGACGGCCATCTCGGTTATGCGCAGCCAGTCGGCGGCGTGATTGCCTATGAGAAGCAGATCAGCATCTCCGGCGTCGGCTTCGACATCGGCTGCGGCAACATGGCCGTGCGCCTCGATACGCCGTTCAGCCAGATCGAAAGCAATGTCGGCACGACCATCAGGGACGTGCACAGCGTGATTTCGTTCGGCGTCGGTCGCACCAACGACGAGCGGGTCGAGCATGAACTGTTCGACGATGATGACGCGTGGCGTGAATCCGACATGGGCGCCTATCGGCAGAAGGCAGTGTCGCAACTCGGCACCGTCGGATCGGGCAACCACTACGTCGACCTGATGCGCGACGAGGAGGGCTTTGTCTGGATCGGCGTGCATTTCGGCAGCCGTGGCCTCGGCCATACCAGCGCGACCCGCTATCTCGAGGCCGCCGGCGGTAAGGACGGCATGAACGTGCCGCCCGCCGTCATCGACGAGGACAGCGAGATCGGGCGGCGCTACATCGCGGCGATGCAACTCGCCGGGCGCTACTCCTATGCCGGCCGCGAATGGGTGGTCGAGCGCGTGCGTCGGATCATCGGCGGCGCGATCACCGACATGGTTCACAACCACCACAATTACGCGTGGCGGGAGAACCATGGCGGCAAGGATTTGTGGGTGGTTCGCAAGGGCGCGACCCCGGCATTTCCGGGACAGCGTGGCTTCATCGGCGGATCGATGGGCGACGACGCTGTCATCGTCGAAGGTGTCGACAGCGACGAGGCGAAGGCTTCGCTCTACTCGACCGTGCACGGCGCGGGCCGTTTGTTTGGCCGCAGGGAGGCCAAGCGCCGGTTCACGCGGGCCGAGATGGACGCATGGTTGCAATCGCGTGGCGTGGCGTTGATCGGCGCGGACCTCGATGAAAGCCCGATGGCCTATCGCCGATTGCCGGAGGTGATCGCGGAGCACGCCGGCTCGATCAGGGTGCAGCACACGCTGCGTCCGTTCGCCGTGGCGATGGCGGGCGAGAACGAGTTCGATCCATTCAAGGATTGAGGCCGAACTTGGCCCGTTATGGGACATCCGGCGTTTACGTCACGCCGGGTGTCCCTGATGGGGACCAGCGCCCGCATCATTGCGGGGAAATTTCTCCAATAGTTCCATGGATTTGAGCCCGCCTTACATCCGCCCGCGTTTAAGCCGGATTTAACTAAAAGTCGCCTTAATGACGCTCTGTGCCTCTGCGAGATGCTGCAGGCAACGTCTCCGGACGCAGCATCAAAGGGGACTTGGTGGAATTGTTGTTCTGGGCGTTGTGTGAATGAGTAAGCGTACGCGTGCGTTCGGTCCTGCGGCCCGCAGCCGCGGGAAATCCTCCCGCAAAGGCATTCCCCAATATTTTGTCGGCGGCATCGCGGTCGCAGGCCTCGTGCTGGGCTGCGCCTGGACCGTCTACACCAACGTGCTCGGCGCCAGCATCTATCCATCCGTGAACAACGCCGGCTTCGAGGCGCCCGCCGTCAACAACCCGAGCACCGTCGCGGTGCATGCCGTGCGGCCGGCCTTCAATGAGATTTTCGCCTCGCTGCCGCAACAGTCGCTGGTGATGCCCGCCCCGGAGAACGTCGCGAGTTCGCTGATGTTCAACGAAAGGTTCGCAGCCGCCGCCGCGCAAGGCGAGCCCTCGAGAGCGGTCGAATTTAAGCCCGTCGAACCGACGAAACTGGCGGAAGCTTCGCCGCCGGCCGAAGCGCCGAAAGCCGTTCAAGCTCCGAAGCTCGTGGAAGCGGCGAAGCCGAAGATTTCTGCCCCTGCCACCAAGCTCGCCTTGAACGCACCTGCGCCGGCGCCGGCAGAGACTGAAGCCAAGACCGCGAAGGCATCCGGCTCCACCGTTCGCGACATGGCACAGCGCGCCAAGGCCGCCGTGATGTCGATTGCTTCCAACGACAAGCAGACCATGGTTGAAAAACTGTGGGGCAAGCAGCCTTCGCAGAACTCGCTGCTCGCTTTCGCATCCGCCGACGCCAACGTCACCGGCAGCATCATCGATACGCGAAGCCAGAACCCGATGATGGGCGGCTCGCCGCCCTATGATCGCCAGACTGCCGTCTATGACATCACCGCGCGCAAGGTCTATCTGCCCGACGGTACCCAGCTCGAGGCGCATTCGGGACTGGGCTCGAAGATGGACGATCCCAAATATTCGCATGTGCGGATGCAGGGCGTGACGCCGCCGCACATTTACGAACTGAAGCCGCGCGAGGCGCTGTTTCACGGCGTGCCGGCGCTGCGGCTGACGCCGATCGGCGGCGAGGAAAAAATCTACGGCCGCGACGGACTGCTCGCGCACAGCTACATGCTCGGGCCGAGCGGCCAGTCCAACGGCTGCGTCTCGTTCAAGGACTACTATGCCTTCCTCGACGCCTATCGCAACAAGGGCATCCGCCGGCTCGCCGTGCTGGTGAAGGTCCAATAGGCGGATGCGAACAAGTCGTCGCTCTGCTACTCGCAATGACGAGGACGGATTGACGTCATTACCCAAGAGCCTAACATCGGGTGTCGTCCCTGCGAACTCAGGGCACCCATAACCACTGCTCGTGGTTGTTGATGCGATCGCGGGCTCCAGCTTCATTTCCCAATTCGCATTTGTGATTATGGGTCCCTGCGTTCGCAGGGGCGACACACTGAATATGAGTTCGCGATCTCGCGACGCATTGCGCCCGAGGTTTGATCTCACTGAGCGCACGGATCGGCAGTTTCAAAAATGGAACAGTCTTTTTGACCGCGACTTGCCGTGGGCCGGAATGGAACCATACTATCCCCGTAAGCTTACGGTGTTACCCATGCGCATTTTACGGTTGCGTCCGGTAGCCCATTTGCATCTAACTTCTTGAGATGCCGCGAGCGGCCTGCCTCGCGCCCGAGCGTTTGGAATTTGTTGTTAGAGATTGAGAGCACGTTTGAGTGAGTATGCGTAAGGAAGGCATTTTCAAACTTATGTTAAAGCTCCCGTTCCACGACGCGCCAGACGGAGATGGTCGCGGACGCCTCACCATGGGTTCCCCGCGGTGACGTCTCGCCGAGGAATGGGAAATCGCCTTCTTGCAGCATTGCCGGCATCGGACTTCGATCTGCTGGAGCCCGAGCTTGAGACGATCGCGCTCAATCAGGACGCGGTCCTTTCGCGAGCGGGTGACGCAATCGAGTACGTCTACTTCCCTCATAGCGGCGCCATCTCGCTGATGATCGACATGGCGGACGGACACACGGTCGCCTCCGCCGCAGTCGGGCGTGAGGGGGCAGTAGGCATGCTTTCGGTGCTCGGGCCGTCACCTTCAGATATGACGGCGATCGTTCGTGCGGCGGGCACCGCCTTTCGGATCCCCGCATCGCGATTTCACGCCGCGTTCAACCGGAGCCCCGCGATCCGGCACGCGGTCCAGATTCACGTCAGGGCTATGCTGATGCAGCTTCAACTCGGTTCAGCCTGCAATGCGCTTCACCCGGTCGAGGCGCGCATGGCTCGCTGGTTGCTCCAGCTTCGCGACCGCGTCGACCATGATGTGCTCCCGCTCACCCAGCAGGCGCTATCACAAATAGTCGGTGTGCGACGCACGACTGTGACGCTCCTGATGCGCAAGTTGCGCGCGTGCGGAGCGATCAAGTCCGATCGACGAGGCCTGATCGAGATCGATCCGGCGCGGCTCGCGACGGTCGCGTGCGAATGCCACAACGTCATGCATCTCGGAGTCGAGGAGATGTTCGCGCTCCATTCGGCCCGATCTCGCGCGGCGGTTCTGCCCGACGATCGGCGGATTCCGGGAATTAAATCGCGCGAAGCCATCTGAGCGCGTTTCCGCGACCGCTCGACCTTCCGCGTCGCGACTTGCTGCTGCGGCATTCCGGAACGCACATCGAAGGGCGGATTTTCTCCGCCAGATCAGGTTCTCTGCCGCCGATCACGTTCGAGCGCTGACTCGGATGTCGCCTCGAGCTTCGCAATCTCGCGCAGCACCTTCGCTGTCTGGCGCAGCTCATCGCGCTCAGGGCCCGGCTTCAGCCGTCGTGCCTCGTCAAGAAATTCCTTTGCCTGCAGCAGCCAGGTAGATGTGTCGGTTGAGATTTGCATGCGCGGCATGGCGCCCCTCCATCGCGATCATCACTTGATCTGCCTCGATGCTTACGCCGGGGAGCCGGCGCTGCGATTCCGCACACGGATGCTCGGCTCGTCGACCCAGGCTTCACGGGCAAACCAGGCGTGATCGGCGTGGCAGATCACGCAACGGGTCCGTGAGAAAAACACTGCGCTGCGGCTAAAGCTCTCGCGATCAGTCTTGATGCCGGTGGGAATCGCATGTCCGGTCCGCGGACATTTGACCATGACCATTCCCATATCGCCCTCCTAGAGATTGGTTTCTTTGTTTGAAAAAGCACCGGCCGGTTGGAGTGCGTCACTTGTCGGTGCGGGTTACTTGGGGGGCATCGCGCACCGCGCCTGATCGAGCATCGGGTAGTGGGCCGTATGCTCATCGCTTGGACGTGTTCCAACCGGCCGGATCTCTCCTTGGTGTAGTCTCGGATGTGAATTGGACGCCGGTCTTTTAGCCGGCCTGGTGGAGAACCTTGGTGAAGTGCTTCCTGATCGGCTCACCCGTTTCCGTCGCAAGCTTCTGGGCAAGCACCCACAATTCCCTGTTCTGGTCAGAAGCGGTGTCGAACGCCTTGCGCGCTTGCGCCGCGGATACGCTAAGAACATCAGTGGCTGACTTGCTGCCGAACAGACGGACGAAGTATTCAAGCGTGGAGGCGGCATTGGCGTTTGAGATTTCGAACAGCTTGAGCCCGTAATCGGTCGCGCCCCTCGCATTGCTCGAATAGCTCTCGCGTAGCGCTTCCGTCATTTCCTCTGACGCGGCCTTGATTTTCTCGCAGCCTTCACGTGCGCGGGCGAAGCCCTGCTCGGTAAGCTCGCTAACCACGCCAGGCGCGGCGATCTTGGAGAAGTCCAACCACGGCATTCCGAGAATATTCGTTCCGTTCACGGTGACTTTCATTTCACTTTCACTCACGGCGACATCACCTTTCCCAAGCGAAAGCATTCCTCGCGACGTTCGCTTTCGTCACGAGAGCTCGCGCTCCGCGTTCGATCAGATTGTGGATGAGGATTTTGCCCAGCCCTCGACTTTACTTTGCCCAGGAGTATCGGGACTGTCGGTTCGGTTTGCGACTCTCGCAATAAGTTTTTTTGAAATTGTCAACGCATACGCTGGTATATTTTACCCGCACTGTGCATAACCGGGATATCTTAAGCCGCGGGAAGGTTTTGCTTCAGCGTGACGTTGCAGAAACACCGCGCCGTTGCGGTCCGGATCCGCGCAAACGAAAAACCCCGGCATTTCTGCCGGGGTTTTGCATTTGTGGAGCGAGATCCCGGCTCTGCGGTGCACCGCGTCCGGGACGACTTCGTCGCTTAGAAGTCCATGCCGCCCATGCCGCCGCCCGGGGGCATGCCGGCGCCGGCGCCGGCGTTCTTCTTCGGCAGTTCGGCGATCATGGCTTCGGTGGTGATCAAGAGAGCCGCGACGGAAGCTGCGTTCTGGATCGCCGCACGGACCACCTTGGTCGGGTCGATGATGCCCTTGGAGACCAGATTGCCGTATTCGCCGGTCTGCGAGTCGAAGCCGTAATTGTACTGCTCCTTCTCGAGGATCTTGCCGACGATGACGGAGCCGTCTTCGCCGGCGTTGATCGCGATCTGGCGGGCCGGCGCGGAGAGCGCCTTGCGCACGATCTCGACGCCGGTCTTCTGGTCGTCGTTCTGGGTCTTGAGGCGCTTGAGCTGCTCGGTGGCACGGAGCAGGGCGACGCCGCCGCCCGGCACGATGCCTTCTTCAACCGCCGCGCGGGTCGCATGCATCGCGTCATCCACGCGATCCTTGCGCTCCTTCACCTCGACTTCGGTCGCGCCGCCGACGCGGATCACGGCGACGCCGCCCGCGAGCTTGGCCAGACGCTCCTGCAGCTTCTCACGGTCGTAGTCCGAGGTGGTTTCCTCGATCTGCGCCTTGATCTGCTGCACGCGCGCCTCGATGTCGGCCTTCTTGCCGGCGCCGTTGACGATCGTGGTGTTTTCCTTGTCGATCATCACCTTCTTGGCGCGGCCGAGCATCTGCAGCGTGACGTTCTCGAGCTTGATACCGAGATCTTCCGAGATCGCCTGACCTCCGGTCAGCACCGCGATGTCCTGCAGCATGGCCTTGCGGCGATCGCCGAAGCCCGGAGCCTTGACGGCCGCGACCTTCAGACCACCACGCAGGCGGTTGACGACGAGGGTGGCGAGGGCTTCGCCTTCGACGTCTTCGGCGACGATGACCAGCGGCTTGCCGGTCTGCACCACGGCTTCGAGCAGCGGCAGCAGCTCGTTCAGCGAGGAGAGCTTCTTCTCGTTGATCAGGATGTAGGCGTCGTCCATTTCAACGCGCATCTTGTCGGCGTTGGTGACGAAGTAGGGCGAGATGTAGCCGCGGTCGAACTGCATGCCTTCGACGACGTCGAGTTCGGTTTCGAGCGACTTGGCTTCCTCAACCGTGATCACGCCCTCGTTGCCGACCTTCTTCATGGCGTCAGCCAGGAACTTGCCGATTTCGGCGTCGCCGTTGGCGGAGATGGTGCCGACCTGGGCGATTTCCTCGTTCGAGGTGACCTTCTTGGAGTTCTTGACGAGGTCGGCGACCACGGCTTCCACCGCCAGGTCGATACCGCGCTTCAGGTCCATCGGGTTCATGCCGGCGGCAACCGACTTGGCGCCTTCACGGACGATCGCAGCCGCGAGCACGGTCGCGGTGGTGGTGCCGTCGCCGGCCGCGTCAGCGGACTTGGAGGCGACTTCGCGCACCATCTGCGCGCCCATGTTCTCGAACTTGTCGTCGAGCTCGATCTCCTTGGCGACGGTGACGCCGTCCTTGGTGATACGGGGAGCGCCGAACGACTTGTCGAGCACGACGTTGCGGCCCTTCGGGCCGAGCGTCACCTTCACGGCGTTGGCGAGAATGTCGACGCCGCGCAGCATGCGGTCGCGGGCGTCGACGCCGAATTTGACTTCTTTGGCTGACATATTTGGTTTCCCTGAGTTAGTCTTTGTTTCTCACCCTGTCGGGGAGGCGCCTTGCGGGCGCTCCTCAGGGTGAGCGTGGCAGGCGATGTCTTAGGCGGCCTTCTTCTTGGCCGAGGTGGCGTCGAGCACGCCCATGATGTCGGACTCCTTCATGATCAGGAGTTCCTGGCCGTCGATCTTGACCTCGGTGCCCGACCACTTGCCGAACAGCACGCGGTCGCCGACCTTGAGGTCGATCGGGATCAGCTTGCCGGCTTCGTCACGGCCACCCGGGCCGACGGCAATGACTTCGCCCTGGGAGGGCTTTTCCTTGGCACTGTCCGGAATGATGATGCCGCCAGCGGTCTTCTCTTCGGCGTCGATGCGTTTGACCACGACGCGGTCGTGAAGCGGACGGAAGTTCATGCAGTCCTCCTAAACGTCTGGGAATGTTGTAGAATTCTGGAATTTTGGCAGTCCGGGCCAGCGAGTGCCAACCCGGCTGCGGCTGATTTAGGCCAGTATTCTTCGGGGGACAAGGGCTTCTAGCAGAAAAATTGGCACTCAAATATGTCGTCTGCCAATTTTGTTCGGCATGATTAACGCGGCGGCGGAAGCCTCCGGACCCGTATTAGCACGTGCGGTAAGCTGCTGCTAACGCGTGAATTTTCAACAATTCATTAAACATTTAGGCTTGTGATGGGTTGGTATCGTGCGTCACATTTCTCTCATGTGAGCGCATCTCCGCCGGCGTGGCTCGGTGTGTGGCCACCACGTGAAATGCGCTTCCAGCAATGGAGGTTTGGCATGGTCTCGCGGGTTGGAGTTGCTTCCGACGACTTCCGGAAGCAGGTGCTGGGTTACGGGCTGACGACGGCGCAAATTCTGTATCGGATGCCGGATCATCCTTCATTGCTGCAGACCTATGTCTGGCAGAACTACGATCTGTTTCCGAAATTCCCGGCGCTGAAGGACTTCCTCGCGTTCTGGCAGGAAAAGCTTGATGGCCCGCTGTATTCCGTGACGGTGGCGCATTCCAGGCTGATCAAGCCGGCTGAGCTGCGTGCAGTCGACGGGGTATTCAGGCTGCATTGATTTTGTGGTCGGCGCCGTAGGGTGGGCAAAGGTGCGCTTGCGCCGTGCCCACCATCTGACTCCGCCCGCTACGGTGGGCACGCTTGCGCTTTGCCCACCCTACAAAAAGGTTTTGTGTTAGCCTCCGACATCAAACGAATGAGGGAGGTAGGCAATGTCCAAGCCGAAGAAGGCGACTTCAAGAGCCGCAGCCAAAACCGCCGTCAGGAAGAAATGGGCGGGGTACAAAGGCGCTGCCAGGTCCTCCGCGCGCAAGACCATCAAGTCCAAGGGACGCATTTCCGCTGCGAAAAAGACGACGACCAAAGCCCGGCCGAAGCAGCGCATCGCCATCAGCCATCACCGCGAAGAAGATTTCAAGGCCGACGGCCTGCGCACTTATGCAAAGTACCGCGACCTCGGGATTGCCGACGCGACCCACGGCCTGGCGCAGGCGCATGTCATCCGCTTGGTCGGCCCGTGCAACCCGGCGGAAGTTTCAAAACTGCATTACCACGACGTCGAGTTCCAGATGGTCTATGTGCTCAAGGGCTGGGTGAAGACCTATATGGAAGGGCAGGGCGAGACGCTGATGAAGGAAGGCAGCGCCTGGACCCAGCCGCCGCGCATCAAGCATCTGATCATGGATTATTCCGATGATGTCGAGTTGCTGGAGGTGATCCTACCGGCGGAGTTCAAGACGGTGGAATTAGCGAGTTGACTCTCGCGGTCGTCATTCCGGGCGATGCTTCGCATCGCCCCGAAATGACCGCTAGGTCATCACCCCCACCACTGCCCCCATCAAACACGTCGCCAGCGTACCCGACACGATCGACTTCAATCCCAGCGCATTGATCTCCTCGCGCCGATCCGGTGCCATGGTGCCGAGGCCGCCGATCATGATGCCGAGGCTGGCGAAGTTGGCAAAGCCGCACATCGCGTAGAGCATGATCAGCCGCGAGCGCGGATCGAGCGCGTCCGTGCCGAGTTTCGAGAGGTCGAGATAGGCGATCAGCTCGTTGAGCACGGTCTTGGTGCCCATCAGGCTTCCGGCCGTGACGGCTTGCGGCCAGGGCAGGCCCATCAGCCAGCACACCGGAGCCATCACGAGCCCCAGCAGCCGCTGCAGCGAAATTTTGGCGCCGCCGATCTCGGGCAACAGCCCGAGGATCGCATTGACGAGATAAACCAGCGCCACCAGCACCAAGAGCATCGCGACGATGTTGAGCAGCAGTTCGAGCCCGGCCGCAGTGCCCTTGGTGATTGCATCCATGGTCGAGGACGCATGCATGTCGGGATCACTGAGCGAACCGCCAGTGCGCTTGTCGGAAGTCTCCGGCACCATGATCAGGCTGATCAGTATCGCGGCCGGCGCGCCCAACACGGACGCAATGACAAAATGCGCCGCCGCGTCCGGGATCAGCGGTGCCAGGAATGTGGCGTAGAGCACCAGCACGGTGCCGGCGATGCCGGCCATGCCGCCGGTCATCACCAGGAACAACTCGCTGCGCGTGAGTTGCGCCAAATAGGGGCGGATGAACAGCGGTGCCTCGACCATGCCGAGAAAGATATTGGCCGCGGCCGATAGCCCGACCGCGCCGCCGACGCCGAGCGTGCGCTCCAACAGCCACGCCATGCCGCGCACGATCGGGGGCAGTACGCGCCAGTAGAACAGCAGCGTGGTCAGAACGCTCATGACCAGCACGATCGGCAGCGCCTGAAATGCCAGGATGAAATCCGCGCCCGGCGCCTTGAGATCGAACGGCAGCGCGCCGCCGCCGAGATAGCCGAACACGAAGGAAGTGCCGGCGCGCGTCGCCGCCGCGATCGTGCCGACGGCGTCGTTGATGGCGCCAAAGGCTTTTGCCACCGGCGGCAGCTTGAGCAGCACCAGCGCAGTAACGATGGTGACGGCCAGCCCGATCGCCACCTGACGGAGCGACACGGCGCGGCGGTTCTCGCCGCACGCCCATGCGATCGCCAGCAACGCCAGCACGCCAAACGCCGATTGCAGTTGCAGCATGAATCCCCCCGAAACCCCTGGGGAGCGATTATGCCAACCTTGTCGATTTGTGAAAGCCCAACTCGTATCCCGGACGCGGTGTGCCGCGCCCGGGGCACGAAAGTCAGCCCCGTCCCACGAACGGCATCTTGGTCGCCATGACGGTCATGAACAGCACGTTGGCATCTAGCGGCAGGCCCGCCATATAGGCCACCGCATCGCCGACCGCCTTCGCGTCCATGCGCGGCTCGTGTTTCATCGTGCCATCGGGCTGCATCACACCGGGGCCGGCGACCATGCGGTCGGTCATTGGGGTTGCGGCATTGCCGATGTCGACTTGGCCGACTGCGATGTCGTACATGCGGCCGTCGAGGTTGGAAGCCTTGGTGAGGCCGGTGATCGCGTGCTTGGTCGACGTATAGGCCGCAGAGAAGGGCCGCGGCGCGTGCGCCGAGATCGAGCCGTTATTGATGATGCGGCCGCCGCGCGGGGTCTGGTCCTTCATGATGCGGAAGGCATGCTGGGTGCACAGGAACGGGCCGGTGAGGTTGGTGTTCACCACCGCCTGCCACTGCTCGAGGCTGAGATCCTCGAAATTGACCGGCGGCGCGCCCATGCCGGCGTTGTTGAAGAGAACATCGAGCCGGCCGTAGGTGTCCTTGACCTTTTGAAACAGGGCCGCAATCGACTCGGGCTTGGTCATGTCAGCAGAAACGCACAGGCTCTTGCCGACATTGTCGCCGAGCTTCTTGGTTTCTTCCAGCATCTCCATGCGACGCCCGGCGAGCACCACGGTGAAGCCGGCATTCATCAGCGCCAGCGATGCCGCGCGTCCGACGCCGGTGCCGGCACCGGTCACGAGCGCGATCTTGTTGGTTGCTTCGGCCATTGTTTCCTCGCCTTCAGTTCTTGGTTTCTGTTTCGGATTTGTAGGGTGGTCTCGGAATATTCTGGTGTGCAGCCCGCAAGGCCGCCGACCAGCGCGAACGCAGGTCGTGGAAATATGGCTCGCCGGCCTCGATGCGGTGGTTGAGGTCGGCCTCGCAAGCATCTGCGCGCACCACCAGCACGTCGATCGGCAAGCCGACGCCGAGATTGGAGCGCATGGTTGAATCCATCGAGATCAGGCCGGTCTTCAGCGCCTCATACAGTTCGACGTCGTAATGCATCGCGCGATCCAGCACCGGCTTGCCGTATTTGTGCTCGCCGATCTGCAGGTAAGGCGTGTCGGTGGTGCATTCGATGAAATTGCCGGCGGTGTAGACCATGAACAGCCGCATCCGCGAGCCCTTGATCTGGCCGCCGAACAGGAAGGAGACATCGAAGGAGACGTCTTCGGATCGCAGCGCCTCGCCTTCGGTGGCGTGCACGGCGCGGATGGCGCGGCCGATGCGTTGCGCGGCCTGGAACATGGTCGGCGCGTTGATCAGCGTTTCGAGCTCGCCGGTGTGCGGATCTTCCATGCCCTCGGTGAGCGTCGACAGCACCGACTGGCTGATCGCCAGATTGCCGGCGCTGGCGACCGCCATGATGCGCTCGCCGGGTTTTGAGAAAATATGGAGTTTGCGGAAGGTCGAGACGTTGTCGAGGCCGGCATTGGTGCGCGTATCCGCGATCATGACGAGACCGTCCCGCACCAGAATTCCGCAGCAATAGGTCATTCCAGATCCCCGAACGCGCCTGATTTTTCGGCGCCAACTAGTAGCCAATTTCGAGGGGCCATCCAACCCCAATTCGATCCGGCTGATCCGCCCGCTGGCGGAAGCGGGCAATCCGAAGGCGCAAACCCAGATCGGGACGATGTCGCAGGCCTAAGCCATGACTGAGGCTTGGCTGAGGCCTGCGCCGCCTCCAACTATCGAGCCTGCGAATATTGATTATGTCCGCGGCCTCCGGCACGCTGGCTCTCCCACAAGAACAAAAAGCATTGGGAGGCCATCATGCGCGCCAGCCGGCTGTCGGGCGAACTCACCATCTCTGTGGCGATGCTTTGCATCGCATTGCTCACGGCGGTTCCCGCCTCAGCGCAGAAAAAGGGCGGCACGCTCAGGCTCTATCACAACGACAATCCGCCCTCGACCTCGCTGCACGAGGAAGCGACCATCGCCTAGGTGACGCCGTTCGCCGCCATCTTCAACAACCTCGTGGTGTTTGATCCCGCCAAGGTCCACGAAAGCATCGATACGGTCATTCCGGAACTCGCCGAAACCTGGTCGTGGGATTCCACCAATACGAAATTGACGTTCAAGCTACGGCAGGGCGTGAAATGGCACGACGGCCAGCCGTTTACGGCCAAGGACGTGCAGTGCACCTGGCGGATGCTGATCGGCAAGGCCGAGACCCAGGACTTCAAGCGCAACCCGCGCAAGGTCTGGTACACGAAGCTGCAGGACGTCTCGATCAACGGCGATCATGAGACGACCTTCGAGTTGAGCGAGCCGCAGCCGAGCTTGCCGGTGCTGCTGGCGAGCGCGTTCTCGCCGGTCTATCCCTGCCATGTATCGCAGCAGGTGATGCGCACCAAGCCGATCGGCACCGGGCCGTTCAAATTCGTTGAGTTCAGGCGCGGTGAGTCGATTCGCCTGGTACGCAATCCCGACTACTGGAAGAAGGATCGTCCATATCTCGACGAGATCACGTTCCGGATGATCGACAGCCGCGCAACGCGGATGCTGGCCTTTGCCACCGGCGATTACGACATCACCTTTCCGTCCGACGTCAGCATTCCCCTGATGAAGGATGTGAAGGCACGCGCGCCGCACGCGATCTGCGAGATGACGACAACGGGAGTGCAGATCAACCTGATGGTCAACCGCGTCAATGCGCCGTTCGACAATCCGGAGATCCGCAAAGCGATGTCGCTGGCGCTGGACCGAAAACCCTTCAACACGATCCTGACGGAAGGACTGGCGCGGATGGGCGGGGCAATGCTGGCCAAGCCCGCGGGCGAGTGGGGCATGCCGCCGGACATGGTGTCGTCGCTGACCGGCTACGGCCCCGATACCGAGAAGGACATCGCCGAGGCGCAAGCGATCATGCAGAAGCTCGGCTATAGCGACGCCAAACCGCTGCAGATCAAGATCCAGACCAGGAACCTGCCGACCTATCGCGATCCCGCCGTGATCCTGATCGACCAGTTGAAGAAGATCTACATCACGGGCGAGCTCGACATCCTCGATACGCCGCGCTGGTACGCGCGGCTGGCGAAGAAAGACTACACGATTGGGCTGAACTTGACCGGCGTCAGCGTCGACGATCCCGATGGCAATATCGTCGAGAACTATTCCTGCAAGTCGGAGCGCAACTATACCCAGTACTGCAATGCCGAGGTCGACAGATTGCTGGCGGCGCAATCGCGCGAGCTCGACAAGGAAAAGCGCAGGAAGTTCGTCTGGGATATCGAGCGGCTACTGGTCGAGGACGCCGCGCGGCCGATCATCCTGCACTCCTCGGCCGGCAATTGCTGGCAGCCTTACGTGAAGAATTTCCGGCCGCATGATAATAGCCAGTACAACAACCTGCGGTTCGAGGATGTGTGGTTGGATAAGTGACATCCCTCCACCGTCATTGCGAGGAGCGAAGCGACGAAGCAATCCACGCTTCAGCAAGCGGCGAGATGGATTGCTTCGCTGCGCTCGCAATGACGGTGGGGAAGGTCCGGGGCCGTCACTGCGACTGGCTTTGCCACTGCCCCGGCCGGCCGGCCCGATCGACCTTGACCGCCACCGTTAGCGTTTCCGTGCCGCCGCCATAGCGGGTGCCGCGTACCGGGGCGGCGCCGAGATAGTCGAGCCCGATTGCGACACGAGCGTGGGCGTCGGTGGTGCAGATGCCGTTGGCGGCATCGAAGCCGACCCAGCCGAGATCGGGCACGTAGGCTTCCGCCCAGGCGTGGCCCGCCGGCTGGTGCACCATTCCGTCGGAGCGCAGGAAATGGCCGGAGACGAAGCGCGCCGGCACGCCGCCGGATCGGGCGCAGGCGATGAAGATGTGCGCATAGTCCTGGCAGACGCCGCGCCTGAGCGCGAACGCCTCCGCCGCCGAGGTGCCCGAGTGGGTGGGGTCTTCGTCGAATGTCATGTGCTCGTTGATCTGCACCATCAGCGCATGCAGGAAACCGAGCACGTCGCCATCGGACTCCGACCGCAGCTCGCGGGCAAAGATCGCCATCGCCGGATTGACTTCGGTCAGCGCGGTCTGGCGCAGGAACAGGCTCGGCGGAAAGCGCTCGTCGGTACCGCGCAGCACGCCGCCGGTGTCATGGGTCTCGATCAGGCCCTCGACATGGATGGTGAGGTCGGCGATCGGCCCCTGGGTGAGCACATGCGTGACGTTGCCGAATGCATCCTGGTGCATGTCGAGGCGAGAGTCGGTCGAGACGTCGATCTGCCATTCGGCGACATACTGCCCGTCATGGCTGCCGGGCGTCATCCGCAGGATCTGGATCACGCCCGTGGCCGGCGGCTCGTATAGATAGCTGGTGGAGTGGGCAATTCGCAGGCGCATGGCTTGACCAGGTTCGGATCGTCATGCCCGGGCTTGTCCCGGGCATCCACGTTCTTCGGTTGGCATAGCAAGACGTGGATGGCCGGGACAAGCCCGGCCATGACGGCGGTTGGTTTTGTTCGTCCGAAATCTCAAATCAAATACTGCTTGGTGATGATCTCACCGAGCCGCGCATTGTCCGCGATGAACTCCTGGATGAACTCATGGACGCCGTGCTGGAAGATATCGTCCATATGGCTGTGTTCAAGCCGGTTGCGGACGCCGCGGGCGTGGCGCTGGGCGGCGCCCTGGCGACCGTAGGCGACGCCGATCTGGTCGAGATTGCGCACCAGATTGCTGTAGCAGCTCGCCAGCGAGCGTGGCAGCGTGTCGTTGAGGATCAGGAGGTCGGCGATCAGCCACGGCTTTAGCGTCTCGCGGTAGACCCAGTGATAGGCGGTTAGCGCGGAGACCGAGCGCAGGATCGAGGTCCACTGGTAGTAGTCCAGGGGACCACCGACGTGCTCTTCCTCGGGCAGCAGCACGTGATATTTCACGTCGAGAATGCGCGCGGTGTTGTCGGCGCGCTCCAGGTGCAGCCCGAGCCGCGAGAACCAATAGGCGTCGTTGCGCAGCATGGTCCGGTAGGCCGAGCCGTCGAACCGCAGCGAGGTCTCCTGCACGAAGCGGAGGAATCGCGCCAGTTCCTCGCGGCTGGAGGTGCCCTTGCCCCAGACTTCCTGCAATTCGATCCACGCCGAGTTGATGGTGTCCCACATCTCCGATGTCAGCGCGGTGCGCACCGAGCGCGAATTGAGCCGCGCGGCCTCGATGCAGTTCTTGATCGAGGAAGGATTGGAAGGCGAGAATGCCAGATATTCGACGACGTTCTGCTCGGTGGCTTCCGGATAGGCCTCGTAGAAGCTTGCGCTGACCCCGGCCGTCAGCAGCGCCGATTCCCACTCATTGGTCTTGCCGATATAGGCGGCGGGAAGCGCGGTGACTCGCAAGGTCGCATCGATGGTGCGCGCGATATATTCGGCGCGCTCGACATAGCGGGCCAGCCAGTACAGGTTTTCGGCAGTGCGCGACAGCATACGAAGATTTCGCTCTCTATTCGTCCAGTATCCAGGTGTCCTTGGTGCCGCCGCCCTGGCTGGAATTGACCACCAGGGAGCCTTCCTTCAGCGCCACGCGAGTCAGTCCGCCCGGCACGATGGTGACGTGCTTGCTGCCGCGTCAGCACGAACGGGCGCAAATCGACATGGCGCGGGGCGAGGCCGGAGGCGGTGCAGGTCGGGCAGGTCGAGAGCGCCAGCGTCGGCTGGGCGATAAAACCCTCCGGCTCGCGCTTGAGCTTGTCGCGGAACGCCTCGATCGTCGCCTTCGTCGCGGCCGGGCCGATCAGCATGCCGTAGCCGCCGGAGCCGTGCACTTCCTTCACCACCAGCTCGCTCAAATTGTCGAGCACATAGGACAGGTCTTTTGGCTCGCGGCAGCGCCAGGTCGGCACGTTCTTCAGAATCGGCTCTTCGCCGAGATAGAACTTTACCACCTCCGGCATGTAGGAATAGATCGCCTTGTCGTCGGCAATCCCGGTGCCGACTGCGTTCGCCAGCGTGATATTGCCGGCCGCATAGGCCGACATCAGCCCGGGCACGCCGAGCGCCGAATCCGGCCGGAAGGTGAGGGGGTCGAGGAAATCGTCGTCGACGCGGCGGTAGATCACGTCGACGCGTTTCAGCCCCTCTGTGGTGCGCATGAACACCTCGTCGTTCTTGACGATGAGGTCGCGGCCCTCGACCAGCTCGATGCCGAGCTTGTCGGCGAGGAAAGAGTGTTCGTAATAGGCGGAATTGTAGACGCCCGGCGTCATCAGCGCGACCGTCGGCTCGGCCGAGGCGGAGAGCGGCGCCACCGAGCGCAGCGCCGACAACAATTCGTCCGGGTATCGCTCTACAGGTGCAACGCGGTGGCGGGCGAACAGGTCGGGAAACAGCCGCATCATGATTTCGCGGTTTTCGAGCATGTAGGAGACGCCCGAGGGCGTCCGCGCGTTATCCTCCAGCACGATGAAATTGTCGGCGTCGACCCGGACGATATCGATCCCTGCGATGTGCACGTAGACGTCATGCGGCACGCTCTGGCCGTTCATCTCAGGGCGGAAGACCGGGTTTTGGAAGATCAGGTCGTCGGGAATGATGTTGGCGCGCAGGATGTCGCGGCCGTGATAGATATCGCGCAGGAACATGTTGAGCGCGCGGACCCGCTGCTTCAGGCCCTTCTCCAGAACGGCCCATTCCTTCGCCGACATGATTCGCGGGATCACGTCGAAGGGGATCAGCCGCTCCTGCGCCTCGGCGTCGCCATAGACGGCGAAGGTGATGCCGATCCGGCGGAACAACAGTTCCGCCTCCTGGCGGCGATATTCCAGGGCATCCGGAGGCGTCTCCTTCAGCCAGCGGGAGAGCTCCTGGTAGGCCGGGCGGAGGTCGCCGCCGGGCCCGTTCATTTCATCGAAGGCAACTGCCATAAATCCTGACTATCTCTCGAAGCCATGCGGCACGGTGCATGAGTTCACAGGATGGTAGCAAGGCTCGGGCCAGCGCGATATGCATTGGCTTGCGGCATTTCGTGTGGGTAGCCGGCCGCGCTGCCCTAAAAAATGGCTGCCGGGTGCTTATTTCGGCAGCAAACCCCCGTGACTTCAATGCGTTGCTTGCGCAAAGTACGGGGCAGGTGGGGAGAAGTCATGAGCGAGATCGTCACGGCGGGTATTCTGGTCATCGGCGACGAGATCTTGTCCGGCCGTACCAAGGACAAGAATATCGGGTTCATCGCCGAATACCTGACCAATATCGGGATCGACCTCAAGGAGGTCCGCATCGTCGCCGACGACGAGACCGACATTGTCGACGCCCTTAATGCACTGCGGAATCGCTACACCTACGTCTTCACCACCGGCGGCATCGGACCGACCCATGACGACATCACCGCTGACAGCGTCGCTAAGGCCTTCAGTGTCGGGATCGGTCATCATCCGGAGGTGGTGGCGCGCTTCCGCGAGCGCTGGAGCGAGCAGGATCTGAACGAGGCGCGGCTGCGCATGGCGCGTGTGCCCGACGGCGCCGAACTGATCCAGAGCGCGACCATCCTGGCGCCCGGTTTCAAGCTCGGCAATGTAATAGTCATGGCCGGCATCCCCTCGATCATGCAGGCGATGATGGACATCGTCGCGCCCAAGCTGAAATCGGGCGTGCGGATGCTGTCGGACTCGGTACGCGCCAATGCGCGCGAAGGCGACATCGGCGGGCCGTTGCGGGAGATCGCCAACGCCCATCCCGACACCATCATCGGCAGCTATCCGTTCATGGACGAGGACAAGAAGCCGAACACCAACCTCGTCGTTCGCTCGCGCGATCCCGACAAGCTCAACGCCGCGATGGCCGCGGTGAAGGAGATGCTGGCGGCATTGAACGTCACCACCCGGTAGCAGACAGGCCAGGACAAGACGAAGCGACAAGACGAAGCGACAAGGCGAAGCAGCGTGGCAGACAACAATTACGAACCGAGCGCCGAGGCGAAGGCCGGCCGGCCCTTTCCGGTGTCCTGGGACCAGTTTCACCGGGATTGCCGGGCGCTGACCTGGCGGCTCAACGAGGTCGGGCCGTTTCACGCCGTGATCGCGATCACCCGCGGCGGCCTGGTGCCGGCTGCGATCGTGGCCCGCGAGCTGGGCTTGCGGGTGATCGATACGGTCTGTGTCGCGAGCTACGACCACGACAAGCAGGGCGATCTGCAGGTGCTGAAGGGCGTCTCGCCCGATGTCGCCAAACTTGGCGGCGGCACCGGCAAGGGGCTGTTGATCGTCGACGACCTCGTCGATACCGGTACCACCGGACGGCTGGTGCGCCAGATGCTCCCCGATGCACATTTCGCCACCGTCTACGCCAAGCCGAAAGGCAAGCCGCTGGTCGATACTTTCATCACTGAAGTATCGCAGGATACCTGGATCCATTTTCCCTGGGACACTGCGCTGTCGTTCCAGCCGCCGATCCGTCCGTGATGGCATGCCGTGGTCTGGCCGTCATTGCGAGGAGCGATAGCGACGAAGCAATCCATGCTTCCGCGCGCGAGGAGAGATGGATTGCTTCGCTGCGCTCGCAATGACGGTGATAGGCTTTTGAGCGTCACATGCCCCTTCAAAACCGCGTCACGCCCACAGGCGACATCATCGCGACCCCGTATCGCGGCATGTTCACCGGTAACCGCGGCATCATCCACGATCCCGCGACCAAAACTTTATTGAAGAAGCGCTGGTCGAGCCCGGCCTGGATCACCTGCGTCTGCGAGTTCAGAGGGTGGCGGCGGCCCGTGATGGGCCGGCGGAGCTGGACCGAGTTGTTCTTTCTCGACGAGGCGACCGCCTTCGCCGCCGGGCACCGCCCATGCTTCTTCTGCCGCCGCGACGACGCCAACCGCTTTCGCGCGGCGTGGGAAGTGGGCAATGGTGCGAAGGACATTCGTGCGCGGGAGATCGATGCCGCGCTGCATGGTGAGCGGCTGGAGCGCGGCAAAAAGCGGCTGCATCCGCCGCCAGTGCCGGTGGCGCAGTTGCCTGACGGCGCGATGGTGCAGCGGGGCGAAGAGTCTTTATTGATCGTGCAGGGCAGGGCGCTGCAATGGTCGATGGCGGGATATCGCGAGGCGGTCGATGCGCTCGACGTCGCGATGCTATTGACGCCGCCGTCGACGTTGCGTGCATTCGGCGCCGGATATCGACCGGTGCTGCATCCGAGCGCGATGGGATAAAGACTATCCCCGTCATTGCGAGGAGCGAAGCGACGAAGCAATCCATCTATCCCCGTGTAGAGAGGTGGATTGCTTCGCTTCGCTCGCAATGACGGGGTTAGCCCAACCGTTCCCGCGCCAGCCTTGCGCCCGCGCCGAGCGCCGCGAGCTTCGCCTCCGCGATATCTCTCCGCATCGGCGCCATGCCGCAATTGGTGGTAGCGACGATGTTGCTGAGCGGCACGAATTTCGACACCGCCTCGATCACCTGAACGACGTCTTCCGCGGTCTCCACCGTGTCGCTGGCGACGTCGATCACGCCGGCCTGGATGACCTTGCCGGGCAGCAGCGCCAGCAGATCCAGCGGCACTTTCGAGTTGCGGCACTCGATCGCGACCTGCTGGATCGGGCTCTTGGCGATCGCCGGGAAAATATCCCCGTACTGCCGCCACTCGCTGCCCAGCGTCTGCTTCCAGTCGGTGTTGGCCTTGATGCCATAGCCGTAGCAGATGTGAACGGCGGTGGTGCAGGTCAGCCCTTCGGCCGCCCGCTCCAATGCCTTGATGCCCCAGTCGGAGACCTCGTCCATGAAGACGTTGAAGGCGGGCTCGTCAAACTGGATCACGTCGACGCCATCCGCCTGCAACGCCTTGGCCTCGCTGTTGAGCAGCTCGGCAAAGGCGAACGCCATCTTGACCTTGTCGCCGTAATACCGGTCGGCGACGGTGTCTGCGATGGTCATCGGACCGGGCAGGGTGAATTTCAGCTTGCGCGTGGTATGGGTGCGGGCGACTCGGGCCTCGTCCGCATGGACACGCCCCTTGAGCGTGAGCGGTGCTGTCACCTGCGGCACCATCGCCTTGTAGCGGTCCTTGCGGATGCCCATTTCGACCTTGTGGGCGAAATCAATGCCCTCGACCTTCTCCAAAAAGCCGTGGACGAAGTGCTGGCGGGCCTGCTCGCCCTCGGTGACGATATCAACGCCAGCATCCTCCTGCAGCTTCACCGCCAGCATGGTGGCATCGCGCTTGGCGCGGGCGAGCTCGTCACCCCTCGATTTCCAGGGTGCCCACAGCGTGTTGGGCTCGGCCAGCCATTCCGGCTTCGGCAAGGAGCCTGCGATCGTGGTTGGAAACAGCATGGGAGCCTCCCGATGGGTTCTGATTGAGCGCCTGTCTGCCATGACTTATGGTCGAGGTACAGAACAACAAAAGTCGCCATTGCCTGGAAAATCTCGATCATACTGGAGAGGAACTGGGGCTTCCGGTCGGCCGCGAGGCAGCCGCCGCGGAGTAGAGGCCCCTCCAGCGCCCTTCCTTCGAGACGCGCGTTCCGCGCTCCTCAGGATGAGGCTCGAGAATCAACAAAAGGAAACCCCATGCTCGAATTCTTCTTCGATTGCTCCAGCCCCTGGACCTATCTCGCCTTTCATAACATCCAGCCGCTCGCCAAGGAGCTCGGCGTCGAGATCACCTGGCGGCCGATCCTGGTCGGCGGCATCTTCAACACCGTCAATCCGAGTGTCTATGCCTCCCGCGAGACGCCGGTGCCGTTGAAGGCGCGCTATATGAAGAAGGATCTCGCCGACTGGGCGCGCTCCGCAGGCCTTGCGATCAAGATGCCGCCGACGGTGTTTCCGGTGAACAGCGTCAAGGCGATGCGCGGCTGTATCTGGGTTGCACAGGAATCTGGCGAACGCATGGTGCCGTTCGCGCGCGCCGTGTTCGAGGCCTATTGGGGCGATGACAGGGACATCTCAAAGGATTCGGTGCTGACGGATATCTGCGAGAGCGTCGGCGTCGATCCCGTCAGATTCTTCGAGTGTATCGGCCAGCAGGCGATCAAGGAACAGCTCAAGGCCAACACGGACGAGGTGATGGCGCGCGGCGGATTCGGTTCACCGACGATCTTCGTCGGCAAGACCGACATGTATTTCGGCAACGACCGGATGCCGCTGATCCGCGAGGCGCTGGAGCGCCTGAAAGCGCGGGCCGCCTGATGCCGAAAGCCGTCGTCTGCCGTGAGCTCGGCCCGCCCGAGAAGCTGCGCCTGGAAACCTTTGCCTCTGCACCGCTGGCGCCGGGACAGATACGCGTCGCTATTCGTGCCGCCGGGATCAATTTCCCGGATATTTTGATGGCGGCGGGCGAATATCAGCTCAAGCCGCCACTGCCGTTCACGCCGGGCGTCGAAGCCGCCGGCGATATCGTCGAGATCAACGGCGCTACGGGAGTTGCGGTGGGCGACCGGGTGATCGTGAAGATGCGGCACGGTGCTTATTCCGATGAAGCGATCGCCACACCCTCGCAGCTCGTGCCGCTGCCATCGACGTTCGACTACGCCGAAGGCGCGACGTTCCTGGCCGGCCATGGTACTGCCTATCACGCGCTGATCGATCGCGGCCGGCTTCAACCGGGTGAGGTACTGCTGGTGCACGGCGCCGGCGGCGGCGTTGGCCTTGCCGCCGTCGAAATCGGCAAGATGCTCGGTGCCACCGTGATTGCGACCGCGTCAAGCGACGAGAAACTCGCGATCGCCAAAGCGAGGGGCGCCGATCATCTCGTGCGCTACGACCAGGAGCCGTTCCGCGATGCCGTCAAGCGCATCACCGACGGGCAGGGCGCCGACGTGGTGTTCGATCCCGTCGGCGGCGAGGTGTTCGAGAACTCGATGCGCTGCATCAACTGGGGTGCGCGGCTGTTGGTCATCGGCTTTACCGGCGGCATCGGGCTTGCCAAGACCAATCTGTTGATGATCAAGGGCGCGAGCGTGCTCGGCATCCGTGCCGGCGAAGCAGTGCGGCGAAATCCTGCGCTTGGCGAGATCAGGATCAAGGCGCTTACGGAATGGGCGGAGGCCGGAAAAATCCGCCCCAACGTCTCGCATCGGCTGCCGCTGGAGGAGTACGCGAAAGCGATGCGGCTGTTGATCGACCGCAAGGCGATCGGCAGGGTGGCGCTCACCATGGGATGACAACGGAGGTTTTCTCACCGCGCTTCGGCATATCGCAAGCACGTTCCTTCGATCTGACCGCAGGCTGCATCCTGTGCGTTGCCGATATCGGTCGCACCACCAGCCAGGGATGCGACGCACCGATCACGATGTGACCTGTCATGCCGTCGAGCCTGGTATTCGCCACCGACACCCGTCCGTCATGCGGCTTCGGCAAGAATGCCGAGGCGATCGGATAGATCGAGCGGTTTCCGGCGATGATGCCGACGGGATAATCGACCGGCGGAAACAGCGCTTCGATGGCGGCGTCGCGCTGGGTGCCGAGTTGCTGTCCTGCCGGTCCGAAGAAGGAGCGGTAGGGTCCGAAGTTCTTCAGGCGGTCGGCGATCTCGCTGCCGCTGTTCGGCGTGCCGATCATTTACAACGCGGCCCAGACGTTGCGGCCGGTGACGGGCGATGTAGACGCGTGCCAGCAGTCCACCCATGGAATGGCAGACGAAATGGACGGAACCGGCGACGCAATCGGCAAAGCGCTGGATGGAAGGATGGATGTCCTCCGCCAGCGCGTCCAGCGCCCTTCGGCGGCTCGCATAGTCCAGGTTAAGCGCCGTCAGCCCGGCAGCCTCGATTGCCGTCTGCATTCTTCGAAACGATCGCGCCGTCCTGCTGATGCCATGCAGCAGGATGACGCCGTCTCGCGTCGCGTCGACCGAAGCCGGCCGGTCGCTCACTTATATTCGCGCTCCTGCCACCACGGGAAATAGTCGGGCATGTCGCTCGATACCTTGTTCTTGAATTGCGCTGGGCGCTTTTCCAAGAATGACACGACGCCTTCCTTGACGTCTTCCGAGCGGCCGCGGGCGTAGATGCCGCGGCTGTCGACCTTGTGGGCTTCCATCGGATCGTCGGCGCCCAGCATGCGCCACATCATCTGCCGGATCAGCGCCACCGAGACCGGCGCGGTCTTGGCGGCGAACTCCTTGGCGAGCGCGCGTGCGGTCGGCAATAGATCGTCCGGGGGCACCACCTTGCTGACGAGACGGCCGGCGAGCGCTTCCTGTGCTGGGAACACGCGTCCCGAGTAGCACCATTCCAGCGCCTGCGAGATGCCGACGATGCGCGGCAGGAACCAGCTTGAGGCCGCCTCCGGCACGATGCCGCGTTGGGAGAACACAAAGCCGAAGCGCGCGGCCTCCGACGCGATGCGAATGTCCATCGCGACCTGCATGGTGACGCCGATGCCGACCGCGGGCCCGTTCACCGCCGCGATCACCGGTTTTAAGCACTTGAAGATGCGCAGCGTCACCTGGCCGCCACCATCGCGCACCATGGGATCGCTGTAATCGACCGCGCCGCCCGCTAGCCGCTTCACCGGGCCACGCCGCGCGTCGCGGTCGAACGTGTTGGCGCCGGAAGAAAGATCGGCACCGGCGCAGAAGCCGCGGCCTGCGCCGGTGACGATGATAGCGCGGACATTGTCGTCCTTGTCGGCGGCGTCGAAGGCGTCGATCAGCTCCTGCTGCATGGTGCCGTTGAAGGCGTTGAGCTTGTCGGGCCGGTTCAGCGTGATGGTGAGAATCTGATCGTCGACCTCGTACTTGATGGTCTCATACGCCATTGGGTGTTCCTTCCTGTAATGCTTGTTCTTGAATTCCATCTCGTCATTGCCGGGCTTGACCCGGCAATCCATCCTCTTGAAGAAGATGGATGCGCGGGTCAGGCCCGCGCATGACGATCGGCGCGCGGCGGCAAGTTACTTGCCCGGCGGCGACGGCCACGGCCGCTGCGCACCGCGCAGGCCCTCGAATGCCTTGGCCAGGCCGAGCACGCCGAGATCGTCGAAGCGGCGGCCGATGATCTGCACGCCGATCGGGAAGCCCTTGGCGTCATATCCGCCATTGATCGAGAGCGCCGGGTTTTCCGCCATATTCCACGGCACGGTAAAGCAGATGTGCTCGAACGGTCTGTCGGGGTCGTTGATCGGTGCTGCGAACTCGGCCGGGAAGTTCACCACCGGCGACACCGGGGAGATCACGTAGTCGAGTTCGTGAAATAGCTTAGCTGCCGCGGCGCGGATCGCCATGGTGGCGTTAAAACCCCTGACGACGTCGACGCCGGAAAGCTTTGCGCCGGCTTCTGCCCATTTTTGGATGTAAGGCAGCGTCTTGCCGCGCTCCTCGGGCGAAAGCTTTGAGAGATCGTCCCACAGCCGGGCCCGCCAGAAATTATCGAGCCCGTCGACCATCTCGCGCGTCAGGATGCCGTTGACTTCGGTGACGATCGCGCCGGCGGATTCGAACGCCTTGGCGGCGTTGACGGCTGCGTCACGCACTTCCTTCTCAAGCGGCTGGCCGGCGCCGGGATCGAGCATCAGGCCGATGCGCAGCTTGCGCGGCGACTTGTCGAGCGTCTTCCAGTGGATGCTGCTGTCAGCCGGCAGACTCATGCCGTCGCGGCGATCCGGCTTCGCCAACACGCACATCATCAGCGCGGCGTCATCGACGGTGCGGGTGATGGGACCTGCGACCCGGCCGACATAGGGTGGATCGATCGGAACGCGCCCGAGGCTCGGCTTCAGCGCGACAAGACCGCACCAACAGGCCGGCAGCCGCACCGAGCCGCCAATGTCGGTGCCCAGATGCAGCGGGCCGTAGCCGGCCGCGCCCGCCGCGCCCGCGCCGGAAGAAGAGCCGCCCGGGTTCTTGCTGAGATCCCAGGGGTTGCGGGTGAGGGGGTGGAAGCTGGAGAGGCCCGACGACAGCATGCCGTAGTCCGGCATCGTCGTCTTGGAGAATATGATGGCGCCGGATTCACGCAACCGCGCGGCGGGCGGCGCATCCTTCTCTGCCGGTACCAACCTGACACTGGCGGCGCCCAGCGGGATCGGCTGGCCCTTGGTCGCGATATTGTCCTTGATGGTAACAGGCACGCCGTCGAGCGCGCCTGCGGGCTCTTCCCTCTGCCAGCGGTCGGTCGAAGCCTTCGCGGCAGCGCGGGCGCCGTCGGGATCGAACAAATAGAGCGCCTTGATGTGCGGCTCCCACGCCGCGACATGCTCGATCACTTCGTCCAGCACTTCCGACGGCGAGAACTGCCTGGCGCGATAGCCGGCGATCAGGTCGGTGGCGGAGAGGTCGTGCAGCGAGGTGACCTCTTCCTCGGGGGCTGGTTTATGCATGCTAACCTACCGGGAGTCGGGTTTCGATGATGCGGGCGAACATGCTGGCGCCGATCGGCAGGATCTTGTCGTCGAGGACGTAGCCGGCATTGTGCACGGGCACCGAGCCGTCGTGGCCGATCCAGAAATAGGCGCCGGGCACCACCTGCATCATGTCGGCGAAATCCTCGCTCCCCATCTTCGGCTGCGAGCGCGTGAGCACCTTGGACGGATCGACCACGGTCTTCGCCACCGCTTCGACGACCCTGGATTGTTCTTCCTCGTTGACGAGGACGCTGAACGTGTCGCGAATGTCGACCGTGATCTCGCACTCGAACGTGGCGGCAACGCCGGCGCAGATCTTGCGCATGCGATCGCGGATCAGCGCGCGCACGCCGTCGTCGAAGGCGCGCACCGTGCCGCCGAGCTTCGCCTCGCCGGGGATCACGTTGTTGGCGGAGCCGGCATGGATCTGCGTGACCGACAGCACCGCAGACTTCAAGGGATCGACGTTGCGGCTGACGATGGTCTGCAGGGCCTGCGCCAGCGTGGTCGCGATCACCACCGCATCCTTGGAGCGCTCCGGCATCGCGCCATGCGCGCCATAGCCCTGAATCGTGATGTCGAAGAAATCGGCGCCTGCCATCGCCGGTCCGGGCAGGATCGCGATCTCGCCGTGATTGAGATCCGGCGCGTTGTGCAGGCCATAGACCTCGTCGCAGGGAAACTTTTCGAACAGCCCATCCTTGATCATGGCGCGCGCGCCGCCGAGGCCTTCCTCGGCGGGCTGGAAGATGAAATGCACGGTGCCGTCAAAATTCTTCGTCTCGGCCAGATAGCGCGCGGTGCCGAGCAGTATCGTGGTATGACCGTCATGGCCGCAGCCATGAAAGCGGCCCGGAATGGTCGAGCGCCATTTCAGGTTGGTATTTTCTTCCATCGGCAGCGCGTCCATGTCGGCGCGCAGGCCGATGCGCTTGCCGCCATCGCCCTTGCCCTTGAGCACGCCGATCACGCCGGTACCGCCGAGGCCGCGATGGACCTCGATGCCCCAACCCTTCAGCTTCTCGGCGACGATGCCCGAGGTGCGCACTTCCTCGAAGCCGATCTCGGGATGGGCATGCAGATCGCGGCGGATGGCGGTGAGTTCCTCGGCATAGCCGCCGATGCGTTCGATGATGGGCATGTCGGTTATCCCGTGACTGAGGATTTTGAGCGTGAGGGAGCGAATGGGACAAAGGCGGGGCCGTTCGGCTTGAGGCGGATGCCCGGACGCAGCCGCGTCCAGGGCAGCGCTGCGGTGTCCGCCGGCATCGCGCCTGGGGCGGCGCAGATCAAGAGCTTTTCGGCGATCGGTTCGAAATCGGCGCGGAAATGCACCGAACTCTTGTTGACGAGGATTTTCTGTTCGGTCGGCTCGATGCCGACATAGCGATACATCGCTTGATCGGCGAGCTGCGCCTTGTAGGAGCCGACGACGACCCTGACATCGCCGATGCGCAGGCAGGCCGAGGGGCCCATGTCCATGTCGCGGCCGCCGTAATAGGGGCCTGGCGCCACGAATTTTCCGTCCGACAATTTTTCGACGACGAACGTTTCCTTGTATGGCGCATCGTCCGGGATGCCCGATTTGCCGCCGAGCGCCAGCATCACGGTGGCGCCGACGCCCGCCGCATGCGCCGCCTTGGCCGACTCCGGATCGTAGATCACGCCGGTGGCCGCGCGGGACGCGTTGTTGCGCACCAGGGCGCGCAGCATGCCGGTGGTGTCGGAATCGCCGCCGGCGCCGGGATTGTCCTGGGTGTCGGCGATGATGATCGGCTTCTTCGCCGTTTTCGCAAGCTCGATGGCGAGGCGCACACCATCATCGGGCGAATAGATGCGGCCGTCGAAATCGTCTTCATGGCTCTCGACGAGCGCGACGATCTTGTCGGCGGCGGCGTCCGCGTCGGCCTGCGTCCTTCCATAGGCGAACACGCTCGGCCCGCAATGGGGAAAATCCGCAGCCGGGAAACCCGGTGCAAAGGACAGCGTCGGCACCGCGTCGCTTTCGAACGCTGCGAGCTGCTCGTAAATACTCCTGGTCGGCTGGTCGTTGGTGCATTGCCAGGAGATCGGAATCAGGAATGGCAGTTGCCGGAACGCTTTTGCAAGGCGCTGCCCGGTCTTCAGCAGCAGCGCGAGGTGTTTGGCACAGGCGCGGCCGGTGGCGGCCATATCGACGTGGGGATAGGTGCGGTAGGCGATCAGCGCATCGGCATGCGCGATCATCTCAGGCGAGACGTTGGCATGGAGATCGAGGCTTGCGACCAGCGGTAGATCGGGGCCGATCACCTTGCGCACGCGCGCGAGGATTTCACCTTCGCCATCGTCATGCTGCTCGGTCACCATGGCGCCGTGCAGATCGAGATAGACGGCATCGATCGGCCCGGCTTTGGCGATGCCGTCGACCATCTCCTTCATGACGCGCTCGAAGGCATCGGTCGTGACATGCGCCGACGGGCTGGCGGCTGCGGAGATGGTCGGGACCAGCTCCCAGCCATTGGCCTCGGCCGCTTCGACGAAGCCGGCAAGGCCGACATTGATCTTGCGCATGACCTTGAGGACATCAGGCCCATGCGCCATCGCCGGCCAACCGCCGCCATGAACAAAATCAGCATAGGTCGCCTTGGTCGGCGCGAAAGTGTTGGTCTCGTGCAGAAAGCCGCCGACGGCGATGCGTGTCATAGTGCCTCAGCAAGTGTTTTTGGTTGGGGGACGTTAAGCGGGACATCGTGGCAAGCGCAAGGAGTGAAGCAATTCCGTTTTGCATGCCGCCCCACCGTCATTGCGAGCGAAGGGCGGAAGCAATCCATTTCACCGCGTGCGGAGGGATGGATTGCTTCCGCCTTCGCTCTTCGAGCTACGGCGGACAAGTCGTCGCTTTCGCTCCTCGCAATGACGGGGAGGGGCCGTCGCTACTCCGCCGCCACTTCCACAGGCCGGAAATTGGCAAAATCCCAGCCGCGGCCGGGGGCGGCATCGAGCAATGCCCTGGTATAGGCCTGCTGCGGGTGGGTCAGCACCTGCGCGGCCGGGCCCTGTTCGACGATCCGGCCATGCTGCATCACAGCGACGTCGTCGCAGATTTGCGCCGCGACGCGAAGATCATGGGTGATGAACAACAACGCAATGCCGAGCCGCTTCTGGATCTCGTCGAGCAGTTCGAGCACCTGCGCCTGCACGGAGACGTCGAGCGCCGAGACCGCTTCGTCCGCAACCAGCACGTCGGGGTCGAGCGCGAGCGCGCGCGCAATCGCGATGCGCTGACGCTGTCCGCCGGAGAACTGATGCGGGTAGCGCGACACTGCATCGGCCGGCAGATCGACCAGTTCGAGCAGATCGCGCGCCTTTGCCAGCGCTTCCGCACGCGGCATGCCGTAATTGATCGGACCCTCGGCAATGGTTTCGCCGACGGTCACGCGCGGATTGAGCGAGCGGTAGGGGTCCTGGAAGATGATCTGGATCTTCTTGCGGTGCGGCTGCAAGAGCCGGCGCGACAGCTCGGAGATTTCGCGGCCCGCGAGCCGCACGCCGCCGGAAGTCGGATCGATCAGGCGGACGATGCAGCGCGCCACCGTCGACTTCCCGGAGCCGCTTTCGCCGACGATGCCGAGCGTGCGGCCCTTGCGCAAAGTGAGGGTGACGTCCTTGGCGGCGGCGACTTCGCGCGCCTTTCCGAGGAAGGAACGCTCGCGATAGACCTTGCCCAGCTCATTGGCTTCCAGCACCACCGGTTCGTCGGTCTCCACGCGGGGCGCCCGCGGCACCAGGCTCGGCACCGAGGAGAGCAGGTTGCGGGTGTACTCCATGGTCGGCGTGCGCAAAATGCTGTCGAGCGTGCCAGTCTCGACGAGCCGGCCGTAGCGCATCACCGCGACGCGATCAGCGATCTCGGCGACCACGCCCATGTCATGGGTGATGAACAGCACGGCGGTGCCGTGATCGCGCTGCAGGTCGCGGATGAGGGTGAGGATCTGCTTCTGCGTGGTGACATCGAGCGCCGTCGTCGGCTCATCCGCGATCAGAAGTTTCGGTTCCAGTACCAGCGCCATCGCGATCATGATGCGCTGGCGCTGTCCGCCCGACAGCCGGTGCGGGTAGGAGGCAAAGATGCGCTCCACGTCGGGCAACCGGACATGCTCCATCATTGCCAAAATCTTCTGGCGGCGGGCGCGGGCGTCGAGATCGGTGTGGGCGCGCAAGACTTCGTCGATCTGGCGGCCGACCGGCACCACCGGATTGAGCGCCGTCATCGGTTCCTGAAAGATCATCGCCATCCTCGTGGCGCGCAACTGTCGCAGGCGCTTGTCGGTGGCGGTGAGCAGTTCCTCGCCGACCAGCTTGACGCTGCCGCCGGAGGGCACCAGCGCGCCTTTCTGCAACAGCCCCATCACGGTCAGCGACGTCACCGATTTGCCGGAGCCGCTTTCGCCGACAACGCAGAGGGTTTCGCCTTCGTGCACCTGCAGCGAGACGCCGTCAATGATGCGCTGGCCGGAAGGATTTTTGCCGAGGCCGACGACAAGGTTGTCGATATCGAGGATGATGTTGGTCATGCAAATCTTTCAGCCGTCATTGCGAGGAGCCAACGGGCCGCGCGAATGCGCGCCCGATGACAGGCTCCGCGACGAAGCAATCCATTCCTCCTTTGCGCGGCGAGATGGATTGCTTCGCTTCGCTCGCAATGACGGGGTGAGGTCTTCGTCACTTCCCCGCCTCCCGTTGTTTCATGCGCGGATCGAGCGCGTCGCGGGCGGCGTCGCCGATCAGGTTGACGCTGAGGATCGCGATCGACAGCAATAGCCCCGGCCAGAAGATCAGCGACGGCTTGACCTGGAAGTAGGCGCGGCCCTCGGCCATGATGTTGCCCCAGGTCGGCGTTTCCGGGCTGATGCCGGCGCCGAGGAACGACAGGATCGCCTCGGTGAGAATGGCGGAGGCGCAGACGTAGGTGCCTTGCACGATCAGCGGTGCAATGGTGTTCGGCATCAAATGCCGCCACATGATCTTGGGCAGGCTGGTGCCGACCGAGATCGCGGCCTCCACATAAGGCTCTTCGCGCGCCGACAGCACGACCGAGCGCACCAGCCGCGCCACGCGCGGAATTTCGGGAATCGTGATCGCGACCAGCACGGTCATCAGGCTGGCGCCCGACAGCGACACCACGGCAATCGCGAGCAGGATGGAAGGGATCGCCATCAAGCCGTCCATCACCCGCATCATCACGGCGTCGACCCATTTGAAGAAGCCGGAGACGAGGCCGATCACGAGGCCGATGCCGATCGAGAAGACCGCAGCACCCAGGCCGATCAGGAGCGAAATCCGCCCGCCATAGATGATGCGCGAGAGCACGTCGCGGCCGTACGCGTCGGTGCCGAGCAGGAACTGCGCGCTTGATGGTTTCAGCCGCTGTGCCGGCGCCAGCAATTGCGGATCGTGGGGCGCGAGCAGGGGGGCTGCGATCGCCATCGCGATGACGAGTGCGAGGCAGACGGTCGCGGTCGCGATGATCGGCGTCGCCGTGAGGAATCCAAGTCGCGGCCGGAACGGCGTGGTGACAGGGATTGACGGTCCGGGAAGGGTTTCGATCGCCATCAGTAGCCAGCCTCAATAACGAATTCTGGGATCAAGCAGGGTGTAGGCGACGTCGATCAGGAGATTGACGGTGACATAGATCAGCGACGTCAGCAGGATCATCGCCTGGATGACGGGATAATCGCGCGCCAGCACCGCATCGACCGTGAGGCGGCCGATGCCGGGCAGGTTGAACACGCTCTCGGTGACCACGACGCCGGAAATCAGCAGCGCGAATCCCGTACCTATCACGGTGATGACGGGCACGGCGGCGTTGCGCAGGGCATGGCGCAGCAGCACGCCGGTCTCGCTGATGCCTTTGGCGCGCGCGGTACGGACGTAATCCTCGCCGAGCACATCGAGCATTGCGGCCCGCGTCATGCGCGCGATCAGCGCGACATAGATAAAGGATAGCGTGCAGGTCGGCAGGATGATGCGCTCGAAGAACGGACCGAAGCCGGCCGTGATGCTGCGGAAACCCTGCACCGGCACCCAGCGCAGGTCGATCGCAAAGATCTGGATCAGGACGTAGCCGATCACGAATACCGGAACGGAGAAGCCGACCACCGACAATCCCATTACGAAGCGATCGATCCAGGTGCCGTGCTTCCACGCCGCAATCACGCCGAGCGGCACCGCAACGACAATAGCCAGAATGATCGTGGAAAGGGCAATCGAGATCGACGGCTCGACGCGCTGACTGATCATCTTCAAGACGGGCACGTTCGAGATCAAGGAGACGCCGAGGTCGCCTTGCAGCAGCTTGCCGATCCAGGTGAAGAATTGGGTGTAGAGCGGCTCGTTGAGGCCGAGCGACGTGCGGATGCGCTCGAGCTGTTCGGGCGTTGCATTGTCGCCGGCGAGAATCGCGGCGGGATCGCCGGGCGTCAGCCGCAGCAGAAGAAACACAAACAGCGCCACCACGCCCATGACGGGAATGGCGGCGAGAATGCGACGAAGCAGATATCCGAGCATCTTGATCCGTTAGTTGTAGGTGAACTGGGCAGCGTCGCCCTTAGACTTGGTTTCCGCGCCACCAGCGTAGCATTTCAGCAAGTCCCGTGCCATTGCGCCTGCGTTTTTTGCGATGCAGCTAATCGGTTCGGAAAGCCGCAGCCGTGGTCGTCATTGCGAGCGAAGCGAAGCAATCCATCGGGCCGCGAGGAAGTATGGATTGCTTCGTCGCTTCGCTCCTCGCAATGACGGCGGAGAGACCGCCGCCATCACTCCAGCGTCGCCAGCAATCCCGCCATCAGGCGGCCGCGTTCGGCGAGGCTGTCGACCTCGATATGCTCGTTCAGCGTATGCGCATCGGCGCCGCGGACGCCTAGCCCGTCCAGCGTCGGGATGCCCATGGCGCCGGTAAAGTTGCCGTCGGATCCGCCACCGGCGCTGCCATGGGGCAGTTCGAGGCCCAGCTGCGCGGCAATCCCGCGCGCCTTTTCGTATAACGCCATGGTGCCGGCATCTGGTTCCCACACCGGGCGGGTGACGCCGCGGGTTACCGTGAACGTGACGTCGTTGCTGGTGCCTGACAGCGCCAGCATGCGCTCGACGCCGCGGTCGAGATCGGCCTGGCGCTTGGCCATGCTCAGCGCTTCGCCGGTGCAGGTGGTGGCGACGCAATTGACCCACTGGCCGCCATGCACGATGCCGACCGAGAACGTACAATCTTCGGTCGTCATGCCGTCGATCGCGATAATCTGGCGTGCCATTTCGCGGATCGCGGAACGGCCGGAAGAAAGCGTGGCGCCGGCATGGCTCGGCTTGCCGACGGCCTCCAGATTGAAGCGCGCAATCGCATAGCGTCCGGTGACGACGCCATTGTTGGGCCGTCCGGGCTCCGGCACCAGCACGTATTTGTTGCGCGCGGCTTCTGCCTCGATGATGTCGCGGGTCGAGGGCGTACCGACTTCCTCGTCGGGGGTGAACAGCACCGTAATCGGCAGCGGCGTCGTGAACGCGGCGCGGGCCAGTTGCCGGATCGCTTCCAGCGAGAGGTAATTGCCGCCCTTCATGTCGAAGATGCCGGGACCGAAGCATTTGTTGCCTTCGCGCCGCCATCGCAGCTTTTCGATGGTGCCGACGGGATGGACGGTATCCAAGTGGCCGGCGATCAGGATGCCGGGCTCGCCTTGCTTCGGATGCGGAAAGCGGGCGCGGACACAGCCGGCAAATCCCTGGCGGCCGGCGATGCGCTCGATGGTCGCACCCATAATGGCCATGTCGCGCGCGGCGAGGTCGAGCATGCGTTCCACCGCAGCCTTGTCCCAGGTCGGGCTTTCGCACTCCACCCAGCCGCGCAACCCCTGCAGCATGGCCTCGGAATCAAAGGGAAGATTGGCTGGGTTCATGGGCTTCTCTTGGTTTTCTTAATTTTGGGTTTCGACCGATAGGGTACCGGCCCGCCGCGTACGAGAATGATCTCGCGCGGATTTGTAAAGCGAAACATGAACGCGCGTCCTGCGGTATCCGCAGCGCGGTAGCCGCCTCAAAGCGGATTGACGTGCCACGCGCTTGATGCAAGTCTTCAAATAGTCAGGATTTACAGCGTGTTAGTTCGCCCAAATAACGAACCGCATGCATAATGAATCAGCGGACATTGAACAGTTTCACGTCAGGAGAGATCGAATGTTCCACATCATGCGTTGGAAACGTCCCACGATAGCGACTGCTTTGTCGGTGCTTGCGCTGTCGGCGGCGCTGACGTCGCTAGGCCCGACCTCGCAGGCCGCTGCCGCCAGCAAGAAGACCATCACCGCCGTGATGCATTCGGACCTGCGCGTCATCGATCCCGGCTTCACCACCGCCTACATCACGCGCGATCATGGCTACATGGTCTACGACACGCTGCTGGCGACCGATTCCAATTTCAAGGTCCAGCCGCAGATGGCGGACTGGAAAGTCTCAGACGACAAGCTGACTTACACCTTCACCTTGCGCGACGGCCTGAAGTGGCATGACGGCACGCCGGTGACGGCGGAGGATTGCGTCGCCTCGCTGAAGCGCTGGGGCAAGAACGACAATATGGGCCAGAAGCTGATGGACTTTACCGCCAGCATCGAGCCGATCGACGCCAAGAGCTTTGCGCTGAAACTAAAGGAGCCCTACGGCCTGGTGCTGGAATCGATCGGCAAGCCGTCGTCCTACACGCCGTTCATGATGCCGAAGCGGCTCGCGGAAACGCCCGCCGGCCAGCAGATCAAGGAGCAGGTGGGATCCGGTCCCTTCAAGTTCGTGCAAGCTGAATTCCAGCCGGGCGTGAAGGCGGTCTATGAAAAGAACGCCGACTATGTGCCGCGCAAGGAGCCGCCGAGCTGGACCGCAGGCGGTAAGGTGGTGAAGGTCGATCGCGTCGAATGGATCACGATGCCGGATGCGCAGACCGCGGTGAACGCGCTGCAGTCGGGCGATATCGACTTCATGGAAAATCTGCCGTTCGACTTGCTGCCGGTGCTGGAGGCGAACAAGGAACTCAAGGTCGACGTCCTCAACAAGTTCGGTTTCCAGACGCTGGGGCGGATGAACTTCCTCTATCCGCCATTTGATAACGTTAAGGTTCGCCGAGCCGCCTTCCTGGCGATGAAGCAGAAGGACGTGCTCGATGCCCTGGTCGGCAATCCCAAGTACCAAAAGATCTGTGGCGCGCTCTTTGTGTGCAACACGCCGCTGGAGACTGATGTCGGCGCCGAGACCTTGGTGAAGGGCAACGGCATGGCGGAGGCGAAGAAGCTGCTCGCCGAGTCCGGTTATGATGGCACGCCTGTCGTGATCATGGCTCCCGGCGATGTCGTGACGCTGAAGGCGCAGCCGATCGTCGCGGCGCAGTTGCTACGTGAAGCCGGATTCAAGGTCGATGTGCAGGCCACCGACTGGCAGACCGTGGTGACCCGCCGCGCCAGCCAGAAGCCGCCGAAGGAAGGTGGCTGGAACATGTTCTTCACCAACTGGGTCGCCGCCGATGTCTCCAATCCCGTGGTCAATGCTTCGGTCGGCGGCCGCGGCAAGAATGGCGGCTGGTTCGGTTGGGCCGAAGACGCCAAGATCGAAGAGCTCCGCGACAAGTTTGCGCGCTCCGCCTCTCCGGACGAGCAGAAGAAGATCGCTGCGGAAATCCAGGAGCAGGCCTATGAGCAGGTGATCTATATCCCGCTCGGCCAGTATCTGATCGCGAGCGGCTGGCGCAAATCGCTCAACGGTGTGCTCGACGGCCCGGCGACGCCGGTCTTCTGGAATATTGACAAGAGCGAGTAGGCGGTTCGCTTTAAGTCGAACATCAAGCAATCGCGACGGAGGACTGTTCCTCCGTCGCGTTTTTGTTTTCATCGTCAGCAGTGGGTATCGCGTACCAGTTCCGGGCCGTCATTCTCAAGCGGCGGAGAGACTTGCGGCGGTGGCGGCGACGGAGAGCGCTGATCCCGCGCTTGCTTGCGCTCGGCTGCAGCCTTTTCCCGATCTTTTTCACTGGTCATATTGTCGTACTCCATTTTGTGCACGACAACATTTTTGCGGGCGTTGCGTTCCTCACGCAGGATGCGCGGCCAGATGTTCCAGCAGCAATTCGCCCACCCGTTCCGGCGCCTGATCCGCCGCAAAATGCCCGACGCCGGACAGCACCTCGAAACGATAGGGCGCAGCGATGAAATCCACCGTGCCTTCGGCGGCGGCGCGACCGACGGTGTCGTCAGCGTCGCCCCAGATATAGAGTGTCGGCACGCGGATCGGACCGAGCGGGCCGCGGATCGCGCCGCGTGCGCGATACCAGGCGAGCGCCGCTTCCATCGCGTCCTTGTTGCCAAGCACGGCAAGATGCCTCTCGATCCCATCAGGGGGAACGCCATTGGCGGCGAGACGCTCGCGCAGCCATTTGGCATCGTTCGCGAGCACGATATCGGCGGCATCCGGCTCCAAAAACGCCTTGTGATGCTTTGAGCGCTGCGCCTGCTCGCCGTCGGTTGCCAGCGCGCGGTTGAACGCGTTCGGGTGCGGCCGCGAGAGAATGGTGAGCGACGCCAGCCGCTCGGGATGGCGCTCGGCGATGCCCCAGGCGATGCTGCCGCCCCAGTCATGGCCGACCAGATGAAACCGCGCGTTGCCATAGCCGGCAGCCGCCACAATCGCCATGGCGTCGTCCATCAGGCGGTCGATCAGGTAGTGCGAAAATTCCCGCGGATCGGGCCGTGCGCCCGGCGAGTAGCCGCGCTGGCTCGGCGCCACCGCGCGATAGCCCATGTCGCCGAGGGCCGTCACCTGCGCACGCCAGCAATGCATCGATTCCGCAAAGCCGTGCAGCAGCAGCACCAGCGGCGCGCCGGGCGTGCCGGCGCTGATGGTGTCGAAGATGAGATGCGGGGCGATGGTGATTTGCTCTGACGCCGGCATGCGGCGAACCTAACGAGCCAATTCCGGCCGGCCGATGACGGAATTGTGCAACGGCTGAAAAGTGCTGTATTGGGAGGCGCGACCGGATGCCCAAGGGGACAATCGTTGCACTATTTGAGATCGATCATTTTCGATACGGCGGTGGTAATCCTGACGCTTGCCGTGTCGCTGACGGTGCCGCTGATGTGGCTGTTCAATGCCAGCGGCGCGACGGTGCGTGCGGTTTCGCAGGTCTGGGTCAACGGCATCATGTTTCTGATGAAGCATGTCGTAGGCCTCGATTACACGGTGCAGGGGCGCGAGAACGTGCCCGATGGTCCCTGCATCATCGCCTGCAATCATCAGTCGTTGTGGGAAACCGCGGCGCTCTGCGCGCTTTTCCCGGACGCCAGCATCGTCGCCAAGAAAGAGCTGCGCAAGGTGCCGTTCGTCGGCTGGTTCCTGGAGCGCTATCCGATGATTTTGGTCGATCGCTCGGCGGGCCGCCATGCGCTGCGCCAGATGGTCGATGAAGCCAGGCGCGCGACCGGCGAGGGCCGTCAGGTGTTGCTGTTTCCGCAAGGCACCCGCCAGGCGATCGATGAACCGATGAGATTCCAGTCCGCTGGCATCTCAGCGCTCTACACCAACCTCGAAGTATCAGTCGTTCCCGCGGCGTGCAATTCCGGACTGTTCTGGGGCAAGAAGACGCTGATCATGCACTCCGGCACCGTCACGCTGTCCTTCCTGCCGCCGATCGCGCCGGGCCTGCCGCGCAAGGAATTTCAGGAAAAGATGGAGCGGATGATTGCGGAGGAGGCGAGCCGGCTGCTTACGCTGAGCGAGGCGAAGGTGCGCTAGGCGGAGCGACGCGCGGCAACCCAGCCCGCGAGTGGCGCCAGAAACGCCAGGCACCAGACAAACTGCGCAACCCGCGGCGCGGCGAACGCCGCAACGATCCCAAGCGCGAAAACGAAAACCGGAAACAGCGCCGTCGCCAGCAATTGCGGATCGTGGCGGCCCCGCAGCGCCAGAACCCACAATACCGCGTTCAGTGCCGCGATCACCAGCAGGTGAAAGCCGTAGATCACCGCGACGACGCCATCGAGCCGGTAGACGCCGTAGAGGCCGTTGGTCACCGGCAGGATGATGATCGACAGCAGAAAGAACAGATTGAGGAACACCACGCCGCGCCCGGCTTCCGGTGCCACCGCCAGCCGCCGGTGATGGCTGAACCAGAACAGGCCGGCGACGACGAAGCTGATCGTCAGCGCGATGACGGGCTGGGCATAGACGCGAAGCACGTCGTGCCAATCGGGCGCTTGCGTGAAACTGGAGGCCTTCGGCAAATCATAGGCGAGCAGGGTCATGGCAACGCCAAAGATGGTGTTGCTCAGCATCTCCAGCCGGCGCATTTCGAACAGATGGATTTGCGGCAATGTGATCCCCCAGTCTCCCCTGATCGGTCCACGCTTTCGCTTCGCTCGCCAGGGTGGCTTGCCAAGCCGTAGCTCGCAGACACAAAGCCCGCCTTCGCCTGTCGGCTTCGGCGTGGCAGCCCTCACTCGCTTCGCGAGCGAAGGCTGGTGCGGGCGGCCGGACTCGAACCGGCACAGTCCTTTCGAACCGAGGGATTTTCTTACCAGCTACGGCTTTCGCCGCCTCGCCAGCGTGGGCATCCGCGCTGGCTCGTTTGTGGTCTGGACTATACCTTCACCATTGGCGCGTTCGTGCCTTTAGGTGCTGCCCGTCTAGTCTCTACACCTTCGCACCAACCGTTAGGTTCGGGCGCTTGGCTCGGGATTGCCATATGAAAGGTTTCCCCGAATTTGAGCAGTTCTACAGCTTGGGTTTCCCCAAGAGCACTCAAGCGTTTAAGTCCCTTGCGTCTACCATTTCGCCACGCCCGCTTTCACCAGAAGATCAGATACTTAGCGTGTTTTCCGGAGAAGTGGAATTGGGATAAATCTCCGGCCCAAACGCTCCCCACCTTTAAGTGAGCGCGGCGCAGAAGCAAAGCCTCAATGCGGACACTTGGGGTGTTTACCTGCGGCGAGCTTTAGGCAATCTCAAGATAATCCACGTAACGAAGGTCCGATGCCCAACTCGCTGTCCCATCGCCGGTTACTCTCGCGCAGCCTCGCGGCGTTGGCGCTGGTTGCGCTCGGTGCGGGCCTGTCCGGATGTGCCGGCATGAGCGACACCATTTCGCCGGCCTTTGCCGATCCCGCCAAATACGATCTCTACGATTGCAAGCAGCTCGAGACCGAGCGCAAGAGCCTCGCGACGCGCACCGCGGAGTTGCAGGGGCTGATGACCAAGGCCGAAACTGGCGTCGCCGGTCCCGTGGTGGCGGAGCTTGCCTATCGCAACGACTACATCGCGTTGCGCGGACAGTCGAAGCTGGCCGATGAAGCCTGGCAGAAGAACAGGTGTCAGGAACCGAAACCGGAAGCCAGGCCGGCGCCGGTCCCGCCATCGATCGCGCCAGCTCCCGTTGCCAAGGGTCGTACGAAGGCAAGCCGGCCGGCAAATTAGAACGTTGTCGGGTGCGGCCTCGAACTTCGCTCTACAGACGCCAATTATAAATCCAATCCTGCCGCGCCAGCATCCGCTCCGGGCCCATGGCTTTGATCGCGAGGTCGCGCGCCAGCGCCAGCGGTCCGGTGAGATGATAGATGCGTCCCTGTTGTCGGGCCGCACGCTGCACCCACAGCACGCGGCCGCGCCGCTGCCGGCCATAGCGCTTCAGTGCCGCCGGGATGCCCGCGATAGGATCGCCCGGGTGTTCGCTCACGCATTTGGCGAGCACGGCGGCGTCCTCGATCGCCATTCCCGCGCCTTGCGCGGCAAACGGCAGCATCGCATGCGCGGCGTCGCCGAGCAGCGCGATTGCGCCGTCGGTCCATTCGCCGACATCGGGTAGGGTGAACAGCGCCCAGCGCCGCCACTCGTCGACGGCCCCAATCAGCATCCGCGCAGTCGCGGGCCAGCGCTGCGAGGCGAATGCGTTTTTCAGTTCATTGGCATCGCCGGGCGCGCTCCAGCCCGGCCTGTTCCAGGTTCCCGGCACGATAGCGACCACGTTGATCTGCCGCGCGGCCGAGATCGGGTAGGCGACCAGATGTGCGCCAGGCCCCATCCAGAGCTGCACCCGAGCAGCGGTATATTCGCGCGGCAGCGTGGTCGCATCGAGGGTCCCGCGCCAGGCGATCAGGCCGGAAAATTGCGGTTGCACCTCCGGGAACAAATGGTTCCGCACCGCGGACCAGATGCCGTCGGCGCCGACCAGCGCCACCGCCAACTCCTGTTGGCGTGCATTGCCGCGGCGTTGCACCACGGTCAACCCCTTGGCGTGCGAAGTCACGTCTTCGAACTGGCAACCAAGCCGCAGGTCGATGTCCGGATGGTCGTTGACCGCCGCCTGCAGGGCGCCTTGCAGGTCGGCGCGGTGCATCACCCAATAGGGCGCGCCGGCGCGAAGGCCGGCGGCCTCGCCGAGCGGCAGGCGGGCGATCTCGCCGCCCGCACGCGCGCTCACGATACTAATGGCTTCAGGTGTCACGGCGCGTGGCGCAAGCCGTGACCGCAGGCCGAGGTCGACCAAGATCCGGCTGGCGTTGGGCGAAAGCTGCAGGCCGGCGCCGGCTTCCTCCAGCCGCTCGGCCTTTTCCAGAATGATGACGCGAAAGCCTTTGGCTGCGAGCGAAAGCGCTGCCGTCAGTCCCCCGATCCCGGCACCAGCAACGATGATGGTGCGCGCGGCGGCCACCGAAAGGTCAGGCGACCTTGTCCCTCAGGACGCATTCGGGCGGGCGGGCTTCGCCTGCGGCGAGGTCGGGGGCAAAGCGGTACAGCGTCGAGCAATAGGGGCAGATGATCTCGTTGTCGTTGCCAAGGTCGAGAAACACGTGGGGATGATCGAACGGCGGCCTGGCGCCCACGCACATGAATTCCTGCGAGCCGATCTCGATTACCGAGACTCCGGCGTCGTTATGGAAATGCGGGACGACATGGTCGGACATCAGCTTCACCTTGGATTTCAACGATGAGCGCACGCAATCAACGCGACGCGGCAGCTTCGAAATGCCGCGCACCATAGTGGGGGGTGCCGATGATTCCTAGAGCCGATTCGGGATGTCCCCGCCGCACATTTGCTCATGCAAATTCGACACAATTCTGTCGTCGGAGAAAAGCCCTTCTTTCGTCGGGGCAGTTGTGTCTTAAAAACGGCATACCATCTTGAGAAAGACGAAAACATTGGACTTTTTTGGATGAGGCGATTGCGGTTCGGTTCGGCTCTGGCAGGGGCGCTAGGATGCTTGGCGCTCAGCGCGGCGGTGTTCGCGGCGTTGTGGCCGCACGCCCGCGAGGCCGGCGCCATTCTGGCCGCGCAGGACGATCCCGCGACACTGTCCGACATCCAGATCAACTCCGCGTTGCGGGCCAACCAGGCGCTGGTCGCCAGCCATATCGAGGCAGCGCTCGCGGAGGGCGATTCCGATCTCGCCAACAGCTTCGTCGAACTCGCCCGCGACAAAGGCATTGCCGTCAGCGACGAACTATCGAAGCGCGTCAGCGATGCCGTTGCCGACGCAGGTTCGGCGTCGCATTTTGCCAAGCGCTTTGCCACGGGTTTCGTGGTCGGCAATGCCGACGATGTCGCAAGCCTGTCGGGTACGGTTGCCGGCGATCTCTTCGTCTACGGCGATATCAGGGACGTTGTTCGCGAAGGCAAGCACCTCGCGACGGGCGAGGACGTGGACCGGCTGGTGCTGGGCCTGGCGACGGTCGGGCTCGCGGTGACCGCCGCGACCTACGCCTCGGTCGGCGGTGTTGCTCCGCTGCGTGCCGGTCTTTCCATGGTCAAGAGTGCCCGCAAGGTCGGACGTCTCGGCGAGGGGCTGACGCAATGGGCAGGCCGCTCGGCGCGCGAGGTCGTCGATGCACCGGTCCTGCAGCAGGCGGTCGCGAAAGGCTCGGTGCTGCGGCCCGGCCAGACCATCAGCGCAATCAAGGCAGCGTTCCGCGCCGAGAAAGCCGGTGCGCTGGTGCGGCTGGCGAAAGACGTCGGACGCGTCGGCGAAAAGGCCGGCACGCGTGGCGCGCTCGACGCACTGCGCATCGCACAAGGCCCGAAGGACATCGCCCGCGCCGCGCGGCTTGCCGAATCCAAGGGCGGCCAGACCCGCGCGATCCTGAAGGTGCTCGGCCGCGGCGCGCTCCTGCTGGCAACCGGCGCTTTCAATCTGACGATGTGGGTGTTCGGTGCGCTATTGGCGCTGTTCGGATTTCTGTCGTCGATCAAGGCGACCACCGAGCGGGCGACCGAAGCGTGGCTTCGCCGCAAGAAAGCGCGGCGCTTGAGAAAGGAGGCGGCGGCAGCATGCTTGCCGGCCGCCCCGGTGCTGGCGGGCGCTGCCGCACACGGTTAGACTTGCAGTCCTTGCAAGGCCGTCCATTTCCGATCCCCCGAAAAATGGAACTGATGATGCCGAGTTTTCACAACGGCGCTGTCGAAATTGCCTATCTCGACGAAGGCGAGGGCGATCCGATCGTCCTCGTGCATGGCTTTGCCTCCAGCAAGAACGTGAACTGGGTTTATCCGACCTGGGTTTCCGATTTGAGGAAAGACGGCCGCCGCGTGATCGCGCTCGACAATCGCGGCCATGGCGATTCCGAAAAGCTCTACGATTCCGCTGCTTACGATATTGCGATCATGGCAAGCGACGTCATTGCGCTGCTGGATCATCTGGGAATCGAGCGCGCCGACATCATGGGCTATTCGCTGGGATCGCGCATGACGGCGATCCTGGCGCGCGAGCAGCCGCAGCGGCTGCGCTCGGCGATTCTCGGCGGCATCGGGATCGGACTGATCGAGGGCGGCGGTCCCGGCGAGAACGTGGCGATCGCGCTGGAAGCGCCGTCGCTGGAGGACGTCACCGATCCGGTCGGCCGCACCTTTCGCGCCTTCGCCGATCAGACCCGATCCGACCACCGCGCTCTTGCCGCCTGCCTGCGCGGCTCGCGGCGGCTGATGACATCGGATGAAGCCGCCGAGATCCGCGTGCCGGTCCTGATTGCGGTCGGCACCAGGGATGAAATCGCCGGCTCAGCCGCGGCACTCGGAAGGATCATTCCGGGCGCCGAGGTGCTCGACATTCCGAACCGCGATCATATGCGCGCGGTCGGCGACAAGGTCTACAAAGTCGGTGTCATCGATTTCCTGTCGCGACGGCAATGAGCGGTCGCGCGCTTCTTCACCGGCGAATTGCCTGATAGCCGCGATCAGCACCACCGTGGTCGCAAGCCACGCCAGCCGCGCGCCGTAGCGATCGTGCGGACCGGATATCACGGCGCAGACGAAAGCATTGCCGAGCAGCGCGAACGAGACCGTGCCGGCGAGCAAGGTGAGATCGTCGAACGGTCGGCGCAGCACGCCGCGGCCGAACAGGATGACGGCCAGCAGCATCGACGCCAGCGCAACGGGAATGTGAATCCGGTTGATCGCGGTGAAGTCGAAGTGCCAGAGCTGCTGTTGCGCCGCACGCATCGGCTTCACCTGTGCGGGAAGAAAGTGCTCGATGATGCCGTAGGTATGGCCGAGCCAGCCGTCGGTGCCTTCGCCGGTCCCGACGTAGACGAATTGCTGCGCAGTGGCGATGGCCGCCGCCTTGGCCTGCCAGGCCGGATACTCGGCCAGCGAATGCAACACGATAAAGCCCATCTCGTCGTTCAGTCCCTGAAAGCGGCCAAGCGTGTTGAACATGCTGTTGCTCCACAGAAACTGGTCGGCAGTGGCCGGCAGATTGTCTCGATAGGGGCAGAGCTTGAAATTCTGCTTCGGGCAATGATCGCGCAAATACTGCGCGACGATGCCGTCCTGCAGCATCCGTGCGAATGCCACGCCGTAACCGCCCGGCGTCCACGCCAACTTCCCGGATAAGGCGAAATTGGTCGACAGCAACAGCGCAGCTCCCGCGACGATGGTCAGGCTGCCCTGCGTCAGTCCGGAAATGGAAATCCGCCCGCGCAGAAAGGGACGCGCGATCCAGCCTATGCAGCACAGTCCGAGCAGCACCGCGAGCGTCGCGCTGTGGGTCGCCGCGGCGAAAGCGGTGAGGCCGAACAGCAGGCATTTTTCCGGGATCGAAGTCCGCTCGCCAAGCACGACCAGGATGAACAGCGAAAGCACCGACAACCCGGCGAAAATGTCGGTCAGGAGCGTGCTGGCAAGAAAAGGCAACGAGGTGGTCAGGGCCAGCACGAAGCTCATGGCCAGGAGCCGCAACGGCTCGGAGATACCGAGCACGCGCAGCGTTAGCTGCAGGATCCACAGCGTCGCCAGCGCGTTGATCCCGAGGTTGATCCAGAAGCTCGAATCCTCGCCGAAATGAAGATAGAGGCCGAACGTGGTGGAGCGGCTGGGGACCAGATAGCCCTCGTACCACCGGGCCAGATAGCCGCCGGTGTCCCACTGGAGCAGGGGATAGCCATTCCACAGGGCGGGGGCCAGCAACATCAATGGGATGGCGATGGCGGCGATCCAGGCCGAGCGCGAATTCGCAGCGGTACGCGCCCGCAATATCTGCGTGCTTATGTGGCTTCCCCCCATCCGGGCAGCATCCGCCGAATGGCAGGTCCGCCGAAATTCACCAATAGTCGCAGGCCCGCCGGCTTGATTTCCTGATTTCGCTGACCACCTTGAACTGACCCCCACGGCATTCGGAGGCGGTTTACGCTAGCCTGCGCCTGCCCGGGACAGAAGTCCGCCCGCCGTGCTATAGTAGCAACGTAATCAGGGAATTTGCGAGAGCAATCATGGCAGTGCATCAGGTCAATCCGCAAGCGTCGAAGCTCGCCGCACTCGATCCGATCTGGGACCGCATCCGGGGCGAGGCGGAGGACATCGTCCGCCGCGAGCCGGAGCTTGCTTCCTTCCTCTACTCGACCGTGCTGCATCACGAGCGCCTGGAGGAATCGGTGGTGCATCGTCTCGCGGAGCGGCTCGATCACTCGGCGCTATCGGGCGACTTGATCCGGCAGACCTATGACGAGGCGCTGCGTGACGAGCCCGATCTCGGCAATGCGTTCCGCGCCGATCTGGTCGCGGTCTACGACCGCGATCCCGCAACCTCGCGCTTCATTGATCCGTTGCTCTACTTCAAGGGTTTTCACGCGCTGCAAACCCATCGCCTGGCGCACTGGCTCTATCAAAAGGGCCGCAAGGATTTTGCCTATTATCTGCAGAGCCGCTCGTCGGCGGTGTTTCAGACCGATATCAACCCCGCCGCCAAAATCGGCCGCGGCATTTTCCTCGATCACGCGACCGGCTTCGTCTGCGGCGAGACCGCAGTGATCGATGACGACGTTTCGATCCTGCACGGCGTCACGCTGGGAGGCACCGGCAAGGAGAACGAGGATCGTCATCCGAAGATCAGGCGCGGCGTGCTGATCGGGGCAGGCGCCAAAATTCTCGGCAATATCGAAATCGGCCATTGCGCGCGCATTGCCGCGGGCTCGGTGGTGGTCAAGCCGGTGCCGCACAATGTCACGGTCGCCGGCGTTCCCGCGAAGATCGTCGGCGAGGCGGGCTGCGCGGAGCCATCGCGCACCATGGATCAGATGCTCGGCGCGATCGGGCTTTGATTTTCCACACTTTCTGGCAGCCGCATTTGTGAAGTTACGGCTGGTAGTCTGCGCCGTCTCGTCCTAAAAACCTCCCGGAAATTCAAAGAATCCGATTGGAGACCGCCGTGGACGTTCAGGAAGTCAGGAAGCTCGACGCCTATCTCAAGCGCGTATTCGGCAATCCAAAGATCCGCGTCGTGCCGCGGCCGAAAAAAGACGACTCCGCCGAAGTCTATATCGGCGAGGAGTTCATCGGTGTGCTGTTCGTCGATGACGAGGACGACGATCGCTCGTTCCAGTTTCAAATGGCGATCCTCGAGGAAGATCTGGCCGACGTCGGGTGAGGCGCGTGCCACGACGTCGTAGGGCGGGCAAAGGCGCAATTGCGCCGTGCCCACCATTGCTACTCACAATACAAGAAAGATAATTGGTGGGCACGCGGAGCCTGTCATCGGGCGCGCATTCGTGCGACCCGGTGGCTTTGCCCACTCTAGACGGCTACGTGCCGGTCGCTAGGTCTTCGGTCCGCGCATTTGCGCCGTCAGGCTATCCATCGCATTCGCAACGTCGCGCCATTGCGACAGCCAGCTCCGCGGAAAGCGGAACGTCAGGTCGGCGCCGTCGACGCGACGCTCGCTCAGGCACATGCCGGGAGTCAGGCCGTCGCGGGTGCAGCGCGCGTTGAGGCTCGGTGCGCCGGCGGAGAGCAGGTCCTCGTTGGCGTAGGGCGAGCCGTCGCGGAACGCGCGCATCGTCAATCCGTCGTCGATCGGTGTTGCCTTCTGTTCGAGGTAGCGCGGATAGATCGTACGCACCCGCGTGTCCGGCGGCAGCGAGTCGTGGTGGGCCGATATCGACAGGAATATCCGGTCGATCGGCTGCACCTTCTCCTCGATCGTATCGGCGCTGACGTGCTTCGGCGCATCCGGTGGTTCAAGCGACGGGAAGACGAAACTGAGATCGACCCGTTCCTGCGGCCCGGAGTGACGCTGGATCTTACGGCGGATCGCTGCTGTCGGCACGTTGAAGAGCGTGGCACCGACGCTGACCGGCAACCGGCCCGGAGCGCTGGCGGGCCGCGCCACCCAGGTTGGCCACAGCAAATAAGCGACGAGGGCAATGGCGCCCGCGGTGATGGTTACCGCGACCATGATGAGCATCATGTGCGAGCGCGGATCCCTGCGGGTGTCGCGGGCGAGGTGCTGGGCCGTCGAAAGCAGGGTCATGAACGAGGCATCGGTCGGGTTTCAAGGCTCGGGCACGATCCCGAGAGCTAAGGCGAATCATCCCGCGAATATGCCATGGGCAGCGTGATTTCCGCATGATTTCACGGGAGTTCCGGCCCTGCAGCCATGCGCAAACGAGGTGCCTGCGGTTCGTTGTTAACCCTTCCTTAAGGACACTGTGGCGGCGGCCGGCCAATTTTGCGAAAGCAGGGCACGGTTCGTCGAGTACGAGAAGTTGTCATGTCGCCCGATGCGTTGAATTCCCTGTTCTCCCTGTGCATCGGCTTTGCGCTCGCAGGCGCGCTCGCCAGCGGCTATCAGGCGATGGCAGCGCGGCCGGCGGGATTCGGGCTGCTTGGGGAAGGCGTGGCGCCGAAGACATTTGCGGCCGTGCCGTTTCTGGTTTTCGCCGCGCCCTTCATCATCATGCGCAACACGTTACGCGGCGCGAAGATCGAGCGCCGTCGCTTCGAATTCGTGATGATGGCGACCGTGCTTTCAGGCTTCTGGAGCATGATGTCCGGCACGTTCTTCCTGATGACGCTGCGAGCCGCGGGCGTGCTGGCCTGAGGCTGGCGGCCTGTTCGCTTGATCCGCTGCCTGGGGCTGTGCCAAGGTCTCCGCCAACGGAGATCTTTTGTTATGGCGATCTACGAACTCGACGGACAGGGGCCTGAACTCCCCACAAATGGAAACTATTTCATCGCAGACACTGCCGTCGTGATCGGCAAGGTGCGCCTTCTCAATTCGGCCAGCGTATGGTTCGGCGCGGTGCTGCGCGGCGACAATGAGTGGATCGAGATCGGCGAGGGCTCCAACGTGCAGGACAATTCCACCTGCCATACCGACCGCGGCTTTCCGCTCACGATCGGCAAGAGCTGCACCGTCGGTCACAATGTCATCCTGCATGGCTGCACGCTCGAAGACGACGCGCTGGTCGGCATGGGCTCGATCGTCATGAACGGCGCGAAGATACGACGCGGCAGCATCGTCGGTGCGGGGTCGGTCATCACAGAAGGCAAGGAATATCCCGAATATTCCCTGATCATCGGCTCGCCCGCGCGCGTGGTCCGCACCTTGTCGCCCGAGCAGGTGACGGCGATGGGGAGTGCTGCGAAATTCTACGCGCTCAACGGGCCGCGATTCAAAAACGGACTGAAGAAGATCGGCTGAAGGCAGCCTTCTTTGGTTTCGTCTCGGGCGCTCATCATGGGGAAAACACCCCGCGAGCTGTTTCCGGAGTCGGCTGCCGAATTGATCGAACGGCGCGATCGGCAGTTGCTGGAGCGCAAGCAGCAGCTCGAAGCGATCGTCGACCGTCGATAACCCGGTCAAGGGCCGGCGCACCATTGCGGTGCGGCGGCTTCAGATCGGCGGGCCCGAACGCAAATCCCATTTGTTCGTGAGCATGGTCGAGGACCGGACCGATCAGACCGATGTTGCGGCCCCGACCGAAGCTGCGGCGTAACGATCGCAGGCGGCTCAGCCGCCTTCATTTTCGTTCGCCTCGCGAGGCGGACCGGCGACCCTTTCATGGCCGGCGGCCCAGAGCGCATGCTCCTCGCTGCCATCCCGATATGGATTGGCTTCCGCCGGAATGTGCTGGCGCGCGGCGCGCTGGCCTTGCTCGAAAGGGTCGGGGTCGGAATTCATGATGCCGCCTTTCGGGTTTTCGATCTTTTTGGCGTCGCTTCGTTGGAAGCGGCTGCGCTTTTCCGCAGCGCGTCCTTGAGGTCGATGGGGATGCCGTGCTTCTTCAAGAGGTCCGCAAAGGCTTCGTCAGCCAGTTCCTGAAAGGTCGCCATCCGGTCACGTGCAAGCTGTTTGAGCTTGTCGAACGTGTCATCGTCGAAGGCGATCAATTTGCGCAAAGCGTGGCCACTCCGGCCGTCGAGCGGATGTGAATGAATGATCTGGCAGTGGAATCGTTCCGGCAGGAACAAGGCCGGGGCGCTGTCGTTGCTTCTGAAAAAGGAGATTTCCGATGAAGCTGGCGTCTGCAGCCGCCGCTGTCGCGGCGATCACAATCCTGGTATCCGCGATCGCGTCGTTTGCTCAGAGCGTGGGCGGATCCACGGGCAGCGGCGGCGCCGCCGCGGGCTCGCCGAGCGCAGGTTCGGTCGGTGCGGGCACGCAAGGTGTCACCGGCGTTCCCGGGCCGGCCGCTCCCAATGCCGGTCAAGGTCCAGGTGGCACGGCGAACCCCTCCGGGCTCGCGTCGCCGCCTCCGCCGGGCACCAACAGTGCCGGCACCGCGCAGTCGTCAGGCGGCGGCGCAACGACCGGCATGGGCAGATCACGAACGACGACCGGCGACGCCGAGATCGATGAAGAGAACAAGCAAGTCGACCGCAAGCTCAAGGGCATCTGCCGCGGCTGCTGACATCGCTTTCCGGCCCGCTCACGGAAGAGCGCAAACAGCCCAAAATAGCTCAAGCCATCTCCGAGAAATCGATCTAGACTTGACGCCGGATCCTCGCGGGTCCGGCGGCGAATGCGCCGACTTCGTCGAGGCCAAGGCCACGGCGGGAAATGCTGCGCCGCGATGTTACCGAGATCGCTGTTTGGAGGAATGCCGTTCGCGTCACATCGGGGATGTTGAACATGCTCACAGCACCTGCGTTGACATTGATGTTTTTGATTGTCGTAACTGCTCTTGGTGCAGCTTTCGTCTGGATGTTCTGGGAGATCGAACAGATGAAGTCCAGGCCGCGTCGGATGCCGAGACCACATCGCAGGGGCGATTGGTTCGGGTAGGCGACCCGCTACCCGCGCACGGTCATGTTCCGCGCAATAGCCGGAATCTGCCGGCAGCGTCATTATGCGCAATTTTCGGAAAAATGGCGTTTGTTCTTTGATACACCCTTAGGTGGTTCCCTGCCAGTTTGCGGTTCCGCGCGCGGAACCCGCGCATGTCTGACAAAGAATTTGTGGAGACGAGCAGCTTTGAAATGTGGCCGGCCGTAAGCGGATGTTTGGTTCATGATCGTCTCATCCACGTCGTGTCTCTCGCCGGCGATCAAATCGTGCACTAGAGAGTTTCGAACTTCCGCCTGCTCGCTCGCACTGTTGTGGGGCCTGGGTTGCGCGCAGCCGTCGATGGCGGAATCGCTGCCCGCCGGCGGAACGGTGGTGAGTGGGAACGTTGCGATCGGCTCGACGTCGCCGACCAATCTGACGGTTACCCAATCGAGCCGCACCGGCATCGTCAACTGGTCAAGCTTTTCGGTCGGGCAGGGCAACCAGGTCCAATTCAACAACGGTAGCGGCGCGACACTCAACCGTGTGACCGGTAATGTGCCGTCGTCGATCAACGGCGTGGTGTCTGCGACCGGCTCGGTCTATCTCGTCAATCCGTCGGGAATCGTGGTCGGACCGACGGGCGTGGTCAAGACCGGCGGCAGTTTCGTCGCCTCGACGCTCGATGTCAGGGACGCGGACTTCCGCGCCGGCGGATCGCTGACCTTCAGCGGTAACAGCAACGCCTCCGTCGTCAATCTCGGCAAGATCGGCGCTTCGAACGGCGACGTCGTTTTGGTCGCGCGCCAGGTTCGCAACGACGGCTCGCTGACCGCGCGCAACGGCACCGCCGCGATGGCGGCCGGCAGCGAGGTGGTGCTGAGCGACGGATCGCTCGGCAATGGCAAGGTGCTGGTGCGGCGTCCGGCGCAGAATGGCGAGATCCGCAACAGCGGCGCGATCCGCGCCGCGGAAGTGGAATTGCGCGCCAATGGCGGCAACATCTATGCGCTCGCGGGCAACACCGGGCGAGCGATCTCGGCAACGGGTTTTGCCAGCAAGGGCGGACGAATCTTTCTTACGGCCGAGGGCGGATCGGTCAACCTGACGCAGAAGGTGGTAGCGCGGCGCATTCAGGCAGACGCTGCACCAGCGCGCGCAGGCGTCGCCGCACGTCGCTCGTTCACCGGCGGCGACGTTATCGTCAGCGCTGACAAGGTCGTGGTCGGCGGCGCCATCACTGCAAAAGGCCGCGGCGGTGCAAGTATGTCAGCCAGGCGGGGCGGCTGCTCACGCCGCTCGGGTTGCGCACGAGTCTCGAAGTCGTCGGCGACCATGTGCTGACCAATGAGCGGCCCAACAACCTGTTCCGGATTAAGACTCAAACCAGCCAGGCCTCGGCGATCGTTCGCACCGCGCTGTCCGATCTGCTGCCGCCGACGACCGGCGATCTACTCGGCGGCGTCGAGCTCGAACATCAGCTACGCACCACCGTCTTCGATGGGACACCGGTCGCCGAGGGCAGCGCCGACGTCGCGCAATTGGTGGTGGGATGGAATGGGCGCTGGTCGGACAATCTCGGCACCAACAATCTCGATGTCCGTTTCAAGTTCAATCCCGGCGGCATTCTGTCCGGCAACAATTCGGGCGCCTGGAGCGCCTTCACCAATGGACGCGTCACCGATGTGCAAACCAACCTCGTGACCCTCGAGTATGGCCGCGTGACGCCGCTGCCGAAGGGCCTGTCGCTGAAATCGGAAGTCTCCGTGCTCGCTTCGTCCAAGCCGCTACCGGATACCGAACGCATCGCACTCGGCGGGATGAGCGCCGTGCGCGGTTATGTGACCGAGGACGGCGTTGTCGACCAGGCCCTGATCCTGCGCAATTCGCTCTACGCCTCGATGCCCAGCATGCCCTCCTGGATGCCGGGCACGCTGGCACCGTTCCTGCTGGCCGATGTCGGCTGGGGGCGCGATCTGTTTTTCCGGCGCGACATCACACTGTCGTCAATCGGGGCCGGATTCGACTTTGCGGCCGGATCGAACTTCAACTCCAAGCTGCTGGCGGTGAGGGCGCTGACCGACGGGCTGCACAGCCGGGCCGGATCCTGGCGCGTCTCATTGCAGGCGTCGGTCAGCTATTGAGGGCTTGCAACCGCGGCCGCTCAAGGGAGGCACAAAAAACAAGGCCGTCGACGCAGTATACCGTCAACGACCTTGCCAGCCCCGGATATGAAATCGGCTCACGCCATCCGGTGAGCTACAGGATGCCCGGGATTCACCCGGAGATATGTGAACCAGTTCACAAAGGTGGAAAAAAGTTCCGGCAAGGGCGTGCTGGCATCAGCCCCCTGAGCGGGGCATCATCGCCAGCCGTCGTCCAGTCCTATCAGCCGCGCCCTTTGGCGCGGCTGCGGTTCGCCGTCCTGTTCGAGCGGGGCTTGGCCTTGGCTGATCGCTTGCGCGGCGCCGGAGCGGCGGTGGGTTCGGAGGCCTGCGCGCTGGCAAAGGATTGCCGCAAGCCGTCGATCGCATCCGTCAGCGTTCCGACCTGCTCGGAAAGCTTTCTGGTATCGGCCTGCTGCGCGGCCAGCAGGCGGCGCACGGTGAGCAGTTGGTCCTGCACCACCTGCAACTGGTCGATCGATTCCTGCTGGGTCGCTTCCAAGCCCTTGGTCTTCTCGACCAGTTGCTCGGACGCTTGCGCGGCGCGCGCCTGTAATTGGCGGGTCGCGGCCGCGCGATCGGTCTCGGGGGCGCTGCCCGTATAGGCGCGCCACAGGGCGATAAAGCCTACTCCAAGCACGACAATGACGAGAGCCGCAGCGGCGATCGCAATCGGCTGACCGCCGAAACGCGCGACGGGGCTGGCACTCCGGGGGGCGAGTTCGAGCATGCGACTCCAAATCCGGACGTGATTTCAAAGTCCCCAAATAGCACAGCCGCGCTGCCGTACAAACCCGGGATTTGCCGGGCCGGTGAGGAATTCCGGCCAAGTCCTTGAGAATCAGGCTCTTCTGGCGTCGACCAGCGGGAGCTGGATGTTCAGTGCTATCGGATGTGCGACTTGATGAATTGCCCGGCGCAGGCCAGCGCGCGGCGCCCGTCTTCGAGTTTGGCATTCCAGACCGGCCAAGCGTGGATCATGTGTGGCCAGATCTGCAGCGTCGCATCGACATCGGCCGCCCCCGCGGCCTCGGCAAGCCGCGTGGCGTCCGCCAGCAACGTCTCAGCCGATCCAACCTGAATCAGGACCGGGGGAAAGCCGGTGAGATCGACGAATAGCGGCGAGATCAGTGGATCGCGGCGGTCGATGGGTGGTGGCGCATAGGCGTCCGCAAGTTCAGCCAGATAGGCCTTGTGAATCAGCGGATCGATGGCGTCCTTGGTGGCCAGCGTTTCGCCGGACATGGTGAGATCAGTCCACGGCGAAAGCAGCCAGGCGCAGGCGGGCAGCGGTTCTCCTGCCGCGCGCAGCCGGTTGATCAGCCCGAGCGTCAGGTTGCCGCCGGCGCTGTCGCCGCCGACCGCGATGCTCGTCACCGCAATGCCTTGCCGGCGCAGGAAACGCCACGCCGTCAGCGCGTCTTCATTGGCGGCGGGGTAGGGATGTTCAGGGGCAAGCCGGTAGTCGATCGCAAGCGTCCGCATGCCCGCGGCGCGCCCGGCTTCCGTCACCAGGCGGCGGTGACTGACAATCGAGCCGGAGCAGTATCCGCCGCCATGGAAGTACAGCAATACACGTGACTTCTCGCTGCCGGGCACGATCGACCACTCGCCGGCAACGCCGTCGCAATCGACCGCCTCGCATTCCACGTCGAATGCCACCGGCCAGGTCGATCCAACTTCGTCGAGCCGCTGCCGCCGCTCCGACCACCCGACCGGCCGCGGCTTCGAACCCAGCAATGCGCGGATGGCGTCGATCTCGCTGTGAGCCAAGGTGCGTTCTCCCCGGGGCGCCGGCCATCATCGCACGCCGGCCCGGCAACGCAAAAGGCGATAGCCGAACTTGCCGCGCGTGAAACCCCCGAAATGGCGGCGGCATCCCTATTTCATGCATAACACACGCAAGCGATGTGATACATTCCAAAACAACCTTCATCCAGCCGTTGTATCCGTATGCGATACAGATGCACTGGAGGCGAATGACAGTAGCCAATCCATGTAGCTGGATCGCAAGTCAGGCGAATTCCTTCAGCGCCAATTTGCTTCAATGGGGGCGGGAATGTCGGAGATCCATCTCAAGGTGTTTTCGAATGCCGACGACGTGCACCTTGTCTGGACGCACGCGGATGACATTCCGGGATGCCTGGGGTTCGCCATCGAATGCCGGCGGGGCGACGCGGAGCCCAAATATCTGTCGAACCGCGTCGGCTTCGAAGACGATGTGGAAGTCGACGGCGACGGCAGTCAGTTTACCTCACGCTCTTCTCAGATATGGCCGTTTCAGCGCTATGATTGGACCGATCACGCAGCCGATCTGGGGGATGTGATCGCATATCGCGTGGTTGCCAGGGTGGTGGGCGCCGATGGCAAGCTGCATGACGGGCCGTCGAGTGAATGGTCGAGAACGCTGACCCTCAGCGCGGACTGCGGCGACGGCGTGAGCGTGCACTTCAACCGTGGTTACGTGCTGTCGCAATTCATGGCGCGCTACATGAAGCGCAAGGGCATCACCCTTGCGGAGCTGAAAGAGACGGCCGTCATTGTCAGCCAGGAGGTTGACCGCGAAGCCCGAGCCTTCCTCGGCGGAACGCTGCGCGAGACCATGCTGCAGATGATGGCCGAAGTGGCGGATGATGACGGGCTTGAACTCCATGCCGCATTATACGAGCTGAGCGACGAGGAACTGGTGGATGGTCTCGTTGCGATAGGCGAGCGCGCGCATGTCGTGCTGGCCAACGGCAGCGTTGAGGTGGAGGGAGAGGACGAGAATGAAGAGGCCCGAACCCGGCTGAACGACGCTGGCGCCGTGGTTCACGATCGTTTCCTCGCACCGAAAGCCCTGGCGCACAACAAGTTCGTGGTTCTGGGCCGCCGGACAGCGGGCGGGTTCAAGCCGGAAAAGGTCTGGACCGGCAGCACCAATTGGACGCCGACCGGTCTCTGTACTCAGCTCAACAACGGAATCATGCTGATTCACGAAGAGCTGGCGGAGCGATTCGAGGCTCAGTTCCAGCTACTGGCAGAAGCGGGCGATGTCGTGTCCAACGAACTGCTCGCCTCAAACAACCAGCCGAAACGAGGAATCCCGCTCGGCGACGCCACAGTCGATAGCTGGTTCACCAAATTGAGCGGAGAGATCGATATCGAGGAACTCGTCGATCTCGTGACGAACGCAAAGCAAGGTGTGCTCTTCGTGATGTTCCAGCCGGGCAATGAGCCCGTACGTACGCTGCTTCGGATGCAGGAGGAAAAGAATTTGTACGTCCGCGGTGTGGCGACGCAATTCACCGGCGCGGGCGCGGAGGAGTTCAAGCTGCTGAAACAGAACCCCGAGGATTTCTTCCTCGATTCCGCGCAGGCAACAGGAGTCAGAAAGACGGTTGGTGAATGGGCGGTGGAGGGCACGGCGGCAGAGTTCCGGGCAAATATCGGCCACGCCATTACACATTCAAAGATGATTGTGATCGACCCGTTCGGCGACGATCCCATCGTCGTCACGGGCTCGCACAATTTCTCGAAGGCTGCGAGCGGCAAGAACGATGAGAATTTTCTGGTCATTCGCGGCCATCGCGAGATCGCGATGCACTATTCGATCAACGCGATGCAGACCTACAGTCACTATCGCTGGCGGGCCTATCTCGAAGAGGCCGCGAGAGAGCACAGGGACCCGTTTCAATTTCTCTCGCGCAACCCAAATTGGCAACGGCGTCGAAAGACCGGCGAAACCAAACGCATGCTCGCGTTCTGGATGCCGGAGGGCTAGGCCGGTGCAACGTGCGCGGGCAAGTGAGACGTCAGTCGTTCCTGTGCGCCGACCAGCCAATCGGTTTGAGCCGGGCGGAGGACGTGGCTGTGTGCCAAGGTGCGTTCTCCCCGCTGCCAGAGCCATCATCGCACATCGGTCGCGCGGTGCAAAAGGCCGCTGAGGGTGGGAGGCCCGGCAGCTAGGCCGCCTAAAAATTTTTGTCGGCGGCATTGAAACCAAAAGGCGGTTTTCTAATTTTTTTGCTGCCGCCGCTGGGCGGCGGTCCGGGCGCCTGATGGGTCCGGCCTTGAGACGGGCACCGGTCGTGTCCGGTGCCGCTCGTATCCAACTTGCTCCATGGAGGATTTGGCTATGCGCACATACGATTTCTCACCCCTTTGGCGCTCGACCATCGGCTTCGACCGCCTCTTCGATCTCGTCGAAACCGCGCAACGCGCCGGCGAGGATAATTATCCTCCCTACAACATCGAGCGGCTGGGCGAAGACCGCTATCAGATTTCGCTGGCCGTCGCCGGCTTCGCAGTCGACGAGATCTCCGTGACCGCCGAGCAGAACACGGTGACGATCGAAGGCCGCAAGGCCGAGAAGGACCAGCGCGAATATCTCTATCAGGGCATCTCCGCGCGTCCCTTCAAGCGCCAGTTCAGCCTTGCCGATCATGTGCAGGTGAAGAGCGCATCGTTTGAGGACGGTTTGCTTCGGATTGAGCTGTTCCGGGAGGTCCCGGAAGCGATGAAGCCACGTCGCATCGCCATCAACGGCGCGGCGCCGAGCAACATCCAGCAGATCGAGGCGAAGGCGGCCTAAGGCCGTCGCGCCCGGCGAAGGGAAAGGCTTCCGCCGAGCATTGCGGGCGAGAAGCGCCTTCTACCTTTAGGGAGGATGAACCGATGATCGGTCAGACGGACAATGTCTTTGACCTGAATGCCGTTCTGCATCCGGCGACCGTGTTCGACCATCCGCGCGATGTGGTCGCCGACGCGACACTTTCGCTGAGCGAAAAGCGCGCGATCCTCGCCTCGTGGGCGTCGGATGTGGCGGCCCTGACTTCGAATCCCGCGCTGCGCGAGCTGGCGGGCACGAGGCGCCTCGTGACCATCGATGAGGTACTCGAAGCGCTTTCGATGCTCGACCGCAAACCGCCGGGATCGCCCGGCGGCAAGCCGATGCGGCAAAAATCGACCTCGCGCGTGGCGCTGGCGGCGTAGTCGTCAGATCAAACACGACAATGCGCGGCGGCCTAAAGGCCGTCGCCGTTCATTTGCGCCCCGTCGAAATCGCCGTCAGGCCGATTTGCGGTGGACCACCTCCGCCAGCACGCGATCAGCCACAGCCTTCAGGCCGCCAAGAGTGGTATTTCCTTTCCTGGCAGCTTGAATGAGTTTCATGGCAATCTTTTTTCGGGTTTCGTGGTCGCCACCGTGTTTCAATCCCCTGCAGGCTTCTTCCAGAACCACATCCAGATTTGCCGCGGTACGGTCGTCCACATGGATCATCTTGGGCCTCCAAGCCGACGAAAATAGAGGACCAATTTGAGCGACAAGCCGTCGGTCCTGTCTGTCTGCCAGTGGTCATATAAGGGATTTAAATGCTCGCAACTTGCAGCCGCAGGCCTAAGGTCATCCCTTATCAAAATACCCATGCGGCGCCGCTGCCGCGCTTGAGCCTCGGTTGAAACCAGTCAGCCTGCAGCAAATGCAAACCCTGCATGAGCGGGCGACCCGATCTGCACCGTGTACTTTCCGACGGGCGCCGTCATTTCGCTGGTCGTCGCGCTGCCCACCGGAGAGATCGTCGAGGCCGCCATGGTGGGATGGCATCATCAAATACACCCGCGGCAAAATCCATATCCTCGATCTGGAAGCGCTGCGGGAGGCGGCCTGCGAATGCTACGACACCGTCAACTCGCATGATCGCGCGCTGCTCGGCGACCAGTACTAGAATCAGGTGCAAAGCTGCGAGTGAAAGGCCGCAAAAAAGTTGCGGCCACCCTTTGGGGGAAGGGTGGCCGCGCGCGAACCGGTCTGGGACGGGGAGGGGTGGGGATGTGACCGGGTCGCGGGTTGGTAAATTCCTTCTCTCGTTATCGATCGCGTGACGAGGCAGTGGCGACCGCCGGGCGGCTGTCACCGAGCGAGACCCATACGTTCGCGTCGCTCTGCGACTGACGCTTGACGAAGCGGTAGCCGGTCTCGGTCCAGGCCAGGACGTTTTCGTTCTGGTTGTCGAGAACGAACTCACCCTTGTCGGTCTTCACCGTCAGCACTGCGTGGCCTTCGCCCTTCTTGTCGCGCACCACCGTGATCAGCAGCGCCTCGCGCGGCCATCCGGCGTCGATCAACATCTTGCGCTTCAGAAGCACATAGTCCTCGCAGTCACCGTAACCGTCCGTCGGCAACGACCATTTCTCGATCACGCCCCAATGATCCATGTCGGTGATCGGCTTGACGGTCTCGTTGACCCACTTGTTGACCCGCAGCAGATCCCGCCACGCCGTCTGCGACATCACGATGTCGCGCGGCTGTGAAGCGCCGCCGCGGCACTCGCCCACGTTTTCAGCGCAGAATTCGACCCAGCCGATCGGCGAACGCGCGGTATCGCCCAGGCTGGCATAGAGCGCGTCGCCGGCTTTCGCCGAGACGCTCATCGAAGCGTTCATCCCTATCAGGACGGCGATCACCGCCAGTCCCTTCCCCTGTCCCCTGAACAACATCGTGGCCCCCGTTTCTTGTTGGGACCACGTTTCGCACGAAGGATTTGCGCCGGCGCTAAGTCGGGCAAGTACATTTAACGCGAATACTAGTAAAGCTAGCGGCGAATTCGATCTATACTTGAATAGATTTCGAATAAAATTTGAAACAACTGCAATTGATTCAAATTGTACGGATTAACGTCTGTGGCGCTGCAGTAGCAGGGGAATGCGCGGGCAAAAGCGCCCCCCGTTAACCGACTTTGGCGGGGGCCGGACAGCGAAAAGCCGGCATCCGGCAACCCGGATACCGCCTTTGGACGCTGAAAAATCAGGGATTTTTGGCGGCTGACGCTTTACCGCGCGGTAACCGCGTCTTCGAGCGCCTCGGCGACTTGCTCGTGGACGAACTCGAGCGCAAAGCCTTCTTCGAGGTTTCGCACCACGCGGGACTGCACCTTGCCGAGCATGACCAGCGACTTCAGCGGCGGGCGGTTCTCCGCGGCGATCGCCGCGCCCGACAGTGACAGGTCGATGATGCGGCAAGTCATCTTGCTGCCGTCCTCGAGGGTCAGTAGCGCGATCGGGTTGCGCGGCACGATGCGGTCGTGGCGGCGGTCTTCGGGCAGATTGAGGATATCGCGGTTGGCGAGCCAGGTGAGCTGGGCGGCGAGCTTGTCGCGCTTGCGCGCGGTGGCGCCGACCGTCATGGCAAAGCCGTTGTCGATGATGCGGGTGATTTTGCCCTCGACCCGGCCGATATGGTCGAGATAGGCGATCACGCGGTCGCCGACATTGCCGATGCCCGGCGCGAGCAGCGCCAGTCCCCCCGGTGACATGTTAATAATCTGGCAAGGAAATTCGCGGCGATCCGGCAGCATGTAGCGGCCGAGCAAGTGAACCTTGACGCGCTGAAAGCGCCGCCGCTCCTCCGCGGACGGCACAGTGGTAGTTTTCTTTTGCGCAAACGACATCTTCGCCACCAGACAGCCGGTCCTTCGGCGTCAGGAAGACCCTAAGGCCGACAGGGTTAACGATGTGTTAGCGCCGGTTGCATGAAGCGCTCAAGATTTAGGGGCGGACAATTTGGCGCGCTGCGGCGCGCTTGGCGCGCGCGGAAAGTGATGTTTGGATTATGGCACGCGTCGCGCCCGGCCGGGCCGGCCCAAAACGTCAGCAGCGGAGGAATAGATGCCCGGAGTGAAGCGAGAGCGCGATGGCAACGTCCACGTGCTGATACTGGACGAGCCCGACACCCTGAACGCGATGACGCCCGCTCTCCTGGGGGACCTCGCCGTTGCCATTGGTGAAGCCAACGATGATTCGCAGGTGAGGGCGTTGGTGCTGACGGGCGCCGGGCGCGGCTTCTGCTCGGGCCAGAACCTCAAGGCGGCGGAAATCCTGGGCGACGACATCGCGGCCGGCGTGATGAAATATTACTGGCCGGCGTTCAAGGCGCTACGCGAATGCCGCGTGCCGGTCGTGGTCGCGGTCAACGGCGTGGCGGCGGGCGGCGGATTCAGCCTTGCGATGGCGGGCGACATGATTGTTGCCGCACGTTCAGCTCGCTTCATTCAGGTGTTCAGCCGCATCGCGCTGGTCCCTGATCTCGGTTCGACCTGGCTGTTGCCGCGCCTCGTCGGCCGGCAACGTGCGCTCGAATTGATGATGACCAACGAGCCGCTGTCTGCCGACCTGGCAAAGGAATGGGGATTGGTCCGCGAAGTGTTCGACGATGCGGCGCTTCGTGACGGGGCGCTTGAGCTGGCGCGCCGGCTCGCTGATGGCCCGACGCGGGCGCTGGTCGCGACGCGCCGCCTGATCGACGAGAGCGAACACGCCAGCTATGCCGACCAGTTCCGCCGCGAGATCGAAACGCAGGCGGAAATTCGCCTGAGCGCGGACGCGGTGGAAGGGCGCAAGGCCTTCCTCGAGAAACGTGCGGCGGTGTTTACCGGACGCTGAGGCCGAAACTCAACCGACCTGGCCGACGAACTGCTGCAGTTCCGGGGTTCGCGGGGCGGAGAAGACCTCTTTCGGCACGCCTTCCTCATGCACCTTGCCGTGATGCATGAAGACGAGCTTGGTGCCGACGTCGCGGGCGAAGCGCATCTCGTGCGTCACCAGAATGAGCGTCATACCCTCGCGCGCCAATTGCTCGACTACGCGCAGCACCTCGTTGACCAGTTCGGGGTCGAGGGCGGATGTGATCTCATCGCACAGCAACACCTTCGGCCGCATCGCCAGCGATCGCGCGATCGCGACGCGCTGCTGCTGGCCGCCGGAAAGCTCGCTCGGATAGGCGTCCATCTTTTCCGACAATCCCACCTTCGCCAGCACCTCGGCGGCGGTGGCGCGCGCTTCGGCCTTCGATACCTTATTGACGACGGTGGGCGCCAGCATCACGTTCTCGGCGGCCGTCAGGTGCGGAAACAGATTGAACTGCTGGAACACCATGCCGACATGGCGGCGCAGTTCGCGCAGGTTGGTGTTGGCGCCGGCGACCTCGATGCCATCAGCGACGATGCTGCCGGATTGATAGGTCTCCAGGCCGTTGATGCAGCGGAGCAGGGTGCTCTTGCCGGAGCCGGAGCGCCCGATGATCGCCACCACGTCGCCCTTGGCGATGTCGAGCGAGACGCCTTTCAGCACCTCATTCGGGCCAAAACTCTTCCTGACGTCACGGATGCTAACGAGCGACATTGAGGCGGCCTTCGATTTTCTTCGCCCACCAGGACAGCGGGAAACACAGACAGAAATAGATCAGCGCGACCAGCGAGTAGACCAGGAACGGGCGGAAGGTCGCGTTGTTGAGCATGGTGCCGGCCTTGGTCAGTTCGACGAAACCGATGATCGAAGCGAGCGCGGTGCCCTTGATCACCTGTACCGAAAACCCGACCGTCGGCGCCACCGCGATGCGCGAGGCCTGTGGCAGGATGACGTAGCGCATCTGTTCGATGTAGCTAAGGGCGAGGCTGGAGGAAGCCTCCCATTGGCCCTTCGGGATCGCTTCGACGCAGCCGCGCCAGATCTCGGTCAGGAACGCGCTGGTCCAGAACGTCAGCGCCAGCGTCGCGGCCATCCACGGCGAAACCTCGACGCCAAACAGCGCGATGCCGAAGAAGAACAGGAACAACTGCATCAATAGCGGCGTGCCCTGGAAAAACTCGATGTAGATCTTGGTGAACCATTCCAGCGGCGCGATCCGCGAGGTGCGCATGAACAGCAGCACCAGTCCGACGATGCCGCCGCAGAAAAAGGCGATCAGCGACAGCACGATGGTCCATTGCGTGGCGATCAAGAGGTTGGAGAGGATGTCCCAGAAGCTGAACTGCAGCATCGTTCACCTCGCCTTGAAGATGACGCGGCCGAGCGCCCGCAAGAGCGAGCGCGTCAGCATCGCCAGCAGGAGGTAGGCCAGCGCAACGAACAGGTAGACTTCGAAGTTGCGGAAGTTTCGCGAGGCGATGTAGTTCGCGGCATAGGTGAGGTCTTCCGCCGAGATCTGCGACACCACCGCCGAGCCAAGCATCACGATGATGATCTGCGACGACAGCGCCGGATAGATTTTTCGGAACGCCTGGTTCAGCACGATGTGGCGCAGCACCTCCCATTTGCTCATCGCAAGGCTCAGGCCGGCCTCGATATGGCCTTTCGGAACCGCCTCGATGCCGGCGCGGATGATCTCGGTCGAGTAGGCGCCGAGATTGATCACCATGGCGAGGAAGGCGGCGGTGGTCTCGCTGAGTTTCAGCCCGAGCGCCGGCAGGCCGAAGAAGATGAAGAACAACTGCACGATGAACGGCGTGTTGCGGATCAATTCCACGTACACAGCGACGATACGGCCCAGCCAGCCGGGCCCGAAGGTGCGCGCCGCGGCGCCCGCGGTGCCGACCGCGATGCCGACGACCGTCGACACGATAGTCAGTACGATCGTGAAGGCCAGCCCGTACAGAAGCACGTTCCAGTAGGGAAGCAGCTCGGCGAATTGCAGCTTGTAAGACACTGCGGGCGTCCCAGCGTTACACCTAGAAGCCGGGGGGCAGCGGTGCCTTCAGCCACTTCTCCGACAGTTTTCCGATCTCGCCCGATGCTTTCGCCTTGGTGATGATCTCGTTGACCTTGGCGAGCAGCGCCGGCTCGTTCTTGTTGAGCCCGACGTAGCAGGGGCTGTCCTTGATCACGAATTTCAGCGTCGGTGCGCGGGCAGGGACCTTCTCGGCGATCGCAGCCGCGACCGTGTTGCCGGTGGCAATCAGGTCGACCTGGCCGGACACGAAGGCCGCGATGGTCGCGTTGTTGTCCTCGAAACGCTTGACGGTCGCATCCGGCGCCGAGGCGGTCAGCGCCTGCTCCTCGATCGCGCCGCGGGTGGCGCCGATGGTCTTGCCCTTGAGGTCGGCTGCGCTCGTCACTGCGATCGCCTTGGTACCGAACACGCCGGAGAAGAACGGAGCATAGGCGATCGAGAAGTCGATGACCTTTTCGCGCTCCTCGTTCTTGCCGAGGCTGGAAATCACCAGGTCGGCCTTGTTGGTCTGCAAATAGGGAATGCGGTTAGCGCTGGTCACCGGAATGATTTCGGTCTTCACCCCGAGTTCCTTGCCGATCAGATTGGCCATGTCGATGTCGTAGCCCTGCGGCTTGAGATCGAGCCCGGCGGAGCCGAACGGCGCAAAATCCTGCGGCACAGCGATCTTGATCACCTTGGACTTCATGATCGAATCGAGAGCGTCGGCATGGGCCTGCGTCGCCACCGCGGCAGTGGCAATTGCAGCGGCAAGCATCAATCTCTTGAACAGCATACTTAGGATCTCCGAGGTTACGGCGAAGACGCGCCTCCGAGATTTTCTCTCGGTGCGTCTCATTCAGCGGATGTGGCCCGGCTCCACGTCGCGGTTCGACCCTGCCTGACGCCTCGCATTTAGGCAATGCTTGGCCGTGCTTTTTTTGGAGGCTCTTTGTGGGTCGATTTCGAGCATGATCACGCGACCATGCGTTGGGCTGCAGCGTTCGACATACCCAACGGTTCGTGACTACCGCAGGCCCTCATACACCATGAAGCCGCGCGCGATCGCGAGCTTGCGCAAGGCGCGCGGGACGAATTTTTGCGGCCGATGCAGATAGCGCCACGACGTCACCTTGAAATCCCTGATCGTGCCGAGATCGCTTTCGAACGGCGCCAGCAATCCGGTCAGGCTGATCGGCGCATGCGCGCGGTTGTTGAATGGCAGTAGCAGCAACTCCAGATGCGCCGTCGTACCATCTTGCGAAGTCGCGGTGATGCCGGCAATGGCCGCCAGCATTTCTTCGGCGATGTAGCTGATGATGTCCTCGATCTCGCGGCGGCTGTCCGGAGTGAACAGCGCCGAGAAACTCGTGTCCTTCATGTCGCGGCCGAGCAGGGCGCAGACCCGTGTTCCGGCGACACGAAACGGATAGCCGGCCTCGTTGTCATAGGACAGCACGAAGATGTCGCCGAGCAGCTCGCGCACCGCGCCGGGTTCGATCTCGCTACGGTCCGGTGCCCGCGCGTCGCCGCGTTTCGCGTCCCAATAGGCGAAGAACTCGCGGCTCGATGGGTGTTTCATGCTTACCTTCCCCGGCTTGCCTTGGCGGGACACATCTGTCCCGCTTTTGCGCAACACGCCTTCCCTTGTTCGTTGTGCAGGACAGGCTGTGCAGCGTCCATGCCGGGGACGCGATTCGGCCGCGTGGGGCGCGGCTTTGCGTTGTTAACGTTAAATTAACTATGAGGTTGGCGGTGGCGCTGCGGCGCGCGTAATGTGGAACGCATCAGGCGGCGCCGACTTATCTGTTCGGCGCGGTTGGTACACAGGTGGCATCAAACAGTTTGGTCATCGCGCGGGGAGGGGCGGGGGATGTGATCCCGGCTCCAGGCGCGAAAAGGCCAGCAAGACAAGGGAGAGCTTTCTCAGAGCTCTCCCTTTTTTCTTTTTGCAGGCTCGTGTCCCGGACGCAACGCAGCGCCCCTTTAGCGGTGCGCCTCAGGGCCAGGACCCAAACAGACTGCATGGTGGGTCCCGGCTCTGCGTCGCACCTCCGAGGAGCGCCGCGCCGCGTCCGGGACACGGATAGCTGCGATTGTGCACTTGCACAGGGCGGGCAAAGCCGCCTATCTGGGCCCATACGACTCGAAGCCGCCAGCTAAGGTCCTGGACCCCTTGGAATCCCAGTCTTACTCATCCCCGGTCGGGCCGCCGGACGCCCCGCACGAGCCGATCTTGACGCTACCAGGCGCGCTCACGGCCTATATCGCGCTGATCGCTGCGATTCATTTGCGGGTGCTGCTGCCGGTTGAACTGGAGAACTGGACCATCGACGTCTTCGGCTTCATTCCGAAGCGCTACGATTCCACCTTACTCAACATCAACATCACCTTTCCCGGCGGGGCCGGCGCCAAGATATGGACCTTCGTCACCTATTCGCTGCTGCATGCCAATCTCAGCCATATCGGGTTCAACCTGTTGTGGCTGTTGCCGTTCGGTAGCGCGCTGGCGCGCCGGTTCGGTGCCGTCAGGTTCTTCGTCTTCATGGCGGTGACGGCCGCGGCGGGCGCCCTGGCGCATCTCGTCACCCATGAACACACGATCGCGCCAATGATCGGCGCCTCGGCCTCGGTATCCGGCGCGATGGCCGCCGCCATCCGCTTTGCCTTCGTGCGGGGAAGTTTTCTTTCGTTCCACCGGGGCGATGCGGACGCCGCCGCGAAGGTTCCGGCGTTGTCGCTTTCCCGGGCGTTGCGCAACGCGCGCGTGCTCGGATTTCTGGCGGTGTGGTTCGGCGTCAACATCATCTTCGGCCTTGGGTCGATTTCGATCGGCGCCGAAGGCGCCAGCGTTGCCTGGCAGGCGCATATCGGCGGATTTCTCGCCGGCTTGATGCTGTTTTCGCTGTTCGATCCGGTACCGCGTGCGACGCCGCATGCCGCGGATGCTTCATGGCCGGACGAGTCTGGCCGCGTCTGATCGCCGCTTGCGGCGAGGGCCGATTTCATTCATCATCCGCACTGGTTGTAACGCAAGCCAATGCCGCTGCCATGGATGACAGCCGCGCGTGCAAACTGCGCCCTGAAACGAAACCGGCGCGGAACTGTTGATTGAAGACTCACGGCAAGTCCGGCCCCTTGGGCACGAACGGATTCAGGGAGGCGACAATGACGGTACGTTCAATTCTCGACACCAAGGGCCATCAGATCACGAGCATCGAGCCGGATGCCAAGCTTTCGGCCGCGATCAAGATCCTTGGCGAACGCAAGATCGGCGCCGTGCTGGTGATGAACCAGGGACGTGTGGAGGGGATCCTTTCGGAGCGCGACATTGTCCGCGTGTTGGGCGAGCGCGGCGCCAGAGTGCTCGAGGAGCCGGTCAGCGAGGTCATGACGAGCAAGGTCGTGAGTTGCCGGCAGTCCGACACCGTCGCGGGGATCATGGAAATGATGACGCTCGGTAAGTTCAGGCATCTGCCCGTTATCGAGGACGGCAAGGTGGTTGGCCTGATATCGATCGGTGACATCGTCAAGCGCCGTGTCCAGGAATATGAGGCCGAGCAGGAAGCGCTGCGCGACTACATCAAGACGGCGTGAGCTTTTTTGACGCGTTTTCTTGGCGTGACCCTCGGATCACGTCCGCGGGCAAGCTTCGCTTGAGAAAGCTACGCTATTCCTTGTCAGGCTTTTCGAGCGCCTTCTCGGCTTCGATCTGCGGCGGCGCGAGGATATGGATCGCCTCCTGGATCGAATCGATCGCCCGCTCGGCCGCTTTCACGCCGTGGGCGATCAGATCGTCAGCGCGATGAAAATCGAACCAGCCGATCTTGCCGACGCGGGGCGAGATCAGGAGGTCCGGCGGATCGCCGGCAAGCCGAGCGCGGGTGATGCGGTCCTGCATGATGTTGAAAGCATCGACCATGACCGAGGAGATGCCCGGCCGTCCCCCGCCACCGAAGAATTCACGCTTCATCGTGCGCTCGGCGGAGAAGAACTTTCCGATGCCGCGTTTGCGCGGCCCGGGTTCGGGCAGCGCTTCCGGCATCACCGATACCGAAACGCCAGCCGTCTGGCCGTGGGAATAGATCGTCGTGGCGTGCGCGAAGACATCGCTGGAGAGATTGGCAGCGATCACGATTTCCGCGCCGAGCGCGCGCGCCGCCGACACCGGCACCGGATTGACCAGGGCACCGTCAACCAGCCAGCGGTCGCCAACCAGGATCGGCGAGAATATTCCCGGCAGCGCGTAGGAGGCACGCATCGCGTCCACCATTGGGCCATGGGTCAGCCAGATTTCGTGGCCGGTGCGCACTTCGGTCGCGACGGTGGCAAATTTCACCGGCAGATCCTCGATCAGGCTTTGGCCGAGCGCCGCCTCCAATTGGGCCGCAAGCTTGGCGCCGCCGATCAGGCCCGAACCGTTCAGGCGGATATCGAGATAGGAGAGGACCGTTCGCGGCTGCAGGCTGCGTGCCCATTCTTCCAGCGTGTCGAGATGTCCGGCAGCAAAAGCGCCGCCGACTACGGCCCCGATCGAGGTTCCCACCACGACGTTGGGCATGATTCCGTGAGCCACCAGCGTCCGGACGATGCCGATATGGGCAAAGCCGCGTGCGGCGCCGCCACCCAGCGCCAGTCCGATCACCGGCCGGCGGATACTGCCGAGCCCTACCTTGTCGTCGGCACCGGAGCCTTTTTGGCCGCGGCCCATCCAGCTATCCAACACGCAAGCCCTCCGGCTTCAACGATAACCGCCGCGGCGCTGCCGCGCCAGAATTGTCCATTCCAATTCCGGATGCATGGTTTATGCCCGGCGAATGCCGGCCTAGGCAGGGAATGTGACTGGACCACGACCGCTGCATTAACATCGGGTGCCGGTGCGGGTTCCGCTAGCAAGCGCCTCGCCAAACTTCGGCCACGAAGGCTTGAATTTGCCGCGTTTTCAGTGAAAAGCATGGCGATGATTTCGGGCGGCAACGGTATCGCAGGATACGGGCGGGGCAGATGGCCTTTTCCGGCGCTGGGCGTCGCCTTCACGCTGGTTGCTTTGCTTCTTCCAGCCCCGGTTTCGGCCCAGTGGTTCTCGGACCGCCCGCCACCGGTGCCGCCCGCCGTGGTTCCGGACACTCAGACCGGGCCTGCCATGAATCTGGCGCCGCCATCGGGGACGGGGGCGATTCCACCGCTTCCCGCGCCGCTGAACCAGCCGACCATCGTTCAGCCACAAGTCACCGCCGTGCCGCCGGTGGTACCGCCGCCGGGTGCGGCCACTGCAGGTCAGGGGGTGCTATCGCTGACGGCGCGCTACGGCAAGGATCTGCCTGTCATCAACGGCGGACTGGTGTGGCGGGTATTTGCCGACAAGCCCGACGATACCGGCACGTTCAAGCTGATCCGCGAGGAGCGCGGCGCGACTCCGAACATCGTGCTGCCGCCCGGCAATTACGTCGTCCATGTGGCTCTCGGCCTGGTCAGCGCGGTGCGGGCGGTGAGCCTGAAAGCAGAGACGGACCGCGTGGCTTTCGTGCTTCCGGCCGGCGGACTGCGCATCGAAGGCCGCGTCGGCACCAGCAAGATTCCCCCGAACCAGATCTCGTTCGCGATCTACAAGGGCAGCCAATTCGAAGGCTCCGAACGCACCCCATTGCTTCCGAACGTCGCCGCGGGCGACGTCGCGCTGCTGCCGGAGGGCACCTACTACATCATCTCCAACTATGGCGACGCCAATTCGGTGGTGCGTTCCGACATCCGCGTCCAGGCCAGCAAGCTGACGGACGTGACCGTCTCCCACCGCGCGGCGGTGATTACGCTGAAACTGGTCAGCGACAGGGGCGGCGAGGCTCTCGCCAACACCGCATGGTCGGTGATCACGCCAGGCGGCGACGTCATCAAGGAATCGATCGGCGCGTTTCCGCGCGTGGTGCTGTCCGAAGGCGAGTATCGGGCGATTGCCAAGAACGAAGGCAAGGTGTTCGAGCGCTCCTTCAACGTCGTCAACGGCGTCGACGGCGAGGTCGAGGTCGTGGCGCGCTAGACCATAGCCTTTTCGAGCGAAAGCATACCCTCGGACTTGATCCGAAGGTATTTCCGGTTCGCGTGAAGAAACGCGGCAGTTAAGCAGGCCTGCGCATTTGGCTGTCATAGTCTCTAATGCGCACTAACCATCGCACAACTTAGAACTGTCATAATCGCCATATCGGCGTACCGCCGCCGCCATTTTTACATAGCCTTAAACCCGGCTGCATTGGATGCCCGGGGACTGAGTGCGCGTAGCGGGGCAGGTTATGGTTGCGGCCAACAGATCATCGAAAAAGTCGTCAGAAAAATTCAACACCGAGATGTTCGCCGACGTCCCGGTCCTGAAGCGCAAATGGCAGGCTGCATTGCGTCCGGGCGAGAAGCTGCCACGCTATGAAGACGTCATGCTCGGCAGCCTCGGCCGGCTGGCGGATCACGTCGTGCTGCTTCGGAACGACAACGACACGCTTTCCGTCTCGCACACCGGCCGCTACGTCCAGCAATGGCTGAATGATGATCGCTGGGACATTTCCTTAAGTGCATTGCCGCCGGATTGCGCGACCGCGCTCGGCGAGGCGGCATCCAACGCGCTGCAGAACTGCCGCCCGTACCTCGCCACGGCGCATTGCGTGCGCGACGGTCTGGTTAGGACCTATGATGTGCTGGCGCTCCCGACGTTGTCGCGCTGGGGCGGTACCCTGATCGGGACCTATGTCAACGAGCGCGATGCGCAATTCAATCTGCTGGACACGATCTTCTCAGCGACCGACGAGGGCGTGCTATCGCTGGCGGCTGTTCGCGATGCGGACGGGCAGCCGTCCGATTTCCAGATCGTCCATCTTAATCAGGGCGCCGCGCGACTGCTGCGGCAGCCGTCGACGGAGTTGTTATGGCGACGGCTTGCCGCGGGCGGAAACCTGTTATGCGCGCCGGAGGTGACCGAGCGTCTGCGCGACATCGTCGTCAGCGGCAATGGCGATCAGATCGAAATCGATGGTGAGGACCGCTGCCTGCGACTGGGCGTGACGGCGTTCGGCGACATGCTTTCGTTGACGGTCTCCGACGTCACGGCGCTGAAGCGACGCGAGGTTTCGTTCCGCCTGCTGTTTGACAACAATCCGATGCCGATGTGGGTGTTTGACGCCGAAACGACCCGGTTCTTGAATGTCAACGACGCGGCCGTGCGCCATTACGGCTACCCGCGCGAGACGTTCCTGCAGATGCAGCTTCGCCAGATCTGGCCGGAGGACGAATGGGCCAGCCACAGCCAGGCGCTGCGGCAGCTCGGCGACATCTACAATTCGAGCCGCGACTGGCGGCATCTCAAGGCCGACGGCAGCGAAATCCACGTGCTGACGTTCGGACGGCGCGTCGCCTTCGACGGACACGACGGCTATCTGGTGGCCGCGGTTGATATTACAGAGCGCCGCGCGGCGGAGGCGCGGATCGCCCACATGGCCCATCACGACGGCCTGACCAACCTGCCGAACCGCGACTTCTATCAGGAGCGCCTCCGCCGGGCGCTCGAACGGGCGGCGTCCGGCAACAGGCGCGTGGCGGTGCTGTGCGTCGATCTCGACCTGTTCAAGAACGTCAACGATTCATTCGGCCATCCAATGGGCGATCGTCTGTTGAAGGCGGTAGCCGAGCGGCTGAAGTCCGAGGTTCGTGGCGACAATCTCGTCGCCCGGCTCGGCGGCGACGAGTTCGCCATCGTGATGGTCTCGGAGGTGTCGCCGAACGAGGTGAGCGACTTTGCCGACCGACTGATCGGTGTGTTGAGCGCGCCCTACGACCTCGATGGTATCGAGGTCGTCATCGGTGCCAGCGTCGGCATCGCGCTGTCGCCCGGCGATGGTGCAAGCTGCGAGGAATTGATGCGCAACGCCGACATGGCGCTCTATCGGGCGAAATCGGATGGCGGCAACGTTCATCGCTTCTTCGAGCGCGAGATGGACCGCCAGGCACAGAAGCGCCGCGACATGGAGCGCGACCTGCGTCGCGCCTTCGCGAGCGGCGAATTCGAACTGCACTATCAGCCGCTGGTGGATATTGCCGCCAACCGTATCAGCGGTTTCGAATCGCTGTTGCGCTGGCGCAGTCCGGAAAAGGGCATGATCTCGCCGGCCGATTTCATTCCGGTCGCCGAAGATATCGGATTGATCGTGGCGCTGGGCGAGTGGGTGCTGCGCGAGGCCTGTTCCGAAGCTGCGAACTGGCCGGAAGACATCAAGGTCGCCGTCAACCTGTCGCCGGTCCAGTTCCGCAGCCGCAACCTGGTTCAGGCGGTGATTTCGGCGCTGGCGCATTCAGGTCTGTCGCCGCGGCGGCTCGAACTCGAAATCACCGAGTCGGTCTTTTTGGCCGAGACCGAAGCCAATCTTGCGATCCTGCATCAGCTTCGCGAGCTCGGCGTCAGCATATCCATGGACGATTTCGGCACCGGTTATTCGAGCCTGAGCTACTTGCGGAGTTTTCCATTCGACAAGATCAAGATTGATCGCTCATTCGTGAAAGACCTCGCCCAGCGGACCGACTGTGTCGCGATCGTACGCGCAATCTCCGGCCTCGGGCGCAGCTTGAACATCACGACGACAGCGGAAGGCGTCGAGACCATGGACCAGCTCGACTGGCTGCGCGCCGAAGGCTGCAACGAGGTGCAGGGTTTTCTGTTCAGCGCGGCGAAGCCGGCATCCGAGCTCGAGGCATTGCTGTCCGATTTTGGCGCCCGCGCCTCGAGGGCTGCCTAGGCCTAAAACCGCGTCACGATTTCGGACAGCGCCGGGCGAGGGCGATCTTCGACCGGTTTCGACGGTGTGCCGATATGGATGAAGCCGGCGAGTTTTTCGTCCGCCTTCAATCCGAGCCCGTCGAGCACGTCGCGGTCGAACGCGAACCAGCCGGTCAGCCAGCAGGCGCCGTAACCGAGCGCGGTGGCGGCGTTGACAATGTTCATCGCGCTGGCGCCGGCGGACAGCTCCTGCTCCAGGGGCGGTACTTTTGGATGCGGCCTGGTGAAACTGACCACACCGATCACCAGCGGCGCGTCCATCAGCCGGCGCTTCTCGATCTCGATATCGGCAGCCGGCGCCGACGGATTTTTACGTTCAAACACCGTGGCGATGACCTCGCCTGCGCGAAGGCGCCCGTCGCCCTCGAACACGATGAAGCGCCAGGGCGTCAGCTTGCCGTGGTCCGGCACCCGCGCGCCGATGGTCAGAATAGTCTCGAGTTCGCTTGGCGTCGGGCCGGGCCCGCTCATCTCGCGGGGCTTTACCGAGCGGCGGATCTTCAGGAGTTCAAGGGCGTCGGGCACAAGGGTCTCTTTCGTCGGAAATGGCTGTGCCAGAGATAGTGGCACAGCCGCTTCAGCGGAAGCCGATTTAGACCGATTATGATCAGGCGGCCGCCCGCATCCGCTTCACGTCCGGCGGCGTTGCTTCCTCGACGAGGGCGGCCAGCGCCTCGTCGGTCGGCATCACCTTCTGCCCGTCGCTGCCGAGCCGGCGGATCGAGACCGAATGGGTCTCGGCTTCCTTCTTGCCGACGACGAGCAGGGCAGGGATCTTCGCCAGCGAGTGCTCGCGGACCTTGTAATTGATCTTCTCGTTGCGCAGGTCGATCTCGACGCGCAAGCCGGCCCTTCGTGCGGCAGCCGCGACCACCTTGGCGTATTCGTCGCCTTCGGAGGTGATGGTCGTCACCACAACTTGGGTGGGCGCCAGCCAGAGCGGGAAATTGCCGGCAAAGTGCTCGATCAGGATGCCGATGAAACGCTCCATCGAGCCGCAGATCGCGCGATGCACCATCACCGGCGCCTTCTTCGAGCCGTCGGCATCGATGTAGAACGCGCCGAACCGTTCGGGCAGGTTGAAGTCGACCTGCGTGGTGCCGCATTGCCAGTCGCGGCCGATGGCGTCGCGCAGCACATATTCGAACTTCGGCCCGTAGAACGCGCCTTCGCCAGGGTTGATCGCGGTCTTGATGCGGTTGCTGCCGCCGGCCTGAATTTCCGCCAGCACGGTGGCCATCACGCGCTCGGCATGATCCCACATCTCGTCGGTGCCGACGCGCTTTTCCGGCCGGGTCGAGAGCTTGACCGTGAGCTCGCCTTCGAAGCCGAAATCGGCGTAGGTCGACAGGATCAGGTCGTTGATCTTGAGGCACTCCTCGGCGAGTTGGGCTTCGGTGCAGAAGACATGTGCGTCGTCTTGCGTAAAACCGCGCACGCGCATCAGGCCGTGCATCGCCCCCGAGGGCTCATAGCGATGCACCACACCAAACTCCGCAAGGCGTAGCGGCAGGTCGCGATAGCTCTTCAGCCCGTGCTTGAAGATCTGAACATGGCCGGGACAGTTCATCGGCTTCAGCGCAAACCAGCGCTTATCCTCCGCCTCGTCGCCGGCCGATTGTGCCGCGAACATGTTCTCGCGGTACCAGTCCCAGTGACCCGAGGTTTCCCACAGCACCTTGTCGAGGATCTGCGGCGCGTTAACCTCGTCGTAGTCGCCGGTCAGGCGGCGGCGCATATAGGCAATCAGCGCCTGGAAAATGGTCCAGCCCTTCGGGTGCCAGAACACCACGCCGGGGCCTTCTTCCTGGAAGTGGAACAGATCGAGCTCGCGGCCGAGCTTGCGGTGGTCGCGCTTCTCGGCTTCCTCGATCTGCTTGAGGTAAGTATCGAGCTCTTCCTGCCTGGCGAATGCCGTGCCGTAGATGCGCGTCAGCATCGGGTTGTTGGCATCGCCGCGCCAATAGGCGCCCGCCACCTTCATCAGCTTGAAGGCGTTGCCGATCTTGCCGGTCGAACTCATATGCGGGCCGCGGCACAGGTCGAACCAGTCGCCCTGGAAATAGATTTTTATGGGCTCGTCGCCGGGAATGGTGTCGACCAGCTCGACCTTGAAGGCCTCGCCTTTGTCGCGGAACACCTGCTTGGTCTTTTCGCGATCCCAGACTTCCTTCGTGAAGGGCTTGTCGCGCGCGATGATCTCGCGCATCCGCTTTTCGATCGCCGCGAAATCTTCCGGCGTGAACGGCTCGTTGCGGAAGAAGTCGTAATAGAAACCGTTCTCGATCACCGGGCCGATCGTGACCTGCGTGCCCGGCCACAGCGACTGCACCGCTTCGGCCAGCACATGCGCGCAGTCGTGCCGGATCAGTTCGAGCGCGCGCGGGTCTTCACGGCTGATGAGTTCGATCTTCGCATCGTGCGAAATCGGATCGTTGAGATCGGCGACCACGCCGTCCAGCGCCATCGCGACCGTGCGCTTGGCGAGCGAGGGCGATATACCCTTGGCGACGTCGAGCCCGGTGGTGTCCTTGGCGAAATCGCGCTTCGCGCCGTCGGGGAAGGTGAGGGTGATTTTTTGCACGGGTTCGGCCGGTTTCAAATTCGCAAGGCCAAATTGGAACCCCGATGCGGGTGCATTGCTGTCAGGCATTGGCGTCTCCTAAAGCTCACTCCTGCGAACGAGCGCAGGTAAGCGGGAAAGCAGCGGTATAGCAGGGGATTCGGCCCCTGCAATCGGGCAATTTCGCGAAATAGGCCGTGATGGCAGGGCCGCAGGGCAAACATCTGGCCCCATCGTCCGGGAAAGAATGCTTCCCCGTCACGGCGACGTACGCAGAGCCGCTCGGCATCAGCGCCGTCAAATCAATGAAACTCATAACGAGCGATGACAAATAATCCGGTATCGCGTCCTTTTCTTGGCACGGCCCACAGTCTACATGCATCTGCATGAAACATGTGCCCGGGCCCGTCCACGCCGAGCGCCGCTTTGCACCGACTGCGCTGATGCTCGGCAACGTCGTCACCGGCTGCTCGGTGCTGGCCCCGGCGGGCATGCTGGTCGAACTGTCTGCCGGTCTTGACGTCTCGATCCGCACCGCTGGTCTTCTGATCACCTTCGGCGCGATCATGCTGTGTGTCGGTTCGCCGGTCACGGCGTGGCTGACTTCCAAGATTGAGCGCCGCACCCTGCTGACGGCCACCCTTGCGGTGCTGGCGCTTACCAACATTGCCTCCGCCTTTGCGCCTGACTATGCGAGCCTGCTCGCCATTCGCCTGGTCATGCTGGCAATCGGCGCGCTCTACACGCCGCAAGCGGCGGGAACGGCCGCACTGATCGTGCCTGAAGCAAGACGCGGCAGTACCATCGCCTATATCTTTCTCGGCTGGTCGCTGGCTGCAGCCGTCGGCCTGCCGGCGATCACCTTCATCGCCAGCCGCTATGGCTGGCAGGCGGTCTATGGCGCCATTGGTGCAATGAGCTGCCTGAGTTTCCTCCTGCTGGCGTGGCGTCTGCCCCGCGGGCTGATGGGTGCGCCGGTCGACCTCAAGACCTGGGCGGCCATCGGCCGCAACCGGATGATCCTGCTGTTGCTGCTGATCACGACCGCGCAGATGTCCGGCCAATTCGTGGTGTTCACCTATATGGGCCCGTTGCTAGCGCGGCTGACGGCGGCGGGCCCGGACCCGATCGCCGTGGTATTCGCCGTCTACGGTATCTGTGGTGTCATCGGCACCGCGATCGGAACCCGGATCGTCGATTCCTGGGGCGCATGGAAGACTTCGATGCTGTTCACGTCGGTGTTGCTGGCTGGCGTGGGCGGATGGGCGCTCAGCGCCGGCATCTATCCGCTGATGGCTGTCTCCGTCGCGATTTGGGGTATTGGATTTGCTTCCACCAATTCGATGCAGCAGGTGAGGTTGGTCGGCGCCGCGCCTGCGCTGGCGTCCGCATCGGTGTCGCTCAACACATCCGTGCTCTACGTCGGACAGGCCATTGGTTCGGCCATCGGCGGTTTTCTGTACGCGCGCGATTTGCTCTTCGCCAATGGCTATGTCGGGGCGACCTTTGTCGCGTTGGCGCTGGTGACGGTGATTCTAACCAAGCCGAAAAAGGGCCAGGGAAGCGCACCGCGCTGATGCTGGCCGAAGACTTTTGACATCCTTACGCGAGTTCCATAGATGTAATGTTATAACATTGCGCTATGGGGCTGTAAGTAATGGAAAAGATTGGCAATTGGTGTGAAGTCGGGAGGCGGATCGGACGCCGAATGCGGTTTTTGGCAGTTCTGGCCGCAGCATCCTTTGCCGCGGGCGGTGCACGGCCCGCCATTGCTCAAACCGTTCCTCAGGCTGTCCTGCCTCCGATTACGGTGGAAGGACGGCCAGCCACCAAGCAAAAGCAGCGAACGAGCAAGCGCTTGCAGATGCGGGCTGCGTCCGTCGCGCGCCAGGCGCAGACCGGCGCGGATCGAGCGCCGCAAGGCCCAATCGACGGATGGCCAGGTGGCTTGCCGCGCGACCACATCCGTTCGACGACCGATCTCAACGTGCCCAATACGACCGGATCGCGACTGCCGGGCACGGCTCGCGACATCCCGGGCAGCGCGGAGAGCGTCAATCAGGCGACGATGCAGGAGCGAGGCAAGACTAGTTGGGTGGACGCCCTTCAAGGCTTGACCGGCTTTACGTCCGCCGTCCGGCCAGGAGCTGCCGGCGTTGCATCGACGCGGGGGTTCACCGAGAACGGCATCGCAGTGCTCTATGATGGAATCCGTGTCACCAACACCACGATCAGCACGCGCAACTACGACAGCTTCATTTTCGATAGGGTAGACGTGCTGCGCGGACCGGCGTCGGTCCTTTACGGTGAAGGCGCCATCGGCGGCGCCGTCAATCTCGTTCGCAAGCAACCGAGCGGGGTCACCGAGCCGTCGGAAACAATCTCCTCGCTCACTACTCGCGAAGGCGTCCGCCAGGCCGTGGGAAAGGGAGGTCCGCTGGGGAATGGCTTCTCTTATCGACTCGACGGCGTCGTCAACGGATACAACGGCCCGGTCGATGACAACCAGGTCAGATACGGCAATGTCGCAGGTGCCTTGCGCTGGGATGTGACGCCGCAATTGTCATCGACCGTCGACTTTGACTACATGAAATCGAAAATCGAGAACGCGTATTGGGGCACGCCCCTGGTGCGAGGGAAAATCCGCTCCGATCTCCGCGAGGTCAACTACAACAACCTGCCGAACAACAAATACGACGACAGTGTGCTGTGGCTGCGCTGGAATACGACGTATGACACCGAGGAGCTAAAGATCCGCAATCGCTTCTGGTCCTATCAATCCGATCGCGATTGGATCAACACGTACCGCTTTGCCTATATTCCCGCAGGCGGCACCTGCTCTTTCCGCGGGCAGAACCTCCTCAACAACACCGGTACAGACCAAGTCTGCCGGCAAACATGGGAGAATCTCGGCTACGACCATCGCTTTATCGGCGATCGTTTCGACGTGAACTGGAACGGCAGCTTGGGAGCGATGCCGCTGTCGACGGTCATGGGCGTTGAGGTTGCAAGCACGCGATGGGACAGTCCGCGCAACGAGGTGACATCGCTTCAACTCGTCGATCCCTATAATCCCGCACCGACGGACTTCTTCACCCGAGGCACTGCACGGACACAAAACGTGCGCGCGGATCTGACGCAGAAGGCGGTTTTCGGCGAGGCGCGCCTGGAGGTGCTCAAAGGGGTCAAAATTGTTGGCGGGTTTCGAGTCGATCAAATGGAGGTGGACTACAATCGGCGGCCGGCGAACCAGCTCTACAGCAAAACGTTCGAACCCAGCACCTATCGCATGGGTGCACTGTGGGACATTCGCGCCGACACGACGCTCTACGCGCAATATGCAACTGCGGTTGAGCCGCGCTTCGCTCTGTTCACATTGGGCGTCACCGACACTCCCTTCAGCCTCACCAATGCGCGCCAGGTGGAGGGCGGTATCAAACACGCCTTCGCGAACGGACGAGGTGAGCTGTTGGCTGCCGTCTATCAGATCGAAAAGACCGATATCCCCTCAACCGATCCTCTGACGGGATTTACGGTTCAGGTGGGCAAGCAGTCATCCCGCGGCTTTGAGATTTCCGGCAGTTATCGCCCGATCGAGACTTTGCGCCTTGAGGCGAACTTTGCCTACGTGAATGCCCGGTATGACGAATATCGAACAAGTACGACCGCGAATTACACGGGCAATACGCCGCCGAATGTGCCGCAGGTCGTGGCGAACTTTGGTGCCACGTGGCAGCCGTTTACAAACTGGGCGGTCGGCGCGTGGATCAATCACAGGGCCTCCATCAACGCTGACGATGCCAACCTCGTGACGTTGCCGTCGGCCACCATCGCGGATGTTTTTGCCACCTACCGTTTTGCGCAAAACGCCGACCTGACATTCCGCGTTCGTAATATCACCGACGCGGTCTATGCAGCTTGGGCTACGGATGCGAACTACGTCATTCTCGGCGCGCCGCGGACCTTCGAGCTTTCTCTCCGTACGCGGTGGTAGGTAGATCCTGGAATGCTCGTTCGCAGCAGGCGTCGTCGTGCTCCGCCGGCTGCGACGCGCATGGTTTCCGAGGCCGGCAAAGCGTTCGTGTTCGGACATGGGACACGCGCAATCAAGATGACCATTCGATCCGGGATGATGGCAGGCACGCCGCGATACCGCGCCGAGGCCGTTAGCGATTGGCGTCGGGCGCACCGGCGACGCGGGTCAAAGCGGGCGTTGCGGCCATCTTGACCAGCACGTCCTTGACCGGATGCTCTGTCCAGGCCTGCGTGACGTAATCGCGATGGGTGACGCCGTCAGGCGTCTGCACGAACACGACGCTGCCGGGCTTCAACGGCCCGTCCATGCTCTCGGTGACGCTGATGCCCCTGTCGCGGAGCATCTGCATCAGCTCCAGATCGTGCCGCTTGGTGTAGCGGGTATAGGAGCTGACGAAGAAGCCGGTCCGGTTCTTCTCGATCCATGAAGCGAACTTGTCGAGTTCGCCATAGACGGCGTCGAGCAGGAACACACCGCGGACCCGGTTGGGAAGACCGCCGACTTCGAGGCTCCACGCCGTCGGCAGGAACCCGCCGCTATAGCCGACGATCACGATCGGCATGTTGGCGAACGCCTGCGCCGACTTCGGATCGCCGTGGAGGCGGGCGAGGTGGCTTGCCGACTCCTCGATGAAGCGCTTGAAGCCGCCCGGCTGCCAGAACTTGCCGGCCGAGGAGTCGGCGGCGTTGACAGCCATTTGCGGGGCGAGCAGCACGGCGTTGACGCCCGAATCCGAGATCTGCTGCGGCACCAATTGGCGGTCGCGGACGTCGCGCTCCAGCGTCGCGCCGTTGCCGTGGAAGAACACCACAATCACGCCCGGCTTCCTGACATCGAACGTCTCGGGGACATGTACCAGCACGCGGCTGTCGTTGTAGGTCTCGTCCTGCCAGTAGACCTTGCCGCTGTAGCTGCGATGGCCCTTGCGGTCGCCTTTGACGATGTTGAGGAACGGTTCTTCCGAGCGCGGATTGGTGCCGAAATAAGGGAAGGCGGAGGATTTCATGCTGACCAGCGTGGTCAGTTCTTCACGCTCATTGCGGGGTAGCGTCAGCGTTGGCGTCAGCGAGGCGACCCGCATTGGCTCGGTACGCACCGCGTGCGGCTGCGGCGCCAGTGCGACCTGGCGCTGGACTTGCGGCAAGCTTTCACCCGCGGTCGGGAAACGGTCGGCGAATTGCGGCTGGGGGAAACGGTCGTCGAACGTGTCGGCGGAAGCCTGCGGCTTGGCGGCCCGGGATTTGGCGCCATCCGTGTTCGCCGCCAGCATTTCCGGGGTCGGCGCCTTGCCGCATTGAACCAGGACGAAGGATAGCGGCACGATCAGCGCGGCTATCGCCGCCCAGTGCCATCGAAGGGGCAGCGCACGGCGCGGCATGGCCGGAGACGTCGCCCGGCTGGCGCGATCAACTGTCGGGAAATTCGGATTAGCTCCGACCATCCACCCCAATGTCCCAAGATCCACCGTCAACCGGCGTAAGCTCGCACGCCTTTAGGCGACGTTAAGCGTCCGGAAAAACTCCCCGCATCCGGAAGCCCAAAGGAGACCATGCAATCGTGTCGCGATTGTGGGACCGCCACGATGTCTTCGCAATCCAGTAGTGGCACGGGCAGCTGGAGGTACCATGCAACCTATTTTATGTCTCAATTTAAACCCTTGTTAACATTGCTTGAATTGAGGGGCGTCAGCCTGCACGATGAGGTCCTGGCTGGGCGCTGAAGGTACGGTCCGAGATGGCGGCATCAGAAACGGAAAGCCGGTCCTGGCCTGGCTCGCGCTCCGGCAGCGGCTCGACCGTTTCGGTCCTAGTGGCGGTTGCCATCGTGGTTGCCGATATGGTCGGTGTCGGCGTCTTCACCAGCCTCGGCTTTCAGGTCAAGGATATCCCCTCGGGCTTTTCCATCCTGTTGCTGTGGACGGTCGGCGGTATCGTCGCGTTGTGCGGGGTGTTTTCCTACGGCGAGCTCGGCGCGATGTTTCCGCGCTCGAGCGGTGAGTACAACTTCCTCGGCCGGGCCTATCACTCGGCCTTCGGTTTCGTGGCGGGCTGGGTGTCGGCGACGGTCGGCTTTGCAGCGCCGGTGGCGCTCGCCGCCATGGCGTTTGGCGAGTACGGCAAGTCGGTGCTGCCCAACACGCCGCCGCTGGCACTTGCGATCGGCGTGGTCTGGCTGGTGTCGCTGGTGCAACTCGCCGGCATCAGGCACTCCTCGACCTTTCAACTGGTCGCGACCATCCTGAAGGTGGTACTCATCATCGCCTTCCTGGTCTGCGGCTTCGTGATCGGCACCGCACAGCCGGTTTCGTTCGCGCCATCGGCGTCCGACTTCACCCATATCGTCAGCGCACCGTTCGCGATCAGCCTGGTGTTCGTGATGTATTCGTTCTCAGGGTGGAACGCGGCAACTTACATTATCGGCGAGGTGAGGTTGCCGGAGCGCAACGTGCCGCGGGCGATGCTGGTCGGAACACTGATCGTGCTCGTGCTGTATGTCGCGCTCAACGCCGTGTTCTTGCACACCGCGCCGATCGACAAGCTTGCGGGCCAGCTCGACGTCGCCCGCATCTCCGGCAGCTACATCTTCGGCGAGCTCGGCGGCCGCATCGTCGGCGCGATGATCTGCTTCGGGCTGATCTCCTCGATCAGCGCGATGATGTGGATCGGGCCGCGCGTCATGATGACGATGGGCGAGGACATTCCGGTGCTGCGGCCGTTCGCCGGCCGTTCGGCCAGCGGTGCGCCGGCCTACGCCATTCTGTTTCAGCTCACGGTCGCGAGCCTGATGCTGCTTACGCGAAGCTTCGAGGCGGTGCTCGACTTCATCCAGTTCGCGCTGCTGTTCTGCTCGTTCTTTACCGTGCTAGGGGTGATCAAGCTGCGCATCACGCAGCCGGACCTGCCGCGGCCCTACCGTGCCTGGGGATACCCGGTAACTCCTGTGGTTTTCCTGCTCGTGACCGGGTTCATGATGTACTACCTTCTGACCGAACGTCCCTTGCAGTCGCTGCTGGGTCTTTTGATCATGTTTTCAGGTCTCTTGATTTACGCCGTCTTCCGCAAGCGGGCAGATCAAGTCGCCGTGGCCGCAACGGGTCGCGAATGAGCATGCTGCACTGTCTGAGAACGGCGACGCTTGCTGCTGTCATGCTGCTGGCGGCCGTGGCTGCCGTCCGCGCCCAAACCGCAACGGTGGACGACACCGCGAAATTTCTCGCAGGCCTGATGCCCTCGGCGGACTCGCCGCTGGCGCCGCTCACCAAAGATCCTGCCTGGCAACGGCACGCCAAATTCTTCGACACTGCGTTCGGCCAACTCGAGCAGCGCCAGATATCGCGGATCCGCACCTGGGCCGATACCAATCTGGCGGCGCCGAAGCCCACCATGTTCTACATGTTCTCAGGCCCGGACTTTCTCTACGCAAATGCCTTCTATTCGAAGGCATCGACTTATGTGCTGAGTGCGCTGGAGCCGGTCGGCTCGGTGCCCGATCTGACAAGGCTGCCGCGCGGCGGCATCGCGTCGGCGCTCTACAACGTCGAACGTTCGCTCAGTTCAATCCTGAGCTTCAGCTTTTTCATCACCAAGCAGATGAAGACCGATCTGCAGGCAGGGCAGATCAGCGGCACGCTGCCGATCCTCTACGTGTTCCTGGCGCGCTCGGGCATGACTGTGAGGGAGGTCAGTCCGATCTCGCTGGACGACAAGGGCGCGGCGTATTTCGCGGGCGAAAATCCCGGGCCGAATGCCGTGCGCGGCGTGCGCATCATCTTCGTGGACCCCGACGGTCAGGAAAAGACGCTGTATTATTTCTCGACCGATCTTTCCAACTCCGGCGTCAAGGCGAGCGGTTTCCTGAAATTCTGTGCGACGCTCGCGCCTGGCAACAGCCTGGTCAAGAGCGCGTCCTATCTGCTGCACTCCGGCAACTTCACCACGGTGCGCGACTTCCTGCTCAACAACAGCGCCACCATCATCCAGGACGATTCCGGAATTCCGCTCGCTTACTACAGCACTAGGAAATGGCGCTTGTTCCCCTTCGGCCGCTATCTCGGACCGATCGACGAATTCGCGGGGCGTTACCAGGAGTCGTATGCTGCACTGTTCCGCCGCGCACAGCCGGTCGATTTCGGCATCGGCTATCGCTGGCGCACGCCGGAAACGAATGTGCTGCTGTCGGTGAGATTGCCGGACGATGGATCGCCCGCTATCGACGCCACGGCATCGGCGGAGGCGGCGCCGCCACCACTGCGCCCGCGCAGGCCGCGGCCGCCTGCGAATATCGGACCGCAGCAATGGGGCGGACCACAGCCATGGGGCGGCGGGTTCTTCGTCTGGCGCTAAGCCGCAATCGCTGCAAGCGTCGTACTCAGGAAGCGTTGACGCCGCGCCAACGTCCGTAGCGCCACGGCAGATACCATCGCGCACCCGCGGGCGCCGTAAGCGGCACGTTGTCGATCCCGGACGTGCCCCAGGGATGGCAGCGCAACAGCCGCGCAAGCGTCATCCAGCCGCCGCCCCACAAACCGAAACGTTCGATCGCTTCGTCGCCATACACCGAGCATGTCGGCAGATGCCGGCAGTTGTAGCCGACCAGCAGCGACAGCGAATGCCGATAGATCCATATCAGCGCGCGTCCGGCATTGCGCGGCAGACGACGGGCGATGCTGGCACAATCCGTGCATTGTTTTTGCTGTGACGATGAAGGACCTGCCGATGCCATGCAGCACTATGTACGTAGTCTTGCGGGGGTTCCCAAGCAAGGAACTCAATTCCTGCAGATATTTAGCCACACTTAGGAATTATCGCACTGCAATGCGGCGTACCAAGCCAAGGTATTATGGACGACACACGTCAGCACAGTTACCGTTTTCATACGGATCGATGACAGAATCATCTCGCGCTAAAACGGGGCCATTGCCACTAGTCGTAAACGGGGCTTGGGGGAAGGAACCAAATTGAGGTTTGAGACGTCGCTGAAACTTCGCGGTTGGGCCCTTCTCGGTGCCACCGCCTTTTGTCTCGCATTGCCGGGCGCGATCACGATGCTGGGTAATTCGGCATATGCCGGTGGCACCCTCGAAGAACGCAAACAGCCAATGCATTTCAAGTGGAATGCATGCCAGCCGGATTGCAGGGGCTGGGTCTCGGCCGTCGGCATCGTCACAGCGGATAGTCCGCGGGAGTTCGACGAATTCGCCAAGGGTCGCCAGCTCGCGGGCGCGACCATCGTGCTGGATTCCAGCGGCGGCTCGGTCAACGATTCCATCGCGCTTGGCCGGCGGTTCCGCAGTCTCGGCGCGCTGACCACGGTCGGCGCCACCGTGCGCACGAAGACCCCGCGTGGTGAACGCGTCAGCGTGGCGCCGGAAGCCTATTGTGAGTCGATGTGCGTGTTCCTGCTTCTCGCGGGCAAGACCCGTTACGTGCCGCCGGTCGCGCACGTCCGCGTGCACCAGATCTGGATGGGTGATCGCGCCGATGACGCCAAGGCCTCGAGTTACAGCGCGCAGGACCTGATGATTGTGCAACGCGACATCGGTCGCCTCACGAAATATACCTTCGACATGGGCGGCACCGGCGATTTGCTGTCGCTCGCGCTCAGTGTTCCGCCGTGGGAAGATCTGCACCAGTTGTCACGCGATGAATTGCGCCTGGCCAATCTCGTCACGACCGATGCGATCGCCGACGTGTTCCCGCAGGACAATGCGTCGGTGCCGATGGCCGAGGCGAAGCCTTCCAAGCCGCAGGATCGCTTCGTCAGTTCCTCGACGGAGGGCGACGCGCAGTCGCAGGCGGGCAAGTCGACCAAGACTGCCGAAGCCGCGGTTCCGACCGGCGGATCTGCGACCGCGCCGGTGCAGCCGGCTCAGCCGCAACAGAATCAGCCGCAACAGAAATAGGCTGCGTCCCCAACACTCGGTGTCATCATCCGCGAAAACGAAAGCGGATGATCAGTACGCCGCGGCGCTTGTGATCAAACGGGAATTCCCGGCGTACTGGATGCCCGCCTTCGCGGGCATGACAGGATTGGGTATAGGCGGGGACTTCCCTTACGCCTGCGCCGGCTGCTTGGCCTTGGCTTCGATCTGGCCAATGGCGTCGACCACGGCGTCGAACGTCAGCATGGTCGAGGCGTGGCGGGCCTTGTAGTCGCGCACCGGCTCGAGCAGGGCGATGTCGGCCCATTTGCCCTGCGGGGGACCGCCGTTTTCCTTCAGCATCTTGCGCACGGTTTCTCGCAATTCACGTAACTCGCTGGCTGTCGAGCCCACCACATGGCTTGCCATGATCGAGGAGGAGGCTTGTCCGAGCGCGCAGGCCTTCACGTCATGGGCGAAGTCGCTGACCACGGGCCCGTCCATCTTGAGGTCGACTTTGACGGTCGAGCCGCACAGCTTGGAGTGGGCGGTGGCGCTGGCGTGGGGGTCGGGGAGGCGACCGAGGCGGGGAATATTGCCCGCCAATTCAATGATCCGCTTGTTGTAGATGTCGTTCAGCATGAGAATCGGTGTCCCGGGCGGCGATCCGAGCGCCCTTGGCGGCTGGATTTCATCGTCCTATATATGGACAGGAACGGCGGAAAAACAGCCCGGCCGTTTGCCGTAGGCGGACGGACATGGACCAGACATGGAAACCAGTTCGGCCGTCAACGTGTTGTGGATGGGACTCAGGCGCCCGGCGGCAAAACCGCCCCGTCTGCCCGGTGACACTCCGGTCTCTGCAGGCCGGTCGAACGGAGAAGACATGGACGCATTGATCAAATCCCTCCGCCCTGGCAAGCCTTCCGATTTGAAGCCTTCCGAAGTGAAATCGCCCGACGTGGCCCCGGAAACCCGCCCGACCGAGCTCGATCCGGCCGAGTTCCTGGCCGCTGCCGTCCGCGCCGACCTGCCGCGCCCGTCGCGCGCCGAGGCCGAACATGCCGTGCACACGCTGCTCAGCTATATCGGCGAAAACCCCGATCGCGAGGGTTTGCTGGATACGCCCCGCCGCGTGGTCGAAGCCTTCGACGAGCTCTATCAGGGCTATCATCAGTGCCCGGCCGAGGTGCTGGACCGCACCTTTGGCGAAACCGCCGGCTATGACGACTTTGTCCTGGTCCGCGACATCGAGTTCACCTCGCAATGCGAGCATCACATGATGCCGTTCTACGGCAAGGCGCATATCGCCTATACGCCGGTGGAGCGGGTGGTCGGATTGTCGAAGCTGGCGCGGCTCACCGATATCTTCGCCCGCCGCCTGCAGACCCAGGAGCACCTGACGGCCCAGATCGCGGCCGCGATCGACGAGGTGCTGAAACCCCGCGGCGTTGCCGTGCTGATCGAGGCGGAGCATACCTGCATGTCGGTGCGCGGCGTCGCCAAGCATGGCGCGATGACGTTCACCAGCCGCTTCACCGGCATGTTCCGCGACAACCCGGCGGAGCAGCAGCGTTTCCTGTCCCTGGTGCGAGGGTCCAACCGGTAGCCTCGCCGAAATTTCTCCGCGAGGCCCCGTCGTGTCCACCTCCGCAACGACCAATGAACGTGAAGAGGGGCTGGCCTTCCAGCCCAAGTTCGACGCGTCCGGTCTCGTGATCTGCGTGGCGACGGATGCTGCGACCGGCGACGTGCTGATGGTCGCGCACATGAACGAGGAAGCGCTGCGCAAGACGATCGAAAGCGGCGACGCCTGGTACTTCAGCCGGTCCCGCAATGCGTTGTGGCGAAAAGGTGAGACGTCAGGTCAGACCCAGCGCGTGGTCGAGATGCGCATTGATTGCGATCAGGATGCCATCTGGATCCGCGTCGAGCAGCAGGGCGCTGCGTGTCACACCGGGCGGCATTCCTGCTTCTACCGCAAGATCGACGCCGCCGGGGGCGGTGCGCTGCTGACGTTCGTCGATGCCGACCGGCAGTTCGATCCGAACAATGTTTACCGGAAATAACTGGCGTCGGTTCCGGGCTGGTCATGCCAACAGCTCACCGATCATGGCGGCTGCGCGTCTTGCGCCATCGGCTTCGACCGGTTTCGGTCTGTCCGGCCTCGACATAGCCAACATCATGGCGTCGGCGATCATATCGGGGGTCGACGAAGCGAAGTCCATTTGGATGCCTGCGCCATAGCGGCGGAGCCGGTGAGCGACGTGAAAGTTCTGCTCGAAATGGTTTCGCAGCGGAAAATAGACAAACGGCGTCCCGGCAGCCGCGAGTTCCATGCAAGTGGTGAGCCCGCCCTGAACCAGCGCCAGGTCACACGCTGCGAGATGCCGGTCGAGATTGGCAACGAACGACCTTATCTCGACGCCCTCCGGCGCACGCAGCGACGCTGGATCAATGCGGGGACCGGCGACCACCACCATGCGCAACGCCGGCAGCTTGGCCTTCACGATGGGATAGGCCTGCAGGACGCGCTTGACCAGGTGAGCCCCGATCCCCGATCCGCCGACGGTGACGATGCAAATCTGCTCGGCGCTCCCGTAGCCTAGCGCTTCACGAAGAAATTGGCGGTTGCCGAAGGTTTGCGGATGCTCGCCGATGACGTAGCCGGCGAAATCGAAGTGCCTCGGTACCCAATCGCGCATCAGGGGCAGATCCGCACCGAACGATAGCGGCACCACGTCTTCAGGTTGGCCCACGAAGATCGCTCGATCGCGCACGCCAGGATGCTGCTCGACATGCTCGATCATCTCGGCATTGTAGTCCGCCGTCAGCAGCGCCTCATGTTTGCCGCCGGACGGCATCGGCACGTAGCCGACGAAGTCGGTCAACCAGACGAGTTTTGCCTTTTTCAGCTCGGGATGCTCGTGCCAGTAGTGATCGATATCCCAGGCCTCGTCCGCAATCACGATGTCGTAAGCGTCTTGCTCGACGGCGTCCTGGAAGATCATGAAGTTCTTGATCAGCACCTCGTCCATGCGGCGAAGCGCCTGAAAGCAGTGCAATTCGTGTTCGCCGCTTTCGAGCTCGATATGCCGCGTTTCGCTCGCCAACCTTGCACTTAGCGGATGGACATGTTCGTTGCCGGCCTCCAGCAGACGCGTGACCGGATCTTGCGCCAGCCAGTCCACCGTGAGGTCAGGATGAAGCTTGCGCAGCTCGCGCGCGATGGCGATGTCGCGGCGGCCATGGCCGAGGCCGATCGGCGAGGAGAGATAGAGGGCGCGCTTCTGGCGTGCGCCGTGCGGCAAAGTCTCACGTGCAGGCTGACGGATGGCGAGCCGGCGATCGATGAAGTCGTTGATCAGCGCGTTAGCCTTGGCCGGATACCGGCCGAGAGGATTGTGACCGCCGCCTCTGATCGTTACGAACTCCGAACCGCTCACCGCGGCGTGGGCCGCCCGGGCGCGTTCGCAGGGCTGAATTTGGTCGTTGTCGCCGTGGATGAACAGAACCGGGCAGCGGATGCTGCGATACATTTCCGCGCTGACATCGAATTGGGGAGGAATGTTTCGCGCCTCGACCGTTTTGATCAGGGTTGGTCCATCCGTCTCGGCAGCCCAGCCGACCCCGTCCTCGATCTGTTTGGTCGAATGCGGCTCGCTGCAGATGTTGCGAACGAAGAACTCCGCGAAATCAGGGTAACTCTTCAGCCAATAGTCACGGTTGAATTTGTTCCAGCCGTCGTAACTGTCTCTCTCGGCGAGAAAATGCGAGGCCGCAAATCTTGCCTGGTGCGCAGGTCCGATGGTCGAGACCGTGCCGGCGAGGATGGCTGCACGCACACGCGTCGGGTGATAGGCGGCGAGAATGGAGGCGAGCAACCCGCCAAACGAAAGTCCGACCAGGATAGCTTGCTCCACCTCGAGGCCGTCCATCACGGCAAGCGCGTCGGCGAGGTAGTTGTCGAGCGTGTAGGCAGTGACGTCTTCTGGTCGATCGGATTTGCCATTGCCGCGGCCATCATAGGCGATGCAGCGGAAATGTTCGCTGAAGTAGGGAAGCTGCGCCTTGTAGATCCGGGAGTGGACGATGCTCCATGGCGGAATAAACAGCATGGTTTCCGCGCCCGCGCCGTAGCTTTCGTAGGCGAGTTTCACGCCGTCGCGGGCGATGAAACCTTCGCTGTCCGCCAGCTTTGCTCGCATGCTGTCATCCTTTTTCCGGTGAAGATCCTTCCGCAATCCGAATGAGGTCGCCGACGCGCCGCAGCGACGCCCGTATCGGCGAGCCTTTTTTCTCCAGTCCCAGCAGGAACAGGCTTTCGCCGCCGATGAAACTGGAGGCGGCGATCGCGCCGACCTCTTCTGCCGAGAACGGGCCGAGCGGGCCGATCGTCTGTTCGGTCCTCCGCGCCACGCCTACGATCAGGTCGATCCAGCCCATGAGGCCGGCTCGGATCACCCTTGCTACTTCCGCGTCATGCCAGCTCACCGCGATCAGCTCCTGCAGCACCCGCACGTAGCCCGAAGCGATATCCTCATCGAGGTAGTCACAGGCGCGGGACCACTGCTCGGACAGTTTTAGCGATGGATCTTCGAACAGCCTGTTCTGCCGGTCGAGAAGTTGAGCATTGAGATATTCGAACAGCTCCAGAACCATGTTCTGCTTGGAGCCAAAATGGTAGTGGATCTGGCTTAAGGGCACGGCCGCTTCTGCAGCGACTTCGCGAGTGGAAAGTCCGGCATAGCCGGCGCGGCGCAACACCTTCTTGGCAGCTTCGAGCAAGCTCGTGCTGGTTTCGATCTTCTTCACTGCCGCGCGCGCCATGGTACCTCATGATGTGATGGAAGCGTCAAGACGCTACATGCATTCCGGCTGAGAAGGCCAGCCTTGCCGTTTCAACCCTCTACCGGCCGGAAAACCGATGCCCGGAGCCATGCCGGACACCGTGAAACAAACGTCACCCGACCTTCGCCTTGTTTCGCGGCAGCGGGATCAGCATCGAGACCTGCTGCCGGTAGCGGCGGTACTGGTCGCCGAACAGCGCTATCAGGTCGCGCTCCTCCAGCCATATGCCGATCAGGATGTAGCCGGTGGTGGCGATGGCGAACACCAGATGACCGAACGTCATCACCGGCGTCGCCCAGAACGCAAGCAGGAAGCCGAGATAGATCGGATGCCGGACCACCTTGTAGAACATCGGCGTTTTGAACTCGGCCGGGGGCAACTCGCGCCCAAGAAGCCGCGCCAGCACCTGGCGCAAGCCGAACAGCTCGAAATGGTTGATCATGAAGGTGCTGGCGAGCACCACCGTCCAGCCCATCCAGGAAATCGTCTGAAGGACAATTGCCGCAACTGGATCGGTCACCGACCAGATGACATCAGTCATCGGCCGCCATTGCCAGTAGAGCAGCAGCAACGCAAGGCTGGCCAACAGCACGTAGGTCGTACGCTCGACCGATTGCGGCACGATCCTTGTCCACCAGCGCTTGAAGGCGGGACGCGCCATCACGCTGTGCTGGATTGCAAACACGCCAAGCAGAACGACGTTGATGAGCAGCGAAGGAACGAGCGGCCCGGCGGTGCCGCTATCGATGGTCTTTGGTACCGGCAAGTTGCCTACAAAGGCAATCGCATAAAGAAATGTACCGAGAAACAGCAGGTACGTAAGCGTGCCGTACAGCATAGCCGTCAAGCCGCCGGTTATGGTCTTTGCGGGAGGGGAGTGGAGTGCATGGTCTGTCATGATCTTGATCCTCTCAGGGAAGACTGCGGAAGCCTTGCTTTCAGTGCGGACGGTCGTGATTGCCCGGAACGTCTCCTCTTTGCGAGCCGGTCAGATCCAACGTCAAATATTCAGTCGGTCGAACGACCGAAAAGTTCATTCCTGTTTTATGTTGGAAATGCGGCATTTTAACCCGGCATTAACCATAAATGTCGCAGGCTGGGTCGGTGAGGCGCCGGATTGGCGGCGTTCACGAGCCCGCGAGGTTTCGCGAGGAGCGGGGCACCACGGATATGGCGGTCGACACATCAAGCGCCACGGCTGCGGCAGGTGTCGATCCCGCGCGCGCGAGGATTGCGGGCTCGATCAAGCAGGCCGCATCCACGACCGGCGCCAGCTTCGAATATCTGCTTGCCACCGCGAAGATGGAATCCAATTTCAACCCGAAGGCCGCCGCAACCACCTCGTCGGCACGCGGCCTGTTTCAGTTCATCGACCAGACCTGGCTCGGCACGGTAAAGGAGGCGGGGGCCCATCTCGGCTACGGCAAATATGCCGACGCCATCGCCAAAAATCCGTCGGGCAGCTATTCGGTCGAGGATCCCGCGGCACGCGCCGCGATCATGCGGCTGCGCGACGATCCCGAAGCTGCCTCTTCGATGGCGGCGGTGCTGACGCAATCCAACAGTTTCAGGCTGACCGGCAAGATCGGGCGCCGCCCGACCGATGCCGAACTCTACATGGCGCATTTCATGGGCGTCGGCGGCGCCGGCAAGCTGATCCAGAACGCCGAGGACAATCCGAACGCGTCGGCCGTGCGGATGTTTCCGAACGCTGCGGCGGCCAATCAATCGATCTTCTACGATCGCTCCGGGCAGCCGCGCAGCGTCTCACAGGTCTATTCGGTGCTGAGCACGCGCTATGCGGCGGCCGCCAGTTCGCCGGTGACGCGCACGGCGATGGCGGCCGCCGGCGGCGATCTGCCACGGCGCATCACGGTCGCAAGCGCCGCGCCGGCAGCGATGGCGATCGACAACGCCGCCTATCTCTCGAGCTTCCCGGATTCTCGCGCGGTGACGCCGGTTTCCGCAACGGCGCAGACCGCGTCGGCGTCAACGGAGCCGATCTTCCGCTCGCTGTTCCAGGGCGGCGAACGCACGCAGCCGATTTCGCCGGCGGTGCAGGAATTGTGGGGCAGCAATTCGGTGTCAGTTGCCTCCGCGAGCACCGCATTGTCGGGACATGCGCCCGAAGTCCGCGCACCCGGAAGACTCGACCTCTTCAGCGACCGCAACGGCACGTTCAGTAGCTGACGCTGACCCGCGATGCAGCGCGCAGCGATGCGTCGCAGAACCGGACCCATCGCGGTGGGCGAGCTCGGATGGACCCCGGATCAGCAGCGCAGCACTGCGTGTTGCGCAGCATCCGGGGAACGAGACATCGCAACCGTCCTCGCACCCTTAACAAAACGTCAATAAAACCAGCCGTTTATGGTGAACCCTTTGTTAAGCGTCATGGTTTATTTTTTCTAATAGTGGCACCGCGTCACGGTGTCGTTTCAGGTTGCGTAGCCAGGACCATGATCGTTCGGCAGTTCATCAGTTGGATTCGTACCGCTCCGGCAGGCGAGCGGGCAGAGGCGACGCGGGCGTTGGCGCGGGCCTGGTTGATTTCAGATCTTTCCGAGGACGATCGCATCGCCGCCGAAGGCGCGCTGCTGATGCTGCTCGATGATCCGTCGCCGCTGGTGCGCCAGGCGATGTCGGAAGTCTTCGCGCGCAGCTCGGACGCGCCGGCCGCGATCGTGCAGGCGCTCTCGCTCGACCAACCCTCGATCGCGCTTCCCGTGCTCGAACATTCGCCGCTTCTGATCGACGCCGACCTCGTCGACATCGTCGCCACCGGCAACAGCGACACGCAATGCGCCATCGCCCGCCGCATCAACCTGCCGCCCTCGGTTTCCGCCGCGATTGCCGAAGTTGGCTCGGCGGCCGCGGCGCTCGAACTGATCGAAAATGCCTACGCGGAATTGGCGCCGTTTTCATGGGACCGTATCGTCGAACGTCACGGCCATCTCGCCGCGATCAGGGAAGCGATGCTGGTGCTGGAAGGCTTGCCGGCTGCCACCCGCGCAGCGCTGGTCGCGAAACTCTCCGAGACGCTGGCGCAATTCGTCGTCGCGCGGAATTGGCTGAGCGCCGACCGGGCAGGGCGGCTGGCGAGCGAAGCGCGCGAGCGCTCGGCCGTGAACATTGCGGCGTGTTCGCGCGGCGATGATATGCTGGGCCTGGTGCGGCACCTGCGCGCCACCGGGCAACTGACCGCCGGCCTGATCCTGCGCGCGCTATTGTCGGGCAATCTCGAACTGTTCGATGCGGCGCTTGCCGAACTGGCTGACCTGCCGCTGGCCCGCGTCACCGCGCTGCTGCACGACCGCGGCGGCGCCAGCCTGCAGGCGCTCCTGATCCGCGCGGGCCTTCCCGAATCGACATTCGGAGCCTTCCGTATCGCGCTCGAAGTCAGCCGTGAGACCGGCTTTGTCGACACGATCGGCGGCGCCGCGAGGCTGCGCCGCCGCATGGTCGAGCGTGTGCTGACCCATTGCGAGACCGACCGCAAGGCCGCCGAGCCGCTCTTGATCCTGCTGCGGCGGTTCGCAACCGAGTCCGCGCGCGAGGAAGCCCGCCTGTTCTGCGAGGAGCTGGTCGCTGACGAAGCGTTCGTGCCAGCCGTGCGCGATCTGATCGCGGCGTAGGCGAACTCCTGCAACACGACCGGTGTCGTCCCTGCGAACGCAGGGACCCATAACCACAGTCGTTTGTGGTTGGGTGAAGGTCATCGACCAGCGTGCTCTTAATCGATAAGCCGCGGCGTATGGGTCCCTGCGTTCGCAGGGACGACGGTGTGGAGATATCGCGGGCTACTCTGCCGGCACGATGCTCGGCGCCAGGATCGCTTCGAGATGTTCGGGGCGGTCGCGGTTGACCTTGAGCAGGAATTCATCCGCGACGCCGCGGAGCTGCTTGCTGAGCGCGCTCGCCATCATGGCAGTGTCGAGCTTGGTTCGTTCGCGCACGATCGCCTGAATGGCATTGATGTGATGGGTGATCAGCTCGGATGGGACCTGGTCGAGATCAGGTGCGTGTTCGATGATGCGGCACAGGCTTTCGGCGGCAGCGCCGGCGGAAGGGAAGCCGAACGTGGCAGCATCACCCTTGATGTCATGGGCGGCGCGAAACAGCTCTTCGCGGTTGTCGATGGTGAAGCCGTCGCGGAGAATGGCCGCGTGCGCGGCCGAGAGCCGGTCCGCCTCGATCGTCATCCAGTTCTTGAATTCACCGGATAGTCCTGCAAGCGCCTTCTCCGCGCGCCCGACAGGATCGTCGAGATCGGATTCGGGAACGCGCAGCAATACCTTGCGCAACGGATTGGGCTGCGTGATCACGTGATGATCGGCAAACGATTTGACCTGTATCGTCCCCGGCTTTTCTTTCGCCATGATGGTCTCTCCAGGCTCGCGCTAAACGTTCGACCGCGCCTTGTCGAGCAACGACGGCTGCTGCATCACTTCCATCTCGCCACCGACTCGGCGCTCGGGGCCGATATAGGCGTTGTTGGTGTTGCGCCGCCGGTCGGGGCCGAAATAGGTCTTGGTCTTGATGAAGGGGCGCGGATTGGCGACGACGTTGAGGATGCGCTGATAGAGTCCCTTGGCCGAGATCGGCTTGGCCAGGAACTCGGTGACGCCGGCGTCGCGCGCGACCGTGACGCGCCGTTTCTCCGAATGTCCGGTCAGCATGATGATCGGCGCGTAGGGGTTACCCTTCGATTCCGGCTGCCGGATCATCTGCGCCAGTTCGAGGCCGTCGAAGATCGGCATCGCCCAGTCGGTGATGACGATGTCGGGTACGTAGTGGCTGTACATTTCGAGCGCGGTGGCGCCGTCCTCGGCTTCATAGGCTTCGCGCGCGCCGAACGAATGCAACAGCGTCCGCAGGATGCGGCGCATATGCGGATTGTCGTCGCAAATCAAAAACCGCAGCTTGTTGAAGTCAATGCGATACATGGTCCGGCCCGGCCCAGCAAAACGGTATACTGGCGTTAACCATATCGCGGCGCCGGTTAAGGAATGGTTGCAAAACCGGCGCCTGAACTCGTCGTCCCTGCGAAAGCAGGGACCCATACGCCGCGGCTTCTCGGTCTAGGGAGGTGACAATTGACGGCTTTTCGCGACAACTAACGCCCATGGTTATGGGTCCCTGCGTTCGCAGGGACGACGGCTCTAATACCCGAACTGCTCGCGCAGGATGCGTTCCTCGAGGCTGTGGCCGGGATCGAATAGCATCCGCATCGAAATCGTCTTGTCGGACAGCACCTCGACGCGGCGGACGTCGCGCACGTCGTCATGGTCGGCGGCGGCCGCGACCGGACGCTTCTCACCCTCGAGCACCTCGATCACCACAAAAGCGGAGTTCGGGAGCAGGGCGCCGCGCCAGCGTCGGGGTCGGAACGCGCTGATCGGCGTTAGCGCCAGAAGCGCGGCGTTGATCGGCAAAATCGGTCCCTGCGCCGACAGATTATAGGCGGTGGAGCCGGCCGGCGTCGCCACCAGGATGCCGTCGGCGATCAATTCCGCCATCCGCTCGTGCTCGTCGATCAGGATGCGCAGGTGCGCGGCCTGGTTGGTCTGGCGAAACAGCGCGACTTCATTGATGGCGTGATGCAGATGCACGACGCCGTTCACGTCGGTCGCGCGCATCAAGAGCGGATTGATCAGGGATTCCCGCGCCGCCGCTAGCCGCGTATGCAAATCATGCGTGGTGAATTCGTTCATCAGGAAGCCGACGGTGCCGCGATGCATGCCGTAGATCGGCTTTCCCGAGCGCATGTGGGCGTGCAGCGTCTGCAGCATCAATCCGTCGCCGCCAAGCGCCACCACGACGTCGGCGTCGTCGGCGTCATGATTGCCGTAGAGCTTGACGAGCTGCGCCAGCGCGGTCTGCGCCTCTGCGCCTGCGCTCGCGACGAAGGCGATCCGGTCGTATCGCTTGGGGGTGGCCATCGGACGACGAACTCATACCTGGCGCCGGATTGCGCCGCGCTCGTCTATACACCTTGGACAGGCTTGTCGAGATGGCCGTCAGGCACTTTCGCGCCGGTAACCTAAACCGGCGGTCATCGGGCCGTCATTTTTCCTGCAACGTCCGGATCGGGTCCCAGTCGTCGCCCGGCGGGATTTGGGCCAATTCCCGGGCCCGCGCGGCAAACAGCGATGCCGGCCGGTCGATATCGGCCGAACGGCCGAAACATGCTGCGGCGCGCTCGAACTCGCGGGCCCGCCAGTGCGCCAGCCCGTCGGCATAGTTGGCGATCACCGTCTGCTGCGAGGGCGTCAGCCCGGCCGACAGCGCCAGCAGCTCGTAGATTTTCAGCGCCTGGGTGCGCCCCTTCACCCTGATGGCGTCCAGTTCGCGCCAGGCGAAGGCTTGGCCAGTAAGCGCAACCGTCGTCTCGGAAGCGATCACGGTGGTGCCGTAGAATTTGTTGGCGCCCTCCAACCGCGAGGCCAGGTTCACCGCGTCGCTCATCACGGAGTAGTTGAAGCGCCGCCGCGATCCGAAATTGCCGACCAGCGCCTCGCCGGAATTGATGCCGATCCGCTGCGCCAGCTTGTAGTCGCGAAACACGGCGGAGGAGGCGTTGAGTTCCGCCAGTTGCGTGCAGCAGTCCAGCGCAGCGCGCGCTGCGTTCGCGGCATGGTCGGGATCGTCGGCCGGGGCGCCGAACACCGCCACGATGGAGTCGCCGATATATTTGTCGACATATCCGCCATGGCGCTCGATGACGTCGGTCATCGCCGAAAGATATTCGTTCATCAGCTCCATCAGGCCGTCGGGCGACATCTTTTCCGCGATCAGCGAAAATCCTTCGATGTCGGAGAAAAACACCGTCACGTTGCGGGTTTCGCCGCCGAGCTCCGGCAATTTGCTCGACGACAGCATGCGGTTGATGACGTGCGGCGCGAGGTAGAGCGCAAAGCTCTTCTGCAGCAGGCGGCGATCCTTGTCGGCGATGACGAAGCGGAAGCCAATGGTTGCGGCCAGCGCTGTCAGGCTGGCAAGGATCGGCTCGACGAGCGGCAGCGCCAGCGCGTGGTTGAAGGCGACGGTCGCGCCGGCCACGCCGAGCACGATCATTCCCGTCCAGGCAGCGAACGCGATGACGGGCCGGAACAGCCAGGCGGCGGCCGCGGCGAGCGCAGCAATCAGTGCCGCGATAAGCAAGCGGAGGAGCGGCCCAGGTTCGACCACGCCATTGCGCGCGATCAGATTATTGACCGCGGTGGCATGGACATAGACGCCCGCGATCGTGCTTTTCTTGAAGCCTGCGGTAACCGGCGTGCTCTCGGTCGTGCAGCGCGGGGTGCGCGCGCCTTCGATGCCGGTTGCAAAGCGCTTGGACGTGAAGCGGCGGTCCTCGATATCGAGGACGGTGCCGAAGATCACGACCTTGCCGCCGAACCAGCGCCGGAAATAGTCCTTGTCGTTCTTGACGGCGCACGCCCGCAAGTCGGCAAAGGAGAAGGTCGGAATGTCGTCGCTGCCGCCTTCGAAATTCAGCGTCATCGTGTTCGGCACCCGTCCAGGAACCCGGTAGCCGGCGAGCGTCAGCCTGCCGCGCTCGTCGAATTCGGGTGCCGCGCCGAGCGCCCGCGAGGCGAGCTCGACGGCCATCGAAGGCACCCTTGCCCCGTTGACGGTGAAGCTCAGCGGCATGCGCCGCAGGATATCGTCGCTGTCGGTGTAATCGTTGAGGGGGCGGATGTTCTGCTGCTGGCGCACCGCGACGCGCTGTCCCGGCGACGGCCCCACCGGTTGGTTGCCGCCCAGGACTTCTCCCAGCACCACCTTGCGGTTCGCCGTCGCCCCGGCGAGCGCGCGAAGAAAATCGCGGTCGAATCCGCGGACTTTCTCTCCCAGCGTGCCCTCGCCGAAAGGTATCTCCGACTGCTCGATCGATTTCGGGATCACCACGTCGAAGCCCGCGACCTTGGCGCCGCCTTCGAGCGTCGCTGAAAGCACGCGGCCGATCTCGCCGGTCCAGGTCAGCATCGGCGCGTCTTTGAAAGGGGCGGTGCGCAGGCTTTCCTCGTCCATCGCGACGACGACCGCCGCCGAAGCGGCGGGATCCTGCCTTCGGCCAAACACCTCCCAGCGCAGCGCCGTGAGAATATCGATGGAGAGCCCGCGGATCGGTCGGGCCGCAGGAGAAACCGAGGCCGCCGCGCAAACCAGCGCAATGGCGGCGATCGCCACTCTGTCGCGCGTGCTGCGTCTTATTCTCAAGCTGGACGGTCCGGCACGCCTATTCCAGGCGCAGCAGCCGGCCGACGATCGGTGTTGCGCCGGGCTTGGCATCTGCGTCCACCCGGAACACGATCTGCGATGACTTGAACGAAGCGGCGTAGAGGCCGCCGGGAACCAGCGCGACATTCTCGCTCGCAAAATCGACGAAGCGTCCCTTGAGCTGGGTGCCGCCGAGGTCGATCTGCTGTCGCTCGCCCGCCGCGTCGAGACGCCGGATGATCAGCTTGCCGCGTCCCTTGGCTTCCACCAGCGGGGAGGCGCCGTAAAGCGTGAGCTGCGGCTGCGGCAGGGAGGCCGCCTTGTTGCTGTCGACGCTTCGCAGCACGGTGGCGGCAACGCCGCTGGTTTCGCGCGTGGTCACGTTGGCCTGGTTGGCATCGCAATTGGTTTTCTCGGCTTTGACCTCGGCGAGGTGAACGGCGCTCTCCTCGGTGCCGACGACAACGGTGCCGGTGCCGCTGATCGTCTCGCGCCGGCATGACTTCAGGTAGCTCAGAATGACAGAGCCGCCGTCGCCGATCTTGATGACCGCTTTGGGCGTCACATAGTCCATGAATTCCGCACCGGTGACCTTGCCCTTGATGTCTTCGACCACCGCGGCCGGCGAATCTGCGGCCGCCGGAGAAGCCAGCGCCAGCAGGCCGAGACAAACAGCAATCGAACGTTTCATTCTAAGACCCCATAAAAAAGCGCAGGTTCGTTAGTCGCGCCAGCGCTCGAATGGTTTCATGGATAGATCAAAATATCTGGCCGGTAGGCCAGCGGAACCGACCGATATCACCTAACGGCCGCCGAGGACAGCCATCGGGCGCAGTGCAGGGCATTCCGACCCTCTCACGCGATGCTGTCGGGATTGTGATTTCCGCGGGTTTCCTGCCCTTGTGTACCAACAGCGCTGTCGGGCGCAGATTGGGAGTGAACGGCATGGCTTCTCGTTTTATGGCAACGCGTCCCATGCGTCTGGCCGCCGCGATTCTGGTCCTGTGTTGCGCGACCGGCATACGCGCCGAGGAGGCGAGTTCGCCGACTTCGCAGCAGCCCGCCGCAGCGACGCCATCGCCGTCTCCGTCGGGCCAGAAGGGTGAAGCAGGGCGGGGCCCCGCCGCGACGCCATCGCCGGCAGCCGAACAACATCGCCTGCCGCCGGATTCCACCACCCGGCAAACGCTGACGCTGCCCGGCCGCACGCTCAACTTCACCGCCACCGCCGGCTCGATCCGGCTGTTCGACGACAAGCGCGAGCCGCAGGCTGATATCGCCTATACCTCCTACCAGCTCGACGGCACCGATCGCGCAAGCCGGCCGGTGACGTTTCTGTTCAACGGCGGCCCGGGCGCGTCCTCGGCCTGGCTGCAGTTCGGCGACGCCGGACCCTGGCGCATATCGATCACGGGTGAGGGCGCAGTGTCGTCAGCGACGCCCGATTTGCTGCCCAACGCCGAGACCTGGCTCGACTTTACCGATCTCGTATTCATCGATCCCGTCGGCACCGGATACAGCCGTTTCGTCGCGACCGGCGAGGACACGCGCAAGCGATTCTACTCCATCGACGGCGACGTCAGCGCCATCGCACTCGTGATCCGGCGCTGGCTGGAAAAGAATGATCGTCTGCTCTCGCCGAAATTCGTGACCGGCGAAAGTTATGGCGGCATCCGTGGACCCAAAATCGTTCGCAACCTGCAGACCCAGCAGGGCGTCGGCGTGCGCGGGCTGATCCTGGTCTCACCCTTGTTCGACTATCGCGATTTTTCCGGCTCGAGCCTGTTGCAGTATATGAACACACTGCCAAGCATGGCGGCGGTGGCGCGCGAAGCCAAGGGACCGGTGACGCGCGCCGATCTCGCTGACGTCGAGCGCTACGCGCAAGGCGAGTTTGTGACCGATCTCGTCAAGGGGCAGGCGGACCGCGAGGCCGCGACGCGACTTGCCGACAAGGTGGCCGCGCTGACCGGCATCGATCAAGCGGTGAGCCGCAGACTCGGAGGGCGTTTCGAGGTCGGCGAGTTCCGCAGAGAATTCGACCGCCGCAACGGCCGTGTGACGGGACGTTATGACGGCTCGGTCTCAGGTTTCGATCCCTATCCGGATTCGAACAACGCGCATTTCGGCGATCCTTCCGGCGATTCCCTGACGGCGCCGCTGACGAGCGCAGCCGTCGACCTCACCACGCGCAAACTCAACTGGCGTCCCGATGGCTCGTATCACCTGCTTAACTCAGCTGTGTACAGGGCCTGGGATTTCGGTCGCGGTCCGGCCGAGTCGGTTTCGGAGCTTCGCCAGATTCTCGCGCTCGACCCGAAAATGAAATTGCTGGTCGGTCACGGGCTTTTCGATCTCGCCACGCCCTATTTTGCCTCGAAGGTAGTTCTCGACCAGTTGCCGGCCTATGCGCGGTCGGACCGGGTCAAACTCGTCGTCTATCCCGGCGGCCACATGTTCTATTCGCGCGACGGCGCGCGCCAGGCATTCCGCGCGGAAGTTGAGAAGGTGATGAAGTAGCGCTCAAACAAAACCGGCGCAGTCTTGATGACTACGCCGGTGTTTCCTTCGTCATTGCAATGACGCGGAGAAAGTCGTGCCTCAGTACACCAATCCCGCGCCCGGCGGCTTTTCGAGCGCGGCGGCGAGCGAGCGATATTCTTCGCTTGAGGTGCCGGTGAGCTGCGCGATCCGGTTCAGGTGATATTGCGCCTGATCGCGGTTGCCCTGTTCGACCTGCCACAGGCCGTAATACTGCCAGGTCTTGACGTGGTTCGGATCGGCCTTCAGCGCGCGCTCGTACCAGATCTGCGAGACCTTGTAGTCGCCGAGCTTGCGATAGGAATAGCCGATGAGATTGGCGACGGCGGCCGAGTCGTCACGGCCGAGCGCCTTCAACTGCTCGATCGCCGACGCATAGTCGTGGCGCTCGTAGATCGCGGCGTAAGCAGCGCGATAGCCGTCGACGAATGCGGTTTGTTCAATGGCCGGGCGGGCTTCGCTGGATTTCTTTTTCTTCTTCGGCGGCGGAGGCGGCTCGCTGTCGGGATTTGCGTAGACGGCGGTGACGACAGGAGCTGCCGCGAGCGTAAGCGACAACATTGCGAGCGTCAAAAGCCTGATCACTAGTTTGTTCATGCATCTCTCCTGATGACCGGTTCCACAATCCTACACCGAAGGCCGTTGATGTGAACACCCGGCAGTTGAGAACATTCCCGCCATCCGCCTTCGTTTCTGCCGATTGTGGATTCGGCCGATTTGCCGGCCGCAGTTCGCGTTCAAAAGATGGCGAACCTGCCATGGAGATGAACGAAGTCCGCACGTTCGATTCAGGACGGGTTCACTGCGCCGTGCTTAACGTCGCGCGCATGATCGGCGAGCCCGGCCATTCGGACCGGAGAGCCCGCAGGTCCCCATGGAAGAGGAGACAGCTATGCTCAAGACCTTTTCTGCAGCGCTCGTTGCCGTGTCCGTTCTCGCCGCGCCCGTGTTTGCCGGCACTGCGGGCAAAACCGCGCAAGCTCCGGTGAACAAGAGTACGCAGGCTCCGGCCACCAAGGCCGAACAGGGAAAATCGAAGGCGCTGAACGCGAATGCGAGCAGCCACAAGAAGCAGGTCGGCCTCTCGAAGAAGCGTGCCGTGGTCAAACCCGCCGCGCCTGCCGCCAAGCGCAGTTGAACCAGCGCGATCGAATCTGATCCGCCGGCGCGTTTCGCCCCCGCGTCGGCGGATATCGGACCAGCCCACGTGCCATTGCTTCCCCGATGGCCGTGGGCTGGCGCTGCTTCGATCTGTTCGGGACCAGTAACCGAGATGCGAATTCCATTTCGCCGCCGGGCAGTCTATGAGACGGCCCAACGGGGGCGGGGGAAGCATTTCGCTTGCGAAGTTCAGTCAAAATTGCGGCGGTGATACTGTTGCCGCTCGCGCTGTCGGCCTGCGCCGCCAGCGACGAGAGCAAGCCGATCACGTTTACCGACGATCGCGGCGTCTCCAGCCAGCCTTTTCCGAAAAATTACCGCACGGAAGTGCTGGCGTTCCTGAAAACTTATCTCAATGATCCCGTCGGCGTACGCGGCGCCGTGATGGCCGAGCCGATCGAGCGCGTGGTCGGTGGGCGGCTGCGCTATGTCGTCTGTCTCCGATTCAGCCCGCGCGAGTCCGATGGCGGTTACCGCGAGCCGCGCGAACGCGCCATCCTTTTTGTCGACGGCCGGCTCGACCGCATCATCGAAAACGCCGCGGAGCCCTGTGCGGGGCTGGCCTACGCGCCATTTGCGGAACTGGAGAAACTGACGCGCTAGATTCGCGCGCGTGCCGTGAGCTTCACACGAGAGTGTGATGCTTCGCGCCTATACATATCATCCTTCGATCATTTATATCGCACGCGATCTAATCGCATGAGATATAGAGCGGAGAAAGACCATGTCCCATTCCATCACGCCTGACCGCCGCCGGTTCCTCGGCATCGTGGCAGCTACCGTTGCGGCCACACCGTTTGCCACGAGCGGGGCTCTGTTCGCACAGTCCGGCGACGCAGGAGCAGGCGCGGGCAGGCCGGGCGCCCACGCTTCGTTTGCTGCGCTGAAACAGATCGAAGCCGGCGTTCTCAATATCGGTTACGCCGAAGTCGGGCCCGCCAATGGTCCCGTCGCCATTCTTCTGCACGGCTGGCCCTACGACATCTATGCCTTCGTCGACGTGGCTCCCGTGCTGGCATCGGCAGGCTTCCGGGTCATCGTGCCGTATCTGCGCGGCTACGGCACGACGCGCTTCCTCTCAGGCGATACGCCGCGAAACGGCCAGCAGGGCGCACTTGCCACCGACGTCATCGCGCTGATGGATGCGCTGAAGATCGAAAAAGCGGTGGTGGCTGGCTTCGACTGGGGCGCCCGAACCGCCGGCATCGTCGCCGCGGCCTGGCCGGAACGCGTCAAGGCGCTGGTTTCGGTCAGCGGCTACCTGATCGGCAGCCAGGAAGCCAACGCAAAACCGCTGCCGCCATCGGCCGAGCTGCAGTGGTGGTACCAGTATTATTTCGCGACCGACCGCGGCCGGCTGGGCTACGAAAAATACCGGCGCGAGTTTTCCAAGCTGATCTGGCAGCTTGCCTCGCCGAAATGGAATTTCGACGACGCGACCTTCGAACGCAGCGCGGCATCCTTCGACAACCCGGATCATGTCGCCATCGTGATCCACAATTATCGCTGGCGGCTTGGTCTCGCCCCGGGCGAGACCAAATACGACGCGCTGGAAAAACGGCTGGCCGAATTTCCGGTCATTACCGTACCCACCATCACCCTCGAAGGCGACGCCAACGGCGCACCGCATCCGGACCCGAAGGCTTACGCCAAGAAGTTCTCCGGCAGATACGCCCACCGTCTCATCACCGGCGGGATCGGGCACAATCTGCCGCAGGAGGCGCCGCAGGCATTTGCCGACGCCGTCGTCGAAGCGGCTCGCTCTTGAAGACGGACGGTCTTGCAGCCGGCAGTCGCGACGACTGCCGGCACGGGGGAGTATTCCCCGGAAGGAACCGTGAACGAAATCGGATCACTTTTCGGCGATGGTTGAACCTTGCCTTAGTCATCCCGGACACCAGCTAAGCGGGGGAATCACCTCTTAACCCGGGAAAAAGCCTGGCGTGCGAGGGAACTAAACCGCTTTGTTGCTGTGCCTTCACAGTGGCGCGCCATCCGGTCGCGGGCGCTTGCCGCAAAGCAACCTAAATGAAGTCACGTTGTTTGGATTGGTATCCGCGACGTTCGTAACGGGGAAGCAAGATGAAGAAGATACTGCTCGGGGCTGCCGCGCTGGCCGTCATGGCGGCTCCAGCCTTTGCGGCCGACATGCCGCCCCGACCGTACACCAAGGCGCCTGCCTATACGGCGCCTCAAGTCGTCTATAACTGGACCGGGTTCTATATCGGTGGCCATGCCGGTGGCGCCTTCGCGGGTGACAACTCCCTGCAGGGCAGCGACGTCCGCTTCCTCGGCGGCGTGCAGGGTGGCTTCGACTATCAGTTCGCGCCGAACTGGGTGCTGGGCGCCGAAGCCCAGTATAGCTGGCTGCCCAGCAACAATAATAACGGCGTGCTGTTTCCGAACGGGACGCTCGTGACCTCCAACACCGATCAGATCGGCTCGGTGACCGGCCGGCTCGGCTACACCTGGGGTCCGGCGTTGCTTTACGCCAAGGGCGGTTACGCCTGGCGTGACAGCAACAATCTCGGCGTATCGGTGGCCGGGGTGCCCGCAGGCTTCACCACCAACGGCAACCACAAGGACGGCTACACGGTCGGCGGCGGCCTCGAATACATGTTCGCTCCGAACTGGTCGGCCAAGGCCGAGTACCAGTATTACAATTTCGGCGACACGACCTTCACATCCGGTCCTGCCGACATCAACGGCCGCACCTTCCGCAACGACGAGCATACGGCCAAGGTGGGCGTGAACTACCGGTTCGGCTGGGGTGGTCCGGCCGCCAAATATTGATTCGGTCCTCCGTATCGACACGAAAGGCCGGCGCTACGCCGGCCTTTTTGTCAGCGAATGCCGAGCGGCCGCGTGCGGCCTGCCTCGCCGCGCGCGTCCTCAGAGCGCGTCAAAAAATTTTTCGCGCTGCACGCAACTTTTCGTCATGATGCGCTATTATGGTCTCAGCCGGCTGGTTGGACATCGTAACATGCGTGCTTTTGCGTTAGGGCTGATCTTTTCCGCAGCGGCGTCTCCGTGCCTTGCTCAAACTGTCCTGAAATCCGAACCGCTTATCCTTGCTCCCTATGAAGTCGCCTTCGTGCAGGATCCCTCGTGCGGGGCCGGCAAGGTGCGCAAGGTAACCGGTGCGATCAGGGGACTGCAGCGGCGCAAGGCCTGCGTCACCCTTGCTTCGGAACAGGTATCGCTGGTCTCGGCGACGCCGTAGGATCCGATTTCCCGTCTCGGATGTCGTCCCGACGAATCGGTTCATTCGCCGGGACCTGTCGCGTGTCGGCCGCTTGCGGCCGACCTTACGACGCGAGCTGCAATTCCGTCTGCGCGTCGCGCTCGGCGTCGGCCTTGTTGCGGGCGGGGTCTTCGTGCGGCTCAAGCTGGCAGGGCTTGATCTCGTAGTCATGGTCCAGCACCGGACGGGGACCCGTGTTGTCTCGCCCGGCGATGACGTCGACGACGAGACCGCTCTTCTGGGCGATCTTCCAGACATCGGCTGCGGTTGGATAGGCCTTGCTCAGCTTGGCATCGTTTGAGAACAGCGCGTAGGGCATTGTTAGCTCCGGTAAAAACGGTCAACGCGGAAGCGGGGGCCGGGTTTCAGGCTTGGCTGCCATGCGGCCATTCCACAGGCTGTTTCGGGAGCAAATTGGCTCGCTTCGGCCCATTTTCGTGGAGTCTCTGAGTCTTTAACGAGCCGTAAACTCCCGAAAAAAGAATCCCCGAGACTCAGTCGCCAGAATCGCCGGATGTTTCCGGCCATGAGAACGAGCCTCCAGACCTCCTGCGAGCGTGTCCAACTCACGCTGACCGTGTGCCTGCTGGCTGCATGCGCAGCCAACATGGCGCTGGTCTATGCCTGGCTCTGAACATCGGGGGCGGGGGCGGAGAACGCAGCAAGATGTCTGGGATCTACTTAGTCGGCCGCGCCGGCGGCTCGCCTTCTCGGAGCGCCGCGTGCACCTTTGCCATGGTCGCGGTGCAATAGGCCTCGCGCTCGCGGTTGAACCGCTCTTGATGGGCACGGAAGCTCGCGACCCGCGCCTTGATCTCGGACTGGATGTCGTCCCGCAGGTCAGGACGCGCGAGAGGGGCCAGCCTCGCAATTTCCCTCGACGCTTCCTTTGGCGCCTGGGCAATGGGCATCGTCTCCGCCAGCAGGGCCTGGATGTCAGAAGGCGGCGCGGCTGGACGGGTGGGCTCGGATGCCTGGACGGAGAGGACGGTGACCGACGTCGTGCCCGTCTTCTCGGCCTCCGGCGGCTTGCCGGTCACCGATTGAACAAACGCCATCGTCTGCGCGATCAGGAGATCGCGTTCCCTCATCCATTTCATGAGACACCTCGGCCCAAGTCATTCCACCAAACGGCTTTTGTGGAATCAAGCGGGCGGGGACGTAACTGGGGATAACTGCCGCTCTTTTGCGCGCGAGGTGACAAAACGGTGACAGTTCGTGACTGCCAACGTGGACATGGCGCGGGCGCATGAGGATGATGTACCTGATCGCGCGAAGCGGAGTGACTAGCGGTCGCGGGGATTGGTGTTCGGAACAAAGGGCGCGCCGATCATACGCACCGGCGGCTGGTCGCCGACATAGATGATCCGCTGGTCGGCTGCCGGCGAACGCTCGACGCCAGCGGTTGTCCGGTGGGCGAACCGGACCGGCTTGTCGTCGAACCCAAGCAGCATAGCGCCACCAGCAATCGCCACGCTGAAACACGCGACGATAGCGAGCAGCACCATGTTGCAATTTTCTTCGCGAATTCTCATGCCGGGAGAACGCGAGAGGTGGGGGTTGGTTTCCCCGATCAGTCTGAGAGTGAGTGTCCGATCCCACAACCGCGGGTGGCGCATCGGCCAGGACGTTGAACTACTATCTCATCCAGGCCAGAAGCCGCGCTGATAATGGGCCAGGTGGCGCATTCAGCACCGTAGAACTACGAGAATCGCCTAAAAAAACAGCACGTTGCCCGATAGATGGGGCTAACAAGCACTTTCCCCCTAGTTCCGCCCGGTGCAATACATTTTCCGAGATGCCTCTCAGGCGATGGCCCGAACCGCCCGGCTATTGAAGGCTGGGAGCCGTTCGGTCGGGCTAACCCATATCTGCGGCATGGGACGTTTGGAGGGCTTGCAGGATGTCGACCTCACGATTTAAATTACAATCTATAACTAATTTTATCAATTGAGGTTCACAGGTTTGCTTCCGGCATGAAGATTCATTTTGGTCCGGCGGGTTGGGTTCAATGGCCAGACAGCGAAGAGTTCTCAATCGAGTTCATGAGGCTGCTCGGCCTGGCTCAGGAAGGGGGCTCGCTGATCTCGGAATGCTTCCTTGTCGCAAGTCGGATTGACCCAAAGGATGGCGGCGATTCCTGGTATCGGGAATGGCTGAGGATGGCTGATATCAGCAACGAGCGCGCCAACGCTGCCTTCCAGCGCGGTCACGTGCTGACCGCACAAAGCAACTGGCTCCGTGCCATCAATTACTATCAGGCATCAGCGTTCGATTTCGACGCTGCCGACGAGAAACAGCAGGGTGTGCTCAGAACCATGCGGGCCTGCGCCCGCCGCTACATTGCGCATCTCACTCCCGCCGGCGAGGTCGTCGAGATTCCCTGGCAGGAAGATTATCCGCTGGAAGGCTACTTTTTGCCTGCCCCGGCCGCTTCGCATCGAACGCCTGTCGTGGTGTGCATGGGCGATCCCGGGCATCGGAAGGAAGAATATCTCTTCAAGGTGGCGCGCTACGCCCGCGACAGGGGATTGTCGCTGCTGGCCGTGGATCTCCTTGGATCCGGCACCGGCGCAAAATTCGATGAGGTAGCGGGCCGTCCCGATCTCGAAATGGCGGTAAGCCACGTGATGGATTACCTCACGACGAGGGGCGACATCGACGAAAACAGGGTGGCGATTCTCGGCGACGGTCCGGGATCGTCCTTTGTGGCGCGTGGCGTCGCTCTCGACAATCGTTTCGCTGCCGCGGTTTGTGACGGCGGAATCTGGGATATGCACGAGCGCGCCTTCTTGATGGACCGCCTCTCGCTGGGTTCCGCGTGTAAAGGAGGCGAAGGCGGCTGGCCGCGGCGAAAATTTCGCTGCCCGGTTCTGATCACCATGGGTGAGCAGGGCTGGCTCGAAAGCAACCATGTGACCGGTCTGTTCGAACGACTCAAGACCAGCCAGCCCGACATTTCACTAAGAATTTTCGATAGCTCTGAAACTGCTGCCGCGCATGGGCATTGCGATAATCCCACGCTCGCCAACGAGTTCATTTTTGATTGGATGGCCGATCGCCTTGAGTCGGTACCGGCCTAGCTCGTTACCGTCAGAGAGGTCATATACCCATCGCTATCTTCAGGCTCGCCTTCTCGAGACGGCCCTTCAGGGTCGCGAGTTTGCCGGTGAGCTCGCTGAGTTCACGGTCGCTGAATTCCGCGAAGACGAAGTTGTTGAGGGCCTCCTGCTCGGAGGCCAGGTTCGCAATGTGCTTATAAGTCTTGTCCGTCAACGACATCTGCACAACCCTTGCATCGTCTGCCGACGTCCTCCGGCGCATGAAACCCTTCTTCTCGAGCATTTTCGACTGAGTCGTGACGAACGACGGGTCTACGTGAAGCATCTTTGAGACGACCTTCACCGGGACGCCCTCACCTTTATCCAGATCGGCCAGGGCCATCAGGATCATCCATTGCGGGCCGCTGATGCCGAGGGCTTTTGCCCAGAAGTAACGAATCTCCTGGAGGTGCACGTTGATGGCGGCGATCTCCCAGGCGAGTTGCCGGGCGATGTCCTGATTCTTTCCGCCGACCTCATTCGGCCCTCCGCGGTTGCCGCGGCTCGATGAGTCCGATCCCTTGCGGAGTTCTTGTCCCATAGTTTCTCTCATCCGAGCCAGCGTTTACTAACTTAACTGATTTACCTAACAATATCATCCAAGTGGACGCCTTTCTGGCGGTTCCCCGAACACGATTTTGCGAGCAGCCGGTGTTGCCACAGCGACACAGTCGAACAGGATAGAGATAGATGAGTTCATAAACTATTTTGATTACGTAAGTTGCGCATGCATAGTTCTGAAGACGGCCGAGGGGGGTCCTGGGTCGTTCCGTTGCAGGTGGTTCGCTTAAGTCCCTCGCGTTCATGCGGGTGTGTCCGAAGACGCGAAACGACTGAGCGGTTTTTCAAAGGCGAGGGCGGATCTTTCCTGGGGGAACAGCCACAGGTCCGTCCTCGTCCTGGCAGAGCAACTTGGAGGTTTAACATGACTATGATCAAGAGCCTTGTTCTCGGCTCAGCGGCGGGTCTCATCGCCGTGAGTGGAGCACAGGCCGCCGATCTTCCCGTCAAGGCCAAAGCGGTCGAATACGTGAAGATCTGCTCCCTGTACGGCGCTGGCTTCTACTACATCCCCGGCACCGACACCTGCATGAAGATTGGTGGTTACCTGCGCGTCGACACCACGTTCAACGGCGGCATCTACGGCTCGCCGGCATGGAACGGCGACATCGGTCAGGGCAACCGCTACGCCAATTACTTCGCGGCCCGCTCCCGTATGTCGCTGTCGGTTGATACCCGCACCGCCACTGAATACGGCGTTGTCCGCACCTTCGGTCAGGCCAACTTCCAGTTCAGCACACTCGGCAACAACACCTTCAATCCGAACTCGCTCGACACGCGCCTGGGCAACAACACGAACCTGCTTGACTCCGCCGGCAACGGCTACGTGTCAATTGACCAGATCTTCCTGCAGTTCGCGGGCTTCACCTTCGGTAAGTCGGTTTCGGCCTTTGCGTCGCCGTGGAACGGCTATCCGGGCAACAACAACTCGAACCTGATCGGCGGTCCGGACTACGTGACCGGCGTCAACAACATCCAGTACACCGCTCAGTTCGGCAACGGCGTGTCGGGCACCATCGGTCTGGACGAACCGACCGTGTACAGCCGCACGGGCATCGGATATCTTGCAACTTTCGCGGCAACCGCTGCTACTCCCACGGCACTCGCAACCAATCCGGCCAGCTCGGTCTCGACGCTCGGAATTGCGCCGAACGCCTATGGCGGCGTGCATGCGCCCGACATCGTCGGCAACATCCGGGTCGACCAGGCTTGGGGTCTGTTCCAGATCGGCGGTCTGGCGCATCTCGTGAACGCTTCGTACAACGTGCTAGGCCCGACGGGCGTGCCGACCGCTCTGTCGGAAATCTCCGGTCACCCCGAAAGCAAGTGGGGCGGTGCGGTGATGGCGGCCTTGCAGATCAAGAATCTGCCGACCGGTGCGGGCGATGACTTCAAGATCGACGCCACCTACGCCAAGGGCTCCACCAAGTCGGTGATCTCCACCAGCGGCACGTCGCCGAGCTTTGCGATGTTCGGTGATACCAGCCGTGCGGGAGCCTATCAGAGCTACGGCGTTGGCTACACCAGTGACGGCGTTTATGTCCCGGGTGGCGATATCCAGCTTACGGATGCCTGGGGCGTCCGTGGTGCGTTCAACCACAACTGGGATCCCTACTGGTCGACCAGCCTCTGGGGCAGCTACGCCCAGGTTCGCTACAATGGTACAGCGACCGCGGCCTACTGTGCGGCCTTTGCGGGCCCCGCTGCGGGCGGTCCTGTAATATCCGCACGCAGCTTCAGTGGCGACTTCACCTGCAACCCGGACTTCGATGTTGCGATGGTGGGTGCGGTCACCCGCTGGACTCCTGTCAAGAACCTGACGTTCTCGGCTGAAGTCGGCGCGTTCTTCCTTGACCAGAAGATGACGGGTGCGATCACGGCACAAGCTCCGGGCGCGACCAGCCCGAAGCCGAGTGCGACCTACGAGTTCCGGGACCAGAGCACTGTGTTCCTGAACATTCGCGCTCAGCGCAACTTCTGATCCTGATCTGAACTATCGCAATGACCCCCGGCAGTTTCACTGCCGGGGGTCTCTTTTTGGAAAGCTCCACGCCAGCACTCCGTTCTCAAACTTCAGCCAAATACTCGAAACATTCTTGAGAAGAAATCTGCTGGCGCAAAAGCGGCGCGCAAGCTTGCTGAAGCGCTCAAAGACTCGGAAGTGCGTCCCGTCATCAGAATGTTCGCGAGATCTCCGTCGCGCCGTTGAACGCTGCATCGAGCGACGAGCCTTCAGCGAAGCCTTGTCGCCCCGCACACCATCGAAGCCCGGGCAAAGCGTCTCCGCCGGAGCGGTGCGCCGATGTGTGTGTAACTAAAATATATGTTGTAATAACTTGAGTAACTCATGTATTATTTTAAGGCGTAGCCGCCAAATCGGTTGGCGGCTTCTCATGGAGAAGCGCACCAGCATCTTCAGAAATACCTCCGAAACCTCTGGCCATGCCCGGCCAGAGGTTTTTCGGCCTCTGAGGGCTGTTTCTGATTGCGCCCGGTGCAGACTCGGATGGCACCAGATGGCCAAGACGGCTCGTCGCTCTCAATACGCTAGCACGGCTCAGCTTGAAAAATTCTTGAATCAGGCGTTTCAAACCACCGATAGCCGTCAGGTTTGCCTGGCTCTCGGTGAAGCAGTCCGGACCCAAAATGTCACGACGATCGCTATCGAATCAGGAATAGAGCGGGCACACCTCTACGGGGCTTTTGCATCAGAGAGGGGGCCGCGGCTTTCCACGGTGACGAAGGTGATTACGGCACTACGTCTGAGGCTGGTTACAGTGCAACCGTCCGCATCCACGGTCGAAAGATATAGCTCTCAACAGCCAGTGCATGGCCATTTACGTTACAGCACTCCGGCGGGCGTTGCCGAGCTCTTGAATCCTGCCTTTGCAACATCCAATCTTCGCGCCATTTGTTCTACCTTTGGTGAGATCATCCGAGCCCAGGAGAATGTTACTGAGTTCGCGCGACGAATACAGATTGGCCGAACACGTCTCTACCGCTCGTTCATGGGCGATCGTTCTCCCGAATTTACGACTGTCCTGACGATTCTCGGGGCGTTCGGATTGCAGTTGCGTGTAGAGCGGGTAAGCAATCGGAAAGCGTCGCTCGATCCCTATTCAACGCCGAGCCTTGGAAAATCGGCAGAGCTCGGGACATCGGCAGAGATGGTGTTCCCCCAACAACTTCCCGTGGAATTCCCAGCAATGGTAGAGGCCTGAACGGGTATTGGCTCGGTCGAACGGTTTCGTCCGCCTGACGCTCTTAAATGGTGCCGGTTGAGAGGATTGAACTCCCGACCTTCGGTTTACAAAACCGCTGCTCTACCGCTGAGCTAAACCGGCGAATATCTAGTTTATCAAGGGGTTGTTGATATTCACGATCGAACGTTTCAGCAACCTTGGTCCTAAATTGGCCCAATGATCAAGCCCTTCGTCAGAAGGCCGATCTTCTCGGCGGCCGACTCGTCGCCCTTTTGGGTTCTCTTAGCGTAGACCTTGAGCAAAACGCTAGGGTCATGGCCCAGCCTTTTTGCCACGACGTGCACAGGCGTCCCTTGATCGAGGAGCCAAGTTCCGTGCGATACCCGAAGATCGTGCAGGCGGATCGAGAATCCGAGGATCTTCTCAGCCCGCTTGGTGAACTGCTTCGTGACGCTGTCAGGATGCCGGGGCTCGCTCGGCTGGCCATCCGGGGTTGGGAACACCAGCCAGTCATCCGGAATGCGCACAAGGCTCAGGTCAACCTCGATGCCGTCGGGTGCACCAGCGACCAACCGCTGAAAGCGCGCCCGCAAGCTGAGCAGCAGCGCGACGAGAGTGTCGTCGAGTACGATCGTGCGCTTGCCGCGCTCCGATTTCGGCTCCTTGAATTGAAGCCCGTGCTTCTTTGTGTATTCCAGGGCGCGCTCAATGCGCAGCGTCTTTGCGGTCGGATTGAAGTTGGACCAGCGCAGCGCCAGCGATTCACCGCGGCGCATGCCCGTGAACGCCATCAAGAACGTAAAATCGAAAAGCGTGGACCCGCGAAAGCCCTCGACCAATGCCGTGATCTTCTCTTGCTCGAGCGCCTGGCCGATATCGGAGTCGCCGGCCGATGGCTTCTTGATCGCGGCTGCCGGGCTAGCCTGAAGCAGCTTGCCAATATCAACGGCCGCCTGCAGGCAAGCCTTGAGCACGGTCGCGACGTGATGTCGGGTGCGAGGCGCCAGCGCAGTCATCTCGGCATACAGCTTCTGGATTTCGATCGGCTTTATTTGCTGTAGCGGCCGCTCGCCCAATCTCGGCAGCACATGCTTCTTGAGCAAGTCCTCATAGCGCGCCACCGTCTTGTGCTGGCGTTCTGCCGTCTTGAGCGCAATCCAATCGTCGGCCCATTGCGACAATGTCTTCTTGTCGGCGGCAACGTGCACGCCTTTGCCTGCATCCGCCAGCAGACCGCGAAGTTTGTCTGCCGCTTCTTTTCGCGTGCCGCGGAAGGTGAGGGAGTGCCTGACGTCGCCGACGTAATAGCGCAGCCGCCAAGAATTTTCGCCGCGCCTCTGAACGCTGCCGTCGCCGTGTGATCGCTTCATTGCTAGCCCTCTTCGTCAAGCTCGGTGGTTTGGCTAAGCGCGTCTTGGGTGTAGGCAACCAGATAATGAAGCATCTCAGTCTCGATTTCGGCCGTGACGCTAATCTGGCGACATGAAACCTGGCGATCGTACCCATCGACAAAAAAATCGATCGCGACCGGGCCATGGCCGCGCATGATTTGGCCGCGCCAACAGCGAGAAACGCGGATGCCGTGATATTCAGAGTATCGGTAAGCGGGCCCAGAGCGAATGTTCTGGCCAGAGAGAACGCTGGCAACTTCGGAACGGAATGTCGGCTTCCCAGCCGCTCCCCAATGCGCTCTATGTACACCCCTCGAGAGAGTGCCACCGTACCGCGCCTCGCAAAGCGCGACGACACGCGCGTCCACATCGCTCAGCCCCTCCGCCGCCAGAGCACTAATGATGACCGCGGCGGCGTTCTCTGGGGTGAGGAGAACTCCGCTTCCCGGGCCTCGTCCCGGGGCGGGCGTCAATAGGCCGAGTTTCACCAGCGAGCGCTGCCGTTCGTACAGCGCGCCAGGGGTGAGGCCGATGATCGGGGCGATCCCGTGGAGATACGTCTTCAAGCTGGACATGGGAAACAGTACCAAAATATTGGACGTTGTACACCAATAATCCATTGCGAATCAAAAATCTCCACCTAGGTGTGAAGAGGTGTACATCGGCCAACACTTTTCCAAGGGAATAACCATGAACGAAGAGCTGAGGAACCTGCTTTCCGGGGTCACCGCAGATGTGCCCGACGTCGGCCGAATTTGTTACGGCCTTAGCCGCAACGGCTCCTATAACGCCGCAGCGAAGGGCGACATTCCGACGATCCGAATCGGCGGTCGGCTGAAGGTCCCGACGGCGGTGCTGCGCCGGCAGCTAGGGCTCGATCAGGTCGGCGCGTCCTGACATGAACATTGCCGTCACCACACCGCTCCCCGCACTGATCGATCGCGCCCGACAGGCGCTGGCCAATGCTCGGACAGCCGCGGAGATCCTTGAAGCCAAGGACGAGGCCAGCATCATCTATGACATCGCGAAGAAGGCCGCACGCATGGCCGCCGCGAAAGGAGCGCATGATGAGGTGGTCGCCGCCGCTCACCGCGCGCAGGGAGACGCGCTGGAACTGGAAGCCGGAGCAAAGCACCGACTGGCGGATGAGTACGACGCCGCGCAAGAGCGGGGCGAGATCAACGGCCACGGCGGCGATAGGAAGACTGACGAGTTCAAGTTTGAGAGCTCCAAACTTGAAGGCATCAAGCCAGACCAGCTTCACGAAGCGCGCATCATCCGCGACGCGGAGGCGGCCGACCCTGGCATCGTCCGCCGCAGCATCGACGAAAGGCTGGCGCAGGGCGAGGAGCCGACAAAGGCGGCTCTGCGTCAGGTCGTTACAGAAGCGGCGATGCGCGGTCATCGTGCCGGCACCGGCGCTGGCTCCTCCAATAAAAACCCAAACTACCAACCGCCATCAAAGGCTGATGTCCCGCAGAGCGACGGCAGCAATCCTCCTGGTCCTGCCGAAGTGGCAGGCCTCGCCAACGCCCTGCGCGTCGGTCTGTGCGCACTCGATCCCATTATCGATCGCATCGACGAGATCGGCCTACCAGAGTTCTGGAAGCAAATCGGATCGAAGGCCGCCCGGCAGGAACTTGCCGTCGTGTTGGACGGCTTGTACCGCTTGCGAGCCATCGAGCGTGCCTACGAAAAACTGCAGAGGCGTGGCGGGATTTATCACCACGATTTTCGCGACAACGATGGATGTGCGGCATGAGCTCCGCGCAAGTTTTCGAGCGTGACGACGGCCTATTCGAGGTCGGGCTGGCTGAGCCGCTGGGGCCATTTGAGGCGCGATCATTCGCCGAGGCCGTCGCCATGGCCAACCATAGGTCACTCCACAAACGAAAAACGCCTCCGGAAAAACCGGAGGCGTCGTTCGGGTGTGACCAGCACCGCAACCAATGAGTAACAGTATGGATACGCCAGCGTATCGCTTTTTGCAAGCAAATTCCGAGCAGGGCGCCGTCATGAGCGACCGCTTGCGCTGATCGAACACGCGCGTTCGGTCGACCTAGTGCGCGAGATCGCGGGTCTGCTCGGTGGCTCCCGCCGCAATCAAACGAACACGGATCGATCGTCGCGACAATAGCGACGAGTCGAGATCGGCCATGATCTCGTCGCCGGAAACGTGGGGACCCCACGCCCGCAGATGAATGACCGCAGCGCGCCGCGCGCTCAATTAGCGGCAGCGAGCCGGACGCTAAACGCCGTCGCGCGACCGGAAACAAAGTAGTGCGGGCAAGTGTGACCCATAACACCCGCGACCAATGAGGAACCCGGCAACCCCGGGGACGGTGAAAAGGCTCCGCCGCGTGTCAATCGGGATGACCTCCGACCGCGCGGCGAGAACAAGACCGAGCGTGCCGAAGAAAGCGCTCAGGGATCACGACGGGGACAACGTCGTGCCGGCAACGCCGGGAAAGGACACTGAGTAATCGGGCTTCGCTTTGAAGCTTCCGCCTGGTCGGCGGTCTTGAGGGTAGAGGGCTCTACCATTCTCAAGGGATGAAAGGGGCGAAGCTATGCCTCTAAGGTTACGAGTGAGGAGAGATGCACGAACACGAGACGTACACGACACACAGCAATCGAGCGGGCCTGACACCGAGCAGGAAGCAAAGCCGCACCAGCACGTCCGTAATCGCCAGCAATCGACCGTCTACAGTCGCCACTCATGCGCGCACGGCCGCCTGGCCGCTGTTCTTGCGGTCGAGATCGATCGGGCGCGCCAGGGCACGGCAAGCCCGTCAATCAGCCATCAACCGCCGAAATTTCCAAGGGACCGGTATGGAGGGATACGCACCGCGAGGCCGAGCCTTGCCCGTGTTCACTATATTTGGGCCGCTCAAAATCGCGGTTTCGTTGTCAGGAAATATTCCTATGGCATCGTACTTTCGGCTGACTAGGGGTTTCGCGTTCCGCCCCAAGGCGCTGCGGCGGGCGATCCTTCACATTCTAGACCAGCGTCCCTGCCTCACAGCCCGCGAGCTCGCATCGTGCGCTTATTGCTTTCGGCGGCCCATGATTCGGCCGGGCTGGCGCATACCGACCAATGCCGAAGTTGTCGCAACCCGGAGAGCGCTCCGGCGTTTGGTGTCCTCCGGCAAGGTCGCATTTGTCGGCAAGGCGCGTCGCATGGGCGCGCGGCGTGGTCACAAATTATTCGAGCTAGCCAAACCCGGGGTGGGCCAACGATGACCGACGCTGCCGAAATCGCCGCGCGACTTGATGTTATCGAGGCAGCGGTCAAAGCTATACGGGACTCGCTGCCGTCGGAACGCGCGCCGGCGCAAGGCGACGATGGTCTCCCCGGCGACCTTATGAGGCCGGGCGATGTGATCCACGAGTTCGCCATTCCGAAGTCAACGTTGCATCGCCTCTGCCGTGCTCACCCAATCAGCAACGCCGATGGATTCGCCTACTTCGATGGTGACGAAGCAGAGTACCGGATCTCGCGCAGCCGGTTTGCTGCGTTTCTGCGGCCGAATGGGACGCTATGGGACGTGAAACAGCCGCAGCGGGACGTCGGTGGGACGTCTCCGGCGTAGCCTCGCCGCCAACTCGCTCGGGCTTTATCTCCCGCCTCCCACCCAAGGACGAACTTACCGATGAGCAAGATCACGAAGCAACTCGATGACGCCCGTGTCGCCCTGGAGGCCGCAAAGGCCAAGTTGACCGATGTTCAGAAGGGTGGGCGCTTCGGCAAGCAGGACTTTGTCTATTTGCCGGAGGAGGACGCCTATCGCTGTCCGGCTGGAGAGCAACTGCCATATCGCTTCACAAGCGAGGAAGATGGCAAGCGGATAAGGCGTTACGCCAGCGTGGTGATCTTTACCGATGGCAATCACCTGATGGTGTTATCGAGCGACGATACTGTTGGCGCATTTCAGTAATGGGCCAAATCCCAGCCGCACGCCAATCTCGATCTCGCCAGCATCATCTACCTTGCCTCAGCCGGTCCGCGTACAGATGATACGCACTGGAGGAGTTGCCCTCGGCAACCGCGATGTACGCCGTGAGTCGACATTAGTCTTGTGATTTTCGGCCATCAAAGCCTTAACCCATTGTACGTCGCCTGAGCCGCCTTGGCATTTGAGGGTGACAACCGGCCCGTCGCCCAGCGCAAGCTTGACCCTTTTCGCCTTCCTAACACTTCTCATGAGCCGTTCCGGTCCCGTGATTGAGCCCTCAGCAACTACGGGACCGGCCTCAGGAGAAACGGTGAGCCAATAAGAGACCTTCTCATTGCGTCCATCTATGACGACGAGCCCTTCGCCGATTAGATCATCGATTGCCTCTTCATGCACGTCCATCGGTTCACCCTCAAAACGGAGAAACTCACGCAGAGCTGCCTTTCGCGCAGGGTATGCGGTTGGGCGTCCACCGTTGCTTCCAGCCCCCGGCGCGCCAGCTTGCTGTAGCGGCTGCCATGTTACTTCTGGTCGGAAGGCGACAATCTGGATGCACCGTCGCGGAGATTTGGCCATGCGCAGCACGCAGGAAATTCCTACGAACGACCCCCATCTCGACGCGCCGAGCCCTGCATATCACCCGAATGATCCGGACCACGCGAGCCGAAATCACCATGTGAGAAGTCGAACTTGGCCAGCGCTTCACCCGGGTTACGATCCATGTCGCCCTTGCCGCAACCGTCGGATGGCTTCGGGCCGCAGTAATCCTTCTGCGGCTGGCCGTCATCGTTCTTGGCGTCCTTCCAGCCACCATCGTGCTTGGAGCACTCACCCTTGCCGTCTTTCGAGTAGTCGAACTTCCCGGCCTTCTTCGAATAGTCGCCTTTGCGGCCGTCATCGGAGCAGTTGTCGTGGCCCTGCGCGAGCTTGGTCGATTTCGCACCTTCGGCGGCAAATCCGGTGTGGCCAGCATCGCGCGCAGGCGCCGCTGCTGGTCTGCTACCTGAGACTCCGACCTGAAACGGCCCTGCCGCCGTGGAAAGACGGATGATCATGTCCGCTCCGTGGGCGATTTCAGGTCGGTGTGCTATACTCACACGAGTCATATTTAAATGCTGGAGATTGGCATTGATTTCTTTTTCCTTTTCGGTGTCCAGATGTGCCGTGCCCTCGTCCAGAAACAGGATCTTTGGTCGGCGATAGAGCGCGCGCGCAAGCAGTACTCGCTGTTTCTGCCCGCTGGATAATGAGCTTCCCATGTCACCGATGAGGCTATTGTAGCTCATCGGCATTGCCATGATATCGTCGTGGATGCCGGCAATCTGCGCACACTCGATCATCCATTGCCGATCGAATGTCGTCTCAAAAAAGCAGATGTTGTCGGCAATAGATCCTGACAGCAATTGATCCTCCTGCATCACCGCGCCAATGTGTTCGCGATAAACGCGCGGTCCGATCTGGCCTAGCGGAAGGCCGTCTATCAGGACTTCTCCGCTCGTTGGCTCGAGCAGCCCAAGCATAATCTTGACTAGAGTTGTCTTGCCGCAGCCGGAAGGTCCCATGATCGTCACGAATTGTCCCGGCGCAACGCACAGATTGACGTTGTTGAGAATCAGAGGCTCTGCTTCTGCATAGCGGAAGCACACGTTGCGCAGCTCGATCGAGCCGCGGATCGGTCGCACATACGACAAATCCTGGTCGTGCCCCCGCTCTAGGGGGGTGAGCGCAATATCGGCGAGGCGCTCCAGGTGCAGTCCGAGAATGCGCAGGTCCACCAGCTTCTCGATTAGCAGCGCCGTCCGTTCGGCAAACTGCAGCTTGTAGCTGACGAACGCGAATATCATGCCAACCGTGATAAGGTTGTCTAGTGCGAGGCGAGCGGCAAGGTAGATTGTGATTACGTTCTCCAGGCCGTATATCGTGTCGTTGATGGCTTTGAAGCTGATTCTCGCCCGGCCTAGCCGCACGTTGGCATTTACGTACTCAGCATAGCGGTTCAGCCACTGGCTCTCCCGCTCGTTCTCTCGGTTGAGGAGCTTCAGGCTCTGCACCGCCCGCACGGTTTCGATGAAGGTGGAGTCTTCCTGTGCCTTGCTGTGAATGGCCGCTTCGCTCCGTTGTCGGAAGATCCTGAAGAGAGCGAGTCGCAAAGCGGCGTACAGCGCGAACGCGAACAGGACGATAAATCCGAGCTGGACGCTGTATGCGAACATCAACGCCAGCATCAACACGGACATGAGACCGTCAATCAAGCCAGTGATCAGTCCCTCCGCGAGCATGTTGCGGATGGGCTCGATCGAGCCAAAGCGCGACAGGATGTCGCCGATGTGCCGCTTTTCGAAAAATGAGAGAGGCAAACGCACCAGATGATGAAACAGCCGGGCACCGATCTGAAAGCTCAGCGTATTCTGCAGAAGAAGAACAATGAACGAGCGGGTCGCGGTCGACGCGACTTTGATCAGGACGAGTAGCGCGAATCCAAGCCCGAGTACGAGCAGAAGATCGACGTCGCCTCTGGCGATGACCTCGTCAACCGTGAGCTGCATGTAGAAGGGAGCGGCGAGGATAAGGATCTCGATGACCACCGAGAGAACCAATATCTGCGTTAAGACATGAGAGTTTCCCCTCATTCCGCTCCAGAATGCTGAGAACGGTAGTCGCACTCTCTGGTCTGTGCGGCAGAACTCTTCGGTGGGTGAGAGTTCAAGTACGACTCCGGTGAGATGTCTCGATGCTTCCGTGATGGGGAACCATTTCTCGCCGGCGGCCGGATCGTGAACCACGATTCCGTGTTTCTTGCACGCCTTCAGGACAACGAAATGATCCATGTCCCAGTGCAGGATAGCCGGGAGACGCAGTTGGCACAGATGGTCAACCTCGATTCGCAGCGGCCGGCACGCGAGGCCCAGGTGAGCCGCTATCTCCATGAGGTCGCGGAGAGTGACACCCTTCAGCGAGACTGCGTACCGCCGCCGCAGGCTATTCATGTCAGTTCGATGGCCATGATAGAACGCTACCATGGCAAGGCATGCCAACCCGCATTCCGCTGCCTCTGTCTGCCTGATGACCGGGAGGAACCCGCGTCCGCTGAAGTTCAACAGTCCCTGCATGTGGCTACATCCTTGCGCTCAACATTGGGTCAAGCAGCCACCACATCAGCGAGCGCTGCTCGAGGATCACGTCGGCCTTGAGCAGCATGCCTGGCTGAAGCGGCATCTTGCGCCCATAGGCATCGATATCGGGCCGCTCGGGAAGCACAGTCACGCGGTACGCCGGCTCTTTGAGGGTGATCGGCCCGGTAGCATCATTGCCGGTCAGGATCGTGTGAGAGACCCTTGCCACGGTGCCGCGGTAGGTGCCGAATTTCTGATAGGGAAACGCATCGTAAAGTATCCTGACCTGCTGGCCGGGGCGCACGAATCCGGACGCGCGCGTCGGAAAGAACAGCTCCGCCTGCAAGCTCGAATCAAGCGGGATGATTTCGAGCTGCATATGCTTTGGATCAGCGACCTTGCCGACGGTCGCCTGCAGCGTGGACACGCGCCCACTCGTCGGCGCCTTGATAACGTAGGCCCGTCGTCCGTCTACCTCGGCGCTGCGCTGTTCGATCCAGGAGAGATCGCCGCGCAGTACGCGAAGCCTTTCTGCGGCAACGGTCGGAAGTTGCTCGAGCGTATGCCGGGCATCAGTCAACTGGCTGCGTCGTACAGTGATCTGCTGATCGAGCGACGCTAGGTTCTGCGCTTGCTCGAGCGCCGCCTGCTCGCGGCGCTTCAGCTCGATGGCCGGCAACGCCCCCTTCGCTATTAGCGTAGCGCCCGTCGATACAAAACTCTCGGAAAGCTTCAGCCGTTCGTTCTGGATATTGCGCTGGTCTTCGAGTTGGGCAATCTCCCCCTCGATCGCCTTGGTTGTAGAGGCGAGGCGCTCGTGTTCGGAGGTGGTCCGGCGCTCTTCCGCAGCGATCTGTCGCTCGACCACCTTGCGTTGCCGCGTCAGCGCTTCGAGAACGGCGGCATTGACGTCATCGCCGTTGGCGCTGATTTGGGAAGTGACTATCGTCAGGAGCGGGGCGCCCTCGGCAACCTCCTGACCCTCCTTGACGTGGAGTTCTTTGATGAAGCCCTGTTGCGGCACCAAAATTTTGGCCGTTCCGAAGGTGGGAGTTAGATAGCCCGTGACGGTTTCTTTGCGGGCGTATTGAGCGATGGAGATAAAAACCAAAATGAATGCAACAAGGCCCGCGAGAGTCCAGCTGAGCATCATGCTCGATATCGGCTGCAGCGATACGACCTCGCCCCAGCTGTGGCGCTGATGCAGAAAGTCGATTGCTTCCTGGCGAAATAGAGCTGGCCGTGTCGCCATGGTCGCACCTTGTTGTTACGCTCTCATTCGTCAATTCAAGGGCTGCGCGTAGTATCTCTCCGCCGCGGCACGGCTGCGGATGGGTACCGCACAATGCGGTCGAGAACCGCTCTCCGCTACGGAGAAGCGGTTCTCGCGCCAATTCATTGCATTAGCCGATGTTGAAGTTCGTTTGCTTGTTGTCACCCACAACGATTCCAGCGACGTTGGCCTGCACAACGTTATCGCTGACATTGATGAGTGAGCCGTTGTGGCAGCGGCAGCCGGAGCCAGCGGCTACGAGCTCGAGTTCCTCGTCGCGCAGTTCAACAGGGTGGGTAAGTTCATGCATGTTACTCTCCTTGTACTCTCTCGTGATGTTGATGGCGCCGTTACTAACGGCTACCACTATCCTCTAGTCGGAAGTCGCCAATCTGGATGCAACGTCGCGTAAATTTTTGCGCGGCATAACCCTTGCCGTCCATTGATGCCGCTCGTCGTCGAAGAAATCCCAATCAAGCTCGTTGCGAGCGCTCGCGCCATTCTCGATCAAGCGCACTCCAGCAGCCAAAAACAATGGCCGTCATGCGGGACAACGAGTCCCTAAATTCACGTTTCAATCCGCCGACCGGATAGGCGATCGGTGCTGCCATTGCCGAGTTGACCAGCTACAAGTCCAGGCTGGGTCAATGAGGTGCATCTAAATCATTCTGATTGGGGTCCAGCGATGGCTTGGACTTGCCCATCCTGGAAGCATGCGAAACACTGTTCACCGGAATGTCTGCGTTTTCGATGGTGACGATTCGATTCGCCAATTCCGTTCGGCTTCGGAGCGAGACCTAAGCGCTGCCCTCTAACACTCAATACAGGACTGGGAGGGCATCGTTCCGAGAAGGGCATTGTTCTGTCGGATCACAGTCCGCGAGAGCTTTCACCCATCGAACGCCCGTAGCGCCGCCCTCGCATCGGAGCGTTACGACATAACCATCCTGCATAACCAACTTCGGACCAGTCGCGTTCATGATCATCCTCATGAACTCCTCAGGCCCAGTGATGGAGCCTTCTGCGACGACAGGTCCTGCCACCGGTACTATCGTGAGCCAGTAGCAGATGGCGCCCGCTTTCGCTTGGCCGATGATGATCGCGCCGTCGCCGCTCAGTTCGTCGATGGTATCATCGTGCAGGTCCATGTGCTCAGCCCTCAAACAGGATAAGGTCGCTGTCAACGTGTTGTGCCGTCATGTTACATTCCTTGGGTGTTGATGGCGCTGTAGTAACAGCTGCCATCCACCTCTCTAGTCAGAAACCGCCAATCTGGATGCAACGTCGCTCGAATTTTGCCGATAAGGAATGACGCTTGTCGTTCAATAACGCTTGTCGATGCCGTGTGAACTCGAGGAGATCGCAATCAAAATCACTGCAGGCGCTCACGCCACTCCTCCTCGATCAAGCGAGATGGCACGTCCAGGCCCCTTAAGGTTCCGAGCGACGTCCAGTTCCTGGCGCGCACTTCGAACTAAGAGAAAACATTGGACCTTCATGCGCCATGACTGGCTCTAAAATTTCGCGTTTTGAAATCCGTCGACGAGATTGTCTATCGGTGCTGCGAGGCTGGAACCCTCGCCGAGGCAAAATCAAAATCATGTCCCTCGCGGGCTGCGATTGGTCACTGCGACTCGCGCGGTAAGTGAGCATCACTCGCGTGGCAAGCGAGCAAGAAGTGTTACTCGCCGGGGCAAAATCAAATTGCAAAATCAAAATCATGTCCATCGCGTGCAGGTCACCGCGGCTCGCGTGGCAAGTGAGCATCACTCGCGTGGCAAGCGAGCATGAAGTGTTAAGCGCCGGCTGCGCCCTGACGAAAGCGTCACGATTTTGTGATGGCGTAGATTGAAACAATTTTCAGCATCAAAGTTGATTTCCTCCAACGGCTCATTCCGCATCAGGAAATGCAAGCCACCAGTTTTCTGGAAATGCAAGCCATCAGTGTTCTGGAAATGCAAGCCAGCGATATTCGCTGCACGGGAATAGTTGCGTCTGCGTTACGAAGGGGTGACTTCGACCATGCCCCACCACGGAGCCGACTTCACAAAGGTAGAGTCTCGCTCCGACGCAGCGCAGGATGATACCTATCTCAATTGCGAGACGGCTCTGAATTACGAAACGGCGCTAATCGAGTGCGCCGCCGGATCGCAGTTTGCCGTTGGCGAGATCTACGCCCGGGAGAAGGACCAGTTGCGCGCGGTGGCGCACCGGATCGTCCACGACAGGTCGCGTGCGGAGGACGTCATCCACGATGCATTCGCGCAAATTCTCCGATGTGCCAAAAGCTTCGATCCTGCACGCGGATCCGCGCGGGGCTGGATCTACGCGATCGTCCGTCACACAGCACTCAGGATGCAGAAGAACGCCAGGCGGGAACTCGCGCTCGAAGACCACACGCTGAACGCCGTCTGCGAGCGGGAACAGACGGTTTCGAACCCCGCGTCTCGCATCCCAGACAGCATGACCCTACGGACCATGCTCGATCAACTCGAGCCAAAGCGCCGCGCGAGCCTGCTTCTGGCGATCATCGACGGGCATACGCATGAGGAGATCGCCGAATACCTCCGGGTTCCGGTGGGAACGGTCAAGGCGTGGATCCGGAGAGAACTCGTGGCCATGCGGCGGCAGCTCGAATGAGGAGTGAATTTGTTTTGCGCGCTGCATCCATCGGGGCGCGTCGACGACAGTAGGGGGAGGGCGCCGGGATCCGGAGCAGGCATGGGCCCGTCGCAACCGCGAAGTTAGGAGCGAAACCATGTCTATCCTGAGCTGGGTTACGAGCGTTCTCGGATTGGCAAAGATTCCGGAAATCGGCGTCCCACGCGAGGAACACAAGCCAACCACGCTCGACGACGGCGGCAACGGCGAGCACGTCAAGTGGAATGACGCTCACGAGGGTCGCGAGGACTACTCCAAGCACGATGGCGGCTGGAAGGACTCCAAGAACGACGACGGCCCGCCGCAGAAGGACTATTGCGACCCCGAACCATCCGACGACTGCGGCAAGGGCGACACTTATCGTAACCCGGGTGACGCGTTGGCCAAGTTCGACTTCTCACATGGTAATTTCGGCGCGCATAGTCCGGATCATTCGGGTGACATGCAGGTCGCGCTCGCTTCGATGTCGTCCGACGACGCGCTCGAATACGCGATCGCCCAAATGGGCCCCGCGGATCAATTTGATGGAGGGCATTTCCATATGCCGGCAGACATGTCGCACGACACGGACGCCTGATGCGCCGAAAGACCCGCCCGGCACGGAATGCGCGAGAGTAATTTCTGATTCGAACGAGAAAAAAGGCGGCAGTGATGAACGAAGTAGAAAAACGCGAACTGTTCGAACAAGAGCGGAAAATCTTCGAAGCTGGGGTGCAGCGTGCGGACAAGCGATCCGGCTCTTTCAATTTCTTGACCTGGTCGTTCTTCCTTGCCCCGCTGATTGCCTGCGACGAGTTTCTTGTCGGCATTTTCAAATCCGCGGCGGCCGAGCAGGAGGTCGCCAAAACGGCTCAGGCAGGCGCCGCGCCGCAGATGGCGAATGACCATCCGCCGGTTATTGATTCCTCGAAAACGGGCGCAGAGGATGAGACGGTCAAAAGGCCCACCGCCTCGTCGGGGGCGCCTGCGGCCCAGCTCGATCCGACGGGGCTTTTGTCGCAGCCGCATGACGATGCGCTCAAGCCGGGCACGGCCCGCAATGAGGCAGTCGCCGCCGAGGGGGCGGCGGAGGCGGCGATGATGCCGAGTCCCGCCATCATAACGCTCACATCTCAATCGAAGATAGTTCCCTCAACCCGCTATCAGCGGATTCCCACCTCGGAAGCACTCAAATGCATGGTGGGTCAACGCTCGAGTCCGTTCAGTCCAACGTGCTACTCTTTCAGCCCGTCGATGATCGGCTTTGCTCCCCTGCTTGGAGCTGTCGACAGTCTCAGCAATGACGTGGTGGGAGGGATCGCGCCGGTCGAGGCGCAGCCGGTGCTCGCGACGGTGAGCGACACCGCGGCGACGCTGACCGATGACGTCGGCGGGACGATCGCGCCGGTCGAGGCGGCGGCGCAGCCGGTGATCGCAACGGTGAGCGACAGTGCGGCGACGTTGACCGATGACGTCGGCGGCTCAATCGCGCCGGTCGAGGCGGCGGCGCAGCCGGTGCTCGCGACGGTGAGCGACACCGCGGCGACGCTGACCGATGACGTCGGCGGGACGATCGCGCCGGTCGAGGCGGCGGCGCAGCCGGTGCTGGCAACGGTGAGCGACAGCGCGGCGACGCTGACCGATGACGTCGGCGGCACGATTGCGCCGGCCGAGGCGGCGGCGCAGCCGGTGCTGGCGACGGTGACCGACAGCGCGGCTACGCTGACCGATGACGTCGGCGGCACGATCGCGCCGGTCGAGGCGGCGGCGCAGCCGGTGCTGGCAACGGTGAGCGACACCGTAAGCACGCTGACCGATGACGTCGGCGGCACGATCGCGCCGGTCGAGGCGGCGGCGCAGCCGGCGCTGGCGACGGTGAGCGACACCGTAAGCACGCTGACCGATGACGTCGGCGGCTCGATCGCGCCGGTCGAGGCGGCGGCGCAGCCGGTGCTGGCAACGGTGAGCGACACCGTAAGCACGCTGACCGATGACGTCGGCGGCACGATCGCGCCGGTCGAGGCGGCGGCGCAGCCGGTGCTGGCAACGGTAAGCGACAGCGCGGGTACGCTGACCGATGACGTGGGCGGCACGATCGCGCCGGTCGAGGCGGCGGCGCAGCCGGTGCTGGCAACGGTGAGCGACACCGTAAGCACGCTGACCGATGACGTCGGCGGCACGATCGCGCCGGTCGAGGCGGCGGCGCAGCCGGTGCTGGCAACGGTAAGCGACAGCGCGGGTACGCTGACCGATGACGTGGGCGGCACGATCGCGCCGGTCGAGGCGGCGGCGCAGCCGGTGCTGGCAACGGTAAGCGACACCGTAAGCACGCTGACCGATGACGTGGGCGGGACGATCGCGCCGGTCGAGGCGGCGGCGCAGCCGGTGCTGGCAACGGTAAGCGACAGCGCGGGTACGCTGACCGATGACATGGGCGGCACGATCGCGCCGGTCGAGGCGGCGGCGCAGCCGGTGCTGGCAACGGTAAGCGACAGCGCGGGTACGCTGACCGATGACATGGGCGGGACGATCGCGCCGGTCGAGGCGGCGGCACAGCCGGTGCTGGCAACGGTAAGCGACACCGTGGGCACGCTGACCGATGACGTCGGCGGGACGATCGCGCCGGTCGAGGCGGCGGCGCAGCCGGTGCTCGCAACGGTGAGCGACAGCGCGGGTACGCTGACCGATGACATGGGCGGGACGATCTCGCCGGTCGAGGCGGCGGCGCAGCCGGTGCTCGCAACGGTGAGCGACACCGTAAGCACGCTGACCGATGACGTCGGCGGCTCAATCGCGCCGGTCGAGGCGGCGGCGCAGCCGGTGCTGGCAACGGTAAGCGACACCGTAAGCACGCTGACCGATGACGTGGGCGGGACGATCGCGCCGGTCGAGGCGGCGGCGCAGCCGGTGCTCGCAACGGTGAGCGACAGCGCGGGTACGCTGACCGATGACATGGGCGGGACGATCGCGCCGGTGACCGGTGACGTGGCACAACCGTTAAGTGCAGTCAGCGACACTCTTGCGGATGCGGCGCCGGTCGTTGAGACGACCGAGCCGGCGCCGACGACAATAGCTGCCGCCGTGAGCGATCCGACCAACGACGTAACCAGCGACGTGTCAGATCCGGCCGGCACCGGGATCGTGGCCAGCGACGCTCTTGCGGATGCGGGGCCAGTCGTTGAGACGACCGAGCCGGTGCTCACGACAACAGCTGCCACCTTGGGCGATCCGAGCAGCGACGTGTCAAATCCGGCCGACACCGGGACCGTGGCCAGCGACACTGTTGCGGATGCGGGGCCAGTCGTTGAGGCGACCGAGCCGGTGCTCACGACAACAGCTGCCACCTTGGGCGATCCGAGCAGCGACGTGTCAAATCCGGCCGACACCGGGACCGTGGCCAGCGACGCTGTTGCGGATGCGGCGCCAGTCGTTGAGGCGACCGAGCCGGTGCTCACGACAACAGCTGCCACCGTGAGCGATCCGACCAGCGACGTGTCAGATCCGGCCGACACCGGGACCGTGGCCAGCGACGCTGTTGCGGATGCGGCGCCGGTCGTTGAGGCGACCGAGCCGGCGCCGACGACAACAGCTGCCACCGTGAGCGATCCGACCAGCGACGTGTCAGATCCGGCCGACACCGGGACCGCGGCCAGCGACACTGTTGCGGATGCGGCGCCAGTCGTTGAGGCGACCGAGCCGGCGCCGACGACAACAGCTGCCACCGTGAGCGATCCGACCAGCGACGTGTCAGATCCGGCCGACACCGGGACCGCGGCCAGCGACGCTGTTGCGGATGCGGCGCCAGTTGAGACGACCGAGCCGGCGCCGACGACAACAGCTGCCGCCGTGAGCGATCCGACCAGCGACGTGTCAGATCCGGCCGACACCGGGACCGCGGCCAGCGACGCTGTTGCGGATGCGGCGCCAGTTGAGACGACCGAGCCGGCGCCGACGACAACAGCTGCCGCCGTGAGCGATCCGACCAGCGACGTGTCAGATCCGGCCGACACCGGGACCGCGGCCAGCGACGCTGTTGCGGATGCGGCGCCAGTTGAGACGACCGAGCCGGCGCCGACGACAACAGCTGCCGCCGTGAGCGATCCGACCAGCGACGTGTCAGATCCGGCCGACACCGGGACCGCGGCCAGCGACGCTGTTGCGGATGCGGCGCCAGTTGAGACGACCGAGCCGGCGCCGACGACAACAGCTGCCGCCGTGAGCGATCCGGCCAGCGACGTGTCAGATCCGGCCGACACCGGGACCGTGGCTAGCGACGCTGTTGCGGATGCGGCGCCAGTTGAGACGACCGAGCCGGCGCCGACGACAACAGCTGCCACAGTGAGCGATCCGGCCAGCGACGTGTCAGATCCGGCCGACACCGGGACCGTGGCCAGCGACACTGTTGCGGATGCGGCGCCGGTCGATAAGGCCGCAGGCGACGTGATCGCCTTGAACGATGAGCCACCGCCACCAGAAAACGCTCTGCACACCGGAACCGAGTACACCGATTACGGCGTTAACCTTAGCAGCGATAGCGCAGTTCCACCGCAGGATACCGGGTCTTCGGCCGACGCCGCGTCGGCGTCTGACACTGCGCCGCCGCCTCCCGAGATCGCGGATACGAATCAGCCAACAGACCCTGAACTTGCTATCCTATAGCGGGGGCGAACATGGCGGCCGTCGAGATACTGGACAATCCGCCGCGCAGCCATTCTGCAGATCACCTTCGCGTCACACCCGGCGGCGAGGCCCGCGACTATGTTGGACCTGTCAATCCGCTGGCCACCTGGCGTTCGGTCGCGCGCACGAACCTGATTGCGGTCGCTGCATTTTCGGTCGTCGTGAATCTGCTGATGCTCACGCTGCCGATCTACCTGTTCCAGATTTCCGATCGCGTGCTGACGAGCCGCAGCCTCGAAACACTGCTGATGCTCTCGGCTCTCGCGCTGGCGTTCATCGGCATCCTCTCGATCATCGACATTCTGCGTCGGCAGGTGCTGGGGCGTTTTGCGACCAAGATGGAGGCGGTGCTCGGCGGTGCAGTGCTGGCGAGCAGCATCAACAACGCCAGGGCCGGCGAGGGCGGGACCATCCAGGCGATTCGTAGCCTTCACCAGGTGCGGGGATTCATCTCGAGCCCCGTCATGCTTATGCTGATGGACGCGCCGCTCTCGCCCCTCTACTTCGGAGTCATATTTCTCATTCACCGAGATCTCGGCTTAATCGCTGTCGTGTCGGGCTTGGCACTGGTGCTGATTGCGGTGCTCAACCAGAAAGCGACCTCGGAGCGTCTGAGCGAGGCAGGCCTGCATGCTGCTGAGGCCGATGCGGCGGCCGAGTCGCTGGCGCGAAATTCGCAGGTGATCAATGCGATGGGAATGCTGAGCGAGAGCATTCTTCATTGGGGTCGCCGGCAGGCGCCGGCCCTGACGGTGCAGAGCCAAGCCCTTGACCGGAATTTCTGGATAAGCGGTGCGTCGAAGTTCGTCCGGCTCGTGACCCAGATCACGATCCTCGGCGTGGGCGCCTATCTGGCCCTCAACGCCGAGATCACCGGCGGCATGATGATCGCGGCCGCAATCATCGTCGGCCGCGCGCTGCAGCCGCTCGAGGGGCTGATCGAGGGATGGCGCAGCTGCGTTCAGGCGCGATCGGCCTATGCGCGTGTCAAGCAGGCGGTCGAGTCATTCCAGCGCGAGACGCCGAAGCTGCGCCTGCCCAAGCCGCAAGGGCGCCTGACCGTGGATCGGGTCTTGTATTTGCCGCCCGGCTCGAAGGAACCGGTGCTCAATAGCGTGTCGCTCGAGCTCGCGCCCGGAGAGTCTCTTGCCATTGTCGGACCGTCTGGGTCGGGCAAGTCGACCCTCGCGCGCATTCTGGTGGGCTGTCTGGTGCCGACCGCCGGCAAGGTCAGGCTGGACGGAACAGAGCTGCGCAACTGGGATCGCCGCCAGTTTGGCGAATATACCGGCTACCTGCCGCAGGAGGTCGAGCTATTTCCCGGGACGATCAAGCAGAACATCTGCCGCATGCGGGACGACCTGCCCGACGCGAGCATCTATGAGGCGGCGATATTCTCGGGCATCCACGACATGGTCTGTCAGCTGCCGCAAGGATACGAGACCGTGCTCGACCGCGGCGGCGGACCGCTCTCCGGGGGACAGAAGCAGCGCATCGCGCTCGCCCGGGCATTCTTCGGTGATCCGTGCCTCGTCGTCCTCGACGAGCCCAACTCGAATCTCGACGCGGCGGGGGAGCTGGCTCTAACCGAGACCCTGCAGCGCGCCAAGAAGCGGGGGGTCACCGCGGTGGTGGTAACCCTGCGCCCTGCGCTGCTGAACAGCGTGGACAAAGTGCTCATCCTGCGGGCCGGACGGGCCGAAGCATTCGGATCTCCGAGCGACGTGCTGCACCGCCTGGTTCGGTCGCCCGGTGGGGCCGCCGCAGGTAAGCCGGAGCAGCCGCAACGCATCGAATCCTCTGGCCCGTGAGGTGACCGCGCGGGAGGACAGCATGAAAGCAAAAAAGGACAGCACCGGTGAGTGGTACCGCGGCGTTCCGCTGAGCGCCAGATGGCCCATCTTCACCGGCCTCGCCATGCTGGTCGTTTGGCTCGGGTGTTTCGGTGTTTGGGCCGGAGTCGCACCACTGAACAGTGCGGTCGTCACCTCGGGCACGTTCGTGGCTACCGGACAGAACAAGCTGGTCCAGCACCTCGAGGGCGGCATCATACGCGAGATTGCGGTAAAGGACGGTGATGCCGTGGAGGCGAACCAGGTGCTGGTTCGCATGGACGACACCGCTGCCAACTCCAAGCTGAGGCGGTTGGTCTTAAAAAAGTATCGGCTGCTCGCCATGAAGGCGCGTCTCGAAGCTGAAATGAGCTCTTCAGAGACAATCGAAACTCCCGCAGCATTCAGCGCGAGCGCACGTGATCCGGAAATCAAAGCGGTCCTTGAGCGGCAACGTACCGAACTGAGGGCACGCCGGACTAGTCTCGTGACCCAGGAAAGCGTACTCATGAAGCAAATCGCCGGGCTGGAGGAAAGCATCCGCGGATATCAGGCTCAAGTGCAGTCCACCCAACAGCGTATTGCGCTGTTCGCCGAAGAGCTGAAGGACAAGAATTCGCTTCTTCGCCAGCAGTTGGTCCGCAAGTCGGATGTGCTGGCGCTGCAACGCTCCGAGGCGAGTCTCGAGGGAGAGCTCGGCGAGTATCTTGGCCGCATCGCCGATTCGAAGGAGAGGATCTCTCAGGCGAACGAAAGAATAGCCCAGCTCCACTCGACGGCGCTCCGGGATGCGATCAAGGAGCTGCGCGAGACCGAAGCGGACCTGGATGACGTGGAGGAGCAGATTCGCGCCGCGCAGGATGTCGTCGACCGGGTCGACGTTCGCTCGCCGGTCCGGGGCATCGTGGTGAAGAGGAACTTCCATACACCGGGCGGCGTCGTCTCTCCTGGCGCCGTGCTGCTTGAGCTCCTACCGATAGGCGAAGAGCGCGTCATCGAGGCACATGTGAGTCCCAAGGACATTTCGCACGTGAGCGTAGGTCAGGAGGCGCTGGTGCGGCTGTCGGCGCTCAACCAGCGCATCACGCCCATGGTCGGCGCGAGCGTCATCTACGTGTCAGCGGACGCATTGGCGGAGCAAGTACAGGTCAAGGCCGATACACGCCCTGCGAGTGACACGCGTCGGGAATTCTATGTGGTTCGGGTGCGTCTAGACCAAGACGATATTCTCAAGCGCATGCCTGAATTCATCCCGACACCCGGCATGCCGGCCGACATCTACATCAAGACCGGAGAGCGTACGTTTTTCGAGTACATCATGAAGCCGGCCTTCGATAGCTTTTCCCGCGCTTTCCGCGAAACCTGAATGAAACGAGCAATTTGGTCGTCAATCCCGAGCACCGCGAGTATCCGTGGTTAACGGAGTTCGAGCGATTGGTGCGATTCGCAATCTTGCTTGTCCAATGCTTCTGCTATTGGCTTGCGGATCGACGGAAAGTGAATCCGCCCAAGGAAGGTCGATCAGGGGATGGAACGCGGATCTCCGGTCAGGTCTTGGACACGCGCCGCACCACTTGACCGAATCATGCTGACCAACGTCACGACCTCTACGTGAGAAGCAGATCGGCGCGTGGAGCTACGCAGGCGTGTGCACCCATGCGCTAACGAGTGGCGGCCGTGGTCTCGGCGTCGACGGCGTCTCAGACTCAACGCGCTGCATTCTGGCAAGGACAATGAAAAGGTACCGCTCTGCGCTTATCTGGATGCGCTTCCGCGCCTTACCGGACCAATCGCGTGGGCCGGACTGCGTCAGCCGCGAACGGCGAGGGCGCGCTCTCACCGAAGCTGCTGATCTTTTCCCGTTACGGACAAAGCCGATGCAGAGAAACGATCCACGGCGAATTTGGCGCCGATCCTCGGGTTCATAAGGATGGCGCCGGGCGCGCGACTCGGCAATCATGCCCGGCTGCATGGCGCTAAAAGGCGGGCCAAATGCCGTACAAAATTTGCGCAACAGTGCATCCAGATTGTCGGCTTCCGACTAGAAGTAGCATGGCAGACCTTATAGTAACCTCGATCGAAGGAGAGCAACATGGCGGTGCATATGCCAAATTGTTTGCTGACGGGAGTGCCTTACGGCGCTGATCAGACAGTCTACCTTGTGTTCGATAGTTTCGGCGCGTCACGCAGTGATTGCCCTGAAAAAGAGATCGAGCGGGATGACCTCGAAACGATCATCTCCGATCTCCTAACCGGCCAATTCAACGCTCCGGTTCGCGTCGTGGCCTTCAACACACTTGAGCACTGGATCGAGGATGTTTCCAACCAAGTAGCCGAAGAAATTCAAGCCCGCTGCGATATCGATAGCGTACCGGTACCCGAACACGTCAGGAACTTTGTTGCAAGCCACACCGGGTTTGCGGCAAGCGGGGCGCTGATGTGAGGGCGGACTTCAATTGGGACAGGCAGGCGGTCGCGAGCAGCACAGCTGAATTGCCTGTAAACTCTGCGTAATCGTGATTTCGCTACTTGTTGAGGCGTGCTGGAGCAGGAGCAGCCGGAGGCGATGATCGGCTTCTGCTTTTCCTTTTACTGTTCTGCGGACCAGCGCTCGCACGGGATGACGGCGGCCGGGGCGAACTCGCCACTGAAGGAATGGTTTAATCATCACGCGAGCGGAAAGACTCTATGTTGCTCGTTCGCTGACGGATATGTGGTCAAAGATCCCGAGTGGAAATCGAGCAATGGTCATTATCGAGTCCGTATTGAGAATGAGTGGGTTGAAGTTCCCGACGATGCCGTTATTTCGGCAGCCCAACAAATTCGGCCGGACGATGGTGTGGCCGCTGTGGGCTAAGCACCTGACAATCCGATGCTTCTTGCCAGGCAGATGATCTGATTCTGTTCCAATGACCTCAGGCCCGGACTGATCAGATAAACCCAACTTCGTTCTGACGCGGTTATGCTGCGGATGATTAACAAACCTTGCCGCGGTGGGGCATGCCATTAGCTCTTCTTCTTCGAGCTTCGCCAGCTTTTCCCCTAAGCCGCGTCTTGGTCAGCAGCACCGTTTCCGACGGCTCTTCTCCTGCGGCAGTCTGGCGGTCGGCGGTGTCCAGCTGGCTCAAGTAGCGCGCCACGCTCTCTTCGATCTGCTTCTGGCGGCGCTGGATCTTGCCTTGCGTGAAGTTGTTGTCGCGACTGTTCACGGCCTTGAATTTGCTGCCGTCGATGGCAACGCTGGCCTTTGTCAGCAGGCCCATCTTGCGGCACAACTCGACGAATTGCGCGCAAACGTTCTTGATCGCCGGGCCATTGTCCTTGCGGAAGTCGGCGATGGTTTTGTGATCCGGCGCGAGCCGTCCGGTCAGCCACATCACCTCGAGATTGCGGCGAGCCTCGCGCTCCAGCCGCCGGCTCGATTGGACCCGGTTGAGATAGCCGTAAATGTAGAGCTTGAGCATCGGCGAAGGATGGTACGCCGGCCGGCCGGTCGCCGCAGGATCAACGCCATCGAACCCGAGGTCGCGCAGTTCCAACGCATCCACGAACACATCGACCGCGCGAATAGAATTGCTCTCGTCGACCCAATCATCAAGGCATTCCGGCAACAGCGTCGTCTGCTGCCGATCCGCCCCTTGAACGAAACCCCGCATCACTTCCCCCGCCGATTCAGCAAGAGAATCATAGCATCGACGGGGTTTTCACACAGTCTGGACCAAACCGGTCATTGTTCGTAGGCCCCCAGCTTTCCGCGCGTGCCCACCCTTGAACTACCTCGCCGTTGGCGAGATTTTCGAATAGCGGATTGTTTCCGCGCGCCGCCCATTTTGCTCTCGGTCGGATGTGTGATCGGCAGGACTTCACGAATATACTCCGCAAGCGCCTCGCAAAAGCTTTCGGCGTAGGGCGGCAAGGGGCGACGCTTGTCCCATTGGATTGCAAATCGTTCTCGAATTGGCTTGCGGCGATGCGTCACGCGAAGAATTCGCAGCTTGTAGCGATCCGTTCGCAGGAGCGATGTGATGATTGCCACGCCTTGTCCAGCCTCCGCCAGCGCAAGCAGGGTGTGCGGTGCACGACTCTCGAGCAGAACATTTGGCCTAACGTCCGCAAGGCGGCAGGCTGCGTCGAACAGCCTGCGGATGGAGTAGCCCGAATCCGGCAATAGCAACGGATAAGACGCGAGCCGGCCGATATCAATATGGCCGGCTTGGCCAAGCTCGAACGATGCTGCGCAAGCGGCCAAGACCTCATCTGGCGGCAAGACCCGACTCTCGAAGCGGCGGTCGCCCTGATCATGTCTGATGCCTACATGAACGTCGCCGCGTTCGAGCAAGGGCGTCTGCTCGGGACCAAGAGCTTCGCTCAGTTTCACATGGACGTCGGGAAAGCGCTCAGCGTATCGAGGCAGAAACGTTGACAAGACGCTCTCGATGGTGTGCGGCGGAGCGGCAAGCTTCAGCACCCCACTGTCTCCACGGCGGAGGACTTCGGCCCGTTCGCGGACCGCGTCGATGTGGGCCAATACGTGGCGACAGTCCGCAAGGAACTGCTCGCCTGCTGCTGTCAAGATGAGACCGCGCCCAACGCGGTCAAACAGTGTGAGGCCCAATTCTTGCTGAAGATCGCCGAGCTGCCGCGATAAGGCCGGCTGCCCTATGCGCAGGCGCACCGCAGCTTTCGACACCGTGCCCAACTCGGCGACGGCAACAAATGTTCGTAGGCGCCTCAGGTCCATGGGTGTCAATGTATGTCTAATCGGCATGGAATTCTAGAAGAATTATGCATTGGACATCAGTGCGCCGACGCGACAGTCTTTTGTAACAAACTCGGAAAGTCGGTTATGTCGCGTTGACGTGTTCGCAACGACGGGCGATCCGAAGCAAAATCGCCGACCGAACAGCCTAGTGTCTCCGCGTCCATTTGAACGGATGAGTTCCTGGAGCACGATAATGGAAACGGGCGAAAACAGCAGGAAATTGACGAACGAGATGGCCGAATTGGCGCAACGGCGCCTCTCCCGCCGCGCGGCGCTCGCCTTTGCCGGCGCCTTCGGCGCCACAGCGCCGTTCGCGATGATCAGCGCGGCCCGCGCGCTGACGGCTTGGGGCGGGTCTCTTCCCGACCCTCTCAGGGAATTCCCTCTTTGCCGCGCTGCCATGACCGGGCAAGGGCTATCGGGCCCTCAGCGTGCGCTCACGCTCGCCTGGAATGCGACCTCAGTCTGCACTGCGGCGGCGCCTGTAGCGAAGGAGCGGGGAGTTTTTGCGAAGCATAATCTTGATGTCGACTTCATCAACTTCGGCGGCTCGACCGAACAACTGCTCGAGGCTATCGCGACTGGCAAGGCGGATGCCGGCATCGGCATGGCCCTGCGTTGGCTCAAGCCATTAGAGCAGGGATTCGATGTTCGCATCAGTGCTGGCGTGCACGGCGGCTGCATACGACTTCTCGGGTCCAAGTCCGCCCGGATCACCACGCTAGAATCGCTGAGCGGCAAGTCCATCGCCATTAGCGACCAAGCAAGCCCGGCGAAGAACTTCTTTTCCATCATGCTGGCCAAGGGGGGCATCGATCCGATCAAGGACGTTGATTGGCGCCAATACCCGGCCGATCTGCTCCCGCTCGCTGTCGAGAAGGGCGAGGCGCACGCGCTCGCCGATAATGACCCGCGCACCTATCTCTGGCTCAAGGGCGGAAAGCTGAACGAAGTTGCCACCAACCTATCCGGGGCATTCGCCGACCGAATCTGCTGCGTGCTCGCCATCCGCGGGAGTCTCATCCGTGATGAACGCGCGGCGGCAAGCGCGTTGACACGATCGGTGCTCGAGGCTGGCGACCTGGTCGCTCGCGACCCGGCCGACGCCGCCGCAGTGTACTCTGGCTATGGTGGCAAAGGCTCGGTGCAAGATCTCGCCGCCATGCTCGCAAGCCACACACACCATAATCATCCGGTTGGAGCAGCGCTCAAGGAGCAAATCTCGCTCTACGCGGACGAACTCAGGCAGGTGAGCGTGATCAAGCGGAGCAGTGATCCTGCAAAGTTTGCCGAACGGATCTGTGTCGACGTTCTGAGTTAACCGGAGGCGGCTGGGATGAGTTCCGCCATCGACAAAGTGAGCCGCGTGTCAATGGGGGCTTTCGTTGCGGGTCCGCGTGCAGCAGATAGACCATGGATTGGTGGATTAATGGCGGCGACGGCATGGCTCGCAGTCGCCGTGCTCACAGCGTTGTGGTCCGACCAGCCTGGGACCGATTGGGCCTACACCGGCGACCTCGCTGCTGGCTTCGGCGCCCTCGCGGCCGCGCTGGCAGTCGTTTCCTTTGCCGACGTTCGATTTGCCGGCTTCCGGCCCGCAAGACGGCTTGTACCTTGGGCGCTCGTGCTCGCACTGTTTCTCGGCGCTTGGGAAGCGGTGACGGCAAAACTCGGCCTCCTTCCGATGCCGTTTTTTCCTCCGCCACAGGCTATCCTGGAAGTCGTTATCGAGGATTGGGCTCGCCTCGGCGAAGGCATCCTCGCCTCGTTACACCTGCTGGCTGGCGGCTATTTTCTTGGTGCTGCGATTGGCTTCGCTGTCGGCGTGGGGATGGGGTGGTCGCCCGCCGTCGGTTATTGGATCCACCCGATCTTGCGACTTATCGGTCCGCTCCCGGCGACCGCGTGGCTGCCGATCGCGTTCTTCGCCTTCCCTTCGAGCCACAGCGCCAGCACGTTTCTGATTGCGCTCGCCACCGGGTTCCCGGTCACTGTTCTCACTTGGTCAGGCGTCGCCAGCGTGAGTAGCGCCTATTACGACATCGCGCGTACCCTCGGTGCAAGCCAACGCTTTCTCGTTCTCAAAGTCGCCATTCCGGCGGCGATGCCGCATGTGTTTGTCGGACTTTTCATGGGTCTCGGCAACTCGGTCGCTGTCCTGGTGGTGGCCGAGATGCTCGGTGTGAAGGCCGGCCTCGGTTGGTACCTGCAATGGGCCCAGGGGTGGGCCGCCTACGCCAACATGTACGCGGCGCTGCTGATCATGGCATTGATATTCTCGGGTTTGATCACCCTACTGTTCCGCCTGCGCGACCGGCTGTTGGCTTGGCAGAAAGGGCTTGTGCGATGGTAGCCCCTCTCGCCTTTTCCGAAAAAGTGCGCTCAACCGATCATCGTCAGGTCCGCGGGGCAACCCTTTCGATTTGCGAGGTGAGCCATTGTTTCGAGCTGGAAGGGCAGCCGCTGCCGGTGCTCGAGCGCATCAGCCTGCGCGTCGGCTCTGGAGAGTTCGTTGCGATTTTGGGGCCGAGCGGCTGCGGTAAATCAACTTTGTTGCGGCTGGTTGCCGGACTTGACTTTCCCACAGTCGGCCGCGTGTTCATGGACGGCGAGGCGATTGAAGGGCCGGATCCGGCACGCATCGTCGTTTTCCAGGATCCAACGCTTTATCCGTGGAGGACGGTATGGAGCAACGTTGCGGTAGGGCTGGAAGCGCGCGGACTGCTTCGGAGCCATCGCGAACGCGTCAATGATGCCTTGCGCCTGGTCGGCCTGACTGGTTTCGCCAACGCTTATCCACGCCAGCTTTCCGGGGGCATGTCGCAACGTGCGGCTCTAGCGCGGGCGCTGGTTAACGATCCGAAGCTTCTTATCCTCGACGAGCCCTTGGGCCAGCTCGACTCGCTGACACGGATCGCCATGCAGGGCGAACTCGTGTCGCTCTGGCAGCAGGCGGGCTTCACCGCGCTTCTGGTTACCCATGACGTGGAAGAGGCCGTGTTCCTCGCCAGCCGAGTTATCGTGCTGAGCGAGCGCCCCGCGTGCATCAGGGCCGAGGTCGTGAATACCCGACCGTATCCGCGACATCGCGGCGATCCACATTTGGCCGAGCTTCGGCGCGAGGTCTTCGTGCATCTTGGCCTTGCCGGATATTGGTGAGGGACAGAGGGCGTCGCTTTGACTGATCTGCTCATGCACATTGAAGCGCAGCCGCCTGAGGTGCTTGACGCAATCGCGAGGTCGATGAACGTCCGGGCGGCCGAGCCGGCCATCCAGTCGATCTGCGCGCGCTATATGGGGGAGATTGTTATCCGGGGCGCCAACGCGCTCGAGGTTGGTTGCGGTAATGGCGCTGCGACGAAGCTCATCATGCAGCACGTGAAGCCGGCTAGGCTGATGGGAGTCGACCCGTGTTCTTTGTTCGTCAACATGGCACGCGAGGCGTTCAAGGGCGACCCGCAGGTATCCTTCGCACTTGGCGACGCGGCGTCGACTGGGCAGCCGGATGCTTCGTTTGATCTTGTTATCGCGCACACCGTCTATTCCCATTTGGCTGACCCGAAGAGCGCGTTGACTGAAGCCTGGCGGGTTCTTAAGCCAGGCGGACAGCTCGTTATTTTCGACGGCGACTTCGCAACCCTTACCGTGGCACTGTTTGACGACGATCCGATGCAGTCTGCTGTAGGTGCGGTGCTGCGAAATTTGGTGCACGCACCCTACATCATGCGACAGCTTCCCGCTCTCGCCAGCGCAGCGGGATTTCGTGTGGAGTCGCTTCAGCCGCACGGTTACGTGCAGACGACGAGTCCTGACTACCTGTTGACTCTAGTCTCGCGCGGCACCACGGCTGCTTGCCGGGCCGGCGAGATCGGACAGGTGCTGGTCGAAGGCTTCGAGCGGGAGGCGGAGCGGCGCGTTGCAAGCGGCACATTCTACGGAGCGATGCTGTTCCTAAGCCTCACCGCGCGCAAAACCGACGATGCGGGATGACCGTTATTGGCATCTTTGAGACATGCCGACGGAGCCTGAAAACGTCTGCTCATGGGGGGAGACTGGAAGTTGCGGATCACCGGCCAAACCGACGCGAATGACCGTGCGCCCCGAGGGCGCGAACTACCAGTGAGGGAGGGTCTCACCCGGATAATTGTCGATTGGTCCGGAAGCTGGCAGGCGGCACGGCCGGGTAACTGGCTGGGTCGAAGCCCTGCGACGAAGGCGGCCTTGGGCCGCTGAGCGATCCGATGGGCCGTAACAAAGTGAAGCCCGAGCAGGCCTCGAAAGTTCGAATGCGGATGCCGACCCTCCGGTCATTTGGGGAAGGCCGCACGCGTGGGGAAGTAATCGACACGCGCACCCACGCGATCCGCCGGGGTAGTGGGCACGGCACGTCGGAAGGGTGGTTCGCAGTTACAGGGGGAGACCCGTCGCGGACGAGGGTAGCGGCCTCAGCATCGCAATAGGCGGTGGTCACGGCGGGAGTCGGACGGGGCAATAAGAGCGTTGATGCCGGGTAATGCCGGCGGAGCAAAGGGCCCCGACTTCTGGTGCGCTTTTGAAGATGGCGAGGTCGTGGTGATTGGCGATGAGCCTGCAAACACCATCAATGACAGGCGCCGCCGGAGATTGCTGTGTCGAGGGGCGAAGGAGAGTTACTCACCGTGCCGAAGCCGCGTGCGGTTAGTTTGTCTCCGTGTGCCTTGCGGTGAAGCCAGTCGGAAAGCCGGGTGCCGGAAATCGGCACGCCCGGTTTGATGAGCGGGGATGGGAAACGGGGCGTTGGCCATAGGCGCCAAGCTACCGCGCCCATCCTCGACTCTACCGATTCGGACATCAGGCGATTCGCCGTTTTGCACCGCTACCGAAGGCTAAGCAGACGCGCGGCAGACTACCGGTTTCACACTTGGATTGAGGATTTGTCGAAAGCAGCAAGTATCTGGTCGAAACGTCCCGCAATTGCGCTGCGCAACTCCGGATGCGTAAGGATGTAGAGATCATTTTCTCGGATTGCCGCTAAAACGCGGCGGGCCACAATTGTTGGATCCAACCCGGCGTCGACCAGGGCGGCCATTTGCGGGTTGGCTGGCTCGTCGAGGCGAGCGCCGAAGCGTGGCGGGCGGTTTCGAGCGCTCGTCGCGATTCGCGTACGCACGAACGCCGTACACAGCACGCTCACCCCGATTTCAGTGCCGGCCAACTCGGCAGCGAGCGTCTCGGTCAGGCTGATCACCGCGGACTTTGAGGCATTGTACGGTGCTATTCCGGGCGGACCAATTAGACCTGCCATGGACGCGGTATTAACGATATGGCCGCCCTCTCCATGCGCCTTGATATGTGGTAGGAACGCCTGAACGCCGTAGATTGCACCGATCAGATTGACGCCGATCATCCAATCCCAGTCCGCCGGGGCTATCGACTCGATGGGTCCCCCTACGCCGACACCCGCATTGTTGCATACGACATGAACGTTGCCGAAGACTGCGAACGTTTCGCCTGCGGCGCGCTGCACCGATGAGCGATCTGACACGTCGCATACGACTCCGCGTGCCTCAACACCGGAAGCCTTTAGGTTCTCCAGCGCGGCATACAGGGCGTCTTCTTCAATATCAGCGAGCATTACCTTTAGCTTTGCTTCGGCAAAGACACGCGCTAAGGCGAGGCCAATGCCACTGGCCCCGCCGGTCACGAAGGCTACCTTTCCTTCAAGATCTCCGATCATCTCTCCCTCCTGCCTCTCCATTACTCAAATACTGAGACGTGAAAGTCGTGCCTTGAGCGCCGTCAGGCTGACCACCACCACCATCCACCCAGCATGATCCGGTTTCGCAGTTCGATCGTGCGCTGGGCCAGAGGCGGAAGCGTCTTGACTAGGGCGAGGGCCCTTTTGAGATGCGCCGCCGCCTCTATATTGTTCGACGCGGCGGTCGCGCATTGCGACGCCGAAATGTACAGCTCCACTGCCTTTTCCGTCAGACCCGCTTCGGCGCAGTGGCGGGCGAGGGTTTCGGGCTGGGTCCTTCGTATCTCGGGGAAGTCGAGCTCGAGGACCGCGGCGATGCGCTCATGCAACTGCTGCCGTTTCTCTCGGAGCATCGTGCTGTAGGCGGCATCCTGCACCAGCGCGTGCTTGAAGGTGTATTCCGCTTCCGGCGGCGTTCCCCGCCGGAAGATCAATTCGGCGCGCTCAAGCTGCATCAGCGACTCGTCCAGTTGCCGCTTCGCAAGCTGCGCGACGGCACTGATGAGGTCGTACGAGAAATTGCGGCCGAGTGCGGCGCCGATTTGCGCCAAGTCGCGCGTCGGCGCCAGCCGGTCGAGACGGGCGAGCAAGGACGCGTGCAACGTCGTCGGGATCGCCGTCGAGCCGACGAGACCGGTCGCGAGGTAGGCCTTCCCGGCTTCCCTGACCAGGCCGCTCTCCAGGACCGTTTTGGTCAACTCCTCGACGAACAGCGGAACTCCATCGGTACGATCCAGAATCTGATCGGCGATCTCCTTCGGCAGCGCCTTGCCGCCCGTCAGATGACCGATCATCTTTGCACATTGCTCGGGCGGCAGCCGGCCAAGGCTCAGCAGATCCACGTGCCGACGATTGCCCCACGGTAGGGCAAACTCCGGTCGGAAGGTGGCGATCAAGAGTACCCGCAAGCCCGATATCCGGTCGACGAGGATTTCCAGCAAGTCTCGCGTGGTCGGATCGCTCCAGTGCACGTCCTCGAAGACCATCAGCACCGGCTGCTGCGCGGCCAATCCCGCTGTCAGGGCAAGCTGCGCGTGAAGCGTCTTCTCCTTGCGCGACAGTGGCGTCAGTTCGAGGGGTGGATAGCGGTCGCCGATCGGTACGCTCAGCAATTCGGCGAATAGAGGCACGGACTCACCCAAATCGAGGGTTGCGCGCGCGAGCACTGCTTCGAGCTTGGCGAGGCGCTGCTCATCGGTGTCGTTTCGGCGAATGCCCGCTGCGCGCTTCAACTGCGTGATAATCGGGTATAGTGCGCTGTCCTGATGGTGGGGTGAGCAGAAATATCGTAGGCGCGCGTTCGGCTCGTGAGCCAATCGTTCCAGCAGGGCTTGGGTGATCCGCGACTTGCCGACGCCCGGGTCTCCCGACAACAGGACTGCGCGACCTTCTACCGCCTTTGCCTGCTCCCAACGCCGCGCGAGAAGCTCGATCTCGTCCTCGCGACCGATGAGCGGCGTGCCGACGGCGCGCAGCGCCTCGAACCGGCTGTCCGCCGCCTCGCCCGCCACGACTTGCCAGGCCTGGACGTTCTGGTCGAAGCCCTTCAGCGGAACGGCGCCGAGATCGCGGTACTCGAAGAGGCCACCTATCAGATCGCGGGTAGTCGACGCGATGACGACGGTGCCCGGCTCCGCCAACGCCTGGAGCCGGGCCGCGAGGTTCGGGGTCTCGCCGACGACCGCTTGCTCTAGAGCCGCGCCCGTCCCAATGAGGTCGCCGACCACGACCAACCCGGTCGCGATCCCGATCCTTACGCTCAACGGCACGCCGGCGGCGGTCTGAAGGTTCGGCACGGCCTCTATGAGTGAGAGGCCCGCTCGGACGGCGCGCTCGGCGTCGTGTTCGCTCGCGTGCGGATAGCCGAAATAAGCGAGTACACCGTCCCCCAGGTACTTCGCGATGAAACCGCCGTGTCGTCCGATCAACTCCGCGCAACATCGGTGATACGTCCCGATGACCGCGCGCAGGTCCTCGAGATCGAGTCGCGTCGACAGCGTGGTGGACCCGACCAGGTCGCAGAACATGATGGAAATCTGGCGGCGCTCGGCATCGTCATGCCGCATCGGCCCGAACGGCGCGCAAGGGGATCCGGCGCGAATGGCACCTGGCAGTTCGGCAATCCCCGCCAGCAGCTTTCGGCGATGACCGAGCGAGACACCGAGCTCCTTCAAATCCTGATCGGTCAAATGGACCAAGACGGAGAGGTCGATATCGTTCTCGGCAAAACGGACCGCGTACTCAGGCATTCCGACGGTCGTCAACCACTCTGCAACCGACGTTGGGTGGGGCATCTGGACCCCTTCATGCGAACCTGAACTTCAGGACTTTACCAAAATCTCAAATACAGGTCAGGATATCTCTGCCCAAGGGCCGTCGTCATTTGGAAGGTTTCATGGGTCGATGACGACCTGGACCCGGAAGTGAACCCGAGGCCGCCTTTGGCTTCTGATGGCTGCGCCGCACCTGCAAACTGCGGCGCGTTTAGCCGCCACCTACGATTGCTTTCAGCTAATGGTTGGACAATGCAAGCTGACGGCGCCGCTCAGAAGGAGTAGGCTGCCGGCGAGTGACTAATCACAAACGCAGTTCGCCACGTGCGGAACGCGATGGTGAGATCGTCACCGAGCATCTGGCAAGTACTGCAAGTCTCATCGCACGTTCAGGAGGCGGCTATGGATATTTCGCAGGCGTTTGCTGACTTGAACTCTAGGTTCGTCGAGACGGTCAATGCTCACGACGCGCACCGTTGGGCGGCTTTGTTTTCTGACGACGCCGTTCTCGTGCCGGCCGGACAGCAGAGTGTCAGCGGCCGGGATGGGATTGAACAATGGGGCGAAGTTGCAACCAAGGTCTGGAATCATCTGGAGATCCAGCAGGGGCGCTGCTCGGCTGATGGAAATGTCGTGTGGGAGCAAGGTACCTGGACTGGAAATATCAACCTGCCCGACAAGCAGACAGCGGACATCAGCGGAAACTTCTTGCTCGTAGCGGAGAAGGACGGGCCCGCTTTGCGTATCAAGGCGCATACGTGGAGCGTCAACCCGACGACGCAGTGACCCATCGAATGGGATAATCGTGCGGTGCAACGCTCTGCAGGATCGGGCTCAGCCAATTCTGCGGGAGCCCTCGACAGCGAGTGGGTCCGCGACTCTCACCGCGGAATGTGGCGTGCTGCATCGCCGCTGCTTTGTCGAAAGCGGCGAGAATTTTGCTAAATCGCTCCTCAATAATACCGCTCAGCTCAGGGTCGTGAAGATATAGAGATCGTTGTCACGTAATGCGATCATCACGCTGCGCGCAACCGTTTGCGGCTCCCATCCCGTGTCCACGAGTGCTGCCCGTTGTGCATTGGCGCGGTTGAAGGTTGATTAAGCGGGCCACCGAAGCGCGGTGGGCGGTTGCGGGCAGACGTAGCAATCCGCGTACGGACAAATGACGTACATGGGACGCTGACGCCGATCGCGGTGCCGGCCAATTCGGCAGCAAGCGTTTCGGAGAGAGCTATGACCCCGAATTTTGATGCATTGTATGGTGCAGTTCCCGGAGGACACAAGCGAGCCCGGCCAACGATGCAGTGTTGATGATGTGACCGTCCTCGCCATGCGCCTTGACGTGCGGCAGGAAGGCCCGAATCCCGTGGATGACGCCCATGAGGTTTACTCCGATGACCCGATTCCCAGTCGTTCGGCGCAATCGCTTCGAATTGCCCGCCGACGCCAACGCCGGCATTGTTGCAAACGACGTGAACTTTACCGAAGATGGCAAGCGTTTCGTTTGCAGCGCGCTGAACCGAATCTCGGTCACTGACGTCCCACAGCACTCCGTGCACCTTCGCACCGGAAGCCTTTAAACCCGCATCTGGAACTGACGAAATTGGGGGATCCATTGGCCCCTCTTCGCGTCAACCAGGAGACTTTATCAAAGATTGAAAGTCAGGGACAGATACAGGAGCTGGCCGGATACCTGACGTCGTCCCAACCGGCGCGGACCAAGTCGCTCCGCGAGATCTCATTCGACTCAGCGAGGCTCGGCTCGGCGCCTGCCACTGACGACGCTGCCACCGCCCCAGGATTCTCTTCGGCGATGCCGGCGTCGCTCCTCGCCGGGTCGACGAGGTGGTTGAGTTCGGATTGGGCAGACGTGAGTCAGCTGTTGGCACTTTTCGGACCTGAGCGTTCAGGATGTCGATGTCCGCTTACGAGAGCACAGCGGCGTCGGTCGGCGCAATCAGGGCAATTTCTGGCACCATCGAGCGCCTGTCAGAAATCTCCTCCACCATCGCGGCGGCGGTTGAAGAGCAGGGCGCGGCGACGCAGGAAATCTCTCGCAACGTGCAGCAGGCCGCGCAGGGGACCCAGCAGGTCTCGTCTAACGTCAGCGACGTTGAGCGCGGCTCCGGCGAGACGGGATCGGCTTCCTCGCAAGTTCTGTTGGCGGCGCAGATGCTATCCGGTGACAGCAACCGGCGTCGAGGTGGCGAAATTCCTCGAATCCGTTCGTACCGTTTTAATGGCGTTTCCCTGAGTAGTGAGGCAGATTAGCCGCGCAACCGTCGCTAGGATTGCGAAGCGTCAGCCCGTCGAGGCCTGACGCCGCCGCGCGGCGTTACCAACGTGACGCGAGATCAGGTCCGAAACTGGGGCGAGGGCCCCGAACCCGCCCGGCGAATATCCGGCCACCGGTCTTTTATCCAGAGCAACAGCGAGTTGTCGCAGGCCATTCGAGAAAGGACGATCGGGCAATCCCGCTGGAAGGCCGCGAGATCGCGCAACAGGCTCGCTGATAGCTTCGTTGCCGATCTCGCCGCCATCTGGCAGCAGCACGACGTCGAAGCCCTGGAGGCTGTTGCACGCACGCAGCCCGAGTCCTGATCAAGATTGTCGCTTAGTTACCGCGAGACGCTGCACGCTGATGCGGCGGTGCTCAAGCGGCTTGGCTACGTCCGCGTTGCCGATGGCGCGCAAGGCGAAGCGAAGGCCACCGAGCTTTCGAGAGTGACATCGCATTGCCGTCGGCCGCCAATGTTGGTGCCGTGCGCCCCATGCCCGCCGCGTAGGTGCCGCATGATCTACAACGGACATGTGAAGGGGAGGTAAAGAACCAGCGCTGAGACGGCTTCCTCGGTGGCGCATCGGGGACAGAGCCGACTGCAAGCACGTTATCGCGTCAGACTCGAAACCGTACTATTCTGGCGGCAGGTTTGTGATGTGCTGCATCGAACATCCGGCCTGTGGCCAGCACCGTAGGACTACGGGGTGCGCCCTCCAGCGGGAGCATGGCCTTGCCTTCCAGATCGAAAAAACGCCAGAATGACGCAGGCGCGTTGGGCGCCTGACAGCTGCTCATGAAACGGCGACGCACGCCGAACTCTCCGTTTTCTTAACTGGCAGCGTCGATGCCATCGGCAGGTACCGCAGTGACGGCGTCGGAATTCGCATTCCTGCGGCTGAAAATTGACCTTGGATAATTCGTCGGCGCTTAGCACTGTTTCGAGTGCTTACAATCCTAGCCAGATCGGCGCGACGGAAAGTGCGACCACCGGACACAGCCCTGTGGCATAGGCTTCGAGATGACGCCAAGGCCGCGGGGAGGTTAGCCGGTGGGCGCAAATGGTTTGGGTATTGCTTTTTCTGAATAGTTATTGATTGGGCGCGGGGATGGCTGTTTCCACCAAAGCTCTGCTCGAGACAGTTGATCAGATCTACCAGGCTGGCTGCGATCCTGCACGCTGGCCGGAGGTGGTGGCGAGCTGCCAGAGCCTGTTTCCAGGGACGGCCTTCAGTCTGTTCATCTGCATGGACGGCGTTGGCCATCTTCCGCCGACAACCACAGCCGGTTGGGACCCGGAATCGATCAGGCAGTACCTCGCGCATTTTTATAAGCTGAATCCATACAACGATCTGTTGCGGTGCGTTGCGCCGGGACAGGTGGCGCGCGCGTCCCAGATGTTCGGCCGGCAATGGCTTGACCGGCAGCCCTTCTATCACGAATGGCTGAAACCCGCCGGCGACTATACACACGGCGCCAACTTGACGTTCAAGCGATCGCCCGGCTCCCTGACGCGGCTCAGCTGCGATATCCCGGAGCGCCTGTCGCATCTCGAAGCGCCCGCCGCGCAATTCCTGCACAGCGTCGGCCGGCACTTTGCGCGGGCGCTCGAAGTGACCTCCCGCCTGCGCGCGGCGCGGGCTACCGAGACGGGATTGCAGGGGCTGCTCGATCGAATCTCCGGGGCCGCATTCCTGGTGCGTCCGCCACGCAAGGTGGTGGCCGCCAGTCAGCGCGCCGTCGTTTTGCTGGAACAACATCGGCTCGTCCGCATCTCGCCGGCATCTGAGCTAACGTTCATCGCGCATCAGGCCGACGAAGCATTTCGTCGCGCGCTCCAAAGTACTTTCGTGACGGCGAAGGCGCCGCCTCCGGCGACCTTCATGGTGACGAATGGGGGCAGCGGGCGCTGCCCGGTTCTCGTGTTGCCGTTCACGATCTCAAGGCCGCTCGCGACTCTAGGCGCGGATCCCGGGCTTGCCCTCGTGTTGATCAGCGACGGGCGACGCGCACCAACGCTGCCGAGCGAGATGCTCAAGAGCCTCTATGGCCTGTCAAATGCCGAGGCGAATGTCGTTCTGCGCATCGCCGAGGGCGACGGCGTGCAGAGAGCTGCCGATCGGCTTGGCGTTTGTCACGCCACCGCGCGCAACCAGTTGGCGGCCGCCATGACCAAGCTCAGCGTGCATCGGCAAGCGGAGCTGGTTGGCGTCGTGGCGGCGCTGACGCCGCGTCTGCGCCTCGGCCCGGACGAGTGACTGGGGAGCGGTGCCATGCGGACCTTTCATGAGAGAGAGCTCCCGCGACTGCTCGATCTTCTTTACGACGCGGCGCTCGATCCCGAACGATGGCAGGCGTTCCTCGATGCGCTGCCTAGCCCATTTGGTGGCGCGTGCGGCGTCTTGCACTCCTATGATGTGGCTACGGCAGCGACACCTTCATTCCGACATTTCGGGGACGATCCCGCATTTAACGTCTCGTATGCAAATCATTTCCACAGCATCAATCCTTACCCACCCGCACGACTCGAAACACTCCCAGTTGGTAGGGTAGTTCACGCGAGCGAGCTTCTCCCGTCCGAGATCGCCAGACGTACCGAGTTTTACGCCGACTTCATGAAACCGCAGGGTATCACCACAGATCATCTGGGTGTATCGCTCCACAATGATGGGCACGGCGTGACGCTTCTGGCCATCTGTCCGCACGAATCGGTGTATCGCAACGACAGGGAAACTTACGAACGCCGGTTCGCGCTGCTGGTGCCGCACCTGATGCGTGCCGTCGAGATCAATCGCGTCATGGCGGCTGCGCGCACGGCGGAGCGAACGCTCGGGACCGGACTTGATGCGCTGAGGCTCGCCGCGTTCGTGGTCGATGGGGCCGGGCGGCTCTTGCTTGCCAATCAAAAGGCCGAAGACCTGTTGCGGCGTGAAAGTGTGCTGCGCACAGATCATTCCAAGCGACTATGTGCTGCCAATTGTACGGAGAACGCAGCGTTCGATGCCGCCATCACACACGCCTTGTGCCCGCCAATGGCACCAGCAACGCAGCCCGTGCGCTTGACTTCGCGCGCATCTGGACGAGCTTTCGTCGCTTGGGCAGTCTCGATGCAGTCGGGGCAAGCAAACGGAGCAAATCATCGCTCGCAATTCATGCTCGATCTCCGCGCCGGGGCGACCGCTCTCGTGCTCGTGGTAGCGGCCGAGTATACGCTGTCCATTCCCGCAGAGGTGATCCAGGCAGCTTTCAAATTGTCCGCCGCCGAGGCGCGGCTCGTCAGCGCGCTGATCGCGGGCCGGACGCTGGCGGAGTATGCCCGAGACAGCGGGCACTCGCGCAACACCGTACGCAACCAGATCGCGTCTGTTTTCGAGAAGACCAACACGCGGCGACAAGCCGAACTCGTGACAACGATCGTCCGTACGCTCGGCATGTTCGGGGTTCGGTAGATCTTCTTCCCGTCTGACCTACTCGAACGAGGTAGGGGGATTGGTACATTTGTATCATTCCCGCCGGTCGCGGGTTGCCTAGAATTCTTTCACTAGGCGCGCTGAGGAGCCGGCGCAAGAACCCCAAAAACCAGGTCAACGGCGCGCTGTCTTGGAGGAGGCAGCAAATGGCCGTCCAATTCATCGGCTCCGAATTCCTGGTCAACACCACGACGGCAGGCAACCAAGTCGACCCGACCATTACCGTCCTGGCAGACGGACGTTTTGTCGTTGCGTGGGCTGATGCCAGTCGGACGGGCGGCGACACGGATGGAGACGCTCTGCGAGCGCAGATGTTCAATGCCGATGGCTCGCTGTCCGGTTCCGAATTCTTGGTCAATACAACTACGGCAAGCAACCAGTTTGACCCTAGCATCACCGCCCTGGCCGACGGGCGTTTTGTCATCGCGTGGACGGATAACAGCCCCGGGCAGACCCTTTATGCCGTGCGTGCGCAGATATTCAATGTCAATGGCTCGCCGTCCGGCTCCGAGTTCTTGGTCAATTCAACGGCGGCATCCCAGCGGGATCCTGCCATCACCGCTCTTCCCGGTGGGCGTTTCGTTGTCGCCTGGGTGGATGTTAGTAGTGGGAGCGGCTATTGGGCCGTGCGGGCCCAGGTGTTCAACGCCGATGGCACGCCGTCCGGTTCCGAGCTTCTGGTCACCACATCCACGGCAAGGGTCCAGGATCTACCTACTATCACCGCCTTGGCTGATGGGCGTTTTGTGGTCGCGTGGACTGATTTGAGCCAGACGGGCGGCGATACGTCCGGTACTGCCGTACGGGCGCAGGTATTCAACGCCGATGGCACACCCTCCGGTTCTGAGTTCCTGGTCAATACCACAACGGCAAGCAGCCAGGTTGCGTTTACGATCACCGCCTTGGCCGGCGGGCGGTTTGTGGTCGCGTGGACTGATTTTAGTCAGACGGGCGGCGACACCTCCAGTGCTGCGGTGCGGGCCCAGGTGTTCAACGCCGATGGCACGCCGTTCGGTTCCGAGCTTCTGGTTAACACCACGACGACATCCCACCAGGAGTCGCCTACCATCAGTGCACTGGCCGACGGACGTTTTGTCGTCGTGTGGACTGATTTGAGCCAGACGGGCGGCGACACGTCCGGCGCCGCCGTGCGGGCGCAGGTATTCAACGCCGATGGCACACCCTCCGGTTCTGAGTTCCTGGTCAATACCACAACGATAAGTGACCAGGCTGGGCCGACCATCACCTCCCTGAGCGACGGGCGTTTCGTCATCGCATGGAGTGATAGGAGTCAGACGGGCGACGACACGTCCTTGATTGCCGTGCGGGCGCAGATCTTCGAGGTCGTGCCCGACAACCAGGCGCCCGCCATCACCTCAGACGGCGGCGGCGACGATGCTTTCATTACGCTCGCCGAGAACACGACGACCGTCACGACGGTGACAGCCACCGACCCGGATGCCGGACAGACGCTGACCTATGCGATCGCCGGCGGGGCGGATGCAGGTCTTTTCACCATCGATGCCAGCACCGGCGCAGTATCCTTCAACGCGGCACCCGACTTCGAGGCGTCGGCCGACGCCGGCAGCGACAACGTCTACGACGTCACGGTGCAGGTTTCCGACGGTAACGGTGGCATCGACACGCAGGCGATCGCGGTCACCGTGACGAACGCCAACGAGGCGCCCGTGATCACGACGCCGCCAGTTGTCGGCGCGGTCCAGGAAGACGTGACACTGTCAATATCGGGCACGATGGCCGCTACCGATGAGGACGCAGGAGCGATCCAGCTCTGGTCGGTCGTGGGCGGCAACGCAGCCAGCGGCGCCGATTACACGTTCTCGATGGATAGCCTGAACATCGCCAAGAACGGAGCCACCATATTTACTGATGAGTTCGACGACGGGACGCCGCCTCCCAGCGTGCCTGCCGGCAGCAGTCCACCGTCTTATGGGGTGAACGGAACCTTCACCGAAAACGGCGGACGCCTCTTCATGGACGACAGCGGCGCCGTGCCTAGTGTGGGCGTCGGCACGCCAGATCCCTTCGTAGGCCAGTTTGCCACTCTTCGGACTAACATTGATCCCGCCAACTTGGCGCAGGGTCTCAAGAGCGACGATGATTTCACTGTCGAAGGCCGGTTCGACCTGATCCTTCCGGACAGTTCGCGTGAAGCCTACGGCATCCGGCTGTCGGATCGCCTGCAAGGAGGCAGCGGTACGCCGCCCGATCAGCGAGGTGATGACGCAATAGAACTGGTCGTGCGTCGCGCACTGAACGGAGTCGTCATTGCTCAGCTGCTGGAGCTCGATTTCGCTGCGGACACAGTGACCATCATCCAGTCGATATTGCTGAATCCCCCGCCCGGTGCCGACCAGATTGTGTTGCGGTTGTCGCACTCGACGGCCGACGTGGGTGCGATCCAAGCATCGTTTGATTACCTCGCGGGCGGCGTCGTTGTCGGCACGCAGAGCTTCAGCGAGATTGGCCGCATTTTCGGCACGGAGACCCCCGGCTTCACCGGCGATGACGAGAACTGGACGCTTGCCCAGATCGTCAGCTACGCGCCGCAGATTACTGACTCTGCGCTCACCGGCATCTACGGCACCCTTAACATCAATCAGGCTGGGCAGTGGACCTATAATCTGGACAACGGCCAGGCCAATGTACAGGCGCTGGCTGCCGGCGAGACGGTGAAGGACGATTTCACGATCCGTGTATCGGACGGTGCAGGCGGCATCGATACAGAGACGGTCTCCATCACCGTCACCGGCACGAACGACGCGCCGACAGACGTCGCCCTCGCGGGCGACACAGTCGTCGAGAATGCGGCGGCCGGCACGGTTGTTGGCACATTGTCGGCGACCGACGTCGACAATGACGACACCACCAGCTTTGATCTCGTCGATGACGCCGGGGGCCGGTTTGCGTTCGCCAACGGCAATCAGATCGTCGCCACGGGAACGGGCCTCGACTTCGAAAGTGCGACCTCACATGACCTCATCGTGCGCGTCACCGATTTGGGCGGGCTGACGCGCGAGGAGACCTTCACGATCGCGGTGAGCGATGTGACCGAAAGCACCGCGCCGGCGATCACGTCGGACGGCGGGAGCGATACCGCGGCTGTGTCGGTGGCAGAGAACACGATCGCCGTCACGACGGTGACGGCCACCGACCCGGACGCCGGGCAGACGCTGAGCTATACGATCGTCGGGGGCGTAGATGCGAGCCTCTTCACTGTCGACGCCAATACCGGCGCGCTGGCTTTTGTCACCGCGCCGGACTTTGAGGCGCCGGCCAACGCCGGCACCAACAATGTCTACGACGTCACCGTCCAGGTCTCCGACGGCTACGGCGGCACCGATACGCAGGCGATTGCCGTGACGGTCGGCAACGTCAACGAGGCGCCAACATTCGTCGGCGACAGCATGACGACGACGGCTATTGGACCCGGTGATGACTTCGGTCGAGGCGTAGCCATACAGCCTGACGGGAAGATCTTGGTGGCAGGCAGCAGCTTCAACGGCACGGGTATCGACTTCGCCCTAGTTCGTTATGAGATCGATGGCCATGTAGACACGAGTTTTGGTGGCGATGGAAAGGTAATCACCGATTTTGGCGGCGCCGATGGCAATGGATACAGTGTTGTCGTAGATCCTAGCGGCAAGATTCTGGTTGCGGGCTATACTGGGTCGGGCGCGGAATCCGACTTCGCCATCGTGCGATACAACGCCGATGGCAGCCTGGACACCAGTTTCGGCGACGGCGGCAAGGTCATTACAGATCTGCTGGTCGACGACTTTGGCCAGAGCGTCGGGCTGCAGCCCGACGGAAAGATCGTGGTTTCAGGCTACAGCTTCAATGCTAACATCTCTGGCTTCGATTTTGCGCTCGTCAGATACAATGCCGACGGCAGCCTCGACTTTTCGTTCAACGGTGATGGACGGGTCACAACGCGAATCGGCACGCATGAGGCAAGCTACAGCGTCGTGGTGCAGCCGGACGGCAAGATCCTCGCCGCTGGTCATAGTCTGTTTTTTGGGACGAACGATATCGCCGTTGTCCGCTACAACGCGGACGGTTCGCTAGACACGGATTTTGGTGAAGACGGCAGAGTGACGACCGACTTCGGCCACACAAACGATGTTGGTCAGAGCGTCGCCGTTCAGGCCGACGGCAGGATCGTCGTCGCAGGAATCAGTCAGGGCGACATCGCGGTCGTGCGGTACAACGCAGATGGCAGTCTCGACACGTCGTTCGGCGACGGCGGCAGGGTAACGACCAGTATCGCGGCGGGCAACGACGTCGGGAGCAGCGTCACGATCCAGGCCGACGGCAGGATCCTGGTGGCGGGCAGCAGCTTTAATGGGGCGAACACCGACTTTGCCATTGTCCGTTACAATACCGACGGCAGCCTCGATACGTCGTTCGGCGACGGCGGCAAGCTCACGACGCAGATCGGTGCTGGCTCGGACGAAGGCTATAGCGTCAAATTGCAGCCCGACGGAAGAATCTTGCTCGCGGGATATAGCAGCAACGGAGTGAATGCCGATTTCGCGCTCGTTCGCTATAATACCGACGGCAGCCTGGACAGCACCTTTGGCACTCCGGATGTGATGGCAATCTCGATTGCCGAAAACACCGCGTCCGCAACGACCTTCGTCGCCTCCGATCCGGATGCGGGCCAGGCACTGACGTATGCCATCGCAGGCGGAGCGGATGCCGGGCAGTTCGAGATTGACGCCAATACCGGCGCGCTCTCGTTCGTCTCTGCGCCGAACTTCGAGGCGCCGGCCGACGCGGGGAGCAATAACGTCTACAATCTGACGATCAGCGTTTCAGATGGCAGCGGAGCAACCGACACGCAGGCGCTCGCAATCACCGTAACAAACGTTTCGGGCAGCATTGTTGGAGATGCGGGCGACAATAACCTGGTAGGAACGAACGAGGAGGACACGATTAGCGGCCTTGCCGGCAATGACACGCTCGACGGACGGGGTGGTGTCGACAGCCTGCTCGGGGGCGAGGGGGACGATACGCTTCTGGCCATAGCGGGCGATGTTGTCGGTGGGGAGATATACGATGGTGGAGGCGGGCTGGACACCCTGCAAATTGCCGGCTTCATGGAGTTCGAAGGGGTCACGTTGAACTCCATCGAGGCCCTCACCTACACGTCCGGTTTTGACTCCCCCAGCTTTACTTCGGATCACCTTGGAGCGGGGCTTTCGCCGAACCTCGTGGTAACGGGGAATGCAGGGTTCGCTGTTCTGTCCATAGGCGGGCCTGTCGTCGACATTTCCGGCTGGACGTTCCTCAATTGGAATCCGTCCAAGCAGATCTTTCTTGGCGGGACCATCGGGGACGACACGATCTCGGGGTCGGCACAAGACGAATATTTGGGCGGAGGAATGGGACAGGATTATCTGTCAGGCGGAGACGGCACCGATATCTTCCGAATTTTCCAGGCGGGAGAAGTCGTTGCTGGCGAAACCTACGATGGTGGTGCGGGTTTCGACATAATCAGAATACAGCACGCGGAACCGGCGCCGACGGATTTTTCCGGTACTACCATAGCGTCCATCGAAGCCTTGACGTTTCTGGGAGGCAGCGCAACAAACACTGTGGTCTTCAACTCCGATCAGATCGGAGAGGCTGCACTGTCAGCGTTGATTGTGTCGGGCAAGCCTGCAGCCTATGGCCGCTCAACGGACGCCGTTGCCATCAATATGACGCCGTCCGGATCGCTCGACCTGTCGGGCTGGTCGTTTGCCGACTGGAATACGGGAGAAGACACGGTCACCGTCAATGGCTCCGCGGGAGCCGACACGGTGACGGGGTCCTCGCAATCGGACGTCATTGGTGGGCAGGGTGGCGACGACATTCTGGTCGGAAATAGTGGTGACGACACACTTGAGGGAAGTGCAGGCATCGATAACATCGACGGCGGTACGGATATCGACACCGCTGTCTATTCAGGTATGAGGGCGAACTATTCGATCGAGCTGAACGGAGACGGGAGCGTTACCATCACTGATCTTCGCGCCGGCTCCCCCGATGCGACCGATACGGTGCGAAACGTAGAGTTCTTCGCCTTCGCCGATGGAATTATTCCGGCCGCCCAACTTATTAACCAGTCGCCCTTTATCACCTCCGACGGCGGCGGCGAAACGGCGGCTCGCGTGGTGTCTGAGAACGTGACGGTGGTCACGACCGTGGTGGCGACAGACCCGGACCCCGGACAGACGCTGACCTATACAATCGGCGGCGGCGCCGATGCGGGGCTATTCCAGATTGACGGGAGCAGCGGCGCGCTCTCATTCGTCACAGCGCCTGATTTTGAGACACCGAGCGATGCCGGAACCGATAACGTCTACGACGTCATCGTCCAAGTATCTGATAGCAACGGCGGAATGGATACGCAGGCGATTGCGGTCACGGTCCAAAATACGGCCGGCACATCCCTAACGGGCAATGGCGCCGCTAACACTCTGACCGGAACAGCCGAGGAAGACACGCTCAATGGTCAGGGTGGGAATGATACGCTGCTGGGGCTTACAGGAAACGACGTGCTCATTGGCGGCGCCGGCGCTGACGTGCTCGATGGCGGGACAGGTCGAGATACGATGACCGGCGGTGCAGGCAACGATGGCTATGTGGTGGACAGTTCTGAGGATATCGTCGTCGAGAATGCCGGCGAGGGGACGGACACGATCCGGACGGCACTCGCGGTGTTTGCGCTCGCCGGGATCGCCAACGTCGAAAACCTCACGTTCGTCGGCAGCGGCGATTTCACGGGTACCGGCAACGCACTCGCCAATTCGATCACGGGCGGTGCCGGCAATGATACGCTCGATGGCGCGGGAGGCGTCGACCGGCTGGTCGGCCTCGGCGGCAACGATACCTATTCTGTCGACAACCAGTCGGATGTCGTCGTCGAAGTTGCGAACGCAGGCACGGACACCGTGATGGCGGCGAGCGCGGCCTATACTTTGTCAGCGAGTACCGAGAACCTGACCTACGTGGGCACCGGAAACTTCAATGGTACCGGCAACGGCTTGGCCAACACAATCGCCGGCGGCGGTAACGCCGATACGCTGTCGGGCGCTGGCGGGAACGACACGATCGTCGGCCTAGGTGGCAATGATATACTGGGTGGGGGAGCTGGCGACGATACGTTCATCGCCACGGCGGGTGATGGCAACGATGGCTACGCTGGCAATGGCGGGAGCGATACTTATAGCCTTGCTGGACTCGCTGCCGACGCGACCATCAATCTGGTAACAGGGACAGCGTCCAGCAGCGAGATCGGCACCGATACCCTAACGACCATAGAAAATGTGGTGGGGGGCTCCGGCCAAGACACGATCACAGCCAGCAATGCGCACAACACCTTTAGTGGCGGAACAGGCAATGACACCTTCGTATTCGCAAGCACCAATGCCGCTGGCATTGACGCCAATCGGGATATCATCACCGATTTTGTGCCTGCGGCCGATCGCTTCGATCTGAGCGGAATCGACGCCAATGGCGGCCAGGCCGGCAACCCCGAGTTCGTGTTTGTCGGCGAACTCATCAACGTCGTCGGTGGTGTGGGCCAGCTCGGGCGAGGCCAGCTCGGGTATCACTACGAGACGGACGCAAACGGCATCGAGCACACAATCGTGGAGGGCAGTATCGACGCCGACGCGGCGGCGGAATTTCAGATCGACCTGGTCGGCCGTCACATACTTTCGGCAGGAGACTTCATACTCTAGAACGGGAGGGAACAATGGCAATCACTAACGTACTTCTCGCATTGTCTTCGGTTGCTGCCGTTCTGATCGCTGGTAACGCCCAGGCTCAGAGCATTCCACCGGAAGGACCTGTCTCCGTCACATTTACGGCGACGCCAATTCCGCCCCCCAAGCCGATGCCGGTCGGCGGCGGCAGGGAGTTTGACCTACTGAATCAAGCGATGACGGCAACGAACGACGCGGGAAATCCTGTGCTCAACAACATGGGTGGACGCTGCCAGTTTAGCCGGCTCAGGGATCCGTCGGCGAATACGATGGAAGTGCGCGGGTACTGCACTTACGTCGACAAGGACGGCGATCAAACATTCGAACAATGCGATTTCCTGCCGGGGCAACCCAACAATTGCAAAATCACTGGCGGCACCGGCAAATTCGAAGGTCTCCAGGCGGCGCTCGTCATTACCATCAACCCGCTCAAGGGCAACTTCGACGGCATCAATCAAGTAATTGGCTATAAGAAAGGAACGTACAAGTTCCTCAAGACTAACTGAGACCCGGCTGAACTTCGCGGCTATGTGCCACGCGAGGTCCGCGATTAAAACGAGCGCGTGAAGCCGTAACCTCCCTTGTCACTGGCTGTGCGTGAGGCAGGTGCTCTTGGAGTGCCTACCGGAGTCAGCTTTACCAAACCGGCTACGCGCTCACCGAGACCGGCGAAGGCGAGCGTATCATACCCACCGCGATCACCGAGCACCTCGCCATAGGTGCCGAAGGTCAGCATGAGCCGGTGACCGAGGGCAGCACCAAGGCCGTCGCGCAGATCGTGCACCACGCTGGCATTTGCACGGTGAGGCGGTACGCCTTCAGCATCGTCCGTATAAATAGCGATTAGCCGCTTGCTAGGTTTTCTGCGGCGCGCAAGTTCATCACGCATTCACGAACAAAGTCCGCGCGGAACAGCAAGAGACCGGGAACATCCGGCAATTCCTATTCGTTGTCGGCGTGGGCAATGCAGACACTGAGGAGACAATTCGATGGCCAATCGTTTCTTGATTACGGCCGCGACTGCGGCCCTGATCGCTGGAACCGGTTTTGCGAATGCGCAGGGTACCGGAACGGGCCGCGATGCAGGTTCACCAGGTTCCACGACGCAGCAGAGCGCGCCCTCCGATCGCGGTGGTGGTGCGTCCGGCGGCGCGATGCAACGCGATGACGGCGGCACGACAGGTATGAAGGGTGCGGAGTCCGAGAAGTCGACGGGCGGTGAAACGAAACAGCGCGCCGAAGACAAAATGAAGGGCGACAAGGACATGAAGGCCGAGGGCAAGGAGGACCGCCCCGGCACGAAGGCCGACCAGAAGGGTCAGACGACGGGCCAGGGCACGATGCAGCGTGAGCAAGGCACGACCCAGCAGCGTGAGCAGACCACGACCAAGGATCGTGACCAGACCACGACTAAGGATCGCGACCAGACCATGCCGCAGAAGGACCAGAAGGCCCAGGGCAAGGAAGACCGCATGCAGACTCAAACGCAGGGCGGAGCAGCGGGCGAGAGCACGACTACGGGCCAGGCTGGCGCAGCAGCGAAGCTCTCGACCGAGCAACGCACCCAGATCACCAGCGCGATCAAGGAGACCCGCGTTCAGCCGGTGACGAACGTGAACTTCTCGATTTCGGTCGGCACTAAGGTACCGCGCGACGTGACCTTCCACACGCTGCCGGAGCGAGTGGTGACGATCTATCCGGAGTGGCGTAGGTACAAATATATCCTCGTCAAGGAGCAGATCGTGATCGTCGATCCGAACACCTACGAGATCGTGGCAGTTCTGGAAGCTTAACAGCGGGCTTTTCGCAAAATAAAGTATAAGGCGGGCAGAAATGCCCGCCTCGCCTGTATCACTTGTAGCCGTCGCGCAGCTCCTCAACGCTGGTCATCAACATGACAGCTCTGGCAAACCTCCTCGCCCGCAAACAGCAACTGTTGGATCGGATGCAGGGAGATATGGGTCCGAACGAGCGCGAAGAGACAGAGCGCTTGCTGAAACAAATCGACACGGCATGGGAGCTGCTCGGAACCGCCGGTTCCGGGAAGTCCAGCGAAGAATAAAACATCTGAGCGGGTCCAACTCCCAGCGAGTCGGGCCGCTCCGTTGGCGGCCTCGTTCAACAGAACGGCCCCAGCTTCGTGGCAACAGGAGCAAAGCTGGGACCAATCCTGTGGCTTCCATGGAAGTATCGGGAAAACTGGGCAATCAGCAATTGGTTTCGGGCCTCGTTTGAATTTGCGGGTGGCCCAATTAGGATAGCACGCGAGACTGTTAAGGCCGCTCCACCGGACCCCGAGTCTGAACCAGGGGAAACGCTCAACCGTTGTCTCCTCATGGAGCACAAGGGCATCCCATAGTGTAGTCCAGACGGCCAATCCCACGGGCTGGAGGTGGACCGTGTACGTTCCCGGTAAGCAGCCAAAGTCCGGGACGGCTTCCAACCGACTGGGCGCAAACCGTTTCGCGGAGATGGCTATTGATAAGGCGATCAAGGTGATGGTCGACAAACCGACGAAGCAATAATGCCGCTGCCGCGTCGCCTGCTGTTCACACCGGCGGGTTCTTCGGTATGATCGTCGCCTCGATCAGCCGTATCGATCTGCGCCGATTGATCCTGTCGAGCGCATGAACCAGGTCATCCCGGTCGAGCACGACCAGAAGCCGCTCTACGGTTTGCGTTGCATCACGCGGTCCCGGCTCGATGTACTCCCCAAGAATACGCCTGGCGTCCTCGACGGCGCGAACCAGCGTATCTTGGTCGGGGCTATTCATCGCTCCACACTCTACGGACGCGAACTCAAGCGCGGGCCGGTGGACTAGTTCCTATTCTCCGCCGCCTGCAACGTCGGCCTCATCCAGAACATCGTACCCGAATGCAACGCCCTCGGTGTCGTTCTTCTCAAACCATGCATCAGCAGCCTCAGGGCTCGCAAACACCTTGAGGTGATCCGGGTCGCCAACATCCTTGCTGGTATCAACGTAAATCCAGACCGTCTTCATCGATCTCGCGCCAGCTTGCGGCGTCCCCAGTGGGGGCTCTTCCGAGATGGGTTAAACTCCCGAACGTGGTGACGGTTCAATGCCCGCATGACGCCGAGCCGGTCGAACATCGCCGGGCCCGCTGGTATCGAAAAACATTGCCCGGCGGCACTGTGTGGTCAACTCAAGGCGTGCGGCGCGAGAAGAAATAGCCTAAAGGAAACAGGGTTCTCGCGACTATAAGAGGTCAGATGAATACACAAGGCCAGCAGCTCGGCATCGATATGGCCAACAATTTTATGCTGATGGCATCTTGGCGATATGGCAGAGAATCCTGATGGGTTTCGGTCCGATGTGAGAAAGGCATTGCTTGATTTGACCGACGACTACAAGCTGCCAGGAATTTCGCCAGAGACGGCGCAAGTGGCCCGCATACCGCAAGACAGATCATCAACGGTATCCTAGCAAACACAAAACCGATCAAGGCGCAATAGTTCAGGCCGCCGCCTGATCTTTCCTTTCTCCGCACCACAGCACAATCTTTTAAGGCATCATCCAGCAACGGCCGCTGCAACGACTTCGCCTCATCCCACGGCGCGCGCATCCAGACATCGCGCTCCTCATCGGTCGTCAGGATCACCGGCATCGCCTTTGGGTGGATCGGCTCGACGATCGCGTTCGGCGACGTCGTTGGGAAGCCGCAGCAGCCGAGGTGAGGGCGGGTGCATTTTGTTGCCCATAGCGGCAGGTCAGCTAGGCTTGTCTCCAAAAACGCCGCCCGAACTTATGGGCAGGAATGCCGTCGTCCGTCATAGCCCTTGTAGGTTCCGGATGCCGGATCATAGGTCCGGAAGTGATGGCAGCCGTAGCCTCCGCGCGGTTTGTGCTCAACGCGAGCTGGTTCACCCGGTCTAATTGCCGATTTGCCGTTCTCCCTGGCCACGTCCGGTTGCACTGCGGTCTGGGCGGGCTTCACGAGGGCGTAGCTGTTTGCCCAGGCGGGCAAGGAGACACCGGGCCTCCCGTCCACGGCAGCGGGTATCTGTTCTATGGCGCGCCGTGCGTTCGCCAGTTCGGTTGCCAGCGCTTCGGCCCTGTCGTGCTCCTGCTGCAGAGCCTGCCGCAGTACCGCCGTCGCGCTGTCGACCGCCTGGCTGAACTGGTCCGCCTCGCCGTCGCGCATCGACAACAGCTTGCCGACGTACCGCCACGCCTTCACCAGTTCGGCTTCGAGCGCCTCGGCCCGATCGTGCTTCTGCTGCAGAGCCTGCCGCAGTTCCGCCGTCGCGTTGTCGACTGCCTGCTTGAGCTGCGCCGTCTCGTCGTCCTTCGGCAATGGCGTCTGTTGCGCCATGACCGGCGAGACGATCGTGATGAGCTTAGATATCTCCTGCTGACTGGCGTATCGCGTCACATAGGCGACGACTCCGGCGTGGAGACAGATTCCGATGAGCGCCGCCGTGCTGAGGGTTCGGGCGATCCAGGAAATTGCAAATCCCCGCCGCGCGTGTGACGCCTCGAGGATGACGACGTTCGGTGCGGCCTCAATCGTATGGCGCATGTAAACCACCGCCAATTCTGACGGGTTATCAGGCCATTCCTTCTTCTTCACTTCGCCAATCCAGGAAGCCTATTCCCACCCGTGGCGGGCCTCAAGTTACTCTTTTTTGGTGATGGTTCCGGCTGCACGCAGTTCGTAAGGGCTGCGAGACGTTCCTGATGTTGGTGACCGGCGGACCGTCGAGCTTCGGCGGCGGTGGCTCCCCACCTCATCGCCCTGCCATCGTGACCAGAAGATCGCGGATTTCGCGAGTTATTTTTCTATTCATTCGAAGCCGACCAATCGATACCGACAGCGACATTGAAAAGTAGGGCGGCAACCGCGATTACGACGCCTAGCTCGACCAGAATGAACGCCACCAGTGCGGTCAAGCGCAGAAGAAGGCCTATGTCCTCGCCGACAATCAGCCGTTCGCAAGCAGTTCGACATTGACGTTTCAAGCGACGTCACCGAGATGATGCGCGTGGCTCGGCGATATGGTGACCGGCCGGAGATATTTTGCAAGGTCAGGTGGCACGCACTAATAGAATTGGCGTCGTCAGTAAGATCGGAGGGAGAGCGTCGGAAGCTTGAGACCAGAATCTCGGCGGGCGAGTGCATCAATGGTGCCGAGATAATCCGCGCTCGCGCGACAATTGGAGTTCGCACGCCGTGGAGCGTTAGAGGCGAACGAGCAAACCACATTGGCGATGGCTAACCGATTTAGGATTAAAGCGCCGGGAGGCCTACCCGAACTTCCCCAGACGCACCAAGGCCTGCTGGCGCATGCCGACGCGCGCGTTGACCGAAAATACCTGGCCTCGGACCTCGCTCCGATGAGCGTGAGGGTGCGATGAAGGGAGCGAGGGTTCCAATGTCGGCCACAATACATAGCCGCCGACTTAGCTGTGGACAGCCGGAACATTTTGCTTGACCGTTACGGCGCTTGATAGCCCCGCAACAGTTTGGAGCATTGTAAAATGAGTTTTACTGACGAACTGCTCGCATCGAAGTTTGACGACATTGAACGCGATATTGGAGACATCGTCCAAACTAGCAATCGCGCATTACCTTCAATCCATATCGTTCCGAAAGACGACCATCCGCTCCCGAAAGGCCCGTTGCCCGACTACGTCGAGCACAAGGAGGGCGTCAATCAGGTCGGCAGACTATCCGCCGAAGCGGTCGTTCGCGAATACGATGCGGCCGTAAAGGAGATCGAAGCGCTCGGTGCCGAACTGACAGAGGCTGCCAAGAAGTGCGAGGCCACGGTTGCTGGCGTTCATACGACGGTCAGCGAGATCAAGGCATTGGCGGCAAGCTATCGCGAGGAGGGCAAGCGCTACTTCTTGCAGATCGAGGAGTGTTCGCTAACGACGTCCGAGGTGCGCGCGGTCTGCGAAGCGCTCAAGAAAAAAATATCTAACGGCGCTATCGAAGCCTAGTTGTTGGGGGTTTTGGTCTGACCGCGACGTCCTCGTCGTGGTCGGCCAGCGTAGTATTATCACAACCAGTGACGGTTGATCTTCGCGCAGCCGATTTGACTATGGACTCCGAAGATGTTGCTCGATCAGTTCGCGAGCGGCCTCGAACACGTCTGGCGAGGAAGTCATGGTCTGGTTAGTCTCAAGCATCAAAAGTGCCTGCTCGTAGATCTCATGGCCTTCCTCGTCGGTAATGAGATGGTTGCGGATCATCGACTGAATCATTGCCGCTTGCATGGCGCCGGCCATCAGGCTTGAAGCTATGGCCAACTCGAGCGCAGAGAGCTCCTTCATCAAACGCCCTCGTGCAAAGTCAAACAAATAACACAGGGTAGAAACTTGGAGACCGCCGAGCCGTTCCAAAGGCGATCATTTGGCGCCCTTCAACCCCGAGTCTACAAGCGGCGAAACTGGCTCGAGGTTTCCTTTAGCTTCCCGCTCTGTTCACTATCGTGCAGACGTTGCCAGTTGTTCCTGCTTTTGTCGGGGCACCAGACGGGTACCCACTACGCTGTCTGGCTGTTTGAAAATGGGAATACTTGTATGGCCTCGGCGCGGACCCCGCGCTGGGGCCATCTTTATTCACGACAGACATCTCTTATGACGGGCTACGCGGTCAGGATCGTCCGCCATCATCATTAAATTTTTCTTCAGTGCATTGAGGCTGAGCCTCTCTCCCATATCTCTGAAGTTTCTTCGTGAGCGATAATTCAAATGGTTTCATGATCGCCGGGGTGCGTCATGCGGAATGAGTGGGAGCAAATGTCGATTGAGGAACTGTTCGAACTGCACCAACAGATGCAGTCAGTTCTCCGCGAAAAACTGCTCGCCAAAAGGGCAGCGCTGGAAGATCGATTTCATCAGCTCAACCAGCCGCGGAGCGATGCAGCAAGCGCGAAGCCCACTCGACGGGTGAAGCCGTCGACCTAACTAAACCGCCAATCGAGATTCGGTGTACGAGGCGGTGTCGCTCGGTGAAGGTCGGGGACGCCTTTGCGCCGTTGACGCTTGCAGCGCCTCTGCAATATGGACCGCTTCTCTGAGCTTTTGAAGTTCGGCCATGCGATGGGAAAGATCGAGGTCTATCTGCGAGAGACGCTGCTCCCCTGAAATAAACTGATCCATCTTTTAATCCTCCTACCAACGCACCACTCAGAACCTTTCAAGTTATTCCCGTGGGAGCGTGAAGGTCTATCCGCTGTGCTACACATGGCGGGACAAATATGAGCGAAAGCAATTATGGCAGCTCGAAATGGCTGGACGCCCCCAAATAAACGCGGTTCCGAAGCGTCATATGTTCCGAAGCGTCATATAATGTGATCAAACAGCACGCTTCATAGTAACCACCCATTTCCGTTAGCTTTTGAGAGGCTGCACTATTGGGTCCTCTTTCACTCAAGTACCTCATACTCGAAGGCAACTCCTTCCGGGTCGTTCTCCTTGAACCAAGCTTCGGCAACATCTTGGGTCGCAAAAGACCTTGACGGATCAACGTCGCCAACTTCCTTGCTGGTGTCGACGTAGATAAAAACTGTCATCGCTGGATCCTCTGAAGGGATGCGCCTGAGCGGGAACGTTGCCACCTATTCCCGAATTATGGCGTGTGCCTTTGATCCCACCGTTGCCCCCGAGGCACACACTGACGGCCCCAGCCCTTCCCCGCTGGGGCCGTTCCTTTGGGCGCGCGTGGGCGGCTAATCTGCGCTGATCCGTACTCTTACGGGACCAAATTCCGATTCCTAGGTAACAATGCGAACTGACGTTTGTGTTTATTCTGATCTAAGGTGTTCGCGTTTCATCATGTTCGGAATACTTGTGAATCGCCCGGCCCAAAGCCGGGCTTTCGTTTAAGAAAAGAAACGGCCCCAGCACGGGTTGATGGCTGGGGGCCGTCATTCCAATGCGCCAGACGGCAGAGCCGGCGCGTACCTAAAACGCATTTCGGCTGCTCCCGTTCCGGTTTTTCCCGAAACTCGATGTAGAGTCCGGTACCGGATAGACGGATGAAGAGCGCGGAATTTTAAATGGCCTCATAGGGAGGCAGCGCCATGGGAAAGCGGGGACGCATCAAACACGAGAAGACGTTTGAAGAGCGACTGGCGGAAGAGGCCCGACGCTTTAAAGAGGCAGCAGATAAGCTCCCTCACGGCCCGGCCCGGGAACTACTTCTACGGCGGGCTCGCCAGGCTGAGACGGCCGTTCACATCAATGAGTGGCTGAGATCGCCCGGACTGCAACCCCCTACCTCATTGGGAAACTTGCTGTCGGATCAGGAGAAGTAAGGCTGGCCTCAGTTGGCGGTCCTACAGCGACACCAGCACCTGGCAGTCGATCGCCAGCACCAAGGTCGCCAGCATTGCATAAGCGGTCCTGCGGCCAATGCGGTTCACTTTAGTAGACCCGGCGATGCCGCCGATAGCCAGCGGGCTCTTGCGCTCTCGCGAAATATGGATTGACGACGCACTGTGCCGATCGGCCCGATGCCGACGCGTTGCATTGGGGCAGCGACGTGTAGCTGCATTCGTAATAGATGGTCCGGTCGTACAGGCGCAGGCAAACCGGATAAGCCGGATCGTACATCTGGGCAGTCGCCGGAGAGACCATCCCGATCGTCAAAATCGCCAAGGCCAGAATGCGCATCAGAGCCTCCTTCTGCATTCAGCCCAAGGAGTGCCAGCCTCACTCTTTAGCTGATAATCTCCTTGACCTTGATGCCCCGCAAGGCCTCGATGCAGTCAGCTACCAAATGCAAGAACTCATGCCGCTTTATGCTTTTCACCTGAAGCCCTTCCATATTGATGAGAATGAACCTCGCCATTTCGTGGGCGACTTCAAACTGCGATTTGCCGGTACCCTCAGCATCGATCCTTTCAGCCATTTCGCTCTCCGCTAGTTGGAATTGGAAAGCAGCAGCCTGTGGCGAACACCTTGATGTGCTCGGGATCGCCAACCTGCTTGCTGGTGTCGATGTAGACAAAGACGGTCATTGGTCTCTCTTCAGTTTGCGCCTGCCCCAGTGATGACTTTTGCGATCGGATTTGAATGACGCCGATACGGGCCAGCATCGTCGGCCCGCCGCTCTCCGCAACCAAGATTAGCGCCTCCATCGCCGCCTGCCATTCTGCGCTGAGTGCTCGGCCTTCGGCAGATTCATGATGTAGGTAACGGCATCCTTCAACGTGAGGAGCCGCCGACCATCGGGAAGCGGTATTGGATCCTCAAACGAGGCGGACCAAGGCAATAAAATCTACTCGGGCAATGATCTTGGGTGTTCCATCTTATCCAAGACTATCGGTAGCGGCTTGTCATCTTGTTCGTGTTTTGTGCTATCTCCAAATGACGACCGATCGTGAAATCGAGACCCTGTTCAGGCGGCTCCGGTTCTACGACCAGCTTGGGCGCCGGGCCGAAGGTCTTTGCCGAATAATCGAGAGAGAATTGAAGGAGCGCTATGGGCCTAGATCACGTCCGTTCCGAAATCGAGCACATGCGGGTCCAAGTCGGAAGACAGCGTAAGGAGATCCTGCAGCTTCAGCGCGCCGGCATCGCCACAGCGGCGGCTGAGCTCTTGCTTGGCAGGATGCTGGCAAAGATCGAGGGGCTGTGCGCCGAGCGGGACCGGCTCAAGGCAGAGCAGGGTGGCCCGACGAAGGGGCGCGTGCTGGGCGGCCGGAGCTGGTGATGCCGGAGCCGCTCAAATGGTACGACGAGAAGGCGGACAACTCGCCATGGATCAGGGCGCTTGCTGAAGTGCGCCAGCGGGCTGCACGTGAAGGCTACTGTTATCAGCACGTCCAGGCGATCACAGTCGCGATCGACCAGTACGCAGAGAAGGCGCTCGGAAACCGCGACTACTTCCTCAACAAGCCTTACAGCGTCGGCTAGCGCATGCGCCCAATTCTGCCAAGAATCGGACCCAGCTTGAATTAGCCATTCCGGGGGTGACCGTAGTGGCGAGGGGCTGCCGCGTGTCGTCCGGAAGCATCGCGCGCCGGGCCGCCTGGGTGCGCGGACGCATTAGGAGAGGCGGGATCACGCTAAATCCGCTCCCCGCGCCGTCGCTGGCGATCCTGGATAGCATCGACGTCCGCGCGCCCGGCGCGCTCGTGTTCGGGGGCAGGGAAGGGCGGGCTACTCGGGTGAAGTCCAAGCGGGGGAGATGGACCAGGCCGCGCCCCTCAAGGGGCACTGGACCTTGCACGACTCCGGCGGACGGGCCTGGGAATCCGAAGCTATTTGGTCAGGTGCGCAAGCATGGCCTCACAGGCGTTCTCGGCTTCGGCAAACGTCTTAAATGGTGATCCGCCTACCCTGATGGCGGGCTTGTTGAAATTGATGGAGCGCCAAGAGGCTACAAAGCCAGGCTTCCCGTGGAGTCCAGGACCACTCGTACTCTCATTACTGATTACGAATGAGAAGCCGCGCTCGCTCGCGCTCCATATCTCTAAGTCCCCTGTTGCAGGACCAACGCGGCTGAAGTGCATAGGCGCCTTCCACGATCCAGCGAGCCAAAACGGCCCCAGGTTTTCAGGCTGGGGCCGCCAACCTGTAGGCAGGTTTTCTTCCGGCCAGGGGGCTTTGGGGGCATCGGCCGGAAGCGGGAGTCGACGCCTTGCCAGGCCCGCGGTTCCAGCGATTGCAAACATTTTCCCGACGGTAGCGGGGCTGGCTTGACCAAGAAGAAGCGGCTCTCGTGAATTGCGAGTTCGGGCTGGTGGCGCTGTAATGAGCGACCATGGGAGTCAAATCGCCGGCCACGCGACACCCCGATATGGAAGTTGGAAGCCTCGCTGAAATGCCGGTCATGTCGGAAAGGTCGCTCGGCGCCCATGCGCATGATCAAACTGACCGAGCGGCAGGAGATCACGCCCTCAATGGGTGCATCCGGACGAGGAGCGGTAGAGGCCCCCGGCCGCCCGCCGCCATCCTCTCAAGTACCTGATTTCCCTATGTGTAAAACATGGGGAACGGAGCAGGAATCTGTTCCGGGGAATCTCAATCGGCCTTAGATTGGGAACTGGTGATTCGTCACCAAAAGCCGAAGAGCGGCCCATCGCGACAATGGCCCGCTCTTCAAATTTGAAACCCAATGCCACGATGTTGTGACACGGCCTCCCTTAACAAGAGTCGTTTTACAGCGGCAGGACAGAATGTCCAGCGATTCGTGGCGCACCGCACAGGAATTGCGACCAATGAAATCGCCGAAGATCACGAAGCTCGTCGAAGAAACTAAGGAGACCGTTCGCATCACCAATGCCACGGCGCGTGTGATAGAAATGAAGTCGGTTCACTACAAGACCGGCAACCGGGACATACCGTTTAACATCGACCTGACGGCGGCCACGGTCTGGGCAACCCAAAATCAAATCTCTGACCTCTATGGCCGCGATAAGGCAACCATCAGAGAGCACATCAAAAACGTCTATTTGGATGGAGAATTAACGTCCTCTTCAGTTGAGAGGAAATTCCCCTCTACTGCCGCAGACGGCAAGACTTACGAAGTGATCCACTACAGTCTGCCTTTGATTTTGGCGGTTGGATTTAGGACAAAATCGCCGGAGGCCGTCGAATTTCGGCGATGGGCCAACGAAATTCTGCAGGGCTATCTCCAAGATGGCTACGCGCTCAACGAGAAACGCCTGCGGGCTGATCCTACCGCCGCAGATAGCCTCGCCAAAAGGCTCCGCGCCATCAGGGCGGAGGAGAAGCACCTGTTCGCCAGCGTCCGGGATTTCTTCAAGGAGGCGGCGGTTGACTACGACCCGCTTAGCCGGACCTGCAAATCGTTCTATGCTGTGGTCCAAGATAAGTTTCACTATGCGGTAAGTGCCATGACCGCGGCAGAGATCATTCTTGATCGCGCCAACCACAAACACTCCAACATGGGACTTCAAACTTTTGAGGGGAACCTGCCGACCGTGCAGGAGGCCAAGGTCGGAAAGAATTATCTTGAAGAAAACGAACTGTTCGCTCTTCACATCTTGGCCGAACAGTTCCTGCTTTACGTCCAGTCGAAGGCAGTCCGCAATAAGGTCATGACAATGGCTGATCTTAGCAAGAAGCTGGACGAATTGATCGCGGTCAATGACTACGAAGTTTTTGGTGGTTACAAGTCCGGGGTATCTCGGCAACGCGCCGATGAGCACGCGACCGAGCAATATGCCCGGTTCTTGGTCCGGCTGCGGAAAGACGACGTTCGACCCATCAGGTAGCCCTGGTCAGCGAGGTAGCGTGGCCAACTAACCGCGACGACAGAGACCCGCCCTAACCGGCGGGTTTTTTCTTGCCGCTTTTTGACGAGGTCGTCCGTCTACTTAGGTTGCAGGATCGTCCACCAGATCAGGCCTGCTACCACGTAGACAATTACCAGCAGGAACCACGGGCGCCGCGGTCGGACATCCAATACTGGCACCGCAGCAGGTGTCATCGGTGGGTTGTCTTTTATTTTGTGGGAGAAGCTTAAGCCCGTGCCAGGCAGCGAGGCGGAGATGGTCTTTCCGGCGGTCCCGGTGGTATAGCCGAAGCCCTTCACGCCGATCCGGACGCTCGCGCTCTTCTTGCCGATATTCAGCCTGACGCCGGGGATGATCGAAAATGTCTTTCGAAAACGCAGCGCCATGATGTTACTCGCGGTTATCGAGGTTTGACGCAGGCGTCGACCGCGTAAGCGCATTGCTCGCCGGCTGTGATCAGGCCGCCCGTTGGTCCTTGATAGTTGACGGAGTTCACGGCGCTTCCGGCGAAGACTAAATTGATCTTGCAAAACCGGCTTGAGGAAACCCCGGAGAAGCTTCCGCCGGAAATTGATCCGCTAGCAACCACCGTTCCATCGCCGGAGTTGTAACCCCACACTTCAGTTTGACCTTCGGCGGCTTTGTTCGCCGGTGGTCCCATGCAAGCTAGAATTTGCTCCTTTGACATACCGACCATCTGAATGCGCGCATCTTGAGCAACCTGAGCTCGTTGGATCGCGCATCCACTCACCGCGACGGCAAGCGCCACGATTCCCAGACTCCGCATTTTTCTTCCCCCAGATCCTTTGTCCATCCAACCGCAACCGGAGGGCGATCGCAACGGAAAAGCCGCCGCTATGGACGGGGATTGTCTCGTTTGGAGCATTGACCTGCCGCGACTCAGGCCCTGCATCTGCCGGCGCAATCACGCACTCACGGGAGATGCCGATGCCAAGCGAACAACTGCAATGCTGCGCTATCTGCCCTCATCAAAACGACTGCCGGAATGTTGGCGCCTGCCTTGACGACGTGAATGCAGACTATCTCGCGATAAGCCACGCCCGATTTTCCCGGCTAATGACGCCAGCGCAGGCCACGAGGTGCATGGATGCTCTGAAAAACAAAACGACCTTGAGGCGAATATTCGGCTGCAGCAAGGAGAACGTGATTATCGTCACTCCTGGAAAATTCCGCAACCATTGTAAAGCATATCCTGAATGGGGCGCTGAGGCCCTGCGATTGGCAAAGGAGAACGAGAAGGCGGCCGGCATACGAACGACGACAGTCAATCTAAAACATGCACGGGAGCGCTCTGCCGAGAGCCGCCGCAACGCAGCGACTTGCGCCAACGGCCATGTTCGCACGTTGGAAAATACGTTCTATGTTCGGAATGAGCGAAATTGCCTCGTGAGGCGGTGCAAAGACTGCAACAAGAAGGCCATTCGCGCGCGTATGCCGACGGAAGAACAGGTGAGATCGGTGGTTGTGGCGCTTCATCACGGCGCAACATTATCCGCAGCAGCGCCTGCATCATCGCAACCAGCGCTTCGAAATTTTTTCAGAAAGAATCCGAAAATTGGAAGTCGTATTTATACGCTCTCCCGAGCAAATCTTTCTGCACGCCTGAGAGAGGTTTGGCAGGCCAAGCGGCTCACGGCCGCGCCATCGTTGACCCAAAACAATGGAGAAGACGCCTACGAAGCCGTGCGGCGAGCGACTGCCCATTTGCATGAGCACGACCGAGGCGACGTCATGTCGAGAATGTACATCGCAATCGGCGAAGGGTGGCTGAAGCTTTCCGAAGCCTCGGCACGCGTCGATGAGTTTTTGCGAGATCACCGGCGCCGGCCCCGAGTTTACGGAGACCAGCGTTTTAGCTTGGACATTCCTTTGAGCGATGAAGGAGGGGCGACTTGGCTGGATACGAAAACTGACGCCGATCGGCTTTGGGGATAGGCGCGCCGCGCGCCTCGGAAAGGGGACGGATTCACTTGGGGCCGAAAGCGCTGATGAGCCCGATCATTATGGGGATGAGACCAGCGCAAATCCATAATGCAGGTGCACTGGAGCTTAAGCCGGCAATAAGGATCCAAAGACCGAAGCCGACGATGAGGGCCGAGATCGCATAGGCGGCCGCTTTTTCCATGTTCGATCCAAAAGCGGGATCGACGCCTTTACGACTCGCTACGGGCTAAAACGTTCCGGCGGGCGCGGGCCGTAACACGCTACGCCGGCTCGACAGCAAGAAATTCTTCTTCACCTTTTAGCCCCCAGCTCCACGAGCCGGCGGATGGCTTCCGCGAGCTATTTGACCGCCTTCCGCAGCCTCAGCTTGAACGCTTGTAAGGCCTTAAAACTTGTAGCCGGCGCCATGCCGAGGGCAGCCAAGCGCTCTATGATAGCCTGCTCTTGGCTTTGACAAGCTAGGAATGCCAAGTCGATAGCCTCCGAAGTGCTGCCTAGGCCTTGCAAACGAACTGTGCGGTGTATGCAATCTTCGTAGCTTTTCCTCAGTTGCGGCAGTAGGTCGTCCGCTTTGCTACCGACGTTGCCGATAAGCGCGAAAAGCAGCACCAACGCCGCAAAGCGCTGCATCGACTGCCTCATCACTTCTTCGCCTTCAGCCCCAGCTCTACCAGCCGGCGGATGGCTTCGGATCGGCCGGGTTCGTCTTCCTGACTAGCGGCCCATGCGTCGACCGCGTCGGAGATCGTCTTTGGCAGACGGACTGCAGTTACCGGATCGACGCCGCCCTTCTTCTTCGGGCGACCTCTAGATTTTTTGTTTACTGAAATTGACTTCTTCATATTTTTAGTTTACATAAAATACAAGCCGAGGGGAAGCGCCAACTTCCGCCCCGGCTCTAACCCAAGCAAGGAAGCGACACCATGCTCAAGGCTGACAGCGTGCATAGCACGCCACGATTGAACTCGTCCCTAAACAACATCGCCGAGCCGACCGCCACCGAAGCAGTCGATACCTCTCGGCGTCGATTCCTGTCTCAAGCCGCCGCGGTGACCGCGGGGAGCGCCGCCCTCGCGACGGCTCTCTCGGCGCCGGGACCGGCCGCAGGCGCTGTGCAGGCCCGTGATCCGATCTTTGCGGCAATCGAGGCGCACAAGGCGGCGCTTGCCACCTGGCTCGCGTGCGTCGACCGTCAGGGCGATCTCGAGGCCCAGCTCCCAAACGGACAATGTCAGTCCCGGATCACCGTTTGGGGTGAAGAGATTGTCGAGACAGACGATCCGCGATGGATCGAAGGCGAGCGCGAGATAATCCGAACAACGGCCGCGGCAGACGACGCCGCGGTCGAGCTCTTGAACATCGCGCCCACCACAATTGCCGGCCTGTGCGCCCTGGTCGAGCACGCCGTAACCAGCGATGTTACCGGACACTTGTGGCCGGAGAACCTGGTAAGCAGCGAGGGCAAAGCGCGCCCCTGGCAGCACTTTCTGCTGGAGAACATCTCCGAGGCGCTCAAGGAGGGGAGGCTGGTCTGATGCTGAAATACGATATGGAATGCTCGGAAGGCCTGTTATCGACGGACATTGCGCTGATCGCCCTCAACGAGACGCACGCGGTGTTCTCAATTCGCATTGCGCGGGCAACGCTCGCGGAGAACCACTTCTTCCTCAATGCGATTTCTGACGTTGCGGGCGGTGACGACCGGCTGCAACTGCCGCCGCACGCTCTTCCAGCTCGGGCGGAGCCGGAAGGCAGGCCCATCCATCAGGGCGTGTCATCGGGCTGGGGGAAATGGATCGGCCGACGGAGGTCTGGATCAGTGGCAAAACGCGCCTGACCTCGGGAACTGCAACTAAGACGGGCCCGGTCTAACCGCCGGGCCTTTTTTCTATCAGTTAGGCCGGCTTTGACGGAGTAGCACGAGAGGGGACCGCAGGTTCACGCTGGCGGGCCCTCTGGTCAGATCGGCGCCGTGTCATGCGGGGGCCGGGGGCATCTGTCGGCCGTATCCCTTGCGCGTCCATGCCCGCGGTCCGTTTCGCATTTCAAGGAACTGTCTGGGCTGTCGCCGATTGAATGATCGTCCAACGCGCGCACAAGGGGGTGCGTATCATGCGCCTTCAGACATTCAGGGACGACAGACGCTCCAGACATTTCGACTTGATCGGTGGAAAAGGACACCCCTGGTCAATTGACCTAGTCACGGTAACGGCTGCGGGCATCCTGGTGGTAGGTTTCGCGTGTGCCCTCGTGGCCCTATGGGTCCGATAGCGGCACAACGGAAAGCTCCGCCGACATCTCAACTGAGGGCGCTGGCCTTGACGTCAGGCCCATCAGCGGGGGTCCGACTGGTCGCATGGCACCGGATCAGCACGTCCAGGCGATCACCGTCGTTACGCGGAGAAGGCGCTGGGCAAAACTTCCTCAACAAGGCCCTATGGCGTCGGCTAGCGCCGGCGGCTTTTTGGTCCCAAATTTGGCCCCAAACTGCCCAGTATACACAGTAACTGGAAGGGCCGACGGGTGATCGCCGAGCTCGGAAACCCTAACTGAAACATACAATGCGGTACGTATGGGCACTCGGGTTTGCGCATTACAAAACCGCTGCTCTACCGCTGAGCTAAACCGGCGAATTGAAGCGATCGGTGGGCGGCGAAAATACCCGCCGCGTGGGGCCGATCTTCGGCGGCTCGAATAGCAGACTTGGTCGCAAAGGGCCAGAACCTCAAGAACCGCTCCAGCGCACCCGAGGCATGAAAAAGGCGGCCTCCAGCCGCCTTTTCTGGACTCGATTTGCACTGATCTATTGGCAGATTTGCACTGACCTATTGGCAAATATGCCTGCGGCCGTCCATCGCCGCGGAACCAGGTGCCGGGGGTGCAGACAAAGCCGTTGTGCCGGGCGTATTCGTCGCCGCCGATCGGGGCTCTGGCGGCGGCGACTGGGGTGGTCACGATGGCTGCGGCGGTGCGCAGCGCGCCGCCGCCGACTCCGGTGATGAAGTCTTGACCTGACAAAGGCTTCGAAGTGGTATTTTATCAAACAGGCAAGCGAGCAGGGGGCGTATGTTCGGAATTCTGGGGCTGGGGTTTCTGCTGGGCATGCAGCATGCGCTCGAAGCCGATCATATCGCCGCCGTCTCCAGCATCGCCGCGCGCCGAAGCCGTGTCGCCGATATCGTCAAGCACGGGCTGACCTGGGGGCTCGGCCATACGCTTACCTTATTCGTCTTTGCCGGCGCCGCCATTCTGCTCGGCCGCGCGATCCCGGACGGCGTTGCCCGGCCGCTCGAGACCGCCGTCGGCCTGATGCTGGTCGGTCTCGGGGCGCATGTGCTGTGGCGGCTGTGGCGCGACCGGGTGCATTTTCATCAACACGGTCATGGCGACGGCACGGTGCATTTCCACGCCCATAGCCATGCCGGCGAAATCACACCGCACGCCCGCGCCGCTCACATCCACGAACATGGTTTCCGCTGGCGGACCCTGCTGATCGGCCTGATGCACGGCATGGCGGGCTCGGCCGCACTTCTGGTGCTCGCGGTCACGCAGGCCTCCAGCCCCGCCGTCGGGCTCGGCTATATCGCGTTGTTCGGCGTCGGCTCGATGATCGGCATGGGCGCGCTGTCGACGGCGATCGCGGTGCCGCTTGCGGTCTCCGCGCGCTGGCTCACCTGGGCCAATCGCAGCCTGCAAGGGGCAGTCGGCCTTGCCACCGTCGCGATCGGAATTATGACGGTGGTCGAGACGGTGCTGACCTGACGTCGGGTGGCCTTAGCGTTGCGGACCGATGAACAATTATAAAGTGCTGGGAGGAGACAGAATGAAGCGCCGAGATTTTCTGGCCGGAAGCGCCGCGTGTTCGCTGGCGGCGATAACGGGCAAGGCATTCGCGCAGGCCGGGCCGCTGACCAAAATCATCTTTCCCTTTGCAGCCGGCGGTGGCGGGGATGCACTTTGCCGGCTGCTGGCGCAGCACGTCGCTCCCTTGCTTGATCGCAACATCATCGTCGAGAACCGCACCGGTGGCGACGGGCTGATCGGCATCAAGGCGGTGAAGGGCGCCAATCCCGACGGCACGACCATCCTGGTGACGACGGGACCGACGATGTATTTGCTGCCGATGGTCGAGACCACGCCGAGCTTCGACGCGGCAAAGGATTTCGTTCCGGTCAGCCAACTCGTGCGGTTCGAATTCTGCGTCTTTGTCGGCAAGGCCGTCCCGGCCGAGGTCAAGGACTTCAAGCAGTTCGTTGCCTGGCTGAAAGCCAATCCGGATCAGGCCACGTTCGGCGTGCCGAGCAACGGTACCATTCCGCATTTTACCGGCTCGCGGCTCGAGCAGGCGCTGGGCGTCAAGCTGACCCGCGTGGCCTATCGCGGCAGCGCGCCGATCATCAACGACCTCGTCGGCGGCCACATGCCGTTCGCGATTTCCACCTTGACTGATGCCATCCCGCAGCATCGCGCGGGCAACGTCCGGATTCTCGCGGTCGGCAGCGCGCAGCGCTCGCCGTTCCTGCCCGATGCGCCGACTCTCAGGGAGAGCGGCGTCGATCTGGTGGCGGACGCCTGGTACGGCATGTGGCTGCCGGCAGGCGCCTCGCCGGATCTTGCGAAAAAGCTGAGCGAGGCAGTCGCCACCGCGCTCGCCAAGCCGGAGGTCAAGGAAAAGCTCGCAGCGATCGGCCTGATCCCTGTCGGTTCGACGCCCGAAGGTCTGACGAAGGAGCTCGCTGCCAACAACGCCTTCTGGCAGCCGATCGTGAAAGAGACCGGGTACAAGATCACGAACTAGCCGGTGCGGGAGTCCAAAAGTCTGCTTAAATCTGGAGGTTTCAGGGAGCATTGACCGGGTAAACAAGGAGGGTTCCTTGGGCGGTGAAAGTAGAGTGACGCACACGCCGTGTGAAAAACCTGCTGCATAGTTTGTCATGCGACCGATCTTCCATCCGAACCTGGTCAACGGTCGCTACGGCGACCCGACGGTCTATGTGGAGACGCTGTTCAAGACGCGCAGCGTACTGTTCGATCTCGGGGAAATCGCTTCACTGTCACCGCGGAAGATACGACGCGTCGATCAGATCTTTGTCTCGCATGCGCATATCGATCATTTCGTTGGCTTCGATCATCTGCTCCGTTTGCACGTAGGACTGGAGAAAACTGTACATCTTTACGGCCCGGCCGGTTTTGCCGAGCGCGTCTTTCACAAGCTTCAGGCCTATCGATGGAATCTGGTCGAGAGCTACGGCGCCGATCTGATCTTCGTTGTCAGCGAATTTGAGACGCCGAACTCCATCGCGACCAGGCAGTTCCGGCTGAAGAACGCCTTTGCCGCGGAACCGCCGGTGTCGAAGACAGTTCTTGACGGCGTCCTGTCTGACGAGCGGACCCGCCGGGTTTCAGCCGCCATCCTTGAGCATGGCACGCCCTGCCTCGGCTTTGCCCTGCAGGAAGCGGCCCATGTCAACATTTGGAAGAATCGACTATACGAGCGCGGGCTCCCGGTCGGTCCGTGGTTGCAGTGGCTCAAGCAGGCGGTTGTGGAAGGCCGGCCGGACGATCATTTGATACGGATCGATGGGGCGGCGGCTTCAGACGGTCGCCTCGAGCCGCTCGGCAGCCTGCGTGACCTCCTGACGGTCACTGCCGGCCAGAAAATTGCCTATGTTACCGATGTTGTCGATACGCCAGCCAATCGCGCCGCCATCGTGGCGCTCGTTCAGAATGCGGACATCCTCTTCATCGAGGCGGCATTCGCGGGGACGGATGCCGCATTGGCGAGGGAGCGGGGCCATCTTACAACGACGGCTGCCGGAGAAATTGCGCGGGAAGCTAATGTGCGCCGTGTCGAGCCGTTTCACTTCTCTCCGCGCTATGCGGGAGAGGAGGAGCGGATGCTGGCCGAGGTGATGACGGCGTTCAAGGGGGCCCACATTTGACGCAACAACCTGAGCGGTATTTTCATGCTCGAGGAAAGACGTTTGCCGGCTGGGCATCGGAAATTGGTACGGCTCTTTCTCTGCGGAGATGTCATGTGCGGCCGCGGCATCGACCAGGTGCTCGCGCACCCCTGCAGCCCTGAGATTTACGAACATTACGTGCGATCGGCGGAGGGGTACGTGCGGCTCGCCGAGCAGGCGAACGGACCCATTCCGCGGCAGAACGGGCCGTCCTACGTTTGGGGCGCTGCGCTGGACCAGTTGGCGCGCATGCGGCCGGACGCGCGGATCATCAATCTTGAAACGGCAGTGACTCGCAGCAACGACCGCATGAACAAGGGCATCAACTACCGCATGAGCCCGGAGAATGCAGAATGCCTCGCGGCGGCCGAGATCAACTGCTGCGTATTGGCCAACAATCATGTGCTCGATTGGGGCCGCGCCGGCTTGCTGGAGACGCTGACTACTCTGCAAAAACTCAACGTCAAGACAACGGGCGCGGGGCGCAACGATCATGAAGCGCGCGCACCCGCGGTGCTGAACCTTGGCAAAGCGCGGCTCTTGATCTTTTCGTTTGGATCGACATCGAGCGGCATCCCGCTCGAATGGGCTGCGACGTCAGACACTCCGGGCGTCAACTTGCTGCCGGAACTCTCCGAGGCGAGTGCGTCAGAGGTCGCCGAACAGGTCATGGCGCTCAGGAAGCCCGGCGATCTCGTCGTCGTTTCAATCCATTGGGGATCCAATTGGGGATATCACATTCCGCACGAGCAGAGAATTCTGGCCCGGGCCCTCATCGACAAGGCAGGCGTGTCGATCGTTCACGGGCATTCTTCGCATCATCCGCGAGCGATCGAAATTTATCGAGACCGCCTCATTCTCTATGGCTGCGGTGATTTCCTGAACGACTATGAAGGCATCAGTGGTTACGAGCGCTACCGTGATGACCTTGCCTTGATGTATTTCGCCGACCTGGATCCGACCAGCGGAAGCCTCCATGCGCTCAAGCTGTTTCCCCTGCAGATCAAGAACTTTCGTCTCTCCATTCCGGCGCGGCAGGACATCGAATGGATCCAGCAGACACTGGATGGGAGATGTCAGCAGTTCGGAACAAGGATCATCCCTGATTCCGAACGGCAGCTTGTCGTTATCGGGCCTCGGGCAGGGACCTAACGCTAGATGCAGTAGATATCGCGGGCTGCGTCCCGGCCCGATGCTTCGTGCGTCGATGACGGACAGCGCGCTCTACCGCGGCGAGGAAAGAGGCTATCCAATGATCGAGGATCCAGCCGGCCTGGCCAAGTCCTTGCTGGTCAAGTCCTCCCTGGCCGAGTCCTCGATTGCCTTGTTTTGCTTGTAACGTCTGCGTCATGATTAGGCACCTTTGCCACCGGAGAGCAGTGCTCCCGGTGGCGTAAGAAACGACAGCGCGGTCAGTCTTATCGCCGCGCTTCGAGCACGATGTTGAAGGGTGTCTCGGCTGCGATCCGGACACGGCTAAATCCGGCTTCGCGCAGAACCGCTTCCAACCGTTTTGGTCCTGCCTGCCCACCGAGGGCGAGCCCGACCTCCTGCGCCAGGGAAACCGGCGTGCAGATCATGGTGGAGCCGGCATAGTAGAGGCGGCCGACCGGATTGATATTGTCCTCCAGCCGGTCTCCTGCTAGCGGCTCCACGGCCATGAACGTGCCGTCGGGAGCGAGAGCCTGCAGAATGCGGCTCGCCGCGCCGATGGGATCACCCAGGTCGTGCAGCGCGTCGAAACAACAGATCAGGTCGAAATTGCCGCCTACAAAATTCTTGGCCGTGGCGACATCAAATTCCGTCCTGGCTGCTACGCCGTCGCGTTTCGCGGCGTCGCGGGCGCCGGCGATTGAATCTTCGTGGTTGTCGATCCCGAAAAATCTGGACCGTTCGAATGCTTTCGCCATCAGGATGGTTGAGATGCCATGGCCGCAGCCGATATCCGCGACCCGCGCACCGCGGCCGAGTTTTTCGACCACGCCGTCCAATGCGGGAAGCCATTCCTGCACCAGATGGGCCTTGTAGCTCACGCCGAAGAAGCGTGACATTCCGCTGAACAGGCAATTGCATCGCTCGTGATAGCCGGCGGCGCCGCCGTTGCGGAAAGCCTTGCTCACCTTGGGCTGGTCAACCATCACCGCCTGGCAAACCTCGAACGAGCCCAGCATGTAGACCGGGCTGTCAGGATTGCCGAACACCATGGCCTGCTCGGGATTCATGGAGAAGCGCTTGGTCGTAACGTCATAGTCCAGATAGCCGGCGGCGGCGTGGGCGCTGAGCCATTCGCGCACAAGGCGCTCGACTGTTCTGGTCTGGCGCGCCAGTTCTTCCGGCGTCACCGGTCCCGACGCGGCGAGTGTGCTGTACAGTCCGAGTTCGTCACCAATGCGCACCAGCGGTGCAATCATGGCGGCGCCGAGATCGCCCAATATCCGCGTAACAAATGCTTCCAGCTTCTGCTCGTTTGATTCTCTGACCAAAATGTTCATTGCTGCCTCCTTTGGCGCGATGGGACATAGGTCCTCGCGAGGCTGCGGCAAATGACCAGACTGCCGGATGGCTTGACTGAGCGTCTGAATCCTTCCTATTTTTGCTGTTCGTCCGAGAAGCGTGCCCGAGCGTCCGATTGGAGCTGCGACTATGGGGGCGGATGCCCTGTCCGATGTGTTGCGCGCCGTACGACTTTGCAGTGCGATGTTCTTCCATCTTGACGTTCGCGCACCATGGGTGGCCGCGGCGCCGGCATCGTCCGCCTGCGCTTCAGCCGTGTTGCCGGGGGCGCAGCATGTCATCGAATATCACGTCGTTGTCGATGGTTGCTGCTGGGCCGGGCTGATCGATGAGCCATCCGTGCGGCTCGACGCGGGCGATATCATCGCATTTCCGCAAGGCGCTGCGCATGTGCTTTCCAGTGCGCCCGGCATGCAGGCGATCCCTGACCTGAGTTACTATCATCGGCCGACCGCCGACCAGCTTCCCCACAAGCTCCGCCTCGGCGACAGCGGACCTGCCGACGCGCGCATCCTGTGCGGATTTCTTGGCTGCGACGCGCGCCCTTTCAATCCACTCTTGGAGTCCCTGCCTGCCGTCCTTCATCTGCGCGGAAGTTCATATCGGGAGAATTCGGGACTTGGTTATCTGATCAATGCCGCGCGGGTTGAATCGGAGGGGCGCCGGACCGGCGGGGAGGGCGTGCTGGCCCGGCTGGGCGAACTGCTCTTTGTCGAGGCGATCAGATGCCATATCGAAGCGCTTGGCCCCGAACAGACCGGTTGGTTTGCCGGCTTGGCCGATCGACACGTCGGTCAAGCGCTGAATCTCTTGCATGGCAAGCCAGCGGCGGATTGGACATTGGATGATCTCGCGAAGGCCGTGGGGCTGTCGCGATCGACATTCGCGCAGCGGTTCACCCACCTGATCGGACAACCGCCGATGCAGTATCTGACGCGCTGGCGCATGCAACTCGCTGCCGGTCTGCTGGCGTCTGGAAGCGATCCGATCGCCCGCGTGGCGGAGGCGGTTGGCTACGATTCCGAAGCCGCCTTCAATCGTGCGTTTCGCAGAACGGTAGGGACGCCACCGGCCGCCTGGCGGCAGACGCAGATGTCGCCGGAGTAGGCGCGCTGGCGCTTAGCGTCTTGGGGTAAAGGGCTCACGAAACGATTGTGACAGGTTGGCCGAACGGCAACACTTGCCGGAAAATTATCGCTGCGCGCAGCGGTTCCCGAGACCCCGTACGACGCTAATCGTCTGAACTACTGTATGATTTGTCAACATTGGCAGCGGGCTTGAGGGAGTGTCAAACGTGCCGCGTCCGCGTTTTGACTTGATGATGATTTCCTAGTTTAACTACTGTCTCTGATGGAAGTTGGGGCATCGAAGCAGGTGGGCTGGGTTTTTGGTTGACCCGTCTGGCCGCGTTTGCCGATAGCAGGGGGATAAGCACCGCATGAATTCGTATTTTCGGCGGCAGCTCGCTGATTACGTCGAGTATCATCGCGACCCCTGGAACTGCGCAATGCATGTACTCGGCATCGTGTTCCTGTTCCTGGCCGCCATCCTTCCGCTCAGCTTGTGGTCCATCACCGTGTTCGGGTTCCAAACCAGCGCGGCGACCATCGCTGTCATACCGGTGCTCGTCTATTGGTTCCTGCTCGATTTCGCGCTTGGCGCCGGAATCCTTGGAGCCGCGGTTGTGTTGCTCTCGGCTGCTGGCATGATCGTTGGTCATGCGACGATTGCCGGCATGTGGACACTTACGGCCATCTTGATTGTCGTCGGCGTCGCATCGCAGATTATTGGGCACCGCGTGTTCGAGCGGCAGCAGCCGGCGCTGGTCGACAATCCGACTCACCTGTTGCTGGGCCCAATGTTTGTCATGGCAAAACTGTTTATCTCGCTGGGCTTTCGGCGCGATCTCGCCATCATCATCCAAGTGCATCCGCAAAGCGCTGCATCTTGATCTCAAATAGTTCAGCTTGAGTTCATTGGCAGCATGACGCGCATACTGGTCACAGGCGGCAGCGGATTCATCGGAAAGCACCTGGTCTCGGCGCTGATCGCGCGAGGTCGGCAGGTGAGGGTGCTCGATCTTCAGCCGCCCCCTCGCGCGTTGCCGCAGGTTCAGTATGTCAGGGGATCGGTGCTTGATCGGGACCTGGTTGACCGCGCGATGGACGGGGTCGACGAGGTCTACCACCTGGCTGGCTTGCCGGGGATGTGGCTGCCGCGGAAGGCCGATTTTCACACCGTCAACTTCGGCGGCACCGAGATCGTCATTGAGACGGCGCGCAAGCGCGGCATAGAGCGCTTCCTGCACTGCTCGACGGAATCCATTCTGTTCCGTGCCTCGCCATCGGCGGTTCCTGTCGCTGACGATGCGCTCCTGCCGGACGACATGCCGGGTCCATATACGCGCTCGAAAATGCTCGCCGACCGGTTCGCTATGCAGGCGGCCGCATCCGGATACCCGGTGGTTATCGGCTGTCCCACCATGCCCGTCGGGCCTTATGACCACAACGTTACCCCGCCGACGGCGATGCTCCGGTATTTTCTCAACCGGCGTCTTCAATTGCACCTTGATTTTGTCGTGAACCTCGTCGATGTGCGCGACGCCGCCGAAGGGCTGATCTTCGCCATGGAGCGCGGACAGGCTGGACATCGCTACGTTCTCGGTGGCGAAAGCATGCCGCTAAGACGGGTTCTCGAACTCATGTCTGATATCAGCGGCCGTCGCATCCGCTGCATTCAAGTGAACGGCAAGGTCGCCGAAATGGTCACTGCAACGCTGGAGTTCATCGCCGATCACGTGACGCGCCGGCCTCCGTCCGGTACGGCCGAAGGCGTTCGTATCGCATTGCGGGCGGGGGCATTGTCGATCGAAAAAGCGCAACGAGAGCTGGGCTATGCGCCGGGTCCCGTCGAACCCGTTTTGCGTGAGGCCATTGCGCATCTGCTTGATGCCGGCAACAATCAACCTGAATGGGACTCAATGCCGAGCACTCGTTACACGTCGAGCGCCTGTTCGGCGGTTGATCCAATCGCTTAAGATGGTCCGCGACATGCCCAACGATCCTGGTCAATGGCTGGCTTTCGCCTTGAGTGGCTGGACCACTACCTGGCCCACACAGTTGCTCGCCATCATCTGGATTTTGTGGGTCATGAGCTGGGTTTTGGCGTCGTTCTGGTCCGGTCAAACGAAGAAACACGTGATGACCTGGGAGTCGCTCAAATACCGCTCCCCCATTCTCGTAGGGGCCATTCTTTTCTTGCCGTTGACGGGCAAGGTCCTGGGGGAAAAGCCGCTCTGGCAGTTTGGCAACCTGGGCATCTATGTGCTCGCGTGCCTTGTCCTTGCGGGGATCTCATTCACATGGTGGGGGAGAATTCATCTCGGACGATTCTGGTCGAACGCGATCACGCACAAGGAAGGTCATCAGGTCATCGACACCGGCCCCTACGGGCTGGTGCGCCACCCGATCTATACGGGGCTTATCGCCGGGATGCTGGTGACGGGTATAGCGGTCGGAACAGTTTCCGCGATGCTGGGGGCGGCGCTGATCTCGCTCGGGATGGGGTTGAAGGCCCGCATGGAGGAGGGCTTCCTCACGGCGGAACTCGGTGCGGATGCCTATGGATCGTATTGCCGTCGCGTTCCGATGCTGATTCCGTTCCTGCCGCGCACCTGACGTCGCTCTGCCATTACCGTTTCCGTCGCGTCGCCGCTGGTGTCGCGACGGGTGACGCCGCGGATGTCGCGACAGGTGGAGCAAGACGGCGCGGAACCAGGACGCGCTGGCCAACTGACAGCGGTGCACTGTCGGAATGCTGATTGGCCTGGGTAAGTGACCACAGCGGTACATGGTTCAGTGCCGCTAGCCTCTGCAAGGTATCGCCCGAACGGGCGAGTTGCTGCGTGCCGCTGTCCCAAAGCTCCAGCGGGGCATCAGGAGGAACGACGTAGCGCAGCGGCACTGCCTCTCCCTTGGCCGGTGTAGCCGCAAGTTGCGCAATTGCTGTCACCACTTGCTCGTGGATGGAATCCATCTTGTCGATGTTGATGTGGGTGACTTCCCCGTGCTGCTTCAAATCGAAGCTTGCGTAGTGACCCTGGTAACCCTGCTCCGCCACCACATCGCCGCCGCCCAGTATACTGTCGGACAGGAAAATGTTGATGTAACGCTCGACGTTCAGCGGCACTTTCGGGCTTGCTTGAGCCGGATCAATGGTGACCACCAGGCTTACCTGTATGTTTTCAGACTTCAGTATCCCGGCGAACGTCAAGGCGCACAGTCCGCCCATCGAATGACCGATAAGCACGATCGGCGCAGGATCGTCCCGGAAATCGCGGATCGCCTGATCCGCAATCAGCCGGCAAATCGTGAATTCATAGACGTCAGCCCGGATACCGGCTTGCTGGAGACGATTGGTCAGGCGGTCCATCCCGCGCGAGAAGATCGGGCCGAGCGCGCCGCGGAACAGGTAGACGCGCGCCTGCGGCTGGGCCGCGGCTGGCGGCGTGTCGGGAGCGACGGTTGCGACAGCATTGGTCGTGCGTGCGACCGGATCGGCGACCGCCAGATTGCAAACGGCCGCCAAGATGCAGACGGAAAGGGCTGCACGGATCACCACGGCTGCAACCAGCGTCGGACTTTTCATGTACATTCCGCTCGCGATTTAGGCGTAGAAGTGACGAACCTTGAATGCCGGCGGGCCACGCCACCCGGCGCTTCTAGCGGGTGATCTATCGTCGAGGAATTGGCAGAATTTGCGGCGCTCGTCGCTGCGGCGACGGCATTCGAACTACTAACGTACCGCCGCGGTGCTTGCCGTGCCAGGTCTCGCCGTGCTTGCCGCTTCAGGCTGCCGCGGCCTCTGCGCCGCCGAAGCTGGTACAGATCGGCCGAAGACGACCGCGTCGATCTCGCTTATCACCTTTTGCTGCATGATCAGGTTCTTTTCGATGGACATGTGCCCGACGCCAGGCACGTTCTGCACGTTCACATTCTCGAGCTTGCCCTGGAATTGTCCGGTTTTCTGAACCGGCGTGCCGGCGCCGTTGGCGATGTAGAAGTTTACATAGCGTCCCACGCGTCCCGAGAGGCTGGTGCGAAACACCGAATCCAGGCCGATGGCGAGCTTAACGGGAGCGCCAAGCTGATCCAGCTTGGCGACCATGTCGGGAAGCGCGGTCGCCCCCGAGGAATGCCCGACCAGAATGATCGTCTTGATCCTGCCACTCTTGTATCCGGCGGCGGCTTCGTCGGCGAGCGACGACCAAGAGGCAAAGTTCGCGACAGTGACCGGGATGCCCTGCGCCCGCAGCTTTACCGCAATGTCATCGAGCCCCAGAGAAAAGATATTGAGCACGCCGCGGAGCAGATAGACATGAGCAGTCGAGGCCGCCGACGCGGAACTCCGTGCCTGTGTGGGGCTTGCGCCGATCGCCAGGAGCAGCAAGACCGCGATAGCTATCGCGTGCAGTCGACGCAACGATGCCAGACAGAGAAAGGATGACCAGCCGACAGTTCCGATATCGCCGCGATATGGCTTCATTGCGCTCCTCGAAGGGCTGCGAAGTGCTTTGCCGGCGACCGTAGCGCCCGCGTGCTCGGAACTGCAATAAACGTGGCGTGAGCGGCCGCAATTTACCAACCCGACGTGTCTCCGCCGCAACACTAGTTTCCAACCCCTCAATGGTTTGCGCTAGCAGCCCGGAGCAGAATCACGATTGCGACGGTCCGACCACTCAGGTCTCGGACCAGCAGGTGCCGCGTCGAGTGGTGTGCACGCGATGGTGCGGTCGCGGTACCGAAGCGCAACAGACGACTACAATCAGATGTCAAAGGCAGAAATTGAAATGAGGGAACCCACCAGACTCAGTTAGATTCCGTGCAGCTTGAATTTGGCAGGGGGCACTGATGCCATACTTCAACTTTGATCTCGTCATAGGCGCGGAGTTCAAAAACCAGGGCGGCATGTATCTCGAAAACACAGAAAACGCGATCGATAAGGCCGAAAGCCTCGCGAGCGAGCTTTGCATCGTTCGCCCCGAGCTGCGTTCCACCGGATGTGCTGTGCGTGTCACCGATGGAGACTGTAACGAGCTCTACCGTACTCCGGTCGACCTTGTCGGCCGTGGATGAAATCGTCCCGTGGCGCACGATGCGTCGTAGGCGCTCGAGGCCGAATTGGTCTGAAGTGTAGACTACTGCAAGGGCAGTAGTTGAGTTGGTGGCGATTTGTTACCGAGGGGGCAGCTCGTTCGTTCCTTGGCGGACGGGCTCTCGGTTGTAGATTCGTTGGAATGGTTCGGATCAGATGCCGATGACTCGGTCGTGCTCGTAAACTCGGCCAGGTCGGCATTCGATGACGATTCCACGTAACTAACAACGGCGAACGTAAGGGCGAACAGGGTGAAAAGCCCGACCACCACTATGGTGCCCATTCCCCGCCAATCGATTTGGCTGTTGAATAATGGCATGGCTCGTCTCCCGAAGCCGGGTTTGCGACGGCCTTAGATCAACTCGCGGTTCTCGAATGTGAGCTGCCTCACGCCTCACGCTGACTTGATGCCGAGACAGAACGCCAGACGTCTTTTGCCTGGGCTAATCCGTCGTGCAATGCGCATCACTGGTCTTATGGCTTGATCCCGATCTTCTCCCTGATCGCACCAAGCTCGGCCTCGTCCCAGATGCCGATCAGCACGCCGTTCTTTACCTGCAGTTGCTGGTTGGCATAGGCAGCGATCTTTGCGTTTGGCGTTGTGACGTGCATCTTTTGATGCAGCGTCCAATCGAATAGCTCTAACTGCAGCCGCGCCACGATGCCCGGTCGGGAAAGGATGACCACCGGTCAAATCTGGTGTCGCCGCGATATGGCTTCATTGCTCTCCTCGAAGGGCGGCGGCGGTGCCGGCGACAGGTTCCGTGATCGGCCGCAATCTAATCGAGCAGCTTTATACCCGCTTCTCTAATCAGCTTCGCCCATTTCGGAATCTCCGTCAATAACGGCAGCGAATTCCGCCGGTGAGTTGCCAATCGGCTCGATTCCAAGGTCATCGAATCGCTTGCGCATCTCCGGCATCGCGAGAATCCTCACGGTTTCGCGGTGCAGCTTTTCGACAATCGCCGGTGAAGTTCTGGCAGGCGCCATCAAGCCAAACCATACTGTTAAATCGAAGCTCGGGAAGCCTGATTCCGCCATGGTCGGGAGATCGGGTGCGCCGGCATGGCGCTCCAACGACGTCACGGCGAGCGCCCTGACTTTCCCTTCGCGCGCGAGGGGAAACGCGCCGGTAGGAGGAACAAACGCCATGCTGAGCCGTCCAGCGACCAGCTCCTGCGAAAAGACAGCACCGCGATACGGCACGTGCAGGATGTCGACTTTCGCCATCGATTTCAGCAGTTCCCCGGCGAGGTGCAGCGTTGAGCCAAATCCTGCGGACCCATAGGTGAGTGCGCCCGGCTGCGCGCGTGCGAGTGCCACAAGCTCTTGCACATTCTTCGCCGGCACGTCGTTGTTGACGATGAGGATGTTTGCGTAAGCACACACCTGAGAGATCGGCACAAGGTCCCGGACCGGATCGAACGGCATCTTCTCATACAGGCTGGGGTTGATGACGATCGCCGGGTTGGCCGCGAGCAGCAGCGTATGGCCGTCCGGCTCAGCCCTTGCGACGCGCTCCCCGGCAATATTGCCGTTGGCGCCGACCGTGTTCTCGATCACGACTGGCTTGCCCCATGCCTGGAAAAGCTTATCGCCGAGCAAGCGCGCAACAATATCCGGAGATGTGCCCGGGCCGAAACCGACGACAATTCGAACCGTGTGGGCGGGATAATCCAGCGCCAGTGCAGCTGGCCCTCCTGTGACGGCCATGATCAGAGTGGCAAGAACCAACACCAATCGACGCAGCAATTTCATGGCTGCCTCCGGTTATCCGTGTGCTCGCGCGGTATCATTGTACGCCTACGCGTTTGGCGCTTTTTGCGAGGCGTCCGAAGCAATCCCAAGTGGCGCGCCCGCGCACCGGCCGACGCTGCCACGTCGGACATGCGGCGTAACGAGCGCGCGACGAAATTCCGCCGAAATATCGGTGAAGGTGGTAAGATTCATTTTGAAGGTCGCGGTGGAGGTAGGATGCATTCCAACTCCTCCAAGGTGCTCTGCTTCAGCGGTTATGCCCTCGACCTGCAGCGCTGTGCGGTCGTGCGTGGCGGGCGGGAGCTTCAACTGCGGCCGAAATCCTTCGATGTACTACGCTATCTCGCTGAGCACGCCGGCAGGCTCGTCTCCAAGGAAGAGCTGATCAAGGCAAACTGGCCCAACGTGTTCGTATCCGATGACTGTCTCGTGCAGTGCATCAGGGACATCCGCGAAGCGCTGTCCGACGATGCCCATGAGATCGTCAAGACCGTCCCGCGCCGGGGCTACCTGTTCGCGGCCGAGTTATCCGGCGAGGAACTGGACAAGCGAGCTCCAGCCATCGGTTCACGCGGTCAGGAGCTTACATTCTGCCGAACCCAGGACGGCGTCAACATTGCCGTTGCATGTGTAGGCCAGGGCATGCCGCTTGTGTGCATTCCCACCTGGGCCTCCCACCTGGAGTACGACTGGCAGAGTCCCATCCGCGGACCGCTTTGGCGCTCCCTCGTCAACCGCGTCCGGCTCGTTCGTTATGATGGTCGAGGTTTTGGGCTTTCCGATCGCGACATCACCGACATTTCCTTCACAACGTTCGAGCGCGACCTGGATGCAGTTGTGGATGCTTTGCATCTGCATCGTTACGCCATCTTGGGTATATCGCAGGGAGCCGCGATCGCGATCGCCCACGCTGCCCGCTATCCCAAACGTGTGTCGAAACTGATCCTTCACGGCGGCTTTGCGCTGGGCCGCAACAAACGTGCCCCTCCGAACGAGGCCGAAATCGCGAAGGCGTGGATTGCCATCATGCGACAGGGTTGGGGCGACGACAACTCTGCCCTGCTAAGGATATTCAGCTCTGTCTTTCTTCCCGGCGCTTCGGCCGAGCAGATCAGGTGGTACGCAAACCTTCTGCGCCTCTCGACATCAGTTGAAAACGCGACCATGAACCGATACGCCGTTGACGATATCGACATTCTCGATCTATTGCCGAAGGCATCTGCCCCAACCCTGGTCCTTCACTGTCGTAACGACAACGCGGCGCCGTTTAACGAGGGGCGCCGCATCGCCACGTCCATCCCGAACGCCAAATTCGTGATCTTGGACTCAGAGAACCACATCCCCATACCAGGTGAGCCCGCCTGGTCAAAGTTCATCGGCGAGATTGAGACGTTCTTGACAGGCGTCTGACGCTCGCGTTTCGACCGATCCGCGCGTCCGCATTTGGGTCAAAGCCGCGTCTCGCCCGTGTCGGTTTTATTTTCAAATTTCTCGTCGTTCGGACTCTGCGGCCGATGATCGCTCTTGAAATTCAACTGCGGATAATCCCGATCTTCTCTCTGATGGCGCCAAGTTCGGCCTCGTCCCAGATGCCGATCAAAACGCCGTTCCTGACCTGCAACTGTTGGGCTGCATAGGCGGCGATCTTCGTGCTCGGCGTGGTGATGTGCATCTTCGGGTGCAGCGCCCAATCGAATAGCTCCGCTTGCAGCCGCGCCACGATGTCGGCGCAGGCCGGGTCGGCGCCGCGATCGCAAAATTCCTGCGGATCGGTTTCGAGGTCGTAGAGCATCGGGCGGAAGCCGGACGCGTGAATGTATTTCCAGCGGCCGTCGAACACCATGAACAGCCGGCAGCGCTCGATCGGCTGGTTCAGCATCACGCGGACGTCCTGCATGGCGTAATCGTATTCGGAGAACACCACCTTGCGCCAATCGGCAGGCGGCGCGCCGTGCAGCAGCGGCACCAGCGAGCGTCCTTCCAGGATATGATCCGGCGGCGTGGCGCCGAAATAGTCGATGAAGGTCGGCGCCAGGTCGATCGCCTCGACCAGCGCTTCGCTGACCGTGCCACGCGTGGCATCGGCGGCAGGCGAGGGGTCGATCACGATCAGCGGGATTTTCGCCGATTGCTCGTGGAACAGGTCCTTCTCGCCCATCCAGTGATCGCCGAGATAGTCGCCATGGTCCGACGTGAATACGATCATGGTGGTGTCGAGCAGGCCGCGGGTTTCGAGGAACTGCATCAACACGCCCATCTGATCGTCGATCTGCTTGATCAGGCCCATATAGGTCGGAATGACTTTTGCGCGCGCCTCGTTGCGCGACATGTTGCGCGAATAGCGCATGTCCATATAGGCGGCGAACACCGGATGTGCGTTGGCGCGTTCCTCCTGCGAACGGATCACCGGCTGCACGTCCTGCGGCCCGTACATGCTGGCGTAGGGCTCCGGCGCGATATAGGGCCAGTGCGGCTTGATGTAGGACAAATGCAAGCACCAGGGCCGGCCGTCGTCCTCGGCTTCCGCGATGAACTCCATCGCGCGCCGCGTCATGTAGGGTGTCTCGGAGTGCTCGTCGGGCACGCGGGCAGCCTTGTCGGCGTGAACCAATAGCCAGCCGTTCTGCAGGCTACCGTCCTCGGCCGCGCCGGAATTGGCCCAGTGCTCCCACGGATTGGGCGCGTCGTAGCCATGCTGGCGCAGATAATTGTCGTAGGCCGGCCGCGGCCGTCCCGTCGGATGCAGGCCGTCGTCGCGCTCATAGGGCTCGAACCCGCATTCCGACACATGCACGCCGATGATCGAGTCGGCGGGGATGCCGAGGCTCTTCAGCCCTTCGAGATCGGGCGCCATGTGCGTCTTGCCGACCAGCACGTTGCGGACGCCGATCTTCTTTAAGTGATCGCCGAGCGTCGGTTCGCCGACGCGCAGCGGCCAGCCGTTCCAGTGCGAGCCGTGCGAGCGCATGTAGCGGCCGGTATAGAACGACATCCGCGACGGGCCGCAGATCGGCGACTGCACATAGGCGTTGGAGAACAATACGCCGCGTTTGGCCATCGCGTCGATGTTCGGCGTCTTCAGCACAGGGTGCCCGGTACAGCCGAGATAATCGTAGCGAAGCTGGTCGCACATGATCCAGAGCACGTTCTTTGCAGGCGTTTTGGTCGTCATTTCAGGCATTTCGGCTGGCGTTGGGAGGGGGCTGGATGGTGCGATATGTCAGCGCAAATGACAATCGAGCGGGCGGCCAAACCACCGGGTCGGCCTTCCGATCCTGGAGGCGTTAACGTTTGGATAGCGGCATTTCTCGCAATTGAATGACGATCCATGGTTGCGCGTTAGCCTTACCGGCAATTTGGCCGAAGGCCTTAACCCCTGAACCGGCATGTTGGATTAAATTGGGACGTTAGAAAAACCGGATCCCAAGCGATGCGCATTGGCGTCACACTGGCACTTTTCATCGCGACGAATTCGACCGCCTTTGCCGGCGGCGGCTTCGAGATCGTGATTCCGGGCCGTCCCGGCGTTCCCGTCATCATTAACGGCGTCGATGCATCCTATGCGGTGGTCGAGGGTGACTGGGGCCTCGGCAAGGGCACCCATGTCGAGCCGACTGTCTACGGCGGCCGCTATGTCGATCCGGTCCCGCGCGTCGGTCATTATTATCCGAGCGCCGGCCGCATGCCCGGTTACGGGCGCCTGGAAATCGAGCCGCCGGCGAATCGAAGGTTGCCGCAACCGGCCGAGAGCTACCATCAGTCCTGGTCGGCGCAGTCGGCGCCGTTGCCGGCGCAGTCCAACGTGCCCGTCGATCCGCCCGAAATCATCTACGCACCGCGCGATGATAGGCGATGGCCGCATCACCTTCCACGTTAAGAAGACCAAGCAAATACGAACAGGAGAGAGTAATGCGTCAGATACTTAAAGGATTAGTGGCGGCAGTGGCCGTCATGGCTGCAGCACCAGCGATGGCCTGCGGTTACGCCCCGTGCGCAGCACCGGTCTACGTCGCCCCGGCCGTGACCTACGGCTATGCCGGCTGCAGCCCCTGCGGCGGCTGGGTCCGCGAGCGTCTGCCCGATCCAGAGCAGCAGTATTATTATGTCAACCAGGGCCCGACCTATACTGGTCCGGGCAATTTCGCGCCTTATCCGGTCTATCGCGAAGGCGCGATCTCCGGTTACGGCTATGGCTACAACCGTTCGTACGGCTATCATCGGAACGGTTACCGTTACACGGGGCGTTACTACCACGGTCGGCCCGTACTGCGCCGCTATTACTGATCCAGCGGTAGTTTGAAAGCTTCAGCGCCCGTTCGCTTTCCGCGAGCGGGCGTTGTTCATTTCATCAGGCCCAATCTGCTCGCGCCGATATAGAGCGCCAGCACCGCGGCGTTCGAAACATTCAGGCTCTTGATCTCGCCGGGCATGTCGAGCCGGGCCACCGCGCGGCAGGTTTCGCGGGTCAGTTGCCGCAGGCCCTTGCCCTCGGCGCCCAGCACCAGCGCCAGCGGTTGCTGCAAGGGCACGGCGGCGAGGTCCTCGGTCCCCTCGCTGTCCAGCCCGACCGTCAAGAAGCCGCGGTCGTTCAGTTCGGTGAGCGCGCGGGCGAGATTTTGCACGGTGACCAGCGGTACCAGCTCCAGCGCGCCGGAGGCGGATTTCGCCAGCACGCCGGTTGCTTCCGGGCTGTGGCGGGCGGTGGTGACGATCGCTTTCACCGCAAAGGCCGCCGCCGAGCGCATGATGGCGCCGACATTGTGCGGATCGGTGATCTGGTCGAGCACCAGCACGATGCCGTCCTGCGGCAGCGTGTCGATATCGGGCGAGGGCAGGGGATCGGCCTCGGCCAACAGCCCCTGGTGCACGGCGTCCGGCCCGAGCCGCTGGTCGATCGCGTTCGGCCGGACGATTTCCGGGGCAACGCGGGTATCGATATTTTCCTCTGCCAGCCGCCGGGCGGCGTTTTCGGTCAGGAACAGCTTTCGGATCCGCCGTTCCGGGTTGGCTAGCGCAGCCGAGACCGTGTGCCAGCCATAGAGAATCGCCGGCCCGTCGGAGCTTGTTTCCCGGTCGCGCCGGCCCGGCGGACGGGCGAATTTCCGCCCTTTTTCGAAGGGTTTGCCGCCGCCGCGGCGGAACGGCGGTTTTCGGTCGCGATCGCTCATGGGGAGCTTGTGTCACGGGGGCCCGAATATGGCAATTTGGCCTGGTCGAACCTATTTTTGGTGGTCCGCGTTGGTTGACTTTGCCATCCCGCTTCGCCCATAAACGCGCCGGTCGCAGCCGGTTCGAAACGGGCTTTCGGCCTCAGCGTCATCCTTGGGTCCGGTCCTCCGCCACTCGGGCGGTCGGTTCGGTGACGCTGTCGGACGGGGAAGTGTCCCGAGTGGCAAAGGGAGCTGACTGTAAATCAGCCGCCGTATGGCTTCGAAGGTTCGAGTCCTTCCTTCCCCACCATCCTGCTTCGCGCCAAGGCGCTTCGCAGGATTGCAGCCTAGCTGACCGCGATTCCGCCAGCATGCCAGGCCCCGAAATTCAAGGACAGGCGCTGTGTCGGGCCGGAAGCGCCTCTCGTTCGGTGTCATCGAACTCCGCAGCATACAGCTCTCGAACAGTTCGGTGGCACTCGCACGCGCGGCGCTGCAGGAGATCCATATTCAGGATGCTTAGCTTGCCCCTGCTGTACGCGATCAGCCCCTCTTTTTGCAGTTGGCTGGCAACGCCGGTGACGCTGGTTCGCCTCACCCCCATCATCTGCGCCAAAAATTCCTGCGTCACCGGCAGTTCGGTGCCCACCAGATCGCACATCCTGACTAGCCATTTACACGTCCGCTGTTCGACGCTGTGAATCGCGTTGCAGGCAGCCGTCTGCTGCACCTGGCCGAGGAGGAATTGTTCGTACGTGATGAGCAGTGCGAGCAGGTCAGGGGAAGACAGGGCAACCGCTTTGAGGTGCTCCGCATCCACGACGCTTACAAGGCCGGATACCTGGACCACGACTTTATGCAGGGACGCCTTGCTATCGATCGCTTGTGCAGCCCCGAAAGCACCATCGTTTCCGATCATGGCGCTTTCGATCGCCCAACCATCTTCCAGCTCAACAACGCAGGAAAGTATGCCGCCGTGCGGGAAGTACACCTGATTGACGCGCGCGCGGCTCTCCGCAACGACCTTGCCGCGTTGCATTTCGACAATGCGAAGATGCGGCCGGAGGTCTTCGAGATCGACAGGGCTTGCTCGGGACAGAATACGATTGGCTGAATGAGGCATCGTATCTCCTTTCCTTTGCAGGCGGGAGCACAACACTCTCAGTCACCAACGCCTACGAGCACTGGTTGTGTCGGTGATGCATTCAATGTGGGGGTCGGTGGCCCCGATAGCGAGTCAATAATGCTTGTTTTCGAGGTCCGCTGCGGTGCGGTATGGCAGTGCCTCCGGGCATCCGCAGCCTCATCGCCGGCGAGGAGCGTCAGCCTCTAACCGGGTTCGCTCGAGGTTTCCGGCAACGCTTCGCCGGGAAGATAGAGCCTGATCGGGCGGATTTCGTAGACGGCGGACGGATTGGCGCGCCGCAGGTCGCGGGCAATCGCGATCGCTTCCTCCTCGTTGGCGCAATTCAACACGTACAGACCCAATAGCTGCTCCTTGGTCTCGGCAAATGGCCCGTCGATGACCATTCCCGCGCCCGGTCCGCGCAAGGTGCGGGCTTCCGCCGTGCCGCCCAGCCGCGCCGCAGGCCCGAGCACCTTCTTCGCGTTGAGCCGCTCATGCACGGCCAGCAGTTCGCTCATCAGGGCCGCGTCCTCCTCCGCCGTCCAGGATGTGACTTCGGCTTCGACGTGATAGGCCAGCATGGCGTAGAGCATCGCTTTCTCCTTTATGGCGGCCCGGACTGGCTGCCTTTCGAGGACGTTTAAGAAATAGGACGTTTAAGAAATAAAAAGGCGCGGCGGGACAACTCCCGTCGCGCCCCAACTGTTGTGCTCGCTGGTCCAGGGCTGAGAGCGCCCCGATGCCAGGCCAAAAGACAAGCCTAGCGGGCGATCCCAGCGAGGTGACAGCGCTTGGTATAAGACACTGGATCACCTCCTTTCGTTGTTGATGGAAATCCGAATATAAGCGGCGAATCTGCCCCTGTTAAGGGGTGCGGACCTGGTCGAAAGGTCCGCACAGGACATGCGGACAGGGTCGGCGGGGCGGTTGAGGCCGCCTGCGCGTCGTGTTAGGTCAACGCCAGCGCGGGTGTAGCTCAATGGTAGAGCAGCAGCCTTCCAAGCTGAATACGAGGGTTCGATTCCCTTCACCCGCTCCAGCCTTCGCTCGCAAAGCGAGGGAAGGCTGCCGCGCCGAAGCCCAGCGGGCGAAGGCGGGCTCGTGGCCGCGAGCTACGGCTAGGCAAGCCGTGGCATGAACGGGAAGCGAGCGGTCTTTGTTTGACGGGAAGGACAGGCGGCAGGTCTGATGCGCATCATCTACTTCAGCCTCGGTTGGGTGATGGTTGCGCTCGGCGTGATCGGCCTGGTGATGCCGCTGATGCCGGGCACGGTTTTCCTGATCGTTGCAGTGGCGTGTTTTGCGCGCTCGTCGCCGCGGTTCGAGGCATGGCTGCTGGACCATCCGACATTTGGCAAACCGCTGCGGGATTGGCGCGCCGCCGGAGCCATCCCACGGTCGGCCAAGGCCATGGCTTGCGCGGGAATGACGATCGGGTTTCTCGTGTTCTGGTACAGCGTCGAGCCGTCATTGCCGCTTGCCGTAGCTGTGGCGGTCATGTTCCTTGCTTGTGCCGTCTATGTCGTTTCGCGGCCGGCGATGGCCGATGGGAACGGCATCTAGCGGGTTCGATTCCGTTCACCGCTCCGTCGGTCAAAATTTAATCAAAATTGTCCCTGACAGCGTGTCCGCAAGTTGATGCGCCGCAGGCATTTGTGGCTTACACGGACACGCGCTGATTGCGCGTGTGGCGAGTTGGCGGCAATTCCGTGCATTTCTTGGGCGAAAATACGCGCTCAGTAACCATGCCTTACGGAACGCCTGGACTCGCCACAAAATCAATCCGATTGAGACACAATGTCGGCGAGTAGGGTTGAAACGGTGCCCGCTCGCATCACGCGATTATTATTTTGCAGAGTATGGGCTCACAGGGGGACTGTAATGGGAGCTACGATCGGCATCACTCGCTGGCGAATGGAACAATTGTCCTGGGCTTCGGCCCGCGACGCCATGCGCCGGTTCAACATCATCCCTCGGCGCAACGCGGCAGCGGCGCTGGTGTTGGCCGCGATGGCCGGCTCGATGATGAGCGATCAGGCGTACGCGGCTCCTCCGGGCAGCAATGAAATCCGGATTGGCAACACCGCTCCCTATACCGGTCCGGCTTCCGCCTACGGCGTCATCGCCAAGGTCATCTCGGCCTATCTGGACAAGGTCAACGCCGAGGGTGGCATCAATGGCCGCAAGGTCAATATGATCACCTATGACGACGCCTATGACCCCAACAAAACCATGGAGATGACCCGCAAGCTCGTCGAGGAGGACCAGGTTCTCTTCACCTTGGGGACCATCGGTACGAACACCAACGCGGCGATCCAGCCCTATCTGAACTCAAAAAAAGTCCCGCAGCTTTATGCCTTGTCGGGCGCAGCAGCCTGGGACCAGCCGCGCGAATTTCCCTGGACCATGGGCTTCCTGCCGACCTACACGGCTGAAGCGCAAATTTTTGCGCAGTATATCCTGGAGAACCATCCCCGCAGCCGGATCGCCGTCCTCTACCAGGAGGATGGCATGGGCAAGGAGTACTTGAAAGGCCTGAAGGACGGTCTGGGCGGCAAGGTCGCAATCGTTGCCGAGGCTCCCTACAAGGTCACCGATACCAATATCGATGCGCAGATGGCCAAGCTGAAGGCGTCCAATGCCGACGTCTTCATTGAATTCACCACGCCGAAATTCGCCATCATGGCGATCCGGCGAAGCGTCGAACTCGGCTGGCGGCCGAACCATTTCGTGGCGTCCATCGCCAATTCGTACTCGGCGGTGATTCAGCCGGCGGGCCCGCAAAATGCGGAAGGCCTGTTGTCGGCGGCATACAGGCTGGAGGGCGAAGACGCGGCGGCGGCCGGTGACGTGGCGTTCCGCGAGTGGAGCGCCTTCATGCAGCGCTATGTTCCGAGCGTGAGCAAGACCAACGGCCAGGCCGTCCTTGGCTATCTGGTCAGCAGGACTCTGGTCGAGGTGCTGAAGAACTGCGGCGACGATCTCTCACGCGAAAACATCATGAAGCAGGCTCGCGCGATCAAGGGTATCCAGCTTCCCATGATGGTGCAGGGCATCCTGATCAACACCAGCCCCTCGGATCATGCGCCGATCGAGCAGATGCGGATGATGCGCTTTACCAATGGCAATTGGCAGCACTTCGGCCCGGTGCGAAGCGGCATCGATCCGGGCGCCGTCTCTGATTCGTTCAAGACGATCTTCAAGTACGGCACCGCCACCAAGCGCGATCTGGCCAACCAGCTCAACGCCAATACCGTGAGCCTGATGACGGGCTCGTTCGGCTCCACCTATGCTCAGGTGGGCGCCGATCTCGCCTCGGTGCTCGACAATGGCACGGCGCTGCGGATCCTGCCGGTCATGGGCCGCGGATCGGTGCAGGCGGTGGCGGACATTTTGCTGCTGCGGGGCGTCGACGCCGGCATCGTGCGCAAGGACACGCTGGCCTATCTCGACCGCAAGGACTTCGCCAAGGACATCCGCAACCAGTTCGTCTACGTCGCCAAGATGTTCAACGAGGAAATGCACGTCCTCGCGCCGAGGACGATCACCAACATGCGGGAACTCGACGGCAAGACCGTGGTGGTCGATTTGCCCGACAGTTCGACCTTCGTGACCGCGATCAACGTATTCGAGCGGCTCGGGATCAGGCCGCATCTGATCTACCAGGAGCCACGACTGGCGGTGGACATGCTGCGCAAGGGTGAGGTCGACGCGATCGTTGCGATCGAAGGCAAGCCGTTGCAATGGCTGAACCAGGTCAACGATCGCAACCTGCATCTGGTCCCGGTCGACTACGCCAAGACGCTGCAGGAGGAATATCTGCCTTCCAAGCTTTCTTCGGCGGACTACCCAGGCCTTGTGCCGGATGGCGGCTACGTCGAGACGGTTGCGGCAGAAGCGGTGCTGGCGTCGTATAACTGGGCGCCGAACAGCGATCGCTACCGCCGCCTGTCGCTGCTGGTGGACACGATGTTCGACAAGGTCGCGCAGTTGCAGCGTCCGCCGTTCCATCCGAAGTGGAGGGAAATGGCGCCGCGGGCGACGGTGTCCGGCTGGACCCGCTTCAAGGCGGCGCAGGAATGGCTCGACCGCAACATGCCTCCGGGCGCGGCCGTATCGGCAGCATCGGGTGCCGTGCCGGCGCCGGTTGCCGCGCCAGCCGCCGCCGCATTCTCCCCGCAGGAGCGCGATCCCCTGTACCGCGAATTCCTGGAATGGCGCGCCAGCCGCGCCAAGGCCGGCGCGAACAGGTAGTCAGGCGATCGGCAATAACGATTGGACAATCGCAGCGGGCGGCTCCTTCCACAGGGCCGCCCGTTTCGCTGCTAGCGGTGGGTGACTGGAATGGTCCGGTTCATAGAACACCTTTGATGTCCGTTTTCGCGAAATCGCTCCCGACAAAGAGCAGGGGACAGCGATGCTGTTTCGCGACCTCATAGGAGAAGCAGTCGCCGAGGTTGAGTCCGGCGGCGTGAATGCCTTTTCCCCATCGTGCATAGGCCTGCGCGGCCCTTCGTGCCGAGGCCAGCGAAACGGCAATGGTGTTGAGGCCAAGCCCGTCAATCAGGCTTCCCATCTCGTCGCCGACGTTTCGGTGGTCCGCAACGATCAATGCCTCGGCGATGGTTACCGCCGAGATCAATAGCTCGTCTTCTGTTTCCAGCGTGGCGATGCAGGGGTCGGCCTCGGCTTCACCGAGCACGACAGCCATAAGAGCAGACGTATCGACGGCGATCATCCGGGCAGGCCGTCATCGCCGTATAGGAAATCCTGACTCCTGGCGGCGTCGGGCCCGGCCGCGGCCTTTGTCGCGCCGCTGGCGCGCGCGGCTTCAAGCAAGGCGCGACGCGCCTTACGGTCCGGCGCTGCCGCGATCGGAACCAGACGCACGGCCGGCAGGCCATGGCGGGTCAGGATGACTTCGTCGCCGGCTTCGGCGCGTCGCACCAGCTCGGTCAATTGTCCTTTGGCTTCGGAGACGGGGATGCGCATGAGGCGTCTTGTTCGATTATCGATGGCTTGGGAAGAATAGACCAATTAGTGGTCCAATTCAATTGTTGCGTGCGAGAGGGAGCGCAATCGATCGGAGCCCTCGTCGCAGCTCCAGTCAGCGATGGATACCTACATGCCGACAATGCAGGGCTCAGCCGCACAAAATAGTGTATCGGCAAGCATCGCGCCGGATTCTGTTCCCGCGCCACCACGCCAAAAATTCGGAGGACGTTCATGTCGGCTCTGCCACTATCGGGCATCAAAATTCTCGACCTGACGCGGGTGCTCGCTGGTCCCTTGTCGGCGCAGATGCTCGCCGATCTCGGCGCCGAGGTGATCAAGATCGAACGTCCCGGCGGCGGCGACGACGCGCGCGCCTTCGGCCCGCCTTACCTGAAGGATCCCGAGGGCAAGCAGAACAATAACAACTCGTTCTACCTCTGCGCCAACCGCAACAAGAAATCCCTTACCGTCAATATCGCGGCCCCGGAGGGCCAGGAGATCATTCGCGAGCTCGCCAAGAGCTGCGACGTGATGATGGAGAATTACAAGGTCGGCGATCTCAAGCGCTACGGGCTCGATTACGAATCGATCAAGGCGATCAATCCCGGCATCATCTATTGCTCGGTGACCGGCTTCGGCCAGACCGGCCCTTACGCGCCGCGCGCCGGTTACGACGCGATCCTGCAGGCAATGGGCGGCTTGATGAGCGTCACCGGCCATATCGACGGCGAGCCCGGCGCCGGCCCGATGAAGGTCGGCCCCTCGATCGTCGACTACATGACCGGCATGAACTCATCGATCGGCATTCTGGCCGCGCTCTATCACCGCAAGGTCAATGGCGGGGAGGGGCAGCATGTCGACGTCTGCCTGTTCGACACCGTGATCGCCGCGCTGTCGCATTACGCACAGATCTTTCTCGTCAACGGCCAGACCCCGCCGCGGCGCGGCACCTGGGGTAATGGCGGCATGCCGGCCGGCGTGTTCCGATGCACCGATGGGGAATTGATGCTGGTGGTCGGCAATGACGGCCAATTCCAGCGCACCTGCGCCGTGCTCGGCGCGCCCGAACTCGCCACCGATCCGCGCTTCGTCAAGAACAACGACCGCGTCGTCCACGGCAAGGAGATCATGGCGATCTTCGCCGGGCTGTTCCTGAAAAAGCCGGTCGCCTACTGGCTGGAAGAACTGGAGAAGGCCGGCGTGCCCTCGGGCCCTATCAACGATTTCTCGCAGGTGTTTTCCGATCCGCATGTCCGCTCGCGCGGCATGCAGGTCAAGGTCAACCATCCGCTACAGTCCGACCTGTCGCTGATCCGCAATGCCATCACTTTCTCCGGGACGCCGGTGAAGGAATATCGCGCGCCGCCGCTGCTCGGCGCGGATACCAAGGACGTGCTGGCGACGATTGGTTATGACGAGGCAAAGGTGGAAGCGCTGAAGGAGAAGAAGATCGTCTGATCTCGACATCGATACTTCCACCTCAATCGAAGCATGGTGGCATCGGATTGAGCTAACTTGCACCCTCGATCAGGTCTGCTCGAGAGGTGCAACGATGAAACAGGAAGTCATTCGCGTCGAGCCGATCTCGTCCTGGCTTGCAAAGCGGGGCACGCCGGTATCGCCGGTCACGCGCGGCGGCGGCATGGTGTTCGTCTCCGGCCTGCCGCCGTTCGATCCCGATACCGGCGAGCTCTTCGCTGGCCCGATCGAACGCCAGACCGAACTCGTCCTTCAGCAATTGAAGCTGTGCCTGGAGATCGCGGGCACATCGTTGCAAAATGTCATGAAGTGCAACGTCTACTGCACCTCGGTAGCGCATTTCGCCACGGTCAACGCGATCTACGCGCGCTACTTCCCGGAAGATCACCCGGCGCGCATCTTCGTTTGCGTTCCCGAATGGTTCGCACCGTTCGATATCGAGATTGATTGTGTCGCCGTGATGTAGGGCGTTCCAATCAACGCAGGCCCTGCCGGTCGACCAGGATCCGGTGAATCTGGATGAACTCGGGGAGTTCGATCAAGAACTCAGGATCGCGGTCGAGATGGTGCACCCTCGTCGGCTTGCCCTTGGTGAAGGCGGTCATCGACTCGAGGTTCGGCCAATAGGAGATGGTCGTGAACCAGCTCTCATGTTCACGATCCTCCCGGAATAGCTGGACGCCAAGGGCGGTCTTCTCCAGCGGCGGAATTCCTTCGGCTTTGATATAGGCTTCGTAGCTATCCGCAATTTCGGGCCGCGTCCGGCCGCGCCAGATGCGGGCGATAGTTGGCTGGGTTGGCATCGGCATTCCTCTCGGTGATCTTCGCCAGTAGTGAGGCGTCCACTTGCCTCAACGCTACAACTGCCGAGCGAGCCCGAGCGTTCCGAGCCATTCGAGGTGCGCTAGCTTCACCTCGCGCGCATTGGCGTGGGTTGGATATCCCGCACGACCGGAGCTACCGACGGCGAACTGATTCGCCGCCCGCGTAAGTACGTCGCGAGCATGTCGCCTCATATTCCGTTGTCATCGTCCGCGAAGTGTTTAGTCCGGAGACATGGCTGACACCTGTTCGGACACATCACTGACAGGTTGGCCATTGGTCAAGTCGATCGATGCGACTTGCCAGCTGGCAAAGAAGATACCGTTGTTGCCGTCGCGATCGAGCGGTCGAATGGCGAGACGCTCGCCGACAAAGGCTTGCGGAACTCTCCAGAACTGCCCCTTGAAAGAGATATAGCTGCGCGTTGACGAGTCCAACTCACAGGTCTTGCCGGGTCAGTCTCCCGTGCGGCACCACGGGTCGCGCCGCCGCTTTTTTCGCTGGCGCCTCGCCGCCGGTCAGTGCCATCACGGAGACCGAAACGACGCGGTCGATGATGGCATCGACGTCGTTGAGGTCGCATTGTCCTTCCGACAATCTGGACAGCCGTTCTTTTTCCCGGATGGTATGATGCGACATTGCCAGCGCGAAATGCAGTCCCCAATAGAGCTCGGCGTCGTCGCAGCCGGGGAGCGAGCGGCGCATCGCGGCGATGAATTTTCGCAGATGGTCGACCTCGCGGTTCTTGATGCGGCGGATCGGCGGCACCGATTCAATCGAGGCGCGGATCATGAAGCGCGCCGCGGTCGAGCCTTCGCGGTCGGGCCCGAGGCAGCCGCGCAGGGGAGGGCCCACCAGCGCGCGGAAGATGGCGTCGATCGGCGCGCGGCCACCGCCTTTTTCCTCCGCAAGCTTCAACTCGTTGAGCCGCTCGCGGTTGGTGGCGAGGCTGCGGGTGACGAACAGTTCCGCGATCAGTTCGTCCTTGGAACCGAAATGATAATTCACCGCGGCGAGATTGACGTTGGCTTCCGCGACGATGTCGCGCAGCGTCACGTCGCCGAAGCCGCGATCGGCGTAAAGCTTTTCCGCGGCGGCAAGGATGGCAGACCGGGTCCGATCGCTCGACATATCTGGCCCCCGTTTGGGGAGTTGCAATTCAAACAGTTGTATGAAACTATCGTTTGAAGAGGTGGAAATGTCAACAACGTTTGCGAACGTGTCGCATCTCCAGCCGACCGGACTGTCAGGTTCGCAAAACGGCTTGCCGGCCGTGAGTGGCGGGCAGACAGTGCGGCCAAACGCGATTTTCAGAAGCCGAGAGCCGAGGAGCGTCCCATGAATTTCGATATGTCAGACAAGCAAAAGGAATGGCTGAACCGCGTGCGCGCGTTCATGAACACGCATGTCCGCCCCGCGGTGCCGATCTATAAGCAACAGGACGCGCAGGGTGAGCGCTGGAAGGTGATCCCGATCCTGGAAGATCTGAAAAAGAAGGCGCGCGCCGAAGGCCTCTGGAACATGTTCATGCCGCCGTCCTCGCATGAGGACGATGAATTCCGTGGCGCAGGATTGACCAATCTGGAATACGCTCCGCTCTCCGAGGAGATGGGCCGCATCAGTTGGGCGTCCGAAGTCTTCAATTGCTCCGCGCCCGATACCGGCAACATGGAAGTGTTCATGCGCTATGCCACCAAGGAGCAGAAGCGCAAATGGCTGCGTCCGTTGATGGACGGCGAGATCCGCTCCGCCTTCCTGATGACCGAGCCTGCGGTGGCATCCTCGGACGCCACCAACATCGAAACCCGCATCGAGAAGGATGGCGATCATTACGTCATCAACGGCCGCAAATGGTGGTCGTCCGGCGTCGGCGATCCCCGCTGCAAGGTCGCGATCCTGATGGGCAAGACCGACCCGAACGCGGCGCGTCACCAGCAGCAGTCGCAGATTATCGTTCCGCTCGACACGCCCGGCATCAAGGTGGAAAAAATGCTGCCGGTGTTCGGCTTCGACGACGCGCCGCATGGCCACGCCCAGGTGCTGCTGGAGAACGTCCGCGTTCCCAAGGAGAACATCCTGCTCGGCGAGGGCAAGGGCTTTGAGATCGCGCAGGGCCGTCTCGGTCCGGGCCGTATCCATCACTGCATGCGCACCATCGGCAAGGCTGAGGAAGCGCTGGAGAAGATGGTGCGCCGGCTGTCGTCGCGCACCGCATTCGGCAAGAAGATCATCGAGCATTCGGTCTGGGAGCAGCGCATCGCGGAAGCCCGCATCGACATCGAGATGAACCGCTTGCTGTGCCTCAAGGCTGCCGACATGATGGACAAGGTGGGCAACAAGACCGCGCAACTCGAGATCGCCATGATCAAGGTGGCGGCGCCGAACATGGCGTTGAAGATCATCGACAACGCGATCCAGGCGTTCGGCGGCGGCGGCGTCTCCGATGACGCCGGACTGGCGGTGGACTACGCGCATGTGCGCACGCTGCGGCTGGCGGACGGTCCGGACGAGGTGCATAACCGCGCCATTGCCAGACTTGAACTTCGGAAGTATGCAAACGCTACGCACTAACGGGAGGCCATCGATGGCGCTCCCCAAAGTCCAAGAAGAATCCAAGGGAGCGTCATCGTGGCGGACGGCGTCAGGAAAGACGAAGAGTTCTCGGGCACCAAGGAAGTCGAGGAGCGCCATCGCATCAACGAGGCGAGCCTCGACGGCTGGATGCGCGAGCATGTCGAGGGCTACCAGGGGCCGCTAAAGGTCCTGCAGTTCAAGGGCGGCCAGTCCAACCCGACCTACAAGCTCGAAACGCCGGCCCGATCCTACGTGATGCGCCGAAAACCGTTCGGCAAATTGCTGCCGTCAGCGCATGCGGTCGACCGCGAGTTCCGCGTCATTGCAGCGCTCGGCAAGCAGGGCTTTCCGGTCGCGAAGGCCTACGCGCTGTGCACCGACGATGCCGTGATCGGGGCCGCCTTCTACATCATGTCGATGGAAGACGGCCGGGTATTTTGGGACCCGACACTGCCGAGCCAGACGCCGGACGACCGGCGCAAGATCTTCACCAGCAAGATCGAGACGCTGGCGAAGCTCCACGTCTTCAATCCGGAAGCGATCGGGCTTGGCGATTTCGGCAAGCCGGGCAATTATTTCGCGCGCCAGATCGACCGCTGGACCAAGCAATACCGCGCCTCGGAAACCCAGCACATTCCGGAATTCGAAAAAGTAGCCGAATGGCTGCCGCGAACTGTACCTGAACAGAAGCGCGTCTCGATCGTTCACGGCGACTACCGCCTCGACAACATGATTTTCCACGCGACGGAACCGCGGGTGCAGGCGGTGCTGGACTGGGAGCTGTCGACGCTCGGCGATCCCATGGCCGACTTCACCTATCTGTTGATGCAGTGGACCATGCCGGGCTTGGAAAAAGCCGATCTCAAGGCGCTGAACATTCCGAGCGTGGAGGAGGCGGCGCAGATCTACTGCAACGTCACCGGCATGGAAGTGCCCGATCTCAACTGGTATTTCGCCTACAACATGTTCCGCCTCGCCGGCATTACGCAGGGTATCGCCGGACGTATTCGCGATGGCACCGCTGCGAACGCCAAGGCGCTGGAGTCGGCGGCGCGCACCGTGCCGCTGTCGAAGTCTTCCTGGGAATACGCTCAGAAGGCCGGCGCGACCTAACGGAATTGGCACTCTCTCCGAATATCCGCGGCAGCCTGCTCATGGCGGTGTCCATGGCGGCGTTCACCATGAACGACTCCATCACCAAGGCGGTGTCGTCAGAGATGAACTTCGGCCAGGTGATGCTGGTGCGCGGGCTGTTCGCGATCGTGCTGGTCGCAGCGTTCGCCTGGCATCAGGGTGCGTTGCGTCCGCTGCGCACGCTGGTGCAAAAACCGGTGGCGCTCAGGGTGATCGGCGAGATCGGCGGCACGATCTCGTTCATGGCAGCGCTCGTGCATCTGCCGCTCGCCAACACCTCGGCGATCTTCCAGGCGCTGCCGCTGGCGATCACGCTCGGCGCCGCAGTGATATTTGGCGAGCCGGTCGGCTGGCGGCGCTGGTCGGCGATTGTCGCAGGCTTCGTCGGCGTGCTCATCATCGTGCGGCCGGGGTTGGCAGGCTTCAGCGAGTACTCGCTGTTCGCGCTGGTGTCGGTGGCGTTCTGCGCACTGCGGGACCTCGCAACGCGGAAAATTCCGGCGAAGATTCCCTCGCTGTTCATCACCTTGTTGACCACCGTGACCGTCACGGCGGCCGGCGGGGCTATCCTCGTTCCGCTCGGCGGCTGGACGCCGCCATCGGCGAGCGCCCTTGGCCTGCAGGCGCTGGCCGCGGTGCTGCTGCTGATCGGCTATCAATGCATCATTTCGGCGCTGCGCTCGGGCGACATCTCGGCGGTGGCGCCGTTCCGCTATTCCGCGCTGCTATGGGCGATGCTGCTCGGCTACCTCGCGTTCGGCGATGTACCCGATGCCATGATGGTGCTGGGCGCCTCGATCATCGTGTTGTCAGGCCTCTACGCCTTCTACCGCGAGCGCATCCGCCACCGCGCGCTGGCGGCAGAGTCATCGGGCCTGCCGCCGGACGGGTTGTGATCATGATGCGACAAACATCAGACTGGCTTCCCCGTATACGGCATCGACGCGGTGAGGCCGCCGTCGACCGGGATCGCCTGGCCGTTGACGTAGGAAGCCTCGTCGCTGGCGAGGAACAGGCCCATCGCGGCGAGCTCGTGCGGCTGGCCGGCGCGCTTCAGGGGATTGAGCTGGCCGATCTTGTCGGAAGTGCCGCGCTCCTTGGCGCGGTCGAATACCGGCTTGGTCATGCCGGTCTCGATCAGGCCGGGGCAGACCGCGTTGATGCGCACGCCGGTGCCGGACAGCGAATAGGCCGTGGTCTGCACCAGGCTGATGACGCCGGCCTTGCTCGCGCCATAGGGATGACCGCTGGCGCCGGCTTTAAGCCCTGCAACGGAAGCGGTGCAGACGATCGAGCCGGACTGCTGCCTGATCATGTGTGGCATCGAATGCTTGATCGCGAGAAATGGCCCGATCAGATTGATGCGCAAAACTTCCTGCCAGTGTTCGACGGTCTGCTCGGCCAGCGGCACCAGCCCGCCGCTGACACCGGCATTGGCCCAGATCGCATCGAGCCGGCCGTATTTCGAAACCGCCTTGTCGATGAACGCCTTCACATCGGCTTCCGAACCGGCATCCGCCATCACGGCCTCGACGGTGCCACCGGCATCGCTGACGAGCTTGGCGGTTTCCTTTACGCCCTCGGTCCGGTCGACGATGACGAGCTTCGCCCCTTCCTTGGAAAACAGCACCGATGCTGCGCGTCCGATGCCGCTTCCGGCACCTGTGATGATGACGGATTTGCCTTCGAGGCGGCCCATGAGCTTCTCCCTGTAGTGTTATGCGTGTCGGCGTGTGCCGCCTCGCGGAATTCAAACAAGATTTCAAACGTCAGAGTGACTTGAGACGATGCGTGCTCTGACGTACAGCGACAGCGAACAGTATTGAAGGGTCTTGGCGATGTCCAATGCAGACAAACCGCGAATGGTTGTAACGCGCTGGTGGTGGGTACGCCACGCGCCGGTTCGCGAAGATAACGGCTGCATCTACGGGCAGGAGGATCTCGGCTGCGACTGCAGTGATCGCATCGTGTTCGAGGCGGTCGGAAAAATCCTGCCGCGCAACGCGGTCTGGTATGCGAGCAATCTGAAGCGCACGCATCAGACCGCACATGCGATCTGGGAAGCCGGCTTTCCCAAGCCGATGGAGATGCCGCACGTGCACGAGTTCGCCGAGCAGCATCTCGGCGAATGGCAGGGCATGAACCGCGCGGCGTTCCTCGCAAGCCGGCCGATCGGCAGCCATTGGTTTGGTGCCGTCGACGAGCCTGCGCCCGGCGGCGAGAGTTTCCTGGACCTCTACAATCGCGTCTGCGCCGCAATCGAGCGCATCAATCTCGAACAAGCGGGTAAGGACGTAATCGTCGCGGCGCATGGCGGCACGATCAGGGCCGCGGTCGCCCTTGCGCTCGGCGGCCTGCCCGAAAAAGGCCTGGTCTTCGACATCGATAATTGTTCGGTGACGCGGCTCGACCATCTCGCGAGCGAAGGCCACAGCGGCTGGCGGCTGCAGATGGTCAACCAGCAGCCGTGGATCGCGGATGCCTCGCACAAGGCGATGCATCAGCCGGCCGGGCCGGAGGTCGAGCCGCCGTCGACCAAACTCGCGTGAGCCTCAAGTTGTCGAGGATCGCAAAGGCTGCTTAGTTCGAATTGAAGACGAAACCGGCTTCGCGCCGGATCAACATCGGGAGAGAGACATGAGCTTGTTCGATATGACCGGGAAAGTCGCCGTCATCACCGGCTCGACGCGCGGCATCGGCCGTGCCATCGCCGAGCGGATGGCCGAGCACGGCGCGAAGGTCGTGATCTCCTCGCGCAAGCAGGATGTTTGCGATCAGGTCACCAAGGAAATCAACGACAAGTTCGGCACGGGGACGGCGGTCGCGATCGCCGCGAACATTTCCAGCAAGGAAAACCTGCAAAATCTCGTCGACGAGTCCAACCGCGCCTTCGGCAAGATCGACGTGCTGGTTTGCAACGCCGCGTCCAATCCCTATTACGGCCCGCTCGGCGGCATCTCCGATGAACAGTTCCGCAAGATTCTGGACAACAACATCGTCGCCAACAATTGGCTGATCAACATGGTGGTGCCGCAGATGATCGAGCGCAAGGACGGCTCGATCATCATCGTCTCCTCGATCGGCGGGTTGAAGGGGTCGACCGTGCTCGGCGCCTACGCGATCTCGAAGGCGGCCGACATGCAACTCGCGCGCAATCTGGCCTGCGAATACGGCAAGCACAATATCCGCGTGAACTGCATCGCGCCCGGCCTGATCAAGACCGATTTTGCGAAAGCGCTGTGGGACAATCCGGAGACGCTGAAAGCTTCCACCGCGCGCTCGCCGCTCTTGCGCATCGGCGTGCCGGACGAAATCGCGGGCGCTGCGGTGCTGATGGGGTCGAAGGCCGGCGACTTCATGACGGGGCAGACCATCGTGATCGACGGCGGCGCGACGATCAGTTGATCTCGTGTCCCGGACGCGGTGCAGCGCCAGCGCTGCTCCGCAGAGCCGGGACCCATGCGAACCGCGGCGAAGGTGGTAGGCCCCGGCTCAGCGACGCATCACTTCGTGCTGCGTCGCGTCCGGGGCACGAGAAATCACTCTACCGCCGCGTACACCAGATCCCGCAGCATGTTGCGGATGTATTCGCGCTGGCCGGGCCCCTGCATCATGAAGACCGTGAACAGGTCTTCCGCGGGATCGATGAAGAAGAACGTGCCGGCCATGCCGCTCCAGAAGAACTGGCCGAGCGATCCCGGGAACGGCGCGATGCCTCTTTGAGTGCGGACCGCGAAGCCGAGGCCAAAACCATGACCGGGCGGCATCAGCGGCGAAGAGACCTTCACGCCTGGGGCGAGATGATCCGATGCCATCAATTCCAGCGTCTTGCGGCCGATGATCCTGTTACCATCGAGCGCGCCGCCGTTAAGCAGCATCTGGCAGAACCGCGCATAGTCCATGGTGGTTGAGACCAGCCCGCCGCCGCCGGATTCCATCGCGGGCTTCTCCAGCATGTTGAAGAGCTGCACCTTGTCGCCATTCCACGGATCATTCGCGAACGGTTCGGCGAGGCGGCCGGCGTTGGCTTCTGAGGTATGGAAAGCGGTCTCGGCCATCTGCAGCGGTGCCAGGATGCGTTCGGTCAGGAACGCGCCGAGCGACTTGCCGGAGACGACTTCGATGATCCGGCCCAGGACGTCGGTCGAGCGGCTGTAGTTCCATTCCGCGCCGGGCTGGCAGATCAGCGGCATGCCGGCGATCATGGTCGCGTGCTCGGCGTTGGTGATCTTGCGACTGCGCAGCCGCGACTGCTGATAGAGCTGCTGGACGAGGCCGTTACCGGTGTGGTCGTAGGTCAGGCCGGACGTATGCCGCAGCAGGTCCTGAACCGTCATCTGCCGCTTCGCCGGCACCAGCTCGAGCTGGCCGTTGTTTTCGACGCCGACCTTCTGGTCGGCAAACTCCGGAATGAATTTGGCGACGGGATCGCCAAGGATGAAGTGGCCGTCCTCGACCAGCATCATGATGCCGACCGAGACGATCGGCTTGGTCATCGAGAAGATACGGAAGATGCTGTCATGCGCCATCGGCGCGCCGGCTGCCGGGCTCTGGCGGCCGATCGCATCGAACCAGCCGATCTGGCCGCGCCGGGCCACCATCACGGTGGCGCCGGGAAGGGTTCCCTTGTCCACTTCCCGCTTGAAAGCGTCCGACATCCGCTGCAGGCGAACGCCCGAGAGGCCTATGGTTTCCGGTTTGGCCTGCGGGAGCGAAGGGGTCTGGGGGGCGGAAGTCTGCCGGGCGGCGGTCTGCGCGTTCATGGTCTCTCCCGTTGCGCTTGTTGTTGTGGTGACCAAGTCTGGCGCAGAAGGCGTGCTTTGGATAGGGCGGTAGGCTGCTTCGCCCTTGCAATCGGGGCATGCCCTATGCTTGAAACGGCACGAACCGACGCAAGCGCCGGTTCCCTGCAGGAGTGTAGCTCAATTGGTAGAGCACCGGTCTCCAAAACCGGGGGTCGCAGGTTCGAGCCCTGCCACTCCTGCCAGCTAAATCAAATACTTACGCTGATTTTCGACAGGCCGGCGATCCTTCGCGGATCGATCAATCCGCGGTGATTTCCCTGGCGCTGCCCGGCAATTAGCCGAAGAACGCGGAGAGGACCGCCATGTCCGAGGTGGCCGGCGTGTCGCCGCGCAGGTCGGCATCGATCACCCGCCGGCAGGCATCGACGGTAACGGTGTCGCCGAGGTCGTGTGCCGCGTCGAGAATGGTCCACGCGGTCTCGCCCGAAGGTCTTTCGTAGTCTTGGCCCAATAGTGCCATGGTCGTCTCACTTCCCAGTGCAGCAAACAGGATATTCAAGAGCTTTTAAAATCAGGGTGGGGGCCTTGTGTGCATTTGAGCCGACCCGGTACCGGCGGGTTAACCAAACGGCTCCGTCCCGTTCAGCCAGCCGACAGGGGCCGCGGCACCCCGTACCTTGACCTTTTGCCCGGGCGGCAGTAGATACCCGCCACCTGCTGCCGGCCCGTTGAGATGCGGATATCCGGCGCGGCTTTGAATTCCCCCGAACAATCGAGCCCGCTTGGCGGCTCATCCTTCGAGAGAGGGCTGGGCACTAGAGGGCTGTTTGAATTCGGTTTAAATCGCAATCGTCTCACGAAGGACGCGGTAACCAACGATGGCTTTCAGCCCGTTCAAATTCTTGCAGGAAGTGCGCTCGGAGACCGCCAAGGTCACCTGGCCGACGCGCCGCGAGACGACGATCACGACGATCATGGTCTTCGTCATGGTCGCATTGGCTTCGATCTTTTTCTTCCTGTCGGATTTGATCATCCGCTACGTCGTCACCTTCCTGCTGGGCGTCCAATGATGAGCACCGGAACCCTTACGATGGACAAGCGCTGGTATATCGTTCACGCCTACTCGAATTTCGAGAAGAAGGTGGCGGAATCGATCCGCGAGCAGGCGAAGCAGCGCGGCCTCGAGGAACTGTTCGACCAGGTACTGGTGCCGACCGAGAAGGTCACCGAGGTGCGCCGCGGCCGCAAGATCGATGCCGAGCGCAAGTTCTTCCCGGGCTACGTGCTGGTGAAGATGAAACTGACCGACGAGGCGTTCCATCTCATCAAGAACACGCCAAAGGTGACGGGCTTCCTCGGCGCCGAAAACAAGCCGATGCCGATCTCCGAATCCGAGGCGATGCACATCCTGCAGCAGGTGCAGGAAGGTGTTGAGCGGCCGAAGGCCACGGTGTCGTTTGAAATCGGCGAGAACGTCCGCGTGGCCGATGGTCCGTTCGCGTCGTTCTCCGGCGTGGTCGAGGAAATTGACGAAGCGCGTTCGCGCGTGAAGGTCGCGGTGTCGATCTTCGGCCGCGCCACGCCCGTCGAACTGGAATTCGGTCAGGTCGAGAAGGTCTGATCGGAGCGGCGCGAAGCTTGTCTTCGCGTCAACTAAGGCCGTGGGAGGATGAGGGCGGTCGCCAACCGCGCTTCAACCGAACCACGGACCCTGAAACCGCCGGCCCCGGCCGGCACAACAGGAGTGATACATGGCAAAGAAAGTGACCGGATACCTGAAACTTCAGGTGCCGGCGGGTGCGGCCAATCCGTCTCCCCCGATCGGCCCCGCGCTTGGTCAGCGCGGCCTCAACATCATGGAATTCTGCAAGGCGTTCAACGCGCAGACGCAGAAGGAAGAAAAGAACACCCCGATCCCGGTGATCATCACCATCTATGCGGACCGTTCCTTCACTTTCGAGATGAAGACGCCGCCGATGTCCTACTTCCTCAAGCAGGCTGCCAAGATCCAGTCCGGCTCGAAAGCTCCGGGCCGCGACAAGGCGGGCCAGGTGACACGCGCGCAGGTGCGCGAGATCGCCGAGAAGAAGATGAAGGATCTCAATTGCGATTCCGTCGAGTCGGCCATGAAGATGGTCGAGGGCTCCGCCCGTTCGATGGGTCTGGAAGTTGCGGGGTAACGGACCATGGCAATCGGAAAACGTTTGAAGAAGGTCCGTGAGGGCATCGACCGCGAGAAGCTCTATCCGCTCGCGGATGCCATCAAGATGGTCAAGGAACGCGCCACGTCGAAGTTCGACGAGACGATCGAGATCGCGATCAATCTCGGCGTCGACCCGCGCCACGCCGACCAGATGGTTCGCGGCGTCGTCAACCTGCCGAACGGCACCGGCCGCACGCTGCGCGTCGGCGTGTTCGCCCGTGGCGCCAAAGCGGACGAAGCCAAGGCTGCCGGTGCTGACGTCGTCGGCGCCGAAGACCTGGTCGAGAAGGTCCAGGGCGGCACGATCGACTTCGACCGTTGTATCGCAACCCCCGACATGATGCCGCTGGTTGGCCGCCTCGGTAAGGTGCTCGGCCCGCGCGGCATGATGCCGAACCCGAAGATCGGCACCGTGACGATGGACGTCACGTCAGCCGTGAAGGGCGCCAAGGGCGGCTCGGTCGAATTCCGCGTCGAGAAGGCCGGCATCGTGCAGGCCGGTGTCGGCAAGGCGTCGTTCTCCGAGGAAAAGCTGGTGCAGAACGTCAAGGCGCTTGCGGATGCTGTGGCGAAGGCAAAGCCGGCCGGCGCCAAGGGTACCTACATCCAGCGCGTAGCGGTCTCCTCCACCATGGGCCCGGGCGTCAAGGTCGAGCCGGGCACGCTGCTCGGCTAGTTCGTGGCGGCTTAAGTGAATTGCAGGGGCGGAATCGGGCGACCGATTCCGCCCTTTGCGTTTGATGTCGCTTTTGCGTAATCGTCGCCCCGTCGGACTTGGCAAGGACTTGGCAAGAAGGAAGAACAATGCCCGAGAAAGTCCTGATCTATTCGCGTTTCCCGAAAGCCCAGATGGAGCGCTTTGGCGAACGCTTTGAACTGCTGAACGCCGCCGGCAAGGCGCCGAATGAGGTGTTCTCCGCCGAGCAACTTGCGGACATCAGAGCGCTGATCACGGCGGGCGGCACGCCGCTTCGTGGCGACGCGATGGACATGATGCCGAAACTGGGCGCGATCATCTGCTACGGCACCGGCTATGACGGCGTCGATCTGGTGGCGGCGGCGAAACGGAAGATCGCCGTCGGTCACAGCCCAGGCGCCAATGCGGCGTCGGTCGCGGACATCGCGGTCACGCTGATGCTGGCGGCTACGCGGCGGTTACTGGTGGCTGACGATTACGTACGGGGCGGCAGTTGGGCGGCCGCAAAGCCTTCGCCGATGATGCGACCGCAGGCGGGCATGCTTGGCCGAAAAATCGGCGTCTACGGCATGGGCGAAATCGGCCGCAAGATCGCGGCGCGGGTGGCCGCGTTCGAGACCGAGGTCGGCTATTTCAGCCGTCGCCAGCACGACGTTCCCTATCAATATTTTCCGACGCTTGATGCGCTGGCCGAATGGTGCAGTGTCCTGATGATCGCGGTGCGTGCGGGCGCGGACACCAACCACGCCGTTGACGCCAATATCCTGCGCAAGCTCGGCAGGGAGGGTTATGTCGTCAACATTTCGCGCGGCTCGGTGATCGACCAGCCGGCCCTGATCGCGGCGCTGTCGGACCAGACCATCGCCGGCGCAGGCCTCGACGTCTACGCCAAGGAGCCGCATGCGCCGGACGCCCTGACGGCGCTGCCCAATGTCGTGCTCTCTCCGCACATCGGCGGCCATACGCTGGAGTCGCATGTGGCGATGCAGAACTGCGTGTTGGCCAATCTTGAGGCGTTCTTTGCCGGTAAGCCGCTCGCTCACCCCGTGACGTCAAGCTCCGCCTGATCGTCTCCGCGGTGCGCGAGCCCTTTGAGGTAGGCGCAAAACATATCCGCCATGGCGTCGGCATAGGTCTCGATCTCGGCAGGGGTTCGAGGACTTTCCGAAAACTGCTTTCCCACCGCGCTGAGCGTCGTTGTGATCAGCTCACCGGCCAATGCACGTGTCGCCTCTGAGGCTTCGGGCAGCGCTTCCTGCATGAAGAGCTGGACAGTGCGGTCCCCCGACGCCCTCGCTTCGTGCGCCTCCGGCGCATCGCGGTAGAGCGGGGCAGCGTCATCGAGTGCGACACGCACCGCGGCCTCATCGCATTCCGAGCGGATGAAGGCGTGGACCAGCGTACGCAGCCGTTCGAGCGGCGGTCTCCGGACGTCCTCAAGGATGCCGCGCAGCAGCTCGGTCGTCTGCCGCCATTCGTCGCTCTGGAGGCGGAAGAGGATCGCCGCCTTGTTCGGGAAGTATTGATACAGCGATCCGACGCTGACGCCGGCCTTCTCGGCCACCCGCGCCGTCGTGAAGCGTTGCGCGCCTTCCTTCTCCAAAACCTGAATAGCAGCACCCAGGATCGCCGCGACGAGCTCAGTCGAGCGGGCCTGCTGGGGCTGTTTTCGCGAGGAAACTGAAGGACTTCGGCGATCGGTCATCAGGAGCGGCGGGAATGCGATTAGATAACGCGAATGATTAGTCGTATTTTTGGTCCGGCGCAACGACGCGCTCACCCAGACCGGAGACCTGCATGACCACCCTGACCACCACCCCGCTTGCGCCCCTGTTGGATCGCCTGTTCGAAGAGGCCGACGCGGCCTCAGCAGAGACCGAGGCTGCCGTGGCCGATCTCTCGCACGAAGCTCGGGCGCGCATGATGCGCAGCAAGACCGATTACCGCGACCTCTACGGGCGCCTGAAGAATGCTCCGCTCGCCGTCTCGCGAGAAACCGGCGCGCTACTCTACATGCTGGCGCGAAGCTCTCGCGCGCGAACGATCGTCGAGTTTGGGGCCTCGTTCGGCATCTCGACCCTGCACCTCGCCGCAGCATTGCGGGACAATGGCGGTGGCCGCTTGATCACCAGCGAGTTCGAGCCGTCCAAGGTGACGCGGGCCCGCGACAATCTGATGGCCGGCGGGCTCATCGACCTCGTGGAGATTCGGGAGGGAGACGCCCTGCAGACGCTCAGCGTCGATCTCCCCGATACGCTCGACCTGCTACTGCTCGACGGGGCCAAAGCGCTCTATCCGGAAATCCTGAGCCTGGTCGAGAGCCGCCTTCGGCCGGGCGCCCTAATCGTCGCCGACAATGCCGACGACAGCCCCGACTACCTGGCGCGCGTGCGCGCGTCGGCCGGCGGCTATCTGTCCACGCCATTCGGCGAGGACGTCGAGCTATCCATGCGGATCGGTTCCTGCTGACCGATCCGCATTCAACTGGGGCGCGGCACGTGGCGCAGCTTGTCGGGGTTGCGGACGACATAGATCGCGGCGATTCTGTCGCCGTCGATCGCCATGCTCAAGGTGAGGTCGAGTTCGCCATCGAGATAGAGTAGCGCGCCAATGGCGCCGTTGATGACAGCCGGCTCGATACGGACGTCTTGGCCGGCGGTCTTGCCGGCAATGCCGACGAAGAAGCGGGCGACCTTGTCTTTCCCAACAATCGGATTGCGCGCCGCGAATTTGCGGCCGCCGCCATCGGTGATCGCAACCGCGTCCTCGCGCAGCAATTCGGCCAGCCGGCTGACGTCGCCGCTGGCAACCGCTTCGCTAAAAGCACGCAACAGGCGCGCGTGATTGTCCGGCGCGGCCGCGGGTAGCGGGCGGTTGTCGCGCACCGCTCGGCGGGCGCGCGAGGCAAGTTGACGGCAGGCGGCCTCGCTATGGTCGAGCATCGCGGCGATTTCGGAAAACGGCGTGTCGAACACATCGTGCAGCAGGAAGGCCGCGCGCTCCATCGGAGAAAGCCGGTCCAACGCCAGCAACAAGGCGAACGATAGGTCGTCGGCCAGGTCGGTGGCGGCTTCGGCCGACAGGCTTTCCGCGTCGAACACGGGCTCCGGAAGCCAAGGCCCGATATAGATCTCCCGCTGCGCCTTCGCGCTCTTCAGGCGATCGAGACAAAGCCGGGTCACGATGGTGACGAGAAACGCTTCCGCGTTGCGGACATCCTGGGCGCCGGCAAAGCGGAGATAGGCGTCTTGCACGACGTCTTCGGCGTCGCAGCGGCTGCCGAGCATGCGATAGGCGAGCCCGAGCAGGCGCCCGCGATGGGGCGCCAGCGGGTCCCCGTCATGCAGCCTGTTTGACGACATCGACATTGTGCCCATTCACCGAGACGCGGCGGCACTCCTTGGCATAGCCGAGCCCGGCTTTCATCATCGGGAACATGCGGCCGAGCTGTAGCGCCATCGTCAGGTCTATCACGCCTTTCGGGCCCCATTGGGCGCGGACGGCGTCGCGAAACTCGTCGTCGTTGGCGGAGCGGCGCACCACGGCGTCGGCAAACCGGAACCCGAGCATAGTCGCATCATTCATCGCGCGCGGATCGCGGCGAAGAACCGCCTCAATCTGGTCCTTGGCCATGCCCGCTTCCAGCGCCATGTCGACGACCAGTTGCGTGCAGGGGCCGCAATCCTCCGCCAGCGCGCCGACGATTTTGGCAGCGAAACTCGCATCGGTCGGGACCGCCTCGCGGTGCGCGGCCGCCTTCATGATGGGCGCGAACTTGAAAAAGGCGCCAGGCGATTCGATCAGCATCATTTCGAGATAGCTGACGTCGTAACCATAGCGTTTGGCGAATGCGCGCAAACTGCGGCGGGCGATCCAATTACGCATATCGTTCTCCTTGGTTGGGAAAGGCGGAATAGAGGGCGAGTGCGGAGGGCAGGACCACGGCAAGAAGATCGAACGCGGCGTTGTGGGCGTGCCCGCTAACGATCAGCACCAGGTGGATCAGACCGTGCGCGGCGAGGAAGCCCGCGCCTGCCACGGCCGCCGGCCAATAGCGGGGGCGCCATGCCCGCGCGGCCAGTGCCAGGCCGGCCACGAGGAACGCCGCACCGATGTCCTGAACAAAATGTGGGTTGAACGGGCCGGTGTCCGGCACCCCGGGCACGGTTTGATACCAGAGCGGTCCGGCCACGAGCATGGCCAGCCCGTTCAGAACCGTGGGTATCGCAAGAATGGCTGCCAACTGACGCCGCATGAGAACCTCCTGCGGCCAAGACGAGGCGGGCGTCGCCGGTGTGACGGAACCGTCAATGAAATTTCGAGATTCGGAACGAAAATTGTTGTCCGGCCGGTCCGTGAACTGGTGTGAATTTTGCTCTTGGCAAGCCGGGCAAGACTCGTTAAACAATGGCTTCCAGGCGTGCTGGCCGTAGCTGCTGGCACGTCTGTGCGCGCATTCCGAAAACCCGTTACGGTAGGAGATCATTCCTTTCAGGACATCCGCATGGATTGCTCGAAAGGAACGAAAACTTATCGTTTCGTGGAATGCGGCAGGGGTCCTTCGGCTTGCCGGATGGCCCCGATCCTGTCCGAGACTGCAGGCGCCCGCGAAGAAACGCAAGTTCCTCAACGGCTTAATCTTATGGCCTGCATAGACGGGTGAAGACCGGATTTCGCTTTAGCGTCGCCTTGCGCGGCGCCATCGCTGATTTGGTTCGAACCTCGACACCCCGCGCCATCTGGTTCGGGAGGGCAGGCTTTTCAAATGTCGTCTGCCCGGCGGTGTCCTTGAGACTGGTGTCTAGAGGTCAGGTTTTGGGCGAGACGATGGGTGCAACCCGGCGGTCTCGCTCGTAAGCGAAGGCCGCCAACCGGAGAGAGCTTGCTGTGGAAAGAGCGGCAAAAAAGGACGCGGTTGAGGCGCTGAACGAGGTCTTCAAGACCACGAGCGTTGCAGTCGTCGCCCATTATTCCGGCCTCACCGTGGCCCAGATGCAGAAGCTGCGTACGCAGATGAAGCAGGCGGGCGCGTCGGTGAAGGTCTCGAAGAACCGTCTCGCCAAAATTGCTCTTGAAGGCACGGACGTCGTTGCCATTGGCTCCCTTTTGAAGGGGCCGACCGTGATCGCGACTTCAAACGATCCGGTAGCGGCGCCGAAGGTTGCCATGGAGTTCGCAAAGACGAACGAGCAGTTCGTCATTCTCGGCGGCTCGATGGGTAAAACCGTCCTGGATGTGAACGGCGTGAAGGCACTTGCCTCCTTGCCGTCGCTGGACGAATTGCGCGGCAAGCTTGTCGGCCTCCTGGTGGCGCCGGCGACCAAGATCGCTCAGCTCTCCACTGCGCCCGCGGCCAAGCTCGCGCGCGTCGTCCAGGCCTATGCCTCAAAGAGTGAAGCGGCCTGACCCTTCGCAAATCAAATCTGGTTCGAACCAAACCTTTAAGGAACTGATCAATGGCTGACCTACAGAAAATCGTCGACGACCTCTCGAGCCTCACGGTGCTCGAAGCTGCCGAGCTCGCGAAGCTCCTCGAAGAAAAGTGGGGCGTTTCCGCCGCTGCCGCCGTGGCGGTTGCCGGTCCCGCGGGTGGCGGCGCCGCTGCTGCTCCGGCTGAAGAAAAGACCGACTTCACCGTCGTTCTCGCTTCCGCTGGCGAAAAGAAGATCGAAGTCATCAAGGAAGTCCGCGCCATTACCGGCCTGGGCCTCAAGGAAGCCAAGGACCTCGTCGAAGGCGCGCCCAAGCCGGTCAAGGAAGGCGTGAACAAGGAAGAGGCCGACAAACTCAAGGCCCAGCTCGAAAAGGCTGGCGCCAAGGTTGAGCTGAAGTAAGCGTACTACACAGAAAAGTGTGGGGATTCTTGGGGTTAGCCCCTCGAATCTCCACTATTCCGCCCCATATCGTGGCGGCAGCAGGAAAAGACGGTAGGCGGCGGGGACGGCAGGGTTCCCGGCGTAACCCGTTGGGAGACAGTCAGATTTCGGGCTTTTTCAGTCCGTGAAACCACCAGTTATGACGGGCGGGTGCAGTCATGCGCCCGCGCGTCGTTTTGCGTTTTGAAGGTCTAAAGTGCGGATTCAGGATTTAATTCCTGAAAGTGGGCTTTGTTCCTTTTGAGCGATTCGACAATTCAACCCGGGGGCGATGGCAGTCGCGCTTCGGAAGGTTCGCCTACTAAGGCGACGAAAATGAGAGGCCACGATGGCGCAGCAGACATTCACCGGTCGCAAACGGGTCCGCAAGTTCTTCGGACACATCAAGGAAGTCGCCGAGATGCCGAACCTGATCGAGGTTCAGAAGGCGTCTTACGACCAGTTCCTGATGGTCGATGAACCTCCGGGCGGCCGGCTGGACGAGGGCCTGCAGGCGGTGTTCCGCTCAGTGTTCCCGATCTCGGATTTCTCCGGCACCTCGATGCTGGAATTCGTCCGCTACGAATTCGAGCCGCCGAAATACGACGTCGACGAGTGCCGCCAGCGCGGCATGACCTATGCTGCGCCGCTGAAGGTGACACTGCGCCTGATCGTGTTCGATATCGACGAGGAAACCGGCGCCAAGTCGGTCAAGGACATCAAGGAGCAGGACGTCTACATGGGCGACATCCCGCTCATGACCATGAACGGCACCTTCGTCGTCAACGGCACTGAGCGCGTCATCGTCTCGCAGATGCACCGTTCGCCCGGCGTGTTCTTCGACCACGACAAGGGCAAGACTCATTCGTCCGGCAAGCTGTTGTTTGCCGCGCGCGTGATTCCGTATCGCGGTTCCTGGCTCGACATCGAGTTCGACGCCAAGGACATCGTGTTCGCGCGCATTGACCGCCGCCGCAAGATCCCCGTGACCTCGCTGATGTACGCGCTCGGTCTCGACGGCGAGACGATTCTGTCCACCTTCTACAAGAAGATCAATTTCAAGCGCGCCAAGGACGGCTGGCGCGTGCCGTTCGACGCCGCCCGTTTCCGCGGCTACTCGACCATCAACGACCTGATCGACGCCGACACCGGCAAGGTGGTGCTCGAGGCCGGCAAGAAGCTGACCGTGCGCGCGGCGCGCCAGTTGCAGGAAAAGGGCCTGAAAGCCCTGCGCCTGTCGGATGAAGAGCTGATCGGCAACTATCTCGCCGAGGATCTCGTCAACCCGAAGACCGGTGAAATCTACGCCGAGGCCGGCGAGGAGCTCACCGAGAAGTCGCTGAAGGCATTGAACGAGCAGGGCTACAAGGAACTGCCGCTGCTCGACATCGACCACGTCAATGTCGGTGCCTACATCCGCAACACGCTGCATGCCGACAAGAACATGACGCGTGAAGACGCGCTGTTCGATATCTACCGCGTGATGCGTCCGGGCGAGCCGCCGACGATCGATTCGGCCCAGACCATGTTCCAGTCGCTGTTCTTCGACGCCGAGCGTTACGACCTCTCTGCGGTCGGCCGCGTCAAGATGAACATGCGCCTCGAACTCGATGCGCCCGACACCCACCGCACGCTGCGCAAGGAAGACATCCTGGCGGTCATCAAGACGCTGGTCGACCTGCGCGACGGCAAGGGCGAGATCGACGACATCGACCATCTCGGTAACCGCCGTGTGCGTTCGGTCGGCGAGCTGATGGAGAACCAGTATCGCATCGGTCTCCTGCGCATGGAGCGCGCGATCAAGGAGCGCATGTCCAGCGTCGATATCGACACCGTGATGCCGCAGGACCTGATCAACGCCAAGCCGGCGGCTGCCGCAGTGCGCGAGTTCTTCGGCTCGTCCCAGCTCTCGCAGTTCATGGACCAGACCAACCCGCTGTCGGAGATCACCCACAAGCGCCGCCTCTCGGCGCTTGGACCGGGCGGTCTGACCCGCGAGCGCGCCGGCTTCGAGGTGCGCGACGTGCATCCGACGCACTACGGCCGCATCTGCCCGATCGAGACGCCGGAAGGTCCGAACATCGGCCTGATCAACTCGCTGGCGACGTTCGCGCGCGTCAACAAGTACGGCTTCGTCGAAACGCCCTACCGCAAGGTGAAGGACGGTCGCGTCACCGACGAGGTCGTGTACCTCTCGGCGATGGAGGAGGGCCGTTATCGCGTGGCGCAGGCCAACGTGCCGCTCGATGCCAAGGGCCGCTTCACCGAAGACCTGATCGTCTGCCGTCACGCCGGCGAAGTGCTGCCGATCACGCCGGACAAGGTCGACTATATGGACGTGTCGCCGAAGCAGCTCGTCTCTGTTGCCGCGGCGCTGATCCCGTTCCTCGAGAACGACGACGCCAACCGCGCGCTGATGGGCTCGAACATGCAGCGCCAGGCGGTGCCGCTGGTTCGCGCCGAGGCGCCGTTCGTCGGTACCGGCATGGAAGGCGTGGTGGCCCGTGACTCCGGTGCCGCGATCGCCGCCCGCCGTTCCGGCGTGATCGACCAGATCGACGCCACCCGCGTCGTGATCCGCGCCACCGAAGATCTCGATCCGACCAAGTCGGGCGTCGATATCTACCGGCTGATGAAGTACCAGCGCTCCAACCAGTCGACCTGCATCAACCAGCGTCCGCTGGTGAAGGTCGGCGACATCGTCAAGAAGGGCGACATCATCGCCGACGGTCCCTCGACCGATCTCGGCGAGCTCGCGCTCGGCCGCAACGTGCTGGTCGCGTTCATGCCGTGGAATGGCTACAACTTCGAAGACTCGATCCTGCTCTCCGAGCGGATCGTGAAGGACGACGTCTTCACCTCGATCCACATCGAGGAGTTCGAGGTGATGGCCCGCGACACCAAGCTCGGACCTGAGGAAATCACCCGCGACATTCCGAACGTTTCGGAAGAAGCGCTGAAAAACCTCGATGAAGCCGGCATCGTCTATATCGGCGCCGAAGTCCGCGCCGGCGACATCCTGGTCGGCAAGATCACGCCGAAGGGCGAAAGCCCGATGACGCCGGAAGAAAAGCTTTTGCGCGCCATCTTCGGCGAAAAGGCTTCCGACGTCCGCGACACCTCGCTGCGCGTGCCTCCGGGCGTGCAGGGCACGATCGTGGAAGTGCGCGTGTTCAACCGCCACGGCGTCGACAAGGACGAGCGCGCGCTGGCGATCGAGCGGGAAGAGATCGAGCGTCTGGCCAAGGACCGTGACGACGAGCAGGCGATCCTTGACCGTAACGTCTACGGCCGCCTCGCCGAGCTGCTGGAAAACCGCCAGGGCATCGCGGGTCCGAAGGGCTTCAAGAAGGACACCAAGATCACGCGCGCCGTGCTCGAGGAGTATCCGAAGTCGCAGTGGTGGATGTTCGCGTCACCGAACGACAAGCTGATGGCCGAAATCGAGGCGATGCGGAAGCAGTACGACGAATCGAAGAAGGGCCTTGAACAGCGCTTCCTCGACAAGGTCGAAAAGCTGCAGCGTGGCGACGAGTTGCCGCCCGGCGTGATGAAGATGGTCAAGGTCTTTGTCGCGGTGAAGCGCAAGATCCAGCCCGGCGACAAGATGGCCGGCCGCCACGGCAACAAGGGCGTGGTGTCCAAGATCGTTCCGATCGAGGACATGCCGTTCCTCGAGGACGGTACGCACGCGGATATCGTGCTCAATCCGCTCGGCGTGCCCTCGCGCATGAACGTCGGCCAGATTCTGGAGACGCATCTCGGTTGGGCCTGCGCCGGCCTCGGCAAGCGCATCGGCCAGACCATCGACGGCTATTATCAGAAGCAGGATCTCAAGCCGCTGCGCGAGACCCTGAAGAAGATCTATGGCGACGATGAAACCATCAAGACGCTGAACGACAACGAGCTGATGGAGCTGGGCCGCAATCTGAGCCACGGCGTGCCGATCGCGACGCCGGTGTTCGACGGCGCCAAGGAAGCCGACATCGAGGAGATGCTGAAGCTCGCGGGCTTCGACGCCTCCGGCCAGTCGACCGTCTATGACGGCCGCACCGGCGACGCCTTCGATCGCAAGGTGACGGTGGGCTACATCTACATGCTCAAGCTGCACCATCTGGTCGACGACAAGATCCACGCGCGTTCGATCGGTCCGTACTCGCTCGTCACCCAGCAGCCGCTGGGCGGCAAGGCGCAGTTCGGCGGCCAGCGTTTCGGCGAAATGGAGGTGTGGGCGCTGGAAGCCTACGGCGCGGCCTACACGCTGCAGGAAATGCTGACCGTGAAGTCGGACGACGTTGCCGGCCGTACCAAGGTGTACGAGGCGATCGTGCGTGGCGACGACACGTTCGAGGCGGGTATTCCGGAATCGTTCAACGTGCTGGTCAAGGAAATGCGCTCGCTCGGCCTCAACGTCGACCTGCACAATTCCAAGATGGGACCGGCGCCGACGTCCGAGGCGGCTGAGTAACGCTTGAGATTCCATGTCCGGCCCAAAGCGCGAGGCAAGCTTCGCGCAAAAGGTCCGGGCATTCGCGCTCCTCTCGGACGTTGAGTGGGGCGCGCACCAAATAAAAGTTTCGAATTTGCTGCCGGTGACGACCGGCACGCGAGGAGAAGACGATGAACCAAGAAATTATGAATCTCTTCAATCCGACGACTCCGGCCCAGGTCTTCGACCAGATCCGGATCTCGATTGCGTCCCCGGAGAAGATTCTGTCCTGGTCCTACGGCGAGATCAAAAAGCCGGAGACCATCAACTACCGGACCTTCAAGCCGGAGCGCGACGGCCTGTTCTGCGCCCGCATCTTCGGGCCGATCAAGGATTACGAGTGCTTGTGCGGCAAGTACAAGCGCATGAAGTACAAGGGCATCATCTGCGAAAAGTGCTCGGTCGAAGTGACGCTGTCGCGCGTCCGGCGCGAGCGCATGGGTCATATCGAACTGGCGGCACCTGTTGCCCACATCTGGTTCCTGAAGTCGCTGCCGTCGCGCATCGGCCTTCTGCTTGACATGACGCTGAAGGATCTCGAGCGGATCCTGTACTTCGAATACTACGTCGTGCTGGAGCCGGGGCTGACCGCGCTCAAGGACCGTCAGCTCTTGTCGGAAGACGAGTACCTGAAGGCGCAGGACGAATACGGCCAGGATTCGTTCACCGCCATGATCGGGGCGGAAGCGATTCGCGAGCTGTTGAAGGGTCTTGAGCTCGAAAAGCTCGAGCAGTCCCTGCGCGCGGAGATGCAGGAGACTGAATCCGACATCAAGCACAAGAAGCTCGCCAAGCGCCTGAAGATCGTCGAAGCGTTCCGCTATTCCGGCAACAAGCCGGAGTGGATGATCCTGACCGTGGTGCCGGTGATTCCGCCGGACCTGCGTCCGCTGGTGCCGCTCGACGGCGGCCGCTTCGCGACCTCGGATCTCAACGACCTCTACCGCCGCGTCATCAACCGCAACAACCGCTTGAAGCGGCTGATGGAGCTGCGCGCGCCCGACATCATCATCCGCAATGAAAAGCGCATGCTGCAGGAGGCTGTCGACGCGCTGTTCGACAACGGCCGCCGCGGCCGCGTCATCACCGGCGCCAACAAGCGCCCGCTGAAGTCGCTGGCCGACATGCTCAAGGGCAAGCAGGGCCGTTTCCGGCAGAACCTGCTCGGCAAGCGCGTCGACTATTCGGGCCGTTCGGTGATCGTGGTCGGTCCCGAGTTGCGGCTGCATCAGTGCGGCCTGCCGAAGAAGATGGCGCTCGAACTGTTCAAGCCGTTCATCTACTCGCGGCTCGACGCCAAGGGTCTGTCCACCACCGTGAAGCAGGCGAAGAAGCTGGTCGAAAAGGAGCGTCCCGAGGTCTGGGATATCCTCGACGAGGTGATCCGCGAGCATCCGGTGCTGCTCAACCGCGCGCCGACGCTGCACCGCCTCGGCATCCAGGCATTCGAGCCGGTGTTGATCGAAGGCAAGGCGATCCAGCTCCATCCGCTGGTTTGCGCGGCGTTCAACGCCGACTTCGACGGCGACCAGATGGCCGTGCACGTTCCGCTGTCGCTGGAAGCGCAGTTGGAAGCGCGCGTCCTGATGATGTCGACCAACAACATCCTGCATCCGGCGAACGGTCAGCCGATCATCGTGCCGTCGCAGGACATCGTGCTCGGCCTCTATTATCTCTCGATCATGCGTGAAGGCCTGCCCGGCGAGGGCAAGATCTTCGGCGACATGGCCGAGCTCGAGCACGCCCTGCATTCGAAGGTCATCCACCTCCACACCAAGATCAAGTACCGGTGGGAGGGCACCGACGAGAGCGGCAAGGCGACCAAGCGCTGGATCGAGACCACTGCGGGCCGCGTCATGCTCGGCAACGTGCTGCCGAAGAACCCGCGGATTTCGTACGAGATCATCAACAAGCTGATGACCAAGCGCGAAATCTCCGGCGTGATCGACCAGGTCTACCGCCACTGCGGTCAGAAGGAGACCGTGATCTTCTGCGACCGCATCATGGCGCTCGGCTTCTACAATGCGTTCAAGGCCGGCATCTCCTTCGGCAAGGACGACATGGTCGTGCCGCACAGCAAGTGGAAGATCGTCGACACCACCCGTACGCTGGCGAAGGATTTCGAGCAGCAGTACAACGACGGCCTGATCACCCATGGCGAGAAGTACAACAAGGTGGTCGACGCCTGGTCGAAGGCGACCGAAGAAATCGCCAAGGAGATGATGAAGGAAATCTCCTCGACCAAGAAGACGCCGAAGGGCGCCGACGCCGACATCAACTCGATCTACATGATGGCGCATTCGGGCGCGCGCGGTTCGCCGGCCCAGATGCGTCAGCTCGCCGGCATGCGCGGCCTGATGGCGAAGCCGTCGGGTGAGATCATCGAGACGCCGATCATTTCCAACTTCAAGGAAGGTCTGTCGGTGCTCGAATACTTCAACTCGACCCACGGCGCCCGCAAGGGTCTCGCGGACACCGCGTTGAAGACCGCGAACTCCGGTTACCTGACCCGCCGCCTGGTCGACGTCGCGCAGGACTGCATCATCACGCAGGACGATTGCGGCACCAAGCTCGGCATCAAGATGCGCGCCATCGTGGATGCCGGCACGGTCGTTGCTTCGCTGGCCTCGCGTATTCTCGGCCGCACCGCGGGCGAGGATCTGCGCGATCCCGCGACCAACAAGGTCGTGGTCAAGCGCGGCACGCTGATGGAGGAGACGCATGTCGACGCCATCCAGCAGGCCGGCATCCAGGAAGTGAAGATTCGCTCGGCGCTGACCTGCGAACTCGTCAACGGCATCTGCGGCAAGTGCTACGGCCGCGATCTGGCCCGCGGCACGCCGGTCAACCACGGCGAGGCGGTCGGCGTCATCGCCGCCCAGTCGATCGGTGAGCCCGGCACGCAGCTCACGATGCGCACGTTCCACATCGGCGGCGCGGCGCAGATCAACGAGCAGTCGTTCGTCGAATCGAACTTCGAGGGCAAGGTCACCATCAAGAACAAGTCCATCGCCCGAAACAGCGAAGGTCACTTGATCGCGATGGTTCGCAACATGGTCGTTGCGATCGTCGATGCCGACGGAACCGAGCGTGCGACCCACCGCATTCAGTACGGCGCGCGCATGCACGTCGACGAAGGCGACATGGTCAAGCGCGGCCAGCGCATCGCGGAGTGGGATCCCTACACCCGTCCGGTTCTCACCGAAGTCGAGGGCACCATCGGGTTCGAGGACCTCGTCGAGGGTCAGTCGATCTCGGAAACGCTCGACGAATCCACCGGTATCGCCAAGCGCGTCGTCATCGATTGGCGTGCGTCGCGCGGTGGTGCCGACCTGCGTCCGGCCATCGTGGTCAAGGGCAAGGACGGCAAGGTGCTCAAGCTGCCGCGCGGCGGCGATGCCCGCTACATGCTGTCGGTCGACGCCATCCTGTCGGTAGATACCGGCGCGAAGGTCAAGGCCGGCGACATCCTGGCGCGTATCTCGACCGAAAGCGCCAAGACCCGCGACATCACCGGCGGTCTGCCGCGGGTGGCCGAACTGTTCGAGGCCCGCAAGCCGAAGGACGCGGCGATCATCGCGGAAATCGCCGGCACGATCCGTTTCGGCCGCGACTACAAGAACAAGCGCCGCATCTCGATCGAGCCGATGGACAAGACCGAGGAGCCGCGCGAGTACCTGATCCCGAAGGGCAAGCACATCCATCTGCAGGACGGCGACATCGTCGAAAAGGGCGATTTCATCGTCGAAGGCAATCCGGCGCCGCACGACATCCTGGCGATCAAGGGCATCGAGGAACTCGCTGCCTATCTGGTCAACGAAATCCAGGAGGTCTACCGGCTGCAGGGCGTGCTCATCAACGACAAGCACATCGAGGTGATTGTCCGTCAGATGCTGCAGAAGGTCGAAGTCACCGACCAGGGCGACACCGACATGATCTCGGGCGAACAGGTCGACAAGATCGAGTTCGACGCGCTCAACCTGAAGGCCAAGGAAGAGGGCAAGAAGCCTGCCACGGGAACGCCGGTTCTGCTCGGCATCACCAAGGCGAGCCTGCAGACCCGCTCGTTCTTCTCGGCGGCCTCGTTCCAGGAGACCACCCGCGTGCTCACCGAAGCCGCCGTCAACGGCAAGGTGGACCCGCTGGAAGGCCTCAAGGAAAACGTCATTGTCGGCCGGCTGATCCCGGCGGGCACCGGCGCCTCGATGGCCAAGATCCGCGAAGTCGCCGTCAAGCGCGACAAGCTGATCCTGGACGAACGCGAGAAGCAGGCGGCCATCGTGCCGACCGCTCCGGAAGCCGAACCGCTGGCGCTGCCGCCGGCGGAGTAAGGGTTCCACGCCAATCAACAGGAAAGCCGGCTGCGAAGCCGGCTTTTTCTTTTTGCGAGCGAGGATATTGCTTCACCCGGATGGGTGACCGCTGCTATCAAGTCAGGAAATGGCCTCCTGCCATAACGGTAATGTTTGCAATTCCCCATGAGCGGCTCGGCTCATTCTGAACCCCTGATCGACCGCATTTACGAGGCGGGGCTCATTCCGTCGCTTTGGCCGGCTGTGCTCGGCGAACTCAGCGCAGCGATCGGCGGCAACGGCGGCTTTCTGTTCGGCGTGCGCGATGGCTACACGAGCGCGGTCAATTCTGTCGAATATGACCAGCTCATGCCGGTGTTCATGGGAGAGGGATGGAGCGAACGCGATCCAAATCTGCCGCGCGCCATTGCCCTCAATCATGCAGGCTTCGTCACTGACTATGATCTCCTCTCGGAGGAGGAGATTGCGACCAACGACGTCTATTGCAACTTTTACCGCAAGCACGGCCTTGGCTACCGCGCCGGGACGATCATTCCGATGCCGAGCGGCGATTCAATTGCGATCGTGATGCCGCGGCATCAGGATCATGGCCCGGTGCCGCGCGAAGTCGTCGCCTTGCTGGATGGATTGCGTCCCCATCTGGCCCGGGCTTCGCTTGCGGCAAACCGCATCGGCTTCGAGCGCGCCCGTGCGCAGGCTGACGCGTTGCAGGTGCTTGGCCTGCCAGGCGCGGTGTTGCGCGGGCGCGGCCAGATGTTCGCCGCAAACGGTCTGTTCGAAGCGCTGGTCCCTTCGCTGTTTCAGGATCGTATCGAGCGCGTCACGATGACGGATGTCGCGGCGGACGCGCTGCTTGCGGAAGCGCTCGGTCCGCGGTCTCTTGCTGATGGTCGTACCGTCAAATCGATACCGATCGCTGCGACGGCAGACCGCGTGCCGATGGTGCTACATGTGATCCCCGTGCGCGGCGATGCGCGCGATATCTTCACCCAGGCCACCGCGCTATTGGTGGTGACGCCGGTCGATCGCGCCGTGGTGCCGACGGCGGAAGTCCTGCAAGGCTTGTTCGACCTGACGCCGGCGGAGGCGCGCGTGGCGCGGGGCATTGGCCAGGCTGTCACCATCGATGCGCTTGCGGATGCGACGGGCGTCAATCGGGAGACGGTGCGCAGCCAGCTCAAGGCCGTGCTATCGAAGACCGGTCTGTCACGCCAGCAGGAACTTGTCAGCCTGCTCGCCGGCAAGGCGTTTCGTGGGAGTTAGACAACCGCGCCGTGCAGCTCCGGAGGCGAAACGGCCGGCAGAATGAGACCCCGCAAGAATACGGTGCGAGGACAAAAGGCCGGCGCAAGGCGGCCTTTTTGCTGCTTTCTTTCTTTGTTGCGGTGCGAGGACCTGCTTTGTTCATCTTCCCTTCAGGGTGAAAAGGGCTTTTGGTAATTTAGTTTAGACCGGCGCCTCCTTTGGGGAGGGGGCGGCGGAGGGGCGACGGAACTTACATGTTGGATCTTGCAATCGTTGGGGGCGGCCCAGGCGGCTTGATGAGCGCCTGGTATTTGAAGAAAAAGCTTGGCGATCTCTGCCGCGTCACGATTTACGAGGCGTCCGACCGGGTCGGCGGCAAGATCGTCTCGCGCAAATTCGATTCCGCGCCGGCCATGTATGAAGCAGGCGTCGCCGAAATCTACGATTATTCGATGACCGGCCCAGATCCCTTACGGGAGCTGATCCAGCATTTCGGATTGCAGACGATTCCGATGGACGCCGAGCAGGTGCACCTCGACGGCGTGCTGCTCAACGACGTGCCGGGCATGCGCCGCAAGTATGGCGAGAAGACCGCGGCTGCGATCGAGGCGTTCCGCAAGCGCTGCGCCGACCTGGTGTCGCCGATCGAATATTACGAGGGTGTCGGCGCCCACGATAACGAGCATCCCTGGGCCTACATGACCTGCGAGGAAGTGCTCGACAAGGAAGTCGACGATCCCACGGCCAAACGCTTCTTCAAGGTGATGGCGCGCTCGGATATCGCAACCGAGGCCCACAACACCAACGGCCTGAATGCGCTGAAGAATTTCGTGATGGACATCGACGGCTATATCGGCCTGTACTCGATCCAGAACGGCAATGAGCAGTTGATCGAATGCCTGCGCTCGGAAGTCGACGCTGACATCCAGCTCAATCACCGCGTGCTGAGGGTCGGAAAAACCGCTGCCGGCCGCTATCAGCTCAACATGATGAACGGGAAGGGCCCCGAGACACGGGATTTCGATCTGGTCTTGATGTGTCTGCCGCATTCCTGGCTCGCCACCATGGGCTGGGACGGCGAGGAATTGCGCAAGTCGATGGTTAAGCACGTCGCCTATTTCGACCGTCCGGCGCATTACTTGCGGGTCTCGATCCTGTTCGACGAACCGTTCTGGGGCGAGAAGATCCCGGGCGCCTGGTTCATGTCGGAAGCGTTCGGCGGCTGCTGCGTCTACAACGAGGGCGCCCGCCACGACGTCGGCAGGCACGGCGTGCTCAACTGGCTGATCGCGGGCTCGGACGCACTGGCATTTGCCAATCTCAGCGATCAGGAACTGATCGATGCCGCCATCAAGTCGCTGCCGGCTTCGTTCGGCAACGCCCGCGATCATTTCCTGGAAGGCAAGATTCACCGCTGGCTGTCGTCGGTGAATGCGCTGCCCGGCGGCCTGCCGGTGCGCGACGTCATGACCAACCATCGCCCCGAGCCGAAGCAGCATCCGGGAATCGTGGTGGTCGGCGATTATCTTTTCGATTCGACGCTGAACGGGCTGCTCGATTCCTCCGACGCCGCCACCGACATCATTTTGACCGAGATGATGCGGTTGCGCCGCGCGCGTGCGCAACAGGGCGAGGTATCGCCCGACAAGATCGATCGCAGCTATTTCGAGAATTACCGCGGGCTGGGCCCCTACAGCGAAGTCTGGAGCCAGTTTACCGATCCGGCCTATCTGACGGAACTCATCAAGATCGTCTGGAGCAGGACCAAGGGTTACAAGCTCCTGGTCGCCGGCTCCGCCAGCGGGGAGTTGGTGGGCGCGCTGCGCGAGCGCGGCATCGATGCCTGGGGTATCGAGAACAACCGGGCGATTCACGCCAAGACGCCGACGGCGCTGAAGAAGTTCAACAAGCTCGGCTCGATCGTCGACATGCCGTTCAAGGACGACGAGTTCGATTTCGTGTTCGAGACCAGTCTGTGTCATGTCGCCGAAAAGCAGGTCCCGCGGGCGGTGCGCGAACTGAACCGCGTCGTGAAGACCGGCCTGGTGTTCGGGTCGGTGACGTCGGACATGGCCCCTGCACTGATCGACCGTTACGATCTGTTGCGCGGCGTGAAGAAGCTCGGCACCTGGTGGGAATGGTCTGAATTATTCTTCGGCAACGGATTCGACCTCTCGATGCACCGGCGCGACTGCACCGATGCGGTATGGGCAGCGACGCTGGCTGCCAACAAGGGGCCGGGGCGGTGGTATGCCGACGCCGACAGCCTGCGCTATTCGTTTTTTGACAAGGTCGAATCGGACGATTGAGCACTGACTGGTTGTATTGAGCGTGACCGCTCCGCTGAAGCAGGGCCGGTCACGCCAATGTTTGCCGAATTGATCCCGATCGCATAGAATCCTTGCGGTAGCGCCCGCCGCTGCCGCGTTCGATTTGCGGTCATGCCGGCCGTGCAGCATCGGTTGGTTTCATGGCGCCCAAGCCTCCGTCCTCGGATGATCAGAATCCCGCGCCGGCGGACGATCCTGAGCTTGCGAAGAAGCTCGCGGCCGGGGCTGCTGCACCCGTTGCCGGTGGTAAGGCGGCCGGCATCGCCCCCGATGCTGACAAGGACGACGAAGAGGACGAGATCGAGCTCGACGACGATGATGATGACGAGGACCTCGTCGTTTTCACCGCCAAGGAAGCCGCCGGCGCGCTGGCGACCTTCTACGGCTTCGTCAAGCCGTATCTGGGCAATTACAGGAAGCTGCTCGTCTTCGTGACCTTCGGCGTTCTCGTCGAGACACTGTTCAACGTCATCATGCCGTTGAGCCTGAAATTCCTGATCGACGATGCGCTGGGCGAAGAGGATTTTCAGGCGCTCTACAAGATTCTCGGCGTGCTCGCGGTCGCCGGTATCATCACCTCGATCATCGCGGTCTGGTACGAGCGCTGGGATGCGCGGCTGGCAGCGTGCGTCATTGCCGATGTGCGGACGCGGCTGTTCGAGCACGTTCAGAACCTGCCAGCGTCGTATTTTGCCCGCACCAAGCGCGGCGAAATCCTCTCGCGCTTCTCGATCGACCTCGCGGCCTTTGAGGGCTCGGTCAAGACGTTCGCCAACAGCGCCGCTTTGCCGTTCCTGGAACTGGTCGCCGGCATCATCCTGATGCTGTTTTTGAACTGGCAGCTCGCGGCGGTCGCCCTCCTGGTATTCCCGATCACGCTGATCGGGCCGCGAATCCTGACGCCGAAGGCGGTGCAGGCGAATTACGAGCAGAAGCTTAATGAAGCGGCACTGCTCGGCACGGTGCAGGAAAACGTGGCTGCGCAGGCCGTGATCAAGGCGTTCAGCCTGCAGCGGCGCACGCTCGGCTGGTTCACCATGCGCAACCAGGATGTGCGCATCAAGACGGCGTCCGCCGTGTTCCTGTCAACCATGGTGGAGCGCACCGTCACCATTTCGGTGCTGCTGCTGCATCTCGTGGTGCTGGCGATCGGCGCCTATCTCGCCACCAAGGGCCAGATCACCATCGGCACCTTCGTCACCTTCGAGAGCGCGTTCTGGGAGGTGTCCTACAACATCGCCCATTTGATGCATTTCATCCCGGTGTCGATCCAGTCGGCGGCGGCCGTGCGGCACATCCAGGAACTGCTGGATGAGCCGACCCGCGGCGCCGACCGGCCGGGCGCGCCGGATTTGCCGCCGATCACCAACGACATCACCTTCGAGCGCGTCACCTTTGCCTACGAAGGCAGCGAGACGCCGGTGCTCGACAATTTCAGCCTCAAGCTCGATGTCGGCAAGCGCATCGCGATCGTGGGGCCGAGCGGCTCGGGCAAGAGCACGCTGCTCAACCTGATCCTGCGTCTTTACACGCCGGACGAGGGGCGGGTGGCGATCGACGGCGTCGATATCCGCCGCGTGACCCGCGAGTCGCTGCGCGGAGGCATGGCCGTCGTGTTCCAGGACAACATGCTGTTCAACATGTCGATCCGCGAGAACATCCGGCTTGGCAAGGAAGGCGCCACCGACAAGGAGGTCGAGGAAGCCGCGCGCAAGGCCGAGATTCACCGCTACATCATGAGCCTGCCGCAGAAATACGACACGCCGGTCGGCGAGCGCGGCGACACGCTGTCCGGCGGCCAGCGCCAGCGCATCGCGATCGCGCGCGCCATCATCCGCAATCCCTCGCTGCTGCTGCTCGATGAAGCGACCTCGGCACTCGACCAAACCACGGAAGCCGCGATCAACCGCACGCTGATGAAGGTGGCGGAAGGACGCACCATGATCTGGTCGACCCACCGGCTGACGTCGGTGGTCGAGATGGACGAGATCATCGTGATTTCAGGCGGCAAGGCAATTGAGCGCGGCTCGCATGCGCAGTTGCTCGCGGCCAACGGCGTCTATCGCAAGCTCTGGGACGACCAGGGCCACACGCCGTATAACGCCGCCGCTCAGGCCGACGTCGACAACGAAGACGACGATGATGATGACGATGAGTAGTCCAGACTGCCGCGATCAGGAAATGTCAGACGAGAATTGTAATGAAGGTTGTTGGGCGACTTGAAAGCGTTTGGCGTTACCCGGTAAAGAGCATGCCGGGAGAATCCCTACCCGAGGCTTATGTCAGCTTTGCCGGCGTGCTCGGCGACCGGCTCTACGCTGTCCATCATGGGGGCGCGCCCAAGGCCTTTCCATTCCTCACCGCACGAAGCAGGAAGGAAATGCTACGATTTCGCCCGAGGTTTCGCCGTCCCGAGCTGACGCTTGTACCGGGCAACCTGACCGATGCAGAAACCCGCGGTCCTGGCCTGACACCGCTGTTTCCATCTAGCGAAGATCTGGCGCTTGAGATCGAAGCGCCGAACGGAAAAACTCTGTCGGCGTCCGATCCGGCGCTGTTGGGTCTGATCGGAGGTGATCAGCTCAACGCTTCCGACCTGACCATCATACGCTCGGACCGCGCCCTAACGGACTGTCGCCCGCTTTCGTTGCTTGCAACCCAGACGATCGACGGAATTGGCCGCGAGGTGGGCTTGACGCTCGACAAGCGTCGCTTTCGCGAAAACCTCTATGTCGATCTCAATTCCGGTGAAAGCTTTGCCGAAGACGAATTCGTCGGCCGGCGACTGCGGATCGGTCCGAAACTGACGGTCCACATTCTGGAACGCGATATCCGTTGTCGCATGATCAGCATTGATCCGGAGTCGCTCGAAGAGAATCCCGAGATTTTGCGGTATGTAGCAAAGAATCACGACGGGAGAGCCGGCGTCTACGCCGCTGTGCTGGTGGCGGGTCTGGTTCGCCCGGGTGACGATATCGTTCTTCAGGATTAGCCCGCCTTCGGCGCGGACCGCGCCGATTAGCGCGTCACACATCATACCGTATTGGCGCTCGGTGGCCGAATCGCGTGATCCAGTTCTCGCCGTGGTGGCCGAGCGCAGCACCGAATCGGCGACTCCGGTCTGGTAGAAGCGGCCGAACTGCTCGTCGCTGCTGATTTTTCCGAACGCGGAAGTCGAATGGACAGATCTGATGCCCCACGCGCCCGAGCATGGCGGCCGCGGTCGAACCGGCGAAGCCGCCGCCGATGATCGCAATATCGGTGTGCTTCACGAAGAATTCCGGCCTTGTTGCGCACGTTTTGCGCTCGGAATGGCAAAGAGAGGCCCGGCCGGGGGAAAACTGGAACCAGGGAATCATGTTTCGGGCTGTATTTACCCGGGTAAAATATGCGACTCGATCCGCTCCGAAGAGGGCAGGGCATCGCCATTTCGGCTTTTCCGATTTCGCGGCAAACGCCGAATCCGCAGACGCCATAGGCGTTTCCAGCGTTCTCGTTTTGCTTGACTTAGCTATCCGCCGCTTATAGAAGACGCCCACTTAACGACAGGCGGTGAGCTACGCCAGCGTCGGAACGGATCACCCTTTCAAATCCTTATGGGAAATTCCTAAAGGTACTGGACGGGCACCAACCTCGACGAATGCCGCTCAAACGCTGTCGATCATATAGCTAGGCAATGCCAGGACGATTTTAGTTCTCTTGAGCACGTCCTCTTGAGAGTGAACTCGGGTGCATGATCTCGGTAGCGGGCCGGACAGCGAACGCTGATCGGCCTTAATTCGCGATCCTCTGTGGCGTCGAAGCGCTTTCCGCCCAGCGATGGGTGGTTGGCGCGATTTCGCTTTGCGCGGATGTTTTTTTTCGCGTGAGGCGGGCCGAACGGAACGGCTAGTTCCGAGAAGAATTTACGAAAGCCATTCCAGGTTTTCGCGTGAACTAAAGGGTGAAGGCTGACATGCCGACGATCAACCAACTGATCGCAAATCCGCGTACGGTACAGAAGTCGCGCAAGAAGGTGCCGGCGCTGCAGCAGTCGCCGCAGAAGCGCGGCGTTTGCACGCGCGTCTACACCACGACCCCGAAGAAGCCGAACTCGGCGCTTCGTAAGGTCGCCAAGGTGCGCCTGACCAACGGCTTCGAAGTGATCGGTTACATCCCGGGTGAAGGCCATAACCTTCAGGAGCACTCGGTGGTCATGATCCGCGGCGGCCGCGTCAAGGACTTGCCCGGCGTGCGCTACCACATCCTCCGCGGCGTCCTCGATACCCAGGGCGTCAAGAACCGTAAGCAGCGTCGTTCGAAGTACGGCGCGAAGCGTCCGAAATAAGCGGGAACTGACACGATGTCTCGTCGCCATTCTGCCGAAAAGCGTGAAGTCAACCCGGATCCGAAGTTCGGGAACATCATCATTACGAAGTTCATGAACTCGATCATGTACGACGGCAAGAAGTCCGCCGCCGAAAACATCGTGTATGGCGCGCTCGCCATGATCGAGGCCAAGACCAAGCAGGGGCCGCTCACGGTGTTCGAGCAGGCGCTGGAAAACGTCATGCCGACCATCGAAGTACGGTCGCGCCGCGTCGGTGGCGCCACCTACCAGGTGCCGGTCGAAGTGCGTTCGGTCCGCCGCCAGGCGCTGGGCATTCGCTGGCTGATCACGGCCGCACGCGAGCGCAACGAAAAGACGATGACGGAGCGGCTCTCGGCCGAGTTGCTCGACGCGTCGAACAACCGGGGAAACGCCGTCAAGAAGCGTGAAGACGTGCACCGGATGGCGGAAGCCAACCGCGCCTTCTCGCATTATCGCTGGTAACGGCGAAGAACGGATTTAAGGAACAGCCCATGCCCCGCCAACATGCCATCGAGGACTACCGTAACTTCGGTATCATGGCGCATATCGACGCCGGCAAGACCACGACCACCGAGCGCATCCTCTATTACACCGGCAAGAGCCACAAGATCGGCGAAGTGCACGAAGGTGCCGCGACGATGGACTGGATGGAGCAGGAGCAGGAGCGTGGCATCACGATCACCTCGGCTGCGACCACCGCGTTCTGGAACGGCAAGCGGCTGAACATCATCGACACCCCCGGCCACGTCGACTTCACCATTGAAGTCGAGCGTTCGCTGCGCGTGCTCGACGGCGCGGTATGCGTGCTCGATTCCAACCAGGGCGTCGAACCGCAGACCGAAACCGTGTGGCGCCAGGGCGACAAGTACAAGGTTCCGCGCATCGTCTTCGCCAACAAGATGGACAAGACCGGCGCCGACTTCTTCAAGTGTCTGGCCGATATCGTCGACCGCCTCGGCGCCAAGCCGATCGCGATCCAGCTTCCGATCGGCGCCGAGAACAATTTCAAGGGCCTCGTCGATCTCGTGAAGATGCAGGGCATCATCTGGAACGATGAATCGCTCGGCGCGAAGTTCGACTATGTCGACATCCCGGCCGACCTCGTCGACCAGGCCAAGGAATACCGCGAGAAGATGGTGGAAGCCGCCGTCGAACTCGACGACGACGCCATGGCCGCTTACCTTGACGGCAAGGAGCCGGACGAGGCGACGCTGAAGCGCCTGATCCGCAAGGCGGTGCTGACCGGCGCGTTCTATCCGGTGCTGTGCGGCTCGGCGTTCAAGAACAAGGGCGTGCAGCCGCTGCTCGACGCCGTCGTCGACTACCTGCCGTCGCCGATCGACGTGCCTGCGATCAAGGGTACCGACGATGACGGCAACGAAGTGGTGCGCAAGGCCGACGACAAGGAGCCGCTGGCTCTGCTCGCGTTCAAGATCATGGACGACCCGTTCGTCGGCACCATCACCTTCTGCCGCATCTATTCGGGCATCCTGCAGTCGGGCACCGGGGTCATCAATTCGACCCGCGAGAAGAAAGAGCGTATCGGCCGCATGCTGTTGATGCATGCGAACAACCGCGAAGACATCAAGGAAGCCTATGCCGGCGACATCGTCGCGCTGGCTGGCCTGAAGGAAGCGCGCACCGGTGACACGCTGTGCGATCCCGACAAGCCGGTGATTCTGGAAAAGATGGAATTCCCGGAGCCGGTGATCGAAATCGCGATCGAGCCGAAGTCGAAGGCCGACCAGGAAAAGCTCGGCGTCGCGTTGGCGAAGCTCGCTGCCGAAGATCCGTCGTTCCGCGTGTCGACCGACCAGGAGTCCGGCCAGACCATTTTGAAGGGCATGGGCGAACTCCATCTCGACATCAAGGTCGACATCCTCAAGCGCACCTACAAGGTCGATGCCAACATCGGCGCGCCGCAGGTGGCGTTCCGCGAGCGCGTCACCAAGCGCGCTGAAGTCAAGTACACGCACAAGAAGCAGACCGGCGGTACCGGTCAGTTCGCCGAAGTGTCGATCATCGTGGAGCCGAACGAGCCCGGCAAGGGCTACGAGTTCGAGTCCAAGATCGTCGGCGGCGCTGTGCCGAAGGAATACATCCCCGGCGTCGAAAAGGGCCTCAACAGCGTGATGGGCTCGGGCGTGGTCGCCGGCTTCCCGGTGGTCGACGTCAAGGTTCAACTCGTCGACGGCAAGTACCACGACGTCGACTCGTCGGCGCTGGCCTTCGAAATCGCATCGCGCGCGGCATTCCGCGAAGCGCTGCAGAAGGGCAAGTCTGTTCTGCTCGAGCCGATCATGAAGGTCGAAGTGGTGACCCCGGAAGACTATACCGGTTCGGTCATCGGCGACCTGAATTCCCGGCGCGGCCAGATCCAGGGCCAGGACATGCGGGGCAACGCCAACGTCATCAACGCGATGGTGCCGCTCATGAACATGTTCGGGTACGTGAATAACCTGCGCTCGATGAGCCAGGGGCGTGCGACCTTCACGATGCAATTCGATCACTACGCTGAAGCGCCGGCGAACGTGTCGGCAGAAGTCCAGAAGAAGTTTGCCTGATTGTCGTTGGTTGCAAGCTAACGACTGAACGGAGAGTCAAATGGCCAAAGCAAAGTTTGAACGTACTAAACCGCACTGCAACATCGGAACCATCGGTCACGTCGACCATGGCAAGACATCGCTGACCGCAGCGATCACCAAGGTGCTGGCTGAAACCGGCGGTGCGACGTTCACGGCGTACGACCAGATCGACAAGGCGCCGGAAGAGAAGGCGCGCGGCATCACCATCTCGACCGCTCACGTCGAGTATGAGACGAAGAACCGCCACTATGCCCACGTCGACTGCCCCGGCCACGCCGACTATGTGAAGAACATGATCACCGGCGCCGCCCAGATGGACGGTGCGATTCTGGTCGTGTCGGCGGCCGACGGCCCGATGCCGCAGACCCGCGAGCACATCCTGCTCGCCCGTCAGGTCGGCGTCCCCGCGCTCGTCGTGTTCCTGAACAAGTGCGACATGGTCGACGATCCGGAGCTGCTCGAGCTCGTCGAGCTCGAAGTTCGCGAACTGCTCTCGAAGTATGAATTCCCGGGCGACAAGATCCCGATCATCAAGGGCTCGGCGCTCGCCGCCCTCGAAGACAAGGACAAGAAGCTCGGCCACGACGCCATCCTCGAGCTGATGCGCAATGTCGACGAATACATTCCGCAGCCGGAGCGTCCGGTCGACCAGCCGTTCCTGATGCCGGTGGAAGACGTGTTCTCGATCTCGGGCCGCGGCACCGTCGTCACCGGCCGTGTCGAGCGCGGCATCATCAAGGTCGGCGAGGAAATCGAAATCGTAGGCCTGCGCGACACCCAGAAGACCATCGTCACGGGCGTCGAAATGTTCCGCAAGCTGCTCGATCAGGGCCAGGCCGGCGACAACATCGGCGCGCTGCTCCGCGGCACCAAGCGCGAGGAAGTCGAGCGTGGCCAGGTGCTGGCGAAGCCGGGTTCGGTCAAGCCGCACACCAAGTTCAAGGCTGAGGCCTACATCCTGACCAAGGAAGAGGGCGGTCGTCACACCCCGTTCTTCACCAACTACCGGCCCCAGTTCTACTTCCGCACCACCGACGTGACCGGCGTCGTGCACCTGCCCGAAGGCACCGAGATGGTGATGCCGGGCGACAACATCGCGATGGAAGTGCACCTGATCGTGCCGATCGCGATGGAAGAAAAGCTGCGCTTCGCGATCCGCGAAGGCGGCCGCACCGTCGGCGCCGGCGTCGTCGCCGCCATCATCGAATAAGCGAATAGGGAATGGCGAGTAGCGAGTGGACCAGTTCCATTCGCTATTCGCCGCTCACCACTCGCCCTACGCGACAAAGAAAGACAAACGGCAATGAACGGCCAAAATATTCGCATCCGTCTCAAGGCGTTCGACCATCGAATCCTCGATACGTCGACCCGCGAGATCGTGAACACGGCGAAACGTACCGGTGCCCAGGTTCGCGGACCCATTCCGCTGCCCACCCGCATCGAGAAGTTCACCGTCAACCGTTCGCCACACGTCGACAAGAAGAGCCGCGAGCAATTCGAGATGCGCACCCACAAGCGCCTTCTCGACATTGTCGACCCGACCCCGCAGACCGTCGACGCTTTGATGAAGCTCGATCTGGCCGCCGGTGTCGACGTCGAGATCAAGCTCTAAGATTTTTTAGCTCGTCCGACTTTAGCGGACAGAAAGAACAGGAAGCACGCCGATGCGCTCCGGAGTGATCGCACAAAAGGTCGGGATGACGCGGGTCTTTACGGAGGCCGGCGAACACATCCCTGTGACCGTGCTGAAGCTGGGCAATTGCCAGGTGCTGGGCCACCGCACGACCGAAAAGAACGGTTACGTCGCGCTGCAGCTCGGTGCGGGTACCCGCAAGACCGTGTATCTGCCGAAGGCGGAGCGCGGCCAGTTTGCCGCGGCCAAGGTCGAGCCCAAGCGGAAAGTCGCCGAATTTCGCGTCTCGGAAGATGCGCTGATTCCGGTTGGCGCCGAGATCCAGGCGGACCATTTCGTGGTCGGCCAGTTCGTCGACGTCACCGGCACCTCGGTTGGTAAGGGCTTTGCCGGCGGCATGAAGCGCTGGAATTTCGGCGGCCTGCGCGCCACCCACGGTGTGTCGGTTTCGCACCGTTCGATCGGTTCGACCGGCGGACGTCAGGATCCCGGCAAAACCTTCAAGAACAAGAAGATGCCCGGTCACATGGGTGTCGACCGCATCACCACGCTTAATTTGCGTGTGGTGCAGACCGACGTCGAGCGCGGTCTGATCCTGGTCGAGGGTGCCGTTCCCGGCTCCAAGGGCGGCTGGATCTCGGTGCGCGACGCCGTGAAGAAGCCGTTGCCGAAGGAAGCTCCGAAGCCCGGCAAGTTTAGGGTTGCTGGCGGTGAGCAGGCTGCTGCTGCGCCGGCCGAGCAGGAGGGCGCGTGAGATGGAACTGAAAGTCACGACGCTTGAAGGTAAGGAAGCCGGATCGGTCCAGCTCTCGGACGCGATCTTCGGTCTCGAGCCGCGCGCCGACATCATCCAGCGTTGCGTGCAATGGCAGCTCAACAAGCGCCAGGCCGGCACGCACAAGGCGAAGGGGCGCGCCGAAATCTGGCGCACCGGCAAGAAGATGTACAAGCAGAAGGGCACCGGCGGCGCCCGTCACGGCTCGGCCCGCGTGCCGCAGTTCCGCGGCGGTGGCCGTGCGTTCGGTCCGGTGGTTCGCTCCCACGCGATCGGCCTGCCGAAGAAGGTGCGGGCGCTGGCGCTCAAGCATGCGCTCTCGGCGAAGGCCAAGGATGGCGGCCTGATCGTGATCGACAGCGCGCAGGTCAAGGAAGCCAAGACCAAGGCGCTGGTCGGCCATTTCAACGGCCTTGGGCTCACCAACGCGCTGATCATCGACGGCGCCGAGCTCAACAACGGTTTCGCGACCGCGGCCCGCAACATTCCGAACATCGACGTGCTGCCGATCCAGGGCATCAACGTCTACGACATTCTGCGCCGTCAGAAGCTCGTGCTGACGAAGGCGGCAGTCGATGCGCTGGAGGCGCGCTTCAAATGAAGAATATCGATCCGCGCCATTACGACGTGATCGTAGCCCCCGTCGTCACCGAAAAGGCGACGGTAGCGTCCGAGCACAACAAGGTCGTGTTCAAGGTCGCCAGCAAGGCGACCAAGCCGCAAATCAAGGAAGCCGTCGAGAAGCTGTTCGACGTCAAGGTGAAGAGCGTGAACACCCTGGTCCGCAAGGGCAAGACCAAGGTGTTCCGCGGCAATTTCGGTTCGCAGTCGGACGTCAAGCGGGCTGTCGTGACCCTCGAAGAGGGCCACCGCATCGACGTCACCACCGGACTATAAGGCGACACAGCGATGGCATTGAAAACATACAATCCGACGACGCCGGGCCAGCGCCAACTGGTGATGGTCGACCGTTCGGCGCTCTACAAGGGCAAGCCGGTGAAGGCGCTGACCGAGGGCAAGCTCGGCAATGGCGGCCGCAACAACACCGGCCGCATCACCGTGCGCTTCCGCGGCGGCGGCCACAAGAAGGCCTACCGCCTGGTGGACTTCAAGCGGAACAAGGTCGACGTGCCCGCCATCGTCGAGCGGCTGGAATATGATCCGAACCGCACCGCGTTCATCGCGCTGATCAAGTATCAGGACGGCGAGCAGGCCTACATCCTGGCGCCGCAGCGGCTGGCCGTGGGCGACACGGTGGTTGCCGGCAACTATGTCGACGTGAAGCCCGGCAACGTCATGCCGCTCGGCAACATGCCGGTCGGCACCATCGTCCACAACATCGAGATGAAGATCGGGAAGGGCGGCCAGATCGCCCGTTCCGCCGGCACCTACGCCCAGATCGTCGGCCGCGACCAGGAATACGTCATTCTGCGCCTGAACTCGGGCGAACAGCGCCTGGTGCACGGCCGCTGCCGCGGCACCATCGGTGCGGTGTCGAACCCCGATCACATGAACATTTCGATCGGCAAGGCCGGCCGCACCCGCTGGCTGGGCTGGCGTCCGCATAACCGCGGCGTCGTCATGAACCCGATCGACCATCCGCACGGCGGCGGCGAAGGCCGCACCTCGGGCGGCCGCCACCCGGTCACGCCGTGGGGCAAGCCGACCAAGGGCAAGAAGACCCGTTCGAATAAGTCGACCAATCGATTCATCCTCCTAAGCCGCCACAAGCGGAAGAAGTAAGGAACGCCGGACATGGTTCGTTCAGTCTGGAAAGGCCCGTTCGTCGAAGCCTCTCTGCTCAAGAAGGCAGATGCTGCGCGCGCGTCCGGCCGTCACGACGTCATCAAGATCTGGAGCCGCCGCTCGACCATCCTGCCGCAGTTCGTCGGCCTGGTGTTCGGCGTCTACAACGGCCAGAAGCACGTGCCGGTCTCGGTCAACGAGGAAATGGTGGGTCACAAGTTCGGCGAGTTCTCGCCGACCCGTACCTTCCATGGCCACTCTGGCGACAAGAAAGCCAAGAAGGCTTGAGGAATAGACGATGAGCAAACCAAAGCGCGAACGTAGCCTCGCGGACAACGAGGCCAAGGCAGTCGCCCGGATGCTGCGCGTCAGCCCGCAGAAGCTCAATCTTGTCGCGCAGTTGATCCGCGGCCGGAAGGCGTCTGCTGCGCTCGCCGACCTGCAGTTCTCGCGCAAGCGGATCGCGGTCGACGTCAAGAAGTGCCTGGAATCGGCGATCGCGAACGCCGAGAACAACCATGACCTCGAGGTCGACGATCTCGTCGTCGCCGAGGCCCATGTCGGAAACGGCATCGTCATGAAGCGTTTTTCGCCCCGCGGCCGTGGCCGTTCGGGCCGTATCTATAAACCGTTCTCGCACCTGACCATCGTGGTTCGTCAGGTCGAGGCCGAGGCAAGCGCTTAAAGCGGCGCAGGAGAAAACGATGGGTCAAAAGATCAATCCAATCGGACTGCGTCTCGGCATCAACCGCACGTGGGATTCGCGTTGGTTCGCCGGCAAGAGCGAATACGGCAAGCTCTTGCATGAAGACGTCAAGATCCGCGAGATCCTGCACAAGGAGCTCAAGCAGGCGGCCGTCGCCCGCATCGTGATCGAGCGTCCGCACAAGAAGTGCCGCGTGACGATCCACTCGGCGCGTCCGGGCGTCGTGATCGGCAAGAAGGGCGCCGATATCGACAAGCTGCGCAAGCGGGTTGCCGACATCACGGCTTCCGACGTCGTCATCAACATCGTCGAAATCCGCAAGCCCGAACTCGATGCCACCCTGGTTGCCGAATCGATTGCGCAGCAGCTCGAGCGCCGCGTCGCTTTCCGCCGCGCCATGAAGCGGGCGGTGCAATCGGCGATGCGCCTTGGCGCCGAAGGCATCCGCATCAACTGCTCGGGCCGTCTCGGCGGCGCCGAAATCGCGCGCATGGAGTGGTATCGCGAGGGCCGCGTGCCGCTGCACACGCTGCGCGCCGACGTCGATTACGGCGTGGCGACGGCGTTCACCACGTTCGGCACCTGCGGCGTCAAGGTCTGGATCTTCAAGGGCGAGATCCTCGAGCACGATCCGATGGCCCAGGACAAGAAGATGGCCGAAGGCGATACCGCGCGTCCGCGCCGCGACACCGCCGCAGCGTGAGACATTAGGAAGGTTTGAGGGCTCAAAGCCATGATGCAACCAAAGAAAACGAAGTTCCGGAAGGCGCATAAGGGCCGTATCCACGGCGTTGCGACTTCGGGTGCGACGTTGTCGTTCGGCCAGTTCGGCCTGAAGGCGATGGCGCCCGAGCGCGTCACTGCCCGCCAGATCGAAGCCGCGCGCCGCGCGCTGACCCGCCACATGAAGCGCGCCGGCCGCGTCTGGATCCGCGTGTTCCCGGACGTGCCGGTGTCGAAGAAGCCCGCCGAAGTCCGCATGGGTTCCGGCAAGGGAACGCCGGAATTGTGGGTGGCGCGGGTCAAGCCCGGCCGGGTGATTTTCGAGATCGACGGCGTCAACGTGCAGACCGCGAGGGAAGCGCTCACGCTCGCCGCCGCCAAGCTGCCGATCAAGACGCGCTTCGTCGCGCGCATTGCGGAGTAACACTCATGGCCCCGATGAAAGTTGAAGACATCCGCGCGATGAGCGACGACCAGAGGGAGGATGCCGTCCTCAATCTGAAGAAGGAACGCTTCAACCTGCGTTTCCAGCGCGCCACCGGGCAGTTGGAAAACACCTCGCGGCTGCGCGAAGCCCGCCGCGATATCGCCCGCATCAAGACCATCGCCGCGCAGGTTCGCGCGAAGAAGAAGTAAGAGGCCGTATTATGCCGAAACGTACCCTTCAGGGCGTGGTCGTGAGCGACAAGCAAGCCAAGACGGTGGTGGTGCGCGTCGATCGCCGCTTCACCCATCCGATCTACAAGAAGACGATCCGCCGCTCCAAGAACTACCACGCGCATGACGAGAACGGCGAGTTCAAGCCGGGCGACATGGTGTGGATCGAGGAGAGCAAGCCGATCTCGAAGTTGAAGCGCTGGACCGTGGTCCGGGGCGAACAGAAGAAAACCGCCTGAGATTCGTTCGGCCTGGCCGGATGAGTAATCGGGAAAATTTTAGGCGCTAATTCGAGCGCATCAGAAAGAGGACGAGGTGCATCAATGATTCAGATGCAGACCAACCTCGACGTGGCCGACAATTCAGGCGCACGCCGTGTCATGTGCATCAAGGTGCTGGGGGGCTCCAAGCGCCGCTATGCCACCGTGGGCGACGTTATCGTCGTGTCGATCAAGGAAGCGATTCCGCGCGGCAAGGTGAAGAAGGGCGACGTGATGAAGGCCGTCGTGGTGCGCGTCCGCAAGGACATCCGCCGCGCAGACGGTTCGGTTATCCGCTTCGACCGCAACGCCGCCGTCTTGATCAACAACCAGTCGGAGCCGGTCGGCACCCGTATCTTCGGGCCGGTGCCGCGCGAGCTTCGCGCCAAGAACCACATGAAAATCATTTCGCTTGCGCCGGAGGTGCTGTGATGGCTGCCAAGATCCGGAAAGGTGACAAGGTCATGGTGTTGACCGGTCGCGACAAGGGTCGCACCGGCGAAGTATTCGAGGTCCGCCCCGCCGAGAACAAGGCGTTGGTGCGCGGCGTCAACATGGTGAAGCGTCACCAGAAGCAGACCCAGAACCAGGAAGGCGGCATCATCTCCAAGGAGGTCGCCGATCCACCTGTCCAACATCGCCTATGTCGGCAAGGACGGAAAGCCGACCCGCATAGGATTCAAGATTCAGGCCGATGGCAAGAAGGTACGCGTTGCCAAGAGCTCGGGAGCAGAGATCGATGGCTGATACGGCTTACGTGCCGCGCCTGCGCGCGGAGTATGACAAGAGCATTCGCGGCAAGCTGACCGAACAGTTCGGCTATGCCAACGTCATGCAGGTGCCGCGGCTGGACAAGGTCGTGCTCAACATGGGCGTCGGCGACGCCGTCAACGACCGCAAAAAGGCCGAAACCGCGGCTGGCGAACTGACGCAGATCGCCGGCCAGAAGGCGATCGTGACCTATTCGCGGATCGCGATCGCGACCTTCAAGCTGCGCGAGAACCAGCCGATCGGCTGCAAGGTCACGCTGCGCAAAGCGCGGATGTACGAGTTCATCGATCGCCTGGTGAACGTGGCGTTGCCGCGCGTGCGCGACTTCCGTGGCCTCAATCCGAAGAGCTTCGATGGCCGCGGCAACTACTCGCTCGGCCTCAAGGAGCACATCATTTTCCCCGAAATCGATTTCGACAAGGTTTCGGAAGCCCGCGGCATGGACATCACGGTCTGCACCACGGCGAAGACCGACGACGAGGCGCGCGCCTTGTTGACCGCATTCAATTTCCCGTTCCGGCAGTGAGACGCAGCTAAGCCTCTCAAACGCGGAAACCCAGGAGCCAAGCATGGCAAAGAAGAGTTCGATCGAGAAGAACAACCGGCGCAAGCGGATGGCCAAGAACGCCGCCCCGCAGCGTGCGAAGCTGAAGGCGATCATCGCCGACAAGACCAAGCCGATGGAAGAGCGGTTTGCGGCGACGCTGAAGCTCGCCCAGATGCCGCGCAACTCGTCGACCACGCGGATTCGCAACCGCTGCGAACTGACCGGCCGTCCGCGCTCGAACTACCGCAAGAACAAGCTTTCCCGCATCGCGCTGCGTGAACTCGGCTCCAAGGGCCTGGTTCCCGGGCTCGTGAAGTCGAGCTGGTAAGGAGGGTCGTCACGATGTCAACGCACGATCCGATCTCCGATCTCATCACACGCATCCGCAACGCGCAGATGCGTTCGAAGTCCAAGGTCTCGACCCCGGGCTCGAAGATGCGCGCCAGCGTGCTCGAAGTGCTGAAGGCCGAGGGCTATATCCGCGGCTATGCCAGCGTGGAGCATGCTTCGGGCCGCAGCGAACTCGAGATCGAGTTGAAGTATTTCGACGGCGAGCCCGTCATTCGCGAGATCGAGCGGGTCTCGAAGCCGGGCCGCCGGGTTTACGCCTCGGTGAAGAACCTGCCGCGTGTGAACAACGGTCTCGGCATTTCGGTGTTGTCGACGCCGAAGGGAATCATGGCCGACCACGCCGCGCGAGACGCGAATGTGGGCGGCGAAGTTCTCTTCACGGTGTTCTGAGGAAGGATTTTTAGCCATGTCACGTGTTGGCAAACGGCCTGTGGCGATCCCGTCCGGTGTGACGGCGACCGTCGAGGGACAGACCGTCAAGGTGAAGGGGCCGAAGGGCCAGCTTCAGTTCGTCGTGCATGACGACGTCGAGGTGAAGTTCGAGAAGGGCGAGGTCAAGGTCGCGCCGAAGTTCAAGACCAATCGCGCGCAGGCCATGTATGGCACCGCGCGCGCGCAGGTGGCGAACCTGGTCGAGGGCGTCACCAAGGGCTTTGAGAAGAAGCTCGAGATCACCGGCGTCGGCTATCGCGCCGCGATGCAGGGCAAGAACCTGCAGCTCGCGCTCGGCTACAGCCACGACGTGGTCTATGCGATCCCGGAAGGCATCACCATCGCGGTGCCGAAGCCGACCGAGATCACGATTTCGGGCACCGATTCCCAGCGCGTCGGGCAGGTCGCCGCCGAGATCCGCGCCTACCGTCCGCCGGAGCCTTACAAGGGCAAGGGCGTGAAGTACGCCAATGAATTCATCTTCCGCAAGGAAGGCAAGAAGAAGTAACGGAGCCGGTCATGTCACTCAAGGTCACGAATGCCCGGCGCAAGCAGCGAGTGCGCAACTCGCTGCGCCGGTCCGCCAATGGACGCCCGCGTCTGTCGGTGTTCCGTTCGTCGAAGCACATCTACGCCCAGGTCATCGACGACCTGAAGGGCGAGACGCTGGCTTCCGCCTCGTCGCTGGAAAAGGCCATGCGCGAGGCCGGCAACACCGGCGCCAACATCGATGCGGCCAAAGCCGTCGGCAAGCTGCTGGCGGAACGCGCCGTGAAGAACGGCGTCAAGGAAGTGGTGTTCGATCGCGGCAGCTATCTCTACCACGGGCGCGTCAAAGCGCTCGCGGACGCCGCCCGCGAGAGCGGACTGAGCTTCTAACGAAACGGTTTTGGATAATTACGAGGACAGGGGCTTTCTTCCCCTAAAGATTGGAAAACACCATGGCAGGTGAACGCGAACGCGGCGGACGCGAACGGAGCAGGGATCGCGAGGAGCGCGACAGCGAGTTCGTCGACAAGCTCGTCCACATCAATCGCGTGGCGAAGGTCGTCAAGGGCGGCAAGCGCTTCGGCTTTGCGGCGCTGGTCGTAATCGGCGACCAGAAGGGCCGGGTCGGTTTCGGCCACGGCAAGGCGCGCGAAGTGCCCGAGGCGATCCGCAAGGCGACCGAGTCGGCCAAGCGCAATCTGACGCGCGTGGCGCTACGCGAAGGCCGCACGCTGCATCACGACATCGCCGGCCGTCACGGTGCCGGCCGCGTCTACCTGCGCGCCGCTCCGGCCGGTACCGGCATCATCGCCGGCGGCCCGATGCGCGCGGTGTTCGAGACGCTCGGCATCCAGGACGTGGTGGCGAAGTCGATCGGCTCGTCGAATCCCTACAACATGGTTCGCGCGACCTTCGACGCGCTGAAGCATCAGGATTCGCCGCGTTCGGTTGCGGCGCGCCGCAACATCAAGGTGTCCACGCTGCAATCGCGCCGCGTCGGCGGTGACGCCGAAGTGGTGGCTGAATAACCGGCGCGAATTTCAAGCGCTCTTTGGAGTTAAGACGATGGCCAAGGCCGCAAAGACGATCAAGGTCGAGCAGACCGGCAGCGCGATCCGCCGCCACCACTCGCAGCGTTCGACGCTGATCGGCCTCAAGCTCAACAAGATCGGCCGGGTTGCCGAGCTGCAGGACACCCCTGAAGTTCGCGGCATGATCAGCAAGGTTCAACATCTCGTCCGCATCGTCGGCGAGAAGTAAGTAAGGAGACAGGGCGATGAAGCTCAGCGATATCGCCGACAACGCCGGCTCGCGCAAGAAGCGCATGCGCGTCGGCCGTGGCATCGGTTCCGGCAAGGGCAAGACTTCGGGCCGCGGCGGCAAGGGCCAGACCGCGCGTTCGGGCGTGCGCATCAAGGGCTTCGAGGGCGGCCAGATGCCGCTGCATCGCCGCCTGCCGAAGCGCGGCTTCAACAACATCTTCCGGCTCGACTTTGCCGAGATCAATCTCGACCGGCTGCAAGAGGCGATCGACGCCAAGCTGGTCGACACCAAGGAAACCGTGACCGTCGAGTCGCTGGTGAAGGCTGGCGTGATCCGCCGTGCCAAGGACGGCCTGCGGCTGCTCGGCCGCGGCGAACTCAAGGCCAAGCTCGCGATCGAGGTGCACGGCGCCTCGAAGTCCGCGGTTGCGGCGGTCGAGAAGGCCGGCGGCACGGTGAAGATCCTGGCCCCGGCCAAGAAGGAAGGCGAGGCGGCGTAACATCTGCGTCATGCCCGCCTGATCGCGGGCATAGACCGGTGGACTTATCGAAGCCGCGCACCAAATAATGTCCGGCGTCTACCGATTGCCCGGGAAGGGGCGTCGGCCTGGGAGGCGGCGGGAGAAAGCCTGAACATGGTCTCAGCAGCAGAACAACTTGCGGCAAACCTCAATTTCGGCGCTTTGGCCAAAGCCGACGAACTGAAGAAGCGCATCTGGTTTACGCTGGGTGCGCTGCTTGTTTATCGGCTCGGTACCTATATCCCGCTGCCCGGCATCGATCCCGCGGCCTGGGAGCAGGTGTTCAAGTCGCAGGCCGGCGGCATTCTCGGCATGTTCAACATGTTCGCCGGCGGCGGCATCAACCGCATGGCGATCTTCGCGCTGAACATCATGCCGTACATCTCGGCATCGATCATCATTCAGCTTCTGACGACGGTATCGCCCAAGCTCGAAGCCTTGAAGAAGGAAGGCGAGGCGGGCCGCAAGACCCTGAACCAGTATACCCGCTACCTCACGGTGATCCTCGCCACGTTTCAGGCCTATGGCATCGCGATCGGACTTCAGGGCGCCGGCAACGTGGTCAGCGAGCCCGGGATGTTCTTCCTGATTTCCACCACGATCACGCTGACCGGCGGCACCATGTTTCTGATGTGGCTCGGCGAGCAAATTACCTCGCGCGGCATCGGTAACGGCATTTCGCTGATCATTCTGGCCGGCATCGTTGCCGAGTTGCCCTCGGCACTCGCCAACATGCTCGAACTGGGACGCCAGGGTGCGCTCTCGACCGGCTTGATCCTGATCGTGATCGTGATGGCGGTCGCCGTGATCGCCTTCATCGTGTTCATGGAGCGCGCGCAGCGCAGGCTTCTGATCCAGTATCCGAAGCGCCAGGTGGGCAACAAGATGTTCGAGGGGCAGTCCTCGCATCTGCCGCTCAAGCTCAACACCTCGGGCGTCATTCCGCCGATCTTCGCCTCGTCGCTGTTGCTGCTGCCGGCGACGGTTGCGAACTTCAACGCCGGCAAGGGGCCGGAATGGTTCCAGTGGCTCAACACCCAGCTCAGCCACGGCCGTCCGCTGTTCCTGTTCCTCTATCTGGCGCTGATCGTGTTCTTCGCCTTCTTCTACACCGCGATCGTGTTCAATCCGACCGAGACCGCCGACAATCTGAAGAAGCACGGCGGTTTCATTCCCGGCATCCGCCCGGGCGAGCGCACCGCCGAATATATCGACTACGTGCTGTCGCGGATCACGGTGCTTGGTGCGATCTATCTGGCGATCGTGTGTCTGATTCCCGAAATCCTGATTTCCTACGCCTCGGTGCCGTTCTATTTCGGCGGCACCTCGCTTCTGATCGTCGTCAGCGTGACCATGGATACGGTGGCGCAGGTGCAGGGTTATCTGTTGGCCCATCAGTATGAGGGGCTGATCCGGAAATCCAAGCTGAGGGGCCGCCGCCGCTGACCAGCGGAGCGCTCTGAAATTCAATACAAGGTGTGCGGTGTTTCGCTCACCAAGCCGGGGGGCGAGCAGTCATGAGATTGATCCTTTTGGGACCGCCGGGGTCGGGGAAGGGTACCCAGGCACAGCGGCTGGTGCAGCGCTATGGGATTGTGCAGCTCTCGACCGGCGAGATGCTGCGCGCGGCTGTGGCCGCCGAGACGCCGGTCGGGTTGAAGGCCAAGGACCTCATGGCAAACGGCCAGCTTGTGCCTGATGACGTCGTAGTCGGAATCATTTCTGACAGGATCGATCAGCCGGACGCGGCCAAAGGCTTCGTCCTCGATGGGTTCCCGCGTACCGTACCGCAGGCCGAGGCGCTGGATGAGCTCTTAAAGAAAAAGCATCTCAAGCTCGACGCGGTGGTCGAACTGCGCGTCAATGAGAGCGCGCTGCTACAGCGCGTCGAAACCCGCGTCGCCGAGATGCTGGCGCGCGGCGAGGAGGTGCGTGTTGACGACACGCCGGAAGTGCTGACCAAACGGCTCGCTGCCTACCGGTCGCAGACCGAGCCGCTGATTCACTACTATTCCGAGCGGCGGAAGCTCGCGACCGTCGACGGGATGATGACCATCGAGCAGGTAACCCGGGAGGTTAACCGGATCCTCTCCGCTGTCGGCGCGCTGGAACCCAAGGTGGCGCCGGCCCGGAAGGCCAAGGCACGGAAGACCGCCAGGCCAGCGGCCAAAAAGGCCGCCAAAACCGCCAAGAAGGCCGTCAAAACGGCGCGTAAGGCCGCCAAATCGGCCTCCAGGGGAGCCAAAGCGGCTGGCAGCAAGAAGGCTGCTCGGAAGGCCGTTTCGGCGGCCAGAGGGCGAGGGGGCGCGGGGGTCCAAAAGACCGTCCGCAAGGCTGCCAAAAAGGTCACGAAAAAGCGAGCTAAGCGATAGAGGCGGTTGACGAAACCGAGTTGAATCCTTTAATAAGCCCCGCATCCAAGTCGGATAGTTTTTTGACGATGCCGGGCCCCGAAAGAGATCAGGGGAGGGCGTCGTGTTCGCGTTTGCGGACACCTGCCCGAGTTAGCAAGAACATAGCCCGATCCATGAGGGATCGGCGACAGGAGAGAAGTCCGTGGCCCGTATTGCCGGCGTGAATATCCCGACCAACAAGCGCGTTCTGATCGCGCTCCAGTACATCCATGGCATCGGCCAGAAGAACGCGTCCGAGATCATGGAGAAGGTCAAGATCCCGGCTGATCGTCGCGTCAGCCAGTTGAGCGACCAGGAAGTCCTGCAGATCCGCGAAGTCATCGACCGCGACTATCTCGTCGAAGGCGACCTTCGCCGCGAGACCGGCATCAACATCAAGCGTCTGATGGACCTCGGCTGCTATCGCGGCCTGCGTCATCGCCGCGGTCTTCCGGTGCGCGGTCAGCGCACCCACACCAACGCGCGCACGCGCAAGGGCCCGGCCAAGTCGATCGCCGGCAAGAAGAAGTAATTCGGCGAATTGCGAATAGGGAATGGCGAATAGAAATCTATTCGCTACTCGCCATTCGCCACTCGCGTTTTTAGGTGTAGCCGCTGGCAGTACGGCGGCGTTTGAGATCACAGGAAGGTTTTAAGGTAATGGGCAAGGAAGCCACCCGCGTCCGCCGTCGCGAACGCAAGAACATCGCCTCCGGCATCGCGCACGTGAATTCGTCCTTCAACAACACGACCATCACCATCACCGACGCGCAAGGCAATACCATTGCCTGGTCCTCGGCCGGCACGATGGGTTTCAAGGGATCGCGCAAGTCGACCCCCTATGCCGCGCAGGTCGCGGCCGAAGACGTTTCCAAGAAGGCGCAGGAACACGGCATGCGCACGCTGGAAGTGGAAGTTGCCGGCCCCGGTTCGGGCCGCGAATCGGCGCTTCGCGCGCTGCAGGCCGCGGGCTTCACCGTCACGTCTATCCGCGACGTGACGACGATCCCGCACAATGGTTGCCGTCCGCGCAAGCGCCGGCGCGTTTGATATCTGGTCGCGGGCGGTTGTGCCGCTCGCGATTGCTTTTGGAATTTTCCGCGGACTGATCCGCGATCTCCAACGCCAGTGAATCTGCAGGCAGATCGACTGGCCGGTCTATTGACCCGAAGGGGTGACAAAGTGACGATCCAGAAAAATTGGCAAGAACTTATTCGACCGAACAAGCTGCAGGTAACGCCGGGCGGCGATGCGACCCGGTTTGCGACCGTCGTCGCCGAGCCGCTCGAGCGCGGTTTCGGCCAGACACTCGGTAACGCGCTGCGCCGCATCCTGTTGTCGTCGCTGCAGGGCGCCGCCGTGCAGTCGGTGCACATCGACGGCGTGCTGCACGAGTTCTCCTCGATCGCGGGCGTTCGCGAGGACGTCACCGACATCGTGCTCAACATCAAGGACATCTCGATCAAGATGCAGGGCGAAGGCCCCAAGCGCATGGTCGTGAAGAAGTCGGGTCCGGGCGTCGTCACCGCCGGTGACATCCAGACCGTCGGCGACATCGTGGTGCTCAATCCCGAGCTGCAGATCTGCACGCTGGACGAGGGCGCTGAGATCCGCATGGAGTTCACGGTCGCCGCCGGCAAGGGCTACGTCGCCGCCGAGCGCAACCGGCCCGAGGATGCGCCGATCGGCCTGATCCCGGTCGACAGCCTGTTCTCGCCCGTGCGCAAGGTCTCCTACAAGGTCGAGAACACCCGCGAGGGCCAGATCCTCGACTACGACAAGCTGACCATGACGATCGAGACCAACGGCGCGATCTCGCCGGAGGACGCGGTGGCCTATGCCGCGCGCATCCTGCAGGATCAGCTCAACGTGTTCGTGAACTTCGAAGAGCCGCGCAAGGAAGTCGCGCAGGAGATCATCCCCGATCTCGCCTTCAACCCGGCGTTCCTCAAGAAGGTCGACGAGCTCGAGCTGTCGGTGCGTTCGGCAAACTGCCTGAAGAACGACAACATCGTCTATATCGGCGACCTCGTGCAGAAGTCGGAAGCGGAAATGCTCCGCACCCCGAACTTCGGCCGCAAGTCGCTGAACGAGATCAAGGAAGTGCTGGCCCAGATGGGTCTGCATCTCGGCATGGAAGTGCCGGGCTGGCCGCCGGAGAACATCGACGAGCTCGCCAAGCGCTTCGAGGATCACTACTAAGCGAATAGGGAGTGGCGAATAGCGAATAGGGGAGAAACTATTCACAACTAGCCATTCGCTACTCGCCACACTGGGGCGAACGCAGGCAGCCCACCTGAGCAACATGTCCGACGAACCGTCGCGACGAAGACAAATCAAGGAAAACACCAATGCGTCACGGCAAGGTTCATCGTAAGCTCAACCGCACCGCCGAGCATCGCCGCGCGATGTTCGCCAACATGTGCGCCGCGCTGATCAAGCACGAGCAGATCGTCACCACGCTGCCGAAGGCCAAGGAGCTGCGCCCGATCGTCGAGAAGCTCGTTACCCTCGGCAAGAAGGGCGGGCTCGCCATGCGCCGCCAGGCGATCTCCGAAATGCGCGACGTCGACCAGGTCAAGAAGCTGTTCGACACGTTGGCGCCCCGCTACAGGGACCGTCAGGGCGGCTACACCCGCATCATCAAGGCCGGCTTCCGCTACGGCGACAACGCGCCGATGGCCGTTATCGAATTCGTCGACCGCGACGTCGACGCCAAGGGCCAGGATTCCGGTCCGGTAGAGGAGAAGTCCGCCGAAGCGGCGTAACTGTTCCAAATCGCAGTTTTCAAAGGCGGCGCCAAAAGCGCCGCTTTTTTGTTGCCCGGCGCGCCGCGCGATCGCGGCCGGCGCGTGACTTCACAGGAACGTCCCGGGCCGCCAAACGTTTGACATCCATGAGTAGGGCGTTCGTCAAGGATACCGAGGACGTCGAAGATCTGCCTGACCGGCCAATCTCCGAACTTCCGAATGACGTGACGGCTGAAGGTCTCCGCCGGATTGAGCAGGCGTTGGCCGCAGCCCAGGCCGCGGCGCAATCCGCCGGCGATCGCGCGGCGCTGGCCAGCGCCCGCCGTGACTTCCGCTATTGGAATGCTCGCCGCGCCACAGCAAGGGTGGCGCCCGAGCCATCAGACAATTCCGTCGTGCGCTTCGGCCACACCGTCACCATTGTGCGCGAGGACGACCGGCGACAGACGTTTCGGATCGTCGGCGAAGACGAGGCCGAACCTGCACACGGCACGATCTCGCACGGCTCGCCGCTGGCGCGCGCGCTGTTCGGCAAGGGCGTCGGCGATGTCGTCGCCATCGCCGGAGGCGAAGCGGAGATCGTCGAAATCCGGTGATCAATTCGTCGCCCGAGGTTCGCGATGCCGGCCTATGTCATTTCCGAAGTTGAGATGCGCGATGCGGAGGGCTTTGAGGCCTATCGCATCATCGCTGCGAAGACGATCGCGCAATATGGCGGGCGCTATTTGGTCCGTGGCGGCGCCGCGACTTTGATCGAGGGTAGCCCGCCGCCGAAGGTCATCATCGTTGTCGAATTTCCAACGATGGAGCGTTTGCGTGAATGGTACGCCTCGCCGGAATATGCCGAGGCGTTGAGAGTGCGGCAGACCGCGCTGGATCGCCGTCTGGTTTTCGTCGAAGGCGTCGCGCCGGTTTAGGCCGTGGAAGCGGTCGTTCAGGCGGAACAAGGACGCTCGGAAACCGTTTTTCCTGATGCCGCGCTGACGCGGCTTGAGGAGGACCCGATGAAGAAGCTGCTTATTTTGGCGGCGGCAGGGTCGCTGATTGCGACCATGGCCAACGCTCAAACCACGGTCATCACTCCCGACACGACGACCGGAACTGCGGGCGCAACAATTCGGATCGAGCCGGAGTATCGCACGAAGATCAAGAGCTACGTGACCGAGCACAAGATCCGGCCGGTGGAAACACGAGAAAGGATCGTGGTGGGCGCCAAGGTGCCGACCGAGGTCGAACTCGAGGCAGTGCCTTCGGATTGGGGCCCGTCAGTGACGAAGTATCGCTATGTCTACTCGAACAATCGCGTGATGCTGGTCGACCCCGCCACGCGCACGGTGGTGCATGAGATCGACTGAGGTGTTCTCGTCGCTCCATGCAAAAGGGCCGCCATGTCTGGCGGCCCTTTTCATTTCCAGATCACCAGTGATGCCAGTAACGGCGGTGGTAAAACCGCGGGCCATAGAATCGCGGACCGCCATAGTAGGCGAACGCCGGGCGAACCACGCGACGATAGCGAACGACGGGATAGTAAGGCTCGTCGTAATAGCCACCATAGTAGGCCGGCGCATAACCGCCGTAATAGGCCGGGTACCCGCCGTAATATCCGGGACCATAGGCGTAGGCGTTCGAAGCCAGTCCGCCGATCACCGCGCCCGCGATCAATCCGCCAGCCACGGCCGGGAAAAATCCTCCTCCGCGCCAGTGGGCCTCCGCCGGCGAGGGGGCCGTTACCGCGGTCAAGCCCAAGACCGCCGCTGCGGCTAAAGCCAAAGGTGCTTTTCTCATGGACTACTCCTTTCCGTAATTCAGACGTCCAATACTTTACATTCGAGCGAAGTTCGCTCTTTCGCAAAACAGACACTCGCTAAACACATTCGAGTGAAGTTCGTTGCCCAAGTGCCGGCTTTCAGACCGCTCTGGAGTCAGATTTAACTTTGATGAACGAATGTTCAGGCGACGGCTTCGAAACGGAGCCGGATCAATCGAAATCCAGAAAACCTGGCCGGCTCGAAATCGGAGGCTGTCGGCGCAGCCAGGCGAGGTCGGGTACGGGACGGGCCGTCTCCGGATTGGCCTCAAGCAGCGCCTCGATCTCGCGGGCCACTGAAAGCGTCGCGACGTCGCCGCCTCGCGGACCGATGATCTGGATGCCGAACGGCAATCCGGCGCCGTCGCGTCCGGCCGGTATCGCCACCGCCGGGTGTCCGGCATTGGTCACGGCATAGGCCAGCGCCAGCCAGTGAAAATAGCTTTTCGTCGGTGTGCCGTCGATGGTGGCCGGGTAAAGCTCGGACCAGGGCCGCGGGCTGATCGTGACTGTCGGCGCGATGATAAAATCGTGCTCGCCAAAAAATTTCTGCCAGCTCCGATAAAGCGCGGTCTGCAGCGAAAGCGCACGTGCCACGTCGACGGCAGAATAGCCGAGCCCCTCGGCCACGTTGTCGCGAATGTTGGGACCCACTTTGTCCGGATACTTCTCGGCAAGCTCTCGGTGCCGGCCCAGAAACGCGACGGCGCGCAAGATCCGGAACACCTCGTCGGCATGGCTGCAATCCGGATGGGTCCATGCGACGCAGCGGAATGCCGATCCGAATGTCGCGAGCTTCGTTTTAAACGTCTCGGCGATGACGCGTTCCGTCGGCGCAAACCCGAAATCGCAGGTCGCCGCGATGCGCAAGCTTGCGAGATCGGTCCGCGGCGGATCACGATAGGTCTCGCACACGGGCGTTCCGCCGGCGTGAAGGATGGCCGACAACGGATCGCGCGCGTCGCGATCCAGCATGCAGGAAAGCATCAGGCAGGCGTCCGATACGTTTCTCGCCATCGGCCCGAGTTGCGAGATCTGCAGCCAGGCCATATTGCGGCTATTGCTGGCGATCAGCCCGGGGGAGGGGCGGAATCCGACGACACCGCAAAAGGCGGCGGGGTTCCTGACCGAGCCGCCGGTGTCCGAACCGGTCGCCAGCGGCACCATGCCGGTTGCAAGCGCTACCGCCGATCCGCCGGACGAGCCGGCGGCGGAGCGCTCGGGATCGAAGGGATTGCCGGTGGCGCCATGAAGCGCATTGCGTGTGTTGCCGCCCGCGCCCCATTCGGGGACGTTGGTCTTGCCAATGACGATGGCGCCGGCGCGCTTGAGCATCGCGACGATCGCCTCATCCTCGGCCGCGACATTGTCCGCGAACAGCACGCTGCCGAAACTCGTCGGCAGCCCCTTGGCGTCGATCAGGTCCTTGACGCCGAGCGGGAGCCCGTGCAGCGGCCCGAGCGCATCGCCGCGCATCACGGCAGCTTCGCTTTCCCGCGCCGCCGCGCGCGCCGTATCGAACGAGCGCGCGATGATCGCATTGACGGCCGGATCGATTTCCTCGATGCGACGGATGCAACTGTCCATGAGTTCGACCGGCGAAAGCTTGCGCTCGCCGATCAGCGCCCGGGCCGTTACCGCGGGCAGATCGCACGGCTCGGTCATATCAGGATTACTCTTCCTTGATCCCGCCCTTGCGGGCCAGTTCCTTCATCTCGGCCGTTTCCTTGGCGATGAAACCCGGCCAGTCCGGATAGCGCTTGAAGCCGGCTTCGTACCCGACCTTCGTAAAGCGCTCGATCACCGAAGGACTTGCGATTGCCTCTTCCAGCACCGAGGCCAGGCGGTCGCGTATGGCCGGAGGGATTCCCTTGGGCGCGACCACGGTTCCCCAGGAGACGAGGTCGATATTGGGATAACCGAGTTCGGCGAGAGTCGGAACGTCGGGAAGGAACGGCGAGCGCTTGGCGGAGAACACTGCCAGCGGGCGAACCGTGCCGGCTTCGAGTTGCGGCCTGATCGCGATCACGGTGTCCACGTGGTACTCGATGTGCTTGCCTATCAGGTCGTTCATCGCCGGCGCGCTACCCTTGTAGGGCAGGTGCACCATCTTGATGCCGGCGCTCGATTTGAACAGCTCGCCGGCGAAATGCGAAATGGTGGCCACGCCGAAGGACGCCAGCGACAGCTTGTCGGGATTGGCCTTCGCCGCCGCGACAAGCGCCGCAACGTCCTTGATCGGGCTGTCACGATGGGTGACCAGCACCATGGTCAGGGTACCGGTCTGGGCGATCGGCTCGAAATCCCTCGCGCTGTCGTACGGCACGTTCTCCTTCACGGCGTGCTGCAACGTGAAGGTCGAATTCGAACTGGTGAGCAGGGTGTAACCGTCCGCTGCCGCGTTGGCGACCTCCTTGGCGGCGATCGTCGTGCCGCCGCCGGGGCGATTGAGCACGATCACGGGCTTGCCCAGACGCGTCTCGAGTTCGCCGGCAATGATGCGCCCGACGACGTCGCCAGCTCCGCCCGCCGGATAGGGCACAATCAACTGCAGCGATTTTTCGGGGTAACTGCCTTGTGCCGTTGCGATCGACGCGCAACCCACCACGCAGGACGACGCCAGCGTGGCCGCCAGAAACATTCGTATCATGTCGAACAGGTCTCCTGTCTTCCGTGTTCCCCGGCAATTCGCGCCGGGGTTTTTCGGCGACAGCCATCCCGGATCGATGGAACAGGCTCCCTTGAATCGACCTCCGGATCAACCCCGTTGTTGGGCCGCTACCACCCCTCCAGCACGATCTTGCCGCGCGACTTGCCGCTTTCCAAAAGCGCATGGGCCCGTTTCAGATTGGCGGCGTTTATCGTTCCAAAGGTCTGGTCGAGTGTGGTGCGCAGCACGCCCTTGTCCAGGAGGTCGGAGACGTCGTTCAGGAGGTGGTGCTGGGCGATCATGTCAGGCGTCTGGAATGACGAGCGCGTGAACATTGATTCCCAGTGGATCGAGACCGCCTTGCCCTTGAAGGCGGAGACGGTGAATTCCGGGGGATCGTCGATCAGGCCGAACTTGCCTTGCGGCGCGATGAAATCCGCGATCGCCTTGTAGTGCTGGTCGGTGAAGGTGAGGCTCGCAACCAGCGCGACCGGCGGCACCTTCAACTTTTCGATCTGCTCCTTCATCGGCTGGGAATGATCGATCACCGCATGCGCGCCGAGATCGCGGCACCATTTCTGCGACTCGGCGCGCGTGGCGGTAGCGACCACCGTCAGCCCGGTGAGGCGGCGCGCGAGCTGGGTCAGGATCGAGCCGACGCCGCCGGCGCCGCCGGTGATCAGTAGGGTGCTGTCGTCACGCACGTGGTACAGGTCGCGGAGCATTTGCGCGTGAGGATTTGACGTCAGTGGAAATCCCGCGCCATGCGGCACGGCGCCGAGCCGGTCGAACAGCAATTCCCAAGCGGTGATCGAAGTCAGCGGCAGCGCCGCGGCCTGCGCGAACGACAGCGATTTCGGCTTCTTGCCGACGATCCGCTCGTCGACCAGGTGAAATTCCGCGTTGGTGCCCTGGCGCAGGATTGAGCCCGCGTAAAACACTTCGTCACCTGCCTTGAACAGCGTTACGTCCGGGCCGACGGCATCGACGATGCCGGCAGCGTCGTAGCCCAGGATTTTCGTTTCGCCCTCGGGCGGGGCGGCGCGCTTGCGGACCTTGTAATCGACCGGATTGGCTGAGATCGCCTTGACGGCGACGCGGATGTCGCGGCCCGTCGGTTCCGGCTTGGCGGCCTCAAAATCAATCAGCGCATTCGCATCTTCGATGGGGAGCGATTTTTTGTATCCGACGGCCTTCATGTCCGTGCCTCCTCCGTGTTTGACAGATTGATTGCCTAACTGTCGCTCTAGCATCCGCTTGGCAAGTACTGTAAATTTGGGGAACTAGTCCCTGTTTGGATACTATTGGGGAAACTCCAGGAAAAACTCATGAAACGGCGGAATTTTGCCCGTCGGCCGGGCTGCGCGGTTGAAGCGACGCTCGATCTGATCGACGGCAAGTGGAAAGGCGTGATCCTGTTTTACCTGCAGGCCGGCACCCAGCGTTTTGGGGAGTTGCGGCGGCGGATGCCAGGGATTACCCAGCGCATGCTGACCAAGCAGCTTCGCGCGCTCGAGGACGACAAGCTCGTGATCCGCAAGGTCTACGCCGAGGTGCCGCCGCGGGTCGAATACACGCTGTCGGAGATCGGCGAGAGCCTGCGGCCAGTGATCGAGACACTCAGGGCATGGGGCGAGGGACATCAGGAAAGGCTATCCTGTGCGCCGGCCTCCGACGCCGCGAAAGTGCCCGATCGCGCGGCCTGACCGGCAACATGGTAGACCGCCTTATCTTCTCTCGTTGCCGCCTCGCATCTATATCTGAGGCCATCAATTTTGGGATTCTTGCATGACGTTGACGATCCGCTCTTTCGCCTTGCTGCTGGTTTCCGCAGTCGTTGCAACGCCGGCGCTGGCGCAGGATCGGCGCGTGCCAACCTCGGGCGCCGAGTTGCGGCTGTCGTACGCGCCGATCGTGCAGCGCGCGCAGCCGGCAGTGGTGAACGTCTATGCTGCCAAGACCGTACAGAATCGCAACCCGCTGCTGGATGACCCGATCTTCCGCCGCTTCTTCGGCGTCCCGGGCATGCAGCCCGAGCAGATGCAGCGCTCGCTGGGATCGGGCGTGATGGTCGACGCCTCGGGGCTCGTGGTCACCAACAACCACGTTATCGAGGGCGCCGATCAGGTCAAGATTTCGCTCGCCGACAAGCGCGAGTTCGAGGCCGAGATCGTGCTCAAGGACAGCCGCACGGATCTGGCCGTACTGCGCGTGAAGGACGGACGAGAGAAATTTGCGACGCTGGACTTTGCCAATTCCGATGAATTGCTGGTCGGCGATGTCGTGCTCGCGATCGGCAACCCGTTCGGCGTCGGCCAGACCGTGACCCACGGCATCGTCTCGGCGCTGGCCCGCACCAAGGTCGGCATCACGGATTACCAGTTCTTTATCCAGACCGATGCGGCGATCAACCCCGGCAATTCCGGCGGCGCGCTGGTCGATATGACCGGCAAGCTCGTCGGTATCAACACCGCGATCTTCTCGCGCTCCGGCGGCTCGCAGGGCATTGGGTTTGCGATCCCCGCCAACATGGTGCGCGTGGTCGTGGCCTCCGCCAAGAGCGGCGGCAAGGCCGTCAAGCGGCCGTGGCTGGGTGCGAAACTGCAGGCGGTGACGCCTGAAATCGCCGAGACGCTGGGGCTGAAACTGCCGAACGGCGCCCTGGTCGCCAATGTCGCACCAAACAGTCCGGCCGCGCGCGCCGGTCTGAAACCGTCCGATCTGATCGTCGCCATCGAAGGGCAGCCGATCGACGAACCCAACGCGTTCGACTACCGCTTCGCCACAAGGCAACTCGGCGGCGCCGCGCAGATCGACGTGCAGCGTGGCGGAAAGACCGTCAAGGTCACGGTGCCGCTGGAAACCGCCCCCGACACCAACCGCGATGAAATCGTGCTCACCGGACGTTCGCCGTTCCAGGGCGCCAAGGTCGCCAATATTTCGCCGGCGATTGCCGACGAATTGCACCTGGATTCTCAGGCCGAGGGCGTCGTGGTGATCGACCTCGCCGACGACGGCACCGCGGCCAGCGTCGGCTTCCAGAAGGGCGACATCATCCTTGCGGTCAACAATCAGAAAATCAGCAAGACCAGCGACCTCGACAAGGCTTCGAAAACCTCCTCCAGGCTCTGGCGCATCGTCGTGGTGCGCGGCGGCCAGCAGATCAACGTGACGCTCGGCGGATGAGCCCGAAGAAACCCCGCGAGGCGACCAATCTCTTTGCTGCGGCAGGGATGGAGGAGGATGCGCCGCGTCCGCTTCCCGACCGGTTGCGCCCGCGCTCGCTCGCCGATGTCGTCGGGCAGGACCACATCCTCGGTCCCGACGGCGCGCTGACGCGCATGCTGGAGACGCGTACGCTGGGCTCGCTGGTGTTCTGGGGACCGCCGGGCACCGGCAAGACCACGGTGGCGCGGCTGTTGGCGGATGCCACCGAACTGCATTTCGAGCAGATTTCGGCGGTGTTTTCCGGCGTTGCCGATCTGAAGAAGGTATTCGACGCCGCGCGCGCCCGTCGCGAAATGGGCAAGGGCACGCTGTTGTTCGTCGACGAGGTGCATCGCTTCAACCGCGCGCAGCAGGATTCCTTTCTGCCTGTCATGGAAGACGGCACCGTGGTGCTGGTCGGCGCCACCACGGAAAATCCGTCATTCGAGCTCAACGCCGCGCTGCTGTCGCGCGCGCGTGTGCTGGTGTTTCATTCGCTCGATGCTGCCGCGATCGAAAAACTCTTTGCGCATGCCGAGAGGGTCGAGGGACGAAAATTGCCGCTCGATGCCGAGGCGCGCGCCGTGCTGGTGCGGATGGCCGACGGTGACGGCCGTGCCGCGCTGACACTCGTCGAAGAGGTATGGCGCGCCGCGCGCAGGGACGAAGTCTTCAATGCTGCGCAGTTGCAGGAGATCCTGCAGCGCCGCGCGCCGATCTACGACAAGTCGGCCGATGGCCATTACAACCTGATCTCGGCCCTGCATAAGTCCGTGCGCGGCTCCGACCCCGACGCCGCGCTGTATTACCTCGCGCGCATGCTGGACGCGGGCGAGGACCCGCTATTCCTGGCGCGGCGCGTCGTGCGCATGGCGGTGGAGGATATCGGCCTTGCCGATCCGCAGGCGCTGGTGATCTGCAATGCTGCCAAGGACGCCTTCGATTTTCTTGGGTCTCCCGAGGGCGAGCTCGCGATCGCGCAGGCCGTGATCTATCTCGCCACTGCGCCGAAATCGAATGCCGCCTACAAGGCCTTCGGCGCGGCGACGCGCACGGCGAAAGAGGGCGGCTCGCTGCTGCCGCCAAAGCATATTCTCAATTCGCCGACAAAATTGATGAAGTCGGAAGGCTATGGCTCCGGCTACGAATACGATCACGACGCGCCGGACGCCTTCTCCGGACAGGACTACTTTCCGGAAGCGCTGGGGCGGCAGACGTTTTACGATCCGCCTGATCGCGGCTTCGAGCGCGAGATTCGCAAGCGGCTGGATTACTGGGCCAAGCTGCGTAAGGAACGGGGCCAGCGCGAATGAACAGTTTCGAGAATTATCTGAGGCAGGCTATTCGGGCCGTCGCATGTGTGGTGATGCTGGCGTCGCCGCTTGCTGCCGCGGCTGACAGCGCCGAGGTGGCGCCGGGCGTGCAGGTGACGAAGCGAAGCTATACAGCGCCGACCAACGAGCAGCCGTTCTTCGGATTTGCAGTCAAGAGTTCGGAGGAGAAGACCGCCGACGAGAAATTCGTAAGCGCCATCATCGGCGCGACAGGCTCTCGCGAAAAAGCCTTTGACGAAATAACCCTGCGTGGTTGGAGGGCTGTAAATACCGGCAAGATACGTGAGGCCGCGCTGCGGTTTAACCAGGCGTTTCTCATTTCACCGGAGCAGAGCGCCGTCTATCACGGCCTCGCGGTGGTCGCGCAATTTCGCTTCAATGATCTCGATGCCGCCGATGAACTGTTCAGGATCGCGCTCAAACAGCCCAATCCGGTGAAGGCGCTCAGGGCCGACTATGGCCGCATGTTGCTGATCGCGAAGCGCCCGCGCGACGCGCAGCTCGTGCTGGAGCAGGCGGTCAAGGATGCGCCGGATTTCGGCGACGCCTGGACCAATCTCGCCATCGCCCGCTTCCAGAACGGCGACGCAGCGGCCTGCGCAGCGGTGGAGGAAGCCGCCAAGAAGCGTCCGTCCAACAATTCCGGGGCCGACCTGACCGCGGTGAGAAACGCCGCGCAGTGCAAATAGCGCCGGTGATCTTCCGCGTCAGCCCGACCTTACTTCGTAGACTCGAATGCTCGAAATGAAGGGGTTACCTTGCGCCATCTTCTCGGCGTCGTCGAGCGTCGCCGCGTTGACGATTGTGAAGCCTGTGATGGAGTCGGGTCCGAGCGGAAGGTCCTTCGTTCCGCCCTTCGAGATTTCGCGACCATTGCCGAAGCCGCCCATGTCCACGGTATGCGGCTTGGTAGCCTCGAACCATTTGCCCCAGGCGGCCATGATTTCCGGAGTGGGCTTTTCAAATCCGTAATGCAGCAGAACGAACTTCTTCATGCTCGGCTCCTTTTCATCGATCGGGGCAATTGCTTTTTCTTTGGAGACGTCGCCTTCGACGCGATTGCCTCGGCATAGTGCAGCGAAAGATCGATCCAGAATGCGCGCTTCTCCGCGTCGGCCAGTAGCTCCTCGGGCAATCGCACATATTCGCGCATCGGCCGGCCCTTCATGGGCTCGAAGGTCCGTTCGCCAAATTCGGCGGTGAACCGGGCGCGATCTTTCTCCGAGAGCCGCATGACGAAATCGTTCTGGTGCAGCCCGATAAACAGATTTCCGTTGGCGAAGGCCGCCGGGTAGCCGAACATCTTGCGGCGCGAGATATTTGCGCCTGGCGGAACCGACTGGTCGAACAGGTCGATCAGCGACTGCGGTGATTTCGTCCAGGCCACCGGCCCCTCCGTCAGTTTGCAGCGGGCGCTATGCGCCGGCGTTCCGCAAGGTCGAACAGAAGGGGAAGCTTGCGGACGAGGGTGATCGAGCCGCTCACGCTGGCGCGCTTCGCATCGATCGCGTCCTGAAGGGACACGCTCGTCCCGACAATCTGGAGCACCGCGTCGAACGGAGCTTCCAGCGTCCCCTTGCAATCGGTGATGCCCCTCTCAATAGCCGTCCCGAAGCCGCCGCCCGCGACGGTGAAGGCTGCCGATTTCTTGCCATGGGTGACCGTAAGGCCGATCCTGATTTCCGGCACGGGTGAACGCTTTGCAATGGCGTCGAGGCCAAGCAGCACCCAATCCGGCTCGAACGTGTCGCCCGGCACCGGCGGGAACAGGAAGCGGCCGCCCCAGCGGATCAACTCCCGGATCGCGGGCTGAACTTCCCGGCCGATCTCGGTCAATTCGTATACCTGCGCATTGGCCGGCGGCGGCAAGGCGGTTCGCCGTACGACGTTGCACTCGATCAGGGCGGTGAGGCGCGTTGTCAGCAAGGTGGGGCTCATGCCGTCAAGATGATCCAGGAGATCGCCAAATCGCTTCGGCCCAAGCAGAAGCTCGCGGATGATCAGCAGAGTCCAACGCTCGCCGATGATCTCCGCCGCGCGGGCGAGTGCGCAGAATTGCGGATAGTGAAGATTGCTCATGCCGTCGAGCTTGGTTCCTCCGCATCATGACGGTAGGCGAGGGCGATCAACGGCCCCACGACTGCGAATTGCAGGATCGTGAACGCGGTTTCGAGCAGCACATAGTCCGGCACGGAAACCATCACATTCTTGGCTGCGACCGCGAGCGTGGTGAACGACCATGACAGCAGGCCAGCGCCAAGTCCGTACAAGAGCCCGTCCTTCAGAAACGAGCCGCTACGTTGTGCAAATACGCGCGGGAACAACCACGAGAACATCGCGCCCTGGATGATCATCGAACCCAGTCCGAACGCGATTACCGGCTCGTCGCGATAGATCTGGAGCGCGTGGTACTTCTGCTCGAACAGGACGAGGTGCCAGACATAGGCGATCGGAAACGAGGGAAGCAGGTAGGCGGCAAAGCCAAGCCAAAAGCCGCGGGCGCCGGTTGGACGGGCAACATCGGACGTTGCTGACATCGGAACAGCTCCATCGTACTACATTTTTTATAGTACATGCTATAAAATCTGGAGTCAAATATTCGTGGGCGGCAGCTTCGCCGTGCGGCGTTCCGGGCGCGAGCCGTATTGCGCCCTGAGCTTTGTCGCTATTTCCCTGTCTTCACGAAATCCAGGATTTGATCGGTCAGGCGCGTGTCGGCAGTGTTGATCGAATACACCTCCGACATGTGACTGTGCTGCGGCAACAGGATAGCGCGTGCGCATCCGCTGGCTCGTTTGCAGGTGGCTCGCTTCCCGATATCGAGCTGCACCACGAACCCTTCCGGATCCAGTTCGGCGGCAACCATCATCAGCGGAATGTCGGTCGTTGCCAGACCTCTCGATGAGGATCGTTCGGCATAGCGCGCAGCATCGTCACCAAAATAGGCCCGCTGGGTATCGGCGAGCGGCATCGCGGTCAGGTCATAAATGCCCGAGATCATGATCGCCCCCGCGAGGCCGCCGCCTTTGATCCTGTGAAGTTCGGGATGCGAGACATAGGTCGCGACGTGAACCGCGCCCGCGGAGTGCCCCATCAGAAAGATACGCGCGCCATTGCCGCCGCGCTCGCTGATCTTGTTTGCAATCCACTGCACCGCGGTGGCCAGATCCTCGGCGCCCGCCGGCCAGGGTGCTTGCGGTGCGAGGCGATAGGCGACGTTCACTCCGACAAAGCCGTTCCTTACCGCCCATAGCATGATGTTGTCATAGAATGGGCTGGTCGGCGTCGTGCGCTTGTTGCCGCCTACATACGCGCCGGCATGTACATAGATCAGCACCGGCCGCGGAGATGGAGCCGTGTCCGGCATGAAGATATCGAGCAGATTGCGATCGGCCGGACCGTATTTGACGTCCCGCTCGACCTTGACGCCTTGATATGGCTCTTTTTCCTGTAGCGGCGCATACAGCGCGAAGGTCCTGGGCGGATCGATGACGCGGCCGAGTTCCAACAGTGCCTGCGCGATATGCTCCGGCATCGGGCTCCGCTGCGCTTCGGCCGCGTTCGCGAACATTGCGGCCACAACGACCAAAGCCAATCTTGATAGGGCCATCCGGGTTTCCCGCGCATCGTCGAAATTGGCCTAGTTTGGCCGATCCGGAGCGGGATTGGCACCGAATTCACCGTGACGATTCGCTGCATTTGCGCTAGGCAACGGTCTACCCCTTGGAGCGAAACCAGATGAGCCGCCGCGACCGAAAACCGCTAGCCAAGTCGCGCACGCCAGGCTCCCGTCCCAAGGGAGCCACGCCGTTCCGCAGCAAGAAGCCTGGCGACCGGCCGCAGGGCGACCGTCCTGGTGGCAAGCCTGCGCGGTTTGCCGAGCCGCGCCGGGAGAAGCCGGCTTTCGTGGTGGCAGAGCCCGAAAAGACCAAGGCCGAAGCTCCGCTGCCGACCAAGGTTCAGACCGTCGTCGTCACGGCGGACGAAAACAACATGCGCGTCGACCGCTTCCTCGAGGCGCGCTTTCCCGGCCTGTCGTTCTCCCACATCCAGCGCATCGTCCGGAAGGGCGAGTTGCGCGTGAACGGCAAGCGCGCCGACAGCAAGGACCGGCTGGAAGAAGGCCAGAGCGTTCGTATTCCGCCGCTGCGACTCGATGCGCCGAAGGGAACGGGTCCGCTCTCTGAAGCCGCGACCAAGACGCTGCAGGCCCTGAAGGAGATGACGCTTTACGAAGATGCCGACGTCGTGGTGTTGAACAAGCCGGCGGGGCTGGCGGTGCAAGGCGGCTCCGGCATCACGCGCAACGTCGACTCCATGCTGGAAGTGATGCGCGACGCCAAGGGGCAGAGGCCGCGGCTGGTGCATCGGCTCGACAGGGAAACGTCCGGCTGTCTTCTGGTCGCCAAGACGCGCTTCGCTGCCACCGCACTGACCGGCTCGTTCCGCCACCGCTCCGCGCGCAAGATTTACTGGGCGCTGGTGGCGGGCGTGCCGAAGCCGAAGCAGGGCCGCATCTCGACCTATCTCGCCAAGGAGGAGAGCGAGGAGGACAGCATCATGCGGGTCGCAAAACATGGCGACGAGGGCGCAAGCCACGCGGTGACGTATTACGCCGTGGTAGAGACCTCGGCGCAGAAGCTCGCCTGGGTGTCGCTGAAGCCGGTCACCGGGCGAACCCACCAGTTGCGCGCCCACATGGCGCATATCGATCACGCCATCGTCGGCGACCCCAAATATTTCAATAAGGAGAATTGGGACCTGCCGGGCGGCCTGCAGAACCGCCTGCATCTGCTGGCGCGGCGGCTCGTTATCCCACATCCGCGCGGCGGCGTGATCGATGTCAGCGCGCCGCTGCCGCCGCACATGCTGCAATCCTGGAATCTGCTCGGGCTGGAGCACGACCGGTTCGATCCGATCGAGAACGCACCGGAGGAGTAGCGGGCACGCAACGCACTGGCCGGCGCAATAGCTGTCAAACGTAAGAACACGCTGATTTGATATTGTGCGATCCGGACGGTCCTAACGTCAGGCCGTCAGGTGCAGGGGGATTGCGCATGAACGGAAATCTGGTCCGACTCGCGTTTTGCTTTTTCGCGATAGGAGCGTCCAGCGTACCTGGTTCTGCCCGTGCGCAGATGCTCGCTCTCGTCGGCGGCAGTGTCTACGCTTCGCCCGACGCTGCGCCGCTTGCCGACGCCGTCATTCTCATCGCCAATGGCGCCGTCGCCGCGGTCGGAACCCGCAGGGAGGTGCAAATTCCCTCCGATGCGCGCGTCATCGATTGCACCGGCAAGACTGTGGTTGCCGGTTTCTGGAACAGCCACGTCCATTTCACGGAAGAGGTGTGGAAGAACGCCGGCTCAGCTCCTGCCGCACCGCTGGCCGAGCACATGCAGGCGATGCTGACGCGCTGGGGCTTTACGACGGTCTGGGATATCGGCTCAGACGGAAGAGATACGCTGGCGCTGCGCCGCCGGGTCAATTCCGGCGAGATACCGGGCCCGGATATTTATACGGCAGGCAGCATCTTTCCCAAAGACGGCCATCCGGCCTATCTGCCCGCCGAAATCAAGCTGCCGGAAGCTTCCACGCCGGAAGAGGCCGCGCAATTGACGCGCACCTATATGGGCTTTGGTCTTGACGGTGTGAAACTGTTCACCGGCTCCTTCAAGGGCACCGGAAAGCCGGTCGTGAACATGGACCCAGCGATTGCCAAAGCGGCAGTCGACGTGGCGCATGCTGCGGGCAAGCCGGTGTTCGCCCATCCGCAAAACATGGCAGGCGTCGACGCCGTCATCGCTGCCGGCGTCGACATCATGGCGCACACGGTGCCCGGCGAGGCGGTCTATTCGCCCGAGCAGCTCGCGCGATTCAAGCAGCAGCGCATTGCCCTGGTTCCGACGCTCTCGCTGTTTGCAAAGCTTCCCGTTGCGCCCGATATCGCTGCGCGCCTCATCGCGACGACCTTCGCTCAAGTCAAGGCGTTCTCCGACAATGGCGGTCCCGTCCTGTTCGGCACCGATGTCGGCTTCACCACCTATTACGACACCACGCTCGAATACGAGCTGATGCATCGCGCGCTGTCCGCGCGCCAGATCCTGGCGTCGCTGACGATCAATCCCGCGCAATATTTCAAGGCGGCGAAGAAGGGGCGGGTCGAGAAGGATTTCGACGCCGATCTCGTGGTGCTTGACGGCGATCCACTCGCCGACGTCACCAATCTCGCCAAGGTCGCCTACACGATCCGGGCGGGAGAGGTGATCTATCGGAAGTGAGCTGACTAGGCGAACCGGGCGATTCCGGCGAGCGGAACCCGACTTCAGCCGGCAGAACCAGCATCGCAGCTTGCTGGCCTAACTTCCTCATCGCCTTTATTTGCATCCACCGGCATCGTATTGTCAGGCTTGGATAATCACCCGACCTTTGGACACCGCATGCGTGAACTATTCGATGAAGTTGCCGGACAGTCTCCGCTCGATCCGACGGAAGCAGTGCGCCGCGCCACGCGCGCGCCCCAGCGCAAGCGCATCTACAAGGAGGTTGGCGTCGCGCCGGCCGATGGCGGGTTTGCCGTGACGCTGGATGGCAAGCCGATCCGCACGCCTTCCGGCCGCCAGGTCATAGCGCCGGCTAGCAGCATTGCCGAGCACATCGCCGCCGAATGGAATGCGCAGGGCGAGACTATCGATCCCCTAACCATGCCGCTGACGCGCTTCGCCAATTCTGTCGCCGAGGTCGCCGATCGCGTCGATGCCGTGGCCGACGATGTCGCAAAATACCTCGGCTCCGACTTGCTGTTCTATCGTGCCGGCCAACCCGAGGCGCTGGTCGCCCGGGAAGCGGCGCATTGGGACCCGGTGCTGTCATGGGCCGCGAACGAGCTCGGGGCTCATTTCATCCTGTCCGAGGGGATCGTGCATGTGACCCAGCCGGAGCAGGCGATCAAGGCCGCCCGTAGTGTGTTTCCGGCCGACCCCTGGGCCGTGGCGGCGCTGCATGTGGTGACGACGTTGACAGGCTCCGCGCTACTGGCGTTGGCGTTGCTGCGCGGGCCCCTCGATTCCGACCAGGTTTGGGCGGCCGCCCATGTCGATGAGGACTGGAACGCCGAGAAATGGGGCGTCGACGAGGAGGTGGCGGCTCGCCGGGCCGCCCGGCTGGTCGATTTCCGGGCCGCGGTGACCATTCTGGACGCCCTGAAGGCCTGAGCGCCTGCTGCCGGTTAAGGAGAGGTTTACGGCGCCGGGGTAGGCTTCGGGCTTGGCCCTGGCCGAGACCTCGAGACATGGCGAATTCGATCAATCCCGTTCTGCCGGTGCTATCAGCCCAAGAGGTTGGCGGCATTGCGCCTGAACTCGTGCTGCAGCCGGGTAGCGTGGTCAACGCCCAGGTCCTGAAAGTGCTATCGGCCGATCTCGTGCGGATTGCGATCGCCAGCCTCTCGATCGACGTGGCCACGGAAATTCCGCTGCAGCAAGGCCAGAACCTGCAGCTGGCGGTGTCGCAGACCAAGGACGGCATCCGCCTGGCCGTGGTCGGGCAGGGCAGTGATGCCGCCGGGGCATCCGCCGACGCCGTCACTTTGTCGCCCGATGCGCTGGCCGATGCGGCCGTCAATCGGCCGGCCATCGTGTCGGCGAAGAACGTGCTGACGCCGCTGGAGCGCGCTGCCGTCTCCGCCGCCGCCCAAGCCGCGGCGACTGAACAGGACAGCCTGGCGCCGCTGTTTGCCAATCTGAGCGCGGCGATTTCGTCCAGCAATCTGCCGCCGAAATTGCAAGCGGCGATCGCGCAGGTGCTGGCGCAACAGACCAGTCTCGATCAGAACCTCGACGGCGCCGACATCAAGACGGCGTTCCAGAAGTCCGGAATATTCCTCGAAGCGTCGCTGGCGTCGGGCTCAGTCCCCCCAAGTGGCGTACCCGATCTCAAGGCCGCGCTGATCGTGCTGCGTCAGACACTGCAGTCGGCGCTCGGCCTCAATTCGACGACCGCCTCGCCGGCGACACCGGTCGGGGCGCAACAAGCTGCGCCGCCACAGGCCGCCGCGAGCCTTGCGCCGTCCTTGTCGCCCAACCTCGATGTGCCGGAAATCCTGCTGCCGCAGGCGCGATTGCTTGCAGCCGAAAATCTCGCGCTGCCGGTCCATGCCGCCCGAAGCCCGCTGGCCGCCCCGCCTGATGCCGGCGCTACGCTGAAGCTGCTGCAGGAAGCGCTGCAGGAACTCGGCGTTCCAATCAGGAGTGCCACAGCCACGCCGAAAGACGTCCGGGGCGGTGACGTCACCTTCCATACCAACACGCCGCCGCCACCCATCCGGGGCGGACTGCCGGCCGCACAGCCGATCGCCTCTCCCACCATCGCGCCGCAGGCGCCGCTCGAGGCGACCGCGCATCATCTGCTCGATGATACCGATGCCGCTATCGCGCGACAGACGCTGCTGCAGGTCGCCTCCTTGCCTGATCGCATCGATGCGGGGCCAAAAGCCGACATCACGGCGCCACGCTGGAATTTCGAAATTCCCTTCGTAACGCCGCAGGGCACCGCGATGGCGCAGTTCGAGATTTCCCGCGATGGCGGCAGCGAGGCCGTCGAGGCGGTCAAGCGGGTGTGGCGTGCGCGATTTTCCCTCGATGTCGAGCCGGCCGGTCCGGTTCACGCGCTGATATCGCTGACCGGCGACAAGACTTCAGTGCGGATCTGGGCGGAGCGGCCCGCAACCGCAGAGCAACTGCGCGCCGGGACATCGCAATTGAGCGAGGCGCTCAGCCGGGCCGAATTGCAGCCCGGCGATATCGTGATCCGCGACGGCGCGCCGCCGCAGGCCGCGCCCGCCGCCCGTGCCGGTCATTTTCTGGATCGCGCGCTATGAGCGTCGAGACCAGGAGCAAGCTTGCAGTCGCGCTGCACTATGACAAGACCGGCGCGCCGCGGGTCGTGGCGAAGGGCAAGGGCGTCATCGGTGCGAAGATCATCGAGCTGGCCCGGGAACACGATATCCCGATCGAAGAGAACGAGGTGCTGGCGGGCGCTCTGTCCCATGTCGAGATCGGCGACGAGATTCCGCCGGAGCTCTACAAGGCAGTTGCCGAAGTGCTGATCTTCGTGCTGCGGCTGTCGGGGCGAATACGGTGACTGCGTTTTTTTCGCGCGAGCGGATGTCGGCTTGCGCCGGGAACACAGGGCAACTAAAGGCCCGCCTGTCATAGTTTTTCCACGATGCCATCCGCATCGTCGGCATTCCTCAACCAGCTCGGATATCCTCGTGATCAATCGTCGTCATGCGCTCGGCCTCCTTGCCGCGACCACTGTTTTGCCCGCGCGCACCCTTGCCAATGTCTCCTACCAGCGCAGCGAGTTTCGCGACGATCTTTCCAAGCGGTTTTTCGATCTCGGCACGACCGGCACCTTTGTTGGCTACAAGGTAGACGACTACCTCATCATCGCCAGCGACAAGGTGCGCTCGGGCGAGGGCAGGCTACCGGCCTCGACCTTCAAGATTCCAAACTCGGTCATCGCGCTCGAGACTGGCGTTGTCGAGGACCCCGACAAGGACGTCTTCAAGTGGGATGGCGTGACGCGCAGCATCGAGCCCTGGAATAAGGATCATACGCTGCGTTCGGCGATCGCGGCTTCCGTGGTGCCGGTGTATCAGGAGGTCGCGCGCCGCATCGGGCAGGAGCGCATGCAGAAATATGTCGACCTGTTCGACTATGGCAACCGCGACATCGGCGGCGGCATCGACCAGTTCTGGCTGACCGGCAATCTGCGCATCGACCCGGTGCAGCAGATCGATTTCGTCGACCGGCTGCGGCGCGGCGTGCTGCCGGTCTCCAAGCGCAGCCAGGAATTGACGCGCGATATCCTCCCCGTGACGAAGGTCGGCGACGCCACCATCCGCGCCAAGAGCGGCCTGCTGGGCGCGGAAGCGGGCAAGCCATCCTTGGGCTGGATGGTCGGCTGGGCCGAGAAGGGCAGCCAGCAGACGGTGTTCGCCATGAACATGGACTGCAAGGAGCAAAGCCACATCGCCGCGCGCATGACGGTCGTGCAGCAATGCCTTGCCGATATCGTCGCGATTTAACCCGCAGCTAACGCCGGTTCAGCGCCAGCGAGACCGCCGTGACGTTGGTGCCCTGCGGCTGGATCGACACTGTCTGCTTGCCGCCACGGGTCGTCAGCGACAGATGGGCCGAAAAGTTGTCGCCTCGTGCGGCAGCCTCGACACGATCGCCGGCGGCGCGCCCGGTAAGCGTCCCGGAAGCGTTGCGGCTCGCTTCGCTCCATGAGCCCGAAATCGCGCCGCCACGGTATTCGACTTCGCTTGCGAGATCGAAATTGTAACTCTGGCTCGCGCACCTCAGGTTGAGTTGAAGCTGATCGCCGCTTCCTAGGACATCGTACGACGCGCGGCAGCGCAATTGCTCGCTTTGTCCGTCACTGGTGCTGAGCACGCCGCCGCCCGACCACGTACCCGCCATGGCGGCGAAGGGCGAGGCGGGTGCGGCCAGCGCACTGCCGGTCAGGCATAACGATGCGGCCACTAACGCCGTTCGCGCAAAATTGTATCCAGACATCTTGATGGCCTCCTTCGGTTTGGCAATCAACGCCCCCAAAGGGTTCACGGTTCCTCCACCGGCACAGCGTGCGGCGAGGTTCCGTGCCCGAGATTGCAGCGATGCCTCTCCGATATCCGGACAATGCATTGGCGGCCGCGCCCGATCGACTGGTGCGCGGGAGCAAGTTGTACTAGCGTGCCATGGCTACCAGGGGGATCGTGCATGCCGCATCGTCGCTCGGTGCTGTTAGGAGGCTTGGCGTTTTCGCTTTGGCCGGATTGGGGTTGGGCCCAGATGACACCGGGGCAGGATGTTGCCGCCATCCTCAAGGAGAGGGTGGATGTCGGGCGTGAGACGATGGGCCTCGTTGCCGCTTTCCTCGACGGGGACCGGCACAGCATCACGGCGTATGGTCAATCCGGCTCCCCCGACAATCGGCCGCTCGATGGCGACACGGTGTTCGAGATCGGCTCGATCACCAAAGTGTTCACGGCGCTGGTGTTTGCCGACATGGTGCTGCGCGGCGAGCTTGCACCTGATGACCCTGCGGCGAAATATCTGCCTGCCAGCGTCAGGATGCCCGATTTCGAGGGGGCGCCGATCACGCTGATGGACCTTGCGACCTATACGTCGGGCCTGCCGCGGATGCCGTCGAATTTCGCGCCGAAGGATTGGAGCAATCCCTATATCGACTACACCTTCGAGCGGCTCTACGACTTTCTCTCGAACCACAAGCTCGCACACAAGCCCGGCAGCCACTACGAATACGCCAATCTCGGTTTCGGCCTGCTCGGCCACATCCTCGAACGGCGCGCCGGCAAGAGCTACGAGGAGTTGGTGATCTCACGGATTTGCGCGCCGCTCGGCATGGAAGATACGCGCATCACGCTGTCGAGCTCGATGCGGCAACGTCTGGCGCGTGGCCACAGCGCCGCGCTGACACCCGTCGCGAACTGGGATTTTTCAGTGCTCGCCGGTGCGGGCGCGTTCCGTTCGACGGCGAACGATCTGATGAAGTTCGTGCGGATGTGCATGAATCCCGATGGGCCGGTTGCCGCTGCGCTGAAGATGACGCTTTCCAAGCGTCGTCCAATGATGGAGGAGAGTGACGTGGCGCTGGGTTGGTTCGTTTCGTCGCGCTTCGACGATGAATTGATTTTGAAGAGTGGCGGCACCGGCGGCTATGCAGCCTTCATCGGTTATTCGACCAAGACCCGGCGCAACTGCATCGTGCTCTCCAATGCGGCTGATTATAACCCGAATATCGCGCTCGGCACGCATCTCATCAATACGGCATATCCGCTTGCAAAAATTCGCCGTGAGGTGCCGGTCGATCCGGCCGTGCTTGCAACCTATGCCGGACGTTACGAGGTGTCACCGAACTTCATCCTGACGGTGCGTACGGAAGGCGCGCGGCTGTTCATCCAGGCGACGGCGCAGCCCGAGTTCGAGGTTTACGCCGAGAGCGAGACGGAATTTTTCTATCGCGTGGTCGATGCCCAGATCGCCTTCGCGCGGCCCGAAGGCGGCGCGGCGCCGTCGTTGACACTGCATCAGAACGGCAAGGACCTGCCGGGCAGGCGGCTGCCTTAGCGTGATCCAAATGCAGCCAAGGTCAATTCGGAGACTTCCCGATCCGCCCCAGATGGGTGAAGCTAAAACCGGTAGTGTATTTCAGCCCGTAGCCGAGCGCGCGGTCGAAGCCGATATGGGCCAGCCAGATCATGGCAATCGAGAGCGTGAGCGGTGCGGCGGTGGCAAATCCGGTGGTCATGATCGCCATCGGCGCGAGGTAGCTGTGCCCGGCGTTGTAGATGAAGGCCCCGGTTCGCGGTCCTCCCAGATAGGCGGCAAAGCTGAGGTCCGGCACGAAGAACAGCAGGGCGTAAACCCACCACGATCCGTCCCAGATATAGTAAAGCAGCGTCATACCGATAAAGAGCGCTAATCCCTCCAGCCGCAGCACCGTTCGCACACCCCCTGTAACGGCGCCCGAGGTGTCGGCGCTTGCGGTATCGGTCATTCCGGTCCCCATAGTCAGGATGCGCATATAGGGGCCGTGGGCCGGCGGTACCAGAGGCCGGGGTGTTTCCGCTTCCGAAAAGGCCGTGCTAGAAGGCCTTCAAATCGTTACTCAAAAGGCGGGCCGAAGCAGCATGAAGGATATCCTGGACACCCTCGAAGAACGGCGCGCCGGCGCCAAGCTCGGCGGCGGCGAAAAGCGCATCGAGGCGCAGCACGCTCGCGGAAAATTGACCGCCCGCGAGCGCATCGAGCTTTTGCTCGACAAGGGCTCGTTCGAGGAATTCGACATGTTCGTCGAGCACCGCTCGACCGAATTCGGCATGGAAAAGACGAAAGTGCCGGGCGACGGCGTCGTCACCGGCTGGGGCACCGTCAACGGCCGCAAGACCTTTGTGTTCGCCAAGGATTTTACCGTGTTCGGCGGCTCGCTGTCGGAAACCCACGCGCTGAAGATCACCAAGCTCCAGGACATGGCGATGAAGGCGAGGGCGCCGATCATCGGCCTCTATGACGCCGGCGGCGCGCGCATCCAGGAAGGCGTGGCGGCGCTCGCGGGCTACTCCTACGTGTTCCGCCGCAACGTGATCGCGTCAGGGGTGATCCCGCAGATCTCCGTGATCATGGGCCCCTGCGCCGGCGGCGACGTCTATTCGCCGGCGATGACCGACTTCATCTTCATGGTGAAGAACACCAGCTATATGTTCGTCACCGGCCCTGACGTGGTGAAGACCGTCACCAACGAGGTGGTGACGGCGGAAGAACTCGGCGGCGCCTCGGTGCACGCGACGCGCTCCTCGATCGCCGACGGCGCGTTCGAGAACGACGTCGAGACGCTGTTGCAGATGCGCCGGCTGATCGACTTCCTGCCGTCCAACAACACCGACGGCGTGCCGGAGTGGCCGAGCTTTGACGACATCGGCCGCATGGACATGTCGCTGGATACGCTGATCCCCGACAATCCGAACAAGCCCTACGACATGAAGGAGTTGATCCTCAAGGTCGTGGACGAGGGCGATTTTTTCGAAATCTCGGAAGCGTTCGCCAAAAACATCGTCACCGGCTTCGGCCGCATCGCCGGCCGCACCGTCGGCTTCGTCGCCAACCAGCCGATGGTGCTGGCGGGCGTGCTCGACTCTGACGCCTCGCGGAAAGCGGCGCGCTTCGTCCGCTTCTGCGACGCCTTCAATATCCCGATCGTGACGTTCGTCGACGTACCCGGCTTCCTGCCGGGCACCGCTCAAGAGTATGGCGGCCTGATCAAGCACGGCGCAAAACTGCTGTTTGCGTACTCGCAATGCACGGTGCCGCTCGTCACCGTCATCACCCGCAAAGCCTATGGCGGCGCGTTCGACGTGATGGCGTCCAAGGAAATCGGCGCCGACATGAACTACGCCTGGCCGACCGCGCAGATCGCCGTGATGGGCGCCAAGGGCGCCGTCGAAATCATCTTCCGCGCCGACATGAACGATCCCGAGGCGATCGCCAAGCGCACCAAGGAATACGAGGACCGCTTCCTGTCCCCCTTCATCGCCGCCGAACGCGGCTACATCGACGACGTCATCATGCCGCATTCGACCAGGAAGCGGATCGCAAGGGCGCTGGCGATGCTGAAGGACAAGAAGGTCGAGATGCCGGCAAAGAAGCACGACAATTTGCCGTTGTGAGAGGTCAGCGGTCACGAGAAGTCCAGCACCGCCAGCGCGTCCCATCGTGATTGATTGTTGTTGGCCTGGCATCCGGGCTGATTGAATCAGTTCGAAAACTCAGGACAGCGCCCCGTTGTCGAGAAATGGCTTCCAGGAGAGCGCTTCCCTTCTGGCTTCGCTAAAATCGCCATCCTCCAAAAGCCTGCCGACGCATCTGAGGTATTCGCAAAGGAATGACGCATCCGGCAACTGGTACACGTGCTCGTTCGGGACCCACAGCTCGAATTTCCTGGCTGAGCTTAGTACAGACTGCAGTGCAGGCTTGAGATCGGGCACACTGTCCGGCCATCTCGAGGACGCGGTCCGCGTCTTGATACTCTCTGAAAGACTGCGAAACTTCCAGCCGAGGCTTCGCAGCTCGGAGGCTTTCTTCCCGTCCGACCTCCGGTTCAGCCATTCGAGTGAGACGCCAACGATAATCCCGGTCAGGAAGACCAGCGCAAGTTTGAACCAAGGCTGTTGGCCCAGTGCCAGGAAGTTACTGAAAACGGGCGTGGCCGTCGCGTCACGAAAGGCCGCCGTGGCCATACCCTCAGGGTCGGAGAAGATGTTTTCCTCCAACCATTTTTTGAGGGCAGGCGCGATCAGCGGGACGAGCAGAAGACCCCAAATCCCGAACAGAAGGTTTTTGAGCCACCTGGACATAGGGCTCTATTGTCTAGCATGCCGGCGCAGCGATCCAGCCGAATTAGAGGCGCTGCCGCCTGCCGCAGTGCTTCTTGCCTCTCCTCCTAGACTCAACTGCCCGGCCAATAGTGCTGCCCGCGGGGCCGGAGCCGCTTTCGCCTAACGCGCCGCGACTGCGGGCCAGCACATTCGCGAGTTACGCGAGCGCTAATCCGCCAACGAAGCTCACGAGCTTCGCCTACGCCGCCTTGTGCTGCTGCTTCATGAACTCCGTCGCGCGCTTCTTGAGTTCAGTCGGCGATACGTCCTCGATGTGGGTGCCGATGTGCCAGCTATTGCCGGCCGCGTCCTTCACGCTGCCGCTGCGGTCGCCATAAAATTGATCCGCCGGCTCCATCAACGATGTCGCGCCGGCCTTAAGCGCCTTCTGATAAACTGCATCGACGTTGGGTACGTACAGATACAGCATGGTGGATGTTGCTTGTGCACGCTCCGAGGAGTCGGAAATCATCACGATGGAATCTCCGATCTTGAACTCCGCATGCATGATCTTGCCGTCGGGCCGCATCATCGGCTCGAATACCGGTTCGGCTCCGAAGGCATCTTTCATGAAGCGAATGACCTTCTCCGCCCCATCGACGACGAGATAAGGCGTGACGGTGTGAAATCCCTTGGGAACCGGCTTCACCTGTGTTGCCATGGCTGTCTCCTCTGGTTTGATGGATTTGATCCATACAGAACGGCCCAGCCCGCTTATTGTTTTACCGGGATGTTCGATCCGGTCTTTGAGCAAAGTGTGGCGGCTGCGGTCCGCGCACTGGTGGTCGCGTCAATGTGTATCCGCTGCCAAGTTCCGCTACGAACCTAACCCGGCAGGCGCGGAACAAAATCGTATTCGCCGACCCCCTGCAGAACCAGGAAGGTGAGCGACTTCGTACTCCCGTTGGTCACCAGATGCGGTCGCGTGGGCCTGACGACATAGACTTCGCCGGGGCTCAAGTTCACTTCCTCTTTCGGATCCTGCAGGAACAGCCTCATCTGGCCTTCCAGAACGTAAAAAGTATCGGAGACATTGGTGTGGGTGTGCCACGGCACTTTCTGGGTTGCAGAGAGCTGCAACTCCATGATGCGGAAGCCGGGGCGCGCGGCGTGCTCGGCGCGACGCTCGACTTCGTAAAGGTGACTGGCGTCCTTGATGGGCTGCGGCTGGTTCATGACGGCCTCCTTCGGATCATCCGCCCCCATCGCATGGTGATGCCGCGCAAATGATAGCCTTGCTCTGCCGTTCGCGAAACCGTCAGGGGAGGTCCTACGGAACTGCCGTTGTTCACTCCTTGTCGTCCCTTATGCGCTGCTCACCCTCACGCAGCCGTTGCGCGATCGCCGTTCGTCTTGGGATCAGCGAGGCCTCGTCGGCGAGCCGTTGCGCAAGGTCGGAGTGATATTGTTGCACAACGTCGAGGACCGCCTCCTTGGCGAGTCTTCGGTGGTAGTCGGCCAGGAATCGGTGCAGGTCAGCAAGCTGTTCGTCATCCATCGCTATCGCGCCTCAGCCGCGATGGCCGGAATATACCGCAACCCGTTGATCTCGCACAGCTTGCATCACCCCAATCCCGGTGGGATTCACCACCCGGCCGAGCAAGGTGGCGGCCGCGGCACGCTCAAGTCGGCACCTGGCCGTCCTTTAACCGTTTGTTAACCATAGGGCCTCTAACTTAAGGGGACTATCCGGTCATCATCAGACGATTCCAGTGCGGTTCGTTCGAGGAGAACAGCCGATGTCCGTTGAGATTCTGACCTATGCAGCCCTGGGCGCCCGCCTGAACATCTCGGCAGCGGCCGCCCGTTCGCTTGCCAGGCGGCTCCGATTGCCGCGCTCGCTTTCCGAGGATGGGAAGGCCCTGGTGAGCGTTGATCTCGCTGAAATCAGGCATACGCCACATCCACCGGGTGGTCACCGGGCGGGCGAGGCCGCTCAGTTGAGGGCACTCGTCGCAACGCTGCAGGCCGAGGTCGCGCAGTTGGAGGCCAGGGCAGCCGATCATCGCGCAGATTTCGAGTACGAACGCCAGCGCGCCGATCACCTGATCGCTGAGCTGCTGCAGGCGACTGCCGAGACCAAAGCCGCCAGGGAGGCGACGGCGCGGCTTGAGGGGCAGGTGGCAGCGCTTCGGACCGCTCTCCGAACTAGCAGTCCGAACGAGAATCACGGACATTCTGCGCGCCGGCTGGGGCATCTGGCTGCGAGCTTGGTGGAAGCAGACCGCAAGGCTGGTCGTGGGTAACAAATCTCTTCCTATTCCGCGGTTTGGCGGAGCAACCGTGGGGCAAAAATGGGTGGCACCGATATTCGCGAGCTGAGGGCGCGCATTATCGTGTTCGGGGTGGGCGGTGCCGGCGGCAATGCCGTCAACAACATGATCGACGCCGGGCTTGAAGGCGTCGAATTCATCGTCGCCAATACCGACGCCCAGGCGCTTACCAGTTCGAAGGCCAGGCGCGTCATCCAGATGGGTACGCAGGTAACCGGAGGCCTTGGCGCCGGTGCCCAGCCCGATATCGGACGCGCGGCGGCGGAAGAGGCCATCGACGAGATCCGCGATCATCTGACCGGCGCGCACATGGTGTTCATCACCGCCGGCATGGGCGGCGGTACCGGCACCGGAGCCGCGCCGGTCATCGCCAGGACCGCGCGTGAGCTCGGCATTCTCACCATCGGCGTCGTCACCAAGCCGTTCCAGTTCGAGGGCCAGCGCCGCATGCGCTATGCCGAAGCTGGCATCGCGGAACTCTTGAAGGCGGTGGATACCCTTCTGATCATCCCGAACCAGAACCTGTTCCGGGTGGCCAACGAGAAGACCTCCTTTGCCGATGCCTTCGCGATGGCCGACCAGGTGCTTTATTCGGGCGTGGCCTGCATCAGCGACCTCATCGTCAAGGAAGGCCTGATCAATCTCGATTTCGCCGACGTCCTCTCGGTCATGCGCGAGAAGGGCAAGGCGATGATGGGCAGGGGCGAGGCTTCCGGCGACAAGCGCGTGCTCAACGCTGCGGTAGCTGCGATTTCCAACCCGCTGATCGAGAATCCCTCGATCAAGCGCGCCAGCGGCCTGATCGTTTCCATCACCGGCGGCAGGGATCTGACGTTGTTCGAGGTGGACGAAGCCGCCACGCGCATTCGCGACGAGGCCGATCCGGACGCCAACATCATCGTCGGCGCGACCTTCGATGCCACCCTGGAAGGCATCGTCCGCGTTTCGGTCGTGGCCACCGGCATCGACAATCTCGACGCGACCGGCCAGACGAAAGCCGCGGAAGGCCTGCTCACGGACCTCGCCGGTAGGCTGAGCAACGACCGGCGTCGCATCGCCGAGCGTGGCGTATCGTCGCCGCAATTCGCCAGCCCGCCGTCGCTAATCCCGCCGCCGCGCCACCTCGAAGCACGGCCGCCGATCGCCGAACAGGCGCGGCACGCGGCATCGCAGCGCCTCGATCCCTACGGTCGCGCCTCTCCCGCACGCACTCCGATCGAGGAAAAGGTTCTGGATATCCCGGCTTTCCTGGGCAGCAAGGCCAACTGAGCCGTCATAAGAGAGCCATATCGCCTCAAGGTGGTAGACCGCCGCGATGCGACTTCAACAGGTCCATCGTCCAGGCACCCGGGCGGTGCCTGAAGGTCTAATGCCCAAAATCGGTCCTATACTTTCCATCCTCCAGCCTTGCTTTGGTCAAAACGGCGGTGGGAAGTGTCTAAAATCCGACGACCGTCCATTCAGGTGATCGCAAACCGGGCAGGAGGCGCTCATGGATACCGCGGTAAATAACAGGCAAACCGATCCACGCGATGTTAATCCGGGACTGTCCACGCAAGACATCGAACTGGTGGCGCGCGCCGATGAACGGCTCGCGCATGCTTATGAAAAGATTGCCCGCGCGGATGAACAGCTCGCGCTTGTCAATGAACAGATTGCCAGGCTGGAGAAAAAGCCCGTTAACAGGCTTCCTCAGTCGTCGCGGGGCAGGCCGGCGCTGCGCGGCCTGGTCGGCCTGCTGTTGACCGCGGGCATCTGTATCGCTGCTTTCGCTTCGCAATCTTATGGCGAGGCGGCGAGGCTGATGATCGCCCCGTGGGTACCGCAACTGGCTCCGGCTTCGTCGTTGCCATCGGAAACACCGAGGCTCGCCGCCCAGCAGAGCGAGCCTACCGTTCAGGTAGCTGCGGCGGATGCTTCAGTTTCGCAATTGCCACCTCCGGCTCAGACCGCACCGCAAGACGCAGCGGCCGCCCCGGTCTCTCCCGAGGTGACACAGTTGCTTCAAACGATGGCGCGTGATCTCGCCAACGTGCAGCAGGAGATCGAGCAGCTCAAGGCTGGCCAGGAAGAATTGGTCCGCGAAAATGCCAGCACCGCCCAGCAGCTCAAGGCAAACCAGGAGCAAATGGCGCAGGTGATCGCGAACGCCTCCGCGCAACAGCCGCGGCCCAAAGCACCAGCGACGACATCAGCCAATCCGCCACCGCCAATTGCCGGCTCTTCGCGTAAGCCCGTCTCGACGCCTCCGCCGACACAAACCAGAGTGCAAGCGCGAGCGCCGGTGCAGTTGCAGTCCGGACAACAGTAGTTTTCGCCGCGCTGGCCGAAGGCTTGTCCTCCCGCCGCCAGATGGGGACAAACGACAGTTGGAACTCGGGCAGAGTAAGTTCACTCTGCCCAGGGACAAGACAACTTGTTCCACGGGGCTTCGATCCTAGATAGCGGACGGAGCCTTCGATTTTGGATGGCCGCATGATCATGAAGATCTTGCTGCTGCTCGTTCTGTCCATGGTTGTCGTCGCACAGGAGGCGGCGGCACAGGAAGTGCAATGCGACCGCGAACGCGCGGCCATGGTTGAATCTATCAGAGCCTACGCTCGTCGTTCCCACGCCAGTGTTTTGGGACAACAGGGCCTCTCCGAGAGAGTTCTCGAGGCCATGGGGCGAACGAAACGCCATCTGTTCATCCCTGAGCGGTCCTGCGCCATCGCGTACGCGGACAGGCCGGCTTCGATCGGCCACGGCCAGACCATATCGCAGCCGTTCATCGTGGCCTTGATGACAGAGTTGGCCGGGGTCGCGTCCAATCATGTCGTGCTCGAAGTCGGTACGGGGTCGGGCTATCAGGCCGCCATCCTTGCGCATCTGGCGCGCAAGGTCTGCACCATCGAGATCGTCCAGTCATTGGCCGAGGTCGCCGCGAAAACACTCAAAGAGCTCGCCTATGACAATGTGAGCGTCAGGCATGGCGACGGCTATGCTGGCTGGCCCGAATGCGGTCCATTTGATGGCATCGTCGTCACCGCGGCACTTGGCGAAGTGCCGCCGCCGCTGATCGAGCAGCTTAAAGTGGGTGGCCGGATCGTGATGCCGGTGGGATCGGCCTATGCCAGTCAGCAACTCACGGTCGTCGAGAAAGTGGCCCCCGACAAGACGACGACGCGTGCCGTCGCCCCGGTGCGCTTTGTGCCCTTTACGCGTTCAAAAGATTAAGAGCCGGTACGGCGGCTCAGATGGAAAAAGCAGGGAGGCGGCCGTGAGCGGTGCAAGGCTAAAACATTACGGTTGGGGCCGCGAAGACGAAGGCATGACTGCTGAGGAGCAGGCCTTTGTGCTCGGCCGTTATCGCGAAAAATTTGCACGCGATGCGTTTGAGACAAAAGTTGTCCCGCGCCTCGAGGACCTGGCATTGCGCGCGCCGCGCGTGGTGCCACCGGCCTCACTTGCCGCTTTTTGCACGAGCGACCGATACGACCGCGTCGCGCACGCCTACGGCAAATCCTATCCGGACTACGTGCGAGCCATGCTCGGCGATTACGATTGCGCGCCCGACGTGGTCGCCTATCCAAGAAACGAAGCAGAGATTGCCGCTGTCATGGACTGGGCCGGTGGTGTCAGTGCCTCGCTTACGCCGTTCGGAGGCGGGTCGAGCGTCTGCGGCGGTGTCGAGCCGCGCGTTGACGGTATCAGCTACAAGGCGGCCGTCACGCTGGACTTGCGCAATCTCGGCAAGGTCGTCGAGGTGGATCAGATATCGCGCGCCGCATTGATCGAGGGTGGTGCCTTTGGTCCATCTCTGGAGAACCAGCTCAAGCCGTATGGCGTCACGTTGCGTCATTTTCCGCAGAGTTTCGAGTATTCAACCCTTGGCGGCTGGATCGCGACGCGGTCGGGCGGTCATTTCGCCAGTCTCTACACGCATATTGACGACTTTGTCGAAAGCCTGCGCGTCGTGACGCCGCGCGGCATAATGGAAACACGTCGCTTGCCGGGATCGGGTGCTGGGCCGAGCCCCGACCGCATGTTCATAGGTTCCGAAGGAACGCTCGGGGTGATTTCGCGCGCCTGGATGCGATTGCAGCCACGCCCGAAATTCCGTTCTGGCGCATCGGTTCGTTTCGACTCGTTCTTCGGTGCGGCGCGCGCGCTGCGCGCGATCGCACAGGCCGGTCTCTATCCGTCGAACTGCCGCATCCTTGACGCGCAAGAGGCATTCAACACCGGGGCTGCCGACGGCAGCGTCGCGATTATGGTGCTCGGTTTCGAATCGGGCGACCATTCGCCGGATGCCTGGATGGCACGCGCGCTCGAATGCTGCGCCGACCATGGCGGGATACCGGAGGCGGCAAAGGCCGGCGATGCACATCTCGAAGGCGCGGCAGGAATCTGGCGCAACGCATTCATTCGTATGCCCTATGCGCGCGAGTTCCTGACCCCGGCCGGCATCATCAACGACACCTTCGAGACCGCTATCACCTGGGATCGGTTCGAAAGCTTCCACGACAAAGTGAAGGCGGCAACGGAGCGCGCGATTTTCGATGCGACTGGCGTAAAGGGCGAGGTCACATGCCGCTTCACCCATGTCTATCCTGACGGGCCCGCGCCATATTTTTCTTTCCATGCACTCGGCCGCCATGGTGCGCTTCTGGAACAGTGGCAGGCGATCAAGAATGCGGCCAGCGATGCGCTGATCGAGGCGGGCGGGACGATCACGCATCATCACGCCGTTGGCCGTGATCATCGTCCCTGGTACGATCGTCAGCGCCCGGAGCTTTTCGCGGCCGCGCTTCGGGCCGCAAAAAGAGAGCTCGATCCGCAAGGCATGCTCAACCCTGGAGTGCTCATCGACCCGTAAGGCTGATCGACGCGCCAACGGGAGTTGGTGGCAAGGCTGTGTCGAACAATTGCCATTTGCTGCGCGAGTCCATTGTTGGCACTGATCGCACCTCGTGTTTTCGGCGAACGTCCGCTTTGCGCCAATAGCGCCGATTTGGTGAGGTCGCGTTATGACCCCCTTGCGGACATCCGGCGTTTAATGTGGGCATCGGTCGAGACGGGCGCGCGCGGCTACTTTGAAAGATCGATTGTCGCGCTTAAGCCCGTGCGATTGCGATCAATCCAACGGCAGACACTGTTTAGCGGAACCATGAAGCTTCTGCCTAACTTGGTCAGCGAGTACTTGACTCTTGGGGATCTTGATCGCGTGACCTCTCTGGAGATAAGCCCGGTCGTTTCAAGGTTGCGAAGCGTATGGGTCAGCATCCGCTGTGAGATGGCTCCCAAGCGGCGCCGCAGCTCCCCATGGTGGTAGGGCCGCTCCTCCAACAAGAAAAGGATCCTGACCGTCCATTTGCCGATGAAAAGCGTAGGGGTGACACGCAGATGCACGTCAAATCTGTCTTTCATTTTGCCTCAGCTCCCCGGCTGTCCTTTTTTGAATGCCCTCGCGTCGTGATCCGGAAGACGGCAACGTCAGCCGGCTTGCCAGCCCGGTGTGTGAGACCGGCGCAACCACTGAAATTCATCGGTGCTTGGCGGATTTCTTAATCCATTCGATTGCCGACGCAATTCAATCAGCAAGCGCCCCGGTCATTTTCAACGGCGGTCGGCAAAAGCACAATGAGGAACACCGGTGTACCTCATTGACAAAAGTCGCAGAGCAAAAAGAATAAATCGATGCTCAGTTTTGGCCCTCTCGAAGTTCTCACAAGGAAGCCTTACAGCAGGAGAAGCAAGATGACTGGAAATACTGCGATGAGGGGCGAGAAGATTTACGACATGGAACTCGATCTCACGGGAGTCACCGACTACGGCGTGAGCTTGAACGCCATCCTTTCCGGTCAGGAAGCGATTCCGCTACACGGAGCCCAATTCGACCTTGCGGTCGCTGGGCGGTACGAGGGACGCCTCGCGGGCCGGGCGCACGGCGTCGACTATGTGCGGGTCCGCGCTGATGGTCGCATGGAGCTCGACCTGCACTTGATCATCGAGACCGAGGACGGCCAGCGGATCGCGTTGTCTGGCGACGGCCAAGCGGCGCCGCGACCCGGCGAGCCGGTGCTCGACATCTTCGCAAACGTCCGCCTCTCCACCGCGTCCAAAGAATATGGCTGGGTCAATGAGCGGCAGATCTGGGGTGTGGGGACCGCGAGCCTGGCGACCGGGAAGGTCCTCGCCGAAGGCTTCATGCAGTGAAAGCGACATCGCGCAGGAGGTGACTCCGATGAAAACACCGCCGATCGTTTCGCCCGAGGCCTGCAAAGCCGCGCGCCTCGAGATGCTGGTGAAAGAGGAGGCCGTATCGGGTGATCGCCCAAGAAATGCTGCGAAGTTCTTGACCCTTTGCACGTAGTCATATTGGGTCTTCGGCGCGAACTTGCGGATCGTCATGTCTTCGATCATGCGCCGGCGCAACGGGCTCATTGCCTCGTCGGTCATGGGAATGCTCCTGTCTTGAGTGAAGGTTGCGAACCCCTCATCTCAAGACAGGACGCCCTGTTGCGCTATCCTGTTGGCTGCCCTGCCTGCTGCAGCGCCCTACCGCGCGAGCGGTTTAGTCCTCTGGCCTTTCTCCGACACCCGATACACGCCGAACGTCCGCTTTGCGCTGATTGTGTTGAAGAAGTCCGCAAACTGGCAATTTGGGATCGGACAATGCGACGGGCGCAGGGTGCTTGATTGCGTCTAAGCGGGCTGGAGCGCAGGGATCGGGATCGGCTTTGCGAGCTTCCGGAGGGGCTGGACCGTTGCGTCTGCCCAGCAGCGGCGCCGTACCGGCGAAGCGATGATGCGGCGCATCGCGACTTCAAACCGGCCCGGGCGAGACGTCATCTTGTTTGCGTGCGGCGGCAGTCAGGCTGATCGGACCAGAGGATGAGCTTTCGTGATTGATACGAAGACATGGCCTACAAGAAGTAAAGTCGGACACTCTGCACACGAACTTGGGTTTCTGCTCGGACGTCAAATCGTCCTCCGTCACGAGGCGCGAAACAGCCATACGATCTCCACAGTACATCAAATCAGGTGGGGTGGTGGAGGCCGAGGTATTCCGCAACACGAAAACGAGCAGCCAACCTATCCGCACTGCGGCTCTACGAAGAAACAGTCCCTTCGGTGTAGTGTGGTCTTCATCGCCCTCGGCCGATGAGCCTTTCGAGATTTCCGGAATGGCCCCGCGGAAAACGGCGTGCATCGCATCGTACATGTAACGCTCCTGCTTCGTTGAGCGTGCGCACGATGGGGTCCGGATGTCGCAGAACTTTGCCGACGACGGCCGGAAATTGTCGCGATCTGTCTCAGGAATGCTGCATTGGATAGTTCGCGACAGTTGCGGCCATCGGTGATGGCCGCTCCTGTCATCCGCTCTTGAATGACCTTGCTCTCAATGCGGTTTCTTAAGTTGTATCAAGTCTGAACAGGCATACGGGTTTGCGACAAATTGCGACAAAGATGGCTCACCAGGACAACGTTCTGCGACAGCTTGTGCCTAGATTGCTTCAGCCAGATCGGGGAATCATGCACCTGAGGCCGGTTCCCGCTCGGATCGGCCGGCATCGGGATCCTGCGATCCCGATGCCGCGGCGCTGTCAGTGAAGCCAGCCACAAGCATTTGATTTCGATCGATCATACGCGGCCGATACATTCTGTTACAGTTTTTCGATGGGGTGGGTGCAGGACTTCAGTATGATCCGGGACGGAGCAAACTAGATGGACTCGGCACCTCACATCGCCGTCGTGGATGATCATCGCGATATTCGCGATCTGGTCGGCAAATACTTGATGCAGCATGGCTACCGCATCAGTCTTGCGGAGAACGCCGTTGCATTCCGCCGTTTGCTCGAACGAAATGCTCCGGACCTGGTGGTTCTTGACATCATGATGCCAGGCGAGGACGGATTGTCTCTCTGCCGCCATCTGCGCAGCACCACGGACCTTCCCGTTATCCTGTTGACTGCGATGGCTGAGGAGACCGATCGAATCGTCGGCCTGGAAGTAGGTGCCGATGACTATGTGAGCAAGCCATTCAATCCCCGCGAACTTCTCGCCCGCATCAAAGCAGTGCTTCGGCGAGTCCAAAGCCTGCCGCCGCAGAAGGGCCGGCTTGCGACCAAGGTTGTACGTTTTGATCGATGGACCTTTGACGTCAACCGGCGCGAGTTGACGGGAGACGACGGCGTTGCTGTGCCGCTCAGCACGGCGGAGTTCCGCCTGTTGTGTGCATTTCTCGACCATCCCGGCCTGGTACTCAGCCGCAATCAGCTCCTCGACCTGACGGTCGGCCGAGATGCCGATCCGTTCGACCGGAGCATCGACAATCAGGTCAGTCGCTTGCGGAAGAAAATCGAGGCCGACCCGAAAGTACCAGCCTTGATCAAGACTCACTGGGGCGGTGGATACAGCCTCGTCGCAGAGGTCGAGCAACCATGATGAGCTTGTGGACGCGCAGCCTTGCGGCCCGCTTCATCTGTTTCACGCTGCTGTCGCTCATGCTGTCGCAAGCCATCGTGTTCTTCATTTCTTGGGATGAGCACGGGCAGGCGATTCGGAAGGCCGCCAAGGGCGAGATATTCAGCCGGAGCGCCTCGCTCGCCCGGGTTTTGGAGGCGACGCCTCCGTCGCTGCAGACCGATATCCTTAATGCCAGCAACACCAGTTCAGCGAGATATTGGATATCGACCAACGGACTGAAGGATGCCTCCGCGTGGCGAGAGGAGGCATGGGAGCGCCTGGCGCAGCCATTGCCGCGCATGTCCTTTGCCGGCCACAGCGTGCCCGCCGAGGTGAGACCGGATTTCGCCCGAAACACTGCCAGCAGCAGTGGCGCCTCCTCGCAATGGGTCGACCTAAGGCCGGAAGCTTGGCCGCTGTCCCGACCAGCGAAATTTCTTTATCTCGATGATGCCACCGGCATGGGATTGGCCGTTCAGTTGGCTAACGGAGCATGGCTGAACACTGCATTTGCCAAGCCCGCGCAAGATGGCTTCTGGACCTCCAAATCCACCTTGGCGCTCGGCCTCTCCGCGTTGTCGTTGTCGATCATTGCCGTATTCGCCGCACGCGGCATCGCGCAACCATTGCGCCGGCTCGCCGTAGCGGCCGAGGCTTTCGGTCGTGGCCAGGAGATCGTGCCGCTGCCGGAAACCGGCCCCGACGATATCCGGCGCACCGCCGAGGCATTCAATCGCATGCAAGCGCGCCTGCATCGTTTCGTCGACGACCGCACCAGAATGCTGGCCGCCATCGGTCATGATCTGCGTACACCTTTGACCTCGCTCCGCTTGCGAGCAGAATTCGTGCCCGACGGAGACGTTCGCGAGAAAATGCTCTCCACCATTTCCGAGATCCAGACGATGACGGAGGCGACTCTCGCATTCGCTCGCGAAGACGCAACCGCAGAAAGCACGCGGACCGTGGACCTCTCGGCTCTCGTGGAAAGTCTCTGCGATGATCTCGCTGAACTCGGCTATGACATCTCTTTTTCTGAAGGACAGAAGATCAGCTATAGCTGCCGGCCAGACGCGCTGCGCCGCGCGTGCCGCAACCTCGTCGAAAATGCCATCCGGTATGGCGAGCGGGCGCGCGTCAGCGTGGAAAGGCAAGCCGAGAGTGTCGAAATCACCGTCTCGGACGACGGCCCAGGTATTCCAGACAGTGCCAAAGAGCAGGTTTTTACCCCGTTTTTCCGGATGGAGAATTCGCGGAACCGCGAAACAGGAGGCGTAGGTCTCGGCCTTTCCATTGCCCGGACCATTGTCCGCCACCACGGCGGCGATATCGTCTTGACCAACAAGCAGAAGGGGCTGCAGGCGGTTATTAGCCTGCCAGCGCTGGAAGGCGGGCCGCCACCTCCCATCAGCCGCCCGGTCGCAGTAGCGAAGGACGTTGCCAGCACTCTCGAAAAGGCAGGGCCTTCGTCGGTGGCCACGCCAACGGCGGCCATTCATTGATCAGGGGTGACGCAAGATAACTGACTTCGAAGGTCAGATTTGTGCAGCGCGTTGGGTGTGTTGCGGCAAGCGGGTGCAATAGGGAACTCGCTACTCACGGATGAGTTTATGGGTTCACAGACCTTCAATCCGGAGGGAAGCCATGGAGCATCTCCGCTACCCGAACGAAACCGCCGAGTATCGTGCTGCCAGAAACGCGCTTCTGGACGAAGAGATCGCGCTTCGTGCCCACATTGAAGCTGTTGCAGCGAAGCGCCGCGCCTTGCCGCTCGGCGGCAAAGTACCGGAAGACTATGTATTCGAGCGGATCGGCAAGAATGCCGCGCCGGAGAAGGTCAAGATGTCCGAGCTGTTCGGTCCGCATGACACGCTCATTCTGTACAGCTTCATGTATGGGCCCGAGCGGGAGCTGCCGTGTCCAGGCTGCACGCACCTGCTCGATGGGATCGACGGCGCGGCAAGGCACATCGGCCAGCGAGCTGCACTTTACATCGTTGCGAAATCCCCAATCGCACGTCTTGCCGCGTGGGCTCACGAGCGCGGCTGGGACCATCTTCCGCTGGTGTCTACGGCGGGCAATAGCTACGACGCGGATTATTTTGGTGACACGTCGAAGTTTCCCAAGGGCGTGCGGGCACAGCATCGCGTTCCGGACGGCGAGAACTGGGACGAAACGATCTTCAACGTGTTCAAGAAAAGCGGCGGAGCAATCCGTCACTTCTGGGGATCGGAGATGAGCTTCGCACCAACCGAGCCTAATCAACATCATCGCGCCGGGGATCTGGTCGACCCCTTGTGGGGTCTGCTCGATATGACCCCCGAGGGGCGTGGAGACTTTTTCCCCAAGGTAAAGTACGATTGACCCTTGGATGGACGGTGAGTGACCGAGGGAGCGACACGATGTCGGCGGTGCCGGAAGTCATATCCGCAGACGCGAACAATCGGGCAAGCGCGATCAGCACCATTGTGCTCGGCTTTGCGGCTGACCCGATGGCGCGTTTTGCTTGGCCCGATCCGTCCGTATACCTCAGAATAATGCCGCGGATGGTCAATGCTTTCGGCGGCGGTGCGTTCGAGCATGGCACAGCCTACATCACCGAAGGGGCTCGCGCTGCCGCTCTATGGCTACCACCAGGCGTCGAGCCGGACGAAGCAGAAATGAACGCAATCATGGAGGAGTCCCTGCGCCCGGAGATATCAGGGGATATCGGGGCCATCATGAAAGGAATGGCCGAACATCATCCGCATGAGCCGCATTGGTATCTGCCTCTTATCGCCGCCGATCCGAGATGGATCGGGCAGGGGCTTGGCTCGTTGCTGATGAAACACGCGCTTCGACGATGCGACGAGGAGGGCATCGCGGCCTACCTCGAAAGCTCGAACCCGCGTAACATTTCGCTCTATGAACGCCACGGCTTCAAGATCACCGGCAGAATCCAAAGCGGCTCTTCGCCAGTGGTGACGCCGATGCTGCGGCCCGCATCCTGAACGCTCAAGTTGCCTCAACCGAGCATCACCGCACCACATTTTCCAGCTCTCGGAAAATTGCAGTTGCAGATGCTATCATCGAGCTGACACGCCCGCGAGTTGTGGCGAAAGATCCGGATTTTGTTAACTGCGCTAATCTGTCCCGGCTTTCTGTTATGGCAGAAGCCGGGCGATGGGATACCCTCCTTGAAAAATCAAGGAGGAAAAAAGATGCCCTTAAAATTCAACCGCCGTCATTTCATCGCTGCTGGTACCGCCGCTGCCGCAATGCCCTTGCTGTCGCGTGGCGCCTCCGCGCAAGCCGCGTGGCCGTCGCGGAATATCCGCATGGTCTGCAGCTACCCGGCGGGCGGGCAGACGGATCTGCTCGCGCGCGCCTTCGGCGATTTCATCTCCAGGCAGGTGGGGCAGAACGTCGTCATCGAAAACAAGGCGGGCGCTTCCGGCTCGATCGGCGCGGCCGAAGTTGCACGCGCCGCGCCCGATGGCCACACCATCCTGTGCTCGATTTCGACCACCTATGTGATGAATCGGGTGATGATGAAGAACCCCGGCTACGACATGGACAGAGACCTGACGCTCGTCAGCATCATTCCGGGTGCCGGGCTGCTGCTGGTCGCGAGCCTGGCGTCCGGCGTCAAAACGCTGGACGATTTCGTCGCGTTCGCGCGCAAGAAGGGCCAGGTGAATTTCGGCACCTATAGCACGGGCTCGGCCCCGCACATGACGATCAACGAACTCAACAAGCAGTACGGCCTCAAGATAGAACCGATCCACTACCGGGGCGAAGCGCCGATGTGGACGGGCCTGATGGATGGCACGCTTGACGTCGCGATGGGCAGCTACACGGCCGCTCAACCCGTCCTGCAAGGCAACCACGGCGTGGTGTTCGCGGTGCATTCGAAGAAGGTCGCCGCGATCCCGAACGTCTGCCCATCGCGACGTCAAGACCCTTCCCGAACAAGGCGCGACATCGAAGTTCTTCACCATCAGCGGCTTCACAGGCTGGGCATTGCCGAAGGCGACGCCGCAGCCGATCGTCGATCGGCTTTCGGAACTCTGCGTGGCCGCCAACAACGATCCGAAAGTGAAGGAAGTTCTCGCGACGTTCGTGCTGGAGCCGGCAATCGGCTTCAAGGAAAGCAATGCGCTTTATCAGCGCGAATTGCCAACCTGGATCGAGACCGCGCAGGCGCTTGGCCTGGAGCCGGCGTAGCGTAAGTAGGGGTAGTTAGCCTACGGGCCTGTGTGAGGTGAGCACATCGGTCAGGCTCCCTCCCCCCTTGCGGGGGAGGGTTGGGGAGAGGGGTAAGCCGCGGGCGAGATGAGTCGATGTGCGCACCGCCTCCTCAATTCAATCTCGGTCGCCCGTTGTGACGCCCACATCGAGAGAGCACGTCGTGCGGCACCCCTCTCCCTAACCCTCCCCCGCAAGGGGGGAGGGAACCCTGCCCCTGGTGCGTCCCTCACAGCATTGCAAGCAGTGGCCAATTAGACGCGATGGGTTTCGCTCCGCTCTACCCTACAAGCCTCTCACTTCATCCCCGTGCAGCTCGCATAAAACGTCGTCGTTGCGGGCCAGTCCGAGAACATGCCGCGGATGCCGACCTGCTTGGCGAGCACGTCCAGCACCGTCAGCGTATCGCCGTCGCGGTCGACCGCCGACTTGATCGACTTGTGATAGAAGCCGCCGCCCTTGTTGAGCGGGCCGTCGCGTTCCAGCGACCAGCCGATCAGGTCGAGGCCGGCGGCCTTCGCAGCCTTGGCGTATTCGGACGGGACGATTTCTCGTCTGTCGTTCAGCGTCAGCATGGTCCAGATCGGTGGGCCGAGGATCGCGACGCCTTGCGACTTCAATTCCGCCATCGACGGCTTCCACGTCTCCGGCTTGTTGGGATCGAGACCCTGCTTTTCGTAGCGCTCTTCGAGATAGACCGCCTGTTTCGCGAATTCCGGTTCGGTCTTCACCCAGTAGAGCACGTCGGCGAGATTAAAGCTTTGCGCAAAGACATCGCTCGGCGGAATGCCGGCCTTCTTGTAGGCGTCCAGCATCTGCGATGCGTATTTCTCCTGCGTGTAATCGCCGTCGAACGGCATCGCCACCTCGGGTGCCTTGAGCTCAGGCGTGAACTTGGCGCCGAGACTTTTGATCAGCGCGATGCTCTCGTCATGCGTCATCAGCGTGCCGGAGCTTGCATAGAGGTCGGTGCGCCAGCGCGGCGTGCCGTTCTGATATTCCTCAGGCGTCTTCGCGTCGGGATTGAAGCCGTCCATCTTCGCGCGCAGCCGCCGGAATTCGGCGAGCGTGATGTCTGACGTGCAGCACTTTGCGGAGGCTTTCTTGCCCGTCGCGGAATCTGCCGGGCTGAAGGCTTGCGTGCATTTTGCGGCAAGCTCCGGCACGGTCAGGATGTTGGTGGTGGTGTGCAGGTCGCACTGCGAATGGCGGCACACGAGTTGGCGGTCTTTCGTAAACGTCACGTCGCATTCGATGATGCCGGCGCCCATCCGGGCGGCGGCAATATAGGACTCCCTGGTATGCTCGGGAAATTCCAGCGCGGCGCCGCGGTGGCCGATGGAAAAATCGGTCTTGCGGAACGGCCCGGTGCACTGGCTGAGTTGTTGCTTCAGCGGCCCGTCTTTCATCTTGTCGACGAGATAGAACGGCCGCGGGCCAATCTGTGGCTCGCGCGGCAGCGGGATGTCCTCGGCCGCGGCGGGAGGGATTGCGGTCAACAGCCAGAGCGCTGAGAGGAGGGCGGAGCGATGGCGGACGGGCATGGGTGGCACCTCGGATAACGCATTGCGCGCAGCCTTGATATCACGGAGCATGTGACAGTTGCGTGTTGAATAGGTTTCGTAGAGCCAAAGCAGGGAGAATGAAATGCCCGCAGCTTTTTTCGTCGTCCGCGCCACCGTGTCCGATCCCACCAGGCGTCAGGCCTTCGACGCTTGGTACTCACGTGAGCATCTGCCGGATGCGATGAAATCGTTCGGCGCGGTGAAGGCGTGGCGCTACTGGAGCGCGACCGATCCATCGCTGCACGAGGCGATGTACCAGTTCACGGACAAGGCTGCGCTCGATCGCGCGATCGAGGGGCCGGAGATGAAACGCCTGGTCACAGACTTCAACCGCGACTGGCCGGACGTGACGCGGACGCGCGAGGTGCTGGTGCTTGCCGAGGAGCGCGTGGCGTAAGACGCGAGACGACGTGTCCGCCGTAGAGAAGACGCGTCGTCACACATGCGCGCGACGCAGAAATACCGCGAAGACGACAAAAAGTTCCGCTGCAAAAAACAGCGCGCGAAAATAATTCTCGAACGACTCCGTTCGCAGCAAAGCTGAACACGCAGTTCACCGCGCGTTCATCTCGGCACATCGAAACTCTCTTTCTTGCACACAGCAAACGGAGGAAGGGATGTGATGGAACGCCGCCACTTTCTGAAGCTCGCCTTTGGATTTGCCGCGGGCGGTGTCGCGCTCGCAGCGAGCGCGGAGGCCGCGCCGCTGATGCCGGCACCGCTCGCCGATGACGCGAAACTGCCCGCCAACAAGGATGCTCAACCTGCTGTCACGTCAGGCAAAGAGGTCGATCGCCTCGCGCCTGAAGAAGCACGATGGGGCCGCGGCCGACGTCGCGGTTGGGGCCGAAGGCACTGGGGCTGGCGCCGCCGCCGTTGGCGCCGCCGGCACTGGGGCTGGTATCGCCGCCGTCGCTGGCGCCGCCGCTACTGGCGCCGTCGCTACTGGTAAGACTTCGCCGCGGATTGTTTAGAGAAGCAATAAAAAAAGCCCCGCGCGAGCGGGGCTTTTGTCATGCTTGCGAATTCTCAGTAAGCGCGGCAGCGTCCATAGCGCCACACGGTGCCGTAGGGGCACACGCGGCCGGGCCGCACCACGACGGCCGGAGCTGCAGGACGCACCACGACGACCGGTGCCGCCGGCCGAACAACGACCCGGCGATTGGGTTGGCAGCCGCCATAGGGGCCGCGATGCCAGCCGGGGCCGCATCCGCCCGCAGCTTCCGCCGCGCTAAAGCTGGCAATGGTGCCCAGGGCCAAAACTGCTGCGAAAAGGTACTTCATGTTTTCTCCCGTTCTTGGCCGCAAGGCGGCACGCAACGGAACTTAGTTACGAGACCTGAATGGAACATGAATGTTCCCTGATGCTATGGGGCGGCCAAAAATCCAAGCACCAGCTCGCCGTATTTCGCCGGCGCTTCCAGAAAGACCAGGTGTCCGGTGTTCGGAATCACCTCGGCTCTGCCGCGGGCCATCTTGGCGGCGAGCGCTTTGGCCAGCTCGGCGTTCTGCCCCATTTTCGCGCGCAGCGCTTCCGGTGCGCTGGCTCTTCCCGGCGCGTTGTGATCGTCGGCGCCCATCACGAACAGCGTCGGCTGCGTGATCAGCGGGATCTCGCGCACGACAGGCTCGCGATAGATCATCTGTGCGGAACTGACGAACGCGCGCAGCCAGCGCGAATATTCGGCGCTGCCCTTGATGTTGAAACGCGCATCGATGAACGGCGTGATTTGTTCGGGCGGCAGCTTTAGCGCGTAATTGGTCTCGAGCTGCTTGCGATAGCCGTCCGCTGTGAGTTTATCTTCGTTCTCCAAAATCTTTTCGGTCGGCGTCGGCGGGACGTAGAGCCGATAATCCTCCAGCCCGATCGGAGCGGTCAGCACCAGATGCGCGATCCGGTCAGGGTAGGCGCGTGCGATCCGCACCCCGAGCATGCTGCCAAGCGAATGCGCCACGATGTCGGCCTTGGCGATTTGCAGATGATCGAGCAGCGCGATCGTGTTGCGCGCCAGCGTATCGAAATGCAAATCGCCTTGCGGCTTCGATGATTTTCCAAAGCCGATCTGGTCCGGCACCACCACGCGGTAACCGGCATCGCTCAAGGTCTTGATGACCGGCGCCCAGTAGCTCGATGGAAAATTACGGCCGTGCAGCAGCACCACGCTGCGTCCATTGGGCTGCGCGGGAGCTATGTCCATATAGGCCATCCGCACCGGCTCGCCGTCGTTGACCAGCGGCAGCAGATGGACCGGGTAGGGATAGGCAAAACCTTCGAGCGCAATGCCGTAGGGTTCGCGCGTGGCCGGTCGTTCGGTTTCCGCCGCGGCCGCAGACAACAACGGCATCGCGGCCAATGCGGCTGCTAACGCGCCGACGCACATCCCTCGCATCCCAGAACTCCTGTTCCCAAGACAGGAGCGTATTGGTGCCGATGTCGCGCGGTGTAAAGACTTTGCATTTCACGTTTTGGCGAGAGCGCGAGTTGATTAACCCTCATGGTGAGAAGGCGCGCAAGAGCCATCACGAATGAGCTTCGCTGCTCCCAAACAGCGCTGCGAACCGCTTTTCGCCGGTGCGCGTGAAGTTCACGACGCGGCTGCCGGGCGCGGGATCGCGCGCCGCCCAGTTCAATTCGGTGAAGCGGTTCATTACTGCAGCGCCCAGCGTGCCGGCGAGATGGTGCCGCCGTTCGCTCCAGTCGAGACAGGCCTTGCACACGGGCCGCCGCGGATGGGCGAGCATATCTGCGTCGATCTGCAGCGCCTCGGCGATGAAGCGCTTGCCCTCGCCGGTGAGTTCGATCGCCTGTTTGGTTTGCCGGACCAGCTTTTGCTTTCGCATGCTGTCGAGCATCTGCACGCCGAGATCGCCGGCCAGATGATCGTAGCAGATCCGGGCGCGGCGCAGCGCCGGCTCCTTCGGCCCGGTGCGCACGCGCGTGTGCCCGGCGCGTTCGGCAAGGCCCGCCAGCCCTTCGAGCACGCCCGCAACATCGGGGCCGGTGAGACGGTAATAGCGATGACGGCCCTGCTTCTCCGGCTCGATCAGGCCGCCGGTCTCGAGCTTGGAAAGATGCGAACTGGCGGTCTGCGGCGTGATGCCGGCCTGGTGCGCCAGCTCGCTCGCGGTCAGCGCGCGGCCGTCCATCAGCGCGGTCAGCATGTTGGCGCGGGCGGGATCGCCGACCAGGGAGGCGACCATGGCGATATCAGGACCTGCTTTCATAGTTCGATGATAGCCGAAGCATCGCGGTAGGGCAAGCGGGTAGTCTCGCCTCGAACGTCATTGCCTGCGACAAACGCGAAGCGTTTGCGCAAGGGAGCGCAGCGACGACTTGTCCGCCGTAGCTTTAGCGAAGGCGGAAGCAATCCATTCCTCCGCTTGTGGAGCTATGGATTGCTTCGCGGAGCCTGTCATCCGGCGGCGCTTTGCGCCGACCGGGTGGCTCGCAATGACGGGGAAACATTGGAGAGCATCATGACCGTCACCGTCTTCATCCGCTATCAACTCGACCCGTTCAAGCGCGCCTTGTTCGAAGAATACTCCAAAAACTGGCTCACCATCATTCCGAAATGCGGCGGCGACCTGATCGGCTACTGGATGCCGCACGAGGGCACCAACAACATCGCATTCGCGCTGATCTCGTTCGACAGCCTTGCGTCTTACGAAAGCTACCGCGCACGGCTGCGCGCGGACAGCGAAGGCAAGGCCAATTTTGATTTCGCCGAGGAGAACAAGTTCATCCTCGCGGAGGAGCGGACGTTTCTGCGCAAGGTCGTGGCGTGAGACGTCTGGCGGAGAAGATGCAGCGTTACTATGTAGGCGGCGCCAACAAACCGAGGGGAGCGACCCATGCTGACATCTGCTGACAAACGCGCCGCATTCAGGAAGTTGCACGAGAGCGGATGCTTCATCATCCCCAATCCGTTTGACGTCGGCAGCGCGAAGGCGTTGCAGCATCTCGGCTTCAAGGCACTGGCGTCCACCAGCGCCGGCTTTGCCTGGACGCTGGGCAAGGCCGACAACCACGTCACCGTCGACGACGTCTGCGCCCATCTCACAGCGATCTGCGCGGCGGTCGATATTCCGGTCAACGCCGATTTCGAGGACGGCTTTGCGCACGAGCCGGACAAGGTCGGCGCCAATGTCGCGCGCGCGGTTAAGACCGGCGTGGCCGGCCTGTCGATCGAGGATTTTACCGGCGACAACGCAAAGCCGCTGTTCGATCGCGCGCTCGCCGTCGATCGCATCAAAGCGGCGCGCCAGGCGATCGATGCCGACAAAAGCGGCGTGCTGCTCACCGGCCGCTGCGAGGCGTTCCTGCGCGGGCAGAAGGATTTGAAGCTCGTGATCGACCGGCTCACCGCCTATGCCGAAGCCGGCGCCGATTGCCTCTATGCGCCCGGCATCGCGACGCCGGAAGAGATTTCGGCGGTCGTGAAAGCGGTGCATCCAAAGCCGGTCAATCTCCTGGTCGGCGCGGCCGGCCCATCGCTGCAGGCGGCCTCCGATCTCGGCGTGCGCCGCATCAGCGTCGGCGCTTCGCTGGCGCGGATGGCCTGGGCCGGCTTCATGAAGGCGTCAAAGGAGATGGCGGAGAAGGGCACCTTCGGCGAATTCGCCAACGGCTATCCCGGCGGCGAGATCAACAAGATGTTCAGCTAGGTCCCAATGGCCGAAGGCGTCAGATGACTGCTGCTTCTCCCGGATAGCGGCCATCGATCTTTAAGGCGGTGGTCAATCGCGAGCCGCCCGTGTCATGCGGCGCGGGCGGCTCGACTCTCAACGCGTTTCTGTCTTTCGCGCTGAGACCAGGAGCATCATCGGCCGCTCCAGCTCTTCGGCCAGTTCGGGCAAGCGCTCGATCTGTTCGTGCGTCGGGGCGAATTCCTCGACCCGGCGCAACTCGAAGCCCGTATCAATCAGCGTGTTGAGCGTCGTGCCGAGGGTCCGGTGATACTTCAGCACGCCCTTGGCGAACCAGTCCGCGCGGCGCTCGCCCTCGACCGAGTAGCCGTTGACCGGCCAGGTCTTGCGGCCGTCTTCATCGGCGATCCAATGCGGATGCGCCGCAGCCATGAAGATCGGATGCTCTATCGTGAAGACCAGATCTCCGCCGCCGACCAGCGCCTTGTGGATCATGCGCGCGAGGCGCCGGAAATCCTCGACATAGTGGAAGGTCAGGGCGCTGTGGATGAGGTCGAAAGCCGCTTCGGGCAACTCCAATGTCTCAAGATCGGCGAGCAGATATTCAATGTCCGGGTCCGAGGTATCGACCTTGGCGCGTGCGATCATGTTCTGCGACAGATCGAGGCCCAGCACCGAGACCGCGCCTTGCGCGCGCATCCAGCGCGAGGCCCAGCCGAAGCCGCAACCCAGATCGGCCACGCGCTTGCCGGTTAGCGCGGGCAGCATAGCCCGGACAGCCGGCCATTCCGGCGCGCCGTCCAGCCCCTGCACCTGGCGAGGTAATCGGCTGTAGCCGGCGAAGAAATCGGGATTGTCGTAGATATTCTGCGCCACGTTTGTCTCCGTAATGGAGCGAGGGCGAGGCACGTTTCAAGAGCCGATAGACCTCGCCCGCGAGGGGCGAGGCCAGGGTTGGCCAGTGTGCATCGCGCGATCGTTATCCTCTGGCTTTGATCAATCGGTTCTGAGCCTGGACAACGCAAAAAAACAGCGGGCCATTTTGCCCGCTGTACGTCGTTTGGGATTGATCAACCGCTACTGCTTGGAGCGATCGACCTCGGTGCCGGTCGGTTCCTGCGATCGCGGCGTCGGGCGATTGGTCGCGGCGCCCGTGGTCGTGCCAGGATCGGTGTTAGTGCGCGGCGTTACGTCACGCATGCCCGGAGGCGCCGACGGGTTGGCCGGCTGCGTCTGCTGCGCGGTGTTGGTCGACGAGGTACCGGCCTGCTGCACGGTGGTGTTGTTCAGGCCATAGAACAGCGCGCCGAGTACGAGCGCGATGGCAACGGCGAACATCGCAACCTTGGCGCCACTCGGCGGACCTTCGGACAGCGCGGGATCGGGCTGCAGCTCATTGTCGAGACTGTTGAAGCGGGCCTGACGGCGGACTTCTTCATCGCTCAGGCCGGCGCGGTAAGGATCGTTCGGATCGGGTTGGTGTGCCATGAATGGGTTCCTCCGTTAGGCATCCCAAGTAAGCGTGGAGACAATGGCTGGCGTGCGCGGATGTTCCGAGCCAATGTTGCAACCCCGTAATGTTGGAACCCGGTGATTCCCTCGAAGGAGGGATCGGCCGATTGCAGATTGGCGTTGCCGGGCAGGTAAACCGCGATTGCCCTGACATCCGCATCGCTCATCTGCGAGGTCGAGTTGATCACGACCTCCGACATCAGTTCGCCGGCGTTCATGACCTTCGCCGGCCACTAACGCAGTGCACAAAAGCAGCGCCGCGAGAATCGCCCGCATGGTCGTCCCTGCACCGATTGACCTTCTGGAGCGTTGTGGCGCGAAAGTGCGCACAGCGGGGGCGCCATGCCGTTTCGCGCCGAGGCTTCCGGACGACACAAACCGAAATGCCGCGTCGATTTTCCCGGCACGATATTGCGAAGTTTGAGGGCGCGGCTTTCTTGCCGAGATTTGTGGTGCGCGGCCCGGAAAAACCGACATAGACTGGTTCTAACGAGTTCAGATGCTTAGCTAAAAAAGCGTCGTCACGATCAAGGCTTACCGCCAAAGAGGGCTGCAATGGGAATTAACCAGGGTCCGATCAGTCTCGATCAGAAGTACACGCAAGGGTCCGGCCACATCTTCCTGACCGGCATCCAGGCGCTGGTCCGCCTGCCGATGGCGCAAATTCGCCGCGACCGCGCCGCAGGGCTCAACACCGCGGGCTTCATCTCCGGTTACCGCGGCTCCCCCTTGGGCGGTTACGACCAGCAGCTCTTCGCAGCCCGCAAACATCTCGAACAGTACAACATCAAGTTCCAGCCCGGCGTGAACGAGGATCTCGCGGCCACCGCGATCTGGGGCTCGCAGCAGCTCAATCTCTCGCCCGGCGCCACGTACGACGGCGTGGTCGGCATCTGGTACGGTAAAGGCCCCGGCGTCGACCGCTGCGGCGACGTGTTCCGCCACGGCAACACGGCCGGCTCGGCTAAACATGGCGGCGTGCTGTGTCTCGCCGGCGACGATCACGGCGCCAAATCCTCTACCGTCCCGCATCAGTCCGACCACGCCTTCATCTCCGCGCTGATGCCGTACCTCTATCCCTCCAGCATCCATGAAATGATCGAGATGGGTCTGTTGGGTATCGCGATGTCGCGCTACTCCGGCTGCTGGGTCGGCATGAAGGTGATCACCGAGACGGTGGAAACCACCGCCGAGATCGACCTCACCGACGAGATGACGCCGTTCGCGATCCCGACCGATTTCGAGATGCCGCCGGGCGGCCTCAACCTGCGCTGGCCCGACGACCGCTATGCGCAGGACCTGCGCCTGCAGGACTACAAGGGCTATGCCGCGATCGCGTTTGCGCGCGCCAACAAGATCAACCGCATCACCATGGATTCGCCGAATGCCCGCTATGGCATCATGGCATCCGGCAAGAGCTACGAGGACATCCGTCAGGCGCTGCGCGAGCTCGGGATCACCGAGGAGGTCGCCGCCAAGATCGGCTTGCGGCTTTACAAGATCGGCATGCCCTGGCCGCTGGAGCCGGAAGGCGTGCGCAATTTCGCCATCGGCCTCGAGGAAATCTTCATCGTCGAGGAGCGCCGCGAGATCGTCGAGAACCAGGTCAAGCAGGAGCTGTTCAACTGGCGCGACGACGTCCGTCCGCGCATCGTCGGCAAGATGGACGACCACGACAAGCGGTTTCTCACCTTCGCCGCTGAGCTCAGCGTTGCGTCTCTTGCGAGCTCGCTGACCGAACGCCTGCTTCGACTTAATCTCAACCCCGAAATCGCCGCGATGCTGCGCGCCAAGGCCGACTGGTTCAATGGCCGACAGGCGACCCAGATGCAGGCCGTCGCGCCGGTCACCCGCACGCCGTATTTCTGCTCGGGCTGCCCGCACAACACCTCGACCAAGGTGCCGGAAGGCAGCCGCGCCTTCGCCGGCATCGGCTGTCACTTCATGGCGCTGTGGATGGACCGCAACACCGAGACCTATACCCATATGGGAGGCGAGGGCGTGCCGTGGGTCGGCGTCGCACCCTTCACCAAGGAAGAGCACGTGTTCGCCAATCTCGGCGACGGCACCTACTTCCATTCGGGCAGCCTTGCGATCCGCCAGGCGATCGCCTCGGGCGCCAATATCACCTACAAGATCCTCTATAACGACGCGACCGCGATGACCGGCGGCCAGCACGTCGACGGCGAGTTGTCGCCGCAGCAGATCACCTTCCAGCTCCATTCAGAGGGCATCCGCAACATCTACCTCGTCTCGGAAAATCCCGACGCCTATCCGGCGTCCGAGATAGCACCCGGCGTCAAGACCGCGCATCGCGACGAGCTTCAGGATGTCATGAAGATCTGTCGCATGCTGAAGGGAACTTCGGCGATCGTGTTCGTGCAGACCTGCGCCGCCGAAAAGCGTCGCCGCCGCAAGCGCGGCCTGATGGAAGACCCGGCGCGCCGCGTCATGATCAATCCGGCCGTGTGCGAAGGCTGCGGCGATTGCTCGGTGCAGTCGAACTGCATCTCGGTCGAGCCGCTGGAAACCGAGATGGGCCGCAAGCGCACCATCAACCAGTCGACCTGCAACAAGGATTACTCTTGTCTGAAGGGCTTTTGCCCGTCCTTCGTCACCATCGACGGCGGCAAGCCGCGCCGCCGCGCGCCGGCCAGCCTTGGTGATATCGACGATTTGCCGGAGCCGGCCTCACTCCCGTCGTTGGAACGGCCCTACAACATCGCGGTCGGCGGCGTCGGCGGCACCGGCGTCTTGACCATCGGTGCGCTGCTCGGCATGGCCGCCCATATCGAGGGCAAGGCCAGCATGATCCTCGACATGTCCGGCCTGGCGCAGAAGGGCGGCGCGGTGCTGAGCCACGTCCGGCTTTCCGAACACACCGCCGACGTCACCTGTTCGCGGATCGTCACCGGTACCGCCGATCTCGTGATGGCCGCCGACGAGGTGGTCGCCGCTGCCAAGGATACCATCACGCTTTGTGAAGCTAGCCGTACCGTTGGCGTCATCAATACCCACGTGATCCCGACTGCCGACTTCATCCTCAACCGCGATTTCAATTTCCAGAGCCGCAAGGTCAACCACGTGCTGGAGACCGAGCTGCGCAAGGATTCGTGTTTCTACGATTTCACCAAGCCTGCCGAAGCGCTGCTCGGCGACTCCATTGCCACCAACATCATGATGCTGGGCTATGCCTATCAGAAGGGCCTGCTGCCGCTGTCGGCAAAGGCTATACTGCAGGCGATCGAGGTCAACGGCGTTTCGATCAAGATGAACACGCAGGCCTTCCAGCTCGGCCGTCTCGCCGCGGCCGATCCGGCGCGGCTCGACGCCATGATGAAGGGCCAGGACGAGCCAGTGGTGGCGAAGACGCTGGAGGTGATGACGCTGGACGAGATCATCGTCCATCGCAGCGCGCACCTCGCCGACTACCAAAATACCGCGCTCGCCGAGCGTTATCGGGCTCTCGTGAAGCGAGTCCGTGATGCGGCAATCGACGGCGGCTATGGCGAGGCCTTGCCGCGGGCGGTCGCGATCAACTACGCCAAGCTGCTCGCCTACAAGGACGAGTACGAAGTCGCGCGGCTGTTCACCGATGGCCGCTTCGAAAAGCAGCTCCGCGACCAGTTCGAAGGCGAGTTCAAGTTCAATTTCAATCTGGCGCCGCCGATCCTCGGCGGTGGCCTCGATGCGCTGGGGCGGCCGAAGAAGCGCGCCTTCGGCGCGTGGATGATGCCCGTGTTCCGGACGCTCGCGAGGCTTCGCTTCCTCCGCGGCACGCCGCTCGACATTTTCGGCTACAGTGCCGACCGCAAGCTCGAGCGCGACCTGATCGTGGCTTACGAGAGGGATGTCGAAACCGTGCTCGGCCTGTTGTCGCCGATCACGCACGACACCGCCGTCGAGTTGTTGTCCTTGCCCGACCGCATCCGCGGTTATGGCCCGATCAAGGAGAAGGCGGTCGCGGACGCCAAAGCCCGCCACGCGCAGCTAACCGCCGACCTCGCCAGCCCGCCCCCCGCGCCGCGGCAGTTGGCGGCGGAGTAAGCCCCGTGTCCCGGACGCGGCGCAACGCTCCCGGCGATGCGAAGCATCGTCCGGTGCGTTGCGCCGCAGAGCCGGGACCCATCTCACCGCATAGGCCCCGGCTCAGCAGCGCACCGCTAGCGCGCTGCGCTGCGTCCGGGGCACGAGAGCCGGGTGGGGTGGGCAAAGGCGCAAAGCGCCGTGCCCGCCTTGCAAAGCCTAAACCCTCATGGTGAGGAGCGCGTCTTCGAGCGTCTCGAACCATGCGGCCCCGATCCCACCTGCGGCAATCCTTCGAGACGACCGCTTCGCAGTCTCCTCAGGATGAGGTATGTAGATGTGGCTGCGTACGGTGGGTTAGCGAAGCGTAACCCACCGTACGCCTATCACACCCGATGTGCATGCATGTTCACTGCCCTTGATGCCGACCCTGAACGGCTTGACCAACACGAGCAGAACTTCGTTCGGCGGATTCGCGAACATGGCTGGTTTGGCATGCACGTCATGCCAGACGATAAAGGGCCTGGTTTCTCCTACACAACCGGCTTCTGGCTGAAGTTCAGGTTTCCAGAGGTGTTGTTGTTCTCGATGTCGAAAGAGAACGCCCAGGATACGTTCTGGCACATCTATCGCGAACTCGAAGCCGGGCGACGTTCTCCGGTTGGTGAGCCAACCGGTCAGATCTTCGACAATGCCGCGGCCGTGCTTCTGCCAGTGTCGCGCGCGCAGTATCAATCTCACCTCGGATGGTGCAGATGGTTTTATGGAAATGACAGCTTCGAATGTCTCCAACTGGTATTCCCGGATCGAGGCGGAGAGTTTCCGTGGACAGCGGGATCGTCGGCGGATTTTCGAGAGGCTCAGCCTGATTTGACCGCCGGTAATTGGTCCGGCGTGCGCGATCGCTACAACTGATTGCCTGCTGGGCAATCAAGGAGTGGGTCGTCTCCGCGCGGCAGATGGCAGTGAAGTGGAAAGCCGAGTAGGGGTATCGGTCCTCAACGACGCGGCATTACCGACGAGACCATTTCCTCGCTCAAGCAACGTGAGCAACGACTAGCCTGTCGCTCGCAGTCGATGTATAATCATCTCCATGGGTTGGGATGCGAAAGACGTAGCACTGCTCAAAAAGCTCTGGGCCGATGGCCACAGCGCCGGTCAGATCGCAAGTCGGCTAGGCCTGAGCCGTAATGCCGTGAGCGCCAAGTTGCAGCGCATGGGCCAGAAGCGCGGTCGCAAGCCGCCAACCGCGAACCCCAGGATCGTGTCGGTGCCGAAGCGAAAGGTAGCGCAGTCGGCCTGTGCCCGCCCGGCCGACAAGGTCGTGTCCCAGCGCAAGCCGGCGGCAACGCAGCCCAAGGAATTCACCAAGCGCCAGCTCTACGCGATGCTGGTCGATGCGGTCAGGAATACCGGCTGACGCTTGCTGATTGGCCCGTCGGCAAACCAGCGGGCGCCGCCGTGCGGCACCCATCCAAAACCATCCACAAGCCCGCTGCCGTCACCCGGCATTCCCTGCACCCTCTCATCAATGAGGGCGCCGCGCCGCGAGAACGCGGCGCTGTGAAACGTGGAGCCGAACGGCGGGCGCGCGTTCCGGCCTGATAAGATTTTCGCCGATAATCATCCCGACTTGAGTCTAGTCGCTACGCTCTCGCCCGGCGGAATATTTCCGCGCTTGCCAAGGGGGCGGCGACAGGCCAGAAAAACTTTCGGAAAGAAGAAACGCCAACGGAGAACGATTTGACCATCAAAGGCAAAGCCTACATTGCCGGGATCTACGAGCATCCCACCCGGCACGCACCCGATAAATCAACGGCACAGTTGCACGCCGAGGTCGCCAAGGGCGCGATCGAGGATGCCGGGCTCACCAAAGCCGATATCGATGGCTATTTCTGTGCCGGTGACGCTCCCGGCGGCGCCTGGCCGATGGTCGATTACCTCGGATTGAAGGTGCGCCACGTCGATTCCACCGAGACCGGCGGCTGTTCCTATTTGATCCATCTCGGCCATGCGGCTGAAGCGATTGCCGCGGGCAAATGCTCGATCGCGCTGGTCACGCTCGCGGGCAAGCCGCGCACCGGCCCGATGCCGCCGCGCGCAGCGGGCGCGGAGGCTGATTTCGAGGCGGCCTATGGCGCCACCACCCACAATGCCTATGGCATGTGTGCCATGCGCCACATGCACGACTACGGCACCACCAGTGAGCAGCTCGCCTGGATCAAGGTCGCGGCATCTCATCACGCCCAGTACAACCCGCACGCCATGCTGAAGGAAGTCGTCACCGTCGAGGACGTCATCAACTCGCCGCTGATTTCGGACCCGCTGCACCGCATGGACTGCTGCGTCGTCACCGATGGCGGCGGCGCGATGATCGTGACCACGCCGGAGATCGCCAAGAGCCTGAAGAAGCCGCTTGTGCGGCTGATCGGCCATGGCGAGGCGATGAAGGGTCCGCGCGGCGGCAAGGATCTCGATCTTACGTATTCCGCCGGCGTCTGGTCCGGCCCGCGCGCCTTCGAGGAAGCGGGCGTGACGCCAAAGGATATCAAGTACGCCTCGATCTACGACAGCTTCACCATCACGGTGCTGATGCAGCTCGAAGACCTCGGCTTCTGCAAGAAAGGCGAGGGCGGCAAGTTCGTCGCCGACGGCAATCTCATTTCGGGCGTTGGCAAGCTGCCGTTCAACACCGACGGCGGCGGCCTCTGCAGCAATCACCCGGTCAACCGCGGCGGCATGACGAAAATCCTCGAGGCCGTCCGCCAATTGCGCGGCGAAGCGCACCCGAAGGTGCAGGTCAAGAATTGCGACCTCGCGATCGCCCATGGCACCGGCGGTCTTCTCGGCGTGCGTCACGCCGCCTCAACCTGCATTCTGGAGCGCGTGTGATGGCTGAAGCAAAGAAATATCCGGCGCCGGTGACCAATCCCGAAACTGCCCCGTTCTGGGAAGCCGCCAAGGCCGGCAAGTTCATGATCAAGCGCTGCACGGCTTGCGGCGAGGCGCACTACTTCCCACGCTCGATCTGCCCGTTCTGTTTTTCGGACAAGACGGTGTGGGAGGAAGCTTCCGGCGAGGCGACGGTCTACACCTACAGCCTGATGCGGAAGTCGCCGACTGGTCCATATGCGATCGCTTATGTGACGCTGAAGGAAGGACCGTCGCTGCAGACCAACATCGTCGACTGCGATCTAACGAGCCTGAAGATCGGCCAGAAGGTGAAGCTGGTGTGGAAGCCAACCGACGGCGCTCCACTGCCGTTCTTCACCGCGGCCTAGCCCTAGAAAGTACCTTCCCCCCTTGCGGGGGAAGATGGCAGCGAAGCTGCCGGAAGAGGGGTGTCTCTCCACGAGAGAGATGTATTTGCCGAGGCAACCTCTCTCCCAAGCGAGTTTGTGTTCGACGCCGGTGTAGCCCTCTCCCGCAAGGGGAGAGGGCGCTGTAACGGGCGCCGGCAAAAGAGGTTCGGGGAGAAGAAACGAAATGCCGATCAACTACGAACAGCTCATGGCCCTGAAAAATCTCGGCCAGAAATACGCCTATACCGATCGCGAGGTGATGCTCTACGCTTATGGCATCGGCATGGGCGCCGATCCGATGGACGAGAGCGAACTCGCCTTCGTCAACGAGGGCACTTTAACTCCGCGTCCCCTGAAGGTCGTGCCGACCTTCGCCTCGGTGGCGGCCTGGGGCTCAAGCCCCGGCGAAATGAACCTCAACCGTGTCATGGTGGTCGACGGCGAGCGCGACATCACCTTCCACAAGCCGCTGCCGAGCGCGGCCAAGATCACGGCCGACTCGACCGTGCTCGACGTCTTCGACAAGGGCAAGGACAAGGGCGCCGTCATCCGGCACCAGACCGTGTTGAAGGACGAGAACGGCGACAAGCTGGCCACGCTCGTCGCTTCGCGTTTCGCCCGCGGCGACGGCGGTTTTGGCGGCCCATCCGAAGGCCAGCCCGAGCCGCACAAGGTTCCGAACCGCGCGCCCGACAAGATCGTCGATATCACGACGCGCCCGGACCAGGCGCTGGTCTACCGGCTCTGCGGCGACCGCAATCCGCTGCACTCAGATCCCGAGTTTGCGAAGAAGGCTGGCTTTCCGCGGCCGATCCTGCACGGCATGTGCACCTACGGCATCACCTGCCGCGGCGTGCTGCAGACCTACGCCGATTACGATCCATCGGCCTTCAAGCAGCACGTTGCCCGCTTTTCCTCGCCGGTCTATCCCGGCGAGACCGTAACGATGGAGATGTGGAAGGACGGCAACATCGTCTCGTTCGAAGCCAAGGTGAAGTCGCGCGGCGTCACGGTGATCAAGAGCGGCAAGACGGTGCTGGGTTAGATCTCGTTCCCCGGACGCAGCGCAGCACGTAGTGATGCGCTGCTGAGCCGGGGCCCATGACGGAGCCACGATGGGTCCCGGCTCTGCGACGCAGCCTTTCACGCTGCATCGCGTCCGGGACACGAGAACGGAAAACAAGGCGGGAGAAACACCATGGGATTGCTCGACGGCAAAGTTGCCATCATCACCGGTGCAGGCGGCGGGCTCGGTGAGGCCTATGCCAAACTGTTCGCGCGCGAGGGGGCGGCCGTCGTGGTCAACGACCTCGGCGGTCCCCGCGACGGCTCCGGCGCCGACGTCTCCATGGCGCAGAAGGTCGTCAACGCCATCAAGGAAGAGGGCGGCCGCGCCGTCGCTAATGGCGCCGACATCTCGACCATGGCCGGCGGGCAATCGGTGTTCGACGACGCCATCAAGAATTTCGGCCGCGCCGATATCCTGGTGAACAATGCCGGCATCCTGCTCGACGAAACCTTCGCCAAGGCCAAGGAGGCCAATTGGGACAAGGTGATCAGGGTGCACCTCAAAGGCACCTTCTGCTGCACCCAGCCGGTGTTCAAATGGATGCGCGAGAATGGCGGCGGCGTCATCGTCAATACCTCCTCAACCTCGGGCCTGATCGGCAATTTCGGCCAGACCAACTATGGCGCCGCCAAGGGCGGTATCTGGGGACTGTCAAACGTGCTGGCGATCGAGGGCCGCAAGTACAACATCCGGTTCTGGACCCTGGCGCCGGGCGCGTTGACCCGCATGACCGCAGATCTGCCGCGCTATAGAGAGAACCCTGGCGCCGCGCTCGGCCCGGACGGCATCGCGCCGGCCGTGCTATACATGGTCAGCGATTTGTCGGGCGACCAGACCGGCAAGGTGCTCGGCGTCTCCGGCCCGCGCGGGGTGCGGGAGATGCGGATGATGGAAATGGAAGGCTGGAAGCCGCCGTTCACGGGCTGGAAGGCCGAGGACATCGTGACCCACGCCAAGGAGATCTTTTTCTCCGAAGAGCAGATCAAGATGGGCGCGCGACGGTTCTGATTTCGGTGTGATGGAGGTGCCATGCTAGCGTTGCGGCCCGCGCGTCCGGAGGAAGGTGCAGCTCTCACCGAGCTGTGCCTGCGCTCAAAGGCGGTCTGGGGGTATGACGACGCCTTCATGGCGGCCTGCCGCAAGGAGCTTACGCTGACGCCGACGAGCATCCTGGCGTCCCAGGTGCAGGTCGCCGAGCTCGACGGCCGCCTCGTAGGGCTTGCCGAAGTGAAATGCAGTGGCGATACGGCGCAGCTCGAAAAGCTGTTCATCGAGCCGACCATGCTGCGGACCGGAACAGGTCGAAAGCTGCTCGATTGGGCCAAAACCATCGCCCGCGCGGCTGGCGCCACCGCACTCATCATCGAAGCCGACCCCGATGCGGCCGAATTTTACCGCTGCATGGGGGCGATCGATGACGGGCTTGTTCCATCGGGCTCGATCCCGGGCAGGCTCATTCCGAGGCTTAATCTGGCGCTTTGAGGGGCAGGTCGGTGGTGCTATCCATGATCAGAAATATTCCGTCCAGCCCCTGCCAAAGAAGGTAATCATGAAGCTCACCGCCCAGGCCGCAGGCACGTTCGCAATCGCGCCGACGCCGTTCCACGACGACGGCCGCATCGACGAGAAATCGATCGATCGCCTGACCGACTTCTACGCCGAAGTCAGCTGCGACGGCGTCACCGTGCTCGGCATCTTGGGCGAGGCACCGAAGCTCGATGCTGCTGAGGCCGAGCAGGTAGCGATCCGCTTCGTCAAGCGCGCCAAAAACATGCAGATCATCGTCGGCGTCTCGGCGCCCGGTTTTGCCTCGATGCGCTCGCTGGCGAAAGCGTCGATGGATGCTGGCGCTGCCGGCGTGATGATCGCGCCGCCGCCGCATTTGCGCACCGATGATCAGATCACGGGCTATTTCAAGCAGGCGCAGGAAGCGATCGGCGACGAGATCCCCTGGGTGCTGCAGGACTATCCGCTGACGCTCAACGTCATCTTCACGTCCGCCGTGATCCGCAAAATCGTGATGGATTCGCCGTCCTGCGTGATGCTCAAGCACGAGGACTGGCCGGGCCTGGAGAAGATCACGACGCTGCGTAATTTCCAGAAGGACGGCTCGCTGCGGCCGCTGTCGATCCTGGTCGGCAACGGCGGTCTGTTCCTCGACTTCGAAATGGAGCGCGGCGCCGACGGCGCCATGACCGGCTACGCTTTTCCGGAACTGTTGATCGACGTCGTGAAGCTGTCGAAAGCCGGCAAGCGCGACGCCGCTCACGATCTGTTCGATGCGCACCTGCCGCTGATCCGCTACGAGCAGCAGCCAGGCGCGGGCCTGTCGGTGCGCAAATACGTGCTGCAGAAGCGTGGCATCATCTCTTCCAGCGCGCAGCGCAAGCCCGGCGCGACGATTACGGCGACGGCAAAGGCCGAAGTCGATTATCTGTTGTCGCGGGTGGCGCGCGTCGACCGCCGCGCCAATCTGCAACCGCAGTCCAGCGCGGCGGGCTAGTCATATGGCCGAAGCCGTCGCCCCGCGTCCTGCATCCACGATCCTGCTGCTGCGCGACAGCGCAGACGCCAAGGAAATCGAGGTCTTCATGATGGTTCGCCATTATGAGATCGATTTCAATTCCGGCGCGCTGGTGTTTCCCGGCGGCAGTGTCGACAAGGGTGACAAGGAGATCATCGCGCGGCCCGAACTCTATTCGGGAGGCGAGGGGCTCGACGAAGCCACGCTGAGTTTCCGCATCGCCGCGATCCGCGAAACGTTTGAGGAAAGCGGCATCCTGCTGGCGCGGCCGAAGGGGGCGACGGCGTTGGTCGATGCCAAACGCGCCAGCGAGATCGAGGCTATCAATCGCGCCGACCTCTGCGACAGCAAGATCACGTTCCTTAACGTGCTGTCCGACAACGGCATGGTGCTGGCGCTCGACAAACTCGTTCCTTACGCGCACTGGATCACACCGGAGGGCATGCCGAAGCGCTTCGACACCTGGTTCTTCCTTGCCGCCGCGCCACCGGAACAGGTCGGCGCCCATGACGGCCGGGAATCCATCGACTCGATCTGGGTATCGCCGCGCGAGGCGCTGGAGGGCGGTGAGAGCGGGCGCTTCAAGCTGCCGTTCCCGACCACCCGCAACCTGATCAAGCTCGGCAAGCAGGCCAGCGTGAAGGCTGCGCTCGACGACTCCAGAGGCAAATCGGTCGTCACCGTGACACCCGTGATGACCCGGAACAATGGCGGCCGGCAGCTCCGCATTCCCCCCGAGGCCGGCTATGACGGCGAGGTGTTCGAGGTCGGCTCGGTCGGCTGACGGTCCCAAATCGCCTCGGTATCCACGGGCGGTCCTGCCGGCCATCCCCATCGGGAAAGGTTAACAGCCATTCGCCTTGGCTGGCCCGCCTCTTTTGGGTCCGGATGGCTAATCCGGCCGATTCCGGCATGTTCCCTACGGCCCGAAATACATCGTATATTGCGCCCGATTGGAGCCCGGCCCCGACCCACATGACCGCTGAAACGCCGCCGAATTCGCCGCCGCGATCGTTCTCGCTTTCGATCGGCCAACTGACATTCGGCAGTTTCATGCTGGTGCTGGCGGTGATCATCATCACCTCGACCGCCAGCGTCATTGCCATCCGCCACATCGATTCGACCTTTGCCGAGTTGCAGCGGCTGCAGAGCGTCGGCGATCTGGCCGAGGATATCGATCGCCGCATGAACGAATTGCGGCTGGCGGCGCGGGATTTCGTCACCGATCGCGGCAACCAGTCGCTTCAGGTTGGCGAAGCCGCCAACGCGCTCGGCGAGATCCTGAAGAAGACGCGGCTTGAGCTCGCGCCGGAGCAGCAGGACATGATTGACGGCGTCACCGAGCGCCTGGCAACCTACCGCACCGGCATCGAGCGGATTTCCGCGCTGATCAACCGCCGCGCCGAGATGATCGTCGCGTTGCCGCCCTTGCGCGAGCAATTCGATACGGCGATCGCCGAGGCATCCGATCCCAAGCTTGCGATGGCCCTGGCTCAGACCCAGAGCCGGATCGCTTCGGCGTTGCTTGCGCATAACCCTTCGGCAGCCGAACAGGCTGCGGAAAGCATGCGCTCGATGACGATCGCGGACTCAAAGCTGCGCGCGATCGTCGACGATTATGCGCTGGCGATTGTCAACATATCGATCCGCGAACGGCAGATATCCGACATAGACAGGGAAGTGCTCGGTGCGGAGGGCCGCCTGATCCAGCGCGTCACCGAATTGTTGCGCGACGTCAGCGAGCGGCGGGGGCGCGTCCTCTCGCGTGAATTTGCGAGGACCCTGACGGAGGCGAAATGGCAGAGCATCGTTCTCGGCACTGCCGGCGTCCTGATCGGACTGTTTGCGTCGCTGCTGGTGGTCCGGCGCACCGTGCGTCCGCTTGCCGCGATCGCAGGCTCGATCCGCGCGGTAGCCGGCGGCGAGAAGAACGCCTCGATCCCGGCGACTGACGTGGACAACGAGATCGGCGACATCGCCCGCGCGGCCGAAGTATTCCGGCAAACGCTGGTCGATGCCGACACCGCACGCGAGGCGGCGGTGCGTGCGCTCGCCGAACAGCGGCTTGCGGAGGAAAGTTACCGTAAGCTGTTCGAGTCCTCGGTCGACGGAATTTACGTCACGACGCCCGGCGGCGCGCTGCTGAACGCCAACCCGGCGCTGGCGCGGATGATGGGCTATGCCACGCCGCAGGGTCTGATCAACGGCATCGGCGACATCGCGGATACCGTTTACGTCCACCCCGAGGCGCGGGCGGAATACGAGCGGCTCATGCAGCGCGACGGCATGGTGCGCGAATACGAGTACCAGGTTCGCACGCGCAACGGCTCGGTGCTGTGGCTGTCCGACAGCGCGAGCGCCGTGCACAACGAGGCCGGCATTGTCGTCCGCTACGAAGGAACGGTGCGCGACATCACCGACCAGAAGCGGGCCGAGGATGCGATCGCCGAAGGCCGCCGCCTGCTGCAAATGGTGATCGACACCGTGCCTGCGGTCATCAACGTCAAGGATAAGCAGCTCCGCTACGTCCTGATGAACCGCTATATGGCCGGCATTTTCGGGGTCGAGCCGGGGTATGCGATCGGCCGCACCACCGCCGAGTTGATGTCGCGCTACGGCGCGGAAAAGACCGACGAGCCCGACAAGCGGGTGCTGGCGGTTGGCAAGGAACTCGGCTTCTACGAGGAAGAATACAAGGACGCGTCCGGCCATATGCGGCAATGGCTGGTCAACAAGCTGCCGATCCTGGATGCGGCCGGCGAGATCGAGAACATCGTGACGGTTGCGCTCGACATCGGGGAGCGCAAGCGCGTCGAATCCGAGATGCGCAAGGCCAAGGATGCGGCGGAGGGAGCGCTACGGAACCTGCGCGAGACGCAGAATTCGCTGATCGAGGCGGAAAAGCTCGCCGCGTTGGGACGGCTGGTGGCCGGCGTAGCCCACGAGGTCAACAATCCCGTCGGCATCAGCCTGACGGTGGCGTCCGCGTTGGAGCGAAAGACGTCGAACTTTGCAGCGGAGGTCGCCCGCGGCGAGTTGCGCCGCTCCAGCCTGAACGATTTTCTCGATACAAGCCGCTCGGCGTCTTCGCAGCTCGTCGCCAATCTCAACCGCGCCGCCGAGCTGATCCAGTCGTTCAAGCAGGTCGCCGCTGATCGCAATTACTCGGACCAGCGCACCTTCGACCTCGGCGATCTCACCGAGCAGGTGGTGATGTCGTTGCGGCCGGGCCTGCGCAAGCACAATCTGACGCTCAATGTCGAGTGCCAGCCCAACCTGATGATGAACAGCTATCCCGGGCCGTACGGACAGGTGCTTACCAACCTGTTCCTCAATTCGGTGGCGCATGCCTTCCCGGACGGCAAGCCGGGCACGGTCGATATCCAGGTGCGGGAGTCCGGCAAGGACAATGTCGAGATCATCTTTTCAGACAACGGCATCGGCATGAGCCTCGATGTCCGCCGCCGCGCCTTCGATCCGTTCTTCACCACGCGGCGCGATCAGGGCGGCACCGGGCTCGGCCTGCACATCGTCTACAGCATCGTGACGACCCGCCTCGGCGGCCGGCTCGACCTTGATTCCGAGCCGGGCGGCGGCACGCGCATTCAAATGATCCTGCCGCGCACGGCGCCGCTGGAGCAGGCGGCGGAATAGGGGCGCGCCCGGCCGCTAGTTGATATCAGCCAATTTGTGCAATGTGGCGCCGAAGATTTGGCTCGCTTTGCCGACGAGCGCGGTTCCATTCATGCTGCCGCGGGTGTCGGTGAAGGTTCCGGATACGCCGATGCCGACCGGGGCGGGGCCGCCGAACAGCGGATTATCGTTGTCGCGCGGGGTGGTGTGACGCTGAACCAGGACCTCGCCCTTGAAGGTGTCGCCCTTCACGGTGTAGCTGCCGGTATAAAACAGATAGGCGTCGCCGCCGAGAATCTGGCCGTCCCGGAACAGAATAACGCCGCTGCCCTTGCCGGTGCGCCCATCCAGCAGGGTGACGTGGATCGAATAGAGCCCGTTCTTCATGGCGTCCCAGATGCCGGCGTCCGCGCCCACGGAAGCTGGTTATCATTTATGCCAAAGCGTGGCCCATAGCGTCAACGCGTCAGGTTGCCTGCCGATTCCCGTACAGGAAGCAAACACGGAGCGTACCGTCCCGGCGTGACGTGAGGGTGACGGGCGGTGAACCGAATCAAGTTGGCCCGTGAAATGCATAGTGCTCTCCGGCACCGGCCGGTGGGTGCAGGAGCAGAGAAACAGGTGACCAACTGGATCAATTCCGGCGGCCACGTTGCGCGCCGACGCACAGAGAAAAACTCCCGTGAAACTACGGCCCGCCATCGTGTGGGCCGCTGGAGAGAGCCGCTGATCATCGGCAGCGTGTTGCTGATGTTGCCGCTGGCCTCGGCTCCGGGCGAAGCCCGCGATCCTGACGGCCGTTATGCCAACTCACCGCTGAAGCAGTGGTTCGACAGTCTAAGGAGCGGAAAGGGACCGTGTTGTTCCGACGCAGACGGCAGCGCCGTCAGCGACGTGGATTGGGAATCAAAAGGCGGGCACTACCGCGTTCGCATCGACGGCGAGTGGCACGACGTGCCTGAAGATGCCGTCATCACCGAGCCGAACCGGGTAGGGCGAGCCATGGTCTGGCCGATCCGCGGCTATCAGGGATTGAGCATTCGCTGCTTCATGCCGGGATCGATGACGTAACGCGCGAGCACTGGCCCGACCCACGACTGTCATATTCCGCGAAGGCGGAGTGTCCAGTACGCTGCGGCCTCTCGGTTTTGTTTGGTGCCCCTGGAATACTGGGTCACCCGCTGGAGCCTGTCATCGGGCTCGCCGAAGGCGAGACCCGGTGCCGGGTGACGACAATTTCAGAAAGACATGCTCACCGGCGCGTCAGGCATATTTCTTGTCGCGTTCGAGCAGTTCGATTGAGATGCCCTGCGGGCCACGGATGAAGCAGATGCGAACGCCTGGACGTATGGTGGTCGGTTCCTTCGTGAACTCGACGCCCTTGGCCTTGATCTCGGCGGCGACCGCGTCGATGTCTTTCACCGTCAGGCCGAAATGGTCGAGCCCCTGATAAGGCGTCACGGGCGGCGCACTGACGCCGTCGCCGACGGCAACCGGCGCGATGAACACGTTGGCGCCGCCCAGTTTGACGTCGATCCGCCCCGGGGCGCGGACGATTTCGCCGCCCAGAATGTCTTGCAGCCAGGCGGCAGTCGCTTCGGGATCGGGGCTGCGCAAATGCACATGGTCCCAGGTAACGGTCGGCATCTCGATCGGTCTCCCATTATTGTTGTTGCGGCATTGTTGTTGCGGCATTGTTGTTGCGGCGCTGAAGGTCGGTTGCGCCGCGACGGTAATGAAGCCAGCCAATGCACAACTCTATCCTGCAAGCCTTATCCTGCAAGCCTTGCACCGCCGCCGCAATATTGTCGAGGTGGCATGAAACCATTGCTGCCCTGGATGATTGTTGACGGCGGCGGGATCCGTACAGCGGCGGTCGTGATAGAAGCCGTACGGGAAAACGCCCGTATGGCTTTTTTCTTGCGCGGCACGGCAATTGCCGACGCTGCCGGGTGAGGGCGAGGGTATGAGAATCGCCGGGTGGTCGTTCGGAAAATTCGAAGCGCGGCTTGCCGTGCTGCCGGCCATCGCTATCGTTGGATGCGCCATATGGTTGATGCTCCCGCAAGCGAGCGATGCCGAAAGCCATTCAGCAGCGACGCCGTCTGAAGTTGCCGGCCTCACGCAAGGCATATCCCGCACGGATGATCCGGTCGCGACTCAGGCGACCTCGCCGAGTCCGGGTCCGTCAGCAGTTTCTACCGATCCCAATCAGGCGGTACCTTCCGACATCGTGCTGCCAGAGACGATTGCCCCTGCCAATTCGCCGCTCGACGGCCTGAAAATCGTCTCGCAGTCATGGCGAAGGGGCGGGCTCGGCTCGAAAGCGCTGGTGACCTTCACGCTTCGCAATACCAATGACTACGCAGTGAGGGATATCGAGATCGCCTGCAATTTCATCCGCCGGGACGGCAGCCATCTGACCGCACGCAGGCGGATCATTTCCGATACCGTGAACATGAAGAGCCGGAAGCGATACGCACGCGTGCTGGTCGGGTTCGTCAACGTCAACGCGAATAAGGCAAAATGTTCACTGGTGACAGCCAGCCGCGTTTAACCCTGTGCGGCCGAACTCACGTTTCATCTCCAAAATGTGACCTGCGCCTTTGAACCTTGCAAGTTGAGCAGGAACTAAACGCTATATGGCCCGTTGGGCGATTAAACCGCGCGTTCGCGCGGGGGAGCAAGACCAATGCCCGTGGCGCGTTATTTCCTGTTTGTCGGCGGAGTGCTGCTCGCGCTGTTGTTGGCGATCGATGCGTTTGTCCCAGAACAGGCGGTCGTGGCCAGCCAGGCCGTTTCTTCGGTCGACAAAACTGTGGTGCGCATTCGTTCCGACCAGAAGCTGCCGGAGCGGGTGGTCTTTGACACCAACCTTCCGATCATTGTTCCGCCGCCGTCCGTGACCGCCCAAGCGGTTGCGCCGTCCGCGCCTGCCGCAGCCCCTGCCTCGGCCGACACCGCCGCTCAGGCGTTTGCCCAATACGTCCCGGCGGAGGCGAAGAAGCCGGAGCCGCCGATCCAGCGCAAGCGCAAGGTGGCAAGAAGCCGTCAGGCGCCGCCGATGCAATTCGCGCAGCCGCCGCAAGTGCGGGTCGCGCAGCAGTCACAGTTTGGCTTCTTCGGTGGCCCGAGCTGGAACACCTGGTAAGCGCCCCGCCTGATTTAGCGCGGTAGCTTCGGAATCTTGTCCGCAAAACCATTATAGCAGGTCAACCGTTCGTCTTCCTCCTTGACGAAGCGGCAGTCATTGACGCCCTTCGCCGCCGGCGCCTTTGGTTTGGGCTGTGGCGCATAAATGGCGTCGTAGCAATTCAGGCGTTCCTTGGTCGCATCGTCGATGTCCTGGCAGGCCTGCAACTTTTGGGCGACCGACAAAGGTTTTTCTTTCTTGCCCGCTGTCGGATTCTTCGACCCGACCACAACCAGCGGTTTGCCGCCGATGGTGGGAGGATTGGCCGGGGCGGCCGGGGTACTCGTTCCCTGAGCCAGCGCCGCCGCCGGATACAGGATCGCCAGCGTCAGGATGATCTTTCTCATATGAAATGTCCGAATAGCCGTAAGCTGAACCAGCGCCGCTGCGAGAACCACAACTCCCGACCCTCGGAATCGAAAATCCCGCTGGGCGCCAGTGTTCTCTAGCATCATCCCCGAGCGTCTGTCTAACCCGTTGATTTAATAGCCATTCAACTGAGCCTGCGACGGTCTGGAGGGGGCAGCCGGGCCCTGACGTCCGTGTTGCACGCGCGCTGCGGACGCTGCATTGGCGGCGCTGTCCATGGCGAGGCTGCCGGACCGAGCGATCGCAGAAGGGCGACGTCGGCTACATTCCGCAAAGCTGTGGGCCCATTCGATCAAGCATGTCGGCAGCGGACCGGCGCGCATCCTGATCGGATTCAATCCGGCATCCACGAGACCATCTGTCGCAATGGATCGCGGCAAATCCCAAGGATGTCCTCGCCACGAATTTCGGCCGCCGGCGGAACTATTCGGAAAATTCCCCCGACCGCGACGTGGTTATCGCCACAAAGGATGGGCCCGTGGAGGAGCGCGCCCTTTGCGTCCTTGAGAACGTCGCCTGATCTCGCAAGCAATTGCATCAATGGGGGTTAGGCGCAGATCTAACGCAGGCGATAGGCGTCAAATGCGTGGGCCAGGAATATGCCGATGCTGACGAAGATGAGGAATGCCGCCACGACCTCGGTCATAGCCTTCCTCCCTGTATTGCCATGCCGAGAAGGGCGCGCTTGAGAAATTCGCGGTAGATGAGGTTCAGGACCGATACCAACATGATCTAACCCCTGGTTTGATTGTGGGACCCTAGCGGCACTTTGTTTCCGGAGCGCTTCGCGGCGGAGCAGAATGGTTTCGTCGCGCCGGCTCGCGATCACAGAATTGCGACGGAACCGGAACCATCTAAAACAAACCGTGTCAGCGATCGGCCCGCCCTTTTCTCGCCATCCTAATTCAGGAGACGTGCGGGGCGGTGCTACGGGGCAATGTTCCCAAAGGTCCTACGTGATCATCCCACATTTGCAGCAAAACGAGACTTTTAGGTCGCGCCGCGCGTTCCTGCGCGGAATTGTGTCTTCGGCCAGCGCGCTTGCGCTCGGCGGATGCGCCAGCCTCGGCGCGACGGGCGCGCGTTACGACGCTTCGTCGCTCTCGGTGGAGCCGACATTGCTCATCGCAACCACGCGCAAGCCGGTGAGCGGCGGGCGTGCGAAACCGTGGTTCGGGCCGGAGCGGGCTTCGAAGATGATCGTGGCACGGGCGAAGCTGGTGCCGCCCGACGAGAATCGTTTCTCGCTCGCCGCAGCCGGACTTGGCGATTGGCGTCTCGATACGGTCGAGCCAGTATCGGGAGAGGTCGGTGATCTTCTCGGGCAAGCCAGCGGCGGCTCGGACGTGCTGATTTACGTGCACGGTTTCAAGCAGACGTTCGAGACGGCGGCGCTCGATGCCGCGCACCTCGCCGACGGCATCAGATTCCGCGGCCAGACGATGGTGTTCTCCTGGCCGTCCAAGGCGGGACTGTTCGATTACGCCTATGACCGCGACAGTGCGATGTACTCCCGCGATGCCTTCGAGCGCGTGCTGCATTCCCTCGCGACTGCCCCGAGCGTCGGCCGCGTTCACATCGTCGCGCACAGCATGGGCACCATGCTGACCCTCGAAGGGCTGCGCCAGCTCTATGCGCGATATGGCGACAGCGTTGCCGGCAAGATCGGGGCCGTGGTGTTCGCCTCACCGGACATCGATATGGATGTGTTCTCTTCGGCGACCCAGAATATCGGACCGCTCACCCGCAAGATCACCGTCGTCGCCTCGACGAATGATCGCGCACTTGCGTTGTCGGGACGATTGGCAGGCGGGATGACGCGGGTCGGCGCCGCCGAGAAGGCCACTATCGAACAGCTCGGCGTGCGCGTCATCGATGCGTCCGATTCAGGCTGGGGCATCATCAACCACGATCTGTTTCTATCCAATGCCGAGGTACGGAAGGTGATACGCCGCTCGATCGATACCTCGGCCGCGTGAGCTCGCCTTCGGCGCAACGGCATCGCACGGCAACATGATGGCGCCCGTCCATCGCCGACAAGCGGTCATCACAACGTCACGGTGTCGTCACCCATAATCTCGCCAAATTGACGGAACAATTATTCGTGGCCGGCACGGTGGTGCCCGGTCTCGCCTCGAACTGCTCAACGCTTGATTGCTCAACGTCCGCACCGCCGACCGGTTGTCGGCGCGCGATGCTTTGCGAGTCGATCGGGGAGATCTGGGCGACGGCGGGCGTTTGCCGGCGATCCAGATTGTTCAGTTGTTACAGAGGAATAAAAATCATGCGTCAAGCAACATCCAAGGCCGCGGCAGGTTCGCGCGCGAACCATCGACAGGTGCTATCACTCGCGGCGGGCGTCGCCTTGCTCGCGGGCGTCACTACCGCTCATGCGCAGAGCACGGGCATCGCCTCCTGCGACGACTTCCTGACCAAGTATGACGCCTGCGTCGTCTCCAAGGTCCCCGAGGCACAGCGCGCGATGTACAAGACGCAGATCGACCAGACGCGCAAGGCGTGGGTCGACATGGCCAAGAATCCGTCGACGAAAGCGACCATGGAAGCGACCTGCAAGCAGACCCTGGACGCGACGAAGGCATCGCTCACGGCCTACGGCTGCTCGTTCTGATCGGCGCCTGCGCCGCTGAAGGGAGTGGCGTCGAATGGGCGCCACTCCTGAAGGCGGGCGGGCCGAACCGGGAGGCGCGAGGCTGATGATGACGGCACGACGCGCTTTTCGGAACTTCGATCGAACGAGATGTGCAGCACTCGCGCGCGCTTATCCGAATTAACCCCTTGTTAACTATAACGCCCCAACATTGCCGCCCATAAGGAGTCGCCACCGACCGTAGTTCGAGGGCGCGATTGACCGTTCATCTTGGGGGCGAGCAGAGGCTCGCGGGGCTCCAAGGAGCAACGTCATGTCATCATCTGGCGTACGCCTGCTGTCCGATTTCGTCCCGGCGATTTTCGGCGCACTTGGCTTGGGTATTCCGATCGCGGTTGCGATCATCTGGATCTGTTCCTGATCGCGGCATGTCGCTTGTCTTCGAGGTTCGGCCAGGCGGGGCTTGGCGTGCCCCGTCAGGCTCGAAGTGGCGCGCCACGGTCGATGAACTCGCTTGGTATGAGCGATGAATCGGCATCTTTCCCTCGTCAGCCTCGTGGTCGCGGACTATGACGAGGCGATCGCTTTCTTCACCGGCGCCCTGGATTTCGAGCTGTGTGAGGACACGCCGCTCGGCGGCGGCAAGCGTTGGGTGGTCGTGCGCCCACCGGGCGGTCCCGGCTCAGGCCTGCTATTGGCGCGGGCTGACGGTCCGGCTCAAGTGGCGCGCATTGGTGACCAGACCGGAGGGCGAGTCTTCTTGTTCCTGGAGACGGATGATTTCGATCGCGATCATGCGCGCATGATCGCAGCCGGCGTGCGGTTCGTTGAAGAGCCACGGCATGATGCCTACGGAGTCGTCGCGGTTTTCGAGGATCTCTGTGGCAACCGTTGGGACCTGATCGAGCGCAAGTCGATGCACGGCTGCGAAACCAGTCCTTAGCCGACGCCGCCGCGCCAAGAGGCGGTTTGCTCCAGCGCGTCGCGCCCCGGCACACTGCGAGCGGCTCCGATTGACAATATCATCAGTTTATACTAATCATAAGCTATGACTGTTGATAATGCCCAGTTAGCCTCCCTTGGCGACCCGACCCGCCGCGCGATATTCGAGCTAATCGCAGAGCACCCACGCTCAGTCGCGGAGATTACCCGGCAGGTTTCGGTCTCGCAGTCGGCTGTTTCCCAGCACCTCAAGGTACTGCGCGAATCGCGCCTGGTTCGTTCCGAGCCGAAGGGTGCGAGCAACGTCTACCACATCGATCCACACGGGCTTGGCCAGATGCGTGCTTGGCTCGACCGGTTTTGGAGCAAAACGCTGGCGGCCTACAAGGTCGCCGTCGAGCAACCACCAGAGGAGTCACAATGAACGCGCATATATCAGTTGCGTCCGTGAAACAGTCCGTCGTGGTCGAGGCGCCGATCGAGCGCGCATTCAAGGTCTTCACCGAGGACTTCGGCAGTTTCAAACCGCCCGAGCACAACATGCTCGCTGTCCCGATTGCCGAGACGGTGTTCGAGCCTCGGGTCGGCGGCTACCTCTATGATCGTGGCGTCGACGGCAGCGAGTGCCGCTGGGCGCGCGTGCTGGCCTACGAGCCGCCCGACCGGGTGCTCCTGAGCTGGGACATCAGCCCGCAATGGCAGATCGAGACCGATCCGGACAGGACCAGCGAGTGGGAAGTGCGCTTCACCGCCGAGACGGCTGACCGCACCCGCGTCGAGATCGAGCACCGGAATCTGGAGCGCCACGGCGAAGGCTGGGAAAGCGAGCGCGACGGAGTTGCCGGCGATCAGGGTTGGCCGCTGTACCTCAAGCGGTATGCCGACCTGTTGGCCCGCAAGGCCTGACGGCCGCATGTCAACCGGCTCGGAGCTGGGACCGTGAATCGGCCCGACGACGGCGAGCGGTCGCCGGGCGGAGCTTCAGCATAGGATTTGCTATGCCATACTACGCTGCGATCGTCTCGTTGCTCACTGTGGCGTTCCATTTCTTCCTGGCCACGCGCGTCGCGGCGGCACATGGAAAGTTCAACGTGAAGCTTCCGGCAACGACCGGTAATGCCGACTTCGAGCGCGTGTTTCGCGTGCACATGAACACGCTCGAATGGATGCCGACCTTCCTGTTGCCGCTGTGGCTTTGCGCGATTTATCTGAACGACATCGCGGCCGCGATGCTCGGACTCGTCTGGATTGGCGGACGTGTATTGTACTTCACTGGCTACATCAAAGCTGTGGAGAAGCGTCTGCCCGGGTTCTTCATCCAATCGACCGCATGCGCCTTGCTGTTCGTCGGCGCCGTTGTCGGCATCGTCCTGCGCGGGACAAGCGGTTGATCGGCGTCGGTGGTGGTGACAGTGCACTCAACTCGACAACTTGACAAAGTCAATCGAAGGCCCGGCCGAAGTTGGCGGCGATAGCGTGTATCGGAGTGGCGCGCCACGGTCGATGAAGATGGGCACTATTGCTTCGCCGTGGCGCTATGATGTGGGAGCCTACGACACGCCGCCCTAGCTGAAAAAGCGAAGGCCTACGATTAAGCGCTACGCTTCATCACCGCGATTGCGGCCTCCACACGCAGTCACGGTGTGCCGCATCTGCGATCACAGGCCCGCGCCCACGGCGATGGCGGAAGTACCCCAATAAGCAGCCCTATTTGCCACGATCAGGATTCTTCTCCTATGGGCCAGATTCGGTCCTCATAATGCGCAGGCGAAGCCGGCCGGGATCGGAAAGACACGGCGTGCGGAGCAGTTGCCCCGGCCCATGCGTTATTTCGACCTGGCGGCTAAGGTAGTGGGCCCTCCGGGGCGAGGCCGCTAGGCGCGCTTGCTACGCTTCGCGTCTCGCACTGTTTGTTGCAGCCGGCATCGAGCCGCTTGCAGCGATTCCTTTATGCGGCTCGCCATGGCGTCAACCGCGGAATCCAGCGCGGCACATTAGTCCGAAAGCTCTCGTACTCCGTGCCGAATGTTTGCTTGAGCGTCGGTTCTTCGTACATCACCACAAAGACATGAAAAAAAAGCCAGAGTAGCGCGCCGTACCAGAGGAGACGCCAGTCACCAAACAAAAGGGCCTGACCAAAAATGACTGCGACGACCGCGATGTAGATCGGATTTCGCACGTAGCGATAAAGGCCAGTCACTACGAGCTTTTGTGTCGGCGCGATCGGGGCGGGCGTCCCGAGCCCCTCCAGCGCAAAACGGGCAAATGAATCCACAAGTCCGGGCACTCCGACGATGATCAATATACCGCCGAGGATGCGGCTTAGATCGACGCCGAAAAAAGCTGGCCGAAATTCCCACTGCGTGACCCACCAGGGCACGAAGCCTGCCAGCACCAACGGCGCAATGACGAAGAACAGAGCGGAGCCCAAGACGGCAATTGCTTTCGACATTGCGTGCTCCCACGACCCGACAAGAATAGCTTAGCAAATAGGATTGCGCACATAGCGATAGAGACCCGTCACCACGAGGTTCTGCGTCGGTGCGATCGGCGCCGGCGTGCCCAATCCTTGCAGCGCAAAGCGTGCAAACGAGTCGACAAGCCCGGGTAGACCGGCGACGATCAACAGGATCCCGACGGCGCGCGTCGCGTCGAGATCGAAGAAGGGCGGCCGAAACTCCCAACGCGTAATCCACCAGGGAACGAGCCCCGCCACCGAGCTGGGCGCAACCGCAAAGAAGATGGCAGAGCCCAATACCGCGATCGTTTTCCGCACGGCACCTCCTTCCCGTCCTGTCGCAATGTTAATGCAGCCATGTCCGGTCAGCGCGTTCAGCGGTTGAATCGCGACGGCCTTGCGAAAGCGTCTCGACCAGACCCACTGTCCAGCACATCGGGCATCCGCGTAGCGCGACGAGGGCGGCAACGCCCGCGCCCAAGGATAGCCAAGGGTGCGCGGTCTGGTGGACGATGGCCCAAGCGAGTAGCGCCGCCGCAACTGCGCCGCGCATCAGGTGTGCGCCCAGGAAGGCGCTCCCGAACATGCCGACTCCACGAAAGTAATTCATGTGCTCTCTCGTCCGCTGTCCTTTGTGCCGAGCAGGTATTCGCGCACCAGTGCGCGGGCGCGGCGCAGGCGGCTTTTGGCCGCTTCGCGCGTCACGCCGAGCCGCCCGGCGATTTCCCAAATCGTCAGATCTTCGAGATCTCGCAGCAGCAGCACTTCGCGATGGGACGGCGAAAGCGACTCGATCGCATTGACCAAGTCTATGCGCAACTCGTCCGGCGGGACCTTTGCGAGCTCGCGTGACTCTTCCAGGCTGGCCAGCTCCTCGACTCCGCGCATCAGCATCAGCGCCGGCAGCATGCAAAGGCGCGCGATGACGGTCAGCAGCCAGCCGGCGAGTGCGGCTGGACTGCGGATCGTGCCCACGCGCCGGTACACGACGATGAGTGCTTCTTGCACCACATCTTCGATAACCGAGGTGCGGTAGCAAAGGCGCCGGGCGTAGCGTCGAATGTCCGGCTGCAGCGCCACCAATAGCTGTGTCAGCGCGTGCCGGTCACCCGACCGTGCCGCGAGCAAGAGATCGTCTGATACGCGCGCCAAGGCAGTCACCCCTTTAGTGGCTCGCGCCCGGCGATGGCGCAGGCAGGGCAATAGCCGAACACGCCGGTGACCAGCGTCACGACACCCGCGCCGCTGAGCAGTAGCCCGAGCGGCGAAGCGTGCAGCGCAACCACGCCGCAGATGAGCATCAAGCCCCCGCCGATCAGCCTGGCCGCGCGCTCCCACCCGCCAACGTTCTTCCTATACCACATGGTTCTGTGCTCCGGTTCGTGACGCGCCGCTATGGCGCATTCACCCAGACAAGAGGGCGCAAACCCGGCGCCGGGGTCGCGGCACAAAAAATAATTTGAGGGGGTGGCAGCTTCAGCAGGCTGGCGTGGGCGTCGGGCGCGGGCCTGGACCGCTGAGGAGCGCCGGCATCGGGTCGCCGGGGTGTGGACATCCGGATAAAGCCGGGCCAGCCGCTCGCGTATCTTCGGCGCGCCCCAATCTGCTTCTGTGCTGCTTGCGGTGGAGCGATGACGCTGCGCACGGGCAAGAGCGGCCGTTATCGCTACTACACCTGTTGCACCAAGGCCCGCCAGGGCGAGACCGGCTGCAAAGGCCGCACTGTTCCCATGGAAAAGCTGGACAATCTCGTTGCGGAGTACATCGAACAGCGTCTGTTACAGCCGAGCCGTCTTGAGCGACTTTTGTCACACGTGCTCGATCGCCGCACCGAGCGCGCCGAACGCCGAAAGTCGCATGTCGCCGACTTACGCAAACGGGCGGCCGAGGCAGATGCCAAACTCAGGCGGCTTTATGACGCCATCGAGAATGGTGTCGCCGATCTTTCTGATCCCCAACTGAAAGACCGTGTCGCCGAGCTCAAGGCCACGCGCGACCAGGCCCGCCTTGACGCAGTGCGGGCCGAGAACGCGATTGATCGCGCGGGCCCCATCATCACGCCGCAGACCCTTAAGACGTTTGCCAGGACAGCGCGCAAGCGCATGCGGACCGAGAACGGCGGCTATCGTCGTGATCATCTCCGCGTGCTCGCCCCAGCGCGTCGAAGTCGATCAGAAGGAGCTGCGCATCATGGGATCGAAAAGCGTACTTCTGCGTACGCTCGTCGCCGCCCCAAGCGCAAAAACGGCTGGCTTTGGTGTGCCCAGTTCTGTACCGAAATGGCGCGCTCGGAGAGATTCGAACTCCCGACCCTCGGAATCGAAATCCGATGCTCTATCCAGCTGAGCTACGAGCGCCTGCGGTGGCTCGTATCAGACTTGGCCTGACAGAGCCAGTAGCGGAGGTTAGTTGCAGGGATGCCGCCGGCGGTCCTGGCCGATATAGGCGGCCGCGCCCTGGCGGCAGAGGATGGTGGAGGGACCGTCATAATAGGCGAAGGTGCCGGGCTGCGGGCCGGGCCCGTAATTGTGCAGGAAGCTGATGGCGTAAGGCAGGCCCCAATTGTGCAGGTGCCGATTATGGCGGGCGTCCGCCAAGTTTGGGGCGAGGGCCGCGGTGGCGAGGAGGGCGGCGGCAACGATAAACTTTGCTTTGGTCATTTCGATTCTCCGGAGGTCCCACTGAAACTGTCGTGATTCGATCTGAACGGGCAGAAATTCGTGCGAAGAAAGCGCGTTAAAACAAGAAGATAGAAGCCCAAGCTATGATTCGATCGAAGCCCGTAACCCCTCCCATTTTGGCGGATCCAACGTCCCATTCTAGGAGAATCGGGCAGAAATGCTGCGGAAAGCCATCCTAACGCGCCCATTTTTGGCCTCAAGGGATGCTTAACGAATTCCCAACACAGTCCGGCCAGAGTTCTGTCCGGTCCGACTTCAAGGGCCGACCAATCCGCGTCTAGTAAAGGCTATCCGGTTCCCGATCGACCCATGCGCATCACGTCTCTTGCCTTGCTGTCCCTCTCGGTCCTGGTCGCGAGCCCGGCGCGCGCCGACTTGCATATCACGCGCGACCACGGCGGTTATGTCGAGGAGTACAAGGCCAAGTACAAGCGCATCCGCGACCGCAAGGAGCGGGTCATCATCGACGGCATCTGCAACTCGGCCTGCACGCTGGTATTCGGCATCGTGCCGATGAACAAGATCTGCGTCACGCCGAAGGCGAGCGTTGGTTTCCACCAGGCCTATTACGACAAGGCCTTCACTTTCGGCATCAAGGTCACGAGTGCTGAAGGGACGTCGGACTTGATGTCCTATTATCCGGAAACGGTGAAGGACTGGATCCGCCGCAACGGCGGGCTCACCACCGAGATGAAGAAGATCAGGAACGGCCGCGAGCTCTGGAGGATCGTCGATCCCTGTCCGGAAGAGTGGTGATCGCCCCCTTACCAATTTCGCAAGCCCCTAGAACGTGACTATGCCTCGATAAGGTCGCTGCGCTTTTACAATTCCTTCTTCGATATCTGAAATCGCGCCGGCGGTCCCGCGTGACCAATCTTGCCGCACAACATGCGATCGGGCAACACGGGCGGCAAATGACTGGCGACTTCGAAAAAATTGCCGCGCGCGCGGCGCCCGCGATCTTCGTCGTGCTCTGGAGCACGGGCTTCATCGGCACCAAATATGTCTTGAACAGTGCCGAGCCGCTGACCTATCTCGCGATCCGAATGGCGTTCGTGGTAGGACTGATGGCGATCATCGTCGTAGTCGCGCGGCCGCGCTGGCCGAATCGCATCGGCATCGCACACAGCGCCGTCGCCGGCATTCTGGTGCACGGCATCTATCTCGGCGGCACGGCGATCGCGATTGCGCACTCGATCCCGGCGGGGCTCTCGGCTTTGATTCCGGGCTTGCAGCCGATCCTCACCTCGACGCTTGCGAGCCGCTGGCTCGGCGAGCGCGTCACGCCGCTGCAATGGAGCGGGTTGCTGCTCGGGCTCGCCGGCGTCGTGCTGATCCTGCACGACAGGCCGATGAGCGGAGAGGCGGGTTGGGGGTGGCTCGCCTCGGCTGTCTCGCTAATCAGCATCACGCTCGGCACACTTTACCAGCGCCGCTACTGCAGCGCGATCGATTGGCGGTCCGGCAATCTCGTGCAATACGTCGCGGTGACGATCTTGTTCGGTCTCGGCGCATGGCTGTTCGAGACCAATGTGGTGCATTGGACCACCGAGTTCATCCTGGCGCTGGCCTGGCTTGCGGTCGTGCTGTCGATCGGATCGATCGGGCTGCTCTATTGGCTGATCCGGCGCTCGGCCGCGACGTCGGTAGCGAGCCTGTTCTATCTGGTGCCCGCGGTGACGTCGCTGATGGCCTACGTGCTGTTCGGCGAGCGGCTGGACGCGGTCTCGATCGCCGGCATGGCCGCCTGCGCGGCGGCCGTGCTGGTGGTCAACCGCCGCTCAGTTTGAAGTAGAGCGTTTGCCTTTCCTGCACGCATAAATTTCATGAAGCATATCAGTATTTTCCCTGGGTTGTGCCCATTAAGGCGATCGTAAGCAAAACGGGTCAGATTGGGTGCGATTTTGGGGGAATTTCTCGTCATGACCACGCAATCCACTGGAAAGTTCCTGCCGGCGCTCAAGCTGCGCCTCGGTACCAAGGCTGTCATCTGTGCGATCCTCCTGATCGCGGTGAATACCGCGCTGGTGGTCGGGGCGGCCCATTGGTCGCTGACCTCCGAATTCGGCGACCGGGCGCTGCGGGACATCGAGGTCAACCTGCGCACGCTGGGTCTGGCATTTGCCGAGACCTACAGCGACGCCAAGATCACACTCAAGGATGGGGCGGTCGCCCGGGCCGAGATTCCGAAGATGCCCGAGTTCAAGGACCATGCGATCGTCGATCGCGCGGTGGGCTATGCCGGCGGCAACGCGACGCTTTTCGTCTATGACGACGCCAGCAACCAGTACGTCCGCCGCACCACCAATGTGAAGAAGGAGAACGGCGACCGCGCCGTCGGCACCCAGCTCGCGGCCGATCACCCCGGACAGGCGGTGGTGCGGCGCGGAGAGGCCTATCGGGGCCCGGCGACGCTGTTCGGAAAGACATTCATGACGGCCTACTACCCGATCCTGAATCCGGCCGGCAAGGTGATCGGGCTGCTGTATGTCGGCATTCCCATGGCTCACTACGAGAGCATGCTGTCGCATGCCATTCAGAACATGGCGATCGCAGCCGGCATTGCCGCCCTTCTGGTGATGATGCTGACGATGCTGATCGTGCGCCAGGTGACCAAGCCGCTGACGTCGGTCACGGCCTCGCTTACCGCCATCGCCAACGGCAACGCCGACGTCGAAATCGACTGCGACGACCGGACGGATGAGATCGGCGAGATTGCGCGTACGCTTGCGGTGTTCAAGAACAATTCGGTCGAACGCCGACGCTTGCGCGACGAGCAGACCGCGGCTGCCGCGGCCGCTGCCGAGCAGCGCAAGTCGGAATTGCGCGGCTTCGTCGACGAGTTCAAGACCAGCATCGGCGGCATCCTCGATAAGGTGCTGAACTCCTCCGGCGAGTTCGAGCGTGTCGCGCGGCAGCTCACCGACACCGCGCGGACTACCGCAAGCCTGTCCGGTAAGTCGGCCGGCGCTTCTGAGACCGCCTCCGAGCATGTCCGCACCGCGGCGGCCGCCTCCGACGAGCTCTCCAGCTCGATCGCCGAAATCACCCGCCGAGTCCAGGAATCGAACGGCATCGCGGCCGACGCCGTCAAGCAGGCCGCCGCCACCGACCAGCGCATCAACGAATTGTCGGAAGCCGGCGCCCGGATCGGCGACGTGGTGAAGCTGATCACCTCGATCGCCGAGCAGACCAACCTCCTGGCGCTCAACGCCACCATCGAGGCGGCGCGGGCAGGCGATGCCGGCCGCGGCTTTGCCGTGGTGGCGCAGGAGGTCAAGAGCCTCGCCGGCCAGACCGCGAAGGCGACGGAAGAGATTTCCAGCCAGATCGGCAGCATGCAGCTTGCGACCGAAGAGTCGGTCAGCGCGATCAAGGCGATCGGTCAGACCATCGAGCGCATCAGCGATATTGCCACCTCGATCTCGGCGGCGGTCGAGCAGCAGCGCGGCGCGACCCAGAACATCGCGCAGAGCGTGCGCGCGGCGGCGAGCGGCACGGCCGATGTTGCCGCCAACATCCGCAACGCCGCGCAGGGCGCCGACGAGACCGGCGAGACCTCGAGCCGGATGTTTGCCTCTGCGCAGAATCTGTCGAGCGAAAGCCTGCACCTGAAGGCCGAGGTCGAAAAATTCCTCGACCGCGTCCGCGCCGCCTGACGAGGCAGTCACGGCGGTGCATCACGCCGCCCGCGAAACCGGAAGCCGGTGCCGAAAACTTAGTTTGTCATTCCGGGATGGTGCGTTAGCACCAGACTCTGGTGCGCAATTGCGCACCAGAGAATCTCGAGATCCCGGATATGGTCCTTCGGACCATTCCGGGATGACCGCTGCGCGGTCACTTCGGCTGCGGCACGATCCGGATATAGGGCTTCGGCGCCTTCCAGCCGGCCGGATAGATCGTCTTCGCCTCGTCGTCGCTGACGGAGCCCGCGATGATGACGTCCTCGCCCTGTTTCCAGTCGGCCGGCGTGGCGACGCGATGCTTTGCGGTCAGCTGCAGCGAGTCGATCGCGCGCAGGATCTCCTGGAAGTTGCGGCCGGTGGTCATCGGATAGACGATCGTCAGCTTGATCTTCTTGTCGGGGCCGATCACGATCGCGTTGCGGACGGTCTGGTTGTCCGCAGGCGTGCGGGTGAGTGGATCGCCCGAGGTCGAAGCCGGCAGCATCTCGTAAAGCTTGGAGACGTTGTAGTCGGTATCGCCGATCATCGGATAGTTCGGCGCAGCACCCTGCGTCTCCTTGATGTCCTCCGACCATTTGGAATGGCGCTCGACAGGATCGACGCTCAGGCCAATCAGCTTGACGCCGCGCTTGTCGAATTCCGGTTTCAGCTTGGCGAGCAAGCCGAGCTCGGTGGTGCAGACCGGGGTGAAATCCTTGGGGTGCGAGAACAGCATCGCCCAGCTATTTCCGATCCAGTCGTGGAATTTAATTTTTCCCTCAGTGGTTTCGGCTTCGAAATCGGGGGCGACAGCGCCTATCGGAAGTGCCATGGTTTTACCTCATGTTGTTCAAGTTACAGGGAAATTTGCCTTTAACATTATAGGAGTCTGAAGCGGTTAAGTGAACCGGTTAGCGCAAAAGGTGAGATCCTTCTCCGCGAGCCCGGAACTCCTAGCATCTTCTCTTGGTCCGCGCCTCTGCGACGAAAAGAACCGGCGGGCCTGCATTCGATGGTGGAAGCCAGATTTGGGAGCCATCCTTTTGTTTTCACAACCGTTCCGCTTTTTTGCCGTCGCTGCCCCGATATTGCCTTTTATGGCCCGCATCACGCCGGCCGCTTTGCACCCGGGAATGCATTGATCTGAACCGTGACCGACCTCACAGCGACCAATTGGCAACCATGTAAAAATCAGGGAATGCGGGTTTCGAATTGTTAACCGCTCGTTCATGGCCCGTATGGAAATGCTGAACTGGAATTGAAATTGAGAAGTGCAACTATGTCTGCCCCGACCACTGAAATATCCCTCCAACCATCCTGCCGCAAGACCGCCGCTGATGCGCTTACCATCGTGCGCGACGGTGTGATCACCGGCGAAGGTCCCACGACCAAGGGCCGTATCCATTTCTCCCGCGCGCTCGATGCCGATGACGCCGCCTGGTGCGCACGCATCCTCACCGTGAGCGCGGTCGAGCATGAGCCGGTGAGCCGCGCCGAAATCGAAGCGTTGTTCGAAATCAGCGATGCGGCTGCGGAACGCACCGACGACGGACGTTTCGACGATTTGCTGGCCAAGGCGGTCGCCCACCATGCCGCTTCCGAGTCCGGCCTGCCGGTGCCGCCGCGCACGGTGGCGCTGTCGTCGGATACGCCGATCGAGAGCTGGGCGCCGGTGAAGGCCGCCAACATCGACACCAAGGTGTTGGAATGGATCGCCAGCCAGATGCGCGGCAAGCGCCACAGCAACCATCGGCTTGCCGCGCTGGTCGCTACCCTGGTCGGCGCCGCCGCGCTGCCGCTCGCGCAACTGCCGGGCATGCTGGATATGGGGCTGCTGTAGGTTCATTTGGCGATCATCGGTTTCAAGGCGGCGGGGTAGTACCCGCCGTTTTTGTTTTGAAGTCCGGCGTCGGTCCTCTGGTCTCATCCTCTGCGCATGCAATCCAGTACGCCGCGGCCTATCGGTTCAATCACTGGAATACTGGGTCGCCCGGTCCTGGCCGCATTGTCCGCGGATTCAGCGAGTCACGAGGGTTTAATTCTCGCTCGGGCACCCCATATGAACTCGATGGCACAATGGAAATCGTCAACCACGCGGCAACCACCGATGACAAAGGATGAGTTGCGCCTGATGCTGACCGAGGCAGTGCGCAATACGCAGCCAATCGCGGATCACAAGCCGAAACGCGCCCCGGAGGCGGAGGACGATCAGTCCTAGCTAGCCGCTCATTCGCAATAGCCAAGAAACACACTAGGCGCGGTGGCTACTATCGATCCCGATAGCCTGACCTAATCGGACGCTCAAAAAGGAATAACGGATGCGGATAGCTGCCAAGCCCACCGAACAAGAGATCATCGAGGGGCCGCAAGCGGTGTCTTTTCAGATCGCGAACGGAACTGCGCGGCAGCGCTGCATTCTGCAAACCGAGTTGCCGACGAAGGCGCTGGCGCAAAAATTTCTTCTCGCAAATTGGCCTGTTATCGAAAAGATGGCGCGCGATGCGCTCGCGGCTGGAAATCTTGAAGACGGCCAGATCAAACTCGTCATGGCTGCCTGAGCAGTTCATGATCAACGTCAATTTTGGATTACTACAGGACCAGTCATGCTGAAAGATCGCGAGAACATCCTGAAAGCGCTTCGCGAGAAGCCGCTCAAGGCCTACCAACTCATGCGGCGTGCCAATCTCCCCAATGAGGAAGCCTGCCAATCGCTGCTTCTGAAGATGCGCGACGAAGGTCTGGTGAAGTTCGATATCCACAAGGGTCATTGGCTCATCGGGTAGCCAGATAAACATGCGGCGGGGTCCCGTTTAGTTTTGCTCTGCGACACGATTTTACATTTGTGCGGAACCGGCCTCAGTGCCCCGGGGCGGGGCAAAATCCTGCCTGGAAACACATGGAAACATTGCAGCCTGACATCGTTCTTCGATGGAAGGAGGCCCGCCATGAGCAAGTTTCATGAGAAGGTCGAGGCTCAGACCAAACAGATCATCGGGCAAATGCTCGGCGACGACCTGCTGGTCCGGGAAGGTAAGGAGCAACATCGGCAGGCGACAGCGCCCGAACCGGCTGATCCTGGATCATCCGATGGCAGCGATGATCAGGGCATCGTCCGTGATCAACGGGGACAGGAGCAACCCAAAGACAAGGAGCGGGCCCAGCGCGTGAGCCGGGTCGGCCGCGGCGGCGATCCGCCTGGGAAGAAGCCTTCAGGCAATCGCTAAACAAGAGAAGAGGCGGTGTTGGACCGACTCTTCTCCAATGCCCGTTGTCAGCTACTGACAGATATGGCGCCGGCCGTCCGCACCGATGAATGTCGTTCCGGGCTGACAGACGAAGCCGCTATTGTAGTAGCGCGGCCCGTAGCCATAATTGTAGGCGTAGACGTCGTTTCGGAACGGCGCCGTCGCAATCGCGCCGGCCGTGCCGATCGCGCCGCCAACCACGCCGGCGGCTATTTCACCTGGCCAGAATCCGCCGTGACGATGATAGATCCGGTCCTGAGTCTGCGGTTTACGGATGGCATCCGACCGTCCGTGAGCATCCTGCGCCAGTGCCGGCGCTGCGACCGCACTTGAAAGAACCGCCGCTGCGGCGAGGAGCTTCAAGTTCATGAGTTGCCTCCGTTGTACCAACAGTGGGCCAACCGGGGGCGCCTATGACCGTTCCGATATCGTGATCGGTTCGCTTCAAACGGATGTGAGGTTTCCGTTCCAGTTTTGCCAAGGCGCTCAATCAGCAAAACGCACCATAGTTTCGCAGCCGGGTAGTCGGGCATTTTTCGCGCACTGAATCCATCAATGCTCGCGGTCATGAGCTGGGCGATCCCGGAGACGACAATCCTCAATGATCCCCCGCGCGCCGACTGCGTCGGGCCCTTCTCCAGCGTGCAACGATCGGATTGGCCCTTGCGGTTCAGCATGGAGCGACTTGCAATGTCGGGTGCCGGACAGACGCCGTTCCCGAGAAAAGGATAGCGTTTAAAATCAGCGGTAACCCTCCGGCGGCCGCGTGACTGAGAGACGCAAGTGCTCCCGCCAATCCGGGAGTTCTCATGCAGTCGTTTTCGAGTAATCTGCTGCTGTCGTCTTTCGCCCCGCCGGATGTCGAGGCATTGCGGCCTCACCTCAGGCCTGTCGTGCTGGAGCACACCAAGATCCTGCATGAAGCCGGGGAGAAGATTAGCGGGGTCTACTTTCCATTCGATGCGGTGATTTCGCTCGTGGTGCTGCTTGAGGGCGGAGAAACCGTTGAAGCCGCCATGGTTGGCCGCGATGGTGTCGTCGGCGCTTCGGCGGCTTTGGACGGCAAGCTGGCCCTCAATCGCGCGATCGTTCAAATCGGCGGACATGGTGTGGTGTGTGAGCCCGACGCATTCAAGCGCGTGGCGCTCGACCGCCCGGGCATGCTTTCGATGATCATCAGTCACGAGCAGACGGTTTATGGCCAGGCGCAGCAGTCCGCCGCCTGCAACATCCTCCACGATTCGACGGCGCGGCTGTGCCGTTGGCTGCTGCGTGCGCGCGACCTCTCAGGAAACGATACGCTCCCTTTCACGCAGGAGTTTCTCGCGGAGATGCTGGGTGTCCGGCGAACCACCGTTTCCCCGGTGGCGCATACGCTGCAAGCTGCAGGAATGATCCGATACCGGCGAGGCAAGATCGAGATCACAAACGTCGAAGCGCTACGGGAAAGCGCCTGCGAGTGCTATGAGACAGTTCGTAACAATTACGATCGATTGCTGGGGCACAACCGCAATAGCGAGCCTGATCACGCAGCTCCGAAGAGTTGAAATTACAATCCGTTTGCGAGATGGTTCGTCGGTCAATCTAGAATCTAGTCAGGCGATCGCGACGCGCTTCCGGTCAAAGCTTCGGCGTCTGGCTTGATTGGATCAGCGCCAGTCGAGCGAACTTTTCGGGGAATAGCGAGTTCCCGCGCCGGCTCGCCTCTCGGGCCAGAGGCGCCGGATTCGGATCGACGGGAACGATGCCCTGTAGTGCCGATTGACCGGGACGGCTCACTCCCAGGGAGCACCCGATGGATCTCGACGGAAAGAAAATCGCAATTCTGGTAACGCACGGCTTTGAACAGTCGGAACTAGAAGTGCCGCGTGATCGGCTGAAAAAAGCCGGCAGCGCAGCCTGACCGCCATTTGCGAGGTCGCCATGAAGAGCAAGCGTATCGGCGCCGACGACAAGGCGCAGGTTCACGTCGTCATTCTGGACACCGGCGAGGAGGCGTTTGCCGCGCTCACCCGGTTCGCAGCCGAATCCGGGGTCTTCGCGGCCTCGCTGACCGCGATCGGCGCCTTCGAACGGGCGACGGTCGGCTGGTTCGACGTCGCCGCAAAGAACTACCGGAAGATCGCGGTCGACGAACAGTGCGAAGTCCTCAGCGCGATCGGCGATGTTGCCGCCGGCGACGACGGCAAGCCCAGCCTGCACGTTCACGTCGTACTCGGCCTTGCCGATGGCTCGACGCGCGGCGGCCATCTGCTGGCAGCAACCGTCAGGCCGACGCTCGAAGTGATCTTGACCGAAGCGCCGGCAGCGCTTCGACGCAAGAAGAAGCCCGACCTCGGAATTGCCCTCATCGATCTTGCGGCGGGGGACGGGTAGCGCATCCGACGAGCGCTTTAGGAACCATTTCATTCGGTCTCATGTTGTTGGCGCACCCATCAATGGAGGAAGCCATGCCTGACAAGGACCTAAATGAATTGTTCCTGGATACGCTGAAGGACATATACTACGCCGAGAAGCAGATCCTGAGGGCGCTGCCGAAAATGGCGAAGGCTGCCACCTCGGACAATCTGCGGGCCGCCTTCGAAAAGCACCACGAAGAGACCGAAGCGCATGTCGAAAGGCTGGAAGAGATATTCGAGCTTCTCGGCAAGCCGGCGCGCGGCAAGAAGTGCGAAGCGATCGAGGGCATCATCGACGAAGGCAAAGACATCATGGAGCAGTATGCCGACACGCCCGCGCTCGATGCCGGTCTGTTGGCCGCCGCCCAATCGGTCGAGCATTACGAGATTTCTCGTTACGGCACCCTGAAAGCCTGGGCACAAAAGCTCAACAATCCGCAAGCCGTGAAGCTGATCGATCAGACGCTCGCCGAAGAGAAAAAGACAGACGAAACCCTGACCAAGATCGCGGAGACCGAGGTCAATTACGAGGCCGCGGCATAGGGCCACTCGTTCTACCGCGTCATAGCTGCTCAAACCGTCATCCTGAGGCCCCGCAGAGCGGGCGTCTCGAAGGGTGTAGGCTGCAGACGGGGTCGTCGGCGTCCAGGTGAGCACCTTGGCAATCTGTTTCGACTTCCGGACCAGAGCCTCATGGCTCCCGCCGGAGTTCGATACCGTAGGGAAACACGGCAGCAAAACGATCGCCGAGGTAGTCGTTTCGCGGGTCGCACAAATTATTTGCGCGCGGGGCGCCACCGTAAGCAAACGTTTAGCCGCTGCCCGTAAAATGCCGGCATCAACTTGTGCATTAACCTCCGGTTAGTCATGCGCCTTCTGCCGATGAAAGAGCCGGACAGGTCCTGGCGGTCGATCAAGGGCCAGTGGAAGAAGGACGCCGAAAGCGTCGGCGAGGACTTTTCGACCTTTTCGACGGGAAGCTATGCGGCCTATGACGGGTTGACCAAGGAAGGCGATCACCCCAGCCTGTACTGCTTGTCCGATGGCGAGCGCATCCATGCGGCCTGCCAGGTCAGCCGCCTGATGATGAGCAAATTTCCGGATCCCATCCTCCGCGCGCGCTTTATCGTGGTGTCGCCGGTTTACGAACTCGGCATCGCCGATGCCGGTCAGTACGCCCAGACGATGGTGGCGCTGTTCTCGGGCATCGTATGGCTGTCGAGGGATACGATGTCGGCGAGCCACATCCGGTTTTTCCTGCGCAGTCCCGGAGACTCGCAGTTCTTTGCGGCGCTGCTGGCGTCGACGCCGGGCTCGCTGTTTTCGAAATTCACGATCGACGGGGCGCTGATCGAGTGCAGTCTCAAGGAAGACGAGATGGCGGAATCCGCCTGATTCCGCGGCCGCTTTAACCTCCCGATAACTCATTTTGCTAACGCCCCCTTGGCTTGTGGTCCCTACAACGAGCGCCTGTGGGGGCAGCGAAAATGCTGAATAATCCATCGGACGACGTCATCGCGGAGAGCCAGCCGCTGTTCGGTCGCGGCATGCCGTGGCGGATCAGGCTGGGCGCGATCCAGTGGCTGATCCTGAGTGCTGCGGGGATCGTGATCGCGATCATGCTCGGCACCGGCTATTTCGCCATGCAATACCGCGAGCGGGCGCTGGAAGTCGCCGAGCGCGAACTCAACAACAGCGCGCTCTTGCTGTCACGGCATTTCGACCAGCAACTGAACGATCTCCAGCATGTGCATGAGGACGTCGTATCCGGCATGCGGGCCGACGGGGTCGATACGTCGGAAGAATTCGAACAGAGGATGTCGACCTTGAGCGCGCACGAGATGCTGCGCGGCAAGCTTTCGGCGCTGCCCCATGTCGGCGCGCTGAACCTGTGGAACGTCAAGGGATGGCTGATCAATTCCTCCGAGATGTGGCCGGTCCCCGATCTCAGCATCGCGGACCGTCAGTACTTCAAGGAGTTCACGTCGGGAAAACCGACCACCGATGTGATCGTCGAGCCGGTCGTCAGCAAGGTGACGAGGAACTGGACCACGCTATTTGCGCGCAAGATTGTCGGCCGCAACGGCGAGATCATCGGATTTGCCAGCCGCGGCGTCGAACCGTCGCATTTCGAGGCCTTTGTCGGATCGCTGGAGCTCAACAGCGATACCGCGATCTCGATGATTCACCGCAACGGCACCATCATTGCCCGCTATCCGAAGGACGACAGCGTGATCGGCTTCAATGTCGCCGGAAGCGAAGCCTTTCAACGCGCGCTGGCCGTGGATGGCAACATATCCGGGCGCTTCACCAGCGCGAGGCTGGCGGAAGACAAGGTCGGCGCGGTCAAGTCGCTCATGCACTTCCCGATCCTGATCGTGGCGACCACCCGAACGGAGGCGGCGTTGGCCGACTGGCGGGCGCAGACCAGGCTGCAATTTTTCGCGGCGGCGCTGGCGGTCATCGTCGTGATCGGCATGGTCTTCCTGATCGTGCGTCAGCTCCGCCGCCAGCATGCCGCCGCGCAGCGCAAGCTTTCGGAGAAGAGCCAGCATCTCGACACCGCCATCAACAACATGACGCAAGGGCTGTTGCTGTTCGATTCCTCGGGCCGTCTCGTGATCTGCAACCGGCGCTATATCGATATGTTCGGGCTCTCGCCGGAAGTCGTCAAACCCGGCTGTCATCTGCGCGACCTGATCCGGCACCGTCAGGAACGCGGCTCCTTTCTCGGCGACGTCGACGCCTATTGCGACCGCTTCCTCGATCCCAACGGCAGTCTCGTTCAGGACACCGTGACCTCGACGCCGGATGGGCGGACGATCCGGCTGATCTTCAAGCGCTCGGCGGACGGCGGCTGGGCCGCGACGCTGGAAGACGTCACCGAAGGGCGGCGCGACCAGGCCAGAATCGAACATCTCGCCCATTACGACGCGCTGACCAATCTGCCGAACCGCACCCTGTTCCAGCGCCATGCGGAGGGACTGCTGCTGGAAACCGAGGGCCAGGAATTCGCGATCCTCTATATCGACATCGACGAGTTCAAACGCATCAACGACACGCTGGGACATCTGATCGGGGACGAGTTCCTGAAGGGCGTGGCGGAGCGGTTGCGCCAGTCGGTCGGCGCTGAGGATTTCATCGCCCGCCTGGGCGGGGACGAATTCGCTATCCTTCAGCACGGCATCGAGAGCGCCGAGGACGTTCACGCGCTGGTCGCGTACGGATCTATCAGGCGCTGCGTACCCCGTTCGACTGCCATGGCCATCAGCTTTCCAGCGATGCGAGCATCGGCATCGCGATTGCCCCGCGCGACGGCTCGGACCTTTTCGATCTCCTGAAGAACGCCGATCTCGCGATGTATGCGGCGAAGGCCGCCGGCCGCAGGACCTATCGCTTCTTCGATCCGGAGATGGAGCAGCAGGCCAATCATCGCCGCGAACTGGAGGCAGACTTGCGCGAGGCGCTGGTGCAGGGCGGGTTCGAACTGCACTATCAGCCGCAGGTCGATCTGCGCGGCGATTGCGTCACCGGCTGCGAGGCGCTATTGCGCTGGCGGCATCCGGTGCGCGGCATGATCTCGCCCGCCGATTTCGTGCCGGTCGCCGAGGAGACCGGCCTGATCGAGGAGATCGGGCAGTGGGTGTTGCGCACCGCCTGTGCCGAAGCCGCCGCCTGGCCAGCCCATGTCCGAATCGCCGTCAACGTTTCGCCGATCCAGTTCCGGTCGGAAACGCTGTCGGTGAAAGTCGCGGCTGTCCTTGCCGAGACCGGACTCGATCCGCGCCGGCTGGAGCTGGAGATCACGGAAGCCGTCCTGATGGCGGACGACGACGCCGCGCTCGCGGCGCTGAACCAGCTCCGCGCGCTCGGCATTCACATCGCACTCGACGATTTCGGCACCGGCTATTCTTCGCTGCAATATCTGCAGCGCTTCCCGTTCGACAAGATCAAGATCGACCGCTCCTTCGTCAAGGAAGTGACGCGCAATTCCTCGTCGGCCTCGATCATCCGCGCGGTGGTCAGCATCGCCGCCGACCGCAATATGATCACGACTGCCGAAGGCGTCGAGACGTTGCAGCAGCGCGAGACCGTGCAGAGTCTCGGATGCACGCAGATGCAGGGCTATGTGTTCAGCGCCGCGCGCCCTGCGCAGGAAATCCGCGCGCTCCTGGCATCGGGGGAGGCCGGCGTCGACGCCGCGGCGTGAGCTTCCCTAGCGGCGCGCCTCGGAAATCGCCTTCCTGAGAATTCGCGACAGCAGTTCCACCGAATAGGGTTTCTGGATCAGCTCGAAGCCGCGGTGGGCGCTCTCCGCCAGCACGTTGCTGTAGCCGCTGGTCAGCACCACGGGCAGGCCGGGATAGCGTTCGCGCACGATGCCGGCGAGCTCGACGCCGTTCATCCCGGGCATGATGACGTCGGAAAACACCAGGTCGGCGGAAAACTCGTCCTCGGCCAGGATTGCGAGCGCGGCGTCCGCGCTGGCGACGCGGCGCACGGTGTAGCCGAGATCTTCCAACAGTTCGGTGGAGAACTGGCCGACGTCGTCATTGTCCTCGACGACGAGGACGCGGTAGCCGCGGCCGCGGGCAGCAGGCTCGCTGGCGGTCGCGGCGGCTTCACTCGTATCGGCCGGCACCGCGGCCTGCGGCAGGTAGATCGTGAACGTCGCACCCTGGCCGGGCTCACTTGCAACTGCGATATCGCCGTCGGATTGCTTGGCAAAACCGAACGCTTGGCTCAGCCCGAGGCCGGTGCCCTTGCCGACTTCCTTGGTGGTGAAGAACGGCTCGAAGATCGTCTCGAGCAGGGCAGGGGCAATGCCGCAGCCGGTGTCGGTCACGGTGATGGCGACGAAGTCGCCGCGGCGGGCGGGCTGGGTACGCAGCGGCGGAATCGCATCCACCTTGCGGACCTGAATGGTCAGCCGGCCCTCGCTGTCCATGGCATCGCGGCTGTTGACGGCGAGATTCATCAGCGCGGTTTCGAATTGCGCAACGTCGGCGATTGCGAAGCAATTGAGATCGGCGATTTCGACGTCGATCCTGATCCGGGCACCGACGAGGGGACGGATCAATTGCGCGACTGATTCGACCTGGGTGCCGACGTTGAACACCTGCGGCTTGAGCGGCTGCCTGCGGGCGAACGCCAGCAATTGTCCGGTCAGTTTGGAGGCGCGCTCCACGGTCTCGGCGATCGCGTCGATATAGCGCCGGCGCCGCTCTTCCGGCAACTCGCGGCGGCGCAGGAAATCGGTTGCGGAGCGGATGATGGTCAACAGGTTGTTGAAATCGTGCGCCACGCCGCCGGTCAACTGTCCGACCGCTTCCATCTTCTGCGACTGGCGAAGCGCTTCCTCGCCCTGGCGGCGCTCGGTGACGTCGATGGCCTCCGGCACTGCCCCGATGACGGTGCCGCGCCGGTCGTGCAGCGGGCGCATCGCGAAATCGAAATAGCGGTCGCCGATCGGCAGGTGCAGCAGCATTTCAATCTTGACCTCTTCGCCCTGCATGACCGTGATGAAGGCGTCGCGGACGGCGTCGCGCATGCCGGGGGTCGTGGCAAACCATGGCGTTTCCCAGAACGGCTGGCCGACCACCGCGCCGGCGTCGGCGTGGATGCCGGCCAACGCCGTCCTGTTGGCATAGAGCACCTCGCCGTGCTGGTTGAGCAACGCCTGATATTGATGGCTGGTCTCGAAGATTGCCCGCATCTGGGCTTCGCTGGATTCGAGCTGCGCCGTCCGCTCGGTGATCCGCATCTCGAGAATTTCGTTCAGCCGGCGCAGATCGTGCTCGGCCTGCTTGGCCGAGGTGACGTCGTGGGCAACGCCGATGAAGCCGATGTGCTTGCCGGTCGGATCCCAGCGCGGCTGGGATTCCGAGCGCAGCCACCGCCATTCGCCGTCGGCGCGCTGATAGCGGGCCTCCAGCACGAACGGCTTGAGCGATGCTTCGCCTGCGACGGATTCCTGGACGACGCGCGCCGCGTCGTCCGGATGCAGCCTTTTGCGCCAGTCGAACACGATGGCTTCCTCGAACGGCAGTCCAAGGAAATCGACATAGGCCTGGTTGGCGAAGGAACGCGTGCGGTCGAGCTTGGTGACCCAGATCGGGACCGGCGCGCTGTTGGCGATCAGGCGGAAGCGCTCCTCGCTTTCGCGCAAGGTTGCCTGCGCCAGCATCTGATCGGTGACGTCGCAATCGGCGCCGACGAGGCGCAGCGCGCGGCCGTCGGCCTCGCGCTCTATCTTGCCGACGACGCGGATCCAGCGGACCGCGCCGTCGTTCGGCCGCACGATGCGGTATTCGGCCGAATAGTCCTCGCTCTGGCTCTTCAATACGCCGAACAGGTGCTGGACCGTTCGCTCGCGATCCTCGGGATGGATTCGACTGACCCATTCCTCATAGGTCTCGTTGGCCGCCTCGGGCGGCAGCCCGTGAACGAGAAGATATTCGGGGGAGCGGCGGTTCTTGACGCCGTCACGGAAATCGATTTCGAGACCACCGACGCCGGCGATGCGCTGGATCCGCGCCAGCTCCGCTTCGCGCTCCTGCAAAGCACGATGGGCTCTGTCGCGCTCGCTTGCGATTTCCTGCAGATATTGCCGCAAGCGCTCGGCGGCGGCCGCTTCAGGCAGGAGGTTCGTGGTGTCGGAAGGTGTCATGCGTGCCGGCAACCTCTGGCGGCACTTTCACACAAGAGCCGGCGCGTTAGCCAGCCTCATTTGCTCTTGGTGGTTGACCGGCAGTTATAGGCCCTGCGGAACCCGGCGGCCTGCGCATCTTCCTCGGAACAGAACCAGCGATCCGGCTTGGTCAGTCCCGGATAGGAGCGGCATGCCTGCAGGTGGTAGATGCCAAGGTTCCCGGTGACGCGCGCGCGCACCGCGTACCTCCCCTTGATGTTGCAATTCGCCGGCATCACGAGATCCTCGGGGAACAGCGCCTCGCGGATTTCGCGGTCGCGATCGACGCGGCACGCGGCGCCGAGCAAGGGAGCGTCTTTCTTCCCGGCGCGGAACTCGCGCGGCGCGACGAAGCAGCCTTTCCAGAGTCCCTGGCGGTCGTCCTTGGCGCGGGCCTCGTCCACCTGGAAGCGACCGCTGGCGGAGACTTCGACATTCAGTGCAAAGCCGTTGCGGACAAGGAGTTGGCTCAAACTGGTCCTGTCGCCCTCGATCTTGCACACGCCGATGCGCCGTTTCTTGTAAGTAGGATCGGGACCCAGATCGTCGCAGCGAACCTGTTTGCCGCCGATCAACTTGGTCAGTTGATCGCGCGCCTCAATCCCGCAGGTCCAGCTATCGGCATTCTGATCGATGCAGAGTTGATCAACGGTGGGCGCATCGATGCCGTCGAGCCGGTAGGTAATGTTGCCGAGCTGAAGCGAGCTGCCATCTCGAATGGTGGCCGTTGCGGCCAAACTCTGGCTGGCCGGAAGGGCGATCGACAGCAACGCCGCAACCAGAAAAATTCGTGACCGCATCTGTTTCACTTTAAATAGATTTCGCACCGATGCGTTCTAGCACATGCTGGCGTCAAGGAACCAAGCGCGGCGGCCTTACGCCTCTCTGACGTTTATTCCTCGGACGCTCAAGGCCTCGAAGAGAGCTTCGATGATTTCGGGCTCAAGCCTGTCGGCAGATGACGGCACGAGCTCGTCAATTTGGTCAAACGTGATGAACCCGTATTGGTCGCCAATTTCAATCGCTCTTCTGATGATCGCTGATAAATCCATTTGATCGTCCTCTCGATATCGAAGCTCCTACTAAAGGGGATGAGAGCACCATTGACTTAACAAGAACAAAATAAGAACATGGGGCCCTCGCTCAACACGGAATATTGCCATGTCGTCCTCTTCACAGCCGAAGTCCGAAGAGAACGACGAGCTGGAAGCCGCTGTAGATCAGGCGATTTCTGCCTGTGGTGGGGATATGAGGGCGACGATCCGCGCGTTGATCGTGGCCAACGACTATCTGGAATCCGAGGTCGGCGAGCTGATGAAAGCGGTATCCCATGCCTATGCGCGGGGCCGCTTCAACTCCTATTCCGGCTGAATTAGCGCCGGGCGGCGCCGCGAAGCCGGTACGAGACCGTTGCCTCCATCGATTTTTGCTGTACGACGGGTGTGTTACCCGCGTCCCGCATGTCTCGTTGCGGGGGAGGATCCCGCCCAAAGCTCAAGCAAGAAGAACATGTTCAAGAGAATTCTGATCGCAAATCGCGGCGAGATCGCCTGCCGGGTCATCAAGACTGCGCGCCGAATGGGGATCGAGACGGTCGCGGTGTATTCCGAAGCGGACCGCGATGCGCTCCACGTCGAAATGGCGGATAAGGCCGTGCTGATCGGCCCGCCGGCGGCCGCCGAGAGCTATCTGTTGATCGACCGGATTATCGATGCCTGCCGCAAGACCGGCGCAGAGGCCGTGCATCCCGGTTATGGCTTTCTTTCCGAGCGCGAGGCGTTTCCGCGCGAGCTCGCCAAGGCGGGTATCGTCTTCATCGGCCCCAATCCCGGCGCCATTGCCGCGATGGGCGACAAGATCGAATCCAAGAAGGCCGCCGCGAAGGCAAAAGTCTCGACCGTGCCGGGACATCTCGGTGTGATCGAGGACGAAAAGCACGCGGTGAAGATCGCCGACGAGATCGGCTACCCCGTGATGATCAAGGCCTCCGCCGGCGGCGGCGGCAAGGGCATGCGGATCGCGTACTCGAAGAAGGAAGTCGTCGAGGGCTTCAATCTCGCCAAGGCGGAAGCGAAATCCTCGTTCGGCGACGACCGCGTCTTCATCGAAAAGTTCATCGTCGATCCCCGCCACATCGAAATACAGGTGCTCGGCGACAAGCATGGCAATGTGATCCATCTTGGCGAGCGCGAATGCTCGATCCAGCGCCGTAACCAGAAGGTCATCGAGGAAGCGCCGTCGCCGCTGCTCGACGAAACCACCCGCCGCAGGATGGGTGAGCAGGCAGTGGCACTGGCGAAGGCGGTGAATTACGATTCGGCCGGCACCGTCGAATTCGTCGCCGGCCAGGATAAGAGCTTTTACTTCCTGGAGATGAACACCCGTCTGCAGGTCGAGCATCCCGTCACCGAACTGGTCACGGGCATCGACCTGGTCGAGCAGATGATCAGGGTCGCGGCCGGCGAGAAGCTTTCCATCACTCAGAAGGACGTCACGCTGACCGGCTGGGCCGTGGAATCGCGCGTCTATGCCGAGGATCCCTTCCGCAACTTCCTGCCGTCGATCGGCCGGCTGGTGAAATACCGGCCGCCGGCGGAAGCGAGCCAGGACGGCGTTACCATCCGCAACGACACCGGTGTGCAGGAGGGCGGCGAGATCTCGATCCATTACGATCCGATGATTGCCAAGCTCGTGACGCACGCGCCGTCACGAGCCGCCGCGATCGAGGCACAGGCCACGGCGCTCGACGCGTTCTACGTCGACGGCATCCGTCACAACATTCCGTTCCTGTCGGCGCTGATGAACCATCCGCGCTGGCGCGAAGGCAAGCTTTCCACCGGCTTCATATCAGAGGAATTTCCAAAAGGGTTTTCGGCGCATCCGCCGGAAGGCGAGATCGCGCGGCGGCTGGCCGCCGTGGGTGCCGCGATCGATCACGTGCTCGGCGAGCGCAAGCGCCAGATTTCCGGTCAGTTGACCGGCCGCCTGGTGCAGCGTGAACGTCGCCGCGCGGTGTGGCTCGGCCGCGACGAAATCGCGCTGGACGTGGCGCGCGAGGCCGACGGCATCGCGGTGCGTTTCATCGGCGCCGATGGCCTGCCGGGCAATCCGCACAACCTGATCTCGAGCTGGACGCCGGGCGAGCCGGTCTGGCACGGCACCATCGACGGCCACTTGGTCGCAATGCAGGTACGCGCAATCCCGAACGGCTTCCGCCTCGCGCACCAAGGCTTTGAAGTTGCAGTCAACGTCTTCACCGAAAGCGAGGCTGCCGCCGCGCGACTGATGCCGGTGAACTCGGCGGCCGACACCGGCAAGAAGCTGCTGTGCCCGATGCCGGGGCTCGTGGTGTCGATTGCGGTCGCCGAAGGGCAGGAGGTCAAGTCCGGCGAGACGTTGGCCGTGGTCGAGGCGATGAAGATGCAGAACGTGTTGCGCGCCGAACGCGACGGCACCGTGAAGAAGATCCATGCCGCGGCCGGCGCCACACTGGCGGTGGACGCGTTAATTTTGGAGTTTGCGTAGACGAAACCCCCGTCATTGCGAGCGCAGCGAAGCAATCCATCGTGCGGCAAAGGAAGTATGGATTGCTTCGTCGCTGCGCTCCTCGCAATGACGAATGAGGAGCCTCCTGATGTCTTTCCGCAAACGCCGCGAAGCTCTGCGTTCCATCCTCGGCAGCTTCACCTGCATCCGCCCGGGATCGGTCTATGATGCGACCTCGATCCGCATTGCCGAAGACCTCGGCTTCGAGCTCGGCATGTTCGGCGGGTCGGTGGCCTCGCTTGCCGTTCTCGGCGATCCCGATATTGCGCTGATCACACTGACGGAGTTGGCCGAGCAGATGCGCCGGATGTCGCGTGCTTCGACACTGCCGGTATTGGTCGACGCCGACCACGGCTACGGCAATGCGCTCAATGTTCGCCGTACCGTGCATGAACTCGAGGCTGCCGGCGCCGCTGGCCTCACGATTGAGGATACGCTCTTGCCGCAGGCGTTCGGGCAGGCCGGAACGCAATTGATTCCGCTGGAGGAGGGCGTCGGCAAGATGAAGGCCGCGCTCGACGGCCGCAGCGATTCCTCGCTGGTCATCATCGGCCGCACCGGCGCCGTGTCCGTCACCGGCCTCGACGACGCGATCGCGCGGGCGAAAGCGTATGAGGCCACCGGCGTCGATGCGCTGTTCTTCACCGGCATCAAGAGCCGGGGCGAGCTGGAAGCGATTTCCGCCGCGACGAGATTGCCGATCGTGCTCGGTGGTGCGCCCGAGGAGATGACGGCGCTGGATTATCTCGCCGGTCAGCGCGTGCGGATCGCGCTGCAGGGCCACGCGCCATTCGCCGCCGCAACGCAGGCCGTCTACCAGACGCTGAAGGCGTTGCGTGAGGGAACCTCGCCGAAAAATTTGAACGGCCTTGCGTCTGCCGAGTTGACCAGCCGGGCCATGCGCGATGCCGAAGTAAAGTCGCGCGCCGGCGCATTTCTCGGGTTGAAGAACAAATGAGCGATGCAATTCGTCATGTCACGATAAGCGGCCGGGTGCAGGGCGTCGGCTATCGCGCTTGGGTCGACGACACGGCACGGGCGCGCGATCTCGAAGGCTGGGTGCGCAACCGCAGGGACGGCCGTGTCGAGGCGTTGTTCGCAGGTCCCGCGGAGCCGGTGACCGCGATGATCTCGGCTTGCCGGCGAGGGCCGTCATCGGCCCGGGTCGAGGCGGTACACGACGACGCCGGCAATCCCGAGATGCTGAAGCTGCGGCGGGCAGGGGAGCGGTTCTCGGTGCTCCCGACGATATAACGTCGGTGGCTGTTTGAACCAGGGCCCGTTCGCGGGGGGCCTCCGACCTTGACCGACCCAGTCGCCAATGGCCTATTCGGAGATCGAACGCACAGAGCAAATATCAACCATCCGACTGGGCGGAGACGGGCGATGGACATTCGATCGACGCTGACGGGTTTATGTGATGCCTTCAACGCGCACGATCTTGATCGCATCATGGCGTTCTTTTCTGACGATTGCGTCCTGGAGATGCCGCGGGGAAGCGAGCCTTGGGGGACTCGTTTCGAGGGCAAACGGAACGTACGGGAAGCGCTGGCAACACGCTTCGAAGGTCTGCCTGACGTCCACTACGGCAACGATGAGCATTTTGTGGATTCGACTGCCGAGACCGGCATCTCAAAATGGACACTCACAGGCACCACCCGCGAGGGCACGAGAAAGGAGGTCCGAGGTTGTGACTTCTACACGTTTCGCAACGGGAAGGTGATCCGCAAGGACTCCTATTGGAAAATCGTGGAGTAGGGCCGGTGTTGGCTTTTCGCGTCCAGCAGGCGGATATTGAGCGAGCTGCTTTTTGCACAGCTACATGACAGCTCCGCGCCCTGGCTAATGCGTCCGTTCGCCCGGCGCGAACTCGCCGTCGTGCTGGATGGAGGCGCTGTCGACATATTGCAAGTCGACTGAGGAATACACGATGCTGCGGTTGCGGCCGAGGCGCTTTGCCTCGTAGAGGGCGATGTCGGCTTCTCCCACCAGCGCGGCCTCGTCGATCGTCGAACGGGTTTTTGCGGCAACGCCTGCACTGATGGTAATGTGGCCTCGGCTCGAGGCCGTGTTCGGAATGCCGAGCGCCCGAACCGTCAGCCGGATGGATTCGGCAATCTTCAAGGCATCGTCTCCCGAGCTGTTCGGCAATACGACGGCGAATTCCTCGCCGCCATAGCGCGCGGACAGGCCTGACGTGTTGTCGGTCGCATTGCCGATGGCTTTTGCAACCGCCTGCAGGCAACGGTCGCCGGCCTGGTGCCCGTAGGTGTCGTTGTAGCCCTTGAAATTGTCGATATCCAACAGCAGCACCGAAATCTCTTCGCAGGCTCCGTATTCGCGCCGCAGGAAGCCATCGAAGGTGCGGCGGTTGGTGAGCCCGGTCAGCCCGTCAGTCGCGGCGAGCTGGGTGAGGCGGCGGTTGAGCTGGGTCAGCTCATCCTCCATCCGCTTCCGTTCAGTCACATCGCGGATGACGCAGAGGAATTCCGTCCGCGCCGGGTCGCTGGTTGCGGAGGCCATCTTGAACTTGCTTTCCACCCACGCCAGCGTCCCGTCGCCCCGATAGTGCCGAAACACGACCGTACTGACGCTATCGGCGCCGTCGAGCCGGATGGTCGCCGCTTTGACGCTGTCCCTGTCGTCGGGATGGACCAGGTCGAAGCATGACTTGCCGACCAGATCTTTTGGACGCAATCCCAGCACCGGCTCGGCCGATCGGGAAACATAGCGGAGCAGGCTGTTGGCATCGATGAGGATGATGATATCGGCGATGTTGTTGGCCAGCAGGCGATAATGCGCCTCGCGCTCGCGCAGCGCGCGCTCCGTCTTGCTGCGGAAGCGGAATTGCAGGGCAACCAACGCCGCCAGCATCAGGATCATGCAGAGCAGAACGCCGGCGACGATGGCGTCGGTCCGCAATCCCTTCCACCATTCGGAAAGCAGCCAGTCTTCCGATATGGCCACGGTGACCACCATCGGGTAGTGCGGTGTCTCCTCATAGCCAAGGTGCTTCACGATGCCGTCGAACGGCGAGATGATCTTGTAGTATCCGACAGAACTTTGCTTGAGATGCTTCCTGAATAGGTCGGTCTTGGAGAGATCCGTGCTCTTGTCCGACTGCGGCCAGCGCATCAGGAGCGCACCATCATTCCGTATCAGGCTGATGCCGCCGTCGGGGCCGAGCTGGAATGTCCGGTAAAAGCTATTGAGGTAATCCTTTTCGATCGCTGCTGCGACGACCCCGCCAAAGCTGCCGTCGAGCTTGGTGATGCGTTTCGAAAGAACGATCATGGAGGGTTGCTCGTCCACACGGGATTGCATCAGTTCGCTGATCCGAAGCGTGTTGTCCGGTTTGTCACGATGGTAGGCGAAATAGCTGCGATCCGAGACGGTTTGGCGCGGTGTCTCCGCCAATGACGAATAAGTCCAGTTGCCCTTGGCATCTGTGACGCCGATGCTCCGCAATTGGGGCAGCGTTTTCGCCGTTTCAGCGAGGTATCTGTTGAACCGGTCTGGATCGGGATCCCTGTATTTCAGCAAGTCGACCATCCCGCCCATCGCGATATCGACCGCCTGGATGGTGTGCGAGGCATGCTCGGAAAGCGAATGCGCGAGGTTCTGGATCTCGGAGCGGCCGCTCGCCAGCGCCGCCTTCTTGGCGTCGAGCACCTTCCAGGCCATGACGCCGAGGATGCAGGCGGTCATGACCAGCGCAAAGGCGATGACCAGGGACGTCGATGTCACCCGCCGCAGCGGCCCGCCGGGGTCTGGGGGATTTCGATGGGGCATTCCGTGCCTTGATGCCGCGCCAGACCTCGTTGCTGGCAGCGTGCCAGCGGAGTCTAAGACGCGACCGGTACTGGGCGGTTAACGAGCTGACCGGGAAAACACGGAACTACGAACCCAAGTTCCATTTCGGGAACCAAGACCCTCTTGGAAAGCTCGATGCGCGGATCAGGGTCCTCCAAACCGCAAGGGGCCTTGACAGCCGCACAGTAACGTCAGATATTTCTGTCATGACAGAAAAGACCGACAAAAAGAAACTTCCTGCCGTGGTCGAGCGGTTCATCCTGCACTGGGGTGATATGGGGGACGAGTGGGGCGTCAACCGCTCGGTCAGCCAGATCCACGGTCTGCTGTATCTCGCCGAGGCGCCGATGACCGCGGAGGATATCGCCGAGACGCTCGGCATGGCGCGGTCCAACGTGTCCAATTCCATCAAAGAACTGCTGGCCTGGAATTTGATCCGGCGGGTGCCGATTCTCGGCGACCGGCGCGATCATTTTGAGGCGGAAACCGACATCTGGGAAGTGGCGGCGCGGATCGCCGCACGCCGCAAGGAGCGCGAGATCGATCCGGCCATCGATGCGCTGCGTGCCTGCGTTTCCGACGCCGCTGACGATCCGACCATCAGCCCAGTCGCGGCCAAGCGGCTGAAGGAAATGCTGGCTTTCACCGAACTGGTCGACCGCTGGTACGCGCAGATGCTCAACGTGCCGCGGCCGAGGCTGGCCGCGCTGATCAAGCTTGGCGAGAAGATCGTCAGCTTCTTGCCGGCGGGGAAAACCAAATAGGGCAGAGGGGCAGAGCAGGAGCGTGTGATGGTGTCCACGAGAGTACCCGGGTTTCCCGCAACCCCTGCCTCGATCCTGCTCGACGACCACCGCTTCCACGATCTGTTGCCCGACGAGGAGTGGGGCCGACTGCCGTTGGCGATCTGGCGGCGATTTTCCAAGCGCTTCGCCGATGGCGAAACTGTCGTCTATGTCGGCACGGTGGAGGAGGCGAGTTTTAGCCGCGCCGGCTGGTGGCTGGCGCAGCTCGCGCGCGTGATCGGCGGGCCGTTTCCGCTATGCACTGAGACCGGCGTCTCGATGGCCGTGATGGTGACCGAAGATGCGGCGAGCGGCGGCCAGATCTGGACCCGGATCTGCGCGCGCAGCAACGGCTTTCCGCAGGTCATTCACTCGGCGAAACGGTTCGCCGGGCCGACCGGGCTGGAAGAATATGTCGGCTACGGCGTCAGCATGGCGTTGCGCATAGCGGTCGAGCACGAAGCCCTGGTGTTTCGCAGCGTCGGCTATTCCATGCAGATCGGGCCGTTGCGGTTGCTGCTTCCACCCTGGCTTACGCCCGGCGATCTCACCGTGACCCATTCCGACCTCGGCGGCGGCACGTTCCGTTTCACGCTCGAGATCGTTCACCCCCGCCTTGGCAGGCTCATTCGTCAGTCCGCCGTGTTCATGGAGGCCGCATCATGACGTCGTTGCTTTGGATCCTGATCGCCGTTCAGGTCGTGATGGGCGTGTTCGACACGTTCTACCACCATGAGCTGACCGAGCGGCTCGCATGGCGACCATCGCAGCGCTATGAGCTGCAGCTTCATGCGTTGCGCAACATGCTCTACGCCCTCTTGTTCCTGGTGCTGGGCTGGCTGGAAGTGCACGGCGTCTTTGCCATGCTGATCATCGTGGTGCTCGTTGCGGAAATCGTCATCACGCTGATGGATTTCGTCGAGGAGGACATGAGCCGGAAATTGCCGGCCAGCGAACGCATCAATCACACGCTGCTCGCGATCAATTACGGCGCCATTCTGGTGCTGCTGCTGCCGGTCCTCATCGGTTGGGCGGGGCAGCCGACCGGCGTCAAATCGGCTTACACAGGATGGCTCAGTCTGATCGCGGCGGCTGCGGCCGTCGGCGCTGCCCTATGCGGGCTGCGCGATTTCACCGCGTCAAAGCGCCTTTCGCGAATGACGAGTGCGCCGGCGGCAAGCCTGGTCGAAAAACTGCCCGACCGGCAGACGGTGCTGGTCACCGGCGCTACCGGATTCATCGGCAGCCGCCTGGTGGCAGGCCAGAGCGAGGCAGGGCATCAGGTGATCGCGCTGGTGCGCAACCCCGCCAAGATCGAGATGCTGCCGCCGCCGGTCACGCTGATCACGAGCCTCGACCAGCTTCCGGCCGACACCCGTATCGATGCGATCGTCAATCTCGCGGGCGAGCCGATCGGCAACGGGCTGTGGACCGAAGCCAAGCGCCGCAAAATCCTGGATTCCCGCATCAACATGACTGGCGATGTCATCCGTCTGATCGCGCGGCTCGAGCGCAAGCCGGCGGTGCTGGTCTCAGGCTCGGCGATCGGCTGGTACGGGCTCTGGCAGGACCAAGTGCTGACGGAATCGGCCAAGTCGCATGCCTGCTTCAGCCATGAACTCTGCGACGCCTGGGAAAAGGCAGCGCGTCCGGCGGAAGAGTACGGCGTGCGGGTGGTCTACTTGCGGATCGGCCTCGTGATCGGCACCGACGGCGGCTTCATCACGCGAATGCTGACGCCGTTCGAGTTCGGCCTCGGCGGGCCGCTCGGTTCGGGCCGGCAGTGGATGTCGTGGATCGAGCGCGACGACCTGATCCGCCTGATCGCCCATGTGATCGCGCGCCCCGAGATCTCAGGACCGGTCAACGCGACGGCGCCGATCCCGGTCACCAATCTGAAATTCACCGAAGAGCTTGGCCGTCGCCTGCGCCGGCCTGCGGTGTTCCGCATCCCCGGCGGGCTGTTGCGTCGTATCGGCGGCGATTTCGCCAATGAATTGCTGCTGGGCGGCCAGCGCGTGTTGCCGAACAAGGCGCTCAGCAACGGTTTTGTGTTCCGGCACGAAACGCTGCGCAGCGCCTTCGAGGCGATCTTGTGAGGAGGGCAGTGATCCACCAGCCAGCCATCACCGCGGCAGTTTCGCGATCGCCTGGCTGAGCTCGTGGATTTCGTAGGGCTTGCGCAGAATCGGAAAGTCGCCGCGCACATTCCGCGCGGAATCGCTATAGCCGCTGGTTAGAAGGATCGGCAGCCCGGGTCTGACGGCCTTCAAATGGTGCGCCAGGCCGAGGCCGTCCATCTTGCCGGGCATCACGATGTCGGAGAAGACGAGGTCTATCCCGTCGAGTTCGATTTCGCGCAACGCGGCCTCGGCGCTCGCTACCCTGCGCACGGTGTAGCCGAGCTGTTCGAGCAGGCCAGTGCTGACGGCTGCGACATCAGGATTGTCCTCCACCAGCAGCACGGTGCCGCTTCCGCCGGTTTCAACCGCGTCGACATCCCCGGCAGCATCAGCGGGCTCCTTTCGCGGCAGCAGGATTGTGATCTTCGTGCCCTTGCCGAGCTCGCTCGCCACCTTGACCGTTCCGCCGGCCTGATGGGCGAAGCCGTGAACCTGCGATAGTCCGAGACCCGTGCCCTTTCCGATCGGCTTGGTGGTGAAGAAGGGATCGAAGACCTTGCCGAGCACATCGGGTGCGATGCCGGTACCGGTATCTTCCACCGAGATCGCGACATGTTCTGTCTCGGCCTCACCTGGCGTGTCGTTGTGCGCCGATATCGTGATGACGCCGCCGCCGGTCATGGCGTCGCGCGCGTTGATGACGAGGTTGACCAGCGCCGTCTCGAACTCGGTGACGTCGACCATCACCGGCCAGACGCCCGGGTCGACGGCGATCTGCAGGCTCACCGCGTTGCCGACGCCGCTGTCGAGCACCTCGCGCATCGCATCGATCTGCTCGGCGACGTCGACGGCCTGCGGATTGACGCTCTGCCGCCGCGCGAATGTCAGCAACTGGCTGGTGAGGGAGGCGCCGCGTTTGGTCGCTCCTTCGATCGCCGACAGCGCCCGCAGGCACCTGGGATCGTTGCCCACCGCTTTCTTCAACGTGTGAAGGCTGCCGCTGACGATCATGAGAAGATTATTGAAATCGTGCGCCACGCCGCCGGTCAGTTGGCCGAGCGCATCGAGCTTCTGCGATTCCGCGAGCTGCTGGTGCATCCGTTCGAGTTTGAGCTGGGCTTCGCGGCGTTCGGTAATGTCGCGGGTGATCTTGGCGAAGCCGACGAGCTTGCCGTCCTCGTAAATCGGGTCGATGACGACGCTGGCCCAGAAGAACGTGCCGCCCTTGCGAACGCGCCAGCCATCCTCCTCGTAGCGGCCCTGTTCCCGGGCAATGCGCAAGGCGCGAAGCGGCTTGCCATTCGCGCGGTCGATGTCGGTATAAAAGCAGGAAAAATGCTGTCCGATGATTTCGGCGGGGGCGTAACCCTTGATCCGCTGGCCGCCGATGTTCCAGCTTGTCACCACGCCGGTCGGATCCAGCATGTAGAGCGCGTAGTCGGAAACGCCTTCAACCAGGAGTCGGAAATTGCGCTCGCTTTCGAATAGATCCCTTTGCTGCTGCTGATCCTTTTTGAACATCCGACCTGCCCATTTAACTGGCGCAAACGCATGTCCTGCCGATTGGTTCCACGGCCGTTTGGGTTTTTAACGAAATGGTGGGTTACCGCGCTGCGGCCACGCGTCTGAATGTCGCCGCCAGCGTCCGCAGCGCCGCGAGCTTGGCTGGGTCGCTGACCTTCGAGTGCAGCATCACCTTCGAGGAAGCGAGCCGCGGCAGTCCTTCGGCCGGCCCGATATCGACCAGGCCCGGTGGCGCGATCCGGTGGGCCAGTGGCGCTACCGTGAGGCCGGCCAATGCCGCGGCGGCCACGGCAGTGACACCGCCGCCGACAAAGCTCTCGCTCCAGGCGATGCCGGCCTTGTCGAGGGCACGGACGGCAAGCGCGCGTACGCCGCAGGGCGGCGCCAGCATCGCCAGTGGCAGCGTCTCGCCGCGGCGCCAGGCCAGAGTTTTGGCGGCAAACCAGCCGAAGCCGTCTTCAGTCAGCTTCTCGCCGCCGCGGCGGCTGCCTTCCTGGCGGACCACCACGGCATCGAATTCGCCGGCATCATAGGCGTCGAGTATCTGGCGCGAGAAGCCGATGGTCACGGAAAGCGCCAAGTGCGACGACACCGCATGCAGCCGTTCGAGCAACGGCACCAGTTCGGGGCCCGCGGCGTGATCGGAGATCCCGAGCGACAATTGCGGACGCGTGGGCTTGTCGCCCGACAGCGCGCGGTCATGCGCCTCGATCAAAGCACGGGCGTGGGGCAGGAAGGCAACGCCCTCGGCGGTCAGCGCGACGGTGCGCGGCGAGCGCTCGACAAGCCGCCGGCCCACGACGCTCTCCAGCCGCTGCAGCTTCATGCTGACGGCGGCCTGCGTCGTGCCAAGCGCTTCGGCGGCGCGCGTGAAACTTTGCAGTTCGGCGACCAGGAGGAAGGCCTGCACCGTATCGATATCCAGCGTGCTCATGGCATCATCAACATGACTTATCATTGATATGAATAAAGATAAGATACAAAAATGATGGCCGCGGGTCTAGCTAGAGGGAAGCGCAATGCCAGCGCGCCAACTCAAGGAGAACGACCATGCCGCTCATCACCGTCACCTATTCCAGCGTCCGTAAGGCCCCGTCGCTGCAGGCCGAGATTGCGTCTGCTGTCAGCGATCTCACCGCGCGAATCCTGCGCAAGGATCCGAAGGTTACTGCCGTCATCGTGAAGTCAGTCGATGCCGCCGACTGGTTCGCCGGCGGCAAATCGCTCGCCGAGCAGAGCCTCGCTAGTTTCTGGCTCGACGTCCACATCAGCGAAGGCACCAACACCAAGGACGAGAAGGCAGCCTATCTCGCCGCGCTATTCCAGCGCATGGGCGAATTGCTCGGGCCGCTGCACGAGGAGAGCTACGCCCATGTCGATGAAGTGAAGGGCGATGCCTACGGCTTCGGTGGCCTCACCCAGGAGTGCCGCTACATCGCCGGCCAGCTCGAAGTCGCGCCGCGGAAGGCTGCGGCGTGAAGATCGACGTGCGGACGGCGCGAGCGCGTCCGCACGGCTTGCTGTTAGCGGGCGGCCGCTGGGCTGGTTGCCATCGGCGCGTGGTGGTCGCCGAATGCAAGTCCGCGTCCAAGCGACCAGTCGACCGGCGCATTTTCAGTCAGCGCGATCATGATGTCGTCTGCTGAAAATCCGGCGTCGACGGCCCGATTCGCAATCCACCGAAACAGATTTTTCTTCTGATCGACCGTGCGCCCTGCGAGAAACAAAATCTCGATGATCGACGCATCCGATGTGCGCGCGACATCCGGGAATGTCGGGTCAATGAACATCATTTCGCGCGCGTAGGTCGAAACGAGCTGAAACCGATCCTTGGGCGGCACGCCGCAGGTCTCGACGAGACCCTCGTGCACGGCGTCGGCAAGGGCGCGAATTCTGGCCGGTGCAAGATGGGCCGGAACGGCGATGCGGGCGAGGGGCATGGGAAGACCTCCAAATCGTTGGGAGCTCCGTCCTATTCGTGCTAAGAAAAGAGATAAATTCTCGATTTTGCGAGACACTGATACCGAAAAATCATGAATATGCTGATGCACCCGATGTCAGACCTCGCGGTTTTCGTCCGAACGGTCGATCTGGGGAGTTTTGCGGCCGTGGGCGCCGAAATCGAACTGACCGCCTCGGGCGTCTCCCGGATCGTGACGAGACTGGAGCGCCGCATCGGGGCCAAACTGCTGCATCGGACGACGCGGCGGCTGGTGCTGACGCAGGAGGGCGAAACGTTCCTGGTTCACGCGAGAAGTATCCTGGCTGCGGTCGAGGCCGCCGAAGCCGATGTCGCCTCCGTCCATGGACGTCCGCGCGGCCATCTGCGGATCAACAGCGGCACCGCGTTCGCAAGGCACCGGCTTGCGCGACTGCTGCCGCCGTTCATGGACCGGTTTCCAGAAATAGCAGTCGATCTTTCGGTGAGCGATCACCGCATCGATCCGATCGCCGACCAGGTCGATGTCACGATCCGGGTCGGGCCGCTTGGCGATAGCGAGCTGATCGCGGTTCGCCTCGGCGAAGTCAGGCGCGTCATCGCCGGCAGCCCACGATATCTGGAGCGCCATGGCATTCCCGAACAAGCCGCCGATCTCGCCCGACACAATTGCCTGCAGCTCAGCGGCTTCTCGCGGCTCGCGCAATGGCCGATGTTCGAGCAAGGCAAACGGATCATCGTGCCGGTGAAAGGATCGATCCGCTCTGATAGCGCCGATTTCCTGCTCGACCTTGCGCTCGCCGGCGCAGGTCTCGTGCGGTTTGGCGACTTTCTGGGGGAGGCGGCCGTGAAGGACGGCAGGCTGGTTCCGGTGCTGTCGCACTGCCATGATCCCGATCCGCAACCGATCACGGCCCTGATCCTGCCGGGGCGGCAAACCATCCCGCGGGTTCGGGCTTTCGTTGATTTCCTGAAGGCGAGCATTTGACGGCGGTTGGACAGCCGCTTCCACGCGCAGGCGCGACTCGTGGCGCCGAACAGACCTTCGAATGCGCCCGAGCGCGACGCCGGCATCGCGGTTCGTCCGCCGAGCGGCTCTCCGCTTCACACGATCAGCACATCCAGCACGGCCGCGGTTGCTGCGACAAGTGCGAGCGCAATCACGGTGGCTCGCCAAAGCAGTTGCTGACGCGCCGCGCGGCGATCGTGGAATGCCAGCCAGTCGCGAACGAATCCGGCGGGAATGTTCATCGTGACGCTAAGTCTGGTCGGATGATGCAGTTCGTGATCCGCGAACATGGCGCGCACGTTCGCCACGCCCAGTCGGTCAAGTGCGCAATTCCATTCCCAGGCGTGCGTGCTGTTGGTCCATCGGTTCTCGAAGGGAAGCCTGTGCGACATCACCGCGACCTCCGCTGTTCACCGCCTGCCTCTGATATGTGGCCGCACTCGCCGTGGCGGAAGACCTCAAGAGAGAGCCGCGATGGAAGCGGTACCGATCGACAGTTTCAGGCCGTTGTCGCGGGCAGGTCTGCCATGGTCGTTCCGAACACTTCCTGGAACGCCCGCCGGAGCGCGATGTCGACGTCTTCCATCGTCACGGGCAGGCCGAGGTCCACGAGTGAGGTCACCCCGTAACGCGGATCGACAACGCCGCAGGGGACGATGGCAGAAAAATGCGAAAGCTCCGGCTCGACATTGATGGCGATGCCGTGGAACGACACCCAGCGCCGCAACCGCACGCCGATCGCGGCGATCTTGTCTTCGTGGCCGACACCCTTGTCCGGCCGCCTGACCCAGACACCGACACGATCCTCGCGGCGCTCGCCGCGCACGTTGAAGGCATCGAGCGTGCGGATGATCCACTCTTCGAGGCCGGCAACATAGGCGCGCACGTCCGGCCGCCGCCGCTTGAGGTCGAGCATCACATAGGCCACCCGCTGGCCGGGACCGTGATAGGTGAGCTGTCCGCCGCGGCCGGTGGTAAACAACGGGAAGCGCGGCTCGAGCAGGTCGTCCTGCCTGCCGCTGGTGCCGGAGGTATAGAGCGGGGGGTGCTCCAGAAGCCAGACCAGTTCGGCCGCCTTCCGCTCGGCGATCTCGGCCGCGCGGGCCTCCATTGCAGCCACGGCCTCGGGATAGGGTACCGGTTCCGCCGAAATCCGCCATTCGACCCCGCCGCCGCCTTGGGCTTGCGCGAAGGTCGTTAAATCAAGGCTTTGGCGGTCATTAACCATTGGCTAACCATAACGTGTTCAGGTGGGAACCACACCAATTTAGTCCCCTTTGGCGGTTCAGAAGTGGCCACCCTCGATAAAGTCAGCGTCGATCTCATGGTGGTGCTCGGCACCACCACCATGCCCATCCACCAGGTGATGCGGCTTTCCCGCGGCGCCATTATCGAACTGGACGCCACCGAGGCGGACGAGGTCAAGATCCTCGCCAATAACTTGCCCATTGCCTCTGGCGTGGTTCTGGTCGATCGCAACCGCATCGCGGTCGAAGTCAAGCAAATGCTGCCGAAATCCCCTGATGTCAGGTAGTTATCGGAGCGCAAAACTTCCTTGTCCCTCCATCCCTGATTTGTTACATCGCAGCCGTTGATCCGGCGGGCTGCAATCCTTCCAGCCGGTATCCCAAGCGCTCGTGGCGGAATTGGTAGACGCGCTGCCTTGAGGTGGCAGTGAGTAACATCGTGGGGGTTCGAGTCCCTCCGAGCGCACCAAGGCAATAAGACATTGATACGAAAAATGTTTTCGTGATCTTTCTATTCCCACGTTGTAACCCGCAGCGAATTCTAGAGTGCTCTTCCGCTAACCTTCCATGTTTGATCTCCTGGCCGAGCGTTTGCTCTGGTAGTCGTCGCAGCCTTCTTTGTACCAATGCCCCGCCAAGGAAAACCGTTGTTTGGTCACGAGAGGGCAGTGGTGTAGCCCAGCGTAGAAATCGGCGGGTTCGCACTCTCATCAACGAGCGCCACCATCAACGAGCGCCACGCGATTTCGTACACGCAGCGGTTAGCCGGCGGCTTGGCGCGATCCACGTCCGCAACAGGCATGACAATGACCTGGAGTTTCATCTCGATTGCGTTGGCAACCGCGGGTTCGCTCCGAAAGGCGTTGCCATGCTCTCACCTCGTAGGCGCGGACAGAAAGCAATGGGGGACAGTAAGGTCGAGTTGCACTTGCGGTGTTGCTGATGGCAATTCGAACTGAGCAAGCAGGTTCTCATCACGGCGGCTACGACACTAGCAGCCAAGCGCCCGCGGCCACACATGCAATGCCGGCAGCACGCGCGATCCAGCGTCCAACCGGCGTAAGTTTCTCCAAAAGGACAAGCAGCGCCAAAAGCGCAATCCAAAGCACGTTCATCACTCCGCCTACGAACAAAAGCGCCATCAAAACCCAGCAGCAGCCGACACAATAGCCTCCGTGCCGAAGCCCCAGCAGCAGGCAGCCTCGCAGGTGGTTCTGAAAGCCGCCGTGGCGCATCAGGAACTGAAACGGCGACTGGCATTGGGCGAGACAGACGTCCTTGAGCGGTGTCCATTGATAGACTCCCGCCGCGATCAGCACGATTGCGCCGAGCAGGTTGCTGGCGATCGTCATCCGGGAATCCAGCAGGGCTGCCCGTTCGATCACCCATTGGAGAAAGGTGGCTGCCAGCGAAAAGCCGCTCCAGACGAGGAGATAACCGGCCGCAAACCAGCCGGTCGCGGCGAACGGCTTGCCCTGCGCTTTCCACTGTCGACCCACGCGGGCGTACATGAGGATCATGGGCGCTGCCGAGGGTGCCATCATTCCGACCATCATCACCGCCCACATCAGGAACACATACGCGAACTCGATCGCTCGCCATGGCTCGTTGGCCGGCAACATGATTCCGATTCCGGCCGGGATCATGCGGAACCCGGTCATGTCCATGCCGCCCATGTCCATGTCATTGGCGAGCCAGAGCATATAGCCCCATGCCAGCGCGACAATGATCCCGATCGCGCCGCCGACGACCCAGCGATCGCGCCGCAGCACGATTTCCAGGGGGCTGTCGGTCATTTGCGACTGATGTTGCTGGCCTTGTTACAGGGCCGTACCAGGAACTGCATCACGCTTGGTTCGACCAGCGGATCGGCGCATAGAGGCCGTTCTTGCCGGAATTATCCCAGCGCATGCCATGATCGCTGAACGTGTTGCCGGAGGCGCCGGCTGCCAACACCATGTTGTCGGGGCTAACGGGATGGCCGATGTTCGCCCACATTTCCCCGCTCGGATGCATGGTCGGCAACGGATCGACGGACATGTGCAGAATGCCCGGGATCTCAGCGGACCGCGTCTTGCCGTCGATCCTGAATGTGATTGGGACCTTGCGCAGTCCCAGGTTCTTGCTGATCAGCGGTGTGAACGCGGCCATAGGACCACCGGCAGCGCCGGTAAAGATCGCAGCTAGGGCCTCGGTCTGCTGATCGTCGGCGCGCTGATCGATATAGACGGCCAGCGACCAATCTCCGTCTGCCATGACCCCAGGTGCGTGGAGGATGATCAGGACATTGAGTCCATCGAGCGTGATGTCGCCATAGCGGCCGCTTTCGATGTGGAAGATCAGCGGGACGTTACAGAAGCCCTCGGTCGGTCGCGAGGTCAACGGAGGGGCCGCCGACACGAGGCAGGGACACACGATGCTGCAACTGCAGTTCTCGAAGTAGTCACCGGAAAGGTGCCATGGGACGTCCGCCATCGCTCTCTCCCGCTAGGCCGAACCCGATTGATTGCTTTCGAACGAGCTACGTGTAGTTGAAATTACGCTGCGCGGAGAAGTACCGCAAGGCGATTCCGCGATCGAAATACGCCCGAGGAAGGCGCGATGGACATGCGACCGCCCTCCGAGCGCACGATGCTCAAAAATGTACGATCGCCTGATCGGAGAATTCCGCCGGTACATCAATTTTCGGCGGCTTTCGTCTGGCGTTTCTTCGTGGCGCAGTTGGCGTTGGATCGTCATCGCCAAGAGCGTCTAAAGTCTCTGTCTGATCAGGGACAAGATGCCGGCGGCAGCGCGGCGAAAGGATCGAGCACGCGCACGCTGAGCGGTGCGAAATGCTTCAGATTCCGCGACAGGATCGTCAGTCCGTGCTGGAGCGCGGTCGCGGCGATGATGATGTCGGCGAAACCCGGCGCTTGCCCTTGTCCGCGCGCGCGATCCAACAGGACTCCCGCACGTCGAGCGGTCGCGGTATCGAAGGCGAGAATACGCTCGCCATAGAGATGCAGCAGCGTCTCGAGCCAAGCGTCGAGGTCGGCCGCTTTGTGTGTCGCGCCCTCGCGCCGTGCCTTTGCGATGCCGTCCTCGATCTCGGCGATGGTCACCACCGATACATAGAGATGAGCGGAATGGTCATCCATCCACGTTATCAACGCCGGTGATGCCGATCTCGATGGCGCGCCCGCTGAAATCACATTGGCGTCCACTAGATACAAGACGACTAGAACTCGGTTTGACGCAGCGGCTCGGTGTCGCGCGGCGGCAGATCGTCCGGCGCGAGTGGCGCCGCCATGAGTAGGCGGCCGAAAGAGGGCACTTGCGACAGCCGCTGCCATTCCTGATAGCTCAAGATCACGGCCTCTCGCTTGCCGTGCCGCGTGATGACGGCTGGCTCGCCGCCCACGGCTTTATCAACCAGTGCCGACAGGCCGGACTTCGCGTCCCGAAGCTGAATTTCACGCATGACGACCCTCGATCGGATGTGACTACAGTAGTCATAATTAGCCTTGACGTAAAAATCAAGCTGCGTCCAGGCTTTCCTCCCGGGGTGGGCTTTGATGGGCACCTTACGGTTTGGGTGCAAGGGGCAAACCCGTCACGGCTCGGCCCGGCTCGATCGAGGTTTGAGCGGGATTTGGAACGTCTTGTATCGCGCGATCTCAGGAAAGCTGTCCGCGGCTCTGGTAGAGACTAACCCGACGACCGCGGCCGGAACTTCTTTGCCGACCAGCCGGCTGATCGCCGTGGTTTGACCTTTGGTCAGTTGGACGTCGGGCGCACCCGCTGCCGCCATCGCGGTCCTGACGCGGCTGATCGACAACTCGGAATATCTATCGTCGATCGCAATTGTCTTGCCGGCCAGGTCGGGGACCGACTTGACGTCGGGACCTGTCACGAGGACGGCCACGAGAGCGTTCAGCGACGCATCCAATGTCGGGACCGACATTCGCTCCGCGACGGCAGATGCGGCCGCCACTTGCTCCTCTGTCGTTCGGGTTGGCGGAACGTCAGTCGTTGGATGCGGATCTGTGGCGCTTGCTGGAGGCGCTTGGGAAGCAACGGCATTGCCCGTCGTCTGCTGGTTCGCTTGCGGAGAAGGAACCGGAACGGGAATGGTAGCTTTCGCCGCGACCTTGATTGGCTTGGGTGTTCGACGGACCGCGTGGTCCGCGTGAGATCGGGGCGGCCTGTCGCCACGCAAGGCGACGGCGGACACCGGTTTCGTTGCGGCAGAATCGCTCTCATACGACTCAGGTTCGATCGGCACATGAACCGCGGTCAGACAGGCTAACGGGTTCAGGCCAACGCAGGATGGCTGTGTTGGTGGTTGGCTGCTGCAACCGACCAAGGCGACAGCCAGCGCGCAAATAAGGAGCGTCCTCAATCGATCCTCCTGAAGAGGTTGAGTGCTGCCCGCAATTCTTGCGGCTTGAAGGAGTTTGCGCTGATCCTCAATCAATGATGCAAAACGGTTAAATGCGCATTAAGCGTAGGCCACGCGCAGCCTGATGCGCCGGCATGGTTAATGCGTGAGCCAGTGCCGCTTCGGATCAACAGAAGCGACCCGGCACTATCCCACGGTGCTTGCATTCACACGTCTGCCTTTTCGTTGCTTTCTTCCATGCGGGATTTCGCCACGAATCGGTCGCCATGCTCATGCGCTGGGGTTTTTCATCGAGTGATGGAGAATGACCGATGGCGAGTATCGAACGACTTCACAAAACTGCGCCGCTGGATTTAGCCAAGCTTGAGGAAGATGTCGTAGGGAGCCTTCCTGCGATCAGGGCGGCTCCATCGGGGCCGATGCCGGACTACGTCGAGCATGAAGAGGGCGTCACCCGCGTCGGTGCGCTCACGGCCGAGGCCGTGGTGCGTGACTATGAAGCCGCCGCCAAGGAAATTGAAGCCATGGGAGCAGAGCTGATCAGCGCGGCGAAGAGATGCGAGGCAATGACTGCCGAAGTGCATAATGCCATTGCCTTCATGCGCGACACCGCGGCCTCGTATCGTGAGGAAGCCAAGAAGATCTTCAAGCGCATCGAGGAATGCTCGATCTTCACAGAACAGGTGCGGAAGACCTGCGAGACCGTCAAACTCAAGATGGTCGAAGGCAAGCCATAGCCGCGTTGAGCCATCCGGAACATCGATCAGCTTGGTCGTCCCGACGGGAAGACCTGTTTTTGAATAGCGTGTGTGAATTACGGCACACGGCTGGTGCCACGAATCAGCTTATTTTGAAGTCTCCTCCCTAAACTTGTACCCGCCGCAAATGGCGGGTCTCCTTTGCGGTATCCTGCAATAGGGATCGCACCGCGTCAGTGCTGCGATGGCCGCACGCCTGATCGGTCGGTCTGCGCTCAGACCAAAAGTTGCAGATTTTTTCTGCACAATCGGTTCAGGTGAGGCAGGTGCGTGTCCGCAATGACACGCCGCAGCAATTCCTGTGGGACGGGGCGCGGGTGATACCCCTGCCGTCGCACCGTTCGCGTAAACTGAATGAGCCTGCCGGCTGCTGATTCCCGCCGGCTTCGCCGCGGTTCGGCGCTTCCAGGACGTTCGAGACTACCAAGACCACCCGGAGCATCTTCATGCTGTTTCTGAGCTACGCCTATCGATTCCTCTCCAACTTCGTGTTCCTGGCGCTGGTCTATTTTGCTCTGAATTTCCTAGAAAAGTACCAGCATCGCGTGGTCGTCGCGGTTCTCGTGCTGGTCTATGCCGGCATGCATGCGGCATCCGCGCTGCGGTCGTTTCACTTCTTCCAGCGCATCGAACGGCTGGAACTGGAGGCCCGCCGTTTGGTGGCGGCGCTGGGCGAGGGGCCGAATTCGACGTCTACGCGCAAGCAGGCGATCGCCGAAGTCAGCGGGCTTCGCCAAGCCGGTGAGATCAAGGCCTATATCGACCTGCTGTTTCTCGCCATCGTCATCCTGCTCTGCATTGCCAAGATCGTGGCCAGTTGAGCCTTTGTCGCGATGGCGGCCAGCGTCAGGAAAATAGATCGGGCGGGACCGCGGCCGATCAGCGCTTTTTCAAGCCCGCAACGCGAACCGACCGCGCATTCCGCTTCGCTTGTGCAGCGGGCTTCGGCGCGGTCCCGCTGGCGCCCTCCGGGGCCTGCGCGGTCTGTCCGGCGGGTACCGGCGGCTGAGCGGTCGCTGCGCGGTCGTGGCGACGGGATTTCCCGGCGAGCCTTGCCGAGGAGACTTCCGTTGACCGAACTTGCGCAACCGACGTCGTCCGCCGCGCGGACAAGGCCAGCATGGCTACGCGCGTCGATTCCGGGATATTGAAAATACTCTCCGCCGGAATCGGCAGCGCGGCCAGCGTGCCGACTGGCGGCAAACTCGTCTGGTGCGGCCACGGCGTTGCCAGTGACAGGGATACACCGCGCCCGCGTCGCCGGGCGTGCGCACCAAGATCGGCCGTGTGCCAGTCGAAATTGGACAAGGCCGGGACGGGCAGCGCAGCGGGGCCGGCAGCAGCGAATTTCGAGACCTTCGGCCAGCGCGAAATCGCCACCACTTCCGACGGCGGACGCAACTGCCATTGCTGCGGCTCGGTCGGCGTCGCCGGCCGCTCCGGCGTCGCCGGCACCACATGGACGATGCGATAGCCGCGTGCCTTCAGTTCGCTCAGGATCTTCGGCAGCGCCGTGACGGTGCGCGGCTGAATGTCGTGCAGCAGCAGGATGCCCTTGCCCTTTCGCTCAAGCCGCTGCATCGCGAGCTCATAGACGCGATTGGCGGACACATCGCGCCAGTCGTCGGCCGGGAAATCGGCGCTCCAGAGCTGAAGTCCCTTGGAAGCGGCGAATTCCTCGATCTCGTTGGTGCGGCGCAGTCCGGGAATGCGCAGGAACGGCGCGGGCGCGGTGCCGTCGCCGAGCGCCGCGGTCACCGATGCGATGCCTTGTTCGATCTCCTGTTTGGAGCGGTCGAACGGCAGGCGATCCATGCCGCCTGGATGGTTCTGGGTGTGGGTGGCGACCGTGTGGCCGGCATCGCGCACCTTGCGCACGCCTTCCGGACTGGCGTTGGCCTGGCTCCCGACCAGGAAGAAGGTCGCCTTCGCGCAATGGGCAGCGAGAATAGCGAGAATCTGGTCGCTGTATTTCGGCAGCGGTCCGTCGTCGAAAGTCAGCACCACCTCACGGTCTTCGAGTGGCAGCGTCTTGCGGTATTGCATGGTGCCGATGATGGGATGGGCGCGCGGATCGACCACGATGGTGCGTGACGTGCCGATGGCGTCGGGATGACCGGGGCAATCGGCGGCGGAAGCTGTTTGTACGGTGAGGCAGGTCAGCGCTCCCATGCACAAAGCAGCCCATGGCCGCGATCGGGGGCCTTCGAATACGCTAACAATCATTGAACACCGGCTTCATTCCAACCTTGGTTCCGACGACCAGCACCAAGGTTCAATCTTTCAGGCGGGCCATGCTTACACGAGACGCGATGAATCGTGCTTTAATCGACTGAACTTCATGCCGATTTTGGCCCTAATGTGCCTTGCCGGACACGGTTTTGGCATCTGCCGGGACGAGGTGGACCACGCGGTAGTGATTGTCGCGGAGGTAGCGCAGAAAGGCCGGCAGCATGGCCGCGGTCTGCGCTTTCGGATCGTGCAGCAGGATGATGCCCTTGCGGGCAATTTGCAGCCGGTCGGTGAGCAGTTTCAACTGTTGCGCCGGCGTCATATGATTCCAATCGCTGGCCCATAGATCGGCGCCGAACACGGCGATGCCGCGCCTTTGCAAGGTCTCCAGCGTGGCGGGCGTCATTTCAAAATAAGGGAAGCGAAAGAACGGCGTGGTCGGGGTCGTGGTGGCCGCGCGGTGCAGCGCCGTTTCGACCGCCGCGATGCCCTTGTCGATCTCGCCGATGGCAGCCTCCGGCTTCATGTATTTGAGATTGTGGTGGGTCCAGGTGTGGTGCGCGATGGTATGCCCCTGGGCGGCCATTCTTCGCACCAGTTCGGGATGTTCGGAGGCACGCCTTCCGAGCAGGAAGAAGGTGGCGCGCACGCATTCCTGCGCCAGTGCAGCCAGTATCTTCTGGTCCGTCGGCGGCCACGGTCCGTCGTCGAAGGTCAGCACCACTTCGCGGTCTTCCAGCGGAAGCGTCTGTGGAAAGCTCTTGAGGCCCACGCGCGGGTAGGTAGCGGCATCCACCGCGAGAACGCGTGAGGTGCCGAGCGCGTCCTTGCGGGGACATTCGGCAGCCGTCGCTGCCACAGCCGAGGTCATCAATATCGCGACCGCCGAGCACAGCGCCGCACCGAATTTCAGGGTCATTTGCCGTTGGTGATATTTGGCATTGCGCATGGCGCAGCCGATTGGGTAATGCGTCAAGCGTAGCTCAGACGAGTTCCCTCATTCTGTCAAACCGGCGAGGCGCGGCATGGCCGAGAATATCGACGTTGCCCAAGCCGCCGAAGCGCGACCGGACCAGGGATCGGTGCTCGACCATCTTTTGATGCGGGACGAGGAAGGGCAGCTCCGCCGCGAGTTTGTCGAGGAGATTGCGCGCGCGATCCATGCTGCCGACCGGCCGTTGTTGTGCGAGGTGGTGGCGGAACTACACGAGGCCGATCTCGGCGATTTGATCGCGGCCCTCGAGCCCGAGGACCGCGTCACCCTGGTCGAGATCACGGGCACCGATTTCGACTTCTCGGCGCTCAACGAGGTCGATGACGCCGTCCGCGAGGAGATCCTTGAGGAGCTCGAGCCGGAAACGGTTGCGGAGGGCGTTCGCGAACTGGAGTCCGACGACGCCGTCCAGTTGCTCCAGGGCCTCGACGAGGAGGACCAGGAGGAGATCCTCGAAAAGCTGCCGCCGCCCGAACGCGTCGCGATCGAGCGCGTTCTGCTCTATCCGGAAAATTCCGCCGGCCGCCGGATGCAGACCGCGTTTATCTCGGTGCCGCCGGATTGGACGGTCGGGCAGGCGATCGACTACATGCGCGACACCCCCGATCTGCCTGACCGCTTCTACGAGATCTACGCGGTCGATTCCGAACAGCACTGGCAGGGCGCGGTTTCGCTCGACACGCTGTTGCGGGCACGCCGCCCGGTGCCGCTTGTCGACCTGATCGAGGAAGACCGCCGCCGCGTCTCGGTGCTCGACGACCAGGAAGAGGTCGCGCGGATGTTCGGCAAGTACAATCTGGTTGCGGCCCCCGTCGTCGACACCACCAACCGGCTGGTCGGTGTCATCACCATCGACGACGTCGTCGACGTGATCGAGGAAGAGGCTGATGAAGACCTGAAGGCGCTCGGCGGCGTCACCAGCGACGAAGAATTGTCCGACAATGTCTGGACCATCGCGCGCGGTCGATTCAATTGGCTCCTGGTCAATCTGGCGACGGCGTTTCTGGCGTCCTCCGTGCTCGGCCTGTTCGAGGGCCAGCTCGAGAAGATGGTGGCGCTCGCGGTGCTCGCGCCGATCGTGGCGAGCCAGGGCGGCAATGCCGCGACCCAGACCATGACGGTGGCGGTGCGGGCGCTGGCGACCCGCGAACTCGGTTCCAACAACGCGCTCCGCGTTGTCATGCGCGAGGCGATGGTCGGCCTCGTCAACGGTCTCGCCTTTGCCGTCATCACGGGCGTCGCGGCGGTGGCATGGTTCAAGATCCCCGGTCTGGGCGTCGTGATCGGCCTCGCCATCATCTGCAACCTGGTGGCCGGCGCGCTCGGCGGCATCCTGATCCCGATGGTGCTGGACCGGGTGCGCGCCGATCCGGCGGTGGCGTCGGGAACGTTCGTCACGACGATCACCGACGTGGTCGGCTTCTTCTCGTTTCTCGGCATCGCCACGCTGTGGTTCGGGCTGAAGTAACAAAACGAGGTCTCATTTATCGTTAATCGGACCTTAAGGCGCTTCGCCGATGATGTTGGCCCACGAGGTCAACATGCAGCGGTTGCGGCTGAAAGCGGACGGGCGGATCGTCGAACTACGTGACGGGCAGGAGTTCCCGCTCGCGCCGACGATGCCCGTCCTCGCGCCGGCGCCGCCTTCAACCGCGACCGTCATGCCTGACGCAACGCCGGGCGAAACCGCCGCGCTGCCCGCCGTGCGCGACCTTCGTCGTCGCGCCTGCTTGACCCAGACCGAATTCGCGGCACGGCTGGGCGTGCCCGTCGAAACCATCCGGAATTGGGAGCAGGGCAAGCGCGTGCCGCGCGGACCGGCGCGGGCGCTGCTCGCGGTGATCGCCCATTCGCCGGAAACCGTGTTCGCTGCACTGGCCACGGAACCGGAGCCCGCCTAGCGCTTATTTGGCGCGTTTCTTCACGCGTACCGGAATTCGCTCCGCTCGAAGCGCTATCTGTTGGCACGGCTGTTTCCGCAGCCCATAATGGGAACGGTCCGCGGATGCAACCAATGCTATTTGTTGAAGCCAATGGCGCAAAAATCCCGGCGATCGGGCTGGGTACCTGGGAATTGCGTGGACGCACCTGCGCGCGGATCGTCGAGCAGGCATTGCGGCTCGGCTATCGGCACATCGACACTGCCCAAGCGTATGACAATGAACGCGAGGTCGGCGAGGGGCTGCGGGCTGCGGGCGTGAAGCGCGATCAGGTTTTTCTCACCACCAAGGTCTGGCCCTCGCATTTCGCGCCCCATGATCTGGAACGTTCCGCCAAGGAAAGTCTGGTGCGGCTGCGCCTGACCGAGGTCGACCTGTTGCTGCTGCACTGGCCGAACCCGCAGGTGCCGCTGGTGGAGACGCTGGGCGCGCTGGCACGGGTCAGGCAGCAGGGCCTCGCCCGCCACATCGGCATATCCAATTTCACCGTGGCCTTGATCGAGGAGGCGGTGGCGGCATGCCCGGAACCGCTGGTCTGCGACCAGGTCGAGTATCATCCCTATCTCGACCAGACCAAGGTGACGGAGGCTTGCGCACGTTACGGCATGGCGCTGGTGGCCTATAGCCCGGTCGCCAAGGGGCGCATCAAAAGCGATCGCGCGATGCAGCGGATTGGTGACCGCTATCGCAAGACGGCGGCGCAAATCTGCCTGCGCTGGCTGGTGCAGCAGGGCGTGGCGGCGATTCCACGTACCTCGAAACTCGAACGGCTCTCGGAGAACATCGAGATCTTCGATTTCGAGCTGTCGGACGAGGACATGCAGGAGATCTCCGCCATGGGAAGCGCCAGCGGCCGGCTCACGGATTTCGGCTTCGCGCCGAAATGGGATTGAGGAGCCGCGTCGCCGAACGCTATTCTGGCGACCGTAAGAGACGAACCTCATTTCGGTACGATGGAGCTGCGGCGGATCATACCTACTGAGATCACGGCGTCGGCAGTCGCACATGTGTCGCTGCTGACGCTGTTCCTGCTGTTTTCGGAGGTGCATCCGTTCGGCTCGGTGACCGCCGAGCAGGTCCCGGTCGAAATCGTTACGCCGCAGGAAATTCCCGAACAGCCCAATCCGGCCGAGCAGCAAGCCGCTGAGACCAGGTCGGAACCGGCGCCAATCCCGCAGCCCGATTTCTCGCTGCTGGAAACGCCTGCCGCGGCCAGTCCACCTCCGCCATCAGGGCAGCTACAGCCGTCCCCGCAGAAGCAGGCTGCGCTTGCTGCGCCGCGCCCCGTCCCGCCGCAGCCGATGGCACAGCCACCATCGCAACCGGCGGCGCCAGCGTACACGCCGCCCGAGCCGGATATCTCGATCAAATATCAGGTGCTGCTGGGTTTACCGCCCGACCTCCCGCTGCAGCCGCAAGCTCCGGCGCAAGCCCGCAACAAGGACGACGACAATTTCGATGGGCCGGCGACCGAAGCCGCCGACATCTCGAGCACGCTGATCGCGGAATTCCGGCGGCACCTCAAGACCTGCTCGAAACTGCCGGCCTCGCTGTCGGGCACCGACGACGTCAGGGTCAAGCTGCGTGTCCTGATGACGCCCGACGGCAGGCTCGCCGCGGAACCGATCCTGATCGAGGCCAGCGCCTCCATGAAGGGACCATTGCTGATGCAGGGCGCCATCCGCGCCCTTTCGGCCTGCCAGCCCTATGCCATGCTGCCGGTAGACCGCTACGGCGAATGGAAGGTGCTCGACCTCAGCTTTACGCCGCAGGATTTTACGAGCGGCTAGCAACTTTCGCGAATGCCGCCCGGTTCGGGGGTCCCAACCCGGACGGCATCGTTCGCTTCTCAGTCCGGGTTTTCCTGCAGCGCGCGCCGGATTGCCATTTCAATCGGCGAATATTCGCCATCCTCCCGTTCAAGCCGGATAGGTTCGGCCGGATGGAGGGGCGGCTGCGCCATGAAGCGTGGCCTCGAACCGCGATGCGGTTGCGCGGCGTGGATCAGGAAGGGATGACATAGATAGACCGTGCCGGCCTTTCCGACGGCCAGCGCTTCCGGCAGATCGGCCGCCACGTCGGCGAGCATCAGGTGCGACATGCCGGCTTCTCCCGCAGGTTCGAGCAGTCGCGCCATATCGAGGTGCGAGCCCACCCGGATACGGGTCGGCGCATCCAGTTCACCAATATCGGAAAACAGGAAGAGCATCAGCAGCGCGCGGCCACGCGACGTCACGTTGACTCGCCACGAGGCGAAATCGTTGCGCTCGTTTGGATCGTCCGACGGGCCGGGGAAGCTGAGGTCGACGTGCCAGCCAGTATCGCCGGGATCCTCGGCATGCGGGAAGCGCACCGGAAAACTGCCGAGGTCCGCGCGCGGCCACCAGCGGCCGCTTCCGACGAGCTGATCGAAGGCTGCGTGGAGCATCGGCGTGTTCACTGCTTTCCGAAACGGCTCCTGTCCGTAGTAGCCGAGCCGGATCACCGGCTGCGTCCAGGTCTTCTTGTCGAAGGGATCGCATCCGGTGTCGCGCCAGAGAATGGCGCGGCCTTCCTCGGCAAGCTGCTCGGGGAAAGCGTTGTCCAGTCGGACAAACCCGTCTTGAACAAACTGGTTCAGTTGTGCGTCGCTGAGCGCGCGCACGTGTCGCTTGGTATTCGAAGGCATGAAATCCTCATATCGCTTGGCCAGCCAGCATCATCGCGCGCAGCGAGAATGGGGCGGCTCATTCGGTCCTTTGAATCGCGCTGGCGCCGAAAGCGGCACCGACGCGCTCGTTTCCGCCCGCCGGCGCGGGCAAGCCGTTAGCGGCTGAGGAAAAAGGCCGAAGCGATATTGAAGATGCGGATCATCATCATGGTGGCCGGAGGAATAACACAGGTGGATTGAGGCATCAATAAAGCCGCCGGCCCGTCAGTTCCCCATCGCGCGCCAGGCGTTCGAGGCGAACTGCCGCCGCCAGGTCACGATCACGACGAGTGCGGTCGTAATCAGCAACAGCCAGGGGCTGACGAACCAGCCGAGATAGCCGAGCGCAAAGAAGAATGCGCGCTGGCCGCGGTTGAAATGCCGTCCCGCCGCCTCGAACAGGCGCGTCGTGCGCATGACATGGGCTTCTGCTTCCGCCGTGTCGCGCTGCGACGAGGGCGGCATCGCGCCGAGCAGGATCGCGACATAGTTGAACAGGCGATACGACCAGGCGAATTTGAAGAAGGCGTAGATGAAGATGAGGATCAGCCCGACGCATTTGATCTCCCAGAGCGCGGGCGAGGGGGTGAGATCGACCGGCAACTCGCGAAGCACGGCCAAGGCGTCGTTGGTCGCCCGCAGCAGCGCCAGCGCGCCGCCGATCGCGATCAGGCTGGTGGAGGCGAAGAAGGCGGTGCCGTTTTGCAGCGAGGCCATGATCTGCATGTCGACCATGCGTGCCTCGCGATCGAGCATGTTGCGCACCCAGACCTCGCGGTAGGTATTCATGCGCGCCGACAGGCTGTCGCGGCCGTAAGCGGTGTGTTCGAGCGTGAAGCCATAGGCCAGCCACTCGACGACGAAGAAGGCGACGGCGGCGATATCGACCCAATAGGCGCCCATGTGGCGGCATCCCCGATGATGGCTTGTGCGATCGTGATGTACAGGTTGGACGTGTGCGGCGCACTATGGCAACATGCCCGTCCCAACAGGATTTCCCCGCTAATGTTGAAACTGGTCATCGGCAACAAGAACTATTCGTCATGGTCGATGCGGCCATGGCTGGCGCTGCGCGCCAATGACATCCCCTTTGAGGAGGTGTTCATCCCGCTCTACACCAACGACAAGGCGGACAAGGACCGGATCCTGAGCTTTTCGGATTCAGGCAAGGTGCCGACGTTGATCGATGGCGATGTCACGGTGTGGGATTCGCTCGCAATCATCGAGTATCTCGCCGAGAAATACCCGCAGGCGAAGCTGTGGCCGGAAGACCGCGCCCGCCGGGCGCATGCGCGTTCGATTTCGGCGGAAATGCATTCGGGATTCATGCCGCTGCGCAACGAATGCGGCATGAACCTGCACCGCCCGATCGGTGCCGTCGATCTGTCGGACGATGCACGCGCCAATGTGGCGCGCATTCAGGAGATCTGGTCCGATTGTCATCGCCGTTACGGCAAGGATGGACCGTTCCTGTTCGGCGCGTTCGGCGGGGCAGACGCGATGTTTGCGCCGGTGGTGCATCGCTTCCGCACCTATGCGATCGAAGTGGAGGGCGAGGCGAGGCACTATTCCGATGCGATGATGTCGTTGCCGGCATTCCAGGAATGGACCCGCGCCGGCCTTGCCGAAACGCTTGTCATCGATCGGTTCGAGACGGTCTGACGACGGAGCGAGCCGGCGGGGTGCTGCGCTCCGCCCGCGGCTTGCGGCCCTCGATCAATCCGCCGCCGGACTGTCCGATTTTGGGAAAGACGGCTTCGATGCCGGGTAGGCGGATGACCGGGAACCCCCTGGATTGGCGTTTATCGCCCTGAAAAACATGCAGAATTTGCGCATTTGCCATGCCTCGATGCCGCTGGCTTTTGGGCGATGGCCTGTGCTAGGTTGTCACAGGGTTCTCAAGTCGGCCGAAAGCTAGCGGGACCGTGAGCGCGGCCGGCGTTCTTGCGTAATGGAGAGGGCGTTGAAGCATAAGTACTCCGTTGGAGAGACTGTCTATTTTACTGCCAGCAACGTGGCCCGACCGGCCGCCAGCGGCACCTATGAGGTGATCCGGCTGCTGCCGACTGATGGCGACGACTGCCAGTATCGCATCAAAAGCTCGACCGAAGCTTTCGAACGGGTCGCCAAGGAAAGCCAGCTCGCGATTTCCTGAAACAGTTGTGCGCAAGCAGCCGGCTGACGGAGTTCCGTTCAAAGCGCCGTCAAAAGGCCCCGTTCGCAGAACCATTCTGCCGAAAAGCGAATGCGATAAAGACGCATTCGCCTTTCGATCGCGTTTGATGCTGCGTTGAGGGACACTGCGCATGAACTGGGCTTGGGCTGCTTCGCTGGATCAGATCTGGCGCTCGGCGAACCTTCCGCTGTACCTGACGCTGGCCACGGCCGGCTTTGTCGGGCTTGTGGTTCTGATCACGCTGCTGCGCTCGGAGAGATCCGTGGCCAACGGCGTGCTGGCGCTCATCACGCTGCTGGCGATCGGCGTCGCGGGAGCCGTGACCTTCCGCGGGTTCGGCACGGCAAACGCGGTTCAGCCGGCGGAGGCTCGGCCGGTTCTGACGGCCACCGCCGCATTGCCGCAGCTTTCCTGTATCGACGAGCTTGCCGGTGATGCCGTGCTGGCCGCGTGCGAGAAGGCGCTGTTCGGTTCGGCCGAGTCGGTGGCGGCGGCGGTCGCCTACGCCGCCTCGCAGATCACCCTGTTGACCTCGCTGGGCGATGTCGCCACCGCGAACAAGGGGGCCGGCTCCGATTTGCTGGCGCTGCGCCGCGCCGTCGAGCGCGACCGTTACGGGTTGATGGCCTATGTGCTGACCGCGCGCGACCGCTGTACGCCAGCGGCCTGCCGCGCGTTCAGCTCGCTGACCGACACGCGCCAGGTCGCGGCCAACATGGAAGACCGTGTCTACGAAAGCCTGGTCATGCGCCACGCGGCGTCGTGGAACGCGCCGCCGCAGACTGCGGCCGGCATGATGGCGGCGCTACCGCCGTCCCAGCCGACGGGGAAGCCGACCAATGCCGAATTCCCGACCTCGGCCTCTACTCCGCGCGGTTAGCATCATGACGCCCGAGCCGCCGGCGAAGCCGTCGCCATCGGCCACTGCTGCGCCGGCATCGCCAGCCGCGCCGCGACCGGCCGCGGCGACACCGCCGTCGCCTGCGCCTTCGCCCGCACTCGCGGCTGCCAAGAAGCCGCCGCCGGCGCCGAAGCGGCCGTCCCCGTCCACTGCGGCGCCGGTCCAGCTCGCGCCGTCGGCTTCGGGGGCTGCCGACAACGAGCAGTGATCTCCGCAAGGAGTGATCTTTTCAAAGCGCGCTTGGGCCGCTACATCGGCGGGATCATGCCGCTTCATCTCATCAAGCTCGCCGTTGGCTGCGAGTCGGTCAAAGAACTCAAAGGGTGGGTTGCCGAACGGATGGCAACCGCCAAGAAAAAGGGCCTGCCGCTTCGTCACGTCCACATCACGCGGATGACGCCGAAGCGCGACGGCGAGATCCTCGCCGGTGGTTCGCTCTACTGGGTCATCAAGGGTGAAATCGCCGCCCGCGAAAAGATCATCGCGATCGAACCGTTCCGCGACAAGGACGGTATCGGGCGGTGCCGCCTGGTGATGCAGCCCAAAGTGTTTGCAGTCTCACCGCGGCCGATGCGCCCGTTCCAGGGCTGGCGCTATTTGACCGAGGACGCAGCACCCCCGGACCTCAGCAAATCCTCCGCCGCAAGCGTCGCCGCTATGCCGGAACCGATGCGGCGCGAATTGCGCGATCTGGGGCTGCTCTGACCGGGGCTGCGGCTACGCCCTAGACGCCGATGTTATCGATCAAGCGGGTCGTGCCGAGCTTCGCGGCGACGAGGATCCGCACCGGTCCGTCCTTGATCGATGCGATCGGCGCCAGCGTCCCGGCGTGGCGGGCCTCGAAATAGTCCAGCGCGAAGCCGGCGGCGGTGATCAGTTCGCGGCCGACCGCCATCGCCGCCTCGAAATCCTCGCCTGCCTTCAGCCGTTTTGCGCTTTCCTTCATGGCGCGATGGAGCGTCGGTGCCGTCTGCCGTTCCTCGGCCGAGAGGTAGACGTTGCGCGAGGACATCGCCAGCCCATCGCGTTCCCGCACCGTGCGCGAGCCGATCACCTTGACGCCGAGGTCGAGATCGGCGGCCATCTGCGTCACCACCCGCAGTTGCTGAAAGTCCTTCTCGCCGAAGATCGCGACGTCCGGCCGGACCTGCGTGAACAGTTTGCCAACCACGGTGGCGACGCCGCCGAAGAAATGCGGTCGGAAACGATCCTCGAGCCCGGCGGTGGCCGGACCTTCGGGCACGATCCTTGTGGCGAAGCCGTCCGGGTACATCGCCTTGACGTCCGGATTCCAGACCAGGTCGACCTTCTCGGCGGTGAGTTTGGCGAGGTCGGCCTTCCAGGTGCGCGGGTATGAGCCGAAATCCTCCGTCGGCGCGAACTGCGTCGGGTTAACGAAGATCGAGACGACGACTTTCTGTGCGCGACGCTTGGCGAGCCGGACCAGCGACATGTGTCCGTCATGAAGCGCACCCATGGTCGGCACCAGCGCGACGGCGGCCTTGCGGGCGCGCAAGGCCTCGACAGCGCGGCGCAATGCGGGAACGGTACGGACGACCATGGGACTTCGCGACATCTGGCCTCGATCTCTTGCAGCTTGTGACGGGGTGAGGGGGCCGGTGGCCCCGATACTTTCGGCGGGCGCGCCGACCTTATAAGGCCAGAGCTTTGCCGCCAAGGTTACTCGGGAATGGCAAGCCTGCGGCAGCTCAAACGCGAAAGCTAGATGTGTCCGCCGCGCTGATCGAAAAGGCTGCGAGCAGATCGCTGCAACGGAACGAAATCCGCACCATCGGATTCATGATTAAGACACACCGCGAGCGAATTGAATGCGTCGTCACGCATTTCACTTGACCGCAGCCGCGCTGTGATTTGAAGATATCGAGCGGGGGTTGAATCATGTTGCTTCAGGCGAGTCAGGGTCAATTTGGTTCGGCGCATGTCGTCGTGCTCGGCAACGAGAAGGGCGGTTCTGGAAAATCCACCACCGCCCTGCATATCGCAGTTGCCCTGCTGAAGGCCGGGCAGCGCGTCGCCACCATAGACCTCGACTGCCGCCAGCAGAGTTTTACCCGCTACATCGCCAACCGGAGCGCGTGGGCCCGCCGCACCGGTCTCGATCTCGAAATCCCCGTGCACTATTGCATTAAGCTCGGCGAGACGATGCAGATCGCCGACAACGAAAACTCCGAGTTCCAGCAGTTCGCGGCGGCGGTCGGCACGGTCGAGCGCGCTTTCGACTTCATCGTCATCGATACGCCCGGTTCGGACTCCTACCTGATGCGGCTGGCGCATTCGATGGCCGACACGCTGGTGACCCCGATCAACGACAGCTTCCTCGATTTCGATGTGCTCGGCACGGTCGATCCCGCAACCTACACGGTAACCGGCGAGAGCCATTATGCGGAGATGGTGCGCGACACCAGGCGCAAGCGCCGCCAGCTCGACGGCGCCACCACCGACTGGATCGTGGTGCGCAACCGCTTGTCGATGATCGGATCGCGCAACAAGCAGCTCGTCGCCGACAGCCTGAAGGACCTGTCGCTGCGGCTCGGCTTCCGTTCCATCGATGGATTCGCCGAGCGGGTGGTCTACCGCGAATTCTTCCCGCGCGGACTGACGGCCCTGGACAACATCGACGAGGCTACCCTCGGCACCCGGCCCAGCATGGGCCATGTCACGGCACGCGAGGAAGTGACCAGCCTGTTGCGCCAGCTCAAGCTGCCGCTCGACGAGCGCGGCCGCCGCCGCGCCGCCAACCGCGCTGAATGGTTCACCCAGGTCGACAAGCCGCTCGAAGTCCACGACATCATTGGCGATATCATCAGCGCCTGATCTCCATCGGCAGCCGGCTCAGCCTATCGCGGCTGGATGACCGTCATTTTGAACGGACCACCGTGTGCGGCGGCATGCGCGACCGCCTCGTTGGCGCGGTCCAGACCGAACACGGTGATCTCAAAATGATCGAGATTGACTAGGCCGGCGCAGATCAGGCCGGTCATCAGCGCGGCCGCATGCGGTGGGTACATCCATTGCCCCCGCAGGGTGATGCAGTTTCGCATCATCCAGGGGTAGGGCAGATCGAGGCCGACGTCGCCGAGCAGGCCGACGCCGCCCATCAGCACCACCCGGCCGTAAGGCCGCACCGCCATGATGGCGGTTCGCACCTGCGCGGCGTTGGCCGCCGGCGGGAGGATGTCGAGCACGCAGTCGATCGGGCCGGGCGCCGCCTGCAGGATGCGGGCGCGATCGTCGGCCTCGTGGCCACGCATCGGCACGGTCCGGACGCGCCCACCGAACCGCCGCGTTAGCTCAGCCAATGCCTGCTCGTTCCGCCCGGTCGCGACCACGCATTGCGCGCCCAGCCCCAATGCGACGGCGACGGCCGCGCTGCCGAAGCTGCCGGTGGCGCCGTTGACCAGCGCGATCTCTCCGGCTTGCAGTTGTGCGGCAAGGAAGCCGCCGAAGGGTACAAGCAAGGTGCCGAGCGCACACCAACGACCTGCATCCTTCTCATCGATGTCGCCGATCGGAACCGCGTTTTCGGTCGGCACGCGCATCTGCTCGGCCCAGGCGCCATTGTGGAAATACCGTTGCAGGTGCAGCCCGCTCTCGCTGCCGGCGGTGAGGCCCTGCAGGGCGATGTCGGGCGATAGTGCGTTGTCGCGCGAGCGCACGGTCGGATCGCAATAGACCCAATCGCCGGGGCGAAGGCGGGTCGCGTCGGGGCCGGTGGTCCGGACACGGCCGATCGCGCCGGGGCCGGGCACCATGGGTAGTTCCATCAGGTATTTCCGCTGCCCGCCGAGCACTTCGTTGGCATAGGCCAGCACGCGGCTCGCCATGACGTCGACGATAACCTCGCCGGTGCCGAGCAGCGGGTCGGGAAGGGTCTCGATCGCAAGCGGCGATCCGAACGCGTTCAGAACGGCAGCCTTCATGGGGCCTCCTCGTTTCGATGAAGCCGAATTCTCGCAGGCTTCATCGCCCCAACAAGACCTGGTATTATCCTAGGACTAAGGAACCCTTCCTCGGGGCGCGGCGCGCATGGCAGAACCAGGCACGAATTCAAGGCAAAGCGAACTCGGCGACTTCCTGCGCTCACGGCGGCAGAAGCTGACTCCGAAGGCGGCCGGCCTGCTGCCCGGCGGCCGTCGGCGGCGCACGCCCGGCCTGCGGCGGGAGGAAGTGGCCGACCTCGCCGGTATCGGCGTCGACTGGTACATCCGTCTCGAGCAGGGACGATCCGTCAGCCCCTCGGCAGCAACGATCGATGCGCTGGCGCGCGCGCTGCGGCTGACCAGGGCCGAACACCGGCATCTGCGAGAGCTGACGCAAAATGCCGACCGGCGCGCCTTTGTCCGCGAGACCGTTCCGCCCGCCGTCCGCCGCACCGTCGAGCAACTCAACCTGCCGGCCTATGTCACCGGCCGGCGCTGGGACATTCTCGCCTGGAATGCAGCCGCCGACGAAATCTTTGCGTTCAGCCGGCTTGCGGAAGCCGACCGCAACAGCCTGCTCTCGGTACTGACCAATCCCGCGACGAGGCGGCTGTTCGGTGCGTCATGGGCGGACGAGGCCCGGCGCATGGTTGCCCAGTTCAGGGCGACGCATGACCTGTGGGCCGGCGATCCAGCCTTTCGCGATCTGCTAGCGCGACTGCGTGAAGGCTGTCCGGAATTTATCGGCTGGTGGGAAGCCCACGACGTTAGCGGCGTCGCGGCAGGACGAAAATCCTTGACCCATCCCAAGAAGGGCCGACTGAAATTGGAGTATGCGAGTTTCCAGGCCAATGACGACCCGGCCTTGAAGCTTGTCATCTACATGACGGTCTAAGTCACTGGTATTTCTGCACCGTGATGCACCGTGACGCAGCGGGTTCCCGGGAACTTGGGCGGCACTACGCCGTTACTTGGGCGTCACTACGCCATTTTCATTAGACTTTTATCGGATGCTCGAACCGAAGCTTGAAAGGAAACGTCATAAAGTAAAAAGGAGGCCGAATTTGTGGAAATGAGCGGCCGCATAATTGATGGATGCACCGCACAATGATCAGGCGGTCAATACACAACATTTGGCCTTTATGTCACGCCATCGTGACATATATCATCAACAAGGGACCGAAAGAGTCTCAAACAGGGTTGAGCCCCTAGCGGGCGCGAGGACGAAGACAAATATGAAACGTGGAATTCTCGTTCTGCTTTCACTCTCCGTGCTGGTCGCAGTCGCGTTTTTCACCGCGAACAAGTGGGCGATCCGGCACGAGACAATCGCGTTTCATGATCCCGTCCGCGACAATCGTCTGGTGGCGGTCAGCATCGCCGTTCGCCGCGACAAGGAAATGCAGGCCAATGCCGGCTTGATCAAGCTGCCGGTTGCGATCCTCAATCACGGCAACACCGTCAAGAACACCGAGTATTCATTCCTGTCGACCGTGTTCGCCTGGCGCGGCTATCTTGCGGTCAGCCCGCAGCACGATCTACCGACCGATCCGCCGATGGTGACCAAGATCGGTGAACCCTATGTCGGCCGTTTGCCGCAGATTCAGCGCGGCGTCGCCAACATCCATTTCGCTGTCCACGAAATGAAGAAGATCCAGCCTAATGCCGACTATGAAAAGGTGACCATGGTCGGCCATTCGATGGGCGGCGACATCTCGATGTATTTCGCCAAGCAGTATCCCGACGAGATCAAGAAAGTCGTGACGCTGGACAATTTGCGCGTGCCGTTCCTGACCGACGGCAAGTTCAAGATCCTGTCGTTCCGCTCCCAGGACACGCATTTCAAAGCGGACCCCGGCGTCGTGCCTGACGACGAGCAATGCGAGCAGGCCGGCATCACCGTCGTGAACACTGGCTTCCAGCACAACGATATGCGGGACACCGGCCCTGACGCAGCCAAATCCTCGATCCAGTCGATGCTCGACAAGTTCCTAGACGAATCCGACAAGAGCGGCACGTTGAAGCCCGTGCCGACCAAGATACCGGACGTTCTGACCAGCAGCCCTGGACCGGTGCCGCTGTCCGTGCCGTTGGCCAGCAACCCAGCGCCGAAGAACAAGTCCGTCACGAACTAGGCAACTGACCGCTATCGTGCGTTTGCGGCTGCGCCACCGTCCGGCGCATTGACCGGCGCCGTGCACCGTCCCACATAGAGCTTGCTACATACTCGCGAGCGCTCATGGCCGGCGAACCCATCAAGCCAAAATCGGCAGGCGATGTTGCTTCGGCAAAGGCCGAGACACGTAAAGGCGGTCCATTGCCGGAGGCCAAGCCGTCGGCGTCGGAGGACATCGCAGCCTTCGTGGCGAAAGCGCGCGCGATGTCGCCGCACCGCCCGGGCGCCAGGGGAAAACTGGTGTTTGCGCTCGACGCCACCATGAGCCGGCAGCCGACCTGGGACATGGCCTGCGCGCTGCAGGCCGACATGTTTCGCGAGGCGGCCTCGCTCGGCAGCCTCGACATAAGGCTGGTCTATTACCGCGGCTTCAACGAATGCCGCGCCACGGGCTGGATCTCCGATTCCGCGCAACTGGCAAGGTTGATGAGCAAGATCGATTGCCAGGGCGGCAACACTCAAATCGGCAAGGTGCTGTCGGAGGCGCGCCGCGAGGCGGTGGCGTCCGGCGTGCGCGCCGTGGTGTTCGTCGGCGATGCCATGGAGGAATCCGTCGACGACCTCTGCGCCAAGGCCGGCGAACTCGGCCTGCTCAAGGTACCCGTGTTCATGTTCCAGGAAGGCCACGACCCGACCGCCGAGCAGGCGTTCCGGGAGATTGCGCGGCTCACCGGCGGCGCATGGTGCAGGTTCGACCCCGGCGCCGCGGCGCAGTTGCGCGAACTGCTGCGCGCCGCCGCAGCCTACGCCGCCGGCGGGCGCGAAGCGCTGCTGCGGCTGTCGAAGACAACAAGCGGCGCGGCCGCGCTGATCGGCCAGATGAAGTGATTACGACTTTGGTTGCGACCAGGCCCAGCGTCATGCTTTTCGGCGCCAGTGCCGCTATATTGGAGCCATGGCAACCCTGATTGCCGGCGTTATCGCCGTTGTCGTTCTGTACTTGCTGCTGCAGATGTTTCGTGCAGCCAACCCGGTCGTGCTCGCGCGCGTGATCAAGATCGTGGGCGGCGTGGTGGCGCTGGCGGTCGCAGCTTTCACCGGGCTGCGCGGCGAGCTTGCGGTGGCAATTCCGCTCGGCATCTTCGGCGCCGGCCTGCTCGGCTGGTCGCCGTTCGGGCCGGGCGGCTTCAGCAATATCGGCGGGATCTTCGGCGGCGGCGCGCAGCGTTCGTCGGGGCAGGCCTCGCGCGTCCGCTCGCAGTTTCTTGACATGAGTCTCGATCACGACAGCGGCGAACTGTCGGGGCGGATCGTGGACGGGCCGAATGCCGGGCGTTCGCTCGGCGAGTTCGATCTGCCGCAATTGATCGCGATGATACCGGCCTTCGACGCCGAGAGCGTCGCCTTACTTGAAAGCTATCTTGACCGCCGGTTTCCCGCTTGGCGTCAGAACGCGCAAGGCGATGCGGCAGGGGGGCAGCGCCGCACGGCGGCGAGCGGAAAAATGACGGACGAGGAAGCCTATCAGATCCTTGGCTTGCAGCCGGGGGCGGGGCGTGACGACATCAGCCGGGCGCACCGCGCCCTGATGAAGAAACTGCATCCCGACCAGGGGGGCTCGACGTACCTCGCTGCCCGCGTAAACGAGGCCAAGGATACTCTTCTTCGCACGCATTCTAGCTAACTCCGGCTCACGCCACCGACGCTACAAACCGCGAGTTGCTTCCATGCCGTTCTCTGACTGACGCCCCATATCGCCCGCCGTTGTCCGGCGTGGTCGATCGTTCATTGCAGGGAAACCTAACCGGAAATTCTTGACGAGAAGTTTTCGCGGACCGCCTAGGGCGTGATCTCGCGAGAGCCGTTGCGACTGTGTTTGGAAAACAACAAAGCCGGCACTTGCGGCGCCGGCTTTGCCAGATTCAAAGAACCGTCCAGATCAGTTGCGAACGGTCATGCAGGAAATGTCGGCGCGCTTGAGGGTCTTGCAAACCGCTTCAGCCTGATCGCGATCGAGACCGGCGAAGCGGGCCCGATAGAGCGTGCGGTTGTCCTTGGCGACCACCGGCTCGGTGAACGGATCGGCCTTGCTGAGCAGCGCGCTGGCCTTGGTGCGGACGAGATCGATCCGCTGCTTGGCCTCGCTTTCGCTTTCGAGCGCACCAACCTGAATGATCCAGCCGGTGCGGACCACGGCCGGCGCGGCCGGCTTGACGGCGCTGTTCTGCTGGACGGCGGGTGGCTGGGTGTGGGGTGCCGGATCGGCATAGGCCAGCGCCTGCGAGTGCGGGGCTTGCGAGGGGGGCTGTGTCAGGCTGGAAGCGGGCAACACGCCGAGCACGCCTTGTCCGGTACCGTGATTGGCCGGCTGCGGCGGCATCGCGACCCTGGCGGCTTCGGCCTTGGTCTCCGCGACCTTTGCGACGACGGCGCTGGAGGTCTCGGCGATTTCAGGGCGGGCCGGAATGGTGTTGGTGATCGGCGGCGCCGCGGGCTGCGAGGGGCCGGCTGAAGCGAGCTTCATCGGTCCAGCCTTGACCTGAACCGTCTTGACCCTGACCGGCTTCATCGGCTCGGCCGAACCGGGGATCGCTGATATCGGCTGGGTCTGGATGACGCCGTTGGTCAATGGTGCGGGTTCGGGCCTGGCTTGCTGCTCGAACTTGCTCTGTTCGACCTTGGCGGGCGGCGGGGGCAGGGCAGCGGCTGCGGCCGCCATCAGCGACGGCTTGGCCGGCGCGATCGAGCGGGTGGCCGGCATGGCGGCGAGCCCCGGCTCGGCGGCGGCGAGGGCGCCGCCGGACTGGGCCGTTTCGGCCGGACGCGCAACGGTCTCGGCTGCGGCGACATCGACGGTGCCGTCGGCGGGATTGCGCTCGGTGATCGCAACGACGGTGCGCTTGGTCGCGCCCTTCTCGAGGTTTTCGGCCAGCAGGTTGCGCATGGTGGCATCGCGCGAACCGCCGCTGCGGCCGCCCAGAACCACGCCGATCAGGTGGCGGTTGCCACGGCGCATCGAGCTTACGAGGTTGAAGCCGGACGCGCGGGTGTAGCCGGTCTTGATGCCATCGACGCCTTCGACATTGCCGAGCAGGCGATTGTGATTGCGGATCGACTGTCCGCGATAATTGAACACCGTGGTCGCGAAGTAGCGGTAGTAGCGCGGGAAGCGATCCTGGATGGCGCGGCCGAGGGTCGCCTGATCGCGCGCGGTGGTCAGTTGCTCGTCGTTGGGCAGGCCGGAGGCGTTGCGATAGGTGGTTTTGCTCATGCCGAGCGCGCGCGCCTTGCGCGTCATCAGCCTGGCGAATTCGGCTTCATCGCCGGCAATCGCTTCGGCGACCACGACGGCGGCGTCATTGGCGGAACGCGTCACAAGGCCCTTGATGGCGTCCTCGACCTTCAGGGTCTGGCCCGGGCGCAGGCCGAGCTTGGTCGGCGCCTGCTCGGAGGCGTGCTCGGAGACTTCCATTTCGGTGTCGAGCTTCATCTTGCCGGATTCCAGGCGCTCGAACAGCAGATAGAGCGTCATGATCTTGGTCAGCGACGCCGGGCGCCGGATGCCGTCGGGATTGTTGGAGGCGAGCACCGCGCCTGAATTGCCGTCGACGATGATGGAGGAGAATTGCGGGCTGTAGCTTTCGCGCGCGACGTGATGGTGGCGGCGGTGCTTGGAGCGGCGCGCCTCGGCGCTCTCGCTCGAGATCAGTATTGCTGTCGTGAAGGTAACCAGTCCGAGGGCGCACATTCGCAATGCGCGCGAGGAAGCCAAGGTTGTACGAAGCATTTACTTCCCCGTCCCAATTTCTGTCTTGATCACCGGCTCGTGAGGCAAAATTGTGCCCACCAGCCGCCGATGGTTCCCCGTTCGAAGCGCCGGTCCGGCCATGACGCGAGGCTGGAGTGGCCGATCAGGTCGCTGTTCAGCTAAGATGCTGTTCACAAACAGCTTTCGATCTGTCTGTCGGAAGACGAACAAGTCCAGGAATCAGGTTAGGCGGAGCGAGTTTCCAAAAGATTAATTAACCGTTGCGTAAGACCCCGGGGTTTTCGTTAATCGACCGTATTTGTGCGCCGCACAAGAATCCTTGACTTTATTGTGCGGTGCACATATAGGGGCGTTGTGGTCAGGGAGCCGGGACCTCCCGGCAATAGGAACGCTCAGTCAGGGAAAGGACTCCATGATGGTCAAAATTGAAGACATTCAGAACTACGGCAAAGAGCATCTCGAATCGGTTGCCGCTTCCGCAACCAACGTGCAGAGCGGCGTTCAGGCGATCGCCACCGCATACGGCGACTACGCCAAGAAATCGTTCGAAGACACCAAGTCGTTTGTCGAAAAGCTCTCCGGCGTGAAGTCGCTGGACAAGGCGCTCGAAGCCCAGACCGAATTTGCGCGTTCTTCCTACGAAACCTTCGTCGCGGAATCGCAGAAGATTGCCGGCCTCTACACCGACCTCGCCAAGCAGGCCTACAAGCCCTACGAAGGCCTGGTCGCGAAGTTCTCCCCGGCCGCGCACTAATTCGCGGCTCCCTATTTCGAAAACAAAAAGCCCGGCCGTAACGGCCGGGCTTTTTTCGTGAGCTTTTTGCGGCGCTTATTTCGCGACGCGGAGCCTGGAGATTTGCGTGAGGATGTTCTTGAATGCATCCGAAGTCTGAGTGGCGCTCGTGATCATCTGGAAGCTGCCATCGGGAGTCGCGCACTCCTTCAGCACCTGGGACTCCGCATCGGCGCTATTGATGTTGACCTGAATCGTGAACACCGTGACGGGGTGCAACTTATCATCCCTGATGTTCTGGCAGAGGATCTTCTGACGGGCGTCAATGCTCGACGTGGATGAACTCCAGCGGTTTTGGGTGTTCAGTCCGTCGGACAGCAGGACGATGAAGTCCTGGTAGACGTAGTTGGCTTCTTTCGGTGGCGCCTTGATAGGGCCATTATCCGTACTGACGGATTGCCAGCCCCATGCCAGACCCACCGCCTGGTTGGTATTGCCGCTGGCAACCATGGCGTTGATCTGATCCTTGAGAGTTTGAAAATTCTCGCTCATCGGTGTCACCGTTGAGTCAAGGCATTGAGACCACTGTTCCGCATAGAACTGCGTTGATGGGCTGCCGCCACTTGATCCCGGTGCGATGTTCGTCGTGTCGTAAGCCTGGTCGCGATCGTTGATGCAGCCGGTCCAGGTGCTGCGCGCGGGCCTTGCTGGCGCCGTCGCCGCGGTGTCATCACCACGCCAAAAGTGACAGACCTTGCTTGAGCCGCTCCCGAAGCACGTGCATCTGCTCGGGCCGAATGCTCCGCAACTTGCGCTCGAGCCGGTCGTGGTCGTGTAGCACCCATTGTAGTAAATGTTGGCTTTGCCGGACACCTTTTGGCCGTTATCGAGGCCAGGGCAGATGTAGCCGTTCGAAGGTATTTTGCTTCTCGTCTGAGCTCCGCTTTGTGTTGCGGGCCTGTCCATACAAACAAAGCCGTGCGTGCTTTTCGAGAAAGGACAGTCCGAACCAGCTATGGCCGTCCTGAAGGCATTATTAATGCTTTTGGATTTGTCGTTCAGAATCGGAGGCTCAGCCTCCCACTCTGCCCAATTGATCCATGACGCATCGACATTCGCGGTGCCGACATTGACGTCTTTCGCGAACGGGATGATGGAGATGTAAACGTCGCCGGTCTTCTTCCAGTATTTGGACAGGTCCGTGATCATGTCCGTGGCGGCTTTTTGCATGGCCCCCATCTTGCCATTCGCATCCATCGACCCGGTATTATCCAGCACCAGCGCCACGCGCATGCGCTTGCTGCCCCAGGCCGAAGTGGAACTGGTATTGAAGTCCAGGGTCGGGAAGCCGGCGATCCGCATGAGAGTGGTATCCACCGCGCCGGAGCCGTTGACCAGGATGGTCGCGCCGTTGCCGGAGGTTGGGGTATAGCTTGCCTTGATCGTGACCGACTTGGCGTCCGTGGTATAGAGGGCCTTGAAATACGCGTCTGCCTTCTCCGAGATTTCAGAGGCCTGGATTGTGCCCTCGGTCAGGTCCTTCGCCAGCATCAGCGCGGTGGAATCGAGGGCGGCCTGCATCGAGGAGCGGGCGCTGTTGGCGCGGGTGTAATCAACCGCTGCGCCGACGAAAGCGATGATCGGGATTACCGCGATCCCGAACAGGATCGCGATGTTGCCGTCATTGGCGCCGGCAAACCGGCTGGCAGCCGTGCGAAAGCGACGGAATGCGACTGTATCGAGCATGGCCTCACCGCAAATGTGATTTCTTGCGGGCATTTCCGCCCGGGCCGCTAAACAGGCGGTAAACCGGTTCCGCCAAAAACGGGTCAAACCCGGTGCACCGCCAGACCGGTCGCCAAAAGACCCCGGCATGCTCAACGGCGGCTAAACGGGCCGTCGCCGTCCTTTGTCAAATCCGTGAGAAACGATTAACCTTGCTCCGGATAGCCGAGCCGGGAATCGGGCCGGTCAAGGGACGTGGCAGGGCAACATCAGTGCGCTTGCGGCGATCCGGCGGCGGACCCATATTCCAGGTGCCGATCCGGCCAACGGGTCGGACCGGGAGCGGCGATCTGGAATAAGCGTTACTGGGTACCAGGCGGTGGCTCACCTCAGAGCCGATCGCGTGTGGGCCAGGATGCGCCCTCCGGTCATCCCTTTTGGAATTTCGAACGCCTGAGCCATGTTGCAGCCAACCTTCAAAGCTTGTCCGTCCGTGCCGGCAAAGTCACCCTCTGCTCCCCGAATGAGCAATGACGAGAACCGCAACGCCGGAACCGGCGGACCATCAACATCGGTCATCACCAAGGTCAAGCCGAAGACCAAGCGTCCGAACCTCTATCGGGTCCTTATTTTGAACGACGACTACACGCCGATGGAGTTCGTCGTTCATGTGCTGGAGAAGTTCTTCCAGAAGGACGCCGAAGCGGCCACCAAGATCATGCTCCATGTCCATCACCACGGGATCGGTGAGTGCGGCGTTTTCACCTACGAGATTGCCGAGACCAAGGTCACGCAGGTGATGGACTTTGCGCGCAAGCACCAGCACCCACTGCAATGTGTGATGGAAAAAAAATAGCCGCGCGTGGCTCGCGATCCGGCCGGAAATAAGGAACGGGATTGCATGGATCGGTGTTGATGGACGCCGACCGTATTCCCGGCAGTTTTTTCAGGGGAGAGGTCGCGTGCCGCCGCCGTGGTGCCGCGAATTTAGAGGAAAACCACGCTTGCGGAACCGGTCTTTCGCCACGATCGTGTGTAACTATATGACAGGGGATGACGAAGGTTGTTGTTGCCTCACCGGGTAATGGCGATCATGATGACCGGGGGCCATAGAGGACGCGAATGCCAACTTTTTCCCAAAGCCTTGAACAATCCCTGCATCGTGCATTGGCGATTGCAAACGAGCGCCATCATCAATATGCGACGCTCGAACATCTTCTGCTGTCGCTGATCGATGACTCGGATGCGGCTGCGGTGATGCGCGCGTGCAGCGTCGATCTCGACAAGCTGCGCACCAGCCTCGTCAATTATCTCGAGACCGAATTCGAAAATCTGGTGACTGACGGCGCCGATGACGCCAAGCCGACGGCCGGTTTCCAGCGCGTGATCCAGCGCGCGGTGATACACGTCCAGTCATCGGGGCGCGAGGAAGTCACCGGCGCCAACGTGCTGATCGCGATTTTCGCGGAGCGCGAAAGTCACGCCGCCTATTTCCTGCAGGAGCAGGACATGACGCGGTACGACGCGGTCAACTACATCAGCCATGGCATCGCCAAGCGGCCGGGCGTCTCCGAAGCGCGCCCGGTGCGCGGCGTCGACGAGGAGACCGAGACCAAGGGCAACGAGGACGCCAAGAAGAAGGGCGAGGCGCTCGAGACCTATTGCGTCAACCTGAACAAGAAGGCGCGGGACGGCAAGATCGATCCGGTGATCGGGCGCAATGCCGAGATCAACCGCGCGATCCAGGTGCTGTGCCGCCGCCAGAAGAACAACCCGCTGTTCGTCGGCGATGCCGGCGTTGGCAAGACTGCGATCGCGGAAGGGCTCGCCAAGCGCATCGTCGACAGCGAGGTGCCGGAAGTGCTGGCTGCGGCCACCGTATTCTCGCTCGACATGGGCACGCTGCTCGCGGGCACGCGGTATCGCGGCGATTTCGAGGAGCGGTTGAAGCAGGTGTTGAAGGAGCTGGAGGCGCATCCGAACGCCATCCTGTTCATCGATGAGATCCACACCGTGATCGGAGCAGGGGCCACCTCCGGCGGCGCAATGGACGCGTCCAACCTGCTCAAGCCGGCGCTCGCCGCGGGCAACATCCGCTGCATGGGCTCAACCACCTACAAGGAATATCGCCAGCATTTCGAGAAGGACCGCGCGCTGGTGCGCCGTTTCCAGAAGATCGACATCAACGAGCCGACGGTGGAAGACGCGATCGCGATCCTGAAGGGCCTCAAGCCTTATTTCGAGGATTACCATCGGCTGAAATACACCAATGAGGCGATCGAGGCGGCCGTGCAGCTCTCCTCGCGCTACATCCACGACCGCAAGCTGCCCGACAAGGCGATCGACGTGATCGACGAGTCCGGCGCGGCGCAGATGCTGGTCGCCGAGAACCGGCGCAAGAAGACGATCGGCATCAAGGAAATCGAGACTACGATCGCGACCATGGCGCGGATTCCGCCCAAGAGCGTGTCAAAGAACGATGCCGAGGTGCTGAAGCACCTTGAGCAGACCTTGAAGCGCGTGGTGTTCGGCCAGGACAAGGCGATCGAGTCGCTATCCGCCGCGATCAAGCTGGCGCGCGCCGGCCTGCGCGAACCGGAAAAGCCGATCGGCTCCTACCTGTTCTCCGGTCCGACCGGCGTCGGCAAGACCGAAGTTGCAAAACAGCTTGCGGCCTCGCTCGGTGTCGAGCTGCTTCGCTTCGACATGTCCGAATATATGGAGCGGCACACGGTGTCGCGTCTGATCGGCGCGCCTCCTGGCTATGTCGGCTTCGACCAGGGCGGCCTGTTGACCGATGGCGTGGACCAGCATCCGCACTGCGTGGTGCTGCTCGACGAAATCGAGAAGGCGCATCCGGATCTCTACAACGTGCTGCTGCAGATCATGGATCACGGCCGGCTGACCGATCACAACGGCAAGCAGGTCAACTTCCGCAACGTGATCCTGATCATGACCACGAATGCGGGCGCTGCCGACCTCGCGCGCCAAGCCTTCGGCTTCACGCGCAACAAGCGGGAAGGCGACGACCATGAGGCGATCAACCGCCAGTTCGCGCCGGAATTCCGCAACCGGCTGGACGCGATCGTTTCGTTCGCTCACCTCAACGCCGACGTCATCGGTATGGTGGTGGAGAAGTTCGTGCTGCAGCTCGAGGCGCAGCTCGCCGACCGCGACGTCACCATCGAGCTGTCGGAACCAGCCAAGGCCTGGCTGATCGAGCATGGCTACGATGAGCAGATGGGTGCGCGGCCGATGGCGCGCGTGATCCAGGAGTACATCAAGAAGCCGCTCGCGGACGAGGTGCTGTTCGGTCAGCTCAAGGGCGGCGGCCATGTCCGCGTCGTGCTGGTCAAGGACGCCGAGGGCAAAGACAAGATCGGCTTCGAGTTCGTCGAGGGCCCGGTCACGCCGAAGCCCGAGAAGCTGCCGGGGGCGCGCAAGCGCAAGCCGAAGCCGGGCGGCCCCAACGGGGGCGGCGGCTCCAAGGGGCCTGCGTCCAAGGGACCGCTGGTCAAGGCATAAGCGGCCTCAATCCGAAACGAAGGGCCGGCGCGTCGCAAGACCGCCGGCTTTTTGATGCCCTAACTGCCCGGCCAAACCAACGCTTGGGCGGCCACGACATATTCACCGTTGAACGTCACGGAAGGCGAGCCATACAGCACATATCCGAGCTCAATTGCCTCGGAAACGCGCCGGCAGAAGGCAGCGTCATCCTTGCCGGTCAGCAGGCGATAGACGGGCAGGTCGTCTGGCGGTTTTGGAGACATGCTAACTCCAGCAATACCGTGGTTGGGCCGCGGCACCGTAAGTCGTCAATGGTGTTGCGTACAAGACCCGTCGGCGCTCAGCGCTCGCCGAGCAGTTCGTCGATCCGCCGCTCGAGTTGCCGCTTCTTGATCTCGCTTCGGCGCAGCCGCTCCTCGAGATCGGAGACCGGCTCGGCCGGGCTTTGACCATAGAATGCGACACCGACGAAATTGTCGCGCCACCAGATGACCCTGGCGAGGAAGGAGCGACCCTTGCGCGCGATGCGCAGCGAGAGCTGCTCTTTCGGCACCTGGATGTCATTGCTGAACTCGATGGTCGCGCCGTGATCGGAGATGTTGCGGACGATGCATTCGCGCGTCGCGCCGTGTTCGCCGATCTCGGCGACGCCGCCATACATCACCTTGTCGCGCACGCTCCCGCGCCGGTCCTGCATTGAAAGTTCTCCCAAAAAAGTGAGGAGACTTTTACCCCGCTTTGTTGCCCGTAAAAGTCCGGCCGCCGCAAAATGCGGCGTTAACGTAAATTAACGCCGGTTCCGATGGCGGGGATTTCGGAGCAATTGCAACGCAAAAAAGGCGGCGCGCAGCGGAAAGGCGGCGGATCCACCTGCAAGCCATGATCGTTTGACCAACGTTTCCACCGCAATACGCATTCCCGGATTGCGAACTGCCATGCAAAGAGGTCGGCTTCTTCGCGCCCTATGGTGCACGCTGTTGCTTTTGTCCTCGATTGCGAACGTCCGCGCCGAGGACGCGGGTGAGGCTACCCGGTCGAGCGCGACGGCTAGCCAAAAGCCGACCACCGCGCGCGAGAGCGAGGCGCGCGAGGCGATGTGCCTGATGATCGAGTCGGCGGCGAGGGCCTCGGACCTGCCGCTGGAGTTCTTCGCGCGCGTGATCTGGCAGGAGAGCCGCTTTCAGTCCGATGCGGTCGGGCCGGTGACGCGCAGCGGCGCGCGGGCGCAGGGCATTGCGCAGTTCATGCCGGGAACGGCGAACGAGCGCGGCCTGCTCGATCCCTTCAATCCCGTGCAGGCGCTGCCGAAGTCGGCCGAGTTTCTCGACGAGCTGCGCAACCAGTTCGGCAATCTCGGGCTCGCCGCCGCGGCGTACAATGCCGGCCCGCGGCGGGTGCAGGAATGGCTGGCCGGCACTGGTGGGATGCCGCAGGAAACCCGCAGCTACGTGATCGCCATCACCGGCTCCACGGTCGAGGAGTGGGCCGCGGCGGGAAAGGGCGGCAAGCAGCCCCAACGAATCCCGACATCGAGCTGCCGCGAATTGATGGCGCTTTTGAAACAGGCGCCCAATCCCTTTATCGCCGGGCTGGAGCAGCGCGTGAAGCTCGCCGCCGCGAAGGTGTGGGGCGTGCAGCTCGCCGCCGGCTTTTCCCGCGACAAGGCGCTTGCGATGTATGGGCGCGCGGTCTCGCGCCTTTCGAGCGCGATCGGCAATCGCGACCCCAGCATTCTCGCCTCGCGCCTGCGCAGCCGCGGCCCGGCGACGTTCTACCAGGTGCGCTTCGGCGCCGACACGCGCGGCGAGGCAGACGACCTCTGCAACCGCATTCGCAAAGCAGGAGGCGCGTGTTTTGTGCTGAGGAACAGGGGCGTGCCGGGGTGATGAGACCAGATTACGGGGCTTGATCCCGTCATTGCGAGAAGCGCTAGCGACGAAGCAATCCATCTATCAGGTATGCCGCGCTACGGATTGCTTCGCGGAGCCTGTCATCGGGCGCGCATACGCGCGACCCGGTGGCTCGCAATGACGGGGAAACGGCTTACCGACGCATAACAGCTCTGTAGCTAGATTCCTTGACGCAAGGGGCTTTCGCCAGCCCTATGCCCCGCGACGATTCAATCCTCCATCCGGTCATCCGTGGCGCTACCTCCACTCGAGTCTCCCCAATGGAAAAGCCCCATTCGCGCCTTCGCATGGGGCATGAGTTCGGTCGCATCCACCGTGCTGACGCTGGTGCTGTTTGCGACCTATCTCGGCATCGGCGCGCTGGCCCATGACAGCCATTTCAGCCTCGGCTGGGTGCTCGGCAGCACGTTGCTGGTATGGGCTGGTCCGGCGCAGATCATCCTGATTTCGACGCTCGGCTCCGGGGCGACCGCGGTGCAGGCGGCGATTGCGGTGACGGTGAGCGCGATCCGGCTGTTTCCGATGGTGGTATCGGTGTTGCCGCTGATGAAGACACCCAAGACCAGGCGCCGCCACCTCGTGCTGGCGACGCATTTCATTGCCGTCACGCTTTGGGTCGAATGCTATCGGCTGCTGCCAAAGGTGCCGCGCGAGCGGCGGATTGCGTTCACGCATGGCCTCGGCTGTGGGCTGGTCACCGTCTGCATGATCGCGACTACGTTTGGTTATGCACTTGCTGCCAAGCTGCCGCCGCTGTTTGCGGCGGCGATCCTGCTGCTGACGCCGCTGGCGTTCCTGCTTTCGACGGCGCGCAACTGCAAGCAGATATCGGATGTGCTGGCGCTGGTGCTGGGGCTTTCGTTGTTTCCGCTGGTGTCGATGCTGCATACCGGCGTCGACATCCTGATCAGCGGCGTCACCGCCGGCAGCATTGCCTACGGCGTGCACTGGTGGCGGGAGAGGGCGCGCGCATGAGCGAATTTTTCGGCAGCCCGCACGCGCTGTTGGTCCTGGTGCTTGCAGGTTTCCTGCCCAACGAGATCTGGCGCATGGCCGGGCTTTGGTTAGGCGCCGGCGTCGACGAGGGCTCGGAAGTCCTGGTGTGGGTGAGGGCGGTGGCGACCGCGATTCTCGCCGGGGTCATCGCGCAAATCCTGGTGCAGCCGCCGGGCGCGCTGGCCGGCGTGCCGGACTGGCTGCGCTACGGCGCGGTCGCGGCCGGCTTTGCGGTGTTCATGCTGACGCGGCGCTCGATCTTTGCCGGCGTGGTCTCTGGCGAGATCATCCTTCTGGCCGGCAAATGGTGGCTCGGTTGATTGCATGGCCCATAATCCGGTACTGTCCTGCCCCGACAAGAAAAGTTGCACGCGATCGGTGCCCATCTCACTGGATTAGGCAATGGTTCAGGACACCAAACTCCGCGAGGGCGAAGTTACCGTCGACATGCCGCCGGCCCGCGATGCCGGGCTGGTCTTCATCGGCCGCATCCGCACGCCCTGGAAGTCGCGGCTGGACACACCGCGACAGGGCCGCCACGACGGCCCGGTTTGCCGGCTCGAGATTTTCGAGCCCTGGGTGCCCGCCATCAAGGGCGTCGACTTCTATGAAAATCTCGAAGTGATCTATTGGCTGCATCACTCGCGCCGCGATCTCGTGCTGCAGAGCCCGAGGAACAACCGGAAAACCCGCGGCACCTTCTCGCTGCGCTCGCCGGTGCGGCCCAATCCGATCGGCACCTCGATCGTGAAGTTCGTCGGCGTCGAAGGTAACACGATCCTAGTGCGCGGCCTCGACTGCCTCGACGAGACGCCGCTGCTCGACGTCAAGCCGGACCGCTGCGAGTTCTCGCCGCTGGCGGAGGCGAAGAGCGGGGATGTGGAGGGGGATTAGGCTTCTCCACGCGCTCGCAATGACGTCGTGGGGGTTGAAAGCTACCCCAGCGCCGCCATCAGCTTGGTCGCGTTGTCCTCCAGCACCTTCACATCTTCCTTGCGGCTCGCGGGCGGCAGCAGCGCCACGCCATCGTGGCGCGGCATGACATGCATGTGCAAATGAAACACGACCTGGCCGCCGGCGGGCTCGTTGAATTGCTGCACGGTGATGCCGTCGGCCTTGAACGCCTTCATGGCGGCGGCGGCAATCTTGTGGACGGCGCGCGCGACGTGGGCGTAATCGTCGGGCGCGATGTCGAGGATGTTGCGGGCAGGGACTTTTGGGATCACCAGCGTGTGGCCCGGCGAACGCGGCATGATGTCCAGGAAGGCCAGCACATGGTCGTCCTCATAAACCTTGTGGCAGGGAAACTCGCCGCGCAGGATTTTTGCGAAGGGATTGTTGGCGTCGTAGGCGGGCATGGGCTTCTTCCCTCAAGGTTTGATCTCAAATCTCACGTCGGCAGCTCAACCGGTCAAGTCTCGTCGGCGGCCTTGCGGAACGGGCCGGCCTCGGTCAGTTCCCGTCCGACCTCGGCCACATAGGCGCGCTCGCGCTTCAGATAGTCGGCGATCGCGCGGCGCAAATCGGGATCGGCGATGAAATGCGCGGAATAGGTGGTTTGCGGCAGGTAACCGCGGGCCAGCTTGTGCTCGCCCTGCGCGCCGGCCTCGACGACCTTGAGGCCGCGCTCGATCGCAAAATCGATCGCCTGATAGTAGCAGACCTCGAAATGCAGGAACGGGTGATGCTCGATGGCGCCCCAATTGCGGCCGAACAGCGTGTCCGATCCGATGAAATTGATGGCACCCGCAATCCAGCGGCCGTTTCGCTTGGCCATCACCAGGAGCACGTCGCGGCTCATGCTCTCGCCGATCAGCGAGAAGAATTTTCGCGTGAGATAGGGGCGGCCCCATTTGCGCGAGCCGGTCTCCATATAGAACGTGAAGAATGCGTCCCACGCGTCCTCGGTGATATCGGCTCCGGTCAAGCGGTGGATCGTGACGCCGGCGGCCACCGCTTCGCGTCGCTCGCGCTTGATCGCTTTGCGGTGACGCGAATTCAGCGAGTTCAGGAAATCGTCAAAACTACCATAGCCCTCGTTGTGCCAGTGAAACTGCTGGTCGTTCCGTTGCAGGAAGCCATGCTGACCCAATAACTTCGCTTCCGCCTCGCGGGCAAAGGTCACATGCACGGAGGAGGCGTGGGTCGCGTTGCACAGCGCCATTAGCCCGCGCGCCAGCGCTGAGCCGATCTGTTCGCGGTCGACGCCGTCGCGGATCAGAAGTCGGGGGCCGGTGGCCGGCGTGAACGGCACCGAGGCCTGCAGCTTGGGATAATAACGTCCGCCGGCGCGCTCATAAGCATCCGCCCAGCCGCGGTCGAAGACATATTCGCCTTGCGAATGGGCTTTCAGATAGCAGGGCACGACGCCGACGATCTCGCCGTTGAGCCGTGCCAGCAGATGCCGAGGACCCCAGCCCGTGCGGGCGCAGGCCGAGCCAGAAGCTTCCGCGGCTACAAAAAAGGCATGAGAAACGAAGGGGTTATAGGCCGGCTTTGCAGCGGCGCAGGAGCCGTTCCGCGGAGCCAGCGTGTCCAGGCTATCGAGGCCGTTCGGGTCGCCCGCCGGATTTGCGCAGGCGTCCCAATCCGCAGCTTTGATGTCGCTGACGGAGGGGACGGCTTCGAGAGTGATTTCGGATGATGCCATCTAGAAATTCAAACCGGTCCCATCATGCGATCAGCCATCGCGCATGGCGACCAACGCCCTGCAAAGATCGTGCATCCGGCAGGCGAGTTCAAGGTGGCGCTGACAGCATCAGGTTCCCGGCAGGAAACCCTCGAAGATCATCTGGTCGGCGTAGCGTGCCGCCTGCGCACGCTGCTCCGGTGTGCGCACGGTCCAGGCTAACAACGGAAGGCCTAAGACGTTGCGGGCGATCCAAGGCGCGGCTGCGGGCAGCTCATTCACCCAATAGGCGACGAAATGCGGCCGGGTGCGAAAAGCGTGGCGCAGATGCGTCATGCCGCGGCGCTGTTCCGCCGACGCTTCCGGCCACTCCTCGGCGGTATAGTCGTGTTCGGCTACGATGCCGCGGGCGCGGCCAGGGATCAGTTCGCGCAACGCCACCACCTGATCCGGATCGAAGGACATCCCGACCGCCGGGCCGTCATAAGAGGCGAGCACCTTGGCCATCCGCTTCACCAGCCGGCGATCGCCGTCGAAATGGCTTTTCACCTCGATCACCAGCGGCACGCGGCCTCCGACAAGCGAACAGAGATCGCCGAGCGTCATCATCCGCTCCGGCGTATCCTTGAAATTGACGGCCTTGAGTTCGGCCGCGGTCATACCGAGCAACGCGCCCGAACCGTCGGTGAGGCGGCCGAGCGCATCGTCGTGATGGACCATCGCCTCGCCGTCGGACGAAAGCTGGATATCGCATTCAATGGCGAAATTGCCGTCGACGGCGGCCTGCGCGGCCGCCGGCATGTTTTCGACGATGCCGCGCGAAATATCATGCAGGCCGCGATGAGCGACCGGCCTTGCCGTCAGCCAGTCCGGCGCGCGCACGAGAGCCGCTCCGCTTCAGGATACCTCGAAGATCGCGTCGACCTCGACGGCGGCATCCGAGGGGAGCGAAGCGACGCCGACCGTGGTGCGGGCGTGCCGGCCCTTGTCGCCAAATGCCGTGACCATCAGGTCGGAGGCGCCGTTGAGCACCTTGGGCCCGTCGAGAAAATCAGGCGCGGAATTGATGAAGCCGCCGAGCCTGACCACGCGCACGACCTTGTCGAGATCGCCGAGCGCCGCCTTGACCTGGGCCAGCAGGTTGACGCCACAGCCCTGCGCTGCAGCGTATCCCTGTTCGATCGTGACGCCGGCCCCGAGCTTGCCCTTGGCGATCAGCTTGCCTTCGGCGTCGGCGCAGACCTGGCCGGAGACGAACAGCAGGTTTCCCGAGCGCACGAAGCCGACATAGTTCGCCATGGGGGTGCGCGGCTCGTTCAGGACGATACCTTGTGCCGCCAGCTTCTGTTCGACCGTACCCGCCATGTTTGCATCCCCGCTTGATGTGACCGTTCCTGACCTGCGGTCAGGCGGGCATTGTTTCGCGCATCGTGCCTCGTCTTGCAAGCGACGGCAGAGCTTCCGTCCAGCATGGCGATCGCGGCGGATCGTGCCTGGAAAAGCCAAAAACGGCGCGCCTCGGCCTCGAATTCTTGCGTTTTCGTGGCACCGCCCTAGTTGCGGCGCAATGGACCCGTCACTAATGTAATCGAATCTCCCTCGAGGAAAAAATTGAACATGGCTAGCTCGTTCCCGATTCCGGTTCGTGCTTTGGTATTTTCGGCTGCTGCCAGTTTGCTCTCAGGCTTGCCAAACGGTCCGGCGCTGGCCGGCGCCAGCGGGCCATTTCTCGCCCACCAGGCGCTGTATGAATTGAAGCTGGTCAAGTCGCGCGGATCCAATGCGATATCGGGTGCGCGCGGGCGCATTCTCTACAATTTTTCAGGCAGCGTCTGCGAGGGCTACACCTCCGAATTCCGCCAGGTGTCCGAACTCGACAGCGGCGAGGGCAGGCTGACGCTGAGCGATCTTCGCTCGCGTTCCTGGGAAGATGCCGCCGGCAAGAGCTATCGCTTCAAGATCGACACCCGCATGAACGATGCCGACTCCGCGCCGATCGACGGCGTGGCGGAACGGGTCGGCGACCGCATCACGGTCAAGCTGAAACAGCCGGTTGCCAAGACGTTCGAGCTCGACGGCAAGGTCGTGTTCCCGACCGAGCAGATCCAGCACATCATCGCCGCCGCGCGCGCGGGCAAGTCGGTGCTGGAGCTGATGGTCTATGACGGCTCGGATAATGGCGAGAAGGTCTACAACACGCTGTCGGTGATCGGGAAGCCGATCCCGGGCACCCAAAGCATTGCATCGCCCGATCCCTCGACCGTGAACGACCAGATGAAGGCGCTGACCCGCTGGCCCGTGACCGTGAGCTATTACGACCGCGACGCCAAGGCGAAAGACGGCGAGCAGACGCCGGTTTACGCCATGTCGTTCGAGCTGTTTGAAAACGGCGTCTCCCGCGCGCTGGTACTCGATTACAACGATTTCGTGATTGCCGGCGCCATGGGCCGGTTCGACGTCAGGGATTCCAAACCCTGCAAGTGACGGCATCCTGAAAACGGTCGCGCCCGGAGATCGCGCGGGCGTCTCACAGTTTTTCTTGATGTCACCCGCGCATGAAATCGCCGGGCTTCAATCCGAGCGCCTGGACAGCCGGCGCCGGAAGCGGCCCCCAGGCCTCGACCCTTTCATTCGGGGCCATCATTGCTGCGATGATTGCCTCGGCCTTTGCCGGATCCCGTTCAGCCACATAGTAGACCGAGCGAACGGGTGCACCGCCTCCCAACGGTTCAGTTGTTACGAGGACAACCTGACCATTTGCCATGGCTTGATATACCACTGACGCGGTGTCGTTTCCACGGTGGTAAAGGCCGCCTCGCGAGCGCGGTGCAGCAATACAAGATGGGTGCGCCCATCTTGTATTGTTCCGGCCCAGCACCAATTACGAATTGTGGGATGCAGAATCGCTCCGGGAGCGAGGACGTGGCCAGCAAAAAATTGTCAGGCGGAGGACTTCCCGTCATCGCGCGCTTTGAGGTGCGTCACCGCAATTACCTCGCGCCAGACGGCTCGATTAATCGGCCGCTCCCTGCATTCGCCTCCGATACCAACCTTCTCACTGCGCTCTATCGAGCGATGCTGCTGCTGCGCAATTTTGACCGAAAGGCTGTCGCATTGCAGCGCACCGGCCGGCTCGGGACGTACGCCGTTTCGCTTGGCCAGGAGGCGGTATCGGTTGGCGTAGCCAGTGCGATGCGCGAAGAGGACGTGCTGTTGCCCTCCTATCGCGACAATGGCGCGCTGATCTGGCGTGGCGTCAAGCTGGAGGAGATCCTGCTGTTCTGGGGAGGGGACGAGCGGGGCAATTGCTTCTCCGGACCGGTCGAGGATTTCCCGTTTTGCGTTCCCGTGGGATCGCAGGCGCCGCATGCCGCCGGCGTTGCCTATGCCTTCAAGCTTCGCAAGCAGCCGCGTGTCGCCGTATGCATGTTCGGCGATGGCGCCACTTCGAAGGGTGATGTCTACGAGGCGATGAATTTTGCCGGCGTGCACAAATTGCCTGTCGTGTTCGTCGCCACCAACAATCAATGGGCTATTTCCGTCCCGTTACGACTACAGACCGGTTGCGAAACGCTGGCGCAGAAAGCCGTCGCCGCCGGCTTTATAGGCGAGCAAGTGGACGGCAGCGATGTTGTGGCGATGCGCGCCGCGGCCGAAGACGCCATTGCCGCCGCCCGTGAGGGCCGGGGCCCGCGCTTCATCGAGGCGGTCACCTACCGGCTCGGCGATCATACGACCTCCGATGACGCGTTACGCTATCGTTCGGCTGACGAAGTCCAGGCCCGTTGGAAAGAAGAGCCGATCGCGCGCCTCAGGAACTATCTCGTGAGCCAAAAAATGTGGAGCAAGGCGGAGGAAGAACAGCTCGCCGCAGAGTGCCATGAGCGCGTCGAGGCGGCGGTTGAGTGCTATCTGGCAACGGAGCCACGCCGACCCGAAACCATGTTCGATCATCTCTATGCCGAGCTGCCCGAGACGTACGCCGCGCAGCGCCGCCAACTTGCGGGAGAGGGCGATGCCTGAGGTGACGTTGGTCGAGGCTGTCAATCTGGCGCTCGCCCGCGCGATGGAGGATGACCCTGATGTCGTCGTGCTTGGCGAAGATGTCGGCATCAATGGCGGCGTCTTCCGCGCAACCGTCGGCCTGCAAACGCGCTTCGGCCCGGAGCGGGTCCTCGATACGCCACTTGCCGAACTCCTGATCAGCGGGCTCTGCGTCGGCATGGCGGCGCAGGGGATGAAGCCCGTCGGCGAGATCCAGTTTATGGGGTTTCTGTATCCCTGCATTGATCAACTGGTGAACCACGCCTCCCGATTCCGCAACCGCACCCAGGGGCGGCTCACCTGCCCAATGGTTCTGCGGACGCCGCATGGCGCCGGCATTCGCGCGCCGGAACACCATTCCGAAAGCACCGAGGCGATGCTCGCCCATATCCCCGGCCTGCGCGTTGTCATTCCTTCGTCGCCCGAGCGCGCCTACGGACTGCTGCTCGCCGCGATCCGCGATCCCGATCCGGTGGTATTTCTGGAGCCGACCCGCATCTACCGCGCGGCGAAAGGCGAGGTGGAAGATAACGGTGAGGCTTTGCCGCTGGATGTCGCCTTTGTCCTGCGGGAAGGCCGCGACGTCACGCTGATAAGCTGGGGTGCGATGCTGAAGGAAACCATGGCGGCGGCCGACACGCTGGCTGCTGACGGCATCGCCGCCGAGGTCATCGATCTCGCCACGCTCAAGCCCTACGATGAAATCACGGTGCTCGGTTCGATCGCAAAAACAGGGCGGTGTGTCATCGTGCACGAGGCGACACGCACCGGCGGATTCGGAGCCGAGATCGCGGCGCTGATCGCCGAGCGCGCTCTGACCTCTCTGCTCGCACCCGTGGCCCGCGTCACCGGCTACGACACGGTCATTCCGATGGCGCGGCTCGAGCAACACATGATGCCGTCGGTTGATCGTATCGTCACGGCCGCGCGCAAGGCGTGCCAGTTCAGCTGATTGCCAGCGGGTTTGTCCCATGCGCCAGTTCGTATTGCCGGATCTGGGAGAGGGCCTCGAAGAGGCAGAGATCGTGAACTGGTATGTCAACGAAGGCGATCACGTCGTTACCGATCAGCCACTGGTTTCGGTCGAGACCGACAAAGCCGTCGTCGAGGTGCCGTCACCCTCGAGCGGACGCATCCTGCACCTGTTTGGCGCCAAGGGAGATGTGGTGAAGGTAGGCGCACCGCTTGTCGAGTTTGCCGAAGGCCCCGAGCAAGACACCGGCACCATTGTCGGCGAACTTGGCGCAGGCGAGCCGCCGCCGGCGGCAGCGGCACCTTCCGGGCCAGCGGCTGGACAGAAAGCCCAGGTGTATCCGGCAGTGCGCGCGCTCGCCCGCAAGCTCGATGTCGACCTCGATCTGATCGAAGCCACAGGACCCGGCGGCACCATCACGCGTGCGGATGTGGAACGGGCTGCCAAGGGCTTGTCCCATACCGGACCTGCCGAACCGTTGCGCGGTTTGCGGCGCGCGATGGCTCAGCGCATGACAGCGGCTCATGCCGAGATCGTTCCTGCCAGCGTCACCGACGAGGCCGATATCGATGATTGGCGAACCGGCGAGGACGTGACAATCCGACTGGTGCGCGCGATCGCTGTCGCCTGCAAGACGGAGCCTTCGCTCAATGCCTGGTACAATTCCAACGCCGGTGAACGGCGTCTGATCGACCGTATCGATCTCGGCATCGCCGTCGATACCGGGGGTGGTCTTATCGTTCCCGTGTTGCGCAATGTCGCCGAGCGGGACATATCGGACCTGCGAGCCGGCCTTGACCGGATGCGGGCGGACGCGGTCGCGCGCTCGATACCTCCGGGAGAGTTGCGCGGAGCGACGATTACGCTGTCGAATTTCGGAATGATCGGAGGCCGCTTCGCCGGCCTGATCGTCGTACCGCCACAAGTGGCGATCATAGGCGCCGGCCGGATTACCCAAGGGGTGGTCGCCTATCGAGGCCAGCCGGCGGTGAGGCGCGTCCTGCCGTTGTCGCTCACCTTCGACCATCGCGTCGTGACAGGCGGCGAAGCCGCTCGCTTCCTGGTAGCGCTCAAAGCGGACCTTGAGCAGTTTTCGTGAGACAGCCGTGCGCAGGGCATCCACGAGCGCTGATCTATGGATGGCCGCGAACAGTCGACCAGGAGGTTCGGTTAGGCCCGACAATTAGGGAGAGCCAGGATGGTAACTTACGTTATGCTTGCCAACTTCACCGATCAGGGAGGCCGGAGCGCAAAGGACTCGCCGAAACGGGCAGAGGCTTTCAAGAAAATGGCCGAGACCTTCGGAATTACGGTAAAGGAACTATTCTGGACGCAGGGACGCTTCGACATTGTGACGATCCTCGATGCGCCGGATGAATTTTCCGCCATGACGCTTAGCTTGAGCCTCGGCGCCTTGGGAAATGTTCGCACCGAGACGTTGCGAGCCTTCTCGGTGGAGGACATGACCGAGGTCGTCGGCAAGATGCTCTGACAGCCGCTGCGCAAGTCGACCGTCTCTGAAGCCGAGCGCTGGCTTTGCCGTCATGCCATGAGGATAGGCGCCTGTTGTGCGTCGGAAAGACGCCGCGCGGGTGACGATGGCGAGGCTCTCATCACAATCTGCGTCAGCGATTTGGCGACTTCTGCTCGACTTCCTGAGCAGGGGGCTGCTCCGAAAGCGCCGCTTGGCGGTCATCCTCCTCAGGTTCGAACTGTTCTTTGAAGATCGCTCGCAGCAACCGCCAGAGTTCACGGTGGCCCGCGGTTTGACCGCCTTGCGACAGATACTCCGCGATATCCATTACGTCCGTTCGATAGTCCGCCGCCCCGCGAATACGCGGATCCATGTAGGTCCACTCATGTTCGACGTACAAGCGCTTGGTGTCAGTGTCGAAGACCAGGTTCCAAAGATCCAGTTCGGTGGTTTCCGGGCCTTTGACCTGCCGATGTAACTCCCGCTTTAAAAAGGCCATGTTCCGCTCCTTCCGCGTAGGGTTTCGTGGACGCATCCCGACCTACGGGCCCCTACAAGTTGGAGACTTGATAGAAATCTGATCATTCCTTGCCGGTTCAAGCCCGCTTAGTTGGTATTTTCCTTGAGGGTGGGCAAATTCGGCGTCAGGGATTCCAAGCCCTGCAATCAAGGGGGCTCGTCCTCGGGTCAGGCCTTGGGCTGCGCATCCTGCGACAACGAGTCTGGTCGAGTGCGCTGGACCCGGATACGCTTCGGCCGAACCATGCACGCCAGGGAGGCGCAAACATGAGCAAGCTCGAAAAACTTCGGCCAAGCGGCCTTCACCACAATCCGGCTTACTCCCACGTCGTCGCCGCCTCGGGCGCGCGCACGATCTACATCGCGGGACAGGTCTCCACCGACGAGGAGGGGCGGGTGGTCGGCGAGGGTGACATCGCCGCGCAGACGACGCAGGTGATGCAGAATATCGGCCTGGCGCTGAAAGCGGCCGGTGCGAGTTACGCGGACATCGTGAAGATCACCACCTTCGTCGTCGGCTACAAGCCTGAGCTCCGTCCGATCATCGGCAAGGCGCGCTCGGTTTTCTTTGAGGGCATGGAGCCGCCGGCGAGCACACTCGTCGGTGTAACGGCGCTCGCGGCCCCGGAATGGTTGATCGAGATTGAGGCAGTCGCCGTCGTCGATTGACGTCTCTGCGTGTACCTGAGGGTGAGAGCGGTCTACTCCTCCTCATCCTCTTCCTTCGCCGGCCCCTGATACGCAATGCCCCGGATCACGGCGGCATTGCCGAACTTTTTCCTTAAGTCATCCATCGCGCGCTCGGCGTGGGCGGAGCGGCGGTCGAGCATGTCGATATCATCGGCCCGCGACCCCTCGCGCAGCGCGCTGACGCCCGTGCCCATCAGGCGGAAGGCGGTGCCGTCGATCTCCCTGGCCAGCATTTCGCGCGACACCGCAAAGATCTTCGCGGCGAGCTGGGTCGGCGCTTGAATCGATTGCGAGCGGGTGCGCTGCCTGAAATCGGCGGTCTTCAGCTTCAGCGTGATGGTGAGGCCTGCAAGGTTGCCGTTCTTCAGCCGGGACGACACCTTTTCCGACAGCCGCCACAACAGCCGTTCCAGCGTGGCGAAATCGCGGATGTCGTTTTCGAACGTGGTTTCGCTCGATATCGTCTTGGCGCCGCGGTCGGGGACCACGCTGCGGTCGTCGATGCCGCGCGCCAGCCGCCACAGCCGACGGCCTTCGCCGCCGAACTGCTTCATCAGCTCGATCTCGTCGGCGCGCTGCAGGTCCGCGATGATGCGAAACCCCCGCTGCAGCAGCTTTTCCTGGGTCGCGGGACCGACGCCGTAGATGAAGCCGACCGGCTTCTCGGCGAGCATCTCGCGGGCCTCAATCTGGTCGAGGGCGGCAAAGCCGCGCGGCTTGTCGAGATCGGAGGCGATCTTGGCCAAGAACTTGTTGCAGGACAGGCCGACGGAAACCGTGATGCCGATGTCGCGCTCGACCTCGCGGGCGAAGCGCGCCAGCACTTTTGCGGGGATCATGCCGTGAACACGCTGCGTGCCGGAAAGATCGAGAAACGCCTCGTCGATCGAGAGCGGTTCCACCAGCGGCGTCAGCGTCTGCATGGCATGGCGCACCTCGCGGCCGACGCGGACATATTTGGCCATGTTTGGCGGGATCACGGCCGCCTGGGGGCAGAGCGCCAGCGCCTTGAACATCGGCATCGCCGAGCGCACGCCATAGGTCCGCGCGACATAACAGGCAGCCGATACCACGCCGCGCTTGCCGCCGCCGATGATCACGGGCTTGTCGGCAAGTTCCGGATTGTCGCGTTTCTCGACCGTGGCGTAGAACGCGTCGCAATCGATATGCGCCAGCGTCAGCGAGGGCAGGGCGTGGTGGCGGACCAGGCGCGGGGAACCGCATTCATTGCATCGTCTTGCATTGATATCGAGGTCGCCGAGGCAATCCCGGCAGAACGCGCGCGGACCATCCAAGAAGGTTGGCGCCTGCGCGCTCACGGCACGTCGCGCTCCCAATGCGGATCGCCGAGCACCTGACGGGCGGCGGCGATGTTGGTCGGGTGTAGTTGCGAGGCGCTCGCAAATGCCTTCACCGTTGCGTCGTCCCGCATCACAAAATCCAGCACCGAGGCCAGAAATTGCGGGTCGGCCGCGGCAGTGCGCAGTGTCTCCGGACCGATGCCGGTTTCAGCCAGGAACAAGCCTAGCCTCTCAGGATCGCCGGCAATAAAACTCAGCGCCTGAACCGCAACGATTTCAGCCACTTCGCGGGGGTTGTGAACAGGCTTTTTCAATAGATCGTTTGCCTTTCCGTTAACTTATGGTCTCTAATTTGGGAACCATCATGCCCGAGTCTGCGAAGTGTGTTCAACAATCGAAACCGCTTCGTAAAAGTTGGCGCATCGATTTAACGGCTTAGAGCGAATCTGGCGCTAGTTTGAATTCAGTTTTCGACAGGGGGCGGCGTCGGTGCAAGACGTGCCGAAAGGCCGGACTTGTTTCCTGGGATGAGGGAGGGACGGGATGGCGAAAACCGTCCTGATCGTGGAGGACAACGAGCTCAATATGAAGCTCTTTCGCGATCTGTTGGAAGCGCATGGCTATCAAACCTCCGGCACCAGCAATGGTTTCGAGGCGCTCGATCTCGTCCGCAAGCTGCGCCCTGATCTGATCCTGATGGATATCCAGCTTCCGCAGGTGTCGGGCCTCGAAGTGACGCGCTGGATCAAGGACGATCCGGAGTTGCGCGCCATTCCGGTGGTTGCCGTCACCGCGTTTGCGATGAAGGGCGATGAAGAGCGCATCCGCGAAGGCGGCTGCGAGGCGTATCTGTCCAAACCAATTTCCGTCGGCAAGTTTATTGAAACCGTACGGCGTTTTATCGGGTAGGGGTTAGTTTCGATGTCTGCGCGTATCCTTGTCGTCGATGACGTTCCGGCGAACGTCAAGCTGCTGGAAGCCCGGCTGTCGGCCGAGTATTTCGACGTGCTGACCGCTTCCAACGGCGCCGAGGCGCTCGACCTCTGCTCGCGCTCCGAATGCGACATCATCCTGCTCGACGTCATGATGCCGGACATGGACGGCTTCGAGGTCTGTCGCCGGCTGAAATCCAACCCGGCGACCCATTTCATTCCTGTCGTGATCGTCACCGCGCTTGACAGCCCGTCCGATCGCGTCCGCGGGCTGGAAGCCGGGGCCGACGATTTTCTCACCAAGCCGGTGTCCGACATCGTTCTGATCGCGCGCGTTCGGTCACTGACGCGGCTGAAGATGATGACCGATGAGCTGCGCATGCGCGCCATCACCTCGCTCGAGATCGGCATGGAAGCGCCCGAGCGCAGCGCGATTGCCGACAAGGGCGTCGGCGGGCGGATCCTGCTTGTCGACGACCGGCCGTCGTCCTACGAGCGGCTGGCGCCGATCCTTGCCGCCGAGCACACCGTCGACGTCGAAATCAATCCAGCGGAAGCGCTGTTTCACGCCGCTGACGGCAACTACGATTTGCTGATCGTCTCTCTCAGCCTGGAAAATTACGACGGCCTGCGGCTGTGCAGCCAGGCGCGCTCGCTGGAGCGCACCCGCCAGTTGCCCATTCTCGCCATCTCCGATGCCGACAATAACGCGCGGCTGCTGCGCGGGCTCGAAATCGGCGTCAACGACTATCTCCTGCGCCCCGTCGACAAGAACGAATTGCTGGCGCGGGCGCGCACCCAGATCCGCAAGCGGCGCTATACCGACCACCTGCGCGACAACGTGCAGAACTCGATCGAAATGGCGATCACCGACGCGCTGACCGGGCTGCACAACCGCCGCTACATGGAAAGCCATCTCTCGACGCTCGTCGAGCAGGCCTCGGGCCGCGGCAAGCCGCTCGCGCTGATGATCCTCGACATCGACTTCTTCAAATCCATCAACGACACCTACGGCCACGACGCCGGCGACGACGTGCTGCGCGAGTTCGCCGTGCGCATCCGCAAGTCGATCCGCGGCATCGATCTCGCCTGCCGCTATGGCGGCGAGGAATTCGTCATCGTGATGCCGGAAACCGACCTGACCGTCGCCGGCATGGTCGCCGAGCGCCTGCGCCGCTCGATCGCCAGCGAAACCTTTGCCGTCAACAAGGGCACCAAGCGGATCGACGTCACGATCTCGATCGGCCTGGCGACGCTGGACCACAAGGGCGAGCCGGTCGCCGACGTGCTCAAGCGCGCCGACACCGCGCTGTATCGCGCCAAGCACGACGGACGCAACCGGGTGGTATCAGCGGCGGCCTGAGCTGTCGTCCCTGCGTTCGCAGGGACCGCGGCAGATAGGTTGTCGCGTCAAGCAACAACCTTGGCATTCTGCTTCACCGCCTCATACGCCAGCCGCTTGAACTCGAACGAGAACGGATGCACGAACGCCATCTGGCGCTGTGCCATCATCACGCCCGCCATGTTGCGCTTCGGCGAGATCCACCATTGGGTGCCGGCGACGCCGCCCCAATAGGGCTCGCCCGCGGCGTCAGGGTGATCGAACGCCGAGGGCTTCAAGATCAATCCGCCGGCCAAGCTAAACGCCTTGCCGGGCTGCTCTCCCATCGTGGCAAAGCGGATCCACTGGCCCTCGGGCAATTGGTTGGACAGCATCAGCGCGATCGTCTCGGGCTTGAGCAGGTCGGCCCGCCGGGCAGCAGGCTTCGGATCAGCGCGACCATGTCTGGCAAGGTTGAAACCAGGCCGCCGCCGCCGCTCAGCCTTGCGATCGGGCGCAGATAAGCGCCGGGGAAGGGCGAGTTGTCGGTTCGGGTCAATCCCGGCTTCATCGGCTCCATCAGGTCCGCACCGGCGTAATAGGCGACGAGCCGGCCCTGATCCTTTGCCGGCACGACGAAGCCGGTATCGACCATGCCGAGCGGACCCAGAATGCGCGCTTGGATGAACTTGTCGAAACTCTGGCCGCTGATGACTTCGATCAGTCGCCCCAGCACGTCGGTGGCCAGCGAATACTCCCACGACGTGCCCGGCTGATAGATCAGCGGCAGGCCGGCCAGCACGTCCACCATGTCGGCGAGCGTCGTCATGGGATTGTGAACGCCGCGCTCGTTGAGCGCCTTGTAGATGGCGGTACCGGGATCGAAGAAGCCGTAGCTCAGGCCGGAGCTGTGGCTGAGCAACTGACGGATGGTGATCGAGCTCTTCGCAGGCTCGGTGTCATCCAGCGAGCTGGCGCCGGGCCGCAGCACCTTGCGATTTCCGAGCTGCGGAATGAACTTTTCGATTGCGTCGTCGAGCCTGAGTTTTCCTTCCTCGAACAGCAAGAGCACGGCGCAGGAGGTGATCAGCTTGGTGTTGGAGAAGACGCGGAAGATGTGATCGGTGCGGAGCGACGTCTGCGCTTCCTTGTCGGCACAGCCGACGCAATTCACGTCGACGAGGTCGCGCCCGACCATGACCGCCCAGGAAATGCCTGACAGCAGGTTGTTGTCGATATAGCGCTGCATGGCCGCGCGTGCCGGTTCGAAGTCGTAACCGTTTGCGGTCACTTTCAGGTCTTCCATGCTCGCTCCCTTTGTCGCAGCTTCGCGCTGCTTGTCGTCCCTGCGAACGCAGAGACCCATAACCACCGGCGCTAGTTGTGAAAAGGGTAACTACCACATCGCCTCACTGAAAAGCCACGGCGTATGGGTCCCTGCGTTCGCAGGGACGACGACGAAGGAGAGGGCGTCGTCAAGTAACCGACTCATGACCGACGTCTTCTCGCACGCTTCTCCGCGGCGCCGCTAGCACCCACCTTCACCCCCGCATTCCTGAGTAGCACCGTTGCGGCTTCCTTTGCCGCGCGCGCCATCGCGGGGTCGTTGCGGACGAGATCCTGGGCGATCGAGCCGTCGACGAGCAGAGCGAGCTGCGTCGCCAGCGCGTCCGCTTGGCGGATGCCGAGTTGTACCAGCAGGCCGCGAAACCAGAGGCGGCGGCTTTCCTTGAACTCGACCGCAACCTTTCGGACCGACTGATCCTCGCCGAGTTCGGCCACCGCGTTGACGAAGGGACAGCCGCGAAAATCTTTCGCCGAAAAGCGCCGCTCCAGCGAATCGAAGGTGCCGAGAATCTGTTCGACCGGCGACTTGTCGGATGGCCGCGGCGCCACGAAGCGCCGCGCCAGATAGGCCGATATCAGCGCGTCCTTGGACGGGAAATGATTGTAGAGCGTGCGTTTGCTGATGCCGATTTCGGCCGCGATAGTGTCGACGCCGACCGCGCGAATTCCCTGCAGATAGAACAGCCTATCCGCGGTTTCCAGAATCCGTTCCTTCATCGCCGGTTTGGCGGGCAGGGTAGCCATGCGAATGCGTGGGTCACCGTTTGCTTGACAGCAGCGCCCCTTATAGCCCAGGTACACAGGTCTGTGTACCTATTTCAGATGCCAACTGCAGGACGCGGCATTCGAATCGCGCCCCTTAGGGAGAATAAAAACAATGGCCCTGCTGCAAATCCTGCGTCCGACGCTACCCATTCTGATCGGCGCATCCATCATGCTGACGCTGAGCATGGGGCTGCGGCAGTCGCTCGGCATTTTCATGCAGCCGCTGACGCAGGATATCAAAATATCGATCTCCGATTTCACGCTGGCAATCGCAGTGCAGAACCTCGCTTGGGGATTTTTGCAGCCGCTCGCCGGGGCGTTGACGGTGCGCTACGGCTTTCGCGCCATCATGGTGGTCGGCGCGCTGCTCTATGTCGCCGGCCTTGCATTGATGGCGGGGGCGAACGGCGTTCTCGCCGTCATGATCGGCGGGGGCGTGTTGATCGGCACGTCGCTGGCGTGCACCGCGGCGGCAATTGCGATGTCGGTTGCGGCCCGCGCCGTTCCTGCGTCGGTGCGCTCCACCGTGCTCGGCCTGGTGTCGGGCGCCGGCTCCCTCGGCGCGCTATTGTCGGCGCCGATCGGGCAGATGCTCAATGAAGGGTACGGCTGGCGAATGGGGCTCGTCGGCTTCGTGGTGCTGTCGCTGTTGATGATTCCCGCGGCCTGGTATGCGGGCAGGGTAGACAAGATTCCGTTGCCCAAACCGACAGAAGACGAGATCGACGATGCGTCAGCCACCGCCGCAACGAAGATGGCGTTTTCCAATGCTTCTTTCGTGGTGATGACCGGCGCCTATTTCGTCTGCGGCATGCAGCTCGTCTTTCTCACCACGCACCTGCCGTCGTATCTGGCGATCTGCGGCATGGACCCGATGCTGAGTGCGCAGACACTCGGCATGATCGGCGGCTTCAACGTGCTTGGAAGCATCTTCTTCGGCTGGGCCGGCCAGCGTTGGAATAAGCTGGCGTTGCTCGGCGGCATCTACATCTTCCGCTCGATCGCGCTCGCCTGGTATTTCACGCTGCCGCCGACGCCGGCAACCACGCTGCTGTTCGGCGCCATCATGGGTTTTCTGTGGATGGGCGTCGGCCCGCTGGTCGCTGGCGCAGTGGCGGAAATGTTCGGCCTGAAATGGCAGGCGATGATCCAGGGGCTCGCCTTCATGAGCCACCAGGTCGGCAGCTTCCTCGGTGCGTTCGGCGGCGGGGTGCTGTACGACGCGCTCGGCTCCTACACCATGGCGTGGCGGATCGGCGTCGCGCTTGGCCTGGCCGGCGGGCATTGTCCAGGTCGCGTTCGCGCTGATCCGGCCGAGCGGGCCACCGCAGGTGCAAGCGGCGTAGGGCGCGCCGCTTTCCCCGGATGCTGCGCAGCACGCCCTCTTGCGGCGTGGTGCGCTGCTGATCCGGGGTCCATCCGCGGCTATCGTGGGTCCCGGCTCTGCGGAGCAGCGTGAAGAACGCTGCACCGCGTCCGGGACACGGATATAGCCAGGAATCAAAAACGGGGCCGCAAGGCCCCGTTCAAAACCGTGAGCGATTGGCTCGCTTACTTGATCTTCGCTTCGCGAAACTCGACGTGCTTGCGCGCGACCGGATCGTACTTCTTCTTGACCAGCTTGTCGGTCATGGTGCGCGAGTTCTTCTTGGCGACGTAATAGAAGCCGGTATCCGCCGAGGAAACGAGCTTGACCTTGATGGTGACCGCTTTGGCCATGTTCAGAACCTCAAAAATGGGGGTGTCAGGCGCCGGCCAAACCGGCCTGCATTTGCCGCGCAACCTAGCTTCTGATCGCCCAAAGTCAAGGTTTTCGGGGCAAAAACCGGCCTGATTCGAGGTGGAATCCATGTTTTGCGCGCACTCTGATCGCAAAACCGGTGCCCACTTTCGCGAAAATACGCGCGTTAACCTTCAAAGAACCGGTTTTTCGGCCTCGGCAGCCCCAAATTCTCCCGCAGCGTCTTGCCCTCATACTCTTTGCGGAAAATCCCGCGCCGCTGCAGTTCCGGCACCACCTTGTCGACGAAATCGTCCAATCCCGCCGGGAGGAACGGGAACATGATGTTAAAACCGTCGCTGCCGCGGCTCATCAGCCATTCCTCCATCTGGTCGGCGATGGTTTGCGGCGTGCCGACGAATGACAGTCCGCCATAGCCGCCGACGCGCTGGGCGAGCTGGCGCACCGTCAGCTTGTCGCGCGCAGCGGCATCGACCAGGCGCTGGCGGCCGCTCTTGCTGGCGTTGGTTTCGGGGATCGGCGGCAACTGGCCGTCAGGATCGAAGCCGGAGGCGTCGGTGCCGAGCTGCACCGAGAGCGAAGCGATGGCGCTGTCGTAATGCACCATGCTGTCGAGCTTGGCCCTTTTCTCCTTGGCTTCCTCGACGCTGTCGCCGACGATGACGAAGGCACCGGGCAGGATCTTCAGGTGCTCCGGATCGCGGCCGATCTTCTCCATGCGGCCCTTGATGTCGGCATAAAGCTTCTGCCCGTCGGCGAGGCTGCCGCCGCCGGTGAATACGGCCTCCGCGGTTTCCGCCGCGAGCTGCTTGCCGTCCTCGGACGCGCCGGCCTGCACGATCAGCGGCCAGCCCTGCACGGGGCGGGCGATGTTGAGCGGCCCGCGCACGGAGAGATATTTGCCCTTGTGATTGAGCACGTGCATCTTGGCGGGATCGAAATAGAGGCCTTGTTCGACGTCGCGCACGAAGGCGTCATCGGCAAAGGAATCCCACAGACCCGTCACCACGTCATAAAACTCGCGCGCCCGTTTGTAGCGCTCGGCGTGCTCCATGTGATCGTCGAGCCCGAAATTGAGCGCTGCATCCGGATTGGAAGTGGTGACGATATTCCAGCCCGCGCGGCCACCTGAGATGTGATCGAGCGAGGCAAAGCGCCGGGCGACATGATAGGGCTCGTCGAAGGTCGTCGATCCCGTCGCGATCAGGCCGATATGTTCCGTCACGGCTGATAGCGCCGACAACAGCGTGAACGGCTCGAACGAAGTGACCGTGTGGCTGCGCTTGAGCGCATTGATCGGCATGTTCAGCACGGCCAGATGATCGGCCATGAAGAACGCGTCGAACTTGCCGGCTTCGAGCTTCTGGATCAGTTGCTTGATACGCGGGAAATTGAAATTGGCATCGGGCCAGGCGCCGGGATAGCGCCACGCGCCGGTGTGGATGGAGACCGGCCGCATGAACGCGCCGAGCTTGAGTTGCCGTTGTGCCATTGCCCCGTTTCCGTAGCTGTTATTGTTGTTAAAGAGATAGGCACGGGCAAGTGCTGCGCCATTAGGGGCGCGCAGAAGAATTTTGCAATTTAAGGGACAGGCGAAGAACGATTCGACGGTGGCAATACCGTCATTGCGAGCCAACGGGTCGCGCGTATGCGCGCCCGATGACAGGCTCCGCGAAGCAATCCATTCTGCCCGCGCGGCGCGATGGATTGCTTCGCTTCGCTCGCAATGACGGGGAGCGAGCGCAGCCCTTACATCCCGGGAGCCCTTACGCCCCCAGCACGTCCTTCTGCATCTTGCCGCCGTAGAAGTGAAAGAACGGCACCGGCGCGTCGTGGCGCAAGGGGCCGGTCGCGAGCCGACGGTCGAGTTCGGCGAGCACGTTCTTGGTCATGGCGTGCGCGTCGGCGAGCGGCTGCGAGCCGATCTCGACCCACACCAACTCCACCAGTTCGGCATCGGCGTGAACAACGCCTTCGACGCGATGGGCGATGGCAGACGCATCGGCCGTGAAGAAGCGCGTATCAAAACGGCGGACGCGGCCAGGCGGGGTGATCGCGCGTGCGATCAGGAACAGGCCCGACGGATCGGGTAAGAGGCCTGCTTCCGCAAACGGCTTCCAGGCTCCGTCGAGTTTCACGGGTTTGTCGACCTTGCATCCGAGGCAGAGCCCGGTTTCCTCGCAGGCCTCGCGGATCGCAGCAACCGCCAGCGCGCGCGCCCGCGATGGTGCAATCTTCGGACTGCCCTTGAGCAGGTTGGCCTCGAGCTCCGGGGAAATCGGCGCAGCCACGGGGATGCGGTTGTCCGACTTGTCGACGCGGCCTCCGGGAAAAACATATTTGCCGGGCATGAACACCACCTTGTCGTGGCGCTTGCCGACCAGAACTTTCGGCTTGTCGCCGGAGCGGTCGATCAGGATCAGCGTCGCTGCATCCTTGGGCCGGAAATAGGGATGGTGATCGGCTTCTTTTTCTTCTTTTACGGCGGTCGCGGCGTCGTTCATCCCATCCCCATTTTAGTGCTCTTGTTGCTCGTGCTTTAGCTAGACCGGCGGGATGTCGCTAGGGGCATTTTCGTCAAAGCCGTGCATGCGCAGCGCCCATTGAATGCCGACCACCGCGCCCTTGATGGGCTGCAGCAGAACGAGCGAGGAGACGAGCGTCGCCGGCAGATACATCGCCAGTTGCAGCCACACCGCGGGCGAGTAGTTGGTTTCGATCCACAGCGCCGCCGGCACCACGATGTGGCCGACGATGACGATAACGAGGTAGGCCGGCAGATCGTCGGCGCGGTGCGGGGTAAAATCGAGCCCGCACTTCGAGCAATTATCGGCAGTCTTCAGGAAAGCGCGAAACATCTTGCCCTCGCCGCAACGCGGACAGCGGCAACGGAAGCCGCGCTTCATCGCGGTCCAGAGGTCGCGCTTCTCGGTCTGCGCGGTGTCCCGGGTCCATGTCGTCGCGGCGTTCACCGTTTCCATGACTTGCCTTTCTTCGATTTGCCGGGCTTGGCTTTGCCCGACTTGCCCTTGTGAGGCTTGCGAACCTTGTCACGCGGGCTGCGGCCCGGATGCGATTTCGATGGCTTTGCCGATGCCTTCGAGCCATCGCGTTTTCTGCCGCGCGGAATGAGTTGGCCTTCCGACAACAGCTCGAACCGCAACGCGCCGGCTACCGGTGCAGCTTCTACCAGACGCACGTCGACAACGTCCCCCAACCGGTGCATGGCACCGCTGCGTGAGCCGACGAGCGCGTGACGCGTCTCGTCATAATTGTAGTACTCGGTGCCGAGCGTGCGGATCGGGATCAGCCCGTCGGCGCCGGTATCCGATAACTTCACGAACAGCCCGGCGCGGGTAACGCCCGAGATGCGGCCCTGAAACGTCGCGCCGATACGGTCGGCGAGGAAATGCGCGATCAACCGGTCGGCGGTTTCGCGCTCCGCCTTCATCGCGCGGCGCTCGGTCAGCGAAATCTGCGCCGCGATCTCGCTCAGTGTCTCCAGCGTCTCGATCTCCGGCAACGCGCCTTCACCGAGACCGAGCGCGCGGATCAGCGCGCGATGCACGATCAGATCAGCGTATCGCCTGATCGGCGAGGTGAAATGGGCGTAGCGGCGCAGGTTGAGGCCGAAATGGCCGCAATTCTCTGCCGAGTATTCCGCCTGCGCCTGCGAGCGCAGCACCACCTCGTTGACAAGCGGCTCATAATCCTCGCCGCGGACCTGGCCCAGCACCCGATTGAACAGCGAGGGGCGTAGCGCGCCGGTCTTCGCAAACGGCAGGTCGAGCGTTTTCAGGAATTCCTGGAGATTATGAACCTTCTCCAAGGTGGGTTCATCATGCACCCGATAGATAAGTGGCAGCGCCTTTTTTTCAAGCATTTCGGCCGCGGCCACGTTGGTGAGGATCATGAATTCCTCGATCAAACGGTGCGCGTCGAGACGTTCGGGCACGATGACGCGATCGACCGTTCCGTCGGGCTTGAGCAGGATTTTTCGTTCGGGCAGATCGAGATCGAGCGGATCGCGTTCGTCGCGCGCGAGCTTCACCAGCGCATAGGCCGCGTAGAGCGGCGTCAGGATCGGCTCCAGCAGCGGGCCGGTGATATCGTCGGGCCGCCCGTCGATCGCGGCCTGCGCCTGCGCGTAGTGCAGTTTCGCGGCCGAGCGCATCAGCACGCGATGAAAGCTGTGCGAGCGCTTGCGGCCGTCGGGGCCGATGACCAGCCGAACCGCGAGCGCGCCGCGCGCTTCGCCCGGCACCAGCGAGCAGAGATCGTTGGAGATGCGCTCGGGCAGCATCGGCACCACGCGGTCCGGAAAATACACCGAGTTGCCGCGCGTCACCGCTTCGCGGTCTAGCGCCGAGCCCGGCCGCACGTAGAAGGCGACGTCGGCAATCGCGACATGGACCACATAGCCGCCCTTGTTGTTCGGATCGGAATCGGGCGCGGCGTGCACCGCGTCGTCATGGTCCTTCGCATCAGGCGGATCGATGGTCACCAGCGGCAAATCGCGCCAGTCCTCGCGACCTTTCAAGTCAGCAGGCTGCGCGGCCTCGGCCTCGCGCAAGGCGGATGGTGAAAACGCTTGCGGGATTTCGTGGGCGTGGATCGCGATCAGGCTGATCGCCTTTTCGCTCGACAACGAGCCGAGCCGCTCCTTCACCTTGCCGGAGGCGAGGCCATAGCCGCGCGAGCGCACCAGATCGACGCTAATGAGGTCACCATCCTCGGCGCCCGCGGTGTCCGATGGCGCGATGTTCAATTCGCGCCCGGCTTGCTTCTTGTCGACGGGAACGAGCAGGCCGCCGCCGCCAGGCAGCTTGCGGAAGATGCCGAGCACGCGCGTGCGGGCCTGGTCGATGATCTTGATGACGCGGCCGCGATAGGGGGCGCCTTCGCTATCATCGGCCTTCTCGATCCGCAGCAGCGCCCGGTCGCCGACACCCGCCGCGGTGCCGGGTTGCAGACGGCGCGGGACGTGGATGCGGATCTTCGGCGCGGGCCCGCTCTGTTCAGTGTCCCATTCGGTGGGAAGTGGCGAGCAGTTCGCCGTCGGTGTCGCGCCCGGTGATGTCGGCGATCACGGTTGGGGGCAGGAGGGCCGTCTCGTGAATCTTCCGACCGCGTTTGGCGATGGCACCTTCGTCGGCGAGCTCGCGAAGGATCCGTTTCAGTTCAGCGCGGTCGGCATTCTTCAGGCCGAACTCGCGGGCTATCTCGCGGGTGCCGACCTTGCCCGGATGGGCACGAATAAAGGCGACGATGGCGTCCCGGGCCGGAAAGCCATGGTCGTGTTTTCTCTTCACTTATCCTCGCGCCTTGCCCGCGCGCTTTTTCGCGGGCGTCTTGGGTGCAGCGGGCTTCGCCGCCGATGTCTTGGCGGCGGAGGCGACCGGCGCGCGCGCCTTGCTCACGGCCTCCGATTTCGGCTTCGCTGCCGGCTTCTTCGCCGGCGCCTTCTTGGCGGGCTTCGGCGCATCGGGATCGGCAGCCTTGCTGGCAGTCTTGGTAGCGGCCTTCTTCGGTGCGGCCTTCTTGGCGCCGCGTTTCGGCTTGCCGCCGCCTTTGGCGGCGCGTTCGTCGATCAGCGCGATGGCTTCGGCCAGCGTGATCGTCTCCGGCGTCTTGTCGCTCGGGATCGTGGCGTTGACACCGCCTGCGGTGACATAGGCGCCATAGCGGCCGTTCTTGACAGCTACTCCGCCAAGGCTCGGATGCTCGCCGAGCGGTTTGCCGGGATCGGCGCCGAAGCGGCGGCCGCTCGGGCCTTTTGCGATCTTTTCCGCGATCAGCGTCACCGCGCGGTTGAGGCCGATGTCGAACACCTCGTCGCCGGCCTCCAGGCTCGCATAAGTCTTCTCGTGACGCACAAACGGGCCGAAGCGGCCGATGCCGGCGGTAATCGGGTGGCCGGTTTCCGGATGCTTGCCGATCTCACGCGGCAGCGACAGCAGCTTCAGCGCCAGATCGAGCTCCATGTCGCCGGGCGACATGTTCTTCGGGATGCCGGCGCGTTTGGGCTTTTCGCCCTCGGGATAGTCCTTCTGCTCGCCGAGTTGGATGTAGGGGCCGAAGCGGCCGGCCTTTACCGTGACGTCGAAGTCGGTTTCGGGATCCTTGCCGAGAACGCGGTCGGCGCTCGCCTCGGAGTCGGCGGCCAGCGGACGGGTATAGCGGCACTCCGGATAGTTCGAGCAGCCGACGAATGCGCCGAACTTGCCGGCCTTCAGATTGAGCCGGCCAGTGCCGCAGGTCGGGCACTGCCTGATGTCGCCGCCGTCGGCGCGTGGCGGATAGATGTGCGGGCCCAGCATGTCGTCGAGCGCATCCAGCACCTCGGCGACGCGCAGATCCTTGATGTCGTTAACCGCGCCGATGAAGCCGATCCAGAAATCCTGCAGCACCTGCTGCCAGGAAATCTCGTTGTTGGAGATGCGGTCGAGCTGTTCTTCCAGCGCGGCGGTGAAGTCATACTCCACATAGCGCGAGAAAAAGTTTTCGAGGAACGCGACCACGACGCGACCCTTGTCCTCGCCATGCAGCCGCTTCTTCTCCAGCTTGACGTAGCCGCGATCTTTCAGGACCTGCAGGATCGAGGCGTAGGTCGAGGGACGGCCGATACCGAGCTCTTCCATCCGCTTGACCAGCGAGGCCTCCGAGAAGCGCGGCGGCGGCTCCGTGAAATGCTGGGTGACGGCAAGCGCCTGCCGCTTCAAGGCTTCGCCTTCGCTCATGGCGGGGAGGCGGCGGGAATCCTCGTCGTCACCGTCGTCGTCCTTGCCTTCCTGATAGAGTGCGAGGAAGCCGTCGAACTTGATGACCTGGCCCGAAGCGCGCAGCTCCAGCACGCGGGAGCCGGCTTTCGCCGCGATATCCACGGTGGTGCGTTCGAGTTCGGCCGATTCCATCTGGCTCGCAATGGTGCGGATCCAGATCAGCTCATAGAGTTTCGCCTGATCGGGATCGAGGCGGCGGCGCATCTCGGCGGGCCGGCGCGACAGATCAGTCGGGCGGATCGCTTCGTGCGCCTCCTGCGCGTTCTTGGCCTTGGTCTGGTACTGCCGCGGCGCGTCGGGGACATAGGCGTTGCCGTAATCCTCGCCGATCACCTTGCGGGCTTGGGTGATCGCCGAGCCGTCGATCTGCACGCCGTCGGTTCGCATATAGGTAATGAGGCCGGTGGTCTCGCCGCCGATGTCGATGCCTTCATAGAGGCGCTGCGCGATCCGCATGGTGTGCGCCGGCGCAAAGCCGAGCTTGCGGCTGGCTTCCTGCTGCAGCGTCGAGGTCGTGAAGGGGGCCTGCGGATTGCGGCGCGCGGGTTTTGCTTCGACGGTCGAAACCGTGAAGTTCGCCGCTTCAATGGCCTTCTTGAGGCCTTCGGCTTCGGCGCCCGAGCCGATGTCGAGCCGCTGGATCTTCTTGCCGTCGGCGCCGACGAGGCGCGCCTCAAAGCTGTCGCCGCGCGGCGTGGTCAGGGTCGCGACCAGCGACCAGTATTCGCGCGGGACGAATTTTTCGATTTCGAGTTCGCGGTCGCAGACCAGACGCAGCGCGACCGACTGCACGCGGCCGGCCGAGCGCGCGCCCGGCAGTTTGCGCCAGAGCACGGGGGAGAGCGTGAAGCCGACCAGATAGTCCAGCGCGCGACGCGCCATATAGGCGTCGACCAGCGCGCCGTCGATTTGGCGCGGCGCCTTCATGGCATCGGTCACCGCTTGCTTGGTGATTGCGTTGAACACCACGCGCTCGATCTTCTGATCCTTCAGCGCGCGCTTCTCTTTCATCACCTCCAGCACGTGCCAGGAGATCGCTTCGCCCTCGCGATCAGGGTCGGTTGCGAGAATCAGTCGGCTGGCGCCCTTCAAGGCCTTGGCGATGTCGTTGAGCCGGCCGGCCGCCTTGGGATCGACCTCCCAGATCATCTGAAAATTGGCGTCCGGATCGACGGAACCGTTCTTGGCGGGCAGGTCGCGGACATGGCCGAACGAGGCCAGAACCTCGTAGGAGGCGCCCAAATACTTATTGATCGTCTTGGCTTTCGCCGGCGACTCCACGATGACGATATTCATGTCATTCCAATGGCTTACGGGAAAAGATAAAGGCGGGTTCCGCGAGACTCGCGGCCCACCGATTGGACCCGAACATGGGTGGTGAGGCGGCCCCTGTCAAATCGGCAAATGCCGCCAGGGAACCTTTCGCTGTCCACTTATATCTGAGGAGTTGCGAAATGCGCCCTAGAGTTGCGCCCCCAAAGGGGTTATTTCTGGGCAATACTGTATTCAATTGGATGCAAGTTTTTTGAGCAAGGCTGCAGGCGGCCGGAAGCGGAAAGCTTCAGGCAAGAAGAAGGGCTCGCCACCCGACGAACGTAACACTGAACGAGGTGAGGAGGGCGGCCCCGACGAGGCCGTGGCCTTTATCGCGGAGACCGTTGCCGAACTGGTCAAACTGGCGGAGCGCCACCGGCTCGAGGTGCTCAGCCATTTGCTGGGCATGGCGCAGCTCGAGGCGGAAGAGCGCCTGCGCACCCGCAGCAAACGCAAACTGTCGTGAGAGTTCGAACCGACGGCAGCCTCTCACGGGGCACTCTCCCTTTCCTCGTAAGAACGGCAGAGGAAGAAGAAGGTCGGCTACGCCGTGACCCGCCCGCCTTGCTTCACCACCGCCCGTGGCTTCAGCGCGGTATCCCCCGCACTCAATAGTCGCCCATCCTGCGAATAGAGTTCGAGTTTGCGAACCGGCTTACCCTCTTCCTTGTCGACCAGGATGGTGGCGATCTCTTCCGGGTGCTCGTCGAATTCCTCGCTCCATTGCCGCAGGGCGACCAGGACAGGGAAGACGCCACGGCCTTTCTGCGTAAGCAGATATTCCTGATACGCGCTGCCGTCGGAAGCGGGCGCGGTTTTCAGAATGCCCTGGTCGACCAGCGCGCGCAGCCGCACCGTGAGGATGTTCTTGGCAAGCCCCAATCTCTTCTGGAATTCGCTGAAGCGGCTGATGCCAAACAGCGCCTCGCGAATGATCAGCATCGACCACCAGTCGCCGATCGCATCCAGCGAGCGCGCGATCGGGCAATCGTCATGCTCAAAGCTCGTTCGTTTCACCATTTCAGTCTCCGATCGGGTTTGAGACCGATCACGGCTTTGTGTGGTTGCAATATTAAACTAGGTGCTCTAGCTAACCAATCTAGTTTAATAATGCAACCATCGGAGATGGTCATGAGGCTCGCGAACAAGACGGCGTTGATCACAGGGGGCAACAGCGGCATCGGGCTTGCGACCGCAAAACTGTTCGTGGCCGAAGGTGCCCGGGTCGTCATAACCGGACGAAATCAGGCGACGCTCGATACCGCCGCGAAGGAATTGGGCCCAAGCGCGCTTGCGCTCGCGGCTGACGCCACCGACATCGCGGCGACCGAAGCCGCGATCGGGAAGGGCGCCGAAAAGTTCGGCAAATATGACATCCTGTTCGCCAATGCCGGGATCGCCGGTGGCACGCCGCTTGGTGACTCAACCCTTGAGGCGTTCGAGAAGGTCATCAGCACCAACCTGACCGGCGTGTTCTTCACCGTGCAATCGGCGCTGCCGCATCTCAACGACAACGCCTCGATCATTCTCAACGGCTCGGTGATCTCGGTGCTCGGGATCCCCGGCTATTCGGCCTATGGCGCGGCCAAGGCCGGCGTGCGCGCGATGGCGCGGATCATGGCGTCGGAATTGTCGCCTCGTGGCATCCGCGTCAACGTGGTGGCGCCCGGCGCCATTCGCACCCCGATCTGGGGGGCGGCGATCGCCACGCCGGAAGCCGAAAAGGCGTTTGAAAAGCGCATCGCGTTGTCGACGCCGCTCGGCCGGATCGGCGAACCCGAGCATATTTCCAAGACGGTCCTGTTTCTCGCTTCCGACGATTCCGCCCATGTGCAGGGCCAGGAGTTGTTCGTCGACGGTGGCGCCACGGCCTCTCCGAGCGGTGCGCCAATCTATCGGGGGTAAGCATGTCCCGGCACGATCCAAGCCGGTCAGCGGTCTAATCTCCGTCGCGCTGACAGGCTCCGGCGCCCTGCGGCGGATTGGCGCGGAGCCAGAACGCGCATTGAACCCGGGGTGTAACTGCAGGACATTTTGAGGCAGCCGTTCTTGCCAATCAAAGAACCGGAGAGCCGTCATGCCGAAAACCGCTGGCATCTCCTCGTCGGCGTCGCAAAGTTCGGATACCGCTCAACTTGTTTCAGTCGCCCTGTTTTCCGGGGGCGGTCTGCTGATCTCGCTGGTCGTCGTTATCCTCCGCATCAACGGCGTCTTCTGATTGAGCGGCTGCCGTCGCGCCTGGCAGCGGCAACCGCCCTCGCTCGACTAGGCCGCGTGCAGATCGCTCGCTGCCCTCAGCGCGCCGGCGACGGCTTTTTCGCGGTCCTCCGGGCCGACCTGAATGCCATCGGCGGAAATGAATTCGGGATTCCTGATGCCGATGAAGCCGAATACCCAGCGCAAATAGGTTTCGAGATGTTCGCCGAGCGCGGCCGGCGTGCCCGGGCCGTAATAGCCGCCGCGCGAGATCGCGACGATGACGCGCTTGTTGCCGGCCAGCCCCTGGACACCTTGGGCATCGTACTTGAAGGTCTTCCCCGCGACTAGGATACGGTCGATCCAGGCCTTGAGCTGGCTCGGGATCGTGAAATTGTACATGGGCGCGCCGATCACGACGATGTCGGCGGCCAGAAACTCTTCCATGACGGCCTGACCGGCGGCGATATCCTCCCGCAATGCAGCTTCCGGGGCCGCTCCCTGGCCGGCAGCGAGGTGTGAGCCGGTGAGATGCGCCAGCGGGGTCAGCGTGAGATCGCGGTAGCTGACTTCGAGGCCGGGGGTGGATTGACGCAGGCGGTCGACGATGGCGGCGGAAACCTGGCGGCTGACGGAGTGGGGGCCGAGAACGCTGGAATCGAGATGCAGAAGCTTCATGAGGGGTCACCCTTGGTATACGTTTGTAACTGGCGCTATATGAGTGACTGTCGTAAGGTCCCGCAAGAACGCACATTTTTTACACCCGCGCACATCCATGAGACCCGAGCACAAAAAAGTGCCTGCCCTGCCAGCCGGTCCACACCTCGACAGTGACTGCCGCGGCGCCGCATCCGTGCTGGCGCGGGTCGGCGATAAATGGAGCGTGTTCGTGATCATGATGCTTGGCGATGGCCCGAAGCGCTTCAACGAGATCAAGCGCATGATCGGCGGCATCTCGCAGCGCATGCTGACGCTGACGCTGCGCGGATTGGAACGCGATGGTCTTGTGACGCGAACGGTGTTTCCGACCATTCCGCCGCGTGTCGACTACGAATTGACCGATCTGGGACGTGGCTTATCCAAGCCGGTGAAAGCTCTCGGCACCTGGGCGATCGAGCATCAGCCAGAGATCCAACGCGCGCGGATGAAGTTCGACGCACGCAGCGAGAAGGACTAAATCAGCGACACCAGCCCGCCGCCGTGACGCTCAAGCCGTCCGGCGAGTTCGAGTTCGAGCAGCACCGTGCGGACGATGGTGGGCGAGAGGCCCGACATCCGGATCAGATCGTCGAGGCTGACCGGGCTCGGTCCCAGCAGCGCAACGATGCGCTCGCGTCCGCCTGGATCGGTGTCGAAGTCGAGCGGCTCGTCGTCCTCGCGCGCCGCGAGCGTGATCGGCCGTTCGAGGATCGGCTGAATGGCGTTGATGACGTCGTTCGCTTCGGTGACCAGCGCCGCGCCCTGCTTGATCAGATCGTTGGTGCCGGCGGCGCGCGGGTCGAGCGGCGAGCCGGGCACCGCGAACACTTCGCGGCCCTGTTCGGCAGCCATCCGCGCCGTGATCAGCGATCCCGACCGATGCGCGGCCTCGATCACGACGACGCCGAGCGAGGCGCCCGAGATCAGGCGGTTGCGGCGTGGAAAGTCGCGGGCGCGTGGCACGTGGCCGAGCGGCATTTCGGAAATCGCTCCGCCTTGTTTCAGCAAGATCGCCAGCAAATCTTGATGCTCCGGCGGATAGATCCGGTCGTGGCCGCCGGCCAGCGCCGCGACGGTGCCGCTTTCGATCGTTGCGCGATGCGCGGCCTGATCGATGCCGCGCGCTAGCCCGGAGATGACAACGAAGCCGGCGTCGCCGAGATCGCGCGCCAATTGGCCGGCGAATTTCAACCCGGCGCCGGAAGCGTTGCGCGAGCCGACGATCGCGATCATCGGCCGCATCAGCGCGTCGGGCGCACCGCGCACGCCGAGTAGTGGTGGCGGATCGTCGAGCGTCGCCAGCCGCGGCGGGTAGGCGGCTTCGCCAGGCGCCACCAGCGAAACGCCGATCTTGCTTGCCGCCGCGATCTCGACCCAAGCTTGCTCCTCGCTGCAGATGCGCCCCGAACGCGCAGCGCCACCACGCCGCGCCAGATCGGGCAGTCGCTCCAGCGCCGCGCGAGCATTGCCAAAATGACTGATGAGCGAGTTGAAGGTGCGCGGGCCGACATTGTCGCTGCGGATCAGGCGCAGCCGGTCGATCCGCTCGGCGTCGGTGAGGTGAAGGGTTTGTGGCGTCCGGTCATGCATGCGGACGCAGCTTTGCCCAACCTGAGATTGCGATCAACCTGTTTGACGTAAAAACGTCCTGACCTTGTTAGCGGCAGCAGGCAGCTTTGCCGCTTTCCTGAACGGGAGGACACGGCACGGAGCCGTACGAGCAGAACACGCAGCAGTCGCCCGCCAGCGGTTTCAGCCTCTCGCCGCAGCCTTTACAGACATACAAAAACTGGCAGGCGTCCGTTGGCATTTGCTCGCAGGCTTGATGACTGCAGCGCGGACAGGTCAGGATGGATTCAAGCTGCATCAGGAGTCACGGATAACTTTGACAGCGGCGGATCAATCATATTCCATCCAGCCGCCACGATCAAAAGCCGCAGGGAACCGCGCCCCATGATCTCGCTCGCCGGCCTCCAGCGCCGCATAGGTGCTGGCGAGCTTTCACCCGATGCCGCCGTCGCGCAGTCGATGGAAGCGATCGCCACACAGGACAGGACGATCGGCGCTTTCGTCTGCCGTGCCGAAAATCTGCGCGCGGCAAGCACCGGACCGCTGCGCGGCATCACGGCGGGCATCAAGGACATCATGGATACGGCGGAGTTTCCGACCGAGATGGGCTCGCCGATCTACCGGGGATATCGATCGCGCGGCGACGCTGCCGTCGTGATGATGCTGAAGCAGGCGGGCGCAAGCATCATAGGCAAGACCACAACGACGGCATTCGCCTCGCTGGATCCGACGCCGACGCTCAATCCGCACAACAAGGGTCATACACCCGGCGGATCGTCATCGGGTTCGGCGGCAGCGGTTGCGGCCGGCATGATCCCGCTGGCGCTGGGGACGCAGACCGGCGGTTCGGTGATCCGGCCGGCCTCGTTCTGTGGCGTCGCCGCGATCAAGCCGTCCTACCACGTGCTGCCGACGGTCGGGGTGAAATGCTATTCGTGGACGCTCGATACAGTCGGGCTGTTCGCGGCCAGCGTCGATGACCTCGCGCGCGGGTTATCGGCAATGACCGGCCGGCCCGAATTGCTTCTTCCGCTCACGATTTCAACACCACGCATCGGCGTCGTGATCCAGGATTTCGCCGGCGCGCCGGAAGCGTCAGGCGAGGCGGCGTTGCGGATTGCGAAGCGGGCGGTGGAGAAAGCCGGTGCCCCGGTGCGCGCATTGGATTTGCCCAAAATTGTTGCCGAGGCATGGTTGGCGCAACCGGTCGTGCAAGAGTTTGAGGCGCATCGGGCGCTCGCCTGGGAGTATCGTGAACATTACGCGGAAATGGCGCCGCTCTTGCGGGCCAAGCTGGACGGGAGCAGGGACACAACGCCCGCGGCCTATGACGCGGCGATTAGAACAGCGGACCGCGCCAGACAAGCGCTGGAAAAAGTGTTCGATGATGTCGATGTGCTGCTGACCTTCTCGGCACCAGGTGCTGCCCCGCGGGGTTTGGCTTCGACCGGCGACGCCCGTTACAATCGGCTATGGACGCTGATGGGCGTACCCTGCGTCAACGTTCCGGCTATTGTGGCGGAAGTCAATTTGCCCGTGGGAGTGCAGGTGATTGCGAGATACGGCGCTGATGCCCAGGCACTGGCGGCGGCGCGGTTTGTGGAGGGGGCGCTTGCCCGGAAATAAATGCCAATGGGCTTGTTGCTCCCATAATGGGACCATGATATGTGATAACGAATGAGAGTTGTTGCTCGCCGCACGTTGCGAGAATTCGTGCAGAGGCTTTCCGGCAGGAAGGACCAACCGGCAGTAAAAGCGGCGCTGGATGCATGGTTCGACGAAGTGAGCAAGGCTTCGTGGAAGAGCACGGCGGAGGTCAAGCGTCGCTATGCCACGGCAAGTATCGTCAGCGCGGAGCGGATCGTCTTCAACATCAAGGGTAATGACTATCGACTTGTAGTGGCTGTCGATTTCGAAAAGGGCATCGTCTGGATCAAATGGATCGGCACGCATAAAGCATACGACAAGATCGACGTGACGGAGGTGCGATATGGCGACTGAACTGAAACCGATCCGCACCAAGGCGGATTACAAAAACGCGCTTGCCGAGGTTGAACGGCTTTGGGGCGCAAAGAGCGGGACAGCGAAGGGCGACCGGCTCGATGTGCTGGCGACCCTGATCGACGCCTATGAAGCGAAGCACTATCCCATGGATCCGCCGGATCCGATCGAGGCGATCCAATTTCGGATGGAACAGCAAGGCCTTAGCCGCAAGGATCTCGAGCCGTTGATTGGCACTCGCGCGCGGGTCGCAGAGGTAATGAATCGCAGGCGTAGCCTGTCAATCGATATGATCCGGCGTCTGCATGAGCAACTCGGAATTTCTGCCGAGATACTGATCCGCCCGACGCGTAAGGAAGAGGCAGCCTGATCGGCGGCTTGCCCCGCTACCTCGCGCCGATCCGCCCCTCAGTTCCGGCCTGCAGCCGCTTGATATTCTCGCTGTGCTTCCAGAACAGCAGCAGCGTCAGCACGACGAACAGTGACGCCAGCGCGGGATGGCCGAACCACCACAGGAAAAGCGGGGTGACGAACGCGGCAACCAGCGCCGACAGTGACGAATAGCGCGTGGTTAAGGCGGTGGCTAACCAGATCAGGCAGAACATCACCGCCCCCGGCCAGAACAGGCCGATCAGCACGCCGATATAGGTGGCGACGCCTTTGCCGCCGTTGAATTTGAGCCAGACCGGAAAGAGGTGACCGAGGAATGCGCCGAGCGCAGCCAGCATCGCCGCATCGGCGCCGCCGAAATAGCCTGCGATCATCACCGCAACCGTACCCTTGAGCATATCGCCGATCAGCGTCGCAGCGGCGAGGCCCTTGCGCCCCGTGCGCAATACGTTGGTGGCACCGATGTTGCCGGAGCCGATCGAGCGCAGGTTCTGCGTGCCCGCGACTGTGGTTAGCACCACCCCGAAGGGAATCGAGCCCAGCAGATAGCCGAGAACGAATGCCAACGGCAGCCATATTTCAGGTGACATCGCCGTTACTCCACGCGGGCTGGTTCGGACGAATCAGACGTGTTCATAAACTGTCCGCCCGCCCACGATAGTACGCACGACGCGTCCCGAGAAGCGGGCTTCGTCGAACGGCGTGTTCTTGCACTGCGATTTGAGGTCGGCGGGATCGAGCACCCAGGGCGTATCGGGGTCGATGACGATCACGTCGGCCGGGGAACCCGCCCGCAGCGACCCGCCGGGCAGGCCGAGAAGCTCCGCAGGGCGGGTCGACATCGCCCGGATCAGCGTCTTGAAGTCCATCTCGCCGTTGTGGATCAGCCGGAGCGCCGCCGGCAGCATGGTCTGCAGCCCGACCGCGCCGGAAGCCGCTTCCGCGAACGGCAGCCGCTTCACCTCGACGTCCTGCGGATTGTGATCGGACATCACGACATCGACCAGGCCGGAGGCGACCGCTGCGACGAGGGCGAGGCGGTCCTCCTCGGTGCGTAGCGGCGGCGAAAGCTTCAGGAAGGTGCGGTAGGGGCCGATGTCGTTTTCGTTCAGCGTGACGTGGTTGATCGATACGGAGGCGCTGACGTCGAGGCCGGCGTCGCGCGCACGCTTGAGGATTTCCAGCGACTCGATCGACGACAGCGAGGCCGCGTGATAGCGCCCGCCGGTCAACGCCACGAGACGCATGTCGCGCTCGAGCATTACTGCCTCGGCGGCGTTGGGAATGCCGGCGAGCCCAAGCCGGGCGGCGAACTCGCCCTCGTTCATCACGCCTTCGCCGACGAGATCAGGGTCCTCGGTGTGGTGCACGATCAGCGCGTCGAAATCGCGCGCATAGGTCAGGGCCCGGCGCATCACCTGTGCATTGGTGACGCTCTTGTCGCCATCGGTAAAAGCGACCGCGCCGGCGGCCTTCAACAGCCCGATCTCCGTCATCTCCTGTCCGCCGAGGCCTTTTGTCAGCGCGGCCATCGGGTGGATGTTGACGATGGCGGTGTCGCGCGCGCGGCGCAGCACGAAGTCCACCGTCGCCGAATTGTCGATGACGGGCGAGGTATCCGGCTGGCAGATGATGGAGGTAATGCCGCCCGCGGCCGCGGCCAAGCTGGCAGAGGCAAAGGTTTCGCGATGGCTGGCGCCGGGCTCGCCGACAAAGGCGCGCATGTCGATCAGCCCGGGGGCGACGATCTTGCCGGCGCAATTGACGATGTCGGTACCTTCGGGCACGCCGGCGGCGCCGATGCCGCGCCTTGAATCCCGGATCGTGCCATCGGCAATCAGAACGTCCCCGAGGCCGTCGAAATCCCGGGAGGGATCGACGACGCGGGCATTGGCGAGCAGGATCGGGCGTCGGTCGGTCAGCATGATCTCACGCGTTCGGCAGGTTGCGGGCGAGTGCTTCAAGCACCGCCATCCGCACTGCCACTCCCATTTCCACCTGTTCACGGATCAGCGATTGCGCGCCGTCGGCCACGATCGAGTCGATCTCGACGCCGCGGTTCATCGGGCCCGGATGCATCACCAGCGCGTCCGGCTTGGCGTAAGCAAGCTTCTTCTGGTCGAGGCCGAAATAGTGGAAGTATTCGCCCGACGACGGCACGAAGGAGCCGTTCATGCGCTCGCGCTGCAGCCGCAGCATCATCACGATGTCGGCGCCGTTGAGGCCTTCGCGCATGTCACGCGCGACCTCGACGCCCATCCGCTCGATGCCGCGTGGCAGCAGCGTGGAGGGAGCGACGACGCGGACACGCGCGCCCATGGTGTTGAGCAGGAGGATATTGGAGCGTGCTACGCGGGAATGCATGACGTCGCCGCAGATCGCGATCACGAGGCCTTCCAGCCGGCCTTTATTCCGGCGGATGGTCAGCGCGTCCAGCAGCGCCTGGGTCGGATGTTCGTGCGCGCCATCGCCGGCATTGATCACGGAACCGTCAACCTTGCGCGCCAGAAGTTCCACCGCGCCGGAGGCGTGGTGCCGCACCACCAGGATATCCGGGTGCATGGCGTTGAGCGTCACCGCGGTGTCCATCAGCGTCTCGCCCTTGCGGATCGAGGACGAGGACACCGACATGTTCATGACGTCGGCGCCAAGCCGTTTTCCCGCCAGTTCGAACGAGGATTGGGTGCGGGTCGAGGCCTCGAAAAACAGGTTCACCTGGGTGCGACCGCGCAAGGAGGTGCGCTTTTTGTCCACCTGGCGGTTGAGCTCGACATATTCCTCGGAAAGGTCGAGCAGGCCGGTAATGTCGGCAGCGGAAAGCCCCTCGATTCCCAGCAAGTGCCGGTGCCCGAGGACGAAGGTCGATTTCGATGCAGGGGTCATTAAAGCGAGAGCTATAGGCAGAGATGCCATGCAGGGCAAGCTTCAAATCCGAGGTGCCGACTTATCCACTAGCGCTTCCGCGACAGGGTAAATGGGCCGCCAGTGTTCCGGGCCTGGGGGATTCTACTAGAATGGCCGGGATTGGCACGCGATACATCGGGGAAAACGTGCGGCAATTCACTCAATGCATTCGGACTATGTGGGCACCGGCGTGACCGTCGGCAGGGCTGCTGGAAGGCGGGTGGCACTCGTGGCGATATTCGCGGCGGGTTGCATCGCGAGCGCCGCCGCGCAGGCGCCAAAACTGCCTGACGGTTTCGTATATTTGCGCGATATCGATCCGACCATCATCCAGGATATCCGTTACGCCGGCTCGAACAATTTTGTCGGCCGTCCGCTGCGGGGCTATCAGGCTGCCGAATGCGTGGTGAAGCGCGAGGTCGGCATGCGCTTGAAGAGCGTTCAGGAAGAACTCGCGCCGCAGAACCTGGCGCTAAAGATGTTCGATTGCTACCGCCCGGTGCGCGCGGTGGCCGACTTGGTGGCGTGGTCGCGCGATGGTCGCGAAACACCGGCGCAGAAGCGCTACAATCCATCGTTCAGCAAGGCCGACCTGTTTCGCCTGGGCTATATTGCCGAACGTTCCAGGCATTCGACCGGAGCTGCGCTCGATCTCACATTGGTTGATCTGAAGGCCGACAATTCGGCAACCTTCGATCCCGCCAAGGATTATGCCGACTGCATCGCCAACGTGAACCTGCGCGCGCCGGAAGGCAGCGTCGACATGGGCACCGGCTACGATTGTTCCGACACCAAGTCGCACGCGGCGGCGAAATCCATCACCGCGGCGCAACGCCGCTGGCGCGAGAAGCTGGTTCAGGTGATGGCGCGGCGAGGATTTGTAAACTATTCGAAGGAGTGGTGGCACTTTTCGCTGCCGGGCGCGGGCGGGCGGGCCTATGATTTCCCGATCACGCCGTGGAAGTAATTTAGCCGTTTCAGGATCAGCCATGAGCCAGGCAACATTTTCGACCCACGAGGTCTTCAACCAGTCGCCGCCATTCGAGGATGTCGATCTATACGTGGCCGACCGGCCGCTGGTCGATGCTGTCGCTGCCAATGGCGGCGCGTCGGCCGCGAGCGAGTTATCGGAGTTCGGCAAGCATTGGGGTTCTGCGGCAATGGCGGAGCGCGGCCGTGTTGCCAACGAGAACACGCCGAAACTGCGCACCTTCGATTCCAGGGGCAATCGCCGCGACGAGGTCGAGTTTCATCCCGCTTATCACGAGCTGATGGCGCATTCTGCGCACGCCGGCGTGCATAATTCGACCTGGACTGCTGAGGGCAAACCGGCCGGCGGTGCCTCCGAAGTGGTGCGCGCAGCAAAATTCTACATGGCAGCACAGGTCGAGACCGGGCATCTCTGCCCGATCACCATGACGCGCGCGTCGGTGGCGGCGCTTGCGGAACAGCCTGACCTCTTGGCGAAGGTGATGCCGGTCGTCGCGACGCGTTCCTATGACCCGAGCTTTGCACCGTGGCCGACAAAACGCGGCATGACGCTCGGCATGGGCATGACCGAGAAGCAAGGCGGCACCGACGTCCGCTCCAACATGACACGGGCGGAGCGTGACGGGGACGTCTACCGCATCACCGGACACAAATGGTTCATGTCGGCGCCGATGTGCGACGCCTTTCTGGTGCTGGCGCAGGCCAAGGATGGCTTGACCTGCTTCTTCATGCCGCGCTTTGCCCCGGACGGCTCGGTCAACGCGATCCGGTTCCAGCGGCTGAAAGACAAGCTCGGCAACCGCTCGAACGCCTCCTCGGAAGTTGAGTTTCACAGCGCCTACGCCGAGCGCGTCGGCGCCGAGGGCAAGGGCATCCGCACGATCATCCAGATGGTGCAGTTGACGCGGCAGGATTGCGCGATTGCTTCCGCCGGGCTGATGCGATCGGGCCTCGCACACGCGTTGCATCATGCACGGCACCGCAGCGTGTTCCAGAAACATCTCGCCGACCAGCCGCTGATGCAGGCGGTGCTGTCGGACATGGCGCTGCATGTCGAGGCCACCGTCGCGCTGGTGATGCGGCTATGCCGTTCCTTCGATCGCGCTCTCCTTGACGCCAAGGAAGCCGCCTATATGCGGCTGCTGACGCCCGCCATCAAATACTGGGTCTGCAAGAGCGCCCCTGGCTTTCTCTATGAGGCGATGGAGTGCCTCGGCGGCAACGGCTACGTGGAGGAGGGCATTCTGGCGCGGCATTTTCGGGAGTCGCCGGTCAATGCGATCTGGGAAGGCTCCGGCAATGTGATGTGCCTCGACGTGCTGCGCGCCCTGTCGCGCGAGCCCGACGCAGCCTCCGGCATCGTGCATGAACTGACCGGCGAGACGCTCGGATTGCCCGGCGCGGGTGAAGCAACCGCGTTCATCGGCAAGGCGTTCCACCGGCCGGACAGCGAGCGCGTGGCGCGGCTGGCGGTCGAAAAGCTGGCGCTGCTGGCGGCTGCCGCCGCGCTCAATGCCGTTTCGCCGCGGCATGCCGAGTTGTTCGCAGCCACGCGCCTTGCCGGCAACCACGTCGGCATGTATGGCGCGGTCGATCTGGATAGTGGCGATGTCCGCGGCCTTATGGAGCGCGCGCTGCCGTGACCATGAATGCGTCTCGCCGTCATGGCTGGGCTTGTCGGCTTTGCCGAAGCTTCAGCGGCAAACCCGGGCATGACGAAGATAATCCTCCGGCTATGAAAGTCACTTGATGGACTCCCTCAGCACCGCAAGTCCCACTGCAGTATCGCCCGCGATGCCAGATCAGCGGCCGCCACGCGCCTGGAAATTCTGGGGCACGACGCTGTGGGGCCTGTTCATCTTCGCCGCGATGTTCTTCGGCCAGGTTACGGTCATCATCTATTTTGTGCTGCGCCAGGGCGGATCGTTCGACATCGCCGAGGCGATCCGTGTCATCGGCGGCGGCCTGACCATCTCGCTCTCGGTGATCCTGGGATTGCCCGCCGTGCTGTTGGCGACGTGGGTCGCGATCCGTCCGACGCGCATTCCCTTTGCTGATTATCTGGCGCTGCGCTGGATCTCATGGCGCGATTTCTTCGTCGGCGTCGCGGCGCTGGCCATCCTTGTCGGCGGCTGGGACCTGCTGTCGCGGGCGCTCGGGCGCGAGGTGACGCCGGGCTTCATGGGCGAGGTTCTCAAAACAGCGCAAGCCGACGGCGCGCTGTGGCTATTGGTGATCGCGTTTGCCGTCGCCGCGCCGATGTGGGAGGAGATCTTCGCGCGCGGGTTTCTCTATCGCGGCTGGTCGGAGTCGCGGCTCGGCGTCGCCGGGGCCATCTTCCTGTCGTCGCTGGCCTGGACCTCGCTGCATCTGCAATACGACTGGTTCTTTTTCGGCGAGGTGTTTTCGATCGGCCTGCTGCTGGGCTATCTACGCTACCGCACCAACTCGACCTGGCTGACGATCGTCCTGCACGGCATCAATAATCTGGCCGCGACGATTCAGACGTTCTGGCTGGCGGGGCAGGGGTAGGATGCTTCCGTCCGTCATTGCGAGGCCACCAGCGCGATCGCGATCGGCATCGTGATGGCCGCCAAAATGGTCTGCAGCGTGATGATCTGGGCCAGCAACGGTGCGTCGCCGCCCATTTGTCGCGCCAGCACATAGGCCGAGGAAGAGGTGGGCACCGCGGCGCAGGCCGTGACGATGGCAAGGTTCGAACCCGAAACTCCGAACCAGAGCGCCAGCGTGACCGCGATGACGGGCATCAACACGAGCTTGAGCACCAGCGCGACCGAGGCGGCAAGGCTCGGCCGGAACATGCCTTCGAGGTGCAGACCGGCGCCGGTCACCAGCAAGCCGATGGCGAGCGAGGAACGTCCGAGCGCGTCGGCCACCTCGTGCCAGAGTTTGGGAAGCGGGATGTGGGTGACGTTGAGCGCCAACCCGATGACGCAGGCCCAGATAAACGGATTGAGTGCCACGGTCGCGACGATGGTGCCAACCGAGCGCTTTTCCGGCGAAGCGTAGTGAGCGAGCACGGAAACGCTGAACACGTTGACCAGCGGAATGATGGCGATCATCGCAACGGAAGCCAGCGCCAGCCCGAGGTCGCCGAACAGATTGCCGGAGACGGCGAGCGCCACATAGGTCTGCCAGCGGGTGGCGCCCTGGAAGATCGAGGTGAAGGCGGGGCCATCGACCGACAGGCGGGCGAGCAAGGGCCGTAGCGCCAGACAGAGCAGCGACATCAGCAGCACCGAGAGCAGTAGCGCGCCGCCAACGCCGGCCACCGGCACCTTGCTCAGGTCGGCCTTGACCAGCGTCTGTACCAAGAGGACCGGAAACAGCACATAATAGGTCAGCCGTTCCAGTCCATGCCATTGCGTCTCGGGCCGGATCAGGGTCCGCTTCAGGATGAAGCCGAGCACGATCAGCAAAAACACCGGCAGCAGCGCCGCGATGACGACCGCCATCTTCAGCGATCCCTGCGCAGTTTTGCGAGCCGGTCCAGCGCGCCCTGCAGGATGAAGATCGCGGCGTGCTCGTCGATCACTTCGGCGCGGCGGGCGCGAGAAACGTCCATTCCGATCAGCTCACGCTCGACCGCCGCGGTCGAGAGCCGCTCGTCCCACAAGGCAATGGCAAGCCCGGTGAGATTGGAAAAATTCCGGGCAAAGGCGCGGGTCGATTGCGCGCGTGGCCCCTCGCTGCCGTCCATGTTGATGGGCAGCCCAAGCACGAAGCCGACCGCGTTGCGCTCGCCCGATATCGCGAGCAGCCGCGCCGCGTCGGCCTTGAAGGCCTTGCGCTGGATGGTCTCGACACCGGTCGCCAGCCGGCGATCGGGATCGGACACTGCGACGCCGATAGTCTTGGTGCCAAGATCGAGGCCGATCAGGGCGCCACGCTCGGGCCAGTGCGTCACGGCATCGATCAAGGGGAGGATGGGGGCGGGCATCGCCCCGCTTAACACGCGGTACGCCGTACAGGCAAAGCCGATCAGGGCGTGGCATCCATGCGAGAACGCCACGCCGACCGTCGATATGGTGCTATCGGATCGCGACCGGGTTGATCATGCTCTGCACGCCGCCCTTGAAGCGCGGCTGGCCGAGCACGAACAGGAACTCATAGGCCTTGTCCTTGGCGAGTTCTGCCGTGTCGAGATTTTCGAGAATGTAGGTGCCGTTCATCGCCAGCAGGATCTGATGCACCTCGAAGACGTTTTTCGACTCGAAGGGAAGGACTTCGAGTCCCCAGGTATCGGCGCCGACGGCGACCACGCCCTTGCCGGTGAGATACTTGGCGCCTTCGACCCCCAGGCCCGGCTCGCCTGCACCATAGCGCTTGTCATCCTTGCCGATCAGGCTGAGCCAGCCGGTGTGGAAGATCACGACGTCACCCTGGCGGATTTCGACGCCCTGTTTCTTCGCGACTTCCTCAATCTCCTTGACGTTGAAGGCGGTGCCTTCCTTGACCACCTCGGTGCCGTAGTGAGCCGCCATGTCGAGCAGTACGCCCCGTGTCACCATCGGCGGGACTTTCTCGATGCCGAGCTTTTTCAACCCGGTGGGGTCGGCGAAGTCGGCGAGCTTGTTGCCGTTGTAGTAGACGTGCTCGATGCCGAGATGACCGAGGCCGTCGAGTTGGCTGCCGACGCCGACCCAGCCTTCGATGATGTCGTCATTATAGGTGGTCTTGTTGGGACCAAGTCCGGGAATGCCGGCCTGGCCGGGCTGCACGACGGTGATCTTGAAGGCCCGCGGTGGATAGGCGGGGGTCTTGGAATCGACGGGGATACCGAGTGCGTAGGTCTTGCCGGTCTTGACCAAACCCGCTGCCTTCACGACGAGTTCGGGCTTCATGTAATTGGCGGCGCCGATCTCGTCGTTCGGTCCCCATTTCGATTTCGTCCAGTCTTGAGCGCTTGCCGTTCCGACCGTACCCAACAGGGCAATAGAACAGCACAACACGAATGCGTTGCGCATCGCAGTTCCTCCCAGATGTTGACGTTATGGTTTTTGGTAACTAGCGGCTCATACTAACGTAGCGGTGCGCGGCGGCTAGAAATTTTTCGAGCCGATGCGTGTGTTGCGATGGAAGGCCGCGAGTGCTGCGCCGCAATTCTACTTGTTGCAGAATTGAGGCAGCGGAATTTTCGCGCAACGGAACGCATGGGGCAGTTCAGTGGATGCGCTAAGCCTGTTTGGTTTGTTCGCGGTAACCGCGATGCTGGTGGCCTACGCGCTGGAAGATCGCAGCCAGTGGTTCATCTTTGCCTTTGCAGGCGCATGCGCGCTCGGCTCGGTGTACGGATTTCTGCAGGGCGCCTGGCCGTTCGGGCTGGTCGAAGCGATCTGGGCCGGCGTCGCGCTGCGGCGCTGGCATATCAGGCGGCGATGACCTCGCCGTTATTTTCCAGGCAGGCGGCAAAGCCCTGCAGGGCGCTGTATTGATGGGCCGTGCGGCGGGTGATGAAAAGCGTCTCGACGCGTGCCTGCGCCGGGTTCAGCGTGTGGACGTTGACGGTGTCGTTCCGCCCGACCACGGCGCGCGGCAGCAGCGTCACGCCCATGTCGGCGGCGACGCAGCCGATCATACCGTCGAGCGTGCCGAGCTCAAAGCGCGTGGCCGACGGCCAGCCGAATTCCGAAAATACCTGTTCGAGCCGCTGCCGGTAGGTGCAGCCGGTGCGGAAGACCAGGGCGGTCGGACCCGAGCCGGGCGTGCCTGCGCGTAAAGCGCTGAGGCTCTGCCAGCGCCGTGCCGTGACCAGCACCAGTTCTTCGCGGAAGGCGAGCGCCGCGTCGAGTTCGGCATGCTCGATCGGACCGGCAACGAATGCGCCATCAATTTTGCCGTTGAGCACGCCGGCCACGAGGTCAGCCGTTGTCGAGGTCCGCAGGCTCAATTGAACAGCGGGGAAGCGGCGATGGAATTCGGCGAGCAAAGAGGGCAGGCGTACTGCGGCCGTCGTTTCCATCGAGCCAATCGACAGCGGCCCCTTCGGCTCGCCATCGTCGCGCGCGGCCAGCACCGCCTCGCGCGACAGCGCCGCCATCCGGTCGGCATAGGGAAGCAGGCGGCGGCCGGCGCCGGTCAGCATCATGCCGCGGCTGTGCCGTTCGAACAGCGCGGTGCCGATCTCGGCTTCCAGCGCCTTCACGCGCTGGGTGACGTTGGACTGCACGGTGTTGAGTTCGTTGGCGGCGCGGGTGATGCCGCCGAGCCGGGCTACGGCCGAGAAGGTGACGAGATCGCTCAGCTCCATGGCAAGCTCCGTTTTGTTCTAGAGATGGCAGAGTTCTATAGTATTCATTTTTAGAGAATGATAGTTCGGCCTAGATTGCCTGTCCAGTTTGCAGGGAATGGACATGCCGATCTCCACGCCGTTGACCGCCCGTCTGGGCATCCCGCATCCAATCCTGTCGGCGCCGATGGATGTGATTGCGGGGGCGCGTCTCACATCCGCGGTTAGTGCTGCCGGAGGGTTCGGCATCCTCGGCGGAGGTTATGGCGACCGGGCGTGGCTCGAGCAGGAGACGGCCAAGCTTGCCGATCTATCCGATCCCTTCGGCATCGGCTTCATCACCTGGAGCCTTGCCAAGCAGCCGGCGCTCCTGGATGTCGCGTTTGAAGCCGGTCCACGCGCCATCATGCTCTCGTTCGGCGATCCCACACCTTTCGCACCGCGCGTCAAATCATCGGGCGCGTTGTTGATCTGCCAGGTTCAGGACGAGGACATGGCGCGACAGGCGCTGGATGCAGGCGCCGACATTCTGATCGCGCAGGGAACGGAAGCCGGCGGCCACGGCGCCTCGCGCAGCACGATCGACATCGTGCCGGCGATTGTTGATCTGGCGGCCGGCCGGGTGCCAGTCGCAGCAGCAGGCGGGATAGGCGACGGCCGCGGGCTTGCGGCGATGATGATGCTGGGCGCTTCCGGCGTGCTGCTCGGCACCCGCTTTTATGCCAGCCAGGAATGCGATGGAGCGGACGAAGCCAAGCGGCGCATCTGTGCCGCAACCAGCGGCAACAGCGTCCGCGGCATCATTTTCGATCTCTCGCGCAACAATGTCTGGCCGGCGCCGTTTACCGGCCGCTGCCTGATCAACGATCATGCGCGGCGCTGGATGGGACACGAGGTCGAACTGATGCAGAACCTCAAAGCGGTCGCTGCCGAATATGCGGCGGCGAGAGCGGCGGGCAATTTCGATATCGCTGCCGTCATCGCGGGCGAAGCCGTCGGGCTGATTCATGATATCCCGCCGGCCAGCGAGATCGTTGACAGGATCGTTACCGAGGCAGAGCAGATAGTGGGTGGACGACGGAATTCCGTCGCCGCCTGACCCGCAACACAATACATTCAAGCGAGCAGAACCATGTGGCCAGACCGCCGGATCATCGACCTCTTCAAGACCGAATTTCCGATCGTGGTGGCGCCGATGGCCGGCGTCGTGGACGCCGAGCTCGTGATCGCGGCGGCGCAGGGCGGGGCGCTCGGCTCGCTGCCCTGCGCGATGATCTCGGCCGAGAAAGCGCGTGAGCAGGTCAACATCGTCCGCCAACGCGTCACCGCGCCGGTCAACATGAACTTCTTCTGTCACAAGCCGGTCGATGCCGATCCAGCGCGCGAGGCCGGTTGGAAGGCGCGGCTTGGCTCTTATTACAAGGAATTGGGTATCGATCCTGCCTCGCCCATCAACGCCACCAACCGCGCGCCGTTCGATGAAGCCATGTGTGCGGTGGTGGAAGAACTGAAGCCGGAAATCGTCAGCTTCCACTTCGGCCTGCCGGATCCGGCGCTGGTCAAGCGCGTCAAGGCGGCGGGCTGCCTCGTGATGTCCTCGGCAACCATCGTAAAGGAAGCGATCTGGCTGGAGGAGAACGGCGCCGACGTCATCATCGCGCAAGGCGCGGAAGCCGGCGGCCATCGCGGCATGTTCCTGACCGACAATATCGCCCAGCAGCCCGGCACGTTTGCGCTGGTGCCGCAGGTGGCCGACGCCGTGAAAGTGCCGGTGATCGCGGCCGGCGGCATCGCCGACGGGCGCGGTATTGCGGCGGCGTTCGCGCTCGGCGCATCCGGCGTGCAGATCGGCAGCGCCTATCTGCGCTGCCCGGAATCCAGGGTGATCGGACCGGCGCGCACGGCGCTGGCCCGGGCGCATGATGATTCCACCGTCATCACCAATGTCATGACCGGCCGTCCTGCGCGTGGCGTTGCCAACCGTGTCATGCGCGAGGTCGGACCGATCTCGCCGGACGCGCCGGCGTTCCCGCACGCCGCAACCGCGCTCGGGCCGCTGAAGGCGGCGGCCGAAAAGCTCGGCAGGGTCGATTTCACCAGTCTGTGGGCCGGGCAGGCGGTGCGGATGGGCCGCGAAATGCCGGCGGCGGAATTGACCCGCTCGCTCGCAGGCGCTGCGCTGGCGCGGTTCGGTGCGCTAAGCGGATAAGTCCTGTTCGCCGCTCAGTGCGCCGGTTCGTCGCGCCTGACGTCCAGATGCTCCGCGGCCAGCGACCGGTAATGTGCGGCCATCTCCTTGTAGTGCTGCCTGGAGATGGGGTCGGTCGCATTTTCGGCGCGGCGTTCGAACATTTCCGCCTTTTCCCGCAGGATTTCAGCGTGGGAGATTTTAGCCTGGGACATGGCTCTCCTCCCGTTTGGGTCAGGTTAAGCAGGCGAGGTAGATGATCGCGACGCCGAGAACGGTCCCGATGGACCAGAGGGCCGGATCCCAGCTTTCCAATCCGGCGCGGTCATTTTCGATGGTCGACATCACACGGCCTCCCGATGTTCCGGCCGCGACTTTCGTCCCCCGACTGTTTCAGGATGACTACGTCAATCGATAAAAATGGTTTCGTCGGGGCGCTTTTGCGCAAGAAATCTGCGCTTCGCACACGAAATCTTGTCCATCAGGGCAAGGGCGACCGAAAGGGCCTGCGGCCGCCTGTTCCCGCGGTTGCGGCGCAAAAGCAGCCTCTGCTATACGGCGGGTGCGAATTCCCCGTTTGAGGCCTATATTTATGTCCGTTGATGCCGCCACCGTTCGCCGCATCGCGCATCTGGCGCGGATTGCGGTCACCGAGGCCGAGGTTCCCCATCTGCAGGGCGAGCTGAACACCATGCTGGCCTTCGTGGAGCAGCTTTCGGAAGTGAACATCGACGGCGTTGAGCCGATGACCTCGGTGACCCCGATGGAAATGAAGAAGCGGCAGGATGTGGTCAATGACGGCGAGATTCCCGACGACATCGTCAGGAATGCGCCGGAGACGCAAAACCGTTTCTTCCTGGTGCCAAAGGTGGTCGAATAACATCTACTCTGTTTTAGATCGGAAGTCCGATGTGTCTGCTCTGCGACGATGAAAAGGCCTATCAGGCCTACATGAACTATCTCGACGCGATGGAGCGGCAGGGCAAGGCCGCCGATCCCGACAAGGCGATGGATGCCGTGCTCGATCAGCTCGAGGCAGCCGACAAGGCGCGCGCCCAGGAATCGAACAGCCCCGCCAACGACAAGACGCTTTCTCCGTTCTTCTGCAGCCCGATCAATAAATGACCGACCTGACATCTCTGACGATCGCGGAGGCCCGCGAGGGCCTCGCGAGCAAGTCTTTCACCTCGCTTGAACTGACGGACGCGCATCTCGCCGCGATTGAAGCGGCGCGTTCGCTCAATGCCTTCGTGCTGGAAACGCCCGACCAGGCGCGTGCCATGGCGCGTACCGTCGATGCGAAGATTGCCAAGGGCGAGGGCGGGCCGCTTGCCGGCATTCCGCTCGGCATCAAGGACCTGTTCGCAACGAAAGATGTGCGCACCACCGCGTGCTCGAAAATCCTCGGCAACTTCGTGCCGCCGTATGAATCCACCGTGACCTCGCAGCTCTGGCGCGACGGCGCCGTGATGCTCGGCAAGCTCAACAATGACGAATTCGCGATGGGCTCGTCGAACGAAACCTCGTGCTTCGGCCCGGTGGTCAATCCGTGGCGGCGCGAGGGTTCCAACACCACGCTGGTGCCGGGCGGCTCGTCCGGTGGATCAGCATCCGCGGTGGCAGCGCTGCTCTGCATGGGCGCGACTGCGACCGATACCGGCGGTTCGATCCGCCAGCCCGCCGCCTTCACCGCAACCGTCGGCGTCAAGCCGACCTACGGCCGCTGCTCGCGTTGGGGCATCGTGGCGTTCGCGTCCTCGCTCGATCAGGCCGGTCCGATCGCGCGCACGGTGCGCGATTCCGCGATCCTGATGCGCTCGATGGCCGGCCACGACCCAAAGGACACGACCTCGGTCGACATCGGCGTGCCCGACTACGAAGCCGCCGTCGGCAAGTCCGTGAAAGGGATGAGGATCGGTATCCCGAAAGAGTATCGCCTCGACGGCATGCCGGCGGAAATCGAAAAGCTCTGGAGCGAAGGCGCGGCATGGCTGAAAGCGGCCGGCGCCGAACTGGTCGAGGTGTCGCTGCCGCACACCAAATACGCGCTGCCGGCCTATTACATTGTGGCGCCGGCGGAAGCCTCGTCCAACCTCGCGCGCTACGATGGCGTGCGGTACGGCCTGCGCGTGCCGGGCCGCAGCATAGGCGAGTTGTACGAGAACACCCGCGCGGAAGGATTTGGCGATGAAGTGCGTCGCCGCGTCATGATCGGCACTTATGTGCTCTCGGCCGGCTATTACGATGCCTATTATCTGCGCGCGCAAAAAGTCCGCACGCTGATCAAGAAGGATTTTGAAGATTGCTTCGCCAAGGGCATCAGCGCGATCCTGACGCCCGCGACGCCCTCGGCCGCGTTCGGCGTCGGCGAAAAAGGCGGCGCCGATCCGGTCGAAATGTATCTCAACGACATTTTTACGGTGACGGTGAACATGGCGGGGCTGCCGGGCATCGCCGTGCCGGCCGGCAAGGATGCGCAGGGACTGCCGCTTGGACTGCAGTTGATCGGCCGTCCGTTCGATGAGGAGACGCTATTCTCGCTCGGCGAAGTCGTGGAGCAGGCGGCCGGCCGCTTCACGCCGCCGCGCTGGTGGTGACATGCCGGATTTCCGCGCCAGCCTGACGGATGCAGCGCCCGCGCCGGGCCTCGAGCCGCCGCTGGCCGCGTTGTGGTGGGCTGCCAAGGGCGACTGGGACCGGGCGCACAAGATCGTTCAGGACGAGAGCGATGCGAACGCCGCCTGGGTGCACGCCTATCTGCACCGGGTCGAAGGCGATCTCGGCAATGCCGGCTATTGGTATCGCCAGGCCGGCCAGCCGGTGGCGAAGGATTCTCTGGAAGCCGAATGGGAGCGGATCGTGTCCGCGCTGCTCGGAGGTGGAAAAGCATGACCGTGTCAGTCAAACCGGGAAAATTGATCAAGGGCCAGACCGGCGACTGGGAAGTCGTGATCGGGATGGAGGTGCACGCCCAGGTCACCTCGAAGTCAAAACTGTTCTCGGGCGCTTCGACCGAATTCGGCGGCGAGCCGAACAGCCATGTGTCGCTGGTCGATGCCGCGATGCCGGGCATGCTGCCGGTCATCAACGAGGAATGCGTCAAGCAGGCTGTCCGAACCGGGCTCGGCCTTAACGCCAAGATCAACCTGCGCTCGGTGTTCGACCGCAAGAACTATTTCTATCCGGACTCGCCGCAGGGCTACCAGATCAGCCAGTACAAGTCGCCCGTGGTGGGCGAGGGCGAGATCGTGGTCGAACTCGACGGCGGCAGAACCGCCACCATCGGGATCGAGCGGCTGCACCTGGAACAGGATGCGGGCAAATTGCTGCACGATCAGGCACCGGCCATGTCCTATGTCGACCTCAACCGCTGCGGCGTGGCGCTGATGGAGATCGTGTCAAAACCCGATATCCGCGACGCCGAGCAGGCCAAGGCCTATGTGACCAAGCTGCGCTCGATCCTGCGCTATCTCGGTACCTGCGACGGCGACATGGAGAAGGGCTCGTTGCGCGCCGATGTGAACGTTTCCGTACGAAAGCCCGGCGGACCGCTCGGCACCCGCTGCGAAATCAAGAACATGAACTCGATCAACTTCATCGGCCAGGCGATCGAGTACGAGGCCCGGCGCCAGATCGAGATCATCGAGGATGGCGGCACGATCGACCAGGAGACGCGCCTGTTCGACCCCAACAAGGGCGAGACGCGATCGATGCGCTCCAAGGAAGAGGCGCACGACTATCGCTATTTCCCCGATCCCGACCTGCTGCCGCTCGAGTTCACGCAAAGCTATGTCGATGAGCTCAAGGCGAAGCTGCCGGAATTGCCGGACCAGAAGAAGGCGCGCTTCATCGAGAGCCTCGGCCTGTCACCCTACGATGCCGGCGTGCTGGTGGCCGAGCGTGAGAGCGCGGTCTTCTATGAGACCGTGCTGGATGGACTTGCGGACAAGGCGCGCGACGGCAAGCTCGCCGCCAATTGGGTGATCAACGAGCTGTTCGGACGCCTCAACAAGGAAGGCCATGGCATTACGGCGTCGCCAGTGTCGGCGGCGCAGTTGGCCGCGATCGTCGGCCTGATCGGCGAGGGCACGATCTCCGGCAAGATCGCAAAGGACCTGTTCGAGATCGTCTGGACCGAAGGCGGCGACCCGCGCGAGCTGGTCGAGGCGCGCGGCATGAAGCAGGTCACTGACTTGGGCGCAATCGAGAAGGTCGTCGACGACATCATCGCCGCCAATCCGGACAAGGTCGCGCAGGCGAAAGCCAAGCCGCAGCTCGCGGGCTGGTTCGTCGGCCAGGTGATGAAGCAGTCCGGCGGCAAAGCCAATCCGCAAGCAGTCAACGATCTCCTGAAGACGAAGCTCGGCATCTGAGGCGTCCCGTAACGGGACGACTCCGTCGTTGATTGATGCGCGCGAGCGTGTTTCGATCGTCCATCGCGATCTGACATTCACCCGCGCGCCCGATAGCGCAGTTGCGAATCGGTCTTCGCGATTCGCAAAAAAGTTCGGTTTTGGCGAGCGGCGATGAGACGCCAACCCTGTACCCACGAAAATTTTTTTATTGCCAAAATTTGCGACTCAGAGTCCGCGCACATGACGTTTCCGCGGCATCAGTGAGTCGCGACGACATCGAGTGTGCATCGAACGTGGTTTGCGCGAATTCAAGAAAGTGCTGCGGCACAGGCGCTTCTTGCAATCTTGACAAACGCCGATGTCGGTCGTTGCGGCACTTTTTGCATCGACATGCGCATCGATCGTTGTGCCATCGAACGAAGTGCTTCGCGCGCGCTCCAATCGCTGCGTCAACACTTCCTTAAGTGGGACGCTGTTTTTTTGAATGTGTTGGTGTATTCGGGATGTAGTGCATCTCGATTCCCGAGTGCACGCAGCGACTAACGAGCCATCTCACTACATTAGGAGGGCAACATGGCTAAGAAGGCTAAGAAGGCGAAGAAAGCGAAGAGCGCAGTGAAGAAGACTGCGAAGAAGACCCGCAAGGTCGCCAAGAAGAAGAAGTAAGTTCGCTTCTTTGAAAATTGCCGGCGGTTCGATGCCGGCACGTCACCCGAGCCCCAAGACGAAACGCTGAAGGCTCTGGTCGACGAAAGAGGGTGTCGGCGAGACATCAGGTCAAACGGCTGGATCGTATTTCGGAAGAGCTTGCTCTTTCAAACCGGTCCGGCAGAAGAAACAGGTTTTCTTCGTTCGGTGCGGGTATCCTTAACTGCCCGCAATTTCATCGGGGCCAAAAGCCCGGCTTGAAATCTGGTCCTGACGTGTTCGCCGACGCCCTCGTTCCCCTGGGGCGTACTTGCCCCCGGAACGCCCGCTTTCGCTGGAGCGCTCCGACAGCCCGCGCATCAGGCGTCCGGCGCTGAAGTTTTCCAAACTCCCTTCATTGTTTGTTGGCCCCGCCGGTTCGGTTCCGCCTGTCGCTCCGGTTCTGGCGCGTTTCGGTTATCCGGCACGCCTTGAACTCGCATGGCCGCAGCGCGGCGCAACGCCGGGTTATCTGCTGGAACCGTCAACGCCCCGATCGGGTGACGGGGTGAATGATGACACCGACATTGGCCGCAATGGTTATCGTTCCGCGAAGCCGCAGGGTAAACCGACTTTCACGATTGGCCACTTCTCCCTGTGCCGCAGATACTTCTGCGATTGCGTGTTCGACGGCGCAAAGTGCGCGTTTACACCCCGTTCATCGCGAACCTTAAACTGCCCTTCAAATTTGTTCAGCCATGATCATCCCAACAACAGACCGAAAAACGGCACGCGCATGATCCGCCAAAGTGTAAGCGGTTTGGCGATCAGATCATGCGCTCTTCTAAATAAGGGCTGCGCGATCGGACGCAAAACCGGTTTCCACTTTTGCTGATCGCGCGCCGGGGATGTCAACAGTGGACAGGGGCCGCGCTCGGGGGAGGGCGGCAACGATAAGAAGGGGCTACAGATGTTTCAGGGGCAGATCGATCTCGACAACGCAATTCCGGTGGAGGCGACCGCGATTCCGGATGTGCTGTTCGAGCGCGGCCTTTACTGGGCGAGCGGCCGTTCCGGCGTGGTTAATCTCGTCGCGGCTCACAAATGGTTCAATCTCGCCGCGCTGAAGGGACGCGCGGATGCAATCTCCATGCGCCGCGAGGTGGCCGCCATGATGTCAGATGCCGAAATCGCCACCGCGCAACGCGAGGCGCGTGCGTGGATGACTGCGCATTGAAAGTCGCCGGCGTCACGCCGGCGGCTCTCCGTTGGCAAGGCAGCATTTCTTTGCTTTCTTGCCGCTCCCGCAGGGACATGGATCGTTACGTCCGACGTGGCGCCAGGGATTTCTGACCGGCTCGTTCGGATACACGAAATCGGCCCAGGGCGATTTCTCATCGTCTCCTTCGAACACGTCGTCTTCGGACCTGCGCACCCAGGCCAGCGATTCGAGCACATCCTCGATGTAACCGAGATTGGCTTGCGCGAACCGGTCGATGTCGTCGGGCGCGCGTTCGGCTTCGGCAAGATACTCATCAAAGTCAGGGCGACCGATCCACTCCTCGGGAATGCGGTCTTCGTGGAAGGCCTTGTCAACCAGCGGCACCAGGTCGCGCAGGCCGAGCAGGGCGATCGCCCGCAGCCAGCCGACCCAGGCCTGATCGCCGTCTTCCGGCCGTTCCTCATGGAACCGGACAAGAAATCCCTTTAGCCGATCGCGCTCGATGCGGCGCTCCCATGCCAGGAAGGTCGCTGCGCCAAACAATGCTTCACGGATGAATCCGTCGATCGAGCTGTCGGCAATCAAGGCCAACAAGCCGTCGGTATCGCCATCGAATACGCCAGCGACGATTTTGGCCAGGCTCTCGGTGACGGTGTCGCCCAGCAGGAAGTCGACATCTTCATAGGGCCGGCGCAGCAGACGCAGCAGCGGCTGGCACGCTTCGCGGTTACGAGCTCCGCCCAGGATATGAAGCCCGCGGAACAGCAGCAGGCTTTCATCATCTGACAAGGCCTCGCCATCCGCAGCGCTCTCGAGGACGGCGCGCAATTTCGGCGCGGCTTCTTCGATCCTCGCCGTACAAACCGCGATGGCGAAATCAGGAAGGTCTGCTTCCGTTGCGATGGCATGAAGGTGGTCTTCGATCGGGCCGAGATCAGGCGTGTTCTCGCCATCGCCGAGGATTGCTTCGAGTTCTTCCTTTTTCATGCTGCGCTCCACTGCGTGCTGGGCCGATGCTGATCGGATGCGCTCGCAACGGCAAGAGACGATCCAGCATCATCGCAAATGGCGCGGTGATGGGGTGTGCGCGACGTCAGGCAAGACCTGCTACCGACGTCTTGGGCTGGACAAGGCGGGTTGGCGGAGCCGGAGGGATTCGAACCCTCGATAGGGCTTTACAACCCTATAACGGTTTAGCAAACCGCCGCCTTCAGCCACTCGGCCACAGCTCCATGAGGGCGGATATGCCCGACGCGAGGGCGAGCCGCAAGCGGCAGATTCAGGTTACGCCGGGGCTATTTGGTGGCGGTGCTGCCGCAGGCGTTCCTTCCGGTCGATCCCGTATCCCGCGGAGCAGCTCACACCGCTTCTTTTCAAGGCTTCGCATTCGATTCGGCGCCGGGGATGTAGCCCCGACCAAGGGCTTGGGAGCAGGCGCTTATATAAGGCGTCATCTTCGCCCGAAGCGAATGCATTTCGATCCCGGGGCTTTGGCAGTTCCTCGTGAGCTGGTTCCCTGGGAGCCGCCGGCCGAAACTGACCATGACGGCGGGGGCGCCGGCTTAGTCTTAATAATACTTGTCGTGACTCGCGCCCAAACCGGCTGCCGCGCGTCGCCTTTTCTATGCGCGTTTGTTCGATGCGGATTCGGCGAATCCCACCATTCGATTCGACGCAATTGAGATCACCCGGAGGTCAGAACCCGCTTGCTGCGCCGCCCACGCAACTATTCACGTGTCAAATAGAACTAATCAAAAATATCTATTAGAAACAAAGCCTTGCAGAAAAACTTCGATCACAAACACGTGTTATTTGTGCAACACCCTTCGGAAAAGGGGCGGAGTCGGGCCGTTCGAGGCGGTTCCTTTGTTGCTTGTGCAGAAGTCCTCGGTAATTGTGATCGGGCGACGGAGGGGGGCATCCCGAGGTCGTCCCGTTTTAGGTGGTTCGCTTAAGTCCCTCGCGTTCATGCGGGAGTGTCCGAAGGCGCGAAGTGGCTAAGCGGGTTTCAGGGGACAAGGGAACCAACCTTAGGGTGTTTCACCCAGCGGATCCGGAACCTTCCCTACAGAGCAACTTGGAGGTTTAACATGAAGATGGTTAAGAGCCTTATTCTCGGCTCAGCGGCGGGTCTGATCGCCATGAGCGGAGCTCAGGCGGCCGATCTTCCCGTCAAGGCCAAAGCGGTCGAGTACGTGAGGATCTGCTCCCTGTATGGTGCGGGTTTCTTCTATATCCCGGGCACCGACACCTGCATCAAGCTGGGTGGTTATCTGCGCGTCGACACCACGTTCAACGGCGGCATCTACGGCTCGCCGGCATGGAACGGCGATATCGGTCAGGGCAACCGCTACGCCAACTACTTCGCGGCCCGTTCTCGTCTGGCGCTGACGGTTGATACCCGCACCGCCACTGAATACGGCGTTGTCCGCACCTTCGGTCAGGCCAACATCCAGTTCAGCACGCTCGGCAACACCACCTTCAATCCGAACTCGCTGGCGACCAACCTCGGCAACAACACGAACCTGCTTGACTCCGCAGGCAACGGCTATGTCGCGGTCGACCAGATCTTCCTGCAGTTCGCAGGCTTCACCTTCGGTAAGTCGGTTTCGGCCTTTGCGTCGCCCTGGAACGGCTATCCGGGCAACAACAACTCGAACCTGATCGGCGGTCCGGACTACGTCACCGGCGTCAACAACATCCAGTACACCGCGCAGTTCGGCAACGGCGTGTCGGCCACCATCGGCCTGGACGAACCGACCGTGTACAACCGTACGACCATCGGATATCTGGCAACTTTCCCGGCAACCGCTGCTACTCCCACGGCACTCGCAACCAATCCGTCCAGTTCGGTCTCGACGCTCGGAGTTGCGCCGAACGCCTATGGTGGCGTCCATGCTCCGGATATTGTCGGCAACATCCGCGTCGACCAGGCCTGGGGTCTGTTCCAGATTGGCGGTTTGGCGCATCTCGTGAACCCTTCGTACAACGTGCTGACCTCGGCGGGCTTGCCGACGCCTCTGTCGGAAATCTCCGGTCACCCCGACTCGAAGTGGGGCGGCGCGGTGATGGCGGCCTTGCAGATCAAGAATCTGCCGACCGGTGCGGGCGATGACTTCAAGATCGACGCCACCTACGCCAAGGGCTCCACCAAGTCAGTGATCTCCACCAGCGGCACTTCGCCGAACTTTGCGATGTTCGGCGATACTAGCCGTGCGGGAGCCTATCAGAGCTACGGCTTTGGCTACACCAGTGACGGCGTATACGTCCCGGGTGGCGAGATCGAGCTTACGGATGCCTGGGGCGTCCGTGGTGCGTTCAACCACAACTGGGATCCCTACTGGTCGACCAGCCTCTGGGGTAGCTACGCCCAGGTTCGCTACAATGGTACAGCGACCGCGAACTACTGTGCGGCCTTCGCAGCCCCTGTAACGGGTCGCTCTTTCAGTGGCGACTTCACCTGCAACCCGGACTTCAATGTTGCGATGGTGGGTGCGGTCACCCGCTGGACCCCCGTCAGGAACCTGACGTTCTCGGCTGAAGTCGGCGCGTTCTTCCTCGACCAGAAGATGACGGGTGCGATCACGGCACAAGCTCCGGGCGCTACCAGCCCGAAGCCGGTTGCCACCTACGAGTTCCGGGACCAGAGCACTGTGTTCCTGAACATTCGCGCTCAGCGTAACTTCTGATCCCGAAAGACTTGAAACACTAGGAGAACCCCGGCAGGCAACTGCCGGGGTTTTTCATTGCAGCCCACATCTTTTGTTGTGAGTCGAATCTCCGTAGCAGAACAGCCACACCGGCGCGTTAAACTGAAACTCTTCACGGCGTTGTCATTCCACGCAAAAATTTTTGGATTACGTATGCAGCATGCATTTGCATGAAGCGCGGGGCATCGCGGGACACAACTTGCATAAGTCGCGGGGCATCGCGAACAGGAGATATATAACAATGAAAACAGCGCGAACTTTAATTTTAAGCTCGGCGGCAGGCTTGATCGCCCTGAGCGGCGCACAAGCGGCCGACCTTCCGGTCAAAGCCAAGGCAGTCGAATATGTCAGGGTCTGTTCGCTTTACGGCGCCGGCTTCTTCTACATCCCGGGCAGCGACACCTGCATCAAGCTCGGCGGCTACCTGCGCGCGGACGTCACGTTCAACGGCGGTGCGCACGGCGCCCCCGCCTGGAACGGTGATATCGGTCAGCAGAACCGCTACGCTAATTACTTCGTGGCCCGCTCCCGTATGGCGCTGACGGTCGATACCCGCACCGCTACCGAATACGGCGTCGTCCGCACCTTCGGCCAGGCTGACATTCAGTTCACCACGCTCGGCGGCAGCACGTTCAACCCCAACTCCCTCGCGACTAACCTCGGCAACAACCCGCAGCTTCTTGACACCGCGGGCAACGGCTATGTCGCGGTCGAATTCGTTTTCATCCAGTTCGCCGGCTTCACCTTCGGTAAGTCCGCCTCAGCCTATGCCACGCCGTGGCAGGGTTTCCCGGGCAATATCAACTCCTCCTTGCTCGGCGGTCACAACACCGATACCGGCGTCAACAACATCCAGTACACCGCCGAGTTCGGAAACGGCGTGTCGGCCTCGATCGGTCTCGACGACCCGACGGTGTGGGATCGCACCAGTGTCGGATATTTGGCGCTCTTCCCAGCCACTGCTGCCACTCCAACTGCACTCGCGACCAATCCGACCAGTTCAGTCAACGCGGTGGGGATTCCGTCCAACGCCTATGCCGGCGTCCACGCGCCCGACATCGTCGGCAGAATCCGGGTGGATCAGGCCTGGGGTCTGTTCCAGCTTTCGGCAGCCGCGCATGAAGTGAACGGTTCGTACAACACGCTGGGCGCGGGCGCTGTCCCGACCGCACTTTCCGAAATCAGCGGCCACCCCGAGAGCAAGTGGGGCGGCGCGGTGATGGCGGCGTTGCAGATCAAGAACATTCCGACCGGTGCAGGCGACGACATCAAGCTCGACGTTTCCTACGCCAAGGGCGCCACCAAGTACGTTATCGCCACCAGCGGCACCTCGCCGAACTTCGCGATGTTCGGCGATAGCGGCTTCGGCTATCAGAGCGTCGGCTTCGGCGCGACCACCGACGGCGTCTATTTCCCGGGCGCGGCCGGTACCGGCGGTATCGCTTTGACGACGGCCTGGGGCGTCCGTGGCGCGTTCAACCACAACTGGAATCCGAACTGGTCGACCAGCCTGTTCGGCAGCTACTCTGCCGTCAGGTACGATGGTGGCGCGAACGACAATCTGCTCGGTGCAGGAACCTCGACGGCCAAGGGCGCTTACTGCGCCGCTTTCAACGTTAGCCACCCGGGTCAGGCGTTGGTCGGGAATGCTGCGGGCAGCTATACCTGTAACCCCGACTTCAACGTCTCGCAGCTCGGCGTCGTTACCCGTTGGACCCCGGTCAAGAACCTGACGTTCTCGGGCGAAGTCCAGTGGTTCCATCTCGACCAGAAGATGTCGGGCTCCTCGGTGTTCACGGCGACCCCTCCGAAGCCGAACGCGCTCTACGAGTTCAAGGATCAGGACACGGTCCTACTCCAGTTCCGCGCCCAGCGTAACTTCTGACATTGATCCTGGGGCGATGCGGCAGAAGTCGCATCGCCCTTGGCGCCGTACATCAAATCTGTACTGCTGCTATTCGACGCTGGCGCCGCGGTGCAGGTCGGCTTCAATTTGAAGCTTGGTCCCGCCGCCGAACCGCGCGCGATATACCTGCAGGTTCTCCATAATCCGCTGCACATAGTTGCGCGTCTCGGAGAACGGGATCTGCTCGACCCAATCGACCGCGTCGACCTTGGGATCGCGGGGATCACCGTAACGCTCGATCCATTTCTTGACGCTGCCGCGACCGGCATTGTAGCCCGCGAAGGTCAGAATGTAGGAGCCGCGATAGTCCTCGAGCAGCCCGCCGAGCTCGGCCGCGCCGAGCATGGCGTTGTAGACCGAGTCCGTCTTCATCCGCTGAAGGTCAAAGCTGACGCCGGCCCGCTTGCAGACATAGCGACCGGCGTCCGGCGTCACCTGCATCAGCCCGTAGGCCTGGGCCGGTGAGACCACGGCCGGATTGAAGGCGCTTTCCTGCCGCGCGATCGAATAGACGACGCTGGGCTCGACCTCGGGCCCGATCTGCTTGAACGACGGGATGCCGGTGACGGGATAGGCGTAGACGTCGAACGGCAGGCCGCGATTGAGCGCGGCCTTGCCGAGCAGCAGCATGCCGCGGGCGTCGTGGTGGCGCGAGGTGAGCTCACCGAGACCCACCAGGGCTTCGGGATCGCCGTTCTCACCCATGTCGGCGAAAATCGGGATCGCGAGTTCGCGCTCGTCGAGGTCATACAGCAACTGCACCGCGCGAACGATCTCGAATCGCTCGACGCCGCGGCCGCGGGCGCTCGGGACGCCATTCAACTGAAGCTGCGGCAGGCCGAGCTTGGCGCGGGCGAGCTGACCATAATAACTGGTCGATTGTTCGGCCGCGCGCCCATAGGCCGCGCGGGCCTCTTGCGCGCGACCGGCCGCTTCCGCCGCGCGGCCTTGCCAATAGCCGGCGCGCGCCAATGCAGTCGGGTTTGCGCTGCCGACGCCGATGCGCGCGAAGTGCTGGGCTGCGACCGCAGGATCTTTCAGGAACCGCAGCGCAATCCAGCCAGCGGTGAATTCCTGTTCGGTCTTGTAGATGTCGCGCGTCGGCAGCGCCGCATCCCGCGCGATCAGATACGCGGTGCGATGCTCGCCGACATCGAGCATCTTGCGCGCCAGCAAGCGTCGCTCGATCCACCATTCGTTGAGATTGTGCAGGCGATTCGGGTCTTTCGGCGCGCTCAGCATGAGCTGCACGGCCTCATTGAACTTCTCTTCGCGGCGTAGGAGCTGGATTTTCGCGAAGATGTAGCCGGTTTCGCCGTGCAATTCGTGCGGCACCGCCTCAAGCAGCGCCCTGAGGTTGGAAGACTTCTTGTTGGCCGCGATCCGCGCTTTCGCAAGCGCGACGTGGCCTGAGCCGAGCCGCTTCGCGGCCCGCATGCCGCCGGCTTCCTGCTCGGTGCTGTAAAGCAGCGACTCCATCCGTGCCTTGTGGTCGCCCGCCGTCAGCAGCGCGCCGAACATATCGAGCGCGGCGTTCTCGGTGTCTTCCGACATGCCGTCGTGACGCCAGCCCTCGCGGACCAGCCGTTCGGCATTGGCGCGATCGCCGCGCGCGAGCATCGCCTTCGCCAGCGCGAACTTGCCCTTGGCCGAGATCGGGGATTCGTTCTCGAACCACGACCAGACGGTCGAATCGTCGCGGCGGTCGTCCCACAGCGCGGCCTCGATGCGCCGGCGCATGAAAGTCTGCGACGGCCAACTCGGATTGGCTGAAACAAACGCACGGTAGCGCTCGACCGAGGCATTGTTGTTGTCGCTGCGCAGGATCAGCCATTCCGCGAGCTTGCGAGCGACAGGGTCCGAGATCGCGGCTTGCACCTGCGTTGCATCGCCGGGCTTCTGCTTGCGCACCAATTCGATGACGTTCTCCAGCGCGTCCTTGTCGGCCTGAGAGGTCGAGGAGGTCGCGGCCACTGCGGCTGGGGCGTGTCTGCGCGGAGGCGGCGCGACAGCATGCTGGCGGGTCGCAGGCGCCAGAACAGGCGGCGGCGGGGCCGGCGCTGCATGCGCCGGCGCAGTCGATGCAGCCGGGGTGCCGGTGTTCGCCGTCGGCGCGGACTTGGGAACGACGTTGCGGGCAATCGGCCGCGGCTTCGGCACGGGAACTTTTGACTTGGCCCAGCTTTCCAGAGGGAAGGAGGTCAGTCCGACCGCCAGCGCCAGGCTTGTGGCCAGTGCGGTCGATCGCAACGCGGCGGCGCGGGCGGAAGGGATCACGGCTTTCCTCTGCGGCGGCGAATCATTCAATCGCTCCAGCCTTGGTCTATTTTGATTGAATATGTGGACAAAATGCTAAAAGCGTCGCGCTGGACCTGTTTGCGCCATCACCGCGGCAAAATCGCGGCTATCGGCCTTCGAGGAAGGCAAATGTCGGCCCGCGGCAGGAAAGCGTGTTGGAACAAGGCGCTAAGCGCCTGATGCACGGCCCTTTCGTCTGGTCGCCAGACCCGATATGAATTGAAATCCAGTTTCAGTCGTGCCGTTTCTTAAGCGTTGGAGGAAGTCCATGGCAGCCAAGACAAAATTTCGGGGATCGTTCACCGCCTTGGTCACGCCATTCAAGAACGGCTCGGTCGACGAGGCCGCTTTCCGCGGCTTGGTGAACTGGCAGATCGCCGAAGGCACCCACGGCCTGGTCCCGGTCGGCACGACCGGTGAAAGTCCGACGCTGAGCCATGACGAGCACAAGCGCGTGGTCGAATGGTGCATCGACGAGGCGAAGGGCAAGGTGCCGGTGATTGCCGGCGCGGGCTCGAACTCGACCAAGGAAGCGGTCGAGCTTGCCGAGCATGCGGAAAAGGCGGGAGCGGATGCGGTGCTGGTGGTGACGCCGTACTACAACAAGCCCACCCAGGAAGGCATGTACCAGCACTTCAAGGCAATCAACGATGCCATTGGCATTCCGATCATCATCTACAACATTCCCGGCCGTTCCGTGATCGACATGTCGGTCGAGACCATGACGCGGCTATTCGCGCTGAAGAACATCGCCGGCGTCAAGGATGCGACCGCCAGCATGGTGCGGGTATCGCAGCAGCGCGCGGCGATGGGCGAAGACTTCAACCAATTGTCGGGCGAGGACGCCACTATCCTCGGCTACATGGCGCATGGCGGCCATGGCTGCATCTCGGTCACGTCCAACGTCGCGCCGCGGCTGTGCTCGGAATTCCACGCGGCATGGCAGAAGGGAGATCACGCCACCGCGCTCAAGCTGCACGACAAGCTGATGCCGCTGCACAACAACCTCTTCATCGAAAGCAATCCGGCGCCGGTGAAATACGCGCTCTCGCTGCTCGGCAAGATCGACGAGAAGCTGCGGCTGCCGATGGTGCCGGTTACCGAGCCGACGCGCCTCGCCGTGCGCAGCGCCATGGTCCATGCCGGCCTGATCAACTAGGTCGGTTCCGCTTCGCCTGAAGAACGAAGAGGGGAAGCCAATATGCTGAAGGAATTCCGCGAATTCGCGATGAAGGGTAACGTCGTCGACCTCGCGGTTGGCGTGATCATCGGTGCGGCCTTCGGCGCCATCGTGACCTCGCTGGTCGGCGACGTCATCATGCCGGTTATCGGCGCGATCACAGGCGGACTTGATTTCTCCAACTATTTCACGCCACTGTCGAAGGCGGTAAACGCCAGCAACCTGGCGGACGCCAAAAAGCAAGGCGCCGTACTGGCTTGGGGTAATTTCCTTACGCTGACACTGAACTTCCTCATCGTCGCCTTTGTGCTGTTCGTCGTTATTCGCGCGATGAACAAGCTGAAGCGCAAGGACGAAGCTGCGCCCGCGCCACCGAAGCTGACCCGACAGGAAGAACTGCTGATCGAGATCCGCGATCTGCTCAAGAAGGGCTAGTGCCGCCGATTTGAGGTCACCACAGTGTTTGCCGCGAGTCCGCGTGGGGACCTCAAATCGAAAAGCGGCCCTAGCAATCATAAGTTTGCTGGTGCCCTTTGTCTTCCGAAGTTCGTATAACGGGCTCCGCAATTACTGTACGAACTTCGGAATAGGGCACTAGCCGTGGCTGATAAGAACGAACGCCCAATCAAGGTCGTCGCCGAAAACCGCAAGGCCCGATTCAATTATGCAATCGAGGACACGGTCGAGGCTGGCATCGCGCTGACCGGAACCGAAGTAAAGTCGATCCGCAATGGCAAGACCACCATTGCGGAGTCCTATGCGGATTCCAAGGACGGCGAGATCTGGCTGATCAACGCCAATATTCCGGAATATCTGCAGGCCAACCGCTTCAACCACGAGCCGAAACGGCCGCGCAAATTGCTGTTGCACCGAAAGCAGATCAACAAGCTGATGGGCGCAGTCGATCGCGAAGGCATGACGCTGATTCCGCTAAAGCTCTATTTCAACGAGCGCGGCCGCGCCAAGCTGTTGCTGGCGATCGCCAAGGGCAAGAAGCTGCACGACAAGCGCGAGAGCGAAAAGAAGCGCGACTGGGGCCGGGAAAAAGGCCGCCTGATGCGGGCGAGAGGATAGAGGGCGAATAGTTCGTAGGATGGGTAGAGCGCAGCGAAACCCATCACAGCGCTCGTTGATTGGAGCTCTATGTTGATGGGTATCGCTTCGCTCAACCCATCCTACGACGGAAGTGGAGCCTGAAATGAACCAGAAAAACCTGCATGAAGTCGACTGGAGCAAGATCCCCCCGCCGGTCGACGACGGCGCGGCGGCGCATCTCGTCGGCATGGCGATTCCGCCGATCACGCTGCTGGCCACCGATGATAGTTCGGTGACGCTCTCGGCGCTTCCCGGCCGCACCGTGGTGTTCGCCTATCCCCGCACCGGGTCGCCGGGCAAGATCAGCTTGGTCGACGACTGGGACATGATTCCCGGCGCGCGCGGCTGCACGCCGCAAACCTGCTCGTTCCGCGATCTGTTTGCGGAGTTGAAAGCGGCCGGCACCAGGCAGGTGTTCGGCCTATCGACCCAGGACAACGTCTACCAGACCGAAATGGCGTCACGGCTGCATTTGCCGTTTCCGGTTCTGTCGGATGAAAAGCTTAAGCTCACCCGCGCCCTGAATTTGCCGACGATGGAGGTGGCGGGACTGACGTTGATCAAGCGGCTGGCGCTGATCGTGGACGATGGGCGCATTGCCCACGTGTTCTATCCGGTTTTCCCGCCCGACCGGAACGCCGCCGACGTACTGGCATGGCTGAGGGAAAATCCGCGGTAAAGGTGTTCTGTTCGCTTTGCCCACCCTTACGACTCTACGTGTCCAAGTCCTTCCGCACTTTCGCAAAGACGTCGCGAAACATCTCCGGTGTCAGCACCCGCGTGTTGGTGTTGTAGCGTGAGCAGTGATAGCTGTCGTAGAGCTTGATATTGCCCGCCTTGTGCACAGCGCCGTGCGCAAAGGGGGCCGCGCCATTGCGCAGGCCGAGCGCCTTCAGGGTCGAGTCATGTGCAATGCGGCCGAGCAGCACGATCGCGCGCAGTTTGGGCATGGTCGCAATTGTCGTCGCCAGAAATTGCCGGCAGGTGCTGATCTCGACCGGCAGCGGCTTGTTTTGCGGCGGCACGCAGCGCACCGCGTTGCTGATCCGGCAGTCAACGAGCTCCAGTCCGTCGTCCGGTCGCGCCTGGTAGACGCCCTTCGCAAAGCCGTATTCCAGCAGGGTCGCATACAAGAGATCGCCGGCGTAGTCGCCGGTGAACGGGCGTCCGGTCCGGTTGGCTCCCTGCAGGCCCGGCGCCAGCCCGACAATCAACAGTTGCGCGGAGGCATCGCCGAACGAAGCGACCGGCGAGTTGTGCCAGCCTGGCTCGCGGGCACGAGCCTGCGCGCGGAATTCGGCGAGTCTCGGGCAGAGCGGGCAGTCGCGGTCGGGTTCGGCGGCCGCAGGGGCGGGGAGATTAGCCATCAGTCCAAAGCATTTTCGAGCGAAATCCAGTCACGGACCTGATCCGGCGTCGATACCGGTTCGCCTCAGATGCGCGCGCCAAAACAAAAAGCCCCGGTTCTGTTTTCAATCAGAACCGAGGCTCTAGCAGTGTACTGGCTCATGCTCAATCGTCGAAATCGTCGTCGCCGGCGCGTGGCGCCACGGTGGTCGCGCGCTGCAGGAATTGCGGCGAGTGGTGACGCGGCTCGCGCGGGGCAGGGCGCTCGGAGGGATCGCGGCCCAGCTTTGATTGCAGCTCGACAAGATCGGTGAAGACATCGGCCTGGCGGCGCAGTTCGTCGGCGATCATCGGCGGCTGGCTCGAAATGGTCGACACGACCGTAACGCGAACGCCGCGGCGCTGCACCGCTTCAACCAGCGAGCGGAAATCGCCGTCGCCCGAAAACAACACGATCTGATCGACATGCTCGGCGAGTTCCATGGCATCGACGGCGAGTTCGATATCCATGTTGCCCTTCACCTTGCGGCGGCCGGATGCGTCGATGAATTCCTTCGTTGCCTTGGTGACGACGGTGTAGCCGTTGTAGTCGAGCCAGTCGATCAATGGACGGATCGAGGAGTATTCCTGATCCTCGATGATTGCCGTGTAGTAAAACGCACGCAACAGCGTTCCTCGGCTCTGAAATTCCTTGAGAAGGCGCTTGTAATCGATGTCGAAGCCGAGCGTCTTGGCCGTTGCGTAGAGGTTGGCGCCATCGATGAAGAGCGCAATCTTGTTGGAAGCTGGTGACATCAAATGGTTCTCACGTTGTTGTTAGCTTTTCTAGCGCAGCGGCCAACGACCGCGCGCACTTTCCAGTTCTGTTGCCTAAAGTTCGGTGAATCGTGCCCCACGACAGTCACCACTGCAATTATGGTGAGGCGAGGGCGAAAAACCTATACTTTTGACATGCAATGAAGAGATTTACTTGTCCTGTACGGCAACCCTGCCGCGTCTGGACGCTCCGGCCCTTCTGGCCCCAAGGGTTGGCGTATCAGAGCCCATTGGGAAGGCAAATCACAAATTTGGTCTTGCGAAAGGCCGCCTGCCACTATAACTAGCGCCCATAACCGACATATTTGGCCCCATTTAACGGAGCGACAGTCTATGGCGCGCGTCACCGTGGAAGATTGCATCGACAAGGTCGACAACCGGTTCGACCTGGTGCTGCTGGCGGCGCATCGCGCCCGTATGATTTCGTCCGGATCGCAACTCACGGTTGATCGCGATAACGACAAAAATCCGGTCGTTTCGCTGCGGGAAATCGCCGATTCCACTATTTCCCCGGAAGACCTCCGCGAGGAACTGGTTCATTCCCTGCAGAAATTCGTCGAGGTCGACGAGCCTGAGCCCGATACCGTGCCTTTGATCGGCTCGGCCGGCGCCAGCGTCGATGCCGACGACACCGAGGTTGCGGTCGAGCGCATGACCGAGGAAGAACTCCTCAAGGGGCTGGAAGGCCTGGCGCCGCCGGAAGAGCAGCCCGAAGAGGACGAGTAACCCGGAACCTTCCGGTCCGTCCCGAACTCCCGATCTGCCAAAGGCCCGGACGCCAGTCCGGGCCTTTGCTTTTGTTGACATTTTTGCGGTTACAATGCGTCCTTGGCGGGCGCGGCCGAAAACGGCTGACTCGCCGGGCCGACAGGCCATCGGGTTGGGCGTTGGATGGCCGCAGGCCCAAGCGAAATTGAACCGTATCGCGGCCCGCGCGGCGTGTATCGCCGTTCGAAAACGCATTAGATGCGTAAACGAGATACGTAAACGGCGGGACCCGTCCGCGTCTGGTGGAAGAAGGTAGTGATGTGATGGCGTATTGGCGCCGCAGCTCCTGGCAAATGCAGGCCGCGACCGGCCAGGTCGCGGTTGCGCCGGGGTCGGCTGTGGCGGAGAAGCCGAAGCGCTCGCGCATGATGCGGCAATACGATCTGGTCGAGCGCGTCCGCTCGTACAATCCGGATACCAACGAAGACCTGCTCAATCGCGCCTATGTCTACGCCATGAAGGCGCATGGCACGCAGACGCGCGCGTCCGGCGATCCCTATTTCTCGCATCCGCTCGAGGTCGCGGCGATCCTGACCAACCTCAAGCTCGACGACGCCACCATCGTCGCCGCGCTGCTGCACGACACTATCGAGGATACCGAGGCGACGCGCGCCGAGATCGACAATATCTTCGGTCACGAGATCGGCGCGCTGGTCGAAGGACTCACCAAGCTGAAGCGGCTGGAGCTGGTCTCGCGCGAAGCCAAGCAGGCCGAGAACCTGCGCAAGCTCTTGCTGGCGATCGCCGACGACGTCCGCGTGCTCCTGATCAAGCTGGCCGATCGCCTGCATAACATGCGCACGCTGGAATTCGTGCCGCACGCCTCGCGCCGCCGCATTGCCGAGGAGACGCTCGACATCTATGCGCCGCTCGCTGGTCGCATGGGTATGCATGAGATGCGCGAGGAACTGGAAGATCTGTCCTTCCACGTGCTCGATCCCGAAGCCTATGCGGTGGTGAAGCAGCGGCTCGACGCGCTTGCCGACCGCAACCGCAATCTGATCGGCGAGATCGAAAGCCAGCTCTCCAAGAACCTGCAGAAGAACGGGATCACTGCGCGCGTCTATGGCCGCCGCAAGCAACCGTTCTCGATCTGGACCAAAATGGAGCGCAAGTCGGTCGGCTTCGAGCAATTGTCCGACATCTACGGTTTCCGCATCATTCTGAGCGACGCCGAGTCTTGCTACCGCGCGCTCGGCGTGGTGCATACCACCTGGCCGGTGGTGCCCGGACGCTTCAAGGACTACATTTCGACACCGAAGCAGAACGACTATCGCTCGCTGCACACCACCGTGATCGGCCCCGGCAACCAGCGCGTGGAATTGCAGATCCGTACCGAGGAAATGAACCGGGTCGCCGAGTTCGGCATTGCCGCGCACGCCTTCTACAAGGACGGCATGGGCTCGCCGACCGAGCGGCTCAAGCACGAATCCAACGCCTTTGCCTGGCTGCGCCATACTATCGGAATTCTCTCCGACAGCGCCAATCCGGAAGAGTTTCTGGAGCACACCAAGCTCGAATTGTTCCACGACCAGGTGTTCTGCTTCACCCCGAAGGGCAAACTGATCGCGCTGCCGCGGCAAGCCAATGTGATCGACTTCGCCTATGCGGTGCATACCGATGTCGGCAACTCGGCAGTCGGCTGCAAGATCAACGGCAAATTCGCGCCGCTGTCGTCCGAATTGCAGAACGGCGACGAGGTCGAGGTTTTGACCTCGCAGGCGCAGTCGGCGCCGCCCTCGGCCTGGGAATCGCTCGCGATCACCGGCAAGGCGCGCGCGGCGATCCGGCGCGCGACCCGTACCGCGGTGCGCGATCAATATGCGGGACTTGGCCGCCGCATCGTCGACCGCCTGTTTGCCCGCGCCAAGATCGAATACGCCGACGACAAGCTGAAGGGTGCATTGCCGCGCCTGGCGCGCGCCTCGATCGAGGACGTGATGGCCTCCGTCGGACGTGGTGAACTGAAGGCCTCCGACGTCGCCCGCGCGATGTACCCGGACTACAAGGAAGAGCGGTTGGTGAAGTACGGGGCGGCCAAGAAGAGCCTCGCGGTGAAATTGAAGCTGAAGTCGCCGCCGCATCCGGCGCGCAGCACCTCCGTAATCCCGGTGCGCGGCATCAATTCGGATTTGCCGGTGAAGTTTGCGCCGAACGGTGGTGCGGTTCCGGGCGACCGCATCGTCGGCATCGTCACGCCGGGCGAGGGGATCACGATCTATCCGATCCAGTCGCCGGCGCTGAAGGATTTCGAGGAGGAGCCGGAGCGCTGGCTCGACGTGCGCTGGGATATCGATGAAGCCATGCCGCAGCGTTTCCCGGCGCGGATCCTGGTGCACAACGTCAACGAGCCCGGCAGCCTCGCCCAGGTCGCCACCGTGATCGCCGAGCACGACGGCAATATCGACAATATCAGCATGTCGCGCCGCTCGCCCGATTTCACCGAGCTGACCATCGATCTCGAGGTCTATGACCTCAAGCATCTCAGTGCAATTATCGCTCAATTGCGTGCCAAGGCCGTCGTCGCCAAGGTCGAGCGTGTCAATGGGTAGGCGATATCGTCATTGCAGGGCAAAAGCGCGAAGCGCGTCTCTTGCACTAAGCGACCCGGCAATCCATCCTTCTCAAGTAGATGGATGCGCAGGTCACGCCCGCGTATGACGTTCTGTGCTATCGAAGTCGCCCGTAAGCTTGCCTGTGAGTCCGGTCATGCCCGTTCCCCCGCTCCGCCTCGGCGTCAATGTCGACCACGTCGCCACCTTGCGCAACGCGCGGCGCGGCGAGCGGCCGGATCCGGTGCGCGCCGCGCTATTGGCGATCGAGGCTGGCGCCGACGGCATCACCGCGCATCTGCGTGAGGACCGCCGCCACATCGGCGACAGCGACATGGCGCGGCTGAAGGCCGAAATATCAAAGCCGCTGAATTTCGAGATGGCGGCAACGGAAGACATGCTGCGGATTTCGCTAGCGACAAAACCCCACGCCGTATGCCTGGTGCCGGAGCGCCGCGAAGAACTCACCACCGAGGGCGGGCTCGACGTGGTCGGACAGCACAACGTGCTGGCCCCGTTCATCGCGCGGCTCAACGATGCCGGCATCCGGGTGTCGCTGTTCATCGCCGCCGACCCGCCGCAGATCGAGATGGCGGCAAAGTTGCGCGCACCCGTGATCGAAATCCACACCGGCGGCTGGTGCGACGCCGTGGTCGACGGCCACGCTGACAAGGCCGAGGCGGAATGGCGGCGAATCGTCGAGGGCGCCGCCTTGGCGCGCGCGGCGGGGCTGGAGGTTCATGCCGGCCACGGCCTCGACTACCAGACCGCCGAGACGATTTCAGCGCTACCTGAGATCGCCGAGCTCAACATCGGCTATTTCATGATGGGGGAGGCCCTGTTCGTCGGCCTTGGCGAGACAGTGCGACAGATGCGCTCCGCAATGGACCGTGGCCGCCAGAAAGTCGCGGGCCGGCCATGATCATCGGCATCGGTTCCGACCTGATCGACATCACACGGGTTGCCAAGGTGATCGAGCGCCATGGCGACCGCTTCCTCGACCGCATCTTTACCGACACCGAGCGCGCCAAGGCGGCGCGCCGCGCCAACAGCGAAAAAATGGTGGTCGCGACCTATGCCAAGCGGTTCGCGGCCAAGGAGGCCTGTTCCAAGGCTCTCGGCACCGGCATCCGGCGTGGCGTCTGGTGGCGGGACATGGGGGTGGTGAACATGCCGGGGGGACGGCCGACCATGAAACTCACCGGCGGCGCGCTGGCCCGGCTCGAAGCGTTGACGCCGGAGGGCTTCGAGGCGCGAATCGATCTGTCGATCACCGACGACTGGCCGCTGGCGCAGGCCTTCGTCATAATTTCGGCGGTCACACCCGGCAAATCATGAACCGCGCAGGCGTTTGCGCCGGGGAAGCGGGAAAAACTAAAAACCATTGAGATATCAATGGATTATGAAGTTTTGACAAGGCGCTTGATTGCGCGCCCACGAACAACCGTCTAAAAACGCCGCCAACGACCTGTTCGAGCCAGGGCCGATTCCGGTTACCGTCGGAATTGGCTCTCAACATCAGTTATCTAGACCATTTTCCTGACGCGAACGTATCTGGCGATTCGCGTGCGGAAAACGTTCTGCCACCGCGCGGGCTGGGGCCCGCGGGAATTGGGAAAGCGATGAGCGTGACATCCGGCACAAAATCTGAAAGCGGCTTGGGTGAAACCATCCGCGTCGTCATCCATGCTCTCCTGATCGCGCTCGTGATCCGCACCTTCCTGTTCCAGCCGTTCAACATCCCCTCGGGATCGATGAAGGCGACGCTTCTGGTCGGCGATTACCTGTTCGTCTCGAAATATTCCTACGGCTACAGCCACTATTCCATTCCATTGTCGCCGCCACTGTTCTCGGGCCGCATCTTCGGCTCGGAGCCGAACCGCGGCGACATCGTCGTGTTCCGCCTGCCGAAGGACGACTCTACCGATTACATCAAGCGCGTGATCGGCTTGCCGGGCGACCGTATCCAGATGCGCGAAGGGCTGCTCCACATCAACGACAAGCCGGTCAAGCGCGAGCGGCTTTCCGACTTCATCGGCGAGGACCCCTGCGGCTCCGACGCCACCGCGCGCGTCAAGCGCTGGAAGGAAACGCTGCCGAACGGCGTCAGCTATGAATCGCTCGATTGCGTCGACAACGGTTTCTACGACAACACCAACGTCTATACCGTGCCCCCCGGCCATTTCTTCATGATGGGCGACAACCGCGACAACTCCACCGATAGCCGCGTGCTGTCGGCGGTGGGCTACGTGCCGTTCGAAAACATCGTCGGCCGGGCGCAGATGATCTTCTTCTCCATTGCCGAGGGCGAACACGCCTGGATGTTCTGGCGCTGGCCGACTGCGGTGCGCTGGAATCGCCTATTCACAATTGTGCGATGAACGACGAAACAGCGATCATTCCTGACACATCGGCCTCCGGCGAGACGGGCCAGCAGGCGGATGCGCCCCGCGAAGCTGCGCCGAAGAAGAAGCGCGGCAAGGCCGGCGCGAAGGCTGCGGCTGCCGCGATCGAGGGGCGCATCGGCTACAAATTTTCCGATCCGGCGCTGCTGACGACCGCCTTTACCCATGTCTCGGCCCTGAAGCCCGCGACCCGACATCGCGCCGACAGCTATCAGCGGCTGGAATTCCTCGGCGACCACGTGCTCGGGCTGATTATCTCCGACATGCTGTATCGCGCCTATCCGAGGGCGGACGAAGGCGAATTGTCCAAACGTCTCGCTGACCTCGTGCGCAAGGAAAGCTGCGCCGACGTCGCCAAGTCGCTGGGGCTGCTCGACGACATCAAGCTCGGCGCGGTGGGCGCAGGGGCGGGCGCGCGCCTGCGCAAGTCCGTTCTCGGCGATATCTGCGAGGCGGTGATCGGGGCGATCTATCTCGACGGCGGCTATGCGGCGGCGTCGCAATTCGTTGAACGCAACTGGCTGGAGCGGATGCGCAAACCGCGCCGGCCGCTGCGCGATCCCAAGACGGTGCTGCAGGAATGGGCCCAGAGCAAGGGCTTGCCGACGCCGGTCTATCGCGAGATCGAGCGCACCGGGCCGCACCACGACCCGCAATTCCGCGTCGCTGTCGACTTGCCGGGACTGGCGCCCGCCGAAGGCGTCGGCGGCTCCAAGCGCGCAGCCGAGAAGGTCGCAGCCTCCGTGATGATCGAACGCGAGGGCGTCGGCAGCAATGACAGTTGAACCCGCACCCGGCTCGTCCAGCGAGACCCGCTGCGGTTTTGTCGCGCTGATCGGCGCCCCCAATGTCGGCAAGTCCACACTTGTCAATGCGCTGGTCGGCTCCAAGGTCACCATCGTCTCGCGCAAGGTGCAGACGACGCGCGCGCTGATCCGCGGCATCGTGATCGAGGACAATGCGCAGATCATTCTGGTCGACACGCCTGGCATCTTCTTGCCGAAGCGGCGGCTGGACCGGGCCATGGTGTCGACCGCCTGGAGCGGGGCCCACGATGCCGACCTGGTCTGCGTGCTGCTCGACGCCAAGGCCGGAATCGATGAGGAGGCCGATGCGATCCTGAGCAAGCTCGCGACGGTTGCGCACCCGAAAATCCTGGTGCTGAACAAGATCGACCTGATCCCGCGCGAGAAGCTACTGGCGCTTGCGCAGGCCGCCAATGAGCGGATGAAGTTCGAGCACACCTTCATGATCTCGGCACTGTCGGGCGACGGTGTCGCCGACCTGCGCAAGACGCTCGCGAAGAGTGTGCCGCCGGGTCCGTTTCATTATCCCGAGGACCAGATGTCGGATGCTCCGCTGCGGCATCTGGCGGCGGAAATCACCCGGGAAAAGATCTACCGCCAGCTCCACCAGGAACTGCCGTACCAATCGACCGTTGAGACCGATAGCTGGACCGAGCGCAAGGACAAGTCGGTCCGGATCGAACAGACGATCTTTGTCGAGCGCGAGAGCCAGCGCAAGATCGTGCTCGGCAAGGGCGGCGCAACCATCAAGTCGATCGGCGCGGAGTCGCGGAAGGAGATCGCCGAAATTGTCGGCGTGCCCGTGCACCTGTTCCTGTTCGTCAAGGTGCGCGAGAACTGGGGCGACGACCCCGACCGCTACAGGGAAATGGGGCTGGAATTCCCCAAGGAATGATCGAGGGATGTCTTTGCGGGCGAAGCATCCAGCCGCAGCAAGAAAGATGGATTGCTTCGTCGCTTTGCTCCCTTGCACAAACGCTTCGCGTTTGTCGCAGGCAATGACGGGCCGAGAACATGACCCACCAATTACCAAGAACGAGCCCGATGACCCTACCGAGAAACGTGCTGTGGTTTGAGGTTTTGCTGTATCTGTCGCTGATGCTGGATGCGGTGTCGGTGGCGTTCCAGGACCGCACGCCGACCCCGAAGATGACGGAGCAGATGATCGGCACCGGAACGCTGATGGCGGCCGGCCTGATTCTGCTGTTGGTCTATCTCGTCCGGCTGGCCGCCGAGCACCGCAAGAACTGGCCACGCTGGGTGCTGGCGGCGGTACTGGTGCTGTCGGTGATTTCGCTCGCGCAAATGATCGGCGAAAAGGGCATTCAGTTCGACAGCGGCATCGAAGTGATCTCCTGCGCACTGACTGCGGCCGGACTGTATTTTTCGTTCACCGGCGATGCGGTGGGGTGGTTCAACGCCTAGCAGGGTCATTCCGGGACGCATCGAAGATGCGAACCCGGAATCTCGAGATTCCGGGTCTGGTCCTTCGGACCATCCCGGAATGACGAACGGAGAGACCGCTGCGCTCCCCAGCCAAATCCTGTAAACTCCCGCCCATGGAATGGACCGACGAAGGCATCGTGCTGGGCGTACGGCGGCATGGCGAATCCTCCGCCATCGTCGAGTTGCTGACGCGCGGCCATGGCCGGCATCTCGGCCTGGTGCGCGGCGGTGCCTCCTCGCGGATGCGGCCGCTGCTGCAGCCCGGTAACAGCGTCACCGCCGTGTGGCGGGCGCGGCTCGACGAACATCTCGGTATCTACGCCATCGAGGGCACGCGGCTGCGCGCCGCAACGCTGCTCGCGTCCTCGCATGCGGTCTATGGCGTTACCCATCTGGCCGCGCTGGCGCGGTTATTGCCGGAACGTGACCCGCATGAGGACATTTACGAGATGCTCGACCGCACGCTGGACGACTTCGACGACGCCGGCGGCGCGGCGGCGCACCTGATCCGGTTCGAGCTCGCGATGCTCGCCGAGCTCGGCTTCGGCCTCGATCTGGAAAACTGTGCCGCGACCGGCGCGACCTCCGACCTGGTCTACGTCTCGCCGAAATCCGGCGGCGCCGTCTCGCGGGAGGCTGGCGAGCCCTATCGGGATCGCCTGCTGCGGTTGCCGGCCTTCCTGCGCGAAGGCGAGGGCGGGGCGAACAGTTGGTCGGACCAGGACCTGCAGGACGGTTTTCGCCTGACCGGACTGTTCCTGCTCCGCCATGTGCTGGAGCCGCGCGGGCAGGGCCATTCCGACGCCCGGGATGGGTTCATCAATGCGGTAACGCGGCATCGGGCGCGAATCAGTTCGTCGGCCTGAACCCGCTGCCGTAACCCGTCGTCCCTGCGAACGCAGGGACCCATACGCCGCAGCGGTTGTTTGGTGCCGGGCTGTGAGTCATTTTTCCAACAAACACCTGTGGTTATGGGCCCCTGCGTTCGCAGGGGCGACGTCAGAAAATTGCATTCGGCATACGTCTTGCCGGATTTATCAGCAGAGTCTAACCCCTCCCCATGGGAAAACGACAGCTACCGCCGGAAGAACCGGCCGAAATCCACGAGGTCATGCTGCGCGATGCGCTGGAAGAGCGCTATCTCGCCTACGCGCTCTCGACCATCATGCATCGCGCCTTGCCGGACGCCCGCGACGGGCTGAAGCCGGTGCACCGGCGCATCCTCTACGGCATGCGCCTGCTCAGGCTCGACCCCGGTACGCCCTTCAAGAAATCGGCAAAAATCGTCGGCGACGTGATGGGCTCGTTCCACCCGCATGGCGACCAGGCGATCTACGACGCCATGGTGCGTCTCGCCCAGGATTTCGCCTCGCGCTACCCGCTGGTCGACGGCCAGGGCAATTTCGGCAACATCGACGGCGATAACCCGGCCGCCTACCGCTACACCGAAGCGCGCATGACCGAGGTCGCGCGGCTGCTCCTGGACGGCATCGACGAGGACGGCGTCGAGTTCCGCGCCAATTACGACGGCCAGAGCAAGGAACCGGTCGTTCTGCCCGGTGGCTTCCCGAACCTGCTCGCCAACGGCGCGCAGGGCATTGCGGTCGGCATGGCCACCTCGATCCCGCCGCACAATGTCGCCGAGCTCTGCGACGCGGCGCTGCACCTGATCGACAAGCCTGAGGCGAAGTCGAAGTCGCTGATGAAATGGGTCAAGGGCCCGGACTTCCCGACCGGCGGCATCATCGTCGATTCCAAGGAAAGTATTACCGAAGCCTACATGACCGGGCGCGGCTCGTTCCGCACCCGCGCCAAATGGACCCAGGAAGAGGGCGCGCGCGGCACCTGGGTCGTGGTCATCACCGAGATTCCATGGCTGGTGCAGAAATCCCGGCTGGTCGAGAAGATCGCCGAACTGCTCAACGAGAAGAAGCTGCCGCTGGTCGGCGACGTCAGGGATGAATCGGCCGAGGACGTTCGCCTCGTGATCGAGCCGAAATCCCGCGCGGTCGATCCGGCGCTGATGATGGAATCGCTGTTCCGGCTCACCGAGCTCGAGAGCAAGATTTCGTTGAACCTCAATGTGCTGATCAAGGGCAAGATCCCCAAGGTGGTGGGGCTTGCCGAGTGCCTGCGCGAATGGCTCGACCATCTGCGCGACGTGCTGGTGCGCCGCTCCAACTATCGCAAGACCCAGATCGAGAACCGGCTCGAAATACTCGGCGGCTACCTGATTGCCTATTTGAACATCGACAAGGTGATCAAGATCATCCGCACCGAGGACGAGCCGAAGCCGGCGCTGATCAAGGCGTTCAAGCTGACGGAAGTCCAGGCCGATGCGATCCTCAACATGCGGCTGCGCTCCTTGCGCAAGCTCGAGGAATTCGAAATCCGCACCGAGGACAAGAACCTTCGCAATGAATTGAAGGGCATCAAGTCGCTGCTCGGGTCCGAAGCCGAGCAATGGTCCAAGGTCGGCGAACAGGTTCGGAAGGTGCGCGACATCTTTGGGCCGAAGACGCCGCTAGGCAAGCGCCGCACGCAATTCGCCGACGCGCCCGAGCATGATCTCGCCGCGATCGAGGAAGCCTTTGTCGAGCGCGAGCCGGTGACGGTCGTGATCTCCGAGAGGGGCTGGGTGCGTACACTGAAGGGCCATGTCGAGGATATCTCGGGCCTTGCCTTCAAGACCGACGACAAACTCGACCACACCTTCTTCGCCGAGACCACGTCGAAGCTCCTGCTCTTCGCCACCAACGGCAAATTCTATTCGCTCGATGTGGCAAAACTGCCCGGCGGCCGCGGCCATGGCGAGCCGATCCGCATGTTCATCGACCTCGAGCAGGACGCGGCGATCGTCTCGCTGTTCGTCAACAAGGGCGAGCGCAAGTTCCTGATCGCGAGCAGCGAGGGGCAGGGCTTCGTGGTCAAGGAAGAGGATTGCGTCAGCAATACCCGCAAGGGCAAGCAGGTGCTCAACGTCACCATGCCGAACGAGGCCTGCGCGATCGCGACCGTGCAAGGCGATACCGTGGCCGCGATCGGCACCAACCACAAGATGGTGCTGTTTCCGCTCGACCAGGTGCCCGAGATGGCGCGCGGCCGCGGCGTGCGCCTGCAGAAATATTCCAGCGCCAAGCTGTCCGACGTCGCGGTGTTCGAGTTCAAGGCCGGACTGACCTGGAAGGATTCGGCCGGCCGCGAGCAGAGCATGAGCGCCAAGGAATTGTCCGACTGGCGCGGCAACCGCGCCGACGCCGGCCGCCTCGCGCACGGCCTGCCGAAGTCGAACAAGTTTTTGCGCGGCGTGGAGTGACGTGAGGTGATTGCTGTCGTCCCTGCGAAAGCAGGGACCCATAACCACCGTCGCTCGTTGGCACGGAAGGTAACTACCCCGTCCGCCTTACCGGTAAGCCGCGGCGTATGGGTCCCTGCGTTCGCAGGGACGACGGCGGAGAAACCCACACGATCGTATCTTCTCACCACGATCGTATCTTCTCACTGTGATAGTATTTAGATTTTGTCGCGCTATATACCGTGGCATGGCGCACCATCACGACGATCACGATCATTCTCACGCACGCAGTCACGCCGGCCACAGCCACGCGCCGGATAATTTTGGCTGGGCGTTCGCCATCGGCGCTACGCTCAATACAGCGTTCGTCATTGCCGAACTGATCTTCGGCTACGCCGCCAATTCGCTGGCGCTGATCTCTGACGCTGTTCACAATTTGTCCGACGTGATCGCGCTGCTGCTGGCATGGGCCGCCGCGTGGCTGGCGCAGAAGCAGCCGACCCAGCGGCATACTTACGGCTATCGCCGCGCCTCGATCCTGGCGGCGCTGTTCAATGCCGGCCTGCTGCTGGTCGCTGTCGGCGGCATCGTCGTCGAGGCGGTCAACCGGCTGTTTGCGCCGGCCCCGGTTGCAGGCTGGACCGTCGTTCTGGTCGCCGCGCTCGGCGTCGCCATCAACGGTGGCACCGCGCTTCTATTCATGCGCGGCCGCCACGGCGATCTCAACATTCGCGGCGCTTATCTGCACATGGCGGCCGATGCCGGCGTCTCACTCGGCGTGGTGGTTGCCGCCGGCATCATCATGCTGACCGGTTGGCTGTGGCTTGATCCCGCGATCAGCCTTGTGATTGCGGCTGTGGTGTTCTGGAGCGGATGGGGTCTGGCTCGCGACAGCGTCAATCTCGCGCTCGACGGCGTGCCGCGCGGCATCGAACTCTCCGATGTGAAGGATTACCTCGGCAGGCTGGAAGGCGTCTCCGAGGTGCATGACCTCCACGTCTGGGCCATGAGCACCAATGAGACCGCGTTGACCGCGCATCTGGTGCGGCCCGCCGGCACCGACGACGCCTTCCTTCATCGCGTGTGCGAGGAGCTTTCGCAGCGGTTCAACATCCACCATTCCACGCTGCAGATCGAGGCGGGCGGCGAGACGTGCAGGCTGGCGCCGGCGGAGCGGGTGTAGCAAGGAGCGTAGGGTAGGTTGCCGTCAACTCTACATGTTCACGTTGCGGGAAGCCTCATTTTTGCTCTTTGATCTGGCCGCTGCTGTCGACGACGAGCCGCACTTCCTTACCGTTCTTCATCGCCTTCGCGGTCGTACCTTCGGCCGTCGACTTGATGTCGCTGACCTGCGAGTAGCCAGCCGCCTGAATCTTGGCGATGAGCTCCTCCTGTGTCAGGGCATAAACGGGTGATAATCCTGCCGCGATCGCCAGCCAGATGGTTGCCCGAAAGATCGTCCGTGTGCGCATGTTCGTTCTCCTGGTTATATCCTGCCCCAGGTGAAGTTCGGTTAGTCCGTAGTGTTCCCCCTAGATGACGCCCACCAACCGCAGCAGGATGCCCGTGATGCATGAAGCAGCAAGAACGATGAGCATTCCGACGTTAAGACGGAAGATCGCCGTGGCCGCGGCCGCCGCAAGCACGAAGGCAGCAATATCCAGGCTTCCCCACACCGGCATGTCGAACGACAGGGCGAACGAGCGGACCGGCGTGGTCTGCCGAAACAGTGTGTGCAATCCGAACCAGATCGAGAGATTGAGAATCACGCCGACCACGGCGGCGGTGATCGCGGAAAGGGCGCCCGCAAGCCCCTTGTTGCCGCGTAGCGTCTCGATGTAGGGCGCGCCGAGGAAGATCCAGAGGAAGCAGGGGATGAAGGTGACCCAGGTCGCCAGCAATCCGCCGAGCGTGGCGGCCCACATTGGCGACAACGTGCCGGGATCGCGATAGGCCGCCATGAAGCCGACGAACTGCAGCACCATGATTAAGGGCCCCGGCGTGGTTTCGGCCATGCCGAGGCCATCCAGCATCTCGCGTGGCTGTAGCCAGTGATAATGCTCGACCGCCTGCTGGGCGACGTAGGCCAGCACTGCATAGGCGCCGCCGAACGTCACCATCGCCATCTTGGAAAAGAACAGCGCGATCTGGCTGAACACATTGGTCTGTCCAAGCCCGATCAGCAGCGCCGCGACCGGCACCACCCACAGCAACAACCATATCGAGCTTACGCGCAGCGCGCGCGCCACGCCGGGGCGGACATGGTCGGGCAGGTCCTCGCCGAGCAGGCTGTCGACCGCCGCGGACTGCTTGCCGCCGCCACCGTGTTCGATGGCGGCAAACTCTGGCCGGCCGCTGCGCGCGCCGAAATAGCCGATCACGCCGGCCGCGATGATGATGACCGGGAAGGGAACGTTGAAAAAGAAGATCGCGACAAATGCGATCGCCGCGAGCGCAATCATCACGCGATTGCGTAGGGACCGCTTGCCGACCCGGACGACTGCATGGACCACGATCGCCAGCACTGCAGCCTTCAGCCCGAAGAACAGCGCCTCGATGAAACCGACATTGCCATAGGCCGCATAGATGTAACTCAAGCCCATGATGGCGATGATGCCGGGCAGGATGAACAGCCCGCCCGCCATGATGCCGCCGGCCGTTCGGTGCAGCAGCCAGCCGATATAAGTCGCAAGCTGCTGCGCTTCCGGGCCCGGCAACAGCATGCAGTAGTTCAGCGCATGCAAAAACCGGCCTTCGGAGATCCAGTTCTTTTCCTCGACCAGGATGCGGTGCATCACCGCGATCTGCCCGGCTGGGCCGCCAAAACTCAATATGGCGACCCGCAGCCAGACCCTGAAAGCCTCGCCGAAACTGATGCCGTGACCAGTTTCCCTGACGGCATCCGTTTCGGCCACCTTGTTCATCGTCGCGTCCATTACGATTTCGCCTTGTTGGTTGGCCAGTTGTGGGTCTCGGCAGTCGCGTCCCGGCACCATCGGTAGAACGCGTCGTACAGCGTCATGCCGGCTTCCAGCTGCTCGAGATCATCATCGAACATGCGCGACAGCCCGAGCGAAGCCGCGAGCAGGCCGGGCGCTTCGGGCGACAGGTCGAGCCGTCCGGTGTCGGCACCACGCACCATTGCCGCCAGCCGCAGCAAGGGCGGCGTCGCGAGACCGAATTCCTCGATCATGACGTCGAACGTGCAGAGCTCGCCGCGATGACTCCAGAATACGTTCTCGACGTCGAAGGGGGCGGCGTTGAAGCGCTCGCCGACTGCAAGCACCTCCGGCGGCGTGACGAAAAGAAATACCGCGTTGGGATCGACAAACCTGCGGATCAGCCACGGGCAGGCGATGCGGTCGATCTTCGGCCGCGCGCGGGTGACCCAGACGGTGCGGCCCTGCGCGTCGCGCGCCGGGAGTTTTGCCGCCGGCACCAGCGGCAGTTTTGCGGCCTTCCAGCCCTCGAAACCGCCTTCCAGCGCTTCGGCCGAGACGTGGAGATGGCGCAGCCAGGCCGCGGTGCCCTGTGCCAGTTTCTGGCCGCGCAGGCAAACGACGATCGCCGAGCGGCCGGAGAACTCCTCGCCCCAATCGGCAGCTTCCTCGTGGTTGCGCCTGACGGCGCCCGGAATCAGCCGCTGGTCGGCGGCGAAATCCTCGTCAGTACGAACATCGATCAGGGCCGGCATGTTCGCCGTGCCGATCAATTTTGAAAGCTTGTCGGGAGATATCGTGGTGTAGGATGACATGGCAGCGCCCTCGTCAAAAAGAAACGGGACGCGATACTTGGGCATGTCGCCTCGTGGGGAGATCGCAACATCCCCATGCGCGGAATTAAGCGCGGCCCTGTTCGGCTGTCAATGGTTGTCAGCGGTGCGTAGGATGGAGGAGCGAAGCGATACCCATCAATCATTCCCGCAATCCGCCGAGGATGGGTACCGCTGCGCTCCACCCATCCTACGAGAGGCGCTTGCGCCATGCCGGTTTCGGTCCTAACTTGCCCTACCAGGGACAAAGCAGGCTCCCCGTCAGACGGTCCGCCGTCCAAGCTCTGCGCACACTCGATTACGTCGAGGATGGCGCACGGATGCTGGGATGACCGATATCGCGACCGAACCAAAACCCTCCACCGCCAACGCGCTGATCCGGCTGCTCTATGTCGCACGCGGCCTGCGCGGTTTCGGCGACGGCTTCGCCGTCATCATCCTGCCGGCCTATCTGACCGCGCTGGGATACGACGCTATCGCCGTCGGTATCGTCGCGACGGCGTCGCTGTTGGGAACGGCGCTGCTGACGTTGATCACCGGCTGGATCGCGCCGCGCCATGACCTGCGGCCGTTGCTGATATCGGGCGCCTGCCTGATGGCCGCAACCGGCAGCGCCTTTCCCGCCGTCGAGCATTTTGTGCTGATCGCGCTGGTCGCATTCATCGGCACGATCAACGCTTCCGGCGGCGATCTCGGTGTGCTGGTGCCGCTTGAGCATGCGGTGCTGGCTCACAGTGTCACCGATGAGCGCCGGACCCAGGTGTTCGCGCGCTACAGCCTGGTCGGCGCGCTCTGTACCGCTGCGGGTTCGCTTGCGGCCTCGCTGCCCGATTTCCTTGTCGCCGGCGGCAGCACGCAACTCGCTGCGTTCCGCCTGATGTTCTATGCCTACGCCGCGCTCGGCGTCACCTGCGCGGTGCTTTATCGCTACATGCCGCATCAGCGCGGCGAAGAGCGGGCGCCACAGGCGCCACTCGGGCCTTCGCGCGGCACCGTCTACAAGCTCGCGGCGCTGTTCAGCATCGATTCCTTTGCCGGCGGCTTTGTCGCGCAGTCGCTGCTGGTGCTGTGGCTGTTCGAGCGTTTCGACCTGTCATTGTCCGCGGCCGGATTGTTTTTCTTCTGGTCGAGCACGCTGAGCGCGTTCTCCTATCCGGTCGCGGCATGGATCGCGAAGCGCATCGGCCTGGTCAACACCATGGTGTTCACGCATATCCCATCCAGCATCGTCCTGATCCTGGCGGCATTTGCGCCGAACCTTTACGTCGCGCTCGGCCTGCTGCTGTTGCGCTCGGCGCTGTCTCAAATGGACGTGCCGACCCGCACCTCCTACGTCATGGCCGTGGTGACGCCGGCCGAACGGCCCGCGGCCGCCAGCGTCACCGCCGTGCCGCGCAGCCTCGCATCTGCCGTCAGCCCGGCGATCTCGGGCGCGCTCTTGATGACGTCGTTTACGGGGTTGCCGCTGGTGGTTTGCGGCACGCTCAAGATCGCCTACGACCTCGCTTTGCTGTTCTCGTTCCGCCATATCAAGCCACCGGAGGAGCAGGGACGTTAGCTAGCACGTTCTCGCGCGATTGGAGACCGGCGCGTCAACGCGGTTCGCGGGACTACCAGGGCGATCGCCGTCCGTCGGGGAGGGGGTCCATCACGCGCCGCTCGTCTCGCACATGCGACCATTGCGCCAGCTTGATCTCCGGCGTGTGGGGGGTGTTGCTCTCTTCCGAGTCAAAGGCGAGTTGCTGGCTTGCCTGCACCTGGTATTTGGCGGCTTGCGCCAACCAATACCATTTCTTGTCGGGTTCGCTCAGCGCGCGTTGACGGCACTCGGCTTCCAATTCACGTAAGCGGATCGCTTCCTTCATAGCCACTTCCAGAGCCTGCAGGCTCCAACCTGCCGGAGCCTCGAAACCACCGGAAACCGGGGTTCCGGTTAGCTTCTCATGACAAAAACTTCTTGACGGTAAGCTATGCTGGTTCGACGCAATTGATTGAAATTTAGGAACGGATTGAAGCGATAATTCGCGGATCTGGTCGGGGTGCACCTCTAATCCGTAGCCAGATTGGTCGCGAATGCCGCCTGCCGGCGCCGACCGCGGCGCCGCCCTTATTCGCGTCCCGCCGCATCAAGCCGCCGAACAAGACTTTGACGTCTGCGCGATCAGTGCTGCGCGACGGCTGTCTTGTCGAGCGCGGCGCGGACGTTGCGTGCCAGCTTCAGGGCGTCGTCGTTGGCCCAGAAATGAATGAAGAACATCCGCGGCTCTTCTGCGAGCATGTGGCTATGGATCGCGGTGACCTCGATATCGCCGGCACGCAGCGCCCGGATCAGCGGATTGACCTCGTTGCCGGTTACGAGGAAGTCGCCTGTTATGGCGGCCTTGCCGCCACCGGTCGGCTGAAAGTTGATGGCGTTGGCGCCGCCGAGCGGCGTGTTGACCTGCATTCCGCCTTCCTTGGCCGGATCACGCCTCGGAATGCCGTACTGGTAGACACCGCCAGTCGCCGTGCCCTTGGCGCCCATCGCCTCGTCGAGCTTTGCCGTGTCGAGATCAACCGCAGGCGCAGCGGTGGAGGTGGTGGCCGGTGGATCGAACGGCGTCTTGCTTGCCGATGAAAGCGCTGTACGGATCGCGGTTGCCATTTTCTCGGGATCGCCGTGCCCGGCCACATGCATGTAGAAGGTCGCGGGAGAGGCGCGGAGAACGTGATTGTGGATGGCAGTGATATCCAATCCGCTGTCCAGCAGCCTCGTCATGACCGGGGTAATCTCGGTCTCGAGCAACACCAGATCGCCCATCAGCATGGCCTCTCCGTGCATGGGAGCGAAGGCGACCCAGCCTCCGAGCGCCAATGCTGGCTTGATCGCGACGCCGTCCAGCGTGACGTGCAGATCTGATCGCGGCAGCGCGTAACGATGCACTTCACCGCTCACTGTGGCAGCCTTGCCGAGGGCGGCATCCACCTTCTTCCAGTCGATAGCATCGGCGCGGGCAGCATGCGACAGCAGCAGTGCGGCGCCGAGCGCGAGTAATGTGAGCCTGTGTTTCATGGCGTTCTCCTTCTTGCGCGAGCCCCAAACATCGACCGGATAGCGCGCGGCATCCCGCAAGGCGTGATGCAGCGCGGCCGAGTGTCGGGGTATGGATGAGAGAATATTTTGGGCATGCGTATGCGCCTCCGGAAAACCGGGACGCGATACTTGGGCATGTCGCCTCGTGGGGGGATCGCAACTACCCCCATGGCCGCATTCAGCCACACTGACGCGGAGTGTCAACGCGGTCGCGCGCTGACATCGGCAGACTCACGCTCAATTGACCGGACGCGATCGAGCCGTTTTTCGCTTCCCGCTGCTATCAGATGATCAGCACCGCACCCGAGACCAGCAGCAATACCAGCACCACCTTCCGGAACGCCGCCTCATCCAGCCGGCCGTACAGCTTGAGCCCGGCCCAGGTGCCGGCGAACAAGGCTGGCAGTCCGATCAGAAACAGTTTGATCGTGTCAGGCGTGATCGCGCCCCTGGCTCCGATCCACAGGGCGCTCATGGCGAAGATCGCAACGGCCACCGGCTGAAACACGCCGTTGAGGAAACCGACGGCGGCGTCGGCCGCGGCGCCGCCCGCGTTCACCGCAGGGATGGCCGGTCGCAGCAGCGCGTAGAGGCTGTAGAGCACGAGGAACGCGCCGACGCCCGCGCGCACATGGGCAGGGTTCGCCCAGGTCAGGACGCCGACGCCTACCGGAACGCCGAGTGCGGCGCCGGCCACGAACGGCCAGAGCCTTCGCCAATCAAGCGCGCCGCGCAGCTTCCAGACCGAATAGCCCTGCACGAGCAGCCCGAACGCAATGATCAGCGTCGCCGTTTGCAGCGGCGTGAGGATGTAGAGCCAGATCGCCGAGACGACGAGGCCGAAGGCGAAGCCGGAGAGACCGGAGACAACCGCGCCGGCGAAGGTCGCAAGAAGAAACAGCGGCAGTTCGAGTGTCGCTCCATCCATGTGCCCGCTCCACGCAAAAGCGAGCAGCGCTTGAATGGAATCGCCATTTGACGGGGAGGCTGCGATTTCCCCCGCAAGCAGGCTAAGCCCGTCATGGCTCGCCCGCAAGACGAGAGATCGGTATTTGCTGCTGACATTTGCCGCCATTTGCGTGCAGATCGCGCGGCCCAAGACAGAAAGATCGATCCGGATGCCATCGAGCCTCGCGTGCGCGATTTTCCGCACCATATGATCGCGCGAGAGACGCGGGCGACAGGGGGCGGCGTTGGGTGAATGGATCGGGGTCGCAATCGCGCTGGTCTCGAGCAGCCTCGGCGGCAGCGCCGCGGCGATCACGCGCTATCTCGCCGGCAACACCGATCCGATCACACTTGCGATCCTGCGATGGGGGATCGGCTTCTGCTGCGTGCTGCCGGCGGCGCTGCTCATGAAGGTGCGATGGCCGAAGCGCGCGGACTGGCCGGCCGTCGCCGCCCTCGGCTTCTGCTTCTTCGGCGTGTTTTTCGTTCTCTACAATATTGCCATGACGTTCACGACCGCGGCGCGCGCCTCGCTCGCGCTGGCGACGTTGCCGCTGCACACCATGGTGGTCGGTGCTCTGCTCGGCATCGAGCCGCTGACGAAACGGAAGTCGATCGGGGTCTGCATCGCGGTGCTGGGTGTCGCCGCCGCACTCGCAACGGGATTGTCGGCCGCGCCGGCGGGCGCGTGGCGCGGCGAGTTGATCATGACTGGCGCGGTGCTGTGCATGGCGTTCTACAATGTCTGGTCCCGGCCGTTCATCCAGCGGTCCAGCGCGCTCGGTTTCCTCACCGTGGGCATGGGCACCGGCGCGGCGGCCCTGATCCTGGTCGGATCGTTGACCGGCAGCGTCGCATCGCTCGGTCAGTTCGGAACGCCGCAATGGATCGCGGGGCTTTATCTCGGCGTCGCCGGCGGGGCGCTCGCCTTCATTCTGTGGGTGCTGGCGCTGGAGCAGGCGTCGCCGACGCGCGTAGCCAACACCATGACGGTCAACCCGGTTGCCGCCGGCCTGCTTGCCACCCAGCTCGTCGGCGAGCCGATCACGCTCAACCTCATTGTCGGGCTGATCGCCGTGTTTGCGGGGATATGGATCGCGACGTCGGAGATCAGGAAGCCGTAGGCTCACGTCTCAACTGGCAGCTTCGGCGATCCCTTTCGCAGCAGAAACAGCGCCAGCAGTGCCGAGATGCTGAGTGCCGAGGATACGATCAGCACCCGCGCGCCCATGGCTTCGATCAATAGGCCGAACAGCAGCGGGGCCGCGGCCTGCGCCATCCGTGCCGGTGCGCCGATGATGCCGAGGCGATAGCCGTAATTCTCCGGGCCGAAAATCGCGAGCGGCAGCGTGCCGCGCGCAATGGTCAGGATGCCATTGCCGGAGCCGTGGAACAGCGCGAACACGCTGGCCGCGCCGCCGCCGGCCAGGCCGAGGATGGCGGCGCCGATCGGGTGGGTGATGCAGGCAAGCCTGGTCGAGACCAGCGGATGGTAGCGGCTGAGAAAGCCCGCCTCGAAGATCCGCGCGGCCACCTGCGCCGGGCCGATCAGCGCGCCGGCGAACACCGCCTGCGCCGTGGTCGCGCCGGCCGCTTCCATGATGCGCGGCAGATGTGCCGCCATCGCGCCGGTGACGGTCCAGGCCGCGGCGAACACGAAGGCGAGCACGATCATGGTGCGATCGATCGGGATATGCGGCTTGACGGCTGCCGCCACCGCCGCCTTCGCGCCCTTTACAGCCGGCAGCATCAGGAGGTTGAGCGGCAGGCCGATCAGGATGTGCGCTGCCGCCCAGGCAAAGCAGGTGTTGCGCCAGCCGATGGTCTCCAGCCCCCATGCGGAGAGCGGCCATCCCACGGTCGAGGCAAAGCCGGCGAGCAGCGTGATGCCAGTGATTGAGCGCCGTGCGGCGTCGCCGTAGATGCGGCCGAGCGCGGCGAAGGCGGCGTCATAGAGGCCGGCGCCCATGCCGACGCCGAGCAGCAGCCAGGCGATGACGAGCATGGGGATGGATGATGTGAAGCCGAGCAGCGCCAGCCCGGCCCCCAGCACCAGATTGGATAGCGACAGCACGGAGCGACCGCCGACCAGGTCGATCTGCCGTCCGACACGCGGGCCTATCAGGGCCGAAATCACCAGCGAGGCGGAGAAAGCGGTAAATATCCAGGTCGAGGATATGCCGAGATCGCGCGCGATTGGGTCAGCGAGGATCGCCGGCAGGTAGTAGCTCGAAGCCCAGGCCAGGGTCTGTGTCGTGCCGAGGGCGAGAATGATGGGAAGCTGGTTCACTGGACCGTTTCTCTTCTAGACCACAGCAGCGCCAGCGGCCCGAGCAGGGTGCCCGCTGCCAGCACCGCGAACGCCGCCATCCAGGCCGATGCATTTTGCGGCCCGCCGGTCGCATCCAGCGCGACGCCCACCGCCCAGGCGCCGAGGGCGGACAGGCTGAAGCCGACGGTGGAATGCATCGCCATGGTCGCGCCGCGATGGCTCGGGTCTGCTGCCATCGACATGCCCGAGGTCAACGCGCCGGAATCCGCTGGGACCGTGATGGCATAGACCAGCATCAGGGGCAGCAGCAGCCAGGGTGACTTGTCGGCGAGCACGCCGATCAGAAGCGCCACGGCAGCGGAAGCGAGCATGACCGCCGTGATGGCCCGGTGGCGGCCGAACCGGAGCGCGAATTCATTGCCCAAAATGCTCGCGGGCATGGCGAGCAGGGAGAACGCCACGCTCACCACCACCGGCGTCAGGATCGATGCATCCGAATGCCTCGCGGCGACAAACGTCCAGAACGCAACGATCCACGTCCGGATGCCGTAGAGTTCGAAGCAATGCGCGCCGTAGCCGAGCACGAAGCCCATGGCTTTGCGATTCTGAAACACCGGGGCGAAATCCAGAAGCCGGCCCGATGTCGGTTTCGGTTCGATAGGCCGCAGCAGAAAGCAGACGGTGAGCATCATCAGCGGCCCGGTAGCGGTGACAAAAAAGGCACTCCGCCAACCCCAGGCTTCTGCGACGAGCTGCGAAACCAGGAATGACAGGCCGACGCCGAACGAGAAGCTCGACGTATAGAGCGTGATGGCGCGGGATGAGTCGCCGGACGCGAGACGGTCCGTCAGCGCCTTGAGGCCGGGCATGTAAGCGCCGGCGAAGCCGATGCCGGCGATCGCGTTGAAGAGGGCGCCCGACCACAGGCCGGTGGCAAAGGCGCCGAACAGCAGCGTGCCGAGTGCGCTCACCGCCGAGCCGGCGATCAGAATTTTGCGCGCGTCGATGCGGTCGGTCAGCGTCGCCAGCACCGGCACGGTCAGCATATAGCCGGCGGCGCCCGAGCCTGCCAGCAGGCCTGCCTGCGCGCCGCTCAAGTGCCATTCGGGAATCAAGAATGCGGCAAGGATGGAAGGTACGACGACGTGCGGGAGCAGGCTGCCGAGCTGCCCTACACACATCGCAACGATGACGGATCGGCCTTCCAGCGAAATTCTATTCACTCCTCATGTCGAGGACGCGCAACCACATCCCGATTTGCCTTGTTGCTTTGCTTTTTCATCCGCGACGCAACATGCGTCAACATCCGATATTGCGGGGCCGCCACAGCAATTGCCGGTATCTGGCGCGAGCGAGCGGCTGCAGACGCCGGTCTCGGGCAGCACCAGTTCGACTCGCTCTGCGGCAGCTCGGTCGCCGGCGATGTCGGCCGCTATCGAGCGCACCTGTTCGTACCCGGCGAGCATCAGGAAGGTCGGTGCGCGGCCGTAAGCTTTCATGCCGGCGAAATAGAAGCCGGGCTCGTCCTGCGCCAGCTCGCGGGCGCCGTGCGGACGCACCGTGCCGCAGCTATGCTCGTTCGGATCGATCAGTGGCGCCAGCGCGACCGGACATTCGATCGCAGGATCGAGCCGGATGCGCAACTCGCGCACGAAGTCGAGATCGGGGCGGAAACCCGTCGCGACGATCAGTTCATCGACCACGGCCTGCCGGGCGCGGCAGCCGGACAGGGCGCCGACGACGAGGCGAGGGCCGTCGGCTACGAGATGCGAAACGCGAAATTCGCTTTCGACCTTGATGCTGCCTGCCGTCACCAACGCGGCAAAGGCCGCGCCCAATTCACCGCGAGCCAACAGTTTGTCGTTCGCGCCGCCGCCGAAAGCCTTTGCCGGATCGCTGCCGCGCAGTAGCCAGATCGGCCGGGTGCCCGGCACCTGGTCCGCAAGCTTCGCCAGATCGATCAGCGTACCGATCGCCGAATGTCCCGCGCCCAGCACCGCGACGGTCTTGCCGGCATAGCGCGCGCGTTCCTTGCCGAGGACGTCGGGCATCCCATAGGCGATCTTGTCGGCGGTATCAGCCTCGCCAATGGCGGAAAGGCCGTTGGCGCCTGCAGGGTTCGGCGAATGCCAGGTGCCGGAAGCGTCGATGATCGCGTCGGCCTTGACGACTTTCGGACCTTGTCCGTTCTGGTAGCGAATTTCGAACGGCGCCTTTTCTCTGCCTTTCGATTTCATCCTGTCGAAGCCGGCCCGGCTGATCGCGGTGACGCGGCTCGATGTGCGGATGTGGGGCCCGAGCGCCGAGTGGGTCGCGAGCGGTTCGAGATAGCGCTCCACCATCTCCATGCCGGTCGGATACTGATCCGGTTCGGGAGAATTCCATCCGGTTGCCGCCAGCAGCCGCGCCGCCGCCTTGTCGACATTGTATTCCCAGGGTGAGAACAGTTGGACGTGGCCCCATAGCCGCATGGCGTGGCCGACCTTGTCGCCGGCTTCCAGCACGATCGGCTGCAGCCCGCGCTCCAGCACATGGGCGGCGGCGGCAAGGCCGACCGGCCCGGCTCCGATGATCGCGACAGTCCTGGTTCCACTCATGGCATTCTCCTATAAAACTAGAAATATCGAAAATACAGTTCGAAAAAGCGCAACGCGCTAAGCCGCGGTCTTGGCATTGGTCTCGGCTTTGATCTTGGCATCGGCGGTTTCGGCGCTTTCCGTGCAGCATTCGGCGACCAAGAAACCCACCAGTTCCCGCATCACCTCGTAGTTGGCGTGGCAGATCAGCGTGGTCGCATCGCGCACCTGGGTGACGAGGCCGACCACCACCAGCGCCTTGATGTGGTGGGAGAGGGTCGAGGGCGCGATTTTCAGTTTCTCCTGCAGGCGGCCGACGGCAAGTCCGGCGCCGCCGGCGCGGATCAGCGCACGATAGATCTTGAGCCGGGTCGGATTGCCCAGCGCTTCCAGATGGGCGGCGGCGTCATCGAGTTTCATGCGGGCATCATGGCATGCACATCGCCAACTCGTCAACGGTATTTCCAGAATTATCGAAATAGCGGGCACGCCTACAGCGGCAACAGTAAAAGTTGACACGCCCCGATATATCGATAAGTCTGGATATATGGAATCCGAACAAGCCATTTTGGCGCTAGCGGCGCTGGCGCAACCGACCAGGCTCGACGTGTTTCGGCTATTGGCGAAACACGAGCCGGAGGGATTGCCTGCCGGTGACATCGCCAAGGCGCTCGCCGTGCCGCAAAACACCATGTCGTCGCATCTGGCGATCTTGTCGCGTGCGGGGCTGGTTACAGCGCGCCGCTTCAGCCGCTCGATTGTCTACCGCGCCGATCTGAAGGCCTTTCAGTCCGTCGTGCTGTTCATGCTCAGGGATTGTTGCGACGGGCGGCCCGAAATCTGCGGTCCATTGATCGAAGACCTCACGCCTTGCCGCACCCCGAAGCCGAGGAGGAAAGCGCATGTCTGAACGCATCTACAATGTACTCTTCCTGTGCACCGGAAACACCGCCCGTTCGATCCTGGCGGAATCGATCCTGCGCAAGGACGGTCGCCGCAATTTTCGCGCCTTCTCCGCCGGCAGCCAGCCGAAGGGGACGGTCAATCCGTTTGCGATCAAGGTTCTCAACCGCCTCGATTACCCCACTGACGAATTGCGTTCGAAGAGTTGGGAAGAGTTCGCGCGGCCCGATGCACCCGTAATGGATTTCGTCTTTACGGTCTGCGACAACGCCGCCGGCGAATCTTGCCCGATCTGGCCCGGGCAGCCGATGACGGCACATTGGGGCATCGAGGACCCTGCCGCCGTCGAGGGCACCGATATCGAGAAGGAAGCGGCATTCGTCGCGGCATTCCGCTATCTCAAAAACAGAATTGCCGCCTTTACGAGCCTGCCGCTGCAAAGTATCGACCGCCTGTCGCTCGGGACCAAATTGCGCGACATCGGCCGCAACGACGGCGCGACGTCCGGCCAGGAGAAAGCCAGCTAATGTCCGAATTCGATCTGCCGCGCCGGCTCGCTGCCGAAGCGCTCGGGACCGCATTGTTGGTCGCTACCGTAGTCGGCTCCGGGATCATGGCCGAGACCTTGACCAAGGACGTCGCACTCGCGTTGCTCGGCAATACGCTGCCGACCGGTGCCATCCTGGTCGTCCTCATCACCATTCTCGGTCCCATTTCCGGGGCCCATTTCAATCCGGCGGTATCGCTGGTTTTTGCGCTCAGGCGCGAGCTGACGCCGCGCGAGGCGCTGCTCTACGTCGCTGCGCAAATCGCGGGCGGGATTGCCGGAACCATGCTGGCGCATGCGATGTTCGCGCTGCCGCTGCTCGATGCCTCGCTGAAAATGCGAACCGGCGGCGCGCAATGGCTCGCCGAAGCCGTCGCGGCGTTCGGCCTGGTTGCGACCATTCTGGCCGGTATCCGGTTCAACCGCGCCGGCGTGCCGTGGCTGGTCGGCCTCTACATCACGGCGGCTTACTGGTTCACGGCGTCGACGTCGTTCGCCAATCCCGCCGTTGCCATTGCGCGCTCGCTGACCAATACGTTTTCGGGCATTCGCCCCACAGATCTTCCGGGTTTCATCGCGGCGGAAACCTGCGGCGCCATCATCGCGTTGATCTTCATGGGCTGGCTGCTTCGTGAAAGCGACAAGGCGCACGCAGTGTTGAAGGAGGCGCAACCATGAGCGTCACGATCTATCACAACCCCGCCTGCGGCACCTCGCGCAACACGCTGGCGATGATCCGGCAGAGCGGCGAAGAGCCCGAGGTGATCGAGTACCTGAAGACGCCTCCGAGCCGCGCCCGGTTGGTCGAACTGATCAAGGCGCTGGGCATCTCGCCGCGCGAGCTGTTGCGCGAAAAAGGCACGCCCTATGCCGAGCTTGGCCTGGCCGACCCGAAATGGAGCGACGACGAGCTGATCGATCTCATGCTGAAACATCCGATCCTGATCAACCGGCCGATCGTTGTGACGCCAAAGGGCGTCCGGCTGTGCCGGCCGTCGGAGCTCGTGCTCGACCTGCTCGACAACCCGGTCGAATCCTTCGTCAAGGAAGACGGCGAGGCGGTGACGCGGAAGTAAGCGCTTGATGTCCCGGGGAACGCAGGCGGCCAGAGCCTTCCGTCTGTCACCATTGCACGGCATAATAGCCCCATGGAGCTCACCCCCCGTCTGCGCCTGATGAACTGGCTGGTCGGCCAGGGCCTCACCGGCCTGCCTCAAAACGACCTGATCCGCGGTTTCTGCGAACGCTGCTGCGCCGAGGGGCTTGGCCTGTCGCGCGGCATGGTCTTCATCGACACGCTGCACCCGATTTTCGAGGGCCGCGGCTTTCGCTGGAACGACGCCGAGACCAACGAAAGCGACGCGTTCGAATATGGCTCGACCAACGAGGGCGAAGCCGCGGAGGCCTGGCGCAGTTCGATCTTCTACTACATGCTCCAGAATGGCCATGAAGAGCTGCCGCTCGACCTCGCCAATCGCACCTCCTACAACTTCAAATTCATGGGCGAACTCGCCGAGAAAGGTCACAAGCATCTGGTCGCCTATGTGCACCAGTTCGGCGAGGCCGGCACCATGGGACAGATGGACTGCGTCTATTCCTATTGGGTGACACGGCGCGACGAGGGGTTTGGCGCGCAGGGGCTCGCGGCGCTCCGCGATCTCGTGCCGGTGCTGGGGCTGGCGATCAAATCTGCGGCGCAGGCTGACATCACCAAGACGCTGGGCCGGGTCTATCTCGGTCGCGACACCGCCGAGCAGGTGCTGCGCGGCCGCATCACGCGCGGCGTCACCGAGCGGATCAACACGGTGCTGTGGTTCTCCGACCTGCGCGGCTCGACGGCGATCAGCGAGAGCATCGATCCCGGCGAGATCATCCCGTTCCTCAACGATTATGCGCAGGCCTCGATCGACGCCATCCATGATGCTGGCGGCGAGGTGCTGAAGCTGATCGGCGACGGCGTGCTGGCGATGTTCACCCATGAGAACATAGCAAAGGCAAACCGCGCCGCGCTGCGCGCCGAACATCGCTTCCGCCGCAACATGAGGACGCTGAACGCCCGCCGCACGGCCGAGAACCGGCCAGTCACATCAGCCCATGTTGGCCTGCATGTCGGGGAGGTCTTTTACGGCAATATCGGCAGCGACGACCGGCTCGACTTCACGGTGGTGGGGCCTGCCGTCAACGAGGTCAGCCGCATCGCCTCGATGTGCCGCTCGGTCGACCGCGAATTGCTGATGTCGTCGGCGTTCCGCGGAGGTCTCGATGCCGCGGGGCGAAACTACCTGGTCTCCACCGGCCGCTACGCACTGCGCGGCATCGGCCGAGCGCAGGATCTTTACACGCTCGATCCGGATATTGCGGCGGACGAGGTGGTGGCCGGGAAGTACGAGCGATATCTGGTGTCCTAATTTGGTCTCGCTCGCCGTGTGTAAAGCGCCACGGCCACCAGCGAAAACACCATCAGAACTACGCCAAGCGCGAATAGCGCATCGGGGGAAATCGTCGCCGCGAGCCAGACGCCGATTGCGGCTGTCGTCATCTGCGAGAAGCCGATGAGCGCTGATGCCGCGCCCGCTTTGTCGCCGAACGGGGACAGCGCCTGCGCCGTGCCTAACGGGCTGACGATGCCCATGCCGAGCAGGAATACGCTCATGGCCGCAAGAAACGGCAGGAAGGAGGGGGTGTATAGCGAGACCAGCAGCATCGCGAGACTGCCGGCTGCGGCGGCGAACAGCCCGCGCCGGATCGAACGATCGAGCCCATAGCGTGGCGCCAGCCGGGTCGCGAGCATGCCGGCGGCGAACACGATCAGCACCGTGCCCGCAAAGAACAGACCGAGTTGAATATGCGTAAAGTGCATCGCTTCGATCAGGACGCGGGGCGCCGCCGAGAAAATCGAGAACAGAGCGCCCAGGATCAGGCTGACGGTTGCCGCCGGCACCACGAAGCGGCGGTCGCGGAGCAGGGCGAGGTAGGTTTTTGCGATCGCCTGCGGATCGAGCGGGGTGCGTGTTGCGAGGTGGGTCTCGCCAAACACCATGCCGTAGGCGAGGGCGCCGAGCCCGGCGAAAGCCGCGAGGAATGCGAATTCGGAGCGCCAGCCGAAAATGTGGTCGAGCGCACCGCCGAGCAGCGGCGAGAAGCCGGGTGCTGCCGCCATCGCGATCATGATCAGCGCCATCGCGTGGGCGAGTGCCGCGCCGGAAAACAGGTCGCGGGCAATGGCGCGGGACAGCACCGAGGTGGCGCAGGCGCCGGCCGCCTGGATGACACGGCCAATCAGCAGGCTCGGCAAATCATTGGCGAGGCCGCACCAGAGGCTGCCGGCGAAGAAGACGGTAAACCCGATCAGGACCGGCCAACGGCGGCCATAGCGGTCCGAGATCGGCCCGACCACGAGCTGGCCGATCGCGAACACCGCGAGGAAGACCGTGATCGCTGCGGTGACCGCCGCGCTCGTGACGTTGAGCGACGCCGCCATCTGCGGCAGCGACGGCAGCAGGATGTTGGTGGCGAGCGTTCCCGTGGCGGCGAGGCCTGCCAGCACCGCGATCTGCAGGACAGTGGAAGAAGCTTCCGAACGAGGGCCAGTGTCGATTGCTGCAGTCTGGTCGACCATGAGGGTTCCCGCTTTTACATGAGATGACATATATCATATAAAGCGGCATCGGAAAGCACCAATGGGCTCCGGGCAGTGAGGGCGTGGACTCACGGCAAGACAGTCCGGCTCAATGTGGCCCGCCAAGGAGCGGGTCGGACGCTATGCACCCGAAAGCGGACCTATTATGCTCACCCTGAGCTTGGTCGTTCTTGACCAACCCATAGCGGACGTTGTGGTCCTGTCCGCACCGCAACCAATGTCTATCTTGAACGGCGCACGACCTCGATTGCTGCTTCGATTAGGGCTGCGGCAACCTCTTTGCCGAAGGCGTTAACGGTGATCGGACCGTCATCGGGCACACTGAGATCAAGGAGTGTATCCCCGCTGTCCGAAAGGACTTCCATGCGAATGCCGTCGAAGTCGACATCGCTCGCCCATTGGTATTTCACGGTACGGTCTTCGTATGTCAACGTTCCCATGCTGGGAGCTTATCATGTTTATGGGAAGTAAGCAGAAAGCGCCTAGAAGCGGACATTTGATTCAGTTAGGTCGCGGGGTGCTATATCGACCGTCAACAGTTTGTCGGGGTGATATCAGCGGCGGTTGCAGGTCTCCCTATCTCAAGCTTTGGGTCAAATCCGAATGGAATCATACGACGACGACCTTAAATGTTTCGAGGCGCATGGCGCTGCGCCCCTGCCCACCGCGATCAATCAAGGCTTTGTGGAACACGACGGTGCTCGAATCCGGTACGCGACGTACGGGTCGGGAGCTCCCGTGATCTTGCTGCATGGCGGCCTTGGGCATAGCGGCAACTGGGGCTATCAGGTTCCGGCGCTGGTCGCGTCGGGTTATCGCGCCGTGCTGATCGATAGCCGCGGCCATGGCCACAGCACGCGCGATTCGCGGCCTTTCACGTATGAGTTGATGGCGTCCGACGTTCTGGCCGTGATGAATGCGCTGCAAGTGGACAAGGCAGCCGTCGTCGGATGGAGCGATGGCGCCTGTACCGCTTTGATCCTCGCCATGAAGGCCGCCGAACACGTTGCGGGCGTGTTTTTCTTCGGCTGTAACATGGACCCCAGCGGCACAAAAGAAATCGAGCCCAGCCCGGTTCTCGACCGGTGTTTCGGGCGGCACGCCAAGGACTATGCCCAGCTATCAGCCACGCCGGACCAGTTCGACGCATTGGTTGAAGCTGTCGGCCAGATGATGAAGACCGAACCGAATTATTCTGCAGGCGAGCTCGCCCACATCCATGTGCCTGTTGCGATCGTGCAGAGCGAGCACGACGAGTTCATCAAGCCCGAACATGCCGAATATCTTGCACGAAGTATCGCGACAGCGGAATTGAAGATCCTGCCTGGTGTGAGCCATTTCGCGCCGCTGCAAAGGCCGAGGCAATTCAACAGCGTCATGCTTGCTTTCCTCCGCAAGGTTCTTTCTTGAAGGAAACAATACGCCTCGGTGCCTTGAGCGGACATTAGTCAGTCGCTTAATGAGAACACGCCCTAAAAACCGTCATTGCGAGTGAAGCGATCTTTCTATGCTTGCTGCGCAAGCTTCGTAGGGCTTCAGTTCGCCGCAGCGCTTTAGCGCGAAGGCGGAAGCAATCCAGGGCCGCAAGAGAGGCTGGATTGCTTCGTCGCGGAGTTTATCATCGGGCCGGCCGAAGGCCGGACCCGGTGGCTCCTCGCAATGACGGTTTTCGACCAGACGGCTAGCACCGCGCCGGCTCGCCCACCATCTCCGGCTGTCGCGCCAGCGAGACTGCGGGCGATAGCAGGATCACCAGCGCCTGCGCCGCGAAGATGGCGGCTGCCATGTAGAGGCAGGCTTCTGCGCCATAGAGCCCGCCGACGATGGCGCCCAGCGCCGAGCCGAGCGGACGGGCGCCGTAACTCATGATGTTGATGGCGGATACGCGCCCGAGCAGCGACGGCGGGGTCACCGATTGGCGCAGTGTGGTGGTCGAGATCACCCACAGGATCGGGCCGGCGCCGAGCAGGAAGAAGCTCAGCGCCGCGAGCCACGGCGCCGGCGCGATCGTCGTCAGCGCCATGATGGCGGCGGCGACGAATCCCGTCACCGGGCCGAGCCCGATCACGGTGCCGAAGGCCAGCCGCTGCATCACCCGCGTGGCAGAGAGCGCGCCCGCCACCATGCCGACGCCGTACATCGCAAGCGTTACGCCGACGCCGGTGGCCGATAGGCCGAGATGGCGAACGGCGTACGGCACGAACACCGCAAGCAGCAGGAATGACGCCGTGTTGAAGATGAACTGCGTGATGAACACGGGCCGCAGCAGCGCGTGATGCAACACGAACGCGGCGCCTTCCCTGATCTCCTGCAAAGGATGGCGGCGCGGGGCAGGGGCGCGTGCCGGTTCGTAGATGCCTGACAGCAACACGACGGCCATCACCGACAATGCGGCGGCAAAGCCGAAGGCAGGCGCGGCCCCGACCCATCCGACCAGCACGCCGCCGAGCGCCGGACCGCTCGCAAACGCCACTGTGCGCGCCAGTTCGATCCGTGCGTTCGCCGCGGGCAATTGCTCCGAATTGACCAGCGATGGCACCAACGCGGGCGCGGCGACGCTGTAGGCCACGGTGCCGCAGACAGCGACGAAGCCGAGTAGCGAGAGCAGCGGCAGCGTGATTGCGCCAAGCCAGATCAGCAGCAGCGTCGCCGCAAGCGCGGCCGCCCGCAGCGCTTCGGAGGCCGCCATCACCCAGCGCCGCGAGATGCGGTCGGCAAGGAGACCGGCGGGAATCGCAAACAGGATGAAGGGCAGCGTCAGCGCGGTCTGCAACAATCCGGTCTGGCCTTCGCCAACACCAAGCAGCAGCACCGCAACGATGGGCGCTGCGGCCAGCGCAATCTGTTCGGCCGATTGCGCGGCGAGGTTCGACCAGGCCAGACGGTTGAAGGTCGCGGGCAAGCGCGGTGTCGGAGCGGGTGACATGGCAAAATTTCCTGACAGATTCGATTTGATCCATTGTCCGGCCCGAGGACGATCAAACCCACCCGTTTCCCGACAACCTCTTCCAAAAACAAAAACCTCCACACACGAACGTGTGGAGGTTTCATGACCGGGCTGCCAGAACGCGGATGCCCGGCAAAAATGATCGCTCCAATCCGCAGAAGTTGTTTCGTGAATTCGTGTCAAACGTCGAACAGGAAATCGTGCTTTGTCAGTTCATGCGGCCGCACGCTGGTCAGTTCGATCCGGTCGTCGCCGACCTGAACCACCGTATTCCCGTGGTCGCCCCAGATCCTCACGTCGCGAAAGTCCAAACGGCCGGCATTCTCAAACACCAGCATGTCGACGCCCGGATCGAAGTCGGTGATCTCAGCCTTGGTGGATCCGAAATCAAACACGAAGCGATCCGCGCCGTCATTCCCCGTCATCGTCTGCTTGCCGGTTCCGGCGAACAGATAATCTCCCTGCGGACCGCCGATCAGCGTGTCGCTGCCATCGGAGCCGATGACGATCTGGCGGGCTTCGGGATCTTCGGACTCTACGCCGCCGGCAAGGCCGGTATGCCGCGCATAGGTGACGAAGACGTCGTCCTGGATATGCTCGGTATCGGTATTGCGCAGAATGATATCTGCCAGCGTCGTGCCTTTGATCTCGGCCAACGTCTTGGCATCAAATCCCTGATTTTCGAACCAGAACCGGTCGCCATCGCGCAACGCCTCGAACTGCATCGTGATGATGGCCTGGAAGGTCTCGCCGGCGAGCGCGCCAGCGACATGATTTTCAGACAAGCCGCCGGTCCACAGGCCGACGTTGTTGACATTGCCGTAAGCTGCTTTCAGTCCGGCCAGCGTCTCCGGGTCGCTCGTGATCTGGCTGAAATCCGTGTAGGGCTCGAGGCCGAGTGCCTCACGGGTCTGGTTGAGCGTGCCGAGGCCGAGGTCACGCGCGCGCTGGATGTTGATCGCGGCGAGATCCATCGACACCGGTGGATCGAAAAGAAAATTGCGCAGGTCGTCGACGATGCGCGCGTCGAGTGCTTGTGATGGATCGGCGGCCAGGTGGCGCAATTGTCCATCGGCGCCGCCATTGTCGTTGAAGTTTGCGGCCGGCTGGAAGAATACATCCTTCAGGTCTTCCTCGGAGCCGGCGATGACTTCGCCGTTTTCCGCAAGGCCTTCGGTTTCGCCCGACACGATCGAATGTCCGAAGCGGAACGCCGCGGCGACGAATTCCAGCGACAGGTGGGGATCGGCGCTGGGGTCGTAGCCGTCGTAGGGCGTTAGCGCATTCTTGCCGACGAGGTTAGGCAGGAACTCCGAATAGGTGATGTTGGCGATTTCCGCCGTCACGATAGCGCGGGCGTGATTGTAGAGTTGGTCGCCGCTCCAGTTCGGGTGCTCGAGGTGCAGTTTGTCGACCCAATAATTGTGTTCGCGCACGAATAGCGTGTGCAGGGCGGTGAGCGCCGGATTCTCTGCGGCGCGGACGTCTCCGGCCACGACCATGCCGTCGACGATCGGCAGGTTGTTGCCCTGCGACGTCAACATGTGGCCGTCAGCGGTGCGCAGGCTGGCGGCGGTCGCGGCGCTGGACCCATAGACCATCGAAGCGTCCAGCCAGGCGGTATTGGAATTGAGCGCCATCGCTGGATTGGACGTGCCCGCGCCGGTCGTGGGATCGACGATCGCGCGGGTGATCGGAATGATGGTGCCGGCGGGGAGCACAGGATCGCCGGCGGGAACCACGACGCTGACATCGCTGACGCCGTCCGTCCGGGTCAGCGTCATGTCGTGATCGATGAATTGGCCCCAGGCGTACATGAAGGCGGATACACCTTCCGGGTTCGCCACATCAGGGTCGCCGGCGCCGACCACAAGATTGCTGATGGTGCGCGGATTGTTGCCACCGAGCGGGACGGAGATGCCGTCGGCAAAATGCGCCTCGCCGATACGTCCGAACTCAGTGCCGGCAGCGTTGAGGGTGGAATCGGATTGATTGTTCTGCGAACCGTCGAAGCTGCGGTACTCGATTTTTACCGGCGGCGGATCCGGCTGGCACGGCGAACCGTGAGGGCCGCCCTGGTGCTCACCCGGGCCATGCGAGCCGTGCGGTCGGTGCGGCACATGAAAGTGGCCGAGAAAATCGCCGAAGTGAAAATCGTCGTTTCCGTCTTGGTGTGCCTCCCAAGTCCGCTTGAACTGACGCATCCGGATGCTCCCTCAGTTGCAATTGCGAATTAGTTGCAATTGGTGTCACGAATGAGAGGCATTTGCAATAAGGAAGTGCGGACAGCCCGTAGCCCGCGTGCTTCCCGACGACCGACAGGAGAGAACGACTCCAGGAAAAAGGCCCGCCGCGCGAATGGGCGGCAGGCCTCGATCTGAACGGCGTTTTGGCTGCTTCTGTTCGACTACGATTTGGGCCCGAGCGTCGCCTTGCCCGTTCCCGAGATGGTCGCCGGCTGCGTCGCCAGCTCATCATCATCTACAGCGGAGGGCAATTCGGCCGGACTGGCGAGCTGCGGCGCGGCCAGCGCGTTGGTCAGGCTGGTCAGCGCGTCCGGACCAGCGGCGAAGCCGCCTTCGGCGAGGATCTTGTCGATGATCGGCTTGAACGCCGAAACCGACAGCAACTGCGCGGCAAGGCCATCGCCCAGACCAAGCCCGTTGCTATGGCCGTTCATCGCGCCATTGCCGCCGCCACGGCCGAGCAGGCCGCCGGTGTCGAAGATCCGGATGTCGGAAATCTTCTCGATCGGCTTGACCGCTTCGGCCAGCGCGTTCGGGATGATGTTGATGCGCGCCAGGGTGAGATCGTAGTCGACCATCGCCTGAGAGAGCTTGTTGCGCGCTTCCGCCTTCAACGCCCGGATCAGTGGTATCATTTTCGTGATCACCAGATGCAGTTGCAAATGAGTTGCAATAAGGACGAAGATCGGCCATCTTGCTGAAATGGATGCGCGCACGCCCGAATTGGGCCCGGAAGCCAAGGGTTTGCTGATGGCCGATACGACCGCCTCCGGTTGGCGCGCTGACGCCGCCGCCGACGCCCGGCTGAGCCTGCCCGAGGTCAACTCCACGATCCTGGTGCCCTTTGGCGGGCATTGGTCGCGCCGGCTGCTGGCCTTCCTCGGCCCCGGCTATCTGGTTTCGGTCGGTTACATGGACCCCGGCAATTGGGCCACTGACCTCGCGGGTGGTTCGAAGTTCGGCTACACGCTGCTCGCGGTCATTCTGCTGTCGAACCTGATGGCGATCCTGTTGCAGGCGCTCGCCGCGCGGCTTGGCATCGTCACCGACCGCGATTTGGCGCAGGCCTGCCGCGCCAGCTTCTCGCGGCCGGTGAACTTCCTGCTCTGGGTGGTCTGCGAAGCGGCAATCATCGCCTGCGATCTTGCCGAGGTGATCGGCACAGCGATCGCTCTCAACCTGCTGTTCGGCATTCCCTTGATCTGGGGCGCGCTGATAACTGCGCTCGACGCCTTCCTGCTGCTCCTCCTAATGAACAGGGGTTTTCGCTTCCTCGAAGCCTTCGTCATCTCGCTGCTAATTGTGATCGCGATCTGCTTTTCGATTCAGATCGTGGCTGCGGCGCCGCCGGTCGCTGCCGTCCTGAAGGGGTTTGTGCCGTCGCCCGAGATCGTCACCAATCCGGAGATGCTCTACATCGCAATCGGCATCATCGGCGCTACCGTGATGCCGCATAACCTTTATCTGCATTCCTCGATCGTGCAGACCCGCGCCTATGAGCGCAACGACAAGGGCCGCCGCGAGGCGATCAGATGGGCGACCACGGATTCGACCATCGCCTTGATGCTGGCGCTGTTCATCAACGCCGCGATTCTGATCGTTGCCGCCTCCACCTTCTATTCGAGCGGACGGACCGAGGTCGCCGAGATCGGTCAGGCCTATGAATTGCTGTCGCCGCTGCTCGGTCTAGGCATTGCCTCGACGCTGTTCGCGGTGGCGCTGCTCGCCTCCGGCCTCAATTCGACGGTAACGGCGACGCTGGCCGGCCAGATCGTGATGGAAGGCTTTTTGAACCTGCGGCTGCCGAACTGGGCGCGGCGGCTATTGACCCGCGGCGTCGCCATCGTTCCGGTCGTGATCGTCACCGCGCTCTATGGCGAGCGCGGCACCGGCCAATTATTGGTATTCAGCCAGGTCGTGCTGTCGATGCAATTGCCGTTCGCGGTGATCCCGCTAGTGAAGTTCGTTTCCGACCGCCGCAAGATGGGCAAGTTCGTCATCCCGCGCACAGTCGCCGTCGTGGCGTGGATCGTCGCCGGAATCATCGTGGCGCTGAACGTGAAGCTGTTGTTCGAGGCGTTTTTCGGCTAACCGCGCCACGCGGCTGTCATCGCCCGGCTCGATGTGCGGACCGAGCGACCTAGTACGCCGCGGCCTCTCGATTCAATCACTGATGTCTCTGGAATACTGGATCACCCGCTTTCGGCTTTCGCGGGTGATGACAGCAGAGGGTCAATCCTGCGGCTCGGACAGCATTTCGCCCGTCGCATCCACCCGCAGCCAGCCTGACGGCGCCAGCCGCTGCTGCGGCAGGAAGCGGCCCTTGTAGTCCATCTTCTTGGAGCCCTCGATCCAGTAGCCGAGATAGACGTAAGGCAGCCCGAGCCGGCGCGCGCGGGTGATGTGATCGAGGATCATGAAGGTGCCGAGCGAGCGGCTGTGCTGCGACGGCTCGAAGAACGAGTACACCATCGACAGCCCGTCGCTGAGCACATCCGTCAGCGCCACCGCGACCAGTTCCTCGCCGCGGCCGGTGATGCCGGTGTCGACGCCGCGCTTGCGGTATTCGATGATGCGGGTCTCGACATGGCTGTCTTCCACCATCATCGCGTAGTCGAGTACGGTCATGTCGGCCATGCCGCCATGGCGGTGGCGCCTGTCGAGGTAGGCGCGGAACACGGAGTATTGCTCCGACGTCGGCACCGCGCTGCGCTGCTCGCCGACAATGTCGGCGTTGCGTGCCAAAACTTTCTTGAAGTTGCGCGAGGGGCGGAATTCGTTGGCGATGACGCGCACAGAGACGCAGGCCCGGCACTGGTCGCAGGCCGGGCGGTAAGCGATCGATTGGCTGCGGCGGAAACCGCCATGGGTCAGGAGGTCGTTGAGGTCGCCGGCCTTGTCGCCGACCAGATGCGTGAACACCTTGCGCTCGTGCCGGCCCGGCAGATAGGGGCAGGGCGAGGGCGCCGTCAGGTAGAATTGCGGGGTATCACGCGAGTGTTGGGTCACGTCGGGTCGTCACGCCTCCGAAACAAATCAACCATAGCGCTTTCCAACGCAGTAGACACCGGTTCGCGTTAAGAAAACGCATCGGAACGAAAAAAGCGCCGGCCCGGCCCCGATTTCATCTTGGGGCCCGACCGGCTCTAACATCGCGCCCGAAAGGCGGGCGGTCAAATAGTTTGCTGCTCGCTCAATAGCTGCTGCGTGGCGAAGGAACTACCTGGGTACGAACCGAGCTGTTGATGACCACGGTTCCCAGGATGAAGTCGTGCAGCAGCCGGCGACGGCTGTTGAACAGGCCGACCAGCAGCACCAGCGGCGTCAGGAATGAGATCGAGACCCAGTACAGCACGGCATGGCAGGCACCGAGCACGAAATAGCCCGGCTCGCCGTACCAGGTGCGCAGCTCCAGATCCATCGCGCGCATGCCGAGCGTCGCCGAATGCGGGCCGCCGATCGAGGTACCGTAATAGACGATCGCCCACACGATGGTGGCGGGCCACGCCAGCCAGAACAGCATCCAGCCGAGCCCGAGCGTGATGATGCCGAACAGGCCGATGAAGATGTAGCCGAGGATGACGGGCACCGACAGCACGACGAGGTCGATCAGGAACGCAAATACCCGCCGCGTCAGCACGCCGCGAAACAGTTCCGGCTGCGAATAGGGATCGAACGCATGCGGCGGCACTCCTCCGTCGTTCCGCCAGCCGCCGCCAGCACTTTGAGGACTGCCGCCAGTATTGCCAGAGCCGCTATAAGACATAGTCCGTCCTCCAGGCCGATATTCCAGACCGTGACATGGGAACCGGCCGCGCGCTCGCCAAGGGCCTGCGACCATTAACAGCGAGCAATATTGAGCGGCGAATGGCGAATAGTGAGTGGCGAATAGCGACCAGGAACACCCATTCGCTACTCGCTACTCGCCCTTTCTCAACTTCTCCGCGGCCTTCGGCGCAAAATAGGTCAAGATCCCGTCCGCGCCGGCGCGCTTGAAGCCGAGCAGGCTTTCCATCATCGCGCGGTCGCCGTCGATCCAGCCATTGGCCGCGGCTCCGGCGATCATCGCGTATTCGCCGGATACCTGGTAGACGAAGGTCGGCATCGCAAACGTGTCTTTCACGCGCCACACGACGTCGAGATAGGGCATGCCGGGCTTCACCATCACCATGTCGGCGCCTTCGGCGATGTCGAGCTCGACCTCACGCAGCGCTTCGTCGGAATTGGCGCTGTCCATCTGGTAGGTGCGCTTTTCGCCGGTCAGCGTTTTGGCGGAGCCGATGGCGTCGCGGAACGGGCCGTAGAAGGCGCTGGCGTATTTCGCCGCATAGGCCATGATCTGCACGTCGAGAAAACCTGCCTCGTCCAGCGCCTCGCGGATCGCGCCGACGCGGCCGTCCATCATGTCGGACGGCGCGATGACGTCGCAGCCGGCTTCCGCCTGCACCAGCGCCTGTTGCACCAGTACCGCCACCGTCTCGTCGTTGAGGATTTTGCCGTCCTCGATCAGCCCGTCATGGCCGTGGCTGGTGAAGGGATCGAGCGCGACGTCGCACAGCACGCCGATCTCGGGGAATTCCTTCTTGATCGCGCGCACCGACTGGCAGACCAGATTGTTCGGGTTCAGCGCCTCGGAGCCGTGCTCGTCGCGGAGCGACGGCTCAGTATAGGGAAACAGCGCGATGCAGGGGATGTTCAGTTTTACCGCGCGCTCGGCGTCGCGCACCGCCTGATCAACGGTGAGGCGGTCGACGCCGGGCATCGAGGCCACCGGCGTGCGCGTATTGTGGCCGTCGGCCACGAACATCGGCCAGATCAAATCATCCGTGGTCAGCACGTTTTCGCGCACCAGCCGCCGCGCCCATTCCGCCTTGCGGTTGCGGCGGGGGCGGATGGTCAGGTCGAGCGGGGTGGAGGCAAGCGCCGTCTGCCGCCGCGGTGCGTCGCGCATTTCGATCGGACGCCCGAACTTGATCGCCATGTCAACGGTACTCCTTGAGGCGGCGGGAAGGTTTTGATTTGTTCCAATTCTAGCACCTTGCCGCTGCCGCGTCACCGAGCCTTGATCTATCTCATCGGCAATTGATTTTACCGTCTCGCCGGGCCAAGACATCAGGCCATGAGGAGATTCCAGCACGCATTGCGACCCGGTTGCGAGGCCAGCCCCCAGATCAGCTTCCGGGTCGGCTTCCATGTCTGACCTTTCGGCGCGCGATCAGGGGCGGGACCATGCCAGGGACAATGCGATGTCCATGGCGGCGATGTCGTCGGAGCGGATCGAGCCCGACGACAATGTGTGGACGCGTCGGCTGGTGCTGTTCCTGCGCATCATGGCGGTCGTGTCGATCATGAAGGGCCTGTACCACTGGGCGCAGGTCACGGGTTTCATCGGCGGCGAGGAGGAGGCGTTCGAAAACCAGTCGATGGCCTGGCAGACCGCGACCGTATATTTCGCTGTCATCGAACTCGTCGGCGCCGTTGGCCTGTGGCTCGCGACGCCTTGGGGCGCGGTGGTGTGGCTCACCACGGTGGTGTCGATGGCGGTGATCGAGCTGATGTTTCCAGGCATCTATGGCGGCAGCCTGACGGTGGTGGCGCTGGAGGCTGTGATGCTCGGCGCCTATCTCGCCCTCGCCTGGATGGCCGCGCGCGAGCGCCCGCCGTAGGACGTCTGTCCCAAAGGGAGCAGAGTGGCAGCATCCTTCAACTCTGTCAGTTTTCCGCCATAATCCATCCGCGTGCAGAATCCGCGACGCGATCCCATACAATTTTCAAAAAGTTTTTCTGTAACGATTTGGTCACCGTTAAGGGCCGTAAAGGGATCTTACGCGAGCGTTTCGATTTCAGACGCACCTGTTTCCGAATGCGACAAGGCTTGCAGACGAAGCGTGAACAGGGCGCTTCCAGCGTCAATGAAATGTTGCAAAAAGCCTTGATCCATGGGGCTTAATCCACAATTCACTCTGTTAAATTCATGATCTCTTTATTGTCTTATTTAAGCGGATCTTCAATCCGCCCCCTTAAGTTGAGGCTATCAGGCGGGACAGAAGTTTCGTCGAAATAAGTCGAAAAACGACGACAGGGGAAGTGTCATGATCAAAGCCGTTGCAACGGCGGTGGAAACCGCTGAACGCTCTGCCGGTCAAACTCCGGTGCAGCCGCTCTATCTGGAAGCGTTGACTTTGGTCGAACGGCTGCATCGCCGGCTGCTCGACGTCATCAAGGACGAATTCGATCGCCGCGGCCGTGCCGACATCAATTCAGTGCAGGCATTGCTGCTCTATAACATCGGCGACAAAGAGCTGACCGCGGGCGAACTGCGCACGCGCGGTTATTACCTCGGCTCCAACGTCTCCTATAACCTCAAGAAGCTCGTCGAGCTCGGCTTCCTCGATCATCAGCGCTCTCGCGTCGATCGTCGCTCGGTCCGCATTCGCCTCACCGCGCAGGGCCAGGAAATCCGCAAGATCGTCGATGCGCTCTACCAGAAGCACGTCAAGACGGTGGAGCAGGTCGGCGGCATCTCGAATGAGGAGTTCGCGACGCTGAACAAGTCGCTGCACCGCCTCGAGCGGTTCTGGACCGACCAGATCCTGTATCGGCTCTGAGAATTCCTAAGCCGGCCGCCTAGAAGACCGGTAGCCAACAAGCTGACAAACTGGCAAGGCAGTGAGCCCTGCTCAACGCGCATCGGCGCCGGTCTTCCGGCTCCGGTGCGCTTTTTTTGAAGGAAAATCCTCCGCATTTCCGGGCAGCTATCGTTGTTTCCTAAAGAGAAATTGCGATTTCTCGCATTGGAACCATCTTCTTCTCGCGGTGGAACCATCTTCGCACCTGCGAATTATCGGCCCGGCCACAAGACAGGTGAGGGCATGCTGGTCGAGCGCGGAATTCAGGTCATGAATTTTGAGGTGGTGGGCGATGCCTACGCGATCGCCTCAAACTACCTTCGCAAGAGCGGTGCCATTGCCGATACCTTGGTCACCGACGAGCGATTGCTCGCAATCATCGTGAAGCTGTTCCGGCGCGGCGAATTCAACACGCTCAGGCTCGCCAACAAGGCGATCGCCACGTTCGAAGCACGCGCATTGGTCTGACGATCACCCGCTCACGCAACTCAGGAGAATCCATGGAAGCCGCGATCGAACGGATCATGCAGACCTATGACCTGCTTCTGAACTGCAGCGCCGCTGCCAGCGACGAGGCCCGCGCCAAGGTCACGGCCTATCTCACCACGCTGGTCGAGGCGGGCGAGAATGATCCGCACCGGCTGACGGTGTGCGGGCTCACCTATCTACGCCAGCTCGATGGCAGCAACGATCCGGTGAAGGCGGGGTATACGGGATTGTAACGAAAAGACGCCTTGCAGCCGCGGCTTGACGCGAGCGCAGACCCGGCGCCTCCGAAGCAAGTCTTGCTGCCTCGCGCGCCCCGCCATAGATTTGCGTCTCTGATCGACGGAGGCTCGCCATGACCTCACTCACGCGTCGTTTGTTTCTGTCGCTGGCGGCTGGCCTTGTGCCGGCTTCCGCCATCGCCCATCACGGCTGGGGCGGCTACGATACGTCGAAATCGTTCACCGTGACCGGCAAGATCCTGAAATCGACCTTCGAGAACCCGCATTGCGGGATCGAGATGGAGGTCGACGGCAAGCACTGGCACTTCGTCCTGGCGCCGCCGTCGCGCATGCAGGCGCGTGGGGCAACGCGCGAGCTGATCGCGCCCGGCAAGACCTGCACCGTGTTCGGCTATCCGCACAGCAGCAAGCCGGACGAGGCGCGGATCGAATATATCGTGCTCGACGGCAAGCGCATCGAGTTGCGGTAAGCCGCAAGTGGAACACGAGCCGGCCGCATCTATATTCCTGGCACTGCAGGAAAGTGCGCTTGGTCATGCGATGCGCTCTTCGCCGGCGCTTTATCCTACGGTCGAGATTCTGCACATTATCGGTTTCGTCATCCTGGTCGGATCGATCCTGGCGCTCGACTTGAGGCTGCTGGGACTCGGGCGCACGCTTGCCATCCAACCGATGGCGCAATTGCTGTTGCCGGTGTCGCGTGCAGGCTTTCTACTCGCGATCAGCATGGGCTTTTTGCTGTTCAGCGCCGATGCTTCGCATGTCGTGAAAAATCCCGCGTTCCAGATCAAGCTGCTTCTGATCGGTGCGGCCCTGATCAACATCGTGATCGCGCACGCCGTTCCATGGCGTCATGTTGAACACTGGGGCGACAAGGCGTCCGGCGCAGCCAAGGTGACTGCACTGCTATCGATCCTGCTGTGGCTCGGCGTCATCTGCGCGGGGCGCCTGATTGCGTATTTTTAACAAGGCCGGTTTGCCATGTCCTGCATTCGCTTTGCCATCTTCGCACTCCTCGTCGGTTTGTTCAGTTCGGCGGAGATCGCCACTGCCGACGAAGCCGCCAATGCCTGGAAGGCGTTGCGCGCCGGGGAGCATGTCGCGCTGATGCGGCATACCGATGCGCCGGGGGGATTCGGCGATCCGCCCGGTTTCCGCGTTGAAGATTGTGCCACCCAGCGCAACTTGAGCGCCAAGGGGCGAGCGGACGCCGAGAAGATCGGTGCGCGGCTCAAGCGGGAAGGGATTGCGTTTGAAACGATCCTGAGCTCGCCCTGGTGCCGATGCATCGACACCGCCAAATTGCTGAACTTGGGGCCGGTCGAAACCGTTGCGACATTCGGTAATGTCGTGGTGCTGCGCGATCAACGAGAGACGCTAACGGCGGGCGCCCGTGCGCGCATCGCCAAATGGACGTCGCGCGGAAACCTCCTCATTGTGACGCACGGCGCGAACATTCTGGCGCTCACCGGCGTCTCGCCGGCCAGCGGCGAAATCGTCGTCGTCAAAGGCGGAAGCGAACGCACTGAGCCCGCCGGCCGCCTGGTTCTCGATTGAGCCAATTCGAGTTACCGTGCGTCCGCCCGCGCGTCCTTTGTGCGATAGCGGTTCCAGTTGGCGATCACGCCTTCGTATCGCATCGGTTTCGTTGCCGTTGCAGTGCGTGCGTTTTCGGCCTCTGTTTCATAGGCGGCATTCGGGAAAATCACGAAAAATCCCAGAAGACCGCCGACCATCGTACCGTAGATCACGAAGGCCGTTATCAGCCAGCGTCGCGAATTGGCCTGACGCTCTTTCGGTGGGAGTGAGCTTTCCATGTCGGGAAATCCATCTGTCAGCCCCGGACGGTTATAAGCTCAGTCGAAACGGCGGCATGTGATCTGGTTCACGGCAGCGGCCGGCAAAGGTCTCGCGCCGCCCGACGGGGCAAATCAGCTAGATGTTGTGTCCAGCCGGTCCCGCAAAAATTATCCGCCTCGGGCGCCATGCGTCGCGAGATCGCCGCCACATATCCAGTTGTCATCGTCCGCGAAGGCGAAGGCGGACGATCCAGTTTCCAGAGACCGCGATGATTGAACCGATAGGCCGCAGCGTACTGGATTGCATGATGGCGTCGCCATCCTGTTGGATGGGGCGCCGGCGGCCCCTCGAGTACTGGTCAGGTCCTGCAAGACCGTGGGAATCTTAGGACCGCCGGCGTTACGGTCTGACACGCGCACGGTAGAGAGGGCCTGAGCCCGCATTGCAATCCGGCGTGCCGACCAGATGCATATTCTGTCGGAGAACAGCCACATGGACAAGATGGTGATCGGGGTGGACGTTGCCAAGGAGTGGATCGACATTGCGATCGCGGGTGACAGTCGGGTCAAGCGGATCGCGAACAGTGAGCGAGCGATTGACGCTTGGTTTATGCAGATCGGGGCCGGCTCGATCGGCCTGGTCGCGTTCGAGCCGACGGGCGGCTATGAGCGGCTTCTGCGACGGTGTCTCCGCCGCGCGAAGGTCGCCTTCAAGCAGGTGCACCCGAACGAAGTCGTCGCCTATCGCAGGCGGCGTGGCATCAAGGCCAAGACGGACCGCATCGACGCCAAATTGTTGGCCGACTTTGCCGCCGAGGAGCTCGCTCGCCGCGACATCGAGTCGGTTCCAGAGGCCGATGAGGTCTTACGTGAACTCGCATCGCGGCGCCGGCAGTTACAGGCTCTGCTGCATGCCGAGACCTGCCGCTGCGACGTGGCAGACAGCGCCATTGTGCGCAAGAGCCTGCGGGCGGTCATTGCCGCCCTTGAGCGTTCACTCGCTACGGTCGACAAGGCCATCGCCGAACGCATCGCAAGCTCCGCGCATGCCGAGACCAGCCGGCGGCTGCAAACCTTCTGCGGTGTCGGCCCCGCCATCGCGGAAACATTGATCGCGGACCTGCCGGAACTCGGACATCTGTCAGGCAAGAAAATCGCGGCCCTTTGCGGCCTTGCCCCGCACACGCGCGACAGCGGCAAGCAGCACGGGCATGCGTCCATTGGTCATGGCCGCTCCAGCGTGCGCAAAGTGCTCTTCAACGGCGCCCGCAGCGCGATCCAGCACAATCCGGTCATGAAGGCCTTCTACCGACATCTGGTCGATGACAATCATCGCCTGGGCAAGGTCGCGCTCACCGCCGTCATGCGCAAAATGCTGGTGACGCTCAACGCCATGATCCGTGACCGATCAGATTGGAGACACGCAGCCAGGCCTGCGGCATGAGCCTTCGATCATGGCAAGCCAACGCGGCAGCGAGCGCAGCCGGTCAAGGCCGGCATCGCCGCCGCGCAGCGGTCGCCTTGACCGGCGAGCACGATGCCGCACTCTCGCCCATGATCGACCTCTTGACGAACATCACGGTAGATCCCCGCCTTCGCGGGGATGACGATCGAGAGTTGCGTCGCTTCGCTCGCAATGACGGCCTCAAGTGAACCGCCACGCTCTAACAAGAGGAAGCCCCATGCTCACCGTCCATCATCTCAACGACTCCCGCTCGCAGCGAATTTTGTGGCTGCTGGAGGAGCTCGACACGCCCTATGAGCTGAAGGGTTATCAGCGTAACGCCGAGACGCGGCTGGCGCCGCCGGAGTTGAAAGAGGTTCATCCGCTCGGCAAATCGCCCGTCATCACTGACGGCGAGATGACCATCGCCGAATCCGGCGCCATTGTCGATTACATCATCCGCCGCTACGGCCAGGGAAAAGACAAGCCCGCGATGATGCCGGCGCCCGGTAGCGCGGACTACGAGGCCTACAACGAGTGGCTGCACTATTCCGAAGGCTCGGCGATGTTGCCGTTGATGCTGAACCTCTATGTCGGCCGGCTGAAGGAGGCCGGTGCGCCGCTGCATCCGCGCATCGACGGCGAACTGGCGAACCACCTCGGCTATGTCGACCGCGCGCTGAACGGGCGAGAGTTCTTCGTCGGGGCGTCGCTGACCGGCGCCGACATCCAGATGAGTTTTGTCGGCGAGCTGGCAAAAGTGTTCGACAAGCTCGGGCCATATCGGAACCTGGCCGCCTGGCTGGAGCGCATGCACGCCCGTCCGGCGTTCCAGCGCTCGGTCGCCAAGGGCGGGCCATACCGGTTTACGTAGTAGCCCCGATGTCGTCCCTGCGAACCGCAGGGACCCATACGCCGGGGCCCCGGGAAGGGACACCCTGGCAGACACCTATTGTTCCAGGTACCGCCGGTGGTTATGGGCCCCGGCTCAAGGCCGGGGCGACGACAGATGGGGCTTCATTCCCACCATATCTTGCATAAATACCAGCCCTGTACCGCAAGTGCTTGGCCAATTCCGGCCGATGTGGTATCTCCCAGGCGCTTCTTTCGACCGCCACACCAGACCCGCCCGCTTCGCCCCTAAGGGCCTGCGGCGGTGGAGATATTTCGCCCAATGACCTCCTCGCCCACCAGCGCCAAGACCGCCTCCGCGCCCGACTCGTTCTTCACGGCCACGCTCGCCGAGGCCGACCCGGAAATCGCTGCCGCGATCAAGGGCGAACTCGGCCGCCAGCGGCATGAGATCGAGCTGATCGCCTCGGAAAACATCGTCAGCCGGGCCGTGCTGGAAGCGCAGGGTTCGGTGATGACCAACAAATACGCGGAAGGTTATCCGGGCGCGCGTTACTATGGCGGCTGCGAATGGGTCGACGTCGCCGAGACCTTGGCGATCGAGCGCGCCAAAAAGCTGTTCGGTGCGCAGTTTGCCAACGTGCAGCCGAACTCCGGCAGCCAGATGAACCAGGCGGCGTTTCTGGCGCTGCTGCAGCCCGGCGACACCTTTATGGGCCTCGACCTCGCGGCCGGTGGCCATCTCACCCACGGCTCGCCGGTCAACATGTCCGGCAAGTGGTTCAAGGCCGCGCACTACACGGTGCGGCGTGAAGACCAGATCATCGACATGGACGAGGTGGCGAAGCAAGCCGAGCAGGTGAAGCCGAAGCTGATCATCGCCGGCGGATCGGCCTATTCGCGCGCCTGGGACTTCAAGCGCTTCCGCGAGATCGCCGATAGCGTCGGCGCCTACCTCCTGGTCGACATGGCGCATTTCGCCGGCCTCGTTGCCGGCGGCGTCCATGCCTCGCCAGTGCCGCACGCCCACGTCACCACGACGACGACGCACAAATCGCTGCGCGGCCCGCGCGGCGGCCTGATTCTCTGCAACGACGAGGCGCTCGCCAAGAAGCTGAATTCGGCGATCTTCCCTGGCCTGCAGGGCGGGCCGCTGATGCATGTCATCGCCGCCAAGGCGGTGGCGTTCGCCGAGGCGCTGCGTCCGGACTTCAAGGTCTACGCGAAGAACGTCGTCGAGAACGCCAAGGCGCTGGCGGAAACGCTGCGCGGCCATGGCCTCGACATCGTCTCCGGCGGCACCGACAACCATCTGATGCTGGTCGACCTTCGGCCGAAGGGGCTGAAGGGCAACGTGTCCGAGAAGGCGCTGGTGCGCGCCGCCATCACCTGCAACAAGAACGGCATTCCGTTCGACCCCGAAAAGCCGTTCGTCACCTCGGGCCTGCGTCTCGGCACGCCGGCGGCGACGACGCGCGGCTTCGGCGTCGCCGAGTTCAAGCAAGTCGGCGGCATGATCGCCGAGGTGCTCAACGCGCTGGCGCAGTCGGAGGACGGCAAGGCGCCGCTGGTCGAAGCCGCGATCAAGGAACGCGTGAAGGCGCTCACCGACCGCTTCCCGATCTATCAGTAAGGTCTAGCAAGTCGAAGGTCCCGTTGGATGCGTTGTCCTAGCTGCAACAGTCTCGATACGCAGGTGAAGGATTCGCGTCCGACCGAGGACTCGGCCGTGATCCGGCGGCGGCGGGTATGCATCGCCTGCAACTTCCGCTTCACCACCTTCGAGCGGGTGCAGTTGCGCGAACTGACGGTCATCAAGCGCAACGGGCGCCGGGTGCCGTTCGACCGCGACAAGCTGGTCCGCTCGCTGCAGATCAGTCTGCGCAAGCGGCCGGTTGATCCTGAGCGGGTCGAGAAGATGGTTTCGGCGATCGTGCGCGAACTCGAGAGCGGCGGCGAGGCGGAGGTCTCCTCGGAGGCGATCGGCGAGATCGTGATGGAGCATCTGCGCCAGCTCGACGACGTTGCCTATGTGCGCTTCGCCTCCGTCTATCGCAATTTCCGCGAGGCCAAGGATTTTGAGACCGTGCTCGGCGAGCTCTCAGGCGAGGACGAAGCGCGGATCGCCACGTTGCGCAAATGATCTTCCGCATCCTGGAAGACCAGTGCGGGCAGAAGATCAGGGAGTCCAAAGCGGCGGACCAGCGCTTCATGCAGCTTGCGCTGTCGCTCGGCCGGCGCGGGCTGGGGCGCACTTGGTCCAACCCGGCCGTCGGGGCAGTCGTCGTAAAGGATGGCGTCATCATCGGGCGCGGCTGGACGCAACCGGGCGGGCGACCGCATGCCGAGCCGGAAGCCTTGAGGCGTGCCGGCGAGGCGGCGCGGGGGGCGACGCTGTATGTGACGCTGGAGCCCTGTTCGCATTTCGGCAAGTCGCCGCCTTGCGTCGACGCCGTGATCGCCTCCGGCATTGTGCGCGTGGTGTCGGCGATCGAGGATCCCAATCCGGAGGTGGCCGGGCAGGGACATGCAAAACTCCGCGCGGCCGGAATATCAGTCGATGTCGGGCTCGGTGCTCAGGAAGCCGCGCGCGATCACGCCGGGCATTTCCGCCGCGTCCGCGACAAACGCCCGCATGTGATCCTGAAACTCGCCGTCTCCGCCGACGACAAGATCGCTGCCGCCGGCTACAAGCCCGTTGCGATTACGGGCGAGGCTGCGAGAACGCGGGTACATCTCTTGCGCGCGCAATGCGACGCCATCCTGGTTGGCATCGGCACTGTGTTGGCGGACGATCCGCTGCTGACCTGCCGCCTGCCCGGCATGGAAGCACGGTCGCCGGTACGGGTGGTGCTGGATCGCGCGCTGCGCATTCCCGGCACAAGTAAGCTGGTTCAATCCGCGCGGCAGACGCCGCTCTGGGTGATGACCTCAGATTTTGCTGAGGCGCCGGCCGCCGTGAAACTCGGTGCGGCAGGCGCGCCGGTGATACGCGTTGCGGCTACCGCGCAGCCGCCGTGGCTGGATCTATCGGCGGTGCTGCACGCGCTGTCCGACAAGGGCATCACAAGACTGATGGTCGAGGGCGGATCGCGGGTGGCGTCATCCTTCGTCGCGAGCGGCTTGGTCGATGAAATCTGGCTGTTGCGCGGTCCTGATAAAGTCGGCGCTGACGGCATTCCCGCGCTGGACGCATTGCCGCTGTCGGCAATCACCGGGTCGCCCGCGTTCAAGGCACGTGCTAGCGAAATACTGGATAACGACACGCTTACGATTTACGAGCGCACTGCCTAAATTCGTGGTGGAAAAATGTTTACCGGAATTGTCACCGACATCGGCGAAATCGTCGCCCTCACGCCAACGGCGCAGGGGCAGTTGCATCGCATGCGGATCGCCTGCCGCTACGACCAGACGACCATCGCCGACGGGGCCTCGATTGCCTGCAACGGCGTCTGCCTGACGGTAGTCGCTTCCGGCGTCGAAGGCGGCAAGACCTGGTTCGACGTCGATGCCGCCGCGGAAACGCTCGGCATGACCACGGCCAAGCATTGGGCCAAGGGAACAAAGCTCAATCTCGAGCGTGCGCTGAAGATCGGCGACGAACTCGGTGGTCATATCGTTGCAGGCCATGCCGACGGCGTGGCCACCATCGCCGGGCGCGACGATCTGCCCGATATGGCCCGGTTCGAACTGCGCACGACGCGAGAGCTGGCGCGTTTCATCGCCGCCAAAGGTTCGGTGACGCTGGATGGCGTGTCCCTGACCGTGAATACGGTCGAGGATGTCACATTTTCGGTGTTGATTATCCCGCACACGCTCAGCGTCACCACGCTTGGCGGCTGGGCAGCAGGCAGCGAGGTCAATATCGAGGTCGACCTGATGGCCCGCTACGCGGCGCGGCTGTCGGAAATGAAGTGACAGGGTAACATACGGCGCTTAAAACGCCGGCCCAACCCCTCATGGTGAGGAGGCGCACCCGCGCCGTCTCGAACCATGAGGCCCGGAAGTAACCCCATCCTTCGAGACGCGGCCAAGAGGCCGCTCCTCAGGATGAGGACCTAGCAAGACGGAAGATAGTTGATGGCAGACGCACGGCGCGCACCGCTGAAAGACCAGACCGACATCACAGGCGCGCGCGCGCTCATCGTGGAGGCGCGGTTTTATGACGACATCCAGGACGCGCTGCTGGAAGGCGCCGTCGCCGAACTGAAGGCCGCCGGCGTGACGCACGACGTCATCACCGTGCCCGGCGCGCTGGAGATTCCGGCTGCCATCGCCATCGCGCTCGATGCCGCCGACCGGAACGGCAAGCCGTATGATGCGGCGATTGCGCTCGGCTGTGTGGTGCGCGGCGACACCATCCATTTCGAGATCGTCTCGATCGAATCCTCCCGCGCCCTGATGGACCTTGCGGTCGCGCGAAAGGTGCCGCTCGGCAACGGCATCATTACCGTCAATACCGAGGCGCAGGCCTGGGCGAGGGCGCGCGCCAGCGAGTTGAACAAGGGCGGCGACGCCGCGCGCGCGGCGCTGGCGATGCTGCGGATCAAACGCCGGCTGGCAAAGGCTTAGGCGATGGCAGAGAAGAAGCCCGCCAAAACTCCCGACAAGAAAGCCAACCGCCGTGGCGCGGCGCGGCTCGCCGCCGTGCAGGCGCTGTACCAGATGGACATCGCGGGGGCCGGGATCAACGACATTTTCGCCGAGTTTGAAAGCCACTGGCTCGGCAACGAGGTCGAGGGCGAGAAATACCTGCCGGCGGAAGCCGCATTCTTCCGCGACGTCGTATCGGGCGTGGTCCGCGACCAGGCGAGGCTCGATCCTCTGATCGACGACGCGCTGCAGAAGGGCTGGCCCTTGAAGCGGATCGACGCGATTTTGCGCGCGGTGCTGCGGGCCGGCTCCTACGAGCTCGAGCATCGCAAGGACGTGCCGGGCCGCGTGGTCGTATCCGAATATGTCGACGTCGCGCATGCCTTTGTCGAAAGGGACGAGACCGGCATGGTCAATGCCGTGCTCGACCAGATCGCGCGCCAGTTCCGCGCCGACGAGTTCACGCGTGGCTAGCGGCAAACCAGTGTCCGGCGAAGACTGGCTGATCGCGCGCTATTTCCGGCCGCTTGCGACTGATCCCGGTGCCTTCGGTCTCGACGACGACGCTGCGGCGCTGAAGCCGTCCGGCGATGACCTCGTGGTGACGACGGATGCGCTCGTCGAGGGCGTGCATTTCCTGCCCGATGATCCGCCCGATGCGGTCGCACGCAAGGCGCTGCGGGTGAACCTCAGCGATCTCGCCGCGAAGGGCGCAACGCCGGCCGGGTTTGTGCTGACGTTGGCGCTCCGCACCGCGGATGAGGCCTGGCTAAAACCGTTCGCGGCGGCGCTGGGCGAGGACATCAGGCAGTTCGTATGTCCGCTGCTCGGCGGCGATACGGTGTCGACGCCGGGGCCGCTGATGGTTTCGGTGACTGCATTCGGCCACGTGCCGCCGGGCGGAATGGTCCATCGCAGCGGCGCCAAACCCGGCGAGCGCGTGATGGTCACGGGCACGATCGGAGACGCCGGGCTGGGGCTGGCTATCCTCCGCGGGGGGAAGGTGCATGCCGCCGCCGATACGGCCGCGCGGGCGATGCTGGTCGGGCGCTATCGCGTCCCGCAGCCGCGCGTGGCAATGGCCGAAATCGTTCGCGAATACGCCAGTGCTTCGATGGATGTCTCGGATGGGTTGGCAGGCGATCTGACAAAGCTCTGCGGCGTGTCCGGCGTGTCCGCCGTGGTCGATCTGGAGCAGGTGCCGCTGTCCGACGCGGCGCGGGGTTTGGTGTCGCGCGGCATTGTCGGACTGGAGACATTGATCGCCGGTGGCGACGATTACGAAATCCTCTGCACGATTCCGGAAGAGCGTGTTGAAGCCTTCGAAGCTGCCGCGGAGCGCGCAGGGGTTGCGCTTAGTTCCATCGGAACGATCGTCGCGGGGAGTTCAGTTCCAAAGTTCGTCGACAAAGAGGGCAAGGAAATCGCGCTGGAACGGCTGTCCTACAGCCATTTTTGAAGGCGGCGTATAATGCCGTCGGCTTTATTTCGTGCCAGCCATTGCAATTTCGCTGAAAACCTATAGGTTGTAGCGCATTCGATTACCGCCGTGCCTTTTTGAACGCGCCCCACGGGGCTTCTTTCCAGAGACATCGTCGAGATTGGATTTGAATCCGTGCGATCGCCGCGCGGAATGAAAAGCCTATGTGCTTTGGAGAAGAGAAAATGGCTACGGGAACAGTGAAGTGGTTCAACGGTCAAAAGGGTTTCGGTTTCATTGAGCCGAGCGATGGCAGCAAGGATGTGTTCGTGCACATCTCCGCCGTCGAGCGCGCCGGCCTTGGCGGGCTGGCCGAAGGTCAGAAGGTTCAGTTCGAACTCAAGACTGACAAGATGCGGGGCAAGGTAAGCGCGGAAAACCTGTCGCTGGTCTAAGGCCTCGAAACGGTCGTTTCACGGATGTACTGGAATGGCTCGTGAGCCCGCTCGATCCCTCCCGGGGTTGAGCGGGCTCTTGTATTTTGGCCGGGCCGAATACCCGATGCCCCCGGGCGCCAGTTGGCTGGACGTATTCCGGGTGACACCTTTCAAAAATCGACGGTTTTCGCCCTTCGTGACATTGCGCCGGAGGGGCGATTTTGGCATGGTCCCGCCCGATTTGAGGCCGCCCTTCTGGGCAGGGAAGGCCTCCTTTTTATGCGTCCGCCGCTACCCGCGGTGACGGCGCGGGGGTGGAACGAACAAAAAACTGAGGCAAATTCAATGACAGCATTGTGGGTGATTGTGCTCTGCGGAGCGCTTTCGATTGTCTACGCCATCTGGGCCACGTCTTCCGTTCTGAAATCGGACGCCGGCAATCCGCGCATGCAGGAAATCGCGGCGGCTGTCGCTGAAGGCGCGCAGGCCTATCTACGCCGCCAATACATGACGATCGCCATGGTCGGCGTCGTGATCTTCGCGCTGCTGGCTTACTTCCTCGGCATGCTGGTTGCGATCGGCTTCCTGATCGGCGCGGTGCTGTCGGGCGCTGCCGGCTTCATCGGCATGAACGTCTCGGTTCGCGCCAACGTGCGCACCGCGCAGGCGGCGACTACTTCGCTGGCCGGCGGCCTCGAACTGGCCTTCAAGGCGGGTGCGATCACCGGCCTCCTCGTGGCCGGTCTTGCGCTGCTCGGCGTCACCATCTACTTCGCGTATCTCACCCAGATAATGGGGCTGAAGGCCAACGATCGCGTCGTCGTCGACGCGCTGGTAGCGCTCGGCTTCGGCGCGTCGCTGATCTCGATCTTCGCCCGTCTCGGCGGCGGCATCTTCACCAAGGGCGCCGACGTCGGCGGCGACCTCGTCGGCAAGGTCGAAGCCGGTATTCCCGAAGACGATCCGCGCAACCCGGCGACCATCGCCGACAACGTCGGCGACAACGTCGGCGACTGCGCTGGCATGGCGGCCGACCTGTTCGAGACCTATGCGGTGACCGCGGTCGCCACCATGGTGCTCGCCGCGATCTTCTTCGCGACCTCGCCGCTGCTGGTGAACATGATGACCCTGCCGCTCGCCATCGGCGGCATCTGCATCATCACCTCGATCATCGGCACCTTCTTCGTCAAGCTCGGCGCCAGCCAGTCGATCATGGGGGCCTTGTACAAGGGCCTGATCGCGACCGGCGTGCTGTCGCTGCTCGGCGTCGCAGCCGTCATCCACTGGCTGATCGGTTTCGGCGAGCTGGCGGGCGTGAAGTACACCGGCATGGCGCTGTTCCAATGCGGCGTCGTCGGTCTCGCCGTCACCGGCCTGATCATCTGGATCACCGAATACTATACCGGTACCGATTTTCGCCCGGTGAAGTCGATCGCCTCGTCCTCGGTTACGGGCCACGGCACCAACGTGATCCAGGGTCTGGCGATCTCGATGGAAGCGACTGCGATGCCCGCAATCGTCATCATCGCCGGCATCCTCATCACCTACAGCCTTGCCGGCCTGTTCGGCATCGCGATTGCGACCACGACGATGCTGGCGCTGGCCGGCATGATCGTCGCGCTCGACGCTTTCGGTCCGGTTACCGACAACGCCGGCGGCATTGCCGAAATGGCGGGCCTTCCGAAGGAGGTCCGCAAGTCGACCGACGCGCTCGATGCGGTCGGCAACACCACCAAGGCGGTCACCAAGGGCTATGCGATCGGCTCGGCCGGTCTCGGCGCGCTGGTGCTGTTCGCGGCCTACAATGAAGACCTCAAGTTCTTCATCGCCAATCCTGCGAAGCATCCGTACTTCCAGGGTGTGCTGCCCGACTTCTCGCTCAACAACCCTTACGTCGTGGTCGGCCTCCTGTTCGGCGGTCTGCTGCCGTATCTGTTCGGCGCAATGGGCATGACCGCGGTCGGCCGTGCGGCCGGCGCGATCGTCGAGGAAGTGCGGCGCCAGTTCCGCGAGAAGCCCGGCATCATGCAGGGCACTGACAAGCCGGACTATGGCAAGGCGGTCGACCTGCTGACCAAGGCGGCGATCAAGGAAATGATCATTCCGTCGCTGCTGCCGGTGCTGTCGCCGATCTTCGTCTACTTCGCGATCTACGCGATCGCGGGCGGCGGCGCGGCCGGCAAGTCGGCGGCGTTCTCCGCGGTCGGCGCCATGCTGCTCGGCGTGATCGTGACCGGCTTGTTCGTTGCGATCTCGATGACCTCAGGCGGCGGCGCCTGGGACAACGCCAAGAAGTACATTGAGGACGGCCATTTCGGCGGCAAGGGATCGGACGCCCACAAGGCAGCCGTGACCGGTGATACCGTCGGCGATCCCTACAAGGATACGGCCGGTCCCGCGGTCAACCCGATGATCAAGATCACCAACATCGTGGCGCTGTTGCTGCTGGCGATCCTGGCGCACTGAGCCGGCCGAGAGGCTGATCAAAACGAAAACCCCGCGGTGCGAGCCGCGGGGTTTTTTCATGCCCGAGCCTAATCTAGCAATTGCGATATCCGTTTGTCCCATTCTGGATGCAGCGCTTTAGCGGTGCGAGGAAATGACTCTGAGGCTCTCTCAACTCGTTCATACGGCTTGCGCATTGGCGTGCGTCGTCCAGGTTGCCAAGTGCGATATGGCAGCATGTAAGCGTTTCAAACGTCGGACGGAATGTCGGGCGAATAGCGAGCGCTTTGTTGGCGGTCGCAAGTGCGCTCTCGGCGTCTCCGGCGAGAAGCTGAGCATGGGCAAGCAAATTGTACCAAGCGAGGTTCTGGGGATCGTTCGGATTTAGCGTCAGGCCATGTTCAAGCGGTTCGATTGCCTCTCGCGCCAGACCCGCGAACAAGCGGGCCAGGCCGAGAATCAGATGCCCTAACGCGAAGCTTGAGCTCAATGCGATCGCCTTCTCGGCTGCCGATACGGCTACGAGCGGTGCGTTGTTGTAAGCGTTCGCGATGGCGAAGGCATAGTGCGCGTAGGGGTCTCTCGGATCGAGGGTGATTGCATGCGCCGCGGCATCCACGCCCTCCTTGCTGTCCACGGCGGGCGTGTCGCTCCAGCCGTAGGCGATTATCCCGGCGCTGACGCGCCCAAGCCAGATGTGCGATTCCGGCAGATCCGGATCGATTGCGCATGCGCGACGAAATAGCGTCCGCGCAGCCAGATGGCCCTCGCGGGTGACCTTGTGAAAATGCCACATTCCCTGACGCACGAGGTCCCAGGCGGTCATATTGCCGGTATGACGCAACGCTGCAAAATGGGATTCTGTCTTGAGAAGCTCGGGCTCGATCGCACCCGCGACCCGCTCGGCGATCTCGTCCTGGATCGCAAAGACATCAGCCATCTCCAGATCGTAGCGCTCCGCCCATACATTGCTGCCGTCGCTCGCGTCGATGAACTGAGCCGTAATGCGCAGTCGAAGGGCGGATTGGCGAACGCTTCCCTGCAACACGTAACGCGCGCCAAGCTCGCGAGCGGCTTGCAGCACATCGATCTGCTTGCCCTTGAAAATAAAGGCAGAACCGCGCCCGATGCCCCGGAACCAGCGAAACCGGGATAGCGCCGTGATGATATCTTCGGTCAGCCCATCGGCGAGATATTCTTTGTCGACCTCGCCAATGATGTCGAAAGGCAGAACCGCGATAATCGGGCGCGACTGGGCATTGCTCTCAGCGCGCTGCGGCGTGGCGCTCTGCGCCCGAGAAGCGACCGGCCCAGCAAACCGGTAGCCGACACGCGGGACCGTCGTGATCCATTCGGAGCCGTCATGGGCGGTGCCGAGCAGCTTACGTAGCGCCGCGATCTGGACTGACAGGTTGCTTTCCTCCACGGCGACGCCAGGCCAGGCAACGTCCATCAGGCTCGCTTTGTCGAAGATTCTGCCGGGCGACTCCAGGAACGCGCGCAACAGCAGGAGGCCCTTGTGGCCGACCACGACCGGTCGGCCGTCCCGTGACAGCATTCCGCGATCCATATCAAGCATGAACGGGCCAAAGGTGAAGGGCTCGCTGGGCATGCGGCGAGCTTACCGAGCTTTGGAAGAATTTGGAATTTTTCGGACCAATCTTTGAGACTCCGGCCCTCCAGACAAGTGATCCTGCGCATGTTGGGTAAGACAATCCGAACCGGAGAGACGGCAATGAGCAACATGATCGTACGGGAACGGCACGGCGTGGAATCGGGCGGTGGCGGGAAGGGCTTTGTCGTGAAGGGGAGCAAAGGCTACCGCGCCGAGCAGGGCTCCGACTATCAGCCGGGGATCAGTGCGGAGACTGTCGGTTCGAAAATGATCTGGCTCGGCATCATTACGCTGCCGGCCGGCCGACGCACCAAAGCCCATTTCCACGAGCATCATGAGACGGCGCTCTACATGATGAGCGGGGACGAGCTGGAGATCTGGACCGGCGACCAGCTTCAGCACTGCGAAAAGGTACACCCCGGTGACTACATCTATATTCCGGCGGGCGTCCTGCACGTTGCGGTTAATCGCGCTGCCTCGCCGTCGGTCTTCGTGGGATCGCGCAGCGAAGCGACTGCCCAGGAGAGCGTGGTGATGCGGCCGGAGATGGATGCGCGTGTCCCGTGAGTGATCCTGACGCACTGAGCGGCGACAAGCTGATCGAAAGAATCCCGCGGTGAAAGCCGCGGGGTTCTTGTCTTTCGGATAGCTCAACCGGGGTTTCCCGGAGTGCTGCTGATCCGGGGGCCATCGCTGTGGTAGAAAGCGTGGGTCCCGGCTCTGCGGAGCAGCGCGAAGCGCGCTGCACCGCGTCCGGGACAGGACTTTAATTCACATCCATCTGCAGGCCTTCGCGCTTGATGATCTCGCCGAACTTCGCCGTCTCGGCCTGCACGAAATCGGAGAACTGTTGTGGCGTTCCCCAGTCGGCGGTCGCGCCCATCTTCCCGATCGTCTTCTGGACGTCCTCCCGCGCCAGCATCGCCTTGATCTCCTTGTTGAGCGATTCAACGGCGGGAGCGGGCGTGGCCTTCGGCAGGAAGATGCCGAACCAGGAGGAGACGTCGAACTTCGAAAGCTCCGGCGCGCTTTCGCGCATGGTCGGAACGTTCGGGGCGAGTGTGCTGCGCTCGGGCGTGGTGACGGCGAGCGCGGTGAGTTTGCCTTCCTGGGTCTGCGGCAGCGTCGGGTAGAGATTGTCGAACAGGATCTGGATATCGCCGGCCAGCGCCGCCTGCAGCGCGGGGCCTGCGCCGCGGAACGGCACGTGCACCATCTTCAATCCGGTGAGCTGCAGGAACCAGGCGCCGGTGAGGTGAGGGCTCTGGCCTACGCCTGAGGAGGCATAGGTGAGCTTGTCCGGATTGGCCTTGATGTAGGCGATCAATTCGCCGATCGATTTGATGCCGGTCGACGGATGCGCCGACACGATATTCGGAATCCGGATCATGTTGCTGACCGGCTGCAACTGGTCGGCCTTGTAGGTCATGTTGCGGAAGATGCTGTAGGCAATCGCATTCGGACCGGGATTACCGACCAGGATGACGTGGCCGTCCGCCTTGCCCCGCACGACTTCGGCGGTGCCGATGGTGCCGCCGCCGCCGGAGCGGTTTTCCACGACCGCGGACTGACCCCAGGCGGTCTGCAGATGTGCGGCCAACAGTCGTCCCATCACGTCGGTGCTGCCGCCGGCTGCCGCTGGCACAATGAGACGGACGGTCTCGGTCGGGCGCCAGTCGGTGCCATAACTCGCGCGCGGCAAGATCGCCGCAGCGGAAATGCCCGCGGCTCCGGTCAACACACGGCGGCGAGAAAAAGTTTTAATCGTCACAAGTTAACTCCCTGCTGAATCATTATTGATTGGCAGGGAGCCTAGGCAACGCGCGCATGCAGGGCAAGCCGGCGACTTGGCACAGGTTTTCCGCCTCGCGGAACAGGCGAAGTCGCCATGACGTTTTCGAGCGAAGTGGATGCGGTTCGCGACAACGCAAAGACAAAGTGCGGAGCTTGGTTCTGATTCAATCAGAACCAATTGGCGCTAGTTAAAGCTGAGCAGCTTGAACAGCGGCGTCAGGTAGCTGAGTTCCTGGCCAGACGTTGGCGTGGTGCGGCTGATGAAGTCGAAGATCTTGCCGTCCTGCAATCCGTAATTGGCGAGGCGCGTCACCTGGCGGTTCTTGTCGAAATAGATCGCGATCACGCGCTGGTCCACGACCTGCTGATTCATGAACGCGACTTTGCGCTCGGAGCGCTGCGAGATGTAATAAAACACCTCGCCGTTCAAGGTCGCGACCGTCGATGGCGTTCCCATCACGATCAGCACCTGGTCCTGGCTGGCGCCGATCGGAATCTGCTCAAGCGCGTTGGGCGGCAGGATGTAGCCCTTCTGGAACTGCTCGCCGGTGCATCCGGCGAGCGCCGCGCAGACCAGTGCAATGGCTGCGGCGGCGCGAAAGCCGCACCGGCGCGCGGTCAGGCGGCGCGGCGTGGACACGCGGGCGCTCAGGTGGCTCATTTCGGTCATCTCAGGAATTCGCCCGTCCTCTTGCATCGCGCGGTGCGTTGACGTACCGGGCAGCACGCTTGATTGCAACATGCGCGGCCCGGGAGGGCTCGCTTGCGGAACCCACAATGCTTTGGCCGTTCAATCACTTCAGGAAACCCCGGACGCCGCTGCGCGGCACCATCGAGACCATCTATGGCATGATCGTGACGCAGGCGCGAGAACCGTTGTTTTATCGGGACTTTGGGGTTCCGGACACGGTTAACGGCCGTTTTGACCTGCTTCTCCTGCACTTGTGGCTGGTCCTGCGACGGCTGAAGTCGGTGGAGGGCGGTACGACGCTATCACAAGGGCTATTCGACCATTTTTGCAACGATATGGACGATAATCTGCGCGAGATGGGGGTCGGAGACCTCACGGTGCCGAAGCGCATGCAGGCCTTCGGCGAAGCCTTCTATGGCCGGACCGCGGCCTATGATCTTGCGCTGACCGAGGGCCGAGAGGCACTGGCGCAGGCGATGTGCAAGAATATCCTGAACGGCGGGAACATCGAAAAGGCCCGACTGCTTGCCGCCTACGCCGAGGCGGCAATGGCGGGCCTCGACAGCCTCGACGAGGCGACGCTGGTGAGCGGCCGGGGCAGGTTTCCCTCGCCGGAGAAAGCAGGCGCGCAGCAATGAGCAAGACTGGCACAGAGAAGCCCGACCCGTGGCGTGTTCCCGTTGCGGTGGCGCAGATCCCCGAGACGGGCCTCCATCGCGATATCGAGGCCGATCAGGCCATCCGCAAAGCCGTGGCCGACACGGGCGGCTTGCGCGAGGTGCTATCGGCGGAGGCTTCCTTCGACGTGACGCCGAAGAGTGGCGGCCGCTTCCATGTGGCCGGCCATGTGCGGGCGCGGATCGGGCAGACCTGCGTGGTGACGCTGGAAGATATCGAGAACGACATCGACGAGCCGATCGATCTGATGTTCGCTCCGCCTGAGCAGATCCCGCAGATGGCCGCGCTGGTCGATGAGGCCGAAGAGAGCGACGAGGAAACGCCCGATCCGCCCGAGCCGATCGAGAACGGCATCATCGATCTCGGCAGGGTTGCCACCGATGCATTGTATCTCGCGGTCGATCGATATCCGCGCAAACCCGGCGCCGTATTCGAGCCGATGGTTGAAGCCGCCGATCCCGAGGATCATCCGTTCGCGGCGCTCAAGGCGCTGAAGGCAGCGCCGAAAAAGCCGCGGGCCAGGAAGCCCAAGGGCAAGTAGGCGGGAGTTAAAATGGCCGGCGAAGCTGCCGTCGAGTGAGGCAATTCTGAAATCACGCCAAAAATATCCCGTAAGGTGTTGAATTATATAGAAATATCTGCCATCCGTGATTTCGGGCCACACAGCTTCCCTTTCGCCAAAAGAGCGTGGTCAAGAGGTTGTGTCGGGGCGGGGACACGCTATTGTCGCGGCCCGGCGGGGGCGCGGGTTGCGTTTCGCCAGGCGCCGCGTAGCGGTGCCATTCCAGTGCGCGGCCGGGCTCTACGAAGGCCGCAAGAGATCAGGTTTCCGGGACGTTCATGCCGCAAAAGGTTCGCATCGCGCTTGACGCCATGGGTGGCGATGTCGGCGCATCGGTCGTCATTCCCGGCGCTGCAATTTCTTTGAAGCGGCATCCCGACAGCGAATTCCTGCTCTACGGCGACAGCAAGCAGATCGACGAACAACTCGCCAAGTACCCGGCGCTGCAAAAGGCGTCGCGCGTGATCCACACCGACGTCACCGTGAGCATGCATGACAAGCCGAGCCAGGCGCTGCGTCGCGGCCGCAAGACGTCGTCGATGTGGCTTGCGATCGACGCGGTGAAGAGAAAGGAGGCCGACGTCGCGGTCTCCGCGGGCAATACGGGCGCGCTGATGGCGATGGCGCGTTTCCACCTGCACACCATGCAAGGGATCGATCGTCCGGCCATTGCCGGCGTGTGGCCGACGGCGCGCGGCGATTCCGTCGTGCTCGACCTCGGCGCCACGATCGGCGGCGACGCGCACCATCTCGTGGCGCTGGCGGTGATGGGCAGCGCAATGGCGAGCGTGCTGCTGAACCGGGAACGGCCGACTGTCGGCCTCCTCAACATCGGGGTCGAGGAGATCAAGGGCCATGAGGAGATCCGCGAGGCGGCCGAGCTGCTGCGCGCGTCGCAGCTCAATTATATCGGCTTCGTCGAGGGCGACGGGATCGGCCAGGGCGCGGCCGATGTGATCGTGTCGGAAGGCTTTAGCGGCAACATCGCGTTGAAGGCTGCGGAGGGAACCGCGCGCCAGATGGCGGACTTCCTGCGCCAGGCCATGACGAGCAGTTGGCTGTCCCGGATCGGCTACCTATTCGCCCGGAGCGCGTTCAAGGCGCTGCGGGACAAGCTCGACCCGAATAAATCCAATGGCGGTGTTTTGCTCGGCTTGAAGGGCGTGGTCGTCAAAAGTCACGGCGGAATCAGCGCCGAAGGCTTTGCCTACGCAGTCGATGTTGGCTATGAGATGGTCCGCTGCGATCTCCTCACCAAGATCAATCAGATGATGAATAGCGACGGCAGTGCGCTGGCACCGACCGCGCAGGAGGCTGTCTCGTGACTGCGAAACGTTCGGTGGTGCTGGGCTGCGGCTCTTACCTGCCGCAGAAGGTGCTGACCAATGCCGAACTGGCGGCCCGAATCGATACTTCGGACGAGTGGATCGTGCAGCGTACCGGCATTCGGGAGCGCCACATCGCGGCCGAAGGCGAGTTCACCTCGCATCTGGCGATCAACGCCGCGCGCGCGGCGCTGGAACATGCCGGTCTCGACGCCCAGGCGATCGATCTGATCGTGCTCGCGACCTCGACGCCGGACAACACCTTTCCGGCCACCGCGGTTGCAGTCCAGAACGGGCTCGGTATCCTTCATGGCGCCGCCTTCGATCTGCAGGCGGTGTGTTCCGGCTTCGTCTTTGCGCTCGCCACCGCCGACAATTTCCTGCGCTCCGGCGCCTACAAGCGCGCGCTGGTGATCGGTGCGGAGACGTTCTCGCGCATTCTCGACTGGAACGACCGCGGCACCTGCGTGCTGTTCGGCGACGGCGCCGGCGCGGTCGTATTGGAGGCGCAGGATCAGCCGAGTTTGCCGTCGGATCGCGGCGTGCTCACGACCCATCTGCGCTCGGACGGCCGGCACCAGTCGAAGCTGTTCGTGGACGGTGGTCCGTCCACGACGCAGACCGTCGGCCATCTCCGGATGGAGGGCCGCGAAGTGTTCAAGCACGCGGTCGGCATGATCACGGACGTGATTGTGGACGCCTTCAATGCGACCGGGACGACGGCCGAGGACATCGACTGGTTCATCCCGCATCAGGCCAACAAGCGAATCATCGATGCTTCGGCGCATAAGCTTCATATTGCGCCGCAGAAGGTGGTGCTGACCGTCGATTTGCACGGCAACACGTCGGCTGCGTCGATCCCGCTGGCGCTCGCGGTTGCCGTCAAGGACGGGCGGGTGAAGAAAGGCGATCTGGTGCTGTTCGAAGCCATGGGCGGCGGCTTCACCTGGGGTTCCGCGCTGGTGCGCTGGTAGACGTAGCGCAAAAGTACTGTCTAAAATTGTAGTGCGGTTCCATGCTTCTGCATGATGGTCGCTGTTGACCATTGCGTGCTAACCTCATAATTTCAGGGAATAAATTTTGTTCGCCGAGAGTGCGGGGCAGGCGATGACCGGGACCGGAAAAACAGTCACACGTGTCGATTTGTGCGAGGCGGTCTACCAGAAGGTGGGCCTGTCACGGACGGAATCTTCAGCGTTTGTCGAACTCGTTCTGAAAGAAATTACCGATTGCCTGGAGAAGGGCGAGACAGTGAAGCTGTCGTCGTTCGGCTCCTTCATGGTGCGCAAGAAGGGTCAGCGTATCGGACGTAATCCGAAGACCGGTACTGAAGTGCCGATCTCGCCGCGTCGCGTGATGGTGTTCAAACCATCAGCTATTCTGAAGCAGCGGATCAACGGTCACGCGCCCGGCAACGGCGAAAGCAAGACCGACTAACAAGACCGACTAGCGAGATCGAGTAGCACGGCTGCGTAGCAAGGCGAGTACCGCGTCTTCACCAACGAGATAAGTTGAGAGGAGCTGGCACTTGGACAAGGCGCCGGATGCGTTCCGCACCATCAGCGAAGTCGCTGAAGAGCTCGACATTCCCCAGCACGTGTTGCGGTTCTGGGAGACGCGGTTCGCCCAGATCAAGCCGATGAAGCGAAGCGGCGGGCGGCGGTACTACCGCCCCGACGACGTCGACTTGCTGAAGGGCATCCGCCGTCTGCTGTACGGCGAGGGCTATACGATCCGCGGCGTGCAGCGCATCCTCAAAGAGCACGGCATCAAATCGGTGCAGGGCCTCGCCGACCAGACCTCGGCGGTCACCTTCGGTGCAGTCGAGGAAGCGATCGGCCTCAGCTTGCAGGAGCCCGATGAGGGCGAGATTCCGACCGTCGCAGCCGACGATGAGGACTACGAGACCGAAGAGAAGGAAATCGACTACCGCTTCGTCGACACCGACGACGACGGCATTTTGCTGCCGTTTGCGAGGGCCAAGCCGGGCCCGTCGGACGCGGACCGCGAGCGCCTGGAGCGGGTGCTGCAGGACCTGATCGCCTGCAAGCAATTGCTGGATAACGCGCTGAAGGACGGCTGAGCGGGCGGTCGGAACTGGCGGTCAACCGGCCGCAATGAGGCCGCTCTCCTGCCTTGCGCCGGGCGCGGATCGCAGCTAATGGAACGGCATCGGAGCGTGGCGCAGCCCGGTTAGCGCACTAGTCTGGGAGGCGTTGGGGCGAACCCGGATTAGTCTACAGCCTTCAATGGCTTGGCACCGGCCGCCGTGTCAGTCCGGGGATTATTCCGGGACTCCCGGTTCTTTTCATTCGCTTCCATCGCATCCCGCACGTCATCGATCATGGCGTGAGCGTATTTCGCCGTTGTGGCGATATCCGTATGCCGCAAGAGCTTCTGCACAGCCTTTAGATTCCCGGTGGCCCGGAGCACGCCTGTAGCAGCCGTGTGGCGGTTGTCATGGAATCGGTAGTCCAACAGCCCGGCATCGAGCTTAGAGCGCCGCCACTCGCTCTTTAGTCCTTCACGCGTCATCGGGTAGTGCTTGCCGCGAACGCGCCCGCCGTTGCTCCGCTGCGCCACGTAAGTAAAGACAAACTCGTCGTGGTTGGCTTGCAGGGGGAAGAGCAATTCGCGGATACCTGCCGATATCGGGATGGTTGCCAGTACCCGGCCCTTACCCATGACGCTGATCTTTTGGCCCGCCCAATCCACGTCTTTCCAACGCAGGCCGGGAAATTCCTTGCCGGGGACAATCTCACACAGGCGGCAGCCGGACAGAAGCGCGAATCGAACCACGGCATGGTAATCGACGCGCAATTGGTCGAAGAGCGCGAATTCTTCCGACTGCGACATTTCGCGCACACGCTCTTTCGGCTCTTGGAGCATGTGCAGTTTCCAATCGATCTTCTTGACCGTTTGGCCCCACACGTCGCGTGCCCGGTTCAGTATCTTGCGCAGTGGTTCGGTGACGCTGCGATTTACGGTCGCGTTCTTGACCGCCTCACCGCGCCGGATGCCAACCAGCTTCGCGACAAGTTCGTCACTGATGGAAGAGAGTAGGGTAGCGCTGCCTATTTCGCGCTCAAGCCAGTTGATCGACCACTGGCAGTTCTTGGCCCCATCGCCCTTTAGGTGTTGCCCGATTTGAAGATAGTAGCGCGCTGCGGCGGTGGCGAAGTTCAGCGGCGCGCTTTCTTGCGTCGCCAGCGCCTTAACCTCTAGGCGGCCTTCTTCCTTTCGGGTCTTCTCAAACTTCTCAGCGTCTCGCTTGCCAGTGCAGCCTGTAGAGCCGGTGAACCGAACGCCACGGATTTGGAAATCGTATGCGTAGTAAGGACTCTTGGCTGGCTTATAGACGGACACTCGAATCTCCTGCGCTTATCAATGAAAGTCCGCAAATCGGTGGGATGGATTTTCCGTTGCAATCGCTGACGGCCAGCGCCGGTCACGATGTAGGGAAGTTCACCGGCCATGACGTGACGAACTACCGTTCGCTTACAAATCCCCAATTCCTGTGCGGCTTCATCAAGAGTCAGTAGCCGCTCGTTATCATTGGACGCCGTCGGCGGCCCGAACGTATCTGGCATGGGAGTCTTTCGTGTCTGATCAAGGGAGTCAACGAAAAACGTTGACGGGCAAAAAGCCGTGCGTCTATCGCGCTTTAGCGTACCGGACGCCACCACCGTGACCGTTGCGGGCTGGGATAAATTCAATTCCAGCCCGCTCAAGAGCGGCCTTCATCTTGGCGACGTTTGCGGGACTTGTCTCGCGTAACTCGCCTTCGAAGTTTCGCACTGTTGAGTCGCCAACGTCGGCGGCCTTGGCAAGCTGCCCTTGAGTCCAATCAAGGAACGCTCGCGCGCCACGGCATTGTTGGGGGGACATAGACATGCCCCTTTTTAAGCTGAATCAGTTCACCGTCGCCACCAGAATATCGCGGCGCTTTGACTGTGGTCCCACAGTTTCAATCTTCAACGTGCCAGCCTCAAGCAACCGCTGCATGGCTTGCGCCATCTTTTGCTTGCTGTAGCGCTTGGCGTCCGGGTGTTCTGCGATCTTCTTAGGCGCGTACGTAGAGCCGACGTTAGGGCTGAGTCGAAATCCTAATGTCGATAGCTTCCAGAACACATCCATGAAGACTTCATCCGCCGCGCGATTAGCCATGTTCGCGGCGGCAGGATCGTTACCGCCATCGACCACGAAGCCGCCGTCATCCCACATGAGCGGAATCTCTTCGCCAACCTTCCCGTAATTGGTCTTCACAACCTTGATAACTCGCCGGTCGGGGTCATCCTTGACATGTGTGAGGTAGAGTCGCCCGCGCACGCTCGCATTCCACGCCGTGCTGCCGGACAGGCCGGTGCCCGAGTTCATGCCGGTGAGCGATGGATGACTTAACAGCATCACCGTGCAATCGTACTTGAATGCCAAGCCAGCAAGTTTTTGAACGAACTGCCGCACCTGACTTCGGTTGATTTCGTCGCCGCCGTAGCAGTCCGCCAAGGGGTCCAGCACAACAAGCCGTGGCTTGAACTCTTCGATTTGGATTGTCAGCTTCGCAAACGCTGCCGTGGTCGTGATGATGTTGCCCTTGCCACCGCTTTGACCGGCCAGCGTAGCATCAAGCCCGGCCATCGGGATCACGCGAACGTCGTCAAGATCGGCCAGCGTGCGGCCTGTTTTCGTCACAGCCGCCGCAAATCGCCTGTGAAGTTCGGCGCTCTCATCCTCCGCCGTATACAACAGCGCGCGGCCCTGCGTCACATCCTTGCCGAACCATTGCAAGCCAAGGGCCACCGCAACGATTAACTGAATGGCCGTGGTTGTTTTGCCCGTTCCGCCATCACCGCTATACAGTGTCACGGCACGATGGGGGATGATGCCTTCTACCAGCCACTGGCGTTCCGGGACCGGCTGGTCATGCCAGTCGCGCGGATCAATTAGCGGCAGGGGATCAATCGAATAGTATTGTTTGGTGAATTCCTCCCAATGGTTTGACTTTTCGTTCCGTGTCTCGCCATTCATGTTCCTCATGCCGCAGCCCTGTCGTCATCGATCCAGATGCGCTTCTTGCCTTCGATCTTGGCAGCTTTCCAAGCGTCACTGTCGGGGTCCACGTTCAATGGCCACAGGTACGCCTCGTATAAGAGGCGAAGCGCGATTGAAGAATTGTCTACCAGCACGTCGCCAGCGTTGCGCAGTTCGGGAATTGCTTCCACCCGAAGCGCCATCACGCCTTTGCAGCCGGTGCGCAGCCAGTGCCACCAGCTTTCACAGATTTCGAGCGGCCCGGTACGCGACTGGTCAAAGATAGCGGCGCGGTTCAAAAATCTGCCTTTATGCGTGACACATCCCCAAACATCTAGCTTTGCCTGACTTATGCGCCACGCCACAATGTCCACCATCGCGCCGTCTTCGACAACAGGCATGACGATGGCGCGTTGTGTGCCCGTCGCATCCGGCACGAACTGATATTGATAAATGTGCGAGCGCTTGTACGGCATAAACCTGCCGCGCATTTCCGCAATCGGGCCGAATGCGCGAACTGCGGCAAGGTCGCCGCCGTGCCGTTCAATCCAATCATCGACGGAGAGCGAATCGTATGCGTTCTGTTGATACAGCTTTTCAATTTCACTCATTCAAACCGCCAGCAAGCCGCGCACGCACCGCACGTAGGTTGGGAAATCAGTGATACTCGGGCGGAATCCAACCATTCGGCTTGCTTCTCGAAGCACGTCGGCCCACTTCTGCGACGTCCAACTGAAATGGGGCTTCAACGCCATCCAATCATCGTCAGTCAATTCGGCTTGCTCGGCGAGCCGTTTGCAGACAACGGCAGCTTCGGAATTGCGCGGATCATTAAAGCGCGGTCCAAGCGTCATTTCGCGCCAATGCGCGGTGCGGCGCAGGTTGCTCTTTAAGGCGTAGAGGCAGTCATGTCGTTCAGTAAACATCTGTCAGTTTCACTTATGGCTAATTGTCTATCGGTTGAGGCAGAAGCATTTGCTTTGGGTGCCAGCACATGTTGTCTTTATCGGCATACTCGTGCCACAGCGCCTGTAGCTCTTCGTCCGGCTTGAACATAAAGAACCCGCATCCTCGCTGGTCCCCATCAAGCCACGCTTGCGCTTCCGCGCTGAGAGATTGGCGACGCGTCAATGACCGTTTGCGTACTGGCATGGTCACCGCCTATTTGCCGGTAGCGATGGCGGCGCGGTCTTGCCGTCACCGGCCAGATCAAGCCCCAATTCTCTGAACAAGCGAGCCACGATAATCTTGTTGTCGCGCTCGATTGCGCATGCCGGGTTCGGCTTCAACCCGCCGAACCGGTCGCGATACGTTAAGCCATCCTTGGCGACCAGCGCGCGCGCCTCTTCGACGCGGTCTAGACTCTCGCACGCTTTGACAAGAAGGACTCTATGGTGTTCGTCCAAATCGTAATCGCTGATGATGGACTTGTAGAACGCGGCTGATGCCGCGCTAAGATGCTTTGGCGAACTGTTCGCCTGTTTCATTGGAATTCTCACACACATTTCTGATTCAACGCGGGACGCACCCGCATAAAGTTGGCCACCCGCCGGTCGAAGCCCCATTTTTCAAAAGTTTCGAGCGCATGCGGGCCGCAGCGCAATACATCCGTACTGCGGCCCGCAACGCTTCATCGGTTAGGACGTAGCAATCTTGAGCTTCCGAATGGCTTCCGCCTTGCCCACACCACCGGCAACGCGGCGGCGACCGTGGAAGCGGGTCATGCCGTTGGTCGCCTGCGAATAAGGATCGCGCAGGATGCTCAACGAAACGCGGTCGAAGATTCGATAGCCCTGCGAGAAGTCACCAAACGCGACCGGATAGGCGTTAGCGGTCACATCTGGCATATCGGGAGTTTCAATGATTGGCCTGCCGAGAAGCGTACTGACCGGCGTGTTGTTCAGGCCAGCCATGGCAACCATGTAGTTGCCGTTCGTGTCCTTGAGCTTGCGGATCGCACCTAATGTGGTCGAGTTCATCAGCCACACGGCGTTTTGCCGGTAAGGCGTCTTCACAGCGTGGTACAAGTCAATCAGGCCGTCGCCCTTGATGAGGTTCGCATCCGTACCCGGAGTGTAGAAAACGTTAGCGTCCTGCATGAAGCCGCTCGGCGACAAGACAGATGCGCCACTAACGAACGCCTTGCCCTCTTGGTAGCCGAACTCTTCACCGAATTCGTAGGCGAGAAGATCAAGAATGGGCAGAGCGGAGTCGTCCAACATCGCGTTGGAAACGTCAACCCAAGCCGCGAGCTCGCACACGGGATAGCGCGAAGAGCCGAACGTGACCGTTGTTTCCGGCCGCGCGGACGGACCCTCGCCAACCCATGAAGCCGTCATCCCCCCGGTCCGCTTTGGCCACACAACCGCGCCAGAGCCAGTGGGACGCACGCTCGCCACCTGACGAATAGGCGAGAAAAGCTTCACGTTTCGGTCAAGAGTCTCGACGAAATCGTCGGGCGAGTTGATATAGCCACCGGTAGAGTCATCAGACACGCGCAGCGACTTAACTTCATCAACGTTCAGCGCTTCCTTGCCTTTGCGGACGAAGAGTTCGAACGCTTTCGTGTCGAGGCTAGGCGCGACGTTGTCGTTTGCCGCGATGCCGGGGCGATTAAGCCGAAGCTCAAGCGCATCGGCGCGCGCGGTGACCGCCTTCACATTGTCGTTCGCCGCGTTCAGTTTCGCTGTGAGCGTGTCGATCTTGGCTTCAAATGGTGCAAAAGCAGAGTCAACACTATCGTTTTCCGCCTTCGGTTCGAGGCGGGCAGCAATGTTAGTCAAAGTATGATAATCCTTAGTTTAGTTCAGCGCCTTGGCGGCGCGGTTAATCGCATCAACAAGCCGCGAGAATTCGTTGGCTTGCTTGATTTGCGAAACTGTGGCCGATGGTAACATCGGGAATGTCACCACGGATATTTCGAAAAGGTCTACCTGGTGAAGTAACCTGATGTTCCTGTCATAGGACTCTTTCTTGGCTTTGAACCCAATCGACAAGCCATCCAGCGCACCGGCACGAAGCAACGCATAGGTCTCTCGGCCTTTTGCTGTATCAAGGATAAGCTGGCCGGTGGCCTTCAACCCGCGTTCGTCTTCAACCAGTGAAGTCCAAACGCCAATGGGGGTCGTCGGGTCATGCGCCAGAAGCATTTTGACCTTGCTGGCGGGCCGCGTCTTGAGGCTTTGGGCGAATGCGCCGGGCTGGATGTTGTCATTTCCTAAATCGATTTCGTTGAAACGGGACGCGTAGCCATAGAACACGCCGCCTTCTGTGATGGATTTGGTGTCTAGTTCGATGAATTGACCTTGTTCTTTCACGCTGCGGCGTTCCTGCTGTCGTTATTGTCATTGGCAGCGCCAAGACGTGTTGGTTTGTTCAGAACGTTGCCGTCATCAATCGGCGGTCGGTTCTCTATGGCACGCACTTCGTTGGGCGTTAGATACGGACCACCAATCGCACGCCAATACGACTCGGACCGTGCTTGAAGGTTGGCGCGAACAAGACCGGACGTGTCGAACTCAATGAAGTGCGTCTTGCGTTCGTCTGGCGTGAGCAATGCGCGAGTCAGCGCGCCTTCCCACTGGCGAATCCACGGCAACAGGCAGTAATCAAGGAAGCTCTGTCCCATTTCAGCGGCATTGCCCCATGTCGCGCGGCCGAGTTCGGATAGAAGGTGGGGCGGCACGCGAGTGAGTCGGCTGATTTCTTCAATTTGAAAACGCCGCGTCTCAAGGTGCTGACTATCCACGCCGGTCATAGACAGCGGCTTCCATTCGGCATCCACATCCAGGACGGCGGTCTTAAACTTGTTGTGTGTGCCGCCTTGGAATGCCTGCCACTGTTCTTTCAGTCGCACACGCGCATCCTTATCCAGCTTGCCCTTAACAGCCAGAACGCCACCCGGTTGTGCCCCGTTCGCGTGTAGGCTGGCGTGCGATTGCTCAAGGGCAAGCGCCAGTGCCAGTGCTTCACGGCCAAGGTGAACCGGCGAAATGCCGTTGACACCGTCGCTCGAGAGCGCGCGGATGTGAATTACATCCGTGAACGGTTCTAGCCGCCTGCCGCCGGCTGACTCGGTTACTTCGTAGGTGGGCGGCCCAATTGCATCGGGCATCTTGACGGTGACGTTTGTCGGCGGCAACCGAACGATTTCCCGAACCTGACCGTCGATGCGATTCACGTATGCGTAGGCATTGCCATGAAGCATGGCATCAATGCCCATCTGCACGCGCAAGTCATATGAAGATGACCACGCGTTGGGTTCATCGTGAAGCAAACGATAAAGCGGGTTACCGGTGTCTTTCGCCTTCACATCGCCTACGCGCTTGTAAAGATGAAGCGGAAGAGTCGCGTTGGTCTCAGCGATCACGCGTACAGCAGAATGGAAGGCTGGGACTCGGAGCGCGGCTTGCGCTGAAACGGCAATGCCGCTGGCGGTTGGTGTAGAGCCAAATAGTTCAATCAGGCGGGGATCAGATAGGTTGTAGTTGGTACTCTTCCGCTCAAACCAACTAAGCGGATTTAGTGTAAAGCCCAAGGTCTTCCCCGTTCCATCGGTTGAGCGTGATATCGGCGGCAATGTCAAACAGTTGCTTGCCGCTGATGAAGTTGCTGCGCCGTACAGTGCGGTCATTCCACGCCTGTTCATCGCGATAGACAATCTCTGTGGCCCGGTCGGTGCATGGGATGCGCAGCACGGCTGCCGGTGTAGTCGAGTCAAAGATTTCGAACGCGGCGCGATAGGCAATGGCGCTGAAATCGGTACGTTGCTGTTCCTGAAATGATTGCAGGATATCTTCAATCATCTGGCCGAGCGGTTTTCCTGAGTCTGATTCAAGTTGCCAGTAATGCTTGGCCACGCTGGCGGCCGAACGCGGTTCGGCATTGGCAAATAGCGCCAACAGCAAAAACGTTAGGGCGCGCTTGGGGTCGTCAGTCCAAGTGCCAGTTTGGCTCAAGCTGCGCGCGGCGGCATCTACGTCGTCGATGGGAATTCCGGTGCGCAATGCAACCGACTGCGTAATGTGTCGTCTCATGGTTCCATGAATGCAATAAGGGATGCGCCCGGGCGCTATTGCCCGGACGGAGTCAGTGTCTCAATTACAAGCCGTGGGAAGCGTTGTGGCTTACAAGCCAAGCCAAGGTGGCCCGTTTAGACCGCCTGACTTGCCCTCTTATGATCAGTGCGTGGCAAGGGTCGCGGCTTGTAAGCCATCGATTCAGAGCGAAACAGCCCCTACGCCGCCAGTTTTTCACCAAGGGCGCGTTGGTAACGCCGCGCCGCCACCGGCTTATTGTTGGTTTTCACGAATTCTCGGAAATCAGCGGCAGCCCGATGTGCCTCGATATGTTCGGCCGCAACGTCTAGCGCTCGCATGACAGCGAACGAACCAACCACCGACTGCCAATAGCCCAATTTCTTCGCTATCTCAGTGAAGCCTATGTTGCGCACAGAATCCATCAAAGGGTCCCAAAGCGGGCCAACGACCGCTTCGATATCTTCAAGTTCCGTCTGCGCATCAAGCTGGCGCTGTACAAAGGGATCATCGCGAGTCACGTCAAACCCCACGCTGATCGGTCCCGACTGCTTACTGGTGCGAACCGGCCCGTCATGGCGCATTGCATCGGACTCGCCGCCCTTTTCGCTGTACGTGCGCTTCTTGCGATCAAGCGTTTGTCCGTGGTGATAAACCACCTTGCCGGATGCTGAACGCTCCATGTCGTAATCTGCGCTTGGCGACTGGCCGCCCCGATGCACAGACACACTGAGCGCATCGGTTTCCGCCAAATCCATCAATTCCCGGAGATAAAGCGCGGTATCCATTCGCCGGGTTCGTTCAGTCAAATCCTTGATGCGCCTGATTTCTCCCATCAAGTGCCAAGCTTCGGCAGGCTTGACGTTATCATTTGCCGGAACAAGCTTCGGCTTTGCCTTCGGTTCTTTCAATGCGGACATATCGAACGTGCCGCGTGCTTCTGCCAACCTGTTCTTCACTTGCTGCTTTGCTGTCGTGTCATTCACAAGCCGCACAACCTTGCGGCCGGACTCTTCCACCCGCGTTGGGGCATCCGGTGAGTCCAGTCCCATGGTCTCTTCGCTCACAGCCGTCGGCGTAACCGTGGCATAATCATCGATTGTGTTGCCATGCCGTCGCTGAACTGCCGTCTTTGCTGATACGAACGTCCACTTGGGGGTGCGTTCGTCTTCCCGCTCATGCTGCGCGTTGTCGTTGTCGTGCGCCTCACTGGCGTCGTCGGTAAAATCGTTCATTGGTTCTCTTTCGTTTGATGCCCGTGCTGGCAACGGATGCCGTTCCCAACACGGCAGAACCTACCCCGGAAACAAAACGGAGAATTGGCCAGTCAATCGGCTGATCCAGTGGCCAGAACTATGGGCTACCCCTCAACTGGCGAAATTGCTTTCTTAAGGTATCTTGCGGGATGCCGAATTTTTTGCTGGTGAGCGCAAGCGCGACGTACTTCGTGGGCGGCTTACCATTGTCTAGCCTGAACACGCGTTTACGAGTCTCAATGACGTATTGAGCGGGTTTGATCCGCCGCTCGCCATAGCGGGCGGCTTTGGTTCCGCGCACGATTTGCATTTTGCCATTCAGCGCATTTCGGCAACGCTCGGCCAGTTTGGAATCGATATTGCGTGTTCTCAAACCTTCATAATATTCGTGCGCGTCCCTGATCCTTTCGAACTTGTCGGCTGAAATCGTTCTCCCGCCGCGCTTACGTCGGGGCACTAGTCGGAAGCCGTTCTTGGTACCGCCGGTCAGCGCGTCAATGAGCCAGTGCCGGATGACGTTATCTAGTGGTTTGCCTCCCCGCAAATATTCAACGAAGGGCGCGACCTTGCCGCTCGTTTCGACGGCTTCCATTATTACGTATTTGCCGAGCGGCATGCGGCGGTCCTCCGGGTGCGAAAATCCGATTAGCAGGGACATGAAGCCGGAGAACGGATTCAATGGCCGCACGGAAGACAATCAGCATGACTTATCCACACTATGTTGGTCGCGCCGGATAGCGCTACGAGCCGCAGGGCGTGCCGTAGGGCGCGCTAAGGCAGCGCAATTCCACCGCCATCGCGCGGACCGCATGGGCGGCCTTCCTATTGTCTTGAAGCCTGCAATCGGCAGTGCCACCATGGGCCACGTTTGAACGAACGTCGGCTTGAGGCACTGCCCATGCAATTTGAACAGGAAGACCCATCAGGCGGTTGGTATTACGCGGCTTACGATGGGCGAGTCGGGCCGCTTACACTTGAGCAAGTGAGAATGGCCCTCACCAAGTTTCCCGAGCCAGAACGCGTGTTGGTTTGGCGGGACGGCTTTGCAGATTGGGCAAGAGCCGGTGACGTGTCCGAGTTCAAGGCGCAAACGTTAAAACCACCGCCGCGGCCGGTAGATGAAATGCCGATATGGCGTGTGAAATGGTGGTGGTATCCAATTCCTTTCATTTCGATTGGCATCGGAAGTCAGGTCGGGCGGAAGGTGATGATTTGGAATTCAATGCAGCGGCGGAAGGCGAAGCAAGCGCGACGTGACGCGCGCCGATAGGCATGGTTTATCACCCGCCGAATCCGCCCCTTGGCTGGCTTCCGTGATCTTTCGTTCTAGCCGAGATAAGAACTGGCCCGGTGCCTTCGCACCGGGGCCGGGCTTCGCACCGGCCGGGGGGTGAAGCACATGGGTGCGAAGGGGTGCGAAGTAGTGCGAAGGGGGGTGCGAAGGCGGCTTTTCGACGCACGACGAGCAGACTTGGCGGATCGTGCTGGGTCGGTCGCTAAATGTGTTGTCCTCATTGTCGTGGCATCGCGCCGAACGAGTCACGGCTCCACGCCGTACAAATCGTGCGCCAACGCTCGCACTTCGTTTGGCGCGGCGTCGCAAAGGTCCTCCAAGTACTGTAGGAACTCCCCCTTGTTACTCATCGAGAAGATACGCGCCCTATAGCTCAGTTCGGAACGAAGCCTGCCCTGCTTTAAGAGTGACGCGCATTGCCTATCAACGAACATCGCATCGACGTATGGCGCGTAGGTCGCTATGGCCGTGAAGTCGTTAAGAATGCCAGCGCTCATTTTTGGACTTTGTCCTGACGAAACGCGCCACCCCAGAGCAGCGATCAGATAAGCGAAGATTCTGTGCGCTGGCTGATGCTGATTTTCTGGCCAGTCCAGGAACTTTGACACCTCCTTGAAGGCGTCATGCTTAGGGATTCCATTGCGCTCGAACATGCCAGCAAGCTGGCTGTATCGGTTTATCAAGCCAAAGCGCATCTCCAAAACCGCCGATGGATCGCTTGAGGCAATCGCAGCATTCGTTTTGTTGACCTGGTCTATCAGCGCGCTCCGCATCGCTGAGCCGTAGCTCGACAGCTCGTGCTTCAATATTTGATCGAACGTTCGACGGTTCTTGGCCCATCCATCCGCCAACTGTTTGAGGCTAGCCTAAAGCACAAGGCCGCCCATGAGGCGGCCCTGGTCACATCAGTGATAGCGATCATTTTGGTACAGTTGGGACTGTTTCCTTCGGTATACCAGAGTTGGCAATCGCGTCCGATGTCAATGACGTTGAGAGCAACATAGTGAGGGCTGGAGGCGTCACCGCAGCGAATCTTCCGCAGATTTTCAAGAACTTCCGTCGATCTTCGTCCTCTTCTGTCGGGTCTGCCATTGCTGAACCTCCCATATTAAAGGATCAATGTTAAACCTAAAAACTCAATTGCGCAATTAAGGCAATTAATCATTTAATCGCAGTTTGACTGAGCTGCTATGCGGCTACATATCGCAAAAGAAGCGAGACAGATTTTCGTTATCCGAGATCGACTTGGGCCTGGTGAGCAATTTCTTGGCCCTAGTGAGCAATTTCAAAGGCGGTAATGCCCCCACCACCGCGAAAAGGCGGGCCACCCGTTACTAACATCCGCCATACAACCTCGCCGGGCATCTGGACAACGTTCAACGGGGATCGTGGTACGAAGTCCAAGCCAATACCTGGCCCGCATCAGGTCTATGGATTTCTAACGATCGCGCCAAACGCAGTTGTTGCACCGATACACCCGAAGGCCATGCCGGTGATCCTGACAACTCAAGAAGAATGGGACGTGTGGATGCGCGCTTCGTGGGATGAAGCGAAGGCGTTGCAGCGCCCCTTGGCAGATGATGAGCTAAAGATAGTGATGCGCGGGCCGGACAAGGAAGACAAGATGGTGGCCTAGTCGGACCGTGTGCGTATGGGATACCGCAAAATAGAACTGCCGTCTGCTATGGCGCTCTGGTTCCCGAATCGTGATATCTTCGGCGGATGTTCAACCGCAAGACACTATTTATCATGGGAGCGGGAGCCGGTGCCGACGTTAACATGCCGGTCGGCACGAAGCTCGCGCTCGACATTCACAATTTGACAAAAGTGACCCTCTCTCATGGATACGTTGAGCGAGGGACTTTCGACGAGGAATTTACGCGTACATTTTTTGAGAGAGGCAAGGGAAACGCCCAAAGCTATCTAGACGCCTTCGATCTAATCCACAAAGGCATTTTCTTTGCAAATTCCATCGACGACTTCCTGAATATTCACGAAGGTTCTCCCGAAGTGGTCGAGGTTGGGAAGGCGGCTATCATCCGCTCCATTCTGCTCGCCGAGAAGGCCAGTCACCTCTTCGTTGACCCCTCGAATATCTACAATACGCTCGACCTCATGAAGGTTCATACGTCGTGGCTGACCAAGCTCATGCGCGTACTCGGGCCGGGAAGGAAAGCGCCCGACGTTGAGCACGTACTCGACGACGTTACTTTTATCAATTTCAACTATGATCGATGCCTAGAACACTTCCTGATGCACGCTCTGCATTTGCAGTACGGGATCACGAGGGAAAGAGCGCGTCAGATCGTAGGAAATGCCAAAATCATCCACCCTTACGGATGGGTAGGACCTTTGGAGCGCGTGCCTTTTGGCGGCCCCCCGCACGGCGGGCTCAGTTACGATGAATTGTCCAAGCAAATCAAAACCTATACTGAACAGGTTGAAGAGGAGTCGACTCTGTTCAGTATTCACGAGGCCATCCGTGAGGCGGACTGCATCGTGTTCTTGGGCTTTGCTTACCATTCGCAAAATATGACGTTGCTATTCGACCGCCACGCGACACCTAAGAAGACGGTGCCTATTTTTGGCACGGCCCTCTACATGTCTGCGGCCGATGCGTCGGAGGTAAGCAATTTCTTGAAAGACATATTTCCTGAGGTTGATACCGACGATGAATTTGACGACGAGCCCGACGCCTTCGGAATAAAGATTCCCCGACCGCCCCCCCTCCACCTTAATGAGCATGTCATCATTGAGCGCGAGATGGACTGCGGCAGGCTGTTCGACTCCTATTCGAAGTCGATTGCCGGAAGTTACATGCAGTTCTGACTCGCGAAGGCCACGTCATCACGGTCACTGAGTTTCATTGCGACGAAAATGAAGCCAAGGCGCGCGCCCGCAATCTGGCCACCGACGCGCCCGTAGAGCTTTGGCAAGGTCCGCGCCGGATAGCCCGCTATGAGCCGCAGCGGGGGCCGTAGAGAGGTGCAGGCCGTGCAGCGGCGGTGTGTGTGCCGCCAGTGCGCGGGCGCATAGGCGGGCTTGCTAGGCGTGTATTCTTGCTAGGCGTGTATTCATGAATAGCCTGCGCAGGAAGGTGATATCCGGTTAGACCCGAAAATCGGAGATCGGGCGAGGATGAAGGCATGTCCACTAAGGGCCAACTCTGGACTCATGCGCCGCAGCAAACAGCATCTCTATTCGATCACCTCATCAGCGCGAAGGAGTAACGAGGTCGGCACGGTGAGGCCGAGCGCTTTGGCAGTCTTCATGTTGATCACCAGATCGAACTTGGTCGGCTGCTCTACCGGCAGATCGGAAGGCTTGGCGCCTTTGAGGATCTTATCGACGTAGCCGCCTGCACGGCGTAGCAGATCGAATATATCGGGGCCGTAGACGACCAATCCGCCATCGGCGAATTGTCGGAAGAGATAAATCGCGGGCAGATGATGTTCTGCCGCGAGCGCGACAACTCGCGGGGCCTGGCGCATGGTCAGAGGATCGGCAAACACAATGATTGCATCGGCGCGCTGGGAAGCGGCCGAGGCAAAGGCGATGTCGAGTTCCTCGGCCGTCGTCGACTCAACTATCGGCAGAGCCACGCCTAGCTTCCTAGCTGTGCTGGGTACCTCCTCGGCTAATATCAGCCTGTGTATTGGGTTGCCCGGATTGACCAAGATCGCAATTTTCGGGGCGCCAGGGACCAGTTCCCGGAGGATTTCTATTCGTTTTGCGACCCAATCTCCTGGCACGTAGGTCGCAAGACCCGTGATGTTGCCGCCTGGGCGGGAGAGACTTTGGACGAGGCCGAGCCCCACGGGATCGAACACGACCACGAATACAATAGGAATAGTTGCAGTTGCCGATTTCAGGGCTGCGGCTTCTCGTGGCCCGACGGCAATTACAAGATCGGGCTTGAGGGCGACGAGTTCAGCCGCGAGCGCCGGTGCGCGCTCGGGCTGGACCTCGAAGAATCGGTAGTCAATGATCAGGTTCTTGCCTTCGATCCAACCGTGATCGCGCAGGCCACTGCGCCATGCCTCGCGACCTGGCTGATCTAAGAAAGAGGCCAAGAAACCGATTCGGCGAGGCGTCCCTTGGGCCCGCGAATGGCGTGGCGAAACGAGCAGCGCCGTAGTGCCCGCGATGAACTCCCGCCGCTTCATTCGACCCTCAACGCAGTTTGAGGACGACGAGCGCAGAGTATCACGTCTCGATGGTCGTCGCACTCACTGCATGTGCAAATGCTGCGTCACAAATGCGGCGCGTGGCGCAGAACGGCTACGGGTCATTTGAAGATGTTCCCGGCCGGTCAGGGCGATGTCTGCCCTACCTCAGGAAGCGGACAATCCCGAAATTTGTGAGTACACGCCCACGCGGCTCGGCTTTCTTTCTCATTAGCCGTTGGACAGGACGGCCCGGTCTTCCGACCGGGGCCGTTCCTTCCAACGGCCCGGGGGTATAAGGGGGAGAGAGCGAACCCATCGTTGGAAGGCGTTGGAAGCGGTTGGAAGGGTGGTTGGAACGGCAGGATGCTTTTCATTTTTCTGTGGCTGGCTGCAAGGGAGTGGACGGTTCAGCAACAGTGTTGGTTTCGACTATCGCTTCGCCAACCGAAGCTTGAGCGGGCGACTCTTCCGTGACTATGCCGTGTTCGTCGCAGTGCTTCATCAGTTCTATCAAGAACACACCCGTACACCTCGCGATGTGCAGGGCCTCATGCGGGGCGTATATACTTTCGACGTGCATGGTAGCGTTACGCCAAGGATTCTTAATCGCGTCCAAGGTAGCGTAGAGCGCTTCAATCTTTGCGCCTCGCGTATTTGGCAGGCGAGTCTTCGCGGGCCATTTCTCGTCAATCCTCTCTTTAATCGCTTTGAGAATTGCGCCCCAATTCTTCTCGGCTGGCTTTGTTACGTCTGGAACACCAAGTAGCGCGCACAGCGCCTTGATGCCGTGCTCTAGTGCCCTCATGCAATGAAAAACGCATGCCGTATATCTCTCTAGCGCGATACACTTTGCGGCTTCCTCGATCTCAAACGCAGCGTTCGGATATGCGCGAGAAAACCCTTCGATGGGGCGCTGATTGCCTAGAACGTTGTCGGCTGGCCCGAATAGGGAAGCCTCCTGCCAATTAAGGACAAACAGCTTGATATCGCTTAGGTGATCGGCGAAACGGCTTTCGATATCTAACAAGGTGTTTCTGACGGCCTCGTAAGTCAGGCCGGAATTCCCGTTCTCGATGTTAAGTCTGAGTCTGGCGGCGCTCGCTAAAGCGGAGCGGGCTTCAACCTTCGTTAGCGCGCCTATCAGTTCGTTGATAAGCGGTGAGAGAATTTTGGCTCTGTCGTCCTCACCGACGCGGGCCGATTGGTTCGGGATGCGCTCGATAGTAACGATGAAGTGCCGCATTTCCGTCACGGCCTTCATAAACGAGACCGGCTCTAAATCACGCATCCTCCCACACTGCTCCCTTGGGGCCGGGGAAGGAATCCCCTTGGCCAGTTATCGTTGTCCCGTTGGGACGGCTCCAAGTGGCTGTTTACTGTGGCGGCTTGCCGCAAAGCTCAATGAGATAGCCGATCAACGCACCACCGACTCCACTTGATTGAACATTGGGACGAGACTTCGCATAAGCCAGGGTGTTTTCGGCCAATTGAGCGTTCTGCATCTTCGCGCGCGAAATGCACGTCTGGTAGTGCAACGCGACTTTCTCGCCCGAATCGTTGTCAACGAACGATATGAGGGCGTCGTACAACCCGGAAATGTACACGGCCCGCAAGTTATCGGGCATTCTGGCCCATTCTGAATACGTGAAAAACACGGCATGGCTCGCTGCGGTGCTCACCGCCACCAGTGCTGCCACCAAAATGGCCTTGTACATCGGATTGCCCCTCCCGGTCGTTCGCCCTTCCCAATGGAACAATCATAGGTCACGTAAGCCCGATCCAGAACAGGCCGCGAACCTAGTCCGGGACTTTTCCGGGACTTTTCGGTCCCGAGCGTGCTTTTCGTGTCCTTTATGTTCACAAACGGCCGAAACCCGGCTTGCGCGTGGGGCAGAATTTCCCTATTCCATCAAAGCCGTTACGGCATCGGAGCGTGGCGCAGCCCGGTTAGCGCACTAGTCTGGGAGACTAGGGGTCGAAGGTTCAAATCCTTTCGCTCCGACCAATTCTTTCACGGGTGGCGATTGTGATCGCTGCTAGATGCCGAGAACCCAGACGGCAACAATGGTCCCCAACACAGCTATTCCGCTGACTGTCCAGCCCGTCAAATAGGCCGCACCATTCGTTTCCGGTCGATCAACCATGGTATCGCGCCACTGGGTCATGGCGGCCTCCTGTTCGTTTTTATTGATACTGCCTCCGGTATGTAGGTCGCTGCCGCGCGCTCAAGGTTCAAGCGACGCTGACCGCGAAATAGTCCCCCACGGCTCTCATGACCCAACCAAGCTCGATACCTGCGCATCCCCAACGGGCCGGAGACGCGCGGCATCTTGGGGCATGCCGGCAGGTAGTAAGTCCGGCTTAACCCAACCGGCAGATCGAACTGATGCCAACCTTCCCGGCACATCCGGACGCCGCTATATAGAGCCGATTGCAACCTCTGCAGGTGCGTGAGGCCATGAATTTCTTGATGCGTGCAGCCTTTGTTCTAGGCGGCATATTTCTAGGTGTGAACCTGATCAACTACTTCGTCCTGGGCCATTCCGGGGATTACCTGCCGGGCGGCGAACGCATGGGCGAGTGGAAAGCGGCCAAAATACGCGAGGCGTGTTACCCCGCGCTTGAACATCTCGAAAGGGACGGGCAGCTCCCGAAGCTTTCGACCGACAAGCATCGCGTCGATTGGCGAGACCTCACCAGCGCGAAAGAGATGACGGCGGCGCTGAACTGCTATCTCGTCACGCACCCGAACGCGGTCTGCGAGCGGGACAATCGCGCCTACATCGTCGATTACATCGGTCGCTATTTTGCGAAATTCGATGAGATGATGAATACCGCCAAGCGATATGGCGAATCCGAAATGTCGACGGTCAGAGATCTCTGGGACAGTCCACGCAATCGCGCGATCAACGCGGCCTTGATGCAGGACGCCAGCAATGGCCGCCTGATCACCGCGGATTTCGGCTGGACCGTCCCGGCGCCAATAAAGCCGATGCTCGATCGCTACAAGGGCGCGACCGACAACTGCCCCAGGGCTTAGCAGCGGGAGCTTGAAAATTGATCCGTCAGGCTCTCACCCTCATGCTGGCCTTCATCGGAGGTTTCCTCGTGGTCGGCGGGTGGATCTGGGGCCCGAAAGTAACGAGTGCGATGTCAAGTTTCGTCTCGGTCGGGCCCAGTGTTTCGTTGTTCGCCGACACCAGTCGTATCGGGCGGCCGGAAACCGCGCCGGTGGTGCGAAGCTGTATCTTCAAAGTGATGGACCTCGGTCCGGACGCCAACAAGATGGAGCCGAGCGCGGCGTACTTCGTCCTGAAGGCCGGCAGTATGCAGGCAAACGTTTCCTCTATGCTTGGCAAGTCAGACCGCTGGTCCGAAAATCAGACACTCAATCTGGCCAACACATGGGGACAATTGGCGAGCTGCATTTACGCGCTGGATGATCGCGAACTCTGCGATCCTGATAACCGCGCAGCGGCAGTAGAAGCCACCACAAAGTTCTTTGCCTACGCGAAGCAGACCAGCGCTTCCGCGGGCAAGCCGGCGATATCAGCCAGCGACGCACGCGACATCGAAAATGTCAGCGATCGCTTATTGCTCATGCTCAAGAACCACCGTCGTTACGGTACGCTTGTGGGCGGCGATTTCGGCAGTTTTGCCCCGGCCGAAATAATGCAGGTCATGCGCGGCGAGCAAGCAACCCGCGACATCTGCAAGCACTGACCCGAGACGATCAGCTCGAAATGTGTGAAGTGCGCCCTGCATCGGCTCGCAATGCATTATCGCCGATCTGACCGTCAGCGTTGACGTTGGAAACGCTGCTTCGACATTCGATAGGCTTGCCTCAGCCGGCCGACCGCCGGGAACGCGGCATGTGGTCCCCGCGGGTCGAGACCACGCGCAAATGCAGACGCGGCGTTTCCGCTACTCTGCCGTGTCGATTCCGCAACTGGATCGCCGCTCCGACCTTCGGTAGGCTTGGTTTGCGAAAGCGGGAGATACGCCCGCACGTACCGGATGGAAACAGCGAGGGCAGGCCATGAAAATGCGCCCCACCGGCGTGATACCGCCAATGACGACGCCGTTCCGAAAGGACGGCGAGATTGATTTCAAACTCGTTGCTCCCCAGGTCGACTGGTTGATCGCGGCCGGTAGCCACGGCATGGCGGCCGGCGGTTCGACCGGGGAGGGGCATACGCTAGATCACGAGGAATATCGTGATCTGGTGGCGGCAACGGTGGAGGCCGCGAAAGGGCGCGCGCCCGTGATCGCCGGCATCATCGTCGATTCCACCCGTGATGCGATCCGGCGCGGCAAGCTCGTGCGCGACATGGATGTTGCAGCGCTGCAGGTGACGCCGGTGCATTATTTGTTCAAGCCGGACGAGCAGGCGATGGTCGACCATTTCCGCCGCATGGCCGACGAAACCGGTATGCCGATCATCATCTACAACGTCGTGCCCTGGTCCTATCTGTCGCCAGCGCTGCTGACGCGGATCATGAACGAGGTGCCGCTCATCGTCGGCGTCAAGCAGAGTGCGGGTGATCTGAAACTGTTTGCCGACCTCATGATGATGGCGCCGGACAAACTGATCTACAGCGCGGTCGATGCGCTGATGTACCCGTCCTATACGCTCGGCGCGCATGGTTCGATCGCGGCGATCCTGAGCGCCGCGCCGCATGCTTCCGTCGAGCTCTGGAATGTGGTCAAGGCAGGCAACCACGCTCGCGCACTAGAGCTGCACAAGAAACTGCTGACGCTGTGGAACGTGATCGTCTCGGACAATCTGCCGGCATGCACGCGCTATGCGCAGTCGTTGCAGGGGCTGCCGACGACATTCTCCCGCGCGCCGATGCCGGAAGCATCGCCCGCGCAGCAGGCCGCGATCCGGAAGGCGCTGGAGGGTTTGGGCGCGCTCGGCGGCTCGCGCGAGGCAGCAGAGTAATTCCGCTGCGCGAAAACGCCCTGTAAGACAATCGAGCCGCCCGTCTCGCGGACCGCTTTACCGGCAGCTCCCACCTGTTACTGTCGTTCCGCACGGGCTCCATGCCATGAGGGCCCCAACTCAAAAATTGAAAACCGAGGTAAGCGTCTCAATGAAGGATTTTGCCGGAAAGTTCGCCGTGATCACCGGGGGCGGCACGGGCATGGGCCGCGAGCTCGCGCGTCAGCTCGTGGCCGAAGGCTGCAATGTCGCGATGTGCGACGTCTCGCCGGAAGCGACGGCCGAGACCAAGCGGCTGTGCGAGGCGGAAAGGCTGCCGCGGGGCCTGCGCGTCACCACCCATGTCGCCGACGTTTCCATCGAGGCGCATCTGCAGCGCTTCCGTGACGAACTGATCGAGCAGCAGGCGACCGACAAGATCCATCTGTTGTTCAACAATGCCGGCATCGGCGGCGGTGGCAGCCTGTTCACCAACACGCGCGAGCAATGGGAGCGCACCTTCAACATCTGCTGGGGCGGCGTCTATCTCGGTGTTCGCACTTTTCTGCCGCTTATGATGAAGGCCGACGAGGCCCACATCATCAACACATCGAGTGTCAACGGCTTCTGGGCATCCGTGGGCCTGGGTGCCTCGCACACGGCCTACAGCGCCGCCAAGTTCGCAGTGAAAGGCTTTACCGAAGCGTTGATGACGGATCTGCGGCTCAACGCCCCGCACATCAAATGCTCTGTCGTGATGCCTGGGCATATCGGCACCTCGATCGTTGCCAATTCGCGCAAGATCCAGAGCGGCTCGGAATCCGATGAACTCAGCCCGAACGAGATCCTGGCGACCCGGCAGCGCCTGAAGGGCATGGGCATCGACACCGCGCCGATGTCGGACGACGATATCCAGAAGATCGCGCTCGACCGCGCGCGCTCTTTCCGCGAGGAGGCGCCGACCACGGCGGCGGCTGCGGCAAAAATCATCCTCGACGGCGTCAAGGCCGAGCGCTGGCGGATTCTCGTCGGCGACGATGCGCACAAGCTCGACGAGCGGGTACGGCAGGCCCCGGAGAAGGCCTACACGCCGGAGTTCTTCAAGAGCTTTACGGAAGAGGTCGGCTGGCGGCTCGGTTAGTGGACGATCGGTTCTGATGGAATCAGAACCGAAGCTCTGCATTCTGGACGTGCTTTCACGGCAACTGATGCCGCTCACGCGCGCGAGACGCGCTGACGCGAACCCGGGCGGTAGGCGAGGCGGGTGTGGCCCGAGCAATAGGGCATGCCTTCCACCGGCGTATTGCCGCAAAAGCAGAAATCCTCTGCGCCTGGCGTGCTGATCGGCCAGCGGCACCGCTCGTTGCTGAGTTCGAGCAGCGAGCAGCGCTGGTTGCTGGCGATTGGCTCTTCTTGCAGCGGCTGCGCGTTTTCGTAAACGGCCTGCAGTATTTGATATTGCAACCGGGGAATGGATTTCCGCGAACGCTCCCTGGCAGCCTTGGTCGGACGCGGTTCGGCGGGGGCGGGGCCGCGCGTCAGTTGCAGGCGCGAGAGTTTGCCGATCACGGCGTTACGGCTGACGCCGATGCTGGCCGCGATCTCGCGGCAGGTGAGGCCGGCTTCAAAATGGCTTTTCAGGAGTTCGACGCGATCGGTGGTCCAGGTCGGTATATTCGTAAGCATTTTCTCGGTTCCACATTCTGTGAAAACCGCCGCGTTGCTCCCGTCAGGACGTCTTGCCGTTGTCGCGGATTGCAAGCAGCCCATCCTTGATGGCGAGCCGAATGCCTTCCTCGATCAGGGTCCTTGCAACGCCGGGAACACTTGTGCCGTGGGTGCCCTGTCTCACCAATCTTTCCATATAAGCGATGGTCGAGAGCGCCAAGGTCACGGGAACGCGGTCGGTTTCGGCTTTTTCTGTAGCCATGGAGAACGCTAACTTTTAAATGCTGTACTGAAAAGTTACTATTTCGACTCTATTTAGTTTTACACACATGAGTCAAACGACTTGTGGATAGCTTTCTATCCATTTGAAAAAACATATCAAAAGTCGAAGTCGGGTTTGTGGATTAACCAAAGCGCCCGTGACGCGCAGCGCGCGGCAGTCTTAACGGCGGTTACAGGCGCGGCGAAACGATCCAGCCGTGCGGGCCATTTCCCCATTGCTTCGTGCTGCAGGGAATGCCGATGATGTCCTGGGACGGCGGCAAGGGCGCAATGACGGTAACGAACGGTCTCTACACCATTCATATCGAGATGACGGACGGCGGGCATGGCCGCGCGCACGGCGTGATTGTGCTGCGCGACGGCAAGATCGCCGGCGGTGACTCGTATTTCTATTACACCGGCTCTTACACCGCAGATCGCGGCAAGTGGCGCGGTGAACTGATCACCAACGAGCACACGAAATCGGTTGGCGCGCTGCCGCTGTTCGGCGGGCGCGAAGTCACTTGCGGCTTCAGCGGGTCGTACGCCGCCGATGGCGCGCAAGTGCAGGGGACTGCGTTGGTCGGAAAGACCAGCGTATTGTTCTACGCGCGGTTGAAGCTGCGCTCTCCTTTTTGAAGAGGCGCAGGTCGTCCGATCAGCCGTGCACGACCGCCTTCGCGATCATGCAGTGAATGCCCTTGGAGCCGTTTACGGTTTGCGTCACGCGCAAATCGGCGGCGAGGCTGCAGAGCGTGTAGGCATCCTCGCGCGACAGATTGCGCTTCTCGCCGAGCAGCACGATCATGTCGCGCAACGCCCGCACCACGCATTGATCGAGATCGGGGTCCATCGCCATTGTCATGTAATGGTCAGGCGTTTCCGCGCGGGGATAGGCGAGCCGCAGGCCCCTGCGCAGCGTCAGACGGAAGCGGCCCTGCAGCGCGGTCTCGATCGCGGTGACGCAGACTTCACCATCGCCCTGCACGCCGTGGCCGTCGCCGCAGGAGAACAGCGCGCCCGGCACGAACACCGGCAGATACAGCTTGGCGCCGGCGCCCAGCTCCTTGTTGTCGAGATTGCCGCCCATCGCGCGCGGGATCAGCGAGGTGATGCGGCCCCAGGCGGGTGGCGGCGCCACGCCCATCACGCCGAAAAACGGCTTGAGCGGCAGATCGAGCCCCCACGGCATCCGTCCCACCATCCGCTCGCGGTCGAGCGGAATGTTCAGGATCCGCGTTTCGTGAAAATCGTCGGGTAGCGTCCCCGCCAGCGGACGGATCAGATTGTAGCCCCAATCCTGCCGGAGCTGGACGTCGAGAATCTCGACCTCCAGCACGTCGCCGGGCTCAGCCCCTTCCACGGCGACCGGGCCGGTGAGAATGTGGCCCGGCAGCATCCGCTCGCTTCGCGCGTGAATGTCGGCAAGCTCGGGAGGTACGTGAAACTTGCTGCGATCAGGCACAACGTCCGGGCCGCCGGTCACGGTGTCGATGGTGACTTCGTCGCCGCTGGCGATGGTCAGGACGGGCTTCAATTTGGCTTCGAAGAAGCCCCAGTGGCAGGTTTCGGGGCTGGAATGCAGGTGATGATGGGGCATGCGAAAGGCTTTCTTGCCGGGAATGTCATGTTCAATTTGTCATTGCCGGACTTGATCCGGCAATCGATCATTTTCCAAATGGGCATTTTGCGAAGAAGGATGGATACGCGGGTCAAGCCCGCGTATGACGAGTTTGCTTATCCGTGAGGCTTGCCTTGTTTTTTGTCCTCTCCAAGACACTCGGCTTTCTGCTGTTACCGACGAATCTGCTGATCGGCGTAGGCTTCGTCGGCGCCATCCTGATGTTCACCCGCTTTGCATCGCTCGGCCGCAAACTGGTGATCGCAGCCGTTCTGCTGCTCGTCATTTGCGGATTGTCGCCGCTCGGGAACCTGCTGCTCTATCCGCTGGAGCAGCGCTTTCCGCCATGGGACGGGGCGCGCGGCGCGCCTGATGGCATCATCGTGCTCGGCGCGTCGATCGAAGCCGATCTTTCCACTGCGCACGGCAGGCCGGTGGTGCGCAGCTCGCCGGATCGCCTGATCGCGGCGGCCGCGCTGGCACACCGCTACCCAAAGGCGCGCATTGTTTTCTCCGGCGGCAGCGCGAATCTGATTTGGAACGACGCCAGGGAAGCCGATTTCGCTGGCGCCATTTTCGAAAGCCTCGGCATCGACAAGTCGCGGATGATCATGGAACGGGGTTCCCGCAACACGCAGGAGAATGCGGAATTCTCCAAGGCGCTGCTTGCGCCCAAGGAAGGCGAGCGTTGGCTGTTGGTGACCTCGGCCTTCCATATGCCGCGATCGATCGGCCTGTTCCGGAAGGCGGGATTTGCGGTCGAACCTTATCCCGTCGACTGGCGGGTCGGCGGACGTGACGACGTATTTGACTTCACCAATATCGCGATCGATGGACTGGGACGGACCGACGTGGCGGTGCGCGAATGGATGGGCCTGATCGCTTACCGCGCAACCGGCAAGATCGACGAGTTGTTGCCGGGTCCGGCAAAGTAGCAGCGGGCAGCCAGCCGGGCTACAATCGAAGGACAGGCGCCGGCTAAGCGCGCCGATTTGGGAGTTGACGCCATGCAACAGCAGATGCCGGGAACGCTCGATTTGGCCGGCATGGTGGCCGACCTGAACAGCCTGCTACGGCTAAAGACGACTGTGATCGGTATCAAGATGTTTGCCAGCGTCGAGCAGATGACGGCAATTCCAAAAATCCGGCGTCCCTCGGCGGTGCATACCACCGACCAGATCGTCAGCATGGCTTCGCGGCTCGGCTGGACCGTCGGCATCACCGGCGACGATCTGGTCGGCGCGCAATGCCGTGCGGTGATCGGGCTTGCTCCGCAGGACGAGAAGTGGCTCGCGGGGGAAAACTACGTCGGCGTCTGGCATGGCACCGCCGAAGACGCACGCAAGCGTCAGGAAGCGCTCGACGTTGTGCCCTTCGGCCAGTATGAAGCAATGGCAGTGAGCCCGCTCACCAGCGGGCGGCTCAATCCGCCGGATATTTGTCTGGTCTACGCAACGCCCGGTCAGATGATCATTCTGATCAACGGCCTGCAATATACCGGATACAAGAAATTCGAATGGGGCGTGGTCGGCGAGACCGCCTGCGCGGATTCCTGGGGCAGGGCGCTGAAGACTGGCGAGCCGTCGCTCTCGCTGCCGTGCTTTGCAGAACGGCGTTACGGCGGCGTGCCTGATGAGGAGATGCTGATCGCGCTCAAGCCGGTGCATCTTGCCAAGGCCATCGTAGGCATGAAGCAGCTCGCGAAGAACGGCCTGCGCTATCCGATCGCGCCCTATGGCATTCAGGCCGACGTGCGCGCCGGGATGGGCGTGTCCTACGGAAAGAAATAGGCTTGCGAAATGCAGCCGAAGCCGTCATTGCGAGCGCAGCGAAGCAATCCATGGTGCGGCAAGGCGAGAGTGGATTTGTTTCGTCGCTTCGCTCCTCGCAATGACGGCGATAATTATCGACCAGCAGGGAATCCAGAATGAACTCTTCGAAATTCGACATCGTCGTCTACGGCGCCACCGGTTTCACCGGCCAACTCGTCGCCGAATATCTCGCCGAGCATTACAAAGGTGACGGGAGCCTGAAATGGGCGATGGCCGGTCGCAGCAAGGACAAGCTCGCTGCCGTCCGTGACGCGATCGGTGCGGCTGCCGATACGCCGCTGATCGTGGCCGATGCGGCCGATCCTGCGTCGGTGAAGGCGATGGTGGAGCAGACGAAATCGGTGATTGCGGGTGTCGGTCCATATCAGCTTTACGGAAGCGATCTAGTCGCCACCTGCGCTGCAACTGGCACCGATTATCTCGACTATTGCGGCGAGCCGATCTGGATGCGTCAAATGATCGACGCGCACGAGGCGCAGGCGAAAGCAAGCGGGGCGCGCGTCATGTTCTCATGCGGCTTCGACTCGCTACCGTTTGAACTTGGCGCGTTCTTCGTCCAGACGGAGGCCAAGCGCGTGTTGGGTGTGCCCGCCTCTCGCGTCAAAGGTCGGGTGCGCGATATGCGCGGCACGCTCTCTGGCGGTACTGCCGCAAGCGCCAAGGCGACGTTCGATGCTGTCGCCAAGGATCTCAGCCTCATCTCCATCCTGAACGATCCCTTTGCGCTCACACCGGGATTCAGCGGCGTGCGACAGCCGCGCGGTAACAAGCCGGTTTACGAAGAAGATCTTCAATCCTGGGCCGCGCCTTTCATGATGGCCTTGATCAACACGCGCAACGTTCATCGCTCTAACATGCTTATGGGATTCCCGTACGGCCGCGAGTTCGTCTACGACGAGATGGTATTGACCGGTCCCGGCGATCAGGGAGAAGCGAACGCGAAGCTTGTGATGGCTGCGAACAACGAAAAGACCGGCCCCAATGCACGCAAGCCGGGCGAGGGGCCGTCGAAGGAAGAGCGGGAAAATGGCCTTTACGATTTGCTCTATGTCGCGATCGCGCCTGATGGAGGCCAAGTCCGTGCATCCGTGAAAGGCGACCGCGATCCCTACGGTTCGACCTCGAAGATGATCTCCGAATGCGCGATCTGCCTGCTGCGCGACGCGCCCGATGTCCCGGCCGGCATCTGGACGCCGGGTGCAGCGATGCAGCACAAGCTGATCAAGCGATTGGTTGATCACGCTGGGTTGACGTTCACGGTGGAGCAATAGCCTCGGATTGTAGTCGCACGGGTCGTCGGCACTATGAGCGCGGATCGGCACCCGCCTTCCAGCGTTCGGCGGCGACGAACATGCCCCACATCGTTCCCAGCATCATCCAGAAGTGCCGCCAATGGTCGGTATCGATGATGAAGCTCTCGCCGACCGTGCCGAGGAAGGCTGCGAAGATTGCCAGATAGGCCGGCTGCCAGGGCACGCGGACGAAGACATACCGGAAGCCCGTCAGAACCGTGACGAAGACCAGCGCCGGATAGCAGACGCCGGAGAGCCAACCGCCCGACATGAACGCGTTCAGGTACGAATTGTGGGTGTCTTCCGGGAAGTAGCGGGTGAACTGTAGCGGTCCGATGCCGAATGGCAGACCCAGCGCCATTTCTGCGCCGAGGATGTGCCGGCCGAACCGGCCGAAGCGGCCTTCGTCGTAGCTCTGGTCCAGGCTGGCGCGCTCCTTGAATAGCTGCGCAATCGAATCGAACGACAGCAGCACCGCAACCAGGGCGGCCGCCAGCACTACGGTAACGAGCGCCATCACGATGATGCGCGAGCGCTGCGACTGCGAGCGGCTGGTCAGCACCATCAATGCCAGCACGAAGCCCGAGGTGATGACAAGCATGCCCCACGCAGCGCGTGAGAACGCCAGGAGAATGGCCAACGATATGATGCCAAACACGATCGCGCTGCGGAACGCCTTGCCGAATTTGTCCGTGACCACGCTTTGCAGCACGAGCAGCGCCGGCAGGACCAGGAACGCGCCAAACACGTTCGGGTCCTTGAAGGTGCCGCGGGCGCGGTCATACAGCGTCAGCAGGTCGCGCCCGCCGGGGACGAGATTGAAGTAACCCGCGATGCCGGCGAGCGCCGCAATCATCGCGCCGACGATGAGGCCGCGCCGGAGCATGTCGAGCCGCGCCGCAGTATCCTCGGAAATCACCATCGCGAAGAAGAGGACCGTGATCGCCATATACCAGGAGGTCGCAATCCAGCTCGGCACATTGGGCCGATCCATGACGGCGACCGCACTGATGCTGTAGCCGAGGTTGAGCAGGAACAAGAGCAACAGCAGCGGCATGAACACCAGCCGCATCCGCGCGCCCGTTGCGAAGAAGATCACCGAGGCGGCAAGCGTCGCCAGCTCATAGGGGCTCGGCTCGATGAAGACGATGGCGATGGATGCACCCACCAGCCAAACCAGCGCGCGCTGCAGCGCGAGCACGCCGGGCGCGGCCGTTATCGATGGGAGCGATCCCCCGGCTGTCGCCGCATACGACATTACATACTCACGCAACTCAACAGAACAATCGAACCGCTGCTTTCGTCACAGCGAGCCAACGGTCGGCGCAAAGCGCCGCCCGTTGGCTCGCAATGACGGCTGGCGATCCTTCAATACGCGTTCTCGCTCTTGGTCATCAGTGCGATCGGCGTCTTGAGCAGGATGTAGAGATCGAGCAGCACCGACCAGTTCTCGATGTAATACAGGTCGAACTCGACGCGCTTCTGGATCTTCTCGTCGGTGTCGACTTCGCCGCGCCAGCCGTTGATCTGCGCCCAGCCGGTGATGCCGGGCTTGACGCGGTGGCGCGCGAAATAGCCGTCGACGGCTTCGTCGAACAGGCGGCTTTGCAACTTGCCTTGCACGGCGTGCGGGCGGGGCCCTACCAGCGACAAATTGCTCTTGAACACGACGTTAAAGAGCTGCGGCAGTTCGTCGAGGCTGGTCTTGCGGATGAAGCGCCCGACGCGGGTGACGCGCGGGTCATTCTTGGTCACGACCTTGGCGGCGGTCGGATCGGCCTGATGGTGGTACATCGAACGGAACTTGAAGACATCGATGCGCTCATTGTTGAAGCCGAAACGCTTCTGGCGGAACAGTATCGGCCCCGGGCTATCGAGCTTCACCGCAAGCGCGACCAACCCCATCACCGGCAGCCCCAGCACGAGGATCACGAAGCCGACGACGTGGTCGAACAGCCACTTCATCACCAGATCCCAGTCGGTGATCGGCGCCTCGAACACGTCGAGGGTAGGCACCTTGCCGAGATAGGAATAGGAGCGGGGACGGAAGCGCAGCTTGTTGGTATGGGCCGAAAGGCGGATATCGACTGGAAGCACCCACAGCTTCTTCAACATATCGAGAATGCGCGTCTCGGCCGAAATCGGCAGTGCGAACAGCACGAGGTCGATGCGGGTGCGGCGCGCAAACTCGACGATGTCGTCGACCTTGCCGAGCTTGGGACTGCCGGCGCAGGTGTCCATCGCGCGGTCGTCGTTGCGGTCGTCGAACACGCCGAGCACATGGATGTCGGAATCGTCCTGCGTCTTGAGCGCTTGGACGAGTTCTTCGCCATTCTGGTCCGCGCCCACGATGATGGTGCGGCGATCGAGCCGGCCCTGGCGGGCCCAGCGGCGCACCAGCGAGCGTAGGAACACACGCTCCGTGACCAGCGCCGCGAGGCCGCTCACGAAAAACGCCGCAAGCCACAGCCGCGAAATCTCGCTGCCGAGCTTCACGATGAAGGATGCGCCGATGAACAGCAGGAACACGAATGCCCAGGATGAAATCATCCGCGTCATCTGGCGAAGAAGGCCACGGAATAACTGCACCTGGTAGATATCGGCCGCCTGGAAGCAGATCACGGCCGTTGCCGCCATGCCGAAAATCGCCGCGAGAAATTCCCAGGAAAGGCCTCCGAGAGGCACGACGTAACCAAAATAGAGCGCGGTGCCGATCGCGCTCAACATCGCGAAATCGATCACGCGAACCACGCCTGCGATCACGATTGGCGAATAGGCGCGGCCAACTTTCTGATTGGTGACGGCGAGCGCCGCCGGAGACAGCCTGCGGCGCCGTTCGATCTGCGGATGATCGGCGCTGGCGTTCGCCGCGGCATCGAGCATCGAGCGTGCGTTAATCGGTTCCACTGGTCCACGTCCGTTCTTGAGCGGGCACACAGCAACGTGCCCGCCGGTGCGGAATTCCCCACACCACGGACTTACGGGACAAATCGGAAGAAACAGTTACGTTGGTAATTTTCGGTTAACGATTGGCAAACGCCTCGCGGTAGCCGGCAACAACGCCCTCGACCATCGCCTTCTGCGAAAAATGCTCGAAGATTCGTTCGCGCAGCGATTTGGCCCGCTCCATCGTCGCGGCCGGATCCTTCAGCGCGGCTTCGATGGCATCGGCCATGGCGGTGGCGTTGCTCGGCGCGAACAAGGCATCGCCATGGGAGCCGAAAATTTCGGGGATGCCGCCGACATTGGCGGCGACCATCGGAATGCCGGCGGCCGCCGCCTCGATCACGACGTAGGGCATCGAGTCTCCGCGGGAGGGAACCACCAGCAGCGAGCCCTTGGAGAAGCCGTAACGCGCCTTGACGTGGCCGATAAAGCGCACGGCCTCGCCGAGGCCTAGCCGCGCGACCTGGGCTTTGAGGCCTTCGCTTTCCTCTCCGTCGCCTGCGAGCGTGAGCGTCACCGGACGGCCGTTGACGCGCAGCCGCGCTACCGCATCGATCAGAAGGTCGGCGCCCTTGATGTGCCGGAACTCGCCGACATAGATCAGGTCGGTGGCGTCCTCCGCCTTGACGACGGGATCGAATTCACTGGCGGTGACGCCATTGAACACGCATCGCACCAGTCCCTTCGGCGTGCCGATGGTGCGCTGGTAGGTGTTGCGAGCAAACGCGCTTTCAAACAGGAACAGGTCGGTATCGTTCATCAGGGCGCGTTCGACACGGGCATAGATGTTGCCCTTCAGCGTCGACAGCGGATAGTGCAGCGAGCCGCCGTGCGGAGTGTAGACCCTGATCCTGTCGCGGGAAGCGGTCTTTAGGCGCATGAAGGTGCCGGCCTTGGCGCCGTGACCGTGCAGCACGTCTGGCTTCAATTGGCGCATCATGCGCTGGAACCGGGCCCACACCAGAAAGTCGGACGGCAGCGGCTCGCGGCGAATGGCGGTGCGGTGAACGCCGAGCTTGAGGCGCGGGGCGATTTCCGCCAGCGCCTGCTCGGCGCGTTCGCCGCCGGTGAGGCTATCGGCGATGATGCCGACGTGATGGCCGCGGTCGACCTGGCCGTTGGCGAGATCGAGGATATGGCGGAAGATGCCGCCGACCGGCGCGCGCGTCGCGTGCAGGATACGAAGCGGCCGACCGTCAACGACAGGCATCGAGACCGCCTTCAGATGCGACCGGAACCTGCGCGGTCGGGGTCAGGCAGCCCGCAAGCGTCAGCGCAGCCATCAGATATGGAATAGGGGCGAGCATGCCTCGCATTACAGGTATCCTGGAAAAGTATGCCGCGATTAAGGGCTTTGATGGTTAACAAAAAATGACTGCGCGCGCGAGGTGCTGCTCGGGCGCGCAGACAAGGCAAATTAACCCAGCGGCAACCATAATGAAGTGTAATCGACCCTGTCGAGTGGACCGATAGTTGCGTCCACGGGAGTGTGCGATGCGTTTGGCGTTCTGGCGCGCAGGCAAGGACAAGCCGGTGGTGCAGCAGGCAATGGCAGGGCCTGTGGCTTCGGCGCCGAAGCCCGTCGCCGCATCTGATTCCGGCGATCTCGATCTGCATGCGCTTGGTCAGGCGTTGATGCGCAGGCGGAGCTGGATCATCGTTCCGACATTGCTCGCGCTGGTGCTGTCGCTGGCCGCGGTCAACATGATCACGCCGCGCTACAAGTCGGAAGCACGCATCCTGGTCGACGGGCGCGAGAACGTTTTCCTGCGGCCGAACGGCGAGCGCAACGAGGAGCGCAGTGCGCTCGACGCCGAGGCCGTCACCAGCCAGGTGCAGTTGGTGCAATCGCGCGATCTGGCCCGCGAGATCATCAAAAAGAACAAGCTTGCCGAGCGTCCGGAATTCGATCCGGTGCTGCAGGGGTTGTCGCCGCTGAAGTCGCTGCTGGCGCTGGTCGGCATCGGGCGCGATCCGTTTTCGTTGACGCCGGAAGAGCGCGTGCTGGAAGCCTATTATGAGCGCTTCACGGCCTATGCGGTCGACAAGTCGCGGGTCATTGTCATTGAATTCCAGTCGCGCGATCCCGAACTCGCCGCGCGTGTCGCCAACTCGATCGCGGAAGGTTACCTGGTGCTGCAGCAGGACGCGCGGCAGCAGCAAGCGAAGTCCGCCAGCCAGTGGCTCTCGGGCGAAATAGAACACTTGCGCAAGCGCGTGGCCGAGGCCGAATCGCGGGTCGAGGATTTTCGCTCCAAGTCGAGCCTGTTCGTGGGCACCAACAACACCACGCTGTCCAACCAGCAGATGGGCGAGATCAACACGCAGTTGAACAACGCCCGCGCGCTGAAGTCGGACGCCGAATCCAAGGCGCGGCTGATCAAGGAGATGCTTCAGAGCGGCAAGCCGATCGAGGCTTCCGAGGTGCTCAATTCCGAACTGGTGCGCCGGCTGTCCGAGCAGCGCGTGACGCTGCGTGCGCAGCTCGCCGAGCAATCCTCGACGCTGCTCGGCGGTCATCCCCGCATCAAGGAATTGAAGGCCCAGCTTGCCGATCTCGATCGGCAGTTGCGCGAGGAGGCGGGCAAGGTGTCTCGCTCGCTGGAGAACGACGCCCGCATCGCCGGCGGCCGGGTTGAAGGCCTGACGGCGAGCCTCGATCAGTTGAAAAAACAGGCTTCTTCGACCAACGGCCAGGACGTGCAGCTCCGCGCGCTCGAGCGCGAGGCCAAGGCCCAGCGGGACCTCTTGGAATCCTATCTCGCCAAGTACCGCGAGGCCAACACCCGCGAGAATATCGAGGCGGCGCCGGCCGACGGTCGCATCATCTCCCGTGCCACCGTTTCCAACACCCCGGCCTATCCGAAGAAGCTGCCGATCATCTTGATCGCGACACTGGCGACCCTGCTGCTCACTTCGGGCGCGATCGCGACCGGTGAATTGCTACGCATGACCGCGCCGCGGACGCCCGGTGCTGCTCCGCCGGACGTTGTGCGTGAAATGGCACCCGAAATCGTACCCGAAGTCGTGCCCGAAGTCGTCTTGGCTTCTGCGCCGGAACCGGTACGTGCGGCGGCGATCGCGCCCGAGCTTCCTGTGGCGAACCTCGCTGAAGCGGATCACGTTTCAGAGCCAACGTTGAATGAGCCGCATGCCGACGCCCCTCACATGGATGCTGCGGCAGGGGACAGCGAGATCGAGCAACTGGCTGATGATCTGGTTGGCGCAGGCCCCGCGGCGCGCAAGGTCACCGTGCTCGGCACGGCATCGAGCGAGAGCATCACACAGACCGCACTGACGCTGGCGCGGCTGATGGCGCAGCAGGCAAAGATCGTGGTCGTCGATCTCGTGGCGTCCTCGCCGACGATGACGGCGGCGTCGGTCGATCCGGTGGCGCCGGGGCTTGCCGAACTGATGCAGGGCGAGGCCTCGTTTGCGCAGATCATCACCAAGGACCGGCTGTCGCGCGTTCATCTCGTGAGCGCGGGACGCCCCAGCTTCGACCGTGCGCAGCTTCAGTCACCGCGGCTGACGCTTGCGATCGACGCGTTGCTGCGGGTCTACGATCATGTGCTGCTGGATGCCGGCACCGCGTCCGATCTGCCGGCCGAACTCCTGACGTCGCAGGCGCGCGCGGTCGTGGTGCCCGAAGCGTCGATGGCGCAGGACGCGCGCGCGCTGATGTGCGATCAGCTCAAGGCGGTCGGCTTCTTTGAGGTGACGATGCTGAGCGGACCGTGTCAGCCTTCCGATGCCGTCGAGCCGGGTCCACGTGTGGTCGCGGCGTGAGGGGGTGATGTAGCCACGTCATTGCGAGGAGCGCAGCGACGAAGCAATCCATGCCTCCGCAAGCGGCGAAATGGATTGCTTCGCTGCGCTCGCAATGACGGGTGAGAGCGTTTGCCTAGACTAGCCAAACGCGCTGCGCAACTTTTGCGCCATCTCCAGCAGCGCCGGATTGTGCTTCACCAGCCGCTTGGTGCGGTTGAGGCCCGACATGACGCTGGCGGCAAGCTTGCCGCGCTGGCTGAGCGGGATGAAGCTGTCGAAGATCGGCTCGTCGCTCTTGCAGAACAGCCGCTTGTAGTCGTCCGATCCGATTCCGAGGTCGAGCGCGCGGTAACCCTGTGCGGCATAGTGGTCGATGATGTCGCGCATCAGGATCAGGCCGGGGCTGTACTTTGAATTCGCCGACATCGTGTAGGTGTTGAACATCATCGAGAACCGATGCCCGTCGGCGACGCCGGCAAAGATCGCGATCACTTCCTCGTCGCATTCCAGCGCGTGGATGTCGATGGCGTGCCTGCCGCCGGCGAGCGGCGCGGTGCAGGCGCTGCGGACGAATTCCTCGATCCCGGGATCGGCGAACACATTCGGCAGCTTCTGCTCGGCCATCCGCAGCGGCTTGACGCGGAAGAACCAGTCAAGCAGCCGGGTGATGTCGGCCTCTGACGACGCAATATGACTGCGATAGCCGGGCAAGGACTGGAGCTTGCGTTCCTTGCCCTTGAGGCGACGCCGGAACGAGGTGCTAACAAGCGCCGCGGGCGCGGCGCCAGGCTCCATCACCAATAGCGGGCAATCATTGGCGGACGGCTGATGCGGCAGCAGGGCAAGTGGATTGGGCAGATCGCGCCACCGAACCGGTTGCTGGTGCAGCGCGAGGACGTCGGCTTCGGACCGCTGCGATATCGCCGATATCAGGCCTTCGAGATCGGCTCGCGTTGTGCTTGCGGCGAAATCGCGATCGAACAGCGCCATGTTGAAAGTGGAATGCTTGCCGCCCATGAAACTGGCGCAGCGCGCGCCATAAGCGTGCCTGAGTGCGAGCGGAAGCAGCGCCAGCGGACGGCGTTCCGCGTCGTGGGCAATCACGATGAAGGGAACGAGGCCTTCGCGCGCGCCGACCTGCCGCTGCCAGGAGCTGAGGAAGTCGAATCGCTGATACGGCGTGAAGAAGGTTTGCCCACCTTCCAGGTTGCGCCAGACGGCTTCGGCCGCGGCGAGGTCCTGGACGATGTCGATGCCGGCGATACGGCTCGCCTTCGACCACCCATCTGCATCCGCCGTCCGGCCTTCAATCGAGGCAGCCATGGTCATCGCAGAGCCCGTGTTATATGAATTTGTTTACAATTTCGGCTTTGGCCGACCTTCGCAGGGAAATGTCAACAAAGGGTAATACGATGCGGGCGCGGCGGGGGCAGCGCGACCGCATGGTGAGGGCGGTACGTTTGGCGTCGGATTTCGGAATTTTGCGGCGGGCCGGGATGGAGCTCGCCTATTTCAGCGGCTATTTCAGGCTGAAGCAGCGGCAGCGCGGTGGCGCCGGCGTCATTTTGCGGTTCGAGCGCGTGCGTCCGCGGGATTCCCGGCCGTTTCAGCCCAATCGGTGGCGTGAAATCACGCCAGAATTTCTCGACCGGACGATCCGTGCGCTGAAGCGCTGGAACTTCGACCTGATCACGATGGACGAGGTGTGCCGGCGGGCGGTCACGCTGCCAAGGGCCAACCGGTTTGCCTGCCTGACGTTCGACGGCGGCTGTAAGGATGTCATCACGCAGGCCTATCCGGTGTTGTCGAAGCAGGGCGCGCCCTTCACCATCTACCTGCCCACCGCGTTTCCGGATGGGCTCGGCGAAGCCTGGTGGCTCGCGCTGGAAGAGATGATCGCGCGAGAGGATCGGATCAGCCTGGTGATCGACCGCAAGGAACGGCGTTTCGCAACGGGCAGCACGTCCGAGAAGCACGACACGTTCGAATTTCTCGCGAACTGGATGCGGACGCTGGCGCCGCCGGATCTTTCGTTCGCGATCCACGACCTCTGCACGCGCTACTCCGTCGATCTCGCGGCGCTGTCGCGCGCCGCCTCGATGGATTGGGACGATCTGGCCAAGCTCGCCGCCGATCCGCTGGTGACGATCGGCAGCGCAACGGTGAACTATTCCACACTGTCCAACCTGAAAGGGGCGGACGCGCAGCGCGAAATGACGATGGGCAAGGCGGTTGCGGAGACGGCCTTGCGCCAGCCCGTCAGGCATTTCGCCTATCCGTTCGGCGACCGGCAATCCTGGCGCCCGGAGCATGTCGTGATGGCGCAGGAGGCAGATTTCGCCAGCGCGGTATCGACGATCCCAGCCGTCGTCGAGGCCAGGGGGTTCACCAACCTGCACGCACTGCCCCGAATCGCTTGGGACGGCCGGCAGGGTTCGCTGCGCACGATGCGGGTATTGCTGTCAGGGATGATGTTTCCCGCGGTCAGGCCGGCCCGGGACAATTGGGTCTAGTCTAAGCGGCGCGATCGGGCCGCGACATCCAGCTCACGATCGGCATCGCCGGCAGCACCCATCCAAGCCCTGCCACGACATAGAAGATCGCCTGCAGCAGGCCTGAACTGGCCAGCCACGGCGTCTGGGCGATGGTCATGCCCAACAGCGACCACACCACGACCAGCACCAGCAAAGCGAGGGTTCCAAAGAATTTGCGGGTGCGTATCGTCATGTCGGATATATCAGGCTCGTGGCGGGTTGCGCGCAGGAAGGGGCGGACTATAAGGGGCGCGCCAATTCAATCAAGCGCGCCTTCGGGGCGAGCCAGGACGGATTTCAAAACGGGCTTTTATGACCGCTAGTTCCGCACAGCAGGCCCCGCATGCCAGCGCCGTCAGATGGTGGCTGATCGTGGTTGCCGCGCTGATTGCGGTCATGGTCTTGGTCGGCGGCGCTACGCGCCTGACGGAATCCGGATTGTCGATCGTGGAGTGGAAGCCGGTTACCGGCACGCTGCCGCCGCTCAACAAGGCGCAATGGGCGCAGGCGTTCGAGGGCTACAAGGCCATTCCACAATACCGCGAACTCAACGCCGGCATGAGCCTTGCCGAGTTCAAGACCATCTTCTGGTGGGAATGGAGCCATCGGCTGCTCGGACGCGTGATCGGCGCGGTCTACCTGCTGCCGTTCCTGTACTTTCTGTGGCGTGGCGCGTTCAGCGCCGAATTGAAGAAGCGGTTGTGGCTGATCTTCGGCCTCGGCGCGCTGCAGGGGGCGGTCGGCTGGTGGATGGTCGCCTCCGGCCTGTCCCAACGGACCGAGGTATCTCAATATCGGCTGGCGACGCATCTGGTGCTGGCGCTGATCATTTTTGCGTCGATCATCTGGACGCTGCGGCGGATGCGTGCGCGTCCGCAACCTGCGGCGGCGCCACGACTGAAGATAACCGCCGTGGCCTTGCTGGCATTGACCTTCCTGCAGCTCTATTTCGGCGCGCTGGTCGCGGGCCTGCGCGCAGGCCGGGTGTACAACACCTGGCCCGAGATCGATGGCGCCTTCATTCCATCAGCGGCGCGGCTGTTCTTCGAAGAGCCGTGGTGGCGCAATCTGTTCGACAACACGCTCACTGTGCAGTTCGAACACCGCATGACTGCCTACGCGCTGCTGGCGCTGGCGGTCTTTCATGCGGTCGATAGCGTGAGGTCACGGGCCGGTGTTGCCGTGGTCGGCGGCGCCTGGTCTTTGGTGACGGCGATCGCGCTGCAGGCCGGGCTCGGCATTCTGACGCTACTGCATCAGGTGCCGATCGATCTCGCGCTGGCGCATCAGGCCACAGCCATCGTGGTCCTGACGCTGGCGGTTCTGCAGACCGAGCGCCTGGTTGCGCGGCGTACCGAGCACGATAGGCAGAAGCTGGCGATGCCGCTCGGACAGCCCGGCTGAAATTGAGCAATTCTAATCTGCTGTCATTGCGGGAAGTGCCCGATTTGCAGGGGTTTCTTGCTGCGCGACGGCCTTGACGCATCTGGGTGGCGTGCGACCGCTTTACTTGAATCGTTTGGACGATAAAACGAGCCAAAACAAAGGTTCAGTTTCATGTCGTCAGCTTTCATCCAGGCCGCCATCATACTGCTTCGTGAGGGGCTCGAAGCCATGCTGGTGATCGCGGCACTCGCGGGCTACCTGACCAAGGCCGGTGCCGCCCACCGCATTCAGGCGCTGTACGGCGGCGCGCTCGCCGCGGTCGGCGCCAGCTTCGTCGCCGCCTGGCTGTTTGCGGTGCTGAACTCCGGCGACCACAGCGATATCCTCGAGGGCGTCATCATTCTCATCGCCGCCGCCCTGATGCTCTATGTCAGCGGCTGGCTGATGGTGAAGCAGGACCCGCGCGGCTGGCAGGATTATCTCGCGCATAAAGCCGACCGCGCACTGTCGCAGGACACGGTGTGGGCGGTCGGCGCACTGGCTTTCCTCGCGGTGTTCCGGGAGGGTGCCGAAACCGTGCTGTTCATCCATGCGCTGGCGAAGACCGAGGGCGGCTGGAGCGCGGGCCTGTTCGCCGGGCTTGCGGTGGCGATGGTGGGCCTCGCCGTGCTGTTCTATTTCATCAACCTGATTGCGCGGAAGCTTCCGCTGCGGCCGCTGTTCATCGTCACCTCGGCGTTCCTGTTCGTGATGGCGATCAAGTTCATCGGCGAGGCGGTGCAGGAGTTCCAGGAACAGGCGATCATCACGGTCACCGAGGTGAAGGGCTCGGCGTTTCTGACCGCGATCGGCCTGAATCCTTCCATGGAAGCGCTGTCGATCCAGGGCCTAGTGGTCCTGTTTGCGCTGGCGAGCTATTCGGTGGTCCAGCGCAACAACCGCCTGATGCGCGAGGACAAGGCAATGCGTGCGGCTGAGTAGTCCGCCGAGAGCTACGCTGCCTGCCGATTGAGTCCGAGATAGTCGAGGCCGATATCGAGCGCGGCGGAGCTGTGAGTCAGCCAGCCGGCGGAAATCAGATCGACGCCAGTTGCCGCGATCGCTTTGGCCGTCTCGGCCGTGATGCGGCCGGAGGCTTCGGTGATCGCCCGACCGCCGGTCATCGCCACCGCCTGCCGCAGCTCCTCGACCGCCATGTTGTCGAGCAGGACGGCATCGACGCCGATCGCGAGCGCCTGTTCAAGCTGGGCTAGCGTATCCACCTCGACCTCGATCTTGACGAGGTGGCCGGCATGCGCCTTTGCGCGTTCGATCGCGATCCTGATATCGCCGGCCAGTGCGATATGGTTGTCCTTGATCAGAATGGCGTCGTCGAGCCCAAAGCGGTGATTGCTGCCACCGCCGGCGCGGACCGCATATTTTTCCAGCGCGCGCAGCCCGGGCGTCGTCTTGCGGGTACAGACGATGCGCGCCTTGGTGCCTTGCGCGGCCGATACCAGCGAGGCCGTTGCGGTCGCGACGCCGCTGAGGTGGCAGAGAAAATTCAGCGCCGTCCGTTCGCCGGTCAATAGTCCGCGTGCCGGCCCCTCGATAGCGGCGATCACATCTCCCGGCGCCACCACGCTGCCGTCAGGGCGCTCCGCTTCGAGTTGGATGGCAGGATTGACGAGCTGAAATGCACAGCACGCGATGTCGAGCCCGGCCACGACGCCGGGCTGGCGCGCGCGCAGCACCAGCGAGGCGCGCTTGTCCGTCGGAACGATCGCGTCTGCGGTGATATCGCCGGCGCGGCCCAAGTCTTCCAGCAGGGCGGTTCGAACCGCCGGCTCGTACACGACAGGCAGAAGCGGGGTTAGTGTCAAGGCTGGGCACTCCCGGCAAACAGCGAACCGGTTTCAACGATGTCGCGCGCGGCGTCGAGTGCGTCCGCGAGCGAGATGGATGAGGATACGGCCGAAGGCAGGACATCGGGGAAGTCGGTGCGAAAATGCCCGCCGCGGCTTTCCTCGCGCCGCCAGGCGGCGACCGCGATCATCAATCCCACCAGCGCGGGATCGGCTGCCGCACTTCTGCCGTTGGCGAGCGGATGGAGGCTGCGGATCGCGCGCTCTATGCCGTGCCGGTCGCGGAGCACGCCAAGGCCTTGCGACAGGATCGGCCGTATGGCCGAAGGATCGGACGCGGGCGCAGGTGCGTTGGCCACGCGCGCTTTCAGCGGGCCGTGGCTCGCGCCGGTGACGCTCTCTGCAACCCATTGCGCACAGACGATGGCTTCCATCAGCGAATTGCTGGCGAGCCGGTTGGCGCCATGCAGCCCGGTGCGGCCGACCTCGCCGTAGGCCCAGAGGCCGTCCACGCTGCTGCGGCCTTCGCCATCAACGGCGATACCGCCCATGTGGTAGTGCACCGCCGGCCTCACCGGAATCGGATCGGCCGCGGGATCGATCCCGGCCATTTTGCAGAAGGCGGAGATGACGGGATAGCGTTCTGCAAATTCCGCTCCCGGATGTTTGCGCGCGTCGAGGAAAACGCGATGCCCCTCCGCGCGACGGCGCCAGACCGCGCGCGCGACGATGTCGCGGGGCGCGAGCTCGGCACCTGGCTGATCCGCCATGAAGCGCTGCCCGGTATCGTCGATCAGGATGGCGCCATCGCCGCGCACGGCCTCGGTCACCAGCGGCATCGGGCGCGACGGCCCGTCGAAGGCGGTCGGGTGAAACTGGATGAACTCGAGATCGGCGAGCAGCGCGCCTGCGCGCGCCGCCAGCGCCAGTCCCTGGCCGTAGCAGCCGGCAGGATTAGTGCTGTCGAGGAACAGTCCACCGATACCGCCCGTCGCGATCACGACACGACCGGTATCGATCACCAGCGGCCTCTGCGCGTTCACCGCGAGCACGCCCCTGATGGCGTTATCCTCGACGATCAGGCTGCGCGCCTCGACGCCCTCCAGCAGCGTGACCGACGGACAGCGGCGTACCGCTGCAATCAGCGCGCGCATGATCTCGCGACCCGTGCCGTCGCCGGTGGCGTGCACGATCCGGTTGCGGCTGTGGGCGGCTTCGAGGCCAAGCCGCCAGCCGCCATCGGGCGTACGATCGAAGGCAACGCCAAGCCGTGCGAGATGTTCGACTGCGGCAGGCGCGGCCTGAACGACCCGGCTCGCAATGGCCTCGTCGCACAGGCCCGCGCCAGCGGCCAGCGTATCGGCCAGGTGCAGGGCAGGGTCGTCATCCTCGCCCATCGCTGCGGCCAATCCGCCTTGTGCCCACAGGCTCGAGGCTTCCGCGCCGAGCGGTGCCTTCGACAGCAATACGACCGGCTCGGGCGCCATCTGAAGCGCCGTCATCAATCCGGCGGCGCCGCCGCCGATGATGACGGGACGGTGATTGAGCGCTGAAATCTCGGTGCTCATAGCGCCAGCATCCTTTCGACCGCGCGACGGGCGGGCGCAGCGATCGCGGGATCGATCGTTACCTCATGCCGGCCGGTTTCCAGCGCATGGCGGATGTTCTTCAGTGTGATCCGCTTCATGTGCGGACAGAGATTGCAGGGCCGGATGAACTCCACGTCGGGATGGAGCACGGAAACGTTGTCGCTCATCGAGCATTCCGTCAGCAGCACGACGCGGGGCGGCCGCTGCTTGCCGACGTAATCCGACATCGCGGCCGTGGAGCCGGAGAAATCGGCTTCCGCCACCACTTCGGGCGGGCACTCCGGATGCGCCAGGATGGTCACATCAGGATGATTTTCGCGCAGTTGCCGGACGTCGGACGCCGTGAACAGCTCGTGCACCTCGCAATGGCCCTTCCATGCGATGATCTTCACGTCCGTCTGCGTGGCGATGTTCTGGGCGAGGTACTCATCCGGCAGCATGATCACCCGCTCCACGCCGAGCGACTCCACGACCTTGAGCGCGTTGCCGGAGGTGCAGCAGATGTCGGATTCCGCCTTCACCGCGACCGAGGTGTTGACATAGGTGACGACGGGAACGCCGGGATAACGCTGGCGCATCAACCGGACGTCCTGCGCGGTGATGGAATCCGCCAGCGAACAGCCGGCCGCAAGGTCGGGGATCAGCACGGTCTTTTCCGGATTCAACAGCTTGGCCGTCTCGGCCATGAAGTGCACGCCGGCCAGCACGATGATGTCGGCATTAACCTTGGTGGCTTCGCGCGCCAGCAGCAGGCTGTCGCCGACGATGTCGGCGACACCGTGGAAGATTTCAGGTGTCTGATAGTTATGCGCCAGGACGACGGCGTTGCGCTCGCGCTTGAGCGCCAGAATGGCGTCGACATCGTCGGCAAAGACGGCCCATTCAGGCGGCGGGATGACCCGTTTGACCCGATCGTAAAGCGGCGCGGTGCGGGCGAGCGCTGAGGAGCTGAGGTTGGCCATTTATACTCTCCGTGAGTATATCTTGGCTTATACTTATCCTGAGCATAATCGAAGTCAAGTGCGCGATAAGGGAAGTTTGGTTCCGGCGATCGCCCGCTCGGCCAGCACGCCGTGGCGGAACCTGAACAATTTGGCGGGGCGGCCGACGGTGTCGGCGGCGATTGCGCCAGTTTCCTCAACGAGTTGCTGCTGCTCGATCAGGCGCCGAAAATTCTGTTTGTGCACCAGCCGGCCTGCAAGCGCCTCAACGCTGCGTTGCAGTTGCAGCAGGGTGAATTCCGCCGGCATCAGTTCGAACACCACGGGGCGGTATTTGATCTTGGCGCGCAGGCGCGCGATCCCGGTGGCAAGAATGCGGCGATGATCTCCGGTCATTGGCTTACCCGGGATGACGGTCGTGGCGGCCGCGCCGTCACGCACCGCTTCCGGGATCAAGCCGGCTTCATAGAGCAGCTCATAGCGCTGCAGCACCAGCTCCTCGTTCCATTCGCGATCGTCGAGGCCAAACGTGATGGCGGCGCGCTGCCAGCGTTGGCGCTGCAGGCCGGTGGTCTCAGCGGATTTCGCCCACGCCCGCAGCCGCGACGCCAATGTCTTGGCCAGTGAAGCGGGAAGGCCGGCCCGGCGATCCTCCCATGGAAAATACTCGTACCAGCCGGACCAGTGCGCCTCAAAACCCTGGCCGACCTTGTCTTCACGAGTCAGGCCCAGATAGCTGATCGAGATCGAATGCGGTGACTTGGCATCTCCTGCGCGCCCACGATCGGCAAACGTGTAGAGCTGCTCGACATAGCCGAGCGGATGGCCGGTCTGCGCCTCGACCCAAGCCCGCAATCCCGTCTGCAGCGAACGGTGCGCGAATTCGAATGGGCCGCTCGGCAGCGCGCCATCGTTGGCGATGGTCATGATCTTGGGCTCGCCCTCGGTGACGGCGACGAGGACGGCGACCAGATCCGCCGTGACCGCGTTGGCAGAACCTGTTGCCCTGTCTTTCTTCAATGCCCCTGCCACCTCTGTTGTCCGTCTCCGTCGCTGATGGGCCGTTAGCAATATCCGTACACGCCGCAGGCGTAGGGCAGGCGAGCCCAGTAGGGTGTATAGGAGCCGCCATAATAAGGGCCGTCATAGCTGTAGGAATGGCTCGTTCCGTAATATCCGGGCAGCGTCGACGACCCGGGCAGCAATGGCGTACCCCTGACCAGCGGCACGTAGGGCATCACGCCCACCGGCTTGATCAGCACTTCGGGCTCGTCTTCGGCGACGACCACCAGTTGGCGGCCGCGCCGCACGTAGAGCGGTGCGGCGGGGGCGACCGTGGTTCGGTAATTGTAATGCGCCCGGGGTAGGCCCGGCGGCAAATTGCTGGCGGCACGAACCGTGGCGCGCTTGGTGGCGGCGGGGCCGTCGGCGGCGACAGCGGTTCCGATCACGAACGTCGCAATCAGCAATGACATCGTCCAGCGCAGCATGGTTGGCTCCGAATCGTTCGGGGGCGGGTCCTCGCCACTTTATGCCGGAATGACCTTTAATGAGAGGCTTGTTACGGCGGGTTGGGGTAGACGATCGGGCGACTGCCCGCTCCGTCATTGCGAGCGCAGCGAGGCAATCCATCTCTCCGCTCGGGGATACAATGGATTGCTTTGTCGCTTCAGCGCAAAATTGCTTTGCAATTTTGTCGCGAGCTCCTCGCAATGACGGCGGTATCACGCGCTCAGCGCCTGCTCCAGATCCGCGATCAGATCCTCCTTGTCCTCGATGCCGATCGACAGGCGCACGACATCAGGCCCCGCGCCGCTTCTCACCTTGGCGTCGTCGTCGAGCTGGCTGTGCGTGGTCGAGGCCGGGTGAATCACCAGCGAGCGGGTGTCGCCGACATTGGCCAGATGCGAGAACAATTTCAGGTTCGACACCAGGCTGACGCCGGCGTCGTAGCCGCCCCTGAGGCTGAAGGTGAATACGGCACCGGCGCCCTTCGGCGCGTATTTGCGCGCGAGCTTGTTGTACCTGTCGCTGGCGAGGCCCGCATAGTTCACCGATGCCACCGCGGGATGGCCGGCCAGAAATTCCGCGACCGCCTTGGCATTCTCGCAATGCTTCTGCATGCGCAGCGGCAGCGTCTCGATGCCGGTCAGGATCATGAAGGCGTTGAACGGCGACAGCGCGGGGCCGAGATCGCGCAGACCCAACACGCGGCAGGCGATCGCGAAGGCGAAATTGCCAAACGTCTCCTGGATCCTGATGCCGTGATATTCCGGCCGCGGCTCGTTGAGCATCGGATACTTGTTGTCCTTCGACCAGTCGAAGGTGCCGGCATCGACGATGACGCCGCCGAGCGAATTGCCGTGGCCGCCCAAGAATTTCGTCAGCGAGTGCACGACGATGTCGGCGCCGTGATCGATCGGGCGGATCAAATATGGCGTTGCCAGCGTGTTGTCGACGATCAGCGGCACGCCGGCCTTGCGGGCCACCTCCGCGATCGCCTCGATGTCGGTGATGCTGCCGGCGGGGTTGGCGATTGATTCTATGAAGATCGCCTTGGTGCGCGGCGTCACCGCGCGCTCGAAACTGCCAATATCGTCGGGGTCGGCCCACGCCACGTTCCAGCCAAAGCTCTTGAACGCATGCGTGAACTGGTTGATCGAGCCGCCATAGAGTTTTCGCGCGGCGATGAATTCGTCGCCCGGCATCAGCAATTGCTGCAGCACGACGACTTGCGCCGCGTGTCCCGAGGCAACCGCAAGCGCTGCGGTGCCGCCTTCCAGCGCCGCAATGCGCTCTTCCAGCACGGCGGTCGTGGGATTGCCGATGCGGGTATAGATGTTGCCGAACGCCTGCAGCCCGAACAGCGAGGCGGCATGGTCGGCATCATTGAATACGAAGGACGTGGTTTGATAGATCGGCGTCACCCGCGCGCCGGTGGTGGGATCGGGCTGCGCGCCGGCATGCACGGCAAGGGTCGAAAATCCCGGGAGACGGTCGGTCATTCTTCTTCGTCCTGTTCTCTGGCTTGCTTGAAATGCGTTGACGATGCTGATCGCAGCCGCGTCCGCCGTCAAGGCGAAGCGTTCACATGCGGCGGATTGGAAACGGGTCTGCTTCGTCAGGCCGCGTCTTCGAAATAATTGTTTCTCATTGCTTCACGTCGGCTCGCCTTTGTTCTTTGCGGCGCGATCCGATGCTGCCGTTGCCCCGCCGCCGACGCTCATCCGGTTCAGCGACAGCCGCATGCCCTGCGTCGGGATCGGCGCGCGCTTCGAGCTCAGCGTGCGCGAATTGACGCCCATCCATGAAATCTCCGACGACAGCCGACCATACTCGATCTTCGGGCAGCGGTTCATCACCACCTTGATGCCGGCGGCCTCGGCTTTTGCGGCAGCCGCGTCGTCGCGCGCGCCGAGCTGCATCCAGATCACTTTTGGCAACGGCGACAATGTCAGGGCCTCGTCGACGACAGGCATGATGTGGCTGGAGCTGCGGAAGATGTCGATCATGTCGACGGGACGGCCGATATCTGACAGCGAGGCGACAAAAGGCTTGTCGAGTAGCTGCTTTCCGACATGACCGGGGTTGACCGGAATCATGTCGTAGCCACGCTGCGCCAGATATTTGAACGCGAAGTAGCTCGGCCGCACATTGACCGGCGAGGCCCCGACCATCGCGATCGATTTCACGGAGTTGAGGATGCCGCGGATATAATTGTCGTCGTAGGCGTCGTGGTTCATTTGATTTCCTCAGATCCTCATGGTGAGGAGCGCGGAACGCGCGTCTCGAACCATGAGGCCACAGACGGGCCTCTATCCTTCGAGACGCCGCTTCGCGGCTCCTCAGGATAAGGGCCGTCTATTTATCCTGCCACTTCGGCTCACGCTTCTCGATGAAGGCGCCGATGCCTTCCTCGGCGTCGCGCGCCATCATGTTCTCGGTCATCACTTCGGCCGCATAGCGATAGGCCTCAGCGAGGCTCATTTCGGCCTGACGATAGAAAGCCTCCTTGCCGAGCTTGACGGTATAGGCGGATTTGAGCGCGACTTTCTGCGCCAGCGCGATCGCCGCATCGCGCTCGGTGCCGGCGGCAACGACGCGGTTGATGAGGCCGATATTCTTCGCCGTCGTCGCCGAGATCGGTTCACCTGTGAGCAGCATCTCCATCGCCTGCTTGCGCGGGACGTTGCGCGACAGCGCCACCATGGGGGTCGAGCAGAACAGGCCGATATCGACGCCGGGGGTCGCGAAGCCTGCCGCCTCGGAGGCGACCGCGAGATCGCAGCTCGCCACCAATTGGCAGCCAGCGGCGGTCGCGATGCCCTGCACGGCGGCGACGACGGGCTTCGGCAGGTGCACGACAGCCTGCATCATCGCGCTGCAGGCGTTCATGATCTGCGCGAAATAGGCGCGGCCGCGATCGGCATCGGTACGGCGCGCAGTCAATTCCTTCATGTCGTGGCCCGCGGAGAACGCCGGACCGTTGGCCGCGATGACGACGGCGCGCACGCTGTTGTCGTCGTGGACTTCCTTCAGCGCGCCGTGCAGCTCGGCGATCAGCCCCTCCGACAGGCTGTTGCGCGCCGCCGGCCGGTTGAGCGTGAGCACCCGGATGCTGCCGATATTTTCCTGCAGCAGGATCGGAGGTTGCGGCGTGGGTGCGCGAGCAGTTTGGGCGGTCATCTCTGAGGTTTCCACTCCAAGATTTTCATTTTGGCTTTGATGACAACGTAATGTAACAGGCAGTCATAATCGAGGGGCAGAGGTGGCATGGCGGCAGCGAAAATGAGCGTGGCTGAGCTGGAGAAGTTCCTCCGCGAGGAATTTCCGCAAGCCTTCAGCGATGGCGATATCACCATCGAGAGCGCCGACGGCGAGACTTGCCTGCTGCGGCGGCGCTATGACAAGCGCATGCTGCGTCCCGGCGGCACCGTGTCGGGGCCGACCCTGATGGCGATGGCCGATTTCGCGATGTATGTGGTGCTGCTCTCGGCGATCGGCCCGGTGGGATTGGCGGTAACGACCAATCTCAACATCAATTTCCTGCGCAAGGGCCAGCCGGGAGAGGACGTGCTGGCCGCAGCGCGCCTGCTGAAACTCGGTAAGCGGCTGGCGGTTGGCGAGGTCAACCTGCTGTCAGGCTCGTCGCCCGATCCGATCGCCCATGTGACGGCGACCTATTCCATTCCAAACACATAGGCTTTTGAAAGGTAATATTACACCAGATTTTTAAACCGTTGTTTTTATTGCGGTAATTTGCAAACATTGGCGTTGACTGACAACGCGCCGTTCTCTAGAAACCCGCCAGTTCGGCGCATCTGGCGCCGATTTCCATTTTCACGGATTTCCTCACATGAAAACCTATTCGGCAAAGCCCGCCGAGGTGACGAAGAAGTGGGTCTTGATCGACGCCAAAGGTCTGGTGGTCGGCCGTCTCGCCACGCTCGTCGCGATGCGCCTGCGCGGCAAACATCTGCCCACCTATACCCCGCATGTCGATTGCGGCGACAACGTCATCATCATCAACGCGGCGCATGTGGTGCTGACCGGTCGCAAGCGCGACAACAAGGTCTACTACAAGCACACCGGCTTCATCGGCGGCATCAAGGAACGCACCGCGAAACAGGTCCTCGAGGGTCGTTTCCCCGAGCGCGTGGTCGAGAAGGCCATCGAGCGCATGATCCCGCGCGGTCCGCTCGGACGCGTGCAGATGGGGAATCTGCGCGTCTACCCCGGCGCCGAACATCCGCATGAAGCCCAGCAGCCCGAGAAGGTTGATATCGCTTCGATGAACCGCAAGAACATGAGGGCCGCATAAGATGTCGGATACCATGCAGTCGCTCGACCAATTGGCGTCGTTGAAGACGGCCGCTCCGGAAGCGCCGAAATACGTCAAGAAGGTCGACAAATACGGCCGCGCCTACGCCACCGGCAAGCGCAAGGATGCGGTCGCCCGCGTCTGGATCAAGCCGGGCGCCGGCAAGATCACAGTCAACACCCGCGAAGTCGAGATTTACTTCGCCCGTCCGGTGCTGCGCATGCTGATCCAGCAGCCGCTGGTCGCGGCCGCGCGTGCCGGCCAGTACGATGTCATCTGCACGGTCGCCGGCGGCGGTCTGTCGGGCCAGGCGGGTGCCGTGCGTCACGGCATCTCGAAGGCGCTGACCAACTTCGAGCCCGATCTCCGCGGCGTGCTGAAGAAGGGCGGCTTCCTGACCCGCGACTCCCGTACCGTGGAGCGCAAGAAGTACGGCCGGGCGAAAGCGCGCAAGTCGTTCCAGTTCTCGAAGCGCTAATTGCTTCGCTAAAATTTGCAGCGGATTGCTGCATTCACCGGACGAAAAGAGGGCGCCGATCGGCGCCCTTTTTGCTTACTATTTAGTGATGGGTTACCACGGATTTTCGTGAAAACTTGCTTACCCGCACTCACGAAATTGGAACACGGCCCTCCTAGTGTCCCCTAATGCGATGGCGCGAAATTGCATTTTCAGTGTGCGCCGAACAAGCAGCATCACACGCGTTCGGGTGAGCCCATGTCGTTCGATACATCCACGCTCTATTTATTTGCCACGATGGTCGCAGGCATGCTCGGGGCCATGCTGGTGCTGTTCGGCAAGCAGGAAAACATTCCAGCCTTGAAGTGGTGGGGGACGGCCTACCTGCTTGGCGCATCGTCGGTGGCGATCTGGACCATCGGCGGCGCCAAACTCGGCGAGCCGCTATTGCTGACGCTGCATGCGATTGGTTTCGCGGCCTGCGGCATGGTCTGGAACGCCGCACGCGTATTCCACGGCCGCAAGCCCAATCTGCCGGGGCTTTTCCTCGGCGCAACCGCCTGGGTCGGCACGGTGCTGGCTTTGCCGTCCTTGAATCCCGCCATGCGGCTGGTCGTCGGTGCGGCGATCGTCGCGATCTATGCAGGGCTGACGGCTTCCGAATTGTGGAGCGAACGGCGGAGGACGATGCACAAGCGCTGGCCGACGATTGTCGTGCCCGTGATGCATGGTTGCGTGCTGGCGCTGCCGATCTTGCTCGGCAGCCTGTTGCGCCCGCATGACGAGACCTTTGCCAGCAGCATCTGGGTGACGGCATTCTCGGTCGAACTGATCTTGTATGCGATCGGCACCGTCTTCGTGATCTTCATGCTGGTGTCGGACCGCGCCGTGACGGTGCACAAGACCGCGGCCTCGGTCGATCCCTTGAGCGGAATGTTGAACCGCCGCGGCTTTTCGGAAGCCTGCAACCGCGTGATCGAACACGAGGCCGCCGCAGGGCGGCCGGTGACGGTGATGATTTTCGATATCGATCATTTCAAGAGCATCAACGACCGCTTCGGCCATCCCGCGGGCGACGAGATCCTCAAATTGTTCTCCACTGTCGTGGCCAGCAATTTGCGCATCAGCGATCTGTCGGGGCGCATCGGCGGCGAGGAGTTCGCGGCGTTGCTGGCGTGTCCGCTGGAAGAGGGCGTAATCGTGGCCGAGCGCGTGCGCGAGGCGTTCGAGGCATCCAACATCGTCTGCGAGGAAGGCCCGGTCGTCACCACCGTCAGCATCGGCGTCGCCGGTGGTCCGGCGGGCACGGAGCTCGAAGTATTGCTGGCGGCGGCCGATACCGCGCTCTATCAGGCCAAGCGCGGCGGCCGTAACCGGGTCGAGGCGGCGGAAGAGCTGCCGCTGTCACTCGAGAAGTGGCGGCGCAAGACCGCGGGGCGCGCAGCTTCGCAACGCCAGGTGCCGGCGACCTAGCCCGGAATGGTGCGCGCGGCTGCGCAAGGCGGGCTGAAGCACTAGTTCGATAGGCCGGATTTGATCGCGAGGTCCTGCACGACCGCCGCGACACGTATCAGTTGGGGCAGGGCTTGGTCGCGGAAGGCGGTCATGTCCATGCGCGTCGCATCGACCGTGACGCTCAAGCCGGCAGTCACCGAACCTCGCGCGTCGAAGATCGGCGCTGCCAGCGTGCGAAGACCGTAAGCGTTTTCGCCGTCGGAGATCGCGTGGCCCTGCTGCCTGACCAGGTCAAGCCGGTCGAGCAGGGCATCGATATCCGTCAGGGTTTTTTCCGACAATTTGATGCGTGGCCGCAATTCCAGCCGGCGGATCTGCTCGTCCCGCGGCAGATGCGCCAGCATGACGTGGCCGAGCGCGGCGCTGTAAGCCGGAATTCGCGTGCCGGGCCGACGGTCCATCTTGTGCCGGTCGAGGCCCGTGCCGACGCGCGCGAGATAGATCACGTCCCCCCCGTCCAACGCGCCGAGCGACGCTGCATCGCTCACTGATGGCACGAGGTCGCGCAGCAACGGCTCGGTCAAAGCGCGCAGCGTTCCCCCTGACAGCACCGTGTAGCCGAGATCGAGACACGCGACGCCGAGCCTGAACCGACGGCTCTGCGGAACGGGATGGAGATAACCAAGCTCCCTCAGCGTCTGGATCAGACGGAACGCGGTGCCGCGATCGAGATCGGCGCGCGCGGCAATCTCGCTGAGCGTCAGCTCGAAGGCGTCGCTCGAAAAACTCTGCAGAACAGCGAAGGCCTTGCCGACGGATGCGACGTGGTTCTTTGGATTTTTCGGCGCGGTGGTCGGCGCGCGCTTGGATGTCTTGGCCATCTCGTCAATGCCCGCTTGCAAGAACGACGGTCGCCTCCCCTTGACGGCGGCGGCGGTCCAGTTCTAGGAGAAGTTACATAACAAACGTTCGCATTCCGAACAACGGGATTCGGGCGATCGGAGGATCTTTGTCGACAGCATCCCTGCATCCTCATGGCGTGTTCTGCGCGGCGCTGACGCCGCTCGACGCTGAACTCGCACCCGACCACGCACGGTTCGTTGCGCATTGCCGCTATCTCCTGAGCGAGGGCTGCGATGGCATCGCGATGCTCGGCACCACCGGCGAAGCCAACTCCTTCTCGGTCGCCGAGCGCATCGCGCTGCTTGAGGCGGTCGTGCGGGACGGCATCGCGCCGAACCGGCTGCTGCCCGGAACCGGAGTCGCGGCGCTCACCGATACGATTGTGCTGACGCGCCACGCGCTCTCGGTCGGCGTCGATACGGTGGTGATGCTGCCGCCATTCTATTACAAGGGCGTCACCGATGACGGTGTCTATGCATCCTACAGCGAAGTCGTGCAGCGGCTTGGCGATGCGCGGCTCAAGATCGTGCTCTATCATATTCCCCAGATGTCGATGCAGCCGATCTCGCATGCGCTGATTGGGCGGCTGCGCGCGGCCTATCCGACGACCTTTGTCGGCATCAAGGATTCCTCCGGCGACTTCGCCAACATGACCGCAATGGTCGAGCGCTTTCCGGGTTTTGCGGTGCTGGCCGGCGCGGATCCGCTGCTCCTGCCGCTGCTGCGCAGGGGCGGCGCGGGCTGCATCACCGCAACCTCCAATCTCGTCGCGCGCGATCTTGCCTATGTCTATCGGCACTTCCGCGATAGCGACGATGACGCCGGGCTTGCGGTGGCGCAGGCGCGAATCGTGAAGGCGCGCGAGCTCGTCTCACGTTTTGCGCAGATGGCATCGCTGAAGGCATTGGTTGCGCAGCACACCGGCCATGCCGGGTGGCAACGCCTGCGGCCGCCGCTGGAGTCGCTGCCGGCTCCGCAGTTGAAAGAGTTGCTTGCCGACGCCGGCGCGTTTGCCGCCGCCAGCGTCTAGCGCGAGTGGGCGACGAGACGATCGGATGACCGGATCCTTCCAAAATGTGCTTGCTGGATTGGCGGCGATCGTCGGCGACAATTATGTCATCGATTCCGCACCTGATCAGGAGCCCTATGTGGTGGATTGGCGCGGACGCTACCGCGGCCGTGCCGTTGCAGTCGTCAAGCCCGGCTCGACCGCCGAGGTCGCGACGGTTGTCCACTATTGTGCCGACAAGCGGCTCTCGATCGTCCCGCAAGGCGGCAACACCGGCATGTGCGGCGCCGCCACACCGGATGATGGCGCATACAATGTCGTGATCCGCCTCGACCGCATGCGGCGCGTGCGTGACGTCAGCCCGCTCGCCAATACGATTACGGTGGAGGCCGGCTGTATCCTCGCCGAGGTGCAGGCGGCGGCCATGGCTGTGGACCGTTACTTTCCGCTGAGTCTCGGCGCCGAGGGCTCGTGCCAGATCGGCGGCAATATTTCCACCAATGCCGGCGGCACGGCGGTGCTGCGTTATGGACCGATGCGGGACCTGGTGCTCGGGCTGGAAGTGGTGCTGCCGGACGGACGCATTTTCAATGGCCTGCGCGCGCTGCGCAAGGACAACACCGGCTACGCGCTCAAGCAGCTCTTCATCGGCGCGGAGGGGACACTCGGCATCGTCACCGCGGCGGTGCTGAAGCTATTCGCGCCGCCGCGCAGCTCGGCTTTGGCGCTGCTCAAACTGCAGAGCGTTGACCACGCCCTGCAGATCATGCAGCGGCTGCGCGGCGCCGTCGGCGATCGGCTCGGCAGCCTGGAAATCATGTCGCGCAGCCAGATCGAGGCGATCGCCGCGACCGTGCCCCATGTCACCATTCCCTTCGAACTCACCACGCCGTGGTACCTAATCGTCGAACTGACCGACACGCTGGCCGGGATCGATCTCAACGAGCCATTAGCCGCCGTGCTTTCTGATGCGATGGAGGCGGGACTGGCCGAGGACGCCGTGCTAGCCTCCAGCCTTGCCCAGGCGAAGGCGATTTGGGCGGTGCGGCACGGCGTGTCCGAAGGCAACAAGCGGAGCGGATATGTAGTCTCGCACGACAGCGTGGTTCCGCTGGAGCGGCAGGCTGCGTTCGTCGCCAATGTCGAAGCCAGGATCATGGCGGCCGTTCCCCATGCGCGTGTGGTGATGCATGGCCATATCGGTGACGGCAATATTCACGTGATCGCCCTGATCGACCGTGATCGCTGCCGCGATCCTCACGCGACGGCCGCGCTGGTGACAGAGATCAACGAGATCGTCGACGACGAAACCGCGGCGCAGGGCGGCGCGATCAGCGCCGAGCACGGCATCGGCATTACCAATCGCGGCCGGCTCGCGCGCGTGGCCGACCCGCTCGAGATCGACCTGATGCTCGGCATCAAGCAACTGCTCGACCCAAACGGCCTGATGAATCCCGGCAAGATCTTCGCGGCCGAGCGCCGCACGGCTGGCAATTCGGGAGCAGCATGACGATGACGAGCGTCCGCCTTCTTGCCGACGACCTCACCGGTGCGCTCGATACCGCAGCCGAGTTCGTCGGACTATGCGGACCGTTCGACGTGACTTGGCCGGACGCGCTCTCGACAAACAACTCGCCAAGCCTTGCGATCGACAGCGGCACCCGCGAGCTGGCACGGGCGGAAAGCGTCGAGATCGTGGGACGGCTGGCGCTGCTGCTTTGTGAAGGCACGATCGCCTACAAGAAGGTCGACAGCCTGTTGCGCGGAGCATGGGCTGCAGAGCTTGCCGCCTGCTTGCGTACCGGCTATTGGGCCTCCTGCGTCGTCGCACCGGCTTTCGCCTACCAGGGGCGCCGCACCCGCGATGGTCAGCAGTTCGCCCGCACGTCGCAGGGCGAGTGGTATCCGGTCGGCGCGAATCTGCTGGCGCAACTCGAAGCGGAGAACATCCACGCCCGGCAAGGCCGGCTCGAGACGCCGTCGCATGGCGGCGTTCAGGTCTTCGATGCCGAGAGTGACCAGGATCTCGATCGTGTGGTCGAAATGGGCCGCCAGCTTGCTGCGCCTGTCCTATGGTCCGGGAGCGGCGGACTGGCCGGCGCGTTGGCGCGCGGCAGCTACGCTGGCGCATCTCGGCGCTTGAAGAAGCCGGTGCTCGGATTGTTTGGCTCCGATCAGATCGTCACCGCATCCCAGCTTGAGGCATGCGGAGAAGCCACCGTCACCCTTGCCGAAGCCGAGGCCGGAGGTGCGGTGCGGGTATACCGCAAGCTTGCCGATGACGGCGTGGCGCTGGTGAAGTTCTCGCTTCCCGAGGGCCTTTCGCGCGCGGAGGCGGCCCGGCGGATCGCGCGTGAAATGACCGCATTGATTGCAGCGCTTGATCCTCCCGGCACGCTGGTCGTGGCCGGCGGCGAGACCTTGAAAGCGGTTTGCATCGCTCTCGGTGCGCAGGCGTTGCGGGTCGCAGGCCGCCTCGTGCCGGGCCTGCCGCGCTCGACCCTGCAGGGCGGCCGTTGGGCTGGCGTTGACGTGATCTCCAAATCCGGAGCGTTTGGTACAAGGGAGCTATGGCGCGATCTGCTCCATGCCAATCAGTTGCTCAGCACAGGGAAACCGACATGACCTCTCGCCATCTCGCGATTACCATGGGCGATCCGGCCGGGATCGGGCCGGAAATTATCGTCAAGGCTTGCATCGGATTGCAGGACAGGATCGCGAGGGGCGATCTGCGCCTTCTAATCATCGGCAGCGGAGCTGCGTTGGAGGGAGCAAAGGCCACGCTCGGTACCGACGTCGCGATACCGCAGGTGAGCGCCGAAGACGGCGATTGGCCCAATCTCAGCTTTCTGCAGGCCGACGCTGAGGGCGCGCCGATCCATCCGGGCGTGCTGAGTGCCGATGGCGGCCGCTTTGCGTTCAAAGCGGTCGAGCAGGGCGTGCGGCTGACGCAGGCCGGCCGAACCGCGGCTATCGTCACGGCGCCGCTGAACAAGGAAGCGCTCAACAAGGCAGGCTATCACTATCCCGGACACACCGAGATGCTGGCGCATCTCACCGGCGTGCGCGGTTCTGTGATGCTGCTCGCCCATGGCAACATGCGCGTCAGCCACGTCTCGACACATGTGGCGCTGGAGGACGTGCCTAAGCGATTGACCCCGGAGCGGCTTCGCCAGGTGATTGATCTCACCAACGACGCGCTGCTCCGGCTCGGTATCGCGCATCCGAAGATCGCCATCGCAGCGCTCAATCCGCATGCCGGTGAGGGCGGGTTGTTCGGACGGCAGGATATCGACGTCTCGGCGCCGACCATCGCCAGGGCGGTTGCCGATGGACTCGACGTCGTCGGCCCGGTGCCGGGCGACACCATCTTCGTCAAGCTGCGCGCCGGCCAATTCGATGCGGCGGTCGCGATGTATCACGACCAGGGGCACATTCCGGTAAAACTGCTCGGCTTCCAGGTCGATCCCGCGACCGGTCGCTGGCAGGAGCTTTCCGGCGTCAACATCACGCTAGGCCTTCCGATCATCCGCACCTCCGTCGATCACGGCACGGCCTTCGACATCGCAGGCCAGGGTATCGCCAACGAGCACAGCCTGATCGAGGCCATCGACTACGCCGAGCGCCTGGCCGCCGGCATGTCGTCAACGTAACAATGAGATGAACGTCCAGATGACCAATTCCTTCACGGCGATCGAGATCCTTCGTCCTAATGCCGTCGAGTTCGGCTGTGGGACAGTCACCGCTGCGGCTCACTTCGCCAAGCGGATCGGCGCGCGGCGGCCCTTGGTGATTTCGGATCCCTTCAACGCGCGGCGCGTCGATCAGTTGGCATTGCCCGGTGCCGTCAAGTTGTTCGGCGAGGTGAAGCCCGAGCCGGATCTGCCCAACCTCGAAAAGGCGGTGGCGATGGCGCGTGAAGCCGCGCCCGACCTCATCGTCGGTTTCGGCGGCGGTAGCGTGATGGATCTCGCCAAGCTGGTCGCCGTGCTCTGCACTGGTGATACCGCCTTTGCCGACATCGTGGGCGCCGAGAAGGTTACAGCCCGCAGTGTAGCGCTGATGCAGATTCCGACCACCTCGGGGACCGGCAGCGAAGCCGGCACCCGCGCGCTGGTGACCGATCCGGCCAGCCGCAACAAGCTTGCGGTTCAGAGTCGCTTCATGCTGGCTGACATCGCGATCGTCGATCCCGACCTCACGATGACGGTGCCGAAGGATGTCACCGCGACAACCGGCGTCGACGCGCTGGCGCATTGCGTCGAGGCTTACACCAACCGCAAGGCGCATCCTGCGATCGACCTCTACGCGATTGAGGGGGCGCGGCTGGTCGGACGCTATCTGCGGCGTGCGGTTGCCGATGGCAGCGACCGTGAAGCGCGTGCCGGCCTTGCGCTGGCCTCGCTTTATGGCGGCTATTGCCTCGGCCCGGTGAATACGACGGCAGGCCACGCGGTCGCCTATCCGCTCGGCACGCGGCATCATGTGGCGCATGGCCTCGCCTGCGCGGTGATCTTCCCGCATACGCTGGCGTTCAATATGCCGGCAGTCTCGACGAAGACGATCGCCGTGCTGCACGCGCTCGGCTTGTCAGAACGTAACGTTCCAGCGGCTGCGTTCGACGCCGCTTATGGTTTCTGCGCCGATCTTGGCATCGAGATGCGGTTGTCCGCGCTCGGTGTTCCCAAAGACGATCTCAGCGTCATGGCGGACGAGGCGCATGCAATCCGTCGTCTGCTCGACAACAACCCGCGCGATTTGAGCCGTGACGAGATTTTGAAGATGTACGAGACGGCGTTCTAGCCCGGTCTGCGGCGCACGGCACCAACCAATAACAAGCAGGAAGCAGAGGAAACTTCGATGAGATTGATGAGGCTTATTGTTGCGTCGGCGATGCTGCTGGCGGCAGCGCCCACCAAAGCGGAGGACGCATATCCTCCCAGGCAGGTGACGGTGATCGTTCCCTTCGCCGCCGGCGGTACGGCGGATATCTTCGCGCGCATGGTCGCCAATCACGTGCAGGCGAAGCTGGGCAAGCCGTTTGTGGTCGAAAATGTCGGTGGTGCCGGCAGCATCGTCGGCGTGACGCGGCTGGCGCGGTCGGCGCCGGACGGCCTGACCTTGGGCCTGGCGAGCACGTCCGCGCTTGCGATCAACCCGTCGCTGTATGGTCCGAAGCTCAGCTATCAGCCCGATAAGGATCTGCAGCCGATCGTCCAGATCAGCGTCGTGCCCAACGTGCTGGTCGTCAATCCCGACAAGATCAAGGCGCGGACCCTGCCGGACCTGATCGCTTATCTGAAGGCCAATCCGGACAAGGTCTCGTTCGGTTCGGCGGGTGTCGGCACTTCGCAGCACCTGGCGGGTGAGTTGTTCCAGCAGATGACCGGGACCAAGATGGTGCATGTGCCCTACAAGGGCTCGAGCACGATGCTGACCGATCTCCTCAGCGGCCAGATCGACCTCGCGTTCGACAACGTGCCGCTGCTCCTGCCGCAGGCGAAGACCGGCAAGCTCGCGCTGATCGCGGCCGCAACGCCCAAGCGCGCGTCGTTCGATCCGAATCTTCCCACCGTCGCCGAGCATCTACCCGGTTTCGAGGCGGTCGCCTGGCACGGCTTCTTTGTCCCGGCCGCCACGCCGAAGCCGATTGTTGAAAAGCTGTCGGCGGAGATTAGGGCCTTCATGCAGCAGCCGGAGACGGTGCAGAAGATGGCCGAACTCGGCGCCGACGCCGTGGCGCTCGATGCTCAACCGTTTGCGGCCTACATCGCATCGGAGACGGCGCGATGGAAGAAGGTCATCGAAGCCGCCAACATCAAGCTGGAGTAGCGCTTCTCAGCGCTGACTGAAACATTACGCGTGAACAAGGCGATACGTCCGGAGGCTATTCAACACTTTTGAATGAGTCTCCGGATGAAGTTGGTGCGGTAACCTCCCGTTTACCATTCCATCCATATCATCTGCGTATGGATTCACCCCGCAGACGAAACCCACAGGCTGCCCTGATGTCGCTCGAAGCGGCCGCAGCCTCCGCCCGCGGCGGGTTTGGTTGCATGTTCTCGACCTCGGAAGAATTCGAGATGGCGCTCATCACCGAGCGCCGTGCGCAGGGGCGTTACGTTCAGCGCAGAATGCGCTGGCCTGCCATCCTGTTCATCGGCTTTGCGCTGATGGTCGCCGGCACGGCGCTGCTGTTCGGCTAGCCGCTATTCCTCACTTCGCCAGTGGGTCGGGGCGTACCTGAATATGCACCGCCCGCGGCTTTGAGCCCTTGCCGCCCTCCATCAACCAGGGTGTGCGGTCGCCGCTCGAACTCCAGAGGCCACGGCCTTTCCAGCCTGCGTTTGGATCGTCAATGCGGCCGTCGAGGCCCTTGGCGAAAAAGCCGAGCGGATAGGGGATGCGCAACATCACCATCTGCCCGTCCTTAAAGGCGACGAAGCCGTCGTTGAGGTTGGCGGTGGAGATCGGGATGTTCTCGCCGAGGCCGCCCGTGTTGTGGTGATCGACCCAGGTGTAATAGCTCGCCTCGGCGCTGGAGTTCTCGAACCCTTCGAAGCCGGGGCCAGGATATTTGAAGTAGGCGAAGCCTTCCGGGCAGTGATTGCCGGTCGCGCCCGGCCCGTTCAGCGGCGCCTTGCACTTGCTGCGATCGAAGCGGATCAGGCTGCCGTTCGAGCCCGAGCCCCAGAGCACGCCGTTCTTGTCGATATCGCCGCCGCGGATGCCGATGCCTTCCTTCGGTATCGCGTAAAATTCCGAGAGCTTGGTCTTGGGATCGAACCGCATGAAGCCGGGTGGACCGACGAACACGTTGACGGTGTACCAGACCGAGCCGTCGGTCGGATGCGGCATCACCGCGTAGGGGCCGGAGCCCGCAATGCGCATATCCTTGCCGGCCTCCGCCGGCTTGCCCGGGTCGGTATATTCGTCGACCTTGCCGTTGCCGTTGGTATCGAGCACGAATGGTGCCCATCCCTGCGCTTTGACGGCATCGCCGGTCTCGTCCCATAGCCTGGTGTTCACCCATCCGGCGACCGGGCCGGTCCCCGAGAGCCACAGCGTATCGTCGGCGTCGTAGCCGAATTGCGGATGATGGGTGCCGAAGCAGGTATCGACGAAGCTGTACTTCTGAGTCTTGGGATCGAATACCGACACTTGCCGGCCTGAGCGTTCGAGCGGAAACGCCTTGGCCGACGGGTGATCAGATCCCTTCTTGCAATACGCCGGATTTTCGATGCCGCGCACGGCCGCCGCCAGCCACAGGCGGCCCTTCTTGTCCAACATGCTGTTGTGATTATTGGTCCGCTGGCTCCAGATCTTCTCGTCGCCCCAATAGGCCGAAGGGCTGACCGGATTGAGGAGGGCCGTGCCATGCAGGGGAGGGCCGAACGATTCCGGCGCGTTGGGATCGGCGACCGGCATCTTCGAGAACGTCACCTTGTGCGTTTTGGGATCGAGGATCGGCATGTCGTCGGAAGAATATTCGTTCGCCCCGAACAGCGGGCCGTAGGCGTTGACGGTCGGATAACGCCGGTCCGAGGAGATCAGGTCGTGGACGAAGTGCTTTTCGGTCGCCCATTCCCAGGACGAGATCACGACGTTGCGCTCGATGCCGGCCGGCCGCGGCGGTTTTTCTTTCGGCAGCTCGCCCTTGGCCACCCGGTCCGTCCAGTCGCCGAAATATTTGAACGGCACGCCGCCCATTTGCCCGGCGAGCCGGTTCACCATCCATTCGCCGGTTTGCCCTGCGGCAACGCGGCGCATCCAGGCTTCCTCGCCCGATTTGAATTCGCCGAACGCGGCCGGGATCGTGCGAGTGGATTCCTGGCCGAGCTGATGACAGCCGATACAGTCGACATTGTTCATCCGCTGGCGCCAGATCTCCTGCGTGATCTCCTTCGGGATCTCGGTGGAGCCGCCGAAATCTTTTGCCGGCGGGATCTTCATCATCGTGTACCAGTAGATTGCCGAGTAATAATGAGCGGCCGCCGTCTCGTTCGGCGCCGGGACCGCCGTGAGATTGACCTGTTGGCCGGGCTTGGCGCGCAGCTTGGGTGAATCCACGAGGCCATAGCCGCGAACCCAGATCGCGTAGTTGACGTTCGGCGGCAGGTCCGGGATCACGTAGCGGCCCTGGTCGTCGGTGACGACGATCTTGGCGAATTTCGTCGGCAGTTCGGTGGTCTCAGCGATGACCCAGACGCCGGCCTCCGGGCCGTTCGGTCCACGCACCACGCCGCCGATATCGTCATTGTCGATGGCGACTGCCGCTGGCTGCTGCGCATGCGATGGCGCCGCCATCAAGCTCAGTCCACTTGCCGCCGCAGCCAGGGTGAAGGAGAACAGGATCCGACCGAGATTCATCGTTTCTCTCCCCGTGACCACGAGCTTGTTGTCGCTCGTTGCTGGTGCAAGCCTACACCAGACCAGGGTTGCGGCGGGAGCATGTCACTGGCGCGGTTTCCTCACGCTTGCGGCATTGAGAGCCACCGTGCATCGCAGCAACACCTATGCATCCGCCTTTTGCTTTTGAGGCGGCTGGGTTAGACACGCCAATTCTCACGAGAGGGCGTAACCAATGATCACCGAAATCGCGCAAATCGACGTCAAACCGGGCACTGAGAAGGATTTCGAAGCGGCCGTCGCCAAGGCGCGCCCGCTGTTTCTGCGCGCCAAGGGCGGCAAGGGGTTTGAACTGCACAAATCGATCGAGAAGCCGCAGCGATATCGGCTGGTGGCGAAGTGGGAGACGCTGGAAAACCACACCGTTGACTTTCGCGGTTCGGAAGATTTCACCGCCTGGCGCGCGCTGGTCGGCCCGTACTTTGCTTCGCCGCCCGAGGTCGAGCATACCGAGACGGTGCTGACCACGGCGGACTGAAGCCATCAGCCGGCCGCTATCGCGGCCGGCGCCGCTTCCGCCTTGAAATGATCGATCATCACCTTGGCGATCGCCATCAGCGGCAGCGCGAGCGCCAGCCCCCAGATGCCGAAGACGACGCCGAGCAGGATCTGGAACGCAAACAGCGTCGCAGGCGGAATGTCCAGCGCCTGCCGCTGAATGATCGGTGTCAGCACGTAGCTTTCCAGCGCGTGCACGCCGAGGAACAGGATGAAGGCGGAGAGCCCCGCGACCCATCCCGACGCGAGACTTGCGAGCACCACGATCAGCCCGCCGAGGATCGCGCCGACCGTCGGGATGAAGGCGAGCAGCCCCGCCTGGATGCCCAGGATGAACGAGCTCTGGATGCCGATGATCGATAGCCCGATCCAGGTCACCAAAAACACCGCCACCATGGTGATGATCTGCGCGATCAACCAGCGCTCCAGCGTCTCGCCGATCCGATCGACGATCGCAACCGCGCGCACGCGATGCTTCACGGGCGCCACGAACAGCAGTCCGTTGCGGTAGACGCTTGGCTGGGTCGCGAAGGCAATCCCCAAAAACAGCACGATGAAGAAGTTTCCGACTGCGCTGGCGGTGCCGAGAATCAGTTTCAGGCTCTGGCTGAAGATGGCGCCGCCGCTGGCCGCAATCGTGCCGGCGCTGGGAAGCGTGTGCGGCGTCGGCGTCGCGGCGGGCGCCGGCGTGCCATCGTCCGACGTCGACGACAGGGTGCCGAAATCGAAAAAGCTGGTGTCGATGCCGTTCCGCTCCAGGAAGCCCTTGACGTTGACGAGCTGCGATTTGAGCGTGTTGCTCAACGCCGTCGTCTGCTGGGCGATCGTGGTGCCGCCGAGGAAGACGATGCCCGACAGCATGCCCGCGACTACCAGGCAGACCATCGTCAGGCGCAGCGCATGCGGCAGCCGCACCACGCGTCCAAGCAGATTGCTCATGGCGTTGAGCGCGACACCAAGCAGCATGCCGGTAAATATCAGAAACAGTGTCGCGGCAAAGTGCCAGGTGAACACGAGCAGCGCGGCGAACAGCACGACGCCGATGCCTCCGACCGATATCGCCCACGCCAGATCGTTGCGGGCCTGAAGGCGATTGTCAGCCGGACCTTTCACGTTGATTCCTTTTCGCAGAATGTCGTCTGCAGTCTTTCGCCAAAAACGCCGCCGGGATCAAGCGGGAGCGCACGCGCCGGTTTGACGCTGCCACGTCCGGTATGCCAAGCGGTAGACGAATCCGACATGGCGCCGGCGAGGACGAGATGAATTTCAAATGGTTCGGCCCGATTGCGCTGTTGGCGGCGCTGGTGATCGGCGACCAGATCAGAATCAACCGTCCCGCCCACAAATATCGTCTGTCGGTCGATGTCGAGACGCCGCTTGGGCGCAGATCGGCATCCGGCGTGGTGGCCGTTCATCCCGATCGGAGCTACACCCGCCGCGGTCAGACCCGCACCGTCGGCGACGCCATTTTCGTCGATCTCGGGCAGGGCAAGAACCTTGTCGCGCTGCTCGCGCATGTCGACAACAACCTCGTGCTGGATGACGTGAACTACGTGGCCCTGCGCGCCTATACGGCGGCGGCCGGCCAGCGGGTCTCGTTTAACGAGATGAGCCGGTTGACCGGCGTCGTGCCGGTAAAGGACGCGCTGATCCCGGTGCTCGTGACCTTTACCGATCCGGCCAACCCCGGCACCGCGCGGCGGGTAGCACCCGACGATGCGGAGGCCGTGCTCGGCAGGGGCTATCGCCTTCAGGGAATATCGGCTGAAGTGGTGCCGAACGGATATTGGCCGGTCGATTTCGGCGGCGCGCTGGGCGAGCCGGTCACGCGTGGAATTCAGGCGAAATTGCCATGGCTGGGTGATGCCGGCAATTCGGCTGCCGCGGCGCTCCGGGCGGCCGGTTTGCCCGGGGCCGACAGCATCGACGCCCGCGAGGCTTTCACGCGAAAATAGCAGGGCAGGCCCGCAGGCCGCTGCCGGATATTGATCCGCCGCCGGCTCGCGGGCATTATCGTCTGCAATGGCGGCCCAACCCAGAAGGTCCTTGCACAGGACGATGACAGCGGAAAATCGGCGATGAGACGACCCGTGGTCGGTGTGATCGGGAACGCTTATCGCGTCGAAAATCGTTTTCAGACCCAGATGGTCGGAGAGCGCAATCTGCGCGCGGTCACCGACGTGGCGGGGGCGCTGCCGCTGATGTTTGCCGGGTCGCCCGAGATTACCGACATCGGCGCGCTGCTCGACGTCGTCGATGGCATCGTGCTGACCGGCGCACGGGCCAATGTCCATCCGACCCGCTTCAAGACCGAGCCGCATGAGAGGCACGAGCCCTACGACATCCACCGCGACGACCTCGCGCTGGCGCTGACGGAGGCCTGCGTTGCCCGCGGCGTGCCAATCTTCGGCATCTGCCGCGGCCTGCAGGAAATGAACGTCGCCTTCGGCGGCTCGCTGCATCCGGAAATCCGCGAGATTCCCGGCCGCATGAACCACCGCATGCCGCGCCTGGAGAACGGCGAAATCCATCCCGACCCGACGGTCGTGTTCGCCGACCGCCACGACGTCCATCTCACGCCCGGCGGCACCTTTGCAAGCCTGCTCGGCTGCGAAACCATCCGGGTGAATTCGCTGCACGGGCAGGGCATCCTTGAACCGGGGAGGCGCGTCGTCATCGAAGGCATTGCCGAGGACGGCACCATCGAAGCGATCCGGATCGCGGACGCCCCGAGCTTTGCGCTCGGTGTCCAGTGGCACGCCGAATATGACCCGCAGCGCAATCCGATCAATCGCAAGCTGTTCGAGGCGTTCGGGGCGGCGCTCAAGGCGCACGAGCGGGCGAGGTGACCGGACAGACGCGCGTCCCGGAGCGACCTCATCCGTAATCCTACGGGGCCGAAAAGATGGGATCGGCTCCGGGAAGTCGGCTAAGTCACCCATCAACTCGACACTGGTAAAGCCGCCATGACGCAACCTGGACGTCTCGCGCCGGCGATGATCTTGCTGGTCCTCGTGACGTCCTGCGTCGTGAGCGCAGTAACCTATTTCCTGGCGACGCGCGCCCCCTCGCTGGGGCCGCTGGCGATCATCGTCGGCGCCGCGCTGGCGAGCGCTGCAATCACCGGCCTGCTTACGATTCTTGCTGCGGCGAGGCTTTGGCACAGGCTTTCCGATGTCGCGGGCCTTGCGGATGGACGCAACGGAGCGGAGGAGGGACGCGCTGACCAGACGCTGATCGACAGCGACATGGCGCAAGCCATTATCGAAGGCTCGCTCGACGCCTTTGTCCAGACCGATGAGCGCTGCGTCATCCTCGGCTGGAGCCCGCATGCCGAGGCCCTGATGGGATGGACGCGCACTGAGGCCGTCGGCCGGAGCATGGACGAACTGGTGTTTCCGGAATCGCAGCGCGCGGTGCATCGGCAATGGGTCGATCGCTTCCTGAGCGAGGCGGCAGCCAGCCCCGTTGGCGGGCGATACGAAGCGCCGTTGCTGCACAAGGACGGCCGCGAATTCTTCGCCGAAATATCGCTCACAGCACTGCGCCGCGGCGAAGGCTACATCATCAACGCCTTCGTCAGGGACATCACGGCCAAGCGCGCCGCGGAGGAGCAGTTGTTCCAGGCGCAGAAGATGGAATCGGTCGGACAACTGACCGGCGGCATCGCCCACGACTTCAACAACGTGCTGACCGTGATCACGGGCACGATCGAAATCCTGGCCGACGGCGTCAAGCATGATCCGGCGCTCGCCTCGATCGCCCGAATGATCGGCGATGCCGCCGATCGCGCATGCCAGCTTACGGCCAACCTCTTGGCCTTCGCCCGCAAACAGCCGCTGCGCCCGCGCGAGACCGACGTCAACGCGCTGGTCGAGGAAGTGGTGCAACTGCTGGCGCCGACGCTCGGACGACAGATTCAAATCGAAACCGCATTGAGCGATCAGGTCTGGCCGGCTTGGGTCGACGGGAGCCAGCTCTCCTCCGCCCTCGTCAATCTCGCGATCAACGCCCGTGACGCCATGCCCGATGGCGGCAGGCTGCTGTTCAGGACGGAAAATCTCACGCGCGGTGAGCATGACGCCGACATGGGTGGGCTCGGCGCGGGCGCCTATGTCGTGATCGAGGTGATCGATACCGGCGTCGGCATTCCGCCCGCGATACGCGACAGGATTTTCGAGCCGTTCTTTTCGACCAAGCAGTTCGGCGTGGGCACGGGACTTGGGCTGAGCATGGTGTTCGGATTTGCAAAGCAATCCGGCGGCAGCGTCGTGGTCGAGAGCGAGGAGGGCAAGGGTGCCTGCTTCCGCATCCTTCTCCCCAAGGCCGATACCGAGCCCTCGGACGCGCTTGGCGCGAGCGATGCACCGCCGGAGGCGGACGGCGAACTGCGGGGCGGAACGGACACCATCCTCTGCGTGGAGGATGACGACGTGGTGCGGGCGCACGTCGTCGGCCGGCTCGAAAGCCTCGGCTACACGGTCATTGCCGCCGCCAGCGCGGCGCAGGCGCTTGAGCTGGTCAACTCCGGTGCAGCATTCGATCTGCTGTTCACCGACATCGTCATGCCCGGCGCGATCAACGGCCGGCAGCTTGTGGAGGAGGTCGCCAAGCTGCGCCGGCCGCTCCGAGTGCTCTATACGTCCGGCCATACCTTCGATGCCTTTGGTTCGGGCGAGCGTCTCGGCGAGGGCGTGCTGTTGCTCGCCAAGCCGTACCGCAAGGCTGAATTGGCGCGCATGCTGCGCCTCTGCCTCGACCGCGCGATCGACCACATGGGCGACCCGATCCCTCTGCCATATTCGGTGCAGGAGGACGTAGATCGCTTCCTGAAGGAAAATCCGCCGAGGCAGGGGTAGGGCGCGATTCTCCGCGCAATGACGCGGAGATAGCGACGCAACACTTGACTGTCATCCCCGCGAAGGCGGGGATCTACCGTGATGTTCGTCAAGAGGTCGATCATGGGCGAGAGTGCGGCATCGTGCTCGCCGGTCAAGGCGACCGCTGCGCGGCGGCGATGCCGGCCTTGACCGGCTGCGCTCGCTGCCGCGTTGGCTTGCCATGATCGAAGGCTCATGCCGCAGGCCTGGCTGCGTGTCTCCAATCTGATCGGTCACGGATCATGGCGTTGAGCGTCACCAGCATTTTGCGCATGACGGCGGTGAGCGCGACCTTGCCCAGGCGATGATTGTCATCGACCAGATGTCGGTAGAAGGCCTTCATGACCGGATTGTGCTGGATCGCGCTGCGGGCGCCGTTGAAGAGCACTTTGCGCACGCTGGAGCGGCCATGACCAATGGACGCATGCCCGTGCTGCTTGCCGCTGTCGCGCGTGTGCGGGGCAAGGCCGCAAAGGGCCGCGATTTTCTTGCCTGACAGATGTCCGAGTTCCGGCAGGTCCGCGATCAATGTTTCCGCGATGGCGGGGCCGACACCGCAGAAGGTTTGCAGCCGCCGGCTGGTCTCGGCATGCGCGGAGCTTGCGATGCGTTCGGCGATGGCCTTGTCGACCGTAGCGAGTGAACGCTCAAGGGCGGCAATGACCGCCCGCAGGCTCTTGCGCACAATGGCGCTGTCTGCCACGTCGCAGCGGCAGGTCTCGGCATGCAGCAGAGCCTGTAACTGCCGGCGCCGCGATGCGAGTTCACGTAAGACCTCATCGGCCTCTGGAACCGACTCGATGTCGCGGCGAGCGAGCTCCTCGGCGGCAAAGTCGGCCAACAATTTGGCGTCGATGCGGTCCGTCTTGGCCTTGATGCCACGCCGCCTGCGATAGGCGACGACTTCGTTCGGGTGCACCTGCTTGAAGGCGACCTTCGCGCGGCGGAGACACCGTCGCAGAAGCCGCTCATAGCCGCCCGTCGGCTCGAACGCGACCAGGCCGATCGAGCCGGCCCCGATCTGCATAAACCAAGCGTCAATCGCTCGCTCACTGTTCGCGATCCGCTTGACCCGACTGTCACCCGCGATCGCAATGTCGATCCACTCCTTGGCAACGTCCACCCCGATCACCATCTTGTCCATGTGGCTGTTCTCCGACAGAATATGCATCTGGTCGGCACGCCGGATTGCAATGCGGGCTCAGGCCCTCTCTACCGTGCGCGTGTCAGACCGTAACGCCGGCGGTCCTAAGATTCCCACGGTCTTGCAGGACCTGACCAGTACTCGAGGGGCCGCCGGCGCCCCATCCAACAGGATGGCGACGCCATCATGCAATCCAGTACGCCGCGGCTTATCGGTTCAATCACTGCCGTCTCTGGGAACTGGGTCACCCGCCGGAGCCTGTCATCGGGCGCGCATTCGCGCGACCCGTTGGCGGGTGAACGACAACCGAGTATGAGTTCGCGATCTCGCGACGCTGATCGCCCGAGGTTTGCATCTTCGTTTGCTCCCTCTCCAAACAGAGGGCGCAGGGAAGACCGGGTGCTTGCTGCACCCGCGGTCTCGTGTGCCATTGCGCATAGCAAAAGCGCACACGAGCATACAGGTACAGCGGGAGCAGCCCGGCCTTCCCTGCGCAATGGCTTTACGGCTTACTTCGTGCTCTTCCCGGAGAACGGCTCTTTTACCTCCGTCATCGGCGGGACACTTCCCGCCGACTTAACGCCAGCACCGCGGCGCCCGAACCACACGACTTCGCCGTACGCTTCCTGCGCCTACGTCTTGCGCATTCCGCGTCCATCGCATCTCACCGCACGTTCGTGACGATCGCGAGCCGCCCCTCATCTCGCCGTGAGACGGACGGAGTTATGCGCGTGATTTGGGTGAGAACGAAAGCGGAATATTTTTGATTCTTTTCGTTTCCTGGACTTGACACGATTTCTGAAAATCAGAAGTGATTTGCCCGTCGAAAGACGAGCAGCCGAATATTGGCATCCACGCGATCGTGCGCGACGATCATGGCTAGTCGCTGGCTAACTTCCTTGAATAGATCCTTTACTTTACCGTTGTACTGGTCGGGCATGACAACGTTGGGCCACCAAGCACGTGCTTCGGTATCCGAGAAGGTTTATGCGGTATTCACCGCGGCGGCTGCGGCTATCCTCGCCTTTATCGTCGCACTGGACTTCAAACTAGCGGCGGATCAGTCGTTTTCAACTTTCATTCTCGACCCGGGCGGTTTTCCAGTCGGTCGGGATTTTCTTAACACTTGGATGGGCGGCCGCTCGGTGTTTTCGAGCGGTCCTGCGGACTGGTTTGATTCCGACGTCTACATGGCTGCACTGGTGAAGGCGACCGGTATCTCCGATTTGGCACCAATGTATTGGTCGTATCCTCCGCATATTGTGCTCCTTATTTGGCCCTTTGGTTTGCTGGGCTTTTTGCCTTCCTACATAGTTTGGTGCGCAGTCGGGCTCGCGCTCTATGTGTGGGCGGCGATCGCGAGTGGCGTCGACCGAAAATACTGGTTATTTCTGGCGGTCGCGCCTGCTGTCACCGTGAACGTGTTCTTGGGCCAAAATGGATTCTTGACGGCTGCGCTTTTGATCGGCGGACTGGCAAATCTCGATCGGCGACCGATCATCGCCGGAATCCTGTTCGGTATCCTGACTATCAAGCCGCAATTTGGGCTACTGCTTCCGGTATTGTTGCTATTGGGCGGACACTGGCGCGTCATTAGCTCAGCGGTCGCTACAACGGTGTTGCTTGTCGCCGCGACTGCAATATGGTTTGGGCCGGATATCTGGATACAGTATTGGCAGAAGGTAACACCGCAACAGCATTACTTGCTGAACGTCGCCGGTATCAAGGGCTGGCCGATCGTTGCCTCAGCCTTTGTCAACGCTCGCCTTATCGGCCTGCCGGATAGTTGTGCCTGGGTGGTCCAAGCGGTGGTATCGGCCTGCGCTTTTGGCGCGGTTGTTTGGACGGTCTGGCGCAAGCGGGATCCGGTGCTCTCACAAGCGCTGTTCGTCACCGCGACTTTCCTGTTTTTGCCTTGGATAATGAACTACGACATGGTCGTGTTCGGATGGATTGTTGCGCTCTTGCGCCAGCGCGGAAACGAAACGTTTGTCGATCAATGCCTTTCGCTGGCGCTATGGATGTTGCCCATTCTGATGTTTCCATTGGGCTTTGCGCATATTCCCAGCGCGCTAATCATCCTGCCGCTGTTCGCGGCTCGTCTGCTGTGGCGGTTGGCCCATGATACATCCGAGCGAGCGTCATCAGCAGAGGTGCGGGTTGCAACGTAGTGGCGGGCATACCGCAAAAACAAAAGGCGCCCGAATGCAGGCGCCTTTCGTATCTTGCAACAATGATCCCGGCGGCAAGCCGCCGACTAGCAAGTAGCCCGCATGGGCGCAACGATATGCGGGGATGGCGGCAATCTCGGGTGTCGCTGCGCTCACCCGGGGCTACGCTTGCTGCATTGGAGGTCGTGGCGAAGCGCGATTGCGGTGACGTTGGTCTAACGCAAACCCAAGCTTTGCAGGAGCGACGGTGTCTGGGCATTTTGCACAGCCTGCTCCTGTGCCCGGGGGTCCGGCACGGGCGCGATCTGTACCGGTGCATTTTGCTCTTCCCGGACCTTTGCTCGGGGACGTCGCTGGGACCGGATCTCCGCTCGCGCATTGTGCACGGACCGGGCCCGTCGATGTTTCTTCGTTGGCTGGGCCTGAACTGGGGCATCTTGCGCAACCTGCACTGGGGCAGCTTGCGCGAGCTGTACGGGCACGACCTGTGCCCGTGTATCTTCCTGTGCCCGTGCATCTTCCCTGGCCGCCCAGGCTTCGAATTCCTTCAACAAGGATTCGGCCGGCGGTTGACCGGTCACGGTTTGATTCTGATCGGCAGGTTCAGAAGCTGCTGCAATTTCGTCGCGCGCCGACACATCGCTTGTCTTCGGCGGCGAGTCCTGAGTGCCGGCGATTGATTGAACTGCTGGCGCCGACGAATCGACGTCAGACTGGAGCGCCGGTTTTTCGACCCACGTAGCCGTGACGTTCTCAACGAGCGCGACTGGATCTCCCACTGATAGGATCGCGATACCGATCGCTGTCGCCGTTACAGCCCAAATACTCGCCTTAAGGATTCGCGACGAGATAGCCGCTCTGTTCAAAGCCTTCCCTATATCCGGCTGCGCGATTTTTTCGGTATGTTCGGACAGAAAGAGAGGAGAACGATCCGGCGGGAAACCGTCTTTTGTCGCCATTGGCTGATGTCGCCTCTTGTTATTCTTGTCCACCAGTACGCTGCCAGAGAGGTCTAAAAGCGACAATCACCGCCACGATTTGGGAGAAGTCTTGATTTCAATGGGATTTGGGAACCGCAAGATCACGCGGAAGCCCGGTTAGCGTTGAGCAAGACCGGAAATGAAAACAAAAGGCGCCCGAATGCAGGCGCCTTTCGCATCTTGCAACAATGATCCCGGCGGCAAGCCGCCGACTAGTTCACCAGCGACGATGTCGTCACTGGGGCGCGCGGCGCGCGGGCGCAGCGGCCGGCCGCAGCTCCATTGTGGATACGCCTGCCGCAATATTCACGCCTGTCTGCCCCTGCACCGATAGCGGCTGCATCATTACCGTGCGGTCCGAGCCTCCAACCAGGACGTTGGCGCTCGCTCCGGCACCGACCGTGCCGCCGGCGGTCGCACCCGTATAGGTTCCCGCCAATGCCGCGCGGCGCAGCGTGGTCGGTGCAAAAATCGCCCAGGCCAACTGACCGCCGGTCGTGGCGCCGATGTCGAGGCCAAGCGTGCTGACGGTGCCCTCATAAGCCTCGCGGCCCCTGCCTCTCGATGACGCATAGACACAGCTCAGTTGCCGTTGCCCCCCGACAACGAGGCCGACACCGGGCGCTATGTTACAGGTGAGCGTGCCGACCCTCGTCCGCCCGGTGTCCTGAGCCGTGGCCGGCGGAGCCATGGCAAGGGCGAGCGCCAGAGCGACGCATGTGGTTGCGAGACTATTCAAGGCTGTTCTATTCAGGGTTGCTTTGTTCATGGGCCGCGTCCTCCTTCGACGCATTCTGATGGACCCCCTCAACGCGCGGCGACATTGCGAGGTTCCTGCCCCCATAGCGGCCTTAGAGCGCTTGCGGCCATATGAGCGGAATTCGCGGCAGCAGTTGGCGGCATGAGTACACGAACGAGGCGGCCGAAGCGCCTGATTTTCCTTCGCAAAAACAAAAGGCGCCCCTCGGGAGCGCCCTCTGCATTGTCGGACGGTGATACTGGCGGCGCGAGCGCCGCGCGTCATCACTGCGAATAATACATCTCGAACTCGACCGGGTGCGGGGTCATCTCGAAGCGCTCGACTTCGGTCATCTTCAGCTCGATGAAGCTGTCGATGAAGTCATCGTCGAACACGCCGCCGTTCTTGAGGAAGGCGCGGTCCTTGTCGAGGTTTTCCAGCGCCTCCCGCAAGGAGCCGCACACGGTCGGGATCTGCTTCAGCTCTTCCTTCGGCAGATCGTAGAGGTCCTTGTCCATCGCCGGACCCGGATCGATCTTGTTCTTGATGCCGTCGAGGCCGGCCATCAGCATCGCGGCGAAGCCGAGATAGGGGTTGGCCATCGGGTCGGGGAAGCGGACTTCGACGCGCTTGGCCTTCGGGTTTGCCGTATACGGGATGCGGCAGGAGGCCGAGCGGTTGCGCGCGGAGTAGGCGAGCAGCACGGGGGCTTCATAGCCCGGGACCAGGCGCTTGTAGGAGTTGGTCGACGGGTTGGTGAAGGCGTTGATCGCCTTGGCATGCTTGATGATGCCGCCGATATAGTGGAGGCAGGTCTCCGAGAGGTCGGCGTATTTGTTGCCGGCGAACACCGGCTTGCCGTCCTTCCAGATCGACTGGTGGCAGTGCATGCCCGAACCGTTGTCGCCGTAGACCGGCTTCGGCATGAAGGTGGCGGTCTTGCCGTAGATGTGCGCGACCTGGTGGATGCAGTATTTGTAGATCTGCATCTGGTCGGCCATCAGCGTCATGGTGTCGAACTTCATGCCGAGCTCGTGCTGGGCGGAAGCGACTTCGTGGTGATGCTTCTCGACCTTGACGCCCATCTTGGCCATCGCGCCGAGCATTTCCGAGCGCATGTCCTGCACCGAATCCTGCGGCGGGACCGGGAAGTAGCCGGCCTTGGTGCGGATGCGGTGGCCGAGATTGCCGCCCTCATACTCGGTGTCCGAATTGATCGGCAGTTCCGAGGAATCGAGCTTGAAGCCGGTGTTGTAGGGGGTGGTCTGGTAGCGCACGTCGTCGAACACGAAGAACTCGGCCTCGGGGCCGAAGAACACGGTGTCGCCGACACCAGACGATTTCACCATCGCCTCGGCCTTCTTGGCGATGCCGCGGGGATCGCGGTTGTAAGGCTCGCCGGTGGTCGGCTCGAGCACGTCGCAGACGATGACCATGGTGGTCTCGGCGAAGAACGGGTCGATCGTCGCGGTGACCGGGTCGGGCATCAGGCACATGTCGGATTCATTGATCGCCTTCCAGCCGGCGATCGAGGAGCCGTCGAACATCTGGCCTTCGGCAAAGGTGTCCTCTTCGATCATGCTGACGTCGAAGGTCACGTGCTGCCACTTGCCGCGCGGATCGGTGAAGCGCAGATCGACGTATTTTACGTCGTTGTCCTTGATCGACTTCAGGACGTCTTTAGCGGTCTTCATGAATACCCCTTTTGGCTACGGACGGTTTCCAGAACGCGACATTCGCAGACGATCGAGGCATCGCGAACGAAATCAGGCCGCGGAAGCAGCCCTTTTCTTGTTTTTCAGTCGCAAGTTTTCGGATAGCACCCGGCTCAGATAGCGTCCAGCCCGGATTCTCCGGTTCTGATCCGGATCGCTTCCTCGATATTGGAGACGAAGATCTTGCCGTCGCCGATGCGCCCGGTCTGGGCGGCGCGGCGGATCGCGTCGATCGCCTTCTCGACCAGCTCGTCCGAAATCACGATCTCGATTTTCACCTTGGGCAGGAAATCCACGATGTATTCCGCACCGCGATAGAGCTCGGCGTGCCCCTTCTGCCGGCCGAACCCCTTGGCCTCGGTAACGGTGATACCCTGCAGTCCGACTTCCTGAAGCGCCTCTTTCACCTCGTCGAGCTTGAATGGCTTGATGATGGCTTCAATCTTCTTCACTGAGCGCCTCCCGGGCATTTCCAAATTGCAGCGTGCAGATAGTTTCGATGTCGCAGCCTGGTGAACTTACCTGGCGCCGTCTGGTTTGATCCTTGCATCCGGCAAAGCCGGAACTGCTCATGATTGCAAAGCCGGAGCTGCTCATAATTGCCGCTGACTGCGACGATCCTGAGCTCGGCTTTCCAACAGGCTTCCTCAAAAGCAGGGTCTATGCCAAGTTGTTAATGCGGCTGATTTCGGAACGTTATCAGACTTTTAACAGGCAAGTGAGAGAGGTCCGCCGGCGGCTCGCATGATAGCGAAGCTTACAAAATAGGCAAATCGATCATTTCGTGTGCAGGCGGGGCGAGGCGGGCCACGGGCGCGACGGGGATATGCCTTCAGAAAAGGCGGATGGATCGAGGATTCGGCATGGAAGTCTTGACCACGACCGAGATGGAGCGGGCCGACCGGCTGACGATCACCGGCGGAACGCCCGGCTTCGCGTTGATGATGAGCGCCGGCCAGGCCGTGGCGGAGGTCGCGATGGATCTCGTCGAGGAGGGGCCGATCGTCGTGGTCGCCGGCCGCGGCAACAATGGCGGCGACGGCTTTGTGGCGGCCGCCGAACTCGCCGCACGCGGGCGCGAGGTTTCCGTCATCCTGTTGTGCGAGCGCGACAGCCTGCAGGGGGATGCCGCGCTCGCCGCGCGCGGCTGGAAATATCCGGTGCTGCCGTTCAACCCACAGGCGATCGGCAAGCCAGCCTTGATCATCGACGCGCTGCTCGGCGCAGGTCTCAACCGTCCGGTCAAGGGCGATCCGCTCGAGATGATCGAGGCGATCAACGCCAACGGTGCGCCGGTGCTGGCCGTCGACCTGCCGAGCGGCATCAATGGCACCACGGGCGCGGTGATGGGTGCAGCAATCAACGCCGCCGAAACCGTGACCTTCTTCCGCCGCAAGCCGGCGCATCTGTTGATGCCCGGGCGCAAGCATTGCGGCCGCGTCCGCGTCGCCGAGATCGGCATCGATGCGCATGTGCTTGAGGAGATCCGGCCGCAGACGTTCGAGAACGTTCCGCAGAGCTGGCGAAAGTCGTTTCCGGTGCCCTCTATCGACGGCCACAAATATGCCCGCGGCCACGCCGTCGTGCTGTCGGGGGAGCTGGCGTCGACAGGAGCGGCACGGCTGGCGGCCCGTGGTGCGCTGCGGGCAGGGGCTGGCCTCGTCACGGTGGCCTCGCCGCGCGATGCGCTCGCCGTGAATGCCGCGGCTCTGACGGCAGTCATGGTGCGTCCGGTCGATACTGCCGTCGAATTCGCCGACCTTGTGGGCGACAGACGGCTCAATTCCATCGTGATCGGGCCGGGCGCCGGCATCAGTGAACGCACGCGCGATCTCGTGCACACCGCATTGTCGACCAAGCGCGGCCTCGTGCTCGACGCCGATGCGCTGACGAGTTTTGCCGAAGCGCCGGAGCGACTGTTTGAACAGATCAGGGCGAGCGAGGATCCGCAGGTCGTGCTGACCCCGCATGAGGGCGAGTTTCCGCGCCTGTTCAGCGATATCAGCAACAAGCACCCCGGCCGTTCGAAGCTGGAGCGGGTGCGCGACGCCGCCCAGCGCTCCAGAGCGGTGGTGCTGCTGAAGGGACCGGACACGGTGGTGGCTTCGCCCGACGGGCGCGCCAGCATCGCCTCCAACGCGCCGCCCTGGCTCGCGACGGCGGGAGCCGGCGATGTGTTGGCCGGCATGATCGCGGGGCTGCTGGCGCAAGGCGTGGCGGCCTATGAAGCTGCCTGCATCGGCGTCTGGATGCACGGCGAAGCCGCGGGCGAGGCAGGGCCGGGACTTATTGCAGAGGATTTGCCGGAGGTGCTGCCGGCAGTATTCCGCCGGCTCTATGACGAGTTCGGCATTGAGTATTAGTTGCGTAGGATGGGTGGAGCAAAGCGATACCCATCAATTCCCGCGGCTTGGTTAGATGATGGGTTTCGCATCGCTCTACCCATCCTACGCGGTCAGATACTTCGCCACCGCCGTCTCATTCCACTCCAGCCCCAGCCCCGGTCCACGCGCGGTGACCGTGCCATCGACGATCTCGGCGGGATGGGCGAGGATGACGCTGGCGAAATCCAAAAATTCGAGCCAGTGCGCGGTTGGCGTCACCGCCAGCATGTGGGCGCTGGCTTCGGCGAAGAGATGGCTCGACATCGGGATGTTGGCGGCGTGCGCCTGGGCGGCGACCTGCAGCCAGCCGGTGACGCCGCCGCACTTCATCAGATCAGGCATGATGAAATCGCTGGCACCGAGCGCGATCGCTTCCGCAAAGCCGCGCGGGAACCACCAGTTCTCGCCGGCCTGAATTGGCGTGGCCGAAGTCTCGCGCACTTTTGCGTGTCCCGAGAGGTTTTCCTGCGGCACGGGTTCTTCGATCCAGTGCAGATCGTAGGGCGCGAGGCGAGCGATACGGCGCGCGGCTTCCGCGGGATCGAGCGACTGGTTGAAGTCGATCATCAACGAGATGTCAGGGCCGATGAGGGCGCGCACGCCCTTGACGACGCGCTCGTCATTGGCGGCATCGCCGTCGCCGCCCTTGATCTTGATGCCGCGAAATCCCTGTTCGAGCGAGCGGCGCAGCGCTCTTTCGTCCGCCACCGGATCGACCACGCCATAGCTGTCATAGGCCCGGATCGGTTTTGGCGAACCGCCGAGCAGTTCAACCACCGGCTTATTGGCCAACTGGCCGAGTGCGTCCCAGTAGGCCATGTCGAGGCCGGATACCGCCATGCCGACGAGGCCCTGCCAGCCGAGCAGGCGGAATTTTGCGTCCATCGCCGCCATCAGATCGTAGGGCGCAACTGGTCTGCCGGTGAGTTCGCGCCCGATCTCCTCAGTCAGGTGCACCAGTGGCTTCAGAGTCAGCTTGCTGTAGGCAAAAATGTAGGAGTGGCCGGTAACGCCTCGATCGGTCTCGACGTCGATCAGGACCAGCGGGCCCACATCGATCACGCCAAAGGCGTTCTTCACGGGGCGCGCGAGCGGCACGACGAGCGCTCGCGCCTTGACGTTGCGGATAGCGGGAACTGGTTTACTCATGGCTTGCTCCTCATTCGACTGCGTACCATCGCACCAGCCGCGGTGCCGCCCAGTCGGTCGCGACGGATTCGATCAGCCAGCGGCCGGCATGTTCGGCGGCAAAGGCGATGCGTTGGGTCTGGCCGGGATCGATCGCCAGCGTATCCAGCCAGAACGGCTTCCAGCCATCGTCGAGCCGGTCCAGCAGGCGGAAGTGATGGCCGTGGAGGTGGAAAACGGTGGCGACTGCGGCGCGGTTGGTGAGCGCCAGCACCACGGTGCGGCCTTTCCTGGCGCGAAAGGCGGGCGGGGCACTCACGGCAAAATCGGCTGGCGTCATCCAGTCGCCGGAAGGTTCGCCCAGCCCGACATCGATCCGGATCGCCCCCTTGAGGTCGAGCCGCTCGGGCAGGCCGTTGGAGGGCAGCGGCGGGGCGGGTGGCAGCGGGGCCGCGCGGACCGGCGGTTCGCCGGAGACGACAAGCTTGCCGATCGGGCGGGCTTCCTTGCCATCATGCAGCAGGATCGCATGGGTCGTGCCTGCCGAAGCAGTCAAATCGATGAAGGCGTCGACCCGCCCGCCGGGCGCCAGTACCAGCGCGCCATTGCGGGCCGGAAACGGCTCCGAGGGCTGGCTGTCGATGGCCATGACCCGGACCTCGAGCCCTTCCAGTTTGATAGCCATAACAGAGCGTTGGCAGCCGCTGATGATGCGGAGCCTGATCCGTTCGTTGGTCCGACCTGAGAGTTCGAGCGAAGTCCGGCCGTTAATCGTATGGAGGCGTGCAGTGTCCTTCGGATCGATTCCCGGCGCGATCGCTGTTCCATCGGGCCTTGCCTGCCAGTCCTCGATCAGGAGCACCTCGTCGCGGTCGACGGCGACCGGCTCGGTTTCGCGAACGATCAACGGCCGTGCCCGCGCTGGTTGTGCCTGTCGATCGCCAAGCAGCCCGGAGTCACAGAGGAAGGTCCCGGCGTGGCGCAGGGGAAGCTGCAAGGTGGCCTTGCCACCGCTTGCGAGGGCTGCGCGCGCCGTGAGGGGGGCGTGAACCGGAACGCCGTCCATACCCCGCCAGTTGAGGACGACCGGCACCGGCAGCTCATTGGCAAAGGCGATCTCGGCCGTCTCGCCGCGCTTGAAGGTGAGGTCGGGTCCTTGCAGCGACCAGACCGGCGCGGCCGTACCGCCCGGCCGGAGTGCGAGAGTCTCCGGCGTGGCCTGTAACGTCAGCGGGGGACGTCCCTGGGCTGCGCCGGAAACCGGCCATATCGGAGCGAGGGCGGCGGCGCCCAGCCCGGCCAGCAGCTTGCGTCGATCTAGCGTCGATTTGGGGCTTGCCATCGGACCGATGTGGACCATTTTCTGATGTGCCTGTCCTAGCTGTGACGCCTTGCCCCGGGGCTGTCAAAAAGGGCCATTTTTTTGCTGCGGAGGTGTAGGCTCATGTTATAAGCGCGCCGCCCGCGGCATCGCGGCCGGTATGGATGCTTTTCACGCGGGCGTGGCGGAACTGGTAGACGCGCTGGATTTAGGTTCCAGTGACGAAAGTTGTGGGGGTTCGAGTCCCTCCGCCCGCACCAAGCGCTCTATCCAAGCGTTTGCATGACGAATACTGGAGGGCTTGCCTCCCCCTTTGGGGAGCCAAGGTCAGCCGAACCACCGGCGCAGGGCTGCAAGGCTTGCGCGTCGAACAAAATTAGACACTGCCGCGGCCGTTTGGCCCGGCGCAAGCGGAAGAAGATTGACACCATGCAGGTCACCGAAACCCTCGCCGAGGGATTGAAACACGAGTTCAAGGTCAGCGTTCCCGCATCGGATCTCGATGCCAAGGCCGATGCCAAGCTGGTCGACCTCAAGGACAAGGTGAAGCTCAATGGCTTCCGCCCCGGCAAGGTGCCGGTGAGCCATCTGAAGAAGGTGTATGGCCGCTCGGTGATGGCTGAGACCATCGACCAGACCATCCGCGACACTAACACGCAGATCTTCACCGACCGCGGTTTCCGCCTCGCGACCGAGCCCAAGATCACGTTGCCGACCGAGCAGAAAGAGGTCGAGGAACTGCTCGCCGGCAAGAGCGACCTGACCTACACGGTGGCGATCGAGGTGGTGCCGACGATCCAGCTCGCCGATTTCAAGACCTTCTCGGTGGAGAAGCCGGTGGTCGAAGTGACCGATGCCGAGGTCGACGAGGCGATCAAGCGCATCGCCGACCAGAACCGTCCCTATGCGGCCAAGGCCGAGGGCGCCAAGGCCGAAACCGGCGATCGCGTCACCATCAGCTTCAAGGGTTCTATCGACGGCGTGCCGTTCGACGGCGGCACCGGCGAGGGCATCCAGGTCGTGATCGGCACCGGGCAGTTCATTCCGGGTTTTGAGGAACAACTCGTCGGCATCGGGGCCGGTGAAACCCGCACGCTGAAAGTGTCGTTCCCGAAGAATTACGCCAGCGAGAAGCTCGCCGGCCAGCCGGCCGAGTTCGAGACCACGGCAACCCTGATCGAAGCCCCGGGTGAGACTGAGATCAACGACGAGTTTGCAAAAACGCTCGGCCTGGAATCGCTCGACAAGCTGAAGGAGGCCGCGCGCGAGCGGCTGGTCGCCGAGTTCGCCGGAGCCACGCGCCAGCGCGTCAAGCGCGCGCTGCTCGACCGGCTCGACGACAGCCACAAATTCGAGGCGCCGCCGTCGCTGATCGAGGAAGAGTTCAACCTGATGTGGAACTCGATCAAGGCCGAGATGGAATCCTCCGGCAAGACCTTTGCCGACGAGAACACCACCGAGGAGGCGGCCAAGGAAGAGTACAAGAAGATCGCCGACCGCCGCGTCCGGCTCGGCCTCGTGCTGTCGGAGATCGGCGAGAAGAACAAGATCACCGTGACCGATGACGAAGTCAGCCGCGCGGTGATCGAGCGGGCGCGATCGATGCCCGGCCGCGAGAAGGAGGTCTGGGACTACTATCGCAACAATGCCAATGCGCTGGCCCAGCTTCGTGCGCCGATTTATGAAGACAAGGTGGTCGATTTCATCCTCGAACTCGCCAGCGTGACCGAAAAGAAGGTCTCGCGCGAGGACCTGTTCAAGGACGACGAGGCCGACGAGAAGAGTGCAGCCTGATCGATTTGGTCAGGCCGGCATTAATGTCAGGCCGGCATTAATGATGAACGGCGATAGCGGCGTGGTGACGGCACCCGTGGCTATGAGATCGGCCGCGAATCAGTTTGAACTTCTCTCATTCGGCTCCGCAATTGCCCGGCCTTGTCGCCAGGAAATTGGCTCATATCTGTGAGCTGAGTTGAAGTCCTGCATCACGGGACGTTCGTCCGTGCGCGGCAGTCATGCCTGCCTTGCCGATAGATGTTCGTTCCCGCTTATTCTCTATCCGAACCCTTGGGTGATTCATGCGCGATCCCGTTGAAACCTACATGAACCTCGTTCCGATGGTGGTCGAGCAGACCAACCGCGGCGAACGCGCCTACGACATTTTCTCGCGGCTTCTGAAGGAGCGCATCATCTTCCTGACCGGTCCGGTCGAAGACGGCATGTCGACGCTCGTCGTCGCGCAGCTTCTGTTCCTCGAGGCGGAGAATCCGAAGAAGGAAATCTCGATGTACATCAACTCGCCCGGCGGCGTGGTGACATCGGGGCTTGCGATCTACGACACCATGCAATTCATCCGTCCGCCGGTGTCGACGCTGTGCACCGGGCAGGCGGCCTCGATGGGTTCGCTGTTGCTCGCGGCTGGTGAAAAGGACATGCGCTTCTCGCTGCCCAATTCGCGCATCATGGTGCATCAGCCGTCCGGCGGCTTCCAGGGCCAGGCGACCGACATCATGCTGCACGCGCAAGAGATCCTGAATCTCAAGAAGCGCCTCAACGAGATCTACGTGAAGCACACCGGCCAGACCTACAAGGCGATCGAGGACGCGCTGGAGCGTGACAAATTCCTGACCGCCGATATGGCCCACGACTTTGGGATCGTCGACAAGGTGATCGACAAGCGCCCCGAAGAAGTGACGCCGGTGAGGGTCCCGTAAGGATACGGATCGCGACACCCCGCGTTGACCTTAACGGTTGGTTGAATCGGCAAATGTGGCCGAAAGCCGCGCCTATGCCCCCGCGTAGGCCGAAAGTTCCGCTTTCGTGCCGGTTTTGCGGCGTGGCAATACCGCAACGCTCGGTCGATTTCGTCAACTTCTCCCCGTGCGAACGCCGCAAATCACGGTATTGTCACGGGTAGCAATTCCGAGCCCGATTAGCGAATTCTTGATAGTCGGGTGCCAGCATGGTTGGCTGTATGGATTGGGTTAAGATCGCGGGGGAATCGAGACGCCGTGATTCGCACGGTGCGTAATTGAGTTAGGGTCTTTTTTGGTACGGAATTTGCTCTATCTACCTTCAGGTCCGGTGACAGTGCCGGAATGGGTCGATCGGGTAACGGATCGAACGGCGGACGGAGACAGGAATGAGTAAGGTTGGCACGAGCGACTCCAAGAACACGCTGTATTGCTCGTTCTGTGGAAAGAGCCAGCACGAAGTCCGCAAACTCATCGCGGGTCCCACCGTATTCATCTGCGACGAATGCGTCGAACTCTGCATGGATATCATCCGTGAGGAGAACAAGTCCTCGCTGGTGAAGTCGCGCGACGGCATCCCGACGCCGAAGGAAATCTGCAAGGTGCTGGACGACTACGTGATCGGCCAGAGCCATGCCAAGAAGGTGCTCTCGGTCGCCGTTCATAACCACTACAAGCGGCTCAATCACCAGACCAAGCACAACGACGTCGAACTCGCGAAGTCGAACATCCTGCTGATCGGTCCGACCGGTTCGGGCAAGACGCTGCTGGCGCAGACGCTGGCGCGCATTCTCGACGTGCCGTTCACCATGGCGGACGCGACGACGCTGACCGAAGCCGGTTACGTCGGCGAGGACGTCGAGAACATCATCCTGAAGCTGTTGCAGTCCGCCGACTACAATGTCGAGCGCGCGCAGCGAGGCATCGTCTATATCGACGAAATCGACAAGATCAGCCGCAAGTCCGACAACCCGTCGATCACCCGCGACGTGTCGGGTGAGGGCGTGCAGCAGGCGCTGTTGAAGATCATGGAAGGCACGGTCGCCTCCGTGCCTCCGCAGGGCGGCCGCAAGCACCCGCAGCAGGAGTTCCTGCAGGTCGACACCACCAACATCCTGTTCATCTGCGGCGGCGCGTTCTCAGGCCTTGAGAAGATCATCTCCGCACGCGGTCGTTCGACCTCGATCGGTTTCGCCGCCCAGGTGCTGGCGCCCGAAGACCGCCGCACCGGCGAAATCTTCCGCCATGTCGAGCCGGAAGACTTGCTGAAGTACGGCCTGATCCCCGAATTCGTCGGCCGCCTGCCGGTGGTCGCGACGCTGGAGGATCTCGACGAGACCTCGCTGAAGAAGATCCTGACCGATCCGAAGAACGCGCTGGTGAAGCAATACCAGCGGCTGTTCGAAATGGAGAACATCGAACTCACCTTCGCCGACGAGGCGCTTGGCGCGGTCGCCCGCAAGGCGATCGAGCGCAAGACCGGCGCGCGTGGGTTGCGCTCGATCCTCGAAAGCATCCTGCTCGAGACGATGTTCGATCTACCGGGCCTGGAAGGTGTCGAAGAGGTTGTGATCTCGCGCGAAGTTGTCGAGGGAACTGCCCGTCCGCTCTACATTTATGCGGACCGTTCGGACCGGGCCGTCGAGAGCAGCGCCAGCGCCTGATACCGTCGCGCCCGCCAGAACCCATACCTTTGAATAACGCGGCTGCCGAGCGTTTCGGCGGCCGCTGTGGCGTAAGCGTTTTTCGCGCGTCTGATCCGCAATTTGCGGTCATTTTCCGTGACTTGACTCTCCCATACCCGATAGCCACCTAATGCTCATGGTGGCGGAAATCACGTTCGAGATTCGTCGCAAAGATCATCCGGTGAGAGGCGGCAGCGAAGGCGGCCGACCGGCCCGGAACTCCCAGCACCTTGTGGCGGTTGCGCAAGCGATGCGGACTGCGTGCAAGGGGGCAAAACAGAAGGAATAGGCCATGACGACTCCAAAAACCCGGCCAACCATCGTTCTCGGCGAAAGCCATTCGTATCCGGTGCTGCCGCTCCGCGACATCGTCGTATTTCCGCACATGATCGTGCCGCTGTTCGTCGGCCGCGAGAAATCGATCCGCGCCCTCGAAGAGGTGATGAAGAACGACGCGCTGATCCTGCTCGCGACGCAGAAGAACGCGTCCGACGACGATCCAAGCTCGGATTCCATCTACGAAGTCGGTACGCTCGCCAGCGTGCTGCAACTCCTGAAGCTTCCCGATGGCACCGTGAAGGTGCTGGTCGAAGGGCTTGAGCGCGCGCGTGTGCAAAAGTATTCCGACCGCGCCGAATATTACGAGGCGACCGCGATCGCGCTCGCCGATACCGACGCCAACTCGGTCGAAGCCGAAGCTCTGGCGCGCTCGGTCGTGTCCGACTTCGAAAGCTATGTGAAGCTGAACAAGAAGATCTCCGCCGAAGTCGTCGGCGTGGTTCAGGCGATCACTGATTTCGCCAAGCTCAGCGATCAGGTGGCGCAGCATCTCGCCGTCAAGATCGCCGATCGTCAGGGCATCCTGGAGACGTTGTCCGTCACGCAGCGCCTGGAGAAGGTGCTGGGCCTGATGGAGAGCGAAATCTCGGTGCTGCAGGTCGAGAAGCGCATCCGCTCGCGCGTCAAGCGCCAGATGGAGAAGACCCAGCGCGAGTATTACCTGAACGAGCAGATGAAGGCGATCCAGAAGGAGCTCGGCGACGACGAAGGTCGCGACGAGCTGGCCGATCTGGAAGAGAAGATTGCCAAGACCAAGCTTTCCAAGGAAGCGCGGGAGAAGGCGCAGCACGAGTTGAAGAAGCTGCGCCAGATGTCGCCTATGTCCGCGGAAGCCACCGTCGTGCGCAACTATCTCGACTGGCTGTTGTCGATTCCGTGGAACAAGAAGTCCAAGGTCAAGAAGGATCTCGAGCAGGCCCAGGCCGTGCTGGACTCCGATCATTACGGGCTCGAGAAGGTCAAGGACCGCATCGTCGAGTATCTCGCCGTGCAGTCGCGCGCCAACAAGCTGACCGGACCGATCCTGTGTCTGGTCGGGCCTCCCGGCGTCGGCAAGACTTCGCTCGGCAAGTCGATCGCAAAAGCCACGGGCCGCGAATTCGTGCGCGTCTCGCTCGGCGGCGTGCGGGATGAAGCGGAAATCCGCGGTCACCGGCGCACCTATATCGGCTCGATGCCCGGCAAGATCATCCAGTCGATGCGCAAGGCCAAGACCTCGAATCCGCTGTTCCTGTTGGACGAGATCGACAAGATGGGCGCCGATTTCCGCGGCGATCCGTCGTCGGCGCTGCTCGAGGTCCTCGACCCCGAGCAGAACTCGACCTTCAACGACCACTATCTGGAGGTCGATTACGATCTGTCGAACGTCATGTTCATCACGACTGCGAATACGCTCAATATTCCGGGGCCGCTGATGGACCGCATGGAGATCATCCGGATCGCCGGCTACACCGAGAACGAGAAGGTCGAGATCGCGCGCAAGCACCTGATCCCGAACGCCATCTCCAAGCATGGCCTCGATTCCAAGGAATGGTCGATCGACGACGATGCTCTGCTGTTGATGATCCGCCGCTACACCCGAGAAGCGGGCGTGCGTAACCTGGAGCGTGAGCTCTCCACACTCGCCCGCAAGGCGGTGAAGGAGCTGATGATCTCCAAGAAGAAGTCGGTCAAGGTCACCGAGAAGACTCTCGAAGACTTCCTCGGCGTGCCGAAGTACCGCTTCGGCGAGATCGAGAGCGAGCCGCAGGTCGGTATCGTTACGGGTCTGGCCTGGACCGATGTCGGCGGCGAGCTCTTGACGATCGAAGGCGTCATGATGCCCGGCAAGGGCAAGATGACGGTCACGGGCAACCTGCGTGACGTGATGAAGGAGTCGATCTCGGCGGCGGCGTCCTACGTCCGCTCGCGGGCGATCAACTACGGCGTCGAGCCGCCGCTGTTCGACAAGCGCGACATCCACGTCCACGTGCCGGAGGGCGCAACCCCGAAGGACGGACCGTCGGCGGGTGTCGCGATGGCCACTGCGATCATCTCGGTCATGACCGGCATTCCGGTCCGGCACGATGTCGCGATGACCGGCGAAATCACGCTGCGTGGTCGCGTGCTGCCGATCGGTGGCCTGAAGGAGAAGCTGCTCGCGGCCGCCCGCGGCGGCATCAAGACGGTGCTGATCCCCGAGGACAACGCCAAGGATCTCACGGAGATTTCCGATGCGATCAAGGGCGGTATGGATATCGTCCCGGTTGCTCGGCTCGATGACGTCGTCGGCAAGGCGCTGGTCCGCGCCCCAGTGCCGATCGTCTGGGAAGAGGACACCAAGGTGCCGGTCAAGCAGGACGCCTCGGACGAAGCGGCCGGTGGCCTGACGGCCCACTGAGCTCGATCAGTCACCACTGATCATCGAACTGAAATGATAAAACGGCGCCTTCGGGCGCCGTTTTTGTTTGGTGCGGATGGGATCTCGGCTTGAACCTCGGCCCGGCGAACGGAGTTGATGAGGGATGGAAATCGACGGGCAATGCCATTGCGGGCGGGTGACCTATCGGGCCGATATCGACCCTGAAAGAGTGTCGATCTGTCACTGCACCGATTGCCAAAACCTGACGGGCTCGCCGTACCGGGTGACGGTGATCTGTTCGGCCGAGCAGGTCCGCATGACCGGCGCGCCGGCGAAGGTCTATCCGAAGAAGGGCGACAACGGCCGGACGCGCTTTCAGCACTTTTGCGAAGCATGCGGCTCGCCATTGTTCACCAGCGGAGACGGCGGACCAGATGATTGGGGCATCCGCTGGGGCAGCATCCGCCAGCGCGATCGGCTCAAGCCGGCGCGGCAAATCTGGTGCCGCTCCGCCGCGCCGTGGATCCACGAGATTGGGGCGCTACCCGGGCGGCCGGGCGACTAGTGAAACGAAGCGCGGATATCCCACCTTGCACCAAAGGGGGTCGAGAGGCTAAACAGGCGGCTTACGGGCGGCTAGCTCAGCTGGTTAGAGCATCTCGTTTACACCGAGAGGGTCGGGAGTTCGAATCTCTCGCCGCCTACCAGCCTTCGCCCCTGCGGGCTTCGGCTCGGCATGCCAGCCTTCGCGGCAGTGACGCAACGTTTGCTCCTCCGCAGGGGTGAAGGCTATCGCGCCGAAGCTCGAAGAGCGTAGGCGGACCGGTGCAGAACATTCCGGAACTTAAAAACCCTGCGGGGCTTCGGCTGGGCATGCCAGCTTCGCGGCAGTGGCGCGACCGTTTGCTCCTCCGCAGGGGCGAAGGCTGTCGCGCCCAGCCTGAAGAGCGAAGGCGGACTGGCCTTACGCTCTTCTCATTCAACCTTGTGGGGTTGTCGTGGTAGCCGGGAGAATTAGGGGCGCTCCTCCCAGCGAAACAGGTCCCTCATATTTGGGCTGCGGGGCCATCTTCTTGCGCACTACTCGGGACAGCCGGTTTTGAGCGTGCCTTGCTGAAATGGAGGAAGTAATTTCCGGCTTCATTGCATTTTGCAGCGAGTCGACCTTCGCCATAAGCTTGGAAAGCTGAGCAGCTATCTTCTTCACGTCTTCATGTTCATCCGCTATCTGAGCAGATATTTTCTTCACACTGACTTGCTCATCCACGACGCTCTGTCTCAGAGAAGCAAGCGCAATTGAATCCTGCTGAAGAAGAGCTGTGTTTTTCTGCAACAGGATATTGTTCTCTTGCAGCGCGACGACGTGTTGCTGCTGAGCCGACTGAATATCCTTCAATGCGGCAACAGCCGGATCTGCTATCGGATCGGAAGCTTTCTGATGTGGAAGCAGTTCGGCCAAACGGCTGATATCCGGCAGGGTAAAATCCGGCGGCAGCGTATAGACGGTCGCCGCAGTGTTTATTCCAAGAGCGAACACCGCTAGCGCCAAGACCGATTTCCGGCTCGATTGCTTGCTCGGTGCGGTGGATTCGGGCTGTTCGGTTTGGCTCTGCGTTTCCGATGCCGTGGTCACGTGTACTAACCTCAAACGAGTGAAATGAAAAAGGAGCCGTCGCTGGATCGTCCCTCCCGACGGCTCCTTTACGCGACACCCAACTAGAACTGCCTGAAATAATAGGCCTATGAGATTAATTCGGCGTTAGCGCCTCCAGGGCGCAGGCTAGCGCCGAGGCTCGCTGAGCGACGACGGACCCGATCGACATCGAGCCGAGCTTCCGATCACGATGCGTAATGGAGGACGCCATGACCAGCAATCTAAACGCTAACAGGTGCAGCGCGGGGCGGCGCGGAGCAATGTCGCACCCCCCCGCGACTAAGAATTAGTAACCTCTACAAGTCTCGCGATACCGACGGCAATTTCCTTCGCCGCGTTCACCCAACTCATCTTTGTTGAGGCAAGCATATCTTAGTTCGGCGCACAAATCTCTCCGAACTGGTCGCCCGCAGGCCTCCCGATATCTGCGGCAATTTCCTTCGCCCCGCTCTCCCAGCGCGTCCTTGTTTTCGCAGGCAAGCCTCAGTTGCTCGCAGCGCCCACCTCCTCGATCTACTCGGACGCCTCCCGGTCCAATCTCAATGGATTGAGAAAAGGCCGAAATCGGAATTATAAAAAGAGCGGCCGCCGCTGCGGCGCCGAACGCATATTTGCGCATCCCGTTCATCTTGATCCCTCCAGGTGCTAGTGCCGGTCAGTTGCCTTGCGGCAATAGATCACGCGAAAGGCGGGATATCGTTCCGAAGGAAATGCACGAAAGTGTAGTTATGACTGTAAATTTCGGGGTACATGAACAAACTAAGCGGCATCACGGCAATGATGCGGCAACGGCTTGGCACAGGTGCGACGGACGTTCGAAATTGAAAAAGGAGCGCGCAAATGGACACACCGGAAAGCCACGAACAAAACGCCGACCAGGTCGCCTACTGGAATGGGCCGGCCGGCCAGCGCTGGGCGGAGCGGCAGGCGGTGCAGGACGTGCTGCTCAAGCCGGTCGCCGACCTTGTCATCGACCGGGCCAGGCTGAATCCGGGCGACCGCGTCATCGATATCGGTTGCGGCAGTGGTGCCACCGCGATTGCGTTTGCGCAGAAGGTCGCGCCATCGGGCCATGTGCTCGGCATCGACGTATCCGGCCCGATGCTGGAGCGGGCGCGGCAGGCTGCACCAAAGGATCTGCCGATCGATTTCATCCTTGCCGACGCCACCGTCTATCCGTTCGAGCTTGCCAGCTTCGATGTCCTGGCCTCGCGGTTCGGCGTGATGTTCTTTGCCGATCCGGCGCTGTCTTTCTCGAACATGCGCAGGGCGCTGAAGCCTTCGGGGCGGCTGGCGTTCGCGTGCTGGCGCGAGCCGCGCGAAAATCCGTTCTTCATGGCGCCGCTTGCGGCCGCCTACAAGCACGTGCCAAAGCTGCCGCAGCTTGGGCCGGAGGACCCGGGACCGTTTGCATTTGCCTCGGAGGCGCGCGTGCGCCGTATCCTGGACGCGGCCGGCTTTGCCGGCGTCGAAATGGAAGCGTGTCCGCTGTTGCTGGATGCAGCGATCGGCCGCGGCCTCGACGGCGCAGTGCAGGGTGCGCTGGAAATCGGACCGGTGAGCCGGGCGCTGGATGGCCAGCCGGAGGAAGCTCGCGCTGCCGTCGCCGCTTCCATTCGCGAAGCGCTCACGCCGTTCGCGAAGGGCGACGCGGTGCTGCTGCCGGCGTCGGTCTGGATTGTGACCGCAAGGGCGTCGTAATAGCCGCGCAGCTCTTTCCCCGTCATTGCGAGGAGCGACAGCGACGAAGCAATCCATCCTTCCGCATTTGCCGATCGATGGATTGCTTCGCTTTGCTCGCAATGACGGGGATAGAGCCGCGCGAAAACTGCTATGCCCGCTCTTCCCAGATCATCGCCAGATGCACGATGGTCTCCGCCGCCTTCTCCATATCTTGACGGCTCACCCACTCCAGCCGTGAATGGAAGGCGTGTTCGCCGGCAAAAATGTTGGGGCAGGGCAGGCCCATGAAGGACAGGCGTGAGCCGTCGGTGCCGCCGCGGATCGAGCTTCGCACCGGTGTCAGCCCGGCGCGCTTGATCGCCTCGATGGCGTACTCGACCGTCTCGGGGTGGCGGTCGATCACCTGTTTCATGTTGCGGTATTGCGGCTTGACCTCCATCCGGTAGGTCGAGCGCGGATAGTCCTTCATCACGTCTTTGACGATGTCTTCGAGCAGGGCCTCCTTTTGCTGCAGGCCCTCGTCGGTGAAATCGCGCACGATGAAGCCGATGGTGGCTTTCTCCAGCGCGCCCGAAATGCCGATCGGGTGCAGAAAGCCTTCTTTGCCTTCAGTCGTCTCGGGCGAGCAGGTATCCTTGGGTAGGCAGTCGATGATGGCCGCCGCGATCTTGATGGCGTGCTCCATCTTGCCTTTGGCAAAACCGGGATGGGTCGAGACGCCTTCGATGGTGATGGTGGCGCCGTCGGCTGAAAAGGTTTCGTCCTCGATATGCCCGGCGCTTTCGCCGTCCATGGTATAGGCGAAGTCGGCGCCGAGCTTTTTCAGGTCGACCTTGTCGACGCCGCGGCCGATCTCTTCATCCGGGGTGAACAGGATCTTGACCGTGCCGTGCTTGATTTGCGGATTTTCGATCAGGAACCGTGCCGCATCCATGATCTCGGCGAGACCGGCCTTGTTGTCGGCCCCGAGCAGCGTGGTGCCGTCGGTCGTGATGATGTCATGGCCGATCTGGCCGGCGAGGGCAGGATGGTCGGCAAAGCGGATCACCTGGGTGGGATCAGCCGGCAGCACGATGTCGCCGCCGCGATAATTCTTCACGATCTGCGGCTTGACGTTGGCCCCGGTGCAATCCGGGGAAGTGTCCATATGCGAGCAGAAGCAGATCACCGGGACCTTCTTCTCGGTAGTGGCCGGGATTGTCGCGTAGACATAGCCGTGCTCATCGAGATGGGCGTCGGTGACCCCCATCGCCTGCAGCTCTGACGCCAGCAGGCGGCCCAAATTCGTCTGCTTCTCGGTGGAAGGGCAGGTCGGCGAGGCCGGATCGGACTGGGTGTCGATCACGACATAGCGCAGGAGGCGCTCGGTGACATCGTGGGTGAACGCGAGGGGCGAGGCCAGCATGACGATCCGGAAAAGTTGAGCGAGGAAAGCGCTCTATAACAGAAAAGCGCCATTCCGGGTCCTCGCCGGAATGACGCTTCGGGTGCGATCGGTCTAGGGGAGCCTTGGTCAGACCGCTTCCTTGAGTTCCTTGGCCGCTCGGAACGCGACCTTCTTGCTGGCCTTGATCTGGATCGGCTGGCCAGTGGCGGGGTTGCGCCCGGTGCGGGCGGCGCGCTTGCGGACCTGGAGGATGCCGAGACCAACGATCCGGATCCGCTCGCCCTTTTTCAGGTGTTTTGTGATCTTGCCGACCATGTCGGTCAGGATCGCCTCGGCGGCTTTTTTCGACAGATCGTGTTCCTCGGCGAGAGCCGCTGCCAGATGCTTTAGTGTGATGGTGGCCGGAGCCGCCGCTTTCTTCGCCATGTCTGGCCCTCCTCGTTGGTTGAATGGCTTTGAGCGCGTTCGTTGGCACCGGTCCGCGCTGGGAAAATGCGTTCGTGGTGACTTGAAACCCGCGGTTCCGGTACAACCGGAGCGGGGAGGATTTCAAGAAACCCAGACGTAGCAGGCCTTAAACGATTCGGATAATCGCCGGCTGCGCTGTTTTACCTGAAAACAGGCCGTTATTTGCATCACAATCGCAGAAACGCCCTTCTGGCGCGGGGATTCGCAACGTCCTTGACTAAGCGGGAGCGGGCCTTTATGCCCTCGGTTCTGCGCGGGTCAGGATCTGATTACGGCATCCGCGGGAGTAGCTCAGTTGGTTAGAGCGCCGCCCTGTCACGGCGGAGGCCGCGGGTTCGAGTCCCGTCTCTCGCGCCATTTTCTCGATGGCTTGACGTTGATCTCCGAGACTGCCGCAAACAAAAAGGCCGCCCGAGGGCGGCCATTTTTATTCCAACGATATCGCTATCGTTTAACGGACCGTCGAGGTGTTCGAGCTGGTGACGACCACCGGCTTGCCCGCTTTTACGACCTGGGCAGTCTGGCTGTACTCAGAACCGGTCCGAGCCGAAATGCCGAAGGCCGCAACCGCGATACCGGCCACCAATGCGACAACCACGATCTTCAGGTGGGTACTGCGATCCGCCGAGTGAAAGGAGTGGTTCATGTGATGCCTCCCGGACGCCTTTGGCGTCCCGTGTTGGGAAGAGACGTACGCCCTGTCTGTTTCAGGATCGTTTCGCGGTTTCGGCAAAATGGTTTCATTCGGCTGGTTTTTGGCCGGCTTTTTGCCCATGCATCCGTGATGCAGGTCACATACAGCCTGCGTGCAGGATCAAACACGGCTCACACCGGAGTCGCGCCGGGTTCGAAACAGCAGTAAAAACAAAGGGAAGAGCCGGCGGCGAGCAGGTCGGATCAGCTCGCCCGCTGGATATCGCCGCGAATCGATCCGGCCGCCCAGATGAACAACAGGGCGCCCAAGGTGGTCGTGACCGCGGCCGACAGCAGCGAATACCGCACGGCCTCCGCGCCAAAATCGCTCTTGAGCGCGTCGTTGAGCATGCCGACGGCGAGCGGGCCGACGCCCTGGCCAAAGCAGGTCGCGGTCAACAGCACGATCGCCGACGCCAGCGCCGCATGCTCGACCTGGCGACGGTCTGCGCCACCGCAAAGATCGGCCCGAGATGGAAGCCGACCAAGAATGAGGTCAGCGCCAGCGCCGCGACCATGGTGGTGAAGTCAGGCGTCAGCATGCACAGCGCAAACACCGGGCCCGCAAGCCCCGACATGATCGCGGGCGCCCATAATTTCCAGCGGTCGTCTCGGCGGCTGACCAGCGCCACCACCAGACCGCCGACCAGCGTGCCCGCCATCCCGCTCAGGCCCTTGAAGGTGCCGGCATAGGTGCCGATCTCGGCGCTGGAGAGATGATGCACACGTGCCAGGAACGGCGGAATCCAGGCTGATGTGGCGTAATTGGTGTAGCTCGTCAGGCAAAACCCGATCAGCACGATGACAAAGGTCCGTTGCGAGGCGAGGAAGCCGAGCGTCGGCCCGATTGGCTCCGGCTTGAATGTTTCGGCCATCGCGCCGCGCTTTGGCTCGGAGATGGTCAGCCACAGCACGGCAGCGAGCGCGAGGCCGGGCAGGCCGGCGGTATAGAACGCCATGCGCCAGCCGTAGTGCTGGCTGACGTAGCCGCCGATGAAATAGCCGAGAAAGACGCCGAGATAGGTGCCGATGGCATAGATGCCGAGCGCGCGCGGGCGTTCGTTCTTGCTGAAGAGATCGGCGATGATCGACTGCGAGGCTGGCGTGCCGCCGGATTCGCCGATGCCGACACCGATCCGCGCGAGCGCCAGAGTGGCCACGCTTTGCGCCACGCCGCAAAACACCGTCATCGCGCTCCAGAACGCCAGCGCGATTGCAACGATGTTGCGACGGTTGAAGCGGTCGGCGATGCGCGCGATCGGGATGCCGAGCAGCGAATAGAACAGCACGAAGCCGAAGCCCGCCAGCAGCCCCATCGTGGTGTCGCTGAGCGCGAATTCCTTTTTGATCGGCTCGATCAGGACGTTGAAGATGGTGCGGTCGAGGAAGTTCAGCGCATAGATGACGGTCAACAGCGCGAGGACGTAATATCGCCGGAGCGAGGGCCTTGCGGTGGCTTCCACTTGAGCGGCCGCCTGCGGCGCGACATCAACCATGCTTCCCCCTGAATGTTCTTTTTTGCTGAACCTGCCGCTCACGCCTCGCGAATGAAATTGCCCGCCTCGAATTCGACCGGCACCGCAGTTGAATCGAAGGAGATGCCGATCGGATCGCGGCCGGCGGCGATCGCTGCGAGCTGATCGCTCAGCATCCGCCGGATCATCAGGATGCCGCGGTCGCTCTGGCCGAAATGCTCTTCCGAATGCAGCGTCACCTTGCCCTGGCCGACCTGCGCCTCGTAGTCGCCGGGGAATTGCTGGTGCTCCTGTTCGGTCATCTCCTGCCAGAATTTTCCGTTGAATTTCGAGCGCATCCTTCCGATATCGCCTGAATTCTTCACCCGGCCTGCGACGTAGATGCGGAAGGACGTATCGTCGATCGGCAGCGTCCAGCCGATCGATTCGACGCGGGCGAATTGCGCGACCCGCGGATTGGGCACGACGCGCAGCGTGGGGAGGGCGGCTTCGGTCACCCGATAAAACACCTTGCCGTCGTCCTGATGCCGGATCGAGCGCACGGTGACGCCGCGCGGCGACATCTCGAACTTCACCTGCGGCATCGAGGCCATCATGTCAGTGAATTGCGGGCCCGAGAACGATCCGTGCAGCACCGGCACATGGTATGGATCGACGACGTTCTCGAAATGCTGCAGCCAGTTGCAGGGGATGATGGCCGGACCGCCGCCGCCGATCGATGAATCGTCCGCCTCGACGAACTCGCCATCGTCCATGTTCTCCAGGCATTCGTAGCGCGGCAGCACCGGCTTTTTTTCGGTCGGGCCCAGATAGGCGAAGATCAGGCCGTAGCGCTCCTCGACCGGGTACCAGGGCTGCCGCACCTTGTCCTTGAACAGGCCACCCTCGGGCTCGCAGGGCTGTTCGAGGCAATGGCCCTCGGTGTCGAACTTCCAGCCGTGATAGCAGCAGCGGATGCCGTCTTCCTCGACCTTGCCGTAATAGAGCGTGGTGCCGCGATGGCAGCAGCGGGCGTGCAGCAGTCCGACACGGGCATGCCGGTCGCGAAACAGCACTAGGTCCTCGCCGAGCACGCGCACTTTTCTGGGGATATCGGTGGCGTCCGACACGAGCCCGATCGGGTGCCAGTAGCGCCGCAGCAATTCGCCCATCGGCGTGCCGCGGCCGACCGAGGTCAACTCGGTCCGGGTCGTCGACGGCTTCGTGGCGTAGCCAGTCCCGAGATCGCGATCCCGCTGCGTAATGGTCATGCCGTTTTTCCTCCCGCCGCGGCTTTGATGCCGCGGTCATTCGATTTGTTTTAGGAAGTAAAATGCAGATCGATGACAATGTCAACGATCTCGATAGAACTGTTCGATGACCCCATTCGATGGGCTTATCTGATGATCGTTCTCGATGGTCATTGGCACCGGCGCGCTTTGTTGGCAGAGGTTGCAAATGAGCCGGAAGCTGGAAAAGCAGACCGCGGCATCGCCTGCGGCCGCCGATGTCGCGGAATTGGCGCCGATCACCGCGATGATGTCGTCGCGGCTGATGGTGCTGGCCAATCTGCTCAAGCGCGGCGCGATCCTGCGCTATAAGCGGCTGGCGGGCTTGTCCTCGGTGGAGTTCGGCCTGGTGGCTTCGCTGGGGCGGCGGCCGCCGATGAGCGTTATCCGGCTTGCGGAGGCGGTCGGCATGGACAAGGGCCAGATCAGCCGGGCGCTGGCGGAACTGGTCGCGCGCAAGCTGGTCGCCAAGGCGGTCAACCCGCGCGACAACCGCGAGACGCTGGTTTGCCTGACCAAGGCGGGGCTGGCTGCCCATGATACAATTGTGGCAGGGGCGCAGGAGCGTAACCGGCGCCTGCTGGAACAGCTCGGCAAGGAAGAGCTGGCGGTGCTGCTCGACCAGATCGATCGCCTGACCGAGACGGCCGCCCAAATGCTCGCCGACGAAAAGGATTTGAAGTGAAAATTTGGGCACCATGCGGCTTGGCCCGCGTTGGTCGGCGAGGCAGGAACGCAACACTTTTTCGGGTTCTGCCGGCGCATCAAGGACGGACGGAGACGTGAAACCGGCTCGTCTTGCGCCCTCTGTTGCGCTGCGCTAAGCCAAGAATAATTCCAATCAACGAATCTGCGGCCAAATCCGCAGGAAAAGGCACCGCCGATGAACGGCATCCTGCAAGATTACCTGCCACTTGTCGTGTTTATCGGGGTGGCGAGCCTGATCGGTTTGGCACTCCTGATCGCCCCGTTCCTGGTCGCGTTCCAGCAGCCGGACCCGGAAAAGCTCTCCGCTTATGAATGCGGATTCAACGCATTCGACGACGCCCGCATGAAGTTCGACGTTCGCTTCTACCTGGTGGCGATCCTCTTCATCATCTTCGACCTCGAAGTGGCGTTCCTGTTCCCGTGGGCGGTTGCGTTCGGCAAGTTAGGGGCCACCGGCTTCTGGTCCATGATGGTGTTCCTCGCCGTCCTCACGGTCGGTTTTGCTTATGAGTGGAAGAAAGGCGCGCTCGAATGGGATTGAGCCCGACAGCTTTAGGCTCTTCGCCTGATATCGCGCAGGCGCCGAAGGGCATTCTCGATCCCTCGACCGGCAAGCCGGTCGGGGCCCAACGACCCGTTCTTCCTCGAGGTCAATCACGAGCTTTCCGACAAGGGTTTCTTCGTTGCCGCCGCCGACGATCTGATCACCTGGGCGCGCACCGGCTCGTTGATGTGGATGACGTTCGGCCTCGCCTGCTGCGCGGTCGAGATGATGCAGGTATCGATGCCGCGCTACGACGTCGAGCGCTTCGGCTTTGCGCCGCGCGCCTCGCCGCGCCAATCCGACGTGATGATCGTGGCGGGTACGCTGACCAACAAGATGGCGCCGGCGCTGCGCAAGGTCTACGACCAGATGCCCGAGCCGCGCTACGTGATCTCGATGGGGTCGTGCGCCAATGGCGGCGGCTACTATCATTATTCGTACTCGGTGGTACGCGGCTGCGACCGCATCGTGCCGATCGACATCTACGTGCCAGGATGCCCGCCCACGGCGGAAGCGCTGCTCTACGGCATATTGCTGTTGCAGAAGAAGATCCGGCGCATCGGGACCATCGAACGCTAAGGTTTTAGGTAATGGACGACGGCAAGCTCGACGCCCTTGGGCAGACGATTGTTAGCGCGCTTCCGGGCGCGGCCACTGCCCATGCGGTCGCGTTCAACCAGCTCACCGTCACGGTCGAGGCGAGCAAGATCGTCGATGTCGTCAAGTACCTGCGCGATGATCCCGCGCTGCGCTTCGTCAACTTCACCGACGTCACCGCGGTGGACTATCCCAGCCGCGAGAAGCGTTTCGATGTGGTCTATCATTTGCTGTCGCCGACGTTGAACGAGCGCATCCGCCTGCGAGCGGAAGCCGACGAGACCACGCAGGTACCGTCGATCATCGACGTGTTTCCCGGCGCCGACTGGTTCGAGCGCGAAACCTACGACCTCTACGGCGTGATCTTCACCGGCCACCCCGACATGCGGCGGCTGCTGACGGATTACGGCTTCGACGGCCATCCGCTGCGCAAGGATTTCCCGCTCACCGGATTCGTCGAGGTCCGCTACGACGACCAGGAGAAGCGGGTGCTTTATGAGCCGGTCCGCCTCAACCAGGAATTCCGCAAATTCGATTTCCTCTCGCCTTGGGAAGGCGCGGACTATCCGCTTCCGGGCGATGAGAAGGCTGAGCCGAAGGCCTGACCATGAACGAACAGCAGAACCTGCGTAACTTCACGATCAATTTTGGGCCGCAACATCCGGCCGCGCACGGCGTGCTGCGCCTTGTGCTGGAGCTGGACGGCGAGGTTGTCGAGCGTGTTGATCCGCATATCGGCTTGCTGCATCGCGGCACCGAGAAGCTGATCGAGCACAAGACCTACCTTCAGGCGATCCCCTATTTCGATCGGCTCGATTACGTCGCGCCGATGAACCAGGAGCACGCCTTCTGCCTCGCGGCGGAAAAGCTGCTCGGCATCACGGTGCCGCGCCGCGGCCAACTGATCCGCGTGCTCTACTGCGAGATCGGCCGCATCCTGTCGCATCTGCTCAACGTCACCACGCAGGCGATGGACGTCGGCGCGCTGACCCCGCCGCTGTGGGGTTTTGAAGAGCGCGAAAAGCTGATGCAATTTTACGAGCGCGCCTCCGGCTCCCGCATGCATGCGGCGTATTTCCGCGTCGGTGGCGTGCACCAGGATCTGCCGCAGAAACTGATCGATGATATCGACGCTTGGTGCGATCCGTTCCTGCAGGTCGTCGCCGACCTCGACACGCTGCTGACCGGCAACCGCATCTTCAAGCAGCGCAACGTCGATATCGGCGTGGTGTCGCTGCAGCAGGCCTGGGAGTGGGGCTTTTCGGGCGTGATGGTGCGCGGCTCCGGCGCGGCCTGGGACCTGCGCAAGGCGCAGCCCTACGAGTGCTACGCCGAGATGGATTTCGACATTCCGATCGGCAAGAACGGCGACTGCTACGATCGCTACCTGATCCGCATGGAAGAGATGCGCCAGTCGGTCCGCATCATGAGGCAGTGCATCGCGAAGCTGAACTCGCCTGACGGGCAGGGGCCTGTCGTCGTCGAGGACAACAAGATCGCACCACCGCGGCGCGGCGAGATGAAGCGTTCGATGGAAGCGCTGATCCATCACTTCAAGCTCTACACCGAAGGCGTGCACGTGCCCGCCGGCGAGGTCTATGCCGCGGTCGAGGCGCCGAAAGGCGAGTTCGGCGTCTACCTGGTCTCCGATGGCACCAACAAACCTTACAAGTGCAAGATCCGCGCACCGGGCTTTGCCCATCTGCAGGCGATGGACTTCATCTGCCGCGGTCATCTGCTCGCCGACGTCTCGGCCATTTTAGGTTCCCTCGACATCGTGTTCGGAGAGGTCGATCGGTGATGGCCCAGGCGCCCATCCAGTTTGACCGGGCTTCGGGCGTGCTCGAGGGCGCGAACGCATGGGAGCGTTTGGCTGCTGTAGCGCTGGCACTAGGGTCGAAGGTGGCGTCGAATTTTTCGCATCGCGGCTACAACCTCTGCGCCAATCTGTTGCGCACCACGCTGCCCGAGCGCGGCATCCAGATCAAACTCAATCCCGACGCCATCTTCGAATTTCCCTATGGCGACGGCTACTGGAGCAAGCTGCTCAACCGCACCTATAGCTACGAGGACGAGCTGGAGCTGCTGTTCAAGGACTCCGCCGACGTCGACTACACACTGCTCGATTGCGGCGCCAATTACGGCTACTGGTCGGTCCTGGTGTCGAGCAAACCCTTCGGTTCGCACAAGGCGATCGCGATCGAGCCCTCGGGGCAGAATTTCCCGAAGCTGGCCAACAACGCCAAAATCAACGGCAACCGTTTCGAGGTGATGAAAAGCGCGATCGGCGCCGCGCGCGGCACCGCGCGCCTGTCCGGCACCAAGCATGAGGCGTTCAGCATCGCCGGCGACCAGTCGGACGGCGAGGAAGTGCCGGTCATCGCGCTCGACAATCTGCTCGATGACGGCAAGGTCGCCGCGGATGGAAAATACCTGATCAAGCTCGACGTCGAAGGCGTCGAGATCGAGGCCATGAAGGGCGGCGCGCGGCTGATGCAGATCGACAGCGTCTTGCTGTGCGAGGAGCACGGCAACGATCCCGAGCACACCGTGTCGCGCTATATCCTCGAACAGACCCCGCTGAAGCTGATCGTCTACGATCCGCGCAGCCATCGCCTTGAAACCGTGACCGACCTTTCGATTCTGGATCGGATCAAGGTTTCAACCCATGTCGGCTACAACGTGTTCGGCACCGCAAGCGCCTTCTGGCTCGCCCGGATTGATGCGCTCAATGCGAAAGCTGCGCGCCGCGTGCAATGAGAGACTGAACGATGTCCGTCCGCCGCCTCGCCCCTAAAGAAGTGCAGCCCGCGAGCTTTGCGTTCACGGACGAGAATCTCGCCTGGGCCAAGGCGCAGATCGCAAAGTATCCGCCGGGCCGTCAGGCCTCCGCTGTGATCGCGATCCTGTGGCGCGCGCAGGAGCAGCATGAGGGGTGGGTCTCGGAAGCCGCGATCCGCGTGGTCGCCGACCTGCTCGACATGCCCTACATCCGCGTGCTGGAAGTGGCGACCTTCTACACTATGTTCCAGTTGCAGCCGGTCGGCAAGAAGGCCCATGTGCAGGTGTGCGGCACCACGCCGTGCCGCTTGCGCGGCGCCGGCGACCTGATCGAGGTGTGCCAAAGCCGCATCCATCACGAGCCCTTCCACCTGTCGAAGGACGGCAATTTCAGTTGGGAAGAGGTCGAGTGCCTGGGCGCCTGCGTGAACGCGCCGATGGTGCAGATCTGGAAGGACACCTACGAGGACCTGACCAAGGAAAGTTTCGGCAAGGTGCTGGACGGCTTTGCCTCGGGCAATCCGCCGAAGCCCGGACCGCAGATCGACCGTCAGTTCTCGGCGCCTGTGGGCGGGCCGACGACGCTGAAGGAACCTACATGAGGCGTGACGCTACATTGTCCGTAAACCGGCCGGAGAGGGGCCGCGTGATGGAGAAGTCACGCTGTGCCGGGGCTCGCCTGCGCGCAGTCCAATCGCTGATCTGAGGAAGCTTCAAGTCATGCTCGACGACAAGGATCGCATCTTCAAGAACCTTTATGGCCTCCACGATTGGGGGCTGGAGGGTGCGCGCCGCCGCGGCGCGTGGGACGGCACCAAGGCGATCGTCGACAAGGGCCGCGACTGGATCATCAACGAGATGAAGGCCTCCGGCCTGCGGGGGCGCGGCGGCGCGGGCTTTCCGACCGGCCTGAAATGGTCGTTCATGCCGAAGGAATCGACCGACGGCCGGCCGAGCTATCTCGTAGTCAACGCCGACGAATCCGAGCCCGGCACCTGCAAGGACCGCGAGATCATGCGGCACGACCCGCATCTCCTGGTCGAGGGCTGCCTGCTGGCGAGCTACGCGATGGGCGCGCATGCCTGCTACATCTATGTGCGCGGCGAGTTCATCCGCGAGCGGGAGCGCCTGCAGGCCGCGATCGACCAGGCCTATGACGCAAAACTGGTCGGCAAGGACAACATCAATGGCTGGCCGTTCGACGTCTATGTCGCGCATGGCGCCGGCGCCTATATCTGCGGCGAAGAGACGGCGCTGCTGGAAAGCCTGGAGGGCAAGAAGGGCCAGCCGCGGCTGAAGCCGCCATTCCCGGCCAATGTCGGTCTCTATGGCTGCCCGACCACCGTCAACAACGTCGAGTCCATCGCGGTTGCGCCCGACATCCTCAGGCGCGGCGCGGCGTGGTTCGCGGCCATCGGCCGGCCCAACAATGTCGGCACAAAGCTGTTCTGCGTCTCCGGTCATGTCGAGCGGCCCTGCAACGTCGAAGAGGAGATGGGGATTCCGTTCCGTGAGCTGATCGAGCGCCATTGCGGCGGCATTCGCGGCGGCTGGGACAATCTGAAAGCCGTGATCCCCGGCGGCTCGTCGGTGCGCATGGTGCCGGCCGAGCAGATCATCGACACGCCGATGGATTTTGACAGCCTAAGCAAGCTGCGCTCCGGCCTCGGCACCGCGGCCGTGATCGTGATGGACAAGTCGACGGACCTGATCCGGGCGATCGCGCGCATCTCCTATTTCTACAAGCACGAGAGCTGCGGCCAGTGCACGCCATGCCGCGAAGGCACAGGCTGGATGTGGCGCGTCTTGACGCGGATGGCCGAGGGCCGCGCCCATAAGCGCGAGATCGACATGCTGCTGGAGGTTACAAAACAGGTCGAAGGCCATACCATTTGCGCGCTCGGCGACGCTGCCGCCTGGCCGATCCAGGGCCTGATCGCGCATTTCCGCCACGAGATCGAGGCGCGCATCGACCAGTATTCGCATAAGGCCGACATCGACGATGCCGGCGTGCGCGATCCCGAGAATCTGGTCGCGGCGGAGTGATGCCGATGTCGCAACCGAGCTTCTGGTGGCAGAGATACGGGACGCTGGCGCAAATGGCGCAGGCGGCCGTGGCGCTGCTCGGCTTTGTTGCGATCCTGTTCCAGATCAACGAAATCCGCACCAACAACCGCGCCGCGAGTGCGCGGCAGGCATATCTGGGGCTACACCGATCTGGCGTTCAAGAATCCGAAATTTGCGCAGCCGGACTACGAGAAGATCAAGGCCGCCGGCGGCGATGAGCAGGTTCAGTATGAAAGCTTCATCACGTACTTCCTCTATGCCTGCGAGGAAGCGATCGGCGCGTTCTCCGGAAAGCGCGAGTGGCTGGCGTCCTGCGATTACGACCTGAAGCCGCATCTGCCGTTCCTGTGCGAGAAGAATGCGGCGCAGCCGGCCTATCTCGCCACCTATGGCGCCGAGACCCAGAAATGGATCAAGACGGCGCTGAAGACCGCCAGCGTTACACCGCCAGACTGCAAGCTGGGAAAGACTTGAGACAGCAATGACCAAACTCATCATCGACGGCAAAGAGATCGATGTGCCTGCGGAGTACACCCTGTTGCAGGCGTGCGAGGCCGCGGGCGCCGAAATCCCGCGCTTCTGCTACCACGAGCGGCTGTCGATCGCCGGCAATTGCCGAATGTGCCTCGTCGAGATAAAGGGCGGCCCGAAGCCGGTCGCAAGCTGCGCCTGGGGCGTGCGCGATTGCCGGCCCGGCCCCAAGGGCGAGCCGCCGGAGATTTCCACGCGTTCGCCGATGGTCAGGAAGGCACGCGAAGGCGTGATGGAATTCTTGCTGATCAACCACCCGCTGGATTGCCCGATCTGCGACCAGGGTGGTGAGTGCGATCTGCAGGACCAGGCGATGGGCTATGGCGTCGACACCTCGCGCTTTGCCGAGAACAAGCGCGCGGTCGAGGACAAATATCTGGGCGCGCTGGTCAAGACCTCGATGAACCGCTGCATCCAGTGCACGCGCTGTGTCCGCTTCTCCGCCGAAGTCTGCGGCACGCCGGAAATGGGTGCCACCGGGCGCGGCGAGGACATGGAGATCACGACCTATCTGGAGCAGGCGCTGACTTCCGAGCTGCAGGGCAACCTCGTCGATATCTGTCCCGTGGGCGCGCTGACCTCGAAGCCGTATGCTTTCGCCGCGCGTCCGTGGGAGCTCGGCAAGACGCAGTCGGTGGACGTCATGGATGGCGTAGGTTCCGCGATCCGCGTCGATACCCGTGGCCGCGAGGTGATGCGGATCCTGCCGCGCATCAACGAGGCGGTGAACGAGGAATGGATTTCCGACAAGACCCGTCACGTCGTCGACGGCCTGCGTACGCAGCGGCTCGACCGGCCCTACGTCCGCGAGAACGGCAAGCTTCGCGCCGCGTCGTGGCAGGAGGCCTTCGCGGCGGTCGCTGCCAAGGTCAGGATGAGCGACGGCAAGCGGATGGGAGCCATCGCCGGTGACCTCGCTGCGGTCGAGGAGATGTTCGCGTTCAAGGATCTGTTGGGCCGATACGGCTCCAGCAATCTGGCGGTGCAGGGCGGCGACGCCTTCGACCCCAAGGCGGGACGGGCAACCTACATCTTCAATCCGACCATTGTGGGCATCGAGCAGGCCGACGCGCTCCTGATCATCGGCTCCAATCCGCGCAAGGAAGCTGCCGTCCTCAACGCGCGGATCCGCAAGCGCTGGCGCACGGGTCAGCTCAAGGTCGCTCTCGTCGGCGCCAAGGCCGATCTGACCTACGACTACGACTATCTCGGCGCGGGCACGGGTACGCTTGGTGAACTCGCCAGCGGCAAGCATTCCTTCGTCGAGGTGCTGAAGGGCGCCAAGAACCCGATCGTGCTGGTCGGCGCCGGTTCGCTGGCGCGCCATGACGGGGCGGCGGTGCTTTCGCTGGCGGCCAAGGTCGCGGCAGGCACGGGCGCGCTCAAGGACGGCTGGAACGGCTTTGCCGTTTTGCAGGATACCGCCTCGCGCGCGGGCGCGCTCGATATCGGCTTTGCGGCAGGCGCAGGTGGCCTCAACCTGGCGCAGATGACGACGTTCGGCACGCTCGACGTGCTCTTTCTGTTGGGAGCGGATGAGGTTAAGGTGCCGGACGGCACGTTCGTGGTCTATATCGGCACCCATGGCGACCGCGGCGCGCACCGCGCCGACGTCATCCTGCCGGGCGCAGCCTATACCGAAAAGTCCGGCCTCTACGTCAACACCGAGGGCAGGGCGCAGATCGCCAGCCGCGCGGCGTTTCCGCCCGGAGAGGCGCGCGAGGACTGGGCGATCGTCCGCGCGTTGTCGGACGTGCTCGGCAAGAAGCTGCCCTATGACTCGCTGCAGGCGCTGCGCCAGACGCTGTTCAAGGCCTTCCCGCATCTGATGCGGATCGACCAGAACGAGCCCGGCAAGGCAGGTGACGTCAAGGCGCTCGCAGGCAAGAAGGGCGGCAAGGTCGACAAGACCCCGTTCAAGAGTTCGGTCGAGGATTTCTATCTGACCAACCCCATCGCGCGGGCCTCGGCGGTGATGGCGGAATGTTCCCGGCTGGCGTCCGGGAAAATGCTGACGGCAGCGGAGTGAGCGTGATCTGATGGCTGAATTCTTCGCAAGCTCGTTCTGGACCGGCTTCCTCTGGCCGCTGATCATCATGGTCGCGCAGAGCCTGCTGCTGCTCGTCGTGCTGCTGATCGCGATCGCCTACATCCTGCTCGCCGACCGCAAGATCTGGGCGGCGGTGCAAATCCGCCGCGGCCCCAACGTAGTAGGTCCCTGGGGCTTGCTGCAATCCTTCGCGGACCTTTTGAAGTTCGTGCTGAAGGAGCCGATCATCCCGTCCGGCTCCAACAAGGGTGTGTTTCTGCTGGCACCGCTGGTGTCCTGCGTGCTGGCGCTGGCCGCCTGGGCCGTCATTCCGATGGATGCCGGCTGGGTGATCGCCAATATCAACGTCGGCGTTCTCTACATCTTCGCGATCTCGTCGCTGTCGATCTACGGCATCATCATGGCCGGCTGGTCGTCGAACTCGAAATACCCGTTCCTGGCGGCGCTTCGCTCCGCGGCGCAGATGGTCTCCTACGAGGTCTCGATCGGCTTCGTCATCATCACGGTTTTGTTGTGCGCCGGCTCGCTCAACCTTTCGGCGGTGGTGGAAGCGCAGAATGCCCGTGGCTTCGCCAGCCTGATCGGGCTGCCGCAGCTCACCATCCTGAACTGGTACGTGTGGCCGCTGTTCCCGATGTTCGTGGTGTTCTACGTCTCGGCGCTGGCCGAGACCAACCGTCCGCCGTTCGATCTGGTGGAAGCGGAGTCCGAACTGGTGGCCGGCTTCATGGTCGAATACGGCTCGACGCCGTATCTGTTGTTCATGCTCGGCGAATATGTCGCGATCACCACGATGTGCGCGCTGGCGACGATCATGTTCCTCGGCGGCTGGCTGCCGCCGGTGGCGCTGCCGCCGTTCACCTGGATCCCGGGTGTAGTCTGGTTTGCGCTGAAACTGTTCTTCATGTTCTTCCTGTTCGCTATGGCGAAGGCGATCGTGCCGCGCTACCGCTACGATCAACTGATGCGGCTCGGCTGGAAGGTGTTTTTGCCGCTGTCGCTGGCGATGGTGGTGATTGTGGCCGCGGTGCTGCAGTTCGCCGGCATTGCGCCGAAGTGAGGCCATCATGAGTGTCAACGTCAACGCAACAGCTCGCGCGCTTCTCTTGAGCGAATTCGTATCGGCGTTCTTTCTCGCCATGCGCTATTTCTTCAAGCCGAAGCCGACGATCAACTATCCGTTCGAGAAGAACCCGATCTCGCCGCGCTTCCGCGGCGAACATGCGCTGCGCCGCTATCCGAACGGCGAAGAGCGCTGTATCGCCTGCAAGCTGTGCGAGGCGATCTGCCCAGCGCAGGCGATCACGATCGAGGCGGGCCCGCGCCGCAACGACGGCACCCGGCGCACCGTGCGCTACGACATCGACATGGTGAAATGCATCTATTGCGGCCTGTGCCAGGAAGCCTGCCCGGTCGATGCCATCGTCGAGGGACCGAATTTCGAATTCGCGACCGAGACCCGCGAGGAACTCTACTATGACAAGGCGAAACTGCTCGCCAATGGCGACCGCTGGGAGCGCGAGATTGCGAAAGCCATCGAACTCGACGCGCCGTACCGGTGAGGTGAGGATATGATCCTTCCCGCACTGTTCTTCTACCTCTTCGCCGGCGTCTGCGTGGCCTCGGCTGTGATGGTGATTGTCTCGCGCAATCCCGTGCACTCGGTGCTGTATCTGATCCTGGCCTTCGTCAATGCGTCCGGCCTGTTCGTGCTGATGGGCGCCGAATTCCTCGGCATGATGCTGATCGTGGTCTATGTCGGCGCGGTCGCGGTGCTGTTCCTGTTCGTGATCATGATGCTCGACGTCGATTTCACCGAGCTGCGTGAGGGCTTCATCGAATATCTGCCGATCGGTCTGGTGATCGGCGGCATCTTCCTCGCCGAATTGCTTTTGGTTGCCGGCGGCTGGGTCATGAGTCCCGGCACGACGAAATCGATTACGGCTGCGATTCCGGCCAATGTCAGCAACACCGAGGCGCTCGGGCTGGTGCTCTATACGAAGTACATCCATTACTTCCAGATCGCCGGCATGGTGCTTCTGGTCGCGATGATCGGCGCCATCGTGCTGACGCTGCGCCACAAGGCGAAGGTCAAGCGGCAGGACATCAACGTGCAGAACGCGCGGACGCCGGAGCTCGCGATGGCCGTGCGCAAGGTGGCGTCGGGGCAGGGGCTGCAGGATTCGGACGCGGCGGAGTGGGTGAAATGACGATCGGTCTGGGCCACTATCTCGCGGTCGCCGCCACCCTGTTCACGATCGGGATCCTTGGCATCTTCTTGAACCGCAAGAACATCATCGTCATCCTGATGTCGATCGAGCTGATCCTGCTCGCCGTCAACATCAACCTGGTGGCGTTCTCGACCTTCCTCGGCGACATCGTAGGCCAGGTGTTCGCGCTCCTGGTGCTGACGGTTGCAGCCGCTGAAGCCGCGATCGGTCTTGCGGTGCTGGTGGTCTATTTCCGCAACCGCGGTTCCATTGCGGTTGAAGACGTCAATCTGATGAAGGGCTAGGGCGCGGCTATGGTTCAGGCAATCGTCTTTCTGCCGCTGCTGGGCGCCATTCTGGCCGGCCTGATCGCGATCTTCGGGGCGCATGCACGCAACCCGAGCGGCGATGAGGTCAAGCATCACGACCACGGCCATGGCGATCAAGGCCTTGGCGATCACGCGCACGCCGCGGAGGCCCATGACGATCATGGTCACGGCGATCATCACGTCGCCGAGCCGCCAGCTCAGGGCTCGCGCGCGGCCGAACTGATCACGACGGGACTTCTGTTCGTGTCCGCCGCGCTCTCCTGGGTGACGCTGGTCGATGTCGGCTTCATGCACCATGACGCCCGGATCGCGCTGTTTCCCTGGATTAATTCCGGCGATCTGCAGGTGTCGTGGGCGCTGCGCGTCGACACGCTGACCGCCGTGATGCTGGTGGTGGTCAACACCGTCTCCTCGCTCGTGCACCTCTATTCCATCGGCTACATGGACGAGGATCCGCACCGGCCGCGCTTCTTCGCCTATCTCTCGCTGTTCACCTTCGCGATGCTGATGCTGGTGACCGCGGACAACCTGGTCCAGCTTTTCTTCGGCTGGGAGGGCGTCGGTCTGGCGAGCTACCTCCTGATCGGCTTCTGGTACCAAAAACCGTCGGCGAATGCGGCGGCGATCAAGGCCTTCGTGGTCAACCGTGTCGGCGACTTCGGCTTTGCGCTCGGCATCTTCGCCGTCTTCATGCTGCTCAATACCACCGATTTCGAGACCATCTTTGCCGGCGCGCAGGGACTCTCGGGCAAGACCATCGACTTCTTCGGCTGGCATGCCGATGCGCTGACGTTGATCTGCCTGTTGCTGTTCATGGGCGCGATGGGCAAGTCAGCCCAGTTCCTGCTGCACACCTGGCTGCCGGACGCGATGGAAGGCCCGACCCCGGTCTCGGCGCTGATCCACGCCGCGACCATGGTGACGGCGGGCGTGTTCATGGTGGCGCGGCTGTCGCCGCTGTTCGAACTCGCGCCCAACGCGCAGGCCGTGGTGATGTTCTTCGGCGCCACCACCGCGTTCTTCGCTGCAACCGTCGGCCTCGTCCAGAACGACATCAAGCGCATCGTCGCCTATTCGACCTGCTCGCAGCTTGGCTACATGTTCGTGGCGATGGGGGCGGGGGCCTATTCGGTCGGCATGTTCCATCTGTTCACGCACGCCTTCTTCAAGGCGCTGCTGTTCCTGGGGTCAGGCTCGGTGATCTACGCGATGCATCACGAGCAGGACATCCGCAACATGGGCGGGCTGAAGGACAAGATCCCCTACACCTACAGCGTGATGGTGATCGGCACGCTGGCGCTGACCGGCTTCCCGCTCACCGCCGGTTATTTCTCGAAGGACGCGATCATCGAGTCGGCCTACGTCGCGCATAATCCGTTCGCGTTCTACGGCTTTGCGATGACGGTGGTCGCGGCCGGCCTGACCTCGTTCTATTCGTGGCGGCTGATCTTCAAGACGTTCCACGGCGAGCCGCACGACCAGCAGCATTACGAGGCCGCCCACGAGTCGCCGCTGTGGATGCTGGTCCCGATCGGCCTTCTCGCCGCCGGATCGATCCTGGCCGGCTTCCCGTTCAAGGAAGTGTTTGCGGGCCACGGCGTGGAAGAGTTCTTCCGCGATTCGCTCAAGATGCACCCGCACATCATCGACGAGATGCACCACATTTCGCCGGTCATCGCCTTCCTGCCGACGGTGATGATGGTGCTGGGCTTCCTGGTGTCGTGGCTGTTCTACATCCGGCGGCCGTATCTGCCGGTCGAACTCGCCGGTCAGCACCAGATGCTCTACCACTTCCTGCTCAACAAATGGTACTTCGACGAGCTCTATGAAATCATCTTCGTTCGCCCGGCGAAGCGGCTCGGCCGCTTCCTGTGGAAGAAGGGCGACGGTTTCGTCATCGACGGCTTCGGCCCGGATGGTGTCTCGGCGCGCGTGCTCGACGTCACCCGCAATGTGGTGAAGATCCAGACCGGCTACCTCTATCACTATGCTTTTGCGATGCTGATCGGTGTCGCGGGGCTGATCACCTGGTTCATGTTCGGCTTGGGAGGCCAGTAATGACAACCTGGCCGATTCTTTCCGTCGTCACCTTCCTGCCGGTGCTCGGCGCGCTGGTAGTCTATCTCAGCCGTGGCGACGACGAAGCCGCGCGGCGCAACGCGCGCTGGATCGCGCTGTGGACCACGCTGGTCACCTTCGCGGTGTCGCTGATTCTGGTCTGGCGCTTCGATGCCGCAAGTGCGGACTTCCAGTTCGTCGAAAAAGCGAACTGGCTCGCCAGCGGCATTAGCTATCACATGGGGGTCGATGGCATCTCGCTGCCGTTCGTGATTCTGACCACGGCGCTGATGCCGCTCTGCATCATCGCGAGCTGGAAATCCGTCACCAATCGCGTGCGCGAATACATGATGGCGTTCCTGTTCCTGGAAACGCTGATGGTCGGCACCTTTTCGGCGCTCGACCTCGTGCTGTTCTATCTGTTCTTCGAAGGCGGCCTGATCCCGATGTTCCTGATCATCGGCGTCTGGGGCGGTCCGCGCCGGGTCTACGCGTCGTTCAAGTTCTTCCTCTACACGCTGCTCGGCTCGGTCCTGATGCTGCTCGCGATCATGGCGCTGTACTGGAATGCCGGCACCACCGACATCCCGACCCTGATGCAAACCGCCGTGCCGCGCAGCTTGCAGACCTGGGCGTGGCTGGCATTCTTTGCCTCGTTTGCGGTGAAGATGCCGATGTGGCCGGTGCACACCTGGTTGCCCGACGCGCACGTCGAGGCGCCGACGGCAGGCTCGGTGATCCTGGCCGCGATCCTGTTGAAGATGGGCGGCTACGGCTTCCTGCGCTTCTCGCTGCCGATGTTCCCCCTGGCGTCGCATGATTTTGCGCCGCTGATCTTCTCGCTGTCGGTGATCGCCATCGTCTACACCTCGCTGGTGGCGTTGATGCAGGAAGACATCAAGAAGCTGATCGCCTATTCGTCGGTGGCCCATATGGGCTTCGTCACCATGGGCATCTTCGCCGCGACCACGCAAGGCGTCGCCGGCGGCGTGTTCCAGATGGTGTCGCACGGCATCGTCTCCGGCGCGCTGTTCCTGTGCGTCGGCATCGTCTACGACCGCATGCATACCCGCGAGATCGTGGCCTATGGAGGCCTCGTCAACCGGATGCCGCTCTACGCACTGGTGTTCATGGTGTTCACCATGGCCAATGTCGGACTGCCCGGCACGAGCGGCTTCGTCGGCGAGTTCATGACGCTGCTCGGCACCTTTAAGGTCTCGATCCCGACCGCAACCTTTGCCACCCTCGGCGTCATCCTGTCGGCGGGCTATGCGCTGTGGCTCTATCGCAAGGTCGTGTTCGGCGCGCTGACCAAGCCGTCGCTCGCCAGCATCAAGGACCTGACGCCCCGCGAAAGCCTGACGCTGTTCCCGCTGGTGGCGCTGACCATCCTGTTCGGTGTCTATCCGAAGCCGGTGCTCGACATGTCGGCGGCCTCGGTCCAGCAACTCGTCAACAACTACAACGCCGCCGTGACTGCCGTGAAGGCAGCCGCGCTGGTCGCGCAATAACGTAGCGTTTTCAGGCGAAGTGGAAGCCGGTTCGCATGAAGAAGACGCGCCAAGGATAAGAACGTCATGAGCTTTTCGAGTGCAGGTTATCAGTTGCTGCCGGTATTGCCGGAGCTGGTGCTCGCCGTCGGCGCCATGGCGCTGTTGATGCTCGGCGCGTACCGCAGCGAGGGGACCACGAAAATCGTCACCAGCCTCGCGGTCGTGCTGCTCGTCGTCACCGGCGCGCTGGAGCTGATGCTGCCGGCCGGCAAGCTCACGACCTTCGGCGGCAGCTTCGTCGTCGACGACTTTGCCCGCTTCCTGAAGATCCTTGCGATCATCGGCTCGGCGGTGACGCTGATCCTGTCGACGGAATTTCTGTCCGATCCGTCGCGGCGCATTTTCGAATATTCGATCCTGGTGCTGCTCTCCACGCTCGGCATGATGGTGCTGATCTCGGCCGCCGATCTGATCATGCTCTATCTCGGGCTCGAGCTGATGTCGCTCGCGCTCTACGTGGTCGCGGCAAGCAACCGCGATAACGCCAAGTCCACCGAGGCCGGGCTGAAGTATTTCGTGCTCGGCGCGCTGTCCTCGGGCATGCTGCTCTACGGCGCTTCGCTGATCTACGGTTTCACCGGCACGGTCGATTTTGCGGGCATCGCGGCGGCGGTGAAGACCGGCAGCGTCGGCATCGTGTTCGGCCTCGTGTTCCTGCTGGCCGGGCTCTGCTTCAAGGTATCCGCGGTGCCGTTCCATATGTGGACGCCTGACGTCTATGAGGGGGCGCCGACGCCGGTCACGGCGTTCTTTGCTTCGGCGCCGAAGGTCGCAGCGCTTGCGGTGTTCACCCGCGTGACGCTGACCGCCTTCCCGGGCATCGTGCCGCAATGGCAGCAGATCCTCGTGTTCGTCGCGATTGCCTCGATGGCGCTGGGCTCGTTCGCCGCGATCGGGCAGAGGAACATCAAGCGCCTGATGGCCTATTCGTCGATTGGTCATATGGGGTTTGCGCTGGTCGGGCTTGCGTCCGGCACCGTGGAGGGCGCGCAGGGCGTGCTGGTCTACATCGCAATCTACGTCGCGATGACGCTCGGCTCCTTCGCCGTCATCCTGACCATGAAGCGCAACGGGCAGGCGGTCGAGCAGATCAGCGATTTCGCAGGGCTGTCGCGCACCAATCCGATGCTGGCGTTCTTCTTTGCGATGCTGCTGTTCTCGCTGGCCGGCATTCCGCCGCTCGCGGGCTTCTTCGCCAAATGGTACGTGTTCGTGGCCGCGATCAAGGCGGGCCTGTTCACGCTCGCCGTCATCGGCGTGCTGACCAGCGTGGTGGGCGCGTTCTACTATCTCACCATCATCAAGCTGATGTATTTCGACGAGCCGGCCGGCGAGGTCGAGCCGATGCGCATCGAATTGCGCACGGTGCTGGCGGTTGCCGGTATCTTCAACATCTTCTTCTTCGTCTATCCGGGGCCGCTGGTCAGCGTAGCCACGGCGGCGGCGAAGTCGCTGTTCTAGCGTGCATGATCCCAGAAGGCGGGTCCCGGATTTCGGAGAAGGTCATGCGCAGAAACTGGAAATGACTTTCTCGCTCGGTCCCAAAGCTATATCGGCGGGCTACCGTCTCGCCGCTTTCGACCAGATCGGTTCGACCAACGCCGAAGCCATGGCGCGCGCCCGCAGCGGCGAAGTTGGGCCGATGTGGTTCGTGACAACGGAGCAGACCGCGGGGCGCGGCCGCCGGCAGCGCGCCTGGAGCGCACCGCGCGGCAACCTCGCCAGCAGCATTCTGGAAGTCATGGATGTGTCGCCGGCGGTGGCGGCGACGCTGGGCTTTGCCGCCGGGCTGTCGCTGGAACGCGCGCTGCAGAAACTCAGCATCGAAGCCAATATGCGCCGGGCCGGCGCGGATCCCCTGAAGTTCGCCTTGAAATGGCCGAACGACGTGCTGGCGGAGCGGCAGAAGCTCGCCGGCATCCTGCTGGAGGCCGAAGCCGTGGCGGGCAACCGTCTCGCCGTGGTGGTCGGCATCGGCACCAACGTCATTGCCGCGCCCGAAGGCACGCCGACGCCGGCGACCTCGCTCGCCGCGCTCGGCGTTCATGTCGGCGCGGAGGAGCTTTTCACGGCGCTGTCGGACGCCTGGGTTGAATTCCGCGGCATCTGGGACAACGGTCGCGGCTTTACCGACATTCGGAAAGCCTGGCTGGAGCGTGCCTTCGGTCTCGGCGAGCGGGTCGCGATCAACACGGGAGCCGCGACCGTCGAAGGCACGTTCGACACCATCGACGAGAGCGGCTGCCTGATCGTTCGCAACGCCGAGGGTAAGCGCACGGCCATCACGGCTGGCGAAGTCTATTTCGGCGCAGCGGCGTCGGTGGGAGCTGCCTGATGGCGCGGCCGGATGAACTGACCTTTGCGCCGCTTGGCGGTGTCGGCGAGATCGGCATGAACCTGTCGATCTACGGGCTCGGCAACCGCCACCAGCGGTCCTGGCTCGCGGTCGATCTCGGCGTCTCCTTCGGCGACGAGGAGCATCTGCCGGGCATCGACTTGATCATGCCCGATATCCGCTTCCTGGAGAAAGAGCGCAACAACCTGATGGGCCTGGTGCTGACGCACGCCCATGAGGATCATTTCGGCGCCATTATAGACCTCTGGCCGAAGTTGCAATGCAAGGTCTATGCGACCAAGTTCAGCGCTGCGCTGTTCGAGGCCAAATGCGCCGCCGAGCGCAACCCGCCGAAAATCCCGGTGACGGTGGTGCCGTCGGGCGGTCGCGTCGAGATCGGGCCGTTCACCGTTGAGTTCATTCCGGTCGCGCATTCGATTCCGGAATCGCACGCGCTGGCAATCCACACTTCCGTCGGCACCGTCCTCCACACCGGCGACTGGAAGATCGATCCGACCCCGATCATCGGTCTGCCGACCGACGAACGCCGCCTGCGCGAGCTTGGCGATGAGGGCGTGCTGGCGCTGGTCGGCGATTCCACCAATGCGGTGCGAGACGGGCGCTCGCCCTCGGAAACCGAGGTCGCCGCCACCATCAAGAAGCTGGTCGGCGCGGCCAAGGGCCGGGTCGCCGTCACCACCTTTGCGTCCAACGTCGCGCGGGTGAAGGCGGTGGCCGACGCCGCCAAGGCCGCCGACCGCGAGGTGGTCGTGGTCGGCCGCGCCATGGAGCGCGTGGTGCAGGTCGCCCGCGAGACCGGCTATCTCGATGGCGTGCAGAATTTTCGCGGCGCCGACTATTACGGCCATTTCCCGCCGGACAAGGTGCTGGCGCTCTGCACCGGCAGCCAGGGCGAGCCGCGCGCCGCGCTGGCCCGCATCGCCAACAACGACCACCCGCAGGTGACGCTGAACAAGGGCGACAGCGTGATCTTTTCCTCGCGCACTATTCCCGGCAACGAGAAGGCGGTCGGCTCCATCATCAACGGGCTGATAGTTCAGGGCATCGAAGTCATCACCGACCGCAACGATCTCGTCCATGTCTCCGGCCATCCGCGCCGCGACGAGCTGCGCGACATGATCTCATGGGTGCGCCCGCAGATACTGATTCCCGTCCATGGTGAGGCGCTGCATCTGTCGGAGCACGCGAAGCTCGCCCGCGCGGCGGGCGTGCCGAAGGTAATGACCTGCCGCAATGGCGATCTGGTCAAGCTCGGGCCCGGCGAGCCCGGCATCATCGACGAATTGCCGTCGGGGCGGCTCTACAAGGACGGCGTGATCCTGGAGGACTCCAAATCCCGCGCTGTGGTCGAACGGCGCCGGATGGGCTTTGCCGGTTGCGCCTTTGTCGCGATCGCCATGACCGAACAGGGTGAGCTGGCCGAAGATCCCGAGGTTGATCTCGTCGGCATCCCCGAGAAGAATACCGCCGGCGAGCTGATCGACGAGATCGTGTTCGACCTGGTGGTCTCGACCGTTGAAGGCCTGCCGCGGGCGCGGCGCCGCGACGCGGACGCCACGGCGGAATCGGTGCGGCGCGCGGTCCGCGCGGTCATTGCCGAGAATTGGGGTAAGAAGCCGATTTGCCTTGTTCACGTTCTAACGGTTTGAGGTAAAAGACCTTTCGGGCGGACACTAGTCCTCGCCGGGAGCGCTAGAGGCAGGGAGTGGAGTAATTATGCTGGGCCGGCTCAATCATGTCGCGATCGCAGTCAAGGACGCGGAAAAAGCCGCCAAGATCTACGGCAGCGCGTTCGGCGCCGAAATTTCCGGCGCGGTGCCGCTGCCGGAGCATGGCGTCATCACCGTGTTCGTGACGCTGCCCAACACCAAGATCGAGTTCATCCAGCCGCTTGGCGAGGCCTCGCCGATCGCCAAATTCGTCGAGCGCAATGCCGACGGCGGCATCCACCACATCTGCTATGACGTGCCCGACATCATCGCCGCGCGCGATACCTTGATTGCGCAGGGCGCGCGCGTGCTAGGCGACGGCGAGCCGAAGATCGGCGCGCACGGCAAGCCAGTGCTGTTTTTCCACCCGAAGGATTTCTCCGGCGCGCTCGTCGAAATCGAACAGGCTTGAATACTGATGGCTTACAGCATCTCCACCGCGCTTGCGATCTACTTCGTGCTGTGGTGGGTCGTGCTGTTCACGACGCTGCCGTTCGGTGTCCGCAGCCAGCACGAGGACGGCGAGGGCGCACCCGGCACCGATCCCGGCGCGCCGGTCATGGCGCGGATGGGCTGGAAGCTGATGTGGACCACGATTGTTTCGGCCGTGATTTTCGGCATCGGGATGTGGGCGTATCACCAGGGCTATCTGAATATCGAACGGCTGTCGAAGCTGATGGGGTTGCCGTTCTGACAGTTCGATCTGGCCCGTTCGCCGACGTGTCTTTTGCGATTATCATCTGATTAAGAAGGCCGATTTCGGATCGAATTTCCTGGAACGGGAGTGAGCGCGCCTCCCGCACCGACAAGGGGGCAGGGGATGAGTTCACAGCGTCGATTATTGGCCGATCCGCGGCAGGACGAATATCGAATTCTGCATGAAGCCGATCTGCGGGATTACCTCGCAGGAATTCCCGAGGTCGCGGCACGTCTTGGCGGCGATCCGGCTTCCTGGTTGATCAGCGAAGTCGGCGACGGCAACCTCAATCTCGTCTTCATCGTCAAGGGAACGGCGGGCGGCGTCGCCGTCAAGCAGGCGCTGCCTTACGTGCGGCTTGTCGGCGAGAGCTGGCCGCTGCCGCTGTCGCGCTCGCACTACGAATATCTGGCGTTGACGCATCAGACGCGGCTGGCGCCCGGCCTGGTGCCTGATGTGCTGCACCACAACGAGGCGCTCGCGCTTGTCGTCATGGAACTGCTCGAGCCGCACATCATCATGCGCAAGGGGCTGGTGGCCGGCGCGACCTATCCGCGCTTCGTCGCGGACGTCACGACGTTCCTGGCCCGGACGCTCTTCCTGTCCTCCGACCTCGCGGTATCAGCCGCCGAGAAGAAGGAGGGGATCGTTGCGTTCGCAGGCAACCATGCGCTCTGCAAGATCACCGAGGACCTGATCTTCACCGATCCCTACCGTGTCGCCGAACAGAACCGCTGGACGCAGCCTTGGCTCGATGCGACCGCGGCGGCCTTTCGCGAAGACCTCGACCTCCACGTCGCGATCTCGCGGCTGAAACTGAAATTCCTGAACGCGCCGGAAGCCCTGATCCACGGCGACCTTCACACCGGATCGATCATGGTGACGGAAGGTGAGACCAAGGTGATCGATCCCGAATTCGCGTTCTATGGTCCGATGGGCTTCGATATCGGCGCGGTGATCGCCAACCTGCTGATGGCCTATCTCGCGTCCGCCGGTCACGAGCGTTCGCCCGTCGAGCGCCGCGCCTTCGAGGCGTGGGTGCTGGAGACCGTCGAGGGTATCTGGACGGAGTTCGCTCGCAAGTTCCTGGAGCTGTGGCGAACGCAAGCCGCAGGCGATGCCTATCCGCGGACGCTGTTCGAAGGCGAGGCCGGCGCCGCACGGCTGGAGGCCGAGCGGCAGGCCTATATGACGCGGCTGTTTGAGGACACGATCGGATTCGCGGCGGCAAAAATCATTCGCCGCATTCTGGGGCTTGCGCACAACATCGATTTCGAATTGATCGAAGACCCGAAGCGGCGGGCGATCTCCGAGGCGCGCAGCCTGCGACTGGCGCGCGCGATGATGTTGGACACGGCGTCGTTCCCGACCATCGGTGCCGTGACCAAGGCAGCCCGGGACGTGCGCGATTGGTGGCCGGATTTCGCCAGGTGAGAGCCGTCCCGCCGGCGCACGGAGGGGCTGGTGGCAACGTCCGCGTTAGGCAGATACCGGGAGTCCGGTATCTGGTTCTTTCCGTCGGGTTGACCTTAGCTTCGATAGTTCCAGAATTAACCGCCAGCGCCGACATCAAGGTTAAATAACAAGCTTACCCAAGCAATTCGGTTGCTCGCCTCAACGGGAGAGCTAACCGTCTAGGCCGCATTTCGAGAGATTTCTTTTCATTAGGGGGCGCTGCCATGGCACGTTCAACAAAACCGCCGATTTTAGATACGATCGATCTTGAGCGCGAGATCGAAGAAGAGTTTCGCAAACTGCCGTCAGTTCGCGAATCCCAGCCGACCGACTACGCGCCGCCTTCCGTACGCGCTCCAGAGTTGGGGATGCCGGATTATGTGGAGCACAGCGACGGTGCCACGGAGATCGGCAAGTTGTCAGCGGAAGCTGTTGTCCGCGAATATGAAGCCGCCGCGAAGGACATCGAGGCCCTGGGCGTTGAGCTCATCGAGCAGGCCCGGCAGTGCGAGGCAATGACCCGCGAAGCGCTCGCAGTGACCGAAGAACTGAAGGAAACCGCGGCGCGCTACCGCGCGGAAGCCAAACGCGTCTTCCTTCAAATTGAGAGCTGCTCGTTGTTGACGGCGGAGGTACGCAAGATCTGCGAGGAAATGAAGGACAAGATCGCAGCTCCAGCCCTGGTCGAAACTAAAGCCGGGGCGTAAAGCCCGAGCCATCCAGGTACCGATGGTGCTAGCGCGCCCTAGCTAGCCTCGTTGCAGGGGCCGGCGGCTGATGTCGTCGAAACGATTAATCAGCCGCTCTAATAGCTCCATGCGCATTCTGCCGCCTAATCGAATGGCTCGGCGCTGCCTATAACAAGCACACGAACCAGCGTCGGGTCTGACAGCCTGCGTGTTGAGCCAGTGGTGCGCCGCACCTATCGGGAAATTCGCTCTCATCGCTCCGCCCAGCCGAGCCTGCGCCACGCGGAATACAGGCGAGCGATAGAAACCCATGAATGGAGTTCGAGGTGAAATTTCTCCGCACCACGATCGCATCGGTGTTCTTGATGGCATCGTCATTCGCACAAGCTCAGCAACCCAATGTCACGGGCAGGAGGCTGTCACCGGAAGACGTGCGGCGGGTTGCTCCGGCGCTTGAGAAGTACACGCAAGAGCGCCTCTACGGCGAGGTCTGGAAACGACCTGGTCTGAGCCAGCGCGATCGAAGCATTGTCACGGTCGCCGTGCTCATCGCCCGCGAGCTGACCCTGCCGATGGCTTATTATTTCAATCAGGCGCTCGAGAACGGCGTCAAGCCAGGCGAGCTTTCCGAGATCATCACCCATCTGGCCTTTTATTCAGGCTGGGCGAACGCCTTTGCGGCGATAGGACCCGCCAGGGACGTCTTTACCCAGCGCGGAATCGGACCTGATCAACTCCCTCCCGTGTCGCCTCAGTCCCTGCCGCTAAACGAAGCCGCGGAGGCCGACCGCGTTGCACGGGTCGGGCAGCAGTTCGGCGCCACCTCTCCGGGACTCGTTCAACATACCACCGATGTCCTGTTCCGCGATCTATGGTTACGCCCGGACCTCGCACCACGTGACCGGAGTCTCGTGACCGTCAGCGCGCTGATCGCGTCGGGCCAGGTCGCGCAGGTGCCATACCATCTCAATCGGGCGATGGATAATGGCCTGACGCAAGAGCAGGCCGCCGAAGCGATCATGCATCTCGCCTATTATGCAGGTTGGCCCAACGCCTTCTCGGCGCTGCCGGTCGCGAAAGATGTCTTCGAGAAGCGTCCCCGTTGATTTGGGAGGCCGACATGAGCATTAAGCAGCCTCTAATTCTTAGGGCCGCGGTGCTGACGTTATGTCTGTGCGGGCCCGCGCTTACCCAGGAGACGCAAGGCCAATACGTACAGCTAGCAGAATTGGAAATCGATCCCGCTCAGTTGGAAAGCTACAAGGCTGCGGTTCTGGAGCAAATCGACGCTGCTATTCGCCTGGAGCCAGGAGTTCTGGTCTTATACGCCATGTCTGAAAAGGATAATCCCGCCAGCATCAGGGTTTTTGAAATCTATAGGGATGCGGATGCGTACAAGTCGCACTTGGAATCCGCTCATTTCAAAAAATATAAGGCCACGACGGAGAAGATGGTCAAGTCACTCAAACTTGTCCGGACGGACCCCCTTATGCTCGGCGCCAAGGCAAAGTGAGGGCGACCGGTACGCCTCCTCTTGAACGCTGTTATCCCCGGTAGCGCAGCGCGTCGACCAGCAAGGCAAAGGCCGGTGAAGATTGACGGCGATGAGGATAATAGAGGTGGTAGCCCGACCAAGGCGGGCACCACTCTTCAAGCACGCGCTTCAGGCGACCCTTCGCGAGGTAAGGCTGCGCAATATCCTCCGGCACGAAGCCTAGTCCAAGCCCGGCAGCGGCGGCATCCAGCACCTGAAAAATGCCATTGAAGACGAGCTGGCCCTCGACGCGTACTTTCAGCTCGCGCCCGTCCTTCTCGAACTCCCAGGCATAAGTGCCGCCATAGGTCGGCAGGCGCAGGTTGATGCAGTTGTGATCGATCAGATCCTGCGGCGTTCGTGGGACTGCTCGTTTCGCAAAGTAGGATTTTGTGCCGACAACGGCGAAGCGGATGTCGGGCCCGATCCGCACCGCGATCATGTCCTTCGCAATCTGCTCGCCCCAGCGCACGCCGGCATCATGGCGCTCGGCAACGATATCCGTCAGGCCGTAGTCGATAACGATTTCGACCTTGATATCAGGGTAATCCGGCAGGAATTTCTGCAGCTTCGGCCAGAGGACCGACTTGATTGCGTGGTCTCCGGCCGTGATCCGCACCGTGCCAGCGGGCTTTTCCCGAAGCTCGTTCAAGGCCTCGAGCTCGGCTTCAATCTCCTCGAAGCGGGGTGCCACCGCCCGCACCAGCCGCTCACCCGCTTCGGTCAGCGAGACACTGCGGGTCGTGCGGGTGAGAAGCCGCACGCCAAGACGCTCTTCAATTTGACGGATCGTCTGGCTGAGAGCCGACTGCGACACGCCGAGCTTTCCAGCCGCCTTGGTAAAGCTTTGCTCCCGGGCGACGGCGATGAGGTAGCGAAGGTCGTCGAAGCTGCCGCGCGGCATTTATTGCACCACCTAATAAGTCCTTGCAGATTATAGGGACTAGTCGCGGCAGAGCCATGCCCTAATTGTCATCGTGGCCCGAGGCATCGGGCAACGCGATGCTTCCCGAAGCTGCGATCACATCGCACATGCTGCTCACCGATGAATCGTGTTCGGAGCCCGGGAACCGGTCAGGAGGTGGAGTAGTTATTCGATGCCCGCGGGGCGGCGCATAGGCCGCCGTCTGCATCAATCAGTGCTCAGCAAACCGGGAGGCAGCAATGGCGCTCGCGATCAAGGTCAACGGTACCATGCAGAGCGTCGATGTCGATAATGACGCGCCGCTCCTCTGGGTCCTGCGTGATGCGCTCGGCCTGGCCGGCACGAAGTTCGGCTGCGGTGTCGCACAATGCGGCGCCTGCACCGTGTTCGTGGATGGCAAGCCAATGCGCTCCTGTACCCTGCCGATCTCGGCGCTCGGCACCCGCGAGGTGACCACCATCGAGGGCGTCTCCGGGCGGGAAGCCGAGGCGGTACAGCAGGCCTGGATCGCGCGCGACGTGCCGCAATGCGGCTACTGCCAGTCAGGCCAGGTGATGAGCGCCGTCGCGCTCCTCAAGCAGGTCAAGAAACCGAGCGACCGCGACATCGATCTCGCAATGAACGGCAACGTCTGCCGCTGCGCCACCTACGTCCGCATCCGCGCCGCGATCCACGACGCCGCCCGCGCGCTGGAGGGCTGAGCCATGACGATCCACGATGCTGCGCTTTCACGCCGCGCGATGCTCAAGGGCGCCGCCGGCCTCGTCATCGGCCTTTATCTGCCCGAGATGGCGCGCGCGCAATCGGGCGCGGCGCACGCCTTCCGTCGCGCCGCCGGCGGCACTGATTTCGCGCCCAACGCCTTCATTCGCATCGGCGCGGACGATGCGGTGACCGTACTGATCAAGCATATCGAGTTCGGCCAGGGTCCCTTCACCGGTCTCGCAACCCTTGTCGCCGAGGAGCTCGACGCCGACTGGTCGAAGGTGCGGGCCGAGCATGCGCCCTCCAACACCGACTTCTACAAGAATTTGGCCTTCGGCGTGCAGGGCACGGGCGGCTCCACCGCGATCGCCAATTCGTACGATCAGATGCGGAAGGCGGGCGCGACTGCGCGCGCCATGCTGGTCGCCGCCGCGGCGCAAAGCTGGGGCGTGCCGGCGCGGGAGATCACGGTCGAGCGCGGCGTGCTGCGCCATGGCGGGTCCGGTCGCGAGGGCCGCTTTGGGCAGTTCGCCGAGGCAGCTGCACGCCAGCCGGCCCCGGCCGACCCGCCGCTCAAGGACCCGTCCGCCTTCCGGTTGATCGGCCGCGACGACGGCTCGGTCAAGAAGCTCGACAGTGTCGCGAAATCCAACGGAACGGCGCAGTTCACGATCGACATGCGCGAACCCGGAATGCTTACCGTCGTCGTGGCGCACCCGCCGCGGTTCGGCGCCCGGGTCGCGTCCTTCGATGCGAGCGCGGCACGCGCGGTCCAGGGCGTGGTCGACGTCAAGCAGGTGCCGACCGGCGTGGCCGTCTACGCCAACGGCACCTGGCCGGCGATCAAGGGGCGCGAACAATTGCGCATCAGTTGGGACGAGTCGGCCGCCGAGAAGCGCAGCAGCGACCAGCTCATCGAGGAATACCGCGCGCTGGCACGCCGGCCTGGCCGCATTGCCGGCGCCCACGGAGACGCGATCACGACGCTCGCGCGCGCCGAGAGAATCATCGAAGCCGAATACGTTTTCCCCTATCTCGCGCACGCCCCCATGGAGCCGCTCGACGGCTTCCTGCGCTGGGACGGACAGCGCGCGCATGCCCGCTTCGGCAGCCAGTTGCAAACGCTCGATCACCAGGCGATCGCCAAGGTGCTTGGGCTCAAGCCGGAGCAGGTGGAATTGGAAACGATGCTCGCCGGCGGCAGTTTCGGGCGCCGGGCGCAGCAGACGAGTCATCTGGCGGCGGAATTGGCCGAGGTGGCGAAGGCGATCGGCCCTGGCCGGCCGGTGAAGCTCGTCTGGACGCGCGAGGACGACATCCGCGGCGGCTATTACCGTCCGCTCATCGTGCACCGCCTGCGCGGCGGCCTCCGTGATGGCAAGATCGTCGCCTGGACCGACACCGTCGTCAGCCAATCGATCTTGAAGGGTTCGCCCTTCGAGGCCGTGATGGCAAAGGGCGGCATCGACGCCACGTCGGTCGAGGGCGCGAAAGAAATTCCCTACGATATCGCCGATTTCCGCTGCGATCTGCACACGACGGATGTCGGCGTGCCGGTCCTGTGGTGGCGCTCCGTCGGCCATACGCACACCGGATATGCGGTCGAATGCTTCGTCGACGAACTCCTGCAGGCGACAGGGCAGGATCCGGTGGCGGGCCGGCTCGCCATGATGGGCAAGGCGCCGCGCGAGGCTGGCGTGCTGCGCGCCGTGGCCGAGCTCGCGCAATGGTCCGGGCCCGGCCCGGTCAATGGTCGCGCCCGCGGCGTCGCGGTAGTGAAGAGCTTCGACAGCTACGTCGCCCAGATCGCCGAGGTTTCGGCCGGCGACGATGGCCCGCGGGTGCATAAGGTCTGGTGCGCCGTCGATTGCGGCGTGCCGGTCAATCCGGACGTGATCCGCGCGCAGATGGAAGGGGGCATCGGTTTCGGTGTCGGCGCGGCCCTATACGGCGAGGTGGCTCTCGACGAGGGCCGGCCGGTGCCGGCGAATTTCGACACTTACCGCGTGCTGCGCATCCACGAGATGCCTCAGGTCGAGGTGCGCGTCGTGAACTCGACCGAGAAGCCGACGGGCGTCGGCGAGCCGGGCGTGCCACCGATCGGGCCCGCTGTTGCGAACGCAATGGCACGGCTCGGCCTCGGGCGGCCGCGCCGCCTGCCACTGGTGAGGGCGGTCGCATGATGCGCGCACAGGCTTTCCTCGCGGCGGGCGTGGCCGCCGTGACGGTCCTCGTCGTGGCCGCGGCCGCGCAGACTACCCGCCAGCAGACTGCGAAGGACTTGCGCTCCGTCTCGAGCTTCCAGAGCATCGCCGATCAACAGGCGCGTTCGATCGCGCTGTTCGAAGAGGCCGGCAAGGTGCTGCATCATCCGCGTTGTGTGAACTGCCACCCGGCGACCGAGCGGCCGTTGCAGAGCGACGCGATGCGGCCGCATCAGCCGCTCGTAGTGCGCGGGGCCGACGGGCACGGCGTGCCCGGCATGACCTGCAACACCTGCCACCACACCGCGAATTTCGATGCCGCCCGCGTGCCCGGCCATCCGCAGTGGCACCTCGCCCCGGCGTCGATGGCTTGGGAGGGGCGCACGCTCGGCGAGATCTGCGCGCAGATCAAGGATCCGAACCGCAACGGCGGCAAGGACATGGCCGCGCTCCTTCACCACATGGCGGAGGACTCGCTCGTGGGCTGGGGCTGGTCGCCCGGCCCGGGCCGCGAGCCAGCGCCGGGCACGCAGGCCGCGTTCGGCGCCTTGCTGCGGGCCTGGGCTGATACTGGCGCGCATTGCCCGCCGTCATGAGGCCGAGATGTTAACACCGTGTGCCGCCAGGAATGTGCGGGTCTGGCTGGATCAAACGCGTTTCGCATCGGTCGTCGAAACTCCCGTGCGCCATTTATTGTTCCAGCTTATAGGTGCTTGCGGATCATAGCGGCTAGTCGCGCCAGAGCCATTTCCTAGTTTGTCATCATCGCCGCGGGGCATCCACAGCGGACCTCGCAACCATTCGGAACGCCTGATGATCACTCGCAGAGGCATGCTTGACTCGACCTGCGGCATTGCGGCCGTGGCATTCACCGGCGTCGCCGCGGTCCAGCCCATGGCTGCCGCCACACAAGGAAGGACCGGAGCCATGCAGATCACACGATCCGGCTCGCAACCATCCCGGAAGGGAGAGGCGAAGTACTTCACGGGCAATGTACGGATCGATCCACTTTTCCAGGCGCCAGATCCTGCGCGCGCCGGCGCGGGAACCGTCACGTTCGAGCCGGGAGCCCGCACCGCCTGGCACACGCATCCGCTCGGTCAGACGCTCATCATCACTGCGGGGGTCGGCTGGGTCCAGGGCGAGAACGGCCCGGTCGAGGAGGTGCGGCCCGGCGACGTGGTGTGGATCGCGCCGAACCTCAAGCATTGGCACGGCGCGACGCCGACCACGGCGATGACTCATATCGCGGTCAACGAATTGCAGGATGGCAAGAACGTCGACTGGCTGGAGCACGTCACCGACGAACAATACCGAAGATGAGCTCGTCAGGCTGCGAGCGCCGCGCAATCAAGGCTCTGCTGCGAACTGATAGCTGGGTCACCGTGCATCGCGCTAACGTTAGCGGGCTATCCTTTAGTCCGCCGTCCTTTCCCGCAATCGTTGCGCATAGACGTTGATCACCAGCGCGGCCAGCAGGATCAGGCCGCGGATTAGAATCTTCAGGAAACTGTCGATGTTGACGTGATCGAGCCCGTTGTTGAGGACGCCGAGCACGAACAGGCCGACGATGGTGTTGCCGATGCCGCCGCGGCCGCCAAAGAGACTAGTGCCGCCGACCACGACGGCGGCGATTGAATCCAGAAGATAGGTGTCGAACTCGTTCTGCTGCGCGCTGCCGAAATGGGCGACGCCGAGCATGCCGCCGATGCCGGCGCAGACGGCTGATATCACCATGACGCTGCCGAGGATGAGCTTGACGTTGAGGCCGGAATATTCGGCGGCCTCGCGATTTCCCCCCGACCATGTAAACGTAGCGGCCGAAGCGGGTATAGGTCAGCACCAGATGGCCGCCGAGCAGCATCAAGGCCGCCACGATCACGATCCAGGGAATCCCGCCGATCGATGTCGACCCGAGCGTCGTGACCAGCGGAGGGACCTTGTAGGCGATCTGCCCGCGCACCAGGAGCGCCGAGATGCCGGCCGCGATCTGCATCATCGCCAGCGTCATGATGAAGGAGGGGATGCCGATCACCGTCAGGCCGAACGCGTTGACGAGGCCGAGCAGGGCGCAGAGCGCCAGCGCCAAGAGGATGGCGGCCCATCCGGGCATCGGCACGTTGGCGATGTTGACGTAGGATTCCTGCAGCGTGAAATAGGCGACTGCAATGCCGGTGACGTTGGCGATGGCGGCAATCGAGAGGTCGATTTCAGCGCAGAGAATCACGAAGGTGAGGCCGACGGCGATGATGCCGGTGACCGATATCTGGGTGAGGATGTTGCCGAGATTGTCGAGCGTTGCAAACGAGGGGCTGGCGGCGGCGAAGAAGCCGAACAGGCAGATCAGCGTCAGGAACGGCGCGATGTTGCGCATCTGGGAGCGCAGCATCACAGCGAGCCGGTGCGGGCGTTTGCGATCGGAAGCGGGGACTCTCACGCTTTCACCTGAAGTCATGTCGGTCTCCTCACGCCGCTTCGAGCAGGCGGTCCTTGCTGATCCGTTCGTTGGAAAATTCGCGCACCACTGCGCCGCGCTTGAGCACGATGATGCGGTCGGCAAGCGACAGCACCGTCTCCGGCTCGGTGGAGAGCACGATGACGGCGAGCCCCTTGGCGCGCAAATCCCTGACGATATGGATGACGTCGTCCTTGGCGCCGACATCCATGCCGCGGGTCGGTTCGCACAGCACCAATAGCCGCGGCGGATAGCTCAACCACTTCGCCAGCGCGACCTTCTGCTGATTGCCGCCCGAGAGCATGCCGAGATCGAGTTCGACCGCGGCGGGCCGGATCCGCAACTGGTCGACCTGGCGCGCGGCGATCTCGCGTTCGCGCGAGGGCTTCAGCAGCAGGGATGAAATGCGGTCGAGGACGCTGATCGAGATGTTCTTGTAGACCGGCTCCTGGTGGAACAGCATGTCGCGCCGGCTCTCGGGCACAAAGGCGATGCCGGCGCGGCGCGCGCCGGCCGTGCTGCGGAAGGCTTTTTGTTCTCCGGCGATCGCCAGCGAGCCCTGGTCGGGTTTGAGCTTGCCGAACAGGATCCGCGCCAGTTCGAGCTGCCCGCACCCCATAAAACCGTAGATGCCCAGCACTTCGCCGGCGCGGACGTCGAACGAAACGTCGCGCAGGCTGCGGGCGAGCGACAGCCCGCTCGCGTTCAGCACCACCGGCTTCTCGGCGGGCGGCGGCAGCATGATGTCATGCGTGTAGGTCTCCTCCAGCGCCTCGCGGCCATGGCCGATCATGGCCTCGATCAACGCGGGCTTGTTGGTATCGGCGGCCCTCGCCTCGGCGACCTTCCTGCCGTTGCGGAACACCGTTACGACGTCGGAGACGCGCAGGATATCCTCGATGAAATGCGAAATGAAGACAATGCTGGTGCCTTCGTCGCGCAGCCGCTTCAGGGTCGCGAACAGGCGCTCCACTTCCGGCGGGGACAGCGCCGAGGTCGGCTCGTCGAGGATGATGATGCGGGCGCCGGAGAACAGCACGCGGGCGATCTCGATCAGTTGCTGCAGGCCGATCGGCAGGTCGCCGAGCCGCGACATCGGATCGACGGCGATGCCGAAACGTTTGAGTTGCTCGCCGGCCTCGCGTGCCATGCGCCGCCACTGTACGAAACCAAAACGGTTGGTCGGCTGGTTGCCGAGAAACACGTTCTCGGCCACCGACAGATCTGGCGCCACGCTCAGTTCCTGATGCACCATCGCGATACCCGCCGCATGCGCGTCGCGCACCGATCGAAATCGGGTTTCCCCGCCGTCCAGGATAAAGCGGCCGGAAAAATCGGCATGCACGCCGGCGATGATCTTCATCAGCGTGCTTTTGCCCGCGCCGTTCTCGCCGACGAGACCATGGATCTCGCCGGGAGAAAGCGCAAAATCGACACCACGAAGGGCTTCGACGCCGCCGAAGGCCTTCGTGATCTCTTGCAGTTCGAGGATGGGCTTAAGTCCCACGGGCATGCTGACTCAGATCAGGAAATGGTCCTCCATCCATTGCATGCCGGCGGCATTGGCCTTTGTTACGACCGGGCCGTCGGTGATGACGTGCTTTGGAATACCCTGTCCGCTCTTCTCGCCCGCGGTTACCGCGGCGACGCCGGCAATGATGGCGCCGCCGTGGATGCGGCAGGAGGGATTGCGGACGGTCGCGAACATGCGGCCTTCGCTCACCGCCTGGATCGCCGGCGGCATGGCGTCGACGCCGCCGATCAGGATGTTGGTGCGGTTGCGCGCCTTCATGATGTTGTAGGCGGCCAGCGCCATGTCGTCATTGTGGAAGAAGGCCGCGTCGATCTGCGGGTGCTTTGTCAGATAGGTCTCCCACAGCCGCGCCGTCTTCGAGACGTCCCAATCCGCGGGCTGAGTGTCCAGCACCTCGATGTTCGGGAATTGCTTCACCACCGTGTTAAAGCCCTTGGCGCGGCCCTGCGCGCCGGTATGGCCGAGCGCGCCCTGCGTCATGATGATCTTGCCCTTGCCGCCCATGGCATTGCACAGCGCCTGGGTCACCGAAGCGCCCATGAATTCATTGTCGGGCGCCAGGAACGAATGAACCTTGATCTGATCGAGCGGCGCGATCAGCGTGTCCATGTCGATCACGGGAATGCCGGCATCGATCATCTTCTGCACGGGCTGGGTCAGCGTGCCGATGCCGAATGCCTGGATGGCGACGAAATCCCATTTTTGCGACGCCATGTTATCGATCGCCGCGCGCTGCTTGACCGCGTCGAGCTGGCCGTCGAACCAGGTGACTTCGACGTTGAACAGCTTGCCCCACCATTCCGCCGCCTGCTTGCCCTGGGCGCACCAGGTCGCCTGCAGGCCAGCATTGGAGAACGCAGCCTTCAACGGTTTCTCTGAACGGGCGGCTGCCGCCAGCGCTGGATTAATACCCAGTCCCCCGAGCAGGGCGGTGGCTGCGCCAGCCGCGCCCGCGGCCTGAAGAAGGTCGCGCCTGGTCGTTGCCGTTTTGTCAGTTCCGGACATCGTTTGCTCCCTCGCTTGTCGTTTGTTATGGCCGTCGGCGTCGATTGCACGCACCGCGGATCGAGGCAGTCTTTCACACTCGGCGCGTTTGCGCCACCGAATGACTTGATCGCCGGCACTAGGACGTCCAGGGAATCGTTTCGGCCAATCGGCCGTGGTCAGGGCTGGCTATTTTCACACTGCGCTGCAACGAGGCCATCGATCTCGCCGAGCAATTTCCGCCATGCCGAGTCGATCTCGTCGGACCAGTCCGCTCCGACGATGTCGCGGAGCGTCTGCGCAATGATGCCGAAGAACGCGACGAACAATTCCCGCGGCGTGCCGTAAGCATCGTGTGATGAAACTTCCGATGCGATCAGGCGGAAATGCCCGCTACGCTCGCCGGCAAAGTCCAAGATGGCATCGATCGTGAAGGCCAGCATCGAGCCCTTGACGAGTTCGCTGCCCTCAGTCCGAAACATGGTCCGCGCTTCGGGATGCGCCTCGAACAGGCGGTGATAGACCACCGGCGTCAGATCTTCGCAGCGCTCGGCGGCCAGTTCAAAACTTCGCTCGATCGGATTTGACGATGCCGTCATTGTCGTTTGCGATCGTAGCGAAAAAAAGAGCAGGGCACCAAGCCCTGCTCAAAAATTGTGTCGACCCTTAATTTCCTCGAAAAGTGAGATTTGCTCTTGATTGTCGAGGCGACGCTGCTTGTGCGCGTCAGGGCTCCTCCCGAGACTTGGACCACCAAGCTTTGCCTGTCGGCAAGCCTGAGCCCGAATTGGTAGACCATCTTTTTCGTCTTGTCACCAATTTCGGCAACGTTTGTTCAAAATTCCAGCACTCTGCGAAATGATTGGGAATTTACGACTGAAGGTTGTGGATTTAGCTCCAATTCGCCCGGGGCTTGGTATCGGGGTAAGGCGCCCTCCAAATGATGCAAAACGCGTCGCTTTTCGCCAGCATCTCTCCTTGAAGCTGCAACATAGTTCCAGGAACCTGATCTCGACTTCGGACTCCAAGGGTGATTAAGGTCTGAAGCGGATGGGTTTGCGATGCGCCGACGGCTGAAGAATTTTCTGCCAATTGTCCTGATTGCTCTGGTGGTGCAGATTTTTGCACCGATCGGCGCATGCTGGGCGGCGAGCATCGCGGCCTCCGATCCGCTCGCTGGCGCCATCATTTGCCATGGCAATGGCGCCCCCGATGCCGGGCAGGCTGACCAAGCCAACCATCGCGCCCATGACGGATGCTGTTCGGTTTGCAGCGTGCTGCAGACAGGTGCGCCGGTCCACGTGCCGCAGACTGCGGCGATCGACGTCGATCGGGTTGCCGAGCAGGTGGCTTGGTTCGACTTTGCTTTCCGGTTGACAAACGCTCGCGCCGGCAGCCACGCGCAGGCGCGCGCGCCTCCTTCCATTTCCTGACCTCACTTGACCTTCGTCAAATGGTGCGGCCGCGGCCGTGCCAGTTCGTTCAATTGAGCAAGCCAGTCAAAGCGCTGGCGTCAGGAATGTCTTATGTACCCCCATAGTGTTTTGGGAAGCGCGAGCCTGCTTGTGCTTGGTAGTGCGCTATCCCTCACGCCGTCGAACGCGACCGCCCAGACGGCGTTGCCGGCGGTGACCGTCGACGCGCCGCGCGCGGCGACCGCCAGACCTGCGGCCCGAAAGCCGGCCGTTCGCGCGTCTGCCCGGACGCAGGTAAGGCCACCTGCGGCCAACCCAGCGCCTTCAGCGTCGCTAACCGCGGGCATTACCCCGAGCGTGGCGCGCGCGCTGCTTTACCAGGCGCCGAATGGCCAGACCGAGACGACCATCGATCGTAGCCAGTTCGACAACCGGCCGTCGTTCTCCGTGGCCGACGTGCTGCGCGAGAGCCCGGGTATCTCGGTGAAACAGGGCAACGGGCCGCGCGATATCGGCATCTCGATCCGCGGTTCCAACGCCCGAAACGGCTTTGCCATCCGCAACCTCGTGATCTTTGACGACGGCTTTCCGGTCACGCAGCCGGACGGGCTTTCCCGCAGCGACCTGATCGATCCCAAGGCCTATGGCGCGATCGATGTCATTCGAGGACCGTCGTCAGCGCTCTTTGGCAATTTTGCCACCGGCGGCGCGCTCAACTTCCGCACCCGCCCGGGGCGTACCATCGACGGGGTCGAATACGGCGTCGATGGCGGCAGCTTCGGCTATCTCAATAACTATCTCGCCGCGGGCAAGAAGGTCGGCAATTTCGAGTATTCGTTGTTCGCCAGCGACGCGCGCGGCGACGGCTTTATCCAGAATAGCTGGTTCAATACCCAGACGGTGAATTTTTTAGGCACGTTGCAGGCCACGCCCGATGACCGCTTCACCGTCAAGTTCATCAACAACAATCTCGATACAAGGCTGCCGCTCCGGCTGTCGCTCAACCAGTATTATCAGAACCCGTTCCAGGAGGGATGCGACATGGCGAGCGTCGCCGGCTGCGCCTCAGTTAACCTCCTCAACAACGGCTTCAACGGCACAAGGACTGCGATCACGGCCATCCAGGCCGGGCTCGGCCGCGAAGATCGCCGCACCATCGTCGGCGGTAGATGGGAGCACGACTTCGACAACACGACCACCTGGCGCAACCAGTTCGTGTTCGACGATCGCAATATCAGCCAGCCGACGGGAGCGACCAGCGCGATCGGCGATTTCCCGTCGTATAACTACATGAGCGACGTCACCAAGCGCGGCGAAATCCTCGGCATGGAATCGACGACATATTTCGGCGCGTTCTACAACACGCTGACCGCGTCAAGCGACTCACGCCACGTCATGCCGGGAGGCAATGCGAAGCTCGGCCTTCTGCAAAGCAATACCTGGAGCGACACCACGAACTATGGCGTTCGCGCTCGCGAGGAATTGAAGCTGACGCCGCAATTAACCGCTATTGCCGGCATCGGATGGGAAACCACGCATCTGAAGGGGATCAATTCCGCGTACAATTACGGAAACTCGCCGATTCCGATGCCGACGATCACCACGACGACCGCCGATCGGCAATTTCAGAACACCGCGCCCGAGCTCGCGTTGCTCTACAAGCTGAATCCCGAATGGCTGTTCCGCGCGCGCGTCGCCACCGGCTACGGCACCCCGCAGGTCGGAAATCTCTTCGTCCTCCCGAACGGCCAGAACGGCAACAATACACAGCTAAAGACGCAGCAGAACGTCGGTTACGACATCGGATTCGATTGGACGCCGAATAACGCGCTCAAATTCAGCGCGACCGGCTTCTACGAATTCTTCAAAAACGAGCTGGTCTCGCAAGCCACCCAGGTCGGCGCGCCCAATGCAAGCTTCACGTTCAACGCCCCGAAATCCGAACATCGCGGCGTAGAGCTGGCCGCCGACTGGAAGTTCTACCCCGGCTGGCGTTTCACGGCCGCCTACACCTATCTCGACGAGGTCTATACAGAATACACTGAGAATATCGTCAACGGCGCGACGTTCAGCTTCAACCGTGCAGGTAACAAAATTCCCGGCATCTCGCCGCACGAACTGACGGCGCGTCTTGGCTATGAGCAGATGTGGGGGCCGCTTGCCGGCCTTGGAGCATTCGTAGAAGTCCAGTGGAAGGATTCGTTCTACATGGACAACGCCAATCTCTTGAAGGCGCCCGGTTACGAACTGGTCAATCTCAACGTGCACTACAATACGGACCTCAAGTCCGACTACTTCAAGTCATTGAGCATGTATGTCGAAGTCAGGAACGTGTTCGACCGGACCTATGTGGCTTCCGCGAACAACATCGCAAATTCGGTGACGGCAGGCGGTATCCAGAATCCCGCCAGCGTATTGGCGAATACGACCGGCTCGATCTACGCGGGTTCCCCGCGTGCGTTCATCGCCGGCATGAAGCTGGCGTTCAAATGATCGGACAGCACAGGAGGAGTAAAGCCATGCTGCGAATGAGCCTGCTCGCGATGTTTGCTTTCTCGCTTTGCCAAACCGCAGCGAACGCGCAAATGAGCCATCATCAGCACGCCTCGGAAGCGGCGTGCGAGGAGACAGCCTTGCGCTGCGCCTCGAAGGTCATGCCGGCTTTCGCGCCGGATGGATCGTTGTGGCTCGCCTGGATGGCGGGAGGCCAGATATCGGTCGCGAGTTCGAAGGATCAGGGGCGCAGCTTTTCGACGCCGGTTCAGGTGACAAAAGAAAAGCTCAACCTCGATTGGGGTCCGGATGCGCGTCCGCAGATCGTCATCGACAAGAACGGCGGCATCGCGCTGGCGTTTTCGCGCTTCAGGGACAAGGCGTTCAATGGTCAGGTGCTGACCACGAGGTCGACCGATGGCGGCCAGAGCTTTTCCGAGTTGCGGCCGATTACCTCAAGCAACGAGAGCCAGCGCTTTGTCGCGCTCGGCCTCGATGCTGACGGTTCGGTGTTTGCGGCCTGGATCGACAAGCGCAACCGGGTGCCTGCGCGTGAGGAGGGCAGGAAATATGAAGGGGCAGGGCTGTTCTTCGCATCATCGAAGGATGGCGGCGCGACCTATTCCGAGACGCACCTCGCAGCCGACAACACCTGCGAATGCTGCCGGCTCGGCCTGGCGTTCGCGGGCCCGGGCCGTCCCGTGGTGGTGTTCAGGAATATCTTCGAAGGCGGTGTGCGGGATCACGCGATCATGACGTTCGCCGATCCTGCGACGCCGGGCGAGGCTCGCCGCGTCAGCAACGACGATTGGCAGATTGCCGCGTGCCCGCATCACGGGCCAAGTCTTTCGATCTCGCCCGCCGGCACTCACCACGTGACGTGGTACACCAACGGCAAGATGCGCAAGGGGCTGTTCTATGCCCGCTCGCAAGACCAGGGGCGCACGTTTTCCGATCCGCTTCCGCTCGGCCGTTCCGACCGCAATCCCACGCGGCCCTATGTGCTTGCCGGCCCGCGCGGCGCCACCATGGTCTGGAAAGAGTTCAATGGCGAGAAAACCGCGGTCAACGCAATGACGTCGCATGATGAGGGCAAGAGCTGGTCAAAGCCGGTCGTGATCGCCACGACGACTGATACGTCTGACCACCCATTGCTGGTCAGTGACGGGCAGAAGGTCTACCTTTCGTGGATGACCAAGGCCGACGGCTATCGCCTTCTACCGATCGGAGACGGTTCATGAAACGCCTCCTGCTCGCCGTCATATTCCTCGTTGCCTGTCTGGGCGCCGCGCCCGGCGCCGAGATGCCGTCCGAGCTCACGCTCAAGCCGTTCGTGCGGGGAAGCTGGCAGAACGTGCTGCGTGCGCACGCCGGACGTCCGACGCTGGTGCATTTCTGGGGCGTCACCTGCGGTCCTTGCAAGGTCGAATTGCCGCTGCTCGGACAATTCATGAAGGACCATTCCGAGATCGACGTTGTGATGGTCAGTGCCGACCTTGTTCCGAATCTGGACCGCGCAACGCGCGCGATGCTGGAGAAGGCCGGGCTGGGATCGGCGGAGAACTGGATTTTCAGCGACGGCTTCGTCGAACGCCTTCGGTTTGAGATTGATCCAGCCTGGCAGGGTGATATCCCGCGCACGCTCCTGATTGGGCGGGATGGAACCGTGACCACGATCGAAGGTTCGGCAGAAATACCGGACCTCGAAAAATGGTTGGTTCAGCAAAAGGCCGCGAAGAAATAAGGACGCAATCCCGCTATTGTGAACATGAACGTTGCATTCTCACGTTAATGCAACGGCGGCCTCGGCCGTCCGTTGTTTGGCGGCCATACTTCAGAAATCGAAAGACATCCGATGAAACCTGTCTTGCCATTGTTCGCCTTCGCCACCCTGTTTGCTCTCCTGGGCACGCCCGCACACGCCCAGGAGGTCAAGGCCGGAGACCTCGTCATCAAGCAAGCCTGGAGCCGCGCTACGCCGAGCGGTGCAAAAATCGCCGGCGGCTATCTCACGGTCGAAAACAAGGGCAGCGCGCCGGACAAGCTCGTCGGCGGCTCGGGCGATGACATCGGCAAGGTCGAAATTCACGAGATGGCGATGAACAACGGCGTCATGACGATGCGGCCGCTCGACAAGGGCCTGCCGATCGAGCCGGGCAAGACCGTCAAGCTCGCGCCGGGCGGCTATCATCTGATGCTGATGGATCTCAAGCAGCCCTTCAAGCAGGGCGACAAGGTGCCGGTCACCCTCGAATTCGAGAAGGCGGGAAAGGTGACGTTGTCGCTCGACGTGCAGGGCGTCGGTGCGCAGGGGCCATCCGGCGGTGAAATGAAGCACGATCATTCCGGGATGAAGAAATAGCGAGCGGCTTGTGTAGATGGGGTAACGGGCCCCGGTCCGCCTTCCAGGCAAGCCGCGCTTGCTACGGCGCTGTTGGGTAGCGCGCTTCGCGCGGCGTGCCTGGAAGGCGGGCGGTCGTCCCTCACATTGATGGTGTTACGGAGTCAGAGGGATGAGCCTCGCTCCAAGCATCAGGGAGAGACGACCATGGAGTATTATGCAGGAATCGACGCGTCATTGGAATGCTCGAGCGTGTGCGTTGTCGACGCTAGTGGCAAGATCGTGCGCGAGGCCAAAGTGGCGAGCGAGCCGCAAACCCTGATCGCCTGGTTCGGTTCGCTGGGCTTCGGCCTGGAACGATCGGCCTGGAGGCCGGACCCTTGTCGCAATGGCTGTTTGCAGCAATGAAGGCAGCCGGCCTTGCCGTGGAACTGCTGGAGACGCGGCACGTGCGGAAGGCGTTCGAGGCGATGCCGGTCAAGTCGGACCGCAACGATGCACGCGGCATCGCGCAACTGATGCGGCTGGGCTGGTTCCGGCCGGTGCATTGCAAATCGATGAGTGCGCAAGAGACTCGATCGTTGCTGACGGCACGCAAGCTGGTGCAATTGAAGCTTCTCGACGTGGAGAACAGTCTGCGCGGGATCCTGCGCGGTTTTGGCTTAAAGGTTGGCAAAACGAGCAGGCAGGAGTTCGCGGGACGGATCGAGGAACTCGTGGCGGGCCACCCGCACCTGCAGATGATCGCCAAGGCGCTGCTCGCGGTTCGGCATTTTTCGCGGCTTCCGGCCTTGTGTTTTCGCAGCCGATCCGGTTTCACTGCACCTCTTCCGGTAGCCCACTGATTCCTCGAGTTGTCCCATGCGGTTGTCGCGGTTTTTTCTACCCATCCTGAAAGAGAATCCGAAAGAGGCGGAGATCGTCTCGCATCGGCTGATGCTGCGCGCGGGCATGATGCGGCAGGAGGCGGCAGGCATTTACGCCTGGCTGCCGCTCGGCTTCCGGGTGCTGAAGAAGATCGAGCAGATCGTCCGCGAGGAACAGGACCGCGCCGGCGCCCTGGAACTGTTGATGCCGACGCTGCAGCTCGCCGACCTCTGGCGCGAGAGCGGACGCTACGACGCCTACGGCCCGGAGATGCTGCGCATCAGCGACCGCCACAAGCGCGAGTTGCTGTATGGGCCGACCAATGAGGAAATGATCACCGAGATCTTTCGCGCCTACGTCAAATCCTACAGAAACCTGCCGCTCAATCTCTATCACATCCAGTGGAAGTTCCGCGACGAGCAGCGCCCGCGTTTCGGCGTGATGCGCGGCCGCGAGTTCCTGATGAAGGATGCGTACTCCTTCGATATCGACGAGGCAGCGGCGCGCCGGTCCTACAACCGGATGTTCGTCGCTTACCTGCGCACCTTCGCGCGGATGGGATTGAAGGCGATCCCGATGCGCGCCGAGACCGGGCCGATCGGTGGCGACCTCAGCCACGAATTCATTGTGCTGGCGGAAACCGGTGAGTCCGGCGTGTTCTGCAACAGCGATGTGCTGAACCTGCCGATTCCGCCCGACGATGTCGATTACGACGGCGATCTGACCCCGATCATCAAGCAATGGACGTCGGTCTATGCTGCGACCGAGGACGTCCACGACGCCGCTCGTTACGAGCGCGAAGTGCCGGCCGACAAGCGCGTCAACACGCGCGGCATCGAGGTCGGCCAGATCTTCTACTTCGGCACCAAATATTCCGATGCGATGAAGGCACTGGTGGCCGGCCCTGACGGCGTCGACGTGCCGATCCATGGCGGTTCCTACGGCGTCGGCGTGTCGCGGCTGGTCGGCGCCATCATCGAGGCCTGCCACGACGATGCCGGCATCAAATGGCCGGAGGCGGTGGCGCCGTTCACGGCCGTGATTTTGAACCTGAAGCAGGGGGACGCAGCCGTCGATGGCGCTTGCGAGAAGCTTTATCGCGAGCTTCAGGCCAAGGGTGTCGACGTGCTCTATGACGATACCGACCAGCGCGCCGGCGCGAAATTCGCGGCCGCCGACCTGATCGGCATCCCCTGGCAGATTCTGGTCGGGCCGAAGGGCCTCGCCGAGGGCAAGCTCGAGATCAAGCGGCGCAGCGACGGCTCGCGTGAGAATCTCAGTCCGGCGGAAGTGGTGGCGAAGATCGCGGGATAAGATATCCACTGCGGCCGATATGTTGGCCAATACGGCCACATTTGGCCCGAATCATGGGATTATCGAGTAATGGATGAGACCATGAACGAGACGGCCCGAACTCCGCCTTTTGCGCCCTTCGAATGGCTGCTGTCTGGGCGTTACCTGCGGGCACGTCGCAAGGAAGGCTTCATTTCCGTCATCGCCGGCTTTTCGTTCCTCGGCATCATGCTCGGCGTCGCCACGCTGATCATCGTGATGGCCGTGATGAACGGATTTCGCAAGGAACTCTTGGACAAGATCCTCGGGCTGAACGGCCACATCTTGGTGCAGCCCTTGGAATCGCCGCTAACCGACTGGAAGGACGTCGCCGAGCGCATCAGCCAGGTCGATGGCATCCGCCTTGCCGCGCCGGTCGTGGACGGCCAGGCGCTGGCGTCCTCGGCCTTCAACGCCGCCGGTGTGCTGGTACGCGGCATGCGCGCTGCGGACCTGAACAACCTCACTTCGATCGCCAAGAACATCAAGCAAGGCACGATGGAGGGATTTGACGAGGGGCAGGGCGTCATCATCGGACGCCGGCTCGCCGATCAATTGTCGCTGCATGCCGGCGACACCATCACGCTGGTTGCGCCCAAGGGCGCGGTGACCCCAATGGGCACGACGCCGCGCATCAAGCCTTACAAGGTCGCGGCCGTGTTCGAGATCGGCATGTCGGAATATGACGCAAGCTTCGTGTTCATGCCGCTGCCGGAGTCGCAGGCCTATTTCAACCGCAAGGACGACGTCACCGCGATCGAGGTATTCACCAGCAATCCCGATCGAATCGACGCGTTCCGCAAGAGCGTGACGGAGGCAGCCGGGCGGCCGGTGTTCCTGGTCGACTGGCGGCAGCGCAACTCGACCTTCTTCAACGCGCTTCAGGTCGAGCGCAACGTGATGTTTTTGATCCTGACCATGATCGTGCTGGTTGCCGCGCTCAACATCGTTTCGGGCCTGATCATGCTGGTCAAGGACAAGGGCCAGGACATCGCCATCCTGCGCACCATGGGTGCGTCGCAGGGCTCGATCATGCGGATATTCCTGATCACGGGCGCTGCGATCGGTGTGGTCGGCACGCTGACCGGATTTTTCGTCGGCATGCTGATCTGCCTGAATATCGAATCGATCCGGCAGTTCCTGTCCTGGATGACCAACACCGAATTGTTCTCGCCGGAACTCTATTTCCTCTCCCGGCTGCCGGCCGAGATCGATTTCGGCGAGACCACTGCGGTGGTGATCATGGCGCTGACGCTGTCGTTCCTAGCGACACTCTATCCGTCCTGGCGCGCAGCGCGCCTCGATCCCGTCGACGCGCTCCGTTATGAGTGAGGGCGCGATGGCCGAGGAGGCGGAAGATGTACCCGTTATCTATCTCCACGAGATAAAACGCGAGTACCGACAGGGCGAGGCGACGCTGACCATCCTCAACGGCGCCAAGCTTGCGCTGTGGGCGGGACAGTCGGTGGCGCTGGTGGCGCCGTCGGGATCGGGCAAGTCGACGCTGCTGCACATCGCGGGCCTGCTCGAAAGCCCCGACGATGGTGAGGTCTATGTAGCGGGCACGCCGACCTCGCAACTATCAGATATCGACCGCACCCAGATCCGGCGCTCCGACATCGGCTTCGTCTATCAATCGCATCGGCTGTTGCCGGAATTCACCGCGCTCGAAAACGTCATGCTGCCGCAGATGATCCGCGGCCTCAAACGCTCCGAGACGATCAAGCGCTCGCAGGAGATTTTGGCCTATCTCGGCCTCGGCGATCGCATCTCGCACCGTCCGGCGGAACTGTCCGGCGGCGAACAGCAGCGCGTCGCCATCGCGCGCGCGGTCGCCAATGCGCCCCGGGCGTTACTCGCCGACGAGCCGACCGGAAATCTCGATCCGCATACCGCCGATCACGTCTTCAAGGCGCTGATGCAGCTCGTGAAGGCGACGCAGGTCGCGATGCTGATCGCCACCCACAACATGGAGCTGGCCGGCCGCATGGACCGGCGGGTGTCGCTGGTCGACGGCCGGGTCGTCGAACTCGAATAACGGCGACGTCAGTAGACGTTGCGGTACCGCCTGTTGCGAGGTCCCGACGGTCCCTGAGCCTGTGCGTAATAGGGATTGACGACGCATTGCGCCGAGCGGCCCGACGCCGACATGTTGCACTGGGCCAGCGAAGTATATCTGCATTCGTAATAGCTGATCTTGCCGTACACATGCAGGCAAACCGGATAGCTGGGATCGTACGTCTGCGCTTGCGCCGGTGCAGCGGCCGAAGCTGCGCCGATTGCCAGAATTGCCAAAGCCAGAATGCGCATTTGGAAGCTCCTTGGGTTGGCGGCCGCGGGCGGTCTGCCGCAGCCCATGCAACCTTCAGTCGCTAAGCAGACGACCCACCAACGGCCGCGTCAAATCACGTTCGCGCGTTGCAAGGGCTCGCGGTCAGTAGCCGTTGCGGTAGCGCTTGTTGCGTCGTGCCGACGGTTCTTGCGATGCATGTGCGAAATACGGATTGATCTCGCATTGCGCCGAGCGGCCCGACGCCGACATGTTGCATTGAGGCAGGGAGGTATAGGCACATTCGTAGTAGTTGATCCCCCTGTTATAAACATGCAGGCAAACCGGATAGCGGGGATCGTAAGTCTGTGCCTGCGCCGGTGCCGCTCCGACTGCCAAAATTGCCAAAGCCAAAATACGCATCAGAATCTCCTTCGGGATTGGCGGCTGCGATCGGTCTGCATTTCCGCCTTGGCGTTGAAATAGGGATTCGCAGCGCAACCCGCATCTCGCCCGGAGGCGGTTGCCTGACATTGCGCGAGCGACGAAAAACTGCAATCGCCGGCACCGGCGCCGAAATCGCAGCCCTTGACGCAGTAGGGAAACTCGCGCGCCGCCGCCGGCATCGCAACCGCTGCCGACACAGCACCGGCGACCATGAGCGCCGGCAATGCCCTTCGCATGCATCCTCCGCCGCAGCGTTTGCAATCTTCAGTCGCTAAGCAGACGACTCGCCAACGTCCGCGTCAAATCACGTTCGCGCGTTGGAATGGCCGTCGGCGGGGCGCAAACAGGGCGCAACGAGCCCTCGGTGGTGGTCAGTACCTGCCGTAGCCGGGGGCGGGCGGCAGCGCGCGGCCGGGCAGCGGGCGATAGTTGGAGGGCGGCGGTTCGCTCTCGCCGACATAATAAGGATTGGCGATGCAGGTGAGAAAGCGTCCCGATGCAGTCGCCTGGCACTGCTCGTAGCTCGTGAACGTGCAGTAGCTCAGCGCCGGATACTCGTCTCCCTGAAGGCAGAACGGATATCGAGTGCCGACCGCTTCGGCAGGCGCAGCGCCGATAGCTGTCAATCCGATCGCGGTCAGCACAGCCAGAATCGCTCTACGCATTTCGAATCTCCCTCACGGCGCATCGGCACTTCGCGTTCCATTCTGATCGACACAAGCCGCAGCTCTGCAATCCCGTCAAGCCAATCCGCCTTGCAATACCGCCGCAAAACTAAAATGTGAATTTTTTGCGGCGAGGCTCGGCGCAATGTTTCAAAAGATGCCTGCAGGACAACATTAACTTACGTTCACACTGAGGCCGTTTGATGTGCGTTGTTGCAGTGAGGTTACAGCAATTCGAGCTGACGATGCTATGAGCATGCCACGGCCTTGGGGGCTGTCAAAAAAGGAACGGGAATAAGAATGAAGAAGGTTTTGCTTGTTACGGCCAGTCTGATCGCGCTCGGCGCGGCTGCGCCGGCTGTTGCTGCTGATCTCGCTGCGCGCCCTTACACCAAGGCGCCCCCGATGGTCGCTGCTGTGTATGATTGGACCGGATTCTACATCGGTGCGAACGGCGGCTATGGCACGAGCCGCAATAGCTGGAATCTCCTGCCGGGCGTTGGCACTTTCGGCGAAGGCTCCCATGACGCGGACGGCGGCACGATCGGTGGCCAGATCGGCTATCGCTGGCAGGCTGGCACCTGGGTGTTCGGCGTTGAAGCGCAGGGCAACTGGGCCGACTTCCAGGGCAGCAACCTCAGCCTGCTCGATCCCACGGTTCGCAACGAATCGCGGGTGAATGCGTTCGGCCTGTTCACTGGTCAGGTTGGTTATGCCGTCAACAACGTCCTGCTCTACGTCAAGGGCGGTGCGGCTGTGACCTCGAACGAGTATCGCAGGTTCGACGTTCCTACCGGCGCACTGCTGGCTACGACCAATGACGACACCCGCTGGGGCGGCGTGGTCGGCGCAGGCCTCGAATACGGCTTCGCCCCGAACTGGTCGGTCGGCGTCGAGTACAATCACCTGTTCATGCAGGACCGTACCTACGCCTTCACCACGCCGGGTGGCGCGTTCGCCGGCAATGTTCGCATCGACCAGGACGTCGATCTCGTCACCGCCCGCATCAACTATCGCTTCGGCGGCCCGGCCGTCACGAGGTACTGATCTCGCGCGCGACCTGCGACCAACATCGAAGCCCCGGGACCTTCCCGGGGCTTTTTTTATTGGTGTGGCGCGCCGGTTAACCAAGCCGGAATTGTCGTAAGACGCGCCGTGAGACGGACTTGACTCCAAGAACAAAAAAGGAACAATGTTCCTCATATGTTCTTTGACCGTGGGAGTCGGATCATGTTGCGGATGTTCGTGGAAGAGGCGGCGGCGCTGGCGTCGATTACGCTGTTTGTCGGGATGATCGCGGTGTGGGCGCAGGTGATCCCGCAGCTTTGAGGCGGGGCGGAGAACCGGCCCGATTCGGCTTGCGACGGGCTGGGGAAAAGCCGGATGGCGGGTGCGCAAGCGGCGTTCCGCGTGGACTCCGTCCGGCCAAGGCATCACCATTGCGGCGGCGAGTCGGCGCGCACCCAGCGGCCGATGATCGCTCCTAACCATATGCGAGAGCCTGTTAAGCGACCATGTCCAGTGCCGGATTCGTTCATCTCCACGTTCATTCGGCCTATTCGCTGCTGAAGGGCTCCATCAAGATCGCCAAACTCGGCGAACTGGCGAAAGCCGATCGCCAGCCGGCGCTGGCGCTGACCGACACCGACAACATGTTCGGAGCGCTGGAATTCTCCGACAAGATGGCTGGCTACGGCATCCAGCCGATCGTCGGCTGCGAGCTCGCCGTCGATTTCGGCGACCAAGATCCCAACGCCCGCAATTCGCTGGCTGCCACGCCGTCGCGAATCGTACTGCTGGCGGCGCGCGAGCGCGGTTACCGCAGCCTGATGCGGCTGAACTCGCGGGCGTTTCTGGAAACACCGGTCCATCAATCCCCGCACATCAAGCTCGAATGGCTGAAGGGCGATGCCGAGGATTTGATCGCGCTGACCGGCGGCCCCGACGGTCCGATTTCGCTGGCGCTCAACGCCGATCACACAGCGCTTGCAGCCGCGCGTATCGACCGGCTGGCGGGCCTGTTCGGCGATCGCCTCTATGTCGAATTGCAGCGCCATGGCATCGACAAGGAGCGTCGCGTCGAGGCCGGCCTGATCGATCTCGCTTACGCCAAGGGCCTGCCGCTGGTCGCGACCAACGAGCCATATTTCGCATCGAACGACGATTACGAGGCCCATGATGCGTTGTTGTGCATCGCTGGCGGCAAGCTGATCGCCGAGACCGACCGCGAGCAGCTCACCCCTGATCACCGCTTCAAGACCCGCGCCGAAATGGCGGTGCTGTTTGCCGACATTCCGGAAGCGCTGGCCTCCACGATCGAGATCGCCGAACGCTGCTCGTTTCGGCCGAAGACAAGAAAACCGATCCTGCCGCGTTTCACCGTCGGCGCCGATTCGGGCTCCGACGCGGCAACCGAAGAAGCCGTGGAGCTGAAGCGTCAGGCCGAGGCGGGGCTCGCACGGCGTCTCCAGGTTCATGGCCTGTCGCCCGGCGCGACGGAAGAGGAATACCAGAAGCGTCTCGCCTTCGAAATCGACGTCATCAACCGCATGAACTATGCGGGCTACTTTCTGATCGTCTCGGACTTCATCAAATGGGCCAAGGCCCACGACATTCCGGTCGGTCCGGGCCGCGGCTCCGGCGCCGGCTCGCTGGTCGCGTACGCGCTCACCATCACCGACCTCGATCCCATTCGCTTTGGGCTGCTGTTCGAGCGCTTCCTCAACCCCGAACGCGTCTCGATGCCGGACTTCGACATCGACTTCTGCCAGGACCGCCGCGGCGAGGTGATCGACTACGTGCAGCAGCGCTATGGCCGCGATCAGGTGGCGCAGATCATCACCTTCGGAACGCTGCAGGCGCGCGGCGTGCTGCGCGACGTCGGCCGCGTGCTGCAGATGCCCTACGGCCAAGTCGATAAGCTGACAAAACTTGTGCCGCAAAATCCTGCCGCGCCGGTGACGTTGGCGCAGGCGATCGAGGGTGAACCGAAGCTGCAGGCGTTCCGCGACGAGGACCCGGTGGTCGCGCGCGCCTTTGACATCGCCCAGCGCCTCGAAGGACTGACGCGCCACGCCTCGACCCACGCTGCCGGCATCGTGATCGGCGACCGACCTTTAAGCGAACTGGTGCCGCTCTATCGCGATCCCAAGTCCGACATGCCGGTGACCCAGTTCAACATGAAATGGGTCGAGCCGGCCGGGCTCGTGAAGTTCGACTTCCTCGGCCTGAAGACGCTGACCGTGCTTGACGTCGCGGTGAAACTGCTCAAACAGCGCAACATCCATGTCGACCTGGCGACGCTGCCGATCGATGATGCGCCGAGTTACCAGATGCTGGCGCGGGGCGATGTGGTCGGCGTGTTCCAGGTGGAAAGCCAGGGCATGCGGCGCGCGCTGATCGACATGCGCCCCGACCGGTTCGAGGACATCATCGCGCTGGTGGCGCTCTATCGCCCGGGTCCGATGGCCAACATCCCGACCTATTGCGCGCGCAAGCACGGCGACGAGGAGCCGGAATATCTGCATCCGATCCTGGAGCCGATCCTGAAAGAGACGTTCGGCGTCATCATCTACCAGGAACAGGTGATGCAGATCGCGCAGGTGATGGCCGGCTATTCGCTCGGCGACGCCGACCTGCTGCGCCGCGCGATGGGCAAGAAGATCCGCGCCGAGATGGAGAAGCAGCGAGCGATCTTCGTTGCCGGCGCCGTCAAGAACGGCGTGCCGAAAGGGCAGGCGGACACGATCTTCGAACTGCTCGCCAAATTCGCCGACTACGGCTTCAACAAGAGCCACGCCGCGGCTTACGCGCTGGTGTCCTACCACACCGCCTACATGAAGGCGCATTACCCGGTGGAGTTTCTGGCGGCGTCGATGACGCTCGAACTCAACAACACCGATAAGCTCTCGGAGTTTCGCGCCGAGGCGCAGCGGCTCGGCATCAAGGTCGAGGCACCGAACATCAACCGTTCGGGCGCCACCTTCGAGGTCGGCGAAAAAACCATCTACTACGCGCTCGCGGCGCTGAAGGGCGTCGGCCTGCAGGCGGTCGAGCAGATCGTGGAGGAGCGCAAGAAGGGCGCCTTCACCTCGCTTGCGGATTTCGCCGCCCGCGTCAATCCGCGCGCGATCAACAAGCGCATCATCGAAAGCCTCGCCGCGGCCGGCGCATTCGATACGCTGGAGTCGAACCGTGCCCGTGTCTTTGCCGGGGCGGACGCGATTCTCGCCGCCTGTCAGCGCAGCCACGAAGCCGCAACGATCGGTCAGAACGACATGTTCGGCAATGCTGCCGACGCGCCGACCATCATGCTGCCGCAGATCGAGCCCTGGTTGCCGGCCGAAAAACTCCGCCGCGAATACGATGCCGTCGGCTTCTTCCTGTCTGGCCATCCGCTCGACGACTACGCCACCGTGTTGAAGCGGCTGCGGGTGCAGTCCTGGGCGGAATTCTCGCGTGCCGTGAAGACCGGTGCGACGGCGGGCAGGGTTGCGGCCACCGTGGTGTCGCGCATGGAGCGCCGCACCAAGACCGGCAACAAGATGGGCATCATGGGCCTGTCGGATCCGACCGGACATTTCGAGGCCGTGCTGTTTTCCGAAGGCCTGGCGCAATACCGCGATGTGCTGGAGCCGGGGGCGGCCGTATTGCTGCAGCTCGGCGCCGAGTTGCAGGGCGAAGACGTGCGCGCGCGGGTGCTGCATGCCGAGCCGCTGGATGACGCCGCGGCCAAAACCCAGAAGGGCCTGCGGATTTTCGTTCGCGACACCAAACCGCTGGATTCGATTGCGCGGCGGCTCAACATGCCTGAAGCATCGGCGCAAAACGGTTCGGCCAAGGGCCTGCCGGCGAAGCCTGCGCCCGCGCCGTCGGGGGGCGCTGATGGCGACGTCTCGCTCGTCATCATGCTTGATCTGCAGACCGAGGTGGAGATGAAGCTGCCGGGCCGCTTCAAGGTCTCGCCGCAGATCGCGGGCGCGATCAAGGCGGTTGCCGGCGTGGTGGATGTGCAGACGCTGTAGGCGGGCCGGAGCGGCGCGGATAGCGCTTGGCTGAGACGATATACTGCCAATTTGTGTCAGCATCATCGCCGTGATGGCCGCGGCCCCCTGCAGCTTGACGCGAGATAGACCAAGGTCGCCCTCGTTTGATCCAGATCAATTCGCTATGTCACGCCCGCCGGGTAGGGTTGCATTCCGGGAGGATGGAGCGTGGCGCAGACCACCAAACACCATGCCGATCAGGTGCAGGCGACAGTCGCGCATGGCTCGGCTGCCACGTCAGCTGTGGTTGCTTCCTGGCGCCGGTCGTCGAATTTTCATCGCCTCGACCCCGCCGAATGCAATCTGCCGCGCCGATTGAGCCAGGCCGAATTCGAATTGGCGCGCCGGCAGATCGAGCCGCTGGTTCGCGCCGCGCAATCCAATCTCGACCGGCTGTTTCTTGCCGTCGGCGGCGTCGGCTGTTGCGTGCTGCTGGCTGATCGCAACGGCGTGCCTGTCGACCGGCGCGGCGCCGCGTCCGACGACGAGACGTTCAGGGCGTGGGGTTTGTGGACCGGGACGGTCTGGAGCGAGGAGTGTGAGGGCACCAACGGCATCGGAACGTGTCTGGCCGAGCAGCGCGCGCTCACCGTCCATCGCGACCAGCACTTTTACGCGCGCAACACGCTTTTGAGCTGCACGTCGGCGCCGATCTACGACCACGAGGGCAGGCTGGCCGCCGCGCTCGACGTGTCTTCCTGCCGCGCCGACCTCACGGAAGGGTTCGTCAATCTGATTGCGGTGGCGGTCAGCGATGCCGCCCGCCGGATCGAGACGGAGAATTTCCGGCTGGCGTTTCCGAGCGCCCGCTTCCTGTTTGCGCCCGACATCAATCGCGGCGGCGGGCTGATCGCGGTCGATGCCGATGACCTCGTCATCGGTGCAACGCGTTCGGCGCGGCTGGCGCTCGGCGACGCGGGATTTTCTGAAGAAGCCGTTGCCGGCGGCGGACCTGCTCGGCGGCGCGTCCAGTCCGGCTCGCGATCTCGACCAGGCCGAGCGGGCGGCCGTGCAGCGGGCGCTGGCGCGCAGCGGCGGCAACGTTTCGGCCGCCGCCGAGGCGCTCGGCATCAGCCGCGCGACCCTGCACCGGAAGCTGCGGCGCCTCGACCTCCATCGCGCTCACTAAAGATTCTCCCGTTCGACTGTCGCAGTTCTGCGACACACGCCCCCGCGATCCGGTTTCGGTGGGCAGACAGCAAAACCGGCCTTCGCCATGGTTTTTTCCGAGCGCCGCATTCAGCGACGCCATAGCGAGGAACAGCCATGAACAAGGTCGAATTTTCACGAACTGCGAAGGCCCCGTTCGAAAGGCGATACGGGAACTACTTCAACGGAAAATGGGCCGAGCCGCGCTCGGGCCGCTATTTCGAGAATTTCTCGCCGGTCAACGGCCGGCTGCTTTGCGAGGTCGCGCGCTCTGACGACAAGGACATCGAAGATGCGCTCGACGCGGCGCACGCTGCCAAGGAAGCCTGGGGCCGCACCAGCGTCGCGGAACGCGCGCTGATCCTGAACTGTATCGCCGATCGCATGGAGGAAAACCTCGATCTGCTTGCGCTCGCCGAAACCTGGGACAACGGCAAGCCGATCCGCGAGACCACCGCTGCCGACATTCCGCTCGCCATCGACCATTTCCGCTACTTCGCCGGCGCCATCCGCGCCCAGGAAGGCAGCCTATCCGAAATCGATCACGATACCGTCGCCTATCATTTCCACGAGCCGCTCGGCGTCGTCGGCCAGATCATTCCCTGGAACTTCCCGCTGCTGATGGCGTGCTGGAAACTCGCGCCGGCGTTGGCTGCCGGAAACTGCGTCGTGCTGAAGCCGGCCGAACAGACCCCGGCGGCGATCATGGTGTGGGCAGGCTTGATCGGCGACCTCTTGCCGCCCGGCGTGCTCAATATCGTCAACGGCTTCGGCCTAGAGGCCGGCAAGCCACTGGCCTCATCGCCGCGCATTTCCAAGATTGCCTTCACCGGGGAAACATCGACGGGCCGGCTGATCATGCAATATGCCAGCCAGAACCTCATTCCGGTGACGCTCGAACTCGGCGGCAAGTCGCCCAACATCTTCTTCAAGGACGTCACTGCCGAGGATGACGAGTTCTTCGACAAGGCGATCGAAGGCTTCGTCATGTTCGCGTTCAACCAGGGCGAAGTCTGCACCTGTCCGAGCCGCGCGCTGATCCATGAATCGATCTTCGACCGCTTCATGGAGCGGGCGTTGAAGCGGGTCGAGGCGATCGTGCAGGGCGACCCGCTCGATCCAGCGACCATGATCGGCGCGCAGGCATCTTCCGAGCAACTGCACAAGATCCTGTCCTATATCGATATCGGCCGCGGGGAGGGGGCGCAGGTGCTAACCGGCGGGGCGCGCAACGAACTGCCGGGCGACCTCGCCGGCGGCTTCTACGTCAAGCCGACGGTGTTCAAGGGCAACAACAAGATGCGCATCTTCCAGGAAGAGATCTTCGGACCGGTCGTTTCGGTCACGACCTTCAAGGATGACGACGAAGCGCTCGCGATCGCCAACGACACGCTCTATGGTCTCGGCGCCGGCATCTGGAGCCGCGATGGGAGCCGGCTCTACCGCTTCGGCCGCGCCATCCAGGCGGGCCGCGTCTGGACCAATTGCTATCACGCCTATCCGGCACATGCCGCATTCGGCGGTTACAAGCAATCGGGTGTCGGCCGCGAGACCCACAAGATGATGCTGGACCACTACCAGCAGACCAAGAACCTCTTGGTCAGCTACAGCCCGAAGAAGCTCGGCTTCTTCTGACATCCTTCTGACTTGGGCGACGGCGTTGCGCGGGGCACTTCAAACCCGCGCAACGACGTTTCGCGAATTCAAGAAGTTGTCATTGCCTTTTTCGATGCCGACCTACCCGAAGCCGTCATTTAATCGAGTCGAGGGGGAACTGTGCTGCATCACGGGAGTATTACCTGAAATCGCAGTTACGGAGGTCCGCCATGAAAGTCAAAGACGCGATGCACAAGGGGGTCGACTGGGTCAACCCCGATACGCCTATCACCGAAGTCGCGAAACTGATGCGAGAACATGACATCGGCTGCATTCCGATCGGAGAGGACGACCACCTGGTCGGGATGGTCACCGATCGCGACATCGTCTGCAAAGGGCTTGCGGACGGCAAGTTCGACCCCAGCCGTGCGAAGGCGCGCGACGTGATGACCGAAGGCATCCATTGCTGCCGCGAGGACGATGACCTTGCCAAGGCCGTCCATCACATGGAGACGCTGCAGGTTCGCAGGTTGCCGGTGATCAACAAGAGCAAGCGAATGGTCGGCATGATCAGCCTGGGCGACGTCAGCCGTTCGGCGCCCAATGATTTGCTGGCCGGATGCGTGAAGAGCGTTGCCGCCCATCACTGACGCGCGGCAGCCCTCGCGCTAACGGGTACAGCCCGCGTCGAGATCGACGCGGGCGTCGGCATGATCGAGCGGCCTCAATCGTGCGTGCTGAAGTGGCCGCGCCAGGCCTTGGCGTTAAGTCGCGCGAATTGCTCGCCGTCCATGCGGATCAGCGTCGCATGATCGCCGGCCTCCATGTAGATATCCCGTCGCGGGTCGATGCTGTCGTCGACGATGACGTCGAGCCCATAGCACTCGCCAACCGGCGGGATCGCTCCAATGTCGCAGTCGACAAACAGCTCCGCGATCTCTTTTTCGCTCGCCAGGTCGACCTTGTGGCCGAGCTGACTTTTCAGGGTCGACAGATGCAGGTGATGGGAGGCCGGAAGAACGGCCATCATGTAGCCGCCGTCGCGGCGCAGCACGACGGCCTTGGCCAGCGCATCGCCCGGCACGTGGCAGGCTTCTGCTGTGCGCGTCGATGACTTCGTGGGGGCATGAGGGATCACGTCGTAGGTGACGCTTTGATCCAGGTATTTTTGCAGGGTTGGGGCGACGGTCATGACGATTTCCTCCATTGCATGGGCATTCCGCACACCGGGAGGAACTCGCGCAGTCGCCTCACGATGCGGGCGAACACGATTAGGATGGAAGGATACGCCCGCCGGGCGGCCGCGACAATGCGAATCTCCGTGCCGGAACCGGGCGGCGAGGGCGTTCGGGCTCGATTTGACTTGCAGCATGCCTTGCTGAGAGCGCATTTGTTCAAGAAAGGTTCAGCTTAACGCGCGTCTCATACAGCGCGGGCGGAGACAGGGTGGGATCCCATGCGGGTAGTAAGAAGTTTGTCGATCCTCTCGGTGTGTCTCGTCGCGATGTCCGGTCTGGCCGGTCATTTGACCTCCGCCGCTGCGCAACAGCAGGAAAAGCGCATCGCGCTGGTGGTCGGCAATGCCGCTTATGCGAAATCGCCGCTGGCAACCGCGGCCAACGATGCCGGCCTGATCGCCCAAACCTTGCAGGCGGCGGGATTCGACGTGATCGGCGCCCGCGACCTCGATGGCGACACGCTGCGCAAGAGTTTCCGCGACTTCATCCAGAAGGCCGAAAGCTCGGGGCCGGACACGGTCGCGATGGTCTATTTGGCCGGTTACGGGCTGCAATTGGCCGGCGAGAACTATTTCGTGCCGGTCGATTCCGCGATCAACCGGGATACCGATGTTCCGACCGAGGCGTTGCGGACCGGCGACTACATCCGCCAACTCGCCTCGCTCCCGTTGAAGGCCGGAATCGTCGTGCTGGACGCGGCGCGGCAGCAGCCGTTCGTCGAGGGACAGATCGCAAGCGGTCTCGCTCTGGTCGAGGCCGACCCGCATATGCTGATCGCGTTCAACGCGGCGCCCGGGACGGTAGCGCCTGCCGAGCAAGGACCGTACGGCATCTACGCCCAATCGCTGGCCGAGATGATCCGGACCGGTGGATTGCCGCTGCCGGAGGTTTTCAATCGCGTCCGGCTTCGCGTCAACGAAGCCAGCAAGGGCGCGCAGGTGCCCTGGGACAGCCAGAAGGTCGACGCTAGCTTCACGTTCTTTGAGCGCTCACCGGATGCGCCCGCCCCGGCGCCGCCGGATCAGGTCGCCGCCATCCGCAGCAAACCGATCCGTGATCTCGGCGCGCAGGACGCTTACACCGCGGCGCTGGAGCGCGACACGCTGCCGGCCTATGAGGATTTTCTCGCCGCCTATCCCGACGATCCCATGGCGAAGCGGGTGAGGGCGATCGCTGCGGCACGGCGCGAAGCGATCACCTGGCGCCGCACCTACCGCGCCGACACCCCGAACGCCTATTGGTCGTATCTGCAACGCTACCCGCGCGGGCCTCATGCGGCCGACGCGCGCCGCCGGCTGGTCATTCTCACTGCGCCGGTCGAGCCGCCGCCGACATTCGATGTGATCGATTACGACGTGCCGCCGCCGCCGCCGGACGAGATCATCTATGTCGATCGTCCCGTGCTGGTGTTCAGCGATCCCGAATTCGATTTTGTCCCGCCGCCGCCGGCGCCGGTCTACTACCTGCCGCCGCCGCCGGATGATTTCGTGGTACTGGAGCCGCCAGCGCCGCCGATCGGGCTGTTCATCCTGCCGCAGCCGATCTTTGTGCCGATACCGGTCTATGTGAGGCCGCCGCGCTATGTCGCGCCGCCGCCGAACAACATCATCTTTGCCAACATCCACAACCGGGCCGTGATCAACAACGTCATCAACAGGCCGCAGCCCACTTTGCCTGCGGCGGGACTTGGCGACAGGGGACGTCCCGGCTCCCCGGCGGCGAGGGTGGTTGCGCCGGGCCAGGTTGGTGGCGCCACACCGACGCTGCCGCCTGCCGTGGCGCAACGGGCCACCTTGATCCAGCAGGGCAGAGCGCCGGTGCCGTCAAGCGCAGCGATCAATCCTGCCGTGAGGACCGGTTTGCCCGCCGCTCCCTCCGGGCAGACCGGACGGCCGGGCGCGGTGCAGCCGGCGAACGCACCAGCCGCGCTGCCGTCGACACAGACCCCGCCGAGGACCAACGCCCTGCCGGTTCCGGGCGCCAGGGGCGCGCCAGCCGCGCCCCCGAGCGCCGCCGTCAATCCGAACGCAAGGCCGGCGCCGGGTGCGTTGCGCCCGGGAGGAACAGCGGCGCCCACTGCACCCGGCGCGGTCGGTGCGCGGCCGGCCGTTGGCGCGACGGCTCCTGCGGCTCCGGCAGGCCGGCAGCCCGCGGTTGCGCCGCCACCCAGCGCCGCCGCGCCATCAAGGCCGGCTGCTGCGGTTGCGCCAAAACCTCAACTACAACCTGAGCTGAGGCGTGGCACGCCACCGTCTGCGGCGCATGTGGCAAGGCCCCCGCCACCGCCGGCAGCGCGAGTAGCCCCGGCATCGCCCCCGCCCAGGATGGCCGCGCCGCCTCCACCGGCGAGGATGGCCGCACCGTCGCCTCCACCGAGGATGGCTGCGCCGCCGGCCCCGCCGCCGCGGATGGCTGCACCCCCACCGCCTCCACCGAGGATGGCCGCGCCGCCACCGCCTCCACCGAGGATGGCCGCGCCGCCACCGCCTCCGCCGAGGATGGCTGCGCCGCCACCGCCTCCACCAAGGATGGCCGCACCACCCCCGGCACCCGCGCGTGTGGCCGCACCACCGCCGATGGCTGCACCGCGTGCGGCGCCGGCTCCGGCGGCCGCGGCCAGGGGGTGCCTGCCGGGCCGATGCTGATTGTTAGCCGGCCAGATCCCGGGTCTGGCCGGAGCGGCCCTAAATCGCTGATCTGGAAGACCGAAAAACCGGCCGTATTTCCTTGCTTCCGGCTGGAATCCGGCTATATAGCGCGCCATCTCACACGGAAACATGGCTCTCAAAGGCCGTCCGGTGGCAACCGGGCCAGTCAGGCTCGTTTGCTCACACGTTTCCGGAGGAACCAACCGGAGAACTATTACTATGGCGCTACCCGATTTTTCCATGCGTCAGCTCTTGGAAGCTGGCGTCCACTTTGGCCACCAATCGCACCGCTGGAATCCGAAGATGGCGGATTACATTTTCGGTGCCCGCAACAACATCCACATCATCGATCTCGCCCAGACCGTGCCGATGCTGCATCGCGCGCTGCAGGCGGTTTCCGACACGGTTGCCAAGGGCGGCCGCATCCTGTTCGTCGGCACCAAGCGCCAGGCGCAGGACGGCGTTGCCGAGGCGGCCAAGCGCTCGGCGCAGTATTTCGTCAATTCGCGCTGGCTCGGCGGCACGCTGACCAACTGGAAGACGATTTCAGGATCGATCAAGCGCCTGCGTCACCTCGATGAGGTGCTGTCGTCGGGCGAGGCCAACTCCTACACCAAGAAGGAGCGGCTGACGCTGCAGCGCGAGCGCGACAAGCTCGACCGCTCGCTCGGCGGTATCAAGGACATGGGCGGTCTTCCCGACATGATCTTCGTGATCGACACCAACAAGGAAGACATCGCGATCCAGGAAGCGCAGCGGCTCAACATTCCCGTTGCCGCGATCGTCGACACCAACTCCGACCCGAAGGGCATCACCTTCGTGGTGCCGGGCAATGACGATGCCGGCCGCGCCATTTCGCTGTATTGCGACCTGATTGCCCGCGCCGCCATCGACGGCATTTCGCGCGCGCAGGGCGACTCCGGCATCGATATCGGCGCCGCCGTTCAGCCGGTCCGCGAGGAAGTTCCGGCAGCGCCCCAGCCGACCGGCTTCCAGGGACTGGCCGGTCCGCGCGGCACTGCCGACAACCTCAAGAAGCTCACCGGCGTGTCGGGTACGATCGAGAAGAAGCTCAACGACCTCGGCATCTTCCATTACTGGCAGCTTGCCGAACTCGACCACGACACCGCGCACAAGATCGGTGAAGAGGTTGGTCTTCCGAGCCGCGCCGATGCCTGGGTCGCCCAGGCCAAGACGCTGACCGCGGAAGCTGAATAATTGGTTCGCCGCGTGGCCGGGTCTTCCGGCCACCGGTCCTGCTCCCCAGATACGGCATTCCCTGTAGCTGACGACGGCACGGCGCAAAGCGCGCGCCGCGCCCGCAGCTCACAGGCAAGAAGGATATTCGACGATGGCAACGATCACTGCGGCAATGGTCAAGGAACTGCGCGAGTCGACTGGCGCGGGCATGATGGACTGCAAGGCAGCGCTCACCGAAACTTCGGGCGACATGCAGGGCGCCCAGGATTGGCTGCGCAAGAAGGGCCTCTCGAAGGCCGCCAAGAAGGCCGGCCGCGTCGCGGCGGAAGGCCTGATCGGAGCGGTGACGTCGGGCACCAAGGGCGTCGTGGTCGAAGTCAATTCCGAGACCGATTTCGTCGCCCGCAACGAGCAGTTCCAGGGCCTCGTCAAGATGATCGCGCAGGTCGCGCTCGACGTCGGCGCCGACGTCGAGAAGATCAAGGCGGCGAAGGTCGGCAGCGTCACCGTCGAAACCGCGATTTCGGACGCGATCGCCACCATCGGCGAGAACATGACGCTGCGCCGCGCGGCTTCCCTCGAAGTCGGCAAGGGCGTGGTGTCGAGCTACATCCATGGCGCCGTGATCGATGGCGCCGGCAAGATGGGCGTGCTGGTCGCGCTTGAATCCACCGGCAAGTCCGATGAACTCGCGCATCTCGGCCGGCAGCTTGCGATGCATGTGGCTGCGACCAATCCGCAGGCGCTGGATCCGTCCGGCCTCGACCCCGAGATCGTGAAGCGCGAAAAGGACGTGCTGGCCGACAAGTATCGCCAGCAGGGCAAGCCGGAAAACGTGATCGAGAAGATCGTCGAGTCCGGCCTGAAGACCTATTACAAGGAAGTCTGCCTGTTGGAGCAGGCGTTCATCCACGACGAAAAGGGCAAGTCGGTCGCGCAAGCTCTGAAGGAAGCCGAAGGCAAGATCGGCGCGCCGGTGAAGATTGCCGGATTTGTGCGCTATGCTCTCGGCGAGGGAATCGAAAAGCAGGAATCCGATTTCGCAGCCGAAGTCGCGGCGGCCAGCGGCAAGAAGTAACCGCTGCGGTCACAGTCTTCCGGCGCAAATGCGCCGGAAGTCGCCTGCGCGGGAGAGGGAAGCGTAAGCCATGGCTGAGCCGGTCTATCGTCGCGTCGTGATCAAGCTCTCGGGCGAGTATCTCGCAGGTAGCCATTTCTTCGGCATCGACCAGCCAACCGTTGACCGCATCGCCGACGACCTGATCGCGGCCCACAAGCTCGGCGTCGAGGTGGCCGTCGTGATCGGCGGCGGCAACATCGTTCGCGGCGTGGAAGTGTCCTCGCGCGGCGTTTCGCGCCCGACCGGTGACACCATGGGCATGCTAGCCACCGTGATGAACTGCCTGGCGCTGGAGGCTGCCATCGAGCGCAAGGGGGCGCCGGCGCGGACCCTGTCGGCGTTCGTAATGCCTGAGATTTCCGAGGTCTTCACCCGCGGTGCAGCGCACAAATACCTCGCCGAGGGGCGTATCGTGCTGCTGGGTGGCGGAACCGGCAATCCGTTCTTCACCACCGATACCACGGCAGTGCTGCGGGCGGCCGAAATCGGCGCTGAGGCGGTGCTCAAGGCCACCAATGTCGACGGCGTTTACAGCGCCGACCCCAAAAAGGACCCGTCCGCCAAGCGTTTTGATCGGCTGACGCATTCGCAGGCGATCGCCGGCGACTACAAGGTGATGGACGCGACTGCATTCGCGCTTGCCCGCGAGACGTCACTGCCTATCATCGTATTCTCGATCGCCGAGCCGGGTTCGATCGGCGCGATCCTGCGCGGCACCGGCCACGGCACGGTGGTTGCCGGCTGATATGCCGGTTGCAGTTTCGAACCGCGGCTTGAAGACGCCAGCGGCTGGTTTCCAAGGAGGGGAGAGCGTTATGCCCACGCCCGGTTTTGACATCAACGAATTGAAGCGCCGCATGCAAGGCGCCACTCACGCGCTCAAGCACGAGCTCGGTGGCCTGCGAACCGGCCGCGCGGCAGCGTCCATGCTGGAGCCGGTGCAGGTCGAGGCCTACGGCTCGCACATGCCGCTCAACCAGCTCGCCACGGTCAGCGTGCCCGAGCCGCGCCTGCTTTCCGTCCAGGTGTGGGATAAGTCGATGGTGAAAGCCGTGGAGAAGGCGATCGTCGATTCCAATCTCGGCCTCTCGCCCGCGACCGAAGGGCAGGTGCTGCGCCTGCGGATTCCCGAGCTTAACGAGGAACGGCGCAAGGAACTGGTGAAGGTCGCGCACAAATACGCCGAGGCCGCCAAGGTTGCCGTTCGCCACGTCCGTCGCGACGGCCTGGATATCGTCAAGAAGCTCGAGAAGAATCACGAGATTTCCGAAGACGATCAGGAGCGCTTGGCCCATGACGTGCAGAAGGCGACCGATAGTACAATTGCGGAAATCGATCAGTTGCTGGCGGCGAAGGAAAAGGAAATCCTCACCGTTTGATGACAAGGTTCACGAGTTGAGACTGGCCCTGGAATTCAGATAATGCCGAACGCCGCCGCCCCCGCCACGGAAGGACCGGATCGCTCCGTCCCGTTGCATGTGGCGATCATCATGGACGGAAATGGGCGCTGGGCGGCAGCGCGCGGCTTGCCGCGCGCCGAAGGCCACCGCCGCGGCGTCGAGGCGCTGCGCCGCGTCGTTCGCGCCGCCCATGAACTCGGCGTGCTCTATCTGACGATCTTTTCGTTCAGCTCCGAAAACTGGTCGCGGCCGGCGACCGAAATCGGCGATCTCTTTGGATTGCTCCGCCGCTTTATCCGCAACGATCTGGCGACGCTGCACCGCGACGGCGTGCGCGTGCGCGTAATCGGTGAACGAGAGGGGCTGGAGCCCGATATCTGCACGCTCTTGAACGAGGCCGAGGAACTGACGAGAGGTAACACCAAGCTCAATCTCGTAGTCGCGTTCAACTACGGATCGCGCCAGGAAATTGCCGGCGCTGCCCAACGGCTGGCGCGTGAAGTCGCGGAGGGCAAGCGCGATCCCGCCTCGATCGATGCCGATACGCTCGGCCGCTATCTCGATGCACCTGACATTCCCGATCCCGACCTGATCATCCGCACCAGCGGCGAACAGCGGCTGTCGAACTTCCTGATGTGGCAGGCGGCCTATAGCGAACTTGTATTCGTGCCGATCCACTGGCCCGATTTCGACAAGGCCGCGCTCGAAAGCGCCATTGCCGAATATGCCAGACGGGAACGCCGCTTCGGCGGTCTGGTTGCGAAAACCGGATCGTGACCGACCCCGAGCCCGCGCCGGCGGCAGCAAGCGCGCCCGATTCGCGCAATCTCGTGATGCGTATCGCCGCCGCCGCAGTGCTGATTCCGCTTGCGGTCGCCATCGCCTATGCGGGCGGCTGGCTGTGGGCCGCGCTGGTGACGCTGGCGGCCGTCGGCCTGTTCGTCGAATGGCTCGCGATCGTGGGCCTCGCCGGGGCAACGCGTGTGATCGTCCCAGGCGTGGCCGCGCTTGCGCTCGGCGGAGTTTGCTTTGCGATCGGCCGGCTCGATGCCGCCCTGATCGCGCTCGGCATCGGCCTTGTCGCGGTGGTATCGATCGCGCCGGAGCGGCGAAACTGGGCGGCAGCCGGATTTCTGTACGCGGCAGCGGCCGAAATTGCCTCGGTCCTGGTGCGTCTGGATTCCGTAAAGGGTTTTGCCGCCCTGATGTTCGTGCTGCTGATTGTGTGGGTGACCGACAGTGGAGGCTATTTCGCGGGCCGCGGTATTGGCGGACCAAAACTGTGGCCGCGCGTCAGCCCGAAAAAGACCTGGGCCGGCGCCGTCGGCGGTTTTGCCGCCAGTCTGGCCGTGGCAGGCGGGTTTGCCGCCTTCGGTCTCGGTAAGATGGGACCGTTGTTGCTGCTTTCGGCGGCCCTTTCGGTGGTTTCCCAGCTCGGCGACCTCTTCGAATCCGCCGTGAAGCGCCGTTTTGGCGTAAAGGACTCAAGTCACATCATTCCCGGCCATGGCGGACTAATGGACCGCCTGGACGGGTTTGTCGCAGCCGTTGTCGTGGCGGCACTTTTCGGCTTTCTGCGGGGCGGCGCCGATGGCGTCGGTCGCGGTCTTATGGTTTGGTGAAACGATGAGCGCAGTTCCATTGCGTAACAACAAGGCCGCTTGGTCGGATGCGCGCACCGTCACGGTATTGGGCGCCACCGGTTCCATCGGCGACAGCACCATGGATCTGCTGCGCGGCGCGCGCGACCGCTACCAGGTCGAGGCGCTGACCGCGAATTCCAACGTCGAAGCGCTGGCCAGGCTCGCGAAGGAATTCGGCGTACGATTCGCTGCGATCGCCGATCCCGCGCGCCTTGGCGAACTGAAGGATGCGCTGGCAGGCACGAACATCGAATGCGGCGCCGGCGAAAGCGCGATCATCGAGGCCGCCGCGCGTCCCGCCGACTGGGTGATGGCGGCGGTGAGCGGCGCGGCTGGGCTGAAGCCTGCGCTTGCTGCGGTCGACCGCGGCGCCGCCGTCGCATTGGCGAACAAGGAATGCCTGGTGTGTGCCGGCGATTTCTTCATGCAGCGCGCGGCGAAGGCCGGCGCCTGCATCCTCCCGGCAGATTCCGAACACAACGCGCTGTTTCAGGCGCTCTCTTCCGGCAATCGCGAGGAATTGGTGCGCGTGATCATCACCGCATCCGGTGGCCCGTTTCGCACCTGGGCGCCGGCCGACATCGAGCAGGCGACGCTTGAGCAGGCCTTGAAGCATCCGAACTGGAGCATGGGTCAGAAGATCACCATTGATTCGGCCTCGATGATGAACAAGGGCCTCGAAGTCATCGAAGCCTCCTATCTGTTCGCGCTCTCGGCCGACGAGATCGACGTCCTCGTGCATCCGCAGTCGATCATCCACGGCATGGTCGAATTCTCCGATCGCTCTGTGGTTGCGCAGCTCGGCGCGCCCGACATGCGCATCCCGATCGCGCACTGCCTTGGATGGCCCGATCGAATCGTTGGCCCGTCGGCCAGGCTGGACCTCGCAAAAATCGGCCAGCTCACGTTCGAGGCGCCGGACTTCGAGCGGTTCCCGGGCTTGCGGCTGGCCTACGAGGCGTTACGTACAGGGCGTGGCGCGACCACGGTATTCAACGCCGCCAATGAGGTGGCGGTGGCGGCGTTCATCGCCGGAAAGATCAAATTCGGGTCGATCGCGCGCCTCGTCGAAGCCACCATCAACGATTGGATTCGTGCCGGGAACCTTGCGCCTTTGAGCTCGGCGGACGACGCGATCTCCGTTGACCATAACGCGCGAAATCGAGCCGCCTCCCTATTGCCTCAAATTGCCTTAAAGGCATCCTAGAGGGTTGGGGACGGAGCCATCGGCTCTTGTCGAGGGGAACCTGATGTCAGAGTTTTTTCTAAGCAGTTTCAGTACGTTGGGCCACGGGCTCATCGGCTACATCATTCCCTTTTTGTTCGTTCTGACCATCGTCGTGTTCTTCCATGAACTCGGCCACTTCCTGGTCGCCCGCTGGGCGGGCGTGAAGGTGTTGACGTTCTCGCTCGGGTTCGGGCCGGAACTTGCCGGCTTCAACGACCGTCACGGCACGCGCTGGAAGATTTCCGCGATCCCGCTCGGCGGTTACGTGAAGTTCTTCGGCGACGAATCGGAAGCTTCGACGCCCGCATCGGCCGAATCGCTCGCCCGCATGAGCGAGGAAGAGCGCGCCGGCAGTTTCCATCACAAGAAAGTCGGCGCGCGCGCAGCCATCGTGGCCGCCGGTCCGATCGCGAATTTCATTCTGGCGATCGTCATTTTCACCTGTCTCTTCACTTTCTTCGGCAAGCCGAGCACGACGGCACGCGTCGACAAGATCGAAGCCAGCAGCGCCGCCGAGCGGGCGGGCTTTCAGGTCGGCGACGTCGTCACCGCCATCGACGGCAAAAAGATCGGCAGCTTCTCCGACATGCAGCGCTTCGTGAGCGTTCGCGCCGGCGAAACCATGACCTTCACCGTCAAGCGGGGTGATTCCACGCTTGAATTGAAGGGCACGCCGGAACTGCGCGAAGTGAAGGATCCGTTCGGAAATACCCAAAGGCTCGGAATTCTCGGCATCACCCGTGCGACCTCGCCGGGCGAGGTGACCACCGAGAAGGTCGATCCGGCGACCGCATTCTGGCTCGGAATCAAGGAAACCTGGTTCGTCATCGAGCAGACGCTCGCCTATATCGGTAACATCTTTACCGGCCGGGCGAGCGCGGACCAGATCGGCGGGCCGATTCGGATCGCGCAGATTTCGGGGCAGGTGGCTACCTTGGGAATCATTCCGCTGCTGCATCTGGCGGCGGTGCTGTCCATCTCGATCGGGCTATTGAATTTGTTCCCGGTGCCCTTGCTCGATGGCGGTCACCTTATGTTCTACACGGCCGAGGTGCTCCGCGGGCGTCCATTGTCGGAAAAATCCCAGGAATACGGGTTCCGAGTCGGGCTGGTTCTGGTCCTGATGCTGATGGTGTTCGCCTTCTATAACGACTTCCATCAGGTGCCGTGGCTGAGGGGGCTGTTCGGGAGGTCGTAGAAGCGGCTTTTTTATGACGTTGCCCTTTGGCAACGTCTTGGAATGAAATTGGAATCGCATCGCGATGTCTGGTTTGCCCCCCTGTCGAAATTGGCTACAAGCAATGCAACTTTGGGATTCTGCCGGTTCGTAGGGGTACGAGCCGGCAGTGCAATGACGAGGGCGCGTTGCGCATGATGTTGGGAATGCGAGTGCGGGGGGGTCTGCTGGCCGCTCTGATCATGGTGGCCGCGCCGATGGGGGGCGTGTTGGTGTCTGTGCCGGCTGCGGCCCAGACCGCGGCGTCGATCGTCGTTGAAGGGAACCGGCGTGTCGAGGTCGAGACCATCCGCTCCTATTTCAAGCCAGGCCCCGGCGGCCGCCTCGGGCAGGCCCAGATCGACGATGGCCTGAAAGCGCTGATCGAGACCGGCCTGTTCCAGGACGTGCGAATCAACCAGGTCGGCGGTCGGCTGGTCGTGACGGTCGTCGAAAACGCCGTGATCGGGCGCATCGCCTTCGAAGGCAACAAGAAGGTCAAGGACGAACAGCTTTCGGCTGAAATCCAGTCCAAGCCGCGCGGTACTTTCTCGCGTCCGATGGTTCAGTCGGACGCCCAGCGCATCGCCGAAATCTACCGGCGCTCCGGCCGCTATGACGTGCGCGTCACTCCGGAAATCATCGAGCAGCCGAACAACCGCGTCGATCTGATCTTCACGATCACCGAAGGCGGCAAGACCGGCGTCAAGTCGATCGAATTCATCGGCAACGTCGCCTATTCGTCCTATCGCCTCAAGGACGTCATCAAGACGCGCGAATCGAACCTTCTGAGCTTCCTCGGCGGCGCCGACGTCTATGATCCCGACCGGGTCGAGGCGGACCGCGATCTGATTCGCCGCTTCTACCTCAAGAACGGTTACGCCGACGTGCAGGTGGTCGCCGCACTGACCGAGTATGACCCCGAGAAGAAGGGCTTCCTCGTCACCTTCAAGATCGATGAGGGGCAGCAATATCGCGTTGCCTCCGTCGATTTCCAGACCTCCATCCCGACCCTCGATGCCGCCTCGATGCGCAGCTTCTCGCGCGTCAGCGTCGGCTCGGTTTACAATGCCGAGGCGCTGGAGAAATCCGTCGAGGAAATGCAGATCGAGGCTTCACGGCGCGGCTACGCCTTCGCCGTGGTGCGTCCGCGCGGCGATCGCAATTTCGAGCAGCACACCGTTTCGATCGTGTTCGCCGTCGACGAAGGCCCGCGAACCTATATCGAGCGCATCAACGTCCGCGGTAACACCCGTACCCGCGACTACGTGATCCGCCGCGAGTTCGACCTGTCCGAAGGCGACGCCTACAACCGTGCCCTGGTCGATCGCGCCGAGCGCCGGCTGAAGAACCTCGACTTCTTCAAGAGCGTGAAGATCCTGACCGAGCCCGGCTCGTCGACCGATCGCGTGATCCTGATCGTCGATCTCGAAGAAAAATCGACCGGCGACTTCTCGGTGTCGGGCGGCTATTCGACCACGGACGGCGCACTGGCCGAAGTCAGCATCTCCGAGCGCAACTTCCTCGGCCGCGGCCTGTATGCGAAGGCTGCTGTGACCTACGGTCAGTACGCGCGCGGCGGTTCGCTGTCGTTCGTCGACCCCTATTTGTTCGACTATCGCGTCGCGCTTGGCCTCGACCTGTTCTATCGTGAACAGCTCGCCAACAGCTACATCGCGTACGGCACCAAGACGTTGGGCTTCAGCCCGCGGCTCGGCTTCACCTTGCGCGAAGATCTCGCGCTTCAGTTGCGCTACTCGATCTATCAGCAGGAAATCTCGCTGCCGAGCACGCTCGCCAACTGTAACAACAACCCGGCGAACTCGTTGCTCGCCTTCAATCCAAGCCCGGCCTTTGCGGCGAGTCAGACTCCCCCCATCGACCTGACATCCACAAACGGTCTCGGATGTTACTTCGACGGCGAAGCTTCGCTGCCGATCCGCAGGGAACTGCAGAGCGGCAAGGCGCTGACCTCGTCGGTCGGCTATTCGCTGAACTACAACACGCTGGACAACAACAAGAACCCGACCGACGGCTTGCTGATCGACTGGAAGCAGGACTTCGCCGGCGTCGGCGGCGACGTGAAGTACATCAAGTCGGCGATCGACGCGAAGTACTACACCCCGCTGGTCGCCGATATCGTCGGCCTGATCCATCTCCAGGGCGGCATTCTCAACCAGTTCGGCGGCAGCGAACTGCGCATGCTCGATCACTTCCAGATGGGTCCGAACCTGGTGCGCGGTTTTGCGCCGAACGGTATCGGTCCGCGCGATTTGAATCCGTTCGGTACACGTGATGCGCTCGGCGGCACCAAGTACTGGGGCGCTTCGTTCGAATTGCAGATGCCGTTCTGGTTCCTGCCGAAGGAAGTCGGGCTCAAGGGCTCGGTCTATGCCGACGCCGGTGGACTGTTCGACTACAAGGGACCGACGTCGTGGGCGGCAACGGGCGAGGTCAACCTGCCTGGTTGCATCCCGCCGACGCAGGCGACGGCGACCACTCCGGCCAGTGCCGGAACTTGTACGGGATTGCAGTTCGACAACGGCAATGTGGTTCGCACCTCGGTGGGTGTCGGCCTGATCTGGGCCTCGCCCTTCGGTCCGCTCCGCTTCGACTATGCGGTTCCGCTTACGAAGGGCCAGTTTGACCGCGTGCAGGAATTCAAGTTTGGCGGTGGCACATCGTTCTAAGGTGTCTTGAAGCGAAATGGACTAAGGTCCACGTGACGAGAACACCAAGGAATAGGAGGAGGGTTCGGCTTCGCGTCTTCGAAGCCGGCTCTCTGGTGTGAATAGCGGCCGGACTGCGACGGGTGAAATGGCGCAGCCGATATTCTTCAAGCAACCTCCTTCCTCAACGCTGGCCGAGCTGGCCGCGTTGACAGGAGCGGTATTGGTCGACCCTGCGCGGGACGGTGACGTGATTAGGGGCCTCGCTTCGCTCGACGAAGCCGGTCCGATGCATCTGGCGTTCTTCGACAATCTCAAATACGCCGATCAGCTCAAGGCGACCAAAGCCGGCGCTTGCCTGGTCAGCCCGCGTTTCGAGGCCCAGGTGCCCGCCCATGTGGCGGTGCTGCGGGCGGCCCAGCCGTTCCGCGCCTTCGTGAAGCTGGCGCGCGAGTGGCACGCCGATGCGCTCCGCCCACAATCCTGGTTCGACAATGACGGCATCGCGCCATCGGCGATCATCGACCCGTCCGCCCATCTCGAGGACGGCGTCATCGTCGATCCGCTCGCGGTGATCGGCCCACGGGTCGAGATCGGCACTGGCACCGTAATCGGTGCCGGCGCGGTAATCGGCGCCGACGTCAAAATCGGCCGCGACTGCAATGTAGGTGCGCGCACCGCGATCCAGTTCGCCCTGATCGGCAACAACGTGCTGATCCACCCCGCCTGCAGCATCGGCCAGGACGGTTATGGCTTCATTTTCTTCGGCCCCGAGGGCCATCTGAAGGTGCCCCAGACCGGCCGCGTCCTGATCCAGAACGATGTCGAGATCGGCGCCGGCACCTGCATCGACCGCGGCAGCCTGCGGGATACCGTGATCGGCGAGGGCACCAAAATCGACAATCAGGTTCAGATCGGCCACAATGTGACCATCGGCAGGCACTGCCTGCTCGCGGCCCAGATCGGGCTCGCGGGCAGTCTGACGATCGGTGACAACGTCGCGCTGGGCGCCAAGGTGGGCATCAACAACCACCTCAAGATCGGCGATGGCGCGCAGGTGACGGCGATGAGCGCGGTCAAGGACGATATCCCACCCAATGGCCGCTGGGGCGGACATTTTGCCAAACCGACCAAGCAGTGGTTCAGGGAGATTGTTGCAGTGGAGCGGCTGGTGCAGGGTGGCGCCGTCGATCCGAAAGGCGAGGGGCGCGAGTGATGGAGGAGGCACCGGTCAGGTTTGAGCTCGTGGATATCAACGAGATCCTCAAGACGCTCCCGCACCGTTATCCAATGCTGCTGATCGATCGGGTGATCAAGATCCGGACCGATTACAGCGGCATCGGCATCAAGAACGTTACCTTCAACGAGCCGCCGTTTCTCGGCCATTTCCCCGAACGTCCGGTCTATCCCGGCGTGATGATGATCGAGGCCATGGCGCAGACCGCCGGCGTGATCGGCATCAAGTCGGTCGAAGGCACCGAGAAGCCACGCGCGGTTTATTTCCTCACCATCGACAAGTGCAAATTCCGCAAGCCGGTGATGCCCGGCGACACCATCGAGTACCACATGCGCTCGATCGGCCGCCGCAAGGCGATGTGGTGGTTTCACGGCGACGCCAAGGTAAATGGTGCCGTGGTCGCGGAAGCCGACGTCGGCGCGATGCTGACGGATTGAGCCGGATTGAATTTACCCGTCACACAACTGACGTCTTCCTGATGTCTTTGTTCAATCCTTGGTAGTGGGACCCGTTTTCGAGGTCGTTTGACGAAATTTGCGGATTAGACCTGGCTTGGGTCCACGTTTTTTTAACGGAGGCGTCCTTGAACAAGTTTGCGTCCATCATTTCGTGTTTGGTCATTTTTCTGCTGATGCCGCCGCAAGGTTACGCGGCAGACCTCAATGGTCTTGTCGCCTCTCTCAAGGGTGGCGGCTACGTCATCGTGTTTCGACACGGCGCCACTGACGATAGCCAGAAGGACATTTACCCCTTCAAATTCGACGATATGAGTGCACAGCGCCAACTGAGCGAGAAGGGCCGCACGCTTGCGCGCGAACTTGGGGCTGCGCTCGCGAAACTTGGCATACCAATCGGCGAAGTCTACACGAGCCAGCTAAACCGCGCGGTCGAGACCGGCAAGCTGCTCAGCGGTAAGGACGTCTCTCCCGTCGACGCCCTGACCGACAGCGGCGCCGGCAGTGCGTCGGCGATGGCGAACCCCGACGGCAAGAACGCCAAAATTGGGCGCGCCGTCCGCGATCTCGTCAATGCGCCTCTGAAAGCCGGCGTCAATAATGTGGTCGTGACACACAAGACCAACGTCGCCGATGCCTTCGGAAAGGAATTTGGCGATATCCGCGAGGGCGAGGCGCTCGTCTACAAGACCGGTGGCTCAGGCCCGGCCGTCCTGGTCACGCGCGTGCAACCTGGCGAATGGATTGCTCAGACCGGCAGCTAGAGCCGTTTTCGGTTCTGATTGAATCAGAACCGGGCTTTAGATTTCCTGCTTTTCCGCGTTTTCTTGACGCGAGAACCGCTGTCCACCCCCGGACCAAGTCCGGGGCAGGCTTTCGCTGGAAAACACTCCAGCAGGACACCGTTCGACCGTGCATCAACCTTGGGTGATCGGTCCAGCCTAATTGTGACGTGTTGAGGGAACTTCAGCCGGCCCAGCAGCTTTATAGATACCGTGGGGAATCTGTTGGCGGATGGCCGCATGAAGTCTCTCTGGGTCGGTGTTGCACTGCTAGGCGCAGCTATTGTTCTCGGCGGACATGCCGTAGCCCGCGATGACGGTCGCTACGCCAAATCCCCGCTGAAGTCGTGGTTCGACAGCCTCAGGAGCGGAAAGGGGCCATGTTGCTCCGACGCTGATGGCTCTGCTGTCGCCGATGTCGATTGGGAATCCAAGGACGGTCATTACCGTGTGCGGCTCGAGGGCCAATGGATCGACGTCCCTGACGATGCGGTGATTACCGAACCAAATCGCGCGGGCCGGACCATGGTGTGGCCGCTCAAGGATTCGCTCGGGATTTCGATCCGCTGCTTCCTGCCCGGCAGCATGACATAGTGACGGCTTGTCTCGGCCTTCGGCTGCGGAGACGGGCGGCAGCGGATGGGAATCTTGCGGGCGCTGCGCGCCCGACACATGACGTAATCATACGTCACTAGACAGCATTGAAATGCCGCGCTAACCACCGGAAAACGCGAGATATTCGCGCGCAATCGATGGGCTGGGCTGCTTGATGGGTACGATCGATCCAACCGCGCGGGTTGAGGATGGCGCTGTGATCGGAGAGGGGACGAAAATCGGCCCCTATTGCATCATCGGGCCGAACGTCACCATCGGCGCGAACTGCAAGTTGACCGCGCATGTGAACGTGGCGGGGCATACGACCGTCGCCGATGGCTGTGTCATTTACCCATTTGCTGCATTGGGAGGCCCGCCGCAGGACCTCAGCTATCGCGGTGAACCGACCCGGCTCGAGATCGGCGAAGGGTGCACCATCCGCGAAGGCGTAACGATGAATGTCGGAACGAAGAAGGGCGGCGGCCTCACGCGGGTGGGCGCACGCGGTTACTTCATGAACAACAGCCACGTCGGCCACGATTGCGTCGTGGGGAGCGATGTTATCTTCGCGACGTCTGCGACGCTGGGCGGTCATTGCGAGATCGGCGATTTCGTCTACATCGGCGGGCTGTCTGCCGTGCATCAGTTCACGCGGATCGGGCCGCAGGTGATGGTCGGTGGCGTCTGCGGCGTCCGCGGCGACATCATTCCGTTCGGGCTCGCCAATGGACAGTATGCCAGTCTCGAAGGGCTGAACATCATCGGCATGAAGCGCCGCAAGTTCACCAGGGAGCGGCTGGCGAAGGTGCGCTCGTTCTACCAAAAGCTGTTTCACGGACCCGGTATTTTTGCCGAGCGGCTGAATGCAGTTCAGCCGATGGCTGGAGAGGATCCGGCGATCGCCGAAATCCTTGCCTTCATCGGCGACGGTAAACTTCGTCCGCTCTGCCTTCCCGCCGGCGACGGCAACAAGCCTTGATGACGGGATCGCCGCAGCCATGATCTCAGCGGCTTCCGACATTTCATCGCCCGTCGGCGTCATCGCAGGCGGCGGCGCAATGCCATTCGCGGTGGCGGATTCGCTTGCCGCGCGGGGATTGGCGCCAGTGCTGTTCGCACTGCGCGGCGCCTGCGATCCAGATCGCGTCGGCCGCTTCCGCCATCACTGGATCTCGGTCGGACAACTCGGCCGCGCGACAAGGCTGTTCCGTAGTGAGGGCTGCCGCGACCTGATCTTCATCGGCACGCTGCTGCGGCCTGCGCTGTCGGAAATCAGGCTGGACTGGGGAACGATCCGCGTGATCGGCCGCGTCTGGGCGGCGTTTCGCGGCGGCGACGATCACCTGTTGTCGGGGATCGGCCGCATCCTCGAACAGGACGGTTTCCGGATGGTCGGTATCAGGGATGTCGCCCCCGACGTGCTGATGCCAGAGGGGCAAATTGCCCGTGCCATGCCGGATGCTGCCGCCACCGCCGATATTGCCAAGGGGCGGGAAGTGCTCGGCGCGCTCGGTCCGTTCGACATCGGCCAGGCCGTGGTCGTGATCGACGGGCACGTGGTCGCGGTGGAGGATATCGAGGGTACCGACGGGCTGCTGGCGCGCGTGGCGAGGCTGCGCGAGGCGGGGCGCATTCGCGCCAAATCCGGCCGCGGCGTGCTGGTGAAGGCGCCGAAGAGCGGGCAGGATTTGCGGTTCGACCTGCCGGCCGTGGGCGCAAAAACCATCGAAGGCGTGGCAAAAGCTGGGCTCGCCGGCATTGCCGTGATCGCCGGCCACACCATTGCCGCGGACTCGCAAGCCATGATCGAGATTGCTGATAGTGCCGGCTTGTTCATCCAGGGCTTGCCCGCGTGACGCCGCCTCGCGCGACCGCCGGGATGGAGCGGAGGATATTTCTGATCGCGACGGAAGAATCCGGCGATCGCCTCGGCGCCAGCTTGATGAAGGTGCTGCGCCAGCGCCTTGGTGATGCGGTACAGTTCGAGGGCGTCGGCGGCCGCGCAATGGCGCGCGAAGGCCTGGAGTCGCTGTTTCCGATTGAAGAACTCTCGATCATCGGGCTGGCCGCAGTCGTCAAGGAATTGCCGAAGATCCTCGGGCTGATCAAGGAAACGGCCATCGTGGTGACGGAGGCATCGCCCGATATTCTCATCATCATCGACAGCCCCGACTTTACCCATCGCGTCGCCAGGCGCGTGCGCGCCAAGGATCCCAAGATTCCGATCGTCGATTATGTGTCGCCCTCGGTATGGGCGTGGCGGCCAGGCCGGGCGCGCGCGATGCGCAAATACGTCGATCACGTGCTGGCGCTGTTGCCGTTCGAGCCGGAGGCCTATCGCAGGCTGCACGGGCCGCCTTGCACTTATGTCGGCCATCCCCTGACCGAGCAGTTGTCATCGCTGCGCCCGAACGCTGATGAGGCTAGACGGCGGGCGGAATCGCCGCCGGTGCTGCTGGTGCTGCCGGGAAGCCGGCGCAACGAAATCCGCCACCACATGGCGGTGTTCGGCCAGGCGGTGGGACTGCTGCAGGAGCAGGGCACGCCGTTCGAACTGGTGCTGCCCACCATGCCGCATCTGCAGGAAGCGGTCGTCGATGCGGTGAAGGGCTGGCCGGTCCAGCCCCAGGTCGTGATCGGCGAGCAGGACAAACGGGCGGCCTTTCGGATCGCCCATGCGGCGCTGGCCAAATCCGGTACGGTGACGCTCGAACTGGCACTGGCCGGTGTGCCGATGGTGACGGGCTACCGGGTCGGCGCCATGGAAGCCTGGATCTTGCGGCGCGCGATCAAGGTGAACTCGGTGATCTTGGCCAATCTCGTGATCGGCGAGAATGTCGTGCCGGAATTCCTGCAGGAGAACTGCACGCCGGAAAAGCTCGCAGCCGCGCTGCGCGAGGCGTTGGGCAACAGCGAGCTGCGTCGAAAGCAACTCGAGGCCTTCGGCAAAATCGACGGCATCATGTCGACCGGCAACCAGCCGCCCAGCGTGCGCGCCGCCGACGTCGTGTTGGCGACGATGTGGCAGGCGCGGCGGGGGTAGGAATGTAGGATGGGTGGAGCGAAGCGATACCCATCAATCGCGGCATACACCGGCGATGGGTATCGCTTCCGCTCCACTCATCCTACGAAAAAGCAAAAAAGCCGGACGCGGCGATCGCATCCGGCTTTCCGAGCTGTCTTGTAAGCGACGTCGCTTACTTCCGCTTGTCCATCGCCACGTAGTCGCGGCGGGCGACGCCGGTATAGAGCTGGCGCGGACGGCCGATCTTCTGCTGCGGATCCTCGATCATCTCGCTCCACTGGCTGATCCAGCCGACGGTGCGGGCGACCGCGAACAGCACGGTGAACATCGAGGTCGGGAAGCCCATGGCCTTCAGCGTGATGCCTGAATAGAAGTCGACGTTCGGATAGAGCTTGCGGTCGATGAAGTACTGATCGCTCAACGCGATCCTTTCCAATTCCATCGCGACGTTCAGCATCGGATCGTCGCCATGGCCGGTCTCGGCCAGCACGGCGTGACACATCTTCTGCATGATCTTGGCGCGCGGGTCGTAGTTCTTGTAGACACGGTGGCCAAAGCCCATCAGGCGGACTTCGCTGTTCTTGTCCTTCACCTTCGCGATGAATTCCGGAATCTTGTCGACCGTGCCGATCTCCGCGAGCATCGCGAGCGCGGCCTCGTTGGCGCCGCCATGCGCCGGACCCCACAGGCAGGCGATGCCGGCGGCGATGCAGGCGAACGGATTGGCGCCGGAGGAGCCGGCGATACGCACCGTCGAGGTCGAGGCGTTCTGCTCGTGGTCGGCGTGCAGAATGAAGATCTTGTCGAGCGCGTCAGCCAGCACCGGATTGATCTTGTATTCCTCGCAGGGCACCGCGAAGCACATGTGCAGGAAGTTTTCGGCAAAGGAGAGCGAGTTCTTCGGATACATGAAGGGCTGGCCGACGGTGTATTTGTAGGCCATCGCGGCCAGCGTCGGGACCTTCGCGATCATGCGCATCGAAGCGATCATGCGCTGCCGCGGATCGTTGATGTCGGTGCTATCATGATAGAATGCGGCCAGCGCGCCGACGGCGGCGACCATGATCGCCATGGGATGGGCGTCACGGCGAAAACCCTGGAAGAAGCGGGCCATCTGCTCGTGAACCATGGTGTGATGGATTACGCGGTAGTCGAAATCCTGCTTCTGAGACTTGGTCGGAAGTTCCCCGTAGAGCAGCAGATAGCAGGTCTCGAGGAAGTCGCCCTGTTCGGCGAGTTGCTCGATTGGGTAGCCGCGGTATTCCAGCACGCCGGCGTCGCCGTCGATATAGGTGATCTTCGACTGGCAGCTTCCGGTGGAGGTGAAGCCGGGGTCGTAGGTGAACATCCCGGCCTGGGCGTAGAGCTTGGCGATGTCGATGACATCTGGCCCCACCGTGCCGCTGAGGATCGGGAAATCGTAGGTCTTATTACCTACGGTGAGCGTTGCAGTCTTGTTGCTGGATTTTGCGTCCATCGTGAATCCCCGATGAAATCGTTACGAAAAACCGGGCCGACCTTGGTGCCATTCGTAAGGCAGTAGCAAGAGAGGCCGGACTGTCTAGAAGCGGCGCCAAAGGCGTAGCTTATTGCCCTGTGCACTGCAAGATGGCCGCAGCCCCCCATATGGTAGGGGCTCAGCCGGCCGCTTGATCGCCCAGACGGGCCAGGCATTCCTCCCGCTCCAGGACCGCCAAAACGTCGAAAATGCCGGGCGAAGTCGTCCGTCCGGTCAGCGCCACCCGAAGTGGCTGGGCGACGGCGCCGAGCTTGAGGTTGTTCTGCTCCGCGAAATTCCGCATGGCGGATTCGGTGGTCTCGGCGCGCCAGTCGGTCACGGTTTCCAGCGCGATGCGGAGTTGGCCGATCAGCGCCCGGGTTTCCGGCGTCAGCAGAGCCAGGGCCTTCGGCTCGATCTGGAGCGGACGGTCGGCAAAGATGAAGTAGGCGCCCGAGATCAGCTCGATCAAGGTCTTGGCGCGTTCTTTCAAGCTCGGCATCGCCCGCAGCAATTGTGCGCGGGTGGTGTCGTTGAGTTTTGCCTTCAGCTCGGCGCCGTCGGGGACATAGTCCAAGACGCTCTCGAACTGGGCCACCAGCGCGCCGTCATCGGCGTGGCGGATGTAGTGGCCGTTGAGGTTTTCCAGCTTGGCGAAATCGAAGCGTGCAGCAGAGCGCCCGATCGCGGGCAGGTCGAACGCGTCGATCATTTCCTGCGTCGAGAAAATCTCCTGGTCGCCATGGCTCCAGCCGAGCCGGACCAGGTAATTGCGCAGCGCCGCCGGCAGATATCCCATGGCGCGGTAGGCATCGACACCAAGCGCGCCATGGCGCTTCGACAGTTTTGAACCATCGGGCCCGTGGATCAGCGGGATATGGGACATGTTCGGGATGTCCCATCCAAGCGCATCATAGATCTGTTTCTGGCGCGCGGCGTTGATCAGATGATCATCGCCGCGGATGACATGGGTCACGCCCATGTCGTGGTCGTCGACCACGACAGCCAACATGTAGGTCGGATTGCCGTCGCCACGCAGCAGCACGAGGTCGTCGAGGTTTTCGTTCTGCCAGACCACGCGGCCCTGCACCTGATCCTCGATCACGGTCTCGCCGGTCTGCGGGGCCTTCAGGCGAATGGTCGGCTTCATGCCGGCGGGCGCTTCTCCCGGATCACGATCCCGCCACATCCCGTCATAGAGGCGGGTGCGGCCCTCCGCGCGCGCCTTCTCGCGCATCGCGGTCAGCTCCTCCGCAGTGGCATAGCAACGATAGGCATTGCCGCTGGCGAGCAGGGACTCGGCGACCTCGCGATGCCTTGCGGCGCGGCTGTACTGGTAGATGACGTCGTCGTCCCAATCAAGCTCGAGCCATTTCAGCCCGTCAAGGATCGCGGCGATGGCGGCTTCCGTGGAGCGCTCGCGGTCGGTGTCCTCGATCCGCAGCAGCATCTTGCCGCCGCGCTTCTTGGCATAGAGCCAGTTGAACAGCGCGGTCCGGGCGCCTCCGATATGGAGGAAGCCGGTGGGCGAAGGGGCGAAGCGTGTGACGACGGAATCGGTCATTACCAAGCACGTGAGCGGTGAACGGCGGTGGTGTATAGCAGGAACGGTTCATAACTAAAGCCCGGGCCGGTGGCAAAGTGGGCTTGGCTCACAGGGGCGAATTTGGCAGAAGGTTCGCCAATCCCTAACAGGAACTCAGGATGACCACAGAACCGGTAACGGCAGAGGCGGGGCGCGATTTCATCCGCGACATCGTCCAGGCCGATCTCTCTTCCAAAAAGCACAGCCGGATCGTGACCCGATTTCCGCCGGAGCCGAACGGCTATCTGCATATCGGCCATGCCAAGTCGATTGCCCTCAATTTTGGCATCGCGCAGGAGTTCGGAGGCAAGTGTCATCTGCGCTTCGACGACACCAACCCGACCAAGGAAGAGCAGGAATACATCGATTCCATCCAGGCCGACGTGCATTGGCTCGGCTACGACTGGGGAACCGACCTCTATTACGCCTCCGACTATTTCGATCGTCTGTATGACTGGGCGGAGGGCCTGATCAAAGCGGGCGACGCCTATGTCGATGACCAGTCGCAGGAGGAAATCCGTACCAACCGCGGCACGCTGACGGAACCCGGCAAGAACTCGCCGTTCCGTGGTCGCACGATGGAGGAAAACCTCGACCTCTTCCGACGCATGAAGGCCGGCGAGTTTCCGAACGGCAGCCGCGTGCTGCGGGCCAAGATCGACATGGCGGCCGGCAACATCAACCTGCGCGACCCCGTGCTCTACCGCATCCTCCATGCCGAGCATCCGCGCACCGGCACCAAATGGTCGATCTATCCGAGCTACGACTACGCTCACGGCCAGTCGGACGCCATCGAAGGCATCACGCATTCGATCTGCACGCTGGAATTCGAGGACCACCGGCCGCTCTATGAGTGGCTGCTGGACAAGCTGCCGGTGCCGTCAAAGCCGCGGCAGTACGAATTCGCCCGCCTCAATCTGACTTACACGCTCTTGTCGAAGCGCGTGCTGACGCAGCTCGTGCGCGACGGCCATGTCTCCGGCTGGGACGATCCGCGCATGCCGACGATCGCGGGATTGAAACGGCGCGGCGTGCCGCCGGCCGCGGTGCGCGAATTCGTCAAGCGCATCGGGGTGGCGAAAGCCAACAGCGTGGTCGATGTCGGCATGCTGGAATTCTGCATTCGCGAGCACCTCAACAAGACGGCGCAGCGGCGGATGGCGGTACTGCGGCCGCTGAAAGTCGTCATCGAGAATTATCCGGAAGGGCAGACCGAGGAGCTCGAGGCTGTCAACCATCCCGACGATCCGGCCGCGGGCACGCGCAAAATCTCGTTCGGGCGCGAGCTCTATATCGAGCACGACGATTTCATGGAGAACCCGCCCAAAAAATTCTTCCGCCTGTCGCCGGGCAACGAGGTGCGGCTGCGCTACGCCTACTTTGTGAAATGCACCGGCGTCATCAAGAACGACGCGGGCGAAGTGATCGAACTGCGCTGCACCTACGATCCCGCGACCAAGGGCGGCAACGCCCCTGACGGCCGCAAGGTAAAGGCCACCATGCACTGGCTATCGGCCAAGGATTCGGTGCCGGCGGAAGTGCGCGTCTACAATCAGCTCTTCTCGAATCCGAGCCCGAGTGCCGCGAATTTCGCCGCCGACCTCAGTCCGGAATCGCTGGAAGTGATGCCTGGGGCGCGGGTCGAGCCGTTGGTCGCATCAGACAACTCCGGCGAGGTGATGCAGTTCGAACGGCAGGGCTATTTCGTGCGCGACAAGGATTCCGCGCCGGGCAAGCCGGTGTTCAACCGCACCATTGGGCTGCGCGACACCTTTGCCAAGGAAGTTGGCGGGAAGGGGTGAGGCGACGGTGCAAAGCGCGGCCGACGACGCGGTATCCACCATCATCGAGACATGGTCGGCGGCGTTCCGCAAGCTCGACGCAGACGCGCTTGCTGCGCTTTATTCGCGACACGCGCTCTTTTACGGATCGAACCCCACGCTCTATCGCGGCAGTGAAGGCGTTGTAGCCTATTTCAATGCGCTTCCACGCTGGCGTGCGCCAACGGTGCAGTTCACGGATGTGATGATCGCGCAGGTCAGCTCCGATCTGATCAATTTCGCCGGAATCGCGAATTTCGATCTCGGCGAAGAGGTCTCGCCGCTGTCGGTCAAAATCACCTGGGTGATCCTTCGCGAGGACGACGACTGGAAGATCGTCAGCCATCATGTCTCGTCCAAGACCCCGCTGATCGAGCCGTAGGCCTGCCACCCTATGACGCGCGGGTGAGAAAGATCGGCAGCCCTCGCTTATTGCCGTAGATGGGGCGGTAGCGCTCCGTGTTGTACGTGCTGGCGACGTCCAATTTGCGCGGCCCGAGCTTGGCGTCAGGGATGGGCACGAGGTCGTAGCGCCCCTCCACCAGCGCCGACATGCGGCCGGTCTTGCCTTCCAGGATGGCATCGTAGGCCATGTTACCGAAAGTCAGGGCCACGAGCTTGTCGATGAAGTCCGGATTGCCAGATCGCAGGTCGTAGGTGAGGTCAGACGTGATCGTCTCCTCGCCGACGCGCCGCTTGATCTCGTCGGCGAACGATTCCGCCACACTCGCCTTCTTGCGATGGCCGTAGGCATCCGGCTCGCCGTATTCCTGCACCTCGTAGCCCTCCCACGCGGCGCCCTCGCTGAGCACGACCAGCGCGTAGTTGCTCGGGTTGGCGCGCTTCTCCTCGACGAGCAACCGGATCAGCTTGTCGAGATCGAACTTGTACTCCGGTATGACGCACCGGATCGAGGTGGCGTACGCGGTATAGAGCGCTGTAAATCCGGCATCGCGGCCAAAGACGCGGAAGATGCCGATTCGCTCGTGCGAACCGACCGTGGTGCGCTGCCGCTGGATGGCGTCGCTGGCGCGGGTGATCGCGGTCGAGAAGCCGATGCAATACTCGGTGTTGCGGACGTCGTTGTCCATGGTCTTCGGAATGGCGATGATCTTGACACCGAGTTCGTTGAGCTTGGCTGCGTAACTCAGCGTGTCGTCGCCGCCGATGGCGATCAGGTGCTCGATGCCGAGCCCAGAGAGGTTAGCCAGCACCTGGGTAGTAACGTCCCACGTCTTGGTTGCGATGCCGCCCTTCGTGCTGAGCGAGGCTGGAAAGTCCTTGCCGACGAGATGATCCGGCAGCTTCTTCATCTTGGACGGATTGGTGCGGCTCGAGTGCAGCATGGTGCCGCCGCTCCGGTCTATGGTGCGCGTGTTGTCACGGTTCAGCGGGATGATGTAGTGGGACCTGCTGGCCGGGTCCTCGAGGTTTACGTGCGTGAGGGCCTCCCAACCACGGCGGAGGCCGACGACCTCGATGTCGTTCTCGCTGCCGCGATAGGTCACGCTCTTGATAACAGCGTTGAGGCCGGGAACGTCGCCGCCGCCCGTGAGAATGCCGATACGCCTTTTTGCCATACCCACCTCGCAGGCGATCCCTTACTCGGCCGCTTCCGGCTTTCGCTCCTTGCGCAACTGAAAGCGCTTCAGCAGTGAGGACACGGTGTCGCGGAAGCCACCATACTCCAGCTCGGAATAGGGCAGCATTGCGGCACCGGACCAGCCCTGGTTGCGCATCTCGATTGCCTTGCGCTGGGCGCGCCGGCGGACCTCGTCCCACGCCGGATTGTCGAAGAAATCGGTATAGGACTCGGAGAAGCGGCCATCCTTGTCGATCGAAAAGCCGGCGCAGGAAACGATCGGGAGGCAGTACATGCCTGTCACCGGTGTGTTAATTGGCACCGGCATGAGCGGCATCACGTGCGAACCGCGCGCATCGCCGCCTACGAAGTGCGCCTTCGCGAACGGCGAGACGATTTCTTCAGGCGCCGGGAAAATCCCCTGGTTCCTGACGATCGCGACCGGATCGTCCTTGCCGGTGTACTTGCCTGCGATCGCGTGAAGACGCTGCGCCGAAACGGCGACGGCGACCTCGCCATGGGTCCGGGAAACGATGCGATCAATGCCAAAGCGCTCGTTGTCGCGGAGCAGGGCGGCAATGTGGTAGCCGTCCGCGGGCGCGTCGAGTTCGATCACGCTGTCGCCGGCCGTGTTGTCCATGTCGATGACATGGAAACGGAATCCCTTAATCATTGGGGGCAGCATCAGCCCGGCGCAATACATGGGATCGGCAAAGGCGAGGTAGAGCGGCAGGTTGTAGGCGCCGGGGCCGCATTTGTCGGCGGCGAACACCATGAAGGACTCCGCAGGTCTCGTGCCCGAGAGGCTGTGGTCGAAGCTGAGCTCGGCGACGCCCGGGCCGGCGCCGCGGACGTTTCCGGACGGTGCGTCGACGAGAAGATCCTGGCCGGCACCATAAAGCCCGGAGGTTTTCGCGACCGAGGTGGCCGCGAGGAACGCCTTCCAGGCAAGTTGATGGACCTCGGAGCTCCCTTCGCCTCGTGTGTGCGTCATGATGATCGCAATGTCGTCGCCGGTGTGGCAGACGAAACCGTCGATCAGCAGGCCATCGCAGATCGCCTTCGCGACCTCGCCCTCGACAGCCGCCATCATGCGTGTGGACGGTTTCGTGTGGCCGCCGACGGAGCCTATGTCAGCCTTGATGACGGAAAGGGTAAGTCTCATGAGCGTTCCCTCCGACCGGTGCAACGCAACGCCTCCGCCTCGGCGCTCGCTGCGCCGGGGCAACGGCGCTGCGCATTGGGCGGAGAGAACGTGTCATGTTGCAATAGGTTCCACCCGAAGTCACGGCGCCTCGGCTCGCCGCGAGCTGAGCGAGTAGCAATGGCAATTGTTGCGCGGCACGAGTCCATTTTGGCGGTTTTCCAGACCCACTGAAGCCGAAATCCGCGCATGCCTGCGGATGAGTTCACATCTTAGATGTCGTAATACAAATGGAACTCATATGGATGAGGGCGCAGCCGGATTGGATCGACCTCTTTCTTCCGCTTGTAGTCGAGCCAAGTCTCGATCACGTCCTCGGTGAACACGTCGTTACGGAGCAGGAAGGCGTGATCGCGATCGAGCGCGTCAAGCGCCTGATCCAGCGACCCTGGTGTCGACCTCACGTTCTTCGCCTCGGCGGGCGGCAGGTCATAAAGGTTCTTGTCGATCGGGCTGCCTGGATCGATCCGGCTGATGATGCCGTCGAGACCGGCCATCAGCATCGCGGCAAAGGCCAGATAGGGATTGCAGGAGGGATCCGGCGAGCGAAATTCAACCCGCTTTGCCCGCGGGTTCGGCGAATACATCGGAATCCGGCAGCAGGCTGAGCGATTGCGCTGGGAATAGACCAGATTGATCGGAGCCTCATAGCCGGGCACCAGACGCCGATAAGAATTCGTTGTGGGGGCGCAAAGCGCACACAACGCCCAGGCGTGGGTCAACAGGCCGCCGATGTAGTAGCGGCCGAGCTGGCTCAATTCGGCATAGTCGCCCTTGTCGTAGAACAGATTGGTCTCGCCCTTCCACAGGGACTGGTGAACGTGCATTCCCGAGGCGTTGTCCTCGAACAGCGGCTTCGGCATGAACGTCGCGGTCTTGCCGTGCTCGCGGGCGGTGTTCTTCACCACGTATTTGTAGATCATCAGATTGTCCGCCATGCGGGTGAGCGTAGTGAAACGCATGTCGATCTCGTTCTGGCCGCCGGTCGCGACTTCATGGTGATGGGCCTCGATCTGGATGCCCAGCTGCTCCATTGTCAGCACCATTTCGGTGCGGAGAGCCTGCATGCTATCGGTCGGCGGAACGGGAAAATATCCTTCCTTGGGGCGCGGCTTGTGGCCCAGATTCGGCTCTTCCTCCGCGCCGGTATTCCAGCTGCCTTCACTGGAATCGATTTCGTGGAAGGCATGATTGATGCCCTGCCCGTAGCGCACCTCGTCGAACACAAAGAACTCCGCCTCCGGGCCGAAGTAACTCGTATCGGCGAGGCCGGTACCTTTCAGGTTCGTTTCGGCCTTCTGGGCGATGTAACGGGCGTCACGGCTATAGGGTTGACCGGTCACGGGGTCCCTGATGTTGCAGATCAGGACCAGGGTGGACACAGGGGAATACGGGTCGAGAAAGGCCGTGGCCGGGTCCGGCACGACCAGCATGTCGCTTTCCTGAATTTCCTGAAAGCCGCGGATGGACGAGCCGTCGAACCCAATGCCTTCGCTGAGAGCATCGATACTCGCTGCACCCGGTGGGACGGAAAAATGCTGCCACACCCCGGGCAAGTCGGTAAAGCGCAGATCGATCATCTGCACCTTCTCGTCTTTGATCGCCTTCACGAGATCTTCGGCTGTCGCACACTTCGGAAACATGGCTTCAACTCCTGTAACGGAGAGCCGCATCTTGGACGTTGCGATGCCATTCAGCCGTGGCGAAGCGACTTGCGACGGCTCCTGGCCCACGTTCTGCGTTGCCGCGCCGGCAATCTCAGCTTTGGTGGGGACCACGCATCATCTTCATCGCGTCTTCGATATGCCGCCAGGTTCTGGCCAGTTCGACCTCGCCTTTTGCCTCGAGTTCGATGGCATTCTGGGCAGCTTCCGCAATGGCCTTGGCGCCATGAGCTTCCAGTAACTGCCGCGCATAGTCGTGGATTTCGGTTTCTCGCATGGCGTCATGCTCCTCTCATTCTGAGCGCGACCGGGAATTCCAGTCGAGCTGAGAACCGTAGACGTTGACACCTGATCCCGCGCACACAGTCTGCATCCTGCCGCGGCGCACTTGCAAGAGTGCTTTCAAGAGCGCGTTCCTGCCGGTGAGCTGCCCGGATTGGATGGTGGCTCCGGGGGAAGAGCAGCGGCAACACAACGCAGGCCGGACGGTTACGTTTTGAGTAGCGGTCGGTCGCGACGGGCGCTGCGTTAAGCGTGATGGCCTCGCACCCGCGGCGCCTCAGGATCGGCCTAGCAGCCCCGGCAAATGCTGCGCAGGGATTTGGCGAGCTGAGCATCCTCCTGGGCCATCGGCTCATACGGCTTTTGCTGTACCTGCCGGTCCTCATTAGCCTTTTGCCGGGCGGCCCGCGCAACGTCCTGGCGCTGATAGCACGCTTCGCGCTCTGCTTTTGCTTCGATGAAGCGGCATTGTTCAGCCGCTGCGACAGCGGATGCCGACGTCGCCAAAGCAAATAGGAGGCAGGCCGCAAGTCTCATGACCTGATTGTAACGCCGGCCGGCGCGCATTTCCTCAAGTTTCTGCATTCGTTCCGCTAGCGGCCTAAATACAGCGTCCGGTAGTCTTGCGGTCTTCACGAGATCGTAAGGTGTAGGCTCGGTGGCGGAGCAGGGCGACACGTCGGGCCGAAAACGGGGCTATGCCGGCACCTGGCCGCCGCGCGCTGCGGCGCCGGTCGGCGGCATTTTGCCATCACGTCCCGCGCTCTGGCCGCCACTGATCGAGACCTTGCGTACATGGGCACGCGCCGAAGCCGGTGCCGGCCGCCTGCTGCCGGGGGTACCCGTTGCATTCGGCACCGGCATTGCCTTTTACTTCGCCGCCGATCATGAGCCGGCGCTGTCAGTGGCTGCCATTGTGGCAATCGCGCTGTGCGCGGTGGCGGTGCTGTTGCGGCGGCAGAAATTCTTTCCCGCCGCGGTGATGATCGCGGCGGTCGCCGCGGGCTTTGCGGTCGCGACCTGGAAGACCGCGCGGATCGCGCATGGCGTGCTGGCGCGGCCGATGTTTTCGGTGTCGCTGACGGGTTTTGTCGAGACTCGCGACATCCGCGAGCGCACCGACCGTTTTGTCCTTCGCGTCGTCACCATGGAAAGCGCGCGCGGAACGACGAAGCTGGAGCGGGTGCGGCTGTCGGTAAGGAAGGGCACGGCGCCGCCGGTTGGGAGCTTCGTCGAGCTGAAGGCGCGGCTGTTGCCGCCGCTTTCGCCGGTGCGGCCGGGCAGCTACGATTTCAGCCGCGACATGTTTTTCGCCGGCATCGGGGCCTCCGGCTTCGTGATGGGCGCGATCAAGACCACCGAGCCGCCAGCCGCGGGCGGCGGGCTCCGCCTGCGCTATTCGGCTGTGATGCAAGGCCTGCGCGATACGATCGATGCGCGGATCAGGACCACGCTGGAAAGGCGACAAGCGCGCGATAGCGACCGCTCTGTTGACCGGGCGGCGCGATGCGATCTCACCGCCGGTGAACGATGCGATGTTCATCTCCGGTCTCGGCCATGTGCTGTCGATCTCCGGCTATCACATGGCCGTCGTCGCCGGCGTCGTGTTCTTTGCGGTGCGGGCGCTGTTGGCGGTGTTCCCTGTGCTCACGGTCGGCCAGCCCATCAAGAAGTGGTCGGCGGCAGCAGCCCTCGTTGCCGCCGCGTTCTATCTGCTGCTGTCGGGCGCCGAGGTCGCGACGCAAAGATCGTTCTTCATGACGGCCGTGGTGCTGATCGCGGTCATGGTCGATCGCCGCGCGATTACGTTTCGCACGCTCGCGGTCGCCGCCCTGATCGTGCTCTCGGTCGCGCCGGAAGCGCTGGTACATCCGAGTTTCCAGATGTCGTTTGCGGCGACCCTGGGGCTGGTGGCGCTGGTGCAGATCGGCATACCGCGCCTGTTCGCGACGGCGGATCATACCGCAACGGCGCGCGTGGCGCTGTGGGGCGGCCGCGAAGTCACCATGCTGTTGCTGGCCTCGTTGGTGGCGGGGCTTGCGACCATGCCTTACGCCGCCTTTCACTTTCACCGGGTCACGCCTTACGGCGTGCTGGCCAACCTCGCGGCGATGCCGGTGGTCTCCGCGCTGGTGATGCCGGCGGGCCTGCTTGGCCTCGTCGCGATGCCGTTCGGCTTCGATCGACTGTTCTGGGCGGCCATGGGCCTCGGCATCGACTGGATGATTGCGGTGACGCAATGGGTCGCGGCGTTACCCGGCGCGGTCGGCCGGGTGCCGGCCTTCGGCATCGGACCGCTGATTGCGGCGAGCCTCGGCATCATCCTGCTCGGCCTGTTGCGCACGCCGCTGCGCTGGTCGGGAGCGGCGCTGGTACTATCAGCGGCGCTGTGGGCGGCGAGGGCGCCGCAGCCGGATATCCTGATTTCCGCCGACGGGCGCAATGTCGGGGTGCGCGGCCAGGATGGCCGGCTGCATTTGATGCACGCGGCCAAGGGGTCTCGAGACGTCTTCCTCTTGAAGGAGTGGCTCGCGGCGGATGCGGACGCACGAACGGCGGCTGACGCCTCGCTCACGTCAGGCGTCTCATGCGACGATCTTGGCTGCGTGGTGCAAGCCGTCGGCGGCGGCCTGATCGCGCAGGCGCTCAGGCCCGAGGCGTTTTCGGACGATTGCGAGCGCGCGGCAATCATTGTGACGCTGCGGCAGGCCCCGGCGGCATGCGGTGCTTCCGTCATCGGCGCCGAACGGCTGCGGCGCCAGGGCGCGATGGCGTTGCGGCGTGGCCGCGAGGGATTTGCCGTCGAGGCGGTCAAGCCGAGGGGGATCGACCGGCCTTGGTCGCCCGCCATAGCCGACGAGAGTGAGGCCGACACCACCGTGTTGGCGCCGCGCGTCGTGCCACCGCGCAGCGTCGATGCCACGCCGGCCGAGGCAGACCTTCAGGCGGAGGAGTAGACGGGCGTCAGTGCTCGTCGACCGTGGGTTTGGCTGGAATTTCGAACGCGCCGAGATGGAATTCCTCGGGCGCGTCGGGCGCCGACGGCAGAGCGACCAGCGTGAACGATGCGTCGGGAAATTGCTGCCAGATTGCGAGATCCTCGGCCGTGATGGTGAGCCAGCCGTACCTGAACATGTACCGCCCGGGCTCAGTGACGCGCCCGGCTTTTTGCCACGTTACCTTGTTGACCACCGGCTGCCCCCTGCGGTGCCGAGTTCTGAAAAATGTACCACCACGATCCGCCGGCCTGGGCCGGCGGATCATATGCGCGTGGGCGTTTACCCGGTCACGATCGATTCGGCCGGACGCGCTTCCGTCACCTTCGGCGCGCGTTCGCCACCGGTCTGGACCACCGGCAATTGCAGCACGGTCGCGCGCTGGCCTTCGCAAAGCTGCGTCACCAGCACATGGCTTCCGTCGGGAAATTCGATCGCGTCATGGTGACGGTCGGAGATATGGGGGTCGATTTGATTGAACTTGCCGACCCGCCAGTCGGTGGTTCGAGTCCAGATCCACCGGTTGTCGTATTTGACGTCCTCAGCGAACGCCAGTTCGGTGCCGGGAAGCATGCAGACCGCCACTGCAGGCTCGCGTTCCGACGCAAAGCCGCGGGTCGATGTACCGCGGAATGTCGTGGTGATCAGCGTCTCGCCGACCTCGGCAGGCCGCGTAGCCACAGCATGCAGGCTATAGTCACACATCGGATGGCTCCCTCGTTTGAGATAGCTGACCCGTGTCTAGAAGGAGGCACAGGCCTCTATCAGAGTGGACATGGCGCAGAGCCTTTTCTCGTTTCTGGGCAATTCTGCGACTGGCGCACTGCGCCACATTCACAAACGCGCTAACGGGCGTTGGTTCCAAACGCGCAACAAAAAACCCCGGCCGCGGGCCGAGGCTCTTTTCCGTCACGGCCCGGACGGCATAACGGGTCAGTATTTGCGGTAGAGCCCGATCAGCTTGCCCTGAATCCGGACCCGGTTCGGCGGCAGGATGCGGACTTCATAGGCGGTGTTGGCGGGCTCGAGCGCGATCGAGGCGCCGCGGCGGCGGAAGCGCTTCAGCGTGGCTTCCTCCTCGTCGATCAGCGCCACGACGATGTCGCCGGTGTCGGCGGTCTCGTTGCGTTGGATCAGCGCCATGTCGCCGTCGAGAATGCCCGCGTCCACCATGGAATCGCCGCGCACTTCGAGCGCGTAATGTTCGCCGGAGCCGAGCATGTCCGGCGGTACGCTGATGGTGTGGCTGCGGGTCTGCAGCGCCTCGATCGGCGTACCGGCGGCAATCCGGCCCATGACTGGCACGGCCACCGGGCGATTGCCGTCGTCCTCGGCGGCCGGCGCGCTCACTGTGCGTTTGCCGAGCGTACCCTCGATCACGCTCGGCGTGAAGCCGCGGCGGCTGTTGGCGGCGGCTGCGAGCTCGGGCAGCTTGATGACTTCGATGGCGCGCGCGGCGGTTGGGCAGGCGACGGATGAAGCCACGCTCCTCCAGTGCGGTGATGAGGCGGTGGATTCCGGATTTCGAGCGCAGATCGAGCGCGTCCTTCATCTCATCGAAGGAGGGCGGCACGCCGGCCTCTTTCAGCCGTTCATTGATAAAACGCAGAAGTTCATACTGTTTGCGCGTAAGCATCGCGAGCAATCCCCCGGGTTGGCGTCGTCTCGTTCCGAATCTTCAGGGCCCGGATCGTGGAGTCCCCAAACTCCCGATCTAAGACACTAGCAGTCGAAACAAATCATGAACGGACACTATATGTTCGATATGTGTTCCGCAACCACTTAATTCCAGGTGAACGCATTGCGGTTCCGGTACCAAGGTGCTGTGGGGAGCGCCGTTCCGGGCGTCATTCCGGCAGCCGGAGCAGCTCGCAACGCGATCCCTTTGCGGCAGCCGGCGCGAACGGCGGACGTATCACAAGTGCACGTGCCGCAGCGAGATTCCCTGATAGCGACGAGTCCTGATGGTTCACCGGCACGGCAACCAGCGTGCCGTCGTCGCGGGCTTCGAGGCGGGCGCGAAGATAGTCTTCGCGCTGATCATTGGCGGCGAGATCGCGGCCGAGCAGCGCGCTTTCGCGCAGGTGATGGATGGTATCGCGGCCCGATAGAGCGCGAATCAGCGGCACCAGGAACAGGAAGCCGCAGACATAGGAGGAGACGGGATTGCCGGGCAGGCCGATCACCCGCATCGCGCCCAGCCTGCCATGCATCATCGGCTTGCCCGGCCGCATCGCGATCCGCCAGAATGCGATGGCGACGCCCTCGGCTTCCAGCGACCGCTTGACGAGGTCGTGGTCGCCGACCGACGCGCCGCCCAGGGTGATCAGGATGTCCGCGTCGGCCTTGCGGGCACGGCGGATGCCGGCCGTGGTCGCGGCGACGGTATCGGCGGCGATCCCCAGGTCGATGATTTCTGCCCCTTCGGCCCGCGCCAGTGCCCGCAAGCCGTAGCCGTTGGAATAGACGATCTGGCCGGGGCTGGGGCTTGCGCCCGGCATCACCAGCTCGTCGCCGGTCGCCAGCATCGCTACTTTCGGGCGGCGGTGCACCGCAAGCTCCGGGTAGTTCATGCCGGCGGCGAGCGAGAGGTCGCGGTCGGTGAGGCGGCGCCCGCGTTTGAGGAGGATGTCGCCTTCGCGGAAATCAACGCCCGCGGCGCGGATATGCCGCCCCGGAACGGCAGCTTTCGTGATGGTGATATGATCGCCCTCGACGCCAGTGTCTTCCTGGATGATGACAGCGTCGGCGCCACCAGGAATCACGCCGCCGGTAAAGATCCGCACCGCTTCCCCCGGGCCGACCTTCCGCTCGAACGGGCGGCCGGCGGCGACCTCGCCGATCACCTTCAGCCGCGCGCTGACATCGGCGGCGTCAGCTGCGCGCACCGCATAGCCGTCCATCGCCGACATCGCTTGCGGCGGTTGCGTCCGCCGCGCGGCGACGTCGCGTGCGAGAATGCGGTGATACGCCTCATCGAGCGCCACCATTTCTTCGGGCAGGGGATCGGCGCCCGCGAGGATGGCAGACAATGCATCGGCAACCGGCATCAACGCCACGGGCAGACCTCCCTCAAATTCCAAGTGCGGTCAGTGCCCTCGCCACGTCATCCGTCGATGTCACGTGGATGGCAGAAAGGCCGCGCGCCCGCGCACCTTCGATATTGGCAGCCGAGTCGTCGAAGAACAGGATCCGCGACGCCGGCACGCCGATCGCTTTTACCACATGATCATAGGCTTCGGCGTCGGGTTTGCGCAAACCGATGCTGGAGGACAGGTATATCTGGCGGAAATGGCCGAGCACATCCGCATAGGCCTGCGAAAAATGCGTGACATGGGCCGGATTGGTGTTGGAAAAAGCATAGAGCGGCAGGCGTTCTGCGGCACGCGCCAGGAGCGGCGAGATTCCGGGCATTTCGCCGGTGAAGATCGCGTTCCAGCCTTCCAGGAACTGCGCGTCGGTGATGCCGATGCCGAGCGACCGGCGCAGGCTCGCAAAGAACGCCGCATCGTCGATCCGACCGGTCTCGTGGTGCTTGAAACTGTCGTCCATCACAAAGCGTCCGGCGAGGTCGGCAGGCGCGCAGCCGGCATGCCCTGCCCAGCACGTCATTACCTGATCGAAACTGATGTCGAGCACGACACGGCCGAGGTCGAACAGCAAGGCATCGACGGAATGGGGCGCTGGCGGCGAATTCATGGCAGTCGTTTACAAAACCGGACCGGCCTCGGCAACGGTCGCCGCGATTTGCGTCGCAGCCCAATCCGGCGCTTAAGCCCGTGCGCTGGCTGTGCTAAGGCTTGGGGCCAATTTCTTGGGGCCAATTTTCAGGGAGTAGTCGCATGCAAACCGTTGGCAGAATCCTGGGCGCTGTCGCCGTGATCGCATTATTGGCCGGCCCCGCCTGGGGCCAACAAGCCCGTCCTCCCGCATACGGCGAGACCGAGAAGGACAAGACGCCCTCGGAAAAAGCGGCGGAAAAGGAGGCCGAGCGGGCCTACCGGAGGTCGCTCGGCAACATCCCCGAGCAGCAGAAGAATTCGGACCCTTGGGGGACGATGCGCGGCGACAGCGCACCGCCGAAAGCGGCGGCCAAGGCGCCGGCAGCAAAGTCAAAGGCCAAATCCGCCGAAGGCGCCGCAAAGTAGCAGACGCCGGCAAGCCCGGGCATGACGAACTCTCCATCTAACGTGATGATTTCATTCAAAATCTGAAAGCGACAGTATTGCCCCCGGTCGGCGTGCCTTGATCCGACCAAAAAGCCATTGTGAGTTGGCGGGGCCGGGACAGGGGCGCCGATTCACAGGGATGGTGGGCGTCCGTAGAGATAGAGGGACGCCCCACGATGCGCAGGAATTTTGCCTTTCTTCTCGGCACGGTGACGGGCGCGTGTCTGACCGCCCTCGTGATCGGACCTCAAGGCGCGCATTTGGTGGCGGCGGCAAAGGCCGCGGCCCGTTCCGACGCCTACGCCCAGCTCAATCTGTTCGGCAACGTGTTCGAGCGCATCAAGACCAGCTACGTCGAGAAGCCGGACGATTCCAAGCTGATGGAAGGCGCCATCAACGGCATGATCTCCGCGCTCGATCCTCATTCGCGCTACATGAATGAGAAGGGCTGGAGCGACATGCAGGAGACCACCCATGGCGAATTCGGTGGGCTCGGCATCGAGGTGACGATGGAAGACGGCCTCGTCAAGGTGGTCACGCCAATCGACGATACGCCCGCGGCCAAGGCCGGCATGCTGTCAGGCGACGTGATCACCCAAATCGACGACGAGGTCATCCAGGGCATGACCCTCGAACAGGCGGTGGGCCGGATGAAGGGCCCCGCCAACAGCAAGATCCGCCTCAAGGTCGTGCGCAAGGGGGCCGCCGCGCCGATCGACGTTGCCATCGTGCGCGAGATCATCCGGGTGCGGCCGGTCCGTTTCAAGACCGACGGCGGCGACATCGGTTACATCAGGATCACCCGTTTCAACGAGCAGACCACCGACGGCTTGAAGAAGGCGATCGCCAGCATCTCGAAGGAAATTCCGTCGGAAAAACTCGCGGGCTATATCGTCGACCTCCGCAACAATCCCGGCGGCTTGCTCGACCAGGCCGTGTCGGTGTCGAGCACCTTCATGAACCGGGGCGAGGTGGTCTCGACGCGCGGCCGCACTTCGGAGGAAACCCAGCGCTTCACCGCGCGCGGCGGCGACATCACCAAGGGCAAGCCGCTGGTCGTGCTGATCAACGGCGGCTCGGCTTCGGCGTCCGAGATCGTGGCGGGAGCCTTGCGCGACCACAAGCGCGCCACGCTGATCGGCACGCGCACCTTCGGCAAGGGCTCGGTGCAGACCATCATTCCGCTCGGGCAGGGCAACGGCGCGCTGGCGCTGACCACGGCGCGCTACTTCACGCCGTCGGGCCGCTCGATCCAGGCCCAGGGCATCGCGCCCGATGTCGAGGTGCTGCAGGACGTGCCGGATGAAATGAAGGGCCGCGCCGAACTCAAGGGCGAAGCCTCGATGCGCGGCCACCTCTCCGCCGACGGCGCCGAGCAGACCGGCTCGCAAGCCTACGTCCCGCCGAACGACAAGGACGACAAGGCGCTCAACGCCGCGTTCAGCCTGCTGCGCGGCGGCACCGTGAATGCAAATGCGGTCACGGCCGCGAAGCGTGCGGTGCCGAACTGAGCCCTCACGCCGGTCGCGAAGCCGGCTTCCGCTTGCGAGCCTTGTAGCCCGGATGAGCCAACGGGTCGCGCGAATGCGCGGCCAGCGACGAGCGCAAGGGCGCTCGCGGAGTGATGACAGGCTCCGCGATATCCGGGGTTGTTTCCCGCATGTCGCTCCGCTCATGCGGGCTACTTGCTGCTGCCCACGGCGGGTAGCGAAAACGCATCGTCAAGGCGCGCGTAGCGATCCACAAAACAAGATCGTTTTGAAACCTCATCTCCATCCATTCGTAGCTCGCGTCGAACACCACGCGCGTTCGAACGGAGCAGTCATGTCGAGAAGATGGATTTTGCCGGCCCTGATCTTGTCCCTTGGTTCGAGTGGAGCCCTGCAGGCCAATCCGCTGGATTCTCCCGACATCGTTTATATCGACGGGCTGCCGTGCAATCGCGCGTGCCAGTCCTACATGGCCTGGTCTGATCAGGCATTATCTGCCCGGCATCGCGCGGTTCGCGAGACTGATGTCGGGTTGCCGGCTGAGGCCGAAACCGCAAGACCAGAACACGCCAGTCCCGCACGCGTAGCGAGGCAGGGCGCACCCGTTTCCCACGCCGCGCCGCGCGGCAGCAAGGCGGCCTCCAATACGAGGCCGCCAACCGCCAAGAAGGCCGCCGCTCCCGCGCTCGCAGCAGCCAGGACGAACATTCCGGCGGCCACGGCGCCAGTGGCTCGCGAAAAGGCCGTCGCGGGTGGGCAGCCGCCGGAGCGCAAATTGGAAATCCCTGGTAGCCCCGAGCCCAGTCAGGCAGCCGCCGTCGCTGCGTCGCAGCCTGCGGAGACTCCCAAGTCGGACGTGAAGTCGGAGGTCAAATCCGAGGTCGCCCTGCCGCCGCCGGCCACGCTTGAGATCGCCGCGACGCCTGCCGCGCCCGAGGCGACTGCGCTGCCTTCCTCGGCCGGCGTTGCTCCCGCTCCGGCCTCTCGAACCATCCAGCAGCAGCTTGTGGAAGCGACGGGATTGGCCGATCTCGTCACGGCGATCGGGACAGGGCGGGAAGCGGCCAACAAATCCGACAATCCGGAAACAGCGCCCGCCGACGTGAGCGATACCGACAAAGCGGCATCCGTAGCGCCAGACGACTCGGATCTGGTGGCGCTTGTGCTGGCACGTCCGGAGATCAATTCGCTATCCGACCTGAACAACAAGAGCATTGCGATCGAGGAGAAGCAATCCGCATCGAGCGGACGTGTCAGCGCCGCGCTCATGGCGGCGGGCGCCGCGGAAGTCCAGTTCAGCGAAGGACAGCGAGGGGCGATCGACCGGCTGATCAGCGGCGAAGTCCCCGCAGCGGTGCTGACGCTGGCTTCGCGCGAAGCAGCAGAGGGGTTTCCCGATATCGAAGGCTTCAGAACGTTTCGGGTACCGCTGTCGCTGAAGGCGCGGCTCTAGTCGTCGTGGCAATCGAAGCCCGGATGAGCGAAGCCGCCGTCCGGGTTTGGTTCATCCCTGCATATCGCAGCGCTCACGCAGGTTACATGCTGCCACAGGTCATCCTCGAAATGAGCCTGTCACAGAAATTATCGTGTCTCATTCCGGGGGCAGTCCAGTCCAGGACCGTCATCGTAGTTCTTCAAGCTATCGTGAGAGCCCCGGAAACGCACCGTGGATATGATTGGCAACGTTGGCTGGCGCCGCGACGGCGAGGCAACAAGTTGCACGTATGAGGTGTCATATGTCTGCACCCTGCAAGTTCGAGCTACGTATCCTGAATCACGATGAGAAAGCGCTCATACAGACCTCTCATCACCCCGAAATTGGTGACGCGGATCGCGCGACGCTTGAAAACCTGAAATCATCGCTCAGAAAACTCCGGGACAAGGAGCGTACGCTCGCCTTTCAGCGGCGTCGGATCAGCAAAGGCACCGCCCAACCGCGGGGCCAAAGCGTTTCGGGGACTGCCGAGCATTCTCTCCATCGCAAGCAGGTTTTCGTCGCTGCCCTGAAGCGGGTTAACAAGGAGCTCGCACGCCTCCAAAAATTTGAGGCGCGGAGGGAGCTGGGAGAAGCGGCCCGGCGAGCGCTTTCTCTTCGTAGAGCACAGCAATTCTCCCGCCCGACAAATGAGCCCACTTCACATGAAGGCATGAAGGCGATTCCGAGTCGCCGACGAAGTATCAAACTCCCGCGGTCAACAATTGGGCGGGTGTCACAGGCGAACAAGAGAGCCCAGGCCGCAAGAGACTCCCGCCGATAACGGAGCTTATCCAATTCGGCCGCACGGCAGGTGAATTTTGCCGCAACCCGCTGACGGTTTGATTGGAAATCGGCTTCGCTGTGTTGCTCGCCGATCGCGGCGGGCTGCGGGCGGCGTCACCCGTTTGGGGTATTGACCAGGATTAAGTAAGTCCAGATTGTTGAACTGATTTTTCTAGATGGGTACGCTTTCGGTCCTTTTCCCGGCCTTGCTTTGTTGCCTTTTTGCAGTACGCGCATCTGCCGACTTCAGCAGTTTTATCCAACCAATCCATTAGGGACATATGATGATTTTGCCGATACGACCGCGAGCTTTCTTTGCTTCACTGACTACCGCAGCTTTTTTCGTTTTTGCGACCGCATATGGGAATGGCGCCTACGCGCAGGTTCAGGTCGCCGTAATCGGTGACAGCAATGTTTATGGCAAGGGCGTCTCACCTTCGGAGAATTATCCGAGCAAGCTTGAGGCGGCTCTCCGAGCGCGCGGGTTGGATGTTCGCGTCAGCAATGGGGGTATGAATGGCGATACAAGCGCTGGTCTCGCAGCGCGGCTAGACTCCGCGGTGCCGGCAGGTACACGCGTTGCTGTTATTTGGGTCGGCGTCAATGATGTGGTCAGGCACGGCAAGAGTCGTGCGGAAGTGTATGCAAATGTAGCCGGCATTGTCGGTCGCCTTCGAGCGAAGGGTATTGAGAGCTATTTCATTCGCCCACCAGTTTACAATGTTGAGGACCACAAAAATCCCGCGCTCATCCTCTCGGGAGACAATCATTTCAACGGCGTGGGCTATAGCCGGATGGTGGCAAAGACTATTGGCCCGATACAAGCTTTGGTAGTCAAAGCGATGAAGCAAAAGGTCTCTCAAGGGCGCTGAATTACGGTGACACTGTCACCGTAATTCCGTAATTCCTCTCGGCGTGGTGCAGCTACGACGCGTGCACCTTGGCCCGCTGCCGTGCTCGGCAATGAATCCAGTCGGAAAGCCGGATGCCGGAAACCGGCACGTCCGGTTTGATGAGCGGGGGAGGAAACGGAACGTTGCCGCATGGCTCAAGTCACCGCGCCTCTCCTCGACTCTACGCGCTAATGCGGGCCAATGGCTGATTTGCGGGAAGCACCTTTCGTTGAAGGCCCGGCAGATCATCCGGGGTAAATCACTTCGGATTTTCAGAAATCGCGTCAAGCCCTGGAATCAAAAATATTCCGCTTCGCGCCAGACCCAAATCACCGGTAAAACTCCGGCCATCCCGTCCCGAAGAAGAGGGGCGTTGGCCATCGTCACGAACGTTGGGACGGGTTGCGGTGGACGCGGCAGCGTCGGGCGCGTGGATGTGATCGCAGGGCGGCTATCCGTGAGCGAACACAGCGCGCAGGACGTACGGCGCTTAAACGCCTCCGTTAGGTCTTTGGCCGGCAAGCACTTGGCTGGTTGAAGTCTCTGGCAGAGGAAGCTGCGTACGGCAAAACCGTGTGGTCCTGGCACCCGTGGCTGGTGTTAAGCCGGCGGAGGTTCTTCGAAACCCGACCGGGTTCGATGAATCGCCAATCTGTCGGCGATGGAGGCAAAAGGAATTCGTCTCCAGGGAGAGCGCGGCATAAGCCATCAAACCATCGCGCAGGGAATGCCGGGCTGCTCCGGCTGTACCTGTATGCTCGTGTGCGCATTTCTTAAGTGCGTTTGCACACGAGACCGCGGGTGCAGCAAGCACCCGGCATTCCCTGCGCCCTCTCAATTTTAGGGCGAAGCGATACAGTACAACTCGGGCAAATCATGTTGCGAGAATGCGAACGTGTATCTCAGCGTCATTGCGAGCGGAGCGAAGCAATCCATTGTCACCCCGCGTGCGGAACGATGGATTGCTTCGCTCCGCTCGCAATGACGGTGGTAAGCAGTGTTGTAAAACTACGCCGTCCGCACAACCGGTTTGCGCCGGCGCGGCCGGTTCGTCGGTGCCGCCTCGGGCTTCTGCCGGTCCGCCAGCAACAGCGGCCTGATCTCTGCCGTCGGCTTCGGTGCGCTGAACAGGTAGCCCTGCATTTCCGAGCAACCGAGCTCGCGCAGCAAGTCGCGCTGCTGTTCGGTCTCGACGCCTTCGGCAGTCGTCGTCATGTGGCGTTCGGCGGCGATGTTCACCACCGCCTCCACGATACAGGACGAACCTTCCGGCTCGGCGATATCGGTGATGAAGCAGCGGTCGATCTTGATCTTGTCGAACGGGAAACGCTGCAGATAGCTCAGCGAGGAATAGCCGGTGCCGAAATCGTCGAGCGCGATGCGAACCCCGATGGCGCGAAGGTCGTGCAGCACGGCGAGCGCCGCCTCGTCATCGCGGATCAGGACGGCCTCGGTGATCTCAAGCTCCAGCCGGCTCGCCGCGAGGCCCGATGCGGCGAGCGCCGCCATCACCTTCAGCGCCAGCGTGCCGCTCCTGAATTGAATCGGCGAGACGTTGACCGCGAGCCTGACATCGCCGGGCCAGGTCGCTGCCTCCTTGCAGGCGGTGGTGAGCACCCATTCGCCGAGCTGGTTGATCAGGCCGGTGTCCTCTGCGAGCGGCACGAATTCGCCGGGCGAGATCATGCCGCGCTGCGGATGGCGCCAGCGCACCAGCGCCTCGCAGCCGGTGATCGCGTTGGTCTGCAGGCTCAGACATGGTTGGTAATAGACCTCGAAGCCGCCATCGACGAGCGCCTGGCGCAGGTCCATTTCCAAGCTGCGGCGGGCGCGGACCTCGGCTTCCATGTCCGGTTCGAAGAAGCGATAGGTGCGGCGGCCGGCGGCCTTGGCGGCGTACATCGCCAGATCCGCGTTCTTCAGGATCTGGTCGATATCGGATCCGTCTTGCGGCGCGAGCGCAATGCCGATGCTGGCGTCAGTGGTGACCTGGTGGCCGAGGCATTGATAGGGCGAGCGGATCGCCTCGAAGATGCGGCTGACGAGCTTCATCACGTCGTCGATATCATCGATCCCGGTCTGCACGATGGCGAATTCGTCGCCGCCGAGCCGGGCGACGAAATCGGATCTCCGCGTGCAGGCGGCGAGGCTGGCCGCGACCGATTTCAGGAGTTCGTCGCCGATCATGTGGCCGAGCGAATCGTTGACGCTCTTGAATTCGTCGATATCGATATAGAGCACTGGCCGGTTCGGCGCGACGTAAGACAATTCGCGCTTGAGCCGCTCGTGGAACAGGGTGCGGTTCGGCAAATCGGTCAGCGAGTCGTAATGGGCGAGGTGGGTGATGCGCTCCTCGGCGCGCCGCCGCTCGGTGATGTCTTCATGGGTCGCCAGCCATCCGCCGTCCGCCACCGGTTCGTTGACGACCTGGATCGAGCGCCCGTCGGGCGTGGATATCACCATGGCGTTGCGGTGCGCGATGTCGCGCAGCACCATCTCGACGTAGTGATCGATGTCGCCGACGAACGAGCCGGTCTCCTTGCGATGGGCGATCACCTCGCGGAAGCTGCAACCCGGCTTCACGACATCGGCCGACAGGCCATACATTTCGAGGTATCGCCTGTTGCAGATGATGAGCTGCCGCCTGGCATCGAACAGCAACAGGCCCTGCGTCATGTTGTTGACGGCGGTGTCGAGACGCTGCTTTTCCAGCGTCAGCCGCTGCTTGGATGCGCGGTGCTGATAGGAAAGCTTGCGGACGACGAGGAACAGCAGGGCGGCGATCGCCAGCACGGAAAACCCGGTGACGGCGATCAGGATTCCGATCTGCTCGCGCCAGTCGGCCAGCGCGGCCGATGTCGTGATCGAGGCGACGATCAGAAGCGGAAAATTGGTCAGCGCGCGGGACGCGATCAACCGGTCCTCGCCGTCGATCGGGCTGGTGAGGCGCGAGGTGCTGCGGGGCAGCTCGAAGACCTGCCGCTGGGCGGCCGGACCGGTCCTGAAGTTCTTGCCGATCAGCTCCGGCACGTGCGGGTAACGGGCCAGCAGCGTGCCGTCGCTGTGGTGCATGGCGATGGAGGCGCCGGGGCCGAGGGCTACGGTTGCGAAGAACTTTTCGAAATGGACGGGTTCGATGCCGCGGCCGATGACGCCGAGGAGTTCGCCGTTCGGCCCGGTGATCTTGCGCGCGATCACGGTGGTCCAGGCGCCGGTGATGCGGCTGTAGACCGCCTGGACCAGCATCTCCGGCGATTGCGGGCCGGACTTGAATGTTCTGAAGTAAGCGCGGTCCGCCGAATTGACCGGCGGCGGCGGCCAGGCGGCCGACGCATTGATCAGATTGCCATCGGCGTCGAAGATGTTGATGCCACCGACATAGGACAGCGCGTCGATCTTGGATTTCAGGATGAGATGGATGTCATGGCCGGACATCCGGCGCTTGTAGTTTTCGAGCGTGGCGATCCCGCTGGAGCGCATGAACGCGATCAGGTCCTTCTGAACGACCTGAAAATCTTCGAGCTGCTGGTCGAAATGGCGGGCGAGCAGCAGCACGGTGTTTTCCAGCTCACGTTCGCTGTTGCGCAGCGCGCGCTCGCGGAAATTGCCGGCCATGATGGTCGCGCCGATCGCGATGGTGGCGATCAAAAGCGTGCCGCCCAGGATCAACCAGCGGATCGGGCCGCCGCGAAAGACGGACGCGATCCTCAATGATCTGGTGCCGGTCGAAGCCATGGAACGCGATCGCGGCCGGGAAATGAACTGCCGGAAGCGGCGTTCTCCGAAACCCGGCCAATAGATTCGATACCGCGCCGAGATGGAATTGACGTTAGGAAGTCTGGTTAATGAATGGTTAGCTCGGTGGCGAGTGTGGGCTGTGACAACCACAGGGGAGGGTCGGGTTCCGGCCATCCCCAGGCATTCGGGTCGTGACGACGATGATCGCTGCAAGGATGTTGGCGGCAACGCCGGCCAGGATCGGCAGCGTATAGTCGTGGGTGAGATCGAACGCGAAGCCGGCAGCGCTGGGACCGATCAGGGTTCCGAAGGCGACGCTCGTGTAGAGAATGCCGATGATGCCGCTGACGTTGCGGCCGCCGAAACAATCCATCACCACGGCCGGAAGCACGGCGACCCAGGCGCCGTAAATCATGCCGTAGACGAACGCAAAAATGGCAAGCGGCCAGAATGTCGTCGAGATCGTCCAGATCGCTAACGCGATCGCCATGCCTGCGAAGAGCAGCAGCAGGGCGGACTGGCGGCCGATCCGGTCGGCGACACCGCCGAGGAAAAACCGGCCGGCCGTGCTGCCGATGCCGATGATGCCGAGCAGCAGCACGGCGGATGTGGCCGGGACGCCGTGGTCCCCGGCATAGGGAACGAGATGCACGAACGGCACGAACAAGCCGAACGAGCAGATCAGGCAGGCGGCGTATAGCGAGATGAAGCGTCGCGACCGGATCGCCTCGCGCACCGACGCACCTTCGGCCCGTGTCAACATGGCTCCCTGCTGGAGTGGATCGCCGTCGGGATTGAGGCCCCGGCCGCGCGGATCGTTCTCGAGAAGGAGCGCCATCCCCCCGCCGACAATCGCGGCGAATGCGCCGAGCGCAAGATAGGCGCCGCGCCATCCGAGCGTCTCGATCAGGAACGTTGCCTGCGCCGGCATCACCAGTGTGCCAACCCCGATCCCGCTCACGGCGAGACCAGAGGCAAAGCCCCGCCGCCGCACGAACCAGCGCTGTACCGCGCCGACCGCCGGGACATAGGCGCAGCCGACGCCGAGTCCGACGCCAAGGCCGTAGGCTGCGTACACCTCGACCAGGTTGCGCGCGGCACTTGCCGCGGCAAGCCCGAGGCCGATCAGCAGCATGCCCGCCAGCGCGAGACGGCGCGAGCCATAGCGGTCGGCGAGGGGACCGCTGACGATGCCGAGGCCGAAATAGAGAAAGCCGGCCAACGAAAATATCAGCGACACCGAACCACGCGAGGCGCCGAAATCACGCTGCAACGAGTCGAGAAACGCGCCGAACGTATAGGCGGAGCCGAAGCCGACAAAGGTCACGGCAAAAGCGGCAGCCACCACAAACCATCCATAGAAGATGCGGGAATTGGGCAACGCCGACTGGGCACTCAATGTTGCCTCCATGGGCTCAGCGACGGATGGCGGCGATGCCAGGATGTGTCCCTCTGGAATGCTGCGCCAGCGCGTATCAGCGTGGCTTCGTCCAGATCGGCGGCTACAAGCTGAAACGCGATCGGCATTCCGGTTGCGGAAAAACCGCCGGGCAGCGTGATCGTGGGGTGACCGGTCATGTTGAACGGGCAGGTGTATTCCTGCAATCTGGCGATCAGGTCCGGCCGGTCGCCGAGCGTTCGTATCATGGCGAGCGTCAAGGGTGGGAATGGGTGAACCGGAATGAGCAGCAGATCGATTGTCTCGAACAGCGATGCGATCCGGCCGCGCAATTCCAGCCGCCGCAGCAGGATCCTCTGGTAGTCGGAAGCGGACAACGCGCGGCCTGCCTCGATAACGGTGGCGAGGATCGGACCATATTCATCTTTGCGCGCGGGATAAGTTGCATCGTGCGCGACCGCGGCCTCCACCGCGCAATTCGGAACCCAGTCGGCGACGGCCTGCTTCACGTCGGGAAACCGCACATCGACGATGTCAGCGCCAAGCGCACGTAACGCCTTGATTGCTTCGCCCAGCACCTGTTGGGTCGCAACGTCTACGCCGTCGCTGCTCCACTTCGGGTCGAAGCCAATCCGCAGGCCTCTTACGTCCTGCTCCGCCGCAGCCAGATAGTTGGGCACAGGATCGAGGACGGCTGTCGGATCGGCATGATCGCGCCCGGCGATGACGCCAAGCATGGCGCCGGCATCCATCGCGCTCCGCGCAATGACCCCGACATGGTCCAATGTCGCTGCCAGTTCAAACACGCCGTGGCGGCTGACGCGTCCCCAACTTGGCTTCAAGCCGGTAAGACCATTGGCGGCACATGGCCAGCGGATCGAACCGCCGGTATCGGACGCGAGCGAGCCATAGCAGAGCCCCGCTGCAGTAGCGGCTGCCGAGCCACTTGATGAAATGCCCGGCCAATACTCCGAATTCCACGGATTCTTCGGCGGCGTTACAGATGGATGGTGGTCGGAATAGGCGCCTTCCGTGAGTTGCAGCTTCCCCAGCACGACTGCGCCGGCTTCATTCAGGCGGTGCACGACGGTTGCGTCTTCATCGGGCCGAAAATCGCTGTGGACGACGGTACCGGCAGCGGTTGGAACATTCCTTGTCCAAAATAGATCCTTCACCGCAATCGGAATACCGTGGAGCGGTCCGCGATACCGGCCTGCTGCGATTTCGGCGTGGGCTGCTTCGGCTTGCGCCATCGCAGCATCGGCCATCACCCGGACATAACTGCCGAGTTCGCCATCCAGAGCGGCGATGCGATCGAGTTGCGCGCGCGTTGCTTCCAGCGGAGAAATCTTGCGGGCCCTGATGCATGCCGCAAGCTCCGTGAGTTCAAGGTAGTGCAGATCGTCGGTGCCAATATCCATTCTGTCTCCGTCAGCGATGCGGCTGGAATCTTCTCGCGAGGGACAACACCAGTATAAATATTATACTGGTGTCTATTGATGTCAACCAGTAAAGATGATTTACTGGTGCTGCAATGTCGAAACTGTCCAGACAGTTCAAGGTTCCCGACGAGTTGGCCAATCTCTACGATTTCGCCAATACGCTCGACCTACGGCATTTCACGCATCATGGCGTGCGGCATCCGCAAGGTGATGAACTGGCAAACGCTAGGGAATTCGCAGTGTGGATGCGGCAACGTGGACTGTTGCTCGTCGACGCGAGGGTTTCGCCGACGATGCACGCAACCGCGCTTGAGCTGAGGCACTTGATCCGCGACTATCTGCAGCGTGATCCGCCTGAGCGAGGCAAGAATAGGGATTCGGTCCGCGCACTGAATAAAGTGCTCAAACTGTTTCCGCTGCTCGCGACGGCAAGGGATGACGGCGGCATGGTGCTTGAGGCAGCGCGTGACGATGCGCTGGCGGGGCTCTCATCGGTCGTTGCGGAACTCTACGACGGCTCCAGAAATGGAACGCTTGATCGGCTGAAAATGTGCGCTTCCGACGAATGCCGCCGCGTGTTCTTCGATCGTTCGAAGCCCGCCACCCGGCGATGGTGCATGTCGTCATTGTGCGGGAACCGCATGAAGACAAGGAATTATCGCGAGCGCCAGCGCAACGCTGAATAGGCCGTCGATCGACGCGCTGGCTCCGCAGAATTGCACGATCTCGCGAAAGGTGGCGAAGCCGTTACCGCATGGATGTCGGGGGTCGCTTCGCGCGCTTCTTCACTACAGTGCCAGCCGTGGCGGAGCCATCCGGCACGACATGTCCCTGGCTGAATCGTCGCGGATCGGAAGGATTACCCGGACCGTTGTTCTGACAATTGGCGTTCGGATAGTAGAACGCGCAATAGCCGGGTTCGTAGATCACCTGCTGAGCCATCGCAGGTGCCGAGATCACGGCCAACGCGGTCGCCGCGCCAACAAGCCTGTAGATCGACATCGGATTCCTCCTTGTAACGGTCCCGATGAAGACAACCCCGCGCGATCGGAGCGCATTCCTCGCCGCGCCAGTCACACGCGCGTGACGAGGGCTACGCCGTGTCGGGGCTCACCGCTCCGCGCGATAATGGCCGGACTTGCCGCCGCTCTTCTCGACGAGATGGAGGCCTTCGATGCGAACGCCGCGCTCGACCGCCTTGATCATGTCGTAGATCGTCAGGCACGCGACCGACACCGCCGTCAGCGCCTCCATCTCGACGCCCGTCGGGCCGGTGACCTTGACGGTGGCGCGGACGATGCAGCCCGGAAGTTTTTTGTCAGGCGTGATGTCGAGCGTCACCTTGGACAGCGCCAGCGGATGGCACAGCGGGATCAATTCCGATGTGCGCTTTGCCGCCATGATGCCGGCGATGCGGGCCGTGCCCAGCACGTCGCCCTTCTTGGCATTGCCGGAGACGATCAGATCGAGCGTCGCCTTGGCCATGACGACACGCCCCTCGGCGATGGCGGTGCGCTCGGTCGCTGCCTTCGCGGAGACGTCGACCATCCGCGCTTCGCCGGCGGCATCGATATGGGTGAGGGCGCCGCCCTTGGAAGCCTTCCGCGCCATCTGCTAGCCGGTCCCGGTCGCGCGGGCCGTATCGGAACGCGTCAGCAATGCGCGGGTTGCCGCGGTCACGTCGGCCTGTCGCATCAGGCTTTCGCCGACCAGGAAGGTCGACATGCCGACGCGCTCGAGGCGGGCGAGATCATCAGGCGTAAAGATACCGCTTTCGCCGACCATCAGGCGGTCACGCGGGATCAGCGGCGCCAGCGCCTCGCTGGTCGCAAGCGTGGTCTCGAAGGTCCGTAAGTTACGGTTGTTGACGCCGATCATCGGAGAACGAAGTTTTAGCGCGCGGTCGAGCTCGGTGCGGTCGTGGATTTCGATCAGCACGTCGATGCCGAGCGCAATCGCCGCGTCCTCGATATCCCTCGCGGCGCTATCGTCGAGTGCAGCCATGATGATCAGGATGCAATCTGCGCCATGGGCGCGGGCTTCCACCACCTGATAGGTGTCGAACAGGAAGTCCTTGCGCAGCACCGGCAGATTGGTTGCCGCGCGCGCCGCGACCATGAAATCGAGATGGCCCTGGAACGAGGGCGCGTCCGTCAGTACCGATAGGCACGCCGCGCCGCCGGCCTCGTAAGCCCTGGCCAGCGCCGGCGGATCGAAATCGGCGCGAATGAGCCCCTTCGACGGCGAGGCCTTCTTTACCTCGGCGATCAGCGCGTAGTCGCCACGGGCGAGTTTTTCCCGAATGACGCGGACGAAGCCGCGTGGTGGCTGGGCCGCTTTCGCCCGAGCCTCGACTTCGGCGAGCGGATGCGCGCGCTTGGCCGCAGCGATCTCTTCGCGCTTGTAGGCCTCGATCTTCGTCAGGATATCGGACATCTCTTACCGCCCCTCAGATCAGCCGCGTGAGACCGCGATCAGGTGCTTCAGCCGTGCCGCCGCCGCGCCGCTATCGAGCGATTTCGCGCCGATCGCGACGCCTTCCTTCAGGTCCCTGGCACGGCCGGCCACGATCAGCGCCGCTGCAGCGTTGAGGAGCGCGACGTCGCGATAGGGGCTGGGCTTGCCGTTGAGCACGCCTTGCAGCGCCAGCGCATTGGCGTCCGCATCGCCGCCCCTAAGCGCGTCGACATTGCAGCAGGTGAGGCCCGCGTCCTCCGGCGTCACCTCGAAGGTGGTGACCTTTCCGTTGTCGAGGCTGGCGACAAAGCTCGGGCCGGTGAGGGTGATTTCATCGAGCCCGTCGGAACCGTGGACGACCCAGACGGATTCAGAGCCGAGATTTTTCAGGACTTGCGCCAGTGGCTGCACCCAGTGCCTGGAGAACACGCCGACCATCTGGCGCTTGACGCCGGCCGGATTGGAGAGCGGCCCGAGCAGATTGAAGATCGTGCGGGTGGCGAGCTCGACGCGGGTTGGGCCGACATTCTTCATCGCGGGGTGATGCGCGGGCGCGAACATGAAGCCGATGCCGGCCTCCTGCACACAGCGGCCGACCTGGTCGGGCGTGAGGTCGATCTTGACGCCGAGGGAGGCCAGCACGTCGGCAGCCCCCGAACGCGACGACAGCGCGCGGTTGCCATGCTTGGCGACGGGCACGCCGGCGCCTGCGACGATGAAGGCCGCGCAGGTCGAGACGTTGACCGAACCGGAGCCGTCGCCGCCGGTGCCGACCACGTCGACCGCGTCCGCAGGCGCCTTCACTCGCAGCATCTTGCTACGCATCGCCGCCACCGCGCCGGTGATCTCGTCGACGGTTTCGCCGCGAACCCTGAGCGCCATCAATAGCCCGCCCATCTGCGAGGGCGTGGCCTCGCCGGACATCATGGCATCGAAGGCGGAGGCTGCCTCGTCACGCGACAGCGTCGCGCCGGTGGCTACTTTTCCGATGATAGATTTGAGGTCGTCCATCGTTTGGCTTTCAAAATCGAGACCTCATGGTGAGGCGGCGTTCTTGCGCCGTCTCCGGACGATGCTTCGCATCGCTCGGAGAACCATGAGGCCGGCTCTCATCCTTCGAGACGCGGCCAGGTGGCCGCTCCTCAGGATGAGGTGAGTTATTATGCTCAATTGTTCGCGCCCGTCACCTGCGCGAAGGCGGCCGCGTTGATGGAGGTGCCAATCTGGGATTCGATCTTGGTCACGTACTGCGCGATCTGCTCGTCGGTCAGGCCGCGCTGCAACGTCTCCTTCAACTTCTTCAGCTCATCGGAGGCCATGTCGACCGGCGGCACCGTCACGTCGGTCACGCGCAACACGATCCACTCGCTGCCACCGGTGCCCGGCGTCTGCGTGACGCCGTCCTTGGGCGTCCGGAATGCGGCCGTGATGGCGGCGGACGCCACGCCTGAAAGCGAGGCGTCGCGGCGGAAACCGGTGGCAGTCTCGACCCCCACTCCGGCGGCAGCCGCTTCGGCGGCGAGCGTGCTGCCTTGCTCGACCTTCTGCACCATCTCGGTTGCCTTCGCGCGCAACTTGCTCGAAATCTGGTCTTCGCGCCATTTTGCCTCGACCTGGCTCCGCACCTCGTCGAGCGACCGCTCACGCGAGGGCGTAATGCCGAGCACGTCGTACCAGACATAGCCGCCGGCAAACTGGATCGGTTCGTTGTCGACGCCGATATCGCTGTTGAAGGCCTGCGAAACCACGTCGAGGCCGCGCGGAATATTCGCCACCGGCTGGCCGTCGGGCGTGCGGACGGAGCGATCGACGGCCTCGATCGTGACGGGGGTGAGGCCGAGCTTCTGCGAAGCCTCGACCACATTGGCGCCGCCGCTGCGTTCGTCTTCCATCTTGTTCTGGATTTCGTTGACCTTGGCGCGCGCGCGTTCGGTCGCGATTTCCTTCTTCACCTGCGCAGCGACGCTTTCATAGGTCGGCGTCACACCCGGCTCGATCTTGCCGACCTTGACCAGCGCCACGCCGAACCGGCCCTGCACCGGCTGGCTGACTTCGCCTGACTGCAGCGAGAACGCGGTATCCGCAATAGCCGGATCGATGATCGCGTTCTTTGCGATCATGCCGAGATCGACGTCGGCCAGATTGAGGTTGCGCTCCTTGGCGACCTCGTCGAACGATGTTCCGGACGTGATGCGGCTGCGCGCGGCCTGCGCTTCGCCTTCGTTCGGAAAAAACATCTGCGACACTTCGCGCTTTTCCGGCGTCCCGAGCTGGTCGCGGCGCTGCTCGAAGGCCTTCTTCGCATCCTCGTCGGAGACCTCGGTCCACTTGCCGATCTCTTCGGGGCTGATCATGACAAAGGACAGTTTGCGGTACTCGGGTGCGCGGAATTGGGTTTTGCGTTCCTCGAAATAGGCTGCCAGCGCTTCGGGCGAAGGCGGATCGATCGTGCCGGCCTGCGCCGCGTCGAGCTTGACGTATTCCATCGAGCGCTGCTCGTTCTGGAAGCGGGCGAGCGCCTCGATCAGGACCTTCGGCGGCTCCGCCCCGGCCGAGACGGCGCCGACGATCTGGCGCCGCAGCCCGATCCGCCGGCGTTCCGCCAGATAGCGTTGCTCGGTATAGCCGAACTGCCGGATCGTGGCCTGGAAGCGAGCGGGATCGAATTTGCCGCCCAATCCCGCAAAATTCGGATCGCTGTAGATCTGCCGCATGGCTTCGTCCTGCGACTGGGCAAGCCCCATGCGCCGGGCTTCCTCATCCAGCGCGGCTTCGGCGATGGTCTGTTGCAACACCTGCCGATCGAGCCCGAAGGCGCGGGCCTGTTCAGGGGTCAGCGGACGGCCGAAATTGCGGCCGAGCTGCTGCAGCTTTTCCGTGTAGATCTGGCGGAATTGCTCCGTCGAAATCTCGGTCTTGCCAATCGTGGCGAGCGACGACTGGCCAAATCCCTTGAAGATGTCGGCAATACCCCAAACTGCGAAACTGACAATCAAAACGCCCATCACGACGGCCATGACAACCTTGCCGAGCCAGTTTGATGAGGCTTTCCGAATTCCTCGAAGCATGGGTCCAACTTGTTTTTAAAGGAGAGGGGGAACCGGGTCGTGCCCAAGGGAATTCGATCCGGGACCGAATTCCGCAACAAGGCGTCACCGAGTTGAAAACGCATCATAAAGTGGCCGCGCCCCCCTCGCAACCTCGCCCATGCGGGCTATTTGAAGCGGTTAATGGCCCGGGGATCGCCCGACCGGTATCTGGAACTGGCGGCGTGGCTCTGCTAGCGCATCTAGAACGCTGACATTTGCGGGACAATCGACATGACCGATGCCATCCGGCCGCTGATCGCCGGCAACTGGAAAATGAACGGCCTGAAATCTTCCTTGGGTGAATTCGAAGCCATGATCGCCGGTGCAGGAGCGTTGGCCGGCAAGGCCGACCTGCTGGTCTGCCCTCCGGCCACCCTGATCGGCGGCTTTGCCGACAGGGCGCTCGGTTCAAAACTCGCCGTCGGGGCGCAGGATTGCCACGCCAAGGCCTCGGGCGCCCATACCGGCGATCTCTCGGCGGAGATGCTGGCGGATGCCGGCGCCAGTGCCATCATCGTCGGGCATTCGGAGCGGCGTGCCGATCATGGCGAGACCGACGCGTTGGTGCGGCAGAAGGCTGAAGCAGCATGGCGGGCGGGCCTGGTGGCGATCGTCTGCATCGGCGAGACCCAGAAGCAACGCGATGCCGGCCAGACGCTGGATGTCTGCGGCGGGCAACTCGCCGGTTCGCTGCCGGACGGCGCGACATCAGCCAATCTGGTGGTGGCCTATGAGCCGGTCTGGGCGATCGGCACCGGTCTGACGCCGACACCAAAAGATGTCGAACAAGTTCATCGCTTTATCCGCGATGTTCTCATCAGCCGATTTGAGGCCGAAGGCAGCAAGATCCGGATTCTCTATGGCGGATCGGTCAAACCTTCCAATGCAGCGGAACTGATGGCGGTCGCCGATGTGAACGGCGCATTGGTTGGTGGCGCCAGCCTGAAAGCTGTGGACTTTCTGGCGATTGCGGAGGCGTGTTAGAGCGTTTTCAAGCGAAGTGGGGACCGGTTCGCGTCAAGAAAATGCGTCTATTCAAAAAGTCTCAGGCGGGCACGCCTTCCTGCAACCGCTTCCAGTAGATCAGCGTGCCCGTCAGCCCGCCATAGGGTTTGAGCGCGTAGTCCGGAATGACCCCGGTTAGCTTGAATCCCATCCGCTCATATAGTCCGGCCGCGCCTTCGTCCTCGGCGGTGTCGAGCACCAGCAACCAGCGCCCGCGCGCGATCGCCAACCGCTCGGCCTCGCGCAGCAGCGCTGTGGCGATCCCGCGGTGGCGGTGACTGACACGCGTCATCATCTTTGCGATCTCGGCGCGATGCGGCTGGTTCGGCGGCAGATTGAGCAGCAGCGTAACAGTGCCGATCAGGTCATCGCCATCAAACGCGCCGAGCACGATGCGCTCGCCGCGGCCGGCAGATGCAAGCGAGTCGCGCCAGAACGCTTCTGCTGCCGCCAAGGGCAGAGGGTGCATGAAGCTGACCGAGCCACCATGCGCGACGGTCTCCATCAGCATTTCGCTCAACGCGGTCCAGACGACGGGCGAGGACGTCAGCGCTTCGATCCTGATCGGCGACATCCTCAGCTCCGGGCTAGCGCTACGACATAGACGCAAGGAGATGTCGTTTCGTTGGCGAACGTCACTTCCGCCGGCGGACCGAATCCGAGGCAGTCGCCGGGCCCGAGTTCGTGGCGTTCACCGCCATCGATGAGCACGAGCGCGCCCGACAACACCCAGAGGACCTGGCGGATGTGGGCGTAGGACGACGCGGGCAGCGTCACGCGCTGCTTCGGCGGCATCTCGACCTTGACGACCTCGATGGGGTGATCGGGCCGGTTGAACACCTGCCGGCGCAAATAGCCGGTCTCGGGATCGCGCCACACCGGTTGCTCGGCGGCGCGCGAAAGACGCCCGCCCTGGCCTTCGGCGCGCAGCATCAGGCCGGCGAGGGTGAGATCGAAGGCGCTGGCGAGCCGAACCAGCACCACCGCGGTCGGGCTGACTTCGGCGCGCTCGATCTTGCTGATGGTGGCTTTTGATACGCCGGAGCGTTCGGCGAGATCTGCCAGCGACCAGCCGCGGCTGTCGCGTTCGAGCCGCAGGCGGTGGGCGAGCCGGGCGCTGAGATCGTCTGCTAAAGTATCCATTTGTCTATTATAAGAGAAATTGTCGCGATCTCAAGTGCCGGATGCGATCATCGGGCGGGAGGCGTGGGCAGCCTTGCCGTGGCGCCTGCGGCAATTATCTCCACGGCGGCGGTTGGGGGTGACAATGCCCCGTCCGATCGTGTAACACCGCGCAACTTCAGGAAAACCCGCAAGCTCTTGGTGCAGCCGAAGCCCGGCGCTCTTCGCTTGTGACGGAAGGTTTTGAGATGCAGACCGTCATTATCGTCGTTCACCTCATGATCGTCGCCGTGCTGATCGGCGCGGTGCTGCTGCAGAAATCCGAAGGCGGCGGCCTCGGCATGGGCGGCGGCGCCGGCTTCATGTCGAGTCGTGGCACCGCCAACCTGCTGACTCGCACCACGGCAGTCCTGGCGGGCCTTTTCTTCGTGACCAGCATGACGCTGGCCTGGCTCGCGGGCGTTGATCGCAAGCCCGCGTCGATCCTCGGTACACCGACGACGCAGTCCCAGCCGGGTGGCGCGACGCCGGTCGCTCCGCCGACCTCCGGCGGCGTGCTCGATACGCTTAAGAAGGTGGATGAGCAGCAGGGCCAGTCGGGTCCGCAGGCGCCGCGTTCGCAATAAAGCAGGGTGGCCATGCAGGGCGGCCCTCTACCGGCCTGCATCAGAATTTCCCATCAATGCTCTGAAATCGCTTTAAAATTCACGTCACCCACAGGCCGGCAAAATGTTTGCCCGTGCATGCGATTCGTTTTGGAGAATCGGGGCTGTGGCCTTAAAGGTAGAATCCCATGGCGCGGTACATATTCATCACCGGCGGCGTGGTTTCTTCGCTCGGAAAGGGTCTGGCTTCGGCGGCACTCGGTGCCCTGCTGCAGGCTCGCGGGTACAAGGTCCGTCTCCGCAAACTCGACCCTTATCTCAACCTCGATCCCGGAACGATGTCGCCGTATCAGCACGGCGAAGTGTTCGTGACCGATGACGGCGCCGAGACCGATCTCGATCTCGGCCATTACGAGCGCTTCACCGGGCGTCCGGCGACCAAGGCCGACAACATCACCACCGGGCGCATCTACCAGGACATCATCACCAAGGAACGCCGCGGCGATTATCTCGGCGCGACCATCCAGGTCGTCCCGCACGTCACCAACGCGATCAAGGAATTCGTTCTCTCCGGCAATGATGAGTACGACTTCGTGCTGGTCGAGATCGGCGGCACCGTCGGCGACATCGAGGGCTTGCCGTTCTTCGAGGCGATCCGTCAGCTCAAGAACGAGCTGCCGCGCGATCACGCCGTCTACATTCATTTGACGTTGCTGCCCTACATTCCGAGCGCCGGCGAGCTGAAGACAAAACCGACGCAGCACTCCGTGAAGGAGCTGCGCTCGATCGGCATCCAGCCCGATATCCTGTTGTGCCGCACCGACCGTGAAATCCCGAAGGAAGAGCGACGCAAGCTCGGCCTGTTCTGTAACGTGCGCGAAAGCGCCGTCATCGAGGCGAGGGACGTCGACAACATCTATGCCGTCCCCGAGGCCTATCACGCCGCAGGTCTCGACGACGAGGTGCTGGCCGCCTTCGGCATCACGCCAAAAATTCCGCCGGCGCTGCAAAGCTGGAACGTCATCAACGAGCGCGTCCGTAACCCGGAAGGCGCTGTGACGATTGCCATTGTCGGCAAGTACACCGGCATGAAGGACGCTTACAAATCGCTGATCGAGGCGCTCTCCCATGGCGGCATCGCCAACAAGGTGAAGGTCAATCTCGACTGGATCGAGAGCGAGGTGTTCGAGAACGAAGATCCCGCGCCGTTCCTCGAACATGTCAACGGCATTCTGGTGCCCGGCGGCTTCGGCCAGCGCGGCGCCGAGGGCAAGATCCGCGCGGCGCAGTTCGCCCGTGTTCGCGACGTTCCGTATTTCGGCATCTGCTTCGGCATGCAGATGGCGGTGATCGAAGCCGCCCGCAATCTCGTCGGCATCGAGGAAGCCAACTCCACCGAGTTCGGCCCGACCAAGGAGCCGCTGGTCGGACTGATGACGGAATGGCTGCGTGGCAACGAGTTGGAGAAGCGCTCGCAGTCCGGCGATCTCGGCGGCACCATGCGGCTCGGCGCTTACCCCGCGACGCTCAAGCGCGGCAGCCGCGTCTCGGCCGTCTATGGAGGCGCCACCGAGATTTCCGAACGCCACCGCCACCGCTACGAGGTCAACACCGCGTACAAGGACCGACTCGAACAGCACGGCCTGCGCTTCTCAGGCCTTTCGCCCGACGGCGTGCTGCCGGAGATCGTCGAATACGAGGACCATCCCTGGTTCATCGGCGTGCAATTCCACCCCGAGCTGAAGTCGCGGCCTTTTGAGCCCCATCCGCTATTTGCATCGTTCATTCAGGCCGCGGTGGTGCAGAGCCGGCTGGTCTAGACCTGCTTGCGGAATCGTAGGGTTGGCAAAGGCGCAATTGCGCCGTGCCCACCATCTATCCGCAATAATCCCCCGTGAATGGTGGGCACGCTGCGCTTTGCCCACCCTACGGCTATGCCCCCGCCTTTGACGAATGCGTCAATTATTGCGACAAACCGCTCCCGTTACCGCAAGAACAATAACCTTGGGAGCAAAGCCGATGATCATGGAAATGCGCGTCTATCGCTGTCTGCCGGGCCGCCTGCCGGCGCTGATGAAGCGTTTTGATACGCTGACGCTGAAGCTGTGGGACAAGCACGGCATCAAGCAGGCCGGCTTCTACACCACGCTGATCGGCACCTCCAATCAGGAGCTGACCTATTTCATCGCCTGGGACTCGCTCGCCGAACGCGAGAAGAAATGGACCGCATTCCAGTCTGATCCCGACTGGATCGCCGGCCGCGCTAGAAGCGAGGAGGACGGCCAGATCATCGACAACATCGTCAGCCAGCTCTTGGTGCCGACGGCGTTCTCCGCGGTAAAATAGTCGCGGGCGCAACCCTTATATTCGGGGGTTAAACGGGGTTGATCCTGAAAGCGCGGACCGGCATGGTCCGCGCCAGTTATGAAGGAAAATCCCTTGAACGCGAAACCCAACGCAGCCCCGGTCGTCTCGGTCGGTCCGGTCAGATTCGGCAATGATCTGCCGATTTCGATCATTGCCGGACCATGCCAGCTCGAAAGCCGTGCGCACGCCCTCGAAGTGGCGACTGCGCTGAAGGAGATCGCAGGCCGGCTCGGCATAGGCCTCGTCTACAAGACCTCCTTCGATAAGGCCAATCGAACGTCGGGCTCGGCCGCGCGCGGAATTGGCTTGGCGCAGGCCTTGCCGATCTTCGCCGAGATACGCTCCTCGCTCGGTTTACCCGTGCTGACCGACGTGCACGAGACCGCCCAATGCGCCGAGGCGGCAGAGGCAGTCGATGTGCTGCAGATCCCGGCCTTCCTGTGCCGGCAGACCGATCTGCTGCTTGCGGCGGCCGCGACCGGCAAGGTCGTCAACGTCAAGAAAGGCCAGTTCCTCGCGCCGTGGGAGATGACCAACGTCGTCACCAAGATCACCGGCGGCGGCAATCCGAACGTGCTGGTTACCGAACGCGGCGCGTCGTTCGGCTACAACACGCTGGTCTCCGACATGCGTGCGCTGCCGATCATGGCGCAGACGACGGGTGCGCCCGTCATTTTCGACGCCACCCATTCGGTGCAGCAACCGGGCGGGAAGGGCACCTCGTCTGGCGGCCAGCGCGAATTCGTTCCGGTGCTGGCGCGCGCCGCGGTCGCCGTCGGCGTCGCCGGTGTGTTCATCGAGACCCATCCTGATCCGGACCGCGCGCCGTCGGATGGACCCAACATGGTGCCGCTGCGCGAGTTCGAATCCTTGGTGAAGACGCTGATGGGTTTTGACGCGCTGGCCAAGAACGCCCCGTCGTGACCGCCGCCAGCGCCATGCCGCCGGCGCTCAACATCATTGCGCTCGCGACCTTTTCGGCAGCCCTGTCTGCCCGCGCGCTCGATCCGGTGTTGCCGCATGTGGCCGAGGATTTTTCGGTCAGCATCGCCACAGCCGCGAGTTTCGCCGCCGCCTTCGCCTTCACCTTTGCCGTGATCCAGCCGGTGCTTGGCGCCTTTGCCGACATTTTCGGCAAGGCGAGGCTGATGATCGTCTGCCTGGCATTGCTCGGCTTCGCCAACATTCTCGGCGCGATGGCGACCTCGTTCCCGCTATTGTTTGCGAGCCGAATTCTGGCCGGCATCGGTTCGGGCGGCGTGTTTCCGATCGCGCTGGGGCTGACCAGCGATCTCGTTGGTGCCGAGAAGCGTCAGGTCGCGATTGGGCGTACGCTGGCTGGCGCCATGACCGGCAATCTTCTGGGCGCTACGGTGTCCGGCCTGATCGGCGATTTCCTCGGCTGGCGCGGCGTGCTGGCTGTGCTCGGTGGGATCGTCGTGCTGGCCTCGATCGTGGTTGCGATCGGATTCCGCGGCGCGGCGCTGACACATCCGCCCCGGACCAGCCTGTCAGCCCTCAAACAGGGCTATCGCACGATTTTCACCAACCCGAACGCGCGCATCTGCTACGCGGCCGTCTTTATCGAAGGCTGCTGCGTGCTCGGCTTGTTTCCGTTCATTGCCTCTTTCTTGTTCGACCTCGGACAAACCTCGTTGTCGATCGCGGGCATCGTTATCGCGGGCTTTGCGGTCGGCGGCCTGTTCTACACCATGACAGTGTCGCGGCTTCTGCCGAAGATCGGTGTCAACGGGATGATGATCGGAGGAGGCACGCTGGTCGGTGTCCAGCTCATAGCAGTGGCGATGGGTCCGGAATGGAAGTTGCAAACGCTCAGCCTGATCTTCATGGGCTGGGGTTTCTACATGATCCACGGCAGTCTGCAGGTATTTGCCAGCGAATTGTCGGCGGAGGCGCGCGCGACTGCACTGTCGTTGCACGCGTTCTTTTTCTTCATGGGGCAGACCGTCGGCCCGATCGCTTACGGTTTCGGCATCCAGCATGCCGGGAAGGTCCCAGCCTTGCTCGCGGCGGCGGCCGTGATGATCGCGCTCGGCTTTGTCTGTGCCAAACTGCTGCGCCAGACGCGGCCGGCGGATGCGGCGGCGAAGTAGCGCCGGTCTAAAACAATCCGACGATGCGCTCGATAAGATAGACCGCCGTGACATAGCCTTCTTGTCGTAACCGGTCCGGATGTCGACGCAGGGCCGGGATTTCGACCTCGGGACGACCTTAAAATGTAAGAAAACGGGACTCGCTCGCCGCCATATCCTTCGGAGCGGCTGTATGCTTGGGAGTCTGTGATAAAGATTGCCGGTGGACCGCCGAAGCAATGCAGTTTTTGACTTTCTTTTGTATTGGTACCAGCGATGATTGTCCGAGAACGTTTTCGCGGCCTTTTCCAGAAGTACTTGCTTGTGCTGTTTATGGCCGTCGCGATTCCGCTCGCGGTTAACGGTATTATCGAAGCCTGGTTTGGCTATCGCGACCAGCGAGCGAGGCTTGATCAGTTGCTCGGCGTTCAAGCAACGTCTGCCGCGGCCGAAATCCATGACTTCATCTTCGGCATCACAAACCAGCTCGGCTGGTTTGTCCAGGTTCCCTGGAGCGACGAGCCAGACGAACGTCGGCGGACCGAGGCGTTGCGCTTGCTTCGGCAAGCTCCTGCCATCGTCGATCTGGCGCTCATCGATCACAAGGGCCTCGAACGCCTCTATGTCTCACGGATCGGGCTCAATCGAATTGAAAGCCGCGCGGACCGATCCGCTGATCCTGCGGTAGTTGGCGCCCGCTCGGCACAAGTCTGGTTCAGCGATGTAAGCTACCATCGAGGCTCTGAACCGCACCTGACGGTTGCGGTGGTTGGCAACCGCCCATCGGTCGGCGCGGTTGTCGCGGAAGTCAATCTCAAGCTGATCTGGGATGTGATTTCAGCGATAAAAGTGGGAAAGAGTGGCTTTGCCTTCGTCCTGGACCGACCGGGTCGGCTCATTGCGCATCCCGACATCAGTCTTGTCCTCCGTGGGGCGGAGGAAGCGACCTCCAGGCCGTTCCGTATCATACGCGACGCAATCGGCCCGGCGGGGGCAGGCTTTGCGACGAGCCGAGATGCGGAAGGCCGTGAGATTGCCGCCGTCGCTGCTCCCGTTGCGGGCCCCGATTGGACAGTAATAGTCGAACAGCCGCTGTCTGAAGCCTACGCGCCCATCTATGCAGCCTTATGGCGGACCGCGACGCTTCTCGCCGCGGGTACGATATTTGCCGCGTTGCTTGCCTACGCACTGGCGCACCGGATGACCGAACCAATAAGGGTTCTCGAGGAAGGGACTGAGAGGATCGGGGCCGGCTCTTTCGACCACCGCATTTCCATCGAGACCGGCGACGAGTTTCAGCGTCTTGCAAACAGTTTTAACAAGATGGCTGCCGAGTTGGCGCTGGGGCAGGAGCACCAGGAGCGGATAGCGAAGCTCAAGCGATTCCTCGCACCGCAGGTGGCCGACCTCGTCGATCGAGCGGGCGACGACAGTGTATTGGACGGGCGCCGCGCTGAAGTCGTCGTCATATTTTGCGACTTGCGAGGCTTCACCGCATTTTCCGCAGCACTTGCACCAGAGGAAGTCATGAACGTGCTGTCGGAGTACTATGAGGTCCTTGGCAAAGCCATTACGCAATTTGCGGCGACACTCATCAGTTTCTCGGGAGACGGCCTTATGGTTCTCGTGAACGCTCCCGTGCCCGTTGAAGAACCGGCACTAAGGGCTGTCGATCTGGCCGTAGAGATGCAGAAGAGCGTGCAGCGACTCATCGCCGGCTGGCGATCCCGAGGCTACCAGGTTGGCTTCGGGATCGGTCTTGCCAGCGGGGCAGCGACCGTTGGACGGATCGGATACGCGGACCGGTTCGATTACACCGCCATCGGCAGTGTGGTGAACCTGGCGGCACGTCTATGCGCATCGGCGGCAGACCGGGAAATCCTGATAGACGCTGAAGTCGCCGAACGCGTTAGGGGCAAGCGTCCCCTGGAGCGACTTGGCGACCGCCAAATCAAGGGATTTGACGAAGCTATTCCGGTATTCGGAATTTCCTTCGACACCGTGGCCGACATCAAGCCGCAGGGGTCTGGCGTAATCCGTTAGGGACTAGGTCAACTTCACGGGATATGCTGGGGGCGGCGTCCGAAACACGGCCAATCGGTGAAAGCATGACGAGCGCCAAGTTCAACGCAATGACGTCCGGCAGATGCGTCAGGCGACGAGACTTGCTTGCGTTGATGGCGGGCGCCGCCGCTTGGACGACCCCGCTACATGCGCAGAAGGCAACGATGCCGGTCATCGGCTATCTCTGCGCGGAATCTCCCGAGCTGTTTGCCAGCCGGCTGAAAGCTTTCCATGAAGGACTTCGTGAAGCTGGCTTTGTCGAAGGCCGCAATGTCGCCATCGACTATCAGTGGGCCCAAGGGCAGTACACCCGATTGCCTGCCCTGGCTGCCAACCTCGTTGCGCGCAATGTCGACATTGTCGTCGCGCCCGGCGGCGCGCAGGTGGCACTCGCTGTGAAAGCTGCTGCCTCCAACAATGCAATCGTCTTTGAGATGGGTGGCGACCCCGTTCAGTTGGGTGTCGTGGACAGCCTGTCGCGGCCGGGCGGCAATATCACGGGGGTTTCGAGCCTGAGCGTCGACGTGTCGCCGAAACGGCTTGAGCTGATGCATGAAGTGCTGCCAGTCGCGGCAAAACTGACGGTGGTCGCCAATCCTACGAGCCCAACCGCCAATTCACAATTGCGGAAGCTGCGTTCGGCCGCCGAAACCTTGGGGATCCTTCTGCAGGTGGTGAACGCAAGTACCGAGAAGGAATTCGAACCGATTTTCTCTGGCGCGGCCGAGGAAGCGGGCGGGCTCGTCTTTACATCGGACCCCTATTTTGCATTCCGCAGCAGACAGTTGGCCGAACTCGCAATGAAATATCGCGTGCCGGCAATTACTCAGTCCCGGGACTTCCCCATGGCAGGCGGCTTGATGAGCTATGGGGGAGACTTTGCGCAATCGCATCGACGCGCGGGCATGTATGCCGGGCGGATCCTGAAAGGCGAGAAGCCCTCCGACCTTCCGGTACAGCTTGTCACCAAGGTGGAGTTCATCATCAACATGAAGGCGGCGAAGCTATTGGGGCGGGAGTTCTCGCCTTCATTCGTCAGCGGTGCTGATGAGGTGATTGAGTGAGAGATCCGTTCCCACTGCGAGGTCAGATCAGAGGCCCAGCGTGATCTCGGCCCAGCGCATCACAGTGCTACCATTGAGAAATTCGATCACGCTCGGCTCGATAGCTGCTGGCCGGTCGTGGCCGAGCACGGCAGTCGCGGCGATCATGTCGCAGCGTTCCCTGAAAACGACCGAGATCGCCGTCTTGCCAAGCGGATTGCGAGCGTTGAGCGTGTAAGCGCGGCTGCGGCCGTCCATCCACGCAATTCTGATCGGACGGCTGGTGCCGAGCGGCGAGGCTTCGCCGACGAGCGTAAGATCTCCCATGCGATCAACGTCGTCGTCATCGGCTATCCCGGTCGTGCAATTGCAAAAGCCGATCTTGGCACGCAGATAGATGTTCACCTCTGCGCCGCAATCCGCCGCCTTACAGCGGAACGCCTTTCCCTTCCCGAAGGGATCGCTTGGGAAGGGCCAGGCCATCTCGGTCCATACCGGCGCGGTCGCAGTTGCGGCCGCGTTCTGTGGCAGACCAGACCATGCCAGCAGCGCCGCCAGCACAACTCCCAGCGACGCTGCTATAATGGCGACACGACCTACCCGCCTCATCGCACCACCGTTGGTTGGACTAGTTGCTGGCGAGATGTTTCTTCGCCGCCGCGACTTCCGGCCGTTCCGTGTCGGCATTCGCCGTCAGCGTCACGAGTTGCTGATAGTTGTCTCGTGCCGCGGCCTTGTCACCGAGCGTGTCGGCGGCCTTGGCGGCGCCTGCATAGCCTTGGAGACGGTTCGGCTCCTTGGCCTTGGTGGCCTCGAACGCCGCAAGCGCCTCCTTGGCCATGCCGCGATCGAGCAGCATGAAGCCGTAGAGCTCGCGCGCCGGTGCCAGCGGGCCCGGCGTGATCGCGTGCTTCTCGGTCTTGTCCTCGGCGTCCGCTGCAGCGCTCATGGCCTTAAACGCCTCATCGTATTTGCCCTCCGCGTGAAGCACCCAGGCAACCGCGACCTGACGCTGAATGTCGACGATTTCCGGCCAATAGATATCCTTGGCGTCGCGCAACTTGTCGCGCAATTCAGCAAGTTTTTCGACGTCGGCCTTGGCAGCCTCAGGCTTGCCAGAGCGGGCGGCGCCGAGAGCGCGGGCGAAGTGCGAGGTCGCTGTCGCGAAGTGTGAGCCGCTCGGCCTGACAGTTAGTTGTGAGGCGGCTTCCCAGTCACCGCGCTCGATCGCATAACGGGCCGGTGAAGCCGCCAGCGCGTAGTCGGCTGCCGCGACCGTGGCCTTGAAGTTGGTCTCTCTTGCCATGTCGTCCATGACAACGCGCGCCTGCTGGTCTTGGGCAAGTTGAAGGTGTGCGTAAACCATGTAATCCTGGGCGTGCAGATAGTTGCCGACCGACTTCTCGGCCTTGGCTGCCTGTACGGACGCGATGTTGGAAGCAATCGATTCCTTCCAGTAGCCGACGCGGGTGTAAATGTGCGACGGCATGTGCTGGGCGTGCGGCGCGGCCGGCGCGATCTTGGCGTAGCGGTTGGCGGCATCGAGACCTTTGTGCGCGGTCGCCGGATAATCGTAGAGATGGATCAGGTAGTGCGTCACTCCCGGATGCTGCGGCAGCCGAACGGAGATCGGCTCGAGAATTGAGGCGCCCTTGCTCTGCTGTGTGTAAGTCTTGTCGTTCATGTCCGCCGACGTGTTGAGCGTGATCGCATAGGCGATCTGAGCCTCGTCGTCGTCTGGGTATTTCGCTGCGAGTTTCGCCTGGGCATCCCGGAAGGCGCGCATGCGCTGGGCATGAGGCACTTTGTCGTAATCCGCGTACATCACCATAAGCGCATCGATGTAGTCGCGTTCGCGCTCGGTGTTGGCCCCGATTTCCTTGGCCTTGGTGATGGCGGCAAGGCCGGGCGCGAGATTCGGCCGCGGGATTGCGTTGTGCGGGTTATCCATCAGCGTGAGCGCGATGCCCCAATATGCCATGGCACATTTGGGGTCGGCCTCGATCACTTCGTCAAAGATCTCTTTGGCGTTGACGTACCAAAAGGAGTGCTGATAGCGCATCGCGCGATCGAAGCGTCGCTGCGCCACTTCATTGCAAGAGATTTTAAAGTGCACTTGGCCGAGCTGCTGATCGACATCTTGTTGCGCGAAAGATGGCTGGGATGTCGATAGGGTGAGAGCTGCGACCGTAAACCCGAGGAGAGACTTCCGCATGGCCTTCCTCCCTTTGAAAAAGAATAGAGAATAGATGCACTATACGACTTTTGCGCCTGCGCTTGAATGGATATGTGGATCGTGGCAGCGCAACTGACCTTTCGGCCCCTTGAGCTCAAACGTTCTCGGAGGTCAGCTGCGCATCCACCTTCTGGTTGGCGCTTAGCCGCGCCCGCGATAGGGCGCGACGCCCTGGTCGGGCACCCACACGTCCTTCGGCAGTTTGCCCGTCTGCCAGAACACGTCGATCGGGATGCCGCCGCGCGGATACCAGTAGCCGCCGATGCGAAGCCATTTCGGCTTGATCTCGGCCGTGATCCGCTTGCCGATCATAACCGTGCAATCCTCGTGGAAGGCGCCGTGATTGCGAAAGCTCGCGACGCAGCCAAATTCGGATTGATGCAAGTTTGATGAAAGATAGTTGAGTGTCAGAGGCAGAGAATGTTCTCTTCAAAACCAAGCGCATTACGATCGATCGGTCGCAAATTCGTGGCATCGAGGCAGCGGTAGCCACAATCCTCAAGGCGTTCAATGATCCGTCTGCCGTCCAGCGGCTCGGGGCGATTCAGATCGGTGAGGACTTCGCACAGGATCGGCACTTTGCGACCGCTCTTTGCCAGCACGCCTTGCATGCCGTCGAAGACCTCAGCCTCGAAACCTTCGACGTCGATCTTGATAAGGCTGACGCGATCGAGATCGATTTTCCACTCGCGTACATAACTATCGAGGGCGATAACCTCAACGGTCATATTTTCCGTGAGCTCGCTGGCGTGTTCGAGGAAGCCGGTAGCAAGTGAACTCGACCCGATGTTGATATCGTAATTGTCGAAATTCTCCACGCGTGGCGCGACGACGGCCATCGTGAGGGCGCCAAGCCGCGCGCCGCAGGCAACCTGATTGGCGACGATCCGATAACCGGGATTGAGCTCCGCGAGCCGTCGGACAAAGGTGAAATATTGCGGCACCGGCTCGAAGGCGTGCACCTCGCCGCTCTGGCCCACGAGCGACAAGCTATAGGCCGACCAGTAGCCGCAATTGGCGCCGATATCGACGAAGATATTGCCAGGAGCCAGGTAGCGCTTGAAGATGCGTTCGAGAAACATTTCGTGGGTATGGAAAAAGTACTTCTTCATCAGCCGATGCAATGACATGTCGATCTCGTAATGCACGCCATTGAAGCGCGTGGTCACGAGGCCCGTCGGCGGCGTTCTGAACTGCTCGATCGCGCGGCGCTGTACGATATCGGCAAGCCTGAGCGGATCGCTCGATGCATATTTCAGGAGGAAGCGGGCGGTCTTCCGAGCAATCATGGCGGCCTCGCGAACGTGATGTCGCGAACATGCGGACGATCTGTGGCTGGCAGTTGACTAATCTGTGGCGTCAATCGTTCGAGAGTTTTTTTCTCAGCCGTGAATTTTCTGCGCCTGCGATGTATGCAATCATCATTGTCGCGGCCGTTTATTTCTCAATTGAGCCTCACTAGAAGCGTCTTCTGAAAATTCCGCGCGCGCAGCGGAAGGCGTTCAAGCCATGCCCGGACGCTTGGCGTGCCTACCCCCGCCCGCGATAGGGCGCGACGCCCTGATCGGGCACCCACACATCCTTGGGCAGCTTGCCCGTCTGCCAGAACACGTCGATTGGGATGCCGCCGCGCGGATACCAGTAGCCGCCAATGCGCAGCCATCTCGGCTTGATCTCGGCCGTGATCCGCTTGCCGATCATGACCGTGCAATCCTCGTGGAAGGCGCCGTGATTGCGAAAGCTCGCGACATAGAGCTTTAGCGATTTGGATTCCAGCAGCCATTGTCCCGGCACATAGTCGATCACAAGATGCGCGAAATCCGGCTGACCCGTCACCGGGCAGATCGAAGTGAACTCCGGTGCGGTGAAGCGAACCAGATAATTGGTGCCGGCTTGCGGATTGGGCACGCGGTCGAGCTGCGCCTTTTCCGGGCTATCAGGCCATTCCACGGCGCGGCCGAGCTGCAATGATGTGGGCAATGATTTCTTGGCCATCATGATCGTCCTGTTGCGAGCGCTGACATGAACGCTGCAGGGGTGATCGTCAACCGTCAGCGCGAGGCTGGGTCGCCAAGAAACCGCACCAGCGCCTGCCGTTCGGCGGCGTCCTCGATCCCGCGCATCGACATCCACAATCCCGGAAACATTGCGGCGGGATCGGCGAGGAAGGCTTCCAGCCGCTTCACGTCCCAGCGCAATCCATCGTCGCGCGCCTTGCGCAGCACCGGCGAATAGTCGAATCCGGCGTCGCTGCCGACAGGGCGTCTGATCACACCCGACAGGTTGGGACCGGGCAGGCCGCGCTCCGCGGGATCGAGGCTATGGCAGGCGCGGCAGGGCGCGAACGCCCGCGCGCCGTCTTCCGCGGTGGCGGGAGCGGGCAGGAGAAGGGGTAACAGCGACAGGACGACGAAGCGCCTCACGGGGCCGTCTGTATCACGACCACCCGGCCATTGCCGGATTCAGCGCCCCAGGTCTCGCCGGGCCGGCCGTCGAGCTGGCGCACATTCGCACCCGATTTGTCGCTCGGGAAGGCGTTGAATTTTTCCGTTACGGGATCGAAGCGCACGATGGCATTGGCGCCGAAATCGGTGAGCCAGACCTTGTCCTTGTCGTCGACATAGACGGCATACGCCCGCGGATTGCTCCCGGGCAGCTTCCAGGCCTTCCAGGAGCCGTCGGCGGGATCGTGCACCGACACTTGGCCGCTGTTCCATTCGCTGACCCAGATCCGGCTCTTGGAGTCCGACCACACCCGCCGCGCGCCCTGCTTTGGCGTTGACGGTTCGACGATGGTCGCCTGGCCGCTCGCCAGATCGATCTTTGCAATGTGATTGCCGGCGAGTGAGGCGTACCAGATCTCGCCCTTCGGGGTGACCGTGATCCCGTAAGGACCGACGCCGCGCGGCGCCTTGAACACGGTCATTTCGCCCGATTTCGGATCGAGCCGGCCATAGATGCCGGACTGGCCGGTGAACCAGTAGATGCCGCTCTTGTCGAACACACCGGTGTTGAGGTTGGCGTAGGCCTCCTTTTCGGGCAGACGGAACAGCGTCACCTTGTGGTCGTCCGGGTCGACGCGCGCAATCGCGTTCTGTCCGCCCTCGGTCACCCACGGCGCGCCGTCGGGGCCGATCACGACGCCATGCGGCGATGCGCCCTTGCCGAGATTGATTAATTTGAAGGCGCCGTCCCGTGGGTCTAATCGCCCCAACGTTCCATTGCGCTGACCGGTGAACCAGATCGCGCCATCGCGCGCGGGCGTGACGTCGTGCAGGCCGACGCCGGCGTCGATCGGATAATATTTGACCGGGAACGGGCCTTCCTGCGCGGCAGCCGCGCGCAGAAGGGCGGGGGCAGCGAAAATTCCAGCAGTGGTGCTTTTAAGAAACTGACGGCGGTTCATTGCGTTACCCCTGCTTGTGAACGTGAAGGTTTGGACGCCGATATCAACTCTGGAGCAGTTTATCCTGACCAGGCGGTGCCGTCCGGAAAAGGCCATTCCTCAAGCGTTCACATTTGCTTGCTCCCCGTGTAAGACCGCCCCCGAAACCGGACCACCCATTCCCAGGAAAGTTTAAGACATGACCGCCATCGTCGACATCATTGGCCGTGAAATTCTCGATAGCCGTGGCAATCCCACCGTTGAAGTCGATGTGGTGCTGGAAGACGGCTCGATCGGCCGCGCGGCTGTTCCCTCCGGTGCGTCCACCGGAGCCCATGAGGCGGTCGAACTGCGAGACGGCGACAAGCAGCGCTATCTCGGCAAGGGCGTGCAAAAGGCGGTGGAAGCCGTTAACGGCGAAATCTTCGAGGCGCTGAGCGATCAGGCCGTCGAGGACCAGGTCCACATCGATCAGATCATGATCGATCTCGACGGCACGCCGAACAAGAGCCGGCTCGGCGCCAATGCCATCCTCGGCGTCTCGCTGGCCTGCGCCAAGGCAGCGGCCGAATCCTTCGACATGCCGCTCTATCGTTACGTCGGCGGCACCTCGGCGCGGACGCTGCCGGTGCCGATGATGAACATCATCAATGGCGGCGCGCACGCCGACAACCCAATCGATTTCCAGGAATTCATGATCCTTCCCGTGGGCGCCGCGAGCTTCGCCGAGGCACTGCGCTGCGGCTCGGAAATCTTCCATACGCTGCGCAGCGAACTGAAGAAGGCCGGCCATAACACCAATGTCGGTGACGAGGGCGGCTTTGCGCCGAACCTGCCGTCGGCGGACGCAGCCCTCGAGTTCGTGGTGAGCGCGATCGGCAAGGCCGGCTACAAGGCGGGCAGCGATGTGATGCTCGGCCTCGACTGCGCGGCCACCGAGTTCTTCAAGGACGGCAGTTACGTCTACGGCGGCGAGAACAAGACCCGCTCGCGTTCCGAGCAGGCAAAATATCTCGCCGATCTCGTCTCGCGTTATCCGATCGTCACGATCGAGGACGGCATGTCAGAGGATGACATGGACGGCTGGAAGGAATTGACCGACCTGATCGGCAAGAAGTGCCAGCTCGTCGGCGACGACCTGTTCGTCACCAACGTCACCCGCCTTGCCGACGGCATCAAGAACGGCCGCGCCAATTCGATCCTGATCAAGGTCAACCAGATCGGCACACTGACGGAGACGCTCGCCGCCGTCGAGCTGGCGCACAAATACGGCTACACTTCCGTGATGTCGCACCGTTCCGGCGAGACGGAAGATTCCACCATCGCCGATCTCGCGGTCGCCACCAATTGCGGCCAGATCAAAACCGGATCATTGGCGCGCTCCGATCGCACCGCCAAGTACAACCAGCTCCTGCGCATCGAGCAGCAACTCGGCAATCAGGCAAAATATGCCGGCAAATCGGCGCTGAAGGCCTTGGCATAACGCATCGGCGCAACCAGATAGGACGGAACACCAGGGGGAGGGATGGCGATGAGCGACGGCAAGAGCGGGCTTCAACTGCGTTCGCTGCTCAAGAAGAGTGGCGAACTCGAACTGTCGCTGGTCGATGTCCCGACGCCCGAGCCGGCCGACGACGAAGTCGTGGTCCGTGTCGAGGCGACCCCGATCAATCCCTCCGATCTCGGGCTCTTGATCGGTCCGGCCGACATGTCGACCGCCGAGGAATCCGGCAGCGCGGACGCGCCTGTCATCACCGCGAAGATGCCGGAAGCCGCGATGCGGATGATGGCGGCGCGGCTCGACCAGTCGCTCCCCGTCGGCAATGAAGGTGCCGGCGTGGTGATCAGGACCGGGTCTTCGGACGCCGCGAAAGCGCTGATGGGCAAGGCGGTCTCGATGATCGGCGGCGCGATGTACACGCAGTATCGCACCATCAAGGTCAGGGACGTCATGGAGCTGCCGTCAGGCACAACGCCGGCCGACGGTGCATCATGGTTCGTCAATCCCTTGACCGCGCTCGGGATGACCGAGACGATGCGGCGCGAGAACCACAAGGCGCTGGTGCACACCGCGGCTGCCTCCAATCTCGGGCAGATGCTCAACAAGATCTGCATCAAGGACGGCATCGGCCTCGTCAATATCGTCCGCAGCAAGGAGCAGGCCGACATCCTGCACAACATCGGCGCCAAATATGTCGTCGATTCCACCGCAGACACGTTCATGGACGACCTGACCAACGCGCTGGCGGAAACCGGCGCCACCATTGCGTTCGATGCGATCGGCGGCGGGAAGCTGGCAAGCCAGATTCTCACCTGCATGGAAATCGCGGCCAACAAGACCGCCAAGGAATACAGCCGCTACGGCTCGAACGTGTACAAGCAGGTCTATATCTACGGCAGCCTCGATAACCGTCCGACCGAGCTCAGCCGTACATTCGGCCTGACCTGGGGCGTCGGCGGCTGGCTCTTGACGCCGTTCCTGCAAAAGATCGGCCCCGCCGAAATCGGCCGGCTGCGCCAGCGTGTCGCGTCCGAGCTCAAGACCACCTTTGCCAGCCACTACACGCAGGTAGTGTCGCTGCAGGAGACGCTGCAGCTTTCCAACATCGCCATCTACAACAAGCGCTCCACCGGCGAGAAATTCCTGATCAATCCGAACAAGGGATGAGCGCGCGCTTCTATCGCCGCGAACAGGCTGCCTTTCAGGCGGCCTGTTTTTGCATGCCGAGGCAGCCGTAAAGATAAGTTGATGCACTTGCATCTTTCCGCTGATCTGGCGTAAGGGAGCGCTGGCGCTTTCGCTTCAAAAGGGGAATTCAATGGCCACCTATTACACCATCGTCACGATCGTCGGTTCTCTCCGCAAGGAGAGCTTTTCGCTCAAGGTCGCCAATGCGCTCGCCAAGCTGGCGCCGGCTTCGCTCAAGCTGGACGTCACCACGCTGCATGAAATTTCCTTCTTCAACCAGGATCTGGAAGCAGCACCGCCGGCTGACTGGCTGGCGTTTCGCGAAAAGCTGCAGAAGTCGAACGGCGTGCTGTTCGTGACGCCCGAATATAACCGCTCGATCCCGGGCGTGTTGAAGAACGCGATCGACGTCGGGTCGCGCCCCTATGGCAAGAGCTCGTTCCTCGGCAAGCCGACCGGCATCGTCAGCAACTCGCCCGGCGCGCTCGGCGGCGTCAGCGCCGCCAAGCATTTACAGAACATCCTGCCCGGCATTTCCGGCCCGATCCTCGGCCAGCCCGAAATCTACCTCAACGGCATCGGCGACGCTTTTAACGAGAAGGGCGAGCTCGTGAAGGAAGCGGTGCAGAAGGTGTTGCAGCAATACATCAACGCGTTTGCGGCATTCGTCGAGAAGCAGAACGGGTAACAGCTCCTTCCCCGTCATTGCGAGCGCAGCGAAGCAATCCATAGTGCAGCATAGCGGATAGGTGGATTGCTTCGTCGCTTTCGCTCCTCGCAATGACGGCGGTGACATTCGTGCTCGCCGCCTTAGCATTCCATTAACCCAGCCGTCGCATCTTCACGGCATGGTCTCCCGCACCCGATTGAAATCCATCCTGACCGGGCTCGCCCTCTATACGGTGGCGGCGATGATGGTCGGCTATTTCGGCGTCAACGCTTACACCGGCAAATACGGCTTGAACGCGCGCCAGGAGCTCGATCAGGAAATCATTGCCCTGACTTCGGAATTGGCGCGGCTGAAGCGGGAGCGGGCAGAGGGCGAGCAGCGAGTATCGCTGCTGCGGTCCGACCGGGTCGATCCCGACATGCTGGATGAGCGCGCGCGCTTCCAGCTCGACTACGCCAATCCGCGCGATCTGATCCGGATCGTCAAGCCGAACTGATTTTCAAACCGATGTGACGAACACGGCCGTCATGGGGACGATGCCGGCGTGTCAGTCCGCAAATTTCAAAAAATCGCGAAATCAATTTCGAAAATGTCGCAGGCCACATTGCACTGCGGTATAGCAATATTTTCTCCAGCGCACGCAATCCTTTCACGGCGGTTTGAGTTGGGATAGAGAGGGCTGATCCGTCTCTCTTTCACCCGGAATTGCCATGGCTGCACCCAAGAAAAGCGTCGCGAAAGAATCAGGGCAGGAGAAGGCAAACGGGTCCCCACCGGAATTCACCAAGGCGCAGGAACTGGCCGCGCTGCGGGACATGCTCTTGATCCGCCGCTTCGAGGAAAAGGCCGGCCAGCTCTACGGCATGGGTGCGATCGGCGGCTTCTGCCATCTCTATATCGGCCAGGAAGCTGTGGTAGTCGGAATGCAGATGGCCCTGAAGAAGGGCGATCAGGTCATAACCGGATACCGTGACCACGGCCACATGCTGGCCTGCGGGATGGACGCCAACGGCGTCATGGCCGAACTCACCGGCCGCCGCGGCGGCTACTCCAAGGGCAAAGGCGGCTCCATGCACATGTTCAGCATGGAGAAGAATTTCTACGGCGGCCACGGCATCGTCGGCGCCCAGGTTTCGCTCGGGACCGGCCTTGCTTTCGCCAATCGTTATCGCGGCAATGATTTCGTCAGCGTCGCCTATTTCGGCGACGGCGCGTCCAACCAGGGCCAGGTCTACGAGAGTTTTAATATGGCGGAGCTGTGGAAGCTCCCGGTGATCTATGTGATCGAGAACAACCGCTACGCCATGGGCACGTCGGTGACGCGCTCCTCCGCCCTGACCGATTTTTCCAAGCGCGGCGCCTCCTTCAACATTCCGGGCCAGCAGGTCGACGGCATGGACGTCCGCGCCGTGAAGGCCGCCGGCGACGAGGCGGTGGCCTGGTGCCGCGCTGGCAAGGGGCCGTTCATCCTGGAAATGCAGACCTACCGCTACCGCGGCCACTCGATGTCCGACCCTGCGAAATACCGGACCCGCGAAGAGGTCGAAAAAATCCGCACCGACCAGGACCCGATCGAGCAGGTGCGCAACCGCCTGCTGGCCGCCAAGGTCAGCGAGCAGGAGTTGAAGGCGATCGACGCCGAGGTTCGCGAGATCGTCAACGCATCCGCCGATTTCGCCCAGCGCGATCCCGAGCCCGATCCGTCCGAGCTCTGGACCGACGTCTACCGCTGAATTCAAACCACGCGCAGAACTAGAGCATGATCCGGAAAAGTGGAAACCGGTTTTCCGAAACGATTATGCTCAAACGATCTAAAGAGTGATTTTTCGGGAGCCGCTATGCCCATTCAAGTGCTGATGCCTGCGCTGTCGCCCACCATGGAGAAGGGCAACTTGGCGAAGTGGCTGAAGAAGGAAGGCGAGACGATCAAGTCGGGCGATGTCATCGCCGAGATCGAGACCGACAAGGCGACGATGGAAGTCGAGGCGACCGATGAGGGCACGCTCGGCAAGATATTGATCCCGGAAGGCACCGCCGACGTCGCCGTCAACACGCCGATCGCGACCATTCTGGCCGACGGCGAGAGCGCCGCCGATCTCGGCAAGGCCAGCGCGCCGGCGCCTGCGGCGAAGGCTGCGGAGTCCGCGCCCCCCGCTGAAGCCAAAGCGGAAGCGCCGCAGCCCAAGGCCGAGAAGGCACCTGCCGCGCCGCCGGCCGCGGTCGCCGAGCCCGATCCGGAAGTCCCCGCCGGCACCGAGATGATCACCCAGACCATTCGTGAGGCGCTGCGAGATGCGATGGCGGAAGAGATGCGGCGCGACCCCGACGTGTTCATCATGGGCGAAGAGGTCGCGGAATATCAGGGCGCCTACAAGGTGACCCAGGGCCTGCTGCAAGAGTTTGGCGCGCGGCGCGTGATCGATACCCCGATCACCGAGCATGGCTTTGCCGGCGTCGGCGTGGGTGCTGCGATGTCGGGGCTGAAGCCGGTCGTCGAATTCATGACGTTCAATTTCGCCATGCAGGCGATCGACCAGATCATCAACTCCGCGGCCAAGACGCTGTACATGTCGGGGGGCCAGATGGGCTGCTCGATCGTCTTCCGCGGCCCGAACGGCGCCGCCGCCCGCGTCGCCGCCCAGCATAGCCAGGACTACTCGGCCTGGTACTCGCAAATTCCCGGGCTGAAGGTGATCGCGCCGTTCTCGGCGGCCGACTACAAGGGGCTGCTCAAGGCCGCGATCCGCGATCCCAACCCCGTCATCTTCCTCGAAAACGAAGTCTTGTACGGCCACACCGGCGAAGTGCCAAAACTCGACGACTACGTGATCCCGATCGGCAAGGCGCGTATTGTTCGCTCGGGCAAGGACGTAACGCTGATCTCGTGGTCGAATGGCATGACCTACGCGCTGAAAGCCGCCGACGAGCTCGCGAAGGAAGGCATCGAGGCCGAGGTGATCGACCTGCGCACGCTGCGCCCGATGGACACCGAGACGATCGTCAACTCGGTAAAGAAGACCGGCCGTGCGGTGACGGTGGAAGAGGGCTGGCAGCAGTCCGGCGTCGGCGCCGAGGTTGCCGCCCGCATCATGGAACAAGCCTTCGACTATCTCGATGCGCCGGTCGCGCGCGTATCCGGCAAGGACGTGCCGATGCCTTATGCCGCGAACCTCGAAAAGCTCGCATTGCCTTCCGTGGCCGAGGTGGTCGCGGCCGCCAAAGCCGTTTCTTATCGGTAAGCTCATGGCCGGTCCTAACGAACAGCCGCTGCCGCCCGACGTGATCGGCCGCGAGGATGCCGTTGAAGTCCTGCGCGCCTTCGTCGTCGATGGTGGGCTCTCGATCGCGTTCCAGCGCGCCTTCGAGGAGCCTGACATGTGGGGCCTCTTGCTGGTCGATATCGCCCGCCACGCCGCTCGCGCCTATGCGCGCGAGAGCGGCTACACCGAGGACGAGGCGCTTGCGCGCATCGTCGAGATGTTCGAAGCCGAAATCAACCGGCCGACCGACATGGGCTCCACCACGCCCCGGTCGCAACAGGGTCACTGACGATGCCGATCAACATTTTGATGCCCGCGCTGTCGCCCACGATGGAAAAGGGCAACCTTGCCAAGTGGCTCAAGAAAGAGGGCGACAAGGTCAAGTCCGGCGACGTGATCGCCGAGATCGAGACCGACAAGGCGACGATGGAAGTCGAGGCGGTCGACGAGGGCACGATTGCCAAGATTCTGGTGCCGGAGGGGTACGCAGGACGTCCCCGTCAACGATGTGATCGCGGTGTTGGCCGGCGACGGCGAGGATGTGAAGGCGGCAGGCGCCACACCCGCGCCGAAGGCTGCTGAAGCGCCCAAGGAGGCACCCAAAGAAGCGCCCAAGGAAGCTCCGAAGCCTGCTGCCGCGGCACCGGCGCCAACACCTGCTCCCGCAGCCGCTCCCGCGCCTGCCCCTCAGGCGGCGGTGCCTGCCAAGGGTAACGGCCAAGGCCGCATCTTCTCGTCGCCGCTCGCGCGCCGTCTTGCCAAGGATGCGGGCATTGATCTTTCGCGCATCAACGGCTCGGGCCCGCATGGCCGCGTCGTCGCCCGCGACGTCGAGGATGCGAAATCCGGCAAGGGCCTGAAAGCCCCGGCCGCCGCGCCTGCGGCGGGTCCGAGCATCGCGCCTATGGGCGCGTTTGCGCCCGGGATGTCCGACAAGCAGATTTTGGCGCTGTTCGAGGAAGGCTCCTACGAGATCGTGCCGCATGACGGCATGCGCCGCACCATCGCGCAACGGCTCACCGCTTCGGTGCAGACCGTGCCGCATTTCTATCTGACGATGGACTGCGACATCGGCAAGCTTCTGGTCGCGCGCGAGGAGATCAACGCCGCAGCCCCCAAGGACAAGGAAAAGAAGCCGCTCTACAAGCTCTCGGTCAACGACTTCGTCATCAAGGCGATGGCGATTGCGCTGCAGCGGATCCCGAATTGCAACGTGAGCTGGACCGAAAGCGGCATGCTCAAGCACAAGCACTCCGACATCGGCGTGGCCGTGGCCATGCCCGGCGGCCTGATCACGCCGATCATCCGCAAAGCCGAGACCAAGACACTCTCCACGATTTCGTCCGAAATGAAAGACTTTGCCGCGCGTGCGCGGGCGCGCAAGCTGAAGCCGGAAGAATACCAGGGCGGCACCACGGCGGTATCCAACCTCGGCATGTACGGCATCAACCACTTCACCGCCGTGATCAATCCGCCGCATGCAACGATCCTCGCGGTCGGCACCAGCGAGGAGCGTCCCGTGGTGCGCGCCGGCAAGATCGAGATCGCGCAGATGATGAGCGTGACGCTCTCCTGCGATCACCGCGCGATCGACGGCGCGCTCGGCGCTGAGCTGATCGGTGCCTTCAAGCAGTTGATCGAAAACCCCGTCATGATGATGGTGTAAGGGAGCTGCAGACACCAATCTTTTGCATCGAGCGAAATCCGCCGACTTCAGGACCAAGGGAAAGCCGATGTCGCCAGGCGAAGTCAAGCTGTCGGCCAAGCCGGTGTTCATCGGCTGGATTACGCTGTTGACCCAGCTTCCGTTGCAGCTATTTTTCACGGTGTGGTGCGGCGTCTTCTTCGGTGGCATGGGCGCGGCGATCGGCATTTTTCCGAATACGAGGGATGCGTCCTACGCCATAGGCGCGATTGCATTCTTTGTTATTCCGATCGTTGCCTATTTCGGCAAGAAGCTGAATTACAGTCGGGCTGAATAACCGCTTCTATTCCGACCGGCTCGAATTCGATGAAGGTTTTCTCACCATCAACAAGAAGGTGATCAAGTTTCGCGACGTAAAGGAGACCACCTTGCGCAAGGGCGTCCTTCAGCGCAGCTACGATCTCGGGTCAATTTACCTCGCAACCCTTGCGACCGGGTCGACACGAAATTCGAATCCGTTCGTGTCGCTGGGTTTCGGTAATGTTTCGGCGAGCGGCGTCATTGTGCGCGATATCTCCGATCCCGACCAAGCCTTTGAGACAATCCGGAAGCTGGTTGACGCGAAGAGCGATTAGAACAAAGCCGAGACCCCCTGCGCCAGACCTCCCACCAAACGATGTTTTCTAACGATCCAGGCAGAGACCGACCAACATGGCCGACACATCCTTCGACGTCATCATCATCGGCTCCGGTCCCGGCGGCTACGTCACCGCGATCCGCGCAGCCCAGCTCGGCTTCAAGACCGCGATCGTCGAAAAGTCCTATCTCGGGGGCATCTGCCTGAACTGGGGCTGCATCCCGACCAAGGCGCTTCTGCGATCAGCCGAGATCTTTCACTACATGCAGCACGCCAAGGATTACGGCCTCTCCGCGGAGAAAATATCGTTCGATCCGAAGGCGGTGGTGCAGCGCTCGCGCGGCGTCTCGAAGCGGCTGAATGACGGCGTCGGCTTCCTGATGAAGAAGAACAAGGTGACGGTGATCTGGGGCGATGCGTCGATCGACGCGCCCGGCAAGGTCACGGTGAAGAAGTCGCAGGTCGAGGCGCCAAAGGGCGCGTTGGGCGAGGGGGCTTATCAGGCCAAGCACATCATCATCGCCACTGGCGCGCGGCCGCGCGTGCTGCCGGGGCTCGAGCCCGACAAGAAACTGGTCTGGACCTATTTCGAGGCGATGGTCCCGGATCGGATGCCGAAATCGCTGCTGGTGGTCGGCTCCGGCGCGATCGGCATCGAGTTCGCCTCGTTCTTCCACACCATGGGTGCTGACGTCACCGTGGTCGAGGTGTTGCCGCAGATCCTCCCGGTCGAGGACGCCGAGATCGCCGGTCTTGCGCGCAAGCGGTTCGAGAAGCAGGGCATCAAGATTCTCTCAAACACCAAAGTCACGAAGCTCGAGAAGAAGGCCGACAGCGTGGTCGCCACCATCGACGACGGCAAGAAGCCGCAGACGGTCGAGTTCGAGCGGGTGATCTCGGCGGTCGGCGTGGTCGGCAATGTCGAAGGGCTCGGCCTCGAAAAACTCGGCGTCAAGACCGACCGCGGCGTCGTCGTGATCGACGGCTACGGCAAGACCAATGTCCCCGGCATCTATGCCATTGGCGACGTCGCAGGTCCGCCGATGCTCGCCCACAAGGCCGAGCACGAAGGCGTCGTCTGCATCGAGGCCATCAAGGGCCTGCACCCGCACGCTATGGACAAGAACCTCATTCCCGGCTGCACCTATTGTCACCCGCAGATTGCTTCCGTGGGGCTGACCGAGGCGAAGGCGAAAGAGGGCGGCCGCGAAATCCGCGTCGGCCGTTTCCCGTTCGTCGGCAACGGCAAGGCGATTGCGCTCGGTGAGGATCAGGGTCTGGTCAAGGTGATCTTCGACAAGAGAACGGGGCAATTGCTCGGCGCCCACATGATCGGCGCGGAGGTGACCGAGTTGATCCAGGGTTACGTGGTCGCCATGAACCTGGAGACTACGGAGGAGGAGTTGATGCACACCATATTCCCGCATCCGACGCTGTCCGAGATGATGAAGGAGGCCGTGCTGGATGCCTACGGCCGCGTGCTGAATATCTGATGCCGCCGTCATTGCGAGCGAAGCGAAGCAATCCATCTATCCGCTTGCGGCGCTATGGATTGCTTCGTCGCAAGAGCTCCTCGCAATGACGGACAACGAGATTGCTCAATAAGAAAGAAACGAAGCGTGAAAGACAACGACAACCTGACCATTGAACGCCCGACGTTTGTGACCCATCTCGAATGCGCGATGGAAGGCGATCGGTACGAGGCCGACCAGATCCACAACCTCTCCAAGGCCGGCAAGCCGCTACTGGTGCGCTACGACCTCGCTGGCGTGAAGAAGGCGCTGACCAAGGAAGCCCTCGCGCAGCGCCCGGCCGACATGTGGCGCTATCGCGAGCTGCTGCCGGTGCGTAAGGTCACGGACATCGTCAGCCTCGGCGAAGTGACGACGCCACTGATCCGGCTGCCGAAGCTTGCGAAAAAACTCGGCGGCGGCGAGATCATCGTCAAGGACGAAGGGCGTCTGCCGACCGGCTCGTTCAAGGCCCGCGGCCTTGTCATGGCGGTGTCGATGGGCAAGGCGCTCGGTATCAAGCACATGGCGATGCCGACCAACGGCAATGCGGGCGCGGCGCTCGCGGCCTACGCGACGTCCTGCGGCATCAAGACGACGATCTTCTGCCCCGCCGACACGCCGGAGGTGAACATCAGCGAGATCGAGCTGCAGGGCGCCACCGTCTATCGCGTCAACGGTCTGATCGACGATTGCGGCAAGATCGTCGGTGAGGGGAAGGCAAAGGCCGGCTGGTTCGATACCTCGACGCTGAAGGAGCCTTACCGGATCGAAGGCAAGAAGACGATGGGCCTCGAACTCGCCGAACAGCTCGGCTGGGAGATGCCCGACGTGATCTTCTACCCGACCGGCGGCGGCACCGGCCTGATCGGCATGTGGAAGGCGTTTGCCGAACTGGAAGCCATCGGCTTCATCGGCGCCAAGCGGCCGCGGATGGTCGCGGTACAGGCGTCCGGCTGCGCGCCGATGGTGCGCGCCTTCGAGAACGGTACCGAGCACGCCCCGCGCTGGGAGGATGCCCACACCATTGCCTCGGGCATCCGTGTGCCGCAGGCGGTCGGAGATTTTCTGATCCTGCGCGCGGTCCGCGAGAGCAAGGGATTTGCGATCGCGGTCCCGGATGAGAAGATTTCTGCTGCGCTCAACGAAGTCGCGCGTGAGGAGGGCCTGCTGTTGTGTCCGGAAGGGGCGGCGACGTATGCTGCCTATCAGCAAAGCCTTGCCGACGGCCGCGTGACGAAGAACGACCGCGTCATGCTGTTCAATTGCGCGACAGGGCTTAAATATCCGCTGCCGCCGGTCACGCGAACGCTCGATCGCCACCAGCCGATCGACTACGCCAATCTCTGACCGTCATGCGGCGGAATGTGATGGGAGCATGAGATGCGAAAGATCATTCTGGCCGCGATTGCAGTGTTGGCGTTCGGTGGTGTTGCGGCAGCGCAAAACTTTCCTTCGCGTCCCCTCACCATCATCGTGCCGTTCTCCGCCGGCGGTCCGTCGGATGCGATGGCGCGGATTCTCGCCGAGCGCATGAAGGTCACGCTCGGCGAGCAGGTCCTGGTCGAGAACGTGACGGGAGCGGCCGGTTCGGTCGGCGTCGGCCGCGCGGTGCGTTCGCCGCCTGATGGCTACACGATCAGCTTCGGCCACCTCGGCACCCACGTCGCCAATGGCGCGATCTACAAGCTCGGCTACGACCTCGTCACCGACCTCGAACCGGTCGCGCTACTGCCGAGCAATCCGATGATCATCGTCAGCAAGAAGGCGGTGCCCGCAACCTCACTGAAGGAATTTGTGGCGTGGCTGAAGGCGCAGCCGACGCCGGCGACCGCGGGCACGGCGGGCGCCGGCTCCGGCAGCCATATCGCCGGGGTCTATTTCGAGAACGTTACCGGCATCAAGCTGCAATATGTGCCGTATCGCGGCACCGGCCCCGCGATGAATGATCTCGTCGCCGGCCAGATCGACATGATCGTCGACCAGACCTCGAACTCGATCGGGCAGGTGCGGGCCGGCAACATCCGCGCCTATGCCATCACCGATAGCAAGCGCGTGGAATCCGCCTCCGACATCCCGACCGTGGACGAGGCGGGGCTGCCCGGCTTCCACATGACGCTATGGTCCGGCCTCTGGGTGCCCAAGGATACGCCGAAGGACGTCATCTCTAAGCTGAATGCGGCGGCGGTGGAGGCGTTGAACGATCCGGCGGTGCGCAAGCAGCTTGAAAACCTCGGCCTGCAAATGCCGCCCAAAGACAAGCTCACGCCCGAAGCGCTCGGCGCCTGGCAAAAGGCCGAAATCGCAAAATGGTGGCCGATGATCAAGGCTGCCAACGTCAAGGTGGATTAGCTTCGGGCAGGGAACCTACGGGGAGTGCGGACGTTTAACGCTCTTATACGGAGCGCACGATGGCTGACAACGACAACCGAACCAAGGGCACAATCGGACTCATTCTCGGCGGAGTCATCGCTTTGGCTGCTGCGGCATTCATTCTCACCGGCGGTGAATTGGGCGGGACCAAAGAGGTGACCAGCGATGCTGACCTTCCGCCGGTCGCGCCGGGAAAGAAATAGTGCGAAAATGCGTTGGTAAGTGTGCTGATTTGTCCGATCTCTTCGGACTGCAGCGGCTAAGCCGTCCATGGATCGACGCAGTCCAGCGCCCGGCTCCGACTTAATCGGCGCCGGACGCTGCAGAACAAGGGTCTGGAGGCGACCCTTGTTCCTTGATCGCTGCTTACGCGTAGGTGGCCATGTTGGCCATCGCCGTCATTTCGTTGTGGTGGCCGCCGTCGGTGCCGCCACCGGCCAGCACGCCATCGTCTTCGATATCGAAGTGCGCGCCGCCGAGTTCGCCGACCTTCTCGTAGGCGCCATACACGGTTTGGGTAACGTTGATGTCGCTCTGCTTCACCAGGTTGCCGTAGACGGTGATGGTGCCGAGCAGATCCTCGTCATGCGCGCCGGCATTACCTTGCTGGCTGATGACGGTGATCACACTATAGTCGTTCCTGCCGTCGCCGTTGCTGTCCTTGTGCTCGATTGACTTGACCTCGGCGGTGTGCGCCGAGATTTCGATCTTGTCGCCCTGGGCGCGGTTGAAGTCGCGGATCACGTCGTTGCCGAAGCCGTCGACCCAGTGATCATGCGTGGCGCCGTTCTCGCCGGTGACGCCAACCCAGTCGATGGTGCCGTCGTCGTTGACATGCTTGGCGACGATCTCGTCCTTGGCGTTCACCATGCCTTCGAAGCGGAAGGTGTCGCCGCCCCTGCCGCCGGTGAGGGTGTCGTTGACCGCCTTGAACGCCGCGGTTTCCTCAGCGAAGATCTGGGTGGTGCCGTCCTGGGCCGCGACCATCTCGCCGGCGTCCGACCGGCTGAGCAACGTGTCATTGCCCGATCCGCCATCCATCCGGTCGGAACCGAAGCCGCCGACCAGGAGATCGCCGCCGGAGCCGCCCGAGAGATTGTCGTTGCCCGAGCCACCCCACACCTTGTCGTCGCCGGAGCCGGCGTTGAGCGTGTCGTTACCGGCCATGCCGGCGACCGAGTCCGCCTTGGCACCGGAGTACAAGACGTTGTTGCCCGTTGTGCCGTTCAGATGATCATGGTCGGCGCTGCCGCCCGTAAATCGGGCTAAAAAATCATCGAGACGGCCGTCGTCGAAGAACCTGTTCAGATTGAAGCGTGCCATTAGTCGAACCTCTTACTCAGAGGCCTCACGGACTAGAAACGACCACGGACTTTGGGAAAGCCTCGCGTGATGCGCGCGGGAAGGACGTGAGGCAGGATCCTTCACCCGCATCGAAGAAGAAACAGCAAAACGGGCCCGTGGCTGGACGTGTGCGCGGCGGATTTGCGCTGTGCAGGGGCAATATGGTGACGCGAAAGGCGTTCGTGCGCCGATCCTTGGGCCAGCGCCTCAATTCCAGCCGGCGATCAAAGCGTATGCGACAAATCGCGTACCGCATTGTTCTCTCTTGCATATGAACGACAAGCGCCGACGGTACGCATGTCGCGGGCCACATCATTGCGTGACGAAAACTGGCGCAAAGAGTGCCGGCCGCACAAAAATGACGCGATCCTTTCGAACGCCCGGCATGGCACGGGATGTAACTTTCGGTATGCGCAATGGCGGCAATCGAAGATTGGCGCCGTGCATGTCGTTCGGGTTGCACTGTCCGATTCGCGGCGAGGCTGGTCGCGCGGCATTTCGCCGTCGCCCTCAGGTTGTGATCGGTTGAAGCGCGGTCTCCCGGAACGAGGTTCTTCGACGGGCACGCGATTTGATAAGCCCGAATAATGGTTGCCGGCGGGCCACGATTGTTGCGTAACTGCAACATCAGGGGAAGATTTGGTTAACCGTCCCGCCTGCCTCTTGCTTGCGCCGCTTTTTGGCCACACCCCTCCATGAAACCATTTCTTTCATAGCTGATTGGCCACAGCGGGCAAAGGCGACGGGAAATTGCTCCCGAGACCGACAGGGAGATGGCTGGGAGAACAGGTTCCGCTGATGGACGCCAAGACCGACATCAAGAAGAGGTTGCCGAGCCGTCACGTGACGGAGGGGCCGGAGCGTGCCCCTCATCGGTCCTATCTCTACGCGATGGGGCTGACCACCCAGCAGATCCACCAGCCTTTCGTCGGCGTCGCGTCCTGCTGGAATGAAGCCGCACCCTGCAATATCTCGCTGATGCGCCAGGCGCAGGCGGTCAAGAAGGGCGTCGCGGCCGCCGGCGGCACCCCGCGCGAATTCTGCACCATCACCGTGACCGATGGCATCGCCATGGGCCACGACGGCATGCGCTCGTCCCTGCCGTCCAGGGAATGCATCGCCGACTCGGTCGAGCTGACCGTCCGCGGCCACGCCTATGACGCCCTCGTCGGGCTCGCCGGCTGCGACAAGTCGCTGCCGGGCATGATGATGGCGATGGTCAGGCTCAACGTGCCCTCGATCTTCATCTATGGCGGCTCGATTCTGCCGGGCAATTTCCGCGGCCAGCAAGTCACGGTGCAGGACATGTTCGAAGCGGTAGGCCGACACTCGGTCGGTGACATGTCGGATGCTGATCTCGACGAAATCGAGCGGGTGGCTTGCCCCTCGGCCGGGGCGTGCGGCGCGCAATTCACTGCCAACACCATGGCGACCGTGTCAGAGGCGATTGGCCTGGCGTTGCCCTATTCGGCCGGCGCGCCGGCGCCTTACGAGATTCGCGACGCGTTTTGCACCGCCGCCGGCGAGAAGATTCTGGAGCTGATCGCAGCCAACATCCGCCCGCGCGACATCGTCACCCGCCGTTCGCTGGAAAACGCCGCCGCCGTCGTTGCGGCCTCCGGCGGGTCGACCAATGCTGCGCTGCACCTGCCGGCGATCGCGCATGAGTGTGGGATAAAATTTGACTTATTCGACGTCGCCGAAATCTTCAAAAAGACTCCTTATGTCGCGGATTTGAAGCCAGGGGGCCGTTATGTTGCCAAAGACATGTTCGAGGTTGGCGGCATTCCGCTTCTGATGAAGACGCTGCTCGACAATGGCCACCTGCACGGAGATTGCATTACCGTCACGGGCCGTACGATCGCCGAAAACCTCAAGAGCGTGAAATGGAATCCGCACCAGGATGTGGTGCGGTCCGCCGACAACCCGATCACCGTCACGGGAGGCGTTGTCGGGTTGAAGGGTAATCTCGCGCCGGAGGGTGCGATCGTGAAGGTCGCGGGCATGTCGAAGTTGAAATTTACTGGTCCTGCCCGTTGCTTCGACCGCGAGGAAGACGCCTTCGAGTCAGTCCAGAAAAAGACCTACAAAGAGGGCGAGGTCATCGTGATCCGCTACGAGGGGCCGCGCGGCGGTCCCGGCATGCGGGAGATGCTCTCGACGACCGCGGCGCTGACCGGGCAGGGGATGGGCGGCAAGGTCGCCCTGATCACCGACGGCCGGTTCTCTGGCGCCACCCGTGGCTTCTGCATCGGCCATGTCGGACCGGAGGCGGCCGTGGGCGGCCCGATCGCCCTGTTGCAGAATGGTGACATTATCGAGATCGACGCCGAGGCCGGAACTCTTAACGTAAAATTGACCGACGCCGAACTCACCGAACGTAAAACCAAATGGCTGCCTCGACAGACTAACCATACGTCGGGTGCGCTGTGGAAATATGCCCAACAGGTTGGGCCGGCGGTGGATGGGGCTGTGACCCATCCTGGCGGTGCGCACGAGAAACAGTGTTATGCGGACATCTAGGCGTATCATTCTTGCGTTGATGTTGGGGGCCGCACCAGTGGCTGCTCCTGGATTCGCATTTGATGGCGCACCGGTGAAGCCGGACGCCGCGCTCCCCATAATGAACCAGCCCGCGGCCGCGCAGGCCGTCACGGCGCAGGCGCTGAAGAAGGCTCCGTCCGCGACAGCTACCGCCGCGGCGACTGCGGTTAACGCGCCTTCGTTGACTTCGCTGCAATACGCCGCCGAGGGTGGCCATCCCGTCGCGCAGTGGAAGCTCGGCCGGATGTATGCCGACGGCGATGGCGTGGTGCAGGACGACCTGCGCGCCTTCGAATATTTCAGCCGCATCGCCAACGCGCATGCCGAGGATAGCCCGTCGGCGCCGCAGGCTGCGATCGTGGCTAACGCCTTCGTGGCGTTGGGGCGCTACTATCTCAACGGCATCCCGAACTCCAAGATCAAGGCGGACACCGATCGCGCCCGGGAGATGTTCTCCTATGCCGCGTCCTATTTCGGCAATGCCGACGCGCAATACGATCTGGCGCGGCTTTACCTGAAGACCCCGGACGCCTCGCGCGACGATTTCCGCTATGGGGCGCGCTGGCTTGGTCTGGCCGCCCAGAAGGGCCAGCATCAGGCGCAGGCCATGCTCGGCCAGATGCTGTTCAACGGCGACCGGCTGCCGCGGCAAGCCGCCCGCGGATTGATGTGGCTGACGCTGGCGCGGGACAACGCTGCCCCCGACGAGACCTGGATCCGCGAAAGCTACAACCGCGCCTTCGCCAAGGCCTCCGACGACGACCGCGCCACGGCGTTGCAAATGCTCGAGCACTGGGTGCAGGGCAAGCGAGACTGACGCCGCGCTGTCGTATGGTGGGCAAAAGGCGCGTTAGCGCCGTGCCCACCGTCTCTCCGAAATCACAGATGGAAATGGTGGGCACGCTTCCGCCTCGCTCTGCGAGCGGACAAGTCGCTTTGCCCAACCTACGATTCTGTCGCTCAAGCCTTCTCCAGATCGAAATCCGCCCAAACCGGCACGTGGTCGGACGGTTTCTCCCAGGCGCGGACGTAGCTGTCGACGCCGACGTCGGTCAGGCGGTCGCTGGCCTGCGGCGACAGCAGGAGGTGGTCGATTCGAAGGCCCCAGTTCTTCTGCCAGGCCCCCGCCTGGTAGTCCCAGAAGGTGTAGAGGCCCGGTTCGTCGGTCACAGCGCGCAGCGCATCGGTCAGGCCGAGGCCGAGCAGGGACTGGAAGGCCTCGCGGGTTTGCGGGCGGAACAGCGCGTCGTTACCCCAGGCGGCGGGGTTATAGACGTCGGCGGCAGCCGGAATGACGTTGAAGTCGCCTGCGAGCACCAGCGGCTCTTCCGCCTTAAGCCGCTCTTTCGAGTACTCAAGAAGCCGCGACATCCATTTGAGTTTATAGGGGTATTTGTCCGTATCCGGTGGGTTTCCGTTGGGCAGATAGAGGCAGGCTATCCGCATCACGCCGGTCTTCAGCGTCACCACGCCTTCGAGGAATCTGGCATGGGCGTCCTCGTCGTCGCCGGCCAGGCCCGATTTGGTCTCGTCGAACGGCAGTTTCGACAGCAGGGCGACACCGTTGAAGGTCTTCTGGCCGTGGGTGACGACGTTATAGCCAAGCGACTCGATCTCCAGCCGCGGGAACGCATCGTCAACGCACTTGGTTTCCTGCAGGCAGACGACGTCCGGCGAGCAGTCTTTCAGCCACGTCATGAGAGGCTCGAGCCGCTGCCGGATCGAATTGACGTTCCAGGTTGCAACACGCATGAATTCTGTCCGGATCGTAACTACACAATTTCTGCTGCAGTGGCATACCATGTGCAGCCGGGCTGTGATAACCGTTTAAGAATAAGGCGCGAACATCGCCGTCAAGGGGCAGGAGTAAACCGTCCCGTCCGTTGTGGGACCGGCGAGCGTGAAAAATATGAAAAAGCGTACCTTGATACTTGTTACCGGCGCCATTGCCATTGCTACCGCGGCCGGCTTCATTACCCGCTCCTCATGGATGGGCGGCAGCAGCAGCGCTCAAGCCCCGCAGCGGCCGCGGACGGTTTCGGTCGAAATGGCGAAGGCGGAGCGCAAATCCGTCCCGGTCGATGTCGACGCCAATGGGACGGTGACGCCGATCTCCAGCGTCGCGCTGAAATCGCGGCTGGAAACCACCATCGTCGCGGTGCATTTCGAGGATGGCGCCAAGGTCAACCAGGGCGACTTGCTGTTCACGCTCGATAGCCGCCAGATCGACGCCCAGATCGAACAGGCCGAGGGCGTGCTCGCCAGGGACCAGGCGCAGCTCGAGGGCGCGCAGCGTGACCTCCGCCGCTTCAACGATCTGGTCGCCAAGGGCGCGACCACGCAGGTCAACGTCGACAACGCCAGGACACAGTCCGATATCCTGACCGGTACCATCAAGGCCAATCAGGCTGCGCTGGACAACCTGAAGGTCCAGAAAAGCTACACCATGATCCGCGCGCCTTTCTCGGGCCGGATCAGCGCGGCCAACGTGAAGGTCGGCAATTTCGTGCGTCCCGCCGATACCACCCCGCTTGCGGTCATCAACCAGATGGCGCCGGTCTATGTGACATTCGCGGTACCGCAGCGCGTGCTGGTCGATCTGCGGGAATCGATGGCGAAAGGGATCTCCACCGTCACCGCGATGATCCCGGGCCATCGGCGTTCAGAGACCGGCAAGGTCGCGATGGTCGAAAACACCGTGGACGCGACCACCGGTATGGTCACCGTGCGCGGCATTATGGCCAATGAGAATGAGACGTTGTGGCCGGGCACGCTGGTCGCCACCAAGCTCGTCATTCGCAGCGAAGACGCAATCGTGGTGCCGACGGTCGCCGTGCAGCGCAGCCAGAGCGGCAATTTCGTCTTTGTGGTCAAGGACGGGGTCGCCAAGGTCCAACCGGTCACGGTCGACCGGACGTCGCAGGGCTCGTCGGTGATTTCGGAGGGGCTCGCCGGCGACGAGAACGTGGTGGTCGACGGGCAATTATTGCTGTCTGACGGAACGCGGGTCGAGCCGCGGGCCAAAAAGGCCGGGGCGTAGCCGATGACCCTGTCCGAACTCTGCATCCGCCGGCCGGTCATGACGACGCTGATCACGGCGTCGATCATCGCGTTCGGGATCTTCGGCTTTCGCTTATTGCCGGTCTCGGCGCTGCCGCGGGTCGACTTCCCGACTATCGCCGTGACCGCAACCCTGCCGGGCGCGAGCGCGGACACCATGGCGTCCTCGGTTGCGGGCGTCATCGAGCGCCAGCTCTCGACGATCGCCGGCATCTCGTCGATGTCGTCGAACTCGTCGCAGGGCACCAGCACCATCACCATCCAGTTCGACCTCAACCGCAACATTGATGCCGCCGCGCTGGACGTACAGACCGCGCTGACGATCGCGCAGCGCCGGTTGCCGCGCGAGATGATCATTCCGCCGAGTTTCCGCAAAGTGAATCCGGCCGATTTCCCGGTGCTGTTCGTGGTGCTCGGCTCGTCGACGCTGCCGCTGTCGGCGGTCAACGAGTATGGCGAGATCACGATCGGCCAAACCCTGTCGCAGATTCCAGGCGTCGCCCAGGTCAGCGTCTACGGTGCCCAGAAATTCGCCATCCGCGTTCAGGCCGATCCGGAGGCCGCCGCGGCGCGCGGGCTGTCGCTCGAGGACATTCGCAATGCAGTTTCGGCCGCCAATTCCTCGACCCCGGTCGGTACGCTGAACGGACCGAAGCAGGACGTAGCCCTGCAGGCCTCGGGCCAGATGGATAAGGCGATGGACTATCGCCAGATCGTGGTGGCCTGGCGCAACGGCTCCCCGGTCAAGCTCGACGAGGTGGCGCGGATCTACGACAGCGTCGAGAACGAGCGGATCGCGAGCTGGCTGAACGGCGACCGTTCCATCGTGCTCGGCATCCAGAAGCAGCCGGACGCCAACACGGTGGCGGTGGTCGACTCCATCCTGGCCAAACTGCCGGTGCTGCGGGCGCAGATTCCGCCATCGGTCTCGATCAACGTGCTGATGGACCGTTCGATCTCGATCCGCCAGGCGGTGGCCGACGTCGAGGAAACGCTTTTGATCGCGATCGGGCTGGTGATCCTGGTGATCTTCCTGTTCCTGCGCTCGGCGTCCGCGACCTTCATTCCGGCGCTGGCGGTGCCGATTTCGCTGTTCGGCACCTGCGCGGTGATGTACGCGCTCGACTATTCCATCAACAACATGACGCTGCTGGCGATGACGCTGTCGGTCGGCTTCGTGGTCGACGACGCCATCGTCATGCTGGAAAACATCGTCCGCCACATCGAGCACGGCATGCGGCCGTTCGAGGCGGCGCTGAAGGGCGCCCGCGAGATCGGCTTTACCATCATTTCGATCACCTTTTCGCTGATCGCGGTGTTCATTCCGGTGCTCCTGATGGGCGGCATCGTCGGCCGCGTGTTCCGCGAATTTGCGGTGACGGTATCGGTCGCCATCCTGGTGTCCGGATTCGTGTCGCTGACGCTGACCCCGATGCTGTGCGCGCGCGTGCTGCGGGCGCATGACGCGACCAAGCGGCCGAACATCGTGCTTCGCATCTTCGAGAGGATGTTCGAATCCTGGCTGCGCGCCTATGAATGGACGCTCGACTGGGTGCTGGCCCGCAAATTCATGATGCTGATGGTGACGCTGGCGACGCTTGGCGGCACCGTCTACCTCTACATGATCGTGCCCAAGGGCTTCTTCCCGCAGGAGGACACCGGCTTCCTGATCGGCGTGACCGAAGCCGCCACCGATACTTCCTTCGATGCGATGAAGGAGCGGCAGCAGGCGCTGGTCGACGTGCTGAGATCCGATCCGGCGATCGACTACATCAACTCCACCGTCGGCTCGGGCGGCCCCAATCCGACGGCGAATTATGGACGCCTGTTCATCGCCCTGAAGCCGAAAAAGGAGCGCGACAACCTCAACACGATCATCGGGCGGCTGCGCGGCAAGGCGCGGCAGGTTCCGGGCATGCAGGCGTTCTTCCAGCCGATCCAGAACCTCAACATCGGCGGCCGGATCTCGAAGAGCCAGTATCAGTATGTGATGCAGAGCGGCGACACCGACTCGCTGTACCGGCTTGCGCCGGAAATGCGCGAGAAGATCGAGAAGCTGCCGGGCCTGCTCGACGTCACCACCGACCTCTACATCAAGAACCCGCAGATGACGGTCGATATCGACCGCGAAAAGGCTGCCGTCTACGGCGTCACCGTCGATCAGGTTCGCAACCAGCTCTACAACGCCTATGGCTCGCGTCAGATCGGCACCATCTACATGCCGTCGAACGACTACCAGATCATCCTGGAGGTGCAGCCGCAGTTCAGGATCGATCCGTCCGATCTCTCCAAGCTCTACATGAAGACCCAGAACAACCAGACCATCCCGCTGTCGGCGGTGGCAAAACTGGTTCCGACCGTCGGTCCGCTGCAGATCAACCACCAGGCGCAGCAGCCGGCGGTGACGATCTCCTTCAACCTCGCGCCGGGCTATTCGCTGGGCTACGCGGTCGACGAGATTACCAAGCTGGAGCAGGCTTCGAATCTGCCGGCGACGATCGCCACCGGATTCTCAGGCACCGCGCAGGTGTTCCAGGATTCGCTGCGCGGGCAGGGCGTCCTGATCCTCGCCGCAGTGTTCGCCGCCTTCGTCATCCTCGGCATTCTCTACGAGAGCTTCATCCATCCGATCACCATCATCTCCGGCCTGCCGTCGGCCGGTATCGGCGCGATCCTGACCCTGATGATGTTCGGGATGGAAATGTCCGTGATTGCGATGATCGGCATCGTGATGCTGGTCGGCATCGTCAAGAAGAACGCCATCATGATGGTCGACTTCGCGCTGGAGCGTCGCCGCGTCGGCTTAAGCGCCGAGCACGCGATCCGGGAAGCGGCGCTCTTGCGTTTCCGTCCGATTATGATGACGACGTTCGCCGCGATCTTCGGCACGCTGCCGATCGCGCTTGGCGCCGGTGCCGGCGCCGAGCTGCGCCAGCCGCTCGGCGTCGCCGTGGTCGGCGGACTCTGCCTGTCGCAACTGCTGACGCTGTACATCACGCCCGTGATCTACATTTATCTCGACCGCATCGATCGCCGCCTGCGGCGCAAGCTCGAACCGCAACTGCAGGAAGCGGGCGAGGGCGAGCGGCCGCACGTGGTCGCCGCCGAATGACGACGTTCGGGCGGGCATCGCGATTCATCGCCTTGCTGGTCGCGCTCGCATGGGCGGCGGGCACGATCGATTGCGCCAACGCCGACGAGCCGATCGAAATCTTCGACGCCCATCTGCACTACAATTGGGAGCCAAAACCGCATTTTGGCGTCGACGAGGTGCTGGCGCTGTTCAAAAGGCACCGCGTCACCGGCATCCTCGCGACCAGCCGTCCGAACGCCGGCACGCATGCGCTCATGGATGCCAAGCCGCAGGGTCTTTGGATCGTGCCGTTCATCCGGCCCTATCGGGTGCGCGCCGACATTCAGACCTGGTTCGGCGACCCCTTCATCTTCGACCTCGTGCAGGACGAGTTCAAACTCGGCTATTACCGCGGCATCGGCGAGTTCCACATTTCGGGCAAGGCGGCCGATACCGAGTGGGTGAAGAAGACCGTCGATTTCGCGGTCGAGCACGACCTCTATCTGCACGCCCACGCCGATGACGTGGCCGTCGAAATCCTGATGCGCCACAATCCGCGCGCCCGCATCATCTGGGCCCATACCGGTTTCGGTCTCTCGACCGACCGCGTCGCGGAGATGCTGTCGAAATATCCGAAGCTGTGGGGCGAGTTGTCCTACCGCGGCGGCATCACCAACGGCAGCGGCAAGCTGACGGCGGAATGGCGCGCGCTGTTCGAGCGCTTCCCGGACCGCTTTCTGCTCGGCTCCGACACCTGGATCAACGAGCGCTGGGAGAGCTACGGCGAGATCATCGCCGGATATCGGGCGTGGCTTGCGCAGTTGCCGCCGAAGATCGCGGCGCAAATTGCCAATGGGAATGCGCGGGCGTTATTCGGCTCGGAGCGGTGAGGACGTTAAAGAGTTACGTTGCCTTACCTGTCTGCATCCAGAATATCGATCACCGGGCAATCGGGACTCGTTCCGTCACTGCATTGCGCAATTGTTTCCGCCAAAACGGACTCGAGCTTAACGAGGTCCGCAAGTTTGCTGCGAACGTTGTTCAGATGAGTGCTTGCGATCTTGTGTACGTCGGCACAGGAGGCCCGCGCTGGACCGCCCAGGGCGAGCAAGGCCCGGATCTCCTCTAGCGTGAACCCGAGTTCGCGAGAACGACGGATGAAACCCAATGCCCGTTTTTCGGCTGGTCCGTAAACCCGCCGGCCGCTCGTCGTTCGGGGTGGTGTCGGCAGCATCTTGATCCGCTCGTAGTAGCGGATGGTCTCAATGTTCACGCCGCTAAGCCGGGACAGCTCGCCGATCGAAAGAGTTTCGGCTCGCGAAGTCGTGATGGTGAGCATGATATTGTCCTTGATCCTGTAGTGACTACAGGATGCACGCTTTAGCCCATGAAATTCAACGAAGTTGATCACTTTGACGATCGCCGACGGCGGCAAAGTCTGGTTGCCGCGGGCGGCCTGCTTGGGGCGCTGGCGGCGTCCTCCTGCTGTATCCTGCCGCTGGTCCTGTTCGGTCTTGGCGTCAGCGGTGCATGGATTGGGAATTTCACCCGGATCGCCCCCTATCAGCCTTTCTTCATCGCTGCGACGCTCATGCTCCTCGGATACGGCTATTGGCTGGTTTACCGATCTTCAACGCGCGCCTGCGCCGATTTGGAAGCGTGCGCGCGCCCGGTTTCGGATCGCATCGTCAAAACGACGCTTATCCTGGCGACGATCCTCGTCGCCGCCGCGATTGGCCTCGACCTCATCGCGCGACTGTTTCTCAATTCGTGACCGGAGAACTGCCATGCATAAGGTTTTCGCCCGCACAGCATTTGCAATCGGCATCATCGCTTCGCCAGCAGCATTGGCCGAAGACAGAACGATCACCCTGGCCGTGGTCAACATGGACTGCGCGTCATGCCCTTCCATCGTCAAGAGCAGCTTGCAAGCCGTTCCCGGCGTCGCCAAGGTTGCCGTGTCCTTCAGGGACAAGACGGCAACGATCGTCTATGACGATGCCAAAACCGATGTGAGCCGGTTGATGTCGGCGACGACCAACGCCGGCTATCCGTCAGCGCCGAAGAGCTGATGCCATGATGCTGGAATCGACGATCACATGTCCGCACTGCGCCGTTTCAAAAATGGAGAGGATGCCCACCGATGCCTGTCAGTTTTTCTATGAATGCACGGGCTGCGGCACGAAGCTGAAGCCGAAAGCGGGCGATTGTTGCGTGTTCTGTTCCTACGGGTCGATACCGTGTCCACCTGTTCAGGCCCAGCGAATCGGCGAGTCGGACGGCGCGGCGTGTTGCTCGTAGTTGCTGATAACACATCAACGACTGACATCACGCGCGGCCCGCGCGGCGGCGGGCGCGCGATCTGACAGCTTTTCCTCAATCCGCGAACTGCCCCGCCGCCTTGATGATCGGCGCCCAGCGATCGACCTCGCTGATCAGTTTTGTCTTCAGCGCCTCAGGCGTCGCTTCGCTTTGCGGGACAGGTTCCGTGTTGATGTCGTTGAACCGCTTCACCAAATCCGGATCGCGCAACGCCTCTTGCAGCGTCTTGGAGAGTTTTTGGACGATCTCGTCGGGCGTACCCTTCGGCGCGTAGATGCCGTGCCATGCGCCGACTTCAAAGCCTTTCAGGCCCGCTTCGTCGGCGGCAGGCAGATCGGGCATGGACGCGAGCCGTGTCTTCGTCGTGATGGCGTAAGCCTTGACCATCTTCGACGCGATCGGGCTCGTGGTGTTGGTGGTCTGGTCGCAGGAGAGGTCGATCTGCTTGGCGATCAGATCGTTCATGACGGGCGCATTGCCCTTGTAGGGCACGGTCAGGATTTCCTTGCCGACCGCAGTCATGAACAGCATGCCGCAGAGGTGCGACGCGGCGCCGAGGCCGGCATTGCCGAACGTCATCTTGTCGCCGTTGGCCTTGATGTAGGTAACGAGTTCGGCGAGTGTGTTCGGCGGCAAATCGGGCCGGCCGATGATCGTCATCGGCGCATTGGTGACAAGGCCGATCGGCGCGAATGCCGTCTTGGTGTCGTAAGGCAGCTTGCGATACAGCGTGGCGGCTGTGGAGATGCCGATATGGTGGATCAGGAGCGTGTAGCCGTCCGCCTCCGCGCGTGAGGCGCGCGTGGCCGCGATGGTGCCGCCGGCGCCGGTCGCGTTCTCGATGACGATGGTCTGGCCCAGGAGTTTTGACATCGATTGCGCCGTCACCCGCGCGACCGTGTCGGTGGCGCCGCCGGCGGCGAACGGGACCAGCAACGTAATAGGCCTGTTGGGATAGTTCTGCGCCAAAGCGGTCGAACTGAGCATCGTAAGCGCTGCGGTGATGACGGCTGTTTTCCTCATACGTGCCTCCCGGAGAATTTGTTTTGTTTGGCTTTGAACGCAGGCCTCTTGCCGCACGACCGGTTTGCCGTGCGGGCCTCACACATTGGAGCTATGGATCGCCTCCACAACGGCCGCGGTGACATCCTTGGTCGTCGCTGTGCCGCCGACATCGGGCGTCGTGATGCCGGCGCCCGTGACCTTTTCCACGGCACGCATCAGCCGCGCCGAGGCTTCGGCCTCGCCGAGATGGTCGAGCATCTGCGATGCCGTCCAGAAACTCGCAACCGGGTTGGCAATGCCCTTTCCGGTGATGTCGAACGCCGAGCCGTGGATCGGTTCGAACATTGAGGGAAAGCGCCGCTCCGGATCGATGTTCGCCGTCGGCGCTACGCCGAGGCTGCCGGCGAGCGCACCGGCGAGATCGGACAGGATATCGGCGTGAAGGTTGGTCGCGACGATGGTGTCAAGGCTCTGCGGCTTCAGCGTCATCCGCACCGTCATCGCATCGACCAGCATCTTGTCCCAGATGACGTCAGGAAACTCTTTCGAGACCTGCTCGGCGATCTCGTCCCACATCACCATGCCATGCCGCTGCGCATTCGATTTTGTCACAACCGTGAGCAGTTTTCGCGGCCGCGATTGCGCCAGGCGGAATGCGTAGCGCATGATGCGCTGGACCCCGACGCGGGTGAAGACGGCGACTTCCGTGCCGACTTCTTCCGGCAGGCCGCGATGCACCCGTCCGCCGCAGCCGGCATATTCGCCTTCGGAGTTTTCACGCACGATCACCCAGTCTAGGTCGCCCGCCTCGGCATGGCGAAGCGGCGAGGTGATGCCGGGCAGGATCCGGGTCGGCCGCACGTTGGCGTATTGGTCAAAGCCCTGGCAGATCGGCAGGCGCAGGCCCCACAGCGTGATGTGATCGGGCACGTCGGGCGCGCCGACCGCGCCGAAATAGATCGCGTCGAATTTTTTCAGCGTAGCGAGGCCGTCGGCCGGCATCATCACGCCGTGCTGGCGATAATAGGCCGAGCCCCAATCGAAGGTTTCGACGTTGAATTTCACGTCGCCGAGCCGCCTCGCGAGGTTTTCGAGCGCAGTGACGCCGGCGGCGATAACTTCCGGGCCGATGCCATCGGCCGGAATGGCGGCGATTGAATATTCACGCATCGAACTCTCCTTGGAAACGATCTCCGCTCGTAGACCAGTCATTGCGAGGAGCGAAGCGACGAAGCAAGCCATCGCTCCACGTGCGGAGCTATGGATTGCTTCGCTGCGCTCGCAATGACAGGGGCACCCTGCGGGCCTTGCTCGGAGCATCCTGTGGCGGCCGCCGCCGATGGACAACCGGCTCGCGTTTATACAAAAAATTGATATAATCCTGGTGGGGAGGAGCGATGGACCTTCATCACTTGCGTTGCTTCGTGGCTGCCGCCGAGGAACTGCATTTTGGCCGGGCAGCGCAGCGGCTCGACATGCTGCCGTCGGCGCTCGGCCGTTTCATCCGCCTGCTTGAAGAGGATCTCGGCACGCGGCTGATGACGCGCACGACGCGAAGCGTCGCGCTGACAGATGATGGCGCCGAACTGCTCAAGGAGGCGCGGGCGCTGTTGACGCAGGCCGATGCGCTTGCAGGGCGGTTTCGCACCGGCGGCCGCAAGCGCGCCGCGATCATTCGCGTCGGCGCCATCGACAGCGCCGCCGCCGGGCTGTTGCCGCGGCTGTTGCACGATTTCCGCGGGCGGCGGCCTGACGTCACCGTGCAACTGGTCGAGGACAAGACCGTGCGCCTGCTGCCGCGGCTGTTGTCCGGCCGGCTCGATCTCGCCTTCGTGCGCCCGCCGGAGCGGCCCGACAAGCGTCTGGAGTTTCTGTTTCTGCTGCACGAGACGGCCGTCGTCGCGGTCGCCGATCGGCATCCGCTGTCACAGCGCAAGCGCGTGACCATCGCCGATCTCGAGCGCGAGCCGTTGATCGTGCCCGAACGACGCTCGCGTCCGCACAGCCACGACCTCACCATGAAACTGTTCGCCGAGGCGGGCTGTGAGGCGCGCGTGTCGCAAATCGCTGACGAGAAGCAGACCATCGTCAACCTGGTTTCCACCGGCCTTGGCGTCGCAATCGTCCCGCGCTGGACATCGCGCATGGCGACGCGCGGCGTCCGCTTCATCCGCCTTGCCGCCTCCGACATGAACAAGCTGCCGCTAGCGGCTGCCTGGACGCGGGGCACGCGCGATCCGGTCAGGGATGACGTTCTCGAAATGCTAAAAGCCGATTTGCCGCGCTACGCGCGCGAGGCGTAGAGCGCTTGTTTGTTGTAGGATGGGTAGAGCGACGATCTACACCACCCGTCGTCCCGAGCGTAGCGAGCGCGATCCGGGACCCATACGCCGCGGCGGATATTATCCGGGGAGGGTGGTCGCCGGCTGTGCTTCAACGATTGGCGGCGGTGGTTATGGGTCCCTGCGTTCGCAGGGACGACAAGTGGAGACGCCTTCGCGTCCCTTCTCAAACCGAAAAGCTCGTCCCGCAGCCGCACGACGCCGTGGCATTCGGATTGACCACGCGGAACGACGCGCCGATCAGGTCGTCGACGAAATCGACTTCGGATCCGGCGAGGAACGGCACCGAGGCTGGATCGACCAGCACCACCGCGCCCTCACGCGCGATCACGAGGTCGTCCTCGGCCTTGGCGCGGTCGACGTCGAACTTGTACTGGAAGCCAGAGCAGCCGCCGCCCTCGACGGAGATGCGCAGCATGGCGCCGTCGCCTTCATTCCTGAGGATTTCCCCGATGCGGCGGGCGGCCCGCTCGCTGACGGTGATGGCAGTGGTCATTGCATGGTCTCCGGCCCCGTCATACCCAATTCATTTGGTATGGCGCGTTAGACATAGTTAAGTGCGCAATCTCGCGGAATCAAATGGATAAGGACTAAAAAACCGTGTCGGTCGGAATGGCTGCCCCCCGCGCGCTTTATGGCTGCGACCCTGACCGGAGCCGCGGCCGGCTGTTTCCGGAGCCGCCGAGCCGGACCCGCAGCCCGTTCCGGCGCGATTGCGACCGGGTGATCCATTCCACCGCGTTCCGCCGGCTGAAGCACAAGACACAAGTTTTCGTGTTCCACGAGGGCGACCACTACCGCACCCGGCTGACCCATTCGCTGGAAGTGGCGCAGATCGCCCGCGCGCTGGCCCGCCAGCTCGGCCTCGACGAGGATCTTACCGAAACGCTGGCGCTGGCCCATGACCTCGGCCATCCCCCGTTCGGCCATGCTGGCGAGCGGGCGCTCGACAAATGCCTCAGGGATCACGGCGGCTTCGACCACAACGCGCAGGCGCTGCGGGTCGTGACCTCGCTGGAGCATCGCTATCCTGAGTTCGACGGGCTGAACCTGACCTGGGAATCGCTGGAGGGCATCGTCAAGCACAACGGCCCGCTGACCGAGCGAGACGGGGCCCCGGCCGGGCCTTACCGCGACCGCGGCATCCCGATCGGCATTTCCGACTTCGATCAAAAATTCGATCTCGAGCTGTGGAGCTACGCCTCGCTGGAGGCGCAGGCCGCAGCGTTTGCCGACGACATCGCCTATGATGCCCACGATATCGACGACGGCCTGCGCGCCGGACTGTTTGCTGTCGACGATCTCAAGGTGATGCCGCTGACTGAGGCGATCATCGCCGAAATCGACCGGCATTATCCCAACCTTGACGACGCCAGGCGCGGCGCGGAACTGGTACGCGAGCTAATTTCCTACATGATCATGGCGGTCATGTCGGAGGCGGGCAGGCGCTTGGCAGAAGCGAAACCGCAATCGGCTCATGACGTCCGCCACCATCACCAGCCGCTGATCGCCTTTCCGCCTGACGTCGCCGAGGAGGAGGCCGCCATCAAGGCGTTCCTGAAGCAGCGCATGTACCGCCACAATCGGGTGATGCGGGTGATGGGCGAGGCGGAAGGCATCCTGTTCGACCTGTTCGCGCGCTACCAGAATTCGCCGGGGGACCTGCCGGCCGAATGGGTGGAGGGTACCGAGCGCGTCACGGATGGCGAGCGGGCGCGCCGGATTGGCAATTTCATCGCCGGGATGACCGACCGCTACGCCCTGATGGAGCACCAGCGGCTTTTTGACTCGACCCCGGATTTGCGTTAGGCGGCGGGCATGTCCGATCAGCCAGCCACACAGCATCTGTTCGCCGACGCGCTGGCGCGCGTGCAGGCGATCTGCGCCGCGCTCGCAGCCGAGGGCCAATGGCCCGCCGGCATCGATTTCTCCCGCGTCGTGGTCGAACCGCCGCGCGACGCGAGCCATGGCGACATGGCGACCAACGCCGCGATGGTGCTGGCCAAGGACGCCAAGGCAAAGCCGCGCGAACTCGCCGACAAGATCGCGGAAAAATTGCGCGCCGACGATCTGGTTGCCGCCGTCGAGGTCGCTGGGCCCGGCTTCATCAATCTCACCTTGAAGCCCCAGGTCTGGGCCGACGAATTGCGCACCATGCTGCGCGAAGGCGCGGCCTATGGCAAAAGCGCAGTCGGCGCCGGCGCCAAGGTCAACGTCGAATATGTCTCGGCCAACCCGACCGGGCCGATGCATGTCGGCCATTGCCGCGGCGCGGTGTTCGGCGACGCGCTGTGCGGCCTGCTGGATTTTGCAGGCTACGACGTCACCCGCGAATATTACATCAATGACGCCGGCGCGCAGGTCGACGTGCTCGCGCGCTCGGCCTACCTGCGCTATCTGGAAGCGCTCGGCGAAGTCATCGGCGAGATCCCGGAAGGGCTTTACCCCGGCGACTATCTCGTGCCGGTCGGGCAGGCGCTTGCGGCCGAGCACGGAGACAGGCTGAAGGCGATGGCTGAAGCTGCCTGGCTGCCGATCGTGCGCGCCAAGGCGATCGCCATGATGATGGACATGATCAAGGGCGATCTCGCCGCGCTCAATATCAGGCACGAGGTGTTCTTCTCGGAGCGGTCGCTGATCGAGACCGGCAACAACAAGGTTACCGAGACCATCGATTTCCTGCGCGCCAAGGGCGATATCTACGAGGGCCGCCTGCCGCCGCCGAAGGGCAAGCCGGTCGAGGATTACGAGGACCGGATCCAGACGCTGTTCCGCGCCACCGCCTACGGCGACGATGTCGATCGTCCGTTAATCAAGTCGGATGGCTCTTACACCTACTTCGCTTCCGACATCGCCTATCACAAGAACAAGGTCGATCGCGGCTTCTTCGACATGATCGACGTGTTCGGCGCCGACCATGGCGGTTACATCAAGCGCATGCAGGCGGCGGTGAAGGGCGTCAGCGGCGGCAAGGCGGCGCTCGACGTCAAGGTGGTGCAGCTCGTTCGCCTGCTGCGCGCCGGCGAGCCGGTGCGGATGTCGAAGCGCTCCGGCGATTTCGTCACGCTGCGCGAAGTGGTCGACGAAGTCGGGTCCGATGCGGTGCGGTTCATGATGCTGTTCCGCAAGAACGATGCCGTGCTCGATTTCGATCTCGCCAAGGTGCTCGAGCAATCGAAGGACAATCCGGTTTTCTACGTCCAGTACGGGCACGCCCGCGGCCACTCAATTTTCAAGAATGCCCGCGAGGTGGTTCCAGACCTCCCCGAGGATGACGCGGCCCGGACGGCCTATTTGGGGGATTCCCCGGTGGAGCGGCTGACGGATCCGGCCGAACTTGACCTTTTGAAGCGGCTGGCGCTCTATCCCCGGATAATCGAGGCGGCGGCGGTCGCACATGAACCGCACCGAATCGCTTTTTATCTATATGATTTAGCCAGTGAATTTCACGCGTTGTGGACGAAGGGGCGGGATTTGCCCTATTTACGCTTCATTATAACTAATGATGCAGAGATCACGAGGGCGCGACTGGCTATGGTCCAGGGCGTCGTCTCGGTTCTGGCATCGGGCTTAGCCGTTCTCGGCGTCCACGCTCCGACCGAGATGCGGTAGGCAGGGGCGAAGGCCCTTCACGAATGGGGGTTCGTGGGGGTATCTGGCAGGGGCCACGCTCGTCATGGTTTGTTTGACATGGCGGGTTGGCGCTGTCCCGTAGGGGATGCATCATCACGATGGCTGATCGATATCAGGACCGACATTTTCCCTCCGCCGACCAAGATCGCGGCGAGAGCGATCCGCTTGCCGAGCTCGCAAGGCTGATCGGGCAGAACGACCCGTACGGGGCTGCCGCCAAACCGGCACCGCATCCGCTGCAGTCGCGGGCGAATGTGCGTCCACAGCGGTATGATCCACCGGAAGATCTCGACGCGCCTCCAGCCCCGCCGGCATGGATGCAGCGCGCGCGCCAGGAAACGCGCCAGGAAACCCCGCCGCCGCCACTTCCATCGCCTTTGCCGCAGGATCAGGCTTACGACGACGAGCCGGATTACCAGCCGGCGCCGGTGCATCCCTTGCACCGCTACGCGGCCCAGCATCAGGCGCCCGCGCAGGACTCGCAGGACTATTACGAGGCTCCGCAGCAAGATGCCGACGAGCCGCAGCAGGACCCGTCGCGCTACGACGAAGCGCTGTATGGACGGCTCGAAAATGGCGAGCACGACTATCAGCGCGATCCGGCCTATCCGGACGATCCCTATGCGTATCAGGGCGAATATGAGGAGGAGGAGCCCGCTCCGAAGAAGCGCTCGAGCGGCCTGATGACGGTCGCTGCGGTGCTGGCGTTGGCTGTGGTCGGGACGGGCGCTGCCTTTGGCTATCGCACTTACATCGGTTCGCCCCGCTCGGGCGAGCCGCCGATCATCAGGGCCGACAATAGCCCGACCAAGGTAATGCCGGCACCGTCCGACGTGGGCGCCGCCAAGGCCCCTGACCGCATGCTGCCGGGCGATGGCGGCGAGAAGCTGGTGTCGCGCGAAGAGACGCCGGTCGACGTCAATGCAAGGTCCGGCGCGCCGCGCGTGGTGTTTCCGCCGCTGAATCCGAATAGCAATCCGCCGCCGGTCGCGAGCGTTTCGCCGTCCGGCCCGCCGCCGCAGACCGGCGTGAACGGTACGATGCCAAACAACGAGCCGCGCAGGATCAGGACGCTCGCCGTCAAGGGCGACCCCGCTGACAATGGCGGCATTCCGGCAGGGGCCAGCGCGCCGCCGCCGAGGCCGGCACCGACGACGCGAAGCGCGGCTGCCCCGGCTGCGGCTCCCGTAACACCGCCAGCACGTAATCCGGCTTCAGCCAATGCCAGCGCCAATACGCCGGTGTCAATCGCGCCGCAGGCCGATCCCGCCCCGCCAACCCGAATGGCGGCCACCAATCCGGCCCAGCCGGCTGCCCCGACCGGCGGAGGCTACCTGGTCCAGGTCTCCTCGCAGAAGAACGAGGCCGACGCGCAGGCCTCCTACCGGGCGCTGCAGAGCAAGTTCCCGAGCGTGCTGGGATCGCACTCGTCGCTGGTGAAACGCGTCGATCTCGGCGAGAAGGGCGTCTATTACCGCGCATTCGCCGGCCCGTTCGGCTCGTCCGAAGAGGCAGCACAGGTCTGCAGCAGCCTGAAATCTGCCGGCGGGCAGTGCTTCGTCCAAAGGAATTAACGGCGGTTTCCTTGACCCCGGGGCCGTGAGGGGCCTAATCGGCCCCCATGACAAGCCGCGCATTCATCACGGGCGTATCGGGACTGGAGCTGAGCGCCGCGGAGCGCGAATTCATCCGTGGCGAACGGCCATGGGGCCTGATCCTGTTCAAACGCAATGTCGAGACGCCGGACCAAGTATCTGCGCTTGTTGATGAATTCCGGGGTCTTGTAGGCGAGGCGGATGCGCCGGTCCTGATCGACCAGGAAGGCGGGCGGGTGGCCCGGCTCGGGCCGCCGCATTGGCCGACATATCCGCCCGGCGCCACCTTCGGTGCGCTCTACGACATCGAGCCAACGCTGGGCCTGCAAGCCGCGCGCTTGAGCTCGCGCCTGATCGCGGTCGACCTGATCGACCTCGGCATCACTGTCGATTGCCTGCCGCTGGCGGACGTGCCGGTGGCTGGCGCGGACGCCGTGATCGGCAACCGGGCCTATGGAACCGAGCCGGGCAAGGTCTCAGCGATCGCCCGCGCCGTCACAGAGGGGCTGGAGCAGGGCGGCGTGCTGCCTGTGCTGAAGCACGTTCCCGGCCATGGCCGGGCAAATGCGGATAGCCATTTCCGGCTCCCGATCGTTGATACAGCGCGGGAAGAGCTGGAACGGACTGATTTCGCCGCCTTTCAGCCGCTGGCGGACCTTCCGATGGCCATGACCGCGCATGTTGTGTTTAGCGCGTTAGACCCCGTCCAACCGGCGACGACTTCTGCGACAATCATCCGGCAGGTGATTCGCGGCGTAATTGGGTTCCAGGGTTTGTTGATGAGTGATGACGTGTCGATGAATGCGTTGGCGGGATCGATCTCGGATCGGACCCGCGCCATCGTCAGCGCCGGCTGCGACATAGTTCTGCATTGCAACGGCAAGCTCGACGAAATGCGCGATGTAGCGCGCGAGACGCCGGGACTGGCGGGCGAGGCCTTGAGCCGCGCCACACGGGCGCTGTCCTCGCGAAAGCAGCCTGAGCCGTTTGACCGGCAGGCGGCGCGGGCTGAACTTGAAGCGTTGATGGATCGGGTAGGAACGGCATGACGGCTGAGATTCTATCGTTTGAAACCGGACGGCCCGCCGAAATCACCGAAGGCGAGCCGGCGCTGGTCGTCGACGTCGAGGGCTATGAGGGCCCGCTCGACTTGCTGCTCACGCTGGCGCGGCAGCAGAAGGTCGATCTCGCCAAGATTTCGATCCTGGCGCTGGCAGACCAGTATCTGACCTTCATCGAGGCGGCGCGAAAGATCCGCCTCGAACTCGCCGCCGATTACCTCGTGATGGCCGCCTGGCTTGCGTTCCTGAAATCGCGGCTATTGTTGCCCGAACCGGCCACGCCCGATGGGCCAAGCGCCGAGGAAATGGCCACCGCCCTGGCCAACCGGCTGCGCCGGCTCGAAGCCATCCGCGAAGCCGCCAACCGGTTGATGAACCGGCCGCAGTTCCAGCGCGATATCTTCCCGCGCGGCAATCCGGAAACGATCGCCGAAATCAAGCACCCCAAATTCACGGCGACGCTGTTCGACCTGCTCACCGCCTATGCCACGCAGCGCCAGCAGCGCGTGCTGGCGACGGTGCATTTGGCCAAGCGCACGGTGTGGTCGCTGGCCGAAGCGCGCGCCTCGCTGGAGCGGCTGGTCGGCATGGCCGAGTCCGAGGAGTGGAACTGCCTCGACGATTACCTGCTCAGCTATGTGGTCGATCCCTCGCAGCGGGCGACGGTGTTCGCGTCGAGCTTTGCCGCGGCACTCGAACTGGTGCGCGAAGGCGAGATGGAATTGAACCAGAAAGAGGCGTTCGCGCCGCTGTATTTTCGTAAGCGTCCGCCGCAGGCCGCAATGCCTGCGCCGGATATGACGGTCGAGTAAGTGGAAGGAGACCTAGCCATGGCAAGCCTGGCGGAAAAACGCATGGAAGATGCCGAGGATCATCCCATCGACCAACATACCGATCAGGCCGTGCGGCCCGAGGAATTGCGGCTGCTCGAAGCGTTGCTGTTTGCCTCCGCGGAGCCGATCGATCAGGCGGCGCTTGCCAAGCGCATGCCCGACGGCGTCGACGTCAAGGCGGCGCTGGCGCAGTTGCAGGCGGAGTATGCGCCGCGCGGCGTCAATCTGGTGCGCGTCGCCAACAAATGGACGTTCCGCACCGCGGGCGACCTGTCGTGGCTGATGACGCGCGAAAGCACGGAGACGCGGCGGCTGTCGCGGGCGGCGATCGAGGTGCTCGCGATCATAGCCTATCACCAGCCCGTGACGCGCGCCGAGATCGAGGAGATCCGCGGCGTGATCACGTCAAAGGGAACGCTGGATGTGCTGCTCGAAACCGGCTGGATTCGGCCCCGCGGCCGCCGCAAGACGCCGGGGCGGCCGCTGACGTTCGGCACAACGGAAGCGTTCCTTTCGCAGTTCAGCCTGGAGGCGCTGAGCGACCTGCCGGGCCTGGAAGAGCTGAAGGGGACGGGGCTCCTGGATTCGCGGCTGCCTTCCGGCTTCAGCGTTCCGACGCCTTCGGATGATGTGGCGCTGCGTGAGGACGAGGATCCGCTGGACGCTGGCGACAACTTGGAACTGCTGCTGGCTCCGGCCGCCGAGCCTGAAGGCGGCAGCGAAAGCTAGTTCCGATGGCTCCGCCGATTATCCTCTCAGGCGGGGTTAATAATAGCCATAATACGTAGCCGCGACAGCGATTTGCCGCGGCAGGGGTCCTTGTTTTTGACACCCCGCGGGCCTACCTTCCGCGAAAGCTTGGCCGGAAGCCGGCCGTCTCTTTTGGAGGGTTGCAGGATGGGTTCGCTTAGCATTTGGCACTGGATCGTCGTGATCGCAGTGGTCCTGCTGTTGTTCGGCCGCGGCAAGATTTCTGACCTGATGGGCGATGTCGCAAATGGCATCAAGGCCTTCAAGAAGGGCATGCAGGACGATGAGAAGGCGCCCGAAAAGCCCGCCGAACCGGTGAAGACCATCGATCACAATGCGACGCCGGCGCCGACAGCGCGGACGGATGTCGGCAGCAAGGCTGTCTGAACCAACCAGACATCTTGAACCAGGCACCGGGAAAAGACGCCGGTTGAGAAAAGACGCGGGCGGCTCCAAATCTTTGCTAAAGGGATTGGGGCGCGGACGTCTCGCGTGAGCGGAAGAATTCATGTTCGACATCGGGTGGAGTGAACTGGTCGTCATCGCGGTCGTCGCGCTGATCGCCATCGGCCCGAAAGAGCTTCCCGGTGTGCTGCGCATGGTCGGGCAATGGATGGGCAAGGCGCGCAAGATGGCCGCCGAATTCCAGGGCCAGTTCCAGGAAGCCATGCGCGAGGCCGAAATGGCGGACCTCAAGAAGAGCTTTGATGAGGTCAAGGACGTGGCTACGGGCCTTTCGCCGGCCAACGTCATGACCTCGCTGCAAAAAGACGTCAACGACGCCCTGCAGATTGGGGATATCGACAAGCCTGCCGACAAGCCGGTGGATGCGCAAGTTGCCTCCGCGACCGGCGAGCCCGTCACGCCAACTACCCCAGCGCTGCCCACACCGGAAACCTTCGTCGAGGCCGAGGCGCATGTGGCGGCCTCCGAGCCGCTGGCGATCACGCGTGAAGTTCAGGCCGCGCCGCAGGATATTGCGCCGGCGGCGCCCGACATTCTCAAGGACGCCAAAGCGTCATGACCATCGAAGACATCGAGGCCAGCAAGGCGCCGTTGATGGACCACTTGATCGAGCTGCGCTCGCGGCTGATCAAGGCGCTGCTCGGCTTTGGCATTGCGTTCATCTTCTGCTTCTTCTTCGCCAAGCAGATCTACAACGTGCTGGTCTGGCCGTTCGTCTGGGTGGCGGGCGCCGAAAATTCGAAATTCATCTACACCGCGCTCTTGGAATATTTCCTCACGCAATTGAAGCTCGCGCTGTTCGGCGCCGCCTTCATCTCGTTCCCGATCGTGGCGACGCAGATTTATAAATTCGTGGCGCCCGGCCTCTACAAGCACGAGCGTGGCGCGTTCCTGCCGTACCTGATCGCAACTCCGTTCTTCTTCGTGCTCGGCTCGCTCCTGGTCTATTTCGTGGTGCTGCCGATGCTGGTGCGGTTCTCGCTCGGCATGCAACAGATGGGCGGCGACGAGAGTGCGCAGATTCAGTTGCTGCCCAAGGTCGGCGAATATCTGTCGTTGATGATGTCGCTGATCTTCGCCTTTGGCGTCGCGTTCCAGTTGCCGGTGATCCTGACGCTGCTGGGCCGGATCGGCATCGTCACTTCCCAGATGCTGCGCGAGAAGCGGCGCTATTTCATCGTGATCGCCTTCGTGATTGCCGCCGTGCTGACGCCCCCCGACGTCATCAGCCAGGCCTCGCTCGCGATCCCGCTGATGGCGCTCTACGAGGGTGCGATCGTCGCGGTCCGCATGGTGGAAAAGAAGGCCGCCGCGGCGCGGGCGTCCACGGGGACGCCGCCCGCAAGCCCGCCGCCAGAAGCTAATCCGGCCGAGTAGGGCGCCATTCTCCTCTCCGAGAGCCGTCATTCCCTGCGAAAGCGGGAATCTACCGTGATGTTCGTCAAGAGGTCGATCATGGGCGAGAGTGCGGCATCGTGCTCGCCGGTCAAGGCGACCGCTGCGCGGCGGCGATGCCGGCCTTGACCGGCTGCGCTCGCTGCCGCGTTGGCTTGCCATGATCGAAGGCTCATGCCGCAGGCCTGGCTGCGTGTCTCCAATCTGATCGGTCACGGATCATGGCGTTGAGCGTCACCAGCATTTTGCGCATGACGGCGGTGAGCGCGACCTTGCCCAGGCGATGATTGTCATCGACCAGATGTCGGTAGAAGGCCTTCATGACCGGATTGTGCTGGATCGCGCTGCGGGCGCCGTTGAAGAGCACTTTGCGCACGCTGGAGCGGCCATGACCAATGGACGCATGCCCGTGCTGCTTGCCGCTGTCGCGCGTGTGCGGGGCAAGGCCGCAAAGGGCCGCGATTTTCTTGCCTGACAGATGTCCGAGTTCCGGCAGGTCCGCGATCAATGTTTCCGCGATGGCGGGGCCGACACCGCAGAAGGTTTGCAGCCGCCGGCTGGTCTCGGCATGCGCGGAGCTTGCGATGCGTTCGGCGATGGCCTTGTCGACCGTAGCGAGTGAACGCTCAAGGGCGGCAATGACCGCCCGCAGGCTCTTGCGCACAATGGCGCTGTCTGCCACGTCGCAGCGGCAGGTCTCGGCATGCAGCAGAGCCTGTAACTGCCGGCGCCGCGATGCGAGTTCACGTAAGACCTCATCGGCCTCTGGAACCGACTCGATGTCGCGGCGAGCGAGCTCCTCGGCGGCAAAGTCGGCCAACAATTTGGCGTCGATGCGGTCCGTCTTGGCCTTGATGCCACGCCGCCTGCGATAGGCGACGACTTCGTTCGGGTGCACCTGCTTGAAGGCGACCTTCGCGCGGCGGAGACACCGTCGCAGAAGCCGCTCATAGCCGCCCGTCGGCTCGAACGCGACCAGGCCGATCGAGCCGGCCCCGATCTGCATAAACCAAGCGTCAATCGCTCGCTCACTGTTCGCGATCCGCTTGACCCGACTGTCACCCGCGATCGCAATGTCGATCCACTCCTTGGCAACGTCCACCCCGATCACCATCTTGTCCATGTGGCTGTTCTCCGACAGAATATGCATCTGGTCGGCACGCCGGATTGCAATGCGGGCTCAGGCCCTCTCTACCGTGCGCGTGTCAGACCGTAACGCCGGCGGTCCTAAGATTCCCACGGTCTTGCAGGACCTGACCAGTACTCGAGGGGCCGCCGGCGCCCCATCCAACAGGATGGCGACGCCATCATGCAATCCAGTACGCCGCGGCCTCTCGATTCACGGCCGCTGCTCTGGAATACTGGATCACCCGCTTTCGCTGACGATGACCAGTGTGGTACTGGGATCGCGCCTTTTCGGCACGATTCAGGATTGATCACCCATGCACGACATCAAATCGATCCGCGACAACCCCCAGGCGTTCGACGCCGGACTGAAGCGCCGGGGGCTGGCGCCGTTGTCGGCTTCGCTGCTGGCGATCGACGAGAAGCGCCGGGCAGCGATCCTGGCGTCCGAGCAGGCGCAGGCGCGGCGCAACGCGGCTTCGAAGGAAATCGGCGAGGCGAAGAAGGCCAAGGATGACGCGCGCGCCAACAAGCTGATGGCGGAGGTCGCCGAGCTCAAGACCACAATGCCGGAGCTTGAGCTTGCGGCGAAGACGGCCGACGAGGAACTCGCGAAAGAACTTGCCGCGATTCCGAACCTGCCGCTCGACGACGTGCCCGAAGGCGCAGACGAGCATGGCAATGTGCAGCGCCATGTCTACGGCAAGATCCGCAACTACGCCTTCACGACAAAGCCGCATGACGATCTCGGCGGCGCGCTCGGCTACATGGATTTCGAAGCCGCTGCGAAACTCTCCGGCGCGCGCTTCGTGGTGCTGAAGAAGGGCCTGGCGCGGCTGGAGCGCGCGATTGGGCAGTTCATGCTCGATCTGCACACCAACGAACACGGTTACACTGAGGTCAATCCGCCGCTCTTGGTGCGCAACGACGTGATGTTCGGCACTGGCCAATTGCCGAAATTTGAGGACGACCAGTTCTGGGCCATCAAGGGGGAGCTGCTGGCAGCGCCGGATGAGCGATTGAAAACTGAACGTCTGGGTCTCATCCCCACCGCCGAAGTCTCGCTCACGAATCTCGTCCGCGAATCCATCGTCGACGAAAAAGAACTGCCGATGCGGCTCACCGCGCTGACGCCGTGCTTCCGCGCCGAAGCGGGCGCTGCCGGCCGAGACACCCGCGGCATGATCCGGCAGCATCAATTTACAAAAGTCGAACTGGTTTCGATCGCGACGCCGGAGACCAGCCGTGACGAGCACGAGCGCATGCTGTCCTGCGCCGAGGAAGTGCTGCGCCGGCTCGACCTGCATTACCGGGTGATGACGCTGTGCTCCGGCGACATGGGGTTCTCCGCGCAGAAGACCTACGACATCGAAGTCTGGATGCCCGGGCAGGGCGAGGGCGGCGCTTATCGCGAAATTTCGAGCTGCTCGGTGTGCGGTGACTTCCAGGCGCGGCGCATGGATGCGCGTTCGCGCGGGCCCGACGGCAAGCCGCGTTTCGTGCACACGCTGAACGGATCCGGCACGGCGGTCGGCCGCGCGCTGATCGCGCTGATGGAAACTTATCAGCAGGAAGACGGCTCCATTGCGGTGCCTGCGGTGCTGCAGCCCTATATGGGCGGGCTCAAAACGATCGAGCGGGACAAATAGCGCAAAGCAAAATGGCATTGCATCGCGACATCCTTTGGATCGGGAAGCAATGGGCTGTCACCGGCCACGGGATGCAATTGATCGACCAGCGGCTGATGGGCGCCTTCGATATCGAAGTGGCCCGCCTGTGGGACGACGACCTGATCGAACGCATGCATGCCAAGGAGTGGATGAACGTCGCCGACTTCGACAGGGGGCTGGCGGTTGCGCGGACGCGGCACAAACCGCCGGACGCGAGCGCGCCCTCTCTGCCTGTCGAATCGGAGCAACAGGCATCGCCGGAGCTGCAGATGAAAATCGATGGCGGCGCCAGATTTGCCCGCCCCTGGCGTGTCTGGATGAAGAAAACATGAGGAAATAGGCCGGTTTGCCTCAGCCGCGATAGCCGGATAAGACGACAGCCAAAGGCAAAAGCCTATCTCGACCTGAACCTGAAGGCATTTTGACGGATGCGAATTCTCTGCACCAACGACGACGGCATTCATGCGCCCGGTCTGAAGATCGTCGAGGAGATCGCCCGCGCGCTGTCCGACGACGTCTGGATCGTAGCGCCGGAGCTCGATCAGTCCGGTGTCTCGCATTCACTGTCGCTGAACGATCCCTTGCGCTTACGCGAAATCGGTCCGCGCCATTTCGCGGTGCGGGGCACGCCGACGGATTGCGTGATCATGGGCTCGCGCCATATCCTCGGCGAGAAGATGCCCGATCTCGTGCTGTCCGGCGTCAACAAGGGCCGCAACGTCGCCGAGGACGTCGTCTATTCCGGCACGATCGCGGGCGCGCTCGAGGGCACGATCCTGGGTATCCCATCGTTTGCGTTGAGCCAGGAATTTTCCATCGAGACCCGTCACGCGCCGCTGTGGGACACCGCGCTGAAATTCGGCCCCGGCATCCTGCGTAAAGTGATCGACGCCGGCGTGCCGAAAAATACCGTGATCAACGTCAACTTTCCCGCCTGCACGCCCGATCAGGTCAAGGGTGTTCGGGTGACGCGGCAGGGCAAGCGCAATCTCGGCTTCCTGAAAATCGACAAGCGCCACGACGGCCGCGGCAATCCGTATTACTGGATCGGGTTCGAACGCGCCGCGGCGATGGATGCACCGGCCGATGGCACCGATCTGGCGGCACTCGCGGCGCGCTACGTGTCAGTCACGCCGCTGCGGCTGGATCGTACCGACGAAGCGTTCTCGGAAGAGCTGACGGCGACGTTGAAATAGGCTCGTGCCCCGGACGCAGCGCAGCACCGAAAGCGCGTCCACGCGCGTCTTCGACGCACTATGGTGATGCGCTGCTGAGCCGGGGCCTATGGTGCATGGGAAAGAGTGGGTCCCGGCTCTGCGGAGCAGCGCCATAGCGCGTCGAAGACGCGCGTGAACGCGCTTATGGCCCTGCACCGCGTCCGGGACACGTGATGCGCAACTTCCGTCTAAATCGGCGCGCTCTTCAACGTAGTGGCGATCACCTGGGCCAGCGTTTCCAGTTGGAATGGCTTCTGCAGCGCGGGGCGGTCGCGATATTCCTGCGGCAGGCCGGAGGAGCCGTAGCCAGTCGCAAAGATGAACGGACGGTTGCGCGCTGTGATCAGTTCGGCCACCGGCGTGATCACCTTGCCGTTGACGTTGACGTCGAGAATGGCGAGATCGAATTCGGTGGATTGCACCAGCTTGACCGCTTCACCGATTTCGCCGGCCTCGGCGGCTACGCTGTGGCCCAACTCTTCCAGCATGTCAGCGACCATCATGCGGATCATGACCTCGTCTTCAACGAGGAAAACTGAACAGCCCGCCGGCCGTGTCGCTACCATGATGGATTCCTTGCCCTTCCGAGTGTCGAGGTTCGCAAAAAAAGGACCCGGGTGCAATGTCGGTATGGGCGGGTAGGCGCTGTGTAAAGACTCTTCGCGAAGGATTTTCCGGGCCCCTAACGTCGGGACGCGGTCCCAGTTCCGGACGAGGAACAACAATCTTTAAGGAAATCGTTCCTTAAGTGCGCGGACGCTATACTACATCTCGGCGAGGCCGAAGCACCGGATTGGCGGCAGGCCTCCCGCCACGAGACCGCGATGTCCCAAGAACCGCTCGAAAAGATGATGTTTCAGCTCACTCTGCGGCGGCGGGGGGATCAGCGACCAGGCGGTGCTGCGGACCATGGAAGAGGTGCCCCGCGAGGCTTTCGTGGCGGTTGGCGATCGCAGCCATGCCTATCGTGACAGCGCGCTCGGCATCGCCTGCGGGCAGACCATCAGCCAGCCCTTCGTGGTCGCCTACATGACCGAGCAGTTGCAACTGCAAAAGCACCACAAGGTACTCGAGATCGGGACCGGCTCCGGCTACCAGGCCGCGGTGCTGTCGCGGCTATGCGCGCATGTCCTGACCATCGAGCGCTACCGGACGCTGGCGGACACCGCGCGCGACCGGCTCGAAGCGCTGGGCTATTTCAATATCGAAGTGATGTTGGGCGACGGTTTCCAGATTCCGCCTGGCGCCGGCGACTTCGACCGCATCATCGTGACGGCTGCGATGGAGCAAATCCCCGAAAAGCTGCTGGAGCGGCTGCTGCCGGGTGGCATCCTGATCGCGCCGGTCGGGCCCCATCATGGCAGCCAGACGCTGGTCAGGGTGACCCGAACGGACAGCGGTTTTGAGCGCAAGGAATTGGTCGATGTCCGCTTCGTCCCGGCCCTGCCGGGAATTGCGCGCGAACTGTAGAATCTCGGATTGGCGGTTCCCGCCAACATCTTATTCCAAGGGTTAAGCGGTTATTTACTCGGTACGTGTTTACTCAAAACAGTATTTTGTTGCGTACGAGTGAGTAACCATGTCCCGTCTCGCCGAGTTGCTTCGCTCGCGTCGGGTGCCGCAGGCCGCGGTGCTGGCGCTGATGTCGGTCGGCTTTGCCGGCTGCAGCGCCGATATGCAGACGCGCTTTTCCGATAGCTCGTTCTCCAATCCCTTTGCCTCTCAGCCCGAAGCGACCGGTTCGGTGCGCGCTCCCGCCGTCGAACGCCGCGAGCCGCCGCAATATGCCCGGCCGCAGACCTCGACCCCGCAATATCAGTCCCAGGACCTGCCGCCGCCCGCCGTTGCTGCGCCGCCGGCCTATCCCGCCAACTCGGGCGGGGGTGTCGGGAGGAGGGCGGGGGATTTCGTCCTATGCGCCGCCTTCCCGTCCGCCCATCGAGACCACCGCCACGGTGCCGCCGCGCTCGGTGGCCGCTGCGCGCCCATCCGCGCCGGGCGGCACTACGATCATCGTCGGCACCAGCGACACGCTCGACATTCTGGCCAAGCGCTACAACGTTTCAGCCGCTGCGATCCTGCAGGCCAATGGCTATAAGGGCCCGCGCGTGCTGTCGCCCGGCCAGCAACTGATCATTCCGCGCCAGACGGCGACGGCAGCGCCCGCGCCGGCCCTCGCGCCTGCGGCCAGCAAGCCGGTTGCCGCGGCGGCAGCGCCGACCGTCCATGTCGTCAATCGCGGCGATACGCTGATGAGCATCGCCCGGCGCAATCAGGTTTCGGTCAGCGAGCTCGCCAAGGCCAACAATCTCGATCAGTCCGCCAAGCTCAGCCTCGGCATGAAGCTGACCGTGCCCGGGTCGAAATCCGCGGCCGCAGCGCCGGCGGCGCAGCCCGTTGTCGCAGCTCCCGCCCAGCCGGTCGCAGCGGTTGCGGCACCGGCCACCAAGATGGCTGCCGCCGGCGGCCCGCCGCAGAGCGCCCGGCTGGCACAGGCGACCACCAACGTCACTAACGTCACTGAAGAGAAGCCCGTCGTCGAGCAAGCCTCGATCAAGCCCAGCGAAGCCACCGGCGCGCTGCCGACCTTCCGCTGGCCGGTGCGCGGCAAGGTGATCACGAGCTATGGCGCCAAGACCAACGGCAAGTCGAATGACGGCATCAACCTGGCGGTGCCGGAAGGAACGCCGGTGAAAGCCGCGGAAGATGGTGTGGTCGCCTATTCCGGCAACGAGCTCAAGGGCTACGGCAATCTGGTTCTGGTGCGGCACTCCAACGGTTACGTCACCGCATATGCCCATGCGAGTGAACTGCTGGTGAAGCGCGGCGATACGATCAAGCGCGGCCAGATCATTGCCAAATCGGGTCAATCGGGCGAGGTGGGGTCGCCGCAGCTCCACTTCGAAATCCGCAAGGGATCGTCACCGGTTGACCCGCTTCAATTCCTGAACGGGGCGTGAGGCTTCGTGTCCCGGACGCGGTGCACCGGGACGCTGCGCCGCAGAGCCGGGACCCATCGCAGTAGCGCGCCGTGTGAAGTTGGACCCCGGTTCTTCAGCGCACCGCTACGCGCAGCGCAGCGCCCGGGGAACGCAGTCCTTCACGACTTCCCGGCCAGCCTCACGCCGAGCCTTCCCGCCAATTCCTGCGTGAACTGCCAGGCGACGCGCCCCGAGCGGGAGCCGCGGGTGGTCGACCATTCCAGCGCCTCGCGTTCCAGCTCTTCGTCGGCAATCTTGATGCCGAAATGGCCGCAATAGCCGCGCACCATGGCGAGGTATTCATCCTGGCTGCAACGGTGGAAGCCGAGCCATAGGCCAAAACGATCCGACAGCGACACCTTCTCCTCGACGGCTTCGCCGGGGTTGATCGCGGTCGAGCGCTCGTTCTCGATCATCTCGCGCGCCAAGAGGTGCCGCCGGTTCGACGTGGCGTAGAGGATGACATTGTCGGGGCGTCCCTCGATGCCGCCCTCCAGCACCGCCTTCAGCGATTTGTAGGAGGCGTCATTGCCGTCGAAGGAGAGGTCGTCGCAGAACACAATGAAGCGGAAATCGGAGCTGCGTAAGAGGTCCATCAGGCCGGGCAGGCTCTCGATGTCCTCGCGGTGAATCTCGATCAGCTTGAGCCGGTCGGCCGGCTTGCGGTCGATGTTGATGCTGGCGTGAGCGGCCTTCACCAGCGACGACTTGCCCATGCCGCGTGCGCCCCACAGCAGCGCATTGTTGGCGGGCAGGCCATCGGCAAAGCGCTCGGTATTTTCGATCAGGATGTCGCGCATCCGGTCGATGCCCTTGAGCAGGCCGAGGTCGACGCGGCTGACGCGCGGCACCGGCGAAAGGCGCCCCTCCGGATGCCAGACAAAGGCATCGGCCGAGCCGAACGCCTCGGGGCCTCCCGTCGCCGGCGAGGCCGCCGAGAGATGGCCGGCGATCGCTTCCAGCGCGATGGCAATCCGCTCGGCGGTGGCGCCGTTAAGCCTGTTTGCCGGACCTTTTGTCGCGGTTTTCCCATGTCCTCGCGCGGCGGCCTTGGGGGCGGCGCGGGACGCTGTTTGAGCCGCAGTTTTGGCCTCAGTTTTCTTGGCTTTTTTCGACATTTCCCGAGTTCCTGACGGGGCAGCCTTAACGGGCCTTGGAAGCTCTCGCAAGCGGCCTAAATGAGGGGGCGGCCAACGTTGCAATTGGGCCCGCCGCCGCTATAGTCCGCGCAAATTTACCCGGACCGGCGACATGCCCAAGCTGCTGTGCCCAGGCATGGCCGGTTCTTTTCCGTCTCACGAGGATTGTTCGAATGCTGATTACCCCTGCGTACGCCCAGGCTGCAGCCGGTGGCGATGCCAACAGCATGTTGATGTCGCTGCTGCCGTTCGCACTGATCTTCGTGATCATGTACTTCCTGATTCTGCGACCGCAGCAGAAGAAGATCAAGGATCATCAGGAACTGGTCAAAAACATCCGCCGCGGCGACACCGTCGTCACCTCGGGCGGCCTGGTCGGCAAGGTGACCAAGGTGGTGGACGACGACCAGATCGAGTTCGAGATTTCGGACGGCGTCCGCGTGCGGCAGATGCGGCAGATGATTTCGGGCGTTCGCGCCAAGGGCGAGCCGGCCAAGGAAAAGAGTGAGGCCAAGGACGAGACGTCCGCGAGCTGAGTTTTCCGCGCCGCTTGCCGCGGCGCATTTTCCTGGATCTGACGGGTCTACTCGATGTTGTATTTCACGCGGTGGAAGGCGCTGGCGATCATTTTGACCGCCTTGATCGTTTGCCTTTGCGCGGTTCCGAATTTCTTCCCCCAGGAGCGGGTGAGGACCTGGCCGGTATGGGCGCAGCGCCACATTGTGCTCGGCCTCGATTTGCAGGGCGGTTCGTATCTGCTGCTCGAAGTCGATTCCAACTACGTGAAGAAGGAAAAGCTCGATCAGGTGCGCGACGAAGTCCGTCGCGTGCTGCGCGACGCCAAGATCGGGTATACGGGCTTGGCCGTGCGCGCCGACGCCGTCGAGGTCCGCGTCAAGGAGAGCGACCTGCAGGCGGCGCTCCCCAAGGTGCGTGAACTGTCGCAGCCGCTTGGCGGTCTGCTCGGCTCAAGTGGGCAGCGCAGCCTCGAGGTTTCGGACGCCGGCGGCGGCCTGATCCGCCTTGCCGTACCGCAAGCTGCGATCACCGACCGCATCCGGCAAACGATCGAACAGTCGATCCAGATCGTCGAGCGCCGCGTCAACCAGCTCGGCACCGTGGAGCCGGTGATCCAGCGGCAGGGCACCGACCGGATTCTGGTGCAGGTGCCGGGCTTGCAGGACCCGACGCGATTGAAGGATCTGCTCGGCAAGACCGCCAAAATGGAATTCCGCATGGTCGATCCGACTGTGTCGCCAGAGCAGGCGCAGGGGGGCCGGGTGCCTGCGGACTCAGAGGTGCTAATGAGTGCCTCGTCGCCAAAAGTGCCTTACGTCATCAAAAGGCAGGTGCTGGTGTCTGGCGGTGACCTCACCGACGCGCAGCCGGGGTTTGACCAGCGTACCAACGAGCCGATCGTCAGCTTCCGCTTCAACACTTCAGGCGCGCGAAAATTCGCCCAAGCGACCACCGAGAATGTCGGACAGCCCTTTGCGATCGTGCTCGACAACGAGGTGATTTCCGCCCCTGTGATCCGAGAGCCGATCACCGGCGGCTCCGGCCAGATTTCCGGCAGCTTTACCGTGCAGGCCGCCAACGATCTGGCCATCCTGTTGCGCGCCGGCGCGCTGCCGGCGCCGCTGACCGTGATCGAGGAGCGCACGGTCGGCCCCGGCCTCGGCCAGGACTCGATCGAAAAGGGCGAGCTTGCGGCCTATGTCGGTTCGATCATGGTCATCGTGTTCATGCTGGTGACCTATCGCCTGTTCGGCGTGTTCGCCAACATCGCGGTTGCGATCAACGTTGCGATGATCTTCGGCATCCTGTCGCTCCTGAACGCCACGCTGACGCTGCCCGGCATCGCCGGCATCGTGCTGACGGTCGGCATCGCGGTCGATTCCAACGTGCTGATCTACGAGCGCATCCGCGAGGAATTGCGCGGCGGCCGCAACGCGATTTCGGCGATCGATGCCGGCTTCCGGCGCGCGCTGTCGACCATTCTGGACTCCAACATCACTACCTTCATCGCCGCCGCGGTGCTGTTCTATATCGGCACCGGCCCGGTTCGCGGCTTTGCCGTTACGCTCGGCATCGGCATCATCACCACTGTCTTCACAGCGTTTACGCTCACGAGCCTGATTGTCGCCGGTTGGGTGCGGTGGAAGCGGCCGAAGACCGTGCCGATCTAAGGATTTGCTGTGACTAGTTACGTTCTCATTGGGTTGGGCGTTCTGATCGTCATTCTGACGGTAGTTGCCGTGCTCGACCTGTTGCCGCCGCTGCGCATCGTCCCTGACGACACGCATTTCGATTTCACGCGCTTCCGGCGCATCAGCTTTCCGATCTCGGCGGCGCTTTCGATCGTCGCGATCGTGTTGTTCTTTACCCACGGGCTGAATTTCGGCATCGATTTCAGGGGCGGCACGCTGCTGGAAGTGCAGAACAAGTCCGGTCCCGCCGATATCGGCGCGATGCGCACGACTTTGAGCGCGCTCGGGCTCGGCGAAGTCCAGTTGCAGCAGTTCGGCGGTCCGAACGACGTGCTGATCCGGGTGGCCGAGCAGCCGGGCGGCGACGCCGCCCAGCAGGCGGCCGTACAGAAAGTTCGCGGCGCGCTCGGCGACAGTGTCGATTACCGTCGCGTCGAGGTGGTAGGGCCGCGCGTTTCGGGTGAACTCCTGGCCTACGGCATGATCGGCCTGATGCTCGCGATCTTCTCGATCCTGATCTATCTCTGGTTCCGGTTCGAATGGCAGTTCGCGCTCGGCGCCATGATCGCCAACGTCCACGACATCGTGCTGACGATCGGCTTCATGTCGATCTCGCAGGTCGATTTCGACCTCACCAGCATCGCAGCGCTATTGACGATCCTCGGCTACTCCCTGAACGACACGGTCGTCATCTATGACCGCATCCGGGAAATGCTAAGGCGCTACAAGAAAATGCCGATGCCGCAACTGCTCAACGAATCCATCAATTCGACATTGTCGCGCTCGATCATCACCCACGTCACGGTGACGCTGGCGTTGCTGGCGCTGCTGGTGTTCGGCGGCCACGCGATTCACAGCTTCACGGCGGTCATGATGTTCGGCGTGGTGCTGGTCGGCACCTACACCTCGATCTTCATCGCCGCGCCGATCCTGATCTATCTCGGCGTTGGCGAGCACCGCGAGGCGCCGGATACGCCTGCGAAGAAGCCGGATACGCCGGCAAAGAAATAGTCATGGCAACATCCTCGGACGCTCCGCATCTTCCGAGGCCGGCACCGATCGAAGCCTACGGCAAGGGCGGCTTCGCTTTCGCCGACATGTCGCATCGCGGCTCGCTGCTGTGCCTGCCGGACGGCATCTGGGCCTGGCCGGTGACAAAGCCCGCGGAGATCGATCAATATTCGCTGGACCGCGTGTTCAAGGCGGCCAATTCCATCGATACGCTGATCGTCGGCACCGGCACCGAAATCTGGCTGCCCCCGCGTGGGCTGCGCGAGGCGCTGCGTGCGGTCAGGGTGGTGCTGGACCCGATGCAGACCGGACCGGCGATCCGCACCTACAATATCATGCTTGGCGAGCGGCGGCGCGTCGCTGCGGCGTTGATCGCCGTGCTATGAGCGCCACGGCGACGTCGAAAGAATCTGCTGCGTTCTGCGCCGATCTGGTGCGCACGCACGACTTTGTCCGCTATGCCTCGACACTGTTCCTGCCTCAGATCCAGCGCCGCGCATTGCTGTCGATCTATGCCTTCAACGTCGAGATTTTGCGCGTGCGCGAGCAGGTCAGCCAGCCGTTGCCGGGCGAAATCCGGCTGCAATGGTGGACCGATATGCTGGAAGGCGCCGGCCGCGGCGGCGTCGAAGGCAATCCGGTTGCAGCCGAACTCCTGCAGACCATTGCCGAATTCCGCCTGCCGATCGAGCCGCTGTCGCGGCTGATCGAGGAGCACCAATTCGATCTCTACAATGATCCAATGCCGTCGATGGCGGCGCTGGAAGGCTATGTCACCGACACTGCCTCGGCGCTGTTCTCGTTGGCTGCGCGGACTGCGGCACAGCCGTCGGTGGCGATCGACCATCTCTCCCGCCATGCGGGTCTCGCCCAGGGCATGGCGCAGGTGATCGCAGCGCTGCCGCTCGATGCTGCGCGGCGGCAGTTGTTCGTGCCACTGCAATTGCTGCAGCAACATGGCAGCGGCATGGAGCAGGTCTTTTCGGGCAAGCAGACGCCGCAGGCGCGTGCCGCGATCGATCAGTTGATTGGAGAGGGGCAAAAACATCTCCGTACGGCCTTCGAGTTGCTCACGCATGTGCCGCCCCAAGCGCGGCCGGTATTCCTTCCGCTGGCGATGGTCCGCCGCGATCTGGAGCGTATGTCACGGGCTGATGTCGATCCGTTCGTGCCGCATGTAACGTCACGACTCCGGACGCTGTGGACGCTCTGGCGCGCTTCGCGCTCGCGGGAGTTTGGCGGGTAGGTGGCCGCTGCTCTTGCAGCGTCATTGCGAGCGGAGCGAAGCAATCCATCTCGCGGCATAACGGAAGAATGGATTGCTTCGTCGCTGCGCTCCTCGCAATGACGCTGGAGTGGCTGTCACGAATTCAACTCGCTACTCTCAAAATTGAACCGATCGCGCAGATTCTTACGGCTCTCCAGAATGTCCTTCAGGAACGCGCGGTCGATATCGCTCGTGATCAGCGGCTCGATCAGGTCGAGCTGGTTCATGGCGACGAGCTGCAGGATCTCCGTGCGCGGCTTGCCGGCGGCATCACGGGGCAGGGCATGCACCACCTGGATGTGCTCCGGCGGTTTGACGCCCTTGGCGGAGGAAAGCTCGCTGCGTAGCTGCTTTTCCAGCGCGACCTTGTCGGCCTCGACGAAGGCATACAGCCCGACGCCGGTACGGCGGTCGGCGAAGGCGACAATGGCGGTATCGCGCACTTCAGGATTTTTCCTGATCAGGGCGCTCAGCACCGGCGCATCGTTGACCAGCCGGCGGCCGCCGCCTTCGCGATCGGTGAAGTTGAACAGGCCGCGGGTGATGGCCTGATAGACCTTCTTCCCGGTCTTGAGCCAGATACTGGCGACAAGGGATTTGCGCGCTAAAATCTTGCGCTCCATCGGCGTCAGCGCCGCCGGCGCATAGCTGCGCTTGTGCTTCAGCATATGCCGCAGATCTTCGTAAGCCGCGATCCGGAATAGCCGGCTGCGGGACTTGAAGCACGCCGCGAGTTGAAAATCGGTGAGGTACGCGCGGCCGTCGCGGCCCACCAGCCAATTCTGCTCCTTGGCGAGATCGTTGTGGCAGATGCCGGCGCGGTGCAACTTGCGAAGAGCGAGCTTGGCCGAACGGAAATAGGCGATGTCGCCATGGGGCTTTGCCAGATGCAGCGCGACGCCGTCGATGAAGCCGCGCACCAGTGCCTGCCGACCGGCCCATAGCAGTCTCGGGCCGACGTCGAGATCGCGTGCCAATGCCAGCGCGCGGCGCTCGCGGACGAACAGATGTTGGGCGAGCGGATAGGACCATGGCGGCACCTGATCGAGCCGGCGCAGCACGGCATCGACCTCACCGGCATCGTCGCTAAATCGGCCGCGTTCGACGGTCGAAAAGACGTCACGCTTGAGCAGCACGCCTTCGGTCCATCGCGCCGACAAAATGGCAGCGTCGTCTTTCGGCAAGCCCATGGATTACGCCGCCGCCGCTACGCGCAGATGATCGGCGATCCAGCGATCGAGATCGGTCAGCGCACGGGCACTGAGCGCCTGCTTCTTGGCGACCGTCTTCTCGTTGCCGCGCAGCCTGCTGCCATCGGCCTTCTTGGTCGGCACGCTGGCAAGCGGGAGAAACAGGCCGAAATTGATGTTCATCGGCTGGAACGAGCGTGTTCCGGCCTCGATCGTTTCGATGTGGCCGCCGGTGATATGGCCGAGCAGCGAGCCCAGCGCCGTGGTCGCAGGCGGCGGTTCGAGCGACTGTCCTCGCGCATTTGCCGCAGCGTAGAGACCTGCGATCAGGCCGATGCTCGCGGATTCCACATAGCCCTCGCAGCCGGTCATCTGGCCGGCAAAGCGCAGCCGTGGCTGCGCGCGCAGCCGCAATTGCCCATCCATCAGCTTTGGCGAATTCAGGAAGGTGTTGCGATGCAGGCCGCCGAGCCGCGCGAATTCGGCGTTCTCGAGCCCCGGAATGGTACGAAACACGCGCTGCTGCGCGCCGTAGTTCAGTTTGGTCTGGAAGCCCACCATGTTGTAGAGCGTGCCGAGCTTGTTGTCCTGTCGCAACTGCACGATGGCGTAAGGCTTGATCGTCGGATTGTGCGGGTTGGTCAATCCGACCGGCTTCATCGGACCGTGCCGCAGCGTCTCGTGGCCGCGTTCGGCCATCACCTCGACCGGCAGGCAGCCGTCGAAATAGGGCGTATTGGTCTCCCAGTCCTTGAAGTCCACCTTCTCGCCCGCGAGCAATGCCGCGACGAAGGCGTCGTATTGCTCCTTCGTCATCGGGCAGTTGATGTAATCCGCGCCGGTGCCGCCGGGCCCGACCTTGTCGTAGCGCGACTGAAACCACGCTACCGACATGTCGATGGAGTCCTTATGCACGATCGGCGCGATCGCATCGAAGAACGCCAGCGCGTTCTCGTCGGTCAGTTCGCGAATGGCGTCCGCCAGCGGCGCCGAGGTGAGGGGGCCGGTCGCGACGATCACGTTGCCCCATTCGGCCGGCGGCAGGCCGGCGATTTCCGAGCGGTCGATCTCGATCAGGGGATGGTCGTGCAAGGCACGGGTGACGGCGGCGGAAAAGCCGTCGCGGTCGACCGCCAGCGCCCCGCCCGCAGGCACCTGGTTGGCGTCGGCGGAGCGCATGATCAGCGAGCCCAGCCGGCGCATTTCGGCGTGCAGCAGGCCCACGGCGTTGTTGGCGGCGTCGTCCGAGCGGAACGAGTTGGAGCAGACGAGTTCGGCCAGGCCCTCGGTGCGATGGGCCTCGGTCATCCGCAAGGGTCGCATCTCGTGCAGGACGACGCGAACGCCCGCATTGGCGATCTGCCAGGCCGCTTCCGAGCCGGCGAGGCCGCCGCCGATCACATGGACGGTGTCAGTTTGGGGAGTGTTGGAAATCATGCGCGGAGGGTTAGCGCGTTTTCGCGCACGGCGCACCTACGAAGCGCTTCCAAGCGAAGCCTGGCCTGGTGCAAACGACAACGCCCGCAGCGGGGCGGGCGTTATCCGTTCATCCAGGCGGCTGAGCAATGATCAGCCGTTATAGTTTCCGGCGGCAACGCGCGGAATGTCCGAACGATCAAGGCCGATATCGGCCAGTTCCCGATCGCTGAGCTGGGACAGTTCGCTGACATTGCGCTGATAATCCCGGAAAGCCTGGATCATGCGGATGAGCGAGAGCAACATGGTAGTCTCCTTGCAGTTACGATTCAGCCCTTGGAGGACGGCTTCATCGTTGAAATGAATATAGCTCGGTTTTTTGCAGTGCAGAACTTCTTATGTTGCGATGCAGCTAATCCCAGAACGCATAACGACGGTAACGGCCGCTTAACGAGTCGACATCGTGGCGGATTAGCCGACGGAAGCGCGATGGGCGCGCGCCAAACATGTAAAGTAATGCCGTAGATTTGCGGGTTTCTCGTAATCGTCAGATTACCCTTAACTGGCGGCCAGGGAGGTCAGAAACCAGCTTGAGGGCTTTCAAGGGCCGACAAACGTGCCGCAAATACCGACGCTTTCAAAATTTTCTTATGCGTGAATCGCATGTTGTTTGCAAAACGAAATGAATATATATTCACTATTACGGTGGACTGTCGTAAATGGGGCTGCCGCAATAGCAGCTTTGGTGAATAGGTCGGCCTGCAGGGCCGGTTACTACGGCCGGCCCTCTGAGTTCGCGTTAAGGCGCCCGCGAAAGCTGCGTCGCGAAATAGCCGATGGTCTTTGCGTAGACCTCGCTCCTGTTCCACTCCTTGATCGCAGCGAAATTGGCGCTCCCGGGTTCCCAGTCCTTGCCGCGCTGCCAGCCGTGGTTGGCGAGGAAGTTGGCGGTCGAGGCCAGCACGTCGGGCGGGCTGCGCAGGAGGTCGCGGCGTCCGTTGCCGTCGAAATCGACCGCGAACTTGATGTAGGACGACGGCATGAATTGGGTCTGGCCGATTTCGCCGGCCCAGGCGCCGCGCATTTCCTGCGGCGCGATATCGCCGCGTTCGACGATGCGCAGTGCGTCCATCAACTCGGCCTTGAACATGTCGGCGCGGCGGCAATCATAAGCCAGCGTCGCCAGCGCGCGCAGCGTCGGGAATTTTCCGATGTTGACGCCGAAATCGGTTTCCAGGCCCCAGATCGCCACCAGCACTTCGCCGGGCACGCCATAAGCCTGTTCGATGCGCCCGAGCACCGAGCCGTATTGCTTGAGCATGTTGGATCCACGCGTCAGCCGGGGCGGGACCATGCGGCCGGAGAATTCCTCAAAACTCTGGCTGAAGACCTTTTGCGATTGGTCGCGGGCCAACACGCTCTTGTCGAGCGTGACGCCGGTCAAGCCGGCCTGGATGGCGGACGCCGATATTCCCTTGGAGGCCGCTTCCTTCTTGAAGTCTTCCAGCCATGTTTCGAACGGGGCCGTGCCGCAGGGCGCACCGAGCGCGGCCGCAGAGGTCAGTAACAGCGCGCCCAAGGTCAGGGCGCGTAGGGAAAGGCGAGAGATCATCGTGCCCGTTCGCTCCACGATCGATGCGTCTTCAGCATTAGTGTCGACGCCACGCCGAATGTTCGAAGCAAGGTCGGCCAAAACAAGGCTTATGTAGGTGTGCCCGCAATGCCATTCCGTTGGATGTGCTCAATTCATCGTTAGTGAGAGGTGAACTGCCAATCCGCCGGTCGGATTCGACCGGCGGATTGATCGATCAGGTTCCGTGCAGGCCTATACGTTATTCCCTGCGCCGCCAGGGGAACAGATTGGCCGGGAAGTCGGCAGCAGGCTTGCGTTCGCGGTGCGCGCGGGGCGGAAACGGCTGCGGATCGAGTTCCGGCTCTATCGTCTCCCGATAGAGATGCCAGGTAGCATGCCCAAGCAGCGGGATGACGACGGCAAGGCCGAGGAAGAACGGCAACGTTCCCGCGACCAGCAGCACCGCGACGATCAAGCCCCAGGCAGCCATCGGCACCGGGTTGTGTGCGACCGCGCGCAGCGAGGTCACCATCGCATCGGCAGCGCTGGCATGACGTTCCAGCATCAGTGGGAACGAGACCACGCTGATGCAGAGCGCGACGAGGGCAAACAGGAAGCCGACGCCGCAGCCAACCACGATTAGCCACCAGCCTTGTGGCGTCGTCAGCACGCGCGTCACGAAATCGGAAAAGCCGGTCACTCCCGCATAGCCGAACGCAGCGATGTAGATCGCCTGCGCAGTCGCCACCCAGGTCGCAAAAAGTGCCAGCAGCAGCACGCCAAGTCCGAGCATCGCGCCGAACGAAGGCGAGCGTACCACCTCGAGCGCATGCCAAGCGCTTGCCGGTTCACCGCGTTCGCGACGGCGGCTCATCTCGTAGAGGCCGAGCGCGGCGAATGGGCCGATCAGGGCGAAGCCGGCGGCCAGCGGAAACAACAGCGGTATGACAGAATAGCCGAGAACGGCGCGTGCCAGCACCAGTCCGAGAACGGGATAGATCACACACAGGAGGATGGCGTGGCTTGGCACCGCCTTGAAATCTTCCCAGCCTCGCCGCAACGCGCGGCCGAGTTCGGCAAAGCCGATGGTTCGGATGACTGGCGCGGCAGCGGCATCCGGTGCGCGCTGCGCCATCGATGTGACATTGCCGTGATAGGTGGCCATGGTCGCTGTCTCCCTCGTCGTCGCATTTGCGCGCCAATCGAAAGACGCACACGCGCCGTTTCATAAAACGATCACGATCAGGCCAGACGCGAAGACAGAGGGTGGAACTGACCGTGTCGCGAACTGTCGAGACAGGATACTTCCAAACAGCAACAAACACACTCACGCTTAGGTGAATGTTTCATTGGCAAGCTTCCCTTGGGTGGCTAGACTTGCAGGCGATCCCGGCGTGGTGCTGCCGGTCAAACAGTGCCGCCAAAGACTCACCCCATCCTCAAGTCATTGGGAGCAAAACGATGAGCATTTTCGGAAAAATCATGAGCGCGATCTTCGGCACCAAGGCAGACGCTGCGCCGGCTGGCGGCGGCGCGGCCGCGGGGGCCGAGTCATCTGGTGCGGCCGCTACACCGGCCGCTGCGACCGTCGACGTCGCGCCGATCCTCGACCAGGCGGTGAGGGCCAAGGGCGAGAAGCTGGCGTGGCGGACTTCGATCGTCGATCTGATGAAGGCGCTCGACATCGATTCCAGCTTCGCCGCGCGCAAGGAGCTCGCGAAGGAGCTCGGCTACACCGGGGACAGCAACGATTCCGCCAGCATGAACATCTGGCTGCACAAGCAGGTCATGGCCAAGTTGGCCGCCAATGGCGGCAAGCTGCCGCCTGATATCAAGCACTGACGCTTCGCTCGGTCCTGGCATGCGAAGGTCCGCGGCGGCGCGGGCCTTCTTTTTTGGTGCGATTGTAACGCAGCAAACGCGTAAACGGTATCTACTTCGTGGAGAAAACGCTGTAGATGCAGGCGGACAAGAAGACTCATAAAACAAGGAGGATGCCAATGAGCAATGTTGATCGCAGGACCATTCTGGCCACGGGCGCGCTGGCGCTGGCGGGTACGGCGGCGCAAGGGGGCACGGCCGCAGCGCAGGCCGGTCCGAAATCGATTTTTCCTGTTGGCACGACGACCATACCCATCGTCGGCGAGACCGATGTTTTTCCGGTGCGGCGAATCTATTGCATTGGGCGCAACTATGCCGCGCATGCCCGCGAAATGGGCTCGGATCCCAATCGCGAGCCGCCGTTCTTCTTTCAAAAGCCGACCGACGCGATCCAGAATGTCGCCATCGGAATGGTTGGCGATCATCCGTATCCGTCGCTCACCAAGAACTATCATTATGAGGTCGAGTTGGTGGCGGCGCTGAAATCTGGCGGCACCAAGATCCCCGTGGAGCAGGCACTCGATCATGTCTACGGCTATGCGTTAGGCCTCGACATGACGCGGCGCGATCTGCAGCGGGCAATGGGCGACGAGAAGAAGCCATGGGAAATCGGCAAGAGCTTTGATCGCTCCGCGGTGCTCGGGCCGATTCATCCAGCCACGAAGACCGGCCATTTTACCAAGGGCGCGATCTCGCTGGCGGTGAATGGCACCGTCAAGCAAAACTCCGATCTGCGGAATATGATCTGGAACGTGGCGGAGCAAATCGCCAAGCTATCGGAAGCTTTCGAGCTCAAGGCTGGTGACATCATCTACTCGGGCACACCGGAAAATGTCGGTCCCGTCGTGAAGGGCGACGTTATCCTGTGTAAGCTCGAGGGCCTGCCGGATATGTCGATCCGGATTACGTGAGAGTGCCAGCTATCGCCGTCGCCCCTGCGAAAGCAGGGGCCCATGACCACGGAAGGCAATGATGGGTGAGAATGTCGCCCGCGTTGTCTTTCATCGAGCGCAGCAATTGACTACACGGCGTGCGTTCGCAGGGACGACGGTGCTTTGGTGTGCCACGTCACCCCGTCAGATCGGCAAATTCCGGATTTCTGCGCAGATAATCCACGACAAAGCCGCAGCCGGCGATGACCTTGCGTCCGTCGGCGCGGATCAGTTCGAGGGCGCCCCTGACCAGCTCAGAAGCGATGCCGCGGCCGCGCAGGGCGCGCGGCGTTTCGGTATGGGTGATGATGACCGCCGCGGGTGTGATGCGATAATTCGCGAACGCCACGGCGCCATCGACAACGAGTTCGAAGCGGTTTTGAGTCTTGTTGTCGCGGACGGCGACCATGCAGCGATTCCCGGATGATTCACCGTTCGATTTAGAGACATGAACCCGCCGATGCAAACCGGCGACGAACGGATGACTGCCTCGCTGATATGCTGTCTTGAGCCTTGACCCCTGCATTGCTGGGAACCGCGGTGATACCGTCGCAACCGACCACCTCAACGAGCTGGCTGGCGCAAGCGCGAGAGCGCGCAGCGCCTCGGTGCAGTGCAATAAGGACGCGTAATCGCACAGGAACTTTGCCGGCGAGGTCTTGCAACCGGGGGTGAGGTTCCTACGTCTTTAGAATGACATACGCCGCTGAGGCGGCCGGGTCTGGGTTCGAATATCGGAAATGCTATGATCGCGGCCGCCGACGTATGCCTCTTTTCAAGGGGAGGTCTACAATGTCGGGCTTTGGTTTCATCAGCAAGCATCGCACATGGGAAGATTGGCTCGGCATGCTGCTTGGCGTGCTGATCGTGGTATCGCCGTGGTTTCCCTTCTCCAGCCACGACGTGATGGACGCCGAACGCAGCACCATGATCCTCAATACGTTTGTCATCGGTATGCTGGTCTTCGGTCTGGCCCAGCTCGAATATGTCGCACTGCAGCGCTGGGAGGAGGTGGGGGAGATCGCGCTCGGCCTCTGGTTGGCCGCCTCGCCCTTCATGTTCGGCTACGCCGGTGACGACATGCTTCGGGCCTGGCACGTCGCCCTCGGTGGAATCGTCGTCCTGCTGGGCGCGCTTCAGCTCTGGCAGGACTGGCGCTTGAGCGATCAGGAACTGGCCAATCATCCGCAGTAAATTCTGGAGAGAGTAGATTCTGGAGAGCCCGTCGGCCCCACACGTGGCTGGCGGGCTCTCGATTCAATCCCGGTACTTGAACGACTCGACGAGCAGCGCGCGACCGACCGCGCTGCCGTTGACCGCGCCCTTGATGTCGTCGATCTTCCATTGGCCGACGAAAATCATTTGCGCTGGCTTATGGACGCGAACGCGTGGCTGCATCATGGTGACGTCGGCCCGCTGGCGGGGAGACTATCATGGCCGGTAAGCCGCGACGGCGGATTTGAGCTCACAGCGGGCTTTCTGCTATCGTTGCCATGATATGTTCTGTTTTCCGAAGCGTGATGGTTGATTCCCTGTGACTGAAACGGTGACCATTCCTATCCCGCGCGGCGGTCTCGCGCGGATGTCGCGCCGGGTGATGAATCTGGCGTATATGCTGACCCAGAATGCCCGCCGCCATGGCGACCGCATTGGCTTCATTTGGGGCGACAAATCCTGGACCTGGCGCGAGATCGATGGTGCCGTGTCGGCTCTGGCCGCCGGCCTCGCCGCGCGCGGTATCGCCAAGGGCGACCGCATCCTCGTCCATTCCAAAAATTGCGACGAGATGTTCTGGTCGATGTTCGCGGCGTTTCGGCTCGGCGCAGTCTGGGTGCCGACCAATTTCCGCCTGATGCCGGACGAGGCCGCCTATCTCGCCAGCGCCTCCGGTGCGAAGGCTTTTTTGTGCCATGGCGATTTCCCCGATCACGCTACGGCGGCGGCTAATCCGGCGCTCGAATTCATCTGGCGGATCGGCGAGGGCGCCCTCGGCGAGAGGGCAGTCAGTGACGTGATCGCCGAGCATGCCGGCGCCAAGGTCGAGAATGCGGCGGTCGACTACGACGATCCCTGCTGGTTCTTCTTTACCTCAGGCACGACCGGGCGCTCCAAGGCCGCGGTTCTTACCCATGGTCAGATGGCCTTTGTGGTGACAAATCATCTCGCCGATTTGATGCCGGGCACGATAGAGACGGATGCCTCGCTGGTGGTCGCGCCGCTGTCGCACGGCGCCGGCGTGCACCAGCTCGTGCAGGCGGCGCGCGGCGTACCGACCATCCTGCTGCCGTCGGAAAAATTCGACATCGCCGAGGCGTTCCGGTTGATTGAGGCTCATCGCGTCAGCAACATCTTTACCGTGCCGACGATTTTGAAGATGATGGTCGAGCATCCGGCGGTCGACAAATATGATCATTCCTCGCTGCGCTTCGTGATCTATGCCGGCGCGCCGATGTATCGCGAGGACCAGAAGGCCGCGCTGAACAAACTCGGCAAGGTGCTCGTGCAGTATTTCGGCCTCGGCGAGGTCACTGGCAACATCACGGTGATGCCGGCCAGTCTGCACGACACGGAGGACGGTCCGCAGGCCCGCATCGGCACCTGCGGTTTCGAGCGCACCGGCATGCAGGTGTCGATCCAGGGCGATGACGGGCGCGAGCTCAAACCGTTCGAGACCGGCGAGATCTGCGTGATCGGCCCCGCCGTGTTCGCCGGCTATTATGACAACCCCGAGGCCAACGCGAAGGCGTTTCGCGACGGCTGGTTTCGCACTGGCGATCTCGGCCACATGGACGAGGAGGGATTCGTCTACATCACCGGCCGCGCCTCGGACATGTACATCTCCGGCGGCTCCAACATCTATCCGCGCGAGGTCGAGGAGAAGATTCTCACCCATCCCGCGATCGGCGAGGTGGCGGTGCTTGGCGTGCCCGACGCGTTCTGGGGCGAGGTCGGCGTCGCCGTCTGCGTCGCGCACGAGGGCGCTGGCGCCGTGAGCGAAGCGGAGCTTGCCGCATTCCTGGCGCCCAAGGTGCCGCGCTACAAAATGCCGAAGCGCTTCTTCTTCTGGGAGGCGCTGCCGAAATCCGGTTACGGCAAGATTCCGAAGCGGCTGGTTCGCGATGAACTGGAGGCGAGGGGACTGCTTGACCTTATCTCCAAGACGGATAGCTGAGGCGATGCGCAGCGTCGCGCAGCCCGGGCCGCCCGCGCCCGAGCGCATCCAATGGGTTGAGGCGCGGGGACGGGCGTTCTCGTTCACGCTGCAGGCGGGCCTGCCGCTGCTCGAGGCCGCGCGCCGCGGCTTTGCCGAAGCCGGATTTTCCGGCGGCGTGTTGAGCATGCGGGGAGGGGCACTCGGGCCGTTTGCCTATGTGATGCCGGCGCTGTCGAAGACCGGCGCCAATGCCGCGTTCTACAGCGACACGTTTCGGCCCGCCGGCATCACGCGACTGAAGCTCGGCGCGATGACGCTCGGCGGGCGCGACGGCGCGCCGTTCTTCCATTGCCACGGGCTGTGGACCGAGACGGACGGACATCTGCACGGCGGCCACATTCTTCCAGAGGAAAGCGTCGTCGCCGAATCGTTCGCGGTGGAAGCATTCGGCATCGACGGCGCGATGTTTGTGGCTGAGCCTGATCCCGAGACCAATTTCAAATTGTTCGGGCCGGTGGCGTGCGCGAGCACGGCCGGCGAGACCACCAGCCGCGCCTTTGCGTTGCGGCTGCGGCCGAACCAGGATTTTGCAGCGGCGCTGGAGACGTTCTGCCGGCAGCACGGATTCCTGCGTGCGCGGATTCACGGCGGCGTCGGCTCCACCATCGGCGCCCATTTCACCGATGGCCGAACCGTGGTGCCGTTTGCAACCGAGCTTGCGATCAGGGACGGCCTGATCGCGCCCGGCGCCGACGGCATACTGCAGGCTGAGCTCGATGTCGCGCTGGTCGATTATCTCGGCGGCATCGCCGAGGGGCGGCTGATGCGCGGTGACAATCCGGTGCTGATGACGATGGAGCTAGTGCTCGAGGTGCTTTGAGCGGTCCGTTGTTCGTTACAAACTCGGTGTCATACCCCGCGAATGCGGGGTATCCAGTACGCCGCGGCTTATCGGCCAAACACCGCTGTCTCTGGAATACTGGGTCACCCGCTTTCGCGGGTGACGACGGTTCGTATTAGTTACAATTCTCGGCTCACCTGAAGTGATAATTCACGCCGACCTTGATGGTGTGAAAATCGATCGTGCCGGAGTCAAACACGTCGCCGCCCAGATTGTAGGTCTCGCTGCCGAGGCTGGTGTACATGTATTCGGCCTTGGCCGACCAGTTCGGCGTGAACAAATATTCGAGGCCGCCGCCGATGGTGTATCCGGTGTGAGACTGGCTATCCGAAAGCGACACGCCGAGCGCGGGCACTGAAAGGGAGTCCTTTCTGTTGGCCCACGCAAAACCGCCCTTGGCGTAGATGAGGGCCGCATCCAATGCGAAGCCCGCGCGGCCGGTCACGCTGCCGAACGAGTTGATCTTGAGTTCCTCCGTGGCCAGGACGCCCCCGCCGATGTCTGCGGTGAGGCTGTCCTTGATGCTGGCGCCGGCGGCGTCGACTTCGACACCGAATACGAACTGGCTACCGGGAAGCTGCCAGTTGTAGCCGATAGTGCCGCCGCCGAAGCCGCCGCCGCCATCGCCCTCGCTCTCCCAGCCATAGCCGCCCATCGCGCCGATATAGAAGCCGGACCAGTTATACGCGGCAACCACCGTCGCCGGGGCGGCCTTGGGATAGGGCCGCGCCCGAAGGTCGGCGGCCGAGGCCGCGCTCGCGACCGAAAGAGCCACACCAGCTAAAAGTAGTCGTTTCATATTTTGTCCCCTGAAGTTGAACACTCGTATAACCCCCTGCAGGCCCCATAGCGGACCGATTGCACCGGCATGGTGACGTATCGTTTTCGGAAAGCGGGCGCGAATGCGCCCCCAAAGAGCCGTCTGCAAGCGACGTTTGCGCGGATGTGAGAACGTCGTTCGCAGGTTAACCATACGTCATGTATGCCGGCAAAAATTGGACCGAAGCGCGTTCGCTCATTGGCGCGGACAGGTTGCTATTTCGACAGCAGTGCGGCGACGTGTGGCGTGGAGTGCGTTCTCGATTTGCGCGCGCGCGAGAGAGAGAGAGAGGGCAGGCAGGCCTCGCGTCAGCGCCGCTTTCGAACGTGAACGTTGATGTCGAGATCGATCTCGTTGACGCAGGTCTGCGTCGTGCGATGCGAGCGACCCTCGTGCCAGCGGCCCGGGCGCGTGCGCGCATCCCTGACATTCGCGAGCTTCAGGCAGCGCCATTGCGGCAGCGGGCCACTGCTTTCGCCGGCAAACTGCCAGGCCAGCACGACCTCTTCACCGCTCTTGTTGGCGCCGATGATGTGCGGGCATAGTTCGCGGACGCGGCCGTCATAAACGCAGACGACCTGCTGCTCGCCGAGGATGGCATTGCGGAAGAGGGTGTAGGCGGCGCTCGGCATCGGCAGGGTACCATCTAGGATTGTGCGGCATTGTCTGTATAACCCTTCCGAATGACTTTGTTCCGCGGGGCTGCGAACCATGGCTTACAAGCGCAATCGTGCGATCAATCTGCCGGCGCCGTACCTCAAGCGCATCTGGCTGGAGCCGGCACGCATCACCAACCGCGAGGTCTATCCGTTCTGCCTGCCGCTGCTGCGCGATGAGTTCGAACTGAGTTTCAACAAGGCGATCACGATCATCGTCGGCGAGAACGGCACCGGCAAATCGACCTTGCTCGAAGGCATTGCTGTGCTCGCCGGCTACGACGAAGCCGGTGGCGGCAAGGGATACATGCCCGTCGATCATTCGAAGGCGTTGGAGAAAATGGGTGGCACGCTGTCAACTGCGCTTCGCGCAAGTTGGCTGCCCAAGATCACCCATGGCTGGTTCTTCCGCGCTGAGAGTTTTTTCTCCGTCGCGCGATACCTCGATGAGGCCGCCATCGGAACGCCCGGGCCACCTCCGCCTGACTTTCTCTCCCATTCCCACGGCGAAGGCTTTTTGCGTTTCTTCGAGGAGCGCTGCCAGCGCCAGGGCATCTTCATCTTCGACGAACCGGAATCCGCGCTGTCGCCATCGCGGCAGATCGAGTTTCTCAAACTGATGCGGCGGATGGACCAGATCGGCCATTGCCAGATCATCATGGCCACGCATTCGCCAGTGCTGATGGCGTATCCGAACGCGACGCTGCTGCGGCTGACGAAGTACGGGCTGGAGCCGGTGACGGTGCGCGAGACCGACCACTACAAGGTGCTGCGCGAGTTTTGCGACGATCCGGATGGATTTGTGCAGGCCGCGATCGAGGAGTGAGGGTTTGTGGGTGGGCGGAGCCAACGGGGCCGGCCTGTCGGCCGGCCCGATGATAAGCTCCGCGAAATCACCATTGTGCATCGCGCGGCAACTTCGATGGGTATCGCTTCCGCCTATGCTCGTTGGGCTTGGGCGGACAAGTCGCTCCACCCATCCCACAGCAACTGCAAACTTTGTCGCAGGTTGGATCATCCAAGCCGGTCCGCTGTTGTGCTATATATTGACCGAACAAGGGAAAGCAGGGAGGTCGCCATGCCTCATACCCTGGTGCCTAGTGATCGCGTCGAGCGCGTGAGCGTGTATGGGCGCGACGGCACAAAGCTCGGCTCGATCGAGCGGCTGATGCTCGACAAGGTGAGCGGAACGGTTGCCTACGCCGTGATCAAGACCGGAGGGCTACTCGGCAGCCACCATCATTGTCCGATCCGGTGGGACGCACTCCGATTTGATCCCGCGCGTCAGGCCTACCAATCCGACGTGACACTGGAGGATCTGCGCGCAGGCCCGTCCGAACTCGACGACGACGCCTTCGACTGGGGCGACCGCTCGCGACCGCATCCGCATTATTGGGGGGTGTAGGGCCGTACGGGGGTAGAGCGTAGCGAAACCCCACCGCTTTACGACGGTGATGGGTTTCGCTGCGCTCTACTAATCCCACGTACTGTCCAAGGCTTATGAAGCGGATCTAAAGAGCTCAGGGTACGCTGAGATGTAAATCGGATAACCGACTACATCATTCACTCTCACTTCGCGGTCCTTCACTAGGTAAGTCTGTTCGTTCGTGATGTATCTTACGTAATAGAGGCTTTCGAGCCTCCGTGCTTCGTGCACCGTAGCGTTGAGTTCAGCGAGTTTTTCAATTGGATGCTTAGTGCTGAACCTCCCGAGACTCTCGTTGGGATCGGTAGCGGTTAGCGGCTGTCCCAGCGCTGCATTTGCGATGAACCGCAAAGCCGAGCAACCAGACCAGACAGTGCTAGTCTTTCCTTCGTCGTAGTGCATGGTTGGTAAGAATAAAAAGCTGCCAGTGAAGTCCCATTCGTGCCTCGGCTTAGGAGCACGCTTTGGGTCAGATACCCATACCGTCAGTACCTCGGCACCAGAGGTCTTGAGTATGGACGATGCCGGAATAGTCACTCTTCGCGCAGTGAATGTTTCCTTCACCCACCAATATTGGGATGAATTCAAAAGCGCGTGCGGCATCCGTCGTGGGCGTGCCGTGCTGATGAGACGGTTGCGCTCCAAATAGCGCTCAAGTCGAGCAATCTTCCTGACCACGCTTGTGTCTCTTCTTGAGTTGGCTTCGAGTTCAAACGTAGCGCTCGCATATGAAAACCCGAACTTAGCTTTGAGATTCTCAATCACCGAATACGAAGTTGAAAGCTGAGCCAGGATTGAGTCGATCTGTTTTTCATCGATCTGGATAAAATTTCGAAGCTCCAGTTTCTTTGCGGCCATGCGTCCTTACTCCGCCGCCTCACTCGCTCCCGCACTCTTCCGCGGCTTGCCCTCCGCCTTCTTCAGCACCGGCGCCAGAAACTTCCCCGTATAGCTTCGCGGCGCCTTGACGATGTCCTCCGGCGGGCCCCAGGCGACGATTTCGCCGCCGCCGTCGCCGCCTTCGGGGCCGAGGTCGATGACCCAGTCGGCGGTCTTGATGACCTCGAGGTTGTGCTCGATCACGACGACCGTGTTGCCCTGGGCGACGAGCTCGTGCAGCACTTCCAGGAGCTTTGCCACGTCGTGGAAGTGCAGTCCCGTCGTCGGCTCGTCCAGGATGTAGAGCGTGCGCCCGGTGGCGCGCTTTGAGAGCTCTTTGGCGAGCTTGACGCGCTGGGCTTCGCCGCCGGAGAGGGTGGTGGCCTGCTGGCCGACATGGATGTAGTCGAGGCCGACGCGGTGCAGCGTCTTGAACGTTTCGCGCACACGCGGCACCGCCTTGAAGAATTCGGCGGCTTCTTCCACCGTCATGTCGAGCACGTCCGAGATCGACTTGCCCTTGAACAGGACCTCGAGCGTCTCGCGGTTGTAGCGCTTGCCCTTGCAGGTGTCGCAGGTGACGTAGACGTCGGGCAAAAAGTGCATCTCGATCTTGATGACGCCGTCGCCCTGGCAGGCCTCGCAGCGGCCGCCCTTGACGTTGAAGGAGAAGCGGCCGGGCTCATAGCCGCGCGCCTTGGCTTCGGGCAGGCCGGCAAACCATTCGCGGATCGGGGTGAAGGCGCCGGTATAGGTTGCAGGGTTGGAGCGCGGGGTGCGGCCGATCGGCGACTGATCGATATCGATGATCTTGTCGATATGCTCCAGCCCCTCGATGCGGTCGTGGGGGGCGGCGCCTTCGCTGGCGTTGTTGAGTTTGCGCGCGATGGCACGGTAGAGCGTGTCGATCAGCAGCGTGGACTTGCCGCCGCCGGAAACGCCGGTAACGCAGGTGAATAGCCCCAACGGAATTTCCGCCGAGACGTTTTTCAGATTGTTGCCGCGGGCGTTGACGACCTTGATGGTGCGGCGATGGTTCGGCGGCCGGCGCTCGGGGATCGGCACCGACAACTCGCCGGTGAGGTATTTGCCGGTCAGCGATTTCGGATTCCGCATGATGTCGGCGGGCGTGCCTTGCGCCACGATGTGGCCGCCATGCATGCCGGCGCCGGGACCGATGTCGAGCACGTAGTCCGCTAGACGTATCGCGTCCTCGTCGTGCTCGACCACGATCACGGTATTGCCGAGGTCGCGCAGCCGCTTCAGCGTCTCCAGTAGGCGCGCATTGTCGCGCTGGTGCAGGCCGATCGAGGGCTCGTCCAGGACGTAGAGCACGCCGGTCAGCCCGGAGCCGATCTGCGAAGCGAGGCGGATGCGCTGGCTTTCGCCGCCGGAGAGCGTGCCGGAAGAGCGGGAGAGCGTGAGGTAGTTCAGGCCGACGTCGAGCAGGAAGGACAGCCGCTCGCGGATCTCCTTCAAGACGCGCGCGGCGATCTCGTTTTGCTGGTCGTTGAGCGCCTTCGGCACGCTTTCGAACCATTCGCCGGCGCGCTTCACCGACAGTTCGGAGATCTCGCCGATATGCTTGCCGCCGATCTTGACGCAGAGCGCCTCGGGCTTGAGCCGATGGCCCTTGCAGGCCTCGCAGGGGATGTCGGAGAAATACTTTGCCAGTTCCTCGCGCGCCCATTCGCTCTCGGTCTCGCGGTAGCGGCGCTCGAGGTTGGTGATGACGCCCTCGAACGGCTTTTTGGTATCGTAGGAGCGGACGCCATCCTCGTAGGAGAACTTTATCTCGTCGTCGCCGGAGCCATGCAGCAGCGCTGCTTGCGTCTTCTTCGGCAGGTCCTTCCACTTGGTGTCGAGCGTGAACTTGTAGAACTTGCCGAGCGCGGTCAGCGTCTGGATGTAGTAGGGCGAGGACGACTTTGCCCAGGGCGCAATCGCACCCTTGCGTAAGGTCAATTCCTTGTCGGGAATGACGAGGTCCTCGTCGATATGCTGCTCGATGCCGAGGCCGCCGCAGGCAGGGCAGGCGCCATAGGGATTGTTGAACGAGAACAACCGCGGCTCGATTTCGGGAATCGTGAATCCGGAGACCGGGCAGGCGAATTTCTCCGAGAACAGAATCCGCTCCGGCCCGCTCTTGTCGTGGATCTTGGCGGTCTTCTTCTTGTCCTCGGCCGCAGGCGCGCCCGCCGGCGCATCGGCATATTCGATCACGGCGAGCCCCTCGGCGAGCTTCAGTGCCGTCTCAAAGCTTTCGGCGAGCCGCTGGCCGAGATCGGGACGGACCACGATGCGATCGACCACGACGTCGATGTCGTGCGGGAATTTCTTGTCGAGCGCCGGCGCCTCGGACAACTCATAGAAAGTGCCGTCGATCTTGACGCGCTGAAAACCCTTCTTGAGCCATTCGGCTAGCTCTTTCTTGTACTCGCCCTTGCGGCCGCGCACGACCGGCGCCAGCAGATAGAGCCGAGTGCCTTCGGGCAGTGCCAGCACGCGATCGACCATCTGCGAGACGACCTGGCTTTCGATCGGCAATCCCGTGGCCGGCGAGTAGGGCACGCCGACGCGCGCCCATAGCAAGCGCATGTAGTCGTAGATCTCGGTGACGGTGCCGACGGTGGAGCGCGGGTTCTTCGACGTGGTCTTCTGCTCGATCGAGATCGCAGGAGACAGCCCGTCGATCTGGTCGACGTCCGGCTTCTGCATCATCTCCAGGAACTGGCGCGCGTAAGCCGAGAGCGATTCGACGTAGCGGCGCTGGCCCTCGGCATAGATGGTATCGAAGGCGAGCGAGGATTTGCCGGAGCCGGAGAGGCCGGTGAACACCACGAGCTTGTCGCGGGGAATCTCGAGATCGACATTCTTGAGATTGTGCTCGCGTGCGCCGCGTATGGTGATCGCACGCGATGCGGAGCCGGCGTTCTGTTGGCGCTTCGCCCTTAGCACTTCATCCATATCGGCATTTCCAGGCGCGAGGCACGCGCCACGTTGGGCGCGCATTGCCGGCGAGGGACCGGGATCAGGCGCCGTTGATTGAAAGTCGGAACATAGGAAGAACGGCGGGGAATTTCCAGTACCGCGCGCGAATCATCAACGGATTGTTTGTGCTGTCATATTTTTGGCAGCAGCAGGCAGCAGATCTCATCGAAGATACTCAAAAACAAAAATGCCTCCGTTCCGGGTTGCCGGAACGGAGGCGCTGTCACTTCAGCAGGAAGCCTTAGAAGTGGTAGTTCACGCCGACCTGAACGCTGTTGAGATCGAGCGTTCCGCTCGCAAGAGGAGCGACGCCTGCGAAGTAGGTCTCGCCTTGGAAGCTGCGATAAAGGTACTCGGCCTTGACCGACCATTTCGGTGCGAACATGACCTCGACGCCAGCACCGAGCGTCCAGCCAGAGTGAATTTTGCTATCCGATGCGCTCAAGCCGCCCAGCGACGCCGTTACACGGTTGTCGGCCCAGGCGTAGCCGCCGGTACCGTAGATGAGGACCTGGTCGAAGGCGTAGCCGATGCGGCCACGAACGGTGCCCATGTCGCGAATCCGGGTCTCGAATGCGGCAAGCGCCGGGTTGCCCACAGTGAAGCCAACATCCGCCCAGGCGGCATCGGCCTCGACGCCGAGGACAAGGTTGCCGGTCTGCCAGTTGTAGCCGAGCGTACCGCCGGCGAAGCCGCCCTTCACCTTGCCCAGGCCCAGGGTCGAATCGGTTTGTTGTGCGTAGCCGCCCATCGCACCGATGTAGAAGCCGGTCCAGTTATTGATCGCAATCGCTGCGGCCGGCGCCTTGGTGTAGGGCCTGGCAGCGAGATCGGCGGCCATCGCAGGCGCCATCCCAAGCGCGATCAGGCCAGTGGTGGTCAGCAGAATCTTCTTCATTTTCTTTTTCCTTTCGCGGCTCTCCAACGCAACTTTCCTCAGCCGTCAATTTGAGGTTGCTTGGCGATATAGCGCGAAGTTCCCGAAAAATGCTGTCGCGGAAATACCACATCAGCGGCAAAAGCATGGAAATACAACCGTTCCGGGTGTCGGGTGTGCCGGTCTACAACCAAACAAAAAGGCCGGCGCAAGGCCGGCCTTTTCAGTGCTGGTTATCACCGCAAACAAAAAGGCCGGCGTGAAGCCGGCCTTTCCGTAGTACCGCGCTGGCTTTGCGATCAGTACCTCGCGATGACTGGGCCACCCCAGCGGTAGTTGACGCGGACCGTGACGAGATCGACGTCCTGGCTGATGTTACTAGTCCTCGAAAACGAGCCGGCCGGAACACCAACAAAGTTGCCGGATGCAGCAAAGTCGACGTCGCGGTCACCCATGAACAGGTGGTTGTACTCGACGCCAACCGACCAGTTCGGGGCGAAGCCGACTTCGAGACCGGCACCAACGACGCCGCCCCAACGCGTTTCCTTGGCGCTGTCGATCAGCAGCCCGGTCGCGACATCGAACCCCTTGTACTTGTCGCTGGTCACCGCAGCACCGCCCTTTACGTAGAGCAGGACGTTGTTCCAGGCATAGCCAACCTGACCGGTGATCAGCCCGAACGCGTTGATCCTCGACTCATTCTCGACGAGAGGGACAAAGGCCAGACTTGTGTTGGAACCCGTGAAGTCAGCCCAGTTGCCTTGCCCTTCCACGCCGAACACCCAGGTGCCGGCCTGCCAGCGGTAGCCGAGTTGACCACCGGCCGTGCCGCCAGTCGCATCGTGGCAGCCTTCGGCCACGGGCGGAATGAACGGACCCCCAGCGTCGGCGGTGAGGTCCCAACATTTGCGGCCCGAACCCCAACCACCGTTGGCACCGATATAGAAGCCGGTCCAATCATACACGGCAGCGACCGGAGCAGGCGGCGCCTTGGTGTAAGGGCGCGCAGCGAGGTCGGCCGCCGCCGCAGGTGCAGCGAACGCAATGAGAGCAACCGAAGCTAACAGATACTTCTTCATGATCTATCCCCAGTTTTGTCCGCTTCCCGCTAGGCCTGAAGCGTTGTTGTGACGCGAGCGCCCGCGCCACTGAAGCATTCTATAGCGCGACTCGACCGGAAATGGCGTGTCCTGGATGCAACAGGCGCCAACCAAGTTTATGGAACGAAGCTTATGATTTATCTGGTATAATTGGAACCGAGACGGGAACTTTCGGGTTCCATTTCGCTTCTTTCGGTTCTCCCGTGGGTTTCCGGGGTTCGCTTGGAGATTGCAAAGCCGCCAGCAGGCGCATATAGGGCGTTATCCGGAACAAAGCTGGAACGCGCACGTAGGCGATGCTATATGTGGATAACCGGCGACTTGCCGAGGGATCGCCAAGTCAGCGGGGTCTGTCAGTGTATAGGTCCGGATGTCCGGGAGCGGACGCGGAAACGGACAAGCGACAGGTCAAGAATTGAAGACGGCCGGCACGGAAGCGGCCGAACCAGTGATTTTTGCCGGCGATATCGAGTGGAGAGCGGCGATGGCGGGAAGCGTGAACAAGGTGATTCTGGTCGGAAACCTCGGCAAGGATCCTGAAATCCGGCGGACACAGGACGGGCGACCGATCGCCAATCTGAGCATCGCGACATCGGAGACCTGGCGCGACAAAGGCACCGGCGAGCGCAAGGAAAAGACCGAGTGGCACCGCGTGGTGATCTTCAACGAGGGGCTCTGCAAGGTCGCCGAACAGTATCTGAAGAAGGGCGCCAAGGTTTACATCGAGGGTCAGTTGCAGACGCGCAAATGGACCGACCAGAGCGGGGTCGACAAATACTCGACCGAGGTCGTGCTGCAGGGCTTTAACTCGAACCTGACCATGCTCGACGGCCGCAGCGGCGGCGGGGGCGGCAGCTTCGGGTCCGATGATTCCGGTGATTTCGGCTCGAGCGGTCCGGCTAGCTCGGCGCCGCGGCGGGCGGTCGCAGCGGGCAGCCGCAACAGCGATATGGACGACGACATCCCGTTCTAGAGCCGAGCCTTCGGCCGGCGCATCGGCTAGCAAGAAATTCGCTTGCGAGAGGGGGCGTTCACGCCTGCCATTACAGCTAATGTGCCGCCGCGGGAATCCGCTGCATTCGGCTGAAAACCTATCTACGGGCGCGTTGCGCCGAGTGTGCGGTCGGCTCGCTCAGCCGTCATGCTATTAATATTCGCATGAGGTATTTCACTTAGACTGCTCCAGCCTTGAACGCCAACCGGATCTGGAGCGCCCACCATGAGCCTCGCACCGCTGCTAGAGGCGCCCGGGACGATCCCGTTGCATGCCTTCGCAGCCATGGCGGCGTTTGCGCTTGGCATCGTGCAATTCGCAGCACCGAAGGGAACCCTGCCGCACCGGACCATCGGCTGGATCTGGGTCGTGCTGATGGCGGCGGTCGCGATCAGTTCGCTCTGGATCCATGAGATTCGGATGTTCGGGCTGTTCAGCCCGATCCATCTGCTGTCGATCTTTGTGCCGATCATGCTGACGCTCGCGGTCCTGCATGCCCGCCGGCACAATGTCGGCGGTCACCGCAAAGCGATGGTGTCGATCTTCTTTGGAGCGCTCGTCGTCGCCGGCTTGTTCACCTTCCTGCCGGGACGGATCATGCATGCGGTGGTTTTCGGCCACTAGGCCTGTCGTGGGAACATCGTTTTTGACACTGTCTTCCGGCCCTGAAACGGTGGTTCCGGCAGGGCTCGGGAGAGCTGTCTCCGATCCTCGTAAGTCCATGAAAAAACGAGCGGAAAAACAGCTTCCTCCTGACGGCTTCGGGGTGGTTATCAGACCCTCGATGCGCTATATGATTCTTAGCTGAGAACTGACTGGATTCCCCTTTGTCCGACAACGAAGACGACAAGCCCGGCGAGCCGCCGGAGCACTCCGACATTCGCCCCGTTTCCATCCTCGACGAGATGAAACGCTCCTACCTCGATTACGCCATGAGCGTGATCGTGGCGCGGGCGCTGCCGGACGCGCGCGACGGGCTGAAGCCCGTGCATCGGCGCATCCTGTATTCGATGTACGAGCAGGGGCACACGCCGGACAAGAAGTACGTCAAATCCGCGCGCGTCGTCGGTGACGTGATCGGTAAATATCATCCGCACGGCGACCAGTCGATTTACGACGCGATGGTACGGATGGCGCAGGATTTCTCCATGCGCGTGCCGTTGATCGACGGCCAGGGCAATTTCGGCTCGGTCGACGGCGATCCGCCCGCGGCCTATCGATATACCGAAGCCCGTCTGACCCGGTCCGCACTGGAAGTTCTTGGCGATATCGACAAGGACACTGTCGATTTCCAGCCGAACTACGACAATTCCGAGAAGGAGCCGTCGGTTCTGCCGGCGAGGTTCCCGAACCTGCTGGTCAACGGTGCCGGCGGCATCGCCGTCGGCATGGCAACCAACATCCCGCCGCACAATCTGGGCGAAGTCGTCGACGCCTGCGTGGCGTTGATCGACAATCCTGCGCTCGGCATCGACGATCTCATCAACATCATTCCGGGGCCGGATTTCCCGACCGGCGGCATCATCCTCGGCCGCCAGGGCATCCGCTCGGCCTACCACCTCGGCCGCGGGTCGATCGTGATGCGCGGCAAGGTCACGATCGACACCATCCGCAAGGATCGCGAAGCGATCATCATCACTGAAATTCCCTATCAGATAAACAAGGCCACCATGGTCGAGCGCATCGCCGAACTGGTGCGCGAAAAGAAGATCGAAGGTGTCGCCGACCTGCGCGATGAATCCGACCGCGACGGCTTCCGTGTCGTCGTCGAGTTGAAGCGCGAGGCGATGGCCGATGTCGTTCTGAATCAGCTCTATCGCTTCACGCCGCTGCAATCGAACTTCCCGGCCAATATGCTGGCGCTGGATAACGGCCGCCCGCAGACGATGAACCTAAGGGATCTGCTGACGCTGTTCATCGCGTTCCGCGAGCAGGTAGTCACCCGTCGCACCAAGTTCCTGCTCAACAAGGCGCGCGACCGCGCCCATATCCTGGTCGGTCTTGCGATTGCGGTTGCGAATATCGACGAGATCATTCGCGTCATCAGAACTTCGCCCGATCCGAACACGGCGCGGGATACGTTGATGTCGCGCGACTGGCCGGCCAAGGACGTCGAAGCGATGATCACGCTGATCGACGACCCCCGTCACCGGATGGCGCCGGACGGCACTGCGCGGCTGTCGCTGGAGCAGGCCCGGGCCATTCTCGACCTGCGCCTGCAGCGCCTGACCGCGCTCGGCCGCGAGGAGATTTCCGAAGAGCTCGACAAGCTCGCGGTGGAAATCGCCGATTACCTGGAAATCTTGCGCTCGCGCGCGCGCGTGCAGGCGATCATCAAGGACGAACTTGCCGCGGTGAAAGACGAATTCGCCACCCCGCGGAAAACCGTGATCGTCGAGCAGGAAGGCGAGGTCGAGGACGAGGACCTGATCCAGCGCGAGGATATGGTGGTCACGGTCTCGCACGCCGGCTACGTCAAGCGCGTGCCGCTCTCGACCTATCGGGCGCAGCGGCGCGGCGGCAAAGGCCGCGCGGGCATGCAGACCCGCGACGAGGATTTCGTCAGCCGGCTGTTCGTGGCCTCGACCCACACGCCGGTGCTGTTCTTCTCCTCGCGCGGCCAGGTCTACAAGGAAAAGGTCTGGCGGCTGCCGGTGGCGGCGCCGAACGCCCGCGGCAAAGCGATGATCAACATCCTGCCGCTGGAGCAGGGCGAGCGCATTACCACCATCATGCCGCTGCCGGAGGATGAATCCTCCTGGGGCAATCTCGACGTGATGTTCGCTACCACCGGGGGCACGGTCCGCCGCAACAAGCTGTCCGACTTCGTCGACGTCCGCCGCTCCGGCATCATCGCCATGAAGCTCGGGGAGGGTGAATCGATCGTCGACGTGCAGATCTGCACCGAGCGCGACGACGTGCTGCTGACGGCGGCCGGCGGGCAGTGCATCCGCTTCCCCGTCACCGATGTGCGCGTCTTCACGGGGCGCACCTCGATGGGCGTGCGCGGCATTGCGCTGGCGGGAGGCGACAAATTGATCTCGCTGGCGATCCTGCGCCATGTCGAGACCACCTCGGACGAACGGTCGGCCTACCTGAAGATGCGCCGCGCGGTCGCCGGCGAAACCGCGGTTGAAGAGCCTGTTGATGCCGAGGGCGAGGAGACTTCGGGTTCGCTGCAGCTCTCGCAGGAGCGCTACGCCGAAATGTCGGCGCAGGAGCAGGTGGTGCTGACGGTCTCCGTCAACGGCTACGGCAAGCGCACCTCGTCCTACGAGTACCGCACCACCGGCCGCGGCGGCAAAGGCATCGTCGCGATGAGCGTCAACAACCGCAACGGCAAGCTGGTGGCGTCGTTCCCGGTGGAGCATAGCGATCAGATCATGCTGGTCACCGACAAGGGCCAGCTCATCCGCTGTCCGGTCGAGGACATCCGCATCGCCGGCCGCTCGACCCAAGGCGTCATCGTGTTCGATACGGCGGAGGACGAGCACGTGGTGTCGGTCGAGCATATCTCGGAAGACGAGAACGGCGTGAACGGGAACGGCGGTTAGCGCCGTCCACCGTCATTCCGGGGCATCGCGAATGTGATGAGCCCGGAATCCATCCCGCCATTTGCGTTTGCAGCGCGATGGGTTCCGGGCCTGCGTGCTGCGCACGCGGTAAACCAGCCCTTAACTATAGATTGCTACACATTTGCTGTGTCCGGGTGGTGACCGTCCGGCCAAACGGGAGCGGATATCATGCCCGTCGAGATGCTGACGTATGCCGATCTGGGCGAACGGCTCAAGATTTCCCCAGAGGCCGCCCGCGCTCTGGTGAAACGACACCGATGGCCGCGCTCCCGCTCCAACGACGGCAAGACGCTTGTCCAGGTCGATCTCACCGAATTCAGTCATTCGCCAATACCCCGTCAGCCGCAAACGCAGGCCGGTCACCAGGTGGTCACCGCCCTAAAGCAACGAATTGAGGCCTTGCAGACTGAGCTGGCAGAGATGAAGGTGATTGCCAGCGGCCACCGGGCCGACTTTGAGAGAGAGTGCGAACGCACGAACAAGCTGTTGGCCGAACTGCTCAAAGTGAGCACGGAAAGCGTGGGCGCCCGGGAAAGGGCAGCTCTGCTCGAAGGCAAGCTATCGATGCTAACGCAACCCTGGCGACGCCGGCTGGTCGATGCCTTCACTCTTGCTTTGCCACAAGTCGCCTCCAACCCTCGCGAGAGCGCCGGCCCCGTAGCCCAGTCACAGAATTGAACCGGCCTGCCAACGTGTCGGTGCTTTGCCGCGATTGGCACAAACTTCAGATCACGCCGGACTCTCCGGAGCATTGCCGATCTAGGTTCAACCTCGGCGCAGATTGACGCACAGGAGCGTCACTGGAGCGCATCAAGCAGCGCCTTGGCCTCCCGCAGATCAGGGGTATCGAACCCTTCCGTGAACCAGCCATAGGTCGGCGCGAGGAGATCACTGGCCTGCTGCTGCTTGCCCTGATCACGCCAGAGCCGGGCCAAGCTCGTGGTGCCGCGCAACTCCAGCGTCTTCGCGCTCTGGCGACCGGCCACGTCAAGCGCTCGCCGAAAGTACGCTTCCGCTTCGGTCCTGTCGCCGCCTGGCCTCGCCACCGTCAGCTCCCCAATCAAGCGATAAATTTCCGCCTCCCATCGCCGCTCGCCTGTCTCCTCGACAGCGGCCGCAGCTTCGGCTAGCGCATTCAATCCTTGCTCGATTTCTCCGGCGCGCGCCGAAGCTTCAGCCAGCAGCGCGAGATAAAAGGGCCGACGGATGCGCACGCCCGTGGGCTCGACGGCGACGAGACCGCCGCGAACCTCCGCGATCCCTTCCACAGCCTGTCCGCGTTCCGCGATCGCCCAGCCCCGCAAGATGCTTCCCGCCGCCGCCAGGTGCGGTGCGATGCCATGCTCGGCGCATACCGCGATCGCGGCTTCCGCTTGCTCCCGGGTCGGCTCCGCTTCCCGCCGATGCTGGTAGATCATCGCCGCGTACACAAGCGCGAGAACAAGGCTAAAAGGATGCGACAGCTCCCGAGCCATGCTCACAGCTTCGCGCGCAGCGGCAAGCGCCTGCTCGGGGAAGCCAAGCGGCCACAGCGCGGCTGCCGCGGTGTATCGGTTGCAGACAGCCGCGTCGTGGCTGCCATAGAGGAATTTATGGGCACGGTACGCGTCCGGCCGATAGAGCGCCAATCCCGCCTCGAGATGCGCCCTGCACGCGGTCAGATCCGGGAGATTGAGAAGAGTTGTCCATGCGGCATGATGCGCCTGCAGGAGGAGCGCCGGATCGGCGCTGCGCCGAGCGAGTGCGAACAGCTCGTCCAGCAGATCGCGAGCGGTTTTGAACTCGCAGCGTTGCTGGTAAACGAGCCACAACCCCCAGCTCACGGTAAAGAGCTGCGCCACATCGCCGGCTTGCCGGCATAGGTCACGCGCACGCAAGTAGGCTTGCTCCACCTCCGGTGCCGACCAGCTCTTGGTGCTGATCAGCACCGGCGCAAGCACGAGCTGCAGGTCGAGTTCGCGGCGGGCGCGTTCCGCTGGCTCGGCGATCCGATCGACGAGCATGAGCCCCTTGCGGAGATGGGCGATCGCCTCCGCGTGCGCCGAGCGCTCGGCCGCACGCTGGCCAGCCTTGCGCCAGTAGGCCACAGCGTGTTCCGTGAGGTCAGCCTCGGTGAAGTGGTGCGCCAGCACCTCTGGCTGGGTAGCCGCAATGTCCGCGAACTTCTCCTCGAGCGCCCGGGCGATGCGCGCGTGCAGCGCTTGCCGCTTGCCGCGCAGCAACGTGCCGTAGGCAGTGTCCCGAACGAGGGAGTGCTTGAAGCTGTAAGCCGATGAGCCACGACGGAAAATCAGTTGTGATGCAGCGAGCTGTTCGAGGGCCGATTGCAAGGGCGCCTCCGGCAGCGGCGACACGGTCCGTATCAGATCGTCGGTGAACTCCCGGCCAATGGCCGCACCGCTCTGGGCGATTTCTTTGGCTTCCGGACTGAGACGGTCGAGACGGGCCAGGAGCGAGGCGTGCAGGGTAGCCGGGACGGCGAGTGCACCCGGCGAGGTTCGCGAAAGCACGGCCCTGCCATCCCCTTCGGCTCCCGCTTCTAGCACAGCCTTGGTCAGTTCCTCCACGAACAGCGGCACGCCGTCCGTGCGGTCGACGATCTCATGAACAATCGCAGGGGGAAGCGCCTTGTCGCCGACCACCCGCTCCACGAGGGCGGCGGTGTCACGCCTGTTCAGGCGGCCGAGCGCCAGCATCGTGACGTGCGGCTGGCCGATCCACGGTGGCGGGAACTCCGGTCGGAAGGTGAGGAGTAGCAGAATCGGCAGGTGCTGCACGCGGTCGACCATCACCTGCAGGAGCTCGAGCGAGGTCGGGTCGATCCAGTGCACATCTTCGAAGACCCACAGCACGGGGTTGCGCCGAGACAGGTCCTCCATTTGCCGGACCAGCGCCTGAAGCGTGCGCTCCTTCTTCGCTGGCGGACTGAGCGACACCGGGCAATAGCGGTCGGAGGGCAACGACAGCAGTTCCGCCAACAGCGGCACGTCCTCGGTGGCGGTCGCTGCGCCCGCCAACAGCGCCTCGAGTTTGTCCAACTTGACCATCGGCGGATCGTCCCGGGTAAACCGGGCCGCCCGCTCCAGTTGCTTGATGACGGGGTACAGCGCGCTGCCCTGGTAGTGCGGCGAGCAGAAGCAGCGCAAGCGCGAGTACGGTTCGGCTTGAAGCTTCTCCTGGAGGGCCGCCACGAGTCGCGATTTCCCGACCCCGGGCTCCGCTGAGAGCAGCACCACCTGCCCCTCCCCAGAGGTCGCGCGCTGCCACCGGCGCAGCAGCAGTTCGAGCTCTTCCTCGCGGCCGACCAGTGGCGTCAGGCCGGCCGAATGGAAGGCTTCAAACCGGCTCTCGACGGCGCTCGACCGGAGCACCTGATAGGCTTGGACCGGCTGCGGAAAGCCCTTCATCGCGACCGTTCCGAGATCGCGGTACTCGAAAAGATCGCCCAGGAGGTGACGCGTCATGGGGCCGACGACAATGGTGTTCGGCTCGCCAAGAGCTTGCAGGCGCGCCGCGAGGTTGGGCGTCTCGCCTACCACGGCGCGTTCCTGTGCTGCGCCCGAGCCAATGAGGTCGCCGACCACGACAAGCCCTGTGCCAATGCCGATCCGGACCCGAAGACTCTCGGACGTTTCCAGTTGGTCGACGGCGTCGATGAGGGCCAAACCGGCGCGCACCGCTCGCTCGGCATCGTCCTCGTGCGCCTGTGGGTAGCCGAAATAAAGCAGTACGCCGTCGCCCATGTACTTGGCGACGAAGCCGTCGAAGCGGGCGACCGTCTCAGCGACGCAGCGGTGATAGGCGCCGATCACTTCGCGTAGGTCCTCGGCGTCAAGACCAGCCGATAGCGCGGTAGAACCCACAAGGTCGCAGAACATCACCGTGAGCTGCCGCCGTTCGGCCGAAGAGACGGCACTCAGGCTTGGTGCCGGCGCGGCGCTCGGGCCTGCCAACTCGGAGGGCTGTGGCAGGCATGCGGCCGCTTTCAATAGCTTCTTGCGCTGGCCAAGCGAGAGACCGAGCTTCTCCAGGTCCGCCTCGCTCAGCTCAGGCAGGATCTTGAGATCGACATCGTTCGCTCGCAACGCGGGTGCGAGCTGCACCAGGCCAAGCGGCGCCAGCCAGCGCTCCAGCTCGTCCACGGCTTCCTCCTCGCTTGTGCGAATTCTACCAGATCGAGCGCGCGCTCCAAAGGGATCTCTGCCGCCTGCAGGAGTTCCGAAAGCGGCAGGTTCGGCTCCGATCCGATAGTCGGGTCGTGGCCATTCGCGTCATTTCGCTGCCGTGGTAACGCATCGATGTTTATCGATCGTGCTTATCGTTTGCTCTGACGCGCGAGCACGCGGTCCACCATCGCTCCCGCGGTGCCGAGATAATTGGACGGCTCGCACAAGGCAGCGAGTTGGTCGCGCGGCAGGGCCGACGCGATGGTCGGGCGTCGCAGCAGGGCATCGAGCAGCGCGTCGCCACGCTCGAACGCATCGCGGCAGGCGGCATAGACCTCGTCATGGGCCAACTGACGACCGAGCGCGGGCGCGAGCCCCATCATGACCGCCTCCGCCACGATCAGCCCGCGCGTGGCATGGAGGTTTCGCTTCATCGCTTCGGGATCGACGATCAGGCCGGACAGCATGAATTGCGCCTGCGCCAGCGACCCGGCCGTCAGCAAACAGACCTGGGGCAATGCCAGCCATTCGCAGTGCCAGGGCCCGGTGGCGCGCTCGAGATCCTGAACCATGGCATCTAACATCAGCGAAGCGGCGTCGCGCGATGCCTTCGCGTTCGCCAGCAGAATTTCCGAGGAGATCGGGTTGCGCTTCTGCGGCATGGTCGAGGATGCGCCGCGATGCGAGGAGAACGGCTCGAACACCTCGCCGATCTCGGTCGCCATCAGAATCATGACGTCGTAGCCGATCTTGCCGAGCGCGCCGCAGATCACGGCGAGCGTCTGTGCCAGTTCAACCAGTCCGTCGCGGGCGACGTGCCAGGTGATGTCGGGTTCGACCAGACCGAGCACGCGGGCATAGGCGGCACGTACATCCAGTCCGCGATCGCCGAGTGAAGCCAGCGTTCCCGCCGCGCCGCCGAGCTGCGCCTGAAGGGCGCGAGGCTTGACCTGTTCGAGCCGATCGGCCGAGCGCTGCAACGCCGACAGCCAGATCGCTGCCTTGTGCCCGAACGTGATCGGCAGCGCCTGCTGCAGATGGGTTCGGCCGGCCATCGGCGTATCGCGGTGGAGGCGGGCGAGATTGGCAAGGGTTGCCATGACCTCGCCGAGCTGCGCTTCGATCAGCGCGACCGCTTCGCGCAGTTGCAGGACGGTCGCGGTATCCATGATGTCCTGGGTGGTCGCGCCCCAGTGCAGATAGCGGCCGGCCTCGCCGAGTCGCTCCGATAGCTGGCGGACCAGGCCGACGATGGGATAGCCGACGTTCTCGGTGTCGCGCTTCAACTGCTCGATATCGAGCGCGATCGTCGGCGCCTGCCGCGCGATCGCCTCGGCCGCCTCGCGCGGAATCACGCCGGTCTCGCCTTGCGCGGTGGCAAGCGCTACTTCGGCCTGCACATAGGCCTTGAGCTGCGCCTCGTCGGAAAACACCGTCCGCATGGCCGGCGTCGAGAAAACGTCGCGATAGAGGGCGCTGTCGAACATCGTGCTGGCCACGCGCGTGTTTCCTCTCTGCTAAATGTCCGGCCATCTGATTGATACGTACAAATCCGTCAAGCGCGGCCCGCGAAGACCTCGAACGCGTGCTCGCGCGCCTGAGGCAGCAGGAGAATTTCGCGCAATCCAAGCTCCCAGAACGCCAATGGCGAGCAGGGGGGCATCCCTACTCGCCATCACTGCGGTTCCTTGGAGGTCGGGTCGGAACGAAAATTTTGCCGTTACGGGGTGCGGTCGGCGGTCACCAGGCGGGCTTCCCTCACCACGGCCTTGGAGCCGGCGGCGCGGAGGCAGGAAGCTTCGAAATTCGGCCAGGCCTGCTGCGAGCAATCCTTGCCGACGTTGCGGATGTCCAGGCGGTCACCCTTGGCAAGCGCCTGCGGCACGCTGGCTTCGACCTGGGGGGCAAAGCCGGGCAAAACGGTCAGCGCGGCGGCAATGAACGCGGCAACAGCGATGGCGGAAAAAGCCTTGATCATGACGGTCCCCTGTCACGGGCCTTCGCGGCCCGTCGTTTCGTTGGGTGGACTTGTAGGGGGCGCAAGTTTCCGGCCGTCTTCGCGGGTGCGGAAAATGGTTTCGTCCGGACCGAGTTTTATTTCGTCGGCCGGTGGCGGACGAAACATTGGCGGCCCGCCCGAGACGCAGGGTCCCGTGACTGGTTCATTGGCCGAGGCGAGGTAAGGGGCCCGGACCCGAAGGGAACCTGACCCGGCTTGCCGGGCCGGTCGGGGCGGGGTAGGAGGGGTCTATGCCCCGTATCGCCCTCTATCCCGGTTCATTCGATCCCATCACCAACGGCCATCTGGACGTGCTGCGGCACGCCGTTCCGCTTTGTGACCGGCTGATTGTCGCCATCGGCGTCAATTCCGGGAAAAAGCCGCTGTTTTCGATTGAGGAGCGGCTCGAAATGGTCCGTATGACCTGCGAGCCGATTGCGCAAGAAGCCGGCTGTGCCTTCGATTGCACCACCTACGACAACCTCACCGTAGTTGCGGCGCGGCAGGTCGGCGCGACCATCATGATTCGCGGCCTTCGCGACGGAACCGATATGGACTACGAAATGCAGCTTGCCGGCATGAACGAGGTGATGGCGCCAGAGGTGCACACCGTGTTCGTCCCGGCGTCGCCTGTGGTCCGCCCGATCACCGCCACCCTGGTTCGCCAGATCGCCGGCATGGGCGGCGATTTCTCCGCCTTCGTGCCGCCCCAGATTGCCGCGAGGCTGAAGGCCAAGTTCGCGGGCTAACGCGCTTCTACGCGCTTTCCTGTTTCCACATGACCGGAGCTTTCATGATCCGAATTCTCGCCGTTCTCGCCGCGTTGTTCGTTGTGGCCCCCGCGATCGCGCAGCCGCTGCCCGCCAATCTCGACAAGGCGAATGCGATCGTGATCGACACCACCAAGGGCCGCATCGTGATCAAGCTGCGCAACGACATCGCGCCCCAGCATGCCGAGCGCATCAAGCTGCTCGCGCGGGAGGGCTACTACAACAACGTGCCGTTCCATCGCGTGATCGAAGGCTTCATGGCGCAGACCGGCGACGGCAAGAATTTCAACGGCACCGGCGGCTCGAAACATCCGAACCTGCCGGCCGAATTCTCCAACGTGCCGTACAAGCGCGGCATCGTCGGCATGGCGCGAACGAGCGATCCCAACTCGGCGAATTCGCAGTTCTTCATCATGTTCGCGGAAGGGGCGTCGCTGAACGGCAAGTACACCGTGATCGGCGAGGTGGTGTCGGGCATGGATGTCGTCGACAAGATCAAGCGCGGCGAACCGGTGGTCGATCCCGACAAGATGGTGAAGGTGCAAGTCGCATCCGACGTCAAGTGAGGCCATGACGGCGGGCCGCAGCAAGCCATTCGTCTGGTTTGCCGCTGTTCTCGTGTGTCTCGCATCGGGGGCGCATGCGGAGGCTCAGCCGCAGCAACTCGACACCATCAAGGACATATTCGCCAAACTGTATTCCTGCTGGCAGCCGCCGCCTTACTCGCGCGCCAACCCGATGGACATCACGGTCGTCGTCAGCTTCAACCGCGTGGGCGCCATTCTCGGTCAACCCAGGATCACCTACGAATCGGAACGCGCCAGCGATAACGACAGGGTCGCGTACCGAATTGCCGTGATGGAGACATTGCAACGCTGCACGCCGTTGCCATTTACCGAGGGACTGGGCGGTGCGGTCGCCGGCCGGCCTTTCGCGGTCCAATTTAGAACCCGCAAACGTCCACCCAAACCGGAAGAGAAAAACGCATGGCTGATACCGAAAATACTTTGATCCTTGAAACCACCCAGGGCCCCGTCACCATCGAAATGCGTCCCGACCTTGCACCTGGCCACGTCGCTCAGATCAAGAAGCTGGTGCGTGAGGGATTTTACGACGGCATCGTGTTCCATCGCGTCATCGAGGGCTTCATGGCGCAGACCGGCTGCCCGCACGGCACCGGCACCGGCGGTTCCGGCAACAAGCTGAAGGCCGAGTTCAACAAGGAACCGCATGTGCGCGGCACCGTCTCGATGGCTCGCGCCGCGAGCCCGGATTCCGGCGACAGCCAGTTCTTCATCTGCTTCGACGACGCCTCCTTCCTGAACGGCCAGTACACGGTCTGGGGCAAGGTGACGTCGGGCATGGAGAACGTCGACAAGATCAAGCGCGGCGAGCCGGTGCAGAACCCGGACAAGATCGTCAAAGCGCACATGGCGCTGGACGCGGCTTGAGCTTCACAACTCACTCCAATGTCATGCCCCGCGAAGGCGGGGCATCCAGTACTCGCCAGTCTTCGTTATAAGAGCGGTCTGTGAGTACTGGATCGCCCCGCCCCAGTGCGCAATTGCGCACAAGGCGGGCGATGACGGCTTCAGCCAATGCGCACCGATCTCTTCGACTTCGACCTTCCCGCCACCAGTGTCGCGCTGCGGCCCGCGAGCCCGCGCGATGCTGCGCGGATGCTGGTGGTGCAACCCGATGGCGTGCTGCGCGACCGCACCGTCGCCGAGTTGCCGCAATGGCTGGAGCCTGGCGACCAACTGGTCGTCAACGACACCAAGGTGATCTCCGCCCAACTCAAGGGCCGGCGCATCGGCCGCGAGACCGAGCCGAAGATCGAGGCGACGTTGATCAAGCGGCTGGACGGCTCGCGCTGGCGCGCGCTGGTTAGGCCTGCGAAGAAGCTCGCGCCCGGCGACATCGTTCGCTTCGGCAACGAGGGCAAGGTCTGCCTGCTCGGCCATCTCGACGCCGAAGTCGAGGCCAAGGGCGAAGAGGGCGAGATCACGCTGTCGTTTTCGTTTCACGGTCCGGCGCTGGATCAGGCCATCGCCGATCTCGGCACGCCGCCGCTGCCGCCCTATATCGCCTCCAAACGCACGCCCGACGATCGCGATGCCGCCGACTATCAGACGATGTTCGCCGCAAATGAAGGGGCGGTTGCGGCGCCGACGGCGGGACTGCATTTCACGCCTGAGCTCGAGACGGCGCTACGCCGCCACGGCGTCGAATTGCATCGGATAACGCTGCATGTCGGGGCAGGGACCTTCCTGCCCGTGAAGGTGGATGAGACCTCCGAGCACAGGATGCATGCCGAATGGGGATCGATCTCGGTTGATACCGCTGCCGCATTGAATGCCGCGCGCGCGCAGGGCGGGCGCATCATAGCTGTCGGCACCACATCGCTACGGCTATTGGAGAGCGCCACGGCCGAAGACGGCACCGTTCAGCCGTTCGACGGCGAGACCTCGATCTTCATCACGCCGGGCTATCGCTTTCGCGCGGTCGATATCCTCATGACCAATTTCCATCTGCCGCGCTCGACGCTGTTCATGCTGGTGTCGGCGTTCTCCGGTCTGGACACGATGAAGCAGGCTTACGCGCATGCGATCGCAGCCGGCTACCGGTTCTATTCCTATGGCGATGCTTGCTTGCTGTTTCGCGCGCCGGATTGAGGCAAAGCCGGACGTCTTCGCTTGAAAAAGAGGCCCGCCAGTTGGGCGGGCAAAGGTCAGGGAGGAAGCGCTCTGACAATAAAGCGCCAACACCTGTCTCTTTGATTCGGTGGATGTCGCCAAGATCGTATAACTACCGTCTCTCGGCGCATCGGTGCGCGGGAACAACAGGGGCTTTGCATGAACTTTTCCGGCATTTTCGCGCGAATGGTCGCGCTGATCGGCGCCGCGGCGCTGCTGTGGCGACGTCTACAGGGATCCGCGCCCAAAGCGGCCTGGGGCAGCGCGCCGGCAATTCCGGCGGCGAAGCCACAAGGCGCGATCCCGACACTCAAGATGCCGACGGCGCAGGGCTGGAGTGACGGCGAGACGCCGACCGCGGCGCCCGGGCTCAGGGTCAACGCGTTTGCGACCGGCCTGGACCATCCGCGCTGGATCAACGTGCTGCCCAATGGCGACGTGCTCATCGCAGAAGCCACCCAGATCGCGGGACCGCCTAGGAGCGTGTTCCATTATGCGATGCAGGCAACGATGCGGCGCGCTGCGGCGCTCGGCGTCAGCGCCGACCGCATTACGCTATTGCGTGATCGCGACGGTGACGGCGTTGCGGAGGGGCGCGGGATTTTCATGGAGGGATTGAGCCAGCCGTTCGGCATGGCGCTGGTCGGCGACACCTTCTATGTCGGCAACACCGACGGCGTGGTCGCCTTTCCCTATGTGGCTGGCGCGGACCGCATCACCGCAGAGGGACGAAAACTCGTGACGTTCAAGCCCGGCGGGCATTGGACGCGGAGCCTGCTGCCGAGCGCGGATGGCAAAAAGCTCTACGCCGGCGTCGGCTCGCTCAGCAACATCGCCGAGATGGGCATGGAAGTGGAGGAGGGCCGCGCCGCGATCTATGAGCTCGATCTTGCAGCCGGTACGAGCCGTATCTTCGCCAGCGGCCTGCGAAACCCCGTGGGCCTCGCCTGGGAGCCCAACACGGGCGTGCTCTGGACGGTCGTTAACGAGCGCGACGGCCTCGGCGACGAGACGCCGCCGGACTATCTGACTTCAGTGCGCGGCGGCGGCTTCTACGGCTGGCCCTATTGCTACTGGGGACAGACGGTGGACGACCGCGTGCCGCAGGACCCGGTCATGGTCGCGAAGGCGATTCAACCCGACTATGCACTCGGCGGCCACACCGCGTCGCTCGGCCTGTGCTGGATGCCATCAGGCACGCTGCCGGGCTTTCCGGATGGCATGGTGATCGGTCAGCACGGCTCCTGGAATCGCAGCACGCTGAGTGGCTACGCCGTCGTCTTCGTGCCGTTCGAGAACGGCCGCCCCGCCGGTCCGCCGCGGGATATTTTGACGGGCTTTCTCGCCCCCGACGAGAAAGTCTCCTACGGACGACCGGTCGGCGTCACGCTCGGGCCTGACGGCTCGCTGCTGGTGGCCGACGACGTCGGCAACGTGATCTGGCGCGTGACAGGCGCGTAGCTGCGGTAGGGTGGGCAAAGGCCATGACGTTCGAGAATTCAACCAGTTCGTCCAAAGAGTTTTGCACAATAAACCGGCGGACGGCGGCGCTCTCCTCGCCATCTTCGCCGATTTTATGAAATAGACGCAGCTCTATGTTTGGATCATAACATTTGGAAGTAGGGAGGCCCATGAAAAATTCGCGCAAACTGATGCTGCTCGGGTCCGGTGAACTCGGTAAGGAATTCGTGATTTCGGCCCAACGCCTTGGCCTCAATGTGATCGCGGTCGATCGCTATGTCGGAGCACCCGCGATGCAAGTGGCCGATCATTTTGAGGTGATCGATATGCTGAGTGCCACTGATCTTGAACGCGTAGTCGCCGAGCACAAACCTGACATTGTCGTTCCCGAAATCGAAGCTATTCGCACCGAGAAGCTCCTTGAGTTCGAGCAGCGAGGAATTCAAGTCACGCCATCGGCCAAGGCTGCACACCTCACTATGAACCGCGACGCCATTCGTGATCTTGCTGCCAATCAACTGAAACTCAGAACCGCGCGCTTTGCGTATGCGGAATCGCGCGAGGAACTGATTCGCATGAGCGAAGACATTGGCTACCCGAATGTGGTGAAGCCGGTGATGTCGTCGTCCGGCAAAGGGCAAACGGTGGTGAAGCGCGCCGAGGACGCCGGCACGGCTTGGGACTACGCTGTGGAAGGTATGCGTGGTGATAAGGCCAAGGTGATTGTAGAGCAGTTTATTAAATTCGATCTCGAGATCACGCTTCTCACTATCAAGCAAAAGCGCGGGCCGACTCTATTTGTAAATCCGATCGGCCATCGCCAAGAGCGCGGCGACTACCAAGAGTCTTGGATGCCGGCGAAGATCGGCAAAGCGCAACTCGTGGCCGCGCAGAAGATGGCGAAGAAAGTGACCGACGCTCTCGGTGGCGCGGGGATTTTCGGTGTGGAGTTTTTTATTTCAGGCCGCGATGTTTATTTTTCGGAACTGTCACCGCGGCCGCATGATACGGGAATGGTCACGCTCTGCTCGCAGGATCTCAGTGAATTCGATTTGCACCTGCGTGCGGTCCTGGGTTTACCGATCCCCGAAATCACGTATCTCGGTGCTTCTGCATCCGCGGTGATTCTTGCCGATCGGGAAAGCGAGTCGTTTGAAATCAGCGGGCTTGAAAGCGCGCTGAAAGTTAAAAACATTGATGTGCGTTTATTCGGCAAACCCGCAACTCGCAAGTATCGCCGTATGGGCGTGGCCCTTGCGCGCGGCAAATCTACAGACGAAGCCCGCCGCAAGGCTAAGCAAGCGGCGAGCAAAGTGAAGATCAGCTACACTTAGTTGGCGCAGATCAACGTCACGACGTGCTTATGACAGCCGACGGCGCTGCTTTCAACGCGCTATGCGTAGCGGGCGGGCGAGCACGGAAGGGCGGTGCTCGCGCACTTGAGCCGTGCCCGCCATCGTGTCGCATTGCCAGTCTGAGTGGTGGGTGGGCACGCTTCCGCTTTGCCCACCCTGCGAGCTCACTTCACGCCATCGCGCGCTGCGGCAGCAATTCCGCGATCTGGATTGCATTGAGCGCTGCGCCCTTCAGGAGCTGATCGGCCGACACGAACATCGAGATCGAGTGGCCTGAGGCATCGCTGAGATCCTGGCGGATGCGACCGACGAGAACGTCGTCCTGGCCGGAGGCATCGATCGGCATCGGGAAATAGTTCTTCGCCCGGTCGTCGACGATTCTGACGCCCGGCGCCTTCGACAGGATCGTGCGCACTTCATCCTCGGTGATCGGCTTTTCGCATTCGAAGGTGATGGCTTCGCAATGGGCGCGCAGCACCGGCACGCGGACGCAGGTGACGCCGATGGCGATCTTGTCGTCCTCGAAGATCTTGCGGGTCTCCTTGATGACCTTGGTTTCTTCGTCGTTGTAACCGGTTTCGGGATCGATTGCCGTGTTGTGGCTGAACAGGTTGAAGGCGTAGGGATGCTGGATCACCTTGGGTTCGAACGGCCGGCCGTCGAGATAAGCGCGGGTCGACTCCACCAGCTCCTGCATCACGGCGGCACCACCGCCGCTCGCCGCCTGATAGGTCGACAGGATGACGCGCTTGATGCGGTTGGCCTTGTGGATCGGCCATAGTGGCACCAACGCCGTGATCGCCGAACAGTTCGGAACGGCGATGATGCCCTTGTGCTCGCGGATGCGGCCCGCGTTGATCTCCGGAATCACCAGCGGCACGTTCGGGTCCATGCGGAAGGCAGAGGAATTGTCGATCACGACCGCGCCGGCCTTGACGGCCGCGGGCGAGAACTTCCGGGAGGTGCCGGCACCGGCCGAGAACAACGCAATGTCGACGCCCTCGAACGACTTTTCCGTGAGTTCTTCGATCACGATCTTCTCGCCGCGGAAATCGATGGTCTTGGCGGCCGAGCGGGCGCTCGCCAGCGCCTTGAGCTTGCGGACGGGAAAGTTGCGTCTGTCCATCGTGGCGATGAATTCGGCGCCGACCGCGCCGGTCACGCCGGCAATGGCTACAACGGGTTCGTGGCTCACGGGTCTATCCTCTGGTTGAGCATCAATGCTGCGAGCAACAAAAAAAGCCCCGGTCCTTTTCAGGCGGGGCTTCGGTTCAGATAATGCGATCGTTCGACTACGCGCGCACGGCTCCCGAGCCCCCGGAGGGTGCTTTGGTTTTCGTGGTCGCTTTGGTCGAGATCGTCATGGCGCGGACTTATGCGGCAGACGGGCGCTGCCGTCAACGGCTTTTCGCCTCATCCGGGCTGCAACGGGGGCAGACGAGCCAGCATCATCGCCGCCTTGCGGCGCCGGGAGGCTCGAGGATCACCGCTTTCAGGTCGTTGCCACTCATGACGACGATCGCGAAATTCAGCCGGCCGCGTTCGCGGATCAGGCCGCCGCTGATGGCCTTGCCCGACGCCGCGTGCTCGGCCACGCGGACGGCATCTGCCAGGCGCTGCCGGATCGTCTTGAGTGCAACGAGGTTGCTGCGGTCCGCGGCATCGAACTCCTTCAGGGGCAGGGCGGCTTCGCCGCCGACGATCTTGCCAGTCGTGGCGTCGATGGCGTGGTGCCAGATGCGGTCGTTGTGAAGGGTCTTGACGCGGTAGACCGGTGAATCCGGCGCGCCGTCGAAGCTGACATCGGCGGTCGTCGCGCCGGCATGCAGGGCTTCGGCAATCGCCATCGCCTGGCTCAGCGAGACCGCCGACCCGCGGAAAAGCGCCAGCTCGCGGCTGACCGTCTGCTGGTCGGACGCGGCGCCATCGCCGCCCTCGTTGCGGAGGGAGGCTGGCTCGCCGGTCGACGGCGCGGCGGCATAGACCGGGGCAGGCAGGATGAACGCCACCAGGATGGCTGCAAGCAAATGTCTCCAGGATCTCGGCGCATGCATCGTTGCAGTCTCCATCGATGAGCCTGTCTCTGCCGGCGTTGGGCCGGATCGCCTCGAAGAAAGCGCGGCCGACCCTTTGGAGGTATTCGGGCCGGCCGCGGAACGCCGCAAAGGTACCGCCGCTTGCGGCGATCGAAGCGGTGCGAGCCCCCGCTGGGACCAGTGAAAGCGGAAGCCTGCACTCGCTTATAATAAAACCATACCGTATCGTTTTGTTTTGGTCAACGATGCCGCCATGGGGTAACGCACGTGAAATGCCGTTCTCACGGAATTGTCAGCGGGAGGGACGTCGCCGAACGGTTCCCTTAACGGTTCCTTTGGGAACGGACTGAACGCGGCTCGCTGGCCCAAGCGCACCGGCCAGGAACAGCCTGATCGCCAAGCGCATGCGTTTTTCGGCAGACTTCATCTCCAGCGGCGTTCCGAACGTTGCCATGCGGTGGGTGTGACCGACGACCACGTCGAGAAAGACCTCTGCCGCGATGCCGGTATCCTCGACGTCCATGGCGCCCTGTGCGACCAAATGATCAAAGAAGCGCGCGGTCGTGGAAACCGCCTTCAACCAGCCCTCTTCCTTGCCAAGTTTGGCAATGTCGGGAAAGTTGATGGCCTGCGCCGTCATCATGCGGCTGAACGCAACGGCATCGGGCCCGCAGGTGAACGTCAGCATCTCGCGCCCGACTTCTATCAGGCGCTGCTCGACCGAAATGTCCGAGGAACGCGTGAGCTGCCCCTCCGCCGCCTCGGCAAGCGGCGCAAGCCAACGGTCAATTTCGCGCCTCAACACCTCCGCAAACAGTCCGCGCTTGTCGCCGTAGCGCGAATAGACGGTGGGCTTGCTGACCCGGGCTGCTTCCGCGACCGCATCGACCGAGGTCGCATCATAGCCCCGGTCCAAGAAAAGACGGGTGGCGACTTCGATCAGCCGCTGATCGCGCTCGATAGCGGCGCTCTTCGTCGGCCGGCCGCCGCGCGACTTCGGGACGTCTCGTCTTGCCGGTCTGGCCTTGGTCGCAGTCAATCCCATCCCCATCGATTCCTGCGCGATCGTGATATCAGTCATTGCTCTATAACGCGCAGTAGCAGGGGCGTCATCGCGAATCTGGCCGAAACCGCTCTCCGTTCCCCGGATGCTGCGCAGCGCGCCGCGTCTTGGCGGCGTGTTGCGCTGCTGATCCGGGGCCCACTATGTTGATATGGGTCCCGGCTCTGCGCCGCGTCACCATAGTGCGTCGAAGACACGCGTGAACGCGCTGATGGTGCCGCGTCGCGTCCGGGACACGGAGGATGAAATGTCATGCGGTGCTCGCCCATGCCATCGCATATCGTCAACGGTCCCGGCAGGTCGCCGTTCCGCTCCTAAAGCGGCTCACGGAAGCGCCGAGGTCCAGGCGCGGCCCAATGCAGCCTTCTCATAGCCGTACTGATAGAGGGCGCGCATATAGGCGGTGTCGAATCCCTCCGAGGGCGCGGCGGGATAGTCGCGCTCAATATAGGACAAATGGAAGCCCCACCGATTGCGCTTGGCGAAATCGTAGGTCGAGAAGATGACCGAGCGCGTCTGGGACTGGGTGATCGACGACAGGCTGCGCGAGGCGACGTCGATCGTGCTGTTGGACACGAGCTCAAAAGTTCGTTCGAGCTTCTTGTTGACGAGGATGTAGATGTTCATCCGGCTGTTTCCGGGCAGACGTCCCTGGAAGAGCAGGGCATCCGGCAGCGTCAGGACAGGAGCGGTCACGCCGCCGTCGACATGCATCTCCTCAAAGCGCCGGCCCTGGCCCTCGGCTTCGATCAGGATCGGCGGGAAGACCAGGGGAATGCTGGCGGAGGCCGCCATCACGTCGCGAAACAGGCGCAGCGCCTCGGGCGAACCGACGGCTGCGATTTTCCCCATGTCCCAAACGACCGTACGTTGGGTGTCGAGATCGGTCGTCACCACCAGGAGTTTTCGGCCCTTGGCATTTTCGCGCGCAACGGCGGCCAGGATCTCCGGCCCGACATAGCGGGCCACCAGCTCGCGCAGTCGCTTATTGCCGAACAGGCCGGAGCCGAAGAGCACGCGAATGATGCTAGGATCAGCGAGCAAGCTCTCTGCTATGCCGCTGGTGTAGACCTCCCGCAGCGTGTCGTCGTATTGGGATCCGAGAAACGCAAAAGGCGCAATCAGGCCGCCGGTGCTTACGCCTGAGACGACCGAGAAGGTCGGGCGGGTGCCGGCTGCGGCCCAGCCGTTCAACACGCCCACGCCGTAGGCGCCATCGGCGCCGCCGCCGGAGAGCGCGAGATAGGTCTTGGTTGAGGAGAACTGGTCTTTCTCGAAGCGGAATTTTGTAACGGGTTCGTCGGTGTAGCGCCGCAGGCCGTCGATATCGAGCACGCGGGCGCTAGAGGCATCGGCAGCGCTGTAGGGCGTCCGCGGCACCGACGTGCAGGCGGCAGCCGCGAGGCTGCACAGCAAGACGGCTGACCTGAGCAGGCGTGAGGCGGGCCACCGGGGCCGACTGTTGAAGAGGATTGATCCAGTCAGGAAAGAGGGGGAGGGCATTCGCCGTCAGTCACTGTACACACGCACTTGCCGCCGCCGGCCTCATCGCTAGCGGCGTTTCGTGCCTCGCTCATAAAACTATACGGTATCGTTTTGTTTAACAAGAGAGGCTGAGGGCGCTCACGTCGATGTAGACTTCTTGCACGAACTGCCTGGCCTTCTTCAGCGCGGCCGGCGCCGTGATGCGGCCGAGATTTTCGCGGGCCCCTTCATGGTTGCCACTGACCCGGTATTTCAGTTTAGGCATGGAGGACGGCCACCGCGATCACCACGATCGCAAGCAGCAGCGGGATGATGACGGGCGGTACGATCCACTCGGCCAGGCGAAGCTGCCGCAAGGGGATGCTCCTCCGCTTTGTGGCGGGAGCGCGCGCGGCCCTCAGTCACCGGTGGATGCCGTGGGAAATGCGGTGATGGCTGACCCTACGCTGATGTTCCAGCCATAGCGAACGCCAAAACGCTTCGCGCCGGCCGCGGCAAGAGCGCGCAGGAAGCGACAAGGAACTGCCTCCATTCGCCGCGCGGCAAGAAAGCGATGGCTATTGCGGCGGAGGGGGCGCATGCTGCTCTGCGGGCAGCGCCGGCGCCGGCACTTTTGCGAAAGGCAGGCGCGCATGACCATCCGTTCCCGACGTGAAGTCGTCACCTTCAAACATCCGTTCCGGATCAAGGGCATCGATCGCCTGTTGTCCGCGGGCGCCTACGAGGTCGTCACCGATGAGGAGACGATCGACGGCCTTTCGTTCGCGGCGTTCCGCCGCGTCGCCACCATGATCAAGGTGCCGGCGGAAGGCTCGCGCGGGTTGGCGATGGAGGTGGTCTCGATCGGCCCGGTCGATTTGTCGGACGCCCAGCGCATCGACGCGAGCACATCCGATGACTGACGAACCACTTGACCTCGACAGCCACCGCGGCATGGCGGCGCAGAAAGCGACCGACATCCGCCGCGCGCTGGCGGAAGTCGAGACCCATGCGCGGGAGCTGCGCGAACGGCGGGCCGAGATCGAAGATCACCTCCTGGCGTTTCCCGCCGCGTCGTGGCCGGAGGCGGCCGCCAAGGCGCGCTACGTCCTGAAGCTGTATGCTGCAGGACTGGCGCCGGAAGACACAAGGCATCGCGACCTCGTCGCGGCCATCCTCGAGGACTTTGCCCGGCTCACTGAGCAGGGCTGAGGTAAACGACGGTTGGGATCACGGCGCCGCGTCTAAGGAGTAGGTCCCATGACGCTCACGCACGGACGCTTCATCAGTTACGAGTACGACAGGATGGTGGTGCTGTTCTCAATGCTCGACGGCAACAGGGAGATCCCTTGCGCGGTCTCGACCTCCGCCATGGATGAGCTGGATGGTGTGGTGCGCGCGAGAGCGGGCCAGCGTGAGGGGCAATTCATGCGGTTGCGCGAGCGCATCGAGGCGTGCGCCGCCAGCAAATATCGGGCGACCGAGTTCGAGGGAACGCCGCCCGGAATTGTCCTGCGCAGCATCGATTTCCGAAAGCTGCGATAAGACCGCGCGGCTCGCCGCGGCACATGGGGACGTGCTGCTGTCGGGGTTAGCGACCGCTCTATGCGCTCGGCAGCACGCAAACGAACGCCCGCTGGCGGATCCGCTGGAGGCGGTTCATCGTTTCCCGCAGCCGACGCGAAGGTTTCCAAGAGCTTCGGACTAGCCATAGGGTGGCTCAAGCCCCATATAGCTAGTATCACTGATCGTAAAAAGGCTTCAGTGACTGAGAGACCGTACCGTGCTCCCGCCGCCCAACAGGAGGGAGCCCATGAATTCGATCATCTATCCATTGCATTTTCAGCGAAGGTTCGAGCGCCGCTGGGCTTCTAGAATGGTCAGCGAGCCGCGCCGCTCTCCATCACGAGGGACCAATACCTGCAGCTGCGGACAACTTGTCACTGCCCCGGTCAGTTCAACCTATTTGCCAACGGGCGTTGTCAACGAATGGCGGTGTTCCGCTTGCGGCAACAACTGGGAGACGATTGCTGATCCCGGCGTGGGTTCAACGAAGCCAGCTCAATGAGCCATTGGCCTGCCTTGTGCTCGGCAGAGGCAGCGCGGCGGTGACCGAAGCCGCCCCATAAAGGCGCAGGTGCGGACTGTGGATGCACGAGACCACCACGCCGAATGTCCGATAGGGGTCAATCGCTACTGAAATGGGGTGTCCGCGCGACGTCCGCTTTCCTCCCAATAGCTACCGTAATATCGCGCCGCAATAACTGAGGCAAAGTGCCGAGTTTTATCCAGCAGCAAGGGAGCCCGAGTGCTTCCGTGTTGGGCACCAAGCGTCAGATTTCATCCACTGGGCGGTTGATTGGCCGTTCTCGGCACGCAATAAGCAGCGCCATGAGTCTTCCCAATCATTTCGAATTGCTCGCCACCAACGGCCAGGCCCGCACCGGCCGCCTGACCACGCCGCATGGCGTGGTGCAAACGCCGGCCTTCATGCCGGTCGGCACGGCGGGCGCGATGAAGGGCATGCACTGGCGCGACGTGCGCGATGCCGGCGCCGATATCGTGCTCGGCAATACTTATCATCTGATGCTACGGCCGGGCGCCGAGCGGATCGCTGATCTCGGGGGCCTGCAGGTCTTCACCGGCTGGAACGGCCCGATGCTGACCGACTCCGGCGGCTTCCAGGTGATGTCGCTGTCGGACCTGCGCAAGGTGAGCGAAAAGGCCGTGACGTTTCGCTCGCATATCGACGGCGCCAAGGTCGAGCTGTCGCCGGAGCGTTCGATCGAGGTCCAGCGCCTGCTCGGCGCCGACATCGCCATGCAGATGGACGAGTGCGTGCGGCTGCCGGCGTCGCGCGACGACATCGAACGCGCGATGCGGCTGTCGCTACGCTGGGCGGAGCGCAGCAAGCGCGCCTTCGAGAGCGCGCCTGATGGTTACATGTTGTTCGGGATCGTGCAGGGCGGCGACATTCCCGAGATGCGCCACATCAACGCGCGTGAATTGGTGGATATCGGTTTTCACGGCTACGCGATCGGCGGGCTTGCCGTGGGTGAGCCACAGGCGGTGATGCTTGCGATGATCGAGGAAGCGGCGCCGGCGCTGCCCGCGGATCGTCCGCGCTATCTGATGGGCGTCGGCACGCCCGAGGATTTGCTGGAGGCGGTGGCGCGCGGCATCGACATGTTCGATTGCGTGCTGCCGACGCGGAACGGGCGTCACGGCATGGCATTCACCCGCTTCGGCCAGATCAATCTGCGCAACGCCCGTCATGCCGACGATCCGCGGCCGCTCGACGAGGAGAGCGAGTGGCCCTCGGCGCGCAACATCTCACGCGCCTATTTGCATCATCTGGTGAGGTCAGGAGAGACGCTCGGCGCGATGCTGTTGTCGGAAATCAACGTGGCCTATTACCAGCATCTGATGCGGGGCATGCGCGACGCGATCACCGCCGGCACGTTCGAGACTTTCCAAAAACAAACGCGCGCGGGATGGGCGAAGGGTGATATACCGCCGCGCTAGGGAGCGGATTGGCCAGGGCGCAACTCGACCTTCAAGTTGAAGTCGCTGGAGCGGGTGCGGACCTTCGGCCAAGCAGAATGATCGCCAGGGCCAGAAACTGAACCACTGCAATGAGCGCGAACGGCAATTGATAATTGGCCGTCGTGTCACGCATGGCGCCAATGATTGCAGGTGCGAATGCAAATACCCCTTGGTTGATCGCGATAATGAGCGCCACTGCGGTGCCGACATCCTCGCGTTCGAACTCCTTCTGCACGATCAACGGCGGGAGTGACGTCAGATTGCCGATGCCGAGACCGAAGAGAACGCATCCGAGCGTAAGACCCACCCATCCAGTACTGAAAATCAGCCATAGGACGCCGCCAATCTGCACGGCAAAGTTGATCGCAGCCGCGAAACGGCGATCATGCTCACCGATCCATTTCCCAGCCAGCGTTCGGCCTATGATGGCACATATCGTAGCCAGGCTGACAAGAAACCCAGCGTAGCTAATCCCAAGGTCCGGCGTCAGACGAGCTACCAGGTGAGCGAGCAGGCCGATCTGTGCGAACAGGCCAAGCGAGAAGGCGGCCGAAATCGTGATGAAGCGTGAGGTTCGAATGATCTCGGTGCGTGTCCGTCGTGGCCTTTGGCTCGGTGCTGCCCCATGCGATGCATCGCCGTCTGGAGCCAGGCCCATTTGGCCGGGCGATTTAGCCAGGAACCTGACGCAGAGATATGCAACCGTAGCCACCATGCAGCCTCCGACGAGGAGCGCCGCTGATGGGAATCCGATCGATCGTATCAGGTGGACCCATATCGGCACGAACAGCACGCCGCCGACGCTGGCGCCGTTGAATGCCAGGGCGATCGCCATCGGCCGGTCGCGATCGAACCATTTTGCCACGATAGCGTTCAGCGCTGCTCCGCTCGTCATGGCCCAACCAGCCCCGCTCGGGATGGTCGCGACGAACAACTGCCATGGCTCGCGTGCGCCGGACCATGAAATCAGGCCCGTCGCCGTTGCGACCGCCCCAATGAACGTCGTTATGGCGATCCCCAGTCGGCGATGAATCTCCGGCAGATAGGCTATGATGATTGCGCTGACCAAGAAGTGAGCCGTGATGGCCATTGAAATCTTCGAGATCGGCCAACCTCGCGATTCGTGCAGCGATTGGAGAAATACCGAAGGGCCGTAGAACCCGATGCCCCAGGCGAACACGGCGATCGCAAACGCCGACCACGCAACCGACCATCCAAAGAAGCGGCTCGCCGCGACCATTGTCTCCGTTCTCCCGAAACATAAGATGAGCACGACGTAGCATCAGGAGCGCGCAATGGCTCGCCGCAAACGGACTCCGTCGTCGGCAAGGACGGAGCTTGGTGATCTGGACGTCGCAGCCTGCGAGCGGGCTCGCGTCAGCCGTGATCGACGGTTCGATGGTCGGTTCTTCTCAGGTGTCAGGACAACGCGCATTTACTGCCGGCCGGTCTGTCCGGTTCGCCCCGCGAAGGCGGAGAACGTGTCCTTTTATCCATCTGCAGCGGCGGCGGAGCGTGCCGGATTTCGGCCGTGCCTGCGGTGCCGGCCGGAGACGGCGCCATTCTCTCCGGCATGGAAGGGCTCATTGGCGACGGTCGAACGCGCGATGCGACTGATCGCCAGGGGCGCACTCGATCGGGCGACTGTTGAAGCGCTCGCGGCCCGCGTTGGCGTAGGGGCGCGGCATCTATCTCGATTGTTCGACAAGCATCTCGGCGCGAGCCCCGGTCAGGTTGCCAAGACGGCACGGGTACAGCGGGCGAAGCGACTTTTAGATGATACCAAACTGCCGATGACCGAGATTGCGTCGCTGGCTGGCTTTCGCAGCCTGCGCCGCTTCAATGCGGTCTTTGCGGAGGTCTACAAGCGTCCTCCGAGTGAAATTCGGCGGAGGCAGCGGAACGTCTAGAAACTTCGGGGCCGATGCGGCATGGTCGCACTTCGCACAGAACCGATCGCCGCCGCCGGCACGTTCGAGACTTTCCAAAAACAAACGCGCGCCGGATGGGCGCGCGCTGACATAGCTCCGAGATAGCTTGAATCAATTACAGGCGAACCTCTTGACCGAATGCTTGGTCACGAAGCCGTAACCGCAGGTGTCACAGGTCCAGAGATAGCTGATCACGTTGTCCTGCAGGTAGGCGGAGGCTTCCGCGGCCACCATCGTGTCGGCACACACGGGGCAGGTCGGCAAATCACAGCCACGCGGATCGGGCCTGGACGCTAGGGTCGACAGGATTTCAGCAATAGCTGGCATCGTGACCTCCGTGCGATCTGAACCTCAGGCCCAGCTCCCAACCAAAGTATAAGCAGAAATCTTTGACGATGTCGCAACACAAATGCGTTGATTTCACGATATTTAGCGAAGTTCTTGTTTTGCAATGCAGCGAATTGTTCGTTCCGGCAATTCCGGCTTGCGCATCGACGTGGCCGCCTCCTAAGTAGGAGAGCGCTTTTTCCCCGCACATGATCGCTTTGGGAGTGTCGAGATGGATGCGTCGTCAGCCGCGAGTGCAGTGCAACGTCCGGGGCGGGGACGGGTCTTCGACTCCATCGTCGATGCGATCGGTGACACGCCAATCGTTCGTCTGCGCAAATTGCCGGAGGCGCATGGCGTTAGCGCAACCATCCTGGCCAAGCTGGAATATTTCAATCCCGCCGCGAGCGTCAAAGACCGCATTGGCGCGGCGATGGTGATCGCGATGGAAAAGGCCGGCGTGATCAACGCCGACACCGTGCTGATCGAGCCGACCTCGGGCAATACCGGCATTGCGCTGGCGTTCGTCGCCGCTTCACGCGGCTACCGGCTGAAGCTTGTGATGCCGGAATCGATGTCGATCGAGCGGCGCAAGATGCTGGCGTTCCTCGGCGCCGAGATCATCCTCACGCCCGCCGCGCAAGGCATGAAGGGCTCGATCGCAACCGCCGAGGAACTGGTGCGGAGTACGCCCAACGCCGTGATGCCGCAACAGTTCAAGAACCTCGCCAACCCCGAAATTCATCGCCGCACCACGGCGGAAGAGATCTGGAACGACACCGGCGGCAACATCGATTTCTTCGTTGCCGGCGTCGGCACCGGCGGCACCATCACCGGCGTCGGACAGGTGCTGAAACCGCGCAAGCCGTCGTTGCGGATCGTTGCCGTCGAGCCGGAGGAAAGCCCGGTACTGGGCGGCGGGCAACATACGCCGCACAAGATCCAGGGCATCGGCGCCGGCTTCATTCCGGACATTCTGGATCGTTCCGTGATCGACGAGATCGTCAGGGTCAACGGCCCGGCGGCGATCGAGATGTCGCGCGCGCTGGCGCGCATGGAGGGCATTCCAGGCGGCATCTCCTCGGGCGCTGCGATCGCGGCGGCGCTTGCGATCGGCAAGCGTCCCGAGAACGACGGCAAGACCATTCTGGCTGTCGTGCCGTCATTCTCCGAACGATATTTGTCGACGGCCTTGTTTGAAGGAATTTAGCGATGGCGGACCAGCCGCGGCGGCCGAGAACCCTGAACGATGCGCGCACCGAAGCCGAGGCCGCGTTCAAGCGCGCGACCGCGAAGGTGGCGCAGGCACCCGCCAAACAAGCCACCGTTCCCGGCGTGCGCGAGCAGATCACGCTGCGGATCGATCAGGACGTGCTGGAATGGTTTCAGGAGGGTGGTCCGGGTTGGCAGGATCGCATCAACGAGGCGCTGCGAAAGGCTGCGGGCAAGTAGGAACGCCACTGTCTGCACTGATTTTGGGGCGTGTACGTAAGCTCGGATGTCGGATCTTGCGGGCTAGGCGGAAATATTTTGCTCGATGCGAGCCTTTTCGGTCTTGACCCTGGGCGGACGATGCCAGCCCGTCCGCCAGGACTGTTTGCGGGACTAAACGGAAGGAACCAGAGCACGATTGGCGTTGTCCCAGCGCCAAAGTCGATCGTTGGTCAATCTCGTGCCTCCCCACCACCGATCGATTGTGCAGTGCTGGGCAAAATCCGCCTGTCGCTTCAACAGTGTTCGTCCGAGTTCCGACAACGATAGCCTGCTCCCTTTGTAGCGCTCGAAGCGCTCGCAATCGTCGTGCAGGGCCAGGTTGAAAGGACCATCCTCGTCGAGGCCAACAATTGCGGGTGTTTCGCAATGGGCGAGCCCGTGGAGCCTCGTCCCGACTTCCCAGTAATCGAGAACGCTTACGGGATTATCGCGGCGTACTCAGCGATGGCGCGCATCGGCGCGATGGGACCGGTTGAGATGATTTCGAGCAGTCTCGTTTCTGCAGCCGTGAGCGCCGTGTCGGTAGCTGGCAATTCCTCCAACAACTGGTCGACCGTGGGCCGCAGATGAGGCAGGGCCTGGAGATCTTCGCGCAGCAGGGCGAACCACGCCTTGGGGCTAGGATGTTGAAAAGCCTGCAATGCGACCCTCGCGGTCTGCAACTGGATATCGGAGATATTCTCGGCCCGCAGTCGAAGTGCCGAGACGCTTTCCGGTATTTGGCTGCGGATCAAAAAATCAGGACTTCTTAGCGACAACTTCGGAATGAGGCTCGGATAGGCCCTGAGCCAATCAAGCAGTTGGACAAGCTGAAGTTGAGAATTGGGATCATGGTCAGCCCAAATCTCGACGCGGTCGAAGTCGCTCATGACGCGGATCATGTCGCGCCATTCATCGCAGAGCCGGTCTGGGCCGTCTGTGTCCCAGCGCTGGATCGCGGCGCCACCAAGCCTCGCCCGCTCGGCAAAGAAAGCCTCGGGTTCCGAAACGGCCGGGACCGGCCCAGTGACGAGCCTGTACGAAAATCCGATCACACGGTCGGCAATTCCAGACGCAGCGAGGCATCCCGCACCCGAGTCGTCCGGCGTCAGGATCAGGGTGCTCATAGTTGCCATTCGACTCTTACCGATGTGATTGCAGGCATAGCGAAGCGCAAAATAAAAGGCCCGGGATCATCCCCGGGCCTTTTGTGGATCTGTTTGCCGTTAGCGCAGCATGCCGCCGACGACGCCGCCGATGAAGCGGCCGGCACCGGCCGGATCGGGGCCGGGAGCAGGAGCGCTGTACTGACGCTGCGGAGGGGGCTGGTGCGGTTGAGGCTGCGCCTGAACGGTGCTGGGGGCGCGGCGCTTGGGGGCGGGACGCTCCTCATCGGAACTGGCGGTCGGTGCGGCCGCCACGATCTCCGTCAGCAGCGCCTTGTGCTGCAGCTTGTTGAGGTAGCCGCTCTTCGGATAGCCGCGCGCCGCTTGCCAGCGCGTGATCACGGCGCGGGTCGGGGCGTCGAACTGGCCGGTGACCTTGGTATCGAAACCGAGCCCGTTGAGGCGGCGCTGCACGTCGCGGCGCTGGCCTTTATCGAGGCCGATCTGGTCCTCGGTGGTCTGGCTTGCTTCTTCCTTGAAGGTCGCGGGATCGATGCCGGTGCTCAAGTTGCGGGTTGCATCCTTTGCACCGCTCTCCAGCGACGCAATCCGCGACAGCGCCAGTGACCGGAACTGACCGTTAGGATAGTTGGTCAGATACGCGTTGAACTCTTCCGGCTTGTTGGAATCCTTGATCGAGCGCCAGAACTCCAGTTCGACGTCAGAGCCCGGCTTTGGACCCGACGCCGGCGCTGCAGCCGCCACGGCGCCGGGCGCGGGCGCGCCGTTCAGGTAGACCGCGCCGATCAGGTTGGTGTGACCCCAAGGGAGCTGACCCTTGTTGGTCTCTTCGTTGACCTGGGCGCGGACCTTGGTCATCGCTTGCTGGATCTCGACGCCGGGCTGGGTGAGGTTGGCGAGCAGGGCGCGCGTGAACGGGCTGTTGCCGCCTTCCTGGCCATCGAGCGCAGTCTGGCCCGGGCCGGTCGCAAACGCGATCAGCGTGCCTTCGCCGGACTTCATTTCGGCGAGACCGGTCTGCACGTTGACGCTGCGGGTGGCGGAGTTCGACTTGATCTTGGCTGCGAACGGGTTGTCGCGGCAAGCGTCGAGGAACACCAGCTTGACCTTGGCATCGCCCATGGTCTGCTCGAGGGTGAGGTCGATATTGATCGCGGCGCCAAGCTTGACGTCCATTTCGGATTTGATGTCGGCGTCGATCGGCAACAGATAGTTGGTGCCGGAGATGGCAATGCCATGGCCGGCATAGAAGAACAGCGCGACGTCGGCGCCTTGCGCCTTCTTCCCGAAGTCGAGCAGACGTTCGGTCATCTTGTCGCGCGTGAGGTTGGACCCTTCGACCACCTCGAATCCGACATTGCGCAGCGCGGCGGCCATCGCCTTTGCGTCAACGGAAGGATTCGGAAGCGGAGCAACGTTCTTGTAGGTGCCGTTGCCGACGACGAAAGCGACGCGCTTTTCGGCTTGAGCGGTTCCGGCCGCAAAGACCATGCATATGACGGACAAAATGAGCGTTGGGTAACGCATATGAAATCCCCCTGCAGAATCAACAAAGGCTTTGGCTGTAACGCTGGCTGGACATTACAAATATCGCCCGCTTCGCACCACAAAAAAGCAGCCGAACGGCCAAATCCGGAGCCATCCGTTACCGTCGCGACACGCGCCGTAGCGTGATCTAGATCACAGCCCGGGAAATAAACTTCAGCCTTGCACGCGCGCAGGCGAAGGATTCGGTCTCAGGTTCAACAGATTGCCGGTGAGGATCAGCGCCGCGCCGAGCACGGTGAATGCATCCAGCCGTTCCGAATAGATCAGCCAGCCCGCGGCGGCGCTCAACGGAACCCGCAGAAAATCCATCGGGATCACCACGGTGGCATCCGCGTGCAGCATCGCGCGCGCCATGCAGTAGTGGGAAAACGTGCCGCAAAACGCGATCACCACCACCCAGCCCCAGAGATGGGCTGGCGGCCACGTCCAGACGTAGAGTGCGGGTAGAAGACCAGCCGCGGACTGTATCACCAGCATCCAGAACATGATCGAGAGCGTCTGCTCGGTCCGGGTAAGCGACTTCACCATCGCTACCGAAACGCCGAATCCGACCGCGGCCGCCAGGGCGATTAACTGCCCCGGATTGATCTCGCTGGCAGCGGGGCGAACGATGACCACGACGCCGATGAGGCCGAGCACGATCGCCGTAATCTTCCAGGGTGTCATGCGCTCGCCCAGAAACGTAGCGGCCAGGATCGCGGTCCAGATCGGCATGGTGAATTCGATCGCCACCACCTGACCGATCGGGATCAGCGTGAGCGCAAAGAACCAGCCGAGCTGCGCGCCGTAGTGAATGAGGTTGCGCGCAACGTGCTGCGGCAACCGCGCCGTCTTCATCATGGCAAATCCGCCACTGGCGCGGATCAGAGGGTACAGCATCAGAAAGCCGAGGATCGAACGCATCTCCATGAGCTGGAACACGTTGATCTCGCGCGCCGCCTCGCGTCCGGCGATCGCGATGATCAGCATCAGGGTCAGCCAGCCGGCCATCCACAGCGCGGCCAGGGTTTTGGATTGTGTGCGGTCCATTCGCGGGGAGATTGTTGAGGGCAGGCCGGTATCGGCGAGCGGGCCACAATTTGCAACGCGCAAATGCGTGGGGGCAGCGATGCACGCCTTCGAAATTTCACTGTGGGAGCGGCTGCCGGTTCAGTGCTAAGAGCGGCGGTCTCAGGAGGACTTACGCATGCGCATCTTGCAACCGGCCGAATGGTCGAAACCCCGCGGCTTCTCGCATGGTGTCGAGGTCGACGCTTCAGGCAAATGGATCGTGTTGGCCGGCCAGACCGGCGGCGACGAGAAGGGCGATTATGCCCCCGACATGGCCGCGCAGGTAGGCACGGCACTCAAGCGCATCGTCAAGCTGCTTGGCGAAGCAGGCGCCGGCCCCGAGCACATCGTTCGCTTGACCTGGTACCTGACCAGCCGCAGCGAATACGAGGCCGCAGGTCCCGGCATCGGTGCGGCCTGGAAGGAAACACTCGGGCGCAATTTCCCGCCGTCGACGCTGCTCTACATCGACGGGTTGGTCGATGTCAGGGCCAAGGTCGAAATCGAAGTCACCGCCTTCGTGCCCAAGGCGTAACCGGACATCACAACCACCGGACGGGCGCTGTCCGTTTCATCAGGCGCGCCGGCAAAGACAAAAGGATACCGTGAGCCAATGACCACTACTCGATCGACCTCTGCAGATTTCGTGACCGCCTTCGCAACCGGCTGGCCCGAGCACCAGCCCGACATCATGGTGCTGTCGTTGACCACGCACCGCGGCGTGCAGGATTTTGCGTTCAACAAGCAGCAGGCCTTGCTGATCGCCAAGACGATCAAGGAGACCGCGGCGAAACTCGAGAAGCCGAAGACGAGCTAAGGGTTGAACGAGATCCACACTTGTCGTCGCCCGCGAAGGCGCGAAGGCGGGCGATCCAGTACGCCGCGGCCCATCCCTTCAAGCCGTGACGTCTCTGGAATACTGGATCGCCCGCGAAGGCTTTTCGCGGGCGATGACGGTTTAGGGCGGGATTGGTCTACTTCGACAGCGAGATATTGGCAGCGCGGAACACGCTGTCGGCCCTCAGGGCGATCTGCTGCTTGTTGCCGGAGGTCTTCAGCGAGATGTTGGCGGCGAATCCGGCCGCCTGGGCGATCACCTGGAAACTGCCGCCAGCCCCGCGGCCCTGGATGGTGCCGCCGATGTTCCGGCTGGTTTCGCTCCAGGTGCCACTGACTTCGCCTCCGGCTGAGACCACCGCCGCTTGCAGGTTGAACCTGTAGGCGTCGCTGGCGCAGGTGAGGGCCATTTCCATGCTGGCCCCGATCACCTTGTAGGTGGACCGGCAGCGGATCCGCTCACTTGAACCGTCATCCAGCGTCACTGTGCCGGGACCGGACCATGTGCCGGCCATGCCGGCGAACGTGCTGGACTGGGCGTGGCTCGTAGTGGTGGTGGCAAAGGCCGTCATAAAAAAAGCGACGGCTGCGAATGTCAGCCGCCGCGCTTTGGCAGAAGATTCAAAGGTCTGGCTTGCCTTACTGACGGGACGCTTCCCATCGACCGCTACATGCGACACCCGCTGAAGCCCCATTCCATTTCCCCGATCCGGAGTTGCCACTGAGTTGACCGTTCGCATATGCACCATTGATCGAGACTCGTACAAGTCCCCCGCTGCCGACGCTGCCGGAAACCGGACCGCCCGAAATCTTGCCGCCGGTGACATTCACGGTCGACGTAGTCTGCGCATCGCAATTGCCCGTTTTTGTGACAACGGTGACCTGCCAAAGACCGTCGTAGGGGTTCTGGGCGGAGGCGGGAGCGCTGGCAAAGGTGGCGGCGGAAGCAAGCAACGAAACAAACAACAGGTTGTGAATGCGGTTGGAGCGCATGGGTCAAGTCCCCGAAATGTGTGTGATGGCACACCTTATCTGGTCACAATGTGTTCAAACTTGGGTGCGCCGCAGCACTGTGGAAAGTTCCCGCGATCTCAAACACATCAAGGTGAATCTGGTTCCGGCGGAGGAACGGAAAAATTCGCAGTTTCGTCGTGATTGCGGCAAATTGCGGGGATTTGCGGTATGATGGTAGAGGTTACTGCTTGGCGTCGGTCAGGCTCGGTGCCTTGGTGGCAAATTCCTCATCCTGGGGCGTGGCCGGCAGGCTGCCGTGGGCTTTGGCGTGGTAAATGACATCGGCCAACAGTTTCTGGCCGAGCGGCGCCAGCGCGCGCTCCCAGAGCTCTCGGGCGGTTTCCCCTTTTTTGACGAACACCCATTCCTGCGCGGCGATCGCACCGGCATCCATCCGATCAGCGAGATGGTAGATGGTACCGCCAGTGATCGGATCGCCTTCCTTGATGGTCCATTCGACTGCGGCGATGCCGCGATGCCGGGGCAGCAGCGAGGGGTGATAGCCAATGCCGCCGAGTTTGGCTGTGGCCAGTGCCTCCCTGGTGACGCGGGCATGGCTGTGTGCAGTGACGATCAGGTCGGTTGCTGGTGCGATTTCCGAAGCGATCACGCGCTTCGGATCGGCCTGCACCACGACGTCAACCCTGGCGACCCGCGCCGCGGCGGCAAGCCGGTCCTCGCCGTCGTGAACGACGACGCGAACGATATCGACCCCATGTTGGCGTAGGGTATTGAATGTTGTCACGCCAAAATGGCGGGAACCGACCAGGGTAATCCGCATATGTTCTGTCCGTCGTTAATCAGGCCGGTATGCCGATAGCACACGATGCCGGCCTGTTTCGATGCTCGCCAACAGGGGCGCGGGTTATCAACAGGCGGGCCGGAACAGCAGAGGCGGACCGGCGGGGCCTAATCCTGTTCCGTCACCATGACAGGATTCGCAGGTCTGGCCTGGAATAGGGCGAGGCCGGTGATCGGACCGGCTCGGGCTGTTGTTCATCAGCCACCCTTTGCAGGCACGCCCGCAAGTCGGCGCTGCACTGCTTCATCTGGTTGCGAAGCTCGCGCCGGGCGAAGGTGGTGAGGGTGGGATCGCCAAGCTGCTGCCAGGCAGCGCGCAGCCATTGCTGCAGGGCGCGGATATCGGAATCGAGCACTTCGGGCTGGTTCATGCCGCCGGAATCTCAAAACGTGATCGCGCCTTGATTAGGACTGATTCTCCCGCCGACGCCTACTCCGTAACAGGACGGGCGGCACGAAAATGGGCTCGCCTGGAAGCTGAGGAACGCGCGCCCTATATGTTCGTTGAGTGGGAGCCTCCTGGAGAGACCTAGATGTCCCGCAATCCGGCGCTTGTTCTCTTCGTGGCGCTCAGCCTGACCGTTCCCGTAAAGGCATTCGCACAACTGACGCCGCCCGCCGGCTCGGCTGGCGCCGGCAATTCGCCGATATCGGGCGTGCCGTTCGGACCGGCCAACCCCAGGGCGCTCTCCGATCCCAGCGGCATCGGCAATGCCGCGAACGTGCCACCGCTCCGCCCCAACCCCCCGCCGCCGGCCGTCTCCTACGGCTCAGTCGAAGCGCCGCGCGCACGTGTCGTAACGCCGCCATATCCAAGCGCCTCGCAGCGGATCATCAGTGCGCGCAAGGCCCCGCGTAAGGCGCCGGTTCGGCCACGGGGGCGGCCGGAGGTGAGTAGGTTCACCGGGATCTGCCGCGGGTGCTAGCAATCAAATTGCGATCCATCCTGCGGGAAGCGAAGCGCGCCGGAAGACTGACATTTCCGTGCCCGGCCACAGCTAGGAACAAATTTTCTCTTGCCGGATTTGTCCAACGTCAAGCGCTCAGTGGTCGTGCGTGCTGGTCCCTCCATGTGCCGACTCCGAGTATCGTGCAACGCAATATTGCCCTTCGGCAGGGATGGCGGGAATGAACATCCAGCGACGGACGGCCAAGACTTTCTCCCAGCCAGGCCGGTCCGCCTTCCTGGACGTGCCTCATCTGCCTCGCGATGAATGGCGGCCGGCGCACGAAGACCGGCTGGCTGTCGCCTACGAATATGTCGGCTTCGGCATCGTCGAGATCGATGAGGCTGGACGGATGCTGCGCGTCAACCAGAAGGCCTGCGATCTGGTGGGACGAGAAGCGGCCGACTTGCTCGGCCGTTCCATCTTTGACGAGACCTCGCCACAGGACGTCGCGCAGGATCTCGCGCAGTTCAGACGACAGATCGCGGGCGAAATCGATCGCTACACCGTCGAAACGCGTCTCGCGCGCAAGGACGGGTCATACGTCTGGGCGGAGGTCACATCCTCAAGCGTTTGCGATGCGTCGGGAAATTTCCTCTACGCGGTGCGCGCTCAGCATGACATCAGCGCCCGCAAGCAAGCCGAACAGGCGCGGTGCGCCGCCGAAGACCGTGCGCAGCAACTCGCGTCGATCGTGGAATCCTCCGACGACGCGATCATCAGCAAGGATCTCGACGGGATCATCAGGACTTGGAATTCGGGCGCCGAGCGGCTGTTCGGCTATACCGCCGGCGAGGTCCTCGGCGATCCCGTGACGATTCTTTTTCCGCCAGGACGCGAAAACGAGGAGCCCGGGATCCTCGCGCGCATACGGCGAGGCGAGCGCATCCACCATTACGAAACGGTTCGCCGGCGGAAGGACGGGAGCCTTGTGGACATCTCGCTGACCGTCTCGCCCGTGCGCGACCGCGCCGGAACTATCGTCGGCGCGTCGAAGATCGCCCGCGACATCACCGATCGCAAGCAAGCCGAACGCAAGCTGCGGGAGAGCGAGCAGCGTCTTTCGGAATTGCTCGGGGCGATTCCCGCTGCGGTCTACACGACCGACGCGCAAGGGAAAATTACCTATTTCAATCCGGCCGCAGTCGAGTTCTCGGGGCGGACGCCGGCGCTCGGCAGCGACGAATGGTGTGTCACATGGAAGCTGTTCAACCCCGACGGCACGCCGCTTCCGCACGACGAGTGCCCGATGGCGGTTGCGCTGAAGGAAGGACGCGCCGTGCGCGGCGCCGAAGCAGTTGCAGAACGGCCGGACGGGACGCGGGTGCCGTTCATTCCGTTCCCGACGCCGCTGCGGGACACTTCCGGCCAGATCACCGGCGCCATCAACATGCTGGTTGATATCAGCGAGCGACGGCAAGCGGAAACCCAGCAACGGCTTTTGCTCGATGAACTCAATCATCGCACCAAGAACAACATGCAGATGCTGCAGTCGCTGCTTTTCTCCGCGGCGAGGACCGCACCCAGCGAGGAGGCACGCAAAGTCCTGAAAGAAGCTAGCGCACGGATCGCGGCCATGGCTGCGGCGCAGCGTGTGCTGTACGGCCGAAGCGATGCCACCTGCTTCGCTGCGGAGGAATTTCTGCCGGCGGTTTGTCAAACCATTCGGCAGTTGCTGCCGCTGGATGCACGAATTGAGTGTGGCGCGGCGCGCGGCGCGCTTTCCAACGACATAGCGATGCCGCTGGCATTGATATTGAACGAACTGCTGACAAACGCCGTGAAGCACGGCATCAGGGACTATGCGAGGCAGGCCGTTCGCGTCAGCCTGACCAGACAGGACGAACGGCTGGCGCTCTGTGTCGAGGACGACGGCGAGGGGTTCGACCTGGAGGCAGTGCGCAAGACCTCGTCCGGGCTCCGGCTCGTACTCGGCCTCGCACGCCAGCTCCATGGAACGCTTCACATCACGAAAAATCCATCGCGGGCGTGCCTGGATTTCCCCGCCGCTAAAATCTAAAGCGGTGACCGATGAGGCATCCGCAAAGCGCGGGTCATTTTGCGTTGCCATCCGAACCGGATCGGAACTTGTTACCACCTGCCGAACAGACCCAGCGCTTAGAAGACACGCAGGGCCCGCCCAGGGTTCTTGTCGTCGAGGATGATTTCCTGATCGCCTTGCAGACCGAAGTTGCGCTGACGGCTGCCGGCTTTGAAGTTGTCGGTCCGGCCACGACCGCCGAGGAAGCCGTCGCGCTCGCCAGCGAGGCCCAACCGACGCTTGCCGTGATGGATATTCGCCTGGCCAGCACCCGCGACGGTATCGACGCCGCACGACAACTCTATCAGGACTTCGCCATTCGGTGCATCTTTGCGACCGCTCACGACGATGTGTACACGCGCGGGCGCGCCGAGCCCTACGCCCCGCTCGGATGGCTGCCGAAGCCGTACACCATGGCGTCGCTGGTATCGGTGGTCGTCGAGGCTCTCGCGCAGTTGCGCCGGCCGTAGCGGAGGCGTCGCGCCCGACTGGTTTGGCTAAAGCCGCGCTCGGAACTCACCGGTCCGGCGGCCGCGGACCTCCATCGGACAGGACATCGATAAGGGCAGCAGACGTTCAACAAACGTTGCCGCGGCGCCTGACGACGTCTTGTTTCTCCGCTCGCGCGCTAGTCGGTGCGGTAGGCATCCAGCGCGTGGGCGGCGAAGATCCCGATGCTAATCAGGGCGAGGATCGCTGAGAGCTCGATCATTGTTCGGCCTCCCGCCTATCCATTGCAGCGAGGAGCCTGTCGCGTGACCGGTTCCAGATGAGGTTGAAAAAGAATTGCACGGTGGCGTTCCCTGTTTTCGTTAATAACAAGGTATGCAGCCGTTTGTTTCAGGCAGCGGTCGAGCAATCTTCGAATTTGACGTTTGGCGAGGAACAGCGGGGCTAAATGGCAAAGGGGAGGGCGGCGGCCCCCCGCGGTGTGCTGTTTGGTCATACTATTGCGCGTCCGCGGTCGCTCTAGGTGAGCTCAAGCAAAAGCAGCGCAATAGTCGATTTAAGATTTTCACGGCGCGTGGTCAAAGCTCTCACCGTCATCGGAAATGCAAAGTGATGAGGATCTCTCGTCGGACTTTTCTGTAGTTCAGCCTCAATGCTTTGATCAAGCAAGCGGAGGGCGTTCTTGATATCGATTAGCATTGCTTCGGTCTGTTGACGCCTCCGCCTCCGCGCGTCGTCCGTTGCGAGCCGCTTGCGCTCTGCCATGGCCTGTCCCTTGGCCTGAGCGCGAACAAGATGTCGTAGATCCGCTGTCTCGAATTGGGGCTGGTTCATTTGTTTGCTCCGCAATGGCACATCGCTGGCAGCGACACTTGGTAATGCTGTGCAGAGAGCAAGGAGCTTGCCAGAAACAAGACGACCGCCGGGAGGGTGTCCGCATTAGAGGTGCTCCCGGGCAGGCTCAGTCCGGATGCCCGAGCTGAGCAACGGCCCCATAGAATCCGGGGCGTTAACTTTTTCTTAAGGATTCGGTTGAGATAGTTCAGAGTTTAAGAAATTGCGAATCATCGGGCTGGAGATTTGCCATGCTCACGACGGTTCTCTTGATGGCTTTGACCGCGCTGGCCGCTTGCACGGCTATTCTTGTCCGCTTCGAATTGCTAGCCCGAAAGCGAAGAGCGTCATAACTATTTCGGGCGGCAAGCCAACGCCGGCGAGGGTAGCGCAGCCGGACATCGGGCGCCAAACGGCTGCATAGAGCTACAGGTCGAAGACCACGCCAAGTCTGTACTCCTTGCGCCACACAACGCGACAAGGCAGCTTTAGCTTGTCATCCGGCAAGATCAATGTGAACTCATTGGGAATGCGGATCAGCTCGGAAAAGTCTAGCGCCGCGCCCGTGCTGGATATGTCACGAACGATGCAAGGATACTTGTCGCCGCCGTAATCGATCTTGGCAGGCTTCATCACGCGAACACGTGGAGCAATCCGAGTTTCCACCATCGCAATAACCCACTTTGAAATACAGCCTTTGTAGCACTGAATTCTTAAAGCGGTCCAAAGAAGGAACCCGGTTTCAGGCACATCGTGCTTTCTCAAATAGCGGCGCCCATCCGAGCTCCGCTTGCCGCACGACCTGACAGCCGCACTTGATTCCGCTGGCGATCGGCGTCGAGGACAGTCGAATGGCTACCGTGATAACCGCCGCAGAACACGACGGCACCGAAGACGCCGGATTCGCGCATCTCTCCAAAGGTAATTTTCTGCGGGCGCTGCATCGCGCCCAATTCTGCCAAGAATCGAAATCAGCCTGAATAAGCCATTTTGGGGAGTGCCCTTTTGGGGAGTGCCCTGGCGTGGCATGGCTCTGCGCATGTCGTCCGGCAACGTCGTGCGCAGAGCCTTCCGGTTCAGGCTGGCGGGCGTGTTCTTTGTCGGCGGCCGTACAGACGACGGTCCGATGGCGGACTATTTTGAACGTTCCCCCCGGCAATGCTCCCAAAGCCCCCGCCGGGGGGCCTCTGCGGCCCCGGTGCGTTGCGTATTGCCGGGGCCGCTAACCGGTCGATTCAACGCGGTATGCACATCATGGATTGCCGACTCCATCGGTAATATGGGCCGCAAGGCGGAGATGGCTGGGATGTGGCCGGGCACACGTTCCGGACCGGCAAACCTTGCTGCCATCCATCGCGGACACAGGCCCCTTCAGACGTGCTGCTGCACCCGACTCCACATCTGCCCGCGGCCAAAGCTGGTTCGGCAAGAGCAAAAGCTGCAAAGAAGGCCCCTAAGCAAGCAAAGCGGATCATCATGGCGGCTCCTCGCTGTCTTGATTGCATGGGTTAAATTGGCGCCGTGAATACCGTTCCTTTGCCCATGCTCGGATCCAAGCTGCCGCCGGTCACGCTGGCGGGCCATTTTCGTTCAGTGTAGGGACAGAAGCATGAAAGCAATTGCACTGGCGGCCATCCTGCTCACCGCTTCACTTGCGCCGGAAATCATACGCAGTACGGCTCAGCAAGTCGCGAGCTGGCAGATGTCGCACTTCCATGAAGTACCCCAGGCGCCTGAAACTGATTGGACGCGTGCCGCCTTCTATATCGGTCTCGCAAGATGGGCCGCCACACCAGGTCAGATGAAACACTTCGACGCGATCCGAGAGCTTGGAGAACGCACCGGTTGGCAGATCGGCAACAGCGACTGGGCGCCCCCGATCTACTTTGCCGACGATCACGCCATCGGGCAGGTCTACATAGCCGCCTACGATCATTTCGGCGATGAACGCATGATCGAGCCGACAGTGCAGCGGCTAGAGTATATCTTGCAGCACCCACCGCTGGTTCCGCTCGAATTCGACAATGCGAAGTGCCTACAGCGATGGTGTTGGTCCGACGCCATCTTCATGGGGCCGGCGACATGGTTCGGCATTGCACGCATCAAAAAGGACCAGCGCTTCCGAGACTATGCCGACAAGGAATTCTGGGCCACGAAAGACTTCCTGTTTGATAGCGAAGAGCACCTGTTCTACCGCGATAGCCGCTTCATCGGGAAAACTGGTGCGCATGGCGAAAAGATATTGTGGGGCCGTGGTAACGGCTGGGTGCTCGCTGGGCTTGTCAATATCCTACGCGAGCTGCGCTCCGGCGACCCGCTGCACGAGAAATACGTCAACCTGTTCGTCGAGATCGCCGATCGGGTAGCGAGCCTCCAGCGCCCGGATGGCTTCTGGTCCACGTCGCTGCTCGCTCCGCCCGATGTAGGCACCCCAGAATCCAGTTGCACTGGTCTCCTGACCTACGGCCTGGCCGCCGGGGTGCGGATGGGACTTCTCGACGCAAAGCGGTTTAGTCCTGTGATTGAACGAGGTTGGCGGGCTCTGGCATCGGCGACGGTTAACGGCCGGCTCGGCCGCGTGCAGCAGATCGGCGACAAGCCGGACGCCGTTCAGATCACAGACACCCAGCTCTACGGGTCTGGCGCTCTCTTGTTGGCTGCATCTGAACTCGTCCATTAACACAACAGTTCGCGCGGACTAGTTGCGGTCGCGGCATTGCCGCATCTACGGTGCGAAGGACTGCATTCGCCATGTGGCTTTCAATGTATCCGGGCACCTCCGGTGACAAGGATCGCCATTACTATCGCCTTAGGAGACCTGATTTGAACTTCGGAACAAAGTTCCCTTCAGGAGTGTTATCCCGATGCCAAGGACAACACTCGAGGTGCGCTGGGGGTTCGTTCCCGATCAAGCGATTTAGCTGGGTGTCGCCTGATGTGATGCAGGCGGCGGTGTCGGCCGATGGCAGAACCGTCTGCGCCTCGATCCGCCGCGTGAAACTCCTCGTGCAGTCGCTCGATCGGATTGGTGGTAGTGGCGATGTGGCGACTCCGCCGCGCGAATTCCCACCACATTTCCAGGCGGCACCAGTGCCGTTGTCATGCAACCGGTTAAGGACAATGCATGGCGCTTGAACAGGTGGATGGCGACGGCTCTGGGTTTGCGAGGCCGAAACTCGGCCTCGCATTTGCTGCTCGCCATGCCGAGACGTTTCTCGTGCTCCTTGTGCTGAGCGTGGCCTTGGTCATCGGGCTTGCGACCGCCGCGGATTACGGGCTGTCGACCGACGAATTCAACACCGACGATTACGGCCCCAAGGCGCTTGCCTGGTACACGAGCGGCTTTGCGGACCGATCTCAGTTCGAGACGGTCGAAGAGTATCTGTGGATGTATGGACCGTGGTTTCAGATGCTCGTCGCGGCCGTGCAGTCGCTTGACCTCGCGAGCCCGATCACGGTCCGGCACGCCATGACCTTCCTGTTTGGCCTCGCTGGGCTCGCCGCCGTCGTGCCGATGGCACGGCTCACGGTCGGGCATTGGGCTGGGTTGACGGCGCTAACCCTGTGCTTGCTGACCGGCTACCTGTACGGCAACCTGTTCTTTGCCCCCATCGACGTGCCGTTCCTGTTCGCCATGAGCTGGTCGACGCTCGCGATCGTCCTGATGGTGCGGCAGGAGGTGCCGAGCTGGCGTCTGACCCTTGCGACCGGCCTTGCCACTGGCCTTGCCATCGCGACGCGCACCGGCGGGGTGATCACGCACGCCTACCTCGTCGGCGGCATGAGCCTGTGCGCGCTCGAGGCGCTGCTGCGCCATGGCCGCGCGGGCTATGGCCAATTGCGCCAGATCGCCTTGCATACGCTGCTCGCCATCCTCGTCGCCTGGCTGACGGCGATCGCGCTCTGGCCGTGGTTGCAGATTGGACATCCGCTCACACAATTCCTCGAGGCCTATCGGCACTTTGCTCCGCTCGACACCTCGTTCGAATTCCAGAACTGGGGCCAGCGCACGTTCACCGATAAGCTGCCCGCCTGGTACATCCCCGGACAGCTTCTGGCGCGTTTGCCCGAGGGTTTTTTGGCGCTGCTGTTGCTCGGCATGGCGGTCTGGATCAGTGCTGCAGGGTCGTGGACGGGCGCCGCCCTCGGCGCCCTGCGTCGGTCCGGCGTCGTGGGATTGCGACCGGTCGCGGCCGAGCTCGCAGGATCGCGCGCGGTGCTGGTCGTCAGCGTGGCGGCGTTCGGGCCCATCGGGGTGCTCATCCTGCAGGGCTCGACGCTCTATGACGGTGTCCGCCACATATTGTTCGTGATCCCAATGCTCGCCATCGTGGCCGCGCGCGGGCTGACGAGCCTTTTGCCCTTCTTGCGACGCCGCCCGATTGTGCCCGCGGCCCTCGGGGTCGCGCACACGGCCGTCATCGTGGTGACGCTCGTCATCCTGCATCCGCTCGAATATATCGCGATGAACAGTGTGGCAGGCGGCGTCGCCGGCGCTTACGGCCGATTCGACCTCGACTATTGGGGCATGGCGGCTCCCGAGGCGCTGCGCCGCCTCGAGGGTCGAATTGACGCCGAAGGCCGGTTCGCGGGCGATCCACCGCGCGTGCTGGTCTGCCTGGGCTGGCGCGAGCAACTGGCCGGCGTGATGTTCCGTCGCAACTGGATTGCCGAAACCGATCTGCACAAGGCGGACTACCTGATCGCCACCGAGCGCTGGCCTTGTGCCGACGGCACGTCGGCCGTACTGGTTGATGAGGTCACACGATTTGGCCGCCCGTTCGCCCGGATCTACGCCAATCGCGGGCTCGGCGAGTGACGCCAACTCCGGGCGTGACTTGACAATGGGATCTATTTCTTCGCCTGCAATTCGATCGGGGGCGCCTCGGCCTTTCGGCCCAACATGACCGGCCGCCGTTTTCGCGGCGGGCCTGCCTCACGCCGGCTCTCCTTGGCGCGATTGATCGCGACGGCGCGCGCCAGACGCGTGATCATATCGAGCTGGAGCCGCAACTTGAGATGCAAGTTGAGCATGATGAGCAGGCTGATCACGACCCAGGTGTAGACGATGAGGTCGGAGCCGCGGCCGATTCCCACGAAGGCCGCAAGCGCGGTGGCATGCTCCGGCACCCAGACGAAGTAGAGGCCGGCGAGCGCGGCGCCGCTCGCGAGCGGGCCGATGATCGGCACTGTCCGATGCTCCGACCAGGCGTAGACCAGAACCAACGCCAGAAAGGCGGTCAACAATAGCTGCGCGATCATCGGTAGAGCCTCCGCGCAAACAGATCGATCAGGATGGCCAGCGCATCGGTGATGCGTTGACCCTTGGCCAGCGAATAGGCGCTGTACTCGATGTTCACCGGCACCTCGACAAAGCGCAGGCGGCTCTGCGCGATCTGGTGCAGGATCTCGGACGCGTGCGCCATTCGGTTCTGTCGCAAGGAGATCGCGCGGGCGCCGCGCGCGGTCATCGCCCGTAGGCCGTTGTGGGTATCGGTGACCGGCAGTCCGGTGCTCGCGCGCGTGAACCAAAGCGCGGTGCTGAGCAGGATACGGCGCGACACCGGCAGATTTGCCGTCGCGCCGGCGAGAAAGCGGCTGCCGAGCGCGAAATCGATGCCGGGCTGCTCGATCGCCGCGAGCAGCGCCGCGATGGCCACGGGGGAATGCTGGCCGTCGGCGTCGAACGTGACGAGCGCATCCGCACGCTGCTCGAGGGCGTAGTCGATACCGGTCTGCAGCGCGGCGCCCTGTCCGAGGTTGACCGGATGCCGGACGACGACCGCGCCTGCGAGCAACGCGACGTCGCCGGTCCGGTCACTGGAGCCATCATCGACCACGACGACCGCGTATCCGGCGCGGCGAATACCGGACACGACGCTGCCAACCACCGGCGCTTCATTGTACGCCGCAACAACGACCCAGGGATTGCGAATCCGGCCGGTCATGGTGGCGCCTTGCTCAAGACCACGCGCATCGCGTCAAACAGGTTCACCGGAATGGCGAACCGGTTGCCGGTCGGGCTGGCCGCGAACTTGCGACCGAGCATGCGACCGACCTGGAAGGCGATCAGCGAGAACGGCACGAATTTCCAGGGGTAATCGGAACTCTCGACGCGAAGGCCGACCGAATGGGCCAGAGACGCGATGCTGGCGCGATTGAAGAACCACAGGTGCTGGGGAGGCGTCATCAGGCGCCAGTGCGCGCCGGTCGACCGCGCCGCCAAGGAACCGAAGTCTCCGGTCGTCAGCACGATGATTCCGTCCGGCCGGAGATGGTCCGCGAGTAGGGCGAGGGCTTCCTGCGGATCGGGCAGATGCTCAATGACGTCGAGGAGGACGATAACATCCAGGGTGCCAAGCGACTCGAGAGTCGCTTCGTTCAGCAGGCCGCAGATGACGTTCAAGCCGAGATCGCCAGCATGGGCAGCAGCCTGGCCCGCCGGCTCGATGCCGCGCACCTCAAATCCCGCGCGGCGAGCTTCATCGAGAAAGAAGCCGTAGGCGCAACCGATCTCGAGCAGGCGGCCCCGTGGCTTGCGGTGCTGGATGAACTCGACCGTGCGGGCGAACTCGCGCCGTAGCACGGGTTCGGCGCCGCGATAATCGGCGTAGCCGTCGGACTGACGGCCGGAAAAGTAGCCGTCGTCATAATAGGCGAGGGGATCGAAGCTCGATGCCTCGGTGCGTCCCAGTCCACAGTCCCGACATTGAAAGATGTCGCAACCGTTCTTGACGTAAAGAAACCGATGTGGCGTCGCCCGACTGCACGCGGGACACTTAAGCGTAAACGCAGCGCGGTCGTTTCGCATCAGCACATGCGTCCCCAACGACGTTTCTCCAGCGCGAAAAAAACGCCTCCGATGCCGAACTGTTCCGCTTGGCGAACAGCCACGGGGTCGCAGGTTGCTTTCCTGTGTCTGGACTTCGAATATTGACCCTTTCGGCGTCCGACCGTGACCCTGGTCAGAGTCTTATTTCGACAATGCTTCAGATGGTTAGGTGCAACGCGCAGGGGTCAACCTTGGACACCGATTGGTGTGGGCAGAGCGCGCCGATTCACACGTGGCATCGTATAATGCGGCGCGGATGCCCGCGACGGCTGAGGGCGCGCGAATGCGGAGCGCTGCCGCAGTCCTGTTCAGAGGATGGCGCTCAATTGCGTTGTTCACCGCTCTGTTGACCATTCGACAGATATTGCCAGATTGTCCGCCTGTATGAGAGCGTAAGACGGGGTACCCGCTACCCTGTCTGGTTGTTTGAAAGTGGGGGAATACTTTGTATGGCCTGACCCTGCGCTGGGACCATTTTTATTCACCACAGACAGCTCTTATGACGGGCTACGCGGTCAGGATCGTTTTCTTCAGTGCATTGAGACTGAGCCTCTCTCCCATATCTCTTCTCTGAAGTTTCTTCGCGAGCAATAATTCAAATGGTTTCATGATCGCCAGGGTGCGTCATGCGGAGTGAGTGGGAGTCAATGTCGATTGAAAAAATGTTCGAGCTGCACCAACCGATGCAGTCAGTTTTTCCGCGAAGAACTGCTCGCCAAAAGGGCAGCGCTAGAAGATCGATTTCATCAGTTCAACCAGCCGCGGAGCGATTTAGCAAGCGCGAAGCCCACTCGGCGGGTGAAGCCGTCGATCTAACTAAACCGCCAATCGAGATTCGGTGTAAGAAGCGGTGTCGCTCGGTGAAGGTCGGGGGCGCCTTTGCGCCGTTGACGCTTGCAGCGCCTCTGCAAGACGGACCGCTTCTCTGAGCTTTTGAAGTTCGGCCATGCGGTGGGAAAGATCGAGGTCTATTTGCGAGAGACGCTGCTCAGATAAAATAAACTGATTCATCTTTTAATCCTCTCACCAACGCACCACTCAGAACCTTGCAGGTTATTCCCGTGGGCGCGTGAAGGTCTGCCCGCTTTGTTACACATGGCTGGACAAATATGAGCGAAAGCATGTATGGCGGCTCGAAATGGCTGGACGCCCAAATAAACATGGTTCCGAAGCGTCATATAATATGATTAAACAGCTCCCTTTCATATTGCTGCCCCTTAAATGGTGGAATTAATATTTTCATTCCGAAAAGAGAGCGCTCGCGATGGACGATCGCGAGCAGATCGAAGACCGGCGCCAGTTCCTAATCTCAGCTGGTCGTTTGCAGCCGTGACGCCCCCGCAATTACGCTGCTGCTTTCAACTGCTCTGACCTCGGATGCAATCGCGCATACGGGTGGCGGGCCAAGGGGCAACAACGGCTACGAACGGCAAAGACGAAAAAGTATCGGTGATCCAGGGCCTTATCCTGAGGGCAACTGGAACTCCTAGGCATCCCCGGGGCCTCGTTCTTTTTCGCCGCGTGCTTGTGCGCGTGAACAACTTCCGATTTTCCAGTTCTACCTTTGGGGCGGAGGCGGTGCCGACGCCGCGCTACCACTTTGACTTGAGAGAGGGCGACGATCTCGCCCCCGACGACGAAGGACTGGAACTTCTTGGCAGTGAGCGGGTGCAGGAAGAAGCCGCCCGCTCACTAGCCGACATGGCACGGGACGCGATCAGAAAGAACGACGCCGGGGCGGGGCACCAAATGGGCAATCGAAGTCCGTGACGACAACGGTTCCGCAGGTGAAGTTGCCGATTGTGGAGTGTGGCCGAGGACGAGCAACAGGCGTCATGTGTCGGATCCGCCTTGCGGTAGACCAATAACTTTCCGAATAGGCGGCCGATTGGTCTATGAACTCCGAAGATGTTGCTCGATCAGTTCGCGAGCGGCCTCGAACACGTCTGGCGAGGAAGTCATGGTCTGGTTAGTCTCAAGCATCAAAAGTGCCTGCTCGTAGATCTCATGGCCTTCCTCGGCGGTAATGAGATTATTGCGGACCATCGACTGAAGCATTGCCGCTTGCATGGCGCCGGCCATTAGGCTTGACGCTATGGCCAACTCGAGCGCAGAGAGCTCCTTCATCAAACGCCCCTGTGCAAAGTCAAACAAGTTGACACGTGGTAGAAACTTGCGGGGCAACCGAGTGGTTCCTAGGCGATCATTTGGCGCTTTCCACCCCGAGCGTACAAGCGGCGGAACTAGTTTCATTGTCCGCCCTCATGTTCACCGCTCTGTTGACTATTCAGCAGACATTGCCAGATTTTCCCGTCCATTTGGGAGCGCCAGACGGGTGCCCACTACGCTGTCTGGCTGACTGGAATGGAATACTCCGATGGCCCCGGCGCGATCCCCGCGCCAGGGCCAATTTTTCTTCACGTTTGCCAGCTTAGGGCGCGCGGTCAGGTTCTCGAACCGTAGATCCTAATTTAATACTTTCTGTGCGTTGCGACTGAGCCTCTCTCCCATATCTCTGAAGTTTCGATATCGTGAGCAACAATCAATTGCTTTTCGTGATCGCGGAGACGCGTCATGCCTAGTGAGTGGGAGTCAATGTCGATTGAAGAACTGTTCGAGCTTCACCAACTGATGCAGTCAGTTCTTCGTGAAAAATTGACCGCCAGGAAGAAGCTGCTGGAAGATCGAATACGTCAACTCAACCAGCCGTCCGATAGTGACGGCGGGAAGGATCGCCGGCCTTAATCGGCAACATAGTCGTCGATCTTTCGCGATACGCTCGCTCCGCGCGCAGGGCTGCCTCTTTTTGTCGAACCAGTTCCCGCAGAGTCGCGAGCTCCGCAAACTTTCGGAGTATCTCAGTGTTATCTTTGTCTAATTGATACAGGTAGTAGCTTGGAATTTGGACTTTAGCCCTCATCAGCCCCTCCTACGCTCACCCTGCACCCAGTGATCGAAGGATACCACTCTCGCGATGATAAGTTCCTAAGTCGTTGCCTATTTATCCTGACGTGGGCAGGGGCTGCTTGCGGAACCTGCTGCCGATGCTGTTCACTCCAGAACCTCATACTCGAAGGCCACGCCTTCGGGATCATTTTCCTCGAACCAGCTTTCCGCGACGGTGGTGGTGGCGAAGACCTTGACGTGCTCTGGGTTGCCAACCTGCTTGGTCGTGTTGACGTAGACAAAAACGGTCAATGGTCTCTCCACACAGCTTGATGGCCGCAGACCTTGTATGCATCTAAAGAAAACGGCACCAGCGCTGCGGAAGAAACTGGGGCTGCCTTCTTCCGGGTTGGGGTTGGGCAGCTGGTCCCCAGAACTGGTTGGCTCAAAAAGTCGTCTGATATCGGCGGTCGATACTCGCTACCTAGCGATACTTGTCAGGCTTGCCGTTTGGGCTGCCGTCGCCGCCGCCGTTGCCGTTGCCGTTGTTGCCTTTCGGCCCCCAATGGCCGTTCGCGCCAGAATGCGCGACCGCATCGGAGGTGAGAGAGGTCGATAGCAGCAGCGTTATTGCTGGGGGTGTTACGGCTGCAAACCTGCCAGCCGAAATCAGAAATTTTCGGCGGTCTTCGGTCTCTTGTTGCTCGCGGTCATCCATGACTGCCTCCGAACCGGCAATTTAGATGAGAGTTATCCTGATTTAATTTGAGATGATAATAATATTTAATTCAAATCACTGTCTGCCCGTTGGGCGACACTTGGAGGAAATTTGACACCCCAGCGTGATCGAAGGGCGGCCTGACGTCGGCGCCACGCTTGTTTGGGAGCACTGCATCGCACACACAATTGTTCCCGAAAAGTCACACCAAGCGGGGAACTCTTCGCGCAGAAAAGGCTTGGTGTTGGCAACTTCTGGTCAAACTGATGTTCTGGTCAAACTGAAGGTTCAAATTAGTTTCCTGATGTTAGTCGTGAGTGGAAATTTGGGAAAGATCCATGACCACTTTGCAAGCGATAGCATTTGGAGCCATGCTCGCGTGGACGCCATCGCTCATTATCCTGGCAGTTTCACTATGGGACGTTCGCGAGCTTGAGGGGATGGAATAGTCGGCCGGTTTGCCGAGTTCGGTACCGTCAATCTCGTACGTCAATCTCTATGAATTCCCGCGGCCCCGGTTCGCGCTCCTGCATAAAGGCCGGCTATCTTCGTGCCTGTCACACCCAGTCAGTTCAGCGCGAAACGCACTTCATGTATTGTCGACCCAGGCTCTTTCATCTGCCGGCGCAATCACGCGCTGGACGGGAGATGCCAATGTCATGCGAAAACTGCAATGCTGCGCTACCTCATCACGTCGCAGAAAGGAAGGTAGACGGCATTAGCGCACTGACCACGGCCATGCTAATGGCGATTGCTGTTTTTGGGCTTGCGGTCGGGCTGCGGTTGGCGACGGCTTTTGCGCCTGGGCGACATTGGCCGACTGCCGCGGACGCGGCAGTGGTATCTCGGGCATTACCCTTGGCTGTTCGGGGCTTACCTTTGGCTCTGCAGGCATCACCGTTGGCTCAGAAGCGTTGGCGATGACGAGGGCGAGTTGTTCCTGGCTTGCGTTGAGCCGCTCGGTGAGCGTTTGGCTTTCGCGCGCCATCTGGATCTGGGTCGCTTTGACCTGCTCGATGATACTGTTGTTGCGTGCCATTTCTTGATGGCTCGCCTTGAGTTGGCTCGCGACATTTTCATTGTCGCGGACCAGTTGTTCTTGCCTAACATTGAGCTGTTCTACCGCTTGCCTCAAGGCAGCGAGATCGCGCGTCATCGGTTGGAGTTGCTGCGCCAAGTCGGAAGACATGGCGACGGCAGTCGGCGCTGCGTCTTTGACGGCTCCCGGCGCGGCCTCTGACAGAGGTGCTGGATCCGAGGGGGCGATCATCGCTGTATGAGCGGAGGAGGACAACCACCAAGTAGCGCCACCAACGGATGCTGTCACGAGAGAGCCGACGAAAACCACATAGCGCCAACCCGCCGATCGATGAATCGTTGCCCGCGGGGCGCGAGACGTCTTCATGGTGGTCGGCGGGGCCGAAGGATGCACTCCGGCTTCGCTTAGCAGGTTCGAAAGACAACTCTCGATCTGCCCTTCCACGAACTTGTTGTCCGGCGTGGAAACCATTTTGGTACTCCGTGTCAAATGCAATGGCACCCGCCACCGCGCATCTGCGCTACGACGAACTAACATTTCGACGGGACGGTTTTGAGCCTACGAAGCTTCCAAGGGATGAGCATTCAACTACACGTCACGTCGTCTTTTTCTAATTCACCCGGAACTGTACCGGCGCAATTAACGCAACCGGGAAGGCGGAACTATGTTCACGGCCGGAGAACTACGGAAGGAGTCCTGACCCTTCGCAGTTCCGGCGCCAGCGAAAGGCCTCCTTCCCGGTCAACAGGATGGTGATCAGGCGCGGCCTTTGCTCCCCTTGATCATGGGAGCCTCATCTGCATCGACTATGCCAGTCGGGGCGCTCTGCCGCTGCGCGAACGATATCGAGACCGGCGCAGCGCGAGTAGCAGAGGCCGCTGGCAAAGCGCTTGACCGGAGATTGATATGCGCGCCCGTGAGGGCACCAGCTGGAGGTGGCTCAAAGTCACGCGAAGAGCAAAATGACGGCCGCAACTGTGGTGTCCCGCTCGGGCGTCAGAATAACGCACCGCTGGCCAAGGTCCTTTTCGCGCCATCAATCTTTGCGCTAATTGCCCAAAACGCTGAGCCAAATTTTCAGGTGTTCTGAATGCAGATGTCGCCCGTGAGGCTTTTGTTAGCAATTCTTGTCCTGACCGCGACGTACTTGTTTGGAGCGTATAGCGCTCGCCAGCAATTATTTCCGTTTCCGTTTTTGCAGGCGCTGAAGGCTGGCGTCGCGGGCAGGACGGCTCCTGAAGACCTCTACACGTTTGATCAAACGGGACGGCTCGTTTCGGGCGATCAGAAGAAAGCTGTCACCTGCCCGGAGCAGACGAGCCGTACAGCCGTTCTGCTGCTGATCGGGCAGTCCAACGCTGGAAATCACGGGGGGCAACGGTTCCGCTCGGAACACGGAGAGAAGGTTGTGAATTTTTTCGATGGACGATGCTATGTCGCCGCGTCGCCCCTGCTGGGATCCGACGGCATCGGCGGTGAGTATTGGACCCAGCTCGGCAATCTTCTGCTGGAACGCGGATCGTTCGACCAAGTCGTACTGGCTCCCGTGTCCATAAGCGGCTCTGAGGTCTCTCGTTGGGGGCCGGGCGGCGATTTGAACGCAATCATGACCGACACCGCGAGCCATCTGCAGCGGCAAGGGTATCTTGTGACGCACGTACTCTGGGTGCAAGGTGAGATCGACTACGTGAAGGGAACGAGCGAGAAGGACTACCGCGACCGCTTCTTGTCGCTGGTTAACTCGTTGAGATCTTATAACGTGGCGGCGCCGGTATACATTGGCATAGCGACAAAGTGCTTGGGAGCAACAAATGGAGGAACGCGCTCCCACTCTCCCGACAACGCCGTCGCGCGCGCTCAACTGGCGCTCCCTGAGCCCGGTGCCAATCTGAGAAGCGGAGTTAATTCAGACGCCCTGCTTGACGATTTGGATCGATACGACGATTGCCATTTCGGCTCATCGGGAGAACAGAAGGTCGCCAAAGCCTGGGCAGACTTGCTCTCAAACGCGCCGTGAGCACCTCACACGCGCCGGCAAAACTCATGGGAAGGCCAGCGGCCGGTTTCCATCTGGATGGCGCGACCACAGATGCAATGCACAAGTATCTTGGTGGCGCCGCTTTCGCGCACGTCGCCGAAGGGGATTTTCTGTTCGCGCTGCATCGCACGCACAATTGTACCAGGAAAGTCAGACCAAGCGGGCAACTGTTCGCATCACATAAAATGCCTTCATATCGTCATCGACAAATCAAAATTCGAGCTGTCAACACTAATGGTCGCGGGTTGGAGTTTGGGGAACGATCCATGACCACTTTGCAAGCGATAGCATTTGGAGCCATGCTCGCGTGGACGCCATCGCTCATTATCCTGGCAGTTTCACTATGGGACGTTCGCGAGCTTGAGGGGATGGAATAGTCGGCCGGTTTGCCGAGTTCGGTACCGTCAATCTCGTACGTCAATCTCTATGATTCGCTGTCCTTCAAAACAGCTTGAGTCGATATGGCTCATTATCGTGGGCGCGTCATGAAGAGCGCCTTGACGGATAGATGAGCTGTTTGCGCCGTGCAACATGTCCTCAGCGCGAAGCTGAGGCTAAGAAAGACCGAGCTCGAGCGTAAGTTGCAGGCACCCGATATGGCGTCGAGCGATGCCAGGCCGACGAAGTCTCGCAGTTCCTAGTGCGCTCAGTTAGCCGCGCAGCTCGTTGCTTGGGGATGCGCGACGACTGCAGGGGCGATAGGCTCTTGGTGCCGTATCGCCTCCACAATCCGTATTGCCTCTCTGAGTGTCCGGATCTCGGCCATCCGGTTTTGAAGATCGGTCGAGATCTGCAAAAGAAGGTGCTCTGCCTTTTTAAATGACTGTCCCATTGAAATACTCCTGCCCATCAACAAACTGTATCGGCAATAATGGGAGGCCGACCTCGAATCGCGTGCCGTACGTCCCCTTGCTGGCACCGTATTTTGTACGGTGGATGGTAGGCCGGCTTTGTTTCAGTTTTTCGTCAGTTTTGGAAAAGGTTTCGTGGCCTGTTGTCTTGGAAAAGGACGCCGCCGGTATCAAAATACATGCCCGGCGGCGTTTCCGTCCTAAACTGGGTCGCTTAAATCCCCAGCGGCACCTAGGCAGCAGAAACCATGCCAGTCGCCTATACGGTGTGACGCCGGCTTTGCTGGCGCAGATGCGCAGGCTTCCTTCACCGGGTGCGGTCGGCCGGTCGCTGATCCATTCGCGCGCGCGGGCTGACGACCGCAAAAAGGTCCTGATCACCGCTGGCAACGAAGAGACGCGACATGCCGGTAATCTCGAACCATTTTTCCGGGGCGTCCTCGCTCGCAAACCTTGTCACCAACTTGATTGCTTGTGCAGACAAGTGGAGGCTGGAGCCTGCAGGGGTGCCGTACTTTTTAGCTGACAATCTCCCTGACCTTGATGCCGCGCAAGGCCTCGATGCAGTCAGCCACCAAATGCAAGAACTCTTGCCGCTTTATGCGCTTCACCTGACGCCCTTCCATATTAATTAGAATGAACCTCGCCATGTCGTGGGCGACTTCAAACTGCGATTTGCCGGTAACCTCAACGTCTATTCTCTCAGCCATTTCGCTCTCCGCTAGTTGTAATTGGAAGGCAGCGGTTCACTCCAAGACCTCATACTCAAAGGCTACGCCTTCAGGATCGTTTTCCTCAAACCACCTTTCTGCGGCGTCCACATTGGCAAACCCCTTGATGTGCTCGGGATCTCCACCTGCTTGCTGGTATTGACGTAGACAAAAACGGTCATTGGTCTCTCTTCAGCTTGCGCTTGCCCCAATGATGAGTTTTGCGATCGGGATTAAAAACCCGCTCGACGTGACGGTTCAACGCCCGCATGACGCCGATCCGGGCCAGCATCGTGGCCGCCGTTCTCTGCAACGAGGATCAGCGCCTCCATGGCGGCCTGCCATTCTGGCGCGGAGTGCTCAGCCTTCGATAGCTTCGTGATGTAGCTGGCGGCTTCTTTCAAGGTGAGGAGGCGCCGGCCATCCGGGAGCGGTATTGGATCCTCAAACGAGGCGGACCAAGGCACGGAAATGACTTCTTTCAATTGTTTGGGGCGGTGCTCTGACAGACCACCGTTACTAATGGCTTGCTTAAATGTTCATGTGTTGTTCTTGTCGGGAAAATCTGGCAGTTCAGGGGATGTAGCATGCCCGGTATCGACTTTTACCGAGCCGAAATCGACCACATGCAGGTCCAGGTCGGAAGACAGCATAAGGAGATCCTGCAGCTTCAGCGTGCCGGCATTTCCACTGCATCGGCCGAGCTGCTGCTCACGAGGATGCTGGCGAAGATCGAGGGGCTGTGCACCGAGTGGGATCTGCTCAAAGCAGAGCAGGGCGGTCCAACAAAAGGGCGCGTGCTCGGCGGCCGGAGTTGGTGATGCCGGAGCCGCTGCAGTGGTCCGACGAGAAAGGCGACAGCTCTCCATGGCTCAGAGCGCTGGCCGAACTGCGCCAGCGGGCTGCGCGTGAAGGTTACGCTATCAACACGTCCAGGCGATCACAGTCGCGATCGATCAGTACGCAGAGAAGGCGCTGGGCAATCGCGATTGCTTCCTGAACAAGCCGTACGGGTCGGCTAACCACCCAAAACGGGGCAGCACGACCTCCGCGCTTGCTGATGTCCGAAAGCAGAGGTGTGAAATGACCTACAAGTATTTGATTCTATTGGTGAGCGCGGAGGGACTCGAACCCTCGACCCCATGATTAAAAGTCACGTGCTCTACCGCCTGAGCTACGCGCTCACTCGCCGCGCTGTGTAGGGGGCGGGCCCCTGCGGGTCAATAGCACAAGCACGGCAAATTCGTGGTCTGCTTGATCCCAATTCTCTTTAGGTAGCTAAAGGTTAGTTCGGCTTCTTCAACCACCCGGCGGCAATCAATCCACGGCGGTTAGTTGACCTCGCGGCGAATCTCGGAGGCGACCGGCTGGGACTGGGTGTTGACCGTCGGCAGGGTGACCGGGCGCAGCCCGATCAGTTCCGCCGTCCGCACCGCGCTGTTACGCCAGAAAGCGAAGGAATTGATACGGGAGTTTTCCAAAAGCGCGATCGCGACCGCCGCGAGGAACGGCAGGCTTTGCAGCACCAGCACGCCCGCGAAGATATAGATCTCGCGCACTTCCTTGTAGCCGTTGGTGACGACCAGAACGGCGGCGCCGATCAGCAGCAGCACGCCGATCACGGCCTCCCAGAACGCCTGGAATTCGATCGACATCCGCGACAGACCGCCCTTGGAGGTGCGGGCAAAGGCGAGGTGCTCGGTGATCAGGCCCTGGGCCACCGCGCGCGACACCGTCCACTGTACGCTCATCGCCGCTATCATGGCGCCTAGCATCTGGCCGGCCTTGATCTTCACCCGCAAGCGGTAGAGCGCGACGAAATGGATCAGCGAGACTGCGAAGGAGGCGATGATCGGCAGCGTCAGGATCTTGTCGGGAATGGCGATGTCGGCAAACGCCACGATCGGCACCCAGATCAGGTTGAGGATCGCCACGACGACGCCCAAGCTTTCGGCGCCGAGCCAGTTCAGCCAGCCCAGCGAAAATTCGCGGCGCTGGTCCGGCGTCAGCCGGCTCGCGCCGGGCAGGAAGCGCCGCCAGTGCTTCTTGACGATCTGGAAGCCGCCATAGGCCCAGCGGTGACGCTGCTTCTTGAACGCCTCATAGGTGTCGGGCAGGAGGCCCTCGCCATAGCGGAAATTGGTGTAGTGCGTCAGCCAACCCTGCTGCTGGATGGTCAGGCCGAGGTCGGTGTCCTCGCAGATGGTGTCGCTGGACCAGCCGCCGGCCATATCCATCGCGGAGCGCCGGATCAGGCACATCGTGCCGTGCACGATGATCGAGTTGAACTCGTTGCGCTGGACCATGCCGATGTCGAAGAACCCGGCATATTCGCCGTTCATGATGTAGTGCATCAGCGAGCGGTCGCCGTCGCGGTGCTCCTGCGGCGCCTGCACCAGGCCGACGCGCGCGTCGGCGAACACCGGCACGAGATCCTTCAGCCAGTCCGGATGCACGACATAGTCGGCGTCGATGATGCCGATGATCTCGGCATCCGCCGCGGTGCGCTCCATGGCGATGCGAAGCGCGCCGGCCTTGAAGCCCTGCACCTTCTCGGCATTGATGAACTTGAAGCGTTCGCCGAGCGCACGGCAGTGATCCTGGATCGGCCGCCAGAATTCCGGATCAGGCGTGTTGTTGATGATGCAGACGCATTCGAAATTCGGGTAGTCGAGCCGCGACACCGCATCCAGCGTCTGCTTCAGCATCTCGACCGGCTCGTAGTAAGCGGGGATGTGAATCGAAACCTTCGGGAAGGCGACGTTCTCGCCGATGGTGGCGGGCGCTAACGGCGCGCTCTTGGTAATCAGCCGGCGCGGCCCGCGGCCGAAGGCAATCGCCGCGATTTCGTCGATGCGCGCCATCGCGATCAGGATCAGCGGAATCAGCAGGATCAGGCCAAGCGTCAGCGCAAAGGCCGAGCCGAACACGAAATAATGCCCGGCCCAGTAGGCGAACACGGTGGAAACCCAGGCGCCGACGCCGTTCGCTGCCGTTGAAAGCAGCAGCGCCTGCATGATTGTCGGCTGCTCGAGCCGCAGGATCGGCAGCGACATCAGGATGCCCATCAGCAGCGCGATCGCGGCGAGCTTCCAATAGTTCTCGTTCACGATCGGACCGGTCCACGCGAATTTCGGTTCGCGATTGGCATCGAGGATGCCCCAATAGGGGCCGACGCCGCCTTCGAAGAATTTCCAGGGCTGATCGATCGCCTCGACGATGTTGTAGTCGATGCCGATCGCTTCCGCGCGGGTGACGAAATTACGCAGCACCGAGGCCTGTTCGAACGGGCCGGGCTCGGCGTTCCTCAAATTGTATCCGGCGCTCGGCCAGCCGAACTCGGCAATCACGATCCGTTTGCCGGGAAACTGATCGCGCAAGAGCTGGAACATGGCCACCGCCTGATCGACGGCTTGCTTGTCGGTGAAGTTCTCCCAATAGGGCAGCACGTGCGCGGCGATGAAATCGACAGAGGACGCCAGTTCCGGATTGTCGCGCCAGATGTTCCAGATCTCACCGGTCGTCACGGGAACGTTGACGGATTTCTTGACCTGCTTGATCAGGTCGACCAAGTCGTTGATCTTCTGCTCGCCGCGGAAAATCGTTTCGTTGCCGACGACGATTCCGTTGACGTTGCTGTTGCGCTTGGCGAGGTTGATCGCCGCCTCGATCTCGCGCTTGTTGCGATCGGAATTCTTGTCGATCCAGGCGCCGACGGTGACCTTCAGGCCGAATTCGGCAGCGATCGGCGGCACCAGTTCGACGCCACCGGTCGAGGAGTAGAGACGAATCGCGCGCGTGATCGTCGAGAGCTTCTTCAGGTCGGCGCGGATCTTTTCGATCTGCGGAATATTGTCGACGTCGGGATGCGCCGAACCCTCGAACGGCGCATACGAGACGCTCGGCAGAATGCCCCTGAAATCGGGCGCCGGTTGCTTTTCCTGGAAGAGGCCCCACAGCCCGGCGTGAGCTGCGGTGACAAACAGCAGAACGGCGACGACAGCGCGCATCGGGGGCTAAACCATACGGGGCTGCAATTTATGGGAAGCGAACCTGTCCCCTAGGTTCGACCGACACGGCGGCATCATAAGGATAGTCCTGCCCTGCGTTTTCACAACTGGTATGACGCCATGACTTTTTTAAGGACGGCGCCTTAAGGGCGTGACGAATCAAAACGCCGGATAAATAGGATCGTTCCGCTGAACGTATCCTGAATGCCGGACGTCTATTTCGCCTGCGGGCTAGGCGCGGCGCTGGGGGCCGGCGAGGGCGAAGCGGCCGGCGCAGGCGTCGCATTGCCGGCAGTCGCAGGCGCCGGGTTGGCTGCTGCGGCAGCCTGCGGCTGGGCGCCCGGATTGATCCAGCAGACGTGGATGCGACTGTCGAGCGTCTCCGCCACCTTGGGATCGATCTGTCCGCCAAAGCGGGTCAGGCAGCGGAAGGTGGCCTGGACATGCCCGCCGGGGCAGCCGAACCGGTCATAGAGATCGAGATGCCGGAACGCGGTATCCAGATCGTCTCGCCACATCAGGCGAACCACCCGGCGGCCGAGCCAGACGCATTCGGGATTCCCGGCCGGGCCGTTGATCGCCTGGGCTGCCTCGACGAATTCGTCGGTCTTGCGCTGGTTGTCCTTGCTGGCGTCGGCGGCACTGGCCGGCGCCTTGCCTTGATCCTGCGGGGTTGGGCTGCCGCTCTGGGCAAACGCCCCGCCCGATCCGATCAGGAGGGCCAGGCCGGCAGCGGCAAAGCGCCTCAAAACCGCAACTCTTGGATCAAGCACCCGTCGACGCATACATTCCCCGATCAATTTCCTGCCGCGAGCGGCTGGTGTGGTGTTCTGGCTTGTTGCCGCCCAAATAGGTCCCCAATGCGGCGGAAACATCCGGCGATTCACATGACGGGTATTTCAGATTTTGTCCAGCAAAGTCACAACTTTATCATAGGCGCTGGTAAAACTGCCGCAGGGACGAGGCAGAATAGGGCGATCGTGCATCTTGGCAGAACGCCGATGAACGGGTAATCGACGGTCCCCGCCCGGAGGATGGAACCGATTTCTCTTCGTACGCCGCTGGCGCTTCTCCTTTCATCGCTCGCTATGATCGCGGCTCTTTGGTGGTGGCTCGCCACGCCGATTACGCTTGTGCGCGCGCCGATCGATCCCACGGCCAAGCTGCAATGCGTCTCCTACGCGCCGTTCCGCGGCGCGCAGACACCCCTGATCCCGACCACGCAGATCCCTCCTGAACAGATCGCGCAGGACCTGGCGCAGCTCGCCAAGATTACCGACTGCGTGCGGACCTATTCGATCGAGAATGGGCTCGACCAGGTTCCGGCGCTGGCCGCCAAGGTCGGGCTGAAGGTGATCCAGGGGATCTGGCTCTCGAGCAATCGAATCAAGAATCTTGCCCAGATTTCGGTTGCGATCGAACTGACCAAGGAACATCCGGACGTCATTACGGCGCTGGTGGTCGGCAACGAGGTGCTGCTGCGCGGCGAGATGACGACATCGGATCTCGCCGCCCACATCCGCTCGGTCAAGTCGCGGGTCACCGTGCCCGTCACCTATGCCGACGTCTGGGAGTTCTGGCTGCGCAACCGCGAAATCTACGACGCGGTCGACTTCGTCACGATCCACATCCTGCCGTACTGGGAAGACATGCCGGTGCGCGCGAAACACGCCGCCGGCCATGTCGACGATATTCGCAAGCGGATGGCCGTGGCATTTCCAGCCAAGGAAATCCTGATCGGGGAAACCGGCTGGCCGAGCGCGGGGCGGATGCGCGAAGGCGCGCTGCCGTCACGCACCAACCAGGCGCGCGTGGTGTCGGAAATCCTCGATCTCGCCAAGCGCGAAAAATTTCGGGTCAATCTGATCGAGGCCTACGACCAGCCGTGGAAGCGTCAGCTCGAAGGCACCGTCGGCGGCTATTGGGGCATGATCAATGACGCGCAGCGGGCGGTGAAATATCCGCCTGGAGAGCCGATCAGCAATTATCCGTTCTGGAAACTGCAGATGGGAGGCGGGATGGCGCTCAGCGCTTTCGTCTTCCTGGCGGGCTGGTTGACGCTGCGGCGGCGGCCGTGGAAGCCCGGGCTGGCTTCGTGGGTCGCAGTCGGGACGTCGGCGACGACCGCCGGCATGCTGCTCGGCGTCGCCGCGGACAAGATGTTTTACGAGAGCTACGGGGCAGGCGGCTGGCTGCAATGGGGCGCGCTGCTGGCAGCCGCCATTGCCGCGCCGATGCTGTGTGCGAACGCCGCGATGTCGGGGCGGTCGCTGCCGACCTTCCTCGAATTGCTCGGGCCGCGCGAGGGCCGGACCAAGTCGGTGCTATCGGCGTTGCTGGGGCTTGCGCTTGTCGTCACCACGCTGATTGCGGCGCAAACCGCGCTCGGCTTTACGTTCGATCCGCGCTACCGCGATTTTCCGTTCGCGTCGCTGACCATGGCGGTGGTGCCGTTCGCGGCGCTGATGCTGCTGAACCGGCCGAAAGACGGCGTTCGCCCGATTGCCGAATCCGCCTTTGCCGGCTTGCTGGTCGCGGGCGCGCTCTTCACCGGCTTCAACGAGGGCAATCAGAACTGGCAGGCGATGTGGACCTGCGCGATCTATTTGCTGCTGGCGCTCACGCTGTGGCGGGCGCGGGCCGTGCAAATCCCAAAATGAGCAGGCCGATCGCAATTCCCGACAGCGCGATATTGTAGAGCACGATCCCGAATCCCGCCGCGATCAGGCCGCCGGTCAGCAGCACGATCGACGGCCGCATGACGTGAAGCGTCGCAATGATCAGCGCGGTGATGCCGAATACCGAATTCTTGAACAGGTAGGTGGCGAGCGTCCGCGACTTGCACTGCATGGTCTGCAGGCCGGCGTCGCAGGCCAGCGCGACCGTCGAGAACTCGACCGTGAGGTAGCGCAGATAGAGCGCGTAGCCGACGGTGACGAAGCCGACCACCAGCAGGAACTGGACTTGATAGGGCGTGAGCCGGAACGGGGATTTTTTCATCGGCGCAATATGGTCGGGATTGGCGGCCGGGACAAGCGTTCGCAGGCTAGCGAAAATGCACGTCAGAATTTCGTCATAACGCTCTGTAGCCAAAAGCTTATTGTGAATTTTTTTTGCCGAAGATGGACGAAAATGTCGTCTGCGTTGGCTCCGGCGGCGGCTCCGGCTTCTTCGCCACCTCCTCAACGACGGTCGCCGCCGGCTGCTTGGCGATGCCGCGCCGGCGCGGGGCAGGCTTGGCGGCACTGGGCGGCGGATCGTTCAACGACAGCCGCTGGCCATCGAAGATCGCGGTCTCGCAAGGACGGCTGTTTTCGGCAAGAATGGCGCAGATCCTGGCGGCGGCGCCGGCGTCGTTCAGCGGACCGGCGACCAGGCGAAGCTGCATGCCGAGGCCGTTGGTGCCTTCCTTCACGACGATGATCGGGCGCAGTGCCGTCAGCGGCGCGTTCGATCTGGATTTCAGCAGCCCGCGCCACAACGCGCGCAGGCCGTTCACCGAATTGGCGCTGCCGAGATCGACCCCGAACTCGGTCCGCTGCAGGGATATTTTTGGCGCGGTGGCGTCATCCGCCTCCGCATCGGTCGGCGCCGACGCCACGACATCGGGGATCGGGCTTGCGATCACCGGGTTCGGCCCTTTGCCCAGTTCGATCAGTTTGCTGGCGGCGGGGTCGGGCGGAGCCATCATCGACTGCGCGGCCATCAGTGGCGTGGCGGGCGAAGGTTTCGCGGGCTCCGGCTTGGCAGGCTCCAGCGTGACGGCGGCGGCCTTTGTCATCTCAGCCTTTGCCATCTCAGCCTTTGCCGTTTCCAGCTTGGCCATTTCCGGCTTGGCGCTCTCTGTCTTGGCTGCGTCGGTCTTTGCCGCATCCTTTGCCGCGTGCGAAACCGTCGCCGGGGCAGGCTCGGCGGTGGCCTTGTCTGCGACCGCCGCTGCGGCCGGGGCGGTCGCTACCGGCGCGACGCTTGGCGATGCCGGCTTCGGCGCAGCTTGCGGTTCCACATTTGCGACCGGCGAAGCCTGCGCGGAACCCTGGCGGACGATGGCCCCGGTGACGGATTCCAGCCCCTGTTCCAGGCTGGTGACACGGGAATACAGCCGGTCGCGATCGCCGTTCAGCGTATCGATGGCGGCGGCGAGCCGCCGCGCCTCATTCTGGGTTTCCTTCTGGGTTTCCTTGGCTACGAGCTGAATTTGCTGCGCCCGCCGGGTGATATCAGCGGCCGCGACCTGTTCGCGCTTCAATCCAAGGGATGACTGGTTGGCCATGACGGCCAGAGTCACCGCAGCCGTGGCGCCGACACCCCAGGACCCGATCCGCCACAGCGCGCGGCGGTCGAGTTCATCTTCGTCGGCGAACAGGTTGCTCAGCACGCCGCCGCTGTCATCCGCCTCGAAGTCTGCGAGATGGTCTGGTTTCTTGGCCAAGCGCCCCTGGCCCTCCTCGAGGCCCGCCGAATCACAGGGTAAACATTAACAGGAAAAGCGACGCCCACTTGAATCCGGACGTTTTCGGGGCGGCGAATCGGTTTGATCTCCAGGGGAAAACAATTAAAGACGGACCGCGCAACCTTGTTCGCCTGAGGACCAGAATGATCGCTCGATCCAGCCTGACAGTCGTGCTTGCGGCCGGTGAGGGCACACGCATGCGATCTTCGCTGCCGAAGGTGCTGCACCAGGTCGCCGGCCAGTCGCTGCTGGCGCATGTGCTGGATGCGGCCCCGCACGGCGCGGGCGCTGCGCTCGCGGTCGTGATCGGGCCGGACCACAAGGCGGTCACTGAGGAGGTCAGGCGCGTCCGCTCGGATGCTGCGACCTTTGTTCAGGCCGAGCGCCTCGGCACCGCGCACGCCGTCTTGGCCGCCCGCGAGGCGATCGCGCGCGGCGCCGACGATCTGCTGGTGGCGTTCGGCGATACGCCGCTGATTTCGCCCGAAACCTTCGCCCGGCTGCGCGCGCCGCTGGCGCAGGGCGCGGCGCTGGCCGTGCTTGGTTTCCGCGCCGCCGATCCGACCGGTTACGGCCGGTTGCTGCTCGATGGCGACCGTCTGATGGCGATCCGCGAACACGCCGACGCGACTGCAGATGAGCGTAAAGTCACGCTGTGCAATGCCGGCGTAATGGCGTTCGACGGCCGCCGCGCGCTGGAAATCCTCGACCGGATCGGCAACGCCAACAGCAAGGGCGAGTATTATCTGGTCGATGCCGTCGCCATCGTCAGGGAAATGGGATTGGAGGCCGTCGTGAGCGAAACCAGCGAGGACGAAGTGCGCGGCATCAACAACAAGGCGCAGCTTGCGGAGGCCGAAGCGGTGCTGCAGGCGCGGCTGCGCCAGGCGGCGCTCGATGCCGGCGTCACACTGATCGCGCCGGAGACGGTTTATCTCGCCGCCGATACCAAGTTCGGCAGCGACGTCACCATCGAGCCGTTCGTGGTGATCGGCCCCGGCGTCACCATCGCCGACGGCGCGGTGATCCATTCGTTCTCGCACATCGTGCAGGCTTCGATCGGCAAGAAGGCGTCCATCGGTCCCTATGCGCGCTTGCGCCCGGGCACTTCGCTCGGCGACGGCGTTCGGATCGGCAACTTCGTCGAGACCAAGGCCGCGACGCTGGAGGCCGGCGTCAAGGTCAACCACCTCTCCTATGTCGGCGACGCCCATGTCGGCGCCAATTCCAACCTCGGCGCCGGCACCATCACCTGCAACTATGACGGCTTCTTCAAGCACAAGACCCTGATCGGCGAGGGCGCGTTCGTCGGCACCAACTCCTCGCTGGTGGCGCCGGTGAAAATCGGCAACGGCGCCTATATCGGCTCGGGCTCCGTCATTACCAAGGACGTACCCGACGACGCGATGGCCGTGGAACGCAGCCCGCAAAGCAACCGCGAGGGCGGCGCCGCGCGCTACCGCGAAATGAAGATGCGGGCGAAGGCAAAGAAAGAGGGTTAAGCGGAGCGCGTGTTAAGCTTTCCCGCTTAGACTGTCTCAATCGGCAATACGCTTTCCGGTCGAAAATGCCGTGACCATAGCTTGATGACTCTCGGTTAGATCGATTTGGCCGCGGACTTGCTTCACCTCTCCCGCTTGCGGGGGAGGCGTAGGCCACCTTCGGTGGCCGTCCTCTGAGACGCCGAGGCAAAGTCTCGGCTATGGCGGAGCGCCGGGTGGGGGCTCTCTCCACACGGGAAGTGTCAATTGTGGAGACACCCATAGCCATCGCAGCCCGATTTAGCAATTTGGCTACCAATTGGTGCCAGCATTCCGCCATTGCGGATCGGTCGCGATCGGCGACAGCGAATTCCGAAAGGCTTTAACTCGACCAGCCCGGTTGGCGGTCTCTTTCCTTTGGAGAGGCCCACTATGTTCAAAGGCTTTGTAATCGCAGCCTTGATGCTGCTTGGTGCGTCGCAGGTAGACCATTATCTCACCCATGGTCGGTATACCGATGCCGCCATATCGATGCTGAGGCAGATCAGGCACTCGTTCGGTATTTGACCTGCAACCCGGCTGGCATCGGCTGAATTGCGACCGCCTGTGAGAGCGTTTTCAAGCGAAGTGGATCCCGGTTCGCGTGAAGAAAACGCGTCAAAACAGACTAGGCCACTTCGGTTGACGCCGAAGGCAACGCCTTAACCTTGATGAATATTTATTCAAGTTCCTGCAACCATCGGTCTCGTTCGGCGTCATGCCTTCAGTGCGGAGCGCGTCATGGACGACATGGACGACGACAGGGAACAGCGTGAACTTCAAGAGCGGGTGATGCGCTTCCGCGTGATGGAGCGCGAAGTCACGGACCCGCTTGCAATTGGGCTCCTGCACGACATCGTCACAGAATTGGAAGCGGCCCTGGAGAAGCCTGACAGATAGTCATGCAAAAGCCCGGCAGCCATTTCGGACTGCCGGGCTTTACGCAAATACTAGGTGAACTAATACCGCGCCGCTGCAATGCGGCTATTTTGATGCGGATTTCGGGACCGTCTATCCGGAAGAGTACGGGCGCATACTTTCGTCCCGCTGGAACCGAACCGTCGCACCTTGCGGGCGGGCGTACCTTGCATGCGGGCAGAGCGCGACTGTTTCTTTGAAGACGGCACTGCGCAGACTTCGATCGGCAAGGCGTCCGTCGGGCCCTATGCGCTTGCGGCCCGGCACCTCGCTAGGCAGGCGACGGCGTTCGGATCGGCAACTCCGTCGAAACCAAGACCGCGACATTGGAGGCAGGCATCAAGGTCAACCACCTCTCCTATGTCGGCGACGCCCATGTCGGCGCCAATTCCAACCTCGGCACGCACCATCTCCTGCAACTACGACGGCTTCTTCAAGCACAAGACGCTGATCGGCGAGGGTGCGTTCGTCGTCACCAACTCCTCACTGGTCGCGCCGGTCAAAATCGGCAAGGCGCCTATATCGGTTCGGGCTCGGTTATCACCAAGGATGTGCCCGACGACGCGATGGCCGTGGAGCGCAGCCCGCAGAGCAACCGAGAGGGCGGAGCGGCGAGGTACCGCGAGATGAAGATGCGGGCGAAGGCGGAGAAAGAAGGTTAGGCGCGACGGATTTTAAGTCCTCTCAGTAGCTAACAATTGATTCCCTGGGCCACATAGCCGATCTGGCCTGTTCAAGGGGGAGCCGTGGCTTCGACGCGTCCGCGAGAAGTCAAACTTCTTTCGTACTAATCCCTGGCGCTTGATGGATATACCGACGGTCGGTGATTTGATCGAACATGAACTTTGCAACGTTTTCGCGATTGACGGTCAGCGAATGTCTGGAAACGCCATATAGCCCTACGTTGAGGTGAGCGGTTGCGGGATGGTTCTTCAAGAATGCCACACGCACCATTGTCCATTCCAATTCCGAAGCTCGTATCACTCTTGCGAGCCCAAGGATGTCATTGTAGCAGTTGCGCATCAGATGCTTGATCAGTAACGCGGGGAGCCCGATTTTCCAGTCAAATCGATCCCCGGGGTCGGCAGCCGTACCGGTAGAAACGGCAATGAGGCGTTGCACCCGCGTCTGCTTTATCGCTGAAATAATCGCTTCCGTAGCCCTCGTAATCGGCAAATCTTCCGAGTGCCGTAACTTCGTCGGCCCAAGCGCTGACAAGACGGCGTCAGATCCGCTGATGGCTTCTCGCAGAAGAGCACTATCGGTAAGCTCACCGCGAACGATATTCACCTTGGCGTTTTCAAAGGGGCTGCTCGACCGCGCAAAGACCGTAACGTCAATGCCGCGTTTCAAAGCCTCATCGATCAAGTACCTACCTGTAGTTCCGGTAGCACCAAAGAGGGTCACTTTCATTTTGCACCTAACGGCAACAGCTTTGCCGTGGCGCAAGCAATCCCGCGCCGCGAACCTGTGACGATGGCAGCCATCCTTTAATGCGGCTCATATTGATGTTCTTTCCATAGTTGATGATGGCCGGGCGGGTCAGAACGTTGCCGCCTGCATATAGGGCGACGGGACCTCGCGAGCGGCGTTTTGCGTGACGAACGAGGCGGCCAATAGTACGAGACCCACGACGGCTGGCAGGGCGGCGCTGGGCTTACGGACCGCAACGTGCGCCAAGAAGGCCAACAGCAGGTGATAGAACATACCCGCATAGGCGAGATCGCTGAGCGTCACATTGAAGCGCAACAGAATTGCGGCCGGGCCCAAAACTTTCACGACGATCATCAACGGCACGAGGTAGGTCGGGTAGCCAAGCTCCTCGAGCGCCTGCCGGACCCAATCTCCTTTGGTGACGCACATGTAAGCGGAAGTCAGATACAGCAGGGACAGAAGCGCCGTGCTGATCCAGTAAGAGTAAATTGCAGCCATGAGGTCTCGTTGATTGCTGTTGAGCAGCAATCTCCTTCATCTTGTTCGTTTGTCAGGATGCGCACTTTACTGCGCGCCTTGTGCATCGAAAATGTAGGATAAGATTGCTTCTCGCAAGTAGGATGAATAACTTGCAGCAAGTATGGAAAACCAGACTATGGCCAATAAAGAAATCAACATGCATGAGGAGATGCGGCGCGCGTTCGCATTGCTCTCGGGCAAGTGGAAGCTGGAGATCATGTGGCTGCTCAACCAGCGGGTCTACCGCTTCGGGGAGCTGCGAAAGGCGATCCCCGGCATCACCCAGCACATGCTGACCGCACAACTCCGCGAGCTCGAAGCGGACGGTCTGGTCTCGCGCACCGTGTTCGCAGAAGTGCCGCTGCGGGTCGAGTATGAGATGACGCAAAAGGCACTCGCGCTTGGACCCACGATGGAGGCCCTGACGGCTTGGTGGATTAAGTATGGACAGAGCGTGCCGGTAAAGCCGAGCGCGCGCGGCCGCAAAGCCAAGGGCGGCTGAATTCCAAGACGCTGCTGCAGACGGCTCGTCTACAGATCGCCTTGCGATGCGTCTTGACGTTTTATGCGTGTTGACTCGTGCAGGCTCCATCGCCTGACGATTGTTCAACGTAAACAGGGGGCCGCTTTAACGGCCCCTGTTTGCTTAGCAAGCGTAGCCCGGATGCGCAGCGACATCCGGGGTTATCCCGCATATCGCTGCGCTCATGCGGGCTACTTGCTGTAATTAGAGATGAGGCGTTAGCACTTGGGTACACTTACGGAGGGAATTAGGCCCCTCGTAACGGCTATCGCAGCCAAAAAGGTGCCAAAAAACAATACCACCCACATTGGCACGGGCGACCAGTCCCAAAGATGCCATGGAAATCGTTTCGATAATAACCACCATCGTGGCGTTTTTTCTCGTTTGAGGAATTGTTGCCAGCCCTCTGGAGCTTTTCCGCCGGCGATCCAAGGCTCGATTTGCTCCTCGACGTATTGGCTCATTTTTTGAACCATCCTGTGTTCCTCGTTCAAGTGCGCGATCATCAAGATTGAGAACAATACAGGCACCCAAAAAAGAACCGGATAGCCAGGGTTTGAAATGGAGTAGCTGTATAATGCGGCAATTCCGATGACGCCCCAGCGACTGTAGTCGAGCCGGTCCTTGAGTTTGGATATCATGTCCTGCCTCAGTGACTTGTATTCCTCGAGATAGAATGTTTCCTCTTTTGACATTTCACTGATCCTCCCTTTGCGCGGTACAAAGAGCAGCTCCAAATGTTATGCTTCTTTCGAAGGAGGGGCGACATTTTTTTCAACCCCCGGTAAACACTGGTCGACCACCCCCGACCGCCTCAACCGCATAGGATCACGGGCATCGAAGGTTATTCGAGGCTGTAGGAATTGCGGTGCAATTACGGTGACAGTCCTGCACTGTCACCGTAATTCCCGACGGGCGCGCCAGGGCGGCCACGCCGCTGGCGCAGGGTGGTTCCCCGTCCTATTCGCGACGGTGAGGCTCAAGCGCGCGGCCAGCATGAGAGCAGGCAGAACCAATGTCCGGCGCAGCCGGCGGCTCCCCCGTGTTCGCCGCGTGGCTGGCGATCCAATCGCGCGGCTTTCCGGCGCTTGGTGCAGCTTTCTATTGCGACATCGGCCCGCAACCGACATGGCGGCACTTATTGATCAGAACCGATCCGACCGGCGAGTTTTCGCCCAGCAATGGCGGATTGCGGCGTGGTATTGATGGGCGCGACCGACGATCCGGTCCGGATGCGGAGCGGCATGATCCAGATCCAAGATGGGCGCTCGACAGTCGCCCAAGAAATTCGCCTTGGGCTGGACACTCCTCGGCTGGGCCACCGCGCTCACAAGCCGCTTGTGGAGGACGTCAACAATGAAACGCTGCCTTGCTGCTTTCGCAATCGCCGCCAGCCTGTTCGCACTAGTTGCGCACGCCAACGATGCCTTGGAAGCCAAGGTGCGGGCCTACGTTCCGGTCGTCTCCCTCGCCAAAGTATGTGACCTCAGGATCAATGACGCCACCTTGGGTGACCACCGCGCCATGCTCGAAGCGGCGAAATCCGACCCGAACGCCAACAAACTCGCCTACCGCGTCCATTACGAAACGCAGACGGCCTACATCAAGGCCCGCGACGGAGGTCAACGGGTCGCCTTCTGCAAGGACTTCATCACAGCCAACAGCCAATACGCCAAGGCGCGCTTCACCGCCGTGGTCGAGGGCCACATGAGCGACGTCAGCACCAGTGTGCAGAAAGCGATCGCCCACAACGTCTGCGGTGCGCCCCCTGTCAAGCTGTCCAAGGCCGACTGGAAACCGTACGCGCAAATCAAAAAGATGCTTCAGGCCGAGCAAAAGTTGGCCAGGGAAAACGCCGAGACGAACGGCTGGAACGTCACCGAGGAAACGACGGCGGTCACGGAACAGTTCTGCGCGGCGATGAAAACCCGATGAGCATCACCGCCGCCAAAGTCCGAGCCCCGCTGATGCGTCTTTGCGCGGGATTACGGTGACAGCGGAATTACGGTGATATTGCACAAATTGCACCGGTGGTCGCGTCAATCCGTCCATCCACCCCGGCAAGAGGGGCGTATCGCGATCGTCACGGACGCGGGGTTGGATGCGGTGGACGCAGCGGCGTCGGGCGCGATCGTGGTCGCAGGGCGGGTTCTCCCGTGAGTGATCTTACGTTTGCGCAGACGACCGGCGTTTCAAGGCCTTCGCCAGAACTTCGGACGGCATTTCGTCGATCGGAGTGGCGGTAGAGGGCGCTGCGTACGGCGAAGTCGTGTGGTTCTGGCATCCGTGGCTGATGTCAAGCCAGCGGAGATGCGTCGGCCCGACCGGGCTTAGACAAATCTCAATCCGCTGGTGACGGAGACAAGAGCAATTCGTCTCCGGAGAGCGCGAAGTAAGCCGTAAAGCCATTGCGCAAGGAATGCCGGATTGCCTCCGCTGAACCTGTATGCTCGTGTGCGCTTCCTTCTACCCATTGCACACGAGACCGCGGGTGCAGCAAGCACCCGGCATTCCCTGCTTCCTCCTTCTCGGGGGGAACCAAGGCCAACCCTCGGGCAGTTCATGCCGCGAGATCGCGGGCTCATATTCCGTCGGCCAGGCGGATGTGACAGGGTAATCCCTGGGTGGCGGCTGTTAAGCTTTCCGCTTAAGACTGTCTCAATACGCAACAATTATTGAGTATCTGTCTGCCCGCCATTGCCGGTAAGAGATTAGCGGGTTGCGACGCATTTCGTCGATTTGGGGAAATTGAACCGCATGTGCGGCATTGTCGGCATTCTTGGGAAAGCTCCGGTCGCGGAGCTTCTGGTAGACTCACTCAAACGGCTTGAATATCGCGGCTATGATTCCGCAGGTGTCGCCACGCTGGAAGGCGATCACCTCGCGCGCCGCCGGGCCGAGGGCAAGCTGAAGAACCTCGAGAAGCGGCTGGATGCGGAACCGCTGAAGGGGCACACCGGAATCGGGCACACCCGCTGGGCGACGCACGGCAAGCCGACCGAGAACAATGCACACCCGCACGCGACCGATCGTGTCGCCGTGGTCCACAACGGCATCATCGAGAACTTTCGCGAGCTGCGCGAGGCGCTGGAGAAGAAGGGCGCGGTCTTCAAGACCGAAACCGACACCGAAATCGTTCTCCACCTCGTCGATAGTTTTCTCCAGAAGGGCATCAAGCCGGTCGAGGCGGTGAGGGCGGCGCTGTCGGAACTGCGCGGCGCATTCGCGCTCGGGTTCATCTTCTCAGGCGACGACGATCTGATGATCGGCGCCCGCAATGGCCCGCCGCTGGCGATCGGTCACGGCGACGGCGAAATGTATCTGGGGTCGGATGCGATCGCGCTCGGGCCGTTCACCGACACGATCAGCTACCTCGAAGACGGCGACTGGGTGGTGCTGACGCGCAAGGGCGCGACCATTTACGACAAGACCAACGCGATCGTTCACCGCGACGCGGTCAAGCACAGCGCCTCGACCTCGCTGGTCGACAAGGCGAACTACCGCCACTTCATGGCCAAGGAAATCCACGAGCAGCCCGAAGTGGTCGGCCACACGCTGGCACGTTACATCGACATGGCGAGCGAGCGCGTCATGTTGCCGGTCAAGCTGCCGTTCGACTTCAAGGACATCCAGCGCATTTCGATCACGGCCTGCGGCACCGCGAACTATGCCGGCTATATAGCCAAATACTGGTTCGAACGGCTGGCGCGCATTCCGGTCGAAATCGATATCGCATCCGAATTCCGCTACCGCGAGGCGCCCTTGCGCAAGGGCGATCTCGCGATCTTCATTTCGCAATCCGGCGAGACCGCCGACACGCTGGCAGCGCTGCGCTACGCCAAGGCCGAGGGCGTTCACACCCTGTCGGTGGTGAACGTGCCGACCTCGACGATTGCGCGCGAAAGCGAAACCGTGCTGCAGACGCTGGCCGGTCCCGAGATCGGCGTCGCCTCGACCAAGGCCTTCACCTGCCAGTTGATGGTGCTGGCCTCGCTCGCGGTTGCGGCCGGCAAGGCGCGCGGCGAATTGTCTGACGAAGACGAGACCAAGCTCGTCCACGGCCTCGTCGAGATTCCGCGGCTGATGGCGGCGGCGCTGACGTTGGAACCGCAGATCGAAAAACTGGCGCGCGACATCTCGAAATCGAAGGACGTGCTCTATCTCGGCCGCGGCACCAGCTACCCGATGGCGCTGGAAGGCGCGCTGAAGCTGAAGGAAATTTCCTACATCCACGCCGAGGGCTATGCCGCCGGCGAACTCAAGCACGGGCCGATCGCGCTGATCGACGAGAACATGCCGGTGGTGGTGATCGCGCCGTTCGACCGGGTGTTCGAGAAGACGGTCTCCAATATGCAGGAAGTCGCGGCCCGCGGCGGCAACATCATCCTGATGACCGATGCCAAGGGCGCGGCGGAAGCCACCGTCGACTCGCTGGTCACGATCGTGCTGCCCGACATGGCGTCGGCGTTCACCCCGATGGTCTACGCCATCCCGGTGCAGCTTTTGGCCTATCATACCGCCGTGGTGATGGGCACCGACGTGGATCAGCCGCGAAATCTCGCGAAATCGGTAACGGTCGAATAGTCAAGACCATCCGCTGTCACGCTGGCCCTTCAAAAACCTGCTAAGATGGCTTAGCTGGCATAGGCGCGATCAGCAAAAGTGGGACCCCGGTTTTGCGTCCGGTCGCGCCCGAATGTCGAATTCGGCCGCCCTGACCTGGAACCACGATGAACCGCGAAGAACTGCCCCCGCCCGCGTCCCCGGAGGAACCCCTGCCGGAGGCGCACCACGCCGGGCTAATGGCCCGTTTCCGGAACTATTTTCTGACCGGACTGATTGTCGCAGGGCCGGTCGCGATCACGCTCTATCTGACCTGGTGGTTCGTGAACTGGGTCGACAACCTCGTCCGCCCGTTCGTTCCGACGGTCTACCGTCCCGAAACCTACCTGCCGTTCGGTCTGCCCGGTTCGGGACTGATCGTCGCCGTGGTGGCGCTGACGCTGCTCGGGTTCCTCACCGCCAATTTGATCGGGCGGACGCTGGTCGATCTCGGCGAGCGGCTGCTCGGCCGCATGCCCGTGGTGCGCGCGATCTATCGCGGCCTGAAGCAGGTGTTCGAGACGCTGTTCTCGGGCAAGGGGTCGAGCTTTCGCAAGGTCGGCCTGGTTGAATTTCCCTCGCCGGGCATGTGGTCGATCGTTTTGATCTCGCAGTCGCCGAGTGCGAATGTGGCAAGCCAGCTTCCCGGCCAGGAAGAGCACATCTCGGTGTTCCTGCCCTGCGCGCCGAACCCGACCACGGGTTTCTTTTTCTACGTCCCGAAGAGCAAGATCATCGAAGTCGACATGACGACCGAAGACGCGGCGACGCTGATCATGTCGGCCGGCGTGGTGCAGCCCGGCTCCGATCAGCAGAAGCGTAACGGCGCGCTGGCCGGCATGGCGAACGCGGCGCGCGTGGCGAATTCGGCTGCGGGGCTGAAGCCGGCTCCCGCGAAGGCGAAGGTGGAGTAGGGCCGGCGCCGACATCATGACCAAGAAGATCGAAGGCATCATTCCGGTGATGATCACGCCGTTTACCGAAAGCGGCCAGATCGACTATCCCGGCCTCGGCCGGCTGGTGGAATGGTACATCGACAATGGTTCGGACGCGCTGTTTGCGGTCTGCCAGTCCAGCGAGATGCAGTTTCTCACTCTCGACGAACGGGTTGCGCTCGCCGCTTTCGTCAGACAAGCCGCAGCCGGCCATGTCCCGGTGATTGCGTCCGGTCACATCAGCGAAAGCCTGGACGACCAGCTTGCCGAATTGACCGCGATTGCCGCGACCGGAGTTGACGGCATGGTGCTCGTCACCAACCGGCTCGACGCCAAGCAGGAAGGCGGCAGCAAATTCATCGACGACCTGAGCTGGCTGCTCGATCGGCTGCCGAAGCAAATTCCGCTTGGTCTGTACGAATGCCCGGCGCCCTATCGGCGTCTGCTCACCGACGACGAGCTGACGTTCTGCGCCAACACCGGCCGCTTCGTCATCCTCAAGGATGTGTCCTGCGACCTCGAAACGGTGAAGCGCCGCGTGACGCTGACCCGGGGCACGCCGCTTGCCATCGTCAATGCCAATGCGGCGATTGCCTTTGAGGCAATGAAGGCCGGCTCACGCGGGTTTACCGGCGTATTCACGAACTTTCATCCCGATCTCTACAAGTGGCTGATGACCGAGCATGCCTATCATCCGGCGCTGGCGGACGAGCTTTCCGTCTACCTCGCGCTATCGGCCATGGCGGAACCGATGGGCTACCCGAAGCTTGCCAAGCTTTATCACCAGCGCCTCGGCACGTTCTCCTGCACCGACAGCCGCGCCGTCGCCTTCGATATCCGCGAGAAATTCTGGGCTTTGGATGCGCTGCTCGACAAGATCGTCGAGGGCGCCGAGCACTACCGGACTCGCATTGCCACGGTTGCGAGTTATCCCGCGCCGATCAGCGGCACCGCTTCATCGCGCTCATACAGATAGAGCAGACAGCGCAGCGCTTCGCCGCGCTCGCCCTTGAGCTTCGGATTGTCCTTCATGATGCGCAGCGCTTCGTCGCGCGCCTGCGTGATGAGCTGGCCGTGCACGTCGGAGCGGGCGATGCGATAGCCGGGCAGGCCGCTCTGGCGGATGCCGAGCACGTCGCCTTCGCCGCGCAGTTTGAGATCCTCCTCCGCAATCCTGAAGCCGTCGGTGGTCTCCCGGATCACCTTCAGCCGCGCCGCCGACATCTCACCGAGCGGCTCCTTGTAGAGCAACAGGCAGGTCGAGGACTCCGATCCGCGGCCGATCCGGCCGCGGAGCTGGTGCAATTGCGCGAGCCCGAAGCGTTCGGCGTTTTCGATCACCATGATGGTCGCGGCGGGGACGTCGACGCCGACCTCGACCACGGTGGTGGCAACCAGGAGCCCGATCTCGTGGGCGGCGAACTGCGCCATCACACGATCCTTATCCGGACCCTTCATCTGCCCATGCACCAGCCCGACGCGGTCGCCGAAGCGCTTCTGCAGCCGCTCGAAACGCTCGGTGGCGTTGGTGAGATGTTCGGTGCCCTCGGCCTCGGATTCCTCGACCAGCGGACAGATCCAGTAAACCAGCTTGCCTGATTTCAGCGCGCGGCCGACGGCATCGACGACTTCATCGAGGCGGCTGGCCGGAACCGCGCGGGTGTCGATCGGCTGGCGGCCAGCCGGTTTCTCGCGCAACTCGGAGACGTCCATGTCGCCGAAATAAGTGAGTACCAGCGTGCGGGGGATCGGCGTTGCGCTCAAGACCAGCACGTCGACGGCCTCGCCCTTGTTGGTGAGCGCGAGCCGTTCGCGCACGCCGAAGCGATGCTGCTCGTCGACCACCGCGAGCGCCAGCGCCTTGAAGATCACGTCGTCCTGGATCAGCGCGTGGGTGCCGACCAGAAAGTCGATTTCGCCGGCTTCGAGCCGCGCCAGAATTTCACGCCGCTCCTTGCCTTTTTCGCGGCCGGTCAGGATCGCCACACGAAGACCTGCGCGCTCGGCCAGCGGCGCGATTGTCTTGATATGCTGGCGCGCGAGGATTTCGGTCGGCGCCATCAGCGCGGCCTGCTTGCCGGCCTCGGTGACGGCGGCCGCGGCGAGCAGCGCCACCACCGTCTTGCCGGACCCGACGTCGCCCTGCAGCAGCCGCAACATCCGCACCGGCTGGAGCAAATCCTCGGTGATGGCGGCGACCGCCGCGCGCTGCGAGCCGGTGAGCGCGTAGGGCAGCGCATCGATGATCTTGTGGCGCAGGTGACCGTCGCCGGCGTTGCGGTCGCCGGCCGGACGCCGCAATTGCGCGCGAACCAGCGCCAGTGCCAGTTGGCCGGCGAGCAGTTCGTCGAAGGCGAGCCGTGACCAGAACGGGCCGTCAGGCAAAATGTCCGTGAGTTCGACCGGCACATGCACGCGGGTGAGCGCTTGGCGAATCGGCGGAAAGTTGCAGCGGCGAATCACTTCCGGGCTGATCCATTCGGGCAGTTCCGGCAACTTCTGCAGCGCCTGTGCGATCGCCCGGCGCAGCGAACCCAGCGCGAGGCCTTCGGTCAGGGGATAGACCGGGTCGATACCGCTGAGTTTTGCAAATCCGGCTTCGTCGACGACGCGGTCGGGATGCACTATCTGCGGGATGCCGTCATACATCTGCAGCGTGCCGGACACGTAGCGCTTCTCGCCGACCGGCAGCAGCTTTTCGACATAGCCGGGCTTGGCGCGAAAAAACGTCAGCACCACGTCGCCCGTATCGTCAGAGGCATAGACGAGGTAGGGCGCCCGGGCATTGCGCGGCGGGGGCGGCCGGTGACGGTCGATGGTGACCTCCAGCGTCACCACGGTTCCCGGTACAGCCTCGCGGATTTTCGGCCGTGCCCGGCGGTCGATCACGCTGGCCGGGAGATGCAGCAAGAGATCGACCAGCCGCGGGGTCTCGTCGCGGCTGAGGAGATAGCGCAGCAGCTTGTCCTGCTTCGGCCCGACGCCAGGCAGGCTCGTAACGGGCGCAAACAAGGGATTGAGCAGGGCGGGGCGCATCAGGTCTCTCGTCGCACATAGCGCATCCATCACTCTTCAAAAGATGATGGATTGCCGGGTCAAGCCCGGCAATGACGACGTAGTGGTAATTCACGGAACTGTTGGGGCTGACATTCGTCATCTCGACCGCTATATCAACCCCCGCCCGGCACGTCCGGGCGTTTGGCGTTCGGATGGGACCAGGGAAATGACGGGTACGACACGATCGAGCGGTGGCCTCGATGACCGCCGCAAGCGGCTTTTATTTCGCTGCTGGCATCGCGGCACCCGTGAGATGGACCTCATCCTCGGGCGCTTTGCCGATGCCGAGATATCGGGCATGCGCGATGACGAGTTGGCCGAGTTGGAGCGCCTGATCGAGGTGCCCGATCCCGACCTCTATGCCGCGCTGACCGGCGACAAGCCACTCGATCCGGAATATGCGACCGCGCTGTTCGACCGTATCAAGGCGTTTCGCGCCGTGGATCACCACGCGTGAAGGCGCCCGTCAAATCGCCCGCCGCGCTGTTGGCACCCGGCCGCGCACTGACGTTTGCCAATGTCGCCGAGGGCGCGGAGGGGCTTGTCGTCTCCGACCTCGCGCGTGCGGTCGCGGCCAAGCCGAAACCGCCGGCGGTCAGCCTTGCCGTGGTCTGCCGCGATGGTCCGCGCATGCAACAACTGGCACGGGCGCTGGAATTTTTCGCCCCTGATTTGCCCGTGATGCAGTTTCCGGCCTGGGACTGCCAGCCGTATGACCGGGTGTCGCCGCATGGCGGCATCCTGGCACAGCGGCTGACGACGCTGGCGCGGCTATCGCGCCTGCAGGGCAGCGACAAGCCGCTGATCGTGCTGACGACGGTCAACGCCATCGTGCAGCGCGTGCCCGCGCGCGAGGTGGTAGCGGCGCAGGCGCTGTCGGTCGCGCCCGGCCATGTCGTACCGATGGATTCGATCGTCGCCTGGCTGGAGCACAATGGCTACAATCGCTCCTCGACCGTGCGCGAGCCCGGCGAGTACGCCGTGCGCGGCGGCATCCTCGATCTGTTTCCGGCCGGCCTCGAGCAGCCGGTGCGGTTCGACTTCTTCGGCGACTCCCTCGAATCGATCCGCACCTTCGATGCGGAAACTCAGCGCACGCTGCTCGACATGCGCGCGCTCGACCTGGTGCCGATCTCGGAATTCCAGCTCGTCACCGAAACCATCCGCCGCTTTCGCATGGGCTATGTCGCAGCCTTCGGCGCGCCCGAGCGCGACGATCCGCTCTATGAGGCCGTCAGTGAGGGCCGCCGCCATCCTGGCATGGAGCACTGGCTGCCGCTGTTCCAGGAGCGGATGGATACGCTGTTCGATTATCTCGACGGTGCGCCGATCGCGATCGAACCGCAAGGCGAGGACGCCGCACGCGAACGCTTCAAGCAGATCGCGGACTATTACGAGGCCAGGCGCGAGGCGCTGGAGCATCCCGGATCGGGTGCGATCTACAAGCCGTTACCTCCGGATCGGCTCTATCTGACGGAAGCGGAGTGGACGACGCGGCTGAGCGACGCCGCGGTGGCGCGGCTGACGCCGTTTGCCGTGCCTGAGGGCACTGGCGACTTATTCGACGCCGGCGCGAGGCAGGGCCGCAATTTCACGCCCGAGCGGGCCGACACTTCCGTCAACGTGTTCGAAGCCGTCGTGACGCATGTGCTGGCATTGCAGGCGCAGCGCAAGAAGGTGGTGATCGCGCTGTGGAGCGAAGGCTCGCGCGACCGCATGGCCAGCATGCTGCGGGACCACAAGCTCGCCAATATCACCACCGTCAACGCCTGGCGTACCGTGCAGGCGACGCCGCGCAACGAGGCCATGCTGGCGGTGGTCGGCATGGAGAGCGGTTTCGAGACCGACGAATTCGCCGTCATCAGCGAGCAGGACATCCTCGGCGACCGCCTGGTGCGCCAGCGCAAATCAAGCCGCAAGCTCGACAATTTCATCTCGGAAGTCACGAGCCTTTCGACCGGCGATCTCGTGGTGCACGTCGAGCACGGCATCGGGCGCTTTGTCGGCTTGCAGACGATCGAGGTGGGCGGAGCGCCGCACGACTGTCTCGAACTGCATTATGCCGCTGAAACAAAGCTGTTCCTGCCGGTCGAGAACATCGAGCTGTTGTCGCGGTACGGCTCTGACCACGCCAATGTCGAATTGGACCGGCTTGGTGGCGGCGGTTGGCAGGCGCGCAAGGCCAAGCTGAAGAACCGGATCCGCGAGATTGCCGGCGAACTGATCAAGATCGCAGCCGAGCGGCAACTGCACGAAGCGCCGAAAATGCCGGTGCAGCCGCATGTCTATGACGAATTCTGTGCGCGCTTCCCTTATGAGGAGACCGAGGATCAGCTTGGCGCCATCACATCCACGCTGAAAGACCTTGAAACTGGCCGTCCCATGGACCGGCTGATTTGCGGCGACGTCGGCTTCGGCAAGACTGAGGTGGCGTTGCGCGCGGCATTCGCGGTCGCGCTCGAAGGCAAGCAGGTCGCCGTCGTCGTGCCGACCACGCTGCTCGCCCGTCAGCACAGCAAGAATTTTGCCGAACGCTTCAGAGGTTTCCCAGTCAATGTCGCGCAGGCGTCCCGGCTGATCCCGGCCAAGGAGCTGACGCAGGTCAAGAAGGGGCTTGCCGAAGGCAATGTCGACATCGTGGTCGGCACCCATGCGCTGCTCGGCAAGTCGATCAAGTTCCGCGATCTGGGCCTTTTGATTGTCGACGAGGAGCAGCACTTTGGCGTCAGCCACAAGGAAAAGCTGAAGCAGTTGCGGGCGCAGGTGCATGTCTTGACGCTGAGCGCGACGCCAATCCCGCGGACGCTGCAGCTTGCGCTGACCGGCGTGCGCGATCTTTCGATTATCGCCTCACCCCCGGTCGATCGCCTCGCGGTGCGCACCTTCGTGGCGCCGCACGATCCCCTGATGATCCGCGAGGCGCTGCTGCGCGAACGCTACCGCGGCGGGCAGGCGTTCTACGTCGTGCCGCGGATCGAGGACCTTGCCGGCGTCAAGGACTTCCTCGACAAGAACGTGCCGGAGATGAAGGTCGCGGTTGCGCATGGCCAGATGCCGCCGACCGTGATCGAGGACATCATATCGGCCTTCTATGACGGCAAATACGACATCCTGCTTTCGACCACCATCATCGAGTCCGGCCTCGACATCCCGAACGCCAATACCCTGATCGTGCATCGCGCCGACATGTTCGGGCTGGCGCAGCTCTATCAGTTGCGCGGGCGGGTGGGGCGCTCGAAGCTGCGCGCTTACGCGCTGTTCACGCTGCCGGCGCAACAGAAGATCACCGCACAGGCCGAGCGGCGGCTGAAGGTGCTGCAGTCGCTGGAAACACTGGGCGCGGGCTTTCAGCTCGCATCTCACGACCTCGACATCCGCGGCGCCGGCAATCTGCTCGGAGAAGAGCAATCCGGTCACATCAAGGAAGTCGGCTTCGAGCTCTATCAATCGATGTTGGAGGAGGCGATCCTCAACCTCAAGGCCGGCGTGGCCGAGCCCGCCGCCGACCGCTGGTCGCCGCAGATCACCATCGGCATGCCGGTGCTAATCCCCGAGGATTACGTCAACGATCTTTCGGTGCGGCTGTCGCTGTACCGTCGGCTCGCCGATCTCGACACCGACGAGGAGATCGACAATTTTGCCGCCGAGATGCGCGACCGTTTCGGCGTGCTGCCGGACGAGGTTCGCTATCTCTTCAAGGTCGCGGCCATCAAGGCCTACTGCCGCCGCGCCAATGTCGAGAAAGTCGACGCCGGTCCGAAGGGCGCCGTGATCTCGTTCCGCGACAACAGCTTTGCCCAGCCGGATCGCCTCGTCGCCTTTATCCGTCAGCACGGCCAGGCCGCGAAGGTGCGGCCGGATATGAAGGTGGTGTTCCTGCAGCAATGGAAGACGCCTGAGGAGCGGCTGATGGGTACGACCGAGATCTTGCGGCAGCTCGCCAATCTCGCGGAGAGCAAAAAGGCGGCGTGAAACGCGTCGATCCCTCCCCGTCATTGCGAGGAGCAAAGCGACGAAGCAATCCATACCCACCGTATATGCGGAGAGATGGATTGCTTCGCTTCGCTCGCAATGACGGGGATAGGTATGGTGCTCTAAGACGCTGCCCGTTGCGCGTCTTCCTGCAGCCGTGACCGCAGCGATTTCACGGAATCGTTCGGCAGCAGCGTTGCGACCGTCACGGTTTGCTCCGACCGTGCGTCGCGCTGGCCGTGGCTGGTATGGCGCATCACGCTCGACAGCCGCCGCGCGATGGCGTGAGCCGACTTCAGGTCGGCCTCGGCAAACACCACGACAACCGAGCCGTCGTCCTGGGCGGCGCCGAAATCCATTTGTCGCATCAGGCGGCTGATAATCCGCGCGCCGTCGAATTGCGCGCGGGGGTGTGCGGGATCGAACGCAAAGCGCGCCACCGACAATCCGCCGCCGCGTTGCTGGGTCTGGTAGATGGCGCTGGCAAAGTCGCGCTCGAAGGCTTCCGGGGTGAGCAGACCGGTCCGCGCGTCGATCAGGCCGTCGGCGTCGATGGCCTTCAGCGTGCGGCTCAGATGCGCTTCAAAGGCGTGCTGGCGGATCAGCGGCAGCCCAATCGCTGCCACCTGGACGGCGTCGCCGGAGACGATCTCGAGGTTTGGCAAATCATAGGCCGGCGCCAGATCGCCCGCCGCCACGACGACGGGAAGATTGCGGAAACGGGCGTCCTCGGTCAGCACGGTGAGGAAGGCATCGACCACGCGCAGGCTGAATCCTTCGCCGAGCACGATGCCGTCGATGTCCCTGACGTTGAGATGCTTCGCTGCCGCTTCGATCGAAAGCGCCCCGACCACGCCGGTGCGCTCGCCAAGCGCGACCGACAGCGCCGGATAGGCAGCGCCGCGGCCGATCAGCAGCACGGTAGCGTCGCGCGCCGGATCGATATGCGACAACGCCATCGGCGTTGCCGGCACCAGCCGGCGCATTACGGTCGCATGCAACGACCGCACGCGCAGCGCGGCACGCAGGCGAGCCGCCAGCCGGTCGGAGCCGCCTTGCTTGGCGTTCGGGACTTGGCTCTGAAAAAAGGGAATGACGTTGTCCGGAACAGGGTTCTGCGGGTCGATCGCGATCAGCGGCAGATAGGGCTGTCGCGCCGCGACCCGCACGGCCAGCTCCGCCAGTCCGGCTGCATTGGTGCCGGAGGTTTCGGCCAGCACGGCCGCCGGTTGCACCTGCTCGACCGCGCGCGCCGCATCCGTCCACCCGCTCTCGACCACCGGAAACAGTCGCGCGACATCGAGCGTGGCGGCAAAGGAAGGCGGTTTCGCCGTCGATACGACGAGGATCGTACCTTGCTGGGACATCTGAGAACTCGGATCAGGCGGGCAATAGGAAGCTGCGATCCTAGTTTGCCGCGCTTAATGCGGCGTCAACGGGCGCCCCGCCAGCGGTCTCTCAGGCGGCGTTGCTCCGATCCCGAAATGCTTCCACCATCAACGGGTTAAGTCCGAGTTCTGTCAGAGCGTCTCGGGCGCGGGCATTGTCGAGCGCACGGCCGGCGAGCCGGTGGCCGCTGAGGCGGTCCGGCAGCGCGGTCAGCAGCACGCCCTGACCGAGCCGGCGCGCCCACTCCTGCAGGTCCTGCGCCAGGAATCGGTAGCCGCCGACAGCCATCACGCCGGACGGCGGCGCGGTGATATTGACCGCGCCGGTCACGCGGTCGAGCCGCGCCGCGTAATCCGTATCGACGTAGTCGCGCGGCGGCGCCGCGATCAGGGAATCGCTCGGCGGTGGAGGCGGCGCATAGGCCGCGACCGGCACCATCGGCCCGCGCAGTCCCAACGTGCCGCGCGGCGTCAGCAATATCTCGCCCGCGATCGACGATCCCGGCAGGTCGCGCGGCGCCCCGTGGGGGCCCGGCTTGATCAGGGCCGGGGAGCCGTCTTCCGCGATCCGACGGGCACCGAACAATCCGGCCTCGCCGAACAGATAGACATCCGTCAGCGTCGCCTGTTGCGCGGCCCAGCCCGCGCTGGAGCCGATCTGCTCCGGGGTCCGCCACAGGCCGATGACATTGCGCAGGCTCGGCATCCGCGTGCCGAGGTCCAGTTCGTCCAGCCGCAGCGCCAGTTGGGCAGGTGCGATCAGCGTGTCGCAGGCCTGCTCGTTGATCTGCTGTTCCAGCACCTCGTCGTCGAACGGATGGTGCAACACCAGTGTTCCGCCCGACAGCAGCCAGATCGCCAGCGACGAGGCGAGGCCGGCAAATGACATCGGCGAGAAGGCCGATAGGATCGTTGCGCCCTGCGGCACGTCGCTTTCGAGCGACATGGCAAGGCCGCCCGCAATCACGCCGAGATGGGCGCGCGGGACCGGCCGGAAGCCGTCCGAGGTGACATCGAAGGAAATCAGCGCCGCCTTGCGGCCGTCCTGGACCACGGCCCGCGTGGTCGGGGATTCCCGGAAGATGGCGTTGTCGAGCGAGGCCATGCCTTCGGGCAGCTCGCCGCCGAAGCCGCAGACATGGCGGATCGAGAACGCTTCGGCAGCAGCGTTCATGGCGAGATCCGAGTAGATCACGCCGTCGACCTTGCCCGAGGTCACGATCGCCCGCGCGGCGGTGCGGTTGAGCGCCATGGTCAATTCCGACTGCCGCCAGAGCAGCGGCAGCACCGCGACGACCAGGCCGGCGCGGAAGGCGGCGAGCACGGTGAGCGCGAATTCGATGGTGTTCGGCAATTGAACCGCGATCACGGAATTGGACGGCAAGCCGGATTCAATGAAGTGCGCGGCCAGCGACGAGATCATACGGTCGGCCTGCGCGAAGGTAAGACGCTTCGGCGGCTGGCCGGTGATGCGCTGCTTGTTGGGGGGATCGACCAGCGCCAGCGCGTCCGGCTGCCGTGCCAGGTTCCGTTTGAACAACGTATCGAGCGTTGGCGAAGCGGTGGGCTGGGTCACGGCGTTACTTCGGCTCTGTCACGGAGGTTGGATCGCTTGGCGGGTTCACTTCATTTCCGGCTTCTGCCACCAGGTTTCCGGCAGATAGCCCGTCAACGCGGTCGCTGTAGGTTGTTCTATCCGATTCCACCGCGCAATCCATTGCTCCTGCACGTTAAACACTGGAATTGCGTAGAAGCCCGACATCAGGACGCGGTCGAGGGCCCGCACCGCGGAGACGAAAGGCGGACGTTCGCGCGCCTCGAGCAGGGCAGCGATCATGGCATCGATCGCGGGCTCCTTGGCCCCCATGTAATTCCGGGTGCCGGGAATGTCGGCGGCCTGGCTGCCCCAGTAGAAAGACTGCTCGTTCCCGGGAGATAGCGACTGGTCCCAGCGGTTCTGCAGCATATCGAACTCGTAGCTCAGCCGGCGCTGGTCGAACTGCACGGGGTCGACCGCGCGGACGCTGGTCTCGATGCCGGCGCGCTTGAGGTCGCGCTGATAGGAAAGCGCAATCCGCTCCTGGTCGCGCGTCGTCACCAGGATTTCGAAGGTGAGCGGCGTCCTGGACGAACGCTGCCGCAGCACGGCCCCATCGAGATCGTAGCCGGCTTCCGACAGCAATTTGAGCGCGCTGCGCAGCGTCGTGCGATCGCGGCCCGATCCGTCGGTGACGGGCAGGCGGTACGTGCCATCGAGAATATCCGGCCGGATCCGTGCCGCGAACGGCTTCAAGAGTTCGCGCTCGCGCTCGTCGGCCGGGCGGGCGTAGGCGGATAGTTCGGACCCTGCGAAGAAGCCCGCCGCACGCGCATAGAGTCCGAAAAAGTAATTGCGGTTGACCCACTCGAAATCGAACAGCAGCGTCAGGGCCTGCCGCACGCGGATGTCTGAAAACACCGGACGCCGCGTGTTGAACACCAGGAATTCCGAGGGCTGCGGCATTCCGGTCTTGATGGTATCGCGGATCACTTCGCCGTTGCGAGCGGCCGGAAAATCGTAACCGTCATGCCAGCGCAGCGGCTCGTGCTCGGCGCGAAAGTCATAGAGGCTACGCTTGAATGCCTCGAACTGGCCGTTGGACTCGCGATAGAAGTCGAGCCTGATCTCGTCGAAGTTCCACAATCCGCGATTCACCGGCAGGTCGCGGCCCCAATAGTCGGGATTGCGGGTCAGCGTGACGCTGGCGCCGGGCTTGACGGCGGTGACGCGATAGGGGCCGGAACCGACTGGACCGGTCATCGTGGTTTCCTCGAACGTTGCCGGATCGACCGCATGCTTCGGCAAGACGGGCATCAGCCCGAGGATCAGCGGCAGCTCGCGGTCGTTGCCGCCGCCGAAATCGAACCGCACGGTGAGCGGATCGGGTGCTTCGGCCTTTACCACTTTGGAATAATACTGGCGGTGATTGGGGCGCCCCTTGTCGCGCAGCAAGGCCCACGAAAACAGGACGTCCTCCGCCGTGACTGGCTTGCCGTCGGCGAAGCGCGCCCGCGGGTCGAGGTGGAACGAGACGTAGCTGCGCGCGTCGTCGGTCTCGACGGTTTTGGCCAGCAAGCCATAGAGCGTGAAAGCCTCATCGTTGCCGCGCGCCATCAGACTCTCGACCACAAAGCCCCTGATCTGCTGAACCGCGAGGCCGCGGACGATCAGGGGGTTGAGGCTGTCGAAGGTTCCCAAGGCGCCCCAGACCAGCCGTCCGCCCTTCGGCGCTTCGGGATTGGCGTAGGGCATATGCGTGAAACCGGCGGGAAGAGCAGGCGCACCGTGCATCGCCAGCGCGTTGCTTTCGGCCGCTCTGGTTTCGTGGACCGGCGCGAGCGGCGTCACAGCCAGCGCCAGGGCAATGCCCGCGAGCACACGCAGGCGGATACGACCGAAGCGGGTCATAGACGGGTAGGTATCTGATTCGAAAATGCGCACGAAGAAAGCTTTACCATAGGCTTCGGCCTCGGCCTGCGAGGAACCCCCAAAGATGCTTGTCGGCATTGATCTTTTCGTCTGCCGCTGTATTGAAGGCGGGCAGTTGATGACCGCGGGAACGCCGGTCACGTATCCGCCTCAATTGCCAACGAGACAGCCGCCCCAGCGCGGGTTGGTGTCGGTGCCTGTAGCGGTTTCGGGCGCTCCGGTTCAGAAAGGGTTTTCCGCAATGAATTTCCGTATCTTCGCCGCGTCGATTCGGCCGCGTGGGCAGGTCTTAGCCCTGTTGGCGGCCTCGGCATTGTCGGCAACGTTGATCGCGTCGGGCGCGCAAGCTCAGCAGCCCGCGCCAGCGCCCGGGGCCCCGAAGGCCGCCCCGGCGCCTGCCGCTCCGAAAGCGCCGCCGAAGGCTGCTCCCAAGGGTCCCGCCGGCGCTCCCGCGGCACAAGCCCCTCCGGCTGGCGCTCCTGCCGGCGCCGCCCCGCCCCAGGAGCAGCAGGTCCAGCTAATCTACGCGCCCTGGACCAAGTTCTGTCTCAAGGGTCAGGAAGCCGGCGCCAAGCAGGTTTGCTTCACCGGCAAGGACGGCCGCATCGAGTCGGGCCAACCCGTCATCGCCGCCGTCATCATCGAGCCGGAAGGCGAGCCGAAGAAGCTCCTGCGCGTGACCTTGCCGCTCGGCATGCAGCTCGTGCACGGAACCCGGATCATCGTTGATAACAATCCGCCGCAGCAGGGCCCCTATGTGATCTGCTTCCAGAACGGCTGCATGTCGGACTACGAAGCAACCCCCGAGCTGATCGCCAACTTGAAGAAGGGCCAGAATCTGGTTGTTCAGGCGATCAATTCCAACGGCGCGCCGCTGACGCTGCCGCTGCCGCTCGCCGGTGAATTCGCCAAGGCCTTTGACGGTCCGCCGACTGATCCGAAGCAGTTCGAGGAAAACCAGAAGAAACTGCAGGAAGAGCTGCAGAAGCGTGCTGAGGAGCAGCGCAAGAAGCTGGAGGGCACCCAGCCGGGCGCCACTGCAAATCCGGCGGCGAAGTAACAGCCGCGCCATTCGACAAAACAAAAGGCGCCCGACCGGGGCGCCTTTTTCGTTGCCGGAAGAAGAATGCTAGTTGAGCGACGGGTTGCGCGGGCGGTAGCCGCCGGACTTGTCCTTCACGAAAATCTCGGCCACCTGCGAGTGCCGGATCGGCTCGCCGGAATCGTCCGGCAGCAGATTTTGCTCGGAGACGTAGGCGACGTATTCGGACTCCGAGTTTTCCGCGAGCAGGTGATAGAACGGCTGATCCTTGTCAGGCCGAACCTCCTCTGGGATCGACAACCACCATTCCTCGGTATTGTTGAATTCCGGATCGATATCGAAAATCACGCCCCGGAATGAAAACACCCGGTGGCGGACGATCTGCCCGATCTGAAATTTGGCGGTGCGCGCTTTGATCATATCCCGTCGAATAGACCATGATTGTGGCCGATGCTAGGGGCAATAGGACGAATTAACCTTTACGCGTGGTGGCCATATCCGGCGCCATCTCCCCAAAATCACTGACGAAAAGACGCTTTACGAGATGGTCGACATCCTCAACCTCGCGCTCCCCTATTTCGGCCTGATCTTCATCGGCTTTGCCTGCGGCAAGACCCGAGGGCTGCCGGAATCTGGCCTCGCCTGGATGAACTTCTTTCTGCTCTACGTCTCGCTGCCGGCCTTGCTATTCCGCATCATGTCGGAGACGCCATTTTCCGAACTGAACAACCCGCCGTTTCTGATCGCAACCACGCTGGCGACCGTGAGCGCCTTCGTGCTTGCCATGGTGGCAGGCCGCATCATCGGCGAACTGTCGCTGCGCAAGGCGACGATGGCGGGCCTTGCCGGAGCCTACGGCAATATCGGCTATATGGGCCCCGGGCTGGCGCTGGCGGTGCTCGGAGCCAAGGCAGCGGCGCCGACCGCGTTGATCTTCTGCTGCGACAGCATTTTCCTGTTCACGATCGTGCCGCTGCTGATGGCGCTGAGCGATCGCAAGCATCCGTCGCTCCTGTACGCCATCGGCATCGCCGCGCGGCAGATCGTGCTCAATCCGCTGATCATGTCGGCCGCCGCGGGAGCGCTTGTCGCGGCGTTGCACATTCAAGTGCCGGTCGCCATCGACAGGACCTTGCTATTTCTCCAGAACGCGGCGGCGCCGACGGCGCTGTTCGTGCTCGGCGTCACCGTGGCACTGCGGCCGTTCGATCGGGTGCCCTGGGAAGTGCCCGGCGTGATCGCGATCAAGCTCCTGATCCATCCGCTCATCGTATTCGGGCTGATGCTGCTTTTTGGCCCGTTCGCGCAGCCCTGGGCCGCGACCGCCGTACTGATGGCCGCGCTGCCGCCGGCGCTGAACGTGTTCGTGATCGCCCGGCAGAACAATACCTGGATCGAGCCGGCGTCGGTGGCCGTCCTGATCGGAACCTTCGCCTCCGTGGTCACGCTGACCAGCGTGATGTGGTTCATCCAGAGCGGGCGGCTGGTGTTTCCGTAAGCGTGGCGCGGAGACACAAAATCGCGAAAACAACCCCATGCAAAGTAGAGTGAGCCAGGTTCGCAGCCCTCGCGCTGGCGTCCGGAGCTAGCTCACGCGCTTCCAGGTCGGCGCCAGCCCCTCGCGCATGGCAAGCCGCCGCAGCGGGCCGAACGAGGCGAGGAGGTGCATACCGGCCGCGCGCAGCGATTGCATCGGCAGGAAATCGCTAAGCAATGAACGGTTGGCGACGTCGATCGCGATCAGCCGGCTTGCGACGTCGGCACGGCGCGCGGATTGATAGCGCGCCAGTACGGCCGGCGCCCCCGGATCCTCGCCGAGCGAGATCGCATTGCCGGCGATATCGGCGATATCGGCCGCATCGCGCAATCCCATGTTGAGGCCTTGGGCGCCGATCGGCGGCACCACGTGGGCGGATTCGCCGACCAGCGCGACACGATGGCTGGCGAATTGCTCGGGACGCTCGATCGTCAGCGGAAACAGGTTGCGCCCGGCTTCCACCTGGACGCGGCCGAAAATGGAGTGCGATTGTCTTTCCGTGGCTTCCGACAATTCCTCGTCGCCAAGCGAGATCAGCCGCTCCGCTTCTCTGGTTTCCGAGACCCACACCACGCTGCAGCGGTTGCCGGGCAGGGGCACGAATACGCATGGACCTTGCGCGGTGTGAAACTCGGTGGAGATGCAGTTGTGCGGTCGAGAATGGGAAATGTTGAAGGTAAGCGCCGACTGATGAAGGTCGCGACGGCTGGTCTTGATGCCGGCCGCCTCGCGGGACGGTGATTGCCGGCCGTCTGCGCCGATCACCAGCCGCGCGAAAAGCTGCTCGCCCTTGCCGGTACGGATGGCGACGATCGCATCCTGCGGGTCGATTGCGGCGGCCTCATCGTCAAATCGAGTCAAATTGGAAAGTTCGGCGGCGCGCTCTTCAAGGGCAACCATTAACGATCGGTTGTCGATGTTGTAGCCGAACTGTTCGAGACCGATCTCGTCCGAGGAAAACCGCACCTCGGGCGCGCGGATTAGCCGGTCGGTGTCGTCGACAAGGCGCATGATCCGCAAGGCGGCAGCCCTGTCCTGGCAGCGCGGCCAGACCTCGAGACGTTCGAGCAGCTCGGTGGAAGCCCCCAACAGCGCCGTGGTGCGGTTGTCGGCATAGGGGGCGCGGCGGGCGAGCAGGGCGGTTCTCGCGCCGGTAGCGGCCAGCGCGACGGCTGCGGTCAGGCCCGCTGGCCCGCCGCCGATCACGGCAGCGTCATAAACTTGAGATGCGTCATTCATATCGGGACAATTGACGCTCGGGCTGGCATTTTCAAGTCATCAACCGGCCGAAATGTTTCCGCTCAATCGCGCGGCGGAACGCCGCAAAGCGCCGATATGCAAATCGGGGCGATTCCTGATAGCACTGCCGGAGCAATGGACCAGACCACAGAGCCAGATTCCGTCCCCACCAGCCGAATGCGGACCGCCGCATTCGCCGTACACATTTTCACGGCACTGGGCGCGGGCGTCGCGCTGCTGGCGATGCTCGAGGCCGTCCGCGAACATTGGGCCAATATGTTCGGCTGGCTTGGCGTCGCCCTGATCATCGATGCCATCGACGGGCCGCTGGCGCGAAAGCTGGATGTCGTGCGGCTGCAGCCGAACTGGTCGGGCGACGTGCTCGATCTCGTCGTCGATTTCGTGACCTACGTCTTCGTTCCGGCCTATGCCATCACCGCGAGCGGGCTGCTGCTGCCGGTGGCGGCGCCGCTACTCGGCATCGGCATTATGGTTTCCGGTGCGCTCTATTTCGCGGACCGGCGCATGAAGGCGTCCGACAACCACTTTCGCGGCTTTCCGGCGCTGTGGAACGCGGCGGCGTTTTATTTGTTCTTGCTGCACTTGCCGCCGGCACTCTCGACTCTTGGAATTGCAATCCTGATCGCGCTCACATTCGCCCCGTTTCATGTGCTGCATCCGATCAGGGTGGTGCGGCTACGCTGGCTGACCCTGTGGCTGATGGCCATTGGAGCCGTGCTGGCGATCTATACGCTGATCTGCGATTTCAACGTGGGCGCTCCCATCATCGCCGCGCTGTGCGCCATTGCGGCTTACGTAATAGGAAGTGACGCCGTGATCCGGCAAATCAAGTCGTTCAAGGCATGATGGAATTATTGACGAGCCCGGAAGCCTGGGCGGCGCTGTTGACATTGACGGCGCTGGAAATCGTGCTCGGCATCGACAACGTCATTTTCATCTCCGTGATCGTCTCGCGCATCCCGCCGGCGCAGGCCAAACGCGCGCGTCAAATCGGCTTGCTGCTGGCACTGGTGTTCCGCATCCTACTGCTCACCCTGCTGGTGTGGCTGATCGGCCTGACGGAGCCGGTCATCACGATAAGAAATGTCGAACTGTCCTGGCGGGACATCATCCTGATTGCCGGTGGAGCCTTCCTGATCGCGAAGGCGACGCATGAAATTCATGGCGAGGTCGAGGCGAGCGATGGCGAGCTCGATGCCGAACCCAGGGCCAGCGCATTCTTCTGGGTGATCGTGCAGATCATCATCATCGACATCGTGTTCTCCCTGGACTCGATCATCACCGCGATCGGTATGGCGCAGGATCTGGAGATCATGATCGCCGCCGTCGTGATCGCATGCGTCGTCATGTACGTCTCGTCGGGTCCGGTGGCCCGGTTCGTGGCCAATCACCCGACCACCAAGATGCTGGCACTGGCATTCCTGGTGCTGATCGGCGTGGCGCTGGTGGCGGACGGATTCCAATTCCATATCCCGCGCGGCTACATCTATTTTGCCATGTTGTTCGCGGCCGCGGTCGAAATGTTCAATGTGCTCGCCAGGCGCAACCGCAGAAAAGCCGCCGCCAAATAGGCGTTTTTCGACCGATCAGTTGACAAGGCGACGGCGATGGCTTTCGTTTCGCTTCGTAGCTGGGGCGTTCAGCAAATACCGAGGGAGAGACTGTCATGACCAAGGCTGTGCGCGTGCACAAGGTGGGGGGACCGGAAGCCCTGGTGTATGAGGACGTCGAGGTCCCGGCGCCGGGGCCGGGTGAGGTTCGCCTCCGCCAGCATGCCGTCGGGCTGAACTTCATTGACGTCTATTTCCGCACCGGTCTCTACAAGGCGCCGGGGCTGCCGTTCATTGCCGGCAATGAGGCCGCCGGCGAGGTCCTGGCCGTGGGCCCGGGCGTTACCAATTTTCATCCCGGTGACCGCGTGGCCTATTATTTCACGCTCGGCGGCTACACCAGCGAGCGGGTGATCCCGGCCGACAAGCTGGTCAAGCTGCCCGACCACATCACCTATGAGCAGGGCGCCGTCCTGATGCTGAAGGGGCTGACGGTCTGGTACCTCCTGCACAAGACCTTCAAGGTCGAACCCGGCCATCGCGTGCTGATCCATGCCGCCGCGGGCGGCATCGGCCTGTTGGCCTGCCAATGGGCCAAGGCGCTCGGCGCGCATGTGATTGGCACCGTCGGCTCCAAGGCCAAGGCCGATCTCGCTCTCGCCAATGGCTGCGATCACGTTATCCTCTATAACGAAGAGGACTTCGTCGCACGCGTGAAACAGATCAGCCGCAACGAGCTCTGCGACGTCGTCTATGACGGCGTCGGCAAGACCACTTTCCCGGGCTCGCTGTCGTGCCTGCGGCCCCGCGGCCTGTTCGTGAGCTTCGGCAACGCCTCCGGTCCGGTGCCGCCGTTCCCGCTTGCCGAGCTCAACAATCACGGCTCGCTGTTTGCCACCCGGCCCAAGCTCAATGACTATGTCAGCACCCGCAAGGAGCTGCTTGAAGGCGCCGACACGCTGTTTGCCGCCGTCATCAACGGCAAACTGCACGTGCCGATCAATCATGCCTACGCGCTGAAGGATGCGGCGAAGGCGCATATCGAGCTCGAGAGCAGGGCGACCACGGGGGCTGCGATCCTGCGGCCGTGAGTCTCTCCGCCGTCATTGCGAGGAGCGAAGCGACGAAGCAATCCATATCTCCACTCGTGGCACGATGGATTGCTTCGCTACGCTCGCAATGACGATCGGACTACGCCACCCGCCTTGCCGCACCTGTCTTGACCAGGATCGCATCAAGGCAATCGATCATCAGCGATATCTCCTCGCGCGTGACGTTGAGCGCCGGCATGAAGCGGAGCGCATCGGGCTGCGGCGAGTTGATGAGCACGCCGTCCGCGAACGCTTCGGCCACGATCGCGGCACCGATCGGCAGCTTCAGATCGAGCGCCAGCAACAGTCCACGGCCCCGGACTTCGCCGAGCCCGTGACGCGCGGACAGTTTCTGCAGCTCGCTTTCCAGAAGCAGGCCGGCATCCGCAGCCGCTTTCAGAAATTCCGGCTTCGAAACCTCCTCAAGCACCGCAAGCCCCGCAGCGCACATCAACGGATTGCCGTTGAACGTGCCGCCCTGGTCGCCATGCTCGAAGCAGGAAGCATGCTCGGTCGCGAGCAAGGCGGCCAGCGGCACGCCGCCGCCAATACCCTTGCCGAGGGTCATGATGTCGGGCTCGATGCCGGCATGTTCATAGTGAAACAGCTTTCCAGTCCGGCCCATCCCCGTCTGGATTTCGTCGACGATCAGCAGCAGGCCGTGCTCTTTCGTCAGTGCGCGCAACTCCTTCATGAATTGATCGGTTGCCGGCCAGACGCCGGCTTCGCCCTGGATCGGCTCCAGCATCACCGCGACCGTATTGTCCGATATCAGCGCCTTCACCGAATCGAGATCGTTGAGCTTGGCTTTGCGGAAGCCTGACACTTTCGGCTCGAACAGCGGCTCGAACGCCTTTTTGCCCGATGCAGACATGGTCGCGAGCGTGCGGCCGTGAAATCCGCCTTCGAAGGTGATGATTTCGAACGCGCCGTTCTTGTATTTCGTGCCGTATTTCCGCGCGAGCTTGATGGCGCCTTCATTGGCCTCCGCGCCGGAATTGGCGAAGAACACCTGATCGAAGCAGCTCTTCTCGCGAAGTGCTTGCGCGAGTTTCAGGCTGGGGCCGTTGTAGAAGGCGGGGCTTGGCGTCAGCAGCAGTTTTGCCTGCGCGGCAAGCGCTTCGGCGACGACCGACGGCGAATGGCCGAGGCAGTTGACGGCCCAACCCTGCATGAAATCGAGGTAGCGCTTGCCGGCGTCATCCCAGAGATACGCGCCTTCGCCGCGAACGAACACGGCCTGCGGGCGCGCGGTGATGTTCATCAGCGCGTCGAACGGATGGGCAGCATGGGTCATGTCGATCTCCTCAGGGGTTTGGGGGAAGGGGCAGGCCGAAACGCAAGAAGGCCGCACTTTGAGGGTGCGGCCTTCTCGAAAACTTGGCTGAAACTAGCTAATCAGCGTTGTCGTCGGACACGGCGCGACCCATCATCGTCGACAGAGCGACGACGCAGGCAGGCGCGGCGGTTGGTCCGGTTCAGTTTCATGGCGATGGCCCATACAGCCGAACGGTGCGCCATGTCAAGCCGCGTCCGGTGTTCAGAATCCCGCGACGCTGCCGTGCAGGTCATACTGATCCGACCGCTCGATCTTCGCGGTGACGATCTCGCCGACCTTCAGCGGGCGGCGGCTGGAAAGATAGACCGCTCCATCGATCTGCGGCGCGTCGGCTTTTGAACGACCCCTTGCGACCGTCGGTCCGACCTCGTCGACGATGATCTGCTGTCTCGTGCCGACCTTGCGCTTGAGACGGCGAGAGGAGATTTTCTGCTGCCGCGCCATCAGCGCGTTCCAGCGCTCCTGCTTGATCTCGTCGGGCACGGCATTGCCGATCGCGTTGGAAGCGGCGCCCGCCACCGGCTCGTATTTGAAGCAGCCGAGACGATCGATCTCGGCCTCTTCCAGCCAGTCGAGCAGATAGGCGAAGTCGGAATCGGTCTCGCCGGGGAAACCGACGATGAAGGTCGAGCGCAGCGTGAGTTCAGGACATTCCTCGCGCCACTTCTTGATCCGCGCCAGCGTCTTTTCCTGCGCGGCGGGGCGCTTCATGGCTTTCAGGACGTCCGGGCTCGCATGCTGGAAGGGAATATCGAGATAGGGCAGGATCTTGCCCTCGGTCATCAGCCCGATGACTTCATCGACGTGCGGGTAGGGATAGACATATTGCAGCCGCACCCAGGCGCCGAGGTCGCCGAGTTCCTTGGCGAGGTCGAAGAATTTGGCGCGGACCTGGCGGTCCTTCCAGGGGCTTTCGGAATACTTCACGTCGACGCCATAGGCCGACGTGTCCTGCGAGATGACCAGCAATTCCTTGACGCCGGCTGCGACGAGCCTTTCCGCCTCGCGCAGCACGTCATTGGCCGGACGCGACACCAGGTCGCCGCGCAGTTTTGGGATGATGCAGAAACTGCAGCGGTTGTTGCAGCCTTCGGAAATCTTCAAATAGGCGTAGTGGCGCGGCGTCAGCTTGACGCCCTGCGGCGGCACCAGATCGAGGTGCGGATTATGGACCGGCGGCAGGGCCCGGTGCACGGCCTCCAGCACGCTCTCATATTGCTGCGGGCCCGATATCGAGAGCACGCCCGGATAGGCCGCCTCGATCTGCTCGGGTTCCGCGCCCATGCAGCCGGTGACGATGACCTTGCCGTTCTCCGCCATCGCCTCGCCGATGGCGCCAAGCGATTCCTGCTTGGCGCTGTCGAGGAAGCCGCAGGTGTTGACGATCACGATGTCGGCGCCGTCATGCTTGCGGGCCAGCTCATAGCCTTCGGCGCGCAGCCGGGTGATAATGCGCTCGGAATCCACCAGCGCTTTGGGGCACCCAAGGGAAACAAAGCTGACTTTGGGCGCAGCGGCCTGTTGCATATTTCATCTGCCTGATTGATCGGCACGAGCTAGTCCTAATTGCCCATAATTACAAGGCTTTGCGCCAGCTTCTGACGTGCTATGGATGCCCGGCCGGGGTATGAGTTGATCGATGAGCGCTGAGTCGTCGCCGAAAATCGTCATTGTCGACGAAAGTCCGATCCGGGCCGCAATCCTGGAAGAGGGGTTGCGGGAGGCGGGCTTTACCGGCGTTGTGCATATCAGCGAAATGCAGAGCCTGCTGGCACGGATCTATGCGCTCGACCCGGACGTCATCCTGATCGACCTGGAAAACCCCAGCCGCGACGTTCTGGAACAGATGTTCCAGGTCAGCCGCGCGGTACGGCGGCCGATCGCGATGTTCGTCGACCAGAGCGATGCGGCCTCGATCCAGGCCTCCGTCGATGCCGGCGTTTCCGCCTATATCGTGGACGGCCTGAAGAAAGAACGGATCAAGCCGATCCTCGACCTCTGCATTTCCCGCTTCAACGCCTTCTCCAAGCTGCAGGACGAACTCGACCGCACCAAGTCGGCGCTCGAGGAGCGCAAGGTGATCGACCGCGCCAAGGGAATCCTGATGAAGGTGAAGGGCCTCACCGAAGAGGAGGCCTATGTGCTGATGCGTTCCACCGCGATGCGCGAGAAGAAGAAAATCGGCGAGATCGCGCAGTCGATCCTGACCGCGTCGGAGCTGCTGAAATGACGACACCGCTGCATATCGGCTTCATTCCCCTGGTCGACGCGGCCGCGTTGATCATTGCCGTCGACAAGGGCTTTACGGCCGCCGAAGGGCTCGATGTCACGCTGGTGCGTGAAGTGTCGTGGTCCAACGTCCGCGACAAGCTCAATATCGGCATGTTCGACGCAGCGCATCTGCTGGCGCCGGTAGCGATCGCCTCGAGCCTGGGTTTGGGCCACGTCAAGGTGCCGATCGTTGCGCCATTCAATCTGGGCCTCAATGGCAACGCGATCACGGTATCGCCGGCGCTGCACGCCGCAATCATGAGCGAGATCGATGGCGATCCGCTCGATCCCATGGCCACGGCGCTGGCGCTTGCCCGCGTCGTTGCCGCCAGGCGCAAGAGCGGCGCGGAGCCGCTGACGTTCGGCATGACGTTTCCGTTCTCCACACACAATTACCAGCTCCGGTTCTGGATGGCGGCGGGCGGTGTCGATCCGGATGAGGATGTTCGCCTCGTGGTGCTGCCGCCGCCCTACATGGTGGACAGCCTCGCCAATGGCCATGTCGATGCGTTCTGCGTCGGCGCGCCCTGGAACTCGGTCGCGGTCGATCTCGGCGTCGGCCACATACTGCATTTCGTCTCTGATATTTTGGTGCGCGCGGCCGAAAAGGTTCTCGCGGTCAGGCAAAGCTGGTCGGAAAAGAATCCGAACGCGCTGGCTGCGCTGATCCGCGCGGCTGCCCACGCCGCCGAATACATCGAGGAGCCCGGAAATCGCGCCGAGACCGCCGATGTCCTGGCGCGGCCCGACCGGCTTGGCGTCGGCGCCGAGGTGATCCAACGCACCCTCGACGGCCGACTGAAGATTTCACCGGACGGCCAGCGGCGCGAGAGCGGCCGCTATCTGCTGGTCGGGCGCGAAGGGGCGGGCCGGCCCGATCCGGCGCAGGCCGCTTGGCTTTACGCCCAAATGGTACGCTGGGGACAGACACAGATGCGGCCCGATGCGCTGCGGACCGCCATGGCGGTCTTCAGGCCCGAACTCTACGACGCCGCCATGGGACGTCCGGGGGCGGCTCCCGACGCGCCTGGTGCCATCGGCGCCTTTGCCGGCCCCGCATTCGACCCCGCGGATATCGCCGGGCATCTGGCGGCTTTCAAGATTGGGCATTGGAAGCCGTAAGCCAGTCGATTGAAGAAATATTGGGCAATTGCACTGGCCGCCCAGTTCTTAAGCAGATTGCTCAGAATGCAACTATGAAGCTTGCTTCATAGTTGCGAGTTCCTCGCTGGAACAGATTGAAATTCCAAGACATTCGTCGCGACTCCATTTGGCACGCAACTTGTATGGTGCAGTGCGGTCGGCTCGTCGCAGATGCCTGCTGACCTACGTCCAAGATGGATTTCCGCAGCAACGAAGCTGGTCGGACCGCATACCAGAATCACAGCCCGGCACCACGCCTGGCCGATTCGCCTGGGCGGTCCATCCCATTCGTTGACGCCACCATCGTGGCCGCAGGAGCTTCGTCGCGCATGAAAATCGAACCGATTACAGTCGACTTTACCGACGAGCAGAAGCGCTACCTCGAAGGCTTTACCGCAGGTTTGCAGATCAGCCGGGTCGGGCGCGGCCTCGGTAACGCGGGACAGGCGAATGCCGAACCAACGGGGCCGGATGCCGCCCATATCAAGGCGCAGGACAAGGTCACGGCCTCCGGCAAAAAGCTCGCCGATCCGGAGAAGTTCAAGCGCGAGGAGCATCCGTTCGATGCTTATCCCCGGCTGAAGCAGCAGGCGCTCGACAACGCGCCGCCGAACCCCGCAGATAATTTCCGCTGGCGCTACTACGGCCTGTTCTACGTCGCGCCGGCGCAGGATTCCTACATGTGCCGCCTCAGGATTCCGAACGGCATCCTGAAGCACTGGCAGTTTTCGGGATTGGCCGATCTCGCCGAGCGGCTATGCGGGCCGTTCTGCCACGTCACCACGCGCGCTAACTTGCAGGTGCGCGAAATTCCGCCCAAGCATGCGGTGGCTTTGATCGAGGGCATCCAGGATCTGGGCCTGTGTTCGCGCGGCACCGGCGCCGATAATATCCGCAACGTCACGGGCACGCCGACGGCGGGGATCGACCCGCAGGAACTGGTCGACACCCGCGAATATGCCCGCGAGTGGCACTACCACATCCTCAACGATCGCTCGCTGTATGGCTTGCCGCGCAAGTTCAATGTCGCTTTCGATGGCGCCGGCAAGATCGCCGTGCTGGAAGACACTAACGACATCGCGTTCACCGCGGTCGAGGTGAAGGACGGCTTTGGCGCCGAGCCCGGCATCTGGTTTCGCTTGGGGATCGGCGGCATCACCGGTCACAAGGATTTTGCCAAGTATAGCGACATCATCGTGAAGCCGGCCGATGCCACCAGGGTGGCGGATGCCATCGTGCGCATCTTCATTGAGCTGGGCGACCGCACTAACCGCAACAAGGCGCGGCTGAAATATGTGCTCGATGGGATGGGGCACGAAAAATTCCACGCGCTGGTCGAGGAGCGGCTCGGCAAGCCCTTCACCCGCGTGCGGCCGGAAGCGCTTGCGCCGCGGCCGGCTTCGGATCGCACGGCGCATATCGGCGTGCACAGGCAGAAACAGGTGGGGCTGAACTGGATCGGCGTGTCGCTGCCACTCGGCAAGATCACGTGTGAGCAGATGCGGGGGCTGGCCAAAATCGCGCAGGATCTTGGCGACGGCGATATCCGCCTGACGGTGTGGCAGAACCTGCTGATTCCGGGCGTGCGCGACGAGAACGTCGAGCTTGCGGTCGCCGCGATCAAGAAGATCGGTCTCGCGGTCGAGGCGTCGCAAATCCGGGCCGGCCTGATCGCCTGCACCGGCAATGCCGGCTGCCGATTTGCGGCGGCGAATACCAAGCGCCATGCCGCCGAAATCGGCGACTGGTGCGAGCCACGCGTCGACATCGAGACGCCGATCAACATCCACGTCACCGGCTGCCATCATTCCTGCGCGCAGCACTACATCAGCGATATCGGGCTGATCGCCGCGAAAGTGGATATTGGCGAAGATGCCGATCCCGTCGAGGGCTACCATCTCTTCACCGGCGGCGGCTTCGGACCCGACGCCGATGTCGGGCAGGAGGTCTATCGCGACGTCAAGGCCGAGGATGCGCCGAGGACGGTCGAGAAATTGCTGAAGGCCTATCTTACCCATCGCGCATCACCCGATGAAACGTTCCTGACCTTTGCGCGCCGCCATGACGGCGAGACGCTGCGCAAGCTGGCCGATGCCCAGGTCACTGACGCTCAGGTGTCCTCATGAATCAGATCACGCCTCCACCCAAGGTCGAGATCATTCCCTCGAACGCGCCATTCTCCGAAGCGCAGCGCTCCTGGCTGAACGGGTTCTTTGCCGGGCTCCTGTCCGATGCGACGCCGTTGTCGGCCGAACAAGGCGCTGAAGTCATGCAGGGCGCGGCCGGCGATGGCGATGACGGCGAAGCGCCGTGGCACGACCAGACCATGCCGATCGCCGATCGCATGAAGCTTGCCGAGGGCCGGCCGTTGCGGCGGCGGATGATGGCGGCAATGGCGCAGCAGGATTGCGGCCAATGCGGCTATGACTGCCACAACTATTCGGAAGCGATCGCGAACAAGAGCGAAGCACGGCTCAACCTCTGCGTCCCCGGCGGCAAGGAAACCGCGCGGATGCTGAAGTCGCTTTATGAGGAGATCGACAAGGCACCCGCACCGTCATCGGCGCCTGCGGCAGCGGCGGCCGCGGTTACACCGACGGCTCCAGGCGAGCCCGGCCGCTCGCGCGACAATCCCGCAAACGCAAAATTCCTGTCGCGGCGACTGCTCAACGGCGAGGGCTCGGAGAAGGAGACCTGGCATATCGAGTTCGATCTCTCCGGATGTGGCCTCGACTATGTCGTGGGCGATTCGTTCGGCATCTTTGCGCGCAACGACATCGGCCTCGTCGACCAGATCATTGCACTCTTGGGCGCATCGCATACGACGGAGGTGAGGGGAAAGACGCTGCGTGAAGTATTGCGCGATGACGTCTCACTGTCGCCGGCGCCGGATTCACTGTTCGAGTTGATCTCGTATCTGACCGGCGGCGCGCTACGCGAGAAAGCCCGCGCGCTGGCGCAGGGCGAGGATCCCGATGGCGACGCGGCGACGCTCGACGTCATGGCGGTATTGCAGAAGTTCTCCCGCATCCGTCCGCATCCCGAGGCCTTTGTCGAGGCGCTGGAGCCATTGCAGCCGCGGCTTTACTCGATCTCGTCGTCGCACAATGCGACGCCCGGAAAGCTGTCGCTGACCGTCGACTGCGTGCGTTATGTGGTCAACAAGCGTCGTCGTTTGGGACTGGCCTCGACATTCCTTGCCGAGCGCATCAGTCCCGGCGACGAGGTCAAGGTCTATGTACAGAAGGCCCATGGCTTCGCGCTGCCGCAAGACCCGAAGACCCCAATCATCATGGTCGGCCCTGGGACGGGTATCGCGCCGTTCCGCGCCTTCCTGCTCGATCGCCGCGCCACCGGCGCACCCGGCAAGAACTGGCTGTTCTTCGGCCATCAGCGCAGCGATTGCGACTTCTTCTATGCCGACGAACTCAATGCGATGAAGACGTCGGGCCTCTTGACGCGGTTGTCACTGGCGTGGTCGCGCGATGGCAACAAGAAATTTTACGTACAGGACCGCATGCGCGAGGTTGGCCGCGAGGTATGGACCTGGCTTGCCGAAGGCGCCCATGTCTACATCTGCGGGGATGCCAAGCGGATGGCCAAGGACGTCGAGCGCGCGCTGGTCGACATCGTCGCCCAATTCGGCGCCCGAACTACCGACGAGGCCGTCAGCTTCGTCGGGGAACTCAAGAAAAAAGGCCGGTTCCAGCAGGACGTTTACTAATCCGGGCTCCAACCCCCTCAAATCGGCCCGAATAAAATTCTCGCTCTGGTCGGAAAGAAGGGAAATTTCCCCTCGAAATGGAGCGCGCCGGAGCGCCCCTATCGCTATTTCGGCGGATATCTTGCATCGGTGCGCGATCGATATTCCATATGCACTCCATGCTGCGTTGGAGATCGACCATGCGCGAACTATCGGCGGAAGCCCGCCTGCACCTTTACGCACGCTCGGTGTCCCGCCGTTCCGGCACCGGCTTTCACACCGCCGCGCTCTACAGCGCGTTCGCGCTCATTGCCGCCATCGTGTTCGGTACGCTGTCGGTCCATCCGTTCTGAGATCAACGTGCCGTCTTGAACGGCGCGACCGTAATCCCTGCATCCTTCAACGCCTGACGAACGCCGCGTGCGATATCGACGGCGCCCGGCGTGTCGCCATGAATGCAGACGGTGTCGGTGCGCATCTTGATTACCTTGCCGGTGACCGACACCACCGCGCCGTCCTGCACCATCCGCACCACGCGATCGGCGATTTGTTTCGCATCATGCAGCACGGCGCCGGGCTTCTTGCGCGACACCAGCGAGCCGTTGTCCTCATAGGCGCGGTCGGCGAACACCTCGTGCACCATCGGCAAATTGGCGGCCTCGCCCGCCTGCACCAGCTTGGAATTGGCGAGCACCACAAAAATCAGATTGGGATCGACCGCCTTGATACCGTTGGCGATCGCTTTCGCCGTCGTGTCGTCCTCGCAGGCGACGTTGGAGAGCGCGCCATGCGCCTTGACGTGGGTAACCTTGTAACCGGCCGCGGTCGCAATCGCCTGCAGCGCACCGATCTGGTAGGCGATGAGGTTCTCGATCTCCGAAGACTTGAGGCCCGGGATCGGCCGCCGGCCGAAGCCGTGCAGGTCGCGATATCCAGGATGCGCGCCGACCGAGACGCCGCGCGCTTTCGCCAGTTCGACCGTGCGGCGCATGATGTCGGGATCGCCGGCATGAAAGCCGCAGGCGACGTTCACCGACGTCGCAAGCTCGATCATCGCGGCGTCATTGCCCATTTCCCACGCGCCAAATCCTTCGCCGAGATCGCAATTGAGGTCGATGGTTGTCATGTTGTCCGTCCGCTTCTCGTGAGTGGATTGATGGTCAGTCCGGGCCCGCTATGTCGGCCGTCGATACCGCGTGCCAGGTTCCGGCATCGACCGCGCTAACGGCGTGGCCCGCGACATTGGCATCGTGCAGGGCGTCGATGTTGAGATCAACGCTTTCGATTGCGCGCAGCCGCTCAGGCAGGGTGCGCAACAGTTCCGCAAACTTGCGCGTTTCGGCCTGCGCTTCCGCCATGGTGACGGCGCGAAAGCGAAAGGCGTGCCCGGCGGGGATCTGTGCCAATCGCCCGAGGTCGGCCGAAATCACCGTTGCGATCTTGGGATAGCCGCCGCTGGTGCCGCGGTCCGGCATCAGCACGATCGGCTGGCCATTACCGGGCACCTGCAGGCTGCCGTTGACGGTGCCGTCGGAGACAATGTTATGGCCGTGGAGGTGCTTGAGGGTGGGGCCTTCAAGCCGGTAGCCCATGCGGTCGCTGGTCGCCGATATCCTCCATTCGCTGTCGACAAACAGCTTTTTGGTCTCATCGGTGAATTCGTCGTCCTGTGGACCCCAGACCATGCGGATCGGCGCGTCGGTTGCCACCGGCAATTCGATCCGCCGTTCCACCGCGCCGCTAGCGGCCTTCGCCGGTAGCTCGTCGCCGGCCTGCAGTGGGCGAGGATAGGGGCTACCGAGGCCTGCGCGCGCATTGACGGCCAGGCTGCCGAACATCGGCTCGCCGGAAATGCCGCCTTCAATCGCGAGATAGCTGAACGCGCCGCCGCGGGCAAAGCCGAGCGTCAGCGTCTCGCCATCGGCGATGGTTGCGGATGTATCCGGTGCCACGGCGCGGCCGGCGATATCGGCGTTGCGCGGGGCTCCCGTCAGCGCCACGCGCACGGCAGCGCCGCGCGCGGTAAATTTTGCCCCGAACGGGCCGATTTCGACGGCCGCCGTGAACGGCTCATTGCCAACCAGCGTGTTCGCTGCCGCCAGCGCCAGCCGATCCATTGCGCCACTCGGCACCAGGCCGTAGCGCTGGGCGCCGGGACGTCCGCCGTCCTGTACCGAACTCGCCGGGCCGATCGATGCAATGACGAGCTTGCTCATGTGGCGATCTGCTCGGCAATGACTTCGCCGGCTTCGGCGGCGCGATCCTGCTCCGCAAATGTCTTGGCATCGACGGACGTGAAGGTGACGTTGTCGCCGGGCTCCAGCAAAAAAATCGGATCGCGGTGAAGCTGGTAGGTGCGAACGGCTGTCCGCCCCAGAAGATGCCAGCCGCTCGGGCCAGCGAGACACTGTACGCCGGTCTGCACCCCACCAATCGAGATGGTGCCGGCCGGCGTCAGCAAACGCGGATTTTGCCGCCGCGGCATATGTAGGCTATCCGCAAGCCCGCTGAGATAGGACCAGCCGGGCGTAAAGCCGATCATCGCGACCCGGTAGTCGCCGGCGACGTGCCGCGCCACGATCTCCTCAGGCGTGGTGTTGAGGGTTTTTGCGACGCCCTCGAGGTCGATGCCGTGCTCGCCGCCATAAACGACCGGAATGCGCCAGCGCCGGGTTTTTGTCGTCGCCGGTACCGGGAGCTGCGCGAGCGCGAGAATCCTTTCACCAAGCTTGTCGAAACCGATCTGGACCGGATCGTAGTGGACCAGCAACGAACGATAGGTCGGCACCGTCTCGGTGACGCCTGCGATGGGTTGAGCAGCCAGCGCACGGTCGAGCGCCAGCACCCGCCGGTTGGCGGCATCGTCAATGTTGCGGCTGAATTCCACCGTGATGGCGCTGTCGCCACTCAGCAACAGGCGGGGCGGGGATAGCGTTGCGGCCATGGCCTCTAAACTGTCTCGCAGCTCTCATGCTAGCCTCAACCTCTAGCGTGTTTTGGACGCGAGTGGAATTCGCTTCGCGCGAAATCCGCCAGTAAGTTCAATAAATTAATCTGCAGTCCGACGATAAGATGTTATGATCGCGCTTCTTTCCACCGACCCTTGACGCGATGTCTGCGCTTCGCAAGATGCGCTACCTTTCACCTATCCTCCGGAGCCTGCATTCCAGATGTCCCTGTCCCCCGAAGCCATCGCAACCCTGTCCGGCGTCTCGACCGCCACCATCACCACCGTGCTGCTCAAGAAGGGCCTGCGAAACGTCTGGATGCGCGGCACCAAGCCGCTGCGGCCGGGGCAGCCGCGGCTGGTCGGACCGGCCTTCACGCTGCGCTTCGTGCCCGCGCGCGAGGATCTCGCCACGCCTGAATCCTGGTCGTCGCCGATTTCGACCCGCACCGCGATTGAAGCCATGCCGAAAGGCTGCATCGCCGTGGTCGATGCCATGGGCATCTCTGATGCCGGCATCTTCGGCGACATCCTCTGCGCCCGCATGGTCAAGCGCGGCGTTGCGGCGCTGATCACCGATGGCGTGGTGCGCGATGTCGAAGGCGTGCTCGGCACCAATCTCCCGGTCTGGTGCGACGGCTTCGCCGCGCCGCCTTCCGTGGCGGGGTTGACCTTCGTGGGCTGGGGCGAGCCGATCGGCTGCGGCGGAGTCGCGGTGTTCCCGAACGACATCGTCGTCGCCGACCAGGACGGTGCCGTGCTGATCCCGCAGGCCCTGCTCGACCATGTGCTGGCCGAAGGGCCGGAGCAGGAACGGATGGAAGCCTGGATCGTCAACGAGGTGAACAACGGCGCGGCATTGCCCGGCCTCTATCCGATGAACGCCGAGACCAAGGCGCGCTACGCCGCGACGAAGAAATAACTTCAACAGGCAGAGGCAACTCCATGGAAATCCATCTCGCGGGCTCCCGGCCAACGCGCCGGGCGCCGACCGAATATTTCACCGGCACGGTGCTGCAGGATCCGATCATCCAGACCGAGGCGCCGGCACGGCTGGCTTCGACGCGCGTCTCCTTTGAGCCGGGCGCCCGCACGGCGTGGCATACGCATCCGCTGGGTCAGACGCTCTACGTCATCTCGGGGGTCGGACGGGTGCAGGCCAAGGGCGGTCCAATCAGGGAAATTCGCCCCGGTGATGTCGTCTGGATTCCGCCCGGCGAGAAGCACTGGCATGGCGCCTCGCCGACCAACGCCATGACCCACATCGCCATGCAGGAAGCGCTCGACGGTAGCTACGTGACCTGGATGGAACATGTGACAGACGCGGAATATTCCGAGAAGGTCGGCTGAGTTCCTGCCGCTTCACATCCGCTGCGCGGTCCAGGTGCCGGAGCAGAGGGCCGCGCGCCATGTGCCCGATCCCGACGTGCCCGTGAGAACGCCGGAGCCGACGGCTCGCTTCATGCCGCTTGCAAGGGTCACGCGGATGGCGCCGGCCTCCGCTACGCGGCCGGAGGCCGTGACAGCCGCGTTGTGCGAGGCGATCTGACCATTGTTGATGCCGATTGAGACCGAGGCGACGCTGCTGCAGGCGGCGTTCGACGAAGCGATCTGCACATTCCAGTCGCCGTCGAATGTTGCGGCTGCGGATGGCGTCGTGGTGGCCAACACGGCAAGTAGCGAAACGGCGACAGCAGATTTGCGAAGAGTTCCCATGGCGTGCCCCTGTTGTTTGGACACGCCCATAGTTCCATAGCCGCTCCAAGGCGACCGTGACTGTCATCACGCGCGGGACGTGGGACAAGATCTCAAAGAAGGACTCCGCCCAACAGCGTCACGGTCGTCAAAATGACGCGACGAGTCAGTTGACGCGGGTCCAGGTCTGGCCGCCGCAGAACATGCCGCCGAAGGCGCAGCCCTGAACGCGCAGGCTGTCGGTGCCCTTGAGCGCGATCGTGGAATCGTAGGTGCTGCCGGTGTTTGGATCGAAAATCCGGCCGCTCCACTTGTCCTTGCCGGGCTTCATGTTGATCAGGACCTGCTCGCCGTTCTGGTTCGACTTCTTGTCGACGGAATAGCCGCAGAGATTGGGGCCGCACGGTTCGATCCGCACCTTGCCTTCCTTCTCCTCGGTCAGCCAAACGCCGAGCGGTGAGTTCGCAGGCGGCGCCGCCGAATCTGCCGGAGCCGCGGCCTGTTTCTGTTGCGGCGGCGGTGGCGCCGGCGCAGCAACGGGAGCTGGTGCTGGCGGGACTGCCGGCGCGGCGTTCTGTGGCACTGGGGGAGCAGCGGGCGCTGCCGCCGCAGGCGCGGGGGCGTCAGTCGGCGCAACGGCTGTCGTCGTGCTCGATGGCGCTGCTGTTGCCGCGGCGGGAGCGGCCGGAGCAGGGGCAGCAGGTGCCGGCGCAGTCGCAGGGGCAGCCGCTTGCTCCGCTGGTGCTGGCGCGGTCGGCGCTGGCGCAGTCTCGGGGGTGGCCTGCGGGGCGGTCTTTGCCTGCTGCGGAGCTTTCCTGGTCGGACGATCAAGATCGCCTTCCTCGCCACGCGCGCGTTTGGTCTTCTTGCCGGTATTGTCGTAGACGCCCGGAATGGAAACGGTGCCGCGATCGGGATCGATCGTAATGGTGCGGCCGCCATACTCGAAAGTGTACTGCGCCTGCGCAGCGGTGACGGTGCCAGCCAGCAAGAGCGCGGCGATAGCGAGGCACTTCTTCATTATAACGACCTCCTGAACAGGGAATCCGGATTCCCGCAGCTACTACGCAGCGGCAGCTTCACTCAACGTGATCCAGATCACTTTCAAACTATAAGTCGTGTACTAGCGGCTTTGGTTCAATTCGACCGCGGTAGTCTAAATTGCGCCCAATGGACGGTCAATTTCCTCAGAAAACACGCTTGTCCAATCGAGAATCAATCGAGCTGAGCGGCATAAATTTAGATGATACTCTGAAACCGATGGCGCCGATTTATGTCCGCGTGGTGCTAGCCGGAGAAATTGAAAATCGTGACCATCTCGCTCTACGAGGCTTCCGTCGGCGTGTTCGTGCCGTATCTCGGAAATCTGTCCGGTCTTCTCGACAAGGCTGCCGGCCATGCCGAAGCCCGAACCATCGATCCCGCTGTCCTTTTGAACATGCGGCTCTCACCCACCATGTACAGCCTGAAGCAGCAGGTAGCAGAGGCCAATCGGCATGCGGTCGTTGCCTGCGCGTTGCTGGCCGGCCGTGCGCCTCGCGAATTTCTGGACGCCGAGCCCGACATTGCCGCGCTCAAGTCGCGGATATCGGAGGCGATCGATTTTCTGCACGATTTGCCGCGTGCCGAGATCGACGCCGCGGCAGACAAGGAAGTCGCATTCACGTTCAAGAACGGAACCCAGCGGAAATTCACCGGAAAATCGTTGCTGTTGACGTTCAGCGTTCCGCAGTTCTTCTTTCATGTCACGACGGCCTACGACATCCTGCGCCAGGCCGGTGTTGATCTGGCCAAGAAGGATTTTCTGGGGCCACCGAGATAGCCATTAACAACGACGGAAGTTACGCCTCGCCGTTATCCTTGCGCGCCAGATTGGCGGCGGCGCTAAGCCCGGTCATCTCGCTCTTCAATTGCTCGAAGCGTCGGCGCGCGTTGCTTTCGCGATCGTCGACCATCTGGATCGCGGCTTCCCTCGACATCGGCCCGGTGACTATCGGCGTGGAGTTCTCGCCGATGGTCTCGTCGACATAGTAACCGCCATTGTCGAGGCGGACCGTCCATTTGAAACGGATCGCGGTCATCGGGCCGGGCCCGAATTTGCAGTAACCGTGAGCCTCGATGGGCGGAGGAGATGTGGGGATGGGCGGCGGCCCCACCGGCATCTGCGCCGTGACGGCGGGCTTTTCGGGTTCGCGACGGCTTTCCGGCGGGTCGAGGATGCTGGCGATGGTCGCCAGGGCGTTGTCGGTCGGGTCGCTTTGGGTCACGATTCAGCCTCCGGATCGAGCCCGTTTGCGGAATCAGTACCCGTCGCCGCCCAAGGCCCTTTCCTTGCTTCCGAATAAAGCCAGGCTTTGTCAATCCGTGGCTTTTTTGGGGCGTAGCTAAGCGCGCACCGGCGGTAATTTGTTCTTCCAGGGCCGGACCGGTTCGAGCTGGCCGGCCAGGCGGAACAGGGTGGCCTCGTCGCCGAACCTGGCCGAAAACATCATGCCAAGCGGCAATCCGGCCTTGTTCCAGGCCAGCGGCACCGACATCGCCGGCTGCCCGGACATGTTGAACATGGAGGTGCCGGGCATGTAGCGGCGCAGGATCGGGGCAATGTGCGACAGATCGTTTGACATGGTGTTGAGTTCGCCGATGCGCAGCGGCGGTGCGCATAGGGTCGGGCAGAGGAAGACGTCGCAGCTCTCGAAGAAGGTCGCCAGTGAGCGGGAAATCTGGAAGGCGGCGAGCTGGGCGGCCACATAGTCGGTCGCCGAGGTCCTCTTCGCGTTGCGCGACTGCGCCAGCGTCAATATCTCGAGATCATTATCCGTCATCTCTCGCCCGAGCCGCTGCTCGATCAAACGAACCGTCAGTGCGGTGTTGCCGCCGACGATGGTGGTCATGACCGCGGCTGGATCGGCGGCAAGCGCCGGCGCCTGTTCCTCGACGTGATGGCCGAGCCCCGCCAGAAGGCTTGCGATCTCGCGCACGGCTGCCGCGATTTCCGGATCGATGGCGTCGCCATACGGCGATTTATCGGTGAACGAGATACGAAGCTTGCCCGGGTCGCGGCCGACTTCCTGCGAAAACGGCCGCTCCGGCGGCGGCGCGAAATAGGGGCTCGACGACTCCGGCCCGTGAATCGCGTCCATCATCACCGCACTGTCGCGCACGCTGATGCTCACGACATGGCCACAGGAGAATCCGCCCCAGCCTTCGCCGCGATCGGGGCCGAGCGGATTGCGCGCCCGGGTCGGCTTCAGGCCAAACACGCCGGAAGCGGAGGCGGGGATGCGGATCGAGCCGCCGCCATCGCTGGCGTGCGCGACGGGCAGGATGCGGGCGGCAACGGCCGCCGCGGCGCCGCCGGACGACCCGCCGGAAGAATGCTCCAGATTCCAGGGATTGCGGGTCGGCCCGAACAGGCGCGACTCCGTCGTCGGCATAAGGCCGAATTCGGGACTGGAGCTCTTGCCGAAGATGGATACGCCGGTCTCGAGGAAACGCCGCGCCAGCGTCCCGGTGTGGTCAGCCACGAAATCCTTCAGGACCGTGGCTCCTGACGTCGTGCGCGTGCCCTCCAGGAGGTCGAGGTCCTTCAACAGAAATGGCACGCCGGTAAAGGGACCGTCGGGCAGGCCGTGTTCGATCTGACGCTCGGCATACTCGTAATGCTTGACGACCACCGCGTTGATCTGCGGATCGACCTTTGCCGTGCGAGCCATGGCCTCATCGAGCAATTCCTTGGCCGAGACCTCCTTCTTCCGAACCAGTTCGGCAAGGCCGACCGCGTCGTAATCGCCGTATTCCTTGAAGGCCATGCACACACCTCGCTTGCCGGCCGGCCGATAGACCGGCCATGCCTGGGGCCATTTGCTGCGGACGATCTAGCCGAGCACGTCCTGATTGATCACGTTCTGGCGCAAGGGATCGCCGTCCAATACGCTCAGAATGTTGCGGGCGGTTTGCTCGCTCATCCGGTCCACGGCTTCCACGGTGACGCCGGCGACATGCGGCGCCATGATGACGTTCGGCAGGGCGAGCAACGCCTGACCGGCCGGCGGCGGCTCCTGCTCGAAAACGTCGAGGCCCGCGCCGGCAAGCTTGCCGGACACCAGCGCGGCGTGCAGCGCGGCCTCGTCGACGATTCCGCCGCGCGCCGTGTTGATCAGATAGGCTGACGGCTGCATCCGATTCAGCCTGTCGGCATTGAACATGCCGACCGTCTCCGGGTTCTTGGGGCAATGGATGCTGACGAAGTCGGCGCGCGGCAGCGCCGCGTTGAGGTCAGCGACCGGTTCGCAACCGGCGGCCTTGATGTCGGCGGGGGGCTTATAGGGGTCGAAAACCAGGACGTTCATTTCCATCGCGAGGCAGCGCTTGGCCGTCCGCGTGCCGATGCGCCCGAAACCGACGATCAGGACGGTCTTGCCGAAGAGGTCGTAGGGCAGCATCCCGAGCCTATCAGCCCATTTGTCGTCCCTGACCAGCGAATGCATTTCCGTTGCGCGCTTGGCGAGCGTGAGCATCATGAACAGCGCGTGTTCGGCAACCGAAGGCGAATTGGCGGTGCCCGCCACCATCAGCGGCACCTTGCGGCGGCTCAGCGCGGGGACGTCGACGGCGTCGAACCCCACGCCGATCCGGGTGACGACCAGCATGTCTTTCGAGGCTTCCAACTCGGGCTCGCCGAAGCGGGTGGCGCCAAGGGCGACACCGTGCACCGGCGCATGCTCCTTCAGCTTGGTTTCGAAATCCTTCTGCGAAATCATGTTGGGAAATTCGACGAGTTCGATGTCGTCTCGCGCGTGAAGCAGCGCTCTTCCCTGCTGCGACATCGATTCCGTAATGAAGATTTTCTTCTTGTTGGTAGTCATTTCCTGCCCTTAGGTCACGCAATTGCGCCGTCAAAGGACGACGCCAGTTACCTCGTTTAGCAGGTGCATATTGTTGAGGTCCACAGCCAATCGGAGGGGGGCGCCATCCTGCGCGCCGGCATTGGGGTTGACCCGGCCGCAGACCTGCGAGCCTTCCAACGTGAAATAGATCAGCGTCTCCATTCCCATCGGCTCGGTGACGTCGAGCACGGTGTCGAAGGCCTCCACGCCGGGTGCAAGATGCGGCCGAGCCTCGGTGATATGCTCGGGCCGCAGCCCCAGCAGCAATTTGTCGGTGCGCGGAATGCCCTGATATCGGGCGGCGCGGGCCGGCGGCAGCGGGAAGGCGATGCGGTCGGTCAACCGGATGTGCAACTTGCCGGCGAGATCCTCCAACCGGCACGGGATGAAATTCATCGCCGGCGAACCGATGAAGCTGGCGACGAATTTCGTTGCCGGCTTGTGATAGAGCTCGTTCGGCGTGCCGATCTGCTCGATCCGGCCATGGTTCATCACCACCACGCGGTCGGCCAGCGTCATCGCCTCCACCTGGTCGTGGGTCACGTAGACCGTCGTGGTGCGAACCTTCTGGTGCACCTTCTTGATCTCGATCCGCATCTGCACGCGCAGCTTGGCGTCGAGGTTGGACAACGGCTCGTCGAACAGAAACACCTTTGGGTTACGCACGATGGCGCGGCCCATGGCGACGCGCTGGCGCTGGCCGCCGGACAATTGCTTCGGCTTGCGGTCGACCAGTTCGACGATGTCGAGCATGCGCGCAGCCTCGTCGATACGGCTCTTGATCTCGGCCTTCGGATAGCGCTTCAGCCGCAATCCGAACGACATGTTCTCCGCAACCGTCATATGCGGATAGAGCGCGTAGTTCTGAAACACCATCGCGATATCGCGATCCTTCGGTGGCACGTCGTTGACGATGTCGCCGCCGATCATGATGTCGCCGTCGGAGATATCTTCCAGGCCGGCGATCATCCGCAGCGTTGTCGACTTTCCGCACCCCGATGGTCCGACCAGCACCACGAACTCATGGTCCGCGATGTCGAGGTCGATGCCGCGCACCGCCTCGACCTCGTCATAGCGCTTCACAACCTTACGCAACGTCACGTCAGCCATGAGATCAACCCTTTGTCGCACCGGCGGTCAGGCCGGCAATGTAATAGTCCATCAGGAACGCGTAGATGATGAGCGGCGGCGCTGCGCCGAGCAGGGCGCCGGTCATGATCTGCCCCCAGTTGAATACGTCGCCCTTGATCAGCGTGGTGATGATGCCAACCGGCATCACGAGCTGGTCGGTCGATGTGGTGAAGACCAGCGGATAGAGGAATTGTGCCCAGGAGACCGTGAAGGCGAAGATCGTCGCCGCGATGATGCCGGGAAAGGCAACCGGAATGAATATCCGCGTCAGCGTCTGGATCCATGAGGCGCCGTCGATGACGGCCGCTTCATCCAGCTCCTTCGGGATCGAGGCGAAGTAGCCAATCATGATCCACGTGCAGAATGGCACCGTGAGCGTCGGATAGAGAATGAGCAGCACGTACCATCTGTTGATGAGCTGGATGCCGGTCCAGTCGCCGATCACCGCGAACATCTTGAAAAGCGGAATGAAGAGCAGTGTCTCGGGAATGAGATAGGTCAGGAACACGCCCGTCGCGAGCGTTGCCGAACCCCAGAACCGCATTCGCGCCAGGGCGAAAGCCGCCGGCACCGATATCAGCATGGTGATGGTGACGACGAAGATGGAGACGATCGCCGAGTTCCAGAAGAAGCGCAGGAACTGGTTCGATGTGAGCAGCGAGATGTAATTGTCCAGCGTAGGATGGAACACCCACCACGGATTTGTCGCCGCCGAAATCTCCGCGCTGCTCTTCAATGACGTGATGAGCATGTAGATCGGCGGCGTCAGTGAGAAGATCGCGAAGATCACCAGGAAGAAATACGACCAGCGCAGCGCCCAGGCCCGGTCGCGGCTCATGCTGCCATACTTGACCTTGCGGGTCGGCGCGGCCTTGTCGATTGTTGCCGTGGTCATCAGGCTTCGTTCCCGCGTTTGTTGATGTCGCGCAGGATGAAAATCGCTGCGATCGCCAGGATCGGCACCATGAAGAGGGAGACGCTGGCGCCCAGCGGTATATCGCTGCCCTCGATTCCGATGCGGAACGCCCACGTCGCGAAGATATGGGTGTGATCGAGCGGACCGCCCGCGGTCAGGATGCGTACGATGTCAAAATTGGCGAACGTCACGATCAGCGAGAACAGCGTCGTAATCGCGATGATATTTCGCATCATCGGCAGCGTCACGTACCAGATGCGTTGCCACCAATTGGCGCCGTCGATGGCGGCGGCCTCGTAAAGCTGTTCCGGCACGGATTTCAGCGCCGCCAGGTACATGATCATGAAGAACGGCGCACCGACCCAGATGTTGACGAGAATGACCGAGAAGCGCGCCCACATGGCATCGCCGGTCCATGGGATCGGCCCGATGCCGAAGAACGAGAGCGTGTAGTTGAATGCGCTGTAGGAGGGATCGAACAGCCACAGCCAGGCGAGCGTGCTCATCGCCGGCGGAATCACCCACGGCACCAGCAGCATGCCGCGCCATTTGCGCTGGCCCTTGGCCGGTATGTTGTGAACGAAATGCGCAATGATAAAGCCCAGCAGCGCTTTGAAGACGACGGCCGTGATCGCGAAGATGCAGGACTGCTTGACGACGAGCCAGAACGTCTCGCGCCTGAACAGGAATTCGAAATTGCTGAGCGCGACGAAGCGCTGCATCGACTTGTTCAAGGTCGCCAAGTGCAGCGCATAGAAGGCCGGATAGATCACGAGGGTCGCGATCAGGAGGATCAGCGGCAGCGTCATCAGGAACGCCACTGTCGATTTGCGCCTGAGCATTTTGTGAAGGCTCGAGCGCTTGCGCGCGGCTTGTGCGGCGCCCCGGTTCGGCTGCAATGCGACGTCAGCCATGGTGTGTTTTCATCCCTGATACGTTTCTGTCGGCTTTGCCGGGCCTACGATTGAAGGCGGATAGGGAAATGGCGGCCTGCGATCAGGCAGGCCGCCAGGGTATCCCCGTCCGTCAGCTCCGCATGAAGCCTTCGCACTCACCTTCGGCCCAGGCGAGCACCTTTTCCATCGCTTCACCCTGATGATAGCGCAGGCACATCTTGGTCAGGGTCGCCTGCGTGTAGATCTGCTGTGCGATCTTCGGTGGGGCCGGTGCCGCGGCGATCGAAAGGGTCTGATGGTTGTGCGGGTTCGGATAGTGGTAGAGCGTGCCCTTTGGCGGCCCTTCCTCCTGCCAGACCTTCAGCGTGGTTAGTTTTTCGTAGCAGGGCAGATCGTAGCCTCCGCTCGCCACGCACATCTTCTCGATCGCATCCGGTTGCGAAAGCGCCCTGAGCACGCTCTTGGCCGCTTCCTTGTTCTTGGAGAACGACCAGGTGCCCCAGAAGTAGGAGAGGTACGGCGCGTAGCGGCCCTTCGGTCCGGCCGGGAAGCCATGAGTCCAGCACTGCTCGGCCACCTGCGGTGCGTCGCGCTTGGCGACCGCCCAGGCGCTCGGCGGGTTCATGACCATGGCGCCCCTGCCGGAGACCAGCCATTTGTTGTTGGAGGAGTCATCCCAGGCGCCGGCGCTCCGGCGGCAGGAAGGAGATCAGCTTCTTGTAGAATTCCAGTGCCTGGCGTACCGCATCGGTCTTGACGGTGACGTTACCCTTCTCATCGACGAGGGCTGCACCGAACGACTGGAAGATTGCGCCCGCTGTATCGACGTTGTCGCTGGTCTCGCCAAGTCCGATGCCGAACGGAACGCCGCCTTTCTGGCAAGCCTCCGCGGCCTTGAGGAAGGTGTCCAGGGTCCAGCTATCGGCCTTCGGCGGGGCACCGGCAGGATACAGTGCTTGCACGTCGATGCCGGCATGCTGCTTCATCAGATCGATGCGGGAACAGGGCCCCTTGATCTGGCTGCCGACGCTCGCGGGCACGGCGAGCCATTTGCCTTTGGACTGGCCGAGATATTTCACGGTACCGTTGGGTTCGCCGTTCTGCTTGATGAGGCCTTCCATGACGTCGTTCATGGGTTCCAGCAGCTCGGCCTGCGCATGCGGCCACCAGGTTGGCATGGCGAGAATATCGTGGCCGGATTTCGCCTGTGCTTCGGCTGCGATGGTGAGCAGGTTCTTGTTTCCCTGGCTCGGGATGTAGTCGATCTGAACCTCGACCTTCTCCTTCTCCTTCCAGGCATTGACGATATCTGTCGAGGCCTTGTTGGCGCCGGGAACCCAGTGGTCCCAGAAACCGATCGAGAGCTTACCGGCGGCGTGGGCGCCGCGCACATAGGGCGCGGTGATGAGCGCTGCGGATGATAGCGCTGTCGCAGCAACGAATTGTCGGCGAGAAAGCTTCCTGCGTGACATAGCGTTTCCTCTTTGCTGAGCCAGATTTTGCTTCTTATTATTCTTCTCCGTCCGGAGGGGAGCTGCATCGAGGCGGCCGCCAGCGGAGATTTTGTAATCGGATCAGACCAGAATTGTTTGCATCTGTCGAGAAAACACAGCGGCCGCCGTCATTGAACTAACGTTGCGTGGAAATTCCGGGCCGCGGGAGCGACGATGTCGTGGCATCGGCATCGTCAATAATCGACGCGGCAATATTGCGCCGCACACTTTGTGCTCGAGCAGGTGCGCAAATGCGCTGCAGTCGATCGAACGCGCGTCTAACGCCTTTGCCCGGAAGCTGTTTCCTGCCGGGAACCGTCCGGCGCAGCGGTGGACGAGTTTGGGGCGGAAACGATAGTTTAGGCAAAGAGGGATTCTCGCGCGCCTTGGCGATTGCGCGTGGAAAATTTCTCGATCGGACCATGGAGACCCGACAATGACACGTCCTCAGCAGCTTGCGCCGACGCCGTCGCGTTGGTGTTTTGTACTTGGCGCCATAGCCGTGCTGGCTCTTGGCACATGTGCGACCGCGAACGCGCAAGGGCTGGTGCAGGGCGTGCAACAAGGGGCGCGCGAAGGCAACAAGGCTGCCGGCCCAGTCGGCGGCGTGCTGGGCGGCGCGATCGGCGGCGTCGTCGGCGTGGTCACCGGTGTCACCGGTGTCCTGACCGGAGGCAACAATAACAACAAGGGCGGACAGGCACCGGCGGCGAAGGATTCCAAACAAGGCGAGGCTTCCAAGCAGGGCGATACCGCGAAGCCTTCGAAGGGGTCCAAAGCGACGAAGACCGCAAAGCAGCAACAACCGCAGCAGCCGGCCGTCCTCACCCAGACCGGCGCGCCGCAACTGACGGCCGAACAGATCGTCGCCAACAGCGACGCCAATATCGAGCGGATCAAGAAGGAGCTAAATCTCACGCCCGAGCAGGAGAAGCATTGGGCCGCGTTCAACAGTGCGATGCACTATCTCGGCCATAACGGTGCCGACCGGCTCAATCTCCGTGTCGCGCGCGCCAAACGCGATCCTCCCGACGACATCATCGAGCAGATGCGCAATGAGGCTCAATTTCTCAATGATCGCGCCGTCGATCAGCGCAACGTGGCCGATGCCGCCGAGCCGCTATTTGCCACCCTGGACGACAAGCAAAAGGCGGTCTTCATTCAGGAAATGGTCAACCTGAGCCACGAGCGCGGGCTCGACTAAAGCGGGTTGGTCGGACGAATAGCCGGGCACGCCTGCCCTGGGGTAGGTTGAAAGGCGCGGCACCCGGCTATTCTGCCGCAGCGGCGCGGCTCCTCCAATCTCATTGCAATGATGAAGAAAACCGGACCAACTCGCGCCTTAGTCGTGGCTGACTTGCGGCGTTGTCGGGAACTTCAGTCTTTCATCGGTAGTGTTGCACCCCAACATCACGTGCGGCCTTGGCGCTGCTGTGCCCTGCTCGTCTGACAGGCACGGCTCAGCCAGTCGAGCCCGGACCCAGGCGGGGCGCAGGCCTTAGGTTTTCGGAAAGTTCAGCTCCACGCCGACGCCATCGGGATCGTAGAGAAAGAACTGGATGTCGCCGGTGCGCGGCACGACGCTCTCGTGGAATTTGACGCCTTTCGACTGCAGCCGCTTGCGCATGCCCTCAACGTCGGTGGCGGCAAAGGCGATATGGTCAAGCCGGCCGGTATCCTCATACTTCTTCTCGGTACCACGGACGACGATGCCCTCACGCGGCTTGCGCGTGCCCATCAGATGCACCGTGGCCGTGCCGCCGGAATAGAGCCAATAGCCGGGGAAATCGAGCGGCGGGCGATCGCCGTTTTCCAGCCCGAGCACATCGCAATAGAAATCCTTGGTGCGCTCAAGATCGGCGGGCTCGATGGTGTAATGCTGCAATCCGCCAAGTCCCATGGTCGCTCTCCCTAAACAAAGCTAAGGTCCGTATCGACGCCCATCATCCAGGCGCCGACGGTTTCAAAATGCCTGAGCTGGCCTTGCAACTGCTGGGTCACAGTATGGATGTCGCGGAACCGCCGCTCCAGCGGATGGTCTTCGAAGATCGCGGTCGCGCCAGCGGCGTTGTAGGCAAAGTCGACCGCCTCGCGCGCCTTGTGGATGGCATGGGTCGAGGCCATGCGGATGTTCATGCGCTGCGCGACCGTGATGGTGGCGCCCGCGGTGAGATCCTTCCAGGTGTCGGCCATCGATTGCAACACGTAGCCCCGCGCGGCGCGGAGATTAACTTCCGCCTGGGCGAGGTTGCACTGGACCACGGCATTATCCCGCAACGAGATCCTCGCGCCACGCGGCACCTTGTTACGCATCGTATCGACGAAGTTGTCGAGGGCGGTGCGGGCGATGCCGCAGGCGACACCGGCAAAGCCGACCTGATAGCAGGTGTGGTTGCTCATGCGGTAGAGCGGGCCGCGCTCGCGGCATTCCCGGTCGAACTCACGCGTAATCGAATGGTCGGCGCGTACGAAAAAGTCGTTGAGCGCGAACTGGTCGCTGGCGGTACCGCGCAGGCCCACGGTGTTCCAGATGTCGGTCCACTCGACGTCTTCGGCGCGTACCAGCATGGTGCGCTCGAGCGGGGCTCCATTGGCGTCGTATCTGGGCGAACCGTCGGCCGCATAGATCGGGCAATGCGCGCCGAGCCAGGTCGCGTGCCGGCCGCCGGATGCAAAGGACCAGACGCCGGTTACCCGGTAGCCGCCGTCGCATTCGACCGCGCGAACCCTGGGGCCGGGGCCCCACGCTAGTACGGCGCGCGGATCGCCAAAGATCGCCTGCGCCACCGGCAGGTCGAGATAGGCCGCCGACATCGCGCAACCGCCGGCCTGGCTGAGACACCAGGCGGTGGAAGCATCGGCCTTGGCAATGGTTTCGATGACGTGGAAGAAAGTCACCGGATCGGTTTCGATCCCGTTGGTCGAGCGGGGCAGCAACAGACGGAATAATTGCGCGTCGTGCAGCTTGTCGAGCAGCGTGGGCGGCAGCCGCCGCGCGGCCTCGATGTCGTCGGAAGCGGCTGCGACATCAGAACGTATGGCCTCGGCCCGGGCGATCACTGCCTGGTCGCCCGCAAGATCGGCAGAGTTTGCGATCGGTGTATTCAAGGCCAGCCTGCCGGTTCGTCGCGTTCGCGTGCCAGTGACCAGTAGATAGTGATCAGTAGATTAAGGCTATCGCGCCATCGCCACGATCGGCAAGTCCATGGCGACGCGGAGCACGCCTGCGCGTAGGCGATGGGGATTTCGTGCCGCTTTGCACAATGAGGTCCGTACGGCGAACACGTCCGATTTGTTTAAGGTTTTGCGCTAGCCTAACAGTTTGACCGGAATCGATCCGGGATGGGACAGACGGGATGGAAGAGCGACGAAAGTTTCCGCGCACGGAGATCGAGGAGCCTGCCTATGTTTCGTCGGGTGGCTCCGTGATGCGCTGCGTGGTGCGGAACATCTCGCGCGAGGGCGCTGCGATCGATGTCGACAATCCGGCCTTCGTCCCGCAGCACTTTCGCCTGGTGATGGCAAAGGATCCGTCGATCGTGCACGAGTGCCGGGTCGCATGGATCCAGAACAATCGTATCGGCTTGACCTTCATCAGGATGGTGGACGCGGTTACGGATCGGCCGACGTCGAACGGGACGCGCTGAGCACACTACTCGATCCGCAGCTTTGCATCGCGTACCACCTTGCCCCACTTATCCATCTCCAGCCTGATGCGCGCGCCGAACTGATCTGGCGTATTCGCGATCGCCTTGAAGCCGAGCGTCGTGAGGCGTTGCGTCACGTCCGGCTGTGCGACAATCCTGGCAATCTCACGGTGAAGCAAATCGACGATTTCTTTCGGCGTCCCTGCGGGGGCGACGATCCCGGTGAGTGTGTCGGCCTCCTGATCCTTGATGCCCTGTTCGGCGAAGGTTGGTACGTCAGGCAGGCCTGCGGCCCGCTCGGTCGAAGCCACAGCAAGCGCGCGCAATTGTCCGCTCTGCACCGCCGAGAGAGCAGGCGGCAGCGCGGTAAAGGCGATCGGCGTGTGCCCCCCGATGGTCGCCTGAATAGCCGGGGCAGCGCCCGTGAACGGGACGTGGACCAGGTCAAGCTTGAAAGCCAACCGAAACAGCTCGCCACCCAGATGCGGCGTCGATCCGACGCCGGGGCCGGCAAAGCTGTATTTGCCGGGCTTGTCCCTGACGAGCTGCACCAGTTCCGGCAACGTTTTGGCCGGCACCTGCGGGTTGACCACGACGACATTCGGCGAAACCGCGACCAACGTTACCGGCGCGAAATCCTTGACCGGATCGTATGGCACCTTGGCATAGAGGCTGGGATTGACGACAAATCCGGTGCTGACCACCATGATGGTGTAGCCGTCCGGCGTCACGCGCGCGACCTGGCCGGCTGCCGTGTTGCCGCCGGCGCCGCCGATGTTCTCGACGAAGAATTGCTGGCCGAGATGGTCGGTGAGCTTCTGCGCCACGATACGGGCGATGGCATCGGTCGGTCCGCCCGCTGGGAAGCCGACCACGACGCGCACCGGCTTGCTTGGATAGTTTTGCGCCGACGACGCCAGGACACCGGATAGCAACCACGCGGTTGCCAACAAGACCCGCAAAGCCGTGGCCATGGCGCTCTCCCCAATATGTTTGTTGGGACCATCATCGGCGAGGCCGCGACGCCGGACAAGGGGTTATTGCGACGGCCGGCGAGCGTTACTTCATCAGCAGCGGCTTGAGCCGTTCTTCCAGCTCCTCGAACGACATCGAGCCCTGCAGCCGCACGCCGTTGAGGAAGAAAGTCGGCGTCGAGGTAACCTTCAACTCGCTATAAGCGTATTGTTGGTCGGCGGTAAGCTTGTCGAATTGCGCCTGATCCTGCTCGCAGGTCTCGACTTCCTGCTCGCTCATTCCATGCAATTTGCCGACGTAGATCAGCGTATCCTTGGTCTGCGCCATCAGGCGTTCCTGCAGCTTGAACAGGGTCTCGACTGCGCTGAGGTATCTTTCGGAATCGCCCTTGCCGGCGCAGCGCGCCAGTATCGAGGCTGCGGCAGCTTTGATGTCGAGTGGAAATTCGCGGAACACGAAGCGTACCTTGCCGGTGTCGATGTATTTCGAACGCAGCATCGGAAGCACATTTTGGCTGAACGCCGCGCAATGCGGGCAACTCATCGAAGAATATTCGGTGATGGTCACCGGCGCCTTGGCAGCCCCAATGGCGATTTCGGGGAGGGATCCCGGTTTGGCGACGTTGGCGGCAATCGCGCTTTGCGCCGTCGCGGAGCCCGCGAAGGCGAGCGACGCGAATGCAACGAGCGCGAGGACGGCGATGGGACGATAGTCGTTCAACGTGGCTCCGAACCGAATTTGGCAAGCGACCGTGCGACGGGAGTGCGTCTTTTATTGGCTTAGCGAGCCAAAAGCCACCCGATCAGATTGATTGCGCACCGGGAACCGTCGCCATTGGCGACCGCGCCGTGCCAAAGGGATGTTGTCGCCTGTCTTGACCGATGGTTTGATGCAAGTGTGACGCCTGCGCCGCCCAGCCACGCGGCCGGGTCCTTATTCTGCTCGGCGAATTACAACAAGAGAACGTCATGACCGAGCACACGGCGCTGTTGGGCGAAACGCACACAGCGGACGCCATGTTGCGGGCGCGGGCCAAGCGGGTCGTTCCCGGCGGCATGTGGGGCCACTTGAATGCCGCGCGGCTCCCGGAAGGCTATCCGCAGTTCTTCGCGTCCGCGGAGGGCTGTCGCGTGCGCGACGTCGACGGGCGCGAATATATCGACTTCATGTGCAGTTGGGGGCCCATCCTGCTCGGCCACCGGCATTCCGAAGTTCAGGCGGCGGCTGAAGCGCAGGCCGCCAAAGGCGACTGCTTGAACGGCCCGGGCGAGGTCATGGTGGAGCTTGCCGAGGATCTCGTCGCCAAGCTGCCGCATGCCGATTGGGCGATGTTTCAGAAGAACGGCGGCGATGCGACCACGTGCTGCGTGACGATCGCCCGTGCCGGCACCGGACGCCGCAAGGTGCTGGTTGCGCGTGGCAGCTATCACGGCGCGCTGCCATGGTGCTCGCCGAGCGTTGCCGGCGTGACCGCCGAGGATCGCGCGCATCTGGTACACTTCGAGTACAACGACGTGCAGAGCCTGCGTGCGGCGGTCGAAGAAGCGGGCAAGGATCTCGCTGCGGTCCTGGTGACGGCTTTCCGCCACGACATGGGTCGCGATCTCGAACTGCCGACGAAGGAATTCGCGGCAGCCGCGCGTGCGGCATGCGACGCGGCCGACGCCGCTTTGATCATCGACGAAGTGCGGGCCGGCCTGCGTCTCGATGTCAGGGGGAGCTGGGAAGCGTTCGGCGTGCGTCCGGACCTGTGTGCCTGGAGCAAGGCGATCGCCAACGGCTACGCGCTGGCCGCCGTTACCGGCAACGACCGCTTCCGCGAAGCCGCCACCAAGGTATTCGTTACCGGGTCGTTCTGGTGCGGCACGGTGGCGATGGCGGCAGCGCGAACGACGCTGCGGATCGCGCGCGAGACGGATGTGCCCGGGCATATTCGTGCGATGGGCATGAGGCTGCGCGAGGGATTGGCATCGTTGGCGAACGAGCACGGCATCGCGATCCGCCAAAGCGGCCCGCCACAAATGCCGCTGATGCTGTTCGAGGCTGATCCGGAAGTACGCAAGGGTAGGACGTTCTGTTCAGTCGCGCTCCGCCACGGCGCGTTCTTTCATCCCCAGCACAACATGTTCCTGTCCTCGGCGCATCGCGCATCCGATATCGACGAGGCGCTGCAGGCAGCCTCGCACGGCTTCAAGGCCGTGCGAGAATTGGAGGCGAGATCCAATCGATAGATCGATTGGCGGGCATCAATAAAAATGCCCCGCAACGCGGCCTTTACGACCGGCGATGGCAGGGCAGTCTTAGGAGAAAACGGCGAGAGCGCGCGCGGGTAGGTCGTTGCTTTCGCGGGAGGTGCCGGCGTACCCAGCCCGCCCTTGTCATGTCGGCGTCTTCGAGCGATTCCAGATATGGTCCGATCGTGACGGAGCGAGACACTATAAATGGGCGCGCATGTGGCGATCTCCTGTTCCATGTGCTCAAGAAATGGCAAAACGCCGTGGCTGGTGCTGCGCTGCCGACGTAGCCATGTTAGGAAAAGTTCGGGTGGGTTCGATTGACGGACTCAGGAATGACCCGCTCGTCACGGATAGAGCGCACATGTTTGCGTGAGGATACCGGACGAAATGCACGCCATGGTCCTGCAAGCGCCCGGCGCGTTACTGCGGCTTGAGCCGCGCGAGGACCCGGTGCCCGGGGCCGACGAAGTACGTATCAAGGTTGGCGCGTGCGGCGTGTGCCGGACCGACCTGCATGTCGTCGATGGAGAACTGCCTGATATTGCCTACCCGATCGTTCCCGGCCACGAGGTGGTCGGTCGGGTGGAAGCTCTTGGTCCCGCTGTGACGTCTCTAAGGATCGGCGAAAGGGTCGGCGTTCCCTGGCTCGGTCATACCTGCGGCGACTGTCCCTATTGCCGGAGCGGCCGTGAGAACCTTTGCGACCACCCGCGCTTCACCGGCTACACGCGCGACGGCGGATTTGCCACGCATCTCGTCGCGGACGCGCGCTATTGCTTCCCACTCGGCGAGGCCGACGACGATGTCGCTGTCGCTCCCTTGCTGTGTGCGGGCCTGATCGGCTGGCGCTCGCTGGTGATGGCGGGCGATGGAAAACATCTCGGTATTTTCGGCTTTGGTGCAGCCGGCCACATCATCGCGCAGGTGGCCCGCTGGCAGGGGCGTTCGGTCTACGCGTTCACTCGTGCGGGCGACGTCGTGGCGCAGCGCCTTGCACTATCGCTCGGCGCAGCTTGGGCCGGCCGGTCGGAGGAGCAGCCTCCGGTGCCGCTCGACGCAGCTATCATCTACGCGCCGGTCGGCTCCCTGGTGCCGTTGGCATTGCAAGCAGTGCGCAAAGGCGGGCGCGTGGTCTGCGCCGGCATTCACATGTCGGACATTCCCTCGTTCCCTTACCGCATGCTCTGGGAGGAGCGGCGGCTGCTTTCGGTTGCCAACCTGACGCGGGGCGACGGGATCGAGTTCTTCAAGGTCGCGGCGCAGGCTGGCATCAAGACGCACACCAGCGTGTTTCCGTTGCAGGAAGCGAATGAAGTCCTCTCCAAACTGCGCGCCGGGCAGATCACGGGCGCCGCTGTGCTGCAGCCATGACTATGCGACCACCCCCAGATGCTGCCGCAGCCGATGCTGACAATCAGCAACACGTGCTCGATTTCCTCGATCGCTCCAGTTTCGGTGCAGCCGGGGGCGGCAAGCGGATCGATACCCATGCGTCCATGGTTTTTCTCGGAGCTGATCGGGTATTGAAGATCAAGCGTGCCGTGCGGTTACCATTCCTCGATTATTCGACATTGGAGAAGCGCAAGAACGCCTGCGAGGAGGAACTGAAGGTCAACGCCGGCAACGCTCCCGAGCTCTACCGGCGTGTTGTTCCCATCACGCGCAATTCCGATGGCGTTCTCGAAATCGGCGGCTCGGGCACCGCGGTCGAATGGGCGGTCGAAATGACACGGTTCGACGAGAAGCAGTCGTTCGACCGTATCGCTGCATCGAAGACGATCGATCCGTCGCTTGCGACCGCCTTGGCCGATGCGGTTCTGCAATCCCACGACAGGGCACCGCGCCACGACGGCAAAAGCTGGCTTGCCTCCGTTCTACCCATCATCGACCGCAATACCGCAAAGTTTGAAACCGTGCACGGACTTGATTCCGTTGCGATCGGTCAACTCGATGCCGCCAGCCGCGCCTCTGCAACGACATTGCAACCGCTGCTCAGACAGCGCGCCGAGCAGGGGTTCGTGCGCCGTTGCCACGGCGACCTGCATCTTGCGAATATTACGTTGGTCGATGGCCGGCCGCTGCTGTTCGATGCCATCGAGTTCGATCCCGTCATTGCCACGACGGACATTCTCTACGATCTCGCGTTTACGCTGATGGATATGATCCACTTCAATCAGGGGGCAGCGGCAAACGCAGTGTTCAATCGCTACGTTACCGCAGCCGCGGATGAAGACTTCGATGGGCTACGCCTGCTGCCGCTGTTCTTGTCGATGCGGGCAGCGATCCGCGCGCATGTGCTGTTCGTGAAGAGCGAAAATGCCGGAGAGAGCGACGCAGTGCGGCAGGAGGCCAAGCGCTATTTCGATCTGGCCGGACGCCTCATTGCGCCCAAGCCGCCGTTGCTGGTGGCAATCGGCGGGTTGTCGGGGACAGGAAAATCGGTGCTTGCACGCGGACTCGCGGGTCTGATCGAGCCGCCACCCGGCGCGCTCATCGTGCGCTCGGATGTCGTCCGCAAGCGCCTGTTCGGTACCAGCGAAACCACCGCTCTGCCGGAATCTGCCTATCGACCCGCAACGACGGAGCGAGTGTATGAAGCGCTTTCGAGCGCTGCGCTGCGCGTGCTCGCCCAGGGCTGTTCCGTGGTGCTCGATGCCGCCTATCTGCAGGAGGCGGAACGGAAGGAAATCGAGAATCTCGCGGCCACGCACAATGCGCGGTTCGTCGGCCTTTTTCTGACGACCGATCTCGCGACGCGGCTGGCGCGGATCGAGCAGCGCAGGGATGATGCGTCCGATGCGACACGAAGCGTCGCCCTGAAGCAGGAGACTTTCGCGCTCGGCGCGGTACAATGGCATATGATCGATGCCTCTGGGACGCCGGAACAGTCGCTGCGCAACGCCCGGGCGGTCCTGCCTTTGGTGCCGGACGAGCCTTGACGATGCGCGGCCGCCCAACCAGTACATCCGGCCTGCACAACACCTCCGCGGTGAGTCTCGACTGTGCAACCGCATTCCAGACGATTGCGCTCGACTGCATCGCTTCTATCAAGGCCCAGCACAGCAGCGCATGCGCCGGCGATGCCGAGGCGGTGCATCAGATCCGCGTCGCGATTACACGGTTGCGCGCCGCTGTGGCGTTCTTCGCGCCGATCGTGGTCGATGCGGAATGGCTGCGTCTAAAAAAAGAAATCGCCTGGCTGAATGGTTCGCTCGGCGCCGCACGCGACAGCGACGTCCTGGTCGAATATGCACGCCGCAAGCGTTACCGCGGTTGGGCAGAGCACATCATCAAGCAGGCCGATCAGTGCCAGACGTGGGATCACCGCCGCCTGGTTCGCTGTCTGCGCACCGTTCGGACGCGCCGCCTGATCTCGGCAATCGCTGAGTGGACCAGACAGGGAGAGTGGCTGGCGCGGTGCAAGCGGAATGAGACGGAGGCTTTGCAAGCCTATTGCGCGCGCGAACTCAACCGTTGGCACGAACGGTTGATCCGCAAGGGACGCCACCTGAAGGCGCTGGGTGAATCGCGCCGTCACCGGCTGCGGATCAGGGTCAAACGCTTCCGCTACATGCTGGAAGCGCTCACGGAAACCGTCGCGCTGCAGAGCCGCGGCGAGTTGCATCACCTCCATCGGCCGGCAAAGCGAATGCAACGCGCATTGGGCGACCTCCGCGATCTCAGGCGTTTCGCCGGCCTTCCCAGCCGATCGCCGCAGGCCGAAAGCGGTAAACGAAGCAAGGTGCCGCCGGGCTATCGCCATCGAAGGAAAGTGCTGCTCGGCGCCGCCATCGCGTCTTATCGTGAACTGAAACAGGCCCGAGCCTGCTGACGTCATCGTTCGCAGCGCTCCCGTCGGACATTGTCACGCGCAGTGCGTTCGACTGCATGACCGTGCCGGTGCTGATGTCGTACTGATCCCTGGGCGGCAGGGATGCGACCTTTCGTCTCCGTGAGTTCCTTGTCTCATCTCCTTGCGGCGGTGCTGCGGACGCAATAACGCCAGTTTGATGGACCTCAATGTTCGATCCGAATCCGGTCAGTATCGCTATCCGGTCAGCACCGTTTCGGCGGAAATTCAGAAATCGGAGATTGTCATGTCAGAGCTGTCTGAGCGGGCCGCTTCCGGTTCCTTTCCTGCGGCCGCAAATGCTGAAGTGGAAGCCACCAAACTGAATCAGGGCGCGCTGGAGTTCATGCTCGGTGTCCAGAAGATGATGTTCGAGGAATGGGTGTTTCTCGGCGGCGAGATGCTGGAGCGGACACGGACCGAGATGCACTTGTACACGGAGTTCGTCGCGAAGATGGCGAGCGCGCATTCGGTGCGGGACCTCAGGACGATGTGCCAGGAATGCGGCCAGCATCAGCTCGACTTCTTCCGCCGCGATTCCGAACGGCTGTTCAGGCATGCCGAGCGGATGATTGCGGCCACGTCGAATTTGATCAGCGGACGCTCGTTGAACTGATTGGCCAGTAGCATGCACCTGAAATCGCCCCTGCCGACGGCGCGCCGAGTGCGATTTGTTATGGCGCGTGAACAGTTCCAGGCCAACTTGTCGCGCAAACGTAACATTGCGCTGCACATCTTTCCAGGCTCACAGTAGGCCGCGACCTGCCGGTACTGGAAAACGATGTCCACCTATCGTCTGAAAAATTTGCTTTCGCCGCATTCCGTCGCATTGGTAGGGGCTAGCCCGCGCCACGGCTCGGTAGGCCGTGCCATTCTCAACAATATTCGCAAGGCCCAGTTCAAGGGCGAATTCGGCCTCGTCAATCTGCGCTATCACGAGATCGATGGCGTCGCGACCGCAGACAGCATCGCAAAACTGTCTTTTGCGCCGGAACTCGTTGTCCTCACGGCGCCTGCCCATACCATCGCCGGCCTGATAGATGAGGCGGGTCGGCGCGGCGCGGCCGGCGCCGTCATTGTCAGTGCTGGGCTCGGCCACGGTCCGGGCTCGCTCGCGGAAGCAGCGGAGCGCGCAGCGCAAGAATACGGCATGCGGTTGATCGGCCCGAATTGCCTTGGCATCATGATGCCGGGCGTCAGTCTCAATGCGAGCTTTTCCGCACATATGCCGGCCGCGGGCCATTTAGCGCTCATCTCGCAGTCCGGCGCCATTGCCGCCGGCATGGTGGATTGGGCGGCACAGCGGGCCGTCGGATTTTCCGGCATTGTTTCGATCGGTGACCAGCTCGATGTCGATATCGCCGATCTGCTCGATTACTTCGCGCTGGATGAAAAGACCCACGCCATCCTGCTGTACATCGAGGCGATCAAGGATGCCCGCAAGTTCATGTCGGCCGCCCGGGCAGCCGCCAGAATAAAACCGGTCGTGGTCGTCAAGTCAGGCCGCATGGCGCAAGGCGCGCGGGCCGCAGCAACCCATACCGGAGCGCTCGCCGGCGCTGATGCCGTCTATGACGCTGCGTTTCAACGCGCCGGCATCCTGCGCGTATCGAATCTACGCGAATTGTTCGACTGCGCCGAGACGCTCGGCCGGGTCAAATCGCCGCCTGGAAAGCGGCTTGCGATTCTGACCAATGGCGGCGGCATCGGCGTGCTGGCGGTTGATCGGCTGGTCGAACTCGGCGGTATTCCTGCGGCTCTCTCGCCGGCGATCCGCGAGAAGCTGGACGCGGTTTTGCCGCCGACATGGTCGAAATCGAACCCGGTCGATATCGTCGGCGATGCCGATCCCGCGCGCTATGCCGCAGCGCTCGAAGCGTTGCTGGCCGATCCCGAAAACGACGCCGTGCTGGTGATGAACGTGCAGACGGCGATTGCGCGCGCCGACGAAATCGCTGTGGCCGTGACCGACGCGGTGCAGAAATATCGCGCCGGGCAGCGCACGGCGCCGAAGCCCGTTCTCGCAGTCTGGGTCGGCGCGGAGCCATCGATCGGCGATCTCTTGAGCGCGGCCGGCATTCCGAACCATCCGACCGAAGACGACGCCGTGCGCGGTTTCATGCATCTGGTCCGCCATCGCGAGGTGGTGGAGGCGCTGGCGCAGGTTCCGCCCGCGATGCCGATCGAATTCGCTCCCGATATCAATGCAGCGCGGCAGATCGTTGCTGCGGCGCTGGCCGACGGCCGTTCATGGCTCGATCCGATCGAGATCAAGCGGCTCCTTGACGCCTACGATATCGCGGCCGTGCCTACCTTTGCCGCCGCCGATGCCGACGAGGCGGTCACGCATGCGAATGCGATCTTTGCGCGGGGGGCGACCGTCGTGCTCAAGATCATGTCGCGCGACATCGTCCACAAATCCGATGTCGGCGGCGTGGTACTCAATCTCACCAGCGCCGATGCGGTGCGCAAGGCGACCAGCGAGATTCTCGCGCGGGCAAGATCGCTGCGGCCGGAGGCGCGAATATCGGGCGTGATGGTGCAGGCGATGGTGGTGCGCGCGAAGGCGCGCGAGCTCATTCTCGGCCTCGCCGACGATCCGACCTTTGGCACTGTTGTCGTGTTCGGCCGTGGCGGAACGGCAGTCGAGATCATCAATGACAAGGCGCTGGCGCTGCCGCCGCTCGACCTGCAACTGGCGCGCAGCCTGATCGAACGTACCCGTGTCTCGCGGCTATTGCGCGCCTATCGCGACGTGCCGGCGGTGAAGCAGGACGCAGTCGCAATGGTTCTGGTCAAGCTGGCGCAGATGGCCGCCGACATACCCGATATCCGTGGGCTCGACATCAATCCGCTGCTGGCGGATGAGGCGGGCGTGCTGGCGGTCGATGCGCGGGTTGTGATCGGGCGCGTGGAACGAAAATTTCGTGGCTCGGGCCCGGCGAATTTTGCCGTGCGGCCATATCCCTCGCAATGGCAGCGTCACATCGAGGTCAAGGACGGCTGGCGGGTGTTCGTCCGTCCGATCCGGCCTGAGGACGAGCCAGCGATCCACGAGATGTTGAAACACGTCACGATGCAGGATCTGCGGCTCCGGTTCTTTGCACCGATGAAGGAATTTTCCCATGAATTCATCGCCCGCCTGACCCAGCTCGACTACGCCCGGGCGATGGCCTTTGTCGCCTTCGACGAGGCGACCAACGAACTGGTCGGGGTGGTCAGGATCCATTCGGACTCGATCTATGAGAGCGGCGAATACGCGATCCTGCTCCGATCCGATCTCAAGGGCAGGGGGCTCGGCTGGATCCTGATGCAGATGATCATCGAATATGCAAAGTCCGAAGGATTGAGGGCGATTTCCGGCGACGTGCTGACCGAAAACACGGTGATGCTGGCGATGTGCCGCAGCCTCGGCTTCGAGGTGAAGTCGGCCCCCCAGGAGCACGATATCTGCAACGTCAGGCTCGCGCTTTAGCCCTTTTTGAGCGCATGCGCCTTCGTGACGCTGCCGCACGACGACAATGGCGGCTGGCCGTCAGTGCGAAAACAGGATCGGGAGCGGCGGCCTCGACAGCAGGCTCTTGGGTGGCGCCGCCGAGGATGAATTCGCGCCATCGCGAATGTCCATAAGCGCCCATCACGAGAACGTCGACCCGATGTGATGCCGTATAGGCTTCGAGCACCTCGCCGATCGGCTGGTCGTTGGCGTCGACCTTGTCGAGCACGACGTCGATGCCGTGTCGCGCCAGGTTTTTTGCCAGCGCTGCGGCGGAATGCTTGCTATCCAGCTTCTTCTCGTTGGTGACGGTAACGATCCGCACCTTACTCGCCTTTTCGAGCATCGGCATCGCATCCGAAATCGCCCGGGCCGCAGCACGACTGAAATCCCAGGCGATAGCGACCGTCCCCAGTTCGAACGGACGGGCCCGCGGGCCCTCGGGCAGGACGAGAGTAGGACGGCCCGATCCGAATATCACGGCTTCTGCGTACCACTGATCGTAGCTTTCCGGCACCGGCACAATGGTGAGGTCGCGAAGCCGCGCGTAGTCCACGAGGAGATCCGGCACGGCGAAGGTCGGGCATTTCTCGAGAATGTTTTCGTGCGGAATGCCGGCCTTGTTTGCGGCGACATCGAATGCGGCCAGCATGTCCCTGGCGCTCTTCCGGCTCTTTTCCATTTCGCCCGCAATGATCCCGGGAATATTGGCCGTCGATCCGGAAAGGAAGTGCCCGGGCACTTCCACATGCACCTCGCAAGCTAGCGCCGAAAGGTAGATCCTGTGCCGGGATCCCGAGGCATCCGTCGTAGCCTTCCGTCACGGCGAGACGCGGCACGTCTTCGCCGTGCGCCAGCGCCTGCGCCCCGATGCGGCGGCCCATTGCCACGCTTCTTAAGACCGGGATCGAAGTCGATATTCTGTCCGGCGATCGCGAGCCAGCCGTACGCCATGCGGCCGAACAGCTCGGTATCCATGGATGGCGCGCGGCCGTCACGCCGGCGGACAAGATTGCACGCAGGCTACAACCTCTTTGCCGTGCCGCTCGCAATCGCAGGCCTCGCCACGCCGCTGGTCGCTGCCGCCGCCATGTCGGGTTCGTCGCTGCTGGTGATCTTGAATGCGCTGCGCGCGCGCATCGCGGCGCCAGGGAGTTTTGCTGATGGAAGTTTTGGTATTCCTCGTGCCGCTGGCACTCACGCTCGGCGCCATCGGCCTGATGGGTTTCCTCTGGTCGCTCAAGAACGGCCAGTACGACGACCTCGAAGGGGCAGGCTGGCGCGCGATTGCTGATGACGAGCCTGTTGCGGAAGAGCCGGTGCCTTCGACCAGGACCGGACGCCGCTAGGCGCTATCGATACCCGCTGTTCGGAAAGACGACTTCGCCCGCCCAAATATCTTGACGCACTTCAAAGACACCTGCTGATCGCAGTCCGGCTAGGCAATCTACCGGCAGGTAAGATTTCGTTAACCTTACGAGAGCAAGACTTTGCCTGCCGGGGCTGGGCGCATCATAAAAGGAGACTCCCATGCCAAATCTCGACGAGGCCATTCGCGAACGCGCCTACTACCTCTGGATCGCCGACGGTCAACCCGAGGGCCAGGCAGACAACTATTGGCTAAATGCTCAACGCGAAATTCTCGCGACATCGGTTGAAAGCTCAGGCAGCAACGCTCCCGCTGCAGCGCCCGCCGACACGGGATTAGTTGCGATGAAAACCGCTAAAAAGGCAAAAGTCGCCCGATCCGAAAAAGCAAAACCCGCGCCGCATAGTTCCATGCGAGCATCGTCACGCGGACCGTAACGACGACAGGAGGCAGACCGTGCCGAGGGGGCAGGCCTGGTCGATTTCGCAAGGAGGGCTACGGCGGGCCTGCCCAGGCCGTTGCCAACGATCGGTCAGTGCCTCAACGGCGGGAGTCTTTGATTTCACTGTGGATTCGAAACAGGGAGGCACGAAGGGAAACAGGGTACTGGCGGAAGGGGTGGGATTCGAACCCACGGTACCCTTGCAGGCACGCCGGTTTTCAAGACCGGTGCCTTAAACCACTCGGCCACCCTTCCAACCTTGAAGGATCAGCCACTTAGCGGATGGTGGACCCGAACGCAAGGCGAACGGCGTACCAAAAACGTACCAATTCATTTGCCCAGGAAGCTGCCGACGAAGCCACTGATCGTCGAGGCGAGGTTTTCGGCAGCCTGCTTAGTCCGCTGGCGCTTGACGTAGTTCCGCAAAAGAACCGCCGGATCGTCCCCAATGCGCTGGGCCACGATATGCACCGGCGTTCCGGCGTCGAGCAGGGCCGTGCCGTGAATGCCTCTGAGGTCATGGAAGCGGGTTGCTCCGAAGCCGATCACCCCGGCGCGGCGGGCGAATTCCTTGCTGAAATTTCTCGGATTGCGCCAGGCCGTGAACGAGAAATCCAAGCCGGGCGCTGGAGTCGCCGGGAATATCAGCGCTTCGGCTGGCAGTTTGACCAGCGAGAGATCGACGTCGACCCCGTCAGGGATTCCAGCGGCAATGCGCAGGTGCTTATCCCTGACATCGAGCAGCATCTCGAGCGTTGCGTCATCGATGTCGATGGTGCGCCAGCCGCGCTTGGTTTTCGGCCGCTTGCGCCGGATGCCGTGCTTTTTCGTCTGCTCCAGCGCCCATTCGATCCGAAGCGTTTTGCTTTCCACAGAAAGATCGCACCAGCGCAGCGCCAGCAATTCGCCCCGGCGCGCACCAGTGGCGGCTGCCAACGCAACGACGGGGTAGAGCGGTGATTGCCGGAAGCCTGTTATCAGCGCCTTGAGCTCGTCCGGGCTCAAACCCTCGCCGATGGTATCGGTGCCTTCGTCTGAGTCGGCATCCTCCTGCCGCGCCTCCGGGTCCGGTGTACGTTCGACCGCGGACATGGGGTTTACCGAGATCAGCTTGCGGCGCTGCGCGGTGCCCAGGCATGAATTGAAGACGATATGGACGTGATGAGCCGTGCGAGCAGATAGATCCTTCGCTTCGACCTTAATCTTGAGTCGGTCATAGAGGGCATCGATGTTCGTCGCCTGCAATTGCTGCAATCGCGTCCCGCCGAGCGCCGGTTTGACGTGCTCATTCAACAACTGTTCGTAGCGTTCGACCGCGCGCTGGCCAACCGGCTTTCGTCGCTTGCCGTGGCCTCGAGGAGCGCCAGCCGCGATCCACTGATCTATCCATGCACTCACCGTGATCTTGTCGGGCTCGATGTGCTGGCCGGTGTCGCCTTTGTGGAGCAGCTCGCGAATTTTTTCCTTGGCTTCCGCGACCGTCCCCGTGAACGCTTTGCAGTAACGGCGATCGTTGATCGTGTAGCGAATTCGGTAGGGCTTGCCGTTGCGCTTGTCTATCGTGCCCTCGTTGTGTCCGCGTCGTCGCTTAGCCATTGTGGTTCCCCTCGCGGATGCTTCGGTCGATCATGCGCCGACCTCCGACTGGAAATCGCCTGCAATGTCGAAAAGTGGTGTATGGCGTAATTCTCGGATCGTAGAAATCGGCGTATACTCAGCCAGATTTCTGCCAGCTTCGAAGAAAGTTTTTGCGATGCTGCTCGGTGCTGTTTGAAAGTAAAGCGTCGATTCCAATTGATCGCGATAAACCACGAGCCGGTGAAACGGCCTCCGTTCAATTCCCGGCATGAGCAGGATCCTAGCGACCGCCTCTCGAAGCGTCGCGGCGCCCGTAAAGGCGCACTTCTCCATCGGGGTGGACTTGCACAACCATTTGACGCGTTCGTCCACAAGCGAGGGATTCTCCGTGAACATCTGGCTGAGGATCAGGGCTGCCAGATTTTCGGCAGTTAGTCTGACGCCAGTGCCGGGGCCTTTGCCTTTGCGCTGTCTTACGACCCCGAGCGCAACCAATCTGCGTTGGTACTCGTAAAGCGAACCCGGTGTGGTCTGTAAACGACCCGCGAGCTTCGGCAAAAACGATTTGAGACCAATCTCCATAAAGTGAACGTTATCCGGAATAGTCGGTATCGTCCACTACTTGCGAACAGACGCAGAACGGGCTAATAGTTGGTGATACACACCATTATTGGATGACGCCATGAAGGACGAGGAAGGGGCTCAGCGATTGGTCTACACCGTGCCCGAAGCGGGTGCCCTGGTCGGGCTCACGCGTAATGCAAGCTACGAGGCGGTGAAGCGCGGCGAGATCCCCGTAATTCGATTTGGCAAGCTGATCCGCGTGCCCAAGCTGGCCTGGCACAAAAAGCTGGAAGAGGCCGGCGCGAAATGAGCCTGCGTGAGACGGCCGACGGCTACCCGCACATAGTCGTAGTGTTGAACCCGAATTGGCGCGTCATCCGGTGCCCAGATGGATTGCAGTGGATTCTTCAGCGCCGCGGCTCCCCAGAGAGGGCGCGTGCAAACGATTGGCGCGGCAGGTCCTATTACCGGACCCGCGATGCCCTAATCCGCTGTGCGCGCGAATATTCCGGCGCCGTGGACCCGACGGCTTTTGCGGTGTTGGCCGCCTTGCCCACACGGATCGAAGCCGCTTCGTCACAGCGCGCCGTGGCGCCCTCAGAGTGTTCTGCCCTTGCTTCGCCCAATTTTACCGACGAGTCGGAAAGGTTCTTCCTCAGGAGGGTTTAACGCATGGCTGCTGAGATCGTCCCCTTTCCGCAAACTCGCCGCTGGCCGTTCATCGTAAGGCAAGCCGAACGTGCAGCCGCGCTAAAGCCCGAGTCCGGCGATCGATACATTAGCGATCAAATCCGGGTGCAGCGCGACTGGATGGCGCGCATCGGGATCTCTGACAAGCTGATCGACCGCGAGCTTCGGCGGTTGGAAGCGGCGATCCGAACGGCCCATGGCCGGCTCATCCAACAAACCAGAAAGCCAGGCGCATAGGTAAAGGGCCGCCCTCGGCAAAAGGGCAGCCCTGAAGAAAGGATATTTTTGTGCAGGTCGGTACTAAAACACAGAAGGTCTTGGTCCGCAATAGCGTTCCGCGAAAACGTCCAACAACCAACCATCGAGAGATAGACGTTCGATACCGCAATGCTGAGAAGCGGCCGCCTTCAATGGCGCGGCTCCGATGCGGCGATCTGAAACGTCTTTTTGTGCACCAATACGGTTACGTCCTACCGGACGATGATGCCGGCCGCGACGACGCGCGGATCATGTTGCACCATTTGGCGATGCTGCCCGGCGAGCGAAGGCGCCCTATGGCATCTTGGCTGCGCATCTGGGCGCCCTGGATGGTACTTGAAGAAGCGAGCCGCCTAGTCGATGCCGTCCTGGCAAAACCGATACGTTGGCGCGCGGATACTCTAGCGAAGCGCCTTGGCTTGACGGCGGCCGTGAGGTCTGAACTGGGCATCACCACCATTGGTGCCATCGACCTACTGAAGGCCGAGCGCGAAGAGGCCAGGAACGCGCGCAGTTTGCAAAGAAGGGTCAAAAAACGAAGGAAGCGGGGGGTTCAGCCGCGAGACGAGTGGCTCGCCCAGCATTCCAAAGAGCGGACTAAGCCTTGGGAGGCCGAGGGCGTCAGCCGACGCACCTGGTTTCGTCGTCGCAAGGCACATGGCACAGGTCTGACCCCCAGCATAGATGGCTGCTTATATGGTGGGGCCAGACCTGTGCCACCCTCCAACCCAGCCGCTGACGAGGCGCGCGTTGCGCGGGGGCCTACGGCCCTAAGCGTCGCCCTAACGGGCAACGCTCTCGTAGGCCTGAACAAGCGGATAAGTCTGAATTTCTGCGAAGGGAAGGGGAAGGAAGCAAGCGGAGATCGACCACTCCACATCGTGGGAGGCGGCGCATGACCAGCCTATACCACCATCCAGGCAGGGCGGAGCTCGCTTCATTTGACTACAGGCGCTCACTCAACTCTGCTGAGCAGTCACAGCACCTGAGCCGAACCAGCACACGCCCCGTAATTGCCAGCAACCCCCGGCTCCTGCAATCGCCCGCCGGCGCGCGTTCGGCTGTCGCGCGCTGCTCTCGCGGTCGAGATCGATCGAACGCACCACGGGCCGCCGCAGACGCGGCGAGGGGCGAATTCGCGGGAAATTTCATAGGGACCGGTATGGAGGGATACGTCATGCGAGGCCGAGCCTTGCCCGTGTTCACTATATTTGGGCCGCTCAAAATCGCGGTTTCGTTGTCAGGAAATATTCCTATGGCGTCGTACTTTCGGCTGACTAGGGGTTTCGCGTTCCGCCCCAAGGCGCTGCGGCGGGCGATCCTTCACATTCTAGACCAGCGTCCCTGCCTCACAGCCCGCGAGCTCGCATCGTGCGCTTATTGCTTTCGGCGGCCCATGATTCGGCCGGGCTGGCGCATACCGACCAATGCCGAAGTTGTCGCAACCCGGAGAGCGCTCCGGCGTTTGGTGTCCTCCGGCAAGGTCGCATTCGTCGGCAAGGCGCGTCGCATGGGCGCGCGGCGTGGTCACAAATTATTCGAGCTAGCCAAACCCGGGGTGGGCCAAGGATGACCGACGCTGCCGAAATCGCCGCGCGACTTGATGTTATCGAGGCAGCGGTCAAAGCTATACGGGACTCGCTGCCGTCGGAACGCGCGCCGGCGCAAGGCGACGATGGTCTCCCCGGCGACCTTATGAGGCCGGGCGATGTGATCCACGAGTTCGCCATTCCGAAGTCAACGTTGCATCGCCTCTGCCGCTCACCCAATCAGCAACGCCGATGGATTCGCCTACTTCGATGTGGCGAAGCAGGGTACCGGATCTCGCGCAGCCGGTTTGCTGCGTTTCTGCGGCCGAATGGGACGCTATGGGACGTGAAACAGCCGCAGCGGGACGTTGGTGGGACGTCTCCGGCGTAGCCTCGCCGCCAACTCGCTCGGGCTTTATCTCCCGCCTCCCACCCAAGGACGAACTTACGGATGAACAAGATCACGAAGCAACTCGATGACGCCCGGGTCGCCCTGGAGGCCGCAAAGGCCAAGCTGGCCGATGTTCAGAAGGGTGAACTCGCTTCGATCAGCACGCCCGCGGCGTTCGAGGCATGGCGCCGGGAACGCGATGCGGCTTTCGCTGAGGAAGCTTCGCTCCGAAATCAAGTCATCCCTATCCAAGTTGCCGGGGCGTGAAAAAGACGACTTGGCCAGCGTGCTGCAGGATCAGGAATACCGCGCCTACGTCCGCAGCTTGCCGCAGGAACAACGCGATCGGGCGCAGCGCTTGCATCCCGAAATCGCCGCGGCAGTTGCCATGGTGCCCGCGGTGCTAAGTGGTGTCCCCGAGAGCGTTCATGACGAATTGGTCAACGACATGCTCCGGAAAACGCACGGTGCAGAGCTGGCGAAAGTTGCCGCTGATGCGGCGGCCCCGGAAATCGCCGACCAGTTCATTCGTGAGGCGGACAAGGAAATTCGATCTGCCGTAGAAGTTGCGCACTCGACCGATCTCCGCGTCTGGGCAAAGCCGCTCCGTGAACCGATCCTGACCGAAGCCAGGCACGGACTTCGACGAAGTGTATCGCCGCCAGGACTCGGAGGAATTGAACGTCCTCGGCGCTCTCGCGGCGAATGCAGCATAACTCAGCCCGCAGGTGATCGGGCTTCTCTGGGACAGGAGAAGAGCCGGATGCACGTCGGTTTCCCGTCCCACTGGCCCTGACGATGTCCGTTTACAGGGGAAGACCGGAAGTCATTGACGGAGGGCCAAACCGACGCGATTGACGCATAGACGCCATTCGCCGCAATTCAGCAAACGTGGACTACCAAGCAAAAAGCCCCTGCCTTTTGTCGGCAGAGGCTCTTGCGTGGGTGGCGTGGGGCTGAATAGGAGTAGTCAGGCATCACACCAAGGACCGACTTCCTTTTAATGTAGGTGGCTGATCAAATAAATTCCGGCGCCGACGTGTTGTCCAGGTGGTCTCGCCAATTGGTGAGGATGACTGCGCTTGCGCACGGCTCCCTTGCGCGCATTGTCACCGATCGGCTTGTTGGCTGCCATCGCCCGATCCTTTCAAGAACCAGGATACGCAACGTTTCGGCCGCAGTGCCAGTTCCGCTCAGTTGTATTCCGCAGGAACATTCCATTCGGACGGCCTTTATTAGTTGGGGTACGACGGCTTCTGTTGGACCGGACATGTGGTGGACAGTGGTCAAAGAGGCGGCGACCAACTGGTCGAGCCACAAGGATGCCAGGCAAGGGGCCGCCCTCGCGTACTACTCCGTGTTTTCACTCGGCCCCATCACTGTGATCGCTATCGCGGTAGCCGGCCTGCTTTTCGGCCATGAAGCGGTCACTTCCCAAGTGATGTCATCGATCAAGGAGATGCTCGGAGAAACAGGGACCAAGGCCATCGAGGCGATGCTGGCGGGGGCTAGTCGCCCGGCCGCCGGCACACTGGCCACCGTCCTGGGCCTCGGAGCCTTGCTGTTCGCTGCCATCGGCGTCGTCGTGCAGCTGAAGGATGCGCTCAACGTGGTCTGGGAGGTGGACGAGTCCGAGAAAACTGGGCTTTGGCACTTCGCCCGCAATTACGTGCTGTCGTTCGCCGCCGTGCTGGCACTCGGCTTTCTCCTTCTGATCTCGCTCGTCGTGAGCGCAGGCCTCGCCGCGGCCGGCAAATATGCCGCCACCTACCTGCCGGAGGGCGCACTTCACGTCGTCAGCATACTGATTTCGTTCGGCGCTGTGATGTTGCTCTTCGCGATCATGTTCAAATGGCTCCCCGACGTGTCCGTTGGCTGGCGCGACGTCTGGCTGGGCGCGTTCCTCACGACGCTGTTCTTCGAGGTGGGGAAGGCGGCCATCGGCTTCTACATCGGGAAGCAGGGACTCGAATCAACCTATGGCGCGGCAGCCTCGATCGTTGTCGTGCTGATTTGGGTCTACTATACGTCGCAGATCATCCTGATGGGCGCCGAGGTCACCCACAGTTACGCAAAGCACAGCGGCTCTTTGAAACGGCGTGACTTGAGTAAGGGTCGTGGGGAAGGGGACCAGCTATCGCATTCCGACCGACGTTCGAGGAGCCGCGAATGAGGGCACTCGAGCGCAGCGGACATTCAGTCGAGCGTGTTGTCCGGGCGAGCGGACCTGAAATCTTCTGCGAGCGAGGACGCTCATCGGATACCACGACCTTGCCCAGTCGAAGCTTCAGTGGAGAATGACGATGCCGATTCTTGAAGGTCTGAAGGAATACGCTGAGCGCACCACCGGCCTCCGACGCCCCGGGAAACCAAAGGCTCCGGAACACGTCCAGGCAAAAAAACCCCATGCCGCCCGCTTCAAAGACGACGGTCTCGTTCCCAATCATCCGCGATGGCCGCTGATCATCTATCGCGGCGCCGTCGATCTCGACAAGCACCACGACCCGGCGGCGGTGATAGAGGACCTATTCGAAGCTAACGGATGGGGCGACACCTGGCGCGACGGCATCTACGACTACGTGCACTATCACTCCAGGATTCATGAGGTCCTAGGCATCGCGCGCGGCAAGGGCCGCGTTCGCTTCGGCGGCAATAAGGGAAGGATCTTCACGCTGAAAGCTGGCGACGTCGCCGTTCTCCCCGCCGGCACGGGCCATCAGTGCATTTCAGCGGACGATGAGTTCCTCGTCATCGGGGCCTACCCGCCGACCGGTACTTATGACGAGTGCACGGCCGTCGAGGACCGTCCGCGCGCGCTGAAAACTATCCCGAAGGTGCCTGTGCCACGCAAGGATCCAATCTACGGGGCCGGCGGGCCGCTCTCGAAACTCTGGAAGAGAGCGAAATGACTGAATACATCATCCGTTTCCTCGTCGGGGGCGCCGTCGTATCGGCCTTCGCGATGCTGGGAGATCTTCTGCGTCCAAAGAGCTTCGCCGGCCTGTTCGGAGCAGCCCCCTCGGTCGCGCTCGCCACGCTTGGAATCGCGGTGCATCAGCACGGGGCAGACTACGCCGCCCTGCAAACTCAGGCGATGATTGCGGGAACGATTGCGCTCGCCATCTACAGTGTCATCGTCTGCCATCTCCTTGTCCGCGCGAAGTTGCGAGCGGTGACGGCTACCTCGTTGTCGCTGGTCGTCTGGCTGATCGTCGCCTTCGGGCTGCTAGTCTTCGCCGGAGGTCAGACATGACCCCGATCCGCTTTTCGCCGTCATCTCTCAAGGAAGGACACTGGTACGAATATCTGATCCGCTTCGCGCTCGGCGGTGCCGCGACCGTCTTCACCGGCCTCGTCAGCAGCCGCTATGGAGCATTCGTCGGCGGCCTCTTTCTCGCGCTTCCGGCCATACTCTGCGCGAGCGCGACGCTGATTGAGAAGCATGAAATCCGCCGCAAGCGCGAAGCGGGTCTCGCCGGCGAGCGCCGCGGGCAAATGGCGGCCGCCGTCGACGCCGCTGGCGCCGCGCTCGGCGCGCTGGGCATGCTGGCCTTTGCAGTCGCTTTTTCGATGTTAGTAGTACGCAGCAGCGTACCGGCCGCCTTCATCGGCGCGTCGCTCGCGTGGCTGACTATCGCGGTGGTGGCTTGGTACGCGCGCCGGAAGATGCGATCGGTGCGGACAGTGGAACAGACCAGCGGCTCAACGAATTCGCGAAACCGCTACGACTGATCGGACGACGATGGCGGAATCGAGCCGCGGTCGAAGATTTTGGCTAGACACCTTTGCGCAGCGCCCACGGTTAGGTCTGGCGGTGGCCGCGTTTTGTTCATTCAAGTTCGTGGGTAAGGAAGCGCATGATCTCGTCATGGCCGAGGTCCTCGACCCAGGCTATCAAACGTCCCATATCGGTAGCTCTCACAGCGCGCGACGGCCCAAGCGGCGGCGACGATGGCAGGTCAAGTATGCCTTGTCCTTCGATTCGCCCGTGATCTCATCGGCGTTCCATTCTACGTCGGGAGAACGAAATGGCGGATGGACGAGAACAGTTTGCCACGCTTGGGCACAGTGTGCGATGGAGGTTCTGGGGCGAAATCGCGCGCGACATTCAGGAAGCGCTTTTCGAGACCGCGATGGGGGTCAACAGGGTGCGGCAGGAGTTCGCCTCATCCCGGACCGTGCATTTGGCGAAGCCTGCCTAAAAACGCGAGGAACCGCGGTGCGGGGCGCGTGTTGAATGCCAAACCGCCTAGTTGCCCCCGGCTTGTTCAAGGCTCAGCATGGCCGACGAAACGATCATGACCACCGGCATCGCCGCTCACGGCGCCTCCCGCCTCCCGTGGGTTGAGATCGACAGCTTCAACCTCGAACTGAAGGATGAGGAAGGATTCCTCGGGGACCGCGCCAGCAAAGGCGCCTTCCGGGAAACTCTCGAAGAGTGGCGGAAGCCGTTGCGCAAATCTGGCGACGACCCGTTCGGGAAGGAGCTTTCCGAAAACATCAGCAAGAAGGAACTCGACGCCATCCTGGTCGGCGACGACACCGAAGCGTCAGCGGTCGTGCACAGCACCATCGAGGACTTCGCGCAGGAACTCGCCCACGTAACGCGCCGCTTCCTCAAGACCAAGGCTTGGGACAAGACCGAGCGCATCGTAGTGGGCGGCGGCTTTCGCGACAGCCGGCTCGGCGAACTCGCCATCGCGCGCGCCGAAATTGTCCTCAAGGCCGAGAACTTCAAGGTCGAGATGGTGCCGATCCACCGTCACCCGGACGACGCAGGCCTTATCGGCGCGCTACATCTCGCGCCATCCTGGATTTTCGAAGCTCATGACTCCATCCTTGCCGTCGACATCGGAGGCACCAACATCCGCTGCGGCGTCGTGGAAACGCGTCGCAAGAAGGCGCCGGACCTCTCCAGGGCCTGCGTGTGGAAGTTCGAGCTATGGCGTCATGCCGACGACGAGCCGACCCGTGAGAACGCCGTCAAGCGCCTCGTCAAGATGCTCAAGGATCTGATCGCGAAGGCGGAAGACGAGGGATTCAAGCTCGCGCCGTTCATCGGCGTCGCATGCCCAGGCGTCATCGAGAGCGACGGCACGATCAGAAAGGGCGCGCAGAACCTGCCGGGCAACTGGGAGAGTAGCAAGTTCAATCTGCCGGCAAGTCTCGTCGAAGCGATCCCCCGGATCGGCGAGCACGACACGGCCGTCATCATGCACAATGATGGCCTCGTGCAGGGGCTCTCCGAGGTCCCATTCATGCAGGACGTGAAGCGTTGGGGCGTACTGACTATCGGCACCGGTCTGGGCAACGCCCGCTTCACCAACCGCAACGGCAAGCGCGAACGCTGAGGCTATCGGTCGGTGGCGAGATTCTGCACGATCTCGTCTGAAGCGCTCGCTTCCTAGGGCGATTTTTGCAATAGCCGATGGATAGCCAGCTCCTTCCCGAAAGTCGGCAGTATAAACGCCGCCGAAGATGCGAAAGCGTATCAATCAAGATTGTGGGTAGGCTATCGCGCCTCAGTAGCCATTCCTAACCTCCGCCTTGGTGCTTACTTGCCGACTTCGAATATTCTGCTTCCTACTTGAGGAACATTTATGTTTCCTCGGGTCAGCCATCATGCGGGAAGAGACTTAGAGCTTCGCCGGCAGTTAACTGGAACAGACAACGGTGTTTGCTGGTTCTACTAAACGGCGAGCGCGCTCAGCAAATTCGACGCAAGGTGGAAGCCGCGTGAAGAATCTGTAGATGAAGGGGTATCTTATACTTTTCTACTTCGTCATCGCCGGGAGCTTGCGAAGCCGCAAGTGAGGAGCCTCCGAGTTCCGGGCCTGCAGCTAGGCGCCTCGGCAAAGCCCGCTGCGAATAACGAAAGGAGCAACTCTGACCTGTTGAAACGGTGACCTGTTTGAAACGGATGGCAACTTCAGAAGCAAGTGCAGCACAGCAAAGGTCATCTTCCAGGGACGTCTTGGCAGATGCCATCAAGCGCCGTCACGCGATTCTGTTCGTTGGCAGGCGTCTCGATGGCTGTGAGGTTGCCTTCTTAGCAAAGCCTCGTCGATCAGCTGCTGAAAGAGCTCGACCTCAGTCCCGACGTAATCGATGGAATGAACGACGGTTATCAGATGCTGGCTGAATTTTATCGCCTGGAGCAAGGCGAAATGGATCCTTTACGAAGTTGGCTGGATCGAAACTGGAAGGTCGCTGCGGATCGCGTCGCCGAGTCGAAGCTTCATAAACTCATCGTCGAGCCCGATTTTTCGACCATTTACACCACCAACCATGACCGCAATCTCGAAACGGCGTTCGAAGTTCACAAGAAGCATGACGCAAAGCGAACGCGAAGCAGATGGCGGGTGCTGCGGATGGCGTGACGCATATCGTCAAGTATCATGACGACTTCGAAGACGATGCGTCGCTGGTTCTTACCGAGACCGATTTTCTCAATCGATTGTCCTTCGACCCTCTTGGATATCAAGTTTCGCGCGGACGCCTTGGCTCGCACCATCCTGTTCATCGGATAGAGCATGTCCGATCCCAACATCCGGCTGCTTCTGCACGGCATTTGGCAGACCTGCGAAAGATCAGGCCACCGGGATCATCGCCCGCGCTCGTTTGTGTTCATGCCTTCATCGAACGCCGTGCAACAGGCGATGCTCGCACGCTGGGGAATTACGCTGCTGACGCCCGAGTGCAGAGCGTGCGCAGATGATGCGCTAACGGCCTTCCTTGCAGATCTCCGAGCAAGAAATCCATCCTTCTTGACGGCGTTAGCCTGGGCACCACCATCACCCGCTCACTGCTGTCGAACGTAATATCGTGCCGCTGTTGGCAAGGGTCTCGGTCTTCTGGGCCTTATGCCCCGCATTCAGTCCCTCCGGCACAGAGCCGTCGGACACCTATCCTGACCACCGGCTTCCGCCGCTGCAGCTAACGCCAGAACAACGCGAGCAGCAGGATGACGGGAAGGGGAATGCCCAAGAGCCACAGCAGGACGCCTCTGCCAAACGTCATTGTCAACTCCTATTACAGGTCCCTCTGAGAATTCTAAACGGAGAAGAGCATCGGCAGTTCCTGAAAGGGAACAGAAGTTTGAACGCCGCGTTGGGCACCGAATACTGTTGAACTGGAGGAGTTCATCATGGCCCCGCGTACAGTGCCTAACGCCTTTTTCGGCTGGACCTGGTCGGCCGTTCTGGCTGGAGTATTTGCTTCATTGGTTGTCCAAATCCTACTGACCATGCTGGGATTCGGCATCGGTCTGCTCGCGATTGATGTCCCGACCGCTCAGTCCGCGCCTGCAGGTGCCACCTGGGCCGCCTTCGTGTGGTGGGCCGTATCGGGCATCATCGCCGCCTTTATCGGCGGCGCGGTCGCGGCGGCCAATTCGCCCGATCAAACCGGCCTCGGGCGAATAGGACAGGCCTTGGCCGCTTGGTCGGTCGCGACCGTGGTCGTCGTAGCGGCAGCGGCGCTGATCCCGACGTCCACCACCAGTGTCGCCAGCAACCTGGTCGGCCCGTCATACGCGGCCAGCGCCCGCGTTGCGGCCTTGTCGGGTGTTCCGAATCGCGAAACGGTCGGCTCCGCCGTCCGATCTCCGACGCAATCGCAAATCGAAGAGGCACGCAAACACTTTGCGTATGTGATGTTTGCAAGCTTCTGCGCGCTGCTGCTCGGCGCGGGTGCTGCGTACGCGGCCGGAATGGCGACCACAAGTCAGGCCGTCAAGGAAGCGGCACGACCTGTTACGTAGGGAATTGGGGTCGCGGCATTTCTTTAACCGGTACGGTCATTCCATCTCGCATGGCCGGGCTGGTGCCAATCTTCGCTCTTTTGCGCGGTATTCCTCCGCCCGAATAAAACGGCTGAGTTGGCTAAGTGCATAGCTTCCGCTTGAGCTTATATGCGTCGCCGGTCTCAAGAGTTAGACGGGCCGGTTCGCAGCACACGACGCCTTTGTCTCCCATCCAAAACGTCGCGCCGGTCGGACCGTACGTGAGCATGAACCAAACAAGGATTAGTCCCAATAGGGGATGGCAGGACGGGCGATCATGAGCCAGAAGATGATAAGTATGGCGGCGAATGCGGGAAAATCGAAGGCGAACCAGCAACGGAAAAGACGCGCATGCTCGTAGGGTAGCGATGAGTGTGACTCGACGGCGCGGATGGCAAGATCCCGCATGCGCATCTGCATCCAGACCACCGGCAACCAGAAAGCGCCAGTCACAGTATAGAGCAGAATGGAAGCTGCGATCCATTCATCCCCGAGAGAATAGCCGCTCAACCATGCGAGCCAGACCCCCGTAATTGTGCTGCTGGTCCCGGTGACGCAGACTGCGGATCAACTCCTCCATGTAGGGCAAAACCTCCAGGAGCGCGGTCAAGACCAGCATCGTTACGACGTAAGTTACAGGTAGCGGTTGCTGCTTCAGCGTGAATGAGAAATCCGGCATGCCAAAACCGAACAATGCAGCGAAAGCCGGCCAGTGCAGCGCGATAACCAGCAGCAAACCCGTCAGGGGAAGCATTTCGAGAACGCTATGGATGTGCTGTTCGGCCGGCGCGATCTCGCGCATTGCCGACGCGTAGCGAACATCCCAAATGGCGGTCGCTTCATGAAGTATTAGAAACACGATCATAACCAGAATCACGCCCGATGTAATTTCAAGGAAAAGCGCGGCCAGCACCGGAAGAGCCATTTCGCCGAACTGAAGAAGGTGCAGGACCGATTCCCTCCATCCGCTTGTCTTTTCGATATGGCCGGCGCGATGACATAGATAATCGGCAAAGCCGGCGGCCAGCCAAAGCGGCAGCACGAAATACATCAACATTCCCCGCAGGACCTCGTCGGGCCCCATGTCAAACCTCCTTTGAAACGTATCTGTACGGATAAATCAGCAGCCGCCACAAACGTTCCTCTGGCGGAACTCATTTGGAGTTCGCCAGAAGTAGGCGGCGGTCATCTGCGCGGGCTCTCGCCCTGCGGGACCGCCTCGCAGATGATCGCTCGGGCAACATTAGGTCGAGAGCAGTGGTTCTCGCCGTGGTCGAATTGAAATTCGTAACCGTTGGTTTCGGCCCTCTTGACGGGCACCGTAACCAGGTCGTTTCGACGGCCGCGCTCGCTGCATTGGCGAAAGCGGAATGAAACGCGCTATGCAACCTACGAGTACAAGCAGCCATTGGTCCCACGCTGAAGAACCCCAAATCGTCTAACGCCAGGTTGGAAAGTTGGCCTTGACCGAGCAATCGATGTTTTGCGAGCTTGGCCGTCGACTCGCCGCGGGAGCCTTGATCTCGCGGCAGGTTCGCCTGAACCGGAAGCTCTAACGCGACAAAAGACGCATCAGATCGAACACGATTGCTTTGCCATTTGTCTAGGAACCGTTTCGACCGCACAACTTTATATCCAGGGCGCTTGCGGTGTAAGGTGTGCGAGGCCGTATGTTTTCCGGCTACATATTCGATGTGGAAGGCACGCTAGTCGACTGTGTGCGCCAGAATTTGCTGAGCCAGCAGGAATCGTTGGCCAATTTTGGCGCAACGGTACCCTATGAAATTCTGCAACTCTATTCTGGATTGGACGGCGACGAGACGCTTCAGCTCATTGCGCCCGCTTTGAGCGCTGAAGAGCGCAAAAGGGTGCTTGAGGCCAAGGAGAAAATTTACGACGGCAAATATCTGGCAATGGCAAAGCCCTTCGCGGGCGTGCGTGATGTACTTGAGGCGATAGCCAAAGCTGGCGGACGAATTGCGCTGGCTACGGATTGCAAAGGTCCAGAACTCAAACATTACCGATCGCTTCTGGATGTCGACGACCTCATATCCTGTGTGGCGTGTGGGGACGATGTCGAGCATGGCAAGCCAGACCCTCGGCTGGTCGAGTTGGCGGTTCTAAGGTTAGGTATCTCGGTCAAGCAGGCTATCATGATTGGCGATACTCCATATGATGCCGAGGCCGCGAGGTCAGCCGGTGTGGCAGCCGCCGGTCTCCTTACTGGCGGATTCGCCAAGGAAGCGCTGCTGGAGGCTGGATGCTCCATCGTTGCAGACGATCTCCCCGAGCTTCTAACGAGTCTGGAAAGTATGCGCGATGAAGGTTCTTTGGACGGCTCTGGAAGCCCAGTTTGCTTTCCATAGAGCAGGCATTCGATGATTTACTGTTTCGCGGCATCGCGTGGCTCGCGTTGGTAAGGTCGGCGGCATCCATGCCGCGCGCCTGTGCGAGAGGCCCCGTCCGCCGGTCACGTTTTTATTGCGGGCGTGGCGGTGGAATGGCCGGCTTACCGGGCGCGGGCCTAGCAGCGTCGGCTCGTTCCGAGAGGTGTACCGCCGCCTGGATCGAAAGCTCCTCGTCGGCGTTTATTGGCCATGAGAACGGTCGGCGAAAGAGTACATATCCGAAACATCGAGACGCTTGTGCAAAGCAAAAAGGGAAGCTGATGAGCGTCAGTTATACCCAGCGCAGGCGCGATGGCGAACATCAGCAGCGCAAGCGCGAGATTTACGATAGTGGAAATTCTGCTGTCGTTCTTCCCTATGATCCGGCTCGCAAGACGGTATTGCTGACCCGGCAATTGAGGCTGCCCATATTCCTTCACGATGGACAGGAGAACGTGCTGGAAGCCTGCGCCGGGAAGCTTGACGGTGCAACAGCTGAAGAGCGAATCCGGAAAGAGATTGAAGAGGAGCTTGGTTACAGAATTGTCGAGGTCGAACGATTGTTCGAACTCTACGTCAGTCCTGCATCGATCGTGGAGAAGATTTTCTTCTTCATTGCTCCTATTCGCCCGCACAAAGAGTTTGCGCAGGCGGCGGAATCAAGGAGGAGGGGGAAGATATCTAGGTGGTCGAGACGACCCTGGAGAACGCTGCGAACAGGGTTGCGGCTGGCGAGATCATCGATGCAAAAACAGTCGCGCTCATTCAGTATCTGAGCGCCCGCGTGCGGGCCCCGAGGAGCGTATAGCACAACGTCGGGTGCCTACGCCGTGGATCTAGGTGAGGCGATTGAGAGTACCGAACGGATTGAGGTTCCCAGGTTCGCCTTGCAGCATCTCGTCATCGCGTTGTTCCGCCCTGATGCTTACCTCAGCCAACGGGCCGATGGCGGGAGCGTTGAGCGGTGTTCCGTCGATGGCGAAGTGAGATCCGTGGCAGGGGCAATCCCAGCAAGTCTCGAATGAATTCCAATGTAGGTGGCAGCCCACATGCGTACAGGCTGCGGAGCGGGCATGCAGCGCGCCGGAAGAGTCACGATAGGCTGCGATCTTGCCTGTACCCTGCCGGATGATGGCGCCGTGTCCGGCTTTCAGGTCGCTGACATCGGCCAGCTCGCCCGGCGCGAGGTACTCGGCGAAGTTCTTCACGGCGGTTACGTTCTCTCTCAGGAAGTTGCCGATCGCGGGCGTCTTGCGCGAGGGCTCATACACGTCGGCCCATTTGGTTTCCCGCCCCAGGATCAGTGCTGAGTTGATCATGGCGCCCGCCACGCCGTGCGTCATGCCTTGGCCAGAATCGCCGGTATGCACGTAGATTTTGTTGCTTCCCGGATTTCTGCCGATGAAGCCAGCGTAATCGATGGTGTCGAGGACCTGTCCCGACCACCGGTGGGTGACGTCTTGCGCGGCTGGAATGAGTTTGCGCGTCCAGGCTTCAAGGGCCTGAAAGCGGACCTCGGCGTCATCGGCTTCGCCGCTCTTGTGGTCGCCACCCCCGACGATGAGGAAATCGGTTCGATCATCACCAGGCTGCAGCCGTACGTAGTGGTAGGGATCCAGCGTGTCCCAATACAGCGCATCCGGGATAGCTCCCTTCCTGATCGAAAAAGCCATCGCGTAGGTGCGATAGGGAGCCATTTTGGTATGCAGGGCGAATCGATCGACGATCGGAGCATTTGTAGCCACGACCGCAGCTTGGGCAGTTACTGTACCGCCGCTGGCCGTCACAATAACGTTGCCGTCGTGCTCCTCGATCCGTTCGACAACTGTGTCACAGTGGAAGCTGCCACCCTTTGTCTCGACGGCCGCGACAAGACCCCTGAGATATTTCAGAGGGTGAAACGTGCCTTGGCGCGGATAGCATAATACTTGCTGCTGGGCGCAATGGGCGAGGGGAACGCCGACTAGCCGGCGGACGGGCGCGCCGACCTTGCGGACCGCATCCAATTCATCCTCGATGATCTTCGCGTCGGTGTCGCGCGCCTGAAACAGAAAACCGTCCAGGCGCCGGAAATCGCACTCGATGGATTCCCGCTGCTGGATTTCCTCGATGCGATCCACTGCTGCGGCCTGACTCTCGTAGAAGAGGCGGGATGTGTCCTCCCCGCGCAGGCCGATCATCGCGGACGTCAGATCATCGCAGAGCGGCGCCAGATGCGCAGTGGTGCGCGCCGTTATGCCGCCCGAGATCTTGCCACGATCGAGCACGACAACGCGCGGACCTTCGACGGCGAGTTCATAGGCCGTAGAAATCCCGGCAATACCCGCGCCAATGATCACAACATCGCACTCCTTGCCGCCCTGGAGCCGTGTCGCGTTTGGGGCAACCGCAATGTCCATCCAAAGCGATTGGCTACGCCGATCGATGAAAGGATCCATCCTAAAAACCCGATCAGTCGACAATGACCATGAGTATCAAACGGCCGATCGAGTGGCTGGTTCCTATTTGTCCGCCGTCGGGCCCGGCCCGTCATCTCGCTCAAGCGTCTGGCATCGACCGGCGCCGCGCTTTTCTGGTCGTTGTCGAAATAGACGGACACGTCGCAGCCTTGCCGCTTCCAGGACCCGACTCGGCGAGGCCATTGCGAAAGGGTTCGCGGACTACAGTGGCCCGTGGGCCATTGTAACGGGCGCTTCCAACGGGAATCGCGTTGGAGCTTGCCAAGTGTAGGGTCCAGAAGAATTTCAATCTGTCGACCGCAACGGATGATACGGGGTTTTGAGCAGGCATGCTCCATGCGAAAGGCGGGCATTTCTGCCCGCCTTGGACCCGCAGTTAACCGTTGGATTTAGGCCTCCAGAACCGCCACGATTTCGTAGGTGTTCGGATCCACGATTACGATCTGCTCCTTGACGAGGATGTACTTGTACCTGCGCCATTCCGGATAGATCGTCACCACTCGCTCCGGCAGCGTATGGAAGGTCACGTCGCGCGGTACCTTAGTGCCGACGGACACCGAGAAGTTCACGTTCGTCACCGGCTGAACGCGGGTCTCCTTGATCGCGCTGGTGATCTGGGTGCGTTGCTCGGTCGAGAGCTTCCCGGCAGCGCCAGCCTGGCCCGTCGTGGTCGTGTCTTGGCCCGCAGCTCCGCCCTGCTGCTGAGTCTGCATACGGTCTTCCTTGCCCTGGGCCTTCTGGTCCTTCTGAGGCGTAGTCTGCTCGCGGCCTTGTGTCGTGCTCTGATCACGCTGCTGCGTCGTGCTCTGATCACGGCCTTGGTCACGTTGGGTCGTGCCCTGGCCGGTCGTCTTCTCACGATCACCTTTTTGTTCGGCCTTCATACCGCCGCGGTCCTCCTTGCCCTCGGCTTTCATGCCCTTGTCTTCGCGGCCTTCCGCCTTCATGTCCTTGCCGCCCTTCATCTGGTCTTCGGTGCGCTGGCTCTTTTCAGCGCCCATCGACTTCTGCTCGGACTTCATGTCGGACTTTTGTTCTGTCGAGCCACCCTGCTGGGTTGCGGCACCGCCCGACGGCGATTCACGGCCCATTCCGGTTCCCTGCGCATTAGCGAAACCGGTTCCAGCGATCAGAGTCGCCGCGGCGACAGAGATCAAAACGCGTTTAGTCATGGGGTCTCTCCTCCACGGTTTGCATTGCCCTCGGCGATTAACGAAAAAGGAGATTATGACGTTCCTGGGTGCGTCCCCATGCCTCGAAATCCCAGCGCCCCTCATGTGGTGGAACAACGGTTCCAGAATCGGCTTATCTTTCCACGCTGGTGCACAAGCGAAATGGGAGAGAGTCCATGTCGATCAGTACGATTATTCTAATCATTTTGGTTATTGCCTTGTTGGGTGGCTTTAGCGGCATTGGCGGCGGCCCATTTTATGGGACCGGCTACTACGGCGGCGGTGGACTGGGCCTCGTAATTGTTATCCTGCTGATTTTGATTCTGCTGGGCAGAATTTGAATCGTTTCGGGCAAGCTGTTGCAATTTACCGGCACGGACAGGTTTTCTTCGGGTTAGCACCATCGAGGACCGCCGCGGTCGTTCCTGGCGCATTTAGTCCGCCTGCCAAATCCAGTCGCAGCAAAAACCGCCTCGCACGTGTGGCAAGGCGGTCTAAGGACACCGAGCGAGTTGCGTTTGTTCTAACCGCGAGGTTCAGGGCAATGTCGAAAACCAATCATCAACGTTCTTGCGGGCCTGATCCTTGGCGTAGCCGTAGCGCTTTTGCAGCCGACCTTCGAGCTCATCGCGCCGGCCGTTGATGGCGGTCAGGTCATCGTCCGTCAGTTTGGCCCAGTTCTGTTTGACCTTGCCCTTGACTTCGTTCCAATTCCCTTCGATTCGGTTCCAGTCCATGATGGATCCTCCGGCTTACGTGAATCCGCAACGCTTAGAGCAGCGTCTCGTTCCTACTCGTCGCAGCCGCGGAGTGGCGTGCAATCCGGGAAATGGGGCGTCCGGAGGAGAAAGAACAGTTTTGGGGCGGACGAAAAGAAGCCCTGAATTCAGCACAGAGCTTTCAGAACTCCGAACTAAGGCGCGCGAGTATGCAGCCCATAATCTTCTCAAATATTTCGCCCTTCAGTGCAGTGCCAACAGGTGTCTGGGAACGATTCTCCGTTCCAGGCGTCGATCTTCTGCGTTGCCGTGGAGAGCTCAGATGATCGGTGGTATCGATGGCCCAAACAAGCTCAATCAGGCCAGAGGCCGTTCAGGCGGCTACCCAGACGGTCAAGGAAACCACTCAGTCCGCCAACGCCGTCGAAGCAGGCCGGCACCCAGGTGCGCCTCTCGACCGCTTGGCGCGTTGGACTCAAGAAGCGCCCCTACACGCAGTCACTATAGCGTTCTTGGTCGGTGTTCTGGTCGGGCGCAGATAACTAGCCAATGCATTCAATCGGTCTGCCCGGGGTCGGATTTTCCCGCAGGGGACGATCCTCACTCACAAGCTTGCACGAGCGGCCGGTACGCTCGCGCCATCCGGTGCGCTGAGAAGAGCTCTTCGAAACGTTGGCGCACTCGCGCGAGACGATGAAGCCAGTGAGCTGCCTAATTCGTACGGCAACTTGCGAGCGAAGGCTGGCGCGCGCCTTCATCTACTAATGGATTGCATTGCCAGGACCAACGTCGCTGATAGCAGCGACGAAAGGGCGAGCAATGTCCAATCCGGTCTCGCGCTTCCTGCTGCTATCTGTCCGAGCAGCAAAATTCTATCCGCTTTATCATTCGTCCCTGGGAAGCCGGTCAAGATAGGCGATTCCAGAACACGTGAGTTCTTCAGTCTCGCTTTGGCTGGCCTCCAACCTCTCTCGCAAATGGCGCTCCAATAGGCATCGTCGACCGTCCGCAACGTCGACGTCGCGATGCGTCGCCAGATAGACGGTCCAAGCCGTGTCGACCGCCTTTCGAAGAACTTCATCGACCATCCTCCAACTCCAATAAGTGTGACCCACTGGGAACCCTTAGCGTGCTGCGGCATCGCCGCGTGCATCTTGGCCGACTGCCGCGTGACCTGCAGCGAATCCGGTCGGAAAGCCGGATGCCGGAAATCGGCACGTCCGATTTGACAGCAACTCAAGTTGTCTTTGGAAGTTTCCCATTTTTCCCGGTGCGTCAGAGGTTCAACGGCAACAGATATCGCAAGTTGGAACCTGTCGGGGCGGCGCTCGCGCGACCCGGGATCGACTGAAAACAAACGTCAGGGTCGCCCGCAGAATTCAACTAAGGACTTGCCCGTCGAGCGGTCGCGCGAAATCCTCTGCCTGCTCGTTCTCGCCTTCCAATTCAGGATCGCGGTGGCACGACTTCGATCGAGTCGTGTCCAATCGCATTTGAGCATGCGCATTGTTTCGCCGAGCGGCATGCACCCCACGGCAGAGCTCGATTTGGTCGGGTCGCAGCTCAGTCGCCACAGTAGCTGAGAGCGCCAAGGTATCATGCGATCGGGATCAACACGTTTCGAGCAGCTCCATTACTCGTCCAATAAGCGCGATGAACAAATGTTCATCTAGTTCAACTTCTCGACCAACCTCCAGCCGGAGAAACTTCTTGGCGCTTCCAGACTTATTGCATGGGAAAAAATGGAAGAAGCGTCCTGGAGGGGCGCTGATCAACTTTTCCTGTGCCGTTGCAAGTTTGCGGAGTTTGTAAAATCCGACGAGGCCGCGTTCCCGCGCTCGAGAACTGTAGGGCGACCCTTCGATGTCTATGCTCAGCTCCGCCGTTCAACGGTCCACTCTCGGGCTTCATACGCTCGAACAGTACGAGCCGCTCATCGGCGCTGCGACGGTCGAGCGCATCGCGGCGAAGGCGGATCGGGTGCGCACGATGCGCGTCGCCCATATCAGTTCGACATTCTACGGCGGAGGCGTCACCGAACTGCTCACGCCGCTCACGCTTATGATGAATGCGACCGGCATCGAAACCGACTGGCATTTGATTCAGGGAACGCCGGGCTTCTTTGGCTGCACCAAGAAGCTGCACAATACGCTGCAGGGCACCAGCCTGGAGTTTTCCGACGCTGAAAAGACGATCTACGAAGAGGTCGTGTTCGAAAATGCCACGCGGCTTCATCTTGACGACTGCGACGCAGTCATCGTGCATGATCCTCAGCCTCTGCCGCTCATCACGCATTTTTCCGATCGGGAAATGCCGTGGCTCTGGCAATGTCACGTCGATCTGTCGTCGCCGCACGCATCGGTTTGGACTTATCTGCGCCAGTTCATCGAGCAATATAACGCAACTATCTTTTCGCTGCCCGAATACGGTCAGCATCTCCAGGTCGGTCAGCATTTCGTCACCCCGGCGATTGATCCGTTCTCGGCGAAGAACCGTGAGATGTCCGACCGCGAGAGACGGGAATTCCTCGGCAACTACAAAATTCCGACAGATCGTCCCCTGGTAACGCAGATTTCCAGGTTCGATCGGTGGAAAGACCCGATGGGCGTGATTGAGGCTTTCCGCAAGGCGAGAGAGCAGGTCGACTGCACGCTCGTGCTCGTCGGCAATAATGCCTCTGACGATCCCGAGGGCGGACAAATCCTCGAGACGATCGAGAGCGTCGCCGATGAAGGTATCATTGTTCTCAGCGTCGACGATCCAACCCTGGTGAACGCACTGCAGCGCTCTGCCGCCGTGGTCCTGCAGAAGTCGATCCGCGAGGGCTTTGGTCTCACTGTCGCCGAGGCAATGTGGAAGGGCGCCGCCGTCATCGGCGGCGACGTCGGAGGCATCCGGCACCAGATCAAGGACGGATGGAACGGATTTCTGGTGAGCACGCCCGATCAGGCGGCGGCGAGAATGGTCGAGCTCTTGAAGAATCCGAACTTGCGGGAGGAGCTCGGTGCGCGCGCGAAAGAAAGCGTGCGGCAGAACTTTTTGATGAGCCGATTATTGGAGGATTGGCTCGACCTGCTGTCCAAACACGAACGGCCGGTGGTTTGACGGTTTGGTTCGATCTCGATGGTAGAAAGCCCATGCGGATTGCCCAGATAGCGCCTCTGGCCGAAAGCGTCCCTCCCAAGCTTTACGGCGGCACCGAGCGCGTGGTGGCGTGGCTGATCGATGAGCTGGTGAGCCTGGGACATGAGGTGACATTGTTTGCCAGCGGGGACTCGGCAACGTCAGCCCGGCTTCATGCGGTCTGGCCTCGGGCGCTTCGCCTTGGCCGCCCGCGGACCGACCCGATGGTTGCCCAGACCGCGTTATTGGAAGCGGTAGCCCGCAATGCAACCGAATTCGATGTCATTCACGCGCATATCGATTGGCTGCACCTGCCACTCCTGAGCCGGCTCGGCGTTCCGTTTCTAACCACCTGCCACGGGCGCATGGACTTGCCTGGCTTTCCGGACGTGGTCCGCAGCTTTCCCGACGCGCCGTTCGTTTCGATATCGGACAATCAGCGCGTTCCCCTAAGCGAGGCCAACTGGATCGGCACCGTTTACCATGGCTTGCCGGCCGACCTGTTTCGACCTTCGTTCGAGGCCGGCTCCTACCTTGCCTTCCTGGGCCGGCTGACGGCGGAGAAAGGACCGGAAGCCGCCATCCGGATCGCACGCGGTGCCAAAATGCCGCTTCGTATCGCCGCAAAGGTCCCACGCGGCGATAGAAGCTACTTCAAGGAACAGCTCGAGCCGCAGATCGATGGCGAGCAGGTGCAGCTCACCGGCGAGGTCAATGATGACGCGAAGCAGCAATTTCTGGCAGGCGCTGCGGCGCTGTTGTTTCCCATCGATTGGCCGGAGCCATTCGGGCTCGTCATGATCGAGGCCATGGCGTGCGGCACGCCCGTCATGGCGTTCAAGTCAGGCTCGGTGCCCGAAGTCATCGACAACGGCATTACCGGGTTTGTCGTAGCGGATGAAACAGAAGCGGTCGAAGCGATCGGAAGGCTCGCCGAACTCGATCGAAGCCAGGTGCGCGGGCATTTCGAGAAGAGGTTCACCGCCAGGCGCATGGCGGAAGAATATCTTCGCCACTACAAGGCACTGATTCATCCTGATGTGAGCGAAGTTCATCCCGGCATCAGGCCCGCCTTGGTTCCCTCAGTGCCCGATAGCCGTCCGGCCCCGTAACAGGCAAGCGGCCGCTAGTCTCCACGTGCGTGCCAACCATTCCGGCCCCGCGGATAGCAAAAACGGCCATGTCGCTCTGACGTCCAGCAGAATTACGAAACCGTCGCGGTAGTCCATCAACAACTTGAGGATACGCGAGGTCCGCGCGCCGTTCGCCTGCTTCGGTGCAGGAACCAATCTGCAAAACGGGGGTTGGAAGGCAATTGCGATCAGAGAGAGGGCAGCCATGCTGAATTTTCCCCGCCCTCCGTTTCCAAACCAACAGCAGCCGATGCCCGGCAAGACTGCCGCGATGAAGCCGGCGCCGGATCATGGCGAAACGTCCTACAAGGGCAGCGGTCGCCTCAACGGCAAGAAGGCCGTCATCACCGGCGGCGACAGCGGGATCGGCCGCGCGGTTGCCATCGCCTACGCCAGAGAGGGAGCTGACGTCTTGATCTCCTATCTCGACGAGCACGACGATGCCCGGGAGACCGAGCGGCTGGTGACGGAAGCCGGCAGAAAGGCCGTCCTGCTTCCCGGCGATCTACAGACCTCCAGTCAATGCCGCGTCGTCATCGCGAAGGCCGTATCGGAGCTGGGCGGTATAGATATCCTCGTCAACAACGCGGCGCATCAGGCCAGCTTCAACTCGATCGACGACATTAGTGACGAGGAATGGGAACTGACGTTTAAGGTGAACATCCACGCGATGTTCTATCTTACCAAGGCAGCGATAAGCCACATGAAGCCGGGTAGCTGCATCATCAACACGGCGTCGATCAATTCGGATGTCCCCAACCCGACGCTTCTGGCCTATGCAACGACCAAGGGCGCGATCCACAATTTTACGGCGGGACTGGCGCAGCTTCTGGCCGAGAAGGGCATTCGTGCCAATGCGGTTGCTCCGGGGCCGATCTGGACGCCGCTCATTCCATCCACCTTGCCTGGGGACTCCGTAAAGAACTTCGGCAAACAGGTCCCGATGAAGCGTCCCGGTCAGCCCGTCGAACTGGCGACCGCTTATGTCATGCTGGCCGATCCCCTTTCAAGCTACGTATCCGGCGCGACGATTGCCGTCACCGGCGGCAAGCCCTTCCTGTAAAAAAGGCGTCCCGCCGGCTCCTTGAGGCGCCGCCAAGTCCCCATTCCCCCCGGACCGGCGCCCGTGCTGAGTCAGGCGGCGTTCGACGCCTTGATTGTTGACGCCCTTCCGAAACGCGATGGTATTAAGCTTCGTGTTCGCCGCCTTTTCCTCATTGAGGTTGGTGGTCAGGAAACGCACGATCTCGTCATGGCCGAGTTCCTCGTCCTAGGCTATCAACGTCCCATATCGGCAGCTCTCATAGTGATCGACGGCCCAAGCGGCGGCGACGGTGGCAGATCAAGTATGGCCCTGTCCTTCGATTCGCCCGCGTCCATTCGAGGCCTGTCCGCTAATCAGCTCGTATGCACGCTGATGTCCATGATGGCTCGGAGCACCACACGCTCCAATCAGAGGCCGGATACATTGATGCAAGATCGCATCTGCCAGGTTGACGAAACCTCTTGCAACGCGCGGCCGGACCAGACATTGGGGTCATTCGCGTCGGTTTGGCCGCATCACGGCGACTTCCGGTCTACCCCGGTGAACGTACAGTCTCAGGATAGGCTGGCATGTCTCAAAGGTGCCAGGTCCGGACGCGAGCAGCGCGCCCGTCACGATGGAGTCGATACCGGACTCGTGCGCCGCTAAAAGTGGCTTCGTTAGCTCGGTCAGATGTTTATCTGCTGATCATGTAACCACCGACGAGCATGAGGCAAATTCCCAAGCCCTTTTGTAGCATCTTCGTGCGATCTAGCGATTCCTTGGCCACGCGAGGGAAAAACAGGGTCAACACGATACCGAATGCAAAGACGAAAAGTGGCTGGAACGAATTCACGAGAAGAACCAATGCGACGGGCGCCAGGAGAGTCGCGTAAAGCGTGACGGCTTCGCTGACACTGAACAATGTTTTGCTCAGTGCGATGAGGCCAACAGCGGCGACTTTCGATTGCTGGAATAGGTCGAGAAAATCTCTGCGGTAACTTGGAACGATGACCAGCAAAGCCAAACCGGTCATCGTTTGGCCGACGAATCCCCATGAAAGCGAAACCCAAAAACCCTTGTCCACGGCGATCAGCTTGAAAATGACGCCATTGACCGCACTCAAGAAAGAAGCACCCAGCATCAGTGCCACAACGTTTCGCTTGAACCGCATTCCCCGCCGACCAGACTCAAACGACAATGCAAGTGCACCAACAATAATAACGAACGAACCCAATCCTTGAGCAAACGTGATCGTTTCACCGAGGATAAGATAGCCGAGGAAGTAAGCAAAGATGGGCACCGTCTGATAAAAAGGTGTGACGAAAGATGCCTCATCGATGTCGAGTGCGTAGAGATAGAAAACACCGGCGAAGACGCTCGACACCCCGGTCGCGACAAGCGCAGTTCCTTGAACGAAGCTGACGTCGTCCACGTCCGGCTGAATGAACAACAGGATCGGGATTACCGCGCCGCTGAACAGCGAAGAGAGTATGACAATCGATCCGATACTTTTCTGCTCGAGGTATCTCGACAGCAAAAACTTGTCGTTGTGATTGGCGCAAGCAAGTAGGAATGGCGCACACAGGGCGATGAAAAACCAGCTCATAATCGACACTTCGCCAGAAATTGCCTTCAGTTCTGCCATGGCGGAGGCTGTGGCTGATTCCGATTGACGGCCCACTCGTGCGTTCTACCGCGTCAGAACCGAACCCCAAGAATTCTGCGATGTTGATCCTATTCTTTTCCGGACTCTCAAGCCTAGCATTTGCGGCCCTGCCGGGCGATGCGGCGTGGCATTCAGCGTCTGCGAAAACTCGATCGCATCGACGCGCCAGGTTCCGAACGAGAGGCAAATGGGGCGCGCCCACCTCGATCCGGGGAACCTAAGCGAAGCAATTAAATTGTTTTGTCGTCTAGAGTCGGTAACTGCCATGCCGATGATACAGAAGCGGAATTCGATTAGTCCTGCCGATCTCGCAGGCCGCCCACTGCGGGAACAGACGCTTGGCACCGAACGACGAGGGCCTTGGTCAATGTTTCGCGGTGTCAGGACCACGCCCTCATGCAACACCGCGGATATCAGGTCCTTCTTTGATCGATGTGCATCAACAGGATCTCCCGAGCAGCACGGTGATCCGCAACGACTGCTCGAATACCGACTCGCGCTTGTGCGAAACTTGGCTCGAATCCGGCCCTCTGATGTGGTGCTGGACCTCGGTTGCGGCAACGGCCATCACCTGTTCGCCCTTGCCCCTGAAGTAGCTCGTGGCATCGGGATTGATGTCTCGCCGGGCATGATCGCATTGGCGCGCGCTCGTCTTCGGAACTCAGCTTGGAAAGCCAACCTTACGTTTGACGTGGGCAACGCCGAGGAGCTGAACGGAATCGCAGACGAGTCCGTCGATCTGGCGATTTGTATCGGTGCGTTCGAGCATATGCTAGACAAGCGAGCGGTGTTGGCTGGCATCTATAGGGTGCTGAAGATTGGTGGCCGTTTTTTCTGCCTGACACCGAATGCCGATTACGTTTGGTATCGGGCGATAGCGCCTGTGTTGGGGTTTGACACCAAACATCTTTCCAGTGACAGAATACTGACTCGCGAAGAATTTTCCGTGCTGCTGGCTCAAGCTGGGTTTCGCCGCAGTCGCTCTGTTCCCTGGACGTTTATTCCCAAAGGAGACGTGCCCGCCCTCGTTGCGCGACTGCTCACCATGCTTGATGTGATCGGGCGACACGCTCGATTGGGTTCTTTTCGCGGCGGCCTCTCACTATGCGCCTGGAAGGAAGCGAAACCTTCCTAGCGGCGCGGCGAAAGGAATGGCGCCATGAAGAGGCATATTGTTCGGCTTGCGGCTTGCGCAAATCCGTCTAACCTTACGCAACCATCGCCGGATCCGCACCGTGCGCACGTTTCCATGCAATGAACTGCACGTTGCGTTCGCCGTGCCGGGCGATTTAGCCACGCCGACCGGAGGTTATCGCTATGATCGACGCATCGTCCAGGAGCTTCGGCGGCTCGGATGGCGCGTCGATGTCGCCAACATAGGCGACAGCTTTCCGTTCCCGAGCATCGCGCAGCGCGCGAGCGCGCTGGCGATACTGTCTGCGGTGCCGGCCGGCTGCCCGATAGTCCTCGATGGGCTTGCGTTTGGGACCCTGCCAGAGGCCGGCGCGCTCCGATCCCGCACACCGCTCGTCGCGCTGGTGCACCAACCGCTTGCTCTGCACGCCGGTCTAGACAGAACGCAGGCAGACGTGTTCCGCGAGAGCGAGCGCGCTGCGCTCGCCGCTGCCGCGCAGGTCGTGGTCACGAGTGAGGCAACCGCCCGGATTGTGATCGCTGATTACGACGTCCCGGCTCAGCGCGTCAGCGTGGTCCGACCGGGTAATGATCCAGTTCCGTCAGCGCCTGGCAGCAAGGATGGGGTCGTTCGGCTTCTCTCGATTGGCTCGGTGGTACCGGACAAAGGATACGATCTGCTGATCGCTGCTCTGGTCGCGCTTGCCGACAAGCCCTGGCGGCTGACGATCGCGGGTGACCGGACCCGCAACCCGACCGCCGCCGCGCAGCTTGACGCCGACATCGAGGCCTACGGCCTCAGCGACAGGGTCGAGGTGCTGGGCGCCGTGCCGCCTGAGCGCATCATCGAACTCTATTTGGCATCCGACATATTTGTTCTTGCGTCGCGTTTCGAAGGGTATGGGATGGCGCTCGCCGAAGCGATCGGGCACGGTCTTCCGGTCGTATCTACCAGAGCGGGCGCAATCCCCGATACAGTGCCGGCGGAGGCAGGGCTGCTGGTGGCTCCGGAGGACACGGTCGCATTGGCGCAGGCGCTGCGCCGTCTGATCGACGATCCGCCTGAACGGCGGCGGCTTGCCGCGAATGCTCGCACGGCAGCGGCTCAGCTCCCCACTTGGCAAGATTCCGCCCGACTGTTTGCCAGCGCAATCGAGACGATCGGCTAAGAGTTGGGGGCACGTAGATCCAGCTTGCTCGGTGAGCGCGCGCACGTCGCAGTAGCAAGGAGGGTTATGGCTTCTCATTCGCCGGCGGGCGGTGCAGACTATCGCATGTCAAGCCGCCGAGAAGTCCAGTTTGAGATCTTAGAAAATGGCTGTTAGTGCGAATGCCGATATCGCTTCGGCCCTATGGTATCGCGGTCCCGGACAGGTCGAAATTCGCCGGGAAGAGATGGCTCCGCCCGGCGCGGGCGAAGTACGCGTGAAAACCATCTATAGCGCAATCAGTCGGGGCACTGAATCACTCGTGTTTGGCGGGCGCGTACCCGTCAGCGAATTCGAGAGGATGCGCGCGCCCTTCATGGCGGGTGATTTTCCCTTTCCCGTCAAGTACGGCTACGCCGCCCGTCGGAAGAGTCGAGGGCGGCGAAGGCGGCTTGCAGGGTAAGAACGTCTTCGCGCTCTTCCCACACCAGACCGCTTTCAACATCCCTGCGAGCGCAGCGGTCGCGCTTCCGGAGGACGTGCCGCCGCGACGTGCAGTGCTGGCGGCCAGCATGGAAACCGCGCTCAACGGCGTGTGGGACGCTGCACCGGCACCAGCCGACCGCATCGCTGTCATAGGGGCTGGCGCGGTCGGTTCTCTCGTCGCGTATCTGTGCGGGCGGATTCCTGGTACGGACGTCACCCTTGTCGATATCAATCCAGGCCGGGCGAAATTAGCAGGAACACTCGGGGTTAGTTTCGCGGAACCCGGGAAAGCAAGGGGTGACTGCGACCTCATCGTTCATGCCAGCGGTTCGCCCGACGGACTACGAATGGCGCTCGAACTGGGCGGAGACGAGGCTACTGTGCTCGAGATGAGTTGGTATGGTGACGCGGCAGTGACCGCAATGCTTGGCGGCCCCTTCCATAGCCGCCGGCTTCGGCTGATATCGAGCCAAGTGGGGCGCGTAGCTCAATCGCACCGTCCGCGCTGGACGTGCGTCCGCCGTCTTGCGGCCGCCATCGCACTGCTCAATGATCAACGGCTCGATGCATTGCTAGCGCCGGCGGTTGCGTTTGGCGATTTGCCGCATCAACTGCCGGGAATTCTCGACGCCAAGACCGGCATACTCTGCCAACCCGTCATCTATTCGTAAGGAGCTGCCTTGTTTACCGTCGAAGTTCGCGACCACATCATGATCGCTCATTCGTTCCGGGGCGCGGTTTTCGGGCCCGCGCAGACGTTGCACGGGGCGACCTTCGTAGTCGATGCAGCCTTCATCGCGGACACCCTCGATAACAATGGAATTGTTATCGACATCGGCCGCGCCCACAATGCGCTTAAGGCGGTGCTGGTGCCACTCAACTACCGCAATCTCGACGACGTGCCCGAGTTCAAGGGTAGCAACACTACTACGGAATTTCTGTCCAAGTATATTTTCGACGAACTGGCGAAGCCGGCCCGAGCTGGCGAACTCGGCCGTCCCGGCCGGGAGCTCAAGGCCCTGCGCATCACGCTCTCGGAGTCACACGTCGCCCGCGCGCAGTACGAGGCACCCTTATGGTGATTACGTCGTCTTCGCCGTGCCCGTCAGCTCCGTGTGTGAAAACGAACCGCTATCCGCCCCCCGAAATCGACCACTGGCTGGCCAGACGAAAGCCGCAGTCAGTAAATGCGCTTCAGCGTTGCGCGTAGGTCACGTCGACTTCTTTGCCACACCGAGCGCCACGCGCTGAGCCGAGAGATCGCAATCAAACAGAACATCATCCTCGATCATGTGCACGCGCACTGGCATACGGTGAGCTTGATCGGCCCGCTCGAGCGGCGGCAACTGGATGCCAGGACCACCGGCGCCCAACATGACGGGCGAAACGGTGATATGCAGGCGATCGAGACACCGGGCCGCGATAAAGCGCGAAACGGTATCAGCGCCGCCCTCGATCAACATGCGGCGCATCCCTAGCCGCGTCAGCGAGGCTACGATGGCGGACGGAGCTATATTTCCATGTTCGGCCGGCAAGGTCACAACTTCAACGCCGGGAGGTGGCGTACAACGTGTGCCCTCTGCCGTGATTAGCAGTCGGCGAACACCATCATCGGCGAACAATCTCGCATTGGCCCCAAGGCGGCCTCTTGGATCAATCACGGCGCGCGCCGGCTGAGGGCCAGCTACTTGTCTGACCGTCAATTGCGGGTCGTCAGCGACGGCCGTGCGAACGCCAACGACGACAATGTCGACGAGCGCACGCAGCCGGTGAAGGTGCTCAATGCCAGCCGGACAATTGATATACTTTGAATGGCCAGTAGCCGTCGCGATGCGTCCATCGAGCGATTGGCCGACCTGCCCTACGATCACGAGATCGTCCACTTCCCCGTTACGCAACGGACCAAACAGATCCGCCCAGGCTCGAGGAAGGGGCTGCTGCCCTCTACGAAAACGCTGGACAAAGCTCTCCCATGCATCAGGAGACGCGAATTCACGGGTGCGTAATTTGCCAAACTGCACGGCAGAGATCAAAATTCGGAACCTGTGAACGATCAATGCTACTATCGACCACTCGGCCGCAAAAATCCATCTGATTCCTAGCGGAATGATTCAGGACTTTCGGTGTTCTACGAACGCGCCCGGTAAAGAAGGTCACCCGCGAATGAGCGCCGCGCATTCGTCTGCAAATTCAGCCCTGCTTGGCAACAAGGAATGCCTCAATGTCAGTCGCGCGTTAAGCGAGCTGCAGGCGCGAAGACCGATTCGTATTAGCGCACCTGGCGAATCCTTGCTCGCGTTGCCCGTCGACGGGCTTGACGAACAACGCCTGGATGATTTTGCGGTCCTGTGCAGTCCGAACGCGCTGAAACTCGTCGTCACGCAACAGCGAGCGCGCTCGATCGGCATCAAGACATCGACCGCAATGGCGTTACCACTTTCCCGAGCAGTCGGCGTGAGCACCATCTTCAACCTCGCTGCCAGCGCCAAAAACGAGGGGCATTTTGCAGGAACGGCGGAGGCTGCAAGTCATGCCGCCATGGCGGCAATCCGGCTCGCTAAATTGAGCCGCAGCCTTCCGGCGGCTCTCGTAGCGGACGTGCTGCCGAACCTCGACGACGACCTGATGCAGTTGATCGCTACGGTCGAAGCGGACGGGGTCAATCGGTTTGCCGCGGACGCGACGAATACACTTGCGCTCGCGAGCGAAGCAACGATTCGACTGGCGTCGGGCAGAGCGGCTCGCTTTGTCGTGTTTCGGGATGCTCTCGGCGTGGACCAGGTCGCCATCATAGTCGGAAAGCCAGATTTTACCCAACCGGTGCCGGTTCGGCTTCATTCGGCATGCTTGACCGGAGACGTGTTCGGCTTGCGGCGATGCGACTGTGGCGACCAGCTTCGGCTGGCCCTCGCTCATCTAGAAAGCCTCGGCGGCGGCGTCATTCTATATATGGCGCAGGAAGGCCGCGGTATCGGCCTTGCGAACAAGATGAGAGCCTATCGACTGCAGGACGGCGGGCTCGATACGCGTGATGCCAACACGATCCTCGGCTTCGAAGACGATGAGCGCGACTATGGCGTTGCTGCGTTGATGCTGCGAACCCTGAACTGCACGCGGATCGTCCTGCTCACCAACAATCCGGCCAAGCTCGATGGGCTCACAAAAGCCGGAATCGAGATCGCTGCCCGCGTCGCGCTGGAAGCGCCGGTCATCCCCCACAACAAGCGGTACCTAACGACGAAGGCGGTACGCTCCGGTCACCATCTCAGGGGCGATCTCCAGCCGGACTGCCGGAGTGAGCGCGGGGATTGACCGGCCGACGAGGTAATCGAGAGAGCGGCTGTCTGCATTTCGCGTATGGGTCCGCGCCCATGATCCGGCCGCCCCAGATGACCTCACGTTTCTTGGTGCTCATGGCTGGCAATTACAGCGTCGCCAAAGCCCCTGAGCAATCCACGAGACCTAGCTGGCTCATCGGGCCTGCGCCGCTTTACCTTGGTCAAGCGCATCACTGCGCGCCCTGCCAGCGGTAAATTAGGAAGGCGCACAACAATGGCTTGGTGTTGCGTTTCGGTAACCCATGCTCTGCTCACAAACGATAAGTTCGGTCGTTTTTTGGGAGATAGACATATGGATGTGTATTTTAACACCAGACGTGATCTGCTCGTTGTGAAGAAGGGATGCCCGATACCGCCTGTTGCGACGCTGGGAAAATGGCGCAAGAGCAAGAAGAGGGTTGTCAAGGTCAGCGATGAGATTAGGTCAGCGCTTCAAAGGCAGGGCTACTACATGCGAAAGCTGAGAGACTTGCGTACTGATCGAGACTAGCGGGAACCATCTATCGCGGCAGTTCTCCACATGTGCAATCTCTACAGCATCACCACAAACCAAGAAGCCATCCGCGCGTTCTTCCGCGTGATGAATCGCTATGTCGGCAACCTACCGCCGATGCCGGGCGTGTTTCCCGATTATCCGGCGCCGGTCGTGCGCAATTCGGGCACCGAACGCGAGGTAGTCATGATGCGCTGGGGCATGCCGCCACCGCCGCGCACTGGCGGGCCGCCGGTTACCAATATTCGCAATACGTCGTCGCCGCATTGGCGAGGTTGGCTGAAGCCGGAAAACCGTTGCTTGGTGCCGTTCAACAGTTTTGCCGAGTACGCACCTGAACCCAATCCGGAGACGAAGAAGAAGGACGTTGTTTGGTTCGCGATCAATGACGATCGGCCGCTGACCTGCTTCGCGGGCATCTGGACGGAGTTCAAGGGCGACCGCGGCACGAAGTCGAAGCCGATCCCCGGTCCACACAACGTCTATGGATTTCTCACCACGTCGCCGAACGCCGTTGTCGAACCGATCCATCCAAAAGCTATGCCGGTCATCCTGCAGACCGACGAGGAACGAGACGTTTGGATGAGAGCGCCGTGGGACGAGGCCAAGGCGCTGCAGCGACCGATGCCCGACGATGCGATCAAGATCGTTGCACGCGGAGCTGACAAGGAGGACAAGGCTGCTGCATGAATGTTACGCTGCCGTCCGACGGGGCAATTCGACTATTTCGGAGGCTGTAGGCCGGGTGAGGTCAGCCACTCGTTGATATGAGAGACAGTGTCAGCTTGCCTTGCCTGCAGCTCTAATCGCTCACGCTCGATGCTACCCGGGGGAAGAGCTTCAGCCTGTGCCCTGATCTCGTTCGCACGTTCGGCGAGACGCTCTTCAAGAGAACCGGTCTGTTTAAATCGACGGCGCTTCATCATGATCTCCGTCCCTGCTACCTTATAACGGTTGCGGCAACATCACGGTTCGGATTTGAACCCGAAGGGCTTCGCGTTGCGGCATTCACGATTGAGCGAGCGATGCGCTGATTTGTTTCTGTCGGCCACCGGACAGACGGGGTGGAAGAAGCGATGTGTAATTAGCGATGGGGAGGGGACCGCATGGCTAAAAGCGTAAGCGCATCAAAACACACGGTGACCTTTGAAGAGCTGCTGGCGGAAGAGGCGAATAAATTTAAAGAGGCCGCGGAAAAGCAACCTGCCGGAAGCACTGCCAGGGAATTGCTTTTGCGGCGCGCCCGACAGGCCGAAAAGCCATCTCACATCAACGATTGGCTTCGATCTCCCGGACTACAGCCGCCCAAGGCACTAGAAAATTTGGGTTCGATCCGAAAAAGTAGGGCCGAACCCTAGCGGCCTGAACTGGCAAGGGGACTGCAAGTGAAGGACTATCAGGCCTCTCTGGAGAAGCTTCGGACCGATGCGGCTGATCCGGGACCTAGCAACCGATGGGACTAAACGCGAAATGTTCGACCGGCTAGCCAAGCATCTGGGTCAACTGGCGGACGACGTTGAGCGGGCCATGAATGCGAACAGCAGAAGTCGCCCGTGTACCTAACGTCAATCTACCGCGACGGCCATCGGATCACAGGGTGTCATTCGCCCTACCTGCCATCAAAGCGTTCTATAAAAGTAGGGAACCGTTAGGCCGATCCGTGCCTTAACCTCCATTGGAGGTGCTCATGGCAGCGACAAGATCAGCATCGAAGCGGCCCGGATCGCCGATCGGCAAGAAGGGACAGCGCAAAGCAAACCCGAAGTATAAACGCCGCTCGCGCCAGCCGTGGAGCGATAAGGAAATAAAGCAGCTTCGCTCGTTTGCTAAAGCCAACACGCCAACCGGCGTTTATCAGTCTCAAGATGCAGCGTCCTCCCGCGTCGATCACCAGTAAGGCGCAACGCGAGGGGATTTCCCTGAGACCGGTGAACCGCTCACCATACAATCGTCGGAAGACCGCGCGGCGCTAGTGGCGCGTTGACGGGGCTTCGAGGACTTGGCTGATGTCAGGTTCCTCAAGTCCGTCAGCACTGACGCACTCACAGGGCATGCCCGCCCCGCACTGGCAGCCCAGTTCATCGCTCCAAGCCCGCTGGGGATGATTTTCGCATACCCATCCAACTCCGAAGCAGATGGGACAATTATGATTTATTATCACGCGACAATGCTTTGAACGAGCTGGCACGTAGTAGACCTTCCGATGTAATGTCTCGGTACTCGACGTCAGCGAAGAACTTCGGTTCGACCCATGTCGCCTTCGGTTTTCTGATGGGCCGGGTCAGCTTGGACTTGGGACTGACCACCGTATCAAGCTGTTTTCTGATCTGGCTGGAAACAGTGCGAGACCAACCCGTCCCGACCTTGCCCATATAAACCAGTTCTTTGCCTTCCTGTTTGCCGAGGTACAGCGCGGCCACGCCGCTAGGGTCTTTGACAAAGCCGACGACGGGAAACTTGCCCTTGTGCACGGCCTTGATCTTCAGCCAGTTCTCATTTCGCTCCGACCGATACGGGGCGTCAGCCCGCTTAGAAATGATGCCTTCCCAGTTCAACTTGGTGGCATGCTCAAACATCTTCTGTCCGTCGCCGACGAGGTGCTCGGAAAACAGGACCGGAAGTTCGATGTCGTTTTCGCTGAGCAGGTCCAGAAGGCGTTGCTTGCGTTCGATCTGCGGTCGGCTGCGAACCTCTCCGTCGCGCCAGAGGAGGTCGAATGCATAGAAGACCAAACGATCTTGTCTGCCGGCGGCAAGTTCGGCTTGGAGTTCGGAAAAGTTGGTGCGGCCCTCAAGTATGACAACCACCTCTCCATCGATGATGGCTTGACCCGGAATATCGAGGGCGCCAGCAATGACAGAGAACCTTTTGGTCCAGTCCAGCCCGGTGCGGGTATAGACTTTCTTGCGACCGTTGTTGACATGGACCTGAACGCGATAGCCGTCGAATTTGATCTCATGAAGCCACTGGTCGCCCTTCGGCGCCGTCGACCTCAGCGTCGCAAGCTGGGGCTTAATGAACCCCGGCATCTGAATTTGCTTTGGCAATAACTCAACTCACAAAAAAGCCCGCCGGAAAGCGAGCATTCTTGCGCAGTTCTCCGAAATCTCGAACAATCAGGGGGCGTGATCGCTTCTGCCACTACCTTGCTATCAGGGGGCTCGAAGACACTCGGCTGGTTCAAAGGCGTCATGGCCTAATCGCGGATTGCCCGTTTTATCCTCAGGCGCGGACATCGCGCGTTATGGCCGCATGTCCGTTTTGTGGGCAATTTCGGAAGTGTCCCTGCTTGAACAGCAGGTCCGTTATACTCTCACGAACGTCAGGCCGCCCCCGGCTGGTCCGTTCCGTACGGCCTTGAAAAGGGATGGCACCTATTATTGCTGCGACTACTGCGGACTGGAGGTTGTTAGAGTCAGTGTCGGCGACGATAGATCGGAGATGAGCGCTACGGCGGGCGCTTTCGTTGTGAAATGTCCTCCGAAGCGCCAGGAACGACCACGTAGCGGCCGAGTTAAGTCGACAAAACCCGCTGAGGGAAGAAGCCAATGGCCCGCGCTACAGCCCATCCGGATCATCAATGCATCTCAAGTGAAGACATTCAGGGAACCGAGGTTTATGGGGTAGGTGGACAGAACATCGGTGAGATTGATCACCTCATTATCGACAAGGTGTCAGGTCGCGTGGCTTATGCCGTCATGAGCTTTGGCGGATTTGCTGGGTGGGGCGCTCTAACATATGATACGTCGCTTGGTGGTTTTCGAACCAGTATCACCGAGCAACAGCTGAAGGATGCGCGTCAGTTCAGTGACGACTCCTGGCAGGATAGAGATTGGGAAACGCGCACCCATCGGTACTACGGAACGCCTACGTACTGGGAGGGGCGCGGTGGCCTATAACGCTAGACAGCGCTCATTCCCAGTTGGCAATTGAGTCGTTGAAGAACTGGTCGAGCCCCGGGAATCGGTGAGAAGCGGGAAGCAGCCTAGCCCCGATCGGGCAGACACGCCGGGCGTGTATCGCCAATCGAGTCAAGGACGTCCTTGACGGTGCAAGAGCTTCGTTCGGTGAAACGCCAAAAGACGGATCCTGGCACGCGACGATCAGCGCCATCTCGTGGGAATGCGGATCTGCACGGTCCTTCTCCAGTCGTACTCCTCGCGGCCCGTCTCCGGCAGCACCGAGATTGCCCAGCCGCGTAGCGTCTGGAGGGCCGGCCGCCGTTCGTTCTTCATCATCAGCATCGAGATCACTCCTGCCGGACGAGTCCGTTGGCCCATCGCCCGCTCCGGCTGCTAACACAGGGCAGGGCTTCGAACTTGCAAGTCAGCGGCTTCCCACGTGTTCCGCCGCCCTGGGCGCAACGGCAATCAGGGGCGGTCGGCCGTTTTCTTCGCTTGCTGGATCGGCGGCTTGAGGAGGAAAGACGGTTGGGCACGTGGCCCGTGGTTGTGGAATGCCTCCCGCTTGCCAGACAACACGTTGGGATCGGCGCTCTTCGGCTGTTCGGCCACTTTGGCGAGCCGGGCGCGCAGTAACGCGAGCACGGCGGCTTCCTCCGGCTTCAGATTTTCGACAGCGCTCCGAAGCTCGCTCTCGGCTTGTAACTTGATCTCGAGGACCAGATTTCCGTCCATGTAGGCGTTCAGCACCTCCGGATGGATGTAGCACTTCCTGCAGATCGTCGGCGTGTTGCCGAGCCGTGCGGAGACTTTTTCGATCGCGCTGCGAAGATTGCGTTTGGCCTGAGCGGCACTATCGAAGCTCTCAAGTTCGCTCAAGGCCATGGCCGCCAGCACCGTCCCCGCCCAGGTTCGGAAATCCTTTGCCGTAATGTCTTTACCGGTAATTGCCTTGAGATACTCATTCACGTCGGTCGATGTGACATCCTGGCAATTGCCTTGTTCATCGATGTACTGAAGGAGCTCCTGCCCGGGGAGCTCCTGACAGGCCCTAATGATCTTGGCGAGACGCCGGTCTCGTACGTGCAGCGACCATTGTTTGCCGCCTTTACCAGTGAATCGGAAACGGACCTCGTTTCCCTCGATGGCCACGTGCCGGTTCTTCAACGTGGTCAGGCCATAGCTGTTGTTCTGCCTGGCGTAATCGTCATTCCCTACACGTATCAACGTGGTCTCCAAGAGATGTACGACGGTTGCCATAACTTTTTCGCGCGGCAGACCGCGCAATGCCATGTGCTCGTGTACTGTTTCCCGAATGGAAGGCAGGGCGTCTGCAAATGCGACCACATGCTCGTACTTCGTGCTTTCCCGCACCTCGCGGAAGCGCGCATGGTAGCGATATTGCTTGCGACCCTTTGCGTCACGCCCGGTTGCTTGGATGTGGCCATCCGGAAACGGGCAGATCCACACGTCAGTCCAGGCGGGCGGGATCGCGAGTGCCCGTATCCGCTTCAGCGCGTCAGGCTCGAGCCTCGAGCCGTCGGGTCGTGTGTAACTGAATCCCGTCCCCGCCTTCTTGCGCCGAATACCGGGCCGTTCGACGGAAACATAACTCAGGCCCGCAGATTCGGCGGCATCCCGCGGGTCGACGATCGCCTGCGCGCTATCCGGTGGCTCGACCAGCGACACACCGCCTCCTATCCTGCCTCCAAATGAACCTTTCTGATGAAAGGGGGTTCCCTGAGGGGCATAAGCTGTCAGACAACGCCACCCTTTGCACTGGCTCGAAGAGCGGGCGCCGCTGAAGCTATGGCTCGTTTGGTCAATCGGCTCTGCGGTAGCGCCCGCCGTGCCTTCCCGTGGCCGGTTTCGCCGCGCCGCTCCGGCGGGTAGGCTTTGCCGGGCGCTCGGCGGCGACGCTTCGCCGGAGCGCGTCCATGAGGTTGACGACGTTCTCGCGTAACGGCTTGACTGGAGGGGCCTGCGCGGGACGCTTCGCCTGTTTCTTGCGCAGGATGCGCACGAGCGCGCTGCGATAGTGATCCTCCAGCATAGCAGGATCGAAATCGGCCGACTTCGTCTGGATGATGTGCTGCGCGAGCTTCATCATTTCGGGCGGCAGCTTGATCTCTGGAATCTCGCTGAAATATTCCGACTCATTTCGGATCTCGTGTGCGAAGCGCAGCGTTGCGCCGCGGAGGCCGCGGCCCGTCGGCTCGAGTAGAAACGGCCGCTCGCGTGAGGACAGTACCACGCGCGCAAGGCCGATAACGGCCTCTCGGCTCATCGCATCTCGGATCACCGCAAACGATTCTTGACTGATCTCCTCGCGGGGCATGATGTAGTACGGCTTCTCGAAATATCGCGACTCGATCTGCCCGGCGGGAAGGAAGCGCTCGATTTGGATTGTGCGCGTGTTCTGCAGCCGCGGGAAAGTGACGGCTTCCTCCTCCTCGTCTTCATCATCATAGTCCACGGTGCCCTCTTTGGCGGCCTCGTCGTGAAGGCTGGCGGGAACGGTTGGCGGGCTTTCAAGGCGGGGCGGCGCCGACGGAGGTTTCCGAGCGTATTGGGTCCGAGGTGATCCCGTCTTCCGAGGCCACCGGCGCGCGGCAGGACCAACCGGGAAGCTTACGCAGTGCGACGGCTGGGCGGGCCTTGTTCAGTGCCATCAGGTCGGACCTGATGACGTTTGGGCAATATCTCACGCAATTGCGGGGCGCAGCCCTGGCGAAGTGGCGGCGGAAGGCGGACCAGCGCGGCAAGCGCACAGCGACGAAAGGCGAGGGGGAAGTGCGGCGCCGCAGTATCGCCATCGTGGCGTTCATCCAGGGCATGGTCATGGCGACACTGGTTGTGGCCATCGTGATCACCGGTGGCATCCTGTGGGCGCTGTACGGCGCGCCGTCTGCTGATACGCCGGCGCGCTTCGACCGGCATTCCCTTCTGCTGAAAGCGGCGGACGGCCGCTCGCTCGGACGCGCCGGACCGCTCGCGGACGTAGCTGCCCGCAACGCCTTCCCGGACCTGCTTGTCAAGGCGGTGCTGAGCATCGAAGATCGCCGCTTCTATCAGCATGTCGGGATCGATGCCCTCGCGATGCTGCGCGCAGCGACGGTGAACCTCGATTCCGGCGGGGTTGTCCAGGGCGGGAGCACAATCACCCAGCAGCTCGTGAGGCTGCGCGGTCTTGTCGGGCGCGAACAGTCGATGAACCGCAAACTGCGCGAGGCATTCGCAGCGCTATGGCTCGACTTTCACATGGATAAGGACGCGATACTCACCGAATACCTGAACCGTGTCTATCTTGGCGGCGGAGCCTACGGAGTATTGTCCGCAGCTCGCGTGTATTTCGGAAAGGGGCTGGCCGCGCTTTCCTTGGCTGAAGCCGCCATGCTCGCCGGTCTGATTCAGGCGCCTTCGGCCTACAATCCAATCCGCAATCCTGAAGCCGCGCGTCAGCGGGCCGAGCAGGTGCTCGACGCGATGGTCGCAACCGGAGCCATCGACGAAAGGACCGCCTCGGAAGCCAAAGGCGCGCCGGCCGACGCAAAGACCGCTGCTGAGTTTGCGCCCGCCACCTCCTGGTTTGGCGACTGGATCGCCAGGCACGAGTATCCAAAAGTGGCCGGCAAAGATGCGCGCACCGTCACAGTGCGAACGACGCTGGTGCCGGAACTGCAAGAAACGGCGGAACGGATCATCGCAGACACGCTGAAGATGCCGCAGCGCGGCGGGCCATCACAGGCCGCGGTTGTCGCCATGCGGCCCAACGGTGCCGTTGTCGCCCTGGTTGGCGGACGCGATTACGATGAAAGCCAGTTCAATCGTGCCGCAGACGCGCGGCGGCAACCCGGCTCCGCGTTCAAGCTGTTCGTCTACTATGCCGCCCTGCGTAACGGTTTTTCGCTCGGCGACGTCATCGATGCCTCGCCGCTCCAGGTCAAGCGCTGGGAGCCGCAGAATTTCGGCGGCCGCCGCTACGGCAGGATGACTCTGGAGCAGGCTTTCGCGCAGTCTGTCAACACGGCGGCGGTACGGCTCGCGACCGATATCGGATTCGACAAGGTGGTTGCCGCGGCGCGGGATCTTGGCATTGACGCGCCGCTGCCGGCAGTCCCCAGTCTCGCCCTTGGCACCGCCGAGCTGACGCTCGTCGACATTGCCGGCGCGTTTGCATCAGTGCGTGCAGGTCGGCGGGTCGATCCGTTCGGAATAACGGCAGTCGGCCCGGAGAACGAGGGACTACGCACTCTCGGCGCGCCCACGGGCGCTGAATTGGCGTTTCGCGAAGAGCTGGTGACACTCCTGCGCGGCGTGGTGACGGACGGCACCGGCCGAAGCGCTGATACCGGCGGCTTCGTTGCCGGCAAGACGGGCACCAGTCAGGATCATCGCGATGCCTGGTTCATCGGTTTCAACGAAACGCTTGTCGTTGGCGTGTGGGTCGGCAACGACGACCAGTCTCCGATGCGGGGCGTCACGGGAGGATCATTACCGGTGCAAATCTGGAGCCGTTTTGTGGAGGCGGCAGGCGCGGTCGCGCAGAAAACCGGACCGCGCGTTGCCGCCGTGGAGCCTGCGCCGGTTATCGCACCGGAGGCGGGCTCGGCTACGGAACGCCAAGGCAGCGCGGATCCGGTTCAATGCGATGTCGAGATGTGCGCGAATGCCTACGACGGCTTCCGCGCGTCCGATTGCACGTACCAACCGCGCCGGGGCCCGCGAAAAGTGTGCGCGATCCCGCCGCAGTCGGCGGCGATAACCGCCGAGACCAGGACTCAGCTTACGAGCAACCCCTCCTGCAACGTGGATGTGTGCTACCGACGCTACCGATCGTTCGACCAGACGGACTGCAGCTATCAGCCGTATGGCGGCGGCCCGCGCCGTTTCTGTGACGCGGAGCGATGAGAGCTCCACGCGGAGGCAGCAAGGGTCGGCGCTAACTTTCGTGTGCTATTAAGCTATTTCGGAAGTTCGCTCGATGACTCGCCGCAACAAAAGTGGAGCGGTGAACGGGCAAATTGTCATGGCCCGGAAGCCCGTGACTTAAACCAAATTATTTGGAAGTTGTGGTAGAGCGTATCTGATCGCTCTGAATGAGAAACGGTCCCAGCACGGAGGTAGCTGGGACCGCCACTTTCTCCCGGCTTGTCTCCACGATCCCCGGGAGCGATGGGTTCGACTCTTAGCAACGCTGCAGGTTCCTAAGAACGGTCCCGACGCAGGGCTGCGGGCTCAAACGATCTTCCGCGTTCCGTTCACTATTGGGCAGACGTTGCCATCCTTTCCCGCTTCTATCGAAACGCCGGATGGGTGCCCACTACCCTATCCGGCTGTTAGGAAGGTAATACTTTGGATGGCCTCGGCGCATGCGCTGGGGCCATATTTATTGACCTTTACTGTTTGCTGCGATCGACTTCCGTACCTGTGGGGTTCGGAGACGGCGGCGTCGGACGGTTGGTCGTCGCCGATCCCGTGGTCGTGCCGGGCTGGGTTTTAGTCGTGCCCGAGGGCCCCGCAGGGTTGGCCGGCTGGGTCTGCTGCGCGGTCTCGCTGGGCGGCGTGATGCCCGCCTGGTCCACGCTGTTGTTATTGAGGCCGTAGAACAGGACACCCAGCACAACTGCGATGGCGATGGCGTACATTGCGACCTTGGTGCCGCTGGCGGGACCTTCGGCGAGCTGGGGATCGGCTTGCAGCTCATTATCGCGACGCCGCATTTCCTCATCACTCCGGCCCGCACGATGGGGATCGTTCGGATTGGGTTGGTATGCCATGAATCCGTTCCTCTGGTAGCGCCCCAGTTAAATGGTCGGCGCTTGCGGATGTTCCTCGCCATTGTTGCGACCACCGGCCACACCACTCGTCCCCAGTGGTCCGACGGCGGGCCGAGGCGCACTCGTCTGTCCGAGTTACGGCCGGTGTAGCGCGGAATTTCCGCCGGCGGTCTCTTGTACCATTCGCAGGGCCTCATTGAACTTGGCACGGTCGTGCCGCGCTTCCGGCGGTAGCGACGTGACCGTGTGATGAATGTCGGCCGGGATCGTCAGCCTGCTGTCGAGCGGCTTGTTTGCGCATTCCCAGAAGCGATCGAAATCGTCCATCAAAGGTCCTCCCGAAGGCCTCTCAAGAAAGGATGGCGCACCTTGCCTTCACCCGATTTGGCTCGGTACTCGATCTCGGCGAGCGAGCAATTCTGGCTCAACCCAGATGCCCTTGTGCGCGATCCGCTGGTATAGGGCTGGGTTTTTCGGATCAGTGGCGTCAGGCGCTTGCGCAGCTCGGCGGATGATTTCTTGTCAAAGCCATGGTCTACCTTGCCAGCATAGATCAGGTTATCGCCTTTGCGGCGGCCGACATAGATGCTATCCCAATCGTTGCCGTCCAGTGCAAAGCCCGCGATGGTCAGCGTCTTGACGCAATCGGGTGAGCGTCCGCTACGATATCAGCGCGCTTGGACACAAGCCCCTCAAGCCCCATCGGGGGAGCATGCCTGAACAAGTCTGGGCCGATCTCTCCCTGTTCAAAGTCACTCAGCAGATGCCCATCCACTCGCCGCGCGAGGAGCCTCGCTAGGCTAGTCTTTCGCATGCTCAGCGGCAGTTTCCGGATATCGTCGCCGTCGCTCGCCAGCATGTCGAAGGCGTAAAACTGGACTTCTTCGTCATGCTGACGCGAGTGCAGGTCGTTGAAAGGACGAGGTTGTTTCGCGCGCGAGGCGGCGCTATGCCGGTCCTGAGCCGAGCTTAAGCGGCTGTCGTGCCCCGCGAGAGGCGCTTTAAAAACGCGGGATCGACGCACAGACGGGGCGAAAAATGCAGAGGGCAGGGTGAGGCTGCGAGTTCCGTGTGTTGGGGCCCACCATTCGCACGGCTGACATCACGCTCCCGAGTTCCACGGAAAGGCGAGTGGACTTTCAACCTAAGTATTGATGTCATACTCAGGTGGTGTGCAAAGATTCGGAAATCGCGGAGCAGCGAGTTGCAAATGGTCTGGAAGCAAGAAAATCTTCCCCAGTTATCTTTCGACCATCCCGCCAAGTGGTTTTTGCTACCCGGTTTGGTTTTCCAGTGGGTGCTGTACATGTTTCCCGCAAGGGGAAGGGCCTCGGAATCAGCGCGCCAGGCTCGAAGCCAACTCATGACCTACTACTACAGCGCTATTTTCTACTTCGTTACCATTCTCGTTATCGGCATGGCCGTCACAAAATAGGTTGATAGTGGGATTCCTTATCTTTGGTCTTGTCGCGCTTTATTTCGCGATCCGTCTGCTTCTGACTTTAGCCTTCGTCGCTGCACCGGCCTTGGTTTTGGCGAGCACAGCGATCAGCTCGACGGGTCGCGACGATTTCCCAGATCCTGACGAGCTTGTAGATCCAAATCTCGAAAATCTCCTTAAGCAGATCGACGATGTGCTGGCCGTGCTTTCGGAAGAAGTCACCAATTTTTACAGAACTGGCGCGAGCAACGGGCTTTCGCTAACCAGTAAAAGCAATGGAACGCGCTTCGACAAGCGCAAATCGCTTGGGCGAGCACTCAATGCGGCCCTGGATGATGCTGCTAGCAAGATCTTCGAATACCAATCTCTTAGAATCACCTACGAAGAAAGAAGGCAAGCTCTTAAGAGAAAATATTATAATCAGGTGAAAAAGTGGGCGAGGCCCAAGGCGGCGAATGTATCCAATTGGGTAGGCGCAATCGGTTTGTGCTTAGCTCTATTTGCTTCTTTGACAACTGGAATTGGTGACTTGGCATCAAATGTGGTCGTCGCGAATCCTTACAACGCAAAGCCTGGGCTAATCGCTGGCTTCATCGTGGGCGCTCTAGGGTACGGAATAGCCTACTTCGTTACGATGCGAACGAAAATGGCTGAATCAAATTATTCGGCAAAATATGAGGAGCGTGCCGCATTTCTCGCGAAACTGGACGCCGATGCGCGGGAAACGGTCAACGAGGAGGCGACTGAGTGGGATGTTGGGGGGCAGGCTGAACCGGCAGAGGATTGGCATACCGTTTTGAATATTGGTGTGGATGCGACTGTAGATCAAATCAAAGCAGCGTATCGCGAGGCAATGAAGCAATATCACCCCGATAACTTCGAGGGGCGTGGGCAGAAAATAAAAGACCTTGCAAATCAAGAGACACGAAGGATCAACGCGGCCTTTGAGGCGGCTAGAGACGCTCGTCAGTTTTGATATCGCCTCGGGTACAACTACGCACTTCGCCGAAGGTGATCTTTCTGTTCGCACTTCATCGCATCCGCAATTCTGCTGAGAAAGTCACATTAGCCGCGGAACTGCTCTCATCGAACACGGTTCAAGTGTTTTCGGCAAATACAGTTCAAGAATCTCTCGGGGATTTGCCGGATTCCGTGCGTTGGCTCTTTGAATTGCTTGTTCTTCGATACATCCTTGATCCGATAAGATTCATGATCGTGGCAGCGCATCATGAAGAGCGAATGGGAATCTCAGTGGGAATCCATGACGATCGATGAGTGTTTGAGCTCCGCGAAACGATGCAGGATGTCCTTAGCGAGAGACTGAAGGCCAAGAAGGCCGAGATCGAGCATATATTGCAAATGCTCGATCAGCCGTCGAGCGATGTCGGGCCGACGAAGGCTCGCAATCGCTAGTCCGCTTACTTAGACGTGCAACTCATTGCCGACGGGCTGCGCGATGATGACAGGATGGGCCGGCTCTTGGCGGCGCTCTGCAGCCTCGGCTGATCGCACCATCTCTCTCAGTTTCTGAGTTTCCGCCATTTGGTTGTGAAGATCGATCGAGATCTGCAAAAGGCGCTGCGTGCGGACTTCAAGCGACTGTTCCATGTTGGCACCTCAAAGCATCACAACACTGGACCGACCAGTCTAGGCGCCCTCTGCACATTGCCCTCGTCGCAATCGAGGCACCACCAGCCGATGGCGAGGTCATGGACACATCCCAACGCACAATCTACCGCGGCCGGCAGTTTGGTGTGGATGGCCGCGGCCGAGTCGTGCTCACCTGTCGCTGCATCCTGGAATCGAGGGCAATGAGGCTGCATTTCGCGAACCGTTCGTTAGTGCGGTCGCGGACGTTTGTGGGGATGAGTTTGCGGGCCGCGAGCTTGAACTGATTGAGGCCTTCGATCGGATAAATCTCGTCGGAATTTTAGAGACGATGCGGGCGCTGGAGTACTTCAGGCTGACCGCAGTCGAGAGCATCGTCAGTGCCGTGGTCCGTAATAAGGTGCGAAGGCTTCTCTCCCCGCCGTCTCTGCCAGCAGCTTCGAAGAAGGGGAGGCAAGAGCTGACAGAGGAAGCAAAGCGTGAGCGTCGGGCGCTCATCTCGCGTGTCGTCGAAAAGAAGATTGATCTCGGCCGCAAGCTTGCGGCGCTACGCGACGCCATTCCGGGCAATAAGCAATTCGGGTGGGCCGTTCGCAAGCAGTTCGACATTGACGACTCAAGCGACGTCACCGAGATGATGCGGGTGGCTCGGCGATACGGCAAGCGACCCGAGATTTTCCGCAATGTCGGCTGGCGTGTCCTTACGGAGTTGGCTTCTTCTGCAACGTCAGAGGAAGAGCGCCGGGGATTCGAGGCCAGGATCTTGACCGGCGAGCGCGTCAACGGCATCGAGATAATCCGCGCGCGCACCAAAATTCACAAGGCGCGGACGGTTTCGGCCTGATGTGCGTCCATTACGATTAGCCTGAAGGCGTTCCGCCGTCAGGGCGATGTCATCAGCGATCAGCAAACGGCGACGTCGACGTCGAACGTTGCGATCGGCACCGGCGCCAGGACCTTTGCGGTCGAGGCCGGCAAGGCATTCGAGGCTGACCAGTACGTGCTGGGCTACCAGACGTCCGATCCAGCCAATGCGATGCTTCTTCGGATTGACAGCTATTCGCCCGGCGCGCTCGTCACCACCTCCGTCGCGGCCGATGGCTCCGGCACGATCGACGACTGGACCATCGTGCTGGTCAAAAAGTAAGCGCGCACGTCGTCGATTTCGATCCGATGCCAGATAGGCTGGGCAGGAACTTTCCCTCGCTCCCATTCGGGAATAAGCGTGCGGTCCGGAACAGTCTCGATATCTAAACAAATGATCTTGTCGTGTTCCATAGTTTTAGGCGGGGCTCTTTTTTGATGAGTGTGACCTTGTTCACCGTCTTCATTCGAGGAGTGACTTACAAAGGACGCTGGTGAGATGATCCAACCGGGAGGTCCTCATGACACGGATAGTATCCCTAACGAGCCTTATGGCTTTGTTCTCAAGGGTGGGAATTATGCAGTCGAGGCGTTTGATGGGAGTGGCTGTCATTGCTGCAACGTGCATGTGCTTTCATCCCTATGCGCACGCCTATTCACTCTGGTCTACAAGCGCCGTAGGCTGCGTACCAGTGAGCGCGTCAGGTCTTGTTGTCACCGCTGGTGCTGTTACCGCCACGGCTGGCAATACTGTCACGCTCTATTGCGCGGGGCCCACCTCGATAGGTCGTCCCGTTACCCATATCGAAATAACCTATAAGGGCGGCGGGACCCCCGAACCTACGGAAGCCCGAGACACACAGGCGGCGGCGCGTCTGGATCAATTTTTCAGGGGGATTGCGACAGCTGAGTTCATCGAAGTATCGAAGGAGACAGGAGCTGAAACATCAAAGTGCGCAGTCCAGTCCAACGGTTCGTTTCAGATCGCGACCGATGCAGGGAAATGCAGCGAAACCGGATCGATACCGAATATTGATAAAAATTTCTACTACGTGCGAATTATGGTGAAATCCGGCCTCTTCGCGGGACAAGACATGAGCGTCTACGGCGTATCGCTTAGTTGGCGGCCGACGGCTTCTCCCTGAACGGCCGCCGCGATCTCATGGTCCTCTGCCTCCCGCGCGGCTATGAGATCGGCACGCGCGGCAGCCTACATCGCGAAGGCTTTGTAGATCGGGAACCACCATCGTTCGGAGTCGAAAGCGCGATTCCTGTTGGCAATGCCATACGCGCGGATTGAAACAAACAGAATACAAGCGTGATGGCAGCCAGCAAGCCAAAACCATCAAGCTGCCCTTGAATGTCGGGCCTAAACAGAGTGTCGCAACTTGAGAAGTGCTGCACGCCAGAAGCTTTTCGGCTTCTGAAAATCAGAAATGACAATTGACTTGTCGGGCAAATCAGTTGTTTATAGGGAGCCTGCTATTTTCAGGAGGCTTCTTTATGTCCGATCAATCTTCCGAGCTTATAGAGATCTCGAAGCTCAACGGCGATTTCAGAAGAAATTACGGCAGGCTGATCGGCGCTTATCTCTATCTGCGATCTGTCAGCGCCGCGCGCGGCCGCTCCTGGTTTTGGTTCGGCCTCGCTTCCTTCGTTTGTTCTTTAGCGTTGGCCTGGTTGGCGCGACGTGGTTGGACGCTGTCAGTCGGGTTTTGATATCTCGGATCACCTCATCCAAGCTATCGATGCGCACGGCCTTTTCACGGGCCAAAGCCAAATCCGAAAGCGTTACCCAAGCCCCGGTTCCCGTTCCCCATGAAGCAGGTATCACCAGATAATCCTTAACGGCCTTGTTGAGTTCGTTTAGTCGAAGTACGACCAGAATCCCGGCGGATGTTTTCCCGCGGAAGGCTCTCCAGTGCGGCAATTCGTTTGGGCCTCTCTTTGGCAGTCGTCGCGCCACCAGGAAGGTGATCTTGAGCTTCCTGTTCACCTTTAAGCCGGCGCGACTCTGCTCGACGACCGCCTTAACTCTCTGTTCGGTCCTTAGTGCGTCGGCCGCTTGCGTGGCATGCTTTGTCAAAACGTCGGCCCAAAAAACGCGAGGATCTATCCAGTCGCAGCCGCGCGAGGGATCATACCCGAGCAGAGCGTAGACTTTTCGCAACGATCCGAAATGCTCGGCGTATGTCCCGGCAGAGGGAAGCCCGGGCGTGTTGTTGATGATGGTCCAACTCAGTTTTCCCTTGCGATGGAGAGTCGTTCGGAGCCTCAGCAACATCTGATCTTCTGGGATCTGGATGCGCCGCTCGGCCATGATTTTTTGTGCGCGTGCAAAAAGATTGGGATCGACGATCGGATCGATAACTGCCAGGCCTCGAACCCACCGATCTTGAGGATTGCTCATCAGCTTCTGCCCAATGGGTCGCGTGGTGCGGTTGTAAACGATATTGCCGATATAGTTTTCATTCATGAGAAGGATGCGGATCATGGCGCCGGTCCAGGGTCGCCCCTGATTGGTGATCTTCGCCCGATTGAGCTCCCGGGTGATTTGGCTGTACGATTTTCGCTCGACTACAAACTGATGAAATATCCGCCTGACGACGACGGTTTCCTCATCGGGTCCGGGCTGAAGCCGCACGCGATCCGTATGCAAGGCCTTGCGCTCTCCTTTCGTAAGCCTGCCTTTCGAACACGCGCGCTCATCTACTAGCTCCCTGCGGAGCCCGAACGTAAGAGGGCCACCAACGCGATATCCGAGGCCTGCGACTCGACTCTGACCAGTGTGCACTTTCACACCAAGCTCTCGGCTATACTCAGCCGCCATCACACGTTTGATGTTCTTGAAGATGCTTGACAGAAGGCTTCCGTCGTTGTCGAACTGCTCAGCGCAATAGGCGACCTTGATGCCGTTTCGCTTGCAGACAAACTCGTAATGCGCGCTCTCGTCGACATCCTGGAAGCGTCCCCAACGGCTGACGTCGTAGACCAAGATGTGGTCGAATTCCGCATTTCCTGATTGAACATCCTCGATCAGTTCGGTCAGGCCCGGACGTCCTTTGATCCTCAGACCACTGCGCCCTTCGTCGACGTAAGTCCGAACGATATTAAGTTTGCGTTGCTGAGCGTACGCGGCAATTGCGGCGGCCTGGTTCTCGATCGAGTATCGCTGAAAGTCGGTCGACATTCGAACGTACTGGGCGGCACGGAGCGCCTTCTGGGCCTTTGCGAGTTGGGTATTGCGACGGATGACGAGCGCATTGACCATGGGCTTTACTCCCGATCGGTCTGCTCGGAGGTCATCCAATCCTCGAACCGGCTTCGGTGCAAGGGCCGCCGGTTCACGCTGGCGGGCTTGCCTTTTGTCAGCGGCCGTACAGACCGCGCCCCCAATGGCGGCCTATTCTGTAACCCCCTGGCTACATGTCCCCCAGAGCTTAGCCGGGGGTAATCTCCAGTGGTCGGCGGCCCCGGTGCGTTGCGTATTGCCGGGGCCGCTTCATTCCACGAGCCGCATGGTCCGGCGCCGTTTCATGCGATCCAGAGCGTGGACAACTTCGTCTCGATCGAGAACAGCAATTAGCCGGTGCACCGTTCTCGTGGCATCGCTCGGGCCGGGCGCGATGTATTCGCCGAGGATGCGCCTGGCATCCTCCATAGCCTGCAATACGATGTCCTGATCCGGGGTGTTCATGGTACGCGCCTTATTGAGCGCGGACTCAAATTCAGGAAAACGGACTTCGTTCCTAACTGGTTTGTGTCCTGTTCCTATTTTGCCATCTGGCCACTAGTGAACCGACAGCGGCGTTAAAGAGAGCGTAAGCTCTTGAACATCACCGCAAGGTACTCCGGCAATTATCGGTGACGAGAACGCCAGTTGCGCTCCCGCCTTCCCTGAAAGGAACAGCGCATGCAGAAGCGTCGCCGTTTCAAACAAACGACCTCAATAGACCAGCGATTGATGGAGGAGGCGGAACGCCTTCGAAAAGAAGCGCGCGGCACTCCGCCAGGTATCGCGCGTGAGCGACTTATCAGGCGAGCCCGGCAAGCCGAAACAGCCGTAAACATTCAGCAGTGGCTTACCTCCCCGGGCCTGCGAGCGCCAACCTAGGCACGCCGGGCCTCGTTCTTTTAGGCCGCCTGCTTACGTGAGCGAACAACTTTCGGGTTTCATGGTTCTACCTTCGGGGGAAGGTGGTTCCTATGCGACGCTACTATTTCGATTTGAGAGACGGTGACGATCTCGCCCCTGACGAAGAAGGATTGGAGCTTCCTAATATTGAGCGGGTGCAGGAAGAGGCCGCTCGCTCACTGGCCGACATGGCGCGTGACGCGGTCAGAATGAACCATGACCGGGCGGGGCGCCAGATGGCAATCGAAGTTCGTGACGACGACGGCCCGGTTCTGCAGGTGAAGTTCACCTTTGAAATTGATCGGCACAAGCAGTGAGACGGGGGCCGCTACAGCGCCCCGAGCACCTGCCAGACGATCACCGTCACCAGTAGACGATCCTCTGGCCGCGAGCGCCGAACAGATCGGCCCCAGCGCTTCGGGGAGGGCAACACTGGGGCCGCTGAATACGCGCCACGGGCAACAGATAGAGGCGCGCACAGTCACTAAAAACGGCCCCAGTGCTTCGGGGAATGTGCACACTGGGGCCGTAAAGTCCCACTCCTAATTATTGCCTAATTTTCCCGACCCGGATTTGTTCCGGTGGCCTATTTCGCCCAGTACCCGGATGGATTTAGGATCAAAGATCGTTCCCGGTCGTTACCCCTCCATCAACGGGAGGAACCAGAATGGGCCAATCGACCCCTATCAAACGCAGGAACCGGTTTTCGGAGGAAGAGCGCGCGAATCGTCCCGCTCTTGAAGAGCGGGTCTTGCAAGTCGCGAAAGATCTAGAGGAACGAGCGAGCAAGCTGCCACCAGGTCGAGAACGTGATGACCTAATTCGCCGGGCGCGTCTGATGGATACAGCAAATCACATCAACGAGTGGCTCTCATCCCCCGGGCTGAGGCCGCCTATTTAGAGCTAAGGCCGCCCCGGTTGGCGGCCTCTTTCACTCCAGAACCTCGTATTCGAACGCCACGCCTTCCGGATCGTTTTCCTTAAACCAGGCCTCGGCAACATCTTGGCTCGCAAAGGCCTTGAGGTGATCAACATCGCCGACTTCCTTGCCGCTAGCTCGCCATGGCTCAGGGCGCTCGCTGAAGTGCGCCAGCGGGCTACGCGTGAGGGCTGCTGTTATGGGGGGTCACGGGGGAAAATGATGGCGAGTTTCGAATACCACCTGAAACAGGCCCAGATCGCTGGGCGTCTTGCTCTCGCCGAGTCTGACAGGGCGAGCGCCGCGCGACTGCACCTACTCGCGCTCGAGCATTTTGAAAAAGCCGAAAAGATGAAGCCAAAATCAGAGGCGGCAATGCCGCCTACGCCAATGGCCAACAAAACGGCAGCGACCACGCCTAGTACGCCGCCTCACTTGGCGGCGAAGCCAAGCACCTGCCACACGATCGCCAGCACCAAGATCACCAGCATTGCATAAGCGGTCCTGCGGCCAATGCGGTTCAATCTAGTAGGCCCGGCCATGCCGCCGATAGCCAGGGGGCTCTTGCGCGCTCGCGAAATATGGATTGATCACGCACTGTGCCGCGCGGCCCGATGCCGACGCGTTGCATTGAGGCAGCGACGTGTAGCTGCATTCGTAATAGGTGGTCCGGTCGTACAGGCGCAGGCAAACCGGATAAGCCGGATCGTACATCTGGGCAGTCGCCGGAGAACCATCCCGATTATCAAAATCGCCAAGGCCAGAATGCGCATCAGAGCCTCCTTCGGCAGATCTCATACTCAAAGGCTACGCCCTCCGACTCAGTGCCGGTAGCCGTCCTCGTCGTCGAGCGCCGTCTTGAAGCCGGGCGGCAGCCGAGGCCGCTCGCCCACGGCCGGCGAATTGCAGGTCGGGCAGGGGGCACCAGCACGGCCGCAGCCGCAGGCGTGCTCACCTTCCCACGGTTGGTCCGGATGGTTCTCGCAGACCCAGCCGCTACCCTCGCAGAGCAAGCATTTCATCAGGCAATCCTGTACGCCTTGGCTCTCTTCACCCTTGGCGTGACATCTGGGTTCGGCTTGCCGGCGTTCAACGCCCGCAGCACGCCGATCCGACCATGCATCAGGAAGTCTCGGCCTTCCGCCGTCTCGATGAGGCAATGGATCGCCGTCTGCCATTCGCGCCGGTTCTGTTCGGCCTTCGACAGCTTCGTGATGTAGCTCGCGGCATCTCTCAACGTGAGAAGCCGGCGGCCATCCGGAAGCGGAATTGGATCCTCAAACGAGGTGGACCAGGGCACGGGAAAGGGCTTTTCAGAAATGGGGGCGGGGCCGCCACGAGGGCACGGAGCGGCCCCTAAATCGCGCAGTACGCAGCGGGGGCTATGGCCATCTCTGCGCGACCTACAGCCACGCTAGACCTGTTCGGATCGGCCGCAACTAAACTCGCTTGTTAAGCTTGATAGCCGCCGCGCAGGTTAATTCCGGAACGACCGAGTGGCTGCAGTGATAATCGCTGCAGAAGACGACGACTCCAAGCACGCCGGGCTCTCGCATCTCGCCGAAGGTGATCTCTGTTCGCCCGCATTGCATTCGCAATTAGACGCGGAACTGCTCGCATCCGTTTCGGTTCCGGTTTTCCGGCAAGGCGGTCAAGAATTTTTCGTGGATTTGTCTGATTCCGTGCGTTGGCACTTTGATTTGCTTGTTCTTCGATGACATTCTTGATCCGATAAGATTCATGATCGTGGCAGCACATCATGAAGAGCGAATGGGAATCTCAGTGGGACTCCATGACGATCGATGAGCTGTTTGAGCTCCGCGAAATGATGCAGGATGTCCTTAGCGAGAAACTGAAAGCCAAGAAGGCCGAGATCGAGCAGAGATTGAAAATGCTCAATCAGCCGTCGAGCCATGGCGGGCCGACTCGCGGTCCTAAGTCCGGTGGCTAGACGCGCAGCTAAGCAGCGAGTGGCGCGCTAACTACAGGACGAATTCGCTCTTGGCCATGTTGTGTTGTCTCGGCCGTTCGAACCGCATCTCTAAGTTTTTGAAGTTCAGACATTTGGCGGTGAAGATCGATGGAGATTTCTACAAGACGTTGCGTCCGTGCTTCAACCGTCGGTTCCATGCTGCACCTCAGACCCACTCAACACCCGGACCTTTTAGCCTAGTTCTTTCCGGTCCTGACCGTCTGCACTGGAAGGTACATATGGCTGAAGCACGCGCAATTCTGCCAAGAATCGGCCGCAGCTTAAATTGGCCATTCCGGGGGTGACCGGCGGTGGCGAGGTGGCCCGGCGTGTGTGGTCCGGAAGCATCGCGCGCCGGGCCGCCTACCTGGCGCCCGGACCCCTAGACAGCCGGGATCACGTTGTCGCGCTCCCCGCGCCCTCGCTGGCGATCCTGAGGCGGTGCTGAGCCACCTGTCGCCCAAGCCGGACGCGGGGACCGTGCACTGATGCGGCTTGTCGCCGGCGCGGCGAGCAGATCACCCATCTAACCGGTCTGTCTGCTTTAATGGTGAATCCTCGAAGATTGCGGCCGCGGCATCAGCCGCCTTGGTCGATGGCTGCGATTCCTCAAATTCTTTCTTCTGCGCCTTGGCTTCATCGATATTGCGAATTCTTTCAGCTATACCTCTAAAATGTGAGACATCTTGGGCTCGCAGGAGCCCGGGAAGGGCCTCGCCAGTCGCCCGGTTGGCATGATAAGCAGATACGCAACCGATGATCTGAACAGCTTCGGGAGATGGACAATGAAATACTGGCCCTCCGCTAACGCCGTTGATGGCAACACCGTCGATCAGATACCCCTTTCGGGCCTCCTGACGGGCGCTGAGCGTGCCGGCGAAGAAGCAGAGCGTGTTCGGCTCTATGTTCGGAAATCCCAGCCAGCCGACGTCGATACCGATGGTGTCGGGCTTGCCCGGTGGCATAAGGCCTATGGGGACCTCCGGCAGCTTAAAGTCGCCTTTGACAAAGAGCACGACCGCCGAATCGTTTGAATGATCAAGAAACACGATCCGATCGCCAGCACTTAAGAACATTGCATCCGCTGACATTTCATTTCGAATTCGGATAGGTTGTTGCCATTCATCGGCATGACTTACCACGTGCGCCGCCGTAGCGATGCCGCACCATGATGCGTCGTGATTGTAGAACGCCAAAAAGCCCGTGCCGTATCCGTTGGGGGTCTCTATGCGAACTACGTGCTGGCGAACCACATTGATCGATTCTTCCCAATTCACATGCTTTCTCCTATAGCGAATCGCGCAAATCCGGAGCATGACACGCAACACGTGTGGTGCGCGCTGGATTCTCGATTTTCCCGGCTATTCACAGGGGCAACCGGAGGGCGAGGGCAAGGGGGAAGTCGCCGAATGAAGCTGTGGTGGGTGCCATCATTGCAGACCCGCCTTACTCTCTTGAAGGCAGCGATCTTTGCCTTGCTGCATGCTGGCGTTAATCGATGAAGCGATCGTGGTTGGCAAAGAGCAGTTTGGGCCCGGATCCGGCGCGGCGTGGATTGAATCGCATGTCGTTGGGCCTAACGTGCAATTAGCGCGCGCCTTGCGAACCTTTTCTGCGACGCCCTTGCAGTTGGATGCCCAGGTCGCGTGATAGGTATTTTCTACACGGGATATGCAGGCTTCATAGTTAACTTGAGCTGCGCCTCGTTCTAATGCGCGCCTTTGCTCTGCTGCGTCCCGCTCCTGTTGGGCACGTTCCTCTGCTGCTTTGCGCGCAATGTCAGCGCGCGCCTCTTCAAGGCGACGCTCGTTGTCCATCTGGACGTCTCTCGCCGGAAGATAGACTGAATAGTAATAGCCGACGCTCCCCGCGGCTCCGAGGAGCGACACCGCAAGGCTGATCTTCAAGAAGGCGTCGACCGGGCCTGCCATTTTCATCTCACCAATCTTGACGTGGTTATTCGCGAACCGGCTATTGCGGCGGAGCCGCTAGTCATGGGCGTACAGGATTTGCTGAACGTTGTTTGGCCATCTCGTGCGACCGCTCCATTAGTGAGCGGATCGCCGCACCTTTCGCCACAGCGTCATCGGTGCCAGAAGTCACGCGCTCAGCCGTGCATTTTGTCGTCGGCGGATTCCCGCACTGACGGGCGAGCGCTTCCCAGCCTACGCATTTTCCCGAGCTGTTGCGGTAGCCTGGGCCACCGTTGTCGCCACATGCTGCGAGCGCGGGCTGGCAAAAAAAGATGAGGAGCAGGGCGGCAGTGATGGTTGCCCGAACCGCGGGCTGCACTCCGAAAAAGCTGCCGGCCCTTCTCACTTCATACGCCAGCCGGCCCCTGTGAAACGTCGATCACGTGCCGCTCGGTCCCGACGGTTATTACGATAGTGTAGCTCTTTTGTCCGCCAGCTTGGTCCGTTGGTGGCGCTAGATGCAGTTGGCCGCCGTACCACTCGCCCGGCATGAGCGTGTTATCTTTGATCACGGCCTGCTCGAGCATGGCCATGTTGCGTTGGCCAGTTTCGACGGTTGCAGCGACCATAGCCTCGTTCTGAGCCGCAGCGTTTCCCTGCGCTATGGCTGCTGCCGTTGGGCTATAGAATGTGCCTGTCCGACCGCTGGGCGTGGTGTAGGTCCCGCGGCCCGCATTTGCGGCGCTATAGGAGTTTCCGGCAACGGCGATGCCCGTCAAGATGGCCGCCGCCACCTGCCGGTTCTTCTCCTCCTGGACCAGCATCTCATAGCTCACTACCTGCATGCTGAAGTCGCTTCCTCCGACATGCTGGATGGCCTCGACCTGACCGACCCGGAATTCTACGGGCTGGCGGCCAAGGTTGTTAATGCCGACCACAAACACCAGGCGTCCATTGGCCTGAAGCTGCCGCGCGGCGGGCTTCACCAGCACGAGTGACGTCTTCTGCCGTGATACGAGGGCAGGTTGCCCGTCGCGCATCAGGGCCTGCTGCTGCGGGTTGGAAGCCTTGAAAGAAACGGTTTCGCCATTCGACACACAGCCGGCCAGCACAGCGCAAAGCGCCGCAATCGGTAAAATACGCATAATGAAAACTCCCCAGTCCCAGCCCGGCATACAAGCGCAACTGTTGGGGGAGGGCAAGGTCGGTTTCGCGCGACTCAAAAGCAATTCGCCTCGACTGTGGAAACTCGGTGACAGCAGGCGCCACCGCCCCGCCGCGACTCAGGCTCTGCATCTGCCGGCGCAATCACGCGATGCAGATGGGAGACGGAAATGCAGGTTTCTCGGAGGGGGTTGTCGGACGAGAAAGCGGCGCGGATGATGGCCGCGCTACGCGAGGGAAAGACCCTTCGGAAATTTGCCGTTAAGGCGCCACGGCTTGAAGCCTATTTCAAAGCACACCCGGACTACGAGTGTGAAGCGCGGCCGTTGATGGCAGCGAATGCCAAAGCCGCATTTCTCCGCAAGGGCGCTTACATTCGCGAAAAGACACACTGCGTCAACGGGCACTCGTTCGCAGAGCACGGGCGCGTCGTCATGCACAAGGGGTGGATGACCCGCCAGTGCAGAGCTTGTGAAGTGATGAGGTATCACCGCGGCGGAGTGATCAAGCCGGAAGTCTTGAAAAAAGTTGCGGATCGTCTCAAGGCGAAAGCGTCCTTGAGCAGCTTCACCAAACCAGGCTCCGGATACTTGGTTCGACCCGATACGTTGGCGCGCTATCGGAGAGAGCACCCCGATTTTGATCGATTGGTGATAGACGTTATTAAGGGCAGCAACAGCCGGGCGCAGCAGCGGCGTTGGCAGCGGATCAAAAATGGCGTCGCCCGTGAGCAGAACAACGACTATTACCGCATAGTTGAAATGGTGCCCCGCTATCTGCCTAGCCATGTTCGCGACGATGTGGTGCAGGCGATATTCATTGACCTGCTAGCAGGCTCGTTGCGGCGTGAGGATGTTCGGTCACGGATGGGGGATTATATTTCGGCGCAGGGCCGAATGTTTCCAACGAAGTTCGCAAAGTTTGGCGACAGCCCCTTGGTCTCGCTGGACGAGGCGCTCTACGAGGACGGCGGCGGCGCTAGGATCGACACCGTCACACGGGGCCTGTGGGACTAAGTAAACGAACTGATCGCGGCCTCGGCGCGGTGACCGCCGGCTTCTACAGCGGTCAACCTACGTTGCTGAGGAGCGCGCTGCGCTCAATCTCTGGGCCACTCACGTTCGGACGAGGGCTGGCGAGGGCTGAGGGCGGCAACGTGACTTTCCTGCGTGTCAACTAGCCTCAGTTTCGGACTTGGCGATGAAGACCGTTGCTGGAAAACAGAGCGGGTTCTTCTCTGTCCGAGAATCTTTAAGCACTTCGGCGTTGTCGCGATATTTCTCAACGGCGCGTCGGAGTCGCCGCTTTTGCTCCAGGCGCGAGCAAGAAACTATTTCAGGGAAGACGCTCCTGATCGTGGGTAGGTCTGCGCCCGGCGCAAGCTTCCCCTCATTCAGCGCGTACCACCAAAGCTGGAAGACCTGGACCGGAAGGGGGATGCGCCCTGTGACGGCGAAGTAATCCCACCACCCGACAAATAGCGCAGCATCGTTTTTGGTGTCATCAAATGCTACGAGCGTCTCAGCATCATCTCGGGGCTTTCCAGCCCGCGTAGTCATATGTTTGAAGGCATTCCAGTATTTGCGCTGCAAGTTTCGCAGCTTAATAATATCGAGGTCCGGCACCGTTTCCAGCATATGGGTTGAGAAGGTGCGTATTTTGTTAACGTCGGCGATCGCATCGATGAGTTCTGCGCCGCCACAGGCTAGACACTGAACCGCGATCGGGTCGCGATCGCGAATGAACAGATCCAGCGCTGTTCCGAGTTGATGTCGAGCAACATCGAGTTTTGTCAGCTGAGCCATAGCTAAGCCGACCGTCGCCGCTCAGAGAATGCCTTCATCTCGTCTTCGCCTTCAGCCCCAGCTCTACAAGCCGGCGGATGGCTTCGGAAAGTGTTGGCTTATCCGGTTGGTTCTCCGCCCATCTCACGACGGCTGCGCGCATCACGGGCGAAGCCCGGAAGCCCATTAGGGGGTCGGTACCGGTTGCAGGTCGGCCCGGCTTTTTACGTTTAACGGATATTGACTTCGCCATAATTACGTTTAACGTAAAAGCAAGCCGAGGGGAAGCGCCAACTTCCGCCCCGGCTCTAACCCAAAGCAAGGACGCGACACCATGCTCAAGGCTGACAGCGTGCATAGCACGCCACGACTGAATTCGTCCCTAAACAACATCGCGAGACGACTGCCACCGAAGCCGTGGATACCTCCCGGCGCCGATTCCTGTCTCAAGCCGCCGCGGTGACCGCTGGAGGGGGCGCCCTCGCAACAGCGCTGTCGGTGTCCGCCACCGCCGCGGCCGCTGGGCAAGCCCCTGATCCAGTCTTTGCGGCCATTGAGGAGCACAAGGCAGCTCATGCCAAAGTGGTCTCGTGGGTCGATCGCTATGGCAAGCTCGAGAGTGAGATACCGGCGGAAAAACGCCGCTCCGACACCGACAGCATCGTCGAGACCGACGACCCCAGATGGATCGAAGCAGAACGACAGCTTGACCTAGCCTGGGATGCCGAGGACAGCGCCGCGTGGGCGCTTCTCGAAGCGCTCCCCAGTACCAGAGAGGGCCTATCGACGTTGATCGAGTACGCTCAATTCCGCGGCGACCAGTGGCCGGAGGGTTGGCAAGTCGGCTTGCTCGAGAACATCGCCGAGGCGCTCCCGCAACTCTGGCAGGAAGGGAGGGTCTGATCTCCTCATGCCAGTCGGGGAGCATAAGTCGCTGGAGTTCAGCCTCGGCGACATTCTGGATAAGGTGACCGCGCTCAAGGATGATTTGGCGATCGAGCAGCGTGACAACGCCGCTCCGGACGCGGGATCGGACGGCGAACGATCTGGCCCGACAGACAAGCCCGACCGCAATTGGAGGAGCGCCTACTCGGACATCGAAGGCCCTATCTGCGACGCGGTTCACATGATCGATATTGCGGCTGAACTGGCGAATGATGTGGCGGACATTGACGAACAACTTTTGTTCGCCGTGAACCATAGCCAGAAACTGCTGGAAGACCTCAAGGGGCGTTTCTACAAGAACTGGGAGCAGCAGACTAGCGACGCGGCCTACGTTGGAGGCGACGTCTAGACCGCGAGCCAGCGCAAGACTGCCAAGCCCGGCCTCGCGCCGGGCTTTTTCTTATCGAGTTTTTGCGTCCCGATCAGGAGGAGTACGGCGTCGGCCAGATCATTTGCGGCGGGCTCCAGCCCCCGGGAGTCGAGATGACGATAGACGCCGCCGCGGCTCCAGCTCTTTGTGCGGACGCCGCCTAATTCCTACGCCGTCAGGTCTGGACCGTTCCACACGGTTTTGCCGCTTTATCCCGGCATGATGATTCGGCGCTCGAAAGGGCGCATCTTGTGGGACGGCTCTGGCGCATTTTAGCCCCCAGCCCCGCGCCAGAGCCGTTTCACCAGGCGCCCATGCCCCAGGGCATGCTCGTGAGACGTCCAAGCGGACCGGCCTTTATGGGCGTACCAATTCGCGTACCAAAAGTCTGAAGAACTAGATAGTACGAGCAGGAACGGAAGGGCACAATGACGGTAATGCATTCCGCCGAACCCATTGAAATTGCTGACAGGACGGTACAGGAGGCCACGGGGCTAAACAGCCCCGTTCGCATTTCAAGACCGGTGCCTTAAACCACTCGGCCACCCTTCCAGCTCTGGAATTTCAGTCGCTTAGCGTAGGGCTGGCTCGAACGCAATGCGAACATGGCCCCGATGTGCATCCCATCCCTTTATTTTGGAAGAAACCCAGCGGTGAGGGCGTTGCCTTTGGCTAGCCGCGTGCACGTTGCGTGGTGCACTTCATACGCGTCGGGAAATCATGGGTGGCGACATCGGCCGAAATGCGTTCGCCGGGCGGATGCTGATTCTGCCGGGATGACATCGTCCCGGTACCGTTGCCTGAATTGGTTCGGACGTTTGTTAACCGAACACAACGGCCAGCAGGCTGGAGCACAGCAGCACGAAGCTGGCAGTCGTCAGCACAAGAAATCCGTTGGAGACGATGTCGTGGTTGCGCATGAGACACCTACCACATCCGATGCTCGTCCGAATTTATTAGACCTTTTCCGAATCCCCGATCGGAACGACCGAGCCATTTCTCTCTGAAGCCCGGGCGGCTGACGCCGCCGGCCGTCAAAACTCACGCTCTGGAACGATAGCCTTCAAATGCATGGGCAAGAAAAATGCCTGCGCTCACCAGGCCCATCAACGCTGTTACTGTCTCGATCATCGCACAAATCCTTTGCGCCCCTGCAACGCACAGAACGACTGCATCGTTGCACAGTCAAAAAGATTCACGGGCTGGAATCGCATATCGGTCGTGAGTGATGATTTGGTGCAACAGATTGTCTGAAAGCGGCACAGGGAGGCCATGACGAAGGGCGCATACAGTGTGAATCGAAGCGTTTCGCCCAGTTCGACGGGCGGCGCGCGAAGCAACCATTCATTCACCACGTGGGACCACACCCCATTTCCGCCGTGTTCCGGTTGCGATATCTTCACCACGTGATGCGGAGGTGGGCCGCATCGTGGGGTAAGGCCGCAACGCTTCGACATAGGCAGTCGGCCGCTGGAAATGGTAGTTGGGGTGATGGGGATTCGACGGCCAACAACAATCGTTCTGGCAATTCGTGGTACTGTTGCCGTGGCAACATGCCTTGTCCTTGCCAATTGCGCCTCGTCGGACAAATTCGCCAGGCGGATCGATCCCAAATACGGCGTCTCCTCGAGCCCCCGTGTGGTGGCGTTCGGAGAGGCCGTGCCGAAGGGCGGGGGAACTTACCGTATCGGCAAGCCCTACACCGTCGCGGGCCGGGTCTACGTGCCGGAAGAGGATCCGAACTATCGCGCTGAGGGAATGGCTTCCTGGTATGGCGACGATTTCCACGGCCGGTTGACCGCCAATGGCGAGGTTTTCGATATGACCTCATTGACGGCGGCCCATCCGACCCTGCCGATCCCGAGCTACGCCCGCGTCACCAATGTTCGGAACGGCAAGTCGCTGATCGTCCGGGTCAACGACCGTGGCCCTTACCACGGCAACCGCCTCATTGACGTCTCGAACAAGGCCGCCGAACTGCTTGATTTCAAAGCAAATGGCGTCGCTCGGGTGCGGGTTGAATATGTCGGCCGGGCCCCGCTTGAGGGTTCCGACGACCGCCAGCTCCTGGCGACGCTGCGGACCGGCGAGCCCGCGCCGTCCCCGGCGACGGTCCGGGTCGCCTCGGCTCGTCCGTTTGTTCCCGAGATGCCGTCGTCCGCCGGCCGAATCCGGGGCGAGGTGCCGATGCCGGAGGGACGGCCCTATAGCCTCGGCAATACCTCAGCGGACCATGCCTCGATCAACGCAACCTCGGAAATGTCGGCTTCCAGTCGCACGCGTGGCCGTGCCACGGAAAATCCGCGCGCCGTGTCCTACGAGAACGAGGCCAGCTATGTGGCACCACGCCAGGCTTACCTGCCGATCGATCCACGTGGCCCGAGCGAAGTCCTCAGCGGGCGAGGGCTGTACTAGATAGCGTTTCAAGCGAAGCATGCCCTCGGACATGATCCGTGGGTGGCGCCCGGTTCGCAACGGGCCAAATATAGCTACTCCTTCAGGAAGGCGATCAGGGCGGCGTTGACCTCATCAGGCCGCTCCTGCTGAATCCAGTGACCGGCCCCGTCGAGTATGAGTTTTTGCCGCAAGTTCGGCAGCACCCGCTCCATCTCGTTGACCAGCTTGGCGCCGATCAGCCCGGTGATGACGCCATCCTTCGATCCCGCGATGAACAGCGACGGCTGGTGGATTTGCGCGCCCTGCCAGGGTGCGGTCAGTTCCCAATTGCGGTCGATATTGCGGTACCAATTCAGTCCGCCGCGAAAGCCGGACTCCTGGAAGACGGCCGCGAAATAGGCGAGGTCGGCCTCGGTCAGCCAGTCCGGCAATGGCCGATTCGGATCGGCGCCAGCGAGAAATCCCTTGCCCTCCTGAACAAATTGGTGGGCCGCCGGATCGGAGAACCCGCGCCCGGCCAGCACGATTCGCATGGTCGCTGCGACATCGCGCTCGAATTCGGCCTCTGCCACGCCCGGCGCCTGAAAATACTGCCAGTAGAAATTGGTGATGCCGTTGTTTCGCAAGGTCTCCAGCGGCAGGCCGCGTCCGCGGGAAGGGGGAGGAACACTGAGGCCCGCCACCTTGGTAAAGATATCGGGCCGGAACATCGCCGCGTGCCAGGCGACCGGCGCGCCCCAGTCATGGCCGACAATGACGGCCTGCTTTTCGCCAAGTGCCGCCACCAGCGCGACCATGTCGCCGACATTGTGGAAGATGGTGTAGGCGCCGACGTCCGCCGGCGCGCTGGTCCGGCCGAACCCGCGCATGTCGGGGGCTACGACGTGGAAACCGGCTTCCGCGATGGCTCCGACCTGGTGCCGCCAGGAGTAGGATAACTCGGGCCAGCCATGGCAGAGCAGCACCAGCGGCCCCTGGCCCTGTTCGAAGACAAAGAAGTCGAGCCCGCTGACGGAAATAGTGCGAGAGGTTGGCATCGCGTTTCCGCCCCGTTTTTCGTATCTTGTCCGGAAATTGCAGCATCGCAACGATACGTTTCTTCGTTCGGCACCGCAATCAGATCGACACGGCCACAAGTCCAAAAACCTGTGTTGTTTGCGATACTTCCAACTGTTAGAACGCACGGATTCAGGACATCGCCGATGGCAGCAGAGACTTCCGTTTCCCGTAAATCCGACACGGCGACCATCATCCCGTGGCGTGGCCTGATGGCCGCGGTCGTCGCGCTCTCGGTCGGCTGGGGCGGCATCGTGTATGCCGCCAACAACAGCGTGCAGGGCGCTCCGAAGAAGGACGACGGCGGCTTTGACGGCGATGCGCCGACCGCGATCCTGGTCGAGGCTTCCAGCGGCAGCGTGCTGTTCGAGAAGAACGCCGACGAATTGCGGGCGCCGTCCAGCATGATGAAGCTGATGACGGTCGAGGTTGTGTTCGACGCCATCAAGCAGGGCAAGGTCAAACCGACAGACGAATATCGGATCAGCGAAAACGCCTGGCGCAAGGGCGGCGCGCCGGCCGGCGGCTCGACCATGTTTGCCATTCTCAACAGCAAGGTGTCGGTGGACGACCTGCTGAAGGGCGCGATCATCCAGAGCGGCAACGATTCCTGCATTGCGCTTGCCGAAGGCATGGCCGGCAACGAGCGGATTTTTGCCGCCGACTTCATGACCAAACGGGCGCGCGAACTCGGCCTGACGAAATCGACCTTCGGAAACTCCAGCGGGCTGCCGGACCCTGCCAACAAGATGACGGTTCGCGAACTAGCCAAACTCGCCCGCCACCTGATCCTGGCCTATCCCGACACGTACAAATTGTTCGGCGAGAGAGAATTCACCTGGAACAAGATCCGGCAGCAGAACCGCAATCCGCTGCTGAACACGCTAAATGGCGCCGACGGGCTGAAGACTGGCTACACCAAGGAGGGCGGCTACGGCATGGTCGGCTCGGCCGTGCAGAACGACACGAGGCTGATTGTTGCGATTAACGGACTGGAGGATCCCGACGACCGTGCCTCAGAGGCCAAGAAGATGCTGGAGTGGGGTTTTCGCAATTTCGAGACGCGCACGCTGTTCGCGGCCAACCAGCAGGTCGGCTACGCCAAGGTGTTTGGCGGCGAAAGCCGCTCGGTGAAGCTTGCCAGCCCCGAGCCGATCAAGGTGATGGTGCCGAAGAACGGCAGTGAGAAATTGATCGCGCGGATCGTTTACAAGGGCCCGGTCCAGGCGCCGATCCAATCCGGCCAGCCGGTCGGCGTCGTCAAGGTGTGGCGCGGCGCCAATATCGCCGTGGAGGCACCGGTCTATGCCGCTGAAGCGATCGGAACCGGTTCGACCGTGCGTCGCGCAATCGACGGGGTCAGCGAGCTCGTCATCGGCATGTTCCGCGCGGGCGCAGAGAAGCTCTGAGCATGACCCAGGCAACGCTGCAGCGACCTTCCGGACGCGGGAAGTTCATTACCTTTGAAGGCGGCGAGGGCTCGGGCAAGTCCACGCAGATCAAGAAACTCGCCGAGCGCCTTGCCGCGGCAAAGCTGCGTACCATCGTCACCCGCGAGCCGGGCGGCTCGCCGGGGGCGGAAATCATGCGGCATCTTGTGCTGTCGGGAATGGGCAAGCTGCTCGGACCGGACGCCGAGACGTTGCTGTTTGCGGCGGCCCGCGACGATCACGTTCGTTCCGTCATTCAGCCCGCGCTCAGCCAGGGAACATGGGTGCTGTGCGACCGCTTCTCGGATTCGACCCGCGCCTACCAGGGCAGCCTGGGGCAGGTCTCTCCGCTCGTGCTCAACGCCATGCAGCGCGTCACCATCGGTGATCTGAAGCCGGACCTCACCATCATTCTGGACATCCCGGTTGAAGTTGGTTTGCAGCGCGCGGCGGCTCGCCGCGGCAGCGGCGTGCCTGACCGGTTCGAGTCGGAAGACCTGCAATTCCATCAGCACCTACGCGACGCCTACAAGCAAATCGCCGCCGAAGACCCGCAGCGCTGCGTGCTGATCGACGCCAATGCCGATGCCGACGCGGTCGCTGCCCGCGTCTGGACGGCGCTGCGCGACCACGTGTTCGCGGTCCCGAGCCCGGCGGGAACGGCATGAGCGCGCGCAAGGTCGAGCAGGAAACGGCAGTCACACATCCTCGCGAGACGGCAGATCTGTTCGGTCACCGCGAGGCGGAGACGGCCCTGCTGAATGCCTATCGCAGTGGGCGCATTCCGCATGCCTGGCTGATCGGCGGCCCGCAGGGCATCGGCAAGGCGACGCTGGCCTATCGCATGGCCCGTTTCGTGCTTGCCAATCCCAATCCATTGCAGCCTTCGGTGCAGCGCGCCGAGACGCTGGCACTCGATCCGGGTGATCCGGTCGCGCGTCAGATCACCGCCGGTTCCCATGGTGGCCTGTTGGTGCTGGAACGAGGTCTCAACGATCGCGGCGTGATGCGGACAGTCATCACCGTGGATGATACGCGGGAGACGATTTCGTTTTTCGGCTCGACCGCGGCGGTCGACGGCTGGCGCGTATGTATTGTCGACACCGTCGACGAGCTCAATCCAAACGCCGCCAACGCGCTGCTCAAGATCCTCGAGGAGCCGCCGCACCGATCGCTGTTTCTGCTCGTCAGCCATTCGCCGGCGCGGGCTCTGCCCACGATTCTGTCCCGCTGCCGAAAGCTGCCGCTGCGGCCGCTTGCGACCGGCGACGTCGTGCGCGCGGCTGCGCGAGCCGCCGACATCGCACCCGATGATGCCGCGCTGTCGGAAGCTGCCGATGCCTCGGAGGGGAGCGTGTCCCGCGCACTGACGCTGCTCGGCGGCGACGCGCTGAAGTTGCAGCAGCGGACAGCGGCGCTGCTGGCGACGCTGCCGCAGGTCGACCCGCGCGAGCTGCATGCACTTGGCGATGCGCTGGGCACCAGCGACCGGGTTGCGCTGGCTGCTTTCATCGACGGCATCGATCGCTGGATCGGCGAAAAGCTGCGCGTCGACGATGCCAATGCAAATCTGCCCCGCCTTGCACGGCTGGCGGAGGTATGGGAAAAGATCATCCGCGCCGCGCGCGACACCGAAGCGTATAATTTGGAGCGAAAACCGCTGGTTTTCTCGGTGTTCGGGATGCTCGCGGACGCGACGCGGTAATCCTCCGCCGGATATCAATCCCGACAATCTATGAGCAATAAAGGAATTCGTGGTGGCGACGGCTGCAAAGAAAGCTTCGAAAAAGCGCAAGGCGAAGAAGGCTCGCAAATCGCCGCCCGCTAGTGCCAGCAAGAAGGCGGCGAAGAAGCGTGCGGCCAGGAAAGGTGCGACCAAGAGCAAGCGCGTCGTGAAGAAGGACGGCAAGGCTTCGAAAACGGCCGCAAAGAAGGCTTCGAAGAAGTCGGCGAAGAAGTCGACCAAAAAAGCTGTCAAGAAAGCTGTCAAAAAGTCGGCGAAGAAATCCGTTACGAAAACTCCGTCGAAGAAGCGCGCGGTAACGCCGAAGGAAGCGAGCCCTGCCTTTCAAGCGGCGCCGGTCGCAGAAATTCCGAAGCCCGCAGCGCCACGTGCGAAGCCGGCTCCCGCCGCCAAGCCGGCAGCAGCCGCCGAGCGCGACACCTACTTCATCACGACCGCGATCGCCTATCCGAACGGCCTTCCGCATATCGGCCACGCCTACGAGGCGATTGCGACCGATGCGCTCGCGCGGTTTCAGCGGCTCAACGGCAAGGACGTCTTTTTCCTTACCGGCACCGACGAGCACGGCCTCAAGATGGTCCAAACCGCTGAAGCCGAAGGAATGGGCGTTGCCGAGCTTGCCGCGCGCAATGCCGGCCGGTTCAAGGAGATGGACGAGCGCCTCAACGTCTCGTTCGACCGCTTCATCCGCACCACGGAGCCTGACCATCATCGCTCGGTTCAGGTGGTCTGGGACCGGATGCAGCAGAATGGCGATATCTATATCGATACCTATTCCGGCTGGTATTCGGTGCGCGACGAAGCCTATTACGCCGAGGAGGAAACCGTCCTCGGCGAGGACAATGTGCGCCTTGGCCCGCAGGGCTCGCCGGTCGAGTGGGTCGAGGAGAAGAGCTACTTCTTCAAGCTATCCGCCTATCAGGACCGCTTGCTGCAGCTCTACGAAACCCAGCCGGATTTCATCGGCCCGGATTCGCGCCGCAACGAGGTCGTCAGTTTCGTAAAGAGCGGTCTGAAGGATCTGTCGATTTCGCGCACGACGTTCGACTGGGGCGTCAAGGTGCCGAACGATCCCGAGCATGTGATGTATGTCTGGGTCGATGCGCTGACCAACTACATCACAGGCGTCGGCTTTCCCGATGAAAACGATCCGAATTGGCGCTACTGGCCGGCGGACGTCCACGTCATCGGCAAGGACATTATTCGCTTCCACGCAGTGTACTGGCCGGCGTTCCTGATGTCGGCCGGCATTCCGGTGCAGAAGCGGGTCTACGCGCACGGCTTCCTGTTTAGCAGGGGCGAGAAGATGTCGAAGTCCGTCGGCAACGTCGTCGATCCCTTCAATCTGGCCGATCAGTATGGCGTCGACCAGATGCGCTATTTCTTCCTGCGCGAGGTGCCGTTCGGACAGGACGGCAACTACAGCCATGAAGCCATCGTCGCGCGCATCAACGCCGACCTCGCCAACGATCTCGGCAATCTGGCGCAACGCTCGCTGTCGATGATCGCAAAGCAGCTCGGCGGCGTGCTGCCGGAGCCCGGCGAGTTCACCGACAACGACAAGGCGATCCTGGCGCAGGCCGACGCCATGCTGGAAACCTCGCGCACTGCGATGGCGACCCAGCAGATCCATCAATGGCTGAACGCGGTGTGGGCCGTGGTGGCAGAGGCCAACCGCTATTTCGCGGGCGAGGCGCCCTGGGCGCTGGCCAAGACCGATCCTGACAGACAGAAAACCGTGCTGTACGTGACGGCGGAGGTGGTGCGTCAGGTCGCGATTCTGACCCAGCCGGTGATGCCGGATGCGTCGGCCAAGTTGCTGGATAGCCTCGGCATTCCCAACGAGAAACAAGCGCGCGATTTCGCGGCGCTTGCCACGCGGATTAAGCCGGGAACGACGCTGCCGCCGCCGGTCGGCGTATTTCCACGCTACGTCGAACCAAAGGTGGATTGAGCCGTTTGCAAGCCATGCTCGTCGATAGCCACTGCCATCTCGACTTCCCGGATTTTGCCGAGGATCTCGACGCCATCGTCGCGCGCGCCGAGGCCGCCGGGATCGGTCGTATCGTCACGATTTCGACCCGGGTGAAGCGACTCGGCGGACTGCTCGCGATCGCCGAGCGGTTCCCCAACGTCTATTGCTCGGTCGGCACCCATCCGCATCAAGCCGATGAGGAAGACGGCATTCCGGCCAGTGAGCTGATCGAGCTGACGAGGCATCCGAAGATCGTGGCGCTCGGTGAGGCGGGGCTGGATTACTTCTACCAGCACGGTTCGCGAGAGGCGCAGGAGCGCGGCTTTCGCGCACATATCGCGGCCGCGCGCGCCACGGGCCTGCCGCTGGTCGTTCACACCCGCGAAGCCGACGAGGATTGCGGCCGCATTCTCGAAGACGAAGTGGCAAAGGGACCTTTTAAAGCCGTCCTCCATTGCTACACCGGCGGGCGCGAACTGGCGATGAAGGCAATTGCGTTGGGCCTGTCGATCTCGTTCACGGGCATTTTGACGTTCAAGAAATCGGAAGCCTTGCGCGAGCTCGCGGCCGAACTTCCGGCCGACCGCATCATGGTCGAAACCGACTCGCCCTATCTGGCGCCCGGCAAGTTTCGCGGCAAGCGCAACGAGCCGTCTTACGTGGTCGAAGTCGCCAAAGTGCTGGCGGAAACGCGCGGCGTCTCGCTGGAAGAGATTTCGCGGCAGACGACCGAAAACTTCTTCCGCCTATTCTCCAAAGTGCCGGTGCCGAAGGTTGCGGCATGACGCTGACGCTGACGATCCTCGGCTGTGGTTCTTCCGCCGGTGTACCGCGGCCAGCACTCGGCTGGGGCGCCTGCGATCCCAACAATCCCAAGAACCGTCGCCGCCGTTGCTCGCTGCTGGTCGAGCGGACGGGTGCCCACGGCACCACGCGGATCGTGATCGACACCTCGCCCGATCTGCGCGAGCAGTTGATCGATGCGGAGGTCGATCACATCGACGCGGTGTTCCTGACCCATGAACACGCCGACCAGACCCACGGCATAGACGACCTCCGATCGGTCGTGCTGCACCAGCGCCGCCGCATTCCCGTCTACTTCAACCAGTCGACCGCCAAAGACATCATGGCGCGGTTCTCCTATTGCTTCATCTCGCCGGAGGGGAGCGAATATCCGCCGATCCTGACGCGCCACGCGATCGAGGCCGGCGAGAGTCATGAGACCGAAGGGAAGGGCGGGCCGGTGAAGCTTTCCGCTTTCCTGGTTCACCACGGCAGAATTCCCGCGCTCGGCTTCCGCATCGGCAACGCCGCCTACACGCCCGATCTCCACGACATTCCCGAGGAGAGCTGGCCTGCGTTGCGAAACCTCGATCTCTGGATCGTCGACGGGCTGCGCTATGCCGGGCATCCCAGCCATTTCAGCGTCAACGACGCGCTGTCCTGGATCGAGCGCTTCAAACCAAAGCAGGCTGTCATCACCAACATGCATTCCGACCTCGACTACGAGGTATTGCGCCAGAGCCTGCCGCCGGGCGTGATCCCGGCCTATGATGGCTTGCGGCTGATGTTGAACAGCGCAGGCTGAGTCTGCCGCGGCAAGTCTGCGCGCCGGAAGCGGAGGGACGTCGATGATTGGTCTGTTCTTTGAAGTCCAGACAAGGCCCGGGCACCGCGATCAATATCTCGATCTTGCGGCCTCGCTGAAGCCCGAGCTTGAAGCGATGGGCGGCTGTCTCTTCATCGATCGCTTCAGGAGTTTGACGCGAGAGAACCTGCTGCTGTCGTATCAGATATGGCAGGACGAGGGGACCCTGACGGCGTGGCGAGCCCATGCTCACCATCACGATGTCCAGACGATCGGCCGCGAGAAGGTCTTTTCGGACTATCGCATCCGGGTCGCCCAGGTGATCCACGAAGCAAAGCCCGGCCAGCCGATCTGGCAGCCCGAGCGGCGCACGCCTTACAACGATCCCGCAAGGCGCAAGCCGACTTATGTGCTGGTGGCTGAATCGAAGAACGCCACGCTTCCGGCAGAGACCGGATGGCGCCGTGACGCTTTCGCAAGCGTCTATCGTGACGGGCGCTTCGCGCACCTGATCGATCTACCAAACGATCAAGCCGGTATCGAATTCGGCACCAGGCTGTTTGCCGATCCGACAACCGAGTATTTCCGCGTTTTCGAGGTCATGCGCGACTACGGGATGTACGAGCGCACTGAGGCGCCGCAATATTACCCGCCGATCAGGAGGGAACACGCGTAGCGACTGCAGAGGCAAAGTCTGTCAGGTCGTCATTGCGAGGAGCGCAAGCGACGAAGCAATCCATCTCTCCTCTTGCGCCATCGGCGATATGGATTGCTTCGCTACGCTCGCAATGACGGCGGCGAGCGGATTACGCCGAAATCGCCTTCGCCGAGTCCACCTGATTGCGCAGCATAAATTTCTGGATCTTGCCGGTGGATGTCTTCGGGATGACGCCAAACACGACGGCCTTGGGCGTCTTGAAGCCAGACATATGGCTGCGGCAGAAGGCGATGATCTCGGCCTCCGTGGCCTTGGCGCCATCCTTCAGCTCGACAAAGGCACAGGGCACTTCGCCCCATTTGGGGTCGGGTTTTGCGACGACGGCGGCGAACAGCACGGCCGGGTGCTTGTAGAGGACGTCCTCGACCTCGACGGAGGAAATATTCTCGCCGCCGGAGATGATGATGTCCTTGGAGCGGTCCTTGATGATAACGTAGCCATGCTCGTCAAGCACGCCGAGATCGCCAGTGTGAAACCAGCCACCGGCGAAGGCTTCCTGCGTCGCCTTCTCGTTCTTGAGATAGCCCTTCATCACGATATTGCCGCGGAACATCACCTCGCCGATGGTTTCGCCATCGCGCGGGACCTCCTGCATGGTTTGCGGGTCGAGCACGGTGACGGCTTCCTCCAGCGGGTAGGGCACGCCCTGCCGGCGCTTGAGCTGCGCGCGTTGGTCGGCCGGCAGTTCGTCCCAGCCCGGCTGCTCGGCACAGACGGAGGCGGGGCCGTAGACTTCGGTCAGGCCATAAACGTGCGTCAGCTTGATGCCGATACTTTCGGCGCCCTCGAGCACGGCGACCGGAGGTGCGGCACCCGCGATCAACCCGACCACGCGGCGAGCCTTGTCACCCTTGGGCGCACCGGGCGCGTTGATCAGCGTGTTGTAGACGATCGGTGCACCGCACATGTGGGTGACGCCGTGCTTGGCGATCAACTCGAAGATTTTTGCCGGATCGACCTTACGCAGGCAGACATTGGTGCCGGCGGCGGCCGCGACCGTCCACGGGAAGCACCAGCCGTTGCAATGAAACATCGGCAGCGTCCAGAGATACACGGGATGCTGGCCGAGATTGCCGGCCAGAATATTGCTGACAGCATTGAGATAAGCGCCGCGGTGATGAGTAACGACACCTTTCGGGTTGCCCGTCGTGCCCGAGGTATAGCTGAGCGCAATCGCGTCCCATTCATCGCCCGGAAGCCGTGCGACGAAGCCAGGATCGCCCGCCGCGACCGCCGCCTCGTACTCGATCTCACCAATCCGCTTGCCGCCTGCAAACGCCACATCATCGACATCGACGACGAAGGGCTTTGGCCCGTTCATCAGCGTCAGCGCTTCCGTAATCACGCCGGCAAATTCGGGATCGACCAGGATGATTTTCGCGCCGCCATGGTCGAGCTGGAAGGCAATCGAGGGCGCGTCGAGCCGGATGTTCAGTGCGTTCAGCACCGCACCCGCCATCGGCACGGCGAAATGCACCTCGTTCATCGCGGGAACGTTGGGCAACATCGCCGCGACGGTGTCGCCGATGCCAATATCGCGCCCGGCGAGCCACGACGCAAAGCGCCGGCAGCGTTCATGAGTCTCGACCCAGGTAAAACTGCGGCCTTCATACACCGTGCTGATGTGATCGGGATAGACGGCGGCGCTGCGGGCAAGAAAACTCAGCGGCGTCAGCGGCACGTAATTCGCGGGAGTCTTGTCTAATCCGATCGAATACTGGTTCTGGGCTGCGCTCATTGGCTGTGTCCCATCTACAAAAATTTGACCTTACAGGAACCCGATGGAAATCCACGGGAAGATCGCCACGATAATCAGGCCGACCATCAGCGCCAGCAGGTAACCCCAGATAGGCCGGATACCCTCGGCTGGATCGACGCGACCGATGGCGCAGGCCGCATAATAGCCCACTCCGAAGGGCGGCGCGAATAGCCCGATACCCATCGCGAGAATAACGATCATCGCGTAATGGACCTCGTGGACGCCGACCGCACGGGCGATCGGAAACAATAACGGCCCGAACAGCACGATCGCAGGAATCCCCTCGAGCACGCTGCCCAGGATCACAAAGGCCACGATCGAGACGGCGATGAACGTCGCCGAGCCACCGGGCAGGCCGGTCATGGCGGCCGCCAGCGTCCGCGAAAAGCCGGACTGCGTGAGGCCCCAGGCCATGCCGGTGGCGCAGCCGATGATCAGCAAGATCGCGCCCGACAGGCACGCGGTCTCGACCAACATTGGCACGATCCGCCGCCAGTCGAAATTGCGGTAGATCAAGAGACCGTAAATCAGGTAGCCGACGACAAAGGCATAAACGATGCCGATGGTGGAAACCTCGGTTGCGGTCGCGATGCCTTCGACCACGGCGTAGCGGATCACGAAGGGCAGCGCGATCGCCGGCAGGGCGATGGCAAACGCGCGGGCGATCTCGGCGGCGCTCGCCCGCGTGACGTGGCGCAGATCCTCGTTCCGGTAACGCCACCACACCAGCGCCGACAGCGTGATCGCCAGCACGAGGCCCGGCAACAGGCCGCCGGTGAACAGCGCCGCGATGGAGACGCCGGTGACCGAGCCGATGGTGATCAGCACGAGGCTCGGCGGAATGGTTTCAGTCTGCGCGCCCGTGGCGGAGAGGAGGGCGACCAGATCGCCCGGCTTGGCGCCGCGCGCCTTCATCTCGGGAAACAGCACCGGCGCCACGGCGGCCATGTCAGCGGCCTTGGAGCCCGAGATACCCGATACCAGATACATCGCGCCGACCAGCACGTAATGTAACCCGCCGCGGACATGGCCGAGCAAGCTTGCGAGGAACGCCACCATGGCGCGCGCCATGCCGGTCATTTCGATCAGCAGGCCCAGGAACACGAACAGCGGCACCGACAAGAGGATGAGGTGGCTCATGCCCTCGTCCATGCGCCCGACCAGCACCATCAGCGGCGTGCCCGTGGTCAGTGCCAGATAACCGTAGGTCGCCAAGCCAAAGCCGAACGCAATCGGTACGCCGGCAAACACGCAGAAGCCGGCCACGCCGACAAAGAAGATGATCAGATTGAGGTTGCCGAGCGGTTTGAGCGAGCCCCTGAGCAGCCAGAATATCGCGATGACAAGTGCGACCGACAGGATCGCGCCCAGCACCGTGCGAATGTTGCCGACGCGGGCCAGACGCAGGAAAGCAAACAGCGCCATCAGGGCAATGCCGACCGGCAGCGCCGCGGCACGCCAACTATTGAGGATCTGCAGGGCCGGCGTGGTGATGTAGCTTTCCTCGTAGGCGTATTCATAAGCCGGCCAGGCGATCAGGATGAGGAACGCCAGGGCGGCTGCTGTCGCCACCAGATCGAGATAGGCGCGCATCGCAGGCTTCGCGTTGGCGACGACCGCCGTCATCCGCATATGCTCGGCGCGTCGGAATGCGACGGCGGCGCCGAGCATGGCGAGCCACAGGAACAGGATTGAGGCCAGTTCGTCAGACCAGACCAGCGGCCGGTGCAGCGCGTAGCGCGCCACTACGCCGGCAAACAGGATGACGATTTCGGCGACGACCAGCAGCGCTGCGGGAAGCTCGACCAGCATTCCAAGGGCGTGCTCGATCGACGCCAGCAACGAACGGCGGCGAGGGGGCTGAGCCACCTCACCGCCAACCACTTCACTCAGTTCGGCATGAGCCACGACGGCCCCTCACATGCGCTTAGGACAGCTTGCCCACGGATTTCTCGAGCAGCTCCCAAGCTTGCTCGCCGTATTTACCTTTCCATTCCGCGTAGAAGCCGGCCGAGCGCAGCTTGTCGCGGAACGGCGTCACGTTGGGCTGGTTGAAGGTCAGGCCCTTGCCGGCCAGTTCCTGCTGCAGCCCGGCGTTCAGCTTGGCGACGTCCTCGCGCTCCTTGATGGCCGCCGCGTTGATATTCTTGGCGACAATCGTCCTGACATCCTCAGGCAGCTTTTCCCAGGCGCGGCGGTTCGCCAGGAACCAGAAGCCGTCCCACATATGATTCGTCAGCGAACAGAACTTCTGCACTTCGTATAGTTTGGCAGTCGAGATGATCGCCAGCGGGTTTTCCTGGCCCTCGACGATCTTGGTCTGTAGCGCCGAGTAAACCTCGCTGAAATTGATCGAGGCGGGCGCTGCATCGAACGCCTTGAACATTGAGGTCCAGAGCGGCGACACCGGCACCCGGATCTTGAAGCCCTTGAGATCCTCCGGGCCGTTGATCGGCTTGGTCGAGGATGTGGTCTGGCGGAAGCCGTTGTCCCAGATCTTGTCCATCACCACGAGGTTCGCCTTGGTGATCTCGCCGCGGATATAGGCACCCAGGCCGCCGTCCATGGCCTTCCAGACCGTGTCGTAATCCGGGAACGCAAAACCGATGCCGCTGATGGACGCCGGCGGCACCAGCGTCGCCAAAATGAGCCCCGAGAGCGTGAAAAACTCGACGCCGCCAGACCTGATCTGGCTCAGCATGTCCGTATCGGAACCGAGCTGGTTATTCGGAAAAATCTGCAGATCGAACCGGCCGTTGGTCTCGGCCTTGATCGCCGCGGCCATTTCCTTGGCGCGGGCGTTCATGGGATGGCCGTCCGGAAGATTATTGGCGTACTTGTAGGTGAATTCCGCGCTCTGGGCCCGCGCCACCAACGGTGCGCCGATGCCGCCCAAAACCGCTGACGCAGCGGATGCCTTGAGAAGCGTGCGTCGTGAAAAGCTCATTCCAGTCTCCCTTGAGAGTTATTGTTCTTGAGGTCCGCGACACGGACCTGCGGTCCACGGCATCATCAGCGATCACCGCGCTCGCGCGCTTATTGCAGCGTCAGCAAGTGTCGGCAATAGGAATGGCCGGGACGCAGCAGATCAGGACTGTCATGGCCGACAAAGACGAGCAGCTTCGGCGCCAGAGCTGACTAGATTTGCCAGCATATTCGCCTAAATATCTGATCTAATTGTAGATGTGATATTCCATAATATACCTTATGCGAATTTAGGGTGTATCCGGCACTCGCGCCTCGTCGTTTCGGGTTCGATCCGAGTCATTCGTGCTCTATTTGAGTCTGCCTGGATTTACGGCGCCCTGTGCACTTCAGGTCTAGGAATTTCAGGTCTAGGAATTTCGCAGCCAGAATGTGCTCGACGTTAGACCGAGGGAACTCAACGCGGAAGCAGCGGACCGAGAGGTCCCAGGTCGATATTCAGGTCCTCGGCGGCGAGCCCGAAGTGCTCCCGCAGGCGCGATATGCGGTTGTCTAGAAGCATCAGCGTCATGCCGACGCGCTCCTCCTCCGCTTCGGTCAAGCCGCCCTCGTCGACACGACGAAGCGCCTGTCGCTCCACGAGCTGACGCAGCAACTCCACGACGGTGAGCACCAGGCGGGCCAGATCTCGTTCGACCGTGTCAGGCGCCATCGAAATTCGCTGGCGCGGTCCCGGCTCATGTCCAGCGACGCCGGCGCTCACTGGTCTCGCTCCGCTGCGCCAGATCGCGTGGTCCGGCCGAGCGACGTGATCAGAGCGCGAAGCGAGATCTGCACCATGTCGATGTCGGCGATCGCCAGCGTGATGTCTCCGGCCAGCACGATGCCACCCGCCAGGAGCCGGTCGAGCAGGTCGACTAGTGCGACCTCTCGGTCCGGGAACGCGGCGGGGCTCACGTGCGCTCCTCGCTGTCGGCGAACGAATAGGGCGGCCAGGGGCCCGTGATCTCGAGCGTCACGTGCGGGTTTTCGGCGCCCAGCCGCTGTACACGGGCGGCGAGTTCTTCGGCGCGCCCGGCATCCACCAGGTAGGCTGCGTTGAATATATTTTCGCCTGGAGCAGCGGACAGCTCGGCGCTCTGCGTTCGGTGTTGGCGGCGATCGACGGCAAGCCCGGCGAGAACGGCGTCCATCTGCTCGGCCGCAGTGGTTGCGCGCCGCCACGCGTGCTGGCGCCGATCGCGCTGCTCGCGGCGGTTGCGCAGGTAGTCCCTGCCCGCGCCCGCCGATCCGGACCCGTCGGTTTTCTCGGCCACGGACATGGCGCCGGCAGATGCACCCGCGTGCTGCACGTAGACCTTCACCCCCACCTCCACGCGGCCCGCGAATCGATCCAGCGTCTCGCGGAAGCGCCGGTACTCCCGGCGTAGCAACTGCGCAACGCGGTCGTCGGTGCGGTGAACGGTCGCGAGGCGGAACGGCAGCGTTGGTGTGCACGCGGCAACCGCCGCCACGACCCTGTGGTGCGCGCGTACGATCACCTCTAGCTCGGCCAGCGTCTCCAGCCTGGCTCGCAGCGCGGTCTCGTCGGCGTCGGCAGGTGCAAGCGGACTGACCACGGCGACCAGGTCTTGGTGGCGGACCAGATGGATCGCGGCGCCGTCGACGCCGACGAGACCGGCCGCCTGGGTTGGATTGAACGGGCGCGCGACCGCGTAAGTATAGCTCGCCGTGCTCATCGCCGTGCCTCCAGAGTGGCGGTTTCCAGCGCCCTGATCTTCTTGCGCAACCGCGCGTTCTCGGCCGCGAGCTGCCGCGGCCGCGTCTGGGAAAGCGCCGGATCATGCTCCCACCAGTTGATCCCCATCGCCTTGGCCTTGTCCACCGACGCGACCAACAGCCGGAGCTTGATGGTTAGAAGCTCGATGTCGAGCAGGTTGATCTTGATGTCGCCGGCGATGATCAGCCCTTTGTCCAGAACCCGCTCCAGAATGTCAGCCAGGTTCGGCGAAGCACCCTGGCGTCCGTGCCACTCCATCATGCGATCAGATTCCATCATGCGATCATTCCTCGCTTTCGTCCCTCGTCCAGCCGGTCGAGGATCTCGTCCTCACGTCGATCGAATTCCTCGGCATCGATCAACCCTTCATCCAGTTGCCGCGAAAGCTCGGCCAGCTCGCGCCGGATGGCTGCCGGGCCGCAATGCTGTTCGGCAGCGGCGTCGACGACCCGGTCGATGGTCCACAGCGCGAAGCGGGCCGGCGCGAGCGGCAGCAACAAGACATGCGACAGGAGTCCCACCGCCACGGCCCTCACACGTCCGCTTCGTTGCCGACGAAGCTGTAAGGCGGCAAGGGCCCGTACAGCTCGACGCTTGCGTAGCCGGGCAGCTCGCGGCGCAGCGGCGACAGGGCACCATCGAAGTCCGCCCGGGCGCCCGACGCCACCAGGAACGATACGTTGACGAAGCAACCGTCGACCGGCGGGCCCCGACGTATCTGCGCGGCATGTGGTTGCAGGCGGGCGATGACCTGGTCCGCGTCACGCGCGCGCCGCTCCGCAACGGCGGCGGCCACGCGCTCGCCGAACGCCACCTTGTCCTGATGGCTGCCGCCATCTGCGGCGCGAAGTGCGTGATTTCGCGCGCGTAACTCGTCGTTCTGAAGCAAGAGGTCGCGGAGAAGAGCTTCCTCCGCATGAAAGCCTTTGACGTTGAGCTCGACATGGCCATCGATCCGGCACAGCAGTTCGCCATAGCGACGCGCCCTCGATCGAAGCTCCGTCTGCACGGCCTCGTCGTCGGGCGCGACCATCCCGAACCGCATCGGCAGCACGGTGCCGGCTGCGTAGATCCGTCCGATGACCGCATCGTGCTTCACCAGATCGCGCCGCTTCGCGCGCAAGTTCTCCGGCGCGTCGCTAACCACCGCGACGAGATCCTGCTCGCGCACGAGCCGGAGGGCGGGAGCTCGCTCCCCCACCCCCACCGCGCCTTCGAGCGGTAGTGGGTGCGAGGCACGCGTGACACAGTAGACATAGCTGCTCATCAGTCATCCTTTCCGTTGGGTCAGCCGATTTCCGTGCGCGCCCGGCCGGGGAGCTCGAGCGGCAGCGCGCCGTCGGGCAGCGAGCGGCCGATCCGGGGGCTGCTGCCGGTGAGATCGAGGCGGCCACACATCTCGGCGAAGCGCAGGTAAGCATCGACGCCGGCCACGACGACCCGCGCATCGATGGTGACCACCTCGAGGCCGATCACCGACACACGCACGAACACGTCGATGACCAGCCCGCGGTCCAGGATCAACTCAACGACTTTGTACAGCTCGCCCGACAATCTGCCGTTTGCTTGAGGCGTTTGAGTCATTGCTATTCCAGTCATACGGTTTGCTCCTTCCGGAAAACACGATTTGTCCTTCCGGAAACTGATACGCGCATGGCTTCGCACTGGTTTCAAAACGAGGACGTAAGCCGCGTCGCCTCGCGCTGCCGCATGCGCTCGCCGCCAATTTTCACTGTCAGCGCAAAGGGTTTCCGTAGGGCCTCACTGTTCCCTCGCCCATCGCTAACTACCGTAATCGGTCGCGTACGGTTTTTAATCGTAAGTTCAAAGATCATGTCGCAGCCAAACTTCCAATCGGGCGTCGCGCCTTGGTGCTCTTAGGGGACTCCGATGCAACTAGGAAAATCGGCGGTTTGACTCGAATGGAACCAGAGTGGACTCGAATGCAGCGGTGAAACAGCCGGCGAACATCTCCGTTTTTTGCTGCCGAGACTCAGATCCGATCAGAAACGACAAACCGTGGAGAACGCAGAGTGATCGGCCATGGGCTGCTCGACGGGCTGCGATCAGGTTGTTAAGCCCCGCCTCCCTGGAGAGACTTTGAGTCGAGACATGACCGTTGCGATCGAGATGGGACACACGACCGCAGGCGCCCCGGCGACTCTGGACCTTGAGGAACTGCTTGCGACTCGCCTGCTGGTCCAAGGTAATTCGGGCTCCGGCAAATCCCATCTGCTGCGCCGGCTGCTGGAACAGAGTGCCCCCTGGGTGCAACAGACCATCATCGATCCCGAAGGCGACTTCGTCGCGCTTTCCGACCGTTTCGGCCACCTCCTGATCGATGCCGAGGACCATACCGAGCGGGGTCTGCAGGTCGCCGGCGAACGAGCGCGCATCCATCGCGTCTCCACGGTGCTCAATCTCGAGGGGCTCGACGCCGAGAACCAGATGCGGCGCGCCGCCGCCTTCCTCAGCGGGCTTTTCGAAGTCGTCCGCGACCACTGGTATCCTATGCTGGTGGTGGTGGATGAGGCGCAGCTCTTTGCACCGGCAGTCGCCGGCGAGGTTTCGGACGAGGCGCGCAAACTCTCGCTCGGCGCCATGACGAACCTGATGTGCCGCGGCCGCAAACGAGGGCTTGCGGGGGTCATCGCCACCCAGCGACTGGCGAAGCTCGCCAAGAACGTCGCGGCCGAGGCGTCCAATTTCCTCATGGGCCGAACTTTTCTGGATATCGACATGGCCCGCGCTGCCGAGCTTCTGGGCATGGAACGGCGACAGGCAGAGGCCTTCCGGGATCTGGAGCGCGGACAATTCATGGCGCTGGGACCGGCCCTCTCCCGTCGTCCGCTAGGGCTGCGTATTGGTCCAACCGATACCGCGCCGCGCAACGCAACCCCGCGCCTGACGCCTCTGCCGGAAGCGACACTTGACGCACGCGCCATCATCCTGGCAGCGCCGCCGCCCGAGAACAATCGGCCCCAGCGTCGGTCGGCGCCAGACCTCCTCGTCCAGCTCATGGCGGCGAAATCAGCGGCGCTGGAGATCCATCCCGAAGCGGTGGACCAGCCACTCAGCGCTGAGGAGCTGGCGGAGCGGCGTGAACGAGTGGACCGTATTCTGCGCGCCATCATGGCGGAACCCGAGGCCGGATTCCGTGCCATCGGCGTACTCTATCAGGAGTTCGTGGTCCGCTGCCGAATAGAGGGCCTCGGTTCGGCCGTGCCGGACCTAGGTGACTTCCGTCGCATGCTGACACGCGCCCGCGCCGGGCTCAGCTCCGATATGGCAGAGGATGACGGGTGGCAGGATGTCTCGGTCCGCGCCTCACTTCTGCCGGAGGATATGCAGGGCGTCTTCATGATGATCGCCCGCGCCGCGAAGGAAGGGTGGCCCTGCCCGGGCGATGCAGCGATTGCACGCGCCTATGGCTCACATTCGTTGCGCCGTGCACGGCGTCTGCTGACCTACATCGAGGAGCAGGGCCTCATTGTTTGCCAGCTTGACGGTGCCGGTCGGCGGATCGTCACGCTCGTCGAACTGGCCTGGGCGACGGCACCGGGCGACCCCAATGCCGAGGAACTGCCGGCCGAGCAAGGCTGCAGCAATTCGGCTCCATGATGCGACGGTCGAGCGCGCACTCAGACATTACTACGCCTGAAAGGAGTCCTGAGCTTGAGCGTTGCCTTCACCAAGGAAGACAGTGCCGAAACTGCGTCGGAGACTTTGCTTCCCGACCGCCCCGTTTCACCTCATCCGAATCTTGTTACGGAAGCGGGATTGCAGGCTCTGGAATCTGAACTCCACCAGGCCCGCGAGGCTTATGAGACGGCGCAGAAGATCGAGGACGTTAATGAACGACGCCGGCAAGCGGCAATCCCGCTGCGCGATATGCGCTACTTTGCGGCGAGAGTTCGGACGGCTCAGGTCATCCCTAATCCGGCGTCGACTGACACTGTCGCCTTCGGGAGCACGGTGACCTTCAGGCGCGACGATGGACGCGTACAAAAATATCGTATCGTGGGTGAGGACGAGGCAGATCCTAAGGCAGGATCCATCTCCTTTGTTTCACCAGTGGCAAGGCTGCTGATGGGCAAAGCCGCTGGTGATGAGGTCGACGCATCAGGTCAGAAACTTGAGATCATTTCGATCTCGTAGCACCCTCCCGCACCGGACGCCGCCGATGTTCGGAAGGGCCGGGCTTTGCGCCAAAACCGGCCATATCGCGAGGCTGGCTCACCTTGCGGGCGCGGCCATCACCAGTGTTCAAGCATGGTGACAGGCCATCATTTGTTCCAGAGCCTTCAGAGCTTGCGCTGGGTCCGACGGGACCCGGCAATTCGACCGCGTCAGACGCACTGACTCGTGATTGACTTAAATTGGACTCCGAGTTCGTTTTAGGAACCGCATTGAAAGTATTGATTTTTTATCCGATCAAATTTTCAATTCGCTTTGGAGTGCACAGCGTTCGTCAATCTGCATTGGAGCTCGCCGATTTCATCGCTGGTACGCCTCCCGCTTCCCACTCACAATGCGGCTCTAGGCGAAACACAAAGCCCCGAGGCCAGTTGGTTCATGCCGGCCGCAACGGAGGTCTCATCATGCAAGAACGCGTCAGTCGTCCGACCGAACCTCGCGCCATTCCATTTGACGCCGCCAAGCTCGATTCCCTTATGGAAGCGGCCGGTCTTGATATCCTGGTCGCGACCTCCAAGCATAACGTCCAATACCTGCTCGACGCGGAGCGCGCGATCTTCTTCGACTACATGGACGCGCTCGGCGTCAGCCGGTACTTGCCCGTCCTGATCTACCCGAAGGGCGCGCCCGACAAGGCGGCCTATATTGGACACCGGCTGGAAACGCACCAGCGGGCCGTGGCGCCACTTTGGGTTCCGCAAGTCCGCACCGAGGGCAACGGCTCGTTGGATGCCGTTTCGCTGGGGGCACGCGTGATCAAGAACGCGGGCGTACCGATGAAGCGCATCGGCGTCGAGATGCCGTTCCTGCCGATGGATGCCGGCAGGGCTCTTTCGGACGCCCTGCCCGATAGCGAGATCAAGGATGCGCTGTTGGTGCTCGAGCGCCTGCGTGCCGTGAAGTCGCCGGCGGAGCTGACCAAGCTGAAAAAGGCTTCGGAATTGGTGATCGAATCCATGGACGAGGTGATCGCAAACCACGGCCCGGGCACCACCAAGCAGCAGCTTTTCGACGCACTGAGGATCGCAGAGGTCAAGCGCGGATTGACTTTCGAGTATTGCCTGCTGGCCTGCGGCGCCAGCCACAACCGCGCGCCTTCCGCCCAGCGCTGGGAAACCGGCGACGTGCTCTCGCTGGATTCCGGCGGCAACTATCACGGCTATATTGGCGACCTCGCGCGGATGGCTGTGCTGGGCGAACCGGACAGCGAATTGAAGGATCTTCTGACGGACATCGAAGCCATCCAGCGGGCGGCATTCGCCGCAGTGCGGCCGGGCGCGATGGGCGGCGAAATCTATGCCGCGGCGGAAAAGCGGCTCGCGCAGTCGAACCAGCGCGACTGCACCGACTTCCTGGCGCACGGCATGGGGCTAGTCAGCCACGAGGCCCCTCGCCTGACGGCCAAGGGCCCTATTCCCTACGATGACCCGGACGCGCGCCGGCCCTTGGAGCCCGGCATGGTGGTGTCGATCGAAACGACGATGAAGCACCCGCGCCGTGGCTTCATTAAGCTGGAGGACACGGTTGCAGTGACCGCAACCGGCTACGAGATCTTCGGCGAAGGCAGCCGCGGCTGGAATATTGGCGGCAGCGCAGTGGCGCGGTGAGGTGCTTTTGAAGTCAGCTTGCGACGACCGTCGCGCGATGCGCGGTCGTGCGCGAACGTTGACTTTAAGCCTCAGCCCTTTTCGACGTCTCCGCCTGCGTCCAACCAGCCTTTGAAGCCGCCGAGATTGCGTACGTTGCCGTAACCCATATCCTTCAGCGTCTTTCCCACCAGCGCGGAACGCCCGCCGGATGCGCAGTAAGCAATAACCGTCTTGGTCCGGTCGAAGGCCTTATCATGCATCGCTGAGGCAGGATCCGCCTTGAACTCCACGAGGCCGCGCGGTATGGCGACGGCACCCGGAACTTTTCCAGAGGCAGTAACTTCCGCTGGCTCCCGAACATCGAGGAAAAGCACATCGGCCCTTCCCAGCAATTCCTTGGCTTCATCGGGACTGATACGCGGGACTTCAGCATCGGCTTCGGCGAGCATCGCTTGCACGGTTTTCATTGGGGGCCTTCTCCATATGTGGGCTCGCCAGCAACGGCTGGTGTACAATCTAAGCTCCCGCAAGGCACGCAATGCTTGCAGGTTGCAAGGGGCAAATAGCCCATCCTGTTTTGATTTCGATCATGCAATTGAAGGATGCTGCGCCATATTTTTGGGCGTGGCAATCCCACTGGTTGTCGCGGCAAATCTGGCCAACGCGGCCATACCGCGCTATTTCCCCCTGAACTTCGGCTTGCGTCGCTCCAGAAACGCGGCGACGCCTTCCTTGTGATCCTCGGTCATGCTCGCCAGCGCGAACTGGTCGACATCCATGTGGCTGGCGAGATCGTCGAGCGCGTGTGCGAGGCGATTGACCGTCAGCTTGGTCATGGCAACGGATAGCGGCGGCTGAGCGGCGATTTTGGCGGCGAGCGCCATCGCTGCGTCGAAGGCCTTGCCGGGATCAGCGACCTCCTCCACCAGGCGCCATTCGTAGGCCTCGGCCGCGGTGATGCGCTGGTCGGCCAGGATTACGGCCTGCTTGGTGCGGGCCGGTCCCATCAGATGCAGCATGCGCGGCACGCTCTGCCAGCTCATATTCATGCCGAGACCGATCTCGGGCACGCGCATATGGGCGTCGCGGGCCATCACCCGGAAATCCAGCGCGACCGCCAGCGCCACGCCGCCGCCGACGCAAAAACCCTCGATGGCGCCGATCGTGATCTGCTCCATGTCCTGCCAGGCCCGGGTCAGCCGCGGCCCAAGCTTCAAGTGCCGGCGCAAGGCTCCGAGGTCCATGGTCTTGCGCGAACGACCCTCGGGGTCCTTGAGATCAAAGCCGGCGCTGAACGACTTTGCGCCGCCGGTCAGCACCACGACTGAGGTTGCGCCGTCGTCTTCAAAACTGCGGGCGGCGTCAGTGAGCTGGCGCAGCGCTTCCGGCGACAACGCGTTGATGCCGTCGCCGCGGTCGAAACGCACCACAGCGATACGGCCATCGGGCCCGAGGCCTTTTTCAATCGTCACAAATCCGGTCAACCCATCGCTCCCTATCAGTCTTTTCCAAAAGCTTAGACCAGAAATAATTCCGGCGAACCTGAATCCTTCGTCCATTCCGCTTCGTCTTGTTCGCGAAACCATCGCATCCGCGTGGCGCGGATCGGGGCGAACAAGGAGCATTTTGCAGATGGGACCATCATATCGTTGGGTGATCGTCGGCACGGGCGCATTGATGACATGCGTCGGCATCGGCGCCATGTTCTCGCTGGCCGTCTATCTGGAACCGATGTCGACGGAAACGGGATGGTCGCGTGCCGGAATTTCGGGTGCGATGACCATCGATTTCCTGACCATGGGAATTGCCGGGTTTGCCTGGGGCGCGGCCAGCGACAGGTTTGGCACGCGTCCGGTCGTCCTCTGCGGCGCCCTGCTCCTGGGTTCGGGCCTGTTGCTAGCCAGCCGCGCCACCTCCCTGCTCGAATTCCAGCTCGCTTACGGCATTCTCGTCGGCCTCGCCGCAGGCGCCTTCTTCGCGCCGATGATTGCGGCGGCGACACAGTGGTTCGACAACAACCGCAGCCTTGCCGTCTCGCTGGTGTCCGCAGGCATGGGCGTGGCGCCGATGACGATCTCGCCATTCGCGCGCTGGCTGATCTCGACCTATGATTGGCGTACCGCGATGATGATCGTGGGCTTGATGGCGTGGGCCTTGCTGATACCGGCCGCGCTGCTGGTCCGGCAGCCGCTGGTGGTAAGGCCATCCGCCACGCCAGCGTCGGGCGCTGACAACGATCCGGGAGCGGGATGGTCTGTTGCAGGTGCGCTTCGCTCGCCCCAATTCCTGGTGCTGGCGCTGACCTTCTTCGCCTGTTGCGCCGCGCATTCCGGGCCGATCTTCCACATGGTCAGCTACGCGATGCTCTGCGGCATCCCGGCGATGGCCGCAGTCAGCATCTATAGCGTGGAAGGCCTGTCGGGGCTCGGCGGGCGTCTCCTCCTCGGCATCCTCGCCGATCGGCTGGGCGCCAAGCGGGTGCTGGTCTGCGGCCTGCTGGTGCAGGCGCTGGCGATTGGGACCTATCTCTACGTCAGCAAACTCGGCGAGTTCTACGCGCTCGCGATCGTGTTCGGAACGGCTTATGGCGGCGTGATGCCGCTCTATGCCGTGCTGGCGCGCGAATATTTCGGCCCGCGGATCATGGGAACGGTGTTCGGCGCGGCGACAATGGTATCGAGCCTTGGCATGGCGTTCGGGCCGTGGGCCGGCGGCATGATCTTCGACACCTTCCAAGATTACCGCTGGCTTTACATCGGCGCACTCAGCGTAGGCCTCGCCGCAATGGCGATTGCGTTGACGTTCCCGCCACTGCCGTCGCGATCACGCGAGCGGCTGCAGCCAGCTTAAAGGGCGGCTTCCCTGCCTCGACATAGCCCGGATTTTGCGCCTATCCTCACGGCATGAGCGACCATGATCACGATCACCACGGCCATCACCACCACGACCACTCCGAACTCTCGGAGACCGAGCTGCGCGTGCGCGCGCTGGAATCGATCCTCACCGAAAAGGGCTATGTCGATCCGGCTGCGCTCGACCTCCTGATCGATCTCTATGAAAAGAAAATCGGACCGCGCAACGGCGTTCGCGTGGTCGCCAAGGCATGGAGCGATCCCGCCTACCGCGAACGGCTGATGAAGGACGCAACGGCAGCGATTGCCGAGCTCGACTATTCGGGCCGCCAGGGCGAGCACATGGTCGTCGTAGAAAACACGCCCGACCAGCACAACATGGTCGTGTGCACGCTGTGCTCCTGCTACCCGCACCCCGTGCTGGGGCTTCCGCCAGTCTGGTACAAGTCCGCGCCCTATCGCTCCCGCGCCGTGTCCGATCCGCGCGGCGTGCTCAGGGATTTCGGCGTGACGCTGCCGGACACCACCAAAATCCGGGTCTGGGATTCCACCGCCGAAATCCGCTACCTCGTACTGCCGATGCGCCCTGCGGGTACCGAGGGCTGGAGTGAACAACAACTCGCCGAACTCGTCACCCGCGACAGCATGATCGGCACCGGCCTGCCCAAACAGCCTGGCGAGGCTGCCTGATGGACGGCGCGCATGACATGGGCGGCGCCAAGGGTTTTGGGCCTGTCGTGCCCGAGCCGAACGAGCCGGTGTTTCATGCTGACTGGGAGCGCCGGGCCTTTGCGCTGACGGTTGCCATGGCACGCCCGGGCGGCTGGAACATCGATATGTCGCGGTTTGCGCGCGAGAACCGCCCGCCTGAGGATTACCTCAGCAAGAGCTATTTCGAACTATGGCTGGCCGGGCTGGAAACGCTGATGATCGAGCGCGGGCTGGTGACGCGCGAGGAAATCGAGGCCGGCAAAGTGCTGGCGCCGCCTAAGCCTGGCGTCAAGCCGATCGCTCCAAATGAAGTCACGCCGGCGATCCGCCGCGGCGGCCCGACCGAACGCGAGGCGAAAGAGCCTGCGATGTTTGCGGTCGGCGACACCGTGCGGATGAAAGACATCCACCCGGTGACGCATACACGGCTGCCGCAATATGTCCGTGGCCATCTCGGCACCATCGAACTCAATCACGGCTGCCACGTGTTTCCTGACACCAATTCGCTTGGCCAGGGCGAAGACCCGCAATGGCTCTACACCGTGCGTTTCGACGGGCCGGAATTGTGGGGCAAGGACGGCGATCCGACGCTCAGCGTCTCCGTCGACGCCTGGGAATCCTATCTGGAGCGCGCGTGATGGATTTGACTCCGCAGCAGGCGATGCGCGCCGCGGTCGCCGTTCCCGGCGTGCCGCGCGATGAAGACGGCCCGGTGTTTCGCGAGCCATGGGAAGCGCGCGCCTTTGCGATGGCGCTGGCGTTGCATGAGGCCGGCGTCTTCACCTGGAAGGAATGGGCGGAGACGCTGGGTGCGCAAATCAAGCGCGCGCAGGCCGAAGGCGATCCAGATACGGGCGAGACCTACTACCGGCACTGGCTCGCGACGCTGGAAACCCTCGTCGCCGCCAAGGGCGTCACAACGTCAGATGTCCTGCATCGCTACCGTGACGCCTGGGACCACGCCGCCGACCGCACGCCCCACGGCGCGCCGATCGAGCTGAGGGCGGAGGATTTCGGGAAGTAGCCACCGCCCGCCTTCGCAGGCGACGACAAGCGAACGCACGGCGCAAGTCCCGCCGACTACGCCCCTACATACTCCCGCCAGCCCTTCGCCCGCAGCGCGCAGGCCGGGCATTCACCGCAGCCATAACCCCAATCGTGCTGCGCGCCGCGCTCGCCGAGATAGCAGGTGTGGGAGTGCTCGCGGATCAGATCGACCAACCCTGCTCCGCCGAGTTCGTGCGCGAGTTTCCAGGTGGATGCCTTGTCGAGCCACATCAGCGGCGTATACAGCTCAAAATTCTTTGCCATGCCGAGATTCAGCGCCGATTGTAGCGCCTTGATGGTCTCGTCGCGGCAGTCCGGATAGCCGGAGTAGTCGGTCTCGCACATGCCGCCGACGATGTGGCGGATGCCACGCCGGTACGCCAGCGCCGCGGCGAAGGTGAGAAACACCAGGTTGCGGCCTGGCACGAAGGTGTTGGGTAAGCCGTCAGCGCCCATTTCGATCGCGACATCGCGGGTCAGCGCGGTATCGGAAATCTCTGCCAGCGTCGGGATCTCCAGCGTGTGGCTCTCGCCGAGTTTTGCCGCCCAATCCGGCCGCAACGACCTTAAGCCCGACAGCAGCCAGTCGCGGCATTCCAGCTCGATGGCGTGGCGCTGGCCGTAGCTGAAGCCGAGCATTTCGACGCGTGCAAAGCGCCGCAAGGCCCAAGCCAGGCAGGTCGTGGAATCCTGCCCGCCGGAAAACAGCACCAGCGCGGTTTCGGACGGTGATTGGTCGCTCATGACGGGCAATTAGCACTCCCGCGCCCCAAGGCCAACCGGTGGAAATTGTCTCGATTTTAGCCTGTTCCGCTGGGATCGGTCGACCGCTTGCGGCATAAAGCGGCCTGCCCTCCAAGCGACGGAAATTCCCATGACCCCTTCCCGCGATATTTCCCGCCTCATCGAGATCATGGCGGCGTTGCGCACGCCGGTCACGGGCTGTCCGTGGGACCTCGAACAGAACTTCGCGACGATCGCGCCCTACACCATCGAAGAAGCCTATGAGGTGGCCGACGCGATCACACGCGGCGATCTCGATGATCTCCGCGAGGAACTCGGCGATCTCCTGCTGCAGGTCGTCTATCACGCCCGCATGGCGGAAGAGCAAAACGCCTTTGCCTTCGGCGACGTGGTCGAGGCGATCACAGGCAAGCTGATACGCCGTCATCCGCATGTGTTCGCCGACAAGGACGGCAACATCGCCCCCGCGGGCGTCAAGAGCGCGTGGGAACGCATAAAGGCCGAGGAAAAGGCCGAGCGCGCGGTGCGGCGGCCGCCGGAGGAGACCGCGCACAGATCGCTGCTCGCAACCGTCAAGGCCGGCCAGCCGGCGCTGACGCGCGCGATGGAATTGCAGCGCAAGGCCTCAACCGTCGGCTTCGACTGGAACGATCCCCGCGCAGTCCTGCATAAGATTCGCGAGGAGGCTGACGAGATCGAAGCAGCCCTGGACCACGGCAAGCCTGACGAACTCGCGGCCGAAACCGGCGATCTCCTGTTCGCGCTGGTCAATCTGGCGCGGCATGTCGGCGCCGATCCCGAAACCGCGCTGCGCGGCACCAACGCCAAGTTCGAGCGCCGTTTTGCCTATATCGAGCGCGTGCTGGCGGCCAAAAGCCGTTCGCTCGAGGACGCAACACTCGCCGAAATGGATGCATTGTGGAATGAAGCCAAGGATGCGGAACAGCCGGCCGCAGCCTCAGCGCGGAGTGATCGGAGATAGGACGCGCGTTCGCGCGACAATTACGCCACCCGCGGAACGGCGTCGAACCGCGACACCACGATATCGCGCTTGGTCTCGTCGACGCGCACCGTCATGTCGAAGCGTCCGTCGCGGAGCTCCTTGTTGAGCACTTCGGCATTTCGATGCAGCCAACTTATGCCGGCGCCATCGGAAGCGTCGATGGAGAGGTCGAGTGTTGTGCGCGTCGCCGCCAGGCGATCCTCGATCGCGGTCAGCAACGCATCGATCCCCTCGCCCGACGCAGCGGAGACCAGGAAGCACGGCCGTTCCGGCGGGCGGCGCGCGGCGATGTTGCGCAGGTTCTCGCGTTCCTCGGGATCGAAGCGATCAATCTTATTCCAGACCTCGAGGATACGTGCGCCGGCATCCGGATCGATGCCGAGCTGACGCAGCACGGCATCAACGTCGCGCTCCTGCGCCTCCGCGTCTTCATGCGAGATGTCGCGCACGTGGAGGATGATATCGGCCTCCAGCACCTCTTCCAGCGTGGCGCGGAAGGCGGCGACGAGCTGCGTCGGCAGGTTGGAGATGAATCCGACGGTGTCCGAGAGCATCGCCTTGCCGCCATGCGGCAGGCTCAGCGCGCGCAAGGTCGGGTCCAGCGTCGCAAACAGCATGTCGGCCGCCTGCACGTCGGCACGGGTGAGCCGGTTGAACAGGGTCGATTTGCCGGCATTGGTGTAGCCGACCAGCGCAACCACGCGATACGGCACCCGCTGCCGGCCGGCGCGGTGTAGCCGCCGCGTCGCCTGCACCTTCTTCAGTTCATTTTCCAGCCGCGTGATGCGGTCGCCGATCAGGCGGCGGTCGGCCTCGATCTGGGTCTCGCCGGGACCGCCCATGAAGCCGAAACCGCCGCGCTGGCGCTCCAGATGGGTCCAGGACCGCACCAGACGGCTGCGCTGATAGTTCAGGTGCGCGAGTTCGACCTGCAGCGCACCTTCTTTGGTCTTGGCGCGGCGGCCGAAAATTTCCAAAATCAGCCCGGTGCGGTCGAGCACCTTGGTGTTCCAAGCCTTCTCGAGGTTGCGCTGCTGGATCGGCGCCAACGCGCAATCCATCACCACCAGCTCGATGTCATGGCCTGCGATCAGGCCCGTGATCTCCTCAACCTTTCCCTTGCCGAGGTAAGTCGCTGGACGGATCTGGGTCACTGGCGCAATCAGCGCGTCGGCGATCGTGAGGTCGATGGCGCGCGCCAGACCCGTGGCTTCCTCGAGCCGGCCCTCGAAATCGCGCGCAGCCTCGTTCGCCTGCGCATCGGCATCGCCGCGGCGCATTCGCAAATATGGGCCGATGACGATCACCCGCCCGCTTTGTTTGGCCCCCGCCGACCGCGGACGGTCGGCGCTCCCTTCACGGTCGAAGGGTTCCAATCAGTTCACTCTCAAGCCGGAGCATCCTCACCGCCCTCGAACAACTGGATCGGAGCGCCGGGCATGATGGTCGAGATCGCATGCTTGTAGACTAGCTGCGAGTGGCCGTCGCGCCGAAGCAGCAAGCAGAAATTGTCGAACCAGGTGACTATCCCCTGCAGCTTTACTCCGTTGACCAGAAAGATCGTCAGTGGCGTTTTTGTTTTACGAACGTGATTTAGGAAGGTGTCTTGTAGATTTTGTGCGCGGTCTGCCGCCATTGTTTTTGTCCCGCCGTCTTGTGCTTCTTTTTATTAAGCCGTTGTTGCCCTCTCACGGAGCCTGCCCCGACCTGCCGGCCCACCCTGAGATCCCCCTCCGGTCGGCTCGACCGCACGATTAGAGGGTACGCGCGGATATTAGGCAAGCCGGTTCGGGCGCCAGCGGCGCGGAACCCAGTGGCCATTCTCCGCAAGTGTCCGGAAAGAGATAAATATTCCCAAGCAGATGCATGGATCGGAGAGATGCCATTGGGTTGGGGGGTGCGTTCGATTCGTATCGCATAAGCGATACAATCAGCCTCAGCCAACCCCCAGCGCCTTGAGCTTGCGGTGCAGCGCTGAACGCTCCATGCCGACGAATTCGGCCGTACGCGAAATGTTGCCCGAGAACCGGCTGATCTGCGCGATCAGGTAGTCACGCTCGAACACTTCCCGCGCCTCGCGCAGCGGCAACCCCATGATGTGCTCGCCATTGTTGCTGGTCGGCATCGCCGGCACCATCGAGCCGACATCCTGAGGCAGCATATCGGCTGTGATGATCGCTTCCGGACCGCCGCCGGCCAGAATCATGACGCGCTCGACATTGTTCCGGAGCTGGCGGACGTTGCCGGGCCAGACATGGGACTGCAATACCGCCATTGCATCTTGCCCGATCTGCCGCTTCGGCAAGCCCGTCGCCGCCGATATCTGGTCCATGAAATAATCGATCAGTTCGGGGATATCCTCGCGGCGTTCCGACAGCGGGGGAACACGAATCGGCACTACTGACAGTCGATGGTAGAGATCCTCCCGGAATCGCCCTTCCGCGATCTCCTCCTCCAGATTGCGCGCGGTCGAGGAGATGATTCGGACGTCGACATGAATCTTGGCGGCGCCTCCCGAGCGTTGAAAGGTCTGATCGACCAGCACGCGCAGGATCTTGTTCTGGGTTTCGCGCGGCATGTCGGCGATTTCGTCGATGAACAGCGTGCCGCCGTGAGCCTCTTCCAACGCGCCAGGCTTGCGCGGCTGCTCGCCGTTCGTCTGCTCGATGCCGAACAGCTCGACTTCCATCCGTTCCGGGGTGATCGCCGCGGCGTTGATGACGACGAACGGGCCTTCTGCACGGCTCGATGCATTGTGCAGCATGCGCGCCGCCAATTCCTTGCCCGAGCCGGAGGGGCCGACGATCAGGATACGGCTGTTGGCCTTGGCCGCGCGGTCGATGGTCTGGCGCAACTGGTTCATGCAGGCGGAGCGTCCGGTGAGGACGCTCGCGGTAGGAGCCAGTTGCTTGAGTTCCTTCACCTCGCGCTTGAGGCGCGAGGTCTCCAGCGCCCGCGTCGCCACAAGGATCAGCCGGTCGGACTTGAACGGCTTTTCGATGAAGTCATAGGCGCCCCGCTTGATCGCCGCCACCGCCGTCTCGATGTTGCCGTGGCCTGAGATCATCACCACCGGAACGTCGGCGTGCTCCTTCTTGATTTGCTCGAGCAGTTGCAGGCCGTCGAGCTTGGAGCCCTGCAGCCAGATATCGAGAAACACCAGATGCGGGCGGCGGTTGGCAACCTCGGCCAACGCCGAATCGCTGTCGCGCGCGGTACGGGTATTGAAGCCTTCGTCTTCCAGGATGCCTGCAACGAGGTCACGAATATCGGCTTCGTCGTCGACAATCAGAATGTCACTGGCCATGGGTTACACCTGCCTTGTCAGTTGCCCGTTGCGGCTTCGGTTTTTGTTCATCATTGGTCGCGGATGCCGCCTCATTGGTTTCGTCAATCTGTGGTTTTGCCTCCGGAGCCGGTTGCTTCGGCGCATGGCCGGATACGGCGAACCGCAGCCGCATCCAGGCGCCGCGCTGACCGGGGCGGAAATCGGAGGCGTCCTTGAGCTCGATGCGGCCGCCATGGTCTTCCAAGACGCGGCCGACGATGGCGAGCCCGAGACCGGTGCCCTTCTGGCGCGTCGTCACATAGGGCTCCAGCAACCGCGCGCGGCTCACTTTCGGCAGGCCGATACCGTTGTCGATCACGTCGATCACGATGTCGTCTTTTTCGCGCGCGGCGATGACGTCGATGCGTCCCTTGCCGAGTTCTTCCGGCGGCACCTGCTCGATCGCCTCCGTCGCGTTCTTGATGATGTTGGTCAGCGCCTGGGAGATCAGCCGGCGGTCGAACTGCGCGCGCATCGGGTCCTGCTTGATATCGGCCTCGATATCGAGATCGGGATGCCCGACCTTCATCAGGAATACCGCCTGCCGCACGGTGTCGGCGACGTCCTCGCCTTCCATGACCGGCTTTGGCATCCGCGCGAAGCGGGAGAATTCATCAACCATCCGCCTGATGTCGTCGACCTGTCGCACGATGGTTTCGGTACATTGTTCGAAGATGTTCTTGTCTTCGGTGATGACCTTGCCGAATTTGCGGCGGATGCGTTCGGCCGAAAGCTGGATCGGCGTCAGCGGATTCTTGATCTCATGGGCGATGCGGCGCGCCACGTCGCCCCATGCCGAGGTACGTTGCGCGGAGACGAGCTCCGTGATGTCATCGAGCGTGATGATGTAGCTGTCGCGCGAGTGGCTGGTCTGCTCGGCGCTGACGCGGACCGACAGGTTGCGCTCGTGGCCGTCGCGGGTGATCGTGATCTGGCCTTGCACCAGGCGCTGCGTCCCCTCACGCGCGGTCTTCATCATGTCGTCGAGCTCGGGCAGGACGTCCGATAGCGGATGGTCCAGCGTCTCCGATTCCGCGTGGCCGATCAGTTTCTCGGCCGAGCGATTCAGGATGCCGACGCTACCCGAAGCGTCGACGCCGATGATACCGGCGCTGGCCGAGGACAGCACCGCCTCGATGAAGCGGCGTCGGCTGTCGATCAGCTCCGAGGCGCTGACCAGCTCGTCGCGCTGGGTGCGCAATTCGGCCGTCATCTTGTTGAAGGTCTCGCCGAGTTGGGCGAGATCACCCTCAGATTTATGGACCGGCACCTGGACATGCAGATCGCCGGTCGAAACGATGTTGGCCGCGCTCATTAGATTTCGGATCGGCGCCACCAGCCAGTTGGCGAAGTTCAGCCCGATCAGCACCGACGCCATCAGAATGGTCAGCGCAATCACCGCAAACATCAGCGCGAAGGCGACCTGAATCCCGAGCCGACGGGCTTCGATCTGGGCATATTCGGCGACGCTGGCCTCGGTCTGCTTGAGCTGGCTGATCACACGCGGATCGAGCAGGCGTGCCACGTAAAGGAAGGTATCGTCAAAGGCGCGCAACCGGATCACCGCGGCCACATAATTGGCTTCGGGAAAGACCGCGATCGGCGGCTCATCTTCATTGACGTTGCTGAGAAATTCCCGAGGCGGTGTCGTGAATTCCTGCTGGATTCCGGTCTTCGCCGTGACCAGGATGTTGCCATCCTTGTCAACCAGCATCGCGGCTGGCAGGTTTCGCGCGGCCGCATTTGCGGTCAGCAGTTCCTGAAACGACCGCCGGTCCTGATCATACAACGGTCGCGCGCGGGCAATATCTTCCGTCATACCCAGGATGTCGCCACGGATAAGCCTTGCGTGCTCCTGCATGTAGGCGCGGGCAACGGTCAGCGAGTTCTCTATGACCTCGCGCGTCGGACCCGAGAACAGCCGGTCGAGGCCGCGGTCGATGGTCACGTTGGCGACGATCGCGACGAGTACGGCCGGCAGCACGGCGATGATGGAGAACAGGCTGACGATCTGAACGTGCAGCCGTGCCGCGGCCCGGCCACGCCGCCGCGCCTGGATCACCAGCCAGACTTCGCGGCTGATGATTGCGACCAGCAGAAGTGTGGTCGCTGCATTGATCAGCAGGAACGAATAGACAACCTGGCGAGTAGGCTCGATCGGCGTCAGGCCGGCCAGGACGATGAAGGTCAGAAATGCCGACAGCAGCGCGACGGCGACCGCAAACGGCGCCACCCACTTCCGCAGGATCCCCCCTCCGGATTCGGTAAGCGATGGGTCGAACGATGGTGCCGAGTTCGTCTCTGCGGTGGTCATTCCGGCAATTCGGTGAGCTGAAAGGCTATGGCCCGCCAATTGCGGACTGATGCATTCATATCACAATGTTGCCGAATTGCGGCATCAGTAAGATGTTTGATTTATCAATAGCTTACTGACATTCTTTTCGCGCGAGTGGTAAAATTGCCAAGCGTCGAATCATCCTCACCAGGCAATTATCCGCAAGGTAACGGCAACCCATCGGGGAAGATGCCATCGGCAAGGTTTGTCGCAGAATCGGACAAGGCATGGGGGATTCGGGAAAGACGCCCAAGCCGTCCTGGGCCAGAACCGTGCACCAACATTCGAACCCGAGGTCCCGTCCTGCCCAAGTTCCCGCGCGGCCCTGCCAGCCCCGCATCCATCGTCGTTGCTATGAAGTGGGTAGCCAGTCTTCCGCCAAAGGCACGTGCTAGCTTTGCCAGGGGTCGATGCGTTCGTGGCACCTATGCGCCATCCGATCAGGCCAAGGAGATCACGAAATCCTGTAGCTTCACCAAGCCATCGCGCGTGCTGGCGCGCTTCTCGGTGGAAGGAGGCCTCGACACCAACGACACGTTGCTGCGCGGTTTCAGCTTCCGGCTTGGCAGCGATGGCCAGCGCTCGGAAATATTCACACAGAGCGCCCCGGTTCATTTCGCGAGGACGCTTGACCAGATGTTGGCTTTCCTCCGAGCGCGCATTCCAGGACCCGACGGCAGGCCGGACATGGAAAAGGTCGAGGCATTCTCAGTTGCCAATCCCGAGACGCTGCATCAGGCACGCTACATGGCCGCGCATCCGCCACCCGCAAGCTTTGCCTGCACAACCTATTGGGGAGTGCACGCTTTTCCCGCGACGAATTCAAAGGGCGAAACCAGGTTCATCAAGTTCAAGGTCGCGCCGGTTGGCGAACAGGCGACCGGGCCCAAGGTCAGGGTTAAGCCTGCCGGGCTGCTGCACGACGACCTCGAAACCCGGATCGCGGCTCGCGATATCAGGTTCAGCGTAGTGGCGCTGCTGGATCGTCCCGGTGACCCCGTCATGGACGTGACCGTCCGATGGCCCGATGAGGACGGACGCGAAGCGGTGCGGCTGGGAACGATCGTGATCACCGGTGTTGAAGCAAATGATGCGTGCGACGAGCCCGTCTTCAATCCGGCAACTCTGGCCGAAGGCATCGGTCATCCGCTGGACGAGATGTTTGCGGCCCGCCGCGCCGCCTACACTATCTCGCAGACAAGGCGTCGCTGAGCGGACGAGGCCGCTCCCGTGGCTCCGATCACGTTTCGCTTTCCGGTGCGCCCAGCATTTCGCGACGCCACACTCCAGGGCTGACGCCGATCACGGAGGTAAACACCCGCGTAAAGTGGCTCTGATTGGCGAACCCCGCCGACACCGCAATTTCCGACAGAGGCAGGTCGCGAACGGTCATAAGCTGCCTGGCCGCCTTCACACGCTGGCGAAGCAGCCACTGGTGTGGCGGCAGGCCGGTGGAGATGCGAAAGGCGCGCGAGAAGTGGCTGACCGAGAGATCGAATTCTGCCGCGATCTGCTTCAACGAAAGTGTCCCGCCGAGGTCGGCCTCCAGTCTTTCACAGGCGCGCTTGACCTGCCACGGCGCAAGGCCGCCGCGGGCCAGCTCGGTATCGCGCCGCAGTCCGCCATAGGTCTGGGCAACGTGCGCGGTGAGCGCGAGCATCATGTGATCGATGAAAAGCTGGTTGGCCTCGGATGGCCGCCGCAATCCTTCCAGGAACGAGGCGCCGATATGACGGACGACCGTGTCGTCGTGGCCGACGCCGAGCTCACAGGCAAGATCGCCAATGCGCGGCGCGCCGGACTGTTCAGCGATGCCGTCGAGCGCCGAGCGCGGAAGATGGAAAAACAGGGAATGAAACGGCTTGTCGATCACATAGCGCGGATCGCACTTGAGATCGTACAGATAGGTCCCACCGGCCTGGACATCCCTCTTCATGATGCACTTGCCGCGCTCCCAAAGCTCGCAGTCCGGATAATCGTGAAGCTTCAGGCTGACGAGAAAGGCGTCCTCCGGTGTCAGCGAGCCGGAAAGGCCGGGTACCGGGTTATCATCGCGCGTTTCGGTGACCGCAAGTTCAACGCCGCGCAGTGAACGCGTGACCAGCGACGGCGGCGCATCTTTCAAGTGCAGGAATCGCCCGAGCCTCGCGCCGAAGGCGCCCGCCTGTGCCATATGCATTATCCTGCTTTTGAAGTTGGAAGGACTGGCATCGCGCCGTCAGCGAAATGAATGCATATTATCTGCTTTCGGAGCGCGGCCGTCTACCATGTTTGGCCGAGGCCCTATCTCATCAGTTTTGTGACACAAGCGCAGCAGCTTGCTTTTGGAATGGCAGCGCTGTTGTCCGTTTTCAACGCAAGCACACGCAATGGTAGCGGCCCTTGCCTCATTCGACGGCAGAGGCCGACCCCGCTCAACTGTTGAGCGACTTCGGTCACAAACGCTTGATGGCCGCTTGCAGCAAGATCAGGCAAAGCACCGCCGCTTTGGGAAAGACCCGGTAGTTCTACGCGCCTAGAACACGCACCGAAAGCTCTCGACGCTTGGCGCATCAATACGGGCAGACAGGAAGCAATAGCTTCGCGTCAGCACCGCAAGTCAGGCCCGCCGGCGCGAGCGAAAGGCCCCCTTCAAGCGAGCAACTGCCATGAGCAAGCCAATCCTGCGCAATTCTTCGCAAGTGAATTCCCACACCGCGTCAGACGCGGATCCTTCGCAGATCGCCGACTCCCGTACTGCCGATGCGGAGATGGCACGCGTGCTTCACACCAAACCACTCCGCATGGCTTTGGACACTTCCGGGGCCGGGATCGCCCACTGGAAGCACGACCCATTGCACGACGTTGTCGAACCCATGACCCATCACGTCATCATGGCTTACAACGGCTCAGTGCAGCGCATGGAGCGGCGATCAGGAAGATCGGTTGCGATCGGAACGTTTCGTCCCGGGGTTGTGATAATCATTCCGGAAGGATCGAGCTCCCGATGGGATATTCCGAAACCTGTTGATGTCGTACAGCTCTATCTTCCTCACACAACGCTCAAGCGGGTTGCCGACGAAGCCGACATTGCCACATCGACCAATCTCTTGGAGCGAACGGCGCATCCCGACCCCATTACGTCCCGATTGCTCCTGAGCGCCTCGGATGTCCTGGAGGGCAATGAGGCGCTGGATACGCTCTTCAGGCAGCAACTGACGGACCTCCTGGCCACGCGTCTGCTGGCTGCGCACACCGGCTCGCCAACCACGATCCAGCCGGTCATGGGCGGGTTGTCGCCGAAGGTGCTCGGCCGCGCCATCGAGCGCTTGCGTTCGGATGCCGATGCGGACGTCTCGCTCGCGGCGCTGGCTTCCGATGCCGGCCTGTCGCGCTTCCATTTCTGCCGTGCCTTCAAGGAAAGTACCGGGCTTTCGCCGCATGCCTGGCTACGGCAGTACCAACTCGAGCAGGCCATGAACATGCTGCGCGACACTAACGATTCGATCGTGTCGATCGCAGCCGCGCTTGGCTACTCGTCGCAGACCGCTTTTGCCGCCGCGTTCAGAAAGCTGACGGGCGAAACCCCGAGCGATTGGCGGCGACGCATTCGGTAACCGCAATCGCTCTACAGGTACGGCAATCGCTCTGGGGCAGTCGCAAATCCAATTCGCTAGATCAGCGTGGCACAACGCCAACAACGGATGGAGATAAACGATGGCCTGGATGAACGTCGCTAACCCGTTTGCAATCGCACCGCGGCGGAGAGTCGTCGCGACCGCACTCATGTACGGACTTTCGTTGAGTGTTCGCTTCACCTCGGCAGCGGGCGAAGAAACGGAAGTTCCGGCACATGCCGTCCAAACCGCCAGCCCCGTCAGTTCCATCATCTTTTACAAGGACTGGCCCGCGAAGCCCGCTCCGTTGATGGCCTTTCAACGCGGCTCGCTCCCGGGATCCGGGGGCTGCCGAACGGCATGTGAACGTCCCATGCCAATGCCGCTAATGCTGGACTGCTCCGCACCGTAACAGCCGGGACTCGTTTCACATCATCTTTGCGTCATCGATCGGAAGAGGTTTGCCGCCAATGCAGGGCGGCGGCGATGACGCGCGCACGTCCGAGAGAATCTAACCACAGGAGCAAACCATGCGACTTGTTATCATAGGAGCCGGCTTCGCCGGCATGTACGCCGCACTTTCCGCAGCCCGCCTGCGCGACATCCAGGGCGTTTCGCCCGAGGAGCTCGAGATCGCACTGATCGCACCCGAGCCGACGCTGGTGGTCCGTCCCCGGCTCTACGAATCGAAGCCGGAGACCCTGACGGCGCCTCTGCTTGATGTCCTCAAGGCAATCGACGTTGTCTACGTGCAAGGCAGCGCCGAAACGATCGACACCAAGGCTCGCATGGTGCAAGTCGCTACCGCCAAAGGCACCCGAAAGTCTCTCTCCTACGATCGCCTGGTCGTGGCTACGGGCAGCCGCCTGTTCCGCCCGAACATTCCCGGTCTTGCCGAACACGGCTTCAGCGTCGACCAACTCGACGACGCGATTGCCCTCGACCGGCATCTGCATAGCCTGCCCAATCGTCCGGCAATGAACGGGCGCGACACGGTCGTCGTCGCCGGCGGTGGTTTCACCGGCATCGAAGCGGCAACCGAGATACCGGCGCGGCTCCGTGCGATCCTTGGCAAGGATGCCAACCCGCGCGTCATCATCGTCGACCGGAACAGCGCGATCGCTCCCGATATGGGCGCGGGTCCCCGCCCCGTCATTGAGGACGCCCTGCGCAAGCTTGGCGTTGAGACGCGGCTCGGTGCCGGCGTCGCGTCGCTCGACAAATCCGGCGTCACGCTTTCCGGTGGCGAGCGCATTGAAGCCGAGACCGTGATCTGGGCCGCCGGCATTCGCGCCGCACCGTTGACCGCGCAGATCCCCGCCGAGCGCGACAATTTCGGCCGGCTGCTTGTCGACCGGGATTTGCGCGTGCCGTCGGTGGATGGCGTCTTTGCCACCGGCGACGCCGCTCGCGCGGCGTGTGACGATGTCGGCAACTACGCGCTGATGTCGTGCCAGCACGCCACGCGGATGGGTGCCTTTGCCGGCAATAATGCCGCCGCGGAGCTCCTGGGAGTCCCGACCAAGCCATATCACCAGAAGGGCTATGTCACTTGTCTCGACCTCGGAGAGGCCGGCGCACTTTTCACGAGCGGCTGGGAACGCAACGTCAAGATGGTCGGCGACGTCGCCAAGAAGACCAAGCAGGAGATCAACACCGTCTGGATCTATCCGCCGCAGGCCGAGCGCGCGGCGGCGTTGGCATCGGCCGATCCGGAGCGTGTGACCGATGTGACTGGCTTCCTCTAGACCCTTCACGCGAAACGGGCTTGCGCTCGCTGCTGGCTGCGCAGCCTGCTCAACCGAGACCAGCCAGCAGCCCTTACCATGAAGCAGGAGACAAACATGAGCCTAACAGACATGAGCTTAGACAACACCTCACAACCCAGTAGGCCGGGGCCTGAAGAGTTGGTTCCGTCGCGCTACGCGCTGAAGGTCGGCGAGATTGATGTGCTGGTGGTCAGCGATGGCGTGCTACCGCTCCCAACCGCAATGTTGGCCCACAACGTCGACCCGGCCGTCCGGGCGGCTTGGCTGGACGAGATGTTCCTGCCGCCGGACGCGTTCGATTGGGCGCTGAACGTGGTCGTGGTGCGTAGCGGCGGCCGGACCATACTCGTCGACGCTGGTCTAGGGTTCGACCCGGACTTGCACTTGCCGCGGGCCGGGCAGTTGATCAAGCGACTGGAGGCCGCCGGCATCGATCTTGCGTCCGTGACCGACGTGGTGCTCACCCACATGCACATGGACCACATTGGCGGGCTGCTCGTCGACGGGGTCAAGGAACGGCTGCGTCCGGACCTGCGGATCCACGTGGCGGCCGCCGAGGTCAAGTTCTGGGAAGCGCCCGATTTCTCCCACGTCTCCATGCCGCCGGGATTCCCGGACGCGCTTCGATCGGCCGCCAAGCGGTTCGTGAAAGAGTACCGCAGCCAGTTGCGGCCGTTTGAGGAGGAGTACGAGGTGGCGCCGGGGGTGGTCGTCCATCGCACCGGCGGCCACACCCCCGGGCACAGCGTGGTCCGCCTGGCGTCCGGCGGCGACCGGCTGACGTTCGCCGGCGACCTCGTGTTCGCGGTCGGGTTCGAACACCCCGAGTGGTACAACGGCTTCGAACATGACCCCGAGGAGTCGGCACGCGTTCGTATCAGTCTTTTGCGGGAGCTGGCGGCGACCGGCGGCCTCCTGGTGGCCACTCACCTGCCGTTCCCATCCATCGGCCATGTGGCGGTCGACGGCGACGCCTTTCGTTGGGTACCGGCCATCTGGGACTACTGATCGCTTGTTGGGTTAGGGCCGAACCAGGGCGCGTACTCATAGCGTTAATGAGTGCGCGCCTCCCGGTTGGGCGCGCAATGATCGCGGGTGAACAAGCATTGGCCGGCGGATGGGCTTAGCAATCCCTAACCGCCACTCCGGTAGACCTGAATATCGAGATCCCTGATCTTCTTGCGCAGCGTATTGCGGTTGAGGCCGAGCAGATCGGCCGCGCGAATCTGGTTGCCGCGCGTGGCCGCCAGCGCCGCGGTGAGCAGCGGTACCTCGATTTCCTTGAGGATGCGGTGGTAGAGGCCCGGCGGCGGCACACCGTTCGGAAAGCCCGAGAAATGCGAGGACAGGTAGGCCTCGACCGCGCCCCCGAGGTTTTCGACGCCCATCGGGGCGTTGGCGCCCGAGGTGACGGCCGGCGGCGCCAGTTCGCCATCAATTACCGAGGCCGTAATGACGTCCTGCGGATAAAGCGCGGCCAGCCGGCGCGCGAGGTTTTCGAGCTCGCGCACGTTGCCAGGCCAACGGTGCTGCTTGAGCCGTTCCAGCGCCAGCGTGTCGAGCTTCTTCGGCGGCAAACCGTCCTTTTCGGCGAGCGAAAAGAAATGCCTGATAAGATCGGGCAGATCCTCGATCCGCTCACGCAGCGGCGGCAGGCGCAGAGGCACCACGTTCAGGCGGAAGAACAAGTCTTCCCGGAACAGACCCTGCTGGATCAGGATGCGCAAATCCTTGTTGCTTGCCGCCACGATCCGTACGTCGGTCTTGATCGGGGTACGGCCGCCGACGGTGGTGTATTCGCCCTGCTGCAGCACCCGCAGCAGCCGCGTCTGCGCCTCCATCGGCATGTCGCCGATTTCGTCGAGAAACAGCGTACCGCCCTCGGCCTGTTCAAACCGGCCCGAGGCGCGAGTGTTGGCGCCGGTGAACGCGCCGCGCTCGTGGCCGAACAACTCCGATTCGATCAGATCGCGCGGGATCGCCGCCATGTTGACGGCGACAAACGGGCCGTTGCGGCGCTTGCCGTAGTCGTGCAGCGCGCGGGCAACCAGTTCCTTGCCGGTGCCGGACTCGCCGGAGATCATCACCGTGAGGTCGGTCTGCATCAGCCGCGCCAGCACCCGGTAGATCTCTTGCATCGCCGGCGAGCGGCCGACCAGGGGAATCGAATCGAATTCACCCTCGTCCGCGGCGCTCGTCACCCGCTCCTTCGGCTCGGCCAATGCGCGGCCAACGATGGTGATGAGTTCCTTGAGGTCGAAGGGCTTCGGCAGATATTCATAGGCGCCGCGTTCCGACGCCCGGATTGCCGTCATGAAGGTGTTTTGGGCACTCATGACGATGACAGGAAGGTTCGGCCGCATCTTCTTGATGCGGGGCAAGAGATCGAACGCGTTCTCGTCTGGCATCACCACGTCGGTGATGACGAGATCGCCCTCCCCCTGGCTCACCCAGCGCCACAGCGTCGCGGCGTTCCCGGTCAGGCGCACTTCATATCCGGCGCGCGAAAGAGCCTGGTTCAGAACGGTGCGGATGGCGGTGTCGTCATCGGCAACGAGTATGCTACCTGCTGCGGGCATTGCTATTCCTCATCTTGCGTCCTGTGAGGCAGGCGGCAGCGTACCCGGAACGCCGTCGCGGTTGCTTTGGTCGAACTGTTTGGCGGGATTGAACATCGGCATCAGCACCCGGAACGTCGTCTTCCGCGGCTGGGATTCGCATTCGATGATGCCGCCGTGATCGCCGACGATTTTGGCAACCAGCGCGAGACCGAGCCCGCTCCCGGTTTGCTTCGTCGTCACGAAGGGATCGAACAGGTTCGGCAGCAGGTCTTCCGGCACGCCGGATCCATTGTCCTTGACGCAGAACTCCAGCGGCAACGATACCCGCGATTTCTTGCCCGGCACCGATAGGCGGACGCCGGGACGAAAGGCGGTGGTGAGCTGGATTTCCGCATCGCTGCCGAGATCGGCGACCGCTTCCGCGGCGTTCTTCACGAGATTGAGGAAGACCTGAATGAGCTGGTCCTGATTGGCCAACACCGGCGGCAACGACGGGTCATATTCCTCGATGAAACGGATGTTGCGGGCGAAGCCGGACTGCGCCAGCCGTTTGACGTGGTCGAGCACGGAATGGATGTTGACTGCCCCCCGCGCCACCGGGCGGTCGTCGCCGAACACTTCCATGCGGTCGACCAGGGTGACGATGCGGTCGGCCTCATCGCAGATCAGCCGCGTCAGCATGCGGTCTTCGGACGAGGCCGCCTGCTCCAGCAATTGCGCCGCGCCGCGGATGCCCGACAACGGGTTCTTGATCTCGTGCGCCAGCATCGCGGCCAACGCGATTACCGAGCGCGCCGCGCTCCGATGCGTCAACTGACGGTCCATCTTGTCGGCGATGGTGCGCTCCTGCAGCATCACGACGATGTGGCCGGGCCGTTCGGTGAGCGGGGCCACGTGCAGATCGACCTGGCGGTCGCCGCCGATGCGGGGCGTGCCGAGATCGACCTTGTATTCGTTCACGGGCGAGCTGCTCGATCGCACCTGGTCGATAAGCGCCAGCAGTGGACTCCCGAACGGCACCAATTCTTTCAGCGACTGCCGCCGCAGGAACTGCGTCGAAATCTCGAAGAAGGATTCGGCAGCGATGTTGGCGTCGACGATGCGGCCGTCCGGCGCCACCAGCAGTACCGGGTTGGGCAGCGCGTTGAGAATGGCCTCGCTTTCGGAGGGCACGGCGCGGCGATATTCTGCGGCTGAATTCATGCAGCAGCACTCCATGAGAAATCGTCAAACGCGTCCTGCAGCGAGCGGTGGACGCGGTGCGGATCCTCCGACGTCAGAATCTTTTGCCGCCAGCCCTTCAGCGTCTCCACCGGTGCGCGGCTGCATTGCGCCGCCACCTCCAGCGCCCAGCCGAGATGCTTGCGCGCATGCTTGAGCCCGATGCGCAGCCCGTAATGGCTGCAGATTTCGTCGTAGAGTGCGCGCACATGCGCGAGTTGTTCGGCCAGCGACGGCGCAGTCTCAGCCTGTCCGGTCTCAAGCCGACGGCCGATCTGGCCCGGCAGCCAGGGCTGGCCCTGCGCACCGCGCCCGATCATCACGGCGTCCGCGCCCGACACTTCCAGCGCGCGGACCGCCTGCTCGAATGAGGTGATGTCGCCGTTGACGACGAGCGGCACGGAAACCGCGTGCCTGACCGCGCGCACGGCGACCCAATCGGCGACGCCCTTGTAAAACTGGCAGCGCGTGCGCCCGTGCACGGTGATCATCTGCACCCCGGCGGCTTCGGCGCGGCGCGCCAGCTCGGGCGCGTTGAGCGAGCGATCGTCCCAGCCGAGCCGCATCTTCAGCGTCACCGGCACCTTGACCGCCGCGATCGTGGCTTCGATCAGCTTGAGCGCATGATCGAGATCGCGCATCAGCGCCGAGCCGGACTGGCCGCCGGTGACATGACGCGCCGGACAGCCCATGTTGATGTCGATGATGTCGGCGCCGGCAGCCTCCGCAACCCTCGCCCCCTCCGCCATCCAATGCGCCTCGCAGCCCGCGAGCTGAACGACATGCGGTCCGACACCGGCCGTCTCGCAGCGCAGAATCGACATCGGCCTGCCGTGCACCAGTTCGTCGCTGGCGGTCATCTCGGAGACGACCAGTCCGGCGCCGAGCGTGGCGGCAAGGCGTCGAAAGGGGGCATCGGTGACGCCGGACATCGGCGCCAGAAGGACCCGGTTGGCGACAGCAATCTCGCCTATTTTCAACGGCTTAGAGCGTGAACTTTCCGGGCCGGTCACGGCGTTCTCTTGGTTGGGGCGGCGGCGTCATTGCAACCGTCGGCGCATATTGTGAGCACAAATCTTGGGCAGTCAAGCTTCTTGCCTACACTTTAGACAGATCTATCATTTGCGCAAGTGCACTGCAACAAAAACCGCTTTTCCCACAGCTCGTGGGAATCGCTCTGTTTTTCCTCAGTCGGCATGGTAAGGGCTGTGCGCCGGCACACCCGCCCTCCTCACCACCCCTAATTCGTTCGTATTTGAGTCCAGATGCCCAGACCTGAGCGTACCGCAGCCATTCTCGTCGCAGCCGGACGCGGGCTTCGCGCCGGCGCCGGGGGACCCAAGCAATATCGCGAGATCGGTGGGCAGACGGTGATCTTCCGCGCCATGCAAGCGTTCAGCCGGCATCCAGACATCTTCGCCGTGCAACCGGTGGTGAATCCCGATGACGCCGCCATCTTCAACGAAGCCGTCGCAGGACTGCGCCATCAACCTCCCACAAGTGGCGGAGCCACCCGTCAGGCCTCGGTGCATGCTGGACTCGAGGCGCTGGCTGCGGAGAAGCCCGATATCGTCCTGATCCACGATGCCGCGCGTCCCTTTGTGACCTCCGCGGTAATTTCGCGTGCGATCGATGCCGCCGGTCGGACGGGCGCTGCTATTCCGACAATTCCCGTCACCGATACGATCAAGCAGGTCGGTGATGCCGGTCACGTCGAGGCGACGCCCGAACGCGCATGGTTGCGAATCGCGCAAACGCCGCAGGCGTTTCGCTTCGATGTCATTCTCGATGCCCATCGCCGCGCCGCGCGCGACGGCCGCAGCGATTTCACCGACGATGCGGCGCTCGCGGAATGGGCGGGATTGACGGTGGCGACCTTTGAAGGCGATCCTGCGAACATGAAACTGACGACGCCTGAAGATTTCATTCGTGAAGAAGCTCGGCTCGCCGCCCAGCTCGGCGACATCAGGACCGGCACCGGCTACGACGTGCACGCCTTCGGCGACGGTGATCATCTGATGCTCTGCGGCGTACGGGTGCCGCACGTCAGAGGCTTTCTCGCCCATTCCGATGGCGACGTCGGCCTGCACGCCCTGGTCGACGCCATCCTCGGTGCGCTGGCAGATGGCGATATCGGCTCGCACTTTCCGCCGAGTGATCCGCAGTGGAAGGGTGCAGCGTCCGACAAATTCCTCAAATACGCCGTCGATCGCGTCACCGCGCGGGGCGGACGAATCGCCAATCTCGAAGTCACGATGATCTGCGAGCGCCCGAAGATCGGGCCGCTGCGCGATGTCATGCGCGCCCGCATCGCCGAGATCACCGGGCTCAACATCTCCCGCGTTGCGGTGAAGGCGACGACCAGCGAACGGCTCGGCTTTACCGGCCGCGAGGAAGGCATCGCCGCAACCGCGAGCGCTACCATCCGCCTGCCTTGGAACGATAAAGGTTGGAGCGAGTAAGATGAGCGGCAGCGACGCCCGCGCCCTCGCCCGCTCGCTGCTTGATTTGTGCCGGATGCGCAAGCTGACGATCGCCACCGCGGAGTCCTGCACAGGAGGCCTAGTGGCCGGCGCGCTCACCGACATTCCCGGCTCTTCTGATGTCATCGACCGCGGTTTCATTACTTACTCCAATGAAGCCAAGCGCGCGATGCTCGGCGTCAAAGCCTTGACGCTGACAACCTTCGGCGCAGTCAGCAAGGAAACCGCGACTGCAATGGCAGTCGGCGCGCTGGAAAAGGCCGGCGTCGATCTCGCGGTATCCATCACCGGCATTGCGGGTCCGGGCGGGGCCACGCCGGGCAAGCCGGTCGGCCTCGTGCATTTCGCGGTCGCATCGCGCGACGGCAAGATCCTGCACCGCGAATTCCGCTTTGGCGCCATTGGCCGCACCACCGTCCGCCAGCGTTCGGTGGTGGAAGCGCTGCGCATGCTGATGGAGCTCGCCCGCGGACCGCAAGCTTCCGCCAAACCGCGACGCGAAACGATGAGCCGGCTACGCCCACGGGTGGCCCGTACGCCGCGGCGCAGCGCCGTTAAACGGCGCCGGCCGACGCGGCCATAAACCAGTATCAAACCGCCGCGGCCAAAGCCTTGGCGTGCGTTTCGCTCAGCGAGCTCACCGGCGTCAACGCCTCTGGGCTGATCGAAAGCTCGATGATGGCCGGAAGTCCGCTGCCGACAGCCTCGTCGAACGCGCGCGCGAAATCCTCCGTACGCTCGACATATGCGCCGAAGCCGCCACAGGCGCGTGCCAGTGCGGCAAAGTCGGGGTTGGCCAGATCGGTGCCGGAGACACGGCCCGGATAGGTCCGCTCCTGGTGCATCCGGATGGTACCGTACATGCCGTTGTTGCAGACGATCACGATCAGCGGCAGCCGGTTTTCGACTGCGGTCATGAACTCCAGCCCGGTCATCTGGAAGCAGCCATCACCGGCGAACGCGATCACGGTTCGCTCCGGATGCAGCAGCTTGGCGGCAACGGCCGCGGGCAAGCCATAGCCCATCGATCCCGAGGTCGGCGCCAGTTCGGTACGAAATTGCCGATAACGCCAGAAACGGTGCACCCAGACGGCATAATTGCCGGCGCCGTTGCAGATGATGGTGTCATGGGGCAAGCGATCGCTCAAACCGCGCACGACCTGCGAGAGCTGCACGTCGCCGGGCGAGCGGGTCGGCTCGGTAAAGGCGAGGTAGTCGGCATGCGCCGCCTTGACATAGTGGGCGCGCGATTGATGCTTCGGCTCCAGCCGCTTGATGGCGGCTGCAAAGGCCGCGCTGCTCGCGACCACGCCGAGCGTCGGCGAATAGACGCGGCCGATCTCTTCCGGGTCGGGATAGATGTGAACCAGCGGCTGCTTCGGTTTCGGAATATCGAACAGCGTGTAGCCGGATGTGGTGGCCTCCCCCAGCCTCGCGCCAAGCGCGATCACCAGATCGCTGGTTCGGATCCGGTCGGCAATTTTTGCGTCCAGACCGATGCCGACATGGCCGCCATAGGCCGGATGCAGATTGTCGAAATAGTCCTGGCATCGGAACGAGACGCCGACCGGAACCTCGTGCGCAGCGGCAAACGTTTCGAGATCGCGGCGAGCCTGATCGCTCCATCCGCCGCCGCCGACGATCAGGAATGGCCTCTTCGCCTCCGACAGCAGCGCATGGAATTGCCGCAAGGCGCCGTCATCGGGCGCGACCGGAATCGGATTGTAAGGTGGCGCATCCGCCACCTCCGCGGTGTCGGTGAGCATGTCCTCGGGCAGCGCCAGCACGACCGGGCCGGGACGGCCCGAGGTCGCGGTGAAGAAGGCGCGCGAGATGAACTCGGGAATCCGCCGCGCATCATCGATCTGGGCGACCCATTTCGCCATCGGCCCGAACATCTGGCGATAATCGATTTCCTGGAACGCCTCGCGTTCCATCATGTCGCGTCCGACCTGGCCAAGCAGCAGGATCAGCGGCGTCGAGTCCTGGAACGCGACATGGACGCCGGAGGACGCATTGGTGGCGCCGGGGCCGCGGGTGGCGAACACGATGCCGGGCCGTCCCGTCAGCTTGCCATAGGCCTCTGCCATCATGGCCGCACCGCCCTCCTGCCGCGCGTTGATGAACCGCACGCGTTGGCTCTGGTATATGCCGTCGAGGGCAGCCAGGAAGCTTTCACCGGGCACGCCGAACACGGTGTCGGCACCGTGCAAGGCCAGTTGCTCGATGAGAATGTGGCCACCGGTTCGAAGATTTACGTCCATCGTCTCGTCCCTCTGTTGCGGGATCACGGATTTGGACCCGGCTTAATGAATGGCGTCGGCACCAGCAACCGGTTTCCTGCGAAATCAGATATGCGGCTCGGCATCTTCCCTATTGTTGGTCTTTCGGCCGCACCCGTGCGTCCACGCCAGTCACGGCCTCGTAAGCCTTGATGACGGCTGTGCAGGACTCGCCGTCGTGCCCGAGCAGTGCCGCCTGCCGGTAGGTCTGGTGCACGGCCTCAGCCATGAACCCGGGCAGACCCGCCTCCTCCAGCCAGCGCGCATAATAGCGGACGTCCTTGCGGGCGTTCGCCAGTGACATCAGCGGGGTGAAGTCGCCATCGAGCGTGGCCTGGCCGTAAAGATCGAGCATGCCGCTCTTGCCGCCGGCTGCCGAGATGATGCGGATGAGTTGCGAGAGGTCGAGCCCGTCCTTGGCCGCGAGCGCAAACCCCTCGCACCACGCCGCCACATTGGCGAAGGCGATATAGTTGTGAATGAGCTTGAGGCGGATCGCGTGTCCCAATGGGCCGATGTGGAAGATGTTTTCGGCATAGAGCTCAAAATAGGGCCTGAGGTCGTCGAGCAGGTCGCGCTCGCCGCCGAACAGTACGTTGACCTTGCCGATGTCGGCGTGTTTCGGGGTTCGCGTCATCGGTGCTTCGGCATACCGACCGCCGGCTGCCCGCACCATGCGGTCGAGCTTTGCGACCATCTGCGGGCTGCCGGTGGTGTGATCCACGATGATGAATCCCGGCGCCGGACTGGCAAGCAGCCCATCGCTGCGAGTCATCAACGCCTCGACATCCTCGGCCTCGTTGACGCAAATCATGACGATGCGGCAGTTGTCGCGAATTTCCTGAAGACCGCTGGCAGCGGTCGCGCCAAACGATTTGGCAACGGCCACAGCCGCCGGGTTGAGATCATAGGCGGCGACCGCCACGCCCTTGGCAACGAGGTTCTTGACCAAGCCCCGTCCCATTCCACCGAGGCCGATAAAGCCAACGCGCTCGAATGTCGTCATTTCAACCGTTCCGTTGTTGTTTCCTGGAATTTTTCCGAAAGCCGATCGCGCCGAGTTGCGGAGACTAGCTTCGGGTCCCGGTGGCGGGCTTCCCGTAAATCACGTCCGCCCGCTTTTCGAACGCGGCGGCAAAACGCTGGAAGGCCGTATCGAACATCGTCCCCATCAGCATCGCCAGCATCCGGCTCTTGAATTCATAGGACAGGAAGAATCCGACGTCACAGTCGGTTTCGGATTTCGGTTCGAACGTCCAGCGGTTTTCCAGATTGCTGAAAGGGCCCTTCAAATACTCGACCATGATTTTCAGGTTCGGCCGGTCCAGCGTCACCCGGCTGGTGAAGGACTCCCGTACCAGCTTGAATGATACCGTCATGTCGGCGACGACGACTTCAGTGCCGTCAGCTTTCTGCGTCCGCTGCCGTATCCTCAGCGATTGGCACAGCGGCACGAACTCCGGATAGCGCTCGACATCGGCGACCAGATCGAACATATGCGACGCGGTATGATGAACCCGGCGCTTGCTGGAAAAGCGAGGCATTGGACGCGCTCAACCGTGTAGCGCAGCCCGCGCCGCCCTGAGCTTGGCGAAATTCTCACCCGCATGATGCGACGAGCGGGTCAGCGGACTGGCCGACACCATCAGAAAACCCTTGGTATAAGCGACCTTCTCGTAGCCCGCGAATTCGTCCGGCGTCACGTAGCGCATGACGGCGTGGTGCTTGCGGGTCGGCTGCAGATACTGCCCGATGGTCAGGAAATCGACGTCCGCGGAGCGCAGATCGTCCATCACCTGCAGCACCTCGTGGCGCTCCTCTCCGAGGCCAACCATGATGCCTGATTTGGTGAAGATCGTGGGATCAATCTCCTTGACCCGCTGCAACAGCCGGATCGAATGGAAGTAGCGCGCGCCCGGGCGTACCGTGAGATAACGCGCCGGTACGGTTTCCAGATTGTGGTTGAATACGTCGGGCTTCGCTGCCGCGACCACCTCCAGCGCGCCTTCCTTGCGCAGGAAGTCGGGGGTCAGAATTTCGATGGTCGTGGTCGGGCAGCGTGCGCGAATGGCGCGAATCGTCTGCGCAAAGTGCTCGGCGCCGCCGTCGGCGAGGTCGTCGCGATCGACCGAGGTCACCACGACGTGGGTCAGCCCGAGCTTGAAGGTCGCCTCCGCGACATGTTCCGGCTCATTGGCGTCGAGCGCGCCGGGCATGCCGGTCTTGACGTTGCAGAACGCGCAGGCCCGCGTGCAGGTGTCCCCCATGATCATGAAGGTGGCGTGCTTCTTGTCCCAGCACTCGCCGATATTCGGGCAGCCGGCCTCCTCGCACACCGTGACGAGGCCGTTTTCCTTGACGATCTTTCGCGTGTCGGCATAGCCGCGAGTGTTCGGCGCGCGCACCCGGATCCAGTCCGGCTTCGGCGGCGACAGCGCATCCGGCCGGTTCACCTTTTCGGGGTGACGCGGGCGAACCTGGTTCAGGGAGACGGTATCGACGAGAACGACCATGTTAAGTCCGGATGTTACGAGAATACCTAGCTAATCCGTGTCGCCGACGGCTGCAACTCTGTTGCGGAAAACCACAAGCTAGCTCGCGAAACCTAGCAGATCGTGCAAGATAATGACGAATTTCACCTGTTCCGCGAACGATTCTCACCTGAAAATGGTTCAAAACTCCAAGCCTGCCAGCGGCGCCGCCCTCCGGCTCGGCAAGCCGCTGAAACGCTCGTTTTTCGACCGCAGCGTGCATGAGGTCGCGCCCGACCTGATCGGCGCGACGCTCTTGGTCGACGGCGTCGGCGGCACCATCGTCGAGGTCGAGGCCTATCACCATCTGGACCCGGCCGCGCATTCGTTTCGCGGGCCGACGCCGCGCAACCGGGTGATGTTCGGCCCGCCGGGTTTTGCCTATGTCTACCGCTCCTATGGCATCCACTGGTGCGTAAATTTCGTCTGCGAAGAGGAAGGTTCGGCCAGCGCCGTCCTGATACGCGCGCTGCAGCCGACCCACGGCATTGCCGCGATGCGCCGCCGCCGCGGCCAGCAGGATGAGCGCGCGTTGTGTTCGGGGCCGGGCAAGCTCTGCGAAGCGCTCGGGATTACGATCAAGCATAACGAACTGCCACTCGACGTGCCGCCATTTGCGTTGCATGCACGCATGGGCAGACTCGACATTGCCGCAGGCGTGCGGATCGGCATCACCAAAGCGGTCGATCTGCCATGGCGCTACGGATTGAAGGGGTCGAGGTTTTTGAGCAAACCGTTTTGACAACGGATTCTCCTTCGGCCGTCATTGCGAGCGCCAGCGAAGCAATCCATCGCGCTGAGCATGAGGTGAAAATGGATTGCTTCGCGGAGCCTGTCATCCGGCGGCGCTTCGCGCCGACCGGGTGGCTCGCAATGACGTGGAGATAGCAACACAAAACACCATCGTCATCCCTGCGAAGGCAGGGATCCAGTACGCCGCGGCCTATCGGTTCAATCATCGCTGTCTCTGGAATACTGGGCGCCCGGTCAAGCCGGGCGATGACAGCGAATGCGTGTCGGCGTTCTCGCGACACGATGCGCCCGAGCTTTTGCAAATCGTTCGCCCCCCAAAGAGTGAGAGGGCGCAGGGAATGCCGGGTGCTTTGCTGCACCCGCGGTCTCGTGTGCAAGGTGCACTTCAAGAATGCGCACACGAGCATACAGGTACAGCCGGAGCATCCCGGCATTCCCTGCGCGATGGGTTTACGTCTTATGCCGCGCTCTCCCTGGAGACGAATTCCTTTTGCCTCCATCACTGACGAATTGACGGCTCGCATGACTCGGTTGAGCGCTGCAAACCTCCGCCAGCTTGACACCAGCCACGGGTGCCAGGACCACACGGTTTTGCCGTACGCAGCTTCCTCTGCCAGAGATTCCGACCGGCCAAGTGCGTGCCTGCCAAAATTCGGACGGAGGCGTTTAAGCGCCGTACGTCCTGCGCGCTGTGTCCGCTCACGGCAAAACCGCCCTGCGACCACATCCACGCGCCCGACGCTGCCGCGTCCACCGCAACCCGTCCCAACGTTCGTGACGATGGCCAACGCCCCTCTCTCGGGACGGGATGGCGGGAGTTTTACCGGTGATTTGGGTCTGGCGCGAAGCGGAATATTTTTGATTCCAGGGCTTGACCTGATTTCTGAAAATCAGAAGTGATTTGCCCCATCGGATGATCTGCCGGACCTTCGATGCAAGATTGTGTGCTATCACCGTAGTTGCACCAGCGGACCCGGCCACTCAGGACGGAGCTACACCGTCAGCACATCTTCAATCCGGATCGGTAAGGTCCGCACGCGCTTGCCGGTGGCGTGAAACACGGCGTTGGCGATGGCGGGGGCCATGCCGACGAGCGCGATCTCGCCGAGGCCTTTGACGCCGAGGGCGTTGACGTGTGGATCGATCTCCTCGACGAAGTGCGCTTCAAGTTGGGGAATGTCGAGATTCACGGGCAGCAGGTAATCGGCCATATGGGCATTGACCGGGCGGCCGTCGCGCGGATCGAGGACTGTGCGTTCCATCAGCGCCATGCCCATCCCGCCGATCATGCCGCCTATGCATTGGCTCCTCGCAAGTCGCGGATTGACGACGCGGCCGATGCCATAGGCGCCCACGGCGCGGCGCAGCCGGATCGTGCCGACATCGGGATCGACGGCCACCTCCGCAAATACGGCTCCAAAGGAGTGCATCGAAAATCGGGCCGCAACATCGGGATCGCGCTGAGCCGAAGCCGTAGCCTCGATGGGTCGGCCGTCCTGAGGGCGCTTTGCGGCTTCCTCCTGCACGGCCATGCAGGCGGCGCGGATCGCAGAGCCGACCGAGGCCATCGTCCATGAGCCACCATGGGATGGAGCCGGCGGATAGTCAGAGCGGCCAAGGCTCAGACGCACCCGTTCAACAGGCAGCCCCAGCGTCTCGGCGGCAACCTGCGTCATCGACGTGTAGGTGCCGGGGCCCATGTCGCTTGCTGCGACCTCAACTTCGGCGGTGCCGTCCGGGAGCAGCCGCGCTCGCGCATTCGCGGGCGCATGGAAGGCCGGATAGCTCGCCGATGCCACGCCCATGCCGACCAGCAGCCGGCCATCGCGCATCGAACGCGGTTCGGGTAACCGCCGCGACCAGCCGAAACGTTCGGCGGCGAGATCATGGCATTTCATCAGCGACCGGCTGGAGAACGGCTTGTTCTCGCCCTCATCGATTGCCGGCTCGTTGCGACGCCGCAGATCGATCGGATCGATTCCGAGCTTGTACGACAGTTCATCCACGGCACATTCGAGCGCAAAGACACCGCTTGCCTCGCCGGGGCCACGCATATGGTTCGGGGTGCCGATATCGAGTGGCAGCAGCCGGTAGCGGGTCCGCACGTTCGGCGTGGAGTACAGGAAGCTCGTGACCGAAGTCAGGGCCTCCATGAACTCTTCATAGCGGCTCGTCTCGCCGGTGCCTTCGTGCACAATGCTGGTGAGCTTGCCATCCGCCGTGGCGCCTAGAGCCATCCGCTGCAGGGTGCGGGGCCGATGGCCCGTCATGAAGAACATCTGCTTGCGCGTGAGTACGAGCTTGACGGGACGTCCCACCTGTCGTGCCGCCATGGCCGCAAGCGTGACATGCGGCCACGTCCTGAGCGACGTGCCGAAGGCACCGCCGATAAACGGACAGATCACCTGTACATTCTCGGGCGGCAGGCCGAACACGGCTGCGATCTCGGCCTGTTCGTTGACGACGAACTGGCTCTTGCTCCACAGCGTCAGCCGATTGCCATTCCAGGCCGCGACGGTGGCGTGCGGCTCCATTGGATTATGGTTCTCGCGCGCGATTTCATAGACCTCGTCGACCTTCACCGGCGCGTCCCCGAGCGCGCTGTCGGCATTGCCGCGCGCGGTGTCGGCCGGCAGCCTCGCATCCGGCTGCTTCCCAGCTTCCGGAACGACAGGTCGGGCTTTTGGGTCGGCAGGATCAACGAGCGGCCGCTCGGCCGTGTAGGAGATGCGCAGCCCCGCAGCCGCGCGCTCCGCCTGGTCGAGGGTATCGGCGACGACGATCGCTACCGGTTGCCCGTAGAAGCGCACCTGGTCGTCTTGCAGCACATGCAGCCGCTCGCCTGTCGCCGGATCGATATAGCTCTTGTGCGGTGCGTATGGCAGGCGTGGCGCATTGCGATGCGTGATGACGGCAACGACGCCCGGCATCTTCTCAACCGGCGCGGTCTCGATACCGGTCACGCGGCCGAGCCCCACCGTGGCACCGACGATCACCGCATAGGCCTGGCCGCCCTGGTTGAAATCGGCCGCATAGCGCGCCGCGCCCGTGACCTTGGCGCGACCATCCACGCGCGGCAGCGGCTTTCCGATCACGTTCGTCGTCATGCGGCTTCTCCCGACATTTCAAGAGCGCGGACGATCGTCCGGGGCAGCAGTTCGAGCTTGTAATGATTGCCCGACAACGGACGGGCTCCTTCGAGCGCCAGCCGGGCGGCGGCTTCGAAGATTTTGCGATCCGGAGCCTTGCCGATCAGCGCTTTCTCCACCGTGCGCAGGCGCCACGGCCGAGTGCCCACGCCGCCGACAGCGAGCCGCGCCTGACGGATCAAGCCGTCCCCGACATCGAGTGCGGCGGCGGCGGATACGAGCGCGAACTCGTAAGAAGCGCGGTCGCGCACCTTGAGATAGCGCGCCCGCCGGCTGAACGGACCGCCGGGGACCCGCACCGCGAGGATGAGCTCGCCAGGCAGCAGCGTGTGTTCGAGATGCGGCGTATCGCCCGGCAAGCGAAACAGCTCCTCAACCGGAAAGCTGCGCTCGCCCTGTGGCCCCCTCACCTGCATCGTGGCATCGAGCGCGACCAGCGCGACGGCAACGTCCGAAGGATGCGTTGCCGCGCAATGATTGCTCGTGCCGAGAATGGCGTGGCCGGCATTGAGGCCATCGATCGCGGCGCAGCCGGAGTTCGGGGTGCGCTTGTTGCAGGACGCGTCGTGCATCCGGAAGTATGGGCAGCGCACGCGCTGGAGCAGGTTGCCGCCGATGGAAGCCATGTTGCGCAACTGCGGCGAGGCGCCCTCGATCAGGCTTTCGGCGACGAGCGGGTGCAGGCGTTGTACGTCGGGGTGGGCGGCAATATCGGCCATGCGGGCGAGCGCGCCGATCACGAGATCGGAGCCCTCGATGCGGATTTCGGAGAGCGGGAGCGTGTTGATGTCGACGAGGTGTTCCGGCTGCTCCACCTCCTCCCGCATCAGGTCGATCAACGTGGTGCCGCCGGCGATGAAACGTCGGCCGGACGATGCGGCGGCGATGGCGGCCTGGACGGAGGTCACCTTCTCGAGCGTGAATGGAAGCATGGTCAGGCCCTCTTGGCAGCGTCGGCGACCGCAGCGACGATGCCCGGATAGGCACCGCAACGGCAGATATTGCCGCTCATCCAAAACCTGATTTCATCCGGCGAACCTGCATGGCCTTCTGCGATGCAGCCTATTCCCAACATGATCTGTCCGGGGGTGCAGAAGCCGCACTGCAAACCGTCGCGCTCGACGAACGCAGCCTGGAGCGGATGAAGCTCGCCATTCGTTTCAAGGCCCTCGATCGTCTTGATCTCAGCCCCCTCATGCATCGCAGCCAGCGTCAGGCAGGAGACGATACGCCTGCCGTTGAGAAGGACGGTGCAAGCACCGCAGGCGCCCTGATTGCACCCTTTCTTCGTGCCGGTGAGATCGAGCGTCTCGCGCAGCACATCGAGCAGCGAGCGGCGGGGATCGACTTCGAGCTGATGCGGTTTGCCGTTGACTATTAATTGGACCGATGCCGTCGACACGTTTCGAGACCTTCCGGGCGGTGTCGATTGTGCGGCAACTCCCGGAGCGGCGAGGGAGGCGGCTCCCCCTGCAATAATCAGGACCGAACGGCGCGACAATTCGCGCCGGCCGTCATCATGGCCGGCTTCCGGGTCAGGTGTTAAGCTCGCCTGCTCATATGTATTCATACAGTCTCCTACGTCACGCCGCGGTTGGCGGTGTCAGCGGTGCACTCGCGGGCGGTATTGGTTCAGCGAGAGTCGGTGCGACCGAGGAGATGGAGCAGATATCGGCGTGGCCGTTCATGCGCTAGTGACTGGAGTGCTGCATTTTGTACGGAAGTGTCATACCTTTCAGCGAAGCTGAGACTTTCATTGCCCTCAATCATTGTGGAGCACTCCGATGACTGGGACGTTCGGGCGGCGTCCTGCTAGTCCCGTCGAGCTCAATCAATCACCCGCGCTTGTCATGCGCGCCTTGCAAAATGGCGGAAGTCACGGCCACACGGATGTTCTGGCGCGAATCCGAGGCCGGGACACCGTTCCGGTTCGAGCGCAAGGCCGGTTACATGATCTGTTTGCACCGGCAACCTCTGCCCCCCTGCCCATACTGGATCGATGGCCGGCCGGTGCCCCGGATGCCAATCGACAGCGGACAATTTCTCCTTCTCGATCGCAATGAGCAGCACGAGGCTCTGACGTATGGGGGGGCAGCGGATTGCATTTCGATGTACACTTCGCGCGAAGCTCTCGATCGATTCCAGGAGGAGCACGAACTCCGTCCGGTCGGGTCGCTTCGGGCTCGCAGAGGGCTGGCTTTCGAGGACCACGTCATCAAGAACCTGGGAGAAGGATTGCTCCCGGCTCTCGAGCGGCCCGATGCTGCGAGCCAGCTATTTGTCGACTATGTCGCGCTGGCGCTTCTCGCGCATTTGACGGCGTTCTATGGCGAAAACCCTATGGTCTTTCACCCGATCCGGGGCGGGCTTGCTCCATGGCAGGAGCGGCGGACCAAGGAAATGTTGCTGGCGCACATCGATGGAAAGATTGGTGTCGTCGACCTCGCGCGCGAGTGTGGTTTGTCGCGCAGCCACTTCGCCCGGGCCTTCCGTATAACGACTGGGGTGCCGCCACATAAGTGGCTACTGGCACGGCGGATCGAACTCGCGCAAGATTTGCTCCGAAATTCGACCCTCTCACTTGAGACAATTGCCGAACGCTGTGGCTTCACAGACCAAAGTCACTTCACTCGCACCTTCTCGAGAGCACTGGGTGTAGCTCCAGGCGAGTGGCGGCGCTCGTATCGATAGTGTGATAGCCATGACACGCAAGACGCCCGTCCACCGCAACCCGGCCCAACGTCGTGACGCTGGTCAACGCTTGCTGCGCGGGACGGAATAGCTGCACGTCTCTAAGCTATATGCGCCAGACCAAGACTTCCTCAACTTGACAGGTTTGCCAACTGCCAGAGTCCGCTCCGGCGGACGTCCGTATGCATGCTCGAGCAAAACGCGACATCATCGCAAGCGTGGGATGGGCACACACCAAGACAGCGGAACTGCCGATGGCGTTGTCAGTTGAATGAATCGAAGTTCCTGAGCAGGCCGTTTCGAATTGAGTTGAAATGGTAACATCGCCGTAACGACTCGCATCGCTTCATCAACAATCGCAACATCGACTTATTCCCGTCACGACACGCCCACGTTGAGTACGTAAGTGTGTTTCGCTTTGCGCAGTGAAGTGCTCACAAATTGTGCTGCGTCGAACGCGCGGAACACGCAGAGTGGTGAATTTGCGCAAATGGCGGCGCGCCTCCAACCAGCAACAGAAAACTTCAAAAGAAAAGGAGCTGTAGATGGCCGGCGTGTTTCCTGTTCAAGGATTTGGATTTCTCTCCAACTACAATGGTGCATTCGTCGCCGGTTCCGCGCTCGCCGCCATGCAGGCGATCGCGGGTACGAATGCAAATTCGATCGAGCTCGCTCCGCGGCTCTTTATGCAAACCAGGACGTCGAATGACGTCGTCGCTGATCCCAACAAGACCGAGAGCGACGCCAATATTCTGCAGGCCATTGCAAATGCACAGGCGCTCGGCCTTTCGGTCACGCTGAAGCCCATGGTCTCGGCTCTCGATGGCTCGCTTGCATACGTGCTCAATCCGAGCGATCCCGCCGCTTTCTTTGCTTCCTACAAGAACCAAATGGTTCACATGGCGGAGCTCGCCGAACAAGCAGGCGTCGGCATGTTTGTGATCGGCAATGAGCTGGGCAAACTATCCGGACCCCAATATCGAAGCTACTGGGTCGACCTCATCGATTCCGTACGCGCCGTGTTCCAGGGCGAGATCACCTATGCGGCCGCGACCGACGAAGCCATCAGCGTCAGCTTTTGGGACAAGGTCGATGTCATCGGAATCAATGCTTATCCGCCGCTGACGACGAAAACGGACCCGACCGTCGAGGAGATGGTCAATGCGTGGAACACCATGTCCACCGACGACTACTGGGCGAAGGTGATGAACCACATGTCGCCGGTCGATTTCTTCCATTCCCTTGCCTTGCAGTACGGCAAGCAGGTGTTCTTCACCGAAACGGGCTACCGCAGTGTCGACGGAACCAATATCAGTCCGGGCGGCTGGGCCGAGAGCACGACGCAGGATGTCCAGGAGCAATACGATGCCTTCAATGCCTTCTTTCAGGTGTGGGGATCGGAAGGCGGAAGCTGGTTCAGGGGCGCGTCGATCTGGAACTGGGATACGAACAACAAGTATTCCCCGATCGGCTATTCACCCTCAGGCAAGCCTGCACAGGGGTTGATTACCGAATGGTACGGAGGTCAGCACCAGCCGCCCGGCCAAACCCTAACGGGCTCTCCCTCCGCCGATTTGATAGATATCGGCGGCGGCAATGACGTGCTGTCGGGCGGGGTCGGTAACGACACGATCAAATCAGACGGGGGCGACGACACCATTACCGGCGGCCCCGATACAATTCCGAAACTCACGGAGACATCAGTCACGGTGACGGGCTACAGCTCCGTCGTCGACGGCGTCGGCGCCAAAATGCAGCTCCTGATCAACGGGCAGCAGATCGGCAGCACGGTCGAATTCCGCGGCGCGACCGATCCTTCGGGTTTCCAGACTTTTACATTCACATTCGCCAACCCGGCTACCGTCTCCAGCCTCGATCTCGCTTTCATCAACGATATCGCCAACGCCAATGGCGACCGCAACCTTTATATCAAGGACATCACCGTCAACGGCGAGCATCTTGCCGTGTCGGAAGGCGTCAATCCAAGTTCGCCGGGAACATGGAACCTCTATCAGAACAAGTCCATCCACTATGACATGACCGGCCATCAGGACCTGTTCTTCGGTTCGTCGACGGACAATGACAGCCTCGACGGAGGAATAGGTAAGGACGTGATCAACGGCGGCGCCGGGACGGACACGATCCAGGGCGGCGCGGGCAACGACACCATCAATGGTGGTCCCGGTGCGGATGTGATCCGCGGCGGGGCAGACGACGACACCATCAACAGCGGCGCCGGCATCACCACGGCGACCGATCAGCTCTATGGCGACGACGGCAACGACGTCATCAAGGCCAGCACCGGCGATACTGGCGCCCTGCTCGACGGCGGCAGCGGCGGAGACCAGCTCTATGGCGGCTGGGTAGCCAATGTCCTGAATGGCGGTGACGGCAATGATTATCTCTCCGGCGGCGGCGGACTGGATACGATGCACGGCAACGCTGGCGACGACCAGCTCAAAGGCGGCCCGGCGGCAACCCAAATGTTTGGAGACGACGGCAACGACAGCTTGCAGGGCGGTACGGGCAGCGAGTTCCTGTACGGTGGCAGCGGCAATGACCGGCTGATCGGCGCTGGCGGAAACGATTATCTGGCCGGCGGCACCGGCAACGATACGTTCGTGTTCGCCCCCGGCCTCGGCAAGGACACCGTCGCCGATTTCCAGAACACCGATGGCGTGCAGGATATCATTCAGTTCAGCAAAACCGTGTTTGCCGACTTCAGCGCGCTCCAATCGCACATGGCCGAGGTCGGCACCAGCGTCGTGATCACGGTCGACGCCAACAATGCGATCGAGATTCAGGACAAGACAATGAGCCAACTCCACGCCGGCGATTTTCTGTTCGTGTGAGGCTTATCGGGATGGTCCTGACGCCGGTCCAGCATCGATGGAGTGCTCGACGATGACGGAGAACCCTCCGTCGTCATTGCGAGCGAAGCGAAGCAATCCATATCGCGGCATAACGGATAGATGGATTGCTTCGTCGCTTTGCTCCTCGCAATGACGTGCGGTTGGCGCGCTACGACGCCAGCTTCAAGCGCTCCAGCGCTTCCTGCAGCTTTGCCTTGCGCGCGACCGCCGCCTCGCGCTTTTCCTTTTCCTCTTCGACGATCTCCTCGGGCGCATTGGCCACGAATTTCTCGTTGCCGAGCTTGGCGTCGACGCGCTTGATGTCGGCGTCGGCCTTGACGATTTCCTTGTCGAGCCGGGCCTTTTCGGCCGACAGATCGATCACGCCCTTGAGCGGCAGAGCGACAACCTCGCCACGCACGAGCAACTGAACGGCGCCTTCCGGTGGGCGGTCGGCAAACGTGATCTCGGCCAGCCGCGCCAGCCGCTTGACGATGTCGTTCCAGCGCTGCGCCCGCTCCTTTGTCTCCTCGGACGCCCCCGACAGCACCAACGGGATCAACGTGGCCGGCGGGATGTTCATTTCCGAACGTACCGAACGGATGGCGGTGACGAGATCGACCACCCAGCCGATTTCGGCCTCGGCGGCCGGATCGCTGAAATCGCCGGCATCGAGCGCGACCATGGCCGGCGCAATCACTGGATCGCCGGGCCCTGCCATCGCCATCGCGGCGATCTGCTCGGCAGTAACCGAACTGACCTTGCGCGGCCATTCCGCCAACACCAGCAGGCCGTCGCGCTTGGCCGTAACCGCCCAGAGCTCCTCGGTGATGAAGGGCATGAACGGGTGCAGCAATTTGAGAATCTCGTCGCGCGCCCAGGCGATCATGGCGCGGGTCTCGGTTTTCGCCGCGCCCTCCTCGCCCATCAGCACCGGTTTTGCGAGTTCGAGATACCAGTCGCAATAGACGTTCCAGACGAAACGATAGATCGCATTCGCCGCATCGTTAAAGCGATAGCCCTCGATCGCCTCGGTCACCTCACGCGTGGCGCGCGAGGTTTCATGCGCGATCCAGCGGTTCAGCGTCTCCCTGGCATTCACAGGATCGAAGCCGTCCGGCTTCTCGCAGCCGTTCATTTCGGCAAAGCGGCAGGCGTTCCAGAGCTTGGTCGCGAAATTGCGATTGGTTTCGACCAGTTGCGGCGACAGCTTGATGTCGTGGTTGTGAGCCGCCCCGCGCGCCAGCGCAAAGCGCAGCGCGTCCGCGCCAAAATCGTCGATCACGCCTAAGGGGTCGATGACGTTGCCTTTCGACTTCGACATCTTCGCGCCCTTTTCGTCGCGAACCAGGCGGTGGATGTAGACGGTCGAGAACGGCGCGTCCTTCATGAAGTGCAGGCCCATCATCATCATCCGGGCGACCCAGAAGAAGATGATGTCCCATCCGGTAACGAGCACGTTGGTCGGGTAATAGCGCTTCACTGCCGCCGTTTCGTCGGGCCAGCCGAGCGTCGAGAACGGCCATAGCCCTGATGAGAACCAGGTGTCGAGCACGTCCTCGTCACGCGTGATGAAGCCCTCTCGCTTGGCGGGATCCAGCGCCATCTCGCGGCCCTGCTCCGGCGTGATGACTTCCTGCTCGACGTAGTAGCCGAGTGCGTTGCCAACGGCTTCGTCTTCGGTCTCGGCGACAAACACCTTGCCGTCGGGCCCGTACCATGCCGGGATCTGGTGGCCCCACCAAAGCTGGCGCGAGATGCACCAGGGCTGGATGTTTTCCATCCATTCGAAATAGGTCTTTTCCCAGTTCTTCGGCACGAAGCTGGTCGCGCCCGAGCGCACGGCCGCGATCGCCGGCTGCGCCATTGTCTTGGCGTCGACATACCACTGGTCGGTCAGATAGGGCTCGATCACCACGCCGGAGCGGTCGCCATGCGGCACCATGTGCGTGTTCGGTTCGATCTTTTCCAGGAAGCCGAAATCTTCCAGCCGCGCCACGATCTTCTTGCGCGCGGCAAAGCGATCGACATTGTGCAGCTCTTCCGCGAGCATCAGCGCGCCTTCCGGCAAGCTTCGCAGATAATCCTCATTGTCGACGAGGGCCAAGCAGCCCTCGCGATCGAACACGTTGATCTGCGGCAGGCCGTGACGCTTGCCGACCTCGAAGTCGTTGAAATCGTGCGCCGGCGTGATCTTGACCGCGCCTGAGCCCTTTTCGGGATCGGCGTAGTGGTCGCCGATGATGGGGATGCGGCGGCCGACCAGCGGCAGAATCACATGCTGCCCGATCAGATGCCCGATCCGCTCGTTCTCCGGATGCACGGCAACCGCGGTGTCGCCCAGCATCGTTTCGGGACGCGTGGTCGCGACCACGATAAAGGTCGTGGGATCGTCGGGACTAAATGTCTTGCCCCCGATCGGATAGCGCAGATACCAGAGACTTCCCTTGACCTCGACCTGCTGCACCTCGAGATCGGAGATCGCGGTGAGCAGTTTCGGGTCCCAGTTCACCAGCCGCTTGTCTTTGTAGATCAGGCCGTCGCGGTACAACTCGACGAACACCTTCACGACCGCGCGCGACAGCCCCTCGTCCATCGTAAAACGTTCGCGCGACCAGTCGCAGGAGGCGCCGAGGCGCTTCAACTGGTTGACGATGGTGTCGCCGCTCTCCGCCTTCCACTGCCAGACCCGCTCGAGGAATTTGGCGCGGCCGAGGTCGCGGCGGCCCGGCTCCTGCCGTTCCATCAATTGCCGCTCGACCACCATCTGGGTCGCGATGCCGGCATGGTCGGTGCCCGGCTGCCACAGCACGTCGCGGCCGCGCATGCGCTCGAAGCGGCAGAGAATGTCCTGCAGCGTATTGTTCAGCGCGTGGCCCATATGCAGCGAGCCCGTCACGTTGGGCGGCGGGATCACGATGGTGAACGGCGCGGCATCTTTCCGTTCCGGGCGGCCGGCCTTGAACGCGCCGCTTTCCTCCCAGATCCGGGACATGCGGCTTTCGATATCGGCGGGCTGGTAGTTTTTCTCGATCATGGCACTGCAATTGGGGATGTAGAGGGCGTTCTTGAGCAAATCCGTCGCCGGTCCGCTCATAGAATGTGAATCAAATCAACGTGGTAGCGCCCGGTTCTGATGTGATAGGCGCCGGGCCGCCCCTAGAAAGCCGCCACAGCGCCTCAAGTCAACCTGACAACTCAAGTCCGGCGGCAGCGGGGAGCCGCGGTAACGCCGGTTTGAAGGTGCGGATGGGGTCCGCGATCGACGCCGCCGAGGCTGCCTCGATGTAGTCTTGATGCAATCTTGGGACTAGCGCCCGCGCGAAACCCGCTCGATTTCGGCCTTGACGATCCGCTCCACCAATCCCGGCAGATTGTCATCGAGCCAGGACTTTAGCATCGGCCGCAGCATTTCCTTGACCAGATCTTCCAGCGTCCGCGCGTTATTGCTCAGCACGGTATTGGCCAGCGAATTGAAGGCGGATTCGACCGCGGAGACGGTCGAGCGCGACAAGATCGGCTGCTGCGGTGCTTCGAACGGCGGCGGCTCGTGGCCTGGCTGCCGCCCCCTGTGGGACTCGCTGAACTCGATGTCGTCCTCCGACTCGATCTTGTTGAAGGAGGCTTTCGGTGGCGCCGGATCCGGCAGCGCCATCTCGTCGGTGAGCTCGAACACGTCGGCTTCCGGCTGCGGCGCCGGCCTGATATCGGCCTCGGGCGTTGCCGCATCGAGGCTCGCCAGCATCGCGTCGATGTCGTCCTGGCTGTTGCTGGCGACCGGTTCAGGCGCGGGTGCAGGCGGCGGGGCCGGCGCAGGCTTCGGAGCAGCCGGCTTGGGGGCAATGGCCGACGGCGGGATGTCCTTCATCACCGGTTTCGGTGGCGGCGCCGCAGCGGCCTCCGGCTTGGCAGCGGCAGGCTTTGCCTCGTCGTCGGCAATGATGCGACGGATCGACGCCAGAATCTCCTCCATCGAGGGCTCTTGGACCTTTGCAGGTTGCGTCATCTCCGACTCCACATCGAAACCATTTTACACCAAAGCCAAGAGGGAATTGCCGGTTCCGGAAATGCAGGCCGGGATTTTCACCGCACAAGCCTGACTTGTCCCCAGATCAAGCCCGCCCGCAGCATCGCTGCGGGAGGTCTGCTCCCCTCAAAAACGCAACCCGACGCGCGTCCATGAGATGCAAAGACGCGGGCCACGAATCGCTCAGCTCGCCCCGGAAACGGTACGTCATGGCCACAATTGATTGCAAGCAAAGCGCCCGGCGCATCAGGCGCCGGGCGACGATTTCATCCCGACTGTGCGGAAATGTACTCGGAGATCAGCGGCCGTCGGGTGTGCGCACGCCGGCCCAGCTATCGCGCACCTGATGATAGTGCACGCTCGGATCGTAGATCGTGGTGGGCAGGTTCAGCACCTGCGGCGTCAGCCGTCCGATCTTGTCCAGCACCGAGTATGACGCAACCACGCGATCGTGTTGCGCGGTGACGAGCGCGACGCGCGCATTCACCAGCGCCTGCTGCGCGTTAAGCACGTCGAGCGTGGTGCGCTGTCCGGCCTTGGCTTCCTCGCGCACGCCGTTCAGCGCGATTTCCGACGCCTGCACCTGCGCCTGGGCGGAGGCGACCTGCGCCTTGCCGGCGACGAGCTGCCCCCATGCCGTGACCACGTTGGCGCGGGTCTGGTCGCGAGTCTGATCGAGCACGAGACGCTGTTGCGCCGCCGTTTCCTTGGACTGGCGGATCAGCGAATATTCACCGCCGCCCTGATAGATCGGGACCGAGAGCTGCGTGGTGACCGATGCGCCGAACGAGCGGTACTGGATCAGGCTCTGCTCCCAGGACTGCTGCACCGCGGCCTGCAGTGTGACCGTCGGCAACAGCGCGCCTTCGGCCACCTTGACCTGGAGGTAGCTGACATCGATGCCGAACATCGCCGCGGTGACGTTCGGGTTCTGCGTCAGCCCGAGCTCGACGGCCGCCGGCAGCGTCGACGGCAGGAAGCGGTCGACCGGCGAGCCCGGCGCCAGCGCTTGCGGCTCGTTGCCGATGATGCGGCGGAAGTTCGAGCGCGTCGTCGTCAGATTGGCTTCGGCGGTCAGGAGTTGCGTCTTACCGGCGGCGAGCTGCGCCTCCGACTGCGCCACGTCGGTGCGCGTGACTTCGCCGACATTGAAGCGGTCGCGCGTCTGTTTCAGCGTCTGCTCCAACACGCGAACGTTGCTCTTCTGCACCTCGACGATCGCCGAATCGCGCAGATAGTCCATGTAGATCGTGGCGCCGCTGAGCAGGACCGCTGATTCGAGTGCCCGCAGCGCTTCGCGCGCGCCGGAAACCTGGCCTTCCGCCGCTCTGGTCCTGTTCGCGGTCTGCTGGCCGTTGAAGAGCGTCTGCGTGACGGTCCCGCCGATGCTGCGCGGCGGATTGGCGCCGACAATAGGGGTTCTCACGATCTGGGTGGGGGTGCCGCCCTGCGTACTGAGCGTATCCGTATATTGGTAGCCCGCGCTCGCGGTGACCGAAACCCTGGGACGATAGCCCGACAGCGCTTGCGGCACGTTCTCGTCGGTGATGCGCACCTGCGCGCGCTGCGCGTTGAGCTGCGGATTGTTCTGATAGGCGCGCACCAGCGCTGCCTCGATCGTGTCGGCCAAGACGGGCGTCGGGCCCATGCACACTAATAGAAGGGCCGAAGCCGCGGCCCCGGCAAATGCCTTCACCCCACGCATCCCAAGCATTCCAATCATTTTTGAACGCCCGGCCCATGAACATGATCGCACACGATCATTAACCGAACGTCGCTTCACTTGAAGTGAGTCCCGGCTCACCTTATTCCGCAGGTAGCCTGGACGGAACACCCCCGCAAGCAAACCGCCGACGAAACTCTTCACGTGGGGCAATCGGGCCACACTTCTGATTTCGAACAGGATTTAGCTGGCCGCAACGGGCGATTATTGGGCGTGGAAAGGGCTGAAAGGCTAGAAAACGAAGGCCGGAACTAGTTCCATGCCGGGCAGCACCGGGGCAACGGCATCGAACAGCGTCCGGTGACCGAAATCGCCGTGCGAACAGGTCACCATGGTGGCCCGCGCGGGCAGCGACTTCGCAAAAACACCCACCAATCGGCCACCATTCTGCAATTGCCCGTAGAGCCGCTCCGGTACGATCTCGGTTGCGCCGTTCAGCACGATGACATCATAAGGTGCGTTCGCCGGGTCTCCATCGGCCGGCGCCGCGGCCCGAACGGTCACGTTTCCACAGCCATTGGCGGCCAGAATCGCCTGTGCCCTCGCCGCCAGCGCCGAATCGCTCTCCGTCGCGGTCACTTGGGCCGCGAATCGAGCGATCACGGCTGCGGCGTAGCCAGTGGCGCAGCCGACCACGAGGACGCGATCGGTCGCCCTGATCTCGGCCGCCTGCAGCATCTTGGCCAGCACTGCCGGCTTGATCAGGAAGCGCTTGGCCGAGCCCCCTTCGCTGACGTCGAGATCGAGATCCAGGTAGGCCAGCGCCTGCTTGTTTTCGGGAACGAAGGCCTCGCGCGGCACCGCCAGCATGGCATCGAGAATTCGGATATCGGTCACGTCGCTCGGACGCACCTGACCATCGACCATTTTCTGGCGCGCGGTCGCAAAACCGGACATAGGCGAAGACCCTGAAAGCATGCGGCGTTGCCGCCGGGGGAGCTGAAACCGGGCCATCTTTGGTACAAGCTCCGGCAAAACGCAACATGCGGGCGCCTGTTGCGAGCCACCGCCGCCGGGAAAAGCCGCTGCTGTCGCCTACTCTATCGGGACGGCTAATCGGGCGATCAGCCGCGCCACCTCATCCAGATGCCCGTCATCATGTTCTTCAACGGCTTGCGCGAGCCGAACCAGGCATTCGTCGTCGCTCATGGTGGGAATGTCGCTCGGAACGATCGGAGGTGCCGCACGTGTCAGTTCGGTCACTTTGGCTGGCATCGAATCAGCTCCCGTGAAACCCGGCACCACAGAGGCTCTGGGCCGATTGAGTCGAATTGGCGGCCCCGATCCAGGGCCCCTATAGATGACGCAATTGCCCTGCGCCCGGTTCCGCCAGCCGTCTACCCGGAGGACGAAAGCGGTGACAAACCGTTGTAGTGCGGTGACTTTCCGGTCCGGCATCAAGCAAATGCGCAGCCTGTGATTTGGTCCTTTGCAAGCCCGAGAGGCTTTGTTATACGCTGCCCGCTCGCGAACCTTTGTTTCGCCTATTCCTCGGTAGCTCAGCGGTAGAGCATTCGACTGTTAATCGAATGGTCGCTGGTTCGAATCCAGCCCGGGGAGCCAAATGAATTCAGATAGTTAGTCCAGATGTAAATGGCGCCGAAAGGCGCTCTTTTAGTATCGGGGCCACACTGGGGGCCACTTAGGCATGGTGTGAATAATCGAGATAGTGCGAGAACAACCTCGCCGCGCGCATCTGGCCCGTGCCACGCGCTCAGAACGGCGCGGCTAGACGAATATCTATCACTAGTCCGCATGCCGGGCTCGGGGCCAGTCGAGAGCGCCCGACAAGAAGCCGGCGATGACGCCGGGCCAAAGTCTAGTGGCAATCAAAGCCTATCGGCTTCGATGCCCTCCGATCCGGGACGGCTGAGATGATCGCCGCGCAACGGGCGTGCGAGGTAGGTCTGGAAACTCTGACGAATGGTAGTCTCTTTCTTCCGGCGTGGTGATGTGAATGTCGTAGCACCCAGTTTGCGACATTTCGCGAGCCTTCTTCAGCGCAGCCTCAGGGGTCTTCCTGCGATGCAGGATTTCACCCTCCTTGCACCTTGCCTTTATCGAGAAACTCATTTCTTCTTTTTCTTGTTCTTTTTGTTCTTCTTCATAACTTCGGCCTGAGCTCTGAAGGCCTGGGCCAAAGATTTCATTTGATCAGCCACAAACTCGTCAGCCGCGTTCGCCGCTGCGCGTTCTCCGGTGACCGCCAGCTGACGGATTGCTTTGGTCATCTTCACAAAAGCTTAATTGCCAACCTTGCGCGGGGTTCCAAGCGGCAATGGAACCCTTGCGGTTCGGGGCTCTGCCGCGCCCTACGGTTCTATCGGGCCTCAACGGCTGGCGTATTTTTCGATCTCTGCATTCCAATGAATGGCGGCGTTCTTCGCTTCCGCAAACTGATTGTTGATTAGAAACGTGCCCACCTCGTGGAGGTAACCGGCAAAGTGCTCGCCATCGTCGCTTAGCTGCATGACCTCTGGCGGTGGAGCGGGTAGCCCAGCGCCACGCGCCCGATTTAATAAGGCTTGCAGGTCCGGCATGCGGTCACTTATGCACGTCGGCCACCGTTGGTTAATCTGGCCAGCGCGCTCAACAATGAAGTCTGAAAATTCCCTCAGATCGTATCCCAGCAGTGCAAGCTCCGCTTCCCTTTCGGCACTTCTGCTGCGAAATAACGCATCAGCCCAAAGGCCGATCGCCAATCCGATCAGGAAAGTCAAAGCTGGATAGAAGAACCAGTGTTCCGTGACTGCAGCAGCTTTGGCGAGCGCCCACTGGAGACCCTTTGTGGGGTCATCGAGATATCCAATTCGGTCTCCCCATTTTTCAATGGCTTTGGCAACCAATATACCGACGCCAAGAGACCCCAGGATCCATAGGCTTGCCTTCCTTGCCCCAGATCGCCAATTCATCGGACACTCCGCTGCACCGAAGTTAGCTGAACGCCGATAGGTGGCAAGCCAGCCTAAACAGACCGGCGCGAAAAAGCCGCCGCTGGAGGACAGCGACGGCTCTACGCATTACTACCCGCGAGGATGTCTCGCCGCGATTAATCAGATGCTATTCCCGCGAAGTTAACGAACCCCGGTTCGAGAGGACTACACGCTGTACAGATCACTTGAGGATGAACTCTTGCTAAAGCCAAAGAAGGTCGATCCGAGCCAAGAGCGTAGCTCTCTAACGCGCAACCTACAGCAGGATTTGGAGCCGGAGCCGCCCGTGTCGACGAGGCTCATCGAAGCGGGGAAACCGTTCAACGAAGTTGACAACTGCAGGATTGCAATTCGCAATTTTCGCGCAATTGCGACAACAGCTCAACGGGTAAATTCTATCAACGAAAAGTCCTATCAGGAGGATGCCAAGAGCTATTTGCGCGCCGCTGGCTTTGCGAGAGAGGTATGAAATTCCGGCCGTTTTCGAGCCGGTTCAGAGACATTGTGCGCATCCAGTAGGAGAATTTCTTGCTGTCGAGCCGGCGTAGCGTATTACGGCCCGCGCACGCCGGAACGTTTGAGCTCGCAGAGAGTCGTAGAGGCGTCGATCCCGCTTTTGCTGTTGGATCGAACATGGAAAAAGCGGCCGCCTATGCGATCTCGGCCTTCATCGTCGGCTTCGGTCTTTGGATCCTTATTGCCGGCCTAAGCTCCAGTGCACCCGCATTGTGGATTTGCGCTGGTCTCATCCCCATAGTGATCGGGCTCATCAGTGCTTTCGGCCCAACCTAAAATCCATCCCCTTTCGGGGCGCTTCGGCGCGTGGATAGCGGGGAGATGTCCTCCTGCACATTTCGGACATAGTCCCGCTCAACCTATAGTGGCCGCCGGATGCTCCCTCCGGAGTGCACAGCGATGAGCCACGGTACCAATCGATGGACGTCTGATGAATACGAAATCGTACGCCGCTATTCCGTGGCGGAGGCGATCAAGCTCTTACCTCACCGCACGGAAGCCGCGATCAGAACTGCTCGAAGAAATGCAGGAGCCGGTGCACCGCGCCGACCTTGGTCCAAGAGTGACGATCGAAAGCTTCTAAAATACGCTCATGAACCAGTGTCGATCGTTGCGCGCAGGTTTAAAGACCGCACCTGGTCTGCTGTGAAAAAAAGCGCTATCTGTTGTCGGGCTTTCGAGCGCCACCGGTCGCTTGGGAGACCACCGACGTGGCCCGACTCAAATTACTGTGGCCGACCGGCAAGCGCGCAGTCGATATGCCGGCACGCTGAAGCTGGAGGATCTCCTTACGCTGCCTTCCGACCTGAACGCGCATGCGCGCTATTTCGGAACGGACGTGATCTAGGCCCATAGCTCTCCTTCGATACTCTCTGGATTGTTCGAAAAAGACCTTCGGCCCGGCGCCCGAGCTGGTCGTAGAGCCGGAGCCGCCTGAACAGGGTCTCGATTTCACGATCGGTCGTCATTTGGCGATAGTACAAAACAAGAACAAGATGACAAGCCGCTACCGATAGTCTTGGATAAGATGGAACACCCAAGATCATTGCCCGAGTAGATTTATTGCCTTTGTCCGCCTCGTTTGAGGATCCAATACCGCTTCCCGATGGTCGGCGGCTCCTCACGTTGAAGGATGCCGCTACCTACATGCCGCTACCTACATCATGAATCTGCCGAAGGCCGAGCACTCAGCGCCGGAATGGCAGGCGGCGATGGAGGCGCTAATCTTGGTTGCGGAGAGCGGCGGGCCGACGATGCTGGCCCGTATCGGCGTCATGCGGGCGTTAAATCGTCACGTCGAGCGGGTCTTCAACGCCGATCGCAAAAGTCATCACTGGGGCAGGCGCAAACTGAAGAGAGACCAATGACCGTCTTTGTCTACATCGACACCAGCAAGCAGGTTGGCGATCCCGAGCACATCAAGGTGTTCGCCACAGGCTGCTGCTTTCCAATTCCAACTAGCGGAGAGCGAAATGGCTGAAAGGATCGATGTTGAGGTTACCGGCAAATCGCAGTTTGAAGTCGCCCACGAAATGGCGAGGTTCATTCTCATCAATATGGAAGGGCGTCAGGTGAAAAGCATAAAGCGGCATGAGTTCTTGCATTTGGTAGCTGACTGCATCGAGGCCTTGCGGGGCATCAAGGTCAAGGAGATTATCAGCTAAAGAGTGAGGCTGGCACTCCTTGGGCTGAATGCAGAAGGAGGCTCTGATGCGCATTCTGGCCTTGGCGATTTTAACGATCGGGATGGTCTCTCCGGCGACTGCCCAGATGTACGATCCGGCTTATCCAGTTTGCCTGCGCCTGTACGACCGGACCATCTATTACGAATGCAGCTACACGTCGCTGCCCCAATGCAACGCGTCGGCATCGGGCCGATCGGCACAGTGCGTCATCAATCCATATTTCGCGAGTTCGCAAGAGCCCGTGGGCTATCGGCGGCATCGCCGGGTCTACTAAAGTGAACCGCATTGGCCGCAGGACCGCTTATGCGATGCTGGTGACTTTGGTGCGGGCGATCGTCTGGCAAATCCTAGGATCGCTTTAGGAGCCATCGCCAGGGGGATGTGATTGAATCGCGCTTAGTTAAGGCGCGTACCATGAATACCCCGGATCAAGACATCGTACTGCGGGCTATGGAGGATGCCAGGCGCATCCTCGGGGAATACATCGCACCTGGCCCGCGCGACGCCACGGCAACGGTGCACCGGCTAAGGTGCCACGCCAAGGGAGTCCCAGCCCGGTTCGGCCGGTCCCGGAGGTCCGTGCAGGGTCCTGGGGTTCTTGAAGTGGCTCCCCCGCCTTGTCCATCTCCCCGCTTGGGACTTCACCCGAGTAGCCCGGCCTTCCTGCCCCGAACACGAGCGCCCCGGCGCCGGCACATCGATGCCGTCCAGGATCGCCAGCGAGGGCACGGAGAGCGACATAACGTGACCCCCACTGCCTCAGGTCCGGGCGTCAGGTAGGCGGCCCGGCGCCCGACGCTTCCGGACGACACACGCCGGGCCTTGCCACCGCCGGTCCCCCCGAATGGCTAATTCAGAGCGCGCCTAGGCGGCCGCGATGCCGGCGGGCCTAATCGCCTTCGCACGGCGCATGCCCGCTTACTTGATTTCGGCTTCGGTGCCTTGGTTCGGCACGACTACAAACGGCCGCCCTCGCTCAATTCGATTATGGTGGCCCTACTGGCTCGAGCCGTACTTCAGAGTACCTAAAGCCAGGAGTAACAGTGGGCGTTTCGTAATTTGGTTGTTGGCCGTTGGTGTAGACAGTTGTGAAAGTCGCCGAAGCTCGGCCCAGTGTCGCGGTGTAGTTTATATCAACTGAGGTGTTCACGCCGGCGACTCCATTGTGAAAGCGCAAGATCGTGTCCAAGCCGAAGTAGTTGTAGGAAGTCCGGGCAGTGACTTCGGGGATAGCTGACTGAATAGCGGCCAGACTCAGGCCGAATGAAGTGCCTGTTACTTCGCCGGGGTACAACAGATCTGTTGGACCATAGATTTTAAGACCTACCCTCACCGTAGCGGGGCCGGGACCGGGCAAGTTGTTATTTCCGATTACAGCCGAAACCTGCAGCAGTAATGGGTTGAATGGCACGGTGCCCACGTTCGCGATTCCGCCGCCTTGGTAATGGTCTCCTCCGTTGGGGGCAATACGGAATTGTGATCCATCCTGGCTGGAAAGATGAGGGCAAATTGTACGGTGTTGCCCCACGGCAAGAGATTCCGCACCAGCCAGTACAGCCGTGTCAAGTAAGCGGAACCGAAGAAATTCCAGAGATGCCAGCGCTTTAGCATGGCCGCACCTTTTTCGGGGCCGCGATCTTACCGGACCGCAAAAGTTAGCTTTAACCCTGTCATTCGGCAATTCCGCTGCGCGCGCGAGCGCTGATCCTCGTTGCGGAGAAACGCGGTCCAACGATGTTGGCCCGGATCGGCGTCATGCGGGCGTTGAACCGTCACGTCGAACGGGTCTTTGATCCCGATCGCAAGAGTCATCATTGGGGAAAGCGCAAGCTGAAGAGGGATCAATGACGAATGTCTGGATATACGTCGATACCAGCAAGGAAGTTGGCGACGTTGATCACGTCAAGGTCTTTGCGAGCCAAGATGTTGCCGAAGCCTGGTTTAAGGAGAACGATCCGGAAGACGTGGCGTTCGAGTATGAGCTCCTCGAATGAAAGAGGCCGCCAACTGAGGCGGCCTCATCACAATCGAAGTTATGGTCCATTACTTTTTACAATTCGCAGCAGAACAATATTTGGCGTCCTTGGCACGTGGTGTTCCGGCCCTAGAACAGGTCCCCGCTGGACACAGCACTCCCTTGTCGGTGCATACTCCTCCCGAACAGTTGCCCTTGCCGTCCATCCGACCTGCTGAAGCTGTAGTCATTGGAACCACAGAACTTAACAATACCAGCGATAATGCCACGATAAAAATTTTCATTCTTTCCTCCAAAAAAGCTCATTGCGAGCACGGGCCATAATGGCAGCAATCGCGCATTTGTTAACAGTCGATCTAGGACACTAGCAAAATCAGGATACCGGGGCCTGAATACGGACAGTACCAGCGCATGGGTGACGCGAGCGGCCCCGGCAATACGCAACGCTCCGGGGCCGCCGCACCTTGGAGAAACCCCCGGCTTGGGGATGTTGCCGGGGGTGTGCAGACTAGACCTCAATCGGACCGATCGTCTGTACGGCCGGTGACAAAGGGCCGTCCGCGTGAACCACCTGCCTGCGCCGCGAATGAAAGAGGCTGCCTGAGTTCGAGGCCTCTTCGCGAAGGCTCTGCGCACAAATCGAAGCGTCCGTAAGACTCCGGATGTGGCTCTCAAATTAGACGAATCCTGTTGAAGCTGCCGTCTCCCCTCTTCACAATGAAGTATTAGTATTGGTTAGTGAGGGGTTTTCTAAATGCCTTCTCTTCAGCCGCGCATTGATATTCAGCAACGAATTGACGCCTACTCCATCCTTCTGACGCAGCGCGCCGAATTGGAGTTGTTGCGCGAGTTGGTCAGGCAAGCGCAGGTAGCGGCTGCGCTCGATCGAAAGAAAAAAGAGGCCCGCCTAGCGTGAGTAAGCGGGCGGCCTCAGTCCTCATGGCCTAAAGAGCCCCATCTTGGCGAGACACATGCCAATCCGCATGGTGTGTCTCGGGCGAGATTCCGCCCAAGCCCTTGGGCCGTTTAGCGACTCGCTGGATCGTGGCGATGGCCCTGCACTTCAGGCGCGTTGCTCCCGCGAAAGAGGAGCTGGAGATATGGAGCGCGAGCGAGCGCGGCTTCTCATTTGTGATTAGTCACGAGAGTACCACTGGTCCTGGACTTCACGGGCGGCCTGGCTTTGTCGCTTCCTGGCGCCCCATCAATCTCAACCGGCCTGCAATCAAGGTAGGCGGATCACCCTTTAAGACGTTTGCCGAAGCCGAGAAGGCCTGTGAGGCCATGCTGGCGCACCTGACCAAATAGCTTCGGATTCCCAGCACGGTCCGGCCGGTCCGCCGGAGAAATAACACATGTGACCTCATCTATCGGACTGTCACGAAGCAGATGGAATAGGCTTGATAGGTTCGGTGTTGTACGGGGCGTAACCGACGTTTGTGGCGTGCAAGGTGCAAACATGGAACAGTCAATCGGGGTACATATGCACCGCCTTGAGCAAGTCTCCAACGATCTTAAGAACCGAATGGCCGAAATTCAGAAGCTCAGGGAAACGGTAAGATCAGCGGAGGCTGCAACACGCGGTCAAGAGCTGCCCCATTTGGCGTCGTCAGATAGCCCTTCGGCAATGAGCTGGGTTTCTCACTGATCGGTCTTGGGGTTGCGAGACTTCGTCCCTTCGCCCGACGGTCGATTGAGTGTCTGCAGTCTACGCTCGATCTCGGCCTTCTTGGCCTTCAGTTTTTCGCTGAGGACATCTTGCATTAGTTCGCGGAGTTCAAACAGCTCATCGATCGTCATAGAATCCCACTGAGACTTCCAATCACTCACCAAGTCGTCCCCGCGATCATGAAAAGCAGTGTCGATGGATGTATGGGAGTTTTGGCAATACAGGGGTGAACGAGAGATTATGCACACCGCAGAACTACGGAGCTAACGCTTGGCACAAACTGCACATTCGTCAGAATCCACCGGCGTAAACCGGCGCATTTAAGAACGGAGAGTCACAAGGGCCGTTCCTGCTTGGCGCCCGGTCAGCTTCCCGGCTTGGCGCATTGGAATGGCGGCCCCATATTTAATTTCGGAAATTAATTACACCACACTCGACTACCCAACGCGAAGCCGCCCGTGATCCGGGCGGCTTTTGTTTGCCGGTATCGCCCGGCGCCCTACCTCGCCGCAATCGCGGCAATGAACAGCGCGCAAGCCGCTGTCGATGCGACCGTCCGCACGTGGTTCCACCACGTCCAGTCCGTCAGGTAGCGCGCCCACAGCGAGGCGGCCTCCTGGCTTCCAGGATCGGCCGCGGCAAGCGCGTTGTTCAGGGGCACGTTGAAGACCATCGTCACCACGAACATGCCGAGCACATAGAGCATGCCGCCAGCCAGCATCGCCATCGCTCCGGGCTCGCTCCAGCGCAACAGCGCGGTCACCGCCAGCGCCGCACTCGCCGCCGTCGTTCCCAGGAAAATCGGCATGAACAGCGACTGCACGATCGTGACGTTGATTGCGTTCATCGCCGCGATGCCGGAGGCCTGTCCGATCCGGCCGAACGCCGTCATGATGAAGGTCGAGAATGCGAAGTAGAGGCCGGCGAGCAGACCGCAGCCGATGGCGCAAAACCACAGCAGACCGGCGATTAACATCTGCAGCATGATCATGCCCTCCAGACACCGGTTGCGGCGGTTCGGCGGGCATAATCGGAAAAGTCCCGCGCCGGACGCCCGAGCGCCTCCTCGACGCCGTGTGCGACGCCCGAATTGCGCCCGTCGAGCACGACGGTGAACAGTTCCAACATCAGTTCGATGACGTCGTCCGGCATATGGGGCCGCATGCCGGCCGCAAAATCTTTCGCCGCGATCTGCCGGTATCGGACCGGGCGGCCGACGGCACCGGCGATCTCGGCGACCGCTTGCGCGAACGTCAGCGCGCGTGGTCCCGTCACCTCGTAGACCTTGCCGGCATGACGCCGATCCGTCAGCGCCGCGACCACGACTTCGGCGATATCCTCGGCATCGACAAACGGTTCGGGCACGGCGCCGGCCGGCAACGCGATTTCGCCGGCGAGCACGCCTTCGAGCAGATAGCCCTCGGAAAAATTCTGATCGAACCAGCTTGCGCGCACGATGGTCCAGGGAACGCCGGATTGCTGCAGCGCTGCCTCCGCCCGCTGCGCGCCCGGCTCGCCGCGCCCCGACAGCAATACGACGTGCTCGAGCCCATTGTTGCGCGCCCGCCGGCCCACTTCCGCGATCGCATCAGCGGCACCTTCGACGGCAAGGTCCGGCTGGTAGGTGACATAGGCCATCGAGACGCCGGCCAACGCGGCCGGCCACGTCTCGGGCCGGGTCCGAACGGGACAGGTGTCGAACGTGATACCGGCCGAAAAGCCGGACAGAAGGTGGCCGCAACGGCTGCGCCCGTGTTGGCGCGGCTGGTCCCGACCCAACAGCGCAGCCGCGAGCGGTTCGAGAAAATCCTGCAATGCGCGGCAGAGCTGATGGCCGAGAAAGGCAGCGAAGCCTTCCGCATGAGCGACGTCGTCGAACGCAGCGGCGTGCCGTTCGGCTCGCTCTATCAGTACTTTCCGGACAAGACCGCGATCATCGGCACGCTCGCGGAACGCTACAACGCGATCGGCCGCGATTGCGTGCGGCGCGATCTCGCCGTGGTCAGGGCTGCCCGGGATCTGCACCCGGCCCTGTGCCGCATTACCGACAGCTACTATCGGATGTTCATGGAAGTGCCGGTCATGCGCGACATCTGGCAAGCGACGCAGGCCGACCGGGCGCTGCAAAAGCTTGACGAGGAGGACGGCGTCTATCTCGCCGGGTTGCTCGGCGACACCCTGCGGCGGATCGCACCCGATGTATCAGCAACTGCGCTGGCCTCGTTTTCCCAACTGATGATGACGCTGATCGCGGCGACCGTCCGCCATGCCATCACGCAGGACACAAAGGAAGCCGCCCGCATCCTCATCTTGTTCAAGCGGATGCTGCCGAAGAATCTGGCGGCGCTGGAGATGTGAGAACGTCGGCGGATGCCGTACCGCCCTGCCCTTACCGCTCGAACACCGCAGCGCAAGCCGGGCTCAGGCTCGCCTTCTGCCGGCGCAGGCATGCGGTGATCGGACGCGCGTTCGGGATCTCGCCGGCACAGAGCCGGTAGACGTCGGGCGTGCAGGCCCGGCGCTGTTCGGGCGTGCCTTGCTGGGCATTGGCCGCACCGCTCGCCATCAGCGTTAGCAGGAAGCCGAGCGTCGAAGCCCGGCGGGAACGACAGAGAATAGCCGCACCTCGCGCAAACCTTGCCTTCATGACCCGCGTCTCCCTGGACCAGGCCCCGCCTTGACCAGGCGGGCGTCATCCAAGCCGAATACGCGAGTTGAATTCTGCAAAATGTGATTTTTCTCACACGCGCCGCGCGTGGGCGGACCTAGTGTTTGCGTGGAGAGTTCAACACTTTAGTAACCAGCTTTGCCGCGGCCGCCGGATCGATAAAATTCGAACGATCCGCTCAATCTGGGAACAAAATACTTTTGAGATCATCGCCTCTGGAACCCGGAGAGCGCGATGAGCGAAGTTGAATACGATCTGCTGCTGGAAACCGTGCAGACGGCCATTGCGCCAGCCCCGGAGGATGATTTCGTGGTCCAGACTCAGCGCCTTTATCCGTCGCCGCGCGCCGCCAACGACAATGGAGTCTCTTGGCCGCTGGTTCCGTTTCCCGAGGGCTGGCACGCGGCCTGCTGATCGCGGCCGGCTTGTGCGGCCTCTCATATAATCGGTCTAAGTCATTGATTATATGAATGGAGGCCACGACCAGAATTGAACTGGTGTACACGGTTTTGCAGACCGTTGCGTAACCACTCCGCCACGTGGCCCCATCGGGCGCACTCATATACGCCCCGCCCCGGATAGGCAACCAAGCAGCGCAATTCCTGCCTGCGCTGGTTAGCAAACCGACACCGTTCGAAAAGGGCCGCCTCCTCAACCTCCAGACGGATCGCCAAGACGATTATTCCGCAGACCCAGCTTGGCGGTCCTTGCGCGGATGCCCCCTACCGTCCGCTTCATTTCCAGCGCGATCGCCCTCGGGGGCTTGCCGCTCCCGATCAGCGAGCGCAGCAGCGCATCGTCTTCCGCAGTCCATTCGGCGCCGCTCAGTTGAAAGCGATCTTCGCAGCCCGTTTCCTTGGCCGGTACCGCAAACCGTTCCCAGCCCAGCGTCTCATGGAAAATGACGACAAAGGCGATCCAGAGAACGATAGCCCGCCCTTCGGACAGGGCGGCGGATTTGAGGTGTTCCGCGCTGAACGTCGCGGGCCGCAAAGCGTCCAGCGCAGGCCAGATCTCTGAAGCGATCGAATTGACGAAATAGACGTGCAGCGACACGAAGGGGCCGGCGGCCATAGCGCCGATCGCTGCGATCAGCCAAAGCGGCAGTCTTCGCCCGGCTGTTTTGCTCACCAATTGAGTGGCGAGGCCGGTCAGGCACCAGGGCACAATGGCGAGCGAGAGAACATAGAGCGTCGCGCCGGCGCCTCCCATGGTGGCCGCATGCGGTCCGAGAACGACCGAAAGCATTGCCAACACGATCGGAACGCCGCAGAAGAAAACGAGATCGATCAAAGCCTGCTTCGACAGGCGCCAATGCGCCACAAGTTCCATCGCGTTGCTCCGCTTGCATCCGACGCGTCAGTCATAGTGCGAGCGACGGAATGGAGCAACGTGTGTCCGCAACATCCAACCTACCTGGCGCGGTCAGGCCGCGCAAACAAATAGCGGACGCGGACGGCGCACCACCGTCGCCGCGCCATCCAGACATCGTGCACTGCTCAGCCCCGCTCCACTGCCTGAAGCCGCCGCCGTGCAACGGCGGGGTCGAGCGAGCGCCGCAATTGCTCCTCCAGTTCATCAAGCAGGAAGAAGCTGACGTCATCGACGGAGCCCTGGCCCTTGGCGAAGGGCTGTTCGAGCAGCCGGATCAGATACAGGACGTAGACGAACATGTAGGTGATGAATCCAAACAGCAGGGCCGCTGCCGGATCACCCTCCGTCTTCAGCAGGAGCAACAGGACGATGATCGAGAACACCAGTGTTTGTACGAGCACATGCACCGATGGGACGAATTCGACGCGCTGGATGGTGTAGATGCGAAGCAGCACCCTGCGGATCGCATCCTGATTGGTGCGAAGACGTACGACGAAATTCGCAGCCATGCCCATGCCCTCCAGTCGACCGAGGATGGGCGTCAGCTTGCTGAGCTCGTCGAGCACGGGGGCAATGTTCTTGTGGTCGTAGGCACGGTCCAGGCCTTCGCGCAGCTTTGCAATGATCCCGATCAGGATCAGCCGCGCTTCCCTGAGATTGAAGCGCTCGTTGGTCAGTGCGAAGCATTCCAGATCGCCGTCGATGGCTTCGACCGCGGTGCGCAGTGCCGTCGGAATTTGTTCGGCTTCCTTGTAATCCTTGAGAATGCTCGACAGCAGGAAGCCGATAATGAATATGGCGCCACCAATGCCGCTGGTCACCAGCCCGTTGAGCTCGAGGAACTCGAATCCGAAATAGTGAACGATTGCCTTGGCGCCGCCGAGTAACAGGACGATGATGCCGACCGTGAAGAACAGGCGGAATTTCTTTCGCAGGCTGATTTCGGCGCCGCCGAAAGGGAGATGCGAGCTGATCGAAGACGACAATGCGCGAGTATCCTTTCCTGGAGAACGTACAGGAGACAAGTTCCATCCGTTCAATTGCAGAATTTGCGGCTCGAATTCCGATGACTTCGAGGGCGGTGATCCCCCGACGCTTTTGTCATCTCGAGCCTTGCGCGTATGTACCTGAAGACGAGCCGCGCCGAGGCGCTCGACTTCGGATACAGTCGACGCAGATAATCCATGAAGCCTGCAAATGGATCCCCGTTGCCCGCCGCGGCGTTGGCGACATATCGCCACAATGACACAGGGGCTTGGACGGGTCTCGCAATAGGCCGCGATCCGGATTAGCGGCCAGCCAGTAAAAAACAGCCTGAAGCCGCCGCGCCCCGGTTGCGCGATTACAACAGCATGCTGATGGCCACGACGATGAACGGCGCGGCCACCAGCAAGACCGGCCACAGCCGGAACATCAGGCGACGAGACTACTACCTGCAATCTTCTTCTTGAGCGTCTCGCAGACGGTGCGGACTTCGGACGTCATCAGGGAACAATCCTCGATCTGCAGGAAGTAGCGCTTGCCTTCTTCGCGATAGTTCGCAGCCAGTTCCTTGATCTCGGACACCATGGCGTGAACGCCAGCCACCATCGCCTCACATCGTTTGGCGGCGTCGGTTAGTTCCACACCGAGTGCTTCAATCTCTTTCACTGCCGCATCATATTCTCGGACCACAGCTTCGGCCGAGAGTTTGCCGACCTGATTGACCCCTTCCTTGTGCTCGACATAGTCGGGCATCGGGCCTTTCGGCAACGGGTGGTCATCGCTGTGGGGTAGTTCTCGGATAGCGGGCGCTCGCCGGGCGTTGTAGATGAGAGTGCCGATTTCCCCTTCGATTTCATCAGCGTCAAGCAATGGAGAACGAGTGAGAATTTCGGTGGTTAAAGACATCGACTTTGCTCCAAATTGTTACGCGGAGAGCCGAGAATTTATCATCGTCAATGGGAATGTCATCCTTGTCCACAGATCGCTATGTATCCTTGCAGACATTGGAACCGACGCGGTGGTATCATGGTCATGACGTTTTTGCGGGGCCAACTGCACATTTTGGGATCCACCGACCTCGTCGACGCAGCTCTTGCTTGAGAGTCCGGAGTTAGGCGCGCTTGCGCCGTCGATAGTCCCGCTTCTTCGGCTTTGGCGCCAGTTCCGGCATCTCCGCCTGAACTTCCCGATACCGTGCCAGCATGCGATCGAAGCTGGCGTTGAGTGTCTGCGCGATCTCGGGCCGCTTCTCGACCCCGGCGAGCAGCAGGCCGGCGGCCTCGATGGTGGAGAGGCCGTCGCGGCGTGGTTCCTTGCGGAGTTTGCCGTAACGCGACGGGCGCTTCGGACCCAGAATGATCCGCTGGCATTTCAGCATCCACGCGTTACGCCACCACAGCGCCTTGGCCTGACTCCATGTGCCGTCCAGCAGCACGACGCCTTCGATGTCGGACAGGATGGCGCGCTGGTGCGGCTCGACCTCGCCCTTGCGGTTGATCGCCACGATCTCGGCATCGGTGTCGAGATCGCTGACCTTGGCCGAGCCGAGATAGAGCACCGCCCAGCGGGAGGGATCGTCGATCTTCCGTCCCAGCGCCTTGGAGAGGCTCGGCCAGGACAGGCCGATTTTGACGACCGCGTCCTTGAAGTGCATCGCCGTCAGCCGCGCGGTACCGAGCGCCCTGTCCTGCTCCTGCGGGTGCTGCAGGATCAGGAGCGAGATCTTGCTCTCGATCGGCCTGACGCTGTCGCAGATGCAGAGCGGCAGCGGCTTGCCGCAACGCGGACACTCCGGAACGGCCTCCACCGCGGTTCCGGCCTCGGAACTGGATTGGTCTGACATCCGCCCGCTATACGCTTTCCGGAGGCAGTAATCCAACTATTCGGCAGGCGCGGCGATCGCCGCCGGCCGGGATCGCTGCCGCAGCCGGTCGATCAGAAGGTAGATCACCGGCGTGGTGTACAGCGTCAGGATCTGCGACACGACCAATCCGCCGATGATGGTGATGCCGAGCGGCCGGCGCAGCTCGGTGCCGGGGCCGGTGGCGATGACCAGCGGAATGCCGGCGAACAGCGCTGCCATCGTCGTCATCAGGATCGGCCGGAAGCGGGCGCGGCAGGCCTCGAAGATCGCGTCAGCCGACGACAGGCCGCGGTGGCGCTCGGCATCGAGCGCGAAATCGACCATCATGATGCCGTTCTTCTTGACGATGCCGATCAACAGGATGATGCCGACAAAGGCGATCACGGTGAGCGGCGTATTCGTCACCTGCAGCGCCAGCAGCGCGCCGAGGCCCGCGGACGGCAGGGTCGAGATGATCGTGATCGGGTGGGCCAAGCTCTCATAGAGCACACCGAGCACGATATACATCGCCACCAATGCGCCGAGGATCAGAAGCGGCTGCCGCCCGCTGGTCTTGTTGAAATCGCCGGCACTGCCGTCGAAACTGCCGCGGATGCCCTCCGGCATGTGCAATTCCTCGACCGCGCGCTGGATATTGGAGGTCGCGACCTCCAGCGGCACATCGGGCAGCAGATTGAACGAGACCGTCGTCGAGGGGAACGATTGCGAGTGGTACACCGCAAGCGGCGACAGGCCGCGCTGGTAGCGCACTACGGCCGATAGCGGCACCTGGGCGTCGTTGGCGCCTGCCACATAAATCCGCTCCAGATTGGAAGGATCGCTCTGGAATTTCGGGTCGATCTCCAGCACCACCATGTACTGGTTGCGCTGGGTATAGATGATCGAAATCTGGCGCTGCGCGAAGGCGTTGTTCAGGGCGTTGTCGATGTCCTGGACGCTAACGCCGAGGCTCGAGGCCGTCTTGCGGTCGATCACCAGCGACAATTGCAGCCCGCCGGGGTCGCGGTCGCTGGAGATGTCGGTGATGCCCTCCACCGTCTCCATGCGCTTGGCGACCAGCGGCGCCCATTTCTGCAGGAGCTCGAGATTCGTGCTCGACAGCGTGTACTGGTAATCGGAGTCGCTTTGCCGGCCGCCGGTGCGGAGGTCCTGCGCCGCGAACATGAACAGGCGGATGCCGGCGACCCGGTAGAGATTCTTGCGCAGGCGATCGATCACCTGCTCTGTCGACATGCCGGCCCGCTCCTCCGGCGGCTTCAGGCTGATGAACATGGTGCCGCGGTTGGAGCCGCCGCCGCCCGGACCGGCGGTGCCGCCGAGCGAAGAGCCGATGGCGGCGACCGCAGGATCGGCCATCACGATGTCGGCCAGTTGCTGCTGCAGCCCGAGCATCGCCTGGAACGAGGTATCGGGAGATGCGCGTGTCGCGCCAATCACAAGACCGCTGTCGTCGGTCGGGAAATAGCCTTTCGGCGTCTTGATATAGAGCACCACCGTCAGAGCAATGGTGGCAAAGAACACGAGCAGGGTCAGGAACGGGAAGCCGAGCACCGCCCGCAGCGTCCAGGTGTAGAAGGAAACGATGCGCGACAGCGTGCCCTCGACCAGCCGGTCGAACCAGGTCGCGCGATCGGAGGTCGCTTCCTTGATATAATGCGCGCAAATCATCGGCGTGATCGTGAGCGACACGACAGTCGACACCACGATGGCAAAGGTCAGCGTCAGCGAGAATTCGCGCAGCAGCCGGCCGACGATCCCGTCCATGAAAATCAGCGGCGTGAAGGCCGCGATCAGCGACAGGCTGATCGACAGCACGGTAAAGCCGATCTGCTTGGCGCCTTCGAGCGCCGCCGGATACGGCGCCATGCCATGTTCGAGGTTGCGGTACATGTTCTCGATCATGACGATGGCGTCGTCGACCACGAAGCCGACGGAAATCGCCAGCGCCATCAGCGACAGATTGTCGATCGAGAAGCCGGCGAGCCACATCCCGGCGCAGGTGCCGGCCAGCGCCAGCGGCACCGAAACGCCGGCCGCAATGGTCGGCGTCAGCCGCCGCAGGAACGCGAACACCACCACCATGACGAGAAATGCCGTCGCCAGCAGTGTGTACTGCATGTCGAGCACGCTGGCGCGGATGGTGCCGGTGCGGTCGACGAGCGTCGAAATTTCCACGCCGCCGGGCAGCCACTGCTTCAGGTCCGGCAGCAGCGCCCGCACCCGATCGACAGTATCGATCACGTTGGCATCGCCCTGCTTGGTGATCTGGATCAGGACCGCCGGCTGCTTGTTGAACCAGGCGATCGAGCGGCTGTTGCGGACGGAATCCTCGACCTCGGCGACATCGGCGAGGCGGACGAAGTTGCCGGCGGAGCTCTTGATGATGATGTCGCGGAATTCGGCCGCGGTACGCATCTGCTTGTTGGTCGAGATCGTCTCGCTCTGGCGGCCGCCGTTGAAAATCCCGACCGGTCCCAGCGGATTGGCGTTGATGATCGCGAGCCGCACGTCGTCGGTCGCGATCCCGGCATTCGACAGCGCCACCGGATTGAGCGCGATCCGCACCGCCGGCTGGTCGGCGCCGGTGACGTTGACTTCGCCGACCCCCGGAACCTGCGAGATGCGCTGCGCAATCACGGTATCGGCGACGTCGTACATCGCACTCGTCGTCAGCGTCTTCGACGTCAGTGCCAGCACGAACACCGGGGCGGCCGCGGGATTGGCTTTGCGGAATCGTGGCAACGACGGCAGGTCGGTCGGCAGGTCCGCCAGCGAGGCGTTGATCGCCGCCTGCACGTCACGCGCGGCACGGTCGATGTTGCGGCCGATCGAGAACTGCAACTGGATGCTGGTGGACCCGAGCGAACTGGTCGAGGTGATCCGGTCAAGGCCCGCAATCTGGCCGAGCCGGCGTTCCAGCGGCGCGGCAACCGTCGAGGCCATCACGGAAGGATCGGCACCGGGACGCGTGGCGGACACCCGGATCATCGGGAAGTCGACATTGGGCACCGATGAGACCGGCAGAAAAACATAGGCGACCATGCCGACCAGGAAGAGCCCGATCGCCAGCAGCGTGGTGCCAACCGGCCGGCGGATGAAGGGCTCCGAGATCGATGCCATCTACTGCATCCCCTCGGTGGCGCCGGCGACCGGCGGCCCGGTGGGCCCCGGCTCCGGCACGGCCTTCTGAATTTTCCGGTTGAGCCGATCGAGCGCCAGGTAAATCACCGGTGTCGTATAAAGCGTCAGCAACTGGCTCAGCAGCAAGCCGCCGATGATGGAAATGCCGAGCGGAAAGCGCAATTCTGCGCCGGTACCGGTTTCGATCGCCAGCGGCAGCGCGCCGAACAGCGCCGCCAGCGTCGTCATCATAATGGGGCGGAAGCGCAACAGGCAGGCCTGCACGATAGCCTCGGAAGGCGACATGCCCTGATGCCGCTCGGCTTCAAGCGCAAAGTCGATCATCATGATCGCGTTCTTCTTGACGATGCCCATCAACAGGATGATGCCGATCAGGCCGATCACCGACAGATCCTGCCCGAATAGCATCAGCGCCAGAATGGCGCCGACGCCGGCGGACGGCAGCGTCGAGAGAATGGTGATCGGGTGAATGTAGCTCTCATAGAGCACGCCAAGCACGATGTAGATGGTAACGATCGCCGCCAGAATGAGCCATGGCTGGCCGGCCAGCGACTTGGAGAATTCGGCCGCATCGCCCGAGTAGACGCCGACGATGCTGCCGGGCATGCCAATTCTGGTCTCGATCCGCTTGACCGCCTCGACGGCATCGCCCAACGCCTCGCCGGGGGCGAGGTTGAAACTGAGCGACACCGCCGGAAACTGCGCGAGGTGCGAGATCGCCAGCGGCGCGGTAGTGCGGGTCAGCGTCGCCACCGCCGATAGCGGCACCTGGGCGCCGGGCGCGCCGGCGGTCGTGCTCGCGGCCCCCGGGAGATAGAGTTTCGACAGGATCGACGGATCGCGCTGGTACATCGGCATCGCCTCCAGCACCACGCGATACTGGTTGGCCTGGCCGTAGATCGTCGAAATCTGCCGCTGAGCAAAGGCGTCGTTGAGGGTGTCGTTGACCGCCTGGAGGCTGACGCCGAGCTGGCCGGCGCGCTGGCGGTTGATGTCGAGCGCGGCGCGCAAACCGCCCTCCTGAGCTTCCGACGAGACATCGCGGAACAGCGGCTCCCGGCGCATCTCCGCAACGAGCTTCTGCGACCACAGCGCCACCTGCGCGGCATCGGTGCCGGTCAGCGTATACTGGTACTGCGAGCGGCTCGACTGGGTCGATATCTGCACGTCCTGCACCGGCTGGAAATAGATGGTCATGCCGGGAATTTTCGCTGTGCGCTGCTTCAGCCGGTCGACCACCACGGAAATATCATCGTGCCGCTCGCCGCGCGGTCTAAGCGTCATCACCAGACGTCCGACATTGGTGGTCGCATTGACCGATCCGGCCCCGATCACGGAGACGACGCCGACCACGTCCGGATCGGCCTGGATCGCGGCCGCCGCCGTCGCCTGCCGGCTTTGCATCTCGGCAAAGGAGACGTCGGGACCGGCCTCGGTCACTGCGGTGATCGAGGCGGTATCCTGGAGCGGTAGAAAGCCCTTCGGCGCGATCACGTACATAAAGAGCGTCGCGGCGATGGTGGCGAACGTCACCACAAGCGTCGCGCGCTGGCGCTGCAGCACCCACAGCAGCGTGCGATGGTAGAAGGCGACCATGCGGTCGATAAAGCGGCTGACGGCGGCAAGCCCCGGGACCGTCATCTCGTCCCCGACATGCTTCAATAGCCGCGAACACATCATCGGCGTCAGCGTCAGCGACACGATCGCCGAGGTCACGACCGCAATCGTCAGCGTCAGCGCAAATTCGCGGAACATGCGCCCGACCAGCCCAGACATGAACAGCAGCGGGATGAAGACCGCGATCAGCGACACCGTCAGCGAGATCACGGTAAAGCCGATTTCGCTGGCGCCCTTCAGCGACGCCTCCATCACCGACTCGCCGTTCTCCATGTGACGGACGATGTTCTCGATCATCACGATGGCGTCGTCGACCACGAATCCGGTGCCGATCGTCAGCGCCATCAGCGACAGGTTGTCGAGGCTGAAGCCCGAAAAATACATGATGCCGAAGCTCGTGATCAGCGATAGCGGCAGCGCCACGCCCGCGATCAGGGTCGCGCGCAGCGACCGCAGGAACAGCAATACCACCAGCGTCACCAGCACCACGGAAAGGATCAGCGTGAACTGGACATCCCGCACCGAGGCGCGGATGGTGACGGTGCGGTCGGAGACGATGGTCAGATTGACGCCGGCCGGAATCGCGCGCTGCACCTTGGGTATTTCGTCGCGGATCTGCCTGACGACCTCGATGACGTTGGCGCCGGGCTGGCGCTGGATGTCGATGATGACGGCCGGCGTGCCCTGATACCAGCCGCCGGTGCGATCGTTCTCCAGCCCATCGATGATGGTGGCGACGTCGCCGATCGTGACAGGTGAGCCGTTACGATAGGCGATGATGATGGGCTTGTAGGCCTCCGCTGCCGCGATCTGGTCGTTGGCGGCAATGGTGTAGGCCTGCTGCGCACCGTCGAGCGATCCCTTCGGCCCTGAGACGTTGGCGCCGGCGATGGCGCTGCGCAAATCTTCCATCGAGATGCCGTAAGCGGCGAGCCGCGCCAGATCGGCCTGCACCCGCACCGCAGGCTTGAGCCCGCCGAGGATCGCAACGCGCCCGACGCCGGAAATCTGGCTGAGCCGCTGGCCGAGGATGGTGTCGGCGATATCGCTCATGGCGCGCAGCGAAATCGTCTCCGACGTCAGCGCCAGCGTCAGGACCGGCGCATCTGCCGGGTTTACCTTGGCGTAGGTCGGCGGATACGGCAGATTCCTTGGCAGGATACCCGCCGCTGCGTTGATGGCCGCCTGGACGTCCTGGGTGGCGCCGTCGATGTCGCGGTTGAGGTCGAACTGCAGCGAGATCTGGCTGACGCCGAACGAACTGGTCGACTGCATCGAGGACAGCGAGGGAATCTGCCCGAGCTGGCGCTCCAGCGGCGCCGTGATGAGCGAGGCGACCACGTCGGGGCTGGCACCCGGCAGGTGCGTCGTCACCTGCACGGTCGGGAAATCGACCTGCGGCAGCGCCGATACCGGTAGCGCCCAGTAGCCGAGCGCACCGCCGATCATCAGCGCGATCCCGAGTAGCGAGGTCGCGATCGGCCGGCGGATGAACGGTTCGGAGACGCTCATGGTTGCGTGCTCACTTTACGAATTCATTTCAGGCGTGCGGCGCATCGATCATGGCTGCGACTTCGCAGCGCCGCCGCGCGCTGGCTCGGCCGGCGCCGGGCCGGTTTGTCCCTTTTGATCGCCCTCGCCGCGCTTGCCGCGGCGCTCGCCATCGTTGGCTTGACCCTCCTTGCCCGGACCTGCCTTGGAGTCTCCCTTGGCATCGGGGCTGCGGCTGCGCTTGCGCGGCGCGAGGTCGGCTGTTGGCGCCCTGTCGTCGGTGCCAATCAAGACATTGGCGCCGTCGGACAGATTGGCAAAGCCGGTGGTCACCACGCGATCGGAAATCGAAAGGCCGCTCGCGATGACGGCATCGTTTTCGTTCTGCTGCGTCACCACGACCGGCTTTGCGGTCGCGACATTGTTGGGGCCGATCACATAGCTGAATGTCCCAATCGGACCACGTTGCACCGCCGAGCTCGGCACCACGATCGCCTTCTCCAGCGTTTCGACCTTCAGCCGCACATTGACGAACTGTCCGGGCCAGAGCTGGAATTTGGCGTTGGGAAACTCCGCCTTGAGCTTCAGCGTGCCGGTGGTCGGATCGACCTGGTTGTCGATGCCTTTGAGCGTACCGGTGTCGATGACGCTCACGCCGTCATTGCCGAACACGTCCACCGCCAGCACGCCTCTGGCGGCGGCAGCGTTGACCCGCACGATCTGCTGCTGCGGCAGGCTGAACTGCACGGCGATCGGCTGCAGTTGGGTGATGATGACGAGGCCGGTGACGTCGGAGGCGCGGATGATGTTGCCCTGATCGACCTGGCGCAGGCCGGCGCGCCCAGACAACGGGGCGATGACCTTGGTATAGCCGAGCATCGCCTTGGCATTGTCGATCGCGGCCTGATCGGCCTGCACCAGCGCTTCCTGCTGGGCGACCACGGCGCGCTGCGTATCGGCCTGCTGCTTGGAGCCGGCATTCGACGCGGCGAGTTGCTGATAGCGCGCCAGATCGAGCTTCTGGTTGGCCAGCAGCGCCTCGTCCTGCGCCTTCTTCGCCACCGCCTGATCGTACTGCGCCTGGTAGATCACGGGATCGATTTCGGCCAGCACGTCGCCCTGCTTGACGTCCTGACCTTCGACGAAGTTCACCTTGATCAGCTTGCCGTCGACCTGGGCGCGCACCGTCACCGTGTTCAGCGCGCGGACCGAGCCCACGGCATCGAGATAGACCGGCACATCCTGCGTGCGGGGCATAGCCGCCAGCACCGGCACCGGGAGATCGGGACGTGCGCCAAGCCCGCCACGGCCGGTCTGCTTCTGCTGAAAGGCGTTCCAGCCGAGGTAGCCGAGCCCGCCGAGGATCAACAGCGTGATCGAAAGTGACACCATCCGCCGGCCAATGCCGCGCACGACGCGCTTGCCCGCCGTCTTCGGGTCGTCTTTCACTTCCGGCTTAAAGAGCATCGACCGGCCTTTCCATCCTGGGCTCCCAGCCGCCCCCCAGCGCCTGATAGAGGCTGACGATTGCCAGCAGCCGGGCCAGTTGAGCCTGCGACAGCGCATCCTCGGCCTGGAATAATGTTTGCTGCGTATTTAGCACAACGACGATGTCGGCGGTCCCGGCCCGCAACTGCTGCTCGGACAATTCAAACGCCCGCCGCGACGACGCCACGACCTCGCGCTGCAGCCGCAGCCTCTCGGTGGTCTGGCGGATCGACATCAGGGCGTTATCGACATCGGCAAAGGCCTGCACCACCGTCTTGCGGTAGGTCTGCAGCAGTTCATCCTGCAGCGCCTTGGTGAGCTCGAAATTGCCGAGGATCCTGCCGCCGTCGAAGATCGGTTGGGTCAGGCTGCCGACCATGCTGAAGAACGCGGCTTGCGGCTGAAACAGCGCCGTCAACGCCGAGCTTTGATAACCGCCCTGCCCCGTCAGTTGAATGCTCGGAAAGAACTGCGCGCGGGCGCTGCCGACATTGGCGGTGGCCGAGGCAAGCTGCGCTTCCTGCCGGCGGATGTCAGGGCGCTGCGTCAACAGCTCGGAAGGCAGGCCCGGCGTGACGCGTGGCGCGGCAATCCGATTGAGGGTTCCACCGGTGACGCGCACGGATTCCGGCGGACGCGACACCAGGATTGCCAGCGCGTTGATGTTCTGGTCGAGCGTCTGCCGCAGCGGCGGCACCAGCGCGCGCTGATTGGCCACCACGCTTTCCTGTTGCGCGACGTCGAGGTCGGTACCGGTGCCGGCTCTGAAGCGCTCCTTGATGGCGTTCAGGATGCGCTCGGCGCTCGCGATGTTTCGCTGTGCGGTACGAATCCGATCCTGCGCGGCGAGCACCTGGAAATAGGCATTGGCAACCGTCGTCAGCGTGGTCAGCGCGATGACGTCGCGGTCAAAGCGGCTGGCGACCGCGGTCTCCTCCGCCGCCTGGGCGGCGTCGCGGTTCTTGCCCCAGAAATCCAATTCGTAGCTGGCGCTAAGCGATGCCGAATAGTTGACCACCTCACGGCCGCCAATGGACAGGCCGCTGGCGCTCGAACGGGAGGTGCGGGAATAGCTCTCCGAACCGGTACCGCTGAGAGTTGGCAGCAGCGCCGCGCCCGCGATTCGTGCCTGCGCATCGGCCTGCCTGAACCGCGCGGTGGCGGCCGCAATATCCAGATTGACGGTCTGCGCCTCCTCCATCAGGCCCGTCAGCTCCCGCGAGCGAAATCCGCGCCACCAGTCGAGCGTCGGCGGTGCGTCCGCGGCCTTCGAAAGCCGCGCCGCCTTGTAGCCTTCGGGGATGTCGAGCGCAGGGTCGGGAAGGTCCTTGGTCAGGATGCAGCCCGCGGAGCTGGCGACGAGGCCAAGCACGGCAAGCGATCGCGCCAGCCGCTTGCCGCCCGGAATGAGAACAGGCCAACCTTCGATCGCAGCAGTTGCAATTCGCTGGGTCACACCCGTTCTCCACCGGGCAAATCCCGGCCCGGCGCAATATGAGCGCTTCTCCTGTTGGGCTGCGATACGTTCACGGGGGTGATGCTTCCGTTGGAACCGAACCGCGATATTAGCCTTGCGATCAGCACGCGGACAGCCCCGCGCAGCCTCTCGCCGATCGTACGTTCAGGTGCGCAAAACGGGCGACAAAGAGCTCACTTCCCCTTGTTTTATAGGGTTTGGAACGATGTAGGGCTGCCGCAGGACCGCCGAATTCTTACGAAGATTTCATGGGGTTTTTCCCCCGTTCTGACGTCCAACACCGGGTCCTCGCACAGTGGAGTCCGGCCTGTGGCCGATTTGAAACTCCGGGAACAGCCGTATTTCGCACCATGCAATGGAGGGCCCTGATTCTGCGGCGCATGGACCGGATAGGGATTCCACGAGCATGCATGCGCGGCTGCAGCCGATCGGCCATCGCTCAGCTATCGCGTGACGAGCCTGCTGATCGATCTGGATGTGGCCGACTCAAACCGGCAATCGCTGCTGCTCTGCGTCAACCGCGCGGCGCTCTACAGCTTCCACGAGGCATGCGGCCGGTCCCACCGGAGGGCGCGGCCTTCAATACCGGCTTGGCGAGTGGAAAAATCAACGTCTATACTTCGCCGGCGTTGTCCACCCCGTGCCAAGCATTGAAGCAGGGTCGATCGGCCATGCGAAGCCCGGGTAAACCGCAATTCGATGGATCGCACATGCCCGAGTTGATTTCGGTCACATCGGAAACTGTAGACGCGACGTTTCCGGAATTGCCCCGCCTGGTCCGGCTGGCGCTGGGCTTTGGTTCAAAGCTGCAACACGGCACGCTCGACGTGACACTGGCCGACGGCCGCGTGGTCCGGTTGGGCGGCAACGGGCCGGGTCCTGCCGCCGTGATGAAGATTTACGATTACGGGTTTGCCTCGCGGCTCGTGCGCGGCGGCGACATCGGCATTGCGGAAGCCTATCTGCGCGGCGAATGGGACACGCCCGACCTCACGCAATTCCTCTATTTGTTCTGCGTCAACCAGGACTGGATGCAGACCATGCTGATCGGCAACCCGCTGACGCGCACCTTCCAGGCCGTCAGGCATTGGCTCAACCGCAACACAAAGCGGCAGGCTCGCCGCAACATCTATGCGCATTACGACATCGGCAACGCCTTCTATTCGGCCTGGCTCGATCCCAGCATGACCTATTCGTCGGCGCTGTTCGAGGACGACACGCCCGACCTGACGGCTGCGCAGCACAACAAATACCGACGGCTCGCCGAGGCCATCGATCTGCGGCCGGGCCAGAAGCTATTGGAGATCGGCTGCGGCTGGGGCGGCTTTGCCGAATACGCCGCCAAGACGTTCGGCGCCAAGGTCGTAGGCCTCACCATCAGCAAGGAACAGCGCGATTTCGCACAGGCGCGCATTCAGAACGCCGGACTCGGCGATAGGGTCGAGATCAAGCTGCAGGACTACCGCGACGAGCGCGACCGCTATGACCGGATCGTCTCGATCGAGATGATCGAGGCGGTTGGCGAGCAATTCTGGCCGAAATATTTTTCACAGTTGCGCGACCGCCTGCTGCCGGGTGGCCTCGCCGGTATCCAGGCCATCACCATCCAGGACAGCCTGTTCCAGGCCTATCGCCGCGAAGTCGACTTCATCCAGCGCTACGTCTTTCCGGGCGGCATGCTGCCGTCGCCGCAGATCCTGAAAACGCTCGGCGAACGCTTCGGCGTTCCCGTCATCCGCGAACGCATCTTTGGGCAAGATTATGCCAAGACGCTCGCGATCTGGCGAAGCAATTTCCGCGCGGCCTGGCCGAACCTGACGCCGTCGGGTTTCGACGATCGCTTCCGGCGGCTGTGGGAATATTACCTCGCCTATTGCGAGGCCGGTTTCCTGTCCGGAAATATCGACGTGCGCCAGGTGGTGTTTGCGAAATCGGACTGATCGCCCTGCCCCAACGCTGGCTTGTATGGCTGGCGGCCCTCCTTTAGGGTCGCCTAACGATTAGGCAAACGAACCGGCGATTTCAAAAACATGGCCTTCAACAAAGACGTCATCGAAGCGATCGGCAACACGCCCCTCATCAAGCTAAAGCACGCTTCGGAAGCGACCGGCTGCACCATTCTCGGCAAGGCCGAATTCATGAATCCCGGCCAGTCGGTCAAGGACCGCGCCGGCAAATGGATGATCCTCGAGGCCGAAAAGCGCGGCGATCTCAAACCGGGCGGGCTCGTGGTGGAATCAACCGCCGGCAATACCGGCATCGGGCTCGCCGTGGTCGCCAGCGCCCGCGGTTACCGCACGCTGATCCTGATCCCGGAAACGCAGAGCCAGGAAAAGAAGGACATGCTGCGGCTGTGCGGCGCCGAGCTCATCGAAGTGCCGCAACTGCCCTATTCCAATCCGAACAATTATCAGCACGTCGGGCGGCGGCTCGCTGACCAGCTTCGCAAGACCGAGCCGAACGGCGTTTTGTTCGCCGACCAGTGGAACAATCTCGACAACGCCAAGGCGCATTACGAATCCACGGGTCCTGAGATCTGGGAGCAGACCGGCGGCAAGGTCGACGGCTTTATCTGCTCGGTCGGCACCGGCGGCACGCTCGCGGGCGCCAGCCGCTTTCTGAAGGAAAAGAACAAGGACATCGTGACCGCCTGTGCCGATCCGCACGGCTTTGCGATGTACGAGCTGTTCAAGCATGGTCAGGCCAAATCGACGCCAGGGGACTCGATCACCGAAGGAATCGGGCTCGGCCGCGTCACGCCCATCATCGAGACCGCTGTTGTCGATGACGCTTTCCTGGTTTCCGACGAGGAAGCCGTAACGGTGATCTACGAACTGCTCGAGCAGGAAGGCCTGTGCCTCGGCGGCTCCACCGGTATCAACGTCGCTGGCGCGATCCGATTGGCAAAGCAGCTCGGACCCGGCAAGACCATCGTCACCGTGCTGGCCGATTCCGGCGGCCGCTATCAGTCAAAGCTGTTCAATCCGGCATTCATGCGCTCGAAGAACCTGCCGGTGCCGGCATGGCTGGAAAAGCGTACCAAGATCGACGTGCCGTTCGAGAAGGTTTAAGAGGCGAGTGGCGAATAGCGAATGGCGTTTCCCTATTCGCCATTCGCCACTCCCCATCTTCAATGCCGCAAGATCTGACTCAGGAACAGCTTCGTCCGCGCGTGCTGCGGGTTGGCGAAGAATTCATGCGGCGTGTTTGACTCGATGACCTGGCCAGCGTCCATGAAGACGACGCGGTTGGCGACTTCGCGGGCAAATCCCATTTCGTGGGTGACCACCAGCATGGTCATGCCTTCCTTGGCGAGGTCGACCATGGTGTCGAGCACTTCCTTGACCATTTCCGGGTCGAGCGCCGAGGTCGGCTCGTCGAACAGCATCACCTTCGGATTCATGGTCAGCGCGCGGGCAATGGCAACGCGCTGCTGCTGACCGCCCGACATTTGGCCGGGATATTTGTTGGCCTGATGCGGGATCTTGACCCGCTCCAGGAATTTCATCGCGGTCGCCTCCGCGTCCTTTTTCGGAATGTTGCGTACCCAGATCGGCGCCAGCGTGCAGTTCTCCAGCACGGTCAGGTGCGGAAACAGGTTGAAGCTCTGGAACACCATGCCGACCTCGCGGCGAACTTCATCCACCCGCCGCAGGTTCGGACCGAGCTCGATGCCCTCGACGACGATCTGTCCTTCCTGGAATTCCTCCAGCGCGTTGATGCAGCGGATCAGCGTCGACTTGCCCGAACCTGAGGGGCCGCAGATCACGATCCGCTCGCCCTTGGCGACATCGAGGTTGATGTCGCGCAGGACGTGAAAATCGCCGTACCATTTGTTGAGTGCGTTGATGCCAACGATCGAGTTTGCGGTCATGGTGATGTACTCAGTTGCGACGATGGGCGTTCAGCCGGTTCTCGACGAACAGCGAGTAACGCGACATCCCGAAGCAGAAGACGAAATAGATGATGCCGACAAAGGCAAAGCCGGTAAACAGCGTCGTCGGTGTCGACCAGACCGGATCGGAGAACGAGGCGCGCAGACTGCCAAGCAGGTCGAACAGCGCAACGATCGAGACCAGCGAGGTATCCTTGAACAGCGCGATGAAGCTGTTGACGAGACCGGGGATGACATGGCGCAGCGCCTGCGGCATCACGATCAGCGCCGTGGTCTTGGCCCAGGACAGGCCGAGCGCGCTCGCCGCCTCCCCTTGTCCGCGCGGAATCGCCGCCAGACCCCCGCGGATGACTTCGGCCTGGTACGCACCGGCAAACAGCGCGATGCCGATCAGGGCGCGCATCAGCCCGTCGATGGTGAAGCCGGCAGGCACGAACAGCGGCAGCATGTAGGTTGCAAAGAACAGCACGGTAATCAGCGGAACGCCGCGCCAGAACTCGATGAAGGCAATCGAGAAGATTCGGATCAGCGGAATGGTCGAGCGCCGCCCCAGCGCGAGCGCGATGCCGACCGGCATCGAGGCGACGATGCCGACAACGGACACCACCAGCGTCACCAGCAGGCCGCCCCACAACCGCGTGTCGACCTCCGGAAGTCCACCGCTGTCGAGACCCATCACCGCGATCACGAAGGCGATGGCGACAAAGACCCCAAGGCAGGTGATGAGCGGACGCCAGCCGGACCGCAAGCCGCCACCGAGCCAGAACAGCAGCGCCGACACGATCAACGCGGTCGCGGCGAGGTCGGTCCAGACCGGCCGGCCGAAGGCCTGGATCTGATCGCGCAGCCAGGTTAGCGGCAGCAGTACCCAGCCAATCACCGTGCTCACCAGTACGATCAGCTTGCCGAGGACCCATAGCAGCGATCCGATAACGGCCGTCGCCTCGCCCGCGGCCACGAGCTTCCTGCCGCCGTCGCCGATGCTATCGTTGAAGCCAGACAGCAGCCCGGCGGTCCAGCTCACGCCGAAGCCCCCCAGTCCACCGCCGCGCAGCAGGAAGAAGGCGACGACAGGTAACGCCACGAAGAACAGAATGGCGTTCGGACCCTTGGCCGGCAGCCGCGGAATCAGCAGCGGAACCAGCAGGATGGCGGCAAGAATGAAGGTCAGGTTGACGCGCCAGCGCTCCGGCTCCGGGTAGAAGCCATAGATGAACTGGTAAATCTTCGCTTGAATGAACGGCCAACAGGCGCCGACCGGGCGTCCAACATTTTCAGCGAGACAGGCCGTCCGATCCGTGCCGGTCCAGACCGCATCGACCAGCGCGAACTTCACGGCCGGAACGACAGTGACCCAAAGCAGCAACAGGCTGACAATCGTGATCAGGATATTGGTCGGAGAATTGAACAGCCGCGTGCGCAGGAAGCCGATGAACCCGGTGGTCTTCACGGGCGCGGCCCGCTCCGGCACGAGGTCCTGACGGACGAAATTGGATGCGGTCGTGTCGCTCATCCGCCCATGCTCCGGCTGATCCGCCATCCATAGAAACTCATGATTGCGCTGGTGACCAGCGAGATCAGGAGATAGACGCCCATGGTGATACCGATGATTTCGATCGCCTGCCCGGTCTGGCTCAGCGTGGTTCCGGCGAACACCGAGACCAGATCGGGATAGCCGATCGCAACCGCCAGCGAGGAGTTCTTGGTCAGGTTGAGATACTGGTTGGTGAGCGGGGGCAGGATCACGCGCATCGCCTGCGGGATCACGATCAGCCGCAACACCGAACCGCGCTGCAGTCCGAGCGAGGAACCGGCTTCCATCTGGCCCTTGTGCACCGAAAGAATGCCCGCACGCACGATCTCGGCGATGAAGGCCGCCGTGTAGGTCGACAGCGCCAGCGTCAGCGCAACGAATTCCGGTATCAGGCGTGAGCCGCCGGCGAAGTTGAAGCCCCTGAGCACGGGCACCTCAAACGTGACAGGTAGGCCGAAAATCAGCACGCTGAGCAACGGCAGGCCGACAACCATGCCGAGCGCGTAGGGCCAGACCTTGATCACCTTGCCGCTTTGGAAGAGCTGACGGCGCGCGTAGCGCCACAACATGATCGCGGCGACGATCGCGACCAGCAAGGCGACGACGAACGGCTCGAAGCCAGGCTCCCCGATCGGCTTCGGAATGATCAGGCCGCGATTGCTGAGAAAGAAGCTGTCGAAGATCGAGATGCTCTGCCGCGGATTGGGCAAAGCGGCGAGCACCGCGAGATACCAGAACAGGATCTGGAACAGCAGCGGCAGGTTGCGGATCAGTTCGACATAGCCGCCCGAGATTCGCGCCAGTAGCCAGTTCGGCGACAGCCGGCCGAGAGCAACCAGGAAGCCGATCAGGGTGGCGAAGAAGATGCCGATCACCGAGACCAGCAACGTGTTCAGCAGGCCAACCACAAAGACCCGCGTGTAGGGATCGGACCCCGAATAGGGGATCAGGCTCTGGCTGACGTCAAAGCCGGCATTGTTGGCAAGGAAGCCGAAGCCCGCGGTGATCCGCTGCGCCTGCAAATTGGCACGGGCATTGGCGACGATCTCGTAGGAGATCCATGCGAGCGCGGCGACGAACAGCAGTTGGAGGACGAAGCCGCTCCAGCCAGCCCGGCCGCCGAGCGCGCGCTGCAGCCTGGGAAGTAGCTGCGACGGAGGTTTTCGGGGTTCGATGGCCATCGCCGCAGCCCCTCTCGCTGGCGCTTAGCGGATCGGCGGGGCGTACTGGATACCGCCCTTGCTCCATAGGTTGTTGAGGCCGCGGGCGATGCCGAGCTTGGAGCCGGAACCGACATTGCGCTCGAAGGACTCGCCGTAATTGCCGACCGCCTTCACGACCCGCACCATCCAGTCCTTGGTCAGGCCGAGTTGCTCGCCCAGATTGCCGTCAGTGCCGACGGCGCGCTTGACCTCAGGCTTGTCGGACTTGGCCATCTCGTCCACATTCTTCTGCGTCAAGCCGAGCTCTTCGGCGCCGACCATCGCATAAAGCGTCCATTTCACGATATCGAACCACTGATCGTCGCCATGGCGCACCATCGGCCCGAGCGGTTCTTTTGAGATCACCTCGGGCAGTACGACGTGCTCGGCCGGGTTGGCGACCTTCAGGCGTTCGGCATAGAGCTGGGAGACGTCGGAGGTGAACACGTCGCAGCGGCCGGACTCATAGGCCTTGATAGTTTCGTCGGCGGTCGCGAACGCGATCACCTCGTACTTCATGTTGTTGCCCTTGAAGTAGTCGGCGAGGTTCTGCTCGGTCGTGGTGCCGGTCTGCACGCAAACCGACGCACTGTTGAGCTCCAGCGCCGAATTCACCTTCAGCGACTTCTTCACCAGGAAGCCTTGGCCGTCATAATAGGTAACACCGGTGAAGTTGGCGCCCAGCGAAGTATCGCGCGACAGCGTCCAGGTGGTGTTGCGGGACAGCACGTCGATCTCGCCCGACTGCAGCGCGGTGAAACGGTCCTTGGCCGAGAGCGGGACGAACTTGATCTTGGTCGCGTCGTTGAAAATGGCAGCCGCTATCGCCCGGCAGATGTCGACGTCGAGCCCGGTCCAGTTACCCTTGTCGTCCGGCGTCGAGAAGCCCGGCAGGCCCTGGCTGACCCCACAGGACAGCATGCCCCGGTCCTTGACCGTCTTGAGGGTTTGCGCCGAGGCGGCCTGGGCCGAGAGGCCGGCGGCAAGGGCAAGGGTAACAACCAGAGATACGCGTTTCATGGGTTAGGCCTTTCAAGGGGACGTCCGGAGATCGTTTTAGGCAACGCCTGACGTTGTGGGGCCAACCCGCTGATCCCTCGCTGAAAAGCGTCGTCCCGACCGTGCATTTAGCGTGCCAGTCCGGTCAGGCGGTGGATCTGATATCGCGGCAGGCCCCTCAACTTGCAGCGACTGTTCGTTGGCGCGCATCTCAGAACGACTGGCGTGCCGGGTCAAGGGGTTGACTGCCCTCTTCTGTGTCTTGTTATTAACGCACCCGGCCTCGACCCGCCGCTCGCCGGTGTTTTCGCGATCAAGTTGTGGCTGCGGCATAACGTCTTGGATAATGCAAACGCATGAGCTTTTCGCACGACGGTCCGTCCAACCCGCAAAAACCCGAAACCAGACTGGTCACCGCCGGCCGCGACACCAAAGGACAAAGGGGTTTCGTCAATCCAGCGGTATACCGCGGATCGACCGTGCTCTACCCGACCGCCGAGGACCTGCACGCCCACCGCGCCGAATTCTCCTACGGACGTCACGGCACCCCGACCACACTGGCGCTGCAGGACGTGCTGATGTCACTGGAGGGCCCGCAGTGCGCGGGCGTGGGCCTCGCGCCATCAGGACTTGCCGCAATCACCACCGCACTCCTGTCGGTCTTGAAGGCCGGCGATCATCTGCTGGTGACCGATAATGTCTACCGGCCGTCGCGCAACTTCTGCAACGGCATGCTGGCCCGTTACGGCGTCGAGGTCGGCTATTTCGATCCGCTGGTCGGCGCCGGGATCGAGAAACTGTTCAAACCGAACACCAGGGCGGTGCTGGTCGAGGCGCCCGGCTCGCAGTCGTTTGAAATGAGCGACATTCCCGCCATCGCCGAAGTCGCGCATGCCAAGGGCGCGCTCGTCATCGACGACAACACCTGGGCGACGCCACTGTTTCACCGCTCGCTCGACCAGGGCGTCGATATCAGCATGCAGGCCGCCACCAAATATGTCGGCGGCCATTCCGACATCATGTTCGGCACGATTTCGGCGAATGCAAAAGCCTGGCCGCTGCTCACCGAGGGTATCCGCCTGCTCGGCGTCTGCGCCGGACCGGACGACGTATTCCTGGCGCTGCGCGGCACCCGCACGCTTTCGGTGCGGCTCGCGCAACATTACCGCTCGGGCCTGGAAATGGCGCGCTGGCTCGCCGGCCGCCCCGAGGTCCTGCAGGTCTTGCATCCGGCGCTCGAAAGCCATCCCGGCCACGCGATCTGGAAGCGCGACTTCACCGGCGCCTCCGGCCTGTTCAGCATCGTGCTGAAGCCGGTACCGCAGAAGGCGGTCGATGCCCTGCTCGACGCCGTCAGGCTGTTCGGCATGGGCTATTCGTGGGGCGGCTTCGAAAGCCTCATCATCCCGTTCGACTGCGATCCCTACCGCACGGCGACCAAATGGTCCCCCGGCGGGCCGACGTTGCGGCTCCACATCGGCCTGGAGAATGTCGACGACCTCAAGGCCGATCTCGATCGCGGTTTTGCGGCATTGAAGGCGGCCACCTAGGGCGTGAAGCCATAAGCTCGAGCGTACAAGGCTTCAGCCACAAGGGCGCCCGGTCGCGCCCTCGCCTGCAGGCGGGACACCGCCTCGGCCAGCGGAACGTCGGCCTGTGAGCCGTCGCGCTCGCGCAGGCTCACCCGGCCGTCCCTCATCTCGCGCCCGCCGACGATAGCCATCACCGGCACTGCCATTTCATGGGCCGCCACGATGCGCCGCGAAAGGGTATCGGCGCCGTCACAGGCAACGGCCCGGATTCCGGCATCCTCGAACGCCGCCAGAACGTCCGCGCCGTATCCGGCCTGGTCTTTCGAGATCGGCGCGACCGCGACCTGGTCTGGCGACAGCCAGAAGGGAAGCACGCCGCCGTGGTGCTCGAGCAGGATCGCGATCATGCGGCCGAGCGATCCGAAGATGGCGTGGTGGATCATCAGGGGCCTCGCGCGGCTGCCGTCGGGGGCGACGTAGGACGCCTCGAGCCGCTGCGGCAGCACGCCGTCGACCTGCACGGTGCCGCACTGCCAGGATCGTCCCAGCCGATCGCGCAGCGCGAATTCCAGCTTCGGTCCGTAGAACGCACCTTCGCCGGGGTTGATTTGAGGCACGAGGCCGCAGCGCCGCGCGGCATCGCCGAGCTTCGCTTCCGACCAGTCCCAGGTCGCGTCGTCGCCGGCACGCACCGCCGGCCGCGTCGCCAGCGCCACCTCGTAGTCGGGAAAACCGAGTTCCCGGTAGACCTCGTCCAGCAGGGCGATGAAGCACGCGACTTCGCCCTCCACGTCCTGCTCGCGGCAGAACACATGCGCGTCGTCTTGATCGAAGGCGCGCGTCCGCATGATGCCGTGGAGCGAACCGGAAGGCTCATTGCGGTGGCAGGCGCCGAACTCGGCATAGCGGATCGGAAGCTCCCGCCACGAGCGCAGCCCCTTGTTGAAGATCTGCACGTGGCACGGGCACGACATTGGTTTCAGCGCCATCGCCTGCTCGCCGTCGTCGACCCGAAACATGTGCTCGCCGAACTTGTCCCAGTGCCCGCTGCGGCCCCAGAACTCCTTTGGCAGAAGCTGCGGTGTCCGGACCTCGGCATAGCCGGCCTGGCGCATCTTGCGCCGGACATAATCCTCCAGCACCCGGTAGACCGCGTAGCCGCGCGGATGCCAGAACACCATGCCCGGCGCATCTTCCTGAAGGTGCCAGAGTTTGAGCTTCACGCCGAGATTTCTGTGGTCGAGATCGTCCATGGCTGTATTCCCTGTGATCGGAAAAAGCGCGGACGGGGACCATCAAAAACCAGAAAAGGCCCCGTCCGTCGCCGGCGGGGCCTTTTCTGGGTGAAGTACGCTTGTCTCTAGCGCGCGCAACCAGCAGGCGATCCGCCGTAAGCGGTCGCGGTGGTGGTCAATGCGGCTGACTGAAGCTTCTTCATGCGCTGTATATGGCGGTAAAACGCTCAGGCGTCAACGCCAGCCGCCTAGCGTTCGTCAAGCTCGCATCCATTCGCACCTGGCTGTGTGCTAATGAGTCCACGGGGCTAGGCCGGCGCTTCACGCCGCCCGATTTCGCAACCCGGCCGTATCAGCCATCTCAGCCGCGAGCAACAAAGCCGCGCGGCTGGCGCCAACCGAGGCGACGCCTTGGCCGGCGATGTCATAGGCCGTGCCATGCGCCGGCGTGCAGATCGGAAACGGGAAGCCGCCGAGAATTGTCACTCCGCGATCGAAGCCCATCAGCTTCATCGCGATCTGGCCCTGGTCGTGGTACATCGTCAGCACCGCATCGAAGGCCCCGTTCTTGGCGCGCAGGAAAACCGTATCGGCCGGAAACGGCCCTTCCGCCGCTATTCCTTCGGCCCGGCCGGCCATGACAGCAGGTTCGATCACATCGATCTCCTCGCGGCCGAAATTGCCGCCGTCACCGGCATGCGGGTTGAGACCAGCCACCGCGATACGGGGCTCGGCAAAGCCGGCCTGTCGCATGCAGGCATCGGTCAGTTTCAGCGCGCGATGAATACGTTCGACGGAGAGGCGCGAGGCCACATCCTTGAGCGCGATGTGCGAGGTGACGCGGGCATTCCAGAGCCTGTCGAGCACGTTGAATTCGCTGGCTGGCGTTTTCAGGCCGGCGACCTCGGCGGAGAACGCGATCTCGTCGTCATACTCCGCGCGCGCGAGCCGCATCGCCTTCTTGTTGAACGGCGTGAAGCAGACGGCGTCGGCCTGCCCGTCACGCGCCAGCGTGAGCGCGCGACGATAATTCTCCAGCGCGAACGCGCCACCGGCCTGGCTCGCGACACCACGCTCGACGGTCGCGGAATCGAGATGCCCAAGGTCCATAAAAGCGGCGTCACTGCCGATTGATCGCGGGTCCGCCGATGGCGCTACATTTGGCAGGTCCGTCCTGACGCCGGCCACGCGCGCGCCTTCGTCGAAAACGCGGCGGTCTCCGATCACGATCAGGCGTGCGCGGGAGAGGATTTCATCGAGGCAGGCGAGTTTTGCGGTCAGCTCCGGGCTGATACCGGCGGGATCTCCCATCGCCAGCGCGATCACCGGCTTGCCGGGGCTATGCAGCTTCATATGGTCCTCACCTTTTCATCAGCGGCTTCGTCCGGCTTTCGCAGCAGACGCACAATCTGCAGGGCGAGCGGAAGCAGTAGCAACGCCATCCCGGCCAGAACGAGAGTCGTCACCAGCCGGTTTGCAAAGAATATCCCGAGCGATCCCTTCGACATCAGCATGGCCTGCCGGAACGCGTCCTCAGCCTTGTCGCCGATCACGATCGCAAGCACCAACGGCGCCAACGGATAGTGCAGCTTCTTGAAGAGATAGCCGACGACACCGAAGCCGAGCATCAGGACGACGTCGAGATAGGAGTTCGAGACCGAATAGGCGCCCACCACGCAGATGATGACGATCAGGGGAGCGATGACGGCGAAGGGAATGCGCATCAGGGCGGCGAACACGGGAACGGTGAGCAGCACGAGCGCAACCGCAACGATGTTGCCGACATACATTGAGGCGATCAGTCCCCAGACGAAATCCTTCTGGTCGACGAATAGCATCGGTCCGGGATTCAATCCCCAGATCATCAGCCCGCCCATCATGACAGCGGCCGTAGCCGAGCCGGGAATGCCGAGCGAAAGCATCGGCAATAGCGCGCTGGTGCCGGCGGCGTGGTCGGCGGTCTCCGGCGCGACGATGCCCTCGGCCTCGCCGGTGCCGAAACGCGCGCCATTGCGCGAGAAGCGCTTGGCGATACCATAGCTCATGAAGGAAGCCGCGGTTGGACCACCCGGTGTAATGCCCATCCAGCAGCCGATGGCGGCGCTGCGCAGCAACGCAATGCCGTGCTGCGGCAGACGGCCGAGCGCCCGGAAGACTTCCTTCCAATCCACCCTCGACGATACCGCGCGGGCCTGAAACTCCTCCTCCACCGCAATCAGCAACTCGCCGATACCAAACAGCCCCATCACGGCAACGACGAAGCTGACGCCCTTCACCAGCTCGTCGATACCCATGGTGAGCCGCACGCTGCCCGAGACCGTATCGATACCGATCGCGGCGATGGCAAAGCCGATCGCGAGCGCCACCACCGTCTTGATCGGCGCCGCACCGCCCATGCCGACGAAACTGGCGAAGGCGAGGAAATAGACCGCGAAGTATTCGGGCGGTCCGAAGGCGAGCGCCACCTGCGCCACCCACGACGCCAGAAACGTAATCAGGACCACGCCGACAAGCGCGCCGAACGCCGCCGAGCCGAAAGCGGTGGCCAGCGCCGTCGTCGGCCTGCCGTCGCGCGCCATCGGATAGCCGTCGAATGTGGTGGCGACCGACGAAGGTTCGCCCGGGATGTTGAACAGGATCGACGTCACCGAGCCGCCGAACAGCGCGCCCCAATACATGCTCGAAAGCAGGATGATCGCCGACACCGGCTGCATGCCGAAGGTCAGCGGCAGCAATAGCGACACTCCGTTTGGCGCACCAAGACCGGGCAGAACGCCGACGAGAATGCCGAGCAGAACGCCGATCACCATCAGCGTCAGGTGCGGAACGGTGACCGCGATGGTGAAACCGTGCAGCAGCGATTGAAGGTTTTCCATCGCCCCGCCCTTCAGAAACCGAACGCTGTGGCGACCGCGCCGTGCGGCAGCGACACCTGGAACATGCGCTCGAACACGACGTAAAGCGCAAGCGGCGTTGCCGCGGCGATGACAAGCGCGCGCAAGACCGATTGCCGTTTCGGCAACGCCAGGACCGCAAAAACGTAGCCCGCCGAGGCGAGATACATTCCAACCATTGGAATGACGGCGACGAAAATCGCGGCTGGAACGAACAAGCCCGCGAGGCGGCGCAACTCGGATGGCGTGATGGCTGTCCTGACCACTGCGAGGGTGCCGCGCCCCATGGCGCCCTGCCCCATGTTGTAAAGGCTGCCGAGCACGATGATGATGCCGGTCAGGAACGGAAACGTACCGGCGTCGACGCCGGCGCTCGACCAGCCGATGCCGTTGTCGATGCTGGAAACAACGACAACGACGCCAAAGATTCCGGTCAGCGCCGCGGCGGCTATCTCGAGCGCGCGTCGTGATATCATCGGTCCGGCCCTACTTCACCAGCCAGCCCTGTTCGCCCGCGACCTGCTTTACATGTTCGAGGTCCTGCTTGATGAAACTGTCGAACGCAGCGCCGGTCAGGAAGGTATCAACCTGCGAGGTCCTTTCGATGTATTCCTTCCACTCGGGCGTCGCCTGCACCTTCTTCAATAGGTCGACGTAGAACGCCGCCTGCTCCGGGCTGACCTTGCCGGGCAGCCACACCGTGCGCGGCTGCTCATATTGCGAAATCGCAAGCCCCTGCTCGACGCAGGTCGGCACGTCGCTCCAGCCTTCTGACGTCGTGACCTTCGGTCCCTGCGGCAACCGCTTCGGGCTGAACGCGCAGAGCGGGCGCTGGGTGCTACCGCGCCATTGCCCAAGGCTCTCGGAGGGATTGTTGACGTGGGCATCGATATGGCCGCCGGCCAGTTGCACGGCAGCCTCAGCACCGCTCTTGAAGGGGATGTAGGTGAATTTGACGCGGGCCGCCTTCTCGATCATCCGCGTCAGCACCTCGTCGGTGTCCTTGGACTGCGCGCCGCCCATCTTGAACTCGGTCGCGGCCGCCGCCTTGAGAAAGTCGCCCGCCGTCTTGTAGGGCGCGTCCTGTTTCACCCACAGCAGGAACTCGTCCTGCGCCATCGCGGCAATCGGGGTGAGATCGGTGTAGTTGAAGGCAACCTTGGAGACGAGCGGTTGCTGCCACGCGTTCGAGGTACCGAAGATCACCTTGTAGGGATCGCCGGCGGACGCCTTGCCGTAGACATAGCCTTCCGCCCCGCTGCCGCCGCCCTTGTTGACGACCACGACCGGCTGGTCGGTCAGTTTGTATTTGGTGACGATGCTCTGGACGGCGCGCGCAAGATTGTCAGTGCCGCCGCCCGGCCCCGCGGTAGCGACGAACTCGATCGGCTTCTGCGGCTGCCAGGCCGCGATGGCCGGAAGCGCGCCCGCGAGCATGAAAGCCGTCGTGGACAGCAGCAGTTTTGACGTGATCTTCATGGTTTCCTCCGGGTAGGCGTTTCTTGTTGTCGTTCGTATTCTCGTCTTCTCGTCAGGCGACCGGCTCCTTGCGGCCGGCCGAGGCGGCAACGATCGCCCCCTCCCGCTCGAACGCATCGATCTGCGCCGGATCAAAACCATGTTCGCGCAGCACCTCGCGCGTATGCTCGCCATAAACAGGCGCGCCCGAACGCACCTTCCCGGGCGTCGCCGAGAATTTGACCGGCAGCCCGATCGTCTTCACCGGTCCGAGGGTCGAATGTTCGACCTCAACCACCATCTCGCGCGCGAGCGTCTGCGGATCGCTCAACGCTTCCAGCATGTCGTGCACGGGGCCGCAGGGCACGCCTTTCTCGTCAAGTGCCGCCAGCCAATGCGCCCGCGTCTGTTTGCGGAAACGCCCGCTCAATTCGGCTTCGAGCTCCTTCAGATTCGCCATGCGGTCGGAGCCGTTGACGAAGCGCGGGTCGGAAGCCAGTTCCAGCGCGCCAAGCGCTTCCAGCATCAATAGCCAGTGCTTCTTGTTGGCGCCGCCTACCACGAGCCAGCCATCGGATGCCTCGAACGCCTGATACGGTGCGTTGAGCGGATGGGCCGAGCCCATGGCGCGCGGCGCCACGTTGCTGGCGAGCGCAATCGTCGACTGCCAATAGGTCTGAACCAGCGCCGCCTCGTAGAGCGAGGTCTCCACCCACTGCCCTTCACCGGTCTTGAGCCGATGCGAATAGGCGGCCAGGATCCCCATGCTGGCGAGGAGTCCGGCCGTGATATCGGACAGCGGCGGGCCGCATTTGACCGGCGGACCATCCCGCCGTTCGCCCGTGAAACTCATGATGCCGCTCATCGCCTGGGCGACCAGATCGAAGCCCCGGCGATGCTTGTACGGGCCGGTTCGGCCAAAACCAGAGAGCGAGCAATAGATCAGCGCCGGAAAATCCCGATGCAGTTCCTCATAGCCGAAGCCTAACCGCTCCATCGCGCCCGGCGCGAAATTCTCGACCAGCACGTCGGCGTCAGCGATCAGCCGCCGCAGCACTTCCTTGCCGCCTGCGGTCTTCAGGTCGAGCACGATACCGCGCTTGTTGCGGTTCATCATCAGGAAGGAGGCTGCCTCGTCGCCGATCTTCGGTGGCACCGAGTGCCGCGTGTCGTCGCCATTTGGCCATTTCTCGATCTTGATGACATCGGCGCCCATGTCGGCGAGCATCAGCGTGCAGGTCGGTCCCGCCATCACATGGGTGAGATCGATGACCTTGAGGCCGGCAAGCGGCCCCGAACGCGGCGTCGTGTCGTTTTGAAGGGACATTAAGGGCTCCTATTGGCCGCGCCATTGCGGCGCGCGCTTGGTGAGAAACGCGTCGAGCCCTTCGCGGAAATCCTGGCTGGTGTAGCACATCAGGATGAGGTCCTCGCCCTCCTCGTGCGTCAGCCGTTTCTGCAGCCGGGCGACTGCCTGCTTGGTCGCGCTCAGCGTCAGCGGCGCGTTGCCGGCAACGAGCCTTGCGATCTTGTCGGCGCGCCTGTCGAGCGCGGCCAGATCATCGACGACCTCGTTGAGCAGGCCCACCGAGGCCGCCTCCTCGGCTTCGACAAGCCGTGCCGTGAAGATCAGATCCTTGACGCGCGCCGGGCCGATCAACGCGGTGATGCGGCCGACATTCGACATCGACAGGCAGTTGCCGAGCGTGCGCGCGATCGGAAACCCCATCCGCGTGCTTCTGGTGCCGATGCGGAGGTCACAGCAGGCCGCGATTCCCGCGCCGCCGCCGGTGCAGGCGCCGTTGATGGCGGCAATCGTCGGCACCCGGCAGGTTTCGAGGATGCCGAGCACGCGGTCGATGCGGTTCTCGTAGTCGAGCCCGTCCTGCGGCGCCTTGAAGGCCCGGAACTGGTTGATGTCGGTGCCCGCGGCAAACGCTTTGTCGCCGGCACCCCGCAGCAGCAGCACCTTGATCCCATGGTCGCGGTTGGCGCGCTCGCAGATCGCAGCCAACCGCTCGTACATCGCGAAGGTGAAGGCGTTGCGCGCCTGCGGTCTGTTGAAGGTTATCCGGCCGATACCGTCATCGAGGGCAAACAGGAGGTCATCCTCCCCCACAGTCGCGTCCTGATCCATGCCGCCGGCCCTTTTCTTAATCGACCTTAACCAATTCTGAATGCAAAAATGCGACTTATCAAGCTGGAACTAGCAATATTCCGGTGATATAACGATTTTTGCATTCAAATTGGATCTTTAGGGATGCTTCATGAGGAAGTCGTAGGCCGCGTCCGCGCCATGTTGCTCGATGGCGAGATCCCGCCGGGCGCGCGGATTCCCGAGCGCGACCTCTGTGAAAAGCTGCAGATCTCGCGCACACCGCTGCGCGAAGCCCTCAAGGTGCTCGCCGCCGAGGGCCTGGTTCAATTGCTGCCGAACCGCGGCTCGCGCGCGGCCAGGTTGACCGACAAGGATATGCGCGACCTGTTCGAGGTGTGCCAGGGGCTCGAAGCCCTGGCTGGCGAGCTCGCCTGCGAGCGCATCACCGATGCCGATATCGCCGAGGTCGCCGCCGTCCACGCCACGATGGTGCGGCACTACGGCGATCGCGACCTTCTCCAATACTACCGCTGCAACCGCACCATCCACGAGGCGATCATCGCCGCGGCCGGCAACCCGGTGCTGTCAGGCCTATATGAATCCGTCACGGCCCGCATTCGGCGTGCGCGCTACGTCACGCCGATGACACCACGCCGCTGGGCGCTGGCGGTGCAGGAGCACGAAGCGATCCTCAATGCACTGCAACGCCGCGACGGCGTGGGGTTGTCGCATATCCTGCGCGCGCATCTGCGCCACAAGCGCGAGGAGGTCTTGCAGGCTGGCTTCGCGGAGACCGAGCCGCAAGATCAGGCTCACGCATCATAGCAGCGTCTAGCCTGACGCTGATTCTCATCCGAAGCGCCCGTCCATCTCTACCCGCATTCGACCGTCGCTACGCCCACGCCGAGACGACCCCGCGGTTTTGCGGAGCGGTTTTCCCAAAACGATAACCACCCGTTCACCATGACGGCGAATCTCGCCGTGCGATCGACCAAATAATTCAACCCTCAAGTTCCCTTATACCTTTGATGCCTAGTCATACCTCCGGGGATGGCCGTCATCTGCCGTGTAGTTGGGACGTCCCTGCGTAAGAGTAGCAAAGCGTATGAACATCGCACGTGTCGTCGTTCTGACCATCGCATTGAGTGCCGGCGGTGTTGCCGCCTATCTCGCCCGTGGCACGGAAGAAACATCTCGACCAGTAGCCGAACCTGTCGCACCGTTGCAGACGGTGGAAATTCTGGTCGCGAAGTCCGACATCGGGCTCGGCCAGCAGGTCAAGCCCGAGGACCTGCAATGGCAGGCCTGGCCTGCCGCGGCCGCCGGCAGCAATCTGATCAACCGAGTCAGCAAGGCCGAAGCCATCAAGGAAATCGCAGGCTCGATCGCGCGCAGCCCATTCTTCGCGGGCGAGCCGATCCGCGAGCAGAAGTTGGTCAAAGCCAACGGCTCCGGCTTCATGGCAGCCATCCTGCCGACCGGCATGCGGGCGATCTCGACCGAGATCTCGCCGGAAACCGGTGCCGGCGGCTTCATCCTGCCCAACGACCGTGTCGACGTCATCCTCTCCAAGCGTGAAAAGAATCCGGACAGCAAGGGACCCGACGTCGCCCAATCGGAAATCATTCTCTCCAACATCCGCGTGCTGGCGATCGATCAGGCGCCAAAGGAAAAAGAGGGCAGCAACTCCCTCGTCGGCCGCACCGCCACACTCGAACTGAAGCCCGAGCAGGCCGAGACTCTGGCGCGCGCGCGCCAGAGCGGCACGCTGTCGCTCGCGCTGCGCAGTATCACCGATGTCAACGCGGCCGAAGGCCGTTCCGAGGCTCAAAAACGAAACGAGAGCGTCAACGTGGTTCGCTACGGAGTCGCCAATCAAACGACGGCACAGAAGTGACCGAAAGGACGCCCGATATGAAGTTTGGGGAAAATCAGTCAGCGATGCGAACCGTGGCGGTGCGCACCCTGTTATTGTCGGCTGTCGCCTCGCTGACATTCGGGCCGCTGCTGCCCGTGGTCGCAGCCGAGTCTGAGAAGGATCCGGTCACGACCTCCGCAATCGGCCCGGTCAAGATGCGCTTCCTCTCGCTCGGCATCGGCAAGTCGGTGGTCGTCGACCTGCCACGCGACGTAAAGGACGTGCTGGTGGCCGATCCGAAGATCGCCAATGCCGTCATTCGCTCCCCGCAACGCGCCTACATCATCGGCGGCGCCGTCGGCCAGACCAACGTGGTGTTTTTCGACGGCGATGGCCAGCAGATCGCGTCCTACGACATCGCAGTTAAACGCGATCTCAACGGCGTGCGCGCCGCGCTGCGGCAGTCGTTGCCGGGGATTCAGATCGAGGGCGTCGGCGACAGCGTACTGCTGACTGGCTCGGTATCGAGCCCGGTCGAAGCCCAACAGGCCGGCGAGATCGCTGCACGGCTGGTCGGCGGATCCGAGAAGGTCGTCAACTCGATCGTCGTTCGCGGCCGCGACCAGGTGATGTTGAAGGTCACTGTCGCGGAAGTGCGGCGCGATATCATCAAACAGATGGGCATCGATCTCAGCGCCAGCATGAATGTTGGCAACACGTCGGTGCTCTTCAACAATAACAATCCCTTCACGGCAAACAACCAGCCCCTCGTCCCTGGCAATAGCCTTATCGGGCAATTTGGCTCGGCGCCGTCGGTCAGGGCGACGCTTCGCGCGATGGAAAGCGCCGGTGTCGTGCGGACGCTCGCCGAACCCAATCTCACAGCGATCTCCGGCGAATCCGCAACGTTTATCTCGGGCGGCGAATTTCCCATTCCGACCGGCGTGACCTGCCAAACGACCACGGGCGGCACCATCGGACAATGCGTCCAGACCGTCAGCTTCAAGAAATTCGGCATCTCGCTCAACTTCACGCCGGTAGTCCTGAGTGAGGGGCGGATCAGCCTGCGGGTGATGACGGAAGTGTCGGAAGTCTCGACCGAAAACTCCCTGACGGGCGGTGCCGGTGGAACGACCATTCCCTCGATCAAGACCCGGCGTGCAGAGACCACGCTGGAAGTACCGTCCGGCGGCTCGGTGGCGATGGCCGGCCTCATCCAGGAGCAGACCAAGCAGGCCATCAACGGCCTGCCCGGGCTTGATCAATTGCCGGTTCTGGGCGCGCTGTTCCGCAGCCAGGACTTCGTCAACAACCAGACCGAACTGATGGTTCTCGTGACGCCGTATGTTGTGCGCGCGGTCGCGCAGAAAGAGCTGTCGCGGCCCGATGACGGCTTCGCGCCGGCTGCCGATTCCCAGTCCACGCTGCTCGGACGCATCAACCGCATCTACGGCCTCGCCGCCCGCGTCGATCCGGTCGCCGGCGTCCAGGGCAACTTTGGCTTCATCATTGATTGAGTTTCAGAACTGTTCACCGCGTGGGGACGAGGACAGAACGATGATAACCAGAACACCGCTCCATCGCGTCAAGGCCGGGGGGCTGCTCGGCGCCCTTCTGGGCCTTTCGGCGACACTCGGCGCTTGCACGTGGCAGTCCACGGAAATCGTGACAACCGCAAGCGTATCTGACGATTACCGCCACCGTCATCCGATTGCCGTAACCGAAGCCGACCACTCGATCGTCGTGTTCGTCGGCCGAGGCCGCGGCGGCCTCTCGGGGCCGCAGCGCGCCGACGTCATGGGCCTGGCGCAGGCCTGGATGCGCGAAGGCACCGGCGTAATCATCGCCGATGTCCCGATCGACACGGCGAACGCGCGCGCGGCCGCGTCGTCGTATCAGGAAATCCGATCGGTGCTGTTGGCGGGCGGCGTGCCCTCGCGCGCCATCACACGGCGTCACTACCACCCCGACGATATCAGGGCCTTGCCGACGATCAGGCTGAGCTATCCGAAGATCAAGGCGGTGGCCGGTCCTTGCGGGCTGTGGCCGCAAGACCTCGGGCCGAACATCGACAATGTCGCCTATAACGAAAACCGCTCCTACCACAATTTCGGCTGCGCCACCCAGCGCAACCTCGCGGCGATGGTCGACAATCCGGCGGACCTCGAGCAGCCGCGTCCAGAGACCGCCGCCTACACGCCGCGGCGCGATATCGCCTTTGACAAATATCGCAAGGGTGCATCGACCGCGACCAGCTATCCCGAAGCCGACAAGGCCAAACTCAGCGATACAGGCAAATGATCAGCCGCGTCTTTCAAAACTCCGACGAACAACTGGACGACACGCCGGCGCAGCCCGAGGAATACATCTCGCCGGCGCCGCGCGTATCGGTACAGGCCTTTTGCGCCAGTGTGGCGATCGCAACCGCGGTGCGCGCGGCGAGCGAAGACCGCCGTCTCGGCAAGGCGCACCTCTCGGTTCACATGGGCGGCATTGCCGCCGCCATCGAGGCTTACCACACGGCGCCGACGCCGAACGTGATCTTGCTGGAGACCGAACCCGGCAGCGATATCCTCGAAGGGCTCGATGAACTCGCGACCGTCTGCGACGCGGGAACGCGCGTCGTCGTGATCGGCAGCGCCAGCGATGTCACGCCCTATCGCGAACTGGTGCGGCGCGGCGTCAGCGACTACGTTACCGGACCGATCGAACCCATCGATGTCGTGCGCGCAATATGCGGCCTGTACGCGGCCTCCGAGGCCGTGGCCGTCGGCCGCATCGTCGCCGTCGTCGGCGCCAAGGGCGGCGTCGGTGCATCCACCGTCGCGCATAACGTGGCCTGGACGATTGCGCGCGATCTCGCGCTCGATTCCGTCGTGATCGATCTCGACCTTGCCTTCGGCACCGCCGGCCTCGATTACAATCAGGATCCGGTTCAGGGCATTGCCAATGCCGTCTTCCAGCAGGAACGGCCGGACTCCGCCTTCATGGAGCGTCTGCTGGCGAAATGCACCGACCGCCTCAACCTGTTGGCGGCGCCGGCGACCTTGGACCAGGTCTACGATTTCGGCGCCGACGCGTTCGATGCGATCTTCGATACGATGCGCATGACGACCCCCTGCATCGTGCTCGACGTTCCCCACCAATGGTCGGCATGGACCAAGCGCACGCTGGTCGGCGCAGACGACATTCTGATCGTCGCCGAGCCTGACCTCGCCAATATGCGCAACACCAAGAACATGCTGAACGTGCTGAAGGCGGCGCGGCCCAACGACCGCCCGCCGCTCTATTGCCTGAACCAGGTTGGCATGCACAAGCGTCCGGAGATATCCACGCGCGAATTCGCCAAGGCAATCGAGAGCCAGCCGATTGCGGCCATTCCGTTCGATTCGAAGATGTTCGGCACCGCCGCCAACAACGGCCAGATGATCGCGCAGATCGCCGCCAAGCATCGCACCACCCAGATGTTCCTGCAGATCGCGCAGCGCATGACGGGTCATGCCGTGACCAAGCGGTCGCGGATTTCGTTTCTCGCACCGATCATCAAGAAACTGCAGGGCGCGACGGCCCGCAGGGCGTGAGCAAAGGATGACGGCGCAGCGGCGTCGGACGGCGACGCTCATCGCGTTTTCGGGCGAAAGCCTGCCCCGGACTTGATCCGGGAGCCTGCCCCGGACTTGATCCGGGAGCCTGCCCCGGACTTGATCCGGGGTGAATTCAGGCTCTGCTGGCTCTGAATCGATCAGAACCGAAAAGGCTCCAGCCTAGTCGAGGCGTCGGGCCGCGGCGATCGGCATCTTGTCGGCCTCGGCCCGCGCGTTCTCCTTGTCCTTTCGCGCCAGCATCCTCTTCAATTGCGCGACGTTGGCTGCCGCCTCGGCGGGCGGCAGGTCGGCCTTCACAATCTTTTCTGCCTCGGCAAAATGCCCCTGCAGGCCGACCGCCAGTGCAAGATTGGCGCGCACCCGCGGATCGGTCCCGGCCAGGCTGTGGGCGCGGCGCAGCGTCTCCTCGGCCCTGGGCAGATCCTTCGAAAGCACGTAGGACAGTCCGAGATTGGACAGCACCGACGGATGGTCGGGCACGATTTTCAGCGCGCTCGCATAGTATTGCCGCGCCTCCTCGTATCGGCCGAGTTGATCCAGTGTTGCTCCCTGCGCCGACAGCAGCCGCCAATCGGGATCGTCGGGGCTGTGGGCGCGGCCGAGCACGTCGAAGGCCTGCTGGAAATTGCCGTTATCCGCCAGCGCGCGGCCATAGGTTGCGAGCAGCGGCTTATTGCCCGGATGGGCGATGGAGGCCTGTTCGAGCACCGCAACCGCCTGCGACCGCTGCCCTGTCGCGCGAAGCGCCTTACCGTATTTCAGGGCCGCGTCGGCATCCTTCGGATTGGCGCGATAGCGTTCCTGGTAAAGCTGGATATCGCGGCGCGGATCGGCGGCGTGGTCGGTGTCGGCCTTCTCGCCGATCGAACCGGTAATGTCTGACAGTCCCGAGGTCTGGCAGCCGCCAATCCCCAACGCCAGGATCAGGGTCGATGCGCACGCAAGGAGCCGCGTGACACGGAGCGGATGAGGCAACTTCTGGAACATGTAGCGGGACTCACGGCGGCGACTGTCCAGAAGTGTTCACAGCTTAACCCTAAGTTCCGGTTAAGCTGGCCCGCTTTTGCGGTAATTGGCGACCTTTGCGGGCGCCTCGCGCCGGGCATGCGCTTGCTGGCCCGTTCCGGGCCGACCGCACCAGCGGGGCGACCGAGCGGCCTAGTCGAGGAATTGCGCGCCGAGTTCGCAACCGATCCGCCAAGCCAGCTTGCACTGACGCGGCCTTCCCTCCGAAAAGATCACCGTGAATTCGGGAGGAATTTCGGGATATTCGGCGATGATCTTCACGCCGCCATCCGACATGTCTGTAATCATGCAGTCGCGCGGCAATCCGCCGGTCGCAAACTGTATTTTCGCAAAGTTTCTGCACGCACGTCGTTCGCTTCTGCGGCGATTCGCTAACATGTCTACCCTGGCCTTGCTGGAGTGATTCACCCGGAGGTGCCCTCAGCTTTACCGAAGAATTGTTGGAATTGACCTAGCGCGACGGCTCGCAATGTAACTGATACGTTTGAATTCCGTTTACCGAATCAGGAGCCGAAGACCTTCGAACACCGGCAAGCCACGATCGAGCAGCGCCCGTGCACGGCAATTTTCGGCAAATTAAAGGGTTGATCGCCCCTCGTCAGGCGATAGCCTGACCCCTCGACTCGATTTGGCGGAAACTGACGCGCATGGGAAGCCTCGTCCTTCTCGACCTGATGGGCGGCGTAGCATTGCTGCTGTGGGGCTTGCACATGGTCCACAGCGGGATCCTGCGCGCGTTCGGGCCGAACTTGCGTCTGTTATTGGCAAAGGCCCTGAGCAACCGCTTCTCCGCCCTCGCCGCCGGCCTCGGCTTGACCGCGCTGCTCCAGAGCAGCACCGCGACGGCGCTGATCACGAGTTCGTTTACGTCGGACGGGCTCGTCAGCCTGGTGCCTGCGCTCGCCATCATGCTCGGTGCCAATGTCGGCACCACGCTGATCGTGCAGATCCTGTCGTTCAACATCGCCGCCGTCGCGCCGGTGCTGTTCATCATTGGTCTGGTCGCCTTCCGCACCGGGCCGCGCTCGCGCATCAAGGACATCGGCCGCGTCTTTATCGGGCTCGGCCTGATGCTGCTGGCGCTGCACATCCTGCTCAACACGCTGGCGCCGGCGGAGAACGCGCCGGGTGTACGCGTATTCATGAACGCCATCACCGGCGATCCCGTGCTCTGCATCCTGTTCGCTGCGATCGTGACCTGGCTCGTGCATTCCTCTGTTGCCAGCGTGCTGCTGGTGATGTCGCTGGCCTATGCGCATTTCATCACCCCCTTTGCGGCGCTGGCGCTCGTACTCGGCGCCAATCTCGGCAGCGCCATCAATCCGATCGTCGAGGGCGCGCGCCGCGACAATCCCGCCAGCTATCGGCTTCCGCTCGGCAATCTCGTCAACCGGCTTGTCGGCGTCCTGCTGGTGGCGCCGTTCCTGCAGCCGATCGCGGAGCTTCTGATCGCGTGGCAACCGGATGTAGCCAAGGCAACCGCCCTGTTCCACATCGCCTTCAACGTTGCGACCGCAGCTCTCTTCATTGGCCTGCTCGACGGCATGGCGCGGCTGTTGAAGAGGTTGCTGCCCGAGCGCGTCAAGGAAGCCGACCCGACAGGTCCGCGCTATCTCGACGAGAGCGCACTCGAGACCCCCTCCCTCGCGCTGGCGGATGCCGCCCGCGAAACCCTGCATATGGGCGATCACGTCGAGATCATGCTGCGCAAGGTGATGGCGGCGATGATGACCAACGACCGCGCGCTGGTCGACGAGGTCTCGCGGATGGACAACATCGTCGACAGCCTCGACGAGGCGATCAAGCTCTATGTCACGAAGCTCACCCGCGGCAGTCTCGACGAGCGCGAGGGACACCGGGCGATGGAGATCGTCTCCTTCGCCATCAACCTCGAACATATCGGCGACATCATCGACAAGAATTTGAGCGAACTGGCCACCAAGAAGATCAAGCGCCGCTTCCAGTTCTCGGCCGAGGGCGCCGAGGAGCTTTCCGCCTTCCACAAGCGCACGATGGATTCTCTGCGGATCGCGTTCGGGGTCTTCATGTCGGGTGACCTCAACGAAGCGCGAAAACTGCTGGCCGAAAAGGCCGCGCTGCGCAATGCCGAGCTCGCCGCCACCGAGCGGCACCTCGACCGCTTGCGTGAAGGCCGGCCCGAAACCATCGAGACCACGTCGCTTCATCTCGACGTGTTGCGCGACCTCCGGCGCATCCACTCGCACATCTGCTCGGTCGCCTACCCCGTGCTCGATGCCGCCGGCGAACTCGCCGCCCATCGCAGTGCCGAAAGCGAATTGCTCGCGCTGCCCACGGCGGCACCGAGCCGCTGACGGTCAGCGATCGAGCGTCTTCGAGGCGGTGGCACGGTTCTTCACGATCAGCATGATGTTTCTGATATAGATGATCGTGGCCAGCGACTGGCCGATGATGATCACGGGCTCGCGCTTGGCGATGCCGTAGATCAGCGTCATCATGCCGCCTCCCATCGAGAAGAACCAGAACGCCATCGGCACCACGCTCTGTCCGGCCCGCTCGCTCGATATCCACTGCACCAGGAACCGCGCGGTGAACAGCAATTGCGCGATCAGCCCGAACGCCAGCCAGAAATCGAACTTGGCGACGAACACGTCGTAGAGATAGTCGCCGAGCGCCTGGCCGTATTGAATCAGCATCAGCGAACCTCGATCGCAACGGGAGTCGACTTCTTGCGCCGGATCAGCCACCACACGCCGGCGAGATCCATGATCCCGATCCATAACCGGTCAAAGAAGCCGTAATTGGACACGCCGGAATGGCGCGGGCGGTCGATCACGTCGACGTAAGCGATGTCGAAGCCTTCGCGGCGTACCAGCGCCGGCAGGAACCGATGCAGGCCGTCGAAATAGGGCATCGAGAGGAACACCTCGCGCGGGAACGCCTTCAGCCCGCAACCGGTGTCGCGGGTACCGTCGCGCAGGATGGCATTGCGCACGCCGTTGGCGATCCGCGACTGCAGTTTCTTGAAGCCGGTATCCTTGCGCCCGACGCGTTGGCCTGCCACAAGACCGACGCGGCCGTCGCCTTTTTCAACTGCCGCGATCAGGTCCGGCAGGAACGCCGGATTGTTTTGCCCGTCGCCGTCGAGCGTCGCCACGATGGCGCCGCGCGCGGCCCGTACGCCGCTGCGCACCGCTGCCGATTGCCCGGTCGAGGCGGCGTGCTTCAGTTGCCGAAGTTGCGGATACTGCTTCATCATCGCCGCCAGCCGCTCGGCGGTCGCATCCGTCGAACCGTCGTTGACATAGATGATCTCGTAGGCCCAGCGGCTGCCGAGCGCGCTGACGATTTCCGCAATCAGCGGCGCGACGTTGTCCGCCTCGTTGCGGACCGGCACAACGATTGAAACGGCGACCGCATCTCTGTCGGCAGGTGTCAAATCGGTACTCGTCTGGTTGGTTTGGAAGGACCCGGAACCGCGGCGTATCGGGCCGTCTGGCGGCGTCCGCTTTTATGGGGCGAAAGAGCCCCGGGCAACCCTTTTGAGGCGCCCGGACGAGGGCCCGGCAAGGGACACGATGCTGCCGTCGCGCTGGATCGCAAATCCGAGCCGGCGGGCCGCAAACCAGTATCGTACGAACATCGCACCGACGATGCCGATCAGGGCCCCGGCAACCACGTCACTGGGATGATGGGCGACCAGCACCAGACGGGTCGCCGCAATGATCAGGGCATAGACGGCCATCGCAAAGCGAGCCTTCGGCCAGATGACCGACACGGCGAACGCGAGCGCAAAGGCGGTCGTGGCGTGGCCGGAAGGAAAGCTGAAATAAGCGGGGTTGCCCGCGAAGTGCGAGAAGTGGAAAGCGTTGGCCTCGCCACCGACAAATGGCCGGCCGCGGCCGATGCTGTATTTCAGCACCTCGGTGACCAGACTGGATACAGCGACGGCGCAGAAGATGAACTGCAGCCGTGTTCCGAGACCGAGCAGCAATGAGCGCCTGATGCCATGCAAGGCCGGTGCGGCGATCGCGACCGCGATCAGCAATCCTCCCAGCCCCGCCAACACATATTCGTCCTTGCCGAAATCGGTGAGAATGCGGACCCACCACAGTGAGGGCGTGCCACGCTTTGGCATCTGGGCGATTTCCCACGCGTCGATCGCATACATCAGCACCACGATCGCTGCGCCGAGACCGGCCGAAATCCACAAGGCGTGACGCGCCGCGCGGCGAGCGGCTTCGGCCCGCCGCGAATGCGACGGCGACCGCACGAGCTGCGCCAATGACAGCCACGTCAGCGTGGAGAAACGCGCAAGATAGTTTTTGGAATCGTCGACAGCAGGGCTCGCAGCCATCTTACTCCGTGCCTTCCGAGCGGAAGATGGCGATCGAGATCGCCTTGCCCTGCGAAATGTTATAGCCCTCGATCCGCTTCGCTACATTGTAGCGCAGCCCGATCGCTTCGGCGCGCTGAACGAAGGCCCGCTCCGTGCGCGATTCAACCAGCGCGAACCGGCAACTGCCCTGCCCGAGGAAATCGGCCGCGCCGGATCCGTCGGTGAGCAGCGTGCCGGTACCGGTCATGAAGACAAGGCTCGGCTCGTGGAAGCCCGCGGCGGCCGCCTTTGGCCCGACGCAGACCACGTTGCGAAGCGCACGCGCGATCTCGGCGCTTGGAAACATGGCAGTCAGCGACGGCATGACAATGCCGTAGATTCCGACCGCCAGAAACATCGCCGCGACCACGGCATTCAGCAGCGAGCGCTCGGCGCGGCTGTCCTCGAACATCCACCACGCGATCAGGCCGAAAATCATCGCCGCCGCCAGGAAGGGCCAGGCCGGAAATGCCGGGTAATGCGTCAGCTTGATGGCGCCGATGACGGCGATCACGGATGCCCCGGCCGGAATGACAAACCACCAGGCTGCACCGCGCATCAGCCAGGAGCGCGACAGCACGCGGCGCTCCAGCGCGCCGGCGGTGAGGATCGCAATCGCCGGGTAGAGCGGCAGCACGTAATGCGGCAGCTTGGTCAGCACCAGTTCGAACACGATCCATGACGGAACCAGCCACGCCAGAAGATATTGCGCGCCGGGCTCGCGCCGCGCGCGCCACACCGCCGGCGCCGCCATTCCCGCCAGCGCCGCACCCGGCCAGAACGTGACCCAGAACAGCAGCAGATAGAGGCCGGGCGGCGCGCCGTGGGATTCCTGCGCGCCGAGCTTGCTCAGCATGTCGCCGCCGAGCGAATTGGAGAAGAATGCCTCGCCCGCGCGCCAGAAGATCGCAACGAACCAGGGCAGCACCAGCACCAGCGTCCACATCAGGCCCCAGACCGGGCGCAGCCGCCAAAGCCATGCCGCCGAGCGGTCGAGGATCGCGAGCGCCAGGATGGTCAGCCCGACGAACATCAGGATCAGCGGTCCCTTGAGCAGGATGCCGCCGGCCAGCGCCGTCCAGAAGATCGCCGGCGGGGCCCAGGGCGGACGCGCCGGATCCTCGCCACGCTGCCAGGACAGATACACCCGCGCCATTGCCCCCATTGCGGCGACAACGGTCAAGAGCAGCATCGCATCGGTTTTGGCTAGCCTCGCTTCGGCGCCGAGCAGGACGGAACTGCACATCATCAGTGCTGCCAGCGCGGCCCCGCGCCGCGTGACAAAGGCGAGCGCCGCCCAGTAGGTCAGGAGAACCGCGCCGATGGCCCCGATCAGGGAGGGAATCCGGTAAAGCCAGATGCGCAACTGCGCGCGCGGCAGACCGAGCGACGAGGCGGTTTCGACCACGGCGGCCTGCAGCCAGTAGATTCCGACCGGCTTCTTGTAGCGGACGTCGTCCTGGAAGCGGATGTCGACGAAATCGCCGCTTTCGACCATCTGCTTGGTCGCCTGCGCAAAGCGCGCCTCGTCGCGGTCGATTGCCGGAATGTTGAAGAATCCGGGCAGGAAAAGCACGATACCGCAGAGCACCAGAAACACGATCGCGCGAAAATGGTTCGCGGTGGCATAGTCGAACACAACGGCCAACCTGCGGCCGGAATGCGCAGGTTTTACAGGCTGTTGGCCCGCTCCAAAGCGTGGGGGGTGCAAGGTTTCCACCATGCTGTTCGCATACGATGAAACCGCAGTGCAAACAACACCGCAAAACCCCTAAGTCGTGGTCAACAGAGCGTTTTTCCTTACTGTACCCGGATGACCACGGTATCGGCCGCGCCGGTCGCATCGATCACGGTCAGCCGGGCAAAGCCCGGTCCGGGCGGATCGACCAGGCGCTGGCGACGGCTGTCGATCTCGCCGACTGAAGTGCCGTTCATCATGATGGTCAGCGGCAGCACGCCGCCGGCAACCTTGACCGGCATCGCGGCGGCCTGCCCGTCGCTTGAACGGTCGACGTCGATGCGCGACCCGTTCAGGGGAAACTGGATGCGCGGCGCAGAATCGCTGCCGGTCCGGATCAGTTCGCCGACCGGACGGAACCGCCGCAGCGGCAATGGCAGTTTGGCGTTGCTGGCGATCAGCGCACCTTTCGGCGGCTTCGGCAGCGCCGCAGGGATTTTCCCGGTGCGCGCAAAGGCGTCGAACAGGATCGGCGCGGCGGCGGTGCGGCCGACCAGGCCCGGCACCGGCGCGCCGTCGGGACGCCCGACCCACACGCCGATCGTGATGCGGCCATCGAAACCGACCGACCACGCGTCGCGATAGCCGTAGCTGGTGCCGGTCTTGAACGCAATTTTGTTGTGCACGCCGTTTTCCGGCGGCGGCGTGCCAAGCAATACGTTACCGACCTGCCAGGCGGCGGCGTGGTCCATTAGCCGGAGCGGCTCACGCTCGTCCTTGGTGAGCACGATCTCGCGCAACGGCCGCGCCGCACCCAGCCGCGCCAGCCCGGCATAGAGCTGCGCCAGGTCCTGCAAAGTAACGCCGACGCCGCCAAGGCCCATCGCCAGACCCGGCGCTTCGTCCTTCGGCAGCACGAGATTGCCGCCGGCCTGCTTCAGCCGCGACGACAGCCGGCTGGAGCCGACACGGTCGAGCAGCGCGATCGCCGGCACGTTCAGCGAGAGTTGCAACGCCTTACGCACCGGCACGGTGCCCTGGAACGTCATGTCGAAATTTTCCGGCGCATAGGAGCCGAAGCGGATCGGGCGGTCATCGATCAGGCTTTCGGGGTGCACAAAGCCATCCTCGAACGCGAGCCCGTAGATGAACGGTTTTAGCGTCGATCCAGGCGAGCGCACGGCGCGGGTCATGTCGACCTGCCCGGCGCGGCGCTCGTCGAAATAATCCGCCGAGCCCACGCGCGCCAGCACGTCGCCCGTTTCGTTGTCGACCGCGATGATGGCGACTGAAATATTCGGTCCCTGCGCCACGGCACGGTCGCGCGCCAAGGCTTCCAGCGTCTTCTGCAAGCCGGAATCCAGCGTGAGCTTGATCAGCGGCGTACCTTTCACCGTCGCCATCGCGGAATCGGAGGAATGCGGCGCCAGGATCGGCATCGGCTTGCGCAGCCGCGGCACCGCCACCGCCTTGGCCTGCGCCGCGTCCTCTTGCGACACCACGCCATCCTCGACCATCCGTGCCAGCACGCGGTCCCGTGCGGCGTGGGCGGCTTCCGGATGACGGTCGAGCCGGCGGCGTTCCGGCGATTGCGGCAGCGCGACCAGCAATGCGGCTTCAGCGAGCGAAAGCCGCTTCGGCTCCTTGCCGAAATAGGCAATGGATGCGACGCGGATGCCTTCGAGATTGCCGCCGAACGGCGCCAGCGCCAGATAGAGATCGAGGATTTCGTCCTTGCTCAGTTGCCGCTCGAGCTGGACCGCGCGCACCATCTGGCGCAGCTTTGCGTAGACCGAGCGCTCGCGCCGCGGCTCCATCAGCCGCGCCAGTTGCATCGTAATCGTCGAGCCGCCGGAGACGATGTGGCCGCGGCTCGCCAGTTGCAGCGCCGCCCGTCCCAGCGCCAGCGGATCGACGCCGCCATGCGACCAGAACCGGCGGTCCTCGTAAGCAAGTAGCACCTTGAGATACCCGGGATCGACCGCGGTCTTTGCCTCCACCGGCAATCGCCACCGTCCGTCGGCCATCGCATAGGCGCGCAGCAGCTTGCCGTTGCGATCGACGATGGTGGTGGAGACTTTGCGCGCCTCTTCCAGCGGCAATGGGCCCAGCGCGTAGACCCAACCCGCGAAGGCGGTCGTGATGACGACGAGGACAAAGGCCAGCGTTACGGCGATCCGGAAAAAGCGGCGAGGCTCAATACCACCGCCATGGCCGGGCTTGCCCGGGCATGACGATTGAGATTGTGGTGACACCGCGTCGCTCATCCCACCATCGCTCATTTCGCCGGACGCACCTCGACCGAGCCGGTGCCGGTACGGCCGTAGCGCGAGGGGTTGTACATGTCCTCGACATAGGCCTGCGGCAGCACGTATTTGCCGGGCGAGACCGCGCGCACGATGTAAGCCACCGTGAACACCGACTGGTCGTCGCTGGCGCGCTCGATCGCCGCGGTGAAGCGGTCGTCGCGGAACTCGGTATGCTCCGGCTCCTCGCCGTCCTCGATCCAGTCCAGCGTGCCGGAGTCACCGGACGACACCAGGCGCGGGTTGTCGATCTCGAGACCGGCCGGCAGATAGTCGGCCACCATGATGTGCCCGCGTTCCGGCTTGGCCTCGGTGATCTTCAGCACCACCGCGAAGCGATCGTTCTGCTTGGCCTTGGTGACGTCGGCGGGCTTGCCGTCGAGCGAGAAATAGCTGCGCTCGATCTTGAAGCCGTTGGAAGCCGCGGGCTCCGGCGTAACCGGCGAGCCCGAGACCGAGACCACCGCCTGCACCGGCGCATCGCCGGTATTGGTGATCTTGACCGGCTTGCCGGCCACCGCCTCGGCCTTGTAGCTGCGATAGACGGCGGCCTTGACCGGCGATCCATCGATATCGAGCGCCAGCGTTTCCTTTGACAGCGCTCGCGCGGCCAGCACCATCCAAGCATTCTCCTGCGTGGAGGTGTAGGGCGTAAGCCCCCGCGCCGCTTCGACCCGCTGAACGGCCTGTGTCAGTGTCGCCCGCGGCGCGTTGCCTTCGCTGGCGAGCGAGACCAGCGCCGCCGCGTCGCGCAGCGCCGAGCCGTAATCGACGCGGCCGAACTCGATTACCGGTTTTGGCGCCAGCGCATCGAGTGCCGCCGCATAGACCCGTTCCGCCCGCGTCTTGTCGCCGACCAACGCCAGCGCCGCGGCGAGCTGCGATTTCGCAATCGGCGTTGCGAGATTGCTCAGCTTGGTGTCGGCGAGATAGCGGAGATCGCCGATCGGCGCTGCACCATTGCGGGCAAGCACATAGAGGCCGTAGGCCAGATCACGGCCGCCGTCCTTTTCCGGCTCGTTGGCATTGACCACGGAGTTGCGGATACGATCCAGCGCGTTCTTGAACAGCACGTCCGGCACCGCAAAGCCCTTTTCGCGGGCCCGCGTCAGGAAGTCCGTCACATAGGCGTCGAGCCAGGCGTCTTCGCCGCCCGCCGACCACAGCCCGAACGAGCCGTTCGAGCCCTGCCGCGCCAGCAGCCGTTCGATCGCGTCCTTGATGCGCTGGTCGACGGCGGTATCCATCGCCAGGTGCGCGCCGGCCGCCAGATCATTGACATAGAGCAACGGCATTGCGCGGCTCGTGATCTGCTCGGAGCATCCGTGCGGATAGCGATCCAGCGCCTTCAAAATGGTCGCCGCATCGAGTGCGGTGGATAGGCTGACCGACAGCGAGACGCTGCCGGTGCCCGACACGAGGTCGGAGAACATGTCAGGAGTCAGCGTCAGGCTCTCGCCTTTCGCCAATGTCCGGATCGAGCGCCGCGCCAGCACCTGCGTCGCCGCCTTGACGTCGAGCGCATAATGCCGCGCCAGCGTCAGCCCGTTCGGGCCCTTGATGTCGACGTCGAGATTGGCGGTGCCGGCGCCGCCGGCATCGAGCGCCAGCGACATCGAGGTCCGCTGCTTGGCCGCGAGTTTGACCGTCGTGGTCGGATTGCCCGTCACCTTCACGGGTCCCGAGGTCTTCACGCTGATGCTGTAGTCGCCAGGGGCGCCCTCGACATTGTCGAGGTCGAAACTCATGGTGCCCTTATCGCCATTGAGCAGGAAGCGCGGCAGCGTCGCCGTCAGCACGACGGGGTCACGCACCGTGACATCGATGGTGGCGCGGCCAAGCTTGGTCGCGTTCCACGCCACCGCCATCACGCGTGCAGTACCGGCGAACTCCGGAATGTCGAAACTGATCTCGGCGGTGCCGTCGGCGCCAACCGTGACGATGCCGGAATAGAGCGCGAGCGGCTTCTGCGTGGGCGGTGAGCCCTGCAGCTCGGCGCCGGCGGAATCGCCGCCGGTCCTGATCTGGCCGCGGGTACCCTGCATACCGTCGATCAACTGGCCGTAGAGGTCGCGGATTTCGGCCGTCAGGCGGCGCTGGCCGAGATAATAGTCATCGGGTGCCGGCGGCTTGTAGTTGGTCAGGTTGAGAATGCCGACATCGACCGCGGCGACCACGACCTTGGCGTCCTCGCCGGGATTGAGCCCACCCAGCTTGACCGGGATCTTTAAGCTGGTGCCGGGCCGAACCAGCGGTGGCGGCGACAGCGCGACTTGGAGCGTGCGCGCCTTCTTGTCGATCCCGAACCATTTTAGCCCGATCGCCCGTCCGGGCATCCGCAACGCCGCCGCGTCCAGCGGTCGCCGCAGCGTCGCCAGCACATAGGCGCCTGTGCCCCAATCCTTGCCGACGGTCAGTTTGACCTGCTGGGTGCCTTCCTTGACGTCGACGGTCTGGGTCGTCAGCAGGCGGTCGCCGAGCACGTTGATGGTGAGCTTCCCGGCGGTGCGGGCATTGACCGACACCACCATGGTGTCGCCGGAGGCGTATTCCGGCTTGTCGATCGAGGTCTCCAACAGGTCCGGCGTATCGGCGCTGCCGTCGGAATACCAGCCGACGTCGAACTGCACCGAGGTGATCGGGCCATCCGCCTCAATCGATTTGACGTCCAGGCGATAGCGGCCGGGCTCCGGCGCGACCGACACCCGCGCCGCCTTGTCTGATGTCAGCGTCAGGTCGCCATCGGCAACGCGTTTGGTGGATTTGACCGGCTCATATTCCCAGGACGAATTCTGACGATACCACTGATAGCGCGACTCCATCTTCAAGAGTTCGTAGCGCAGGCCGTCGCGCGACAGTTGCTTGCCGTCAGGGCTGACGAAGACCACGTCGAACTCGGCCTTGTCGCCTTCAGCGACGCTCTTGTCGCCGAACAGCGGCTTGATGCCGATCAGGGCCGCGGTCGGCGCCACGGGGAGCACCAGCTTGCGCTCGACCGCGCGGCCGCCGGTCTCCACCATCCGGATGAAGATCTGCGCCTCCTGCGGCTGGGTCGAGGTCGGCGCCTTCGCCAGCGACACCGGGAAGGTCGCAACACCATTGGCGTCGGCCTCCGGCAGGTTCTCGATCGGGGTGCGCTCGTTGGAAGCGGTTTCCTCGTCCTCCACACCGAACTGATAGCCGGGATAGCCGGGCCGCCCGGAGGCTGCGGGGGCGACCAGCATGTCGCCTTCGAGCTGCAGGCCCGACGCCGGCGCACCATAAAGGAACTTGCCAGCGACCTTCAGTTCAACCGGGGTCTCAGCCTTGATCACCTTTTCCTTGGCCGAGACGTCGAATTCGATCCGTTCGGGGATGTAGTCCTCGACCATGAAGGTGGTCTCGCCGACGGACGAGCCCTTGGGGTCGGTAAAGGCGCGCACCCGCCAGGTCCCGGTCGGGACCGCCGAATTGAGCGGCACGGCCATGGAGCGGCCACCCGCGCCCTGGTCGGGGAGCTGGGCGCGGCGGAATTCGACGCCGTCCGGCCGCTCGATCACCAGCGTCAGCGGCCCGCCGGCCAAGGCGTTGCCCTGCCCGTCGCGCAGCAGCGCGGTCAGGTAGACGGTCTCGTTCGACCGGTAGACCCCGCGCTCGGCATAGACGAAGGCGTCGGCACCAGGCGGCACGATCCGTCCTGACACGCCGCGGTCGGTGAGGTCGAAGGCATTGGTCTTCAGGCTGAGGAAGGCGTAGTCCGCCTTCTCGCTCATCACCGTCAGCAACGCCGGCGAGAGCCCGCCCTCGCCGCGCGCAAGCCCCGCCTCGAACAGCACGTGACCGGCATCGTCGGTCTTGCGCGTGGCCAGGATCTCGTTGTTGCGCGCGACCAGCCGCACTTCGGCCTTGGCGACCGGGTCGGTCGAAGCCAGCGAATTGACAAAAACAACCTGGATGCCGTCATTGCCGGAAAACGCCGTTAGCCCCATGTCGGAGACGATGAACCATTGCGTCGCCAGTGTGCCGTCATCGTCGCTGCTGCTGCCCGGGCCCTTGGCGGCGGCCGTCATCACGTAGACGCCCGGCTGCAGATCTCCGAGCACCTGGTCGACCGGGAAAGCCGTCACAACGTCCTGGTTCAGCGTCGAGGCGGTGGCGAGCTCGCCGGACCAGACCTTGGCGCCGCGCTCGTTGCCGAGATCGGAGAGCTGATAGCTGGAGAGCGTCTTCTGAAAATCGCTGTCGACCACCGTGTTGATCAGGTTCCGGTCGCCGATCCGGAACACGTTGACGTTCACCGAGGGCGTATTGACGCTGACCAGCGGAATGCCGCGCTGGCCGGTGCGCGGCAGCACATAGGCGCGGCCGGTGAAGCGCACGAACGGCTTGCGGTCGCGGACATAGACGTTGAACTCGGCCGATTTCGGCAGACTCTCCTTCACCGTGGACGGCAGGCCGGCGCGCAGGTTGATGTTGTAGCGCTCGCCATGCTTCAGCCCGTCGATGCAGAGCTGCTTGCCTTCGCTCGTCAGCGCCGGCTTGTCGGTGCCGGCAAGCGCCACGAACGGCGCAAAATCGACCCGCTTGGCGAGGTCTTCGGAGAACTGGAAACAGGCGCGCGGCGAGGCGCCGTCGGAATCGACGGTATAGTCGAGCAGCCGGAAGCCGTGCTGGTCGCGCATCTTCTCGTACTGGCCGCGGACCTCGGCGACCTCGCGCATGTCGAGCGATAGCCGCAACGCATCCAGTGCCGGGCGCCACAGCTTGCGCTCGGACATCGCCCGGCCCAGCACGGCCAGCGCATCAGCCTCCTCGGCCTGGTTGCCGGCGCGCTGATAGGCGATGTAGGCCGCGGTCGAGGCGCGCTCATAGAGGAAGGTCTGTTCGCTGGAACTGACGGAGCGGATCTGGAAGATGGTCTTGGCGAGCCGCAGCCAGTTGGCGCTGTCTTCTGGCGTGGTCGCCGCGATCTGGCCGAGGATCTGCAGGCCCACCCGGAAGTCGGCGCGCTTGAAGGCGGCGTCGGCGTCGTTGCGCAGCGTCGCGGAGGATTTCGCCACCGGCCCCGCCTCGCTCTTGATCTGGGCCTCCAGCTTCACGGCCGAATCGGCCAGCTCGTCGCGCTTGAATGCCTTGTCCGCGGCCCCCGCCGCCGTCAGGCCAAGCGCCAGCGTGGCGCAAATCACTGTGGCGCGAACCAAACCGATCATGATGGGCTCCTTGCCGCGGACAGATGCCGCGTAACGACCAAAAAAGGCGCGAAAAGGTGACGGACTGATGGCGGTGGTGAAGGCTTGCGGAAGGGTCGCATGCATGGCTTAGGCAGTCCAAACGGTCGCGGCCGTCCCGTAGCAGACGGTCAGCGGGGAGGCATGTATATTGGGGCAGGCCCGAGGCTACGGCCCGCCGTCTGGCTTTGTCGCACCCTTGAGGAAATCGGTTCGACCGTCTTGGCGGGAAGGCGGATTTTTCATATTGGCAGTGGTAGAAAGGCTCAAGGCGGCGAGACCGCCCCGACGGTCCCATAGCTCAACTGGATAGAGTAACGGATTTCTACTCCGTGGGTTGCAGGTTCGAATCCTGCTGGGATCGCCATACCATTTCGCGCTTTTCCGCAATTTCGACTTCATTCTCGTCTCGGTTGGATTCTCGGCTTATGATGCCGGCCAGCGATTGCTTCCGTTGCCCTGACAAAGGATGCGGACGTCATGCCAAAAAAGGGAATCACCGGCCACGACGAATGGGTCGTCACGGAAGCGCTGGCGACGGCGCTGGTCGCACTTGAGCAGCTCGAGCCGACCCAGCAGTCACGCCAGCAGATGGACGATATCCGGAAGCTCTTGGCGGCCAATTGTCAGCCCGGGACCATCAACCTGCATCTCGCCCAGGCCAAGTGCCGGCTGAACCCCCATGCCGATCGCGCCGTCATCTATCGCGAGTACGGATTTCAGGACTGGGAAGTCTGAATGGCGAGTGTGCTAGCTGCTGGAATAAGCTCGGAGCGCTGGTGTTCTGTCGTAGGGAGAAGACGGCGACAATTCTGTGCGGAAGGCTGGGAGGGCATTAGGATGAAACTACCGCACGTACCCGCCACGGCGGCTCTGACGATTTTGGCCGCGGCGATCGCCCTGCCCGCACCCGCCCGAGCCCAGACCTACGATCCGAGCTACCCCGTTTGCCTGCAGGTCTACCAAGGCTTCGTGGACTACTATTTCGAGTGCCACTATCGAACGATGGCGCAGTGTCAGGCGTCGGCATCGGGCCGCTCCGCGCAATGCGTCGTTAACCCGTACTATGCCGGGCGCGGCAAGCGCCCGAAGCGGTATCAGTCCTATTGAGAATCGGTTCGCTTCGATGGGGCGTGGCTCGCACCTCGCCGTTCCCGCCCGCTGTTCACCAGCCGTAGCTGCCTAGCGCCAGCGGCCTTCGTGGTGCCCTAGCCGTTCGCGTCGTGTCGGACTGCAGGCAGCGCCGGGCCGCTTCGATCTCGGCGTCGCTCGCGCCCTTGCTCCGTGCCCAGTGCTCTGCGGCGGGCGCGCTGTATTTCGCCACGTAGTAACGCACGACCGGACACGAAATTCGACGCAAGACACCGGACTGGTCACTCGCAAATGCGGCGCTTGATGTACCCAGACACAGCGCCAGCACACACATCCAACGTAAGGCCATGTGATTCCCCTCTCTATGTCAGAGGGCCATGGCTCTCAGCGACGCATCAAGCCCGATTGTGAGTTCCGCCAACGGAACGGTCGGAGCTGTGCTTAAGCCGCAACTATTACCGTCGTGACGGCGCCGCTCCGCCCGATAAACGCGACTTTCTACAATCATTAAAATTGATTGTTTACGAAAAAGGCCGAACCTGATTGCCGCCCTGGGACAATCCGTTAGCCTGCTTGCCAGGGCTGCGTGAACCGTTGGTAGCCGAGATGGAATTCGACCGCCGATCTGTCGCAAGGACGACGATTTCGAAAAGCGCGTTGCTGTTCTTCGACGCTCGGCGCGGTGTCTTCACCTGCCGCGTTCAGGATGTCACGAATTCCGGGGCTGGAATTGAACTCCACGACCTCAACCTGCTGCCCCTAAATTTCGAATTGACCTTCGACAATTTTCACAACATTCGCGAATGCCGCGTAATCTGGCGGCAAGGCGATTTCGTCGGTGTTGCGTTTCAAAACTGATCGATCTGCGACCAGGCGCCATCAGGACCGCAGCAGGCTTGGAGACAAAACAGCCTTGGAGAATGGAACTAACAGCGGGGCTCCGCGTCGAATCCCTGCTTCGGTTCCACCGGCACGCAAGCTAATGACGGGCGAGCCGCCTTCGCGTATCGTTTGCGGTCGGTCGTTTCGAGTTTGTGACGGGAGGTCGAACATGTCCTGGGATCGTCCGTTCGCTCAGCCTGTGCCGCTCCCGAAAGGGCCGCCAGCGCAAACCCTGCGAGACGCCGCCGACTACATCAGGACCCTTCCTCAGCCCGAACGCGAACGTCAGGAATGGCGGCTTGCCATCCAGATGCTTATTGATGCCGCCGAAGATCGTGGACCCATGCTGTTCGCGCGCATGGGAATTGTCAGAGCCTTCGAGACGAGTATTGAAACGACGCTCGATGCGGAGCCCCCAGGATCCCCGCCAAGATCCCCGCCAAGCAAGCTGAAAGAAAGCAAAGCTGAAGGGAGACCGTGACGCCGGCATCTGAACCCAGGTCGACGTCACGCAGATGGTGCCGGAGAGCATGAAGACGCTTCAAGCCCGGCATTTCCAAATCGAACGAGAGCTCGCGCTCGCAGGCGAAGTGCAAGCCACGCCGCCGCCGAACGACCGTAGACCTGCCTAGCTAGGCTACATTCCTAATTCGGAAATCATCGATCCGCTTGCCGGATTTCAGTTTTGCAGCGAGCCAGCGAGGCGTCTTCCCTCGGCCTGCCCACGTCTCGGACGGCCGATCGGGATTCCGGAATTTCGGAACGACCGTCGGATATGGACGCCGCCCTGTCGATGATTTCGTGCGCTCAGCTTCGACCACGCCCTTGAGCTGCTTCAGGCGATCTTCAAGGAGGCGCTTCTCTGCAAGCAGAGTCGTTGCAAGCCTGGCGGTTACTTCTTCGTGGAGTGCCCACAGCTCATCCGTGGACATTGATTTTAAGGCTTTCCGGTTCACGACCGTCCCCAATCATGATTCGATGACTATCATCGTTGGTTGCAAAACATGAGTAGAATAGGGCTGATTTAGAACCTCCTTCGGGCAGAAAAGTTCCATCCCTTGGCATCGTGACACACAACCATAACGGAATCCGCTCGAAGATGCACCAAGAAGCTGCGCCAAATTTTCTTCGCCCGCAATTATTAAGGAAGCGCCGGCGGCGACCATCGCCCATAATAGCCGAGCGCGCGTCTCCCTGGGGTAGGTGATAGGAGCGGCACCCGGCTATTCGGGCCGCGCGGCGGTGCGGCCTGAACAGGAACTCATTTATGATTTAAGGGAACTTTAAAAAGCCATTGAATCATAACGATTTTATCGGAACGCAAATCGCCGATCAGGCACTGAGCTTTTGCCGCGGAACCGAACCGGCCGCAAACGACCACGAAATAGCCTGGCGTGAGGAAACGCAACGCTCTCGACACGTTTCCCCGGTCTCATGAATGAACGGCCGAGCGCGAGGCCCCCTTGAGTCCGCCACCACCCGAATTCGATCGCGACGAGGCGCTCGTGTGTATGGCGCTGGCGTTCTGCCTGGCCGGTGCATCGACCAGCATCATCTACCGGCTGCTGGGTTGAGGGGGTCCGGACGGATCAGTGAGCCACTGTGCGCATGCCGACGAGCGCGCGGCGCGCTTTTGGTTTTGCGATGTGATGGCGCCGATGAAGCGAGGTAAGCGGCGGCTCGCGGTCGGGAGTAGACGAGGCCCGGAGTGCCTAGGAGTCCGGGCCTCGTGGCCTCCAGTGGTAGCGCGCGTCGTGATGAACGAGCGCCCTGCCCCCCGCTGCAAGCGAGGGCGTTATAGATCGGCGTTACGTGCACAGCCAATCCGTACGAGTACGGTGAGCGGGCGCCGCACGGTTCTGTGTGACAAATTGATCAGCAAAACGCGGTAGCGCGGATCGCATGCAATATCCGGGCTGCCGACACTGCATTCCGTCCCGCTCTAAGCGAGCTACGCCAGGCGCAGCCATTCGCCCGCCTCTACCGCTTATCGAACGGAATATACTGATGATACTCTTTCGGCACCGAGCTCCGGTAACGAGCGGGCACCGTGCCGCGGTCGATCGAACGGTCGATCTCCTGCTGCCGGGTCATCTTGGCCGGTTTCTTTTTCTTCGGCGCCGCCTTCTCCTTTTCGGCCGCGGCGGCTTCCGGCGCGGCGGGGGACGGCGTTGCCGTTGCCGCAGTGCCGCCATCCGGCGCGCCCTGCGCCAGCGCGACGGCCGGCAGGAGTACGAGTGCCGCCGCCGACGCGGCCAGCACAAGACGACATGGCTTTTGCATCGAAAGCTCCAGTTCGGGCCCGCTCCGTTTCCAGGCTGATCCTATTACGTCCGCACACGTCCGCACACCGGGATTTTGGCGAGGCGGACGGGCATGGACCGGCTATGCTTGACCCGGCTGCAGGTCGTAAAAACGAACGCGAGCCGGCTGCACTGCCAGTCCGGACCAAGCGCTGCGCTCAAGACCGGCTCCGGTTTGGACAGGCCGGGCGCAAAGAAAACGATGGCGCAGGCCAGTGAGACGATGGCGGCGGCGAGAACGAGGTTCTTGCGGGTCCACCAATTGTGCGGCATGGCGGTCGCTCCTGTTTCGAAAGCGCGGAGCATAAGATCGCTCCACCGCGGTGCCTGTGAACGGCTTCACACTACACGGATTTGTGCGCGAGCCCCGATGGACGCGGAAACGGGTATAGAAATGGGTATAACTGGCGCAAATCCGTTGCGCGCGCACAACGCTTGATCGACATTGCCCTCGGGGCGAGCGCGTGTGCGGGGCGTGCGATGGACGAGCAGGAAGCGAGCTACGACTACCATCGCTACAAGCAATTGCTGGCGGAAGCGGTCGACGAGACCAAACGGCTCGAGCTGATCGAAATCATGATCAGGGAAAAGGCCCGCGACAGGCTCGAGGCGCAGCGGATCGCGGACCGCGTAGCGATGACCGCTATGACGGTTGCGCGCGTCCTTGGACCTGGGGGTCGTCGCGATAATATCTAGAAGAGCGATCACTTCTCCGAAGCGAGCATCACCAGCGAGCCGACCACCCCGATCAGCGCACAGGCGAGAAGGCCATATTGAAGGATCGCCAGCGCCTGCCTTGGGGCTTCGGTCGCCGTTGCCATCTCGTAGAGAGCCAAGCTGACGTAATCCCGCTTATCAGGATCAGTTTGGACCATTTGCTGCTCACGCAAGCCTCCCCTGCTTTACCCGACCCTTTTCGACGCTGGTATTTTGCCTCGGGTTCACTTACCTAGTCCCCATTCCGCGCGCGTGGCGCGTCCAACCCCAAGAGTGAAAGCGACAAGGCCTCTTTTATGAGTGGATTCAAGGAACCGAGCTTCGCGGACCGCCAGAAGGCCGCCCAGCAGGCGCGGCAGAACATCCTGAACAAGTTTCGCACCCAGCCGGGACCCGACGATCCCGAGGTGAAGCGCCGCCAGGCCGAGCGCGAGGCCGTCGCCGCCGCCCGCGCCAAGGCGAGAGAGGCCAAGGAAGCCGAAAAGGCCGAACAGAAACGTCGCGAGGCCGAGGCCGCCGCGGCGGAGGCCGCCAGATTAGCCCGCGAGAAGGAAGAAGAGGCCGCCAGGCTGGCGGCGCTGGAGGCTGAGCAAAAGGCCAAGCGCGACGCGCGTTACGCCGCGCGCAAGACCAAGGGCAAGAAGAAATAGGCACGATGCTGATCGCCGTTTCTTGCCGGCGACAGATGCAGCCCCGTCATTCCGGGATCGTGCGCAAGCACCAGATCCCAGGTGCGGAATTGCGCACCTGGGCATCTCGAGATTCTCAGATGCGCAATCGCGCATCATAGTTCGATGCCGCGCATCGCCCCGGAATGATAGTGCGGCTCAGTTCTTCTTCATGCCGTCTTCTTTTTTCATGCCGTCGTGCTTCATGCCTTCCTTCTTCATCATACCGTCCTCTTTCTTCATGCCGTCCTTGGACATGGACTCCTTCTTCATGCCGTCGCCCTTGCCCATCTTGTCCTGAGCGAAGGCGGCTGGCGCGAACGCGAGGCCGAGCGAAACAAGCGCGGCAGAAAGGCCGAGGCCGATACGGGTCGTGGTGGTAGTCATGGGATGGTGGTCCTTGGTTTGGGTTGGCTTCTCGAAAGCGACGTCTGCCGCTTCTCCAACGACGATGGCGCGACCGGTTTTGTTACCGGCCACGTCCCAAAGTTCCGCAATTCTCACGGTTAGTTGAAGCGAACACATTCAGTTAATATGGGGCTGAAGCCGGTCCGGATTGCCGATCCAAGAACCGTTTGCAGGAAACAAACCATGCTCACGCGCCGCCATGTCATGGCATCTGCACTCGCCGCGCCCGCCGTGCTTCGTTTCGGCACCGGCACGGCCCGTGCGGCCACCACGCTGAAGATCTCGCATCAGTTTCCGGGCGGCACCATCGACAAGGGCGACTTCCGCGACCGGCTGTGCCGCACCTTCGCCGCCGAAGTCGCCAAGCGCAGCGGCGGCGAGATCGCAGCCGATGTCTATCCGAACTCCTCGCTGGTCAAGACCAACGCGCAGTTCTCGGCAATGCGCAAGGGCGCTCTCGATATCAGCCTCTACCCGATGCCGTATGCCGGAGGCGAGCTGCCGGAAACCAATATCGGCCTGATGCCGGGCCTGGTCGCAACCTACGACCAGGGTCTGCGCTGGAAGAACGCGCCGGTCGGCAAGGCGCTGACCGACTTCCTCGCCGACAAGGGCATTATCCTTCTCACATGGGTCTGGCAGGCCGGCGGCGTCGCCAGCCGCTCTCGACCGATCGTCGCACCTGACGACGCCAAGGGGCTGAAAGTGCGCGGCGGCTCGCGTGAAATGGATGTGGTGCTGAAGACCGCGGGTGCCTCGGTCCTGTCGATGCCATCGAACGAAATCTACGCCGCAATGCAGAGCGGCGCCTGCGATGCCGGAATCACCTCCTCCACCAGCCTGATCTCGTTCCGCCTCGCGGAGGTCGCCAAATCGCTGACCTCGGGCGCCGGCGCCTCCTATTGGTTCATGCTGGAGCCATTGATGATGTCGAAGGCAATCTTCGACAAGCTACCCAAGAAGCAACAGGACATCATCCTGACGGTCGGCAGCGAACTGGAAGCGTTCGGCCGCAAGGGCGCGCAGGACGACGATATCGAGGTCGCCAAGGTTTATGAGAAGTCCGGCGCCAAGGTCAGCACGCTCGATGTCGCGACCGTCAGCAAGTGGCGCGACATCGCGCGCGACACCGCGTGGAAGGACTACAGCGCCAAGTCGGCGATGTCGGCCAATCTGCTGAAGCTCGCCAGCGACGTCCCCGCATGATGCATGGTCCGCTTCCGGATCAACGCCCCGCGCGCGCCACGATTGAGCCGCCGCCCACCACCTGCAACAGGTCGGTTCTGACAGCCTCGATATGCTGCTGCAGAAACCGGCAGGCCTGGTCGATCTCTTTCGCCCGGCACAGCTCGATCAGGTGAGCGTGCTCCTTTTCGGCCGTGCCCATCGCCTTGGTATTGGAGAGTTGCAGACGCGTGTAGCGGTCGCTGGTCTGCAAGAGCGCCACGACGATCGCCTTGGTACGCGGCTGCCGGGCGTGAACATATAGTGCCATGTGGAAGTCAGCGTTGAGCTGCCCCCATTCGCTGACGTTGCGCGCCTTGATCGCTTTCTCGAAGCGCTTCTGGATGTCGTCCAGCGCGGCAAAGTCTTGTTCCGCAAAGTGCGGCGCCGACTGCGCCAAGAGCCGCGGCTCCATGATTCCGCGAAGATCGAACACGTCGTTGATTTCGTCCAGCGACAGTTCCGATACGATCGCGCCTTTTTGCGGGACGATGCGCACCAGCCCCTCCGCCTCGAGCTGAAACAGCGCTTCGCGCACTGGAATGCGGCTGACGCCGTATGCCTCGCCCAACGCATCCTGCCGAAGTTGTGAGCCGGCTGGATAAGTCCCGTCGAGAATGGACTGCCTGAGCTGATCGACGATCGCAGCCGACAGCGTCCGGTGCTTCAGAGGGACTTTCATTTGATCTTCCGTCGTCATCGCCGGCCTTTCCGATCGAGGCGGCCCCATTTCGCATTGAATTGGTCCGCCGCAGCGAAAGCCGAGGCGTCCATAATCTCCATTTGACAACATTGTATAAATTATACAATTTCGGATGGCACGAGAAATCTTGACGGGCAGCGGGGCTCTTTATGATCGAGCAGGCAATTGCGGACATGCCAGCGTTCAGCACCCGGGGAATCGTCGTCAGGGCTTCGAGTCTGCTGCTCGCTTTCGAGCGCATCGCCCTGATGGGGCTGATGTATCTGCTGACGGCGCTGATCCTGGTGAATGTCGTCACCCGCTATTCGCACTTCCCGATCTACTGGATCGATGAATCCGCGGTCTATTGCGTGGTCTGGCTGACCTTCATCGGCGCCTCCGCGATGACGCGGCTCAGGCTCGACTTCGCCGTCACCATGATGACCGAGCGCCTCTCGGCGCGGCATCAGAAGTTCGCGAAGGTCATCGCGACCGGCATGGTCGTCGTGTTCGGCGTGGCGCTGATCATCACCTGCTTCCTCTGGATGGATCCGATCGGGCTTGCCCGCGCCGGCTTCGACGCGCGCAAGCTCGCCGCCGAGACATTCAACTTCCTCTACACCGAGCGCACCCAAACGCTGAACTGGCCGACCTGGGTGCTCTATTTGACGCTGCCGATCTTCGCAGTCTCCATGACCATTCACGGCGTGGCAAACCTGCTCGAAGATCTCGAACTGGTGCCACGGACGCCGCCGAAGGGTTTTCAACTCTCAGAACTCGACGGGGTCAACTAGTGATCACGTCAGCCGCCTTCATCGCGATCATGTTGGTCGGGGTACCGATCGGCCTTTGCCTCTGCCTGGCCGGGCTCGTCTTCATCATCGCGTCAGGCAATCCGGTGCTGTTTCAATCCTACCCGCTGCAGCTCTTCGGCGGGGTCGACAGCTACGGCCTGATCGCCATCCCGCTGTTCATCCTGATCGGCGAAATCATGAACGGCGGCGGCATTACCCGGCGCATCGTCGACATGGCGATGGCCTTTGTCGGCTCGCTGAAGGGCGGGCTCGCCTACGTCAACATTCTCGCCAACATGTTCATCTCCTCCATCCTGGGATCTGCGACCGCACAGGTCGCGATCATGGCGCAGATCATGGTGCCGGAGATGGAAAAGAAGGGCTACGACAAGACCTTCGCGGCCGGCTTGACCGCCTATGGCGGCATGCTCGGGCCGATCATTCCACCCTCGGTGATGTTCGTCGTCTACAGCGTGCTGGCGCAGGTATCGGTCAGCGACATGCTGATTGCCGGCATCGTGCCCGGCGTGATCCTGACCGCGATGTTCTGCATCGCCATCGCACTGATGGGATACGTCTACAACTATCCCAAGGCCGATTATCAGACACCGCGGCAGCGGCTGGCGACGATCCTGCGGACATCGCCGACGCTGCTGATTCCGATCGTGATCGTCGGCAGCATTCTCGGCGGGCTCGCCAACGCGACGGAGTCCGCGGCCGTCGGCGCGGTAGCCGCCGCTCTCGTCGGAAAATTCTGGACCAAGGAGTTCAGGTTTTCGCAGCTCCCACAGATGATGCTGCGCGCAGGCGTCTACTCGGCCATCGTACTGTTCCTGGTCGCGGCGGCCGCCGTGTTCTCCTGGGTGCTGGTGTTCGGCAAGGTGCCGCAGGAGACCGCCGCATGGATCCAGTCGGTCGCCAAGGATCCCGTCAGCTTCATGCTGCTTTGCAACGTGATCCTGCTGGTGATCGGAACGGTGATCGACGGCATTCCCGGCCTGATCATGACGGTGCCGATTCTGCTGCCGGTCGCGACCGAGATCTATCACATCGACCCACGCCAGTTCGGCGTCGTCGTGGTGATCAACCTGGTGCTTGGATTGCTGTCGCCCCCGGTCGGTCTTTGCTTCTTCGTGGCGGCAGCCGTAACCGGCGCCAAGCCCGGCAAGATGTTCATGGTGACGCTGCCGCTGTTCGGCATCTCCTGCATCCTGCTGGTGCTGCTCTCGCTCTATCCCTCCCTCTCCCTCGTCCTCATCAAGTAGGTCCAAACCCCTCAAGGAGCATTGTCATGTCGCTTTCACGTCGCCGCTTCCTTGCCGCCAGCGCGGCCGTGCCACTGTTCGCGCCGTCGTTGGCGCTAGCGCAAGCCAAGGAATTCCGCCTCGGCCTGATCACGCCCAATGGTCATTCCTGGAACAAGGCGGCGCTGAAACTCGGCGACGACCTCAAGGCTGCTACCAACGGCCGCCTGACCATGACGGTGTTTCACTCCGGCCAACTCGGCAATGAACCGGCGATGATGCAGCAATTGCAGTCCGGCGCGCTCGATATGGGCTTCATCCAGGCCGCCGAGCTCGGCTCGCGCGTGCCGCATATCGCTGCGATCAACGCGCCCTACATCGTGCGCTCGACGCCGTCGGTCGCCAAATTCGTTCGCCATCCGGCCGCGATCAAGCTGTTCGAGGTGCTGCCGCAGGAAACCGGCACGATTGGCCTCGGCTGGGGCATCACCGGCATGCGCGCCATCTTCTCGTCGAAGGACCTGACGACCTTGGCCGATATCAAGGGCATGAAGCTGCGCATCAACCCGACGCCGGTCTATCGCGATTTCTATTCGTCTCTGGGCGCGGCGCCGACGCCGATCCCGACGCCGCAGGTGTTTGACGCCATGGCGAACGGCCAGGTCGACGGCCTCGAGGCGGACTTGGAGTTCTCCTGGAACCAGCGCTTCGACAAGGTGTCGAAAGTCATCCTGCAGATGAATGCCGTCTTCATGCCGATGGCAGCGATCGTCTCCGGCCGCGTCTGGCAATCGCTGCCGGCGGCCGACCGCGAGCTGATCACCAAGACCGTCAAATCGACGCTCGATGCGCAGATCGATGAATTGGCCGGCAATGAGCCCAAGCTGATCGAGAACTTTAAGAACGCGCCGATCCCGATCCGTCAGGTCCCGGCCGGGGATACCGAAGCGGTCATTGCCGAATTCGACAAGGTCTGGCTGCCCAAGGCCCCGGTCCTTGCCGAGTTGCGCAAAGTCGGCGCGACGCTCTGATCCCATCCCATCGTTTTCAAGCCAAAGCCCGGCGGATTCATCAGTCCGCCGCAACAATTCCAATGGAGCTAAACAAATGAGCCCACGCATTTCCTGGGAAGGCGTCTTCCCGGCGGTCACCACGCAATTCAATGACGACCTGTCGCTCAATATCGATGCGACCGCCAAGGTCATGGACGGCCTGATCCGCGACGGCGTTTCCGGATTGATCGTCTGCGGATCCGTCGGCGAGAACACTTCGCTGGAGCGCAAGGAGAAGGTCGCGATCATGGAAGCCGCGAAATCCGTCGCAGCGGGTCGCGTGCCCGTGCTGTGCGGCATCGCCGAGTTCACGACCGCCTTCGCCGTCGAAACCGCCAAGGAAGCGGCGCGCGTCGGCATCGACGGCGTGATGGTGATGCCGGCGCTGGTCTATTCGTCCAAACCGCACGAGACTGCCGCACATTTCCGCGCGGTCGCCACGGCGACCGACCTGCCGGTGATGCTCTACAACAATCCGCCGATCTACAAGAACGACGTCACGCCGGACATTCTGGCCTCGCTCGCCGACGTCGAGACCGTCGTCTGCTTCAAGGACTCCTCCGGCGACACACGGCGCTTCATCGACACCCGCAACATGGTTGGTGACCGTTTCGTCCTGTTTGCTGGCCTCGACGACGTCATCGTCGAGAGCGTCGCCATGGGCGCGGTCGGCTGGGTCTCCGGCATGTCGAACGCTTTCCCGCGCGAGGGCGAGACCTTGTTCCGCCTCGCCAAGGCGGGGCGCTATGCCGAGGCGATGCCGCTGTACGAATGGTTCATGCCGCTATTGCACCTCGATGCCCGTCCGGACCTCGTCCAGTGCATCAAGCTTTGCGAGCACATCATGGGCCGCGGCACCGCGCTGACCCGTCCGCCGCGGCTGGCGCTGCTGCCGCACGAGAAAGCAGAGGTCGAAGCGATGATGGCGAAAGCGCTCAAGAACCGGCCGGTGCTGCCGAACGTCGGCCTAAAGGCCGCGTAAGCGGCCTACTTGGCGGCCCGCGCCTTCGCGTTCAGCGCCGCAGCAACGCGGCTGACCGGCGGGCGGCCGATCAGCCCACTGACGACATTGGTTGCAGCGACCAGCTTTGCCATATCGACGCCGGTCGCAATGCCTATGCCTTCGAGCATGTAGACCACATCCTCGGTTGCGACATTTCCCGTCGCGCCGGGGGCGTAGGGACATCCGCCAAGACCGCCGGCGGCGGAGTCGATCACGCGGCAGCCCTCTTCCATCCCGGCGTAGAGATTGGCGAGTGCCTGGCCATAGGTATCGTGGAAATGCATCGCCAGATTGGCCATCGGCACATGGCCGGCGACCGCGCGCAATAGCTGCCGCGCCTTCGAGGGCGTGCCGACGCCGATGGTGTCGCCGAGCGAGATTTCGTAACAGCCGAGATCCCACAACACCTTTGCGACATCGACCACCGCCTGCGGCTTGATCTCGCCCTCATAGGGACAGCCGAGCACAGTGGAGATGTAGCCGCGCACCCGGACGCCATCGGCCCTCGCGCGGGCGAGCACCGGCTTGAAGCGTTCGATCGATTCCGCGATCGAACAATTGATGTTGGCGCGGGAAAAGCTTTCCGACGCCGCAGCGAATACCGCGATCAGTTTGGCGCCGGCGGCCTGAGAAGCCTCGTAGCCCTTCTCGTTCGGCACCAATACCGGCAGTTCGCAATTCGTATGGTGGTTGACGCCCCGCAACACCTCGGCCGATCCGACCATCTGCGGGATCGCCTTTGGAGAGACGAAGGCGCCGACCTCGACGGTGTGGAGGCCCGCGCCGATCAATGCCTCAATGAACGCGATCCGGTCGGCGACGCTGATCGGCGTCTTCTCGTTCTGCAGCCCGTCGCGCGGGCCGACCTCGACAATGTGAACGCCTTCGCTCATGACACAGCCGCCGGTTCGATTTCGGCGAGCTCGACGCCTTCGCCGACGATATCGCCGACCTTGCACCTGATTTTCTTCAACACGCCCGCAAACGGCGCACGCAGGGTCTGCTCCATCTTCATGACTTCCAGCGTCAGGATCGCCGCGCCCTTCTCGAGCGTCGCGCCTTCCTCGGCCAGCAGTGCCACCACGGTCCCCGGCAGCGGCGCCACGATCTTGTCCTCGCCGACCAGTTCCTCCGTCTCGCCGCCGAACGGATCGACCCAATGCAGATCGAAGCGGCCGTTCCGGGTGCGGAGGTAAAGCTCGTGGCCTTCGATCACGGCCGTGACGCGCGATTTTATGCCCTCGATCGTCAGATCGAAGCTGCCTTCTTCCGCGGGCGACGTCGCGAAAACGAACTCATGCTTGCCGATGGTCAGTTTCGATGCACCATTGCCATAGTGCAGCGTCACCCCGTGTTCGGTGCCCTGCCCCTGACGGAAGGAGAACACCCGCTTTCGCTGGCCGACCGGCATCCAGCCAAACGTCTGCCAGGGTGAATGCGCTTGCTTTCGCGCGGCGTTCTGCTCATCGACAACAATTGCCGCTACCGCGGCACAAAGCTCGAGGTCCCCTGCCGTTCCCGACGATTCCGTCAGCTTCTTCAGTTCGCGCTCGATGAAGCCGGTGTCGATGGTATTGGCGCGCACCTGCGGGTGCGTCACCAGCGCGGACAGGAACGCAATGTTGGTGACGATGCCGCGGACGTCGGTCTCTTCCAGCCCACGGTTCAGCCGCTCGATCGCCGCCTGCCGGGTCGGCGCCCATGCGATGACCTTGGCAAGCATGGCATCGTAGTATGGCGACACCGCATCGCCGCTGCGGTAGCCTGCATCGATCCGCAGGCCGTCGACCGCCTCAGGCGTGCGCCAGGTCCTGATCCGACCGACCGACGGCATAAAATTCTTCTGCGGATTCTCGGCATAGACCCGCGCCTCGATGGCGTGTCCGTTCAGCTTGATCTCGTTCTGCGCCAACGGCAGCGTTTCGCCGAACGCCACCCGCAACTGCCATTCGACGAGGTCGACGCCGGTGATGAGTTCGGTCACGGGATGCTCGACCTGCAGGCGGGTGTTCATTTCGATGAAGAACACCTCCTTGCCGTCGGAGACGAATTCGATGGTGCCGGCGCCGACATAATTGACCGCGGCAGCCGCCTTGCGCGCAGCCGCGCAGACTGTTTCGCGTTGCTTGGCGTCCAGCGTCGGCGACGGCGCCTCCTCGATCACCTTCTGGTGCCGCCGCTGCAGCGTGCATTCGCGCTCCCAGAGCGAGAGCAGATTGCCGTGGCTGTCGCCGATGATCTGCACCTCGATGTGCCGGGGGTTTTGCACGAATTTCTCGATCAGCATGCGATCGTCGCCGAACGCAGCCTTCGCTTCGCGTTTGGCGCTGACGATCGCCGCCGCAAGCTCGCCGGCCGAATTGACCACGCGCATGCCCCGCCCACCGCCGCCGGCGGAAGCCTTGACCAGCACGGGGAATCCGATCTTCTCGGCGGCCTTCGCAAGCGTCGCCTCGTCCTGGGCCTCGCCGTGATAGCCGGGCACCAATGGCACGCCAGCCTTTTCCATCAGCGCTTTCGAGCCGGACTTCGAGCCCATCGCCGTCATCATCTCGGCCGTGGGGCCCACGAACACCAGCCCGGCATTCAGGCAGGCCTGCGCGAATTCGGCATTTTCAGACAGAAAACCGTAGCCGGGATGCACCGCCTCGGCGCCGGTCTGGCGCGCCGCTTCGATCACGCGCTCGACGTTGAGATAGCTGTCTCGCGCCCGGGCCGGTCCAAGCAGCACGGCCTCGTCGGCCATGGCGACGTGCATGGCGTCGCGGTCGGCCTCGGAGTAGACGGCGACAGTGCGCAGGCCCATGGCGCGGGCGGAACGGATCACACGGCAGGCAATCTCGCCGCGGTTGGCGATCAGGAGGGTGCGAAAACGCCGGTAAAGTTTCGAGCGGTCCATCATCACATCCTGAACAGGCCGAATTTCGTGGGTTCAATCGGCGCGTTGGCCGCGGCGGACAGCCCAAGGCCCAGCACCAGGCGGGTGTCGGCGGGATCGATCACGCCATCATCCCACAGCCGCGCGGTGGCGTAATAGGGATTGCCCTGGCTTTCATACTGGGCACGGATCGGTGCGCGGAACTTGTCCTCTTCCTCGGCCGACCAGCTTTCGCCCTTCGCCTCGATATTGTCGCGGCGGACCTGGCTCAGCACCATGGAGGCCTGTTCACCGCCCATTACCGAAATACGCGCGTTTGGCCACATCCAGAGGAAACGCGGAGAATAGGCGCGGCCAGACATGCCGTAATTTCCGGCGCCATAGGAGCCGCCGATCACGACAGTGAATTTCGGCACGCCGGCGGTCGCGACCGCCGTCACCAGCTTGGCGCCATCGCGCGCGATGCCACCGGCCTCGTATTTCTTGCCCACCATGAAGCCGGTGATGTTCTGCAAAAACACCAGTGGAATATTGCGCTGGCAGCACAGCTCGATGAAGTGCGCGCCCTTCAGCGAACTCTCGCTGAACAGGATGCCATTGTTGGCGATGATGCCGACCGGATAACCCCAGATATGGGCGAAGCCGCAAATCAGCGTCGCGCCGTAGAGCTTCTTGAACTCGTCGAACTCCGAGCCGTCGACGATCCGCGCGATGATATCGTGCACGTCGAACGGTTTTCTGCCGTCGGCGGGGACGACGCCGTAGATTTCCTCGGCGGGAAACAGCGGCTCCCGCGGCTCGCGCATGTTCAGCACCGCGCGCGTCGGCGGCTTCAGCATGGCGACGATGCGCCGGGCGATTCCGATCGCATGTGCATCATTCTGCGCATAGTGATCGGTGACGCCGGAGTGGCGGGAATGCACGTCGGCGCCGCCGAGCTCTTCGGCGGATACCACCTCGCCGGTCGCGGCCTTCACCAACGGCGGACCGCCGAGGAAGATGGTGCCCTGATTGCGCACGATGATGCTCTCGTCCGACATCGCCGGCACATAGGCGCCGCCCGCGGTGCACGAGCCCATCACGATCGCGATCTGCGGGATGCCCTGCGAGGACATCTGCGCCTGGTTGTAGAAGATGCGGCCGAAATGCCGCTCGTCCGGAAAGATCTCGTCTTGCATCGGCAGGAAGGCGCCGCCGGAATCGACCATGTAGACGCAGGGCAAATTGTTCTGGCGCGCGATATCCTGCGCGCGCAGATGCTTCTTCACCGTCATCGGATAGTAGGTGCCGCCCTTGATGGTGGCGTCGTTGGCGACGATCACGCATTCACGGCCCGAAATACGTCCCACCCCGGTAATGACGCTCGCAGAATGGACGTCGCCGCCATAGAGCCCGTGGGCTGCGAGCGGCGATAGTTCGAGAAACGCCGTGCCGGGATCGACCAGCAGGTCGACGCGTTCGCGCGCCAGCATCTTGCCCCTCGATGTATGCCGCTTACGCGACACCTCGCCGCCACCGCCGGCGACCACCTTGAGCTTCTCGCGCAGTTCGGCCACGAGACCCCGCATCACATCGGCATTGCGGGCAAACTCGGAGGATGCAGGATCGATGGTGGAATGAAGCGGCATGATCGGCGTTTTCTTTGGATGCGAGGGAGCCGTTGGAACGGCTTCAGGACGGCCGGAACGTAACGTTCGAGGAAGATATGACAGCCTGTATCATCTTTGCCTCGATGTGAAGTTCAAGCCGTCTTTTCGAACAGCTCCCGGCCGATCAGCATGCGGCGGATTTCGCTGGTGCCGGCGCCAATCTCGTAGAGTTTGGCGTCGCGCAACAGCCGCCCGGTCGGGTAGTCGTTGATATAGCCGTTGCCGCCGAGGAGCTGGATGGCGTCGAGCGCGCATTGCGTCGCCTTCTCCGCGGCGTAGAGGATCGCACCGGCGGCGTCCTCGCGCGTGGTCTCGCCGCGGTCGCAGGCTTTTGCCACGGCGTACACGTAGGCGCGCGAGGCGTTCATCGTGGTGTACATGTCGGCTATCTTGCCCTGCACCAGCTGGAAGCTGCCGATCGGCTCACCGAACTGCTTGCGCTCGTGCACGTAGGGCAGCACCACGTCCATGCAGGCCTGCATGATGCCGATCGGCCCCGCCGCCAGCACCGCGCGCTCATAGTCGAGGCCGCTCATCAACACATTGGCGCCACGGCCGACCTCGCTGAGCACATTCTCTTCCGGCACCTCGCAATCCTCAAACAGCAGTTCGCAGGTGTCGGAGCCGCGCATGCCGAGCTTGTCGAGTTTCTGCGCCGTGGAAAAGCCCTTCATGCCCTTTTCGATGAGGAAGGCGGTGATGCCGCGCGGGCCGGCGTTAGGATCAGTCTTGGCGTAGACCACCAGCGTGTCCGCCTCAGGGCCGTTGGTGATCCACATCTTGTTGCCGTTCAGCACGAAGCGGTCGCCCTTCTTTTCGGCGCGGGTCTTCATCGAGACCACGTCCGAGCCAGCACCCGGCTCCGACATCGCGAGCGAGCCGACATGCTCGCCCGAGATGAGCTTCGGCAGGTATTTGCGCTTCTGTGCATCACTGCCGTTGCGGCGGATCTGGTTGACGCAGAGGTTGGAATGGGCGCCGTAGGACAGGCCGACGGAGGCTGATGCCCGCGACATTTCTTCCAGTGCGATGCAGTGCTCAAGATAACCGAGACCCGCGCCGCCATATTCCTCTTCCACCGTGATGCCGTGCAGGCCGAGCGCGCCGATCCTGGGCCAGAGATCGCGTGGGAACTGATTGCTGCGGTCGATCTCGGCGGCGCGCGGGGCGATTTCGTTTTGCGAAAACGCATGCACGGTCTCGCGAATTGCGTCCGCAGTCTCGCCGAGGTCGAAGTTGAGAAGCAGCGCCCTGTTTGAGGCCATCGTTCCACCCTTGCATATCTTCGAATTAAACGATCATACGTTTTTTTACTATCCTCGCAAGTGGGACATATTGAGGCTCAAATGAACGCCGCAGAAAATTGAAATTACTATCTTTTCGTGCCAGAATTATACGGCCGCTTGCTCGTTTCAAGGGCGGCGAACGCCCTCCACTCTCAGAGGCCAAATGGCGCGGACGATCGGCTCACACGGCCCCAAGACGATGGAGGCGATCCGCAAAGCCGGGCTGCGCCTGATCTTCGAGCACGGCTACGCGGCGATGAGCCTGCGCCAGCTTGCGGCCGAAGTCGGGATCCAGTCGGGCTCGCTCTACAATCACATCTCGACCAAGCAGGAATTGCTGTTCGTGCTGGTACGGGACCACATCAACGAGCTGCTGCGCCAGCTCGATCGCGCCCTGCAGGGGAAACAGGGGCCGGCCGACAAGCTCCGCGCCTTCGTCGCCTTTCACGTCAGCTACCACATGACCAAGAAGCGCGAGGTCTTCATCGCCAATTCCGAGCTGCGAAGCCTGGAGCAGAAGAACTACGAGGAGATCGTGGCGCTGCGCGGCGCCTATGAGCGGCGGCTTGCGGAAATTCTCACCGAGGGTGTCGCGGAAGGCGAGTTCGAGGTCGTTGACATCCAGGTGGCGACGTTTGCGATCCTGTCGCTCCTGACCGGCCTCACTGCCTGGTACCGGCCCGGCGGGCGGCTCACCAAGGAGGCGATCGTCGCCGCCCATGAGAAGCTGGTACTATCCGGCGTCGCTCCTGGCGCGACGGTTGACCGGGCGCAAACCAAGCGCGCGCCCTCCCCTGATGTCACGGCTCGCGGCAGGCCGGAGGGCGGATGAGGTGCCGATGACGGAACGTCAACCCCTCGACGAATTCGACCTAAAAATCCTGTCCGAGTTGCAGAAGGACGGACGCATCCGCAACAATGAGCTGGCTGATAGAGTCGGCCTGTCGGAGCCTCCGTGCCGGCGGCGCGTTCGGTCCTTGCGCGAGCGCGGCTATGTCAGTGCTATCCGAGCCACGCTCGACGAAAAGCTCCTTGGTTATGAGGTTATTTCCTACGTATTGATTCAGTTGCAGAGCCAGGCTCAGGCGACGTTGCAGGCGTTCGAAAAATCGATCGCGGCAATACCGCTGGTCCAGCAGAGCTGGCGCATTTCGGGCGACGCCGATTATCTGCTCAAATGCGTGGCGCGAAACGTCGAGGGCATGCACCAGCAGCTTCTGCAATTTTCAGCGATGCCCGAGGTCCGCAACATTAGGACCTTCCCGGTGCTTGGCGTCGCCAAGGATGCGCCGCTGCCGATATCCCCAAGTCCGGCGGCATCTAACCCGGCACAGTAGTCCTGTCCATAACGCCCTCGCGTCGCGCGACCGGAAAGCGTGCCGGCCGGGCTCTCTCAGTGGGTCCAGGGCTCGACGCGCTTGAAGGCGAAATTGTCGGCGTAAGCGGCCGGCCGGCGCACCGAATCCTTGGGCTCGATCACCTGGTAGGCGATGCCCTTGCGCTCGCAATAGGCGATCGCGTCTTCCTTGGTGTCGAAGCGCAAGGTGAGCTGCTGCTTCATGTCAGAGGATGAGGTCCAGCCCATCAGCGGCTCGATCGCCTGCGGCTGCTCGGGCTCGTAATCGAGCTGCCATTCCTGGGTCTGGGCCCTTCCCGATTGCATCGCGTTCTTGGCAGGCTTGAAAATGCGGGCGGTCATTGGATGGTCGGGTCCTCAAGCGATATGGAAGCGTTTGGTGGAAACGGCCGGGATAGTATAGAGACACCTTTCATGAATTTGATCGGTGATTCCGGAAACCCGGATGTACCATTTCCGTGCCGGTATAGTCATTATGCCGTAATGTGACAATCCAGGGCTATCCGGCGCCCAGGACCCGGTCTTGCGGCACGATCTTCCCGAAAGCATCACGAAGCGGCACCCATGAAAATCAACGCCACCCTGCCAGAAAAAGGACGCGACCTCCGGCTCGACCTGTTTCGCGGAGTCGCGAACTGGGCGATCTATCTGGACCATATTCCAGACAATGTCGTGAACTGGATCACCACCCGCAATTACGGGTTTAGCGACGCCGCCGACCTGTTCGTCTTCATTTCCGGCTATACCGCCTCATTCGTCTATGCCCGGATGATGCTCGAGCGCGGCTTCATTGTCGGCGCCACCCGGCTGACCAAACGTGTCTGGCAGCTTTATGTCGCCCACATCATCCTGTTCGTGATCTATATCGCCTCGATCAGCTATCTCGCCCTGCGCTTCGGCGATTCCCAACTGGTCAACGACTTCAATGTGGTCGGCCTGATCGACAACGCCACCGAAACCCTACGGCAGGGACTGTTCCTGAAGTTCAAGCCGGTCAATCTCGACGTGCTGCCGCTCTACATCGTGCTAATGGGTCTGTTCCCGCCGGTGCTATGGATCATGCTGCGCCAGCCCAACTGGACCATGGTGGCGGCAATCGTGCTGTGGCTGGTGTCGCGGCAGACCGGCTGGAACCTGCCCGCCTACCCGCAGGGTACCTGGTACTTCAATCCGTTCGCCTGGCAGGTGCTGTTCGTATTCGGCGCATGGTGCGCGCTAGGCGGCGCCCGCAACAACCTCGCGATCATCAACGCGCCTATCACGCTGTATCTGTGCATCGGCTATCTGATCTTCGCCCTGATCATGACCATGGCCGGCCGATTCCCGACTTTCGGCGAAATGTTCCCGCAGTGGCTGTATTCGACGTTCAATCCTAACGACAAGACCAACCTCGCGCCGTATCGCTTCCTGCACTTCGTGGCGATCGTGATCCTGATCATCCGCTTCGTGCCGAAGGAATGGCCGGGGCTGGAGTGGAGGATTTTCGATCCGCTGGTGGTCTGCGGCCAGCAGTCGCTCGCCGTATTCTGCGTCGGCGTGTTCCTGTCGTTCGTCGGGCATTTCGAACTGTCGATGAGCTCGGGCTCGCTGTTCGCGCAGATCTTCGTCAGCGTGACCGGCATCGCGATCATGACCATCGTCGCCTACTACATTTCCTGGTCAAAGCGGCAGGACAAGCCGCTGAAGCCGGCGGCGCCGAAGGCCGCCTGAGCGGCTCTCGGCTGGTCTCCGGCAGGCGGGTTCAGGCCGGCTGCGCGGTCGATGCCACCAACGTCCGCACGTCGGTGTAGATATTGACTAGCGGCGCCACCACCTTGTGCATCGCGTTCTTCGATACGATCGTGTCGTGGATCACCAGATGATCGACGCCCGTAGTCAGAAAGCAGTTCACGGCGTCCTGCGGCGCTTCCACGATGGGCTCGCCCTTGATGTTGAATGAGGTGTTGATCAGCACGGGAACGCCGGTCAAGGCCTCGAATTCCTTCAGCAGGCGGTAGAGCATCGGATTGGTTTCTTCGCGCACGGTCTGGACGCGTGCAGTGCCATCGACATGCACGATCGCCGGGATCTTGTCGCGCCATTCAGGGCGAACCGGCTTGGCGATCAGCATGAAGGGCGAGTCTTCCTTGCCTTCAAAAATATCCTTCATGCGCTCGGACAGCACGATCGGCGCGAACGGCCGGAACGCCTGCCGGTGCTTCACGCGGCTGTTGAGGATGTCCTTCATCTCGGGCTTGCGTGGATCGGCCAGCAGGCTGCGGTTGCCGAGCGCGCGCGGCCCGAATTCCGAGCGGTCCTGAAACCAGCCGATCACCTTCTGATCGGCGAGCAGTTTGGCGGTGTCGCGGCAGACATTGTCGCTCCTGACGGCGTCGACCTGGATCCGCACCAGAAACTTCTGTAACTCCTTGGCGGCATCCTGGTCGCTGTAGCGCCTGCCGACATAGGCGTGATCCATCACGAAGGCGCGGCGCTGCTTCAGGATTTCGAGCCAGCCGTAATAGGCGCAGCCGATCGCAATCCCGTCATCGCCCGCGGCAGGCTGAATCCAGACGTTCTCGAAACCGGCTTCGCGGGCGACGCGCCCATTCGCCACGCAATTCAGTGCAACGCCGCCGGCCATACAGAGGTTCTTCGCGCCGGTGGTTTCGCGCAACCAGCGGGCGCGGGCCAGCAGCACGTTCTCGGTATCGTCCTGCGTGCGCCAGGCCAGGTCTTCCCAGTGCCGCATCGCAGGGTGTTTCTCCCAGTTGCTGCCGGGTTCGAACACGTAAGGCTGCTTGAAGTCGGCGGTCCAGTGCGGCACGTGCAGCTTGCCGTCGTGCAGTTCGAGCAGATGCTTGACCTGGTCGCGGCGGCCATAGGGCGCCAGTCCCATCAGCTCGCCGCACTTGTTCCAGTCGCCAAAGATGTAGGTCGAGGCGCGGCTGTAGAGCGCGCCGAGCCCGGGCATGGTGTAGAATTCGTCGCTGAGGAAGCCGCGATCCGGCTCCATCCAGACCTTCTTCAGGCACTCGAGGGTCGTCCCATTGAACCTGTAATAACTTTCGGATTCTCGTGCCAGCGCTGTTGCCGGGTCGCTGGCGGGAAATGATTCCATGACGTCGGAGCGATAGCTGCCGACGCCATCGACGATCATCACGACGCCATCCTCGAACGGCGACACCGCGAACGCGCTGTAGGCGTGCGCGAGATGATGAGAGATCGTGACCACCTTGTCCGAATGTTTCAGATACAGCGGATGCTTGGCTGCCTCGTCGCGCTCGAATTCCGGCAGGAAGCCCGGCGCGTCGAAATAGACCAGCCGCTCTTCCATTTCCGGGACCGGCAGGATGTAGCAATTGCGCACCACCAGATCGACGTCGTCGAGCGCAATGCCTTCGGCTTCGAGACAATAATCGATCACTTCTTTGTAGAAGCCCGATGCGTGCTTGGCCCGCGTGATCCGCTCCTTGGCGATCGCAAACGCAATGGCGCCGTCGCGCAACAGGCAGGCGCTGACATCATGGTCATAGGTGTTCAGACCAAGGACATAAGTGTGTTTTTTTGGCATGGGTACTCGTCAGGAGAGGATCGTCTTGCGCTGAAAAATGGAGATCGTGTCGACATCAAGTTCTTGGCGTGGCCTTGCAGATTTTTTCAATCGAAGTTCTGCAGCGCACAATCCTAAGTGTTCATCCAACATTCAGGAAGATGAATGCGCGCCGCAGGAATCCGCAGCAAAACCACCGTAACTTGACCTTACCTTCCCTTCTCAATAAAGTCCGGAAAGCCCGCAAGAACCTTAGTAAAAATATTGTCTTAGTGCATCTGAACTGAAAGCATTCTCGCGCGTCTACGTGAGATAGTGCCGAAGTGCAGGTGTTTCGGAAGTGACCGGGAGATTCTCGAATGGCTAAACGCTACAATATCCTGACCCGCTGTCTTGCAGCGCTGGCTTTGTTGTTCGTCTACGTGGCCAGCACGTCTGCGATTCTGGTGGGCGGAACAACCACGTCCGCACAGGCGTACCGCGGCAGAGGCAGAGGCTATTATGGCGGCCGTGGCTTCTATCGCGGCGGTCGTGGCTTCTATCGCGGCCGAGGCTTCTATGGTGGGCCCGTTGTTGTACGCCCTGGCCCGCGATGCTGGTGGAACGCCTACGGCGCCCGCGTCTGCAGGTGGTGATAGGCCGATCGCCGTCGCGTCAGACGGGATCGTTAACGGAATCAGGCGTGCCAAACGGCACGCCTTTTTCTTTGGCCGATTGCTTCCGCGCACAGAGAGCGCCGTCCGCGCCCGGCTTAACTTGCAAGCCGGGGAAGCAGCTTGAGCGCATTCCCCCGCTCGATCGCCGCCATCTGCTCCTCCGTGAACACACCCGCCTCGCGCAGCCCCTTCACATGATCGATGCCGGTCCGGTACGGGAAATCGGTCCCGAACACGATCTGCGACGGAGGAATGATCGCCGCCAGCGCCGACATCGCACCACGGTTGGATGTTTGCGCGGTGTCGTAGAAGAAGCGCTTGAGCTCGGTGAGCGTGCCGTCGGGCACCGTCTCCTTCGCCTTCGGCGCCAGCAGCGGATGCCGGACGAAGCGCTCGATCAGGAACGGCATCGTTCCGCCGGCGTGGGAGAATATCCATCGGATTTCGGGAAACCGCCGCGCGTTGCCGGAGAAGACGATGTCGGCGATCGTGCGCGTCGTGTCGGTGCCGAACTCGATCATGACGGGCGGCTGCGTCGGCGCCAGGTTCACGCAACAATTGGCCGCGGTGGGATGGGTGTAGACCAGCGCCTTGCGGCGATTGAGCTCCTCCATGACCGGCAAGAACAACGGATCTCCGAGCCATTTGTCGCCGTAGCTCGTCATCAAGGCAATGCCGTCGGCCTTGAGCGTGTCGAGCGCATAAGTGAGTTCGCGCAGGCTGCCTTCGGCGTCGGCGAGCGGCAGCATTGCGAAATTGCCGAACCGCCCGGGATAATCCGCGACCAGCTTAGCGGCATATTCGTTCGACTCGCGGCAGAGCCTTCGTGCCGTATCGCCCTTGGTGAAATTGACCGCGGGCGTAGTCACGGACAGCATCGCAGTGGCGATGCCGGCCTTGTCCATATCGGCGAGCGATTTCTCGATCGTCCAGTTCTTCATCAAGGGATCGCCGAAGCCGCTGTCGTTCGACGCGGTCACGTAGGTTGGCGGCGAGAGATGATGGTGAACGTCGATCCGGAACGGCTTTGCGTCGGCGGTTTGTGCCCCCACCCGGCCACCACCGACCGCCGTCGTCATCGCCAGCGCGCCGGCACCGAGCATAAAGCCACGCCGGCTTGGTGCGGCGAATGACTGATTTAAGTGACCACAGCAGAAGCATCCCCGCAGCGGGGCCGTGCGCAAATCCGTCATTCGTTCTCTCCCCGATCTTGTTGTTGTTGCGTGCAGCCTTCAACCGTCGAGAATGGCGACCGCCCGGGTCCAGCCTGCAGATGCGCGCTCGATCTTCACCGGGAAGCACGACACCATGAATCCGGTCGACGGCAATTGCTCGAGATTGTGCAGCTTCTCGAGGTGGCAATAGCCGATGTGGCGGCCGGCCTTGTGGCCTTCCCAGATCAGGCTGGCGTCCTTCGTCTCGGCATATTTCTTCGCGGTGTAGACGAACGGCGCATCCCAGCTCCAGCCGTCGATGCCGGTCAGGCGCACGCCGCGCTCCAACAGATACATCGTCGCCTCGTAGCCCATGCCGCAGCCGGAGGTGACGTAGTCCTGCTGCCCGTATTTGGCGCCGGCGCTGGTATTGACCACGACGATCTCAAGGGGCGACAGCGTATGGCCGATGCGCTTCAATTCCGCTTCGACATCCTTGGCGGTCGCGACGTAGCCATCCGGCAAATGCCGGAAGTCGAGCTTCACACCCGGCTGGAAGCACCATTCCAGCGGCACCTCGTCGATGGTCCATGAACGCTCGCCGCGGTTCATGGTGGGATGGAAATGCCAGGGCGCATCCAGATGCGTGCCGTTGTGGGTGGAGAGCGATACCTGCTCCACGGCCCAGCCTTGGCCGTCCGGCAGATCTTCCGCCTTCAACCCTTCGAAGAACTGCAGCATGCGCGGCAGCCCCTGCTGGTGATCAATGTACTGGATGGTCGGGTGGTTGCCGGGCGGATCGGCCGGCACGTCGTTTTGCAGGGGGACGGAAATGTCGATCAATCTGCGCGCCATGGCGGTTCCTCGCTGGATGTTCTTTTTGTGGAGCGTGGTCGCAAACGGCTATTGCCGCTCGACCCGGTTCTTCAATATGCCGATCTTTTCGACTTCGAGTTCGATCGTATCGCCATGTTCGAGATACCAGCCGAGTTCGAGCCCGCATCCATTGCCGACGGTGCCGGATCCGATGAATTCGCCGGGCATCAGGGTCTCGTCCTTGCTGACATGGGCGATGATCTCCTCGAACGAGAATAGCATGCCCTCGGTCACCCCTTGCGAGCGCGTCTCGCCGTTGACGCGCGCTTCCATCTTCAACTTGTAGGGATCGCCGATCTCGTCTGGCGTCACGATCCACGGGCCCATCACGTTGCCGCCGTCGAAACTCTTGCCCTTTGCCGGGCCTAGCCGTCCCTCCATTTCAATGCGCTGGGCATCGCGCGCGGAAAAGTCGTTGAAGATCGTATAGCCAAAGATGTGGTCTTGGGCCTTGGCGGCGGAGATGTTGGCGCCCTTGTTCCTGGTGATGATGCCGAATTCGAGCTCATAGTCCATTACCTGGCTGTAGCGCGGCCATTTCACGGTGGTGTTGGTGCCGCGCACGCTGAAGCGGTTGGTGAAGTAGTAGATCGGCTGCTTGCGATAGACCTCTGGCAGTTCGCCGAGCGGCTCGGCCTCGATCTGCGCCAGCTCGGCCATGTCGCCCTTGGCGCGTGCGGCCAGCTTGAGCTGCCCGCGCGGCGCCTGCAGGATATGCAGCGGGAACGACATGCCGTCCCGCATCTGCCGCGGCTCGGGGACCGGCGCGAGAATTTCGGCCGCCTCGATCTTCATGGACAAGCTCTCGTCCTTGCCGTGCTTGTCGAACACCTTTGCCGCCTGTTCGATCGCGGCGTCACCGGCATCGATCAGCGCCAGCATCGAAGCGAAGGCAGGATTGGCACCTCCGTTGCGGCTGGCCGCCGCTGCGAGATCAAAGAGCAGCCTGTCGCCGCTATGCACGATGGCGACCTTTTCCTGACCGCCCGACTTTATTGTTGCGAGTTTCACCTGACGCCCTCTTGTTTTTCGGTGAAATATATGATCAAAAAAAATATCGATAAACAAGACAGAAAAATGTGTAGTGGGGAGAACACTGTGAAAAAGGCGCTAGCCGCCCTTGCCGTCAGCGTGGCGCTGACCGGTACCGCCTTTGCGCAAGCCAAGATCCAGGTCGGCTGCACGGCGACCTCGGATTGCGCCTCGGCAATGATCGCGATCGACGAGGGCATTTTTAGAAAACACGGGCTCGAGGTCGAGATGACGCCGATCGGCATCAACTCGAACATCCCAGCGGCGATCCTGTCGAATTCGATCCAGATTGGCGGGCCGACCTCGACGGTGTTTTTGCAGGCCGTCGACGGTGGGCTCGATCTCGTCGCTATTGCGGGTGCTACCATCATGAGCCCGGTGTCGAACGGCAACATCACCGCCTTCGTCCGCAACGGCATCACCATCAAGGAGCCGAAGGATTTCATCGGCAAAAAAGTCGGTGCGCCGGGGCTAAACGCCTTCCTGCATGTGCTGTTCGTGAAATGGCTGGTGGAGAAAGGCGTCGATCCCAAGAGTGTCAATTTCGTCGAGGTCACCTTTCCGACGATGGCCGATATCATCAAGTCCGGCGGCGTCGACGCCGTGCTGACCGCTGAGCCGCTGGTGACGCGGATGACCAATGCCGGCCTTGGTTCGGTCGGGGCGCGCTATGCGGTCGAACTGGCGCGCACCGATCCGATCATCTTCTACGCGGCCTCGCGCGAATGGGCGGAAAAGAACGCCGCGGCAGTCAAGAAATTTCGCGATGCGCTCGCCGAATCCGCCGAGATCGTCAACAATGACCGCGAAAAGGCGTCGAACTCGATTGCCAAGTTCACCAAGCAGCCGATCGAACTGGTCAAGGCGACGCCGCCGAACCGCTCCGAACCGGTACTGAAGCCGGAGCAGCTCTCTTGGTGGATCGAGGTGATGTCGTCACAGAAGATGCTGCAATCCAAGCTCGACACCTCAAAGCTGGTCCTGAAGTAAAGGATTTCGCGATGCCGGCCTCTGAGCGCCAATCGAGCCGACCGGTGACTGAGGCCGCTACCTTGAGCGAGCGCGCGGCCACGCTGGTCGAGCAGGACATTCTTGCCGGTCATCTGCCGCCGGGATCGCGGCTCGGCATCGTCGACCTCGTGCAGCGCTACGAGATCGGCGCCACCCCCTTGCGCGAGGGCCTGTCACGGCTGATGTCGCGGGGGCTGATCGTGGGCACCGGGCAGCGCGGTTTTCCGCGTCGCCGACGTCAGTCGCGAAGATCTGCTCGACATCACCACGATGCGCACGGCGATCGAGATCGAGGCCATCAGGCTGGCGATCACCCATGGCGACGATGCCTGGGAGGCTGGCATCGTCAGCGCGCTGCACCAGATGCGCCGCCACATCGAGCGGACCGGCGATGAATTCCGCGAGGGCGCAGAGGATTTCGACCGGCTGCACAAGGGCTTTCACACCGCCTTGCTGGCGGCGTGCGGCTCGAAGCGTTTGCTGACGGCCCATTCCGATCTCTACGACCAGGCCTATCGCTACCGTCGCGTGATGATGCGCTCCGTCGATAGCGGCAAGAAATTCGTGCGCGCGCATCAATTGCTCGCCGACCGCGTGATCGGCCGCGACATTCAGGGGTCTCAAGCGATGCTATCGGCGCATCTGCGTTCGACCATGGATTTCGTCTATCCCCCAGGCAACGAGAGCTGACATCATGGCAAGCGCCGCAAAACGCCTCGAAGCCGTATCCGGCACTGCCACGCCCCAGATCACATTTGACGGCGTCACACTCGTCCTCGGCGGCAAGACCATCATCGAGAATCTGAGCCTGGGCGTACAGCCCGGCGAATTCCTCTGCATCGTCGGCGCCTCCGGTTGCGGCAAGACCACGGCGCTGCGGCTGGCGGCCGGTCTGTACCAACCGACCAGCGGCAAGGTGAATTTCGACGGCCAGCCGATGCGCGAGCCGCGTCGCGAGATCGCGATCGTGTTCCAGGATTATGGCAAGGCGCTGCTGCCGTGGCGCACCGCAGCGGGCAATGTCTCACTGGCGCTGGAAGCGGGCGGCATGCCGTCAGCCGAGCGCCCTGCCCGCATCGAGGAACTTTTGCGCACGGTCGGCCTGCCCGGCCATGCCGGCAAATACCCGTCAGAAATGTCAGGCGGAATGCAGCAGCGCCTGCAGATCGCCCGCTGCCTGGCGCAGGAGCCGAAGACGCTTCTGATGGACGAGCCGTTTGGCGCGCTGGATGCGATGACGCGCCAGGGATTGCAGGACGAGGTGTTATCGCTGGTGGCAGCCAGCGGCGCTACCGTGATCTTCGTGACCCACGACCTCGACGAAGCCATCTATCTTGGCGACCGCGTCATTGGCCTGCTGCCGCATCCGGGACGGATCGGCATCGAGCTTTCGGTCAACCTGCCGCGCCCGCGCGATCAATTGTCGACCCGCGAGCATCCGGAATTCCTGCGGCTGCGGCGGCAATTGTTCGATTTCATCAAGGCCACCGAGCAGTGACGGCGAATTCCGCCAAGGCGCTCGTGCTGCCGCTCGCCGTGCTGGTGGCGTTCGAAGTCTGGGCACGCGCCACCCATCTGCAGAGCGACAGCCTTGCGCCGCCGAGCGAGATCGTAATGGCGCTGTTCGGCGCCTTCGCCGATCTCTCGATCCTGGCGGCGACGCGCGACACGCTGTTTTCAGCTTTCGCAGGCCTTGCGATCGGCACCACCATCGGCTTGGCGTTCGGCATCGCCTTCGGGATTTCAGATACGCTCGATCGACTGATGGAAGTAACGGTCGAGGCCATCAGGCCGATTCCCTCGATTGCGCTGCTGCCGATCGCGCTGATCGCGCTTGGCTTCGGCTACCGCATGGAAATCGTGATCGTGGCGTTCGCCTGCGTCTGGCCGGTTCTGATCTTGTCGCGCGCGGCGGTGCGCAGCATCGAGCCGCGGTTGATGGAGGTGGCGCGGGCTCTGCGGCTGTCGCCGGCACAGCGGGTCTGGAAGATCATCATCCCGGCAGCGCTGCCGCGGATCTTCGTCGCGTTCCGCCTGTCGGCCGGCATCGCGCTGATCGTCGCCGTGACGGTCGAAATCGCGATCAACCCGCTCGGCCTCGGGGCCGGGATCATGCTGGCGCAGCAGGCGCTGCGTCCCGACCTCATGCTGGCCTACCTGGTCTGGATCGGCATGATCGGCTACGCGCTGAACGTCCTCTTGACGGTCGCCCAGAACCACCTGTTCGGACGCGCCGCGTTGAGCGGAGACAGCGCATGAACCGCGCGGCCCTCCTCTGGCGTGTGGCAAGCTTTGCGGTCGCGGCCGGATTCATTGCGCTCTGGCAATTGATCGCCAATCTAAAACTGGTCTCGCCGGTGTTCCTGCCGGGACCGGACCGGGCCTGGGCTGCGCTGGTGCGCGGGTTTTCCTCCGGTGATCTCTGGAGCAAGCTTGCCGGCACGCTCGAACACATGGCCTATGGCTGGCTGGCCGCCTCCATTGCCGGCATCGCGATCGGCGCGATCATCGGATCGTCGCGCCCGATGCGGACCTATGTCGCGCCGTCGCTGGAGTTTCTACGGCCGCTGCCGGTCTCGGCGATCATTCCGGTGGCGATCGCGATGCTTGGGCTAACCCAGGCGATGGCGCTGTTCGTGATCGCCTTCGGCGCAATCTGGCCGATCATGTTGGCGACCATCCACGGTTTTGCGGCGGTCGAGCCGCGGCTCTATGAGGTCGCCCGGTCGCTGCAGATGTCGCGGCTCGCGGTGATCTTCAAGATTGCGCTGCCCTCCGCCAGCCCCGACATCCTCGCCGGCATGCGCCTCAGCTTGACGGTGGCGCTGATCCTGTCGGTGGTCTGCGAAATCCTGGCCGGCCTCGACGGCCTCGGCCATTGGGTTCTGCTGTCAGCCCGCGCGTTCCGCTCGGCTGACCTGTTCGCAGGTGTCATTCTGCTTGGCATCACCGGTTACGTGACGTCGGTGGCGATGTCGCTGGCGGAGCGCAGACTGCTGGCGTGGCAGGCAGCGCGGCGATGATCGCCGGCAGCCGAGCAGTTGCGGCTACGTATCTGCGACAGGCCGAGCCGAAACCTCCGGCTTCTTCGACGCCGTCATAAGGCGCCGCCAACCCCGTCCGACCCAGCGCCACAACGCCCGGAGACTGAAGGTGACGAGCACCTCATGGTGCCGCATTCCTTTGCCGCCCTTGACCAGCCCGAGATCGCGAATGATGCAGTACGTCCCGCTGCTCATGCGGGCGAACTTCGCATCTCGGAAATGATTGCGCACACGCGACAACATGCACGCAACATGCACCGCGGATCGATTTCGTCAATCTTGACGGCCGTCGAATCAACCTCGCCAGGACACGAAAGCCGTCAGAGCGTTGCGTTATTGTTGCGTTCGCCAATGCGATACAGTTGCGCGGTCCGAACCGGCACGCGACCCAGCACCGCGCGCCGCTCGTTCATGCGCTCGCTCGGCGAATCCGGCTGCGCAAAGCACTCAAGGATCTGAATGCGGATTTCCTCCGCGAGCGGGCCTTCGACCCGACGCATGCGATTCCAGAGCCGGATGATTTCCCGTTGCTTCTCGACATCCATTGGTCACCTCCAAACAACGACCAACGAGAACATAACAGGAACGAAATTGCAAGCCACGAATTCGCTGCGGAGTCACAAGTGGCGGTGTCACAAGTCATGAAAGCGAAACTGCAGTATCGAAAGGTCGCGCGCACGCGTAGGCGTTATCGACAACGTCGTCCGTCACGCCTCGGATAAGCCATCACTGAGCGCGCCGCGAAAGCAGCCACTCCGATATCTCGGTTTCAACTCTAAATGCAGAGGCCGAGAATCTTCAGTCGACAAGCCTCAGCCGCGCGCGATTTGGACTTCGCAGCGTTTGCCTGCTTTGAATCCTTCGGCGAACTCTTTGGCGCACTCTTCGGCGCCTTGGGACGCTCATAGTCGCCTGCGATCACCATGGCCCAGTACGTACGACCGGTCCGCGCGCTTTTCACGCTGGCAACACCTACGCGCGTCGCGCCGGGCAACAGGAGGTTCTTCCGGTGCCCGGACGAATTGATCCACTGGTCGAGGGTCTTGGGAAAACCGTCGTAGCCGTACGCAATGTTCTCTGCGGCCCGACCTGCGCCCGCCGGGCCGACACGCGTATTGAACCGGCCAAGGACATCGTGATCCAGTTGGTCCTTTGCGGCCATCGCCTGAGCTTGATCGTGTGCTATCCGTGTAAGAGTCGCATCCAGGGTTACGCGCTTCTGCCCGTGCTTTAGCCGAAAATCGGAAATCATCTGCGCGGGATTGGCCGCCGCCTGCCGGCTCCCTGCGGCGACAAAACAAATCACCAGCCCCAGCAGAAGGGCCTGCCGCACCAGAATGACTGTCTTCCTACCAGCCACAATTGTTCCCCTGCCCCTCCCCAATTGTGCTGGGAAGATTCAATCCGAAAAAGACGTCGCAAGTCATTGATTTTATTGGTCGGGGCAGCTGGATTCGAACCAACGACCTGCAGTACCCAAAACTGCCGCGCTACCAGGCTGCGCTATACCCCGATCCGACGCTGGAAATGCTCGATACACGCTAAATCCGCAGCCATCAAGGCGATGGAAGCCGGTCAGCGCTTGCTGAACAGCGGATGCGCCACCCTGTCGCCTGGCTGAATTCCATACTTTTGCGCCGTGCCGGCAATCACTTCCAGGACCCCCCTGGCAAGCCCGCCCGAGGAGATGATCTTGGTGGAGAGCGGCTCGGTGTTCTCAGCGATTCGCAGGATGCGGCCGTCGGCGCGGATGAAGATCATGTCGAGCGGAATGTAGGTGTTCTTCATCCACATCGATATCTGCTGCTCCGGCGAGAAATCGAACAGCATGCCTTTGCCGTCCGGGAGTTCTTTTCGGTGCATCAGCCCCTGAGTCTTCTCCTCCTCCGTCGTCGCCATCTCGACCAGGAACACGCGTACGCCTGACTTGGTGGCGATCTCGAGCGGCTGAACGCTCGCGGCCTGCGCGGCAGGATCGGCGCAGAGAATAAAGAGCACAGCAGACGCAGCGGCCAGCGACGTCATGAGGCGGTCCGGGATGCGAAGCCGCGCAACCATCAAAGCGAAATTCATCAAAGCACTCACGCCGGATATCCCAGGAGAAATTGCCGGGAACCCTAACCTGAGGATTGCGGCAAATGCCAGAGGCCGCCGCGCTGGGGCGCGACGGCCGGCTCACGTTTGCGTCAGTGGTACGGCGGGATCAATGCGACGACAGCGCCGACGGGCCGGTCTCCGGATGAATTTCCGCCGCCATCATGCCCTTGGACCCGGGTCCGTAGCGCACCAGCACGTACTGGCCCGGCCGCAGTTCGGTCATGCCGAAGCGGCGCAGCGTTTCCATGTGGACGAAGATGTCCGGCGTGCCCTCGCCGCAGGTCAGGAAGCCGAAACCGCGCAGCCGGTTGAACCATTTGACCTGGGCCCGCTCCAGACCGCTGGTCGGCGTAACGCTGACATGAGTCCGAGGCGGCAGCATCTGCGCCGGATGGATCGCGGTGGACTCGTCCATCGAGACAATCCGGAACGCCTGATAGCCCTTGGCGCGCTGCACGCATTCGACCACCACCCGCGCGCCTTCATAGGCGGTCTGGTAGCCGTCGCGCCTGAGCACGGTGACATGCAGCAGCACATCGGGCCAGCCATTGTCCGGCACGATGAAACCGTAACCCTTCGAAGCATCGAACCATTTGATGATGCCCGATATTTCGACAAGGTTTGCTGCGGCATCGCCGAGCCCCGACAGCGCGTCCGCCGCCGGATCGCGCTGTGCGCCGGCTGCGTATTCACCTGGTCCAAGCCTGTTCTGCCCTGTCCCGCCTGTCGGCGGCCCCCCGAGCTTCTTGGACCCAAATTCGTCCGACCCCATGACCCCGGACCTCACACTTCAAAAAGCGGTCCACTGTCGCCGTAGCGGACCGGAACACGCGCCCTACCATGACCATCATGATAACGCAGCGCGAATCTCTCGAATCAAAGATAACACTCCCGATTGTGGCGCATAGCTAAAAAAACAAATTGGCCTGCAACTATGAACAGGCTTGCACAGCCGCGAATCAGTTGGAGATCAATTGCCTACAAACGGTCCGAGCGTTTCTCCGATGTCGTGACGGATCACCAGATCGGCAACGTCGTCCTGCTCGGTAGGTTCATTGTTGATGATGATGAGCTTCGCGCCGCAGTTCTTGGCCATCAGCGGAAAACCTGCGGCGGGCCAAACAACCAGCGAAGATCCGACTGCCAGGAACAGGTCGCAATGCTGCGCCAGTTCGGTGGCGCGGCGCATCGCGTCTTCCGGCATCGCTTGTCCGAACGAGATCGTGGCCGTCTTTACCGGCTCGTCGCAGATGGTGCAGTCGGGTGCGCTACCAGTTTCCTCGAAACGCTGCTTTACCCAACGAAGATCATAGGCATGTCCGCAGCCGATGCAGCGGGCATAGGTGGTGTTGCCGTGCAGCTCAATCACGTCATCGGCCCTGAAGCCTGACACCTGATGCAAATTGTCGATGTTCTGGGTGATGATCGCCGGCGTCTTGCCGGCTTTGTAGAGCGAGGCCAGCGCGCGATGCCCGCGACCGGGCCTGGCCGCTGCAAAAGTTGCCTCCATCGCAAACCGTCTCCGCCAGGCCTCGGCCCGCGCGTCGGCGCTTGCAACGAATTCGTCGAACGCGATCGGGCGGTTGCGGGTCCAGAGGCCGCCCGGGGAGCGGAAATCGGGAATGCCGCATTCCGTGGAAATGCCGGCACCGGTGAAGGGAACGATACATGCGGCTTCGGCGATCATGTTGCCGAGTTGCTCGACGCCGCTGCGCAAATCCTTGGCGATCACCGCTGATATTTTCCGAATTGTTGGGCCGCGCGGATTATAGCACGGTCGTTCGGATTGCCAGACCGATGCGCGCTGCCAAGCTACGCCGCACGCACATCCGGCAAGGCGGCCTTATCAAGCCGCCTTATGCCGCGCCGCCTTGTCACACCGACGCGTCATGCTGCCTCATTATGCTGCCTTGGCCACGGATTCCTTCGGCTCCTTGGCTTCTTCCGACTTCTTCGTTTTGGGTGCGGGTGCGCTTTCCGTCTTCTTCACCGGTGGCTTGACGTATTGCACCAGCTTTTCCAGTTCCGCCTCGAGCTCGGCGCGGCGCGCAGCGACTTTCTCGAACAACTTGTCGGTAGCATGCTCGCGCAGGCCTGCGAGTTCTTCGATGCTCAATGAATCCAGATCAATCTTTGCCATTGGAACCTCCCGTTTGTCTTTCGCTAACGGGAACCCGCATGAGCGACAAGAATGCGCCACACCTTATCCACCGCCTTCGCTTCAGGCGGCGCGCGATCACAAGGCCTCCCCATTCACGCCCCATTCGCGCACGCCAATGATGGCGGGCGCGAATCAAAAAAATGGATGGGCGATGACGGAGAAGGAAGAAAGACTCGCGCGCGACCGTGCAGAAATCGCAGCACGCGTCGCGAGCTTCAGGCAAACCCAGCAGAAGTTCGAACGCGAGCGCGAAGAATATTACGAAACGACCTTGGCCAACGCGCTGAATGGATCCAGCCGGCCATCATTCTGGCGCTGAGGCAACACCGCCAAGGGCACTGTTCGACCTCCGCGCTGTCGTCGACAGAAATATCGCGTGCGGAACCCGCAATAGAATTTGCTGCGGCCGGAACCAAGCCGATGTCTCGATGCTTTGCTAAGAAATGCCGCAGCCTTGTGAGAGGTGAAAGCACGAAAGCCCCGTCTAGGTCTTCGGATGTAGGCGGGGTTTCGTTTGCCGTTTTGGAGGGCGGCATTGCGAGCTATGCGATCCCGCGGACCTGACCGTCGAATTGCGCGGAACGAATTCGATCCGTTCGGTGTTTCACTACCGGAAGGTGCATCATGCCTGCGTGGATGGAAATTCTGATCAATTTGATCGGTTATGCCGGCTTCATCGCCATCGCGACCTATCACAAATCGCCAGACGAAAAATTGCCGGACCGTTGAGTGCCCACTGGGCAGGCGCTACCAGCGCGTGGCCGCTTTCGGTTTACGGCCGCAGACTCTTTTTGTTCTCCCGGAACGAACAGGGGGCGCGTTTCAGGCACGATTGCTTTCTTAAGATGCCGTTACCTCGCCGTCCCGACCGTCGAACCTTTTTGGCGCAGCCCGTACCTATCTAAAAAAGGTGCTGCGATGACCCAGGCCGACCACTATCGAGAACAATCCGACAGAGCCCGACGGCTTGCCGAAGCCGTCAAGGATCCGGAAGCTTCGAAGAAACTGATCGAGATGGCCGAGGAATTCCGCCTCTACGCCGAACGACTGGAACAGATGCATTAGCGCGATTGCGCGGGGCGTGCACGGCATAGAGCTTTAAGCTTCTATTTACCCCTTTGCACTGTAGCACCCAGCCGTTAACCCAACCTCTTTACAAGACGTAAACACGAGCCTGACAAGTTTCGATCAGGAGGGTTGCACCCATGGTCATTTACCCCATACCGGTTGAAGTGACACAAGCCAGAATCCAGCTCGTCGTCGATCAGGCCGCCAAGGCACCGCCGCATACGATCAATCAGGATCTAAGGGCCGTCGATCATGCCAAGGCAGCCGCCATAGAAGCGGCCCTGGCCGATCTACAGACCGACGAGCCGTCGCTGGTGGACGTTAAAGTCTGACCTGACGGGAAGTATCAATCTTGCGCGCGAGGCCAGACTGCGTCCGGCCCCCTCACGCTCGCCATGCGAGCTGTCGTGCGTGCACGACGCCGAGCGTCAGCAGACCGCCGATGCCAGCGAGCACGGCCAAGCCAGCGAACCAGACCCATTGCGGCCTTTCCTTTTAAGCGAGGAACGGAGCAAGCGGCAGCGCTCAACATGTTCGTTGCGCGTCGAGGCAGGCATATCCTTCGTTAATGCATCAGGCGCGGCACGATAACCGATACCGCCAGCAATGCGCCGAGGCTGCTCACCACGGACAATTTCATCCGGGCCGTCCTGGCATCGGTAATCGGGAGCAAGAGAAAGAAAACCATCGCAACTATGAGCACGCCATAGAGCAGGTACATGGTCGATCCCTCCGTTGCCGCCACAATGGACGGAGGAGCCAACCGCGTATGTGTGGGACGTCACGCCCGTGACGCGGTGCCAACAATCCTGCAATTTTACGCTTTTCGTTGTCTCAATCACAACTTGAGCGTGCCACACGTGCCACACCGACTTGATCAAAGTTCGAGAGAAAAAGAAATGCTCAGGAAGTTTCTGCGCGACGAGGGCGGCGCCACTGCAATCGAATACAGCCTCATCGCCGGGTTCATCGCCTTGGCCATCATCGCTGCCGTCGGAATGACCGGCGAAAGGCTCGTCGCGCTACTTGAGGGTCTTGCTACCGCATTGAGCCTTTAAGTTGCGATTGAAATGTCACGGCAAGGGTGAGGATCGCGCGTCCTATCGGCACCCAGAGCGCGCATCAGCGAGCGGGACCTTCGCGCAGATGGCTACGCGATCCAATAAATTGCTGTTCCAACGACAACGAGAGCAATGGCACCGGCGGTCAAAGTCCCGAGCTTTCGCTCGGACTTTGTCGGCAAATCTTCCCGCGCCGCGTTCTCTTCAGCCGGATGATCTTGTTTCATGCCACACCTCCCTCCATTCAAAACCGGCGTAGCGGTTTCGTTCCTCGGAACCAAGGTTCGAAATATATCTACAAGAGGACGAGAAACGGGTTTCGCGAGCGCGCTGGTAAGCCGAGCTCTCCAGTGCATCGCCCAAGCGGGGCGTCGTTCCGCAGGCCTGACCTTGAGCAACGAGCGCTTCCGATCTTTCGCATTCGCCCGCATCGATGGCCTTCTGAGGCCACAGAGCGCTCGGTGCGGACCCGCACTTTATCCGCACGTTATCGGTGACCTCTGGTGCACTTTGCTGCTATTTTCCGCCCGAACCGCCCAACCCAAACAAGATCTCTGAACGTTCTCAGGAGGACAACAAACATGCGCTATCTCCACACCATGCTGCGCGTCCGCAATCTCGATACTGCGATGAAGTTCTACCGGGACGCGCTGGGGCTGAAGGAAGTACGCCGGGTCGACAATGACAAGGGCCGGTTCACACTGGTGTTCCTGTGCGCGCCGGAGGACGAAGGCCTGTTCAAGGCCGCTCCCCAGAACCGCGGCGCGCCGCTGGTCGAGCTCACCTATAATTGGGACGAGGAGAAATACGGCGAGGACCGCTATTTCGGTCACCTCGCCTACGAGGTCGACGACATCTACGCGACCTGCGACCGCCTGATGAAGGCCGGCATCACCATCAACCGCCCGCCGCGCGACGGCAACATGGCTTTCGTCCGCTCGCCGGATCTGCATTCGATCGAGCTGTTGCAGAAGGGCGAACCGAAGCCGCCGGCCGAACCGTGGACCTCGATGCCGAACACCGGTCACTGGTAGGCCTGTACAATTTCTCCGTCCACGTCCGTCGTCCGAGCTACCATAAACGTTCCTTCACTCGGGTTCTTTTCTGCATGGGAACGGGCCACGACATGACGCGTTTTCTCCTCAGTGCATTTTGAGGAGGAGATGATGGGACGAGGAATTTTGCTTTGGTTGCTGGGCGTGCCTATTCCGGTGATCATTCTGTTGTGGCTGTTCTTCGGCCACTGAAAACGCTCTCGCCCGCGCATGACGCGGAAATCGGGGCTCTGTCGCACTGCGGCGGAGCCCCGATTTTTGTTGGGCTTGAGCCCACGCAAGAGCGCGCTTTTTTGCCGATCTTCGGCTATTAACGGCCAATCGGAAAATCAGCGGGAGCAACGCGCGTGGCCGACAACGACAAACAACAACTCACCATCTGGGGCCGGGCCAATTCGGTCAACGTGCAAAAAGTGCTGTGGTGCCTCGCCGAACTCGATCTCGCCTATGAGCGTATCGATGCCGGCATGCAGTTCGGAAAGAACAGCGAGCCTGCCTATCTGGCGATGAATCCGAACGGCCGCGTACCCACGCTGGTCGACGGCGACTACGTGCTGTGGGAATCCAATTCCGTGATGCGCTATCTCTGCATGGCCTATGGCCAAGGATCTGAACAAGGATCTGAACGAGGTTCGTCGATCTATCCCTCGCAGCCGAAGGCGCGCGCAGGCGTCGATCGCTGGCTCGACTGGACGCTGTCGACGCTGCAGCCGGTCGACCGGCCGGTGTTCTGGGCGTTGGTGCGCACGCCCATTGAAAAGCGCGACATGATCGCGATCCAGAAGGATGTCGATGCCGAAGCCGCGGTGTGGCGGATCGTCGAGGCGCACCTGGCGACGCGGCGCTTTATCGAGGGCGATCAGTTCACCATCGCCGACATCGCGCTCGGCGCCTTCGCGCGGCGCTGGTTCGGCGTCGAAGGCGTGACAAAACCGAAACTGCCAAACCTCGAACGCTGGTTTTCGCAGCTCGCCGTCCGCCCCGGCTTCACACAGTTCGTCGCGCCGCCGATGACGTAAGCGCGAATCTTCTCAACGCGAGCCGCCGGACACCCCCGCTCCGACGCTTACCGCGCCGCCGATTTTCATGCAGGTGTTGCTGCCTTCGATTCTGACGAAGCCCGCGCCGTATTCCGCGCATGCATTGGCCGAACTTGGGCGCTTGAGTGGCAGCGACTTGCCCGACGCGGGAGCCTTGTCGAGCTTCTGAGGACGGGTTTGTTCCGCGACCGAGGCAACCGAAGACAGCGCCAAGGCGATCATTATGGCGATCATTACCAGGAGGGATTTTCGCATCCCGCCTTTTATCGTCTCTCGCGGATCGGTGCCAGATTAGCGGGTGAACTTGATGCCGACCGATTTGCCGCGGCGCCAGACCACTTCGCAGCGGCGCCCGGTCCTGGCGTCGCGCGAAAACGCCAACCGCAATTTCGCCGGCAACGTGTTGGGATCGTCGATCGTGACCTTCGCCCCCGTTGCGGACATATCCTGGACCACGCATTGGCGCGCGGCAAAACCGCCTTCGAGCGTGATCCACCCGGGTTGACTCAATGATTTGCGCGCGTCGCGCTTCTTGCTTGATAGCAAAGCCATGTCGAAAGCTCCCCCGAGACAGCCCTACACGATGCGGCTTTAAAATCCGTTGCTCAGCGCGTGGGCATGCCTCCGTCATTCGGCCGGACGCTGACGGAGAGACGCAAAGCGGCCGCAGAAACGTCTTTCCGAGCGGCTTGCCCACCCGCTCAAACGCCACTATACGTTCGCCCGTCGCCGCCCCCATCAAACATGGACGGCCGGCGGCCAACACGGCCCATCAAGCGCTAACACCTTGATTTTCCTGTTGTTCTTGCTCCCTTCGTCTATCGGTTAGGACGCCACCCTTTCACGGTGGAGAGAGCGGTTCGATTCCGCTAGGGAGCGCCAAATTGCCACCACTCCGAACAAAATTGCGAACCCATGACGGCACGGATGCCATCCATGCCGGTGGGTTTCGCCATGGCCCAAGGCATCAACTTAAATGCCGCGGTATCTGGCGGTGCGGAAGTTGGCATAGAAACGCGTGCTGGCGGAAAGCCATCGGCTGATCCGGCCCCCAAAACGTTCGAAACAGCTTCGATCGTTCCGCGGTTCCGGCGACAGAGGTTCGAGCGTCCGGGTCCCCCGCCTAGTAGACCCGCAATCCCGACCACGAATCAAGCGGCCGGCGGCCCTCATTCCCGCTATAATAAAACCATGACGATCGGGATTACCGGACCCGAACGGAAGGTACCAAGGCAAAGCGCCGTGGTCAGGTCCATCATTGCGGCCGCCTTCGTCGCGATTTGCCTGATCCTGCTCTGGCTCACGAGCGACTTCCTAGTTGACTGGCTGTGGTTTTCCGCGATCGGTTATCCGCAGGTTTTTTGGACGACAATCGGCGCCAAGGCCGTCGTCTTTTTTGCAGTCTGGACCGGAACTGCGGTCGTCCTTTGGTTGAACGGATGGCTCGCGGTGCACTTTGCCCGACGGCAGCCGACGCAATCTGTCGCGGCCTTCGTGCAGAATCTCGCGGGCAATGTGCCGCCCGACCTGTTCGCGGTCATGCGCGATCGGCTGCCGTGGCCTCGCGTCATCGCGGGCGGTGCAGGATTGCTCGCTCTGCTGGTTGCCGCGGCAGAAGCCGGCAATTGGGGCATCATCCTGCCATTTTTCTATCACGTTCCCTACGGCGCAGACGATCCGCTCTTCAACAAGGACATCAGTTTCTATCTCTTCGTGCTACCAGCCTATATCCTCGTCAAAAACTGGATGCTGCTCACACTCGTTCTGAGCGCGCTCTTCGCTGCAGCGATCTACTGGGTGCACGGCGACATCGAGTACGGCATTCATCGTCGATCGATGTCGCCGACAGCAATCGCTCACGGCTCGGCGTTGCTTGCTCTCCTCTTGGTCGTGAAGGCCTGGTCGTACGTTCTCGACCGTTACCTTCTACTGTATGGCGACAACGGCGTCGTCGTCGGCGCCAGCTACACCGATGTGCATGTGGGGCTACCGGGCCTGTGGCTAATGATCGGGCTGTCGATCATTGCGGCGTTTGCTGCGTTGGCAAACTTGCGGGTGAGGACCTACCGGCTCCCTGCCGCCGCGGTCCTGCTTGTCGTCATCGGCTCTTTCGTCCTGTCCGGCGTCGCTCCCGTGCTGTTCCGGCAGTTCTTCGTCAAACCAAGCGAGTTGGAACTGGAGAAGCCCTACGTCGAACGCAACATCGCACTCACCCGGCAGGCATACAATCTCGATCAGATCGCAGCCAAGCCGTTTACTGCCGAACAGGAGCTTACCTTTAAGACGCTCGACGCCAATAAGGCGACCATCGAGAATATCAGGCTGTGGGACTGGCAGCCCTTGTCGGACACCTACGCGCAGTTGCAGGAGATCCGCACTTACTACAAATTCCACCATCTTGACGTTGATCGCTACTGGCTCGATGGCTCGTACCAAAGCGTAATGATCTCGGCCCGCGAACTGCGGCCCTCCTTGCTGCCGCCGAATGCACAGACATGGGTCAACCGCCACGTGCTGTTTACCCACGGCACCGGCGCGGTGATGAGCCCGGTCACTCGCAAGAGCACCGAAGGGCTGCCATTCTTTTATTTGCGCGACATACCTCCTGTTGCGGATGGAGGCCCCCAGATCCGTGAACCGCGCATCTACTACGGCGAAGAACGCGACAGCTACGTCATCGTCAAGGGGAGTACTCCTGAGTTCGACTATCCGAAGGGAAAGGACAATGTCTATGCGGCCTATGACGGCACCGGTGGCGTTCCGATCGGAGCGATGGTGTGGAGAGGCCTGTTTGCTTATTACTTCAACGACCCTAACCTGGTGCTCTCAGGCTACATCACCGCCGACAGCCGGATCATGATCCGCCGCAATATCCAGCAGCGGGTACGGACGATCGCTCCGTTCCTCAGGCTCGATCACGATCCTTATCTGGTCATCAGCGATGGGCGGATGTTCTGGATGCAGGACGCCTATACGGTGAGTTCCTATTTCCCCTATGCACAGCCGGCGCAAGAGCTGGACCTCAACTACATCCGCAATTCAGTGAAGGTTATCGTCGATGCCTATAACGGAACCGTCGACTTCTATCTGATCGACACCCGCGACCCGGTCGCCGCAACCTTCCAGCGCATCTTTCCGGGCTTGTTCAAGCCGTTCTCGGTTATGCCGCCGGACCTGCAGAAACACATTCGCTATCCGGAGGACCTGTTCCTGATTCAGGCGCGGCTGTATCAGACCTACCACATGGAGGCGGCCGACGTTTTCTATAACCGCGAGGATCTCTGGCAGTTTCCGCGCCAGCCGGGCGGTGGCGGCATTGCAACGATGGCCCCTTACTACATCATCATGCGGCTGCCCGGCGAGCCGCAGGCCGAGTTCTTCCTCATGCTTCCGATGGTGCCTAGCCGTCGCGACAACATGATCGCGTGGCTCGCCGCGCGCTGCGACGCGCCCGACTACGGCAAGCTGATCGTCTACGAGTTTCCCAAGGAGAAGCTCGTCTATGGACCATTCCAGATCGAAGCGCGGATCAATCAGAGTACCGAGATATCGCAACAAATCACGCTATGGAATCAGATGGGCTCGCGGGTGATACGCGGTGCGAACTTGCTTGTGATCCCGATCGAGAACTCGATCCTTTATGTAACGCCGCTCTATTTGCGAGCGGAGCACGGACACCTGCCGGAGCTGAAGCGCGTGATCGCAGCCTACGGCGAACATGTGGTAATGAAAGAGACGCTCGCCGAGGCCTTGTCAGCGCTGTTCATAGAGTCCGGCGCTGCACCGGCAGTTTCAACCACGACAGAGGAGAGGCCCGTCACAGGCCCGGCGGCAAGTCGGGCACGGGAGGCGCTTGATCGCTACAATCAAGCAGTGGAGCGATTGAAGTCCGGAGATTGGAAAGGTTTCGGCACGCAGTTCGATGCAATGCGCGAGCTTCTGGAGGAAATGAACCGACGCTCCACCGGCCACTAGGCCCCGAACCTTCAGTCCAGCGCTGCCTCCGACCCGGAGAAGTGGAAATTATGAACATGGGTGCGGCACCACGATTGAGCTTTGCTCAAAATCATATCGCGATTTCAACAGCATAAGAGTTCGTAGTTTTATTCTGAATGGCGCCCATCACGTTGCCACCACTTTCAAAGCCCAAGCCGACCGCGTTCAAGGCTTGAGGCAACCATTTTCAGAGCTCAGGTTCCCCGTCGTCCGCAGGTTCCGGCAAACGGACCGTGGCACGTATGTAATGAGGGACAGGGAAATGGATACGGCCGCTATCGCAATCACAACTTGCGTCGCGCCTTACGTCGCACTCCGCTTTACGTTGCAGTGCTACTTTCCGCCGGATACCTGACGGACGGTCGGCGCGAGTTTCTGGGATCATCCTGTGGGGGAAAAAACGCGAAACGCATCGTCGCCGTCGCCATAAAACCGCATGAGCGAAAACCACGCCATGTTCGGCAGACAGCTGGTCTCTCCTAGCCCGCCGACGCGACTTTCGACGCCTGACGCCTTTCGATTCGCCTCGAACCAGGCTGTCAAGTTTTCCCGGACCGGACAGGTCGAAACGGCCGTCGCGATAACTGCTACAGCCATTATAAATCATATTCGGATAATCATATTCGGCGACTCTCGGACGTAAAGCGTCTGGTCACTCCACAGCTTATGCGAAAAGAATGCGTGACTACACGCTTAAGGAGAAGACCGGAAGGTGACGGCGCTCGTGATCGTGGCATGGCTAGCAATCATTGCATTGGCGTTGCTTTCCGGAAGATAAGTAGAGCTGCTGGCGGCGTTCACGGAACTTTGTTCTACTCCGAGAACGGTAACGGAACTTTGTTCTACTCCGGAGAACTACGGGAAGCATGGCTGACATTTTCGCGCGCGTCGATGGCGACCGCGTCCTCGCCGATCTCAACGCGCTGCGCGCCATCGGCGCCTACAAGACCGGCGTTCACAAGCCGACTTTCTCTGAACCCCATCTGCGCTCGCTGGCGTGGCTGGTGCAACAGCTTCCTGAGGCCGGCCTCACGGGCGAGATCGACGGAATCGGCAACGTGCTCGGCACCAGCACGAAAAGCGGGCCGAAGCTGCTGGCGGGATCGCATCTGGAAAGCCAAAACCACGCGGGCTGGCTCGATGGACCGCTCGGCGTGGTCTATGCGCTCGAAGCCGCGCGCGTCATCAATCCCGACCCGAATATAGAGGGTGCCGTCGAAGTGGCGGCGTGGTGCGACGAGGAAGGCCATTTCGGACACTTCCTCGGCAGCCGGTCCTATGTCGGTGGCGTCACCGAAGCCGATATCGACGCCGCGCGCGATCGCAACAATGGCAGGAGCATGCGTGACGCGCTACGCGACGCGGGCCTTGCCGGCCGCGCCCGCGCGCGGTGCGAACAAGGGCGGCATACCGGCTATCTGGAAGCCCATATCGAGCAGGGCGAAGCACTGGAAAGCAGCGGCCTCAAGATCGGTATCGTCACGTCCATCGTCGGGATATGGCAATACCGCATCACCTTTACGGGCGAACAAAACCACGCCGGCACCACGCGGATGGCCATTCGCCGGGACGCCGGCCTCGCACTCGCCAGATTTTGCGTCGATATCGACAATCGTTTCCCCGCCGCCTGCGGCCCGCGCACGGTGTGGACCACCGGCCGCATCGCGCTCGACCCCGGTGCGCCCAGCATCATCCCGGGAGCGGCGGAAATGCTGTTCCAGATTCGCGACGATGATCCTGCCGTGATTGCGCGGCTGGAGGAGCTGCTCCACAGCATGGCCGCAGAGGTCAACGCCCAAGGCCGCTGCGCCGTCGCGGTGGAGCGCATCCGCACCGGGACGCCCGCGCGGATGGATGGCTCGTTCCAGCAGGCCATCGAGGCTGCCAGCTCAGCTTTTGCCGATGGCAAGTCGCTCCGCATGCCGAGCGGCGCCGGTCATGACGCCCAGATTCTCTCAACCGTTGTTCCGGCCGGCATGCTGTTCGTGCCCTCGATCGGCGGCATTTCGCATCACTGGACCGAGAACACCGCCGACGCCGACATCATCACCGGAGCAGAGGTCTTTGTTGACGCCTGCCGGCGGCTGTTGGCGCAATGAGGCGACGCGAGATGCGACATGGTTGCTGAAACCAAGCCGGCCTATTCGATCAGGGACATTCCGGCCAGCGTATGGGTGCTGGGCTTCGTCTCGATGCTGATGGACATCTCGTCGGAGATGATCCACGCCCTGCTGCCGATCTACCTGGTCTCGGTCCTCGGCGCATCGATGGTGACGGTCGGCGTCATCGAAGGCATCGCCGAGGCGACCGCCGCCATCACAAAAATATTCTCCGGCGCGCTTTCGGACTGGCTCGGCAAACGCAAATGGTTGGCTGCCATCGGTTACGGCCTCGCGGCCTTCACCAAGCCGGTGTTTCCGCTGGCGCCAACCGTCGGCTGGCTGGTGGCCGCGCGTTTCGTCGACCGGATCGGCAAAGGCATTCGCGGCGCCCCGCGTGATGCGTTGGTGGCCGATCTTTCGCCGGCCGATCTGCGCGGCGCGAGCTTTGGGCTGCGCCAATCGCTCGACACGGTCGGCGCCTTCGTCGGTCCCCTGCTCGCCATCGCCCTGATGTGGTGGACATCGGACAACTTCAAGGCGGTGTTCTGGGTTGCCGTAGTTCCCGCCTTCCTGGCGCTGGCGCTGATCGTCTTCGCCGTGCGTGAGCCGGAGCGGCCGCGGGCGCTGCGCACCGTGCGCAATCCGATCAGCCTGGCCGAGATCAAAAACCTGGGGTCGGCCTATTGGTGGGTGGTGGCGGTCGCGAGTGTGTTTACGCTGGCGCGCTTCAGCGAGGCCTTCCTCGTTCTCCGCGCCCAGAATGTCGGAGTGCCGATCGCGCTCGTGCCCGCCGTGCTGGTGGCCATGAATATCGTCTATGCCCTCGCAGCCTACCCCGCCGGCGTCATCTCGGATCGCATGAACCGCACGGCCGTGCTGGCGAGCGGCATACTGGTGCTGGTTGCCGCCGACATCGTGTTGGCGTTGCTGCCGTCGGTGGGCGGTGTTGCGCTGGGCGTCATTCTGTGGGGCCTGCACATGGGGCTGACGCAGGGACTGCTGGCCGCGCTCGTTGCGGATACCGCGCCGGCCGAGTTGCGCGGCACGGCTTACGGATTCTTCAACCTGCTCGGCGGCGTAGCGATGCTCGCGGCCAGCGTCATTGCCGGCGCACTCTGGGATATCGCAGGGCCGCAGGGCACGTTCCTGGCCGGCGCCGGCTTCGCGCTGGTCGCGCTGGCAGGATTGCTGGTGGTACAGGGCAAGATCGGCCAACAGGCCGCCGCCTGAGCGATGCCGGATTCGGCCAGGTTCCTTGGTGACAAGGAGTCGCGTCTGACTTTCTTGCAAACGGCTGGATTTGCGGCCATTTACGCTCACATGAGGTAAATTTCCGCAGATGTTGTTGCTTCAGGCCCTCCCCACATCGATCGGCGTTGCCGCGATCGCGCCGGCGTTGCTGGTGCTATGGCTTGTTATCGCCGCCGATGAGCGCCCAGGCCCGCCGGTGCGGGTGTGGCTCGCTTTCATCCTCGGCGCGGCCAGCATTTCGCTGTTGGGAATCGCGCGCGCCCCGTTTGCCGCGATCCTTGCGGTGCCTGGAAACCCCTGGATGACACAAGGCCTGCGTTCGATCTTCGGGGTGGCCGCGCCCGAAGAAATCGTGAAGGTCCTCGTGATCATTCTAGTGTCATTGCCGGTGCGCCGCCGCGCGTTTGCCGACCCAATGGACACGGTGGTCTACGGTGCGGCCGCGGGCCTCGGCTTCGCGGCCTACGAAAATCTCGCCTATCTCGTGCAGCACGCCGACATGTGGCGGTCGCTGGCCGCCTTGCGCAGCGTATTGACGGTGCCGTTTCACGGCGCACTCGGCATCATCGCAGGCGCGTATATCGCGATCGCGCGCGCCGGCACCGCGCTGGGTGCGCATCGCCATCATCGCGACTGGGCGCGGATCTCGAGCTGGGCGCTGGCGCTGTTCGCGCCGGTCGCGCTGCATGCGGCATTCGATTTTCCGCTGCTCACGCTACAGAAACATCAAGATCTCGGCCCCGACGCGCGAATGCTGCTGGGGGCGGCGAGCCTGCTCATCGGTTTCAGTTCGATCGGGTTTGCCATACGGCTGATACGGCGCGTCGGCCGCCATCATGCGCCGCGCACCGAAATCGCGCGTGAGCGGCTGAGCCAGTTGCGGCGAATGTGGGCCCTGCTGCTCGCGGGCAGCGGTGCGGGCTTCGCCGGCGCGGCTTTCGTCCTGACCTCGCTTCATCACTGGTTCGTCAATCCGGAGCGCAATGCGTCGCTGCTTCTCATTCCGCTCGGCATGACCTCCATCTTGGTAGGCTTGGCGTTGTTGCTGGCCACGTCGGCTGTCTATGTGTTTGGCCGCAATCGCATCAGAAAGTCCTCGGACGGATTTTCGTCCGCGCCCGAGCCGGGCTGAACGTCATCCCTCAGTCGTTGATCTCGCTTAAAAAGCCAGCCAACAATATTACCCGCAGCCGGCGTACCGGGTATTGGATATTCGGCGCGGCAGGTATCGGGAGTTTCCAATGACCCAAGATATTCCCCCGGACATCGGCAAGCTGCAGTCCGAAATGAATGCCGCGGTGAAAGCGCACTGGAAGGCCTTCCTGTTCGAAGGCATCGTGCTCGCCCTGCTCGGCCTGGCTGCGATGATCGTGCCGCCGCTGGCAAGCCTCGCCGTCACCATCTTCCTCGGTTGGATGTTTCTGATCAGCGGCATTGCCGGGCTGTTCGTCACTTACTGGGCGCGGCAGATGCCGGGCTTCTGGTGGTCGCTGTTTTCGGCGGCGCTCGCCGTTCTAGCCGGCGGGATTTTGCTGGCGCGGCCCGCGCAAGGCGTTCTCACGCTCACCATCGTGGTCGGCGCGTATTTTCTGGCCGAGGGCGTCGTCAGCATCATGTACGCACTGAACCACCGCCGCGAATTGTCGGAGCGCTGGTCCTGGCTGCTGATTTCAGGCGTGATGGACCTCCTGATCGCATTCATCATCATCGCCGGCCTGCCGGGTTCGGCGGAATGGGCGATCGGCCTCCTGGTCGGGATCAATCTCGTGCTCGGCGGCGCGTCACTGGTCGGCATAGCGCTCGCCGCGCGCAAGTCCTGATGCCGCCGATTATGGGATGACAAGACCCGCCTTGGTGCGCTATAGAGCCCGCCATGATCATGATCGCCGCCAGCAACTTTTGGTATTTTAGCTACGACAGCTCGCTGGCGGTGGGAGGATCGCGCTCAATCTGACGAATTGAAGCCAAGAAGTCCGAACAGCCGCCAAACCTGGCGGCTTTTTTTGTTGGCCGGCAGGTTTCCTAGAAACAGGAGCCATAGCCGTGTTGAGCACCACCGACGACCTTCGAATTAGCGAACTGAAAGAGCTGAGTACGCCGCAGGAGGTGATGGGCGAGATACCGCGCACCTTGACCGCGACGCGCGTCGTGATGGCGGCGCGCAATGCCATCCACGCCATCCTGCACGGCACCGACGACCGCCTGCTGGTGGTCGTCGGCCCCTGCTCCGTCCACGATCCCGCCGCGGCCGTTGATTACGCCGAGCGGCTCGCCGCCTTGCGCGAAAAACTCGCCGACCGCCTCGAAATCGTGATGCGTGTCTATTTCGAAAAGCCGCGCACCACGGTCGGATGGAAGGGACTGATCAACGACCCCAATCTCGACGGCTCCTTCGACATCAACAGGGGCCTGCGGCTCGCCCGCAACGTGCTTTCCGCCGTGAACAATCTCGGCCTGCCGGCCGGGACCGAATTCCTCGACATGACGACGCCGCAATACATTGCCGACCTGATGGCATGGGCGGCGATCGGGGCTCGCACGACCGAGAGCCAGATCCATCGCGAGCTCGCTTCCGGTCTATCCTGCCCGGTCGGCTTCAAGAACGGTACCGACGGCAATATCCGCATTGCAGCCGATGCGGTGAAGTCGGCCTCGCATCCGCATCATTTCATGGCTGTCACCAAAGGCGGGCGCTCGGCGATTGCGGCAACCACGGGCAACGAGGACTGCCACATCATCCTGCGCGGCGGCAACAAGCCGAACTACGACCGGGAAAGCGTCGATGCCGCTTGCGTCGAGCTTGTCCGCGCCGGCGTCGCCCCGCGGATCATGATCGACACCAGCCACGCCAACAGCAACAAGAAGCCGGAGAACCAGCCGCTGGTGGTCGCCGACATCGCGCGCCAGATATCGGATGGCGAGCAGCGCATCACCGGCGTCATGATCGAGAGCAATCTGGTCGCCGGCCGCCAGGACGTCGTGCCGGGCAAACAGCTCGCCTATGGGCAGAGCATCACCGACGGCTGCATCGACTGGGAGACGACGGTGTCGGCGCTGAACATGCTGGCTGATGCCGTGGTAACACGCCGGAACGTGCCATCGCGCAGTTTCCGGGAGGAGCGCTCGGCGTAGCCACCCGGGTCGAATGATGGCGAAGTAGGGCGCGATCGGTGCGCCCTGCCCAGCTTCTATTGAAGCTGCACTACGAAGCGTACGCACCCGCGCGACGCCGTCAAAGCTGCGCTAGCAGCAAAAAATTGGCGGGCCTGTGGCATACTTCACACTTACGAAATCGCAGTTCGGAATACTGCTTTGCCGGGACTTCTATTTCGAACGAGGTTTCGATGAAGCAATTTCCGAACAACCAGCAATTTCCCAGCAAACTGAGTGCGGACGACCTGCGCACCTACCGTCGGTGGACTGGCGGCTTGTACCTCACCTATTTGGCCGCGATCATCGTCGCGGTCGGTCTCGTTCTTGCAAATGGACCTGCGCGCGACCTCAGAGCGTCGAGCGAAACTCAGATGGCACGCCTGAAAGATGGGCCAGCATCAATCGATATTCCGACAACGGCCAAGCCTGTCACCAAGCGGTAGCGGCCTCAGACCAGCAACTCAAACGACATTTTTTGGAATGGTGTGATGATTAGATTAGTCATTCGATTGATCATGATTGCAGCTTTGATTGTTCCGAACTTGGCAGTTGCCGACGTTGCGCAAACCCCCGTTCAATTTTGCTGGGCGATGGGAAAGTTCGACCATACGATCTACTTTGCCGAAGTCGGGAATCGCGAAGATCGCCAGGCAAGCTTCGACACGCTGCTCGAGATTTCGGGCATCGATCATCACGCGGTGAAATGCACTACCTCAGATTCCGAAACGCATCGTCTGGCGCGTGCGCAGTTGATGAAAGGTTGGTTGGAGTCCGAGTTTGAAATCGTGAACACTACATTCCTGTCAGATCTCGATTACTGACAATTCAGGATGACAAGATCGCGACCGGGGTTGCAGATAAACGACCTGACGCAGTCGTTCCTCGTGTCAGCTTGTGATCTGCGGCTGACGATTCATGCTCATACTTGGTGGCTGTTGTCTCTAGACCTTGTGGAAGTCGGCAGCAAGGCGCGGGGATTAGCTGTACAGCCACTGACGCTCGGTCGGGTTCCAAGTCGCGGCCGAACTGCTCAAGGCGCGCACTCCCCCGGAAATCAGTCAGAACCGAACATCGCGGGCTCGATTAGATGCCTATGATTGAACGAGTTCTCTACGAGAGCAGCAACGGCGATTTTGGTTGTTGACGCGCGACCCGGTGTCGAGGATGCCCGCCGTGAAACATCAGCCGAACGTGAGTTCCGGTGGACAAATCTCCCACACGGACATTGGTAAATTTCTCCGAGACGGTGCCAACGGCCCAGAACACCAAGCGCTGCTGAAGCTTATCGGCTCCCTAATCGATGGCATGAGCCAGCCAGCTCTTGACGTGGGACCACAGCACTAGGATGCTCGCCCCGCTAGAGGCAGTGCTCGGGGGATGCCGACATGGCGATCATTTCAGTTCTGATTGGGGTTCTGGTCATTGTTGTCGTGGGGGCAATTTGTTTTTGGGCTATCGAAAAGTTTGCCCCCGATAGGAAACTAGCAAACCTTCTAAAATTACTGGTTGTGCTCGTCTGCTTAGGCGCGATTGTGCAACGACTGCTGGTCTTGACTTACTAGGTATGCCGCGCAGCTTCATGACGATCCTGACCGGCCGTAACCTGCCGAAGGTCCAGCAGCCGCGGGGAAGCTGAGCCCTCACTCATTGCCCGCGCCCTTTCTTGGCAGGTGGCGGCGGGCCGGGTGGCGCTGCTGCATTCGATCCTTGGAGACTATCCACGCGAGCGGAAAGCCCACCCAACTGTTCCGAAAGCAACTTACGTTGGCCCTGCTCAGCCGATATCTGCCGCTGTAGACCGCTGATCTGCTCCGCGGCACGTTCCTGTGCTGCCTGGAGCTCTTGGATCGTTTGCTGGAGATTGGCCACAGCATGTCTAGCCGTCTTGTCAGCGATTTCGGCAGCCAGAGACGGCTCAACATTGGGGTGAACAGCCGCTAATGGCGAGGACTCGGATCCGATTCGATTGCTGGCCCAAAGCACTGCCGCAATGGCAACCGCGAGGAGAATAAGTAAAACCCACGGTAGTATGCGGCGCGGTCGTCCTGGCTCGCTGTTGATGCGATTCTTGGGCGTGAAGTCACTCACCATTTGGCTATTAAGCCGACAATGATCGATTAGTTCCCATCAACGGGTGATAGCCGTGGCCGTGGCCGTTCTCGGAATGGCAGGCCGCGATCGAGGCGCTAATGCTGTTGGCGGACTCGGCGGCCCGACGATGTTCGCGCGTCGGTGTCATGAAAGCATTGAACCGGAGCCACGTTCGGGAGTTTAACCTATCTCGCAAGGACCCTCACTGGGGACGCCGCAAGCTGGCGCGAGATCGATGAAAACGGTCTGGATTTACGTCGATACAAAGAAAAAGGTCGGCGACCGTGACCATCTCAAGGTGTTTGCAAACTCGGACCTCGCCGATGAGTGGTTCGTGGTGAACGATCCAGAAGGCATCGTCTTCGAGTACGAGGTCATAGGCGTTGCAGATGACGAAACCGGGTCGGGACGTCAACGGCATCGCTAGGACAAAGGCCGACCACCACATGAAATTCCCGGGCGTGCGGGCAGTGGCTCCACATGCGCGATCTAGGGCAAGTGCGATCTAGGGCAAGTCAAGCCCGAAATTTAGCACGAGCTTGTTTGGGTTATTTACCTGAGATCTTGCGCTTAATCTGCCGCGCAACATTCGCATACGAATGCCTGACATCGACTCGAATAAAAAGCCGGACGCGTCGCAGCCTGGTCCGCCCGAACGTCAAAACATGGTCGAGGAATTGGCCGAACAACTGGCCGAACGACAGTAGCGATGCCGGTACGCTACCTCCAGCGCGGCTGGAAGCGGTTTTCCTCGTCGGTGGTAAGCTCGCCAAAGGCGAGGCGAAAAGCCGGACGGCCGGTTTTCTCCCGGCGATAGCCGGTTCAGTCATCTTCGCGGACTTCCGACCTGTGAGCCGGTCCGTGAACTAGCGAGCGAAGCGAGCCTTGAAGGATCAATGACCCGGCTGGTGGCCGTCGCCCTTCGAGGGCCGCGCTACGCACGGCCGCCTCAGAGGTGACGGATCCATTGTGTCAGGCTTGCTTCATCATGCCTAGCAGCCGCGGCAGATGCTCTTGATCTTGCGGTCGAGCGCTGCGTTTTCCTTGCTCAGCGGATCGTTCGGATCGTTCAGGTTCTTTTCGCTGGGCACGTCGCTGCGGCGGGGCTGCCGGTGTCCGATCGGCGCCTCCGGAATCCCTCCGGCACTCGGGTTGCTCTTTGGCATTGTCGACGTCCCGCCCTGCGCGAACGCAGCAGGCATGCCGATCAGGACCATCAGCGCGACTGACAAGATTGTTCTCTGCATCCTGATTCTCCGCCTTTTAGATTCCTTTATCGTGTCCGTTCGGGCACGTCGATCGTTGCGCAGTTTCGCCGTCCCTGGGCAGCACAGTCCTGCGCCTTTCGTACATCGGCCATGGTGCCTAGCAACCAGATTCCGGCGGCCACCAGCAGGACGAAGAAGCCGAGCAGAACGGCATTTTCGATTCTGCGATGGCCCTCGTCTTCCGGCGGCTCCTGTTTCTCCTCGCCGTCCTCCGTCATCGCCCGATCACGGCTTTGGCGGATAGAGGTGAACGTCTCCGCAATAGTCGACGATACGATACTGCGCTTCCGAGGATAGTTCACATTCCCCGGAACTTGCATGCGACAAATAATTCGGCCCAATCGGCGCCTTTCCATGGCCGCCGGGAATGTCGAGCACGTAATCCGGCTGGCACAGGCCCGAAACGCGGCCGCGCAAGTTGCGCATCAGTTCCCGTCCCTCTGCTATGGTAGTGCGCAGATGCCCGGTCCCCGGCGCCAGATCGCCATGATGCAGGTAATAGGGCTTGATTCGGTTTTCAACAAAGGCCCGCATCAACGCTTCCAGCGTCGCGGCATCGTCATTGACGCCGCGAAGCAGCACCGTCTGGCTCACCAGCGGAACACCGGCGTCGGCCAGCCGCGCGCAGGCGGCGCGGGCCTCGCCCGACAATTCGCGCGGATGATTGGCGTGAACGGCGATCCAGGTCGTTGCGCCGTCAGCTTTCAGCGCCCTGATCATGTCGCCATCGATGCGCGCAGGCGCAGCCACCGGCACGCGGGTGTGGATGCGAACGATCCTGACGTGATCGATGGCGGCGAGGTCCGTCATGATCTCAGCCAGCCGCCGTGGCGACAGCATCAGCGGATCACCACCGGTCAGGATGACTTCCCAGATTTCGTTGTTGTTGCGGATATAGTCCAGCGCGTCGCGATAGGCGGCCTCGGACAGCGCCGTTGCCTTGCCGGGCCCGACCATCTCGCGGCGGAAGCAGAAGCGGCAATACACCGCGCAGACATGCACCAGCTTGAGCAGCACGCGATCGGGATAGCGATGGACGATGCCGGCGACCGGCGAATGCGCGTCGTCGCCGATCGGGTCGGCATTTTCACCGGGCGCATTCATTAGTTCGAGCGCGCTCGGAATGAATTGCCGCGCGATCGGATCGTCAGGATTTTCCGTGTCGATCAGGTTCGCGATATCAGGCGTCACCGCAATGGCGTAGCGCGCGGCGACCCGCTCAAGGTCGGCGAGATCGGCCGTCTTCGCCAACCCCCGCTCGATGAGATCGGCGGGCTGCCGCAGCGTTGCCAAAAGTTTCGGGTCGATCTTGTTCATGTCTCTCCTGCCGGTGGCGTCCACACCACCTGGTCCACCCGCAGCGCGCCGCTTGCCAGCATCACCAGCCGGTCGAAACCGAGCGCGACGCCGCTCGACGGCGGCATCGCGGCAACCGCTGCGAGAAAATCCTCATCCAGCGGATAGCGCTCGCTGTAGCGCCGCTCCTTCTCGTCCATAGCAGCGGCGAAACGGCGGCGCTGCTCGCCGGCATCGGTCAATTCGCCAAATCCGTTGGCGAGTTCGACGCCGCAGGCATAGACCTCAAAACGTTCGGCGACGCGCGGATCGGACGCTTTCGCCCGAGCAAGGGCTGCCTCCCGCGCCGGATATTCGAATAAGACAGTCAAACGCCCCTGCCCCAGATTCGGTTCGACATGCTCGACCAGCACTTTGCTGAAAATATCCGACCAGGTGTCGTCATCGGTGATCCGCACCCGCGGCCTTGCTGCCGCCGCAAGCGCCGCGCAATCGCCCTCTCCATTGCTGATTGTGGCCAACAGATCGATCCCGGCAAAGCGGTCGAACGCGGATGCCACCGTCAGCAGTTCCGGCTCGACGAAGGGATCGGCCGTTCTGCCCCGGAACGAAAACTGCCCGATCGCGGTCGCCTGCGCCGCATGTGCGATCACGGCGATGGTGTCGGCCATAACGGCATCATAGCCTGCGTTGGCACGATACCATTCCAGCATCGTGAATTCGGGCAGATGCAGATCGCCGCGCTCGCGGTCGCGGAACACGCGCGCCAATTCGAAGATTTTGGCTTCGCCGGCGGCGAGCAATTTCTTGGCGGCAAACTCCGGCGATGTTCGCAAATAGCGCGTCGCGCGCGTGCCATCGTGGCTGATGATTTCGGTGCGTGGGGCATGCAGATGCGTCTCGTTGCCCGGCGAGACCTGCAGGACGCCGGTTTCCACCTCTGTAAAACCCTGCTCGTCGAACCAGCCTCGCACTGCCCTCGTGATCGCGGCACGCGCCATCAGGAACGGCTTTCGATCGGCATGCCGGGTAGCCGACCACCAAGGCGAGGGCTGGTCGATATCAACCATCACAGGCGGTTCCGAATCCACCGAGCATCCTCCGCGGAACCAATCAAGGCGATCAGGGGATCGGCAAACATCATTGATATTATTCGACTTTCTTTGCGTTCGACAGGGCGAGCCGGAGGAAGCGGCAAGATCCAGCTCCAGCTCCGTCATTTCATGTCGAAAGACGCCCTCCTTGTCCATTCGCCCGATCGATGTCGCCGCTATCAGCCAAAGCTGCAAATCTTCGCGAACCGCTTAAACCATTGCTTTCAAGCCCATCAGCAACGGTCGGCCCATCGTTCAATTGCTTGCCAGACGCGTCACATAACACGGCAAAATCCAGCCATTTGCGGCTTCAAGCAGCTTGCCGGGCTGGCCGTAAAACGCTGGCATCGACGGGCAAAATCAGTATGTTGCAGCCCGAAACCGCCTGATTGGCCCTGCGGACACAAATGTCCGGTTCGGCCGAAGGCCAGAAATTCGGGAAAATAGCTTTGAAAGTCATCGCCAGTTCTATTCGCAAGGGCAACGTCATCGAGCAAGACGGCAAGCTCTATGTCGTCCTGTCGGCCGAAAACATCCATCCCGGCAAGGGAACCCCGGTCAGCCAGATCGAAATGCGCCGCATTGGCGACGGCGTGAAGGTGTCGGAACGCTACAAGACCACTGACCAGGTCGAGAAGGCCACCGTCGAGGACCGCAATTTCAACTACCTCTACGAGGATGGAGACGGCTTCCACTTCATGAACGCCGAGACCTATGACCAGGTCCAGGTCTCGAAGGAGATCGTGGGCTCGGCCGCGCCCTACCTGCAGGAGAACATGACCGTGAAGCTGTCGATGCACGACCTGAATCCGGTCGCCATCCAGTTGCCGCAGCGCGCAACCCTCGAAGTTGTGGAGACCGAGCCGGTCACCAAGGGGCAGACCGCGTCTTCCTCCTACAAGCCTGCTATCCTCTCTAACGGCGTACGCACCTCTGTGCCGCCGCACATTGGAACGGGAACACGGATCGTGGTCATGACCGAGGACGGCTCCTACGTCGAGCGCGCAAAGGACTAAGACCGCGCCATAGGCTACGGAGCATACGCCGGGGGGCGATGCATTGGGTACAAAGGCTGTCCGCTTGCTCTCGCGTTGGCGGGCAGCCTTTTGTTTGCTCCCCGCCGGGATATCAGGCGCTTCCGCCAATGAGTTCAGAACGCCGTCGATGTCGGCCGTTCGCGTCGAATGGCGCGCCGTTCTGGATCAGCTTCGCAGCGAGATCAATTCCCGGCCGGCGATCGCACAGCGCTTCACCTTCGCAGGCCAGCGGCGGGTGCCGGCATGGGATCCGCGCGCGACGCCCGCGCTGGTGCAGTTGAACGCGATCAATTCGGCGATGTTCGCCGGAATCGGCCGCAGTCCGGTGCCGGTGCTGCTGCCCTTTGATACCGCGGCCTATCTCGAGGCCGAGGCCGGTGGCACGCGCCACCCGGCGGTGTCACGCCACCAGGCCGGCTTCCGCCCCGTCGATCTGTTTCACGCCGGCCCCTCCGGCTACGACGCGGTGTTTTCGCTGGACCCCGGCGCCGGTGACGGCCTGCCGTCTCGAACTTTCGCCCGTCCGGTCGAGGTGCAGATTACGGGCTCAATCCTGGTCTATGATCTCGCCGATCCGCTCAGCGGCAAGGGCGAGCCGGTCAAGGCGCTGGTGTCGCAATTTCCGGACATGCGCCGTTTCATTCGCGAAGGTTACGTGCGCTACGCCTTCACCCGTTTCGGCGTGCCCTACGTGGTGTCGATCCAGTGCCTCGATTCGGCGCCGCGGGCGCGGCGGCTGGCCTGCCGCGAGGCTTACCCGATTGCCGAGCGCTTCCTGAAGGCGCTGCGCATCTCCGGAGGCCAGCCGGCGCGACCGCGCTTCGACGTGCCCTCCGAGGTTGCTGAACGGCCGGTCACCCTTTCGTCCGACTTCACCTATCGCCCGAGCGGCGACATCATTGCCAACAGCGGCGCGCGCAGGCGCGGCGGCCGCGCCGACCTGATCGCCTATTCGCAGATCCGCTTTCCGCTGGAGAAAGCTCCGGCCCGGGTCAGCTCGCAGCAGTTCACCAAGCGCAAATCCGGCGGCGTCTATCCGTGGCGGGACAATTTTTGCGAAGCCCGCAGTTTCCAGGTCGGCCAATGTGCGGCCGGCTTCGGTCACCAGGGCCAGGACATCCGCCCCGCGCCCTGCCCGCCGAACAGCAGCGCCGACAACGCCTGCCATCCGAAGAAACAGGCGGTCGTCGCGGTCCGCGACGGCGTCGTCATCCGTTCGCTGAAACAACAGGCGGCAACGCTGCAGATCAACACAGGCAACGAGCACATCCGTTTCCGTTACATGCACATGAACCCGTCAGCCATGGATGCGGACGGCATCCTCAACGGGCGCCGGGTCGCCGAGGGCGAGAAGATCGGCGTGGTCTCCAACTATCTCGATTTCCCGAACGGCACGTCGTACCACCTCCACTTCGACGTGCAGGTCTTCACGCGCGACGGCTGGATCTGGGTCAACCCCTACACCACCCTGATCGTCTCCTACGAACGGCTGATCCGCAGCCGCGGCCACGAAATCGGGACGGAGCCGCCAGCCGCCGTCGCGCATGCGTTGTCGAAGGGCGTGCTGCGGCACGTCGCGAGGCGAGCGGAAGGTCGCGCTAACTAATCGCAAACCGGTTCGGTTCGGACGCGATCCTCTCGCCTAAACCGGTATCTAGCGCCCTCGACGCTCAGGCGGCCGTCTTCCGCGCCGGCGGCGTCCAGCGAAACGCCGCGCCGAATCTGTTCCAGACATTGATCGAGGCGACGGCGGAGGTGAGATAGGCGAGCTCCTTCTCGGAGAATTCCGCGCTCGCCTGGGCGTAGACCTCGTCATTGACGCCGTCTGCGAGCAGCGTCAGTGCCTCCGTCCAAGCCAGCGCGGCACGCTCGCGCGCGGAAAACTGCGGCGCCTCGCGCCAGACCACCACGAGGTTGAGCTTGTCGGTGGGCACACCGAGCTTCTCGCCCTCCAGGATGTGGTACTGCACGCAGAAGGCACAGCCGTTGATCTGCGAGGCACGCAGCTTGATCAGCTCGAGCAGTTGCTTGTCCATGCCCGCCTTGCCCGCGACCTGGCCAAGCGCCAGCACCGCCTCGTAGGCGTCCGGCGTCAGCGACATGAAGTCTTTGTATTCCTTGCGGGCGTGCGACATTCTTCCTGCCTTCTGTTGTCAGTACTCCGCTTGATTATAAGAGACCCCGCACCCCGTCCATGGCTAACCGCACCGGCAAAACTGCCGCGGATTCTCCGGAAAAAGCCGGTTCCCGCGGCGTCATTGCTTTTGGCGCAGGCACGCAACGCCGCTAGACTGAGCGCATGAAACAGCCTGATTCCAAGACTGCGCCGACCCGCCGCGCCCTGCTGCGAGGCAGCCTCGGCGCCGGCGCCTTGCTCGCGACCGGGCTTCCTACATTTGCCGCGCCGGCCGGCTTCGACCAGTGGCGCGATAACTTTCGCGCACGCGCCTTGGCAAAAGGCATTTCGGATGCGACCTGGACGCGGGTCATGGGGCGCGTCGAGCCCGACATGAGCGTGTTCCGGCAGATGCAGAAACAGCCGGAATTCCACGAGCAGATCTGGCAATACATCAACCGCCGCGTCTCGGACTGGCGCATCATCAACGGCCGCGAAGCCTTGAAGAAGCACGAGCCGCTGTTCGCGCGGATCGAGCAGGATTTTGGCGTCGAGCGCGGCACGCTGCTCGCACTGTGGGGCGTCGAGTCAGCCTATGGCGACCCTTTGGTGCAGCAGAATCATATCCGCCCGATCTTTCCCGCGCTCGCGGCACTCGCCTGGAACGAGCCGCGCCGCCGCAGCTATTGGGAAACCGAGCTGCTCAACGCCTTGAAGATCGTCGATCGCGGCTGGGGCACGCCGGAGGAAATGCGGGGATCCTGGGCCGGCGCGATGGGGCACACGCAGTGGATGCCGGAAGTCTGGCTCAATGTCGGCATGGACTACGACAAGGACGGCCGCGTCTCGCCGTTCGGCAAGCCCGATGACGCGCTCGGCTCCAGCGCGCGCTATTTGCTCAACCGCGGCAAGTATCACCGCGGCGAGCACTGGGGCTATGAGGTCCGTAGCACAGGAGGGGCTTCGAGCGGCAGCCGGACCTATGCGGCATGGGCCGGCGCCGGAGTCACGCGCGCCGATGGCAAGCCGTTCCCGCAGCCGAACGCGTCGGCGCAGATGTGGGTGCCCGTCGCCGGCGGACCTTCGTTCCTGCTGGGTCCGAATTTTTATTCGGTGAAAAGCTACAACCCGTCGATGAACTACGCGCTCGCGATCTGCCATCTCGGCGATCGCATCTTGGGCGCGCCGCCCTTCATCCAACCTTTTCCCGGCTCGGAGCGCGCCCTGACGCTCGCCGAAGTGCAGGAGCTGCAGACCCGGCTGACCAAAGCGGGCTTCGATACCGGCGGCACCGACGGCCGTGTCGGCAACGACACGATGAAGGCTGTGAAGGATTATCAGACCAAGATGGGGCTTCTGCCCGCCGATGGGTACGGCGGACTGAAGGTGCTGGCGCGGTTGAGGCAGGGCGGATAGCGACGCAGCTTCAACCTCGCGCGGCTCGGCCACGTCCTCTCCATCGATCCTGCAGTCAAGCCGCTTCCAGCGGTTCGACTTCCTTCGCCAGCCGATCCACAAGATGATCCACTGCGCGTTCGGCCGCAGCGATCGACGCCTTCAAGCGTTCACCCCCGAACTCGTCATATTCGATGGCGATGCTGTGGAAGTCGGTGACGCCGAGGAAGCCGAACACGTCGCGCACCGCCCCTTCGACATGGTTGATGTGCGCGATCCGTCCGCCCGGATCGTAGCCGTAATCACCCCGCGAACTGAGCATGATGAGACGTTTACCCTTACCAGCCAGTAGCTGCGAATAAGGATCGTCTGGCCGGGAACGGTCAAAGCCGAAAGTGCGACCGACCCGCACGACATTGTCGACATACGCCTTGAACTGCGCCGGCATTCCAAAATTGTACATCGGCACGCCGGCCACGATCAAATCTGCGGCGATGAGTTCATCGACCAATGCGTCGCTTTCCGCCAGCACATCATTCATCCACGGCTCGCGCAGCTCGTGTTTGGTGAAGGCCGCACCGATCCATTTCTCGGTGACGTGATGCGGAGGTGATTGGCCGACATCCCGATCGGTCACGAGGTCATTCGGCCGGTATTGCAGCCAACGCTGCACGAAGCGTTCCGTGAGGCGGCGCGTGTGCGACCCGCGAGGGAACCGATCCGATCGGTCAGGCCGTGCACTGGCGTCAATCCGTAGCAAGTTCATGGCATATCTCCTTTCATCCTTGTTCGACTAGATGGATCGGGAAGGATGCATTGACAAAAGCAAATTGCTCATCACATGGATGAACTACATTCATCTGTTGGGCCTGCCGATGAGACGTCTTCCACCGCTGTCCGGACTGCGGGCGTTCGAAGCCGCCGCGCGGCATCTGAGTTTCAAGCGTGCGGCGCAGGAGCTGCACGTGACGCCGACCGCCATCAGCCACCAGGTTCGGCAATTGGAAGAGGTGCTTGGCGTGAACCTGTTCGAGCGGCGGACGCGTCAGGTCCTGCTGACCGCGGAAGGGCAAGTCTTGCTGCCAGTTCTGCGCGATGGATTCGATTCCTTCGCACGTGTCATCGAAGGATTGAGCCGCAGGCAGCGCCGCGCGACGGTGACACTGTCGGCCACTCCCGCGTTCACTGCCAAGTGGCTGGTGCCGCGCATCGCGGGCTTTCACAACGCAAGACCTGACATCGATCTCACGCTGCTGGCGACCCTGGAGGTCGTGGACCTTAATTCGGGTGTCGCGGACCTCGCATTGCGCTATGGCCCTGGCCCTTATCCCGATCTGAGCGCCGAACCGTTGGCCATCGATCGTTTTGCGCCAGTGGCAAGCCCGCGTCTTGGTCTGAAGAAGCCGGCCGATCTGCACTCAGCGACCTTGCTGCATTTCGACTGGCGCCGCAGCGATAGCGGCAATCCGACCTGGCGACGCTGGCTGAAGATCGCAGGTATCGACGGTATCGATGCTCGGGCCGGGCTCCGCTTCAGCGATGAGACCCATGCGATCCAGGCCGCCGTCGCCGGCACCGGGGTTGCGTTGCACAGTCTGCTGCTGGTGTCGGAGGAGCTCGCGACCAAAACGCTGGTCGTGCCGTTCGGCCCGGAAATCGAAGGCTTCACCCTGCATCTTGTGCGCGGCTCCCGCAGACCCCTGACCGAACCGATCGAAGCAACGCAAGCCTGGTTGCGCGCGCAATTCGTCAAAAGCTCACCTTCACGATGATCACCGCCGGCCCGCACCCGGGACCGCGACTTCGCAACTGCATGCGTTCGATTTGCTAGCCTCGTCGTTCTTCTCCCGCGGCATAACGAGGCATGTCAGAAATAGCCTTCTCAAAGGCACTTCGTATCTCTGACTGACTAAATCCCCTGGCCCGCAACTCCGTCATGAGAGTGTTGATGATGCTTTCGAGAGGAGCTTCGGACTATGGATTGCTTGAAATATAGTTCGGCACATCTCGACGCGAAGTTATAGGCAGCCTTGAGGCATTGCCCTTCCCACGGATGTTCCTCTTGATCGGACATCGAAAACCTCCACTTACCTGATCACCGCCGGTCCCGGATCCGGCACCGCGACGTCGAGCACGCGAAACTGCACCCGTTCCGATCCTTGAAAACGATCGACCGCGAGCGAGCCAGCGACATGCAGGAGCTGGCCGCGGTTCTGCGTCAGCGCGTCTCCGAGCTTCTGTCCGACCGCGCGGAACGCAATGCCATTGACAATGGCGCCGTCGCCCGACTTGAAGCGCACGCGCAGATGCGCCTGCCCCACTTCGTCGGCATAGACGAGCTGATGCGCCGGCAGCGCGATCACCGGCTCCGGATTGGCCGCGCCGAACGGCCCGGCGCGGTTCAGCGTATTGGCGAATTCCACGGTCACGCTGCGCGCGCTAACCGCGCCATCGATGAACAGCTCGTTCTCATGACGGGAATTGGCGACGTCCTCGGCCAGCGCGCTTTCCATGAAGGCGCGAAACTCCGCGAGCTTCTCTTTGCGCAGCGTCACGCCGGCAGCCATGGCATGGCCGCCGCCCTTCATCAAAAGCCGCTCCTTTACCGCCTGCCGCACCGCCCTCCCGAGATCGACGCCCGAGATCGAGCGGCCCGAGCCGGTGCCGATGCCGCCCGGCTCGAGCGCAATGGCAAAGGCGGGACGCGCAAACTTCTCTTTCAACCGCGAGGCGACGAGACCGACAATGCCGGGATGCCAGCCTTCGGCGGCGGTCACGATCACCGCACCCTTGTCTTCGAGCCCGAGCGAGGCCAGCGCCTCGGCTTCGGCCTGCGCTTCGGCTGCCTGCTCGATGACGCGGCGCTCGCTGTTGAGACGGTCGAGTTCGGCCGCGATCCGCGCGGCCTCCGAGACATCGCCCTCCAGCAAGAGCCGCACGCCGAGATCGGCGCGACCGATCCGGCCGCCCGCATTGATGCGCGGCCCCAGCATGAAGCCGAGATGCCAGGCTTCCGGCGGGCCGTTAAGCCGCGCCACATCCATCAGCGCGGTATGCCCGACATGGTCGCGGCGGCGCATCGCGATCAGGCCCTTGGCGACAAAGGCGCGGTTGAGCCCGATCAGCGGCGCGACGTCGGCCACGGTGCCGAGCGCCACGTGATGCAGCATGCCCAAAAGATCCGGCTCCGGCCGCTCCGCGCTCCAGAAGCTGCGGCCGCGCAATTCGCGGTTCACGGCGACCAGCGTGATCAGCACGAGACCGACAGCGGCGAGATGGCCGAGGCCGGAGAGATCGTCCGGTCGGTTCGGATTCACCAGCGCGTCGATCTCCGGCAATTCGTCGCCGGTCTGGTGATGGTCGATGACGACGACGGATAGGCCGAGCTTTCGCGCTTCCGCCAGCGGCTCGATGCTGGTAGTGCCGCAATCGACGGTCACCAGCAGCGTTGCGCCCTTGGCGGCCAGCGCCCGCACCGCCTCGACATTAGGGCCATAACCTTCAAAGATCCGGTCCGGGATGTGAATCAGCGGATCGAGCCCGCAATGGCGCAGGTGCCAGGCCAGCAGCGCCGCGGACGTGGCACCATCCACGTCGTAGTCGCCGAAGATCGCAACCTTTTCCCCGCGCATCGCGGCATCGGCGATGCGTTTGGCCGCCAGTTCCATCTGCGTCACGGTGTGCGGATCGGGCATCAGTTTGCGGATGGTCGGATCGAGAAAATCCTGAACCTCGTCAATTCCGACATCGCGGCCCGCCAGCACGCGGGCCAGCATTTCGGGCAACTGATAGCGCTGGGTGATCGCCAGCGCCCGCGCAGCTCCCCTGACGTCGAGCCGGTCGCGCCACAATTTGCCCGTCGCCGAACGCGCCACGCCGAGAAACGCCGGCGGCAGTTCAACGGGAAGTGCGGATGCGGGAAGGATCATGATGCCTTCGAGAGATAGGGGCTAAGCGGGCTGTCGGCAAACGCAAACGGCGACGATGGCAGGCAAACGAATCGTATGCGGCAACGCCGGCACAGCCTCGGGGCGTCGCGGGCCCTGGGCTATGCCGACAAATGCGACTTGCACAAAGAAGATGCAACTTCATCAGGTAAAACTACCCGCAAGCCGCCGGAACTTAAACCAATCGTTAGCCATGATCCCCGACAAAGGAGACGAATACGCTCTCGCTTGAGTCCCGCCGATCCGCAGAAGATCGACATCCGCACAAAGACTGAGGAATTCCCGCCAATGTCCGTCGCGCTTCGCTCCCAAACCGCAACGACTGCAAAACAGCCGGCAAAATCAGCGGGCGCCGAGGACGAATCCGACGTTTCCGCGCTGATCGCGAGATTGACCGCCGAGGTCAACCAGGTCGCCTGCGAGAAGACCAAGTCGATCCAGAAGATCACCAACCAGATGAAGATGCTGGCGCTGAACGCGCTGATCGAGAGTTCGCGCGCCGGCGCGCAAGGTGCGGGCTTTGCGGTGGTGGCGCAGGAAGTCCGCAATGTCGGCCAGCAGGTCGAGACGATTGCCCGCGAGCTCGAAAGCCAGCTCACCAACCGGACCGGCAATCTGATGAATTCGATCGCGCAGATGGCCAACCGCTCGCGCGGCGAGCGCATGGTCGATTTGTCGCTCAACGCCATTGAGCTGATCGACCGCAACCTCTATGAGCGCACCTGCGACGTGCGCTGGTGGGCAACCGATTCCGCCGTGGTCGATTGCGCGGCCGCGCCGCAGGCTGCCGCCGTCAGCCACGTGTCGGAACGGATGGCGGTGATCCTCGGCGCCTATACCGTCTATCTCGATCTCTGGCTCTGCGATCTCAACGGCAATGTGCTGGCCAATGGCCGCGCGGATCGTTTCAACGTAATCGGCCAGAACGTGGCGCAGACCAAGTGGTTTCGCGCCGCGCGCGCCTTGCGCTCCGGCGACGATTACGCCGTCGGCGACGTCGAATGCCAGCCCCTGCTCGGCAACGCTCAGGTCGTGACCTACTGCGCCAGCGTCCGCGAAGGCGGCAAGGCGCACGGCAGACCGACCGGCGTGCTGGCCATTCATTTCGACTGGGAACCCCAAGCCCGCGCCATCGTCCAGGGCGTACGCGTCGGCGCGGCCGACAAGGCGCGCGTGCTGCTGGTCGATTCGAATTTCCGGGTGATCGCGGCGTCCGACGGCCAGGGCCTGCTCACCGAACGCATCTCGCTTCCATTGGAAGGGCGACGCTCCGGCTTCCATCAGGACCGCTCCGGTGGACTTGTAGCGTTCCACGCCACGCCCGGCTACGAGACCTATAAGGGCCTTGGTTGGTTCGGCGTGATCCAGGCCGGCGCGACGTAACGCTGAAGCGCGCGACGAATAAGCGCGGCAACAGCGCACTCCATGCGTTATGCACGCGCGTTCGGTGTTTTGGTCCTGTCTTGCGCCGGCCACTGCTCGGAGAGCGGCGGCAGGGCCATTTCCTTGCCTGTCATTCGCTCGACCGAAATGGCGTAGACCGTAATCATGTCGATGCGCGGAAAGAATCCCTTGGGCCGCGTGGTATCTGGCTTGCCGTATTTTGCCATCAGCGCCTCGCAGAAGCGTTGCTTGACCGCCCTCTCCTCGGCAATTCGAATTTTTCCGAACAGCACCACGCTTTGGTACGCCAAACCCGAATCGCACTCGAAACGGCCGTAGTCGAACACCTGATCCGGCTCGTCGATCGCAAAGCAGATGCGCGGATCACGTTCGACATTCGCCCGCAAATGGCCCCTCGCGCTGCCGGTGTGAACGTATATTTCCTCGTCCATCCAGACATAGAGCAGCGGGATACAATAGGGATAACCATCCGCGCCGATGGTCGCGAGCTGTCCGCTGAAGCTGCGCTTCAGCATGGCGTGCGCCCCTTGTTCGGACATCGCGCGATCGGTGCGACGTAGTTGCGGCGAACTCATCCTAACCTCCATGAGATCGGGTTGAAGGCGCGCACCTGGCGATGGCGTCGACTTGAACCGCTCTCGATGCCGGCATAGCCTGACAAGTGGTTTGTCGAAAAGGCCCACTTCTCGCAAATTTCGATACCACTTCGGCACAGACACAAGACCGGATGGCGACATGAAAAGCCGACAAAGCTGGGCGGACCTTTATGCGTTCGAGATCGTTCGCGGGAGCGAGACGCCGCTATTCCGCCAGCTCTATCTTCAGCTTCGCGCGGCGATCCTGTCACGGCGCTTGCGTCCGGGAACGAAACTGCCATCCACAAGGCAACTTGCTTCGCAGCTCGGCGTTGCACGCGCTGCCGCGGTCGCGGCATATGAGCAGCTTCTCGCCGAAGGGTATACGTCCGGCCGGCACGGCTCCGGCACCTATATCTCGCCCGATCTTCCCGAACCGATCGCGGAACACGCAACTGGACGGAAGAAGCCCATCGCGACGGTCGCGTTAAAGGCCAGGCAACTGCAGCCCCTTGGCGATTTCATCGATGTCACGGTGCAGAGCGATGAGCGACCGTTCAACCTGGGGCGTACGCTCATAGACGACAGAACGCTCGAACTGTGGCGCAAGCTGAGTGCGCGTACCTTCCGTTCGCTGGCTCCGAGCCATTTTGGATATTCCGACCCGCGCGGAACGGTCGAACTTCGAAAAGCGATCTGCGATTATCTGGAAGCGGCTCGGGCGGTGAAATGCGGTCCCGAACAGATCGTCGTAACGGCGGGAACACAGCAGGCAATCGACATCATAATCCGCATCCTTCCAAACCGGAACAGGGAGGTTTGGGTTGAAGATCCCGGCTATCCGCTGACGCGACAGGCGCTACTGGCTGCGGGCGCGACGGTCCATCCGATTCCCGTCGATCGGCAGGGCATCGACGTCGGTGCTGGCGTCAAGTCGGCGCCGAACGCCTGCGCCGTGTTCGTGACGCCTTCCCACCAATTCCCCATGGGCGTTGTGCTCTCGATGGCCCGTCGCCTTGAACTCCTCGCCTGGGCGCGGAAGAAGGATGCGTGGATTGTGGAGGACGACTATGCCAGCGAATTCCGATATGGCGGCCGGCCACTCGCCTCCCTTCAGGGTCTCGATGAAGGTGAGCGTGTCATCTATATAGGCACGCTTAACAAGGCGCTCTTTCCAGGATTGCGGATCGGTTACGCCGTCATCCCGCATGCGCTGTTGCGATCGTTCGTTGCCGCGCGCTATCTGATGGATCGACAGCCCTCGACCTTAAGCCAGGCCGTGGTTGCGGCTTTCATGGAAGAAGGGCACTTCGCGGCGCATATTCGTCGAATGCGCGTGCTGTACAGGGATCAGCGCGACGAGCTGGTTGCCGCTCTCAAAAGGCGGCTCGACGCCGACTTGACGGTCGATGCGCCCGATCAGGGGATGCATCTGGTGGCCTTTGCGCGGCGAGGACTCTCGGACATCGCCATCGAACGCACCGGACGCGAGCACGGCGTCATCGTCCGGCCCATGAGCCGCCTGTATCTTGCGGCGGCGCCTCGCTCTGCCCTTGTGCTTGGCTTCAGCGGACACTCACGTCAGACGATTGTTCCGGCGGTCGAGCGTTTGGCGCGGGCACTGGAAATGCAGTCAAGATCCACTCCACGTGCCAGGAAGACGATACCGAAGTGCTGACTCGGCTTCGCCGCTAGCACCCCAGCCGGTCGGCGATGCCGCCAAAATCCTTGGCGACGATGTCCCAATCGCCTTTGGCCTCGAAATCATGTTTCTGGTGCGGGCCGTATTCGGTGGGACGCGCGACGAACGCGGTCTTGAGGCCGTTCTGCTGTGCTGCTTTCAGATCGCCATTGTGGGCGGCGACCATCATGACCTGCTCCGGCGGCAGGCAGAGCAGCTTCGCCGCGCCGAGATAGGTTTCCGGATCGGGCTTGTAGTGCTCGAACAATTCCGCCGACATGATGAGGTCCCACGGCAGGCCGGCGAACTTCGCCATGTTGGTCAGCAGCGCGACGTTGCCGTTGGAGAGCGGCGAGATGATGTATTTCTTCTTCAGCCGCGTCAGGCCCGGCACGCTGTCGGGCCACGGATGCAGCCGGTGCCAGCCCAGCGTCAGGTAATGCAGGTCGGCTTCGCTCAAGCCTTGTATCGAAAACTGCGCCACCAGTTTTTCCAGCGACCGCCGGTGCAGCGTATCCAGTATCTGGTAGCCGCGTTCGGGATGTTTGCGCACCTCGTCCATCGAGGCCATGTAAACGCCGCGCCAGCCGTCGACCAAGGCGGTCCAGTCGGCCTCGATGCCTGAGGTTTCCGACCATTTGGTGAAATCGTTGATGAGGCTGGTGCGCCAGTCGACCACCGTGCCGAACACGTCGAACACCAGCGCCTTCACCGCGGAAATGTCGGACATGCGAGCCTCCCGTTTTCTTGTTGTCATTCCGGGGCGCGCAGCGCGAACCCGGAATCCATTTGGCCTCTGGCTCCGCGGATGAATGGATTCCGGGCCCGCGCCAAGAGGCGCGTCCCGGAATGACATCCCTCAATCCAGATGAAACTTGTCCAACTGCCGGTGCTCCGCCTTGATGTAGCGCACCGTGCCGGTCACCGAGCGCATCACCACCGTTTCGGTCTCGATCACGCCATCCTTGCGGAATTTGACGCCCGTCAGCAGAGAGCCCGTGGTGACGCCGGTGGCCGCGAACAGGCAGTCGCCCCGCACCATGTCCTCGATGCCGTAGATCATCTTTGGATCGGTCACGCCCATCTTGTGCGCACGCTCACGCTTCTCCTCGCTGTCGAGGATCAGCCGGCACTGCATCTGGCCGCCGATGCAGCGCAGCGCCGCCGCCGCCAGCACGCCCTCGGGCGCGCCGCCGGTGCCGATATACATGTCGACGCCGGTGTTATCGGGATCGGCGCAATGGATCACGCCCGCCACGTCACCGTCGGTGATCAGCCGCACCGCCGCACCGGTTGAGCGGATGCTGGCGATGATATCGGCGTGGCGCGGGCGATCGAGCACCAGCACCGTGATTGCGCCAGGCTCGACGCCCTTGGCCTTCGCGAGCCGCAGGACATTGTCGGCGGGCGAAGCATCGAGCTCGATCACGCCCTTGGCGTAGCCTGGGCCGATGGCAATCTTCTCCATGTAGACGTCGGGCGCATGTAGCAGCGTGCCGCCATCGGCCATCGCCATGGTCGCGATCGCGCCCGGCATGTTCTTGGCGCAGAGCGTGGTGCCTTCCAGCGGATCGACGGCAATATCGACCTGCGGACCGGCATTCAGCCCGACCTTCTCGCCGATGAACAGCATCGGCGCCTCGTCGCGCTCGCCCTCGCCGATCACGATGGTGCCTTCGATCGGCAGCTTGTTGAGTTCGCGGCGCATCGCGTCCACTGCGGCCTGGTCCGCCGCCTTCTCCTGGCCGTGGCCGCGCAGACGCGCGGCCGAAACCGCGGCACGTTCCGTCACCCGCACGATTTCGAGCGTCAGGATGCGCTCAAGCAGCAATTGCGGCGGAACGGAAATATGGGTCGTCATCGGCTCACTCCTTTAAACCTGCACAGGCAGCTCGGCCCGCAAATCAAACCTTTTGGCGCGCGATCCGTTTCGATCCCACGTCAGTTCTTCTCGATCCGTATCACCTGCGGCCGGCCGCTGATCACCTTGTCGCGCTGAACGGCTTCGAGCGCACGATACACCGCATCCTCGGAGGTGGCGTAGGTAATCAGAATCACCGGAACCGGTGACGGCTTCTTCGCAGCACCGTTCGCATCCACGCCTTCCGGATGGCGCTGCACGATCGATTCCAGCGAAATCTTCTGTTCGGCAAGGCGGGTGGCGATGGTGGCGGCGGTGCCGGCGAGGTCACGCGCCATCAGGCGGATGTAGTAGCCGCCCTCATGCCGCTCCATCGGCGCCTTGGTGGTGTCGCGCAGCCGCTCCACCGGGCGGCCGAACGGTTTTGCGCGAATGCCGCGCGCCACGTCGGCGATATCGGCCACGACGGCGGACGCCGTCGCAGCACCGCCGGCGCCGGGCCCTACCAGCGTGATCGCGGGAATGCCCTCGCCGTCGATGGTCACCGCGTTGGTGACGCCCATCACCTGCGCGATCGAGGACGATTTCGGCACCATGGTCGGGTGCACGCGCTGCTCGATGCCCTTGGCGGTCCGCACCGCAACCCCGAGCAGTTTGACGCGATAACCGAGCTCTTCGGCGGCGCGCAGATCTTCCGGCGTGATCGAGGAGATGCCTTCAACATAGACCGCGCTCTGCGCCACCTTGGTGCCGAAGGCGAGGCTCGCCAGGATCGCAAGCTTCTGCGCGGTATCATGGCCATCGACATCGAAGGACGGATTGGCTTCGGCATAGCCGAGCCGCTGTGCATCCTTCAGGCATTCGGCAAACGACAGGCCCTCATGCTCCATCCGACTCAGGATGTAATTGCAGGTGCCGTTGAGGATGCCGTAGACGCGGTTGACGCCGGTGCCGGAAAGCCCCTCGCGCAGGGTTTTGATGACGGGAATGGCGGCGCCGACCGCCGCCTCGAAGTTCAGGGCGCCGCCGTGCTTCTCGGCGGCCTTCGCCAGCCGCAATCCGTGCTTGGCAATCAGGGCCTTGTTGGCGGTTACCACCGACTTACCGGACTTCAGCGCGGCCTCGATCGCCGACAGCGCCGGCTCGCCGGAGCCGCCCATCAGTTCGACGAAGCAATCGACGTTGGCGTCGCTTGCCAGATCAAGCGGGCTTTTCGCCCAGTCGATGCCGCGTAGATCGAGCGAACGCTTCTTTGTTTTCGAGCGCGCTGTGACGGCAACGACCCGCACCCCGCGCCCGCTGCGCTCGGCAAGCATCCGCGACTGCTCTTCGATGAGGCGGACGACTTCGGCGCCAACAGTGCCGAGCCCCGCGATACCCACTCTCAGGGGTGCGACCATGAATGAGAGAACCTGCAATAAAAGGAATTAGCGCCGGTTGGCGAGAGGAACCACGTTGTGCAACGTTTCAATGCCGCTTTCAAGGAAGCGGCGCACCCCGCGCGCGGCCTGACGGATGCGCTGTTCGTTTTCCACCATGGCGATGCGGACATAGCCTTCGCCATGCTCGCCGAAGGCGACGCCGGGCGAAACCACCACGCCTGACTTCTCCACCATCAGGGTCGCGAACTGCATGCTCCCGACGCCTTCAAATGCCTTGGGCAGCGGCGCCCAGGCGAACATCGAGGCCTGCGGCGGCGGAATCTCCCAGCCGGCCCGGCCGAACGATTCGACCAGCGCGTCGCGGCGCCTGCGATAGGTGTCGCGCATCTCCTTGATGCAATCGTCCGGTCCGTTCAGCGCGGCGGTGGCCGCGACTTGAATGGGCGTGAACGCGCCGTAGTCGAGGTAGGATTTCACCCGCGCCAGCGCGGCAATGATCCGCTCGTTGCCGACCGCAAAGCCCATGCGCCAGCCAGCCATCGAGAACGTCTTCGACATCGAGGTGAATTCGACGGTGACGTCGATTGCGCCGGGAACCTGCAACACCGAGGGCGGCGGATTCCGGTCGTCGAAATAGACCTCGGCGTAGGCCAGATCCGACAGGATGAAGATCTCGTGCTTCTTCGCGAACGCCACCAGATCCTTATAGAAATCGAGCTCGGCGACATAGGCGGTCGGATTGGAGGGATAGCAGACGATCAGCGCGATCGGCTTCGGGATCGAATGAATGATCGCGCGCTCCACCGCCTCGAAAAACTGCGGCGTCGGTTCCGAGGGTACCGAGCGAATCACGCCGCCCGCCATCAGAAAGCCGAAGGCGTGAATCGGGTAGCTCGGATTGGGGCACAGCACCACGTCGCCGGGCGCGGTAATCGCCTGCGCCACATTGGCAAAGCCTTCCTTCGAACCCAGCGTCGCAACAACCTGGGTGTCCGGATTGAGTTTTACGCCGAACCGCCGTCCGTAGTAGGCGGCTTGCGCCTTGCGCAGGCCATTGATGCCGCGCGAGGCCGAGTAGCGATCGGTCCGCGGCTTGCCCAGCGTCTCCTTCAACTTCTCGAGCACATGAGGCGGCGTCGGCAGGTCCGGATTGCCCATGCCCATGTCGATGATGTCGGCCCCGGCATTGCGCGCGGCCGCCTTGGCCTGGTTGACCTTCTCGAACACGTAAGGCGGCAGACGGCGAATGCGATAAAAATCTTCCATGGGACCCTTGCTCCGGCAACCGGCAGGACAGAATCGGACGGAACCTGCGCGCGCTACGAAACCCGATCGGCTTCGTCCAAAAATCGCGTCCAATCAAGGATTTGGAGCGAATTCAGGCGCGAGGTCTCTAGGCTCTGGACCCGCAATGCGGTTGAATTGGGTTCTTTTACCATGGGAGCCCGGCAGCGCCAGTTTTTATAGCGTTTTCAAGCGAAATGGTGACCGGTTCGCGTGAAGAAAACGCGTCCAGACTAAGGCTATCTCACTTCTTGGCCGGTTTTGGCGGGGTAGCGGCGGCCGCCTGACGGTCGCGAGCGGCGGTCAATTCTGCCTGGATTTTAGCCAACTCGGCCGGCTTCATCGCCTCCTCGTTGCGGTCCGGCGGCAGGTCATGAACCGGCAGATAGCCACCGGCTTCCTTCGGACGCTCGGGCGCGCCGGCCGGCAGGCCGAGGCCCGGCATATCCGCGATCTGGGTCGAGCAGCCGCCGAGCGCGAACGCTGACGCGAACAGCGCGGCAATCGACCACAGCCTTATCATTCGGCTTACCGGCATCCGTCCGGAAATCCCCAACACTACCTGATGCAGTGCACGCACATCGCGACGACATCTATGCGCTGGTACGAGCCTTGCATCGCCAAATCGTCCGCGGCGTTGATTTCGCTAGAACCGTTCAAACCATTGTCGCCCGAAACGATTAAAGCCCAAACAGCAAATGTGACAGGTGCGGCTGCAATGTGTGCATTGTGTCTGAACACGCAAACTTTATCGCAGTGCAACAGGGTTAACCCCAACGCCGCCGCCATCAATCCACGCGGTGACGAACGCGAAACGAAGCTATAGTGTGCTTGATATGAGCGACGTCAACACCGAAACCCAGGCTCCGAAGACCTTCAACGCCGAAGCCTTCGCCATGAACATCGCCAAGGCGATGGAGACGAGCGGCCAAGCGCTCGCGGCCTATCTCAAACCGCGCGAGGACGGGGAACCGAAGGACAAGCCGCCCAGCGAAATCGGTGAAGTCATCAAGACGTTCACCAAAGTGGCTGAATACTGGCTGACCGACCAGCAACGCGCCGAAGCTCTGCAGGCCAGGATGGGCAAAGCCTATCTCGATCTCTGGGGCTCGGCGGCGCGCCGCATGGCCGGCGAACAGGCCAAGCCTGCGATCGAGCCGTCGCCGCGCGATAAGCGCTTCAAGGATCCGGAGTGGAAATCGAATCTGTTCTTCGATTTCGTGCTGCAGCTCTATCTGCTCACCGCGCAATGGGCGCAAGAACTGGTGAAGAACGCCGAAGGCGTCGATCCGCACACGCGCAAGAAGGCCGAGTTCTACGTTCAGCAGATCACCAACGCGATCGCTCCGTCGAATTTCGTGCTTACCAATCCGGAAGTACTGCGCGAGACGCTGGCCTCGAACGGCGACAACCTCGTTCGCGGCATGAAGATGCTGGCCGAGGACATCGAGGCCGGGCGCGGCATGCTGCGCATCCGTCAGTCCGATCCGTCGAATCTCGAAGTCGGCGTCAACATGGCGACGACGCCGGGCAAGGTGATCTACCAGAACGAGCTGATGCAGCTCATCCAGTACACGCCGACCACGGAGACGGTGTTGCGCACGCCGCTCCTGATCGTGCCGCCCTGGATCAACAAGTTCTACATACTCGATCTCAAGCCGGAAAAATCCTATATCAAATGGTGCGTCGATCAGGGCATCACCGTGTTCGTGATTTCCTGGGTCAATCCGGACAAGGAGCTCGGCAAGAAAACCTTCGACGACTACATGAAGGAAGGCCCGCTGACCGCGATGGACGTCATCGAAAAGGTCACGGGCGAGATGAAGGTCCATACCGCCGGATACTGCGTCGGCGGTACCCTGCTGGCGTCGACGCTGGCTTGGCTCGCCGAGAAGCGGCGCCAGCGCGTCACCTCTGCGACGTTCTTTGCGGCCCAGGTCGACTTCACCCATGCCGGCGATCTGCTCGTGTTCGTCGACGAAGACCAGATCGCGACGCTGGAGCGCGAGATGGAAGCACGGGGCGTTCTCGAAGGCAGCAAGATGGCGATGGCCTTCAACATGCTGCGCTCCAACGACCTGATCTGGTCCTATGTCGTCAGCAACTACCTGAAAGGACAGCCGCCCTCCTCCTTCGACTTGCTGCACTGGAACTCCGACGCCACGCGGATGCCGGCGGCCAACCATTCCTATTACCTGCGCAACTGCTACCTGGAGAACCGGCTCTCCTCCGGCAGCATGGTGCTCGATAACACCCTGCTCGACCTGTCGAAGGTCAAGGTGCCCGTCTACAATCTGGCGACGCGCGAGGACCACATCGCACCGGCGGACTCGGTGCTCTACGGTTCGCAGTTCTTCGGTGGCCCGGTCAAATATGTGCTGTCCGGCTCGGGCCACATCGCAGGCGTGGTCAACCCGCCGGACGCGGGCAAGTACCAGTACTGGACCAACGACAACATCAAGGATGTCACGCTCGCCGACTGGATGAAGAACGCCACCGAGCACAAGGGATCGTGGTGGCCCGACTGGCTGCAATGGCTCGAGGGCCTCGACGCCGAACGCGTGCCCGCGCGCGCCGTCGGGTCCGAGGAGATGCCGCCGATCGAGGACGCGCCCGGCAGCTACGTCAAGGTGCGCGCGTAGCACGGAAGCGCGTTGTTGAGTATATTTGGCCATCCCGTGCCGGGAATCGAAATCGTTTGAGGGGAAACCAATGACGCAACCAATAACGCGTGAATTGTTCTGGCTGACTCTGACCGTGATTTTGACCGGGCTCATGTGCGTCCCCTACTTCATCAATCGCTGTCAGGTGCGCGGCCTCTCCGGCGCCATGGCCAACCCTTCGCGCAACGACAAGCCGCATGCGGATTGGGCCAATCGGATGATGTTCGCACATGACAATGCGGTCGAGAATTTGATCATCTTCGCGCCGCTGGTGCTGATCCTCAACGCCATCGACTATTCCGACAGATGGACCGTACTGGCCTGCGCCGTGTATTTCTGGGCCCGCGTCGCCCATCTGATCGTCTACACGCTGGGCCTGCCGGTATTCCGCACGCTGGCCTTCACCGTCGGCTTCTTGGCGCAAGCCGTGCTGGCGCTGGCGATCTTCAGGGTGGTCTGAGGCGACCAGCCCTCGGGCATCTATCTCCTTGCATCGTCATCCGGGGCGCTGAAGTGCGCATCCGGAATCTTGGGCTTCCGGGTCTGGATACAGTGCCCACTTGAGGCGAGAATGCGCATGGCATCCAGCAAGGACTTTCTTGAATTTCACGGGTTGCCAAAAGAAATCATCTTTTCCCTCATCGATCGCGCTCAGTCGTTGGCGACAGCCTGGAACGATCGCACCATGCCTCAGAGCTTGTCCGGCAAGCGTGTTGCTCTCATTGCCGACGACAGTGGATGGAGGAATACGACTGCGTTTGATCTGGGCATACAGGCCATGGGTGGCATCTGTGTCCAATCGCAAATCAGGTTCAATGTCCGTGAAGCCACGGCGGATCTAGCGAGATACCTCGACAACTGGTTCGACATTTTGGTGATCCGCACCAAAGAGCTATCTGCTCTGAAAGAACTCGCATCAATTGCCAAAGCTGCCGTGGTAAATGCGAGAACGAGGTCCAATCATCCGTGCGAAACACTTGGCGATCTCGCCTATATCTACAGCAAGAGAGGAACTCTTGAGGGGATGAAAGTCGTCGGCGTTGCTCCGGACGCCAACGTTTTTCGGTCGTGGGTAGAAGCTTCCATCTCGATGCCCATCCAGGTGAGACAGGTCTATCCGGAAAACTGGCACGTCAAAGACGTCTCACTATTGGGCCCAAACCTCGCTGCGAGCACCGATCTCGCAGAGCTGTTGAATGCGGACGTGATCGTTACCGACTCATGGCCAAGTGAGGCACATGAAGAACAGATGCGGGAATACCGGATTTCGGCGTCTGTTCTGGCGAAATGCCGACCCGATGTCATTTTCCTTCCCTGCCCACCCGTTTCCAGGGAAAAGGAAGTCACTGCTGATGCAATGCATCATCCAGCTTGCCAGAGTGCCGCTGCAAAGGCTTATCTTCTACACGCGCAAAACGCCCTGCTCGAATGGATCGTCACATAAAGTCCGTATGTGATCCCGCCTGCGGTCATGCGGTGATTTGAGGCTCCCTTTCGCATCTCGAATGTCAATGAAAAACCCCCGAGGCTTCGCCCCGGGGGTTTTCGTTAGTGCGTCCTGAAATGGCGCTCAGTACTTCGCAACGACCGGCGAATTGAAGTGGTAGTTGATGCCGGTGCGGAAGACGTGTTCGGTAGCCGAACGGGTTGTCGTCGCCGGAACAGCGCCGAAGACAAAGCTGTCCGACGTCGAACCGAGGTCGACGTAGAGATACTCGGTCTTGGTCGTCCAATTCGGACCCAGCAATCCCAGCAGCGTAAACGGCGTTTCGATGCCCGCACCCGCGGTCCAGCCGATATTGGTATGCGAGAACGATTGCGTCACCGGGCCGACGAAGGAGGTCGTGTTGATCTTCGTCTTGATGCTGCCGTAAGCAAGACCGCCGGTCGCATAGAACAACGTCGACCCGACCGAATAACCCAGCCGCCCGCGAACCGTGCCGAACCATGGCAGGGTGGCATCGTAAGCCGCGCTCACTCCGGCGAACCCGCAGCTCAATACGCAAGTCTTGTCGTCTTGCAGGGTCGCCCCCTGAATATCCGCCTCAAAGCCGAACACCCAGTTAGCGGCCTGCCAGTTGTAGCCCGCCTGCACGCCACCAATGAAACCATCGGGGGCCAGGTTGAAGGTGTCCACGAACGGACCAATCGGCACGCTCAGCGAACTCCGGTCACGGCCGTATCCGGACCCGAAATTGCCGCCGAGATAGAAACCGCTCCAATTGGCCGCAGCCACCGGCTGGTAGTTCGAGTTGCCGCCGATCCGGTAGTTCAAGCCGGCGCGGAAAATATTTTGGCGGATCTCGGTATTCACGTTGCTTGGGAAGAACAACGGTGCGGCGAAGTCGGTCCGGTTGCCGAGGTTCAGATAGAGATGTTCAATCTTTCCGGTCCAATTGCCGCCCAGCGCAGCCTCCACACCACTGCCCACCACCCATCCACCCTGGGTACGATCGGTTGAAAACGTCACCGGAACCGGACCCGGTCCCGACTGAGTTATCGTGGTGTTGACGTCGCCATAGGCAAATCCGGCCGTGACGTAGCTCAACACCGGTCCCTTGGCCAGGCCGACACGTCCGCGAACGGTTCCAAACCAGTCGAGCTTCTGGCTGTAGTTCGTAAGCAAGCCGCCGCCGAAATTCAAATTGGTGCGGTCGTCGCTGAGGCCAGCTCCCTGGATATCCGCTTCAACACCAAAGACGATCGGCCCGAGTACGGAATTCGTCTGCCAGTTGTATCCGATCTGCCCGCCACCGAGCGCGCCTTGAGGCTGCAGGTAAAGCGAATAGTCTTGCCCCGGAAACGGCTGATGTCGGGTGCGGTCGCGCCCGACCCCTCCACCCGCGTTGACGCCGACATAGAAGCCAGTCCAATCGTAGACGGCTGCCAGTGCGGGAGCTTTGGTGTAACGCCGGGCGGCCAGGTCTGCGGCGAACGTCGGAGCGCATCCCAGGCCAACGAGAGCGGTGGCCAAGAGGTACTTCTTCATTTTCATTTACGGCATTCCCAGTCCGGCATTCCCGGCAGGCGTGCCGCCGGCGCTTCGAACGCATCTTTACTGGTTTCTTGTCCCCGATTCTGTAGCTAGGCCGCCACAGGTTCCACGAATTGCCCGCTCAACTGGTGGAACTACGTTACGATGCCTTGCGAGCCGTAAGTCGCTTTTTTGGCAACAACGAACAGCATCGACGCCATCTTGTCGTCAAAGCCTCTGACTTCGCCGCTCTCGATCGACAGCGAATCCCATTTGCCCGCCTCGGCGTAAGCCGCGCGCAGCCAGTCCGGCGAGGGATAGTTGTAGTAGCGGTCGAGCGTGTCGCGGCCGTCGCCATCGCCTTCCTTGAAACTCGCGAAGAAATAGCCGGCGGGTTTCAGCGCGCGCCAGATCAATCTCAGAACGTCGGCAAGCTGGTTGCGCGGAACGTGTAGCAGGCAGGCATTGGCCCAGACGCCATCGTACGCCTCGACCGCGTCGAGATCATGAAACAGCAGCGTCTCGACGCTGCGGTTGAGATGCTTTGAGGCGATGGCCGCCATTTCTGGCGACCCGTCGGTCGGACGGACATCGAACCCACGCGCCAGCATTTCCGCTGTGTCGCCGCCGGCGCCGCAGCCGAGTTCGAGGATGCAAGCACCCGGCGGAAACTGCGCCAGAAACGCCATCAGCCGCGCCTGGCGCGAGGTGAACGTGCGCTTGGCATAGGCTTCCGCGTTGCCGCGGTAGAATTGCAGGGTTTGCTCGTCCACCGCAGCACCTCACATCACGGAAACAGCGCAATCTGCTCCAGCCCGGCCGTTTCGGGCAGATCGAACATCAGGTTCATGTTCTGGATCGCCTGCCCGGCCGAGCCCTTCACCAGGTTGTCGAGCGTGGAAATCACGATCGCCCGGTTTTTGATGCGGTCGGCGACGACGCCGATCTGCACATAGTTGGAGCCGCGCACGTTCTGGGTCTGCGGCAGTACGCCCTTCTTGGCGACATGCACGAAGGGCTCCTTGGCGTAAGCCTTCTCCAGCGCACCCCGCAAATCGTCCGGCGTCGCTCCGCCGCTCAGCCTGACATAGGACGTGCAGAGTTCGCCGCGCGCCATCGGGATCAGATGCGGCGTGAAATTCACCGTCACCGCAGCGCCCGCGGCAACGCCGATCTCCTGCTCGATCTCCGGCGCGTGCCGGTGGGTGCCGACCGAATAGGGCGACAGCCCCTCGCCCGCCTCGCTGAACAGCGTGTTCTGCTTCAAGCCGCGCCCGGCGCCGGTAACGCCCGACTTGGCGTCGATGACGATGTCGTCGACGTCGATCAGCTTTGCCTTGGCTAGCGGCACCAGCGCGAGCAGCGCCGCGGTCGGGTAACAGCCGGGACATGCGACCAGCCGCGCGGCCGCGATCTTCTCGCGGTAGAATTCGGTGAGACCGTAGACGGCCTCGCCCTGCAGTTCGAGCGCCCGGTGCTCATGGCCGTACCATTGCGCATAGGCGTCCTTGTCGCGCAGCCGGAAATCGGCGGACATGTCGAGCACCTTGATGTTGGGGTTGGCCCTGAGGACGGCGGCGATGATCTCCTGCGTGGTGCCGTGCGGCAGCCCGCAGAATACCGCGTCGAGGCTGGTCCAGTCGACCTTCTCCCACTCGACCAGCTTCGGCAGATCGAGCATGAAGAAATGCGGGAACACGTCGCCCATCGACTTGCCGGCGTGGGTGTTGGCGGTGAGCGCGGTGATCTCGGCGTTCGGATGCCGCGCCAACAGGCGCACCGCGTCGGCTCCGGTGTAACCGGAGGCACCGAGAATGCCGATCTTCTTTTTCGAGCTCATCACGCGTTCCTGTTATTTGTCCACCAAGCCCAGCATCAGCCGCAGGTTCTGCACCGCTGCGCCCGACGCGCCCTTGCCGAGATTGTCGAGCCGCGCGACCAAGACGGCTTGCCGATGCTTGTCGCTGGCAAAGACGTAAAGCTCGAGCTTGTTGGTTTCGTTGAGCGCTTCCGGCTCCAGCCGCCCAGCCTTGGTTGCCGCATTCTCCAGCGGCATGACCGAGACATAGGTGCTGCCGGCATAGCGCTTCGCCAGCGCGGCGTGCAGGTCAGCGCCGCTGGGTCTGCCATTCAGTGTGTCGAGATGCAGCGGCACCGAGACCAGCATGCCCTGCCGGAAATTGCCGACCGACGGCACGAAGATCGGCCGCCGCGTCAGCTTTGAGTAAAGCTGCGTCTCCGGCAGATGCTTGTGCTCAAAGCCGAGGCCGTAGAGTTCGAACGACGGCGCGCTGCCGTCCTCAAAACTTGCGATCATCGACTTGCCGCCACCCGAATAGCCGCTGACCGCGTTGATGGTGACGGGATAGTCCGGCGCCAACAGGCCGGCATCGACCAGCGGTCGCAGTAGCGCAATGCCGCCGGTCGGGTAGCAGCCCGGATTGGAAACCTTCCGAGCAGCGCGGATCTTGTCGGCCTGGTCAGGCGCGAGCTCCGGAAAGCCATAGGTCCAGTCGCCGGCGACCCGGAACGCCGTCGAGGCGTCGAGCACCTTGGGCGCCGAAGCGCCCATGCTGTCGATCAGGGCGACCGTCTCTTTCGCCGCATCGTCAGGCAGGCAAAGGATGACAAGATCGACCTCCTCCATCAGCGCTCGCTTGGCGCCGGAATCCTTGCGCTTGTCCTTGGCAATGCTTTTCACGACGACGTCGTTCTGCTGCCGAAGGCGCTCCTGAATGCCGAGTCCCGTCGTTCCGGACGCACCATCAACGAACACGGCGGGCTTGGTCGCGGCGCCCACGGCCTTGGGCTCGTGGCTATCGGTGATGGTCATGGCACGGTCCTTTCGAGCTGATTGGTTTCGTCGGCAAAGGCCCCTTGGTTTGCAAACACGTTGGGCCGCGCCTCTCTCATCAAATGCGCGATCTGCTTGGCGCCGGCGTCGGCCTGCGAGGCCAGCGACCCCGCAACCGCTGCATAGTCGGTCTCGGATTTGTGCTGGTTCAGCTTGAAGCTGCCCTCGACCTCTTCAACCGTCATCTCTAGGCCCACGATCGCTTTCTTCATCGCCTCCAGCCGACCCGCCGTCATCTTCGACGACAACCATGGCTTCTTCGGCAACAGCCGCGCCTCGAACTTGGCGCTCAGCGCCTCGATCTGCGCGGCGAGTTCGCCGTCGGACATCATCCGCACCGGGCCGGTCAGGTGCACCGCCTGATAGAGCCAAGTCGGTACCTGGTCCGGTGAGACGTACCAGTCCGGCGATACATAGGCGTCCGCGCCACTGACGGCCAGCAGCCAGGACGTCGTTCCGCTCGCGAGCTTTACCAGCGGATTGTGACGGGCGACGTGAAACGCCGCGCGCGGCGTGCCGTCATTGGCCGAGGTTAGATAGAATGGCAGCGACGACGCGACCGGCTTATTGCCATCCCACGCGCAGGCCAGACCAAAGCCGCGCGCTTCCGCGAACGCGAGGCTCGCGGCGCGGTCGGACTTGAACGGTGGAGGCGTATACATCTCAAACTCCTGCTTGATGTAGGAGCCGCCAGTTCAGACCGCGTTTTCTGGAAAAGGGAGAAGCCGCGGGACCCGATCCGGCGGCAGAGGCGACAATCTCAAACGCAGACGTCCGCCCATACCGCGACGATGGCGCGGCGGCGGCGAGCGTTGGAGATGGTCGAAGCGTAAGTCATGGGCGCGGCTATAAGGCCGCGCCCGACTGGCGTCAAGTTATGACTGCCATTCCGGCAGGGTCTGGTGTCAGATCACCGGATTCCACGGCGCCGGGATCAGCCGGTAGCCGCTGCCGTCCTTCTCGACGAAGCCGTTGGCCGGGAACGGATAATGGAAGCCCTGGACCCGCATCTTGTCGGCGACCAGCATGTCGTAGACCCGGCGGCGGGTCTTTTCCGCCAATGCCGGATCCTGGTCGAACATCAGGTGCCAGCCCGGATTGGTGACGAACAGCGCCGGCAGGTTGGTGACATCAGATTGGATGAACACCTTGTCGGAGCCGGATGCGAGAACATAGGAGGTGTGGCCTGGCGTGTGGCCGATGGTTTCCACCGCCGTCAGTCCGGGAGCTACTTCCTTGCCCCACTCATAGGGCGTCACCTTCTTTTTGAGCCCCGCCTCGAGCACGCGGCGGGCGTTCTTGAACACGGTCTGCATCCGCCCTTCCGGCGCACGGCTCATCTCGCCGTCGTCCATGAAGTATTTCCATTCGGCCGCCGGCACCAGCACCTCGGCATTGGGAAACGTCGGCGCGTTCTCCGCGGTCAGGAGACCGTTGATGTGGTCACCGTGGAAGTGCGAGATCACGACGATGTCGACCGCCTTGGGGTCGAAGCCCGCGGCAACCATGTTGGCGCCGAACTGGCCAACATTGCCCTTGCTCGATGCAAACGCAGCGGCGCCGTTACCGGTATCAACCACCACGAGCTTGCCACCGGTATTGATGACCAGCGGCGCGAACTGGATCGACATCTTGTCCTTCGGCATGAAGGCCTTTTCGAGCGCCGCGTTCACTTCGTCCTTCTTGGCGTTGAGCACGAACGTGTCGGGCAGCGCGAAATTGTTGACGCCGTCAGAGATGGCCGTCACCTGGGCATCGCCCACCTTGTAGCGATAGAAGCTCGGCGCCTGCTTGTCCGCCACCTGGGCGGCCGCCCTGGCCGGCGCCTGCGGCAATAGCGGTGTGGCGGCGAGCGCCGCGGCGCCAGTGAGTGCGTGACGACGTGTCAGTTCCATAGTGATGTTCTCCCCGGTGAGATGATGGATACGAGGGCGGGATTCACCCGCTTTGATGCGTGTCCTTGGTCGGTTGCCGCTGAACCTATCAGCACTCCTGCGATAGCGCGACGACACGACGGCAATGCGAAGTTGCTCTTGTCTACTTACGTTGGGGCTAACACCCCCGTCATCCGCTTATTCCGTTCGCTCCTAAACCACCCGCCAAAGCCATTCGGCGATCTTCCCCATGACGTCGCCTACCAGCAGCAGAGCGGCCGACCAGACCAGGGCCGAGACAAAGTTGGCGATCTGAAAGGGCCAATATGACATTTCGAAAATGCCGGCGGCGAGCGGCACCGAGGCGCGCAGCGGTCCGAAGAAGCGGCCGATGAAGATCGAAGGCACGCCCCATTTCTTAACGAAGTCCTCGCCGCGCAGCAGGATTCCCGGATAGCGCGACAGCGGCCACATCTCTGCGACGTGCTCCTTGTATTTGAAGCCGATCCAGTAGGATACCCAGTCGCCGAGCGCCGCGCCGAGGCCGCCGGCGAGCCAGACCGGCCAGAAGTTGATGCCGCTGACGCCGATCAGCGCGCCGATCGCAACCAGCGCCCCCCAGGCCGGCACCAGCAGCGAGACGAAGGCAAGCGATTCGCCGAATGCCAGCACCAGAACGATCGGTGCGGCCCACGCCTGGTTGTCGCGCACAAAATCAGCCAGGGCGCGCACATAGTCTTCCATGTCTTGAATGCCTTCCCCCGCCCCGTTCACACCCTTGAACTTTGGTCTGATTCAAGGCTATGCGACAGCTAAGCCAGCCGCTTGCGTGACTTCAAGTCACAAGGGCTGGCACGGGATGTGATAGCACCGTGCCGGCTTGCCGGAGCCACGATCAATACGCCGCGAAAAACCCTGTTCTGTCCAGGTGATAGCCGAGGGCGTTACGGTCCTCTGTTCAGAGCCGCGCGAGACTGGTACGGCCTTGCATCCGGTGCAACAGCAGGGAAGTAGCGCATCGCGCCAGCCCCGCCGTCACCTTTTCAGGCCATCCGTGGCATAGTCAGGCAGACCGATTCGCTCGCGCGAGATCGCGCGCAACACTTAAAGAGCCATGTCCAAGCCATTGAAATCAGCTACAAAATCAAAATCCGCCAACGATCTCTTCGGGGCAGAGGCGAAGGGCCGCGCGGCGCCCAAGGCCGCCTCGCGCGGAACCAGCGCCGAGGCCGGCTATACCGCGGCCGATATCGAGGTGCTGGAAGGCTTGGAACCGGTGCGCCGCCGCCCCGGCATGTACATCGGCGGCACGGACGAAAAGGCGCTGCACCACCTGTTCGCCGAAGTCATCGACAATGCCATGGACGAGGCGCTGGCAGGGCATGCCTCCTTCATCGAGGTCGAACTGAGCGCCGATGGTTTTCTGACCGTCACCGATAACGGCCGCGGCATCCCGGTCGACCCCCATCCGAAGTTTCCGAAGAAGTCGGCGCTCGAAGTCATCATGTGCACGCTGCATTCCGGCGGCAAGTTCGACTCCAAGGTCTACGAGACCTCGGGCGGCCTGCACGGCGTCGGCGTCTCCGTCGTCAATGCCCTCTCCTCGCGGCTCGAAGTCGAAGTCGCGCGCAGCCAAAAGCTCTACCGGATGAGTTTTGAGCGCGGCCATCCCAAGGGCAAGCTCGAGGACCTCGGCAAGATCAACAACCGCCGCGGCACCCGCATCCGCTTCAAGCCGGACACTGACATCTTCGGCGCCAAGGCGGCCTTCAAGCCGCAGCGCCTGTTCAAGATGACACGCTCGAAAGCCTATCTGTTCGGCGGCGTCGAGATCCGCTGGCGCTGCGACCCCGCGCTGTTGAAGGGCATCGAGGACGTGCCGGCCGAGGACAGTTTCCACTTCCCCGGCGGCCTGAAGGACTATCTCGGCGCCGCCATTCACGCCGATACGCTGGTGCACCCGGATATCTTCTCCGGCAAGTCGGGGCGCAACGGCGCTCATGGCGCCTGCGAATGGGCAGTCGCCTGGACCGCGGATGCCGACGGCTTCCTCTCCTCCTACTGCAACACCGTGCCGACGCCCGACGGCGGCACCCATGAATCCGGCATGCGCAGCGCGATGCTGCGTGGCCTGAAAGATCATGCCGAACGTATCGGCCAGGGCAAGCGTGCCGCGCCCGTCACGTCGGAAGACGTCATGGTGGGAGCTGCGGTGATGCTGTCCGTGTTCGTGCGCGAGCCGGAATTCCAGGGCCAGACCAAGGATCGTCTCGCCACGGCAGAAGCCCAGAAGATCGTCGAACAGGCGATCAAGGACCCGTTCGATCACTGGCTGTCGGGCAATCCGCTGCAGGCCAACAAGCTCCTGGATTTCGTCGTCGAGCGCGCCGACGAGCGGCTGCGCCGTCGTGCCGAGAAGGAGATCTCGCGCAAGACGGCGGTGAAGAAGTTACGACTGCCCGGCAAGCTTTCCGACTGCACCAACAGCGCTCAGGAAGGCTCCGAGCTCTTCATCGTCGAGGGTGACTCGGCGGGCGGCAGCGCCAAACAGGCGCGCGACCGCAAGACCCAGGCCGTGCTTCCCCTGCGCGGAAAAATCCTCAACGTCGCCTCGGCCGGCAAGGACAAGCTGATGCAGAACGCGCAGCTCTCAGACCTGATGCAGGCGATCGGCTGCGGCACCGGCGCGCATTATCGCGAAGAGGATCTGCGCTATTCGCGCATCATCATCATGACGGACGCCGACGTTGACGGCGCACACATCGCTTCACTGCTGATCACATTCTTCTACCGCCAGACGCCGCGACTGATCGACGAAGGCCACCTCTATCTGGCGGTGCCGCCGCTCTATAAGCTCACCCACGGTAGCAAGTCGGTCTATGCCCGCAACGATGCACATAAGGAAGCGCTGCTGAAGAGCGAGTTCAACGCCAATGCCAAGGTCGAGGTGAACCGCTTCAAAGGCCTCGGCGAAATGATGCCGGCGCAGCTCAAGGAAACTACCATGGACCCGGCCAAGCGCACCCTGCTCCGCGTGGTGCTGCTGGCCGACGACCGCGAAGGCACGGCTGATTCCGTCGAGCGGCTGATGGGAACCAAGGCCGAGGCCAGATTCGCCTTCATTTCCGACAAGGCGGAATTCGCCAGCGACGAGCTGCTGGACGTCTGATTCATCGAAAACAGGCGATTTTCGAGCAATTTCCGGCCATTCTGGCCGGTAACTGGCGAAACCTGCCCGTATTTCGAGCTTTTGCCAGCCGTTCCTTTTCGGCCCAGTGTGCTTCCCCCGCAACAGCAATTTGGCCGGAACTGCGTATAGTCACGCTACTGGATTTTGGGAATCGGCGCTCGCGCACCTCTAGAGCGGTGGCGCACCTAGGGTAAGGGACTTGAAAATGAAAAAGGTACTGCTCGCTCTGACCGCGGTGGCGGCAATGACTGGATCGGCCGTTGCGGCTGACCTCGGGGCCCGTCCCTATGCCAAGGCTCCGGCGCCGGTCGCCCCCGTTTATAACTGGACCGGCTTCTACATTTTCGGCGGCGCTGGCGGCGGACTGTGGGCAGCCGACAGCAACCTGGTGACTAACCCCGGCGGCGTCGCGATCAGCCGTGACCAGAGGATGGGCGGAAGCGGGTGGTTCGGAACGGTCGGTATCGGCTACGATTGGCAGTTCGGTGGCAGGTGGGTGGCCGGTATCTTCGGTGACGGACAATTCGGTGACATCCGTGGCTCCATCAACGAACCGGATTTCGCTTTCGAGGGACGCGAAAAGCTTCGGACCAGCTATGCGGCTGGCGTGAGGCTGGGTTATCTCGTCGCGCCGAATGTGCTGTCTTACGTGAACGGCGGTTACTCCGGTTCGGAGTGGTCCGGAGCCAGCTATTCTACATTGGGCGCGGCAGGCGGACCGGTGGTGTTTACTACCCCCTCCTTCACCCGCAACGGCTGGTTCATCGGCGGCGGCGTCGAGAACAATCTGGACATCTTCGGAATCTCCGCACCAGGCTGGTTCATGAAGACCGAATATCGGTCGGCTTTCTATGACCGCGCTACCCTCCCGGAGACGTTCACGCCTGCCTTCGGCGGCGGAATCACCGGCAATTCGGTTACCTTCAAGCCTTGGGTGCAGACCATCAGCACCTCGCTGGTCTACCGCTTCAACTGGGGCGGCGCTCCGGTCGCCGCCAGGTACTGATCTCTGCCAACTCGGCAGCTCAAAAGCCCCGGCATCGTCCGGGGCTTTTTTGCGTCTGTGAGCAACCGCACCAATCGAGCTCGAGACGCGCCGCTTCCTCAACATTGAAGCCTTCGGGCGTGGCGGACGCGAGCAAACGGTAGTAGGTCACGAGCGCGGGCAGCGCGGCGTTGGCGGCCTCGCGGGAGCGCGTCGGCTGGAAGGGCTTTCGCGGCCCTAGCCGCCGCCAAGGCGATCCGGAAACTATCGAGCGGCGAGAAGCCGAACTGCGTCCGCGACAGCTCGTAGAGATGGTAGAACAGCGCGGGATAGCGTTTGTCGTAATAGTCGCGCCACATCACCGTCTCGAGCCGCGCGATTTCAGGCGGATCGAAAGCCCGCAAATCAGCTTTCCGCGGCCACGACACATAGGCGCCAATGGCAACCAGAATCAACGCGAGCGCTAGACAGATCATTCGGCAGCTCATGATGATCCTTGATGATCCTTGGCGATGCCGCAACTTCAGGCCTTGCGAAGCCGGCCGGCTTTCTATTCGATCGGAAGCTACGGCCGCCGCCGGCAATGGTTTCCTGCAGCGGCCCAAAGACAACCGAAGAGAATGCCGCACCGCGTCCCCGCGCCAGGCGGTAGGAGGGAGGAAGCCATGGCCAGATCCCTTTCAATCATCGGCTTTCTGGCGCTTGCGATCGGCCTGTTGTGGATCGGCCAGGGCACCGGCGCGATCCCTTGGCCATCATCGAGCTTCATGATCAACCAGCTGCAATGGGCCGGATATGGCGCGGTGCTCGTCGCCGTCGGCCTGATCCTGATCTGGCAAGGCAACCGCTAGATTCGTAGGGTGGGCAAAGCGACTTGTCCGCCGTAGCTCAACGAGCGAAGGCGGAAGCGTGCCCACCATCCTTCACTCGCTCTGAAAATGGTGGGCACGGCGCGAAGCGCGCCTTAGCCCACCCTACGAAAACCAAAAGTAAACGGACGACAACAATGACCACAAAACTCTTCGACCTCACCGGCAAGGTAGCCATCGTCACCGGCGGCAATGGCGGCATCGGGCTCGGCATGGCCCGGGGCCTCGCGGAGGCCGGCGCGGCGATCGCCGTGGTGGGCCGCAACGAAGCCAAGTCGGCCGATGCGGTCGCGGAACTTGCGCAAGGCGGCGCCAAGGCGATTGCGGTGGCGGCTGATGTCACCGACAAGGCAGCGGTCGCGGCGATGACCGAGCGCGTCGTCCGCGATCTCGGCCGCATCGATATTCTCGTCAACAACGCCGGCATCAACATTCGCAAGCCGCCGCATGCGCTCGATATCTCCGAGTGGAACAGCGTGATCCAAACCAACCTCACCAGCGCCTTCCTGTGCTCGCAGGCGGTCTATCCGGCGATGAAAGCGGCCGGCGGCGGCAAGATCATCAATATCGGCTCGATGATGTCGATCTTCGGCGCCAGCTTCACGCCGGCCTATGCCGCGAGCAAGGGCGGCATCGTGCAGTTCACCCGCTCCTGCGCTTGTGCCTGGGCAGCCGACAACATCCAGGCCAACGCCGTGCTGCCGGGCTGGATCGACACTGATCTCACCAAGCGCGCCCGCCAGGAGATCGACGGCCTGCATGAGCGGGTGCTGGCGCGCACGCCGGCGGCGCGCTGGGGCGGGATAGACGACTTTGCGGGCATCGCGGTATTTCTATCCTCGGCAGCGTCGGATTTCGTCACGGGCACGGCGATTCCAATTGATGGCGGATATTCAATCATGGGGTAGCCAAAGACGGCTTGCCGGATTCTCCGCCTGCACGAAAAAAGCCCCGGCCAAGGCCGGGGCTTTTCCATCGTCTCTGGATTTCAGTACTTGGATCAGTACCTGGCGACGACCGGCCCGGTCGGCCACGGATTGAACTTGTAGCTCAACCTAGCCATCACAGCGTCGACATCCGCATCGACGTTGCGGAAGGTCACCCCCCCAAGTGTGCAGGTGACCAACGCCAGGTTACAATTGTGCTGCTTGCTGTCGAATTCGTAGTGCTTGTAGTCGACGCCGAGGATCAGGTTGTCGAGAACCGCGTATTCGAAACCAACGCCGGCATACCAACCGCCATGCGAAGCACCGGCATGGTCCGTCGTAATGCCGGTTCCGTTGACGAGGATCTGGGTGTCGATGTCAGCCTGCGCGTAGCCGCCCTGGCCATACACCATGAAGCGGTCCCAGGCATAACCGACCCGCCCACCGATGTACCAGATGTCGTTGATGCGGCTTTGGCAGGAAAAACCAGCACCTATCCCGCAGCGCTCACCGATCACGCCAGCGCTGCTGGTGGTGTTAAAGCCGTTGTCGAGGGCGTTGTAGCCGCCTTCGATACCGAGGACGAAATTGCCCCACTGCTTCTGGATTCCGGCAAAGCCGCCGTAAATCAAAGCGGTGTCGCTGTTGCCAGTGCCCCAGAGGAAGGGCGGAGCATTGAAGAAGTTTCCGGCGGTGTCGTGCCAGGCGCCGCCAACCGCGCCGCCGACATAGATGCCGGACCAGTCATAGGTAACGACCGGGGGCACCACGGGCGCCTTCGCGATGCGCGCCGGCATGTCTGCGGCGAACGCGCTCACCGCGCCGGCGGCAAGGATGGAAGCAGCGAGTACCAGTTTCTTCATTGCATTTGCCCCTTTAGTGAGCACTGCGCGGATGAGCAGCGGGTGAGCATCAAATCGAAATCATGACCTAAATTACCCAGATTCCAGCCCCTTGGCTGTCACCCGATTGCTACAGTTGCGCGCAATGTTATCTCCGGTTGAGGATACCAAAACACAACCTTCGGGTTGTTTCGGCAGGGGCCCCAGCTCAATTGCCGGCGCTGCGTGGCGAATGCACATGCTCTGGGCGCACGCCTAAGCCCACAAACCGCGCCGTGACGCCCTGCAGCCAGGGCACCGCGGTGACCAGCCGCATGACCAACGGGACCTTCAGCGGCTGGTTGCCCGGCTTCAGCGCAGCGTTCACGATGTTGTTCTGCACGACGACCTGCATCCGCTGCGTCATCTTCACCGGAAATTCGCGCCGCCGGCGCACCGCGTCGAGTTCGTCTTCGGACGGGCAGCCGCTTACCAGCTTCGGCGCCAGCAGATTCGCCGTCGCCACCGCATCCTGAACCGCGAGGTTGACGCCGACGCCGCCGATCGGCGACATCGCATGCGCGGCGTCGCCGATGCACAACAGCCCCGGCCGCGTCCAGCGCTTCAGCCGGTTGACCGCAACCGTCAACAGCTTCACGTCGTCCCAGCTCTTCACCTCGGCAAATCCCGGTCTCAGGACCGGCGCCATGCGCGCGATGTCGTCGAGCAGCGCGGGCAGTCCCCTCGCCTTGACCGCGTCGTATTGTCCTTTGGGAATGACGAATGCGCATTGCCAATAGTTGCCGCGGTCGAAGGTCACCATCATCCTGCCGGGATCGACCCGCGCAAACAGGCTCTCGCTTTCGTTCTCCCGCTTGCCGGCGCGAAACCACAAGACATCCATCGGCGCGCCGATTTCCTCGACCTCAAGGCCAGCGCGTTCGCGCACCAGCGAATGGCGCCCGTCGCAGGCAACGGTCAGGTCCGCCGCGATGTCGATGATGCCATCCGGCGTCTTCGCCTTCACGCCCATGACGCGCTCGCTGTCTCGAATGAGATCGATCGCTTCCGTCGACATCATTACCTTGAGCGAGCCGAACCGCTTGCCGCTTTCGCGCAGGAAATTGAGAAAGTCCCACTGCGGCATGAAGGCGATGAAGGGATATTTGACGCCAAGCCTGCTCAGGTCGGCGAGCCGCACCGTTTCGCCGCCGAACATGCCTTGCATCTTCTGCAAGCGCTGGTGCGGCAGTTTCAGGAAGCCGTCGATCAGCCCGAGTTCGTCCATCACCTGCAGCGTCGAGGGATGCACGGTGTCGCCGCGAAAATCGCGAAAGAAGTCGGCGTGCTTCTCCAGCACCACGACGTCGATGCCGGCGCGGCCCAGCAGATATCCGAGCATCATGCCGGCCGGCCCGCCGCCGACGATACAGCAACGTACTTTCACCGCTCGCTCCTGTCGCCGGTTTGCCCGACGAGGCAGCATCGGTCATCTGCCAGGCATCGGCAATGCAATATGCGGCGCGAAAGCCATTGCGCGGATGTTTGGCTTGTCGAAAACTGAACCACATCCACCCCGTCGTCCCTGCGAACGCAGGGACCCATACGCCGCGGCCGTCGTTGTCGTGCTGGATCGATAACGGCTTCCTTCAAACAACGTACATTTGTGGTTATGGGTCCCTGCGTTCGCACTAGGGCATCTACACGTCTTGGGGACGCGACAGATTGACTCGGGGCGGCATGATGTGCGTTCGCCGCAGCGTTTTGTATGATTCTCTCTCTGGCGCTTTGATTCGAAGGAGCGCCAGAGATGCAGCAGGAACCGGATTTGTCCCTGGGTAAGTTTGGAGACGTTCGCCTCGATAAAAGGGGGCGGCGCTTCTCCGGGCTATGCTTTGCACGCGCAGTGTCTGTTTGCGCCAGATGGCGCAGGGCAACTGGGCCGCGAACATGGCGTTCTGGCGGTTTGTGAACAATCCGCAAGTCACGATCGACAAGCTGATTGAAGGCTGGAGCCTGCAGACGTCGATGGCGGTCAGCGGGCGTCATGTGCTGTCGATCCAGGACACCAGCGAGATCAACTTCCACACTCGTCCGGGACATCGGCGCGACTTGGGCAAGGTCGGCAAAGGCAATGCTCGCGGCGTGCTGCTGCATGCCATGATGGCGGTCGATGCCGATAGCGGGGTCTGTCTCGGGCTCACCGGCGGTGAGGTGTGGACGCGCAAGCGCAAGGCCAGGATCGCTCACGAGAAGCGCGCCTTGGCCGACAAGGAATCGGCGCGCTGGGTGACGACGGCTAAGCAAGGCTGCGAGGTTCTGGTCGCTGCTCGTATGATCACCGTCGTCAACGACCGCGAGGGGGATTTCTTTGCTCACTGGTCGCTGACACCCGCTGACAATGTCCACCTCCTGTCGCGCGCCATGCACGACCATGCGCTGGTCGATGGCGGCACGCTTTATCAGGCGGTCGCGCGGGCCCGCTTCTGCGACAAGGCGGTGATCGATCTACCAAAGCGAATGGATCGCCACGGTCGCCAGGCCCACCTCTCCATGCGCCTGGGAACCGTTGTGCTCAAACGACCGCAGCGCCCCGGCGTGAAAGACCTGCCACAGGGCGTCAAAGTCAGCTTCGTGGAGGTCGTCGAGTTGCACCCCCCGAAGAGCGCCAAGCCCATTCATTGGTTGCTCCTGACCACTCATCCGGTCGTCACCGCCGCCGATGCCTGGCGGATCGTCTCCTGGTACAAGCAGCGCTGGATCATCGAACAGCTCTTTCGCTCGCTGAAGAGCCAGGGTCTGCGCATCGAGGATAGTCAGCTCGACAGCGCTGAAGGCCTGATCAAACTCGTGGCGATCGCCACCAGAGTAGCATGTATCGTCATCCAGCTCGTTCAAGCCCGCAATGGCGGCGAACAATTGCAGGTCGAATTTGTGTTCACGCCGGACGAGATCGAAGCGCTCAAGGCCATTAACAAAACCCTGAAAGGCCGCACCGAGCTCCAGAAGAACCACCATCGCCCCAACACTGTCGCCTGGGCGGCATGGATCATCGCAAAGCTCGGCGGATGGACCGGTTACGCCTCTCATCGCCCACCTGGACCAATCACCTTCCACATGGGAATGGCTCGCTTCCAACTCCTCGTATATGGCCCGGCAAGCGTGTAGATGCCCTAGTGCGAACGCAGGGACGACGGAGGAGAGCTGCTCCGAGGTGCCCGTGATGCAATCGAGGCCGCGTCCGCTACCGCCTAAAACTCTTGATCTCGGAGACGCTGCCGTCGCGATAGGTCAATTCCACCGAAACCGATCTGGTCGCCGGCGCAAGCTTCAAATAGGGCTGCGCATCGTGTGGAATGACGCTGGGATCGCGAGTGTTGCAAGGCGGCATTTTCAGCACCTTGTCGGGCACCGCGCTGTCGATGCCGACGCGCACTTCGCGGATCGCGCAGCGGTACGACATCAAGTGCGTATAGTAGACCAGAAGCCCGTTGTACTCGCGGAACGACAGCCAGCTCGTCGCGGTCATATCGAGAATCTTGCGCTGGTCGCGGATCAGCGCAGCCTCGGGATCGAACCGGATCGGGAACGGCCCCTGCAACTCGCCATTGGTGTCGACATAGCGCACCTGGATGATGGCCGCCGAAGCATCGGCCGGCAGTTCGACCGACGGGTTGGGCATCCGCTTGCGGGTCCGCGGATCGAGCGTATCCATGAAGCCGGTCTCGCGGAAATCGCCGCTGTCGCCGATCCGCCAGGAAATACCGAGCGTCGGATCGGCGATCGAGAACACCACGGTCCAGCCGCCATTGTGGCGCGAGAACATCGCGATCGGCGCGTTGACGGAATCGTTCTGCGGCTGTAGGCGCTGTACCGGAGGCAAAGCTGCAAGCTTTTGCAGCGGCTCGGCGGGCTTCGTCGCCTCAGGCTGGGCCTTCGCCAAACCATTCAGAAAAACGTCGTCGACCATCTGGTCGAAGTAAACCGGGATCTGCTTGTGGCGGACGGTCTCTGCCAGTTCGCTGACCGCGCGCCGCGTGCGTTGCGCGACCTGCACGAGATTGACGCCGGGCTGCGTCAATTCCTTCGCGAAGGTTCGCGTGAACACCGAATTGGGATTGGCGTCGTCATTGGAAAGCCGGTCGAGCGCGGTCTGTCGCGGCCCGGCCGAGAAGATCGAGAACACGCCTTCCGGCAATTGCGTCATCGGCGCGAGACCGCCGCCGCCGGCAACCGCACGCGTACCGGCGCGCTCGAACGGATTGTTGCGGCAGGCATCGAACACCAGGATGGCAGTGCGCACCTTGCGGTTCTGCATCCGCTCGATGATGCGGTCGGCGAGGATCGAGGCATCGCGCACGAGTTCTTCCTGGCCTTCGGTCGCCGCCGGCACGTCAGTCGGCAGCAGGAAATTCTGGCCCGCTATTTCAAAACCGTGGCCGGCATAGAAGAAGAACGAGGTGTCGCCGGCGTCGACCGCCTTGTCGAAGGCCAGCAACGTCTGGCTGAACGCCTGCCGGTTCTGGTTTTCCGCCACCATCACCGTGAAGCCGAGCTGCTTGAGCGTATCGCCCATGGTGCGGGCGTCGTTGACCGCCTTCTGCAGCTTGGGCACGTTCCGGTAGTCGTTGTTGCCGACCACTAGCGCGACACGCTTTTCCGCCTGCGCGGGGACGGTGAGGGCCGCCATGCAAGCTGCAAGGGTCGTCACCGCGAGCAATCTGGAAAGCCAACGCTTCATCGAAATCCCCCAGCGCACGAATGGTCCTGGTTTAGGCCGTGCAAAGCCGCTTCATGCCATAGTCGGCATCCCGATGCCCACGGTTCAACGGCTCCGGTTGATAGGAATACAGCGGCTCGGTTTGACGGCCAAATGACGGTTTTGGCCGTTATTTGTGCGAAAACATTAAGCTTTTTCGCTATATGGTCAGTTCCCAGATTGACTTTGGCCATTTCGACCCTATGTTCGCGCTCAACGCGGCCTTGGATCGAAACGCGATTCCCTAGGTTAGCCGCTCGTCTGCGTAAGTCAGAGCCCCCAGCTTTTCAAAAGCGCGCCGTTTCGGGGCAAAACGCGACAGCCTTTTTACCTTCGATTCCGAACGGCGGTGTCGACTAGAGGCTCAATGTCTTTTTCCCATCTCGGTCTTTCCGATAAGGTCCTCGCCGCAGTTGCGGCTACCGGTTACACCACCCCTACTCCCATCCAGGAACAGGCGATCCCCCACGTTCTGGCCCGCCGCGACGTCCTCGGCATCGCCCAGACCGGCACCGGCAAGACCGCCGCCTTCGTCCTACCCATGCTCACTTTGCTGGAAAAGGGCCGCGCCAGGGCACGGATGCCCCGCACCCTGATCCTTGAACCGACCCGCGAACTTGCGGCACAGGTGAAAGAGAATTTCGACAAGTATGGCGCTGGCCAGAAACTCAACGTCGCGCTTTTGATCGGCGGCGTCTCGTTCGGCGACCAGGATTCCAAGCTGACCCGTGGCGTCGACGTCCTGATCGCAACTCCGGGCCGGCTGCTCGACCACACCGAGCGCGGCGGCCTCCTGCTCACCGGCGTTGAACTGCTGGTCATCGACGAAGCCGACCGCATGCTGGACATGGGCTTCATCCCCGATATCGAACGCATCTGCAAGCTGGTGCCGTTCACGCGCCAGACCCTGTTCTTCACCGCGACGATGCCGCCGGAAATCAGCCGCATCAGCGAAACCTTCCTGCACAATCCTGAACGAATTGAAGTCTCGCGCCCGGCAACCACGGCGACCGGCGTGTCGCAGTTCAAGGTCAACGGCGGCCGTGAGCCGCACGAGAAGCGCGAGCTTCTTCGCCGCCTGTTGCGCGACGCCAAGGACCTCAACAACGCGATCATCTTCTGCAATCGCAAGCGCGAAGTCGCTGTCGTTCACAAATCGCTGCAGAAGCATGGCTTCAGCGTCGGCGCCCTGCATGGCGACATGGACCAGTCGGCGCGCACGGCGGCGCTCGATCAATTCCGCAAGGGCGATATTCCGCTGCTGGTGGCCTCCGATGTCGCTGCCCGCGGCCTCGACATTCCCGCCGTCAGCCACGTCTTCAATTTCGACGTGCCGCATCACGCCGACGACTACGTGCACCGCATTGGCCGCACCGGACGCGCCGGCCGCGCCGGCACCGCGATCTCGATCGTGACGCCGCTCGACAGTAAATCGATCGCTGCAATCGAACGACTGATCGGGCAAACCATTCCCCCCGCCGAAGGTGACTACGCCGTACATTCGGACTCGTCCGAGGAAACCGATCAGCCGCGCGAGCATCGCGCGCGGGAAGGCTCGCGTGGCGGGCGCAAGCCGCGGCGCGAACGCGAGCCGCGACACGCCAGGGATTCTGATAAGCGCCGCGACAAGAGCGCCGATCGTGAACCGCGGCAGGCCAAGGGCACGGGCCGCAGTGCGAGGCCGCAGCCAGAGGCCGCCGCCTTCTCGCCGCCCGCCCCTGCGCAGCCGTCGCGCGTGCCCTCGATCGGGCGACCCGAACCGCGGCGTGCTCACCGCGAGGTCGAATCGGAGCCTGCCGATCACTCGCACCTTCCTGCATTCCTGTTGCGGCCCATTCGCGCCCGCGTCTGACAAGTGTCGATTTCCTGCGGCCGGAACTGTTTACCGGCCGTTCATCCTCCTCCGTTAACCTGCGGCGATAATTTTAATCATTGCTGCACGGCAACGACCGGCGCTGCTCGCTATTGGGGACGGATCAGTGGTCAAGCTGCTGGACGAGCACGAACGCACGATGGCGTTTGCCGAAGTCGCGTTGGGCCAGATCAAATCCCTCAGGCAGACCGCCGTCCCACGCAACTATGAAATCTGGTACGTCTACGCGACCGGATACAATGCTCCCCTCAACAAGATCATCAACGAGACGCTGGCGCGCAACGGCAAGCTGAGCGAGTCCGATCTCGAACAGATCTACGAAACCTATCTCTCGCACATCAAGGCCTCCGACCGCATCGACAAGGTCGGCGCGCGCGTGATCGGCGAGATCGACGACGTGATGACCCTCATCACCGCGGCGCTCGCGATGTCGGAGAGCTATGACGCCAAGCTGAGCGGCGCGAACGAAAAACTCAGGAACGCCAAAAGCGGCGATCAGATCAAGGCGATCGTCGACGGTCTGATGAAATCGACGCGCGAGATGCGCGAGACCAACAAGGCGCTGGAGAATCGGCTGGCGTTGTCCAGGACCGCGATCAGCAATCTGCAGCACAGCCTCGAAGCGATCCGCGCCGAGAGCCTGACCGATCCGCTGACCGGATTGGGCAACCGAAAATATTTCGACCGCTCGATCGAGATGGCGGTGCGAACGGCCATGGCGAGCGGCGAACCGCTGTCGCTGATGATGTTCGACATCGACCATTTCAAATCGTTCAACGATTCCTACGGCCATCTGACCGGCGATCAGGTGCTGCGGCTGGTAGCGATGTCGCTGAAGCAAACCATCAAGGGCCAGGACATCACCGCCCGCTATGGCGGCGAGGAGTTCGCGGTGGTATTGCCGAATACCGGGCTGCGTCAGGCGCTGACGGTCGCCGACCACGTCCGCCGCGCCGTCATGGCCAAGGAATTGAAGAAGAAATCGACCGGCGAAATTCTCGGCCGCGTCACCATCTCGGTCGGCGTCTCCATGCTGAAGCCGGACGACGACACCGATTCGCTGATCGAGCGCGCCGATGCCTGCCTCTACGCCGCCAAGCGCAACGGCCGCAACCGCGTGGTCTGCGAAGTCGACCCCGAATACGCCGCCGAGACCCGCAGCCAGGTCGCCTAGGCGCCAGCTATTTGCCCCGCGCCTTCCTCGTGCCCGTGGCCTTCCGCTTCGCAGCCGGCTTGCCCGCGGCCGTCCCGGACACCTTCGCTTTCGCTACCTTGCGCGCCTTCGGTCGCTTGCGCAGGGCTGCGCGCTGCGCCGCGGCCAGCGCTGCCCTCGCCCATCCGGCCAGTTCCTCGGAATCGTCGAACAGACGGGCCGGCAATTGCCAATACGAATTCACCGTGACGGTCTTGGCTCGCGTCTGATACTGAAATGGGGTTGATCCCTCGGCCTGGAATTGCGGGATCGTTTGCTCGTCGGCACGAAGATAGAGTCCCGCCCGCAGCGCGAGCGCGAAATTGGTACCGTCGGCGGAAATGCCGAAACCTGAAAACATCCGGCGGATGGTGACCGGCCCGAAATCGGCAAACAGGTCGATCAGGAAATCGCGATCCATGGCTCACCGCCCCCGGCGATGCGGTCGTTAACCCTTCGCCGGCGTCAGTTGCACCGACTCGCCGCAGCCACAGGCGGAAACCTGATTCGGGTTGTTGAAGATGAACTGCGCCTGGAGCTTGTCGGCCTTGTAGTCCATCTCAGTGCCGAGCAGGAACAGGACCGCCTTGGGATCGACCAGAATCTTCACGCCCCTGTCCTCGACCACTTCGTCGGTCGGGCGGATCTCGTGGGCGTATTCCACCGTATAGGATTGCCCGGCGCAGCCGCCGTTTTTGATGCCAACGCGCAAGCCCACGATCTCGGAATCGGCGCGTTTGGTCAGTTCCGTGATCCGCGCAGCCGCCGCCTCGGTCAATTTCATCACCTGCGGGCGCGGCCGCGGCTTCGGCTTGGAAGACTGTACGGTGGTATCCATTGCAGTCGATCTCCGGCGTCGCATCGTGGCGACGAGCTATCATGGCATTAAAATAACAACGAAAATCCCGCTGTGAAGGCCCCTCGTCATGAACTCACTCAGAACCCGTCGAAACCAGCCGCAAGCATTCTAGTAAATCGCCCAAATTCCCGGTGTCGCCAGTTCCAGCAAATGGCTGTCCGGGTCGCGGAAGTAGATGCTCTTCCCGCCGCGCGGCCAGTCCGTCCTGCCTTCGATCGCGACATCGTGCTTGTCGAGTGCCTCTTCCCACACCGGCAGCTCAGCCGCCGGAATGGCAAAGGCCATATGAACGGGGCCGCTGCCATCATGCGGCGGAATGGTGCCGCCGGGGAGTTGGATCGTCTCAGGCGCCGAGCCGCGGCGAAACAGCAGCAGCACGTTTCGTCCACCGACATCGAAAGCAACGAACCGCGGATCCGCCGTCAGCGCTTCCAGACCCAGCACCTCCTCGTAGAACGCGCGGGCGCGGTCGAGGTCATCGACGTAGAGTGCAGTCTCGATGACGCCGGATAGCTTGGGCAATAGGTCCCTTCACCACATGTTGAGGACGAGGCGCGCCTCGTCGGACATCCGATCCGGCGTCCAGGCCGGATCCCACACCAGATTGACATTGACGACGCCGACGCCCGGGACGCTGGCGATCGCGTTCTCCACCATGGTCGGCAGTTCGCCGGCGGCCGGACAGTTCGGCGTAGTCAGCGTCATCGTCACATCGACGCTGCGGTCGTCCTTGAGGTCGACCTTGTAGATCAGGCCGAGTTCGTAGATGTCAGCCGGAATTTCCGGGTCAAACACCGTCTTCAGCGCGGCAACGATTTCGGTGCCCAGCCGCTCGGTCTCCTCCGGCGGCAGCGCCGAATTGGTTTCCATGTTGGCGGTTTTGACTTCGGCCGTATCACTCATGCGAACAAATCCTGCGCCTTGATCAGCGCCTGTGCCAGATGGTCGACTTCTTCCCGGGTATTATACATCCCGAACGACGCCCGGCAGGTGGCTGTGACATTGAACCGCTCTAAAAGCGGCATCACGCAGTGGGTGCCGGCGCGCACCGCGATTCCCTGCCGGTCAATCACGGTTGCGACGTCGTGGGGATGGGCGCCCTTCATCTCGAAGGAGATCACCGGCCCCTTGCCGCGCGCGGTGCCGATCAGGCGCAGCGAATTGATTTCGCGCAGCCGCTCCTGGGCGTAGTTCAAAAGATCGTGCTCGTGGGCGGCGATGCGCTCCTTGCCGATCGAGTTGACGTAATCGATCGCAGCGCCCAGCCCGATCGCCTCGACGATCGGCGGCGTCCCGGCTTCGAACTTGTGCGGCGGATCGCCATAGGTGACCCAGTCCTTTGCCACCTCGCGGATCATCTCGCCGCCGCCATTATAGGGCCGCATCGCGACCAGGTGCTCATGCTTGGCGTACAGCGCGCCAATCCCGGTCGGACCATAGATCTTGTGGCCGGTGAAGGCATAGAAATCGCAATCGAGGTCCTGCACGTCGATCGGCAAATGCACAGCGCCTTGCGCGCCGTCGACCAGCACCAGAATGCCGCGGTCATGAGCGAGCTTCACGACTTCCTTGACCGGGACGAAGGTGCCAAGCGCGTTCGACATCTGAGTGATGGCGACGAGCTTGGTGCGCGGTGTCAGCAGCTTCTCGAACTCCTCGATCAGGAAATTGCCGTCGTCGTCGACCGGCGCCCATTTGATCACGGCGCCATGGCGCTCGCGCAAAAAGTGCCAGGGCACAATGTTGGAGTGGTGCTCCATTATCGAGAGCACGATCTCGTCGCCCTGCTTGATGTTGGGCTCGCCCCAGGAAGATGCCACCAGATTGATGGCCTCCGTGACATTGCGGGTGAAGATAATTTCTTCACTACGCCCTGCGTTAATGAATTTCGCCACCTTCGCGCGGCCGCCCTCGTAAGCCTCCGTCGCGGCATTGGCAAGATAATGCAGACCGCGATGTACGTTGGCGTATTCGCTTCTGTAGGCTTCCGTCATGCGATCGAGCACGGCGGTCGGCTTCTGCGCGGAGGCGGCGTTGTCGAAGTAGACCAGCGGCTTGCCATAGACCTTCATCGCCAGCGCAGGGAAATCCTCCCGCACGCGGGCCACGTCATAGGCGCCATTCTTGACCGCCGGATGCTGGGTCATGCCCGTGCCTCCAGCCAACGTTGCGCGGCGGCGATTGCGAGCTCGCGCAGATCGTCGTTGACGATGGATTCGATGGCCTCACCAACAAAGGCCTGGATCAGCAGCGCCTGGGCCTCCTTCTCGGAGAGGCCGCGGGCGCGCAAGTAGAACAGCAGGCTCTCGTCGAGCGCGCCGGTCGTGGCGCCATGGCCACAGGTAACGTCATCGGCGAAGATCTCGAGCTCCGGCTTGTTGTCGGCCTCGGCGTCGTCGGACAAAAGCAGTGCCCGCGTCATCATCTTGGCGTCGGTCTTCTGGGCATCGGGACGCACGATGATGCGGCCCTGGAACACCGAATGGCCACGGTCGTCGACCACGGCGCGGAACACCTCGCGGCTGGCGCAGTGCGGCACCGCGTGGTCCATGAGCAGCGTGGTGTCGGCGTGCTGGCGGCCGTTGAGCAGGTTGACGCCGTTGGTCTCGACCCGGGAATGTTCTCCCGCGAACGCAATCGTCGCCTGGTAGCGGCTGACGGCAGCGCCCGAGGTTATGCCAAAAGTGTTGAAATGCGAGTGGGCGCCGAGCGTGATGACGGCGGAGGAGATGTTGAAGGCCTCGCGGCTGTCCTCGACCAGTCGAACATGATCGAGCCGCGAATTGTCCCCGATCGCTGTTATCAGCGAGTCGTGGGCCTGATAGGTCGTCGCACCGTCGGCTGCGATGTAGCTCTCGACCAGCGTCACGCCGGCATCCTTGCCGAGACGCAGCAGCGAGCGCGTAAACATCGCCGCGGGCGCAGTGCCGCTGGCGACATGAATGATTTGCAGCGGCTGCTTCAGCACGAGGCCATCGGCGATCTCGATCACCACGCCATCGGTCATCATCGCGCTGTTGAGCGCCACCATCGGATTGGTGTTGTCGGTCGTGAGCAGTTGCGCCTGCAGCGCGGCCTCGCCGGCTTCCAGCACATCCCGCAGGGGACGAACGGTAAGGCCCTTCTCCAGGCCGCCGAGTTCGGAAAGCTTTGGCGCGAACACGCCGTCCACTAGCACCAGCCGGCGCGCGCACTTGATGGCCTGCAGCTTGACGGCGGAGGCGGCCCGCGTCAGCGCAGCGGCATCTGGCGCAGGCGCCAGCGGCAGCACTTCGCGCATCAGCGCCCGCAGATCGGTGTACTTCCAGTCCTCGATCCGGCGATGCGGCAGGCCTGCGCGCTCATAGGCCTCGAAGGCGGCACTTCGCGCTTCGGCCACCTTGCCGGTGCCGGGCAACCGGTCGCGGGCGATCGCAAAGCTGTCGCTCAGCGCCTGTCCCGTCTCGCTTTTTGCCAAAACCAGGTTCATCACAAATCCGCTTTGCGTCAGGCTGCGTCTTCGAACTGGGTATAGCCGGAAGCTTCGAGCTCCAGCGCCAGATCCTTGCCGCCGCTTTTGACGACCCGGCCCCTCGACATCACGTGTACGAAGTCAGGTATGATGTAGTTCAACAGCCGCTGGTAGTGGGTGATGACCACCATGGCGCGATCGGGTGAACGCAGCGCGTTGACGCCATCGGCCGCGATCCTGAGCGCGTCGATGTCGAGGCCGGAATCCATTTCGTCGAGGATACAGACGGCCGGCTCGAACAGCGCCATCTGCAAGATCTCGTTGCGCTTCTTCTCGCCGCCGGAGAAGCCGACATTGACGCCGCGCTTGAGCATGTCCTGCGGGATGTTGAGCGACTTTGCGACCTCGCGAACCTTCTTGAGAAACTCCGGAGAGGTAAGCTGGCTTTGGCCGCGAGCTTTGCGCTGCGCGTTCAATGCCGTGTGCAGAAAATTCCAGGTGGTGACACCAGGGATTTCAACCGGATACTGGAACGCCAGGAACACGCCCTTGGCGGCGCGCTCGTCCGGCTCCATCTCCAGGAGGTCCTCACCCCGGAACAGGATTTGTCCATCCGTGACTTCGTAACCCGGCTTGCCGGCGATGACGTGCGACAGCGTGGATTTGCCGGAGCCGTTCGGTCCCATGATCGCGTGGACTTCGCCCGGGTTCACGGTCAGCGTCAGCCCGTGGAGAATTTCGTTATCCTCGACACGAACCTTCAGGTCTTTCACTTCAAGCAATGACATGTCGTTTTTCCATTTTCACCCCTCGTCTTGAGGAGCCCGCCAGGCGCGTCTCGAAGGCGTGGCCACAATCTTTCCTCTCATCCTTCGAGACGGCCGCTGCGCGGCCTCCTCAGGATGAGGTCGCTATCCAACCGATCCTTCGAGCGAGATCGAGATCAGCTTCTGCGCCTCAACTGCGAACTCCATCGGCAGTTGCTGCAGCACGTCCTTCACGAAACCGTTGACCACGAGGCCAACCGCTTCCTCCTGCGAGAGCCCGCGCTGGGTGCAATAGAACAGCACGTCCTCGGAGATCTTTGACGTCGTCGCTTCGTGCTCGAAGGTCGCAGACGAGTTCTTCGCCTCGACGTAAGGCACGGTATGCGCGCCGCATTTGTCGCCGATCAGAAGCGAGTCGCAGGCCGTATAATTGCGTGCGCCGGTCGCCTTGCGATGGGCGGTGACGAGGCCGCGATAGGTATTTTGCGATTTGCCCGCCGCGATTCCCTTGGAGATGATGCGGCTCGACGTGTTCTTGCCAAGATGGAGCATCTTGGTGCCGCTATCGACCTGCTGGTAACCGTTCGAGATCGCGATCGAGTAGAACTCGCCGCGCGAATTGTCGCCGCGCAGGATGCAGCTCGGATATTTCCAGGTGATCGCCGAACCGGTCTCGACCTGGGTCCAGGAAATCTTCGAATGGTTGCCGCGGCAGTCGCCACGCTTGGTGACGAAATTGTAGATGCCGCCCAAGCCTTCGGAATTGCCAGGATACCAGTTCTGCACCGTCGAATATTTGATCTCGGCGTCATCGAGGGCGACGAGTTCGACGACCGCCGCATGCAACTGGTTCTCGTCGCGCTGCGGTGCGGTGCAGCCTTCGAGATAGCTGACGTAGGAGCCCTTGTCGGCGATGATCAGCGTGCGCTCGAACTGGCCGGTGTTGCGCTCGTTGATGCGGAAATAGGTCGACAGCTCCATCGGGCAGCGCACGCCCGGCGGCACATAGACGAACGAGCCGTCGGAGAACACCGCCGAGTTCAGCGTCGCGAAATAATTGTCCGAGGTGGGCACGACCGTGCCGAGATACTTCTTCACCAGTTCGGGGTGTTCGCGGATCGCCTCCGAGATCGGCATGAAGATCACGCCGGCGGCCTTCAGCTCCTTCTGGAAGGTGGTCGCCACCGAAACCGAATCGAACACCGCGTCGACCGCGATCTTGCGGTTGGCCGACGGCTCGCCGCCGGGCGGGGGCTCGACGCCTTCGAGAATGGCGACTTCGCGCAAGGGTATGCCGAGCTTCTCGTAGGTCTTGAGGATTTCGGGATCGATCTCATCGATCGACGACAGCGTCTTCTTCGGCTTCGGCGCCGCGTAGTAATAGATGTCCTGGTAGTCGATCTTGGGATAGTTGACGCGCGCCCAGGTCGGCTCGGTCATGGTCAGCCAGCGGCGATAGGCCTCCAGACGCCATTCCAGCATCCAGGCCGGCTCGTTCTTCTTCGCGGAAATGAAGCGGACGGTGTCTTCCGAGAGACCCTTGGGGGCCTTGTCGGACTCGATCAGCGTCTCAAAACCATATCGATATTGATCGACGTCGATGCGCCGTACGCGCTCGACCGTCTCTTGTACGGCTGGCATTCCATCCTCCGCTCGCGGTTTCAAGGACCGCGGTGGAACAATCGCAAATCAGTGTGACGAAGCGTTTCCGGCGAAACCCGCTTAGAACGGTTCAAGCCGTGTTTCGTCGCCCTCTAAGTAAGGCATCGGCGAGCTTTCGCCAAGCCTCAAGGGCCAAATCAATGTCTGTCTCCGTGGTAGACCAGCCCAGACTGAGCCGCACCGCTCCCTGTGCCAGCTCGCCTTCGAACCCCATGGCGGCCAGAACGTGGGATGGTTGCACCTTGCCCGAGGAACAGGCGGAACCGGACGATACCGAAATACCGCTGAGATCGAAGCCGATCACTGCCGTCTCGGCCCGAAGCCCGGGAACGGTAAACAGCGTCGTATTGGGCAGGCGCGGCGCATGCTCTGAAAACACAATGATTTCAGGCGTTTGCTTCAGCCCCTTCTCAAGGCGCTCACGCAGGCCCTGCTGCCGGATGGCGCCGGCCGGCAGCTCGGCCATGGCTGCCTTGGTCGCAGCGCCGAAGGCCGCAATACCGGCGACATTCTCGGTTCCCGCCCGGCGGCCCAGCTCCTGGCCACCGCCGCGGAGCAGCGGCTCCAGACCCTGAACCTCTTCGGCCAGGACCAGCGCACCAACCCCCTTGGGGCCGCCGATCTTGTGCGCAGACAGGGTGATTAGGTCGGCCCGTATCGATTTGATATCGAACGGTATTTTGCCGAGTGCCTGGATCGCATCGACATGCAGCAGCCCGCCCGCTTCATGCACGATGTCAGCGACTTCGCCGACCGGCTGAATGGCGCCGGTCTCGTTGTTGGCCAGCATCACCGACACCAGCGCAGGCGGCCCTTCGGCCAGCAGCGTACGCAGATGGGTAAGGTCGACCAAGCCGGCACCCGAGACCTTAATGGCCGCGATCGTGTCCGCCGGAAACCGTCCGCCCGATAGCACCGACGGGTGTTCGATGGCCGACACCACCAGTCGCTGGACCGGCGACCCCGTGCCCCGGCGCAATCCCGGCGCCAGCGCCATAGTATTGGCTTCGGTGCCGCCGGAAGCAAACACCACGTCGTGCGGACGGGCGCCGACGGCCGCCGCGACTGCAGCCCGTGCGTCCTCGACCAGCCGGCGTGCCTGACGCCCTTCGGCATGCACCGAGGACGGATTGCCGGCCAGGTCCCAAGCGGCCGCCATCGCCTGCCTCGCCTCGGGGCGAAGCGGCGTCGTCGCATTCCAATCGAGATAGATGCGGTCGGACATTGTTCTGTATAATATTACCTACATCCGCGGGCGGCCAGCGCGAGGTACGCCGGGTGCCTGCGCAAAGCGCCTTATGGCAATTGGGGATCGTGCCGTCTCATACAATCGCAAGCTGACCCCTTGAACAGCCTTCGAGACGTTCAAGATGCTTGCTTTTTGCCCCTCGCCTCATGCTAGAAGGCCGCAACCAGTTCACGGGAGCGCCCGTTCGCGCATCGCCCAACGACGCATGATCACATTCTTTTCCGCCGGATCACGTCCGTTGCCTAGGGATCATCAATGCCTGAAGTAATTTTCACCGGCCCCGCAGGCCGCCTCGAAGGCCGTTATCATCCGGCCAAGCAGAAGAACGCGCCGATCGCGATGATCCTGCATCCGCATCCGCAGTTCCACGGCACGATGAATCACCAGATCGTCTACCAGTGCTATTACGCGTTTGCGCATCGCGGCTTCTCGGTGCTGCGTTTCAATTTCCGCGGTGTCGGCCGCAGCCAGGGCTCATTCGATCACGGCACCGGCGAGCTCTCGGACGCGGCATCCGCGCTCGATTGGGCGCAGACCATCAATCCCGAAGCACGCGCCTGCTGGGTCGCGGGCTTTTCGTTCGGCGCCTGGATCGGCATGCAGCTCTTGATGCGCCGGCCCGAGGTCGAAGGTTTTATTTCGATCGCGCCGCCCGCCAATCTCTACGACTTCTCCTTCCTCGCACCCTGCCCGTCTTCGGGCCTGATCGTGCACGGCGAGAAGGACGCGGTGGTGCCGCCGAAGGACGTCAATACGCTGGTCGAGAAGTTGAAGACGCAGAAAGGCATCGTGATCGATCAGCAGATCATCCCGGGCGCCAATCATTTCTTCGACGGCAAGCTCGAGCCGCTGATGGAGACGGTGACCGGCTATCTCGACATGCGCCTTGCCAACGTCCGCTGACGTCTGGTCCGTGCCCCGGGCGTGGTGCAACACGAAGTGGTGCACCGCAGAGCCGGGCCTACCCGCCGCGCTAGGCCGCCAATTTCAGCAAATGCGCGTTATGGCGCACCAGGAACGCGTGCAGCAATTGCGGATAGTCGGGACCCACCGCCGTGCGTACGCTCGGCCGCTTCGCCAGCGTCTCTCGCCATGCGCGGACCTTCGGCGTGTCGGCAAAGACCGAGAGATCGGTCAGTTGATCGAACACGTCGAAGTAACGGAAGATCGGCGCGAACACCGCGTCCACCAGGCTAAAATTTTTGCCGGCAAAGAACGGCCCGCTACCCAGCGCCTCCTCGACGCGCGCAAATTTTGCGGCAACCGCCTGCCGTTTGCTCTCGAAGATCGCGGGATCACCCGTCGTCTCCAGACCCCAGAGCTCGCTCAGAATGGTCGACCCGAACTCCATCCAGGCGCGATGCTGCGCGCGCTGGAGCGGATCCTGCGGATGCAGCTTGGCGCCGCCCTGGGTGTCCTCGATGTATTCGCAAATCACGTTGCTTTCGAACAGCGCGACCTCCTTGCCGTCGGCACCGGTCACGACGAGCACCGGCACCTTGCCAAGCGGCGAAATCTTCAGGAACCAGTCCGGCTTGTTGGCCAGATCGATGTCGACCCGTTCGAACGGAACGCCCTTTTCGTTCAGCGCGATCACGGCGCGCTGCACATAGGGACAAAGCTTGTGGCTGATCAAAGTGAGCTTCTGCGCCATGACGACCTCCCAACGCGAAGGCCGGCCGGCCTCCGCTCCATGCATCTGCATCTAAATTAGATGCACCTGCATGCAGCCGTCAAGGTCAATGCAATTGCATCAACATATCTTGAACCGCGTCACGGCCGCGCGATGATGCCGCCGGTCATCGGGAGCGGCACCCCGGTCGTGGCGGGGTAGCTCAGCGGTAGGCCTTTCAGGCCTCGCGCCGCCAGAAATCCGAAAGCCTGCGCCTCGATGGCGTCGGAGGCCCAGCCCAGGGTGTCCGCCGCCCGGACGGTCGCAGGCGCCAGACACTCACGCAGCATCCGCAGCATAGTGAGGTTGCGCGCGCCGCCGCCGGCCACGATCCAGTTCTTGGGTTCCTTCGGCAGCAACGGCACCACCCGGGCGATCGCAGCGACGGTAAAGGCGGTCAGCGTCGCCGCGCCATCCGCGGGCGCCATATCGCCGAGCTTCAGGCCCGCAAAATCGTTGCGATCGAGCGATTTCGGCGGGGGCAGCGAAAAGAACGGCATCTCCAGCGCACGGTTGATCCAGGCCGCATCGACCCTGCCCAGCGCGGCGGTGCGGCCCTCGGTGTCGAAGCGCTGGTTCATGCGGCGGAACATGTGGTCGTCGAGCAGCGCGTTGCCCGGGCCGGTGTCGCAGGCGATCAGCGTGTCGCCGTCGATATAGGTGATATTGGCAACCCCGCCGATATTGACCACGATGGTCGGTCCCTCCCAGTCCAGCGATTGGGCAAGCGCGCGGTGATAGACCGGCACAAAGGGCGCCCCCTGCCCGCCGGCTTCGACATCGGCGGCGCGGAAATCGTACATGACCGGAATGTGGATCGTCCTGGCGAGCGTCAGCGCATCGCCGATCTGGACCGTCAGCTTTTTCTCAGGCCGGTGCAGCACGGTCTGGCCGTGAAAGCCGACGATGTCGATATCGTCGAAGCGCATCCGGTGTTGCGCGGTAAAGGCGGCCACCGCCTCGGCATGCGCAGAGGTGACGACCCGCTCGGCCTCGCGCAGGCAGCCGGGCCGCGCCGCGCGATCGGTCAGGTCGGCGGCCTCGTACAGCGCCTGCCGCAACAGGCCGCGCTCCGTATCGGTATAGGGCCGGTATCCGGACGGTCCGAGCGCATTCACCCGGCGGCCGTCGGTTTCGATCAAAGCGACGTCGACCCCATCGAGCGAGGTGCCGCTCATCAAACCTAATGCCGTCAACATCATGGTCGATTGTGCCTTGAAACGCCCTGCTCGATACGTCCCGCCGACGACGACCAGCTTGTGCCAAACACGCACATCTTATAATGCCACAGCGCCCGGCCTTGCGGCAGCCTGTTCCGGCCATGGTTCCGCAACTGGTTACAATTACAGTGAAAATAGAATGATCAAAAGCGCCCGCCCATGACCAAATTTAAATCAGATTTTCTGAACATTTTGCAGGAGCGCGGCTTCATCCACCAATGCTCCGATTTCGAGGGCCTCGACGCGCTGGCCGCCAAGGGCCAGGCGACCGCCTATGTCGGCTACGACTGCACCGCGCCGTCGCTCCATATCGGCAATTACCTCACCATGATGATGCTGCACTGGCTGCAGCAGAGCGGCAACAAGCCGATCACCCTGATGGGCGGCGGCACCACCATGGTCGGCGACCCCTCCGGCAAGGACGAAACGCGCGCGATCCGCTCGATCGAGGAAATCGAGGCCAACAAGGCCTCGATCCGTGGCGTGTTCGCGAAGGTGCTGCGGTACGGCGACGGCCCGAGCGATGCGATCATGCTCGATAATGCCGAATGGCTGACGAAACTGAACTGGATCGAGATGCTGCGCGACATCGGCCGGCATTTCTCGGTCAACCGCATGCTGACGATGGATTCGGTCAGGCTCCGGCTCGAGCGCGAGCAGGAGATGAGTTTCATCGAGTTCAACTACATGGTCTGCCAGGCCTATGACTTCGTCGAGCTTGCGCGGCGCACCGGCTGCCGGCTGCAGATGGGCGGCTCCGATCAATGGGGCAACATCGTCAACGGCGTCGATCTCGGCCGCCGCATGGGCACGCCGCAATTGTTCGCGCTGACCACGCCGCTGCTCACGACCGCGTCGGGCGCCAAGATGGGCAAGACCGCGCAGGGCGCGGTGTGGCTCAACGCCGACCAGTTCTCGCCCTACGACTTCTGGCAATACTGGCGCAACGTCGAGGACGCCGACGTCGTGAAATTTCTAAAGCTGTTCACGACCCTGCCGATGAGCGAGATCGAGAAACTCGCGGCATTGCAGGGCGGCGAAATCAACGAAGCCAAGAAGGTTCTGGCGACGGAGGCGACCGCGCTGTTGCATGGCCGCGACGCTGCGAACACCGCCGCCGAAACCGCCCGGCAAACGTTCGAGCAAGGCGCGATCGCGGAGAACCTACCGACTGTGGAAGTCTCGCGCGGCGAACTCGAGGCCGGCGCGGCCGTGCTGGGGCTGTTCGTGAAAGCGGGTCTCGTGACCTCGAATGGCGAGGCACGGCGCCAGATCAAGGGCGGTGGCTTGCGCGTCAATGATGCCGCCGTGACCGACGACAAGATGGTGCTCACACCGTCCAACCTCACCCCGGAAGGCGTCATCAAACTTTCCATGGGGAAGAAAAAGCACGTCCTGCTCAAGCCGGCCTAGAGCATGATCCGGAAAGTGGATACCGGTTTTCCCTCGGGACAAACGCGCAGCGTTTGCCCGGAGATCATGCTCAAACAAAGAATCTAGCTCGGCCTTGCATAGGCGCATTCACTTTTTGACGCTTGCGGGCATCAGCGGAAACGCGCTCCCTGCGTCTTATGGAAGAAAAGACGCCAGAGGGAGACGCGACAGCCAAGCCGCTCAAGCCGGGGCGCGTGGCGCTCAACGTACTGGCGCTGTGCTTCACGCTGGCGCTGCTTGGCCGTGGCCTCGGCGAGAGCTTTACGGTTTTCCTCAAACCGATCTCGGAGAATTTCGGCTGGGACCGCGCGGAAGTGGTTTCGGTCTATTCGCTGACATGGCTGGCGGGCGGGCTAACGGCGCCGGTGGTGGGGCGGCTGTTCGACCGCTACGGCCCCCGCGCTGTCTATTCGCTGGGACTGCTGCTGCTCGGCGGAGCGTTCCTGGTGGCGTCACGCGCGCAGGCGCTGTGGCAATTCCAGTTGAGCGTCGGCGTCTCCGTCGGGATCGGCATCGCCTTCATCGGCAACGTACCGAACTCCATCCTGCTCGGCCGCTGGTTCGGCCGGCGATTGCCTACCGCGATGGCGGTGGTCTATTCCGCCGCCGGAGCGGGCGTCCTGGTGCTGCTGCCGGCATCGCAGCTTCTGATCGATCACATCGGCTGGCGCGGCGCCTACCAGACGTTCGGTATCATTGCGCTCTGCCTGCTGCCGCCGTTGTTGCTGCTGCCATGGCGGCTGTTCTCCACGGGCTCGCCGCACATCGCGAAAAAGGCCGATCCCGATTTTGTCGACGGCGGCTGGACGCTCGGCAGCGCGATGCGTCACCACGCGTTCTGGGCGCTGTTTTCGACCTTCTTCTTTACGGCCGTCGGGATGTATGCGCTTGCGGCGCAGATCGTCGCCTATCTGATCGATGCCGGCTTCCCGCCGCTGCAGGCCGCAACCGCCTGGGGCTTTTCCGGCGTCGTGCTGCTGTTCGGCATGCTGGGCGTGACCCAACTCGATGCAATGTTCGGACGACGACCATCAGTGCTGCTCAGCTACGCTATTTCGATCGTCGGCATCATCCTGCTCTGGCTGCTGCAGTTCTATCCGAACTTCTGGCTGCTCGGCGCCTTCGTCGTAACCTTCGGCAGCATGATCGGCTCGCGCGGCCCGCTGATCACGTCAACCGCAATGAATATCTTTCGCGGCGAACGGGTCGGTACCATCTACGGCACGATCTCGATCGGCAGCGGCCTTGGCTCGGGACTCGGCGCCTGGGCCGGCGGCCTGATCCACGACTGGACCCACAGCTACAACCCCGTGATCGCATTCGCGCTGGTGGCCGTCGTGCTCGGAATGATTCCGTTCCTGGTCGTGCCGGCGCTGCGGCGGTAGCTACGTCCCGGCCTGCTTGCCAGGGCTCCTCCTTGTTGCTGCGATCGTTTCAAGCAGCCAGCTCTTGAATGAGAGCATCGCGGCGGTCGGTCGCCGGGAGTGCAACGACGTGATCCAATAATCGCCGAGCGCGACTTCGACCTTGAAAGGACGTACCAGCCGCCGCTGCCGGATCTCGTCCTGAAACAATCGCGCCGGCAACAGCGCAACGCCGAAACCGCGCGCCGCTACACTGGCGATCGTGATCGATGAATCGAATACCATTCCCTTGAGGACCGGACTCTGCAGTCCCGCAGCGGTAAACCATCGCGGCCATTCCTCCTGTCGGTAGGAACGCAGCAGCACCTCGCGCTTGAGATCGGCCGGCCGGCTCAGCCTGCGAGCCAGCGAAGGCGCGCAGCATGGGGTAAATGGCGCTGCCATCAAGTGGGTCGCCTCGGTGCCGTGCCAAAGGCCATCGCCAAACCTGATCGCGTAATCGAGGCCTTCACCCGCGATGTCGATACGATTGTTGTTGGTGAACAGGCGCAAATCGATCCGTGGATAGGCCTTCCTGAAGGCATCGAGCCGCGGCAGCAGCCAGCCCGAAGCGAAGGTACCGACCACACCGACCGCGATGACGTCCTGGTAGTGGCCGTCGTCAAAACGATTGAGCGTTTCGGTGAGCCGGCCGAAGGCCTCGACAATGCTCGGCAGCAGCAACTGTCCTTCATCGGTGAGCGCAACGCCGCGGGGCAGCCGGCGAAACAACTGTACGCCAAGCCGGTTCTCCAGCACTTTCACATGCTGGCTGACGGCCGCCTGTGTAACCCGAAGCTCCAGGCCAGCACGGGTGAAACTGAGATGGCGCGCCGTCGCTTCAAAGGCCCGTAGCGCATTGAGCGGAAGGTGCGAAAGCTTCATCCGGCGCCGCATTGCTCGTCCCTAGTTTTTCTTATGCCTGCCCGCAGAACTCATCGTTTGTCAAGACAGCGACCGATCGGCACCTTCCTGTGCGCAGCAAGGAGGGATTCCTGGTGATCACGAGAAGACAGTTCCAGCTTGGATGCGGTGCAGCGCTGATAACGACTGCTTTGAGCGCCCGGCAAGCGATACGCGCATCGACCGCAAATCAACGACTGATCGACGAGATCAAGCGTCTGGAGAGCGAGAGCGGCGGCCGGCTCGGTGTTTGTGTCCTCGACACAGCAACGAACACTCGTCATGCCCACCGGGGCGATGAGCGCTTTCCGATGTGCAGCACCTTCAAGATGCTGGCAGCCGCCGCGATCCTGGCGCGGGTGGATGCCGGCAAGGAACAATTGACGCGGCGCGTAACCTTCGACGCATCCGCACTCATCGTGTACTCACCCGTAACCGAGAAGCGCGTCGGCGGCGACGGCATGACGCTCGCTGAAATTTGCGAAGCGGCGGTGACGCTGAGCGACAACACGGCCGGCAATCTCCTGCTTGCCGGCATCGGCGGACCGCCGGGGCTGACGGCCTTCGTGCGGAGCCTGGGCGACCAAGTCACGCGGCTAGACCGGGATGAGCCTTCGCTCAACGAGGCTTTGCCCGACGATCCCCGCGATACCACGACACCGAATGCGATGGCTTCGAATCTGCAAGCGCTGATCCTTGGGACTAAAGCGCTGTCGGCAGCATCGCGCGAGCAACTGACGGCATGGTTGGTCGCCAACAAGACCGGCGACGCGCGACTGCGTGCAGGTTTTGCGAAAGACTGGCGCGTCGGCGACAAGACCGGTACTGGTGCCCGAGGCACAAACAATGACGTTGCTGTGACCTGGCCACCCGGCAAAGCGCCCATCGTGATCACCGCCTATCTGACTGGCGCCACCGTTTCTGCCGCGCAGCAAAACGCCACTTTGGCTTCGGTCGCGCGGGCGGTCTCGGCCATGGCATCTGGCTAGGTGCCGAATGCACGCAGCAACTGGCGGATTATCGGTAGCAACCATTATCCTGTGCTTTGCAGTGCCGAGCTCGACTCGATCAATCGCGTCGAACGATATATTTGCCGACCGTCCGGCATTTTCCGAAGCAGAGCAGCCCGCGCGGAGGCCAGCCGACTGCAAGGATGTCAGGCGGATGGCGGACGGCATTCCAGAACTCGACTACCGGATCGATCTCTCGGTGGTCGGTAATCTCACAGCGGTGCAGACGGATCAAGTCTTGTGGTATCTCGTGCTGTGCTCACCGCCGGATATCAGGATCATGTGCGTGACCTACCAATCCAACGGCCTAGCGGTCGGCGACAGGGTTATCGCGAGAGGCGGATATCGACGACGCGACGTCGACCATGTCCTGCTGGATCCATGTCTGGCAAGCAGACCAGAGCAGTGATTTCTACCGAGAGAAAGCTTCCATCCCGAAGCTTCCATTCGATCATCCACCAACCTGCGGCGGTGCCTGACTAATTATTCGGCGGCAGTTCGATCGGGGTGTTGTTCTGCTTGCCGGTGTTGAACTCGAAGATCTTGCGCAGCACGCCGGGCATCACGGCCGAAATCGGATTGACGCGCAGCACGGGCTGGCCAGGCGTGCCGACCACCTCATAGGTCACGCCGATCAGCCCCTCATTGCTGCCGCCACCGAGGAACAGGCCGAGCACGGGAATCTGACCGAACATGTTGTTCAATCCGTACATCGGAACGAAGGTGCCGCTCATGCGCACGGCATTGCCGACATAGTCGATGCTGCCTTCGATGGTCGCGCCGATGATCGGACCCTTCACGACACCATCGCGGATCGTGAGCTGTCCGCTCTGCCGAGTGAACTCGGCGCGCAGTGCCGTAAAGGAAATGCCGTTCTGAACGCCGGCCGCTCCGCCCGCGGCGGCGCGCTCCAGTGCGGCCTCACCCTTGACGGAGAAATCGCGGACGTTGATCAGACCGTCCTTGGCGCTGGGTTCAACCGTCGGCGGCTCCATCGCAAGCGAGAGCTGACCGCCGACCATTTTCGAATAGGTGTCGGTGAAGCGGAAGAAAGCACCCGCATCGTTGGTCTGCAGGATGATGATGTCGCGTCCCTGTCCCTGCCCGCGGCCGCGCAGATCGGCGGTCACCGGCGTGTCGCGCCCGACCTTGCCGGAGAGCGTGAAATTTTTGACGATGCCGTTGCGGCGGGAGAATTTGCTGTCGACGCTGCGCAACGCCTCGCCGTTGAAGCCGGCGACCGCGCCGAGCTTGACGTCGACATCGAGATCGATGTTCCTCGACTTGCTCTTGGGGTCGGCTTCCTTGCCCGAGATCGCCGATTTGAGGAAACCGCGGCCGTCGAACACGTCGCCGCGCATCGTGACCTTCACGACGCCATCGGTGCCGCGCTCGGCCTTCAACGTCGTCTTGTCGCCGTCCGACGGCGCGTAGGTCGGGAAGTTCGCGTTCAACAGATCGCCATTCTGGTCGACTTCCAGCGATCCCTTGATCGAAACGCCGCCGCCTTCGACCACGATGTCCTGGAACAGCGTCGACTGCTCCTTCTTCACGACATTGAACGTCGCCTTGCCCGACTTGCCGGGCACTTTGACCCACCCCGGCAGGATGTTGTCGAGCCGCAGCGAGGTCAGATCGGCTTCGATGCCGACGCGGCTGTCGTTCTCGCCGATCTTGCCGACCACCTTGATCGGGATCGAACCGCTCACGGCGGGTCCGAAATCGATCCCGAGGCGCGCGCGGCTGGCATCATCCAGTGTCGCCTGCAGCCTGATATCGGCGTCGCCCTCGCTCGGCTTGCGATAGTCCAGCGAAGCCGGTTGCCCGTTGATCTTGACGTCGCCCTTGACCTGGTAGCCCGCGTTATTGGCGAGCACCTTGAGCGTGTTAGATTCCAGCTTCTGGTTCATCACGAGCTTGTCGGCGGCAAACCCGGCTAGATCGGCAATCACGGTGTAGGTGGTGTCGGCCTTGGTCATCGAGCCCTTGACCGGCATGCCAAGCGTGATGACGGCGGCAACGTTTCCCTTGCTGGCGTTCGGATCGATCAGCGTGCCGGAGAGATCGCTGATGCGGTCGGACGCCAGAATCTCGGCCGCTGCCGGCACGGACGCATCGACCCTGAACTTCACCCGCGAGGGCGACGGCTTCGGCGCCATGTCCGGCACCTCGAAGGTGAAATCGGAAATGTTGATCTTGCGGCCGCCGGGTGTGTCGGCAATTCCCTGCCCGATCGTCACCGTCGCTGTTCGCCCGGTAACGCGCGCTTTCAAATCCGCATCGCGGACCGCGGGCATGTCGTCGACCGGACGCGCGGTAACTCCGGACGCGACGATGTTGACGGCCAGACCATCGTCGGGAATCGGCGGTCCCTTGCGGGACAGATTGCGCACCGGCGAGTTGACGCCGACCTCGATGCGCTGGAGCGTGCCGCGCTCGATCCGCTCGATCACCCATTCGCGCACTTCGGGCACGATCAGGATCGGCCACATCCGCTTCAGGGCTGATGCCGACATCGGCGTTCCAGCGAAACCGAGCTGGAGCCGCGCCTCGTTCGCATAGTCGATGCTGCCGGTGCCGGCGATTCCGATCTCGCCGTTGCTGATATCGGCCTGGGTGAGCAGCACGCGCTTGCGGTCGGTGTCGAACTTCAGCCCGATCGCGATCCGGTTGAAGATCAGCGGCGGTTCGTTGTCGGTGCCGGCCAACAGGATGGTGCCGCCGCTAAGGCCGGCCTGCCATTCGGTGGTGGCGCCGTTCGGCGGCTCGAGATGGCCGAGCAGCGTAATCCGGTTCGAACCGGAAATGACCTTGAAGGGCGCGACCAGCACGCGCCGTCCGGCATCCCATTCGACGCTCATCTCCGCCGAATCGATCGGCATCGGATAGTCAGGCGTATCGCTGTCGATGAGGTTCCCGGCGCCGGCGGTGATCTTGCCGCGGAAATAGGTCGGCAGACCGTCGCGGCCCAGTTCGCCCTTCAGCTCGCCGGAAAGCGGCAGCTCGGCGCTGTAGGTCAGGTCCTTGACCCGCATTGCCAGCAGGATGTTGGCGGCGGGCACCTTGTCGGCGCGAAGATCGACCGACCGCACGCCGTTCTGCTGTGGTCCGACCACGACCTTCAGCGACCAGGGACGCGCACCTTGCTCGCCAAGGCTCACCGCAACCCCGCCGCTGCTCGGCCGGCGCATGCTGAGGCTGATATTCTCGAACGTCCATTTGTTGCCGCGCTGCTGGTCGTCGACGATGAGATTGCCGTTCTTGAGGCCGATCTCGTTCAGGTTCTGCCCATCGAGGCCGGTCAGGCTGAGGCTGTCGAGCCAGTCAAGGCCGGCCAGCAATCCGTTCTGCGTGGTATCGGGAGCCGTCGCAGCAGCACCCTGCGGCGGCGCAGGCGACTGGCGAGGGAATGTTGGGGCTATGCCGGCATCGCGCTTGGAAGCAACGCCGGTCGCCAGCGGCTTGGCGGTGTCGCCGGCAGACACCGTCACCTGGCCGTCCGGCGTGATTCGCACCGAAAGTTCGGCATCGACCAGATTGAGGCTCTCGGCGCGCAGCCGTCCCATCACCAGCGCCATGCCCGATAGTTTCACCTCGGCCTTCGGCGCGGTCGCGACGACGACCTGGTCACGGTCGCGGACCACGATGTCGCGGATGCGCACCGCGATTCGAATCCGTCCGGCCCGCTCGATCTGTGTACCGCCGACCTCGACCGTGTTGCCATGGCCGATATTGTCTTCGATCGCGGCCGCCAGCCACGGCGTCGCGACGTCGAGGTTGATCGGCCCGGCGCCGAGCCGCCACCACAGACCGCCGAAACAACCGGTGAAGATCACCGCCAGCACGGCGATCACGATCGCCAGGCGCTTGACCCAGCGCTCGCCGGTCATCTGCTGCAGCGCTGAGAACTTGTCGCCGAACCGGTGGAATCGGGAATTGGAGCGCGACAACAGCCGTCGCGCACGATAGCCCGCCGCCTCGTCCTGCTCCCAGCCCGCAGCGTCATCCCATTGCTGGGCCTCGGCACGCGGATTCGACCCCTTGGGCGAAGTATTCTTAGCCATTGCCTCTCGGTGCCGGCGCTGAGGTTGATCGCCGCCAAGGGCACGCTCTTCGATCGGTATCGAGCGTTCCTGTGCCGGCATCGCTGCCATTCCTCGATTAATACTGTTACTCGTGGTCGGGCCCAAGGATTGATTGGGCGGTCCCATCGACGAGCAGACGGGGGTAGCGTCGAATTCCTTGTAACCATACTCCGGGGTCATCAAACTTGCCCAGCAGCCGGAGCGAATCCGACGGTCAAAGGCGAGACCCGCAATACCCTAATGGTTGATCTGCGGAAAGCGACGAAAGGAAGGCGTATGTCCAAGAAAACGCGCAAGAAATCCTCCATGCCATCCCCCAAGAACCGCAAGGCTTCCGCCGCAAAACCGGCCACGGCCAAGACTGCCGCCAAGACCGCCCGCCGCAGCACGCCGGCATCGACTAAAAAGCCTGCCGCCAAGGTAGCCAACAAGGCCGCCAAAACCGCCACCAAGGCGGCCGCCAAGAAGCCGGCCAAGAAACCGGCGAAGACGGCCAAGAGCGCTTCAGCCAAAGCGTCGCACAAGCCGACATCGAAACAGTTAATAAAATCCAATCTATCGGATATGCCCAAGCCGGTTACCGGAACCGGACTGGTCGAAGGCGCCATGGCGCCCCCGTTCAGCCTTCCGCGCGACGGCGGCGGCAGTGTTTCGCTGGCAGATTATGCCGGCAGGAAACTGGTGCTGTTTTTCTATCCCCGCGCCGACACGCCCGGCTGCACCCGGGAGGCGATCGACTTCACGCGGCTCGATAGCGCGTTTGCCGATGCGGGCGCGGTGGTGCTCGGGATCTCGGCCGACACCGTAAAGGCCCAGGAATCCTTCCGGAACAAGCACCAGCTCTCGGTTCCTCTGATCTCGGACGAGCAACATGAGATGCTTGAGGCCTATGGCGCCTGGGGCGAAAAATCGATGTACGGCAGGACCTTCATGGGGATCATTCGAACGACGGTTCTGATCGGCGCCGACGGACGGATCGGCAAAATCTGGCGCAATGTGCGGGTCGACGGCCATGCCGACGAGGTGTTGGCCGCCGTCCGCGGCATGTGATCGGCAGGTTCCATTTCCCAAAAATTAACCATGAATGGGTCAAATCGGCACGCAAATTGAGCCGAACGGAGCTGATTTCCGACCGGCGCGGGAGTGCCGATGTCGTACCGTTCCGGTCATTATGCCGATCACCACCATCCCCACGATCATGGCCGGACGCCGCCCCACCGTCCGGCACCCCATGCCGCAAAAGCTGCAGCGCTAGACGGTGACGGCTACACCATCGTCCATGCCGGCAGGCAGGTCAGGCTCGGCCCGGTCGTGTTCTGGATCGTCGTCGGCACGATCGTGCTGCTTGGCATGTGGTCGGCGGCCACCGCCACGTATTTCGCGTTTCGCGATGATGTCCTGACCCGGCTGATCGCCCGGCAGGCCGAGATGCAATACGCCTATGAAGACCGCATCGCGGAGCTGCGCGCCAAGGTCGACCGCACGACCAGCCGCCAGTTGCTCGATCAGGAACAGTTCGACCAGAAGCTCGACCAGATCATGCGCCGCCAGACCGCGCTCGAGTCGCGCGCCACTGCCCTTGGCGCGATGCCGGATATCGCGGCGACCGGTTCGATTCGGCCTCCGCCGCGCGGCGCGGCCGCGGAGACGCCCGCTTCCGGCAGCCTAAAACCCTCCCCGATCAGCGACACCGTGATCTTCGTAGCGCCGCCAGATCGCGAGGCCCGGCTGGAATCGCGCGCGCCCGCCGTCGCCAAGCCGCAGCCAAACCAGTTCGCCAAGGTTCAGGGTGTCGACAATGTCCTGGTCCGCCTGCAGACCTCGCTGGATTCCGTCGAGCGGCGGCAGATGGCGGCCTTGAGCTCGGTCGAAGACAGCATGGAATCGCGGCTGCGCCGCATGCGTGGCGTGTTCACCGATCTCGGCCTCAATATGGCGCAGCTCGAAGCCGCAACGCCGCGCTCGGCCATTGGTGGCCCGTTCGTGCCGTTGAAGCTGCCGGCGGATGCCGGTGCGTTCGAACGCCAGCTCAACCGGATCAACCTCACCCGTGCCCAGATGCAGCGCCTCAACGCGACGCTCGCGCTGGTGCCCTACCGCAAACCCGTCGTCGGCGAGGTCGAATTCACCTCGGGCTTCGGCGTTCGCAGCGATCCATTCCTCGGCCGGCCCGCGATGCATACCGGCCTCGATTTCCGCGCCGCCAGCGGCGATCCGGTGCGCGTCACCGCGAACGGCAAGGTCGTATCGTCGGGATGGATGGGTGGTTACGGTCGCATGGTGGAGGTCGATCACGGCAACGGCCTGTCGACCCGCTACGGCCATCTGTCGGAGATTCACGTCAGGGTCGGCGACTTCGTCAAGATCGGCCAGGTCATCGGCGCCGTCGGCTCAACCGGCCGCTCCACCGGTCCGCATCTGCACTATGAAACGCGGATCGACGGTGACGCCGTCGATCCGCAGAAATTCCTGCGCGCGGGCGTGCGGCTCAGCTCGGGCTAACATCGCGCCGTCAGAACTGGCGTGCTCGCTTGTTGATCGCGCGCGGAATACTTCCTTTTATTCTCCCTCCGCCCATTCTACCGTCACGTAAAACGGAACCGCGCGCCCGCGTCGGTGAATTTTTTTGGTCCCCGTGTCGGATCGCATGGAGGCCGGGCGTCCTTGTGGCAGAGACTGAGCGAACCCAATCAAATCCCGCGATATACTCCGCTCAGTAAAGGAGAAAATAACGTCATGTCCCAAGGCAATACCGTTCGTTTGCATCGTGTCCTCGCCACCAAGCCGGAGAAGGTTTTTCGCGCCTTCCTCGATGCGGATGCCATGGCCAAGTGGCTGCCGCCCTACGGCTTCACATGCAAGGTCCACCAATTCGACGCGAAGGTTGGCGGCACGTTCAGGATGTCGTTCACGAATTTCACCACGAACGCCGGCCATTCGTTCGGCGGAGAATATCTGGAGATCGTGCCCAACGAGCGGATCCGCTACACCGATCGTTTCGACGATCCCAATTTGCCTGGCGTTATTGAGGTTACCGTGACCCTGAAAGCGGTTTCGGTCGGAACCGAGATCAACATCGAACAGACAAACTTGCCGACGGTAATCCCGGTCGAAGGCTGCTATCTCGGCTGGCAACAATCGCTTGCCCAGCTCGCATTGCTCGTGGAGCCGGATATTCCGGGATAGTGACGGTCGAGGAGAGGCACCACGCGGTGGTGCCTCATCCTCCAGTACCCGACCTCGCCGGCATGATGTCGCCGAATACTTCCCATAGCTCGCAGTTGTCTCGCAAGCCGCTTCAGCGCTTGCAAGGATACACCTATTCCTTATGCCGAAATGGCATTGTTGCCCGGCGCCAATTGTGATTGATGCGGGCTGCAGGCATGACCTTGCGCGATGGCGAGGCCCAGAGGTTGGACTAAGGCTTGAAACCGAACACACGAATTGGTCCGCGATACCCAAAACTCGCGGCGGGTGGATTTCGCTTTGCGCGCTGGCTCGCTGCAAAGACCATGCGTGCTGCGGGATTTCATCAGCTTGGCTCTGAATTCGCCGATGCGCGGATCGCGCATGTGCGCGACAAACTCGCGCGGGGTGAGGCGGTCTATCTCGCGGGCCTCGGCGCGCCCGGCACGCACAATTCAGGGCTGGCGCTCGTCGAGGTGACGCAGGCAAATGGGCCACGGCTGATCGTCAACAACGAGGAAGAACGCTTTTCCGGCAACAAGCACACCACCGAATATCCGAGGCTGTCGATCGACGCGGCGGTCGGAACGCTGCGCGGCATGGGCCGCGACATCGGCGACATCGATGCCTGGCTCACGAGCTGGGATTACCCGACGCTCGCCGGTACGCTGGCGCGCTCGGTGCTCGAGGAATTGCCGCAGAGCCTAAAACTCGTACGCACCACCGAGGCCACGGGCTTCGACGGCCGCCGCCTCGACCAGATGACGCGGACGCCAAAAATCCTCGCGCGCCAGCTTGGGCTTGCCGAGCGGGTGCCGCTGATCTGCCTGCCGCATCACGACAACCATGCATGGTTTTCGTACGCCGCCTCGCCGTTCGCCGACGATACCGCGCCGACCGCGATTGCGGTGCTCGACGGCACCGGCGATCAGGGCTCGATCTCGCTCTATGTGGTCGAGAACGACGCGATGCGTCGGCTCTACTGCAACGACAGCATGTTCGATTCACTCGGTGCATTCTACAGCGTGATCTCGTCAACACAAGGCGGCTGGACCTGGCTGTCCAGCGAGGGCCGCTACATGGGCGCTGCCGCCTGGGGCGATATGGACCGCGCCAGCAATCCCTATTACACGCGGCTGCGCGACGTTCTGCATTTCGGGGCGAACGGCGATATCAGGCTCAATCGCGCGCTGGCCAACTGGTACTGCGACCCGTTCGACCATCCCTACAAGGAAGCACTCACAAAAATTCTCGGCGAACCGCTTAAGCGAGACCAGCTCTGGAATCCGGATGCGGTGCTGCGTGTCGAGGACATCCACCACCGTCCCGATACCAAGGACCGTCTCGACAAGGCGGCGGCGACGCAACTGGTGTTCGAGGACGCCATGATCCACGTCGTCGATCATTTGTTGCGCACGACCGGCGCCAACCGGCTGGTGCTGACCGGCGGCGTCGCGCTGAACGCGGTCGGCAATATGCGGCTGCTCGAACATTTCGATGAAGCGTGGTTCGCGGGCGCGCAGCAGCGCAACGCGCGGCTGCATCTGTGGGTGCCGCCGGTGCCCGGCGATCCCGGCGTCACCATCGGTGCCGCCTGGCTGTTCGCGCATCTGGCGGGCGCTCCGCGCGGCGCGCCGATGACGCACGCCTTCTATTGCGGCACGCCGCCCTCGCAAGGCGACATCGTCCACGCCGTTGCGGCCGATGACATCACCTCGCAAAGGATCGGCGATATCTCGACGCCTGAAGGCCTTGAAGCGATCGCCGACCTGATGGCGTTGATGGTCGCCCAAAACGGCGTGATCGCGCTGTATCAGGGCGCGGCCGAGACCGGTCCCCGTGCGCTCGGCCATCGCTCAATCCTCGCCAATCCCTGCGATCCGGCGGTGCGCGAGCTGCTCAACGCGCGCGTCAAATACCGCGAGGCCATTCGGCCGCTGGCGCCGATGGCAACACTGGAAGCTGCGAAAGAATACTTCGAACTGCTGCCCGGCGCTGCGGATGCCGATTACAACGCCTATAACTACATGGTGCTGACAGCGCATTCGAAGCCGCATGCGCGCGAAAAAATTCCGGCGGTCATCCACGCCGACGGCACCGGCCGCATCCAGATCGTGCGCGCCGGCGACGATCCCCTCACCTATGCCTACTTAAAGGCGCTCGGCCGCCATATCGGCGTCGAGCTGTCCGTCAACACCTCCTTCAATGTCGCAGGACCGATCGCGCAGACCCCGCAGCAGGCGATCGATACGCTGCGCCGTTCCAAGGGGCTCGATGTCGTGGTGCTGGTGGCCGGCGACGGCACCGTCACCGCAGCCTGGCACGGCGGCGAGCGCGACAGCGGAAGGTTCAAAAGCTGGCTTGCCGACTGAAAGAAGACATCAGCTTCCAGTCAGCTTACGCGATAATTCGCTTGTTCCTTGAGATCGGGTGATCCGCCGGCTCAGAGATCGACGCGTTCGCTCGCAACCGCCTTGCGTTCCGCCATGTTGAACCGGCCGCTATAGATTGGGCGCTCACCGGTCGTCGGACCAGGATATTGGACGATGAATATCTCCCCGCCCGTTTCGGTGCGGAATTCACCCTCAAAGTGCGGGTCGGGATGGAACAGCACCGTTCCCGGACCATGCAGCGTTCCGTCGATTGAAAACTCGCCTTTCAGGATATGCCAGACCTGTGCGAAGCCATGATAGTGCTCGGGATGATAAGCGCCGGGTTCAAGGCGCAGAATTCCCGCATTCGGTTCGGTCGGGCGTTCCGGTCGCGGATGAAAAAGCATTTTGCCTGTCTCGCCCGGCCAGCGGATCGTCTCCCATTCGACTTCGTCGAAATGGCGCGCCTCGTAAGGCTTGTGGTCCTTCCGCGACGCTTCACGCGCGGTCGTCAATCCCGCATTTGCGGCCGCGGTATCGGGAATCTCCTTGCTCCTGACGCTCATTTCGCTCTCCCTTTTGCAGTTTTCTCTCGTTCGCCTTTCCTGCCAGCAATATCGCTCCACCACTCGACCGCGATGGCCGACTGATTTTCGATTGATGTCACCATCAGGAGGCGCGCACTGCCGGACCCGCGCGCCCACGCCATATGCGGCACGTCTGAGCGCAGATGAATCGAATCGCCGCGCTCCAGCGCGATAGTTTCGTCGCCCACCTGAAATTCGACGCTGCCTTCGAGGACAAAGCACATTTCTTCGCCGGGATGCGCGACCAGCGTCGGCTTGCGCGGTTTTGCCGATAATTCGAGCAGGAAACTTTCCAGCCGCTGCTCGCCCACGCCCGAAGCGAGTTTGCGCCAGGCATAGTTTGCATCAGCGCCCTTCGATGGAACGGCATCGATTGACCGCACCACGCGATACGCGCGCGTCCGGTCCTCTCCTTCGATGTCGGCAAATAACTCGGCCGGCGGCAACTGAAGGACGCCGGCAATTTCCAGGAGATTGCCGATCGAACACGCGATGAGTCCGCGCTCGATCCGCGAGAGAAATGTCACTGATAGCCCGACCATTCCGGCGAGTTCATCGAGCGTCAAACTGCGCGCCGAACGGGCCCTGCGAATGACGGCTCCAATTGCGGCAAGGCGCGCCGCCTCGCGGGCGCGCCGGCCAGCTTCTGCCGAAACCACGCTGCTCTCCTGTTTTGCTTATAAGGCAAATCGTATTGCTATATAGGCAAATGTCAAGCCGGCTCGCGCCGCCTGCGCGAGCGAATTAACGCCCGAGAAACTTCAGACCGCGGCCGTCGATCATCAGCAGCGCGCTGCCGATCACCAGTGCGCCCGCGATTTCACGCGGCGAAATCTGCTCGCCGAGCACGAGCGAGCCGAGCAGGATGGCTGTAACAGGCACAAGCAACGTCACCAGCATGACGTTGGTGGCGCCGGAGCGCCGCAGCACCTGGAAGAAAACGATATAGGCCAGCGCCGTCGACAAGCCGGCAAGACCGACGACGGCGAGCCATGTCGTGATGCCCGGCATCGGCAATTGCCACGGCCGCTCGAAAATGCCGGCGACGACTATCATCATCAGGCTCGATGCCATCAATTGAAATGTGGCGCTGGCAAGCGGCGGCGAGTCTGACAACGCGCGCCGCGCTATCAGCGCGGAGATGCCGTAGCTCAGCGCCGCCGCGAGACACAGCAGGATGCCGAGCCCCTGCCCGCTGGCAAAGCCCAGCCCACCGCCGCGAAGGATCACGACGCCGACAAGGCCTGTGATCACGCCTGCCACGCGCCTGATGATGAGCTTCTCCTCGCCCGCCGCCGCCATCACCGCCACCGTGAACAGCGGCGTGGTGGCATTGAGGATCGAAGCCAACCCGCTCGGGATGTACATCTGTCCGGTGACGATCAGCGAGAACGGCAGCACATTGTTGAACAAGGCTACGAGGAAGAAAGGCCGCCAGCCCATCGATCCCTTTGGAAACGGCAGTCGCTGCGCGCACAGCGCCGGCAGCAGGATCATGGCGGCCAGTAGCACGCGCAACAGCACGAGCGTAAACGGCGGCAGCTCGCGCAGCACCACGCCATTGAAGAAGAACGATCCGCCCCACAGAATCGAGAGCAGGCCGAGCAACGCCCAGTCGCGGGTGTCGATCCGGTTGTCGTTGGCGGTCATGGCTGCTCAAATCGAGAGGACAGCCGCGTCTATTAAGTCGCGCTGGATTTTGCCACCCGATTTCCGAATACGATCGTGCGGCGGCTATTTCGGCCGCGAGACGATCTCGATCATCTTGCCTTCGTCGTCGTCAGGCATCTCGGCCTTTGCGCGGGCGTAGGCATCGACTGCGGCACGCCCGAGTAGCGGTGCATCCGCGAGCAGGCTCTCGGCCAGCTTCACCGCATAGATCGCATCCTTGTAGCGGAGCGCCGACGTGAACGACGCGCCGGAGAAATCGCGCGCCACCATGCGCTTTGAATGGCGGATCACCTGCGGCGACGCCACCGCACCGGTCGCCATCGCTTCTGCCACCAGGTTCATGTCGAGTCCGGCCTGCTCGGCCATCGCGATTCCTTCGGCGAGGCTCGCGATCTGCACCGCGCCCATCAGATTGTTGATCAGTTTGTAGACCGTGCCGGTGCCGACACCGCCGAAATGCCTGATCACGTCGCCGATCGGCGCGAGATAGGGTTTTGCCCGATCGAGATCGGCCGCGTCAGCGCCGACCAGCAAGGTCAGCTTGCCGGCCGCCGCCGCTTGCGGAAGGCCGGTGACGGGACAATCGATATAGGTGAGCCCGCGCCCGCGCAGTTCGCGCGCCATGTCGAGCGCATGCTGGTGCGATACTGTCGAGCATTCGATCGCGAGGCTGCCCGCCTTCATCGTTGCAGCAGCGCCATCCTGGCCGAGCCAGACGGCACGCGATGCGTCGTCGGCGGCGACCATGGTGACGACGGCATCAGCACCGTTCGCGGCGTCCGCCGGAGATGAAGCCCAGCACGCGCCGCGCGCGATCAGGTCTTCCGCCTTGGCCTTGCTGCGATTCCACACCGCAACCGTAAAACCTGCATCGAGATAGCGGCCGGCCATGCCATGGCCCATGCGGCCGAGCCCGATGAAGCCGACGTTGGTCATGGATTAGTCCACGTCCTCGACCTGGCCGGGCGCGGTGCCGAACGCGCGCTGCGCCAGCGTCGCCGCCATGAACTCGTCGAGGTCGCCGTCGAGCACGCCCGACGTATCCGAGGTCTGCACGCCGGTGCGCAGGTCCTTCACCATCTGGTAGGGCTGCAGGACGTAGGAGCGGATCTGGTGGCCCCAGCCGATATCGGTCTTGGCGGCCTGATCGGCGGCGGCTTGCTCCTCGCGCCTCTTCAGCTCGATTTCGTAGAGCCGCGCGCGCAGCATGTCCCAGGCCTGGGCGCGGTTCTTGTGCTGCGAGCGGCCGGCCTGGCAGACCACCGCGACGCCGGTCGGAATATGCGTCAGGCGCACCGCGGATTCGGTCTTGTTGACGTGCTGGCCGCCGGCGCCACCCGAGCGCATGGTGTCGGTGCGTACGTCGGATTCTTTAATGTCGATCTTGATGCTGTCGTCGACGACAGGAAAGATCGCCACGGAAGAAAACGAGGTGTGCCGGCGCGCGTTGGAATCGAACGGCGAGATCCGCACCAGGCGGTGCACGCCCGCTTCGGTCTTCAGCCAGCCATAGGCATTGTGTCCGCTGATCTGGATGGTGGCGGATTTCAGGCCGGCCTCTTCGCCTAGCGTTTCTTCCAGATACTCGATCTTGAAGCCGTGGTTTTCGGCCCAGCGCGTATACATGCGCAGGAGCATCGCGGCCCAGTCCTGGCTTTCGGTGCCGCCGGCACCGGCATGCACCTCGAGATAGGAATCGAACTTGTCGGCCTCGCCGGACAGCAGCGCTTCCAGCTCGCGGCGGGCGACCTCTTTCTTCAGGGCTTTTAGCGCGTTCTCGGCCTCGACCACCACGCCTTCATCGTTCTCGGCCTCGCCGAGCGCAATCATTTCGACGTTGTCGTCGAGCTCGCGCTCGACCTTGCCGATGCCCTCGAGCGCATCCACCAGCGAGGTGCGCTCCTGCATCAGCTTCTGGGCTTTCTGGGGATCGTTCCAGAGGTTGGGGTCTTCGGCGAGCTTGTTCAGCTCGGCCAGCCGTGCCGTCGATTTCTCGACGTCAAAGATGCCTCCTCAGCAGCCCGACTGACTGCTTGATCTCTTCAACAAGGCGTTCGACTTCGGCGCGCATGATCTCTTCTGTCTGCGGATGGAACCGCTACTGGATAGATGTTCAACGGGCCGATGTAGCGGCGTACGCCGCAAAGCGCAATCGGCTCAGGCCGGTGAACTCGGTTTTGTTTGATGCCGGAGGGCTAATACAGCCCGCCGGGGCGCATGACATTGGCGTCAGGCGGGATTCCCGGCTGCATCGGCACCCGTCCGTCGTCGACCACGCCGACGACGGCGTAACTATCCGGCGGCGCGGTGCCCGGCTTGAACGCTTCCAGGATGGTGCGGCCGCCCTCGCCCGGATTGGGACGCATCCCGCTCTTGGCATCGACGCGCACCAGCCTGATGCCGGGAGGCACCTTGAACGGGACCGCCGGCTTGTCGGCGAGCGCAAGCTTCATGAAATCCTTGACGATCGGAGCGGCGGTATGGCCGCCTTGCGCGGCTCTGCCCAGACTGCGGGGCTTGTCATAGCCAAGATAGAGACCGACGACGAGATCAGGCGAAAAGCCGATGAACCAGACGTCTTTTCCGTCAGAGGTGGTGCCGGTTTTGCCCGCGATCGGCTTGCCCACCTGCCGCAGCACCGATGCTGTGCCGCCCTGCACCACCCCTTCCATCATCGAGGTGATCTGGTAGGCCGTCATCGGATCGAGCACGAACTCGCGGCGATCCACCAGTTGCGGCTCAGGTTGGTTTTTCCAGCCGCCGGGCGCATCGCAGCCGCGGCACTCGCGCGCGTCATGCTTGAAGATGGTGCGGCCATAACGGTCCTGGATGCGGTCGATCAAGGTCGGCTTCACGCGACGACCGCCATTGGCGAGCATCGAATAGGCCGTGACCATCCGCATCACTGTGGTTTCACCGGCGCCGAGCGAATAGGAAAGATAGTTCGGCAATTCATCATAGACGCCGAAACGTTTGGCATATTCACCGATCAAGGGCATGCCAACGTCCTGCGCCAACCGCACCGTCACGGTGTTGACCGACCATTTGAGGGCTTCACGCAGGGTAATGGGGCCACGGTAACTGCCGACCGAAAAATTCTCCGGGCGCCAGACGCCGGCGCCCGGCCCCTGATCGATCTCGATCGGCCCGTCGACCATGATGGTCGATGGCGTATACCCATTGTCCATTGCCGCCGAATAGACCAGCGGCTTGAACGTCGACCCCGGCTGCCGATAGGCCTGCGTCGCGCGATTGAACTGGCTTTGGTCGAACGAGAACCCACCCACCATCGCGAGCACGCGCCCGGTCCAGGGATCCATCGCGACCATGGCGCCGGACACTTCAGGCAATTGCCGCAGGCGATACTGGCCTTCGACCGGCTTACCCTCCTTGTCGAACAGCGGGTCGGCATAGATCACGTCGCCCGGCGACAAAATTTGCGAGACCGATGCCTGCGTCTTGCCGCGCGCCGGCGCGGAAGCCGCCTTCGCCCACCTGATACCTTCCAGCGTGATGAGGCCGGTTTGCCGGTCCTTGGAGATGGCGCCGCCCAGTTCGCGGCCGGGCTGGAAACCGATCCGCGCCGACTGATCGGACGTCTCCAGCACCACGGCCATCCGCCAGGGCGAGATGTCAGAGAGCGATTTGACGTCGGCGAGTTTCACGCCCCAGTCGCCGGAGATGTCGAGCTTGCTCACAGCTCCGCGCCAACCCTGGGCCTCGTCGAAGTTCACGAGACCGGCGGCCATCGCTTTGCGCGCCATCACCTGCAGCCTCGGATCGAGCGTGGCGCGGACCGACAGGCCGCCTTCATAGAGTTTCTTTTCGCCGTAGCGCTCGAAGATGTCGCGCCGGACTTCCTCGGCAAAATATTCGCCGGCAAAAGTATGCGCGGCGTTGGACCGGCTGGCCACGACCAGCGGTTCCTTGCGGGCCTTGTCGGCGTCGGCCTGCTTGATCCAGCCGTTTTCCACGAGGCGATCGATCACATAATTGCGCCGCTCGATCGACCGGTCGCGGTTGCGCACCGGATGCAAGGTGCCGGGTGCCTTCGGAAGCGCTGCAAGATACGCCGCTTCCGCAACCGTCAGCTCGTTCACCGATTTGTCGAAATAGACCAGCGACGCTGCCGCGATGCCGTAGGCGCCGAGGCCGAGATAGATTTCGTTGAGATAGAGCTCGAGGATGCGGTCCTTCGAATACGCCCGCTCGATGCGCATCGCCAGCAAGGCTTCCTTGATCTTGCGGGTGAAGGAGACCTCGTTGGTCAGAAGAAAGTTCTTCGCGACCTGCTGGGTGATCGTCGACGCACCCTGCGGACGCTTGTTGGAGCCGAAGTTCTGCACATACGCCACGGCCGCGCGCGCCATGCCGGTGAAGTCGATGCCGCCATGCTCGTAAAAATTCTTGTCCTCGGCCGCGAGGAAGGCGTTGGTGACGAGTTTAGGCATCGCCTGGATCGGCAAATAGAGACGCCGTTCCTTGGCGTATTCTCCAAGCAGCGCGCCGTCCGACGCATGGATGCGCGTCATCACCGGCGGCTCGTAATCCTGAAGCTGCGAATAGTCGGGCAAGTCCCTGGAGAAATGCCAGATTGCGCCTGCAACGCCTGCGACACCGACCAGAAACACCACGGTGCCGGCAGTAAACAGAAAACCCACAAACCGCACCAGCAAGCGCATTACCGAAATTCCATTCCAACCCTTGCACCGCGACAGCCAGCGTTGGCCCTCGTGCGAAGGCTTTGCGCTATCCTCGGACGCCTATCTCGACCTCGGGCATTTCGCTCTGCCGCGATACCAACTATCGGGACCCACCCGGGTCCAGACGCGTGTATCACGCAATGTCCAAGGATACATCCTGAGATTGCCGACGGTTCGCCCGGATCAATAAAGCCCGCCGGTGCCGGGCCGCATGATGTTGCCCGCAGCATCAGGCTGGTAGCCTTGCGGGTATCCCTGCGGCGCCCGGCCGTCCATGTCGGCAACACCGATAACCGAGTAATTGTCCGGCGGCGCGGTACCCGGCTTGAACGCTTCGAGGATGGTGCGGCCGCCCTCGCCCGGACCGACGCGCATGCCGCTCTTGGCATCGACGCGAACCAGCTTGATGCCCGCGGGCACCTTGAACGGGACCGCCGGCTTGTCGGCAAGCGCGAGCTTGAGGAAATCCTTGGCGATCGGCGCGGCGAGATGACCGCCGGTCATGCCGCGGCCGAGATTGCGCGGCTTGTCGAAGCCGACATAGATGCCGACCACGAGGTCCGGCGAAAAGCCGATGAACCACGCGTCTTTTTCATCGTTGGTGGTGCCGGTCTTGCCGGCAATGGGCTTACCGACTTCCTTGACCACCGTCGCGGTGCCGGCCTGCACCACATATTCCATCATCGAGGTGATCTGGTAGGCCGTCATAGGGTCCAGCACTTGTTCGCGGCGATCCACCAGTTGCGGCTCGGCCTGGTTCTTCCAGCCGCTCGGCGCGTCGCAGCCGCGGCATTCGCGGGCGTCATGCTTGAAGATGGTGCGGCCGTAGCGGTCCTGGATGCGATCGATCAGGGTCGGCTTCACGCGGCGGCCGCCATTGGCGAACATGGAATAGGCCGTGACCATGCGCATGACCGTGGTTTCACCCGCGCCGAGCGCATAGGACAGGTAATTCGGCAATTCGTCATACACGCCGAAGCGCCGCGAATATTCGCCGATCAAGGGCATGCCGATGTCCTGCGCGAGCCGCACGGTCACCGTATTCAGCGATTGCCGGAGCGCGTTGCGCAGCGTCGTCGGCCCGCCGTATTTGCCGGACGAATAGTTCTCCGGGCGCCATACGCCGGCGCCCTGCCCCTGGTCGATTTCAATGGGCGCGTCGACCACGACGGTCGACGGCGTATAGCCGTTGTCCATTGCCGCCGAATAGACCAGCGGTTTGAACGACGAACCCGGCTGTCGATAGGCTTGTGTCGCGCGGTTGAACTGGCTCTGGTCGAACGAGAAGCCGCCCACCATCGCCAGCACGCGGCCGGTCCACGGATCCATGGCGACCAACGCGCCGGACACTTCCGGCAACTGGCGCAGCCGGTATTGGCCCTCGACCGGTTTGCCCTCCTTGTCGAACAGCGGGTCGGCATAGATCACGTCGCCCGGCGACAGCACCTGCGCCACGGAGCTCGGCGTCCTGCCCTTGGCGGGTCCGGATGCAGCCTTGGCCCAGCGCACGCCATCGAGCGTGATGATGCCGGTCTGCCGCTGCTTGCTGACGGCGCCACCGAGTTCGCGGCCCGGTTGGAAACCGATCCGCGCCGACTGGTCGGATGTCTCCAGCACCACGGCCATACGCCAGGGCGAGATATCGGAAAGCGATTTGACATCGGCGAGTTTCACGCCCCAGTCGCCGGAAACATCGAGTTTGGAGGCCGCGCCGCGCCAGCCGCTGGCCTCGTCATACCGGACCAGACCGGCGACCATGGTCTTGCGCGCCATCACCTGCATTTTCGGATCGAGCGTGGCGCGGACCGACAGGCCGCCTTCGTACAGCTTCTTTTCGCCGTAACGCTCGAAGATGTCGCGCCGGACTTCCTCGGCGAAATATTCGCCGGCGAAGATATGCGCGCCGTTGCCGCGGCTGGTGACGTTGAGCTGTTCCTTGCGGGACTTGTCGGCGTCGGCCTGTTTGATCCAGCCGTTTTCCACGAGGCGGTCGATCACGTAATTGCGCCGCTCCACCGCGCGATCGCGGTTACGCACCGGGTGCAGCGCCGCTGGCGCTTTCGGCAACGCCGCCAGATAGGAGGCTTCCGCAACCGTCAGCTCATTCACCGATTTATCGAAATAGACCAGCGACGCCGCCGCGATGCCGTAGGCGCCAAGGCCGAGATAGATTTCATTGAGATAGAGCTCGAGGATGCGGTCCTTGGAGTAGGCGCGCTCGATGCGCATCGCCAGCAAGGCTTCCTTGATCTTGCGGGTGAAGGAGACCTCGTTGGTCAGGAGGAAGTTTTTGGCGACCTGCTGGGTGATCGTCGACGCGCCCTGCGGACGCTTGTTGGAGCCGAAATTCTGCGCATAGAGCACGGCCGCGCGCGCCATGCCGGTGAAGTCGATGCCGCCATGCTCGTAAAAATTCTTGTCTTCGGCCGCGAGGAACGCGTTGATGACGAGTTTTGGCACCGCCTGGATCGGCAGATAGAGCCGGCGCTCCTTGGAATATTCGCCGAGCAGCGCGCCGTCAGACGCGTGCACGCGCGTCATCACTGGCGGCTCGTAATCCTGAAGCTGCGAATAGTCGGGCAAGTCCTTGGAGAAATGCCAGATCGCACCCGCGACGCCGGCCACGCCGACCAGGAACACCACGGTGCCGGCCGCAAACAGGAAACCCAAAAACCGGACCAGCAAGCGCATTATCGAAGTTCCGTTCCAACCCTGTGCGCCGTCATCGCGGCGCCTATCCAGATACGGCAATCCCGCCGGACGGGTTGCCGCTACGCGGTCGAACAATAAAAGGTCCGGCGGACAATATTGACCGATTCCGAAGACCAGCAGTCCGTTTTCTATACCGTTGCCGCTGTGGCCAAACTAGGGCTTGGTCCATCGGACGGCCCCTTTTCAATCCACCCTTACGCCACGCGTACCGGGCTTTTCACTTGGCCGGTCCGGCAGTTGCCAGCCGTTTGGCCAGAAACGCATCAATTGCCTGCGCCATCGCGCCGACCGTCTTGTTCCGCCAAGTTTCCGATACCAGAAGCTCGAGGTCGCCCCTGTTCGAGACATAGCCGAGCTCGACCAGCACCGACGGCACGTCCGGGGCCTTCAGAACCCGGAAACCGGCCGATTTCAACGGATGCTTGTGCATCCGCACGGTATTCTTCATTTCACTCATCAGGATCCGTGCAAACCGGTTTGAAAAGGTTTTGGTCTCCCGCTGCACCAGGTCGATCAGGATGTCGGCGACTTCGGTCGGCTCGTCGACGAGGTTTACGCCGCCAATAGCGTCCGACTTATTTTCGGTATCGGCCAGCCGCTCGGCTTCGGAGTCGGAGGCCTTATCGGAAAGCGTGTAGATGGTGGCGCCATGGGCGTCGCCCTCGCCGCGCGGCAAAGCGTCAGCATGGATCGAGACGAACAGTGCCGCCGCCTCGTTGCGCGCGACCTTCACGCGGTCGCCAAGCGGTATGAAAGTGTCGTCCGTCCGGGTCATGACGACGCGATACTTGCCCGATTTCTCGATCCGGTCGCGCAGCGCCAGGCCGAAGGTCAGCACCAAGTTCTTTTCCATGATATCGCCGCCGCCGGCCTGGGTACCGTTGTCGACACCGCCATGACCGGGATCGATCACGATCACCGGCCGCTTGTCGGGCGCTTGCGGCGGCTGGGCGATTGGCGAATCCGGTTGAGCGGTGGCGTTGGCTTCGGCGATCGCGGGCCGCAGTTCGGGGCGGCTTTCCGGCGGCAGCGACTGGACAAAGGCGGTGCGGTCCACCTGTTCGAATTCGAGCACCAGCCGCGGCGGTTGGCCGTTGGCCGCTTCCAGTACATAGGATTTGGCGATCTTGGTCGGCCCCGTCAGGTCGAACACGATCCGTGATCCGCCGGGCATGACGAGACCATAACGGAACGCCTTGACCAGCCCCCGTCCCCCGGCTCCGATCCCGGCGGGAAGGTTGAAGCTGACCTGGGGAAGATCGACGACCACGCGATAAGGGTCCGCCAGCGCAAAGGCGCGAAACTGCACCGGCTTGTCCAGATCGAGGATGAAACGGGTCTGCCTGGCATCGCCAGCCAGCCGGGCATCGGACGCGATCGGGAAATTCGACACGGCCGCCGGGCCGGGGACGGCGGCGACGGAAGCCGGCGGTTGAGAAGCTCCTCCCTGGGCCGCGCAGGAGCCAATCATCTGGGTGCACAGCAATGCTGCGGTGCACAATAGCCCACATCCCAGCAAAACAAGGTGATTTGCGCGGCTCGCCAACGATTCGGTGCCTCCGGAGGAGCCTTCCCTTACCGCATTAGAACCGCAGGGTTAATTGGGCCTTAACATTTGATCACCGAAAAAACAGCAAGTGTTGCCGTGCAGCGACGCCCGGCGGCGGGTTCCCTTGCGCTTCCCTTGCACGGAGCCCCCGATCCACGTATGTACGAGGTGCTGACGGCTAATACTCCCGGTTGTGTCGCGTTCAGCCTCCCGGTGCAGCGCCGGAACCTCCGAAGCCCGGAGGAACCTGCGTCTTTCCCGATCCCTCCACAGCCAGCGCCGCGCGCGGCTGACACGGAGCGGCGGTTTCGAGCCCGAGCGGCGTCCGGTCCCAGGTACTTTTTCCAGGGGCGGTTTAAGACACGGCAAAACTGATTATCCGGACCCTATCGGTCCGATATGCGATGGCCGGCGGGCGTTTAGGCGCCGAACCGGGCCTTCAGCGATAAATGCGGCGGTATCCCTTTCCGCCAACATGTTCAGACGGGCCGACGCTTGATGCGCCAGACTGTGTTGCCGACCAAGATCCACGGAACGATCGCAACGACGCGAGGCGGAAGCTTCGCGCGTCGTATCGCTCTGGTGGGCCCCCGTTCGGCGCGGCGCCAAGAAGTGCGTTTTGGCCTTCCCCTCACCCCCGAATCAGGTGGACCGTCGCGTCACCGGGCCGCGCAATTTGCGCGCGCCATGCACCGCGCCCGCCCCCGTCAAGAGTTCCAAAATGCCCAACAAGATGTTGATCGACGCCACCCACCCGGAAGAGACCCGGGTCGTTGTGGTCCGCGGCAACCGCGTCGAAGAATTTGATTTCGAGACCGCCCAGCGCAAGCAACTCCGCGGCAATATCTATCTCGCCAAGGTCACGCGCGTAGAACCGTCGCTGCAGGCGGCGTTCATCGAATATGGCGGCAACCGCCATGGCTTCCTGGCGTTCAGCGAAATTCACCCGGATTACTACCAGATCCCGGTCGCCGACCGTCAGGCGTTGATCGAGGCCGACGAGCGCGCCCATCGCGAGGCCGAGGAAGAGAGCGAGAACCGCTCCAGCCATCGCCGCCGCTCGCGCCACCGCAATGCGCGCCGCCGCGGCCATGGCGACCGCGTCCAGAGCGACGTGGTCGAGGGTACCAGCGAGGATCCCTCGCAGGCCACCCAGCCCTATGAGCGCCAAGAAAATTTTCAAGATCAGGATTTTCAGGAACATCTGCACGAGCCTGAGGCCGCGCAGCAGGCCGGCGATACGCCGGCCCATGACGCCGAACATCACGCCGAAGCGGCTTCTCACGATCGTGATGCGCACGACCATGAGGCGCATGGTGACGAGCGGGCGCATGATGGCGACCGCCCCGCACATGATCACGACGAGCCCGAACAGGCTCGCGCCGCGAGCGAAGCGCCGGCCGCGGAGGTGCAATCCGATGCGCCTGCCCCTGCTTCGGTCGAAGCTGCCGAGGTGCAGGCCGAGGACGGCCATGACCACCGTCATGACGAGGAGCGCGCGCAGGAAAACGCCGCCCATGCCGACGACGTGCCGCACGTCGAGCACGTCGGCGATTATACTCCCCCTCCCGACGAACCCGCCGCGGCTCTGGAAGCCGATGACGGCCATGACGATGAGGATGATGGCGAGGACGCCGAAGAGGAAGTCGTCGAATCCGTCGGTGGCGACGACGTGCTGGAGGAAGTTCCGGAGCGCCCGTTCCGGCCACGCCGCCAGTACAAGATTCAGGAAGTCATCAAGCGCCGCCAGGTGATGCTGGTTCAGGTGGTCAAGGAAGAGCGCGGCAACAAGGGCGCGGCGTTGACGACCTACCTCTCGCTGGCCGGCCGCTATGCCGTCCTGATGCCCAATACCGCCCGCGGCGGCGGCATCAGCCGCAAGATCACCTCGGCCCAGGACCGTTCGCGGCTGAAGGAAGTGGTGCAGGACCTCGACGTGCCCGAGGGCATGGGGATCATCCTGCGCACGGCCGGCGCCTCGCGGACCAAGCCCGAGATCAAGCGCGACTTCGAATATCTGATCCGGATGTGGGAGACCGTGCGCGACATGACGCTGAAGTCGCAGGCCCCTACCCTCGTCTACGAGGAAGGCTCGCTGATCAAGCGCTCCCTGCGCGACCTCTACAACAAGGAAATCGACGAGATCCAGGTCGCCGGCGAGTCCGGATACCAGGAAGCGCGCGACTTCATGAAGATGCTGATGCCCTCGAACGTGCGGGCGGTGAAGCAGTATCGCGATGGCCAGCCGCTGTTCTCACGGATGGGTGTCGAGAGCCAGTTGGACGCGATGTTCTCGCCGACCGTGCAGCTACGCTCCGGCGGCTACATCGTCATCAACCAGACCGAGGCGCTGGTTTCGATCGACGTCAACTCCGGCCGCTCGACCCGCGAACATCACATCGAGGATACCGCGCTCAAGACCAATCTCGAGGCGGCCGAGGAAGTGGCGCGGCAGTTGCGTCTGCGCGATCTCGCCGGCCTGATCGTCATCGACTTCATCGACATGGACGAGAAGCGCAACAACCGCGCGGTCGAGCGCAAGCTCTCCGACTGCCTGCGGCAGGATCGCGCGCGCATCCAGGTCGGACGCATCTCGCATTTCGGTCTTCTGGAAATGTCGCGCCAGCGCATCCGTGCCAGCGTGCTGGAAAGCTCGACCGAGCCCTGCCCGCAATGCGGCGGCAGTGGCCATGTGCGCTCGGTCTCCTCGGTCGCGCTGCAATTGCTGCGCGGCATCGAGGAAATCCTGATGAAGGGCGCGACCCACAATCTGGTGGTGCGCACCCGCACCGACGTGGCGCTCTATGTGCTCAACCACAAGCGCGGCCACCTGCGCGATCTCGAAAACGCCTTCAAGGTCACGCTCGCCGTCGTCGCCGACGCCACCGTGAGCGGCCAGCAATCATACGTCATAGACCGCGGCGAGCAGGTCCACACGCTGGAAGCCGCCAAGGCGTTGCTGGCAGCGCAGGCTGCCGCCTTCCCGCCGCAGGTCGAGGAAGCTTATGACGACGACGAGGCGTTCGACATCGAGACCGAGTCCGAGATCGAAACCGAGGAGACCGAAGGGCTGACCGACGATGCCGCCGAGACAGCGGCGGGCGAAGGCGAAGGAGACGGTCACCGCCGCAAGCGGCGCCGGCGCCGGCGCGGCCGTGGCGAGCCGCGTGAAAGTGGTGCCCCGCGCGAGGACGGTGACGCGATGCGCGTCGCAAGCGAGACCATCGAAGGCGCGATCGCCGAGGACGGCGAAGCCGACGAGGACGAAGGCGACGAACAGGCCGGCACGGTCCGTGGCGATCAACTTGCCAGTGGCGAGCGGCGCCCGCGCCGCCGCGGCCGTCGCGGCGGACGCCGCCGGCGCGGTACCGGACTGGAAGATGGTCTTGCCGGGTCGATCGCAGACGAACTCGAGCCGCCCCCAGTTCCGGAGGCGACCAGCGCGGTTGCCGATTTCGAGGGCGCCTCGTCCGAGCCCGCGCCATCACTGGTGCAGGCCGACGCCCAGCCCGAACCGGTTTCGCCGCCGGCGGAGATGCAGCCTGCTGCCGATGCCCAGCCGGAGCCGGTTGCGAGTGCGCCGGCGCCAACCGCCGAGGAAACCAGGCAAGAAGCCGAGCGCGCCGCGGCGCGGCGGCGCTCGACCGTGCGCGAGAAAGTCAGCTTCGTGACCAGCGCTCCGGCCGAATCGGCGCCCGCCTTTAGCCAGAACGCGCCAGAGCCGAGCGCGCAGCCCGCGCCCGCTCCAGCCGAACCTGCGCCGGCCTCATCGGGCGAAACCGCGCCACGCAAGGCAGGCTGGTGGTCACGGCGCTTCGGCAGCGGCGAGTAAGGAATCGAACCCAAAAAGAAAACCGCCCGGCGAAAACCGGGCGGTTTTTATTGTCTGACGCGATGGCTTAACCGCGCGCGTCGAACATCCGCCGGGTGGCCGGCACGAGCGCCGCGCCGAGCGCGTTCTTGATCAGCGATGCCGCGATGAATGGCACAATGCCGACCAGCCACGCCTTTTCGACGCCGAGCTTCATGCCGAACGCAAGCCAACCAAATCCGGCGGCAAGAATGAGAACGTGCCCGAACGCCATCGCCACGAATAACCGGAGCACCGATCGGTCCCAGCCGCGCTCGCTCAACCATCCCGTCACGAAGGCCGCTGCTACGAAGCCGACGAGATATCCGGCCGTCGGACCGACGAACGGTGCGAGGCCGCCGACCGGGCCTGCGAATACCGGAAATCCGATCGCCCCCTCCGCCAGATAGGCCACGAGTGTAGCGCTGCCGAGCCGCCAGCCATAGGCTGCGCCGATCACCAGCACGACCAGCGTCTGCAGCGTCATCGGCACGTAGGGCAACGGCAAATTGACCTTCGCCGACAAGGTCAGCAGCGCCGTTCCCAGCGCGACCAGGATCACGCTGCGCAACAGGCCCGACGATCCATCGGCGCGATGCGGCCATAGCAGCGCGGCGAGCGGGAAATGCGATGGCGCGACGGTTTCAGTCATGGTTCTGGACACGGATAGCTCCCGGTTGGTTATAGGTGCGGATGAAGTGTGCGACAGGCCGGAGGTATTATCGCAGCCAACGCGCGATGCGCGTCACCGCTTCGCGCATCTCGTCGGCCGAGCGCGCATAGGAGAAGCGAATGAAGCTGCGGCCGTGGATCGGATCGAAATCGACGCCCGGCGTCGCCGCCACGTGCGCCTTCTCCAAGATGCGGCCGGCAAACTCGAAACTGTCGGACGTGAAATCCGAAACATCGGCGTAGAGGTAGAACGCGCCATCGGCCGGCAGGAACTTGGTGAGACCGGCCTTCGGCAATCCCTCGATCAGGATGCCGCGGTTCTCCTGGTAGCCGCGCTTGATCGCCTCCATCTCTTCGCGGCCTTCGAATGCCGCTTCGGCCGCGATCTGCGACAGCGTCGGCACCGAGATCGACAGGTTCTGCTGCAACCGCTCGATCGGGCGCACCAGAGCCTCCGGCACCACCATCCAGCCGACCCGCCAGCCGGTCATGCAGAAATATTTCGAGAACGAATTGATCACGAGCGCATGCGGCGAAAGCTCCGCCGCCGTCACCGCCGGAAACGCATAGTCGAGCCCATGATAGATCTCGTCGGAAATGAAGCGGATGCCCGCGCCTTCTGCCGCGTTGATCAGGCCGGTGAGCGCTTCGCGCGACATCATCGTTCCCGTCGGATTGGCTGGGCTGCCGACCAGCACCCCCTTCAGCGGCGCCTTGCAGTGCGCCGCCAGCAACGCCTCTCCTGTCAGCGCATGGCGCGTCGCGCTCGAGGTCTCGATCAGCACCGGCTCGCAACCGAGCGCGGTCAGAATATGCCGGTAGGGTGGATAACCCGGCACCGTGACCGCCACGCGATCCCCCGGCTCGAACATCGACAGGAACGCCAGAATGAATCCACCGGACGAGCCGGTCGTGATCACGATGCGGTCGGTGTCGACCGCGCAGCCGTAAGTGTCGCGGTAGTGCCTGGCAATCCGCGCACGCAGCGTGGGCATGCCGAGTGCGGAGGTGTAGTCGATCCGCGCCTCATCGAGCGCCGCGTGCGCGGCCGCGATCGCGGTTCTGGGCGCGGGCGCCGCCGGTTGCCCCACTTCCATGTGAATGACATGGCCGCCGGCCGCCTCAATGCGCGCTGCAGCCGCCATCACGTCCATCACCATGAAGGGCGGAACGTCGCTCCGCTCCGAGGGGGTCAGCAGCGCTGTCGCGCGGTCTCTAAGTGTCGATTCCAGCATCGATCTCTGCTATTGCACGGGCGCCGTTCCGAATTCGGGTTCCCGAGCCGGTAAGCGCCCCAGACTGGCCGTATTCGATGGCTTGTTATAGCGTTTTCAAGCGAAGTGATACCGGCTCGGTGAAGAAACGCGTTGAAACAACAAACTGGGACCCGTTTCTGATCCAATCGGAAACCGAACCGGCGTCCGGGCAAATCCGGATGCACCGCCAATCGCCAAAGACCGCTCATGCTGCTCCGCATCGCCCTACGCAAGAAATCACTGAATTTGACCACGTTGACGACTGCGGTCGCCCTTGCCGTCGCGCCGATGGCTGCGCTGGCGCAGGAGAACAGGGGCCCACCGGTGCTCCGCGACACCGAGACGGAACAATTGCTGCGCGAATATACGCGCCCGATCCTGCGCGCCGCCGGTCTGGAAAAGCAGAACATCCAGATGGTGATCATCAACCAGGGCGTCTTCAACGCCTTCGTTGCCGACGGCCGACGCATCTTCGTGAACTACGGCGCGATCATGCAGTCGGAGACGCCGAATCAGATCATCGGCGTGATGGCGCACGAAACCGGCCATCTTGCCGGCGGCCATCTCGCCAAGATGCGCGAGGAGATGGCGCGGGCCCAGACGCAGATGATCATCGCCATGCTGCTTGGCGCCGGCGCGATGGTCGCGGGCGCGCAAGGCGGCAGCAACAGCGGGTTGGCCAACGCCGGCGCGGCGATGTTTTCCGCGCCGGGAGAAATGATCCGCCGCAACCTGCTCTCCTATGTACGTCAGCAAGAGGAGAACGCCGACAAGGCCGGCGTGAAGTTTCTGACCGCCACAGGCCAGTCCGCCAGGGGCATGCACGAGACCTTCAAACGCTTCACCGACGAGAGCCTGTTTGCCGCGCGCGGCTCAGATCCTTACGTTCAGTCGCATCCGATGCCGGCCCAGCGCGTCGCCGCGCTGGAAGAGCTGGCACGGTCGAGCCCTTACTGGGACAAAAAGGACGACCCAGCCCTGCAACTGCGCCACGACATGGTGCGCGCCAAGATCTCGGCCTTCATGGAGCGGCAGGATACTGTGTACCGGCGCTATCCATTGTCCAACAACAGCCTGCCTGCGCGCTACGCCCATGCGATCGCGACTTATCGGCACGGCGACCTGCGCAGCGCGCTCGCACAGATCGACGCGCTGATTCAGCAGCAGCCCAACAATCCCTATTTCCACGAGGTGCGCGGCCAGGCGCTGCTGGAGGGCGGCAAGCCGCAGGAGGCTATCGCGCCGCTTCGCAAGGCCGTAGCACTTTCCAACAACTCGCCACTCATCGAGATGCTGCTTGGGCAGGCCCTCGTGGCAACCGGCAACAACGCCTACACCGACGAGGCGATTGCCATCCTGCGCGCGGCGGTAGCGCGCGAGAGCGAGGCACCGATCGGCTATATGCAGCTTGCGATGGCCTATGGCCGAAAAGGAGATTATGCGCAGGCCGATCTGGCGTCGGCCCAGGCCGCCTACCTGCGCGGCGACAGCAAGACGGCGCGCGATCTCGCCTCACGGGCAAAAACACGCTTCGCGATCGGGACGCCGGGATGGGTCAAGGCTGACGACATCGTGAACACCAAGCCGCTGCCCGGCCAGAAGGGCAACTAGAATTAAGCCGCATTCGGCTATAATCGGACTTGGTCACCAAAGACTTGATCATCAAGGACTTCGCTATCATCAAGGACTTCGCTATCAAGGATTTGGCCAACCCGAACCAAGATATTCTCGAGGAGCCGGCCTTCAGCAGAATTGCCCGGGAACTCGCCGCATAAGGATTTACCGATGCCCTCGTTCCGTCTTCTCATCCCCGCACTGTTCGCTTTGGCGCTCTGCGGCGCGCCGCTGTCCGCCTCCGCGCAGAGTTTTACCGACACCCAGCGCGGCGACATCGAGGCCATCATCCGCAATTACCTGATCGCGCATCCCGAGGTGCTCGAAGAGGCGATGACAGAACTCAGCAAGCGTCAGGCCGCAGCCGAAGCCGCCAAGCACGAAGCCGGCGTCGCCAAGAATGCGGACGCGATCTTCAACTCGCCGCGCAACGTCACGCTCGGCAACAAGGATGGCGACGTCGCCTTCGTCGAGTTCTTCGATTACAATTGCGGCTATTGCAAACGCGCGATGATGGACATGATGGAGCTGATGAAGAGCGACCCGAAGCTCAAGGTCGTACTCAAGGAATTTCCGGTGCTGAGCGCGGGCTCGGTCGAAGCTGCTCAGGTCGGCGTCGCCGTGCGCATGCAGGATCCGACCGGCAAGAAATATCTCGACTTCCATCAGAAGCTGCTCACCGGCCGGGGCGCCGCCGACAAGGCACGCGCGATGGCCGTTGCCAAGGAAGTCGGCCTCGACATGGCGAAGCTGGAGAAGGATCTGAACAGCACGGAGGTGCGCAGCACGCTCGAGGAAAACTTCAAGCTCGCCGAGGCCATGGGCATGAACGGCACGCCCAGCTACGTGATCGGCAAGCAGGTCGTGATCGGCGCGGTCGGCGTCGAGGCCTTACGCGAAAAGATCAGCAACGCCCGCTGCGGCAAGGCGACCTGCTGAGGCGACGCTTCCTTCGCGCATGGCGTAAAAGGCCGGCTCGACAGCCGGCCTTTTCGTTTTCGTTGCAGCACTATGTGGCGCAGCGGTTCATCCCGCGTTCACAAAACAAAGCCGGCGGAACCGGCAAGTATCAGGAACATCAGCTAATTCCTTTCGTTGTCGGCGCGGGCAATGCAGAAACGTGAGGAGACATTCGAATGAGTAATCGCTTTCTGATGACGGTCGCGGCAGCGGCCCTGATCGCCGGAACCGGCTTTGCGAATGCTCAAGGCACCGGCATGGGACGCGGCGACGCGGGGTCGGCCGGTTCTGCGGCGCAGCAGGGCGCGCCTTCTGAGCGGGGCGGTGCCGCTTCCGAGCGGGGCGGTGCCGGCACGATGCAGCAGCGCGAACCCCGCGGCACCACCGGCATGGGACAGTCCGAGCAGAAGTCGATGGGCGGTGAAAAGGCCCAACGCAGCGAAGACCGCATGAAGGGCGGCAAGGACATGAAGGCCGAGGGCAAAGAGGACCGCGGCAGCATGAAGGGCGACAAGGGCCAGACGACGGGCCAAGGCATGCAGCGTGAACAGGGCACGACCCAGCGTGACCGCGACCGGACCACGACGCAGGGCCGTGACCAAATGCAGCGTGACCAGAAGGTCCAAGGCCAGCAGGACCGCGACCGCACGCAGACCCAGACCCAGGGCGGAGCCGCGGGCGAAACGACCACAACAGGTCAGGCCGGCGCGGGCGCCAAGCTCTCGACCGAGCAGCGCACCCAGATCACCAACGTGATCAAGGAGACACGCGTTCAGCCGGTGACGAACGTGAACTTCTCGGTTTCGGTCGGCACCCGCATCCCGCGCGACGTGACCTTCCACACGCTGCCCGCGCGCGTGGTGACGATCTATCCGGAATGGCGCAGGTATAAGTACATCCTCGTCAGGGAGCAGATCGTGATCGTCGATCCGAACACCTACGAGATCGTGGCGATTCTGGACGCCTGACAGCGGCCTTTCGCAAGGACAAGGGCGGGCAGCAATGCCCGCCCTTTTCGCTGATCAAGAGCATGACCAAGCCGCAGCAGACCAGGCAACCGATTCACTCCATTGGTTAATGAATAAATTCAGCGGGTTATATCCGCCTTTTTATGAACAGGGTAAGGCCCTTGAAAGGCTCCCAGGACGGCCTAAAGGCTTCCCCTTGGCCGCGTTGTTACCTATAACCCCGCGACCCGCCCGCCCCTTTTTGCTGGAATCCGGATGGCCCAAGGAAGCGCCCAAGCCTCTGCCGCGACGATTTATGTGCTCAACGGCCCGAACCTCAACATGTTGGGGACGCGCGAGCCGGAAACCTATGGCCACGCGACGCTCGCCGACGTCGAAAAGCTGTGCGTCGAAGCAGCGGCACAATTCGGCTTGAAGGCCGATTGCCGCCAGTCCAACCGCGAGGGCGAGTTGATCGACTTCATCCATGAGGCGCATGCGAAGAAGGCGGCCGGCATCATCATCAACGCCGGCGGTTATTCGCACACCTCGATCGCGTTGCACGACGCGCTGGTCGCGGTCAAAATCCCGACGGTGGAAGTGCACATCAGCAACATCCACGCCCGCGAGAGCTTCCGTCACCACTCCTTCACGGCCATGGCCGCCTTTGCATCGCTCTGTGGCTTCGGCGTCGACGGCTACCGGCTCGCAATATCAGGCCTGGCCGCCAAACTCGGCGCCAAGGCCAAAGACTGACTTCAAAAAACTGACCTCAAAAATCTGACGTCGAACGACACCTGACGCTTAAGCCGTCACCCACATCGAGAATTCCGGATCAAGAGCATGGCCCGCCAGCCCGACAACAAATCAGCGGACAAATCAGCCGCAAATCTCAAGAGCGACGACAGCACGCTCATTCGCGAACTCGCGCTGTTGCTGGACGAGACCAGCCTGACCGAGATCGAGATCGAGCGTGCCGGCTTAAGGGTGCGTGTCGCGCGCAACATCACCGTGTCGGCGGCGATGCCGGCGAGCTTCCAGCCGGCGCCGGCCGCGGCGGCAGCCATCGCTGCGGGTAGCGCGGCGGTTGCCGACCTGGCCAAGCATCCGGGCGTGGTCCCCTCGCCGATGGTCGGCACCGCCTATTGGGCGCCTGAGCCCGGCGCCAAGCCGTTCATCGAGGTCGGCACCAAGGTTTCGGCCGGCCAGACTCTCCTGATCATCGAAGCGATGAAGACGATGAACCAGATCCCGTCGCCGCGTGCCGGCACGGTGACGCAAATTCTCGTCGAGGACGGCCAGCCGGTCGAATTCGGCGAGCCGCTCGTGATCATTGAATAGAGGCGAATGGCGAGTAGCGAGTAGCGAATGGTGAAGAGAGTGTTTCCCTATTCGCTATTCGCCATTCGCTACTCGCGGCTTGGAAAAACATGTTCGACAAGATCCTCATAGCCAATCGCGGCGAAATTGCCCTGCGCGTGCTGCGCGCCCTGCAAGGAACTCGGCATCTCCACCGTTGCCGTGCATTCCACCGCCGACGCCGACGCGATGCACGTGCGGCTCGCCGACGAGAGCGTCTGCATCGGGCCGCCGCCTTCCAAGGACTCCTATCTCAACGTCCCGGCGCTGCTCGCGGCCTGCGAGATAACGGGCGCGGATGCCGTGCATCCCGGCTACGGCTTTCTTTCCGAGAACGCCCGCTTCGCCGAAATCCTCGCCGAGCACAATCTGCATTTCATCGGCCCGAAGGCCGAACACATCCGCCTGATGGGCGACAAGATCGAGGCCAAGAAGACCGCAAAGCGGCTCGGCATTCCGGTGGTGCCGGGCTCCGACGGCGCGGTCTCGTCGGACGACGACGCGCTGGCGATCGGCAAGGCGATCGGCTTTCCGGTGCTGGTGAAAGCTGCCGCCGGCGGCGGCGGACGCGGCATGAAGGTAGCGCGCACCGCCGACGACCTGATGCTGGCGCTGTCCACCGCCTCCAACGAGGCGAAATCCGCATTCGGCGACGCCTCGGTCTATCTCGAAAAATATCTGCAGAAGCCGCGACACATCGAGATCCAAATTCTCGGTGACGGCCGCGGCGGCGCGATCCATCTCGGCGAGCGCGATTGCTCGCTGCAGCGCCGTCACCAGAAGGTCTGGGAAGAAGGCCCCTCGCCGGTTCTCGCCGCCGCCGCCCGCGCCAAGATCGGCGAGACCTGCGCCAAGGCGATGCGGGACATGAAATATCTCGGCGTCGGCACCGTCGAATTTCTCTATGAGGATGGCGAGTTCTATTTCATCGAGATGAACACCCGCATCCAGGTCGAGCATCCCGTCACCGAGAGCATCACCGACATCGACCTCGTGCTGGAGCAAATCCGCATCGCCGCCGGTGGCGACCTGCCCGCGAAGCAGGAAGAGATTGCTATCATCGGGCATGCCATCGAATGCCGCGTCAATGCGGAAAACCCGCAGACCTTCCGCCCCTCGCCCGGCAAGATCACGCAATTCCATCCGCCCGGGGGGCTCGGCGTGCGGATCGATTCCGCGGTCTATCAGGGCTACGTCATTCCGCCCTATTATGACTCGCTCGTCGGCAAGCTGATCGTGCACGGCAAGACTCGCGCGGAATGCCTGATGCGGCTGCGCCGGGCGCTCGACGAGATGGTGGTCGACGGCATCGAAACCACCCTGCCGCTGTTCCGGGCACTGGTCCGGGAGGCCGATATCATCAACGGCGACTACCACATTCACTGGCTCGAGCAGTACCTCGCCGGCCAACCCGCGGACGTCTAGAGCTCTGGGCGCGAAGATTGCCTGAAATTTTCGACGGCCGATGGAACCGATGGGTTCCATCGCACGTTGGTATGTACAGGGGGTTGCCGGGGGCGCGTATTCCGCTTGTCCATGACGCGAGATCACCGTGATCGCTGATGTCCAGCGCAAGCGCGCCGTGGGCCACATCCTGCTGCTTGCGGCGGGGCTATTGGTGTTGACCGCCATCAGCGCGGGTTCGGTCCATCTGGTGAACAAGGCGCGCGAGGACGCGCGCGCGGTGCAACGCACCGTCGAGGTCGAGAACCAGATATCGCTCGTCCAATTGCAATTGCGGCGTGCCGAAAGCGCACAGCGCGGCTACCTCGCAACATTGCGCCCCGACTTTCGGACCGACTTTGAGCAAGCCATGTCCGAACTGGCGCCGGCGCTGACGCGGTTGGGCCGGCTTGTCAGCGACAATCCGGTTCAACGGGGGCTCATGAACGAGATGATGCCGCTCTACGACCAGCGCATCGATGAATTCCGTACGACGATGGAGCTGGCCCGGTCCCAGCGCCTGAACGATGCCTCCAAGATCGTGCGCGAGGGCATTGGGCGCGACACCATGAAACACATTGACGATCTAGCCGTGCGGATGCGAACCGAGGAGGACCGTCTGTTTGTCGAGCGCACGACCAACGCCGATCGCAGCCAGACCTTGGCGGCCTCGATCACCGGCATCGGCTCGGGTTTCGTGGTCGTGTTGGCTGGCATTGCGATCTTCCTGGTCCGCCGTTCGTCGCGCGCACGCGACGAGGCCGACGCCAGGCTGCGCGACAGCCACCTCAACCTCGAGGCCACCATAGACGAGCGCACGGCGGATCTGCGTGAAGCCAATGACGAGATCCAGCGTTTCGCCTACATCGTCAGCCACGATCTGCGCTCGCCGCTGGTGAACATCATGGGCTTCACGAGCGAGCTGGAGGAATTGCGCGGCGACATCTTCAAGCGGATCGCAGCGCTTTCCCGCGTGCAATCCGAAGCGCCGCCCGTCCCGGAAAATGCCACCGATACCGCCGAGCCCGTACTCGAAGGTCCCGACCAGAAGCTCTCGGAGGATTTCTCCGAAGCGCTCAGCTTCATCAAATCGTCGATCGGCAAGATGGATCGGCTGATATCGGCGATCCTCAATCTCACCCGCGAGGGGCGGCGCGAGTTCGAGCCGGTCCGGATCGATACCAAAGAACTGATCGAGGGCATTGCGGCGACCGTGGCGCACCAGGCCGCGGAGGCCCAGGCCGAGATCCGGATCGACGCATTGCCGAATATCGTCACCGATCGCCTTGCACTGGAGCAGATATTCTCCAATCTGATCGATAATGCGCTCAAATATCTCAAAACCGGCGTGCCCGGCGAAATCACGATTCGCGGTCGCACCAAGCTCGGCTTTGCGGTATTCGAGATATCAGACAACGGCCGCGGCATCGATCCCAAGGACCATCAGCGCATTTTCGATTTGTTCCGCCGCGCGGGAACCCAGGACAAGCCGGGACAAGGCATCGGGCTTGCTCATGTCCGCGCATTGGTGCGCCGCTTGGGGGGAACCATGTCGGTCGCATCGGAACTTCACCAGGGCAGCACGTTCACGATCACACTGCCCATTAATTGGCCAGCAGGTAACCGGAACATACGGATATGAGTAATCCAGTCACCATCATCATGATCGAGGACGACGAGGGCCACGCTCGCCTGATCGAACGGAATATACGCCGATCCGGCGTAAACAATGAGATAGTACCGTTCACCAGCGGTACAGAAGCGCTGAACTACCTGTTCGGCAAGGACGGGACGGGCCTCGACCACAAGGGCGGCGCGCTCCTGATCTTGCTCGATCTCAACTTGCCCGATACGTCCGGTATCGACATTCTGAAGCGGGTGAAAGAAAACCAGTATCTCAAGACCACGCCGGTCGTGGTACTGACCACGACCGACGACTCCTACGAGATCAAGCGCTGCTACGAACTCGGTTGCAACGTCTACATCACCAAGCCCGTGAACTACGAAAGCTTCGCCAACGCCATTCGCCAACTCGGTCTGTTCTTCTCCGTCATTCAGGTCCCTCCGGCCGCCGTATGAAACCCGCGACGCCGACGCTGCTCTATATCGACGACGACGCCGGCCTCGCCCGGCTGGTCGACCGCGGCCTGACGCGGGCAGGCTTCAAGGTCGTGCACGCGGCGGGCGGCGAAGAAGGCCTGGCGCGGCTGGCGCAAGGCGGTATCGACGTGATTGCGCTCGACCAGTACATGCCGGGTCTCGACGGCCTCGAAACGCTCGAACGCATCATGGCGATACCGGACGCCCCGCCGGTGGTGTTTGTCACGGCCGCGCAGGATTCGGCGATCGCCGTCACGGCGCTGAAGGCCGGCGCTGCCGACTATCTCGTCAAGGACACGCGGGGCGATTTCATTCCGCTGCTTCAGGTCGCGATTTCCGGCGCGCTCAGGCAGGCCGAGCTTCAACGGGCCCGCGACGAAGCCGAAGCCGAGGTTCACGCCTCGCGCGACCGCTATGCGGCGCTCGCCGCCGAACGTGAAGTGCTGCTGCGCGAAGTCAACCACCGCGTCGGCAACTCCCTGCAGATCATCGCCTCGCTGCTGCACTTGCAGGCCAATTCGGCGACCCAGGACGACGTCAAGGCGGCACTGACCAATGCGATGGGCCGCGTCGCGGCGGTCGCCCAGGTCCACCGCCGTCTCTACACCTCGCACGATCTCAAGAGCGTGCTCTTGAACCAGTATCTCGAAGCTCTGCTGGAAGATCTCCGCCGTTCGGCCGAGGGCAACAGGATGTCGCGGCTGACGCTCAAGGCCGAACCGATCGAGATCGACCCGGACCGCGCGGTGGCGATCGGCATCATCGTCAACGAACTGGTGATGAACGCCGTCAAATACGCCTATCCCGACGGCGCCGGTCCCATTCACGTCGAGCTCAAGCCCGAGGGCGAAGACCTCGTGGTCTCGATCGCGGACGACGGCGTCGGCCTCAACGCCAAGTCGGACCCGCGCTCCACCGGCATGGGACAACGCATCGTGAGCGCCATGGCCGCCAAACTGGATGCCAGTGCCGAGCGCGATCCCAACCACCACGGCACCAGGATCGTACTGCGTTTCCGCCGCATCCCAGCAGCGACGCCGAAGTCGACCAACGCCGCGGCGAGTTAGGCTAGTCCCTCGCCGTCGCCGCTTCGATCGCCCGCGCAGCCGAGACAAGAACGTCCGCCACCTCGATCGCGCGGCGTGGGCCCAATCTGTTCCGCATGGCGGAGAGCGTAATCGCGGCGGCGGGCTGACCGTCAGGAGTCCGGATCCAGGCCGAAAGCGACTTCGTTCCCTGCACGAGGCCGACATCACGCAGATTGTAGCCTCGGCGCCGCGCGAGCTGGATCTGTCCGAGCACGGTGGCCGTATCGGTCCGGTAAGCGCCAAACCGCGTTTCGTTGGCGAGCACGATCTTGCGCGCCTCGGCCGACGGCATGGCGGCCAGGATCGCCACGCCAGCGCTGCTGACGCCCAAGGGACGCCGCACGCCGACCTCGATCGACAACACCTGGATCGGATAGCTACCGATGCGGCGCGCCACGCACAGCGTATCGAGGCCGGTGCGCACCGTGAGAAACAAGGTATCGCCGAGTTGCGCCGACGCTGCCGCCAGATGCGGCTCGGCTGCAACCATCAGGGGCGAACGCGATGGACGCGCCAGCGCCAGTTCAGGCACCTGGCGGCCGACGACATAATTTCCCGTCCGCTCGCTGCGTTCGACAATCCCCTCCTCGATCAGCACATGCACGATGCGATGTACCGTCGGGCGAGCGAGCCAGGTCGCCTGCACGACTTCAGCCAGCGGTACGCCTCGTTCCCCACCAACCGCGAGCGTCCGCAGCACCGCCAACGCGCGGCGGATCGCCTGACCACCCTGCCGCGGCCCTCCTGTCTTTAACCGACCATTCGTCATTACGCCCCACCCGCTGTCCACAATGTGGACAAAAACACCACAATTTGGTCGACAGCGGAAGGGCTGCGCGCAAGATCGGTGGCGCGGAACAATACATGCGCATGCCGTTCGGGACGGGGCTCGCGCAAAACAAGAATGTAGCGGCAGATGTGCCGCTTTTCGGGAGAATGCGATGAAATTTTTCGCGATCGCAGGCGTCGCTCTATCGACGCTATTTACGGCAACGTTGAACACACCGGCAAACGCCCAGCAATGGCCGGCGCGTCAGGTTAAGCTGATCGTCCCTTACCCGGCAGGCGGCAATGTCGATAGCGCCGCGCGCGTCATCGCCGACAGGCTGCAGGCGAAGCTGGGCCAGCCGTTCATCGTGGAAAACAAGGCTGGCGCCGGCGGACTGATCGCCGGCGAGGCGTTCGCGAAAATGCCGGCCGACGGCTACGCCTTGTTCGTCGGCGCCAATGGTCCCGTGCTGTTCGCACCCGAGATCGCCAAGCGCGAGGCCTACAACTGGAAGCGGGACTTCGTTCCCATCACCTCGATCACGATGACGCCGCTGGTGCTCGAAGTGCATCCGTCGGTTCAGGCCAAGGACTTGAAGGAATTCATCGAGCTCGCGCGCCGCGATCCGGGCAAGCTGACGATGGCCTCGCCCGGCCAAGGCACCACCAACCATCTGCTCAGCGAGCTCATGCAGTCGACGCTGGGCCTGCAATGGCTGACGGTGCACTACCGCGGCAACGCGCCCGCTCTCAACGACCTGATCGGCGGACAGGTGCAGTTTGCCCTGGACCAGATCTCGGTCGGATTGCCTTCGATCAAGAGCGGCATGCTGCGTGCACTCGCCGTCACCGGCAGCCGCCGCGCCTCCTGGCTGCCGGATGTCCCGACCTTCACCGAACTCGGCCACAAGGAATTTGACGGCCAGACCTTTACCGGCCTGTTCGCGCCCGCACGCACGCCGCCCGAAATCGTGACCAAGCTCCACGATACCCTCGCGGAGATCCTGAAAGATCCCGCCGTCGTCGAGAAGTTCAACGCGCTCGGCGCCGAGGCCGTATCGATGACGCCGGCAGAGTTCACGAGCTACCTCGAACGCGAGGACGCGAAGTGGATTCCCGTCGTCCGCAAGGCGAACATCAAGGCTGATTGAAGCGTATCCCGATGCGGATCGATCCTGCATATCTCGACGCTGAAACGGCCTACCGGCTGATCACCGGCGTCGTGGTGCCCCGCCCGATCGCCTGGGTGACCAGCCTGTCGAGCGGCGGGGTGCTCAACCTCGCGCCATTCTCTGCCTTTACGTTCGTCGCCCCGAAGCCACCGATGCTGGCCATCAGCGTCGGCCGCAAGGGTGGAATCTACAAGGACACCGCGCAGAACATCCTCAACAACGAGGAATATGTCGTTCACATCGCGGACTCCAGCCTGATGACGGCAGTGCACGAGAGCTCCACCGAACATCCGCCCGACGTCAGCGAGGTCGAGGAGTTGCGGCTTTCGACACTGCCGGGAGAGCGCATCAAGGTGCCTCGTCTCGCGGCCGCACCGATTGCGATGGAATGCCGCTTCCGGCAGTGCCTCGAATTCGGCGAGACCCGTAGCCGGCTGATCGTCGGCGAAGTACTGGTCTTCCACATCAGGGATGGCCTTTTGAACAACGGCAAGATCGAAACCGAAGCGCTCGACCCGATCGCCCGCATCGCCGGCCCGCGTTACGCCAAGCTCGGCGAGATCGTCACCTTAAAACCCGTATTCCAGACGTCGAAAACTGAATCCTGAAGCATGCCGCGCCATCGCGCGCCGCGCTGATCCGGAGACCGATCGCATGCATCTTCTGAGCTATCTTGCAAACGGCAAGCCGCGCTTCGGCGCGCGCATCCCAGGCGGGGTCGTCGACCTGACCGAACGGACGAAGTTTGCCGACCTGCGGGCGCTGATTGCCGGAGGCGGACTGGACATCGCGCGCCAGGCAATTGCCGGGCAGAAGCCGGACCATGCGCTCGATGACCTCGTGCTGCTGCCGCCCATCCCGGCTCCGGAAAAGCTCTGGTGCATCGGCGTCAACTACAGGGATCGCAACGCCGAGTACAAGGACAACTCGGACCTGCCGAAATATCCGAGCCTGTTCGTGCGCAACCCCTCCTCCGTCGTCGGCTCCGGCCAGTCGATCGAGAAGCCGAAGGTCTCCGAACAGCTCGACTATGAAGGCGAGCTGGTAATCGTCATCGGCAAGGAAGGCCGGCACATTCCCCGCGAGCGCGCGTGGGAGCACATCTTCGGCATGACGCTGTGCAACGAGGGCAGCGTTCGCGACTGGCTGCACCACGGCAAGTTCAACGTCACCCAGGGCAAGAACTTTGACCGCTCGGGCAGCATCGGGCCGTGGATCGTCACGTCGGACGAATGCGATCCGCGTGGCCCGCATGACATCATCACCCGTGTCAACGGCGAGGTGCGCCAGAGCGACTCCACCGAGCGGCTGATGTTCCCGTTCGATTACCTGATCGCCTACCTCTCCACCTTTGCCACCTTAAGACCCGGCGACATGATCGCCACCGGTACCCCCACCGGGGCCGGCGCCCGATTCACGCCGCCGCGCTGGCTTAAGGTCGGCGACGTCGTCGAGGTGGAGTCCGGAAAGATCGGCATCCTTCGCAACACCGTGGCGGCGGAGCAATAGAAGATGCTCGATCAACAAACCGTCGAACGGCTGGCGCAGCGCCTCGATGACGCCGAACGCAGCAAGTCGTTGATCCCGGCGTTCACGCGCGAATTTCCTGAGCTTACGATCGAGGACGCCTACGCCGTTCAGCGCGCCTGGACCAGGTTGCAGCTCTCCCGCGGCCGCATTGTCAGGGGCCACAAGATCGGCCTGACGTCGAAAGCGATGCAGAACGCCGTCGGCATTTCCGAGCCGGATTACGGCGTGCTGTTCGCCGACATGTTCTACCCCGATGCATCGCCGATCCCGTTCGACCGTTTCCGTGCGCCCCGCATCGAGGTCGAACTGGCCTTCGTGCTGAAGACGCCGCTGAAGGGCCCGGATTGCAGCCTGTTCGACGTGCTCAACGCCACCGATTACGTCACGCCGGCGCTCGAAATCCTGGAAACCCGGATGCATCGCGTCGATCCCGAGACGAAGGCGCCGCGCAAGGTGATGGATACGATCTCCGACAATGCCGCGAATGCGGCGCTGGTCGTCGGCGGCCGGCCCATTCGTCCGCTCGACGCCGACCTGCGCTGGATCGGCGCGCTGCTGTTTCGCAACGGCCAGATCGAGGAGACCGGCATCGCCGCCGGCGTGCTTAATCACCCTGCCAACGGCGTGGCCTGGCTTGCCGATCGGCTGGCTGCCCAAGGCGAGTATCTCGAGGCCGGCGAAGTGGTGCTGGCGGGATCGTTTACGCGCCCGGTCGAGATCATCAGGGGCGATACATTTCATGCCGATTACGGCCGGTTCGGATCGGTGTCCTGCCAGTTCGTCTGAACGAGAAGCATCCCGGAGGGAGAGCAGTGATGACAAGGCGCAAGAGCATTCACATCGGCGAATTCAAGCACGCCAATCCCATTCCGAACGCCTGCCGTATCGGCCATCTCCTGATGTCCGGCGTCATTCTCGGCCGTGATCCCGCGACCGGCGCAATGCCCGAGCGCATCGAGGACCAGTGCGCCAACATGTTCGCGCATATGAAGACAATCGTCGAAGCCGGCGGCGGTACGACCGATGACATCATCAAGATGACGGTATGGCTGCAAGATCGAAAGCAGCGCGCGCCGGTCAATACCGAATGGCTGAAGATGTTTCCCGACGAGCATTCCCGCCCTGCCCGCCATGCGCTGCAGATGGACATGGAGAATGGCGCGCTCGTGCAATGCGATTTCACCGCCGTAATCGGCTGACCGCGATCAGACAAGGAACCCGAGATGCCGACCTATCTTCCGTTCGATCCGAACCCGCGCCGTCCCTCAAAACTGCCGCCGCCGAAGAGCGTCGACAGCCAGTTTCACGTGCTGGGGCCGCTGGAAAAATATCCGGTGCGGCCGGGTGCCGCCTACCAGATGCCGACTGCGACCTGGGAGGCCGCGCTTCGCGTCCACAAGGCGCTCGGCATCGAGCGCGGCATCATCGTGCAGACCACGACCTATGGCGCCGATCATTCGGTGGTGCTCGATGGCCTCGCCGCGATGGGACCGAACTATCGCGGCTGTGCCAACGCGCTGGTGTTTGCCGAAGCCGATGACGCCTATCTCGCCAAGCTGCACGATGCCGGTGTCCGCGGCGCCCGCTTCAGCTTCCGCCAGGAACTCGGCGCCGTGCTCTCGGACAAGGATTTTGCCCGCGCCATCGCGAAGATTCGTGAACTCGGCTGGTATGCAAAAATCCAGCCGGAGAAGGACGGTATCGTCTCCAGCGTCGCGAAGTACGAAAATCTCGACGTCCCCCTACTGATCGATCACATGGCGAGGCCCGACCCGACGCGCGGCAAGGACGACCCGAACCTGCAGAAGATGCTGGAGCTCCTGTCCAAGGGCAATTTCTGGGTAATGCTGTCGCTCGGCGAAAAGACCTCGAAGAAGGGCCCGCCCTGGGACGACGTCATTCCGATCGCGCGCGCCTACATCGAGGCGGCGCCGGACCGTTGCGTCTGGGCCAGCGACTGGCCGCACCCGGTTTCGGTGGTGCAGCCGCCCAACGATGCCGACCTGCTCGAACTTCTCTACCGCTATGTGGCCGATGAAGCGGAACTGAAGAGGATCCTGGTCACCAACCCGGCCATGCTGTTCGGCTACGAGGACTAGCGCGGGGCGGCCGTCACGAATAACACGACAACGGGCAACGTCACCGCCGCCAACGTCGTGCCGAGCGCGACGGCGCCCGAGACGGCTTCGGTGAGCCGTCCGTACTGAGCCGAGAAGATGTAGGCATTGGCGCCGGTCGGCATCGCGGCGAAAACAACGACCACGGCCGCGGAAATCGGCGGTAACGCCAGAACATGGAACGCGAGGACCGCCGCAACGGCCGGCATCGCCAAGAGCTTGAGCGCGCACATCACCGCCATGCCGAGCGCCTGGCCCTTGATCCTGAATCCGAAGAGATTGATGCCGAGCGCGATCAGGGCCGTGGGCGAGCCCGCCTGCGCCAGCAGTTCCAGAGTCTTGTCCGCGACAGGGTTCAGCCCCAAGCCGGTGAGGCGCCAGAGAAAGCCGAAGCCGAGCGCGAGCATGATCGGATTGCGCGCGATTTCGCGCACGGCCCGCAGCACCAGCAGCGGCGCCGTCTCGGAAGATTTTCGTTCCGCCCACGCCATCTGCAGCGTGCCGCAGAGCCAGAGCAGCGGCGTGTTGACCGACAGGATCAAGGCCATCGAGCCGACGGCCTGACTTCCCAGCGCCGACAACGTCAGGGGAATGCCGAGCATCACGATGTTGCCGTAGATCGAGCCGATCGCGAGCACCACGCCATCCGCCCGGGATTGCCGAAGAAGGGATGACGCCAGCAGCGCGGCGATCCACGTGACCGCCGTTGCCCCATAATAGGCGCCCCACACCGAGAAGGCGCTCACGGCGGGGAATTCCGCGACAACCACCATCCGGAACAGCAGCGCCGGAATGGCGATGCTAAAGGCGAACTCGGCAATGCCCTTATGCGCCGTCGGCGAGATGAAACGCAGCGCGACCGCCGCATAACCCGCCGCAATCAAGGCGAACACCGGAACGACGATCAACACTGCGCTCATGCCGCACTCATCTTGGAAATTCGGCCGGGCGAATACCCCGTCGTCATCCGCTTCGTATGGATGCGGCTATGCTGCGCACCAATTTGTTATGGAACGTAGCATACGCCCCGTGTGTCCTGCTATCATCGACACATGACCTCGCGCGAGTCTGCTGCTTCCGAAATCACGCCCGAAGTGCTGCTGCGGGCCTATGCCTGCGGCATCTTCCCGATGGCCGAGAGTGCCGGCGATCCGACACTGTTCTGGGTCGAGCCGGAAATGCGCGGTGTCATTCCGCTCGACGGCTTCCGCATTGCCTCGCGGCTTGCCCGCACCGTGCGTTCGGACACTTTCCGTGTTACCGTCGATACCGCCTTCAAGGCGGTCATCGCGGGCTGCGCGGCGCCCCAGCCGGGCCGCGACGACACCTGGATCAACAAGCGCATCCGCGATCTCTATCTCGGGCTCCACGAGCTCGGACACTGCCACAGCGTCGAGGTCTGGCAGGACGGCGACCTCACAGGCGGCCTCTACGGTGTCAGCCTGGGGCGGGCCTTCTTCGGCGAGAGCATGTTTCACCGCGCCCGCGACGCTTCCAAGGTGGCGCTGGTGCATCTGGTGGCGCGAATGATCGCAGGCGGGTTCGAGCTGCTCGACACGCAATACGTCACCGAACATCTGCGCAGCTTCGGCGCGGTTGAAATTCCAAGGCGCCGCTATCGCACCTTGCTCGACAAGGCGATTGCGGGAGAACCAGCGGATTTTATGCGTTTGCCGCCCAGCGTCAGCGGTGCCGACGCACTCGCGATCATCGCCCAACACAATTGATTTGGTCCAAACCTTGTGCGCGCGGCGCCGGGCAAATCGAGAGCTACTGGCTCGTTGTGTCGCCCGCTTCCAATTGGCTCAAACCGGCGGCGGGTTCAATCGCGCAAAGCCTTCTTGGACACGATAAGGATAATAGGGATAGCATGGCATCACCGCGCTCGCTTTGTCCAGGAGCGCGACCTGCTCGGCGGTCAGCGACCAGCCGACGGCGCCGAGATTGTCGCGCAGTTGCGCTTCGTCGCGCGCGCCGATGATCACGGACGACACGCTTGGGCGGGTGAGCAGCCATGCGATCGCGACCTGCGGCACAGTGCGACCGGTCTCGGTCGCGACGGCATCCAGGACATCGACGACGCGATAGAGCCGCTCCTCGTCGACTGGTGGACCGAACTGCGCCGTCTCGCGCAGGCGGCTACCAGCCGGCAGCGGCTGGCCGCGTCGTATCCTGCCGGTGAGACGCCCCCAACCCAGCGGGCTCCAGACCAGCGCGCCGACGCCCTGATCGAGGCCGAGCGGCATGAGCTCCCACTCATAGTCGCGGCCGACAAGCGAATAATAGACTTGGTGCGCCACATGGCGCGTCCAGCCGTGACGCTCGGCAATGGCGAGCGACTTCATCAACTGCCAGCCCGAGAAGTTGGAGGCGCCGACATAGCGCAACTTGCCGCCACGGACGAGCCCATCAAGCGTCGACAGCACTTCCTCGATTGGCGTGAAGGCATCGAAGGCGTGGAGCTGCAGCAAGTCAATGTAGTCGGTTCCGAGCCGCCGCAAGGCGGCGTCCACCGCCGACACGAGGCGATGTCGCGATGAGCCGGCGTCGAATGGACCGTCACCCGTCGGCAAGCTCGTCTTGGTAGAGACCAGCACCCTGTCGCGGCGGCCTTTGATCGCGGCGCCCAGAATCGCTTCCGACGCGCCGTTCGAATAGACATCGGCGGTGTCGAACAGGTTGACGCCGGCCTCGAGGCAAATGTCGATTAGCCGCCTCGCCTCCTCGGCGCCACTCCGGCCCCAGGCCGAAAACAGCGGCCCCTCTCCGCCGAACGTGCCAGTACCGAAACTGATAACGGGGACCTTCAGGCCCGAGGCGCCGAGGTTGCGATATTCCATCACTGTGCTCCCTTTTGATCCTTTGCTTTCATTCCGCCGGGCACGCCGCGGCGGAAGGTACCGGACGGTCCAGATACATGCTCCATAGCGCCAGCAGGAGTCCCGCCGCGGTGATCGCCGCCGCGACGAGCGGAAGCGCGGCAAGGCCCAAGCCGCGATCGATCGTAAGCCCGCCGGCCCAGGCGCCGAGCGCATTGCCAAGATTGAAGGCCGCGATGTTGAGGCTGGATGCGAGCGTGCGCCCCTCCGCGCCGGCCGCTTCGAGCACGCGAAGCTGCAGCGGCGCCACGGTGGCGAAGGCGGCGGTGCCAAGCAGAAAGATGAAGGCCACGGCGAGACCCTTGATCGACAGCACCGCCGCAAGCGCGACGAGGACGAGCGCAAGCGCGGCAAGCGTGCCGATCAGGGCGCGTCCGAGACCACGGTCGGCGAGCCGCCCTCCTGCAACGTTGCCGATCGACAGTCCGACGCCGAACACGAGAAGGATCGGCGAGACCGCCGCTTCAGAGAAGCCGGTCAGCCGCGTCAGGATCGGCTGGACATAGGTAACGACGACGAACAGGCCGGCAAAACCGAACACCGTCATGGCGAGGCCGAGAAGGACTCGCGGACGGCCGACCACCGCCAGCTCCTCGCGCAGCGAAGTGGCTTTCTCATTGCCGCCCACGTTGCCGGGAACCAGAACGACCAATACAGCGAAGGCGACCAGCCCAATCACGGTCACCGCCCAGAACGCGGCACGCCATCCCAGCATCAGGCCGAACCACGCACCAAAGGGTACGCCGAGCAGAGTAGCCACCGTCAGTCCGATGAACATGGTGGCAATTGCGGAGGCACGCTTGTCCTCAGTGACCAGGCTCGTCGCCACCACCGATCCGACGCCAAAAAATGTGCCATGGGCGAGAGAGGTGAGGATCCGCGCCGCCATCAACAGCCCGTAGTCCGGCGCCAGCGCGCAGGCCGCGTTGCCGAAGGTAAAGATGGCCATCAGAGAAAGCAGCACCGCCTTGCGCGGCATCCGCCGCGTCGCCAGCGTCAGGATCGGCGCACCCACGAACACGCCGAGCGCATAGCCGGAAATCAGGAGACCTGCCGCGGAGACCGAGACCTGCATGTCGGCGGCGACCTGCAGCAAGAGACCCATGATGATGAATTCAGTGGTGCCGATGCCAAAGGCACCGGCGGTCAGCGCAAGGACGGCGGCAGGCATGCGTTGCTCCCGATCAGGACAGGGTTGCTGCCAACGCAAATAGCGAAGGGGCGGCAGAAGGATTAGAGTGCCGGTAGTCCAATCATTTGTGACGTGAAATCAACGTGGCTCGACTCGACACCAATCGTTCCGCCGAGATGGAGGTCTTCGTCCGCGTCGTCGACCTCGGCGGGTTCACCGCCGCGGCAAAGAGCTTTCGCCTGACCCCATCCGGCGTCAGCAAGCTGGTATCCCGCCTGGAAGCCCGGCTCGGCACGCGGCTCGTCAACCGGACGACGCGCAAACTCCAACTGACTGAGGAAGGCCAAGCCTTCTACCAGCGCTCGCTGCGCATCCTCGGCGAGATCGAGGAGGCCGAGCGCGAGGCCGGCTCCGGCGCAGCGCCGCGCGGGCATCTGATGGTGAACAGCAACATCCCCTTTGGCATGCAGCACGTGATGCCGCTGTTACCGCGCTTCCTCGTCGAGCATCCGGAGATCACGGTCGACATTGTCTTCACCGATACAATCATCGACCTGATGCAGGAGCGCGCCGACGTAGCCATCCGCGTCGGGCCGCTGGGGGCTTCGCGCCTCGTCGCGCGCAAGCTCGGAACCAGCCGCATGGCGGTCGTAGCCGCGCCGTCCTATCTTGCCCGTTTCGGCGAGCCGAAGACGCCGGCCGAACTCGCCAGTCATCGCGGCATCGGCTGGACTTTTCCGCGCAGCATTCGCGGCTGGCCGTTCCGGCGCGGCGAGCGGATCGAGGAGGTGCTGCCGCCGCCAGCCGCGCGCGCCAGCGACGGCGAAGCGGTCCGCCGGCTCGCTCTCGGCGGCGTTGGCTGCGCACGCTTGGCTCTATTCCACATCGGTCCCGACATCGAGGCCGGGCGCCTCGTTCCGATGCTGCAGAACTACAATCCCGGGGACCGCGAAGACATTCATGCGATCTACGTCGGCCACGCCGGACCGCTGCCGGCGCGCGTGCGCACTTTCATCGATTTCCTCGCAACGCACATCCGGATGGGCGACCCCACCCTAAGGCGCACGGCCGACGGCAAGTGGAAGCTGCACGGCGGATACGGATGCTAGGTGTAGAAGTGCCCCGCGGGGCATGGACGCCGTTAATTCCCGAACAATCCACCAAACAACCCGCCCGGCCGCTGCTGCGGCGGAGGCGGTGGGGCCTGCTGCGGCTGCTGCTGGAATTGCGGCTGCGGCGGCGGTCCTGGCGGGCGCGGCGCCGCCTGCTTCGGCGGCGGCGGACGCTTCGCAGCCTGCGGCGGCGCGGCCGACTTGGCCGGATCGGGCTGCGCGCTGACGATGGTCTGGTCAGGGCCTTTGCAGTCGGTGAGCCAGATATCGTAGACCGGGTGCTCGACGCCGTGCAGACCGGGACTGGCAGCGAACATCCAGCCCGAGAAGATCCGCTTCACCTCGCCTTGCAGCGTGATCTCGTCGACCTCGACGAACGCATCGGTGTTGGCAGCTTCCGTCGATGGGCGCGTGTAGCAGGCGCTGGTCTTCACGCGCAGTGCGCCGAACTGCACGGTCTCGCCGATGTCCTCGTCGAAATTGATGATGCGGCCGGTGATCTTGTCGAGGCCGGAGAAGCTCGCCTTCTTGTTGGTGATCTTGGTGGCCGGCGGTTCGGACACGACCTCGTCGCCCGGCTGCAGGGTCGCCGGCGAATTGGGCACGCCCTTGGCCGGGGGCTGCCGCTGACCCGATGGCGCGTTGGCGACGCCTGGACCTCCGGGCTGCGGCGGCTGAACCGCGACGCCCGGCTGCGTCCCCTGCGGAGGAGCGGTGGTGCCGGGCGGCGGCGCCAGCGGCTGCGACTGGAAGCTTCCCGGCGGTGGAGCGCCCTGCCCCGGCGGCGGACGGTTCGGGGTCGGCAGCAGCCGGCCGCGCGGCAGTTCCGGCACTTCCTCGTCGTCGTCGGGGAATTGTTGCTGCTGTTGATTGCCGCGGGGAATGGCGCCCGGCGGCCGCAGCGGAGGATCGGAAAAGATATTGCCGATCTGCGCCTGCGCTGGCGGCGCAAGCGAGGTCGTTGTGGCGGCAATCAGGGCCGCAAGACCGGTCATGGCAATGGTTCGAAGCATCTCGCGCGGCTTTAACAGGCGAATCGGGCTCGCGACATAGTACAGACTTGTCCGCCGCTCGCGTCCCTCCCGGTTAACACGGTGAATACGGCGGGGAAAGGGCGGTTTGCCCTCATCCTGCCGCAGTGAATATCATGGGCCTGGAAGGCGGAAGCCGGTTTTCGGAACATCGCTCCATGATCTAGTCAGCCCCGCCTGCAGATGGAATAGTGGCCTGATCGCGCGGCCACGCGCGAAAACCACCAAAATCCGGGATAACCGGACGAGCCAGAGGAAACCTCAAGCTATGCCCGATCGAATTCGCCTCGATGGCCGGGTTGCCGTCGTGACCGGCGCGGCCGGTGTCATTGGAACCGCGACCATCCGGCTGTTGGCCGAGCGCGGCGCCCGCATCGTCGCCATCGACCGCAAGAAGCAGGATCTTGCGGCCGCCATCAAGGACCTGCCGGCCTCGGCCGAAGCGCTCGCGGTCGCGGCGGACGTTACCCGGGAGGAAGAAGTCACGGAATATGTCCGCGCCAGCGTCGACCGGTTCGGCACGATCGATGTCCTCTACAACAACGCCGGCGTCGAGGGCGATATCAAGCCGATCCCGGAATATTCGCTGGAGAGTTTTCGGCGCGTGCTCGACGTCAACGTGGTCGGCGTCTTTCTCGGCATGAAGCACGTGCTGCCGGTGATGCTGAAGCAGAACAAGGGCAGCATCATCAACACCGCCTCCATCGCCGGCCTGATCGGCTCGCCGATGATCGCCGTCTACAGCGCCAGCAAGCACGCCGTGATCGGTCTCACCAAGAGCGCCGCATGGGAGTGCACCGGCACCGGCGTGCGGGTGAACTGCGTCTGCCCCGGCCTGATCGACAGCCGGATGCTGAGCACGATCCTGCAGGGCCGCAATCCCGGCAATGAGCCGCCGCCGACCGAAAAGATCGTCGACCGGATTCCGGCGCGGCGGCTCGGACAAGCCTCAGAAGTCGCCTCCATCGTGGCGTTCCTCGCCTCCGACGAGGCCAGCTACGTCTCCGGCTCGGCCTATACCGTCGATGGCGGCCGCACCGCGGCCTAGCACCGTCATTCCGGGGCGGTCCGGAAGGACCGAGCCCGGAATCTCGAGATCCCGGGTTCGCTGCGCACCCCAGGATGACAACTCAAAACGAGAGGTCTCATGCCCGTCACGCTCGATCCCGATGCCGCCGCCGTCTACAAGGCTTTCCAGGAGGCGGGCCGTCCCGCCTATGAGACGCTGACTGCGCCGGAAGCGCGCGAATATTATCGAAGCGCCCGCGTCGTCAGTAATCCCGAACCGCCCGCGCTCGAATCGACCAAACCGCTCGCGATCCCCGCGCCGCACGGCACGATTCCGGCGCGCATCTACACGCCGAAGACGCTGCGCAAGAGCAACGGCCTTGCGCCGTGCCTGGTATTCTTTCACGGCGGCGGCTGGGTGATCGGCGATCTCGATACCCATGAAGTGGTTTGCCAGAAGCTTGCCCACGAGGGCGAGTTGATCGTGATCTCGGTCGAATACCGGCTAGCGCCGGAGCACAAATTTCCCGCCGCCGCCGAAGACGCCATCACGGCGACGAAGTGGGTTGCCGCCAATGCCAGCCGGCTCGGCATCGACGCTGGCCACTTACTGGTCGGCGGCGACAGCGCCGGCGGCAATCTCGCCGCCGTCGTGGCGCTCGCCGCACGCGACGGCGACGGCCCGAAGCTCGCCGGCCAGGTGCTGATTTATCCCGCCACCGATTTTGCGATGACGCATCCCTCGCACAGCGAGCCAGAGACCAGCATCCTGCTGACGCACTCCGTGATCAAATGGTTCTGCAACCATTATCTGAACGGCGCGGCCGACATCGAGCATTGGAAAGCCTCGCCCGCGCGCGCGAAAACGCTCGCCGGCTTGCCGCCGGCCTATGTGCTGACCGCAGGCGCCGATCCGCTGCGCGACGAGGGCGCCGAATATGCCGCGCGGCTCAAGGAAGCCGGCGTGCCGATGACCTACCGGCATTTCCCAGGCCAATTCCACGGCTTCTTCACCATGGGCAAGCTGCTGCAGCAGGCCAACGTCGCCGTCAGCGAAATCGCCGGCTGGCTGAAAACTTTGAAATAATGCACATTGCGCAACGCTATCGGTAAACCGTGAATTTCTCCTGCGCACATTTGGGGCCGCTGTGATCGAACCAATCCTCCTATTTGGCATACCCGTCGATTTTCTGCTGTTCGCGCTGACGCTGCTCGGCGTCGCGTTGTTCCATCATCACACGCTGCCCGTTGCGCTGACGGGACTGGCCGCCATCGTGATCTACAAGCTGATCTTCACCGGCTTCAAATACGGTGCGGGTCTTAATGGCCTCGGCCACCACATGGCCCATGAATGGGTTACGCTCGGCAATCTGTTCCTGCTGCTGATGGGCTTTGCGCTGCTGTCCCGGCATTTCGAAGAAAGCCGGATTCCGGACGAGATGCCGGCATTGCTGCCGGACGATTGGAAGGGCGGCGTCGTGCTGCTCGGCCTTGTGTTCGTGCTATCGAGCTTCCTCGATAACATCGCCGCCGCGCTGATCGGCGGCACCGTCGCGCGCCACGTGTTCCGCGGCAAGGTTCATATCGGCTATCTCGCGGCGATCGTCGCAGCCTCGAACGCCGGCGGCTCGGGCAGCGTCGTCGGCGACACCACCACCACCATGATGTGGATCGCCGGCGTCAGTCCGCTCGCCGTTGTCGAAGCCTACATCGCCGCCATCGTGGCGATGTTGATTTTTGCGGTGCCGGCGTCGATCCAGCAGCACCGCTATTCGCCAATTCAGAAAGACGCGCCGAGGGGGCTCAGGATCGACCCGACCCGGGTGTTCATTGTCGCGGTCATCCTCGCTGCAGCGCTGGTGGCAAACGTCACGGCAAACCTGAAATTTCCCGCGCTGCTCGATACCGTTCCGGTTCTGGGCCTCGCGGTCTGGGCGGCCATCCTGCTCACGGCAGGATTACGCGCGCCGGATTGGAAGGTGATGCCGGAAACCTTCAAGGGAACCATCTTCCTGCTCGCCCTCGTCACGGCGGCCTCCCTTATGCCGGTCGAGCGGCTGCCGGTGGCGTCATGGCCGACCGCGCTTGGACTAGGCTTCGTCTCCGCGGTGTTCGACAACATTCCCCTCACCGCGCTCGCCCTGAAACAGGGCGGCTATGACTGGGGCTTCCTGGCTTACGCCGTCGGATTCGGCGGCTCGATGATCTGGTTCGGCTCATCGGCCGGTGTCGCCTTGTCGAACATGTATCCGGAGGCGAAGTCCGTCGGGCGCTGGCTCAGGCATGGCTGGCCTGTGGTGGTGGCCTACGTCGTCGGTTTCCTGGTGATGCTCGCTATCCTTGGCTGGCGCCCCGACGCCCGGCTTAGCGCGGTCGAAGGGGATTGCCGGCCTCGTGCCGGCGATCATCCATTTGGCTGGCGAGGCTGTACCGACTCAGGCCGCAATGTTATCCAAGTTTCTGACTAGCTCTCGCACGCAACAACTCTGCCGGTGATTCGGCAGCAATCCGCGAGGTGATTGCAATGGCATTTTTCAGGCGCGAGCTCGGCCCGATCGAGCGCTTCGAGGTTGCGCTGAAGGACAAGCTGACGGCGCGGCAGAAGTTGGCCGAACGGTTGAGCGTCGCCGAATCGGAACTCGCAGAAAAGCGTGCAGCTGCCGAACGGCTGGCGGTAGCCGGTGCCGACAATTCCCGGCTCGATCGGGCCGAAGCCAGCATGCGCGCCGTTGAAGACCGCGCCAAGACGTTGCGCGCCGAATTGGTGGAATTTGACGATCAGGTGGCCTCGGCCGAGCGCGCCCTCGCTGATGCCAAGACCCAGCGCGACCGCGACGCGCTGGCTGACGAGATCGAGGCGATGGCTGCGGCGATCGAGCGGGCTGCGCCCGGATTCGAAGCCGGCGCCACAACGCTCGTCGAAGCCGTTACAAAAAGCTCGCTGTCGATACCCGAAGCCAGCCGGTTCTCGGCCAGCGTGGATGCGGTGCGTAGTGAAGTCCGCGCGGCGGCGGACTTGATCTGCTGGGAGCTGCGTTCCGCCGCGGTGCGCACGCGCGCGGGCAACGCCAACCTCGCCAACCCCGCGCCATCCCTGTCGGAGGAGCCGCCATCGGCAGAGACCGAGCGGCAATTGATGTACACCCTCCATCCCCTGCGTTGGCGCGAGGACGGCAAGGTGCGCAAAGTTCCCGCCTTTGCGTTGGTCGGGCTGCCCAAGGCGCTGCTGCCGGTAGCGCTGCAGCATCAGCATGTAGACCATCTCAATGCCCGCCGCGTGCAGACGTTGATGCATCTTCACGGCAGCGCAGGAAACGGCGAACCGCAGGACGACGATCCGCAGCTTGTCGATCTGGATGCCTTGCTCACCGAGGAAACGCTGAGCGCCCAAGCCGACGTTGCCTGAGCCAGCGCAGACGGCCGCCGACAAGCGCCGAACCAACCGCTCCAGCGGACGTTGTCCGGATTGGTTCATGAAGCCGGCTTACGAGGATGCGGCTACGCGTCGTCACGCTCAACGTCTGGAATCGGCAAGGCGATCCGAAACGCATCGGTCTGATCAATCTGGAACTGCGCCGGCTGGCTCCCGATCTCGTGTCATTCCAGGAAGTGGTCAAATCGCCCGACCATTCGCAACTCGACGAGTTGATCCACGACACCGGTCTGCATGGAACACATCAGGCTGACGTGCTGCGCACCGTCCCGCCCGATGCCGATCGTTTTGGCGGAAGCGCCATCGCGACGCGATGGCCGCATCGCGTCGAGGAAGTCCTCGATCTGCGCATGTCGGATGCGAACGATGTCCCCTGGTGTTCGCTGGCAGTAACGGTGCCGCTACCCGGCGAAGGCGATCTTTTGTTCATCGCCGCTGCGACCTCGTGGCGGCTCGCCGCGGAATCGGCCCGGGAACGGCAGGTCGTTGCGCTGACGGATCTCGACGCGCGTCACCGGCAGCCGCTTCCCACCATCATCGCCGGCGACTTCAACGCAACGCCTGACGCGGCCAGCATTCGCTACCTCACCGGACTGCAGTCGCTCGGCGGACGAAGCGTCAAGTATCACGACGCCTGGGAAGTCGCGGGCGAAGGTCAGGGGTATACCTGGAGCGTCGACAATCCAAATGCACAGTCCGAGATCGGCAGGATCGTCCGTCAGTCGCGTCATCGGCGCAGGGTCGATTACGTCTTCGTGGGCTCCTGGGACGCCCACCCGAAGGCGAGCTGCGAGGTTCAGGCCGCCTCGCTCGCATTCGACCTGGCGGTCGACGGCATCTGGCCCAGCGACCATTTCGGCGTCGTGGCCGATCTGGAAATCAGCGCCGCTCCCTCCGCGTGAGGGTTACCCTGGGCCTTGCAGCCGGGCACTGTTCGAAATCGGCTCTGGCAGCATCGTCACCACGGTTCCTTCGGGAATCGGGTGGCGGCGACGCCTTCATCCTGCGATCCCGAACGCTCGAACCAGGCCGTGCCGCTGAACCAAGGCAAGGCGATTGCAGTTGGAGAAGGCCAATGAAAGCCGAAAGCGATCTGACGACCCGAAATCCGTTCGGCGTCATGGACGTTCCAAATCCCGGTGATGACGACGTGATGCAGTTCGCCCGCATCACGATGCCGGAAGAATCCGCCACCGACGAGAATGCAAAGCCATGGAGCCCTGGAGATGCGAGCTACCAGCGCGGCACGATCGACGGTGAGTGGTCGAGCCGCTGGAAGGGTGCCGCAGACCCCACGATACCGGGCGATGCCCCCGAAAAATGGAAACAGGGCCGGGGCGAAGCAAGAACCGTGGGAGACCGCGTGTACCTGTTGTTCGACTGGAATTCCGGCGCGCGCCGGGGACTGATCGAGGCACGGCGCGAAGGTCCGCGGCGGCTGGTGGGCAAGTATATCAACCTGAACAACCCGGAGATCACGGTGCCCTGGGTCGGCCTGGTGGTGAGCGATCAGCGAATAGACGGCTACTTTGCGCAAGGCCGGGTGGATTTCCGGAGGTAGCGGCTTCCATTCACCCTGCTCGCGCCGCGCGGCGCAGCGATTGCGGGGGCTGGCCGAAGGCGCGGATGAAGGCGCGGCGCATCCGCTCGGGGTCGCGGAAGCCGGTGGTCTGCGCCACGCGCTCGATCGCCTCGCTGGAGGACTGCACGCGTTGCCGTGCCACCTCGATGCGCAGCCGCTCCACCGCCTTTGACGGCGTGGTGCCGGTCTCGGCCATGAAGGCGCGGGTGAAATGGCGCGAACTCATGCCGGCCTGCTCGGCGAGATCCTCGACGGTGAGCGGCGCATCGAGGTTTTCGCGCGCCCAGGCCAGCAGCGGCCCGAAGCGGCCGTTCGGCGCCTTCAATTCCAGAAGCGAGGAAAATTGCGACTGGCCGCCGCTGCGGCGGTGATAGAGCACGAGCTGCTTCGCGGTCTTCTGCGCGATCTCGTCGCCATAGTCCTCCGCGATCATCGCCAGCGACAGATCGATGCCGGCCGATATTCCCGCCGACGTCCAGACGTCGCCGTCGCGCACGAAGATGCGATCGGGCTCCAGCTTCACCTGCGGATAGGTTTTCAGAAAATGCCGCGTGCGCTGCCAATGCGTGGTGGCGCGGCGGCCGTCGAGCAGGCCGGCTTCTGCGAGGACATAGGCGCCGGAGCAGACGCTGGCGATGCGGATGCCGCGTTTGGCAATCGTGCGCACGAAGCCGATCGTCTTCTCGCAGGCGGCGGCCTGCCGCACGCCCTCGCCGCCGGCGACGATCAGCGTCGTGATCGCAGATGCCGACTTCAAACCTTTCGCAACGATTTCGACGCCCGACGACGAGCGTACCGGCCCCGGCGTCACCGCCAGAACCCGGATCGCGGACGCCCCCTCGGCAAAGCGCGCCGCGATCTCGAACGCCGATATCGGCCCGGCCGCGTCGAGCAACTGGAAATCCGGAAACACGAGAACGCCGATCATGATGCTTGCCTGTCTTATGCTTGCCTGTTTTGGGCCGATGTCCTGGAATGAGATGTCCTGAAATGAGGGAATTATGCCATTTCGGACAAGAAGCGACCATGGCAGGATGCCCTTCGTCAAGCCAAATTTTCCGGAGGTCACGATGTCCGCGCCATCTCAACCGTCCACGCCACTTCAGATCGGTCTCGTGCTGTTTCCGCGCGTCACCCAGCTCGACTTCACCGGTCCCTTGCAGGTGTTCTCCAGCCTGCCCGGCGCCAACGTGCATTTGATCTGGAAACGGATTGAGCCGGTGACGAGTGATTCCGTGCTGGTGCTGACGCCGACCACGACCTTTGCCGACTGCCCGCAACTCGACGTGATCTGCGTGCCCGGCGGGTTCGGCACCGACGACATGATCAACGACCAGGAGATGCTGGCCTTCCTGCGCAAGCAGGCGCCGGGCGCAAAATACATCACCTCGGTTTGCACGGGATCGCTGGTGCTCGGCGCCGCCGGCCTGCTCAAGGGTTTTCGCGCAGTGACGCACTGGACGGCGATGGATTTTCTGAGCGCGTTCGGCGCGATCCCGACCAAGACGCGCGTCTGCGTCGACGGCAACCGCGTCACCGGCGGCGGCGTCACCGCGGGGATCGATTTCGCGCTGACGCTGGTCTCGCTACTGCACGATCAGAAGACCGCGGAGGCGATCCAGCTCCGGCTCGAATACAACCCGGCGCCGCCATTCAATTCCGGCTCACCCGACACCGCGCCGCCGGAAGTGCTTGCCTTCATGAAGGACAGGATCGCGCCAGCGCAAATCCGCCGCGGCGAGATGATCGACCGCGCCGCCGCACGGCTGGGGTAGCGCTGCGCCTCTGCAATCGTGTCCCGGACGCGGCGCGGCACCATCAGCGCGTTTACGCGCGTCTTCGACGCGCTATGGTGACGCGACGCAGAGCCGGGACCCACCGGAATAGGTCCCGGCTCTGCGGCGCAGCGTACCGGACGATGCTTCGCATCGCCGGGAGAACGCTGCACCGCGTCCGGAACATGGAGCAAATGGCAGCAACAAGAAAAAGGCCGCCTGGTTTCCCAGACGGCCTTTCCTGTCCTACGGCAGCCACACATTAGCGGGCGATTTCAGAACCTCTGCACCGGGGGCCTATCTCCCGGCCGTGTCCTACTCGGTGGCCGCTGCTCGCCGGGGCAGTCGCGAACTGGAGCCCGGCACCGACGCGATGGTTTCCCATCTCCGTAAGATGGCTACATTGAGCCGCGATAACGCGGATGGCGCAAGACGGCTGCGGCGGATGTCCCCGCTGATCCCGTTATTCACAGGGTCGATGATTGTATTCACAGGGTCGATGATTGTGGTCTAAGGCGCATGTAACCGCGGTATGACCGCGACGCGCGGGAATGACGATCGTCTCAGCTTCCCGGCGTCCAGGGCTGGTAATCGCCGGTCGCCTTGGGGCGGCGGCCACTGGCCAGCGTCGAGCCGGATGGGCGGTAGGCCGCGGGCGTGCCGGTCAGGTTCGGAACGTGTGGCTTCTCCCACTCGCGCGGCGTGTAGCTCTCTTCGGTCGGCGCGGTATCGACAACGTGATGCAGCCAGCCATGCCATGACGGCGGCACCCGGCTCGCCTCGGCAAGCCCGTTGTAGATCACCCAGCGCCGCTCGAAACCCAGCGTCGGATCGATCTTGCCGCCCTTGGTCCGGTAGTAGCGGTTGCCCTGCTCGTCCTGGCCGACCAATTCGCCGAACCGCCACGTCCACAATTGCGTGCCGAACGTCTGGCCGTTCCACCAAGTGAAAAATTTCAGCAGAAACAGCTTCATGAGGGCTCGGCCGGTTCGAGATATCGTGCCGCTCTGATGCCACCGGCCGGACGGATTGTCCAGCAGAGGCTGACACTGCGGCCCTGCCGGACAGCGGCTTGCCGCCCGTCCATGGTCGCGGAATCGGCGCAATCCGTTCATCCCGGATACGGTTCCGATCCGGCAGGCTGAATCCGCATGCAATCAACGCGCGGGCTCTGGAACGTCCGCCCCTTGAGCGGGTTAGGGCCTATATCCCGCAAATGGAGCCTAGAATGATCAGTCTAAAGGTTTTGAGTGCCGCGGCAGCGATGGCGCTTGTGTTGCCGGTGGTCGCGCCAAGCCTCAGCGCCGTTCAGGCGCAGGATAGAGGCGGTGCCGTTCCGTCTATCGGTGGCGCCAGGGGCGGCGGCGGTGGCGGTGCAGCCATCGGTGGCGGCGGCATCAGAGGTGGCGGCGTGGCGGTCGGTGGCGGTGGCGTTCAAGCCGGCGGCCCCGCGATTGGGGGCGGTAGAGCTGTCGCCCCAGGCGCACCTTCTGCTGGATTCCGCCCCAGTCCAGGCATCGGCGGCCCAGCCGTCGTGGGCGGCGGCGGTCGGGGGAATTATTATGCTGGCCGCTGGCACGGCGGTCATTTTCATCGCCATCGTCACGGCTTCTGGCCGGGCTTCGCGATCGGTGCCGGTATCGGGTCGGCCTATGGCTATTACGGTAGCACCTATTACGATGACCCCTATTATTACGACGACACCGTAGTCGCCGCAGCGCCCGTGGCCGACGATGATGCCGTGGCGTATTGCATGCGGCGGTACAAATCCTACGATCCGGCATCGGGAACGTATCTCGGCTATGACGGGCAGCGTCACCCCTGCCCGGCGCAGTAGCACGATAGCGTGAGTTCAAGGGCGGCACATTCCACAGTGTGCCGCCCTTTTTCGTTCCAGAGTTAGAGCGTTTGCCAGGCGCGCAACGCCACCGCGACGCCGCCAAGCGTAAACGTCAGTGCCGCGACCTCGCGCAGGCAATGCTTGGTCAATACGGAGCCAAGCCCAACGCACACCGCGCCTGCCAGCGCACGCTCAAGTTTCTGCCGCCGCACGAGCGCGCACAGCGCCAATGCCGCGGCGCGCCGACGATGCGCGCCATGGTTGATCGGCGACATGACGGGATTGGGTCCGGAACCGGCGGTTGAACTTGTTATCGTTCTGATACGGCGAAACGGAATTGCCCTCGGCAACTTTTATGGGCACTCTGCCATGTAGACGACTTGTCGGCGTTTCGACTTAATCGTCACATGGGACGTGCGACCTGCCGCCGCCCCGAGGAAGAAGGAATCATCGTGCCGCGCGTTCTCGTGGTCGATGACGACCCGATGGTGTGCGTTGCCATCGAGGTTTGTCTGACGCGCAAGGGTTTCGAGGTCACCGTTGCCGACGGTGGTGAAGCGGGAATGCGCGCGCTCGAAACTTCCGATTTCGACGTCATGCTGATCGATGTGTTCATGCCGCATATGCGCGGCTTCGAATCGATCCGGATGTTCCACGAGCGCAAGCCGGACGTACCTGTTATCGCGATGTCGGGCTACGCCTTCGCCAACACCGAACGCGCACCGGATTTCCTGCGGATGACCATCCAGCTCGGCGCGGCATGCTGCCTGCGCAAACCGTTCACGCCGGACGCGTTGTTGACCTCGGTCAATCAATGCATCACCAAACCGAAAGCTTCCGCGCAGCAGTCGAAATCGTGAAGTAAACAACTGGCAATGCCCTCGCAGCGTATCATTCTTGGAAGTGGCCTCGCTATCCTCCTCATTATCGGCGCTGCCTCGATCGGTCTCGACCTCAAGTCGCGGTCCGACGCAGCCTCGGTCGACCGTGCGCTTGGAATTCTCAGCAAAATCTCGGATATGCGCCCGCTGCTGCGCCGGACGGAAAGCGCGGCGCGTGCCTTTGCGCTATCGGGCGATCAGGAATTCGCCAGGGAATACCGCGAGGCCAGCGACGCGACCGTGCCGGCGCTGGCGGCTCTGGTCGAGGCGGTCAAGGACAATCCCACCGAAAAGCGGCTGATCGAGGAAACCAAGGCACTGGTCGAGCGGCAGATTGCCGTCAATGGCGAGTTGATCAGGCTCCGGACCGCGGGAGATGGCGCCGCTGTCGCGGCGCTCGTCAACCAGGAGGACCGTGCGGCGACAGCCGCAATCACCGGAAACCTCGAGAAAGCGGTCGCGGAAGAGCGCAGGCTGCTTTTTGCCAGACGCGCCGAATCCGAAACCAACGGGACGCTCCTGCTGGCGATCGATCTCGCCGGCGTCCTGCTGATTCTGTTCCTCGCCACTCTGCTGACGGTCTCAACCCGCCGCTCGCGCCGGGAACTGCAGGATTCGCTGAGCGCCACCAAGGCCACCAACGAGGCGCTGGAGGCCGCGGTCGCTGAGCGCACCGAACATCTGGTCGCCGCGCATGAGGAACTCAGGCTTTCGGCCGCCGTCTTGCGCAGCACCTTCCACAGCATGGCAGAGGCCGTGCTCGTCATCGACACCAGGGGCGAGGTTTTGCTCTCGAACCCGGCCGCCGAGAAGATGCTGCGCTACCGGCCGGGCATGACGGTCGAGCACATACGGTCGCTCAGCGCGGTTTTCCATGCCGACGGCGTCACGCCGCTACCTCTCCGTGACATGCCCGCCTCGCGCGCGCTGCGCGGCGAAGCGTTCGACGCCAGCGAAATCGTGTTGCGCCCGGTTAGCGGCGATCCGCCGGTTCACCTCGTGATCAGCGGCCGGCCGCTGCGCGATGCCTCGGGCGCCATCAGCGGCGCGGCGCTGGTCTACCACGACATCACGGGATCGCGCGAAACCGAGCACAAGCTGCAGCAAGCGCAAAAGCTCGACGCCATCGGCAAGCTCACCGGCGGCGTCGCGCACGACTTCAACAACATGCTGACCGTGATCACCGGCACCACCGAAACGCTGGTAACCAACCTTGCGCATGAGCCGGCGTTGCAGAAGACCGCCGAACTGATCGACCAGGCGGCGGAGCGCTGCAGTGAGTTGATCCAGCATCTGCTCGCCTTCGCCCGCCGCCAGCCGCTGCAGCCGCGCAATGTCGACATCAACGCGACCGTGCTCGATATCGCAAAACTGCTTCGCCCGACGCTCGGCGAGCAAGTCGAGGTCAACTCCATTCTCGAACAGGAAGTGGCGATTGCCCATATCGACGCATCGCAGCTCGCCAACTCCCTGCTCAACATGGCGATCAACGCGCGCGATGCGATGCCGAACGGCGGCAAGCTGCTTTTGGAGACGCGCAACGTCGTGCTCGACGAGGCCTATACGCAGGCCAACCCGGACGCAAAGCCCGGTCCCTATGTGATGCTCGCGGTCAGCGACACCGGCGCCGGCATGCCGCAGCACGTGCTGGACAAGGTGTTCGAGCCGTTCTTCACCACCAAGGAGGTCGGCAAGGGCTCAGGCCTCGGCTTGAGCATGGTCTACGGCTTCGTCAAGCAGTCCGGCGGGCACATCCGGATCTACAGCGAGGTCGGCCACGGCACCACGATCAAGCTTTATCTGCCTCCTGCCCGCGGCCAGGCCGAGGCCGCGCCGCCGGCGGCAGCGCCGCTGCCGCATGGCAACGAGACCATCATGGTGGTGGAAGACGATGCGCTCGTGCGCAACTTCGTCACCGCGCAATTGCAGAGCCTCGGCTACCGGACGGTGGCCGCTGCCAACGGACCGGCGGCGATGAACCTGATCGAAGGCGGTCAGGCGTTCGATTTGCTGTTCACCGATGTCATCATGCCCGGCGGCCTGACCGGACGCGAACTCGCGGACAAGGTGCTGAAGCTCCGGCCCGGCATAAAGGTGCTATATACGTCCGGCTATACCGACAACGCGATCGTGCACCAGGGCCGCCTCGATCCCGGCGTGCTGCTGCTGACCAAGCCGTACCGGAAGTCGCAGTTGGCGAACATGGTCCGCCGCGCGCTGTCGGGATAAACAAGGCGCAAGCCTCCCTCCTGCGGCGTCGTTTTCAATGCCAACTTAATGTATGAAAGGGTGAGAGACTTGGACGAAGAGATTCGGGGGAAGAGCCAAGGCTAATGGCCGACGTGATCTACAAGCGCTGCTATTTCGATTGGGGCGGACGATGCGCTTATTGCGACGTTGGACTGCCCCGGCAAAAGACGGGTGGCAAGGTCAAGGCCAGCATCGATCATTTCATCCCGCTCTCCAAGGGAGGCCAGAATGGCAGGAGCAACCGCGTGCTGTCCTGCTACCCCTGCAATCTCGCCAAGGGCGACACCGACCCGCGCGAGACCAATCAATGGCCGCACGTCGAACAGCGCCTCGCCGAGATCGCCGCTGCGCCGCTGATCAGTCACGGCAAGCTCAAGCAGCTTATTCCCGAATTGGTGAAACAAGTTGCCGTAGAGGCATGATCCGCACCAGAAGGGTTGGGTTGGCGCTGATCGATGTCGAGTTCTGCTGCGCCGAAGCGGACGCGCCATTTCCGCCTACTGCGAACCCGAACCGCCCGCCACGATCTTCTCATTCAGCTTCTGGTCAACGGTCTCGACCGTGCGGTCGATCTCGGCGCTGGGCGCGCCGAGCTGGTGCGAGATCAGCTTCACGAGCAGGTCGACGCGCTCGATGAACGGCGCGCCGGCGGCAACCGCGCGGGCCGCCGATGACGGCTTGAGCAGGCTTTCGGCCGCCTTGGCGTATTTCGCGAACGGCACCTGGTCCTGCGGATCGGCGCCGAGGCGCCGTGCGATACCGTCGACGTGATCGTAGATCGACTGCGACAGCTTCAGGTCGCCGTGCACGGCGTCGCGGATCGACTGCGGATCGTTCGGCGTGATGCAGCGGTAATTGCCGGTCAGCAGCATCGACCATTTGGCGAGCGGCACGAACAGCGAGTCGAACACTTTCAGCTTCACCGGGACGTCGTGGCCATCCAGCGTCACCGCATCGATATCAGCTTCCAGCTCGCGAAGCAGCTTGTTGTGCTTCTCGTCGGCAAAGGCGGCGGCCTTGAAGTTGGTGGGCAGGCCGACATGCAGCACGTTTGCCGCCTCCTCCGGCGGGCGGAAGGCCTGCGGATCGGGCGAGCACAGCGTCACCAGCCCGGGCTGGAAGCGTTCCCACACCTGCGCGTTGGTATAGGCCTCCTCGAGGTCCATGTCCGCCAGCGCCGGGATCCGCTTGAGATAAGGTAACGGCGGCATGTTCATGATCGACAGACAAGGCAGCTTCGCCTCGGCGATCTTGATCATCAGAACCCGGATCGTGTGGTTGGTGTATTGCGGCTCCTGCATGGCAAGACCGACCAGGTCATAGCGGGAAAGATCGACCTCAGCGGGCGTCGTCGCGTCCAGCTTGCCCGGCAGGTCACGCGAAAAGATCGCGCGGTGCACCGCCTCGTCGCGCAGCTTGATGCGTACTTCGGTGCCGTCGCGGTTGATGAGCTCGGCCGTCTTCTTCCGGCACACCAGGGTCACGTTGTGACCGGCCATCAAAAGCTTCGTCGCCAGCAAGGAGCCATACGAGGCCCCGAGGATCAAAATGTTGCGCGCCATACTCTCTCTTTCACAGATAAAACCAGGCCCCTCCAGGTCTGGCACCCATTATGCCAGAACTATCTCAGCAGGAGGCCTACTGCAAACCGGCAGATATTACAATCAGATAGCGGCTCTCAAATTTACCCGTCCGGCTACGCCGTCGGGAGGCGGTTGGCCGAGAAGGCGACCAAGCTTCGAGCCGTCGTAAAGGGTGCTTCATCCATCAGCTTTACCCGACAAGCGATCTGCACGCTCTTCAGTCAAAGAACTCAACCGCACCTGTTTCGAGACTGTACATTGCGCCGGCGATCTTGATTTCACCCTTCGCTTCCAGCTCGGCAAGTACGGGGCTGTCCTTCCGGATACCCGCAACGTTCTTTTCTACGTTCGTTCGAGCGACAGCATCGACGAAGGCGTAGTTCTTTGCCAGGCGCTCGCCGGTATAGGTCGTCTCCTCCACTGCTGGTTTGATCTTGGTCAGCAAGCCCGTCAAATTTCCCAATTCGGCATTGTCAATGGCGCCCTTGATGGCGCCACATGCAGTGTGGCCCATTACGAGTACGACCTTTGCCCCCGCCAATTTGCAGGCGAATTCCATGCTGCCCAAGATGTCCGCGTTTCTAACGTTACCCGCAACCCGGCAATTGAAAATGTCGCCAAGTCCAAGATCCATGATCACCTCGGCAGGCGCGCGCGAATCTATACACGTCAGCAAGACGGCCGCCGGGTATTGACCTTTTGCACTCGCTTTCTGTTCGCGGAGGTAATTGCGTTCCTTCCTTATTCCCATACGAAAACGCTTATTACCGTTCTTCATTGCCTGGATGATTTGCTCCGGCGTCAGCTTGTCGCGCAGCTCCTTGGTAAGTGCGTCTGCACGTGCCCGATCTGCAAGAAAGACGCTGCCACCGCTAATGCTGACTGCAGTAGCTCCGGCAGCCAGCTTGAGAAAACCACGGCGACCCAGGCAATCGCAGCCAAGAGGATGTCCAAGCGTCTGGCGCACGTGCGATCTCCCTTCCTACAATTGCATCTCCAACGCGGCCACAATCGCTAGGTTTGGCCGGTGAAGGCCAGCGGGATCACGAAAAGCGTTTCAAAACGAGCAACTCAGTGTCCGCTCAGCACAAGTGTCTTGATCGGAAGCAGCAGGGCCTGGATGCGCAACAGCATCGCGTGCACGATGCCAACGGTGTCAACGGCATGCAACGCAAGCCGCTTGAATACGCCAGTCTCGTTCGAGGCAATCCGCTCGTGGTTACTGGTATAGGCGTTGACGATGCAACTGCTTCCCGGTGTCACGCCGTTAAGGCCGCCTTTATAGATAGGCTCCAGGTAGGTGAGAATGGTACCTGGACGCATCACCTGCTGCGCGTCGACCAACTGCTCGCCGGCGCGGACCTGACCTGCTGCGATGTAATCTTGCACACCGGTCACCACCATCGGAATGATAGTCCAGGGCTTCGAGATGCATGTGGCCTCGGCGACCATTCCAACCTTCATGACCTGCGCCTCGATCTGTCCAAAGCCCGCAAAAAGCGCGCGTTGTCCTGCCCCCTCCGGAATGAGAACGCCAGCCGATCGCATCATAGGATTGACGACATCTCCCACACGCAGCGTGAACTGCTCTACCCGGCCGGCGACACCGGCTCGAATGTATGATTTGTCCATATCCACCTGCGCATCGGCCAACGCCGCCTCAGCGCTTGCCTTCTCCGCGGGCAGAAGCGCGCTCACGCGAGTCATTGCTGATTGTTTCGAAGCTGTCGCGGAATCAAGGCTCCCTTGCCGAGCCGCAAGCAGCACCTCGAGCTTTTCGATGTCGCGCTGCGGGACGATGCCGGGATTGCGCTTCTGAAGTTCGCGCTTGGTGTCCAGCTCATCCGAAGTCTGCTGATAGGCGCCCTTGGCTTCCTGAATCTGTCCTTCGGCCTTGAGGATGTCGGCCTGCGCCACCAGCAAAGCGGCCTCGACTTCGGCGATCTTGCGCCGGGCCGCTTCGATTGCTGCTTCCTGCTTTGAAGTGTCCAGCTTGAAGATCACATCACCCTTCTGGACGGGAGCGCTGAAATCAGCGCGAACTTCTGCGACCCGGCCAACTCTCTCAGGAACGATCGGAATGGTCCTGTAGAACAGCGTCGCCGTGTTGGTCGACGGATGAAAATAGAAGATGACCGTGATCAGGCCGACGGTCAGCATGAGGCAGGTGACGATGCCCCACCTTAGCTCAAACCACACTGAATAGAACGTGATCTCCCGGCCGAGCCGTTTCCCTTGCCAGTAGCGGCGATAAAGGTAATCCGGAAAGATCGTGACCAGGGAGCAGAGCAGCAATTCAAGCATGGCTGCGCACTCCCCTGACGCCGGCCTTTGTCGCATCCGCTCCCTCGGGGCGAGCGGCGTGGGCCGGGCCTTCATCGGCTACCTCGGCCGCTTCGTTTCCCGGCGGAACGCCGGCCATCTTCTCGACCGATCCCGCGATGCTGCGCAGCGGCGTGCTGAAATCAGGCAAATCGATCATGGCAAGCAACAGCGCGATTACCCAAAACAGGTGGATGTGGGTAAAGAGCGCCAACAAACCCAACACAGCCACGATCTCGAATTGCAGCTTCTGCGATTTATGCGCCATCCGCTCCGGCAAAGAGTGCAAACGCAGATAAAGATTACCGACCAGCAGAACGGCACCGAGCAGAACGATGCCGACCACCACCATCAGGATATCGGTGCTGTCAGGAGCGGTGATGAAGCCCGGCAGGTGATGCGGGGCGCTTGGATGAAGTAACTCGCTCACGGCATACTCCATTCCAAAATGCAAACTATCGTACCGAAGAAAAACAAATATTCAGCCTCGCGGAACGGTTGTATCTTTGCACAAAACTGCGACTTGGCAAGCTAAGACCTTGTCGCCAGCACCACGCCCGCCAGCGTGAACACCAGTGCTGCGATCTGGATCAGGCCGAGCGGCTCACCGAGTGCGATGGCCGAGGCGACGACGCCGATCACGGGCACCGCCATGGTGCCGATCGCGGCGACTGATGCCGGCAGGCGGGCGAGCGCGGCGAACCAGCTCACATAGGCGATGCAGAATTGGATCACGGTGGAATAGATCAGGAGCCACCAGCCGAGCTGTGTCACATCATCGATATGCGTGGTCTCGACGGCGAGACCGATGATGACGATCGGAAAACATCCGAGCCCGATCTGCCAGGCCGCGGCCGGGATCGGCGGCAGCGGCACCGGCAATTTTTTCGCCAGCACCGTGCCGAGCGCAAAGCCGAATGCGCCGCCGAGCGCCATCACCATGCCCGGCAGCTTTGCAGCGGTCGCACTAAAGCCGTTGCCGCCCATGATGGCGGCGAGCCCTGCGAACGCCATCACCAGCGCCACCGTGCGCAGAATAGTCGGCCGCTCGCCGAGCACCGGCCAGGCCAAGAGCGAGGCCCAGACCGGCATGGTGTAGGCGATCAGCGCGGCTTCGCTGGCCGGCAGCCAGAGCAGCGCCAGCCCCATCAGCACCATCCATCCCGTGACGTTGAGCAGCGCGGAGAGCATCAGCCGCGGCCACAAATGCCGCTCGACCTTGAGACTCTGCGAGCGCGCCAGCGCCAGCACGGCCAAGAGCGCCGCGCCGATCACGCCGGTCGAGCCCCGCAGCGTCAACGGCGGCAGCTCGCTCAGGAGATACTTCGTGACGGGCCAGTTGAACCCCCAGCCCACCGAGGTGATGGCAAGGAACATCAGGCCTGCGGGCGCGATCCGCATCGGCGCGCTGGTCGGTTTTGATTCTGTCATGGAGCCCGGCAGGGACGGAAAACGGTGGAATCGGCCTCACCTTGCCGCTTATCGGCGGGCGCGACCACGGGCTCGTCGGCATGCCAGCCCTCCCCGTTCCGTAGCGTTACGTGAGTCTTTCGAACGCAATCCCGAAAGCCGAAAAAATACCTGCCCTGTGAACAGCGGGACGAAGCCTGTTTCCACATGCGAGGAACAAATTTTTGGGTTGGGAATCCCTGAGGACTCACCGATACTTGGCACCATCACAGGCGCGGGAACACCCCCTGTTATCCGTCACTTTCCACCATATTTAGTATTTGATTCAGGAACTCGTACTACTCCTTGACGGGCGCAACGGGTTTGGCCTAGCCTTATTGCTGGACGGCGCGAGTTAAGTTCTGGGTCCCGCCGATCGCTCCCAAATGGGTTCCGAACGAGCACTCCGTCAGCCGGTTGAGGCACGGATCGAGGGCTTGTCTGCCCAAAATTCGGGGGCGATCCGGGCCTTAAAAAACGAGCCGAATGGCTCAAGGCGACGACGCGCGGCGTTGAGTTGGAAGGGGCTGGCCTTGCCGGAAAGGCGGGACGAGCCCTTGGGGTGGCGAAGACAGAAACAGGGCCGGGTTCACCGGTAGAGCTGGCGGATCTCAAGGGCCAAGGTTGTCTTCAACCTTGGTGCCGAAGGTTCGCTCACTGAAACATCCGGCAACCGCAGGAAATGCGGACCGGGCAAGAAGACGGGGCACGACAACTATGCGAATCGAACGGCGCAACACCACTTCCGGCCAGTCACCCTATGCAGGGATTGATTTCAGGCTGACGACATCGGAGATCCGCAACCCCGACGGCTCGGTCGTGTTTCGGCTCGAGAACGTCGAAGTGCCCCAGTTCTGGTCGCAGGTCGCCTCCGACGTCCTGGCGCAGAAGTACTTTCGCAAGGCCGGCGTCGCTGCGCGGCTGAAGAAGGTCGAGGAAGAGACCGTCCCGTCGTGGCTATGGCGCTCGGTGCCGGACACCGAGGCCCTCGCCCTGCTCCCCGAAAGTGAGCGCTATATCGGCGAGACCAGCGCAAAACAGGTGTTCGATCGCCTCGCCGGCTGCTGGACCTATTGGGGCTGGAAGGGCGGCTACTTCTCCAGCGATGAAGACGCGCAAGCGTTCTACGACGAGCTGCGCTACCAGCTCGCAAAGCAGATGGTCGCGCCGAATTCACCGCAATGGTTCAACACCGGGCTGCACTGGGCCTATGGCATCGACGGCCCCGGCCAGGGCCACTATTACGTCGACTGGAAGACCGGCAAACTGACCAAGTCGAAATCGGCCTACGAGCACCCGCAGCCGCACGCCTGCTTCATCCAGGGCATCGAGGACGACCTCGTCAACGAGGGCGGCATCATGGACCTCTGGGTGCGTGAGGCGCGCCTGTTCAAATACGGCTCCGGCACCGGCTCCAACTTCTCGCGCCTGCGCGGTGAAGGCGAGCGCCTTTCGGGCGGCGGCCGCTCGTCCGGCCTGATGAGTTTTCTCAAGATCGGCGACCGCGCGGCGGGAGCCATCAAGAGCGGCGGCACCACGCGCCGCGCGGCCAAGATGGTCGTGGTCGATGTCGATCACCCCGACATCGAGACCTATATCGACTGGAAGGTGAAGGAGGAGCAGAAGGTTGCAGCCCTCGTCACCGGCTCCAAGATCAATCAGAAGCACCTCAAGGCCGTGCTGAAGGCCTGCGTGAACTGCGAAGGTTCGGGCGACGACTGCTTCGATCCGGAGAAGAACCCAGCGCTGCGCCGCGAGATCAAGCTGGCGCGCCGCGCGCTGGTGCCCGACAACTACATCAAGCGAGTGATCCAGTTCGCCAAGCAGGGCTACAAGGACATCGACTTCCCGATCTACGACACCGATTGGGATTCGGAAGCGTACCTGACCGTCTCCGGCCAGAACTCCAACAACTCGGTCTCGCTGAAGGACGATTTCCTCCGCGCCGTCGAAACCGACGGCGAGTGGAATCTGATCGGCCGCACCAACAAGAAGATCACCAAGACGCTGAAGGCGCGCGAGCTCTGGGAAAAGATCGGCCACGCCGCCTGGGCCTCGGCCGATCCGGGGTTGCACTTCAACACCACCATGAACGACTGGCACACCTGCAAGGCGTCCGGCGACATCCGCGCGTCGAACCCGTGCTCGGAATACATGTTCCTGGACGACACGGCGTGCAACCTCGCCTCCGCCAATCTGCTGACGTTCTATTCGACCACCACCAAGCGCTTCGACGTCGAGGCCTACGAGCACCTGTGCCGGCTCTGGACCATCGTGCTCGAAATCTCCGTGATGATGGCGCAATTCCCATCGAAGGCGATCGCTGAACTGTCCTACGAGTTCCGCACGCTGGGCCTGGGTTTTGCCAACATCGGCGGCCTCTTGATGACCATGGGCCTGCCCTATGACTCCAAGGAAGGCCGTTCGCTGTGCGGCGCGCTGACCGCCGTGATGACCGGCATCGCCTACAAGACCTCGGCCGAGATGGCGGCTGAGCTCGGCACCTTCCCCGGCTACAAGAAGAACGCCCAGCACATGCTGCGCGTGATCCGCAACCACCGCCGCGCCGCGCACGGCCACGCCTCGGGCTATGAAGCGCTGTCGGTCAACCCGGTGCCGCTCGACCACGCCTCCTGCCCGCAAGGAGACGTGATCGCGCATGCGACCAAGGCCTGGGATGACGCGCTCGCCCTCGGCGAAGCCAACGGCTTCCGCAACGCGCAGACGACTGTCGTGGCGCCGACCGGCACCATTGGCCTCGTGATGGATTGCGACACCACCGGCATCGAGCCTGATTTCGCGCTGGTGAAGTTCAAGAAGCTCGCCGGCGGCGGCTACTGGAAGATCATCAACCAGGCCGTCCCCGTGGCGCTGCGCGCGCTCGGCTACAGCGAAGCCGACATCGCGGAGATCGAGGCCTACGCCGTCGGCCACGGCTCGCTCTCCAACGCCCCCGGCATCAACGCCACCACCCTCAAGGCCAAGGGCTTCACCGACGAAGCCTTGGCCAAGGTGGAAAAGGCGCTGCCGACCGCGTTCGACATCAAGTTCGCCTTCAACAAGTGGACCTTTGGCGAAGACTTTTTGCGCGACACGCTGAACCTCGCGCCTGAAGCCATTGCCGCTCCCGGCTTCGACCTGCTCGCAGCGCTCGGCTTCTCCAAGCGCGAGATCGAGGCCGCCAACGTGCACATCTGCGGCGCGATGACGGTGGAAGGCGCGCCTCACTTGAAGGCCGAACACTATCCGGTGTTCGACTGCGCCAACCCCTGCGGCAAGATCGGCAAGCGCTATCTGTCGGTCGAGAGCCATATCCGCATGATGGCGGCCTCGCAGCCGTTCATCTCGGGCGCGATCTCGAAGACCATCAACATGCCGAACGACGCCACCGTCGAGGATTGCAAGGCAGCGTATCTCTTGTCCTGGAAGCTCGCGCTGAAGGCCAACGCGCTCTACCGCGACGGCTCGAAGCTCTCCCAGCCGCTCAACTCGCAGCTCATCGCCGACGATGACGACGAGGACGATGCGGTGGAGGCGCTCTACGAGAAGCCGATGGCAGCGCGCACCGCGCAGGTCTCGGAAAAGATCGTCGAGAAACTGGTCGAGCGCATCGTCGTGATGCGCGAGCGCGAGAAGATGCCGGATCGCCGCAAGGGTTACACCCAGAAGGCGGTGGTCGGCGGCCACAAGGTCTATTTGCGCACCGGCGAATATGACGACGGCCGTCTCGGCGAGATCTTCATCGACATGCACAAGGAAGGCGCCGCGCTCCGCTCCTTCATCAACAACTTCGCCATCGCGGTCTCGCTCGGCCTGCAATACGGCGTGCCGCTGGAGGAATATGTCGACGCCTTCACCTTCACCCGCTTCGAGCCGGCGGGCCCCGTGCAGGGCAACGACTCGATCAAGTATGCGACCTCGATCCTCGACTATGTGTTCCGCGAACTCGCGGTCAGCTACATGTCGCGCTTCGATCTCGCCCATGTCGACCCGACCGAGTCGAATTTCGACGCGCTCGGCAAGGGCGTCGAGGAAGGCAAGGAGCCGTCCGACCAGGGCCAGCAGGCCACCAAGTATCTGTCCAAGGGACTGACCCGCTCGCGCACGGATAACCTCGTCGTCATGCGCGGCGGCGATGTCGATGCCCGCGGCTCCCACAACGTCACCGCAATCGGCGGCCACGGCCCCAGCGCCCGCGCCTCCGACGCGCACGAAGGCGCGGTGGCGTTAAGGCAGGAATCCCAACACGACCTGTCCCCGACAGAAAAGCTGGGAGCCCTGCAATGGAGCAAGTCCGGCAGCGCGGCCGTGGCGGTCGCGCCAAGCAAGGCCGAACGCCGCGCCGAAGCCAAGGCCAAGGGCTACGAAGGCGAGATGTGCTCGGAGTGCGGCAACTTCACGCTGGTGCGGAATGGCACGTGCATGAAGTGCGATACGTGTGGCAGCACGACGGGGTGCTCGTGAGAGACTATAGACCGCCAATTTCGTTCGTAAGGCCGCCTGATTGGGGCGGCCTTACTGCATGTGAGCGGTGAAGTGTTCGAACGCGCCCCCTTTCGAGATTGCCCCAGGTGCAAACAATCAGAAAGCCTTGGCATTCTATCGGCAGGAGGAGATCAACTTGTTCGACGATGTAAGCATTGCCGCCATCGCGTCACCGAGTTTCTTCCTGAACTACAGAAGAAAGTAATCTATCTTGATCAACTAGCGATCAGCGAAGTCTTCAAAATAAAAACCAAAACACGACGTGTGGGAGCAAACAATGAAGATTTTTGGCGTGAGGTGGAGCACGAAATAGATCGCGCCTATCTGCTTCAGCAGGTCATTTTTCCGGCGTCGAACATACACAGCGACGAGACAATCGTTTCCCCGTTTTCAAGCGAACTCATGTTGGCCCATGAGATGCTTAGCGGAGACGTGTCATTCTCACACGTCGACGAAGTCAATATGCTTCAGGTCGAGGAGTTTGCGAAGTCCTATCTCAAAGCAGGCGAGCCACCCGATATCGCTTTCGACATCGATGATATCCTAGACGGAGAAAGAAACGGGTGGCTGCGGGATATGCACATCACTGTAAATGCCGATTATTCAGTGTTTGCAGATCGAATCCGCGCCCACAGAGATGCCACTGCATCTGAATTTGTCCCACTGCTAGATAAGTGGGCAGCCGAAAAACCAACGTTTGAAGCTGTTCTGAACAGCGAGTTAAAAAGCTTCGGGACCGCAAATCGTTCCGCCCTCGTTTTCGCTGTGGAAAGAGCCTCTCGTGCTTTCGAGACTTCGGACGCCATGGCTTTCTTTGAAAAGCTCTCTCATCCAGTTATGGAGCAGTTTAAGCGTTTAAGGGCCTTCTTCGAAGAACGTGGCGTACCCACTAGCGAATCGGCCAAGACGGTTTCCGATTTTTGGGATTGGCCTGGCAATGAACAATTGCCCGTTCACAAAATATCAGCATACATGTTCGCTGCGCTTGCGCGCAAAATCGCGTCGGGCCAGAAGCGAAGGCCGACCAAAGGGATGTTCAACGACATCAACGCTATCGCAACTTACGGCCCTTATGTTGACGCGATGTTTTTGGACAACGAATGCGCTCAGATGTTGTCGGAATATCCTTTGAGCTCTGACTTAAACATAAGAGCCAAGATATTCTCCACGCGGTCTGGGGACGCTTTCCTCGAATATCTTCGGAGCTTGCAAAGTGCAGCATCGCCGCTGGTATGCAGAAAGGCTGCTGAGATTTACGGCGTAACTTAAAAATAGCGCGTAGGGCGGATTAGCGTAGCGTAATCCGCCGCTCTCTCGCGAGAGGTCGGTGGGTTACGCTGCGCTAACCCACCCTACTCGCTACACTCATCCGGCTACGCGCGCTGCCGGCGCGACGCACTGGAGACCGGCCCTCTTACAGCAGGCCTTTATTGCGAGACCCGCGCCTGCTAAAACCATAGGCACTACTGGGGGTTGAGCATGGTCGACGAATTCGTCAAAGTCACCGAGGCCGCCGCTAAGCTGATCACTGCGATCGCGTGGCCAGCCGTGGGCATTTACCTCATTTATCGCTGCGGATCGGCCTTGCGGGACTTTCTCTCTGATATGGGAGAAGGCTCTTTGAAGGTGCTTGGAGTCGAGGCCTCGGCAAAGAGACGGTTCGCAACCGCTGTCGCCACTGCGGAAATTGCCAAGACCGAATCCCCAGCCCATCCGCCCACCGATTTCGTTTTTTGGAAGAACGCACTGGGCAAGTCTTGGCAGGCAGCGGAGCTATTAGCACGCGCCATTCCGATGGAGGAGACCAATGGCAAGACTATTCTCTGGGCCGACGATAACCCCGAAGGGAACGTTCATGAACGACAGGCCTTGGAGGCTTTAGGCATCACGGTCCACACCGCTACTAGCACCGACGAAGCCATGCGTAAGTTAAGAGAGCACAACTACGACGCAGTGATTTCCGACATGGCCCGTCCCGAAGGGCCCAAGGCCGGATATGAGCTTCTGGATCGCCTGAAAGCTGAGAAAGCAGACGTACCCTTCATTATCTACAGCAGTACGAACACGCCGGAACAACGACAAGAAGCGATGGGTCGGGGCGCCTTTGGCTCAAGCAACAAGGTCTCTGAACTCATTGGGTTGGTTGCGGACGCCATCCGAGTGGCCGATCGAAAACCGGCTACTCCATCTAGACTGGCGTTGCTTGCACGCTTGGTGAAGGCTTATCGCGCTCAAAACCCATCGACTGGCCCGTAGCTAACGTCGGGCGGATTGGCCGAAGGCGTTATCCGCCGTTCTTTGCCACCACGTCGGCGGTTACGCTTCGCTAACTCGCTCTACTTGCTAACGTCGGTGCAATGCGTTTGCTATGGCACCTTACCGCTACTCTCCATTGTAGGGGGACACGCAATGAGAAGCACGCTGTCGAAATTGCCGACACTGGCGCTTTACGGGGAACTGCGCGCGCTGGCAGAAAGCTTTCCCGATCTGACATATCAAATACCTATGACTGATGATCGCCACCGCTGGATGGGTCGCGCCAGAGCCCTCATCGGTGAGGCTCTCGGCTTGGCAGCAGAGACTGAGTTCAAACTCGCCCAAGGCAAGCTAGATTCCATGAACGGCCACGAAACGGGGGTCGAAGAAATCAAGACGTTAGTCTTCAAGGCTATCGCGACTATCGAGTTTGAATTGCCCGCGGGTCAGCGCGGCGCTTTCATACCGGCCGGCAACGTATTCGACGCTATGGCAGCGGTTAGCAGAATTTTCAGTGAAGCAACAATCGATCTGCTTATCGTCGATCCATATCTGGACGAAAAATTTCTCATCGACTTTGCACAGTTGGCTAACGAAGGAACGCCGCTACGTCTTCTTCGTGATGCCCATCAAATGAAAGCCTCGCTTGCGCCTATGGCGCGGACATGGGCCACACAGCACGGCGGGCGCCGGCCCATAGAGATCAGACTTGCCGCCCCTAGAACGCTGCATGACAGATTGATCGTAGTCGACGAAAAGCATGTATGGAATGTCGGCCAATCCTTTAACAATCTGGCCGGCAGAGCACCGACTTCGTTTACAAAAACGGACCCCGGTACGTCAGACCTCAAGATAAAGGCTTACGAAACGATTTGGGCCGGCGCTACACCCCTTTAATACCGGTTAGGGTCCCGTCGGAGCGCCCCAATTACGGTGACAGTGCACTTAACTCGGAAAGCCGCTAGCAAGGCAGCATGGGTGCCCAACGGTGATTAAATGCACTTTCACCGTAATATGACCTTTTGACGCCGCATGTTATGCGGACGCAGCTTTGTTCTCCATCCGACTCCATTCTGTTCGCAAAGAACGAATCGGAATCGCACAAATCAGCGCGAGCCACTTCTTAACAATGCGTTTGCTTCGCGTTTGCGCGCCCCGCCGTGCCGTTGGCCTCAGGCACGGCGGAATTCGCGCGCGTTACCGCGCACTGCCCGTCGTTATCGGTTCCGAGTGTACCGGGATCATCAGGTGCTCGTTGGGTTTGCCGGGGAACATGATGTAGGGCTGCGTCGGGTCCTTGACATCCAGATCGCGCGGATAGGGACTGAGCATCTCACGTGCTGCGCCGCCGACGATCATCACATGCGGCCCGGTCTGGACCCAATGCTTGTGCGTGTGCCGTTCGGCGGAATCATGATTGCTCGTGCCTGTGTCACCGTCCAGCATGAAAATGAGGCCAATTTTGTTCGGCGGAGTCTGTTTGGCCTGCAGAGCCTTGCGCCATTCCATGGCGTTCTCGTCATCGCATTCGGGCGTTCCGTCATTTCCGATAAAGCAAGTGAAACCGTTCGATCCGGTTTGGATCGTCTTGGAAGATCCATCCGGCTGCGGCATGGTGATCGTCGCGTTGTTCACGACCGACGCCGGAGCAGCGGTCTTCACCTTGGCGATGTACTCTGGTTCGGTCTTCGGGACTTCCTCGGTGGGAAGAGCCGATGCCGATGTGATGGTGAGGGCTGCCGATGCGACGCAGAACCCAACCGACGCGAGAGCATAGAGCCTGTTCATGGCTTACCTCCTGTAGTGGGCAACCGGCATCAATTCTACACCCAAGCCAAGTGGGCCTCAAAAATTTCAGGAGGACATCTTCGACAACGTACCGCCGATGCCAAGACCGGAGGAACGGGCTACCGTTGCCCTTGGGTTCCGATGCGAGACACGCACGCGGCATGGCGGCTCGGCCTTGCGTTGACTGTAGTCCTTTTTTTCCACAGCGAGTAGCCCGGATGAGCACAGTGATATCCGGGACAACCCGAGCACCGCCTCGGATTTCGTGGAGCCTGCCATCGGGCGCGCATTCGCGCGACCCATTGGCTCATCCGGGCTGCGCTCGCTACTTTGCATGGGGTTGTTTTCGCGATTTTGTGTCTGGGCCCTGCGGTGTACTGCGGAAGAGTATCTGCACCGAGTCCGGGAGGCGAGATCGTCAGCAAGCAGCCCCGACGAGCGCGGCGATATCCGGGACGACCCCAGCACCGCCCCGGATATCGCTTCGCTCATCCGGGCTATCCGGGCTACACTCACCTCATTCACTTACTTCGCCAGCCCGAGCGACTTCAGCGCCTTGCCGTTGTCCTCGTTGTCCGCCTTCATGAACTCCGCGAACTTCGCCGAGTCCAGATAGATCATGTCGAAGCCGCGCCTGTTCATGAACTCCTTGAACTCTTCGCTGTCCCAGATCTTCTTGATCGCGGTCTCGTACTGCGCGGCAATCTCCTTCGGCAGACCCTTGGGCGCTGCAAAGCCGCGCCACACACCCTTGTGCCACTTGTGACCCGTCGCCTCCTCGGTGGTCGGCACATCAGGGAAGTTCGGCGCGCGCTTGGGCGAGAAGAACACGAGGCTGCGGATACGCCCCGCCTTGATCAGCGCCTCGGCCTCCGGCATCGAGCACGCGACGAAGTCGACGCCGCCGGCCGCGAGATCGGTCAGCGCGGTCGCGGCGCCGGTGGACGGCACCCAACGGATCGAGCTCGGCGACACGCCGCCGGCCTGCATCAGGCCGGCGAGCGCGACATGCCAGCTTCCGCCCTGCCCCGTACCCGAGGCCACCACCTTGTTCGGGTTCGCCTTGATATGCGCGAACAGCTCCTTGACGGTCTTGTAGGGCGAGTCCGCCTTCACGTGGATCGCGGCGGGGTCCTGGTTGACCAGCGCGATCGGCGTATACTTCTCCCAAGTGAGATCGGTGAGCCCCACCCAGTGCATCAGGTTGATCTCGAGCGTGATGAGACCGAACGTGTAACCGTCAGGCGCGGCGGTGGCGATCGCCTGGTGGCCGACCACGCCCGACCCGCCCGTGCGGTTCACGACGTTCACCGGCTGCTTGAGATCGCGTTCCAGCATGCTCGCGATCTGGCGCGCGACCGCGTCGGTGCCGCCGCCAGCGGCCCACGGCACGATCAGCGTGATCGGCCGCTCCGGGAAGGCCGCTTGCGCGTTTCCGGCACCGAGCAGGCTTGCGGCCGCAAGCGCCGCAAGCGCGAAATTTCTGACCAAATTGCTGACCTGGCGAAACATTCGCAAACCCTCCCGCTTTGTTTTTTATGCGCCGGGTGAGGCACCGCGACGGGCGCTTATGCGCTATTCGCCATTCGGGCGGCGGAGCACTGACATGTCAAGGAGAAGCAAACGTAGGGCGAGTTAGCCGAGGGCGAGCCGCGGACATCCCTCATTGCGACCTTCAGCGAATCCGCCGATCCTCCGATCGACATGGGGTGATTCGTGCTCGCTGAAACTACCGATCAATATCTGGACAGCCTCAATCCCGAGCAGCGCAAGGCCGTCGAGCACGGCATCGGCCCGGATGGAATCATAGGCTCGCCTCTCCTTGTCATTGCCGGCGCAGGATCCGGAAAGACCAACACGCTCGCGCACCGGGTTGCCCACCTCATCATCAAAGGCGCCGACCCGCGCCGCATGCTGCTGATGACGTTTTCGCGCCGTGCCGCCGCCGAGATGACGCAGCGTGTCGAACGCATCGCGCGCCGTGTCCTCGGCGACAAGGCCGGTATCATGACGGAGGCGCTGACCTGGGCCGGGACCTTTCATGGCATGGGGGCGCGGCTGCTGCGCGAATATGCCGAACGCATCGGCTTCGATCCGGCCTTCACCATCCATGATCGCGAGGATTCGGCAGACCTGCTCAATCTGGTGCGTCACGAGCTCGGATTTTCAAAGACCGAGTCTCGTTTTCCGACCAAGGGCACCTGCCTTTCAATCTATTCCCGCTGCGTGAACGCGCAGGCGCCGATCGAGGCGGTGCTCGGACAGCATTATCCCTGGTGTTCGGGATGGGCTGACGAACTCAAGCGATTGTTCGCTGCTTACGTCGAGGCCAAGCAGAAGCAAAACGTGCTCGACTATGACGACCTGCTGCTGTGGTGGGCGCAGATGGTCTCGGAGCCTGCAATCGCGCAGGAGATCGGCGGCCGGTTCGATCATGTCATGGTCGACGAATATCAGGACACCAATCGGCTTCAGGCGACGATCCTGCTGGCGCTCAAGCCGGATGGACGCGGCCTTACCGTGGTCGGGGACGACGCCCAATCGATCTATTCGTTTCGCGCGGCCACTGTCAGAAACATTCTGGATTTTCCCGATCACTTCAGCCCAAAAGCAGAGATCGTCACGCTCGACCGCAACTATCGCTCCACTCAGCCGGTTCTGACGGCCGCCAATGGCGTGATTGGACTTGCCAGGGAACGGTTCACCAAAAACCTCTGGACCGAGCGCAATTCGGCCCAGCTACCCCGTCTGGTCACGGTTCGCGATGAGGCCGACCAGGCGCGCTACATCGTCGAGCAGGTGCTGTCGAACCGCGAGGAAGGATCGCGTCTCAAGGAGCAGGCTGTTCTGTTCCGGACGTCCTCGCACAGCGGCCCGCTGGAGGTCGAGCTGACGCGGCGCAATATTCCCTTCGTCAAGTTCGGCGGCCTGAAGTTTTTGGACGCCGCCCACGTCAAGGACGTGCTGGCGCTGCTCAAGTTCGTCGAGAACCCGCGGGACCGCGTCGCCGGATTCCGCGTGCTTCATTTGCTGCCCGGTATCGGCCCGGCGTCGGCGCAGCGCATTCTCGATCAAACCACCGTAATGGCCGATCCGATCGCCGCGCTTGCAGCGCTGCCGACGCCTCCCCGCGCCGGCCAGGATTGGACCGCGTTCGTCGAAACGCTTGGTAATCTCCGCTATTCGGAATGGCCTGTTGACATCGAACGTATCAGGCTCTGGTACACCCCGCATCTGGAGCGCATCCACGAGGATGCCGAGGTGCGGCTGGCCGACCTGCTGCAGCTCGAGCAGATCGCGTCGGGCTATCCTTCCCGCGAACGCTTTCTGACCGAGCTCACGCTCGATCCGCCTGACGCGACCAGCGATCGCTCCGGGCCACCACTGCGAGACGAGGACTATCTGATCCTGTCCACGATCCACTCTGCCAAGGGGCAGGAATGGACGTCGGTATACGCCTTGAACGTGGTCGACGGCTGCATGCCGTCTGACCTCGGCGCCGGCACGACGGCTGAACTCGAAGAAGAGCGACGTCTTCTGTATGTTGCGATGACGCGCGCCAAGGACGATCTGCATCTGATCGTGCCGCAGCGCTTCTTCGTGCACGGTCAGCAGGCACGCGGCGACCGACATGTCTATGCGTCCCGGACGCGCTTCATACCGGATCATCTTGTGAAGCTGTTCGATCGGCACACATGGCCGGCGGCGCCAACGGCCGCACGCCCGACGCCAAGTCAAAGCGTGCAGATGGATATTCGTGAGCGCATGCGCGGCATGTGGCGTTAGCAGCGTGGCCGGACGAGCAACCGGGTCGCGCGAATGCGCGACCCGGTTTGGCTCATACAGGCTGCTTGCTACTCGTTACTTGCCGGTGAGAACGCGGCTACCATCCGCGATTCATGTGGCGTACCTCGCCGGTTCGCGAGTCGACATAGACTTCCATCCAGCGGCCCGCGCGGTCGCGGCCTTTGATCTCCCACTGATTGCCTTGGAACTGGGTGTAGGACACCGTCATGACGCCGAGACCGGTCGCGACGTCGAGCGCGGTCTCCATCGAAATCTGGTCACCGGAATCGAAGGCGACGGCAGGTGTCGCTGCACCAAGCGCTAAGGCAGTGACAATTGGAAGAATGACATTTCGCATGGATACTCCTGTCGAACGCGTTGAGCTGTTACGCCAGTTAGAACGAGCGGCAGGGTAGTGTGTTCCGACACCAGAGATCGTGGAACAGCATGAAATTTCGGCAGGTGAGGCGATTTTGCGGCGGTTCCCGCTCACTAACTAACTCGCCATACAGCTTGGAGCAGCGTAGTACCCAAGCGTTGTCCGGATGATCGTCGAGCAAAAGAAAAGCCCGGCTCAAGGCCGGGCTTTTCGTGTATTAGCGCCTGTCCTGACCGTGGCCTCCGCCACCGCCCGGTCCACCGCCACCGCGCGGTGCGATCTGCGGCGCGCCGCCGCCCTGCGGCGTCGCGGGCGCTGCTGCGCGCGGGGCGGCCGGGGCCGGCGTCTGCTGCGCGCGTACGTTCGGCGGGCCGCCACCACCGCGCGCCGCATCGGGCTGCGTCATGCGGGGCGTGGCACGCTCCATCCGCGGCGCAGCCGCGCGCGGTTCGTCATGGCCGCGGGCCACGATCGGCGGCGTCTGCTGCGTGCGTCCACCGCGGACCATCGGCTGCTCGCGCACCGTCGTTCTTGCGTTCTCACGCGTCAGCCGTGCGCTCTCTCGCGCCGTCCGCGCGTTTTCGCGCGTCATGCGGTCCTGCACCACCGCGCGTTCGCGCGCTTCGCGTGCGCCACGCGTCGTGATGTCCCTCTCCCGCGTCACGCGTTCCGTCACGCCGGCGCGGCTCCGCTCCGTGACACCGGCGCGCGTCCGTTCCTCGACGCGGGCACGCGACCTCTCCTCGACGCCGATACGCGCATTTGCACGCGTCCTTGCCTCGGGGAGCGCACCATCGCGCGCGACCGCCGCGCGGCCGATCCGGGCCGCCGAGCGGTCGATCGTCAACCGCGTTGCGACACGCTCATGCGACCGCCAGTAGCCACTCCAGTGGGCGCGGCGGTGATACCAGGGACGTGCCGCATAGTGGCTCGACCAGTACGTGGTCAGCACGAACGGCACGATGGGAACGTCGATCTCGTCGACATAGTCGGGCAGATAGACGTAGCGGTTGCGGTAGAGATATTGGAGATACCGCGACGACACCCAGCCACGATCCTCCGACCAGCTCACATCGCACCAGGCCTTGCCTCTGAAGCACCCGTGGATGTTGACACGGGTGCCGCCGGGAATGCGGTCGACGGTCGGAAAGCCTTCACCGGGCCCGGCCTTCAGGCTGACCGTGGTGGTAACGATGCCCGGCGCCGCCAGTGCGGCGGTCGGCATCAGCAGCATGGCTGCTGCAATGAACAATGCTCTAAATTTCATGGCGAATTCCTCCTCTCGAGCAGGAACGCCGCAGCGAAACAGGTGTTCCCTGAGGAGTGAGGGCGTAGCCGAAGAAAGCAGGCGTCTCGCAGGCGCGAGACGGGGCGCTCTCGTTGTCATGGGCTCCATTGCGCAAATTCTCAGGGCGATCTCGGCAGGCGAGCCGCGGAGACCACGAGTATCCCTTCCCCTTACCCACCTTCCGGTTTGATCCCCGCCGCCTTCATGATCGGCAACAGTCGCGCTTCCTCGCTATCACGATAAGCCGTGATCTCCTGCGGGGTGGTCGGCCACGTAGTGGCGCCTAAGTCGGCGTAGCGCTGTTTGAGCCAGGGGTCGTTCAGGGCCTTTGCGGTGAGCGCGTTGATCTGCGCGACGAGGTCGCCCGGCATGTTGGCGGGGCCGATCAGTGCGGTCCATGAGGTCATCTCGTAGCCGGGCAACAGTTCGGCGAACGCCGGCACGTCGGGAAGCTCCGCGATCCGCTTCTTCGCGGTGACCGCCACGGGGCGGATCGCACCCGAGCGCACGCTCGGCAGCGAGCCTGGCAGGTTGTCGAACAACAGATCGACATTGCCGCCGAGCAGGTCGTTCAGCGCTGGAGCTGCGCCGCGATAGGGCACGTGACGGAGCTGGACGCCGGCCATGCTGTTCAGCATCTCGCCGGAGAGATGCAGCGTGGTGCCGAAGCCCGCGGAGGCGTAGGTGTATTTGCCCGGCTCCTTCTTGAACGCCGCGAGCAATTCCTTCAGGTCCGCGGAGAACAGGTCCTTCTTCGCGCTTAAAATGTTCGGCAATTGCCACATGCCGGTGATGAAGGTGAAATCCTCGCGCGGGCGATACGGGAGTTTTGCGTAGCTACCGATTGCGAGCACGTTGGAGGCGATGCCGCCGAGCCCGACCGTGTAGCCGTCCGCCGGCGCTTTTGCGATCGCGTCCGCGCCCAGCACACCGCCGGCGCCGGCCTTGTTCTCGACCACGAAAGATTGCCCGGACAGTTCGCTCATCTTCTGGCAGAGCAGGCGCGAGAGCGTGTCGGTGGCGCCGCCGGCCGGAAAGCCGTTGACGTATTTCACGGGCCGGATCGGCCAGGCCTCTGCCGCGCGTCCCGCGTGCGGCATAAGCCACGGCGCGGCAACGGAAGAGCCAAGGAGCGCAAGCGCGCGACGGCGGTCGATAGACAGCGGCATCGGTGTCCTCCCCTTTAAGACCATGAGCCGCGTCGCAGCTTTTCGCTGTTCTCTTCTCCTTCGCTCCGTCTTCGATCGGCGTTCCGCGATGATCTCTGACGAGAGGTGGGGCGCGTTCGGCTAACACAGCTTACGGGCTGTCCGCGATGCTGGGAACCCGCTCACTAAACAAAAGGACCCCGACGATGGCGCAGCCCACTCACCCCGGGACAGTCGACCCGGATCTGTGACCTGGCCCACACGCGGTTCAAACCACCTGCCCTACACTTTCGCCCGTGGTGCTCGAGTTCCGGGGACGAATATGGACGACGAGTTTTGCAGGGAAAGGGCAAGGACAGTCAGGGCCCTCGCCGAGCAAGCTGACCCGTTGATCAAGAGGCGGCTGCTGCAACTCGCCTCCCACTACGAGCGCAGGATCACGCGGCCATCCTATATCCGAGGCAACCAGGCGGCGGCAGTGTCCCGGCCGTTTGAGGGCGCTTGGGAGCAAGAGGTCGAGCAATCGACCGAACGACCGGACCCTGATCGTCAATAGCCCGCCCTACTCATTGACGCCGCCAGCTCTGGCATTCTCTATCGGGGTGCACCGCGCGGTTTGACTGCCCCCTTCTTCCACAGCCGAAATCCGCCCTCGAACGCGTTGGTGTTGGCGCCGAGGCGGACCTTGCGCGGCAGCTTGTCGATCTTGTCGGCGTTTCCGCCGCCCAGCATGACGTAATCCGGCTCCAGTGCAGCGAGCAGACGCTTCAGGACGTCATCGACCGCGCGTTGCCATTTCTTCCTGCCAACGCGCTTGAGGGCTGCGGCACCGACGCATTGCTCGAACGTCTTGCCGTTGCGGTACGGCAGGTGAGCGAGCTCCATCGGCTCCAGAATGCCATCCACGATCATCGCGGAGCCAAGACCCGTTCCGAGCCCTAAGAACAGCATCCGGCCGCCCTGGTAGCTGCCGATCGCCTGCATCAGCGCATCGTTGACGACCTTGGTCGGGCGGCCGAAGGCCTTTTCGAAATTGAAACCGGCCCACCCGAGACCGAGATTGTGAGGCTCCGACAAGGGCCGGTTGTTGACCACAGGTCCGGGATATCCGACGGCGATGACGTCATAGGACCAGTCCTTCGTCAGAGCCTTGACCTTCCTCACCATCACTTTCGCGGATAGCTCGGGACCGGACGCAAACGCGCGCCTGGTTCGCTCCCTGCTCGTCATGACCTTCACGCGCGAACCACCGATGTCGATCACGAGGACCGTATGCCGCGACGCCCGCTTGCCCGTTTTCTTCGCCATGAATTCGCGCCCTGCTCGGTCGGATGATCATAGCGCCAGCCGATGCTTACCTGAAGCAGAGAGACAAGCAGCGTCACAGCTTTGTTCTGCATCCGACTCTATTTTCTTCGCAAAGAACGAATCGGAATCGTGCAAATCAGCGCGAGCCAGTTCTTAACAACGCGTTTTGCTTCGTGCTTGCGTAGCACGGATGCGTGCTCGACCCGTCGGCTCATGCGACGCGCGGCCCGCGACGAGCGCAGTAGCGCTCGCGTAGTGATGACAGGCTCCGCGCAGTCCGCCGCTTCGCTCGCATCCAATCGGCGCGTCGGTGCCAGCAAAGAAAAAGCAGCACCACAGCTTTGTTCTCCATCCGACTCCACTTTGTTCGCAAAGAACGAATCGGAATCGCGAGAAATCAGCGCGAGCCAATTCTTAACAACGCGTTTGCTTCGCGATTGCGCGCCGACGACGCACGCGCTCATCACGAAAAAGCCCGCGACGACATCGCGGGCTTTTTTGCAAGGCTGGGACTTAGTGGGTCGCTCGTCAGCGCCTGTGTACGGCTTGCAGTAACAAGCTAAGCTCAAGCGCCGATCAAACGGCTGTGCTCAGCGAATGGCGCGACCGGTGGTATCGGTCTGGCCTTGTGCGGTCGTGATCCTGTTCCGCGGCGTCAGGACGCTGAGCTGAAACGGCGTGGCCGAATTTGCGACCGGCGACGCTTCCTGGACGTTTTCAGCGCCCAGCGCCTGAACCTGCGCGGCCGAAACCGGAAAGCCCGCCTTTTCAAAAGCCGGCAACTCGGCCGCGACAGCGGAGGTCACAGCCGGAATCGCGAGCAGAGCGGCGGCAGCGATGGACAGGGAAATCTTCTTCACCTCAGTTCTCCATAGGTAGCTTGAAATACGGACCTAATAGTCATTTTGCTGCGCTGCAATAGCACATTGTTGCAATGCACACATGCGAGGATAGAATGCGGAACCGGCCGTTGGTCGCGCGATCAGTCGCAAAGGTTCGCCGGAATTTTCCGCGTTGCAGCCAGGAAATCAGAAGGTGCGGCGCAAGCCGGAGGCTCCATTTGGCAGCGGAGCAAGCGGCACCCCTCTCCCTAACCCTCTCCCGCAAGGGGAGAGGGAACCCATCCACGCTGCGTCCCTGACGGTGCAGACCAGAACAACTGTATGGTTCTGTTAGATGAGCACGCTCGTCAGGCTCCCTCCCCCCCTTGCGGGGGAGCGTTGGGGGGAGGGGTAAGCCGCGAGCTCCGCCCTCTCGTGCTGTGCCGCGTAATCCGCCGCTCTCGCGATGAATTGGCGGGGCCGCTATCTACACGATGAAGTCGAAAGACGTGGAGGGCCGGGACAAGCTCGGCCAGCGTTGTCTCAGGCCGCCTTCGCTTCCTTCTCCGGCGGCGCGGTTTCCATGGCGCGCATGTAGAGATCGAGCAGGCTTTCGCGCTCGTCGCGCTCGTCCTGGTCCTGCTTGCGCAGCTTGATGATCTCCTTGAGGATCTTCACGTCAAACCCTTCGCCCTTGGCCTCCGAAAACACTTCCTTCTTCTGCTCGTTCAGCTCCTGCAATTCGCTGTCGATGTTCTCGATCCGCTCAACGAAAGAACGAATCCGCCCGCCGGGAATGGTGATGTCAGACATGGTGCCTCTTTGTTGAATAGGATCGTGAAAATGCCCGCAAACAAATAACCAATGTGTTAACCTCGGCAGGTTCCCGCCCGGCAATTCGCCATTTCCCAGACTTATCCGCATGAACGTGATTTCGATTCAGTCGCAGGTCGCTTTCGGCCATGTCGGCAACAGCGCCGCGGTGTTTCCGATGCAGATGCACGGCATCGACGTCGTGGCGGTGCCGACCACGCTGCTTTCCAACCGGCCGGGCTATCCGACCATCCGCGGCCGCGTGCTCGCTGCAGATCTCGTTGCCGATCTGCTGCGCGGCATCGAGGAGCGCGGTGCGATCGACGCCGCGCAGATGATCCTGTCGGGCTATCTCGGCTCGGCCGAGAACGCCAACGTGGTTGCGGACTTCGTCGCGCGCGCCAAGGCTCGTAATCCGACGCTGCGCTATTGCTGCGATCCCGTGCTCGGGGATCGCGACCGCGGCCTGTTCGTCCACGCCGACATCCCCCCGCTGGTGCGCGATCATCTCTGCGCGCTAGCCGATGTCATCACGCCCAATCATTTCGAATTCGAATGGCTGTGCGGGACGAAGGCTGCGACGATCGATCAGGCAATCGCGGCGGCGCGCGCGCTGATGGCGCGCGGCCCGTCGACCGTCGTGGTCACCAGCGCCGAGCTGGCCGATACGCCGGAAGGCGAGATCGAGACGCTGGCCATCGAGCGCGCAAAGGCGTGGCGCGTGCGCACGCCGAAACTGCCGATCAGTCCGAACGGCACCGGCGATCTCTTTGCCGCGCTGTTGGTATCCACCCGCCTCCGCGGCGCAAACACGCCGGAAGCGCTCAGCCACGCCGCCTCCGCCATCTTCGCCGTGCTGGAACGCACCGCGGCCAGCGGCATGGAGGAAATGCGCATCGTCGAGAGCGCAGCGTCACTTGTTGATCCGAAGCGCCGGTTCGACCCCATCGCTATCAGCGGATCGTAGGCCGATTAGCCCGCTCGACTCACCCGCTACTGCACGACGTCGAGTTTGACCTTGGCAACACCTTTCCCCACCATTCCCAGCGCGTCGGCTGCGGAATAGGAGACGTCGACAACGCGCCCCCGAACGTAGGGACCGCGGTCGTTGACCCGTACCGTCACCGACTGGCCGCTCGCGACGTTTGTCACGCGCAACTTGGTGCCGAACGGCAATGTCGGATGGGCGGCGGTCATTTCCATCGTATTGAACTTTTCGCCGCTCGCGGTCTTCGTTCCCTCGGTGTAGAAGCTGGCAACCCCATGCGAGGCCGTCTTGGTGCCGCCTGCATCCCTGCGCGACGCAGACCGGGTGTGCTTTCTCACGGCGGCCACGCGCCTCTTCATCATGGACGATGTGGTTCGATCCTGGTCCAGCGACGCCTGCCGGCTGGCGCGAAGCTCGGATTTTTGGGTGACGACCGAGGACTGCGCGCAAGCCGCAAGCGATGCCGCTCCCAGCGTGACAGCAAGCAGTCGTATGAATCTCCCTGCGCGCCCGGCCGTGATTGATCGCGCTTCAAGTTGAGTCCGGCCTGCCCGGACGTCGACGCACGAAGTACTGGTGCAGCCAATGGAAGACATGTTGCATTTCCCCGCCCGCGCCCCAGCCCAAGCCGAAAACCAACACGCGTCCATCGCGGGACCGAATCTGGGCGGAAGCGTGACCGGACCCGATCAGGCACAGCTTCCTCAGCGCAATTTGGTTCGAGTGTGGTGATTGGGTCACAGGAATTAGGAGTTCAGCCAGAATTGCGACATCGGCTCAGATCAGCTACCCGACCCACTCAGCCGAAGGGAGAGAAACATGCAAGTCGCAGTCGTCGGAGCCGGTGCGGTCGGATGCTACTATGGCGGACTGCTGCTCAAAGCCGGGCATGACGTGACGTTCATCGGCCGGCCGCCGCATGTCGACGCCATCAACACGCATGGCCTGCTGCTGGACACCACGAGTTTCAGGGAGTACCTGCCCGCCCGCGCCGCGACCGACACGACTACCCTCGCCTCGCCCGATCTGGTGCTGGTCTGCGTGAAGTCGGCCGATACCGAACTGGCCGGCCGGTCGCTCGCCGGACGACTGCGGCCGGAAACCTCCGTGCTCAGCCTGCAGAACGGCGTCGACAACGCACCGCGCCTCTCTGCCGTCACCGGCCACGCTGTCATTCCCGTCGTCGTCTATGTCGGCAGCGAGATGGCCGGTCCCGGCCACGTCAGGCATCACGGCGGCGGCGATCTCGCCATCGGCCCCTCGGCCGCGAGCGCAGCGCTGGCCGAAATGCTTCAGGCCGCCGGCATCGGCATCACGATCGCCGACGACATCGACCGGACGCTGTGGAGCAAGCTGATCATCAACTGCGCCTTCAACGCGCTGTCTGCGGTGGCGAGCATTTCCTACGGGCCGATGCTGGACGTCGCAGGCACCCGGGATGTCGTCACAAGCGCGGTGCAGGAAGCGATATCCGTCGCCCGCGCGTGCGGCGTTTCGATTCCCGACGACCTCCTCGAGCATATCCTGAACATCCCCACCATGATGCCGAACCAGATGTCGTCCACCGCGCAGGATCTCGCCCGCGGCAAGCCCAGCGAGATCGACTTTCTCAACGGCCATGTGGTGCGCAAGGGCGCCGAACTCGGCATCGTGACGCCGACCAATCAGGCGCTGCAGGTGATGGTGAAGCTCGCCGAACGCGGCAAGGAGATATCGCGGCAACGGCAGTAGCGGGCTGCATGCCGCGCACACTGGTCTGGCGCGCTCTCACCCGCCCATCACATTTCCCCAGCCGTCGAACACATATTCCCGCCACGCCACTGTGCCGTCGTCTCGCGCGCGGCTGAAGCGGCGGAAATCGTCGGCCTCATCGCCGATCCAGGTGATGATCTGGTCGCTTGCGAGGTCGTGCAGGACGGCGGGCTCCGATGGGTTGAAGCTCGTCATGGGGTGCATCGTCGGGTGTTCCGTCATGTCGTTGCAACGCTTTCGCAGCGGCGAAGGTTGCGCATCCTCGCAACCTCCTGCCCGCAACGGCGTTGTCGCAAATCTCTCAAGGAGGCACGCACCATGCGGAACAAGGCGCCAAATTCGCAAAGCACCAAAACGCGCTCGAACGCCCAGATGCAGGCGGCCAACTCAATGCTCAATCCCGGCGATGAAGCAGCCCCCGGGACGCCCGGCACCGGCGACGACATCTGCCCCGAATGTCACGGCAAGGGCCGCATCAACGGCTCTCCCTGCCCCAATTGCGGCGGCGGCGGAACGATCACCCGCGCCATCGGCGGCGCGTGAATACGCGTATGCCATTTCGTAGAGCGTAGATTTGGCGGATTAGCCGAAGGCGTAATCCGCCAATGGTGCCGCCTACGCGGTTCGCTTCTCGAGAATCTTGCGGAAATCCGTGGCGAGGCTCGCGTAGTAGCCGGCCAGCCCTTCGTAGAAGGCCTGTTGCGCCTTGTCCGTGGCCTCCTTGGCCTTTGCTTCGCACTTGCCGGCCCGGCTCTCGTACTTCTCCACCTTGGTCTGAAGTTCAGCCACTACCATCGTCATTACTCCCCGCCACCACACATGCTGATGATGCTATGCCGGCAAAAGTCGAAAAGATGGCCGCGTCGGGGAGATTTCGCAGCGTTGCCGTGAGCAAGCGATGGCGACGCGGCCTATCGCGACGGCACCGGCGCCGGCGGACGCATCGATGATCGCGACTTGGCTGACGCTGCCTGCGGCTTCGCCGCGGCGCGCTTTTCGCTATCGATGGATTCCAGATAGGACGTCAGCGCCCAGGCCGAGCTCGCGCCGGTGGAATAGTGTTTTTGTAAAAACAAATAGAGCGTGAGGTGAAAGCGGCCCTTGGTGAGCCCACGCGGGCTGCGATGGCAGGACGCGCAACCTTCGGCAAACAGTTTCGGCGCCGGTTTGCCCTGATCGAGATTCTGCGCGACAGCCGGGCCGGAGAGCGCGGCCATCAACACAAGAACAAGCAGGCCGCAGCGCGCTTTCGTTGGCGACATCAATTCTACCCGTGCATGAAGCAAATGGATGAGCTGCCTGCGGCAGCTCAAGAAAGGCGGAAGATGGCAGGCAATTCGCAATCTGCTGTCCAGCCGTGGCGAAAAGTGGGTGCGTTTTCGCCAACATTGCGCTCCGTTCGGGGCATGGGAGATGTGCCCCTCAATAAGGCGGCTTCTTGCGCTCCCGCTGCGCCCGTGCCGCCTCCATCCACCACACGAGATCATCGGCGAAGCGCGGAAACGCGTGCGCCAGCGCCTTGCCGCCCTCGCCGATCGGCTTGCCGTCTTCGCTCAGCGTCTGCGCGATCGGCCCGACCGCGACCGAACTCGAAATCACCACCATGCCCATTTCCGAAAGCGTGCCGTGCCAGGCGAGCGCGGCACGTGCGCCGGAGAAGCGGCCGGCCGAATAGCTCGCGATCGCCGCCGGCCGCCAGAACCATTCTTCCAGAAAATGGTCGGTGAGATTTTTCAGCCCCGGCTGCATGCCCCAATTATATTCGCCGGTCACCAACACAAAGCCGTCGGCGCTGCGGATCTTTCCCGCAAGTTCTTCGAGCGCCGCGGGCGCACCACCTTTCGGATACTCCTTGTACATCCGGTCCAGCATCGGCAGGCCGATCGCCTTGGCGTCGATCAACTCGACATCATCGCCGCGCGCGCGAAACCCCTCGACGACGAACTGCGCGAGACGAATGCCCATGCGGTCGGAACGGTAGGAGCCGTAAAGGACGAGAATACGGTTGCTCATGAGACCTCAGCCCTCAGGACATTGGATGATGACACTGGAACCATGCGCGCCATTCTCATGCAAGGCCTGAAGCCGCCTCGATGGCCTTGGCAAGGCGATCGAACTCATCCTCGGCGCGACCGTGCTGAACACGATCATCTTCCTCGCATCTTCCTCGCGCTGCTGTCGTCCTATGCCGCAGCCACCCGCTGAAGATTCAAGCAGCCAACAAAAAAGCGGCCTTGCGGCCGCTTTTTTGAAATTGCTAGTCCGGCTCTACCAATAGCCGGGCCCGTCATAATAGGCATATGAATCGACGTACGGCGCACCCGCCGATTGCAGCCGCCGTTCCGACTGCCACGCCAACCGGTCCGCCGACATAGCCCGGGCGATAATACACGCGCGGGCCATACACACGCGGGCCGTAGTAATAGCTGTAGTCATAACGGCTTGGCGTTCGCACGCCGTATCCGCCGAGCAGATAGTCGGAGTTCGGGTGGGAGAACCCGATCATGCCGGGCTCCTGGGTGGCTTCCTGCGAGAGCGCAGGCGTCGCGAGCCCTACCGCAAGGATGGCGGCCGCGCCGAGCAGTGTGAGTTTTGTCATCGCTCATTCTCCAATGTGAACATGAAGAGCGAACGGGCAGGTAAGATGCTGGTTCCGGAGGCGAATTCACAGCGCCGTGAATATCAGCGGCGATTTGCTGCGGATCGCAAAGAGAAAAGGCCGACGGGCGTTACGCCGCCGGCCTTCTCTTGCAACTGCCGGCTCGGGAGGTCCGGTTCCGCTGCGATTCCATGCCTAAAATTTGACCATTACAGTCTTAACAAAATCCTAATACGCGACCGTGACGTGCATCACGGAGCGCCAGAACCTTGTCCGGCTAGCCTGCGACCAACAATGAAGATCGCCTGCAACAGGAGGCCCGACATGACCCAGGTCTATTTCCACTGCTCAAACTCCCGGGAAGTCCGGCTCGACCGATCCGGCGAAGCGGTGAGCGACCTCGCCGAGGCGCGTGACCGCGCCGCCTGCATCGTTCGATCGCTCATCATGGGGCGGGACGCGGAAGACTGGCGCGACTGGGTCGTGCATGTCAGCGACGATTTCGACGAGGAGATCTTCGTTCTGCCCTTCGCCTTCGTCCTCGGCAAGCCGCACTGAGAGGTTGCCATGTTGCTCCGCCGCCTAGATGCGATCATGGCACGGTGGCACCACCTGATCGAGCGCGCCTGCGACCCCTATCGTCCCGAGCGGCACTACATGCGCGGCCCCGGCCCAAAGTGGCACGCCAGGCATCCGGCAGGCAGCGCAGGCGCCGTCCTCTAACCTCACTGCGTCGTAAGCTCCTCATCATGAGGAGCGCCAACGGGTCTGCGCGTAGCGCGGCCCGATGACAGGCGCCGCGCCCGTGCCCGGCCGCCTGCAGGCATGATCGCTGCGCCCGGGTTCCAGTCCGGCGGGGGGAGCCACAGCCCCAACCTCTCCACGCTCTCGCCTTGCTTTGGTCAAACCTCGCTGGCCGTGTGGTGGCCAGGGCAGAGGTTTTCCACGCAGCAGAGCATGCTTGCCGCCCCGATTCGGGTGACATTGGACTGAGCAAGGGACCGCCAATGCAATCCACGCCAACACTGAAAGAGGCTGATCCGCACGACGTTTTTGCGATCGAATCGGTGCTGGCCGCGCACGCCCACAAGGCGCCGCCGCTGGCCCACGATCCGGCCACCGCTCCCGTAGCGCCGCAAGTCCAACCGGTGGCGCCGCAGGTCAATGTTGCGCCGCAAGTCCAAGCCGCGGCCAAGCCGCAGGTTCACGTCGCGCCCGCGATTTCGATCAGCGCGCCAACCCCGCAGGTCGAACCGACGTTTCGCACCACCGACATGCGCGATGCCCAGATGCGTGATGTCCAAGCCGACAACATCAGACCGGGCGAGGAGATCAAGCTGGATGGCCTGAACGCCGCCGGCGAGCGGCCGATGGCCAAATGGACGAAGCGCGTGATGATGGCGCTGTTGGCCCTGGTCGGCGCCATTGGTGCCGCCGCCTGGCAGCATTATGGCGATCAGGCCAAGGCGATGGCTGCCGAATGGGCGCCGCCCTTCGTGCTGGCTGCCTTGCCTTCGGCAGCCAAGCCCGTCGTGGCCGAGCAACCGAGCGCGCCGGCTGCTCCAGCCGCCGCAACCGATCAGGCCGCAGCGGAGCCGGCGGCAACGGCAGCACCGGCTCAACCCGAACCCACGGCTACTGCCGCGGCTGCTCCCTCCACGGAATCGGCCCAGTTGCAATCCATGGCACAGGATCTCGCCGCGATGGGCCAGCAGGTCGAGGAGCTGAAGGCGACTATCGCGCAGCTCAAGGCAAGCCAGGCGCAAATGGCGCGGGAATTTGCCAAGGCTACCGACAAGGCTGCCGAAATGAAAGCTTCGGAAGCGAGGGCTGCTGAGGTCCGACCCGAACAGAATTTTCGCCCGAGGGTAACAGCCGCGCCGCCACCGCCCCGATCCGCGAATGCGCCTGTCGCGCCTGTCCGGAAGCCGAAGCCGGCTTACTATCCACCGGCTCAAGCCGCCTATGTCCCCCCTCCGCCGCCAGCCGCCGCCCCCGCGCCGCTGCCGCCGGCACCGCCGCAGCAAACCATGGCTGATGACGGCGAGCCGGTGGTCCGCCCGCCGATGCCGCTGCGGTAAGTAACTGTGTCCCGGATGCCGCGCGCTGTGCCGCGCCGCATCCGGGACAAATCCGCTAGCTCTGATGCGGGCCTCGCATCAGCTTCATGGCGTCTTCGATATGACGCCATTCCTTGGCTTCCTCGATATCGCCACTGCTCTCGCAAGCCTGTGCATTGTGTGCGGCTTGTGCGATCGCGGTGAGGCCGTGCTTTTCCATCATCTGGCGTGCAATCGTGTGGATCTGCATTTCCGACATCATGTTGCTCTCCCGGGGTTGCATCCGTCCTCGCCGCAGTGATTCGAATGTCGCGGCTTCCTCGTCAAAACGGCCGAACCGAAAATCTCGTTCCTCCTGCCGCAGTAGATAATTTTAGGACAAATCTTGGGATCGCGCGGTTCCACCCGGGGCGGCTCTCCCCCGTAATATCCCGCCCGCAATCTCCCCGAATATCAAGCCGGTCGTCCGCCTGATATTTTTTCAGCGTGAATCGCAATCGCGGGAGTCGGACATGGCATTAGTCTATTTCCACTGCTCCAATTCCGAGGGCGTACGCATCGTTCAGCGTGGCCTTGCCGTCGGAAATCTGGCCGAAGCGCGTGACCACGCCGCCCGCGTCGTGCAGTCGCTGATTACGGCGCAGTGCCCGGAAGACTGGCGCGACTGGACACTGCATGCGAGCGACGATCTCGACGTCGAAATCTTCGCCCTGCCGTTTTCGTCCGTGCTCGGCGAGCCGCATTGAGAGGTCGCCATGCTGGCCGTGCAATCGCTTCTTCGATATCTGAACCAGGTCGCCGCGCGATTGCAGGTTCTGCTCGACCTTGCCCGCAACCCCTATCGCCCCGAGCTGCACTACATGCGCGGCCCCGGCCCAAAATGGCACGAGAAGCATCAAGGCGGCGTAGGAGTCGCGTAGTCTTGTAGTCTTGTAGGGTTGGCAAAGCGAAGCGTGCCCACCGTTAGTGCGCCGCCGCGGCGATATGGTGGGCACGGCGCAAGAGCGCCTTTGCCCACCCTACAGCCCTCTCACAAATCCCCCAACTCCGGCGGCTCGAACCAGTTCGTCAGCGACAGCCCGCCATCGATCGCGATCGCCGCGCCCGTGACATAGGCCGATATCCGGTTCGACAGCACCGCCAGCGCCAGCGGCGCAAGCTCTTCGGCCTGGCCGAGCCGGCCGAGCGGAATGTGTCTTGCGAGCGCGGGATCGGCGACGAAGCCGCCGGCCGCAATCGCGCCCGGCACCAAGGCGTTGACGCGAATGTTGAAGCGGCCGAACGTCTTGGCCAATTCCTTCACCAGCATCGAAAGCCCCGCCTTCGCCGTCGAGTAATGCGGCAGGTTGCGCGGCGTGCCGGCATGCAGCGAGGTCAGCAGCAGGAACGAGCCGGGCGTCTTGTCGGCGATCAGCTTGCGCGCCAGTTCGCGGCAGAGGTGGAATCCGGCGTCCAGATTCACCGCGTGCATCTGCGCCCAAATCTCCGTGGTGACGCCGAGCGCATGATCGGCTTCGCGCCGCGGTGGCGAGGCGCTGTGCACGAAATGCGTCACGCGCCCGACGGCAGACGCGGCGTCAGCCAGCAGCGCCTCGCGCGCCGCGGGATCGGCGAGATCACCGACCCAGGGCAGTGCCAGCTCCGGCCGCGGCGACGCGTTGGCTGCCGCCGTAACCGTGTCCCGGTTCACATCGGCAAACACCGTGCGGACGCCCTCGCCCACCAGCGCCTGCGCAATTGCGCGGCCGATCCCGTTGCCCGCGCCGGTGACGAGCGCGGCCTCGCGCGCGGGATCGAATGGCATACCCAACAGGCTCATGTTCGCGTCTCCCATCGAAACAGGCATAGCCAATTCTACAGACCGACCGCATCTTGCGCTGTATCAATTCGGCGCGCCATCTGCATCGCTAGGTTGCTTTCACCTTGCCTGAAACCGTCTTAAGCTCCCTTTCATAATGGGCGGGCTCACCGTCATGCAAACCCGCGTTCGAAAGGTCGCCCACGTTCTGGAACGCGTCGGGCTTGCCATGGCAGGCGCGGCGAGCGGGTTGTTTGTGGCGGCTCTGGTAGGGACGAGCCACGCCGCACTCACCAATCAGGCGTTCCTGCTGCTGATGATGGTCGGTGGCGCCATCGGCTTTTATCTCGGAATCGATACGCCGCTGCGCGTCACCGCGTCGAACGACCGGCCTCCCGATGACGCCTGGGTCGACAGAGTGGACACGCCGGACCTGCTAAGCTCCATCGGGACCTTCCTCGCGGCGTTGTCGGCGTTCGCTTGCGTCGGCCTAATCGTGCTGCGCCACGATCCGCATTTGGCATGGATTTGGATGATCATGGCCGGATGGGTGGTCGGCGTCGCCATGCAGATTACCGCCGGTACGATGGCCCGCCTGCGCCGCTGATCGAGCGCTCCGTCCGACCTCAGCTCTCGTCTTCCAGCGTCAACACCAAACCGGTCAGCGCCGCGCCGATGCCGAACATTAGCCCGTAGGTTGTCACCAGCATCACCGTGGTCTGAACAGGTGCGCCGCTCTTGGCGACGAGGTCTCTGACATGGAAGGCATCGATGAGGCCGAGCAACAGGACCAGCGTTAGTCCAAGCGCCACGCCCATCAGAAAATGGGTGAGCAGCGCATTGAAGAGTGACTTTTCCCGACGCATGGAGGCCGTGCCTCTCGGCATGATGCCAAGCCAACGCACGGCCGAAGAAACTGGTTCCATACCGCGAGAATAGAATTCGCCTTGCGCTGCAGCGCATCGGCGGCCTTCAGGCGTTTGCAAAACGTTAAGCAAGTGCCGGTACCTCCATCGGCATTCCCAAAAAATTCCACAATCCTTTTTAGGAAGAACACATTGTTTTCGACAAAGGAGAATTTCCCATGCGGTTAGGGCAAGCGATCTTTTTCGGTTCGGCGGCCGCCCTCCTCACTTTGGCAGCGCCGACGCTCGCCAGAAACTCCAACACGAACTCCAACACGAATTCCCAACCGGCAAAGACGAGCGAAGCGCCCGCTTCCGCCTCCTGCCATGCCTATCAGCAGGCGACCGACGGCTCATGGACGCAACTGCCCTGTCAGGAAACGGGTTCAAAGGCGCCGCAGCCGAAATCCGCATCGAAGAACGCGGAAGAGGAAACGCGCTGAGTGCTGAGCCGGCGACTGATGGAGCCGGACCTCCAGTGCAATCCGCCGCAGGCAAATCACTTCTGATTTTCAGAAATGGCGTCAAGCCCAGGAATCAAAAAGAATCTAAAATATTTCGCTTAACGCGAGGGGCAAATCAGTCGCATAACTCCGTCCGTCTCACCCGATGGAGGGGCGCTTCGCGATCGTCACGAACGTGCGGTGAGATGCGGTGGACGCTGAATGCGCGCTAGACGTACGCGCAGGAAGCGTACGGCGAAGTCGTGTGGTCCTGATGTCGCGGTGCTGGCATCAAGTTGCGTGGGGCTATTCTCGCGCAGCGACGGTGGCAAAAGAGCCGTTCGCCGGGGAGCACGGCATAAGCCGTAAAGCCATTGCGCAGGGAAGGCCGGGATGCTCCCGCTGTACCTGTATGCTCGTGTGCGTGTTCTTTTGCGCACTTTGCACACGAGACCGCGGGTGCGGCAAGCATCCGGTCTTCCCTGCGCCCTCTGAATCAGGAGGGCCGGAAGTTGATAGCAAACCTCGGGCGCAATGCACCGCGAGATCGCGATGTCACGTCGTCCCTGCGAACGCAGGGACCCATAACCACAAATGTTGATTGTGACGCGAAGCTGGGGCCCGCTATCCCATCGGCAAGCGAGAGCGGTGGCTATGGGTCCCTGCGTTCGCAGGGACGACGATATAACTTCGGACAGCTCACGCCATTTTGACAGTCCTACCCAGCCAATCGTCGAAACGCGTCGGCATGATCCGCGCGCCGTCGTCCGGCACCAGCGTGCGCAACGCGAGTGGCGCGCCGAAATACGGCACGTCTACGCCCGCCACGATCTTGCTGGTATCGCCTTGCTTGCGGAGCCAGCGGCCGACGAAATCCGCAAGCGGCGCCGCTTCGGGACCCGCGACCTCGCATATGCCGTTGGCAGGCTCGCCGAGCGTCACGTCGGCCAGCGCTTGCGCGACCTCATCGGACAACAATGGCTGCATCAACTGGCTGGAAACGTGAACCTCGCCGTCCCTGCGCCCGGAATCCGCGATTGCGCCGACGAACTCGAAGAACTGGGTGGCGCGCAGGATCGTGTAGGCCAGCCCGGAATTTTCGATCAGCCGCTCCTGCGCCAGCTTGGCGCGGAAATACCCGCTGCTCTCAAGCCGGTCGGTACCGACGATCGACAGCGCAATGCAGTGCCGCACACCGGCCTGCTTCGCCGCCGCAATCAGGTTGCGTGTTCCGCTCTCGAAGAAGTGCAGCACCGCGTTGTCCTCGAACGAGGGCGAATTCGAGACGTCGACGACAATGTCGGCTCCCACGAGCGCCGGTTGCAGCCCCTCCCCGGTCACGGCGTTGATCCCCCTGCTCGGGGACGCCTGCAGCACCTCGTGACCGCGCGAGGCGAGCAACGGGGCCAATTTCGAACCGATCAGACCTGTACCGCCGATAATGACGATCTTCATTTCCTCGCTCCTCTGTCGCTAAGGCCGCGGCACCACGCGCCATCGCCAATACCAACTGGAACGGGTCGGTGTGACACGTGCAACCGTAACCCTGGATTAATTTGCACCACCTATACTGGCAGTCCGCACATCCGTTACCAGCGCAAATGGCCTAAAATCCCATGAAAATCGGCACCCTCCTCACCGCTGCCATCGTTTCGCTTTCCGCAGTCGGCGGCGGGCTCGCCGTCTATGTGGCGGTTTCGAAGTACCAGACCATGGACAAGGTCTCGGTCGCGCAGAGCCGGCTGGAGGTGGTGCGTGCGGTCGGCGACATCCCGCGCTACATGAATCCCGAGCGCGGCTTTGCCACCAACATCATGTTCGGACCTCCTACCGTGGATCCGAAACTGCTCGCCGAACTCGACAAATATCGCAAGAACACCGATGGGGCGCGCGACAAGATGAACCGGGTCAAGGCGACCTTGGCGGGCGCGATCGAAGACAGTGCTGCCGTCGGAAGCAGCATCGATGCCCTGAATACCCAGTTCGCCGCGCTGCGCGCAGGCATCGACAAGGCCCTCACCGGTCCGCCGGAAGCCCGCCGCGATGCTGCCAGGAAAATCGTCTCCGACAACTCCGTCTTCAACAAGGCTGTCACGACGCTGCTCGACGAGCAGGTGCGCAAGATCGCGCTGCTCGACGGCACGGCCTACCGGCAGGCAAGCTACGCCAACGTCGCCTGGACGCTACGCGACGTCGGCGGTCTCAACTCCAGCCTGCACAAGAATCTCATCGGCGCCAACCGGGTAGCCACCGAAGCCGAGAAGATGGAGATCAGCCGCTCGCAAGGGAGAAACGATCAGATTCTGATGTCGCTGCAGGAATTGCGCGGCAATCCCTCTACGCCGGCTAATGTGGCCGCGGCGCTCGACAAGATGAACGCGGCCTATGTCGATCGCTTCGGCAAAGAGCTGAAGCTCGTCAAGGATGGCGCCATCAGTGGCAAGTATGAACATGATATGGAAACCTACTACGCGGAGACTCAACTCGGTCTTGCGTCCATCATTACGGTCCGCGACGCGTTCTACGACAACGCCGAGCAGGTGCTCGGTGAGGCCTATTCCTCCGCGCGCTTCAGCTTCCTCATCGCGCTGGCGGGCCTGATCGCGGTTGTCGCCGCCAGCGCCACGCTGATCGTGATGGTGCGCCGCCGCGTCTGCATGCCGATCGTCGACCTCACCACCACCATGTCGCGGCTGGCCAGCGGCGACGTATCCGGTGAAATCGCCGGCGCCGGCCGCGGCGACGAGATCGGCGCGATGGCATCGGCGGTGCGCGTTTTCAAGGACAACATGATCGAGGCGGAACGTCTTGCCGCCGAGAAGGCCGCCGAGAACGACGGCAAGATGCGCCGCGCCCAGGTGCTTGACGAACTCACGCGCGTGTTCGAAGCCAAGGTCACCGAACTCGTGGGCGGACTTTCGGCCGCCTCGTCCGTCATGGAAGACACCGCGCAGTCGATGTCGTCGACGGCGACCGCCACCAACCGCCAGGCGGCGATCGTTGCCGCCGCTTCCGAGCAGACCTCGGCCAACGTGCAGACGGTTGCCAGCGCCACCGAAGAATTGACCTCCTCGATCTCCGAGATCGGCCGCCAGGTCGCGCAATCGACCGAAATCGCCGCCCGCGCCGTCGATAATGCGCGGCGCACCGGCGAGACCGCCCGCTCGCTCGCCGAGGGCGCGCAGAAGATCGGCGACGTCGTGACGCTGATCCAGAGCATTGCCGCGCAGACCAACCTGCTGGCACTGAACGCGACCATCGAGGCCGCGCGCGCCGGCGATGCCGGCCGTGGCTTTGCGGTCGTCGCTTCCGAAGTCAAATCGCTGGCCGGCCAGACTGCCAAGGCGACCACGGAAATCTCCGAGCAGATCGCGTCGATTCAGGCGGCGAGCGATCAGACCGTGACGGCGATTCAGAACGTCGCCAACGTGATCGCCGAGATCGACCAGATCGGAACCGCGATTGCCGCCGCGATCGAGGAACAGGGCTCCGCGACCAAGGAAATCTCCCGCAGCGTGCAGGAAGCCGCGCGCGGCACCCAGGAGGTCAATTCCAACATCACCGGCGTCCAGAAGGCCGCCGACGATACCGGCGCTGCCGCCAATCAGGTGCTCGGTGCGGCCGAGCAGTTATCCTCGCAGTCCAAGGACCTCGCCGGGCAGGTCAACCGCTTCCTCTCGGAGGTGCGGGCGGCGTAAATTCGCTCGTCAATCGGCAAAGCCGATATAGCGGACGAAATCGCTGTTCAGCTCGCGGTCGGAGCGGACGGCATTGGCGGGAAAGTTGTCGTCGGGATAGCCCACGGCGACGCAGGTCATGATGACCTCGTCCTCGGGGATATTGGCGACCTCGCGCACGATGTCCGAGCGCATGATTCCCTGCCCGTTGATGACGCTGCCAAGCCCGCGGTCCCAGGCGGCGAGCACGATGCCATAGCAGAGTGCGCCGAGATCGAAGTGGCAGACCGCGCCAGGATCGAGAATTTTGTCGTAGGTCAGGACCAGCGAGACCGGCGCGTCGAACTGGCGAAAGCCGCGCAGCACCCAGTCCTGCCGCATCGGTTTGTCGTCACGCGCGATGCCCATTACGGCGAACAGCTTTTTGGCGATATCGACCTGCCGGCCGCGGTGCACGCCCTGGTATTCGCCATGGCTGATAATATCGCGCTTCGGCTTGGCGCCCGCAATCATTTCCTCCATGTTGCGACGGCGCACCTCCTCCAGCGGTTCGCCGGTCAGGACATGGATGTGCCAGGGCTGTGTGTTCATCGACGACGGTGCGCGCTTGGCGACTTCGATGATGTCCTCGATGACGGCGCGGGAGACGGGCTCCTTGGTAAAGCCGCGCACGCTTTTGCGGGTCTGAACCAGCGTCTCGAAATCCATCCGTTGCATTCCCATCGTCAGTCAGGCCCGTTTGAATCGATAATCGAAGCGGTCGCCGTCAGCCGTGATCAGGCCGACGGTCGGCGCTTTGAAACACGGTAACGGGCAGCTTCAGCGCCGACAAGCCGGCGCGATGCGCAGCGCCATGCGTTTCGTGCCTCCCCGCATCCGCTGCCGCAAATAGACCAAAAATCATGCCTAGCGATCCGCCTCCTACGCGGGGGCAAGCCTTGAACAAGAAACTGAAATATGCGGCGGCGGCGATCGCCGTCTTTGGCGCAGCCATTTACCTCAACAACACCGATCATCTCGCTGCCCATCAGGAGGGCAAGCCCGTCCTGCTCGCGCATCGCGGCATTGCTCAGCGCTTCGACGAGCGCGAGCTGAAGAACGACACCTGCACGGCGGCGCGAATGTTGCCTTCAAGCCATCACTATCTGGAGAACACGATCGAATCGATGCGAGCCAGCCTTGCGGCCGGCGCCGATGTCGTCGAGTTCGACGTTCACCCGACGACCGACGGCGAATTCGCGGTGTTTCACGACTGGACGCTGGATTGCCGCACCGACGGGCACGGCGTCACGCGCGAACACTCCATGGCCTATTTGAAGAAGCTCGATATCGGCCATGGCTATACAGCCGATGGTAGCAAGACCTTTCCGTTTCGCGGCAAGGGCATCGGCCTGATGCCGACACTCACCGAGGTGCTGGCGACCCTTCCGCAGCAGCGGCTCCTGATCAACGTAAAGGGCCGCGACCCGTCCGAGGGGGAGAAGCTGGCGGCCGTGCTGGGCAGGCTCTCCGCCGAACGCCGGGCGCAGATCATGGTATATGGCGGCGACGAGCCGGTCGGGATCGTGCGCCAGCGCCTTCCGGATGTCCGGACGATCTCGCGCGCCACGATCAAGAGCTGCCTGCTCGGCTACATCGGGTACGGTTGGACCGGCATCGTGCCGAAAGCGTGCAGCAACGCGATAGTGATGCTGCCGATCAACGTCGCGCCGTGGATGTGGGGTTGGCCCGACCGCTTCCTCAACCGCATGAAGGCGGCCAACAGCGAGGTTTTCGTGCTTGGCCCCTATCGCGGCGGCGAATTCTCGACCGGGATCGATACGCCGGAGCAGTTCGCGCGGCTGCCGCAAAACTATTCCGGCGGCATCTGGACCAATGAGATTGAGGCCATCGCCCCACTGGTAGGCAAATAGGCTGTTGCCGGATCGCGCTTCGCTCCATCCAGGCTGCGAGGCTAACTCCGCAAGCCCGGCGCTTCGTGCCCGGTGCGCGCGACATATTCGGTGTAACCGCCGCCAAATTGGTGGATGCCCTCCGGCGTCAGCTCGAGCACGCGGTTGGAGAGCGCCGCGAGGAAATGCCGGTCGTGGGACACGAACAGCATGGTGCCCTCGAACTCGGACAGCGCATTGATCAGCATTTCCTTGGTCGCGAGGTCCAGGTGGTTGGTCGGCTCGTCCAGCACCAGGAAATTCGGCGGATCGTAGAGCATTTTTGCCATCACCAGCCGCGCCTTCTCGCCGCCCGAGAGCACGCGGCACTTCTTCTCGACGTCGTCGCCGGAGAAACCAAAGCAGCCCGCGAGCGCGCGGAGCGAACCTTGTCCCGCCTGCGGAAAGGAATCTTCCAGCCATTCGAACACCGTGCGCTCACCGTCGAGCAGGTCCATGGCGTGCTGGGCAAAGTAGCCCATCTTCACGCTGCCGCCGATCGCCACCATGCCATCGTCGGGTTCGGCCGAGCCCGCCACCAGCTTCAACAGCGTCGACTTGCCGGCGCCGTTGACGCCCATCACGCACCACCGCTCCTTGCGGCGGATCATGAAATCAAGGCCCTGATAGATGGTGCGGCTGCCATAGCCCTTGTGGATGTTCTTCAGGCTGACGACATCCTCGCCCGAGCGCGGCGCCGGCAGGAATTCGAACGCCACCGTCTGTCGCCGCTTCGGCGGCTCGACGCGCTCGATCTTGTCGAGCTTTTTCACCCGGCTCTGCACCTGCGCCGCATGCGAAGCGCGCGCCTTGAAGCGCTCGATGAACTTGATCTCCTTCGCCAGCATCGCCTGTTGGCGCTCAAACTGGGCCTGCTGCTGCTTTTCGTTCAGCGCGCGCTGCTGCTCGTAGAACTCGTAGTTGCCGGAATATGTCGTGAGCGTCCCGCCGTCGATCTCGACGACCTTGTTGATGATACGGTTGATGAACTCGCGGTCATGCGAGGTCATCAACAGCGCGCCCTCGTATCCCTTCAGGAACTGCTCGAGCCAGATCAGGCTCTCGAGATCGAGATGGTTGCTCGGCTCATCCAGCAGCATCACGTCAGGCCGCATCAGGAGGATGCGTGCCAACGCGACCCGCATCTTCCAGCCGCCGGAAAGCGCGCCGACGTCACCCTCCATCATCTCCTGGCTGAAGCCTAAGCCCGACAACGCCTCGCGAGCCCGGCCGTCAAGCGCATAGCCGTCGAGCTCCTCGAAGCGGTGCTGCACCTCGCCGTAGCGCGCGATGATATCTTCCATCTCGTCGGCACGATCCGGGTCGGCCATGGCGGCCTCGAGCTCCCTGAGCTCGTTTGCCACGACGCTGACAGGTCCGGCGCCGTCCATCACCTCGGCTACGGCGCTGCGGCCCGACATCTCGCCGACGTCCTGGCTGAAATAGCCGATAGTGATCCCCCGATCGAGCGAGACCTGGCCCTCGTCGGGTAGTTCCTGGCCCGAGATCATCCGGAAAAGCGTGGTCTTGCCCGCCCCGTTCGGGCCGACGAGGCCGATCTTCTCGCCCTTCTGAAGGGCTGCGGAGGCTTCGATGAAGAGAATCTGGTGGCCGACTTGCTTGCTGACGTTATCGAGACGGATCATTGGGCCCTGAAGGGAGGAAATCGATGTGGCCGCTGCTTAGGACATCTGGCGTGCTTGTGGAAGCGGTTCCGAAATATTCCCGCCGCAACGAGCCAAGCTACCTGACGGTGTTTTGGCTTGTCGACACAACTGCATCCCAGGAGACATATACCAGGGGCCGAATGATCTCGCGTATGGGCGGTAAAACCTTCCAGCGCTGCGAACCGATCTGTACCGGCATCGTTAGCCCGTTAGCTCCAATTGAACCGACGGAGAGTTCCCATGAGCGCAACAGGTCTCGAAGTATTCGACAGAACGCTCCAGATCACCAACACGTGGTTGGACGAAGTGATGACCAACCTGCCGCGCGATCGCAAGCTGGCGTGGCATATTCTGGGATCGGTATTGCGAACCATCCGCGACCGGGTTCCGGTCAATCTTGCCGCCCATCTCGGCGCGCAGCTCCCACTACTGGTGCGCGGCACGTATTACGACCAATGGCGGCCAAGTGAAACGCCGAAGGCATGGCGATCGGCAGACGAGTTTCTCTCCATCGTCTCGGCAGAACTTAGTTCGCAGAAACCGGTCGATTCCAAAGATGCAGCGCAGGCGGTGTTCCGCGTTCTGAACCATCATGTCGATCCAAATCAGGTCGAGAAGGTGCGCCACGCGCTTCCGGAAGACGTTCAGGCTTTGTGGCCCCGTAACAATCGGGTTTCATCGGCGGCCTGATGCGGCATCTGATCGCGGTTCCGAAGATCGACAAGAACCCTGATGTTCGCCGGGCGTTGTCTTGCAGCACAAAAGCAATCAACAACGGGAGCGAGCAATGACCAGACCTCCGCCCGTGCCGCAGGACAATCAAAGCCACAAGGGTACAGGCGATCCGAAATCCGGCAACGCCCATGAAGTTCGGAAGGGCGGCCGCGTTGAAAATACCCGTGAGCAGGGGCAACAGGGCAACACCGCTCAGAACACGACTCATCAGGGCTATCAGCAGGATCGCTAGTCAGGAGCGAGTACCATGTCGACTTCAACGAATACGCGCGCGAGCATTCGCCAGGGCGGCCCGGGTGCTTCCCATGAAAACGCCAAGGCGCCGCTTCACGTCGAAAAGCCGCCCGCCGATGATCCGCAGCGCCGGCACAGCAAGGTGTCCGGCGGCGGCGGCGAACATGACACCCACCACACTCACGAGCCGGAGCGAAAGGGCGGCGGCACCCATCCCGCATCGAAGGACGCGTCATGAGCACCAAGCATGTGAAACTGAACCGACCGACTAACGTCGATCTTGTTCGAAATCCGCTGATCGGAGGCTCGAAGGGAACATCGATGGCGCAGGTAACGTCCGACGAGCTTGAGGAATTCGAGGGCGCCAATACCTTCGAGGGCGACATCGAGAATGATACGAATCCTCAGGGTGGTATCACTAAGGCAGAAGTTCGCGACCGCCGCCGCGGGCCGCCGCAAAACGATCGGGATAGCGGGCCGCGGCGAATGCCGCTGCAGGGGAAGAAGACGCACGAGCAGCAAATGCGCATTCTTGAACGGAAGCCCGATGTGCCCGACGCGAGACAGATGGAGGAGATTGCGCAGACCCAGCACCCTGGCGGCGCCAAAATAGCGAAGCGCGAAGCACGCCAATCGGAATTTCCAGTAAGCCGCGGCGGACTCAACCAGGAAAGCCAGCACAACAAGCACAATCGTCCGGGCCAGTCCGGCCACAAGCCTCAAAAGCCATAGGGATAGTGTCATGACACGTGGAGCACACGGAGACGGCAAGCATCTCGGCCCTGGCGCGAAGGGCAAAGGCGCCGGGACCGGCGCTATGACCGACGTGCAGAACGATCTGATCGGCGACAACGCGGTGCTCTCCAACCGCGACAAGACCGAGCATTCGCGCGATCGCGGCCAGGACAGCAAATGGTCCCAAACCGAACAGTTGAAAGACCACGCCGCAAACAAGGGCCGCGGGTAAGGAGAGAGATTGCCGTCCGCGCGTAGAAATCACAGATTGATCACGCCAAGTCGCGCGGCATGTGTCACGGCGTCGGTGCGGCCGGTGGCATCAAGTTTGGCAAGCAGCGAAGCCACATGGAATTTGGCGGTATGTACGGATATTCCAAGTTGGCGCGCAATGGCTTTGTTGGATGCGCCTTCGGCCATCAGGACAAGCACGTCGCGCTCGCGTGGCGTGAGATCGATATCGGACGCGTCGACGGCCGTCGGCGCGTCGCGTGATATGAGCGCGACCGTCGCTGCCTCTCCGGGCGCCGCCAGACGAAGTCCGGACACGCCGCCGAGCAGAGACGCGAGCCGGTCCGCCAGCGCCGGATCGGCGATCTCGATAGCTACCACAATGACCGGCGATGCCGCTTCGCTCACGGTTCCGGCCTTTCACCGATCGTGAGCTTGACTTGCAGCGGTTGGCCGGCGCGGCGAATTGTGATGTCGACGACGGAGCCGATACTGTCGGGCCCAAGCGATCGGATCAGCGAGCGCATGCTGGTCAGCTTCTCGTTGTTCCATCCAATGATCACGTCGCCTTGCAGGATACCGGCGGCGGCCGCGGGACCTGACTTGTCGACACTCATCACCATCGCTCCGACGCCATCGTCGAGCTTGATCGGCTGCAATCCAACCCCGAGATAGCCCCGCGCAATCCGGCCATGGGTTTCAAGCCTTCCCGCGATCCGGTTGATCGTCGCGCCGGGAATCACGAGAATGCGTCGCACGCCTTGGACGGCCATGCCGATCGCTTCGCCGGAGGCGTTGACGGCAAGTCCCCCCTCGTGATTGCTGCGCAGCCGCACGTCGAGCTCGATCCTGGCATCGATCTCACCGCCACGAAGGCTGCGCCAGCGGCCTCCGACCAGCGAGACGACGCCGAGCGCCGCCGTGGGAACGCCATGCTCGGCAGCGACCACGACCATCAGCGAGCCCAGATCCGGAACAACAGGAGAGAATGCGACGGAGGCAGTATTGCCGGCATCACTCTTGGTATCGAGCCGCAGCAGCGCGATATCGGTGGTGTGATCGCGTCCTGCGATCTTGGCCGACTGCGTCGTTCCGTCGGCAAATTTGACTGAGACTTCGCCTTCGTCGGCCAGCGCTTCATCAGCCGTCACGATCAGGCCGGGTTTCCAGATGAAGCCCGAGGCCCGCGAGCGGTGCGAATGCACCGAGACGATCGCAGACCTCGTCCGGGTGACGACATCGGCAAGGGCGGAAGATAACGACGGAAGGATAACTGCGGTCGGGTCGGGCATGACAGAACTCCTGGATCGGTTGAATCCAATCTGGGAGTTCAGATTGCGTTCGGGAACTAGCCTGATGGGCAGGCCGCAGGAGTTTTCCGCCTCGAACTCGGGCGCTCCCGCTTCGCACTATGCCGTGTGTCCGGGATCGATGTACTTCGGCGTCTTCTTCTCCCGTTGAGGCGTCATCCTCGCAGGATCGGGCGCCCCGGGTACGCCGCGCGGACCGAGCTGCTCTCGCTGAATATCGTCTTCCGTCTTCTCGGGCTCGACGCCATTGGGCTCGCGATTTCGGGTCATGGCTGAACGGGTCTCTCCCTTCAAACATCAGCTCACGCTGTTAATGCCTCAGCGGAATACCTGTTCCTATTCCTGATCTGGCGCACGCCGTGGAACTAGTATTGCTGTCCCGTGTCACAACTTCCGAGTGTTGATGCTGCATCATCAATTTCTCGGGCGTTTGCTGGAAGCCTTCTAAGAGCCCCTCTAAGAACCATTCCATTAGAGGAATCGTAATACCTCGCGTATGCGTCACCGCGTTGCGCTGCCCGACTTCCTGAAGGCGGCGTGAGTGCTCGCAGGTTGGGGTGAACCTTGAAGTCTCGTGATTTGTTCCGGATCGTCGCGTTGGCGACCGTGTCCGTATTGGCGTTGTGGCCGCAGTCGACGTTCGCGCAATCAAGTTCTTCGTCGCAATCCGGAGCGCAGTCGTTGCCTCCCGTCGTCGTCGCCTCGCCGGAGGCTCGCCGTCGCGCCGCAGCGCCGGAACGGCGCCAGACACGGCGCGCAACGCAGGCAGCGCAATCCAACCGACCGCAGCCGCAACGCGGCGTCGGCTTCGTCGAAAACCCGCGCGGCGCCGTCCAGGGTTATGTCGCCGGCCGCTCGATGGCGGGCACCAAGACCAACACGCCGATCATGGAGACGCCGCAGTCGCTTTCGGTGATCGGCAGCGAACAGATTCGCGACCAGAAGCCCGGCAAGTTCGACGAGATCCTGCGCTACACCCCGGGCGTCGTCGCCGGGACATTCGGCGCCGACACCCGCAACGACTGGTTCCTGATCCGCGGCTTCAAGTCGGACGATGTCGGCCTGTTCCTCGACGGGCTGCAGCTCTTCTACACGTCCTATGCGAGCTGGAAATTGCAGCCGTTCAACCTCGCCCGCGTCGAGGTGCTGCGCGGTCCCTCCGCCGTATTGTATGGCGGCTCCAGCCCGAGCGGTATCGTCAACGCGGTCAGCAAGACGCCCCCGGTGGAGCCGATCCGCTATCTCGAGACCGGCGTCAATAATTTCGGCAATGCTTATCTATCTTTCGATTTTGGCGGCCCGGTTGCGACCGCGCCCGAAAACGGCAAGCTATTCTACCGTGTGGTCGGCCAGGTCCAGAACGGCGGCACCCAGGTCGATTTCACCCCCGACAACAACTATTTCATCGCGCCGTCCGTCACCTACAAGCCGGATGCAGACACGACGTTCACCGTGCTGGCTTCGGCGTCGAAGCAGGATACGCGCGGCATTAACTTCCTGCCATATGTCGGAACGGTGGTCGATGCGCCCTTTGGGCGTATTCCGACAAAGCGGTTCGTCGGCGACCCCAGCGTCGATACGTTCAAGCGCGAACAGGAGATGATCGGCTATCAATTCGAGCGCAACCTCTCTGACAGCGTCACATTCCGGCAGAATGCGCGCTACGCGCATGTTGACATCACCTATCGCGGTTTGGTCGGCAATAGCTATTCCAACATCGCCACCGGTGACCTCGCCCGCTACAATTGGTACGCGAAGAACACCGCCAACCAGGGCAATCTGGACAACCAGTTGGAGTATCGTTTCGATACCGGCCCAGTGCAGCACACGATGCTATTCGGCCTCGATCTGAAAGCTTATCGGATCGACGACTACCAAATCTTCGACTTCGGCGGTGTGCCCTCGATCAACGTGTTCAATCCGGTCTACGGTGTCGGCGACATACCGTTCACGGTCGCGCCATTCCGCAACTTCCTCCTGACTCAGAATCAACTCGGCACCTACATTCAAGACCAGATGAAGTTCGGCGGGTTCACGCTGGTGCTGAGCGGCCGTAACGACTGGGTATCGACCAGTCAGGCCGATCGTCCGAGCGGCGCCACGCTGTACAACCGCGAGGACAGCAAGTTCAGCGGCCGTGCCGGCCTGATCTACAATTTCGCCAACGGGCTCGCGCCCTATGTTGCCTACGCGACAAGCTATAACCCGATCATCGGCCTGAACGCGTCGAACCAACTGTTCCTGCCGGAAACCGGCGAGCAGGCCGAGATCGGACTGAAGTATCAACCCACCGGCTTCAACGGCCACTTTGGAATTGCCCTGTTCGATCTGAAGCGGAAAAACGTGCCGACGACAGTGCCGGGCATCGTACCGACTCTTCAGAACCAGACCGGTGAGGTCACCTCGCGCGGTCTCGAGCTGGAGGCCGTAGCCAATCTCGCACCTGGCCTGAAGATGGTTGGCGCGTTCACCACCTACGATCTCTTTATCAGCAAGGACGCGAATCCGGCCCTGATCGGCCTGACACCCACCAACACGCCACAACAGACAGGATCCCTCTGGGCTGACTACACGTTCCAAGAGGGGCCGCTGCGGGGTTTTGGTTTTGGGGGCGGCGTGCGCTATGTCGGGAAGTCCTTTGCCGATACCGCGAACACGCTAATCGTTCCTTCTGTAGTGCTCGGTGACGCGGCGATCCACTACGAATGGCAAAACTGGCGCGCGGCGTTGAACGTCATCAATATTGCCGACAAAACCTACGTCGCCAGTTGTGCGTCCGATACGTCCTGCTTCTACGGTGATCGGCGCCGCGTGACGGCGAGCCTCGCCTACAAATGGTAACTGGGACGAGTTAGGAGGCTGCGCTGAAGGCGAGGACGGTTCGTATCTGGTCGGTGGTCCACACCTGGAGCAGCCTGATATCGACGCTGTTCCTGCTGCTGCTGTGCATCACAGGCCTGCCGCTGATCTTCCATCATGAGATCGACGAGCTGCTCGGCTACGATCCAAAGCCCGAGATCGCCCAGCCGGGCGCGGTGAAGCGGAGCATTGACGAGATCGCCCGCACGGCGCTTGCGAACGATCCCGGTCGCGTCCTGCAATATATCTTGTGGGACAAGGACGAGCCGAACAACGTGATCGCCTTCACCAACAACAAGGTCGACGGCGATCCGGATGCCGCGACGCTCAGGGCCTATGATGCACACACCGCCAAGCCGCTCGGCTCGGTCGGTGGCGGCCCGATGCTGATCTTCCTCAAACTCCACGTCGATATGTTTGCGGGCCAGCCTGGCAAGCTGTTCCTCGGCGCCATGGGATTCCTGTTCCTGGTCGCCATCGTCTCCGGCGTGGTGCTGTACTGGCCGTTCACGCGCCGCCTGAGCTTCGGCACCCTCAGGGACAAGTCGCGCCGCATTGCCTGGTTCGACTGGCACAATCTTCTGGGCGCGGTGACCATCGCATGGGCGCTGGTGGTCGGCGCCACCGGCGTCATCAATACGCTTGCGGAAGTGATGCTGAGCCAGTGGAAGGCCAACGAACTCGCCGACATGGTCAAACCCTATGCCGGCAAGCCGCCGCCGGTCCATCTCGCCTCGCTTGATGTAGCGCTTGAGAATGCACGTAAGGCCGCGCCGGACATGAACGTCTCCTTCGTTGCCTTCCCCGGCACGCCGTTCACGAGCTCGCATCATTTCGCGGTGTTCATGCGCGGCGACACGCCGCTGACGTCGCGGCTGCTCAAACCAGTGCTGCTGGATGGCGAAACCGGAGAAGTCTCCGACGCGCGCGATCTTCCGGTCTATCTCAAGGCACTGTTGGTCTCGCAGCCGCTGCACTTCGGTGACTATGGCGGCATGCCGCTGAAGATCATCTGGGCCCTGCTCGACATCATGACCATCGTCGTCATCGTCAGCGGGCTCTATCTGTGGGTCGTCAAACGCCGCAAGCACCGCAGCCACGCGATCGCGGGACAGCCTGCGTTGCAGCCGTCGCGATGACCGACGCACGCAAGTTGCGCTCCAGCGGCAATTGGTGGACCGTGTATGGCGGTCCACTGCTGATCGGGGTGCTGTCGGTCGCTGGGTTGTTGACGGCGCTGCTTTCGGAAGGCGCCGGCCGTTATTTTTCCTGGATCGCCGTTGGCTCGCCCGTGGCCCTCACCGTGTGGTTTTTCGCGCGGCGCAAGCGTGGCTAAGCGGGCCGCATCAACTTGAGCGTCGCAGCCAGCCGCAAGCTGCGCTTTCCCGCGAGCGCAATGGCTTCGAGTTGAGCGCCGGCTTCGTCGCAGGTGCCGGTAAAGCCGATGCCCACCTCATGGCCGCCGAACACAGGGTTTTCGCCCTTCGCCGGCGTATGCTCCTGGTTGAGGATCTCACCCTTCCAGCGGCCGTCGGCCGAAGCGTAGGCCCCGAGGTAATAGAAGAAAGCATCGCCGCCGAGGATGCGGCCGTCCAGCAGCAGCATGACGCCGGACAGACCGGCCTCGATACCATCGAGCGCGCGGAGCTGGAGGGAATAGAGCCCGTTGACTATGCCGCCCGGCCCGACGGTGCCGACCGGCGGCAGCGCCTCGTCGTCGAGCCGCGTCAACTCGGCCCAGAACAGGGCGCCGGGCCGCGGCGCGGCGCTGCCTTCAAAACGAATCTTGTTGCCCTGCAGCCTGCCGCGCACGCTGATGGCGGCGACATCGGTGTCCATCAGCGGCTTGTAGTGGGGGTCGTCATTGTGGCGCTGGGTGATGACCTCGCCGATAATTTCCCCAGCCGTCTCCTGGTAGGTGCCGAGATGGGCAAAGGCGGAATTGCCGCCCAACAGCTTGCCATTGTGCATGCACATGATGCTGCGGCCGAACGCGTCGTTCACGCCGTACTCGACCTTGTAGAGCCCGTTCAGCAACGAAGGTGTCCCGCCTTTGTCAAATCATCTCGCGGGGGCTTAGCACCGCCGGAAGCCCGGAACCAGCCGCGTTTTAATGCCGCTTGAAGTACTGCACCGCGCGCTCGTGCTTTTCCGCCGCGGCACGCGATTTGAAGGTTCCAAGGTTACGGCGCTTGCCCGTTTTCGGATTGATTTTGCGGGAATAGAGCCGGTATTCGCCCGATTGCAGTTTTCGGATCATGGAAAGCACCGCTTTTTGCGAGCCCCCGTCCGCAATAATTGCGCCGCGGGCCCTCTTGTTCCGGTCCTGCTATTCGCGTTGTCTCTGGCCCTGTGATGCCGGATCGCTCTGCCGGCACGGAATGAATGGGGCCCCCGTGCAACATTTCTTCCTGTACCTCCTTGCGCTCGGGGCTGGCGTCAGCGTCGCGACCCAGCAGGTGCTCAATGGCAGTCTGCGCACGGCGCTGGGCTCGCCGGCCTGGGCGGGGCTGATCAGCTATGCGGGCGGCCTCATCACCATGATCGTCGCGGTGATCGCGCTCGGCGAACGCGTGCCGTCATGGAAAACAATGGTCGATGTGCCGTGGTATGCGTGGTCCGGTGGCGTGTTCGGCGCTGCCTTCATCCTGCTGGCGATCCTGTTGTTGCCCTCGCTCGGTGCAGCGACGCTGTTTGCGCTGGTCATTGCCGGCCAGGTGCTCGCTGCGGTGACGCTCGACCATTTCGGCGCGTTCGGGCTGACGCCGCATCCCGTCAGCGCCGCGCGGCTCGCAGGCGCAGTGTTGTTGATCGCCGGTGTCGTCTTGATCCGGGATTGAAATTCAGGGCTCGAGCCCGCTCTCGCGCAACGCTGGTGCGACCGCAGGCGACGCAAGAAATCGCAGCAGCCGGTCCGCTTCATCCGGTTTGTTGCTCGCTACCATACGCCCGGCGGAAAACACCGCGGGCGTTTGCAAGTCGCGTGGAATGGCTCCAACCACCGCGATGCCGCCGACCTGCTTCAACTCGCTGATTTGCTGGACGGCGAGATCGGCCTCGCCGGTCACCAGCTTCTCAGCGGTAAAGCCCTGCGGGATGATCTGCGCTCTCGCATTGACCTCGGCGGCAATGCCGAGTTGCTCGATCAGTCTTGCAAACAGAATGCCGCTGGCGCCGAGCCGCGAATAGGCCACCGAGCGCGCGCCGAGTAACGCCGCGCGCAGCGCCGCCTCGGTCGCGATATCGGGATGGGCCGCCCCAGCCTTCACGGCGATGCCGACAAAGGAGCGGGCCAGGTCCACGCACGTCTCCGTGACCACCCGCCGCTCGCGCGCGACTTCGTCCAGCCCCTCGCGGGTCAGGATGACGACGTCCGCGGCCTCGCCCGCGCGCAGCCGGTCCAACAGCGCCAGTGTGGGCGCGAAATCGGCGTCGATGCGTGCGCCTCCGGCCGCCCGATACTGGCCGGCCAGGCTTTGCACGGCGCCCTTCAACGCCAGCGTCGAGAGCATGCGCACGGTATCAACCATCGGCCGCTATACCCGGCGCATCAGCTTGAGCACCGCGGTCATGCGAAGGCTGCGCTTGCCGGCGAGCGCGGTCGCCTCCAGGAGCGCGCCTTGCTCGTCGCAGGAGCCGGAAAAGCCGATGCCGACTTCATGCCCGCCGAAGATGGGATTCTCGCCCATGGCGGGCGTGTGCTCCTGATTGAGAATCTGGCCTTTCCAGCGGCCGTTCTCCGAGGTGTAAGTTCCGAGATAGTAGAAGGATGCGTCGCCGCCAAGGATGCGCCCGTCATTGAGCAGCATCACGCCGGTCAGGCCGCCCTCGACGCCGTCGAGCAGGCGTACGTGGATGGAATACAGGCCGTTGACGATGCCGCCCTTGCCGACGCTGCCGGCGATCGGGATGGCCTCCTGCTCGATCGGCGTCATCACCGAATGGAACGCCACGCCGGGCAACTCCTTCAAGCCCCCTTCGAAGCGGTACAGATTGCCGTCTGCCCTGCCCTTCGCCAGCAAGGTGGCATCGTCGGTGCCGGCCATCGCGCGGTAATTCGGGTCCGGGTTGTGGCGCACGGTCTGGATCACGATGTCGACGCCGTCGTCCCGTTTTTCGTAACTGCCGATATGGGCAAAGGCCGAATTGCCGCCCAGCATCTTGCCGCCGCGCGCATACATCACGCTGCGGCCGACCGCCGCGCCAAGCTGAAACCTGACTTTGTAAAATCCCTCAAACAATGCCGTCACCCCGGCAAACCCGGCTCGTTGTCTAGCGCGGTTCATAACGCAGGGGAACGGCCTTGAACCGCCGTATTTGAATCAAAGCTATCAAAGCGCCGTGTCATCAAAACGCAATGATCCGCCAAGGCGACGCCTTGGCGGATCAGCTTTGCAACCCGGAAAGCCCGAATTGTATCGTCGGTCCGTTAGGCCGCGGCCGCCTTGGCGCCGGTCGGGACTTCCGCGATCGTCTTCAGGATCTGGGACGCGATCTGGTAGGGGTCGCCCTGCGAGTTCGGACGGCGGTCTTCCAGATAGCCCTTGTAGCCATTGTTGACGAAGGAGTGCGGAACGCGGATCGAGGCGCCGCGGTCAGCCACGCCATAGCTGAACTTGTTCCAGGGCGCGGTCTCGTGCTTGCCGGTCAGGCGCTTGTCGTTGTCCGGCCCGTAGACGGCAATGTGGTCCATGAGATTCTTCTCAAAGGCAGCCATCAGCTTCTCGAAGTATTCCTTGCCACCGACTTCGCGCATGTACTTGGTCGAGAAGTTGGCGTGCATGCCCGAGCCGTTCCAGTCGGTATCGCCGAGCGGCTTGCAGTGGAATTCGATGTCGATGCCGTAGCTCTCGGTCAGGCGCAGCATCAGGTAGCGAGCCATCCACATCTGGTCGGCAGCGGTCTTGGAGCCCTTGCCGAAGATCTGGAATTCCCACTGGCCCTTCGCCACTTCGGCGTTGATGCCTTCGTGGTTGATGCCGGCGGCGAGGCAGAGGTTGAGATGCTCTTCCACGATCTTGCGGGCGACATCGCCAACGTTCTTGTAGCCAACGCCGGTGTAGTACGGGCCCTGCGGACCCGGATAACCGTCCGAGGGGAAGCCGAGCGGACGGCCGTCCTTGTAGAAGAAATATTCCTGCTCGAAGCCGAACCAGGCACCTTCATCGTCGAGAATGGTTGCGCGCTTGTTCGAGGGGTGCGGGGTCTTGCCATCGGGCATCATGACTTCGCACATCACCAGCGCGCCGTTTTCCCGCGCAGCATCCGGATAGACGGCGACGGGCTTCAGCACGCAATCGGAGCTGTGGCCTTCGGCCTGCATGGTGGACGAGCCGTCGAAGCCCCACAGCGGAAGCTGTTCGAGCGTCGGGAACTTGTCGAATTCCTTGATCTGCGTTTTGCCGCGCAGACTCGGCGTCGGCGTATAGCCGTCGAGCCAAATATACTCGAGCTTGTACTTGGTCATTGAGCCTCTCTTGAGTTGCTATGAAATGCGGAAAACCGAAACCTTGAATTCTGGACTTTGACGCCCAGCCCCCGGAGGTCCCCGCATGCGTGTACCCGGCCACGTCAGGCCACGCCCTTCTAAGCATTTAACGTGCCAATCGCTGCAGTGCGGCATTGGCCTTCCACGGCTCGCGCCGGCGGCGGCCCAAAATAGAAGCTGCGACATAGGAGCGCGGCCGGCCCGCAAATCGGGCGGTCTGGGGGCGGGCCAGCGGTCCGAATCCAGCACATTTTTCCGGCATTTTCGCTCCGCTGCCGCTAAGCGCTTAAAGGTGCAGCATCCTTTTGAGGCCCCCACGTGGGACGCCGACTCCGCCGAGCAACCATCCCGTCGCCCCACGCGTTGGTCATGCAAACGCTGCCTTGCAGAATGCACCGCCAAAACTGCCTACGAAATAGACAAAGCCTGCCGCTCTCTTGGTCACTTGCACCCGCCCGGGGCACCGACAATATCGCCTTACGTAACCAGTAGAGAACGAGTCGGGCGCACCATGGAGGCTCGCGCTTCGAAAAAAGGAGACAATGATGAATCCGAGTTTGAATCACGGGTCAGCCACGATCTACCAATTCCCAGCCGGGGGCCGGGCGGCTCTCGGGGGACGTCGCTATGGCGAGACCGAAGCCGTGACCGAGTTTGCGGCCCAGCCGGTCAACCTCGCGGACTGCTGCGATAGCTGGTACCACGCCGCGGCGATCGAGGACGCCAAGACCGAGCGGGATCACTGATGCTTGGGAGGTGTTTGGCAGGGACGCGCCGGGCAAACGAGGCGCGGACGGAGAACTAGAAAAGGGTCGGAACGAAATCGTTTCGGCCCTTTTTCATGTCTGCTCGCACGTCGTGGTCGGCCGCCTGGCGTGCTTGAGTGTGGTGATGCCGGCTTTGGTGATCCGTAGGGTCACGCCCTTCCCTTGGTAACGCGACCCTGACAAGACCCAACGCTTGGGCAGTGTTACCGCCTTGCCGTCGAGTTGCAGATGGGCACGCTTGTCGTACTGAAAAAACCCAACCGTGAACTGCGAGCCGTCGGCGCAACGATAATTCCGGAAGCTGGACTGCGCCGACGCCGGTGACGGCATGGTTGCAACCGCGGCGAAGCCTAGCGCCGCGCCAAAAATCGTATTTCTGCGACAATTCATATTTCGTCCCTCGCACAGTCGAGTATAGACGAGACAAGAGCGGGCGACATGCCCTTTCGACCGTTTGTCCGCGGTACGAGATTGCCTGGAGGAAGTGACGGATCTACCGGCCCCAGAACGCGGGCGTCGCTTTGAATCGCCGCCATCGCTTGCGGAGCGCTTTTGTTACAACGATCCGATCGCGCGCTTGCCAACCCGCCACTGCGCCGATGGCGGGATGAAGCGAAGGCTGGCCCTCCCGCCTGATGGCGTCGAGCAGAATGCGGGTACTTGCGATGTCGCGCGCGCGTCCGAGACTGGTCTGAAGCCTGGCGAGCCGCCTCACGTAGCGCTTGGCCGGCGCACGCGTGGCATAAAGGGGCAGGAAGAACTCCGCCGCATAGCGCAGCTTCTTGAGATCGATTCTGAGATCGTGCTGCGCTTCGACGTTGAGCTGCCGGAAATGCGCGCCACGCTTGAGCGCCCTGCGATGCAAGCGCGCCAAAATCTTATCCGCGAGCATTGGCATCGGTAGCGACAGGACGGCCAGCGCTTCGCTGTCCATCTCGTTGCGCCAGCCGCGGCGTTCCACCAAGTGTCCCAGCGAGAGCAGGAAACGGCTGCAACGGAGGTCAGCGAGCACCGTTTGTAAAGCGTAGTAGCTCGATTTGCGCTGCCGGTCGACCGCCTCATGCAGGGCGCCGAGGTCGATATCCGGAGCCGCCGCAACCAGGCGAGCGACGGTCGTCTCGGCGAAAACATCCCAATCCCGCGCCGGGCCGAACTGCTGCATCAGCCACCGCGCTTCGCTGTTGATCGCCTGGAATGAAGGCGACGGAATATCACGCCGGAACAGCGCGCATATCGTCCGCAAGCGACGCAAGGCAACACGCATCTGGTGCACGCCTTCGGGGTCTGTTCCCTCCTGCGCCACCATGTGATTTTTCAGAAGATGATGCCAGCAGGCCCCCATCAAGTGTGCGATGACGTCGTCGACGACGTCCTCTGCAGTAATGCTCAACGGCTCGGCTTTCGCCGCCGGCCGAACGACGTCGAAGGCGAGCGCATAACCGCGTTCCGCCTTGCTGCGCGTGCCGACCTGTAGCGGCGCAGCGTCGAGCAACTGCGTTCCGAGATCGAACAGGACCCCGGCATTGCCGCTCTTCAATTCGAGTTCGATTTCGGAGAGGACTTCCTGGCGCCCACCGGCCTCGATCGCCCCCTCGTCGAATGCGATTGCAACGGACGCGTCGGGCAGATCGAGTTGCCGCGCGTGCCGGCGGACTCTCGTCGCGAAAACCGGCACCAGTGCGTCGTTGGCGAGCGTCGTCAATAGATCACCGACCTCGCCGGCGGGAAGCCGCGCCAGATCAGGGGTGAAGTCGCCAACCGGCGCTTCCCACTGCCGCCGGGTTAGAGGTCGTCCGATATTGGCTGCAAGCTTTAGTGTCTGGATGAAGTGTTTACCGCTGCGTCGCACGCGCAGCGACATGCCATGTTGGAATAGCAGGCGCTCCGCCGTATCGTAATACACCGTTTCCAGCCGACGAAACGCGCCACGGTTGCGCGCATGCTGCACGATGACAGGCATCTCGCGCAGCTTTTCGAGGGATCCTGGCGGCGCCAGCAGCTTTAGTTCGATTTCCGCCTGTTCAGCCGGTCGCACAGCGGTCGCTGCGCCAGAATCGCTCACGACTGGCTGCCGCGCGTTCAACGATATCTCCATCGGAATGCCGTATGAATATTTTATGACAATGACAGGGCATATCCAAGCTATACAAGAGGATCACTCTGCAAAATGAAGAAGATCACACGACAGGGTTGCGCAACGACAACGTCTCGCGGCGCGCCGCCTCTCCATCCGGCCGTCGCAGGATATGCGGGACCGGTTGCAGGCCGCCTCAGTTGGCGGCCTCAGCTTTCCTAAGTTGTATGGTCCCCGCCCTGCAGCGGTGATAATCTCCTCCTCAAATCAAACTAGCCGGAGGAGGTCCCGCCATGCTCGCGGAGAAATTCTTCCTGGTGCTGGAAACGCTCAGGAGCTTTGTTTCGGATGGAAGCGTCAAGGTGGTTAGCACCACGCCTCATGTCCCGGTCAAGCTGCCGCCACGGAAGTAGCCCAGAGGCCGCCCTCAGTAGGCGGCCTCTTCCGCTTTCGGTTGTCGATCCCTTCCCTTCATGAAGGCTAGCGCATAGAAAATCTACAATGTGCGTATCGGTGCCTCTCGGAGGACATGTTGTGAGGTCCGAATTTAAGTCCGAAATGCTAACCAAAGCGGCCGTCCGCCAGCCACTGAATTTGCGGGTTCACGCCCATGGAACGGTCGCAGCAGCCGCTGCGGCGCATAACGAGCGCCAAAAATCGTAATCGTTCGACAATTCATGTTTCGTCCCCTGACAAGTTCAGTGTAGACGGGACGGGAACGAGTGGCATGCCCTTCCGTCGTTTGTCCGCAGCACGAGATCGTTCAAACCGCCAATGTCAGAATCCCCTGCCTCCCCTGCCCGCCATCTCAATCTTGCCGGCGCCAGCAATTTTCGCGATCTCGGCGGCTATCCCACAAGCGACGGCCGGACCGTACGTTGGCGGCAGATTTTTCGCTCCAACCATCTTGGCCATCTCACCGAAGGCGATGTCTCCGTGCTGCGGGAGCTGGGCGTCCGCAGCGCGTTCGATTTTCGCGGCACCGAGGAGCGCACCGCCGCCCTATGTGGCATGCCCGAGATATCAGTTCATTCGCTGCCGGTCGAGCCGACGGTGGTCGCGGCGCTGCGCGCCATCGGAGCCGCCGGCACGCCGCTGTCCACGGACCACGCCGTCGAGGTGATGCGCGACTCCTACCGCAGCTATGTGCAGAAGAATACGCAGCACTTCCGGACCCTGTTTGCACATTTGCTGGAAGATCGCGCGCCGCTGGTGATCCACTGCACCGCCGGCAAGGACCGCACCGGCTTTGCGTGCGCGCTGATCCTGCATACGCTCGGCGTTTCCGAGGACATCATCTCGGAAGACTATCTGCTGACCAACCGCTTCTACCGACGGGACCCAAATCACAGCAGCGACCTGCCCGAAAACGTCAAGCAGGTGCTGGGCTCGGTGCAGGCCTCGTTTCTCGCCGCCGCCTTCGAGGCCATCGACGCCGACTACGGTGATCTCGAAAGCTATCTCCGCGATGGTCTTGGTCTCGGCAAAGCCGAACGCGCCCATCTCGAGGCGCGCTATCTGCAGCGCTGATCTAATCAGCCTTCACCCGGTCCGGTGACCAGGCCGCAATCAGTTCGTAGCGGTTCGCCCGCATGACTGAACATGCAATGCGATGAGAGCGAATGGAAATGCGAGAGCGTAGCGCATGCGCTATCTTATCCGCCACGCGCGAGTCGTAAAGCAGACCGTGGCGGCCGGAAAGCTGCGCGCTATCGGCTCAGGCCGCCGCTTCCATTTCCAGTTCGGCGTCGAGATCGGCGATGACGTCCTCGAACGCCGAGATCGCCTGCTGGATCGCTGCGATCTGCATCAATTCCCAGCTCGAGACCGGACCGCTGCGATTCTGCAGCGCTACAACCAGGTCGCGCCGCTGCTCCTTAAGCTGAACAAGCGGTAAACCATGATCCGGCAAACCCATGACAAATCCCCCTGCCTTGTTGGAGTCCTGTTGTACCGAATGGATTCTGCAAACGGCTTACAGAACTCCGGCAAATTTTATCGATTTAGCCTCATCCCTTGACCTCCCGTAGTTCTACGTAGCTCGCCACCTCCGGCCAGAATTGGGCCGCAACAATTTGGGCTGGCGAGACCGACGGTCATGCAGAAATTCGCCGCATTGGGATTGAAAATCTCCTGATAGGGTGCGCTCCCTCATCCGCATGCGGAGGCCCTTCATGGACGGAAAAGTCATTGTCGTGACGGGCGCGCTCGGTGCGCTCGGCCGAGTGGTCGTGGACGAGGCGCTGGCGCGGGGCGCCAGGATTGCAAGCGTCGATCATGCCCCGACGCAAGCCCCGGCCACGGCGGACCTGTTCGAACTCGGCGGCATCGACCTCACCGATGCCGCGGTAGCCAAAAAGGCCATCAACGCCGCCGCCGCGCATTTCGGCAAGCTAGATGCGCTGATCAACATCGCCGGCGGCTTTGCTTTCGAGACGGTGGCGGAGGGTGATCCCAAGACCTGGCAACGGATGCACGCGCTCAACGTCATGACCGCGCTCAACGCCTCGCGCGCGGCGATCCCGCATCTCGCCGCATCGGGCGCGGGCCGCATCGTCAATCTCGGCGCGATGGGCGCGCTGCAGGCAGGCAGTGGCATGGGCGCCTACGCCGCCTCAAAAGCTGGCGTGCACCGCCTCACCGAGGCGCTCGCCGCCGAGCTCAAGGGCAAGATCACGGTCAATGCCGTGCTGCCGTCGATCATTGACACCGCAGCCAACCGCGCCAGCATGCCGAAAGCCGATTTCACCCAATGGGTGACGCCGAAGGAACTGGCCGACGTGATCCTGTTCCTCGCCAGCGACGCCGCAAGCGCCGTCACCGGCGCGCTGCTGCCGGTGAACGGGAGGGTTTAACCCTCCACCTCCACCAGTTTTCGCAGCACCGCCTTGAAGCGGATGCTGCGCTTGCCGACGAGCGCGGTGGCTTCGCCTTCCGCACTGTCGCGGTCATACGTGCCGGAAAAGCCGATGCCGACTTCATGGCCGCCGAACACCGGCCGTTCGCCCATGGCCGGGGTATGCTCGCGGTTGATGAGTTCGCCCTTCCATCTGCCGTTCGCCGCCGTGTACGCCCCGACATAGTCGAAGAACGCGTCGCCGCCCCTGATGCGGCCGTCCTGCAGCATCATGACGCCGGTGTTGCCGGCATCGATTCCGTCGAGCATACGGATGTGGATCGAATAGAGCCCGTTTCCGATCCCGTCAGGGCCGACCGCACCGGGCGGCGGCGCGTCGGTATCATCGATAGGGCTCAGAATGGTCGTGAAATAGACGCCGGGCAAGGCCACGCTGCTGCCCTCAAAATGAAACTCCTCGCCGCGGGGCGCGCCCCTGAAATTCATCACGGCATGTTCAACTTCGAACATCGGAACATATTTGGGATCGTGATAATGGCGCGACATCGTCACCTCGCAAGAGACGATGCCATCGGTTTCGGTGAAGTGGCCGACAAAGGAAGAGCCGGAATCGCCGCCGTACAGTCTGCCGCCCGATGTCGCAAACATCACGCCACTGCCCGTGCCGCGCGCCGTGGTGAAGCGGAATTTGTATAGCCCTTGCAACACGCCTACTCGCTGTGGGAGCGGCAAATGCCTGTGCCCCGCGAACGATCGATTCGCAGGTTCCCTCAAATTGCCGCTGGCCTTGTCCCCACTCCGACAATAGCCGCTCCGGGGCTATCCGATCAAACGCTTTGCCGGCTAGGCTCGGCGTGTTGAGTCGCGGCAGCCAGCGCCGCCGGAGCCTGCCTTGGAAACCGCACTTTATCTTCCCGTCAAACGCTTCCTCGAAAAGCTCGGCTTCACCGTCAAAGGCGAGGTCGCCGGCTGCGATCTTGTGGCGCTGAGTGGCGACGATCCGCCGATCGTGGTGATCGGCGAACTGAAGCTCTCCTTCAACCTGGAACTGATCCTGCAGGCAGTCGATCGCGCCAGCGCCGCCGACGAGGTCTGGCTTGCGGCTAAATTATCCGCCCGCGGCAAAGGCCGCGAAAGCGACGCGCGGTATCGCAACCTTTGCCGCCGGCTTGGCTTCGGCATGCTCGCTGTCACCAATACCGGCGATGTGGAAGTGCTCGTCAAGCCGCCGACATCAGCGCCCCGCCGCGATCCCAAAAAGCGCTCGCGGCTGATCGCGGAGCACCAGAAGCGCAAGGGCGATCCCGTCATGGGTGGATCGACGCGCGCGCCGATCATGACGGCGTACCGCCAGCAGGCGCTGGCTTGTGCCTCCGCGCTGTCAGGCGGGCCGCGGCGCGTCAGGGATTTGCGGACGGAGATTCCCGATGCCGGAAAAATCCTCTTGCATAATGTTTATGGCTGGTTCGATCGCGCCGAGCGCGGCATCTACGTGCTGACTGATGCCGGCCATGCCGCGCTGAAGCGCTGGCCACAGCAGCCGCTGGATCTGGCTGCCGCCGGTAATCCCTCGCCTTGATGGCAAGCACGGTGGCACCGAACCGTACAGCGCTACCGGACTTGAAAGATTTTGGATGCATGGCTGTATTGTCGAGCGAAATTCATATTGCAATGCAACATTAGGGCACCTAGGTATCTCCGCAATCAAATGCGAGGCGCCTTATGAGCGAAGACTGGAACACGAAATACGGCACACGACGCGTCCGGCGGGATCCGCCGACGCTGGAGGAGGCAATCTTCGCCGCGGTCGGGATCACCGACGATCAGCAGCAGCAGGCGGAAATCGCCGCCGCGCTGATGGGGCTGCCCTATGAGGAAGTGCTCGCTGAAGTGAAGAAGACCGGCCGCGCGCTGGCGCGATCGGCCACCCGCGTCATTACGGGCGAGCAAGGCGCGCAGCGATCGGTCGTGGTCGAGCGCCGCGTCGTCAGGCGTTTTGGCAACGACAAGCGTACCGGCACCTGAACAGCCGCGATTGCCTGAATTGCACAGAGAATTGCCCAAGGCTTTGGGCAATTCTCGAGATTGAACGTACGGATCGGCTTAAGAGGCCCCCCACTCGGACGGGGCCGTCCCGGCCATACGAAGCAGCATTCGCCGGTAAGCGCGGTTGAAGTTCACCACCGCCCGCGTTGTCTTCACCACGCTCTCGATCCAGGACGTCGCAAGTTCGGCCTGATCATACTTCGTCAGATCGATCGTGCCGGTGGATTCGCCGTGGCGGAATACAAGCTGTGCGCCGAACTTGCTGGCGAGCGCCCGCATCGCCTCGTTCTGCGCGCCGGTGGTGATCCGCAGGCTCTTATAGCCTTGGCGCGTGCTTCCTTGATCAGCTTGCGGAACAGGATGCTGCCGACGCCGCGACGCCGCACGGACGTTTCGACGCTGAAGGCGATCTCGGGAAGCGAATCCGGTGACTGGTCCGGCGGATGCAGCTCCGCCGCTCCGCGAACCACGCCGTTTTCAAAGAAGGCGATGATCGTCGTGCCGTCATTGGCGCATTTCTCGGCGTAGCGCTCGATGAAGCTGTCGTCCATGAAGCCATGGAAACGATCGCGGCGGCTGGTGCGGTCGAGCCGCAGCAGGTGATCGCGCAATAGCGGCAGTTCTTCCTGCTGGCTCAGCGTGCGCACGCTGCTATCGGCAAGCGCAGCCGCAATAACGGTGAGGTACATAGTCCAAAACTCCTCTGAGAAAACCCTCGAGGAGGCGTCGAATCCCTAGACCACCCATATTGTGCGGCGCAGCATCGAATTCAAGACCGGATCGCTCCGTATACTGCCTTAAATAACGGCAATATTTCCAGCAGCTTAGCCGACCCGCCATTAACCAATTGTTAAGGTTCGTCACCCGACGCAAAGTGGGCATGGAGCTTGCTTATTTGGATGCGCCAAGGCCCGGGCAACGTACCGGGATGGCTCGTGGAGACCCCATTGTGGCTGTCGTGCTCGACACCAGATCTTGCCTTCCGGAGCGCCGGCTTGCGGTCTGGCAGGACATCGTGTGCGACACCTTCGTCGGGCTCGACTGCAAATCGGACCTGCGCGGCGCGTTTTGGGGCTCGGTGTCGCAATCCAGAATCGGACAGGTCGCGCTCACGCAGGTCGATTCCACGGCACAGCGGGTATTCCGCACGCCGTCGCGAATAGCCCGCGCCAGCGAAGATTTCGTGCTGATGGCGCTGGGCAACAACGGCGTGAACGGCGTGTTCCAGGATGGCCGCGAGGCTGTCGTCTCTGCGGGACAATTCGTCATTTACGACACCACCCGCCCCTACGAGCTGCGGTTCGACGACAGCTTTTCGCAGACGATCTTCCAGATGCCGCGGAAATTGCTGCAACAACGCGTCGGCTCGTTCGATAGTCTGACCGCGACGACGTTTGCAGGCGATCGTCCGCTCGAACGGCTGACATATGATTTCGTGCACAATGTGAGCAAGACGATCGAACTGGTTGATCCCGCCGCCGCAACGCGCCTGCTCGACCAGGCGCTCGACCTGCTTGCGATGACGCTTGCCGAAAGGCTGCATGCCCGCTTGCCGGACCAATCGGCCCACCGGTCGGCGTTGCTCTATCGCCTCAAGAACCATATCCTGACGCATCTTTCCGATCCCGAACTATCGCTGCCGCGCGCTGCAGCCGCAGTCGGAATCTCGCCGCGTTATGCCAGCAATCTGATGGCCGCCGAACGGTCCTCGTTCCGCAGCTACGTGCAGGCGCAACGGCTGGAGCGCTGCAAGCGAGATCTTGCCGACCCTGCCTACCATGCCCGGCACATCGGCGAGATCGCCTTCGCCTGGGGCTTCAACGACCTCGCCCATTTCAGCCGCATCTTCAAGCAGCGCTTCGGCATCTCGCCGCGCGAATGGCGCGAGCACAAATAACGCCTCCCGCCCCTCTCCTTTCCCGTCGCGCGCACGCATCTGACGCCGCCACGCGCGCTGTCCACCTGCCGGTTAAGACAAGTTTTCGTTCCGCCGCGGACAAGCGGCACGCGCTGCCATGGCTGTAGGCTCGGGGTCAGCGAGTGTCAGTCATCAATGCGGGAGGATGAGTTCGATGGGTCTGGTTCATCAGAAATACAAGGTGGCGGTGGTTCAGGCGGCGCCGGTTTTTCTCGATCTCGACGCAACCGTGGACAAGACCATCAACCTGATCGAGGAAGCTTCCGCGAAAGGCGCGAAACTGATCGCGTTTCCCGAGACCTTCATTCCCGGGTACCCGTGGCAGATCTGGCTCGGTGCGCCTGCCTGGGCGATCGGCCGCGGTTTTGTGCAGCGCTACTTTGACAACTCGCTCGCCTTTGACAGCCCACAGGCGGAAAAGATCTGCCGAGCCGTCAAGCGCGCCAAGCTAACGGCCGTGCTCGGGCTGTCCGAACGCGACGGCGGAAGCCTCTATATCGCGCAATGGCTGATCGGTCCCGACGGCGAGACCATCGCCAAGCGTCGAAAGCTGCGGCCGACCCATGCCGAACGTACCGTGTTCGGTGAAGGCGACGGCAGCGATCTCGCCGTCCACGACCGCGCCGACATCGGACGGCTCGGTGCCTTGTGCTGCTGGGAGCATCTGCAGCCGCTGTCGAAATACGCGATGTACGCCCAGAACGAACAGGTCCATGTCGGCGCCTGGCCGAGTTTTTCGCTGTACGATCCGTTCGCGCATGCGCTCGGCCATGAGGTCAACAATGCCGCCAGCAAGGTCTATGCGGTCGAAGGCTCGTGCTTCTTCCTCGGCCCCTGCGCGGTCGTCTCGCTGGCCATGATCGATGAGCTCTGCGACTCTCCCGAAAAACATGCCTTCCTGCATGTTGGCGGCGGCCACGCCGTGATCTACGGGCCGGACGGCAGTTCGCTGGCCGAGAAACTTCCGCCTGACCAGGAAGGCATTCTGTACGCCGACATCGACCTCGGCATGATCGGGGTAGCGAAGAACGCCGCCGATCCGGCCGGCCATTATTCGCGGCCCGACGTCACGCGGCTGCTGCTCAACCCCACGCGCGCCAACCGCGTCGAACACTTCTCGCTTCCTGTCGATGCCGAGGTCATGAGCGAAATCAGGCTGCAGGCCTGAGGCGCTTCATTTTTCGAGAAGGAGCAGGCCCATGGAATCCGCAATCCCTGCGCATCTGCAAACCGCGCGAACGCGTCTCCGCCGCGTCGGTGAAGATTATGCGCCGCCCTACCCGTCCTTCGTAGCGCGGCACAAGCCAAGCGTGACGCGGGTGGTGATGGCCTATTTCGGCATCCAATCGCGCGGCGCGCTCCCGGTAGCCGCGGAGCAGGCGTTGGCCCGGCTCGCTTCGGATTTCGCAGCCGCGGATGGCCCGTCCCATTGGGACCGCGCGAGCTATATGGACGAGGCCGGTTTCACCAACGTCGTCACGGTGGCCTATTGGGACGACCGGCAAAAATTCGATCGCTGGTTTCCCGCCGTGCGCGAGCGCTGGACTGGCGGGCAACGCACCAATAACGGGTGCGGGACTTTCATCGAGGCGCTTTACCCATCCGTCGAGGGCTATGAGACGCTGTTCTCTTCGCTCGAAAGGCCCGAAGGCGTCGCCGTTCTCGCCGACGGCATGAGCGGCGAGGTTTTGGAGCATGCCTATTGGGGCGGCATGCGCGACCGCATCCCGTTGTCCCAAACCAGCGAGATGGCGCCCTCAGGTTCCGCGCGAGCCATTCGCGAGGGCGCGCGCATCCGGATCATTCCGCATGACAATATCTGCCTGATCCGCTCGGGCCAGGATTGGGGCGATACCGAAGCCACCGAGCGGAAGATGTACCTCGGCGATGTCGAGCCGGTGCTGCGCGAAGGCATGGATTTCCTCCGCGACCAGGGACGTTTAATCGGCTGCTACGCCAACCGCTACATGACCGTTGTGGGCCCCGACGGCGCGACAGCCGAAAAGTCCTACGGCATGAGCTGGTGGAAGAGCCTGTCGGCGCTGGAGCGCTGGGCTGAATCGCACCCGACCCATGTCAGGATTTTCGGCGCTGCCATGAAGTACCTGTCGACCCTGGGACCGGCCGCAAAACTACGGCTGTACCACGAGGTCACCGTCGCCCGCGCCGACGAACAGCTTTTCGAATATGTGGATTGTCACCCGCAAACCGGAATGCTGAACGCCGTGCAGACGGTGGAGATGGCCTGAGGCTACAGCACCATCTGGGTTTGCGTGACCACCGCAATCAGCCTGCCGTCCTCGGTCTCCAGCCGCGTTTGCCAGACTTGGGTGCGGCGCCCCCGATGCACCGGTGTGGCGGTCGCTATCACCGTAGACCCTTCCTTGGCGCCACCGATAAAATTGGTCTTGCTCTCGATCGTGGTGGTGCCCTTGGCATCCTCGGGCAGATTGATGAAGGTCGCGGCAGCGCCGACCGAATCTGCAAGGGCCATGATCGCGCCGCCGTGAATCGTATTCCGCAGCGTGCAGAGGTCCGGCCGCACCAGCATCCTGGCGACCACCCGATCCATTCCGGCTTCGGTGAAGGTTACCCCCTTCAGTTCCGCAAACGGCATCTTCATCGACTGGATCTTTTCGAGCGGCGTCATTCGTCCTCCGGCTTTTCTTTGAAGTGATTTCCTGAACAGAATGGAGGCTGCCGGTAAATCAGGCAATGACCTCCGAGGTAATGGCCGCCGTGACATGGCGCGCGAAATTCGGCATACCGTCGGCATGCGCCAGTTCCCGCCCCGCCGGATCATCTGTCTGACCGAGGAGACCGTGGAGACGCTGTACCTGCTCGGCGAGCAGGACCGCATCGTCGGTGTCTCCGGCTATGCGGTGCGGCCGCCGGGCGTCCGTCGCGACAAGCCGCGGGTCTCGGCCTTCATATCGGCGGACATTCCAAAGATTCTGGCGCTTGAGCCCGACCTCGTGCTCGCCTTTTCCGATCTGCAGGCAAACATCGTTGCCGACCTCGTGCGCACGGGCGTCGCCGTCCATGTCTTCAACCAGCGCGACATCGCGGGCATCCTCGCGATGATCCGGACGCTGGGGGCTATGGTCGGTGCGGCGGAGCGCGCGGATCAACTCGCGCGCGGCTTTGAAGAGCGCCTCGCGCGGATCGCCGCGACGCCCCGGCCCGCACCGAAGCCCAAAGTCTATTTCGAGGAGTGGGACGATCCGCTGATCTCCGGCATCGGCTGGGTTTCCGAGCTGATCGAGATCGCCGGCGGCGAGGACGCGCTGCCGAAGCTGCGGTTTCAGCAGGCCGCCAAGGACCGGATCATTTCGTCGGATACGCTGCGTGACGCCGCGCCCGACGTGATCCTCGCGTCCTGGTGCGGCAAGAAAGTCGTGCCCGACCGCATCCGGCAGCGTCCAGGCTGGGGCGAGATTCCTGCCGTGCGCAACAACCGCATTGTCGAAATCAAGTCGACCATCATCCTGCAGCCGGGACCTGCGGCGCTGACGGATGGGTTGGATGCGATTGTGAAGGCGTTGTGGGGGTGACCGGCAATCTAGCCGTCGTCCCTGCGAACGCAGGGGACCCATACGCCGCGGCCTGTCAATGTGGCGATGTGGAAGTTGCCTCCCGCTGCAATCAGCGCCGGTGGTTATGGGTCCCCTGCGTTCGCAGGGACGACATCGAACTTCGTGGCTCAGTTTAAGCCTTCTCCACACCGCACCATTCCGCGATGAACAGCGCGGTTGCTTTGGTCGACTTTCGCAACGAGTCCAGCTCGACATATTCGTTGAAGCCGTGCATCGCGGCGCCCTTCGCACCGAAGCAGAGGCTCGGGATGTTGTAATTCAACCCGTAGAACCGGGTATCGGTCAGCGCGGTGAACGCGCGATCCGGCACCACGCCGCCATAGACGGCGTCGAACGCTTTTGCGAAGGCGGCTTCCGGCTCAGCCGAGTTCGTCAGCTCATAACCCTCCGACAAAAAGCCCGACCATTCGACCTGCGGCGGATTGTTGGAGAGGAATCGGTGATCGCGCGCCGCCGCCGACACGCAGGCCAAAATCTCCTTCTGGCATTCGGCGATCGACCAGCCCGGCAGGACTGCGATGCGGCAATCGACGTCGCACCAGGCCGGCACACTGGAGGCCCAGTCGCCGCCCTTGATGATGCCGGGGTTGAAGTTGAGCGGATGGGCGACCGCCTTGAAATGGCGGTCCGCCCTGGCGCGCTCGTTCCAGTCGGCCTCGAGCTTCTGCAGCGCGTGGATCAAATGATACGCCGCCATGATCGCGTTGGCGCCGGCGCCGGCCTCGAACACATGAACCGGGAAGCCGCACACCTTCAGGCGAAACCAGATCACGCCGACCTGCGAGCGCACCATGGTCTCGCCCGTCGGCTCCGGGATGAAGCAGGCGTCCGCGCGATAACCGCGCTGCAAGGTCGAGAGCGCGCCGACGCCGGTCGATTCTTCCTCGATCACGGATTGAAAATGGATGCGCGCCGCTGGCCTTAGCCCAGCGGCCTTGATCGCATCCAGCGCATAGAGTGCGCCGATGGTGCCGGATTTCATGTCGCAGGCGCCGCGGCCGTACATCCTGCCGTCCTTGATGGCGGGCGAGAACGGCGGCGTTTCCCACATGTCGAGGGGACCTGCCGGCACCACGTCGCAATGGCCCTGCAGGATCAGCGATTTGCCTGAAATGTTCGCGGGACGGTACGTACCCACCACCGTGCGCGCCTTGGAAAAATCATGCTCGATCGGGCCGAAGCCGCGCAGATCCTTCAAATCCTCGACGTCGATATGCCAATCGTCGACCTCGTAGCCACGCTGGCGCAGGAGATCGCCGATCATGTCCTGGCACGGTCCTTCGGCGCCACGGGTCGAGGGGATCGCAACGAAATCCTTCGTCGTCGCCAGTTGCGCATCAAAGCCGGCGTCGACGGCGTCGAGGATTCTTTGTTGCGTATCGGTCGTCATGCGGCAGCTCCAGTAAAGGAATTCCAGGAAGTCGGGAGTGCGCACCCTACCCCGATCTCAGCCGCCGGCGTAATGCGCAAAATGCGCATCCCGCAATGCATCTTCGAGCAGGCGGCCTTCTGAATAGCCGTTCAGCGAGGCCGGCCGCTCGACGCCGTCGAGAAGCCGCGGACAGGGTTCCGGCCGGCCCAGCACCGTGCGCACCGGAATACGCTCGGCATAAACAGGCAGTTCATAGTCTTCCTCGTCGTCGGCGACACCCTTCGACCTGATCTTGGCGGACGCCTGCTCGATTTCCATCGCGATCACCGATGTCGCCTTGATCTCCTGTGCCGTGCTTTGCCTTAACGTCGCGGTTCGATCGGGAAAGAACCGGTCGACCATGGCGACGAGCGCGCGCTCCTTCTCCACCGGATCGGTGACGAGATAGGCGATGCCGAAGGCCATCACGGCGCGGTAATCCGCCGAATGGTTGAAGCCGCAGCGGGCCAGCACCAGGCTATCGAGATGCGCAACCGTGAGGCAGACCCTCTCGCCCTCGGACTGGTTTCGCAGCATGCGGCTGGCGCTGCTGCCATGCCAGTACAGCTTGCTCCCTTCCCGCCAGAAGAATGTCGGCGTGCAATAGGGCTGGCCGTCGATCACGTAGGAGACGTGGCACAGCATCGAGGCGTCGAGCAGGCCGTGCACGGTGGCGTGGTCGTAGAAGCCGCGATCATGACGGCGCTTCACCTGGTTGCGCGGCGATAACGGATATACGTCGGCGGTCACGGCTTCGGTCACGGCAGCTCCTGTTGGATCGGTGAGCGGTCGTTGAGAGTTGTACCGGCCAATTTGGTCTGCGATAGTGCCAATTCGATGCGAAAAATTCCGACCAATTCTCCGCCGGCGCGACGCAAGGCCGAGCTCGCGCTCGATCTCTCCGGCCCTCACGTGACGCCGGGCGCCTCGGCCCCGCACCGGCTCTATCAGGCGCTGTGCCACGCCATCACGGGCGGAATTGCAAAGCCCGGCGAGCCGCTGCCGCCGTCGCGCACGCTTGCGAAGCAGACCGGCTTCCGCCGCAACGCCGTCACGTCAGCCTATGAGCGCCTGATCGCGGACGGTTTTGCGGTAGCCACCGTCGGATCCGGCACTTTCGTCGCCGCGCGTATTCCCGCCCGCGTCCATGACGCTCGCAGGACGAAGATCGCGATCGAGCCGCCGCAACAAGGCCCGCTGGCGCTCGGCTGCACGCACATCGACGAACGGGCGCTGCAGCGCTTCAGGTCGTTTGCCGGCCGGCGCATGCGCGCGTTCGGCACCGAGCACCTTCAATACGGCGACCCCAGGGGCAGCCGCGAACTCCGCGCCGCGATCGCCGATCACTTGTTGTCGGCGCGTGGGCTGCGCTGCGATCCCGACCAGATCATGCTGACGTCGGGAACGCAGCATAGCTTACGGATCGTGCTGGGCGCGATCCTGAAATCCGGCGATCAGATCTGGTGCGAAGACCCCGGCTATCCCGCCGCACGAAGGGCGATCGAGCATTGCGGCCTGCGCCCCATCTCGGTGCCGGTCGACGCCTCCGGCATGATCATAGCCAGGGGCCGCGCGCTCGGGCCCGCCGCCGGCGCGGCCTACGTCACACCGTCGCACCAGTTTCCGCTCGGCGTGCAGATGTCGATGGCGCGGCGGCTCGAACTGCTCGACTGGGCAAGGGATGCCGGCGCCTTCGTGATTGAAGACGACTATGACAGCGAATTTCGATATGACGGCGCGCCGCTGCTGTCGCTCGCCGGCATCGATCATCTCTCGCGCGTCATCTACATGGGCACGTTTGCAAAGACATTGTTCCCTGGATTGCGCATCGGCTACTGCGCGCTGCCCGAGCGGCTCGTCGGGCCGGTGACGACAGCCCGTGCCGCGCTCGACCGCTTTCCCGGCACGCTGCTCGAAGGCGCCGTCGCAGACATGCTGAATTCCGGCGCGTTCGCGGCCAACCTGCGCCGGGTGCGCGGGATCTATCGCGAAGCGCGGGACGTGCTGGCTTCGACCCTGTCGACCACGTCGAATGGAGCGCTATCGGTGCCGGTGCCCTCGCAGGGCCTGCATCTGGTCGCGCGGTTCGATCCCTCGACCGATCCGCTGGTTGCCGCACAGGCAAAGGCCGAGGCCGGCGTCGCAGGTTGGCTGCTGGCGGAAACTTATTTCCGCGCACGCCCGCTTGCCGGCTTCGTCCTCGGCTTTGCCGGCCACAAGCTGCCACAACTGATCGCGTCGGCCGAGCGACTCGCGAAATCATCGCTGGCCGCCTTGCAGGCAAACGGCAAGCCGAACAACGCTGGAACTGGCAAGGTCAAACGGCTGAAGGCCGTGACGTGACCACTCGCGCCGGCCGGCACCCTATCAGAATCGCGGCCGCGTCACTAAGCTCGATAGTCAAAATCAACTTCACGAACGGAAATACCCAATGCCCGGCCATCGCAACGTCTCGTATCTCGTCATCGGTGCATTGATCGCAGGCGTGGTCAGCCATGCAACGACGGCCCTCGCCCAAACGGTCTCACGCGAGCAGGACATTGTCGACCTCAGGCTCGGCCAGCGCGTCCTCGTCGATGATGGATCGTGTCCGACGGGACAAATCAAGGAAGTCCAGGGCTCGCAAATGACGACATCAGGCGTGCTCCGCACCCGCAAGTGCATTCCGCGGCTGGGGACGAAGAAGCGCTAGCGGCGATCGCACCGGCCTAGAACATGCCGTTGGTGTTGGCGGCCTTCTCGGGAATTTCCTGCACGACATCCCAGTGCTCGACGATCTTGCCGTTCTCCAGCCTGAAAATGTCGACGATGGCGCGGCCGCGCGTGCCTTTCTCGCGCACGCTATGGACGTGGACGATCACGTAGTCGCCATCGGCAAAAGCGCGCTTGATCTCGCTGCGGGAGTCCGGAAATTTCTCGCGGAGGAAACCGAGGAAGGCCTTGAAGCCCTCGATGCCATCCGGCGCCGTCGGATTGTGCTGAATGTAATGCGGCCCGAAAAACTTCGCCGCGGCATCAAAATCCTTCCGATTGAGAGCCGCATCGTAAAATTCGAGCACGGACTTCTTGTTGGCTTCCTGTGTCGTAGCGTCGGCGGCGACCGCCGGAGATATGGCCAGCGACAATAGGCCGATCAGGCCGACAAAAAGAGATTTCATGACAACTCCCTTGTGCAATCGGTCTCGATACGGAGCCCAACCTACCAGCTTCCGTATCGACCGACGACCCCGCGCCACAGCGCATCGCGTTCGCGCGCTGGTGTGCCAGGAAGTCGCCGAGCGAATAGCTCTGAGCAGCTATTACGCGGTAGACTTAAGGGCGGAAAGTATTTGCGAGCCGCGCTTACTGGTTCGTCGCCGGCTCGAACATGCATTGCAGCGTCGGCTTGGCGATCTTGGTGAAGGTCGGGCCGATCTCGGATCGCTTCGACGCCGGCACCCACGCGGTCTCGATCGTCGGCACCCCGGTCTCGCTGATGCCGCGCAGCAGCGCTTCGCGCAGGTCGGCATCTTCCACGGTCGCGGCGGCGTAGTCGTGCAGGCAGCCGCAAACCCTTTCGGGATGCGCCCAGCGTCCGACCATGTGGGGCGCGCAGAGCCGCACGAATTCGCCGCGCGGATCAGGCAGCTTGAACAGGGAACGGAACGAGGTCTGCGGCGGCTGAAACTGGACTTGAGCCTGCGCCGCGCCGCTGAGAAGAAGAGACGCAAAGATTACAGCAGAACAGATGCGTACGAACATACCGAGCCTTTATCGGCGATCTCGTTGCAAAGGATCCGCTACGCTCAGTTGGCCGCCACGACCATCGGAGCCGCAACCGGCGAACCGTTATAGGCGAAGGTGCCAATCCCCGGCAGGCCTTGATCCGAAGAACCAGCCATCGAGGGACCAGCCAGGATGAAGACCAAGGCGAGGATGAAGCTGATGGTCCGCATCTGACTGTCTCCGGTTATCAGTGGCTGGCGGTGCCTGCCGTCTCGTTGGCCACCTAATAGGTCTCGGCTGTTTCCAGACATCTGCGCCAAAAACGAAAAATGGTTTCGTCGCGCAGGAGAATTGTTTCGTCGGCCCTGTCGGACGAAACAATAGCGGGAAAAATCCAATGAATTCAGCCGGGACGCTCGTATTTGAGATGCTCAGGCGGAACTCCGCAAGCTGGCCATTGCGGCCACTTTGGCCTCCGTCCAATGGACGAGAACTGCCTCGCTCGCTGGCAGATCGGATGAACCGAAGCTTCGATTCGTCCGACTCAGCGAATGCCACGCAACCTTCCGCGTGCCTGTGCGTTGTGAGCCTTCCTCAACAAAGGACAGTAGTCGTGGGCAATGGCAACAGTGCACCCCCGACCCGCAAACCCGGCCAGCCGGTGGGTGAAAATTTGTCTGGAAGTGAAAATTGGTCTGGAAGTAACGGCTCCGAACAGCGGATCAATCCTTCCTCGAAGACAGAGCGCCACGGAAAAGCCTCAGAGCATCCTGTGAGCCTTTGTGGCGCGATGTCACAACAAGGCGGCGAATTTCGCGGCAATGTCTCTGCGCCGCAGAAATTCGTGCATCTGGTCGGCTGCCGCGACCGCAAGGTCGGGCCCGGCCTGGAGGCCCGCCAATATTCCAATCCGCTCAAGCGGTAAGCTTGATACCCTCATCCTGGATCCGATCTCGGATCCGGGCGGTATCGGACTTACTGGATGAATTCACCGCATTTCTGAACCGCTGCCTCAGTGGCACCCCAGGGCATGATCGGCACTGAGGAGGTGGAGTTTTTGGGTGAACCTTCGATCAGCTTGTCCGAATAGACCATGTAGACCAGTACATTGCGTTTGGCGTCGCAGCCGCGAACGATCTGCATCTTCTTAAAGAACAGCGAGCGGCGCTGGCGGAACATATCGTCGCCCTGCTCCAGGCTGTGCTTGAACTTGATGGGGCCGATCTGGCGGCACGCCAGCGAGATATCCGAGACTTCCTCGGCAAGGCCAAGCCAGCCCTTGAAGCCGCCCTTTTCCGGCACCGTGAAGTGACAGGCCACCCCCTCGACCTCGGGGTCGTCGACCGCATAGGTCGCAAGCTTATCGTTGGGGCTCAGCCACTTGAATACGGTCGAGCGGCGAAAGATCAGGTCGGGCTCATCGGCGGCCGACGCCGGGCCCGCGTGCCACAATGTCAGCGCCAACACCACCAAGGCCACGCTTCTCCACTTCCTGTCGCACTTAACGATGGCCTTGGATGTCATTGATATCTCCGCTGAAGGGCTCGCCGCCTATGTAGTGCCAGAAAGTGGAACAGGAAGGCCGCAGCGGATTTGAAGGCCGCAGTACCGCCTTATGGATGGCGTCTGATCAAGCAGGCGGTTTAACGGAATGTGAGGCTTTTTTGCTACGATCGGGGCGAAAAGGGCTGGAATTAGAAGGCTTACGCTGGTGAACGCTTTTCGCCTTTGCGACAACAAACGAATAGGCAAGACAGTGGATTCGAGTACCCGGATTTGAGGATTATGCGCGTGAGCGGGCATCGGTATTTCAGTGCGAGTACTGCGGGCGCGACGATTTCGAAGCAGCGATTTTGGCAGATTGCGATGTTGACCGCGGCAGGCATCGTCGTCGCCGCTCCCCAAGCCGACGCCGCGGCCCTGTTCTACTGGCAGGATTCCGATCCGGGCTATTACCGGCCCTTGCCGCCGATGCAGCCGCGCAAACCGAAGGTACGGCGACCGTCAGCAAAGACCGAGGCGGTCATCAAGGAGACCAACGCCAAACCGCAGGGGCCGTTGATTATCGCGGTCTCGATCGAGCAGCAGAAGGTCCGCGTCTACGACGCCAACGGGTTGTTTGCCGAAAGCCCGGTGTCGACGGGCATGAAGGGTCATTCGACCCCAATGGGCGTATTCAGCGTCATCCAGAAGCACAAGATGCACCGCTCCAACATCTACAGCGGCGCGCCGATGCCTTACATGCAGCGCATCACCTGGTCGGGGATTGCGCTGCATGCCGGCGTGCTGCCGGGCTATCCGGCGTCGCATGGCTGCATTCGCATGCCAACGGCCTTTGCCATAAAGATGTGGAACTGGACCCGGATGGGCGCGCGCGTCATCATCACGCCCGGCCAGATCACGCCTGCCAGTTTCTCGCACCCGTTGCTGGTGGCGCAGAAAGTCGTCCCGCAGCCGCTCATCGCCGACGATCCCACGACAGATGCGCCCGCGGTGAAGGGCGACAAGGGCGCGGACGCAGGCCATGCGGAGCCAAGCCTCGAACTCCGATCGACCGTCGGCCACGCGGCGCCGCTGCGCGAACAGACCCACACGGCGGATGCCGGCAGCGCTCTGCCGACGAGCGCGGTCGTGACCATGTCCGACGCAACGCCTGTCAGTGATACATCGAGCGCGGAGGCAAAGGCGGACGCGCCGAAATCCGAGCCAGCTATCTCGGCAGCCGGTGAGCCCACGAAGGCGATCGCTGATACACCGGCTGCGTCGGTTGTTGCGCCTGAGGTCAAGAAGGATACCGCGCGTCTGCCCGGCGCGGACAAGAGTCCCAGGGCCGAACCGCCCAGGCGTCCGGGCCAGATCGCGGTGTTTGTCAGCCGCAAAGATTCCAAGCTGTACGTCCGCGAGAGCTTCAAGCCGCAGTTCGATTTGCCGGTGACGATTGCGCCGAGCGACCGGCCGCTTGGCACCCATGTGTTCACCGTCGCGGCTGACAAGAACGATCCCAACCTGTTGCGCTGGTCGGTGGTCTCGCTGCCGGTCGCGGCCCGCAACGCTGCGCGGATCGATAACACCGACCCTGCTGCGCGGCGCGGCAGGATGCCCGGCGCAGCGCCCGCCGAGGCAAAGCTGCTGCTGGCGGCGAACAGTCCGGCCGAGGCGCTGGACCGCATCGCCGTCGCTCCCGAGGCGATTGCGCGGATCGCCGAGATGCTGACCACCGGCAGCTCGATCGTGGTGTCCGATCACGGCATCAACACGGGCGGCGAAACCGGCGAAGGCACCGACTTCATCGTCCCGCTGCGCATGGTCCAGCCATAACGGCTTGTTGAGGGGCGGAGGCCTGCGCATCGCGCTATGCTTCGGTCGCTAAACCGCAGCCCGAGGCTTTTCATGATGGACCGCAGGAGCGTGATGACCGCGGCGCTAGTCGCGATCGCAGGCCTGGCCTCGAGCAGGAAATCTCTGGCGCAGGCCGCCATGAGTCGAATCACGGCTTACGCGTTTTCGTTTCCGGGATTGGCCGGCGGCGACATCAGACTTTCCGAATTTGCCGGCCGGCCGATCCTGATCGTCAACACCGCTTCGCTCTGCGGCTTCACCCCGCAATATGGCGGCCTGCAGGAATTGTGGACCGAGTTCGGTGGCCGCGGCCTGATGATCGTCGGCGTTCCCTCCAATGATTTCGGCGGCCAGGAGCCGGGCGGCGCGACCGAAATCACTGCGACGGCGCAGAACCACCATGTCACGTTTCCGATCGCCGCGAAGGCCGTCGTCAAGGGACCGAACGCGCATCCATTCTACAGGTGGGCGGCAGAGGCGCGACCGAAGGATGTTCCACGATGGAACTTCCACAAATACCTGATCGGCCGCGACGGCTATATCGCCGATGTCTTTCCGGAATCCATCGAACCCGTAGATACACGGGTCAAAACTGCGATCGCTCGGGCATTGGCCGCTTCCTGAATTAACCGGCTCGGGGACAAATCCGCTGCGTCGCAACGGTTGCATTGGCGCGCGTGCTCCAACTAGGCTACTGTGCGTCGGGGGATGGAGGCAGACCGGACGACGGCAGCGCCACCGACCGGGTGCGGGATTCTAATTTGGGGAAAACAGGATGCGTATTGGGGCGGGGGTGATCTTTGCAGGCGCGGTTTCGCTGTTGGCATCAAACGCGGCGTGGTCGCAGGTTCCACCCGCCAAAGGCGTGGCCGCGCCTCAGGCAGCAACGGCACCAGTTCCCGCTCCGCCACCAGCGCCCGTCTCGACCCGTCCGCCTTGCAACAATCCGAACGCGCTCGGCATCGGCCGCACGGTCGAGATCGACACGACCGGCGGTCCCGGCTTCGGCTTCGAGCATTTCAAGGAGCTCGACTTCCTTCGCGACAAGGAAGTGGTGCTGACCTTCGACGACGGCCCGTGGCCGGTGAATACGCCTGCGGTCCTGAAGACGCTCGCGGAGGAATGCACCACCGGCATCTTCTTCCCGATCGGCAAGCACGCCACCTACTATCCCGAAATCCTCAGGCAGGTGATGGCGGCCGGCCATTCGATCGGATCGCACACTTGGTCGCATGCCGCCCTCGTCAACAAGAAGCTGAACGAGCAGCAGCGCAAGGACGAAATCGAAAAAGGCTTCAGCGCCGTGAAATGGGCACTCGGCGGCAAGGCGCCAGCGCCGTTCTTCCGCTTCCCCGCGCTGCAGCACCCGCCGGAGATGGTCACCTATCTTGGCGAACGCAACATCGGGATCTTCTCCTGCGACCTCGATTCCTTCGACTTCAAGGCGAGCAAGGCGCAGACCATCATCGACACCGTGATGCGCAAGGTCGAGAAGAACGGCAAAGGCATCATCCTGATGCACGACTTCCAGAAGCACACCGCCGAAGCCCTGCCCGAGCTACTGAAGAAGCTGAAGGCTGGCGGTTACAAGGTGGTGGCGATGCGCGCCAAGACGCCGGTGCAGACCATCGCCCAGTATGACGAGGACATCGTCAAGGATCTGAAGCTGCCGACCGTGAGCTCGCGCCCGGTTTCCAGCGTCGTCCAGACGATCTCGGAATAGTAGCGGCGCGACGCGGGCCCGTGCCGGCGCTGCGCATCGAAGGCTATGTCATCGTTTCCGCGGACGGCATGCTGGCGGACGCGCGCAACGTCATGCCGGACGAATTGAAGTTCGAGGGCGACAAGGCGTTTTTTACCGCCGCCCTCGACCGCTCCGACCTGATCCTGCACGGCCGCAATTCCTATGAGGACCAGCCGAACTCGCCGCGGCGCAAGCGGATCATCCTGACGCGCAAAGTCGATGCCATCGCGCCCGACCCGTCCAATCCGAAAGCTACGCTGTGGAATCCCGCGGGCGCTTCGTTCGAAGCCGCCTGCCATCATGCAGGCGTGGATACCGGCACCGTTGCCGTGATCGGCGGCCCCGGCGTGTTCGGCATGTTCATGGACCGCTACGACGTGTTCTGGCTCTCGCAAGCGCCGCATGTCCGGCTACCCGGTGGCGAACCCTGCTTCCCCGGAGTCCCCGCCCGTTCGCCGCAGGAAATCCTCGCCGCGCAAGGACTGCGCGCCGGCGAGCCGCAGATGCTCGATGCAGCGCACGAGGTGACCGTCACGCCGTGGCGGCGCGGCGCATAGGGCGTCATCCTTTCGTCCAATCAATCTCGCCGCAAGCCAACCCGTGGCCAGAGATCGCTTGACAGCGCGCGGGCGCGGTTCCAACCTGAAAAGAAAAAAGAAAAACACACGTCATCATCGGGAGGACCACGACATGTTGAGGCGCGCTTCAACCATGCTTGCAGCGGTGACTCTTGGGTTCGTCACTGCTTTGACCGGGCCGGTTCAGGCCCAAACCACCGAAAAGCCGTTAGTGCTGAAGGGTCAATCGACCCACCCTGCATCCTCGAACTTCCATCTCATCTTCAAGCTTTGGGCCGAGACCGTCGAAAAGATGACGGCCGGACGCCTCAAGATCGAGACGCTGCCGGCGGGAGCGATCGTGCCGCCGTTCGAGGTATTCGACGCCACGTCCAAGAACGTTCTCGATGTAGGCATGGGGCCGTTCGGCTACATCCTCGGCCGCAACACCGCGACGATACCGATGTCGCATGGTCCGCTGTTCGGTATGGACGGCTCGGACTACTGGGCCTGGTACTATGACGGCGGCGGCATGAAGCTGCTCGACGAGTTCTATCGCGACGTCCTCAAGCTCAACGTCGTCGGCTTCCCGATCCCGACCGATTACCCGCAGGGAATGGGCTGGTTCAAGAAGGAGATCAACAGCCTCAGCGATCTCAAGGGCCTGAAGTACCGGATCTACGGCATCGGTGCGGAAACCTACGGCAGGCTCGGCGTGTCGGTCGTCACCATTCCCGGCGGCGAAATCGTGCCCGCCATGGAGCGCGGCGTGATCGAGGGCGCCGAGTGGATCAACTGCGAGGAAGACAAGAAGCTCGGCCTGCATCAGGTGGCCAAGCACTACTACACGCCGGGCATGCACGAGCCCGTCACCGGCGGCCAGTTGATGATCAACGGTGACGTCTGGAAAAAGCTCACGCCTGACCTGCAGGAGATCATCAAGGTGGCGAGCGTCTATGCCACGACGCAACGTAACTTCGCCTTCAATCGCGAGACGGCGCATGCTTGCCAGGACCTGATCAAGGCGGGCGTTCAGATGCATCGCACGCCCGACGATGTCTTGAAGAACTTCCTCGACGAGTGGGAGAAGATCCAGGCGGAGCACGCGGCAAAGAACCCCTTCTACAGGAAGGTCATCGATAGCCAGAAGGCCTATGCCGAACAGATCGTGCCGTTCAAGCTGTCGTGGTTCCCGCCGTACAATTTCGCCGGCGAGTACTACTGGAAGAGCAAGATCTACCTGACCAAGAAGTGATCTCTCCGTAGTAGCGGAGCTGCTGGCGTCCGAACCGCCGGACGCCAGCATTGCCTGAAGAGGAGCGATCATGTCCGCGGACCCCAGCAGTGCTTCGGTCGCCAGCAATCCGGGCGGCGAATTCCCGCATGCTTTTTACTCGATCATACGGGCGATTGACCGCTTCACCGACGTGACCGGCAAACTCATCGCCATGTCGATGTTGTTTCTGGTGGTGACGATCTCCTACGAGGTCGTCATGCGCTACGGGTTCGGCGCGCCAACCGTTTGGGTCTACGAATCCAGCTTCATGGTCAACGGCGCGGCCTTCATGCTCGGATCGGGATACGCGCTGCTGAAGGGCGCGCATGTTCGTACCGACATCTATTGGGAGAATTACTCGGAGCGGAAGAAGGGCATCGTCGACCTGATCTCTTATCTGTTGTTTTTCTATCCGGCCATGATCACGTTCATGCTGATCAGCTATGACGATGCCTTGCACTCCTATGACACTGGCGAACGGTCGCAGGAAAGCGTGTGGCGCGCGATCATGTGGCCCTTCCGGGCCACGATCCCGCTGGCGGCCCTTCTTCTCATGATCCAGGGCGTGTCCGAGGTCCTGAAGTGCTGGTACCAGGTCCAGTTCGGGCGCGAGTTCGAGCACAAGGAAAAGATCGAAATATGACGGGACTCGAACTCCTCGGAATTGTCATGCTCGTGGTGATGCTGGGGGCGATCTTCATCGGCTTGCCGATCAGCTTCACGCTGCTGTTCCTGGCGCTGTCGTTCGGCTACGTCGGCATGGGCGAGCGCGTCTTCAACCTCGCCTACCTGCAGACCATCGGCCTGATGAAGCAGGACGAACTCGTTGCGGTGCCGATGTTCATCCTGATGGGGTTCGTCTGCGACCAGGCCGGACTGATGGAACGGCTGTTCAAAGCGTTCCGCGACCTGTTTGCGCCGCTCAATGGCGCGCTCTACGTGGTCGTCATTCTCACGGCGACGCTGTTCGGGATCGCCGCGGGGACTGTCGGCGCAACCGTCGCGCTGCTCGGCATCATGGCTGGGCCGATGATGATCCGCGCGGGCTACGATGTGCGCATGTCGGCCGGCTCCATTGCCGCCGGCGGCACGCTCGGCATCTTGATCCCGCCGTCGGTGATGCTGGTTGTGATGGCGCCCGTACTCGATATCTCGATCATCGATCTCTATGCGGCGGCGTTCGGTCCCGGCTTCCTGCTGTCCGCGATGTTCATCGCCTATACCTTGATCCGCTGTTACTTCAATCCGAAGCTCGGCCCGCCGGTGCCGATCGAGGAGCGGCCCGATTCGGTGCGGATCGTGCTATGGGAGTGCCTGGTCGGTCTGGTGCCGGTGACCATCCTGACGATCCTGACCCTCGGCGCCATCCTCGCCGGTATCACGACCGCCGCGGAAGCAGCGGCGTTCGGCGCGCTGGGGGCGATCCTCCTCGTCATTGCCTACGGCCGGTTCACATGGCGCGGGCTGGTGGATGCCTGCTATGCCACGCTGGCGACGACCAGCATGGTGCTGTTGCTTGCCGTCGCCTCCAACGTATTCGGCGCCGTCTTCGCATGGCTCGGCACGGCGACCTGGATGACCAACGCCCTGCTCGCTTCGCCGCTGCCGCCTTGGGGCACGATGTCCCTGCTCCTGACCCTGATATTCCTGCTCGGCTGGCCGTTCGAATGGCCGGCTATCGTCTTCATCTTCATGCCGATGCTCGCGCCGGTGGCCAAGGGCCTCGGCTACGACATGGTCTGGTTCGGCTGCATCGTCGCGGTCGTGTTGCAGACGGCGTTCCTCTCTCCCCCCGTTGCCATGTCGGCCTACTATCTCAAGCAGGTCGTCAAGGAATGGAACCTGCGGCTGATCTACCGCGGCATGGCCGACTTCATGGTGCTGCAGGTCGCTTGCGTGGCACTGGTGCTGATCTTCCCGGCCATCGCGATGTGGTTCCCGCAATGGCTGCAGGCGCGCAGAGTAGCGGCGCGCACCGCGCAGATCGAACACGTCGCGCCGCCGCAGAGCGCGACGCTGCTGGACGGTTCACGCGTTGTGGTCCGGAATTTCTGACCGCGGTTTAGATGTCCCCGTAGGCCGGCTCGTTCGGCCGCGGACCCTTGCCGTAGCCCGCGATCATGAACAGCGCGCCGATGATCGACAGGTTCTTCAGAGCCTCGATCAACGTCTTGGCATTTTCGGGCGCCGGCTGATTCCAGAAATCGTGGAAATAGAAGGTCGTGGCGAGCACGAAGAAGATCAGGAGGATCGCGAAGAAGCGCGCGGCGAAATTGACCGCGATCATCAGGCCGGCGAGGATCTCAAAACCGCCGACGCCGACCGCCAGTAATTGCGGCATCGGCATGCCCGCCATGGTTTCGAGCTGCGAGGTATAGGGCGCAAGCAGCGCCGGAATCGTTACCTTGGATGCGATGAAGTCTGCCGTCTGCTGTATCGCGAAAAGCTTGGTCGCTCCCGTGTACATGAAGAGCACGGCGAACAGGACTCGCCCGAAGGTAACTAACGCTGGCATGGGATCGGCCTCACTGAATGGCATGCAAAGATAGCAGGCGGCGCGAAACGATTATGGGCGTTTCGTCTCCGCTTTTCAAACGCTCAAATCGAAGCCATCCGCGCAGCAGCCTGCGCGGTGCCCTCAACCAGACATTCCTATAGAAGCAGAACCAAGGCGCTTTCTTGATCATCGTGGCTTTGCGCAAAAGCCGGCCCCCGGACTTGGTCCAGAGCCGGCTTCGGTTCACGCGAAGAAAGCGCGTCAGAACAAAAGGCTAAATCCCGATTTTGATTCAATCTGAATCGGGCTCTACCCGAACAAGGTTGGCTGCTGGCGGCCGGCGCGCTCTTGGGCCTCGACGGCGGCGACCGCCGTCATGTTGAGGATGCCGCGCGCCGTCACCCCCGGGGTGAGGATGTGCGCCGGGCGGGCCGGGCCGATCAGGATCGGACCAACGGGAAGCGCATCCGCCAGCGTCTTGATCATCTGGTAGGCGACGTTGGCGGTGTCGAGGTTCGGCATGATCAGGATGTTGGCATCGCCTTCCAGGTTGGAATGCGGCAGCACGAGTTTTCGCGCGGCAGCCGAGAGCGCGGTATCGCCCTGCATCTCGCCGTCGGCCTCGAGCTCCGGATGCTTTTCCTTCAACAGCGAGGTGGCACGGCGCATCTTGCGCGAGGATTCCGTATCATAGCTGCCGAAGTCGGAATGTGACACGAAGGCGACGCGTGGCTTCATGTTAAACCGCTGGACGTGGGTTGCCGCCAGCGACGCCACCTCCGCTAGCTCCTCGGCGCTCGGATTCGGACGCACCTGGGTATCGGCAATGAAATAGGACCCCTTGCTGGTGATCATCATCGCCAGCGCCGCGAAATCGCTGACGCCGGGCAGGAAGCCGATGATCTCGCGAACATGGCGCAGATGGCTCATATAGCGGCCTTCGACGCCGCAGATCATGGCGTCAGCCTCGCCGCGCACCACTGCCAGCGCGGCAATCACGGTGTTGTTGGTACGAACCACCGTGCGCGCAGCTTCGGGCGTGACGCCGCGCCTGCCAGCCACGTCGATATAGGTCTGCACGTAGGAGCGGTAGCGCGGATCGTCTTCCGGGTTGACGAGGTCAAAATCCTGCCCGGCCTTGATCGAGAGGCCGAACCGCTTGATCCTGGCTTCGACCACGGAAGGCCGCCCGACTAGGATCGGCCGCGCCAGATTTTCTTCCAGCACGACCTGCGTCGCGCGCAGCACGCGCTGGTCCTCGCCCTCGGCATAGATCACGCGAACCGGCTGGGTCTTGGCCTTGGCGAACACCGGCTTCATGACGAGACCGGAGCGGAAGGCGAAGCGTTCCAAGAGCGCGGTATATTCCTCGAAATTCGTGATCGGGCGCGTCGCCACGCCGGATTCCATCGCGGCTCGCGCCACTGCCGGCGCGATGCGCAGGATCAGCCGCGGATCGAACGGGCTCGGGATCAGCGAGCCCGGCCCAAAACCTTGCGTCTCGCCGCTGTCAAAGCCCTGCGCCACCGCATCCGACGGCGGATCGCGCGCGAGCTGCGCGATGGCGTCGACGGCGGCATGTTTCATTTCCTCGTTGATTCCGGTGGCGCCGACGTCGAGTGCCCCGCGGAAGATGAACGGAAAGCAGAGGACGTTGTTCACCTGGTTCGGGAAGTCGGAACGCCCGGTGCAGATCATCGCGTCGGGGCGCGCCTTCCGGGCTTCGTCCGGCATGATCTCCGGGGTCGGATTGGCCAGCGCCATCACAAGCGGCTGGTCCGCCATCGACTTGACCATGTCTGATGTCAGCACGTTGGGCGCGGACAAACCTAAGAAAATATCCGCGCCGCCGATCACGTCCGCCAGCACCCGCGCACTCGTTTTCTGCGCATAGACCGCCTTCCAGCGGTCCATCAGTGTGTTGCGCCCCTCATGCACGACGCCGTCGATGTCGCAGACCCAGATGTTCTTGCGCTGTGCGCCCATCGACACCAGCAGATTGAGGCACGCGATCGCCGCGGCGCCGGCGCCGGAGCAGACGATCTTCACATCGGGCAATTTCTTGCCGTTCAACAACAACCCGTTGACGATGGCGGCTCCCACAATGATGGCCGTGCCGTGCTGGTCGTCGTGGAACACCGGGATCTTCATGCGCTCCTTGAGCTGCGCCTCGATCTCAAAACATTCCGGTCCCTTGATGTCCTCGAGATTGATGCCGCCGAAAGTCGGCTCCAGCGCCGCGACCGTCTCGACCACGCGCTCGATGGTATCGGCGGCAATCTCGATGTCGAACACATCGATCCCGGCGAACTTCTTGAACAGGACCGCCTTGCCTTCCATCACGGGCTTGGATGCCAAGGGACCGATGTTGCCGAGCCCCAACACCGCGGTACCGTTGGAGACCACGGCGACCAGATTGGCGCGGGAGGTCAGCGACGCCGCTTCGGCCGGATTGTTGGCGATTTCGGTGCAGGCCGCCGCCACGCCCGGCGAATAGGCCAGCGCGAGGTCGCGCTGGTTGGCAAGCGGCTTGGTCGCCTGGATCTCGAGTTTACCGGGCCGCGGCAACTGGTGATACGCAAGCGCCGCAGAACGCAGATCTTCAGAATAGGACGACATGTAGGCTCCCGCGTTTCCGGTCCCGAACTCTTGCTCTTATTGATACTTCCAGATCAGGGTCAGTTTTCCGGCAAAATGAGGGGGATGTGAAGCACGGGCGACCACTTGGATGCAACATCCGAGAACGCCGCCGTCAACAGGGGCTCATCGACGAAGCGCGGCAAATCCGGTAGCATATTTGTCTCCCTACCCCATCCCCCTGGCCGACAATATGGCAAATTTGCCTCCTGCAACGTCGGCGTCCGGAGCACAACTAATGGTAAAGATATTGCTGGGTCTGGTCGCCGCGGTCGTGATCGCGGTGGGAGGCTTCTTCGGCTTCGAGTACTACACCCAGCATCGAATCAAGGGCGAGGTCGAGGCCGCGTTCGAGCAGATCAGAGCCAGCGGCGGCAAGGCCAGTCACGGCCAGGTATCGTTCGACCTGAAGAGCCGCACGCTCCGAATTGACGATATCGCGACTGAATCGGCAACGCAGCCGCCGGTGCGCGTGAAGGTTGCCAGCATCACAGCCTCCGGCGTCGGTCAGCCGGATACGGCACGCTTCTCGGCCGATGCGATCGAGGCGATCGACCTCGAAATCAATGCCAGCATGCCGGCAGGGGCAGATTGGCAAGTCACCTACAAGGTGCCGCGGATCGCGGCGAAGGATTTTTCCGGTCCGGCAGGCCTGCCGCGGCCACCGGCGTCCTCGTCGACGATAGACCTGTATCGATTGCTTATCGAACAGTTTGGTGCACTCACCGCCTCCTCGATCACGGCACCCAGTGTTGCCGGCACCATGAACTCCGGAAACCCGGCGCTGGGGAAGGGAGAATTCGCCTATTCCAACCTTACGCTGCGCGACATGAAGGCCGGCAGGATCGCCGCTGTTACTATCGACCGAATGACATTCACAGCGACCACGCAACCGAAGGGCAAGCCCGAGAAGGTGACCGGGGACCTGGCCAATCTCGCTGCGCAGGACGTCGATACGCTAGCCGCCGCAGCCATCCTCGATCCACAGCGCGCCAATGACGACCAATACTACCGCGTCTACCAGCAGATTAGCACCGGCGCCTATACGATCACCTCAGGACAAGGTCCGGCGGTGCGTATCGAGGGACTGACGGCCGACGATATCGGGGCGCGGCCCTCGCGGCTGCAGTTGGCTGCGCTGCTGGCAACGATACCGTCCGGCACGGCCCAGCCCACGCCGGCGCAGGCGCGCGAAATGATGGAACGGGCGGCCAAAATCTACGAGGGCGTGCGCATCGGAAACGGCGAGATACGCGGCCTTTCGATGGATATGCCAGAGGGCGGCTTCAAGCTCGCGTCGATGCGCTTCAGTCTGGAGAACGGAAAGACGGGCGAGTTTGCGGTCGAGGGTTTTGACGGCCGCACGCCCCAGGGCCCCGTCAAGCTCAGCCGCTTCGCCCTCAAAAGCGTGGATATCGCCGGCTTGTTGCGCATGAGCGCGCAGTTCTCGAACCCGGCGCAACCGCCATCGCCCGACCTAGCGCTCGGCATGATCGCTCTGCTCGAGGGCGCCGAGCTCAAAGGCTTCACAGCGCCCTACAAGAACACCGGCCGGCCGATCAACGTCGACCTCATCAGCCTCGATTGGGGACAGTTGGTCGGACCTGTTCCGAGCAAGGCACGGCTGATCGCGAAGATGTCCGGTCCCCTCGACACGACGGATCCCGGCCAGCGAATGCTGATTGCCACGGGCCTCGACAAGTTGGCGCTCGATCTCGATCTCGGCACGGTGTGGACCGAAGCATCACGCTCATTCGTGCTGGAGGCGGCAACGGTCGAGCTTGGCGGCATGCTGAAAGCGTCGGCAAGAATTTCGCTCGCCAACGTGCCGCGCGAGGTTTTCTCGATCAATCCGCTTCAGGCAGCCGCCATGGCGACGCAAATCGAGGCCGGCGGAATCGAGCTCACGGTGCGCGATCTCGGTGCCGTTGATCGCGCGGTCGCCCATTATGCCCGGATGCAGAACATCAGCCGCGACGCGGCGCGGCAGGCGATCGTCAAGGACGTTAGGGACAGCGGCGCCACAACGGCGACCAGCAATCCCGACGCCGAGGCGGTTGTGGACTCGCTGGCGCGCTTTATCGAGACGCCGGGAACAACGCTCACGATCAAGCTCACACCACTCGGCAAGGTGCCGGTGATGCAGCTATTCGAGCTACTTCAGACCGATCCGCTCCTTGCCTTAGCGCAGTTCCGGCTAGAGACAACGACGGCGCTCTGAGCCGTCGCGTGCTCTATCCCTTATCCGGCAGGTTGAGCCGGATGTGGAGCTCGCGGAGCTGCTTGGTCGTGACCTCCGATGGCGCGCCCATCAGGAGGTCCACGGCCTGCTGATTCATCGGGAACAGCGAGATTTCGCGCAGGTTCGTGGTTCCGCACAGCAGCATCACGATGCGGTCGACGCCGGCCGCCATGCCGCCATGCGGCGGGGCGCCGTACTGGAATGCGCGATACATGCCGCCGAAGCGCTCGACGACGTCCTTCTCGCCATAGCCCGCGATCTCGAACGCCTTCACCATCGCTTCCGGCTTGTGGTTGCGGATGCCGCCGGAGGCGATCTCGTAGCCGTTGCAGGTGATGTCGTACTGGAACGCCTTGATGGTCAGCGGGTCCTGCCCGTTGAGCGCGTCCAGTCCACCTTGCGGCATCGAGAACGGGTTGTGCGAGAAGTCGACCTTCTTGTCTTCCTCGTTGTACTCGTACATCGGGAAGTCGACGATCCAGGCGAGTTCGAACCGATCCTTGTCGATCAGGTTCAACTCCTCGGCCACCTTGGTGCGAGCGAGGCCCGAAAACTTCCAGAATTTTTCCGGATCGCCCGCGACGAAGAAGGCGGCATCGCCCTCCTTCATGCCGAGCTGGTCGCGGATCGCAGCCGTCCGCTCCACGCCGATGTTGTTGGCGAGCGGACCCGCGCCCTCGCCGCCCTCGCGCCACATGATGTAACCGAGGCCGGGCTGGCCTTCACCTTGCGCCCAGGAATTCATGCGATCGCAGAACGCGCGGCTGCCGCCGCCGGTGCCGGGGATCGCCCAGACCTGGTTCTTCGGGTCTTCCAGCATTCGCGCGAACACCTTGAAGCCGGAGCCGCGGAAATGCTCGGAGACGTCCTGCATCACGATCGGGTTGCGCAGGTCCGGCTTGTCGGTGCCGTATTTGCGCAGAGCTTCCGCAAACGGAATCCGCGGCCAGCCTTTGGTGACCGGCTTGCCCTTGGCAAACTCCTCGAACACACCGGTGACAACCGGCTCCATCGCCGCAAAAATATCTTCTTGCGTGACGAAGCTCATCTCGACATCGAGCTGGTAAAACTCGCCCGGCAGGCGGTCGGCGCGCGGATCCTCGTCGCGGAAGCACGGCGCGATCTGGAAGTAGCGGTCGAAGCCCGACATCATCAGGAGCTGCTTGTACTGCTGCGGCGCCTGCGGCAGCGCGTAGAATTTTCCCGGATGGATTCGCGACGGCACCAAAAAGTCGCGCGCGCCTTCCGGCGAGGACGCAGTCAGGATCGGGGTCTGGAACTCGAAGAAGCCCTGCTCCTTCATCCGCCGGCGCATGGAATCGACGATCGCGCCGCGGGTCATGATGTTCTGGTGCAGCTTCTCGCGACGGAGGTCGAGGAAGCGGTACCTGAGCCTGATATCTTCGGGATATTCCTGCTCGCCGAACACCGGCAGCGGCAGCTCGCCGGCAGGTCCCAGCACCTCGATCTCGCTGACGTAAACCTCGACCCTGCCGGTCGGCAGTTCCGGATTGTCGGTCCCCTCGGGACGGCGGCGCACCTTACCGTCGATCCGCACCACCCATTCCGAGCGGAACTTTTCCACTTCCTTGAACGCCGGCGAGTCCGGGTCGGCGACGCATTGGGTGATGCCGTAATGGTCGCGCAAATCGATGAACAGCACGCCGCCATGGTCGCGGATGCGATGGCACCAGCCGGAAAGACGGGCGATCTGCCCGATGTCGCTCTCACGGAGCGCGCCGCATGTATGTGACCGGTAGCGATGCATGGAAGTCCCAAAAACAGATGTCGGAGGTTGAGAATCGGGGGCCAAAGCCAGTCCGAAGTTGCGGAGGGTTTACCCGACGCAGCCGGGGGCGGCAACCAATGGCGGGGCGGTTTTCGGCTGAAAAACGGCCATTTCGCAGGCCGGCATCCGGGCCGTTTGCCTATTCCGGGGCTGCGCCTATCTTTAGGTCATGACCATTCATTTCCCGTTCCAGAACACCTATTCGGCGTTGCCGGCGAATTTTTTCGCCCGTGTGGCCCCTACCCCGGTCGCCGCCCCGAGGCTGATCAAGCTGAACCGGGCGTTGGCTATCCAGCTCGGCCTCGATCCAGATGTGCTGGAGAGCTCGGAAGGCGCGGAAATCCTCGCCGGAAAGCGCGTGCCTGAGGGCGCCGATCCGATCGCGATGGTCTATGCCGGCCACCAGTTCGGCCAGTTCGTGCCCCAGCTCGGCGATGGCCGCGCCATCCTGCTCGGCGAGGTCATCGACAAGGACGGCGTCCGCCGCGACATCCAGCTCAAGGGCAGCGGGCCTACGCCATTTTCGCGCCGGGGTGACGGCCGCGCCGCGCTTGGGCCGGTCTTGCGCGAATACATCGTCAGTGAGGCGATGTTTGCGCTCGGCATCCCCACCACCCGTTCGCTCGCCGCCGTCGTCACTGGCGAGGGCGTGATGCGCGAGACCATGCTGCCCGGCGCGGTGCTCACGCGTGTCGCCGCAAGCCATGTCCGTGTCGGCACCTTCCAGTTTTTCGCTGCGCGCGGCGACACTGAGGGCGTGCGGGCGCTCGCCGACCACGTCATCGCGCGGCACTATCCCGATGTCGCGAAGGCCGAGCGTCCCTATCATGCGTTGCTCGAAGCCGTCGTCGCCCGCCAGGCCGATCTCGTCGCGCGCTGGCTTCTGGTCGGCTTCATCCATGGCGTGATGAACACCGATAACACTTCGATCTCCGGCGAGACCATCGACTACGGCCCCTGCGCCTTCATGGACGAATACAACCCCGCGCAGGTGTTCTCGTCGATCGACGAGATGGGTCGCTACGCCTATGCCAACCAGCCGCGCATCGCGCTGTGGAATCTGACGCGGCTCGCCGAATGCCTGCTGCGGCTGTTCTCCGACGACCAGGACAAGGCGATCGAACAGGCGCAGTTCATCCTCGGCGAATTCGCAGAGAAATTCACTGCCACCTATCAGGCCGGACTGCGCAAAAAGATCGGCCTGTTCACCGAACGCGACGGCGACGAAGCTTTGATCCAGGATCTGCTCGACGCCATGGCGAAGAACACGGCCGATTTCACCCTCACCTTCCGACGCCTCACCGATGCCGCCGGCGATCCCGCCGAGAACAAGGTTCGCGATCAGTTCACCGATCCCGCCGCTTACGACGAGTGGGCCGCACGCTGGCGCCAGCGCCTCGCCGACGAACCGCAATCCGCCGCCGAACGGCAGGCCGCGATGCGCGCGGTGAATCCGGCTTTCATCGCACGCAACCACCGCGTCGAAGCCGTGATCGCAGCGGCCGTGAACAACGACTACGCGCCGTTCGAGGAATTGCTGACGGTGCTGTCGAAGCCGTATGAGGATCAGCCGGAGTTCGCGGCCTACACAGAGCCGCCGCTCCCCGACCAGCGCGTGCTGCGGACGTTTTGCGGGACGTGACGTCGCGATAGGTGATCTACCTCCCTTTGAAGTCACCCACATGCAGCACGTTCGATAAGACAGTGCTCGAGGTAGATGACGTCCCGTCGATGTTGCTCGTCATCCCGATCAACCAAGGGAGCCTCTTCTCGACTCCCGTCGTTATCGGCTCGCCGGTCATGCCGAACGAATTGAGCGGCCAAATTCCTACAGGCACGATTTCGAGTGTGGCACGCACCAGCCTTGCGCCACCGCCGAAGCTCTTGCTGATGTCGAGCGGATCGACTTTTTCTACCGTCATCGGATCGTTGAGATCGCGAAAGCGAACCAGCATCGGAAGGCTTGTCAACGGCAGTTCGCGCTTGCCGGGCAATTGCCGAAGCTTTTTGAGTCCCTCGTCCACCGTGGGGCCGGGAAATGCGCCACCGTCGAAATTGAACGCGCGCAGAATGATCGACTCCGGCATCGACCGACTGTCGGAGCCGGCGTTCAGCAGCGCAAACAGCGTCCCGCGCGATCCGAGATCGAGGACGACGGCCTCCCCTCGGTAACTGCCTGCAAGATCACTCTGACCAGCGAATCTGGATTGCTTGCTGTAGGTGACTTCGACGACGCTCGATCCAATCTTGGGTTCGCCATCAACCTCGGCCTCAAGCACCAAACGGTATCGCAGCGTCAGGCTGGGGTACGATATGTCGTACAGCACCAGAGCGCCGAGAATCAGGGCAAAGGCAATTCCAAGCCATTTCATGTTAGGTTCTCTTGGTCCACCAGCGTGCGGTCGGCAATCTGCGCGCCGAGAGGTTGAGAAGATGTAACGTTGGTGGGAGTTGGAAGCGTGTACCCCTCGCGCCGCACCCGCCCGTTAACCGCGATCCTTAAGCGCCCATCCACCATCCGCGCACGCGCGGCCACTCCCGGTTCCAAAAATTAAGAAACGGTCAACGCGCTCCCCACAATTCTATCGGTTTATCAGGGGAGAATTGCCGTGGACGCCTTTGCTTTCGAATTCATGGGAATGGTGCTGATTGCGCTCTGCCTCATCGTGCTCGCGATCCCGTCCGGCCGGCGCTGGCCGCGGCACGTGCGCTACGAGTGATCGACTTCAGCACCGTCATACCGCGAAGGCGGGTATCCAGGACGCCGCGGCCTCTCGATTAATCACCAGCGTCTCTGGGATACTGGGTCGCCCGGTCAAGCCAGGCGATGACGTTCTGGGTCCGGCCCTCAAGCCGACGCAAAAAAGCCGTGCTCAGGCTCAAATGCAAGGCTCAAATCCTCCGCGACACCCTTGACATATCAGCGTTTTCGGCAGAACGCCTGTCCGACGCGTCATGGATTGTTCATGGATCTGATTACCACCACTTCCGACCTCGCCGCCGCCTGCTCCCGGCTCGCCCAACACAAGGTCATCACAGTCGATACCGAGTTCCTGCGGGAAACGACGTACTACCCCCTGCTCTGCGTCGTGCAGATGGCAAGCGCGGACGAAGCCGTCGTGATCGACACGCTGGCGCCCGGCATCGACCTCAAGCCGTTCTTCGACCTGATGGGCAACGAGGCGGTGCTGAAGGTGTTTCACGCCGCCCGCCAGGACATCGAGATCGTCTGGCACCAGTCCGGCACCATTCCGCACCCGATCTTCGATACGCAGGTCGCGGCGATGGTGCTGGGCTATGGCGACAGCATCGCCTATGACCAGCTCGTCGAGCGCGTCACCGGTCACCGGCCGGACAAGACCCATCGCTTCACCGACTGGTCGCGCCGGCCGCTGACGCCGGAGCAGATGCATTACGCGATCTCCGACGTCACTCATTTGCGCGACGTCTTTGCCGCCCTCGATGCCGACCTGAAGAAGCGCGGCCGCAGCGACTGGGTCAGCGAGGAGATGGAAGTCCTGACCTCGCCAAGGACCTACGATTTCCACCCCGAGCGCGCCTGGGAGCGGCTGAAGACACGGGTGCGGAAGCCGAAAGAGCTTGCCGTGCTGATGGAAGTCGCGGCCTGGCGCGAGCAGGAAGCGCAAAGCCGCGACGTGCCGCGCTCACGCGTGCTGAAGGACGATGCAGTCGGCGACATCGCCACCCACGCCCCGACCTCGCTCGAGCGCCTTGCCGGCCTGCGCTCGTTGCCGAAGGGCTTTGACCGCTCCAAATGGGGCAGCGACATCATCGCCGCCGTGCAGCGCGGCCTCGCCCGCGATCACGCCACCTTGCCGAAGATCGAAAAACCGCGCGGCGGTTCGAATGGCGCCGCGACCGTCGAGCTCCTGAAAGTGCTGCTGCGGATGACGTCGGAGCGCCACGCCGTCGCCAGCAAGGTGATCGCGACCGTCGACGATCTCGACCAGATCGCCGCCGACGACCACGCCGACGTCGCTGCCCTCCACGGCTGGCGCCGCGAATTGTTCGGCGAAGCGGCGCTGGCACTGAAGCACGGCAGACTGGCGCTTGCGATCGAAAAAGGCAGGGTCGTCCGGGTCGATCGGACGTGAGTAACAACTTCCGAGAACGTTTCCCGGATGCTGCTCAAGTAGGCCGCCGGGTGGGCGGCTTCCCGATCCGAAGCGTCGACCGGCGTCACGATCGGCATCGAGATTCCGAGACCGCACTTCTGCGGCTGCGCACCGCGCCATCCTTCGATCGAATCGCGGCACAGCCGCCTCATGCACCGACCTGCGACAGCCCCTTGCTCTGCCGCCATGTGCCGGGAGGCGCGCCGACGAGGCGGCTGAAGGCGCGATTGAAGGCGGCTTCGGATTCGTAGCCGACACGGGAAGCGATCTCGGCAAGGCTGAGGCTGCTATCGCGAAGCAGTCGCCTGGCGAGGTGCATCCGCCATCCGGCCAGATACGTCATCGGCGCCTCGCCGACCAGCTCGACGAAGCGCTTGCCCAGCGCGGCGCGCGAGATCGCCGCGCGGTCTGCCAGTTCCTCGACGGTCCAGGGCCGCGCCGGCTCGGCGTGAAGCAGCGTCAGCGCCCGGCCGACATGGGGATCGTTGAGGCCCGCCAGCCAGCCGCGACGCCCCTCGGCGACATGGATCAGCTGCCAGCGCACCACCTCCATGAAGAGCAGCTCGGACAAGCGCGCGAGCATGGCGCGGTTTCCGGGACCTGGCCGCATCGCTTCGGCGATGAGCTGACCGGTCGCAGCCTGCCACCAGCCGGCCTCCTGATCGAGCGTGACCGGCTCCGCATAGCGCGCGGTATCAGAAAATGCGTCGAGGATGACCTTGCCATTGCGCAGGCGGACGCAAATGAATGCCGGCATCGCATCGAGCAGCGGCCCGAACCGTTGGTCGGAATGCAGGTAGCCGCAAACAAAGCGCGTCTCCTCCCCGCCCCCGCCATGCTTCACCCAGGTGATCTGCTCGGCCGACGCCTTGGGGAAGATGCTGGCAATCGTGACGGGAGCAAGCCCCGGGTCGCTGGTCATGACGTGCTGATCGCCGCGCGGAAACACCAGAACGTCGCCGGCCTCAATCCTGATCGGTTCGAGCTTGCCGCATGTGATCCAGCAGCCGGCGTTCATTGCCAGATGAAACAGCGTGATCGCTTCCGCGCCCGGCATCAACCGCGAAGCCAGCAAGTCCGGTGGGGAGGTCACGACCGACCATGGCCGCGTAAACTCGGCATTGAAATGAATGGCGCCCGACACACGGATGACGCGCAGAACCTCGGACAAAACGTCCATTTGGCCTCCAGGGCTGGATCACTAAACGGTGCGTGGCGTCTCGGCAAAGAATCTGAGCGCCCCGATCATTGTGTCAACGCTGGCCCGGCCTTAGTTCACCGTCCGGTTCGGTTGAAGCGAGCTTTCCCGGCCCGCCCGATGCGGTCGATCGGGCCATAGCCGGTCCGTCGTGGCAGAACCGGCCGGATTTTATGCGACACTGGCCGCGGAAATTGTTTCACGAACGGAGATTTTGGATGTTTCTCAAGACGGTTGACGAAACTGAGGCGACAGGCCGCATCGCCGAGCTCTACACGGCGCAGAAAGCCCAGAGCGGCTTCGTAATGTCCGCGACGCGCTGCTGGACCGCGCGGCCGGATCTTCTGCCGATCTACCAGGAGTTCGCCGACAAGATCCGCACCGGCTTCTCGCTAAGTCCGCGCGACTGGCGGCTGATCACATTCGTCGCAGCAAAGCAGGTGCCGTCCACCTACTGCTCGCACGTGTACGGCAAGCAGCTTCTCGCTGACCTCGGCTCGAAGGAAGCGGTTATGGCCGTGCGACGCAACTTCGCCTCGGCGCGACTAAGCGAACGGGACGTCGAAATGCTGCGCTATGCCGAGACGATCGCAAGCGACGCGTCCCGCGTGACGGCGAAAGACATCGAGCGGCTGCGGGCGGTGGGCTTCACCGACGTCCAGATCTGCGACATCGCGCTCTGCGCCGCGTTCCGCTGTTTCGTCGCGCGGTTTTTCGATGCGGTCGGCGCCGGCCCGGAGCCGGCCTTCATCGACGCAGACGCCGATTTTCGCAAGGCGATGACGGTCGGTCGAGCAATCTGATGAAGAGATTTTTTCAACCCAGGACTTTCAACCGAGCATAAGAGGAGATGACTATGACCACCAGCGTCAAACAGATGATGGAAGCCGCCAACGCAGCGGTGCCGCGCATCACGCCCGCGCAGGCCAAGGAAATGATTGCGAAAGGAAACACCCTCGTCGTCGATGTGCGTGACGCGCCGGAAGTGGAGAAGAGCGGCAAGGTCGCAGGAGCCATCCATGTCTCCCGCGGCATGCTGGAGTTCCGCGCCGATCCCGAGACGCCCTACCACGACAAGAGTTTTGCCAAGGACAAGACGGTCATCCTCTATTGCGCGTCCGGCGGACGATCCGCGCTTGGCGGCAAGGTGCTCAAGGATATGGGGTACCCCAATGTCTACAATCTCGGCGCCTTCAAGGACTGGGCCGAGAGCGGCGAGGCGATCGATAAGCCGATAGAGCCTGACATGTGACAATCGTAATCGTCATCACTTGAACGAGCGCGAAATATCCGAGCCGCCGCCCGAGTGGCGGGCCCGGCCGTGCATGGCGCGGTGGGCCGAACTAGTACAGCTCGCTACCATTTCAATTCCAGCCCGAGCGTGCCTTGGTGCGACTGCATCGCGGCGCGGAATTTTCCGTCGTAATTGACGTAGAGGCGCGCGGTGTTGGTCAGGCTCAGCGAGGCCGAGGCGCCGGCGTCGGCGCCATACCGGCTCTCGCCGATGCCCTGCAGCGTGAGGCTTTGGGCGCCAAGGGTGACCGTGATGTCGGAGAAATTCTGCACGACATTGTCGACGAACTTGCCGTAACCTGAAAGGTCGAAAATCTTGCCATCGAAGATCCAGTAGTGGCCGATCTCCGCGCCGATCAGCAGCCGCGCGCGCTCCACGGTGGCGCCCGTTGCCGCCACGGGATCGAGGCCGCCGATCTCCTGCAGCGATCCGGTCCGCGCGCGGACATATTCGAACGCGGCCTTGGGCACGACGCGTCCCTGGTCCTTGGACCAGTAATAGCTGATCTCGCTCAACACGCCGTCGAGCCGCGCATTGTATCCGGCGGTCGCAATCCCGAGCCCCGTGTCTCGGCGCGAATTGATGTTGCCAAAGCCGTGCACGACTGCGCTGGCCCAGGTCCACGGCCCGCTGTCGACGGAGGCCGTGAAACCGAGCTGAGTCAGGTCGATGGTGGCCGATTGCAGCGCCAGCGGAATATCGATCGCCGAGCGGCTCTGGTCGACCGAGAAGCCGATATTGACGCCCGACATCACGCGCGCGCCAATGCCGGCCACGCCGCCCCAGGTCTTTCTGCTGTCGCCGACGAAATCGCCGACCGCGCCGTTCTTGGTCCAGTTCCCGTAGCCTTCGAACCAGGTCCGGTAGCGCGGCGCTTCCGTGCTCTCGGAGGCGCCGCCCCCGCCCGGATTGGTCCGCTGCAGACGGTTGAAACCATTGCTCGACTGGCTGCCCAGCCGTTCCAGGAAATTGCTGCCGAGATTGGTCAGTGTCGCGCTTGATGAGACCGTCGAATTGATCATGGTCAGAGTCGGGCTAGGCGTCGGCGAAGGCGTGGGTGTCGGGGTTGGCGTGGACGTCGGCGATTGCGCGTGGGCGGCGGACATGGCGGTGATGAGCGCGAACGCAATCGCGGCCAGACATGCAAGCGCGCGCCCGGTTCCGATTCTCCATGCTCGCGAAGGCCGCCGTGAGCCGCGCATGTAGTCCATTCCAGAGGGCGAAGGCGCCAGCCCGAAAAAATGCGCAAATGCCGATAAACCGTAACGATTTGCCCCTAGTTCGCGCAAACGGTCAATCGGCGCACTGCCGAATAGGCGCGATTGTGGTTCGGCTGCCACAGCCCGCGACACCAGGACGATTTACCGGAGCCCGCCAGAACCTTGCGAACGCCCAAATTTCGTGTTGCAATCCCAAGCGCAATCGGATTCAGGCCGTTCGACTGTGCGTTTCGCGAGCAGGAAATCTAGCAGCTACCGGGAAGCCCGTTTGTGGCGTGGCACGTGGAAAACGTGGCCGCGTCTTTTTTGTATCTAGACCAAACTTGGAGACAGGCGATGGCGATGCACAAGGGCAGCGTCAAGTGGTTCAACCCCACCAAGGGGTATGGGTTCATCAAGCCGGCGGTCGGCGAGAAGGACGTGTTCGTCCACATCTCGGCCGTCGAGCGTGCGGGGCTCACCACTCTCAACGAGAACCAGCACGTCGAGTACGACCTTGTCGAAAACCGCGGCAAGACGTCCGCGGAAAACCTCAAGGTCACGTAGACTTCATCGACGCAAATTGCCCCCGGCCTCGCCGGGGGATTTTGTTTGCGCCCAGCCCTGGAATTCAGGCCGCCGCCCCGCAGCCGGCGATCTCGCTGAGTTCCGGATAAAATCGCGCGGTCATCCGGCCGACATAGCGCCGCAGGTTGGCATGGCTTGCGGCCGCCCGCTGCAAATCCGACTCGAACAGCGGACAAATCGCACAGACCGCGAAGGCGAACATCGTGGCGTCGATGCCGGCGGGCTCTCTACCCATGAAAAACGGCTTGTCGCCGAGATAGGCCGCCATCGCGTCGATCGAGCGGATCCCGATCGCGGTGATCTCGTCTTTGGAGTGACGGCCGATTCCCTGGCCGTGCAGCGTCTTGCGCAGGCGGCGGCGGACCATCGAAACCACGACCGGCCGGACCGGCGCCGGCACGCCCCTGAAGAAATTGACCGGACCTTTGCGGAAATTGTCCTCGATCATCCAGCGGAAGTAGACGCTGGCCCAGTAGAGATTATCCTCCGCCATCTTCTCGAAGGCCCAGGAGATGGCGAGCTGCTCAGCGCTGAGGCCCTGGTCGAAATCGATGCCGTATTTCTTTTCGAGATGCCAGCGGATCAGCGTGGAATCGCCGAGCAATTGGCCGTCGTCCTCGATGTAGGAAATTTTGCCTTTGGGCGCCTTCGAAAAGCTCATCGGCGCTTTTCTGAACGGCAGTTTCGACATCCGTAGCAAGGTCTCGGCCTTGGTCACGAACGGGCTTGCGTCGGGAAGGCCGAAATTGGGCCCGGAGCCATAGAGCGTGATCATGGAAACCTCGATAGATTTAGCGGAGCGCGGTCGCCGCGCTCGTTCGCGCACACCTTGCGGATAATATCAGATCGTCCGCGGCGAAATCAGGGTGCCGTCGCGGTCGGCTCCGTCGGCGACCTTGCAGATCTCGCCTTCGAGGCGGAGCTTTCCGCTGGCAAGCAAGCGCAGTGCCTCGGGGTAGATGCGATGCTCGATGCCGAGAATGCGCTGCGACAACGTCTCTGCCGTATCGTCGTCGGCCACCGTCACCGCGCCTTGCATCACGATCGGGCCGGCGTCGGTTTCGGGAATCACGAAGTGCACGGTCGCGCCCGAGATCTTGACCCCGGCCTGCAGCGCCTGACCGTGCGGATCGAGACCCGGAAAGGATGGTAGCAGCGAGGGATGGATGTTGAGCATTTTTCCGTACCAGCGCTGCACGAATTCGGCGGTGAACAGCCGCATGAATCCGCCGAGGCAGATCAGTTCGACCTGCTTTTCATCCAGCGCCCGCTGCAGGACGGCCTCAAAGCCCGCGCGGTCCTTGCCGAACGGCTTGCTCTCGACAACCAGTGTCGGGATGCCGCTCGCAGCTGCCTTCGCGAGCCCAGGCGCATCGGCCCGGTTGGAAATGACGGCGACGATCTCGGCCGGAAAATCCGCAGCCTTCGCCGCATCGATCAGCGCGGCCATGTTCGACCCACGCCCCGAGATCAGGATGGCGACCCGGCGCTTCATTGCGCGAGATCGAGATGGCCGTTGTAGGCCACGCGATGTTCGCTCGCAGCCGGGATCACTTCGCCGAGCAAGGCGACGGTCTCGCCGCTTTCAGTCAGGATCTCCGTCACCTTCTCGACCGCATCCGGCTTGACGATGGCGACCATGCCGATGCCGCAGTTGAAGGTGCGCAGCATTTCGAGTTCGGCGATGCCGCCCTGCTCCGCCAGCCATTTGAACACGGGCAGCACCGGCAGCCGCGCCAGATCGATGCCGACGCCGAGGTGCTTTGGCAGCACGCGTGGGATGTTGTCGGTGAAGCCGCCGCCGGTGATATGGGCAAGCCCCTTGATCGCGCCGGTTTCGCGGATCGCGCGCAGGCAGGATTTCACATAGAGCCGCGTCGGCGTCAGCAGCGCGCCGCCCAGCGTCATGACCGGCGAGAACGGCGCCGGCGCATCGAAAGCCACGCGGGATTGTGCGACGATTTTGCGGACTAGCGAAAAGCCGTTGGAATGAACACCGGATGAGGCCAATCCGATCACGGCGTCGCCCACGGCAATGTCCGCGGTCGGCAACAGCGTGCCGCGCTCGGCAGCCCCCACCGCAAAGCCTGCGAGGTCGTAATCGCCGTCCTTGTAGAGCCCCGGCATCTCGGCGGTCTCGCCGCCGATCAGGGCGCAGCCGGACTCCCGGCAGCCCTCGGCGACGCCTGCCACGATGGCCGCCGCGGCGTCGGGGTCCAACTTGCCACAGGCGAAATAGTCGAGGAAGAACAACGGTTCCGCGCCCTGCACGACGAGGTCGTTGACCGACATTGCCACCAGGTCGATGCCGATACCGCCATGCAGGCCGGTCTCGATCGCGATCTTGACCTTGGTGCCGACGCCGTCGGTCGCCGCCACCAGCACCGGATCCTTGAAACCCGCCGCCTTGAGGTCGAACAAGCCGCCAAAACCGCCGATTTCGGCATCGGCGCCAGCCCGGGCGGTGGCGCGCACCATCGGCTTGATGAGATCGACCAGGCGGTTGCCCGCATCGATATCGACGCCCGAATCCGCGTAAGTCAGCCCGTTTTTGCGGTCGTTCATGCCCAAATTCCAGTATGATGACGGCTGGTTACGAGGAATTCCGCGATCCTGCAATGGCTCGCAAGCGCTTGGCGCATATACTATGTAGATAAGAGCCGGCTGTACCCGCCAGGGGCCGGATTTAGGCCGGGAGCCGGGAAGCGACCGAGTTGAGCATTCCAAATATCATTACGCTGGGGCGCATCATTCTGGTGCCGGTCATCGTCTGGGCGATCGTTTCCAGCCAGATGGAAATCGCGTTTGCGATTTTCGTCATTGCAGGGGTCAGCGACGCCGTCGATGGCTTTCTCGCCAAGCGCTTCAACATGTCGAGTGAACTGGGCGCCCTGCTCGACCCGCTTGCCGACAAGGCACTTCTGGTTTCCATCTTCGTGGCGCTCGGCATCTGGGGTGCGGTGCCGCGCTGGCTCGTCATCCTCGTGGTGTCGCGCGACATCATGATCGTGACGGCCGTGATCGTGTCATGGCTGTTCGACAAGCCGATCCCGATGAAGCCCCTGATGGTGTCGAAGCTCAACACGGTGGCGCAGGTGGCGTTCGCGGCGCTGGTGCTGGCGTCGCTCGGTTTCAACTTCAAGCCGGCGCCCTATGACGTGATCCTGATGGGTTTTGTTACGGTCTTTACTTTGGTTTCCGTCTCGCTCTATCTCGTCGAATGGGTGCGGCACATGAGCACGATCGAAGCGCGCTAGGTTGTTCTTTTGTTTTTGCGCGTTTTTTCTCGCAAGCCGTGCCCGCCCGGATCAAGTCCGGGACAGGCTTTCGCTCGAAAGCGCTATGAAGGCCTGAAGATCCCGGCCTGGAGATTTGCGTGGTAGTTCGCGTTCAACCTCGTCAGCTTGCCTTTGCGCTGCCGCATGCGGAGAGCCTGACGCGCGACAATTTCCTCGAGGGTCCGGCCAATGAAGCCGCACTCTCGCTGATCGAAAGCTGGCCGGACTGGCCGAACCGCATCATGCTGCTGGCGGGGCCGGAGGGATCCGGCAAGAGCCATCTCGCCGCGATCTGGGCCGAACAGGCGGGCGCGCGCTCGATCTCAGCCCACGCGCTCAACGCCGCTGCCGTCCCCGGCGCACTCGCCACCGGGGCACTGGTGGTCGAGGATCTGAGGCCTGCCGACTTCGACGAACGCGCCTTGTTTCATCTGCTGAACCTGGCACGCGAGGACGGGGCGTTCGTCCTGATCACGGGACGCGTTCCACCGGCGGCGTTCGAGATCGAGCTGCGCGATCTCCGGTCGCGGCTGCGCGCCGCCCCCCTCGTGTCGCTATTGCCGCCGGATGACCTGTTGTTTCGTGGCCTGATCGTCAAATTCTGCGCGGACCGCCAATTGAGCATCGACGAGACGGTGGTGAGCTACCTCGCCACCCGAATCGAACGGTCCTATGCCGCTGCTCGCCAGGCGATCGAGCTCCTGGATACCGAGGCGCTGCGGCTCGGCCGGCCGGTCACCCGGGCGCTGGCCGCCGAACTCTTGCGCAACGCCTGATCGGGTAGCTCCTGCTGCGTCCTGCCACCTTGACGCCGGCCGTACGCGGAACATCAATGTCATTGAAACGTCATCGGCGTATCACATGCTGTGGGCCGCTTTCCCTTAAAGTCGGCCCTGCCACTAAAGTCGGCCCTGCCTTGCTCGCGATGGATCAAAGCCTTATGGAATTGGTACAAGCCGTTGAAATAAAAGAAAAAGAGCCGATTGCCGAAGCTCCGTCCGCGATCGTCACGAGCCCGGAGCGATTCATCAATCGGGAGCTATCTTGGCTGCATTTCAACCGCCGGGTGCTCGAGGAATCGGTCAATCCCGGCCATCCGTTGCTGGAACGGGTGCGATTCCTGTCGATTTCGGCCAATAACCTTGATGAATTCTTCATGGTTCGCGTCGCCGGCATCAAGGCGCAGGTCCGTGAAGGCATCGCCGAGCGCAGCCCCGATGGCTTGACGCCGTCCGAGCAGCTCACTCTCATCAACAAGACGGTTTCGGAACTGGCTTCCGATCAGCAGGCGATCTGGCGCGATCTGCGCACCACCCTGTCGGACGCCGGCATCATGCTGGTCGACGGCCACGACTTCACCAAGGCGGAGCGCGGCTGGCTCGAGGATCACTTCCTCCGCAGCATCTTCCCGCTGCTGACGCCGCTGGCGATCGATCCCGCTCACCCGTTCCCGTTCATCCCGAGCCTCGGCTTCACCATCGCGCTGCAATTGTTGCGGACTTCCGACGGCAAGGCGATGAACGCGCTGATCCGCATGCCCGGCAAGATCGACCGCTTCATCCGCATGCCCAAGGACGGCGCAGTGCACCTGATCCCGCTGGAGCAGGCCACCGGCCTGTTCATCGGCCGCCTGTTCCCCGGTTACACCGTCAAGGGCCAGGGCGCGTTTCGCATCATCCGCGACTCCGAACTCGAAATTGAGGAAGAGGCCGAGGATCTGGTCCGCGTGTTCGAGACTGCGCTGAAGCGGCGGCGGCGCGGTTCGGTGATCCGGCTGGAGATAGAAGCCAAGATGCCGGAAGCGCTGCGCACCTTCGTGCAGCAGGCGCTTTCCGCCGCCGACGACGAGGTGTTTCTGGTCGACGGCGTGCTGGCGATGAACGAGCTGTCGCAGCTCACCCGGCTCGACCGTCCCGATCTCGAATTCGTGCCTTATGTGCCGCGCCATCCCGAGCGAGTGCGCGACCACGCCGGGGACATCTTCGCGGCGATCCGGCAAAAGGACCTCATCGTCCATCATCCTTACGAATCCTTCGACGTCGTCGTGCAATTCCTGCAGCAAGCCCTCCGCGACCCCGACGTCGTTGCCATCAAGCAGACGCTCTACCGCACCTCGAGCAATTCTCCGATTGTGCGGGCGCTCGCCGAGGCCGCGGAAGCCGGCAAGTCGGTGACCGCGCTGATCGAGCTGAAAGCGCGGTTCGATGAGGAGGCCAATATCCGCTGGGCGCGCGACCTCGAACGCGCCGGCGTGCAGGTCGTGTACGGCTTTCTCGAACTGAAGACGCACGCCAAGCTGTCGATGGTGGTGCGGCGCGAGGGCGGTAACCTGACGACCTACGTCCATACCGGCACCGGCAATTATCATCCGGTCACCGCGCGCATCTATACCGACCTTTCCTATTTCACGTCGGACCCGATCATCGGCCGCGACGCGGCGCGGGTATTCAACTACATCACCGGCTATGCGGAGCCGAGCGACATCGAGCGGATGGCGGTGTCGCCTTTGACGCTACGCAAGCGCATCATCGAACACATCAAGGGCGAGACCAATCACGCAAGGCACGGCAAGCCGGGCGCGATCTGGATGAAGATGAATTCGCTGGTCGACCCCGACATCATCGACGCGCTCTACGAGGCCTCACAGGCCGGCGTGTCGATCGAACTGGTGGTGCGCGGCATCTGCTGTCTGCGGCCCGGCCTGCCCGGGCTATCGGACAATATCCGCGTCAAATCGGTGATCGGCCGTTTCCTGGAGCACGGCCGAATCTACTGCTTTGGTATGGGGCAAGGGCTGCCCGGGCCGAAGGCGGCTGTGTATATCTCGTCCGCCGACATGATGCCGCGGAACCTCGACCGCCGCGTCGAAGTCCTCTGTCCATTGCAAAATCCCACGGTACATCAGCAAGTTCTCGAACAAATCATGGTCGCGAATCTGAAGGATACCGAGCAGAGCTGGCAATTGTTGCCGGATGGGTCTTCAACGCGTATGAAGGCCGCGAAAGGCGAAGAGCCGTTCAACCTGCATAACTATTTCATGACGAATCCGAGCCTGTCTGGACGTGGAAAGTCTCTCAAGGAATCTTCGCCGCGCCGCCTCACGCGCCGTACCGAACGTCAGCAATCGTCATAAAGGAGAGCCGCTGTGAAGCGGCCGCGCAAGCGCGCTTCCAGCGTCGCCGTCATCGACATCGGTTCGAACTCGGTTCGTCTCGTCGTCTATGAGACGATGGCGCGCAGCCTCGTCACCATCTTCAACGAAAAGGCGCTGTGCGGGCTCGGCCGCGAAGTGCAGAGCACCGGCCTGTTGGCTGAGGATGCGGTTACCAAGGCGCTGACGGCGCTACGGCGATTTCGCGCGCTGTGCCGCATCCAGCAGGTGGAGCGCGTCTTCGCCATCGCCACGGCCGCCTGCCGCGACGCCAAGAACGGTTCCGACTTCATCGCCAAAGCCGAGCGCATCTGCGGCGCACCGATTCAGATCCTGTCCGGTCCGCGCGAGGCAAAACTGTCCGCGCTCGGCGTCATCTCCGGCATCCACAATCCCGACGGCATCGTCGGCGATCTCGGCGGCGGTTCGCTCGAACTGATCGATGTGGAGAAAAACCGGGTCCACAGCGGCGTCACGCTGCCGCTGGGAAGCCTGGCGCTACAGGATCTCTCGGAGAAATCCTTGAAACGCGCCGAGCGCATCGTTCGCGACGATCTGTCCGGCGTCGCCCAGCTCAAGGCCGGCCATGGCCGCGCATTCTATGCGGTCGGCGGCACCTGGCGCGCGCTCGCACGTATTCACATCGTCCAAAGCGGCTATCCGTTACGCGTGATGCACGGCTATTCGTTACCTGCCGCCGACGCGCTCGATTTCGCCCGGCGCCTGCGCCGGCTGGCGGCCGCCAACATGCTCGCGGACATCGAAGTCGTCGCGGATGCACGGCGTCCGCTGCTCACCTATGCGGCGCTGGTGCTCGAATACATCATCCGCGTCGGCCAGCCGAAGACGATCGTGTTCTCGACCTTCGGGGTCCGCGAGGGCCTGCTCTACGAGATGCTGCCGCCGCAGGAGCGCGCCAAGGACGGCTTCATCTGCGCAGCCCAAACCTTGAACGGGCTGTTGTCGCGCTCCGCACGCCACGCCGAGGAACTGGTCGCATGGACCGATCGGCTGGTGCGGGTCGTGAAGCTGCGCGAGACCGAGGAGGACCGCCGCCTGCGCCACGCCGCCTGCCTGCTTTCCGATATCGGATGGCGCGTGCACCCCGACCACCGCGGCGAGGAAACGCTGAGCCTGATCACCAACGGCAATTTCGGCTCGATCAGCCATCAAGGCCGCGCCTTTGTCGCGCTGTCGGTGTTCTACCGCTATGCGGGCTTGAGCGAAGAGAACGAGCCGCCGGAGCGCGTCCGCGGGCTGGTGCCGCCGGCGATGGATGAGCGTGCGCGCCTCCTCGGCGCGGCGTTCCGCGTCGCACACCTGATAACGGCCGCGCGCACCGGCGTGTTGCCCGCGACGCATTTCCGCACCAACGGCCGCAAGCTGATGCTGGTGTTTGAGCATCGCATGGTCGATCTCGTCGCCGACCGCGTTGGCAGCCGCTTCAAGCAACTGGCGCGGCTCGTCGGGCGCGCCGGCTCGATCGTGCGGAAGTAAGACGGAAAGGCGGCGTTCACAACGCGCCTTCCGTTTGTCGTCCTTTCCGCCACAGCCTGCTTTTTGGAGCCGGCACGCACAACACCCGGCTACTTCTTTTTTGGTGTCAGCCAGTCTTCATCTTCCAGGGACGGGGCCCGCTTCTGCTGCTCCAGGATTTTCTTGTACTCCTCGGGAATCACCTGACTGCGTGACGCCTCGTGCAGCGTGTGCGGGAACCAGGTCGCAATGCCGGGGAAGGCAACCATCAGCCCAACGCAGATCACCTGCAGGATCATGAACTGGAACATGCCGGCGTAAATCGTCGCGAGACTCCAGCCCTTGACCACCTGCTTGAGATAGTACGCCGACATGGCGACCGGCGGCGACAGAAAGGCGGTCTGCAGCACCACCGCAACCAACGCTCCGAACCATATCAGGTCGATGCCCATGCCCTTCACAACGGGATAGAAGATCGGCAGGAACACCAGGATGATGGCTGGCCATTCGAACGGCCAACCCAGCAGGAAAATGAGAAAGAGCACGACAATCAGCATGAGGCTTGGCGGCAACTGGAGGCCGAGCATCGTCTCGGTGATCCAGTTCGCCGAGCCGAGACGAGCGAACACCGCACCGAAAATATTCGACGTGACCGCGAGCAGCAGCACCATGCTCGACGTCGCCATCGTCGAGATCAGCGCGCGCTGCAGTCCGCTGAGTGAGAACCTGCCATATGCGATGGACAGGATCAGCGCACCGACGCTGCCGATGCCGGCGGCCTCCGTCGGTGTCGCAAGCCCCCCGATGATCGAGCCAAGCGTCGCCGTGATGAGCCCGAGCAGGGGCAGCGTGCCGATGATCACCTCGCGCGCAATGTACGCCGCCGAGTAGATCCGCTCGTCCATCGGCACCGGCGGCCCGAGCTTGGGATTCATGAAGGCGCGCACCATCAGATAGCTGATGTAGAGGCCGGCCAGCAGGAAGCCCGGCCCGAAGGCTGCGGCATAGAGATCGGCGACCGACACCCCGAGCACCGGGCCCATCACGATCAGCATCACCGACGGTGGAATGAGAATGCCGAGCGTGCCGCCCGCTGTGATAGTGCCCGCTGAAAGCTTGGCGTCGTAACCCGCCTTCGTCATGATCGGCGAGGCCATGATGCCAAGAACGGTGACGGCTGCTCCGACGATACCAGTCGCCATCGCGAACACGGTCGAGGTCAGGATGACGACGAGGAAGAGCGCGCCGCGCACCGGCGCAAGCAGCATGCGGAACGCCGTAAAAAGGCGCTCCATGAGGCCCGCCTGCTCGGTGATGAAGCCCATGAAGATGAACAGCGGCACGGCGGCCAGCAGTTCCTCCTTCATCATGCCGATGGTCTGGAAGTAGCCTAGTTCGAAGACCGTTGAGCCCATGCCCCAGTAGCCGAACGAAAAGGCGAGAAACAGCAGTGTGAACGAGATCGGCACGCCGATGAAGATCGCTCCAAGCAGGACCAGAAGCATGATGAGGCCGATGAGCGCTTCTGCGGTCATATCTCGACCTTCTCCTTGTGCTCGAGCTCGACACCGGTGCGCATCATGTAGATGCTCTTGATCAACTCGGACACGCCCTGGATGAGCAGCAGGAAGCAGGCGAGCGGCACGACGAACTTGAACGGCCACAGCACGGGTCGCCATGGTGTCTGGTCCGAGGTCTCGTTGATCTGAAAGGCGTAGTGAAATTCGTTCCAGCTAATCAGCAACAGCATGATCAGGCTCGGGAAGAAGAAGACGATATAGGAGATCGTATCAATCCAGCCCTTCCTGCGGACGGAGAACTTCTCCCAGAAGAAGTCGGTGCGTATATGAGCGCCCTTGTGCAGCGCGTAAGCAGCGCCCAGCATGAACAGCGAGCCGTAGAGCATGTAGGTTGCGTCGTAGGCCCAAATGGTCGGCGCGTTGAACAAATAGCGCGCTGTAACCTCGTAGGCGACGGCCAGAACAAGCGGCACCGACAGCCACGAGATGATCGTGCCGGTCCGGTCAGTGAAGCCGTCGATGACCCGGATTGCTGCCAGCAGCGCCGGCGATTGTCTGTCAGTTACCTCAGCCATTCCTCCCCCTACCGTCGACGTCGGCGCGGCGCGCCTTGCGGCGCGACGCAGGCCGGCTGCGCGTGAATGGGGCGGCCGAAACCGGCCGCCCTCGGACGAAGTCCTATTTCTCGACGGGGAAGTAGTAGTTCGCCATGAAGGAGTATGGCGGGAAATAGGACCGCTTGTACGGCACCACGGCGCTGGCATAGGCCTTCTGCGAGTCGTGCACCTTCTTGAAGAACGGGTTCTTGGCGCTCTCGGCCGCCGCGATCTCGTCCCATTTCTTGATGAAGGTCAGCAGGATCTCGGTTGGCGTGCGCAGGATCTGTACGCCGTGCTTCTGCTGCATTTCAATCAGCGCATCGGCGTTCTGGCGCTGCCACTTGGTCCACCAGACGAGGAATGTCTCGTTGGCCGCCGACTTGATGATCTCCTGATGCTGCGCGCTGAGCTCCTTCCACACATCGCCGTTGATCACGATTTCGCCGACAGTCACGTTCTCATGCAAGCCGGGCGAATAGTGATACTTCCAGACGTTGTGGAAGCCGAGCTGCATGTCCTCGATGCCGCCGACCCATTCAGCGCAATCGATCACGCCGCGCTGCGCGGAGGGAATGATTTCGCCGCCCGGCATGTTGACCACCGTGAAGCCTAGTGCCTGCCACACTTCGCCGGCCATGCCGGTCTGGCGGCATTTCATGCCCTTCATATCCTCGACCGTCTGGATCGGCTTCTTGAACCAGCCGAACGCCTGCGGCCCTGCGGGCAGGATGGGGAACACGACCAGATTGAGCTTGAGCTCCTTCTGATAGAAGTCGTTGTACAGCTCGAGGCCGCCGCCGTGATAGAGCCAGCCCATCACGTCCATGTAGTCCATGCCGAACGTGCCGCCGGGACCGCCGGTGAACAGGATCGCGGTCTTGTTCTTGCCGGTCCAGTAGCCGGCCCACGCATGCGCTCCGTCGAGCACCTTCTTGTGGGTCGCATCCAGCACCTCGAACGCCGGCACGACCTGGCCGGCGGGCATCGCTTCGATCTTCAGTGCGCCGGCCGATAGTTTGTTCACCCGCTCGGCGAAGTAGGTGAAGTTGTCATAGAGCGTAAGCGACGCCGGCCATGTGGCCTGCATCTTCAGCACCTTCGTCTGCGCCACGACTGTAGTGGTGGATCCGACAAACGCCGATGCGAACAAGGCAACGGCGATTAATCCCAGAAACAAGCGTTTCATGAGTCCTCTCCTCCCTTGGACAACGTGACCTTGGCGATCGCTTTTCTTCGTTTCTTCTCAGTCGCCAAGCTTGAAACCACGTCTGCCACCATCCTGCCACCATCGCGCCAAGTTGTCATCTTGCTTTCTGACCGCAGCAAGGGCCGGCAGACTGCTGCACCGTAGCTGTACTCTTGCGCGGAATCGTGCCGATGGATTTACCGGTGCTTGTTGCACCGCACGATCGCGCTACAGCCCCCGCACGAACGCCTCGAGCGCTGCGTTAGTCTCCTCTGGCGCCTCCTGCTGCACCCAATGTCCGATACCGGGGATGATGGTGGAGCTGCGGAAATCGGAGCAAGCAACTCCGGGGTCGGCGTAAAGATCGACGCCCGGGACGAAGGCGCGCACGGGATCGCGCTCGCCGGCGATGAAGGCCGATGGCTGCGCAATACTGCGTCCGCTCAATTCGGCCAGCTCGGCAAAGTCGAGTGTCTGTGCGCGATCTGGTGCCGCCAGGAGTACCCGAGCTCCGGGAATCCATGGACGCAGACAATCAGCGGGCCCGAGCCGCTGACGGCCACGTTGAGCTTGATCGCTCCGTTCGTCACGGTGACAAAGTCTATCACGGTCCCCCACATTAACCGTCATACTAGCGACATCACGCGCGCCGCGAGCGCTGGCTCACGCAGCGCGGCCTGCGGCTTGAGGAGCTGCGAGACTTCTACGGTCAACCGGTGCACCTCGGGATCCTGCGCGGCGAGCTTAGTCAAAGCCATACCATATTGCAGGCGCTGCGCGAGATCGGCGGGCCGCACGCCTCGCGTGGCGGGATAGACAAAATCGTTGACGGCAACGCCCCATGGCGTCGCGATGGTGTCCTGGATGGCAGCGAAGAAGTCACGCGCCAGGCGCTCCATGGCGGCATCTTCCGTCAACAACCGGTCCAGGATCACGGCTTCCTGCGCTGCCACGCTCATACCCTGGCCGAACACTGGATTGAAGCGGCAGAGGGCATCGCCCGTCGCAAGCAGCCCCGCCGGAAACGACTCAAGGCGCTCGAAATGTCGCCGCGTGCTGCAAGGCAACTGGTGGCGGACGATATCAGTTAGCGGGCGCGCGTCCCTGACCGCGTCATAGATCGTCGGGGTACGCAGGCTCCTGACGAAATCCATAAATCCCGCGCGGTCGCCCGGAGGCGTATCGCCATGATTGCCTCCGATGGAAAGCAGCCAGCGCTGCTTTTCGATCGGAAACAGGAACGCACCGCGGCTGCTGGCGGGTGCAGACGGCAGCATGATATTGCCCAGCCAGTCGGCATTGTGATCGAGCCGCTCGACAATGGTGCTCGCATAGGCCTGATCAATGCCGATCTCGGTTTCTTCGGGCTTCTGCAAAGAAAGCTCTTCGAGCAGTTGCAACGTCAGGCCGCCGCGGCCAGAGGCTTCTACAACCAGATCGGCTTCCACCGCGACTGCCTGACCATCATCGCTTTCATAAAGGACCGCCTCGACCCGCATCGTATCGCGCGATGCGACAAGCTTGATCACGCGGGAGCGCATGCAAATGCCGATATTCGGGGTTTGGAGAACGCGTTCTCTCGTGACGGCTTCGAGCAGTGGGCGCGACATGCTGAAAATATCGAAGCCGAGATCGCGAATGGGGAATGGGTCGAACCCGGGGCGCTCGAACCGGATGTCCTTCCCCGTACGGACCTTAACGGCGCCCGCTTCCGCCAGATCGTTCTCAAATCCCGGAAACAGCGTTTCCAGAGCCTTCAGCCCGCCCGCGAGCAGCATGTGGGCATGCTGGCATTGCGGCGTCCCTCTTCGCGGCGCCGCCTCCGCCGGAAGTACGTCCCGCTCGATGACCGTGACTTTCCTGAAATGCCTTGAGATCGCCTGAGCGGCCGTAAGGCCGGCCATGCCCGCGCCAATGACCACGGCATGACTTCTTGCAAAATCTGGCACGTGCTCCTCCTGTAGAAGGGAGTATGTCAAATATGATCGGAAAAAATTCAAAAGGTCACGTACGCCCGACGCAGTTGCTCGGACCGACCAAGCTTATCTGATCTTTTTTGGGGCAATAGTGAAAGGCGTCACAGGTTTGGGGTGGGAGCCCAGTCGCCTTCCGCGCGTCGAATCTGATCTCGTCGGACGCGCCGGATCGATCGTCGTAGCTTCGTCCTCGCAGCATGCCGCCGACCCTGGCCGCGCCTGCAACTTGAGGGACGCGGCTCGTCCGAACGAATATCAGAAAATGTCGAAAAGACTTTCAAGACTGTACTTTGGCACTACAACCCAGCGCTCGACGATTAGCGGCTTGGTAACGGCGGGCTGGTAGTAACGAAAGAGGCCGTCATCAAGGGGCCGCCAGTCGGAAGGTATCCCCATGCATTCGAAGCGCGAGGCGCTTTCGGGCACGCTCACCGTCAAGACCACCCTCGCTGTGATCGTCGGGGTGCTCGCGGTACTGGTCCTGATCTCCTGCGCCATTACCGGCGCAGATGCCTGGCGCAGCTACACGGCCGCCGTCCGCGTTGCCGAGGTGAATGCAAACGCCGATCACCTGCTCAAGGGATTGGAGAACATTCAGCTTGAACGCGGTCAGACCAATACGGCCCTGCAGGCGCCTGCTCCGGCGAATGCCCAGACCGGCGAAGTGATCCAGAAGCGCCGTTCGCAGGGCGATGCCGTGTTGGCCCCGGCGCTCCGGCAAATTGCCGCCACCGCGACGCCGGAAGGCAAGAAGCTGATTGCCGATGTCGAGCAGGCCTATGAACGCGTCAAGCAGCTCCGCCGCAGCGCCGATTCCGCCCTTCAGTCTCCGAAGGAGCAGCGCGATGCCGAACTGCTCAAATCCTGGTACCCGGCCGTCTCCGACCTCCTGACCCGGATTCAATCGCTCTGGACCATTGCCTCGCGCGAAATCAGCAGGGAAGACGCCATTGTCGGCGAGCTCACGATGGTCAAGCAGAGCGCTTTCCTGATGCGCGAGTATGCCGGCCGCGAACGCGCCGTTCACGCCGGCAACATCTCGGCCGGCCGCGCGCTATCGACCGAGCAGCAGCGTGACATCGCCAATTGGCGCGGGCAGGTGCAGTCGAATTGGCAGACGATACGCGATCTAACCGCCGGTGCGGCTTCGCCGCTAGTCTCTGCCGTTGCCGCCGCCGAGCAAAACTTCCTCGGCAATTTCAAGGCTCAAACCGATACGATCTACAAGGCAGGCATCGCGGGCGCCGGCTATCCGATGACGGTCCAGCAATGGTACGACGCGTCGAACCCTGCGCTGGAATCCATCGTCCGGATCAAGGATGCCGCGGTCGAAGTCACCAATGTCCACGCAGCCGCCAAAGCTGCGGCGGCAAGAACCCAACTCATTCTCGTCGCCCTCGTCACGCTGCTCGGTATCGTTGTCGGCATGGGGTCGATCTGGGTGCTGTCCCGGCGCGTGATCCGTCCCTTGACCGCCATGACGGCCGCCATGCAGCGCCTTGCCAGCGGCGATCTGTCGATCGACATTCCTGCCCTGGCGCGGGCTGATGAGGTTGGCGAGATGGCGCGATCGGTCGCGGTCTTCCGCGACAATGCCGTCAGGGCGAACGCACTGGCTGCCGAGCAGCGAGCGGAACAACAGAAGAAAGAGCAACGTCAACAGGTGATGGAGACGCTGACTTCAGGCTTCGACCAGAGCGCCAGCCGCGTGCTCGATGCCGTCGCGACATCGATCGTCGAAATGCGCGCCACCGCCGAAAGGATGGCAGCGGTCGCAACCGAAAATACCAACAAGGCCTCGGCCGTGGCATCGGGTGCGCAGGAAACGTCGAGCAACGTCCAGACGGTGGCCACCGCCACGGAAGAGCTGTCCGCGTCCGTCACCGAGATCAGCCGGCAGGTCAGCCAGTCGGCGGCGATCGCGGCAAAGGCCGTGCAGGAAGCGCAGGGAACCAACGCCGAAATTCAGGGCCTCGCGGCGATGGCGCAGCGGATCGGCGACATCGTCAAGCTGATCAACAACATCGCCTCGCAGACCAATCTGCTGGCGCTCAATGCCACCATCGAAGCGGCGCGTGCCGGCGACAGCGGCAGGGGCTTTGCCGTCGTCGCGGCCGAGGTCAAGAGCCTCGCCGAGCAGACGTCAAAAGCCACCGAGGAGATCGCCTCCCAGATATCGGCGATCCAGGGAGCCACGCAGAAATCCGTCGTCTCGATCGAGGCGATCGGCAAGACCATCGGCGAGATCAGCGAGATCGCAACAACCATCGCCTCTGCGATCGAGCAACAGGGCGCGGCGACCCAGGAGATCGCTCGCAATGTGCAACAGGCTGCGGCCGGCACCCAGGAAGTGTCCGCCAATGTCGGCGGCGTCACCGAGGGCGCGGCAGCCACTGGCGCAGCGGCAAGCCAGGTCGAGACCGCCGCCGGCAATCTGTCGCGGCAGTCGCAGCAATTGCGCGAGCAGGTCGACGCGTTTCTTGGTCAGGTGCGCGCGGCATAGCCTGGCTAGTTCGGCCGGGCGCTGCCTTCATACATGAACGTCATCGCCTTCGGTCCTGGCATATAGCCGGTCTCCACCCGATCAATCCTGAAGCCTGCCGCTTCGATCATCGTGCTGATCGGTCGATTGAGGTGACAGCCGCCGCTGATACATTTCCAGGCCGGCGTCAGCCAGTCCTGCCATCGCCTCACATTCTTGTCCGGCGCCATGCCGTGTTCCACGAACAAGAGCTTGCCGCCAGGGCGAAGCACGCGTCGCATTTCGGTGAGCGCCATGGCGGCATCCGGAATGCTGCACAAGGTCCAGGTCGTCACCACCGTATCGACGCTGCGGTCATCGAGCGGAATGGCTTCCGCCGAAGCCTCGATGAAGTTGACCGGCGTACCCGGATACAGAGCATCGCGGGCCATTGCGATGAGCTTCGGGGCCGGCTCCAGCGCCAAGAGCTCGCTCACCGGCGGCCGATAGAACGGCAAGTTGCGGCCCGAACCGATCCCGATCTCGAGCACGCGACCTTCGGCCGCGCCGATCACCCGCTCGCGATACGGCCGAAGCTGCTTGTTGCGCATCGCAAGGTCGCAAACCCGCGGCAGGATGACGTCGTTGTAGAAGCCCATAACTCGTCTCCATCAGTTCTGCTCGCGAGTCCCATCAGGCCGGCGCGTAACCCCGATGATGGATTTCACGGAGCTTGTCAGGATCGTGATTGGCCAATGAATATGCAACGCAACTCTCGCACTGCTCCAGGGCCGACTGTCGCTCTCCTGGTGGCGCAATTGTGTAACACGAACTTGCGTACTACCTTCCGTGGATGGCCGATGCTTGTTGTACACCTCCGCCCCTGAACTTGGACCGGAACCGCGGTAATCCGGCTTATCGCCGGGTTCTTTGGGTGGTCCTTGGCATCAATGCCGCCATGTTCCTCACCGAGATCGGCGCAGGCTTGGCGGCGGGATCGGCTTCGCTCCAAGCCGACGCGCTCGATTTTCTCGGCGACGCGGGAAACTATGCGATCAGCCTCTTTGTGGTTGGGATGGCACTGCGCTATCGCGCGTCAGCGGCGCTTGCCAAGGGCGCCACCATGGGAGCCTTCGGCCTCTGGGTAATTGCCATCGCCATCTGGCACGCCGCACAGGGGACGCTGCCGAGTGCATTCACCATGGGTGCGGTCGGCGTCATGGCCCTTGCCGCCAATGTTGCGTCATTCGGACTCTTATGGGCCTATCGCAACGGCGACGCCAACATGCGCTCGGCCTGGATTTGTACGCGTAACGACGTTCTGGGCAATCTCGCGGTACTGCTGGCTGCACTCGGCGTGTTTGGCACCGGTACCGGTTGGCCGGATGTGATTGTCGCTTCCTGCATGGCCGGACTTGCGCTTCAAGGCGCATTCGTGGTGGTGCGCCAATCGGCCGGTGAATTGAAGGCCGTGCCGGCATAAATCGATTTACGCCATTGGTGAGATGTGGAGGCCGCCAGCCGCCAATACCAGACCTCTCAGCATCGAGCCTCGATCATCCCGCTGATCTCTTCGGGTGCGGCAAAAATCACGTCTGCCCGGTCACCCATCATTCCCGCAGGCACAAGGGCTGGTGCGCCACCTTGCGGACCATCTTTGCCGGAATCAGTTTTCAGGCGCAGATTGCGCTCCCAAAAGGCGCGGGTCTTGCCATCAGCCGTGGTCACCCGATAGGTGTCGCGACAATAGGTGATTGCCTTCACCTGCATGTTCGACGCCAAACTTTTCAAATTGGGAACGCGGCCGCCGCCCATCATCCCACCCATCATTCCGCCCATGCCTCCCATTTGCCCTTGAGCGTACCGCTCCGGCGCGGCTCCCGGTTTGGTTGCTTCCCTCAGAAAGGCGAGCAGGTCTGCACGGTGCTGCGGGTCCTTGATGCCGTTGAATGGCATTTCGTTGTCCGGCACCATACCATTGGGATCGGCCAACCAGGCGTCCAGCGAACGGTCATCCCAGATGATGCCTGACGATTTGAGCGCGTCGGAGTAGCGTTCGAAGCTCGGTAACGCTCCGGCCTTCCGTCCCCACAAACCGGCAAGACTCGGTCCTGTCATGTTTTGATCCGGCTCAAGCGAATGGCATGGTGCGCACATGCGGAAATTCTGCTGACCCCGCGCGGCGTCGCCGTGCTGGGCCAACGAGGGAGACGAAAGTGCAATCGTCGAGAGCCCGATGACAATGAGTTTGTTCATTGCCGACCGTCCTTGCTCCCCGTGCGAAGGTACTTGATCAGTGCCGCGGCCGCCAGGATCAAGACGATCACGACCAACAACCAGACGAACCCCATGCCCCACATCATTCCAGGCATCATATTGTCCATCATTGGCTCACCTCAAACATCTCGCCGAGTCCAACTGTTGGAGGGTTATCTGCAAGCCGCTCGCTTCATGCACATGAGCATCATGAAGGTGCACGGCAGAGACGCCATGATGCGAAATATCTCGGCGCCTGTCAGCCAATTCCAGTTCCAGGCGACGCTCAAGGAAACCGCCGTTGCAAAGACAAGATACAGCGCTATCCAATAGCGAGTGAAATAACTGCCCAAAGTGGTGATTAGTGAGGTCCCGCCCATAGGTGTGCCGTTGTCCCGACTTAAGGTCATTGGAACGCCTCTTGCTGCGATGAAAGGGAATGTGACGGGTTGCGGGAGTAGACGATTTACCGCAACCCTCTTGCCTCAGATCGCGCCAATGCATCTCGGCCGGCGCCCTTCATGCGGCGGTATAGCGCCCGTGAGTATCAACGACCCTTCGGACCACCCTGGTAGCGGAATCCCGATGCGCCGCCGGCGGTCGTGGGCTCCTGACGGAACGTTGCCCGATCGTAGGCGAATGCAGAATACGGATCGGTTTGCGAGGCAGACCTGATCGGGGTGCTCTTCCTGGCTTCATTCGGCCAATAGCTTCTATCGGTAATGGTCGATCCTGCCTGCGCAGTCGCGGAGATCGCCACGAGCGGCAACAAGAGGGACATCGTGAGAAGGTGTTTGGTTGACATGTTCCGGCTCCATGATTGTGGAAGCGCCGTCATATGCGCCTCTAACCATGAGTTCGGAGCTAAATGCCAGCCGGTTACAGGCTCACGCCGACGTGAAAACCGCCAGCGCCGCAACAAGTCTTGGGCTCAATGCTGCGCCCGCGAAGGTGCGAAGCATAATTGCGCACTCTGGCCACTCCCGAGGTCAACCGAACAGGCACGATCAATGCACGTCGTTGATCGCCTTCTTCCATCCTCGGAAGCGGTAACCATGGCCCGTCACGGTTTCGATGGAAGCTGCGAAGGGGCCGAGCTTCTTCCGCAGTGATCCGACAACGGCGTCCACCTTGTTCGAGCCCGCGAAGGGGGTGTTCCAGATTTCGGCGAGCATCTCGTCTCGGGTGATGACGCGTCCACTTGCCTGGATCAGGGCGAGTATCACAGCGTACTCCAGCCGCGTCGTTGGGCGACGTTGACCGTCCAGGACGATCTCACGATTGGCCTCGTCGAGTCGGCATCCGGATAACGGTGCTGAGGCAGCCGCGCGTACCTCATCGCCGGCAAGGAACGAATGGACCGCGTCGGCAATCGCGTCGCCATCGATCCATGGCAGGTGTATGTCGCCGTCCAGTGTTATGAGCCGCGCGCGAGGTAATTCGGCAGCGAGCTTTTGGCCAGCTTCAAGGGGGATCGCGCGGTCCTTGCGCCGATGTATGACCAGCGCCTCTGCACGGACGCGTGAAAGGACATCTGCGGCATTCATCTCACAGCTCAGGCGCAGTAATTGCGCCGCCTGCGGTGCATTCGCCCAGTCACACTGGTTTCGGGAAAAATCTTCCGAATCCTGCGGCGCTGCACCGGGCAGGAATAGCGCCGTAAGCGCGACCGATCCAAGGCCCCAGTGCGCCTTCACGAGGTCAGTGAGCGCATCGCGCAGATCGGGCGTCGCTATATCGGCCCCCCTCGCATACGAACCATAAAAACACAAGCGGCGGACGCGTTCCTGGTGCGCAGCCGCATACGTGAGCGCAACCGGTCCCGCGCAAGACACCGCGAACAATGAGAACTGGCTATCGCCGAGTTCATCGGCGAGTGTTGCGAGCAGTTGCACTTCGTCCGCTTGCGTTCGCGGTGGAACGTCGCGATCGCTCAGACCGGTGCCCGGTCGGTCGTAGCGGACGACGCGAAAGCCCTCCGCCAGGCGACTGAAGAAACGCCGAAATCCCGGATGCTCCCAATCGCGCTCGACGTGACTGACCCACCACGCGGGGCAGAGGATGAGCGGCCCTTCGCCGACCGTGGCATAGGCGATCCGGGCTCCGTTTGCGTCCCGAATGAATCGAATGACCTGCACCGCCGGTATCGATCTCCCATGGCTCTCATTCAATTCTCATAACAATTTCATCGCCTTTTCAAGCTGGGTCTTGCCGCCACCCGATAGATTCGATGCGATCGACGAAGGACCGCTTTATCCTGGCTATCCTTCGATTGTCGTCCCCTTCGAACAGTAGGATGTTGGAGGCAATTCATGACCATGGACATGACCACGATGGGCTCGGGCGCGTTGCTGGCAATGGGGGTTTATCACCTCGCCATTTTCACCTTCGCTGTGCTTGGAATCGCGGCGTCGATCAAATATCTGCGCTCCTGATTTGTCAGGCTACCTGACGTTCGGGATCGCAGAAATCGCTCGCGTGCGCCGCAGGATGAACGACATGTTTGCAATTGACGGTGCTGCACGACGCACTGCTGCTGTCGTGGTAACCGCAATCCGGACGCTGTGGAGCGAGCGAATTTCGTCGGGCTCATTCCTCCTTGGTCTGCTGGCCGGTGCGGGACTGACCGTACAAATACACAAATGGTGGACCTCGTCCTTGAGCCTCTGCTTGTCCTCCGCTGGGCTCCGCCAACTCAACGACACCCAATCCGATCTGGTCCTTGCGTTCACGTTGTATCCGGTCACTACGTCGGCCGGACAAATGGCAGTGCTCACTGTCGCGGTCGCCGCGCTTATTGGGTTTCTGCTTTGGACCAAGCGAGCGACCTCGGCTTCATTCTTTTTGGGCGTGCTTGCGGGCACCGGCTTCGTTTTGAGCTTCGATATCGTCTGGGTCCATTGGATCTTTGGCCTCCATCACCTTACGAATACACAAATGGACCTCGTCCTTGAACCCCTGTTCGTCCTGCTCGGACTCGCCTTCTTGTGGTTTGCGATCACACGAGAGCGCCGCCAAGCTACTTAAAGTGATCAGAACTGCTCATCGTGGGGTACTGGCTCGCCCGAGGCGCTCCGGCGCACTGTCCGGCAGATACCACGAGAGTTGACCATGCACGGTAGTCTCGGAGGCGACAATGATTGGTCTAACGAATTCTTATGCTCAGTTGGCAATTGAGAGCATTGTGGTGGGCAGCATTGCGACATTGGTGGCGGATCTCTGGTCTCGCCTGCTGCAGACCGTTGTCGGCATCCCACGGGCAAATTGGGGATTGGTTGGACGCTGGGTGGCTGCATTCCCGCGCGGGGTATTCGTTCATCGCCCGATCACAGCAACACCGGCGGTCCGCGGCGAGCTTGCGATCGGCTGGACATTCCACTATGCGGTCGGGATCGCCTATGCGGCACTCTATCTTGTGATCTTGAGATCGGGCCTCGGCTCGGAACCAAGTCTCCTTTCGGCTGTGGCGTTCGGATTGGTCGTTCTCATTGCGCCCTGGTTTGTCATGCAGCCGGCGCTCGGTCTCGGCTTCATGGCGGCGCGTATGCCAAAGCCCACAGCCGTTCGTATCCTCAATATTTCCGTACATACGTGGTTCGGCGTCGGGCTCTATCTCGGTGCCACGGCCTGGCTAATGGGCACGAGGTCAATCACGAACGCGATCTGAACTGCGACGGTCACCAGCGTAGAAGGCGCGGCCCCAACAACGCGCCAGCCAGGGTGCACAGCACAATCGTCCCGCCGTACCAGACAGCAATAAACGGTAGCGAATCGTCTGTACAATGGAGCGCATAAGCCGTTGCGCTGACGCCTCCTGCGATGAGGCCTGCGAACGCGCCGGCTCGCGAAAGATTGGTGGGAGCGCCTTTTCGCACGGCCCAAATTGAAACAGCGAAGGGAACAATCGCAATGACCGGAATGGAGAGAAGGCATTCCAGCCATTCATCGCCCACGATCATCCTTCCCCAATGTGCAGGGGGCGCGGACCCAAGGCTGACTGCGGCAAGAATCAAAACGATGAGAAACGGCATAACGATAAGGAAAAGCGACATCCTCCGTTCACTGCCAGGGCGCGCCAGGCGCACCAAGTAGGTCATCGCGAGACCGACAACCCCAACCGCGAACGCCAGCTTGATGGTGAGATAGATCAGCGCGCGGGTTGTCGTCAGGTCGGGGCGGAGGCCCAGGCCGGCAAAAGCAATGCCGAGGGCCGCGATCGCCGCCGTGGCAATTGCGACATAAAGCGATCGGACAACCGCCTTGCGATCGACAGGCTCAAGGTTCGTGCTCAGAAGCGCAACCAGATCGTCCGTCTTCATGTTCGTGTTTCCTGGGCAATCAACCGAGCAAGCATTTTGAGCCCGCGATGAATATTTACCTTTACGCCCGGCTCTGAGAGCCCGCATCGATTCGCAGCTTCAGCCACGCTCAGCCCGTCAAGTTTTACGGCCTCGATCGCGCATTGCATGCCCTTTGGCAGCCGCTGCATGAGCCGCCGGACATCATGCGTGCTTTCGATCTCGGAATTGTCATCACGTGCCATGACCTCATCGGCCTCGTCGATCGGCACCTCGGCGAGCGATGCACGATTCCGACGCAGAAAATCGATCAGTTTGTAGCGCGCGATGGCGTGCACCCAAGGCGTGAGTGGCTCCCGCGGGTCATAGGTATGCCGCTTGAGGTGGATTGCCAATATGGCCTCCTGGACCAAATCTTCGGCCTGCGCCATCCCTCTTCCAACGGCGACGAGCTTGGCCTTGTAATAGGCACGTAGGCGACGGCTCAACCGATCGAGGAGCGAGCGGTGTGCCGCCGCGTCACCCTCGAGGCTCGCAAGCATGAGGGCCTTGAGTTCGATTTCGAGGGTCGTCATGCCTGCTATCTCGTTAGTTCGATGGTCCGCCGGATTTGGTTACAGCAGGTTTGATCACTCGACAGGCTCGGGAACTTTTCGCGGTGCGACAGGAGACGCAATCGACCGCGGAGGCTCGGCGGAATCGTCCATATCCTTCAGCCCAAATCCCTTCACCAGGCCGAAGATCGCCGGGATCACGATCAGCGTCAGCAATGTCGAGGAGATCATGCCGCCGATCATCGGCACCGCAATACGCTGCATGATCTCCGAGCCTGTGCCGCTGCTCCACATGATCGGGAGCAGCCCGGCCATGATGGCGACCACGGTCATCATCTTCGGACGCACCCGCTCCACCGCACCCTCCATGATGGCGTCGTAGAGATCACGCTTCGTCAGCGGCCGGTTCTCGGCGGCACGACGGGCGCTGAATTCGGCCAGCGCCTGGTTCAGATAGATCAGCATCACCACGCCGGTCTCGGCAGCAACGCCGGCGAGCGCGATAAAGCCGACCGCGACCGCGACGGACAGGTTGAAGCCGAGCCACCACATCAGCCAGAGCCCGCCGACCAGCGCAAACGGCAGCGACAGCATCACGATCATCGTCTCGGTGACGGAGCGGAAGTTGAGATACAGCAGCAGGAAGATGATGAGCAGCGTCGCGGGAACGACAATTTTGAGCCTTGCGGTGGCGCGCTCGAGGTACTCGTACTGGCCGCTCCACATCACATAGTAGCCCGGAGGAAACTGAATGCTGGCTTGCACGGCGCGCTGCGCCTCGGCGACGTAGCCGCCGAGATCGCGGTCGCGGATGTCGACGTAGATGTAAGTCGCCAACTGGCCGTTCTCGGTGCGAATCGAGGACGGCCCACGCGCCGGCACGACCTTTGCGACTTCGCCGAGCGGGACGGCGCCGCCGGCCGGCATGGGCACCAGCACGTCACTTGCAATCGCCTTCGGATTGTCGCGCAAATCCCGCGGGTAGCGCATGTTGACGGAAAAGCGCTGGCGGCCCTCGACTGTCGTCGTGACCGTCTGTCCGCCAAGCGCAGTAGCGATGGTGTCCTGGACATCCTGAATCATGATGCCGTACCGCGGCATCGCTTCGCGGTCCGGCGTGATCTCCAGATAGTAGCCGCCGATGCCACGCTCGGCGTAGGCGGACGAGGTGCCGGGCACCGCTTTCAGGACCTGCTCGATCTGTTTCGCGAGCTTGTCGATCTCGACCAGATCGGTGCCGATCACCTTGACGCCGATCGGGGTGCGGATGCCGGTCGACAGCATGTCGATACGGGCCTTGATCGGCATGGTCCAGGCGTTGGAGACGCCGGGAAATTGCAGGGCCTTGTCCATTTCCGCGATCAGGCTGTCGATCGTCACGCCTGCCCGCCACTCCTGCTTCGGCTTGAGATTGACGACGGTCTCGTACATTTCCGATGGCGCCGGATCGGTTGCGGTCGCGGCGCGGCCTGCCTTGCCGTAGACGGATTCGACTTCCGGAAACGACCGGATGATCCGATCCTGAGTCTGCATCAGTTCAGCGGATTTGGTGATCGAGATGCCCGGCAATGTCGTCGGCATGTAGAGCAGCGTGCCCTCGTTCAGGTTCGGCATGAACTCGGTGCCGAGCTGACGGGCCGGCCAGACGCTCACGGCCAGAATCGCGAGTGCGAGCAGGACGACCAACGTTTTGGCGCGCAACACACCGTTGATAACAGGACGGTAGATCCAGATCAGGAAACGGTTGATCGGATTCCTGTGCTCGGGAATGATTCTGCCGCGGATGAAGATCACCATCAGCGCCGGCACCAGCGTCACCGAAAGCAGCGCAGCAGCGGCCATGGCGAATGTCTTGGTGAACGCCAGCGGGCTGAACAGCCGCCCCTCCTGCTGCTCCAGCGTGAAGATCGGCATGAACGACACGGTGATGATCAAGAGGCTGAAGAACAGCGCCGGACCGACCTGCGCGGCCGCCTCGATCAGGATGGCCACCCGGGACTTTCCGGGCTCCGCTCGTTCGAGGTGCTTGTGGGCATTCTCGATCATGACGATTGCTGCATCCACCATGGCGCCGATCGCGATCGCGATGCCGCCAAGGCTCATGATGTTGGAGCCGAGCCCCAGCAGCTTCATGGCGCCGAACGCCATTAATATGCCGACCGGCAGCATCAGAATCGCAACCAGCGCACTGCGGACGTGCAGCAGGAACACGATGCAGACCAGCGCAACGACGACACTTTCCTCGAACAGCGTGTGCTTGAGCGTGTCGATGGCCGCGTAGATCAGGTTCGAGCGGTCGTAAACCGGCACGATCTCGACCGATTTCGGCAGGCTGCTGGCGATTTCCTGGAAGCGCTTCTTGACGTTCTGGATCACATTGAGCGCGTTGACGCCGAAGCGCTGCAGCACGATGCCGCTTGCGACCTCGCCCTCCCCGTTCAGTTCGGTGATGCCGCGCCGCTCGTCGGGGCCGAGCTCCACCCGGGCCACGTCGCGAAGGAGCACCGGCGTGCCATTGCTCACCTTCAGCACGACGTTGCCGAGGTCGTTGATGCTCTTCAGGTAGCCCTTGCCGCGGATGACATATTCGAACTCGGACAGTTCGACGGTGCGGCCGCCGACGTCGGCGTTGCTGGCACGAATCGCCTCGCGCATCTTCTGCATGGTGATGCCGCGATCGCGCATGCGCTGCGGATCGAGGATCACATTGTACTGCTTGACGAAGCCGCCGACGCTCGCCACTTCGGCGACACCTTCGGCCTTGGCGAGCGCGAACTTCAGATTCCAGTCCTGGATCGTGCGCGTGTCGGAAAGGTTCAGCTCCTTCGACACGATAGCATATTGGTAAACCCAGCCGACGCCGGTCGCATCCGGGCCGATGGTCGGCGTCACGCCGGCGGGAATGCGCGAGGTCGCGGCGTTTAGGAATTCGAGCACCCGCGAGCGCGCCCAATAAATGTCCGTGCCATCCTCGAAGATGACGTAGACGAAGGAGACGCCGAAGAAGGAAAAGCCGCGCACCACCTTCGATTTCGGCACCGTCAACATCGCGGTGGTGAGCGGATAGGTGACCTGGTCCTCGATGACCTGCGGCGCCTGACCGGGGTACTCCGTGTAAACGATGACCTGCGTGTCGGAGAGGTCGGGGATAGCGTCTAGCGGCAGATGGACCAGCGCGTAGATGCCAGCCGCAGCGGCAAAGCCGCTGCCGAATAGCACCAGCAGGAGGTTGCGAGCCGACCAAGCGATCAAGCGGGCAATCATGGCTGAGCTCCCTCGGCGAAGCCCTTGAGTGCCGCCTTCAGGTTGCTTTCCGCATCGATTAGAAAATTGGCCGAGATGACGACGGGCTCGCCGTCTTTCAGCCCGCTGCGGATTTCGACCAGTCCGTCTCCCCGACGGCCGATCTTGACGTCGCGGGGCTCGAATCGTCCCTCACCCTTGTCAACCAGAACGACCTGGCGCGCCCCCGTATCGAGCACCGAGCTGTCGGGAACGGCCAAAACAGGCTCCGCGCCGCCAATCTCGACATCGGCGTCCACATACATGTCCGGCAGCAATGCGAGGTCGGGATTTGCAAGTTCGATCCGAACGCGGGCTGTCCGTGTCTCGCGGTTGACCTGGGGATAAATGACAGAGATCTTTCCGGAGAAGTCCCGCTCCCGGAAGCTGCGCGCGCGCACGGTTACGCCTTGTCCGACCGCAAGCGAGCCGAGATCGCGCTCGGCGATGTCAATTATCGCCCAGACCACCGACGTATCCGCAACGCGGAAGAGCACGTCGCCCGGTTGAGCTCGCATACCCTCGACGGCGTTGCGTTCCAACACGATGCCGTCCCGTGGGGCCGTCCAGGCGACGGTCACCGGGACGACCCGCGTTCTTTCGACCTCGGTGATTACCGCGTCGGGCACGTCAAGGTTTATCAACCGCTGCCGTGAACCGCGTCCGTAGGACGGTTCGCCCGCCGTAGTCTTGGACGTCAATGTCGTCACATACTCGGCGGCAGCACTGGAAACCGCCGGACTGTAGACCTGCATCAGCGGCTGCCCCTTCTTGACAAAGGTACCAGTCGTGACGTCGGCAACTGTTTGCAGGTAGGTTTCCGCACGCATCGCGATGACTGAGACTCGACGCTCGTCGAGTTGGATCGTGCCTGGCGCCCGCACGACCGTCCGGATCGGGCGAGTGGCCGCCGGCTCCGATTTGACACCGGTGCGCTGAATCTTTCCCGGCGAGACCTTGACCGATCCGTCGTCGCTGTCCTCGCCCTCATAGACGGGGATGTAGTCCATCCCCATCGAGTCCTTCTTGGGCGTCGGCGAAACATCCGGCAGCCCCATCGGGTTGCGGTAATACTTGACCTTGCGGTCGGTGGGCGGAGCCGCCGCGCTTTCCTGCGGCGGATCGTCAAAACTGATGTCGGCGCCCCGGAGGACGGCCCGGTAGTCGCGGCCATCCGGCGTCTTCTTTGGCGTCAGCGAGTAGAACGGCTTGCCGTTCGGATCCTGATAGTAGATCGCGGCGCCCGCCGGTTCGCTCGCCTGGGCCATGACGTGGGCATGCGTGGTCTCTCCGCGCGGCCAGAGATAGGGACGCGCGAGGACGCCGGCGACCACGGCAACTGTAACGGCGGCAGCGATCGCAACCTGAACGGACCGGTTCATTTGTCGGCCTGAATAACGAGCTTGTTGTCGACTGTGCCGGTTTCGCCCTGCACTTTTGCGCCGAGCGACAATTGCCACCGGCCGGCCATGCTGAAATCGGCCTTGAAGCGGTAGGTACCGGGTTCGGATCCCGGCAGGGGCGTAAGCTCGGTCACCATCTCTTGCATCGCATCCGGTGCCATATCGAGACGCGTTGCAAAGATCACCGCGTCCGGAACGGCCTTGCCCGTCGTCTTATCGATGAGCTTGACCGCAATGATCTTGTCGCGACCGGTCTTCACAGTCGGTTCGACGAGCTTGAACTCGTAATTCTTGATATCAGCGAGTGCGACGGTTGCGGCGCATGTCAGGACAGCGGCGCTCAGCGCGACCCGCAGGCCGCGCGAAAACTGAATTGCCTTCATCATGGTATCCTCGATCTACTGGTCAGCCGCCATTGGCGGCATGGGCGCGGACGCCACGAAGCGCCGCGAGATTCCGGCGTTACGCCGAAAGGACCAGGGACCGGGGAGGTTTTGGCGGAGGTGAGTACCCGAGGCTTTCCACTTCCGGATCGCTGCCGGGCAGCAGCGTGCGAAGGGTCACGGGCTGGATTTCGGCAATGCCGGCCGGCAGCGGCGCCTGCAACGTCGTCGATACGCAAAGCGCCATCAACGGGCACTGGTCGCAATCGACCGGCGCCGATTTCTCCGGGCAGCACGGCATGTCGTCGGACATGGCCGCGTCATCGGACATCGCCGTCATGGCCATTGGTGCCATGGCGCCCGTATTCGCCCGCGCCGTGAGCGGGGCGATGACGAGGCCGACGATCACAAAAATCGCCAGCAGCCGGCAAAGGTGAATCGAGTATTTCACGCGTTCAGTTTCGCACATCTCGGCCCATGATGGGAAGCAGAGTTCCATCACGAAACCGCGGGTTTCGTTAACGTAAGCCAGCGGACGAAGACCGCATTTGCGATGAATCAAAGCCCACCCCTGACCCCAATTCAGATTGGCCGGCTGCCCAGAACGTTTTTCAAGGCCGCGACTTGAGCTAGCGGCCGCCCCCCCCGGCGGTGGTCTGTCCTCAGCAAGGAGCCCAGCCATGCACGCCCGCGAAATGATTGGCACCCACCCGGCCGTCCAAGGCCAGATCAGTGACGCCCTGATCCGTTGCATCGAGGAATGCTACTCCAGCGCCCAGACCTGCACCTCCTGCGCCGACGCCTGCCTGTCAGAGCGCATGGTTCAGGAGCTGACCCAGTGCATCCGGCTTGACCTGGATTGCGCCGATATCTGCAATATCACCGGCCGCATCATGACCCGCCGAACGGGTTTCGACGACGAGGTGATGCGCCGCATGCTCAGCGTCTGCGCCGCCGCCTGCCGGCTTTGCGCGGAGGAATGCCAGCGGCACGCAGCCACGCACGAACATTGCCGCATCTGCGCGGAAAGCTGCCGCCGCTGCATGGAAGCTTGCCAGGAGGTCTCGCGCAGCATGGCGCATTAGCGCGCGGCGATCAGCCCTCGTGCCGGAACACGCTGAACTGAAAAGCCTGCCGGGACCCCCACGGCGTAGCGTGATCGTGCCGCTGCGTGTGGACCAGCTTGAACGCTGTGCCGAGCGTCCGTCCGAGACTCTCGCTGTCGTAGCGCGCGACCGGCAGGCCGCTGCACTTTTCAGGGCCGTCGAGCGCAAAAGTCGCGATGATGGCGTGCCCGCCGATCTTCAAGCCCCGCTTGAGGCGCGCAATGTAGGCGGCGCGATCGCCTGCGTCGATGAGAAAGTGGAACGCTGCCCGATCGTGCCAGATGTCGTAGGGCTTGGCCGGCTCCCAGGTCGTCGCATCTGCGACGATCCAGCCAACCCGCTCGGCGCTGGCGCCAAGGTGGCTCTCCAGGCGGCGCTTGGCAGCGGCCAACGCCGCGGCGGAAAGATCGAGCACGGTGACATCCTCAAATCCCTGCTCGACGAGACTGTCGACCAGCCGCGAGGCGCCGCCGCCGATGTCTATGATGGCCGACTTGTGCGTCACCCCCGCCTGCACGATCAGGTCGAGCGAGGGAGCCGGGATTTGCTGAAACCAGCTAACCTCGTTCTCGCCCTTTGTCGTGTAGACGTTCTCCCAATGGGCCTGACGGCCGGCATCTCCCATAGGACCTCCCCCTCGCTGTATGCGACGCTGAATATGTGGTCATCCCTCTCGTCCTCGACAACGAGGGGCGACCATGCCGTCGGCGCTCGCGTCCGCAGCTCTTGCTTCGCAACGGAGAGCGCAGGACCAATACATAACCAACACGGCATACGTTGAGCGGGTGGCCGACTGACGTCAACCTGCATGTTGGTCGCAAATTGGACAAAAAATTTGGCCTTTCGGTGTTCCCGCTTGACTAATCCATATCTCGGCGGGTATGTATCAATCAATAACCAGAGAGTTATTGATTTCGAATGCCCAACGCTCATGACGTGCTGTTCAGAACACTCGCCGACCCAAGCCGTCGGGCGATCTTCGAGCGGCTGTGCCGCGAAGGAGAGCAAACGGTCGGGGCGCTGACGGCCCGGGCCGGGATCTCGCAGCCGGCCGTCTCGAAGCATCTTGGCGTTTTGAAACAGGCGGGGTTGGTGCGCGACCGCCACGAAGGCCGCCAGACGCACTACAGCGCGCAACTCGGTGCGCTGGCCCCGCTGATCGACTGGGCGAGCCAGATGCACGGCTTCTGGCAGAACCGGTTCGATAACCTGGAAGACCTGCTCAAACGGATGGACCAATGACAAATACCGCCCCCGAAACGCGCACCGTCGTCGTCGAACGCGAAATGTCGCATCCGCCGGAAAAGCTCTGGCGCGCGCTCACGCAACCCCACTTGATGGAGGAGTGGCTGATGAAGAACGACTTCAAGCCCGTCGTGGGTCACCATTTCAATCTTCGCGGCGATTGGGGTGGCGTGCTGGACTGCGAGGTCCTTGCCATCGAGCCGAACAAGGCGCTGTCGTACACCTGGAATTTCAAGCACGACGATGCGGCTTTCAATCTAGAAAGTGTCGTGACTTTCACGCTGACGCCAACGCCCACAGGCACCCTCCTGCGCATGGAGCAGACCGGTTTCCGGCCGGATCAGAAGCAGGCCTACGGCGGCGCCCTCGCTGGATGGCAGCAATTCTTCGCCAAGCTGGAAGAGCTCGTGGCGCGGACGGATTGAACCGCCGCGTCACGCTCCGGCTCGTCTGCAAAAGTCTGCAAAAGGAGGGCTCATTGAACTGGAACACGTGGATTCGGCAGATCCACCGCTGGCTGTCGATTGCCTTCATGGTGACCGTCGTCGCCAATTTCATTGCCATGGGACTGGGGGAGCCTTCCCCGTGGGTGGTATACTCCCCATTGCCGCCGCTCTTTTTACTGATGTTCACCGGCCTGTACATGTTCGTGCTGCCCTACGCCGCCAAATGGCGCAGTGGCTGACGTACCGGCGACAGGAGCGAACACAATGGCGCAAACGACGTCGAGAAGGCCGGCGAAGATCGCAAAGAAGACCACCGCCAAGCAGGCTACCGCAAAGCCCGTCCTGCTCTCAGGCGGCAATCCTCAGATCGCAAAGGGATACGGCGATGCCCCCGTGCAGGCCTACATCGCGGCCATGCCGGGCTGGAAACGCGACGTCGGGCGCCACCTCGACGCGCTGATCGTCCGCACTGTCCCCGGCGTGCACAAGGGGGTCAAATGGAATACGCCCTTTTATGGCGTCGAGGACCAGGGCGGCTGGTTCCTCGCCTTTCACTGCTTCACGAAGTACGTCAAAGTGACCTTCTTCCGCGGCACATCGCTCCACCCTCTCCCGCCCGGCGAGTCCAAGCACAAGGAAGTGCGCTATCTCGACATCCATGAGGACGGCCTTGACGAAGCGCAGCTTGTTGCTTGGGTGAAGCAAGCGAGCCAATTGCCCGGCGAACGATTGTGAGCGAATGACAACAGCCATGAAGAAAGCAACAATGAAGAAGAGCGGCGCGAGCGAAGGAAAAGGCGGAAGCTCTCCCTCTCGGCACATCGATGCGCGAATCAAGGAGCTGGGCGATTGGCGCGGCGAGATGCTCGCGCGGATTCGAAGCATCATCAAGCAGGCCGATCCCGAAGTGGTCGAGGAGTGGAAGTGGCGCGGCGTTCCGGTGTGGGAGCACGACGGCATCATCTGCACCGGAGAGACCTACAAGGCGGTCGTGAAGATGACCTTCGCCAGGGGCGCCTCGCTGGAAGACCCGTCAGGCCTCTTCAACTCCAGCTTGGAGGGCAACACCCGGCGCGCCATCGATTTCCATGATGGCGACAAGATCGACGAAAAGGCATTGAAGGCGCTCATTCGCGAGGCTGTGGCACTGAACACGTCGAAGCGAGCGGCCGCACGACCCGCCAGCGCTCGGAAGAAATCAAAGAGCGCTTGAGCAAACGAAGGCTAGAGCCTTTGGTTCTGATTGAATCAGAACCGGGCTCTAGATTATTGTTCTGACGCGAATCGGTGTCCACTTCGCTGGAAAACGCTATAGCCATCACCGAGGATGAAGCTGCAGCTCCAGCAATGCGAGCCGTTGCAGGACAACCGGGTCACGCTCTCCGCTGTGAGCGGCGCGCAGGATCGCTTCCGCGATCACTTGAACGTGGTGGTAATGGACGGGCTCCGGGAGCGTCGCGACGGCGGCGTCAAGCGCCTGCTCCATCACCGAGATGACCTCGGGCGGGAACGACGCGTTTGCAAAATCCTTCATGGCCGGCGGCTAAAAGAAAGCGGTCGCCGATGCGCCATGTAAACGGCACTGCATCGGCAGCCGCTCGAGTTCATGTGTCTATCCCTGACACAGATTGCATAATTTTCCCGAGCTTGAATCGTTCCAGTAACGCAAACAGAATCGCTGCGTCCGATCGACCCAAGTGCGGCTGGACCAGCGGCTGGATCGCCGCCACCGCACGATCGGACGCTTCAGACGGCCGGATCCTGATGCAGGTAACGGTCGTCAAACTGCGCCAGTTCCGCGAGCCTTGTTTCGTCGAGCACGCGCACTTGCCCTCTGCTGACGTCGACGATCCCGTCCTCGCGCAGTTGCCTGATGATGCGGTTCGCATGCACCGGCGTGATGCCCAGCGCCTCGCCGATCTGCTCCTGGGTAAGCGGGAATTCGAACGTGGCAGGCTCCGTGCCTCCCCTGACTGCAAGAAGACGCCTGCGAAGTTCGAGCGCGATATGGACAAGCCGGGCCGGCGCCGGCCGCTGTCCAACATTGACGATCCACTCCCGAAATATCGCGGCATCGATCAAGGTGTCGCGCCAGAGCACGTCCGCAACATTCGGTCTCGCATGCGTCAGGTCTAGCAGCGAGGCATGACTGATGAACCCTAGCGTCGAGGGGACCAGCGTGGCGAGATCATGATCCATCCTGCGCAGGTGCAAACTCTGAAGGTCGGGAATCTCGCCAGGGATGTGAATCGAGAGAATTTGCCGCTGGCCGGCCTCTGTCGTTTTGGAACGGATACAGAAGCCCTCGATAATCAGACAGCATTCCGACGGACGTTCGCCGTCAGATACGATGGCTCTTGCGCCTTCCCAGTGGCGAACCGCGATCGGAAGCGAACGGATCGCGGCAGTATCAGCCGGATCGAGTTTCGAGACGGTATCGAGCCGCCGCAACAAGCTTGCCAACACCGAATCCCGATTCACGCGCCTGTCCTGTTCGATTGAATGATCTTCTGCCTCTGGGTGAAACGAAACCTGCCCGATGCCGGTTCCAAACAAAGGTTAAGGATGCGGTTGCCGAAACGTGGAAGGGTCGAAGCCAATGAGGAGATCCGTCCATGAAAAAAAAGCGCAATCGCAGCCGCCCGGCACTCTCGCTCCAGGAGCGCCTCAAACAAATTGCAGTTCGCGCCCGAGAAAAGGCCGAGAGCTCACCGCCAGGACAGGAGCGTGATCGTTTGATACGGGCGGCGGTCGCGACCGAGTCGGCAGCGGTCATCGAACGCTGGCTGACGTCGCCTGGATTGCAGCGCCCGAAATAGCGCTGCGGTCTTCCGCCCTATCTGGATTTGTCGGCGCAGACGTGAATGACGTACAGCGGATTTTGCGAATTCGTCGGTAACTTCCATCCGCCAGTCCTTGCCCGGACATAGCCTCCCATCGAGATGATCCTGGATGATCTGCCCCGCCGTCACGGTCGCCTCCCGCCAGGCGGCCTGCCGATCGGGCAGTTCCGCGTTTTCTTTATCGAGTTCAGCCCTGTCGTGATACACGTTAGTGAAGTCACGAGTGAAGTCACGCCCCTGCTAAATGTTCCTGCGCCGGAACGCAGTCGCCGGTGCGCGGCGCATGCTTGCGATTGAGCAAGAACAGCAGCGCGCTGTGCGGCCGTCCGCCTCTCTACCCGATATGGAACGAATCGAAAAAAGCCAGCTTGATTCCCCGTTCTGCAGTCCGGGAGTTGTTGATGCGTAACGCCGGCTCGGGTCCGTCGATCGTGCCACATGGTGATGAGCACGACGTCTATATGGTCGAGCATGAATCCCTGGAACACGGCCGGGTCTGGGCAGAAGTCAGTTCCGAGAGCCCGGGATTTGAGCCGGTTGTAATGGACCTGCTCACCGGCCAGTATACCAATCCGATCCGGGTGGTTGCTTTCAACGTCGCTGAGGGGTGGTGTCGTGACGCTTCGGTGGAAGTCGCGCACGAGCTGCGGCGACGCTGCGACCTCCAGCTACGCGACATTCCGTTTTTCCTGCAGGATTTTGTCGATCGCTACGAGGGCCGCTATCAGGACGTCCAGTTGCCGCTGCCGATGCGGCTGTACTAGGAGAACACGACGATCATTCACCCGTGGCACGCCGCGTGGCTTGTTCGGTAGCATCGGCGTGATTGCAGCCCACTCCTTGTCGGTGAGTTCGTAACGCATGATTCGCCCCCACGATAGCGGGCTTGAATCACGGCAAGACAGTCCGGCGCAATGTGGCCCGCCAAGGAGCGGGCCGGATCGCAGCTCGATGGCGGATCGGCGTTAGCGCAATCCGCCATGTCACGACGATTGTAGAAAAGTGGCGGATCACACTTCGCTGATCCGCCTGACGGCCTGCCTAAACGTGCAGAACTGGCGGTGACTTACCATCAGTTACATCACACCACGAGACAGCCCTAGATACGTCGTGCCATCTCTGAGCCTTTCAATAGCTCGGCCAGCGACGATGTAGTCGATGTCACTGGGTGTCAGGCCGATATCCATCAGCTCTCTGTCGCTCAGGTCGTGCAAACTGACTAGCAACCTCTCGCGTTGGCGTCGTTTTCGAAACGCACGCCAATATCCCTGGAGCAAACTCAAGACGCTCCGCGTCGATGCGACTGGTGGTCCAGCCGCTTCCTTTTCCGAGAAAGCGTCTCTCAGCGCTGCGATGGAAGCATCGGGGCACGCCTCGGCCAAAGCATTGCCCGAGGCGTCTTTCACCAAAGCGATGGCGAGGTCGAGGCGGAGCCCTGAGGCATCGCGCCCGGTCTCGGATGTGAGGTTCGTCTGTTGGGGTGACATCGGATGCTCCTGCTGTTATGCCGGCAGGGAGCGTGGCCAAACAAAAGGCCCCGTCCGATGCCGGCGGGGCCTGGTGAAGAGATCGCGTCGTCGAATTCCTAGCGCACGACTCCTTCCACGGCCCAGCGAGAGCGGGTCATGTGTTTGCGGGTCCACGATGCGCACGACGTTTTGATCATGAAGCGTAGCTACCACGGAGATCGCGCAAAATCAAGGGGTGTGCCAGTGCTCCTCGCATCCTGGAGGCGAGCTCTCCTGACCTGACGCGAAGTCTGCCTTGGCTCTGAGATCGTCTGGTTGTTTGATACTTATCGAATGCAAGAAGTTGGCTATGTACCAAGCCCGCTTCTGGCCCACGGCCGAACCGCGCTTAAGCCCTTGTGACCGATTGTCAGCGGCAAACCGGGCATCGATCCTTGCTCCCTTCCACCGCCGCCTTTGACCCATTTGAGACATCAAGCCGGCTTGCTTTCCTCTGAAGTTTCGTCACTATCGGCCGCATGACTGTCGTCGTGATCACGTTCGCGAACTTGTGGTGGCGCTCCACTTAGGAGCGGCACGGCTTTGTCATTCACCCAACCGTCGCCGCCGTTCATCGGCTTGCGAGGTTGCTGCATCAACAGTCCGATTGAATGGCGGTTCTTATCTGGAGAACCGCGATGCAACACTCGTCAGCCACCCTCCCTGTTATCTTGACCGGCGACAGAACCACCGGCCCGTTGCACCTGGGGCACTACGTCGGTTCGTTGAAGAACCGCGTCACCCTACAGACGACGCACCAGCAGTACCTGCTGCTGGCGGATGCCCAGGCACTCACGGACAACGCGCACAATCCTGGTCGGCTGCGGGACAATGTCCTTGAGATCGCGACAGACTACCTGGCTGCCGGGATCGACCCGAACCTGACCACGATCTGTCTTCAATCGCATCTCCCGGCACTTGCCGATTTGACCCTGCTCTACATGAACTATGTCACGGTGGCCCGGCTTGAGCGCAACCCAACCATCAAGGACGAAATCCAGGCGCGAGGATTTGGCAGAGACATTTCCAGCAGGCTTTCTCTGCTATCCCGTCGCCCAGGCCGCCGACATCACCGGTTTCAAAGCGACGATTGTTCCGGTTGGGGAAGACCAAGCTCCATTGATCGAGCAAACCAATGAGATCGTTCGCCGCATCAATCGCCAAGCTGGTGTTGACGTGTTGCCCGAAGCCCGCGCACTTATTCCTCGCATCGGACGCCTTCCCGGCATCGACGGCAAAGCCAAAATGAGCAAATCGCAGGGCAACGCTATTCAGCTATCAGCCACGGCCGATGAAATACGTAAGGCTGTCCGGCGTATGTTCACTGACCCAAACCATATAAAGGCGTCCGACCCAGGTCGCGTCGAAGGCAACGTGGTTTTCAAGTACCTGGATGCGTTCGACGAAGATCACGTTGCAGTTGAGGATTTGAAGGCACGCTATGTCCGAGGCGGTTTGGGCGACAGCATTGTGAAGAAACGTCTGGATGACGTGCTGCAGGCACTTCTCGCGCCAATCCGAAGCCGTCGCCGCGCACTCGCTCGTGATCCCGGCTATCTGCTGCAAGTCGTTAAGCTTGGCACTTCGCGAGCGCGGGAGATAACTGATGCCACTTTGCGCGATGTTCGCGCCGCGCTTGGTCTATTCACATTGAATTAGTCGGATGGGGGCCAAGCCGAGCCTATGTCTGGATTTTGCCCCTCTGCGAAATCGGGCTATGTCCGCTATTCCGCCGTTGTTGAGGGTTGAGCGTCGCTTAAATGAGTACACGCCCTAGCCACGGCCCGATCAGCGCAGGAAGCCGTCGCCGTTCTCCTCACAGCTCCACGCGCTGCGGCACTCCCGCGCTCACTCACTGGTGATGCCGAGCGCGCGGACAAGTTCACCCCGCGCTTGATAGTCAATCCCGATCTGGCGCTTGAAATCATCAGGCGTGCCGCCGACGGCGACCATGCCCTGCTTGTCCAGCCATGCGCGCATCGTGCCAGTGGCAAGCACCGCATTCACTTCCTTGTTCAAGGTCGCGATGACAGGCGCTGGGGTCTTCTTCGGCAGCATGAAGCCGATATAGCTGATGATCTTGAACCCCTCGAAGGTTTCGCTGATGGCCGGAACGTTGGGCAGCATTGCGTAGCGCTTCTCCGACGTGACGCCGAGCAGCTTGATCTTGCCGGCCGCAGCCAGCGGCTCCACAGCCGTGGGTGCGCCAAACAGCAGCGGGATCTGGCCGCCCAGGAGATCATTCACCGACGCCGCCGTTCCCTTGTAGGGAATGTGGGTCATGGTGAAGCCGCCATATTTCTGCAGCATCTCGCCGGCGAGGCGGTGCGGCGTCGAGCTGCCGGAGCTGCCGAAACTCAGATTCTGCGTTTTCTGCTTGCCCAAAGCGACCAACTCGGCGACCGAATTCGCCGGCACATTGTTGGCCGCGGCAAGCAAGAGCGGCGACCACGCGACGTTGACGACCGGCTCCATCGCGGTCGAAAGGTCGAAATGGTTGCTGGTGGCGAGGTGCGGATCGATGGTGACCATCGCGTCCGTCACCATCAGGATCGTGTATCCGTCAGGCTCGGCGCGCGCCGCCGCCTGCGCCGCGATCATGCCGTTGGCGCCCGTCTTGTTCTCGATGACGACGGATACTTTGAGGTTCTCGCCGAGTTGCTTGCCGATGGTCCGGGTCAGCGCGTCGGCCTGTCCGCCCGCGGAATAGCCGACCAGGATGGTGATCGCCCGCGACGGGTATGGCTGCGCCGTGGCGCTCGACACGATCGCAACCAGCGCCGCGACGACCGCCGCGCCGAGAATGAATGCCTTCGCTCGAAACAGTGTGTCGGAAATCATGTTCCGCCTCCTCCCTGACCATTGGCGTTATGAAGGCGGTTGGGCCGCTCTTTTTCGTTATTCGCTTCTTGTTGTTCAATTCTATGCAGGCATGCTCGCAGCCGCGCCAAGCACGCCGGCCGCACGCAGATCGGCTATTTCGTGCGCCGAATATCCGGCAGCTTGCAAAATTTCATCGGCGTGCTCGCCGACCCGCGGCGGCTGGCGCGCGAGGCCCGGCCGTTCGCGGGCCTCGCCGAATTCCACCGGCAGCGCCGGAATTCCGACCAGCGGTCCGCCGCCGAAAGCCGACACGGCGGTTGCGAGCAGGCCGCCATTGGCAAGCAGATGCGGATCGGTCGATAATTCGTCGGGCCGCCCGACGCGCGAATAGGCGACCCGCGCCGCCTCGCATTTTTCGAGGATTTCGTGCAGCGGCAGTTTCGTGATCCGCCGCTCCAGTTCGGGGAGCATCCACTCGCGCGCCTCGCAACGATTGGCGTTGCCGACGAGCCTCGGATCTTCGCGCCAGTCATCGAAGCCGAACACGTCGCAGAAGCGTTGCCAGTGCCCGTCCGACGTGCAGCCGATGAAGACCTGGCCGCCGCCGGAAGCGGTGAAAACGTCATAGACGCCCCAGGCGTTTTTCCGTGCCGGCATCGGTGGCATCGGCCCGCCGGTAACCGCGCTGCCGACGACGACCGCGCCGAGCATGAAGGTTGCGCTTTCAAACAGCGAACTCGCGACCTTCTGCCCCACGCCGGTGACGTCGCGCTCGCGCAGCGCGGCCAGCGCGGCTACGACACCGAAGACGCCGCCGAGAATGTCGATGACCGGCGCGCCCGCGCGAAGCGGCCGACCGGGCGGGCCGGTCATGTAGGCAAGCCCGGACTGCATCTGCACCACCTCGTCGAGCGCGCCACGGTTCTCATACGGTCCCTTCAGAAAGCCTTTCATCGAGAGGTACACAAGACGCGGGTTGATCCGGCGCAGATCCTCCCAACTGCACTTCAGCCGCTCGATCGTTCCCGGGCCAAAGTTCTCCAGCACGACGTCGGCGTCCTTCACCAGCCGATGAACGATCGCCTGTCCCTCGGGCCGCTTCAGGTCGATCGCGATCGAGCGCTTGTTGCGGTTGTAGGTCGCGAAAAAGCCGGCGGCGAAACCCGGCAACCGCCGAGTCGGATCGCCGTCGGACGGTTCGATCTTCACGACGTCGGCGCCGAGATCGGCAAACAGGACACCCGCGCAAGGCCCCATGATGGTGTGACCGAAGTCGAGCACCTTCAGCCCTGCAAGCGGTCTGGATGAAGTCGTCATGCAGCCGGTCTCCTGAAGGCGGCAAGCGTTCCCGATCGCAGCGCCGCGCTCGGCAGCCGGTGTCCGACGATCCGCTCGGCAAGACGCCCGGCCTCGATCAGCGCCTCGATATTCAGGCCGGTGGAGATGCCCATCTCCTCGCACAACAATGCGAGCTCTTCGGTGGCGATGTTACCCGGCGCGCCGGGTTGGCCGGCAAACGGACAGCCGCCGAGTCCCGCCACCGCCGCATCGAAAGCCGTGACTCCGAGCCGCAGTCCCTCATAGGCGCAGGCGATGCCCTGCCCGCGCGTATCGTGGAGGTGAAGCGCGATCCGCAAATCGTCCCAGCGGTCGCGAACGGCGCCGACGGCGGCCGCGACCCGCTTCGGCGTGGCCCAGCCCATGGAATCCGCCAACGCAACGTCGCGCACCTCGATGTCCGCTTCGCGCGCGATGGCGAGCGCGTCCGAAACTGTCGCGACGACCTCTGCCGACGATATGTCACCTGCAAAGTTGCAGCCGAACGCGGCCATGACGATGATCTTGGAGATCGGCACGCCGGCTTCCCGATGCACACGCACGTACCTGCGCATGGCTTCGATCTGTCCGGCGCGGTCGCGGTTGAGATTCCTGATCGCGAACGGCTCGGATGCGCTCAGCGAGATAAACCCGGCAAGGGTGAGCTTCTGCTTGAACGCGAGCGCGCGCTGCAGCCCGCTCTCGTTGAACCACAGGGCGGAGTATTCGACGCCTTCCCGCGCGGTGAACCCTTCGATCACGGCCTCGGCGTCGACCCAACCCGGGACGTGCTTGGGATTGACCAAGGAGGCGATCTGGATCCGGCGAAGCCCGCACGCGGAGAGCGCGTCGATCAGCGCGATTTTGTCGGCAGTCGCGATTGGGCCCGGCTCGATCTGAAAGCCTTCGCGGGGCCCCTCCTCGCTGATGACGACGCTATCAGGCAGGTCCATGCGCCGGCGCTCCTCCGGGTCGTCCTTGTCGATTGCGGGCGAGCTTGCCGTGCGCCTCGGTATCTGACAAATATAATATGAAGATCATTATGTTCTAATAATTCGATGGCAGGGAGCGGTTCTATGGCGCTCGGATTGCGGCAGCTTCGCTATTTCATCGCCATCGCCGACGCCGGCGTGCTGTCGCGGGCCGCGGAGGCGCTCAACGTCGCCCAGTCGGCACTGAGCCATCACGTCGCCGCACTCGAAACCGATCTGGGCGTCAAGCTGCTGGAGCGCAGGCCGCGCGGGATCGCGCTGACCGCGGCCGGCCGGCGGCTTTACGAGCACGCCAGCGCCGTGCTGTCGGCGCTCTGCAAGGCAGAAGAGGATGTGCGAACTTTCAATGAGGCCGCGACCGGTCCGGTTTGTCTCGGCCTCAGCCATACCGCAATCTCCATGGTCGCGCTCGACGTCATGAAGGCGGTGCGAACAAATTTCCCAGGCGTACACCTGACGGTCGTCGAGGCGCTGTCGCCGGCGCTGATCGAGCGCGTCTTCTCAGGGACAGTCGATCTCGCGCTCGCCTATAATCCGCCCCGGGATGCCCGCCTGGACGTCGAATGGCTGCAGGACGAAGATCTCTATCTCGTCGGGCATCCGGGTCTGATCGGCAAATCTTCCAGTCCGATCGCCTTCTCCGCCATCCCGCAACGAAGCGTGGTTGGACTGACGCCGATGCCGGCTTCGCGGGCCATCATCCAGACCCAGGTTCTGCGCAATCAGATCACGCCGAGCGAAACGCTCGAAGTCGATTCGTTGTCGGCATTGCGAATGGCGCTCGAGGCTGGTTTAGGATGCGCGATCCTCTCCCGCGCAACCGTTCTCGCCGACTTGGCGGCGGAGAAATATCACGCACGCCGCATCATCGATCCGCCGCTGACGCGCTCGTGCGCTTTGGTTTCGCTCGCGGACCGTCCGCAAACAAAAGCCTTTCTCGAGGTACGCAAGACAATGGTCGAGGTGGTCCGCTCAGCGGTCAGCGCAGGGCGATGGCCGGCGAAGGGAAACGGCCGACGGAGCAAGCGCGCCGCGAACTAGGTTCAGGACACTCTGCAACACGAGTGCTTCCCCTCGCGAAATTATCCGGGCGGCATCCGCTCGAATTTCTGCAACGAAGGATCCATCGTGTCCCACGCATGGCCGCGGATGCCGTACGTGATCAGTTGTGGATTGAACCGGCTTGGGTCGTCCAGGCTGGTCGCGTGGACCGCTATCGGTTCCGGGTTGGCGACGAATGTCAGATAGACCGGCGTTCCACAGGTCGGGCAGAAGGCGTGGACCTTTTCATTCCCGTTGTCGTCCGCCACCCGCCATTCTTTCGCTTCGCCGGTAATTGCCACATCGGCTCGCCGGGGAAAGACGAGGTAGGATCCATGCCCCGTGCCGCTTCGTTTCTGGCAATCGCGGCATTGGCAGTGGCTCTCGACGAGAGGTTCGCTGCTCGTCTCAAAACGGATCGCGCCGCAGGCACACCCGCCGATAAAGGGCTTGGTCATGGTCATTCTCCTGCTTCTGATTGACCGGCAAGAGATCAGGCCGATTTCGGCTTGGCGAAGACGTCGAGGCCGTGGCCGGTTTCCAGCAAGGATTTCAGGCTGGCGAGCACGACCGGCCAACCTTTCTTGATGCCGTTCGCCATCCCGCTGCCGGCTACGAGTTCGTCATGTGTGACCGTCAGCCGGACCATGTCCTCGTATTCCTCGGTCTCGAACGTCACCCGGCTGTAGGCGGAAGGATCGGAGGCCTGCGACGCATTCGCCCAGGTGATGACAAGACGGGTTGGTGGCGAGACCTCGACGACCTTGCCGACCAGTTCGACGCTCCGTTGATCATTGGCGCGGACGTGCTCCCATTTCGATCCGGGATTCCAGTCAGAGACGTTTTCGTGGCCCCAGTATCGCCTTGCGATCTCCGGCTTTGTGATGGCCTCGAACACCTTCTCCGGCGTCGAGCGAACATAGGTCACGTAGACAAAGCTGGTCGTCTCTTTGGTCATCGTCATTCTCCTTCGAGTTCTTTCTTCAGATCGTGCAGCAGGCTGAGCCGCTGTCGTTCGAATTTCCGCACCCACCGCTCGTAGACCTCATGAAGCGGCACCGGGTTGATGAAGTGCAGCTTCTCCCGGCCGCGCCTGACCGTGCTCACCAGATTGGCCGCCTCCAGGATTTCGAGGTGCTGCGTGGCGGATTGCCGGGCCATGTCCAAGTTTTCGCAAAGCTGCCCAAGCGTCTGCCCGTTCTTCTCACAGAGAAGATCAAGCAGCTTTCTGCGTGTCGGGTCGCCCAGCGCTTTGAAAACCTTGTCGGCCTGCATGGTCTCACTCTATGAAGAACATAATATGCAGGTAAATACCTGCATTTCAAGCAACACCCAAGCCCGTCCAGCAAGTCATTCGTCACCTTGCTGTGATTAGGGACGGACGATCAGGACTATTGATCGGCGGACGCGGTGTCAGCGCGCTGACGCGATCGTGCTTCTGCCGCCTGGATCGCGCGCCAGATGCGCGAAGGCGTCGCGGGCATGTCGAGATGGCGTACGCCGAGCGGTGCCAGTGCGCTCATCACGGCGTTCATGATCGTGGCAGGTGCTGCAATGGCGCCGGCCTGACCGCTTCCCTTGACGCCGAGCCGGTTGGCACGGCTTGGAAAATCAAGCGTGAGATCGCCCTCGAACGCGGGAAGATCGCCTGCGCGCGGCAGCGCATAATCCATCAGCGAGCCCGACAGAATCTGTCCTGTCTCCGCATCGAACAGCGCGTGCTCGAACAACGCCTGCCCGATGCCTTGCGCCACGCCGCCATGCACCTGCCCCAGCGTCTGGCGGGGATCGAGCAGGCGGCCGTAATCATCAAAGATGACGTAGCGATCGAGCCTCACCTCGCCGGTCTCGGGGTCGATCTCGACCTCCGCGACATGGCAGCCGTTGGGAAACGTGTAGCGGTCGCACAGATGGGTCGACCTGTGCGCCAGGCCGGGCGCGACATCGTCACCGGCAAGCTGATAGGAAGCTCGCGCCACCTCATCGAGGCTGATCTCCTGCCCGGTCGCGGCCACACGCAACATGCCTGCTTCATACTGAACCGCATCCACGCCGGCCTGCAGCAGGCGCGCGGCAAGCCGCCGCGCATTCTCGATCAAGCCTTCCGCCGCCATCAACAGCGCGGTGCCGCCCTGGTGCATAGAGCGCGCTCCGCCATGGCCGCCGCCACTATCCAGATCGTCCGTATCGCCCTGCCGAAACCGGAAGCGCTCCAGCGGAAGGCCGAGCGCGTCGGCTGCGATCCGGGCGTAGGTGGTCTCGTGGCCCTGGCCGTTGGAATGCGTGCCGACCTTCAGGTCGATCAGGCCGCCCTCACCGAACTGCACTTCCGCCACTTCGTTGGGTTGGCCGCGCGCGGTCTCGAGAAAGCAGGCAAGCCCGAGGCCGCGCAGCCGGCCCAGCTTGCGTGATCTTCTCTGGCGCGCCTTAAAACCCTCCGCGGCAGTGGCGGCGTGATCGATCGCGTGGGCAAAGCTGCCCTGCTCGACCGAAAGTCCCATCGCGCTGCTGTAAGGGAAGCGACGCATGATGTTCTTGCGCCGCAGTTTCAGCGCATCCATCCCGAGCTGATGGGCCGCGATATCAATGCAGCGCTCGATCAGATAATTTGCCTCCGGCTTGCCGGCGCCGCGATAGGCATCGATCGGCGTCGTATTGGTGAACACGCCCTTGGTCTCGAATGCGATCAGCGGAATGTCGTACACGCCGCCCATCGCGCTTGCCATCGCCATGGTCGGCACGGCCGGCGCCACCGTCGAGACATAGGCGCCGAGATTGGCGAACACCCTGGTGTCGAGCGCCAGGAAGCGGCCATCGCGATCGAGCGCCAGGCGGGCCCGAACGATGCTGTCGCGGCCATGCGCGGAGCCGGTAAAATCCTCGCCGCGATCGCCGATCCACGTGACGGGACGGCCGAGGCGGCGCGCCGCCCACAGCACCAGCACCCACTCCGGATAGAGCACGTTCTTCATCCCGAAGCCGCCGCCGACGTCGGGAATGTTGACGCGAAGTTTTTCTCTGCCGATGCGAAAGACTCGGTCGGCGAGCAGGTCGCGGATCGCATGCGCGCCGGCGGCCGAGGCGGTCAGGTGCAGCCGGCCGCTCGCGGCATCGAACCGCCCTATCGCACCGCGTGTCTCCAACGGCGCGGCGACGACGCGGTTGTTGACCAACTCGCATTCCACGACGTGGGCGGCACCGCGGATCGCCGCTTCCACCGGACCGATCTCGCCGCGGTTGAACTGGAACGCGATGTTGCCCACAGCCTCCGGCCAGATCGACGGGGCATCCGGCAGAATCGCCGCTGCGATCGCGACCACCGGCGGCAGCGGCTCATAGTCGACAACGACGGCCTCGGCAGCATCGCGCGCGGCTTCGACGGTTTCCGCAACCACAAACGCGACCGGCTCGCCGACATGGCGCACCACGCCGCGCGCCAGCGCGTGATAGGGCGGCACCACGAGCGGCGTGGTCATCGGGATGCTGGTCACCGCGCACGGCAACGGGCCGATATCGTCGGATGCCAATTCGGCACCTGTGAGCACAGCCACGACGCCGGGCGTCCTGCGCGCCGCCTCGGTGCCGATCGCGGTGATGCGTGCATGCGCGTGCGGCGAGCGAACGACGACGCCATGAAGCGCGTCTGGCGACGCGAGATCGGCGACGTAGCGCCCGCGTCCCTGCACGAAGCGCACGTCTTCAAGGCGATCGAGGCTGCGCCCCAATAACGGTTCGGTCATGTGAAGCTGTATGGAATTAGGCGGCGGCAAAGGCAATCGGAAGCCCTCGTCATCCCGCCCGGCATCGGGCCAGATTCAAAATTATCAATGAAATCAAGGCGGTCCGTCAGGACCATTGCGCAGGGAATGCCGGGCGTTCCGGCGCGACCGCAATGGCGACCGCCTGGTTACGGGCTGCGGGCGCACCGTGCACCCGGCAGCCTTCCGTTCTCATCTGATACAATGACCGTGCCGACCTCGCCATCCATGCCGCGAGATCGCAAGGCCCTTGCCTACGCCGTCGCCGAGTGCTCCGCGCCCTGCAGCTTGCGCTTGCGCCAGACCGCTCCTGCCAGCAGCACCACGGCGATGCCGATGAGTCCAAGGATCACCTCTCCGCCATGACCGCCATTGGCGAAGTGCGGCGCCATGCCGAGCGATTTGAGCATTCCATCGAGGCCGACACCGACCGGACCGTTGAAGAATGCGTGCAGAGACGGTTGCAGCGCCGGGTCGGTCGCCATCACCTCACCCGCGACCCAGCCCAGCAAGCCTGCACCGGCCCACACCAGCGCGGGAAGACGCGTCAGCAACGCCATGATCAGCGCAGCACCCGCGACGATCAAGGGAACGCTGATGGCAAGGCCGATGACGAGCAGCGGGATGCTGCCATTGGCGGCCGCGGCGACCGCGATGACGTTGTCGAGGCTCATGACGATGTCGGCGATCGCAACGATCTGCACCGCTGCCCACAGATGCGCAGCCGCTTCCGTGTCGCTCTCGTCCTCGTGTTCCGGCACCAGGAGCTTTGCCGCGATGAAGAGCAGTGCCAGTCCGCCGACCAGCTTGAGGTACGGCAGCGCCATCAGCGTCACGACGATGCCGGTGAAGATGATGCGCAGCAGCACGGCAACGCCGGCGCCGAGGATCATGCCCCAGAACCGCTGGCGCGGCGGCAGGCCGCGGCAGGCCATCGCGATGACGAGCGCGTTGTCGCCCGACAGCAGGATGTTGATCCACATGATCTTGCCGAGCGCGACCCAGAAGGCGGGTTGCTGCATCTCGGCCTGGAACTGGGTGAAGAATGCCGAGATCGTCGCAGGATCGAAGATTTGCAAGAGCCAGTTCACAGCGTTTCCCCCCAGGCCTCTTCAGCCGTTGCGCGCGGCTATTGCGGCCGCTCTTCCAATCGATTAGCCGACGATTTCGTTACCGGAAAAGAACTGCGCGATCTCGATCGCGGCGGTGTCCGGCGCGTCCGAACCATGCACCGAGTTCTCGCCGATCGACTTCGCGTGGACCTTGCGGATCGTACCTTCCGCCGCCTTCGACGGATCGGTGGCCCCCATGACGTCGCGGTATTTGGCGATAGCGCCCTCGCCTTCCAGCACCTGCACGACGACCGGGCCGGAGGTCATGAAGTCGACCAGCTCGCCGAAGAATGGACGCGCCTTGTGAACGGCATAGAAAGTTTCCGCCTGTTCGCGGGTCATGCGAATGCGCTTCTGGGCGACGATCCGCAGGCCGGCCTTCTCGATCAACGCGTTGACGGCGCCGGTCAGATTGCGCGCGGTCGCGTCCGGCTTGATGATCGAGAAAGTGCGTTCAATCGCCATTGTTTACGTCCTTGCAAAACACGCTGATTTGGAGAGTTGCGGGGGCTTATATCGGCGCCACCTCGCGACGGCAAGCGACCCTGTGACGCGCCTGCCCCCCATTTTGGGCGCCTTTTCGTGCGGCACGTCACCCCGCAGGGGCAAAGATTACCGCAATTTCAGGGAGGTGAACCCACTCTGTAACCTGCGTCACGCCGCCATTCAGCTTCGCAGCCGTAAACTTTCCGACGATCGGACACCGGGTGCGCATCCGCGAGGCCCGGGGCGTCACGGGAGGCGATCTCACCGATGGCGCGCATTTTCGCGCCTGAACCTTGAGGAGACGATCATGTTACGTAAACTCTCGCTCGTTGCAGTGGCCGCGGCTTCGCTGGGCGCGGCTGCGCTGGCGCCGACATCGGCTTCGGCCCACGGCTGGCGTCACGGCTGGCACCATCATCATCACCATCACGGCTGGCATCATCGCCATCACGGCTGGGGCTGGGGCCCGCGCGTCGTCATCGGCGGCCCGGCCTATTTCGGTGGCTATGGCGGCTGTTACGTGCGGCGTCTGGTTCCGACCCCCTGGGGCCCGCGCTGGCGGCTGGTGAACCGCTGCTACTGAGCTGATTTGAGCTTCTCCCTGACTGACGCCCCGGCCGCCCGCCGGGGCTTTTTTTGTGCGGAAGCGAACAGCGCGATTCGACCACTTGCACGCGAACGCATGGGGCTCTGCACGGGAAACAAATTTCGCGGTTGTGACTTGATCCTTCATCATTGTTTCACTCAAGCCTTGCGAACCCGCGAGGTGGAACTCGCGAAGAAGAGACACCGCCGATGGATGGCCGAATCATCAGAGATTTCGAACAACTCGATCACAAGACCTGCGTATCGATCTGCGACGCCATCGGCGAACGGCTTCAGCAAAATTTGCGCCCCGAAACTGAACTGCCACCGCGTCTACGAGAACTCGTCGACGAGTTGCGCCGCCGCGACAACGAGTTGCATTGAGGACCGCTGGGTAGCTGATTTTACCGATAAATGAGTTGCGTTTGGCACCGGCTCCGGTGACAACGCCGCATGCTTTCCATCACAGACATTTCGATCCGGATTGCCGGGCGGCTCCTGATCGACGACAGCACGGTGCAGATCGTGCCGGGTGCTCGCGTCGGCTTCGTCGGCCGCAACGGCGTCGGCAAATCGACGCTGTTTCACGCGATCCGGGGTGACCTGCCGACGGAATCCGGCGGCATTACGCTACCGCCGCGCTGGCGCGTCGGCAGCCTGGCGCAGGAGGCGCCGGACGGCCCGGAGAGTCTCATCAATGTCGTACTGAAGGCCGATCTGGAGCGTGATGCGCTGCTCCGTGAGGCCGAAACCGCCACCGATCCGCATCGCATCGCCGAAATCCAGACCCGGCTGGTCGACATCGACGCGCACTCCGCGCCGGCGCGCGCCGCGGCAATCCTGAGCGGCCTCGGATTTTCCGCCGCGGACCAGGCGCGGCCGTGCTCGGAATTCTCCGGGGGCTGGCGCATGCGGGTGGCGCTGGCGGCAACGCTGTTTTCGGCGCCGGATTTGCTGCTGCTGGACGAGCCGACCAACTATCTCGACCTCGAAGGCACGCTGTGGCTGGAAGACCATCTTGCGAACTATCCACGCACCGTCATCGTCATCAGCCACGACCGTGACCTGCTCGACACCTCGGTCGACCAGATCCTGCACCTCGATCGCGGCAAGCTGACCCTCTACAAGGGGACCTATTCCTCCTTCGAAGAACAGCGCGCCATGCGCGAGATGCTGGACGCCAAGCACGCCAAGCGCCAGGCCGACGAGCGCAAGCGGCTGCAGGCCTTCGTCGATCGCTTCAAGGCAAAAGCCTCGAAAGCCCGACAGGCGCAATCCCGCGTCAAGATGCTGGAACGAATGAAGCCGGTTACCGCGCTGGTGACCCAGGATGTGCGTGAAATCACGTTCCCGACGCCGGAGAAGATGCTGTCGCCGCCGATCATCGCCGTCGACGACGTCTCGGTCGGCTACGACCCGAAAAAGCCGGTGCTCAACCGCGTCACGCTGCGCGTCGACACCGACGACCGTATCGCCCTGCTCGGCTCCAACGGCAACGGCAAGTCGACGCTGGTCAAGCTTTTGGCAGGCAAGCTCCAACCCTTCTCCGGCCGGATCACACGGGCGGAAAAGCTCTCGGTGGGCTATTTCGCGCAGCATCAGGTCGACGAGCTCAATCTCGATGCCTCGCCCTACGATCACGTCCGCAGGCTGATGCCCGATGCGCCGGAAACCAAGGTGCGCGGGCGCACCGGCGCGATCGGATTTTCCGGCAAAGCCGGCGATACCCTGGTCAAGAGCCTGTCGGGCGGCGAGAAAGCGCGGCTGCTGCTCGGGCTCGCCACTTTCTTCGGCCCGAACATGATCATCCTCGACGAGCCGACCAACCACCTCGACATCGACAGCCGCGCGGCACTGGCGGAGGCGATCAACGATTTCCCCGGCGCCGTCATCATGGTCTCGCACGACCGCTATTTGATCGAAGCCTGCGCCGATCAATTGTGGGTCGTCGCCGACAAGACGGTAACGACCTACGACGGCGACCTCGACGATTACAGGCGAATGGTGTTGTCGATCGGGGATAAGCGCGAGCGCAGCAGCGAGCGTGTCAAGGAAAGCGTGAAGCCCGAGCGCGCCAGGAGCGAAAGGCGATCACCGCTGAAGCAGCGGATCGTCGAAGCCGAGGCCGAAATCGAGCGCATCAGCGGCATCATCGCCAAGATCGACACTGCGCTTGCCTTGCCGGATCTGTTCACGCCGCGATCCCAAGCAGGCCGCCCAGCTCAGCAAGGCGCGCGCCGGTGCCGAAAGCGCGCTGCGGCGGGCCGAGGAAGATTGGCTGGAAGCCAGTTCGGAATTTGACCAAGCGGCGGGCTAGACGATGGCCATCGCCCGCCCTGGGTTTAGAGTGCGGCGATAGTGTAGGTTAGCGGCGCGTCTCAAGGCCGTGACGCCCCTGGGTGACGGATTTTGGCCTGCCGGGCATCGTGCGCGATGAAGTGGAACCGGAGATGGACAACGCGAAGAGTCGACTTATTTTCGCTCTGGTGCAAGGAGCCCTCTCGGAGGACTCATTCATCGCGCAGTTCGGCGTCAATCCGCGAACCACGCCCGACATCGTTCGTATCGAGCTCGAGCAGGCTTTCTCAGAAAGATCGGCGGAGAGCGTGGAATGTGCATTGGTCCTTGGATTCCGTTTTGGTCTCTCGCGAAAATGGGCTCCTCTCCTTTGCAGACTGATGGAGGAAGATTGGCACCACAGTCATGAAGATATCGCCGAAGCGCTCCAAGATATCCGGGTGCCGTCCACTGTCGACTGTCTGTACCGGTCGGCACTGCGCAAGCATGACTATCTCGCTTACAACGACAGCGAGGCCTTGGCAGGCAAGTGCATCTGGGCGCTGCACGATATTGGAACATCCGAGGCAGTCGAGAAGTTGCTGTCGCAATCTGCCTCAGCGCTCATTCGCGAGAGGGCTCTCGAGCGATTATCGGCGCTTGCGACGAGGCGCCCCGGCGATCCGGAGCCAGCATATCGCCGCGCCAGAGATGCTGGGGTACGATCTGATTGAGATTAGGAGTTCACGGCGCAATCAGCAGGGCAGAGAAGAAGCGGATATCCTATCTCCACGCACAACTGCGCCATGTCCGCCTTGGGGTCATTCGCGATCGAGGCGAACCAATGGCAAGTCCGGCCCGTCCGCTATGCCGCCGAAAGCGGAAGTAAGTTAACGCGAGGCGCGCGAGGCGCGCAGAGCCTACGTCGCCGCCGGCTTCTTCTTCGGCTTTGCGCCCTTGGCCGGCGCCACTGCCTCCGGTGCACGCTCGATCGACGTCAGACGTCCGGCCGTGAAGGTGTAGATGCCGGCCCGCTGGCCGCGCGAATAGTTGACGACCGCCACGCGGTCGCCGCGCGGGTTATTGGAAAGGCTGACATTGTCGGGGGCACCGATGCCGCGCACGACGTCGCATTCGGTATGGCCGAGCGCCACCGTTCCCGTCGTCGATGGAGGCGGGTTACCTGCAGCGCCATTCGCCAGCGCATTGGCGTCGGTGCCTGGCCCCGCCATGCCGGGACAAGCGCCGTCGGCACTGACGAGTTCATCCGGCGTGACCGCTTTGGTCGGGGTGAGCGGCGGCGTCTCGATCGAGACGTTGCGAATGAACACGCGTCCGGAGCGCTGAAACCAGTCCGCATCCTTCGACAGCAGGTCCGCCCCACCCGCGCAGCCCGCCAGCGCAGGCCCGAGCAGCAACAACGTCAGCAGTGGCTTTCGATCGATTGTTCCGCGTCGCACGCTAAACCCCAGGCCCCCACCCTTACTGTAACCATTTGTCCGACCATCACTTTGCGGCACGACCATGGCTGCCCGCAAGGTCCGGCGCAGAAACCGCTGATTATCATTAATTCCTGTGGATCGCTATTGCCGCCGCTGCCACCGGCCCCGCTCGTCGGCCTGCCAGTAGGTCACCTCGAATCCCCGCGTCTTGCAATCGGCCCAGGCCCCGCGCGCGGCCGTCAGCGCGTCGGCATCGTCACCGTTGAAGATCAGCACCACCCGCTCGTATTTATCGCAGTCGGCCGGCAACGCCGCGTTGTCGATCAGGAACCTGACATTGGCCCCATTCGGATTGCTCTCCTCGATCGAGAGAATGATGGGCTGATCCTGGGCATCGCCGGCGCGCCATGTGGCATGCGGCAGGAACGAATCGTCGCTGTAGGTCCACAAATGCGCATCGAGCGCCTCGGTGCGCTCCGGCGAAGTCGATTGCACGACCACGCGCCAGCCGCGCTCGAGCGATTTTTCCAACAGCGGCGGCAATACGCTTTCGAGCGACATGGCCTGCAAATGGTAGAACAGGACTTCCGTCATCGCCTGCAACCGAACTATTTCGTGGCTTCGTAATATTCCGCGATCAGCCGGTCCAGCAGGCGCACGCCGTAGCCGGATCCCCAACTGTGGTTGATGTCGGTTTTCGGCGCGCCCATCGCGGTTCCCGCAACGTCGAGATGCGCCCACGGCGTGTTGTCGACGAATCGCTGCAGGAACTGTGCGGCGGTGATCGAGCCGCCGTGGCGTCCGCCGGTATTCTTCATGTCGGCAAACTGCGAATCGATCAGCTTGTCGTATTCAGGACCGAGCGGCATGCGCCAGACGCGCTCGCCGGTTTCATTTCCGATCTTGCTCAGCCGTTCCGCCAACTCGTCATTGTTGGAGAACATGCCGGAATACTCGGTTCCGAGCGCGACCATGATCGCGCCGGTGAGCGTTGCGAGATCGACCATGAATTTGGGTTTGAACTTCTTCGCCACGTGCCAGAGCACGTCGGCCAGCACGAGTCGGCCTTCGGCATCAGTGTTGATGATTTCGATGGTCTGCCCCGACATCGAGGTGACGATATCGCCGGGACGCTGGGCGTTGCCGTCGGGCATGTTCTCGACCAGGCCGATGGCGCCGACCGCGTTGACCTTCGCTTTGCGCGCCGCGAGCGCATGCATCAGCCCGACCACGCAGGCCGCGCCTCCCATGTCGCCCTTCATGTCCTCCATGCTGGCGGCGCCCTTGATAGAGATGCCGCCGGTATCGAAGCAGACGCCCTTGCCGACGAAAGCAACGGGCTGATCGCCCTTCTTGCCGCCGTTCCAGCGCATGATCACGGTGCGGCCGGGCTGGGTCGAGCCCTGTGCGACGCCGAGCAAGGCGCCCATGCCGAGCTTCTTCATCGCCTTGACGTCGAGCACCTCGACATCGACACCAAGCTTCTTGAGCTGGCTCGCGCGGCGCGCGAATTCCACGGGGTAGAGTACGTTCGGCGGCTCGTTGACGAGTTCGCGCGCAATGATCACGCCGTCGACGACATGGGACGCGGGCGCAAGCGCCTTTCGCGCGGCAGCGACATCGTCAACGGCAATCGAAACGTCGGCGCGCAGCGCGCCATTCTCGCCGTCCTTCTTCTTGGTTTTGTAACGGTCGAACTTATACGCGCGCAGCCGGATGCCCGACGCGATCGCGGCGACCGAATCGGGCTGCATCGCGCCCTCAGGCAGTTCGGCGATCACGGTGACCGCTGTGCTGGCGGAGTTGAGCTTGCCCGCCGTCACCCCGCCGAACTTGAGAAAATCCTTCTCCTTGATATCGGCGGCCTTGCCGACACCAACGACGATCAGGCGCTCTGCCTTGATTCCATCCGGCGCCGGAATGTCGAGCGTCGATCCGCTCTTGCCCTTGAACTGATTGGCCGCCGCCGCCCGCTTGACCGTATCGGCTGCCTTCCCCAGCGCCTTCCGGGTCGCCTCGCCGAACTTCAATGCCTCATCGCAAAACACCACGAGAACCGCGCGGGGGGGCGCGGAAAAAGCGACAAAGCCGACCTTGACGGCGTCGGACATAGGTAAATCCTCCAAAATTCAGGGCTGCCTTGCGCGGCCGGAATCGGTCCGCATTATGGAATGTTCTCTTCGGTGACGGCCCAAATCGTTCAGGACCTGATGTTTTCGGCACTATGGCCTGTCTGCCGCGCCACTGCCAAGCGCCACAGTGGCTGGAACGCCACATGAGATGAATTCTTAGCCGTATCGAGGGGACGCCACGGCCCGGCCATTTTGTTGACGGATCAAAGGGATGGTAGTGAGAATGTAGACGGCTGACGACTGGCGGCCCGACCAATGGGGAACCCTCAAACAGGGATTGGTCGGAGGCTGCCCTTTGGGCGTGCAAGGGTGGGATCGTGCGGTAACGATGGGGTCGATCGACAGGTACATTTTCCGCACGACGCTCGCGTCGTTTGCGCTGGTCCTGGTCAGCCTCACCGGCGTGATCTGGATTACGCAGGCGTTGCGCGGCATCGACCTGATGACCAGCCAGGGCCAGACCATCATCACCTTTCTCGGCATCACCAGCCTGGTGATCCCGGCGCTGGTTTTGATCATCGCTCCGATCGCGTTGATGATCGCGATCTCCCACACGCTGAACAAGCTCGCCACCGATTCTGAAATCATCGTGATGAACGCCGCCGGCTTCTCGCCTTTCCGGCTGTTCCGCCCATTTTTCTATGCCACCTGCGTGGTGGCGGCGATGGTTGCCTTCATCGGCTCCTACCTCGCGCCCGACGGCATGCGCCGGATCAAGCAATGGGATGCCGAAATCACGGCCGACGTGCTGACGAATATCCTGCAGCCCGGCCGCTTCGCCCAGCTCGACCAGAACCTGACGATTCGGATCCGCGAGCGCCAGCCGGGCGGCGTGCTCGCCGGCATTTTCGTCGACGACCGCCGTGATCCCAAGGAGCGTGTCACCATCATCGCCGACCACGGCACGGTGCTGAAGAACGAGAACGGCTCCTATCTGGTGCTCGAAGACGGCAATCTCGAACGTTTCGAGACGGGAAAGCGCGATCCGGCCTTTGTGGCGTTCGTTCGTTACGCTTTCGACATGTCGAAATTCTCTAATCGCGGCCGCGACGTCGCACTTGGGATTCGCGAACGCTATCTCTGGGAGCTGATCTCGCCCTCGGAGAACGATCCGGTTTTCAAGCAATTGTCCGGACAGTTTCACGCCGAGCTGCATGACCGTTTCCTGGCGCCGGTCTATCCCTTCGCCTTCGCAGTGCTGACCTTTGCGTTCCTCGGCACGCCGCGCACCACGCGCCAGAGCCGCAATTTTTCGATCGGCGGCTCCATCGTGGCGGTGTTTGGCCTGCGCATGGCGGGATTCGCCTGCTCGGTAATGACGGTGAAGACGCCAAGCATGGCTCTCGTGCAGTATTCGATGCTGTTCGGCGCGATCGGCGTCGGGCTGTGGATGATCATCGGCGGCATCGTGGTGGAGCCGCCGGCCGCGCTGATGGAGGCCATCAACAGGTCGAACGCACGCCTCGCTCGGCTCTTTGGACGGCCCGCCACCGCATGAGCATGATGACCAACACGCTCGGGCGATATTTTGCCGGCCGCTTCCTGATCTCTGCGGTGGGCGTGTTCGCGAGCATTTTCGTGCTGCTCGTGCTGGTCGATTACATCGAAATGGTCCGCAAGACCTCCGGGCTGGTATCGGCATCGGCGATCACGGTGGCGCAGACGTCGTTGTACCGGGTGCCGCAACTGCTCGAAAAGCTGATGCCGTTCTGCGTCCTGATCGGCGCGATGACCTGCTATCTCGCGCTGTCGCGGCGGTTGGAGCTGGTGGTGGCGCGTGCGGCCGGCGTATCCGCCTGGCAGTTCATTTCGCCGGCGCTGGCAAGCTCGATCATTCTCGGCACCCTGGCGACGGTTGCCTACAACCCGATGTCGGCGAACCTGCGCGAACTGTCCAAGCGGATGGAGGCCGAACTGTTCGGCTCGGCGCCCGGCGGCGGCATTCAGGATGCATCCGGCTTCTGGCTCAACCAGATCAACAACGACGGCCAGTCGATCATCAATGCGGCCCGCAGCGAGCAGCAGGGTGTCCGGCTGACGGGGCTGACCGTGTTCCGATTCGATACCGATCTCCAGTTCAAGGAACGAATCGAAGCGCGCGAAGCCTCCCTCGAAGAGGGCCGCTGGGCCTTCAAATCGGTACGCCGATACTCCCTGGATAAACCTCCGGTTGATCAGGAGAGCTATTACCTCTCAACCACCCTGACACCGGCCCAGGTTCGCAACAGTTTCTCCACCCCCGAAACCGTGTCTTTTTGGCAACTGCCCGGCTATATCCGCTCTTCCGAAAGCTCCGGCTTCGCGACTGCAGGCTACCGTCTGCAGTACCATAAGCTCATCGCACAGCCATTTTTGCTGGCTGCAATGGTGATGTTGGCGGCTTCCGTCAGCCTTCGCTTCTTCCGGATGGGCGGCGTGCAAAAGATGGTTTTAAGTGGCGTGGGCGCAGGGTTTCTGCTCTACGTTCTATCGAAAGTTACTGAGGATTTGAGCAAGGCTGAGTTGATGCATCCCATCGCTGCGGCGTGGTTGCCTGTCTGTGTGGGCGGCCTCACCGGCTTCTTAGCCTTGCTGTACCAGGAGGACGGGTAGTGGCCGTTGTCGCCGCCCGCCAGTTGAGGTCGCCTGCGTTCAGGCGGCGCACCACCGTGCGCCGCTATCGAGCCCGCTTGGCCGCCGTTGGCGTACCTATGTTTGCCTTGCTCGCCGGACTGGTTTTCGGCGGCACGATCGAGTTTGCCCTGACGGCTCCCGCCGCGGCGCAAACCTTCACTTACAATCCGCGTCCACCCAAGCCGCCGCCGCGCCCTGTCAACAACGACGGCAAGATGCTCGTGCAAGCCGTCGAGGTGGATTACGACTACAACAACCAGCGCGTGTCGGCGGTCGGCAACGTGCAGATGTTCTACAACGGCACCAGCGTGGAGGCCGACAAGGTCATCTACGACCAGAAGACCAAGCGGCTGCATGCAGAAGGCAACATCCGCCTGACGGATGCGGAAGGCAAAGTCACCTACGCCAACATCATGGATCTGAGCGACGACTACCGTGACGGTTTCGTCGATTCGCTGCGCGTCGATACGGCTGACGATACACGCATGGCGGCGACGCGCGCCGACCGTTCTGCCGGCAATTACACGGTGTTCGAAAACGGCGTCTATACCGCCTGCGCGCCGTGCAAGGACAATCCGAAGAAGCCGCCGCTATGGCAGGTCAAGGGTGCGCGCATCATCCACGACCAGACCGACAAGATGCTGTACTTCGAGAACGCGCAGCTCGAATTCTTCGGCGTGCCGATGGCGTATCTGCCGTATTTTTCGACGCCCGATCCGACCGTCAAGCGCAAGACGGGCTTCCTGATGCCCGCCTACAGCTCAAACTCGACCTATGGCTACGCGGTGGAGACCCCGTTCTACTGGGCGATTGCGCCGGACTATGACGCGACGTTCAATCCGCGCTTCACGACGCGGCAAGGCGTGCTGTTCCAGGGTGAATTCCGCCAGCGGCTGATCAACGGCTCGTACCAGATCCGCGGCTACGGCATCAATCAGCTCGATCCCGGCGCGTTCGCCGGTCAGCCCGGAGATCGCGACTTCCGCGGCGGCGTCGACACCAAGGGCCAGTTCGCCATCAACGACAAATGGGTCTGGGGTTGGGACGGCGTCCTGCTATCGGACTACTTCTTCTTCTCGGATTACCGGCTGGCCCAATACAGGGATCCGCTGGGCTCGTTCCTGACCCTGCCGACAGAAGCGATTTCGCAGCTCTATCTGACCGGTGTCGGCAATCGCAGCTTCTTCGATGCGCGCACGATCCATTACCTCTCCTTCTCCGGCAACCAGGACAAGGTGCCGGTGATCCATCCGGTCATCGACTATTCCAACGTGATCAACCACCCGATCCTTGGCGGTGAGGTTAGCTACAAGACGAACTTCACCAGCCTGTCGCGCACGACCGCGGCGTTTGACCCGATCACGACGCTGGCCAACACCAACGGCTTGTGCCTTACCGCATCGGCCGATCCGCTGGCCCGGATTCCCTCGCAGTGCCTGCTGCGCGGCATGCCCGGCACCTACACGCGGCTGACGGCCGAAGCGCAGTGGCGGCGCTCGTACACCGATCCGATCGGTCAGATCTGGACGCCGTTTGCGATCATGCGCGCCGATGCCATCGACGCCTCGATCTCGAACCAGCCGGGCGTTTCGAACTTCCTGCCCGTCGGCGACACGCAGGCGGTCCGCCTGATGCCGACGGTCGGCCTCGAATATCGCTACCCCTTCATCAACGTTCAGCCCTGGGGCACCACCACGATCGAGCCGATTGCGCAGATCATCGCGCGTCCGAACGAGACCTTCGCCGGCCGGCTGCCGAACGAAGACGCGCAGAGCATGGTGTTCGACGCCAGCAACCTGTTCGCGATCGACAAGTTCTCCGGCTACGACCGCGTCGAGGGCGGCGGCCGCGCCAATGTCGGCGTGCAGGCGACCACGCAGTTCGATCGCGGCGGCAGCGTCAATGTGCTGTTCGGCCAATCCTACCAGTTGTTCGGCCTGAACTCGTTTGCGGTGGCGGACCCGACCAATACCGGCCTCGAATCCGGCTTGCAGAACACCCGCTCCGACTACGTCGCCCGCGTCAACTATTCGCCGAACCGGACCTATACGTTCAGCGTGCGCTCGCGCATGGATGAAGCGACGATGAACGTCAATCGCTTCGAAGCCGAAGGACGTGCCTCGTTCGACCGCTGGTCGGTCAGCATGATGTACGGCAACTATGCCGCCCAGCCGGAACTCGGCTACCTGACCCGGCGCGAAGGCCTGCTCGGCAGCGCATCCATCAAGGTGGCGTCGAACTGGGTCGTTTCGGGAGCCGCTCGCTGGGATCTTGAAGCCAACAAGCTGAACCAGTACATCATCGGCGCCGGCTATGTGGACGATTGCTTCGTGCTGGCCGCTAACTACGTCACGTCCTATACCTACTCCGCCGGGACGACGCCGCCGGTGCTCAATCACGCTTTCATGGTGCAGATCGGCCTACGGACCATTGCGAATTCGTCCTCGTCGTCCGGCACCAGCGGCCTTCAGTAGCGTGAGGCCCGACCTTGCCGGAGAATACCCAGCGCCGCGCGGTACGAATTGGTTGATACGACTGATATGACCATGACGACCATTACGCTCCTTCCTCGCCGATTTTGGTCCCTGATCGCCGGCGGCGCCGTTGCGCTTGCCGTTCTGGCCGGCGGCGCTTCACCGCTGCAAGCGCAGTCCGTGGCGGTGATGGTGAACGGTGAGCCCATCACCACTCTCGATATAGAGCAGCGCACCAAGCTCAACTTCCTGACCACGCGAAAGCAGATGCCGCGCAAGGAGGTGATCGAGGAACTGATCGACGAAAAGGTGAAGATCAAGGAAGCCAAGCGGTTCGGCGTCGACCCTTCGGCGAGCGATATCGACCAGGCCTTTGCCGGGATGAGCCAGCGGATGCGTATCTCGCCCGAACAGCTCACCAAGTCCCTGGAGAGCCAGGGGGTCCGGCCGGAAACGCTCAAAGCCCGCCTCAAGGCCGAGATGGTCTGGGGCAGCCTGGTGCGCGGCCGTTTCAAGGAGAGCCTCCAGGTCGGCGAGAAGGACGTTGCCGACGCCGCCCAGCAAAGCGGCGAAGCGACCCAGGCCGACGCGTTCGAATACAGGCTGCAGCCGATCGTGCTGATCGTGCCGCGCGGTTCGGCGCAAAGCGCGATCGACTTGCGGCGCAAGGAGGCGGAGTCCTTGCGCGAGCGCGTGCAGAGCTGCGAGCAGGCCAACTCCTACTTCAAGTCGATGCAGAATGCCGCGATCCGCGGCATCGTCACCAAGACTTCGGCCGACATACCCGGCCCGCTTCGCGAGCTTCTGGACAAGACGCCGGTCGGTCGCCTGACCCCGCCCGAAATCACCAAACAGGGCGTGGAGATGGTAGCGTTGTGCGACCGCAAGCCGACCAAGATCGATACGCCGAAGAAGCGGGAAATCCGGGAAAAGATGTACACGCAGAAGTACGAGGCAAAGTCGAAGGCTTACCTGGCCGACATCCGCAAAGCCGCGATGATCGAATATCGTTGATGCATGGCAAAGCCCCTCGCGCTGACATCGGGCGAACCTGCGGGCATCGGCCCCGACATCGCCCTTGAAGCGTGGCGGCGGCGCGGTGAGCTGGATCTCCCGCCATTCTATCTGCTCGGCGATCGCGCGTTCTTCGCCGAGCGGGCGAAAATCCTGGGATTGTCGATCGACCTCGTCGACGCCGTGCCCGAGGACACGAGCGCGGCATTTGCGCGAGCCCTGCCGGTGGTCGCAACCGGCGAAATCGCAACCGCGCGCCCCGGACAGCCAGACCAGACCAGCGCAAGCGCGGCGCTTGCCTCGATTCGCCATGCGGTCGACCATGTCAGGGCCGGACGCGCCGGCGCCGTCGTCACCAACCCGATCGCCAAGAGCGTGCTCTACCGAGCCGGGTTCCGCCATCCCGGCCACACCGAGTATCTCGCCGAGCTTGCCGCCGATGGCGGACGCGTGCCGCAGCCGGTGATGATGCTGTGGTCGCCGGCGCTCGCCGTCGTTCCCGTGACCATCCATCTTTCGCTGCGCGAGGCGCTGGACCAGCTCTCGGCCGAGCTGATCGTCACGACGGCCCGGATTGCGGTTGCGGATCTGAAAGCTCATTTCGGCCTTGCCCAGCCGCGGCTTGCGATATCGGGCCTCAATCCGCATGCCGGCGAAGACGGCTCGCTCGGCAACGAAGACATCGACATCGTAGCACCCGCGGTCGAAATCCTGCGCAAGGAAGGCATCGATGCCCGGGGCCCGCTGCCGGCGGACACCATGTTCCACGCCGCGGCGCGCAAGACCTATGACTGCGCGATCTGCATGTATCACGACCAGGCGCTGATCCCGATCAAGACGATTGCGTTCGACGACGCCGTCAACGTCACGCTCGGATTGCCGTTCATCCGCACCTCGCCGGACCACGGCACCGCCTTCGACATTGCCGGCACCGGCAAGGCCAATCCGTCGAGTCTCGCCGCGGCGCTGCGGCTCGCCGCGCGCATGGCGGCAACCAAACCTGCATGAGCGCGATCGACGATCTGCCGCCGCTGCGCGAGGTCATCCGCGAACATTCCCTGTCGGCCCGCAAATCGCTCGGCCAGAATTTTCTGCTCGACCTCAACCTCACCGCGCGGATTGCACGCGCCGCCGGCCCGCTCGAAGGCGCCACCATTATCGAGGTCGGCCCCGGCCCAGGCGGCCTGACGCGCGCGCTGCTGGCGCTCGGCGCCAAACGCGTCATCGCGGTGGAGCGCGACGAGCGCGCGCTGGCTCCGCTCGATTACATCGCCAAGCGCTATCCTGGCCGGCTTGAGATCGTTCACACCGACGCGCAGCGCTTCGATCCCCGTCCGATGCTGGGCGGCGAGCGGGCAAAAATCGTCGCCAACCTGCCCTACAACATCGCAACCGCGCTTCTGGTGGACTGGCTCTCGATCGAGCCATGGCCGCCCTGGTACGACATGATGGTGCTGATGTTTCAGCGCGAGGTCGCCGAGCGGATCGTCGCAAGAGAGAATGACGAGGCCTACGGCCGGCTCGCGGTGCTCGCCAACTGGCGCTCGGAGACCAAAATCCTGTTCGACATTTCCCCCGCCGCGTTCGTGCCGCAACCGAAAGTGACCTCCTCGGTGGTGCGGCTGGTGCCGCGTGAGGCACCCGAGCCGTGTGACCGCCGGGCTCTCGAACAGGTGGCGGCCGCGGCCTTCGGCCAGCGCCGCAAAATGCTGCGGCAGAGCCTCAAATCGCTCTCGGTCGACCCGGCCCGACTGGCTGAAGCCGCGCATATCGACTCGACCAGGCGCGCCGAAACCATTCCAATCTCCGGCTTTGTTGCCATGGCCCGCGAATTGACCGATATACGAAGCATAAAAACATAAACGCCCTGAAGAAACTGCTCGAGGAGATGATGCCATGGCGCTGATGCGTCGCCAGTCGCTGGTCAAGTTCGATGCGCCGTTGTGCGAAACCATCGTCGACACGCCGAAGCCGAAAGGCAGCGAAGTCCTCGTCCGCATCGAGCGCTGCGGGCTCTGCCATTCCGACCTGCACATCCAGGACGGTTATGCCGATCTTGGCGGCGGCAAACGGCTCGACACCACGCGCGGCATGACGCTGCCGTTCACGCTCGGGCACGAGATTGCCGGCGTCGTCGATGAAGTCGGTCCCGATGTGTCGAAAGACCTGATCGGAAAGAAGCAGGCGGTATTCCCCTGGATCGGCTGCGGCCAATGCCGCGACTGCGCCAATGGCGACGAAAACCTCTGCGTCAAGCAGCGCTTCCTCGGCGTCTCCATCGATGGCGGCTTTGCCACTCACGTGCTGGTGCCTGACGCCAAATATCTGCTGGATTACGATCCGCTGCCGGTCAACCAGGCGGCGACGCTGATGTGCTCGGGCGTCACCGCCTATGGCGCGCTGAAGCGGCTGGTCGACCGTCCGCGGCAGCGCAACCTCTTGCTGATCGGCCTCGGCGGCGTCGGCATGATGGGCCTTTCATTCGCGCAGGCGATGTTCAAGCAGAACATCACGGTCGCTGACCTATCTCCTGCCGCGCGCGAGACCGCGCTGCAGAACGGCGCAGCGGTTGCCTACGATCCGGCCGAGCCCGAGGTCATAAGGCGCATCCTGAAAGAAACCGAAGGCGGCTTCGACGGCGTCGTCGATTTTGCAGGCAATGAGAAATCGATGGCGTTCGCCGTTGCGACGGTCGCGCGCGGCGGCAAGATCGTGGTGTCCGGCTTGATGGGCGGCAATTTCAGCCTGCCGATGGTGCAGTGGGTCTACAAGCGCATGACCATCGAAGGTTTCATGGTCGGCACCCTCGCCGAGGCCAAGGAATTGATGGCACTCGCCCGCGCCGGCAAGATCAAGCCGACGCCGATGAAGGAAGAGCCGATGGCCGACGTCCAGAAATGGATCGACGAGCTGCGCGCCGGCAAGGTCGTCGGACGTATCGTGCTGAAGAACTGAGGCATGCGACCGTTATGCCGACTTTGGCTTCGACAGTTCCTGAACCGCCCGGTGCGCGACAACGTCCAGTCCGCCCAAGGTGGTATTTCCCTCCTCTGCACTCTGCATCAGCTTTCGGGCGACGTACTTGCGGCTTTCATGATCGCCGCCGTTGGGAAAACGGCGGCAGGCTTTTTCCAGCGCAACTTCCATGTTTGCAATCGTGCGGTCATCCAATTTAGCCACGACGTCACCTCCCCGGGGTGAACAAAGCCAACCGACATCCCTTGCGAGTACAACGATCATTGAATGATAGCACTTTCGGGAAAAAGCGGGAATAGAGCATGGCACCTCGCCGAGAGGCGACGTGCCGTCTCCTTGCAAACTTCCCGGGACGATCACGGCCATGGTATGCCTAATGCCTACTTCCTGAGCGCCGCCTGCGGCGTGTTGCGAAAGCTGATTGCCATGCGGTTGTAGGCGTTCATCAGGCCGATCGCGATCGTGAGGTCCACGAGTTCTCGCTCCTCGAACACGGCGCGGGCGGCCTGATATGCTTGATCCGGAAATCGCGCGGGATGCCGAGATCCCTTGACGATCTCTCCAAGCACGACTGCATCAGTTTCGTGCCGTTGCAGTCACCAGCCGAATGGACGTTCAAGAAAGACCAGACCGATTACGTCGTGCCGGTGCGGTCGCGGCTGGTGCTGAACCATCTTGAATCGACGTGCGATGCCGCGCGTTGCGGCATGGGCATCGCAACGGTGTTCTCCTATCAAGTGGCAGAATCAGTCAAAACCGGAGAGCTTGCGCTGCTGCTGCAGGATTTCGAGCCGCCGCCGATACCCGTCAGCCTCGTCTATCCGCCCAATCGGTTCATGCCGGTCAAGTTGCGCGCCTTCCTGGACTTCGCGCTGCCACGCCTCAAGGCACACATCGCCGATCTGCTGAAACGCGCCGCGCCGCGCGGGCGAGCTGGGCCTCCACGGTCACCGTAATGCCTAAAAGTCCCGGGCTCTGATTTCCCGGAACGACACCAAGCGGCGCTGCGCCTCGTCCCACAATACAAGTCGCACACACCGAAAGCTCTCCAGGAGCGTTATGTGGCCGACATCGCGCAGCTCCGGGTGGTCACGCAGCACGTGCGGCAGCCGGTAATAGGGAATCCGACTGGAGAGGTGATGCACGTGGTGAATACCGATGTTGGCTGTGAACCAGCGCAGCAGCGCCGGCAGTTCGTAATGTGAGCTGCCGTACAGAGCGGCTTGATGCAGGTTCCAGCTCTCGTCGCGCTCCCACGACGTGTGCTCAAACTGATGCTGCACGTAGAACAGCCATACGCCGGCCGTGGCGGCCAGCAGCGTAATCGGAAGATGCACGAGCAGGAACGCCTTGATCCCGATAAACCATGTGAGCGCAGCGACGATGACGGCAATCGCGAGATTGGTTGCCATTGTACTGGCCCAAGGCTGCCAACCATTGCGCATGAGGCCGACCGGAATCCTCTGTTGCAAAAGAAACAGATAGGCCGGTCCGAGCCCGAACATGATCATCGGGTGGCGATAAAGACGGTACTTCAGACGACCCCACCAGGAAAGGGCCCGGTATTCGCGCACGGTCAGCGTATCGACGTCGCCGATGCCGCGGCGATCGATGTTGCCGGTGGTGGCATGATGAATCGCATGTGTGCGGCGCCAATAGTCGTAAGGCGTGAGCGTGAGCACGCCAATGACGCGGCCGACCCAGTCATTCGCCAGGCGGCCGGCAAAAAAGGTGCCATGACCGCAGTCGTGTTGGATCATGAACAGGCGCAAGAGAAAGCCAGCGGCCGGAAACGCGATAAGCAATGAAGCCCAGGCATAGCCAAGGGAGAACGTGAACCAGGCCGCGGTCCACAGCATGACGAGCGGCAAAGCCGTGATCGCCAACTCGGTCAGGCTCCGCAGCCGAGTTGGGGTGCTGTAGTTGCCCAAAATGGGCTTCCACCGCCGTGCGTTGAGGACGTCATCGCTGCCAATGGGAGTCGGAATGGAGCCAAAGTCTTTTGGCCCATCAGACCCCTGCACAGTTCTCTTATGCACAGATATCCCCTTCTGACAGTGCACGTAAGATCGAGGCACCGATGGATCGGCTCCTGCGTCCGTTGATCGATTTTTGGGGAAGGGTCTGAAACGTGCGTGCCTGTCAGCAGCAAGGCAAAGCGGCCCAGTCGTTCGGCCAAGTGTCGATTAATCCGCATATGGACACAAATTGAGAGAACGTCAAGGACTGCAGCACCGTTACCCGTGTCCCATGGGTTATTTCCGGACCCGGCTGACGGCTGCGAAATCCACTTCGCGCCAATGAGCCGACTTCCCGCCTTGGCCATTGGCTCACACTCGGCGCGTCACCATGCTGGGGCCAAGTAGCCAACCGCCAGCAACACTGGCTTCCTTCAGAATGAGGAATTGGGACAGTGGAATTACGGTGTACTCAACGCTCTCTTCCCGATGAGCTAAATGCTCTTCCCGAGCTAAATGCACTATCACCGTAATTCGAATTCTGAAGCCAGAATTGCGAGGTCGCAGCGGATTTAACTTGCTAGCGAAGCCTTGTGAATCCGCAACGTCAATTGCGTGCACTGCCACCGTAGTGACGAGATGGCTGCAATTGTTCCTTGGCGGAACCCAGGATGAGCGCGCTATCAAAATCTCCGCCGAGCGGAACGAATGGCTTCCGAAGCCTTTGGTTTTGATCGACAAGAGGAGGTAACTATGAGGCTATCTGTCTTGGCGATTGCGACACTGCTTACGGTCGGAACCATCGCTACGGCCAACGCTATCGAGTTCGGCGTCGGTCCGGGCGGCGTTTATGTTGGTCCCGGCTATGATCGTCCCTATTACCGTGATTACAGAGATGACTGCCGGATCGTGATCCGCGAACGCACCAACCGCTTTGGTGAACGCGTCAGGATCCGCGAGCGCATCTGCGACTAAGCACGCAATCGACGGTTAGCGACGATCAGATCGGGGTCCGGCTGGGACGCTGGACCGATCGGTAGGTGAGGAATTGGTGCGATGTCGCACCTCCCCTGCGGCACCGTTCCCGCAAAAGAAGGGCCTCAGCGCCGCTGGAGCCCTTCTTGCGTTTCTTGGATGCTGTCAGCAAGTAGCCCGCGTGAGCGCATGCGATATGCGGGAAAGGCTGACAGGTAATTAATCAATGCGCTGCGCGTGGACGCGCTGCCGCGTCCTTGAATTGTCGTAGCGCGCCTGGTCGCGCGTCGCCGGCGTGACGCAGACCTTGTCGTCCGTCGTTGCTTCGCGCCATACGTAACCTTGCTTGCAAGTCTCGTATCCGTACGGTCCACGCCCTGCCCGCCGAGCGTCCTGCTGCGCATTGTCGTTCCAGGCCTGCCTGCGGGTTTGAGGCGTGACGCACACGTAGTCGCCGCGGGTGGCCTCCCTCCAAACATAACCTTGAGTGCATTTCGCCTGGGCGTAAGCTTGGGGCGCGTAGAGAATGATGCCGAACAGTAATGCCGGAAGCGAGAGAGAAGGCTGCTTCATCAAACCCTCCATGACTAGAAATATCGCGGGAGATCTTCTCCTACATCGGCTAAACTTTAGCGTGTATGAACTGGTTCACACTGGGCGTAACGCTCACGTGACGCGGGACTCCACTGTCGTTGGCTTACGCAAAACCTCAAGCTATGTGCACGCCGCCGGCGCCGCGTCGGACGGCTCCATCAAGCCTCGTTCCGCGAACCTGCGGTCGGAAAGCAGAGTCGGAGCTTGAGCCCTGGCGCGTTGTCGAGCAGTTCGATCCGTGCGCCGTGGAGACGGGCAACGGCGGCGACCAGGCTCAATCCGAGACCGTTGCCCTGCGCGTAGCGGTTGTGTTCGAGCCGGTAGAAGCGCTTGAACACATGCTCATGCTGATCGGCGGGAATTCCCGGGCCGTCGTCGGCGACCGAGACGGCCGGCTGACCGTCAATGGTTTCGTGCACAACCACGACCTGCCCTCCGGCACGGCCGTGCTTGATCGCATTGTCCACGAGATTGGCAATGGCATCGAAGATCAGATCGCGATCGCCGGTCACCAGCACCTCGCGATCGCCGGCAATGGTGAGACGGGTGCCGTCCTGCTCGGCCGCGGCATCGTACAGCTCGACCACCTCGCCGGCGATCTCCGCCAGGTCCACGCGGTGGAACGCGTCCTTTCGCGCCTGGGTCTCGATCTGCGCGATCCGCGTGATGGATGCAAAGATCCGCAAGACAGCATCGAGGTCGGCGATGGCGTCGCCGATCAGCGTCTGATCGTCGTCGCCGATGCGCGGCCCGTGCCAGGCCTTCTCCAGCCGTCCGCGCATGCGCGTCAGCGGCGTCCGCAAATCGTGCGCGACATTGTCGCTCACCTGCTTGATCTCGCCCATCAAGGTTTCGATACGGTCCAGCATCAGATTGAGGTTCTCCGCCACGCGATCCCATTCGTCATGGGTGCCGCGCAGCGGGATACGCTTGTCGGGACCGCTGAGCATGACGGCACGGCTGGTGGCGTTGATCGACTCGATCCGCCCTACCGTCCGCCGCGTCACCAGGATGCTAGCAACGCTGCCTATCATGAACATCAAGGCAATGCTCAAGGCCACCGCCGTCTTGATGTGATCGGTAAAGCCGTTGAGGTCGCTGATATCCTTTCCGACCAGCAGACGATCGCCGTTCGGAAAGGTTTCGACCGCCGCCCGCAGCAATGGCCGGCCGTCTGCGCCGGGCGGTGGCTCCACTCCACGAAACTCGGCCCATCCCCCAGCCGCCGTGACCGCCGGTGGCCAGGTCTTGAGATTGCCGGCCAGCGCGGCCGATGCGGGATCGACCAGGAGATAGATATTGTCGGCAAAAGTCTGGTCGGCAACGCGTTGCCGGATCAGGGCGATCAGCCCATCGCGCCCGGAGCGCTCGTAAGCTCCGCGCAGGCTGACAAGCTCGACCATGATGGCGCGGTCCGACTGGCTGCGCACATAGGAGGAGGTGGCGAGATAGACGTAGGCAAAAATCGCCGACGCTATCACGCCAAAAATCCCGATCCCGAGCAGCGCCTGCTTGAACGTCGACGAGGTGAAGGTCTTAGCCAGGAGCACGGAGACAATACCCGATGCCGCGCACCGTATGGATCAGTGGATAAGCCTGCTGACCGTCGACCTTGCGGCGAACGCGCCCGACATAGACGTCGATGATGTTGGTTGAGGGATCGAAATGAAGATCCCAGACTTGCTGCAGCAGCATGGCGCGTGATACGACGCGGCCTTCGTTGCGCACCAGATACTCCAGCAACTGAAATTCCCGCGGCAACAGCAAGATGTCTTTGCCGCGCCGACTGGCGGTGCGAGACACCAGGTCGATCACGAGATCGCCCACCCGCAAAATGGTCTCCTTCACGATGGTGTCGCTGCGGCGCCCCAGCGCCTCGACCCGCGCCAGTAGTTCGACGAACGAAAATGGCTTCACCAGATAGTCGTCGCCGCCGGCGCGCAAGCCGCGCACCCGATCGTCGACCTCACCGAGCGCGCTGATGATCAGGACAGGCGCGGCGTTGCCATCGTCGCGCAGTTGCCGCATCACTGCGATGCCGTCGATATCCGGAAGCATGCGGTCGATGGTGATCACGGCATAGTCGCTGGCGGCGCTGCGACGCAACGCCTCATGGCCGGTGGCGGCCAGATCCACCTGGTAGCCGCTGGTCGTGAGCGAATCCACAAGCTGGCCGGCGGTTTCCGGGTCATCTTCAACGACCAGAATACGGCGGTGACCTCCCGTCATGGCGTTTCGTCTCCGAACGACTGCTCAAAAGCCGAACCCAAGAAAATCGGAAAGTCGTTGCGCGACTCCATGGCCGAACCAACCCACGCGTCGTCCGAGGGTTGCCTGCGGAGGCGCAAATAAGCGTGAGGCCGACGGCCGATCCGGCGTCCGGATTGCCGTCCTCGGGTTGCGACCATCACGACGTTCCGGGCCGGAGAGGTGACCGAAGGCCGCGCGTCCACTCCGAACCCATCACGCTCGATCCTTTTGTTTGGAGCATGATCTCCGCGCTAACGCGTTCCGCGTTTGTCGCGAGGGAAAACCGGTACCCACTTTGCGCTAACGCAGCCCCGCGGGTCCGGATCATGCTCTAGTAGTAACCGTAGTCGCCGCAGACATTGACCACCCGGAATCCACGCGGCGTCCAAACCCTGCGCCAGCAGTCGTCGTAAGCGGCGTAAACTGCGGGCGTGCCGATGAACGCAAAGCGGTGGAAGCGATGATGATGGCGGTGATGGAAGCCGCGATGGAATCGGCCGCCGTGGAATGCGAACCGCGGCGAGGCTCCGGCATGCGCAAAGGACGACCCTGCGAAACGGCTGCCGCTGAAACGGGGTCCTGCGCCGGAAAAGCGCGCGCCGCCGCCGATGTTCGTGCCGCCAACGCGCGGACCGCCGCCCACGGCGCCGGCACGCATCCCGCCGCCGAAGCCTCCGGCGTGCATGCCACCGCCGAAACCACCGCCACCGCCGGCGCGCATGCCGCCGCCTCCGATACCACCGCCACCACCGCCACCCCCGACAGCACCGGCGGCGTGACCGCCACCACTGCCGCCACCCATACCGCCAGCGGCGTGTCCGCCGCCACCACCCATACCGCCGCCGCCACGCTGCGCGAGCGCCGGCGACGCAAGCGCCAGCGTCGTACCAAGCGCAGCCGCGATGAGGCCATTAAGGAGCCTGCTGTTCATTTGCGATTCTCCTCCCGTGATTGGACCATAGCGACGAATGCCGTCGCAGGAGGAAGACGATCAAGCGATGCAAATGATCCCGCGATGACCAATGACAAATGCGACAGTTTCTGACAGCGAAGTTAGTTTCACCGTGGCGCGGCGGTCTAGAACAAGGACCGGCTGCACTCGGCGCTCAGATACCAATCGCCCCCTTGAGTTCGAAACCGCGTTCGCGCAAAACAAAGCGCGATAACGCATCATGGCAACCGCACTGTCACGGACATTATCGAGTCTCCTTCCGGGGTGCAGTCCAATGCACTTATCTCGATGACAGTGCACCTAACGTTGGTCCTCGACGCGTATTGAGTGCACTGTCACCGTAATTCGGGCTACGCTTGCTGTCGCCGTAATTTATGAGCACACGCCCTACCCTCGCTGGATCAACGCGCGCCCGATCGGCTTTGGCGGCTCGCTGCGCAAGACCAGCGAGGTCGTGACTGCACCGTGCCGGGCGATCGTATCCACGATCGTTTCAAGCTCTTGCGGGGACGGCACGAAGACCTTGAGAATGAAGCAATCCTCGCCTGTCAGCCGCAGCACCTCCATGACGTGAGGCATTTTGGCAAACTGCTTCTGGCAGGACTGGATATGTTCGTGGGTCGTGCGCAGTCGGATGATGGCCATCATCCGCAAGCCCAGCGCGGCCGGATTGATCTTCGCAGTATAGCCGGTGATGATTCCGCGCTCCTCCAGCCGCTTAACCCGTTCAGAGGTCGCGGGCTGCGAGAGCCCTATTCTGCGGCCAAGCTCGGAAATCGCTATGCGCCCATCCTCCTGCATGGCTTCGATGATCGCAACATCGGTCGGGTCCAGTGCTGGGGCAAAACTTTCTCGAAATGACATGAAGACCTTGAATCCATCGGCAAGAGGACATCTTTTCCGATGATTGCCCATTCCAGACCGTAGCGGAAGACGTCAGTTTCGCCCCGTTGCAAGAACAACGGAGCTGACATGACCGACATCGTTATCCTGCCGGGAATTGGCGCATCGGGTGAATTGCATTGGCAAACCCGATGGGAAAAGAGCAACCCGCGCTGCCGGCGCTTCCAGCCCATCGACTGGGATCGGCCTGACCTCAAGGACTGGCTCGATGCGCTGGATCGCGCCGTCGGCTCAGCTTCAAAACCGCCGCTCCTCGTCGCTCACAGCCTGGCCTGCCTATTGGTTGCACACTGGCAGCAGGTTTCTACAGCGCCAGTCGCGGGCGCATTTCTTGTTGCCGTTCCGAATCCAGAAGCGCAGGCCTTCCCCGTCGAAGCCGCCTCTTTCGCCAATCCGCCATCGAGCAAATTTAGGTTTCCCTCGCTCATCATCGCGAGCACGAACGATCCATATGGCACTATCGAGTATGCCCGCGAGAGAGCGGGCCAGTGGGGCAGCGGCATCGTCGAAGTAGGAGAGCTTGGCCATATCAACGAGGCAAGTGGGCTTGAGGATTGGCCGCAGGGAAAGGCGTTCCTGGCAGCATTTTCGGCCGGAGTCGCGAGTTGACGGACGGAGCGTGGTCTGCTTCCGGCTTTCAGCCCATTAAAGCAGAATCCGGGATTGCGGTGACAGTGCACTTAACGCCTGATGCTGGCCGGGTCTGTTGAGTCTTTTTTCATGTCCCGGACGCGAAGCAACGTGAAACGCTGCTTCGCAGAGCCGGGACCCAGCACCCGGCAGGTGGGCCCCGGCTCAGCAACGCATCACCACGTGCTGCGCCAATGATTCCAAGGTTTGCGAAGCTTTGAGCGACAAGAACGTGCGCGTGGTAGTTTACCGTGGCGTCCATCACGGCTACGAAGATCGCACACCAACCTACATCTTCCACGGTTGGAGGATGGAACACAATGCTAAGGCCGACCAAGACACACTCGACCAAACGCTTGCCGTGATGAAGTCCAAGGACGCCTTAAGGCCCGGTTTGGATATACGCTAGGGAAGCGCTCGGCGCAAAGCGGAGCCGCCGTACAGCGCTAGCTACTGCTGGACTGCGGTGCCGTCACCGTAATTCCGCACTGTTCGCAGATTTTGAATCGCCTCTCACTAGCTGGCCGTCTATGGTGTGCTTATGTTGCGCCTCGTTTCGATCGCTATCATCCTATCGCTGCTGCCCGTCGTCGCGGCGGCTGCGCCACCTCATAAACGGCCGGCGCCACGCTAGCACGGCTACGGCTTCCTGCCGGGCTATCAACAGCCGCCGAACAACAGCCTTCCAGCTTACACTCGGAAAGATTCAATTTCGCGCATGGCGCGTTCCAACCGGCGCCCTTGGTATATCGATCCTGTCCCGCGTTATTTCGGGTACGATGGCGACTGGCACTATTTCGGTCGGCCCGGCTTTTACGGCGGTCGCTACAATGGCGGCAGCTTCGGCCCTTGCTGGACGCGCACGCCGATCGGGCCGATCTGGAATTGCGGCTGATAAGCTAGCTGCGACCAACCGGCGCGACAGGCAAATCACTTCTGATTTTCCGAAATCGTGTCAAGCCCGGGAATCAAAAATATTCCGCTTCTCGCCGCACCCAAATCAGCCGTACAACTTCGCCCGTTCCGGCCCGCCAAGAGGGGCGTATCGCGAACGTCACGGACGTTGGGCATGGAATGCGGTGAGATTACGGTGACAGTGCACTTATCTCGATGACAGTGCACTTAACGTTGGTTCTCGACGCGTATTGAGTGCACTGTCACCGTAATTCCTCGCGTGTCACGAGGCCGGCATCACAGTAACTTTGCTCAAGCCGCAGACGTCGGGTGCCAAGTCAGATGGCCGCTTCGGCAAGCAGGACTTTGTCTATTTGCCAAGGAGGACGCCTATCGCTGTCCAGCCGGGGAGCAACTGCCATATCGCTTTACGAGCGAGGAGGACGGCAAGCGGCTACGGCGCTATTGGGCCACAGCTTGTCAAGATTGTTCTCTTAAGTCGCAATGCACGACAGGACCGGAGCGGCGGATTCCACGATGGGAGCATGTGCATCTGCTCGAAGCTGTGCAGCGGCGCCTTGATGCAAACCCGCATGCCATGCGCGTGCGTCGCGAGACGGTCGAGCATCCGTTCGGCACGATGAAGGCCCGCATGGGAGCGACACACTTCCTCACCAAAACGCTTCCAAAAGTAGCAGCCGAGATGGCTCTCGCGGTCCTTGCCTATAATCTAACACGGGTCATGAACATCGTCTGGACCAAGCCGCTGATGGCTGCGATCGTCGCCTGAGACCGAACCGGTCCAGACTTCTCACAAACTTCCCTGGGAAGGGTGTTTTTACACGGCCAAGACCCATTTTCCGACGTGCGCATAGCCGGACATGGGCCCACAATTGTGCTATATGAACATTCAATTTCCCCCAACCTTGGGGGTGCATCTTGAGCAGCGAGTACGTAGAGCGACGACTGGCAGCTATTCTGGCGGCGGATGTCGCAGGCTCTTGCCGCTTAATAGGGATAGACGAAGAAGGCACGCTGGCGCGACTGAAAGCGCTTAGAAGGACGCTTTTCGATCCCAAAATCGCGCAGCATCACGGTCGTGTCGTCAAGAATACCGGGGACGGCGCTATCGCCGAGTTCGCCAGCGTGGTCGACGCGGTCCGATGTGCCGACGAAATTCAACGCGGCATGGTCGAACAAAATATCGACGTGCCGCAGGACAAGCGGATCGAGCTCCGCATCGGCATTCACGTCGGTGATATCATTATCGAAGAGAACGATATCTTTGGTGACGGGGTCAATATTGCAGTGCGTCTCGAAGGGATTGCAGAGCCGGGCGGTATCAGCATCTCGGACGACGCGCGTCGGCAAATTCGGGGCAAGGTAGATGTAACGTTTGAGGATTTGGGTTCGCAATCCTTGAAGAATATCGCCGAACCGATGCGGGTCTGGCGCGTCCCATACGGTCGCGCCGTGCCAGCCGTGCCGAACCGCCTGCGTGTTGATGAGGCCGCCCTTACGCTCCCCGATAAGCCCTCTGTCGCTGTGCTGCCATTCGCCAACATGAGCGGCGATCCAGAACAGGACTACTTTGCCGATGGAATGGTCGATGACATCATCACGGCGCTGTCCCATTTCAAGGCGCTGTTCGTCATCGCCCGCAACTCGAGCTTCACCTACAAGGGGCGCGCCGTCGACGTGAAGCAGGTGGGACGCGAGCTTGGGGTGCGCTACGTGCTGGAAGGCAGCGTTCGCAAAGCGGCCAACCGGGTACGCATCACGGGACAGCTCGTCGATACCGCCACCGGGGCGCATCTTTGGGCAGACCGGTTTGATGGCGGGATCGGCGACATCTTCGGTCTGCAGGACCAGGTCACCGAGAGCGTTGTCGGGGCGATCGCGCCGGTGGTGGAAAAAGCCGAGATCGAGCGTGCCAAGCGCAAGCCGACCGAGAGTCTCGACGCCTATGCCCTCTATTTACGCGGTTTGGCCAGGCTTTATCAGTTTGCCAGCCGGCAAGCGAACGACGAGGCATTGCGCCTGTTCAACAGCGCGATCGAGCTCGACCCGGATTTTGCCTCCGCCTACGGTCGCGCCGCCTCTTGCTACGTCTTTGCCAAGATCAATGGCTGGATTACAGTCACAGGGAACGAGATTGCCGAAGTAAAAAGGCTGGCCCAGCGGGCGATTGAGTTGGGCAAGGATGACGCGACTGCGCTCGCCGACAGTGGGTGGGCGTTAGTGAATGTTGTTCGCGATGTCGAGGCAGGCGCCGCCTTGATCGATCGCGCGCTGATGCTCAATTCCAATTTGGCCATGGCATGGCTTTGCGGCGGCTGGGCGAAAAACTGGCTCGGCGAGCCGGAAGCGGCGATCGAGCGCTTCGCGCGTGCGATGCGCCTGAGCCCACTTGATCCGCGGGTGAGCGGAATGCGGGCCGGGACCGCGATTGCCCATTTCTTACTGGGCCGCTATGACGAAGCGGCATCGTGGGCGGCAATGGTATTGCAGGACGATCCGGACCATCAATCTGGATTACGCATCGCTGCCGCAAGCAATGCGATGGCCGGACGGCCGGAGCAAGCACACAAGGCAATGGCTCGGCTGCGGCAACTCAATCCCACGCTGCGTATTTCCAATCTCAAAGACGTGCTCCCCCTATTCGGCTTGCCGAAGACCTCTCGCGATACGAGGAAGGATTGCGGCGAGCCGGGCTGCCCGAATGACCATCGCAGAAAGATGCTCGCCCGTTGGGACGATGATCGAATAAGCGGGACTTCCTTTGTTGGCCGCTTTACGACATGCGAATGAGCTCCGAAATGGTTCGCTTATAGCGCCAGCTCGGAAGTGATCGCCAGACCGCCAAAGCGGACAGCTTTGACCCTAACCGGTCATCGAGCGATCGGCGTTTGCGTATCGGCAGTATGAAACATCGGCGGGTCGAAATTACTTCAGCTTGATGTTGGCCGCGCGGATCACCTTCGCCCACCTTTGCGTGTCGTCAGCGACGAATTTTCCGAAGTCAGATGGCGAGAAAACAAGAGGCGTAAGGCCCAGATCGGCGTATCGCGCCTTGATACCGGGGCTTGCTAGTCCGGCATTGATATGATCGTTGAGCTTGTGAATGATCTCGGACGGTGTGCCCTTCGGCGCACCCATCCCCGCCCACACGGTCACCTCATATCCGGGGACCGTTTCGGCAATGGTCGGCACGTCCGGCAGCGCCGGCGACCGCGTTGCGGTGGTCACCGCAAGGGCTCGCAGTTTACCAGCCCGGATGAACTCAAGTGATGGGCTCCCGCTGACGAACATTAGCTCGAACTGCCCACTAATCGCGTCGGTAAGGGCAGGTCCTTCGCCGCGATAGGGCACGTGAATTAAGTTGACGCCAGTCATGATCTTGAACAGCTCGCCGGCCAGATGGCCCGGCGTCCCGACGCCGCCCGACGCCATGTTGATCTTGCCGGGATTGGCCTTGGCGTAGGCGATGAAGTCCGGAACGGTTCTGGTGGGATGAGCAGGATGCATCACCATGACTTGGGGCCCATGCACGATCCCGGCAACCGGTGCAATGTCCCGGATGAAGTTGAAGTTAAGCCTGTCGTAGAGCGTTGCGTTGATTGCGTTCGGCGTTAAGGCCAGCAGGAGCGTATAGCCGTCGGCCGGTGCACGGACGACTGCCTCCGTGCCAATATTGCCGCCGGCACCCGGCCGGTTGTCGACGACGAATTGCTGGCCGAGCCGCTCCGATAACCACTGACCCATTAGACGAGCGTGAAAGTCCCCGGAGCCGCCAGCGGGAAAGCCGACGATGATGCGCACCGGCCGCGTCGGATAGGCTTGCGCTCGCGCGATCGTCGAGAGCGCCGGTAGCGCGGCAGTGGCCGCAGCCAAATGCAGAAACTGCCTTCGGTGGGGAAGTTTCATTGCAGTCCCTCCGCGGCGGTAATCCGATGCGAACGGGCGCGAATAGCCTATTCCTATTCCTGAGATCGTGGAAGGGCGATGTCGCCTTTGGCCCAACTCGGACTTCCCGAATTTGCCGCACGCTTATTGCCGCCGTGCCACGGGCACAGCAAATGCCGTTTGGGGCAACAAGGCCCTCCCGCGATTACCGCTCACAGATGCGCAACAAAGTGCTAAGCTGCTTTCCGCCCCTCCGGCGTGGTTAGTCTGGTCGTTTCGAGGGTGCCGTGACCGAGCAGCGGGTTCAAAGGCGATTAGCGGCGATCTTGGCTGCCGACGTGGTCGGCTACTCCGCGTTGATGCAACGCGCTGAGGAAGCCACTTACGCCGAGTTCGAGCGGCTGAAGCGCGAAGTAATTGAGCCTGGCCTCTCCCGCCACGACGGGCGGCTGATCAAGACCACGGGTGACGGCGCGTTGGCCGAGTTCGCGAGTCCGTCGGCTGCGGTGCGATGCGCGGTGGAGATACAGGAAAGCATCGCGTCAGGCCGAAGCTCCCTTAAGCTGCGCATCGGGGTCAATCTCGGAGAGGTCATCGTCGGGGCTGACGACGATCTATTTGGCGACGGGATCAACATCGCGGTCCGGCTGGAAGGGGTCGCCGATCCGGGCGGCATCCTGATTTCCGAGAAGGTGTACACTGAGGTCGAGGGTAAGCTGGACGTTGGCCTCGAGGACCGGGGCGAACAGCAGCTCAAGAACATCTCTAAGCTGATCCGTGCTTACGCGGTACGCGCAGGAGGGTATAGCGCGCGGATCGATAGGCTGAGTGCGGCCCCACCACTCCCGGACAAGCCCTCCGTCGCCGTGCTGCCGTTCGAGAACATGAGCGGCGATCCTGAGCAGGAGTATTTCGCGGATGGCATGGTTGACGAAATAATCACAGCGCTCTCGCGGTTCAAATGGCTGTTCGTGATCGCCCGCAATTCGAGCTTCACCTTCAAAGGCAAGGCCGTCGATATCAAGGAAGTCGGGCGCAGGCTCGGTGTGCGCTACGTCCTTGAGGGCTCTGTGCGCAAGGCGTCAGGGAAAGTTCGCATCACAGGGCAGTTGATTGATGCGGTGACGGGCGCGCACATTTGGGCGGACAGGTTCGAGCGTGACATGACGGACGTTTTCGCTCTCCAGGACGAAGTGACTGTCGCTGTTGTCTCAGCCATTCAGCCCAAGCTGCTTCAAACAGAGATTGGTATGGCGACGCGGCGCCGACCAGAGAACCTCACCGCCTATGATTTGTTTCTTCGAGCCATGCAGCAGTATTATTTGACGACCAGCGAAGGGGTGGCCGAGGCGACAAGGCTGGCTCATCGCGCTTTGGAGCTAGACCCTCGGTTTGGCGTCGTTGCGGCTCTGGCAGCTATGTGTCACATGAACAACGTCGTTTGGGGCTATGCTGTCGATCCTCAATTCGAGCGCAAGGAAGCAGTTCGGCTTGTTCGCTTGGCCTTGAGCCTCGACGATGGTGATCCAGACACGTTGGCATGGGCTGGCATAATCTCGGCGTACATGGTTGGCGATAGTGAAAGTAGTGTCGAATTGGCGGACCGGGCGGTCGCGCTCAACCCAAATTCATTTCGTGCATGGACCTGCAGAGGCCAAGTCCATAGAGTTGCGGGGCTGCCGGAGGAAGCGGTCAGGAGCTTTGAACGTGCCATGCGCATGAGCCCGGTAGACCCGCAGTCACACCTGCCGTTTGTTGGAATGGGAAATGCCTTCATTGAGCTTCGTCGCTTTGACGAGGCCGTCGTCGCAGCGAAGAAAGCCCAGCGCCACAACCCCTCCTATTCGGCGGCTTACCGCTGTCTCGCGTCCGCTTTCGCCCACCTCGGACGTGATGCGGAGGCCCGTGAGGCGGCGGCGCGCGTGCTTGAGCTTGATCCCGCGTTTACAATATCCGCGTTCATCGCCCGTGGTGGGCAATCCAACGCGAAGCTGCAGATCGAGGGTCTTCGGAAAGCGGGGTTGCCCGAGTAGCTCTCCAATGCCCACGAGGTGATCGAATGGCGGCACTCTGCTGCGGCGCATGAGTCCGGTTATGGCACTTCTGCGACATCGGGCTATGTCCGCTATTCCGCCGCTGTTGAGGGTTGAGCGGACATCAGTTAGTCGCTTAATGAGTACACGCCCGAACTGGCCGTCTATGGTGTGCTTATGTTGCGCCTCGTTTCGATCGCTATCATCCTATCGCTGCTGCCCGTCGTCGCGGCGGCTGCGCCACCTCATAAACGGCCGGCGCCACGCTGGCACGGCTACGGCTTCCTGCCGGGCTATCAACAGCCGCCGAACAACAGCCTTCCAGCTTACACCCGGAAAAATTCGATTTCGCGCATGGCGCGTTCCAACCTGCGCCCCTGGTATATCGATCCTGTCCCGCGTTATTACGGGTACGATGGCGACTGGCACTATTTCGGTCGGCCCGGCTTTTACGGCGGTCGCTACAATGGCGGCAGCTTCGGTCCTTGCTGGACGCGCACGCCGATCGGGCCGATCTGGAATTGCGGCTAATCAGCTAGCTGCGACCAACCGGCGCGACAGGCAAATCACTTCTGATTTTCCGAAATCATGTCAAGCCCGGGAATCAAAAATATTCCGCTTCTCGCCGCACCCAAATCAGCCGTACAACTTCGCCCGTTCCGGCCCGCCAAGAGGGACGTATCGCGAACGTCACGGACGTTGGGCATGGAATGCGGTGGACGCAGCAGCGTCAGGCGCGCGCGTGATTGCAGGGCGGGCTTTGCCTCGTGAGCGATTGAACGGCACGCAGACGACCGGCGCTTAAACGCCTCGGCCAAAACTTCTTCCGGCAGCATACGGGCTGGTTGAAGCGCTTCGGCCCGAGGAAGCTGCGGACGGCAAAACCGCGTGGTCCTGGCACCCGTTGCTGGTGTCAAGCCGATGGAGATTGTCGGGCCCAACCGGGCCTTCGATCAATCGCCAATCCATCGGCGACGGAGGCCAGAGGAATTCGGCTCCGGGGAGATCGCGGCATAAGCGTTAAAACCACTGCGCAGGGAAGGCCGGGTGTTCCGGCGCACCTGCGGTCCACCGTGTGCATTCTTGCGCACGACTGCGGGTGTCATGGGCACCCGGCTTTCCCTGCGCCCTCTATCTTAAGAGGGCATCGCAGATCGTATAACTTCGGGCGCTGCGCGCCGCGAGATCGCCATGCTTTGTCCTGCGTCAGCTACATCTGTCGAAAACAACGATGCGTATCCAAGCACCGGCATCACCTGCCCCACCCTCGCGCCGCAGCGGCTCCGGTTCATTCGTGCGATCGGACGAATGTTCAGAACGTTGGATCGCTTCTAAACAACAGCCCTTCCAAACCACAGAAAGGCCGCTGTTTTCCACATATTTTTCATGAGCTTAGCCCGCCACATATGAGGCGGCGCGCGAGCCGCAATTATACCCCATCTGCTCCGAAATTGCGGCTCATTGCGACCCAAGTCTCTGACCAGATTGGGCGCATCAAGCGTCGAGTAGCGTAGCGTTGCCGGGGATGTAGATGTCGAAGTGTTCCGTGAAATTCGTCCCGGCTCTCTTTGCCGGTGTTGTGGCGGGAGCGAGCCTCGCCACCATGACGGATCTCCGGGCCCAGGTGTCGGAAGCGCAGGCCGCTCCAGTGGCGCAGGCCGCCGCAGCCGACAGTTGCCTGTCCACGCCGAAGGGTGCGACGCCGTCGGGCAGCCATTGGTACTATCGCATCGACCGCGTCACCAAACGTCAATGCTGGTATCTCCGCGAGGAGAACGACAAGGCCGACGACAAATTTGCACGCGCCGCGCCGCCCGCATCAGCCCCGGCGGCATCGCCGCCAGCCGCTGAACCGGCACCGGTGCAAGCGAGCTCGCGCAAATCGTTCGACGACGCGCGTGCCGAATGGGTTGCCCAGCAAAACCGTGCAGCGGCAAGTTCGCTAGTCAAAGCCGAGCCGCGAACGACTGGCGCAACTTCCGCGCCCGCCGCCCAGAACGGACCAAGCGCTGCCATGCCGAACGTGCTCGCACCGGCGCCGTTGGCGAACATGCGCTGGAACGGCACTCCCGACGCAAGTTCCTCGACCACCCCGACCGATCAACAATTCGCTGCCGCCAACGCGCCCGCAGACCAGCCAGCGCAGGTGGAGGAAGTGCAGCAGCCCGCAGCAGAACAGGTTGCGCCTGTCACGCCAGAATCGGCAAAGCCGACCGCCTCGCTGCAGAAGTTGCTGCTGGTGATGGCGGCAGCGCTGGCGCTCGCCGGCCTCACGGTAAGCGCGATTGTCAGGATCGGGCGCATGCGGGCGCGCCGCGCCATACGCCGCAAGCGGCGCGCGATGTGGGATGCCGCGCGCACCAAGCGTCCCGCGCCGCCGGTGTTCCACGATGAAGACGCCCGCCTGCGGCGCACCGGCGCTGTACAGCATACCCGCGTGCCGAAGGAGCGGCCCCGCGTGCCGCAAGAGCGCGCCCGCGTACCCCAGGAACGTGTACGCGTACCGCAAGAACGAGTGCGCGTACCCCAGGAGCGAGTGCGGGCACCGCAGGAGCGAGTGGTGCGGGCACCGCAGGAACGAGCACGCGTCCCTCAGGAGCGAGAGCGCGATCAGCAGGTTACGGAAATGCTGGCCCGGCTCGCCCGCAGCGCACAGACGTAAGCCTACGCGGCAGTCATTTTTCCAACTGGCGCCGCAAGCCGAGAACGAAATCTGAGAGGCCTACTTGCCGCTCTCGCTTCAACTGTTCCGCGCGCAAGATTGATTTTACGGCTTCGAAGGCTATGCCGATATTGTCGTTGACCACAATGTAATCGTAGGCATCGAAATGACTCATCTCGTCGCCGGCCTTTCGCATACGGGCGCGGATGACCTCTTCCGAATCTTGCGCGCGCGTGTGCAGGCGTTGTTCCAATGCCGATACCGACGGCGGAAGAATGAAAACACTGACCACATCCTTCGGCGACCGGTCGCGCAGTTGTTGAGTGCCCTGCCAGTCGATATCAAACAGCACGTCCTGCCCGGAGGATAATGCCGCTTCGACCGGCGCGCGCGGCGTGCCGTAGCGGTTGTCAAATACGGTTGCCCACTCCAGCAGTTCGCCGTTGGCGACCATCGTCTCAAATCGTGCATGATCGACAAAGAAGTAATCCTTGCCGTTGACCTCACCGGGCCGCTTCGGCCTCGTGGTCGCCGATACTGACATTTGCAGCGCAGGTGTCTCGGCGATCAACATGCGCGACAGCGTGGTCTTGCCCGCGCCCGAGGGCGAGGAGAGCACGAACATCAGCCCGCGCCGTTCAACTCCGTCGAAACCACCAGCCGTCATCGGTCACTCCAGATTCTGGACCTGCTCGCGGAATTGCTCGACCACGTTTTTCATCTCGAGCCCGGTCTGGGTCAATTCCAGATCGTTCGATTTGGAGCAGCAGGTGTTGACCTCGCGGTTGAATTCCTGGGCGAGGAAATCGAGCCGCCGCCCGACCGGTCCGCCCTTGCCGATCATCTCGCGGGCCTGCGCGACGTGCGAGGCGATGCGGTCGAGCTCTTCGCGAATGTCGGCCTTGGTCGCAATCAGGATCGCTTCCTGATTGAGCCGGTCAGGATCGAAGCGTTCGGAAGTCTCCAGCAGCGCCGCCACCTGCTCGGCCAGGCGGGCCCTGATCGCCTCCGGCTTGCGGCCAGGCGCGGCCTCGGCCTTTTTCGCCAACCTTTCGATTTCATCCATGCGCTGGATCAGGATTTGCCCGAGCGTCACGCCCTCGCGGCGGCGCATCTCGACGAGATGGCCGAGTGCCTGCTCGAAGGCGGCTGCCGCCGCATCCTTTGCCGCCTTGTCCTCCGCCTCATCGCTTTCGGGTTCGACCACCTCGATGACGCCCTTAATGCCGAGCAGTCCGTCGATGCTGGGCGCCACCGCGTCGATCTTGCCGGCGAGCACGCCTGCGACCTTTACGATCGAGGCGAGCACGTCTTCATTGATGCGCACGGTCGAGACCGCGTTGGCGCGCTTGACGTTGAGATTGACGTACACCGTGCCCCGCGACAGCACCTCGCCGGCGCGTTTCTTGGCAAAGGCCTCGAGTTCGTCCCAACCGGGCGGCAGGCGCAGGCGCAGGTCAAAGCCTTTGGCGTTGACGGACTTCAGTTCCCATTCGAACGTGTAGGGGCCGCTGGCGCCGTGGCTCCGGGCAAAACCGGTCATGCTCGATAGCGCCATCGCGTAACACTCTCCAAAAGACAGGGATTTCGAGACTCGAAATGAACGGCGGGACCATAAGCCTATTTCACCCAAAGTGGAATTGCGTTCCGGCTGCGGCGTGGAACGCCTTCGCGACCCGCCGGCGTCAGCGCTGAACCACCGGCGGCGTCGTGGTCGATTGCGCGGCGCCCTGGCGGGCCGGCGGGGTTGCAGGTGCCGGAGGACGGGCGGGCGGCTTTTTAGCCGGCGCTGCCGGCCGCGGCGTCGTCGCGGTTGGATTGGTATCGGCCGGTGCTCCGGCCGCCGTCGGCGGCGGCGCGTCCTCCGATGGTTCGACGGTGTCGTTCTGAATCTGCTTTTCCAGCGACCGCAGCTTGGCAACGTTCTTCTGGTGCTGGTCGTAGGTCTCGGTAAAGGCGTGCCCACCCGTTCCATCAGCCACGAAGAACAGGTCGCGCGTGCGTGCCGGGTTGGCGGCCGCTTCGAGCGAGGCGCGGCCCGGATTGGCGATCGGCCCGGGCGGCAAACCGTCGATCACATAGGTGTTGTAGGGCGACGGCTGCGTAATTTCGGAGCGCTTGATCGGCCGGCCCAGCGTTCCCTTACCGCCGACCAGGCCATAGATGATCGTCGGATCCGACTGCAGCTTGATCCTTTGCCGCAGGCGATTGGCGAATACCGCCGCCACGCGGCTGCGCTCGTCGGCCCGGCCGGTTTCCTTCTCGATGATCGAGGCCAGCGTGATGAGCTGATCCAGCGACCTGACCGGAACGTCCGGGTTGCGGCGCTCCCAGATTTCCGTGAGCACCCGCTTCTGGGTCTGCTGCATGCGCTGGATCACCTGCTCGCGCGTGGTGCCGCGCGGAAACTTGTAGGTTTCGGGCAGCAACGTGCCTTCGCGGGGTATTTCCCGAACCGAGCCGGCGAAGATGTCGTTGTCGAGGAGTCGCGTCACGATTTGTTCGGAGGTCAGACCTTCCGGAATCGTGACGGCATGCTGCACCACCTTGCCTTCGACGATGGTGGCGATGACGTCGCGCAGGCTGGCGCTCTTCTGGAAGGAATATTCGCCGGGCTTGAGGTCGGAGCTCGCCTTCAGCGCAAACACGCCGCCGATGAATACCCAGGGATTGACGTTGATCACGCCTTCGCGCAGCAGCGCGTCGGCGATGTCGCGCTTTCCGGCACGCGAGGGAATGTTGACGATCTTGTCTTCCTTCAGCGGACCGGGCGTTTCCAGGATTTGTCTGCCGTAATAGTACACCGCCCCCACCCCGATCATCAGAATGATCAGGATGGTGAAGATGGCATTGCCGACCACCACGAATGGATTGCGGGCGCGATCCGACCGCTTCGGCGGCGGCGGCACCTGCTCGGGCTCCAACGCAGCGCGCGGGCTTCGTGGTGAAATGGGCGGCCTCTCACTCATCGATGCAACCTGAATCCTGTCGGTTCAATCGCGACTCGGCAATCCGTTGCCCAGCCGATAGCATACGCCCGCATGTAGAAGTCATCGCCGAATACGGCAAAACGGTGGAGTCGTTCCAAACACTTGCTAGTCGGCCACGCGCCGAATGATCACGGAGGCGTTGGTCCCCCCGAAACCGAAGGAATTCGACAGCGCGACGTTAATCTCGCGCTTGCGCGCGGTCTGCGGCACCAGATCGATCGCCGTTTGCACCGACGGATTTTCCAAATTGATGGTGGGTGGAGCAATGTTATCGCGAATCGCAAGGATACTGAAAATGGCCTCGATTGCACCGGCAGCGCCGAGCAGGTGCCCGGTCGACGACTTGGTCGATGACATCGACACCTTGGAGGCGGCGTTGCCGAGCAGCCGCTCCACCGCGCCGAGTTCGATCTCGTCGCCGATCTGCGTCGAAGTTCCGTGGGCGTTGATGTAGTCGATATCCGATACCGTGATGCCGGCGCGTTTGATCGCCGCGCTCATGCTGCGGAAACCGCCATCGCCATCCGGCGACGGCGAGGTGATGTGATAGGCGTCGCCCGACAGGCCATAGCCGATCACTTCGCAATAGATTCGCGCACCGCGCTTTTTCGCGTGCTCATATTCCTCGAGCACCACGACGCCGGCGCCTTCGCCCATCACGAATCCGTCGCGGTCCTTGTCGTAGGGCCGCGAGGCCCTTTGCGGCGCGTCGTTGAAGCCGGTCGAGAGCGCGCGCGCCGCGCAGAATCCGGCCATCCCCAGCCGGCAGATCGGCGATTCCGTGCCGCCCGCGACCATCACGTCGGCGTCGCCGAGCGCAATGAGGCGGGCACCATCGCCGATCGCATGCGCGCCGGTCGAACAGGCCGTGACCACGGAATGGTTGGGGCCCTTGAGGCCATGCTCGATCGATACATAACCGGAAGCGAGATTGATCAGCCGCCCCGGAATGAAGAACGGCGAAACCCTGCGCGGCCCGCGTTCCTTTAACAGCAGCGACGTCTCGGCGATGCCGGACAGGCCGCCGATCCCCGAACCGATCAGGGTGCCGCTGGCGCATTTGTCTTCTTCGGTCGCCGGATGCCAGTTGGCGTCGTCGAGCGCCTGGCGTGCCGCAGCCATCGCAAAGATGATGAAGTCGTCGACCTTGCGTTGTTCCTTCGGCTCCATCCACTGGTCGGGATTGAAAGTACCATCTGAGCCGTCGCCACGCGGAATCACGCAGGCGATCTGGCTGGCGAGATCGGCGACTTCGAACGTGTCGATCTTCTTGGCGCCGCTCTGACCGTTGATGATACGCGCCCACGTTGTGTCAACGCCGCAGCCGAGCGGCGTAACCATGCCCAGCCCCGTGACGACAACCCGCCTCATGTCAAAACTCCAGCCCGAAACCAATGGCCCAAAACAAGAAACCGGGGGACCGTTTGATGACGGCCCGTCCGGCTCTGTCTCTACCCGCCCGGGACGTCAGCTCTTAGCGTTCTTCTCGAGAAACTTCGTCGCGTCGCCGACGGTCAAAATCGTCTCAGCGGCGTCATCGGGGATTTCACAGCCGAACTCTTCTTCAAATGCCATCACAAGCTCGACGGTGTCGAGGCTGTCGGCGCCGAGGTCGTCGATAAAACTTGCGTTGTCGACAACCTTATCGGGTTCAACACCGAGGTGTTCGACCACAATCTTCTTAACCCGCTCGCCAATCTCACTCATCTTTAACCTCGTGCTTGTTCTATTGGACCCGACCCCAAGACGCTACAGAGACGCTACGAGCTATCGTGGTCGTTAAACTTCCTTCGCTATCGCGCATAGTCTTGATTCGGCCCGGTGGTAGCCGACAAAGCCCCGGCGAACGGCAGGCGTCGCCACGCCAATATACAGGGTTTCAAAATCCTGCAATGGCCTTGTTTGCCCATCCGTCGGGGGTTCGGTTACCATACTTCCCAAGCCTTGACTACAAGCCTCACCCGCCCCGGACAACGGCCTTTGGCCGCAGAGATCGGGGCAATAACTCGCTCAAATCATGGCCATTCCGCCGTTGACGTGAATCGTCTGGCCAGTGACGTAGGCCGCCTCGTTGGAGGCGAGATAGACGGCTGCCGCCGCGATGTCCTCCGGCGTCCCTAGCCGCGCCGCAGGAACCTTCGTCAGGATGGTCTCGCGCTGCTTGTCGTTTAGCGCGTCGGTCATCGGCGTCTTGATAAATCCCGGCGCGATGCAATTGGCGGTCACGTTGCGCTTGGCGTATTCCGCACCCAGCGTCTTGATCAGGCCGATGATTCCGGCCTTCGACGCGGTGTAGTTGGCCTGGCCGGGGTTGCCGGTCACGCCGACGATCGAGGTGATCGCTATGATCCGGCCGAAGCGCTTGCGCATCATCAGTTTGGTTGCGGCGCGGGCAAGACGGAAGGTCGCAGTCAGGTTGACGTTGATGACGTCGTCCCAATCCTCGTCACGCAACTGGACAAACAGATTGTCGCGCGTGATGCCCGCATTGGCGATCAGGATATCGACCTGCCCCATCGCGGCCTCCGCCGCCGGCACCAGCGCCTCGACCTCCGCGCTGTCGGAAAGGTTGCACGGCAGCACGTGGACGCGTTCGCCAAGCCTGCCGGCAAACGAATCCAGCACCTCGCGACGCGTTCCGGAGATCGCCACCGTCGCGCCTTGACCATGCAACGCCTGCGCGATCGCACCGCCGATGCCGCCGGTCGCGCCGGTCACCAGCGCCGTCCTGCCAGTTAAATCGAACATCAGTGTCTCCTTTCGGGAGCTTTTAGGCCGACGCCGCCAATGCGTCCTTCGCGGCGGCAATATCGTTGGGTCCCCCGATCGCCACGCCGACCGCGCCGTCGGCGATCCGCTTGACCAGCCCGCTCAGCACCCTGCCGGCACCGATTTCGAAGAACCGCGTGACGCCATGCGCTGCCATATAGGCCACCGACTCGCGCCAGCGCACGGTGCCAGTGACCTGCTCGATCAGGTGGCGGCGAATCTCGTCGGGATCGGTGATCGGCGCGGCCAGCACGTTCGCCACCAGCGGCGAGGCCGGCGTCTTGATCGTTACACCTGCAAGCGCCTCCGCCATCGCATCGGCGGCGGGCTGCATCAGCTTGCAATGGAATGGCGCGGACACCGGCAGCAGCATTGCACGCTTGGCGCCTTTGGCTTTGGCGATTTCCACGGCGCGGTCGACAGCCGCCTTGTCGCCGGACACCACCACCTGCCCGCCGCCATTGTCGTTGGCGGCCTGACAGACCTGCCCCTGGGCAGCTTCGTTGGCGACGGCCACCGCCGCCTCATAGTCGAGCCCAAGCAGTGCCGCCATCGCGCCGGCGCCGACCGGTACCGCCTTTTGCATTGCAAGACCACGGGTGCGCAGCAGGCGGGCGGTATCGCTGATGCTAAGGCTGCCGGCAGCGGCCAGCGCGGAATATTCGCCAAGCGAATGGCCGGCGACAAAAGCCGCATCCCGTCCGACGGAAAAGCCCGCGTCGGCCTCCAGCACGCGCAGCGTGGCAATCGAAACCGCCATCAGGGCCGGCTGGGCATTTTCAGTGAGCTGGAGGGTTTCGGCCGGGCCATCCCAGATGATCGCGGTCAGCTTTTCGCCGAGCGCCGAATCAACCTCGTCGAACACAGCCCGCGCGGCCGGAAAGGCCTCCGCCAGGGCCTTGCCCATGCCGACCGCCTGGGAACCCTGCCCCGGAAATGTAAATGCAGCCGTCATCCGGTGCTCCCTCGTAAGATTGGGGCCGTAAGACACTGACGCGGGCCGGGATGTCAAGCCGCGGTGCGGTATCGCCGGGCCGCTGCCGGGTCATCAATGGGCCGGAGCGGATCAGCGTTCCTGTAGCGCCAGCCGGATACCCAGAGCGCAGTAGAGACTGCCGATTGCCTTCCCCTGCCATTTCAGAACCGCAGGATTGCGGCGCAGGAAGGTCCCGACACCTCCGGCGCCTACTGCAAAAACCGCCGTACTGACGAACCCCAATAAAACAAAGATGATCCCCAGAATCGTGAGCTGGAGTATGACCGAACCATTCTCGGGCCGTACGAACTGGGGGAGAAACGCGAGGAAGAAAAGCGCCGTCTTCGGGTTTAGCACTTCGGCCAAAATCGCTTGCCGAAATGCCTTTCCTGCTGAAATCGGCAGTGCGCCGGCCGCAAGATTTGCTGGTGTCCTTTCGAGGACGGCACGGATGCCGAGGTAAACCAGATAGGCCGCGCCGAGGTACTTGATGATGCTGAACAGCATGGCCGAAGCGGCAATGATCGCCGAGATACCGACGATCGCCATAAAGGTGTGAATCATGTCGCCGGCCGCGATTCCGGCGCCCGTGGCGATGCCAACCGGGGTGCCTGAAGTCGTTGCCCGTGCAACCGTGAGAAGCGTCGCGGGGCCCGGAATGAACACAAAGCCAAGCACGACCGCGACATACGTAATCAATGTGGTCGGATCGATCATTCGCTGGCTCCGCTTGGTCGCCGATGGAAGTTACACCACCGTCGATCACCGCACTAGAAGCCGCCCGCCGCCTGGTCGCCACCGACGTCGGCGCCGGCCCGCGCGCGGCGCGCGCTGCTTACAAGCTTGCCGGGCCGGTCCTCGTGGTCGGGCTTGGCGGTCGCAATCCGCAGCACGGCGGCATAGCTCGGCTGTACCTCCATCCGGTCCGCATATCGGCTTTCAGAGAGGATGCGGTGCACGCGCGGCAGGTTGTAGCAGGGCACGTAGAACAACAGATGATGCTCGAGATGGTAGTTGACGTAATATGGTGCAATGAACAACCGCTCGAGAAAGCTCGCGCGCGTGGTGCGGGTGTTGCGCAAGGGATCGCTCGAATCGGGAACGACGGCGTGTTCGGCGATGTTGCGAATGCGGGTGATGACCATCTGCCAGGTGAGCAGCGGCAACAGCCACAATAGCGGATAGGCCCACCATATGCCGGCGGCGGTGAGGCCAGCAAACAACACCGCGTTGACTGCAAATTGCGGGCCGAGCTTTTCCCAGAAATGCGCGGCGCGCGCGCGCAAGCGGCCATTCCTTTGGGCCAAGCGCATTCAACAATTGCGCCTTGCGCTGCTGATAGCCGGTCTGCCCAGTGATATCGCGGAAGAATTTGCGGCGGTAGCTCATCCTGGTGATCGGGAACGGCGCCGACAAAATCAGATCGGGATCGTCGTCCTGCTGGGTGCGCGCATGATGCTGCAGATGGTAGCGCCGATAGGCGCGGGTCTCGGCGAAGATCGGATAGGCGCAGAACCACTGGCTGAGCGTCAGGTTGATTTTCTCATCTGCCGACAGGCATCCATGCGCCCCGTCATGCATCAGGATCGCAAGCCCGAGCTGGCGCGAGCCGATGATGCCGACCGCGAGCAGAAAGGTCAGCGGATTGGGCCACCATGCCACCAGCGCAATCGAACCCAATATCAGCGCCCATGCATGTGCGATCAGGGCTGCACCCTTCCACGTCACGCGCTGGCGCACGGCGACCAGTTGATCTTCGGTCAGAAAGTCGCGGGCACGCATGCGAAGCGCGGTCATGCTGACGTCTCCCCATCGGGTTCATCGTTGTCGCCAACCAGGCGCAGCCTGGCGCTGTCGGCCGCGGATGTTGTCGTGGCCTGATCGCCCAGCACGCGCAGCATCTCGCTGCACAATTCCTCGGCCGAACGGCCCATGGCGTAGCCCTCCACCATCACGCCGATGGCGATCGCCCAGAATCGCCGTGAGCTGGCGTCGGGATCGCGCAGGCTTTTCCAGCCGTGCCGCTCGATCTGACCGGCATAGGCGCGCATCCCCTCGCCGTGCAGCCGCTCGATGGTGCGTTCCACCAGCGGCGCGAGATCCTGGCGGCGGCGGGTGAGCGTCAGGGCTTCGGTAAAGAAGGCGACCGAATCCGTCGCCGTGACGGTCTCGACCAGCGCGCGCGTGTAGTCGCGCGGCGTGTGGGCCTGCAGCGCCGCCTCCTCCGCCGCACGCGCCACGTACAGCATGTCGCGGCAGGCAGCTTCGACGAACAGAGCTTCCTTGGTGCGGAAGTAGTAGGTGATCTGGCTCGGAAAGGCGTCGGCCGCCGCCGCGATGTCCGAGATCGACGTTCCGGCGAGGCCCCGCTCCTTGAACAGCCGGCTGGCGCCGTCGAGCAGCCGCGAGCGCATCTGGCGCCCGGCCGTGCGCGTGGCGCGGGCAGCGTGCTTGGGATCGCTGGGCGTTTTTGGCGCTGTCTGGACGGACTTTGGAGCCATCGCTTGCCCTCCGATCCGTTATTTGTATGCTATACAAACAAATAAATCAACCATTCATTGGGCCCACCGCCTCCCGTGCTGACGCCAGGACGCTTTCAAGCCTGCTCAAGAAGCCTTGCCAGCACGCTGAAAATCCTTATAAACCGCGCATCCGTGGATCCCGGCCGGGAGCTGAACGGACGGTCTCAGCAATCTCACCTTTGCAGGCGTTATTGATGTGGCAGGGCCAGTCGGCCCGTCGTCCCGTGCTTCCGCCTTCTGAGCTTATCCCCGAGTCCTTTCCGAAGGCCTCGAAGGGCTTGCCGCCGGGGACCGCGCCAACACTAGGAAAGGACACCCATGCCTCTTTACGAGCATGTTTTTCTCGCGCGCCAGGATGCGAGCACCCAGCAGGTCGAAGAGCTGACCACCCAGATGACGGGCATCGTCGAAGGGCTCGGCGGCAAGGTCACCAAGACCGAGAACTGGGGCGTACGCTCCCTCACCTATCGCATGAACAAGAATCGCAAAGCACATTTCGTGCTGATGAACATCGATGCGCCGTCTGCTGCGGTCACCGAGATCGAGCGGCAGGAGCGGATCTCTGAAGACGTCATCCGCTATCTCACTGTCCGCGTCGAAGAGCACGAGGAAGGTCCCTCGGCGATGATGCGCAAGGCCGATCGTGACCGCGAGCGCGACGATCGCGGCGGCGGTTTCCGCGGCGACCGCGAAGGCGGCTTCCGTGGCGATCGTGAAGGCGGTGGCTTCCGCGGCGACCGTGGCCCGCGCCGTCCGCGTGAAGACGAAGCAGCAGCGGTAGAGGAGTAAGAATCATGGCTGAAGCTGGTGCACGCCGTCCGTTTTTCCGTCGCCGCAAGACCTGCCCGTTCACGGGTCCGAATGCGCCGAAGATCGACTACAAGGATTCCAAGCTGTTGATGCGTTACGTCTCCGAGCGCGGCAAGATCGTGCCGAGCCGCATCACCGCCGTCTCCGCCAAGAAGCAGCGTGAACTCGCGCGCGCCATCAAGCGCTCGCGTTTCCTCGGCCTGCTGCCCTACGTCATTCGCTAATGCCTTCGACCGGCGGCGTCCGCGCCGCCGGTCTTATTCTTCAGGCTCCGGTCGCCGATGGTTGGTCGAAACAACCTCTGGCCGCAGATCGAACCCGCAAATTTTTTCTCTCATTTCAATGCATCCGATGCCGCCTGCTCGCATCGTGTACGGCTTTCCGGTACGTCTTTAGTTCTAGTACGTAACTGGTGCGCCCTCCCCCTGATAAATCCTCGCCCGCACCTTGCTACCTAACCGCCGCGGCCCCTGCACATGAAGGGAGCACACCTCGTTGACAATCGCTGCGGCGGGCACGTACGCTGCCCGACAGCAGGACGGATGCCCAATTCCCGGATGCTACGGGCGTCGAAGTTGCCGCCGATCACGTGCGGACACGAGCCCCAATAAGCGGCGCCAACGAGCGCAACCGCCAAAGGGAGTGCAAACGATGTCCGCCCACATCCGTGGTCTACGGCGAATTGTACGTCTGGCCGTTATTTCAGCACTGACCGCCGCTGCAGCAGGCGCAGCCCATGCCCAGAAAACCGATGTCATCTTCAGCGCCGGCCCGACCGGCGGCAGTTGGACGCCGATGGCGGCAGCAGCGTCGCAGGTCGTGAACAAGCGATATCCCGAGCTGAACGTGCAGGTTGAGCCGGGTGCCGCCCTCGTCAACATGGAGAAGATCCGCAACGACAAGGCCGATATCGGCTGGTCGATGACGACCGTCATGGCCGATGCGCAGAAGGGCGAAGGTCAGTTCGCCGGCAAGGCCACCGACAAGGCCCTTTTCGTTGCCAATTTCTATCCCAACGTCTGGCAGTTGGTGGTGCCCGCGAACAGCGACATCAAGAGCGTCAAGGATCTGAAGGGACAGCCGGTGGCGCTGCCGGCACGCGGCAACACCAGCCTGGCGGCCGGCTGGGAGTACCTGCTCAAGGTGAACGGCATGACGCTGAACGACTTGGGCGCGAAGAGCTACGGCCCGGTGTCTTCCAATGCAGAGGCAGTGAAGAACCGGCAGGCGATGGCGGCCGGATGGTTCACCGTGGTGCCGGCATCTTTCGTCCTGGACCTTGGCTCGGCGATGCCGCTGCGGGTGCTTCCGGTCACCGACGAGGAATTCGCCGCACTGCGCAAACTCAATGCGGGCTTTGTGCGCTACACCATCAAGGCCGGCACCTACAAGGACCAGGGCGTGACCGAGGCCGTTCAAACCTTCCAGTCGCCCACCGTGCTCATTGCGTCCTCCAAGACGTCTCCCGAGGTGATCTACAAGATCACCAAGGCCATTGTCGAAGGGCGGGACGAGTTCGGTAACGTCACCAGCGAAATGAAGGGCGTGAAGGCGTCCGACATGGCTGAGAGCCTGGGCATGCCGTATCACCCCGGCGCGGAGAAATACTACCGCGAAGCTGGATTGCTCAAGCAGTAGAGGGCGTGCCGTGCGCAAACTCTCCGGCTACGCGGGCCTGGTCGTCGGAGTGGTTGCGGTCGCAATGTCCGTGTACCACGTTTACGCGCGACTGACGGTATACGCTCCCGATCAGCAGGCCCTGCTCTACATAACGCTGGCCTTCAGCCTGGTGCTGTCGTTCTTGCTGTGGCCTCGCAGCAAGAACGCAACACTGGGTCGCGTGCCGTGGGAGGATCTCGCTTTGGCAGGTCTTTCGCTCGCGTGCATTGGCTACATGTTCGCGAACTACGACTACATCGTGAACCGTTTTCCCACCGCCGAGTCCCTCACCCGAATGGACATGGCGGTTGGAATTACCGCCACCCTGCTGGTTCTGGAGGCGACACGACGCACAATCGGCGCGTCGCTGCCGATCGTGGCAATTGTGTTCCTGCTCTACGGGTTCGCGGGCCCCTGGCTGTACGGCTGGCTCTATCACAGAGGTCTCAGTCTCGAGATCACCATCGACCAGACCTATTTCACCACGGAGGGAATTTTCGGGGTGCCAATGACGGTGGCCGCGACCTACGTCATTCTTTTCATCATCTTCGGTACGTTCCTCGAGAAATCCGGGGCAGGTCAGTTCTTCATGAACTTCGCAAACGCGATCGCCGGCGGCGCGCGCGGTGGCCCCGGCAAAGTTTCGATCGTCTCCTCCAGCCTGTTCGGTACCATCTCCGGCTCCGCGGTCGCCAATGTCATGGTCGACGGTTGGTTAACGATTCCGATGATGAAGAAGACCGGCTTCAAGCCGGAAGCGGCAGCCGCCATCGAGGCGGTTGCCTCCACGGGCGGGCAGATCATGCCGCCGATCATGGGCGCGGCGGCGTTCGTCATGGCCGAGTTTCAGGGCGTCAGCTACACGCAGGTGATGATCGCGGCGGCGATACCTGCGCTCTTCTACTATGGGGCGCTGTTCGCTGCAGTCCACTTCAACGCCGTGCGCTCGGGACTCAAGGGCTTGCCGCGCGAAGAACTGCCCGTCCTGGGTCACATCATGCTGCGCCAGGGGCACCTGTTCCTGCCGGTCATCGTGCTTCTGGCGCTGCTTCTATTCGGCTTCACGCCGACCTATGGCGCGATCATGGCCACTTTAGCGCTGGTCGCCATCTCGTGGCTTCGTCCTTCCACGGCGTTGGGTTGGCGCGCGTGCCTTGAGGGCTTGCGCGACGGGGCGGTGCAAACCGTGCCGGTGGCGATGGCCTGTGCGTCCGCCGGTATCGTGATCGGAATCGTACTGCAAACCGGGCTGGCGCTGCGGTTCACGGCCTTCCTCATCGACTTCACCTACGGCTCATTGCTGCCTGCACTGCTCATCACGATGGTCGCCGGCGTCATTCTCGGCATGGGCATGCCGACTACCCCCGCCTACATCATGCAGGCAGCGCTGCTCGTGCCCGCGATCATGAAGCTCGGTGTGGAGCCCATGGCGGCGCACATGTTCGCGTTCTACTTCTCCTGCCTGTCGGCCGTGACGCCACCCGTGGCGCTGGCCGTGTATGCTGCGGCGTCAATCGGCGGGGCCGGCCTGTGGGCCTCGGGCGTGCAGGCGATGAAGTTTGCCGCCGCCGGCTTCATCGTGCCGTTTTTCTTCATCTACAACCCGGCACTGCTGTTCGAGGGACCGTGGCCCGAAATCCTTCGTGCGGTGCTGACCGGCACGATTGGCGTCATTACGCTCGCAGCCAGTCTCGAGGGCTACTTCCTGCGCGTCGCCAACTGGTTCGAGCGGGGGCTTTTCTTTGTGGCCGCAATGCTGCTGATCGACCCCAATGCCATCACCGATGTCATCGGCTTGGGCCTGCTTGTCATCGGCCTGTTGGTGCAGAAGGTACGGACGACACGACCAACGATAGCGCCGGAAACCACCACGTGACCCGCACACAGCTCGCCGCACTGACGCTTATCGCTGCCGCCCTTCTCGTTGGCACCGTGGCTTTCGGTGTTTTGCGCATCTACGCCTAAGCCAGGCGGGCCGTCACATCACGCCCTACGGCATGAAACGCCGGGAACTCCTGCTGGGCAGCTTCCGCCAAACACCCTTGATCGGGTCAGCCTCATGATCTAAAAGGCCGCCAATCATCACGGTCCCGGCGGGGCCGTGAACGTTTTGAGGGCCTGACTGCGCTCGGTACCACGGTACCGATAAGCCCTCGGATCTCTAACTAGTTGGTAAAGGCGGCATTTTTGCTGACCTCTATCTAACCGCTCGAAAGGGGCGGGACAGCTTATGATCGCGATTATCCTCATTGGTCTTGCGGCCGGCTGCGCGTCGGCGCTGATGTTCGTCTCGGTCGTCTCGGGCGCGCCGGTTTCGCTGCTGCTCTCTTTGCTGGCGCCGCTACCGCTGATGGTGACGGCGCTCAGTTGGGGACCGCTCAGCGCAACCATCGGCGGTATCGCGGCAGCTTCCGGCTTCGGTGCAATTTTCGGTCTGCGCTTCTGCCTCGCTTTTGCGGTTGCGGTGGCGCTGCCGGCCTGGTGGCTTGGCCATCTCGCGTTGCTGGGACGGTCAACGGCTGCTGTCGAAGCGGACAACGGCACGCACCCCACGGCAGAGAATCTCGAGTGGTATCCGACCGGACGGATCCTGCTTTGGATCGCCGTCTTTGCCATCCTGTCTTCCATCGCGTCGTGGCTGGTCTTCGGCAAGGATACCGATGCCATCGCTGCGGCCCTGCGAAGCGGGCTGACGAAGGTTCTTTCTGACCGTGAAGGGCTATCGTCTGATGACATCGAGCGGTTGGCTGGCGCGCTTGTAACGATCTTTCGCGGCTTGTCGGCAATGCTCGTCGTGGCAACGCTTACGCTCAACCTCTGGCTTGCCGCGAAGATTTCAGCGATGTCGGGCCGGCTGCGTCGCCCCTGGCCAGACTTGAAGAGCACCGCGTTGCCGCCGATGACACTCGTAGCACTCTGCGGGACATTGGCATTTTGTTTCGCTGGCGGAGCGTTTTCGATAGCGGCGCAGATCATGACAGCCGCGCTCTTCATGGCTTACGCGCTCGTCGGCCTTGCCGCCGTTCACACGCTAACGCTGGCGTTGAAGAGCCGCGCGTTTTTGCTGAGTTGCACTTACGGGATCCTGATGCTGTTGCCATGGACGCTCGTTCTGATGATCGCCCTCGGCCTTACGGACGCAATTTTCGGATTGCGCCAACGCTATCTGCGCGGAAAGCCGCCGCCTTTGCCAGCAGCCTGAAATCCAACCATCCACTAACGTCATACCGAACACATAATAGGAGAACGAAAATGGAAGTCATCTTGCTGGAACGTGTCGTCAAGCTCGGTCAGATGGGCGAAGTCGTCCGCGTCAAGGACGGATTTGCCCGCAACTTTCTGCTCAAGCGCGGCAAGGCGTTGCGCGCCACCGCCGACAATCGTGCCAAGTTCGACGGCATGAAGGCCGAACTCGAGGCCAACAACCTCAAGGCCAAGGGCGAAGCGACCAAGGTCGCGGAGAAGATCGGCGGTCGCAACGTGATCGTGCTGCGCCAGGCGTCGGAATCCGGCCAGTTGTTCGGATCGGTCAGCATTCGCGACATCATCGCCTCCTTCGAGGCCGACGGCGTCACCATCAACCGCAGCCAGGTCCTGCTCGACGCGCCGATCAAGACCATCGGCAAGCACGAGATCAACATCGCCGTGCATCCGGAAGTCGAAGTCAGCGTCAGCGTCACCGTCGCGCGCAGCGCCGATGAAGCCGAGCGCATCAACCGCGGCGAGGACATCTCGACCCGTCAGGAAGACCAGGACGCCGCCGCCGAGGCAATCGCCGCCGCCGGCGAGTTCTTCGATCCGGACGCCCAGCACGAGGAAGTCACGCCGGCGCCGGCTGCGACCGAGAAGTAAGGCGCTTCGCTCCAAACGCTTTGACGACCTTCAAGCCCGGCCCCAATCAGGCCGGGCTTGGGATTCTAGCGGCCGTCTTGTGGTCAAGCATTGCGATCGAGGCCAGCGCAGTTGCGGTATGCTTCTCGACGCCATCGGTTACGCAAAACACGTCGGCCGCAACCACGGCGACCTGACGTCCGGGCTTGATCACGCGCGCCCGGCAGATCAATCGCTCACCGATCGCCGGCGACAGCAGATTCAATTTGTATTCCGCCGTCAGCGCCGGTTGCCCGCGCGATGTCGCGGCCGCGATCGTGGTGGCGTTGTCGACGAGAAAGGCCGTGACGCCGCCGTGAAACAAGCCGTGTTGCTGCAACAGTTCCGGCCGGCGGTCGACCGCAAGCGTACATGTGCCGCGGGTCAGCTCGGATAGTTCCGCGCCGATATGGGTCATGAAGCCTTGGCGGCCGACATTGTCGCGGATACGGGTCGCGATCGGCGCGAAGTCGGGATCGTCATTCGCACTCATACGGCTTCTCCCGCTTTAACGGTTACATCGGGCGCGACCACTGCGCGGATGGCACAGGCGATCAGGATTTCGGCCTGTTCTCGCGGATCGGTGCGGTCGCGGCCCGACAGCCATGCGCGGCAAAAAATCTGCGCCGGTCCGATGATCTGGCTGAAGAAAACCGACGAAGTCATCGGCAGCAATTCGCCGCGCTCAACCAGCGGCGCGCGCCATCGTTCGACGGCTTCCGCAAGCCGCGAATTTTGCGCGCGCTGCGCGCCGCGGATCTCCTCGGTCCATTCACTGCGGGAAATCTCGAAGAGATAGCGCGCCTCGCGCCGGGAATTGATGACCCAGTCCAGATGCGCGCGAATCAACCGCGCCACGCCTTCCCGCGCGCCGCAGGATTCATCGACCGCCGCTACGATGGCAGCGTGATAACGGGCGAGGATTTCCAGGAACAGCGTGCCGGCCAGTTCCTTCTTCGATCCGAAGAAATGGAAGAAGCTGCCGTTGGACGCTCGCGCGCGAGTTCTAATGGCGGCCACCGTGGCGCCCTCGAAACCGTCGCGGTCGAACACCGCCAACCCCGCCGCCAGCAGATCGTCCCGTGCCGTAGCCACCTGCGCCGCCTTTCGGTCCATTAGATCGTTACTCTAGAGTGAAGCTCTAGAAACGATCAAGCGCGTCACCGGCCAAGCATTTGGAAATCTGCATCCTATCGTGAGATGGGTGGCGCGGGGGGACCGACGGACCCGGCCGGCGGCGTTGCTGCGGGAGCCGCAGTAGCTGTCACCGGCGGAGACGTCGCGGGTGCCGCCGCCTGGGGGCTCGCGGCTGGCTCAGGGGCAGTCGCGGCGGGCGGAGCTGGCGGGACAGGCGTCACCGGGTCGGGCCGGGGTGCGGTCGGCTCGCTATCGGCGCTGTCCTTGGGAGCACTGACCTTGGGGGTCTCGGACCCGCCCTCGCTGGCCGGCTTTTCTGACTCGCCGGCCGGCTTCGCGGCTTCCGTGGTGGCCGGCTTGTCGGCCTCACCTTTGGCGGAGTCGGTCCTGTCGGTATCAGGCTTGGCAGGATCCGGCCCGCCAGAATCGGTCTTGGCAGAATCAGGCTTGGCAGAATCAGGTTGCTCGGCAGTTCCGGGCTTCGCAGTTTCGGATTTGGCGGCATCCCGAGACGCATCTTCCTTTGCGGCCTCTCCGCGGGCGGCCTGCTCGGGTTTCTGCGGTTCTTCGGCAGCGGGCGCGGGCTTGCCACGCCTGCCCTGCTTCTGCCTGACGCCCGATTTGCTGTCGGTAGCGGCCTGCCCATCATCTGCGGGCTTAGCAGCCTCGGGCGCCGCGTGCGGTCGTGCAAGCCGCCTCCCGTCTCGGCCTCGACGGGCGCCCTCGCCTTGCGGCGGCGCTTCGTCGGCACCCGGCCGGGAAGTCTCCTGGGCCGGTGCGGAGGACGGCTGCCGGCGGCCGAATCGGTCGGGCTGATCCGACCTTCCGTCCTGCTTGGCGTCTTTCTGCTTGGGCTGATCCTTAGCCTGATACCTGGGATCTGCGGCCCCATTGGATATCAGGTAGGACGAAAGCACCGAGGCCATGTCGGTACCGGTCGTATAGTGCTGACGCAGAAAGCCCGGCAAGGACGAAGCCGACACGTTCTTCAACAGGCCGCGCGGGCTCTTGTGGCAGGCACTGCAAGTACCGGAGAATATCTGTGAGGGGCTCTTGCCGGCATCGAGGTTTTGCGCCCGCACCGCACCTGCTGTGAGGCAGCCGATCAGGAGCGTCACCGTCGCTAAACTGAGCGCTCGGCTCAACATTCCCTGCATCTCCAGACGTGGAATCGCTGCCGGTCGCACATCACGGGCCAGCGGCGGGTCACCTTTTAGCCGATTATGACGCGAATGGAAGCGGGCTTACTACGCATCTGCGTGACTGTGACATTTAAGAATATCCGCTTTGACGCCAACGCAGTAGCGCTGCGGCATCATCATACTTACGATGTTCCCGTGCATATGGAACTCTCTGTTCCCAAGTGCATTGGTGTAACGGGCTGGTCGTTCCATTGGTGCGTCGATGGATCGTTTGTTGCGTTATTTCCTGGGTCAATTCATTCGCCGCGGCACGATGAATTTCACATCCGCGAGTGGGGCGAGATTTACCTGCGGAGATGGAACCGGCCGCCCGGTGTCAGTGCGGTTCCTGAGTGAGCGGACGCAACTTCGGATTCTCCTCAATCCCGAACTGGCGCTTGGCGAAGCCTACATGGACGGCTCGTTCGTGGTCGAGGACGGCTCGATCGCCGACACGCTGGAAATCCTGCTTGGCCAGCCCGAAATGCTGCCGCGCTGGGCCAAGCTGCAATGGTGGCTGCGCTACTTCAGCAGGCACGCGAGACAGTTCAATTGGCGGGGCCGGGCGAAAAACAATGTAGTCCACCACTATGATCTGGACGGTCGGCTCTATTCCCTCTTCCTCGACGCCGACCGGCAATATAGCTGCGCGTATTTCGAGGCGCCGGATATGACGCTCGACGACGCCCAGCTCGCCAAAAAGCGTCACCTTGCTGCCAAGCTTCTCGTTAGGCCGGGCGACCGCGTGCTCGACATCGGCTCGGGCTGGGGTGGCCTTGGCCTCTATCTGGCCGAAATGACGGACGCCAATGTCACCGGAATCACGCTGTCGTCGGAACAATTGCAGGCTTCGAATGCCCGAGCCACCGAGAAGAGCCTGACGGGGTCGGCAAAATTCCTGCTGAGCGACTACCGCGATATTGCCGGCCCGTTCGACCGGATCGTGTCCGTCGGGATGTTCGAGCATGTCGGCATCGACTTCTATGAAACCTACTTCCGGCGCTGCGCCGAACTTCTGAACGATGACGGCATCATGGTGCTGCACTCGATCGGCCGCTCCACGGGACCCGATGTGACGAGCCCATGGATCACGAAATACATCTTCCCGGGCGGCTATATCCCCGCCCTGTCAGAGGTCATCCCCGCGATCGAGAAAGCCGGCCTTCTGGTCTGCGACATGGAAATCCTGCGGCTGCATTATGCGGAAACGCTGAAGGCCTGGCGGGAGCGCTTCATGGCGCGGCGCGAAGAGGCGGTGCGTCTCTATGATGAGCGTTTCGCCCGGATGTGGGAATTTTATCTGGCGGCGTCGGAAATGTCGTTCCGGAAGCAGAATCTGATGAATTTCCAGATCCAGCTCACCAGGCGGCAAGGAATTGTGCCGATGACGCGCGATTACATCGCCCGGGAAGAAGCAAGGCTGCGCGGAATCGAAATTGGAAAGCAGCCGCGGCTGCAGTTGGCCGGCGAATAGGCCGCAAAGGCGGCGGAGTCAGTTTCTCAGGCTATAGGCCGAGGCGTAAGGCAGGTTGGCCAATGCCGGTTGGGCGAGCTGGGCTCGCAACGCGGCAAGCACCTGGGCATCACAGGGCTCGTCACGCCGTTGGGGGCGCGAAATCTCCTCCATGGCGTCGATCAGCATCGACAGCCACAAACGCTGGGCGCTTGCCGATCGCCATCCCTGGAGTTGCTGACCCATCGCCTGTTCCTTTTGGTCGGTGCAACTGGCAACTCGAAAATCGCCGGCCCGTTCCCGATTTGGTAACCAATCCATCCTGAGCGAAGAAAATCACATCCGATGTGATCTACTTCACAGAGCCGCTCGGCGGTCCGTCGTACATCTCCGCCCATGAAGCGGCAGACCTACCCAGCCCCGTTCGATTCCGACATCAGGATCGACTACGCTTTGATCGCAATCGGCGTAGCTGCCGCCCTGTTCGCGTTCGTCTATCTGATGCTGGTTTGATCAACGCTTAAGATCAGGGCTCGAAACGCCTTCTTCCTTCGGATATGTCGGCCCAAGTCGCGGCAAGGTTCAGATTCCCCTAAGTTCTTGTCTGGCTTTTTCACAAAAGCCACTCCGGTACCGCCGGACGGCGGGCTGCTTTTTGGTCCAAATCCGTCAAGGGGCCAGCTCAGGATTCACACATGGCATTGTGTGAATCGGGCATAAGGCCTACTCGGACTTTCGGATCGCCTGCACGTGGCGCTTTATCGCTGCCCCGCTTCCGCAAGCGATCTGACAAAAACCAAAAACCTAAAGAACATTACAAACTATGGCTCTGACTGATTCGAATGTCCTCAAGCTCGCCCCGGACGCGGGAGCTCCAGCCTACCGGAGCGCGCCGCACAATATCGAGGCGGAACAGAGTTTGCTGGGCGCCATTCTGGTCAACAATGACGCGTTCTACCGGGTTTCCGACTTCCTGGAACCGAAGCACTTCTTCGAGCCGATCCACCAGACCATTTTCGAGACCGCCGGCAGCCTGATCCGGATGGGCAAGGTCGCAACGCCCGTGACGTTGAAGACCTTCCTGCCGGCCGATACCGATATCGGAGGCATGACGGTTGGTCAGTACCTCGCGCGCCTCGCGGCCGAGGCCACCACGATCATCAACGCGCAGGACTATGGCCGCACGGTCTACGACATGTCGCTGCGCCGCGACCTGATCCGGATCGGCGAGGACATGGTCAACGTCGCCTTCGATGCGCCGGTGGATTTTGCCCCGCGCGCGCAGATCGAGGACGCCGAGCGCCAGCTCTATGAGCTCGCCGAATCCGGCCGTTATGACGGCGGCTTCCAGCGCTTTTCGCAGGCGCTGACGACCGCCGTCGACATGGCGGCCAAAGCCTTCCAGCGTGACGGAAGTCTGTCGGGCATCGCGACCGGCTTGCGCGACCTCGACAGCAAGATGGGCGGGCTGCAGGCGTCCGACTTGATCATCGTCGCCGGCCGCCCCGGCATGGGCAAGACGTCGCTCGCCACCAACATCGCCTACAACATCGCCAAAGCGCACCGCGCCGAGGTGCAGGCCGATGGCACGATGAAGACCGTCAATGGCGGCATCGTCGGCTTCTTCTCCTGCGAAATGTCCGGCGAACAGCTCGCCACCCGTATTCTGGCCGAACAGACCAGCATTGCCTCCAGCATGATCCGACGCGGCGGCATCACCGAGGCCGACTTCGAGAAGATCCGCGATCATTCGATCGAACTGCAGTCGCTGCCGCTCTATGTCGACGAAACCGGCGGCCTGTCGATCTCGCAACTCACGGCGCGTGCGCGCCGGCTGAAGCGGCAGAGGGGCCTCGACCTGATCGTGATCGATTACATCCAGTTGCTGCAGGGCTCGGGCAAGCGCTCGGACAATCGCGTGCAGGAAGTGACTGAAATCACCACGGGCCTCAAGGCGCTCGCCAAGGAACTTAACGTTCCGATCATCGCCTTGTCGCAGCTCTCGCGTCAGGTGGAAAACCGCGACGACAAGCGCCCGCAACTGGCCGACTTGCGTGAATCCGGTTCGATCGAGCAGGACGCCGACGTCGTGATCTTCGTGTACCGCGAGGAGTATTACCTCGCCAACAAGGAGCCGCGGATCGGCAACCCCCGAATACGAAAAATGGCAGCTCGATATGTCTCTGGTGCACGGCAAGGCCGAAATCATCATCGGCAAGCAGCGCCACGGCCCCACTGGAACGGTGGAAGTGCAGTTCGAAGGCCAGTTCACCCGGTTCAGCGATCTGGCGCAGGACGGCAACCTGCCGACCGGCGGTTATTGAGGCGCGGCCACGGTTGAACCGCAGCGTTCCGCCGCGTAGAACTGTGGCATGAACGTGGCCCCTGATCCCAAGTCCATCCCGCAAGGCACCCTGCTGTCGCCCGAGGCAAACAAGGCTGCCGCGCTCGCGACCGCAACCGGCGTGCTGACGGTCGATCTCGACGCCATTATCGCCAACTGGCGCAAGCTCGAGAAGACGGCGGTGCCGGCCGAATGCGCCGCCGTGGTCAAGGCTGACGGCTATGGCTGCGGCGCCGAACAGGTCGCGCGTGCCCTTGCGGGCGCCGGCTGCAAGACGTTCTTCGTCGCCACCCTCGACGAGGCTCGCGTGGTTCGCGCCGCGGCGCCTGCGGCCGCGATCTACGTGCTTGGCGGCTTCTTCCAGAACACCGGCGACGCCTACGCCAAGTTTGACTGCAAGCCCGTCATCGGCGACCTCAACGAACTCGCCGAATGGGACGTGTTCTGTCGCCGTTCCGGCTGGTCCGGCGGAGCCGCCATTCACATCGACACTGGCATGAACCGGCTCGGCCTCACCGTTACCGAGGCGCAGGGCATCATCCCACGCATCAATGCCGGTGATCACGGTATCACGCTCGTGATGAGCCATCTCGCCTCCGCGGAAATGCTCAACAATCCCGCCAACGCCAGGCAGCTCGCGGCCTTCCGCGAGATCGCGAGCCTGTTCTCCGGCGTCCCGGCCTCGCTGGCAAATTCGTCCGGCATCTTCCTGGGCGCCCAGTTCCAGTTCGATCTGGTGCGGCCGGGCTGCGCCCTCTATGGCATCAACCCGACGCCGGAATCCGACAACCCGATGCAGCCGGTCGTCGAATTGAAGGCGCGCATCGTGCAGATCCGCAACGTCGAGCGCGGCGATACCGTCGGCTATGGCGGCACCTGGACGGCGCGGCGTCCAACCAGAATAGCGGTCGTTTCCGCGGGCTATGCCGACGGGTATTTCCGCGCGGCCAGCGCCAATGACGGCACCCGAGGTGCCGAGGTGATAGTCGCCGGCAAGCGCTGCCCGATCGCGGGACGGATTTCGATGGACCTGACAGCGGTCGACGTGACTGATCTCGACAAGAATGCAGTGCGGCGCGGCCATTGGGTGACGCTGATCGGCGAAGGCATCACGGCCGATGAACTTGCCCATCATTTCGGCACCATCGGCTACGAAGTGCTGACCAGCCTCGGCAAGCGCTATGCGCGGGTTTACAAGGGTGGCAATGCCACTGCAGACCCCCCTGCTCCGCCTCCATCACAGCAATAACGGCGAAATCCGACGCTGGAGCGTTGCCCGGTCCTACTATTTCTTCCGGCTGGCCAACACTTGCTTGCAGGCGTCGCTGAGTTGGTGATGTTGCTTGTTCAGACATGCGACGACACGGCCGCCGCCGGGCAGCGTGCCGGCGCAATATTTGTCATAGTCGGCCTTGCAGGCGCCGCGCTGGTCGGTGGCTTGAGCGACTGCGGATCCGGAGTATCCGATGGCGAGCACGAGAAAGGCGAAGCGTAGTTTCGACATGGATTCTCCAAGTGTCGGGCGAAGCACAGTGATGCCAGCCAGCTCTACATGAAGATCGCGACCTTCAACATTAATAATGTCAACCGCCGCCTGCCGAGCCTGTTGCGCTGGCTGCGCGCGGCGAAGCCCGACGTCGTTGCCTTGCAGGAATTGAAATCGACCGACGCCGAGTTCCCGATTCTGGCAATCGAGAAAGCCGGCTACGGCGCGGTGTGGCGCGGACAAAAAACTTGGAACGGCGTCGCCATCCTGGCGCGGAATGCCGAGCCGGTATTGACCCGGACCGCGCTCCCCGGCGATGGGGGTGTCGAGGCCCGCTATATCGAAGCCGCAATTAGCGGCATCCTCGTCACCAGCATCTATCTCCCGAACGGCAATCCACAGCCGGGACCGAAATTCGATTACAAGCTCGACTGGTTCAAGCGACTGCGGTCCCACGCCGGCAAGCTGCTCAAGCAGGACATCCCCGTGGTACTGGCCGGCGATTACAACGTCGCGCCGACCGAGTTCGATATCTATCCGACGAAGTCCTGGGACAAGGACGCGCTGATCCAGCCGAAGAGCCGCGCCGCGTTCAAGGCGCTGGTGGATCAAGGCTGGACCGATGCGATCCGGACGCTTCATCCGTCTAAACCGATGTTCACGTTCTGGGACTACAAGCGCAACCGCTGGCCACGCGATGCCGGGCTGCGGCTAGATCATCTGCTGCTGAGCCCGTCGATAGCGCCGCGCCTGCTCAAGGCCGGCGTCGATCGCACGGTTCGCGGCGAGGAAGGCGCCAGCGACCATGCACCGGCGTGGATCGTGTTGAAGTAGCTCCTCGCAAGCCCCACCGGCCGAATTTCCTGCGCGGCAGGATGGCGACTGTTCAGCTCTTCCGGGTGTGGCCCCAAGCCTCGTCCCAATCCTCGCCCGCGGCGTCGATCACACGACCATCGGCCTCGAAGAACTTGTTCGGCACCTGGAAGATTGCGAGCATCAGCCCGCCTTGCGGACACCACGCGACGTGGCGACTGCCCTCTTCGCGCCAGATGAACTCGCCGGCCTTGCATTCGATGCCCTGCGCCGGACCTTCCTTGTCGACGAGCGAGCCTTCGAGCACGTAGGTCTGCTCGATGTTGACGTGTTCGTGGTCAGGGAGCACCGCGCCGGGCGCGAACCGCATCAGCGCGGTCATCAAGCCGGTCTTGCGATCGAACAGCAGCGTCTTGGCCTCGCAGCCGGGAAAGCGGGTCTTCTGCCATTCCATGCTGTCGGGTCGAACCAGATGGGAATGCGTGTCTGCAGTCTGCGCATTTGCCGGCGTCGCAGCGTCCATGGCGATCCTCCGTTCTGCTTGTTTTGACGCGATCCTAGCAGCTTTGCCTCTCGCCGCCAGCCGGCAGGTGCGTTGCGGCGTCCTTGCCCCCACCTGCGGCCAACTGTAGGATCGACCGGCCAGCCGAACGCAATGTACGGATGAAAAATGGCGGCTCTGCAACAGGCAAGAATCTGCAAGGGCTGCTGGGAGCAGATGCATGTTCCGGTGCCGCTTCGCGGCGTGATCTCCGCGCCATTTCGCGCGTTCGGCATTCGTCCGAGCCGGATGAATCCCAATACCTGCACCATCTGCGAGCTTATGTTCACGAAGGTGATGCGGGCCCGCAAGATCACCATCGACGCGACCATCATGTTTGCCGACCTGCGCGGCTACACTAGCCTGTCGCAGTCGCAATCGCCGGATGCTGTGTCAAGTCTGCTCGATGCATTCTACGATGAATGCGCCAACGCGATCTGGGAGCATGACGGGCTCCTCAACAAGACGATCGGCGACGCCGTCATGGCCGTCTTCAACTTTCCCCTGCAGCGGGAGGAGCATGCCAAAAACGCCGTGCTGTCGGCGCGGCAAATTCAGACGAACTGGCGCGAGCGGCGTGAAACTCTTGTCGAAGCGCATGGCCTCACCGCGGACGAACTGGGGATCGGCATCGGCATCCATTCCGGCGAACTCAGCTTTGGCGAGTTCGGTCACTCGCATCGCGACCTGACGGCGATCGGTACCGTCGTCAACACCGCCTCCCGGGCCCAGTCGGTCGCCGAAGCCGACCAGATACTCGTGACAAAGGCCGTCTTCGAGCGCGTCCAGCCGGATATGAAAGACAGCCAATCAAAGCCCTTCCAGCTCAAAGGATTTGACGCCCCGATCGAGCTTTACGTCGCCTAGCGTGAGTGAGCTGGCGGCTCTGCTGTCATCGCATAGCAGCTTCCCCTCGGCACGATCGGCTCCCTTCCGAGTGATATTTAGGCCTCGTAACCCGAGGCTGCCGGCACCATGATGTCGGTATCAGGGAATCGCGAAAGGCTGCAGCTTGAGTTTCCTCTTCGTCCTCATTGTCGGCCTTGTCGCCGGCACCATCTCGGGCATCGTCGGCACGGGATCGTCGATCATGCTGATGCCCGTATTGGTCTATCAATACGGGCCGAAGGAAGCCGTGCCGATCATGGCGGTCGCCGCCGTGATGGCGAACTTCTCGCGCATTCTCGCCTGGTGGCGCGAAGTCGACTGGCGCGCCTGCATCGCCTATTCGGTTACGGGTATTCCGGCCGCAGCCCTCGGCGCGCGGACATTGCTCGCCCTGCCCTCGCATGCCGTTGACATCGCGATCGGCCTGTTTCTCATCGCGATGGTGCCGGTTCGGCACTGGCTGGCCCGTCATCAGCTAAAGGCACGCCTCTGGCATCTGGCGGTCGGCGGCGCCGTTATCGGCTTTCTCACCGGCATCGTAGTTTCGACCGGACCGCTCAGCGTGCCGCTGTTTCTGTTTTACGGACTTACCAAGGGTGCCTTCCTCGCCACCGAGGCCGCAAGCTCGCTCGGGCTCTATCTGAGCAAGTCGGTCACCTTCGAGCGCTTCGGCGCGCTGACGCCGGATATCGCGCTGAAGGGCCTGATTGCGGGTTCTTCCCTCATGTTCGGTGCCTTCATCGCCAAAGGCATCGTGCTGCGTCTTCAGCCCGACGTCTTTCGGCTGTTGATGGACGGCATCATGCTGGCCGCCGGTCTCACCCTGCTGTGGACGGCATTTTCGTAAGCATTCGGCCGCACCGCCTGAACCATTCCCCATCAGCGGCCGACCAAGTGACGCGTGTCACATCCATTCGGCAAGTAACCACAGATCAGTGCCGGGCATGGAATCGCATCACCCACGTCTGGAGAGACTGAAATGCCTAGGGGAATCATCGGCGCCATCGTCGCCGTCATTGTCGTCGTCATCATCGCCGCAGGAAGCTGGTACACCGTCGATCAAACCGAGCGCGGCGTGAAGCTGCGCTATGGCGCGGTCATCGGCACCGCGCAGCCGGGCCTTGGCTTCAAGGTTCCGTTGATCGACAGCGTTGAAAAGGTAAGCGTCAAGACCTTCACCTATACCTGGGACAAGATGAATTCGTATTCCTACGACCAGCAGCCGGCCGACCTCAAGATCAGCGTCACCTTGCGAGCCTCACCTGACAAGGTGGCCGATCTCTACGCCAAGTTTGGCGGGCTCGACACCGCAGTCAAACAAGTGGTCAGCCCGGCCGTCAATCAGCAGGTCAAAATCGTGTTCGGTCGCTACACCGCCGTGAAAGCGATCCAGGAGCGCGGGCCGCTGAACTCCGCGATCAAGGACGCCATCACCGCTTCGCTGAAGGACGATCCGATGATCACGATCGAAAGCGTCCAGCTCGAAAACATCGAGTTCAGCGCCAACTATCTGCATTCGATCGAGCAGCGCATGCTGGCCGAGGTCGAGGTGCAGAAGCTGCAACAGAACGCCGAGCGCGAAAAGGTGCAGGCGCAGATTACCGTCACCCAGGCGACCGCCAAGGCAAACGCCGTCCGCGCCGAGGCGCAGGCCGCAGCCGACGCGCTGCGGCTGAACGGCGAAGCCCGCGCCACCAATATCAGGATCACCGGCGAGGCCGAAGCTGCTGCCATCGAAGCCCGCGCCAAGGCGCTCGGCACCAATCCAAACCTGGTCACGCTGGTGCAGGCCGAACGCTGGAACGGCGTGCTGCCGACGACGATGGTGCCGGGATCGTCGGTGCCGTTCGTTTCGGTGAAATAACAATCGCAAATTCAGGAGGGCGACGCCGTGCAGAGCACGTATCGCGCGTCGCCGTCTGGATTTCCGAAGCGCAGAAACGCGCTTCCGGCCAGTCTCTTTCTGCTACAATCCCCAACGGAGCAGTGCGCTCCGCAAGTAGCCGTTGGCCTTCAGGCGTGGCAATTTGGTCGGTGATTAGCGTGCACCTTGCGCGAACTGATTCTCGACATGGGAGAATGTGTCTTGAGTGTGATGACGGAAACGGCTGATCTCGCCGATGTCGGCGACCAGCGAACCGGACGAACCGAATCCCGACAAGACACCCTAAGATTTGCGGAAGCCGCCCTTGTCGAGAGCAAGCGTGAAGGCCTGCTGCTCGCCGTCCGGGCACGCTGGGTCGCGCTGGCCATCACTGCCGTTACCCTGCCGATCATCAACCCGAATTGGGACGTGATCTACTACGTCTTGATGCTGGGCTTCTTTGCCCTGATCGGCTGGGCCCAGCTCAAAGTCGGCAAGGTCGGACGTTCGCCGATCGAGGTTTTCCTGATCATTTGCGATCTTGCGTTGCTGACCTTCCTCAGCGTCATGCCCAATCCCTGGAGCACCGAGCACTGGCCAATCGGAATGCAATTCCGGTTTGACAGTTTCATCTATTTCTTCATTTTCCTTGCCACGGCCACCCTCGCCTATTCGTGGCGAACGGTTGTCGCGATGGGCGGATGGACCGCTGCCCTGTGGACCATTGCCGTCGGTTGGGCCTATCTGCAGCCCGAAACCCATGCCGCGCTGTCGCAGCGCGTCAGGGAGGCGGTCGGTGCCGATGTTCGCTTGTTCGAGATCATCGATCCTTCGTCGATCGGCTTCGGCGCCCGTTTCCAGGAAGTGACGGTGTTCATCATCGTGGCCGCGATCCTGGCGCTAGCGGTGCGCCGTTCGAATGCGCTCCTGATCAGCCATGCCGGGATCGAACGCGAGCGTGCCAACCTGGCGCGTTATTTTTCACCCAATGTCGTCAATGAACTCTCCGGCAATGATGAGCCGCTGACGCGGGTTCGCACACAAGACGTCGCGGTATTGTTTGCCGATATCGTGGGATTCACCGCCTATTCCGATGGACGAGACCCGAAAGAGGTCATCGACACGCTGCGGCAATTCCATGAGCGAATGGAAAGAGAAGTGTTCCAGCACGGCGGAACGCTCGACAAGTACCTCGGCGACGGCCTGATGGCGACGTTTGGCACGCCATTCGCCAGCGATTCCGACGCGCTGAACGCCTTGCGTTGCGCGAGGGGTATGATCGCCTCGATTGCCGAGTTGAACAGAGAACGGCAGGGCCGCAACGAGCCGCCGATCCAGGTCAGTGTCGGATTGCACTATGGTCAGGTCGTGCTGGGAGATATCGGCCTCAATCGGCTTGAATTCGCTGTGATCGGCACCACCGTGAATGCAGCGAGCCGGCTGGAGGCGCTGACCCGCGAATTCGGATGCGCCATCGTCGTCAGCGACGCGCTGGTGCGGCAGGCCCGCTCGGAATCGAACCATTCGAGCGCCGACTTCGCGTCGCTTGTCGAGCGGCCCGCGCAGATTATTCGTGGTCTCGAGCAACCGGTCGGCATCTGGACATGCGCGAACGTCACTTCGTGATGCTACGAGATAAACAATCAATAGTTGAAAACACTTGAAATTGCTAAATGCGTTGGTCAGACTGAGATAGCAATCGTTGGGAGGGGGCTTTGGGGCTTAGAGCGGCTCTAGCTATATTCTGCTGTCTGGGCGCACCGGCTTTGGCCGGATGGCAGGTTGAATCATTCACGGATCGGATGACCGAGAAAGCCGTGAGGTACGCCACCCTACCGGCTAAAGCTGCTTATCGCGGAATAACAGCAAAGTTAGAGCTAACTTGCGGTGGGTTAGAGGGCGGTCGGTCCTCCCGTGCAACAAGCTGCCCGGCGAAACATTACACATGATTAGCGCCAGTGCCTGCACCATTTAAATTTGATGAGGTTGGCATCTGGTCCGAGTTGAAGCTCGAGATCATCGAAAAATACGGCTCAGCCTATACGGGAGCATTTGCCAACCAACGAGGCCTGAAAAAATTCTATGTCGACGCGTTCAGTGGTGCCGGCGTCCACATCTCGAAGCGCAGTGGTGGGCAGATCGACGGCAGTCCAGCCCGTGCGCTGAAAATGACACCGCCTTTCGACGGCTTCTTCTTTATTGATATGGACGCTCAGAAGACGGCGCATCTCAGAACGCTATGTGCCGGCCGCAGTGACATCCATATAGAAACGGGTGACGCCTCGAAATATCTCACCCAAACGCTTTTGCCCACAATCAAGTACAAGGACTATAAGCGAGCGCTCTGCCTCTTCGATCCTTATGGTCTTCACCTTGAATGGCGCGCGATCGAGATGGCAGGTCAGTCCCGCGCCATTGACATGTTCCTGAATTTTCCGGTGATGGATATGAACAGGAACGCAATTTGGCGCAATCCCACCGCCGTTCCGAAGGAAGGTATCGACCGTATGAACAGCTTTTGGGGTGATGAGTCTTGGAGAGGAGCAGCCTACGCCGAACACCCGCAAGGCAACTTGTTCGGCGCACCAGACCTCGTAAAGCAGGGCAATGACGCAATTGTAGGCGCCTTTCGCGAAAGGCTGCGCAAAGTGGCCGGCTTCCAGTTCGTCCCCGAGCCTCTACCTATGAAGAACAGCACCAATGCTGTTGTGTACTACTTGTTCTTTGCCTCGCAGAAGCCCGTTGCGCAAAAAATCATCGACGCCATATTCAAAAAATACCGATGAAATCACAGCCTCAGGTCGGGCATCTCATCGTAGGTTTTGCCGTTTAGTATGCGCCCAGCCGCCTTCTTGTTTTTTCCACCCCACTGCTTGAAGAAGAAGGCTGTTCTTGAGGACCGACACATCGTCTCGATTTCGTCGACCCACTCAGGCTTCATTTCGCGAGCGCGCGGGCCGCTCTCTCCACCGACGATCGCCCAATGAATACCTGCCAGATCGCCTTCGGCCACGGACCCGATCAACGGCTCAAAGGAAACAAATCTGATTGCAGCAGGCACCCGTCGAATGGCGTCCAACCTATTCAGAACGCGACTATCCTCGATGCTAGTGCCGAGCCAGACGTTCGGGAGGATTTCAAATGTTCGTTGAGCTAGAACCTCGGCCATTCGCTCAGGGCGCTTCGTGAGAATTTGATACGTGTGTCGAGGTGTCTTCTTCATCACGCCCCAGACCCGAGCAATGAATTCAACCGGAACATCATCATGAAAGAGGTCGGACATTGAGTTGACGAACACCTTGCGCGGCTTCGACCACGTTTTTGGTGTGTGGAGAGATGCGTGATCCAGACGAATTTTCCCAGTCCAGACCGCACGTCCCCCGCTTTTCCGGGTGAGGCCGCGGTACTTCTCAGTGCCCATCGACTCAAGCCTTGCCGCCATCCGCATGGCGTAGCAATTCGTGCACCCTGCAGTAAGCACGGTGCAGCCAGCCACAGGATTCCAAGTCGCATCAGTCCATTCGATTGATGTTTCGGCCATAGAGCTCTCTCAAGAAAATTATAGAATCTCAAGAAAGTGGTTAGATTTAGTTACTCGAACTTAATGTGCACTCGCGGCCGTTGCGTCTTCGCCAAAAGCTCCATTCCGCGTTCGACACGAGCGTGTTGCAGCATAGTATCATGCCCCGCACGACCTTAGACATGCTATTACGCATCGCCCACTCGACCAGGACAGCGACTCACCCCTCTATGGCCAAATCCACCCTCTCCTTCGTCTGCCAGAACTGCGGCGCGGCGTATAACCGCTGGCAGGGCAAGTGCGATTCCTGCGGCGAGTGGAACACGCTTGCCGAGGAAGACACCACCGGCGCGACCTCGATGCCGGTCTCGGTCCGCTCCCGGCGCAAGGGCCGGACGTTTGCGCTGGAATCGCTGACAGGAAAAAGCAATGACGCCCCTCGCCTGCCTTCCGGGATGACCGAGCTCGATCGTGTCACCGGCGGCGGTTTTGTCCGCGGCTCGGTGCTGTTGGTCGGCGGCGATCCCGGCATCGGAAAGTCAACGCTGCTCACGCAGGCTACCAGCATGCTGGCCCGCGCAGGCCACCGCGCGGTCTATATATCGGGCGAAGAGGCCGTGGCGCAGGTGCGGCTGCGCGCCGAGCGGCTGGGCTTGGCCGACGCGCCGGTGCAGCTCGCCGCCGAAACCTCGGTCGAGGACATCGTCTCGACGCTGTCGGAAGGCGCGGTGCCGCGCCTGATCGTGATCGATTCGATCCAGACCATGTGGACAGACACGGTGGAGTCGGCGCCGGGAACGGTGACGCAGGTCCGCGCCTCGGCACAGGCGCTCATTCGTTTCGCCAAGAAAACCGGTGCTGCGATCATCTTGGTCGGACACGTCACCAAGGACGGCCAAATCGCGGGCCCCCGCGTGGTCGAGCACATGGTCGACGCGGTACTGTCGTTCGAGGGCGAAGGCTCGCAGCATTTCCGCATTTTGCGCGCGATGAAGAATCGTTTTGGCCCGACCGATGAAATCGGCGTGTTCGAGATGACGGGGCTCGGCCTTCGCGAGGTCTCCAACCCCTCGGAATTGTTCCTCTCGGAGCGCGATCTGGGCAGCCCGGGAACCGCGGTTTTCGCCGGGATCGAAGGCACCCGCCCCGTGCTGGTGGAATTGCAGGCATTGGTGGCGCCGACCACGCTCGGCACCCCCCGGCGGGCCGTAGTGGGTTGGGATCCGAGCCGGCTGTCGATGGTGCTGGCGGTGCTCGAGGCCCATTGCGGGGTCAAACTGTCCGGCTACGACGTTTATCTGAACGTGGCGGGGGGCCTGCGAATCCAGGAGCCCGCGGCCGACCTCGCGGCGGCCGCCGCCCTGGTGTCCTCGTTGGTAAATGCGCCGTTACCGACGGATGCGGTCTATTTCGGCGAGATTTCGCTCTCGGGCGCGGTCCGGCCGGTGGCGCAGACCTCCGCCCGATTGAAGGAGGCCGCGAAACTGGGCTTTGGCCGCGCTGTTCTGCCCGAATCGGCGCGCGGCGAGGTCGGCGGCGATGGCGGGCTTGCGCTGAACAGCATCGGCGGACTAACCAGCCTGGTGGCTGAAATCGCGGCGCGCGGCAGCCCGAGAGGCAACCGCGACACCAGTCGCGAGGGTGCGGCAGAGAAAAATGCCACACCAGCGCGATTCCGTCGTGAAAACAGCTAAAGCGGCGTGACGCGCCCGCCCCTCGCCGCTATACAACGCGCGCGAAAGGCGGGCGGGATGGCACGATTTCCGGCCTTGCGGGATACGCCGTCTGCCCCTCACTTGGGGTGACCCTGAGCCGCCGATTCGCTGCCTAAAGGACTTACGAGCGGACCTGACCAGCCGATGCCGATAACGATACTCGATCTCGTCCTGCTCGGAGTGATGCTGATTTCGGGGCTGCTCGCCATGGTGCGCGGCTTCATGCGCGAAATCCTGTCGATCGCGGCCTGGGGCGCGGCGGCGCTGGTGACGCTGTATGCCTTCTCGAAGCTGCTGCCGACCGCCAAAGCCTATTTCAACAATGATACGGTGGCAGCCGTAGCGGTGGTGGCCGGCACCTTCATCGGCACCCTGATCGTCGTTTCCGTGATCACGGTGCGGATTTCGGACATGATCCTGGATTCCCGGATTGGCGCGCTGGATCGCACCCTCGGCTTCCTGTTCGGGCTCGGCCGCGGGCTGCTGATCGTGGTGGTCGCCTTCCTGTTCTTTAGCTGGCTGGTCCCGGACAAGCAGCGGCCGGACTGGATCACCAACGCGAAGTCTCGAACAGTGCTGGATGGAACCGGGCAGTGGTTAATGTCGCTCTTGCCTGATGACCCCGAGAACACCATTTTAAAGAGATTCAAGAAGAATAAACCGGAAGACGATCAAACTGACGCCGACCAGGCAGCCCCTGCATCCGGCGATGGCTACAGCAAACCTGCCCGCGACAGCCTTAAAAAGCTGATCGAAAAACCCGCGGGCCGCTAATTCTGGCCAAAATAGAGAGGCGATGGACGCGATGCAAAACCCTTCCGATCCCGCCGGGCAACTCGATCTAAATCCTGGCATCGAGTTGCAGGACGATCTCGAAGGCGACACGCTACGTGAGGAATGCGGCGTGTTCGGCATCTTCGGCCACCCCGAAGCCGCTGCCATCACGGCGCTCGGACTACACGCCCTCCAGCATCGCGGCCAGGAAGCCGCCGGCATTGTCTCCTTCGACGGTAGCCGTTTCCATTCCGAACGCCGCCTTGGCCTCGTCGGCGATACCTTCTCCCGCCGCGAGGTGATCGAGCGCCTGCCCGGCATCGTAGCGGTCGGCCATGTCCGCTATTCCACGACCGGCGCGACCATCCTGCGCAACGTGCAGCCGCTGTTCGCCGAGCTCAATGCCGGCGGTTTTGCGGTCGGCCATAATGGCAATCTCACCAACGGGCTGACGCTGCGCCGCGAACTGGTGAAGAACGGCGCCATGATGCAGTCGACCACGGACACCGAAGTGATCCTGCACCTGGTCGCGCAGTCCAAACGCAGCCGCTTCATCGACCGCTTTATTGAGGCGCTGCGCGCCATCGAAGGCGCCTATTCGCTGGTATCGCTGACCAACAAGAAGCTGGTCGGCGCACGCGATCCGCTCGGTATCCGTCCGCTGGTGCTTGGTGATCTCGACGGCTGTCCGATCCTGACTTCGGAGACCTGCGCGCTTGACATGATCGGCGCGAAATATGTGCGCGATGTCGAGCCCGGCGAAATCGTCGTGTTCGACGAAGAGGGCGCCCACAGCCACAAGCCGTTTCCGCCGAAACCGCCGCGGCCCTGCATTTTCGAATACATCTACTTCTCACGGCCGGATTCGATCGTCGGCGGCCGTTCGGTCTATGAGGTCCGAAAAGCCTTCGGCGCGCAACTCGCCCGCGAAAGCCATGTCGAGGTCGACGTCGTCGTGCCGGTGCCGGATTCCGGCGTGCCGGCGGCGGTCGGCTACAGCCAGCATTCCGGCGTGCCGTTCGAACTCGGCATCATCCGCAACCACTATGTCGGCCGCACCTTCATCCAGCCGACGCAGAGCGTGCGCGAGCTCGGCGTGCGCATGAAGCATTCGGCCAATCGCGCCGCGATCGAAGGCAAGCGGATCATCCTGATCGACGATTCACTGGTGCGCGGCACCACGTCGAAGAAGATCGTGCGCATGATGCGCGACGCCGGTGCGCGCGAGGTGCATTTCCGGCTCGCTTCGCCGCCGATCCTCTATCCCGACTATTACGGCATCGACCTGCCGGACCGCGGCGGGCTTCTCGCGGCCACCCATACGCTGGAAGAGATGCGCGACATCATCGGCGCGGATTCGCTGGCGTTCCTGTCGATCGACGGCCTGTACCGCGCCATGGGCGAACCGGGGCGCGACCCCGCCAATCCCAAATTCTCCGACCATTGCTTCACGGGTGCCTATCCGACGCACCTCACCGACCAGACCCAGGTCGAACCGCAGCCGCGCCAGCTCTCGCTCTTGGCAGAGGCGAGCTGAGAACACCCAACGGTGTCGTCCCTGCGAAAGCAGGGACCCATAACCACAGGCCTTCGTTTTTCCGGATGCCATTAGTTATTGACACCTCCTCACCTCATGAGCGCCGCGGCGTATGGGTCCCTGCTTTCGCAGGGACGACGATGATCGAGCTAGTTCAATGACCAAACCCCTCGCCTCCCGCATTGCGCTCGTCACCGGCGCCTCACGCGGCATCGGCTATGCCGCGGCGCTCGCGCTGGCAAAGGCCGGCGCGTACATCATTGCCGTCGCACGCACACAAGGCGGCCTTGAGGAACTCGATGACGAGATCCGCAAAGACGGCGGCAGCGCCACGCTGGTGCCGCTCAACCTCACCGATTTCGACGGCATCGCGCGGCTCGGCGCGGCGCTGCATGAACGCCACGGAAAGCTCGACATTCTCGTCGGCAATGCCGGGGTCGCCGGCCCCTCCTCGCCGCTCGGACATATCGAGCTGAAGCCCTGGAACGACGTGTTCGCAATAAACGTGACTGCTAACTTCCAACTCATCCGCTGCATGGATCCGCTGCTCAAGGTCTCGGACGCCGGCCGCGCCGTCTTCGTCACTTCGGGCGCCGCCAGCAAGGCCAACGCCTATCAGGGACCCTACGCGGCCTCGAAGGCGGCGCTGGACACGCTGGTGCGCTCATGGGCCAACGAGACCGCAAGCACGAAACTGCGCGTCAACCTGTTCAGCCCCGGCCCTATCCGCACCCGCATGCGCGCCAGCGTCTTCCCCGGCGAAGACCCGATGACGCTGGATACGCCGGAACAGGCGGCTGAATTCATCGTGCCGATGTGTGCGCCGGAATGGACCGAGACCGGCAAGCTCTATGACTACAAGACCCGCACACTGATGAGTTTTCATCCGCCGGCTTGAGCATCTTACGAGCTCTCTCATTGTAAGCGCAGCGGCTTGTCCGCCGAAGCTTTGGCGAATGCGGAAAGCTATCCATTTCGCCGCTTGTTGAGACATGAATTCGCCCTCCCCCGTGCATTGCGTGAAACTCGCCAATGACGGGTTGCTCTTTGTCTGCGATCGCATGAACGACCGCATCCAGTTGTTCAGAAAAGATGGAACCTTCGTTAAGGAATGGTTTTACGGAAAGAATGCCCGGGGCAACGGTGCGGTGTGAGACATCGCGATCTGGCCCGAGTTGACGCCGGACGCGCTACGATAGGTGCCTTGCCCGCGGTTCTGAGAAGGACTATCGCAAAAGCCGCTGGCAGGTTCCGAAAAGAGAGCCGGCGAACAACATTTCTGGAGGAATACCATGACGACTGGAATTGCGCGGCGCTTCGCCGCTTCCGTGGCGCTTGCCGCACTCGCCCTGGCGACGCCAGCACTGGCCCAGGACAAGACCGTCAAGATCGGCGTGCTGAATGACATGTCGAGCCTCTATGCCGACATTGGCGGCCCCAATTCGGTGGCTGCAGCGAAGATGGCGATTGACGATTCCGGCCTCGCCGCCAAGGGTTGGAAGATCGATCTGGTCAGTGGCGATCACCAGAACAAGCCCGACGTCGGCGTCAACATCGCCAGGCAGTGGATCGACAACGACAAGGTCGACGTCATCGCCGACACACCGAACTCCGGCGTCGCGCTCGCGGTGAGCAACCTCGTCAAGGACAAGAACGTCGTCCTGCTCAATTCGGGCGCTGCCACAGCCGATCTCACCGGCAAGGCCTGCACGCCGAACACGATTTCCTTTACCTACGACACCTACATGCTGGCCAACGGAACCGGCAAGGCGCTGACCAAAGCCGGTGGCGATAGCTGGTTCTTCCTGACCGCAGACTACGCGTTCGGACATGCGCTGGAACGCGACACCTCGGCGGTCGTCACCGCCAGCGGCGGCAAGGTGCTGGGCGGAGTCAGGCATCCGCTGAATACGTCGGACTTCTCGTCGTTCCTGTTGCAGGCGCAGTCCTCGAAGGCAAAGGTGGTTGGCCTTGCCAACGCTGGCGGCGACACCACCAATGCGATCAAGCAGGCTTCCGAATTCGGTATCGTTGCGGGCGGTCAGAAGCTTGCGGCGCTCCTGCTCTTCATTAACGACGTTCACTCGTTGGGCTTGAAGACCGCGCAAGGTCTGACGTTCACGGAATCGTTTTACTGGGACCTGAACGACAAGACGCGCGAATGGTCCAAGCGCTTCCAGAAAGTATCATCGAAAGGCACGATGCCCTCGATGACGGTGGCCGGGGTTTATGCAGTGGTGCTGCACTATCTCAAGACGCTCGACGCGATGGGCGGCAATCCGCATGACGGCGCCAAGGTCGTCGCCAAGATGAAGGAATTGCCGACCGATGATCCACTGTTCGGCAAGGGCCCGCTGCGCGCCGACGGCCGCCGTCTCATTCCGGCCTATCTGTTCGAGGTGAAGAAGCCGGAAGAGTCGAAGGGGCCGTGGGATTACTACAAGCAGATCGCCACGATCTCGGCGGAAGACGCCGCCAAGCCGCTCGAAGCCAGCGAGTGCCCGCTGGTAAAGAAGTAAGAATTGTAGGGTGGGTTAGCGAAGCGTAACCCACCTCTTTTCACGCAAGCGAGCGGTGGGTTACGCCTTCGGCTAACCCACCCTACTTTTTCAGCGTGCGCCACGCAATCAACAGCGCGAGCCCCAACAGTGCTGCCGCCAGCAGGAACGGCGCGCCCGGCAATTTCACCGGCGCCTGGTCGCTGATGAAATAGGCAAAGGTCAGCGTGAACAGGAACGGTCCCGCCATCTGGGCGATGCTGTTGACGCTGTTGGTCGCGCCCTGCAACTGGCCCTGCTGATCCGGCGCAACGAGCTGCGTCGTCAGGGCCTGGATCGCCGCGCCTGCCACGCCCCACAGCGCCATAACGGGAATGCCGGTCCAGAACAACAGCCCGGTCGGCGCCGCGCCATAGATGAAGAATCCCAGCCCGCCGCTAGCGAGCCCGAGCAGCAGCGCGCTGCGCTCGCCAAGACGCGTGACGATCGGCCCGACGCCCGCACCCTGCACCACCATGGCGCACACGCCAACCAGAGCCAGCGTGAGCCCCACCGTTGTCGTGTCCCAGCCATACCGATAGGTGGCGTAGAGCACGAAGGTGGAAGGCAGCACCACATGCGCGACCTGGCCAAAGAAATTCGCCAGCGACAGGCCAGCGAGAATCCGGTTCGAGCGCAACAGATGCAATGCGCCGAGCGGACTGGCGCTCTTCCAGTGGAACGGCGCGCGCCGATCCCGCGGCAGCGACTCGGGGAGGATCAGCCAGCCATATAGCGCGTTCGCAAAGCTCAGGCCCGCCGCGACCCAGAACGGCAGACGCGGATCCATGCCGCCGAGCAGGCCGCCGATGGCGGGGCCGAGAATGAATCCGGCGCCGAACGCCGCGCCAATCTTGCCGAACACCGCGGCACGCCGTTCCGGCGGCGTCACATCGGCGATATAGGCAAAGGCCGTGGAAATGCTGGCCGAGGTGATGCCTGAGATCACCCGCCCGATAAACAGCCAGGTCAGCGACGGCGCCAGCGCCATCAACACGTAATCCAGCGCCAGCCCGAAATTCGATAGCAGCACCACCGGCCGGCGGCCGAACCGGTCCGAGAGCGCGCCAAGGATCGGCGAGAACAGGAACTGCATCAGCGCCCAGGCGGTGCCGAACAGGCCGAAGATCCGCGCCGCCGTCGCGGTGTCGTTGTCGACAAAACTCTCCACGATCTTGGGCAGGATCGGCAGGATCAGGCCGAGCGCGAGCATGTCGAGCAGGATGGTGACGAAGATAAAAGCCGCCGCGCCACTGCGCGGAATATCAGCCTTGGTGTTGTCGGACAAAATAGCCTCCGGCGCGCCTAAACGACACGCCTTGTTAGCGTCCGTAGTGATGCCGCAACACCCTTATTTCACTGCCAACCGCAATTTCGATCCACAGCGCGCCGGTTCAATGTTTCGAGAAATCGCACTCAAAGGGGTCCTTCGCCTGAACAACCGGCGCCGCGGCTAGCTTTCGCGCCGCCACTGCTGCGCGTGGAGCGACGCGAGGGTTTGCAATATGCTTGCCGACCGGATGCGCATGCATATCGTTCTTGACAATGAAATCTTTGACGAAATTGACCGTCGCCGGCTCAATCAGCATCATTGCCTTCTTCTTTTTCGCGGCTTTTGTGAATTTGTCCATATGACCATGGTCATCGATCACCTTCAACGCTCGGATCACGTCGTGCAGGCCGATTTTCATCGGCTTTTTTCCCTTCATGTAAGTCGGTTTTACCTTCGCTTTCTTCGCTTTCTTGGCCATTGCAATTCTCCCTGCACTACCGAGGAACGACAATTGTGCGAGTAAACAATTTACTGGTGAGTACCTGATTGACTGCTTCGGCTGCTTTCTGTTCTGCGCGTCCGCCGGATGCCGTCAGCAAGGGTGTAAATAGTGTCGCGCGCAGCGACGCCACCTGCGGCAAACTTCCCTTGTCGATCGCCAGACCGATTGTGACCTTATGCAAATCTATCCGGCTAAGTTTGCCAGTGATACTGGCATCCGTAACGCTGAGGCCGGTCCCGAGCGGCGCAAACGTGACCTTTGGTGTCGCCGAACCCGAAACAGTCGTGGTGAACTCAAGAGCGTCGACCAACGTTGGAGGCCCCTCGCCGCTCGACGTATTGCCTTGAAGATTTGCAAACAAGGTCATGTTGATGAAGTCGTGAACCATGTTCTCGATGCCGACCCTTCCAGCAATCGGATAGACATAGTTTTCAGTCACCATGAATTTCTTGTTGCAGTAGTCGTTCCCGACGTTTCGGATTAGGCCACCAAACGTGTCTGTGACAGTAAACGCCCGGGTATTTACCCGCTGACGATTGAAACCGGCTGAAACTCCAACGGTGAGAGTAGAGTCGGTAAAGGGCTTTAAGAGGTTGATCTCGGTCCCGAGATCGTTGTTCTCAGTCATTTCAAGATTGAAGTTGTAGGCAACGCCGGTATCGTAGAAGAGCCGGACCACCGAACGAATGTACGGGTTGCGGAAATCCTTGTACGAGAAGCCAGAGATGGGTCGCGTGCCGTCTTGATACTCAAGAGCAATCCGCTGGACATCAGGGTCCGGCGTGTAGTTCCTCAATCCATCAATTGCTGAGCTAATCACCGCGGCCCGCGCCTCACAGCGGATTTGCCTGACAATGTGATAGGTTGGAACACCCGTGACGTCCTCCGGTAGCGGGTGAATCGCGCAGCCGGATACAAAGAAAGACGCGGTCAACGCCGCAACGATCAAATATCTTTTCACAATGCGCCCCACAGTATGCTTGAAACGCAATCAGTTGTTTTTCTAGTTTTAAAAACTCAGGATTGCACCGTTGCGCTGCGCTGTCTAGAAGCCGTGGCCAAGATTGTGCAACTGTGTCTTTTGGGTAACCCGGGAGAAGCTAGGCGGCGTCCAACTACGTGCCGCTTATGAGGGCCGCTTGCGCTTATGCGCGAACGGATTGGCCTTTTCGCGCAGCGTGATGCGGATCGGCGTGCCCGGCAGGTCAAAAGCCTCGCGCAGGCTGTTGGTGAGATAGCGCAAGTAGGATTGCGGCACGGCGTCCGCGCGCGAGCAGAACAGCACGAAGCTCGGCGGGCGCCCCTTGGTCTGCGTGATGTAGTTCAGCTTCAGCCGGCGACCTGACACTGCGGGCGGCGGGTTGGCATCGACTGCCTGCTCGAACCAGCGATTGAGCGCGGCCGTAGGCACGCGCTTGTTCCAGACTGCGTAGGCATCCTGGATTGCGGTCATCAGGCGATCGATGCCCTCGCCCAGCAAGCCGGACACGGCGACGATGGGGACACCTTTCACCTGCGGCAACCAGTGATCGGCATCGCTGCGTAGCGCCGAAATCAGATGCGGCTTGCGCTCCATCAAATCCCATTTGTTGACCGCGAGCACGATCGCCCGCCCCTCGCGCTCGATCAGATCGGCGATGCGCAAATCCTGTTCCTCGAACCGGTTCTGCGCATCCATCATCATCACGACGACTTCGGCAAAGCGCACGGCGCGCAGCGCGTCCGCCACCGACAATTTTTCCAGCTTCTCCTCGATCCGCGAGCGCCGCCTTAAGCCCGCAGTATCGAATACGCGGAAATCGCGTCCCTGCCAGGTGATCTCCACCGAAATGGAATCGCGCGTGGTGCCGGCCTCGGCGCTGGTCAACAGCCGCTCCTCGCCGAGCAGATGATTGATCAGCGTCGACTTGCCGGCATTGGGACGGCCGACGATGGCGACGCGGATCGGACGCTGGGCGAGATCCTCGTCCGATACGATATCGTCGTCGTCGAACTCTTCCCGCTCTTCAGCCGGCTCCGGCATCAGTGCGGCGAGCGCGTCGTAGAGATCGCTCAAGCCCTCGCCATGCTCGGCCGAAATCTGCACGGGATCGCCGAGCCCCAGCGCGTAGGATTCCATCGCGCCGATTTCGCCGTGCTTGCCCTCGCTCTTGTTGGCGACCAGCACCACCGGCTTGTTGGCGCGGCGCGCGAAATCGGCAAAGGCGCGATCGTTCGGCGTCAGGCCCGCACGGGCGTCGATCACGAACATCAGCGCATCGGCCAGGCCGATCGCGGCTTCGGTCTGCTCCTGCATTCGTGCCGTGAGCGAGCCCTTGGCGCCCTCGTCGAGGCCGGCGGTATCGATCACGGTGAATTCGAGATCGCCGAGACGCGCGCTTCCCTCGCGGCGATCGCGGGTGACGCCGGGCTCGTCGTCCACCAGCGCGAGCTTCTGCCCGACCAGCCGGTTGAACAGCGTCGACTTGCCGACGTTGGGTCGGCCGATGATGGCGATCGTAAAGGACATAAATGATCCAAACGCCCGTTTCTGAAGGGCGTGTCAATCGAACGAAAACAACAAATTAGCGCGAGAAACTACCGCTCGGCATCGGAGCCGGGAAAGCCGATTGTTGTGAGGATTGCGCGGGCGCGGCCGATTGATCGGGCGGTGGAGCCGTGGTGCGCTTGCGCACGATCTTGGCCGGCTTGGGCGCCGGCGGCGCAGCGGCGGTGCTGCCCTCTTCCTCGGGCGCGACGTCGGGGTCCGCAGCGGCGGGTGCGGCAGCCTGCTTGCCCTTGGATTTCGCGCCACGCTTCGATTTCGGCTCTTCCGGCGGAGGAGCCGCAGCGGCAGCCTGCGCATTCGGGTCATCAACCTGTTGGTTGGCGCCCCTATAGAGATCCTTCGGCACGCCCTGCTCAAGGCCCGGCACACCTTCGGGAAACACCGGCTTGCGCTCACCGGGCAATTTCTTCTTGGTGTCGAGGAAGTCGAGCATGTCGGTGGGATCGAAATTGCCCAAACCGCCACCGCCGCAGCCTGCCAGCGCGCCGGAAAGCGCGACGAGAATGGCGGCTGCGATCAAACGTTGCGGGCGGCGCATGGTCGGTTTCCCACTCAACTCGTTCTCCGTCAGCTCTTGGCGACCGGCGGCAGCAAGGCCTGTAGCGCTTCGGCACGCGAGCGCAGGCTCGGCGGCGTCTCACCGTCATTGGCGATCATATCCAGCCATTGCCGCGTCGCTCCGGCATCATTGGCGCGCCAAGCCGATAGCGCCAGCAATTCGCGCGCGGTATGGCGGAACGTGGCGCCCGGCGCGGCAGCGGCTTCGAGGCGGTCTTTCATGTTGGGATAGCTGGTGCTTTCCAACAGCAACTGGGCCGCGCGAATCCGCGCGAGATCCTGCTCGGCGACACCGACGCTGCGGTCAGCGGCAATCTCGTCGAACAGCTTTGCCGCGGCCTGCGGATCGCGGTTGGCGACTTCCGCCGCCATGCGCAACCGTGCCAGCACGCGGTAGCCGAACGGCGCCTTCGCAACGAGATCGGCGAACGCGACTTCGGCCTCGGCGTGCTTGTTGGCTTCCGAAAGCTCGACCGCCTTGTCGAACGCCGCCCCTGCCTCGGCCGCCTTCTTGGACTCCAGATACTGGTAGCCACGCCAGCCGCCGACGGCGGCGATGATCAAAATCAGGCCGGCGATGATCAGAAGCGAATACCGGTCCCACAGCCTTTTGAGCTGCTCGCGACGGACCTCCTCGTCTACTTCATCAAATAATTCAGACACTTAAAGATATCCCATCCCCGGGGAACCGCAGCTTCGGCGGCAGTATCGCACGCCCGATCCCGCATGGCCGGGGCGTAGCCTATCGATATGGCGGTGGCAAGGCAAAGCGAGGCGGATCAAAGCGTTAACAGCGGCTCCCAACCGCCTCCGAAATCGGCCGGCAATGTTGACATCGCGGTTCAAAGTTTGGCGTAATCCCGGCCGCTTCCATTGTCGATCCGTACTTTTTCAGGTGTTTCATGCCTCGCCACGCGCTGGTTTCGATGCTGCTTGCCTTCGGCCTGGTACCCCTGGCGGCCGCAGCGTCACTGGCCGAGGACTTCAAGCCGAAGGCGCCCGAGACGGCATTCTCGGGCAAGCTGCGCCCCGACATTTTGGGTATCTCGACCGAATCGAACGCCGAATCCGCCCGCGCCATTTTTGATTCGCTGTTCAAGGGCCGGACCGACACCAAGACCGACATCCAGCAGCAGAAGTTCGGCGGCGCCAGCTATGTCTCCGCCTTGAATTTCAGCCTTCCTGCCGGTTCGAAACAGAACGGCGAGATGCTCTCGACCAGCTTCTCCTCGCCCGCGAGCGCCAACCGCGCCTATTTCGTCGCCCGCAACCTGACCTTCGCACCGGACCAGCAGCCGTCGAAGGCGGACATGATCAAGGAGATCATGGGCAAATACGGCGTGCCGACCATCGTCGGCGACCAGCATCTGTACTACATCTATCGCAAGGGCTCGATCATGTCGGTCGGCGGCAAGTACAAGGAAGCGACTGCGCTCGAAGCGATCGACAAGCCGCTCGACCCTAGGGCCGCCGTCAAGCTCAACGGCGACACCGTGCGCGGCAGTTGCGTGGCGGTCGTCAAGCGCGCCCAGACCAAAGCCAAGGAACCGGGCGCCATGCTCACCGAGGCGAAGGGCGCGAACTGCGACGGCGTGTTGAGTGTTCAGCTCGTTCCGGGCACGCTGGCCGACCGCGTCGGTATCGCCCAATTCACCCTGCTGGACGTCAAGCAGCTCGTCAGCGCCGCCGCGATCGACAGTGCCGCGCTCGCCGCCGGGCCAAGCGAGAGCGCGATGCCCAAAGGCAGCGCGCCGAAGCTCTAAGCCGCCGTGAAAGCGTCGCGGAGCTGCCGCTTCATCACCTTGCCGTTGGCATTGCGCGGCAACGGGTCCGTCCGCAGATCCATGGTTTCCGGCACCTTGTAGTCCGACAGCCGCTCGGCGCACCAGGCGCGCAGCGCTTCGCCGCTGACGGCATTCCGCGTCACGACGACGGCATGCACGCGCTCGCCTAGCACCGGGCACGGTTTTGCGATGATTGCGCTCTCGACCACGTCGGGATGGCCTGAAAGCACCGACTCGACCTCGGCGGAATAGATCTTGAGCCCGCCGCGATTGATCATGTCCTTCTGACGATCGAACACGCGCACGAAATTCTCTTCGTCGATCGAGCCGAGATCGCCGGAATGCCAGAAGCCGGCCGTAAAACTCTCCGCCGTCGCCTTCGGATTGTTCCAGTAGCCCTTGATGACGGACCCACCGTGAATCCAGATTTCGCCGATCTCGCCGCGCGGCAGTTCGCGGCCCCCGGCATCCATCACGACGATCTGCGCGCCGGGACAGGGCAAGCCGACGCTGTCGATGTGGCTGGCGGTCAATTCGCCCGGCATCATGGTCGAGGGCGACGTGGTCTCAGTCGCGCCGTAGCAATTCATCAGCTTCAGGCCGGGAATCTTGGCATCGAGTTTCTCAATGGTGGCGATCGGCATCGGCGCACCGCCAAAGCCGCCGATCCGCCAGTTCGACAGATCGTAGCTGTCGAAATCCGGCTGCAGCAGGCAGAGATTGTACATCGCCGGCACCATCACGGTGTAGGTGACCCGCTCGCGCGCGGCGAGCTTCAAATATTCCGCCGCCTTGAACTCCGCCATGATGATCAGCGCGCCTGCGCAACGGACCATGGTCATGACGTTGGCGACCACGCCCGTGACGTGCCCGAGCGGCACGGCGGCGATCGAGCGGTCCGCTTCGGTAAGCTTCATGCATGATACGAACACCATGGCCGAATGAATGATGGTGCAATGGGCGAGCATCGCGCCCTTTGGCCGCCCCGTGGTGCCCGACGTATAGAGGATCATGGCAGTGTCCTCTTCGCCGACCTCGATTGGTGCGGCCAGCGGCGCGTTGTCAGCCAGTTCGGAAAAGCGCGAAACTCGCGGGTCGTCGTCGACAACAATCCGGCGCATCACATCGGGAATATCGCTCGCATCGGGCACACGATCGGCCAAGGCCGCCTCGTGGATCAGGAGCTTTGCGCCGCAATCGGTGAGCACATAGGCGATCTCGGGCTTTTGCTGGCGGATCGAAAGCAGCACCGTCACCAGACCGGCATGGGCCGCGCCCAGCATCGTCAGCACGAATTCGATTCTGTTGCCGAGCAGCAGCGCGACGCGGTCGCCGCGCTGCAGGCCGAGTCTTTGAAATCCTGCTGCGATTTGCGCCGATTGCTGTGCGACCTCGCGCCATGTCATTCGCGTGGCGCCGCAGACCAGCGCCTCGCCGTCCGGGTTGGTCGCAACCGCTTCGGCCACCATCGCCGGAATGCTCTTGGGCCGGTCGCAAAAGACCGGGACCATCCGATCGCCAAAGCGCGGCTCGAGCCGCATCGCCGGAATGGAGTGCTGCGACCAATCCATCGCGCGCCCCGTCAGCTCTTCTTCATCTCGTAGACGTGCTCGAGTCCCGGGAAAGCGCGCGAGCGCACGTCGCTGGCGTAGCCCTGGATCGCCGCTTCGATCGCGGGGCCGAGATCGCCATAGCGGCGCACGAATTTCGGCGTCCGCGGCGACAGGCCCAGCATGTCCTCGAGCACCAGTACCTGGCCGTCGCAGGCCGCGCTGGCGCCGATGCCGATGGTCGGAATGGCGATGGTTTCCGTGATCTTGCGCGCCAGCGGCTCGGCGACCGCTTCGACCACGACCGAAAACGCACCGGCGTCCGAGATCGCCTGGGCGTCGTTCAGGATCGGATCCCAACTGCCCTCGTCGCGGCCCTGCGCGCGAAACGAGCCGAGCGTGTTGATCGATTGCGGCGTCAGTCCGATGTGGCCCATGACCGGCACGCCGCGCTCGGACAGGAACGCTACCGTTTCCGCCATGCGCACGCCGCCTTCGAGCTTCACCGCGCCGCAATGGGTCTCCTTCAATATCCGCACCGCGGAATGAAACGCCTGCTCCTTGGAGGCCTCATAGGAGCCGAACGGCATGTCCACCACGACGAGGGCATGCTTCGAGCCGCGCATCACCGCATGGCCCTGCAGGATCATCATGTCGAGCGTCACCGGCACCGTGGTCTCGAAACCGTGCATGACGTTGCCGAGGGAATCGCCGACCAGAATGACGTCGCAGTGCCGATCCACCAGCGCGGCGGTATGCGCGTGGTAGGACGTCAGCATCACGATCGGCTCGCCGTTCTTGCGCGCACGGATATCCGGCGCCGTTTTGCGCTTGATGGCAGATTGCACGGACATGTTAGGCTCCAATGACGGGAACGCCGATCACGACAGGATGGAACGCGAAGGCGAGCGCCAGATAGGCGACGAGACCGACCGCGATCGCGATCAAATCGTTGCCGGGACCGCCGACGGGAATCGGCGGGGCGCCGGCGTCGGAACGATATTTCAGCGAAATGCGATCATACACCGCCCACGCGAGAAACGAGCCGAACAGGAGGATCGAGCCGAGATCGCCATTGGCGAGCAGATGCGCCGCCGCCCACAGCTTGATGCCCGTCAACATCGGATGTTTCAGCGTCGTATAGATCCGGCCGCGGATGTAGGACGCGACAACCATGATAACCGCGGGCAGCATCAGCGCCGTCGTGATGTGCTTGAGCGCCACTGGCGGGTTCCAGAGGTCGATCCAGCCCGTTCGGCGATAAAGCGCAAAGCCCCAGATGATCAGCGCCAGACCAGCGATCGAAGCCAGCGCATAGCCGATCTTGTAGCCGCTCTCGCCCGTCGCGGAGATCACCTGCGCGCGCAGCTTGCGTTGCGTGGTAAGCGTGTGGACGCCGAAGAACAGGATCAGGCCCAGGATCAACACCAGCAGTCCCATGACGTGCCTCCCGTTGCGCGGCTGGTTTTCCGGATTATCCGGGTATCATCTTAAGGGCTTGGTGCGCAATGTGCCACGCGGCCGTTACGGCTTCTCCGCCTGCTTGCCTAGATCGCGGTTGTCGACGTAGCGGATCGCGATCGGCCGCCCGGCAAGCGCGCCGCCAAGCCCGCCGGTAAACTTCAGCGGCGTACAGGCCGCCAGCGACGCATTGATCGCGTTGAGATAGGTAGCGCGGGTGTCGGCCGGAACGCCTGCCGTGGCATAGGTCACGCGGGGCGTAGCGATGATCTCACCCGAGCGCTTGAAGCTGAACCGAACCGACATCTGCATGCCCTGACGCGCGATGTCGGAAGGTGGCGGCGACCAACAGGAGCGCAACGCCGCAAAGAGGTCGCCGATCGTATCGAGATCATGATCCGGCTTCCGGTATTTCGCGGCCTGATCCTGTGGAGGCACGCTTTCGATCGTGAGTTGCAGATTCTGGCCGTACGGATAATCGATCTCGGGAATACAGGGACCTTCGTTGAACACGCTGCAAAATGACGGCGTGCACGGCTGGCCGTCGAGCACGCTGCAGGGCGCGTGCGAAAATGGCGTGGCGTCGATCTGGCGCCGCGACTGGGCGTCGGCGGCGCTCATCCCGACGAATGTGGTGATCAGGCAGACGATGATGCACCGGAACATGCGGCCCTAAGTCCTAAGAGGCGACCCGACTAAGCTGATGCGCGCTTCGTCCCGTATCAAGGCGGACGGTGTTCACATCCCTGCGTTCATCGCGGACAGTTCCGCAATCAGGGCTTTCTCGCTGGGCTGATCGAGGACGCCGGCGGTATAGAGCGAGATGCCACCATAGAGCGTAATGTAGACCTTCATCACCGCGCGGCGACGCTCGGCCGGGCTCCCGATATCCTGGCAGAATACCCGCACGGCCTGGGCGATGACCTTGTGAACCGCGGCCTGCAGCGGCGGATTGTGCTTCATGGTGGCGTGCGGGCGGCTCGTCATCAGGGCGTACAGCCCGCGGTTGGCAAGCGCGAAGCGGACATATTTCGCGGTGTAGTCCTGTGGCGTCTCTGCCTTGACGAGGATGGCGGCGAGCCTCGTGTAGGCCTCGGCCGCAACCGCGTCGAGCAGCGCTTCGCGGTCAGCGAAATGATTGTACAGCGATCGATGCGCGACGCCGACGGCCTCCGCGACCTCGCGCAGGCTCAATTGCTCATGGCCGGCCGCGGCCACCAAACGGGTGGCGGCCTTCAGCGCTTCGGATTTCAGATTGCCATGGCGATAGGTCGCCCGGCGCGGCTTTGCGGTCATGCTCCCTTCATACAAAGGCATGAGACGCGACGCCACTGCCAGGCGGCCGAAGCTTTCCGTCAGGCCGATGCCTGTTTGGCAACGCGGTCCTCGCCGTACTGCGGCGTAATGTCCTCGTCGATCATGGCGCGGATCATCTTGATCACCGCCCCGCGCGCCCGCGCCTTGGTGGCGGCATGGGCGGCCATGTTGAGCGTGGCGAGCGCCTGTGCGGTCTCCTCGGCGCTGCGCTCCAGCGCATCCGCCGGGACGACGCGGTCAAAGAAGCCGGCGGTGACGGCCTCCATGGGGCCGAACATCTCCCCGGTCATCACTGCCCTGCTGAAATAGGCTGGCGTCAGCCGCTGCCGTGCGATTTCGATTGCAAAACGCGGCACGGTGAGCCCGATCGCGACCTCGTTCATGCCGATCCGGTAGTCGCCCGGCGGCAATCCGGTGGTCGCTGGACATGATCAGGAAAGCCCCCATCGGATAGGCATTACCCTGGCATGCCGCCACCACCGGCGTCGGGAACGAGAGGATGCGCAAGGCCAGTTCCGCGCCCGCTTTCACCATCAGATATTGGTCCTGGGCGCTGCCTTTGGCGAAGACGTTGAGGTCGAATCCTCCTGAAAAATGCTTGCCGCGGGCCTTCAGGATCACCACCGTCTTGTCCTTTTCCGCCTGATCGAAGGCCACATGCAGGGCGTTGAGCATGGCAAGCGACATCACATTGGCCTTGCCATCGTCGATCACGACGGTGCCGAACGGGCCGGAACGGGAATAGGTTGCGAGATCAGTCATGGGCGGTCTCCCTTTTCCAAAAAAGCATCCAGTGGATACTTCCGGAGGCGAGGCAGCGGCACAAGAGGCTTATCAAGGCTGCATGCAGGCATCCACTGGATGCATGAGTGAGCAAGCAACCAGCCCAACTGTCATCGTCCGGCTCGACCGGACGATCCAGTATTCAAGAGACGTCAGTTATTTACGGATAAGCCGCGGCGTACTGGGTCCCCCGCTTTCGCGGAGGACGACAGCGGAGATTGGTGCAGGAAGGGTGGCCGCTTACGCCTTCTTCTTCACGTCCTTGACGTTGGAGAACGTGATCCCTTCGGCGCGCTCCCTGGTATAGCCCAGGTAAAACTCGTTCTTGGCCATGAACACGGGATCGCCGTCGACGTCGTCGGCGATGCCCGAGCCGTTGGCCGCGATGAAGGCCTCTAACTTCTTGCGGTCGTCGGACGAGACCCAGCGCGCGAGCTGGAATTCCGAGACTTCGAATTCCACCGGCAGCGAATATTCCGCGTCGAGCCGTGCCTTCAGCACGTCGAGCTGCAGCGGACCGACGACGCCGACCAGCGCCGGTGCGCCGTCGCGGGGCCGGAACACCTGCACCACGCCCTCTTCCGACATCTGCTGCAGCGCCTCTTTCAGCTTCTTGGCCTTCATTGCATCCGTCAACCGCACGCGGCGGACGATTTCCGGCGCAAAACTCGGAACGCCGACGAAGGTGATGTCCTCGCCTTCCGTCAGCGTATCGCCGATCCGCAAGGTACCGTGGTTCGGAATGCCGACGACGTCGCCGGCAAACGCCTCATCGGCCACCGAGCGATCCTGCGCGAAGAAGAACTGCGGCGACGACAGCGACATGTTTTTGCCGGTCCGCACCAGCTTCGCTTTCATGCCGCGGCTGAGCTTGCCGGAGCACAGCCGTGCGAACGCGATGCGGTCGCGGTGGTTCGGATCCATATTGGCCTGGATCTTGAACACGAAGGCGCTCATGCGCGGCTCGGCTGCTTCGACCTTGCGCAAATTGCTGTCCTGCGCCCGCGGCGCCGGCGCAAACTTGCCAAGACCTTCCAGCAAGTCGCCGACGCCGAAATTGCGCAGCGCGCTGCCGAAATAGACCGGCGTCAGATGGCCCTCGCGAAACGCGTCCAGCTCGAACGGCTTGCAGGCTTCCGACACCAGCGCGAGTTCGTCCTTGATCTCGGCGACGTCGAGATTGGGGTTGCGGCCGGCAAGATCGGCGATATCGATCTGCTCGGTCGCGCCGGTCTTGGCGCCGCCGCCTTCGAGCAGGCGCACGCCGCCGTTGACGACGTCGTAGGTGCCGAGGAAGTCGCGGCCGCGACCGACCGGCCAGGTCATCGGGGTGGTGTCGAGCGCCAGCGTCTTTTCGATCTCGTCCAGCAGTTCGAACGTGTCGCGGCTCTCGCGGTCCATCTTGTTGATGAAGGTGATGATCGGAATGTCGCGCAGCCGACACACCTCGAACAGCTTTCGCGTCCGCGCCTCGATGCCCTTGGCGGCGTCGATCACCATGACGGCGGAATCGACCGCGGTCAGCGTCCGGTAGGTGTCTTCCGAGAAGTCTTCGTGGCCGGGCGTGTCCAAGAGGTTGAAGACGAGGTCCTGGAATTCGAAGGTCATCACCGAGGTCACGACCGAGATGCCGCGCTCGCGCTCGATCTTCATCCAGTCGGAACGGGTATTGCGCCGCTCGCCCTTGGCCTTGACCTGCCCTGCCAGATTGATGGCGCCGCCGAACAGCAGGAGCTTCTCGGTCAGCGTGGTTTTGCCGGCGTCCGGATGGGAGATGATCGCAAATGTGCGCCGCCGCGCGACTTCAGCTGATAGCGGCGAGCGGGACGGCGATTCGGCTGTAACGGCAATGTCGGACATGAGGCTCGAGCGTTTGGCAGGGAAAACCGCGCTGATCAAGCCTCATTTGGTGGTTGCGAGGGCTCCTGGCCAGTCCCATATCGGCAGCGGAAGGACGGCCTTCCAATTTTGCAGCTCATCCGCGGGGACGACCCTGCCTGGTTCGGAGGGTTGTCATGGCCTGGATCGTGTTGTTCGTCGCCGGTCTCATGGAAGTGGGTTGGGCGATCGGCCTCAAATATACCGAGGGTTTCACGCGACTTGTTCCATCCGTCCTGACGCTCGCCTGCATGGCAGGGAGCATCGTCCTGCTCGGCCTTGCCTTGAAAGCGCTTCCGATCGGAACCGCCTACGCGGTATGGACCGGCATCGGCGCGGTCGGAACGGCCATCCTGGGCATCGCGCTGTTCGGCGAACCCGCGACCGCCGCCCGCCTCGCCTGCATCGGACTGATCGTGGCCGGCATCGTCGGGCTTAAACTCGTCACCGGATCAGCGTAGCAACAGCACGGCCCAATAGGTCAGCGCCGCGATAATCGCCGACGCCGGAATGGTGATCACCCAGGCATACACGATCGAACTCGCGACGTTCCAGCGCACCGCCGAGACCCGCCGCGCCGCGCCGACGCCGACGATGGAGCCAGTAATGGTGTGGGTCGTGGATACGGGAACCCCGAGATAGGTCGCCATGAACAGGGTCGCAGCTCCACCGGTTTCGGCGCAAAAGCCCTGCATCGGCGTCAATTTCGTGATCCGCAATCCCATGGTGCGGACGATCCGCCAGCCCCCCATCAACGTGCCGAGCCCCATCGCCGCCTGGCAGGAAATCACGACCCAGAACGGGATGGCAAAATCCGCCCCGAGGTGGCCTTGCGAATACAAAAGCACCGCGATGATGCCCATGGTCTTTTGCGCGTCGTTGCCGCCATGGCCGAGCGAATAGAGCGATGCCGAGACGAATTGCAGGATGCGGAAGGCGCGGTCCACCGCAAACGGCGTCGAGCGCACCGACAGCCAGGACACGATCGCAACCAGCACCAGCGCTAGCAGAAACCCGACCAGCGGCGACAACACGATCGCCAGCAGCGTTTTTGACAGGCCGCTCCAGACCGCCGCGGAAATCCCGGCCTTGGCCACGCCTGCGCCGACCAATCCGCCGATCAACGCGTGCGAACTCGAGGATGGAATGCCGAGCCCCCAGGTAATCAGGTTCCAGACAATGGCCCCGACCAGCGCAGCGAAGATCACAGCCGCATCGACGACGTCGGGCTCGATGATCCCCTTGCCGATCGTGTTGGCGACATGCAGCCCGAAGACGAGAAAGGCGATGAAATTGAAGAAAGCCGCCCAGAACACCGCATAATGCGGGCGCAGCACGCGAGTCGACACGATCGTCGCGATCGAATTGGCGGCGTCGTGCAGGCCGTTGAGGAAATCGAACAGCAGTGCGACCGCGATCAGGAAGATCAGAATCGGTAGGCCAAGCGTGGCGTCCACTGAATTGGCCCTGCCCTATACCTGTTCGATCACGATCGAGTTGATCTCGTTGGCGACGTCGTCGAAGCGATCGGATACTTTTTCGAGATGCTTGTAGATCTCGGCGCCGACGACGAAGTCCATCGAATTGCCGTTGCGGTGCTTGAGAAACAGTTCCTTCAAGCCGATGTCGTGAAGATCGTCGATACGGCCCTCCAGCTTTCCGATTTCCTCGGTGATGGCGGTCAGCATCGCGACGTTGTTGCCGATCGACTGCATCAGCGGGATCGCGCGGCTGACGAGATTGGCGCACTCGACCAACAGCGTGGCTATTTCGCGCATCGGAGGCTCGAACGTTCGGACCTCGAACAGCACCACCGCCTTCGCGGTCTGCTGCATCTGGTCGATCGCGTCGTCCATCGACGTGATCAGATTCTTGATGTCGCCGCGGTCGAACGGGGTAATGAAGGTGCGGCGGACCGCGGTCAGGACCTCGCGGGTGATTCCGTCGGCGTCGTGTTCGAACTGATTGACTCGCTGGCAGAATACCGGCGTCTCGTCGCCGCCGCGCATCATGTCCTGCAACGCCAGCGCGCCCTGCACGACCGTCTGGGCGTGGCGGGCAAATAGGTCAAAAAACCGCTCCTCTTTGGGCAAAAAGGCACGAAACCAGCGCAGCATGGGTATTTTTTCCGTCGTTCAGAAACAGCCGCGGAGCGCGCTGTCACAAAACTGTCATAGATCATTCGAGGGAAAAGCGCGCGACGTCCGGCCCCAGGAACCGGGTCATCCACCACTTTGTGGAGCCGAAAAACTGCGCCCAAACCGCCGTTTTTAGAGGGATCGGCGGAAATAATGCGCGATCTCGCCGATGATGCCTCGGCGGAACGTCAACACGCAGGCCACGAAGATGACGCCCTGGATCACCGTCACCCATTGGCCGAAGCCGGCCAGATATTGCTGCATGGCAATGATAACGAAGGCCCCAACGACCGGACCGAACACCGTGCCGAGGCCGCCGACCAGCGTCATCAGCACGATTTCACCCGACATCGTCCAGTGCACGTCGGTGAGGGAGGCGTTCTGCGCCACGAACACCTTCAGCGAACCCGCAAAGCCCGCAATCGTTCCGGAGAGGATGAAAGCGAGCAGCTTGTACTGGTCAGTCTTGTAGCCCAGCGAGATCGCGCGCGGCTCGTTTTCGCGAATGGCTTTCAAGACCTCGCCGAACGGCGAGTTGATGGTGCGGTAGATCAGGAGGAAGCCGCCGAGGAATCCGGCAAGCACCACGTAGTAAAGCACCGTGGGCTTGGCGAGATTGAATATTCCAAACAGATAGCCCTGCGGAATACCCTGGATGCCGTCCTCGCCATGCGTGAACGGTGCCTGCAGATAGATGAAATACAGGAGCTGCGAGAGCGCCAGCGTGATCATCGAAAAGTAGATGCCCTGGCGACGGATCGAGATGAAGCCGGTGACGACGGAAAGCGCGGCGGCGCCGGCGACACCGACCAGAATTCCGACTTCCGGCGTTACACCCCAGACCTTGAGCGCATGCGCCGAGCAGTAGCCCGCGGTCCCCAGAAACATGGCGTGGCCGAACGACAGCAGGCCGCCATAGCCGATCAGGAGGTTGAAAGCGCAAGCAAGCAGCGCGAAGCACAGCGCCTGCATCACGAAGAACGGATAGATGCCCGTCAGGGGTACGAGCCCCAGCAGCACCGCCATCCCGGCGAACACGATCATTTCGTCGCGCATCGCTTGCGGCGTTATCGGCAGTGTGTCGTCAGTCAATGTGCTCATGTCAGGCAGCCCGTCCAGTCAGTCCCGTTGGCTTCAGCAGCAACACCAGCACCATCAGGACGAACACCACGGTGTTGGAAGCTTCGGGATAAAAATACTTGGTCAGTCCCTCGATTACGCCGAGCGCAAATCCGGTGATGATCGATCCCATGATCGATCCCATACCGCCAATCACCACCACCGCGAACACGACGATGATCAGGTCCGCGCCCATCAATGGCCGGACCTGGTTGATCGGCGCGGACAATACGCCGGCCAGCGCCGCCAAGCCGACGCCGAGGCCGTAGGTCAGCGTGATCATCCGCGGCACGTTGATGCCGAATGCGCGTACCAGGGTTGGGTTTTCAGTCGCCGCACGCAGATTGGCGCCGAGCCGGGTCTTCTCGATCAGGAACCAGGTCGCAAGGCACACCACGAGCGAGAAGACGACGACCCAGCCGCGGTAGATCGGCAGGAACATGAATCCGAGATTCATGCCGCCCTGTAATCCGCGGAACCCGCCGACCTCCGGATAATCAGGAATCGCGTACGGCAGGCCGGACGAGCCGAAGTAATTCTGGAACACGCCCTGCACGATCAGCGCGATGCCGAACGTCAACAACAGCCCGTAGAGGTGGTCGAGACCGGCCAGCCATTGCAGCATGGTCCGTTCGAGGATCATGCCGAAGATGCCGACGACAATCGGCGCGATGATCAGGGCCCACCAGTATCCAATCCCCGTGAGATGCAGCAGAAAATATGCGCAGAACGCGCCCATCATGTAGAGCGCGCCATGGGCGAAATTGATGATGTTGAGCATGCCGAAGATCACGGCGAGCCCGAGACTGAGCAGCGCGTAGAATGATCCGTTGATCAATCCCACCAAAAGCTGGGCGTAGAGAGCTTGCATCGGTTTCGCACTCAATCTCGTTATGATGCGGGTTAGCTTGGGCCGCGAGAGAAGGCCCGCCGGCATGACGCCGACGGGCCATCGTTGTTACTTCTTTACCAGCGGACAGGCGCTTTCCGAAAGCGGCCGGAAGGCCTGCTCGCCGGGAGTGGTGCCGATCAGCTTGTAATAGTCCCACGGCCCCTTGGATTCGGAGGGTTTCTTGACCTCGAACAGGTAGGCCGGATGAAGCTTGCGGCCGTCGGGGCGGATCGTGCCCTTGCCGAACAGCGGATCATCGGTGGGCGTTTCCTTCATTTTCGCCACCACCTTGACGCCATCGTGCGGATTGCCGCCCATTGCATCGATCGTCTTGAAATAGTGGATCAGGCCCGAATACACCCCGGCCTGCACCATCGACGGCATCGCCTTGTTCTTCATCCGCTCGGAGAAACGCTTCGAAAACGCGCGGGTGCCGTCGTTCAGATCCCAGTAGAAGGTTTCCGTGAAGTTCAGGCCCTGAGCCACCTTGAGGCCGAGGGAGTGGACGTCGTTGATGAACAGCAGCAGTCCCGCGAGCTTCTGCCCGCCCGAGACGATGCCGAACTCTGCAGCCTGCTTGATGGTATTGGTGGTGTCGCCGCCGGCGTTTGCCATGCCGATGATCTTGGCCTTGGACGCCTGTGCCTGCAGCAGGAACGAGGAGAAGTCCGACGAATTCAGGGGGTGCCTGACGGTGCCGATAACCTTGCCGCCCGACTTGACGACGACCGCGGAAGTGTCGCGTTCCAGCGCGTGGCCGAACGCGTAATCCGCAGTCAGGAAGTACCAGGTATCGCCACCGGCCTTCACCAGCGCCTGGCCGGTAGAGTTGGCGAGCATGTAGGTGTCGTAGACCCAGTGAATCGTGTTCGGCGAACACTGCGTATTGGTGAGATCCGACGTCGCCGCGCCGGTATTGATCATGATGGCGTTCTTTTCCTTCACCAGATTGTTGACCGCCAGCGCCACGCCGGAGTTCAGCACATCCACGAAGATATCGACCTTGTCGACGTCGATCCATTGACGGGCGACGGTGGTGCCGATGTCGGGCTTGTTCTGGTGGTCGGCGGAGACGATGTCGATCTTCCAGCCCTTGGCCGCAAGGCCGGAATCCTCGACCGCCATCTGGGCGGCGACCGTCGAGCCGGCGCCGCCAAGGTCAGAGTAAAGTCCGGAATTGTCGGTGAGCACGCCGATCTTGACCGTCTTGTCTTGCGCCACGGCGCTGCCTGCGGCAAGTGCCAGAGCGGTGCCGAGGAAGAGCGCTGAAATCCGATGTTTCATAGTATCTCCATTATTCCAGAGTGCAGCAAAGTACCGATTAAACGCCGAGATAGGTGTGGAGCTTGTCCATATTGGCCGACAACTCCGAATTCGCAAAACCGTCAATGACCTTACCGTGCTCGACGATGTAGTAGCGGTCGGCCACCGTGGAGGCGAAGCGGAAATTCTGTTCGACGAGCAGGATGGTAAAGCCTTCCGACTTCAGCCGAGCGATGGTGTGACCGATCTGCTGGATGATGACGGGCGCCAAACCTTCGGTCGGCTCGTCCAGCATCAGAAACCGTGCGCCGGTGCGCAGGATTCTTGCGATCGCTAGCATTTGCTGCTCGCCGCCCGAAAGCTTGGTGCCCTGGCTGTTGAGGCGCTCTTTCAGGTTCGGAAACAATTCGAAGATCTGGTCGAGCGACAGCCCGCCACTGCGCACGATCGGCGGCAGCAGCAGGTTTTCGCGCACGTCGAGGCTTGCGAAAATGCCCCGCTCCTCGGGACAGAATGCGATGCCTAGGCGCGCGATCCTATCGGACGAGGCGCGCGTGATGTCCTGACCGTTAAAACGGATCGACCCGGTACGCTTGCCGATAATTCCCATCACCGACTTCAGCGTCGTGGTCTTGCCGGCGCCGTTGCGGCCGAGCAGCGTGACCACCTCGCCCGCCTTCACATTGAAGTTGATGCCGTGAAGGATATGCGATTCGCCGTACCAGGCCTGCAGGTCGGAAACGGAAAGAATCTCCGCGCCCGCCGGTTTGGCGGTGGCTTCGGCCATTTTCAACTCAGGCATGACCGGCCCCCAGATAGGCTTCCTTGACGCGCTCGTCCTTGGACAATTCGGCATAATCGCCTTGCGCCAGCACCTGACCGCGCGTCAGCACAGTGATGATATCGGACAGGTCGGCGACCACGGAGAGATTATGTTCGACCATCAGGATGGTGTGCCTCGCCGAGATACGCTTGATTAGGGCTGCGATCTTGTCGATGTCTTCATGACCCATGCCCGCCATAGGCTCATCGAGCAGCATCATTTCCGGGTCGAGCGCCAGCGTCGTCGCAATCTCCAGCGCGCGCTTGCGTCCATAGGGCATCTCGACCGCCGGTGTATTGGCGAACTCGCTCAAGCCCACGTCGTTCAGCAAGTCGAGGGCGCGGCCGTTGAATCGGTCGAGCACGCGCTTGGAGCGCCAGAAATCGAACGAGCTTCCATGCTGGCGCTGTAGCGCGACACGAACGTTTTCCAGCGCCGTCAGGTGCGGAAACACCGCCGAAATCTGGAACGAACGCACTAGCCCGAGGCGGGCCACATCGGCCGGCGCCATCGCGGTGATGTCCTGCCCCTTGTACAGGATCTGCCCTGCAGACGGCCTCAGAAACTTGGTCAACAAGTTGAAGCACGTCGTCTTGCCGGCGCCATTCGGCCCGATCAACGCGTGAATGCTGCCGCGCCGTACCTTGAGGGCGACATCGCGAACGGCGAAGAAACCCGCGAATTCCTTGGTCAATCCGTGGGTTTCGAGAATGAACTCATCAGCCAAACAAATTTCCCCCTCAGCCGTCTCCGCGAGTTCGCCCGCGCGCGGCCAGTTTTTTCCTGTTCGGGCAGGCTCTCCTGGACGTCCTGGAAACCGTCCCGAGCCCGCCGCCTCCGGCCGGAATATGCCGTCAACGCGATGGATTAGGCAAGGCGGAATGCTGCCACGCCCGACCGTGCGCTTGCGGTTCCGGATGCGCCATAAGTCGAATAGCGCGCCGGCGCCGCTCGGCCGGGCCACGAGCCACGCTCAACCGCAACCTCGCGCCGGCAAGCCATCGTTAACGGTGTTTTGCTGCAATCGGGCGCGCTTTCACACAATATTTCCCCTCGGGGCGCATCATCTCGCGATTTGGATCGCGCAGGAATTGCCGCCTTGAAATTTGAAAGCGCCGGACCGTCGGTCATCAAATCCATCAAGCAGCGCGACCTGCTGAACACCTGGCTGCGGCTTTACGCCCGCGACCAATCGATACCGCGCATGGCGGAATACCAGCCGGCGCGGATCGAGGACGAACTTCCCGACCTGGTACTCTACACCGTCGATACCAGCACCCAGCCGCCGCGCCTGACCATCCAGAGCGACGGCACGCGGATGTCGACGGCTTATGGGAATACCGGCAAGGGCCGCTATCTCGACGAGTATCTCGGCGCAAGGCTCGCTCCGATCGTGATGCCCGTCTATCATGAATGCATCGCGCGCCGTCTTCCTGCCTATACCATCGCCAATATCGACGACATCTACGGGCGAATCGTCGCCTATGAGCGGCTGTTGCTGCCGTTCTCGGATGACGGCAGCGTCACCCATGTCATCGCTTCGCTGAAAACCATCAGCGAGGATGGCGGCTTCGAGATCAAGAATCTGATGCGCGGAAACGACCAACTGCCGGTGCCGAAGCTTCGCGCCATCATCGACCGCGATCTCTTCCATCGCGCGCCAGGCCGCATTCCATCCGGCGATGAACTCGAATTCGATTAGGCCTTCCCCCCGCGCGGCTTCGACGCGACCTCGCTCGCATAGATATCCGGCTTGAACCCGACCAGCAATTTGCCGCCGAGATCGAGCACCGGCCGCTTGATCATCGAGGGCTGCGCCAGCATCAGCGCCAACGCCTTGCGCTCGTTGAGGCCTTCCTTGTCGCTGTCGGGCAACTTCTTGAACGTCGTGCCGGCGCGGTTGAGCAGTATTTCCCAGCCAACATTGTCGGACCATTGCTTGAGCTTGTCCTTGCCGATGCCGGCAAGCTTGTAATCGTGAAAGTCGTAGGCCACGCCGTGATCGTCGAGCCAGGCGCGCGCCTTCTTCATCGTATCGCAGTTCTTGATGCCGTAGATGGTGATGGGCATTGTCGTTGCATTCCGGAATGTCGTTATTGGTCCCGCCGGACCGGATTAGAATTAAGCAGATCGGCGAATCTATCATAGACTGAAGCATCATTCCGCGCCGGGACCAGCCGATGGAATTCACCGTATTGTTTCTGGCCATAGTCATCGTGATGCTGATCGCCTGGCGCGGTCGGCGTCCGCTCGCGCTTGGCCTGTTCGGAGCCGTGCTGATCGCGTGCATCGCCACCTATCTGCACCACGCGACCGATACGCTGAAATTGTCGTTCTGAGGGACGCATGACCCAGACGCGTGCCATTACGTTGAATGCACTCAGCCTCTACGCGGTGGCGCTGGTGCTTGCGGCGGCCTATGCGGCGCAGTTCATTCTTCATGAGCTGCCCTGCCCGCTCTGCCTGCTGCAGCGCATCCTGTTCGCGGCTCTCGCCGTCGGCCCGATCCTCAATATCCGCTTCGGCCCCCGTCCCAGCCATTATGCGATGTCGCTGCTGGCGGCGGTGGCAGGCGCCGTCGCGTCGACCCGGCAGGTGCTGCTGCATATCATGCCCGGCGACGCCGGCTACGGTTCGGCGTTGCTCGGCTATCACTATTATACTTGGGCGCTGATCGGCTTCATTACGGCCATCGTCCTGCTTGCGGCGATCCTGCTGTTCGACCGCCAGTTCGAGGAAGACCGCGCCGTGCTGCCGGCCACCGGCGGCGCCTTCGGGCAAACCGCGGTATGGCTCGTGATCGCACTCACGGCGGCCAATGTGGTGACCACGCTGCTCGAATGCGGCTTCGGCGCCTGCGCCGATAACCCGGTGGTGTACGAACTGCTCAAGCACGCCGCTTAAGGCCGCTTGGGTATGTCGAGCCCGCGCTGCACCGCCGGCCGGGCGAGCCCGCGTTGCAGCCATGCCGGCACCTGCTTCAGCGTATCGAACGCAACGAGATCGCGCGCACCGTAGAAGCCGATCAGGTTGCGCATCCAGCCGAGCATGGAAATGTCGGCGATGGTGTACTCGTCGTCCATGATCCATTGCCGTCCGGCGAGATGCGTCTCCACTACCTCAAGGAGGCGTCTCGACTCGGCGACGTAACGCTCGAGCGGCCGCCTGTCCTCATATTCCTTGCCGGCGAACTTATGGAAGAATCCGACTTGGCCAAACATCGGGCCGATGCCGCCCATCTGGAAGTGCAGCCACTGGATGGTCTGGTATCGCCGCGCCGGATCGGCCGGCAGAAGCTTGCCGGTCTTCTCGGCGAGATATTGCAGGATCGCGCCGGACTCGAACAGCGGCAGCGGTCTGCCGCCGGGACCATCCGGATCGAGGATGGCCGGTATCTTGCCGTTCGGATTCAGCGACAGGAATTCCGGCGTCTTCTGGTCGTCCTTGTTGAAGTCGACCAGATGCACCTCGTAGGGCAAGCCAATCTCTTCGAGCATGATCGAAACCTTCACGCCGTTTGGAGTCGGCAGCGAATAGAGCTGAAGGCGGTCGGGATGTTTGGCGGGCCAGCGTTTGGTGATCCGGAAGGCGGAAAGATCGGACATCAAAACTCGTTTTGCATGGTTGTCGTTGCGTGGCTAATGTACGGCCGATGCCGCATATAACAAGGGTTCGCGCCGTTCATGACCGATCAACCGTCTCCGGCGAAGCTCGGCCTGACTGATGAGGAGCTTGCGGCTCGCCCGACCCTGTTCGCGGCCGATGCACTGAAGGATCAAGTCGCCGTCGTAACGGGCGGCGCCGGCGGCATCGGGCGGGCGATCGCCTGGCTGCTTGCGCGGCTGGGCGCGCATGTCGCCGTGGTCGGGCGCGACGGCGGCAAGCTCGACGCGCTCGTCACCCAATTGACGGGCCGAGGCCTCAAAGCATCCGCGCATGTCGCCGACATCAGGGAGCCCGACGCGGTCAGCGCCCTGTTCGACACGATCTGGGTCGCGCAAGGCCGCCTCGACTGCCTCATCAACAGCGCCGGAGGGCAATTTCCCCAAGCCGCGATCGATTTTTCGGTGAAGGGCTGGAACGCCGTCATCAACACCAATCTGAACGGCACCTGGTACATGATGCAGGCCGCCGCGCAACGCTGGCGCGACCACAAGCATCCCGGCAGCATCGTCAACATCGTGGTTGTGACGACGCATGGGCTCTACGGCATCGCACACACGATTGCTGCACGGAGCGGCGTCATCGGGCTGTCGCGCGCCGTCGCAGTCGAATGGGCGCCGCTGAACATCCGGGTCAATTGCGTGGCGCCGGGCGCGATCGAAACCGAAGGCTGGAACGTGTATTCGCCGGAGGCCCGCGCCACCTACCCGCGCTCGAACCCGATGATGCGCGCAGGCTCGCCCTGGGACATCGCCGAAGCCACTGTCTTTCTCGCTGGTCCTTCGGCCCAATTCGTCACCGGCGAAACGCTGACCGTGGACGGCGGCGGTCAGCTCTGGGGCGAAACCTGGACCTCCGGCAAGCCGGCGTATTTCGGCGGCGAAGATGGATAAACCTCTCCGTACGGACTGATGCCGGGCCGTCGCTACAAATCAAGAGCAAGTTCCACCCAGAGCGGATCATTCGGTTTGAAATTGGTTCCGTAGCTAAGATGGAAAATTGAAGCCCCGAACTTGTTCTTCTCAGCGGCAGTCTCACCGTCGCCGCGAAGAATCCTACCGTCGGTCAACTCGTTGAGCCGCTTGTAGAGATCACCGTAAGGCATGGACCAGCCATGAGGCGAGTTCTTGGTTACCTGTTCGTGCGCGGTCTCCTCCACCACAGGGATCATTGCGCACAGCCGCGGATCCGTCATCAGCTCCAGACCGCGTTCGCGCAGTGTAGCGTTGTGGCTCGCGTGATGCCCGACCTTGTAGAGAATCGTGCGCGCCAGGATATCCTCTATCTTAAGCCTGGGTCCGCTCGCCGTATCATTTGCCGGGTAGGTTTGATCACCCCAGGAAAGCCAGTTACCGACTTGCGCGTCGCCTGGGAAAAGCAGCACGCGCTTGTCCAGTTCGAGTCCCAGCGCGAGCGAAGTGTTGTTCACGTCACCATCGATCTTCAGCGCCAGGCTTTCGACGCTACCCAGCCAATCATCGTCGATGCGACGGTACTTCGCATCGCCTTTCGCATAGATTCCGGCGATTCGAATGTTGGGCTTCTGCTTCGGCGCCCTCGCCTTTAACTTTTTGCCGTTGGCTCCGTACGGACACCAGTGCAGCGGCACGAAGGGCTGATCCTCGAGGCGCACCCGGCCGCCGTTATCGCCGTGGACCACAGCCAGCCCAACCACCGTTTCAACATCTTCGCCCCGTGCGAGATAAACCTCCCGTGCCACACCCGCGGACGGATCAAGCTGACGCAACTTCTTTGCATCGTCACGCGGCGGCCCAAGCACATAGGCGCGGAACGCATCGTGCACTCCCCAACGCACGACATCGCCCGGCTTCAGAAAGACGACGTTGCCGGGCCCGGCTCTGTCCCTCAACCATTCCAGCACCGCCTCGCAGCTTGCATTGCCGGCGAGATCGTCACGCTTTTTCGCCGCCACGCCCATCGCGCCGTCCCCAACGCTGTCGAGCCCGCCATAGAATTGCAGCAGGTTGGTGACCGTCTTCATTTCATCACTGGTCGCGGCAAGTGCTGGGCTTCGCGCCAGTGCCGCTAGCGCAGACAGCGCCTTGTTCTTCTTGTTTCCGGTAGCCGTTCGCGACCTCGTCAGTGCGATCCTCCGTCCACGCCATCCAGACCTTAGCGATTTTGAGCGACCTGAACGTATCGTTAGCCAGAATGAAACCCGAGAGATGGTCGTAGTGCTCGTGGGTCGCGACCACCAGGTCGAGTGCACCGCCGCAATCCTTCATGAAATCGGCAGCGCCGGCAATAATCCGCTCCTTGCCAAGCGAGGTTGTCGGCTTGCTGGCTTTAGTGCCGATGCACTGGAGCACACCACAATCGATCAACATCTTGAAGGTGTCTGCCCCAACGACGTGCTTTACAAAAAAGAAGTCGCCGAGCATCCCGCGATACATTCGGATCGAAACCGTACCGTTGGCCGATGAGGAGGTATTCCCTGGCCCGGGACTTGGAGGTCGCGGCGTGCGGTTTGTAGGCGGGTCAGACACCTTTTTCTTGCCCCCGGCTTTCTTCGTGACGGACTTCGCAGTCTTGGCCGTCTTGCTGGCTCCCCGTTTTCTGCTGGCGCCGGCGGCACCAGCCGCAGACCTGGTACTGCGTCCTACCCTCGCATTCTTCTTCGCGGTGCCGACTGATTTCCGCTTCGCGGCTTTTGCTCTCCTTGCCACTGACGCCCCCTATTGGCCACGATGAACCATCGCAAACGGTTCGCGACGACCGCTTCCGGATTCATCGGACAGATAAGTGAAGCCAAAACCATCGGGCCGCGCCAACAGTTCGCGCTGCTCGCAGAGCCGCTCCTCGTCATCAATGCGCTTGCGGATCACGTAACGCAGACGGTTGTCCCTGAGATCGATGATCAACGTCGCGCCGCCCCGGAAGATGAAGTCCGCCTTTTTTCGCGGCGGCCCCCTATCCGCCTTCTTCTGTTCGTCCGGATCAAGATAGCCGCGTCGTCGCTGCGTCACCTCGACGACAAGCTGGCGCACATCCTGCCCATCGGGACCACTTCGGCGCGTGGCGCGCACGCTGTGGACTTCGACCTTCGGGCCCTGTCCCCAGTCGATACTGTTCAGGCGCAGGCGCTCTGGCTGCATGAAGTAGACGCCCAGTGCCTTTTCCCAGTCACGATCCACCGAGGGCTTGCGGGGATCAGGCTCAACCAGCCAATCCCATATCTTGAAACGATTCTTCTCGGAAATTTCGATGATCTTGTCCCGCCCATAATAGGAACGGAGGTCAAGCCCGATTGCCTCGATGTCGGCGATATCCAGGGGATTCTTTCCCAGCATCTGCTCCGGACTTTCCCACAACAGATTTTCCGGCGACATGGAGAGACAATCTTCGACCATAATGCCACGGCGGCGGAACGCCTCTGCGAAGGCGATGCGATAATTATAGGTATCTACCGGCACCAGATCGTTGTCGGCGGTGACTATGCCGCGAAGGAACTCGCCAAATCTCACATCGACAGGTGGCATGTAATCAAGCGCGCGCATGCACATGCGAAGCACATGATCTGCGGTCTTGGCGGCCTCCCTCGTCAGACGCGCGGTGAGATCGGCGTCGAGCCGCTTGTTCTCGCCCCGTTTGATCCCGCCGATCCGGAGCAGATCTTCGGTGCGCTTTCCGAAGATTGTGAGGAAGGCGTCAAACACCGCGGCGACCAGAATAGCGCCGCGCTCGTGGCATTCAGTGGTTTGCGCGAGGTGGTCCGGATCAGGTTCGGAGCCGACATATTGTCGGAGCGATGGATGCCCCGAAGTGCCCGCGGCAAACTGCTGTGCGAGGCCGCTGAGAAGCGTCATGCGGTCCAGTGCTCCACCTTCCTGTATATGCGCATAGACCGCTTCGGTGAGCGTAAAGTGGGAGAACAGTGCCACAATGTCGGCGAAGGCTTCGTGAAAAGCGAGACTGTCCAGGCTGGTCGCTTCCGCGTACCTACGATGCAGGCCGTCGAGCACGGCATGCGTGGTTTCATGCGCGATAATATCGTGCGACAACGCGGTGAATATCCAAGTGGCGCCGGCCGAAGCGTTGGAGCTTCGAAAATATCCAAACAACAGAGCCCGCTTTTCCCTGCTGTAATATGCGTTCGCTTCCCGAAGGGCGTGCGGATAGATACGCAGCTTTTTCACCGCCTCGTATCTTCCCTGCTTTCCCGGCTTGTTGTTCCAGCGCGGCGACCAGATCACCTTGCGCCCGAGCGCTCGCTCGAAAAGATGAATGACCTTCATCGCCACCGCAAAAACCATCTGCTGATGGAATTGCGGATTGCCTTCGGATGGCGTCAGCCCATCCTGCGCCAGAAGATGAGGGTCGTTGAGATCGACCGGCTGGTAGAACTGGCCGCTTGCCGGATCGATATCAATGACTTCGAGATACTCGTTGACCGGACCGATCTCAAGCTTGTCTTCCCAGGCTTCTTCCCACGGCAGTGCGATGGTTGCGTAGGCATATCCGACCGAGCCCAACGTATTCGCCGCTTGCGGATCGAAGGCATATACGCGCAGCTTGCGCGCGGAAGGTGATGGATACACGGACTCCATGATTATCACCGCATATGAAATCAAATATCAATTAAAGGCCGATCGCAAAGCGGCCTCGCGCAATGCCCTATCATCGCACTCTCGCCATATTGATGCAACGACTGATTTCTTACTTTTGCAATACAACTTCATTGGCAGATCCAATCACCATGCGCTGCACCGTGGTTGCACTGAGCTGGAGTTGCGCCGGTAAAGCTATACGGGAAAGCCGCGAACCTGGCGTATTCAGCGTTGAACGCGGAAGCTATTTCCAACGAGAGCCTTGCAATGACACGCTATCGCCTCGCCATCTTCGACTTTGACGGCACGCTTGCCGATACGATCGACTGGTTTCGTGCCTCCTTTCAGGACGTGATCGCGCGTTTCAATCTCAAGCCGGTCACCCCGGAGGAGCTGGAAGGAATGCGCGGGCTGTCCGCGCGGGAAATCATGGCGAGGCTGGGCGTGTCGACGTGGCAGCTTCCGGCCATTGTGAACGACCTGCGAAAGCGCAAGCTTACGGCGGCGAACGAGACGTCGCTGTTTGCCGGCATCCCGGAGATGCTCGCCGACCTTCAGCGCATTGGTGTCAAGACCGCGGTCGTCAGTTCCGACAGCGAGGCATCCGTCCGGCAGGTGCTCGGTCCCGCCACCGCCCTGATCAGCCGCTTTGACTGTGGCGCCGCAGTGTTCGGAAAGCACTGGAAGTTTCGACGGGTCGCGCGACGGCTGGAAGCAAGGTCCGCGGAAACGATCTGCATCGGCGACGAGATCCGCGACATCGAAGCCGCCAAGGCGGCCGGCATGGATTCGGGCGCGGTGGCGTGGGGCTATGCCATCCCCGCCGCCCTGCAAGCGGCGGGGCCGACGCATTTCTTCAACTCGATCGAGGAGATGACCCAGAGGCTTGCGGCGGCGAAATAACGCCGCTCGGAGCTTCCACTGTTTTTCGCGGCCGATGGCCATCATCCGCACAGGCGCCATCGCGCGACATGCCGATGGCCCCTCTGGCTGTGCACGAGCACCAACTCCCGTCACAGTCCAGACAACCGGTTCGATCGGATACTCATCCACGCTGCGCGCGTCATATAGCAACGTTACATGCGGCGTGAAATTCGTATTGGCGAGCCGCCTCAATCCTCTGCGCGCCATCGCGACACCAAGCATTTGCCGAAACGACTGCAACCGGCACAATCCCTTCTCGCCAATCAGGACAAACGGACGATTGCCCGGCCCCCCGCCGAAACTTGCCGTGCGATCGAACGAGACCTCGAACGGTTCGGTCCGCAATTCCGTGGCCGCCTCGCAGGCGGCGCAAAGCTGGCGGTCCGGCAACCCACCCAGCGAAAATAGCGAAATGTGCAGCCGGTCTGGCGCGATGAGCTTGCCGTTGAAGCAATGGGCGCGCTTGAGCACGCCCGCCAGCCGGTGAATTCGCGCTGCTGTGCCCGCGTCGGGAAGAGCCGCGAGGAATATTTGGCCACTACTAGAGCTTGCAAAACCGTCCATGATAACGCAGAACAAATCATGAACATAAGATTGTGGCAAGGCCCCAGTACAACTGGTTCAGGCAAGTTCCCGCAGCCTCATAACACACACCCGTAATGCGCCGACGACACCAGGCGTATGTACTTGTCGTGCACCGATCCCGGTCGCACCGCGGCCAACGAGGCCGGGACGCGCCAGTCGGCCATGCGGCGGGCGATCTCTTCCGCTGACACTTCGAGATTCACGGTGCGGGCGCCTGGGTCGATGACAATGGTGTCACCGTCGCGCACCGCAGCGATCGGGCCGCCCCGCGCGGCTTCCGGCGAGACGTGGCCGATCAGGATGCCGTGCGAGACGCCGGAAAAACGGCCGTCGGTGATCAGCGCGACATCCTCACCGAGACCCTGTCCCTGCAACTGAATGGTCAGCATTACCATTTCCGGCATACCGGGCCCGCCCACCGGGCCGACATTGCGCACGACGATGACGTTGCCCGGCACGATCTCGCCGGCGCGGATCGCGGCCATCGTATCGGCCTCGGACTCGAATACGCGCGCGGTGCCGCGAAATTGCCCCTTCTCGAGGGTCTTGCCCGATAATTTGAGCAGGCAGCTCTCCGGTGCGAGATTGCCCTTCAGGACGCTGATGTGATTGTTCGCCGGCGCGATCGGTTTCGACACCGGAAAAACGATCCCCTGCGGCGGCATCTGCTCCAGCGTCGGAACATCGGCGAGATTTTCTGCCAGCGTCTTGCCGGTCACCGTCATGACGTCGCCGTGCAAAAGGCCCGCGCTAAGCAGCTCCTTCATGACGACTGGAACGCCGCCGATCGCATGCAGGCTGCTCATCGCGAACGGGCCGTGCGGCTGCAAATTGGCGAGCAGCGGGACGCGCTCGCCGACTTGCTGGATGCGCTCGATCGTGATCGGCACCTGGGCCTCGCGCGCGACCGCGAGCAGATGCAGGTACATGTTGGTCGAGCCGCCCATCGCATAGACGGTCGTGATCGCATTTTCGAAGGCGCGCGCGGTCATGATGTCGCGTGGCCGGATGCCCGCCTGCATCAGCCGGTACAGCGCGTCGACCGAGGCGCGGGCCTGCGCGCGGACATCGGCGTGAATATCGCTGCCGGCATCATAGTCAGCGGGATGCGAGGCGCCGCGCGGCAGCATCATGCCGATCGATTCCGCGATCGTGCTCATGGTGTTGGCCGTAAACATCGCGCCACAGGTGCCGCTGCCCGGCATCACGTTGCGCTCGACTTCCAGCAGTTCCTCGCCGGAGAGGCGGCCGGACTCATTGGCGGCGCGCGCCTCGGCGTAATCCATGATCGTCAGATTGTTGCCTTTGCTCGCCCATGCGCCGAACGAAACGCGGCCCGGCGTGCTGGTGCCGGGATAGAGCACAAGGCCGAAAGCATTCGTCCGCGCCAGCGGCATCAGCGCGGCAGCTCCCGTCTTGTCGCAGCCGGAGATCACGATCATCGCATCGCCATGGTGCGCGTAATGACCGATCTCAAAACAGTCGGCAACGACATCGCGCGATGCGAGGCTATAGCCCGCCGTCGGCGTGCCCTGCGTCAACGCGTCCGATACTGCCGGCGCGCCGACGACCAGCCCCTGCCCGCCGCGCTCGGCAAGGATTTCCACCAGGAGATCGGTGATGGCGCGAACACGGTTGTTGCAGCGATGGGCGTTGGTCCAGGCGCTGGCAATGGTCACCACCGCACTGGTCTCCGCGGCGCGGTCCGGATCGAATCCGGCAGCACGCAACTCGACCCGCGATCGCTTCCAATAGGTGCTGCTGTCTTGCGTTGTCATCGGGCGCTCCAGGTCTTCTGATTGACTGCACGGACGTTGGCGTCCGGCTTGATTGACACTGAAAACGAATTAGCCCGTCTTGCCGTCGTCAAAACTGACAATCACAGCAGCGTTGGCAATGATGATGGAGTCGCTTCCGCTCTCGGCAGGAATTTCCAGCCCGCCCTTTACCGCCGTCACGTTCACCGTGCCGTAAGGCAGTTCCTTTGCAACGGCTGCAGTATCGACCCCGCTCGGGTCTGGAACCGCGACGGTAACCTCCACGAACATATCGTTGGCGGTCTTTCCCAGCATCCGGAAAAAGCCGAGGCTGGAGTGGCGGATAGCGTCCGAGACGGCGCGGTTGGCGGCTTTGGTCGCATCGCGTCCGTGAACGTCGACGCCCATGCCCATTTCGGTAATACAGCGAACGCGTGCCATCGGGTTTCCTCTTGTCGTTTATCGCGTGGTCGTTTTCGGCGAAGCCCTCTCTCAATCCTCGCTTACGGCCACGGCGTCAAGCGGCGGCGCAGAAATGCGCGACGGACATGCGCATGCATCTCGCGGCGCGATTTCGCCCGAGATATTGCGGGAAATCTCGGCGCCCCGAAATGAGAGGGCGCAGGGAATGCCGGGTGCTTGCTGCACCCGCGGTCTCGTGTGCAAATGCACTTAAGAAATGCGCACACGAGCATACAGGTACAGCCGGAGCATCCCGGCATTCCCTGCGCGATGGGTTTAGGGCTTATGCCGCGCTCTCCCTGGAGACGAATTCCTTTTGCCTCCATCGCCGACAGATTAGCGATTCATCGAACCCGGTCGGGTTTCGAAGAACCTCCGCCGGCTTAACACCAGCCACGGGTGCCAGGACCACACGGTTTTGCCGTACGCAGCTTCCTCTGCCAGAGACTTCGACCGGCCAAGTGCTTGTCAGCCGAAGTACTGGCGGAAGCGTTTAAGCGCCGTACGTCCTGCGCGCTGTGTTCGCTCACGGCAAAGCCGCCCTGCGACCACATCCACGCGCCCGACGCTGCCGCGTCCACCGCAACCCGTCCCAACGTTCGTGACGATGGCCAACGCCCCTCTTCTTCGGGACGGGATGGCCGGAGTTTTACCGGTGATTTGGGTCTGGCGCGAAGCGGAATATTTTTGATTCCAGGGCTTGACCTGATTTCTGAAAATCAGAAGTGATTTGCCCCATCGGATGTCAGCATAATTCGTGCAGGAACCGATATCGGCCAAAATCGTTTTCAGTCTGGGTCCATTCGAGGATCAATCTTGCAAGGCGACTCCGAAATTCTATTCTGGCGCCGAACGGACGTCACCGGGCTGGAGCGATTGATGCTCCATATTTCCGCTGACGCGGTCTTGGCAGAATCGACCGTGATCTGCGTGGAGGACGGCGGCTTTCGCCTCGACCACCGATGGAGACTGACGCCTGACTGGCGAACTCAATCGCTGGACGTAGACCGATGGGGCCCGGGCGGCCACACTCACCTCACCCTTGATCGGACCGATGGCGGGTGGTGCGTTAACGGCCAACAACGTCCCGATCTCGACGGTGCGGAAGAGCCCGACCTTTCGGTCACCCCCTTCTGCAACACCTTCCCTATCCGCCGGACACCCGCCGGAGCCCGACAGAGTCGCACACTCGATACCTGTTTCGTGGACGGTGCGGCCATGACGATACAGCGCTCCCGTCAACGATACGACCGTCTCGGTCCGGATCGGGTGCGTTACGTGGATCTCGGAGTCTCGGCAGGCTTTGAGGCGGAGCTCGAGGTGGATAATCGGGGTCTAGTGCTTCGCTATCAGCACCTTTTCGAACGCGTGACACCTATCTGACGAAGGCGTCGCGATAAATCGCTGACCAAAAAGCCACCCATGCCGAGCTGACTAGGGCGTGTACTCATTAAGCGACTGACTGATCTCCGCTCAACCCTCAACAGCGGCGGAATAGCGGACATAGCCCGATGTCGCAGAAGGGCCAGGAACGGGCATTCAGCTCGCTCTCGCGGATGGACTAGCTCCGCTCGCGGGGGCGCTGCGGCGGCTGAGGATTGTTGGCGGGATTGGTATCGTACTTGGATATTCGCGTGATGAGCCCGCTAGTGGCGAGCGGTTGCAAGTCCGCCTCCAGCGCGTCAGCAATCTCCTCGGCATAGACCTCCCGGTCGTCCACGTAGACTGTAAATGATCTCAAATACTTTTCCTTCTTCGCCGGATTCTCGATCGTCGCCTTCGTCCACTGGTAGAGCGGATAATTTTCGACGCCGTGCTCTTCTGCTGCGACGACATACTCCGCAAAGGCGTCGAACTGGCATTTCAGCGCAGCGCGATGCTCGGCGATGATATCGAACAGCGGCGCCAGTGCCGGAACACGGAGTTTTCGGCGTACCGATTCCGCCGTAGCGGAATCGTTTACATCGAACCTAACCTGATACTGCCACTGAGAAGTCACGCTAGTCTCGCATTCTGTCGCACCCGATTTGTCCCTTTCCGATCGCAAGGCGTACCGCTTCCTCACGAGCAGGTCCGGCACGCGTATCAAGAGCTGGCCGCAATGTCAGGCCGACCGTTTCGTTAGTAGCTCTTCTTTTTGGCAAGGCGCTCGTTGAACGGACGAAGATCGATCACGATTCGCTGGTGGGTTCCGCTGCCGATCTCCTCTATGCCATCGCTTGCCGACACCTTGAAGTCAACTCGCTTCCCCTCGACATTGATTACCTCGGCCGTCGCGCACACCTCGTGGCCTACAGGCGTGGCGGCGAAGTGTTGTACATCTACTGCAGTACCGACCGCGCTTTCACCTGGATCCAAAAACGGTCTTATGGCATTGAGCGCGGCGTTTTCCATGATCAAGATCATCACGGGTGTCGCAAGCACTTGCGGCAATATGGCGTCCTTGAATCGGTCGGCAAGATGTTCGGGTTGCACCCGCAACGTCGACGTTCCTCTGGCTCCCAACGGAATCTGCCGCATTCATTCGTCCTAGAACTCTATATGGACGCGTCGACCGCTTCGCCCCCAACAGCAGCACAAACGCGGACATCTGGCTAGATCAGAGTCGGGCCACAAGCCGACTTCCCTGAAACGACCATTGTCGGCTTAGAGCAGCCCGCAAGCAAGCTAGAGTGTTATTTGAGCTCGATCTCCACCAGCTCGACTGCGCTATTTCCATTGTTTTCAATGCCGCGCTCTTCGACAGGTATCACCATGAAGTCATGATTATTCAGCACCAGTGGCTGATCCGGCTTCCCGGGTCTTTTTTCTGTCACCGTACCACCAGTAACGACGATCCTTGCGCCTGGAGCCGTTTGCTGAATTGTGGGAGCGTTTTCACCTGGACTTAGCTTGAGCCGCCAAGCCCGAGCACGATTGTTATCCAGCGCCACTTCGTATTTTGCAGGTCGTGTCGAGACAGTGTAACGCCCCGGTTCAGGATAGACGATCCCAACCGCAAGAAGCCGCATCGCACGGTCCCTTTCAAGATTGATGACTTGATGCACGCCTGGGGTCTTTGTGTAGGAAGAAAAACCGACAGCCCCTAACTTGAGTTCTATTTCGACCGGCTCTTTGCCGAGAACTTGATTCTTTATCTTTGCGCCGGCCGTGATGACGAAAACCAGATCCTGATCGTGCGAATGGTAACCTGTCGAAAAGCCCGGAGGTAACGTCACACTTTCAAGTGACATGTGGTCGTCCTGGAACGTGAACAAGTGGAAAGGTGCCTTCGTCACCGGCACTATTATGGGTTTATCCGCCTCTTCCGCCCAGCTGGGAGCGGTCAAGGCGCATGCGAACAACAACCCCAGGAGTCGGTGTTTCATTGGTCCCTCCCTTGCTCTCTTACGACTTAGTCCTTGTGCGGCCGACAACCGACTCGCCAAAACGCAATTCGGCGCGTTCGTTCTGGACCGTTAGCTAATCAGTGACCGTGAACGGATACGCAACCTGCGCTACAAAATCAGGCGCACCGAAGTTGTTGCGATCAGAAGTGGCGCGCTAAATCGCGCATGGGCGTCATCGGCGCTCGAACGCCAGCCGTCGAAACCGGCTCCCCCGCTTGCTGCATGATCACCTTCTTTCTGCGACACGCGATCGCACGAGAGGGCACATCACCCAGCGTAAAGATCCGCCTCACGGCCCGTAACGCTAGACCTACAACCAAAGGTTCGCAAGCAGATCGAATGATGCAAGGAAGACCCCGCTCTAGCCGCGCTTCGGATTGGAATGAATCATCGGTCAGCTGGGCAACTCACCGTGAGCAAATCGAGTCCGCTACACATACATGAGCGGGCCTCAATGCAACGTGCCGCCACTTCGCCTAAGGGCCAAGAGCGGCCCTAGTTGTCCCATGACCCGCGCTAAGAGCTTGGGCAATTCGTTCAGGCCAGCTGACGCTTCGCGACCTTACCCAAGGCTTCGGCAAGTTGACCTAGCCCCACGTCGATGCGGGTGACGTCGACAGCCGCAAAGCCAAGAACGAGCCCGTTCGGGGCGGATCGCTTGACAATGTAGCTTGAAAGCGCCCGCACCTCGACGCTGCGCTCCGCAGCAGCATTGACAGCAGCCCGATCATCGATCTCCGAGGGCAACCACGCAACAATCTCCAATCCTGCGGATTCGGGTGCGAGCTTAAGGATTCCGGAAAGCCGGCGGACGCCTTCTCGCAGCGCCATCAGGCGAGAGCCATAAAGCTCGCGCATAGACCGGAGGTGCCTTGCAAAGTGGCCTTCAACGATAAAATCACACAGCACGGCTTGTCCGAAAGTCGGGGGAAAACGGTCCACAATCGATCGGGCAGCCGCGAAGCCGTCGACGAGCGCCGGTGGGACCACCAAGTAAGCCAAGCGCAATGCGGGAAAGAGCATCTTACTGAAAGATCCCGAGTAGAGAACGACCCCATACCTGTCCAAGCTTTTGAGTGCAGCGAATGGGCTGCCGTCGTAACGGAATTCGCCGTCGTAATCGTCCTCGAAAATCCAGGATCCTTGTCGATGCGCCCATTCCAGCAGAGTCAACCGGCGTTCCAGAGAGAGGCGACTGCCGAGAGGTACTTGATGCGCCGGCGTGACATACGCCATCCGCGCAGCGGAACACAGGCGCTGGCCGGCTGCGACATCTATCCCACGAGAATCAACTGGAACTGGAACGGGCTTCAACTCCGCCGCTTCGAGGACGAGGCGCGCCCCGGGAAATCCGGGATCCTCGATCCACACCGGGTCATTGGTGTTGAGCAATAAGCGTGATGCCAAGTCGAGCGCCTGCTGAACGCTTGAAACGATAACGACCTGATCGGCATCGCAGACGACACCGCGTGCCGAACCGAGATAGGCGGCCACCGCTTCTCGGAGCGGCCGATAACCGAGAGGATCTCCAACCCCGAGCAGCTCCTTGCGGGCGAGGCGTTGCCGGCGAGCTGCAATCCGCGACCAGAGGGCGAGCGGGAACGCCTCGAGATCGGGTTGATAAGCACGGAAAGCAACACCGACTCTTGCAATCGGTTTCAGCGGAAAGCACGTGGTAGTCATCGTTTGACCGCGCGCAGAGAAGCCGAGTTTCGGCTTTCCGGTTTCTGCGATCACCGGCTTGTGCGCTTCGAAGCTCCGTTGATCGGGCACTCTCGCCGAGACAAAGGTGCCGGCGCCGACCTTGCTTGAGATGAAGCCTTCGGCCTGTAGCTGCCTGAAGGCCCTAACCACCGTTCCGCGCGCGATACCGTATTGGCGCGCAAGGTCGCGCGAGGACGGTAATGGCGTGCCGGCAGTCAACCTTCCATCCAGCATGGCCGCACCGAGTTGTTCGGTAAGCCAACGAAATGTGGCTTGGCCGTGTGGGCACGCCCCGAGTGCGACATCTTGTGAGCGCGACCGCTTCGACATGATGCCTCCAGGTCAAAATGGACCATGAAAAAACTCAAAAATGGTCCACGGACGAAATCCACTTGTGCGCATTTCGTATTCAAGAAGGCAGCCCTCGACCGAGTTCCCTTGCACCGGCGAGAATCGAGGAGGTCCGATGGTTCTCAGCGCCCACGATCATGTCATTGCGCCGCTTCAGGGGCGGTGGCGCCCATACGTGTGCACCATACCTGCTGTCGCCGCACTCTCTTACCCGGTGGCGCTGTTGGCGTTGAATCGGAGCTTCGGTCTCGTTGGCAGTGCTCACGAACCGGGCGAATGGCTGTTGGGTGCGGTCACTGTCGGCGGTTCCCTGATCCTCTGCTATGGCGTTCCCGTTGTTGGGTTCGTCATCGCCTATCAGCTCGGTTGGAGTGCCGATCGATCGCTGTCGCGTGTCGGACGCATCACGGCTCACCTGGCCGTCGCCAGTCCGCCACTGTTCACGCTCATCGGTGTTGCCTTTTACATCGCCGGCGTCACCAACGGTGATTATGTCTTGTGGGCGATAATATGGATCGCTGCGGCAATTCTGATCTTCACCCGCAGCCAGGCGAACGAAGCAGCAGAGCGCGAATCTCACCGTGTGCTATCGCCGGCGCTTCGGACGGCTCATGGAATATCCGCCGTTATCATTCTGGCGATCTTCCTGGCACCACACATCGCCAACCATCTAACGGCGATATGGAACATCGATGTGCACAAGATGGTGTTGCAGACATTGCGGCATGTCTACCGCACAGACACTGTCCAGCCATTGCTCGTCACCCTGTTCATCTTTCAGATCGCGAGCGGACTTGCCCTGTGGGGGGTGCGCATGCGTGTCAAGGCGGACCTATTCGCAACTCTGCAAACGACAGCCGGCATGTATCTGGCTCTGTACATCGTGTCACATATAATTGCCGTCTTCGTCTTGGGACGCATGGTGATGAAGGTCGACACCGATTTTCTCTTTGCGTCCGGCGCGCCGACCGGTCTGCTGCACGATGCCTGGAATGTGAGGCTCATCCCGCACTACTCGCTGGCGGTTTGGGCGCTATTCATTCATCTGGCCTGCGGCTTAAGAGGTGCGCTCCTGTCCCATGGCGTTTCGATCACAACGGCCAGCTCGGTTGCCTGGCCAATCATCGGGGTCGGCGCCGCCGTTGCCGCGACGATAATCTTGTCGATGTGCGGGCTGCACGTTAGTCCATGGATAACACCGTGAGATCTCAGATCGCGCGCAATATGCCTGGGCATCAGGTGTCATTGTCTTGCCCGAGGCCCCGCTCCCGCCAGTCAGGTCGGGGGTGAAGTCCGCAATGGGTCAAAAGCCGGCGCTGAAGGTCGCGCTGAGCAATGTCCGGTCTACCCCGACATGAAGACGACCAATGCGATCTTCGGCTAAGGGCCATAGGTGCACGTGCAGTTCTTAGACTTGCGCTGTGGATGGGCGGACATGCCCCTGCTACGATGACCCCGTTTACGAAGACGGAGGAAGGAAAATGGGTCCACGAGCCAAAGCATGTTTCGGTCTAACAGTATTCCTTGCATGCCTTTGCACCAACGCCATCACCTTTGCAGGAGAATTGATCAGGCTCGAAAGTGCTCCCGTTCACCTCGGCGAACTGCAGAAGCGCTTAGCGCGCGAGCGCGGCGAAAGGCCGAAAGCTGCGTCCGAAACGATTGAAGGTTACCTGTCGAAACCTGAGGGCGATGGCCCATTTGCCGCCATTGTATATCTCCACGGATGCGATGAACTTTCGGAAGACGCCCGAAAGTACAACGCTCGGGGCTATGTGTCCCTTGTGTTGGATAGCTTTTCGACCCGTGGCATCAAGAACACCTGCTCCCAAGCGACGCCGGGCCTGTTGTTTGCCCGCCAAGGTGATGCTTTAGGCGCTCTATCCTATCTTTCCAATCTTCCCTTCGTCGATTCTCAACGTATCGCGGTCGTTGGATATTCGCAGGGTGGAGTGGTCGCTCTGCAGTTGGCGTCGAACCATCAGGCGGAAATCTTTGACGTCCCTCGGGGTCTAAAGTTCAAGGCCACCGTGGCCTATTACCCGTTTTGCGGCGTTGCTTCAGAGGAACTCATCGTTCCTACATTGATCCTGATTGGCGAACTCGATGACTGGACGCCAGCGAGAGACTGCGAACTTTGGATGAAGCGGCGGGCCGACAGAGGAGCGCCCGTTAAACTGGTCGTCTACCCCGGCGCCTATCACGCTTTTGATTTTCCGGCCTTCGCCAACGGCAGGGAATATTTCGGGCACTGGCTCAAATATGATCCCTCTGCGGCCGCCCAGTCAGTCCAGGAGATGCGGGGTTTCCTCGCTGCTCAATTTTCCCGTTGAGTTACCGTGAAGCGAGCGCGCCGGCATTCGTATGGAGCAGCGTCCGGTTTGGGTCAAGAACGACAAAGCTCGGGTGAGCATAATAGGTCCGCTTTCGGGTGCATAGCGTCCGACTCGCTCCTTGGCGGGCCACATTGAGCCGGACTGTCATGCCGTGATTCAAGCCCCTTATCGTGGGGGCGAATCATGCGTTACGAACTCACCGACAAACAGTGGGCTGCAATCAAGCCGATGCTACCGAACAAGCCGCGCGGCGTGCCGCGGGTGAATGATCGTCGTGTCCTCAATGGCATCTTCTGGGTCTTGCGCTCTGGAGCGCCATGGCGCGATTTGCCGGACAATTTTGGTCCGTACACGACCTGCTACAACCGCTTCGTTCGCTGGCGACGAGCGGGCGTGTGGACCCGAATTATGAACGCCCTGGCAGGCCGCCCATGATGCCGCCGTCCAGATGCTCGACACCTCCATTGTCCGCGTGCATCAGCATGCAGCGTGCATCACCCGAAACCGGAGACAGTCGATGGGTCGGTCACGGGGCGGATTGACCAGCAAGATCCATGCGCTCGTCGATGGTAATGGCCTGCCTGTACGGCTGGCACTGACACCTGGTGAGGCTCATGACAATCTGCTTCAGCCCTTATCTCTACCGCGCCCGCAACAAAGTCGAACGGTTCTTCAATCGGATCAAGCAATGTCGTCGGGTTGCTACACGCTACGATAAGCTTGCCGTCAACTATCTTGCCTTCGTCCAGCTCGCATCCATCCGGCTATGGCTAGCTGCGCGTAATGAGTCCACGCCCTAATTTCGCACACCCGACGACGACGTCGCGCTGCCGGCTTCATCGGCGCGAAATCAGCTTCAGCCAGGGCGCCGAATGGAAGGCGCTCATCAGCAAGTACATCGGCACCATGCCGCCTACCGGCAATGCGTTTGCAGCCGAGCAAAGCGGATCCAGCGGGCCACCGCCAACCACGGCGGTAAGCAGCGCCATGATTGCGAAGGTCGGCGCGGCCGCAAGCGATTGCCATCTAACTATCGCAAGCGCGACCGCGGCGCCTTCGTCATCACAGCTCGCCGCGCAGGGCGCGTTGCTGTGAGAGGCCTCGCTCATCCCTTTGTGCCTGCGCTCTGCTTGCGGAACGCGGCCTCTCCGGCGTCCGACACCTCGACCCACCTCTTGTCGGGCGCTGCGCCTTCGATGTAGCTGTCGTGCCAATTCCACCATTTGTAGGTCGGAGTCTGAGGATATCCTTCGGGCGAATCCTCCCAGACCTCCTGGCGGCCGAGCGGCGTGATGTCGAGGTAATTCCAGGTGCCTCCCATCTGCTCGTCGCCGCGGTTGTTGATGAAGTAGGTGCGGTAGATCTTGTTGCCGTCGCGGAAGAACACGTTGGTGCCGTGCCATTCGCCGACGTCGAAGTCGGTGTCGAAGCTGTCGGTGATGGTGTACCAGGGGATCAACTCCCATCCCATTCGCTTCTTCAGGCGCGCGATGTCCGGCTGCGGCGCGCGCGAGGCAAACACGAGCGTGGTATCGCGGGCGTTGAGATGGGCAACATGGGCGACCTGGTCGGCCACCATCGAACAGCCGCGGCAGGCATGGTCGGGCCAGCCGAACACGCCGGGCTCGAAGAAGGCGCGGTAGAGGATCAACTGATGACGGCCCTCGAACAAGTCGCGCAAGCTCGCCTGGCCGTTGGGCCCCTCGAACCTGTACTCCTTCTCCACGGCCAACCACGGCATTCGCCGGCGTTCGGCGGCGAGCGCGTCACGGGCGCGGGTCGTGGCCTTTTCCTTCACGAGCAATTGCTGGCGGGCCGCTTCCCATTCCTGTGCCGAAACGGTGTGAATCTGCATGGCTAACCTCCTGTTTGTTGGGACGTTTGTCACTTGAGCTTCGACTTGCAGCGTCAGGCCGGCAGACGCGCGTCGTATTCCTTCATGAGGCCGCTCCAGCCATCCCAGAACGGCGCCGGCTCCTCTCCGCTCGCACGGGCGACCAGAACATCGAGATGCATGTGCCAACCGGCCATATGCTTGAGCAGCGTGGCGCGGTCGGGGAAGCGCCGATGGGTGACCGTGAGCAGCACGCCCTTGCCTTTGGGCTCCAGTTCGAACGTGACGTCACCGGTACTGTTCCAGGTGATCGACAATTTTCGGGGTGGATCGAATTCGGTAATCCGGCTCTGCATGCGATGCTCGCCGCCGAAGCCGGCCGGGGCCTTGCCGGGCGGATCCGTCAATTCGTCGTTTCGCCAGACAAGTTCGAAGGGCGCGCCGACCTTTGTCCCCATATCGCCGGCCGCCATCCATTTGCGGCGCAACTCGCTGTCGGTGAGATAGGCCCAGATGCGCTCGATCGGGCCGGGCAGCAGCCGCTGGATTTTCAGCGTCGTGGGCTCGGGCAGGCTGCCGTACGCGTCGGGCTTTGTCGTTGAATTCATCGCTCTACTCCGTCACCGATTTTGATTTGGATTTTGATTTGGATTTTGCTTTCGCCCGGTCCTCTTCGCGCAGCAGAGCTTCCAGCCTGTCGAGCTTTGCGGTCCAGAAACGCTCGTAACGCTTCAGCCATGCATCGGCTTCCGCGAGCCGCGCCGCCTCGAGGCGGCAGAGATGGGAACGACCGCGGATCGTGCGTTTGACGAGACCAGCGCTCTCCAGCACCCGCACGTGTTTCGAGGCGCCGGCGAAGCTCATGTGAAACGGCGTCGCCAGTTCCCCGATCGTCAGTTCCCGTTCCGCCAGACGACCAAGCATCGCCCGCCGCGTTGGATCCGCGAGGGCGTGAAAAACGGCGTCGAGATGGGCACTACGTTCAACCATGTGGTTTAACATAGTCGCGCGACGCTAATTGTCAACCAATCGGTTTAACGTTTTCGTGATGAGATTTGGGCCTAGCCGTCCGGCACGGTGTACACGGCGCAGGGAGCCGCAATGCCGCGCAGCGCGTGCGTTCCCAGCGGGATCAGTTTTGTGGTGGTTTCGGCGGCGAGTGCGCTTGATATCAGCACCGTTCGGCCGAGCGGCCGACAAAGCCCTTCCAGCCGGCTCACCAGATTGACCGCGGGACCGATCGCCGTGAAATCCAGCCGGTCGGCCGCACCGACGTTGCCCCACAGAATTTCACCGAGATGCAATGCCACGCCGAACGACAGCGGCGGCAGCCCCTGCTCTCTCCGTGCGTCGCCGAGATGCGCCATTCCGGCCTGCGCGGAAGCGACGGCCCGGAGCGCCGCGTTGCAGGCATCGCGGGGAGATGGACCGGTGACCGGAAAGATCGCCAGCACGCCGTCGCCGATGAATTTCAACACCTCGCCGCCGAAGGCATGGACAGCACCGGCAATGCAATCGAACCAGGTGCCGAGCGCGGCAATCACCGCCGCGGGAGGCTCGGCCTCGGACAGTGCCGTGAAGCTGCGTAAGTCGGCAAACAGCAGCGCGGCCCGGATCGTCTCACCGACCTCGCGCCGCAGCGGCCCCGTCAGCACGCGCGCCGCGCTCCGCTTGCCGAGATAGGCTTCGAGCGCAGCGGTCACGGTCGCGCGCGCCGAAAGCGCGGCGAGCGGCGCTGCAGCGAAGCGGGCGGCATCGCGCAGGCGATCAGACTCCGGTTGCGTGAACGGCCGCGGTCCGATCCAGCCAAGAATCGGCCCGTCCGATCCCGGGCTCACATTATCTTCATGCACCGCTCCGCCTGCGAGCCCGACCAACCAGCTCCGGCCGGCGTCGCCGGACAAATTCCCCGCCGCTCCGAATCCCGCCGGAGCGAACCCCACGGCTTCGATCACCGCCCCATTCTCGGCGCGCCATAGCCAGGTCCGGCGGGCGACGATCGGATGCGGCACGGCGAGCGTCAGCGCTCCGCCGGCGAGCGGCACGCCGTCCCCGATCAGGCGGGTGCCGAGTTCGGCCAGGAACGGGTCGGCGCCCGGCGAAGCGCTGGCTGCATCGACCAGCCATGTCAGCGTCGAACTCAGTTGCATGGATCGATCATGCGGCAGCGATGTTGCATTGTCACCCACGGCGCTTAACTTAGGCACTCGCCTTAGGCACCCGCTGGTTGTATCAGCGCGTCCTGCCAACGACCCACGAGGTTTTCGATGACTGAATCGTTTGTGCTCCAGCGCGAGACCCACATCGCCGCACCCCGCGCCAGCGTGTTCGCCTTCCTGACGGACCCCGAGAAGATCGTGCAATGGATGGGCAGCGAGGCAGTGACGGAGATGCATCCGGGCGGCATGTACCTCCTGAAAGGCGTCGGCAGCTCCACGGCACGCGGCGCGTTCCGCGAGGTCGTGCCGGTTCACCGCCTCGCCTACAGCTTTGGCTGGGAAGGCAATGAGGAAGTGCCGCCGGGATCGAGCCTGATCGAGATCGATCTGATCGAACGGGACGGCGGCACGCTGTTGCGCATGACCCATAGCGGCCTGCCCAGCGAGGCAACCCGCGACGCCCATTCCAAGGGTTGGGCGCATTATCTCGACAGGCTGACCAAGGTAGCCGCCGGCCAGGACCCTGGACCGGACCGCGGACCGAGTGGCACACGCAACGCGTAAGGATGGCGTCGGTCAAGGCGTGCATCGCTGGACGATCAGTCCTGTTTCTTCAACACCGTCACGTGGAGACGGCGCCGGATTTCCATCCCCTGCCGCCGGTAGAGCGCGATGGCCGAATGATTGTTGGTGAAGACGTGCAGGAGCGGAATTTCGCCGCGAGACACAATCTGGCGCGAGATGGCGGATAGCAGCATCTGTCCGTAGCCGCGGCCGCGATGCGACGGATGCACGCAGACGGCGGTGATCTCGGTATATTGAGCGGGCTTCATCCGCTCGCCGGCCATCGCGACAAGCTGGCCGTCGACGCGGATGCCGAGAAAGGTGCCGAGCTCATGGGTTCGCGCGCTGAACGGGCCCGGCTTGGTGAGCTCGGTGAGTTCGATCATCGCGGGAACGTCGTCGACACCGAGCGTGACGATATCGACGCCATTGGCTGGTGTTTCAACCGGCGTTCCAATCATCTGTTCACCGGTGTCCGCCAGCGCGATCTTGAATTCGGCGGGCGGGTTCACGGGATCCGGCGTGAACAGCACGGCGATGTCCTGCGGCGACATCAGCCCGGCGAGCGCTGCAAAGCTTTCAGGCGACATGTCCGCCATCGCTGCGAAGGGCGTGATCTCGGTCGGATAGCGCCGCGCGCGGGCATCGCCATCGGCCAATGCCTGCTGCGTGGTCGTGAGCGCCGTCCAGATCGGATAGTCGAGGGGATGGTCAGGTCGAACGGACATCGGGCTGCCTTCATTCGCTCAATTGCATTGCGCTACCGGTAATCGTCGAGGTCTGCGATCTTGCCACCTTCGCTGACTTCAGCAGTGTAGCGCCAAATGTCGGGCTGTGAGCCGTCTACATCCGTAAAGCCATAGTGGCGGGCGAGTTCGCCGGAGCTGACCGATCTCTGATTCCACCTGCCGCGATCGGGATCGGCTGCGAGCGCAGCCACAGCGCGGCCGACATAACGCGGCGATTCCGACAGCGCGAAATCGGGCGGCGCCTGGTGCCTGCCGCCTCCCCGCTCCGCCAGCGCCTCGCGCCAGGTCGTTTCGGTGACGCCGAAATTCTCCAGCATCATCTCGGAGCGCAGCCATCCAGGTGTGATCGCAACCGCCGTGGCCCCGTGCGGTGCGAGTTCGTGTCCTTGCGAGTAGGCGAGACGGTTCACGCTCTGCTTGACGAGATCGTAGAACACCGAGATCCGGTAATGCTGCGCATTGTAATCGGCGGTGCCGTCGGTGACTTCGACGAGCAGGCCGCCTGCTTTCGCGATCAGCAGCGGCAGCAGATAATGCGATGTCACCAGATGCGTCTCGATGCCGAGCCGCAGAATCCGCAATCCCTTTTGCAGGTCGAGCTTCCAGATCGGCGTATTCCATTCGGCGGGCCCGCCCTTCAGCCGTTCGGCGCCCCAGATGTCGTTCACCAGCACGTCGATGTGGCCATGCTCGGCGCGGATACGCTCGGCCAGTTCCGCGACCTGCAAAGGTTCGAGATGATCAACGGCGATGGCGACGCCTTTGCCGCCGAGGCCGGTCACGAGCTCGGCCGTCTCCTCGATCGTCTCCGACCGGTCATAATCGGATCGCGTTGGAGCACCGGCGCGAGCGCTGCTGCGCCCCGTGCAGATCACCGTCGCACCCGCCTCTCCCAGCGCGGCGGCAATGCCGCGGCCGGCGCCGCGCGTCGCGCCCGCCACCACGGCGACACGTCCGGCGAGCGCGCCTTCATGTGAGACCATGCTCATCTTCCCTCACCTTACGCGCCGCTGCGGTCCGATTGCATCGAGGCGCCTGCGCGCATCATTCCGCTTTCTCTGCCGTCGCCTCGATCAGATTGTCGCGGAGCGTGACGACGTTTTCCTGCAGCCGCGCGAACTCGTCGGGCTTCAGTCCGGTAGAGGCCACGAGATTCATGTGTATGCCCTTCTCGCGCAGCCGGCCGCCAGCCTCGGTCAGGCTGATGCGCACCTGCCGCTCGTCCGCGGGATCACGCTGGCGGCGCAGATAGCCCATCTGCTCCAGCTTTTTCAGGATCGGCGTCAGCGTGTTGGACTCCAGGAACATCTTTTCTCCAAGCTCGCTCACGGTCTGGCCGTCCTGCTCCCACAACGCCACGATCGCAATCCATTGCGGGTAGGTCAGGCCGAGTTCATCGAGGCCCTTTTTGTAGGCCCGCCCGAAGGCAAGGTTGGCCGAATAGATCGCAAAACACAGGAAATCGCCAAGCCGCCGCTCGCCTGCGGCCGGCCTCGGTTTCTGGCTGGCCTTTGAATTGTCTCTCGAATTGTCCCTGGAGCCGGTCCGGGGCCCGTCGCTCAGTTTCATGGAGGTCGTCCTTTCCGACACGAACATGTGAAGTCTCGCATCCATATATATCGTATCCGATTAAATCGGAAGGGTTGACATAGCGGGCCCGAAACGTTTTATATCGCATACGATCTTTTCGTACACGCTACAACCACGGTGCGCGCCGGAATATTCCCGCCACCACAACATCGAGGAGAGAACCATGTCAGATCTCAAGGAACGCACCAGCACCACTTCCAAGGCCGCTTCGGCGGTCGACCTGAAGCTCGAAGTCATCGTCATCCCGGTTTCCGACGTTGAACGAGCCAAGCAGTTTTATGCAAACCTCGGCTGGCGGCTCGACGCCGATTTCGCCGGCCCTGACGATTATCGCGTAATCCAGTTCACGCCGCCCGGCTCCAACGCCTCGGTCATTTTCGGCAAGAACGTCACCCCTGCCGCGCCCGGCTCCGCGCAGGGCCTCTATCTGATCGTTTCGGACATCGAGGCCGCTCGCAACGAGTTGCTCGGCCGAGGTGTTGCGGTCAGTGAAGCGTTTCACGCCGGCGGCAACGTGCATGTCGGCTCGGACGAGCCCTATCTGTTCGGGCGGGTCCGGCTGAGCGGCCCGGATCCGGAACGCGGCAGCTATCGCTCCTATGCCTCGTTCAGCGATCCCGACGGCAATGGCTGGCTGCTGCAGGAAGTCACCGCGCGATTGCCCGGGCGCGTCGACGCTAATGCGACGGCCTTCAATTCGTCGGCTGATCTCGCGAGCGCACTGCGCCGTGCGGCGGCTGCCCATGGCGAATACGAGAAGCGCAACGGCGGCCAGCACGATGAGAACTGGCCGGACTGGTACGCCGAATACATCGTCCGCGAACAGAGCGGCCAGCAGCAGGCGGCATGAGCAGGCGAAGCTGTCATCGGCGGTGGCTTGCTCAACGCGTTCGCCGCCGGTGAGGACGCCAACCCAACAAGGAGATTCACCATGCGTTTGCTATCCAAAGGCCTCTCATTCATTTCGCTTCCTGCGCTCGCGCTGGCCGTGACGCTTTCGGCCGGAACGGCATCGGCTCAGACCACACAGAGCGCCGCGGGTGATCGAACCGCAACTTCATCCGAGCGACGCGATGATCTGGCCGGCAAGCTTGTCCGGCGTATCATCCAGCGCGCGCCGTCATCGATCCCAGGCCGCGAGATCGTGCAGGTAGAGACGGAGATTCCTGCAGGCGTCGAATCCGGATGGCACGTTCATCCCGGCGAGGAGGTCGGCTACATCGTCGCCGGCAATGTCGAGATGAAGGTGCAGGGGCGCCCCACCGTCATCCTGCGCGCCGGCGATGGCTTCCTCATTCCGCCGCGGACGCCGCACAATGCGCGCGACCTCGGTCCGGAGACCGGGCGGATGCTGTCGACCTATCTCGTCGAGCCCGGCCAACCGCTGGCGACGTTCGTGGAGCAGCACGCCGACAGGGCTGCCCATTGAGACAGTGATCGGCCGGGGCTGCCGGACGCACAGCCTCGCCCTGCTCCACTCCGATCGTCTCCCTGCCGTCTTGCTGATCACGCTGTAAGCCATCCAAATTGACATCGTTGGCGGCCCTCAGCCTTTTGGCTTGCGTAGGAACATAGACAGCGCCTCGGCCGTCTCCTTCGGTCTTTCTTCCGGAAAGAAATGACCGCCGTCGACCGGCTGTCCTTTCACAGCCGCAGACCAGCGCCGCCAGATTGCCAGCGGCCCTCCCTCGCTTTCGTACCACGTCGCGAGCGCGCCTGCCGCACTCCACAGGGCGAGCGTGGGACAGGTGATTTTCCGTCCCGCCTCCTGGTCCAGCCGGTCGTGATCACGATCGATCGAGGCGGCCGCGCGATATTCCTCGCAAATGGCGTGCGCGTGCGCGGCATCCCGCAGCATTGCGGCATATTCCTGCTGCACGTCCTTGGGAATTGCGTTCGCGGAGCCCCAGTTCGCCGCGGCGTCTGCGACGATGACATCGCCGCAACGGGTGAGGATGGTTTCTGGAAGCGGCGATGGCTGCGCCAGCAGCGCCCATGGCCAGAACCCAAGCGCCAACCGATCATCGGCCCGATCCCACGCCTCGGACACCGGAATGATATCGAGCACGGCCAGCGCATCGACCTTGTCAGGCGCATCCAGCGCCAAGCGCTGCGCGACCCGACCTCCCCTGTCATGACCGATGACCGAAAAGCGCGAATAGCCGAGCCGATCCATCAGCGCCAGCATGTCCGCCGCGAGCGCCCGCTTCGAGTAGGCCGCGTGGTCGGGCGTGCTTTCGGGGCATCCGCTTTGCCCATAGCCCCGCAGATCGGCGCAGACGACGGTGTGTGTCGCAGCCAGGTGTGGCGCGATGTCCCGCCACATCAGGTGGGTCTCGGGAAAGCCGTGCAACAGGAGAATCGACGGCCCGGAGCCTGCCCGGCGCGCGAAGAGCCGCGCTGCACCGGTGTCGATTTCGACCGACGTAAAGCCCTCGAACATCGCAACGCTCAGCCCGGCAGTGCGGCGACGGCGACGATCTCGACGACGAGGTCGGGATGCGCCAGCGCTGCGACCCCGATCACCTCTGATGGCGGCGGGTTATTATAGCTGCAATGCTTCGGGCAATGCTCGGCGAAGAATTCGTCCATCACGTCGAGGCGAAAATTGGGAGAGCTGAGGACGCCACCGTCCGGAAACGGTCCCTTGACGTACTGGGTGATCCTGACGAGGTGATCGAGCGAACTGCCGAGCTCTTCCAGATCCGCTTTGATGTTAGCGAGAATCAAGCGCCACTGTGTTGCGGCGTCACCGGCCGCACCGCCCTTGGCGTTCTCGGGATCATAATTTTCAGTGGTGGCTGTGTTACCGGCCAGAAAGACATAGCCCTTTGCGCCGGTGACGACCGTGCCCTTTCCCCAGGGCATCAGCCGGCCGCCCTTCATCTTCTTGTGCGTGACGAGCTGCATCGCTGTCTCCTGCAGACGAGCCCCGCCCCGATCGGTCCGATCTAGAACCCGACACTACGAAAATGGTTCGCCTCAAGACTGCGTATATGGGTCCACGTTCTCGCTGCGCGAAGCGGGATGACAGAGGCGGCTTGACCTGCCACGTATCATGCAATATCAATAGTTACATGAAACGAGACAGTAGACTTTCAGGCGTGCTCCACGTGCTGCTGCACATGGCCGAGCGGAAGGAGCCGGTGACTTCCGACGTGCTCGCACGGGCCATGGACACCAATCCCGTGGTGATCCGGCGGATCATGTCCGGACTGCGCGATCAGGGCTATGTGCGATCGGAGAAAGGCCATGGCGGCGGGTGGACCCTCGCCCGCGACCTCGCGACAGTATCGCTGCGGGATGTCTATCAGGCGCTCGGCCAACCTTCGCTGTTCGCCATGGGAAACAGAACAGAAGCCCCGGGCTGTCTTGTCGAACAGGCCGTGAATGCTGCGCTCGACCGGGCGTTCGACGAGGCGGAGGCGCTGTTGCTCTCACGTCTTAAGGATGTGACGCTTGCAATGTTGAGCGCCGATTTTCAGAAGCGCCTGGGCGACCGGCGCAACCGTCATCGTCTGGAGATCGCCCATGCATCATGACGCGGCCGCCAACGCCTTGTTGGCCCACTTCTCCGATCCCGACGCGGTCGCGCGCTATGCGGATGGACCGCCGCGCTTCGTGCCCGGCTTTGCGGACCTTCACCGCATGACCCGCATCCTGCTGGCGGAACAGGCTGAGCAAGACGCACGGGTGCTGGTGCTCGGCGCGGGTGGCGGCCTGGAGTTGACGGCGTTGGCGGCGGCAGAACCGCGCTGGAGGTTCGTTGGCGTCGATCCGGCCTCCGAAATGCTGAAGCTGGCCGAGCAGACGCTGGGGCCATTCAATGCGCGCGTGCAGTTGCAAGAGGGTTATATCGACGATGCGCCAGATGGGCCGTTCGATGCCGCCACCTGTCTGCTCACGCTGCATTTCCTGGATGTCGACGAACGGCGGCGGACGGCCTGGGAAATCCACCGCCGCCTGAGGCCCGGAGCGCCGTTCGTGGCCGCCCATTCCAGTTTTCCGCAACAGGACAGCGAGCGCGCGCGATGGCTATCGCGCTATGCCGCCTATGCGATCGCCTCCGGCGCCGATCCGAACCAGGCCAACACGGCGCGTGCGGCGGTCGAGGCGCGCTTGCCCGTGCTCAGTCCGGAGCAGGACGCACAAATTCTGCGTGAGGCCGGATTCCGGGATGTGGAGTTGTTCTACGCCGCCTTTACCTGGCGCGGCTGGATTGCGTATGCGTGAAGCGTGGTAGTCAGGCATCCTGATTCAGCCGTCCAGCAACAAATCATGACCATCCGTCCGATTGTCAGATATCCCGACCCCCGGCTTGCGCTCCCGGCGCAGCCGGTGACCGTGTTCGACGACGCGCTGCGCGACCTGGCCAGAGACCTGCTCGAGACGATGCATGTCGCGCCCGGCATCGGCATCACCGCGCCGCATGTCGGCGTCTCCCTGCGGGTCGTGGTGCTCGACCTCGACCCCATCAATGGCGCGCGCACCTATATCAATCCCGAGATCATCTGGGCCTCGCCTGAAATGATCATGCATCAGGAAGGCAGCGTCTCGATGCCGGGGGTTAATGACGAAGTGCGGCGTCATGCGCGCGTTCGGATCAGCTATCACGACGTCGACGGCAATGAACACACCGAGGAATCCGAGGGGCTGCGCGCCGTCTGCCACCAGCATGAGATCGATCAGCTCAATGGCCTGTTCTGGATTCAGCGACTATCCCGCCTGAAGCGCGAGCGGTTGATCAAGCGTTTCGAGAAGCTCTCGCGGGGCTGAAGATAGATTGGGCGGAATGCTCTGCTATTCCGCCCTGCCCTGCCTTTACGCTGGCACCGGCGCAGCGCGTGCCACCATCATCGGCCTGAACGTCATCATGATCAGGAATGCGCCGAGCCCCATGATCCACGAGCCGATATAGAGCCAAGCGTAGCTGGCAAACGTGTCGTAGATCAAACCGCCGGCCAAGGGTCCCGTCGCCATGCCGAGGCTGCCGGCCATCGCGGTGCCGCCGATCACGGTGCCCATCATCCGCAACGGAAAGTTTTCGCGCACAAGCACGGCATAGAGCGGCATGGTGCCGGCATAGAGGAAGCCGAACAGCGCGGCAACCGCATAGAACGCGGCGAGATCGCGCACGAAGACATAACCGAGTGCGCCGAACGCCTGCGCCAGCAAGCCAAAGACGAGCACGCGCTTGGCGCCAAAACGATCGCCGAGCAGGCCGAAGGCGATACGGCCGCCCATCCCCGCCAGGCCCTCGATGCTGTAGATGGTGACGGCGGCGATCATCGGGATGCCGCAACTGATGGCGTAGCTCACGGTATGGATGATCGGGCCCGAATGGGTGGCGCAGCAGAAGAAATTCGTCAGCAGCAGGATGATGAATTGCGGCGAGCGCAGCGCCTGCGCCAGCGTCATCTCCGGTTCCGCCGGCGCGCTCGATGGCGCGGACGCCCCGCTCTCAAGCGCCGGCGCGCGGCGCACCAGCAACGAAACCGGGATCATGATCGCGGCGACGACGAGCGCCACGATCTGCATCGAGGTGCGCCAGTCATGATTCGAGACCAGCCAGGCGGCGAGCGGCGACATGGTCATCGGCGCCATCCCCATGCCTGCCGAGACCAGCGAGACCGCAAGGCTGCGATGGGTATCGAACCAGCCGGTCACGCAAGCCATCATCGGCGCGAAGATCGCAGCCGTGGCGCCGCCGACCATCAGCCCGAAGACGAATTGAAACACGACCAGTGAGGTCGCAAGGCTCGCCAGTCCCAGGCTTGCCGCGAGCACGACCGAACCGGTCAGCACCACCGGCAGTGGCCCCAGCCGGTCGGACAAGTTGCCCCAGATCATGCTGGTGAAGGCCATCGCGAGGAAGCCGATCGTCATCGCGCTGGATACGCCCGTCACCGACCAGCCGGTATCCCGCGCGATCGGCTGCAAAAACACCGGCAGCGAAAACATGCCCCCGATCGCGACACAGCCAAGCAGGCCCCCGGCAGCGACGATCACCCAGCGATAGCGAGAATTGGTCATTCCTGATCTCCTGACAGCCTCTTCGGCTGGAAGACGAACGGAATGGGCCGGAGCCGACAGGCCGAAGGCTGCCGCAGCTCACTTTTTTGCGAGCGAGGTAGGTTCGTTCTGCGGGTAGACGACGCCAACCAGCCTGTGGAGCCACCGGTCCCAGTGCAAGGACTTATCGAGCCCAAGCTTCTCAGCGATGAGCATCTCGCAACGTCGAAGAAGACGTCCGCGAGTTCGAGTCGCCGTCAATCCCAGGATCACGACGAATGATATCGCCCTTGACTATGTCTCATCTGAGGTATATTTTTGTCTCACCTGATTTAGAGGTTCCCGTGAGCCATCAAACCGCGATCCTGGCCGGTCTGCTCGGCGTCAAGCCGAAGAACACAGAGACGACGCTTACCCTCGCCCGTTCCGTGGAGAAGGGCCTGCCGGTATCGGCGTTGGATAAATTCGCCGGCCGCGTGTCCCCGCAGGACGTCCGTCACTTCACCTATCGCGTGGTGCCGAAGCCGACGCTGGAACGGCGGCGCAAGGAAAAGCAGCATCTGACGACCGAAGAGAGCGACCGGCTCGCGCGTGTCGCAAAAGTGTTCGCCTTCGGCCTCGAAGTGTTTCGCGACGAGGCCAAGGTGCGCGATTTTCTCAACCGGCCACACCCTATGCTTGAAGACAAGACCCCGCTCGAACTGGCCTTGGCAACCGGCCCCGGGGCGGACGCCGTCGTCAACCTGCTCGGGCGTACAGCCTATAGCGGCGGCGTCTAGGCGTGCCGAAGAGCGATCGTGTCCTGACATGCTATCGCATCGGGGATCCGGACGGCGCCTACCCCGTGTACGATGCCGAGGGATCGCGCCTCTACCCGGGCCGGTGGAATACGCGTACCAGCCCGATGATCTACGCATCCGAGCACTATTCCACCGCCATGCTCGAGAAGCTGGTGCACGCCAATCTGGTGATGCCCGCCAACCAGCACTTCATCGAGATCACGATACCAAACGGCGTGTCGTATGAAGTTTTCCAAGCTGCGGCGCATCCCGGCTGGGATTCACGCAACGAAACGATCTGCAAGAGCTTCTGCCAGAAATGGTACGAGGAGAAGCGTTCGGCGCTCCTGATCGTCCCCTCAATCCCGGCGCGGCTGGAGCGCAACTTTCTGATCAACCCGGCTCATCCCGATGCCAAGAACATCACGCACACCCTACCCGAGCCGGTGTGGTGGGATGTGCGGCTTTATGGGAGGTAGCTAGTCCGATCGGCGAATACCCTGCGCTATTCACCCTGCTTGCCATCGGTTTCGTCAATGGAACGATACAACCTGCGCCCCAGTTAACCAGCTCCACGCCGCAGAACGATGAAGCTGTTCCAGCCTGGGAGATCGCCATGGCCATCCACTTCAATCATACGATTCTTTCGACCCACGATAGCAAGGCGTCGGCAACCTTCCTGGCCGAGATGCTCGGTCTCCCCGCCCCGCGAAAGTGGGGACCGTTTTATATGGTCACCACCGAAAACGGCGCCAATCTCGACTACATGGATGTCGACGGCGACGTTACTCCGCAGCACTATGCATTTCTGACCAGCGAAAGCGAGTTTGACGAGATCCTCGGCCGAGTCCGGGAACGGCAGCTTCCCTACTGGGCCGACCCTGGACGGACGCAACCGGGCAAGATCAACCACCACGACGGTGGGCGTGGCATCTACTTCCAGGAGAAGAACGGGCATCTTCTTGAAGTTATTACCCGCGAGTACGGCAGCGGCGGCTGGAATCCCTGACGGCGCCTTCCGCCCACGTGCTCAATCCTCGAACAATGCCCGCACGTCCTCTTCCGTGAGCGCTGATGCGATCCGTCCGTCGCAATCGAACAGGCTATCGGCCAAGGCACGCTTCCGTTCCTTGAGCTCTTCCATTTTCTCTTCGACGGTGCCGGCAGCCACCAGCCGGTAGACGAAAACCGCCTTATCCTGCCCCATGCGGTGGGCACGATCGATCGCCTGTTCCTCGACGGCGGGATTCCACCAGGGGTCAAAGATGATCACGGTATCCGCCGCCGTCAGGTTGAGGCCGACGCCGCCGGCCCTAAGGCTGACCAGGAAAACGTCGTTCGTCCCGTTCTGAAAACCGTCGATCGCGTGCTTGCGGTCCTTGGTCTCTCCAGTCAACACGCCATAGCGCACGCGTTCCGCGTCCAGGCGTTTTCGAACCAGGTCGAGCATGGAGGTAAATTGCGAGAAGACGATGATCTTCCGGCCCTCGCTCAGCAGCTCCAGCACCATTTCCATCAATCGGTCGAGCTTGGCCGACGGCCGCGCGACACTGTCGTCGAGCTTCAGCAGCGAGGGATCGCAACAGACCTGCCGCATTCTCAGCAACGCTTCGAGCACGACGATGTGGCTTTTGGCCAGGCCGCGCTGCTGGATTGCCTTGCGAACCTTTTCTGACATCGACAGGCGGATCGCATCGTAGAGATCGCGCTGGCTCCCCTCCAGGACGATCCGCTCGACGATTTCGCTCTTGGCAGGCAGCTCCGCCGCCACCTCCGCCTTGGTCCGGCGCAGCAGAAACGGCCTGACCCGCCGGGCCAGCGCGGCCGCACGGACCTTGTCGGCGCGCTTCTCGATCGGGGTCCGCCACTGACGGGAAAAGCCGGCCTTGTCGCCGAGAAAACCGGGGTTGGCGAAACTCATGATCGACCAGAGTTCGCCAAGATGATTTTCCATCGGCGTCCCCGTCAGACAGAAGCGGTGCCGCGCCTTGACGTCGCGCAGCCATCGGGTGGTCGCAGCGTCGGGATTCTTGATCGTTTGCGCTTCGTCCAGCACCGCCATGTGCCAATCGCGAGACAACAGGACCTCCCGGTCGCGCGCGATCAGCGGATAGGTGGTCAGCACCACATCATGCTCGGGAATGGCCGCAAAGCTGTGCTTGCGATCGGGACCATGCAGCACCAGGACTTTCAGGTCAGGCGCGAATTTCTGCGCTTCGTTGAACCAGTTGGTCATCAGGCTGGTCGGTGCGACGATCAGAGCCGGTTGTGTGAGAGCCCCGCGCGCCTTTTCCAGCGCAAGAAGGGCCAGGATCTGCACGGTCTTGCCGAGCCCCATATCGTCGGCCAGCACGCCGCCTAGATCGCTTTCGCGGAGCAGATCGAGCCAGGCCACGCCTTGCGCCTGATAGGGCCGAAGTCCGGCGCGAAAGCTTTCCGGCAGGCGCGGATCGCTCAAGCCATGGGCTTGAACCAGACCGGCGAGACGACGAAGATTGTCAGCGCCCCGGAAGACGAATTTGTCGTTCTCAACCCCGAGCAGCGGCGCCACGTCTGCCCGTGACAGCTTCAGCTTTCCCGAACCGTCTGGGGAAATCCCGCTCAGGTTCAGACCATGCAGCGCCAATATCAGCGGAAGAAAGCGATCGGCGGCCAATGAAACATGGCGGCCGTCGGCAAGCGGCAGATAGAAATGATCGCCGCTCTCGGCGAGTTGCTTGATCCGATCGGCGGTGAAGTCAGGCGCAGAAACCAGCGCAGCTACCATCGGCGCAAGGTCGCGACGCTCGCCGTCGATTTCGATTCCGAGCGCCAGTTCGAACCAGTCGATACCGCTGGAATTCAGCTCCGCATCGAAGTCGCCCGATGCCGCCAGCCGATGGGGAAAGTCGTCATCGATATGGATCTCGAAACCCTGCGCTCGCAGCTCAGCCGCCTCGAGGTTGAGAAAGTCGAGCCAGTCATAGGGCTCGTCGAGTGTCAGGTCACGGCCATGGCGGGAATCGAGAAAGGGAAACTTCGCCCTCGCCTCGACGAACCCGAGATCGGTCAGGCGTCTGCGGGCCTCTTTCTCCTTCGGCTGACGGCGCTTGATCGCGTAGACCTGTCCGGCGTGAAATGCTTCCACCCGGCTCGCCCGTTCCGATAGATCGATCTCGATCGGGCCGTAGCGGAAGCCGAGATGAGCGACCGCGACCTGGCCACTGTTTGCTCGCGCCTCGCGGTAGTAGAAGGAGACCTCGCTCATCCGACCCTGTTGCAGCCGCAATACCGGGACCGGTTGCTCGTCGATCTGCATCGCGGCCGCCGGCGTCGCCGGCAACAGGCCGTGATGACGTTCCGGCAGACGCTGGCCGAGACGCCGCGACACTTCCATAACCTGGGCGCGCGGAATCTCCGGCGCCGACAAGAGCTGGCGGGCAAGCCGAGGCGGCAAGCTCAGCTCTACCGGTCCGATGGTCCCGGCGGACTCATCCACATAGACCGGCGGCTCGGCATTGAGCGCAATCGTTCCCGGCACGAGAAGGCAGGGAGCAATACCGCGCTTGCTGGCCTGGCGCCATTCGATCCGACCCTCGCGCTTGTCTCCCCATCGCAGCGGCTGTCGCTTATGGTCGAGCCAATAGGCACGACCCGTCGCGACGATCCGCTGCAATAGCTCGCCCGAAAGCGGCCGTTGGCTGTAGTAAACTCCTCGGGACGTAGCCGAAATTTGACTTAAAATATCGATGTCGCTGTCGCGGTAATATTTCGGTGCCCGCTCGGATGCAAAATCGGACACGCTGGGTTGGGAGTAGTTGCCGCCGAAATCGCCGCCTTTCAGCACCCTGACCGAGAGCAGCGATACGGCCAGAAGTGGGGTCTGTACGCCCTCGTGGGCGGGATGCAGACGATAAAGCAGCCGCTGGTTCAGTTCAGCGGGATAATCGTCGCCGCGCACCGCGTTTCCGATATTCTCAAGCCAGCTAACGACTTCATAGCCCAGCACGGGCGGCAGGGTTGCCGCAGCTTGCTCGGTCGCCGTCGAACCGACCGATGACGGCTTACCGCTGGTGGCTTCGAGCAGGGTTGCTGCCACATGCTTGCAATTGAAGGACATCGGACAGCTACATTCGCCGTCGAGGTCAGTGAGCCGATCGTCACTGAATTCAAGTTGAATATCGACGCGATATTCGTTCGATCCGCTCCCTCGCACCTTGGCACGAAGGTGCGTCAGGTCTTCGCTGACCTCCAGTCCCTTGACGCGGCCTTGCGCTTGATAGACGTGCGCCTTCTCAAAAGCCGAACGGCTGAAGTAGTCATACAAGTCCTTGCGCTTAAGCAGATTCGAAAGCACGCAATGAAATTCCACGACATAAGCGATTGGCTACATAAGAGGATGATCCGACGTGAGCAAGCTCATAGCCCTAGTCGCACTCGATCGTCCCCGGCGGTTCAACGTCATACACGGCCCGGTTCACACCCCTTGGTTTACTTGTCAATCCCACCAGAAGAACCACCAGTCGGCCGATTTGCCGGGCCGCCGTCCGGAATTTGAAAGTGCTCGCGATTTCTTGCAGCTATCACCCCGCCGCCGCCCGTTCGATCTCCGCGATGTCGATCTTCTTCATCGTCATCATACTGTCCATCGCACGCCTGGCGGCATCGCGATCGGATCCGTTGAAAAGCTCGAGCAACCGCTTGGGCGCGATCTGCCAGGAAAAACCCCAACGGTCCTTGCACCAACCGCAAGGCCTTTCCTCGCCCGCCATTGGCGATGATGGCATTCCAATAGCGGTCGGTATCCTGCTGGCTATCGGTCTGGACCATGAAGCTCACCGCCTCGTTCGGCGTGTAGTTGGGTCCGCCGTTGAGCCCCAGGAAGCGCCGGCCGAGCACGGTGAACTCGACCGTCAGTTCGTCGCCCTGCCCCACGCCCGGCTTGGCGTATGCATGGCCTGCGCCGACACGGCTATCGGGAAACGTAGCGGCGTAAAACTCCGCCGCCTCTCGCGCTCTGCCCTGATCGAACCACAGGCATGTTACGAGCTCGGCCATCGCAATCTCCTATCAATAACTCACGCCGTCGACTGGCTTCGAGGGTAGCGCCCGGGCATTCACGCCACCGGCGAAGCGAGCCTCCCCCCATTAAGCTTACGCCTTAACCAATAATTAATTATGGCTTTGCGGGCACGAAAGGCTCAGCTTAGCGTTTTGGCAATGCTGCTCAGTAACCTACGATGGGTGAGTGCCATGACCTATAGAACGACGTTTATCGCGTCTCTCAGTGCAGTCGCGCTTGTCCTTGCCGCGGGCGAGGCATTTGCCGATCCGGGCGTGGCGCGCGGCGCAGGCGTTGCGCCGTCGCGTCCGGCTTTCCCGGCATTCCCCAAATCGGGGCACCATCACCATCATCACCGGGGCGTAAGCGGTTTCTGGCCGGCCGGCGGCGTTGTCTATGGTCTGTCGAATGAGGTCGACCGACCGGTCATCGTGGAGACTCCGCCACTCAAAACATCGGACGATATCCGCTTCACGTGCGTGTACGATATTCCCTGGGATTACGTCCATCGATGTCCGCAGTTCACCACGCCTCGGCAATAGTTTGAGAGCATCTGTGTGGACGCTGCTCCGCAATGCAGCCTCGGGCTGACGGCGGCGCGCAAATGTTGTGCGTACCAATGAGACCAGAGCCCGGTTCTGATCGAATCAGAGCCGGGCTTTAGATTCTGGTTCAGGCTTTCGCTGGAGAACGCTCTTATGCCTACATGCCCGGGCCTGCTCCTGCCGTGCGCCTCGTCGCATGCCTCGCCATTACGGAGAAATTCCCATGAATGACCAGACCCTCGTAGTCCAGTCCATGAAGGTCAGTACGCACGGCTTTGCGAGTCTCGCCGTGCCGACGTATCGCGCCTCCACCATCGTCTTCGACTCCGCCGAAGCGTACCGGAATCGCGGCAAGCGGGCGCCAGACGGCTATAGCTATGGCCTGTATGGCACCCCGACGACGCGAGAACTCGAGCAGAAATTGACGGCTCTCGAGAACGGTGTCCGCACCTTCCTCACCCCCTCCGGGCAAGCGTCAAACGCCTTCGCATTGCTCGCATTGTTGTCGGCCGGAGACCGCCTGCTTATGGCCGACAACGTGTACCCTGCCACGCGCGACTTTGCTGATCGCGACCTCCGAAAGTTTGGCATTGACACCATCTTCTTCGATCCGACGTCGCCGGAGGACCTTGCCGGCAAGCTCCGCGGCGGTGCGAAGATGGTCTGGTGCGAGCAGCCGGGGTCTACGACTATGGAGGTAACGGACTTACCGCGCCTTGCCGAACTGAGCCATGCGGCGGGCGCGCTGGTCGGATGCGACAATACCTGGGCAACACCGCTCAACCTGAAGCCGCTCGATCTTGGCGCGGACATCGTCACCGAAGCGCTCACAAAATACGTCGCCGGCCATTCCGACGTCTTCATGGGGTCTATCACGGTGCGCGACGAGAAATTCGTCGAGACGATGCGTTCAACCCTTGGCCGCTATGGCATAGGCGCCTCGCCCGACGACGCCTCCCTCGTGCTTCGAGGCATGGAAACGCTGGCCGTCAGGCTATCCTACAGCTCCCGGGTGGCGACTGACATTGCCTCGTGGCTCGCCTCACAGCCGTTGGTCGAGGCGGTGCTCTTCCCGCCGCTGCCGCAATCGCCGGGCCACACCCTCTGGAAGCGCGACTTCCGAGGCGCGAGCGGTGTGTTCAGCGTGATCTTTCGGCGAGGTATGGCAGCCCGCGTGCCTCAAGCTCTCGATACGCTGCGTATATTCTCGATCGGAGCTTCCTGGGGAGGAACGCGCAGCCTTGTGGCACCGATGCCCGTCATACAGCATCGCAGCGTCACGCCCTGGCCCCACGACGATTTGGTTTTGCGCTTCAGCATCGGGCTAGAGGCGGAACAGGACCTCCATGCAGACGTCGAAAGGCTCTTGCAGAGATTGTCAGCGGATCCGCTGTGAACCACGGAGAAGCTCGTGGCGTAATAGCGAAGGCTATTCCCTAGTTAATCCAACTTCATCATTGCGAGGGCAACAGATCGCGCGAAAGGAGGCCCGATGACAGGCTCGGCGATTCCGTCTTTCGAGCTGCCTCCTTGACCTTCGTCATCATTGGATATACATATTGTATGATGTATATCCAGCAGACAGAGAGATCGCATGCAGGTCGCCAAATGGGGAAATAGTCTCGCGGTTCGCCTTCCCGCCGTCGTGGTTGAAGCGCTTGGGCTCAGGGAAGGCGATGAAATCGAGATCCACGTGACTGCCGAACGACAGTTCGGTGTGGCGCGCAAGCCAGGCCGCGACGAGCTGTTGAAACGCCTTCGCGCCTTCCGCGGCCGTCTCCCTGCCGATTTCAAGTTCGACAGAGACGAGGCGAATGCCCGTTAGTTTTTTCGACACCAATGTCCTCGTCTACCTCGCATCCGGCGATGCCGCCAAGGCCGATCGGGCGGAGGCCACGATTGCCGATGGCGGCTCGATCAGCGTGCAGGTTCTCAACGAACTTACCAACGTTGCGCGCCGCAAGATGCGCATGTCGTGGGACGAGACGCACGCGTTCCTGAATATGTTGCGCGGCCTGCTGACTGTCCATCCCCTCACCGTCGAGACCTACGAAACCGGACTCCGCCTCGCCGAGCGATACGGCCTTTCCATTTATGACGCGATGATAGCCGCTTCGGCGGTTCACGCCGGTTGCGATACACTCTGGTCCGAGGACTTGCAGGACGGGATGGCGCTGGACGAAGGCCTGCGCATCATCAATCCATTTCGGGGTGCTTAGCTAGCAGCCGCAGGGTGGGCAAAGGCGCTATCGCGCCGCGCCCACCATCTGTCATCACGTACGCTTTTCTAATCCAACCGACGTCGGAGGTCCGGTCGGGGGCGCTTGCGCGCACCGCACCAACATTAGCGTCAACGCGCTCAGGCGTATCGGTCAGATGACCTGGCCGCCGGAGACTTCGATCCGCTGGGCGTTGATCCAACGATTGTCCTCGCGGAGCAGGCTCGCGATCATCGGGCCGATGTCATCGGGCTGGCCGACACGGCCGAGGCTGGTCATGCCCGCGAAGGTCTTGTTGAGATCCGGCGTATCGCGGACGGCGCCGCCGAGGAAGTCGGTTTCGATCGCGCCCGGTGCCACCGTGTTGACCGCAATGCCGCGGCTGCCGAGCTCCTTCGCCATGTAAACGCTGAGCACTTCCACCGCACCTTTCGCCGCCGCATAGGCAGAGAAGCCGGGGAAGGACACGCGGGTCAGGCCGGTGGAAAGATTCACGATCCGGCCGCCATCGGCGATCAGCGGCAGCAGCGCCTGGGTGAGAAAGAACACGCCCTTGAAGTGAACGTTGACCAGTCTGTCGAACTGCGTCTCGGTCGTCTCGGCGATCGACGCCATGTCGCCATGGCCGGCATTGTTCACGAGGTGATCGAATCTGTCGCGCTGCCAGGTTTTCCGAAGCATCGTCCGCAGCCGATCGGCGAACGAGGCGAAAGTAGAGACATCGCTGACGTCGAGCTGCAGGGCAATCGCCTTGCGGCCGATCGCCGCGATCTCGGCGACAACGGCTTCGGCGTCTTGCTGCCGGCTTTGATAGGTGATGATGACATCGCTGCCCTTGCGGGCGATGTTGAGCGCCGTGTTCCGGCCGAGCCCGCGGCTTGCACCGGTAATGAGGACGATCTTGGTCATTGGTCAGACTCCTTTTTGCATGCGTGACCACGCCGATATGGCGCACGCGAGCCAGCCTTAGTTGCCGGAACCTCGACGATCCTTGCCTAATCCTCCAGATCGAATTTACGCGTCAATCCGGGCGCGATAGGATGGCCGCATGACCGACACTCTCCTCAAGGCTGTTCGCCGCTATGCACAGGCCAATGCCGATCCGGCCGGGATTGCCCGGACTCCCATTGCCGGTCTGACGGCCATTCGTGCGACTGCACCCAGCGGCCTCGACTACGCGATCTCCCGACCGCTCGTCTGTCTCGTGCTGCAGGGAACCAAGCACGTGACGATGGGCAATCGGGCCTTCACGTTCAGCGCGGGTGACTCTTTGCTGGTCACAGCTGACGTTCCAACGGTGAGCCAGGTCAAGCGGGCGAGCATCGCCTCGCCCTACTTCGCGCTCGTGTTGGACCTCGACCCGGCGGTGATCGCAGATCTCGCCGTGGAGATGAAAGCCGTGCCGACCGCCGACGGCGCGCCCGTGCGCTGGGAGCCGACCGATGCCGAGGTCACCGACGCGGCCCTTCGGCTGATGCGCCTGATTGAGCGCCCGGCGTCCGTTCCAGTGCTGCGCGCACAGTTGATACGTGAGATGCATTACTGGCTTCTGACCGGCCGCCACGGAGAGGCGATCCGGCGTCTTGGCTGGCCGGACGGTCACGTGCAGCGAGTGGCGCGCGCGGTCGCAATGCTTCGGGCCAAGTTCGCCCAGCCACTACGGGTCGAGCAACTGGCGGCCGTTTCCGGGATGAGCCCGTCGTCCTTCCATCAGCATTTTCGGGCCGTGACGTCGCTTTCGCCGCTGCAGTTCCAGAAACAATTGCGCCTGATCGAGGCGCGACGCCTGATGTTATCTGAAGGGATGGCCGCGAGCAGCGCGGCCTTTGCGGTCGGCTACGAGAGCGTGTCGCAGTTCACCCGGGAATACGGCCGCCTGTTCGGCTTGCCGCCGGGCCGGGAGACCAAGGCAGCGAGAGGGAATGTCCAGGCCGCCTGATTCACCCTGCGCACTGTTCACCAGTTCGTCACGATGAGCACACCGTGTGGCTATCGACAATTACTTCCTTGCCACAACGAACGGCCGCCCGTCCTTGCCACGCGAGGCATGGCGGGCGCGCTCGATGATTTCAAATCCCGCTGCCGAAATTTCGCGCTCCAGGTCCTCCGCGGACAGGAACGCCACATAGGGCGCCTTGCCGACGAGTTGCATCAGGGGCAGCGCAATGCGCAATAGCGGATTCATTTCCTTCAGGCACGGCGTCTTGGAAATGAAGATCCCGCCGGGCCGCAGCAGCCGATGGACGCTTCGGAGCGCCGCTTCGCGCTCAGCCACCAGATGCAGAACGTTGAAGCCGAAAGCGATATCGAAAGTCCCGTCCGGCCACGGCGCCGCCTCGGGCCGCACCACTTCGAACGTGGCGTTGCTGCAGCCCTCGGCCTTCGCCTTCTCGCGCGCGATCGCGATCATTTCGCCCGATAAGTCGGTCGCCACAATGCGCCCGACCGATGGCGCGAGCTTTAGCGCCGTCGTTCCCGTTCCGCATCCGAACTCGAATGCCGCTTCGTCCCCCTTGAGATAATGTCGCGTCCGCTCCAGCGTGCGCTCATAGCCCGCCATATCGGCGATCGGGTCGGCGGCATATTTGCGCGCAGCGCGATCCCAGAACCGAGCATCATTTGCAACACGAAACATGGCGGCTCCCCCTGCGCTGCGGCTTCTAGCATATGTGCAGGAAATGGAAATGCTAACGGCGGCGCAGGTCGGCGGGGTGGGTTCGCGAAAGCGTAACCCGCCGTTCACGCGTTCGTCACGATGTGACAATGCGGTGGATTACGCCGGAGCCTGTCATCGGGCCGCGCTTTGCGCGGACCCGTTGGGCTAATCCACCCTGCGAGCTACTGAGTTCTCATGAACCCCGCTGCCGCGAAGACCCCAGAGGATCAGCGCAAAGGATATGATTCCCGTCGGGGCGGCTGGGTACATGACGAGTTGGATCAGCATCTCCTGAGCGTCGCTCCCACGAGCGCCGGCCGCCGCGATCGGAATGATCGAACCGCCGGCTCCCGAAAGAGCCGCGATCACGAAACCGGCGATCGTTGCAAGCGCGGAATAGATGAGAAACCAGAATGCCAGCCGTGACGGCACCGATGTGAGTTTCAGCTTCGGCCAGACCAGACCCACGGCCACAAGCAACACTCCGGTAAATCCGCTGAGCGTGTGAACCGAACGGCCGAGATTGGGTGCGGCGAAATACGGCACCGCAAATCCCTGGAAGCTCGTGAAGAGGAACAGGGCCACGCCGATCTGAATCAGCCGGTGACCCTGCACGGCCAGTGCTGTCGCGCTCATGCGTTGCTCCTTTTCGGCTGTCACCGTGATGTCTAGCGTACTCCCCTCCGCGACGAGGAGCAGATAGGGCCGGAAAGCCGATGTCGAAAGATGGATCCCTGCCGATCGGGCGTAGTGCCAGGAAGTGCATGAAGCGCGTCTTGATCGCGAGCATGTCTGGAACCAAAAAATCCTTGGTGATCCCGGCCAGCCAGGCAGTCCTTCACCGGGAACGGCGCGCCGGCGCCGCCGTTGACCGATGTTGCTGAAAAGGCCGATCCAATGGCTGGTCTTGAATTCGAGATGACCTATCGTCTGCGCGTGCGCGGTCCGATGCCGGCGACGCAAGGCTCGCCCCTTGGCGAGCACATCTACTGGGAGATGAGCGAGGGCACGCTGGAAGGTCCGCGTATCAATGCGCGGATCGCGATGCCGGGCGGTGACTGGTACCGGCCGGGCGCGGATGGCTTTGGCCGGCCCGATGTCCGCGTGCAATTCATCACGGACGATGACGCGGTTATTCTGCTGCACTACACCGGCCTCGTGCAGATGAATGACGCATTCACCAACGCCGCTGAAGCGGCCACCGCCACGCGCTTTGAAGATCACTACATGCGGATGGCGATGCGCTTCGATACCGGCGCACCGAATTATGCCTGGCTCAACCAGCATGTATTTTTGGCCGAGGGCCGTCTCACCGGAAAAAACCAGATCGAGTACCGCATTTACCGCGTCACGTGATTGCTGAATGCGCCAGATTACGCCGGAGCCTGCCATCGGGCCGCGCTTACGAGCTTCCGGCAGCGTCCTGCTCGATATCGCATTGCAGGATGTCAATGAAGCGATTGAAGGCACCGCAGAGCGCGATCCACGCGCGGATCGACGTGAGCGCCAACGGCGTCAGCCTCCCGCCATCAAATCCTTCGCCAGCGCCATGTAAGCCGGCAGCGTCACCGGGTCGTTGGCGGCGTTGCCGGCGGCCGGGTGTGAGGCATAGCGGGCGATCACCATCTCGGCTTTCGGATCGATATAGATGCCCTGCCCGTGAACGCCGCGCGCCATGAAGGCACCGTGCGCGTTATGTGTCACCCACCACTGGTTCCGGTACGACGCGCCGGGCAATGTGGTGTAGCCGGCCGGCTTGAACTTTTCGGGATCGCCGCCGCGCGCGATGTCTTCGACGACTTGAGACGGCACGATCTGGCGGCCGTTGAAGCGACCGTGATTGCGGATCGTCTCGCCGAAGCGGGCCAGATCGCGCAGTGTCGTCGAAAGCCCGCCGCCGCCGCTTTCGGTGCCGATGCGGTCGACGTGATAATGCGCGTCCTCTTCCGCACCCATCGGAATCCAGATCCGCTCCGAGAGCAGATCGGACAACGTCATGCCGCTCGCCCGCCGGCAGATCCAGGCCAGCACGTCTGAATTGACGGTCTTGTAGGCGAAGGCCTTGCCGTGCTCGCCCTGCTTGCGCTGCGCACACAGGAAATCGAAAATATTGGTCGCGCCCTCGTAGCCCGGCTCGATCGGCGCCATGCCGTTCGCCCGCCTGAGCCCGAACACGCCGGAATTCTTGTCGGTATAGACCTCGGTGTATTCGAGGCCCGTGGTCATATCCATCGCCTCGTGCACGCGCGCATCGCCGAACGCGCTGGCCTTGAGCTCCGGCACATAGTCCGTGATCGGCGCTTGCGGATCGATCTTGCCCTCCACGACCAGAATGCCGGCGAGCGTGCCGGTGAACGATTTTGTGACCGACATCGCGATATGCGGCTTGTGCGGCTTCAGCGCACCGAAATAGCGCTCGTAGATCAACCTGCCCCGGTGCAGCACGGCGACGCCATCGGCATAGGTTTCCTCAAGCATGCGCGCAAACGTCATCGGCCGCCCGTCCATCGTGACCGAAGCGGACGCGCCGATATCATGCTCCTCGCGCGGCAACACGGACGCGGGCCCCGCGCCGCGCCAGACGTTCACGGTCGGCACCAGTTGGCGGATGTTGCTCCAGGCCCAGCGCAATTCGGGGAAACTGCGGAACGATCCGTTCTGGAAGGTGATGGCTTTATCCGGCGGCGGGGGGAAGCCCTGCATCCAGCCGAGCGTTTGCGGATCGGTCTGGGCGGCGGTTTGGGGCTGTTGGCTTGGGGCGGTCGCGGTGGACATCGAGGATCACTCCAGAGAGGTGATCCCGACGTCGTACCATGCGGTCACGCACCGCACATCCCACGTTTGCGCTGGGGTGACCGCCACTGCGAGCGGTCGCGGAGAGGCACGTCACGTGGCTTAGCGATTAGCTAGTAGTCGATTCGTAGTCAGACATCTTCAAAATGCTCTTGGTGGTAGGTAATCTTCCAGGGGAGTTCCCCGCCCTTCGTCACTGTAATGCGAAACCTCTCTGGTGCTTCGCGTGTTCGTTGCTGCAAAGGTATCTCGGTTATAGATATGCCTGCCGGCAAATTTCGCTGCAGACCGTGAGCGATCATTTCTTCGAAGAAACACGCAATGCGATCAAAGAGCGTCGCGACTGTGACCGTTATAGCTTCGCCAGATAGGCTTGGTTCCTTCGCGGCGACCCTGCCGCTCTCAAGCGCATATGTCACTCGGGGAAATTCCCAAACCTCATGTTCGAGGTTGTTTCTAAGCAGGATAAGGCGCTCAGTCCATGCCCGACTATGGACGAGGTACTCCGCGAGATGAGGATCAACCGCCTTCAAGCGCTCAACTCCCGTATGAAACGCATTAGTCTTTTTGAAAAGGAATCCGATATCTATTCCGAGATTCGAGCAAAGGCTCTGGACCCCTGTCTTGATTGATCGCGCACCTGCATTCAGAAACGTTTCGAATTTTGTGGAGAGGTCCTTGTTGATATTTTCCAGCACACGAATGTTGCGCCCCTCTATTTTGGCTAACTCTCCCGACGCGATTCCTTCTTGATGATTGATCCAATGCCTCGAAAGATCATTACGCGCGGTTCGGGCCGCCATAATAGACGCCAGAGAGCTTTGAAATATGCGATCGAAAGCGAGGCGGGCAGATTCCTCTTTGAAGATATTCGCGCGAACGCGGAGCAATCCGAGCGTGCATCGAGCAATAAATGGAGTGCTTGTCCCCTCATCCATATACTTCTGCATCACAATGCCGTCTGCTCGGTTGCTAATTTTTAGATCGGATTGTCGCTGGATGTTTGCCAGCCATCGGCGGAATTCAATCTCTGAAATCGGCAGAACCGGCGATATCTGATGGGTCGGCCTCCTCATCACCCTCAAAAATTCGGGCTTCACGTTTGGCAGAAAGAACAAGAGTCCCTCAAGGGGAAGTTTCCCAGTAGAGAGAATAACGCCTCCCTCTTGCCATTTGAAGAAATTAATCGCGACTAGAACTTCGCCGCGCGCGTCTTCGAGCAAAATCGGATTTCTCGGTATGAACTGTCCGCTGTATCCGTCTTCCGGGACAGGGACGAATTCACCACGAACATTTGGCTGAAATCCGCGAGTGGTAATCGCGTCAGATGGTTGGCCAACCAATATATCTTGCCCATTGGGCAGCGTATTGGCGACGTCAGGCGCAAAGAAAACAAGATGCCCAACCAAGAATGCGACTAGCTTATTTATCGCCAAAGGACCTGTTGGCCGCATTACGATGGTGACGTAAATCGCAGGTGGCGCTGGTGGTCTGAAGGCACCCTCGGCCGGCGGCAGAAAGTCCCCGCTCAGTAATTCTCCAGGAAACTGTACCGCATAATTTAGAACTCCATGAGGGGCAACCACCAGCATATCGATCCAAGCACGATGCGGCGTTGCCGCATTGAGTCGAAACAGCTCGTCAGCCAAGGAATCGAGCGAAATTCTTGTTCGCAGAGCGAAGACGATGCCAAGAGTAATGTTCGTCCGTGTTTCGCCCCGAAGAACAGGCGTCTTTGCCAGCTGTTTTACCTTTGAGATTCGCGCATAGGCTTGCTGGAACGTAGTCAAATCGATTTCTTCTACGAACTCGACAACAGCGGCCACTCGATCGGCAGGAACATCTTTTTGGTCGCCTGGTTGAAAGGTACTATCAACCCGACATACGATGATTGAAAAGCAGGAACTCCGATTGCCCGATTCATCTACAATCGATCCAGAGCAAACCGCAAAATTGGAACGGATGAAACGCTGCAGCGTCTCCTTCAATCTAGCTCGGGCATTCTTCGGATCGGCTTCCAGTACCGCTCTAGCGGCTTGATAGATCTCGTCGGAAATATCGCTCACTAACATGCATCCGTTAGATAGGATTTCGATCAGAACAATTATTAGTGTAACAACCCGAGATGCAAGCTATGCGTGAGAGGAGATTCTTGGCAACACAAGGTATCAGCGCGGATTAGCGATAGCGTAACCGGCCGAACTCACTCAACAACATGGCGGATTACGCTTCGCTAATCCACCCTACGGCCCTAGCTCATGACTTCGGCGCAACGATTACTCGTACCTTAATCCCACCGGGGTGATTCTCGAGATCACGTTCAATACCCGTCGGATTTCCGACACGCCCTTCTGGATCATAGACAAAGCACACGAGCGTATCGCAGTCGGGGTGCTGCTCGTAGCGCGCTCGGTCGATGATAAGTTGCTCACCGAGTTCACCGGCCTTCATTGATGCACGCGTCTTCTTTACCTCGACGACGATCCGCTCCGCCTTGAGCAGGAAATCGACGCGCGATGAGCGCCCCGCGTAGCTCGGCGTCCACTCCTCAGGCCGAATATCGTCGAAGTGTAGCCGGAGGAATGCGTGCAGTAGGTCCTGCACGTCGTATTCGTCGTTAATCTCAAGAGTTGGGCGTTTGTCGTAACGATGCTGGAGTGTACGCGCCGCGGCGTGAAAGCGCAGGCACAATCGCTCAATCAAGTTCAGTTGATCAGGCGCGCCGGCATCGCCTTCAACATCATCCGGCGCATAGTCACGAATTTCATCAATCATCGAAGCGAGGATCGCGTCAGCTCGGGCAAGGCCGCGCTCATACGCTTGCTGGAATACGTAGTCTTCCGTACCTGACGAGAAAGCGCTTAAAGTGTAGCGGATGCTTTTGAAGTCATTGATGTTGCGGCTGCCAGGCATAAATGCTCGCTCGATGGCGATCTCGGTATCGCGCCGCCATTTATGAAATTCAGGACTTGCGCGCCGTTTTCCACGAAGCCCTTGTGCTGCTTGCCGTTGCCGCTCTAGGATTTCGATCGCACGCGCGGCCTGCATCAACTTCTCCCGTTCCACCATGACCAAGCTGATCTACATAAGTCCGCATTAGCTTGGCGCTCGATGAATCTTTGAGCGAAGTAGTATTAACAGAAGCTCGCCACCGCGACCGACTATCAATCCTCACTCCCACTCAATCGTCCCCGGCGGCTTGCTCGTCACGTCATACACCACCCTATTCACCCCCTTCACCTCGTTGATGATCCGCGTCGCGGTGGCGCCGAGGAAGCTCATGTCGAAGGGATAGAAGTCCGCGGTCATGCCGTCGGTGGAGGTCACCGCGCGTAAGCCCACGACATATTCGTAGGTGCGGCCATCGCCCATCACACCGACCGTTTTCACCGGCAACAGCACGGCAAAGGCTTGCCAGATCTTGTCGTAGAGGCCGGCTTTGCGGATCTGGTCGATGTAGACGGCGTCGGCGTTGCGGAGGATGTCGAGCTTTTCTTTCGTGATGTCGCCGGGACAGCGGATCGCGAGGCCGGGGCCCGGGAATGGATGCCGGCCGACGAAGATTTCGGGCAGGCCGAGTTCACGGCCCAAGACGCGGACTTCGTCCTTGAACAGTTCGCGCAACGGCTCGACCAGCTTCATGTTCATGCGATCAGGCAAGCCGCCGACATTGTGGTGCGACTTGATGGTCACCGAAGGGCCGCCGGTGAAGGAGACGCTTTCGATCACGTCGGGATAGAGCGTGCCCTGCGCCAGAAATTCGGCGCCGCCGATTTTCTTGGCTTCCTGCTCGAACACGTCGATGAACAGGCGGCCGATCGTCTTGCGCTTCGCCTCGGGATCACCGACGCCTTTGAGCTCGCCGAGGAAAAGCTTTGAAGCATCAACGTGCACCAGCGGGATATTGTAGTGATGGCGGAACAGGTCGACGACCGTTTCGGCTTCGTTCAGCCGCAGCAGGCCGTGGTCAACGAACACGCAGGTGAGCTGGTCGCCGATCGCCTCGTGGATCAGCACCGCGGCGACCGCGGAATCGACCCCGCCGGACAGGCCGCAGATCACCCTGCCCTTGCCGACCTGGGCGCGGATTTTCTCGATCGCTTCCTCGCGGAAGGCGCGCATGGTCCAGTCGCCGGTGAATCCTGCGACCTTGCGGACGAAATTGCGCAGCAGCTTGGCGCCATCAGGCGTATGCACCACTTCAGGGTGGAACATCAGGCCGTAATATTTGCGCTTCTCGTCCTGGATCACCGCGAACGGCGCGTTCGGCGAGACGGCGGCCACCGTAAAGCCCGGCGGCATTTTGGTAATGCGGTCGCCATGGCTCATCCACACCGGATGGCGTTCGCCCATCGACCAGGTGTCGTCGAACAATCTGCTCGCCGTCTTCACCTCGACATCGGCGCGGCCGAATTCGCGGTGGTGGCCGCCCTCGACCTCGCCGCCGAGCTGGGCGGCGAGCGTCATCTGGCCGTAGCAGATGCCGAGCACGGGGACGCCGGAATCGAAGATCAGTTGCGGCGCGCGCGGCGAGCCTTTTTCGTGCACTGACTCCGGCCCGCCGGAGAGGATCACAGCCTTCGGCTTCATCTCCTTGAAGGCTAATTCGGCCTTCTGGAACGGCACGATTTCGGAATAGACGCCCTCCTCGCGCACCCGGCGGGCGATCAGTTGCGTCACCTGACTGCCGAAGTCGACAATCAGAATCTTGTCATGCGCCGAGGCCACCGAGGGCGTCGACTCGCGGGCTTTCTGTGCTGCTGTCATGGACAGGAATTACGCGACGGGGCGCGGCCTCGCAACCGCGGCAACGGGCTGACCCACATTCTTTCTCGGGCATGGACAAATCGATATTAGGTAAGTATTATTGACCTAATCTGCGTCGGTTGCCGGGAGTCCGTATTGACGCGCTATCGTTCCGGGGCGCGCAAAGCGCGAACCCCAATGTACAATTGCACATTGTGGAACCTCGAGATTCTCAGATGCGCAATTGCGCACCATAGTTCGATGCTTCGCATCGCCCCGGAATGACGGGGCCTCTTATGAACGATCGCAGGACTTCCCCCATGAAAATTCCCACCCTGCCCTTCACCGTCACTGACTGGAGTCAGGTCGCCGCGACCACGCATCCGGGCGTTTCAGGCGAAGCGCTGTGGCGCACGCTCAACATCGGTGATCTCCGCGTGCGGATGGTCGAGTATTCACCGGGCTATTTCGCCGATCACTGGTGCGACCGCGGGCACGTGCTCTACGTGCTGGAAGGCGAGCTCGATACCGAACTGCGCGACGGGCGGACGTTCAAGCTTCGCGCGGGCATGAGCTACCAAGTGTCGGATTTCGGCGACGCCGCTCATCGCTCGTCGACGAAGACGGGCGCGAAGCTGTTCATTGTGGATTGAAGATCTCTCCCCCGTCATTGCGAGGAGCGAAGCGACGAAGCAATCCATCCTTCTTTACGCCGCGCTATGGATTGCTTAGCTTTCGCTCGCAATGACGCGGAAAGAGCGTCACGCCTTCTTCAGCACCGAGACGAAAAATCCATCCGTGCCTATCCTTCGCGGCGTCATCAGCCATCCCTCCGGCGATCGTAGCGCAGCCTTCTCAAAATCTTCCGCTCTGTCCCACAGCACGCTCGCTGTCTCGTTCGGTGGCTGAATCGAAAACTCGGGATGACGTGCCACGAAGGCGCGGACTTGTTCGCCGTTTTCGCTTGGCAGCACCGAGCAGGTGACATAGGCGATCCGGCCGCCGGGCTTGACCAGGCGGCTTGCGCGATCAAGCACTTCGGCCTGGTCCTTCAAGCGAACCTCCAGCGCGCCGGGGCGCATCCGCCATTTGGCGTCGGGATTGCGGCGCCAGGTTCCGGTGCCGGTGCAGGGCGCGTCGATCAGCACGAGATCGGCGGATGCCTTGATGTCGGCCAATGGATCAGTGTCGCCCTTCGGCGCGCGAATCTCGGCGTTGTGAACGCCGGCGCGTGAGAGGCGCTCGTAGATCGGGGCGAGCTGGCGCTTGTCGCGGTCGGTTGCGATCAATCGCCCCTTGCCTTGCATCATCGCGGCCAGCGCCAGCGTCTTGCCGCCGGCGCCGGCGCAGAGATCGATCACCTGCTCGCCGGGCTTGGCAGCGGTGAACAGCGCCGCAAGCTGCGAGCCCTCGTCCTGCACCTCGATCGCGCCCTTGATGAAATCCTCTTCGGCATGAATGCCGGGATTGCGGGCGTCGGCGCCGAGTTCGATGCGGAGGCCGATCGGCGACCACGGCGTCGGCGTAGCTCCGAGATGGCCGAGCGAGGCCAGCACTTTTTCGCGCTTGGCTTTGAGCGTATTGACGCGCAGATCGAGCGGCGCGCGGCTCGCCATTGCGGTTGCCTCCGCCACGCGGTCGTCGCCGAACACGGCGGCCAGATGCGCATCCAGCCATTCCGGATAGTCGCCGGCGATGTGCGGCGGCGCGTCGTCGAGGGTCCGCGACGTGAGCGCTGATCGTTCGGCCTCGGTCAGTGGTTCCGGCGCAAAGCGCCCGCCGTCGCAGAGAGCCGATATCGCCTCCACATCGAGCTTGCGCTCGAGCTTCAGCATGCCGAGCACGCGCGCCCGCGGCGTGTCGGCGTCCATCAGCCAGGCGCTCGATGCCCGCTGCCGCAACACGTCCCAGATCAGGCCCGAAATCGCCGCGCGATCGCCCGAGCCGGCATAGCGATGCGCGGTGCCCCACTCCTTCAGCGCCTTTGCCGCGGGAACGCGCTGCGCGTCGATGGTGTCGATCAGTTCGATGGCGGCGGAAAGGCGGGCAGCGGGGGTCATTCAGGGCTTTCTAGATCAGAAGCAGAAGCTTCAGCGCGAAATAGATCCACATCACGAGCAGCACCAGCGCGCCGGCAAACCACGCCAGGCTGCGCTGCTGGATGTTGTTCGAGGTGACGAAAATGCCGGCATGGGCAAATCGTGTCACCACGAACACCCAGGACATCAGCACGATGAAGAGATCGGCCCGGCGCAGCGGCAGCGCCAGCGCGATCAGGAGGTAGAACAGCAGGGGTACTTCGAACTGATTTGAGAAGCAATTGCCGATCTGGGCGACGCGGGCCGGATATTTCGGCTGGCCTGCCGCGATGTCCTTCAGGCTGGTTTCGCGGGCCTTCACCGCCTTGGTGCGGGCCGTCACCATCCAGAGCATCAGGAAGAATGTGAGCCCGATCAGAACGAAGACCGGCAGCAAAACCATTTGAACCGACATGAGAATCTCCCCCGAAGCCTGCCTGAGGTCCTTAAAGCAATAACGAGACGCCGCTCACCTGACAAATCCACTTAACCGGGCTCGCTTGAACCACAAAGAGAGCCCAGACGACCAACTATCGAGAATTCCGATGGTTCTGGTCTCGAACCGACCTTGAAGCAATCCGCGAGCAGGCGATGAACATCACCTCCCCAATCCTGACCGGCGCCGGCCGCGCCGCCGAGTTGCCCGGCGATTCCGTGACCTCCCTGCTCCGGGCCGTCGGATTCAGCGACGGCCCCGACGGCGGCCTTGGCATCGTCATGTCGGCCTTGGCCGGTATCGCCGCGGCGCTGGCGGTCGCGATCATGCTCTCCGTCTATTTCCACAGCGGCCACCGCAGCCGCCACGATCTGCTCAAACACGGGCTTGCCGCTTGCGCGGGGCTGGTCTTGCTCGCCTTCGCGATCTCGGACATCAGGCACGCGGCGCAGGCCTATCTCGGCCTCAATCCGGCAAAGCCCGCGGTGGAATTTGAAATCCGCCTGCCGAAGGCGACGTTGACGACCGCCGCAGACATCCAGATCGAGCTGCTCACTGACCGGAACCAGAAACTGGCGAAGGTCGAGGGCGCGCTGGCCTCCGCGCCCGACGGCCGCAGCATCCTGCGCGGGACCGTGACGCTGGATTACCGCACCACCGAGCGCATGATGGTGCTAAATCTGCCCGGCCGGGCCCAAAGCACGTTCCGCCTGCGGCTGCCGGCAAGCCCCTCGCATTCGGAGCAGTTCGGGCCGTGGCATCTGGCCGACGGCATCGTCCCCGCCAATGGCGACACGGTGACATCAGAGATTCACGACGCCTTCGCGATCCGCTACCGCGTGCTGTGACGCCCGTTGAGATATGCAGATGGCGGACCGCTGGGCACATTTACTTTGACGTCAACAACCAGCGCTCTACTGTATCCCTGACGGTCGCCAAAAAAGAGCGGCCGCGGGAGGAGTGCAACTTTGCGATTTCGCGATCAGGAAATTGTCTTCGCTGGCGGCGCCAAGGGACAGAATATCGATATTCTCACCGCCAATCCGGTCAATTACTTCCACGTCATCAGCAATGCAGCCGAGCTGCCCAGACTTGTGGTCGACGGCAAGCTGTTCCTGCCGGCCTCGGATACGCGCAAACGTAACGGAAAACTTCCGCTGGTGATGGTGGTGCCGGGCAGCCTCGGCGTTGCGCCCTCGCACCTGGCGCACGCCGAAACGGTGGTCGGCGACGGCTTTGCAGCGTTTGTCCTCGACAGTTTCGGCGCGCGCAACGTGACCTCGACGGTCGCCAACCAGACCCAATTCTCCTTTGCCGCCAGCGCCTATGACGTGCTGGCGGCCTGGATGGTGCTGTCAGCCCATCCGGAGATCGACGCATCCCGGATCGGCGCGCAGGGCCACAGCCGCGGCGGCTCGGCCGTGCTGACGGCAGCGACGCGTCGCTTTGCCGACGCGGTGGTCGGCGCCGGCGCCGGTTTTCGAAGCGTGCTCGCCGCCTATCCCTGGAGCGGTCATCAGTTCCTCGATCCGTCCGTCGACGAAACCGAAATCCGCGTCATCATGGGCGATGCCGATGAATGGTGCTCGCCGATGCAGGTGCAGGGCCATTGCCAGGCCATCCGCCTCTCCGGCGGCAAGGCGACGATGCGGCTGATCGGCGGCGCGCAGCACAGTTTTGACCGCGGCACCGGGATCGAGAACGTCGCTGAAGCATCCGTCTCCCCCGCCGCGCCGACGGCCTATATCGCCAATGACGGCGCCTTCATCCATCCGCTTCAGGGCGTCGCGGAGAGCAAGCTCACCGACCGCGACCTGATGATCTATGCGCTGAAGGCCGGCTATGGCCACAAGGGCGCGAAGATCGGAAGCCGCGACGGAGACGCCGAACTGTTCAAGGCGGATATGCTCGCGTTCTGGCGAAGGACGTTGGGGTGAGCATCGTTGCCATCCCGAAAAATCGTCATCCTTCCGACGTCAGGTCCGGCTAGGATCGGGCTAAAAGGAATACTGCATGTCCGAATTTCGCCTGACGCAAATTTCCGATACCCACCTCGCCCGCCGTCTGCAAAAACTCACCGACAATTTTCACCGCGTCAGCGAGCACATCGATGCGACCCGGCCGGACCTCGTCGTCAACACCGGCGATTTGGCCTTCGATGCGCCAACCAGCCGAGACGATCTCCAATTTGCCAGCGAATTGCATGACTTGCTGCCGGTGCCGTGCCGGCATTTGCCGGGCAATCACGACGTCGGCGACAACCCGACGGAAGTCGCCCCTGCGCCGAAGGATCTGGCGACAGAAAACGAACGGCAGAACTATCTTTCCGTGATCGGCGAAGACCGCTGGCGCTTCGATGCGGCCGGCTGGTGCTTCATCGGATTGAACTCGCTGATCATGAATACCGGGATCGAGAGCGAGGCGGAGCAGTTCGGCTGGCTGGCTTCAGAACTCGGGCGTGTGAACGGCAAGCCGATCGCGCTGTTCCTGCACAAGCCGCTGTTTTTGAACGCACCTGACGACCCCGAGACTCTCGACACGGCTATCCGCTATGTGCCGCAACCGCGGCGCAGAAGCTTGATCGAAATGTTTTCGAAGGTCGATCTGCGGCTGGTCGCCTCAGGGCACGTCCATCAGCGTCGCGACTTCACCTATCGTCACACGCGCCACGTCTGGGCGCCGTCGACAGGCTTCATTCTTCCCGAACGAATTCAGCCGGTCATCGGCATCAAGGAAGTCGGGCTGGTAGAGTATCGCTTCCAGCCCGACGCCCTTGAAGTCCGGCACATCAAGGCGCCGGAGCAAACCGATGTCGATCTGGATTCACTGATCGGCAGGAACCCCTAGACCTCAGTACTCCCGCTCAATGTAGTAGGAGCCATCGGTCCAGGGCTGTGACGCAAATGCGCCCACGCGTGGGGCCGGGTGAAACCGGTTACCGTAGTAGTACCCCGGGGGCGTGGTGGTCCTGACGCCATAGCCTCCTGTGACGTAGGCTGAGTTCGGATAGCTATAGCCTGTCACGCCGGGCTCCTGATAGACCACTTGAGCCATCGCAGGAGTGGCCAGCATCGTGGCGGCAACCAGGCCGAGCGATAGTTTCTTGAAGTTCGTCATTTGGCTTCTCCATCAGATGTCAGGGCCAACGACAGTTGCGAAGGGACGTTCCGCCGCCCGCCTCAAGTAGGCGTGAGCTTGTTCCTGAGGGTTCCCAGAACTCAGGCGCGCCGGCTTCAAATCTTGTCCGGCCCGACGCGCACCAACTGCTTACCGAAATTGGCGCCCTTCAGAAGGCCCATGAACGCAGTCGGCGCGCTCTCGAGCCCTTCGGTGACGAACTCCTTGTGCTTGACTTTGCCCTCGCGCACCCACCCCGACATGTCGCGCAGGAAGTCGCCGTGGCGCGCGGCGAAATCGCTGACGATGAAACCGCGGATGGTCAGGCGCTTGGTCAATACCGCGCGCATCAGGGACGGCGCCCATTTCGGCGCCACCGCCTGCGTGTCGTTGTAATGTGCGATCAGGCCGCAGACCGGAATGCGCGCAAACGCATTGAGCAGCGGGAACACCGCTTCGAACACCGCGCCGCCGACATTTTCGAAATAGACGTCGATGCCTTTTGGGCAAGCATCCTTCAGCTTGGCCGCGAGATCAGGGTCGCGGTGATCGAGGCAATCGTCGAAGCCGAGTTCATTCTTGACGTAAGCGCATTTGTCCTTGCCGCCGGCAATGCCGACCGCGCGGGCGCCCTTGATCTTCGCGATCTGGCCGACCGCCGAGCCGACCGCGCCGGAAGCGGCCGGCGACGACGACGGTTTCGCCTGCCTGCGGCTTGCCGATGTCGAGCAGGCCCGTATACGCCGTCATGCCGGGCATGCCGAGCACGCCGACCGCGGTCGAGATCGGCGCGATTTTCGGATCGATTTTTGCAAGACCCTTGCCGTCGGAGACCGCATGCGTCTGCCAGCCGGCGCGCGAGAGCACGATGTCGCCCTTGGCGAAGCCGGGATTGTTCGAGGCGATCACTTCGCTGACGGTGCCTGCTTCCATCACGCCGCCGATCGGCACCGGCTGGGCATAGGACGGCCCGTCACTCATGCGCCCGCGCATGTAGGGATCGAGCGACAGCCAGATGGTGCGAAGGAGCACCTCGCCAGCGCCCGGCGTGGGGATGGGGCAATCCTCAAGGCGGAAGTCGGAGGGCTTTGGTTCGCCGACGGGGCGCGAGGCGAGAACGATGCGTTTGGCTTGGGACATGACGGTTTCCTCCAAATGTTATTGTTGTTCGTCATTGCGAGCGTAGCGAAGCAATCCACAGCTCCGCAAGCTGTGAAATGGATTGCTTCGCTGCGCTCGCAATGACGGTGGAGAGTGGCGCTCCCGTTCCAAACGCCGTCATTCCGGGGCGCGAAGCGAACTATGGTGCGCAATTGCGCACCTGAGAATCTCGAGACTCCGGGTCTGGTCCTTCGGACCATCCCGGAATGACGGAGGAGAACTACGCCCCGCCCGGATAATTCGGGCTCTCCCGCGTGATCGTCACGTCGTGGACGTGGCTTTCGCGCAGGCCCGCGCCGGTGATGCGGACGAACTGCGCCTTTTCGTGGAATTCGGCGAGATTGCGTGCGCCGACATAGCCCATCGCGGCGCGCAGGCCGCCGGCGAGCTGGTGCATGACATTGGCGACCGGGCCCTTGTAGGGCACCTGGCCCTCGATGCCCTCGGGCACCAGTTTCAGCGTGTCCTTGATGTCCTGCTGGAAATAGCGGTCGGCCGAGCCGCGCGCCATCGCGCCGACCGAACCCATGCCGCGATAGGCCTTGTAGGAGCGGCCCTGCCACAGAAACACTTCGCCGGGCGTCTCGTCGGTGCCGGCGAGCAGCGAGCCGACCATGGCGATGTCGGCGCCGGCGGCGAGCGCTTTGGCCAGATCGCCGGAATATTTGATGCCGCCATCGGCAATCACTGAAACGTTGGCCTTCTTCGCCGCTTCCACCGCATCCATGATCGCGGTGAGCTGCGGCACGCCGACGCCGGCGACGATGCGCGTCGTGCAGATCGAGCCCGGGCCGATGCCGACCTTGATCGCGTCAGCGCCCGCGTCGATCAGCGCCTGCGCGCCCTCTTTCGTTGCGATGTTGCCGGCAATCACCTGCACCGCGTTGGAAAGCCGCTTGATGCGATTGACCGCGTCGAGCACCCGCGAAGAATGGCCGTGTGCGGTATCGACCACGATCAGGTCGACGCCGGCATCGATCAGCCGCTCGGTGCGCTCAAAGCCACCCTCGCCGACCGTGGTCGCGGCAGCCACACGCAGGCGGCCATGCTCGTCCTTGCAGGCGAGCGGATGCGCAACCGCCTTTTCCATGTCCTTGACGGTGATCAGCCCGACGCAGCGGTACTGGTCGTCGACAACGAGCAATTTCTCGATGCGGTGCGTGTGCAGCATCCGCTTCGCTTCGTCCTGGCTGACATCCTCGCGAACCGTGACGAGGTTCTCGTGCGTCATCAGCTCCGAGACTTTTTGTTTGGGATTGGTCGCAAAGCGGACGTCGCGGTTGGTGAGAATGCCGATCAGCTTGCCGGGCGAATTCTTGCCGGCGCCGGTGACGACGGGAATGCCGGAAAAGCCATGGTCCTTCATCAGCGCCAGCGCGTCCGACAGCATCGCATCGGGACCGATGGTCAGCGGATTGACCACCATTCCGGATTCATACTTCTTGACCTGCCGCACCTGCGCGGCCTGCCCCTCCGGATCGAAGTTGCGGTGGATGACGCCGACGCCGCCGGATTGCGCCATCGCGATCGCCATGCGCGCTTCGGTGACCGTATCCATCGCCGACGCGATAATCGGAATGTTCAGCGGAATCGCGCGGGTCACGTAGGAGCGGATATCAGCCTCCGAGGGCAAGATATCCGAGAGACCGGGCTTCAGAAGCACATCGTCGAACGTGAAGGCTTCACGGATACCCTGAAGTCCCTGCGCCATTGCCAACTCCTTTCGGCGGCTCGCCGCCGCGATCAGTTCTATGGATGAACGCCGCCTTCGCCGATGCTACCGGCATCGCCGTCGAATCGAAGCCCATCGGTGGGGTTGACGGTGGTCGATAGCATGGCAGCACGCCGAATCAAAGCGTTTGACGGCTATGCACAGACTTTTCGGGAAACGCCGCAATCCCAAGGGCTTAGGGCAAGAGCTTACGGGAAGGCCTTACGGCCGATAGCCCGGCGGCGGCCCGTGCTGGCGGATCGCCTCCACCACCTCGCGGTGCCGGCGATCCTCCCGCTTCATGTGAACCGCGATCAGCGCATGCGCCGACGGCACCAAGAGCAGGACGTGGAAGATCAGCCCGAAAACCAGGCAAAACACGATCAGGACCAGGTTGAAGATCGCCGAAAACGGCTGCCCGTTCAGGAGCAGCCCGAGCGGCGGCAACAGCGCGGCGAGAACGTAGATCATCATGACCTCCAGCGGCTGGCGCGGTGCATACCAGCGTCACGCAGGATTTAGGTGGTTTGCCCGGTTTCGCAATGGCTTGTGTGACGGCGGGATGATACAGCGCCCTCGCCTGCCTCTCTCTCCAGTCCCCGATCCCGATGGATAAGCAACGCCTGATCCCGCTGATCGTCGCCACCGCGCTGTTCATGGAGAACATGGACTCGACGGTGATTGCGACCTCGCTGCCGGCGATCGCGGCTGACATCGGCACCAGCCCGCTGACGCTGAAGCTGGCGATCACGTCCTATTTGCTCTCGCTCGCCGTGTTCATTCCGGCCAGCGGCTGGACCGCCGATCGCTTCGGTGCGCGCATGGTGTTCTCGATCGCCATCGGGGTGTTCATGATCGGGTCGATCGGGTGCGCGCTGTCGCAGAACATCACCCATTTCGTCATTGCCCGCATTCTGCAGGGCATGGGCGGGGCTATGATGACGCCGGTCGGGCGGCTGGTGCTGTTGCGCTCGATCGACAAGAGCGCGCTCGTCAATGCGATGACGTGGGTAACGGTGCCGGCGCTGGTCGGGCCGGTGATCGGCCCCCCGCTCGGCGGCTTCATTACCACCTACTTCTCCTGGCACTGGATATTTCTGATCAACATTCCGATCGGGCTGCTCGGCATCTTCATGGCGATGAAGTACATCGACCCGATCAAGAGCGAGGATCCCGAGCGCTTCGATCTCTATGGGCTGGTGCTGGCCGGGATTGGGCTAGCCGGCATCGCCTTCGGTCTCTCGGTCGCAGGTCTCAATTTGTTGCCCTGGCCGATTATCGCCGGCCTGGTCGCGATCGGCACCATCTCGATGACTCTCTATGTCATGCACGCGAAACGAACCGGCTCGCCGGTGCTCGATTTCTCGCTGCTGCGGCTGTCCACCATGCGCGCCAGCATTATCGGCGGCTTCCTGTTCCGGCTCGGCATCGGCGCGCTGCCGTTCCTGCTGCCGCTGTTGATGCAGGAGGGTTTTGGGCTGACGCCGTTCCAGTCCGGCCTGGTGACGTTTGCCTCGGCCGTCGGCGCCATGGGGATGAAGACGCTGGCGGCGCGCATCATTCGCGCCTTCGGCTTCCGCTACATGATGACGGTCAACGCCGTCATCAGCGCAGTCTTTCTCGCGGCCTGCGCATTGTTCACGGTGACGACGCCGCTGTTGCTGATCTTCATCATCCTGGTGGTCGGCGGCTTCTTCCGCTCGCTGCAGTTCACTGCGATCAACACCGTCGCCTATGCCGAGGTCGAGCCGGCGCAGATGAGCCGAGCCACCACGCTCGTCAGCGTCAACCAGCAATTGGCGATATCGGCAGGCGTCGCCGTGGGCGCGTTCTCGGTCGAATCGACCATGCTGTACCAGCATGTCACAGAGCTGAATGCCGGCGTATTCCCGCCCGCGTTCCTCGTGGTTGCGATCATCTCGGCGGCGTCGGCCTACTTCTTCCGGCAGATGCCTGACGACGCCGGCCACGAGATTTCAGGGCGCAAGGTCGTCGAGATCTCCAGCCGCAAGGGTGCGGAAAAGGCAGCGACTAGGAAGGCCGCCAGCGAAGGCACCGAGGACGCTCGGGATCAGCGACTGGGGTAACTCGCGGCGCATTTTCACACCCAAATGCCGGATTTTCCCGTCTCCGTGCCGCGCCGAACATCCTGCGCCCGTCGAGCCGCTGAGTCCCGGCAATCCGGTCAACGACCTCTCAATGACCTCTCAATGCCCCCTCAATGACCCCTTGGCCGTCGGGCCGGTCACTCCCCGCGTCGGAGTGCGCTGCCGCACTTCGTCCGCGTTGACAGACAGGGAAGCTTCGGCGCCAAGCGGCGGCGCTTTCATGTCTTCCGTCAGGAAGATGCGATCGATTCTACGGCGCATGAGCTGGTAGCACTCGCATGTCGCCGCTTCGAGCCGCTTCCTGTCAATCTCAATCGAGCTGCGCCGATTGGATCGGATTCCACCCGAGTCGCGCAGCTTGCATACGACATGCGTCACCGTCGGGCGGCGCACACCGAGCAGTTCCGAAAGCGTCTGTTGCGTCAGCGGCAGGATGTCGCCGTCGGCACGATCGTGGAGTTGCAGCAACCATCTTGCCAGGCGGGCCGTCACCGAGTGCAGCGCATTGCAGGCTGCGACGTGTTGGAATTGGACCATTAACGCCCTGGTGTGGATTTGAACCGTTCCCCTCAAGGCGCTGCTGCGTTCAAGCGCCGCCTGAAACTGTGCCGGCGAAATCTGCAGCGCGGTCCCCGCCACCCGCACCACCGCCGTCATCGGAGAGCGGGAAGGCCCCAGCGTCGTCAGGACGCCCACGGCTCCTTCATTGCCAACGACGGCGGTCGCAACGGTTTGTCCGCTCGGCATATCCATCACAAAAGCGATCAGGCCGCTAAGCGGGAAATGAATCCGTTCTATTGGATCGCCCGACCGCACCAGTACGGCGTCACGTTCGAGGGTAACCAGTCGGAAATGACGCACAAGCAAATCGAGGTCTGCCGGCGGCAACGCAGCTAACAATCGATTACCGACTCTGGCCCTCTGCTCCATCACGGGAATACTCCTTCCCAGACGGAGGCGCGGCTCGCTTGCACAAAATTCCCGGTGGCGTTTCGGGCTGCATGCGATAAACAGACCGCGCCTGAGTACTGAATACAAATACTGAGTATTGAAATACGCCGCTACGGGAGAAAGTTCCAGGGATTCGACGCGTGATCCGGCCCAGGACTGCAACCGTCGGAGACGCCGTCCAGTCCCCGCGCCGCGCAGGTTGCGCTAGTTGCGGTGCCCTCGAAAGCCCATCGCCAGCACGTAGCGCTCCGAGGAGTCCTGCCGGCTCGAGGCCGGCTTGACGTGACGCACGCTGGAAAAGTCGCGCTTCAATTGGCCGACGAGTTCGGCATCGGCGCCGCTTTGAAAGACTTTTGCCAGGAACGTCCCGCCGGGATTGAGCACCTCAGCGGCAAAGGCCGCGGCCGTCTCGACGAGGCCGATGATGCGGAGCTGGTCGGTCTTGCGGTGGCCGGTGGTGTTGGCCGCCATGTCGGACATCACAACATCGGCGCGCCCGCCCATCATTGCGATCAGCTTTTCGGGTGCGTCCTCCGCCAGAAAGTCGAGCTGCGCGAAATCGACGCCGGGAATTTCCGGCATTTCCAGCAGATCGATCGCCACCACTTTGCCCTTGCCATTGATCGCGCCGACACGCTTGGCCGCGATCTGGCTCCAGCCGCCGGGGGCCGCGCCGAGATCGACCACGGCATTGCCGGGCTTGAGAAACCGATATTTGTCGTCGATTTCGATCAGCTTATAGGCCGCCCGCGAGCGATAGCCCTCCCGCTTGGCCTTTGCCACATAGGGATCGTTGAGCTGCCGCTCCAGCCAGAGCTTTGACGACAGCTTGCGCTTGCCCGCGCTTTTGACCGTGACGTGCAGCCGTCCGGTGGTGTCTTTCGCCATATCGATACTTGTCTTGAAAATGCCAGTCCGGACCCGGAGCCTGGAATCAGTAGCACGGAAGTGGATGCGCATTGAAGCGAGGATGATGGGCCGCCGGACCCACCATCCTAGCGCCGGCCCCCGTTGCCATGGAACAGCGCGACGCACCGAGCTGCCGGGTCATCCCGTTCGAGGTAATGCAGCCGCACGCCATCGCGGTCGATGAAACTGCCGATCGGTGGGTACCTCCGTTCGGCCGTGACCGAGACACTATATTCCCAATCACCAGAACAAGGACGACCCCCTAAGATAGCTTCGGGGCAGTGGACATTCGCTGAGCCTTGTGCCGTGCCTAGCGATCCGAATTGCGGCGGGTGAAGAGCCAGTCTGCGGCATAACCGCGACATGTTTGCCGACGTTCCTAAGCAGTCGTTGCGAAGTAAGCGAGGTGTGCGGAAAAGATCGGAAGGCTTGGAACGGTCGCACAGCGATTGCGTTGCTCGGGTCGGAGCTGGGGGAGTCATCAACCTGCAATCAGCGGAGAACTAAGATGGCCAACCCACGCCAAGAGGAAAAGTCTACCCAAGGCATGGAAGACGCCGCCCGCCGCGCCGGCGAGAAGACTGCCGAACAGACCAGCCGCTTTGGACAAGCTGCAGCCGAGCAGACGACGCGGATCGGACATGCTGCGGCTGAAGCCGGAGAGGAAGTGGTCCGGGCAGGTGCTACCCTATTCCAGCAAAACGCCGAGACGTTACAGAACACTTGGCGCTTCGGCCTGGATATGGCGACGACCCTGATGGGGCGGTCCACGGAGCAACTTGGTCGATCGCTCGGTCTGTCGGGAGACGGAGTGCAACAGGCAGCCGAACGATCGGCCCGCAACGCGCAAACCATCCTATCTACCGGCACGACTGCTGCCAAAGTGATGGGCGGCATTTCGCAGGAATACCTGCAGTTGGTTCGGCATCAAGTCGAGACGAACATGGACCGCATGAATGAATTGTGGGCCTGCCGAACTCCTCAGGAGGTTGCAGCCGTTCAGACGGACCTGGTACGTGAGACCGTGGGATCTGTTCTGGAGAGCAGCCGGCGGATAGCCGATATGTCGCTCAAATTGGCCGACGATGCCGGAAAGCAGATTAAGCAGAATATGGAAGAGGTACGGCGCGCAGCCTAGTGCGGGCCCTATTGCTCAGCCTTGAGGGAAGAGCGGCCGCTTTCAGCCGCTCTTCCAGTTTGCGGGCATAGCCCGGGACCCACACATCAGCACGGCCGCAGCGCGCCGTCCTCGCGCATCATCTCCACCAGCATGCCCTCGCGCAGGCCCCGGTCGGCGACGCGGAGCCGAGGCAATGGGAAGGCGTCGCGGATCGCGTCGAGAATGGCGCAGCCGGCCAGCACCAGATCGGCGCGCTCGACGCTGATGCAATTATTGTTGGCCCGTTCCTGATAACTCATACCGAGCAACCGCTGGATCACCGCCGTAACGTCGGGACCGTTCATCCAGATGCCATCGATGCGCCGGCGGTCGTAGCGCGGCAGGTTGAGATGGATGCCGGCAAGCGTCGTCACGGTGCCTGAGGTGCCCAGCATATGCATGTCGCGCAGATCGTTGCCGTGCTCGACCGCAAACGGCGCCACATAGTGCGCGACTTCGCGCACCATCCTTGCATAGGATTCCGCCGTGACGTCACGTCCGCCGAAATGCTCCGCCAGCGTGACGACGCCGAGCGGGACCGACATCCACGCTTTGATGCGCGGCACCGCGTTCTGCTCTTCCGGATCGCGCTCGATCCGCACCAGCTCGGTCGACCCGCCGCCAATGTCGAACAGGATCGCGCCCCGCCCTTTGGCGTCGAGCAGCGGCGAGCAGCCGATCACGGCCAGGGTTGCTTCGGTCTCGCGATCGATCACCTCGAGGCGGATGCCAGTCTCGCTCGCGACCCGGGCACGAAAGCTGTCGGCATTGGCGGCGGCTCGGCAGGCTTCGGTTGCGATCAACCGCAGGCGCTTGGCCTTGCGGTAGCGGATCTTGTCGCTGCAGATGCTGAGCGCCGCGATGGCGCGCTCGATCGCCGCCTCGCTGATGGAACCGGTGGCGGAAATGCCCTCGCCAAGCCGGATGATCCGTGAAAACGAATCCACCACGCGAAAACCGTCGCCGGCCGGGTGGGCGATCAAAAGGCGGCAATTGTTGGTGCCAAGGTCGAGTGCGGCATAGACACCGTTTGCCGTGGCCGCCGCAACCGCCCCTGCCGGGCTGGCGCAGGCCTCAAGGGCTTCGCGCAGCCGCGTATCGTGGTTCATCAAAACTGTCTTTCCGCAGGCCGCGTCTGGGCCGCCGAAGAAAATCACCGTTCACGGAAACTTTAGCAGCGCCAAGGGGCTACGCAACAACCCATCACATAGGACTATGCCCAATCAGGCGTTGTCCGGGATTACACGGTACGTTATCTGAGCGGGAACCCGCGGAACCAAGAATCCAGCAAGAAATCCAAGAGAATCCCAAGAATTTCAGGTGTTTTCGATGCAAGATCACACGTCGGCCTCCTCCCTGGACAACGCTATCGCACTGCAAAAATACGGTGTGGGGCAGCCGGTGCGCCGCAAGGAAGACGACACGCTGGTGCGCGGCCGGGGCAAATACACCGACGATTTCACCCTGCCCGGCCAGGCCTATTGCTGGATGGTGCGCTCCAGCCATGCCCACGGAATCATCAGGGGGATCGGCACGGCCGCCGCCAAGGCGATGCCGGGCGTGCTCGGCGTCTGGACCGGCAAGGATCTCGAGACCGCCGGCTACGGCCCCTTCACCTGCGGCCTGCCGTTGAAGAGCCGCGACGGTTCGCCGCTGTTGCAGACCAACCGCCCGGCGCTGCCGACCGACAAGGTGCGTTTTGTCGGCGACCCCGTCGCTTTCGTGGTCGCGGAAACGCTGGCGCAGGCGCGCGATGCGGCGGAGGCCATAGAGCTCGACATCGAGCCGCTGCCCGCCGTGACCGATGCGGCGGAAGCCGCAAAGCCCGGCGCGCCGCAGCTTTACGATCACATCCCGAACAACGTCGCGCTGGATTATCACTATGGCGATGCCGCCAAGATCGACGCCGCGTTCGCTGCCGCCGCCCATGTAACCAGGCTCGACATCGTCAACACCCGCGTTGCCGTGGTGTCGATGGAGCCGCGCGTCGCGCTGGCCGCCTACGACAAGGCCGCCGAACGCTTCACGCTGCAGGTGCCGACGCAGGGCGTTTCCGGCAACAAGGTGATGCTGGCAAAAATCCTCAACGTGCCCAACGACAAGGTGCGCATCCTGACCGCCAATGTCGGCGGCTCCTTCGGCATGAAGAACGTCAGCTATCCCGAATATACCTGCATCCTGCATGCGGCGAAGGCGCTGGGCCGTCCGGTAAAATGGACCGACGAACGCTCGACCAGCTTCCTCTCCGACAGCCACGGCCGCGCGCAGCTCATCCACGCCGAACTGGCGCTCGATGCCGACGGCAAGTTTCTGGCGGTGCGGCTTTCCGGTTACGGCAATCTCGGCGCCTATATCACGGGCGTCGCGCCGGGGCCGCTGTCGCTCAACACCGGCAAGAACCTCGCCAGCGTCTACCGCACCCCGCTGCTCGGCGTCGACATCAAGACGGTGTTGACCAACACCACCTTGATGGGCGCCTATCGCGGCGCCGGCCGGCCCGAGGCGAACTACTACATGGAGCGGCTGATCGACCGCGCCGCCGACGAGATGGGCATCAACCGGCTGACGCTGCGCAAGCGCAACTTCATCAAACCGACGCAACTGCCGTTCGCAGCAGCTTCGGGCGTCACCTATGACAGCGGCGACTTCGCCGGCGTCTTCAACAAGGCACTGGAGATTTCCGACCACGCCAATTTTACCAAGCGCAAGAAGGAGAGCCGGAAGAGCGGCAAGCTGCGCGGCATCGCCGTTGGGTCGTATCTGGAAGTCACCGCGCCGCCGAGCGGCGAACTCGGCAAGATCACCTTTGAGCCTGACGGGTCGGTGAAGCTGACCACCGGCACGCTCGATTACGGCCAGGGTCACGCCGCGCCGTTCGCCCAAGTGCTGTCTGCGCAGCTCGGCGTCCCCTTCGAGAAGATCACCATCGAGCAGAACGACAGCGATCTCGTCCGCTTCGGCAACGGCACCGGCGGCTCGCGCTCGATCACGGCGACCGGCCAGGCGATCGTGGAAGCCTCCGCGCTCGTGATTGCAAAGGGCAAGCAGGCGGCCGCGCATCTGATGGAGGCATCCGAAGGCGACATCGAATTCGCCAATGGCCGCTTCACCATCGCCGGCACCGACCGCTCGATCGGCATCATGGATTTGGCGAAGCGCCTGCGCGAGGGCAAGATGCCCGAAGGCGTGCCGCTGTCGCTCGACGTCGACCATGCCACCAAGGATACGCCGTCCACCTTCCCCAACGGCTGCCATGTCGCGGAAGTGGAAATCGATCCCGAGACCGGCGTCGTGCAAATCGTGCGCTATTTTGCGGTCAACGATTTCGGCACCGTGGTCAATCCGATGATCGTCGCCGGCCAGTTGCATGGCGGCGTCGCGCAGGGCATCGGGCAGGCGCTGATGGAGCAGGTCAGCTACGATGCAAGCGGCCAGCCGATCACCGGCTCGTTCATGGATTACGCGCTGCCGCGGGCCGAGGACATTCCGCCGATGGAGATCGGCGACCACCCCTCGCCGGCAAAATCCAATCCGCTGGGCACCAAGGGTTGCGGCGAAGCCGGCTGCGCCGGCAGCCTCGTCTGCGTCGTCAACGCGGTGGTCGACGCGCTGTCGGATTACGGCATCACGCATATCGACATGCCCTTGACGCCGGAACGGGTGTGGCGGGCGATTCAGGATGCGAAGGCGAAGCAGGCGGCGTAGCTCAAGAGCTACCGCATACACCCCTGTCATCGCCCGGCTTGACCGGGCGAATCCGCCCAGTATTCCAGAGACGCTCGTTGTAGAGGCGAGAAGCCGCGGCGTACTGGATTCCTACGCGGGGAATGACAGGTGAGACCGCGCTGCCCTACGCCGCCGCCTGCTCGCGCGGCTGGTAGATCGCGATGTGGTGGCAATGCGCCAGCGGCGTGTTGCCGTTGCCGACGACCAGCGCGTCGAGCTCGACGAAGCGATGGCCCTTCTTGTCGTAATTGCCGACCACCTTCGCACGCGCGGTGATGACATCGCCGGCTCTCGCGGCCGACAAAAGCTGCATGCGGCTGCCGACATGAATCCACGGCCCCAGGATGGCATTGTCGACCAGCACGCGATTCATCACCCGCTGCAGCAGGCCGGGATGACCCAGGCCCTCCCTGGCGTAGATCGTATCGGTTTCCCTGATGTCGGCGAGATATCCCGCGGCCGCTTCGCCTGCCCAGTCGCGCGGAGTGGCGCCGAGCCATTTGCCGACTTCATAGGAAGACGCGTTGACCGGCTTGCGCTCCGCGACCGCCGCGACTTCCCTGTAGTCTGCGATCGAAACAGCCGGCGCGGAGACCGGCAACGACGCCGTGCCGGTGGCACAAAGCGCGCCGCGGCTCTGCACCTCGATCGACAGCACGCCGTCGCTTTCTTCCGCCGTCAGCTCCGCGAGTTCGCCGTCATAAACCGGCTTGACGAAACGCGCCTCGATCAATCCGCGTTCCAGAAATGCGCGGCCCCATTTCGTCACCGGTTGGTGCATCATGTAGGCCATCACGTCGACGCCGGGGACCAGCCCACCCGAAAATCCGAACCGCTTCGCCACGGTGTCATCATGCATCTTGTTTTCGGATTGTTTGGCGGTGTTGTAGGCCTGGACGCGATACGGCTCGATGGGCATGCCGGTTTCCTGTTGTTTTTGGTTGTTTTTCCGCCGGTTATGGTACGCAAAGAATGTGCCGACGCAAGCGTGTTCCCGGCCCCCGTTTTCCTCGCATTCCGGCATCGAATAGGTTACCACGCGCGGGCAAAAGAACCGCTGTCGAACTGATATGCCTGACGTGAACCAAACCCGCATCTATGTCGATGCCGACGCCTGCCCGGTGAAGGACGAGATCTATCGCGTCGCGATCCGCCACGGCCTGCCGGTCAGCGTCGTTGCGGGAAATTTCATCCGCGTGCCGCAGGATCCGCTGATCGAGCGCATTGCCGCCGGTTCCGGCATGGACGCCGCCGACGACTGGATCGCGGAGCGCGCCGGCCGCGGCGACATCGTCATCACATCGGATATCCCGCTCGCTAGCCGTTGCGTGAAGGCCGGTGCCGAAGTGATCGCGCCGAACGGCAAGCCGTTCACGGAAGCATCGATCGGGATGACGCTTGCGGTGCGCAATCTGATGACCGACCTGCGCTCATCCGGCGAAGTGACCAGCGGTCCAAGGTCCTTTGCACCGCGCGACCGCTCGACGTTTCTGTCGGCGCTCGACCAGACCATCCGCCGCATCCAGCGCCAGCAGGCGCAGCAGCCTGCGCCGAACCAGGGTTGAACGATGGCGCCGCCGCTGATCCAGTTGAAAGATATAAGGCTGACGTTTGGCGGCACGCCGCTGTTGTCGGGCGTGGAATTGTCGGTGTCGTCGGGCGAGCGCGTCTGCCTGATCGGACGCAACGGCTCCGGCAAATCGACGCTGCTGAAAATCGCCGCCGGACTGGTCGAGCCCGACGGCGGCAGCCGCTTCGTGCAGCCCGGCGCCACCATCCGCTATCTGCCGCAGGAGCCTGATTTCGGCGACCACAAGACCACGCTGGCCTATGTCGAGGCCGGCCTCGGCCCCGGCGACGATCACTACCAGGCACGCTATCTCGTCGAGCAGCTCGGGCTCTCCGGCGACGAAGACCCCGCGCATATCTCGGGCGGCGAAGCCCGCCGCGCCGCGCTGGCGCGGGTGCTGGCGCCCTCGCCCGATATCCTGCTGCTGGACGAGCCGACCAACCATCTCGACCTTCCCACCATCGAATGGCTCGAACGCGAACTGGAAAGCCGCCGCTGCGCGCTTGTCCTCATCAGTCACGATCGCCGGTTCCTTTCCAACCTGTCGCGCTCGACCGCCTGGCTCGACCGCGGCCAGATCCGGCAGATCGACCGCGGCTTCTCCGCATTCGAAGCCTGGCGCGACGAGGTGCTGGCGGAAGAAGAGCGCGAGCAGCACAAGCTCGACCGCAAGATCGTCAACGAGGAACACTGGCTGCGCTATGGCGTCTCCGGCCGCCGCAAGCGCAACGTCAAGCGGCTCGGTAACCTGCACGCGCTGCGCGACCAGCGGCGCAATTATCGCGGTACTGCCGGCAATGCCAACCTCGCGGCCGCCGAAGCTGAAAAATCTGGCCGGCTGGTCATCGAGGCGAAGAACATCGCCAAGGCCTATGGCGACCGCAAGATCGTCGACGGCTTCTCAATTCGGGTCCAGCGCGGTGACCGCATCGGCATCGTCGGCCCGAACGGCGCCGGCAAAACCACGCTCGTTCATCTTTTGATCGGCAACGATCCCCCCGATAGCGGCACGATCCGACTCGGCGCCAATCTCGAAATGGCGACGCTGGACCAGCACCGCGAAAGCCTCGATCCGAAATCGACGCTGGCGGAAGCGCTGACCGGCGGCCGCGGCGACCATGTCATGGTCGGCGGCAAGCCGAAACACGTGGTCAGCTACATGAAGGACTTTCTCTTCGCGCAAGAACAAATGCGCACGCCGCTGGAGGTGCTTTCCGGCGGCGAGCGCGGCCGGCTGATGTTGGCGCGAGCGCTGGCAAAGCCGTCGAACCTCTTGGTACTGGACGAGCCGACCAACGACCTCGATCTCGAAACGCTCGACGTGCTCGAGGAGATGCTTGGCGATTACGAGGGCACGGTGATCCTGATCAGCCACGACCGCGACTTCCTCGATCGCGTGGTGACGTCGGTGATCGTGCCGGAAGGCAATGGCCGCTGGATCGAGTATGCCGGCGGCTACACCGACATGCTGGCGCAGCGCGGCGAGGATTTGTCGCGGGAATCTGTCAATGGACCGGCGCCGATTGAGGAAAAGAAGGAGACCAGAGCTACCGCCCCTTCCGCCGCCCCCAAACGCCGGCTGAACTTCAACGAAAAGCACGCGCTGGAAACGCTGCCGAAAACGATCGCGAAATTGCAGGCCGAGATCGCAAAGCAGCAGAAGCTGCTTGACGATCCCGACCTCTACGCCAAGGATCGCAGGAAATTCGATGCGGCGTCATCGGCGATTGCAAAAGCGCAGGAAGAACTGGCCGCCGCCGAAGACCGGTGGCTGGAGCTGGAAGTTTTGCGGGAAGAGATTGAGCAAGCGTAGAAGCCGCATGGTATCCTTCCGTCATTGCGAGGAGCGAAGCGACGAAGCAATCCATCCTTCCTCGTGTGCGGAGAAATGGATTGCTTCGCTTCGCTCGCAATGACGGCAACAACGAATTGGAATCGACCGCATGACAACGCCCCTCGCCGCAAAAATCGCCCGCGAATACGGCACGCCCTGTGCGGTCATCGACATGGACCGCGTCGAGCGCAATATCGCCCGCATCCAGGTCGCCTGCGATACCGCCGGCGTCGCCAACCGGCCGCATATCAAGACCCACAAGAGCCCGCTGCTCGCGCAGATGCAGGTCTCGGCCGGCGCCAAGGGCATCACCTGCCAGAAGCTCGGCGAGGCCGAAGTGATGGCGGATGCAGGCATCGACGACATCCTGATCAGCTACAATCTGATCGGCGAGGAGAAGATGGCCCGGCTCGCGGCGCTGCAGGCCAAGGCCAACATGACGGTCGCTGCCGACAATTCGACCGTGATCGCCGGCCTGCCGCAGGCCGCCGCAGCTTCGGGCCGACCGCTGTCAGTCGTGGTCGAGTGCGATACGGGGCGCAAGCGCGCCGGCGTCGAAACGCCGGCGGAAGCTATTGCGCTGGCGCGCGAGATTGCGGGCTCGAAGGGCCTGCAATTTGCGGGCTTCATGCTGTACCCGACCGAGACCGGCTGGGTGGAAGCACAAAAGTTTTTCGATGAGGCCCTGGCGGGCGTCCGCGCGCATGGGCTCGATGCGACGATGGTTTCGACCGGCGGCTCGCCCAATCTGAAAAATCTCGGCAAGCTGAAGGGCGCGACCGAGCATCGGCCCGGCACCTATATCTACAACGACCGCATGCAGGTCGCGGCTGGCGTCGCCGAATGGGACGATTGCGCGCTGAACATCTATTCCACAGTCGTGAGCCGCGCCGGACCGGACCGCGGCATTCTGGACGCCGGCTCGAAGACGCTGACATCGGATCCCGGCGGCGGTCTCGACGGCTACGGGTTGATCCTTGAGCACCCCGAGGCGAAGATCGCGCGCTTCGCGGAAGAGCACGGCTTCCTCGACCTGGCCCGCAGCAACACGCGGCCGAATGTCGGCGACGTCGTCCGGATCGTACCCAATCATGTCTGCGTCGTCGTCAACATGATGGACGAGGTGGTGATGGTGCGCGGCGACGAGATCATCGGCACGCTGCCTGTTGCGGCAAGGGGGAAGTTGCGGTAGGGAGTGCCGTCGACGCCACAGCCGTCATTGCGAGGAGCAAAGCGACGAAGCAATCCATTCCTCCGCTTGCGGCGAGATGGATTGCTTCGCTTCGCTCGCAATGACGGGGTTAGATTTTGCGCTCCAGCCACGTCAACGCCCCTCTCCCTGCCGCCACCCCCGTCGCGAACGACGCCTGCAAGAGATAGCCGCCGGTCGGGGCTTCCCAATCGAGCATTTCGCCGGCCACGAACACGCCGGGCAAACGGCGGATCATGAAATCAGCATCGAGTTCGTCGAACACTATTCCGCCCGCCGTCGAGATCGCGCGCGCGATTGGCGCGATGCCGTTGAGTTCGATCGGGACGGCATTGATGAGGTGAGCTAGATCGGCCGGCGACATCGACGCCAGCGAAGCGCCGGATGCCTTGGCGGCTTCCTGCAGCAAGCCGATCGCAACCGGCGACAAACCCACGGCCTTGCGCAGGAAGTTGGACAGGGATTGCTTGCCCCTTGGTTCCGACAGCCGCGCGATCAGCTCTGTTTGCTCAAGATCAGGCCGAAGCGCGATGTGCAGGGTCGCCTGCCCTGAAATCATAATGGCCTCGCGCAGCTCAGCCGAAAGCGCATAGATCGCGCCGCCCTCGATGCCGGTGCGGGTGACGATAGCCTCGCCACGCTGAGTGTGCGCTCCAAAGGTCAGCGCCACACCCTTGAGCGGCTGGCCTTCAAAGCGGTCGCGGAAAATGCCCGACCAGGCGACGGTGAAGCCGGAATTGGCCGGCCGCAGCGGCGATATCTTCACGCCCTCTGCAGCGAGCGTTTCCGTCCACGTGCCATCGGAACCAAGCCGCGGCCAGCTCGCGCCCCCGAGCGCCAGCACGGTTGCGCAAGACTCGACGGCGAGCGGTCCACCAGGCGTTTCGAAGCGCAGGCGGCCCTGCTCATCCCAGCCGGTCCAGCGGTGACGCAGCGCCAGTCTTGCGCCCATCGAGTCCAGTCGCCGCAGCCAGGCCCTCAGCAACGGCGACGCCTTGAAGGCCTTTGGAAAGACCCGGCCGCTGGAGCCGATAAATGTTTCCTGCCCCAATGCCTCGCTCCAGTCGCACAACGCCTGCGGCGGAAACGCTTCGATGGCGATTTTCAGGTGCGGCATCGCCTCGCGGTAGCGGGCGAGGAACTGCGGCAACGGCTCGCTGTGCGTAAGGTTGAGCCCTCCGCGCCCCGCCATCAGGAATTTGCGCCCCGCCGACGGCATCGCGTCATAGACGGTGATGCTGGCGCCGCCTTGCGCCAGCACTTCGGCGGCCATTAGCCCGGTGGGGCCGGCGCCGATGACGGCGGCGCTTTTGGAGTGCGAAGACATAGCGAGAGTGTAGGCCAGATTGGCTGCCACAATAACAATCGTCATGCCCGGGGCCTGTCCCGGGCATCCACGTCTTGACCTTGATGCGGCAACAAAGACGTGGATGGCCGGGTCAAGCCTGGCCATGACGGCGGAGGGACGGTGAGCTACAGCTTAATCCCTGCCCTCGCCGCGGCCTGGGCGACGTACTTCTGCGTCTGCTCGAATGCGCCCTGCAGCGCCTTCGCCTTCGACACATCGTCGATCTCGGCGAAATGCGCCGCGATGGCGTCAGGCGTCCAGTCGGACTGGGCTAGGTTGACGCCTTCGGTCTCGACGATCTTGATCACCGCAAACGAACCCGCGCCCGCGCCCATGATGGTGCGGGTCGGCGCATCCTCACTGAGCAGATATTCCACCGCGGGCGTGATCGCTTCGGGTTTCATCAGCGCCAGCGCCTGCGGCGGCAGCAGTTCTTCCGTCATTCGGGTGGCCGCGGTCGGCGAGATCGTGTTGACGCGAATGTTGTTCTTGCGGCCCTCCTCGGCCAGCACGTTCATCAGGCCGACCATGCCGGCTTTCGCCGCGCCGTAATTGGCCTGGCCGAAATTGCCGAACAGGCCCGACGACGAGGTGGTCAGCACGATCCGGCCGTAGTTGCGCTCGCGCATGCCATCCCACACCGCCTTGCAGCAGTAAAACGTGCCGACGAGGTGGACGTCGAGCACCTTGGCAAAGTCGGCGACGTCCATTTTTCCAAACGACTTGTCGCGGAGAATGCCGGCATTGGCACACAGCAGATCGACACTGCCCCACTCCTTGGTAGCCCGCTCGACCATCGCGGTGACTTGTCCGAACTTCGAGACGTCGGCGCCGTCGGCCATCGCCGTGCCGCCGGCTTTGCGGATTTCCTCGACCACGGATTCGGCCGGCGATAGCGAGCCGCCGGTGCCGTCCCGCGCGCCGCCGAAATCGTTGACCACCACCTTGGCGCCGCGGCTCGCCAGCCCCAGCGCATGCGCCCGCCCCAGACCATTGCCCGCGCCCGTGACGATTGCGACGCGTCCGTCAAACCTGATTGCCATGAGTATTGATCCCGATTGTTCCTGCCCGTCATGCCCGGGGGCCTGCCCCCGACTTGATCGGGGGTGACCCGGGCATCCATCAAATTGAAGGGTTTTTGATCAGCGATGGATTGCCGGGTCAACTGGTTTGAAGACGCGCTTCGCGGTTTTGCCCGGCCATGACGGGCAAAACCTAGTTGAAATAGATCAGCCCGATCCAATCGGCGACCAACGCCGGCTTGTCCTCGCCCTCGATCTCGACGGTAACGTTAGTGCGCGACTGTAATTCCTTCGGCTTGCGCAGCTTGGCTTCAACAAGCGTGAAGCGGCCGCGGACCCGCGAGCCGGCGCGGACCGGCGAAAGGAAGCGCAGCTTGTCGAAACCGTAGTTCACGCCCATTGCCGTGCCTTCGATGACCGGCATCACCTCATACGACATGATGCTCATCAAGGACATGGTGAGAAAGCCATGCGCGATGGTATTGCCGAACGCGGTTTCCTTCTTTGCCCGTTCCGGGTCGACATGAATGAACTGATGGTCCTCGATCACGTCGGCATAGAGGTTGATCCGGCTCTGGTCGATCAAGTGCCACGACGACACGCCGATCTCCTTGCCGACCATGGCCTGATAGGCCTCAAACGAGACCGGCGGCTTCTTCCAGACTTCATTCATTCGCTAGCTCTCCAACCCGGCGGTCCGCACTTTCTGCAGCTCCGGGAATTCTTCTTCGCGGAACTCGGCGCCGCGCAACGCATCGCTGCGGTTATTATCATGCTCGAGCCGGCGCAACTGCACGCGACGGATTTTTCCGGAAATCGTCTTCGGCAGCTCCTTTACCAGTTCGATCTTGCGAATACGCTTGAACGGCGCGAGCCGGGTGTGCAGATGCCTAAAGATCGACAAGGCGGTCGCCGGCGTCCGTTCCACGCCCGAAACCAGCAGCACATAGGCCTTCGGGATCGCGAGCCGGATCGGATCGGGACTTGGGACAACCGCAGCTTCAGCTACCCATTCATGTTCCAGCAGCACGCTCTCCAGCTCGAACGGGCTGATGCGGTAGTCGGATGATTTGAAGACGTCGTCGGAGCGGCCGACGAAGGTGAGATAGTCCTCGTCGTCGGCAAACACCACGTCGCCCGAGCGGTAGAGATCGCCGTCCGCCCCGCTCAATTTGCCGTCCTCGCCCTGATAGCCCTGCATCAGGCCTGCGGGACGGTCGGCGCCGAGCACCAGCGTCACCTCACCCTCTTTGGTGACCTGGCCGTCATTGTCGGTGATCCGCACGCGGTAGCCCGGCAACGGACGGCCCATCGAGCCGACCTTCACCTTCTGGCCCGGCGAGTTGCCGGCGAGCGCCGCAGTCTCGGTCTGGCCATAGCCGTCGCGGATCGTCAGCCCCCACGCCGCCTTCACCTGGTCGATCACTTCGGGATTGAGCGGCTCGCCGGCGCCGCAGACCTCGCGCAGGCTTACCTTGAAATCCGCGAGCTTCTCCTGAATGAACAGCCGCCACACCGTCGGCGGCGCGCAGAGCGTAGTGACGCCGCAGCGGCCGATCGTGGTGAGCAGGGCCTTGGCGTCGAAGCGCGGCTGGTTGACCACGAACACGGTGGCTCCCGCATTCCACGGCGCGAAGAAGCAACTCCAGGCATGCTTGGCCCAGCCTGGCGAGGAAATGTTCAAGTGCACGTCGCCCGGCTGCAGGCCGAGCCAGAACATCGTCGAGAGGTGGCCGACCGGATAGCTGCGCTGGCTGTGCCGCACCAGCTTGGGCTTTGCCGTCGTGCCCGAGGTGAAATAAAGCAGCATCGGATCGTCGACATTGGTCGGGCCGTCAGGTGTAAAGTCGTCCGAGGCGCTGGCAGCCTGTTCAAAGGGCAGCCAACCATCGTGCTTCGATGTCGCGCCTACCACGACGCGCACCAGTCCGTCGCCGCCAAGGCCCGCAAATTTCGCGACCTGATCCTGCGAGGCAACCACCGCCCGCGCCCTGCCACGCTCGAGCCGATCGCGCAGTTCGTCCGGGGTGAGCAGCGTGGTGGCGGGGATAACGACGACACCGAGCTTCATCGCCGCCAGCATGGTCTCCCACAGCGGCACGACATTGCCGAGCAGCAACAACAAGTGATCGCCGCGTTTCAGCCCCTGCGCCCGCAGGAAGTTTGCGACCTGATTGGAGCGGCGCGACAGCGCGGCGAACGTGAGCTTTGTTTCCTTGTCGCCGGGATCGACGATCCAGAGCGCCGGGCGATCCCGGCTGTCAGGATTGCGCGCGAGCTCCGCGTCGAACCAGTCGAGCGCCCAGTTGAATGGAACGGGGTCCGGCCAGCGAAATCCCTTCAACGCCACATCGTAATCGGTGCGGTGCTTGAGCAGAAAGGCGCGCGCTTCCTGGAAGGTCGTCATTAGGTCTCCGTTATTTCGCAGCGAGGCTCCGAACGTGCTGGATAATACCGGAAAAATCCACCCCGCCATGGCCGGCGGCATCAAAAGCCTTGTAGATCTCCTGCGCGTGCTTGCCGAGCGGCGTCGCCGCGCCCGCAGCCTTGGCCGCATCCTGCGCCAGTGTCAGATCCTTCACCATCAGGGCCGACGCGAATCCCGGCTTATAATCGTTGTTAGCGGGCGAAGTCGGCACCGGGCCGGGCACGGGGCAATAGGACGTCAGCGCCCAGCATTGCCCCGATGAGGTCGAGGCGACATCGAACAGCGCCTGATGCGACAGGCCCAACTTTTCGGCGAGCGCAAAGGCTTCGCCGACGCCGATCATGGAAATCCCCAAGATCATGTTGTTGCAGATCTTGGCCGCCTGCCCTGCACCGCCGATGCCGCAATGGACGATCTTCTTGCCCATGTTCTCCAACACCGGTTTCGCCGCAGCAAACGCCTTTTCCTCGCCGCCACACATGAAAGTCAGCGTCGCGCCCTTGGCGCCGCCGGTTCCGCCTGAGACCGGCGCATCGACCGAGAGCATGCCGTGCTTCGCCGCCAGCGCATGCGCCTGCTTGGCGCTTTCGACGTCGATGGTCGAGCAATCGATAATCAGCGTGCCCTTGGTCATGACAGGGACCACTTCGTTCCAGACCGACAGCACATGTTTGCCCGCCGGCAGCATGGAGATAACGACATCGGCGCCCTTGACGGAAGCAACCGAACTCTCGGCGATCACGGCGCCGTCGGCCTTGGCCTGATCGCGCGAGGCTTCGACCAGATCGAACGCGGTTACCTTGTGGCCCGCCTTGACCAGATTGGCCGCCATCGGGCCGCCCATATTGCCGAGGCCAATGAATGCGATATTTGCCATCTCGAATCCTCCGCTAAGCTTTCTTGTTCTGATCAAGGAAATCTGAGTTCGTCAGCGCCGATCTCGGCGAAATAAGGCGCGACCATTTCCGGCGTCACCTCCTCGATTCTCGGCGGCGACCATTTCGGATTGCGGTCCTTGTCGATGACGGCGGCGCGCACGCCCTCGCGGAAATCGTCGCTCGCGAACACTTCCAGCGCGGCGCGATATTCCCGCACTAGGCATTCCTCCAGCGAGCGCGCGCTGCGCGCCAGCCGCAGCAGCTTGAGCGTCACCACCATGCCGCGCGGCGACTTTTCGTTCAGCGTCCTCAGCGTCGCCTGCGCGAAGTCCGAGCCATCACGCTGCAGCGCCGCGATGATGTCTTCCATGCGGTCGTGGGAGAACAACGCATCGATCTTCACCTGCTGCGCGGCGACCGGCCCGGCCGTTTCTCCAGTCGAGAAGCCGTCGATCAGCTTCCTAATGTCAGCCGCCGTCGTGCCCAACGCCACCTTCGTCAATGCCTCACGCAAGGCCGGCAGTTTTGCCGACGGCACCACCGCATCGGCAAATCTTGCATGGATGGCATCCGGACCGTTCATGGTCTGCCCGGTCAATCCAAAATAGGTGCCGATCTCGCCCGGCGAATGCGACAACAGCCAGGTGCCGCCGACGTCAGGGAAGAAGCCGAGGCCGACCTCGGGCATCGCGAGTTTCGTCTTCTCGGTGACGACGCGATGGCTCGAATGCGCCGACAGCCCGACGCCGCCGCCCATCACGATGCCATCCATGAAGGCGACATAGGGCTTCGGGAACTTCTTGATGCGGGCATTGAGGATGTATTCATCCCGCCACAGGATCTTGCCGAGATCGCCCTTGACCTTGGAGCTTTCCCAGAGCGCGCGGATGTCGCCGCCGGCGCACAGCCCGCGCTCGCCGGCACCTTCCAGAACGATCACCGCAATATCAGGATCCGCCTCGAAGGCATCGAGCGCCTTGTCGATGTCGTGGAACATCTCCAACGTCACAGCATTGATCGCCTTCGGCCGGTTCAATCGGAGAATGCCGGCCGAACCTTCCTTGCGCGCGACCAGGTCGCCGTCTGCAATGGCCGCATCCGTCATCGCGCGCCCTCGATCAGCTTGCGCGACACGATCAGCCGCATGATTTCGTTGGTGCCTTCCAGGATCTGGTGCACGCGCAGGTCGCGCACGATTTTTTCGATGCCGTATTCGCTCAAGTAGCCGTAGCCGCCATGCAGTTGCAGCGCCTGGTTGGCGACCTCGAAGCCGACGTCGGTGCCAAAACGTTTTGCCATCGCGCACAGCATGGTGGCGTCGGGATCCTTGCGGTCGAGCGCGGCGGCCGCGCGCCAGACAAAGGTCCGCGCCGCTTCCAGCTCGGTCGCCATGTCGGCGAGGCGGAACTGCAGCGCCTGGAATTCATCGAGCCGTTTGCCGAAGGCTTTCCGCTCCTTCATGTAGGCCAGCGACTTGTCGAGCGCGCTCTGCGCGCCGCCGAGCGAGCACGCCGCGATATTGAGGCGGCCGCCGTCGAGCCCGGCCATCGCGATCTTGAAGCCGATGCCCTCCTCGCCCAGCCGGTTCTCGACCGGCACGCGGGCGTTCTCAAACATCACCGCGCGCGTGGGCTGCGCGTTCCAGCCCATCTTGCGCTCGTTGGCGCCGAACGAGACGCCGGGCGTATCAGCCGGAATGATCAGCGTGGAGATGCCGCCCGGCCCGTCGCCGCCGGTCCGTACCATCACGACGTAGAGATCGCCGCCACCGGCGCCGGAGATGAACTGTTTCTGGCCGTTGAGCACGTAATGATCGCCGTCGCGCACCGCGCGGGTGCGCAGCGCCGCAGCGTCCGAGCCGGAGCCCGGTTCCGTCAGGCAATAGCTTGCCAGCAGCTCCATGGTGCAGAGCTTTGGCAACCACTTTTGCCGCTGGCTGTCATTGCCATAGGCATCGATCATCCAGGACGCCATGTTGTGGATCGAGATGAAGGCCGACACCGTCGGGCAGCCGGTCGCCAGCGCCTCGAAGATCAGCGCCGCGTCGAAGCGGGTCATCGCGGAGCCACCGACATCGTCCTTGATGTAGATGCCGCCCATGCCGAGGCCTGCGGCCTCGCGCATCACGTCAACAGGAAAATGCTTCTCTTCGTCCCAGCGCAGCGCATGCGGCGCGATTTTCTCGGCCGCAAACGCCCGCGCCATGTCGCGAACCGCGGCCTGATCCTCGTTGAGAGCAAATTGCATCTTGCCGGTTATCCTTGAAACTCACCCATCGTCATTGCGAGCGCAGCGAAGCAATCCATCCCGCCGCAAACACAGAATGGATTGCTTCGTCGCTGCGCTCCCTTGCGCAAACGCTTCGCGTTTGTCGCAGGCAATGACGGCGCCCGAGCACAAGACTACTTCATCAACGGAATCGAGAACTCCGCGCCTTCCTTGACGCCGGACGGCCAGCGCGAGGTCACCGTCTTGGTCTTGGTGTAGAAGCGGACCGAGTCCGGACCGTGCTGGTTGAGATCGCCGAAGCCGGACTTCTTCCAGCCGCCGAAGGTGTAGTAGGCGATCGGCACCGGGATCGGCACGTTGATGCCGACCATGCCGACATTGACGCGTGCCGCAAAGTCACGCGCCGCGTCACCATCGCGGGTGAAGATCGCAACGCCGTTGCCGTAATCATGTTCGGACGGCAGTGCGAGGGCTTCCTTGTAGTCATGGGCGCGCACCACCGAGAGCACCGGGCCAAAGATCTCTTCCTTGTAGATCCGCATATCCTTGGTGACGTTGTCGAACAGCGAGCCGCCGAGATAAAAGCCCTTTTCATAGCCCTGCATCTTGAAGCCGCGGCCGTCGACGGCGAGCGTGGCGCCTTCCTTGATGCCGATATCGATGTAGTTCTTCACCTTCTCGACCGCCTCGCGCGTCACCAGCGGGCCGTAATCGGCGGACGGATCGACCGAGGTGCCAATCTTGAGCGACTCCACGCGCGGGATCAGCTTTTCCATCAGGCGATCGGCGGTGGTCTTGCCGACGGGAACAGCGACGGAGACCGCCATGCAGCGCTCGCCGGCCGAGCCGTAACCGGCCCCGATCAGCGCGTCGACCGTCTGATCCATGTCGGCATCGGGCATCACGATGGCGTGGTTCTTGGCGCCGCCAAAACACTGGCAGCGCTTGCCAGTCTGGGCGGCGCGCTCATAGATGTATTGCGCGATCGGCGTCGAGCCGACGAAGCCGATCGCCTTGATATCGGGGTCGTCGAGAATGGCGTCGACGGCTTCCTTGTCGCCGTTGACGACGTTGAGGATGCCAGGCGGCAGCCCCGCCTCCATCATCAATTCGGCCAGCCGCATCGGCACGCCGGGATCGCGCTCCGAAGGCTTCAGGATAAAGGCGTTGCCGCAGGCGATCGCGGGCGCGAACTTCCACATCGGGATCATCGCCGGGAAATTGAACGGCGTGATGCCGGCGACGACGCCCAGCGGCTGGCGCAGGGAGTAGATGTCGATGCCGGGGCCGGCGCCTTCGGTGTATTCGCCCTTCATCAAATGCGGAATGCCGCAGGCGAATTCCGCGACTTCGAGGCCGCGCTGGATGTCGCCCTTGGCGTCGGGAACGGTCTTGCCGTGCTCGCGCGCCAGCAATTCAGCTAGCTTGTCATAGTCGCGCTGTACCAGTTCGACGAACTTCATCATCACCCGTGCGCGGCGCTGCGGATTGGTGTTGGCCCATTCGGGCTGGGCAAGCGCGGCGTTCTCGACAGCCGCGCGGACTTCCGCTCTTGAGGCCAGCGCCACCTTGGCCTGGACGTCGCCGGTCATCGGCTCAAACACGTCGGCCGTCCGGCCGGAAGTTCCCTTGACCTCTTTGCCGCCGATAAAGTGTCCGATTGAGCGCATGAATGATCTCCCTAAGGTCCCGTCTGGGATCGCTTTCGAGCCCCTTTTTGACCTGCATTTCTTTGGATACAAGTCCGATATATTGCACCATAGATGTGCGGAAATGCTGGATCAAGGCACCAAGACGATCGACTGGGATGACTTCCGTTTCGTGCTGGCGATCGTGCGCGGCGGCTCGGTTTCCGCTGCCGCCAAGCAGCTATCGGTCGATCATGCCACCGTCATTCGCCGTGTCGACCGGCTGGAACGGCATCTCTCCGCAAAACTGTTCAACCGCCGCAAGACCGGCTACCTCCTGACCGAAGCCGGCCAGCGCGTGGCCGACAGTGCCGAAGCGATGGAATCCACCATCGTCGCCAACCAGGAGGCGGTCGGCGGATCGCGCGCCCAGCTCACCGGCACGGTCCGGATCGGCGCCCCCGACGGGTTCGGCAGCCATTTCCTGGCGGCGCGGCTTCTGAAATTCACCGAGAGGTATCCCGATCTCGACCTGCAGCTCGTCGCCACCGCGCGGCTGTTCAGCCTGTCGAAGCGCGAGGCCGACATCGCGATCAGCCTCTCCATGCCCAAGGAGGGCCGGATCGTCGGGCGCAAGCTGCTTGACTACAGCCTCGGGCTCTATGCCGCGCCGGCCTATCTCGACCGGGCACCGAAAATCACTTCCCGCGGCGACCTGCCAGGGCATCGCTTCGTCGGCTACATCGAGGAACTGCTGTTCACGCCCGAGCTGGATTACCTGCCCCAGGTTTCGCCGAAGATCTCGGCCAAGTTTCGCAGCGCCAATCTGATCGCGCAGCTCAACGCCACCATTGCCGGCTTTGGTATTGCGGTGCTGCCGCATTTCATGGCGAAGGCGCATGCCGAACTGCGCGCAGTGCTGCCCGACGAGGTCAGGATCTCGCGCACGTTCTGGATGCTGATGCACGCCGACAGCAAGGACCTGGCGCGGATCAGGGCGGTGGCCGATTACATCCACGAGACAGTGGAAAGCGAGCGCGTGCTGTTTGGCGGGCGGTGACGGCCTGGCACCAACCGTCGTCGTCCCTGCGAACGCAGGGACCCATAACCACCGATGTGAATGACGACAAAAGCCGTCTCCCCTTGTGCCGCTTCCAAGGGCCGCGGGGTATGGGTCCCTACGTGCGCAGGGACGACGTGGAGAGGCCGCCGCCTAATTCACCTTCCGCGTCTTCTTCGCGGCCGGCTTCGCCTCGGCGCGCGTCAGCGCCGCCTCGCGGCCGGCGACGAGAATTTCGTCGGACAGTTCGCCGCTGCCGGCAACGCGCGACATCACCAGCGTACCCATCATCGTCGCCAGCGTGCCCATCGCCTGCCTGCGGGCCGTCTTGCGCGGCACGTCGGGAATCTGGTCGGCGATCATATCGATCAACTGCTCCAGCTTGGCGGCAAAGGCCTTGCGCGTCTTCGCGCTTTCCCGGACGATCTCGGCACCTAACGTCGTAACGGCGCAACCGCGGCCGGGATCGTCGCGATGAACCGTCGAGACGTAGGAATCGATGATCGTCGACAACCGCTTCTCCGGCGGCGTTTCAGCGGCGATTTTTCGCCAATGCTCAACCGAGCGGTCCATCGCATAGGCAAAAGCCTCGATGACGAGCGCCTCGCGGGAATCGAAATGCGCGTAGAAGCCGCCGTGGGTCAGGCCCGCTTCCTTCATCAAGTCGGCGACGCCGATGCCATGCGCACCCTTTTCGCGAAGCCGCACCGAGGCTTTTTTCACGATCCGTACGTGGGTCTCCTGCTTGTGCTCTTTCGAATAACGCATCAACGCATCCCATTAAATGTCCCTGGTCATATAATAACAGTTATGAGCAGGAAAAGCTGCATCTAATTCGCCTTTTCAACGCCGATCATCGTGAACGTTCCGGTCGCGTGCACTGCAAGATTGCCCGCACGGTCGCGGACGAAGCCTTCGGCATAGCTGGTCTGGCGGCCGACCTTTATCACTTTGCCTTCCGCCGAGATCGCGCCCGACCGCACCGACAATGGCCGCAGATAGGTCAGCTTGAGGTCCAGCGTGACGGAGGTCTGCCCCGCCGGCTGCATGGTGGTTATGGCACAACCCATGGCAGTATCCAGGAGCGCCGCGGCCGTCGCGCCGTGGAGCAGTCCGATGGTGTTTTCGAGGCTTTCATCCGGATCCAGTTCCATCACGATCCGGCCGGGCTCGGCGAGGCGCATCTCGAAACCGATCAGCCGCGCCATCGGCGGCGGTGGCAGGATGCCGTCGCGGATCGCGCACATGGTCTCGAGCCCGGACATTCCGGATGCCGCCCGGGCAATCGGCCCCGGCGCCTGCCATTCCACCACCCGATGCCTGCGCATATCGAACGAAAACAGATCGACAGTCTCGGTCATAGTCATGGCGGCTCCTTTAGATGACGATCATAATTCTATATCGGTGCGAGCGGTCGCGCAATGCCCCTCGCCCGCCCTTGACAAGCCGGCGCAATGTCCCGGAAGTGATGGCAACGACCAGAACAAGCCCGGAAAAGCAGAATGGAAATGCTCAATCCTCATTGCGGCATCGACCGCGACGATAGAGGCGTCGTTCGCCTCGCGATCTGCAATGCGGGCCCTCTCAACATCCTCTCCTCCGCCGTCACCGACGGCGTGCGCGAAGGGTTCGAGCGGCTCGCCGGCGACAACACCATTCGCGCGGTCATCCTCGCCGGCCAGAGCGAGAAGAGCATGATCGGCGGCGCCGATATCAAGGAGATGGCGAAGCTCGACCAGAAATCCGCTGAAGCCTTCATCACCCGGTTGCGCGACCTCTGCGAGGCAGTGCGCCACTTTCCGGTGCCGGTGATCGCGCGGCTTCCCGGCTGGTGCCTCGGTGGCGGGTTGGAAGTCGCCGCCGCCTGCGATTTCCGGATTGCGGCCCACGATGCCAAATTCGGCATGCCGGAAGTGCGCGTCGGCATCCCCTCGGTGATCCACGCTGCGCTGCTGCCGCGGCTGATCGGCTGGGGCCGCGCCCGCTGGCTGGTCATGACGGCGGAAAATATCGACGCGCCCACCGCGCTCGCCTGGGGCCTGGTCGATGTGGTCGCCAAGGAGGGCGGGCTCGATGCCGCGGTCGAGCATACGGTGAAGGCGCTGCTCGAATGCGGGCCCGGAGCGCTGCGTTCGCAGAAGGAGTTGCTGCGGCAATGGGAGGAACTGCCGTTGACCGAATCCGTCAACTTAAGTGTCGGCGTATTCGGACAATCGTTCCTGACCGGAGAGCCGCAGCGGCTGATGCAGGGATTTCTCGACCGCAAGAAATAGACGGAGGGACGCATGAGGCCTGCCGGCAAGGGACCGCTGGAATCGCTCTATTTCGGCTATCCCCGCTTTGCGGCGCGGCGCGTTCCCGAACTTGACGGCGAGGCGACGCGGCATCCGGTGCTGATCGTTGGCGCCGGCCCGATCGGCATGACCGCGGCGCTGGTGCTGGGGCGCTACGGGATCAAGAGCGTGCTGATCGACCGCAAGGACACTTTTAATGACGGCAGCCGCGCCATCTGCGTTGCGCGGCCGAGCATGCATATCCTGGAGCGGATCGGCGCGGTCGGGCCGTTCGTCGAAAAGGCGCTCGGCTGGCGGTTCGGTCGCAGCTACTATCGCGGCGAGCAGATTTTTCGGCTGGAGATGCCGCAACCGCCGGGCGAAAAATATCTACCGATGTACAATCTGCAGCAGCAGTACATCGAGAAATTCCTGCATGATGCGGTTGCGGCCTGCGATCTGGTCGACATGCGCTGGCAGAGCGAACTGTCGGCCATCGAGCGGCACAATGACGGTGTCTCGGTTCGGATTTCATCGCCGGCGGGCGACTATCGGCTCGATGCCGACTATGTGCTGGCCGCCGACGGGGCGCGCTCGCCAATCCGGTCGATGCTTGGCTTGCGATTGAAGGGCGACAATTACGAAGGCCGCTACGTGATCGCGGACATCCGCATGGACCACGATTTTCCGACCGAGCGCCGGGCTTTTTTCGAACCAAGCGGCAATCCCGGCGGGACGGTGCTGATCCACAAGCAGCCGGACGATATCTGGCGCGTAGATTACCAGCTCCGTGAAGGCGAGAACGAACAGGAAGCGCTCAAGGAGGAAAACCTCCGCGCCCGGGTCGGTGCGATCCTTGCGGATATCGGCCACACAAATGCATGGGATCTGGAATGGTGGAGCGTCTACTCCGCCAACACCTTGTGCCTTGACGATTACAAGCACGGCCGCGTCTTCTTTATCGGCGATGCCGCTCATATTGTGCCGATCTTCGGCGTGCGCGGGCTGAACAATGGTCTGGCGGATGCCGAGAACATCGGCTGGAAGCTGGCGCTCGTGCTCCATGGCGAGGCGGATGAGCGGCTGCTCGACAGCTTTTCGCCGGAGCGGCGCGGCGCCACGCTCGACGTCTTCGCCAATGCCACCAAGAGCACGCGTTTCATGACGCCGCCGACGCGCGGCTGGCGGCTGGCGCGCGAGGCGGCCTTGTCGCTCAGTTTGAAGCACGAATTTCCCCGCGGGCTCGCCAATCCGCGCCAGATGCAGCCCTACACCTATTCGGACAGCCCGCTGACGCTTTACGCCGAGCGCGACACCGAATTTGCCGGCGGCCCTCGTTGCGGCAGCGCCGCGCCGAACGCGAGACTGGCCGACGGCAGCTACCTGCTGGACCGCGCCGGCAACGGCATGACCGCGATCCTGTTCTGCGAGGGGCCGCCGGTTGCCGAACAGGCGGCGCTGTTGGCGCAACTCGGCCGGATCGATAAGCGCTTCGCTGCCGTGCTGGTTACGTCGCGCGGCTCGGCCTCTGAAACGAAGGCCATTGCGGACCAGGACGCCGAAATCGCCCGTCTGTTCGCCGCTAGTCCTGGCACGCTCTATCTGCTGCGGCCCGACCTGCACATTGCCGGGCGATGGAAGGCCGCGGCTCCCGACGAGATCCTGAAAACCGCAAGCCTTTGCCTGGGAAGCGAGACGCCATGAGCGCCATGCCGTTCGAGGACTTCGAGACCGCTTATGAGACGCTGGCGCTAGCGATCGACCAGGCCGGGCCCGAGCGTGAAGCGCTATTCCTGACCCGGCTTGCGCTCGTGCTCGGCCACGAACTCGGCGACATCGCGGCCTTCAAAAAGGCCATCGAGGCCGCCCTCGACGGACTGGAATAGCCGGCCGGTTCGCGGCCTGCGATCGATCAATTTCTCTCATGCGAATGGTGAGATTTTTGATTGGATTGCCTGGTTGCGATTTCTGCCGCGTATAATATTATGCCTATAATTCAATCGCGGCTTGCGTGGATCGCCCTGGCGTCATCATGTCCTGAAATGAGGGAAGTACGACATTCAAGTCAGAATGCCGTCACGTCAGAATGCGTCAAGCCGACCTAAGCAGACCTTCCCACTGGAATTCCCCGAGGACCAATGATCTCGAACTGGCTTTCAGCCGCCCTGGCCCGCCGCAATATCCATTACGGCTGGGTGATGGTCGCCGTGACCTTCCTCACCGGCCTGATCTCCGCCGGCACGGTCGGCGCGCCCGGCGTCTTCATCGTGCCGTTGCAGAAGGAATTTGGCTGGACGACGGCGGAGATTTCTTCCGCGCTGTCGATCCGCTTCATCCTGTTCGGGCTGATGGCGCCCTTTGCCGCAGCGCTCATGAACCGCTACGGGCTGCGCAACGTGACGCTGCTGGCGCTGCTGATCGTCGTCTCCGGCCTGGCGGCGTCGCTGGCGATGACACAGGTCTGGCAGCTCATGCTGCTGTGGGGCGTGATGATCGGACTCGGCACCGGCATGACGGCGCTGGTGCTGGGCGCCACGATTGCTGCACGCTGGTTCGTGGCGCGGCGCGGTCTCGTCGTCGGCATTCTCACCGCGAGCGTCGCCACCGGACAGCTCGCCTTCCTGCCGCTGCTGGCGAGCCTGACCGATACGTATGGTTGGCGGATCGCGCTGGGCCTGGTGTGCGTGACGCTCGGCGTCGCGGCCTTCGCCGTGCTGATGATCATGCGTGACCGGCCGAGCGATGTGGGCTTAAGGCCATTCGGCGACGAAGGCACCGAGCCGCTGCCGGCCCCTCCCCCAAACAACATCCCGATCATGGCGGCGGCGCTCGGCACGCTGCGCGATGCCTCGAAGTCGGGGGGTGTTCTGGATCCTGTTCGCCACCTTCTTCATCTGCGGCGCCTCTACCAACGGTCTGGTCCAGGTTCACCTGATTCCGATGTGCCTCGATTTCGGCATCCCGCAGGTGCAGGCGGCGAGTCTGCTGGCTGCGATGGGCATATTCGATTTCGTCGGCACCATCGCCTCCGGCTGGTTGTCGGACCGCTACGACAATCGCTGGCTGTTGTTCTGGTATTACGGACTGCGCGGCCTGTCGCTGCTGTTCCTGCCGTTCTCCGATTTTACGCTCTACGGCCTTTCGCTGTTTGCGATGTTCTACGGGCTCGACTGGATTGCAACCGTGCCGCCGACGGTGCGGCTCACCACCCAGCGGTTCGGCCCCGAACGCGCCAATTTGGTGTTTGGCTGGATTTTTGCCGGTCATCAACTCGGAGCCGGCGTAGCCGCCTTCGGTGCGGGCCTGTCGCGGACGGTGCTGCAGACCTACCTGCCGGCGTTCTTCGTTGCCGGCGCGCTCTGCGTGGTGGCGGCGCTGATTGTGCTCGCGATCTCGCGGCCGAAGGCGGCGGTGGCGTGAGAGAACACGTCATTCCGGGATGGTGCGTTAGCACCAGACCCAGAATCTCGAGATTCTCAGGTGCGCAATTGCGCACCATAGTTCGATGCTGCGCATCGCCCCCGAATGACATCCCATCACGGCCGCGTCGACATATTCGTTGGCGGGCCCACGTTGCGAATCGGCTCTGCCAATCGCGCGAACTCGCACAGCAGCGAACGCGTCTTGCGCGGGTCGATCACCTCCTCGACCCAGAATTTCTCGGCAGAGCGGAACGGCGAGCGCAGCTTGTTGAGGCGATCCTCGATCTCTTTCAATTTCGCGGCCGGATCATCCGACCCGTCGATATCGGCGCGGTAGGCGGCCTCGATGCCGCCTTCGAGCGGCAACGAGCCCCAATAGGCCGACGGCCAGGCATAGCGCATCGAATAGCGGTTGGCCGGCTGGTGCACGACGCCGGCGACGCCGAACGCGTTGCGCACGATGATGGTGCACCAAGGCACGGTCGACTGGTTGACCGCCGCCATCGCCCGCACGCCGTGGCGGATGGTCGCCGACTTCTCGGCCTCGAGCCCGATCATGAAGCCCGGGCAATCCATTAGGTAAACCACCGGCAGATGGAAAGTCTCGGCGAAATCGACCCAGCGAACCACCTTCTGGCAGGCTTCCGCCGTCCACGACCCGCCATAGTGGAAAGGATCGCTGGCGAGCAGTAGCACCGCGCGGCCCTCGAACCGGGCAAGGCCCGTGACGATCGGGCGACCGAAATTGGCGTTCACTTCGAAGAACGAGCCCTTGTCGACAACGGCGTCGATGATCGGGCGCATCTTGTAGACCTGGCGGCGATTGCGCGGCACCGCGTTCAACAGCGATTCTTCCGCGCGTTCGGGATCGTCGCTGCAGGCCGTGGTCGGCGGCAGGTCGTATACCGAGGACGGCAGATAGGACAGAAAACGCCTGGCGCGTTCGAACGCCTCTTCCTCGGTATCGACGGCATCATCGACGCCGCCGGCGCGGGTCTGGATCTCGGCGCCGCCAAGCTCCTGCTTCGTCAGGTCCTGGCCGAGGCGTTTTACGACCGGCGGGCCTGCGACGAACATCGCGGAATTTCGGGTCATGACGGAATAGTGGCTAGCGGCAAGCCGCGCCGCGCCAAGGCCTGCGACCGAACCGAGCCCGAGCGCGACCACGGGCACCCGCGCCATGTTCGCCGTCGTGAACCAATACCAGCGCGTGCCGCCGACCCCGCCGGGCAGATTCGCAGCGCCACGCGTCTCGATCGTCTTCACCGAGCCGCCGCCGCCCGAGCCTTCGATGACGCGGATAATCGGCAGGCGGAAATCGTGCGCCATCTCCTCGGCCATCAGCGGCTTGGCCGAGATCGAGGCGTCGGCCGAGCCGCCGCGCACGGTGAAATCGTCGCCGACGACAACCACGGTGCGGCCGTCGACCCTGCCGCGGCCGAACACGCAGTTTGCCGGCGTCAGGTGCTTGAGTTCGCTGTTTTCGTCGTATTCGGCGATGCCGGAAATCGCGCCGATCTCATGGAAGGAATTCTTGTCGATCAGTTTGTCGATGCGCTCACGAACCGTGAGCCGGCCCTGGTCATGCTGGCGCTTGACCTTGTCAACGCCTCCCATCTCGCGCGCGAACGCTTCGCGCCGAGCGAGCTCGTCGAGCTCCGGCTTCCAGTTCATTCGTATCCTCCGTCTTGATGATCTTGTTGTTATTATGGGCCGGCACCGGAAGCGGCTTTCTTTCGATCCGGTTGGCGAAGATGTCGCCCTCGGCGCCTTCCAGCAGGCCGCCGATCGCGACGCCGAGTTCGAGCATCTGCGGCGCCACTTCCCGGTGCAACCGCTCCTCGTCGAACATCGCGGCGAGAAGGCCGATCGTCACGACGACAAAGGTTTGATATTGCGGCGACCACACCGGCACCGCGCACCCGTTGATATGCGGGCTCCAGGTGCCGCAGCCCACGACATAGCCCTGTTCGCGCAGGTGGCGGCGGTTGTCTTCGATGCGCGGCTTCAACTGCGCCGCATTTTCCGGGATCTCGCGCTCCATTTCGGCGATCAGGGCATCGCCGACGTCGGTGTCGAGCGCTGCGGTGTAGGCAAAGCCGGCCGCGGTGCTCGTCATCGAGATGCGGCTGCCGGTGCCTTCGTGCAGGCCGAGCGCGTTCGCCGCGCGCGCGAATTCGAGATAGACGAGGTGATAGCGATCGGGAATCACGAAGCCGACGGTGCCTGGCAATTGATCGGCGACGTCCTGCAGACGCAGCCTGATCAGATTGCGAAGCTGCAACCCCCTCATCATCGAGGTGCTCATCGCCACCGCGCTTGGACCGATGCGGTATTTCTGGTCGCGCGGTAGATAGACGAGTTGGCCCATCCGCGTCAGCGTGTGAGTGAGCCGCGATACCGTCGACCGCGGCAGACCACAGCGGCTGGAAATTTCCAGATTGCCTAGTCTCGCTTCATGACCCTCGAAGCAGCGCAAGACGTCGAACGCCCGCGACACCACCTGGATCACGTCACCCTCGCCCGCCAGATCGCTGGCGAGCATTCCCTGTTTGCTAAGCCTTTCCGAGCGTCTTCCCATTGTTATGGCTCCATGGCCTAATTCCGCCCTGCGGAACAAAATTCCACTTGCAGAACAAACTACCTCAGGCAATCTGCGGCCACAACAAAAAGCCGTTCACGAGGACAGCCTGTCCGTCAGACGGTCCCGGGAGAGCGGAAATGCCAGAGATCAAGATTGTCACCGAAGTCGCCGGACGCGTGTGCGCGCTTCCCGTCGCAACTGGTGGCAATGTCGGCGACGGCGACGAGATCGCTTTCGTCGAAGCCATGAAGATGGAAATTCCGGTCACGTCGACGACGGCCGGAAAGATCAAAGCCATCCTGGTCAAACTCGACGACGTTATCGCCGAAGGACAGGTTGTCGCGATCATCGAAGCTTAACCGGATCACGGCATAAACTTTTTTGGAACGAGTTCCGCGACAATCTGTCCAGCTCTGGTATTGACGTGTACGCACGTGACGTTGCCATCGCCAGCCGCCGATGACATGATCGACGCTAACGAGAGAATTTTCGCATAGCGAAACAATCTGAGGGGAAAATTATGATCTACCGCTTGAAGGCGCTCGCGCCACTCGCCCTTGCAGGCATCTCATGGCTGACCTTGCCGGCGGCTCATGCGGAAGACGTCAAACTGCCGCCGACCATGGTGGTCACCGCCTATGACACCGGCACCGCGGGCTTCAACATCGCCGTCGGCGTCGGCAAGATGATGAAGGACAAATACGGCACCGATGTTCGCGTGCTGCCCGCCGGCAATGACGTGGCGCGACTGGCGCCGCTGCGCGCCAAGCGCGCGGCCATGTCCGCGATGGGTTCCGGCACCTATTTCGCCCAGGAAGGCGTGTTCGAGTTCGGTACCAAGGAATGGGGCCCCCAGCCCCTGCAGCTCGTGCTGTCCACGGTCGATTGCAACGCCGCCACACTCGGCGTCGCCAAGGATTCCGGTGTGACCGAGATCAAGCAGCTCAAGGGCAAGCGCGTGGGCTTTGTGGTGGGTTCGCCGGCGCTGAATCAGAACGCGCTCGCCATCCTGGCTTTCGGCGACCTCAAGCAAAGCGACGTCAAGGTCGTCGAGTTCTCGAGCTACGGCGCGATGTGGAAGGGCATGATCAACAACGACGTCGACGCTGCTTTCGCCACCACCATCACCGGCCCGGCGAAGGAACTCGAGACATCACCGCGCGGCATCATCTGGCCGCCCTTGCCTCATAACGACAAGGCCGGCTGGGAGCGCGTGAAAAAGGTCGGCTCGTTCTTCTTCCCGCACGTCGCGACCTGCGGCGCCGGCATCTCCAAGGACAAGCCGATCGAGCTCGGCAACTATCCCTACCCGATTTTCATGGCATACGGGACGCTGCCCGCCGACGAGGTCTATGCCATCACCAAGGCGATGATCACGGGTTACGACGCCTATAAGGATTCCGCGCCGGGCGCGGCCGGTCTTGCGGCCGACCGCCAGACCAAGAACTGGGTGGTTCCGGTGCATCCGGGCGCCGCCAGGGCGCTGAAGGAAGCCGGTCAATGGACCGACGCGCAGGAAGCCTACAACAAGGAATTGCTGAAGCGCCAGCAAGTGCTGGCCGCCGCATGGACGGACTACGGCAAGTCCAGCCCGCCATCGGATGACAAGGCGTTTCTCGAAGGCTGGATGAAGGCGCGCGCCGCGGCGCTGGCAAAGGCGAACATGCCCAACGGCTTTGAATAGCGCTGCCTTACTCGCCTGGGGTCTAAGGCGAATACCGTCTAGGGGGAATGATGTCACCTGCTGCGAGTGATAGCGTAGCCGCGTCTGCAAAACGAATTGAGTTCGACGACCCGCATGCCAACATGCAGGAAGCCGAACTCACGCGGGTGCGGACATTGCGCGGGGCGTGGCGCTGGACGCTGGTGGTTGCAACCGCGGTAACCATCCTGCTGTGCATCAACCAGCAATTCTCCCTGCGCTTCTTCCTCGGCTACACCCAGCTCAACACCGAGTATTTCTATCTCCTGATCGCGCTGATGCTGCCGTTCACGTTCCTGATCTTTCCGGGGACCGGGAGCGCGCCGCTCGATCGAATTCCATGGTATGACATCCTGCTGTTTGTCGCCAGTTTCGCCTGCGCAATCCTCCTGATGCGCAGCGTCCGCAAGGCGGCAGAAGCCGGTTGGGAATTCGGCGGCGCGCCTACCTACGTGATCGTCGCCGGCGTCATCATGTGGGTCGTGCTGATGGAGGCGTTGCGGCGCACCGGCGGCTGGAGCCTGCTGCTGAGCGTGCTGCCGTTTACGGTGTACCCCCTGTTCGCCGATGCGACGTGGCTGGGGCCGTTTCGCGGCACCCAATCGACGCTCGAACAAGCGACGGCGTATCACGTGCTTTCGGGCGAAAGCCTGCTCGGCATCCCGATTCAGGCCTTCGCAGATACCGTGATCGGCTTTCTGGTGTTCGGCACGGCCCTGATGATGACGGGCGCCGGGAAATTCTTCATCAACCTGTCGTTTGCGATGTGTGGCACCTTCCGCGGCGGCGCCGCCAAGGTCTGCATCTTTGCTAGCGGCCTGCTCGGCATGATGTCGGGCTCGATCATCTCCAACGTGCTGACCGCCGGCACCATGACCATTCCCGTCATGAAGAAGAGCGGCTTCCGCGCCTCCTATGCCGCTGCGATCGAGGCCTGCGCCTCGACCGGCGCCGTGCTGGCACCGCCGGTGATGGGCGCGACCGCGTTCGTCATCGCGCAGTTCCTCAACGTCAGCTACGCGGACGTCGCGCTTGCTGCGATCATTCCGGCGACCCTCTACTACATCGGCCTCTTCATGCAGGTCGATTCCTATGCCGCCCGCCACGGGTTGAAGGGCATTCCGCGCGCCGAGCTGCCGAAGGTATGGGACACGATCAAGGACGGCTGGTACTACGTTTTCGTCATCGCGCTGCTGATCGTGATGCTGCTCTACTTCAAGCGTGAGAGCCACGCACCGTTCTACGCCACTGCGCTTCTTTTGGTGCTGAACCAGCTCTTCTCCAAGGAAACCCGCTGGACGCTTGCGACGATCAGCAAGTTCCTCGAGGTCAACGGCCGCACATTCGTCGAGCTGGTCGGCATCCTTGCCGGATGCGGGCTCTTGATCGGCGCGTTCTCGATGACCGGCGTGGTCTCGAGCCTCGCCAACGACCTGTTGCGGATCGCCGGCGACAACGCGCTCCTGCTGCTCGTGATGTGCGCCTTCACCAGCCTCGTGCTCGGACTCGGGCTGACGACGACGGCCTGCTACATCTTCCTCGCCATCCTGGTGGCGCCTGCGCTGGAAAAACTCGGCCTCAACCGCATGGCCGTGCACATGTTCATCTTCTATTGGGGTATGCTGTCCTCGATCACGCCGCCGGTCGCCATCGCCTCCTTTGCCGCGGCCGGCATCGCCGGCTCGCCAGCAATGAAGACGGGGTGGGAATCGATGTGGGTCGGCAGCATCATCTATTTCATCCCGTTCTTCTTCGTGTTGAACCCGGCACTGGTGCTGCAGGGACCAAGCCCGTATCTCGAAGGGCTCGGACTGATGGCGCTGGCGGGCTTCGGCACGCTGTTCATCTGCGGCGGCATTCAGGGCTATCAGGTCTTTGTCGGCGATCTCAGAGCCGCCGGCGCGTTGGAATGGCCGCTGCGGATGTTGTTCGTAATTGGTGGCTTCGTGGTGGCGACGCCGGGCGGTGGGATCATGCCGCTCTCACAATGGCAGATCACCTCTCTTGGAGTGGCGATCCTGATCCCGACCGTTCTGATCGCGCTCGTGCTGATACGGCGCCAGACTCTGGTGTCGGACCAGTTGCGCGCACCCTGATTGCGTTGCACAAGAAGAGGCGATGAAACCATTGCCTCTTCCGTTCACGGCAGGCCCCGCGACCTGGACCAGCTCGAAGCCGCCCTTGCTGCGGTTCCTGCGCGCGTGCCACGCCGAATTCGCTGACGAAACTAGTGGCGCGGTCGCCGACTACATCCCTGAGCTCGGCAAGGCGGACCCTGCCCATTTTGGCATCAGCCTCGCCACCCTCGACGGCCCTGTCTACGAAGTCGGCGACACGCAGGTCCCCTTCACCATTCAGTCGATGTCAAAGCCCTTCGTGTTCGCGCTGGCGCTCGACACCTTGGGGGCGGCACGGGTCGAGAGCGTCATCGGCGTCGAGCCGTCGGGCGATCCCTTCAACTCGATCCGCCTCAACGCCGAGAACCATCCCTTCAACCCGATGGTAAACGCCGGCGCGATCTCCTGCTCCGGTCTGATCCACGAGGCCAAGGGCGATGCGGCATTCGAATACATCAGACAGGCGTTGGGCCGGTTTGCCGGGCGCGAGCTCGACGTCGACGATGCCGTCTATGCTTCCGAAAGCGCGACCGGCGACCGCAACCGGGCGATCGGCTACCTCCTGCGCACCAACGCGGTGATCAAGGAGAACGTGGCCGCCGTGCTGGAGGTCTATTTCCGGCAATGCGCCATCCTGGTGACGGCGCGTGATATCGCGGTGATGGCAGCGACGCTGGCCAACCGCGGCATCAATCCGGTGACCGGCGAGCAGGTGATGACGCCATATGCCATCTCGCGTACGCTTTCGGTGATGACGAGCTCCGGCATGTACGATTATGCGGGAGAGTGGATCTACCGGATCGGCATCCCCGCCAAGAGCGGAGTTGGCGGCGGCATCCTCGCGGCGCTCCCGGCGCGGCTCGGGCTTGGCAGCTATTCGCCAAAACTCGACAAGCACGGCAACAGCGTGCGCGGCATCAAGGTCTGCGAGGCGCTGTCGTCGCATTACGATCTGCACATGCTTAATCGCAGCGACGACGCGCGGACCAGCATCATCGCCGATTACGACATCGGCAACAGCCCCTCGCGGCGCGTGCGGCGCGCGCAGGAGCAGAACATCCTCGCCGCGCACCACCAGGATGTCCGTGTCATCGAGCTGGTCGGGACGCTGTCGTTTTCCAACGTCGACTACGTCTCGCGCCAGCTTGCGGCCAGGCCCCGCCCGCAATTGGTCATTTTCGACCTGCGCCGCGTCACCGCCATGACCCGCGCCGGCGCCCGCCTGCTCGCCGAGGAATTCCGCGAGCTCGCCGCGCACCACGTCACGGTGGTTCTGTCCGGCATCAGGCGCTCGTCGCCGGACTGGAAAGCGATTGCGGAATGGACCGAAGGTCTCACCAATATCCGCAACTATTACCTGCTCGACGCCGCCATCGAATGGGCGGAAGACCAGCTCGTCTATCGCTACGGCGGCGCCATCGACTTCTTCGAGGCGACCGAACTCTCCGAGCAATCGCTGCTGGCGGGGCTGACGGAGGAGGAATTGACCGATCTCGCCTCGCGCACGTCAATCCGGACCTGTCAAACCGGCGAGAAGATCATCTCCGCCGGCGATCTCGCCGCATCGCTGTTCTTCTTGCGGAGCGGCGCAGTCCACGTCACCCTGCCCGACGGCGTGAGGCTGGCGACATTGACGACAGGCATGCCCTTTGGCGAAATGGCGCTGCTGGAGCCGCAGCGTTCCGCCGACGTGCTGGCCGACATGGCTGCGACCGCGTATGAAGTTTCACTCAGCGATTTCGAGCGCTTCCGGAAACAGCATCCGCGCGCCGGCGAGCGCATCATGCGCAACCTTGCGCAATTGCTGGCCGATCGCCTGATCCTCGCCAACGCCAAGCTGGACCTGCTGACGTCGGGGTAGACTAGATTTGGGGCACGGTCACGGCCGCATGGTTCGAGACGCCCGGCGCTGCCGGGCTCCTCACCATGAGGGTCTTAGATTCGTATCCCGGATACGACACTGCCAGACCTCATCCTGAGGAGCATCGCGACGCGATGCGTCTCGAAGGATGAAGCCACGGTGCCTACCCCGCTTTGCCCCGCCCGTTCTTTTCGGCGGCGCGGCGCAGCGCTTCGGCGAGCGCGCCGCCCTGCTCCTGCGGCTTGCGCGGCGACGACGACGTCATCGACGCCTTGGAATACTCGCGCATCTTGCTGTCCGACAGCTTGGGGCCCTTGTCGCCGATTTCGTCGTCGAGCCGCAACGTCAGCGCGATGCGCTTGCGGGCAACCTCGACTTCCAGCACCTTGACCTTGACGATGTCGCCCGGCTTCACCACCTCGCGCGGGTCCTTGATGAAATTTTTCGACATCGCCGAGATGTGCACCAACCCGTCCTGGTGGACGCCGATGTCGACGAAGGCGCCGAACGCCGCAACGTTCGTCACCGTGCCTTCCAGGATCATGCCGCGCTTGAGATCCTTGATCTCCTCGACACCCTCCTTGAACACCGCGGCCTTGAATGCCGGGCGCGGGTCGCGGCCGGGCTTTTCCAATTCGCGCAGGATGTCAGTGACCGTCGGCAGGCCGAAGGTTTCGTCGACAAAGGCCTGCGGCTTCAACTGTCGCACGACATCGGCATTGCCGATCAGCGCCTTGATGTCGCTCTTGGTCGCGGCGAGAATCCGGCGCACGACTGGATAGGCTTCGGGATGCACGCCGGAGGAATCCAGCGGGTCTTCGCCATTGTTGATGCGCAGGAAGCCGGCGCATTGCTCGAACGCCTTGGGTCCGAGCCGCGGCACTTCCTTGAGCTCCTTGCGCGACTTGAACGGCCCGTTGGCGTCGCGATGCTGCACGATGCTTTGCGCGAGCCCCGCACCGATGCCCGACACCCGCGCCAGCAGCGGCGCGGAAGCGGTATTGGCATCGACGCCGACGGCGTTGACGCAGTCTTCGACCACGGCATCGAGCGAACGCGCCAGCTTGGCCTCGCCGAGGTCGTGCTGATACTGGCCGACGCCAATTGCCTTCGGGTCGATCTTGACGAGTTCGGCGAGCGGGTCCTGCAGGCGCCGCGCGATCGACACCGCGCCGCGCAAGGTGACGTCGAGCTCCGGCAGCTCTTCCGATGCAAAGGCCGAGGCGGAGTAGACCGATGCGCCGGCCTCCGACACCACGATCTTCGACATCTTGAGATCCGGCAGCAGCTTGACGAGCTCGGTCGCCAACTTGTCTGTCTCGCGCGAGGCGGTGCCGTTGCCGATCGCGATCAGCTCGACGCGGTGCGCGACCGCGAGTTTTCCGAGCGTCGCCAGTGCCGCATCCCATTGCCGCTGCGGCTCGTGCGGATAGATCGTCGTGGTCGCCACCACCTTCCCCGTCGCATCGACGATGGCGGTCTTGACGCCGGAGCGGTAGCCGGGATCCAGCCCCATCGTAACGCGGGCACCGGCGGGTGCCGCCAGCAGCAGGTCGCGCAAATTCGAGGCGAACACGCGCACGCCCTCGGTTTCGGCCGCAGTCCATAGCCGCATCCGCAAGTCGATATTGAGATGCACCTGGATCTTGGTGCGCCACGCCCAGCGCGCGGTCTCCACCAGCCAGCGGTCGCCCGGGCGCTTCTGATCGGTGATGCCAAAGCGCTGCATGATCTTCAGTTCATAGGCGCTGGGGACGCCGGCCTCGGGCACATTCGCCTCGGGCTGCATCTGCAGCTCCAGAATCTCTTCCTTCTCGCCGCGGAACAGCGCAAGGATGCGGTGCGAAGGCAGCTTGTGCAGCGACTGGTTGAAATCGAAATAGTCCTTGAACTTCTCGCCTTCGAGCTTCTTGCCCTTGCGCACGGTGGAGATCATCAGCGCGCTGGTCCACATCTCCTCGCGCAGCCGTCCGATCAGGTCGGCGTCTTCGGCGAATCGCTCCACCAGAATGGCGCGGGCGCCTTCGAGGGCGGCTGCGACGTCCGCCACCTGCTTTTCGGCGTCGACGAAGCCCGCCGCTACAACCGTTGGGTCGTTCTGCGGCTGGGTCAGCAACAGCTCGGACAGCGGCTCGAGTCCGGCTTCCTTGGCAATCTCGGCCTTGGTGCGGCGCTTCGGCTTGAAGGGCAGGTAGATATCTTCCAGGCGGCCCTTGGTGTCGGCCGCCATAATCTGTGCTTCCAGCGCGGCATCGAGCTTGCCCTGCTCGCGGATCGAATCAAGGATCGCCACCCGACGCGCTTCGAGCTCGCGCAAGTAAGTCAGGCGCTCCTCCAGCGTGCGCAACTGCGCGTCATCGAGCCCGCCGGTGATTTCCTTGCGGTAGCGCGCCACGAACGGCACCGTGGCGCCGCCGTCCAGCAGTTCGACCGTCGCCGCGATCTGCTCCTCGCGAACACCAAGCTCTTGCGCAATCTGTCGATTGATATTTGCCACGCGACCTCTTTCCAAAGCCGATTGCGGCGGGAGGACCGGCCGCGGGGACGCCGCTTATGGACCATCTCGGATCGATTTTTCAACCCGCCGCACGAAAGAAATTGATCTGTGGATCGGCCCATCGATCAACAACGGCACGCGGGATTCGCAAGGGAAAACATGCCGAGATAGGGGTGGATTGATGGCCTGGTAATGTGTAAACGGGCGCTCCCTCCCGGAGCTCCCATGTCGATCTGCGGTCTTGATTTCGGAACGTCGAACACGACGCTCGGCACCATGGAAGGCCGGGCGCCGGTTCTGATGGCGCTGGAAGCGGCGCACAGCACGATTCCCAGCGCGATCTTCTATGAGGCGGATGGCGGCGTTCTGATCGGCCGCAGGGCCATGGAAGCCTATGTCGAAGGCACGGCCGGCCGCCTGATGCGCAGCCTCAAATCCGTGCTCGGCACCTCGCTGATCGAGGAAACCACCCGGCTAGGCCGAGCGCGGGTCAGCTTTCGCGATGTGATTGCTTATTACCTCGGCGCGGTCAAACGTCGCGCGGAACAGGCTACGGGCCGCCAACTGCGCCATGTCGTCCATGGCCGTCCCGTGCATTTCGTCGATAATGCGCCAGACGCCGATCGCAAAGCGGAACAAACCCTGCGATCGATTGCGCAGGGGATCGGTTTCGAGGAGGTCACGTTTCAATTCGAACCGATCGCGGCGGCGCTGGACTATGAGCGGCAAATCACTTCCGAGGAACTGGCATTGATCGCCGATATCGGCGGCGGCACATCGGACTTTTCGATCGTGCGGCTGGGTCCCGAACGCCACGGCAAGGCTGATCGTACAGCCGATATTCTCGCCAATGATGGCGTCCGCATCGGTGGCACCGATTTCGACCGTCAGCTCAGTCTCGGCGTGGTGATGCCGCTGTTCGGATTCCGCAGCGCCATGAAGCGCGCCGGGCTCGACGTGCCCTCGAGTTATTTTCACGACCTCGCCACCTGGTCGAACATCAACCGCATGTATGAGCCGCGCGTGATGGCCGATATCCGCCAGGTACGGCAGCAGGCGGCCGAGCCGGAACTTCTCGACCGGCTGATCCGCGTGGTCTACGAGCAGCGCGGCCATACGCTTGCAATGGAAATCGAGGATGCCAAGATCGCCCTGTCCGAGAAGCGGCGGGCGGACATTCCGCTGGAGTGGGTTGTCCCCGGGCTCAGTGCCAACATCGGCCGCTCCGATCTCGTCAGCCATACCAGGCAGTTGGCCGACCGCATCGCGGCGCGCATCAGGAACTGCTTCGTTCAGGCGGGACTGGCCGCTGAAGACATCGACTCCGTGTTCCTGACCGGCGGCTCGGTAAAACTCGCCCATGTCCACAAGGCGATCACCCAAGCCGTGCCGTCGGCCCGCGTCGTCGAAGGAGACATCTTTGGCGCCGTCGGCAAAGGACTGACGCTGGAGGCGCTACGGCGATACGGCCCTGCGAATTGAGATCAGCGGTTCGCGGACCCAGCCGCTGCTCACCCCACCACTTCCGTCACCGGCTGCATGTCGATGGCAAAGGTTTCCAGAAACTTCGACGTCATGATGTAGAAGCCGACCGAAAGCTGCAGTTCGACCAATGCGGCCGGCGTCAGCTTGGCGGCAATCGCGTTGAAAGTTGCGTCCGTCGGCTTGTGACGCCTAACGATCTCGTCGGTGAAGGCGAGCGCGGCGCGCTGCACGTCGTTGAAGCAGGTCGCCGCTTCCCAGTTTTCCAGCGCCTCGTTCTGCTCGTCGGTCACGCCGACGTTCTTCCCAATTCGCTTATGGGCGACGATCTCGTAAGGCGCCTCGCACAGGATGCCGGTGCGGGTGATGGCGAGCTCGCGCACGATCGGGTCCAGTTCGCCCTTGTGCCTGATGGCCCCGCCCAGCCGGCAGTATTGTTCGAGGTAGCTCGGCGAGTGCGCCATCATCCGGAAGATGTTCGCATTGCGGTTTTTGCCGAGCAGTTCGCGGGTGCGATCGTTGTGCTTGGCAGGATCGCTATATTCGATGCGGGCCATTCGTCACCTTGGGCTTTGGATTTTCTGATTTGCTGACAGAGAGATCATGCACTGCAGCAGGGAGCCGATCAACCGTCGAAACGTTGCTGTCGCAGGTGGGGCCTACGCTCAAGCCGTCAAACACGCTCCAAAAAACTCCCTTTCTCGTGCACAAACCGGCTGCGAGCGAGCCAAATTGCCGCCTCAATGCTGGTCGATTCTCGGGACTGTCGATATTCGCTGAGTGGGGACTCAAAAGAGCGAATACTCGTCGCGGGGTGTTCCGAGTAAAACCAGACTGAGCTCATCAGGCCTTCACGGGCAAGGATGACTCATGCCCAAGTCTAGGGAGTTAGGCATGAAGGAAGCCACCAGGAAGGCGGCCTCGGAAGCGCTTGCGCAGATGCTGGCGGTAACAGCGATGCTCGTCATCGCCAGCGTTGTGTTCTACTGGCACTGAATGTTGACGCGTCGAAGCACTCAGATTTTTCACCCGTTCCGCGTAATTCTGGGTTGCTTCGTTGCGTGAGCATTGCGCCTGACAGTCACCTCGTTTTCTCGAAATACGGGACCAACCTTCCCGCAAACAGCCGATAGCTCGCCGTAACTTTGTCGCCGATCGCAAGATCATTGGCGCCATGGGCCATCATGCGAAAGCCCTCGGCCGCATCGACCAGCACGATATTGTAGGGAACGTGGGCGCGGGTTTCCGGCGTCGCGGCGCGGCAGACCAGCGACGTCGCATAGACCATCGCTCTCCCGCTGGCGCGCTTCTCGACCGGATCAGGTGCGCCACAGGCGGCGCAGAAGCTGCGGTGAAAATACTGCGCCTTCCCGCAAGCGCCGCAGGATTGATAGACGATGGCCTCGGCGCCCTTGGTCCAGTCGGCGAGTTTTTCGCTCATCGCACCCGCTCCAGGAACATGCTGACGTGTGACGACAGCACGCCGCCATCGCCATGCAACAGCGCGATCGAGGCATCGCGAACCTGCCGGGGGCCGGCACGCCCGGTCATCTGCAGATGCGTCTCGACGAGATGGGCCATCGCGCCACCGACGCCGCAATGGCCGTAGCTCAAGAGACCGCCATGGGTATTGAGCGGCATGGCGCCGTTGCGGCCAAAATGCCCTGCCCGCACCCGCGCGGCCGCCTCGCCGCGCCGGGCAAGGCCGAGATCCTCCAGCAGCATCGCCAGCGTGATGGTGAAGCTGTCGTAGACCGCGGCGTAACGCACGTCCGAGATCGCGAGACCGGACGCGGCCTTGGCCTTGGCGACAGCGATTTCGGCACCGAGTTCGCTTAGAGCGGGCATGGCCGTGACGTGCTGATGGGTATGCGCCTGCGCGCAGCCACGCACGCGAATGCCGGTCGAGCCGGTGCGCTCGCGGCTGACGACGAACGCCGCGCCGCCATCCGACACCGGGCAGCAATCCAGCAACTTCAGCGGCATCGCCACCGGCTTTGAGGCCATTACGTCGGCCACGGTGATTTGTTCGTGGAACTGGGCACCGGGATGGGTCAGGGCGTGGGCGCGCATCAGAACCGCGAACTCGGCGAGATCTTCCTCGGTGACGCCGTATTCGTGCATGTAGCGCGAGGCGACGAGGCCGTAATAGGCCGGGATGGTCGGCCCCAGCGGCACCTCGTAATCGGGGTGGCCGACCTGCGCCAGCGCCTGGATCGAGGCATCGCGGCTCTGGCCGGTGAGACGGTTTTCGCCGCCGACCACAAGCATGTGCCTTGCGACACCAGCATCGACCAGATGGTGCGCCAGCATGGTCATGGCGAGGCCGGTGGCGCCGCCGACCTGCACGGCATGTGCGTAGGATGGCTGGATTCCAAAATGCTCGGCGAACACGGTTGCGAGCATGATATGCGGCGACACTGTCGAGTAGCCACAAAGAATGCCGTCGAGCTCGGATCGCTTCAGCCCGGCGTCGGCAATGGCAAGCTCGGCCGCCTGGCTCATGAGATCGAGCGAGGACGAGCCTTCGTGCTTGCCATAGGACGTCAGTCCGACGCCGGTGATGAAGCTCATCCTGTCACCCCGCTCGAACGCAACGCGCTCGGCATGCATAGATCGTCATTGCGAGCGAAGCGAAGCAATCCACTTCTCCGTGCGGGGATAGATGGATTGCTTCGTCGCTTCGGCGCAAAATTGCTCTGCAATTTTGTCGCGAGCTCCTCGCAATGACGGCATGATGTCGTCCTCAATACGACTTCGGCAGCCCCAGCACCTTCTCGGCAATAAAACTGAGAATGAGCTGCGGGCTGATCGGCGCGATGCGCGGGATCAGGGATTCCCGCAAATAGCGCTCGACGTGATATTCCTTGGCGTAACCGAAACCGCCGTGCGTCATCACCGCCTGCTCGCAGGCGTGGAAGCCGGCTTCGGCGGCGAGATATTTCGCGGCGTTGGCGGCCGGACCGCACTGCATGCCCTGGTCGTATTGCCAGCCGGCCGAGAGCACCATCAGCCACGCGGCCTCCAGTTCCATCCAGTTCTTCGCTAAGGGGTGCTGGATGCCCTGGTTCATGCCGATCGGACGATTGAACACGATACGGTTCTTCGCATAGGCCGCGGCCCGCGACAGCGCGACCTGCCCCAGGCCCACCGCTTCCGCCGCGATCAGGATGCGCTCGGGGTTCATGCCGTGCAGGATATATTCGAAGCCACGGCCTTCCTCGCCGAGGCGGTCATCGACCGGAATTTCAAAATTCTCGAAGAACAGTTCGTTGGAATCGACAGGCTTGCGGCCCATCTTTTCGATCTCGTGCACGGTGACGCGCTGCTTGTCGAAATCCGTATAGAACAGGCTTAAACCGTGGGTCGGGTTCTTCACCTCTTCCAGCGGCGTGGTGCGCGCCAGCAGCAGGATCTTGTTGGCGACTTGTGCCGTTGAAATCCAGACCTTCTGGCCGTTGACGACATACTTGTCGCCCTTGCGCACCGCACGGGTTTTCAACTGCGTGGTGTTGAGCCCGGTGTTGGGCTCGGTCACCGCGAAGCAGGACTTGTCGCGGCCGTCGATGATCGGCGGCAGCATGCGCGTACATTGCTCCTTAGTGCCGAACACGACGACGGGATTGAGCCCGAACACGTTCATGTGCACGGCGGACGCACCCGACATGCCGGCCCCGGATTCCGCAATCGTCCGCATCATGATTGCAGCGTCAGTGATGCCTAACCCCGACCCGCCATATTCCTCAGGGATACAGATGCCGAGCCAGCCGGCATCCGCCAGCGCGCGGTGGAAGTCGGCGGGGTAGCCGCCTTCCTTGTCCTTCTTCAGCCAATAGGCATCGTCGAAGCGCGAACAGATTTTGCCGACCGCGTCGCGGATCGATTCCTGGTTGGCGGATAGCGCGAAATCCATGTGTCCGTCCTATGTGTTTGGCACGGCCTTGGTGACACCCTCGCGCACCAAAGCGGCAATTTCGTCCGCCGAGAAACCCGCTTCGCTGAGGATTTCCGCGCTGTGCTCGCTGAGGCGCGGCGCCAGCCGTTTCGTCTCAACCGGCGTTTCGGAAAATCGTGCCGATGGCCTCATGTTGCGGATGCGACCCTCGGTTGGATGATCGACGACCGGGAAGAAATCGGTCGCGACGATGTGGGGATCGCCGAGCAGGCTCTCGAGATCATGCATCGGCATGACCGGCACGTCGGCCTTCTCCAGGATAGCCGACCATTCGGCGGTGGTTTTGGTCTCGAGGATCCGCGCCAGCTCGGCATAGACAGCGTCGATATTGGCGGCGCGGCCGGCGAAGGTCGCAAATTTCGGATGGACGCGAAGGTCGTCGCGCCCGGTGGCATCGAAGAAGTTCTGCCACTGCTTGTCGTTGTAGACGATGACGCAGATATAGCCGTCGGAGGTCTTGTAAGGCCGGCGATCCGGCGACAGGTGCCGGGCATAGCCGCCCTTGTCGAGCGGCGGCTCATAGGTGAGCCCGCCCATGTGGTCGCCCATCACGAAACCGGCCATGGTTTCGAACATCGGAATATCGACGCGCTGGCCGCGCCCGGTCCGGTTACGATCGACGAGACTGGCGCAAATCGCGCCCACCGCGGTGAGCCCGACGATACGGTCGACCAGCGCATTGGGCACATAGCGCGGCACACCGTCTGCCGTTTGCGCCATCAGCGCCGGCAGTGCAGTCGCGCCCTGGATCAGGTCGTCATAGGCGGGTTTTGCTGCATAGGGCCCATCCTGGCCGAAGCCGAACACGCCGGCGTAGATCAGGCGCGGATTGATTTTCGCGACCACGTCGTAGCCGAGGTTCAGCCGCGCCATCGCCTGCGGGCGCACATTGTAGACCAGCACGTCGGCGGATTTGATCAGCCGCAGCACGGCGTCACGCCCGGCGGGCTTCTTCAAATCGAGGCAGATCGAGCGCTTGCTGCGGTTGGTGTTGAGGAATACTGGCCCCATGCCGGGATGACGGGTCGGCCCGATCTGCCGCGTCACGTCGCCGTCGAGCGATTCCACCTTGATGACGTCGGCGCCGTAATCGCCGAGCATCTGGGTGGCATAGGGCCCCATCAGCACGGTCGTCATGTCGATGACCTTGATGCCATCCAATGGTCCCATGGATCAGCCTGCTCCCGAATTGTCGTTCCGGCCAAGTAACGGCAGCGGATTGGGAAGATCAAGCGCGCCCGGCGTATGGACGTATGCACGGGACACCAACAATGGATGTCGTCCCTGCGAACGCAGGGACCCATACGCCGTGTAGGCGGTGATTGCGGAAAGCTTTAGTTACTTTCGCCGTAACAGGGGTGCCTCCAGCCTCCCACTGTGGTTATGGGTCCCTGCGTCCGCAGGGACGACGAAAGTAGTGCTGGTTGGAGGTTACTTTTTCGACCTGGCGTCGCGTTCCCGGGTCAGCCGTTCCAGCTCTTCATTCTGCTGACTGAGCCGGTCGGCGATGCGCGCTTCGTTCCGTTCGCCGGAGGCCGCGGCAGCCTGTTCGATCAACTGGCGGATGTTGTCTTCCAGAATCCTGATCCGGTTGTTCAGTTCTGCCTCTGACATCGAACTTTCGTTGCTCATAATGCACGCTCCGGAAAACTGTTGGGTGGGCAAAGCCACCGGGTCGCGCGAATGCGCGCCCGATGACAGGCTCCGCGTGCCCACCAGTCTCACCTCTCGGCACTCATGGTGGGCACGGCGCAAGCACGCCTTTGCCCACCCTACGATAGCACGTTCGCGGCTACTTCGCGGGCTCCAGCACGGAGACGTAGTTCGCCACCGCCGCGCCGCCCATATTGAAGATGCCGGCAAGTTTTGGATTATTGAGCTGCATGCCTTCGGGCGCCTGGCCGACGAGCTGCATCGCGCTCATCACGTGCATGGAGACACCGGTGGCGCCGATCGGGTGGCCCTTGGCTTTCAGGCCGCCGGAGGGATTGACCGGCAGCTTGCCGTCTTTCTGGGTCCAGCCCTCCAAAATCGCGCGGGCGCCCTGCCCGCGCGGCGTCAGGCCCATCGCTTCATATTCGATCAGTTCGGCGACGGTGAAGCAGTCGTGGGTTTCGACAAAAGAGAGATCCGAGAGTTGAACGCCGGCCTGCGCCAGCGCGCGCTGCCAGGCCACCGTGCAACCTTCGAACTGCAGGATGTCGCGTTTGGACATCGGCAGAAAATCCTGCGCGTGCGCGGTGGCACGGAAATTCACCGCCTTGCCCATCGTCTTGGCGGTTTCGGAATCCGTCAGCACCAACGCTGCCGCGCCGTCCGACACCAGCGAGCAGTCGGTGCGCTTCAGGGGACCGGCGACATAGGGGTTCTTCTCGCTCTCGGCGCGGCAGAACTCGAAGCCAAAATCCTTGCGCATCTGCGCATAGGGGTTGGCGACGCCGTTCTTGTGGTTCTTGGCCGCGATCATCGCCAGTGCGTCCGACTGGTCGCCATACTTCTGGAAATAGCTTTGCGCGATCTTGCCGAACACGCCGGCAAAGCCGCCGACGGTGTCGCCATCCTCGGGCAGATAGGACGCCTTCAGGAGGTAGCGTCCGATATCGGCCGACGGCGTCCGCGTCATCTGCTCGACACCGACCACCAGCACGATCCTCGCGGCGCCCGAGGCGATCGCCCGGATACCCTGGTGCACCGCCGCCGAGCCGGTGGCGCAGGCATTTTCGACCCGTGTAGCCGGCTTGAAGCGCAGTTTCGGGTCGGCTTGCAGCACCAGCGAGGCGGTAAAATCCTGCGGTGAGAAGCCCGCGTTGAAATGCCCGAGCACGATCTCGTCGACGTCTTCGGCCGCTATGCCGGCGTCGGCAAGCGCATCGGTCGCAACCTTGACCACGAGGCTCTCGACGGTTTCCGCGTCGAACTTGCCGAATGGCGTGTGCGCCCATCCGACGATGCTGGCTGTCATGGTCGTTCTCCCTATTTCGTTCTCAAGGCTTTATGTAGCCTATCGGGGAACAGACTTCACGCCGGTTTCAGCGTTTTCATGGTCCGCGCGCACATGGCGGTTATGCCGGCCCAGTTCCCGGACCGGATGTCCGCCACCGGACAAAGCCAGGAACCGCCCACCGCCACCACATTCGGCTCAGCCAGCCAGGTTGCGGCATTGGCCTCTCCGATGCCGCCGGTCGGGCAGACCCGGATATTCGGAAACGGCCCGGCCAGCGCCCGAAGTGCCTTGATACCGCCGGACTGTTCCGCTGGGAAGAATTTAACGATGTCGAAGCCGGCCGCCAGCGCCCGCATCAGCTCGGAAGCGGTCGCGATCCCCGGGGCAAATGGCAGGTCGCTCGCGGCGGCGGCTTTCAACAGCTCCGGCGTCGCGCCCGGGCTGATACCGAATTTGGCCCCGAGCGCGCGCGCCCGCGCCAAGTCGTCGGCGTTCAGGATCGTGCCGATACCGACGATGGCGTCCGGCACCTCGGCGATCATGGCCTTGGCGGCGTCTGCGGCGACCGGCGTCCGCAAGGTGACTTCCAGCACACGTACCCCGCCCGCAACCAGCGCGCGCGCCAGCGGCACCGCGTCCTCGAACCGCTCGATGGTGAGCACCGGGATCACGATCGCGGACTTGAAGATCGTGGCGAGTTGTTCCTGCCGTGCGGCTGCGGTCATGGAGATGCCTTGCGAGAATGAACATGGTTCGGGATGAGGCCGGACGGCATCTCCGCACGCGGAATGATCGCGCCGGGATGACATACCACAACGCCGGCCAGACGATGCCCGGCCCGTGCAGCTTCAAGCGGATCCGTGCCCACAAGGCGCGCGGCCACATACGCCGCAGCGAAGCTGTCGCCGGCCGCTGTGGTATCGACGACGGGCGCCTCCACCGGCTTGGCCTTGATCGGATAAGGCACGCCTTCCAGACGCACGATGCTCGCCGGCTCCGAAAGCTTCAATACCACCTCGGCGCCCGGAATCCGCGCCAGCAAGGCTTCGTTGGTCACCCCCGGATAGAGCGGCAGCAAATCCTCCGTGGAGGCCAGCACGATATCGGCTGTGGCAAAGGCCTCCTGAAAAACGGCGCGGGCGACGTCGAGATCGGGCCAGCCGCGGGCGCGGAAATTGGTATCGAAAGCGAAACGCGCCCCATTGTCGCGCGCGCGGTTGAGAGCCGCAAACAGCCGCGTCCGCCCCTCCGCACCATATAGCGACAGCGTGATCGCCGAGAGATAGATCACGTCATAGCCAGCGAGCGCATCAAGGATATCCGGCGTCTCCGGCAAATCCATCAGGCTGCGCGCGGCGGCGCTGTCGCGCCAGTGAAAGAACCGGCGTTCGCCCTTGTCGTCGGTCTCGATCATGTAGAGACCCGGCAGTTTGCCGGGCAGCCGAACCACGCGCTCCGTCCCGACCCCCTCCGCGGCCCAGCCTGCTATCATCTCATCGCTAAGGCTATCGTCGCCGAGCGCGGTGATGTAGTCGGCGCCGGCGCCGAGGCGCGCGAGATAGACGGCGGTATTGAGCGTATCGCCGCCGTAGCCGCGCGAATACAGGCCAGCCTCAGCCCCTTCGGCCTGTTTCAGCTCGACCATACACTCGCCGATGCAGGCTACCTTGCTCATGACCGCATTCGCGTGAACTGGCGTGCAATCAACTCAGGCCGCGAACTCGCCGCCGAGCTCATCCTCGATATGGATCCGGATAATGTCGTCGAACGTCTTTTCCGCGGTGGTGAAGCCGAGCTTCAATGCGCGGTCGGTGGAAAAGTCCCGCGGCCAACCAGAGACGATACTGATGATGGTCGGATCGGGCACGCGCTTGATGCGCGCGGTGACGTTCTTGCCGGCGACGCGATCGAGTGCTGCGATCTGTTCGCCGACCGTCACCGACATGCCGGGCATGCTGAGGTTACGCCGCGGCCCCATCGCGTCGAGATCCATGGTGCCGGCGTGGACCAGAAAGCCCACCGCCGATTTCGGCGAGGCGTGCCAGTGCCGCACGTCTTCGGAGACCGGCAACACGGCCTCCTCGCCGGCGAGCGGCTCGCGAATGATGTTGGAGAAGAAGCCGGAGGCCGCCTTGTTCGGTTTGCCCGGCCGCACGCAGATCGTCGGCAGGCGGATCGAGATGCCGTCGAGCAGGCCCTTGCGGGTGTAATCGTTGATCAAGAGTTCGCAGATCGACTTCTGCGTGCCGTAGCTCGTCAGCGGGGTATGGAAGAATTCGTCGCCGATCTTTTCCGGGAAAGGCGCGCCGAACACTGCGATCGAGGACGTGAACACCAGCCGCGGCTTGTAGCCGCCGCCGGCGTGGCGGATGGCATCGATCAGGTATCGCGTGCCGTCGAGATTGATCCGGTAGCCCTTGTCGAATTCGGCCTCGGCCTCGCCGGAAACGATCGCGGCGAGATGAAAGATCACGTCTGGTCGGTGGGCGATCAGCGGCTCCGCCGCGCCGGGATCGGCAAAATCGGAAGCCGCGACTTGAATCGGGATCGACGCGTTGGGCTTGGTGGGCGCCACCACGTCCTGCAGCGTCATTCGGGTGATGTCGTGCTTGCCGAGGCGACCGTCGCGCAGCAACCGTTCGGTCAGCTTGCGGCCCACCATGCCGGCGGCGCCGAGAATCAAAATGTGCAAGACCCCTACTCCCTCTTCATACCTGGTCGTCCCGGTCTTGAGCCGGGACCCCTACGCCGCGGCCGATGCAATCAAGATGGCATGGTTGACGGCTTCGTCTCAACAATTGCCGCTGGTTGTTATGGGTCCCTGCTTTCGCAGGGACGACAGCGATAGTTTTGCTATTTCTTGATGCGGACCTTACGCGCTCACTCTTTCACGGCTCCCGTCATGGCCGACACATAGTGCTCGACGAAGAAGGCATAAAGGATGACGAGCGGCAAGGAGCCCGCCAGCGCACCCGCCATCAGCGAGCCCCAGCGATAGATGTCGCCATCGACGAATTCGTTGACGATTGCGACCGGCACCGTCTTGTTGGAGGTCGATTGCAGGAACGTCAGCGCATAGATGAACTCGTTCCAGCACAGCGTGAAGCAGAAGATGAACGCCGAGATCAGCCCGGGAATCGCCAGCGGCAGCACGATCTTGATCAGGATCTGCCAACGGCTGGCACCATCGATCAGCGCGCATTCCTCCAGCTCGAACGGGATGGTCTTGAAGTAGCCCATCAGCAGCCAGGTCGAGAACGGGATCAGGATGGTCGGATAGGTCAGGATCAACGCCATCGGCGAGTCGAACAGGCCGTACTGGAATACGACGGTGGCCAGCGGAATGAACAGGATCGACGGCGGCACCAGATAGGCCAGGAAGATCAGGCCGCCGACCATATTGGCGCCCTTGTAGCGTAGCCGGACGATGGCATAGGCCGCGAGCACGCTCGCGATGATCGACAGGATGGTGGCGCAGACCGCGACATACATCGTGTTCCAGAGCCACATCGGATAGTGGCTTTCGAACAGGAGCTTGTAAAAGTGCTTGAAGGTCGGATTCCAGGTCCAGAACGGGTTGTACTTGTCGAGATCGAGCAACTGCTCGTCCGGTTTGATCGCCGTCAGCCCCATCCAGTAGAACGGGAACAGCAGCACGATGACGATGATCGACAACGGCAGATAGAGCGTCACCAGCCGGCGCGGCACCGACTGCAGATAGCTCATGCCTTCGCTGTGATCGTCCTTCGCGATCGTTGGCGCCGAGCCATGCAGGACGGCCTTGAGATCGATCCGTGAGGTGGGGAGATCAGTCATTGTTTTCCCCTTGCTGCCACTTGCGGCGCTGCAGGCCGAACCAAGACACCATGATGGCGGCGAGGAGGAACGGGATCATCGCGCTCGAGATCGCCGCGCCCTCGCCCAACTGACCCGCGATGATCGCGCGCTGGTACGACAGGGTCGCCATCAGATGCGTGGCATTGACCGGGCCGCCCCGCGTCATCGCCCAGATCAACTGGAAGTCGGTGAAGGTGAACAGCACCGAGAACGTCATCACGACGGCGATGATCGGCGTCAACAGCGGATAGGTGATGAAGCGGAACATCTGCCAGCGCGACGCGCCATCGAGCGTCGCGGCCTCATAGAGCGACGGCTGCACGGTCTGCAGGCCCGCGAGCAGCGTGATCGCGACGAACGGCACGCCGCGCCAGATATTGGCGAAGATTACGCAAATGCGGGCCCAGGTCGTGTCGCCGAGGAAATTGATGTTCTGGGTGATCAGGCCCATCTGCTTCAACGACCACGAGATGATCGAGAATTGAGAATCGAAGATCCACCAGAATGCCAGCGCCGATAGTACTGTCGGCACGATGAAGGGAATCAGCACCAACGCGCGCAGCATCGCCTTGAACGGCATGTTCTCGTTCAACAGCAGGGCCAGATAGAGCCCTATTCCGAATTTGATGGCGCTCGCGATAAACGTGTAGAGAAGCGTGTTGAATACCGAAAGCCAGAAGATCGCGTCATCCCACAGCCATTCGTAGTTCTCGGTCCCGACAAACTGCCCTACCCGGCCAATACGTGTATCCGTGAATGAGAGCCAGATACCAAGGCCAAGCGGATAGGCCAGAAAGAAGATCAGGAAGGCCAGCGCGGGCACCATGAACCAGAAGCCCAGCCAGTTACGGTTGTGCTTGAGCTGGTCCCACGCACTGGCCTCGCGGATCTCCGTCTTGGCGCGTCGTGGCGCGATTGCGATGTCAGCCATGCCTGATGTCCCGATTACGGCTTCTTGCTGCGCGTGACTTGCCGGAAAGCCGTCCTCACCTTTCCGGATCACGCCTGTATTGACAGAGCGGACGGCGACGTTCGCCGCCCGCTCCGGTTTTGTCAGCGATAGATGCGCTTCAATTGCCGTTCGGCTTCCGCGATCGCCGTCTTGGCATCCTTGGCGCCGGTGCAGTAGTTGGCGAACATGTCGACCACGATGAAATCGGCAATCGCGGTTGCCGCCTTCTCGCCGGGCGTACCGATGCCGGAGGCCGGCAGCGCGCGCTTGCTGGCCTGAGCAAACACCGCGTTCTTCGGATCCGCGGTCCAGACCGGCGCCGAGTCATAGGCGTTCAGCGTGTGGGTCAGATAGCCGCGCGCTCCGGAGAGCCACTTCTCGAAGTTTTCCTTCTCCAGCATGAAGGCTACGAACGCCTTCGCCGCATTCGGATATTTGGTGAAGTTGAACGCCAGGATCGGAACCGCGAGCTGCAACTCGGTCGGCTTGCCAATCGGACCCACCGGCCACAGGGCATGGTAGGTGTCTTCGGCGAGATCCTTCTTGCTAGCATCGTCCTTGGCCGCGACGTAGATCGAGATGCCATTGGAGGTGACATAGAGTTCGCCAGCCAGGAACGCCTTGTTGTTCGAGGAGTCGTTCCACGACGCAACCCCCGGGATGAACGTGTCCGACAGCGCCTTGCAGTACTCCAGAGCCTTGACCGTTTCTGGCGAATTGATGCTCACCTTGTCGCTCTTGTCGACAGTCCAGGCGTTATGGCCCCAGAGGATCCAGTGCAGCCAGGCGTTGGCGTCGCCGGAGGCGTGCCCAAGCGCAAAGCCGGCCGGCATGTTGTTCGCCTTCAGCGCCTTGCACATCTCGAGGAAGCTCGGGAAATCCTTGGGGAATTCCTTGAAGCCGGCCTTGTCAGTCGCCGACTTGCGGTAGGTCATGTAGCCGCCAACAGTGGCGACAGGAATGCCAAGCCAGTCATTACCGAGCATGCAGGTCTTCTGCGCCGCATCGGTCCAGCCGCCATATTTCTTGCCGAGGTAATCGGCAACATCGTTCAGCTTCAGGACCTTGGTTGGGAACAATTGCGGCAGCGTGTGCAGACCCCAGGCGAGGTCGAGGCCCGAGCCGGTGTTGGCGGCAACGGATGCCTTCGGCTGCACGTCCTCGAACGACTCCGAGAACACGTTCATTTCGGTGCCGGTCGCGGCTTTGAACGCGGCCACCATGGCGTTGAAGGCCTCGTCCTCCGCCGGCACGAAGCGCTTCCAGCGCATCACCGTGAGCTTGGCGCCCTGCTCCGCCTTCCAGGGCGAAGCCTGCGCCCAGGCCTTGGCGAAATCGAGCAGTGCGGGTCCGGTCAGCGCGCCCGCGGCTGCCAGCGCGGTGCCGCCTTGAAGCAGCGAGCGGCGAGTAAAGTCATTCATAGTCCATCCTCCCTTTGAATATTTTTCGTTATTGCTCAGCCCATTTGGTTAATGCTCAGCCATTCAGTCGCTTGCCGGTCGCCTCGTCGAATAGATGCACGAGCGCCGGATCCGGCTTGAGCCGGACCTTGTCGCCCGGACTGAATTGATGCCGCTCGCGGAACACGGCGACCACCTGCTCTCCGCCGAGCTTGGCGAAGACCTGGGTTTCCGAACCGGTCGGCTCGACCACGACGATCTCGGCTTCGGCGCCATCATCGGCGATGGTGAAATGCTCGGGCCGCACGCCGTAAACCGCCGGCTGGCCGTCCGAATTGGCGGGCGCCGTCGTCAGCGGCAGCTTGACGCCGTTCGGGCCTTCGAAACCGGCGACGCCGTTCGACTTCACCTTGCCTTTAAGGAAATTCATTGCCGGCGAGCCGATGAAGCCCGCGACGAACTGGTTGGCCGGGGTGTCGTAGAGTTCGAGCGGGGTGCCCATCTGCTCGACGATACCGTCATGCATCACCACGATCTTGTCGGCCATGGTCATGGCCTCGATCTGGTCGTGGGTAACGTAGACCGTCGTGGTCTTGAGCCGCTGGTGCAGTTCCTTGATCTCGGTGCGCATCGCCACGCGCAGCTTGGCGTCGAGGTTGGACAAGGGCTCATCGAACAGGAACACTTGCGGATCGCGCACGATGGCGCGGCCCATGGCGACGCGCTGGCGCTGGCCGCCCGACAATTGCCGGGGATAGCGATCGAGCAGCGGGGTCAGCGCCAGGATTTCCGCGGCGCGCTTGACGCCAGTCGAGATTTCCTCGGGCTTGGCGCCGCGCAGCTTGAGCGAAAAGCCCATATTGTCAGCGACCGTCATGTGCGGATAGAGCGCGTAGTTCTGGAACACCATGGCAATGTCGCGCTCTTTGGGCTGGACATTGTTGACCACGCGATCGCCGATCGAAATCGTGCCGGAGGTGATGTTTTCGAGGCCTGCGAGCATCCGCAGCAAGGTCGACTTGCCACAGCCGGAGGGGCCGACGAGCACGACGAACTCACCATCCTCGATCGGAATCGACACGCCGTGCAAAACTTCAAAGTTTCCGAACGACTTGCGCACGTCGCGAATCTGTACCGACGACATCGAACTCTCTCCCCTCATTTTCTGTTTTGTGGCGCCACAGACGGGCGACGACGCCATGCTGTCTTTTCGACTCTAATGCCGGAAGTCGAATTCAACGGTCATTATCATCCGCAGTTTGGCGGCTTTTAGCAATCCGATGGTAGCGCTGTCAATAATTGTTCAAACGTCTAATTTGTTGTGATATGAGCGCAAGATGGGACGAAAACAGACAAAGTCTGGCAAAATCCGCCTCACCGAGGTCGCAAAGCTCGCTGGCGTCAGTCCAATCACGGCATCACGTTTTTTCAGGAACCCCGAAGCGCTGTCGCTTAGCAAGCGGGAACGCGTCGACAGCGCCGTGAAGGAACTGGGTTACGTACCCAATCTCGCTGCGCGCGCCCTCGCTTCGCACCGTACCGAAGTCATCGGCGTCGTCATTCCTTCTCTCACCAACAACGTGTTCGCCGATGTGTTGCGCGGCATCTACGATTCCTCCGAAGGTAGCCGCTACACCATTCAACTTGCCAACACGCGCTACAGCATCCTGCAGGAGGAAAAGCTGCTGCGCCTGTTTCGGGCGCAGAAGCCTGCGGGATTGATCGTCACCGGCATCAACCAAACCGCGGAATCGCGCACGATCCTGGAGTCGATGAATTGCCCGGTCACGCAGATCATGGAGATCGGCGACAGTCCTGTCGACATGATGGTCGGCTTTTCGCACTACGATGCAGCTTCTGCGGCGATTTCGCACATCCTCGAGCAGGGACGCCGCCGCATCGGATTTCTCGGTGCGCGAATGGACCCCCGCGTGCAGCGGCGGTTCGAAGGGTATCGTGATGCCATGAAAGCGGCCTCGCTGTTCGACCCGAACCTCATCGTCACCACTTCCGTACCCACAACCGTCACGCTTGGCGGAACACTGTTCGCCGACCTCCTTGCCCAGACGCCCGATATCGACGCGGTCTTCTGCGTCAATGACGACCTCGCGCTCGGCGTTCTCTTCGAATGCCAGCGTCGGCAGATATCGATTCCCCGTGACCTGGCCATTGTCGGCTTCAACGACCTGGAATTCACCGCCGCCGCGGTCCCCTCGCTCACCAGCGTGCGAACCAATCGCTATGAAATGGGCCGGCACGCCGTCACCATGGTGATCGACGCGATCGAAGGCCGTCGCCCCCAGACGCCGGTGCTCGACCTCGGCTTTCAGTTGGTGGTCCGTGAAAGCTCAATGCGACAAAGCACCGTGATGGCCGGGTCTGTGGGCATAGATTGAGCGCGGATAGAAAATGGTAGCGCTATCTTTTGGCCCGAACTAAGATCGGTTGCCCAGTAGGACACGGGCGAAGCGCGTTGCAGCGGATGAAATTTTCAGCATGGTGCAATCGCCGCCGTGATTTTAGCCGCCCATGAGCTTGCAGTGCGGGAGGAACCAATGAAAAAGAACGACAACAAGACTGCCACCAATGGCAAGAGCCGAAGACTACGTTCCCTCGAGTGGTTCGATAATCCGCATAATCCGGGAATGACGGCGCTCTATCTTGAGCGCTACCTCAATTACGGCCTGACCCGGGAGGAATTGCAATCCGGCAAGCCGATCATCGGCATCGCCCAGACCGGCAACGACCTCTCCCCGTGCAACCGCCACCATCTCGAACTGGCGCATCGCGTACGCGAGGGCATTCGGGCCGCCGGCGGCATCGCCATGGAATTCCCGACGCATCCGATCCAGGAGACCGGCAAGCGGCCGACGGCGGCGCTCGACCGCAACCTGGCCTATCTCGGCCTGGTCGAAATCCTGTTCGGCTATCCGCTTGACGGCGTGGTGCTGACCACCGGCTGCGACAAGACCACGCCGGCCTGCCTGATGGCGGCGGCGACCGTCAATCTACCCGCGATCGTGCTCTCGGGCGGCCCGATGCTGAACGGCTGGCACAACGGCGAGCGCACCGGTTCAGGCACCATCGTTTGGAAAGCCCGCGAGATGCTTGCCGCGGGCGAGATCGACTACAACGGGTTCATCGAGCTCGTGGCCTCCTCGACCCCCTCGGTCGGCCATTGCAACACCATGGGCACCGCCTCGACCATGAACTCGCTGGCGGAAGCGCTTGGCATGTCGCTGCCGGGCTGCGCGGCGATCCCGGCGCCGCATCGCGAGCGCGGCCAGATCGCCTACGAGACGGGCAAACGGATCGTCGAAATGGTCTGGGAGGATCTCAAGCCCTCCGACATCCTGACCCGCAAGGCGTTCGAGAACTGCATCGCGGTGAATTCGGCGATCGGCGGCTCGACCAACGCGCCGATCCATATCAACGCGCTGGCGCGGCATATCGGTGTCGAGCTCTCGATCGACGACTGGCAGAAGCACGGCCATGACATCCCGCTCTTGGTGAACATGCAGCCGGCCGGCTTCTATCTCGGCGAGGAATACCATCGCGCCGGCGGCGTGCCGGCGGTGGTGCGCGAATTGATGGCGCACAAGCGCATCCACGAAGACGCCGTCACGGTCAACGGCCGCACCATCGGCGACAACTGCCGCGAGGCGCCAAAGCCCGACGGCGACGTGATCTGGAGCTACGACAAGCCGCTGGTGAAGGATGCAGGCTTCCTGGTGCTGCGCGGCAACCTGTTCGATTCCGCAATCATGAAGACCAGCGTGATTTCAAAGGAATTCCGCGACCGCTATTTGATCAATCCGAAAGACCCGAATGCGTTCGAGGGCCGCGCCATCGTGTTCGAAGGCCCGGAAGACTATCACCACCGGATCGACGACCCCTCACTCGATATAGACGAGCACTGCGTCCTGTTCATCCGCGGCGCCGGGCCGATCGGCTATCCCGGCGGCGCCGAGGTCGTCAACATGCAGCCGCCGGCGGCGCTGATCAAACGCGGCATTCTTTCCCTGCCCTGCATCGGCGACGGAAGGCAGTCCGGCACCTCGGGTTCGCCCTCGATCCTCAACGCATCGCCCGAGGCCGCCGCCGACGGCGGCCTGGCGATCTTGCGAACCGGCGACAAGGTTCGCATCGACCTCAACACGGGCGATGCCAACATCCTGATCTCGAGCGATGAATTGAAGAAGCGCCGCGCCGAGCTGAAGGACAAGGGTGGCTTCCCCTACCCGGCCCACCAGACGCCGTGGCAGGAGCTCTACCGCTCGACCGTCGGACAGCAGGCCACCGGCGCCTGCATGGAGCTCGCCACGCGTTATCAGAATATCGCCGGCACGGTCGGCGTGGCGCGGGACAATCACTAGTTAGCGCCGTCATTGCGAGCGAAGCGAAGCAATCCATGCCTCCGCGCAGGAAAAAATGGATTGCTTCGTCGCTTCAGCGCAAAATTGCTTTGCAATTTGGTCGCGAGCTCCTCGCAATGACGAAGAACAAGAGGAAAAGAAAAACATGTCAGATCGACTGAAGGGAAAGCGCGCTGTTGTCACCGCCGCAGCGGCGGGCATCGGCCGGGCATGCGCAATAGCATTCGCGCGCGAAGGCGCCACGGTGATCGCCACTGACATCAATGAAAGCGGCATCGCCACCCTGGACAAGGAAGGCGTCGCCGAGACGGCACGACTTGACGTTCGCAGCACCGCCGAGGTCGTCGCCTTCGCCAAGCGCATTGGAAAGATCGACATCCTGCTCAACGCGGCGGGCTTCGTGCACCACGGAACCATCCTGGACTGTTCGGAAGAGGACTGGGACTTCTCGTTCGACCTCAACGTCAAATCCATGCACCGGACCATCAAGGCATTTCTGCCGGCGATGCTGGCGGGCGGAGGCGGCAGCATCGTCAACATCTCGTCTTGCGCGGCGTTGAGGCCACCGGCCAACCGTTATGTCTACAGTGCGTCCAAGGCGGCGGTTTCGTTGCTCACGCGCGCGGTTGCGCTCGACTTCATCACCCAGGGCATCCGCTGCAACAGCATCTGCCCCGGCACCGTGGAGACACCCTCGATGCTCGATCGCGCCGCGGCCGTCGGCCCGCAGGGCAAAGAGATGTTCATCGCTCGCCAGAAGATGGGGCGGCTGGGCACCGCAGAGGAAATCGCGGCCATGGCGATCTATCTTGCGAGCGACGAAGCCGCGTTCACCACTGGTGTCGACCTCGTCGTCGATGGCGGCTACATGCTCTGACGTCCACGCTGTCAAAGGGTTCCAGCATGAACAAGATCGATCTGAACGGCCGTTGCGCCGTCGTCACCGGCGGGGCGCAGGGTTTTGGGCGCGCGATCACCGAACGCTTCGTCGCATCGGGTGCGAAGGTCGCGATCTGGGATTTTGACCTGCCGCTCGCGGAAAGAACCGCGAAGGAAATCGGCCCGGCCGTATCCGCCTTCAAGGTCGATGTCTCTGACTTCGCCGCTGTCGAGAAGACCCGCGACGAAACGCTGACGGCGCTCGGCAGGATCGACATCCTCGTCAACAATGCCGGCATCGCCGGCGTCAACAAGACGGTCTGGGAGACCGACCTTGAGGAATGGCGCAAGGTGCTGCGCATCAATCTCGACGGCCCCTTCATCTGCTGCAAGGCGGTAGTGCCTGCGATGCTGCAGCAAAAATACGGCCGCATCGTCAACATCGCTTCCATCGCCGGCAAGGAAGGCAATCCCAACGCGGCGCATTATTCGGCCTCGAAGGCCGGCCTGATCGCGCTGACCAAGTCGCTCGGCAAGGAACTCGCGCAGCACGACATCCTCGTCAACGCGGTGACGCCGGCGGCGGCGAAAACCGCGATCTTCGACCAGCTCACCCAGCAGCATATCGATTTCATGCTGTCGAAGATTCCGAAGGGGCGCTTTGTGCTGGTGGAAGAACTCGCGGCGATGGTGGCGTGGCTGTCGTCGGAGGATTGCGCGTTCTCGACGGGCGCGGTGTTCGATATCTCGGGCGGCCGGGCGACGTACTAGGAGCGGCCATGACCAGAGAAGGCGGATGCCTGTGCGGCGCAGTCCGGTTCAAGACCGAGGGCGAGCCGCTCAACGTCCGCATCTGCCATTGCCGAAACTGCCAGAAGGCGATGGGCTCGCCGTTCTTTGCCCGTGCGCTGTTCGACCAGCGGGCACTCTCGGTCGAGGGCGAAACGGCGTGCTACCCGTCGTCGGAGGCGCTCGACCGGGTGTTCTGCAAGATTTGCGGCACCAGGCTGTTTTCTAGGCGAACCAACGGCATTGTGGTCGGCGTCGCGCTGGCGGCGTTTGACGACCGCAACGCCTTTGCACCGACCGAGCACATCTGGGTCTCGGAAAAGATGGCCTGGGTTTGCCTCGACGACGGCCTGCCGCAATATCAAGAGACGGTTCCGTAGCCCGATGGAGCGCTAGCGCAATCCGGGATCGTTCGCATGCGGATGGACCGATCCCGGATTGCGCTTCGCTCGATCCGCGCTACGATGCCACGCAAAGCGAGGCAGATCGATTGAACATCTCACTCTACGGCATTTCGGTCTGGATTCTCCCGCTCCTGATCGCAATCACCTTCCACGAGGCCGCTCACGCCTTCGTGGCATACCGGCTCGGGGACAAGACCGCTTGGGAGCTCGGCCGGGTCAGCTTCAACCCCTTCAAGCATATCGATCCCTTCGGGACCGTCATACTCCCCGGCGTTCTGCTGCTATCGCATTCGCCGTTCCTGTTTGGCTATGCCAAGCCGGTCCCGGTGAATTTCCGGAACCTGAACCATCCCCGGCTCGACATGGTCTGGGTGGCGCTGGCCGGCCCCGCCACCAACATCGCCTTGGCGCTTGTCACGGCTTTGGCCTTCCACGCCCTGCCTCTAGTGCCGGCGGAAGCTGCCAAATGGACGGCGGACAACCTCAAAAACGCCTTCCTGATCAATATCGTGCTGGCGATTTTCAACATGATGCCGATCCCGCCGCTGGACGGTGGCCGGGTCGCCGTCGGACTCTTGCCGCGGGTGCTGGCTTACCCGCTGTCGCGGCTGGAACCGTATGGGATGCTGATTTTGATCGGCCTTCTGATCCTGCTTCCCATCATCGGCGCGCAGCTCGGCCTAAATCTTGATGTTATTTCGGCGATACTGCGGACACTGACCGGTTATGTGATCAGCGCGCTTCTCTTCATCACCGGCAACGCTTAAGCTTCAAATAGAAACGAACCCACAAGGGAAGAACCGACCCGGACCATGGCGACCAAAGCTGCCGATATGTTGATCGCACGACGCGCCGATACCCGCGCGAGGGCAGATTTTGCAACCTGGAAAATGCTGGCCAAGCTCAACGGCTTCACCGCCCTGCCCGCCGAGGCGCAAAACTTTCTTGAAGGCTACAGGCAGTTGCTCCTTGCGAGGATGACCGAGGCGGACGCTTCCGAGGCCACCATCCAGCTCATGTACAAGAGCTACTATGCGGAGATGGGCGGCTCCGGAACGCCACCCGAGATTCCTTCGCGCGCGAGCGAGCCGGCCACTGACAGCGGCAACGTCACCGCCTTCCGCCGTCCGGCCCCACGGCCAAAACAACAGGTCGCATCCGGCCAAGCGGCAAAGCCGCGGCTACCGGTGGCCCTGATTTTCATCTGCCTCGCCATCGTCTACGTCAGCATCCGCTACTTCTGGCGCTGAGCTTCGAACAAAATGATTGCGTCGGCCCCGCTGGATCGATGCGGCGACCATGGTGCCGAATCCACCCTCTCCCGCTCGGAAAGAGGGCGCGGCCTTCACGGCCACGCCGCGTAGGACGGACCGCTGCGTGCGTGCTCCAGTCGTATCTGCCGACGATAGCTGCCCGGTGATGCGCCGCAATACTTGCGGAAGAAGCGATTGAAATAAGCGGGATCGCGGAAACCCAGGCCATATCCGATCTGCTCGACCGGAAGATCGAGCTGCTGCAGACGCGTGCAGGCTTCGCGGACCAGGCGCTCGTGGATGATCGCGCGCGGGCCGCAATTTTTCTCCCGCTGGCAATGGGCGTGCAGCTTGTCGGACGTGACGCCGAGCGCGTCCGCATAGCGCGCCACCGGCCAGCCGTCGCGGTAATGCAGTTCGACCATTTGCAGGAAATTGCCGACCAGCGCCGGACCACCGCCACGCGCTGCAACCTCGTGACGCTCATCATGCGAGGCGCTGAGCCGGCAGAATTGCAGACACAGTAACAGCAGATGTGAGGCGATCAGCGTCGCGCCGCCAAAGCCGGGCGCGCGCAACTCCGCCGCGATCGCGCGGCAGGATTCGGCGATCGTGTCGATATGTGGAGAAAGCGTCTCGCCGGCAACCAGCGCAGCGCGCTCAGTGGTTCTGCGCAGATGCAACGCCTCGGCGCTGCCCGCGATAATCTTGATCAGGAAGGCATCGTCCACCGACAACAGGAAGCCACGCGCGCCGGGACCAACGTGCAGCGTTGCATCGGTGCTGCCCGGCAGCCAGAGCAGCGCCGGCGCTTCGAGCGCAACTCCAGTGCCGTGCCATGAAGCCCGGCCGCGGTCCGATTGCAGCAACAATAGATGCGCCCGGCGCTCCGCCTTCTGGCGGATGACCCACGATCGAGCCGCCAGGGCGGCCGAAAAAGCCTCCGCACGTACCGCCAGTGCGACGCCGACCGGCAGTCCGTTCAGCCCTGGTGATGCCGACATGCCCAAATCTCTTAAGTAATTCGCTCCTGAGACAATCCGCCGCCAGTGAAGCGGAAGGTTTGCCAGAAAAGTACAATCTTTCCCCGGTTTCGTCCAATTCCAAGCTTCCGGCAACCTCCCCTAACGTCAGGGCGATCATGAGCGCCAGTTCAATGGCGCCGGTCGACGCACCCTGGGAGGACAAGATGATGACATTCCTGACGCGGCGCACCGCCCTGCTGGCGGCCGCCACCTGCGCCGCTACGCTCGGTCTGACCGCCATCGCCGAGGCGCAAACCTCGATCAAGATCGGCTACGCGATTTCGCGCACCGGCCCTAACACCGGAGGCGCTGCGGTCACCACCATCCCCAACTACGAATTGTGGGTGAAGGAGGTGAATGCCGCCGGCGGCATCAAGCTCGGCGACAAGCGGGTCCCGATCGAGGTCGTGCAATATGACGACCGCTCCAACGCCGAAGAGGCGGTGCGCGCGCTCGAGAGGCTGATCAACCAGGACAAGGTCGATTTCATCCTGCCGCCATGGGGCACCGGCCTCAATCTGGCGGTTGGTCCGACGCTCAATCGCGAAGGCTATCCGCACCTCGCCGCCACAGCCGTGACCGACCGCGCCCCCGAACTCGCCAAGCGCTGGCCCAACAGTTTCTGGCTGCTCGGCACCAGCGCGGACGCCGCAAGATCGCTGGTCGAATTGCTGAACAAGTTGCGCGACGAAAAGAGGATCGGTGACACCGTGGCAATGGTCAGCATTGCCGACGGCTTCGGGATCGATCTGTCGTCGGCGGCGCGGCCGGCACTCACCAACGCGAAGTTCAAGCTCGCTTACGACAAGAGCTATCCGATCGGCACGCAGGATCTGGCGCCGATCGTGAACGAGATCAAGGCGCTCAACCCGGATGTCTTCATTGCCTTCAGCTATCCTCCGGATACGTTGGCGCTGACCGAGCAATCGCGCATCGCAGGCCTCAATCCGAAGGTCTTCTATACCGGCGTCGGCACCGCCTTCCCGCTCTACAAGCAAAAATTCGGCAAGAACACCGAAGGCGTGATGGGCATCGGCGGCTGGAGCGGCGACAGTCCGGCGATCAAGGACTATCTCGCCCGCCACAAGGCCGCCGCCGCCAACGGGGCGGAGCCGGACCGCTGGGCGAGTGCAGTCACTTATGCCAGCCTGCAGATGCTGCAGCAGGCGATCGAGCGCGTCGGCAAGATCGACCGCGCCGCCGTGATCAAGGATCTGCAGACCGGCACGTTCGACACCGTGATCGGCAAGGTCAAGCTCGAGAACAACATGCCGACCCGTTACTGGTGGGTCGGCCAGTGGCAGGGCGGCGAGTTCTATGGCATCGCACCGGCGAAGAACGAAGGCGCGCGCGCCGCGATCGTTCCGAAGCCGGCGTGGGTGGCGCCGTAACGTCAAGATAGAGACGCGGCCAGCACGCCAATGACCAACGCCATTCTGACCGGCCTGATGCTGGGCGGCATGTATGCGCTCATCGCCATGGGGCTCACGCTCCAGTACGGCGTTGCGCGCATCATGAACCTCTCCTACGGCGAGTTCCTGATCGCCGCCGCCTTTGCATCGCACTGGCTGTTCACGGGCTGGGCGATCAGTCCGTTTGTCGGACTGGCGCTGGTCGTTCCCCTCGCCTTCGTGCTGAACTTTGCAATCTACAAATTGCTGCTGACGCCGTTGGTGCGACGCGCGCCCAACCGAGACGCGCTCGAGGTCGACAGCATTCTCGCAACCTTTGGCCTCACCTTCGTCATTCAGGGCTTGATGCTCGCCCTGTTCGGCGGCGCCTACTACAGCTATTCGTTCCTGGCCTTCCCGGTGCAGTTTCTCGGTGAGACGGTCGCAGCCAACCGCCTCGCCGCGCTCGGCATCACCATCCTGCTCGGTCTGGCGCTGTATGCCGCGCTGACGCGGACACGCGCCGGCACGGCGGTACGCGCCGTAGCCGTCGATCCTTTCGCCGCCCAGCTTGTCGCCATCAATGTGCCGCAGGCCTCCGCCCTGACATTTGCATTGGGTGGCGCGCTGGTCGCCGCCGCCGGCGTGCTGGTCAGCACCTTTCTTACCTTCAGCGCGTCATCCGGCGTCGTCTTCACGATGAAGGCCTTGATCGTGGTCGTGATGGGCGGCGTCGGCAACATGCTGGGCTGCCTGGTCGCAGGCCTGGCGCTTGGTCTCAGCGAGGCGCTGGTTGCCTCCTATATCGATCCCGGGCTCACGCTTGCAGTCAATTTCGCGCTGTTTCTCGCCGTGCTGCTGGTGAAGCCGGCCGGTCTGTTTGGCAGGGCGACACGATGAGCGCGCGTATCGCCGGCTTCGGTGCCACAGCGCTCGCAGCGCTTGCGCTGCTGGCGCTCGTTCCGCGCCTCGGCAACGCCTACTACCTCGCGCTCGCCATCAGCCTTTTGCAATACACCGTGCTGGCGACGGCGTGGGGCATGTTCTCTGGGCCCACCCGCTACGTCTCATTGGCAACGACCGCCTTCTTTGGTGTCGGCGCCTATACCGTTGCCGTGCTCGGCGAGATCTTGCCATGGCCGCTCGTGCTGCTGACCGCAGCGGCGCTCGGCGCCATTGTGGCTGGCATCGTCGGGCTCTCGACGCTGCGCTTGAGTGGCGTCTACTTCGTCATCTTCACCTTTGGACTGACCGAACTGATCCGCCAACTCGTGGTCTGGTTCGAGGTCAACAAGTCGCGCGTGCTCGGGCGCTATGTCTTCGTCAATATCACCCAAGCCGACATTTACTGGCAATTGCTGGCGCTGACCGCCGCGGTATTCCTGCTGGGCTGGCTGATCGCGCGCTCGCGCCTCGGCTTTGCGCTGCGGGTGATCGGCGAAGACGAGACCGTCGCAGAACATTGCGGGATCAATACTACTTTTGCCAAGGTCGCCCTGTTCACGATCAGCGCCACGGTCATGACACTGGTCGGCGCGATCATGGCGCCGCGCTGGACCTATATCGAGCCGTCGATCGCCTTCAATTCGATGATCTCGTTTCAGGTGCTGTGATCATGGCGCTGCTCGGCGGCGCGCACCGGCTGTGGGGGCCGGTACTCGGCGCCGTGCCGCTGACGCTACTGTTCGAACTGCTGAGTGCGCGCTTTCCGAACACGTTCACCATCATCCTCGGCTGCATCTTCCTGCTGATCGTCTACATGCTGCCGAGGGGCGTCGCGGGATTGTTCGAGAAGCTGTCGACGACGGCGGGCGGCAAAGCCAGGCAACGGGCGACCGCATGAGCCAGGGCAGCGGAACACCCGTGCTGACGATCAGTGGGTTGCGGCGCGCGTTCGGCGGGCTCGTCGCGGTCAACGATCTCGACTTTACGGTCGCCCAAGGCGAAATCATGGGCCTGCTCGGCCCCAACGGGTCGGGCAAGACCACGGCGCTCAATCTGATCTCGGGCGTGCTGCGCCCCGATGCCGGCACCATCCGCCTGATGGGCCAGAACATCGCGGGCCTTGCGTCGTACCGGATCGCGCGGCTCGGATTGGCGCGGACATTCCAGCTCGTCCGCGTGCTCGACGGCATGGATTGCCGCGAGAACATCAAGGCAGGATTGGCGTTCCCGAGACCGCATCTGCCCACCTCCGAGGCAGAACTGCGGATCGACGCGCTGCTTGATCGCGTCGGTCTTGCCGGGCACGACCGGCGGCCCGCGGCGGACCTCACCTATATCGACCGCAAGCGCCTGGAACTCGCACGCGCCCTCGCGGCAAAGCCGCGGCTATTGCTGCTCGACGAGTGGCTCGCCGGCCTTAATCCATCCGAGCTTGCGATCGGCATCGACCTGATCCGATCATTGCGGGCTGACGGAATCACCATTGTGCTGGTCGAGCATGTGATGAGCGCGGTTCGCGCCCTGTGCGACCGCTGCATCGTCATGAGCAGCGGACGCAAGATCGCCGAAGGCGCCACCGTGGACGTGCTGAGCGATGCGGCCGTTGTGAAGGCCTATCTTGGCGGGGTAGCCGCCGATGCTTGAGGTCAAAAATCTCAGCCTCGCTTATGGCCTGCATCGGGCGCTCGACGGCGTCGCCCTCAGCGTCGGCCACCGTGAGATCGTAACGATCCTGGGCGCCAATGGCGCCGGCAAGACTTCGCTCCTGAAAGCCATCGCGGGCGTCGTGCGTACGCTTCCCGGCAAGCAGGTGAGCCTCGGCGGCCGCGACATCTCCGCGCTTGCCGCCCACGACATCGTCGAAAGCGGGCTGGCGCTGGTGCCGGAAGGCCGCGGCATCTTTGGCGACCTCACGGTGAAGGAAAATCTTCTGCTCGGCGCCAACCCGAAGCGCGCCCGCGAGGGCGAAGCGGCGCGGCGCGAGCAAGTGCTTGCGCTGTTTCCGCGCCTGCGCGAACGCGCCGCCCAGATCGCGCGCACCATGAGCGGCGGCGAACAGCAGATGCTCGCCATCGGCCGCGCGCTGATGTCCAATCCGGATATCCTGCTGCTGGACGAGCCGTCGCTCGGGCTCTCGCCCGCGATGGTGCAGGAGTTGTTCGCCACCTTGCTGCGGGTGCGCGAGGCCGGTGTCGGGCTTTTGCTCGTCGAACAGAACGCGCAGGAGAGCCTGCGGATCGCCGATCGCGGTTATGTGCTCGAGAACGGCGTCATCGTTGGACACGGCACTGCCGACCAGTTGAAAGCCGATCCCGCCGTCCAGCGCGCCTATCTCGGCGGCGTACCGCCGGCCACCGCATCATCATCGTAACGCACGCGTGAGGAGAGAAAGCCATGTATGAAATTTCGCTGCTGCTCGAGAGCAAGGATGTCCCGGCATCGAACGGCGCGACGTTCGATCGCCTCAACCCGGTCACCGGCGATCTCGCAAGCCGCGCCGCGGCAGCCCAGATCGCGGATGCGAAGCGCGCGGCCGACACTGCGGCCGCCGCTTTCCCCGCATGGTCCGCTACCGGTCCGAACGCGAGACGCGCGATCCTGTTGAAGGCTGCCGATCTTCTGGCATCGAAGGCACCCCAGTTCATCGAGTTGATGGCGGCGGAGACCGGCGCGACAGCCGGCTGGGCCGGCTTCAATGTTCACTTGGCCGCCGGCATGCTGCGCGAAGCGGCGGCCATCACCACGCAGATTTCGGGCGAAGTCATCCCCTCCGACAAGCCGGGCTGTATCGCGATGGCCGTGCGCCAGCCCGCCGGCGTGGTGTTGAGCATGGCGCCGTGGAACGCGCCGGTTATTCTCGGCGTTCGCGCCATCGCGCTGCCGCTCGCTTGCGGCAACACCGTGGTGCTGAAGGCCTCCGAAATCTGCCCGGGCACCCACCGGCTGATCGCCGAATGCCTGCGCGATGCCGGACTGCCGCCGGGCGTCCTCAACGTCATCACCAACGCGCCGGAAGATGCCCCTGCCCTGATCGAAATGCTGATCGGCCATCCAGCCGTGCGGCGCGTCAATTTTACCGGCTCGACGCGCGTCGGCCGCATCATCGCGCAGGTGGCGGCAAAGTACCTCAAGCCTGCCCTGCTCGAACTCGGCGGCAAGGCGCCGATGATCGTGCTCGACGATGCCGACATCGACGCCGCCGTAGCCGCCGCAGCGTTCGGCGCCTTCATGAACCAGGGCCAGATTTGCATGTCGACCGAGCGCCTCGTCGTCGACGAGAAGATTGCCGACGCCTTCGTAACGAAGCTCGCGGCGAAGGCCGGATCGCTCGTCGCCGGCGATCCGCGCAAGGGGAACGCGCCGCTGGGATCGCTGATCGGCACCGATGCCGCGGCCCGCATTCAGGCCCTGATCAACGACGCCGTCAGCAAAGGCGCCAAGGTGGTCGCAGGCGGGCGCAGCGAGGGCACGCTGATGTCGGCAACCGTGATCGACGGCGTCAACTCGTCGATGCGGATCTACGGCGAGGAGTCATTCGGCCCGGTGGTCTGCGTCGTGCGCGTCAACGGCGCGGACGAAGCCGTTCGCGTCGCCAATGACACCGAATACGGGCTATCGGCAGCGGTATTCGGACGCGACATCGCGCGCGCGTTCGAGGTCGCCAAGCGCATCGATTCCGGCATCTGCCACGTCAACGGGCCCACCGTTCACGACGAGGCGCAGATGCCATTCGGCGGCGTCAAGGCGTCGGGCTATGGCCGCTTCGGCGGCAAGGCCGGCATCGCCGAATTCACCGAATTGCGCTGGATCACGATCGAGACCGGACCGCAGCACTATCCGATCTAACGCATGGCAGGAATGCGAGACGTCAGCTCTTGTTCTTGACGCGGAAGATCACCGGCAGCGTGAACGTCAGGCCCTCGTCGGCAATGATGGGTGGCGGCATCGGCACCGGATCCGAGCGGCGCACCATTGCCAGCGCCGCCTCGTCGAAGGCCGGATCGCCTGACCCCTTCTCGATATCGGTCGAGAGCACGCGGCCCATGCGGTCGAGCGTGAAGCGAATCTGGATCTCGGCGGACTTTTGCTGCCGTTCCTTCGGGTAGCGCTTGTGCTTGTCGAGATGCGCGACCAGCTCCTTTTGCCAGGTCGCGCGCACGCGTCGTGCGCTCTCGCCGGTGCCGATCACCGGTGCGATGGAACGCTGCCCTTCCGGAATGTCCTCTGAACTCGGCGTCGCGGTCGCCTCGGAGGCAACCGACTCGGTCGACGCCTGCGTCTGCACCGCCGCGATCTTCGGATCGTCCTCTTTCGGCTTCTTCGACTCGTTCTCCGTCACCACCCGGTCGGCCTCTTCAGGCTCCGTCGGCTTGTCCTGCGGCAGCTCGGTTTCCTTGACCTCGGCCTTCTGCTCGGCGAGCTGCGGCGACGCCGCGGAAGCATCGGTATCCGGACCCGGCGGCAGATCGGTCACCTCGCGGTGAACGGAGGCCATTTCGAGCCCGATCTCGATTGCCGACGCGCCGAGGGCGTCATCGGCTTCTTCGGTCTGCAAATGCGCGATCGCCAGCGCCGCGCCGCCAATGTGGAGCGCGAGCGCAATCACCGCGGCAGAAATCCAGAGCCGCCGCGAAGGCTTTTGCTCGTCGAGGCCGGTCAAGGCTTTGCCGGCGCCGCTTGCGCCGCCGCTGCTTCGGGAACGCCTTCGAGCGCCACCAGCTTGATTTTGGAATAGCCGCCGGCGCGCAGGATTTCGAGCACGTCCATCAATTCGCCATAGGGCACGGCGCGGTCAGCGCGCAGGAAGACGTGGCGCTCCTTGCTGCTGTCCGGCATCGCATCGAGCGAGCGCACCAGGTCGACGCGCTTGACCATGTTCTCACCGATCGCAACCGAGAGGTCCGGCTTGATGCTCACATAAGTCGGCTTGTCCGGCTTCTTCTGCGGGGTTGCGGTCGACGTCGGCAAATCGACCGGCAGGTCGACGGTCGACAAGGGGGCTGCGACCATGAAGATGATCAGGAGGACGAGAATGACGTCGATGAACGGCGTGACGTTGATCTCGTGCGATTCCGCGAAATCGCTGTCGTCATCGAGGTCGTGTTCTGCAATTGACGCGCCCATCGCCTACTCCGCCGCCGCCGCGCGCGAATGCGAACTACCGTGCGAGCTGATGTGCGTGCGGTCGAGATCGCGCGACAGCAGCCGTCCCGCGGCGCCCGATGCTCGGCTGACCAGTTCCATGTAGCCCTTGGTCACCCGCGAAAAGTGATTGTAGATGATGACGGCCGGGATCGCAGCGACGAGACCGATCGCGGTCGCAAGCAGCGCTTCGGCGATGCCGGGCGCCACCACGGCGAGGTTCGTGGTCTGCGATTTCGAAATGCCGATAAAACTGTTCATGATGCCCCAGACCGTACCGAACAGGCCGACAAAGGGCGACGTCGCGCCGATGGTCGCCAACAGCCCCATGCCGAGCCGGATCCGACGCGCCTCGGCGCGCACGATTTCCGAAAAGCTCGACGCGGCGCGCTCCTTGATGCCGGCGTCGCTCGAGATGCCCGCCGATAGCCGCGCCTCGCGCATCGCTGCCGCAAGGAAGGACGACAGTACGCTGCCCTTGGCGCCCAGCGCGAATTGCGCTTCCGCCAGCGACCTCGCGTCGGCGATCTTGGCGAGCGCCCTGCGCAGCTTGCGCTGAACGACCGCCAATTCGAACATCTTCGCGATGAAGACGGTCCAGGTCACGAGCGAGGCAAAGGCGAGACCGATCATCACGGCCTTCACCACAACGTCGGCATCCTTGTACATGGACCACGGCGACAATTCGCGCGGCGCAACCGTCGTTGCCTTCAACGAGGTGCCTTCTCGCCCGGCCGGCGCGGCGGTCGCGTCTGAGCTTGCGGTTGGTGCAACCGGCGCGGCGGCTGCCGTCGGCTGAGCCGGCTGGGTTGCCTGGACCGGCGCCGCTGGGGCTTGCGAAACCGCGGGCGCCTGTTGAACCGGGGACGCAGGCGGCGCTGCGGGTGCGACATTCTGCTGGGCCCAGGATGGCGCCGCCAGCGACAGCATGGCCAGCGCCGAGATCACAGCCAATGTCGTCGCGCGAGAAAGAGACATATTCATACTTAGGCCCAGTAGCGGATAAGGTTATGATAGATACCGGTCAATTTGACCGTTTCAGGGTCGTCTCGCCCAGGCCGCTCCACCAGGGCCGGGATCGAATATCGAGATCGAAGATCGGGCTGCGGGCGTAGCCATCCCGTATCATGCTCTGCAGCCAGAAAAAAGCGCCCCCGCATACCTCGTGTGACCGGCGTGACCAGATGCAAACGAGACGCAGGATAACGCACGAACTCCCCGGCCGCGAGCTGATTTCGTGGGAACCTCAGGGGTTCTCCGCCACCAGCTCACCGCCATCATATTCCTCCCGTCCGACAGGACATGCCGCTGACGAAATTCAGTTCGCGGCAGCCGACGTGCGGCGGACAATCCTGCGCCGTAGGTACCCAGCGAAAATTTTGCGGTCAACGCGGTTGGGGCAAGACGTCGCTTGAATCCATCCAGATCAAAACGATTCTAATTTGCGGTCCGTTCGACAGCCATGAATGAGATTGCGAGCCACGCCGTCGCCATCGCCGATCCTCACGCGTGCGCTGCCGCAACCTTTCCAATTGTTTAGGATTCTCAAGCGCTCGTGCATGTACGCCCCGAGGGCGCCGAGACAATATCTGTCTCCGCAGGGAACCGTTCTGGGTGCCATTGCCTGTTTTCCGAAACACGTAGGTCGGCATGTCGAGATCACGCACCATCCGTTGGGTCTTGTTGGTCGCAGCGATTGCCGGGCTGGGCTATTTGGGCTGGCAGCGATTCCACGGCGAGGAACACCCGGCGCAGGCTGACGGGAAGCGCGCGCCGGCCCGCACCGCCGTCCCCGTCAAGACCGCCCCGGTCGAGAAGGCCGATTTTCCGGTCTATCTGACCGGGCTTGGCACCGTGCAAGGTTTCAACACCGTCGTAGTGCGCAGCCGCGTCGACGGCCAGATCAATCGAATTGCGTTTCAGGAAGGCCAGTTCGTCAAGGAGGGCGATACCCTGGCCGAGATCGATCCGCGGCCGTTCCAGGCCGTGCTCGATCAGGCCAAGGCCAAGAAGGCGCAGGACGCAGCCAATCTTGCCAATGCCAGTCTCGACCTGCAGCGCTCTACCAGGCTCGGCGAATTCGCGACCCGGCAACAGACCGATACGCAGCGCTCGACCGTCGCGCAACTGACGGCGCAGGTTGAGGCCGACACGGCAGCGATCTCCAACGCCCAAACCCAGCTTGATTACGCCACCGTCAAGGCACCGATTTCCGGTATCGCCGGGCTGCGCCAGGTCGATGTCGGCAATATCGTCAACGCCGCAACCCAGACCGGCATCGTCACCATTGCCCAGATCGAGCCGATCGCGGTGATCTTTACCGCGCCGGAGGACCAGTTGCCGGATATCAAGGCAGCGCTGGCCACCGGTTCTCCCAAAGTGATCGCTCTTTCCACCGACGGCAAGCGGGAGCTGTCCACCGGCACGCTCTCGCTGATCAACAACCAGGTCGACACCTCGAGCGGGACGATCAGGCTCAAGGCGGTATTCGACAACAAGGATCACGCGTTGTGGCCCGGCCAGTCGGTTTCGACGCGGCTGCTCGTTGCGACACTGAAAGACGCCACCGTGATTCCGGATGACGCTGTTCAGCATGGCGCCGACGGTCTCTACGCCTACGCGGTCAACCAGGACAACAAGGCCGAGCTCCGCAAGATCAAGGTGACGCGCTCGATCGACGGCCGCTCGGTAGTCGATGAGGGACTTTCGCTCAGCGAGCAGGTGATCACGGCAGGTCAATTCAAGGTTCAGCCCGGCTCGCTCGTGACCACGGCGATCGCCAGTTCCGATCCGGCCCAAGCCAAGGTTGCCCAGGAATGAGCGGCGGAATCTCCGCGCCCTTCATTCGCTACCCGATCGGCACCTCGCTGATGATGGCGGGCATCATGTTCGTCGGCCTCGTCGCCTACCCGCTGTTGCCCGTCGCCCCCCTGCCGCAAGTCGACTTCCCGACCATCCAGGTCACCGCCAACCTGCCGGGCGGCAGCCCGGAAACCATGGCCTCGTCGGTGGCGCAACCGCTTGAGCGCCAGTTCGCGCAGATTCCGGGCGTCGCGCAGATGACGTCTACGAGCTATCTCGGTACGACCGCAGTCAACATCCAGTTCGATCTCAACCGCTCGATCGACGCGGCCGCCAACGACGTGCAGGCCGCGATCAATGCGGCCAGCGGCCAGTTGCCGAAAAACCTCCCCTCGCCCCCGATCTATCGCAAGGTCAACCCGGCGGATTCGCCGATCCTGATCATGGCGGCGACTTCGGACACGCTGCCGCTCACGACCGTCAGCGACTCCGTGGACGCCCAGCTCGCGCAGCAGATCAGCCAGATCTCAGGCGTCGCCCAGGTCATCATCGGAGGCCAGCAGAAGCCGGCGATCCGCATTCAGATCGACCCGGCGAAACTCGTCGCCAAGGGCCTGTCACTGGAGGACGTGCGCAGCCAGATCGCGATCACGACCGTTGACAGCCCCAAGGGCAATATCGACGGCGAGCGGCGTGCTTACACCATTTACGCCAATGATCAGCTAACGGATTCCAAGGACTGGAACGACGTCATCATCGCCTATCGCAATGGCGGTCCGTTGCGGATCCGCGATATCGGCCAGGCCGTCACCGGCCCGGAGGACGCCAAGCAGGCGGCTTGGGCCAACGGCAAGCGCGGCGTATTCCTGGTGATATTCAAGCAGCCCGGCGCCAACGTCATCGAGACCGTCGACCAGATCAAGGGGACGCTGCCCCGGCTACTCGCTGCGCTCCCACCGGCTATCAAGGTCGAGGTGATGAGTGATCGCACCACGACGATCCGTGCCGCGGTCGAGGACGTCCAATTCACCATGCTGCTCACGATCGCGCTGGTCGTGATGGTGATATTCATCTTCCTGCGCAATTTCTGGGCGACGGTAATCCCGGCGGTGACGGTGCCATTGGCGCTGCTTGGCGCCTGCGCGCTGATGTGGGTGTGCGGCTATTCGCTCGACAATCTCTCGCTGATGGCGCTCACCATTGCCGTCGGCTTCGTGGTCGACGACGCCATCGTGATGCTGGAGAACATTACGCGATACATCGAGCAAGGCGAAAAACCGCTGGCCGCTGCCTTCAAGGGCGCCAGCGAAATCGGCTTCACGATCGTGTCGATCAGCATCTCGCTGATCGCGGTGCTGATCCCGCTACTGCTGATGGGCGGCATCATCGGCCGGCTGTTCCGCGAATTCGCGGTGGTCCTCGCAATGACCATCTTCGTGTCGATGATCGTGTCGCTGACGCTGACGCCGATGATGGCCTCGCGCTTCCTGCGCGCGCATGGCGAGGTCAGACACGGCCGGTTCTATCAACGGAGCGAGCGCGCCTTCGATGCGATGCTGCACTTCTACGAGCGCGGCCTCGATCTCGCGCTGCGCTGGAAGTTGACGACCCTGATGATCTTCTTCGCCACGCTCGGTCTGTCGGTCTATCTGTTCGTGATCATCCCGAAGGGCTTCTTCCCGCAGCAGGACAATGGCCTGATCACCGCCACGTCGGAAGCCAGCCAGGACATCTCATTCGCCGACATGAAGCGTCGTCAGGAGCAACTCGGAAGGATCGTGCAGGCCGACCCTGATGTGGCCTCGGTCGCGATGGCGATCGGCGGCACCGGACGTGCTGGCAATAACGGCAATCTCTACATCACGCTGAAGCCGCGCGACGAGCGCAAGGCATCCGCGCAGCAGATCATCGCGCGCCTGCGTCCGCAGCTCGAGAAAGTCGATGGCGCCCGTCTCTATATGCAGGCGGCCCAGGACGTTCGCCTCGGCGGCCGGCCGACCCGAACCCAGTTCGAATTCACGCTGCAGGACGCCAATTTGGCCGAGCTGAACGAATGGGCGCCCAAAATCCTGGCCAAGATGCAGACGCTGCCGCAGCTTCGCGATGTTGCGACCGACCAGCAGACCAACGGCACCACGCTCGAGCTGAAAATCAACCGCGACACAGCCGCGCGTTACGGCATCCAGCCGCAACTGATCGACGACACGCTGTATGACGCGTTCGGCCAGCGCCAGGTGACGCAGTACTTTACGCAGCTCAACACCTACAAGGTGGTGCTCGAAGTGCTGCCGGAATTGCAGGGCAGCCTCGACACCCTGAACAAGATCTACCTGAAATCGCCAATCACCGGCGACCAGGTGCCACTTTCGACCTTTGCCACCTGGACCAGCGTGCCGGTGCGGCCGCTGTCGATCAGCCATCAGGGCCAATTCCCGGCAACCACGATCAGCTTCAATCTCGCGCAGGGCGTGGCACTGGGCCAGGCGACCAACGCAATTCAACAAGCGATGGTCGAACTCGGCGCGCCGACGACGCTCAATTCGAGCTTCCAGGGCACGGCGCAGGCATTCCAGCAATCGCTCGGCACGGTGCCGCTGTTGATTCTCGCAGCGCTCGTGGTGGTGTACCTGATCCTCGGCATTCTCTACGAAAGCTACATCCACCCGCTCACGATTCTATCCACGCTGCCGTCCGCGGGCGTCGGTGCGCTCGCCATCCTGATGCTGTTCGGATTCGATTTCAGCCTGATTGCCCTGATCGGGATCGTGCTTCTCATCGGCATCGTGAAGAAGAACGGCATCATGATGGTCGATTTTGCGATCACGGCCGAACGCGACGAGCGTCTGGAGCCGGAAGCCGCGATCCGCAAGGCGGCGCTACTGCGATTCCGCCCCATTATGATGACGACCATGGCGGCGATGCTCGGCGGCGTACCGCTGATGCTCGGTACCGGCACGGGATCGGAAATTCGTCAGCCGCTCGGCTATGCCATGGTCGGCGGCCTGCTCGTCAGCCAGGCGCTGACGCTGTTCACGACGCCGGTAGTCTATCTCTATCTCGACCGGCTTTCGAACGCGTTTGCCCGCTGGAGCCGTTCGACCGGTTCGCACCATGAGCATCCGGACGCACACGGCCCGGTCAAGCAAGCGGCCGAATGACTTGACTTTGCCCGGCAACCGACACATCCGGAGGTAGTGTTTCACTTCGGAGCTGGTTCAGTGAAAATTCCAATCAAATTAGTGGTTGTTGCCGCGGCGCTATTCGGCATGTGCGGCCATGGCCAAGCCCAGGCGCTCAAGACCAAGAATGCTGCGCCCGCGGCGCAGGCACCGCCAGCTCCCGCCGCCGGCCCGGCCGAGGGCGCCAATACGCCCGCGCCTCCCGGCTGGGTTGCGCGGTGCAGCAGCGCCAACCGCGGCGCGCCACTCGAATGCGCGATCGAGCAAAGCGCCGTTCTGACCAAGACCGGTCAGTTGATCGTGCTGATCAATATCCGCGTATCGGCCGAAACCCGCACACCAGTCGGCATCGTGCAATTGCCGCTCGGGCTCAACCTGCCGGCCGGAGCCAAGCTTCAGGTCGACGACGGCATGACGTCCGACCTGCAGGTTCAGACCTGCGAGGCGCGCGGCTGCTACGCCAACACCCAGATTTCGCCTGACATGCTGGCCGCGTTGCAATCCGGCAAGCAGTTGAAGGTCTCGTTCCAGAATATGGCCAAGGAAACGATTACGATTCCGATGCCGCTGACGGATTTCGCCGCGGCGTATGAGAAGATCAAGTAGGCCCCCTCGTTCCACTCGTCATTGCAATGACGGCAACTACTGTCGCGCCATCTCCGCGGCACCCACGCCCTCGCCATCCAGCTTTTGGTCGGCATGCATGTCGACCGTCACCTTCAGCAACCGACCGGTGAATTCGAACCGCGGCAAGCGCCGCCCGCGCCACCCTGCAATTCGTTGGAAAATGCCCCTCCTTCCACGCTTGCCAAGGCCCGGACCGAGCGAGTAGAACGACGCACCAGCGAGAGCGGCGATTTGCAAAATCCCGCTCCAGCCGATTGCCCGAACATCCTTGTAAGACATTGATGTTATTGAGCAATTCTTGGGGAATGGTGTAACGGTAGCACAACAGACTCTGACTCTGTTTGTCTTGGTTCGAATCCAGGTTCCCCAGCCAGACTCGGCAATCCCACCAACGATTTGATCCGAACGGGCTTTTCGCCGCAGGCGATGGACCGTCCAGTTGGTCGTGAACCACATTCGTGGACCACGCTCGCCTATCTCGCCGGTTGGGCAGCCTCAACGGCCCTTCATGCATGCGACTGTTCCGGTCGGATAAAGCCCCGCGGAAGTTGAGAGACCACAGAAAGCCGATCGGGTCGCAACTGGGCACCTTAGGGAGATCGCGCATTTCCAAGGGTTTGGAATAGCGTTTGTCGCCACCAATCGCTTTCGATCTGATCGAGCACGGCGAGATCGAGCATGGGCCGCAATGTGCTGCCTTTCGGCAGCACGATCGCATAGCTCTCGCTGCTGAAGCTGGTGTCGACAACACGAACCGAGGCCGAGAAGTCTTTCCGTGCGACCCAGGTCAGAAGCGGCTTGTCATGGACGAAGGCATCGATCGTGCCACGGCTCAATGCAGATAGGCCGCTTTGAAGGTCTGGAAACGCTCGAAAGGAAAGCTGCTGACGAGTGAGGTAGTCGGTCGTAGCAGAGTTGGCGACGGCGCCGACGCGCACGGATCGCAGGTCGTTGAAGCCGTGAACGGCGCCTTCGAGCCCTCGGCGCGTGAGCGTGGAGGTGATGCCTGCGGTGAACACGGCTATGGCGATAACGGAAGCGATCATCCACCCGGTTGCGACGATCCGCCCTGGAAGCGTTGCTGGCGCATTCTGGGCGGCGCCTGCCTGTGTCATGGCAATGGTCGACCACCAAAGCTGGAGCCGAGCCCCTTGGCTCCCCCGCCGAAATGTTCCGTTTTCCGCCGTTCCAACAGCCAAATAAGGAAGCCGACCGCCATCGCAAAACAAAGCAGTACCGTGACAGCCTGGAAGAACCCGAAGGAAAGAAGCGCCCTCCCGATCGACACCCAGGCACTTTCATGGATCGGCACCGCAATCCCGAGTCCGGTGTTGTAGAAGGGTTGGGTAAAATCGACGCTGCGTGCGCGCGCAGCGGTCACAGTTACCGCTGCAACACCAGCGTCGAGGGTGCCCTTCGCGATTTCATCCAGCAGATCCTGCACGTTCTGGGTCTCGACCAGGCGAAAGCGTAGATGCGCTCCAGCAGCGATCTTTCTCCAGAGTTCGATGCTGATACCGCTCCAATTCCCGTCCGGCTGCTTCATCGCGAAGGGCGGCGCTTCCTTGGTCGCCACTACCAACTCTCTGTCAGGGATTGTGCCTTGGGCTCGAACCGCGCCGCAGCCGAGTGCAAGCGCCGCCAGCAACAGAAGGCATAGCAGGACCGGTCGAAGTGACGAGATCGCTGGTTCGCCTTGCGAGCCCCGATCTCGCTGCTCAAAACGTCTAACGGATTCTTGAGCGATATCCAGCCGGTCAGATGCGTCGTAGTGCGAGACTGCAGGAGATTCCTCGAACGAACTCATAGCGGACCTCAATTATCGAGATCGACCGACGAAAGCATTGCTATTTGGCGGCATTTCGTCTGCTGGCGGGGCGCCGACCAGCTGGCCCATTGCGGAACCTGCACGGCGGCACCTCCGGGACTCTACGTAGGGGCTCGCCCCTAAGGCATGGAGCGAAATTGCCGAGTTTGTTTGTTGTGTTTACCGTTAGGCCATCCATCGCTCAGGAGATGGCCCATGCGCACCGACTCGTTACTGAGGGTAGGTCATCCGCTTCCCTCAGGCATGCGGTCCAGCAATCCGTGGAGTTTGATCATGGCAATTTGCCACGATGCTAACCCCAATCCTCCCCGTCCTCCTTCCGGCCATGAGCATGAGAAAGCGATGCCATGGCTTCACGACGAAACGCCATTTACCTGCGAGTTCTGCGCGATCTCGTTACACTTGAGAAGGGAGGCTGCGGAACGATGTCAGAGGCTCCCGATAAGGCTTGGAACGGCTTGCTCAAACTTCAAGAAGTAAGCGAAGTCGTGCATACCCCTGAGTGACGGGATCTCCAACCGAGTGCTCACCCGGCAGCCACCACCGGCAACTCCGCAATCATGCGAATGCCCGGCCGTCTCCGCCAATGAATTTGTGACGGGTCAACCGCCAGCTTCAGGTCGGGCCAGCGTGTGAACAGTGCCTGCAGCGCGCAGATTCCTTCGATCCGTGCGAGCTGGTGGCCGAGGCAGAAATGAATTCCGGTCCCGAACGCGAGATGCCGGTTCGGCCGCCGCTCGAGATCGAGGCGTTCTGGGTGCGCGTTCGCCTGCGGGTCCAGATTGGCCGCGACGATCATCGCCATGACCCGGTCACCCTTCTTCAATTTCACGCCCTCGAGATCGACGTCATGGCGCACATAGCGCGGCTTCGAAAATTGCACCGGCGAGACGAAGCGCAGGAATTCCTCGACGGCGAGCCCTGCGCGGCTCCAGTCGGCGGCCAGCCAATCGCTGCGTGCCGGATCCTTCAGCAGTTCGAAAACCGATCCGCTGATCAGATGTGTCGTCGTCTCGGAGCCGGCGCCGAGCAGCAGAAACATCATGGAGACCATTTCGTCCGGCGTGATGCGCCCGCCCTCCTTTTCGACGCGTAGCAACTCGGCGATCAATCCTTCGCCGCCTTCCTCGCGAGCCGCCTGAAGACGTTCCTGCAGGTAGCGGCGCATCTTGAAGAGCCCGCCGATCAGCCGCAGAAAGCCGAAGGCATTGGTGAGATGCGCCATCGAATTGGCCCAGGCGATGAACTTCGGCCGGTCCGCCGGCGGCAGGCCGAGCAGCTCACAAATCACCGCAAGCGGCAGCATCCGCGCATAACGCTGCACGACGTCGGCCGGGCTACCGGCCGCAAACAATTCGTCGGCGAGGCGATCGGCGATAGCGCGGATGTGAGGTTCCATATCGAGCACGGCGCGGCGGCGGAACGCCTCGTCGACGATGTCGCGCAGCCGCGTGTGGTCCGGCTCATCCATCGTCAGCATATTGTTGGCGACTGCGCCGACCATTCTCGGCATCCACCAGGGTAGCCCGACCAACGCCCCGCCCTCCTTGCGCAGCGTAAACGTGGTGCTGTCCTTCAGCACATGCGCTGCCGCCTCGTAGGTCGTGGTGACCCAGACCCGGCCTATGATCGGGAACCGCGTGAAGACGACAGGAGCGGAAGATCGCAGCAACGCCACGCCTGCCCCGGGATCGCGAAAAAACGCTTCGCTGGTGAAATCGAACCGCGCTGCCATCAGCGAATCCTGGGCTGTTGCACTGACACCAACATGGTGCGCGGCGCCGCGAGCGCAAGGCTCCGTCGAGAGCGGCTCGTTCTTGGGATCGGAACGCGCAAGCCGTCTGCAAGATTCCCGATACGAAGTCCCGATTATCTCTTTCGCTTCTTCTTGGGTGTGCTGGCCGTCTTCCTGGCAACGTGCAGGTCAAACGGTGTCTGCGCGATGAACTCCGGGTTGCTCTTGCCCACCAGCGATAATTTCGGCGTCTGGTCAGGCGGCATCTTCGACCCGATCGCCGTGTGAAAACGTCGGTACGATCCGCTGAACGTCCCACCGTTCCATACGATCTTCAACGTTCCGGTAAACAGGGGCCGTTGAACGTACCGTCCAGCGAAAGCTGGTTGTCCTGACAGCCTGAAATCAACAGCACCGACGCCTTTACGCCGCCGAGCGTCTCCGCCAGATTGCGTTTTTCGAGAATTGGATTGTAAAAATCCTTGTGGTTTTGGTAAACGCGCAACGCTACTTCGTTCGGCATGGCGCGGTATACGGGTGGCGGTCCCGACCTCGCCATGGCGGCATAGTGCACGGCCTTGCTGACGCTGCCGCTGTGACAACTGTCCGAGAGCAGCAATATCCGTACGCCTGACGCGAACGCCCCCCACGCCGAGTAGAGTTCGTCGTCGATCAACTGACCGTCGTACAGGCACCACGTCTCATCCTGACCGTCCGGCTCGTCGGCGTTGAGGTCCGGCGTCTGCCCGCCATGTCCGGAATATGTCAGAAAGAAAAAATCGCCCGATTTGAGGCTCTTGGCTGCATCAGCGATGCCATCCAGCACCGCCTTGCGCGTCGCCTTCTTGGTAAGCAGTTTCTCAGTGGCAAATCCTTGCGATCCGGCAAGGTCTGCCATGTCGTTGGCGTCGGCCTCACAAGCGTTGAGCGGGCCGCTCCAGCCCTCGTAGTGCTGCGGGTCCACCGAGTTCAGCCCGATATGTAGCGAAATCCCTTTGGTCATAACCAATCCTCCATGCGAAATGATGATCGCCGAGCTGGCACCTCCGGCGCCTCGAATGAACGACTATCGACGTGACCCGGTTACGCGCTTTTTCCTTTTCCCGCTCCGGCGCCCCATCTTGCCTGCTTTCGCTTTGCCGGTCCGTGCTGCTCCTGTCTCGGCTCCGGCGCCTGTCGCGGCAACAGCCTTGCCCCGATCACCCCACGGCAACGGGTGTTTGAGGATATCCTTCTGTCCGACTAGGTTCGGCGTCTGGTTATACTTCAGCCGATGCAGCTTCTTGGTTACGAGATCATTGAGCTCGTGAAAGGAAAGATTGGCGCCTCGATCGCGGTGTTCGCGCAGCACCTTCGCCATGCAATAGGTGTACGCGCCGTAAGACGTCGCGCCATCCCTGTACTCGTAGGAAAACTCCTGCTCCTGGCAGGCCTCGAGCAGAATCGGCAGATAGGGCCCGGAATGCTCAAGCTCCCTGCGCGTCCTGTCATATTCATCGTTAGGCTTGGTGCGAAGCGTCATCGCCCGCCCCAACCTTCGCGTCGCGCCGTTGCGACCCAGATACTCCGCGCCGATCTTCTTGTCCGCGAGGCTCGGATTCAGTTTCGGAAAATCCCGCGGCACCCACATCCTCTCGTCTTTGTCCCATCGCAACGCACGATGCCGGATGTCATCCGGCGGCGTGAGCCCGCGAATACGCGGACCGCCATCGCGCGTCAGGCCACCCGAATGGCAGCAATCGAACATCGCGATGAAGTAGCATCCGTAGGGAAGTTGCGAGTACATTTCGCAGAACTGCTTGTCGAGAATCGCGCGCGACGGCGACCAGTCAAAGTCGTGCGGCACGAGGCATTCGTCGACATGGTCCGGCTCGCCCTTCACGTTATATCCGGGGATCTGGGCGCCGTGCCCCGAATAGAACAGCAAGCGCTCGTCCTCGCCGCGAACGCCGTCCAGTAACCAATGCAGGCGATCCATGATTCCTGCGGCCGTCGCACGGTCGTCGAGCACGACGCGAATATCCTCCGCATCGAACCCGCTCTCCTGCAACACTGAACTCATCAGGAATACGTCATTCACGCATCCCTCGAGGACGTCCTCGGGGTTGGGATAACTGTTGATTCCGATCAGAAGCGCGCGACGATCGGGCGGACGGGCCGTCTTGGCTACGGCGCGCGACACGGCGGCGAAGGCCCGCGATGGTTCGGCGCCGACGATTTCTCGCCATACGCTTGCAAGCGCATTTGCGTGACTGAGGTACCATGTCGCGTTGTGATTCAGCACATCGTTGGGGATATCGAATTGCTCGATGACCTGCACGAAATTGTCGGCGGCGATCTTGAGCGGAGAGGTCATCACGCGATCGTCGGGATTGAACAGGTGGTACCATTTCCGACCGGACACGGCTTCGATGCGGCCCGCGAAGACATCCCGCACCGCCGGATTTCCTATCTGAGAACCGAAGCTGACAAAGACTCTGTCTTTTATCTCTTTTGGGTTGCGCACGAAGGTGTCGTAACAGATCAACGAGCCGAGGCTGTGCGCAAGAACGACATCGTAGGATCTGGAGTCCATCTTCGCGAGCACCACCTCGCGCAATTTCCCGCGCAACTCGGCGTCGGTGGACCATTGGGCCACCATACCCGCCGTCCATTTGACGATATCCGGCACGTCCGCAATGCCGCGCGGGCGAGCGAAATAGATCGCCTATACCGTGGATGATGCTGCTGGCAAGCAGCTTGCTCAATGCGACGGCGTAGGTCTCCAGCTTCAGCTCCGCCTCGTCGAACAGTTCGTCGTATTCGAGAAAGTCGATCTTGGGCTCCAATTCCGGGTCGCAGGCGTGCACCGCGGTGGTGATGGCCTTGGTCCAGGAGGACTGAAACTGCGGATCAATCTCCGAGTGGCTTACGCCATGGACGCAAAGCATGGTGAGCTGCTTGCTCATGGAAACAACCTTTGGATGGCAATATCAAGAATGCAATCCAAGCATGTTTTCATACCCGCGACGCAAGTCAAGCCGCATGTTCACAAATCAAACGGATTTGCCGACGCGCACGCTTGCATCGCAGCAGAGGAAGCTCGGCGGCCGCCGTGTTGCCGTGAAAACGGTCGCGAAGCCGCTTCGTGTTTTCTAGTTGTAGGAAATAGCGCCTCTATCCTAGATTGGCTCAAGGCCGACGCCGAACGGCCTGCAGGTGACGGAAAATTATCTGACGAGGGCTTGGATTTCGGAAGACATGAATTTCAGAAGGTTTTGGATTTCAGTGGGAGCGTTGAATGCAGATCTTGGGAAGGGGATGGGAGCTTCACCTCAAGCGCCTCGGAATGCACAAGAGCGGCTCGCGGCAGCGAACCTATGGCAGTTATCAAGTCTATATTGACGGCACTGCGGTGCCGTCTTTGGCAGGATTCATTTGCGAAAGATCGGGACCCGGCGACAACAGGACAGCGGGAAACGGCAAACGGATCGAGGCAAAAACCTATCCGCTGTGGACTCAATTCGGTCACTACAGATCTATCGGCTACTCGACGAGCCAGGAAGTGGCAGGCGATCCCCCGATGCCGGCCCTCCTGCTGTTGGGAACGGGCAGAAGAACCGGGATTCTGATTCATCCTGCGCATCCGCCGAATCTTTACCTGTCGAGCATCGGCTGCCTGAATCCGACGAACGCACTCGGCCCCGGGGACCTCATTGACTTTTGGGATTCGCGCCGCCGCGTAATCGCCCTGCTCGAGAGCCTGAGGGAATATGCACCCACGGCCTTCGCGCACGAGGTCTCATCCCGGATCAAGGACGCCTCGATCGTCGTAGATGGAGAGCCAACCAGACGGCTTGCCGCGCCGCGGACGCGCTCTACCGCCGTCATGTCGGCGGCGACCGCCCTGTTGCTGCCGATCTCGAAGGCGTCAGCGCTGATTTGCGCCAGGTGGCTGATGGACAATTTCGGCGACAAGATCAAGAACGCAACCGTCGGCAAGGCCTACAAGCCGAAACACCTCTGCGCGATCGCGTGCCAGGAAACCGCATACAAATGGATTCCGTGGATCGGCCACCACTCGACCCAAACCATTGTGGAACGCGCCGTCTTCGACGCGAGCGGCGACTACCCCGGCACCTCGCGCAGCGCATTCCCGGTCAATACCAGAGCGTTCCGCGACAAATACGGCCAGGCGTTCACCGACATGCTGATTGAAGAAGCGAACAAGACCCGTCGCCTGCAGGGGTGGGGCAACAAGCCGTGGGTCTACAAGGGTTACGGCCTCTTTCAATACGATCTGCAGCATGTGAAAACTGCCGAGGGTTTTTTCGCCAACAAGGAATGGTACAGCTTCGACAATTGCCTAAGCCGCGTCGTTCAGGAACTCGACAGCAAACTGACCGCCCACGGCGGGAATCTCTGGAAAGCCATCAAGGCCTACAACGGCTCTGGCGCGAACGCCGAGAGATACATGCAAAACGTCAAGGTCTTCACGGAATACTGTGAGGAGGTAACCGGACCCTGACCTTTTAGACGCGTGTGTCCGGGTCAGCGTGCTCATCCTGTGGAGGTCGCACGTCTTTCAGAATCCCGTCGTGGACCAATGCGGCCGATCGGTCGGATGCTTCAAGATTCTTCCCGGCATCCTCACTTCGACACCGGCAAGGTCAATGCCCGGAAGGATTTCTGAGGCTTGCCTGCGGCCTTGCACTTTTTGGTTCCGTCGTCCGACAGCAGCATCATGCTTGAACTGCCGGGAATCGCGAATACCGCCTCAGGTGCGAAATCGGCCGGGATTTTGACCTTCATCGCGACCGGTTCGGTGTCGCCTTCCCTACCGCTCCAGGTGAACAGGGCGAATGGCGCCTTCATATCCGAATCCTCGGCGTCGCCGTGCGGCCCCGCGACGATGACGTAGGTATTGTTGATCCAGTCGATGCTGCGGACGCCGCGTCCTTCGAGATTGTCGAGCCGCCAAGGATTGCCGAAAACGGGCGTCTTGCCGGCGTCCTTCACCACGTCGGCCGGATTATTGAGTGGGATCACCAAGGCCTTCCTGTCGGGACGCGGATTGCGAAATCCAATCAGGAGGCGGCCGTCGGGCGTGGCAGCGAGGCCCTCGATGTTGAAGCCTGTGTTCGATTCCGGAGGCGGTCCCTCCTCCTTGCCGGGTGCATAGGCCTCGGCAAGTTTCTTGGAAAGTTTCGCAGCCTTCAGGGTCGGATCCTTGAACATGTCCTCGCGCAAGTTCTTGTAGGCGCCGGATCCGATCGGCTCCAGGCGAGGACCTTCCGCATGCGACACGATGCGTGCCGCGAACAAGCGCGACCGGCCTGGTTCGGACTCGCCGCCGGAATCGCGGCCGTGCGAAGCGATCCAGTAGATGCGATCACCAATACGCGCCGCCCCCTCGATGTCGGCTTCCTTGAAAACCGGATTGCCATCCGCTCCGGGTTTCTTTTTCTTCGGGGCTTCCAGGAACGCATCCAGGTTGAGTTCCTGAACGGCGGCGGCCTGTCCTATGCGGTAGACATTGAGGACATTGTTGTCATCATCCGCTACGGCAAAAAAGTTCTGATCGAGCGCCACCGCAGCCGAGCCGTCGCAGGCGCCTGCATATGTCGTGATCTGGTCCGCACCTTGTGCTGTCGCCAAGGAATTCGTGAGCATGGACAGGGCGACGATGATCAGCAAGCGCAATATAGGAGTGGACTGGATCATGCGTCATCTCCCAAAATAACTTGTAAAGCGACCACAATGCACCTGCATCGCAAACGTGTCAAACCCAAAGATGCAACCGACAAATGCACTTTGAGGCGCGTCAGCCAGTGACGGTTCGATACATCGCGCGGCCGAGAAGACGGGCGTGCCGTTTGAGAGACAAATTGCCGTAGGCGTTGCGGCTTCGGCGCACCCTATCGGCGAGGCTCAGCCAAATTTTCCTGCCCAATCGCCCCCTACACCGGCGGCGTGCCGTGGGTGTGAAACGACTCGATCGTCTTCAGCCCCCAGGCCTGCCCCTTCTTGCGCTCCTCTTCGGTCCAGACGATCGGCTTCCAGTCGGGCGCGAGAATGAGCCGGGCCCCAGCATTGGCGACTTCGACGCGGTTGCCGCCGGGCTCGTAGACGTAGAGAAAGAAGGTCTGCTGGATCGCGTGCTTGTGCGGACCGGTCTCGATGTGGACGCCGTTCTCCAAAAAAATATCGGCAGCGCGAAGAATCTCCTCGCGGCTGTCGAGCGCGTAAGTGACGTGGTGGAAGCGGCCGGCCTTGCCGTAGTGGTCGCGGGTATAGGCGAAGTCGTAGCTCTTGTTCGACATCGTCATCCACATCGCGGCTTCCGTGCCGTCGTTCAGCACGATCTGTTCGGTGGTGCGCAAGCCCAGATAGTTTTCGAAGAAGAGCCGGTTCGCCTTGATGTCGACGGCCAGGCAATTGAGGTGATCGAGCCGGCGGACATTGACGCCGCGCGCAGGAAAGCGTTGCGCCTGGTTCTTTAACGCCGGCTTGAGTTCGGGCGGCGCCTGATACCATTCGGTTTCGTAATAGAGCTCGACGATATGGCCGTCGGGGTCGCGACAGCGGAATGTCGGCCCCTGTCCCATATCGCCATCGATCCAGCCAATGTCGAAGCCGGAGCCTCTCAGCGCGGCGACGCGACGCTCCAGCGCCTGCGGGCTGCGCGCGCGCAACGCCATGTGCTCCATGCCTGATGTTTTCGAGGCCGTCAGCTTCAGCGAATAGCGCTCGTAATCGTCCCAGCCGCGCAGGTAGACCGAATCGCCCTTCTGGCCGCTGACGGTCATGCCCATGACGTCGACGAAGAATTTCAGGCTCTCGTCCGGCTTCGGCGTCAGCAATTCCATGTGGCCGAGATGGGCGAGATCGAAGATCGGCTCGGGGGTCATGTCGGTTCTCCTGATCGAGTTCGTCATACCCCGCGAAGGCGGGGTATCCAGTACGCCGTGCTGTCGCGAACAAATCCGAAGCGACGCGGCGTACTGGATCATCCGCTTTCGCGGATGATGACAGCTGTGCGGGTGGCTACCAGAGCGCCCGCGTTACATCGTCGAACAACTCCTCCACCGCAAGCGCACCCGGAATGAGTTTTTGCTGCGCGGAGTAATCGATAATCAGTTGCAGCGAACGCTGCATCTCGTCCCGGCTGAAGCGCGGCGCTGCTGGCGAAGCGGTCGCGGACTCGGCGAGCAGCCGATGCACCTCCCGCACAGCATCCGGATGTTCCTCCGACAATCTCCGGCTCACCACCACCATATGGTTGATCGGCACCACACCGTGCTCCCCAAACCAAGCCTTCTCTTCAGCAGCGGCATCGGCAAACAGCGGCTTCAAATCCGGATGATCCGATTTCTCCCCGAGCACTGCATCGAGTTCGCCGTCGATCAGCATCTGGACAATCTGCTTGCCCGCAGGCGCCCGCCTGGTCGTATCGACGAATTCGGCGACATGGGCCTCCTCGAACGTCACCCACTCGATCGAATCGAGATCGACACCATAGTCGTTGGCAAGGATGCCGCGCAGCCATGCGCCGGTGGTCGTCGTGAAGGAGCGGATGCCGACCCGCTTGCCGCTGAGATCGCGCGGCGTAAGCGTTCCCGCCTTCGCATTGTAAAGCGCATGCCCATGCTGAAAGCGGGCCAATACGACATCGGGCAGCAGCACCATCGGCTTGCCGAACGATTTTGCCATCAAATACGTGACGATCGCCATCTCCGAGACGTCGAACGCCCCCTCACGGACCATCGGCTTGAAGCCTTTGTTGGTCGGCGAATACGGCGCGAAATCGAACTCGACCAGGTCCGATCTGATCGATCCGCTCTTCAGCGAGGTCGTGCCGGGATGGTCGCCGAGCAAGGTGCACAGGCGCATCGCCACTTCAGTCCTCCTCCAACTCGTCGACATAGATGAGACCGGCCTTCGCCAGCGGCTCGCGCATCTTGTACATATCAAGCCCGAGCACGCCCGCGGCGAGTTGCTTGCGCTTGCCGTCTTCGTCGGCGACGCGCTTCTCGCCCTTGACGACGACATCGGCGGCGTCCTTGCGTCCGATCACCACGACGCCATCGTCATCCGCAACGACCACATCGCCCGGCTTCACATTGATGCCGGCACATACCACCGGCACATTGACCGCACCGAGCGTCGCCTTCACTGTCCCCTTGGCCGAGATCGCCTTCGACCATACTGGAAAGCCCATTTCGCGAAGCGATTTGGCGTCGCGAACGCCGGCATCGATGACGAGGCCTCTTACGCCGCGCGCCATCAATGAGGTCGCCAGCAGATCGCCGAACATGCCGTCGGTATTGTCGGTCGTGCAGCCGACCACCAGAATATCGCCGGGCCGGCACTGCTCCACCGCGACGTGGATCATCCAGTTGTCGCCGGGTTGCGCCAGCACGGTCACGGCGGTGCCTGCCGTCTCGGCCCCGCTCCACACCGGGCGCAGATAGGGCTTCATCAGCCCGAAACGGCCATAGGCCTCATGCGCGGTGGCGACGCCGAGTGCGCCGAGCCGCTTCACGAGTTCGGGCTCTGTGCGCTTGATATTGCGGACGACGACCGTCTTCATGCCAGTTCCTCCATCGCCATCGGGAACAGCCGCTGATAGGCCTCGCCATAGGTCATTGGCTTGCCGGTGTTGCGGCCACCCTGCACGCCCCGCTGCAGCGCGACCCGCTCGTAATAGGCCCACAGGTGCTTCTGGGCCGCAAGAATTTCGAACGTCTTGCGCTTGATATCCCAGACCTCGTCGATGTTGAGGATCACCTGCGGCTTGAAATTGCACATCTCCGGCTGATGCGGCTCGAACAGGAACACCGGCGGCGCCGAATAGGTGTATTTGGCGCCGGGCTTTGTGACCCATCGCCTGCGCGACCACGCGGGTTTCCTGCGCGAAGTGCGCCGCGTTCGGATGATCGAAATTATAGGGATCTTCCAGCGCATGGGTCAGCACGAAGGACGGATTGAGCTCGCGGTAGATATCGACCATACGGTCGAAATGCGCCTCCGTGAGCCGCAGCGGATAATCTCCCGCGTCGAAGAACTCGATTTCCGCGCCCAGCATCTCCGCCGCGCGCTGCGCCTCGTCGCGCCTTCCGGCCTTCACCTTCTCCATCGTCGCGCCGGGCTCTTTCCAGGCGAACTGGCTTTCGCCGCGCTCGCCGAACGAGAGGCAGGCGATCTTGATGCGGTAGCCCTTCTTGGCGTGCAGCGCGATCGCGCCGCCCGCGCGCCAGACGAAATCACCGGGATGCGCGGTAACCACAAGGCCCGTTTTGCCAGCATTGCTCATGATCGGGATTTCCTCCTTCGATTGTTGCACGTTGCCGGCCGCGCCGGCAGCATGACTACTGTTTGGCAATTCCTGCCCGCCCGATCACGTCAGCCCATTTGTCGACATCGACCTTCAGCCGATCGAGGATTTCCTCGGGCGAGCTGGCCTTGGCCTCGATGCCGAGATCGAGCGCGCGCTTCTTCAAGTCGGGCATCTCGAGCACTTCGCGCAGCGCGGCATTGAGCGTCCTGATCACCTCCGGCGGTGTGCCCTTCGGCGCAAAGATCGCGTTCCAGGACCGCGCCTCGAAATCCCCGCCGCCGGCTTCCTTCACCGTTGGCACATCAGGCAGAAACGTGGTGCGCACGGGCCCCGAAGACGACACGGCAATCGCCGCCTTGTCGGCAATATGCGATCGCACCGCGCTGTAATTTTCGATCGCCATCTGGATATCGCCACGCAACAGCGCGATCAGCACTTCGGGCGAACTACGGAACGGCACGATCGTAACATCGACGCCGGCGGTCGATTTGAACAATTGCGCGGCGAGGTTCTGGGTCGATCCGACATTGATGGTGCCGACATTGAGCGTGCCGGGCCTTTGCTTCGCTGCCTTGATGAAGTCAGCCAGCGTCGGATACGGCGAGCCAGCCTGGGAGACGAAGATGAAGTCGAAATAGCCCATGCTCGAAACCGGCACGAAATCGGTCACCGGATTGAACGTCAGGTTTTTGAACAGCGATACGGAAATCGCGGTGCCGTTGCTGAACAGCGCCAGCGTATGGCCGTCCGCGGGCGCGGACAGCACAGCGCGCGCTGCGTTGATACCCCCGGCGCCCGGCATGTTCTCGATGACGAAGCGCTGGCCGAGCTTTTCGCCGAGTTTTTCGGTAACAAGCCGCGCCGTGACGTCGGCGACGCCGCCCGCGCCGAACGGCAGGATCAGCCGCACCGGTCGGTTCGGATAACTTTGCGCGCGGGCGAATTGCGGCAGCAACAGCGCTGCCGCCAGCGCCGCCATGCCGGCGAACAACGCGCGGCGCCGGCTCAAGCCATGCTGCTTTCGTTTGTTCACCATCGCACGCGCTCCTTCAAAACTCGAACAGCCGCGCCGGATTGTCGACCAGAATCTTCTGCTGCAGTTCCGGTTCCGGTGCAAACAGCGGAATGAGATCGACCAGATCGCCATCGTTGGGCATCACCTTCACATTGGGATGCGGCCAGTCGGTTCCCCAGATCACGCGCTCCGGCGCCGTCTCGACGATGCGGCGCGCGAACGGCACCGCATCGTGGAATGGTGGCCCGCCGGAGGAAACCCGCTCGCAACCGCACACCTTCACCCAGCATTTCTCGTCACGCTTCATCAGGTCGATCAACGTCCGGAACGGAAGCTGGTCGAGACCGTCGGATACCTTGACGCGCCCCATGTGATCGATGGTGTAGCGCACCGGCAATTTTGCCAGCATCTCGGCATATTCAGGCAAATCGATCGCGTCGAAATGCAGGTCGATGTGCCAGCCGAGCGGCGCGACCATCGCGACGATACGATGGAACGCCGCCATGTCGGGCACCCCGCCGAGATGACGGACGAAGTTGAAGCGGCAGCCGCGGAAACCTCCCTCGTGCAGCTCGCGAAGGCCGCGCTCGGTGATGGTATCGTCGATATTGGCGACGGCGCGAAAGGTCCCGTTGCTGACGGCAATGGCATCGAGCGCCACGCGATTGTCGGTGCCGTGCACGCTGGCATTGACGATGACGGCGCGGCCGATCCCGAGCTTGCTGTGCAACGCCCGGAAATCCTCGAGCGGCGCGTCCGGCGGCGTATAGGGCCGTCCGGGCGCGTAAGGATATTTGTCGCCGGGGCCGAAGATGTGGGTATGCGCGTCACACGCCAGCAGCGGAAGCTTGAACTTCGGCGTTCGCGTGTCGGGATCGGGTCCGGGAATTGTGGGCTGGTTCATAGTGCCTTCTGCAGTGCTCGGTTCGGGCAGGTACCTAGTCGGATGGATTTTCTTTCCGCTTTCGAACGGCACCCACTGCGTGCGGTTGTGTTGGCTTGATCCGGCGTGACGCGCCGTCGATTTTATCGACGTCGGATGCCTGCAGCGAGGCAACCGTCGCCGAGACGATCTGCTCGATCGCTTCCGCCATGTCGGCGCCATCGGCTTCGCCGCGGGAGAGCCGCGTCACCCGCTCCGGATTGACGAGGGTGTAATACAGCGCGCCGAGCAGGAACTGCGACCGCCAGACGATCGTCGTGCGCGGCAGATGCGGCAGGCTTTCCGCGATGGCGTCAATGAATGCATTGGTGGTGTCGTCGAAGATTTCCGCGATGATGCGGCCCACCACCGCGTTGCCTTCGGCCGACATCACCGCGCGCAGCCGCGTGAATCGCGCCCCGCCGCCGGCAAGGTCGCTGCTCGATGAAAACGCCGGCTGCACATAGGCGCGCACGATCGCTTCCAGCCGGTCCTGAATGTCGCGCACGCGCCTTGCCGCCACCAGCAGTTCGATGCGGCGCTTGTTCATGGGACCGCAATGGCGCTTGTAGATTTCGAGCAGCAGCCCGTCCTTGCTCTTGAAGTGGTAGGTGATGCTGCCGGGATTGGCGCCCGCCTCCAGCGCAATGTCGCGGATCGACACGGCATTGAAACCGCGCGTCGAGAACAACAGCTCGGCCGCGCTCAGGATGGCTTCCCGCATGTTGGGGTTTCGCGTCATGGCATTTGCTTTCCGTTCTCGAGTTTTGTACGTTTGTACAAATAATAAGGTCTAGTCAACAAAAATCCTATTCCACAGGAAGGCGCCCCGCATGCCCGTTTTCAGCAAGATCCTGCGCACCGTATTCGCAGCCGCCACGCTTTCGCTGGCGGCCACACACGCCTACTCGGAGCCGTTCCCGACCCGGCCCGTGCGTATCCTGGTGCCCTATGCCGCCGGCGGCGCCGTCGACGTGCTGGCGCGCACGCTCGGGCAATCGCTGTCGAAGACCTGGGGGCAGCAGCCCGTCATCGAAAATCGTCCGGGCGCCGGTGGAATCATCGCTTCGCAAGCACTCACGCAATCGGCGCCGGACGGCTACACGCTGATTCTGGTCGCCAGCGGCCATCCGTTGAACCAGTTCTTCTATCCAAAATTGCCCTACGACACCTTCAAGGACTTCACCGCCATCAGCGAGATCGCCTATTCGCCGCTGGCAATCGTGGTTTCCAAAACCAGCTCAGTGAAGAATTTGCAGGAGTTGCTGTCGACAGCGCGCGCAAAGCCTGAGTCATTGTCGTACGGCATGTCCGGCAACGGCACCTCGGCGCATCTGGCCGGTGAGCTCCTCAACTACATGGCCAAAGTCAAGATCCAGGCGATCCCCTACAAAGGCGGTGCCCCTGCCCTCACGGCCGTGATCGCGGGCGAGATTCCCATGAGCGTCAACCCGCTGCCCGAGGTGGTCGGCCAGCTCGAAGGCAATGCCGTGCGCGCCCTTGCCGTGACGACAGCCCAGCGCTCGAAGGCATTGCCCGATGTTCCAACGGTCGCGGAAGCCGGCCTGCCCGGCTATGACGCCTCGGTTTGGTGGGGTTTTCTCGGCCCGGCCGGCATGGCGCCTGACCTGGTCGCCAAGATCCACGCCGACCTTGCCGCCGTCCTGAAGGATCCGGTGGTTCTGACCGCGCTGGAAAAGATGGGCGCCACGCCGGTCGGCAATTCGCCCAAGGATTTCGATGCCTTCATGCGCGCCGAAGCCGCGAAGTGGGAGCCGGTGCTGAAGGAGGCGAATATCAAGGTGCAGTGAGATCGCCGAGCCGGCTTGCGCGGTCAGATCATCGCGCATTCGCCGGCGCATGCACGTGCCAGAGATCGGCGCGCCAGTGCAGCACGATCGCCAGCATCAGCGCGAGACCGGCCGCCGCGTAGACGGTGCCGGTCGCCGCAAATCCGATCTCGTCGATCAGGCTGCCGGCGGCCAACAGACCGATCGGCAGGCCGTAGATCACCATCATGCGCACGCCCATCACCCGGCCGCGGAAATTCTCGCTCGCGGTCCGCATCAGGATGACGGCGATCGAGATCATGGCGAGGCTTTGCGAAAAGCCCGCCACCACCAGGCACACGATCGCGGTCGGCACGGTCTGCATCTGCGCAAATACCAGCAAGGTCACGTACCAGACGACGGTCGCGCCGATCATCAGCCGCGCCACCCGGATATCGCGGATCAGGCTCAATACGATCGAACCGGCCAGCGAGCCGATCGCAAAACTCGCCGACAGATAGCCAAGCCCGGTCTGGTTGGTGCCGTAGATCGCCTTGGCGATATAGGGCAGCAGGCCGTTGGAGAGCGGATAGGCCGTGAGGTTGGCCAGAAATGCCACCCAGAGCGCAGCCTGCATCCGCGGCGTGGTCCAGACATAGGCGACCCCTTCCTTGAGATCGCGCAGCGGCGAGCGCTGCAACGCCTCGCTGGCCGCCTCGCCCGCGAGTTGCGGCTTTGCCGGCGCCACGATGCACAGCGTCAGCGCGGTCGCGGTAATGTAAAGGCAGACGATCGCCACGTAGGCCGGACCCATGCCGAGCGAGGCAAACAAGCCGGCGCCGCTCAGCGCGCCGGCAATGCGCGCGGTATCCATCGTGGTGCGCGAGATGCTGATTGCCCCAATCAACTGGCCATGCGGCATGATGGTCGCAACCAAAGCGCCGCGAACGCCGAGATCCGACGGACGAACAATGCCCATCACGGCCGCGATGGCAAAAACAAATATCGGCGCGAGATGGCCGGACAGCGCCAGCGTCATCAGCACGGCGGCCAGCATCGCGTAGGTCGCGCGCATCATCGCCAGCAGATCGCGGTGACCGATGCGGTCGCCGACGACGCCGAACATCGGCGCTACCAGCGTACCGACATAGCCGAGCGAGGCGAACAGGGTAAGCAGCAGAACCGATCCGGTCTCGACCAGCACGTACCAGCCGAGAATGAGCGTCTCCATCTCGAACGCCCACGAGGTGAGCAGATCAGCCGGCCATTGAAAGCGATAGTTCCTGACGCGGAATGGTGCGAGCGCGGAAGATCGCGCAGGCTCGCTCAAGATGCGTTGTCGCGATTCATCGCGGTCCACCCTGCCCTGTTTCTTGTTATGAAGAACTGGATAGCAAGCCGGGCCCCTCGTTTCAAGCAGCCGCGTTTCAAGCAGACGACGTCTTAGGCAGCCGACATGGCCCTGGCGCGGTGCGAGAGCAACAGCCGCCTCACCTCGGCGGCCGATATCGCGGGGCTGAACAGATAGCCCTGCATCTCGGTGCAGCCGAGGATGTACAGCAAGTTCCTCTGCTGTTCGGTTTCGACACCCTCCGCCGTTGTCGTCATGTCGCTGGCGGCTGCGATATTCACCACCGCCTGGACGATGGACGAGGATGCGCCGGGGCCTGCGATGTCCCTGATGAACGAACGATCGATCTTGATCTTGTCGAACGGGAAACGCTGGAGGTAGCTGAGCGAGGAGTAGCCGGTGCCGAAGTCGTCCAGCGCGATTCGGACACCCAGCTTGCGCAACTGATGCAGCATGTCGAGCGCCGCCTCGTCGTCGCGAATGAGGACGGCCTCGGTGATTTCGAGCTCCAGCCTGCTCGCGGGAAGGCCGCAGGCGGCCAACGCCGCGGCCACGTTCAGCGCCAGCGATTGGCTCCTGAACTGCACCGGCGAGACGTTGACCGCGACGCGGACATGGTCGGGCCAGGTAGCGGCCTCGGCGCAGGCGGCATTGAGCACCCACAGGCCGAGCTGATTAATCAGGCCGCTGTCTTCCGCGATCGGGATGAATTCCGCCGGCGAGATCATACCGCGTTCGGGGTGCCGCCACCGCAACAGCGCCTCGCAGGATGAGATCTTGCCGTCCTCGATATTGACCACCGGCTGGTAATAGGTCTCGAGGCTGCCGTCGCTGATCGCCTGGCGCAGCTCGAGCTCCAGGCTTCGCCGCGTTTTGGCGCGCTGATCCATGCCGATCTCGAAGAAGCGGTAGGTTCGCCGTCCGTCGCCCTTGGCGCCGTAGAGCGCAAGGTCCGCATTCCTCAACAACTGGTCGAGGTCCACCCCGTCGCTGGGAGCAAACGCTATTCCGATGCTGGCATCGGTGGTGATCAGGTGCCCCATACATTCAAAGGGCTGCCTGATCGCCGAATGGATTGCATCAACGAGCCGAGTGGTTTCCGAGCGATCCTTGATGGGCATTTGAATGACGGCAAACTCATCGCCGCCGAGCCGGGCCGCCACGTCGGTTTCCCTCAAGCAACCGCGTAGGCGATCGGCGACGCCTTTGAGCAATTCATCGCCGATCGGATGGCCGAGCGCGTCGTTGACGCTCTTGAATTCGTCGATGTCGATATAGAGCACCGCCAATTGCTCGCCCGGCCGGATCGCTGTGAGCGAACGTTCCAGCCGCTCGCGGAACAGGATCCGGTTCGGCAGGTCTGTCAGACCATCGTAGTGCGCCAGATGCGCGATCTTCTCTTCCGCGCGCTTGCGCTCGGTGATGTCTTCGATCGTAGCCACCCACCCGCCGCCCTTCAGCGGCCGGTTGATGATCTCGATCGCCCGGCCGCCCGGCGCTTCCGTAAGTTGGCGCGTGGCCTTGCCGAGCGACACCTTCTGAATGATCGCGTTGCAGAATGCATCGACGTCGCCATCGAAGGATCCGGTTTCCTTCCGGTGGGCGATCAGCCGCTGCATGGTGCAGCCGGGCTTCGCCACGTCGGGCGACAATCCGAACATGTCGAGATAGGGCTGGTTGCAAATGATGATCCGCGCGGATGCATCATACAGAACAAGACCTTGCGGGATGTTGTTCACGGCGATCGAGAGCTGGCGCCGCTCGGCCGCCAGCCGCCGATCAGTCAATCGGTCGCGCCGCAGCAAGTGTCCGGCGACTGCGGCCAGAGCGGCGACGAGCGCCAGCAGGACGCGTTCGCGAAGGCTCCATGTCGAGATAGCAAATTGCGCGAGTATGGCCGCCGCGAGCAGGACGACGGCGCAGACAGCAAGCAGCGTAAATAGCCCGGCCTTATCGGCGGGATCGCCAGGCAATTTCTGGTCGCTTTCGATGCTCACCCGAGATGCTTCTCCGCGCGAAATCGCCAATCCGCGGGCGGTTGGCGATCGGTCATGCAGACGCAAGCCGGAATCCAGTTTTCCCGCCCAGCGATATTGGTACGAAGGACAAATGGAAGGCGCGTTACAACTTGCGGTTAGCAATCGGTTACGTCGATACACGGGCTGGCTCCAATCACCATCGCCACTAGCAGGTTATCGAGAGGTGACCCTTGGCTGGTCCTCTCCTTCGAAATGGTAAACGGGAGATTAATTTGCGGCAGAGCTCGCGCGACCCAGCAAATGCGAGAAAACCCTGATTTTCCAAGCCTAACTCGCAATCGAAGCGTGAGATCGGACTCCGCTGCAAATACGGATCCTGACCGAGATGCCGCTGATTTAGCTGATACGGAACCACGCCGGTTTAACCGTTTCGCTAGTCGGGGCCGCCCATAATGCACGCCAGACCCCAATTCATGAGATCCAGGTTCAACACCGTGACATCCTTCGGACGTGTGATTTCCGTGCGCGGCTCCCTCGCCCGGGTCGGACTTCTGGCGACAGGCCAGATGCCCCTTTCCGAAGTGCGCGCCACCGTCGGCCGCTTCATCAGTATTCGCTGTGCGACATCCACCACCATCATCGCCATGATTACCGAGGTGTCGTGCGAGAATCAGCCAAGTTCTGATGAATACATCGCGACCGCATCGGTCGACCTGCTCGGCGAAATTTTCGGCGGCGACCGCCCGAAATTCCAACGCGGCGTCACCAATTATCCGACGATCGGCGACGCCGTCGACCTCGTCACCGCCCAGGACCTTCGCACCGTCTATGCGCCGAGCGGGTCGGACCAGATCAATGTCGGCACCCTGCAGCAGGACCGCTCGGTGATCGCCTATGTCGACGTCGAGGAGATGCTCTCCAAGCACTTCGCGGTCCTCGGCTCCACCGGCGTCGGTAAATCGACCAGCGTGTCGCTGCTGCTCAACGAGATTCTGAAGGCGCGGCCGAACCTGAGGGTTTTCCTGCTCGACGTGCACAACGAATATGGCCGCTGCTTCGGCGACCGCGCGGTCGTAATGAACCCGCGCAATTTGAAACTGCCGTTCTGGCTGTTCAATTTTGAAGAGATCGTCGACGTGCTGTTCGGCGGCCGCCCGGGCGTGCCGGAAGAGCTCGACGTCCTCGCCGAAGTCATTCCGATGGCGAAGGGCATCTATACCCAGTATCAGAACTCCGACCGGCTCGGGCTCAAGCGCATGGATTCCAAGTCGGTCGGCTACACCGTCGATACGCCAGTGCCGTATCGCCTTGTCGACCTGATCTCGCTGATCGACGAGCGGATGGGCAAGCTGGAGAACCGCTCCTCGCGCATCATCTATCACAAGCTGATTTCGCGCATCGAGACCGTGCGCAACGATCCGCGCTACGCCTTCATGTTCGACAACGCCAATGTCGGCGGCGACACGATGGCGGAAGTCATCAGCCATCTGTTTCGGCTGCCTGCCAATGGCCGGCCGATGACCATCATGCAGCTCGCCGGCTTCCCCGCCGAAGTCGTGGATTCCGTGGTGTCGGTGCTGTGCCGCATGGCGTTCGATTTCGGCCTGTGGAGCGACGGCGTCTCGCCGCTGCTGTTCGTCTGCGAAGAGGCGCATCGCTACGCCTCGGCCGACCGCAACATCGGCTTCGGGCCGACACGCAAGGCGGTGTCGCGCATCGCCAAGGAGGGGCGCAAATACGGCGTCTATCTCGGCCTCGTCACCCAGCGCCCGGCCGAACTCGACGCCACCATCATTTCCCAGTGCAACACGCTGTTTGCGATGCGCCTTGCCAACGACCGCGACCAGGCGCTGCTGCGCTCGGCGGTCTCGGACGCCGCCGCCAACCTGTTGTCGTTCGTGCCCTCGCTCGGCACCCGCGAAGTCCTGGCCTTCGGCGAAGGCGTGGCACTGCCGACGCGGCTGCGCTTCAAGGAGGTTCCGGTCCATCAGTTGCCGCGCAGCGAAGCCACGATCGCCACCGTGCCGTCGGTTTCCGCCGGCCAGGACATGCATTTCGTCTCGGCCGTGCTGGATCGCTGGCGCGGCGCAACCTCGCACCGCGACGTGCCGAACGATCCCTCGATCAACGATCGTCCTGCCGCCCGCGTCATGACGCCGGTCGAAGCGCCGATGCTGCAGCCCTCGATGGGGCTCGATCCCGACCGCTTCTCGCTGCTGAAAAAGCCGCTGCGCTGAGGCATTCCAGTTTTGCGCGATTGCTCCGCGCGGGGCGGTGTCCACTTCCCCCGAAAACGCTATATGGTTCCGGCAACGCCGCATCCCGCGGCCATCAGCCGGAACCCTTTCATGTTCAAGCCCGCCGCCAAACGATTTCAGCCGCCCGCCATCGACAAGCTGCCGGAGGATATCCGCACGCGAATTCTCGCGGTGCAAGAGAAGTCCGGCTTCGTGCCGAACGTGTTCCTGACGCTGGCCTACCGGCCTGACGAGTTTCGCGCCTTCTTTGCCTATCACGACGCGTTGATGGAGAAGGACAGCGGGCTGACCAAGGCCGAGCGCGAGATGATCGTGGTGGCGACGTCGGCGGCCAACCAGTGCCATTACTGCGTGATTGCCCACGGCGCGATCCTGCGCGTCCGGGCGAAAAACCCCGTGATCGCCGACCAGATCGCGGTCAACTACCGCAAGGCCGACATCACGCCGCGGCAGCGCGCCATGCTCGACTTCGCCATGAAGGTGAGCCGGGCGGCCAATGAAGTCTCCGAGGCCGATTTTGCCGAAGTCGCCGGCCACGGCTTTTCCGAGGACGACATCTGGGACACTTCTTCGCGCTGTCGAACCGGCTGGCCAACGTCACCGCGATGCGCCCGAACGACGAGTTCTATATGATGGGGCGGTTGCCGAAACAGGAATGAGCCCCGCGTCGTTACGGTTCCATCAGACGTTGCGGAGATGGATGGCTGTCCTGCGGTCGGCAAGATTTCATGTTGGACGCGCTGCCGCCGTGCTAAAATGGTAGCGGGATTTGTCGTCGGACGAACGCAGTGAAAACCCAGCGGCCCATCATCACGGACGATGAGCACGTCGTGCTCAAGTTCCGGCCGCGTACCTCGGCCCACCCGCCTGGCGGGCGGGAAGAACCTGGCCAGGCCGCCAGTCAAGTCAAGGGGCCGCAAACCGCGTACGAACGGTCGCGCGACGAGGGCGACGACTTCCGTCACCGCATGCTCGCCAACATCGCAGCACTCGCCTTCACCGTGGCCCTGACCGCGATCGGCATCTGGCTTGCGGTGAGCATCGCCGATCTCCGCAAGACCCAGGATTGCGTCCTGATGGGCCGCCGCGACTGCGCAAGGATTTCGGTGGCGCCGCAGGGGTAAGCTCCTGTTTCAAATGTTCAAGAGGCCGTCATACCCCGCCACCGGGTCTCGCCCTTGGCGAGCCCGATGACAGGCTCCGGCGGGGTATCCAGTACGCCGCGGCCTACCCACGTCATTGCGAGCGCAGCGAAGCAATCCACATTTCGGCTCGGGGATAGATGGATTGCTTCGCTGCGCTCGCAATGACGCGGAGATGGAGATAGTGACGCAAAACACCATCGTCATCCCCCGCGCATGCGGGGGATCTACCGTGATGTTCGTCAAGAGGTCGATCATGGGCGAGAGTGCGGCATCGTGCTCGCCGGTCAAGGCGACCGCTGCGCGGCGGCGATGCCGGCCTTGACCGGCTGCGCTCGCTGCCGCGTTGGCTTGCCATGATCGAAGGCTCATGCCGCAGGCCTGGCTGCGTGTCTCCAATCTGATCGGTCACGGATCATGGCGTTGAGCGTCACCAGCATTTTGCGCATGACGGCGGTGAGCGCGACCTTGCCCAGGCGATGATTGTCATCGACCAGATGTCGGTAGAAGGCCTTCATGACCGGATTGTGCTGGATCGCGCTGCGGGCGCCGTTGAAGAGCACTTTGCGCACGCTGGAGCGGCCATGACCAATGGACGCATGCCCGTGCTGCTTGCCGCTGTCGCGCGTGTGCGGGGCAAGGCCGCAAAGGGCCGCGATTTTCTTGCCTGACAGATGTCCGAGTTCCGGCAGGTCCGCGATCAATGTTTCCGCGATGGCGGGGCCGACACCGCAGAAGGTTTGCAGCCGCCGGCTGGTCTCGGCATGCGCGGAGCTTGCGATGCGTTCGGCGATGGCCTTGTCGACCGTAGCGAGTGAACGCTCAAGGGCGGCAATGACCGCCCGCAGGCTCTTGCGCACAATGGCGCTGTCTGCCACGTCGCAGCGGCAGGTCTCGGCATGCAGCAGAGCCTGTAACTGCCGGCGCCGCGATGCGAGTTCACGTAAGACCTCATCGGCCTCTGGAACCGACTCGATGTCGCGGCGAGCGAGCTCCTCGGCGGCAAAGTCGGCCAACAATTTGGCGTCGATGCGGTCCGTCTTGGCCTTGATGCCACGCCGCCTGCGATAGGCGACGACTTCGTTCGGGTGCACCTGCTTGAAGGCGACCTTCGCGCGGCGGAGACACCGTCGCAGAAGCCGCTCATAGCCGCCCGTCGGCTCGAACGCGACCAGGCCGATCGAGCCGGCCCCGATCTGCATAAACCAAGCGTCAATCGCTCGCTCACTGTTCGCGATCCGCTTGACCCGACTGTCACCCGCGATCGCAATGTCGATCCACTCCTTGGCAACGTCCACCCCGATCACCATCTTGTCCATGTGGCTGTTCTCCGACAGAATATGCATCTGGTCGGCACGCCGGATTGCAATGCGGGCTCAGGCCCTCTCTACCGTGCGCGTGTCAGACCGTAACGCCGGCGGTCCTAAGATTCCCACGGTCTTGCAGGACCTGACCAGTACTCGAGGGGCCGCCGGCGCCCCATCCAACAGGATGGCGACGCCATCATGCAATCCAGTACGCTGCGGCCTATCGATTCAATCATCGCTGTCTCTGGGATACTGGGTCGCCCGGTCGAGCCGGGCGATGACAGCGAATGTGTGTGTAGCGTTCTCGCGACACGATGCGCCCGAGCTTTTGCAAATCGTTCGCACCGTGGGCGCGATTGCCGTTCGGACGCACGCTCTCGACCGTCCAGAGCCAGACAAGGGACGCGGCAATATAGATACCGCCATAGGCGGCGTAGGCGCGTCCCGCCGCCTCCGTTTGGACCAGCGTCAACAGATAGGCAAATACAATGAGGGAGAATACGCCTGGAAGCAGCCACCAGATGGGCTTGCCGAGGCGCAACCAGCCCCAGAAGGCAAAGCAGCCCAGCGATTTCCGCGACTGCGGCACCAACATAAACGATAGTACTCTTCATAGGCCGAACTTCTCACGGCATCCGCTGCTGCTCAAGGCAGCGGATCAGATCGTCGCGGAGTCAGACCCGCAGCATTCGAATAAGCGGCTTTTCAAGTAGTGGCCATAGCACTGCGACTGCCAATAACGCTGTCGCGGTCCCCATCATGACGAGCGTTGATGTGGCGGGCTTGCGAGCCGCGCGCCGCGTCTGCCACGCGATCCAGCCCCATGCGCCGACGACCGAGAGGATGGCAAGGACGGTGACCCACACATGCATGCCGACAAACCACGCCAGCAAAGGTCCGGCACTGGCGAGAACCGCTGCCGGGAGCGCAAACGGCAAGACGCAACATACGCCACAAGCAACCGCGCCAGTCGAAAGCGTCACCGCGGTGACGCCTGCGGCTTTCGAACCCGGCGGCTCCTTGGCATCCTTCACGCTGGATGCCGAAGTGGCGCACGCGCATGACGATGGCGCGGGCGCGCTTGCCACAAACTGCTTAAACAAAGTGTCTGCGGCCTCGCGGTCCATTTCGGGCGCTGTGACCGTGAGGCGGATTTCGCTTCCCGTCTCGCAAAGCTCAAAGGCAAGGAATGCGCAGCAGGCCCGCTCATTGCGGACCATCTCATGCACGCGCTCGCGCGCATCGAGCGCATAGCTCAATTCCAGTACAAGATCGCGACGCTCGTATTTTCGGAGCGCGTCCTTGTTCAAGGCGGCAATCCAGGCAAGCCGGTCTTCAAACTCGCCGGACGCAAGCGTGCAGGCTATGGGCCGGGCTTCAACCATCGTCATCGGCAATCTCCTTGTGCGGGTGGTCAGATCAGAGCTTGCCGGGACCCTACATCCTCAAGTAACTTGAGGTTCAAGCAGCAAGAAGCGACGGAAAATCAGATAGATGGGCGATCTCAAGATCGGCGCCCTCGCTAGGCAGACTGGCACGAATGCACCGACGATCCGGTATTACGAGGAAATCGGCCTGCTTCGTTCAGCGGGTCGTCAGGCGGGCAACCAGCGCGTCTACAGCGCCGCCGATGTGAAGAGCCTGACGTTCATCCGGCGCTGTCGCGAGTTCGGGTTCTCCATCGATCAGGTGCGTTCGCTTGTGGCACTGGTGCAAGATCCTGCCAGCTCCTGCGTCCATGCGCGCGACCTTGCACAGGAGCATCTGGTCGCCGTGCGTGCGAAGCTTACGGAACTGAAGGCATTGGAGCGCAGCATCGCGGCTTTCGTGGCCAACTGCGATGCATCCTGCGCAGGCGGCGCGGGACCCGAATGCGTGATCCTCGATGATTTGTCGAAGGGGCGCACGCAAACGCGCAACACTTCAGGAGGCCGGCGCTCGAAGACCAGCGCGTGTTCGTAGAGCGCAATGCAGGAAGTGTCAGCAAGCCAGTAGCCCGGATGAACGAAGCGATATGCGGAATGAACCAACCGCGGATTTCGCTTTGCTCCGTCCGGGCTACGCTCGCTACGAGGGCGTTTGCCGGGTCCGCTCGTTGACGATGACCGTCGCTGTTCGCAGCGCCTGCTCGTACCGCTTCAGTTGAGCTTGCGAATATTCCTGCATAGACCGCAGTTCGTCCGGCGTCTTGTTCTTCAACTGGGCGAAGCTGGGCGACAGCGACACGTCATCACTATCTCCCGACGCGTTCGCGCGATGCGCGAGCACGCGCTCGATACGCTGCAATGCGAGCCGATTGCGCTGCACTCCATTGCCGGCGTGTACGACGTAGTGCTGCAGCCTGTCGGTGGACATGGCGCGGGCGCCCTCCTCGTCCCCTTCGATCAACCGAAGCAGGCTCTCGTCAACGATGTCAGAACAGAGGTCGATGCATTCGTCGCAGATGAACACGAAGGGCCCGGCGACCAGCTTTTCCACCTCGTGCTGGCTCTTGCCGCAGAACGAGCAATAGAGGGGTTTGTCTTGTGAAGCCGGATTCGGCAGGCCGCCCGCCGAGACGGCGCGCGGCCGGGTCTCCTCGATCTTGGCCGACAGGATATTCCAATTGTCGTAGCCGAACGCTTTCGCGATCAGCTCCAAGGACTCGCTGTGCGTGGTTTGCACGGCCTTGGCACTTAAGGCATCGCGCAGGGAACGCGCCATGGCCTTCGCATCGCGGAAATCGCGCATGAGAGCACCCGTATCGGCGAACGGAGGAGATCGGTGCCTGCCTTGCCGACCCGTTCGCCAATAGCGAGGGCCGAGATATCAGATACGTTCACCATCCCAGAGGGCGCAGGCGGCAGGTGTATCAACCGGTCATTATAGTTGGCGCGGCCGCGGTCATTGTCAACCCGACGATGAACGCGCCTTGTCGTCCTTCATCGGCCCGCACTTTCTCACCGCAACTCCGCCGCCCGCAACGGCGCGCGACTCAGCTCGTTGCCGGCGGCGATTGCTTTTCGCAACAGCCGCATCAACTCGGCGCCCTCCTTTTCAGTGAGACCGCGCAGCATGAGGCGCTGGGCGGCTTCGACGGCCGGCGTGATGGCGCGCAGCGTTCGCTTTCCGGCTTCCGTAATCTTCAGCTCGCGGGCGCGGCGGTCGCGGCTACTGGGGTGACGCACCAGCAAGCCCTTCTGCACCAGGCGGTCGACCACGCCGGTGATGGTGGTTCGGTCATAGGCGATCAGGCCAGCCAACGTCACCTGATCGATCCCCGGGTTCATCCTGATGGCTGCCAACGCAGCGTACTGAACTGGCGTAAGGTCGAAGCCCGCCTCCTCGACCTCGGCCAGGAACACGGCCACCGCGATCTGCTGGAAGCGGCGTGCCAGATGGCCGGGCATCTCATTGTTGTCTCTCACCAAATTCTCCAAGGTAAACTCAAAGGCGGGTTTTGGAGTTGACAAGCATACTGATAATCAGCATGCTGATCAATATCGTCCGTGCGCTTTGCTCGCGGAATCTGCCGGCAGTCAAGTGACCGACGCCATAGATGAAGGGTAATCCAATCGGTCAAAATCAACTCCGGTCGGCCAAGGACGGGAGGAGCAGGTCTGATGCAGTTTCACCTGAATGGATTCGAGCCGGGCGACCCCGAAATCGCCGACCCCGTCGAGCGGATTTTGCCGTCCGGCACATCTGGACCGGTTCCGGCGGAAGTGGATGTCCTGATCGTCGGCTGCGGACCGGCGGGTTTGACGCTGGCGGCGCAGCTTTCAGCGTTTGCCGACATCAAGACCTGCATCGTCGAGCAGAAACCGAGCCGGCTCTTGCGCGGCCAGGCCGACGGCGTCGCCTGCCGCACCATGGAAATGTTTCACGCCTTCGGTTTCGGCGAGCGCGTGCTGAAGGAAGCGTGCTGGATCACCGAAACGACGTTCTGGAAGCCGGACGATCGCAAGCCCGAAAACATCGTCCGCAGCGGCCGGGTTCAGGACGTCGAGGACGGGCTGTCGGAGATGCCGCACCTCATCCTGAACCAGGCGCGCGTGCATGATTGCTATCTCGATGTCATGCGCAAATCGCCCGCGAAGCTCGAACCGTATTATTCGCGGCGGCTGCTCGACCTTCAGATCGCGCCGTCGGCGCAATTTGAAGACCACGCGGTGACCGTGCGCCTCGAACGGCTCGATGCCGGGCACGAGGGCGAGGTCGAAACCATCAAAGCCCGTTATCTCGTCGGCTGCGACGGCGCGCGCAGCATGGTGCGAAAATCGATCGGGCGCGAGTTGCGCGGCGATTCCGCCAATCATGCCTGGGGCGTGATGGACGTCCTTGCCGTCACCGACTTTCCCGACATCCGCTTTAAGGTGCTCATCCAATCAGCCCGTGACGGCAGCATCATCGTGATCCCGCGCGAAGGCGGCTATCTCGTCCGGCTCTATGTCGAACTCGCCAATCTCGACGCCGGCGAGCGGGTCGCCAGCCGCAACATCACGCCGGACGATCTGATCGCGAAGGCGCGGCGGATTCTCAATCCCCATACGCTCGACGTGAAAGAGATCGCGTGGTGGTCGGTCTACGAAATCGGCCAGCGCCTGACCGACAAATTCGATGACGTGCCGGAAGACGAGGTCGGCTCGCGCCTGCCCCGCGTGTTCATCGCCGGCGATGCCTGCCACACCCATAGCCCGAAAGCCGGCCAGGGCATGAACGTCTCGATGCAGGACGCCTTCAATCTCGGATGGAAGCTCGCCTCCGTTCTGCGCCAGCGCAGCGCGCCGCATCTCTTGCACAGCTATTCGGCGGAGCGACAGGCGGTCGCGAAGGAGCTGATCGACTTCGACCGCGAATGGGCCACGATCCTCGCGTCCGCCAAGGGCGACAACAAGGGCGCGGATCCGGCGAAAACCCAGGACTATTTCGTCCGGCACGGCCGCTATACCGCTGGAACGGCGACCCACTACCGTCCGTCCATCATCACCGCCGAACCAAACCATCAGCATCTCGCCAAGGGTTTTGTGATCGGCACCCGCTTTCACTCCGCCCCTGTCGTCCGCCTTTCGGACGCCAAGCCGGTTCACCTTGGTCACGTCGCCAAGGCAGACGGCCGCTTCCGGATTTTCATCTTTGCCGGCGCCGGTGATCCCGCCGCCACCAACGCCCCTCTCCGCTCGCTGTGCGATTTCCTGAGCGAGAGCCCCAAATCTCCGGTCAGGAGATACACGCCCGCGGGCGCCGATATCGATTCCGTGATCGACGTCCGCGCCATATTCCAGCAGGCGCACACCGAGCTCGCTATCGCGACGATGCCCCCGCTCCTTCTGCCGCGCAAAGGACGCTACGGGCTCGTCGACTATGAAAAAATGTTCTGCCCCGATCTCAAGGCCGGCCACGACATCTTCACGATGCGTGATATCGACCGGGATAATGGCTGCATGGTCGTGGTGCGGCCGGACCAGTACGTCGCGCATGTACTCCCGCTCGATGGCCAAGCGGCGCTTGCGGCGTATTTCGATGCGTTCATGCTAAGGGCCGGTTGAACCGTAGATGGGGTAACGGAACCAAAGCCGGCCGTCCCTGCCCATGAATCGGTCGGCGATCCCCTCGCCGCCCTCCATTGAACTCAGCGCCCCGCTCCGATATACGGGCACTCGACTCCGGCCGAGGGAATGGGCCTTCCGGGGCCGTGCACCCGCCTCCTCCAAGCCGTTCCGGATTTTCTCCAGTATATCAAAGGCTTAATGATGTCTTCCACATTCGATCAGATCGCCAACATTATCGCGGAGACCTGCGACATCCCGCGCGACACGATCAAGCCGGAGAGCCACGCCATCGACGATCTGGGCATCGACAGCCTGGACTTCCTCGACATCGCCTTTGCCATCGACAAGGCGTTCGGGATCAAGATGCCGCTCGAAAAATGGACCCAGGAGGTCAACGACGGCAAGGCCACGACCGAGCAGTATTTCGTGCTGCAAAATCTCGCCGATCGCATCGACGAGCTGGTCGCCGCCAAGAATGCAGCCCCGGGCGCCTAATCGCCCGCCATGGACCTTGATTACTTCCAGCTCATCGACCGCGTCGTCGACCTGAACCTCGACGAGAAGAGGATCACGGTCGAGGCGCAGGTGCCGGCCGCGCACACCATCTTCGAGGGACACTTTCCGGGCTTTCCGACCATGCCCGGCGTGCTCTTGACCGAAGCGATGGCGCAGAGCTCCGGCTGGCTGATACTCGGCGTCCTGAAATTCGAGCGCATGCCGTTCCTGGCCATCGTGAAGGAAGCCAAGATGCGCGGGTTCGTCAGTCCCGGCTCGTTGCTGACGATCGAGGCGAAGCTCGAGCACGAAGGTTCCGGCTTTGCCGTCACCAAGGCCAAGGGCCGCGTCGGCAAGGAGTTGAAGTGCAGCGCTGAAATAACTTTCGGCCTTGCCCCCTTCCCCGACCCGGCCTTGCGCGTGCACATGGACGCGATGGCCAACAAGATCGGCTTCCCACTGCAGGCAATCACGCATGACTGAGCCAAAATCCGCAGGCGCCAAGGAAGTCTGGATCACCGGCATCGGCATCGTCTCCTCGCTCGGCGAGGGGCTGGACGCGCATTGGGATGCGCTCAACGCCGGCAGGATCAACATCGACGACAAGCGGTTCGCGCCCTACATCGTGCATCCGCTGGCGCCTGTTACCTTCGACGCGCAGATCCCGAAAAAGGGCGACCAGCGCCAGATGGAAGCGTGGCAGCGCATCGGCACCTATGCCGCCGGGCTGGCGCTGGATTCAGCGGGCGTCAAAGGCAACAAGGAAATCCTCGGACGGATGGACATGATCGTCGCCGCCGGCGGTGGCGAGCGCGACATCGCGGTCGACGCGGCAATCCTGAACGCCGACGCCAGGGGCAATTCGAGCCCGGGTTTCCTCAACGAACGGCTGATGAACGATCTGCGGCCGACGCTGTTCCTGGCCCAGCTCTCCAACCTGCTCGCCGGCAACATCGCCATCGTCCATGGCGTCTGCGGCACGTCGCGCACCTTCATGGGCGAGGAAGCCGCCAGCATCGACGCAGCACGGATTGCGCTGGCGCGGATCGAAGCCGGCCAAAGCGACATCGCGCTGGTCGGCGCGGCCCATAATGGCGAACGGTCCGATCTTTTGGTGCTCTATGAATTCGGCGACTTCAACCTGACCGAAAAGTTTTCGCCGGTGTGGCAACGCGAGGAGAGAGGCGGGTTCGCGCTCGGCTCCGCCGGCTGTTTCCTGGTGCTGGAAGCCCGCGAGCACGCCGAAGCCCGCGGCGCCAAGCCTTACGCCAAACTGACCAAGGTCGTTGCCGACCTTGCGCAGCGCAAGCAGCCGGGCACGGTGACCAAATCGCTGGAGGCGCTGTGGCCGAAGCTCGGCGTCGGCGACAGCGGCACCCTGATCACGGGCGCAACCGGCGTCGAGCCGGTGACGTCGGACGAGAAGGCCTTTTTGCGCCAGCATCCCGGCTTTGCGGTGCGCGCCACCGGCACGATCTTCGGTCACACGCTGGAGACGCAGTTTCCGCTGGGGCTGGCGCTGGCCGCACTCTCGATCTCCCGTGGCGCGCTATTCCCGCCCAACGACCCGACAGGCCTCGAGGTTGAAAAGGCAGGCAGCCCGGACCAGATTGTCGTGGTGGGGGCCGGTCATTGGCAGGGCGAAGGCATGGCCCTGGTCGAGGCCATCAAGTAGAGCGTGGCCGAAAGACCACTTTCGGCACCGCCAGAGCAAGCAGTGAGCGCGAGCGCACTTTCAGTTACGGCGCAACATCGGGGGAACCATGTCAGCACCACGCGATAAACTCGGCAGGCCGATCGTCGTCGTCACCGGCATGGGCGTAGTGACGTCGCTCGGCGCCGGCAAGCAGGACAATTGGGCAAAGTTGACCGCGGGTGAATCCGGCATCCGCACCGTGACGCGCTTTCCGATCGACGGCTTGAAAACGACCATGGCCGGCACCGTCGATTTCGTCACCGTCGATCCGTTCTCGTCGACCGGCCTCAGCGAACGTCTCGCCGAGATGGCGACCGGGGAAGCGCTCGAACAGGCGGCGATCGGCGCCAAGGCCGACTTTCCCGGACCGCTGTTTCTGGCAGTTGCGCCGGTCGAAGTCGAATGGCCGCAGCGGCTCGAGCTCGGACGCGCGGTCGGCAGGACCGAATTCGGCTACGAGGATATGCTGCGCGTCAGCGGCGGCGGCCGGTTCACAGCCTACCATCGCCGCTTCATGTTCGGTTCGATAGCGAGTCACCTGGCCGAAACGTTCGGCACCAAGGGATCGCCGATCTCGCTCTCCACCGCCTGCGCCTCCGGCGCCACCGCGATCCAGCTCGGCGTCGAGGCGATCCGCCGCGGCGAAGCCGATGCCGCGCTGTGCGTCGGCACCGACGGCTCGGTGAACCCGGAAGCGATGGTGCGATTCTCGCTGTTGTCGGCGCTATCGACGCAAAACGATCCGCCGCAGGCCGCCTCCAGGCCGTTTTCCAAGAACCGCGACGGTTTTGTGATGGCGGAAGGCGCCGGCGCGATGGTGCTGGAGAGCTACGAGTCCGCAATCGCGCGCGGCGTCAAAATTCTCGGCGTGGTGGCCGGCTGCGGCGAGCTGACCGACTCGTTCCACCGCACCCGCTCCAGCCCGGACGGCAAGCCGATCATCGGCTGCATGCGCAAGACACTGGCCGATGCCGGCCTCGAGCCGGAGCAGATCGACCACATCAACGCGCACGGCACCGCGACACCGGAAAACGACAAGATGGAGTACAACACGACCGCGGTCGTGTTCGGCGATCATCTGCCGAAGATTCCGGTGTCCTCGAACAAGTCGATGGTCGGGCATACGATTTCCGCGGCCGGCGCGGTGGAAGCCGTGTTCTCGCTGCTGACGCTGGAGCATCAGCGGATTCCGCCGACCATCAATTACGAGATTCCGGATCCGGCCATCCTGTTCGACGTGGTCGGCAACAAGGCGCGCGACGCCAAGGTCACCGCCGTGATGTCGAACTCGTTCGGTTTCGGCGGGCAAAACGCCTCGCTGATCCTGACGCGCGAACCGGTGTAGCGAGCTGGCTATTTCTTAAATGAAACGCCTGCTCCTACGCACCAAGGCGCGCCTGCGCGACGCCGCCAAGCCCATGGCGGAAATAGCCGTCGGCGCGCTGACGATCGCGCTGTTGCGGACCACCCGCTATTTCGATCCGGACAAGACCGCCGATTTCTTCGGCCGCGTCACCCGCTTCATCGGGCGCAGGCTGCGCGAGGACCGCATCGGCCGCGAGAATCTCAAGGCCGCCTTCCCGGAGAAATCGGCCGAACAGATCGAAACCATCCTGGCCGGCGTCTGGGACAATCTCGGTCGCATCGGCGCCGAGTTCGCCCATCTCGATCACATCTGGGATTACGACCTCGACCATCCGGAGAAGCCGAGCCGCATCGAGTTCCCCCCGCGGACCAAGGAAATCTTCGATTCTTTGCGCGACGACGGGAGGCCTGCGATCATCTTCGCGAGCCATCTCGGCAATTGGGAAATCCCGGCGCTCGGCGCCGTCGCCCACGGGCTCGATTGCGCCATCCTGTTCCGCCGGCCGAACATCGAGGCCGCCGACCGCGCCATCGAACGGATCCGCGCCGTCAAGATGGGCACGCTGGTGCCGGCCGGCCGCGAAGCGCCGCTCAAGCTGGCGGAGGCCCTGCAGCGGGGCCAGCACGTCGCGATGCTGGTCGATCAGTACCTGGGCAACGGCGTCGAGGTGACGTTCTTCGGCCGCAAGACCAAGGCCAACCCGACGCTGGCGCGGCTGTTGCGGCAGGTCGAATGCCCAGTGCACGGCGTGCGCATCATCCGCCTGCCCAACCACCGCTTCCGCGCCGAACTATCCGAAGAGGTCAAACCGGTGCGCGACGCCTCCGGGCAAATCGACATCCAGGGCACGATGCAGGCGGTGACATCCGTGGTCGAAGGCTGGGTGCGGGAATATCCGGACCAGTGGCTGTGGCTGCACAGACGGTGGCGGTAGAATCCGCAACCGTCTCTCCTCGTCATTGCGAGCGGAGCGAAGCAATCCACTCTCGACTCGCTGAGGCATGGATTGCTTCGTCGCTGCGCTCCTCGCAATGACGGGAGCAACGCTCCCTCACCTCCCGGTTGGGGCCTATCCGCCGAACAGGCCGAGGCTCCACGCCTTCATCGCAACCGTCGATGCCAGGACGACAATGATCTGCAGCAGCGTGCGCGTTGAGAAGAAGGTGAGGATGTTGGTCATATGATGCTCCCGGAAGCGAGCTATAGAGTTTCCTTCGCGTTCCGGCAATGGAGGTTTGTTGGCCGGATGAGGTATTGTGCGCGGGAGACCTCTCCACGTCATTGCGAGCCAACGGTCGCGCGAATGCGCGCCCGATGACAGGCTCCGCGAAGCAATCCATCTTCCCGCTTGCTGATGCATGGATTGCTTCGTCGCGTTGCTCCTCGCAATGACGGATGGGGCACCGGAGTGCCGCATCACCTCCCCGTCTTCACCCGCGTCCACAGCCGGTTGATGATCCGCTGCGTCGCAGGCTCGCGGGCCCGGATGACGAACAGCTTTTTCTGCGTCGCCTCGTCCGGATAGATATTCCTGTCGTTCAAAATCTTCGGATCGATCAGCTTCTGGCTCGCGAGATTGCCGTTGGCGTAAGACAGGAAGTCGGAATTCTTCGCCGCGACCTCGGGGCGGTAGAGATAGTTGATCAGCTCGTAGGCTTCCGCGACGTTCTTGGCATCCGCAGGGATCGCGAGATTGTCGAAGAACATCTGCGCGCCCTCTTTCGGGATCGTGTAACCGATCTCGACGCCGTTCTTGGCTTCCGCCGCGCGGCTGCGCGCCTGCATGATGTCGCCCGACCAGCCCACCACGAAGCAGATCTCGCCCGACGCCAGCGCGCCCAGATATTCGGAAGAGTGAAACTTCCGGACGTTGGGCCTGATCTTGCTGACGAGATCGGCGGCCTTTTCCAGATCGGCCTGCTTGGTGGAGTTCGGATCGATGCCGAGATAACTCAGCGCCGCCGGCAGAATGTCGTCGGCGGAATCAAGCATATGGATGCCGCAGTCTTTGAATTTTGCGAGGTTCTCCGGCTTGAAGACGATATCCCAACTGTCGATCTTGGCGTCGGGACCCAGGATTTTCTGCGCGGCCTTGACGTTGTAGCCGATGCCCGTGGTGCCCCACATGTAGTTGGCGGCATAGTTGTTGCCGGGATCATAGGTCGCAAGCTGGCCGGTCACCACCGGCCAGGCATTGGCGAGATTGGGCAGCTTCGACTTGTCGAGCTTGAGGAAGACTTTTGCGGTGATCTGGCGCTGCAGAAAATATCCGGTCGGCACCACGACGTCATAGCCCGACTTTCCCGCCAAGAGGCGCGTCTCCAGCGTCTCGTTGGCATCGAACGTGTCGTAGACCACCTTGATGCCGGTTTCCTTGGTGAAATCCTCCAAGACGCCCGGCGCCATGTAGTTCGACCAGTTGTAGAAGTTCACGGTGCGCTCCTGTGCCCAGGCGGGCGAGAGCGACAGCGCGACCGTCATCACGCCGATCAGGCAAAGCGGGCTTCGGATTGGATGGCGCATCCTCTACCTCTTGCGACGGCCGTGCACCGCGTCCGACAGGCGTTCCAGCGCGGTATCCAGCGTTTCGTCCTTCTTGGAAAAACAGAACCGCACCACCGACGTCACCGCATCCTGTTCATAGAAAGCCGACACCGGGATCGCGGCGACCTTGTAGTCGCTCACAATGCGCCTGCAGAACTCGACATCGGTCTCATTCAAGCCCAGCGGCGACAGGTCGACGGTGAGAAAATACGTGCCCTGCGACTTCAGCACGGGAAAGCCGATGCCCTCCAGTCCCTTCGTCAACCGGTCCCTGCTCCGCGCCAGTTCCTTGCGCATGTCGTAGAAATAGTGATCGGGTTTGCCGAGGCCATAGGCCACCGCAGCCTGCAGGTTTGGCGCGGTGGTGAAGGTCAGGAACTGGTGCACTTTGGCCGCCACCCGCAACAGCGGCGGCGCGGCGCAGACGAAGCCGACCTTCCACCCCGTCAGCGAAAAAATCTTGCCGGCACTGCCGACCTTGATGGTGCGCTCGCGCATGCCCGGGATCGTGATCAGCGGGATATGCTCGCGGCCGTCGAAGATCACGTGTTCCCAGACCTCGTCGCAGATCGCGATGGTGTCGAACTTCTGGCAGAACCGCGCCAGCAATTCGAGGTCTTCGCGGGGATAGACGACAGCCGCCGGATTGAGCGGGTTGTTGAACAGCACCGCCTTGGTCTTGGGATTGAAGACGCTGGCCAGCATCTCTTCCGTCAATCGCCAGCCCGGCGGCTCGAGCCGCAACAGGCGCGGAATGCCGCCGGCCTGGCGGATGATCGGCAAATAGCTGTCATAGACCGGCTGGAACACGACAACCTCATCGCCGGGTTCGACCACGGCGAGAATGGACGCGGTCAGCGCCTCGGTGCCGCCCGAGGTCACCATCACTTCCGTCATCGGATCAAGCGAGAGCTTGTGCCAGCGGCCGTAATGAGCCGCGATGGCCTGCCGGAGTTCCGGAATGCCCATCATCGACGGGTACTGGTTATAGCCGTTCACGGTCGCATCGGCCGCGGCGCGACGAATGTCTTCCGGCCCGGGATCGTCGGGAAAGCCCTGGCCGAGATTGATGGCGTTGTTGTCGCGCGCCGCCTGCGACATCGCCTCGAAGACGGTGACGGGAAGGTCGGCAAAGACCTTGTTCATGGAGGTCATTGGCAGATCAGCCGCCGGTCTTGGTCGGCAATCCCGCAGCCTTCCAGCCGATGATGCCCCCTGCCAAATGCTTGTCGTAAGGCAGCCCTGCCGCCTGCGCCGCGAGCGAAGCCGTCACCGAGCGCTTGCCCGAGCGGCAGGCGAAAACCACCTGCTTTCCCTGCGGTTCCGGAATGGCCGCCGGATCGAAGCTCTGGAGCGGAACGACCACCCCATCCGGATAGGCCTCCACCGCCACCTCATTGGGCTCGCGGACATCGACCAGAAGATAGCGCCCTTCCGCCATCCCCTTGGAAACGTCTTCCGGCGTCAAATCGTGCACCTGATGGTCCGCCACGCAATATCCTCCTGACAACCTGCCGCGCGGGCTCCGACGGGCCCGGCCAAGCGGGCGCCAAAGTCGCCCCTCACGCGGTGAAAATCAAGCGCCGCGAACGGTTTAAAGCGCCGTTCGAACCTCCGGCCTCAGCTTCGGCGGAGGCGGCTATAGAAGCTCCTTCGCAATGGGCCAAGCGCCATTCGGCGACTGAGGACCATTCGCCCGGTAACCTCGACGAAGGTAGAATGCCATCGCGTTCGAACTGGCTTCGGCCCGCACCGCCCGAATGCCTTGCTCGCACATCAGCCGCTCGAACATCTCCAGTAACCCCGCGCCAACGCCCCGGCGGGCAAATTCCGGGTCGGTATAGAGTCCCTCCAGCCAGTCGCCGCGAATGGCCCCCCACCCGGCTACGATGCCATCCAGCTCGGCCACCCAGACTTCCAGCTCACGCAGCTTTTGCTCCATTCCGGCGCGCGTGAGCTTCGCAGCCCACGCCTGCGCTTCGGCAACGGGCATTTTTGGCGGCGCGAGTCCAAGGATAGATCGCCGTCGAATGTCGTGGAGACCGCTTGCGTCCTTACGCGTCGCCCGACGGTAAACGGTCTCCATCGTAACCTGCCTCGAGTTAAACGAACTGCCGAACCAGCGCGACAATATCAGCTATCGAGAGGTGAGCGGACTTGATGGCCGCGTACGCCGACGTCTGAGGATGGATCCATAGCGGACGCGGACTGACAAAGGGAAGATGCCGCTCGTCCGCGATGGTTCGCCATGAAACTGCCGGCATCCATTCAGGCAGAAGTATTGTCGGCAAGGATGCACGAATCCGCTGCGAGAAATCGGCTTGGCCCTCGGCCGCCTGCGCAGGCGCGTTGATGCCACGCGATGAGAATAACTCGGCAAAGAAAGCCGATTGCCGCGACCGCCCAGCCGAGAGGCGAGGATGCAATTCCGAAAAGCAGGCTCAGCACGTCCTCACTTGGCCAGAGTATTTTTGTGAATCGTACCGTCCTTCATGATGACCTTGAAGCTGTTGGCAGGATCGGCAATGAGGCTGATGTTGTCCAGCGGATTGCCATCGACGAGCAAGAGATCGGCGAGCGCTCCCCGCTCCACGACGCCGAGCTTTCCCGGATAGGGATTTCGTTTTCCGGAGAGTTCCAGCAGTTGGGCGTTAGTCGAGGTTGCCATGATTAGCGCTTCGGCGGGTGTGTACCAGCGAGTGAGCGAGGCCAGAATTGCCCCTTGTTGGCGCGCCAGCGCAGCAGAGAATAGGACGTCAGTGCCCCACGCCGTCTTGATCTTGTACTTCTTCGCCAGTTCGTAAGTCCGACCTATGCCGGGCCAGACCTCATCCGCCTTGGCTCGCTGAACTGAACCCACTGGAAAGCCCAGCCGCAAGTCCTCGGGGAGTGGCTGCATGCTTAGCCAAATCCCTTTTTCGGCGAACAGTTTGGCGGTTGCGTCGTCCATCAGCATGCCATGTTCGATACACTTCACGCCAGCCGCAATAGCCACCTGGATCGCATGTGGCGTAAAGGCATGCGCGGTAACGTAGGTGCCCCAATTCTCGGCTGCCTCAACGGCGGCGCGCATTTCGGTCGCGGTAAATGTGGTCACATCAATCGGACTGAAGGGTGACGACACCCCGCCGCCTGCCGTCAATTTGACTTGGGAGGCTCCCTGCATGAACTGTTCGCGGACGCGCAATCGCACCTCGTCGGGACTGTCCGCAACCATCGCGCCGCCAGTCTGCTCCATACGCGTCAGCATGCCGCCGATCGTCCGCGGCAGATCAGTTAGCTGACGGAAATCCCCATGCCCGCTCGTGACAGTAATCACGGCACCGGACGGATAAATGCGCGGGCCTTTGACGATACCCTCGTCGATGGCGCTCTTGAGACCGAACACCGGACCGCCCACGTCGCGTACGGTGGTGAAGCCGCGCATCAGAGTGTCAGTCGCCTCGTTGCCAGCCACGAGATTAAGGTAGCCGACGTCGCCGAGCGACTGTGCCGGCGTCACCCGGATCAACATCGCGTGCCAATGCACGTCGATCAGGCCGGGCATCAGCGTTCGCCCACCTCCGTCGATAATCGTCGTAGTGGCGCTTCGATCAACCGAAATCGGTGTCTGGGAAATTGTTTCGATCAGATTACCTCGAACAAGAACGTTTGTCGGTTCGGATAACGTCTGGCCCTTGCCATCGAAGACCCTGACATTGTTGAAGAGCGTTGTCGCGTGGTTTACTTGCTGGGCTGGCGCCACGTCCATCGGGAGCGCCAGCGCACAGATCTGTAGCGCAACCAAACGGCAGAAATGCGCGGAAACCATTTGACCCTCACGAGCAGCGGATCGCCAAGGTGTATTCATGACAACAACATTGCCGCGCAGTGCGAACCAGAGCGCTTAAGTTTTCAGCGATGCATGTAGCGACGTCCAATCACTCGGCCGCTTCTTGCATCAATCGTTAGCCTTAAGATGTCGCGCCCCCGGCGCGTCTCACCTGTGACGACCCAGTATCTGCCGCGCCTGTCGATGTTCCGGATGCGATGGACGCCATTGCGTCGCGCGATTCGTGTTGCGTCCTGCCGATCAATGCGTCCTCTGCGATCGATGCGAACACCGTCGCGATCGATAGTAACGCTTTGCGCAACTGCGTTGGGAATGACGGGAGGAAGCAACTCAGCCAAACTGAGGAATGACGCCCCCAACAGAACTGCGAGCACTTTGTTCATCGAGCATTCTCCACATCACCGCGTTGTCGCGGTTAAGTTGCGCTCGTTATCACTCACACTATACAGGGACGTTTCCCCTTAGCAATGGCGCAGGTCCGCCGCTCATTGATGCTTTTCTCGCGCAAAATGCTCTCAAGAGAGGCGCAGTTGCGCGGTGATCGGAAGCCGATCCGGACAACCTTAAGAATAGGTAAGGGGCAGTGGCTTATCTGGTGCGCACCTCTGCTATTGGCACAAACCGGCGGTTGGAAGATAGGCAGAGCGTGTCCGCTCTGAATGTGGCCCTAACGGACGCAACTTCTCAACGGAGGGCGAGCGGCCGCAGCGTCGTGCCGGCCACGGTACCGCGGATGGCGTTTGTGGTCAGGATATAGGCGAACTCGTAGACACGATCTGCAGCAAGCCGCTCAAGGTTATTGAACTCCAGGATGTGGACGCCCTGCTGGACCAGCAGATAGACGTGGACCGGGATGAAGCTGCCGCCAACGGCCTGAGAGTCGGCCGGCTTCGGCGGCCCATATTCGAGCCCGGATGTATCGGAACCGAGCATAAGCGCGCCCTTCTCCTCGACGAGCCACTTCGCGGCTGTCAGGCCGATGCCCGCCGAGTCGTGCTGGCCGATTTTGGCATGGTCGCGGCCGTTCTCGCCCCAGTAGCGCGCAGTTCCCGTGCGCAGCAGAACGACCGTGCCCGGGGTGACGTCGACATTCTGCGCCTTCAACGCGCCCTCGATATCAGCGACAGTGATTTCATAGGAAGACGGAAGGGCCTCCACGTTCTTGAAGCCCGCAACGTCGACCAAGACGCCCCGCGCGACGATCGGCGGGATCGTGGTCACGTCAGCCTTGCGAACGCCGAAGTCGCCGCCCCACTCGTCGGACGTGAAACCGTTGTAAAACTCGTTCTTCGGTCCATGCGTGACGTGGCCGAGCCCATCAATCTGGGTCGCCACGTTGTCGTTCATGAAGATCGCGTTGCTATGCCAGGCGGTGATGCCCGTATTGCCGCCCTCCGGCGTGGTGAACGACAGATCCTTCTGGCTCCTCACGCCCGCGGGCGACCGGAAGCTCATGATTTCTCCCGGGCTGTGGCCGGGCCATTTGTATGAATAGCGGTCGTACGGAAGGCCGAGATCGTAGACCCTACCCTGTGTCACGAGCTTCAAGGCAGCCAAACGTGATGCATCAGTCATCTCGTTGAGGTTTCCGACCTCGTCCTGAGGTCCCCAGACCCAGCCCCATCCTTTTCCTTTTGACCACTTCTTCATGCCACCGTCCTGCGCATAGCCTCCGCCGGCGGCGAATGCGAGAACGGTCACGGCGAGCAGGAATCGCGAAACTACCTTCATGGAATCCTCCTGGAACGACATGGATAGCTCAGCTTCCCCAGTCTAGGCCTGAGCTCACCGTGGGATCAACGAGATTGTCGGTCGGCGCCCGCCTCAGCAAAAATTCAGAGAGACGCGATGGCTAGTGCCGCAAAAGCCGATAGTCCCGCTCGGATGTCTCGCGCCACAGGTGAAGTGGTTCACACCAAGATGAAATGCGGAGGACTAAGGTGCCCATGCCCACCTGGCGTGAACCAACACTCCATCGCGTGGGCGGCAAAAAGGAGTCTTCCGATGAAATCCGTTTTAGGAATGTCGGCAGCTACTCTGCTGCCGGGCATCATCGCTGCCGCGCTGTTGGGCGCGCCGGCGCGCGCCGATGTCGTCACTGACTGGAACGTGACCACCGGTACCCTGGTGGCCAATGACCTCGGCAACAATCCCAAACTGCGCACCTTGGCCATGGTGCATGTTGCGATGTCGGATGCGATCAATACCGTGCATAACCGCTACACCCGCGTGGTCGCGACGGTTCCGGCTGCGCCTGGCGCGTCGGCCGAAGCCGCGGCCGCGACGGCCGCGCGGCAGATCCTTGTTCAGATCTACCCGGCAAAGAAAGACAAGATCGAAGAGGCCTACGCGGCATCGCTCAAGGCGATCCCCGAGGGGCCAGCCAAGACCGAAGGCATCAAACTGGGTATGGCGGTCGCCGACGCGGTACGGGCCGACCGCGCAAACGACGGCACCAACGCTGCGGACACCTATCGGCCGCACACTGCCCCAGGGGTATGGGTGCCGACCACACCGCCGATGCAGGAGCAATACGCGCGCGCGAAACCATGGGTGTTTGGGAGTGCCGACCAGTTCCGGCCCGGCCCGCCGCCGGCACTGTCAAGCGACGAGTGGGCGCGGGACTACAACGAGGTCAAGAGCCTCGGCGGCACCAAGAGCACGGCGCGTACCGCCGAGCAGACCGAGGCGGTTAAATTCTGGGAAAACACTAATTTCGGCCCGGCATGGCAGGCGGCGGCACGCGAGCTCGCGATGAAGCAGGAGATGCCACTCGCCGAATGTGCCCGCCTGTTCGCCCTGCTCAACATGAGTCTGGCGAACGCCTACATCGTCAATTGGGACGCGAAGTACACCTACAATTTCTGGCGACCGGTCACCGCGATCCGCAATGGCGACCAGGACGGCAACGATGCGACCGAGCGCGATGCCGGCTGGACCTCGTTCAACCCAACGCCGATGCATCCAGAATATCCCTCGCAGGCGACCATCAACGCAACGATCGCGACGGCGGTTCTGGAATCGGTGTTCGGTCCCGTGAAGGCGATTCCTTTCACGGCAACCGATGTGCGAGATGCGAAGCGAACGCGGCAATTCGCCAGCCTGGCCGATATGGCGGAGGAGCAGAAGAATGTCCGCGTGTGGGGCGGTGTGCACTATCGATTCGCGATCCGCACCAGCGAGGACGTGGGCCGAAAGGTCGCGGCCTACATGATCGAGAACACGCTCAAGCGGGCGCCTTGAGCTCTCGAGTTGATCACGCGAAAGCCCCGGATGAAAATCCGGGGCATTCGCCTATGCACGAATGTCGCGTGAGCAGTTTGAATTCGGGACAACTTAGTTGTCCGATCTGTGGAAACACACAATCCACACTTTTCGCTTTGCCGTTGAACCTTCGCGACGTTCCCCTGACCCACCCTAAGGGGCTCTCGGGACCACAGGAGGTTCTGATGACGAAGCATCGAACGATAACTGGGTTCGTGGCTGTCGCTCTGCTTGCTGTTGCCGCATCCGCCGCCACCATGAGGTCGCACTCGCCTTCGACGGAGAGCATTGCCGTCTCCGCCGGTACGACCATGTCGAATGGCCGCACGGTTGACGCGAACGAACTCCCAACTGCGAGTTTTGACGAGCGCTGGTCCGCGATGTCTTCTTCGACAACGGACACGCCCGAGCAATAGGCTCGCCGTTCGCTAAGTGCCGCCGCGATCGGCCGACTTGGCGAAAGTTGCAATGGACCCTTGGCAGTTGGGCGACGCCTTCGCGTGACGGAGCACAGATGCGGCTGCGCGCACGACAAGATGAATACGGAGGTACGTACACACGACATCGACAGTCATTTGAAAGTCCACCTTTTTCGAAGGAGGCAACGATGAACGTACTGAAAGCTGCAATCGTCGGCCTGGGACTAATTTCAGCCAATACAGCGGTCCACGCGGACGTCATCGCCGATTGGAACAACACCGCAATGGCCGTGATGAAGGCGGTCAACGTTGGCGGTAATCCGTGGACGCGCAGCATGGCCCTCGTAAACGTGTCCATGTCTGACGCGGTCAACTCGGTGCAGAACCGATATTCGCGTTACATACAGGAGCTTCCAATTGACCCGAACGCTTCAGCCGAGGCCGCCGCTGCGGCGGCTGCCCGCGAAATTCTCATGCGCCAGTATCCCGGCCAGAAGGAGCGGATCGATGCAGCCTTCGCGGAGACGATGAAAATCATTCCGGACAACCCCGCTCGGGCCGCGGGTATTGATTTAGGCGCAAAAGTTGCGGACGCCGTTTTCGCCGAACGTCAGAGCGACGCGACAAACGCGCCCGACACATACCGCCCGTTCACCACGGCTGGCATATGGGTGCCGACCACGCCGCCGCTCTTCCCTCAATATGCGACAGCCAAGCCGTGGGGCTTGGAGAGTGCAAGTCAGTTCCGCCCGGGTGCGCCCCCGGCCCTCAACAGCGCTCTTTATGCGCGCGATTACAATGAAACCAAGGAAATGGGTGGGGTAAAAAGCGCGAAGCGGACCGACGCGCAGTCCGACGCCGTGCGCTTCTGGACGCAAGCCAACCTCGGGCCCGCATGGTTCCAGGCGGCTCGGCAGGCTTCCGCTCGTCATGGCCTCCCGGTGGCAGAAAGCGCGCGAGTGTTTGCACTGATGTCCATGGCTCTCGCCAACTGCTTCATCGTCGATTGGGACGCCAAATTCCAATACAATTTCTGGCGGCCGATTACCGCGATCCGCAACGGCGACCAGGACGGCAACGATGCGACGGAGCGCGAGGCAGGCTGGCAGCCTCTGAACACTACGCCGATGCATCCCGAATACCCGTCGCAGGCCGGGATCAACGCGGGTGCGGCACAAGGCGTTCTGGAAGCTGTTTTCGGCGCCGGGACAGAAAGCTTCACCGCGACCGATACTTCCGACGCGCGCCTTTCGCGCCAATTCACCAGCTTTGCGCAGATGACCCAGGAGCACAAAGAAGTGCGCATCTGGGGCGGCATTCATTTCCGCAATTCGCTGGAGGTCGGAGAAGCGATGGGTCGCAAGATCGCCGACCATCTGGTGGCAAACTACTACGTGAAGCCGACGCATGTTTCGGCGCCATCTCAAGGCACTCGGTAATCGGGCGGCGTGCTGCGGCTTGCCGCAGCACGTCACCTGGCTAGGTCGTGATGCCCCGGCCTGACCCGATCCGGGAGCGACGCCTTGATTTCCACACTTTTTGAGCAAACAAATTACGTCCATGTGGACTCTTGGAGGACACGCGATGATGGGGCGTGGGCTCGCGTTGTTACTGGTAGGGCTGCTGGGCGGCTGTATGCAAGCGACGCTTGCACCATCGTCGAATGCCAGTTTGACCCCAAGGGACCGGCAGTTGCTCGCCCGCACGCCTTACGCGCAGGCCAGCATTCCCGAGACTTATCGCCGGCATATTGTCGACTACACGCGCAAGGAGCAGCCGGGAACGATCCTGGTCGATACCAACGCCAAGTATCTGTACTACGTCTTGCCTGGGGGCAAGGCGATCCGCTACGGCGTGACGGTGGGAGAGGAAGCGCTGGCCTGGTCCGGCGTCGCTACGGTTGGCCGCATGGCGGAATGGCCGGATTGGATCCCGACGGCGGAGATCCAGGCCCGGCTCGGGCCCTACCCGAAGCGCGTTGCCGGAGGTCCGGCCAATCCGCTGGGCGCGCGGGCGATCTATCTTTACGAGGGCAACAAGGACACGCTGTACCGCATCCACGGCACCAACCAGCCGGAATATATCGGTCAGGCCATTTCGTCCGGCTGCATCCGCATGACCAACGAAGATGTTATCGATCTCGTCAATCGGGTGAAGCTCGGCGCGATCGTCGTCGTCCTCCCGCCGGGCCGGAGCGCGTAGCGAGCTAGAGCGTGATGTTTTTTTGGCCGCGGACGCGCTTTACCTCTCCCGCTTGCGGGGGAGGCGTAGGCCACCTTCGGTGGCCGTCCTCTGAGACGCCGAGGCAAAGCCTCGGCCATGGCGAAGCGCCGGGTGGGGGCTCTCTCCACTCAGGCAGTGTCGCCCGTGGAGACACCCCCACCCCAACCCTCCCCCGCAAGCGGGAGAGGGAGCGCACTTTCTTCGTGGTCCAAATCAAATCCAATTTCATATTGGGTTAGGGAGCGTTCGCCGTTCGCAGTTTTTCGTCCCACCCGCGCCGCGCGCGAAACCTGCGTCATTGCCTCGCGTGAAGCATCTGCAGCCTGGCAATGCGGTCGTCGGCGCGGCGGAGCCGCCGGCAAAGCTCGCGGTTGATATTCTGCATAACCATCACATACGCATGGATGTCGGCTTTGTAGCACATGTAGAGTTTTTGGGCTGTGAGCTCGTACAGCATGGTTGGGCTCTCCGCGACGACGGTGGCTGATCGGTTCTGCATTTCGATAAGCGTCATTTCGCCGAAGAAATCACCGGGCCCGAGATCCGCCATGCGAATGACGCGTCCGGCATCCGCCCGCTTGCTCACCACGAGCTGGCCAGAGTGAACAATGAACATGGAGCGCCCCGGTTCTCCTTCCGCGACGACCGTGGCACCGGCGTTGAAGCGGCGCTCGACCAGCATCGAGATCAGCAGATCGAGGCCCGCATCTGAAAGGCCACCGAAGAAAGGTGTGGCGAGCAAGAACGCTTTCAGATCGGGGGAGCTGATAGCCATCGATAAATATACTCCCGCTCCTGGAGGTAGACCGAGAGCACCGTTTGAGCGGAACGTCACCAGCCTTGCGGGAGCAGACCGATCCCCAGGCTGGTCATCAAACCTTCAATCGGCCGCGTAGAACGCCTCCCGGACGGGATTCGAAATGGGACCGGAGCCAATGATCGCCGTCTGGGTCATGACTACGCCGATGACGCGGTTTGTCGGATCGATCCAAAACTGCGTGCCATAGATGCCGCCCCATCCATAGCTACCGGCCGGAAGACGGCTCTTGGCTGCGGCGGGATCGGTCAGGATTCCAAAGCCCAGCGTGAAGCCCCAACCGGGTCCGCGAATCGTCGGCATGTTGCCGGTCGCGTTCTGCGTCATCTGCCGGACCGTCTCGGCGCGGAGCACCCGCACGCCGTCAAGCTCGCCCTCGTTCAGCAGCATCTGCAAGAACCGCACGTAGTCACCGATAGTGGCACTCATGCCGGCGCCGCCGGAATTGTACGCAGTCGGAGAGAAGGCGCGGTTCGGGTCGAGGCTGGCAGTGCCCTTGGTAGGTGGGAACGGCACTGCCTCAGGTCCCATCACGGGAACGTAGCCTGTGCCGAGTGCGCCCGTGACCTGTGCGGGTCGCGTCACCTGCACGAAGCGTGAGCGAACGGTATCGGGCGCGTTGAACACAAAGCTCTCGATGCGCAAGGGCTTTGCAATGCGCTCGGTGACAAAAGATTGCAGGCTGTTTCCCGTCACCTTCTCGATGACGGCGCCGAGCACGTCCGTCGCAAGCGAGTATTCCCAGCCCGTACCAGGCTGATAGCCAAGCGGAACGGAGGCGAGACGCTGCATTGCTTCAGCGGTGGTTACTTCGGGCTGATCTAGCCCGTCGGTCACGCGCGCGTCGCGATATGCATCCACAAGCCGAGCATTATTGATGAAGTTATAGGAGAGCCCGGCGGTATGGGTCAGCAATTCGCGGATGGTCGGGGGCCTGTTGGCCGGCCCCTCGGCGCCGTCGGGCCCTCGCACCCGAAGCTTGGTGAACTCGGGGAGGAAGCGGCTAACCGGATCATCCAGGCCAATCTTGCCCTGCTCGACAAGGATCATCGCCGCCACCGAGGTGACAGTCTTCGTCATTGAGGCAACTCGGAACATGTCGTTTGCGCCGATCGGCGCGGTACTTCCAACCTCGCGAACGCCGACGCTGCGGCTGTAGACCGGGCGGCCGTCCTGGAGGATCAGCACCACGATACCCGGAGTGCTGCGGCCTTCCACCAAGCCCCGAAGGACTTCATCGAGCTTGGCGTTGCGCGCCTCGGGCGAAAAAGCCAGGGCCACCGGGATGGGGCTGAGCGCGAAAGCTATTACTGCGGCCGCAAGCAGTCGGATGACAAGACGACGTGAGATCATGATATCCCTCCCGCAGACCTGTTCTGGCGCGCCATTCTGCAGCTACTTGAGACCGGAAGCAATGTCTCGGGCACGCACATGTCCGCGTTTGCCTCATTGTGGCCGGCCCGAGCATAGCGCAGGGACATTTGCTCCAACCGCGAACGGCTCCTCACTTTGCTTCTCGCAACCCGCAACCTCACGCGGCCGGATTGGACCGGATCTGCCGGGCTTGAACGCTCTCGTCTTGTTCCAGCGGCAGCGAAAATTGAAACACGGCGCCCCGTGGTTCGTTCGCGCTCGCCCACATCCGTCCCCCGTGAGCCTCGACCATCGACCGGCAGATCGCGAGGCCCATGCCCATGCCCTTGGCCTTCGTCGTATAGAAGGCCTCGAACACGCGCTCGACATCCGCCGGGTCCAGGCCCGGGCCGGAATCGCGAACCGTGACGAGCACGCCGCCTGCGGCCTCCCTCTCGCTGTTGATCCGCAGTGCGCCTGCCCGCTGGTCGACGCCCTCCATGGCTTCAATGGCATTAAGGATCAGGTTCAGAATCACCTGCTGCAGTTGGGTGCGATCGCCCTTCACCATAGGCAAGCCCGGCGCGAGGTCGGTCTGCAGCAAGATGCCGTGCTTGAGCATTTCGCTCCGGGTCAGCACGACCATTTCGAGGATGGCTTCATTGAGGTCGAACCGATCGTTCCGCGGCGGCACCTTGTTGATGAGGGCCCGGATCCCGCTGATGACGTTGCCGGCGCGCTTGCCGTCCTCGACGATACGGCGAAGGGAATCGCGAACCTCGCCGAGATTGGGCGGTTGAGCGCTGAGCCAGCGCAGGGCAGCCCCGGCATTGGTAACCGTCGCCGCGATCGGCTGGTTGACCTCATGGGCAATCGAGGCCGTCAATTGACCCATCGTGGTGACGCGATTGGCGTGCGCGAGCTCCGCCTGCATGGCGCGCAAGGATTCCTCGGCCCGCCTGCGTTCGGTGATGTGCCGCCCGACGCCGCGGTAGCCGACGAAGCGCCCCGTCTTGTCAAACACCGGCAGCCCGGAGACGGACACGTAACGCTTGCTGCCGTCGGGGCCAGCTCGCGCAAGCTCAAAATCGCGAAACGGCAGGTGGGCATCGAGCGTCTCCCGGTGCTTGCGCCAGGCCTCTTCATCCGGCTCCAGGTAAGGTACTTCCCAACGGGTCTTGCCGATCTCGGCGCCCGGCGCCGGCGCGTCGGCAAGGCTATCCGCGAACTCCTGGTGAGTGAACCGATGTTGCGCATCAGTCTCCCAGTACACGTCGAAGGAGAACTGCACGAGGGTGCGAAAGCGCTCCTCGCTCTGCCGCAGCGCCTCTTCCGCTCGCTTGCGCTCGGTCAAATCGAGGACAAAACTAACACCTTGATCTGGGCTTTGCTCGAACATCACCCCGCCGAGCAGCACGGGCACGCGACTGCCATCCTTCCGAAAATATTCCTTCTCGAATGGCTGGACGGTCCCCAACCGCTTCAGCTCCGCCACCGTGCGTGAATCGCGGTCGCGCCATTCCGCTGGCGTCAGGTCGGTTCGGCTCAGGTAACCCGAGGCAAGATCGTCCCGGCTGTAACCCAACATACGGAGAAACGCGTCGTTGGCCTCGAGAATGCGACCTTCGAGATCCCAAATGATGATGCCAACGATATTGGCGTCGACCAGGCGCCGGATCTTCTTGTCGCGCGCCAGGAGATCGCCGTGAAGCGCGACGTTCTCCGCGATCGCCTTACGCCGCCTTATCGCTTCGAGCCGTGCAAGCGCCAACGCCACCACCGCCAGGACTGCGACAATGACGATCGCGGTCGCGATCAGCCTGGCTTTGCGTTGTTCGAGTGCCTCGGCGCGCTTCTCCTGATCTACGAGCAGGAGACGCTCGTGGTCCACCATCTGGTCGATCTGCGACCTTATCTCGTCCAGGCTGCGGATCATGGTCAGCGCCGCCAGCCCGGAGGTGCTGGCCGTCTTGACGATGTCATCGATCTCACGCAGCTTTGCTGCAACTGTCAGCGCCAGATGTCCGGCACGATGGTTCTGCAAGGGATCGTTCGCGACCAGAGCCTGGAGCGCCTGCGTGTCTCGTCGTACGCTTTCGTCGGAGACGCCGTAAGCCTTGAGATATGAGGGGTCGAGAGTCAGCAGATACTCGCGTCTTTGGGCCTCCACGTCGGCGATGACCGCCCGCAGCCGATCCAGCGTGTCGAGCACCTGTCGACTCTTCTCGTGTGCAAGACTTGCCGCTTGTCGCTCCTGCCAATATCGAAGGCCGAGAAACCCGGTCGAGACCACGACAGCTAGAACCACCGCGACAACCACCAGCGTCAGCGGACGAGCAAACCACCGAAAGGACTGGGTCAGAGGGATTGACATTAGCCTTAAGTCTTCGATGCTCGCGTGAGCGGCTCTTTTCTGATGCCGATGAAGAGTATTGCCAGTATAGTAAAAATACAGCCGCGGTCTGCGTAGTTTAGATAGGAACCGGCACGCGCCAACCCTGCAGATTGCACCGGCTTAGAAGCCCGTCAGTCCCCTCGCAAGGGGCCAGAACGTCACGGGTGGGGTCGCTCGGCTGTCGTGAAGGCCACTGCCCGCCGGGAGCATTCACATGGCTCCAAATGAAATGGTGCAGGGTGAAAAGCTTCCGGGCCGTCCGGGGTCGGCCAGCCGGCGCAGCTTCGTCAAGGGATTGGGCGCAGCCGGCGTCGCCCTGCCGGCCCTCGCCATCCTGCCACGGTGGGGTTTCGCAGAGGATGTCGCCGGTGTCTATGCGCACGCTGCGATAGATTGGAGGCAATTTGCCGGGCAGACGATCACGCTCGCAGGCGCGATCCATCCCTGGTCGAACGCGATCACACCGCTTTTGTGGGATTTCACCAAGCTCACCGGCATCAGCGTCGTTACCGACTTCCGATTGGAGACCGCGTATATGGGCGCGCTCCCGATCCAGCTCGCCCGCGGCAGCAGCACACCCGACGTCTTCATGTTTACGGCCTATGGCCAGGGCATCTCAAAAGGATGGCTCGAGCCGCTGAACGCCTATTATTCCGACAGGTCGCTGACCGATCTCGGCTGGTATGACGAGAATGATCTTCTCCAGACAGCCCGAGCCTTTCCGTTGTGGCCGGACGGCGAACGCTACGCCTGCCCGATCACATCCGAGGCGGTGACCTTGTTCATCAACGGCGACGCGATGGCAGCCAGGAATCTGCGCGTTCCCCAGACTTTCGATGAGCTGCTCGCCACCGCCAACGCGGCCAAGACCAGTGAGATGTCGGGCATCGCCATGCGGGCGCAGGCCGGCGGCAATTCGTCCGTGCCGGCCATGAGCTTCGTGTTCTCCTATGGCGGGGACATGGTCAAGGACAACAAGGCCGCTTTCGCGGGCCCGGAGGCGATCGCGGCCGTCGAGATGTACGGTCGACTGCTCAGCCAAGCCGGACCCAGCGGTGTGAGCGGCTATGAATGGTACCACGTGCTGGACGATTTCCTGCAGCGCAAGACGGCGATGGCGATCGACAGCAGCAACTTCGCCACCGACATCTCCAATCCAGCCAAAAGCCAAGTTGCCGGGCGGACTGTGTTCGCCGCCTTTCCACATGTCGCCGGCCGCACGTCCGTGCCCTTCATGTCGCACTGGCAGGCCTGCATCAATTCCCATTCCCGAAACAAGCGGGCGGCGTTCTTGTTTCTGATGTGGGCGACAAGCAAGCCAACCTCGCTGCGGACCGCCGCAGCGGGGCTGGCGACGACACGCGTGTCGGCCTGGTCGAGCGAGGACTTCAAGAAGGCGTTCGGCGCACAAGCCGCGGAGGCAGCGCTGACCAACTTGCAGAATGCCGATGTTGACCGCGCCAAGGCGATTCTTTTCCATGCGCTCTCGAGACCCATCCTGGACGCATTCATGATCGGCGTGAATGAAGTGGTCACCGGAGCGAGATCGGCGAAGATTGCGATGACCAACGCCGCCGAGAAGGCCAATGCGGCGATCCGCGGATAGCAGGGCTGTTACGTGCGCTATATCCGCCTTGAGTCCGCCAATGCTCGGTATCGAGAATGCTGGCCAATCGGGGCTTCTGTGCTCGACGGGCTTGCGCGCTCCCGGCCCGATCAAGCGTTGACATCAGAACACTGCAAAGGTCGCCACGACGACGCGCACCGGCGCGCAACTATTTCGGCGATTGCAGGATGACGCCGTAGCGCCGGTAGATTCGCTCGACCGTGCCGTCGGCGCGCAGCCGCTCCAGAGCCCCATCAATCGCATCGCGCAAGCTGTCATCCGGCCGGACCATGCCAACAGCGACATTCCAGTTGAGGTTCGCCTCGCTCTCGTCGCGATCCAATATGCGGAGCGCTTTGTCCGGATGCGTCAGGTTGAAATAGCTCGCCGCCGTCGGCGTGACCGCCGCCGCGTCGATCTCATGGTTGGCCACGGCCTCAAGGCTGTCGATCTCAAACCCGAAGGTCGATGTCGGTACACGCCGCTGACTAATGACCATCGCCGCGAAGGATCCGACCAGGACCCCGACCTTCGTGTGCCCGTCGAGACTCTTGAACGACGTGAGCTTGCTGGCCGGCGGCACGGCCAGGACAACGCCCGTGCGATAGTAGGGTTTTGAAATCCTCAAGTTGGTCTCGCCTTGCGCCTCGCGATCGGCAATCACATCCAGAAGAATGTCGCAACCGGCGCTGCGCATCTGGTACCGGGTGATAATCCAGTCGAGCTCCAGCGAGACTCCGAGCTCACGTGCCAGCGCCTGTCCCAATTCGACCTGAAATCCTGGCGGATCGCCGGCCTTGTTCGCGAATGGAAGCGAGTTGGGATGAGCACATAATCCGAGCACGCCGGTCGAGCGGATGGCGTCGAGGGGTCGCGCCTGAGCCGAGCCGATCAGCCCGATGACGGCGCCGACCATGAACGGGAGAATTGTCTTCATTCCGTGTCCCCGTGTGGATGGAGCGGGTCTCGGCAGCTCAGCCCTCGCGCGGCTTCAAGGCCCGGATGTACTTGACCATCTGTTCGATCTGCGCGTCGGTGAAGGCCCCAGCGAATCCAGGCATTGCGCCTTCCTTGCCGTTCTTTATGCGGTCACGCAAAAAATCGTCGTCTCGTGGTGAATTCATCAGTTGTGGCCCCTTGCCGGCAGCTCGGCCGCCACTGGAGTGACAAAAGCCGCATGTCCCTGCGAACAACTGCTCGACGTCGAACGTCCCGTTGTCGGGCGCAGGGCTCGCAGGCTGCGTCCGGACCGACCCGGCACACGCCAATGACGCGCCCAGCACCGCCGATAGCAGTGCGATGTTCTTCAAGTGCAATTTCAAAACGTCCGGCTCCATTTCCCTGAAAGCCACCCAGCCGCTTCAACGCACGGGGAGCAGGCTTGCGCCCGCCCCCCCGGCAGATCGTTTGCGATCGCCTATTTGAGGCTGAAGACGACGAGCATGCCGTCGTCGCGCGGCATGCTCTTGTAGATGCCGCCGAAGTTTGGCCCATATTCGTCCGCCAACATGCCGCCGAAGCCCGCTGTCACGGCAATGTATTGCTTGCCGCCGACAGAGTAGCTGACGATGCCACCCTGATGGCCGGTGCCGTTGTTGTGATTCCACAGCTCGGTCCCTGTTTCGGCATCGTAGGCGTGAATGGTGCCGCGCGAATCAGGCACGAACACGAGATTGCCTGCGGTCGATAGCACACTGCCAAGCGGCGGCTCGGGGTAGCGAACCTCCCATTTCTTAACCCCGGTCACGGGGTCGCGCGCGTCGAGATGACCATAGATCTCGCCGCCCGGAGGAGGCGCCATCTTGAAATCGGCGCCGATGTTAAGCTGTACCTGTGGACTCGTCACCGGCGTCGTCTTCTGGACGTCGAGCGTCATGCACCATTCCTGGCCGATCTTGTAATAGAGGCCCGTTTTTGGACTGTACGACCCGGCGTTCCAGCTTATGCCGCCACCAATGAATGGGCACAGCGGCGGGTCGGTGACCTTCCCCGCAGTGAAGTCGCGACGCCCGATCAGCGCGCCCGTCTTGGGATCGATGTCCTTGACGAAATTGATGTTCTGAACGAGCCGCCAGACGTTCTTCACGGCGAGATTGCGGTCGTAAACAAAGATGAAGCCGCCCTTGTTCGGATGGACGATGAGCTTCTGGCCGTCGCGCTCGAGCATCACGAACTCGCCGACGGCGCTGTCAAAGTCCCAGGCATCGTGCGGCAGCTCCTGATGGTAGAATTTCAATTTGCCGGTATCGATGTCGAGACCGATCACTGAGCTTGTGTAGAGATTGTCACCGGGACGCGCGCCTTGCGTCTTATAGTCCGCTCCCGACCAATCGTAGAGCGGCGCCGGGTTGGCAGTGCCCCACAAGAGGGTGTTGGTCTCGGAATCGTAGGTGCCGGGCATCCAGCCGCCGCCTCCACCGGTGCGCCAGGAGTCACCGCCCCAGGTCTTCATGGCTTCGTCGGTGCCGGCAACCGTCAGGAACTCCCATTTCTTTTTCCCCGTGGCGGCATCGATGGCGAAGATCGGGCCGCGGCCGGGCCACTCACCGCCCTGCGCGCCGATGATCACCAAGCCCTTGGCATAGAGAGGCGCACCGGTGAAGCCGACCGTCAGCTTCTGGGAATCGATCAGCTTGGTGTCCCACGCCACCCTGCCGGTCTTCGCGTCCAACGCGATGAGCCGACCGTCCACTGTGCCGACGTAGACTTTGCCCTCTCCGAGGGCGACACCGCGATTGTAAGGCGAGTGCGTCTGCCGCTTGATCAACGCCTCGTCCAGTTCCGGGAAATAGTGCCAGATCAACTCGCCGGTGGCGCCGTTCAGCGCGAAGGTTCGGCTGTACGAGCCGGTGTAGTAAAGCACGCCATCGGCCACCAGCGGCATCGACTGCACCCCGCGGGTGGATTTTCCCGGAATATGCATCCAGGCGACACCCAAGTTTCCGACGTTGCTGGTGTTGATCTGAGCGAGCGGGCTGTAGTGATGCGACTTGTAGGAACCGTGATAGGTCAGCCAGTCATTCTGGCCGGCGGCCTCGATCCGTGCGGTATCAACCGTTTGTGCAAAGGCTGACGATGCGACAAGCGTCGCACCGATCGCAACTGCAACGGGTAGAGAAAAATAACCCAAATGCTTCTTCATCCGTATTTCCTCCCCTTGGTCTTGCTCTTGCGCTGGTCACTACACTGTCCGGCCCGCCGCACCTGATCGTCTCCCGAGGCGATCGTTTTGTGCCGCGCGCCGGACAATTCCGATTTCCGTTTTCATGAGACGCCCCATTCCGCTCAGGCTCCATCCGTAGCGCAAGCCAACGGTTTCCAGGCAGCGGTCGGCTCGCATCTCAGCAGCCGCTTCCTTGAACAACTGTCCGACACGATCGTGTTCCCTTTGTGGGCGACATTGATGCTGACAGCGACATTGCCGATACCGCAATTGATGCATCGCACCATCGGCTGTCGGCCTACCCTCCGCGCGCGTGGAGCATTCGCAGCACCACGTCCAATTCCTTCCCGGCTTACACGGGCTTTGCTGCAGTCTAGCGTAGTTTCACGGGATCCGCACCCGTTTCGGTCTTGTAAACCCTGACCGAACGCCAGGTCTCCATGATGCTCGCCAAGGGCGGCACCGCCACGTCTCCATTCGTGTATGAGGACGACATTGTCGCGGCATTGGCCAATCGCGAGATCGAGGCCGCCGCCGTCACACCGATGACGGTCGGCTGGTTCAACCTGCAGCATGCCGACAAGCCGCTGCGCCTGATTCCGGCGTTCGACAACGATTCTGATTTGAACTGGAATATTGCGGCGGGGCTGCTCCGCCCCGACGACAAGCTGCAACAGCGTGTCGATGCGGCGATCGAGGCGCTCCTGGCCGATGGCAGCATCGCGCGGATCTATGCTCGCTATGGCATCGAGCTGCGGCCTCCGCAGTGAGGCTATCGGATTGGTGTATTGTTATGGGACGTGCGCACGACGCATATGGGCCGTGCTTGCGTGTTCCGCACCGAGATGACACGCTTCACGGTAAACTGAGACCGGCCACAGGGCCTTTGTGCTAGTCTGGCGGACGTAGGTTCTGCGTGTGTGCGGTCCAGAAGCATGCCAAGGGAACCAAAAAGGCAATGCATCTTTACCGAGCGTGGTTGGCTGATTGCGCTGGCCGTGGCGGTGGGAATGTTGCTCGGCCTGGCCGGCCCAACCTCTGCACAGTTCTTTAATTTCGGCGGATATCAGCAGCGGCCGCAACCGCAACGCGGCGGCGGCTGGTTTGGCAACGAACGCGGTGGCGGCGGCTGGTACGGTAACGATACGTTTGCGCCGTACCAGGAGCAAGCGCCGCAGCCCCGTTGGAGTGGGCGGCAAGCGCCTCCGCCGGTGCGCGAGGATTTTTCAAAGGCGCCGCCGCCCGAAAAACGCAATGGTGTACCGGAGCGCCACATTCTTGTGCTCGGTGACGCCATGGCGGACTGGCTCGCCTATGGGCTTGAGAACATCTATGCCGATCAGCCTGAGATGGGCGTGATCCGCAAACACAAGACAGTTTCCGGCCTGATCAAGTACCAGCCGAAGGGCGATCCCGCCGATTGGGCCGCCGCTGCCAAAGGCATTCTCGCCACCGAAAAGGCGGACGCCATTGTCGTCATGCTCGGGCTCGATGATCGCGTCACAATCCGCGAGCCGGCGGTCGACAAATCCGACAATAAGGCTGGGAACAAGAAGGACGCCAAGGCGAAACCTGATGGCAAGGCTTCGAGCGCAAAGCCCGAGGCGAAGCCCGATGGCGCAGCCAAGGTGCCGGATCCCGAATTGCCGCCGGACGATGCCGCCGAAAACAGTGGCGCGCGGGCGGTGGTTGAACCGGAGAGGAGCGCGCATTCGCCGAACGACATCCATGAGTTTCGCGAGAAACGCTGGGTCGAACTCTACATGGCAAAGATCGAGGAGATGATCGGCGTACTCAAGTCCAAGGGTGTGCCTGTGCTGTGGGTGGGTCTGCCGGTGGTACGTGGCGCCAAGTCGACCGCCGACACGGCGTTTCTGAATACGCTCTATCGCGATGCGGCCGGCAAAGCCGGTATCACCTATGTCGATGTCTGGGACGGATTTGTCGATGAAACCGGCCGCTTCTTGCAGCACGGCCCCGACTTCGAAGGGCAGATCCGCCGGCTGCGCTCTTCCGATGGCGTGTACTTCACCAAGGCCGGCGCGCTCAAGCTCGCGCATTACGCCGAGCGCGAGATCAACCGCCTGTTGGCTGCGCGTTCCGCACCGGTTGTGCTGCCCACTGAGCCGGCCACGCCCGACGCCAGTGCGCGGCCGGATCAGCCGGCGCCACGTCCGCTGGCCGGGCCGATCGTTCCCTTGACGGCCTCCTCTGTCGGCACGAATCAATTGCTCGGCGGTCCGGGGGCGCGGACGGTGACAATGGATGCGCAGGCGGCGCGGGTCTTGATCACAGGGGAGCCTTTGTCGGCGCCAGCCGGTCGCGCCGACGATTTTGCCTGGCCACGACGTGAAATCGAAGGGGCCAAGGGTGAGACGCCAGTGGCATCAACATCGCTCGATGCCAACGCACGGGCGCCGGCGGCATCGCTGAAGCCGAAAAAGCAACGCCGCTAGAGTGAGACCAACAATCGCTTTTGACGGTTTCCAAGAAATGGCCGAAAGCCTGTTTCAGTGCATAGTTATGTGGCTCAATGACAACACTGATATGAAATCGCGCGATTGTATGCCGTAATCGCTCTCATCCGACTTGTATCCGCCCTCATTGGATTGCGACCCTTGCGTGTCGAATTCGATAGGTGGGGTACGATATGTTTTCCATCGGCTGTGCCAGGACTTCGTTCGTCGACATCAACGCAAGCCTCATTCGCATTAGCGCGCCTTCGGGTTCGGTCTCCGGGCGAGCATGAAGCGCCGCGCGTTCATTTGTGTTCTCGGCGGTATCGCTTCGCGATTTTGGCGCCGCGGCCGCATCGTCATTGCCGTGATGGCCGCAATGGTGCTTCTGCCGATCGAGGTCAGCGACGCGGGTTGGCTGTCGGACGTCTTCAAAGGCTCGTCAAAACAGGCCAAATCGCCAAAACAAGGCAAGCCGTCAAAGCACGTCACTTCGCGCAAGCCAGCCACTTTGGCGAAGCGAGCCGCCTCGCCAAAGCGCCGCACCGTGAAGCTTGCCGCCCTGGGGCCGGTCGCCTTGCCCTCTGCAGCTTTCAAACCGGTCGCCCCCCTGTGCGATCCCTCCAAGTTCCGGATCGTTCTGGATGTGGGACACACCGGCGAATCGGAAGGCGCGATCAGCGCCCGCAACGTTCCCGAGTTTGTCTTCAATCTGCACCTTGCGAAGCGGATCGAGGAAAAGTTGAAGGCCGAGGGCTTTACTGAAACCAGGTTGCTCGTGACCGAGGGCAAGGCGAGGCACAGCCTCTTCAAACGCGTCGCCGCCGCCAACAATCTTCCCGCGGATCTCTTGCTGTCGATCCACCATGACTCCGTGCCCAACAAATTCCTCGAGGACTGGGAGTTCGAGGGAAAGAAAAGCCATTTCAGCGACCGCTTCAGCGGATATTCCGTCTTCGTCTCCCGCAGCAACCCGGACTTCAAGACGAGTTTCGCCTTCGCCGAACTGATCGCCAAGGAAATGAAGGCCCAGGGCCTCGACTATGCCAAGCAATATTCCCAGTCCATCATGGGCAGGTACCAGCGCGAGCTACTGAACAAGGAGACCGGCGTCTATCGCTACGATGAGCTCATCGTGCTGAGAAAAACCCGGATGGCTGCCGTCCTGCTGGAAGCGGGCTCGATCATCAACCGGGACGAGGAGCTCAAGATGAGTTCGCCTGAACGGCGGGACATCATCAGCAGCGGTGTCACGGCGGCGGTGAAGCAATTTTGCGAGCCCCGATGGGCCATGCTCGGTCCGCTCTGACGGCGCGGTAGCGTCGCATCTGAACCCCGCCTGCCGGCTTCAACCCTTTGACTGCTTCTTGATTTCGTCGAATGTGGAAAGCGCTCGTTCAAATTTTTCGTTGAACAGCCACATCGCATCGAGAATTTCGCGATAGGTCGCGGATGTTTTGGCCCGGTCAGCCCGTCCGAAGGTGAAAACGCTGTTATTTCGCAGATAGGCCATGATCTTCGGGTCGGAAATTCTGTGGTCGACCAGGTTGCGCGAGCCGAGCGCAGACCTGGTCGGGCTCGGGATAATCTGGATCAGTTCAAACAGCTTCATTTGATCGATCGGATCCGGCAGCGTTTTCACGATCGCCGGTACTTGCGGGAAAATATCCGCGTGTGCGTTCATGAGGCCATCCCGCACCGCAGTCCAGTGGTTATACCGATAGTCCAGATTGCCGGCCCGTGCCTCTTCCTTGTCGTCGCGGGCGTTTAGTGCGGGATCAAAGGCTGCGATCGACTTCTTTATCGCGGCCCATTTCCTTCGCCCGTTTTGATCTTCGGGTACGCCTGTTTGCAAGCTGCCCTTATATTTGTTCGAGCGCGCATTCCCGATGTTCTGATTGCCATTTGTCTCGGCAAAGAACAGGCCCAGGCTGATACGGCCTGCTGCTTCGGCATTGGCCGCATCAAGGCCCTTGGCTCGCGCAATGGCCGCGCCCAGATCGACAACGTCCTTGAATGGAGTATCCGAGTTTTGCGCGTTGGCGGGCGGCGCCTGCATCAGGTCGAAAAGTCTCCTGTACTCGTCGAGCAGCGGCTCATTGTCGGCGCTAAAATACGCCGGGGGGATTCCGTATTTGTTGGGCCCGCCTATCTTGGACGGAAGAGCGTCGGTGAGATCCTTGTACGCGCTGATCATGTTGTTGCGTGCAAGGTAGAGGGCTTGTCCTGGCAAGTTCGGTAGTCGCTGGTTCGAATTGATCTGCGCGCGCCGCTGGCCCAGGATCGACTCAAAATTGCTCCGTGCATTATTGTATGTATTGAGCGCATCCGATTGTTTTCTGGTGAGTGAGGCCGGCTCGCCCATCGCAGGCGACATGAAGCTGAGATTGCCGATGGCGGCCGCCACGAGCGAGGTGACCGTGCCGACGATAGCATTGGAGGCAACGGAACCCGGCGCAATGAAGAAGATTCCGAGAGCAAGAGCTGCCGCGGGCGCAGCAGTATGGCTTTTTATCCCCATGACCTAAGCGAGCCAGCGCTTGCGTCGCTTGTAGTGCTTCACATCGCGGAATGATTTGCGCTTGTCCCCGGCGATGCCGAGATAGAATTCCTTGACATCCTCATTTGTGGCGAGCGCCCGCGCCTCGCCATCCATAACTACGCGCCCATTTTCGAGGATGTATCCGTGCCTGGCGTATTTGAGCGCCATATTCGTGTTCTGCTCGGCGAGCAGGAACGTGACATTTTCCCTGACGTTTAGATCCTTGACGATCTCGAAGATCTCTTCGACGATCTGCGGAGCGAGGCCCATTGATGGCTCGTCGAGCAGGATCATCTTCGGGCGCGACATCAGCGCACGGCCGATTGCGCACATCTGCTGTTCGCCACCCGACGTATAGCCGGCGGTGGAACCGCGCCGCTCCCTGAGACGGGGAAAATAGGCATAGACCCGCTCGAGATCATCCGCGATCGCGGACTTGCCGTCCACGCGCGTGAATGCGCCGGTCAGGAGATTTTCTTCGACAGTGAGGTGGGCGAAGCAGCGCCGTCCCTCCATCACCTGAATGCAGCCGCGCCGCACTAGATCGTTTGGCGACAGCGACTGCACTTCGACACCGTCAAACAGGATTGAGCCCTTGGTGACCTCGCCGCGCTCTGAATGCAGCAGACTGGAAATCGCCTTCAGAGTCGTTGTCTTGCCCGCACCATTGGCGCCGAGAAGCGCGACGATTCCGCCCCGCGGCACATCCAGCGATACGCCCTTCAATACCAGGATGACGTGATCGTACACGACCTCGATGTTGTTGACCGACAGGAACGGCGCCGCCGCTTCTGTCGTTGTGGCGGCCTTGGGAATTGACACGCTGCTCCCTCCAAACTGTTACGGCTTCGGAATCCCCGGAAGGAAGCGAACCCTCCTTCCGGATCTCCGAGATGTTCTCAGCTCTCTTTCGAGCAGTCGCGAGGCTGAATCTTCTTGTCCGCGGCATACTTCGCGGAAACTTCGTCAACGAGCGGTTCGGTCTCGGATTGGTTGGCCGTATACCAGTCGGATATGATCTTCCAACCCTTGCCGTCCCACTGCTGTACGCGGCCGTCCCGCGCGCCCTCGTGATCAGAGCAGGAAATCTTGACCGGCTTCAACATGCCCTCGAAGCCGAGTTCCTTGAGACGAGCTTCAGAGAGATTGAGGTTCTCAAGACCCCAACGAACCTGCTCGCCCGTCAGCGGCTTCTTGCCGAACTTTTCCTGCGCCTTGCGGATCCCCTCCACCCCCAGCATGGCGTTCACCATACCGCGGTTGTAGAGAACCTCGCCGACCTTGCCGGGCTCCGACGCGCCCTTGCCCTTTGCATAGACGTGCTTCTCGATCTCGGCATGCACGGGGAATTTGCCCGCGCCATGCTGAAGCATCAGCGCCTTGTAGCCGACGGCTTGATCGCCTGCGGGCTGCACATCCGGCTCTGCGCCCGACCACCAAACACCGATCATCTTGTCGCGCGGATAGGCAACGGCCGCAGCTTCCTTGACTGCGGTCCCGTTCATGACGCCCCAGCCCCAGACCAAGACATAGTCCGGCCGGTTCTGGCGGATCCCCAGCCATTGCGACTTCTGTTCGACACCGGGATGCGTAACCGGGATCGGCGTGAACTCAAAGCCGTACTTCTTGGCCAGCACCTGCAGCATCGGGATCGGCTCCTTGCCGTATGGGCTATCGTGATAGAGCAGCGAAATCTTCTTGCCCTTCAGCTTGTCGAAGCCGCCCACCTCCTTGGCGACGTGCTGGATCGCGATATCGGCCGCGGACCAGTACGTGCCGAGCAGCGGGAAATTGTAGGCGAACACGGCGCCGTTCTTGGAATCGGCGCGGCCGTAGCCCATGGTGATAATCGGGATCTTGTCAGTCGTGGTCTTCTCGGTGAGGGCGAATGTAATGCCGGTCGACAGCGGATTGACGAAGGCCGCGCCGGTAGGGCCCTTCCCCTTGAGGCGCTCGTAACATTCAACGCCCTTGTCGGTGGCGTAGCCGGTTTCGCATTCCTCGACCAAGAGCTTGACGCCGTTGATGCCGCCGTCGCGCTCGTTGACAAGGTTGTAATAGTCGGCCACGCCGTTTGCGTACGGCACGCCATTCACGGCGTACGCGCCCGTTCGGTAGGATAGTATCGGGATGAACTGCTCGCTCTGCGCTGCAGCAGGAGAGGCAAACGCCCCGCCTGAAAGTATGGCTGCAGCAATTAATAGTTTGTTGCGTACCATATGAGTCTCCTCCTCGTTCAGCCCGTTTTTTTCTTACCGGGTCTTGTTCTCGCGGGCTTCCTTGCCTCCTATTACCAACGACCGCCGCTCCGCATTTGCGATCTTCGGCTTGCTTCGCACTGCCCGCCCCTTCAGTAGGGAAACGGCCACAGTCTGAGCTTCTCCTTGCCAATCGATATGAGCCGGGCAAACCCATGTGGCTCCTTGATGAGAAGATAACAGATCAGCGATCCAAAGATGATGAATTCCAGATGAGTAATCGTCTCTGTCGACAGCGGCACACCGAGCTGGGTTGGAAGCAGGTTCAGCATGATGGGCAGGATCAGGATAAAAGCGGCACCGATGAATGACCCCATGATCGAACCCAACCCGCCGATGATCACCATGAACAGAAGCTGCAGCGAACGTTCGATCGAGAAGGCGAGCGGCTCCCACGAGCCCAGATAGACGAACGCCCAAAGTGCGCCCGCCACGCCGATGATAAATGAAGAGACCGCGAAAGCTGTAAGCTTCGCGTAGAGTGGCCGGATGCCGATGAGCTCCGCGGCTATGTCCATGTCACGGATTGCCATCCATTGTCTGCCGAGGTTGCCACGAACGAGATTCTTCGCCAGAAAGGCGAACACCGTTACGAAGATCAGGCACAGCATATATCGCTCGATCGGCGTGCCTACGTTCAGACCGAAGAAATCCAGTGTCGGTGCACTGACCGACCCCGACGGCGCATAATTGGTGAACCACGACACCCGCAGGAACACCCAGTCAAAGAAGAACTGCGCTGCGAGTGTTGCGACCGCCAGATAGAGGCCCTTGATCCGCAGACTGGGAATACCGAAGAGGATGCCGACAACCGCCGCCGCCAGCCCGCCGAGCAAAATGGATAGCAGTACGGGCAACGGCGGGATCGAAATCGCGAAGCCAAGCCAGGCGAGCGGAATATGAACGCCGGTCCCCAACTTGTAGGCGGAGTAAGCGCCGATGGCCATGAACGCGCCGCTGCCGAGCGAGATCTGGCCGCAATAGCCGACCAGGATGTTTACGCCGATAGCGGCGAGCGCGAGGATCAGGAAGGGCAGCAGAATGGCGCGAAGCAGATAGTCGCTGCCGAACGGCCAAATGTCGAAGTCGGCCAGCAGCGGAACGCCAATGAAGGCGATACCAAGCAAGACCGCGAGCGCCATACGGTCCTGGCGGATCGGGAAAATCGCCATGTCCTCCGCGTAGGTCGTCTTGAATTGGCCTGCCTCGCGATAAAGCACAACTAACTCCTCATCTCAGATGCGCTCGATGATGCGCTCGCCGAACAGCCCCTGCGGCCGCACCAGCAGCACGGCCAGCGCCAGCACATAGGCGAACCAATATTCGATACCGCCGCCAATATGCGACCCCAGGAACACCTCGGCGAGCTTCTCGCTCGCACCTACAATAAGCCCGCCGACGATCGCTCCTGGGACCGAGGTAAGGCCCCCAATGATCAGAACCGGCAGGGCCTTCAGCGCGAGAAACGTGATCGAGAACTGCACACCCAGCTTGGTACCCCACACGGTCGCCGCAACGAGCGCAACGAGACCGGCAACAAGCCAGACCACAAACCAGATCCAGCCGATCGGAATCCCGACCGACTGCGCTGCCATGTGATCGTCGGCAACCGCCCTGAGTGCGCGACCAGTCTTGGTTTGCTGGAAGAAGATCGCGAGACCCGCGACCAGAATGCCGGCGATAAAGCCGCCGCAGACATCAAGCTGGTTGACCAGAATCCCACCCGGAAAGTGACTTTCGAACAGCAGCCAGATGTCGGTCGGGAACAGCCGCAACGGGTAAACATCGGAACCGAAGATCATCTGCGCCGCACCCTCGAGGACGAATGTCACGCCAATGGTGGACATGAACAGCGTGAGAGCGTTCTGATTGACAAGAGGTCCAATCACGAACCGCTCGATCAGCCAGGCCGTTATCGCCATGATCACGGCGGCAAAGCCGATGCCGACGACGATCGCAATCCAAAGCGGGAAGCCGTTGGCCACGAGGAGATCGAGCGAACGAACCAGCGCCAGCCCGGCGAGCAACACCATTGCGCCTTGCGCAAAATTAAACACGCCGGATGCCTTGAAGATCAACACGAAGCCGAGCGCGACCAGCGAATACAGGACGCCAGACATCAATCCGCCGATCAACACCTCGAGAAATTGACCCAATGCGATCACACTATGCTCCCTGGTGCGCGATGCCGAGATAGGCGTCGATGACGTCCTGATTCTTCTTGACCTCATCCGGCGTTCCGTCGGCGATCTTCACGCCATGATCGAGCACCACCACGCGATGGGAGAGATCCATCACCACAGCCATGTCATGCTCGATCAGCGCGATGGTCGTGCCGTAATAATCGTTCACGTCGAGGATGAACCGCGACATGTCCTTCTTCTCTTCGAGGTTCATGCCTGCCATCGGTTCGTCAAGGAGAAGGAGATCGGGCTCCATCGCAAGGGCGCGGCCGAGTTCGACCCGTTTCTGCAGGCCGTATGGCAAGCGCGCGACCAGCACCTTGCGGATCGGTTCGATCTCCAGAAAATCGATGATCTCTTCGACCCGGTGCCGATGCTCGATCTCCTCCGCCAGCGCAGGGCCGTAGCGCAGCATCTGCCACAGCAGGCCCCGCCGCATCTTCAATGTGCGCCCAGCCATGATATTGTCGAGCGCGCTCATTCCCTTGAATAGCGCGACGTTTTGAAAGGTGCGCGCAATGCCGCCACGGGACGCCTCGAAGGGCTGCATCTGGGCGCGGGTTCGTCCCTTGAAGGTGATGGCACCACGATTGGGATGATAGAATCCGTTGATGACGTTGAGCATCGAAGTCTTTCCGGCGCCATTCGGTCCGATGATGGCGCGAATTTCACCTTTCCTGATGTCAAGCGAAACATCCCTCAGCGCTTTCACGCCGCCAAACGCCAGCGATACCCCCTCGACCTGAAGCAGGATTTCGCTCGTGTCCGGCGTCCTCATGCGGCCCTCCCCAAGGGTTCCGTCGCGCCAATTGCCGGCACGTCGCGGATCTTGACCTGCGCCGCGATCACGCCCTTGCGGCCATCCTCAAAAGTGACTTCGGTGGAAATGTCGGCTTCATGCGAACCGTCGTAGAGCGCTGTGACCAATGGCGCATAGCGCTCGGCGATGATTCCGCGGCGAACTTTCTGCGTGCGTGTCAATTCGCCATCGTCGGCGTCGAGCTCCTTATGCAGAATCAGAAAGCGCCGAATCTGTGCGCCAGCCATCACCTTTTCCTCCGCGAGGGAGCGGTTCGCTTCGGCAACGCTTTTCGCCACCAGATCGTAGACCAGTGGATGGCCCGCCAGTTCCTGATAGGAGCCGTAGGCAATGTTGTTGCGTTCGGCCCAGCTCCCGACCGCAGTCAGGTCGATATTGAGAATGGCGCAAACGAACTCCCTGGAATCGCCGAAGGCGACCGCTTCCTTGATGCTTGGAAAGAACTTCAACTTGTTCTCAAGATACTTCGGCGCAAATATCGTTCCGTCGGCCAGCCGGCCCACATCCTTTGCGCGATCGATGATCTTCAGATGTCCCGTCTTCTCGTCGAAGAAGCCGGCATCACCGGTCTTGACGTAACCATCAGGCGTCAGGGTCTCCGCAGTTTTCGCCTGATCCTTGAAATATCGAACAAACATGCCGGGTGAACGGAATTGCACCTCGCCTGATTCCGCAATGCGAATGTCGACGTTCGGCGCCGCCGGCCCGACAGTATCGGAGTAGATCTCCCCGTCAGGCTGACAAGTGACGTAGAGGAATGCTTCAGTCTGACCGTAGAGCTGCTTCAGGTTCAATCCGATCGAGCGGTAAAACGCGAAAAGATCCGGACCAATGGCCTCACCTGCAGTATAGGCAACGCGCACGCGAGACAGCCCGAGAACGTTTTTAAGGGGCTCGTAGAGTATCAAGCGTCCAAGCGCATAGAGTAGCCGGCCTGACACCGGCACCGGCTTTCCGGTCAAAATCGATTCGCCATGTCGTCGCGCAATGCGGAGGAAGTAGTCGAACATACGCCGCTTGATTGGCGCAGCATCCTCCATGCGGATCATCACTCGCGTCAGCATGTTCTCGAAAACGCGCGGTGGAGCGAAATAGAAGGTTGGTCCGATCTCGCGCAAATCCTGCTCGACCGTCTCACCGCTCTCGGGACACGCCATGCAGAAACCGGCGGCAAGGCCCTGCGCATAGTTGAGGTAATGATCTCCCACCCAGGCGAGCGGCAGATAAGCAAGCGCCACGTCGTTCTCGGTCAACCTGTCGAACCTGACAGTATCAGTTACAGCGTCGATGCACCGTCGCGCCGACAGCATGACGCCCTTCGACGCGCCGGTTGTTCCCGAGGTATAGAGGATGATCGAGATGTCAGAACCTTCACCCTGACGGATGATCTCATCGATCTGCTCGCCAAGCGCAGCATTAACCGCAAGCGCGGCTCGGCCGTCTTCGATGACATCATGGATTGCGATCAGCCGGCTGTGATCGTAGTCGCGGAGTCCACGCGGTTCATCGTAGACAATCTTCCGGAGATGCCGCACCCGGTCGGATACGGACAAAATCTTGTCGACCTGCTCCTGATCCTGCGCTGCAACAAGCTTCACGTCGGCGTGGGCAAGGACGTAGGCAAGCTCGTCAGCCACCGCATCCGAATAGACCGGAACCGGAATCGCACGCAGCGCCTGCGCTGCCATCATGGTCCAATAGAGCTTCGGCCGGTTGGAGCCGACGATGGCGAAAGTGTCGCCTGGCTGCAATCCAATCCGCTGCAAACCCGCGGCATAGGCACGTACGATCCCAGCGACCTCGGTCCAAGTCCATGTCTGCCAGATGCCAAGATCCTTGTGCCGAAACGCCGGACGGTTGCCAAATTTCGCGGCGTTTCGCAGTAGCAACTTGGGGAACGTGTCAAACGATCCGCCATCGGCCATGTCGGTCTCCACCCAAAAACCGGCACGTTGGTTCGCGCCTGCTTATGGTGATCTGCGCACTTTAGGCAGCAGCCATGCGAGTTCCGCATGCTTCCCTTGAGAATACAATTGATCGAAAGTCCTACAAGCCCGGTTTGGCAGTCCCGGATGCGACCAATTGTGTTGGCGCATGTTGCGGCGCAATCATCCTATGCCGGTTGTGGGGACACAACGGGCGTCCCGGGATGTGAGCTACTGGGCCGAAAAGCAAACATCGCACGAAGCGTTTGGTTTTCATCCGAAACCAAAATTGCCTCTGTCGATCTACACCCTTCACTGGAGCCGCACGTCGACCGCGCCCGTGAAGCTTGCTCGGTCCACCGGCGCGGCCGTCTAACGTTTACGCGGCGCGAACGTAGCCGTAGCGCAGGTTCGAGGGCGCCTTAGCTGCCTGCGTATATTCGTTCTTGAGCGAGGCGAGACGGTCCTCGGAATAGGCCGGCATCCTGGTGTTGTCAGCCGCTCTCAGCTTGATCTTGTAGAGCCTGGTGGCGTTGCCTGCGAAGATCAGTTGCTTGGTGGCGCTATTGGCGTCGCCGAGTGGTGCAAAGCCGTATTTCTTCTGCATGTCCTCCGGGATTTCGAGCCGGCGCAGCGCCTCGATCTGCCACTGCGGTGAACCGTACCAGACCGAGTCGGTGCCCCACATCACGTGGTCTACCCCCATGCCCTTGATCAACGTGCCGACCAGCGCGGCACAGAATTTCGGATGCGCCACTGCCGAGTTGGCAAAGGACGTGCCGAGTTCGGCATAGACATTGTTGACGCCGAACTTCTGCGGGATTTCCGAAAGATCCGTGGCCCACTGGATGCGGCCGGTCTGCTCGAACTCCGCCCACGCCTTGTCCGGCAGCTCGAGGAACGCCCGTAGCGCCGAGTGATAGATCACGAAGTTCATCTGCGGCCAGTCCTTCGCCGCCTTTCCGACATCCCATGCGGTTGCGTATTCCCACACGCCGGCGAACGATTTTTCGTAATCGGGCGGCAGCAGTCCCTTGTGGATGCACAGCGTGTTGATGCCGGACTTCACGGCTTTTTCGTAAAACGGATACATCACCTGCTCGTCGTCGAGCCGCCAAGGGAACTTGGAGGGCGCCAGCGGATCGCCGATCGTGTAGGACTTCCAGGAATCCGGCTTGTAGACCTCGATCGCCTTGTCGACCTCCTCCATCCAGCCGGGCTGCTTTGGGGTGATGACGCTGTGCGCCAGCAGCCGGCGCGAGCCGGCGAAGTCGTTGATGAGTTCGCGGGCCTTGACGATCTGCTCGTTGGAAAGAAGCCACCAACTCGGATCATCGAACGGCGCGCCGCTCAACAGCGCCATGTTGGTGTCGCTGTCGTAGTAGATCTCTTTCACATAATTCTGGAACTTGTAGCGGCCGAGCGAGGAGACGCCCTCCTCCTTCATCTTCGGGTTCCAGTGCTGGCTCGCAAAGTCCGCCAGCCCCAACAGCTCCTTGTGATCGAAGTCGTCGCGCACGAAGTGGGTCTGAACGTCGAATATGAACTGGTCGGCGAGGCCTTGCGCGCGTGCCCGCATCAATTCGGGCTCTCGCGCCTCCGCAGTCGCGACCTGGAAAACATTGCCGTAGACGTCGTTCATGGCGAGGAATGCTGCCGCCATGCCGCAACCCGTGTGCAGGAACTGCCTGCGGCTCAAGCCGAGGTGCTTGCCGTTCACATCGGCGAGCTCGTTGATCCGGGCCTCGACCTTCTTTTGCACGGCGCTCTGCGGGGGCGGCAGATACTCGCCGTTGGAAACAATCTGCGTGGGAATCGGCGTTGCCGCCGATGCCGCCTCCGCGCCCGCGACAAGACGCTGCTCTCGCTCGCTAAGCCAGGTGCTCATTGTTCTCCTCCCTGTTTCGTTGGGCTACGACGGCGCTGGTCGTGCGCGCATCAGCTTCCCGCGCTTGGCCACTCCCGATCAGTCAGGTGGACGAGATAGGCATACCTCCCTTCAACCGCATGAGGCCATCGCACTCGCCTCATGCCGAAGCCGAGTCTCTTCATCACGTCATCCTGTGAGGGTATAGACACACGTGAAAACTACTTACGGTAGTGGCGCATCTTCGCCGAATTCAATGCTCAAATTTCCAATGGCGCAAGCAAAGTTATCCGGCAGTCATGCTGTCCCAAAGCACCCATTGCGGTTGGCAGGCTTGCCCGAGCGAGCACAAAGCGCCTGCAGACTTATGACGCGCATGAAGCATCTGATGCGCATGAAGCATCGTCCTTCGCGGACGGATGGAGGGATCCAGCCCGCGCCAATTGCCCGGGCCTAGATTCGATCACGCAGCCCTTTGACGCCTTCCCTTTCGGCGCAATGCTCGCAGCAGAAGAACGTGCCGGACTTCTCCAATCCGTGCCCGACGATGCGGATGCCGCAATGATCGCAGGTCGGCGCGAGCGCATGAATGGCGCACTCGAAACTATCGAAGGTGTGCGCCTTGCCGTTCATTGTGACCTGAAAGGACTTGTCATAGTCATTGCCGCAGGTTTCACATGTAGCCATGATGTCCGCCTTCACTTATGACGCGGTCGCCCTCGCATTGATTAAATTCAATAACGGGGTCTCCAAAGGTTGGTTCCTCATCTTGAGCGCAACATCGACCAACCCGGCGTCCGTTGACGCGGATTGGTCGAGGCGTCTCATGCTCCGGAATCAGACAGCATCTTCTGGAGTATTGCCTCGACCGAGTGCGGCGATATCCCAAGCTCGGCAAATCCAGGCATATCTGGCGATGACACCGTGTCGATTTCCATCAGCTCCACTTGATTGCGCGTGAGGAATGGAATCCGGAGCGTTTCGGAGGCCCATGCCAGTGCATGCCAAGCGACAAACGGGACTGGAATCAGTCGAGGTGCGAGTCCGGCTTGGTGCGCCACGGCTCTCAGCAACTCCTCGTAAGAATAGACGCGGGGGCCGCCGAACTCGAAGATGTCAGTCGTCTCGGCGCGCTGCATGATCCGGCCAATCGCGTCAGCAACATCATCCACACAGGCCGGCTGCAGTCTGGTCACGCCGCGGCCGAACATCGGATAGACGGGAAGCTGGCGGAGCAGCTTGAGGATGACGACGAGAAACGCGTCGTCCGGTCCGAACATCACCGCCGGACGGATCAAAGTTGCCTCGGCGAACGCCGTCCGGACCGCCAGTTCGCCCTCGCCACGCTTCCGGATGTAGCGCGATTGGGAGGTGGCATCGGAGCCGATTCCCGAAATGTGGACCAGCCTTTTGACGCCAGCCCTGTGCGCTTGAATGGCTACCCGCCGGGCGGCCTCGACGTGAACGGATTGAAAAGTCTCCGCTCCGCGCTCGATGTAAAGACTGACCGCATTCACGACGCCGTAAGCGCCGGCAAGCGCCTCCGCGACCGACCGCTCGTCGTGAATGTTCGCCTCTACGGATTGAAGTTGCGGGTCTTCGGCGCCAGGCAAGGTGTAGCCGTGATCGGGATGCCTTGACGCGGTCCGAACAGGAAATCCGCGTGAGCGCAGTTGTCGAACGATGCGGCGGCCCAGAAAGCCGGTTCCGCCGAACACGGTGACGATCTGATCGTTCGTTGCCACCATGGCCCATTCGCCAAATCATGTCGCAACCGCCCCCATTATAGCGGCTTCGAACCCTGCTGCGAGAACTAACTGCAAGTCTGCAAATGATGAGGCCGAGTCTCTCGCAGCGGTCTTGCAGGGCGGACGCGCAAAGAGCACGCGAGGGCGCAGGCGCTAGCAGCAATCGCTCTACAGGCAGGGCAATCGCTCTGGCGCAGCCACAGCTCCGATCCGCTAGATCATCACGGTACCCACATCGAACCGGACGGAGAAAAAAGATGATCTGGAAAAGCATCGTCGGACCCCGTGCGATTGCACCCGATTCTGCGCGCTGGTCCGCAATATCTGATTCTGCTCGCAAGGCGGCTGAGACAGTCTCTGACTTCGCCAGCATCATTCACAACCTGGTTATGGATATACGCAATAGCTACCGGCCCGAGCTGCACTACATGCGCGGCCCCGGCCCGAAATGGCGCGCCAAGCATCAGTCTTGGCTAGGATTAGATTCTGACTGCCCACGTTCCCCAGTGTGCTGGAAAGGGTCCCCTCATGCGGAATCTTAGCTTCGGACAGGTTGGTCTTCTCGTGATCTTGCTAGCCCTGCTTGGCCTCACTGGCGTATGGGCTGTATCGGTGTGGAATGCCACGAGCGACGCCGTAATGGATAAGCACGGCTGGATCGCCCTTGGACTCGGAACGTTCTTTTCACTCCTGATCGGCTGCGGGCTGATGGCCTTGATGTTCTTCAGCAGCCGTAGCGGTCACGATGACGCCGCCGACCCGTTCAGGGAAAGGCGTGAGCCACCCGCTGAATGAGTTGTAACGGGGGCCCAAACAAAAAGCGGTCCCGGATCTGCCGGGACCGCTTAAGCTCGTGAGTGTTGTCCCTCCGGGGCGACATTCCCAAAATCCGCACGCGGCGTGACGCACAAGCAGCCGCTTAGGATACTCCGCGAGGCGTCTCAGGGCACCGGTGGACTCAGCCCGAATTTGGATTGGCGGTGCGCTGCACACGCCGCCGGACCATCCTTGTCGCATCATTGTTTGCGAAGTGCTGGCGTCTTGCTATGATCGAAAGAAAAACAATCAACGGCGATAGGGAGATGCGTCATGAGGGCAGTGCTCCGCAGTTTGGCGTTGACAGCAGCCTTGGCCGCGATGGCCATGCCGGCCGCGGCTCAAAACTATCCTGAGCGCCCGATCAAGATGATCGTGCCGTGGGCGGCAGGCGGCGATACGGACAACATCTTTCGTCCATTTGCGCCGCTTCTACAGAAGCATATCGGTCAGCCAATCGTGATCGCCAACGTCACGGGCGCCTCCGGCACCGTCGGGGCGCGCGAAGCCAAGGGCTCGCCGCCGGACGGCTATACGCTTTATGCGGTGCACGACTACATCCACCTTGTGCACTATGCCGGCGTCACAGACGTCAAATACAGCGACTTTGAGCCGATCTGCCTGCTCTCTGCGACGCCATCGGTCCTGACGGCGAGCCCCAAGACGCCCTGGAAGACCTGGGCCGAGCTTGCCGAAGACGCCAAGAAGCGTCCGGGCCAGATCACCGTGGGGGCGACCCTCGGATCGACCAGCCACATATTCCCGGCGCTCATCGAAAAGGCGGCCGGCGTCAAGTTCAAGTACGTCTCCTATGAAGGCCTCGCGCCGCGCATGAATGCCATTCTCGGCGGCCATGTCGATTTGACGGATTCCAACCTGACGCAGAAGGGCAAGGTCGATGCAGGGCAGCTCAAGTTTCTTGCCATTGCTGCCGAAAAGCGCGATCCCGAAGCCCCTGACGTGCCGACGCTGAAGGAGCTCGGCATGGACATCGTCTACGCGGTTTTGCGCGGCCTGATAGTACCGAAGGGCACGCCGGCCGCGGTACGCGCCAAGCTGGACGAGGCCTGCGGAAAAGCCGCCAAGGAGGCGGAGTTTGCGGACGCGATGAAGAAGCAAGGCACGCGCGTCTCCTATCTCAACGCCGCCGAATACGGTCCATTCCTCGACAAGCTCGACCGGGAGAGCAAGGTGATCATGACCGAGCTCGGTCTTGCCAAGCAATGAGACTTGGCCGCGATAGCCTTGCCGGATTGATCTTCCTCGCGGTCAGTCTGGCTCTGCTCGTGCAATCGTTTGGACTTCCGCAACTGCCGCTGGTGCCGGTCGGTCCCGGCTTCTATCCGCGCATCGTTCTGATCTTCATGGCCGTGACCAGCGCGGCGCTGATCGTGCAGGATCTGGTCGCACCGCGCGCTGAGCCGGCCGACGTCCCAGTTCCGGCGCAGCCGCAACGGGCCTATGGCCTGGTCGCGCTCGCCTTCGTCATTGTCGCGCTCTACCTGGTACTTCTGCCTCTGCTCGGCTATCGCATCGCCACCGTCCTGTTCGTCGCCGCGTTGCAAGCGACACTCGAGAGGCCTACGACCTGGCGCCAATGGGCGGTCCTCGCGGCAATAGCGATTGGCACGTCGGCGGTGACGTATCTGGTCTTCGAGCGGTATCTCACGGTGCTGCTTCCTCGCGGTAGCTGGACAAACTGGTAGGCCATGTTCGAGCTTTTGGGACATGGGCTGCTGACGGTGCTGCAGTGGAATTATCTCGTTCCGCTGTTCGCGGGCACGCTCATTGGCGTCATCGGCGGTGCACTGCCGGGCGTCACCATCACGATGACGATCATCGTCATCCTGCCGTTCACCTATGGTCTCGATCCTCTGCAGGGGCTGGCCGCGATGACCGGCGTCTATGTCGGCGGCTCCGCCGGCGGCCTGGTCACCGCGTGTCTGCTCGGAATTCCGGGCACGCCTTCGGCGATCGCCACGACCTTCGACGGCTTTCCGATGGCGCGGGGTGGCGCGCCCGGCCGGGCGATCTGGCTCGGCGTGTGGTCGTCGTTCTTCGGCGGGCTGCTCGGCGGGCTGTTCCTGATCCTGGTGACCGGGCCGCTCGCGGCCATCGCACTTCAGTTCGGACCGTGGGAGTATTTCTCGCTGTTCGTGCTGGCCATGGCGATGGTGGCGGGTCTGGCCGAGTCCTCGTTCATCAAGGGCCTGCTGTCGACCGCCATTGGCCTCCTGATCACCGTCATCGGCACGGACCCGATCGGCAGCGTGCCGCGCTTCACCTTCGGGTCCGAGTTCATCAGCGGCGGCTTCCCGTTCCTGCCGGTGCTGATCGGGATCTTTGCCTTCGCACAGATCATGTCCGACATCGAGAAGACAAGAGCGCCAAAGACGCCCGAGGCCGTTCTGGCCGCGCAACCGAGTCTTGGGGTTTCCCTTGGGGTTTCCCACCTCAAGGTGATCGGCGAAATCCTCGGCCGTCCGTTCCTGCTCTTGTGGTCGACGGTCGTCGGCATCCTGATCGGCGTATTGCCGGCGATCGGCGGCAGCGCCGCCAATATGCTGGCCTACGACCAGGCGAAGAAGTTCTCGCGCCACCCCGAGCGTTTCGGCACAGGCATCCCCGAGGGCATCATCGCCTCTGAGTCGTCCAACAATGCCAATGTCGGCGGCTCGCTGGTGACCATCATGGCGTTCGGCATCCCGGGCGACGCCGTGACCGCCGTCATGCTGGGCGCCATGACGATCCACGGCATCCAGTCGGGGCCGCTGTTCGTCTCCCAGCAACCCGCCCTCGCCTACGGTATCTACGCCGCATACATTTTGGCACACCTGCTTATGGTGCTGATCCTGGCCGCGGGCGCGCTATTCATGCTTCAGATCACCCGGGTCAGGCTCGCGGTGCTTGCGCCCATCGTGCTGGTGCTTTGCGTGATCGGTGCTTACGCGCTCAACAACACGATGCAGAGCGTGTATGTCCTGCTCATCTTTGGTGTGTTCGGCTATGCGCTGGTGAAGGGCGGATTTCCGTTGGCTCCGCTCATCCTCGGCCTCATCCTCGGCGATCAGATCGAGATCAACCTTATTCGGGCGATCATGACGGACGACAACCCGCTGCTGTTCTTCACGCGGCCGATTTCCGGCGCGCTACTGTTCTGTGCGGCGCTATCGGTCGCCCTGGCTGTCTGGCAGCACCTGCGTCACCAGGCGCGAACCGCGCGTGAGGAAGCACCCGACTTCTGACGCCGAGTTCGACCCTGCGCTTCATGCGGCCCCACTACCAGCTACGTGGCTTAGATTGCGTCTATATTGAAGAGGACTAACTCTCATTTCCGAGCGAAACATGAATATGAATGCTGACGCCGAGGAATAACCAAGGCGTAGTGCGATCTCCGTGATCGGAAGGTCGCTGCCCAACATTTCTATCGCCTTGAAAAGGCGCAGACGCTGACGCCAGGTGCGCAAGCTCATGCCGACTTCGCTCTCAAAGCGTCGGGTCAGCGTTCGCGGCGACATCCCGATCTCAAGCCCCCACTTGTCACTGTGACGGGGATTGGCGGGATCGGCATAAAGGTTCTCACAAAGTGCAAGCAAGGCCGGGTGGGTAGGCCATGGGAGGGCTCCCGAGATGGGCGTTGCCCGTCGCAACTGCTCGAGGATGAGTGCGGTAACGCGGTCGGCGTAGTGACGATCTTCTTGTTTGAGCGATACGGCCTCTATGATGAGTGCCCGCAGAAGCGCGGATACATGAATGACCGCCGTCCCGGAGGTCATTCCTTGGCTTGCGTCATCGGCTACCCAGAGGCTTCGGAATTCCGCGCCCATGAGGGAGCCGACCGAGTGTTTGGTACCGGTCGGCAGCCAGACGGCCTGTTCTGGGGAAATGACGAGACTTCTTCCGTCGGCGTTGACGGTGAGCGCGCCGGAAATCGCGTAGACGAGTTGATTCCAGGTGTGGCTGTGCTCGGCAAAGTAGCTTCTCGCAGGAAGCGACTGGACCCGGACGATCAGAGGCTCGGGTGATCCAAGACCTCGCGGGCTATCGAGTGGCTTCCATCCAACGTTTTTGCGCGATTTGTGACGTTTCATCGATATAAATTGGCATTTTGTAGAGGGAAACACCAGTGGTTTGTTCTTAGGCTGAGGGGAGTGAAGGCAGCCCGCTGCTGGCGGGCCAGTGCAAGTGCCGTTCAGTCCAGCGCGCTACGCAGGCGCTACCGAGACCTAGGGAGGGAAAGCGCAATGAGCGTAAGCCGACGAAGAATCCTGGCATCGGGGGCGGCGATCGCAATCGGCGGCTTGTCCTCCAATTCCCGCGAGGCCCAAGCCGGCACCGTTCCTCCGAACGTTCCCGAATGGATGCATGAACAGGGTAGACCGATTCTGTCGCCGGCCTACGGACTGCCGTCGAAATTCGAGAAGGATGTCGTGCGCCGCATTCGGGAGCCCCGCGCCACCGACACCGAGGCCTTTAGCGTTACGCCGTTGCAGAACCTGCACGGCATCATTACCCCAAATGGGTTGGTCTTCGAACGTCATCACGCCGGCGTGCCCGAAATCGCACCCGATCAGCATCGCTTGCTTGTCCACGGCCTGGTAGACCGGCCGCTGATCCTGACGATGGACGATCTCCTTCGGTTTCCTGCGGTCACCCGTATTCACTTCCTGGAGTGCTCCGGTAACAGCTCCACCGAATGGAGAAAGTCCGGCTACCATTCTGTCCAGCGCACGCACGGGCTGTTGTCCTGCTGCGAATGGACCGGGGTGCCGCTCTCGACAATCTTGGGAGAGGTCGGACTGAAGTCAGACGCCAAATGGATCTTGGCCGAGGGCGCCGATGCGGCCGCCATGACGCGCAGTGTGCCGATTGAAAAGGCGCTCGACGATGCGCTCCTTGTCTATGCCCAGAACGGCGAGATGCTGAGACCGGAGCAAGACTATCCCGTCCGGCTATTCCTTCCGGGCTTCGAGGGAAACATGTCGGTGAAATGGCTGCGTCGCCTGAAGATCGGCGATCGTCCGTGGCATACGCGAGAAGAGACCGCGCGCTACACCAACCTGCTTGCGAACGGCAAGGCGTATCAATTCGCATTCGACGTAAAGTCCGTGGTGACCTTCCCGAATGCCGATCGCAGCTTCAACGCCCCGGGGTTCTACGAAATCTCTGGAATCGCTTGGTCCGGACGCGGCCACGTCACGTGTGTCGACGTTTCCGTTGACGGCGGTACCACATGGCGGCGGACCAGGCTCCAGGAGCCGGTTCTCGACAAATGCCTGACCCGTTTCCGACTGCCATTCAACTGGCAGGGCCAGCCTCTGGAGATCCAAAGCAGAGCTTACGACGACAAGGGCTGGATGCAGCCCACCCGTTCGAGCCTGATTGCCGCGCGGGGAACAAATCCCCGGTACCACTTCAATGCAATTCAAGGCTGGAAGGTCGCTGCTGATGGAGTCGTCACCAATGCGAGCACTTAGCGCCTCCGTTGTTGCCCTGCTCTTCGTCGCCGGTTCTGCGCTCGCGCAGCAAGCGCGGCTCGGCCTCGGCACGCCGGCCACTTCGGAACAGATCCGCGGGTGGGACATCGACGTGCGGCCGGACGGCGCCGGGTTGCCGCCAGGCAAGGGTACCGTCGAGCAAGGCGAGAAGGTTTATGCCGAGCAATGCGCCGCCTGTCATGGCGAGAAGGGACAGAACCCGGCGAAAGGCTTCGACCGCCTCGTGGGCGGCAAGGGTACGCTGGCGACGCCAAAGCCCGTTCAGACGGTCGGCAGTTACTGGCCCTACGCAACAACGATCTTCGACTACGTCAATCGAGCCATGCCGTTCACCGCGCCGAACTCGTTGACGGCGGACGAAGTCTATTCGGTCGTGGCCTACCTGCTCTACGTCAACGACATCGTCCCGCGGCAGGCGGTCATGGATGCGCAGGAATTGAAGAAGGTGAAGATGCCCAACGCGGAAGGCTTCATTGCCGATGGGCGACCCGACACCGAGGACTTGAAATGCAAGGCGGATTGCAAATAGCCGGATCTACGCCGATGCCGAGCTTGATCGCGGGACATCTCATAGACTGGCGGAGCAGTCGCAGCATGAACTTCAATTTTCCCGCGCTCAACCATGAGGCGGCGATAGCCGTTCGCCGAGAGCGCAGCAATGTCGTAAGGCTTGCTGTCGCTCAGGCTCTCGCGGGCGCCAATTCTACGGTCGTCTACGCAACCGGGGCTGTCGTTGGCGACATGCTGGCGCCCAGCAGGACGCTGGCGACGCTGCCGGTTTCCGTTTTTGTCGTCGGCATGGCACTCTGCACACTGCCGGCGGGCGCCGTCGCCGAACGGTATGGTCGGCGTACAACATTCCTGCTCGGTGCGGGCAGCGGCATCCTCGCGGGCTTGATCGCGTTTCTTGCGGTCCTCCAGGGGTCGTTTCCGCTGTTCTGCACGTCGACCTTTTTCGGGGGCGCCTACGCCGCCGTGGTGCTCTCCTTCCGCTTTGCCGCGGCCGATTGCGCAGCGCCGGAACGGCGGCCCCGTGCTCTTTCCGCTGTGATGGCCGGCGGTGTATTCGCTGGTGTGATAGGTCCACAACTTGTGACGCACACCATGAACTTGTGGGGGCCTTACCTCTTCGCTGCGACGTTTATTGGCCAAGCGGCGCTTGCGGCTTTCTCCGCAGTCATCCTGGCGGGCGTTCAGCTTCCTCCGCCGACTGCAACTGAGCGAGGCGCTGGAAGGCCGCTCGCTGTGATCGCCTACCAGCCGCGTTTCATCCTGGCAGTGATCTGTGGGGTCGTTTCCTACCTGCTCATGAACTTCATCATGACGGCAGCCCCGCTGGCGATGAAATTCTGCGGGTTGTCCCAGGAGTCAGCCAATCTTGGTCTGCAGTGGCACGTCATCGCGATGTACGCCCCCAGCTTTTGGACAGGACGCCTTATCACGCGGTTCGGTTCATCCGCTGTCGTCGCCGTCGGGCTGGCGCTCATCGCTGCCTCATCGTCGGTGAGTCTGCTCGGCATCGACGTCGCGCATTTCTGGGCGACGTTGATCTTGCTCGGGATCGGTTGGAATTTCGGCTTCATCGGTGCTTCGGCCATGGTGCTGGAATGTCATCGTCCCGAGGAAAAGGCGCGAGTCCAGTCGCTCAATGACTTCGTCGTCTTTGGCACGATGACGGTCGGTTCATTCCTCTCCGGCGGGCTGCTATCGTCCTTCGGCTGGTCGACCGTCTTGGTTCTGTCGTTCGTACCACTGCTGATCGCGTTGTTGGCGCTAATTGGGTTTTCGTATCGAGGCAACCTACAGCAAACCTGACCAGCACGGCGCTTGCCGCCTTGCCGATACAAAGTGTTCAAGCCAGCCGGCTTGCGTAAGAAACGTTTCGAGGAGATGCGACATGAACGAAACAGACGCCCCAGTGCAATATATTGAGCGCACGCGCCACTTCTACCGTGCTCTCGGTTACGCCAACGACTATGTCTGGGCGAGCTTTGATGATGTCCCCTTCACCCGGCCTGCCAAGCCACTGTCGGAGCTACGCATCGCACTGATTACCACGGCTAGTCCGCTGGATTTTGATGGGGTGAAGCGGGTGTGGTCAGGCGTCGTTTCGCCGCCGCCGGAGAAGCTGTTTACCGACAATGTTGCGTGGGACAAGGAGTCGACCCACACCAATGACCGGGCCAGCTTCTTGCCGATAGAAGCCGTTTTCGAATTAGTCGCTGAAGGAGTCATCGCCGGACTGACGCCGCGCTTTCACGGTGTTCCGACAGAATACAGCCAGCGAAAAACGGTGACCAAGGATTCGCCCGAAATCCTGGCGCGCGTTCGACAAGATGGAGCGGATGCTGCAATCCTTTGCCCCCTTTGCCCCGTTTGTCACCAGACCGTGAGCCTGGTGGCTCGTCATCTCGAAGCGAATGGAATTCCGACCGTCATTATCGGTTCGGCGCTGGACGTTGTCGAGCATTGCGGCGTTCCACGGTTCTACTTCACGGATTTTCCGCTGGGCAATCCGTGCGGGCATCCTTGGCGATCCGACATGCAGCGCGAGATCGTGCGCCAGGCGCTCGCCCTTTTTGAGACATCGAAGACGCTGCGAACAACTGTCAAGGCGCCGTTTGCCTGGAACGAAGAAGGGGCCGTCTGGCGGGCTCGATACGGTCGGGTCACGCCCGCAGATCGAGAGCGACTGCTCAAACTAGGCGATGAGCGGCGCCGTAAGCAGGCGCAATCCAAGCAGGCGGCTGCCAATCGAGAATCATCCGAATGACTGCGAACTCGATGAGAAATTTCGTGAGCGCTTTTGAAGACCGATACGGGAACACGTTGAGCACAAGCTCCAGCAATGCCCGCGACGCTTATATCGTCGGCGTTGACAAGCTGTTATCGGCCGGCTGGGGCATTGATCAAGCGTTCCGTGAGGCGATCGCGGCCGATGAAAACTTTGCCCTTGCACACATCGCGCTTGCGCGGAGCTTGCAGGTTCTCGGTCGGGGCCACGAAGCAAAAGCTCCGCTCGAACGCGCGTTGACGCTCGCCCCAGCCACGACAGCGCGCGAGCAAAGTCATATTGCGATCTTTGCCAAAATCCTGGGCGGTCGGGGCGCTGAAGCTGTTTCGATGATAACCGAACACATCAAGGACTGGCCCCGCGACGCCATGGTGCTGGCGCCGGCCACCGGTGTTTTCGGTCTGATCGGCTTCTCCGGTAGGTCCGGGCGCGAGGTCGAGCAGCTAGCACTGCTGGAGCCGCTGGCCACGCACTATGACGATGACTGGTGGTTTCGAACGGTGCTCGCGTTTGCCGAAATCGAGCTGCATAAGCTCGACAGTGGTTTCAAGAATATCGAGGCCGCACTTCGCGGCTTTCCTCGCAACGCACACGCGGCGCATATCAAGGCCCACCTGTTCTACGAGAAGGGGCAGCGCGAAGAAGGGCTCGCCTATCTCGACCAATGGAACGCCGCCTACCCGCGAGAGGGACAACTGCATTGCCATATAAGCTGGCATCTTGCCCTCTGGTCGTTGGAGACCGGCAGGCGCGATCAGGCATGGAATATCTATCGCGAAGCGCTGCATCCGGGCGGTTCGTGGGGCCCACAGATAAATGTTCTCACCGACTGCGCTTCGTTCCTTGCACGGGCCGAGATGGCAGGTGAGCCGCGATCTCCGGAATTGTGGAGAGAAATCAGCCAGTATGCGGCGAAGTGGTTTCCAAATTCAGGGATCATCTTTGCCGATATGCACAGTGCACTTGCCTTTGCAATGGCTGGCGATGCGGAGGCACTTGCGAGGATGATCGAGAACCCAAAGGGACCCGCTGCGGACATTCTGGTACCGATTGCGCGCGGCTTCGACGGTTTAGCGAGGGGTGACTGGACACGGGTCGTCGATGAACTAAAGCCGGTTTTGCAGGCCCATGAAAGGGTCGGAGGTAGTCGCGCGCAGCGCGACCTCTTGGAATATTCCGTGACCTGCGCCTTGCTACGCAGTGGTCGCGCCGACGAAGCGCGGCGCCTGATCGCGTTACGACGACCTCAGAATGCGGCGAGCGGACTTCCGCTCGCCGGAATCTAAAGCGGGCACACTGCAGCTAGAGCCGAGGTAGTGAAGCGCCAAGTTTTGGATAGTGCTACCATGAGGGAGAGCAGCGATGCGCATTAACGATGACCTATCAAAGCCAGTTTTCGTTCATGCCGCAAAAATGGACTGGATAGCCAGTCCGTCGGCCGGCGTTGATCGGCGCATGCTGTTCCGCATTGGCGGGGAAGTCGCGCGCGCCACATCGGTTGTGCGTTATGCTCCCGGCAGCGCTTTCCCGCGTCATACGCATAGCGGTGGAGAAGAAATTGTCGTCCTGGAAGGCACCTTTCAGGACGAGCATGGCGATTACCCCGCGGGCACCTATTTTCGTAATCCTCCGGGCACGTCGCACGTCCCCGCCTCGAAGGATGGCTGCACCATTTTCGTCAGGCTGTGGCAGTTCCGTGACGGGGACCAGATTCAGATCGTGCGTCGACCAGGTCAGGGAGAACAGGTCGAGCCGCGGCCTGGCGCAATGAAAGCAACCGTCCTGTTCGAAGATGGGCATGAGGAGGTGCGTCTGGAAGAATGGGAGCCAAGTAAAACCATCAGCGTTGCGAACACGCGCGGGTTGGAGTTTTTCGTTCTATCGGGGGGACTAACGATCGGGAGCGAAGCGCTGGAGCCGCAGAGCTGGGGCCGCCTGCCCGCCGGCGTCGACTTGAACGCGAGAGTTGGTTCGCAAGGTGCGAAAATCTGGACGAAGGAGGCGCCGCTGCTGCATCCGGATGTCTGTCGGCTTCCCGGCAAACCAGCAGCCTAACCGGGAACAACAAAGTAAGAAAAGCTCCTCGAATCCGAATTGAGGTCTTCCCTAGATCGTGACCTGCGTTCCGACTTCCACCACGCGTCCGGTCGGAATCTGGAAATAGTCGGTGGCGTCGTTGGCAGCGCGGCTGAGGCGGATGAACAGCAAATCCTGCCAGCGCGGCATGCCCGAATGCGCGGCAGGTTTGAGCGCGCGGCGGGACAGGAAGAACGACGTCGACATGATGTCGAACTGCCAGCCGAGCTTGCGGGCGATGGCCAGCGTCTTCGGCACGTTGGGCGATTCCATGAAGCCGAACCGAAGCGTCACCCGGGAGAAGGTCTCGCTGAGCTGCTCCATCCGCACCCGCTCGGCATCGTCGATCCGCGGCGTCGGCGCAGTCTCGATGGTGAGGATGACGTTCTTCTCATGCAGCACCTTGTAATGCTTCAGGCTGTGCATCAGCGCTGTGGGCGCGCATTCGGGATCGGAGGTCAGAAACACGGCCGTGCCCGGGACCCGCTGCGGCGGACGCTTCTCCAGCATCGCGACCAGTTCGGCCAGCGGGAATTCCAGCTTGCGCGACTTCTCGAACAGTAGCCGGCTGCCGCGGCGCCAAGTGTACATCAAGAGCATCACGATGCCGCCGAGCGCGAGCGGCACCCAGCCGCCCTCGAACACCTTCAACAGATTGGCGGCGAGGAAGGTGACATCGAGGAACAGGAACGGAGCGATCAGGGCTGCGGCCGCGATCGGCGACCATTTCCAGACCCGCCAGATCACGACAAAGCCCATCATGGCCGTAACCACCATGGTGCCGGTCACGGAGATTCCGTAAGCCGAAGCCAGCCCGCTCGAGGAGCGGAACAGGACCACCAGCAAAATCACCGCAACGAACAGCAGCAGATTGATGCGGGGAATGTAGATCTGCCCGGAATGCGCTTCCGAGGTATGGCGGATTTCGAACCGCGGCAGCAGCCCGAGCTGGATCGCCTGGCGCGTCAGCGAGTAGGCGCCGGTGATGACGGCCTGGCTCGCGATCACGGTCGCCGCTGTCGCAAGCGCCACCATCGGGATCAGCGCCCAGTCCGGGAACATGAGGAAGAAGGGGTTTTCGATCGCCTTGGGGTCGGCGATCAACAGCGCGCCCTGCCCCAGGTAATTGATCGCCAGCGACGGCAGCACGATGAAGAGCCAGGCGGTCTGGATCGGCCGCTTGCCGAAATGGCCGAGATCGGCATAGAGCGCTTCCGCACCGGTGACGGCAAGAAACACCGCGCCGAGCGTGATGAAACCGATCATTCCGTGATGGAGCATGAAGGAAACGGCGTAGAGCGGATTGAGTGCGTGCAGCACCTCGGGGTGCCGCATGATCTGCGGCACGGCTGCGACCGCGATGACAGCGAACCAGACGCACATCACCGGTCCGAAGAACGCGGCGACGCGCGCGGTGCCGCGGGATTGCACGGCAAACAGCGCCACCAGAATGATGACCGTCAGCGGCACGACATAGTGTTCGAAGGTAACGGTGACGAGCTTGATGCCCTCGATTGCCGACAACACCGACAGCGCCGGCGTAAGAACCGCGTCGCCATAAAACAGCGCGCCGGAGATGATGCCGAGCAGCACGATCGCCGCCCCGCCCTTGCCGACCGCGCGCTGCGCCAGCGCCATCAGTGCCAGCGTTCCGCCCTCGCCATTGTTGTCGGCGCGCAAGAGGATGACGACATATTTCAGCGTCACCACCACGATCAGCGCCCACAGGATCAGCGAGAGCACGCCGAGCACGGCCTGTGGCGTGGCACCGGCCGCAGTCTCGCTGGCGGCGACCACCGCTTCGCGCAGCGCGTACAGGGGGCTGGTGCCGATGTCGCCATAGACGACGCCGATGCTGCCGAGCATCAGCGCCTTGAAGGTGGCGGTGGAATGCGCTTCGCCATGACCGTTGGCCGCGGGCGTTTCCGCCGCGGGGATCGCAAACTGGACTGACATGAGATGGGGGCCTCGGTTCCTTACCGCACTGCACAAGTGCAGAAGCGCAGCCCTATACTCCCGGGACGGATGGGCAGGTTAGCCGGAATCCAGGCCTCCGGTATGCGCTTTCCGCATAGATGGCGGCGAAGGCTGCGGCCAATTTTCCATCTGAAATCAGATGGTTACTTGGGTACCCACTTCTACGACCCGCCCGGTCGGGATCTGGAAGTAGTCGGTGGCATCGTTCGCCGACCGGCTCATCGCGATGAAGACATGATCCTGCCAGAGCGGCATGCCCGACTGCGCCGAGGGCTTGAGCGACCGCCGCGACACAAAGAACGAGGTCGCCATGATGTCGAACTGCCAGCCGAGCTTGCGCGCGATCACCAGCGCCTTGGGCACGTTCGGGGATTCCATGAAGCCGAACCGCAGCCGGACGGTAGAAAACTTCTCGCTGATGGTTTCCATCTTGACGCGCTCTGAAACATCGACCCGCGGCGTTTGTGCGGTTTCGATGGTCAGGATCACGTTGTGCTCGTGCAGCACCTTGTTGTGTTTGAGATTGTGCATCAGCGCGGTCGGCACGAAGCTCGGATCCGAAGTCAGGAACACCGCCGTGCCCTTGACGATATGCGGCGGGCGCTTTTCCAGGCTCTTGATCAGGTCCATCAAGGGCACCTCGATGCGCCGCGTCTTGGCAGTCAGGATCGCGGCGCCGCGGCGCCAGGTCCAGATCATCACGGCGACCGCAACGCCGAACAGCAGCGGCACCCAGGCGCCTTCCAACAGCTTCAGGAGGTTTGCGGCAAAGAAGCTCATGTCGACGACGACGAGGGGCAGTATCACGGCCGCCGCTGTCGCCGCGCGCCAGTTCCACAGCTTCCAGATCACGACAAAGCCCATGATGCCGTCGACCACCATGGTCGTGGAGACTGCAATGCCATAGGCCGAGGCAAGACCGCTGGAGGTGCGGAACAGCAGCACCAGCAGAACCACTCCGATCAGCAGCATCCGGTTGACCCGCGGCAGGTAGATCTGGCCGGCATGGGCCTCGGAGGTGTAGCGAACCTCGAAGCGCGGCAACAGGCCGAGCTGCACCGCCTGGCGGATCAGGGAAAAGGCGCCCGTTATCACCGCCTGACTCGCGATCACGGTGGCGGCGGTCGCCAGCACCACGAGCGGGATCAACAACATCTCCGGGACCATCCGGTAGAATGAGTTTTCGATCGCCGACGGATCGGACAAGACCAGCGCGCCCTGTCCGAAATAATTGATCAGCAACGACGGCAACACGAAAAAGAGCCATGCGGCCCGGATCGGCTTGCGCCCGAAATGCCCGAGGTCGGCGTAAAGCGCCTCGCCGCCGGTCACCGCCAGAAACACCAGGCCCATCGTCACCAGACCGATGACGCCATGGGACAGCATGAACTGGATCCCATACCAGGGATTGATCGCGTAGAGCACCGTGGGATCGTCAGAGATATGGACGAGGCCCATCACCGCCAGCGTCACGAACCAGACCACCGTGACCGGGCCGAAGGCCGAGGCGACGCGCGCGGTGCCGCTGCTCTGCACCGAGAACAGCACGACGAGGATGAAGATCGTCAGCGGCACCACATAGTGTTCGAGCGCGGGCGTGACCAGTTTGAGACCTTCGACCGCCGACAAAACCGAAATCGCCGGCGTGATCATGGAATCGCCGATGAACATCGACGCGCCGACCACGCCGAGCGCCAATAGCGGCAAGCTCCGCCGGCCCAGCGCCCGCTGACCCAACGCCATCAGGGACAGCGTACCGCCCTCGCCGTTGTTGTCGGCGCGCAACAGCAGCAGCACATATTTGGCTGTCACCACGATCAACAGTGACCACAGGATCAGCGAGAGCACGCCGAGTACAATGATGCGCGATACCGACTGGCCTTCGGCCGCGTGGGTGGCGGCCTCGCGGAACGCATACAGCGGCGAAGTGCCGATATCGCCGAACACCACGCCGATACTGCCCAGCGTCAGGGCCCAAAAGCCGGAGGTGGCATGCCCATCATGGGCTGCTTCGGTAGATGTGACGCTGACAGTCATGATGGAGAAGGAACGTTCTCGTCGTTGATTTGATCCGGGCGGCTATCGGCGCTTCCGCGTTGCCTGTCAATCATCGCGCGACCATAGCACCACGCGCGATCCGGGACTGGCGCAAAGTAGCCACAGCGCCACGCTGGTATTATGGTAGTCGAACCGTATTACGGCTTCAGGTTAGGCGGAAGCGGTGGATTTTCGCGCATCAACGTGATGGTAACGCGACGGTTTGCCGGCAGCGTCGGATCGTCGGGAAACAGCGGCTGGCTGTCGGCCTTGCCGCCGACGGCGTAGATGTGGGATGCGGGCAGTCCTTCGCGTTCGAGGATCTGGCGCACGGCATTGGCGCGGTCCGCCGACAGATCGAAGGCGCCATATTCGCCGCGTGACGGCAGGAAGCCGGCAGAGGTGTGGCCGACAATGTTGAGCCGCAGCGGCGTCGCCTTCAGCGGCACGGCCAGTTTCTGGATCAGCCGGCGGGTGCGGTCGTACGGCACCTTGGAGCCGTCGGCGAACATCGAGCGGCCATCCTGGTCGACGATTTCCAGATTGAGCCCCTCTTTGGTTTCCTCGAACATGATGTTCTTGGACATTTCGGTCAATTCCGGCATGTCCTGCAGCGCCTGGCGCAACGAAGCCGCAGCGAGCGCGAACTCGCGATCGACTTTCAAGCGGGCGCCGTTTTCGCGCTGACGGTCCTTGTCGTCGGGCGTCGGGGTATTGGAGGCATCCTCGGGCGGAATATGCTCGACGTTCTTCAGCTTCGGCCGCGTCGGCAGGCCGTCGGATTCGACGATTCCCGAATGCCGGGACTCGGTCTGCACGCCAAACGCCTCGCGCATCGAGCCGGCGACGATCTTGAGCTTTTGCTGGTCCTGGCTGGAGAACGCAACCAGCATCACGAAGAACGACAGCAACAACGCCATCAGATCGGCGAACGTCACGAACCAGCCGTGACCGCCATGCGCCTCTTCGCGTTTTTTCTTGGCCATGCTTTATGTCCGCGCCTTGATGCTATCAGCCGATCAGGCCGGAACCAGTTCGCCTTCCTCGTGGCGGTGCTTTTCGGGCAGATAGGCCAACAGCATTTCACGCACCAAGGCCGGGCTCTTGGAATCGCGGATCATCAGGATGCCGTCGATGATCAGCGTGCGGTTGGTTTCCTCGTCGATCAGCTTGCCATGCAGCTTGTCGGCGATCGGCAGGCAGATCAGGTTCGCCACCAGCGCACCGTAAAGTGTTGCCAGCAAGGCCACTGCCATAAAGGGACCGAGCTTCGAGGGATCCGACATGTTCGAGAACATCTGCACCATGCCGAGCAGCGTGCCGATCATGCCGAATGCCGGCGCGCAGTCGCCGATGGCCCGATAGATCTTCGAACCCTCGTTCAGATGCATCAGAAAGTTGTCGCGATCGCGCTCCATGTTGTCGCGGATGAACTCGAGGTCGTAGCCGTCGGCGACGTAGCGGATGCCCTTGGCGAGAAACGGCTCGTCGGTCTCGACCTTTTCCAGTCCGACCGGGCCCTGCTTGCGTGCGATTTCCGCGATGCGTGCCAGTTCGTCGACCAGGTCGCGCGCCGAGAGCCGGCTCATGGTGAAGGCGAATTTCGCGCCGAGCGGCATGCCGTGCAGGATTGCGCTGAGCGGAAAGCGGATCAGGGTTGCGGCGAACGAACCGCCGAAGATGATGATGACGGCATGGATGTCGTAGAACATCCGGAAGTCACCGCCCATCAAGATCAGCGTCGACAGTACAATAATGCCGACGATCAGGCCAACGAGCGTGGTGATATCCATTCTGAACTCCAACGCGTACGCAAATTACCGGCCATCCTGACCGGTCGCGCGCTCCATTCGGAGCTGGCGCAGAGGAACCCTACGACCGCGCAATTAAAGAGCCGTAAAGGTTAAACTCGAACAGGGATCGTAAAAATGCGGGGCGGCGGCCACACGGTCGCAAGGATTCGCTAACCATAATGCGCCGGCACGCGGCTGGCATTCCCTCGTCGTCACTGCGCCTGGGTGCCCATGCCGGCTGACTTGATGATCGGCCACCATTTTTCGATCTCGGCCTTCTGGAAGGCGGCCAATGCTTCCGGCGTCTGCTGCGCGCGCGGAGCGACGTCGAGTCCGAGTTCGGTAAAACGCTTCTGGATCGCGGGATCGGCCAGCGCCTCTGTTGTCGCCGCATTGAGCTTGGCGATGATCTCTCTCGGTGTGCCCTTCGGCGCCCAGAAGCCGAACCAGCCGGACATGTAGAGACCGGGTACGCCACTCTCGTCCGCGGTCGGAATGTCCGGCATCGAGGCCGAGCGCGTCGGCGAAAGGTTGGCGAGCGCCTTGATCTTGCCGGCGCGGATTTGCGGCAGCGCCACCGCGCCCTGCACCACCAAGAGATCGACCGTGCCCGAGACGAGATCGGTCATCGCAGGCCCGGCGCCGCGATAGGGAATGAACTGCACCTTCTGCTTGGTCAGGTTCTCGAACAAAACGCCGGTGACGTTCGCCGCCGCATTCTGGTTGACGAAATTGATCTTGCCGGGGTTTTCCTTCATCCACGCGACGAGTTCGGCCAGCGTGTTCGCCGGCAGGTCCTTCTTGGCGACCATGAGCTGCGGGTTGTTCGAGACCAGCGCGATCGGCTCAAAATCCTTTTCGAGATCGTAGTCGAGCTTGTAGATGATGCTGCCGACGTGGGTGTCCCACTGGCCGATGTCGAAGGTATAGCCGTCAGGCGCAGCGCGGGCGACGCGACCGACGCCAATGCTACCGCCGGCGCCGCCGACATTTTCGATCACGACCGACTGGCCGAGCGTTGCCCGCATCCGCTCGCCCATGATCCGCGCGGCGGTATCGGTCGATCCGCCCGGCGGGAACGGCACGATCAGCGTGATCGGCCGCGAGGGATAGGTTTGTGCCTGCACGGCTGCGACACCGAGAAGGAACGATAATGACAGTGCCGCCCAGAACCGTCTCATAGCGCTCCCCCTCGCCCGTTTGTTAGATCCGACTTTTCGTCAGTGAATCTCCGCCGAGCGCTTCAGCGCCTCTTTCAGTTTTTCCAGCGTGAAGTCCGGGCTGCGCGCGATCTCCAGGATCGGCGTCTCGCGCCGGCCGCAGAGTTCGGCGGCCTCCGGAACCTTTGCCGCGATGTCGATGGGGATCACGATGGCGCCGTGCTGGTCAGCGTGGATCAGATCGTCCGAATGCACCGTCATGCCGGCGACGCGCACCTCGCCGCCCCAATGTTCGGCATGGACCCAGGCATGCGACGGTCCGATCGAACCGGCCAAAGCCTGGAAGCCCGGCGCCCATTGCGGGATATCGCGGATCGAGCCGTCGGTGATAACGCCTAGGCAGCCGAGCGCCTTGTGCACGTTGCTCTGCACCTCGCCCCAGAACGCGCCATAGCCGACATCGGCGCCATCGATATCCTGGATCACGGTGATGCGCGGGCCGAAGCCGGTGCCGACATATTCGTAATAGGCGATGCGGCGCTTCGCCTGCTCATCGGCGGGAAGCGTGGATTTGAGCACCGAGCGGATCGTCACCGTGCGGGCGTAGCCGACCATCGGCGGCAGATCGGGGAACGGACAGACCAGCGGCTTGGTGGTGTAGCCGATCAGGCGGCGCTCCGGCGCCACGATCTCCATCGCATTGCAGATCGTCGGGGTGTCGTAGCGCGCCAGCGCCTCGAGGACGGAAGCAGGCAGCGGGGCGGTAACGGCTTTGTTCACGGCGTTCTCTCCTGATTTTTTCGGCCCGGCTCTTTGAGGCCGTAGTTCGCTAAGCCCTATAGCCGAGATTGGAGGAGAACCCAACTCGGCAGCGCTCATGGCAGCCATATCGGAGAGTGGCGAGGACGCTCAGTTCAGCCGCGCCGGCCGTTCGTCCTCGGTTTCGCTGGGGGTCGGCGAGAATGTCGCCGGAGATGACGCCGTGGTTTCAGCCGTCGGAGCCGGCTGTGCGGCAAGGGCGGCGTTGCGCTCATGATCGCGATAGGATTTCCAGCCCCAGGGCAGGCTCACGAGGTAGAGCACCGAGCCGATCGAGAGGATGTGCCAGGGGTAGCCGATAAGAAGCGCGACGAAGAACACCACGGAGACGAAGACCGGCAACACCATTTCCGGCGGCACGCGCATCTTCACCGTCTTGCCGGAAAATACCGGCAGCCGCGACACCATCAGGAACGCGATCAGCAACGTATAGGCCGCGGTCAGCATTGCCGGCGGCTTGGGGACGCCGAGAAACGCCAGATAGAACGGCAGCATCGCAAGGATCGCGCCGGCCGGCGCCGGCACGCCGGTGAAATAGTTCGCAGCAAAGGCAGGCTTGTTCGGATCGTCGATGCTGGCGTTGAAGCGCGCAAGCCGCAGGCCGCCCGCGATCGCAAACACCATCGCGGCGATCCAGCCGCCATTGTTCAATTCCTGGAGCTGCCAGAAATACAGCATCAGGCCGGGCGCGACGCCGAAATTGACGAAATCCGCCAGGCTGTCGAGCTCGGCGCCGAATTTCGACTGGCCCTTGATCATGCGCGCCACGCGCCCGTCGACCCCGTCAAGCACCGCCGCGAATACGATCGCCGCGACCGCGAGCTCCATGCGCCCTTCGATCGACAGGCGGATCGCCGTCAGCCCGGCGCAGATCGCGAGCAAGGTGATGACGTTGGGCACCAGCATCCGCACCGGGATCGGGCGAAACCGGCGGCGGCGCAGTTCAGGGTATTTGGGGTCCGGGATCAGCATGCCAGCCATTATATAGCAAGCGCCGGCCCGGTTTGCCATTGGCAGCCGCCTAGCCATTTAGGCGCCGAATTGGTTAATCGGCGCGAAAAGTCCGGCCCTGCTCGGTCGAGCCGAAATCGGCCAAAATCGTCTCGCCGGCAATCGCCGTCTGGCCTTCCGAAACCAGCGATCTCGTGCCTTCGGGCAGATAGACGTCCAGACGCGAGCCGAAACGGATCAGGCCGAACCGCTCGCCGGCGCCGATCGACTGGCCTTCGCGCACGAATGAGACAATCCGCCGCGCTACCAATCCGGCGATCTGGACCACGCCGATCCGGCCGTTCGTGGTCGAGATCACCAGCGAATTGCGCTCATTGTCTTCGCTGGCCTTGTCGAGCTCGGCATTGATGAAGGTGCCGGGCCGGTAGGCGATACGGTCAATCCGGCCGGTCACCGGGCTGCGGTTCACGTGGCAGTTGAACACGCTCATGAAGATCGAAATGCGCGGCAAGGGCCTATCGCCGAGGCCGAGTTCGGCCGGCGGCAGCACCTGAGCAACCATCGAGACGCGACCATCGGCCGGCGACACCACGATGCCGTCGCGCACCGGCGTCACGCGGACCGGATCGCGGAAGAACAGCGCGCACCAGACGGTCAGGATGGTGCCGATCCAACCCAGCGGCGTCCAGAGCCAGAACAGGATCAGGCTGGCCAGCGCAAAGCCGCCGATGAACGGATAGCCCTCCGAGTGGATCGGTGGGATCTGCGCGCGGATGGAGTTCGCAATCGACATTGAGGCTCACTGTTGTCTGGCCAGCTTCCTGCCTTTGGAAGTAGCGGCGTATTTGGATTATTCCGCGGCGGTTGCCAAGGGATCTTTGGATTTTGGCTGATCGCCGGCCGGCTCATTGAGCGGATCATCGACCGGCGGCGGGGCGCGGTTCGGCGCTTCGTTGCCGTCGTCGATCTGCGCGAGCTTCTCCCGCGCCGCCTCGGCTTCGCGCTGCCTATTCCACATGCTGGCATAAAGCCCGCCGGCTGCCAAAAGCCCGACATGGGTGCCGCGCTCGGCGATGCGCCCTTGATCCAGCACGATAATTTCATCGGCGCCAACGATCGTCGACAGCCGGTGGGCAATCACCAGCGAGGTGCGGCCGCGCGAGACGCGCTCCAGCGCTTCCTGGATTTCGTGCTCGGTGTGGCTGTCGAGCGCGGAAGTGGCCTCATCAAGGACAAGGATCGGCGGCGCCTTCAACACCGTGCGCGCGATCGCCACGCGCTGCTTCTCGCCGCCCGACAGTTTCAGGCCGCGTTCGCCGACCTGGGTTTCGTAACCCTTGGGCGAGTTGCGAATGAAGCTGTCGATCTGCGCCAGTTGCGCCGCCTCTTCCACCTCGGTATCGCCGGCGTCCCAGCGGCCGTAGCGGATGTTGTAGCGGATGGTGTCGTTGAACAGCACGGTATCCTGCGGAACCATGCCGATCGAGGCGCGCAGGCTCGCCTGCGTGACGTTTCTGATATCCTGGCCGTCGATCAGGATTTTGCCGCTGGAGACGTCGTAGAGGCGGAACAGCAGCCGTGAAATCGTCGACTTGCCGGCGCCTGAGGGACCGACGATCGCGACCGTCTTGCCGGCGGGCACCTCGAAGCTGAGGCCTTTGAGGATCAACCGCTCCGGATCATAGGCAAAGCGCACGTCCTCGAAGCGCACATTGCCGGCGCTGACCACGAGCGGCGCGGCGCCCTCGATGTCCTTGATCTCCGGATTGCGCGACAGCACGTTGAACATCTTCTCGATGTCGATGATCGCCTGCTTGATCTCGCGATAGACCATGCCCATGAAGTTCAGGGGCTGGTAGAGCTGGATCATCATGGCGTTGACCATGACGAAATCGCCGACCGTGTTGGTGCCGTTGCGCACGCCCAGCGCGCACATCAGCATGGTCGCGGTGAGGCCGATGGTGAAGATGACCGCCTGCCCGGTGTTGAGCACCGCGAGCGAGGTATAGGTCTTGACGCTGTTATGCTCGTAGCGCTCCATCGAACGGTCGTAGCGTTCGGCTTCGCGCGTCTCGGCGCTGAAATACTTCACCGTCTCGTAGTTGAGCAGCGAGTCGATCGCCTTGGTGTTCGCTTCGGTGTCGGAATCGTTCATCTTGCGGCGGATTTCGATCCGCCATTCGGTCGCGATGTAGGTGTAGTACATGTAGATCACGACCGTGATCGCGGTGACCAGCACATAGCGCCAGTCGAACTGCCACAGCAGCACCGCCATCAAGAGCGAGACCTCGACGATGGTCGGGATGAGCTGCAGGATCACCATCCGCACGATCACCTCGATGCCGGTGCGGCCGCGCTCCAGGACGCGCGTCAGGCCGCCGGTCTTGCGCTCCAGATGAAAGCGCAGCGACAATTCGTGCATGTGAACGAAGGTGATGTAGGCGAGTTTGCGTACCGCATGCATGGCGACGCGGGCGAAGATGCCGTCGCGAAACTGCGTCAGCACCGCCATAAGCACCCGCACCGCGCCGTAGCTCGCGGTCATTAGCAGTGGCGAGGCGATCAGCCACAGCATCCAGTTCGAGGCCTCGACCGGTGCCGTGCCCATGCCGTTGAGCGCATCGATCGCCCATTTGAAGGTGAACGGCACCGTCAGCGTCGCGAGCTTCGCCGCGAGCAACAGCACCATCGACCAGATGACGCGCATTTTCAGGTCCGCGCGGTCGCCGGGCCAGATATAGGGCCACAGGTGAACCAGCGTCCCGATCAGGGTCGCCTTTTCGGGAGCGTTGTCGGCCGGCAGTTGGGCGATATCGGTGTGCGAATCAGAATCAGCCATCGCTGTCGCGCCCAACGCAAGATGGCGCACCGACCGCCGTCAGATGGTTTCTGATGATCTGCATAGGCCCGTCATATAAAGCGTTTAACTCTCCCGTACAGCCTTGAAAGATAAATCTTTCCCCCGTTTGGTTTGATTTCGGGCCTATTTCTGCTGCATCAGCGAAATCAATCAGACTTGAGGTTTTCTGGGTGCAGTGCCACATGGTCTCCATGGATCAAATCAAAACTGTCTGTGTCTATTGCGGCTCCGGCGCCGGCTCCAATCCCCGTTTTGTCGAAGCTGCCCAAGCCCTGGGAAAAACTTTTGCCGAGAACAGTATCCGCCTCGTCTATGGCGGCGGATCGGTCGGGCTGATGGGCGAGATCGCCAAGTCCACCCTGGATCATGGCGGCCTCGTCACCGGCATCATCCCGGATTTTTTGAAATCGCGTGAACTTGCGCTGTCGCGTGTCCAGGAGATGATCGTCACGCCTGACATGCACGAGCGCAAACGGCTGATGTTCGAACGCTCGGACGCCTTCGTGGCGCTGCCCGGCGGCATCGGCACGCTGGAAGAACTGGTCGAGCAGATGACCTGGCAGCAACTAGGCCGCCACTCCAAGCCGGTGCTGCTCGCCAACATCGACGGCTTCTGGGAACCGCTGCTCTCGCTGCTCGCGCATATGCGCGCGACCGAATTTATCCGCCCGGCGTTCCCAATTGACGTGCTGATAGCCGACCGCGTGGAAGACATCCTGCCGCGCCTGAGTGCCCACGCCGCCCGTACGCCGGCGGCGACAAAGAAGCTTGCGCCGGAAGTGGCGCGGAGGCTTTAGGCCTCCTCGGCTCACTCGCTCGGAAACGTTACCGCTTCGATGCGGTTGCCATCGGGGTCGATGGCAAAGGCGGCGTAATATTTGACGCGATCATGCGGCCGAATGCCCGGCGCGCCGTCGGAACGGCCGCCGGACTTCAGCGCTTCTGCGTGAAACGCATCGACATCGGCAGTTGTTTTCGCGCGAAGGCAAATATGGGTGCCGCTTTCGGGCGCGACCGACGCCATGCCGGCGCGCAGGTTGATCCAGAATTCGGGGTAGGTTTTGCCGAAGCCGATGGTTGCGGGACGGGTGACGAGCCGTGAGAGGCCGAGGGCTGCGAGGGTTGCTTCATAGAAGCGCGCTGAACGTTCGAGGTCGCTGACGCCGACGGAGATATGATCGATCATGGAATGGCTCCTGCTCTCTCCCCGTCATTGCGAGCGCAAGCGAAGCAATCCATACTTTCTTCGCGGCGGGATGGATTGCTTCGTCGCTGCGCTCCTCGCAATGACGGCGGTTACACCGTCATCGCGCACCTCACGCCGGCGCGCCTGACTTCACCAGCTTGTAGACCACCGAATCCATCAGCGCCTGGAATGAGGCGTCGATGATATTGGGCGAGACGCCGACTGTGATCCAGCTATCGCCGTTTTCATCCTCGCTCTCGATCAAAACTCGCGTCACCGCTTCCGTGCCGCCATTGAGGATACGCACGCGGTAGTCGATCAGCTTCAGCCCCTCGATGTACTTCTGGTACTTGCCGAGATCCTTGCGCAAGGCGACATCGAGCGCGTTGACGGGGCCGTTGCCTTCCGCCGCCGAGATCAGGCGTTCACCGGCGACATCGACCTTCACCACCGCGAGCGCCACCGTGACGCGCTGGCCGTTGGCATTGTAGCGCTGCTCGACATTGACGTCGAACTGCTCGACCTTGAAATATTCCGGCACCCGGCCGAGCGTGCGCCGCGCCAGCAGATCGAACGAAGCATCGGCGGACTCATAGGCATAGCCGGCCGCTTCCCGCTCCTTCAGTTCATCGACCAGGCGCGCCAGCTTCGGATCGCTCTTGTCATAGGCGATGCCGGCGCGGTCGAGTTCGGCCATGACGTTCGAGCGGCCGGCTTGGTCGGACACCAGCACCTTGCGATGGTTACCGACCGCTTCCGGCAAAACGTGCTCATAACTGTGCGGATCCTTCATCATCGCAGAGGCGTGGATGCCGGCCTTGGTCACGAAGGCGCTTTCGCCGACATATGCCGCGTGGCGGTTCGGGGCGCGGTTGAGCATGTCATCCAACGTGCGCGACACCTTCATCAGCGTCGCCATCTTCTCGTCCGTGACGCCGATTTCCAACGCGTCGGAGAACTCGTTCTTCAGCCGCAGCGTTGGGATCAGCGAGCAGAGGTTGGCATTGCCGCAGCGTTCGCCGAGCCCGTTCAGCGTGCCCTGGATCTGCCGCGCACCCGCGCGCACCGCGGCCAACGAATTGGCCACCGCCTGCTCGGTGTCGTTATGGGCGTGGATGCCGACATGGCTGCCCGGGATGTGCTTGGTGACAGCGCCGACGATGGTCTCGATCTCGTGCGGCATGGTGCCGCCATTGGTATCGCACAGCACCACCCAGCGCGCCCCGGAATCATAGGCTGCCTTGGCGCAGGCGAGCGCGAAATCGGCATTCTCCTTGTAGCCGTCGAAGAAGTGCTCGCAGTCGACCATCACCTCGCGCCCGGCGGCCTTCGCAGCAGCCACGCTGTCGCAGATCGAGGCGAGGTTTTCCTCGTTGGTGGTCTCGAGCGCCACCCGCACCTGATAGGCCGAGGACTTTGCGACGAAGCAGATCGCATCGGCCTTGGCCTCGATCAGCGCGGCCAGCCCCGGATCGTTCGAGGCGGAACGGCCGGGACGGCGCGTCATGCCGAACGCGGTGAATTTGGCATGTTCGAGTTGCGGCTTTTCGGCGAAGAATTCGGTGTCGGTCGGATTGGCGCCGGGATAACCGCCTTCAACGTAGTCGATGCCGAGTTCATCGAGCATCTGCGCGATGATCTGCTTGTCGTGCAGCGTGAAATCCACGCCGTTGGTCTGCGCGCCGTCGCGCAGCGTGGTGTCGAACAGATAGAGGCGTTCGCGGCTCATGTCGGCGCTCCCGGCGCGGCGCTTGTCGCCAGCGTCTTCTGCATCGTGGTGTTGGCGAGCCATTCGCCGTTGAGCGAGACGGTATTGCGCTGCTTGGCGGTATAGCCGCGCTTTCTGAACAACGGCTCGGCCGTATCGCTGGCATCGACCGTCAGGGTTTTCGCGCCGCGCGCGCCCGCCAGTTTTTCCAGCGCATCGACCAGCATCGAGGCCACGCCCTGCCCGGCTACGCTCGGATGCACGTAGAGCATATCGATATGGTCAGCGCCCCTCAGCGAGGCGAAGCCGACCGGCGCGTTCTGGATGGTCGCGATCAGCGTCAACTGCCCGGCGAGCTTCTTGCCGAACGCGTCTTCGTCGTCGGCCGCCTGTGCCCAGGCTTCCTGCTGCGCCTCGCTATAATCGTCGCCGGTCAGCCCCTCGATGGCGGCAACGAAGATCGCCGCCAGCATTGGAACATCCGCCGGCAAAAACGGCCGCAAGCCGGGTTTTGGCAATGCCTGTCCCATCGCGTCAAAGCACTCCGAACAATCTCAGGACCAGCAGGACCGCGGCAACGATCAGCGCCCATTTGATGAAGATGTAGTAGCGCCAATGTTTTGGGAACGGCGTATCGGGACGGGTCATCGCGCAATCTCCCAAGTTGTTATTGGGTTGCCGTCGGCATCCTTGCCGTCCTTCAGCACGATTCCCATAGCGGCGAGTTCGTCGCGGATGCGGTCAGACTCCTTGAAATCCTTTCGAGCGCGAGCAGCAGTCCGCTCATAGATTTTGGTCTCTATGAACGGCTCTAAGGTCTCGTCCCAGGTCAGATCAAATTTCGTTTGCTTAGCTAGCAACTGGCGATGCCAATCCTTGAAAGGAGCTTCGATTAGTCCAATCAAGTTAGCCGAAGCTTTGAGTTTTCTCTGTAGCTCTATCTGCGCCAATCCAGACGAAGGGCCTTTTATCATCGCGTGGAGTTCGTGTAACCGAGCTATTGCCTTGGACGTATTCAAATCATCCTTGAGAGCAGCGCAAAAATCTCCGTCCACATCGTCGGAACTGACCCCATTGTCTGAAACCGTCCTTCGCCAACGATCGAGCACAGTTTGCGATTCTCTTAAACCAGCTACGGTCCAGTCGATTGGGGAGCGATAATGCGTCTTCAGCATATTGAGACGCAGCACTTCGCCCGGCCAATCCGCCAGCAGTTCCCTGATCGTGATGAAGTTGCCGAGCGATTTCGACATCTTCTCGCTTTCGACCTGTAGGAAGCCGTTGTGCATCCAGGTGTTCGCCATGCGATTGGCGTGAAACGCGCAGCAGCTTTGGGCGAGTTCGTTCTCATGGTGCGGGAACACCAGATCGATACCGCCACCATGAATGTCGAACTGCTCGCCGAGATGCGTCCAGGCCATTGCCGAGCATTCGATGTGCCAACCCGGACGGCCCGGCGTCGCAATCCCCGACGGCGACGGCCATGACGGCTCGCCTGGCTTTGCCGGCTTCCACAGCACGAAATCGGTATTGTCGCGCTTGTAGGGCGCGACGTCGACACGGGCGCCAGCGATCATCTCGTCGAGCGAGCGGTTGGCGAGCGCGCCGTAGCGCGGCAGCACCGCATTCGCGGCGTTCATCGCCTGCGGCGAAAACAGCACGTGGTCTTCGGCGACGTAGGCAAAGCCGCCGGCGACGAGTCTCTCGATGATCGCGCGCATCTCAGCAATGTGCTCGGTCGCGCGCGGCTCGACCGTCGGGCGCAGAGACCCGAGGGCATCGACATCCTCGTGAAACTGCTTTTCCGTAAGTTCGGTGACCTTGCGGATCGCCTCGTTCAGCGGCAGGCCCGGAAAATCCCGCGCGGCGCGGTCGTTGATCTTGTCATCGACGTCGGTGATGTTGCGGACATATTTGACGTGCGCCTCGCCGTAGAGATGGCGCAGCAGGCGGAACAGGACATCGAACACGATGACCGGACGCGCGTTGCCGATATGGGCAAAGTCATAGACGGTTGGTCCGCAGACATACATGCGGACGTTCTTCGGATCGAGCGGCACGAACGGCCGCTTCTCCTTGGTCAACGTATCGTAGAGACGCAATTCCATGGCGTACCCATCCCTTGCGGCCGGGCGTCCAGTGATCTCATTTTTGAGAAAAGACGGCCTCAGCCAGCGAATCGCTAGCTAATAATCTCGCGGCAAATGGCGCAGATGGCGAGGAGACCGTTCATGGTTCCAACCATTGCGGTATCGCAAGCACGGCGTCAAGGCCTTGCTTGTGCCCGATTTGGGGGCGATCAGGCCGCCGAACCCCGCCATTCGCAGCCGCCCTCGGCCCTCATGGTTAATCATTATTAACACTTTGGGCCTATTTCTGAGGGCGGTCTCTTCCCGCCGCCGGTGCCATCCATGCGACTTTACTCCGCACTCATTGTCTGTGCCTTCCTGCTCGCCGCCTCGGCCGCTGCCGCCGACAGCCGCGTCTTCATCGTGGCCAACCAGGCCGATGGTTACGGCGTGGACGAGTGCCTCGCCAGAGGCGACAAATGTGGCGCCCACGCCGCCCGCTCCTATTGTCAGTCACGGGAATTTGCGCAGGCCACCGCCTATCGTCGCGTCGAGCCCGACGAGGTCACCAGCGCGGTTCCGATCGGCGGCGGCAACAAGTGCTCAGGCCCGGCGTGCGGCGAATACGTCGCCATTACCTGCCAGCGCTAAACAGACCTAATCCTGCGATTTTAAGGGCCGGTTTGCCACACCCGCGCCCCGGAAACGACGTGACGCTGCCCCGAGAAGCAGCTATTGGATGCGGCCTTGGCCGCAGAACGCCGCCTTGGCCGCGTCATCAGGCTTTTTGAGCCGCGCGGATCAGCTCTCAATGGCCGGATATGCTGAAAATTCGCAACGCTTCCCTCTCCCTTCGAATTTTGACCTGCGCCATCCTGCTCGGCATCGCCGCCCCGGACGCACCCGCTTTGGCGCAGACGAACCAAGACGCCATGGCGCAGATGAACCAGGATGCCCCGCCCCAACAGGGCGCGCAGGCCAATCCGATCTGCATCCGGCTCGAAGGACAATTGGCGACGATCGACCGCGGCGCGGGCACCGGTGACCCCGCCAAGGATGAACAGATCCGCCGCTATCAGGAAGCCGAGTCCAAGCAGCAGGCCGAGTTCGACCGGGTCACGCTGCAAGCCAAGCGCATGGGCTGCGACAGCTCGGGCTTCTTCTCGCTGTTCAACGGTCGTTCCGCCCAGTGCGGCCCGGTGAACAACCAGATTCAGCAGATGCGCGCCAATCTCGACCAGATCACCACCAGCCTGGAGCGCCTGCGCAGCGGCGGCATCGGCGGCGCTGACCGCGAAAACCAGCGCCGCTCGGTGCTGGTGGCGCTCGCGCAGAACAATTGCGGCCCGCAATATGCCGCTGCCGCGCGCGGCCCCGGCAACTTCATCGACAGCCTGTTCGGCAACAACAACAACACGCTGCCGCCGCCGAGCGCCGATCTCGGCGCGCCATCCGGCACCTACCGTACCGTCTGCGTCCGCACCTGCGACGGCGCCTATTTCCCGGTCTCGTTCGCCACCGTGCAGGCCCGATTCCAGGACGATGAGCGGACCTGCAAAGCGCTGTGCCCGGCGGCGGAGGCGAACCTGTTCGCCTACCGCAATCCCGGCGAAGACATCAACCAGGCGGTCTCGATCAACGGCCAGCCATATTCATCGCTGCCCAACGCGTTCAAATTCCGCACCGAGTTCAACGCATCCTGCTCGTGCAAGCCTGCGGGCCAGACCTGGTCCGAAGCGCTGAAGTCCGTCGATGACAGGGCGGCGGTCGAACAGCAGGGCGACATCATCGTCACCGAGGAAAGTGCGAGGCGGATGCAGCAGCGCGGGCAGTCGAAAGGCGCGCCGCCGCCCAAGAAGGGTGCCGCGCCCGCAGGCACCACCGCCGCCGCGCCTGCACCGGCGACGGCTCCGGCTGACACGGCGGCCCCGACCAACGACAAGGACAAGCCGATCCGCACCGTCGGCCCGACCTTCATCCCGCCGAAGCAGTAGGCGAAACGCCCTACCCTTCGAATGCATCCGCCGAGGCGCGGCCGGCGCGGGCGACCAGCTTTTCGTCGGGCGCGGGCAGCGCCTTGCCGTTGTCGCGGAAGCGGTTGGTGATGGGATAGCGGCGGTCGCGGCCAAAGTTCTTTTCGGTCACCTTGACGCCGGGCGCAGCCTGCCGCCGCTTGTATTCGGCGATGTTGAGCAGGCGATCGATCCGCGTCACCATATCAGCCGGGAAACCGGCCGCGATGATCGTGGCCAGCGGCTCCTCGCGCTCGACCAGACGCTCCAGTATGCCGTCCAGCATCTCGTAGGGCGGCAGTGAATCCTGGTCGGTCTGGTTCTCGCGCAGCTCCGCCGTCGGCGGGCGCGTGATGATGTTGACCGGGATCACCTCGCCCGACGGCCCGAGCGCGCCGTCCGGCTTCCACTCGTTGCGCAGACTCGATAGCCGGAACACTTCGGTCTTGTAGATGTCCTTGATCGGATTGAAGCCGCCGTTCATGTCGCCATAGAGCGTGGCGTAACCGACCGACATTTCCGACTTGTTGCCTGTCGTCACCACCATCGCGCCGGTCTTGTTGGAAATCGCCATCAAGAGCGTGCCGCGGGTGCGCGCCTGCAAATTCTCTTCGGTGATATCGCGCGGCAGCCCGGCAAATGGTCCGGAGAGGATTTTCTCGAAACCGTTCACCGCATCGGCAATCGGCAGCACCTCGTAGCGGATGCCGAGTGCTTTGGCGAGTTTCGCGGCATCGTCGAGCGACACCTGCGCGGTGAAGCGGAACGGCAGCATCACGCCGCGGACCTGATCGGCGCCGAGCGCATCGACAGCGATGGCCGCGCACAGCGCGGAATCGATGCCGCCGGAGATGCCGAGCAAAACGCCCGGAAAGCCGTTCTTGCGGACGTAGTCGCGCAGGCCCAGCACGCAGGCGGCGTAATCGCCCTTGTCGCCCTCGAGCAGGGGCATTACGGGGCCCGAGCAGCGCCAGCCGTCGGCGCCCTTGGTCCAGCGCAGCGTGGTGATGCTTTCTTCGAACGCGGGCAGTTGCGCCGCCACCGACAGATCGGCGTTGAGCGCGAACGACGCGCCATCGAACACCAGTTCGTCCTGCCCGCCGATCTGATTGAGATAGACCAGCGGCAGCCCGCTCTCGGTGACGCGGGCGACCGCAATCGACAGCCGGAGGTCGTTCTTGTCGCGCGCGTAGGGCGAGCCGTTAGGCACCACGAGAATTTCCGCGCCGGTCTCGGCGAGGCACTCGACGACGTTCTCGTATTCCTCGGACTCTTCGAGCCAGATGTCCTCGCAGATGGGGACGCCGACGCGGATGCCGCGGACCGTCACCGGCCCGGCGGCCGGACCGCGCGCGAACAGCCGCTTTTCATCGAACACGCCGTAGTTCGGCAGGTTCGCCTTGAAGCGCAACGCGGCGATGCGGCCCTGATCGAGCAGCGCGCAGGCGTTATAGAGCTTGCCGTCCTCGACCCACGGCGTGCCGATTAGAACAGCCGGTCCCCCGCCCGCGGTTTCGCGCGCCAGCTCTTCGACCGCGGCGCGGCAGGCGGCCTGAAAGGCTGGCTTCAGTACCAGGTCTTCCGGCGGATAACCGCAGATGAACAATTCGGGCAGCAGCAGGAGGTCGGCGCCATCGGCCGCAGCCTTGTCGCGCGCCGCGCGGGCCTTGGCGGCATTGCCTGGCACGTCGCCGACCGTCGGGTTCAACTGCGCCAGCGTGATCGTAAAGGTGTCGGTCATGGGAGCGATGGTGCCTTGCACAAGAGCAAACTGCAATTGCTCGCTTTGATAGCGTTGTCGAGCGAAGGGGATACCGGTTCGCGCGAAGAAAACGCGTCAAAACAAAAACTTAGATATGCAGTTCTGATCCTGATCAGAACCGCATATCTAAATAGCGCCCATGCGTTCCGCGAGGGCGAACAGCCAGAACAGGCCGGCCATCAACAGCGCCACGCCGACCGCCGCCGACCCCATATCCTTGACCTGCCCGATCTTCGGATCGTGATCGGTGGTCAGGCGGTCGGCGAGCTTTTCGATCGCGGTGTTGAGCAGCTCGACCACCAGGACAAAGGCGACGGCCGCGACCAGTTCCACGCGGCGCATCGTGGTCGCACCGATCAGCCAGGCCAGCGGTACCGACAGCGCCAATGCGAACAGTTCCTCGCGGACGGCCTGCTCCGAGCGGATCGCAAAAGCGAGGCCGTTACGCGTGTTGATCGTGGCCCGCCAGAGTCGCAGCAAATCAAAGTCCCGCTGCGGCCGGCATCGGCTGAGCTTTCCCGGCGCGTTCCTGCTTCAGCAGTTCGGCAATCAGGAAAGCCATATCGATCGACTGTTCGGCGTTGAGGCGGGGATCGCAGACCGTGTGGTAGCGGTCGTTGAGGTCCTCGTCGGTGATGGCGCGCGCGCCGCCGATGCATTCGGTGACGTCCTGTCCGGTCATCTCCAGATGCACGCCGCCGGCATGGGTGCCTTCGGCGGCGTGGATCGCGAAGAACGACTTCACCTCCGAGAGCACCCGGTCAAACGGACGGGTCTTGTAGCCTGATGTCGAGGTAATGGTGTTGCCGTGCATGGGATCGCAAGACCAGACCACAACCCGCCCTTCCCGCTGCACGGCGCGGATCAGCGGCGCGAGATGATCGCCGACCTTGTCGGAGCCGAAACGGTTGATCAGCGTCAGCCGTCCCGGCTCGTTGTCGGGATTGAGGATGTCGATCAGCTTGAGCAACTCATCCGGCTTCAGCGAGGGGCCGCATTTCAGGCCGATCGGGTTCTTGATGCCGCGGAAATATTCGACATGGCCGTGGTCGAGCTGGCGGGTGCGGTCGCCGATCCAGATCATGTGGCCTGACGTCGCGTACCAGTCGCCGGTGGTGGAATCCACCCGGGTCAGCGCCTGCTCGTAGCCGAGCAGCAGCGCCTCGTGGCTCGTGTAGAAATCGGTGGCGCGCAGTTCGGGATGGCTTTCGAGATCCAGCCCACAGGCGCGCATAAAGTTCAGCGCGTCGGAAATTCGATCCGCCAGTTCCTTGTACCGGCGTGACTGCGGGGAGTCGTTGAGGAAGCCCAGCATCCACTGGTGCACGCTGCCGAGATTGGCGAAGCCGCCGGTCGCGAATGCGCGGAGCAGGTTCAGCGTCGCCGCCGACTGCCGGTACGCCATCAACTGGCGCTGCGGATCGGGGATGCGCGCTTCCGGGGTGAAGGCGATATCGTTGATGATGTCGCCGCGGTAGCTCGGTAGCTCGACGCCGCCAACCTTTTCCATGTTCGACGAGCGCGGCTTTGCGAACTGCCCGGCGATGCGGCCGACCTTCACTACCGGCAGCGCGCCGGCATAGGTCAGGACCACGGCCATCTGCAGCAGCACGCGGAAGAAGTCGCGGATGTTGTTGGCGCCGTGCTCGGCAAAGCTCTCAGCGCAATCGCCGCCCTGCAGCAGGAAGGCCTCGCCGGCCGCGACGCGGGCGAGCGCCTTCCTCAGGTTACGGGCCTCGCCGGCGAACACCAGCGGCGGAAACGTCGCGAGCTGCGCCTCGACGTCGGCCAATGCCTTGGCATCGGGATAATCGGGGACCTGCAGCACCGGCTTGGTGCGCCAGCTATCGGGCGTCCACCGCTCGGACATGACGTTAACTCCTGAGCAAAAACCGCAACTTATCCGCCTTCGTTAAAACTTCGGCGCGACCAAAGTCGGGAAGACCAAGGCGAAGCCTCGCGGCTGAGCCGGGTCGAAGGTTACGAAGGCCGGGTTATACACAGGCCGCGGGCCGACCGCCAGTTAGATTTCCGGTAGTCCTGACAAGCTCTTGCGGCGAAATCCGAATTCGCATTTGTTATGGCCGCTCGCAAAGCTGGCAGGAGAACACGGTGGCCGAGCCGGGGCTGGACGACATATTTAGCGACGACATCACGATGCCCGCGACGGATGGATATCCCCTTGCCGCGACGCTGTTTCTGCCCCGCGGGGCCAAACGCCATGCGGTCCTGGTCAATTCAGCGACCGCCGTTCCCCGCAAGCTCTACCGGGGCTTTGCCAGTTACCTCGCCCACCGCGGCTGCGCGGTTCTGACCTACGACTATCGCGGCACCGGCGACTCGAGGCCGCAGGCGCTAACCGGCTCCATCAGGCCGAAATCGCTGGTCGGCTTCAAGGCCTCGATGTCGGACTGGGCAGCCCAGGACATCACCGCGGCGGTCGCCTGGATGCGGGAGCGTTACAAGGCGCTGCCCTTCGCCTATGTCGGGCATTCGTTCGGCGGCCAGGCGCTCGGCCTGTTGCCGAACAATTCGGAGATTTCGCGTGCACTCCTGATCGCCGCACAAGCCGGCTACTGGAAACTGATGACGGCGCCGGAGCGCTACCGCGTCTATGCCCTGCTCAATTTTGTCGGCGCTCCGTTGACCCGCGCGCTCGGCTACATGCCCGGCAAGGCCGGCCTCGGCATGGATCTGCCGAAGGATGCATTTTTGCAATGGGTCGGCTGGGTGATGAGCCCGCGCTATCTGTTCGACGATGCCAGGCTCGAAGCCGTGCAGAATTTCCCGAAATACCAGGGCGCGTTGCGTGCCCTCTGCATGTCCGACGATCCCTGGGCAACGCCGCCGGCGGTCGAATTGTTGTGTTCGGGATTTACCTCGACTGCGCCTGAGATCATCACGGTGAGGCCTGCGGATACTGGCGTGAGCAAGATCGGGCATATGGGATTTTTCCGGCCCGAGCATCGCGACACGCTGTGGCGCGGGGCCGCGGAATGGATCCAGGCGGAGGTCCGCGCGTAACTTGCGATCAGCCCGCGCACCGGGGACATTGGCCGTCCGCGGCCTCGCCAAGCTGACGCGCGAACTCGCTCCTGACAGCTTGCACCGGCCAATGGGTGCCATCGCTCCTGACAATTTTTCTTGCGCGCTCGAAAGCATGGCTCTCGGCGGCGTCATCGCCGACGCGAACAATCACATCCCAATGGAAAGGGCATGCTGCCGTGGCGCGTGTGGTCTCCAACGCGTAGCGCACCGTTGCTGTCAGATCGTCGGCATCGACCTTCACGGGCATGAACAGTCCCTTCTCTGCGCGAGGTTGACCATCGGGCAGTGAGACCACGCATATGGTTCGCCTGGCGGTCCGCGTTCACCTCACAACGGCGGCCGCGTCACCGTCGTCGCCGGGCAAGACGTATTCGACCGCCAGCAGCCCGCCTTCGACGATGAGAAACGCAACCGCGCCGCCTAGCCAGCCGAAATACGCAATTGCGAAGCCCAACAGGAGCAGCGCACATACGACATCCGCCAGGATCTTGCCGCTCCGCTCGATCGCGTCCTGTCCTCTGGAAAAGTAAGCCATGGCCTTTCCATCCACGCATCATCAACCATGAATGCAACGTGGCACAAAGGCGGGAGTTCCGTTCACTCTCGGCCGCCGAGCCTCGGTCGCGACGTTACGCGCACCTGGCACGGCCGGACGTTCCCGGCCAGCTGTTGAAACCAGCTCCCATTTTCCGAATTAGCCTTCTCAATGAGGCGAGAGGCCACTCATGGAAGGATTTCGCGACGCCGCACATCTGTGCATCGACATGCAGAACATCTTCGCCAGGGGCGGCGTATGGGAAACGCCATGGATGGAAAAGGTATTGCCGGTGATCGCGCAAATCGCCGCACGATATCGGGAGCGGACGGTATTCACGCGCTTCATTACACCCGAGCGGCCGGAAGACCGTCGCGGCCAGTGGCGCGTCTACTTCACCAAATGGCAGCGCGCGACGCGCAGCGATCTCGCGCCCGGCGCGCTCGACATCGTGCCGGCGCTAGCACGATATTCACCGCCGGCTCTGGTCGTCGACAAGCCCGCCTATTCGGCGTTCTTCGGATCGCGGCTCGGTCATCTGCTGGTCGAGCGGCATGTCGGCACAGTGGTGGTGTCAGGCGCGGAGACCGATGTCTGCGTGCTTGCTACGGTGCTCGGCGCGGTCGATCTCGGCTTTCGCGTCGTCATCGTGCAGGATGCGCTGTGTAGTTCCTCGGACACCGGCCATGATGCGCTGATGACCATGTACCGGACGCGGTTCAACGAGCAGATCGAGCTGGTCAGCGCCGCGGAACTGTTCGACATGTGGCGTCCGGACTAGATCTCCGGCCAGCCCCCGGAACCGCCGCTCCGGCTCCAACGTTGACACGGCAGCCATCATCGCGCGAAAGGATCGATCCATGGCGGCGCCGGACGTTCGCAAGGAAATGCCGCCCGTCAAATTGCCGCGCGAGGAATTCGAGAGGCGCTATCGCGGCCGCTTTGTCGATCCGGTCTTCCAGCCGCTGCATCGCGAGCTCGACGCCGTCGTCGCGGCGGCATGGGACGCCTATAGTCATTCCCGCAAAGCCCCGCTGACGCGCAAGGCGGGCGCGGGCTTCGTCGATCCCGAGTACGAAATCGCGGTGGACTGGCTGGCCGCACGCGAGGCTATTCTCGAAGCGCAGCGGCGCCACGACGATGCTGCAGCGCAGCCGCGCATCCTCGTCATCAACGGCTCGGCGCGAAGCGAGCATACCTGCCCCGGCGAGGCGTCCAAGACGTGGCGGCTGGTCAAGCTCGCCGAGCCGGTGCTGGTCGAAATGGGATTTGCGGTCGACATTCTGGATCTGTCGCGGCTAACGTCGGAATATGGACGGCAGATTCATCCCTGCAAATCCTGCGTCGCCACCGCGATGCCGCTCTGCCACTGGCCCTGCAGTTGCTATCCGAACTATTCGCTCGGCCAGACCGACGACTGGATGAACGAAATCTATCCGCTCTGGGTGGCCGCGCACGGCATCCTGATCGTGGCGCCGGTGAACTGGTATCACGCGCCGACGCCGCTGAAGGCGATGATGGATCGCCTGGTCTGCGCCGATGGCGGCAATCCCGATCCGACCTCGACGCACGGCAAGCATGCCGACCAGGCCAAGGCGCTCGAACTGAAGGGATGGTCCTATCCGCGCCATCTGGCCGGCCGGCATTTCGGCCTCGTCGTGCACGGTGACAGCGCGGGCACGGAGACGCTGCGCCGCTCGCTTTCAGACTGGCTAACCGACATGTCGTTAATCTCGGCTGGCCGCACCGCCGAAGCCGAGGGCTACATCGGCTACATGGAGCCCTACGCCACCTCGCACCAGGCACTCGACGAGGACCGGGAATTTCAGGAGGAGGTGCGCAACGCGGCACGCGCGCTGGGAAATGCGGTGAGGCTGGCGCGTGAAGGCAAATTCGAGAATCCGGCGAGGGGTCTTGCCGATCCGAATCCGAAATGACTTCGTAGGATCGGTGGAGCGACTTGTCCGCCGTAGGTCGCCAGCGAAGGCGGAAGCGATACCCATCCTAGATGCTGTCGCTCCCCTACTTCCCGTAACTATAAAACCCCTGCCCGGTCTTGCGGCCGAGATGACCGGCGGCGACCATTTCCTTCAAGAGCGGCGCGGGGCGGTATTTCGGATCGTTGAAGCCCTGGTAGAACACCTCCATCACCGACAGCATGGTGTCGAGGCCGATCATGTCGGCGAGCGCCAGCGGGCCGATCGGGTGATTGCAGCCGAGCTTCATGCCGGCGTCGAGGTCTTCCGCGGTCGCCAGTCCCTCCTGCAGCGCAAAGATCGCCTCGTTGATCATCGGGCAGAGGATGCGGTTGACCGCAAAACCCGGGCTGTTCTTTGCCGTGATCGAGACCTTGCCGATCCGCTTTGCAAAGGCTTCCGCCTTGGCATGGGTATCGTCGGAGGTTTGCAAGCCCCGGATCAATTCCAACAGCGCCATCAGCGGCACCGGATTGAAGAAGTGCATGCCGATGAAGCGGTCCGGCCGGTCGGTCGCCGCCGCGAGTTTCGTGATCGAGATCGACGATGTGTTGGTGGCGAGCAGCGCCTGTGGCCGCAGTTTTGGACAGAGGTCCTTCAGGATTTTCATCTTCAGGTCCTCATTCTCGGTCGCCGCCTCGATCACGAGATCGCAGGTGGAAAACTTCGCCGTGTCCGTGGTCGTCGTAATGCGCGCCAGCGCCGCCTGCCGGTCGGCGTCAGTCATCTTCTGCTTGTTGACGAGGCGCTCCAGGCTGTTGGCGACGACCGACATGCCGCGCGTGAGGGCGGCATCGGAGATGTCGGTCATAACGACGGGAAGACCGGCTGCGGCACAAACCTGAGCAATGCCGTTACCCATGGTGCCCGCGCCTACGATACCGATTGATTCGATCATGGAGATAGCTCCGCTATTGAATATTGAATGGTTGCCTGCACCGTTATCAGAGTGCCGCAGCCATCGGTAGCCCTTGGCACGCCTACTCGGCCGCCTCTAGGACGCATCGGGGTCGCCGAAAACCTGATAGAGCACATGCCGGAGTTCAAACTGGTTGCAACCGCGAGAGGCAATGTTGCCGCGAGCATCGGGCACCTCGAGCTCCCACCCCTCCTCGACGTCCGACCAATAAAGCAGCTTGTCGTCGAGAACCGCCACCACAACAACGAATTCTCCGGGGCAGTCACTCACGCCGGCTGTACGTGGACGGATCAGCGCGCCTTCGAGTGCCGCCCGATGCTGCGGATGAAGCGATGCCATGTCCGCTGCGAGCCGACTCGTTACGGCAAAAATTTCGGGCTCGCGCGACACAGGACTCTAACCTAGGTCAATTGCCAGCGAGTTGGATGGAGGAGCGAATTAATACCCATCTATAGCGCTTCACGAAAGGCGATGGGTATCGCTTCGCTCCACCCCATCCTACGGATTTTACTCCGCCGCCTGCCGCACATACCGTGCCGTCGGCGTCCGCATGGTCACCAGTTCCTCGGCCGCCGTCGGGTGCAGCGCAATCGTCGCGTCGAAATCGGCCTTGGTGGCCTTCATCTTCACGGCGATGGCGACCGCCTGGACGATCTCGGCGGCGGTGTCGCCGACGATGTGACAGCCCAGCACGCGGTCCGTCGTGCCGTCGACCACGAGCTTCATCAGCACGCGGGTGTCGCGGCCGGACATCGTCGCCTTGATCGGGCGGAAATCGGCCTTGTAGATGTCGACATGGCTTACTTGCGCACGGGCCTGCGCTTCGGTCAGGCCGACGGTGCCGACCTCGGGCTGCGAGAACACCGCCGTCGGAATGGTGGCGTGGTCGACTGCTACCGGCCGCTTGCCGAACACGGTGTCGGCGAAGGCATGGCCCTCTCGGATCGCAACCGGCGTCAGATTGAGGCGATGGGTGACGTCGCCGATCGCATAGATGTTGTCGACCGACGTCTTCGACCACTCATCGACGGCAATGCCGCCATTGGCGGGATTGATGACGACTCCGGCCTTTTCGAGCCCGAGATTGGCGACGTTCGGGTGCCGGCCGATCGCGAACATCACCTTCTCCGAGGCGATGCTCGAACCGCTGGACAGATGCGTGGTGTATTCGTTGCCGTGCTTGTCCACTTTATCGATGGTACAGCCGGTGATGATCGTAATCCCCTGCTTCTCCATCTCGGCGCGCACGTGCTTGCGGACGTCCTCATCGAAACCGCGCAGAATATTGTCGCCGCGATAGATCACGGTCACGTCGGAGCCGAAGCCGGCAAAGATGCCGGCGAATTCCAGCGCGATATATCCGCCGCCCTGGATCACGATGCGCTTCGGCAATTCCGTGAGGTGAAACGCCTCGTTGGAGGAAATCACGTGCTCGATTCCGGGGATCTCCCGCCCATGGTTGGGCGCGCCGCCGGTCGCGATCAGGATGTATTTTGCGGTGACCGTTTCGCCGGTCAACAGGCGCAGCGTGTGGGCGTCTTCCAGCACCGCGCGCGTCTTGACGATGCTCGCGCCTGATTTCTCGACATTGGCGGCGTAGATGCCTTCGAGGCGGGCGATCTCCTTATCCTTGTTGGCGACCAGCGTCGGCCAATCAAAGGAGAATTCGGGAATGGTCCAGCCGAAGCCTTTTGCGTCCTCGATCTCGTGGCGGACATGCGAGCCGAGCACGAACAGCTTTTTCGGCACGCAGCCGCGGATCACGCAGGTGCCGCCCATCCGGTATTCTTCGGCAACCATGACCTTTGCGCCATGGCCGGCAGCGATGCGGGCGGCGCGAACGCCGCCCGAACCACCACCGACGACGAACAGATCGACGTCGAACTTTGCCATCTTAACCCGCCCGAAGTCGCCCGTTTGCTCTCTTATATCTGTATTTGACGCGTTTTCTTCATGCGAACCGGAAGTCCACCCTCGGATCAAGGTCCGAGGGCATGCTTCGCTTGAAGATCAGATATCCTTGCCGCGCTTCTTCATCTCGGCGCGGAACTGGCCATTGATGACTTCAGCAAATTGCTGCGCCCACTGGTTCATATAGGACATGCTGAACTGAATGGCGCGGGGCTCGTTCGCGAGCAGCTTCTGGCCGAGCGGCGACTTGTAGAAGGTCACGAGGTCCTTCAACTCCTGCTCGGTGAACTCATTGGCGTAGACCTGCGCCATGCCTTCGCCGATCTCCTTTTCGCGGCCGGCGAGATTCTTGGCCACGATCACGGCGACCTCGTTGAGATCCTTCTGATAGTTCAGATTGCTCTGCATCAGCACGTTCTTGGTCTGCTCGACGAGATTGGGAACGGCGTTGGCATACATCGCCGCCGCGTTCTTCATCGCCAGGATTTCCTTGGCGGCGGCGATCGCCGCCGGTGAGCCGGGCTTGAGTGGCGCGGTCGCAGGCGCCGCGGGCGCGTTCTTCTGCTGCGCGCCGGCCGGAGCGCCGGTCAGGGCCAGACCTACCGCAAGGCCGGCCGCCGACAAAATCCGTGAAAGCCTCTTCATTCCAATTCTCCTCGATTACCGGCGTTACCGCCGCTCAACTACGCGAATTCCCTGGGCACCTGCCAGGACGGCGGTGCTGGCCAAGCCAATGAACAACCCGTGTTCGACGACACCCGGGATCAGGCTCAACAGGCCCGCCAGACGCGGCGCATCGGCGATGCGCCCGAGATGGGCATCGACAATCCAGTGGCCGCCATCGGTGACAAAAACGTGGCCGTCCTTGCCCTTGCGGAGCCTCATTTGCCCGGAAACGCCGCTTTGGGCAAATGCCGCGGCCATGGCCCGCTGGGTGGCGGCCAGCCCGAACGGAATCACCTCTACAGGTAGGGGGAAGCGGCCGAGAACATCGACCCATTTGGTATCGTCGGCAATCACGATCATGCGATCGGACGCCGCCGCCACGATCTTCTCCCGGAGCAGCGCCCCACCGCCGCCCTTGATCAGGTTGAGGGCGGGATCTAGCTCGTCGGCACCATCGACGGTGAGGTCGAGCCGGTCGACTTCATCGAGCGTGGTCAGCGGAATTTTGCAGGCCTCGGCCTGGGCGCGGGTCGCTTCCGAGGTCGGCACGCCGATCACCTTCATCCCGCCGGCAATCCTCTCGCCGAGCAGTTCGACAAAATGCTTGGCGGTCGAGCCGGTGCCGAGCCCGAGCTTCATGCCATCCTGCACATGCTCCAGCGCCCGTGCCGCCGCTTGCCGCTTAAGTTGGTCCATATCCACGTTGACGATGCTCCCCAGAATCCGCCGATCCGCGGGCGCATGTCTAGCGTCGTTTTGGCCTTGGGAACAGCGCCGTGGCCCGTCTAAATTGCCAGAAATAGGTTGTCCGCTGTGTCGGGGCTGCACTTGCATGAAGGCCCGCCTGCGGATAGCGAATTCCGGATGAGCCTTCCCCGCACTGTTGTCTTCGACCTCGACGGCACGCTGGTCGACACCGCGCCCGACTTGATCGCCGCCCTCAATTTCGTGCTCGATCGCGAAGGATTGCCGCCGCTGCCGCTGCGTGCCGCGCGCAACATGATCGGCGCAGGCGCCCGCAAGATGATCGAACGGGGGCTGGAACTGGCAGGCCGTGCGATAAGCGCTGGCGACATCGACCGGCTCACCAGGGATTTTGTCGATTATTACGGCGCCCATATCGCCGTCGAATCGCGCCCCTTCGAGGGGCTGGAGGCCGCGCTCGACGATCTCGAGGCGCAGGGCTGTCGTTTTGCGGTCTGCACCAACAAGCTGGAATGGCTGTCGAAGCGGCTGCTCGACGAACTGGGCCTGAGCGGACGGTTCGCCGCGATCTGCGGCGCCGACACGTTCGGCGTCGCCAAGCCCGACCCCGTGATCCTGCGGCAAACGGTGGCGCGCGCTGGCGGGGATATTGGCGCGACCATCATGGTGGGTGACGCGGGACCTGACGTCGGCGTCGCCAGGCGGGCCGGCGTTCCCGTGATTGGCGTCGAATTCGGCTACACCGACGTTCCGATCGCCCAGCTTAGGCCCGACCGGCTGATCGGGCATATGCGCGAATTACCGGCCGCCGTGGATGGGCTCAGCGGCCGCTTTACGGATTTAACTGTTTGATCTTACAGTTATTATTTGATCGCCATAGGCCCCCCGCCTGCCCCCGCGGCCCCCTTTCAGAGGTTGCGATTGTAGGCGCCTTACAAGGTGCCTAGATTATGCTAGCGAACCAGTACGCGGCCCCTTTAGAGGCAGTTTGAATGAGCGGCTCCCCGTCACCCGATCATCTGATACGTCCGATGGTCGATCCCTTCGGCCGGACCATCCGGTATCTGCGCGTGTCGGTGACCGATCGCTGCGACCTGCGCTGCTTCTACTGCATGTCCGAGGACATGACGTTCCTGCCGAAGAAGGATCTCCTGACGCTGGAGGAACTCGACCGACTGTGCTCGGCCTTCATCGCCAAGGGCGTGCGCAAGATCCGCCTCACCGGCGGTGAGCCGCTGGTCCGACGCAACGTGATGTCGCTGGTGCGCTCGCTGTCGCGGCATCTCGGAACCGGCGCACTCGATGAGCTGACGCTGACCACCAACGGCTCGCAACTGGCGCGCTTTGCGGCCGAACTGCGCGACTGCGGCGTCCGCCGCGTCAACGTCTCGCTCGACACGCTCGATCCCGCAAAGTTCCGCACCATCACGCGCTGGGGCGATCTCGACCAGGTTCTGGCCGGCATAGAGGCCGCGCGGAACGCAGGGCTTGCGGTCAAGATCAATGCGGTGGCGCTGAAGAACGTGAACGAGGAAGAGATCCCCTCGCTGATGGATTGGGCGCACCGCAAGGGCATGGCGTTGACGCTGATCGAAGTCATGCCGATGGGCGACATCGGCGAAGGGCGGATCGACCAGTATGTGCCGCTGTCGCTGCTCCGTGCCCGCCTTGCGCAGCACTACACGCTGACCGATCTCGACGACGACACCGGCGGCCCCGCTCGCTACGTCCGCGTCACTGAGACCGGCGGCAAACTCGGCTTCATCACGCCGATGACGCATAATTTCTGCGAGTCCTGCAACCGCGTACGGATCACCTGCACCGGCACGTTGCACACCTGCCTCGGCCATGAGGATGCCTCCGATTTGCGCAAGCCGTTGCGGGCTTCCGCGGAGGACGACCTGCTCTCGGCAGCGATTGATCGCGCCATCGGGCTGAAGCCGAAGGGCCACGACTTCATCATCGACCGTCGGCATAATCGCCCGAGCGTCTCGCGCCACATGAGCGTGACGGGCGGCTAGTAACCGCAGCCCCATATCGTCCGACGCATTTTCCGATTGACGCTGTTGCAGCGCGCTGGAATGGTGCGGCTGCTTCACGCCAGCATGGCTGGACAGGCCACCGCACCTAAACGGAGCGGCAAAGACGGCGGAAGCGCAAAATGGGAGGACGATCGATGCAATCGATCGCGACATCGGCGATGGCGTCGTGGCCGCCGCCCGGGCAGGTATGATGCGGCCGTTGTTAGCGCTCAGTGCCGGCATCGATCTGCTCAACGAAAAGATCGGCAATCTCTGCAACCTTCTGGTCCTCGCAGCGTGCACGGTCAGCGCCGGCAATGCGATGATCCGCTACGCGTTCGGCTATAGCTCCAACGGCTGGCTCGAACTGCAGTGGTACATGTTCGCCATCTTCGTGATGTTCGGCGCCTCCTACACCTTCAAGCGCAATGAGCATGTTCGCGTCGAAATCTTCTATTTGATGCTCTCCGAACGCGGCCAGCTCTGGCTCGACCTGATCGGAACACTGTGCTTCCTGATCCCGGCCTGCCTGCTGCTGACCTGGCTGTCCTGGCCGTTCTTCCTGCAGGCCTACGCCGTCGGCGAGGAATCCAGCAACGCCGGAGGCCTGTTGCGCTGGCCGATCAAGCTCGTCGTGCCCGCAGGTTTCGTGATGCTCGCACTGCAGGGCGTCTCGGAGGTCATCAAGCGCGTCGCCGCGCTGCAGAATCTCGTGACCATCGATGCCAGGTACGAAAGACCGGTGCAATGATCACGCTGGAAATGATGCCGCCGCTGATGTTCGGCGGACTTATTCTGGCGATGCTGATCGGCTTTCCCGTCGCATTCACGCTGGCGGCGGTCGGATTCTCGTTCGGCTTTCTCGCGATCCATCTAGGCTTTTTCGACTTCAGCTTCATGCAGGCGATTCCGGGCCGCATCTTCGGCAGCGTGCTGGCCAACGAATTGCTGCTGGCGATCCCTTTCTTCACGTTCATGGGCGCCGTCCTCGAACGATGCGGCCTGGCCGAAGACATGCTGGATTCGATGGGCCAGTTGTTCGGCCCGGTGCGCGGCGGACTAGGCTACTCCGTCATCATCGTCGGCTTCATTCTCGGCGCGATTACCGGCACGGTGGCGGCTCAGGTTATCGCCATGGCACTGATCTCAATGCCGGTGATGATCCGCTATGGCTACAACATGCGCTACATCACCGGCGTGCTGGCGGCCTCGGGCACCATCACCCAACTGGTGCCGCCGTCGCTGGTGCTGATCGTATTGGCCGACCAGCTTGGCAAGTCGGTCGGCGATATGTATCTCGGCGCTTGGGGACCATCATTATTCCAGATCGCGCTGTTCGCCGGCTACACCTTTGTGCTCGGCATCATCAAGCCGGACCACGTGCCGCCGGTGCCGAGGTCGGCGTTGACGCTGACCGGCTGGCCGCTGTGGCGAAAATGCCTGATGGGAATCATCCCCTCGGCGGTGCTGATCTTCGTCGTGCTCGGCACCATGATGCTGGGCCTGGCGACGCCGACCGAAGCCGGCGCGATGGGCGCCGTTGGCGCCGTCGTGCTTGCTGCAATACATCACAAGGAATTCAGCGCGGCCGGCAACAGGATTCTGCTGATCGGCATCGTCGCCGCAGGCGTCGGAACGATTCTCGGAATCCTCTACACGGGCAGCTTTCTCTTCAAGATCGCCTTCGCAATCACCTATCTCGCCGTGATCTGGATTTGTCTGGAAGCCGTGCGCATTCCCGACCTCCGCGACCTCATCCGTCAGGGCTATCAGTCGACGATGCGCCTCACCTCGATGGTGGTGTTCATCCTGATCGGTTCGACCTGCTTTTCCGTGGTGTTCCTCGGCGTCTCCGGCGGCGTCTGGCTGGAGCACATGCTGACCTCGGTACCCGGCGGGGTCTGGGGCTTCCTGATCTTCATCAACCTGTTCATCTTCTTCCTGGCGTTCTTCCTCGACTTCTTCGAGATCGCCTTCATCATCCTGCCGATGGTTGCGCCGATTGCGCAAAAGGTGCTGGCGCCAGTGGTCGGCGCGGATGCGGCTTTGATCTGGTTCGGCGTGATGTTGTGCGTCAACATGCAGACGTCGTTCCTGCATCCGCCGTTCGGCTTTGCGCTGTTTTACCTGCGCGGCGTGGCGCCCAAGGAAGTCAAGAGTTCCGACATTTATTGGGGGGCGATCCCCTGGATCGGCCTGCAGGTCATCATGGTCGTGCTGGTGATCGCTTTCCCCTGGACCGTTACCGCGTTGCTGGACAAGCCGGTGAGCGCGGAGGATCTCAGCAAGATCAGAATTGAGGTTCCGCAGATCGAATTGCCGCCGCTGGATTTAGGTCCGCTCAAGCAGCAGTAGAAACTGATCCGGCAAACAATGACTCGTTGACGAAATTGTGCCCACAGCCTGCCGCCCAGGCCAAGGCGCAATGGTATTCCGCAGACGAAATATTCCCCTTCAATATCAACAAACTTCCGATTGACGGCAGCAGCGAGCGCTGGTTTGGTGCATCGGCTTCATGCTAGCTCGGCAGGATAAGCCGGCTGCGCCTAACCGCGCGGTCAAGACGGCAGAGGCGTCAGTCTGGGAGGGTCATCGTTGCAATCGCTTTTGAAATTGAGCCGGGGAATCGACGCGTTCACGCGGTGGACGGGCAAGCGCCTGGCGTGGCTCATTCTGATAGCCGTGCTCATCTCGGCCACCAACGCGGTCGTGCGCAAGACTTTCGACGTGTCGTCGAATTCCTGGCTGGAGCTGCAGTGGGTGCTGTTCGGCGTTGTCTTTCTGCTGTGCTCGCCATGGACGATGCTCGACAACGAGCACATCCGCATCGATATCGTAAACAACATGTTTTCCAAGCGCTGGCGGGATATCGTCGACATCATCGGCCATGTATTTTTCCTGATGCCACTCTGCATCGTGATGATCGTCACCGGCGGTCCGTTCTTCATGCGCTCGGTTGAAATCAACGAACAGTCCGGCAATGCCGGTGGTCTGCCGCAATGGCCGGCCAAATCGCTGATCATCATCGGGTTCGTGTTCCTGTTCGCTCAGGGCATTTCCGAACTGATCAAGCGAATCGCCGTGATGCGCGGCCTGATTCCGGATCCACACGCATCGCAGATACATGCTCTCGAAGCCGAGGTCGAACACCTCGTCGAGGCGATCGAAAAACGCTGATCGTCGGCGCGATCTCAGGGGGACTAGATGACTGCTTTTCTCATCGCCAACATGGCGCCGATCATGTTCGCGTCACTGGTGATTATCCTGCTGCTGGGCTATCCGGCGGCATTTTCGCTCGGCGCGGTTGGACTGATCTTCGCCTTTGTCGGCATCGAGCTTGGCGAGTTCCGCCCAGACTTCCTGCAAGCGCTGCCTGAGCGCGTCTACGGCGTGATGAACAACGACACGCTGCTCGCCATTCCGTTCTTCACGTTCATGGGACTGGTGCTCGAACGGTCGGGCATGGCCGAGGATCTGCTCGATACGATCGGACAATTGTTCGGCACGATCCGCGGCGGCCTCGCCTATGCCGTCATTTTCGTCGGCGCGTTGCTCGCGGCGACCACAGGTGTCGTTGCCGCTTCCGTCATCTCGATGGGCCTTATCTCGCTGCCGATCATGTTGCGCTATGGCTACGACCGAAGGATGGCGTCCGGCGTCATCGCCGCTTCCGGTACGCTGGCGCAGATCATTCCTCCCTCTCTCGTCCTGATCGTGATGGCCGACCAGCTCGGCAAGTCGGTCGGCGACATGTACGAGGGCGCGTTCGTCCCGGGAATCGTGCTTGCTGGCCTGTATGCCGGCTACGCGTTCCTGGTAAGCATGATCTTTCCCAAGGCTGCTCCGGGTCTGCCAGCGGATGCGGTCGGTTTTCGCGAGCCTGATGGCAGCCGCGGACTTTGGTCGCTCGGCGTCCTCTTCATCGTCAGTTGCGTTTTCGGCTGGTTCATGATGCGCCATTCGGAGGCGCGCGGAGCCGACTACGTCGTGCTCAGCATGTTCTACGGCATCCTGTTCGCCTTCTTCGTGGCGGTGGCGAACTGGCTCATTCATAAGTTCACCGGCTTCCGTTTCCTGTCGGCGATGGCGCAGCAGACGACCTTCGTGATGGTGCCGCCGCTATTCCTGATCTTCCTGGTGCTCGGCACGATCTTCGTCGGCATTGCCACGCCGACCGAAGGCGGCGCGATGGGCGCGGCCGGTGCACTCATTCTCGGCGCCGCCAAGCGCCGGCTGAGCTGGGATCTGATCCGGCAAGCGACGGAATCGACGGCCAAGCTGTCGGCCTTCGTGATCTTCATCCTGATCGGCGCGCGCGTTTTCTCGCTGACGTTCTACGGCGTGAACGGCCACATCTGGGTCGAGCATCTCTTGACCTCCCTGCCCGGCGGCCAGATCGGCTTCCTCCTTTTCGTCAACGCCCTCGTCTTCGTCCTGGCCTTCTTCCTCGACTTCTTCGAACTGGCCTTCATCATTATTCCGTTGCTCGGACCCGCGGCTGAAAAGCTCGGCATCGACCTGATCTGGTTCGGCGTCATTCTCGGCGTCAACATGCAGACGTCGTTCATGCACCCGCCGTTCGGCTTCGCGCTGTTCTATCTGCGCTCGGTGGCGCCGAAGGAATCCTATATCGACCGCGTCACCGGCAAGCGCATGGACCCGGTGACAACCGGCCAGATCTATTGGGGCGCGGTGCCGTTCGTCGTGATCCAGGTCATCATGGTGATATTGGTCATCATGTTCCCGGCGATGGTGATGCACTACAAGGGCGCGGCGTCGACGATCGATCCGAACTCGATCAAGATCGAGGTGCCGCAGATCGAATTGCCGCCGCTGGATTTCGGGCAGCCCAAACAGTAGCGCCCTCGCTCACGTCATCCGCTTCACCCAAATAAAGAACCCCGGAGCTTTCGCTCCGGGGTTTTTGCTGCCGATTTCTCTCTCGGCGGCAATCAACTCTGCGAACGGCGAGCCATGAAGTAGTCGTAACCGAGTTCGGCGACCTGGAACCACTGATATCCGTTGTTCGTAAAGCTGCTCAGCGACTCGTTGACCTTCTTGAAGTCCGCGTTGCCGGCGGAGACTTCGCTGTGCAATTCCTTCGCGGCCTTGTAGCAGGCTTCCATGACTGGCGCCGGGAATGCCTGCAGCTTGGCGCCGCCCGCAATCAGCTTGCGGAGCGCGAGAGGATTGGCTTGGTCGTATTTCGCCATCATCCAGTTATTGGCCTGATGACCGGCCTGCTCGAGAACGCTCTGGTAGAATTTCGGCAGCGCATTCCACTTGTCGAGGTTGACGAACGCCAGCAGCATCGGTCCGCCTTCCCACCAGCCGGGATAGTAATAGTGGGGCGCGACCTTGTAGAAGCCGAGCTTCTCGTCATCGTAGGGACCAACCCATTCCGCGCCGTCGATGGTACCCTTCTCCAGCGCCGGATAGATATCGCCGCCGGCGATTTGCTGAGGCACCGCGCCTAGCTTCTGCAAAACCTTCCCCGAGAAGCCGCCGATACGGAATTTGAGGCCCTTGAGATCGTCGACCGTCTTGATCTCCTTCCGGAACCAGCCGCCCATCTGGCAGCCGGTGTTGCCGGCCAGCAGCGAGGTGACGTTGTACTTCTTGTAGAACTCGTTGAGCAGTTCCTTGCCGCCGCCCAACATGTACCAGGCCTGGTTCAGGCGCTGGTTCGGGCCGAACGGCACCGCGGAGCCAAAGGTGAAGGTCGGATCCTTGCCGAAATAGTAGTACGAGGCAGTATGTCCGATCTCGCAGGTGCCGTTTTGCACAGCATCCAGAACCTGCAGACCCGGCACGATCTCACCGCCTGCAAAGGTCTGGATCTGAAACTTGTTGTCGGTGGCTTCGCCGACCATCTTGGCCATCAATTCGGCACCGCCATAGAGCGTGTCCAAGGACTTCGGCCAGCTCGTCGGCATGCGCCACTTGATTTCGGGCAAGCCCTGCGCAATCGCGGGCGCTGCGATCGTTGCAGCACCTGCCGCACCCAAGCCGGTTACTTTGAGAAAATCTCTTCGCTTCATATTCCATCCCTTTTGGTTGTGCCGGTCAGCCTTCGTGTCGAGGCTTGGAATCAAGCATGGAACATCCGGCCACCGATTTCCATAAGTAATTGGATGGAAACGCGAAAAAGCCCGACCTTCCTGCGAAGGCCGGGCTTTCTCGTAAGCGCTTTGGGATAGGTATCCGGCTCCGATCAGCCGCGCGTGCGCGAACGGATCATGAAACTGTCATAGGTATACTCGGCGACCTGCCACCACAGATACTGGTCGGAGCGATAGGCCTGCATCGCGTCGATTGCCTTCTTGAAGTCCGCGTTCTTGCCGGAGATTTCGCCCCACAATTCGTTGGTCGACTTCAGGCAAGCTTCCAGCACTTCGTTGGTGAACGGACGAAGCTGCGTGCCACTAGCGACCAGACGCTTCAGTGCCGCGGGGTTCAGCATGTCGTAGCGCTGATTCATCCAGGCATTGGTGTTCGCCGCCGCGTTGGTGAGAATGCCCTGGTAGCTCTTCGGCAATTCATTCCACTTCTCCAGATTGGCGAAGGCGTGGACCGTCGGGCCGCCCTCCCAGAAGCCGGGGTAGTAGTAGAACTTCGCGACCTTCTGGAAGCCGAGCTTCTCGTCGTCATACGGGCCGACCCACTCGGCAGCGTCGATGGTGCCCTTTTCCAGCGCCGGATAGATATCGCCGCCGGCGATCTGCTGCGGCACCACGCCAACCTTCTGCAGGACCTGGCCGGCGATGCCGCCGATGCGCATCTTGAGGCCCGACAGATCAGCAACGGTCTTGATCTCCTTGCGGAACCAGCCGCCCATCTGGGTGCCGGTATTGCCGCAGGGGAAGCCGATCACGCCGGACTTCTTGAAGAACTCGTTGGCGAGTTCGTTACCGCCGCCTTGCGCCAACCAAGAGTTCTGCTGGCGCGCATTGAGACCGAACGGCACCGCCGAAAAGATCGCAAAGGTCGGATCCTTGCCGACGTAATAATACGAAACGGTGTGGCACATCTCGACGGTATTCTTGGAAGTCGCGTCGAGCGCCTGCAGACCCGGAACCAGCTCGCCGGCCTGGAAGACCTGGATCTGGAATTTGTTATCGGTCATTTCGGCGACCTGCTTCGCCAGGTGCTCGGCACCGCCGTAGATAGTGTCGAGCGACTTCGGGAAGCTCGACGTCAGGCGCCATTTGATCTCAGGCGACGATTGCGCGATCGCCGGCGAGGCAACGGCTGTCGCGGCAGCACCGGCCGCTGAAACCTTCAAAAAATCACGACGCTTCATTCAAGCTCTCCTTCGGGTCGTTCCCCAAATTTCCTCGAGCGTTCCTCCGGCGGGACGAATTCCACGGCATCCGGGGCGCTCTGGCGGGGGCGCTTTAACACGGAAGTTCGCGTTCGAAAACGCGACAAAGGCATGACTGCACTGATTAAACGAAAGTCGTATGGGCGCGGACAATGCAACCTCAGGCCGCGGCAATCGCGCCCTGAAGCTGGTCGCGAACCTTGGTCCCGATGGCCCGGTAGACCGCGGCATGCGGGCCATCAGGCTCGCTAGCCACCACCGGATTACCTTCATCCGAGGTGGTCCGGATCGACATGTGCAGTGGAATTTCGCCCAAGAATGGGACACCCAGCCGCTCCGCCTCATGGCGCGCGCCGCCATGGCCGAAAATGTCCGAGCGCGTGCCGCACTCGGGACACTGGAAGTAGCTCATGTTCTCGACGATGCCGAGCACCGGCACGTTGACCTTCCTGAACATCGCAAGCCCCCGCCGCGCGTCGATCAGGGAGAGGTCCTGCGGGGTTGAGATAATCACCGCTCCCTTCAGCGGCACGTTCTGCGCCAGGGTCAATTGCGCGTCTCCCGTACCGGGCGGCATATCGACGACGAGAATATCGAGCGTGCCCCACGCCACGTCACGCAACATCTGGGTGATCGCCGACATCACCATCGGCCCGCGCCAGATCATCGCGGTGTCTTCCTCGACCAGGAAGCCGATCGACATGATCGAAAGCCCGAAACGCTTGATCGGAATCATCTTGCGGTCGTCGTTGAGCTGCGGCTTTTCGCTGATGCCGGTGAGCCGCGGCACCGAGGGGCCGTAAATGTCGGCATCGAGCAGCCCGACGCGCAGGCCGAGGTCGCGTAGGCCAAGCGCCAAATTGAGCGCTGTGGTCGACTTGCCGACACCGCCCTTGCCCGAGGCCACGGCGATGATGGCGGCAACGCCAGGAATCTCCGCCTGCTTCGACATCGGCGACGCCGCGCCCTGCGGCGGGCGGTGGGCAGAAGCGGGTTGCACGCCATGCGCATGCCGATGCGCCGCGGGCGCGGCCTGCGGCGATCCTGGCTTGCGCTCGGCCGTGAGCGCGATCATTGCGGTGCTGACACCGGGGATCGCGCGCACCGCGGCTTCGGCCTGCGCGCGCACGCTTTCCCAGGCTTGAGCCTCTGCGGCGTCGACATTGATGGAGAAGAACACCTTGCCGTCGGTGACCGAGATCGCCGACAGTACGTTGGCATTGGTCAGTGTCACGCCGCGCGGCGAGGCCACCCGGCGAAGGGCATCGAGAACCTGTTGCTGTGTTACGCTCACTCGCGCATCTCCTGAAGCCCTTGCGGTTCCGAGTGAGAACCGGGCCCCACTCGCTTGTTTTGACGCGCATTCTTGACGCGAACCCGACCCGCTCCGGACCAAGTCCGAAAGCGGAGCCGCGTTCCAAGACGCTATGCCAGTCTGATGCGACCCATAGAGCGGTTCAGCGCAAAAGGCTATCTCGCTCCGACGTCATCCCGCCGCTCCGCGGGGGCGGCAGCCGCCTGCTCCTTGGCCGCCTCGTAATTCAGCTCGATCATCACGCCATTGGGGTCATTGACGAAGATCTGCCAGAGATCACCGCCCGGAACCTGCCGGGAGTCGTACGCCATGCCCTTCTGTTCCAGCCGCCGTTTCATGCCGTCAAAGCCGTAGCTGGCAAACGCGACATGGTGGACAACGCCGGAATCGGGCTTTTGCGGCTCGTCGGTCTTGGAGATATCGACGAGGTGCACCACCGCCTTGCCCTCGCTGTACATCCACGCCCCGGGAAATGCGAAGTTCGGCCGCGCGCCCTTTTCCAGGCCCAGAATGTCCTCATAGAACCGGACCGTATCGGCAAGGTTGCGGGTCCGGATGTTGAAATGGTCGAGCACGCCCACGCTGACGCCCATGCGATGTCACTCCCTTTTTTGTGAGGTTCTTGAGGAACTATCCTAGCACGAATCCGGCCCCGCCCACCAACGAAGGCGTTGCCCTCCCCTGCGCAGCGGTTATGGTGCGGCTCCTCCAAAAACACCGTCCGGCCGGCCCAACGTCGCCGGCGAAAACTCCAAGGTAACACACATGGCTAAAGTCGCTTTTCTCGGTCTCGGCGTAATGGGCTTCCCCATGGCAGGACATCTGGCGAAAAAAGGCGGCCACGAGGTGACCGTGTACAACCGGACCGGGGCCAAGGCGAAGGAGTGGGCGGACAAGTTCGGCGGGCGCACCGCGCCGACGCCGAAGGCCGCGGCGGAAGGTCAGGATTTCGTGATGTGCTGCGTCGGCAACGACAATGACCTGCGCGCGGTCACGATCGGCACCGATGGCGCCTTCGCCGGCATGAAGAAGGGTGCGGTATTCGTCGATCACACCACCGCCTCCGCCGAAGTCGCCCGCGAGCTCGATGCTGCCGCCGTCAAGGCCGGCTTCAAGTTCATCGACGCGCCGGTGTCCGGTGGCCAGGCGGGGGCGGAAAACGGCGTGCTGACGGTGATGTGCGGCGGCAAGGAAGACGCCTATGCCGCTGCCGAGCCGATCATTTCCGGCGCTTACGCAAGGATGTGCAAACTGCTCGGGCCCGCCGGCGCCGGACAGCTCACCAAGATGGTCAATCAGATCTGCATCGCAGGTCTCGTCCAGGGACTGTCCGAGGGCATTCATTTCGCCAAGAAGTCAGGACTCGACGTCGCGTCCGTGATCGAGACCATCTCCAAGGGCGCGGCGCAGTCCTGGCAGATGGAGAACCGCTACAAGACCATGAACGACGGCAAGTTCGACTTCGGCTTTGCCGTCGAATGGATGCGCAAGGACCTCTCGATCTGCATCAGTGAGGCCCGCCGCAACGGCGCCAACCTGCCGGTGACCGCCCTCGTCGATCAGTTCTACGCCGAGGTCGAGAAGATGGGCGGCAAACGCTGGGATACGTCGAGCCTTTTGGCCCGGCTGGAGCGGTGAGTTAAAGAAAGAGGTTAAGGCAACGAGCAAAGCCCCCGCTTCTTATCCAGTCAGAAGCGGGGGTTCCGTCTGCCCGACAGGTTAATTTTAACTTCCTGTTTACGAGAATTTTTAGCTCTTTAAGTCATCGCTTAATGATTTAGCGGCACAGATAGACAATGCAAAAGCCCGCGCAGTTCGCGGGCAGGATTTTGTGTTGTTCAATGAGTAACCCCGCAGAGAAGCCCGAGGTTGTCCAGCTTCCGGCAGAAGCGCCGGTCGCACCAGCGGTCAGCACCCGGCGCGTGGCGGCGCAGCGGGTGCGCGAGGCGCGGGATCGGTTAACGTCGACCAGCGGGACCCGCCCCGCCTTCGATACCGAATTGCTCCGACAATACGCCCAGACCCGGGTATCGGCTTCCTTCGTGGTCATGCTGCTGGTGGTTGCGACCGGCGTGTTGTTCGGCCTGTGGAAGTACGCTGTGCCGGCCGCGGTCTGGACCGTCGGCATGCTCTGCGTCCATGCCGCCATCATTCGCAACTGCAAGCGCTTCCTAGGCGAGCCGCCTACGCTCGCCGCCACGCGCAAATGGCAAACCCGCTTCGTGCTGCTCGACTTGCTCTACGGCCTGAGCTGGACGGCGATCCTGCTCCACCCGGCCGGCCTCGACGTCGTCTCGAACACGATGATGATGTTCCTGATGCTGCTGGTGATCGCGGTGTCGAGCATGCTGGCAGCGACGCTGCCCATTGCGGCGGTGGCGGCAACCGTGCCGGTGACGGCGGCGATCGCGCTCAACTTCGTGATGGGCGGAACCTTCGACAACTACGCGCTCGCGCTGCTGGCGGTCGCCGCTGAAAGCTATTTTGCGCTACTCGCCCATCAGCTCCATTCGACGACGCTGCAAACCCTGGAAGCACGCGCCGAGAAGGACGCGCTGATCGGCGAGCTCGAACAGGCCAAGGCGATTTCGGACGAAGCGCGGCACCGCGCCGAATCCGCCAACGTCGCCAAGTCGCGCTTTCTGGCGCAGATGAGCCACGAGCTGCGCACGCCGCTGAACGCGATCCTCGGATTCTCCGAGGTGATGAAGAGCGAAATCTTCGGCGCGCATGCGGTGCCGGTCTACAAGGAATATTCCGCCGACATCCACAATTCGGGCGTCCACCTGCTCAATCTCATCAACGAGATTCTCGATCTGTCGCGGATCGAGGCCGGCCGCTACGAACTCAACGAGGAAGCGGTTTCGCTCGTCCATGTCGTTTCCGATTGCCACCATCTGTTGAAGCTGCGCGCGAGCAGCCGCGGCATCACCATTCATGAGGTGTTCGAGCACGGCATGCCCAGGATCTGGGGCGACGAGCGCGCCACGCGCCAGGTCGTGCTCAATCTCATATCCAACTCGATCAAGTTCACTCCGCCGGGCGGCGATATCTGGCTTAAGGTCGGCTGGACTGCGTCCGGTGGACAATATCTCAGCGTCAAGGACACCGGCTCCGGCATTGCCGAGGATGAAATCCCGATCGTGCTGGCTTCGTTTGGCCAGGGCTCCAACTCGATCAAATCGGCCGAACAGGGCGCGGGCCTGGGCTTGCCGATCGCCAAGAGCCTGATCGACATGCATGGCGGCACCTTCACGCTGAAATCGAAACTGCGCATCGGCACCGAAGTCATCGTTACCTTCCCGCCGGAGCGCGTGATGAGCGCGCTGGCGCCGATGGTCGAAGAGGAAGCACCGCCGCTGCAGCCGGAACCCACCGCATCCGCCGACGACAAGCGGCGGCCGCGTCACAAGCCGATCATGAGTGCCGGCACCGGCCTGTAGTTGGAGCGCTTGCGCCGAGGACTCAAACCGTTTCACTATCCAGGAATGAGCAAAGAAACGCCGTGTATCGCAGTCTGTATGATGGATCCCAAAACCAAACTCTGCTTCGGCTGCGGACGAACGTTGCCGGAGATCGCGCGCTGGCACCGCATGGAAACGGCGGAGCGATTGGCCGTGATGGAAGGGCTTGCGGCGCGCATGGTGGATGCGGGCCTGGTTCCGATGCCGCCGCGCGCCGAACGCGGCTGATCACCGGAGGAAACGGCGGAGGCGCCCAGTGATCCGCATCATGCTCGTTCTGGCAATGCTCGCCGCCACCGCAGGCGCCGTGGTCGCCTATGGCGATCCGAACCAGATCGCGCGCGCCAGCAACTCGGTATCGAAAATGCTGTGGCAACGCAGCCTGCAGCCGGCGCCCGCCGTGGAGATCGCGCGCGGCAAAGCCGGCGAATTCGCGCTGCACGCCAAGATCAACGGCGTCAAGGCGCCGATGGTGATCGACACCGGCGCCACTTCGGTGGTGCTGACCTGGGAGACGGCGAAGGCGATCGGCCTGCCGATCGAGATGCTCGAATACAATGTCGATGTCGAAACCGCCGGCGGCCATACCAAGGCGGCGCGGCTGACCCTCGATCGTCTCGCGGTCGGCGGCCTCGTCGAGAAATCGGTCCCGGCGCTGGTGGTGCCGCGCGGATTGATGAAGACCAACCTGCTCGGCATGAGCTTTCTCGACCGGCTGGAAAGCTGGGGCGTGCAGGCCGACAAGCTGAAGCTGCACGGCTATCCCGAAGTGGCGGCGTCCAACCGCAAACGCACCCGCTCGGCTGCGAATTAGGGCGAGGACTCATAAACTGACGATGTCCGCTTGTTGGCATCTAATAGCGACACAAAGGCGGGCGTGCCGATATCGACGCACCGGGCCAATAGCTGCCATCATCTGCTTAGGAGATCGAACGCCTCCTCCACGCACTCTTCCAAGCTACGATGTGCTGTATCGATAATGATACGATCTCGATTCCATTTGTCGTAGGCACGGGCTGCAACTGCGTCCCAATTGGGTAAGTTCAGCCCCATGACGTCGCTTGATCTTGTCTCAATTCTCCGACGGTGCTCGACAAGATCGCTGCACACGACTTCTAGCCAGATAACCTCGGCTGCGGCACGCCGCCCCGCCGCTTCCCAACCGTCCCGTGCCTCTTGGCAATCGTTTACACAATCCGCGACAATATCTAGGCCGAGGGCTAGATTGTCGGCAGCGATCGACTGAGCCGCTCGATAGCTCCAATCGAAGAGATCGCTCGGCGCCGTACCGGATGCCCAGATTGCCTGATCCATCGAGTCGATGCGTAGCCAGATGGCACCGGAACGCCCCGCCAGACGCCGCGCTATGCTCGACTTGCCAACCCCCGGCAAGCCAGCCAATGCGATCAGCCTTGCCATTGCACCTCAATCTTATCTCGACCAAGCGGGCCAATGCTAGCGCAGCTTCGCAGCTATTTCCACGTGAACTGTCGTGTCTGCAACGGGCACTCGCGTCGCTTTAACGGCGTACCGATCACTTCTGGTCTGCTCCGGCAAACAGGCACCTCAAGTCTCCGTCGGGACGTTCTCGAATGCGCCAAGGCGGAAGTGATTCCGACTTGCGACGTCGCGAAACTGCGATTGTACGACACATCGAAAATAGCTTTGTGAAGCCATTTCCTGCGTAAGGGGAATGGCCGCCGCGCCGATCCCTCCCATTTTGGTGCGGGGGCACGTCATGCGCCATCGGAGATCGGCAATGACCATAAGGAGCTTTTGCACACTTGCCGCCGCCATCTTTGCCCTGATCGCACTTCTGCAGTTGATCCGGATCGTGATGGGATGGTCCGTCACCTTGAATGGCGTCGATGTTCCGTTCTGGCCGAGCTGGATTGCGGTCATCGTGGCTGGCGCGTTGAGCTTCGTCGGCTTTCGCGCCGTCATGCGCGGCTAAAGGCTGGCAGAGACGCCGGCCGGGCCGATCTGCCATCAGGCGCCCGCCAGTCGGCCGCAAGAGTCACGCTTTCGCCTTCGCCGCCTTGCGCGCCTTGTTGACTTCCGCGATCTCGGGCTCGATCGAATTCAGGCTCTCGTAGATTTCTGCGAGCACCGTCTTCAGGTCCGAAACGTTCTTCGACGGAAAATTGCGGACCGCCACCTCCTCGAAATGGATGGCGATCGGGATCAATTCTTCCACCAGTGTCCGTCCCTTCGGCGTGAGGTTGATCGCGACCGTACGCGCGTTGTCCTTCAGCCGCGTGCGCGTTACGAGGCCTCGCCGCTTCATCTCCCCGATCAGGCGCGACAGCGTCGATATCTCGATCGTCGTCATGTCGGCGAGATCGCCGAGGCGCTGATCGCCTTTCTCCCAGAGCGCGGCCATCACGCGGTACATCGGTAATGTCACGCCATAACCCGCGATGCGCCGGGAAAACAGGTCGCCCATCCGCACGCCGACGCGGTTGAGCATGTAGGGCAAGGAATTCGTCAGCCGGTACAAGATCTTGCATTCCGCCTTGGTGCAACTTTTGCACTCTTCAATAGCCGGGCGCCGATCATTTTTCAAGGCAATTGTTGCATTTGAAAATTTCTGGTTGACTTGTCATTTGCAAATGCAATTATTGTTCACGAAAATTAAGCCGCCGATCAAGAGCGGATTGTTCAGTGGAGGAAACCATGTCGCTGGATTCGGCATCCGACGAATTGCGTGAAACGTTCAAGCGCGCGTTGCGGCGATTTCCTGCCGCCGTGTCGGTGATCACGTCTGCGGACCAGAACCGCCGCCACGGGATGACGGCGACCGCGGTGACATCGCTGTCGCTCGACCCTCCTTCGCTGATCGTCTGCGTCAACCAACAAACGCTGCTGCACGACATCATGCTGCTGGCACGCCGGTTTTGCGTCAACGTTCTGCGCCGTGACCAGACCACACTTTCATCCGCCTTCAGCGGCGCGGTGCCGGCCGACGAACGGTTCGGGCTTGGCGACTGGATGACCTCGCCCGAGGGCGTCACCTACCTCGCCGACGCCCAGATCAACATCTTCTGCAAGAAGGCCGCCGCCGTCCCCTACGGCACGCATACGATTTTCATCGGCGAAGCTGAGACCGTGAACGTGCGCGATCCGATCGAGCCCCTGATCTACCAGGACGCGACCTACTGCTTCTCGGTGCCGCACGACAGCCAGGCTGCGTGATCCGCCAAGCCGCCGCCTTCCAGCCCATCCAAGATACGGAGCAAACCAATGGTATCAGTCGCCCAGTTGAAGGATGTATCTGCGCCGCCGGCCGCTCGCCCCGACATTAGCGAGTTGCGGAGCCGCGTGGCGCAGATCGCGCCGCAGATCAAGGCGCGCGCCCACACCACGGAAAAGACGGGCCGCGTGCCGGAAGAGAACATCACGGCGCTGCGCATGATCGGCTATTTCGATATCGTCAAGCCGGCGATGTTCGGCGGCTACGAGCACGATTTCGACGTGCTGGTCGAATTGAACATCGAGCTTGCGAAAAGCTGCGCCTCGACGGCGTGGGTCGGCGGCCTGCTGGCGGCGCATCAATGGCTGATCGCGGGATTTCCGGAAATCGCGCAGCGCGACGTCTGGGATGATAATCCAGACGCACTCGCTTGCGGCTCCTATGCGCCGGCCGCCAAGGCGATCGAGGTCGAGGGCGGCTATCGCCTCACCGGGCGCTGGTCGTTTGCCAGCGGCTGCGACAACGCGCAATGGGCGTTGTGTGCGGCGCTGTTGCCGTCGAAGACGGAAGCCGGCCAGCTTGCGCCGGCCTTCCTGTTGGTTCCGGCCTCCGACTACGTCATCGACGATACCTGGAACGTCGTCGGCCTCAGCGGCACCGGCAGCAAGACGCTCGTACTGTCAGACGTGTTCGTGCCGGCGCACCGCCTGCTGTCGTTCGCCGACACAACATCCGGCAAGACGCCGGGCGCTGCGCTCTATGCCGCCAACCCCACCTTCTCAATCCCGATGCTGTCGAACATTCCCTCTTGCCTGGCATCTAGCGCAGTCGGCGCCGCCGCCGGCGCGTTGGAGGACTATCTTGCCGTTACCTCGAGGCGAATCACGCGCGGCGCGGTGGCGGGCCATAACAACCGCATGGCGGATTTCCCGACCATCCAGTTACGTGTTGCGGAAGCGGCCGCCTCCGTCGATGCGGCGCGTGAAGTGCTGCTGCGCGATCTCAGGGACCGTGCGGCGACGATCCGCGACGGCAGGCCGGTCTCGACCGAGGACCGCATCGTCAGCCGGCGCGGCCAGGCGTTTTCAGTTGCGCTGGCCATCCGCGCCAGTGAGGCGCTGAACGCCTCGACCGGCGGGCTCGGCCTCGACCTTTCCAATCCGGTGCAGCGCGCCTGGCGCGATGCCAATGCCGTCGGCCGCCACATCAGCATGAACTGGGACGCCGTCGGCACCATGTACGGCCAGCTCGCGCTCGGGCTGACGCCCCAAGGTCAATACTAAGGGACAGTACTAACCAGCATCAGACATCAGCGAGGACAATATGCAGGGCAAGATCGCACTAGAGGAACATTTCGCCATCCCGGACACGCTGATGGACTCAGCGGGTTTCGTTCCGGACTCCTATTGGCCGGAGTTGAAGGACCGCCTGCTTGATATCCAGGACAAGCGGCTGGTGCAGATGGACCGCCACGGCGTCGAGATGATGATCCTGTCGCTGAACGCGCCGGCGGTGCAGGCGATTCCCGACATCATCCGCGCCAACGAGATCGCGATCCACGCCAACGATTTCCTCGCCGAACAGGTGGCAAAACGGCCGTCGCGATTCCAGGCCTTTGCCGCACTGCCGATGCAGGACCCCGATCTCGCGATCGCCGAACTCGAGCGCTGCATCAAGACGCTCGGCTTCCGCGGCGCGCTGGTCAACGGCTTCTCGCAAATCGGCGATGGCAAGCGGCCGATCTATTACGACCTGCCGCAATACTGGCCATTCTGGGAAGCTGTCGAGCAGACCGGCCTGCCCTTCTACCTGCATCCGCGCAATCCGCTGCCGGAAGACTGCGCAATCTATCAGGGGCATCCCTGGCTAATGGGCCCGACCTGGGCATTCGGGCAAGAAACCGCGGTTCATGCGCTGCGGCTGATGGGATCGGGATTGTTCGATGCCTATCCAAACCTGAAGATCATCCTCGGCCATATGGGTGAAGGCCTGCCCTACAGCATGTGGCGCGTCGATCATCGCAACGGCTGGGTCAAGGCACCGCCGAAACACAAGGCGAAAAAGAAGATCTGCGACTACTTCAACGCCAACTTCTTCCTGACCACGTCGGGCAATTTCCGCACGCAAACGCTGATCGATTCCATTCTCGAAATCGGAGCCGACCGCATCCTGTTCTCGGTCGACTGGCCGTTCGAGAACGTGGACCACGCCTCCGACTGGTTCAACAGCGCCAGCATCAGCGAGAACGATCGCCTGAAGATCGGCCGGCGCAACGCCATCGACCTGTTCAAGCTCGATCTCGGCGACTTGGCCATCGCCGAGCACGGCATCCATCAAGCCGCGGAATAAGCGGCCTCAAACGACATAATCACCATCTGGGAGGGATACGGCCATGGCCGCGCAGGCAATCGATCTTCACGAAGAACTCGCCGAAGCAAAGGTAGGAAAATTTCACTGGCGCCTCGGCGCCATCATGGGACTGCTAACACTGTTTGACGGATATGACACGTTCAACCCGGCTTACGTCATTCACTACGTCGCAAAGCCTTGGGGGCTGCAGGCCGGCCAGGCGGGACTGTTGATTTCCAGCGGCCTGGTTGGATTCCTGCTCGGGGCCGCCATCCACGGCATCATTGCCGACCGGCTCGGCCGCCGCGGCACCCTGCTCGGCGGCTTGTGGATCACCAGTATCTTCACGCTGCTCACCGCGACTTCGGCGGACTCGTTCCTCTCCTTCTGCATCCTGCGGCTCCTGACCGGCATCGGCCTCGGCGTGCTGCTGCCGCTCGCGACCACCTACATCAACGAGCTGGCGCCGCGGCGCGTGGCGAACACGTTTGCGCTGTGGGGCGTCGCACTTGGCTGGGCGCTTGGCGGCACCCTCGCCGGTGTCGCCGGCGTGTTTGCAACCCCGGTGTTCGGTTGGACGTCGCTGTACTGGATCGGCTCGCTGTCGTTCCTGCTCTTGCCGTTCATGCACATGATGCTGCCGGAATCGCCAAAATTCCTCGCACTCCAGGGCCGTACCGATGAAATCCGCGACATGCTGACGAAGCTTCGGCCCGAGCGCGCCAGCGCCTACAAGTTGGCTGAAATTGTCATCGGACAAGCGGAGAAGCCGGTCAATTCAGTGGCAGTGCTGCTGCAGTCGAAATATCGACGGACCACATTTGCGATCTGGGCCTCGGCCTTCCTCAGCCTGTTCTGCATCTTCGGCCTTTCGGGATGGATTCCGACGGTGATGATGCAGCGTGGAGAAACCTTTGCCGCAAGCTTCGGCTTCGGCGCGCTGATGCAGATCATGTCGTTCGTCGGCGGCCTTGTGCTTGGCCACCTCGTCGACCGGTCCGGCTATAGCCGCGGGCTGATCGCGACCTGGTGGGCCTTTGGCGGCCTCGCCGTGTTGTCGCTCGTGGTACTGAACGTCCACATCGTCAACATCACCTCGGTCGCCGCCGCCGGCTTCTTCATCATCGGCGCACAGTTCGTGCTGAACAATTTCACTGCGGCTTCCTATGAGACCGGCGTGCGCGCCACTGCTGTCGGAATGGAGCTCGGGGTCGCCCGCGTCGGCGCCATCCTCGGCCCGTTCGTGGCTGGTGCGCTTCAGCAATATTACCAGAGCCCGACACCGATGTTCCTGTCGATCGGCGTCTCCGCGATTGCCGCCGGGATGATTATCTTGCTGGCCAGGCGGCCGGCGAGCGCACCCGCAAGCAGCCTTGAAGAGGCGCCGGCTTGCGCAAGGTTGCACAGCCTGCCTCTTGAGCCGGAAGTCCGGCTCCGGGGTGGCCTGATCCTGGAGCCGGTCATTCGTCCGCAAGGAGCAACCATGCAAGACTTCGTCTACCAGAGCGCACCGATGCGGGTGGTGTTCGGCACCGGCACGCTGCGTCAATTGCCTGATGAATTGTCCCGCCTCGGCGTTACCCGCGCCCTCGTGCTGGCGACCCCGCGGCAGAAAGATCTGGTCGCCGGCATCCGGGAGATGATCGGCGAGCGCTTGGCCGGCGTCTTCACCGGAGCGGTCATGCATACGCCCGTCGAGGTGACGGAACAGGCGATGGAAGTCGTGCGCGAGATCGAGGCCGATGGCGTCATCGCGATCGGCGGCGGTTCGACCACCGGCCTCGGCAAGGCTATCGCCTTGCGCACCGATCTGCCGCAGATCGTGCTGCCCACCAGTTACGCCGGCTCGGAGATGACGCCGGTGGTCGGCCAGACCAGCGGCGGGATCAAGACCACCCAGTCGAGCCCGAAGATCCTCCCCGAGATCGTGATCTACGACGTCGATCTCACCATGACGATGCCGGCAAAACTATCGGCGACATCGGGCGTCAACGCCATCGCGCACGCGGTCGAGGCGCTCTACGCGCGCGATCGCAACCCCATCATATCGCTGATGGCGCAGGAAGGCATCGGCACGCTGGCGCGGGCGCTGCCGAAAATCTGCGCTGAGCCGAGCGACAGGGTCGCGCGCACCGACGCGCTCTATGGCGCCTGGCTCTGCGGCGTCTGCCTCGGGGCGGTCGGCATGGCGCTGCACCACAAGCTCTGCCATACGCTGGGCGGGCTGTTCAATCTGCCGCACGCGGAGACCCACACGGTCATTCTCCCGCATGCCCTCGCCTACAATGCACCGGCCGCACCTGAGGCGATGACACGCATCGCCACAGCGCTTGGCGTCAGCGACCCAGCGCTCGGCCTCCACGATCTGGCGCGAAAGCTTGCCGCGCCGCTGTCGCTGCGCGAGATCGGCATGCCCGAGAGCGGCATCGATCAGGCCGCCGACCTCGCGGTGAAGAATCCGTACTGGAATCCGCGCCCGATCGAGCGAGAGGCGATCCGCGAATTGATCACGCGCGCCTGGCGCGGCGACGCCCCACCAACCGCCCAATGATCCCTCTGGGCTGGACGTCGACATGCTGAACTACGATTTCGGCCAGAAGGCGGATTCCGAAACGCGCCGCGTCGCCGAGCGCGCCGCCTAAGCTTTACGCCGCGACCGGCTCCGCCGCGCGATCCTCGATCAATGCGACCGCATCGCGCAGCACGTCGACGCCGGCGCCCGGCCTGGTGCCCCTCTCCGCCAGATGGCGACGAAAGGCGCGCGCGCCGGGCACGCCGTGAAACGCGCCGACGAAATGCCGCGTCATCGAATGCAGCTTTGCTCCTTGGGCCAACTGGCCTTCGATATAAGGCAACATCGCTTCGAAGACGTCCTTCATCGTCGCGTGAGGTGCCGCCTCGCCGAACAATTCCGGATCGACGTCGAGTAGGCGCCACGGCTCCTGATAGGCCGCCCGCCCCAGCATCACGCCGTCGACATGGTCGAGGTGCCGCTTCGCCTCGGCAATACTGCCGACGCCGCCATTGATGATAATCGGCACACCCGGCAGCGCGGCCTTGAGTCGATAAACCCTGTCGTAATCGAGCGGCGGGATGTCGCGGTTTTCCTTCGGCGACAATCCGTTGAGCCAGGCCTTGCGGGCATGGACGATCAGCGCGTCCGCGCCGGCCGCAACCACGCCGCGCGCCAGCACGTCGAGCGCCACTTCCGGGTCCTGGTCGTCGATGCCGATCCGGCATTTCACTGTGACCGGAATCCTGACCGCGCGCTTCATGGCAACCACGCCCTCAGCGACCAGCGCCGGCTCCGCCATCAGGCAGGCCCCGAAGCGGCCATCCTTCACGCGGTCGGACGGACAGCCGACATTGAGATTGATTTCGTCGTAGCCAAAATCCTCGCCGATCCGCGCAGCGGTAGCGAGATCATGCGGAACGGAACCACCGAGCTGCAGCGCCACCGGATGCTCACTTCGGTCGAAGCCGAGCAGCCGCCTCCGGTCGCCATGAATAATGGCGCCGGTCGTCAGCATCTCCGTATAAAGCCGCGCGCGCCGGCTCATCAGACGGTGGAACACGCGGCAATGCCGGTCAGTCCAATCCATCATCGGGGCAATGCAAAATCGGTGCGCTAACATGTTGATGTTATTTCGCTTTATTGTCTCATTCGGTGCAGTTGATTTTTGGGCCGACAAATAGTTCAAGCTGACAGTTGAGGCATTTTCCTTTCATTTCAAGCCCTTAGACCGATTCGCGTTCGTCAATTTTGCGATGCTGCGCTTCGCCCGGTACAGCTTTGCAGTACCGAATGAGGCCGTGCAGTACCGCGCTAGTTCGTACCCTCCTGATCAAAACCCATCCAGTTCGGCCGCAAATAGCTTGCCCCTCTCCCGAAGCCCAGTGCTTCAGGACCACCGTCGTAGTGCTGGCGATGATAGAGTAAGAAAACTTGCGCGCTGCGGGCCGGACGTTTGCATTCTCGCTATGAATAACCGGCGTCGAGTAAATCACGGGTCAGCAAAGTCGCCAACCTAACCATCACTCTCGGGAGTTAGCCCCGCCCCATTCAAGCGGTTTCATTTGAGTGTCGGGGGTTCGAGTCGGTGGTTCGCTACATCGCGATGCTCACTATTATAGGAGCTTTGTTTTCATATCGGCGGACAACCGAGCTGGCTTTGGCGCTTTGACAGTCCCTATAGCCAACTCTTCCTGCGCGATAGTCCTGCGCCCCTTTGCGACAGCCAACAACACAGGTTTGAGAAAGGCTTGCTTATGCCTGGTCGTATAATTGGGAAGCGCAGCGAGAAAAATGACGAACTAGCGGATCGGAAGTTGCGCGCTCGGCGCGAGCTGAAGATTGGCAGGCCACTCAGTCTCAGGCTCGTTGCCTGCGCTGAGCAGCAGTCTTTGCTGCTGGCACGATGAAGCCGTACAAAAACTGGTCCACCACCATGTCGGCAAATTCCTGCGGCGCGATGTCGCCCTTGGGATCGTACCAGGTGTGGCTGAAGTTGAGTATGCCGAACAGCATCATGGTGTAGACGCGCTTCGATCGCTTGACGATTTTGCCTTCGGTATCAAGCCGGATCAGCAAGTCCGAAACCGTATCGACCAGTTGCCGCTCTAACGTCTTGATGGCCTTTTGCTCGGCTTCGGCAAGGAACGCCAGATCGTTCAGGATTAGGCGCTGCTCGTTGGTTGAGCGCGCGTTGAGTTCGACGATGGCGCGGATCGCGGCGCGGAACCGGTCGAGATTGGTCGACTGGCGTGCCATTGCTTCTTCGACATCGGCGATCATCTGGCGGACATGCGCGTCCAGGATGGCGAACAGGATCGCTTCCTTGGAATCGAAGTAGTGATACAGCGCGCCGCGCGAGAGCCGGCAGGCATCCGCCAGATCGGCAATCGAGGCGCGCATGTATCCCTGCTGCGCAAACAGCGTGCAGGCCGCGTTCAGAATGCCGCCCTGGATGTCGTCGTAATTTTCAGAGCGCGTCCGCGCCATGCGAGCCTCTCATAACCGGCCGCCGCGGAACGGCGGTCCGAATCCCCTTCTCGCCCTTCACTATCATACCGCCCAGGCGCCCGCCGCGGTCGACCTGGGCAGTCCTGTCATTCTAGACGCCTCAAAAAATTATTTGAACGGCCGGTCGGATTATAATATCATGCCTTCCCGTCAGACAAGCCGGACACGCCGGGAAAACCGGCGGCCGCGGCTCTCGGGAGGGAATTTCTGTGACCCAGCAACGGGCGGATGCTGTCGTGATCGGTGCCGGCGCCGGCGGGCTTTGCGCCGCGGCACGGCTGGTCCATGCGGGGCTGCGCACCATCGTCGTCGACGACAAGAGCGCGGATCGGCGGCCGCGCCTCCACGGAAGAAATCGACGGCTTCAAGGTTAATATCGGCGCGATCGCCATCGAATTCGGCGGCGTGTTCGAGGAAACATTTCACACGGTCGGCGCGCCCCTCGATATCCGCGCGCCTGAACCGGCCAGTTCGTTCCTGATCGACGGCAAGCTGATCGATGTCGGCCGCGGCGGCTGGTCGCTGCTGCTTGGACAACTCACCAAGCAGGCTTCACGCATCCTGGAAAAATTCGCCGACGCCCGCTCCGGCAACCTGCCGGATGGGCGCCAATCGACCGAGGACTGGCTGAAGGGCTACACCAGCAATGCCACCGTGCACGCCCTGTTCCGCAACCTCTGTGCGGCGATCTTCGCCTGCAACGCGGCCGAACTGCCGGCCCGCGCCTTCCTCACCTACTTCACCAGCAAGGGCGCGTTCAAGCGCTTCGGTTTTTGTCCGCAGGGAACGATCGGAGTCTGGAATTCGCTGGCCTCGGTGATCAGGCGCAATGGCGACATCTGGCTCGAGACGCCGGCGGTGAAGATTCACAGCAGCGGCGGCCGTGTCGAGGGCGTCAGCGTGATGCGGGATGGCCGGGAAATCCGGATCGATACCGACCTCGTCATCAGCAATGCCGGCCCGAAGACAACCGTCGCGCTCGGCGGCGAGGCGGCGTTTCCGCCTGATTATGTCGAACGCGTGCGCAGGGATCTGCGCCCTGCGGCCAATATCGTCATCAATATCGCCAGCCGCGAACCGCTGATCGCCCATCCCGGCATCGTCACTTTCGGCAAGACGCGCCGGCTCTGCAACATGGCGAACCTCACCGCGACCTGCCCTGAACTGGCGCCGGCCGGCTGGCATCTTTATGTCGCTTATGCCGTGCCTGTCCCGGCGCTCGGCGACTTCGACTCGGAAGCAGAAACCGCGCTGGCGCTGGAGGACTTGCGCGAGCAGTTTGCGAATTTCGACAAGGCAAAAATCCTGTCGATCCGCGTGATGCGCGACGACTGGCCGGCGCAACGAAGCTGCGCTGGTTATGATCTTCCGCGCGAGACCGGGATCGACGGCCTCTGGTGCGTCGGCGATGCCGTCAAGCAATACGGCAATGGCGGCACACAGGCCTGCGCAGAGACGGCCAAGCTGGTCACCGATGCGATCCTCGCCCGGCGGCCGCGCGTGCCGCTCGCCGGTTGAGACCGCTGCGATGACCCTTACGACGCAGACCGGCGCGACGGGCGGCGAAACAGCACGCGGGAAATCCGCCCTGCTCGAGTTCCGCAACATCCGCATCGTCTACGACAACGCGATCGAGGCGATCCGCGACGTGTCGATCGCCGTCCCCGAGGGCGGCATCGTCGCCCTGCTCGGCTCCAACGGCGCCGGGAAATCGACGCTTCTGAAGGCGATGTCGGGCATCCTCTACACCGAGGAAGGCGCCATCGAGAACGGCGCGATCCGCTTCCGCAACGACGAGGTGCACCGCCTCCCCCCCGACGAGCTAGTGCGGCGCGGCATCGTGCAGGTGCCCGAGGGGCGGCGCGTGTTTCCCGCGCTGACCATCGAGGAAAACCTGCAGATGGGCGGCTATACAAGGACCAAGGCCGAGGCGCGCGAGCGCCGCGACAAGGTGTTCGCGCTGTTTCCCCGCCTGTTCGAACGCCGCGACCAGATCGCGGGCTACATGTCCGGCGGCGAGCAGCAGATGCTGGCGATCGGCCGCGCGCTGATGACCGATCCGGTCCTGCTGGCGCTCGACGAGCCGTCGCTGGGGCTCGCGCCGCTCATCATCGACCGCATCTATGAGGTGATCGTCCGCCTGCGCAGCGAGATGAAGATGACGGTGCTGCTGGTCGAGCAGAACGCGCAGCGTGCGCTCGATATCGCCGACTACGCCTACATCCTGGAAACCGGGCGCGTCGTGCTGGATGGCCCGGCGCAAAAGCTTGCCGCCAACGAAGATGTTCGCGAATTCTATCTCGGCGTCTCCTCCTCCGGCCGCAAGAGCCTGCGCGACGTCAAACACTACAAGCGGCGCAAGAGGTGGCTGTCGTGACTTCGCTGCTCAAGGCCGAAAATCTCAGCAAGCGCTTTGGCGGGCTGCAGGCCGTCGCCGATGTCAGCCTCGATGTCGCCGCCGGAGAGATATGCAGCGTGATCGGCCCGAACGGCGCCGGCAAGACCACGCTATTCAACATGATATCGGGCGTCCTGCGGCCGAGCGGCGGCCGCATCGTGTTCGACGGCATCAACCTTTCGACCATCTCGCCCTGGCGCTTCGCCGCCATCGGCATCGGCCGCACGTTCCAGAATCTGGCGCTGTTCAAGCACGGCACCGTGGTCGAGAACGTCCTGACCGGCCGCCACACCCATTTGCGCTCCGGCGTGCTCGACGCCGTGCTGCACTTCGGCCGCACCCGGCGCGAGGAGATCGATGCGCGGCAGAAAGTGGAGCACATCATCGAATTCCTCGAGATCGAGCACATCCGCGATTCCGTGGTCGGCACGCTGTCGTACGGCCAGCAGAAGCGCGTCGAACTGGCGCGTGCGCTGGCTTGCGAGCCAAAACTGCTGCTGCTCGACGAAATGGTTTCCGGCATGAACCAGGAAGAGACCGAGGATATCGCGCGTTTCGTGCTCGATATCCGCGACGAACTCGACATCACCGTGCTGATGATCGAGCACGAAATGCGGATCGTGATGGACATCTCCGACCGCGTCCACGTGCTCAATTTCGGCCGCAAGATCGCCGAGGGCACGCCCGCCGAAGTGAGGCAGAGCCCGGCCGTAGCGGAAGCCTATCTCGGCGGCCACCGCGCCGAGGCGCAGGACAAGGTGAACGCCTGATGTCGACGCTGGACACCATGCGAACGATGCACCCATCGCTGCAAGCGGCCACGAAGACCGCGGCGCCATCGTCCGACTCCAGCCAGCTCCGCGCGGCACTCCGGGAAGCCGCCATCACCATTCCGCAATTGCTGCGCCAGCGCGCCGCCCTGCACGGCGACAGGCTGGCGCTGCGGGAAAAGGAATACGGCATCTGGAATCCCTATTCGTGGAACCACTATTACGAGACCGCGCGCGCGGTCGCGCTGGGGCTGATGTCGCTCGGCATCAAGCCCGGCGACCGCGTGGCGATCGCCGGCGAGAATACGCCGGAATGGTTCTATGCCGATCTCGGCACCCAGATGATCGGCGCCGTCGCGGTCGGCATCTATCCGACCAACCCCTGGGTCGAGCTGCAATACATCGTCCGCCATTCCGGCTCGCGCGCCGTCATAACCGGCGATCAGGAGCAGACCGACAAGGTGCTCGACGCGCTGGCCAATCAGGACGGCCTGCCCGCACTCGAAGCCATCGTCTGCATCGACACCAAGGGCTTGCGCAACTACCGCCAATCGCAACTGATGTCGTTCGAACAGCTCTGCGAGCGCGGCCGCACTTTTGCCCGCGAGAATCCTGACGCCAATGCGACGCTCGACCGGCTGATCGCGCAAGGTGCGCCCGACGACGTCTGCATTCTCGTCTACACCTCAGGGACGACCGGTCCGCCCAAGGGCGCGATGCTCACCCACCGCAACCTGATCTACGCCGCCTATGTCTATGCCGAGACGGTCGGCATCGCCGACAAGCCGTTTGAGGCGGTGAGCTATCTGCCGCTCTGCCACGTCGCCGAGCGCTGCTACGGGGCGGTGACGCAGCTTGTCCTTGGCGGCACCGTCAGCTTTGCCGAATCGATCGACACGGTGGCGCTCAATATCCGCGAGATCGCGCCGACCTTCTTCGTCGGCGTGCCGCGGATCTACGAAAAGCTGCAGCAGGGCTTTCTGTTCCGGCTCGGCGAAAGCGGCAAGCTGCGTCAGCGTTTTACCAATGCCTGTCTGGCCTGGGGCCGCAAGCTGTCGGACCGCCGGCAGGACGGATCGGAAAACTGGCTGCACCGTTTGACCTATGCAGCGCTGTACCTCCTGATGTTCCGCAACATCCAGCGCCATCTCGGGTTTGCCCGCAGCCGCCACCGGCTGTGCGCCGGCGCTTCGATCTCGCCGGAGACGCTGCGGTTCTTCGACATCATCGGGCGCCCGGTGTCGCAGGGCTATGGCCTCACCGAATCCGGCGGCGTCGCCTTCATCCAGACCGAAAGCCATCACCGGCTCGGCGGCTGCGGCTTGCCGCTGCCGCACACCGAATGGAAGCAGGACAGCGACGGCGAGATACTGCTCAGGAATCCCGGTGTGTTCAAAGGCTATTTCCTCGACGAGAAGGCATCCACCGCCTCGCTCGAACCCGGCGGCTGGCTGCGCACCGGCGACATCATCGATGTCCTCGACAACGGCGAGATCGCCGTGATCGACCGAAAAAAGGCGATCATCATCACCGCCGGCGGCAAGAACATCGCGCCGTCGGAGATCGAGAACGCACTGAAGGACAGCGAATTCGTCAAGGAAGCCATCGTGGTCGGCGAGGCCAAGAAGTATCTCGGCGCGATCGTCCAGGTCGACTACGACAATATCGGCCGCTGGGCGCGCGACAGGGCGCTGCCCTACACCAACTACAAATCGCTGTCGCAGCTCCCCGAGGTGCACGCGCTGATCGAGCGTATTGTGGGCGAGACCAACAAGCGCTTTGCGCGGGTCGAGAACATCCGCCGCTTCGCCATCCTGGAAAAGGAGCTCGACCACGACGACGGCGAGCTCACGGCGACGCAAAAAGTCCGGCGCGCCATGATCGAGAAGAAGTTCGCGCGCGAGCTTGCCATCATTTATCCGGCGGAGGGCTGATGCAGTACCTGATGCAGCTCCTGATCTCCGGCCTTGCCATCGGCGCCATCTACGGCCTGATCGCCATGGGATTTTCGGTGATCTACAAATCCACCGGCCTCGTCAATTTCGCCCAGGGCGAGATGACCATGATCACCGCCTACATCGCCTGGACCATCTCGACCACGGTCGGCGGCAATCTCTTCCTGGTTTCCATTGGCGCCATCATCGCCGCCATCCTGCTGGGGCTCGTCATCGAGCGCGTGGTCATGCGCCCCATGCTGGGCGAGCCGGTGTTTGCCACCGTCATGGTCACGATCGGGCTCGCGGTGATCCTGCGCTCATCGATCAATTTCATCTGGGACGCCTATCCGCACGGCCTCGATGTCGGCTTCGGCCGGGACATCGTCCGCATCGGCACCATCGGCGTCCGCACCGGCCAGATCGCCGTCATCACGACCTTGCTCCTGATGCTTGTCGCGATCTGGGCGTTCTTCCGCTACAGCAAGTTCGGCGTCGCCATGCGCGCGGTCGCCGCCGATGATCGAACCGCACTTCTGATGGGCATCAGCGCGCCGCGCGTGCACGCGGCAGCCTGGGCCGCATCGTCGGTGATCGCAGGGATCGCCGGCGTGTTCTTCGCCATCTCCTACGATCTTTCACCCGCTATGTTCCAACTTGGCCTGAAGGCGTTCCCCGCCACCATCCTCGGCGGACTCGACGCCGTGCTCGGATCCGGCATCGGCGGGCTCCTGATCGGCATCACGGAAAATCTCGCCGGCGGTTATCTCGGCTCCGGCATGAAGGAGGTCGCGGGGTTTCTGATGATCATCGTGGTGCTGATGATCCGCCCGTTCGGCATTTTCGGCGAACGCGACATCGAAAGGGTTTAGCCGATGCGCACCGGCGATTACAAGCAAACCTACGGCGAACTGGTCGCGCTGGTCGATTCGCCTCCCGTCTGGCTGTGGTCGGCCGTGCTGGTGCTGGCCCTCATCGTCGCGCCCTACGCTCTGAATTCCTACGCCCTTTCTTTCGTCACGATCATCCTGATCACCGTCGTCGGCGCGCTCGGGCTGAACATCCTCACCGGATATACCGGGCTGATCTCGCTCGGCCACGTCGGCTTTCTCGTCACCGGCGCTTACGCCTACGCCATCTTGGTCTCGAAATACCAGATGCCGCCCCTAGCCGGCTTCCTCGGCGCCGGGCTCGTGCCGGCAATCGCAAGCCTCATTGTCGGCGCGCCGTCGCTGCGGCTAAAGGGGCTTTATCTCGCCATCACCACGCTGGCGTTCTCCTTCATCATCAATACGGTGATCCTGGAGGCACGCTGGCTTACCAACGGCGCACGCGGCATCGCCGTGCAGCGCCCGGAACTGTTCGGTATCAGCTTTGACAGTGATGCTGCCTTCACCCATCTCTGCCTCGGCTTTGCCCTTGTCACGCTGTTCGCCGCGCTCAACATCCGCCGCAGCCGTGTCGGGCGCGCCTTTGTGGCGATCCGCGACAATGACACCGCCGCCCGCGTCATGGGCATCAACCTTCATGCCTACAAGCTGCTCGCTTTTGTCACCTCCGCCTTCATCACCGGCATCGCCGGGGCGCTGTACGGCATCTACCTCTCCTTTGTCAGCGTCGAAGGCTTTCCGTTCCTGCTCAGCATCGAGGCGCTGGCGATCCTGATCGTCGGCGGCCTCGGCTCGGCGCTCGGCGCGGTGCTCGGCACCGTGCTGATCGTGCTGCTGCCGGAAGCCACGCGCATGATCTTCAGCCTGTTCAGCGCGCAGATGGACGCGATGTTCTCGACCGGCGCACAGGAACTGAAGAGCATGCTCTACGGTCTCGTCATCATCCTGTTCCTGCGCTTCCAGCCGCGCGGCCTGGTCGGCGCCTGGCACGACATAAGGCGGACATGGGTTCACTGGCCGCTGCGTTACTGACCGGAAAATCAACAAACCAGAGGGAGGACACAATGAAGGCATATCTGACGACCGCGTCGCTGTTGCTCGCCGGGGCATTGTTCGGCAGCGGGGCGCTCGCCGCCGAACAGGGAATAACGGACACCGAGATCGTGATCGGCGACGTCGAACCCTTAACCGGACCGCCGGCGCTGCTCGGCGTCGCCGCCTCGATCGGCCACAAGATCGCGATCGCGGAGGCCAACAACGCCGGCGGCATCAACGGCCGCAAGATCAAATATGTGCTGGAGGACGACGGCTACGTCACCGCCCGCACCATCCAGGGCGTCAAGAAGGTCATCGACGTCGACAAGGCCTTTGCCCTGCTCGGCATCTCCGGCTCCGGACAATCCATTGCCGTGATGCCGGTGCTGGAAAAGGCGGGAATTCCGACCGTGATCGACGTCGCGCCGGTGAAATTCCTGTGGGAGCCGCCGCGCAAGAACGTGTTCGTGGTCGGCCAGTCCTACGAGGAAGGCATCATCCATCTCGTGAACTATCTCGCCGACAAGAACCCCGGCAAGAAATGGGGCCTGATCACGCAGGACGACGATTACGGCATCACCGTGCGCGACGGTTTTGACACCGTGGTGAAGGCCAAGAAGCTCAACGTCGTCTACAGCGGCAACTACAAGAAGGGCCAGCAGGACTTTTCGTCCGACATGCTGCAACTGAAAGGCTCCGGCGCGGACGTCTTCCTGGCCGGCGGCATCATCGCCGAGAACATCGCCATGATGAAGGAACTGGAAAAGCTCAACGTGAAGCCGGTGACCGGTATCTTCTGGCCCGGCCGCGTCGAGCCGGTGCTGAAGCTGATGGGTCCGGCGGGCGACGGCATCTATGCGGTCGACTATGTCGAGCCGTTCGCAAGTGCTGCCGGCAAGGCCTTTTTGGAGAAGGCAAAGCCGCTGGTGTCGGAGAACGAGTTCAAGGGCATCAACCGCTACACCATGACCGGCTATGCCGCGGCAAAGCTGCTGATCGCGGCGATCGAACGCTGCGGCAAGCAGCCGACCTGGACCTGCACCATCGCCGAACTCGAGAAGACCAAAAACGTCGAGACCGGCGTGATGGCGCCGATCAGCTTCGGTCCCGGCGTGCGCTTCTCGAACCAGAAGCTGCAGATCATGCAGACGGACACTGCGACGCTCAGCTTCAAGCCGGTGAACTAGCGACCGGCGGAGCCCTGGCGAAGGATGCAATGCTTTCCTCGGGGCTCCGTCGATCCTGATTGATTATCGGCCCTTAAACTGCGGGCGCCGCTTCGCCACAAAAGCGGCAATGCCCTCGCCGGCATCGTCGCTGCAACTCGCGGCGACAATCGACTCCTTTTCCGCATCGAGCTGGTTCGAAAGGCCGGTCTCGAAGGACTGGCGCAGCATGCGGCGGACCGCACCGTAGGCAAGCGTCGGCCCCGCCGCGAGTTGCATTGCAAGCCCGGCCGCCTCCGCTTCGACGGCATCGCTGGCAACGAGGCGCGACACCAGTCCGAATTCGAGCGCCTCCTGCCCGGTCAAACGGCGGTTGAGCAGGAAGAGTTCTTGTGCTCGCCGCATTCCTACCATGCGAGGCAGGAACCACGTGTTGCCGCCGTCGGCCGTCAGCCCGAGCGCGCCGTAGCCAAGCGCAAACCGCGCATCGTCAGCCGCCACGACGATGTCGGCAGCATAGAGCAGGCCAAGGCCGCCACCGCCGGCTCCACCCCGCACGGCGGCCACGACGGGGGCATCGATGCCGGTCAACCGCTCGATAGCCAGATGATAGCTGTCGATCATGCGGCGCAGCCGGTTCGGCAGCTCGTCTCGCTTGGTCCCTGCGAATACGGCGAGATCGCCGCCAACGGTGAAGTTCGGTCCAATACCGGCAATCAGAACCGCACGGACGCTGGCGTTTTCAGCAATCAGCGTTGCCGCTTCCAGAAGATCGTCGGCCATATCGGGATTGATCGCATTGCCCTGGTCGGGCCGATTCAAGCGCAAGGTAGCGACGCCATCGGCGATATCGAGCAACACGGTCCGCAACGGTCCAGCAGCGTCACGCCAGCGCGCCGTATCGGTGAATTGCTCGAGCGCTCGGATCCGCCCCGCTTCGACCGTGATCAGATGCGCGAACGCAGCATCAAGAGGTGCGCCATTGTGCTTGCCGCAACCGCGGTAGCGGCCGGTCACCAGCAAGCGGCTATCGGCGAGATCAAGGAATCGCTCCGGCTCGGCACGGGCTTCGAAGTGGCGGGCGATCGCGCCCCAGCCGTTGCTGCGCATCGCGGACGGGCCATCGTGCTGGCCGCCGATGCCGAAGGGCATCCCCTCGGCGGTGCGGCCGACGAACTCCGGGTGGAGTAGCCGGTCCAGTTGCTCACGGTCGCCGGTGGCAAGTGCCGAGTAGAGGGCACGTGCCAAATCAGCAGGTTTCTCACTTTCCATCACCAAAGATCCTCCGGCGCTACATCAGCTTGGCGACCTCTTCGAGCATGACCTCGGTGGCGCCGCCGCCGATGGTCAGCACGCGGGCATCGCGCACCATGCGCTCGATCGGCGTGCCGCGCATGAAGCCGGTGCCGCCGTGGAGCTGAAGGCAGCCATGCACGACCTCATGCAGCACCTCGGGCGAGAGTGCCTTCACCATCGAGACTTCGCGCTCACATGGCTTTCCCGCCTCGGCCAGTTCGGCGGCGTGATAGGCCAGCGCCCGCGCCGCCGCTGCCTTGGTCGCCAGCATTGCCAGCTTCAGGCGCACGCCCTGCTGGTTCCACAGCGGACCGCCAAAGGCCTGCCGGGCCTTCACATAATTTGTCGTCAGCTCGATTGCCTTGGCGCATTCGCCGGCGCAGATGCCGCCGATGCAGATGCGCTCGTTCTGGAACGTCTCCATGATGCCGTAGAAGCCGCGGTTCTCCTCCCCCAGCAGATTTTCGGCGGGAATGCGGACGTCCTGGAAGGCGATTTCGGCGGTGTCGGAGCAAAGCCAGCCATGCTTGTCGAGCTTCGTCACCGCGATGCCCGGCGTGTTGCGCTCGACGATGAACAGCGAAATGCCGCGGCTGCCCTTGGCGTTGGGATCGGTGCGCGCGGCGACGATCATGATGTCGCCGTAGACGGCGTTGGTGATGAACATCTTTGAGCCGTTGATCACCCAGTAATTGCCATCGCGCCGCGCGCGCGTCTTCAGGCCAGCCACGTCCGAGCCCGCATCGGGCTCGGTCACGGCGATCGAGCAGATGGTCTCGCCGCGGATGATCGCCGGCAGGTATTTTTGCTTCTGCTCGGGCGTGCCGCGCAGGGTGATGTGAACCGCCGACATGTCGGTGTGGACCAGGGTCGACGAGGTGAAGCCGCCAAAGCTCGAGCGGCCGAGTTCTTCGGCGAACACCATCGAGGCGAGCGGGCCCATATCACTGCCGCCATATTCGGCCGCGTGGCGCATGCCGAGGAAGCCGAGCGCGCCCATGCGGCGAAAGATCTCGCGCGGGATTTTTCCATCGCGTTCCCATTGCTCGCCATGCGGCACCACTTCCTTCTCGACAAAGCGGCGGACCTGATCGCGCAGCATCCGCAGTTCTTCAGAAAGATCGGGCTGCTCCGAGAAATGAAATTCAGCTTCGTTCGAAGTACGGGGATCGGCCATGACGTTCATTGTGCTGTCCTTTCGGCCGTGAGTTGAAGATGCTGCCGCAAAAACCTGGCGACCAACCCGATCGCCTGCCTTGCCTGCGGGATCTCGGAAAACATCTGGAAGACGTGGATCATGCCGTCCCAGACTTCAAGCCCGACATCGACGCCGGCAGCCTTCGCCTTGTCCGCCAGCGTCGTGGAATCATCGCGCACCGTCTCGCGGTCGCCAACCTGAATGAAGAGCGGCGGCAGCCCCGAGAGATCCGCATATAGCGGCGAGGCCAGCGGATCGCGCGGATCGCCCTGCTCCCCCAGATAGTTCTTCGCGAGCGCAAGAATCATCGCGCGCTCGTGAATCGGATCGGCTTCGGCACGGCTTTCGTAACTGGCGCCGGTTGCGGCAAGATCGGTCCATGGCGACATCAGCGCCGCTGCAGCCGGCAGCGACAAACCCCGGTCGCGAAGGCTGCACATCGCGGCGAGCACGAGATTGCCGCCGGCAGAATCTCCGGCAAGGGCGATATCGGCCGGCTTGAGGCCATGGTCGATCATCCAGCGCCAGGCGCCGAGCGCATCCTCGAGCGCCGCCGGAAAACGGTGTTCGGGCGCGAGCCGATAGTCGATCGCCAGTACGCGGCAGCCACTCGCCCCGGCAACTTGCGCGATCAGGCCGCGATGCGATGTCACCGATCCGATGCGAAATCCGCCGCCGTGAAAATACAGGATCGTCTTGTCCGGCGGCGCACCTGCCGGAGCAATCCACTCACCGGGAGTGCCGCCGATGGAAACAGGCTCGCAAGACATGCCAGGCACACTCTCGGCGAAGGCCGCGTCCCAATCTCGGCGCATCTGCGCGACCGGCGTGTCGCGATTCCAGCTCCGATAGACGGCGCGGATGCGTTCGATCGCGCGATCGACCGGGTCCATCGCGATCTGTTCACCGGCCCGCGTCATGCGCTGATCCCCATGCCGCCGGAGACGCCGATCGTCTCGCCGGTGATGTAGGCCGCCTGGTCGGAGGCGAGGAACAATGCTGCGGCGGCAACCTCCTCGGGCTCGCCGAGCCGGCGCAACAGTGTCGCATCCGTCATCGCACCCAGCAGCTTGTCGCCGCCTTTGGCGACCGCCTGCTCCAGCATCGGCGTACGGATAGGGCCCGGCGCGATCGCATTCGCGGTGATACCAAAGCGCGCATTCTCGCGCGCGATGCTCCTGGTGAAGGCGATGATGCCGCCCTTGGCCGCGGAATAAACCGCGCCGCCTTTCGAGCCGAGGCGAGCGGCCTCCGAAGTGACGTTGATGATGCGACCAAAACGAGCCGATTGCATCGCTGGCAGGGCGGCATGCGTACAGGCAAAAACCGAGACGAGATTGATGCCGATCAGCTTTGCCCAGTCCTGCGGCGAGGTGTCGGTGAAGAAGGCATGCTGGTCGACGCCGGCATTGTTGACGACGATGTCGAACGGGCCGTGCTGCGAGACCACCGCGGCGACCGCAGCCGCATCGCTGACGTCGAGTTTTGCCACGACGGCCCCCACCTGCTCGGCCAGTACGGCCGCATTCGCCACATCGAGATCGCCGATCACGACCTTGGCGCCAGCTCCGGCAAAACTCCGCACGATCGCCGCACCGATGCCGTTGGCCCCGCCGGACACGAAAGCGCGGCGGCCATCCAGCCGCCCGAAAGGCAATGTGCCGCCGGCCGTCACCTGCTAGCGTCCCGTAAACTTTGGCTTGCGCCGCTCGATCACGGCGGCAAGGCCTTCGCGGGCGTCGGCCATGCCGGAAAGTTCGGCGACCGTACGCGCTTCCTCCGAAAGACATTGTTCGACGCTTGTGCCGGTCCCGGCCCAGATCAGGCGCTTGGTCGCGGCCAGCGCCTTTGGCGGGCCGGCGGCCAGCTCTTTGGCCAACGTCAGCGAAGCATCGGCAAGCTCGCCATCGGGCACGACCTTCGTGACGATTCCCATTTCCAGGGCTTCCGCCGCTGAGATCACGGGATTGGTCAAGAGGATCGACATTGCCCGGCGCAGGCCGACCAGCCGCGACAGCGTCACCGACACGCCGGCATCCGGCGCCATGGCCACGCGCGTCGCGCCGGCAAGAAATTTTGCCGACTCCGCGGCGATCACGATGTCGGAGGCGCAGACCAGCCCAAAACCGCCGCCGCCCGCCGCAAACCCCTGCACGGAAGCGATCACCGGCGCCTCCAGCCGCAGCAGGCCCGTCACCGCGTTCTGCAGATAGGCCGTCGCCTGACGAATATAATCCGGCAGCTTGTCGCCTTTGGACGCAAAGGCGCGAACGTCTCCGCCCGCGCAGAAATTGGCGCCCTCACCCGACAGCAGCACCACGCGCAGATCCGGGTGGCCATGGCAGGTCATGATGGCGTCGCACAGCGCGCTCAACAATTCGGCGCTCATGCCGTTCGCCACATCCGGCCGGTTAAGCCGCAACCTAGCGATGCCGTCGCTGATATCGAGTAGAACCGGAGCCTTGTCGGTCATCGCGGGCTTCTCCCGAGATCAGATCAGGAAGGAAAGCGTGAACAGCGCTTTCTCGTTGTTGACCAGCACCACCTTCTTGTAGGCCATCCGCAGCTCGCCATCGACAGGGCGCAGACGATACTCGTTACGTGCGGCCCACACTGTGTCGTCACGCAGGCTCGACTCGAAGATCATGCTGTTGCTGGCGACCGATATGTCGCCGCCCGGCTGCCGGTCCAGAAGTTCGATGTTGGAGACGAGCCTCCGCAGCCGCGATTGCGGCGATTGGGTATGATGCTTGCCCGTCATCAACTGCCTGACGCGCAAGGCGATGCGCGAGCGATTGTCGTAGATGATCGACATTTCCTTTTCCGGATCGATGTCAACGCCGTTGGCCGGCACCCAGTAGACCCCGTCGTCGGTCCACAGCGCTTCCCAGGCCTCATATTGGTGCTCGTCCTGAAAGCGCGCCTCCCTGTAGATGAAGGCGGTGACGGCATTCAACAGCGTGGCGTCGCTCTCGCGCGACAGCATTAGCGCGCCTCCATCAATTCGCGATAGTGACGCCAGATTCCGCGCGAGGGAATCTCGTCGGTGACATGGCCGACCTTGTAGCCGAGCTCGTCGGTGCGCTCGCGCTTCTCGCCGCGGCCGAGGTAGATCCATTCCGGGTTGCGCGCCAGTACGCCGCGATGGCAGCGCTCGTACATTTCGGAATCGTCGGCCAAGAGGAAGCCGGCCGGGCCGACAGAGCCCATGGTCTGCTGCCGCAGGCGGCGGTTCAGGTCCGCCGCGCCCTTGAACTGCAGCGCGGTGACATGCTGCACGCTGTCGTCGACGGCGAGTGGCTGGATCACGAACATCTGGATTTCGGCGATGAACAGGTTCGGGAAGATCATGACATGCGGCGTGCCGTCGATCATGATCTCGCGCGCTGTCTTGTCGCCATAGGCCGCATTCATGCGTGCGGCATAGTCCGGCAACCGCTCGGCCGTTGTGCCGAACCAGCTCATGGGCGCATCGCGCTTGCGAAACTCGGGGCGCAGGTCGATTTCGGTGTGGCCGCCACCATAGTCGCGCGTCAGCGCGGTGGACGCGCCGCCATAGAGTTTTCCGATCGCGCTGTCGGCAACGCCGAAGATCGACGAGTGCACGAAAGCCGGATGATAACCATCGCACTCGTTCTCAAGGATGAATTTCCAGTTCGCCTTGACGCGATGCTTGAGGAAGCCTGCGGTAATCTCGACTTCGCCTTCCGGCGAGGTCCGCACCAGGCGGTCGATGGTCTCGGCAGCGCCGCCGAGATGTTCCTTCAATGTCGGTCCTTCGGCCGCAAAGGAGCCGAACACAAAGCCGCGATAGGATTCGATACGGCTGACGCGGCCGAGCGCGAGCTGCGACTTGTCCTGGCCTTCGTACCCGTCCGGGAAAGCGTAGCCGACCAGCCGGCCGTCATTGGCAAAAGTCCAGGAGTGGAACGGACAGGTGAAGGAGCGCGCGTTGCCCTTTTCATAGGAGCAGACCTGGTTGCCGCGGTGCGAGCAGCGGTTGAGCAACAGGTTGATCCGGCCCTGTTCGTCGCGCGTCATGATCACGGATTGCGGGCCGATCGACTTGACGACGTAGTCGTTGGCCTTCGGCACTTCGCTCTCATGGCCGACATAGACCCAGGTGCGGTACCAGATGTTTTGCAGTTCGGCTTCGAAGATCGCCGGATCGCTGTAGAGCGAGCCGTGCACCCGGTCCGGGCGGATCAACTCCTCCCATTGCGACGCGCGCGGCATCACGTTCATTGCTGCCTCCCTGGATCGCTTACGCCCCCTCCTCGGGAACCTCGGCCTTTTTATAATAATCCGACTGACCGTTTAACCAATAGCATCTGGGCTGGCCTCGATCAAGCCCTTTGGGCCGACTTCCGCGGGACAGGATGAGAATTTCTAATCTGCAAAAAGGGCCTTGCACGACCGCCCAGCCGCTTCGGGAACGCGATAAGGCGAAGGGATCACAGCGAGCCGCCATCCACAGCAATATGCTGCCCGGTGATGTAAAAAGGCAGCGTCCGACAGCAGGAAACACGATCGAACCGGTACTGATGGCACGCTGCCTTATCCTCGCAGAGGCCATCAAAGGGTGCCGTTCCCTCCGCGCACAACAGCACCCATATGGCGGTTTCAGCTTCTCGCCGTCCTGCGATCAAGGCTTCACATTCAGCCCAGGATGGCCTCGCCAAAAAGGACCCGTGCATAGTCGCGGAGAGCCGTCATGCTTCGCGGATTGGGATCCTCCATTCGTGCCGGGTACCACGCGTCGATCGAATTGCAGTGACCACTGTATGAATGATGACCGGCGCGGCGGGCGGGGCGCTGACAGTTGGGCTGTCGCGGACAGCACACTATCAAAAAATGTGAAGAGCAATCAAAGCTCGCCCATTACGCGAACATCCCGACGCCGAGCGTTCTCGAAGCTCGTTGGCGCTTCGGACGGCTCGATCAGAACGCAAGCGCTCCGCCTGAGTTCGCGGCTCACGCGCCTTGGCCCTCTCGAGCGCCATCATTGAGCGTATGAAATCGTGGAAGATCGTAGTTCGGCGTGCAAAATCCCGTGGCATGGTAGCGGGAGCTACCATGCCACGTCGACATCGTCTCCAATGTTCCGCGTGAAGTTCACTTGCGAGCCAACCCGTTAGATTCGCAGATTCGACTACGACTCTCTGGGGCCACCGAACGCCGCCAGAGGCCGAATTCTGTCCGCTAAGAGAACGCGTCAGCGGGAGGTACAGCATTTGGTACAGCATGGCGCAAGGCGACCACGCTTAAATGCTGATGAGGCTTGTCCCGGTCCAATCCACCATGGGTGCAATGCAAAATCGATGCGCTAACATGTTGATGTTATTTCGCTTTATCGTTTTGTCTGGATAGCTGATTTTGGGCCGACTAAAGTTCAAAGCTGACTATTGGGGCATTTTCCTTTCATTTCAAGTTCTTAAGTCAATCGCTCGTTCGTCCTCGATGACGCCGCGCCTTCTTCGGTACAGCATTGCACTACCGAATGAGTTCATGCAGTACCGCGCTAGTTCCGACCCTCATTACCAATCCCGTGCAAAGTAACGTGCCGCTCTGGCCACGCCTAGGATAGAACAAGCGCCATCGTAGATTTGGCGACGCTAAGGAAACCTGCGGGCGGCGATTCCGGGGTTGGCGTTTGCGCTATCAGACCGCAGGCTTGCGAAAGCTTCGGCCCATACTGGGCTCGAAGAATGAGCATCACCCTCCGAGGGCAAGGTCACACGTTCGAATCGTGTTGGATGCGCCAAATCTCTTTGCTCTGCAGATCGATGCGTATCACCAAGGCAAAACTGCAGCTTTGACTTGTTCGCGCGAGTAAGCGACCACGCTCTCAAAACCGATTTTTGAGGCATGCACGCCATAGCTGCTGTCAACTCGCCTTCGCTTTCACATATCGCCCGGGCGCAGATTCGCCGGGCGGGTAGAGGTTGCTGCCGAGTTGCGTGCGCGCCGGCAGTTGCTCCTCCGCCCACGGCTTGAGCCAACCGATCCAGTCGTTCCACCAACTGCCCGGCTTCTCATCCGCACTCGCCAGCCATGCCGCCGGGTCGTCGCATCGATCGGTCGATACCCAATAGCTTCTCTTGTTCTTCGACGCCGGATTGATCACACCGGCGATATGTCCGCTCGCGCCGAGGACAAAGCGAATGTCGCCGCCGAACAGGCCTGTCGTTCGATAGGCGGACCGCCAGGGTACAATGTGATCCTCGACGGTAGCCAGGACATAGGCAGGTAGATCGACCCGCCCCAGATCGACTGATGTGCCGCACATCGTCAGCCGGTTCGGCTCCCGGAGATTGTTCTCCAGGTACATGTTCCTGATGTACCAGCAATACATCGGTCCCGGCAGATTGGTGACGTCGGCGTTCCAGAACAGAAGATCGAAACGCTCCGGCGGCTTTCCCTTCAGGTAATTGTTGATCACGTTCGGCCATATCAGCTCTTTCGAACGTAGGGTCTGGAAGACAAAACCCAGTTCGGCGCCGCGGTAGATGCCGCCGTTTCCGATCGTCTGCTCGCGCTGCCGCACGCTCTCCTCGTCCACGAACACGCCGAGATCGCCAGGCTCTCGGAAATCCAGCATGGTCGTCAGCAACGTCACGCTAGCGACCGATTCATCGCCTCGCGTCCGGAGAATGGCGAGTGCCGATGACAGGATGGTTCCTCCAACGCACCAGCCGACCACGTTGACCTTGTCGGCGCCGGAAATCGATCGGGCGATCTCGATGGCGCGCATTGCGCCATGCTCGACGTAGTCATCCCATCCAAAATGCCCGCAAGAGGCATCCGGATTGCGCCAGGAAACAACGAAGACCGTCAGGCCGTGCTCGACCGCAAAGCGGACGAAGGAATTGCTCGGCTGAAGGTCAAGAATGTAGAACTTGTTGATGCAGGGTGGCACGATCAGCAGAGGCCGCACAGCGACCTGCTCCGTCGCCGGTTCATACTGAATGAGCTGGAAAAGATCGTTCTCGAATACGACCGCCCCTCTGGATGCCGCGACATCCCTTCCGACCTCGAACGCGCTCTCGTCCGTGATCGTCAGATTGCCCTTCCCGAGATCTGCGATCAGATTGTCGAAACCGGTCTTGAGGCTCTGGCCTTCGGTGTCCGTCGCCAGCTTGATGACGTCGGGATTGGTGGCGACAAAGTTCGTCGGGCTCATCGCCTCGACGAGCTGGCGCGTGAAGAAGCGCAGGCGGTGTTTTTCCTTCTCCTCCAGATCCAGCGCTTCGACGAAATCGATGCAATAGCGCGAGTTCAGCAGGTAGGCCTGCTTCAGCACACTGTAGAGCGCGTTGTCCCGCCATTCCGTTGCGCTGAACCTGCGATCCCCGCGTGGTGGTTCCAGTGCGGCCTCGGCCTGAACGCCTGCGGCCGATTTGATGACGTGCTCGGTGAGTTGGTACATGCGCATCAGATGCTCGGCCTGCAACTCTGCGATGCGTCCCGGCGAACCCAGGGCGGAGGTTAACTTCGTACCATCTCCATCGGCGCCCGGTATCCACCCCAGAGACCGCCACAGGCTCGCGCCCGCCTTCATGAACCCGTCGACAAATTCGTCCGGCATGTTGAATGGCCGATTCATCAGTTACCCTCGCTGCAAATTGGATGCTTGTTGTTTCCTGTCCCCGGGCGCTTCTAATCCGGCGCCCTTCCGTCTGTTAGACGCCATGCGCCCGCATGTCGGAGCGATCGCGTGACATCGGCCGGCAAGCCCATCGGGATGGCGCGCCTGGCTGACTCATCATCGTCAGGGTCCAGAGCGAATGATTGAGCCCTCGCGGATACCATCAACATTCACCGAAAGACGCTTGATCTTGTCGTACAATGTCTGCTTTGGGATGCCCAGGAGAGCCGCAGTTGCCTGGACGTCGCCCTGCTTGCGCCGCAGCCCGTCCTCGATGATAGATCGCTCGATGTTCTCCAACTGTCGAGGCAACGACACATCCGATGTGCCAAAGCCGGATTTGTTGATCGCCTTGCTATCGAGAACGCCAAGCACAAACCGATCGGCGACGTTGCGAAGCTCCCGCACGTTTCCCGGCCACGAATAGGCCAACAGCGCGGACATGGTCTTGTCGTCCAAAATCGGCGCGTCACGCTCGAACCTTCGGGCGGCATCCAGCGTGAAATGCTCGAACAGCAACGGAATATCCTCGCGCCGCTCCCGAAGCGGCGGCAGCTCGATAAAGGCGACGCCCAGGCGGTAGTAGAGGTCGGCGCGAAAAACCTTCTTGTCGCTCAACTCGAGCAGGTTCACCTTGCTCGCCGCTACCACGCGGCAATCCACGGCGATCGGCTTGTTCGAGCCGACGCGCTCGATAGATCGATCCTGCAGCGATCTTAACAGCTTCACCTGCACGCTCAGCGGCATGCTTTCGATTTCGTCGAGGAACAGCGTTCCGCCATTCGCGTATTCGATCTTTCCGATCCTCTGACGCGTAGCGCCGGTGAATGCGCCTACCTCGTGGCCGAACAACTCGCTCTCGACCAGCGACTCGGGCAGCCCCCCGCAGTTAACCGGGACGTAGTGTCCGCCCCGTCGCGCGCTGTGATTGTGCAGGCAGCGCGCGACGACATCCTTGCCGGTTCCGGTCTCGCCATAGATCGTGACGTCAACATTGGTCGAAGCCAGCGTGGAGACCAGCCTGCGCACTTCCTGGATCTGCGGCGATCGGCCCAGCAGGCTTGCCTCGATGCCCTGGCGATCCGCCAAGGCGGATCTCAGCGAACGGACTTCGAGGGTCAGCCGTCTCTTTTCGACTGCCCTACGCACAACAGAAACTAGTTGTTCGGAAGAGCATGGCTTCTCGATGAAGTCGTAGGCGCCGTTACGCATCGCCTGTACGGCCATCGAAATGTCGCCGTGCCCGGTGATCAGGATCACCGGCAAATCCTGATCCAGCCGGCGCAGATCCGATAGCCACTCAAGTCCGCTCTTGCCGCGTAGGCGCACGTCGCAGACCACGACGAACGGCATTTCGGAGCGCAGAGCTCCATCGGCGGCTTCGACTGAGACAAAGCCCGAAACCGAAAATCCCGCAAGCTCGAGGGCTTGAACGCCGCCGATCCGGACATCGTCATCGTCCTCGACGTAGATCACGCCGATTGATTGGTCATCGCCCATGCGAAGCCCCTGCTACGTCGGCTAGTGGAAGGATCACAATGAATTCGGCTCCGGATGGCCCGAGGTTTCGCGCGCGCAATTCGCCGCCGAAAGAGCGCGCGATGTGGTTGGAGAGCATCAGTCCAAGGCCGAGCCCTTTTCCTGCAGGCTTGGTCGTCACAAAGGGCTCGAACATGCGCTGGAGAACATCGGGCGCAATTGCCGGACCGCTGTTGCTGATGGCGATGCGGCAACGGGCGGGCTGTCCGTCTTCTCGCCTCGCCCGGATCTGGATGGACTTCTGGTCTACGCTCTCCACCGCGTCCAGCGCATTCGCCACGATGTTGCACAACAGTTGCTCAAGTCGCGCCTGATCGGCGAGCACGCAGAGATTCGCCTCGATGTCCGTCACAACATCGACTCCTCCCTCTTTGACACGCCCGGCCAGTATCTTGAGACATTCAGCCAGCGCATGTTCGACGGAGACCGTATCGAGCGGGCTGCTCGACTTGTAGGCGAAGATCCGCAGCTGGCTGGTCAAGCGCCCGAGCCGACGCACCAATTCGCCAATCCGGGTGAGATTGCCACGGGCATCGCCGATGGAACCGCGGTCGACGTACGAGATCGCGTTGTCAGCGGCAGTCTGCAGGGCCGCCAATGGCTGGTTCAATTCATGCACGATGCCGGCGGACATCTGGCCGAGCGCAGCCAGCTTGCCGGCATGGACAAGTTCATCCTGTGCAGCCCGCAGTTCGGCGGTTCTCTCCAGCACCCTGGTCTCAAGCATGTCGTGCGCGGCCTGCAACGCAGCCTGATTGGCCAGGCGTTGCCTGATCTCTCTCCGGCGTTGCAGCACGAGCCCAGTTGCCAGCAACGCAACCATGGAGGCGAGGCCCGACATCGCACCGATGACCAGCGCGGTCTGCCGTATCGGCGCCTCGTCGTCGAGAAGGACGAGCTTCCAGAGACCTCGGTTAGTTGGAAGCTCGCTGACCGCATAAGCGGTTCCGCTCTCGGTCGTGACACGCGCGCCGCCTTTGGATTGCGCGACCACGGTCCATCCGAGCGGCGTCAGGTCGTGGTTGCCGTAAGGTTTGGATCGAGAAATGTCATCACGCATCTGAACCGACAGCGGCGCCATTGGCCGATAGCGCCACTCGTCACGGGAGGCGAGTATAGGGACCTGACGCTCGTCGAGCAGAAGAATGTCGCCTTCAGCATTGCGCCACTCACGCTCGAACGAATCCAGATTGACCTTGACTGTGGCGACCCCGCGGGTCGCCCCGCCATCCTTTAGGGCATAAGAAAGATAATGGCCGGCGCGCGCGCTTGTAATACCGATACCGAAGAACGCCCCTCGGCCGCTGGCGAGAGCTTCGCTCACATATGGGCGGTACGAAAGGTTTCGGCCAACCGGCGTGCCTGGCTGCTCGAAATCGGCCGCCGCCAAGGTGTCGCCCGAAACACCTAAAACGTAAAGGTTGTCGGCTCCTGCAAGCAGGTTGATCGATTTCAAGTACAGGCTGACCGATTGCTGCAGCGCGGCATCTTGGGGAGTGCCGAGCAATTGGAAGACGCTCGGAGACGTCTCCAGCAATGACGGCAAATATTCAAATCTTGAGAGATGACCGTCGAGCCTGGCTGCTTCCATGGCCAGCCGCTGCTGAGCGGCAGAGTGCAAATGGTCCAGTCCACGCTGGAAAGACACTGCATATCCGACCCACGAAGCGGCCACGACCAGCGCGAGGGCGGCTGTTCCGCGAACAAGCCAACGCGTGGACTTGGGTGTCGCCGACCTGACTTCGGGCTTCCCCTTGACGTCCACCAGGGATGGAAGGTCCGTCATGCTGTGAACCAAACAAATCCGGGGAGTGTCGGCTACAACAGACGACCACTCAGGCATAGTCCAACTCTATGGTTTTGCCCCGGAATACGCGATAGGAAAATCCGGTGTAGGCGATGATGACCGGCAGCGTGACACAAACCCCGACCAGGATGATCTTGAGCGAGTCGGGGCTGCTGGCGGCCTGCCAGACGGTAAGCCTGTCGATCACCACGAAGGGATAGATGCTGTAGCTGAGGCCGAGGAAACTCAGGAAGAAGACGAACACCAGCAATGCGAAGGGTAGCCAGCACAGGCTACCGCGCACGGCCGGCGACCCGAGCAGGAGGCGCGCCGTCAGCAGCGCAATGCCCGTCGTGATCGGGATCGACGCCACCGCAATCATCGCCGGCAGGGTGAACCACCTGACGCGAACGGTCTCGCTGATCCACGGTGTTGCCATCGAAATCAGGATCAGACCCAGCACCATGGGCGGCCAGGCGATCTTGCTCCATTGGATCGCCTTGTCCTGGAGCTGCCCATCTGTCTTCATCACCAGCCATGTAGCACCGAGCAGCGCGTAGGCCATCGGCAGCGCCACCGCGATTGCACCGGCAAAGATCGGATAATTCCAGCCCTCGCCGAAGCCGCTGATGTACCGGCCAAGCATCCAGCCCTGACACACCGACGCAAGCATTGAGCCCGCGATGAACAGGCGGTCCCACATCGCCTTGCGGTCGGCCTTTGCCTTGACCCTGAAATCAAAGGCGGCGCCGCGCAGGATCAGGCCAACCAGCATGAGCGCGGTCGGCAGATACAGTTCCGACAGCACCAGCCCATGCGCCTTCGGAAAGGCAACCAAAAGAAGGCCGACGCCGAGCACCAGCCAGGTTTCATTGGCGTCCCAGAACGGGCCGATGGAGGCGATCATGGTATCTCGCTCGTCAGGCGTCGCTCGATGCATCAACATGCCGACCCCAAGGTCGTATCCGTCGCTCACGACGTAGACGAGCAGCGAGACGCCCATCAGCCCGATGAAGATCAGCGGAAGCAGTTCGTCGAAAGACATCGAGGTCATGCGAACTCTCCCTCGCGCTGATACTGGCGCGGGCCGCCAGCGAGGTCCTCCGAACCGATCACGCCCTTCGGTTTGTCCGCCGTCTCCGCCATGTATTTCAGAACGCCGACATAGGCGACGAGCAAGGCGACATAGAGCGCAATATAGATACCGAGCGTCAGGGCAATGCTCGACGACGGGACACGCGAGGCGACGTCGCTCGTTCGAATGAGGCCGGAAACGATGAAGGGTTGGCGTCCGATCTCCGTGACGTACCATCCGGCAATGGTCGCGACCCAGCCGGCAAAGGTCATCACGGCGAACAACTTGAGCATGGGCCGCGGCATCCGGCCAAAATCCCAGCCATCTCGCCAATGTCTCCACAGGCCGATCCAGCTCACCAGCAGCATCAGGATGCCGATCCCCACCATGATCCGGAAGCACCAGAACACCGGAAAGACCGGCGGATGGGCCGATGGAAACTCGTTCAGTCCCTTGACTTCGCCGTCAGCGTCGTGCCGGAGGATCAGGCTCGCGAGTTTTGGTATGGCCAGCTCGAAACGATTTGATCTCGTTACGTCGTCCGGGATCGCGAACAGGAGAAGCGGCGCTCCCCGCGTTGTTTCCCAGACACCTTCCATCGCTGCGATCTTCTGCGGCTGATATTTAAGTGTATTGAGCCCATGAAGGTCGCCGGCCACCATCTGTGCGGGCGTGGCCAGGGCAGCGAAAACGAGCCCGGTCCGCAGCACGCGTGATGCGCTCTCCGTCGCGATGCCCTTCAGAAGTTGCCAGCCGCTGATCCCGATGAGCAGGAACGCGCAGGTCAGCGCGGACGCAAGCACCATGTGGACCAGGCGATACGGGAAGGACGGATTGAAGATGATTTCCAGCCAGTTCCTGGCGTGAAACTGGCCATCGATGATTTCGTATCCCGCCGGCGTCTGCATCCAGGAATTTAGGGCAAGGATCCAGAACGCGCTCAGCAGCGTACCGAGGGCGACCAGAAAGGTCGATCCGAGGTGAACCATCTCGCCGACGCGGCGGTGGCCGAACAGCATCACGCCGAGAAAACCCGCTTCCAGAAAGAATGCGGTCAGCACTTCATAGCCGAGCAATGGGCCGGCGATATTCCCGACGCGCTCCATGTAGCCCGGCCAGTTGGTGCCGAACTGAAAACTCATGGTGACGCCGCTGACGACCCCGAGCGCAAACGTCAGGGCGAATACTTTTGTCCAAAGCCGGTAGGCACGCAGCCAATCCAGCTTCTGCTGCGGATCGGTCGCGCGCAGGTGCTTCAGGCGAAAAAACAGCAGAACCCACCCCAACGCGATCGAAATCGAGGGGAACAGAATGTGGAACGTGATATTGGCGGCGAACTGGATGCGCGCAAGAAACACAACGTCCATCAGCATCCCCTCCGGGTTCGGCGCAGCACCTTCGCATCACTCAAGCTTGCATCGACCGGCACGGCATCCCTCCCCGCGACCCGATATCAATGAAGCTTCACATGCGGCTCGGTGCGCCGGGTGATCAGGCGTGCCAGCGTGTCGAGCGCAACCTTCACCGAACCGTGCAGCGCGTGTTCGTGCATCTTGTAGAGAGACAGGTACATCATCCTTGCGAAGATGCCCGCGAACACCAGGTTGCCGCCCACCAGCGCTCCCATCATCGAACCGACGGTGCTGAATTCGCCGAGCGACACCAGAGAGCCGAAGTCTCTATACTTGTAGTCCTTGATCGGCTCGCCTTGCAGATAGCGCGGAATCTGGGAATAAAGATGCGAGGCCTGCTGGTGGGCCGCCTGCGCGCGCGGCGGCACGTTGCCGCGCTCGCCCCATGAGCAGGCAGCGCAGTCGCCGATTGCAAAGATGCCGTCGTCGTGCGTCGTTTGCAGCGTTGGCCGAACGACGAGCTGATTGATGCGGTTGGTTTCGAGGCCGGCGATATCTTTCAGGAAATCGGGCGCCTTCACTCCTGCAGCCCAGACGATCAATTCGGCGGGGATCGTCCGGCCGTCCGTCAGGTTCACACGGTCGGAGCCGATCTCGGAAACCTTGGCGCCGAGCAGCAGATCGACGCCTAGCCTGCCGAGCAGCTTCTCCGTCTCTTTCGACACCCGCTCGGGCAGTGCGGGAAGCACCCGGTCGGCGGCTTCGATCAGCGTGATCCTGATGTCCTTCTGAGGATCGACCTGATCAAGGCCATACGCCACCACTTCACGCGTCGTTCTGTGGAGCTCGGCCGCAAGTTCGACGCCCGTCGCACCGGCCCCGATGATCGCGACCTTCAGCTGGTGCGCACCCAAGGGCGACGATTGGGCATGCGCGCGGATGCAGGCATTGACCATTCGTTCGTGGAACCGCCTCGCGTCCGCCTGCGATTCAAGCTTGATCGCGTGGTCCGCGACGCCGGGCGTGCCAAAGTCGTTGTTCTGGCTGCCGACGGCGACGACCAGCACGTCATAATCAAAGGTCCGCTTCGGTGTAACTTCGCGACCTTCGGTGTCAAAATACGGCGCCACCTGCACCTGACGGCGGTCGCGATCGATCCCGATCATGTCGCCGATACGGTAGCGGAAGCCGTGCCAGTAGGACTGCGCGAGGTAGTCGACCTCGTGGGCGGAGATGTCCATGCTGCCGGCGGCAATCTCGTGCAGCTTTGGCTTCCACACATGCGTGCGGTTGCGTTCGATCAGCGTGATATCGAGCTTGCCCTTGCGCCCGTATTTGTCCCCCAGGCGGGTCGCAAGCTCCAGTCCGCCGGCTCCGCCGCCGACGATGACGATCCGGGGCTTTCCCAAACGCGGCTTACCCATGATGGCCTCGACCGATCGAGTTCACTACCCGCCCAAATGCGCCTCCCGATCAGGCTCGATCGGAGACTGCGTCTGCGACCGCGACAGCCGCCATGTTCACGATCCGCCGCACAGTGGACGATGGCGTGAGAATGTGGGCCGGCTTTGCTGCTCCGAGCAGGATGCCGCCAACCGTCAGCCCCTGGCCCGCCGCCATCCTGAGCAGATTGTAGGAGATATTGGCGGCGTCGAGATTGGGCATCACCAGCACGTTCGCAGGTCCCTCGAAACCAGAATCCGGAAACTCGTGGTGGAGCACGGACGGCGAAAGCGCCGCGTCTCCGCGCATCTCGCCCTCTAAGACTAAATCGGGCGATCGCTCGCGAATGATTGTCCGCGCCTCCCGCATCTTGTTCGCTTCCGGCGCAGCCGAGCTGCCGAAGCTCGAATGCGACAACAACGCCACCCTCGGCGTAATGCCAAACCGCCTGACCTCCGCCGCCGCCAGCAAGGCGATGTCGGCGACCTGCTCGGCGGTCGGATTAAGGTGGCAATGAGTGTCACAAATGAAAAGCTGATGCTGTTGCAGAATGAGCATCTGCATCACGGCAAGGGTCCGCGCATCATCGCGGGTGCCGATCACATTGCGGATGGCGGTCAGATGGTCGGATGTCCTGCCGATGACACCGCACAACATCGCATCGCCAACTCCCCTTGCAAGAAGGAGCGAGGCGAGCACGGTCGCATTGCTTCGGGTCTCCGAGAGAGCGAGACCAGCCGATACGCCGTCGCGCTTTCTGCGCGCGTGGTACACTTCCGCGCATTTGGAGTAGATCTCCGCATCATGCGGATCGATGATGTCACAGTCCATGCCCGGCCTCAGCCGGAGATCGAACGACTTGATCCGCTCCTCGATCGTTGACGGCCGGCCAACCAGCAAGGGCCGCGCGATCCTCTCGTCAACGACCACCTGGGCAGCGCGCAGCACGCGCTCGTCCTCGCCCTCCGCCAGAAGCAGCGACTTGCCGCTTCCCTTCGCCACCGAGAAGACCGGCTGCATCGCGTTGCCGGACTGATAGACGAAACGGCTGAGCTGCTGGCGATAGGCTTCCATGTCAGCGATCGGACGCTTGGCGACTCCGCTGTTGGCCGCAGCCTTGGCCACTGCCGGCGCGACGACCTCGATGAGCCGCGGGTCGAGCGGCTTTGGAATGAGATAGTCGCGGCCGAATCGAAGCTTCTCCCCCTTATACGCAGCGGCCACCACCTCGGGCACTTCCGTCATGGCCAGATCCGCCAGCGCACGGACGGTGGCAAGCTTCATTTCCTCGTTGATCGTTGTCGCTCCGCAGTCGAGCGCACCCCGGAAGATGAACGGAAAACACAGCACGTTATTGATCTGGTTGGGGTAGTCCGAACGCCCCGTGCCGATGATCGCATCCGGACGAACCGCCAGCGCTTCTTCGGGCATGATCTCCGGGATCGGGTTGGCCATGGCGAAGATCAGGGGATCTCGCGCCATCTTCTTGACCATGTCGGGCGTCAGCACATTGCCGGCCGACAAGCCGAGGAAGATATCCGCGTCCTGAATGATCTCGTCCAGCTTTCGCGCATCCGTTTTCACCGCATAGCGCGCCTTGTTGTCGTCCATACCCTCGGTGCGGCCCGCATAGACGACGCCTTTTGCGTCGGTCACGATGATACGGTCGTGCCGCAGGCCAAGGCTGACAATGAGATCAAGACAGGCCAGCGCCGCTGCGCCGGCGCCGGAGCAGACCAGCTTGACCTCGGCAATGTCCTTCTTGACCAGCTTCAGGCCGTTCAGGATTGCCGCGGCGGCGATAATCGCGGTGCCGTGCTGGTCGTCGTGAAACACCGGAATCTTCATTCGGGTGCGGAGCTTCTGCTCGATGTAGAAGCATTCCGGCGCCTTGATGTCCTCCAGGTTGATGCCGCCGAAGGTCGGCTCCATCCTGGCGATGGTCTCGATCAGGGCGTCAGGATCCTCTTCGGCAAGTTCGATGTCGAATACGTCGATTCCGGCGAACTTCTTGAACAGGCACGCCTTGCCTTCCATCACCGGCTTGCCGGCCAGCGCGCCGATATTGCCGAGACCAAGCACGGCGGTGCCGTTGGTGACGACAGCCACGAGATTGCTGCGTGCGGTCAGCTCATCGGCCTGCAACGGGTCCTTGGCGATGACCAGGCAAGGCTCCGCCACGCCCGGCGAATAGGCCAGCGACAGATCGCGTTGCGTCGCCATGGCCGTGGTCGGCACCACGGAAATCTTTCCCGGCCTCGGCAGGCGGTGATATTCGAGTGCGGCTTCCCTCAGATCCTGGTTCATCGTATTCCCCGATTTTACTTCTTTGTTTGGGAGGCGGATGCAACCGCCCCTCTCCTACTCTTGTGCGGTCGGCAGGCCTCAGGCACTTCCGTCACGTGTGCGCATGCTCGCCATTCCGTCCTCGAAACGCCGGCGCAATATTTCGATCGTTTGTTTCTGCGACTCCGTCGACGCCTCGACGAGCTGGCGCATGTTGGCGATCGCTTTTTCGAACCCTTGCCTGGCGATTTCAGCGCGTCGTCCCGCAACAGATTCGTCGTTCACCTCGACAGCGATAGCCTTCATGGTCTCCTGGAACACCTCGGCTTGTCGCGCCATCAGATTTCGCCAACTGTCGTATGCCGAGCGATTGACCTCGACGAGAGCGTCGATGCACTTCTTCTCCATGTCCATCGACGGCATCATGTCGATGCCGCTGATCCGGCAGGATTCGATGAGCTTGGCGAAGTCGAACTCGGCGAGGCCCCAATCAAGGTCGTTTGGCTTCGATCTGTTGTCGGACATTTCTCTCTCCTTCATTGATCGCTGCTGCGGTCTGGGGTTTGAAATTGCGATGCTTCCACTTGTCGAGCGGAGGCGATCGGTGCCGGCCGCCCCTCGGCATCCAGTGCGACGAACGTGAAGATGCCTTCGGTCACCTTGACGCGATCACCGAGCCGTCGGCGCAGCGCCCAGGCCTCGAGGCGGATCGCCACCGAGGTACGCCCGACACGCTCGGACGCCGCGTAGACGCACAAGACATCCCCGACATGCACCGGCTTGATGAAATGCATCGCCTCGATCGCCACCGTCGCAACGCGCCGTTGCGCGCGTTGACCGGCATGGATGCCGCCGGCGATGTCCATCTGGGAAAGCACCCAGCCGCCGAAGATATCGCCGCTCGGATTTGCATCCGCGGGCATGGCCAGCGTCCGTGTCGTAAGGTCCCCTCGTGGCTGGATCGACATGGCGGGGCTCAGTTCATGTGCTGGCCGCCATTGGCTGAAATCGTCGAGCCCGTGATGAAGCCGGCATCATCCGATGCCAGGAACACGACGGCTCGCGCGATCTCGTGCGGTTCGCCCAAACGGCCGACCGGGATCTGCGGCAGGATATTCTTGGCCACGACGTCCGGGTTGATCGCCTTGACCATTTCGGTCGCAATATAGCCGGGACAAATCGTGTTGACGGTGATGCCGGCGCGTGCCCCCTCCTGTGCCAGCGCTTTCACGAAGCCGATGTCTCCCGCCTTGGCGGCGGAATAATTAACCTGGCCCATCTGGCCCTTCTGGCCGTTGATCGAGGAGATGCAGATCACGCGGCCGAACTTGCGCTCGCGCATGCCTTCCCACACCGGCCGCGTCATGTTGAACAGCGAATTCAGGTTGGTGTTGATGACGCCGTACCACTGCTCCGGAGTCATCTTGTGGAACATGCCGTCCTTGGTGATGCCGGCGTTGTTGACCAGCACCTCCACCGGCCCCAGTTCGGCTTCGACCTGCTTCAATCCCGCGACGCAGGCGTCGTAGCTCGACACGTCCCATTTGTAGACGTTGATGCCGGTCTCCTTCTTGAACTTCGCCGCCGCCTCGTCATTGCCGGCATAGCTCGCAGCCACCTTGTAGCCGGCCGCCTTGAGCCCAACCGAGATTGCCTCACCTATGCCGCGCGTACCGCCGGTAACCACCGCAACCCTGGACATCGTTCCCTCCTGATCCTGATCGGTTCGTGTTGTATTCGCCGGCTCTTGCGAGCCTCGGTCCTTCGCGGACGGCTGGTGCCATCCGCGTTTGCTTTGTTTGGAGCCCGTAAAACGGCTGCCGGCCTAGCGCTCGACTGTCAGGGCGACACCCATGCCGCCGCCGATGCACAGCGTCGCAAGGCCCTTCTTCGCATCACGCTTCTGCATCTCGAACAGAAGCGTCGTCAGAACGCGTGCGCCGGACGCACCGATCGGATGGCCGATGGCGATGGCGCCACCGTTCACATTCACGATCGCGGGGTCCCAGCCCATGTCCTTGTTGACGGCGATTGCCTGCGCCGCGAAGGCCTCGTTGGCCTCGACGAGATCGAGATCCCTGACTTTCCAGCCGGCCTTTTCAAGCGCCTTGCGCGAAGCCGGGATTGGCCCCGACCCCATCACCGCTGGATCGACGCCAGCCGTCGCCCAGGAGACAATCTTTGCCAGCGGCGTGAGCCCGCGCTTTTTGGCCTCATCAGCGCTCATCAGCACCAGCGCAGCCGCACCGTCGTTCAAACCGGACGCATTGCCCGCGGTCACCGAGCCTTCCTTGTTGAAGGCGGGCTTCAGCTTCGCGAGCGCGTCGAGCGTTGTGCCCGCGCGGATATACTCATCCTGGTCGACGACGACGTCGCCCTTTCTGGTTTTGACAGTGACGGAAACGATCTCGTCCTTGAACCTACCGGCCTTCTGCGCATCTTCGGCCTTGTTCTGCGAGCTGGTGGCGAACGCGTCCTGCTCCTCACGAGATATCTGCCACTTGGTGGCAATATTCTCGGCCGTCACTCCCATGTGATAGCCGTGGAATGCATCCATCAAGCCGTCCTTCAGCATGGAGTCGACGAACTTGACGTCGCCCATCTTGGTGCCGCCCCGCATGTGCGACAGATGCGGCGCCATCGACATCGACTCCATGCCGCCGGCGACGATGACCTTGGCATCGCCGTTGGCAATCTGCTGCAAGCCGAGCGCGACCGAGCGCAGGCCCGAACCGCAAAGCTGGTTCATGCCCCACGCGGTCTTCTCCTGCGGAATGCCGGCCGCCATGGCGGCCTGCCGAGCGGGATTCTGTCCCTCGCCGCCGGCCAGCACCTGGCCGAGGATCACTTCATCGACTTCTGCCGGCGAGACCTTGGCACGTTCGAGCGCTCCCTTGATCGCCACGGCCCCGAGTTCGTGGGCAGACAGCGACCCAAACGCTCCGTTGAAGGAGCCAACCGGCGTTCGCGCGGCAGACACAATTACCACTTCAGTCATGATCAACTCCTCGTTCAGCGTTCCCTGCACTTCGGTTTTCAACGTCAAGCAATGACTGGACGGGGCGCGCCCGCCTCGATCTCGTCATCCGCAATCTTCACTGACTCCGGATCATCAGCTTCGACATCGCTCTCCTGGTTCAGACGCCGATGAAGCATTTTTTCATCGAGCGCCCCTTCCCATTTGGCGACGACGACTGTCGCAACGCCATTTCCGATGAGGTTGGTGAGCGCGCGCGCCTCCGACATGAAGCGGTCAATGCCAAGGATCAAGGCGATGCTCGCGACCGGAATCGTCCCGACGGATGCAAGTGTTGCGGCCAGAACGATGAAGCCGGATCCCGTGACGCCGGCGGCGCCCTTGGATGTCAGAAGCAGAACGCCAATGATGCCGAGCTCTTGCCAGATCGTCAGGGGCGTGTTGGTCGCCTGCGCCAGAAAGATCGCGGCCATTGTCAGGTAAATACAGGTGCCATCGAGGTTGAACGAGTAGCCGGTAGGAATGACCAGACCGACGACCGACTTTTCGCAGCCAAGATTTTCAGTCTTGGCGATCATGCGCGGCAGCACTGATTCCGACGACGAAGTGCCGAGCACGATCAAAAGTTCTTCCTTGATGTAACGGATGAACTTGAAGATCGAAAAGCCGCTAAGGGCAGCAACGGCGCCGAGCACGGCGAAGACGAACAACAAGCACGTGACGTAAAACGCCAGCATGAAGTTGGCCAGCGAAACCAGCGTCGCCACGCCATACTTGCCGATCGTGAACGCCATTGCGCCGAACGCACCGATCGGCGCGACTTTCATGATGTAGCCTACGATCCTGAAGAACACGTGGCTCACGACATCAATCAGCCGCAGCACGCCCTCACCGTGCTGACCGAGAGCTTGCAAACCAAATGCAAACAGGATTGCAAAGAACAACACCTGCAAGATTTCACCTTGGGCAAAAGCGCCGACGACCGTCGACGGAATAATGTCCATCAGGAACTGGACCGTGCCCTGCTCCTTCGCTTTTGCGGTGAAGGCCGCGATCGATTTTGTGTCGACGGTCGACAGGTCGACGTTCATGCCGGCGCCGGGCTTCCACAGATTGATAACGATAAGTCCGATTATCAGCGCAGCCGTCGTCAGCACTTCGAAATAGATCAATGCCTTCAAACCAACGCGTCCAACCTTCTTCATGTCGCGCATGCTGGCAATACCGTGCACAACCGTGAAGAAGATGATGGGGGCGATGATCATCTTGATGCATTTGATGAACGCATCGCCGAGCGGCTTCATCTGCTCGCCAAGATGAGGATAAAAATGGCCAAGCAATATGCCGCATGTGATTGCAGCCAGAACCTGCACATAGAGGTGCTGATACCATTTTACGGAATGGTGACCGTCCGTCATTGCTGCTGCTGTTTCCATGCCTCATTCCTTCTCAAAGATTATTTCTCAGTCCGAATGCGCAACGCCAGGCATAACCCTGCTGCGATACCAACTGACCGCGCCGCCATGCAGCGGAATGAAATTGTTGCGCGTGATGTTCGAGGGGATCGTTTCCGCCGCCGCCGGATGAAGTTCGATCATCTGCTCGTGATTGGCGAACACGGTGTTGACGATGGCTGTGACCAGATCGTCCGGTAGATCCTTGTGCGCAACGGCAAAATTGAACAGGCCGACCGTGTCGTAACGGCGCCGCAAGGTAGGATACGAACCCGCTGCGACAACGGATGCGGAGAGTTCCGGCATTGCCAGGCGCAGCGTTGCGATCTCCTGCCGCGTGAGAGGGAGGTAGCGCACCTTCGCCTTTCGCTCGATATCAATAAGGAATGGAGCCGGTACGCCGGCGCCGACCGCGAGCGCATCGATGCTTCGCGCCACCGACTTCTCCGCAAGCTCCGCCCAATCGCCGTGAACCAGGGTGGCCTCGATCTTCAGCGCCTTGAGGAACTCGGGAAAGTAGGCGGCGGTGGTGCCGCCCTCGGGCCCGACACCGATACGTTTGCCCGCGAAATCGGCAAACGATTGAATCGGCGAGTCACTGAGCACCTGAAACTGAAAGGGCGTATCGTACATCGCGAACATGGCGCGCATGTTTCGGTATTGCCGCCCGTCGGTCCAGGCAGCGTTGGCGTTCCATGCCTGCAGCGCCACGCCTTGTGTGACGAAGGCCAGTTGAATTTCACCGGCCTCAAGCAGCTTGATATTATCAACCGGGCCACCCGTCGGTCGCGCCACCACCGCGATGCCGAGTTCTCGCGAGAGCAATCGAGCCAACCCTTCGCCATAGACGTAGTAAGTGCCGCCTTCCGACGCGGTGCCGAGAGTAAGCACCTGGGGCCAATGCGCCTCCGCCGCCGACGCCAGTTTGGGCGGAAGCAGAACCAATGCGAGAAGGACAAGAACTCGCCACGCTCTTGAAACCATGACTGTCTCCAGCGTCACTTTTTCTTCTGCGGCGGAAGATCCGTGCAGTGGCCCTCGAACACCTCAGCCGCCATGCCGATAGATTCTCCAAGTGTCGGATGCGGATGGATGGTCTTGCCGATATCTGCGGGCTCGCAGCCCATCTCAATCGCAAGGCAGATCTCGCTGATGAGATCGCCGGCATGCGTCCCGACGATGCCGCCGCCGATGACGCGGTGCGTCGTCGTGTCGAACAGCAGCTTGGTAAAACCCTCGTCGCGACCATTGGCGATGGCGCGGCCGGAGGCTGCCCATGGGAAGACCGCCTTGCCGACCTTGATGCCCTCAGCCTTGCACTGCTCCTCGGTCTTGCCGGCCCAGGCGACTTCGGGATCGGTGTAGGCCACCGAAGGAATCTGCCGCGCGTCGAAGAATGATTTTTCGCCGTGCGCCACTTCGGCGGCGACATGACCTTCATGCACGGCCTTGTGCGCCAGCATCGGCTGGCCAACGATGTCGCCGATCGCGAAGATGTGCGCCACGTTGGTGCGCATCTGCTTGTCGACGTCGATGAAACCTCGCTCGTCCACGGCGACTCCCGCCTTCTCGGCGCCGATCTTCTTGCCATTTGGGCTTCGGCCGACCGACACGAGAACGAGGTCATAGACCTGCGGCTCGGCGGGCGCCTGCTCGCACTCGAACCTCACCTCGATCCCGGCCTCGGTTGCTTTCGCGCCCGCCGTCCTGGTCTTCAGCATGACTTTCTCGAAGCGGCCCGCGTTCGCCTTCTCCCAGACCTTGACCAGATCGCGGTCGGCCCCCTGCATCAGGCCGTCGAGCATCTCGACCACATCTATCCGGGCACCAAGGGTCGAATAGACCGTCGCCATTTCGAGCCCGATGATGCCTCCACCGATCACCAGCATGCGCTTGGGGATGGACTTGAGCTGCAGTGCGCCGGTCGAATCGACGATACGCGGGTCATCGGGCAGGAATGGGAGTTTCACGGCCTGGCTGCCGGCGGCAATGATGGCGTTGGCGAACTTGATCGTCTTCTTGCCGCCTGACGAGATGACTTCGAGATGATGCGGGTCGAGGAAGGTACCGACACCGGTCACGACTTCGACCTTGCGGGCCTTTGCCATGCCGGCAAGGCCACCCGTCAGCTTCTTGATGACGCCGTCTTTGAATCCGCGGAGCTTGCCAAGGTCGATCTGCGGCGCGCCAAAGGAAATGCCGTGGTCAGGGAGGTGCCTGACCTCGTCGATCACGGATGCCGTATGCAACAGCGCCTTGCTCGGGATACAGCCGACATTGAGACACACCCCTCCGAGCGTATCGTAACGCTCGACCAGCACGGTCTGCATGCCGAGATCGGCGGCGCGGAAGGCGGCCGAGTAGCCGCCGGGACCGGCGCCCAGCACCAGCATGTCGCATTCGATATCCGCCTTGCCGGAATAAGACGCCGCAGATGGCGTTGCTGACGGCAGAGCGGCGGCAGTCGGCTGCACCGCGGGCGCGGCCTTGGGCGCAGCAGCGGCGCCTGTGGCCTCCAGCACGAGAATGGTCGACCCCTCGCTTACCTTGTCGTCGATCTTGACCCTGACCTCCTTCACGACGCCGTCGTGCGAGGATGGAATCTCCATCGACGCCTTGTCGGATTCGACCATGATGAGACTGGTGTCGACCGCGACGGTCTCGCCAGGCTTCACCATGACCTCGATCACGGCAACGTCCTTGAAATCACCGATATCCGGGACCTTCACTTCGATCTGCTGAGCCATGCTGCTTCCCCCCGATCTCAGAACAGCACGCGCCGCAGATCGGCGAGCACGCTGGCGAAGTAGACGTTGAAGCGCGCCGCCGCGGCGCCATCGATGACGCGGTGATCCCAGGACAGCGACAGCGGTAGCGTCAGCCGCCAGTCCGATGTCTTGCCGTCGGAGGAGTGCTGCTTCCAGTACCCCTTGCAGACGCCCATGATCGCAACTTCGGGCGCGTTGATGATCGGCGTGAAATAGATGCCGCCGATACCGCCGAGCGAGGAGATCGAGAACGTGCCGCCCTGCATCTGGTCGGGCTTGATCTTGCCTTCGCGCGCGAGCTTGGCGAGGGCGTTCATCTCCTTGGCGATTTCCGGCACCGATTTCTTGTCGGCATCGCGGATGACAGGCACCATCAGGCCGTTCGGCGTGTCCGCGGCAAAGCCGATGTGCCAGTAGTTCTTGTAGACGAGCGCGTCGCCATCGAGGCTGGCATTGAATTCCGGGAATTTTTGCAGCGTCGCTACCGCGGCTTTGACCATGAACGGCAGGAGCGAGAGTTTTACGCCGCTCTTCTCAAGCTCCTTGTTCATCTTCACCCGAAACTGCTCGAGCTCGGTGATGTCAGCCTCGTCGTGGGTCGTGACGTGCGGGATGACGACCCAGTTGCGGTGAAGATTGGCCGCGGAAATCTTCTTGATGCGGCCGAGCTCCTTGCGCTCGACCGGTCCGAATTTGGCGAAATCAATCTTCGGCCAGGGCAGAAGGTCGATGCCGCCAACGCCGCCTCCGCTTGCGGCTGCTGCTTGCGGCCTGGCAGAGGGTGCCTCGCCTTTGCCGAAGGCCTCGACGTCTTCACGCAGAATACGGCCGTGATTCCCCGAGCCCTTGACCTTGCCGAGATCGACACCCAGTTCACGCGCCAGCTTGCGCACGGCCGGACCGGCATAGGCGAGCGCGAAGCTTTTTTCGTCAAGGCCGCCGACCACCGCCGTTCCTGCGGCGGTGGCTGGCGAGGACGCAGGCAGCGACACGGGAGGGATGTCGGCCTGCAGAGGTGCCGCCCCGGTTGCGAGCGATAGGATGATCGAGCCTTCGCTGACCTTGTCACCGGTCTTGACCTTGATCTCGCGCACGGTGCCCGCGAGCGGCGCCGGCACTTCCATCGTCGCCTTGTCCGACTCGAGCGCGATCAGCGGATCCTCCGCCTTCACGCTGTCGCCGGGCTTCACGAATATCTCGATGACGGGAACATCCTTGAAGTCGCCGATATCGGGAACTCGGACTTCCGCGACACCCGCTGGTGCGCTGACAGGCGACGGCGGAGCGCTGACGACCGGGCGCGCCTCGGCCTGCTCCGCGCCCGCACCCACGAACTGCACGATCACGGTACCTTCGCTGACCTTGTCGCCAACTTTCACGACCACCGACCTCACCACGCCTTCGCGAGGCGACGGCACCTCCATGGTCGCCTTGTCGGACTCCAGCGCGACCAGCGGATCTTCGGCCTTCACCTTGTCGCCGGGCTTGACGAAGACCTCGATCACGGGGACGTCCTTGAAGTCACCAATGTCGGGCACCTTGATATCGATCAGACCACTCATCGCTCTGTCCTCGGCTCCGCTCACACGGTCCAGGGCGCAGCACGCCCGGAGTCGATTTGATATTTGGCGATGGCCTCGGCCACGAGCGCCGGCTTGATCGCGCCATCGTCGGCAAGCGCCTTGAGCGCCGCGACGACGACGTAATGCCGGTCGACCTCGAAGAATTTTCGGAGCTTCACGCGATAGTCGCTGCGGCCAAAACCGTCCGTGCCCAGCACGACGTAGCGACGGCCGGCGGCCTGTACGTATTCCCGGATCTGGTCGGGATAGTTGCGCATGTAGTCGGTCGACGCCACGACCGGACCGGGATGTCCCTCGAGCTGCGTCTCCACCCAACTCTTGCGGCGCGGCTCGGTCGGATGCAGCAGATTCCAGCGCTCCGCGGCCATGCCGTCACGGCGCAGTTCGTTGAAGCTGGTCGCGCTCCAGACGTCGGCGGTGACGCCGAAATCGGCCTTGAGCAGGTCGGCGGCCGCGATCACCTCGCGCAGGATCGTGCCCGAGCCGACGAGCTGGACGCGAAGTCCTTTCTTCGGCGTCTCTCCGCCAGTCTTCAGGAGATACAGCCCCTTGAGAATTCCCTCCTCCGCGCCCTTGCCTGCCTCGGCGAGCGAGGGATGCGGATAGTTCTCGTTCATCAGGGTGATGTAGTAGTAAACGTCCTCCTGCGCCTCATACATGCGGCGCATGCCTTCGCGCACGATCGTAACGACCTCATAGGCAAAAGTCGGATCGTAGGAGATGCAGTTCGGGATGGTGCCGGCAAGCACGTGGCTGTGGCCGTCCTCATGCTGCAAGCCTTCGCCGTTGAGCGTGGTGCGGCCGGCGGTGCCGCCGAGCAGGAATCCGCGGGCACGCATGTCGCCCGCGAGCCAGGCGAGGTCACCAACGCGCTGCAGACCGAACATCGAGTAGTAGATATAGAACGGGATCATCGGCACGTTGTTCGTGCTGTAGGACGTCGCGGCAACGATCCAGCTCGACATCGCGCCGCCTTCGTTGATGCCCTCCTGCAAAACCTGCCCGCTCTTGTCCTCGCGGTAATACATGAGCTGATCGGCGTCCTGCGGCCGGTAGAGCTGGCCGACCGACGAATAGATGCCGAGCTGGCGGAACATGCCCTCCATACCGAAGGTACGGGATTCGTCCGGCACGATCGGCACGATGTGCTTGCCGATCGCCTTGTCGCGCACGAGGGTGCCGAGCATCTGCACGAACGCCATCGTGGTCGAGATTTCGCGGTCGCCCGTAGAGTCGAGCAGCCGCTGGAACGTCGACAGCGGCGGAATTTGCAGGGACACGGACTTGCGCCTGCGCTGCGGCAGGCTACCGCCGAGCCGTTCGCGCTGCGTCCGGAAATACTTCATCTCCGGACTGTCTTCCGGCAGACGGATGAAAGGGACTTTTGCAAGGTCTTCGTCGGCGACAGGGACCTGGAAGCGATCGCGAAAGCCGCGCAGCGCGTCCTGCGTCATCTTCTTCGCCTGATGCGCGATCATCTGGCCTTCGCCGGACTCGCCCATGCCGTAGCCCTTGACGGTCTTCGGCAGGATGACCGTCGGCTGGCCCTTGTGCTTCACCGCCGCCGCATAAGCCGCAAACACCTTCTCCGGATCGTGGCCGCCGCGCGCGAGCTTCCAGATCTCGTCGTCGCTCATGTCGGCGACGAGCTGCTTCAGTTCCTCGTACTTGCCGAAGAAGTGCTCGCGGATATAGGCGCCGCTCTTGCTCTTAAAATCCTGGTATTCGCCGTCGACGCACTCCTCCATGCGCTTCAGCAGCAATCCGCTCTTGTCCTTTTCGAGCAGGCGATCCCAGCCCGAGCCCCACAGCACCTTGATGACGTTCCACCCGGCACCCCGGAAAACGCTTTCGAGCTCCTGAACGATCTTGCCATTGCCGCGAACGGGCCCGTCGAGCCGCTGGAGGTTGCAGTTGATGACGAAGATCAGATTGTCGAGATTTTCGCGTCCAGCGAGCGCAATCGCGCCGAGCGATTCCGGCTCGTCCGTCTCGCCGTCGCCCATGAAGGCCCAGACCTTGCGGTTCGATGTATCGGCCAGCTTGTGGTTCTGAAGGTACTTCAGGAACCGCGCCTGATAGATCGCCAGCAGCGGTCCCAGCCCCATCGACACCGTCGGGAACTGCCAGAAGTCCGGCATGAGCCATGGGTGCGGATAGCTCGACAAGCCCTTGCCGCCGGTCTCCTGCCTGAAGCCGAGGAGTTGCTCCTCGCTCAACCGTCCCTCGAGGAAGGCGCGCGCGTAGATTCCGGGCGAGCAATGCCCCTGAACAAAAATCAGATCGCCGCCATGCGCGTCCGTCGGCGCGTGCCAGAAATGGCCGAATCCGATGTCGTAGAGTGTGGCCGCTGATTGAAAGCTCGCGATATGACCGCCAAGCTCCGAGCTTTCCTTGTTGGCGCGCAGAACGATGGCGAGAGCATTCCACCGGATGATCGAGCGAAGCTTGTGCTCGATCGCGCGATCACCCGGCAGCGCCGGCTGCTGATGCGGCGGGATCGTGTTGCAGTAGGGCGTTGTCAGCGACTGCTCTACCTGAAGCCCGCCACGGCGTGCGGCGTCGAGCATCGTATTGACGACGAACTCGGCTCGTTCATTGCCGCGATGTCCTCGGACTGCCGACAAGGCATCCAGCCACTCCCGGGTTTCCTGCGGATCCAGATCTTGCGCGTCCGCGACCTTCATTACCCTCTCCCTTTGCATGCCAAGCCGAAGTCAAGCGTCAACGCTCATTGCGTTCCGCGCACGTGCGGAAGCGCAACGCCACACAGGCGGTACCGCCTGTCGCTCTAGGTGATGAGTTGAATACTGGCTGGCATCTGAACGCTCCCTCGCATCGTTTGTTCTTGAGCTTTTGCTTCTTTTGCAGATACCCAAGCAGCATTCGTGCCAGACCACGCAATGCGCCGCCAATCGCGCGCATGCCTTTCATTTTGCTTGGGATTGCCCGACACCCCGTCGAGGGCGCCGAGATGATCGGCCGGAATCTGTCTGACGCGCCGGAAACGAGCCGCAGGTTCCGCCCGAAAGATCGGACCGACCGGCGGGCGCGCTCCGGATTGCTACGCACGTTGCCGTCTTTCGACCTCGAAGGCCGAGCGCAATGGTCGACAAGTGTGGAGGTGACAATCGGGTTGACGAACTCCGTTCGGATAGCGAATGTCTGCGACCGAAAACGTTCCTGCATTTTCGTCGCGTGCGGCAGCGCGAGCGCATCCGTGCGAAGTTCACGGCGTTGGATTCTCCGAGCCGTCTTCGGCGCTCGCACACCATGAGGTCGACCAAATGACCGTTGTACTTGATCTCCTCAACAACGATCCGCGACCGAAGAGGCGGCCCGACGTGCCGCGTCACCCCGAGAAGGCAAACCGCCCCGATACGCCCATCCTAGGCAAGCCTGCATGGATTCGCGTGAAGGCGCCCGGCTCCGCCGAATGGGTCGAGACGAAGCGCATCGTGCGCGAGAACAAGCTCGTGACCGTCTGCGAAGAAGCAGGCTGCCCCAACATTGGCGAGTGCTGGAGCAAGAAGCACGCGACCTTCATGATCATGGGCGATACCTGCACGCGCGCTTGCGCGTTCTGCAATGTGCGCACCGGCCTGCCCGGCCCGCTCGACGTCGATGAGCCGGTCAAGGTCGCAGAGGCGGTAACAAAGCTCGGGCTCGAGCACGTGGTCGTTACCTCGGTCGATCGCGACGACCTTGCCGACGGAGGCGCCGCGCATTTCGCTGCGACGATTGCTGCCATCCGCGCAGCAAGCCCGGGTACGACGATCGAAATCCTGACCCCAGACTTTCTGCGCAAAGCGGGCGCACTCGAAACGGTCGTCGCAGCGAAACCCGACGTGCTCAACCATAATCTGGAGACGGTACCGTCGAAGTATCTGACAGTGCGGCCCGGTGCGCGCTACTTCCATTCGATCCGGCTACTGCAGCGCGTGAAGGAACTCGACGGAGAGATCTTCACCAAGTCCGGGATCATGGTCGGCCTTGGCGAAAGCCGGAACGAGGTGCTGCAACTGATGGACGATTTGCGTTCCGCCGACGTCGATTTCCTGACCATGGGCCAGTATCTGCAACCGACGCGCAAGCACCACGCAGTTGTAAGCTTCGTGCCACCTGACGAATTCGATGCCTATGAGAAGGTCGCCTACACCAAGGGCTTTCTGATGGTATCGGCCGCGCCGCTGACGCGCTCGTCACACCACGCGGGCGAAGACTTCCGCAGGCTGCGCGAGCGCCTGCGGCAACAAGCAGCCTCGCGGGTGGGAGCCCGGAGCAGGCCGCACGACGCCTCCGGGCACCTTCGAGGATAATGTTAAAGACATGGCTTTGTGGGAGCCGCCGGGCAACCCTGTCCGAATTGATGAAACACTGGACCGGCGCCAGTCCTTGGTCCTGCCAGAGCCTAGCGCCAATATTTCCTCCGCGCGCGATGTGTCCGCCGATCGAAGCGATGCAGGTGCGACGGCAGAGCTACCGTCCATCGCACGCAATCGGGGAACATCGGCGTACAAAATCGTGGCGCATTGTAGCGGGGAGCGCTACCAACCCACGGCAACATCTTCTCCAACCTTTATCGTGAAGTTCACGGCAAGATGCCCGCTCAGTTTTTGCGGACACGACTACTGCTCTCTGTGGCCGGCGTACGCCGCCTAACGCAGGCTAAAGAGAAATCGTCAGTCGGACGGTACAGCATTTGGCACAGCATGGCTGGCGACGACCGTGCTTAAGTGCTGATCGCGCTTCACTTTTTAAGATGTCCCGGTCCAATCCATCATGGGGGCCACAGAAAACGATAGCCTTGCGATTTCAATCGGTTACCGTACGTTCTTTAACGTTTGCCCCGTTATACTATTTCCGCGAAAATAGTATAGTCGCCGGGCGCGCGTGATGGCCAAGCCGTCCATAACAGCGGCAATATTCTCCACAGAGAACTCTTAGCCATATAAAGCCAACTCCCGGAAACGTCGCCGGGCGTATCGCCATTCGCAATAAATCTGGGATCACTCGCCGCGCATCGACGTCATTATGGAGGAACGGCAATCGAAAGAGCGGTGTCGATTAGTAGCGAAACGGATTTCGACACCCCGATCGGACTTCTTCTCAACCTGACCTAATTAGCGCGTAAGCAAAATGCGTAAGTGCGCAAGGATTCTGGAACTACATTCTTATCGTTGCCCGATACCGCCAATTCCGAGCGAGATGCCCTGGCGCGCGCGCCGTAAATGCTTCCCGAGTCTCTGTCGCTGCACGTGTGCCAATGACCACCTTAAGGAGGGCCTGCCGCAGTAGGAATGAACCGGACTTCTGAGGCCGGCTAGCCCTGACGCGTGGGGCGTCAGATCGCGTCGTCGACGATCAGATGTGGCTTGCCCTGCGAACACGATTCCACGCGTGCCCTGATGCGAAAGGTTGCGGCAAGGTTTTCCGGTGTCAGGACGTCAGCCGCCGTGCCGAAATCGTGCAACGTTCCATTAAAGAGGATAGCGACCTTGTCGGCGAATTTCAGTGCCAGGTCGAGATGGTGCAGCGCGATCAGCACGAGCATGCCGTCGTCATGCGCAAGGCTGCGCACCTGCCGCATCGCTTCCAGCTGGCGGTGCATGTCCAGCGCGCTGGTCGGCTCATCCAGGAGCAGCACCTGCGGTTCGCGCACGAGACATTGTGCAAGCCCGACGAGCTGGCGCTGTCCACCGCTCAGCTCGGAAAGGATTTCATTGGCAAGATCGCCCATGTCGAGCGCTGCTAGCGCCTGGTCCACCGCCACCAGATCAGACCGCTCCAGGCGCCAGCCACTGACCTGCTTGCGCGCAAGAAGCACGGATTCGAATACCGTCAGCACTGCGCTTGCCGTTTGGTCCTGAGGCATGTAGGCGATGGCGCGCTCGCGATCGCGCACACCTTCCAACCGGCACTCGCCGGGCCCCGGAAGAATGGCTGCGAGGCGCCGGAACATTGTCGACTTGCCCGCAGCATTCGGTCCAATGACGGCCACCACCTCGCCGCCATGACAGGGCGGAAGCGTCACATTACGCAGTACCTCGCGTGATCCGAAGCGAGCGCCGAGGCGATGCGTGCTCAGCACTACCATATGTCTCTTCCGCTTCTCAGGATCAAATAGAGGAAGACCGGCAATCCGATCGCTGAGGTGACGATGCCGATCGGCAGGACGGCGCCGGGTACCACGATTTTGGTCAGGATCGAGCTCAACGACATGATCAGCGCTCCAGTCAGTGCGCTCGCGGGCAGCAGGAAGCGCTGGTCTTCGCCGACCATCATGCGGGCGATGTGCGGACCTACCAGACCGATAAAACCGATCGTGCCGACAAACGCGACGGGGATCGCCGACAAAAGCGAGACAAGGATCAGGGTTTCGAGCCGCAGGCGCCGAACGGGAATGCCGAAGCTCGCCGCGCGCGCCTCGCCAAGGCGCAAGGCCGTCAACTGCCACCGGCGGCGCAGAAAGACCGGCAAGGTGACACCTACGACCAGTGCGGTGATGGCGAGCTTGGGCCATGTTGCCTTGGTGAGGCTGCCCATGGTCCAGAAGACGATGGCCGCGACGGCCTGCTCGGCGGCGAAATATTGGGTAATAGCGAGCGCCGTATTGAAACTGAAAACCAGCGCTATGCCCAGAAGCACAATCATCTGGATCGAGGCTCCGCGCCGAAGGCTGGCCAAATGGATCAGGAGGGCGGTTGCCATGGCCACGACGAAAGCATTGGCCGCGACGATGTAGTCGCCTGCCATGGGAATCAGCGCGACACCGAAGGCGAGCGCCAGGGCCGCGCCGAAGCTTGCACCGGCGGAAATGCCCAGCGTGAAAGGGCTCGCCAGCGGATTGTTCAAGATGGTCTGCATCTGAGCGCCGCCGATGGCAAGCGCCATGCCGACCACGACGCCCATGAGGGCCGACGGCATGCGGATCGACCAGACGATGACGCGCATCTGCGCATCCGCCTCTGCCGGCAGGACGAGCGTGCGCACCACCTCTCCAAGCCCGTACCTGGCCGGTCCGGTCGCAAGGTCGCCGACCAGTGCGATGCAAACTCCGACCACCAGCACAATGAGAACGACCCACCGCCTGATGCTGAGCGCCTGATAGGCGTCACGTCCGGCCAATGTCAGTGCTTCAGTAGGACGATCTGTCATCACGGGCTGTCGGAAAGGCTGATGCTGTAGCCGGGCCGGTAGTCGATGGGCAGGAAGCGACGATGATATTCGGCAAAGGTTGCATTGGGGTCCAGATTGGCGAACAGGTCAGGGTGGAACCACTTTGCCAATTGTTGGACGGCAAAAAATTCGTATGGACTATTGTAGAACTGGTGCCAGATGCCGTGAAAATTCCGCGCCTTCTTTGCCGCGATACCGGTATAGGCATCGCGCGTGGTGAACCATTCGAGCTTCTTGCGCGTCAGGCGAGGATCCGCCCCTGGTCCGAGCGGAATCCAGTGGCCGCCGGGCACATAGGCTTGCCAGTCGGCGCTGGTAACCACCACATGCACGGGATCGGCGACGATAACCTGTTCGGGGCTGATCTGCCCGAAGGTCGAAGGAATGATATCGCTGCCGATGTTGTGGCCGCCAGCGAGTTCGACATATTCTCCGAAATTCTCAGCGCCAAAAGACAGGCAGCAATCCTGCGAGTAGCCACCGATCCGCTCGACGAACACCTTGGGGCGCTTCGGTTGTCGGGCGGCAAGGACGTCGGCAACCGCAGCCATGGCCTGTCGACGGAACACGATGATCTCCTCAGCGCGCGCCTCGCGCCCCATGATCCTGCCCAGAAGCCGAATGGTCGGCTCGGTGTTTTCCAGAGGACGGTGGCGAAAATCGACATAAACAACCGGTATGTTCAGCGCCGCGAGCTTCTCGATGTAGTTGGCATCCCTGTTGGCCTGCATGGCTTCAAGATTGAGCAGCACGACATCAGGCTTCTGGATGATCGCCGATTCGATGTCGATCAGGCTGTCCTCCTGGCCCTTGAAGGAAGGAAGCTTCGCCAACTCGGGAAACACCTTGAGATACTGCGCGTAAGTGGCCGGGTCGGCCGCGATCAGATCGGTGCGCCAGGCAACCACATGGGCCAGAGGATCTTGGGGTTCGAGCGATGCGATGAGATAGAGCTGCCGGCCTTCGCCCAGAAGCATGCGCTTGACGGGCGCGTTAAGCGTCACCTCGCGGCCCGCGATATCAGTGACGGTAAGTGGCGCTTGTGCCTGCGTCGGTCTGGATTCGCCGGCAAATGCTGCTGGGGGAAGCAAAGCGATCAGAACAATAGCCGTCACCGCGGCATGCAGCAGCGATCGGTGTTTGGTCATGATCGGCTTCCTTTTTGAGTGGAGCGCGAAATTTTGAGCCATATGCCGAGAGCCGACAAAAATGACAAGGCGTAAAGCGTGGCGACGAGCGGGAAAGCGGCTTCGAAACCAAAGAACTGGGTGACCGCGACGCCGGCAATGATGCCGCTCGCGGACGCAGCCTGCTGGGAAGCTTGCGCAAGGCCCAAAACCGAACCTTGCCGATCATTAGCCACGGTTACAGAAATGAGCGCAAGAAGGACCGGCGTCGTTCCGCCAAGAAGCGCGCCCCAGATAAAATACAGGAGCGCGAATACGGCAACCGAGCCCGCGCCTCCCGCCAGATGTGTAACCAAAACGCACGCGGCCGAAATCAGCACGTTCCCGCCCAGCACATAGGATGGCGCTCGATTCTCGAAGAGCCGCGCCCATAGCGGCGCGGCCACGACGAAGCCGCACGCGAGCAGCCCATAGGTGAAGCCGGCGACCCAGTGCGGGGCGCCAAATACCTGGGTCATGTACAGTGAGAAGGGAACCTGCAGGACCATGCGGCTGGCAAGCAGCATCCCCATCAACGCAAGAACAGCTACGATGGGAGCACCGGTCGACGCCTTGGGCCCTGCGGTACCCGCGCTTCCGGGACTGGCGGCTACAGCGGCTGGCGTCGGCACGGGCAGGCTCAACCAGGCAACGGCAGCGCACAGCGCACAAATTGCCCCGGCGGTCAGATTTATTGCGGCGAAAGGAAAGCGATCGAGAATGAGCCCGCCCAGGAAAGCGCCACCCAGCGACCCCACATTGGTGGCAACCTGAAGCCAGGCGAAGAGGCTGGCGCGATCCTTCCCGCCGGTGATCTGCACGCCATAGGCCTGCGCGGGAGCGATATAGCCGGCGCAGGCGCCCTGCACGAAACGCAGCGCGATGATTGTCCAGACATCCTGTGCAACGGCAACAAGCAGTTGCGTGACCGCGAGACCGCCGAGCGCCCGAACCATCATCAGCCGATTGCCGTAGCGATCGCCCATTCGCCCCCAGAAGGCGCTGGTCAGCGACACGCCAATCATCGGGCCAACGTAGACACCAACGCCTGCGAGTCCAAAGACGCTGTCGGAAGGGCTCAACACTTTGATTTGGATCGGCCAGAATGGACCACTCATTTCCATGGCACCCATGGAAATGAATTGCAGCCCGAACAACAAAACAAAAGCCGGTCCGAAGCCGCGAAGCGCGGCGGAAGTGTTTGTCATTCCGCTTCCGCCACCGACAGCATGTGCAGCAACTACATGTCCACGGTCATCGACAGGAGGTACGTGCGCGGTGCCCCCAAGAAGAACGTTCCGAATGAGGCCACGCTTGACCAGTAACTCTCACCGGTCACGTTCTGAACGTTAGCGCGGAAAACCGTCTTCCTGCCATTGATCGCCGTCGTGTAGCGGGCGCCGAGATCGAGTCGCGTCCAATCCGGGATCGGCTGCTTGTTCGCTGCATCGACGAACTGCCTGCCCGTGTAGATGACCGCCCCGTTCAAAGTGAGCCCCCTCACCCACGGGAGATCCCACTCGGCTCCAATATTGGCCTGGACGTTCGGAACGCCGATTGGCGTATGGCCAACGTTTGCCGCGATGGCGGTCTTCGTGAGGGTGCCATCCAGCAGCGAAACGCCTCCGAGGACACGAACATCGGGCCTGAGTTCGCCGAAGACGTTGAACTCGAGCCCACGCACCTGCGTTTCGGCGGTCGCCGAGAAGCGACCAGCCAACAGCTCGCCGCTCGCCTTCGATATTTCGAAGGCGCTGAAGGTGGTCGCGATCCGGCCGAAGTCTACCTTGATGCCGGCCTCGTATTGCTTGGCGATGTAGGGCGCGAGCACCTCGCCTTGGTTGGAAGCCCCTTGGGGCGCTACGTCGCCCTTGCTTAGACCTTCGATATAGTTCGCGTACAGGGAGACGTTGTCCCTGGGACGGACGACGAGGCCGACCACGGGCGTGGTCGCGCTCTTGTCGGAGGCGTTCATCAGCGTTCCGACATTGGAGAGATAGTTGTTGACCTCGACCCCCTGACGCCGGACGCCCAAGGTCAACAGGACACGCTCATCGAGCACGGACAAGGTGTCAGCAATCGAAAGCCCTGTGAGGTGACTGTCCGAGAGCCGTGGGCGATCGCTGATCTCGTTTGCGAACTGAGTTGGCGCTACCGTCGGACTGTAGATGTTCGACGTGACCGGACTGCCATTGGTAAGCCGCCGGTGCAGCGCGTCATGATAGACCGAGGCCTGGAAGGTGACGGCATGACGAACGAATCCGGTATCGAATCGGGCCCGGACGCCGCCATCATAGGTGTGCCGATCGATGCTGAGCCCGAAGAATTGCGGCGTCGAGGTAGTGCTGCCGATGGCGTTGGTGATCGTCGGCAGACCGAAGAACCGCTCGACATTGGTCCGCGATCCGCCGACGTCGGCGAACAGCGTGACCTGATCGTTTACATCGTATTCGTTGCGCCACAGGACAGATTGATCGTTGATGCGCGACCATTCCCAGGGTTGCGTCACGTTCAACCGACCGTCCGGTGCCTTCGGCACTGGCACGCCGGCACGCATAAGGAAGGGACGTGACGGAGCTTCGAACCGATCGGTCTGGGCAATGAGGTAGAGCCAAGACCTGTACCGTTCGCCCTGATAGTCGAGAGCCAGCGATCCGACGCCCGTCGTTTCAGACTGGCGGTCAATCGGCGTGTCGCCGCCGCGCAGGCTGCCGCTGGCGCGCACGCCCCATTCCTTGCCCTGGCCGTAGCGCCTCGCGACGTCCCAATGACCGCCGAACCGCGCGGCCGAACCGTAACTCGCGGTGAGGCGGGTCAGGTCCTCTCCCGCACGCTTGGGCACGACATTGATGACGCCGCCGACGCCGCCATTGGGCGCAATGCCCGAGAGCGCGGCAGAGGGCCCCTTAAGCACCTCGATGCGCTCGACGTAATCCGTGAAGATGCGGTAGCTCGGCGCGATCCCGTAAAGGCCCTCGAAGGCGAATTCACCATTGTTGCCTTCGTTGATCGGGAAGCCGCGAATGTTGAAGGAATCGACCACGCCGCCAGTAGGGTGGGAGCTGCGCACGGAAGGATCCAGGATCAACGCATCCGCACCGGTTGCCGCCTGCTGATCCTGGATGAACTTGTCGGTGTAACTCGTCACGTTGAACGGCGACTTCATCGTGTTGGTATTTCCGAGCATCCCCAGCCGCGCGCCTTGAGCGACCTGGCCGCCGGCGAAGACGGGCACGACACCCGGCTGCGACGGCTGCGATTGCACCGCGACGGTTTCGGCTTGCGGGGCGGCAGGCACCGTGGTGCGCCTTGAAGCCGATCGGACCCGGGCGTCACTTCGTTTGGTTGGCGCGCGGCGGACCGACTGCTGGGTCGGAGCATCGACCGTAACGGGTGGAAGGGAGCTGCCGCCTTGCGATGTCTGGGATTGAGCGGGCGATTCGAACCACGCCAGCAACGCCACTCCACCCAGCAATGTCGCACCAAAGCGAGCTACCGTCCCAATCCCACCTCCACGTCGCATTCCAGATAGTCCCCCATCAACAACACGTTGCCCAACGTGAAATGGTTCTACGCTCGGCCTGCAATGACCATGGATCAAAGATCCGCTCTCCGCGTCCGATCGACACTTATGGCCTGTGAATCAGCGCCCCCGCAGATTCGCACTCCGCGTTGGTTGCCTGTGCCTTATCGGCAAACTCCGATCACTAGCGATCTGCTCCGGCCTCTTTAGAGAGGCGCTATGGTGACCGCAACGACAAATGCGTGCGCTGCGACTTAGAATGCTTCAATCATCGACGGCTTGAGTCAGCTGACACCGAATTTGGAAAGATTCCAAAGATGCTTTGGGAGATTCCAAGTCAGTGCTGTTGAAATTTGGCAGGAACGATGGACGAGAGCGCTCTCACCAGCGGCCATACTTTCCCTCGGCGCGGCAACTTGACTGGCCTCGCTTTTCAGGAACGCTCCAGACCTCGTCATGGACTGACTGCGCATCACCATTCCGTTCCTGTACGTCGCCCTCATTGCGACAACACCTGCCGCACCGGAAACTGAACACTGCTCGTGAGGGCGCTGTGAGCTCCTTAGTCGTAAGCGATTGCACTGCTCTTGCGACGCGACTCTCCAAGCCGGCCAAGCTTCGCGGCGTCTCATGAATCCAAGGAACGACTGCTCAGGCTGCCCTCAGTGTTTGTAGCGCCGCGACGGCATTCCTCGAATGAGCCTGCGTCTACCATCACCTGTCTTGTAGATGATCGTCGGCATTAGTGAGCCTTGAATTCGGCGATCACCTCGACGAGGAAAGTGGTGGCGAGGATATAAGGAGACACAGACCTCTTCATCACGTCATGATATGGGGGAAAGCACCTGCCCGCTCGTGAACCACGCGATATCTGGCACCGACTTCAACATCCGAGGACAGCATGACGACGCAAGAAACAGCGTGGCAGTATCCCTACGGAACCACGCAGCGCTACCACTTGCAGCACGTGCATCTCTTTGCATCCAGCATCGATGTGACGATCGACTTTTACAAAAAATGGTTCGATGCCGAGGTGAAGTGGGATGGAGATGTCGCCGACGCGCGCAACGTCTTCATTAAGATCGGCATTGGCGCCTTGCACCTCTATGACCAGCTTCCGCCCGGCGAAGGCAAGAACGCTGTCCATCATCTGGGCATGCAGGTCGTCGGCATCGACGAGCTCTACGAGCGCATGAAGGCCGCCAGTCTCCATATTCCAAATCCCATCCGCCGTTTGGGAGGGGGCGGCGGCTACTTCATGCTCGGCGCACCTGATGGAGTCGTTATCGAGATCTTCGAACCCGGCAAGCTTCGTGAGCCGGTTGTACGCAAGGACTATGGCTTCGAGGAATGAAGCCAATGGCAACCGCTCGTCCTCTTTGCCGCCGGATCTTCAAAGATTCCCACGAAGAATGCCCTGACGTTCGTGGACGTGACCCCCGACGGCGTCTATCGCACCGAGGAGCGCTCCTACGCCCAACTGCAGCAGTTCGCACACCAATCCTATGGACCCTAAGGGCTGATCACTGACGGCACTTGCTACAACCCGTATCCTAAGGCGTCTTGTGGGTGCCGATGTTCGGCATCGGCAAGAAATTATCGGGACGATGGCCCCTGCACTCACGGCCTTACGGCTGCGGTAGCCGCAGTCTTGGGCTTTCTCATAGGTCATTCGTGTCGGAACGCTTCGGCTGGCTCGAGCGCGGCGGCGCGCGAGGCGGGATAGACGCCGGACAGCAAACCGATCACTCCGCCTACGGCCGGAGCAAGCAAGGGAGCGATTGGGTCGAGCACCGGCGTCCAGACCTGATACGCCGAGACACCCACCACTATCAGCACGCCGACACTGGATCCGAGCAGTCCCCCCACGACACCCATGGACGCACTCTCAATCAGGAACTGTGAAGCGATGTGGCGACGAGTAGCGCCAATGGCACGACGCAGTCCGATCTCCGCCGTTCGCTCCATCACGCCCACCAAGGTGATATTTGCGATCCCAAGCGCGCCGACCACGAGCGACAGGCCGCCCAGCAGCAGGAACATCATATTGAGATCGGTCTGCACGTCGTCGCGCACGCGCCGCGGCTCCTGCGGCAGTTGCACGCGAAGCGCGCGCGGGTCGTCGGGCCGCAGCGCCGCCCGCGCCTGCATCGCTATCAGGTTGGCCGCGCCGATCTTGGTCTCCACAACCACCATGCCAGGGCCGAAGAGACTGAAATGCCGTCGCGCCGTGCCCTCGGGAATGATCACCGAGCCAAGCAGTTCAGGCTTTCGCACCACATCGCGGAGGATGCCGATCACGAGGTAGAGGTGATCGCCGACATAAATCGCGGGCAGCCGCTCGACTCCAGCGATGCCCAGGCGGCGCGCAGCATCGGGACCAAGGATTGCGACGCGCTCGGCGCGCGCCGAATGCCCGTCGTCGATAAGCCGTCCCGAGGCGAGGTCGGCACGCACGGCGCGAAACAAATCCGGCGAGGCAGCGCGCACCGCCAGTTTGAATGCTGTCTGATTGGACGGATCCACCACCGGAGAGGCGCTGACGAGCATGTCATGGACATTAACGTCGCTGAGCAGGCCCGCAGCCACCACGCCGTTCAACCGGACAAGCCGCTCCGGAGCGTCCCAAGGAATGGCACGTGGATCAATCGTGCCGGTCGCCATTCCCGGCCGCGCCGTGATGAAAAGTTCCGTGGCCGCAAGTTGATCGAACTGACTGATGATGCGGTTGCCGGCGGTTCGGGTGAGACCGACAGTGGCCACCAGCGCCGACATGCCGATCACGATGCCAAGCACCGTCAACGCCATGCGCGCCGGCCGCGCAATCGCCCCGGCGATCGCCTCGGAGAGAAGATCGCGCATCGTGATCCCCGAAGCGACAATGCGCGCCCTGGATGGAGGCGGCAATGCCGTCTCGCTTCCACCGAAGAGCCGGCCATCCTTCATGTTGACCCGGCGCGAGCCCCGGCGTGCAACGTTTTCGTCGTGCGTGACGACGACAATCGTCATGCCCTCCTTGTTGAGCTCGGTGAAGAAATCCAGGATCGACTCGGTGTTCTTGGAATCAAGATTCCCGGTCGGCTCGTCGCACAAGAGCAGGCTCGGTGATCCCATCAGAGCGCGGGCGATCGCCACCCGCTGACGTTCGCCGCCGGACAATTTGGAAGGCAGGAATTCCGCACGATGCTCGAGGCCGACGCGGCGAATTTCCTCCATAGCCCGTTCGCGCCGCCCGCGCCCGGTGTGCCGGCGGTATACTTCCGCCAGCATGACGTTCTCGAGGACAGTGCGATAGGGCAGCAGGTGGAATGACTGAAAGATGAATCCAACGCGGCGGCTGCGCAGCCCGGCCCGCTCATTCTCGCTCAGCTTCGTCGTTTCGATACCATCAAAAACGTACTGTCCGCTGGTTGGCCGGTCGAGGCAACCGAGGATGTTCAACACCGTGGATTTCCCCGAGCCGGACGGACCGGTTATCGACAGCCATTCGCCGCGCCGCAACACGAGGTCGACATCGATCAATGCGTCGACAGCGGGATCGGTCCCGAATTGCTTGCACACTTTCCGCAGGTCGAGGACATGGTCGGCATCGACAGAAGCCGTCGGCACCTCCGGCCGAATGTCCTCCATGAGCTTCATTTGACCGCCGCCGGCGCTGCCGTCGGCTCAGCTGTCTTATAGCCGACTACCACGAGTTGACCGGGCGCAAGTCGCCCATCGGGGGTGTTGACCTCGACATAGCCGCCCGTAGAAAGCCCCGGCTGCACGGTGACGTACTCTTGCTTACCGCCGCGTTCGACCAGCACACGCGATGTTCCGTCGGCGGCAAGCGACACCGCACTGGTCGGGACCGCAGTGACCGCGCCCTTCGACGTTTCGATCGGAATTGCCAGTCGGACGGAAAACCCCGCCAGCAGCACAGGCGTGGTCTCCACCTTGACCCCGAGATAGAAGTGGTAGCCGTCCACGCCGCGCGTGCCGGGTGTGGTCGCCACCGTCTCAACAACGCCGGTCGCCTTGATCCCAAGCGCCTGCTCGTCGATCGCAACTTTCATCCCGGGCTTCACCAACGGCGCGGCTTCAAGTGGCAGTTGCGAGTCGATGCTTAGCTGGTTATCGGTCACGCTCATAACCGGCCCGGAAGCATTGGCCGCGACCGCGGCGGTCACCTCGTGGACGCGAACCGGGAGCGACGGGATGAACACGACCTCGTCCGCTGGTACCTGCACGCCAAGCTTCGCGCGGGCGGCCGTGAACTCGGCGTTCAGCCGCTGCGCTCGTTCGCTCGCGACCTTGACGTCAAATTCAGCGAGCTCTTGCTGTTCCAACGCGGCGCGCACGCTGCGCTCGCCTTCGAGGCGGGCCGCCTTCACGGCGCCCTCGGCGACCCGGATCCGTTCCTCGGCCAGCGCGGCCTCGCGCGCCGCGGTTTGAATCGCCAAATCGGCTTCCATCTTTGCCTTGCGCTGCGCGGCACGCGCCACTTTCAGCTTGGCCTCGGCCGCAGCACGCGCCGTTTCGGTCTGGCGCGGATCAAGAACGATCAGGGCACGGTCGGCCATTTGCGTGGCGACATCGGCGCTGGCCGCGGTCGCCGAATGCGCGGCCCGCGCGCGTTCGGCTTCAAGCGCAAGCGATTTTCCGGCGCGCGCGTCCGCCAGCTGGCGGTTGTCACCAACGCGTGCCGCGCTGTCGAGAGAAGCCTGGCGCGTGTTCTGCTCGGCGATGGCCCGGGCGGCGGCGACCGCTTTCACCACCGTTTCGCGCGTGGCCTCGGCCGCAAGCTGGGCGCGCGCGGCATCCGACCACTCTCGCTCAAGCGCCGCGACGGCAGCGCGCTGCTCGCGGGTCGGTACGTACGGATCCCACCCGGCCCTCTTATACATGCGCTCGACCGCGGCGGATGTCTTCTGATCGTAATTGCCATCGACTGTGCCCGGATCGAAGCCAAGGCGAGCCAGGGCTTCTTCGAGCTGGCGGACGTCACCGCCGCTGGTTCCGGGCGCCATGTCGCGAAAAGCCGGAACCGCGCCGATGAGGACAAAGACCGGACGGCCGGATGCGGATAGAATCACCTCGCCTTCCCCGAAGTTCGTATTGGGTCGGGGTAGCGACGAGATCAGTCCGGCGCCGCCCTTGACCGTGGAAGGCGCGATGGAAATCGGCTGCGGCAGCCCGAAGCGGACCGTGCCGCGGGTGACGACATCGGAACTCAATACCCGCGACTCCACGGGCACGAGAATCGCGGATGGCTCGGGGGCCGCGGTACGCGCCGCCACCTCTGCCGGCGACTGGATCCTGGAGCCCATATACCAGGCGCCAACCGCCATGCCGCCGACCACGCCCAGAATGGCCCAGAGAACGTTTACGCGCTTTGCGACCATGCCGTCCCTCCCGCCATCGACAGCGTGCGGGCCATCTTCGCAGGAAGCGTTGCGTCCGCCTTCGTCATGCGAAGCACTGCCAGAAAAGGAGATTACTCCTAGCCGCCGATCGGGGAAAGTATGGAAGTGTACATCCTAAAGTGTACATCCTAACTGGTCTATTGCACCTTCCTTGAGAACAGCTCCTCCTGGATGCGCTCCTCGACCGGAGCCAACACCTCCTCCTGCATTTTGAAACTCTTGGCCGAGACCAGGCGCTCGTAGTCCTGTAGTTTCCGCAGAGCGGCCTTCTGGTCCGGCGACATCTTGGAAGCCAACAACTTGCCGCCCTCGGTCAGCGCGCTGAGCCGGTTCCGCAGGTCGGGTTCGATCTCATCCGGGTGGCCGTATTCGAAGCCGGCCTTCTTCATCTCGCGCTGCCAATATCCAAGCGCGGCCTTCATCCGGGGGTCCTTGTTGATCAGCGCGTCCTGGGGATTGTAGTGAGTGGCCTTCAACTGATCCGGTTTGAATGTTTCAGTGAGGGCCTTGCGCGTGCAACCACCGGTCCGCGACAAATCCTCGATCTCCAAAGCGACCGCGAGGGTGCTGCTCACGTCGTCCCCGAGCAACGCGCGATTGTAGGCGACCTGATCCGCGGGGGATAGCTTGCGGAAAATTTGCACATTGCGTTCTCCGAGACCAACGCGGGCCGGACTGTAGCCGGTGGCGAGCTGAGGCGGCAAACCGGTATAGAAGGTAGTTACGCCAAAACCATAGCGACTGACGAACTCCTCTTCACTGAGGCCTGGAAGGCGTTTGTCCGCCGCCATGCCCGCCCGCACCGTGTTGTGGTCGGCCGCAATGTACTGAAAGCCTTGTTCGCGCATGCAACGCGCGATCAGTTCCTCGGTCTTCTCGATCGCCTGGACCAGCTCGCGTGGCGACATGCCGAATTCCTCGGTGCCAAGACCCTTCGGTGCCTGCGCCTGCGCCGCGGCGATCGCTGGAGCGAACAGGACGGCGAACAGGCCCATGTAAATTGCCCTCTTCATGACGCTATCCTTTCCAATAACGAACCTCGCACGCAGCCGATGTATGTCAGTCCGTCCCGACAATCTTTCCGGTCTGGATGTCGACGAACACGTCCTTCTCGCCCTGTTCCGGTGATTGGATCTCGATCACGTAGACATTCTTGCCGCGCTTCTTCTCGATCACTACGTCCGTGACTTCGCCGGGGATGCGTTCCAGCGCAATCTTCTTCGCCTGTTCTTCCGTGATCTTTGCCGCGGACGGCGCACGCTCTTTCGAAGGACCTGGCTGCTGCGCTTGCGCGGCGACGGTCATGGCTGGCGCAAGAAGAAGGCTGGTGAGCAGGCCCCAGTGGATCGTCCTCTTCATGGCGGTATCCTTTCCGATCAAGCCCCATGGAAACTCGCGTTCCGCGTTCCGCTGTCAGACTGTCCACGGACGTGCATCTTTCTCGCCGTATTCGCTGGGCATTGCCTCCAACGCCATAGACCCGGCGCCGCGTGCGCTCCATCTCGATCCGTTGGCCGTTCGCCGAAGGCAGCTCCAACGCGGTGGAGCTGGCCCCGTCGCCGGTCAGCGACAGGGGCGCGGCCTTCGTATGCTCAGCACTTCACGGACGTGGACAACGCGAACAGCGGTTACTTATCCGTGCCCACCACCTTTCCTGATTCGATGTCAACGAAGACATCGGTTTCCACTCCGTCCTTTTCGGCAACGATCTCCACGGCGTAGACATTGTGTTTGCCGTATCTCTCGATCTTCGTCGACGTAACCTTGCCCGGGACTTCCTTGAGTGCGATTTTCGTCGCCTCCGACGTGCTGACTTTTGCAACCGGTGGCACCGTCTGCTTCCGAGGCTCTCGATGGTGTTTTCCAAAGCTCGCGATGTCCGTGCCGGGCAATGCGTCAGAGGCAACCAGTTCGCCATCCGAGGTGTCCTTGACGAGTCCCACTCCAGGGCACCACCACTTGTCCGTGATATCGGATGGGTTGGTGAGGCTATTCTCGCGCGTTCTCACACAATCCTTAAAGGTCCCGGCTGGAACGGTTATTGCGATCCCGCTTTCCATGTTTTCTGTATAGCCATAGGCCTCGGCCTCGTGCCCGTCGAAGATGTATTTGTCACCGACGGTAAAGGCCCCGGGCATCAGCAAGCCGGGCTCGGCGACACCGTTGCCATCGGGGTCGCCGACACGCCAGGTCCCCGCAAAGACCTTGCGTCCTACCTGGTCTATCTCCCAGCTCACTTCGCCGAACGTGTACAGGGCATTGGTCGTCTTATCGAAGCAGAACCAGTTTTCCGCCCGCTGGTCCAATACGCCGTCGTAGAATTCCTCTTCCTGGACGACGCCACATTCGAACTTGCCAATACCCGGAACATCAAACGGTTCGGTCTTGTCGAGAACCTTGACTTCTATCCGTAGGAGTCCATGTGGATGGTTTCGATTCTCCATGATGTATCGAAAGCCTGGCTTGAGTGGAAAATAGAGTGGGTTGTGTCCACTCGGCAGCAGGTTTTCCGCCTTCAAGTTCCAGTCCTTGAGTGAGGAAAAATTGACGCGGGCGCCGCTCTGGGTGCGGCCTGGCTGATCCTTGAATTCCCGTGCCATGGCCCTGTCGCCATGCAAACCCAGCCAGGTGCCGCCAGCCAGCATGAACCCGGCCGCCACCAGAACAGTGCCTGCCATGAGCGCGGCACGCCACCTGGCGAGTCGGCTAGATTGCTCCCTCGCTGTCTTCATCTGTCGCTTCAATCCCTGCTTGTCGAACATCTCAATGCCCTCCAGTCGCGGGCGGCGGTCCGGCCACGTGTCGCCCTAGGTTGCGGAAGTGTTCAGCCGTGTGTAGCCGATGGGCTGATCTGACATTTCTTGCGGGTTCATCTCCCCCTCGCCGTGGTGAAGCCTGCTTCGATGAATGACCGATTGCCGTCCTTCGCGACGGTTCCGATTGCGAATTTGTAGACCTTACCGGCGCGCAAGAACCCCTCCGGTACCGTGAAGGATTTGGCCGAACCGGGCAGCAGTGCCCGGACTTCGTAGGCCGAGCCGGTTTGCTCGATAACGATGGCACAGGCCTCGATGCCCTCCGGCACAGACCAGCGCAGGGTCAGCGCGGTGGCGGGCACGTCCCTCTGATCAGGCCGCGGATATTCGAATGCCGCAGGTTTCGGAAACACGTGACTCAACAGCGCCTCGCCGCGCAGGTTTTCCCCTTTGGTCGTCGTTCCCTCAAAGCGATACGCGCCCGCCGGAAAATCGGCGCGTACGATTCTATCGTCGTCGGGTTCCGGCGATTCGAGCGTGAGGCTCCGGATTCCCAGTTTCGAGTCCGGCGTTTTCAGTTCGATCACGGTACGCGCGCCGGGCGCCGAAACCTTCAGCGCAGCCAGGCCATCGTCCCCGCCGGTTGCCTCGAACCGGATCTCGGCATCGCGATCCTGTATATTGCGTTCGAGATAGACGGAGAGCTTTTCAAAGCGGCCATCCTCGGCCGCGGCTCCTGTCACCGGATACGCAAGCGCAGATAACGTCGCAGCGGCGACGACAATCCAACCATTGCGACGACGTACGGCTCTCATCTCACGCGCTCCCGGATACTGGCGCCGGCGCCGGTACAGTCAGAAGATCCGTCGACTGGCCAGCACCGCGGCCGAAACGGAGATAAAATGCAGGCAAGATAAACAGGTTGAGCAGCGTCGATGTCACGAGGCCGCCCAGAATGACTACCGCCATCGGATATTCGACCTCGTGGCCCGGCAGGTCGCCGAAAATGATCAGCGGCACGATCGCCAGCCCAGCGGCTCCGGTCGTCATCAGGATCGGCCGTAACCGCTCGCTCGCGCCACGAAGCACGAGCCCCATGCCGAACGTCTCTCCCTCATGACGTTCCAGATGCTGGAAGTGGTTGATCATGATGATCCCGTTGCGAGCGGCGATGCCAAGCACCGTCAGGAAACCGATCAACGAGCCAAGGGAAATCACGCCGCCCGCGAGCCACGCCGCCAGGACACCGCCTACGAGCGCCGAAGGAAGGGTCAGAAAACTCAGCGTTGCCAGGCGCCAGCTATCAAAGGACTGTCGCAGAAGCACGAATATGACGGCGAGCGCCAGCAAGGCCAACAGTTGGAGGCGGTTGCGGGCGGCGCTCAGTTCCTGATACTCGCCTTGCAGCACCGCGTAATAGCCGAGTGGAAACGTCAACTTCTGCAAACGCGCCTGCACGTCGCTAGCGACTGCGCCGAGATCGCGGCCCCGGACATTCGCCTGCACGTCGATCCGGCGGGAACTCGCCTCACGCTTGATGACATTTGGCGTCGGTCCAATATCGACATCGGCCACTTCCGCCAGCCGGACGCGGTGCCCGGTCGGAGTGTCGATCAGCATCTCGCGAACCGAGTCCACGCTTCGGCGGAATTCCTCCGCGGTCCACACCTGCACGTCGTAGGTGCGTCCTTCGATGAAGATGTCGCCGACCTCGGTTCCAGACATCAATGACGCGGAGGCACGCCGCACATCGCCCGGCTTCAGACCGTAGCGTTGCGCCTCGTCCAACTTCACCGTCACCTGAATGTGCGGCACTTCGACCATCAACTCCTTGTGCAGGTTGACGAGGTCCGGAACATCAGCGAGTGCCGCGCGGACCTCCTCTGCCTTGTCCCGCAGAACGTCGAGATCCGGGCCGAAGATGCGCACGACGATCGCCTCGCCGGTGCCGGTCAGGACCTCGCGAATGCGCTCCTTCAGATAAGTCTGCACATCGCGGTAGAGGCCGGGATAGCCCTCCACCATCTCCTCGATCTTGGCATACGTCTTGTCGTAGTCGGCCTCCTTGCTGATGCTGATCCAGTTCTCGCCGAAATTGACGCCGACGACCTCATCGGCAGCAAACGCCTGGCCAATATGCGCACCGAAATTGCGCACGCCCGGAATAGCGCGCAACTCCCTGCTCGCGCGGGTCGTGATACGCAGCATCTCGGGAAGTGACGCGTCGGGCGTGGTTACCCAGTGCATCAGGAAGTCGCGCTCCTTGAACGAAGGCAGCAGCGAGTGGCCGAGGAGCGGCCAAACACCGATCCCCGAGAGCGTCACGACTGCAACAGCAATATAGGCCATGCGTGGTGTCCGGGTGACACGTTCCAGCAGGGGCGCGTAATGGCGCAGCAGCCAGACGACGACAGGTGATTCACGCCCTTCGAGTTGCGCGTTACGCAACAGGATCAGGCAGAGCGCCGGCGTTACCGTCATCGCCAGGACGAGCGAGGCCGCAATCGCCAGCACATAGGAAGCAATCAGCGGCTTGAAGAAGGATCCGGCAAGGCCTTCCATAAACAGGACAGGGACTACGGCGGCGACCACGATGAGGGTTGCAGAGACGATCGGCGCCCGCACCTCGAGCGAAGCATCCAAAATGATGCGCGCCGTGCTTCGCGTATCGCCTCCCCGCCGCGCCAGACGTAGTCGGCGCATGATGTTCTCAACGTCGAGGATCGCGTCGTCGACGACGATCCCCAATGCTATTACGAAGCCGGCCAGGGTCATTGTGTTGACCGAAGCGCCGGACATGGACAGAACCAGCCCAGCTGCGAGGAGCGACAGCGGAATGGCGACGATACAGACGATCGCGGTGCGCCATTCGTAAAGGAAGATGAGTATGATTCCCGCGACCAGCACGCAGCTCAGCAACAGCGCCCATGAGAGGTTGCTGATCGAATCCTCGACGAAGGTTGCCGGCCGAAAGATTGTCGTATCGATCTCAATTCCCGGAAGACCTGGCTTCATCCTCTCGAGCGCCTCTTCCACCCCGCGGGTGACGGCGAGCGTGTTGCCCCAGGGGAACTTTTCGACGATGAGCATGAGGCCTGGACCGTCGTTGATAACGGCATCGCCGATCATGCCCTGCGGCGCATAGACGAGATCGGCTACATCGCTCAGCAATAGTGGCGGCTTGCCGCCCTGTGCGGTCACCGGCACCCTGGCGAGCGTTTCGGGTGTAACGCCGGCGGCGGCGAAGCGGAGTTGAAAGCGCTGATTGGGTGTTTCGACGAAGCCGCCGGTACCGATGTGTGCGCCGCGGGCATAGCGCAACAGGCCTACATCGAGCGCATCGGAAACCGCTTCCTGAACCCGGTCAAGCGTAACGTTGGCGGCAGCCAACCGCTTCGGATCAACCATGACCTGAAGCATCTTCAGCTGCTCCCCCCAGATCGCGATATTCGCAACGCCGGGAACGCCAAGCAGCCGCTGCCGGATGGTCCAATAGGCCAGCATCGACAGGTCCATTACGGACTTGTCCTGAGACGTAATGCCGATCTTCATGATCCGGCTGGTCGAGGAGAGTGGCGGCATCATGAAAGGCGGCGAGGCCCACGTCGGCAACGTCTTGCTCGCGAGCACCATTCGCTCACTGACCAGTTGCCGCGCGCGAATTTCGTCGACCCCGGACTTGAAGATTAGGAGGATTGACGACAATTGCGCCACCGACTTCGAACGCATCACCTCGATGTTCGGGACACCGTTCAGCGCATTCTCCAGCGGCACAGTGACGAGTTGTTCAACTTCGGCGGACGAAAGCCCAAGACAGATGGTCTGGATCTCGACCCTCGGCGGCGCGAATTCCGGGAATACATCCACTGGCACGTCCCGCAGGCGTGCGAGGCCAAACCAGGTCAGCACCACGCCAAGGGCGAGGACGAGATAGCGAAAGCGCAGACTAGAACCGATAATCAGCCTCATCATTGAAAACGCATCCTTCCACTCAGGCCGAAGCCGTTATGGAAAACGATTTCGGCCGGAAGCTAGTGACCTACCTTCACCTCGCTCCCGAAGACTTGCGGCACTCCAACGGCAAGCACCTTCGTGCCAGCAGGTGGCCCGTCACTCAGGTAAACGTTGTCGCCCTTGATGGTGTCGATCTCCACCGCTCCGCGGAAGAAGGTCAACGGATCGGCGCTGATATAGACCCAGGTTTTTCCGGTGAGGTCGTAGAGAACAGATCCGTATGGCACGATCCGTCGGCCCGACGGATCCACCCGCACCTCGTCGATCTGGATGCCGAGCCGCTCGGCCGCCTTCGGCGTGAGCGTTACCTTCTTGATCCTTGCGTCGAGCGTGGTCTCGACTCGGGCTGGCGCGCTCTTTTTGACCGTCGACTCTGCGGCCAGTGCTGAGAGACAGGACGCTGCAAGGCACGCGGCGGACGCCGCGACCATCAATGCGTTGAAGCGGACCATGGGACGTTTCTCCCTTTTGACCGCCTTCGAAGCGGCACAAGCGGCAGTCATGACGCGTTCTCCATTTCAAGATCGAGCCGGTCGGCCGTCCAGCCATTGCCGAACCGGAGGTAAAGCGCCGGCAGCACGAGCAACGTTCCGAGCGTCATGGTAACGACGCCGCCCACGACCGCGAGCGCGAGCGGATGTGCGATCTCTAGTCCGGCGACATCACCCATGATCGCGAACGGAAGCACCAGAGCGGACGTTGTCGCCGACGACGCGATGATGCTCGGGAACTGTTCCAGCACGCCGCGACGCACCAGCGTTTCGCCGAACAGCTCACCCTCGTTCAATTGCAGGTGCTGGAAATGGGCGACCAGACCGACACCCTGCCGCACCATCAGTGCGAGCACCGCTGCCAGACCCAACAGAGAGCCAAGCGAGAAGTCACCGTCATCGATTGCGGCCGCAGCGAGGCCACCGAGTGCAGCAACCGGTACGCCCAGCAGCGACAGGGCGCTGAGTGTCCAACTGCGGAGCACCGCCTGGGTCAGCAGGAACATCAACACCGCTGCCGCCGCCATGTAGCTGTATATCGATCGCAGAGAAGCTCGCTGCTCCTTGTATTCGCCGAGCACCTCGGCACGGTGCTCGAACGGGAATGCGATCTGCTTGACATTCCTGGCGACATCATCCGCCACATCACCGAGCGCCCGCTCGTCCACCTTCGCGGAAACATCGATGCGGCGCGAAGACCCCTGTCGCTGGATGATGCTGGTGGCCGGCGCGATGTGGACGTCTGCGACCTCGGCCAGGCGAACCTGCGACCCGCTCTCGCTGTTGATCATCAGATTCCGCACGTCATCGATGTTGTCGCGCAACTCCGGTCGCCCCCAGACAACCACGTCGAAAACCTTCTGGTCCTCGAAAAGCGCACCGACGGTGATGCCGCCGACCAGCGCGGAGGTCGCCCTGCGGACGTCGCCAGGCTTCAGGCCGTAACCAGCCGCGCGATCAACATCCACCTTTACTTCGATCGAGGGTTCTTCGACCTGTAACTCGACCCGCGGATTTTCTATGCCGGGGATCTTCGCCATCGATGCGCGGATCTCCTCCGCCTTGGCGCGAATGATCTCAAGGCTGTTGCCATAGACGCGGACAGTGAGGCTATCCGGGTCACCGGTGAGCGCCTCGCGCAGCTTCGTTGACAGGTATGTCCCAAGTTTGCCGCGCATCCCGGGATAGGTGGTGATGGCAGCTTCGACGGCATCCACCGTCGTTTCGCGATCGGCCTTCGGATCGATGTTGACCCATACTTGTCCCGTATTGACGTCCGCCGCGCGTTCGCAGTTGCAAAGCACGGCCCGTCCGAGATTGGCGAAAGCGTTCTGCACTCCCGGGATCTGCCGCAGATCGCGGATCAGGTTCTCGGTCGATCGGGTCATTGCCTGCAACGAGGTGCCGGGCGGCCCCTGCCATTCGATCACCAGATCCGTCTCTCTGAAGCTGGGCACCATGTTGCGTTCGAGCGGGCTCCAGAGCGCGAAGCTCGCGATCGCCGCCACGACGCAGGCGCCGATGCAGGCAAACGGCGCGCGGATGACGCGGCCGACGATCCGATCGAAAGGCTTGGCCAGCCTATCGATGACCCATCCGCCCGTCGGGGTCAGTGGCGCATTGGCAAGCAGCACCGCAGCCAGCGCGGGGGTCACGATCAACGCCACTAGCATCGAGATGGACACGGCGGCGATATAGGCCCAGGCCATCGGCGCGAAGAACGCGGCGGACCGGCTGTACATGAACAGAACGGGTAGCACTGCGACTACAACGATCAGCGACGCGTACAGCATCGGCCGACGCGTTTCCAGCATCGCGCGGACGACGACCATGAAGCCGGACCGACCATCGCGTTGCTGCGCACGTAGGCGGTGCAGCACATTTTCGACGTCGAAAATACTGTCATGCACGATTACCCCGGACGCCATCAGCAGGCCGCCGACGACTATCATACTAAGCGGGATTCCCGCGGCCTTTAACAGCAGTTCAGCGCAGACGAACGACAATGAGATCGCGACGAGGGCGATAACCGCGGCCCTCCAGCTACCGATCAGAAGGCCAAGCACGACGGTGGCCAGGATGATCGAAATGAGCATGGCCTTGCCCAGATTGCTGGTCGCACGTTCGATGAAGCTCGCGGGATGGTAGATGGTCGTATTGATCTCGATACCGGGCAGCCCGGGTTTCAGTTCGTTGAGCGCTCGTTCAATGCCGCGCGTCACGTCCACTGTGTTGAAGCCGGGAAACTTCTCGATAGCCACCATCAGGCCGGGGTCTTCGCCGACGATGGCGTCTCCGATCAGCGCCTGATGACCCTCCGCGAGATAGGCGACGTCGCCGACACTCACGGTCGTACCGCTCAGCGGCACCTTGGCGAAGGTGCCCACGGTGGAGATCGGCAGTTGGTGACGGATGCTGAGCCGCTGGTTCGGCGTTTCGATGAAGCCACCGGTGCCGGGCGTGGATGAGCTCAGGTAGGTGAGCGGCGAGGACCACACCGCCTCACCGGTTGTCTTGATCACCTGATCGAGCTTGACGCCCCTCTTGTTCAGGTTCCGGGCATCGACAAGCACCTGCACCTGCCGGTCGCGCTGACCCCATATTGATACATTTGCCACACCCGGGACTCCGGCGAGGCGCGGCGCGATGTTCCAGCGCGCCTGAATGGACATGTCGATCAGCGAGACGGATTTCGAGCTCAGGCCGATATTCATCACTCGGCTGGCAGAGGAAACTGGCTGAAGCATAGTCGGGGGACTGGAGACATTCGGCAGCGCATGCGCCTGCGTCAGCCGCTCCTGCACCATCTGGCGCGCCTTCATCAGATCGGTGCCGGGAGCAAAGATCATCTCGATCGTCGAAAGTCCCGCCATCGATTCCGACTGGATGACCTGAAGCCACGGCACACCGTTCAGGAGGTCCGCCTCCAGCGGCACGGTAATCAACGATTCGACTTCGGCGCTGGAAAGGCCAAGCGACTCGGTCTTCACGGTGAGTGAGGGCAACGCCAGCTCGGGGATGACTTCGAGCGGCTTGTTCCTGACGTCGACGGCGCCGAGGATAAGCAGGCCCGAGGCGGCAACTACAATGAGAGTGCGCAAACGCACGCTAGAGGAAATGAGCCACGCCAACATTTCGACGCCCCTCTTTTGACCCCTGGTTGCATTTCACCTCTAGTTGAAATCGAAACTCCTTTTGAGAGGGCCCGTTGAATGCGGGATTTTCTGATCGCTGTGTCGCTCGTAGAGGCGACACAATTGTTCCCCACTATTCCCACGAGTCCGAATTTTTATCGGCCATGCGCCGGCATTATTTCGGTCGTGCTAACGCCCTAGTGAGGCTTCGCCGTAATCAAAACCCCAATACTGCCTTTCCAAAAAAGCAGACTGAGAACCAGATTAAGACGCTGATAATCTGCTGATAATCTTAAGTTGATGTTCTTGTCGGGACAATCCACCCATTTGGATTACAAGACAGGTCCCAAATTGGGTCACGCGTGTTTACGCACTTTGCGAGCTTAGGTGGCAAAAACCCTACCGCCACTTGAAGTTGGCTGACAGCCGACGAGGCTGTTCGCGGCTTCTTCTGCACTGTAGGATACATCACTTTAGATGTATCACTTCGTGGCACTTGCGTAATTCGTCATCCGCGTCACTCTTATCCCAACATTGCTGGGGGCTCCGACAATTAATGCTCCGCGTTCTTGAGCGGGCTCTTGTCTGCAGTCGGCCTGAGGGATGAAGCGCTGGCTGAGAGAGAGTCTGATTGTGAGACAGTCTGATTGCCAGAGCGGAATTGTTATGAACGAGTTTGTTCGACCACGTGAGTGACGTCGAACTGCGGTAGTGATGGGGCCGCGCATGATCTGGGGTAAGCGAGATAGGCGCGTCGCCGGATCCGGGCGACGTTGGCAGGCTGCAGAAACAAGAACCGTAAAGTCAACCACGCGCGGCTGTTACCGCGTCTGCTCCGTGTACCCATTTGTGTTTCGTGCCGCGCCCGCATTGTTCAGCCTCGCCCTGCTCGTCCCTTCCCATGCCGCCGCCGCGGAGAACGAGGACATCGCAGCTCTCCGGCGTATGCTCGGAGAGCTAAAGGCGGAGAACCGCAAACTTTCCGAACGTCTCAGCGCCCTGGAGGGGACATCGCCGGCGCGGCGGACCAAGCCCGCTGCGGAGCATCAACGTCCGGCACCTGCCGTAACGGCGGCGAAGCCCGCACCCACGGTTCAATCACCGCCTGTCGATCCGCCCGCATTGCCCGCGCCAGATTTGTCGGACGCCGCAGCGAAGCGGCCGCTTAACGAGCGTATAAGAGATCTGGAAATCGGCTGGGCGGCGAATGAGAACGCAACGCGCCAGATCATCCGGGACTCGCTCTCGAAGACCGGACCGAAAATTAATAGCTTCCTCTCGCTGAGCGGCGTAGTTGAAGGTCTGGCCTCGCGGACCGGCTCATTCACCGGCCCTACCCAGGAAAACCTGTCGCTGGGTACGGCGGAACTCGATTTCGATATCAAGCTCAGCGACTGGTTGACCGGTGCGCTGGTTCTGCACTTCGACAATGGCACGGGCGCAATATTCCCGACCGGGAATCAACCGGTGGTGCCGACCAACCTCCCCGGCATAGGCGTGGATCGCTTCACGCTTGATCGGACTCACGTTTCCGTCGGCGATCTGATGCAATTCCCGATCGCGGCCCGCTTCGGCGTGGAGGTTTTGCATTTCGGTACGTCCACGGGCGTGGCACGCCTGGATACGCTTTCGATCGGCACTCCGCTGACAACCGAGGTGTTCGAAAACCGTCAGACCGCAGGAGGCCTGGAATTCGCCTGGCCAACCCCGCCGCGGCAGCCACCGCCGGCGCCTGTGGTTGTTCCACGCGTTAGTCCGTTGGTCGTCGCACCGGCTGTGAGCCAACTGATGCGCTGGCTCGGCTACACCCCGCTGCCTGAGCGGCCGTTCCGGCCGACGCCAGTCACATTCCCCTTCGACCCGGCGCCCTTCTACGGCTCAGTCGTGACTTACAAAGGCAGCGACAGCATCATCCCCGGCCGGACGAAAATCGACGATTACAATGCCAGTCTCGGTTTCCGGACAAGGGGCCATTGCGGCGTGCCCTATGACCAGTTGAAGGACTCGCTGGTTTGTCCATGGACCCTTGACTTCCATGTCGACTATAGCTCCTCCGTTTTCGAAAGCAGATTTCTGCATTCCTCCTACCTCCCATTCCTGAGCCAGATCGGACAGATTCCCGGAATAGCCGCGAGCCTTAAAAGCAGCTTCGGCCCGTTCGCGTTCGTGGGCGAGGTGAATGCCGCAATTCAGGACGCCAGGTTTATCGATGGGCTCGGCATTGCGAGGAGCATGATGCCGATGACCTGGCAGGCCTCGATTGCCTACCAATTTGACTGGAACCCGTGGGTACAGGAGATCGGCGCGCAGGGTAATTACATCTCGGTGGGATATTCCGGCAGCAAAGACATGGCGGGTGCGTCCATCCTGCAAAGCGGCGTGCCAACCCGGATCGGATTCGTGCCGCAGCACCGGCTTTTCCTGACCGGAGGCGAGTGGGTGATGGACGGCCTGAAGGTGGCCGTGGAATATTCAGCAAATTGGGACTATCCGGTGAGCGCCGGCGGGACGGGAAAGGTCGCGCATGGTGCATTCGGACTGATCCAGCTCAATTTTTGATCCGTCTCCGCCGAGAGCTTAAATCCTGGAAGCGATTGAGAATATCCCCCGGGGACGAGCAAGCCGCGTTAGTAGCAACGTGGCTGGTCGCGTTAAGTGGGCCTGCGCGCAGCAACACCGCTCTCGTCGCCCGGATATCAGACTGGAGCGTTTCGGAGCCACCAGAAACCGATCGTCAGCGGTGACGTTCATCATCCTAGTTGGCGCGGAGGCTTATTGGCCGCTTAATGTGCGCCCTGCCCCCGGCAATACTGCGGACTGATCTCGACCTGCCGCACGGCCAGCAGTTGGGGAATCCGTAGAATAGTTCGATGTTCGAGGCGGTACGCCGCGTCAGAGATCGATTGTTTCGCCCAACCGAAGGGAGGATTCTATGAAGGCCATCGCACTGGGCGCATTCGGTGCCGCGCTGCTCGCGTCCGCCGCTTCCGCCGCGCCCCTCAATGCGACAACGATCGGCTCCGCCGAAGCCTCCAACGTCGATCAGGTCGGTCTGGTCTGCAACGAGTATTATGGACGCTGCTGGCGGACCCGAGGACCGCGCTACGTCCTGCGCTATTATTATGACCCCAGCTACTTTCCCGGCCGGGGCTACAACTACTACGCTGGCCCCGGCTACTACGATCGCAGCTACGGCGACGGCAGACCAAGGTTCATCATTCGCGGCTGGTAGCCTGCAAGCAAAAGGCCACTCTCTGGCGCCGCCTCAAGTTAACGAAAGCCGATTTCACAGAGTACAGACTGCACCACGCCTTCGATGCGTGGAAGCGACGTGCGACGAGGGAGGCTGTCATACGCAACCACCGACACGACGAACCGCTGCTGTTTGTCCTTAGTATGGTGGCGTGAGCGCTTGGCATTGGTGGCTCGCCCAACTGAATGTAGAGCCCTGAAGGAGTACGATTTTTTACCTATGGGCGCGTAGACGGCAAGAAGCTGGAGTATTTAGACCCCGGTTGCGGCTCGGCCAACTCGACAACGCTCCGCTCGATGCATCGAGCAGCTTCGGGGAAATTTTCGCCAACAAGATCCTGGTGAAATGTCCGCGAAAGCGCGCTTTAGGTACGAAGTCTCAGATCAAGCGCTTCTTTCAGTTCATCGAGAGTGACGTCGGGAATCGATTTGTGGATTCTTGCAATTATCGGCTTTTCCCCGTCTCTCAAGATCGCGACGACGGTTTCCACATCGGGACATCCTGGCTCTCGACAGGTCAACTCGCTAACCGAGATAGTCACGTCATCCGACAAGCCCAACAGCTTCTGCGTTTGCAGCTTTAATTCCTGAACTGCCTGAGGATAGCCGATTCTTTGGACCTGCCGCCCCATAGGTAAGGCAATCTTTGGCATGCTTTTGGCGTCCGAAAATGGATTTGCGAGGGCTGTCAGCCTCAGCCTGGCAACGGACAAACTCCGCTGCCATGCTGCAAGCTTGGTGCATCACTCGTGCCTTCAATCAGTGACTTGAGCCCCGACACTGCTCAAAGCCTGCCTTCAAGACGTCCTCCGGCAAATCGCGCCCGATGAAGACTAGGCGGCTTGTTCTCGGCTCATCGGGTTTCCAGGGGCGTTGATGGTCTCCTTCGAGCAACATGTGCACTCCCTGAATAACAAAGCGATCGGGATCATCCTGGAATTGGATGATCCCCTTCACCCGCAGAATATCGGTCCCGAACTGACGAACGGTCTCCTGCATCCAGGGGAAAAATTTCTCAGGAATGAGAGGTGTCTGCGTCGTCAATGACAGGCTCTTTACGTGACTGTCGTGCTCATGGTCGTGAGCTTCACTGAGAAAGCCAGGCTCGAATTCAAGAACCCTGTTGAGATCGAACGCATTTCGATCCAGGACTTTTTCGAGGTCAAGCGCGCAACGTTCGGTGCGATGGATCATCGCATAGGGATTAATTGAACGAATCCTTGCCTCGACGAGCTTAAGGTCCGCCTCCGAGACCAGATCGGTCTTGTTGAGCAAGACAACGTCGGCGAATGCGATCTGCTCTTGCGCTTCGTGCGCCTGGTCGATCTCTCCGAGGAGGTGCTTTGCGTCGATGACCGTGACGATGGCATCAAGTTTCGTGTTGCGACGAACGTCGTCATCTACAAGAAAGGTTTGCGCCACGGGCGCCGGATCAGCAAGCCCGGTGGTCTCCACGATGATCCCGTCAAATTTGCCGCGCCGCTTCATGAGCCCTTCGAGAATCCTGATGAGATCACCTCTCACCGTGCAGCAGATGCACCCGTTGTTCATTTCGAATATTTCTTCGTCCGCATTGACGATCAGATCATTGTCAATTCCGACCTCGCCAAACTCGTTCACAATCACCGCATAACGCTTACCGTGTGTCTCGGTCAGGATACGGTTCAGCAAAGTCGTCTTCCCAGCGCCCAAGTACCCGGTGAGGACGGTGACCGGTGTTTGTGAAATCACATTGTTCATGCTTGGCCCTTTCAGCGTTGAGGTCTCGTTGCGTTCTGAATCACAAGCGGGGGTTCAAACTGGGCAGCGGCGCGCTCGTGAAGCAACAGCAATAGCCCTGCGACAAGCGCAAAGCCGAGAACGCTCAAACCCGCGACCGTCAGCAGCAATTGCGCCTTTGCGCGCGCTGAAATGCCTGTGATCGCCGCAAACAGATTCTTGACGACCGCTTCATCAAGGCCGTGAGCGATGACGACCATTCGCGTGCGACGATCGTCCGAGGGCCAGGCCGGAAGCCGGTACTGTTGAATCGCATGCTGAACGCCGTGCACGACAAGAGGCCGCTCCGGATCGTCCTCCAGCCCAACAAGTCCCTTCAGACGGAGCAATTGCGGGCCGCCTACGGCCTTGAGCAGTTCAATGAATGTGGCGAGATTTCGCGGCGATACGGGCCGGCTTTCGAGCAATGCCAGGCTCTGGATGCCAGCCGCCGCATGGCGGCTCGCGCCTGTGGCATCGTTGTGAGTTTGCCCTTGCTGGGCCAACGCGACCTCCAAGGCCAACCACCCCTCGACATCGGCCCCCTGTTCGGAGGGAACGTAGCGACGCGGAGCAAAGACCGCTGCGAGATCGAAGTCGTTCCCGTGACGGTCCACGATGGTCGCGGCAGCGTTGATCTGCCGGATCTTCGGCAGCAGGCCGGAGAGACCGGCAGCCGCGGCGGCTTCTGCGCCAAAGTCGGTCTTGGTCAGCACGACACTATCCGCAAACGCCACCTGCTTCATGCATTCGAAGTGCCGCTCCATCGTCTCTTCGATCATGGTCACGTCGATTGCGCAGACGACGCCGGACAGTCGAAAGCATCTTGCCACGACATGGTCCCGATACCCGACCGCCGGAAGACCGCCCGGTGTGATCTGATTGATGATCGGAGCGGGATCGGCAAGCCCGGTCGTCTCGACGATCACGCGCTTGAACGGCGGGACAGCCTTGCTCTCCACAGCGTCGTAAAGTTCGAACAGGGAAGACCTGATGTCGCTAGCGGCTGTGCAGCAGAGGCAGCCTGTCGTTGTCACCATCAGCTCGCGCTTGTTCACGCGAACAAGGTCATGATCAATGGAGATGTCGCCAAACTCGTTGATGATGACGGCGGTGTCCGCAAAGGCCTCGCTCGCCAAGAGCTCATTGAGCAGCGTGGATTTCCCCGAGCCCAGGAAGCCCGTAAGGATCGTCACCGGAATCGGTTGGTCTATCTTCATTGCCACGCAATCAAATCGCCCTACGCGTAATGTTATAACGTTACATGTAGTCGCGCAACAGCCCTCGGGGGCCCATCACGATTGATTGTGGTCGTTGCCTCTGCAGCGCATGGGTAGGAGGGCCAATTCGAATGGTCAGCGAAATTCAAGTCTCAGTCGCCGCCAGGCGATCACGATTCCGGTGATGCTGAACGCTGCTCCGAACGCGCATAGAACAACAATAATCGCGCTCCGCAGGCTAGGGCGCGCCATCAATGCAGGAAAATCGAAAGTATGCAGCGCGCGGTACAGCCAGCGATAGGTTCGACGCTGCGCATCAAGCTTTTCCAGGTTGGCACAGCTAGCACCATCGATTTGGTACCAAACGTCCCCGCATATGGACCGATATACGGGAGCCGGTGCAACTTCAGATGCAAGGAAGTAGTGGTCATCTGGCGCGACAGCCGAAGTGCTCGAGCAGCTACCGACAGCGTGCGAGATCACGACATTGATCTGATCGGCTTGCAGGAACGGTGAAGCAAGTGCAGTAGACGCTGGAACGACGACGGAGAGCTGCTGCGCGTCAACTCCCGTTCGATTACGTTGATGGATGCGACCGCCGAAGGTGAACCACTCGATCTCACGGGTAGTCGGTGAAAGCGATGCGGGCACTGTCGCGGTCAGTTCGACCCATGCCGGCGTCCCGGCGATCCGGTCGGCTTCCGATCTGGTAAGCACGCCGGTGGAAAAGAGACGGCCATGGTCCATCGATAGCCATCCGCTAACAATCCACGTCATCACGAACGCAGCGCACGCCAATCCGAGCCAGTGATGCCAAGCATGCCATTTTCGGAAGGGAGACACGATACGGTCTCGCACGCGCCTCAGACGAAACAGGCCAACCATGAGGCCCGACAATGCCGCGATGACGGCAGCAAGGGACAACCACCAGACCGTGACGTTCCAGGTCATCCAGTCTTTGCGCAGCGCGGTCGGATAGATCCAATGCGCGACGCTTCCAACGTAGTTCCATGCGCGTTCACTGCGCGTCGTATCTCTCACGATCTCGCCGGTGCGTGACGAGACGTACAGCTCGGTTCCCGCAACATCGTTCAGAGCAATGCGATAGAGAGGTCGGTGTCCGTCGAGGCCGTTCGGGACCGTCCATTGATCATATTCCGCCAGTTCCACGAAAGTGGCCGCAGCAGGATTCAAGCCACGCAAGCGCGCGTGCTCGGACCCGATTGCGAGTGCCACTTGCTCGGAGCCGATATCGGCCGCGCGGAGATCGTCAGCATGCAGGGCTTTCATGCCGGAGGCAGTCGACAGCAAGTACACGGGACCGTCGCTGCGCTGCCACAGACGTACCCGCGTGACGCCTTTGAGCGTGCTCGCCGCGATAGCCTCGGCGGGACTGTGCCTCACCTTGGAAACGTCGAAGACGGACAATCCTCCGAGGCGCTCAGCTTCGGTGAGCGCCGGAAATGGCACAAAGTGCATCACGATACCAGATGCAAACCACATCACGAACAGCAGGCACAGCGGGATGCTCAGCCAGCGATGGATAAGGACCAGGACCCGCAACGGGCGAACCACCATCAGAATTTGAAGGACGCCCCGACCTCGTAGGTCCGCGGTGCCCCCAGGAGGATCTGGTCTGGATAGAATGGAGAGCTCCATGCCGCGTACTTCGCATCGGTGAAGTTACGTACCCGGAAGGTGACGCGCGTGCTGTCAAAAGTCGGGAATGTCGGTGACTTCGGAATGTCGATAAAGGCGAAGGCATCCGCCGTCGTATATGCGAGAAGCTTAACCGTATTGGCATCGGTGCTATAGCGGTCGCCGACATGACGAACCGAAACCCCGAGCTCGACCGGCAGCCAACCTGGATTAAGGAAACGATACGAGGCCCCGCCGTTCACGACAACGGCAGGAATATTCGGCGGGGTATTTCCCGAGAACGATCCGCCCGTGAATTCGTAGTCGGCATAGCGTGCGTGGACATACGCGACGTTGCCCCAGAACTTGAGCTCAGGGGTCGGACGCACTGCCGCGGCGAACTCCACGCCCTGCGATTTGACTTTTCCAGCGATGTTGAGGCGTTGGCCAGCCTGAGCCGAATACACATTGCTGCGCTCAATGTCGAAAGCCGAAAAGGTCCATTCGGCGCGACCATTCCACAGCAGATTCTTGACACCGGTCTCGTAGCTGCGGGCAGACGTCAAGGTCAGTTGCTGCGTCGGGCTCAGCAGGAAAATGCTGCCTGCCGACAAGTCGCTCGCCGTCGCATACTGGCTGTAGAACGTCATCCCCGGAATCGCTTCGCACGTGTATCCGATACGGCCCGTCACGGGCTGCCAGCTTGTGGTGTATGGGAAACCAGCCCTGCTCACGCCGTTGACATCGGTGGACGTTCGATCGAGCTCGAAGGGATTGTAGCGGAGACCGCCGATAAGCGCGAAATTGTGCGTAATCTTCAGCCGATCTTCGAGATTGATCGCAAAGCTGTCGATGGTGGCGGTCTGTCGCTGCGTCGTTAGCAAACCATAATAGCCACGAACGGGATCGACCAGCGTCACTTGATCAGAAGGAAAGTTTGCCGCGCCGGGCCTTGAAAAATCCAGGTGATAGAATTCGAGCGCCGTGACCAGGCGGTTTTCCATGCCGAATAGATGCGAATTCCACGTGAGATCCGTATTGTTGCCGACCAGATTCTGGTTGTGATGGACATAGAACCGTTCACGATCGACCAGGTTGCTGGCGGCGTTGAAGGCGCTCACCTCATTGTTGTACCAGTCGCGGCTGGCATTGTAGTTATAGACCTGACTTCTCAGAGTAACGTTGCTCGTGAGATCCCACTCGAATCCTCCGCGCACCCATGACTCCTTGATGGTCTTGTGGTTGTCGAGCACGTTGTAGTTCGTTTTCAGCGTACGACTGTCGATGGTGACAGGCCCGAGATTGGTGCCGTTATAATCGGACACTTTCGTTCCGGACACGATGCCCGTGGTCGCAAAAGGACCGCTAAAGGCGACGGGAACAAGGGGCGTACCTTCGTAGACGCGCGCGTTGTAGTCCTTGTACTCGGTCGCAACGAAGACCTTGAACGATTCCGTCAACCGATAGTTCAGTTGGCCGGATACGTGCAGGTTCTTCGTATTGGTATCGTCGATGAAGCCGTTCTGAACGGACCGGCTGATGTCGACGCGATAATCGAGGCCCTGGATGTTGGTGCTGCCCCCTGAACCATAGCCGCTTCGGATACTGCCGAACGAATCGAAACCGACGAACGCCTCACTCTTGATCGGACCGGTATGCGGCACCTTGGTGACATAGTTGATGGCACCGCCGACCGCGCCCTGCCCTGACATCAGGGAGGACGGGCCCTTGAGAAATTCAACCCTATCGAGGTTGAACGTCTCCATGGTCAGCGCCGTGAAGCCCGTCAGGCCGATATTGACGCCATTGTAGGTCACGTTGACCTGTTCGCCCTGGAAACCGCGCATCGAGAACGACACGTCGTTCGGCGCGTCGCTGGCGGTCACGCCGGTTGCGCCTTTCACCGTATCGATCGTCGTGTGGTAGCCCTGCTCCCGGATCGTTTCCGCTCCGACGACCTCGACGGTGGCGGGAATCTCCCGAGGGGTCAGCCCCAGCCGGCTCGCGCTGGGCGTAACCACATTTGTGTTCAGCGGCGTCGCCGGCACCTGCTGTTGCCCTTGCGACTGCGGTGAAGCCTCGGCGATGGTTGATGGTCGCGGATTTCTGTTTGTCCGGGAGATGCGGCCTTTTTGCGAATTCGACCGCGTCGCCACTCTCGCCGCTGGTTGCCGCTGCGGCGCGTCAACGGTTATAGGCGGCAACGAGTTCGCCGGCTGGTCGGGTGATGACGAACGCGTCTGAGCTTGCGCTTCAGCCAAGCCAAAAGGCAGAACGCCTGCCGCTATCAAAAGAGTTGATAGAGAAATCGAACACAACAGGTAACGCACACTTGCCCCCACCCCGAACCGCCCCCACCCCACGTCAAGGCTTCACAAGAGCTATGTAATGTTATAACGTTACATACGTCAAGGCAACCAAGAGGCCTCGTCATGCGACCGCAGATCAGCGGCCGACGTGGCCAGTGGAGGTGTGAGATCCATGCTCGATGCGATTGAAGTGACGAAGCAGTTTGGCGCCAAGAGTGCCCTGGATAATGTCTCGCTCAGCGTCCTGCCTGGCGAGATCTATTGCCTCTTGGGGGCGAACGGCGCGGGCAAGACGACGCTGGTCAATCTGTTCCTGAATTTTCTCCAGCCGACATCCGGCAGCCTCCAAATCGGCAAGCTCGACGTCGTGCGTCAGCCGCTGGAGACGAAGCGGCTCCTTGCATATATCCCCGAACAGGTCACGCTCTATGGCGTGCTCTCAGGTCTGGAAAACCTGGCATTCTTCTCTTCACTCGCAATCGGAGAGCATTTGCCGCGGCAGCGGTTGCTTGAACTGCTCGAGGCGGCAGGTCTCCCTCGTCAAGCAGCCGATGACAGGGTCGCGACCTACTCGAAAGGCATGCGTCAGAAGGTGGGAATTGCCATCGCGCTGGCCAAGAATGCCAAAGCCCTCTTGCTCGACGAGCCCACCTCAGGACTGGACCCGTCCGCGGCCAACGAGTTCTCGGAGCTTCTCGTCAAGGCCAGCAACGACGGCGTGACCGTCCTGACGACAACACACGATCTCTTCCACGCGAAGCAGACCGCGACCCGCATCGGCATCATGAAGCAAGGCAGGCTGGTGGAAGAACTCAGGAGCGAGGAGGTCAGCCATGCCGATCTTGAAGCGCTGTACCTCAAGCACATGAAGAGTTGACGTGTTCGCAATCATCGCCGCCAAAGATCTTCGCGAGCTGACCCGCGACGGGCGTCTGCTCTGGGCCGGAGGACTGGTCGTTATCCTCATGCTGGTGGCTCTGGCGGCCGGATGGAATCGGCAGGTTCAGCTGAATAGCGAACGGTCGGCAGGCCAAGCCCTCGACCATGACGCCTGGCTTCACCAAGGCTATCGGCACCCGCACGATGCGGCGGAACAGGGCATGCACGTGTTCAAGCCTGAACCATCGCTTGCCGTCTTCGATCCCGGCATTGGGCCATTTGTTGGCTCGACCGTCTGGCTACAGGCGCATCGCCAAAGCGAAGTCAAGTTCCGGCCGGCCCAGGATGCAACCGGCTTGCAGCGGTTCGGCGAGTTATCGCCAGCTTGGCTTCTTCAGGTTTTGCTTCCCCTGCTCATTATCGTCATCGGCTTCAACTCTGTGAGCAACGAGCGTGAACGCGGAACGTTGCGCCAGCTTCTCAGCCTGGGCGCGCCCACGCGGAGCCTTCTTTACGGCAAAGCGGCGGCGCTTGCGAGCTGCGTTGGCATTCTGATTGCTCCAGTCGGCCTTGCGTTTGCAGTACTCATCGTTGCTCGCCTACCCGCTGGAGAGCGCGTGGACGTGGTCTATCGGATCACGTGGCTCGCGGCGGGATACGGCTTCTATCTCGGCTTTTTCGTGTTTCTGACCCTGGCGGTATCGGCCCTCGCGCGTTCATCGCGGACCGCCCTGGTCTTGCTCCTGGGCTTCTGGGTCGCCGCAACGCTGATTGCTCCGCGCACCGCCTCCGAAGCGACGAATTTGCTCCATCCCACGCCGTCCCGGCTAGACTTTGACAATCAACTCGCGCACGACGTGGCAGACGCTGGCCGCAAGGCCTGGTCCACCCACTTCGGTGCGCGAACGCCGTGGGATCCATCGGTTCCGCTCAGCAAGTGGGGCGCGGCGCTGAAAGTTGATGACGAGGCGGGTTACGGCGCACTTGATGAAAACTTCGGCAGGCTTTGGGACACATTCGAGCGTCAACAGCGCGCGCAAGAGTGGGTCGGCCTTGCTGCCCCGGTCGTTGCACTCCGCGGCTTCTCCATGGGCCTGGCGGGAACGGACTTTTCCCAACATCGCGACTTCTCAACCGCGGCCGAAGCCCAACGGCGGAAGATTCAGAACATTGTCAGCGAGGACTTGATTGAACACGCCGATCGCTTGGGTAATGCGCATTTCACTTACAGGGCTGGCCCCGAGCTGTGGGCAAGCGTGCCGCAATTCAAGTATGAACGTCCGTCTGTGTCGTTTGCCTTGGCGCACCATTGGGCGAGCCTTGTGCTGCTCGCCGTCATGTTCTGCCTCTCCGTCGCGCTTGCGCAATATGCGCTCTCCCGTCCGCTGATGCGCTAGGTAGTCGAATGAAGATAATGCAGCCTCGCCCGCTCTCCACCTTGTCGCTGATCGTACTGCACGAGGCCCGCATCCTTGTCCGCGATCGCACGCTGCTGCTGGTGTGTTGCGTTCTGGCCCTCATGGTGGGTTACGGACTATTTGTGGGACTGGCGCAAGCAACGCTCCGCGACCGCATGGTCGCTCAAGTCCTCAAACACGAACAAGAGACCCAAACGGCAAATAGCGGGACGCTCCAATCCGTTCTCGCTGGCCAAACCGCGCTGATACCGTTCTCCAATCCCGCGAACCCCGCTGCCATGGCCGGCACCTTGTCCGGGCGTTACGCCACAATGCCCAACGCTCCGCTCGCGGCGCTGGCGATCGGTCAGTCGGACATGATGCCCAATTATTACCGCATCACCTATTTGAGCAAAGTTCAGTTCATGTACGACACGGAAATCGAAAATCCCTGGAATCTGCTCAGCGGGCACTTCGATCTCGCTTTCGTTATCGTATTCGTACTGCCTCTGCTGGTTACGTCGCTCGGGTATAACCTGCTGTCGGCAGAGCGCGAACATGGCACCTTGCGCATGCTGTGTTCGCAACCGCTTTCCATCGCAACGTTGATGATCGGGAAAGTCGTCGTGCGCATGCTTGCGCTGCTGGCGATCGTTATTCCCGTGCCGCTCGTGGTCCTGCTTTTGATCCGTCCCGAAGCCCGCGGCGCGGAGCAACTGGTCTTGATGCTGTCGTGGTCGGCGCTGGTGGCGGCCTATACCTTGTTCTGGTTCGCGGTTGCGGCCTTGGTCAACACCGTTAACCTCTCATCTTCGACCAATGCGTTGATCATGGTGGCACTCTGGACGATTCTTGTGCTCATCTTGCCGGTGACAATGAACCTTGCCGTGGGATTGGTTAGCCCGGCTCCTTCCCGCACCGAATTGGCCAACCGCACGCGTGTCGCAACCGCCGAATCATTGCGCGAATACGAGGACCTCTATAGCGCGGATTATCGTTATGCCTCCGATCCGGAAGCGCTGCTGGTAAAAAATGAACGTATCGAAGTGCCTTCGCGCATGCGTGCATTTTTTCTGGCCAAGCAAAAAGTCGACGAACGAATCGAGCCGCTTTTGAAACGTTTTGATCAGCAACTGCTGCAACAGCAAAAACTTGTCGACAGGCTGAGCTTGCTATCGCCTGCAATGCTCGTCAATGAAGCACTGACCTCTATCGCCGGCACTGATTCACGCCGTTTCCTCGCGTTCAAGGATCAAACAGAGGCGTTTCACAAAGAATGGCGGCAGTATTTCTCTCCCCGAATCCTGGAGAGCCGCGCTATGACCATGCGTGACCTGTCATCATTGCCCCGGTGGCATTGGATTGAGATGCCGGCAAGCGAAATCAACTGGAGCATCTGGTGGCGGGCCATGTTGATGCTGGCGCTCGCGTCCGTGCCTGGCGGCCTCGCGCTTGCGCGCTCGTCCCGCCGATCGATCGAGTAACTGTCCAAAGCGTTTCCGATCAAGACACCTCTCGTACGGAGAGTCGCCAAAGCTATCGACAACTGCAGTGAAGCCGAGACGGGGTATGACGCTTGCCGCTGCTCGCCGGCAATGCTCCTTGCGCCTAGCCGCGAGATTGGCCGATCCTGCCACAAGCCATGAGGGTTAGCGTTCAGGCGTACCCGCGCATTCCGCACACTCGCCGTCCACCTCGATCATCGGATGTCGGGGCCTGAAGCCGGCTGTTTTCGCTGCGCCCCGCAAGCCGCGCGCCACCAGTTCGGAGGCCGCCTCCTGAACCGCGCCACATTGCGCGCAAACCATGAAGACTACCGTTTCGCCTTCTCCGTGCAGATGATCGCAGGCGAAATAGGCCGAGCGGGACGCCAGCCGATGGACGCACCCTGCCTCCTGCAGGAATTCGAGCGCACGGTAGACCTGCACGGCCTTGAGCTTTCGCGCATCGCTCACTTTCTCTGCGATCTCGTAGGCGCTCATCGGCTTTCCGGACGCCGCAAGCAAGGCAAGCACGCTTTGGCGCATCGGCGTGAACGGCACCCCTTTCGATACCGCGTACGAGCGGGCGCGAGACTCAACTGCATCGCCATCGACGGGGTGACCATGCGTCTCTTCGTGCGCGCAAGTTACGCGCGGATCTGGATTGCGATGCATTCCGTTCACCTTGACGGTGTAACAGTATAACAGTTATTGTGCTGTTACAACATTACACCCAGGATCGTTCATGACCAAGTCCCAAACGGGGGAGGCCCCCTGCTCCCCGTCTCTATTCCGTCCCGATTCTTCGGCGGCGGAAAGAGGGCCATGGGCCAGATCATTCTTGGGATTGACTTCAGGTCCAAGCGCCGAGAGCGAATTTACGACGCAGACAAGGTCTGGTCCGGATAACATACGATCCTGGACTACACAGAGATCTAGGGCGATTGCGCGCGGAATTGATCTTGCGCCCTTTTTGCGCAACGTGATTGTTATGTTATAACATTACATAGTCGCTGCAACAATTCAGGCTGAGGCGAGCACCGCATGGACGCGATCATTAGGGAGTGTAGGCACCGCGTTCGGTCAATCCGCGCGCCTTTTGGCGAGGGTACCTCGTTTCGCCCTTTTCAATCTGAGCTGCGCCGTCAATGCGGTCACCTCTGTCCCGGGGGTCGTGCGAGCGCGGCTCCAATCCAGCGATCATCGGAAAGCGTCCGGGTGCGGTCGGCAACCGCAGCGATCGATTCCTCGCCAAGAACTGTCCAGCGCCACCGCCATCAAGCACCTGAAACAACGAGAATACGACGGCTCATGCTCAAGACGTTAAGAACGGTCGTGCTTGCGGGACTCGTCTCACTATCACCGCTTGCTGCAGGTGCCGCGTCGGCCAAGAAGCTCAATGTGGTCGCCAGCTTCTCGATTATTGCTGACTTTGCGCGTCATGTCGGCGGAGACCGTATCGATCTTCGCTCACTCGTCGGAGCAAACGGCGATGCCCACGTTTACGAACCCAAGCCCGCGGACGTCAGAACGATTGCCGCCGCCGATATCGTACTCGTCAACGGCCTTCAGTTCGAAGGCTTCTTGAGACGCCTTATCGAAGCGAGTGGAACAAAGGCGCCGGTTGTCGAGCTTACGAAAGGAGTCCAGCCGCTCAAGAGCACTGAGCAAGCGCACCATCACGGGCAGTCTGGCCCTCATCACCACCATGGCGACCATGATCCCCACGCGTGGCAAGCGGTTCCGAATGCCCGGATCTACGTCAAAAATATCGTAGACGCGTTCTGTTCGATCGATCCACCCGGCTGCACGACGTATGAGACAAATGCCAAAGCCTACGATTCAACTCTCAGTGCGCTCGATGACGAGATCAGAGCGACGATCGCACTCATCCCGCCCCACAAGCGCGTTGTCATCACCGCGCATGAGGCATTCGGCTACTTCGCTCACGAATACGGTTTGACATTCCTTGCGCCAGAAGGCCTCTCAACAGACGCCGAGGCCGCAGCATCCGACATCGCCAGTCTCATCCGGCAAATCAAGCGGGACAAGGTCGCCGCGGTCTTCGTGGAGAACATCACCGATCCCCGTCTCGTGCAGCGAATTGCCGCGGAAACAGGGTCGAAGGTCGGCGGAGAGCTCTACTCCGATGCTCTGTCCCGGCCCGACGGGCCGGCGGCCACCTACGTTGACATGATGAAGCACAACGCCTCGACAATTCGGAAAGCCATCGTGCCTGATGTCCCCTGATCGAACGCGCCTTATTCGGAATGCGAATGCTGCTTTGAGAGGAAATATCCGATGACCAGAGTTCAATCCGGCACCATCGTTGTCCTTCTGACGACAATCGCCCTCAACTGCGGTGCTTTGGCTGCCGAGAAAACGGCGTGGCGCCTGTTCGTCTCCGATCATTCCGAGCCAATTGTGCATGTCGTCGATCTGCCCAAGCAGGAGAAGATCGAAACCTTTGCGACCAAAGCGCCAGCTCGTCTCTACCGCAGCAAGACCGGACGGACGGTCCTTGCCGTGCAGAGAGGCGCGGACTTGGTCACAGCGATTGATAGTGGCATATCATTTGAAGATCATGGCGATCACGGCGACATCAAAGTCAAGGCGCCGCGATTGCTTGGCGTTGAGATCGCGGGCAAGCAGCCATCGCACGTGGTCGAGTATGGTGGTGAGATCGCGATCTTCTTCGACGGCGAGGGCCGCGCTCGAATCGCATCCGAAAGGATGATCCTGGAATCGAAGTCTGTCCTGCGCGAAACCGCACCGGGGGTGCCTCACCATGGGGTAGCGGTTGCGAATGATCGCTACACGCTCATTTCCGAGCCTAACGTCAAGAACTCGGATGAATTGCCCATTGGCATCAAGATCGTCGACAAGTACGGTGCGCAAATCGGCGGCATTCATTCGTGCCCGGACCTGCACGGCGAAGCAACATCAGGAAGCATCCTAGTTTTCAGCTGCGCTACCGGACTTCTCGTTGCCAGCATGGATGGGTCCACGCCGCAGGTTAAGCACCTTCCCTACGCCGCCGCGCTGCCAAGCGGCAAGACGACTACCATGCTTGGCGGACGAGGCTTGCAATACTTCCTTGGCAATTACGGGTCGGACAAGGTCGTTCTGATGGAGCCGACTGACGCGGAACCTTTCCGCCTCGTGACATTGCCAATGCGGCGGGTGGATTTTACCGTCGATCCAGTCCGCGCAAAATTCGCGTACGTCTTCACGGAAGATGGACGATTGCATCGATTGGACGTTATCGCCGGAAAGCTTGACGGATCGCTACGAGTGACCGAGCCCTACTCCATGGATGGTCATTGGAATGATCCGCGCCCGCGGCTGGCAGTCGCTAGTGACATGGTCGTGGTCACTGATCCGGCAAGAGGCGTCGTTTCGCTCGTCGACGCGATGAGCCTCACGAAGGCCGGCGAAATTACCCTCGGCGGGAGGCCCTTCAACATTGTGGCGGTGGGCGGGTCAGGTCAGATTCATGACGCGAAGTAGGCACGGTATCCGACAGCCATGGTCATCGCTCCGATTGATAAAGACAGGAAGTCTTCTGAAGCGAGGACGTCTTTGCGGGACGTGGCGATATCCACGTCAAAGTGCACAATGAGTCGACAAGAGAGATGATCCGTTGCGGTCCAGATTACACCATCTGAATATCGCCGGCCTCGGTTTCATAACCACCTTGTCCAGTTCGGGTCCGGCTCTTGCGATGGGGCAGTCGTCGGCCGTACCGGCTTGGTTGCAGGCCCACGTCGGCGACCGCGATGGTCAAATCGCACGAGCGGTCTTGGAGAGAGCTCGCGCGCTTTATCTGAAAAAAGTGCGTGAAGGCGCGGTCAGAAGTCTCTGCTACTTCGCCATGGATGCCACGCGGCCCAACTATGCAAGTGAAGGCATATTGGGGCGCCGGTTTTACATTATCTGCGAAGCCGACCGGTCGTTCCGCGCAATTTCAGCGGGTCACGGCAGCGGTCACGATTTGAAGGGCATCGTGGATTTTGCAAATGGGAGGCGGTGCGCGAAGAACTTCAGCAACGCGATCGATTCCAACCTGACGACCGGCGGTGCGTATGTGACCGCCGAAACGAAACATCTTTCAAAGGATATTACCGCGTTTCGGCAAGGCAAGACGCTGCTTTGGTACGCTCTTTCGTTCAGTTTGACGGCGAAGGCGAGACCGCAAATGCCAGGCAGCGCGCGATCGGCGGACATGCAGCCGTTTCGCTAAAGGGCGTATGTCTTCGAAAGGATCCACACAGCCCATACGCAAACCACGATGGTTACGTTCCGTTTGGAACGCTGGTTGATTACTCTGCAGGCCGTAGCAATGGCTGCACAAGTTGGTCACCGTCGGACGTCCGGCAAATCATCCCGATGTTGAAAGACAATCCGACCACGATCTATATTTATCCTGAATCACACGACATCGACGCCATCGGCAAAGCCGTTGCGGCTGGGCAATTGCCATCGCGCCGGGGATTATATTGGAATGCATCCTGCTTGAAAGAGATCGGCTCTCCGAGATTTTGGTCAAAAGGAGATCTCGAGCCAATCCTTGCTCAGTACAAGAAGAATCATCCGGCGCCGCCGTCGCGACCCCCGCCGATTTGCAAGGAGCCGTGAACTTTATCCCTCATCGCTGGTCGTGACGAATGAGCGTTGCAGAGTTTGGACCTCAGCGGCCGAGATTGTCGACGGTTCGGCTTACGGTCTCCGCCGATCAGGAATAGAATGAACCAATATCCGCAGGCGCTCGTGCCCGTAGGCGGGCCCGGCTAGACATTGTGGCGCAACTCTCCGTCATGCCCCTTCATCTGACCCATATACGGGCCATTCAACCCAAAATCTGTGAACAGCGCAATCATGGTGTCAGCTTGCCCAAGCGCGTGTGTCCAATTCGCTCGAAAACGCTATACTGACCCATCCGAGCCGTGCGACGGACGCGGTCACAGCAGCACGCCAAATCCCGCTTGCGCTCCCTCGATCGGCTCACCCACGGTGATCGAAGGCTCGGCGCAATGTCGATCTCGCGTCTGCTCATCATCTTCGGCTTGTCGCTCGTTGCGCTTGGGCTGCTATGGCCAGTGATCAACAAGATCGGCTTGGGCCGGTTGCCCGGCGACATTGTCATCGAGCGCGACAACTTCCGCGTTTATATCCCGCTCGCAACATCGCTGCTGGTCAGCGTGACCCTTTCTCTGATCCTTTGGCTCGCTAACCGTTAGCCGTCGGCGCCTTTCGCTCTGGGTGGACGGCGCTCGGGAGCGTTCGCGGCCGGCCTGCCGGCAGCATCATCGTCTGCGCCGTGAGCAGCCACGGCATCCACATAAACCGAGTGGCCTGCACCCAAAACGTAAAAGGGTTAGCTGCCTCGAACAAGGACCCGAGCGCTTCGAAGGACGGTGTTGCCCGCAGGTTGATCGACATCTGCTCCCAATCACCATTCGGCGATTGCCGGTGAATGATCTCGATGTCGAGGCCGGGCAAACGAGCTCCTGCTCTTGTGGCATCGATATCGCTGTCTCGACTGTACGTCCGCTCAGGCATCGGCTTTACCATCTCCGTGCACCGATTCATGCAGCGCGCACCTACCTGCCGCGATCGGCTTATTGATTATCGCTCATCATTCCCGGCAATGAAAGCTCGGAAAGTTGCTGCCACGACCATGGCCGCACCTTGCGGAAGGTCGGAACCCCGCCGCCTAGTGGCACATGATCCTCTAGCTGTGGTGGCGCGCTTGATGTTCGCTCCGGCTCCCGGGTCCTGCCGCGGCGGATCGCCTGCAACCCAACGCGGGCGCCGGGCTTCTGCGGGCGCGCCAGAGCGAGCCGAGCACGACGGTCTGGCTATGCTTCGGCGCGGTAACGATTTGCGGCTTCCACGCACCGGGTCCCAACCAGGAGAAGTTTCTTCGCCTGTATTCCGAGAAGGTCGTCCCAAAACTGCGGACCGCATTCGGCTGATCGGATTTCCGGTGTGTGTGTACCGAGAACTAAACACGGAGGATGGTAGAGAGGAGCCTTGAAGTGGTGGCCCTTTGCGGAGCCTCGCTGTTATCTGACGCTTTCGCGCCAGTGCCCTTACCGAGTCGACCGTGAACGATAGGAGCTGGCACTAGGACTGCCGAAAGCCACTACTATATTATTTCAACAGAAAGGGAGGCGATCACCTAACTGGAGGCAGACGCATGATCAAGGATATTCTTGTCAACCTGTCTTACGGGGCATCGCAAGATGGCGTTTCCAACTACGCCTTATCGGTTGCGGAAACATTCGGCGCACACATCATGGGGACCGCCTTCTATCCGGCAGTGGTCGGTGGCGTTGACCTGTCGGCTAACTTTATTCGAGCCCAGCAAGCTGAAGCTCAAGAACGCGCAGAGTCCGTGGCCACCGCGTTTGACGAGGCGACGCGTCGCGCCGGCGTTTCAGCTGAAACGCGCAGAATTCAAGCTGACGTCGGCGACGTACCAACCCAGTTTGCGCATATCGCAAGACGATTCGATCTTTCCGTCATTGGCCAATTTGAAGGGGACCGGGATCATCGAACCACGAATATCGTCCTTGAGGCAGCGCTGTTCGAATCCGGAAGACCGGTGCTCATCGTACCTTTTATTCAGAAGGATCGCCTCAAACTCGATCATATCATGGTGTGCTGGGATGGCAGCCGGGCAGCCGCCCGAGCGGTCGCCGATGCCATGCCGTTTCTTACCCGATCGGGCACGACGAGTATTGTTGTTGCGGACACCCAGAGCGCCAAAAGCGCAGACCGTCCGGGTGCGGACATCGCGACCCACTTGACCCGTCACGGAGTAAACGCCACGATTGAGCGCATTCCCGTCAGCAAGATCGATGTTTCCAATGCAATCCTGTCATATGCAGCCGATACAGGTGCCGACCTCATCGTCATGGGCGGGTACGGGCATTCCCGGCTGCGGGAGTTTATTCTTGGCGGAACGACACGTGGTATGCTTGCCTCGATGACCAAACCCACATTGATGTCGCACTGATCGGATATTCCAACCCATCATGAGCAAGTTTGAGCTAGCTTCAGCAAACAACGCCCAACCTCGTGATATCGACATCGCGCGTGCAAAATCGACTTATGACGCGTAACCATCACGGCGCAGATATCCGCGTTTAAGCTGGGGGTTCGAGACGGTAGAGCGCTACATCGCGACGCCCGCTTGCGATCCGCAGTCGTAGCCTTCACCAGACCACGATGCCCTTGCGCATCTTGCAGTTTTGCATCTTCGTAAGCTGCCAGAGTCTCGAACGCCCCCCATTGGTTAAATCAGCACCACTAGATTTCCGTTCGTCGAGCGGTGCGTTCGTGGCGGATACATTGCGGCCAGGCGGGTGCCTTCAGCGCGTTCTTCACCATCTGACCAAGCGCCAGGAAATCGACCTTGCGTGGAGACGTTCGGCGCCACGCCAGCCCGATACTACGGCCGGGTTGCGGTTCGACAAAACGGAGGAGCTTCACTCGGTCGTCCCGCAACTCGGCATCGGCCGCGACTTCCGGAACTAGCGTGGCGCCGTATCCGCTTGCCACCATTTGCATGACCGTTGCAAGGCTCGTTGCACTGAGGCTCGAGGCCACGGTCCAACGCCCCTTGGCACAATAGTCGAGCGCCTGATCCCGCAGACAATGGCCTTCTTCCAGCAGAATGAGCTTACGCTTCTTCACGTCGCCGGGCGTCACGCGCGCCGTTTCCGGAAGAGGGTCGTGGGCGGGTACAGCAAAGAGGAAGCGGTCTCTCATGAGATGGAAAACTTCAACCGCGGCCGCCTTGAGCGGTAACGCCAACAACAATACTTCGAGAGCGCCACGCTCGAGATCAGCGAGCAGCACCTTAGTCTGTGCTTCCACCAAATCAAGGCGCAGGTCGGGATACCCGAGCTCCAGTTGCGGCAGCAACCGCGGCAATATATACGGCGCCAGCGTCGGGATGACGCCAAGGCGCAACGTTCCGCTCAGCACCTTGGCTCTGTGTTGAGCCAGGTCTGTCAGATCGCGCACTGCACCAAGGATCACTCCGGCGCGTTGCGCAATCTCGATGCCAAGTTCGGTGAACATCGGCGCGCCCGGGCGCCGCTCGATCAACTCTATGCCGAGAAGCCCTTCCAGTTCGTGGATCTGCATTGAAAGAGCGGGCTGGCTGACACAACACTCCGCCGCGGCTCGTCCGAAATGCTGATGACGGGCAAGCGCATCAAGATAACATAGCTGCCGGGTCGTGATCACCCCGATAAGATATTCTTAATGCCGCGGCAAAGCAATTTGATTGGCTTTTTGGCCGCTAGCTTAAAACATTAGATGGCCTGAAATCGTGTGGGTTGAAATCACCAGCGCAAGCGCGCCGCACGTGCACGCTCCGAGGGTCTCTGTCGTACGGACAAGCAAAAAGGGAGGACCGCAAATTCGGACTTATACGCCCGCGGCGCCCGCGAGGTCACCTGATCAAATCGGGAACCATCCATGGTAGGGAAGCAAATCGCATTTTCCGGCAGGGCGCGTGAAAGCATGCTGCGCGGTGTCAACATTCTCGCCAACGCGGTGCAGGTGACGCTCGGGCCCAAGGGCCGCAACGTGGTAATGGAAAAGTCGTTTGGCGCACCCCGCATTACCAAGGACGGTGTGACGGTCGCCGGAGATATCGAGCTCGAGAACAAGTTCGAGAACATGGGGGCGCGCCTCGTGCGCGAGGTCGCGAGCAAGACCTCTTATGTCGCCGGTGACGGCACAACCACTGCAATCGTACTTGCGGCTTCCCTCGTTCGCGAAGGCACCAAGGCAGTCGCCGCCGGCATGAATCCGATGGATTTGAAGCGTGGCATCGACCTTGCGGCCGAGGCTGTCGTCGAGGATCTCAAGAAGAACTCGAAGAAGATCACCTCCAACGACGAGATCGCGCAGATCGGCACCATCTCCGCCAATGGCGATGCAGAAATCGGCGGGTTGCTCGCCGAGGCCATGAAAAAGGTAGGCAATGAGGGCGTGATCACGGCCGAAGAAGCGAAGTCGCTTGAGACTGAGCTCGACGTAGTCGAGGGCATGCAGTTCGATCGGGGTTATCTCTCACCCTACTTCATCACCAATGCCGACAAGATGCGTGTGGAGATGGAGAATCCCTACGTCCTCGCATATGAGAAGAAGCTCTCGGACTTGCGGGAACTGCTGCCACTGTTGGAAGCCCTGGCGCAGACGGGTAAGCCGCTGCTCATTATCGCCGAGGAGGTCGAAGGCGAAGCACTCGCGACCCTCGTGGTCAACAAGCTGCGCGGCGGCCTCAAGGTCGCGGCGGTGAAAGCGCCCGGCTTTGGCGATCGCCGCAAGGCGATGCTGCAAGACGTCGCCATCCTTACCGGTGGCACCGCCATCTTGGAAGATCTCGGCATGAAGCTTGAGAACGCCACGCTCGACATGCTCGGCCGCGCCAGAACGGCAATGATCGACAAGGAGAGCACCACGATCGTCGGCGGCGCCGGCAAGAAGGCGGACATCGAGGCCCGCATCAACCAGATCAAGCAGCAGATCGCGGAGACCACCTCCGACTATGACCGCGAGAAGCTAGAGGAGCGGCTTGCCAAGCTGGCCGGCGGCGTGGCGGTGATCCATGTCGGGGGAGTCACCGAGATCGACGCGAGGGAGCGCAAGGATCGTGTCGACGACGCGATGCATGCGACCCGTGCCGCGGTCGAAGAAGGCATTTTGCCGGGTGGCGGCGTCGCGCTGTTGCGCGCCGCCAAGGTGCTCGCCCGGGTGAAGCCAGCCAACGAGGACCAGAAGCACGGCGTTGACATCGTCAGGAAGGCAATCAGCTGGCCGGCGCGCCAGATAGCACTGAACGCCGGCGACGACGCCTCGGTCGTGATCGGCAAGATCCTGGAGAAGGAGCAGTACAACTGGGGTTATGATGCCCAGACCTGCGAGTACGGCGACCTGGTCTCCAAGGGCATCATCGATCCAACCAAGGTGGTGCGCACCGCGCTGCAGGACGCGGTCTCGGTCGCCGGCCTAATCATCACCACTGAGGCCATGGTTGCCGAGTTGCCGACGCCGCCGCCTCCACCTTTGCCGGGCCATGACCACGACCACCATCGCGGCGACATGGAATTCTGAGCCGATCGCGATCGCGCACACCGGCCCCCTCGGCCGCGCCTAGGGTCGCAGCCCCCGCGAGGAGGAGTCGTCTTGTGAGAGCACCCATGGTAAGATTTTAACGTTAGAAATATCGAGCGCCCGCTTGGAGAGTTCCGCCTGTCGGTAGCGAGGATCTCGCGTTGAAGACAAAACCACTTGGCGTTACGCGCCGAACCGTCTTGACCGCCGCCGTTGCGGGGAGCACCGGCTTTGCAAGCGCCGCTCTCGCCTTATCACCGCCCCCGAACGATTACGCGGTGGATCTCGTCAAGCAACTGACCGGAAAAACCCCGACCGCATCCGATCGTCTGCATCTGGTGATGCCGCGGACCTTTCCGAATGGATACACAGTGCCGCTTACGCTCGCGATCGATAGTCCCATGACGGAAGCCGATCACGTCAGGCACGTTTCTGTGCTGGCGCCACGAAACCCGCTAATTGAGGTCGCCACCTTTCATTTCCTCCCGCAACGCAGCGAACCCCGCGTATCGACGCGTATTCGCCTCGCCGAACCGCAATACGTCCTGGCGGTGGCGGAGATGAACGACGGTACGTTGCTGATGACCGAAAGCTGGGTCGAGGTCGCCACCAACGGATGCAAGTGACGGAAGGAGGTGCGGAATGTTCACTCCGGTGCCCCGTGTGCAAGTGCCAAACGCCGCCGCGAACGGTGAAGTGTTTCCGGTCAAGACCCTGATCAGCCATCCGATGGAGACCGGGCTGCGACACGATGACAAGGGGAATGCCATCCCGCGCAAGATCGTCAACAGGTTTATCTGCCGCCACAATGGCGTCATGGTGTTCAGCGTCGATCTCCACGAAGCCATGGCGGCGAATCCGTTTATCGAATTCTACTTACGCGCGACAGAGAGTGGCCGGCTCGAGTTCGTTTGGGAGGAGGATGGCGGCGGCATCTATGTATTGGAGCACCAGCTCACTGTCGCCTAATGGTGTTGTAGTGATGTTGCCATGCTCCTTTTCACGCCATGAACAAAGGTATCGGCGATCGCAGACACGGGGGTGGAGCCGGTCTCAGCATGTGCAAAATCATCGCCGCTTCCATTGCTGTAGGTACGTTCTTTGCTTTCGCCGATCCCAGCCTGGCGGTAGATCGCGATGGTGGAGCCCAACTCGCAGCGATGTGCGCGTCCTGCCATCGTCTGGATGGCGGCGATGATGGTATTCCGACGATCCTCGGCATGAGTCCGGAGTTGCTCACCCGCGCAATGCTTTCGTACAGATCGCGTGAGCGCCCGAGCCATATCATGCGCGCCATCGCCCTGTCGCTCAGTGATGAAGAAATCGCAACCGTGGCGCGCTATCTCGCAGCGCTGAGCAGGCAGGTTAGGCCATGAAGTCCCGGACGCGTCGAGAGTTCGGCTGCTTGACGGGAGCAATGGTCCTCGCAGGGCTCGGTCCTCGATTAGCTGCAGGTGAGGCCAAGGCAAAGGTTGTCGTCGTCGGTGGCGGCATCGGCGGTGCCACGGCCGCCAAGTACTTGGCTGCCAGCGCACGAACCATCGAGGTCACGCTGGTTGAGCCAAAGCCGCGCTATACCACCTGCTTTTTCAGCAACCTTTATCTCGCAGGGCTATGCTCGCTCGAGTCGCTTACGCATGGCTATGAGACGCTCGCGCAACGATACGGCATCAATGTCATTCATGACTCCGTGACAGCGGTTGATCCGGTCGGAAAAACCGTCGGGCTCAAGAATGGTCCAAAATTGCCTTACGACCGCGTCGTCGTTGCCCCCGGCATCGCTTTCAACTACGAGGCCCTCGCAGGATATGACGAGGCAGCAACGCAGATCATCCCGCACGCCTGGAACGCAGGCCCACAGACGCAGCTTCTGAGACGGCAACTCGAAAACATGGAGGACGGCGGCGTCTTCGTGCTCGTTGCGCCCCCTAACCCGTTTCGCTGCCCGCCCGCCCCATATGAACGTGCCTCTCTGGTTGCTTATTATTTCAAACAACATAAACCGCACTCGAGGATCCTGATCCTCGATGCGAAAGATAGCTTCAACGCGCAGGATCTATTTCTGGATGCGTGGGAGCGACACTATCGGGGTATGATCGAATGGCTACCTGCCCAATTCACCGGTGGAATAAAGGCCATCGACGTGAAGGAGCGATCCGTCAAGACTGCGAGCGAGACATTCAAGGCCGCGGTCGCAAATATCATACCCCCGCAAATGGCCGGCCAGTTCGCGCAGCAAAACGGCCTCGTGGATCAATCTGGCTGGTGCCCGATCGATCCCATAACGTTCGAATCGAAGCTACAGCCGGGAATCCATGTGGTGGGCGATGCGAGCAGTGCCGGCGACATGCCGAAATCGGCGTTCGTTGCGAATAGCCAGGCCAAGGCTTGCGCGTTTGCCATCACCGCGGCGCTGACCACGTCCGAGCGCCAACCGCCTCATTTGTTCAACACTTGCTATACTTTTCTTAGTCCCGACGACGCGGTGAGCAATGCTGTCAGCTTCAAGCCCGCGGCCGGAACGATCAAGATCATCGACAACTTCGTCAGCCAGGTGCAGGAAAGCGTCGAAACCCGCCACCGGACCGCACGCGAGGCGCAAAGCTGGTACGCTGCCTTTACGCGCGACACGTTCGGCTAGCTCCCGTTTCCGAAGGGTCAACCCGCTTGGAGAACTTCACTATTGACCGGAACGGCGGTGCTGCGAGGTGGAGGAGCGCTCTCCGCCGCGGCGAATGGAGCTGGTTCAGGCAGCCGCTCCAGCCGCAGCGAATTCAGTACGACGACAATGCTTGAGCCTGCCATCACTGCCGCTGCCCACACCGGCAGGAGTAATCCGGCCATCGCCAGACCCACGGCGATGAGATTATAACCGAACGCCCACGCCAGGTTGGTGAGTATAGTCGCGCGAACGGCGCGAGCGACGTCGATCACCCACGGCAGCATCCATAGCCCTCGCGGAGGAAGCACGACCGCGGCGGCCTCGCGGGCAAGGTCAGTCGCCGAACCAACGGCAATCCCCACATCGGCTCCGGCCAACACCGGCGCGTCATTAAGGCCATCACCGACCATCGCGACCATGCCATGGTTTCGCCGTCGCCGTTCCAGCGCCGCACGTTTGGCAGCGGGCAGTAGGCCCGCCTCGATATCGTCGCTCTCGATCCCGACTGCTGCGGCAATTCGCTGCGCGGCCACCGGAAGGTCGCCGGTCAACAGTATCGCGAGCACCTTGCGGCGACGCAAAGCTTCGACCGTCGCGCGCGCCTCTGGGATCGGCGTATCGTCGAGCGAGAGCACGGTACGCACCCGCTCGCCCCAACCGACATAGATCACCGAGTGGCCAGTCGCTTCGCGCAATCGCCCGCGCTCGGCCAGACCGCAGGCCAGCGGCCAACCCAACTCCCGCATCAAGATCGCGCTGCCGGCCGCCACGGTCTGCCCGTCCGAGTTGCCGCGGATGCCGCGTCCCGGCACGACCCGAACGTCGCGGCTGACCATCGGCTCGAGTCCACGCGCCGCAGCGGCGGCGACGACGGCGCGGGCCAGGCCGTGCTCGGAATGGCGTTCCAGCCCCGCGGCATGCGCGAGCGCGACGTCGGCGCTGGTGCCGTCGGTTTCAATGGCGACAACGCGCGCCTTGCCCGACGTGAGCGTGCCGGTCTTATCGAAGGCGATCAGCCGCAGGCGCGCAAGCGCCTCGAGCGCGGCAGGGTCGCGCACGATGCAGCCGCGGCGGGCCAGTCGTCCGATACCCAGCGACGTGGCCATCGGTGCCGCCAGTCCCACCGCGCACGGACAGGCCACCACCAGTACCGCGAGGCCGATCAACAAGGCGCGGTCAAACGCCAGGCGCTGTGCCCAGTACGCCGACGCTCCAACCCCCAGCATGAGAATGATCGGTACGAATACGGCGACGATGCTGTCGGCAAGGCGCTGGGTTGGGCTGCGGCAGGTGAGCGCATCGCGCACCGATCGACAGATCTGCGCCCAGCGCGTCGCATTTGCCGCGCCGCTGCTTTCGATGAGGAGCGGGCCGTCAAGATTGAGACTACCGGCGATCACTTGCGATCCGACGTCCTTGGTGATCTGCCGGCTTTCGCCTGTAATCAGGGCCTCGTCGGTGTGCGATTCGCCCTCTTTGACCACGCCATCGACGGGGATGCGCTCCCCCGGCCGAATCCGCACCAACGTACCGGCGCCGACCTCGCGCACCGGCCGGCGATACTCTCCGTCGCCATCAACGACGGTTGCCCACTCGCTCTCCGCCGCCAATAGCGGCTGCAGGTCACGCGCCGCCCGTGCGCGCGCGACGGCATCGAGATAGTAGCCCACGGTGAACAGCATCAGCACCATGCTTGCGGTGTCGAAATAGACATTGGGGGCGCGCTCGATGACGGCGAAGGCGGAATAGAGATAGGCGGCGCCGACGCCGAGGACGATCAACGCCGAGGAGGTCAGGCGCCCGTCCATGCCGTGGAGCCACGCCTCGCGGAGAAACGGTCCGCCGAGAATGATTACCGCGGGTGTTGCGAACAGCCAGAGCAGAAGATGAATCCAGGGAAGCATCTCGGCATCCGCGCCGCTGAAGGCGTCACTGTACAGGAGCAGGCTGAACAGCATGATGTTCATGGAGAGAAAGCCGCCGACACCGAGCCGAATCAGCAGCCAGGCGGCCTCCCACTCCTCGTTTTGGCCGTTCTTGACCTGGTAGGCGATACAGCAGCCGTAGCAGCAGAATGCGCAAGCCTCACCGTTCACCGTGCGCCGCATCGCCCGCCGCCCGATGGGTAACAGGCAATGGCTGCACAGCGCACGGTTATGTGCCGTCATGCGGGATATCCTCCTAGCCAACCATGCGCGAAGTGCGCGGCGAAAGGCAGGACACCGCGGCCGACGGTGACGAGACCAAGCAGCAAAATGCAGCTGCCGGCCAGCCACACGCCACGTTGCCGCCACGCCGGCGCAAGTGCTCGGCCGACGCCGCCCGTCAGCAGCAACGCGGGGAAGGTCCCGAGCCCAAACGCGGCCATGGTAAGAAGGCCGTACAATACTCCGGCCGTGCTCGCCGCCTGGGCGGCAAAGGCGTAAACCAGCGGACAAGGCAGGAAGCCGTTGAATACGCCAAACGCAAGCGGGGCGGCGTGTCCCGGCGCCGTCAACAGGCTGCGCAGGGATGCCGCGAGGGTACCCAGACCCGAGTTGGTCGTGATGCGATGCAGGCGCGGCAGCAGGCCAAAGAACTGCAGCGCCATGGCGATCATCAGCAGTCCGGCGAGGATCGCGAGAATCCGCTGACCGGTGTCAAGCGAACCGCTCAGTAGCGGGACTGTCGTTCCCTGCGGCGTGCATATGACCTGACCGAGGGCGCCCGCGAGTCCGCCGAGAAAGCAGTAGGTCGTCAATCGACCGGTATTGTACAGCAGATGGCGCAGAACTGTCGCGCCACGTCCCTGCGGATCGCGGCCCAGCGCACAAGCGAACCCGCCGCACATACCGATGCAGTGAAAGCTACCTGCGAACCCTGCGAAGAAGATTACGAGATAGGCGCTCATCGGCAGATTGCCCTGCCCGTCCAACGCTTGTGCAGCGACGGCACCGCTCCGCCGCCGCTACCCACGCACGAGATAGGCGACCCAAACGAAGAAGGCGACCGTGGCTATCGCGAAGCCGACTAACGCGATGATCTGGATCGCACTCGCATCGGCGAGCGAAAAAACCGGATTCTCGATCATGCGCGCCCTCCTGGTCAGCCGAAATAGACACGGACTACGTTTATGGCTAACTCGGTGAACAGGAACAGCAGGTTCAAGGCCACGAGGGCGAGAATGATCCTGGCTACCAGCACCTTCTGCTCCTTCTGAACCGGCAATTCCCGCTCCTTTATTCGAATCGGAATCAGTCAGTCACCAGCTTGCACGTGAGCCGCGATCGCTAGATGCGTCCCGGTCCCAGCCCACCCCAATAGACCACGAGGTAGTAAAGCGCCCAGATGAAGAGGACGGCATAGACAACCAGCAGCCAGATGGGAATGTAGCCGTGGCGAGACTCAATAGTGCCGCCGGCATACTCCTCCATCTCCTCGTTCTCGGCAGGCGAGCTGTTACTCGCCTTCGTGCTTGGCGTTCGCGTCGGATCCGTCATCGCCGACCTCCCTCTGCACGAACCGGATGGATGCATCGTTGGCGCCGCTGAAGGCGCCCGAGAGCACGCCCCAAATGAAGACGCAGAGCGCACCGAGACTCATCATCAAGGCTGCAATGTAGGGGCCGACGATCTCGAAATAGATGGTCATCGCTCTTTACTCCTTGGCGGCCCGTTGTTCGACCGCACCATTCCCGCTGCGGCCGGCAAGGACGCGGGCGCGGCTCGCGGTACGGCTGCTTGGAACGTAGGCTTTGTCCGGCGTATCCGCCTCGAGCGCGGGATCGTTGAGCGCCCTGCGATCACTGGGGGCGATCGGGAGCGGTTCACCCGACAGCGGATCCTTGTAGGCCGACAGCGCAAGCACGTAGTAGGAGAGCGCCCAGCGGTCCTCTTCCGACAGCGGATCTCGGTAGGATGGCATGGGCGTGCCACTCAACCCGGTCGTCATAGTGCGAAAGATGTCCTCAACGGTAGGACCCGACTTGAATTGACCGGCGGTAAGGTCCGCGGGCGGGCTTGGAAAGCCCAGATCGTCCTTCAGCCCGGGAGCCTTTTCGCCATCACCCTTCCCGGTTTGACCATGGCACTCCCAACACTTTGCACTCTGCCACACATCCTTGGCGCGAGTGAGCATCTGCTCAGACGGAACAGGCGGCCGCCCGATATACAGGGGAGGACCTGGCGGTTCTTCCTTGAAATAGGCATAGGGCTTTGCGGGGTCTGAACGGTCGACCGCCAGTTCATACTTGATGTACTGAATGACGGCGAGGCGGTCGATTATATGCAGCTCGTGCCAGGCCGGCATCGCCGTGCCCCGAATGCCGCGTGTAATGGTGCGCAGAAGGTCGCCGTCGGTTGGCAACGGCTCCTTGGTCAGCCTGAACTTGAAAACCGCCGCCGCGAAGCTTCGCGGGCGCTGCTTGTACATAAAGGTTGCAGCCGGTCCATTGCCGTCGCCGCTCTCCCCGTGGCAGCCGAGGCATCGCCGCTGATAGACCTCTTTGCCGTAGGCGATCCATTCGCTCGATCGCGGCACCGTAGCATCCGTAACTTCGAGCTTTTGCGGCTCAAACAGGTCCCGCCACTTGCCGCGATTCATGCCAAGTTTTTGAAGATAAGCGATGAGCCCCTGCAGCGCTTCTGTCTCGGCAGCAATGTTGACGGTGTCGCCGGTATATTCCTTGTTCGGTGTCCAAACGATCGGAGCCTTGCCGCGCGCCGCCATGGGCACGAACAGAAGACCATCGGCGTTCGGGGTGAGCTTGACCTGCTCCTTGCTTGCGAATGCGAAGAGCTTCTCAGTAACGGGCGTTCGTTCCAGGCTGCGATTACCAGCTCCGTCATCGACAATCTTGACCTGTTCTGCCGATGTGTCGAACAGTCCCCGAAAAGGCGCCATATTCGAATCCGGTGAGAGCATTCGCGGATTCCAGAAATGCGCGAGATGCCATTCGTCGCTGAACTTGAGCCCGACCCGCGTCAGATCCGGCCCAATACGCCGGGTGCCCCATAGGTGAGGCACATCGAAGGCGTATTCGCCTGCTTCGGAGACCGGACCCCAACGGCGCGTCTCGCCGGTCACCGGACGCACGTATTGCGAATGGCAGTACCAACACCCCTCGCGCAGATACACTTGGCGACCGAGCTGCTGCAGCGGCGTATAATCAGTGGCATCGGTCACCATCCATTTGAGCTGACCAAAATCGGTGCGGACCACGGCGGTCACGTCGGTCGTCCGCGCCGTCGGCTCAATAAAGGGTAGGATGCCCTGGGTGACCACGGCGAGGAAGAAGAAGAAAACCCCGGCTACCAGAGCGACAAAGCGCGCACTCATTCAGCTGGCCCTCCAGCGGGAATCGGGGCTGCACCTGGGGCTGCGATGGGCTCTCTTTCCTCGGCCGGTCGACTGAGCGCGGTCATCATAAGATTGAAGACGAGCAGGGACATGCCGAGGTCCATCGTGATGCCGCTGAGGGTACGCACCAGCCAATAGGCTTTCATCCGGACCACCGTGTCGAGCCACTCGGTGCCATTCATCCATTCGAAGCCTTGCTGCAGACCTCCAGCGGTCAGCACCAGACCCATGGTGGAAATACCGACGGTGATCAGCCAGAACGACCAGTTGCCAAGGGTCCATGACCAAAGCTCGCGTTTGAACGCGCGCGGCCACACGTAAATCAGTCCGCCCATCGCCCAGACCACGAACGTGCCGAAAACGGTGAGGTGCGAGTGTGAGATGACAAAGTCGGTGAAATGGGTGGGCTGCTGGATCGAGCGCAACGCCTCGGTCGAGCCCTGGAAGCAACCCGCCAGATACATCAGCGAGCCCATGATCAGGAACTTCGCGGGGAGATTCTTCCCGAATCCATCCCAACGCCCCTTCACGGTGCCGAAGAAGTTCACCAGCACCGTCCAAACCGGAATGATCAGCAACATGGAGGTGATGATCGCGAGAGTCTCGGTCCAGTCGGCGATCGGGCTATACAGATAATGGTGGATGCCGACGAAGGGATAGAACAGCGCGAGCGACCAGAAGCCCACCAGCGACAATTGGTGGGCATAGAGCGGATTGCGCACACTGACCGGCAGGAAATAGTAGATGAGCACGTAGCCTGCGGGCGTGATCCATAGTCCGACAATGTAATGGATATAGAGACCGTGGAACGCAGCGCTGTTAATGCCTGGAATCGTGTATGGGAGGATAAAGCTGCCCAACAGGAGATTCATCGTCGTCCATACGAAGGCCCCAATGAGATACCAGAGCGCCACATAGAGCGGCGCCTCGAGACGTTGTGCGATGGTAAGCAGGAACTGTGCCGTCGTCGCCGCGATGACGATGAAGATGGGAATCTCGGCGAAGAGCGGGAGCTCGCCCGCCTCCAGACCATGGTTCTGCGCAAAAGGCAGCGAGATCAGCCCCGCCGCCAAGCTGATGTTATACAGCCATGCCAGCGGTACGCCCCATTGTGCCCATGGTACCCGCACGCCGCAGAGCCGCGGGACCAGATAGTGACATTCGCCGATGAAGAGGGCGGAAAAGGCGCCGAAGATGACACCATTGACATGAACCGGCCGCAGCCGGCCAAAGGTCAGCCCTAGATTACTGGTCCCAAGATAATCCGGATAGTTGAAGAGACCCGAGATCGCCACGCCGATCGAAGGCGTAACGAGGAGCCAGAACATGCCAAAATAAAGCCAGGTTCGGACCACCCGCCAATCGACCAGATCATCCAAGTTGACGCCGCTGAACCTGCCGCGCAGTCTCTCTGCAGGAAACACCTCCGCCATGGAGCATTCCCCCTTGCTTGTCTGTTAATGCGCTCTCTCCTGTTCTCGGATAGACGCAGCTTCGACAGCAATGACCCGCGCTAGAAGCCTCCGCTTCGCAGCATCGAAATCAGAACTTGCCCGGGGTTAACACCGAGCCGCTCTGCGACCAGTAGATGTACGCTTCCAAAGCCTTCATCGCTTCTGAGTCATCGGCGATCTTTTCTCCCTGGTTGGGCTTCTCGATGCACCAATTGATCATGTCGCGCAGCGTCGCGAACTTAGCCATCTGCGCTTGGTACTTCGGGAACGTGGCGGGGTGGGTATCGGCTGTCATCGGATGGCACATAGCGCATGCCATTCCAGTTTTGGACAACACCACACCCATCGCCTCCTCGGTTGCTGCATCACCGTGAAACAGCAGGTCGCCCTTGCGGACCTGCTCCATGAACACTTCCTTGTAGGAGTTCAGCAGCTGCGGCGTCACCGGGTCCTTGTGTGCAGTCGCAGGACCGACCAGAACAGCAAGCGCCACCGCCGGGACGGCGCGGAACAGAATGAAACGTGTAATGGGCGCGGTCATGACCATTCTCCTAGTATGGCCACATATTGTCGGCGATCCGAGGCCGCAAAACCTCGGGAATGCTCTTCGCATAGTCATCCGGGGACTGCGCGAACACCTGCTTACGCCACATGATGTATTCGGCTTCGACTTTGTCCTGGGCGCTGACGTCGATCTTGGCCCAACCTACCCCGTCAAAGTGATCGCCGGGGTCGACCCGGATCATCGGCTTTGTAAGCTTCGGCACCCCCTCCGGCGCGTACGGCCAAGGCCATGAGGTTGCCAGCATGCCGATCGAGCGCATGGTGCCGATTTCGTTATAGAGCACCTGATGCGTGTGACCGTGGATATTGGTGACTTTGGTGTAAGGCTTGAGCACCTCGTTCACCTCGCGCCAGTCGCGCACCCAGAAATTCCACGGCGGATAGTACTCGTAGAGCGGATTGTGGCTGAAGATGACGACCGGCCGGTTCCGGTCCCAATTGGCAAGCGTCTTCTGCAGCCAGTCGAGCTGATCGCGACCGACGCCCGCCCACGCGCCGGCGACTGTTCCGTCGAGCGTGGCCATGTGACCCATGCGTTCCTCGGGACTCATCTTCCTCGCCGTCCAATAGTCCGGGCCGCGACTGACGGTGTCGAGCCCGACAAAGCGCACGCCCTTGTGGTCGAAGGTCCAGTGGGGCTGACCGAACAGTTCGCCCCATTTCTTGCCCATGTCGAGGTACCAGTCGTGCTCGCCCGGGATGAAGACCTTGCGGATGTTGACTTCTTTCAAGATCTCTACACCGAGCTCGAGTTCCTCGACCTTGCCAAGCTGGGCCAGATCGCCGCCGAAGATCAGGAAGTCGGCCGGCGGACTCATGGCCTGCACCTCCTTGGCGGCACGCACCGTCTTCTCGACGAAGCGCGTATTGAGGGACTTCGGATAGAGATGGGTGTCGGAAATCCAGGCAAACTTGAATGGCGCCTCGGCCGCATAAGCAACGTCGAGAGTGTTGAGCAGCGGCCACCAGGCGAAGGTCTCTGCTACGGTCGCCGCCCCGACCAGACATGATTTGTGAACAAAGGTGCGCCGGGTAATCCGCAGCGAGGGGTCAGGATGCACCCAGGGCTGTTGGAGCACCGCGGCTATTTCGCGCCGGTCGCGCTCAAGCTCGGACATGGGGGTTCCTCCTTGGGACGTGTCGTTAGTCGTTACAAGGCATCTCTCCGCTCACGCGAAGTGTCTCCGGCTGTTTGCAACTCGCCGGATTTCTTGTTTCTTCGGCTCGATTGTCGCGGGTCGAGCCGCGGAAACCCGTCACTTCCCGGAGCCGCCTTGCACCGAAGAGGCGCCCTTCTTCAGTTCGATATTCAGATCGCTCGGCTTCCCTGCCGCTACGGTCACCGTCTGCTCGTTCGGGCCGGTGAAGGGTTGGTACGCCACCAGCTTGTAGGTTCCGGCCGGAACGTCAGGGATGGTGAATTTGCCGTCGGCGCCAGTGATGGCGTAGTAGGGATTGTCGGCGACATAGATAAACGCTTCCATCCAGCCATGTGCGTCACAATCGATGCGCACTTCGCCTGGCCGCGGCAACTCGACGGGAATTCGCTGACCCTGATTAGGCAGAGCGAGGTTGAACACGGTGCGCTTGCCGTAATAGCCGTGCGTGTTGTGCAGCATCGGATCGCTATTGACCACGTCCAGGCCGCCCACACGTATCACCTGAATGTTGGGTTCGAATTTGCACTTCTTGTTGTCGATCTCCGGCTTCTTGGCTTCCGCCGGCCAGGCTTTTCCTTTCGCGATGTCGGCCAGATACACGACGGCGTTCTGGACGCTCTTGTCTGGCCCGACCTGGATGAGCGTCTCCTCGTAGGGACCGCCGCACACCTCGATGTCCTTTGTTGGAATGACCTTGCGGGTGCCGGGGGTTCCGTTGAACACGACCTTGCCGGTGATCGATCCGCCGCCGGCGACCGGGCCCGCTTCGTAGGCTTGCACCGGAACCGGGGTTGCCACCACCATGACCATCGACGACACCCCGATCAGCCACTTCATGGCTAAGCCAGTCATCGCAGCACTCTCTCTGTTGATGTCAGCAGGAAAATTCGTAGAGAGCTAACAGCCATTTACAGGGACTAGGAAAATCAGAACTCCTTTGCGAAACCTTAAGCAAAGCTTATGAAGCTTGAGAGCAAAAATCGTATAAGAAATACGTGCTGAATTGAGATACGCACCGCATATGCACCGCCGCGGGGGCATTTGATGCGTCGCCGTTCCGTGTTTTCGGCCCTCGGGCGGCCAATGCCTTTCGGGATTGCTGTCGCCACCGCGTTGGTGTTGAGCCAACCGCTCGTGCGCGCAGCCAACTCGCCGGTGACGATCGGCGGCCCGTTCACACTCAGCTCACCTGATGGGGCAACGGTCACGGAACAGACCTACCGTGGGAAATGGCTTCTGGTCTATTTCGGCTTCACCTCGTGTCCCGATAGCTGCCCGACGGCGCTCCTTGAGATTGCCGCCGCGCTCGAGAAGCTCGGCCCCGATGCCGACAAGCTCCAACCGCTGTTCATCACCGTCGATCCGCAGCGCGATACGTCGGCCGTCATGGGGAACTACACCCACTCATTTGATCCGAGGATCGTCGGGCTCACGGGCACGCCGCAGCAGATCGCTGCCGTTGCCCAGGAGTATGGGGTCTACTACGCACCTCATAAGAGCGGGCCGGACGCTAAGAACGACCTCATTGACCACAGCACCTATCTCTACCTGATGGACCCTGAAGGCAAATTCGCGCGCGGGTTCGACGCCAACACGCCAGGCGACCGCATCGCCGAGGCGGTGCGCGGCGCGATGGCAAAGGCTCGCGAGAATGCAAGTCATCAGGGACGATCAACGCAATGAGAGCGTGTCTTGACCAAAGGGGTTGCGCGGGGCGCTTGAGACTGTCGCAGCCAGGGAGGCTGTCATGAATTACGATGGCTATTTCCTTGATGCCCTCGCGCGGTTACGGGACGAACGGCGCTACCGCGTCTTTGCTGATCTTGAGCGCATCGCCGAGCGTTATCCCCGCGCCATCTGGAACTCGCCTGCGGGCCCGCGCAGCGTCGTGATCTGGTGCTCCAACGACTACCTTGCCATGGGGCAGCACCCGAAGGTGATCGGCGCTATGGTTGAAACCGCGACCCGCATGGGCACCGGAGCCGGCGGCACGCGTAACATCGCCGGCACCAGTCATCCGCTGGTCGAGCTTGAGCACGAGCTGGCGGACTTGCACGGCAAGGAGGCGGCGCTCGTATTTACATCCGGCTACATCTCGAACCAGACCGGTATTGCTACGATTGCCCGGCTGATGTCAGGCTGTGTGATCCTGTCCGACGAGCTCAACCACAACTCGATGATCGAGGGCGTGCGCCAGTCCGGGACGGAAAAGCATATCTGGCGCCACAACGATCTCGGACACCTCGAAGAGCTGCTCAAACGGGCCGATCCCCAACGGCCGAAGCTGGTTGTGTTCGAGAGCGTCTATTCCATGGATGGTGACGTCGCACCCATCAACGGCATTTGTGATCTTGCCCAGCGTTACGATGCAATGACCTATTGCGACGAGGTGCATGCGGTCGGCCTGTACGGCCCGCGAGGCGGCGGCATCACAGAACGCCAAGGCGCCGCGCAGCGCATCGACGTCATTGAGGGAACGCTTGCCAAGGCCTTCGGCTGTCTTGGCGGATACATTGCGGGCGATGCCGCGCTGATCGATGCGGTGCGCTCATACGCGCCTGGCTTTATTTTCACCACAGCCCTTCCGCCGCCGATTTGTGCCGCTGCAACCACAGCAATTCGCCACCTCAAAAGCTCCAACTGGGAGCGCGAGCAGCATCAGCGCCGCGTAGCGCGCACGAAGGCAGTACTTAGGGCGGCCGGGCTCCCGGTCATGCCGAGCGAGACGCACATCATACCCGTCCTCGTCGGCGACCCAGAGCACTGCAAGGAGGCAAGCGACCTCCTGCTCACCGAGCATGGAATCTATATCCAGCCGATCAACTACCCGACCGTGCCGCGCGGGACGGAGCGGCTGCGCATCACGCCTTCGCCCCATCACGACGACGACATGATCGAAGCGCTCGCCAGGGCGCTGATCGTTGTCTGGGAGCGGCTCGACCTGCCGCGCGAGGACCGGGCGCTCGTGCAGATGAGCACGTAGATCCGGACGGCATCCTGAAGGCGCGAGTTGCCGCGAAGGATCGATCGCGAGTGGGCACAGGAGGAGTTGGCTTGTCACCTTCAAGGACTGTGATTTCGGACATTTTCGACGATGAGGCATGTAGGCTCGCACTCCTCAGAACATCGAAGAAAAATATGCAACATCGTGGAACTGAGTAGCGGGGGAGCGACTCGAGCTCCAGTCATTAAAATTCGTCGCTCTAACGCTGAACCAGCCAACCCCCTGCCCCGCCGGCAAAGACGAAGGTCGGTCCCGTTCTCCATTTCAGACGAGTGAGTTCAGCTTCTCGATCGAAAGCGGAGCATTCTGCTCCAATCAATCCGATCCGTCCGCGTCGCACGCACCCCGACGTCTACAACACGCCTCGGAGAGAGCTGCTCAGATTTGCCATTAAAATAGACTTCTCTTGATCTCCCAGTGCACACGTCGTGCACACGCGGCGCTCTAATCATTTGAATGAATTGCAATGCAACTTGATGTTTTTAACCCCCGTCCGCGGAGCATCTCCGACCCAACTAAAATATCGAAAACAACCCCATGCAAAGTAGCATCGCGGTTGCAAGGACGCTTCGGGCGATGCGAAGCTCTGACCGGTTTATTCCCAGCAAATGGGTATTGCCGCTTGCCGCATCAAACCCTCATGCTAACCATCGTTCATGGGCGCGTCGCCACAACCTCTTTCGCCACTTGGTCGACGCGTGGGCGCGAAATGCCCGTAAACAAACCGCGATGTTTCTCCGACCCTCGTCCATTTGGTTGACCTGATGAGGAAACAGCTTGATCGCACGGCATCGATGGCTGCTTCCGGCGCGTTCGCCAAGGGCTTCGCCGAGAAATGGATGTAAAGTCGGATAGCGGAGCGGATAAGCATTAAAGACGGCCATCCAGCCGGGCCACCAGCACGCTCCATGTGTCAGTTTAAATCACCACGATTACCTGTCGTCGCAAGCCAACTATGGTTGAGAAAGCCGCAGCGCGTTCGTTAATGCAGACAGCGCGGCCGGCTGATGCTGACGGCTGGGGTAATACATGAAGAATCCGGGAATTGGCGGCGTCCAGTCCTCGAGCACACGAATAAGACGACGCTTCGCAATATACTCTGCGACCTGCTCTTCGAATGCGAGTCCTAGGCCGGCGCCAGCGAGTGCCGCCTGAATCACTAGGTGGGTATCATCGATTATGAGTGGGCCATTCACGCCAACCGTGACCGTCTTTCGGCCTTTCTCGAATTCCCAACGATATGGACCGCCCGGAAGACGCAGGCCTATGCATCGATGGTCATTGAGATCCTTGGGCTTCCGAGGAATGTTTCGTGATGAAAAATAGCCTGGCGATCCGACCACCGCCAATCGCAGCTCCTTCGTGACCCGCACCGCGATCATGTCCTTTTGAATATACTCACCGAGTTGAATACCGGCATCGAACTCACCCGCAACGAGGTCTACTGGGCCAGTGACGGTAACAACGTCAAGAACGATGTCGGGGTAGGCCTCTGCGAATGCCGTGAGCCGTGGCAACAACACCATCACGGCAGCCGACCAGGACATTACAATACGAAGGCGTCCGGCAGGTCGGTGCCGAACGCTTCGGGCATTGTTGATAGCACGCGCAATTTGGTCGAGTGCCGGAGACAATTCTTTCAAAAGAGCGGCCCCTGCAGCGGTTGGCGCGACGCTCTTGGTCGTTCGAGCAAGAAGCTGCAACTCGAGCCGCTGCTCAAGTCCCCGTATCGTGTGACTCAGGGCAGACTGAGACACACCAATCTTTGCCGCAGCCCGCGTAAAGCTTCGTTCGCTGGCGACGATTGCAAAGGTAGCGAGTTCGTTCAGTTCGTTTTTCATGATTTATGAATATTGCTCATAACCCCATGCTACGCAACACGACTAGTTTCATAGATCACTTTGTCCTACGTTTGCCCAACAACGAGAAGGAGCAACGTTCCGCACGTTGTGGCCAGCTTGACGCTGGGCACGGGAAATTGGGCCTAAGAGCTGTTCGTAGTAACAACCTGGGCGTTTGTACCGGGCGGCTTCAGTCTTCATCTGAAGAATGCAACTTGGCTCGTGGACTTTTGGGAGAGCAGAATGTTCAAAATGGATCGACGAGCATTTTTGAGTCGATCTGCCAGCGTAGCTTTTGGAGCCACGCTCGTCAGCGCTCCTGGTTTGATGCTTGGAGATCGGTCGATCAGCCATGCGCAGTCTCCTACCGTTCCAAATAACAACCTCATGGATAACAACCTTATGGATACCGATGCTCGTGCCTTGCGCGCTCTAGCACAGACCTATTTCGACGGGGCCTATGAAATGGATGCAGACAAATTTGCTACGATATTTCACCCATCCAGTTCCGTGACCAAGGTCGGCGACGACGGCAATGTGAGCGTGACGCCAATTGCGACGTGGCTAACAGCCGTCCGAAACCTGAAAGCTCCGAAACAACAGGGCCTAGAGCGCAACGATCAGCTCCTATCGATAGACATTGAAGGAGAGCTCGCACTCGTGAAGTTGAAATTGCAGATTCCGCCACGTTACTTCACCGACATGTTGTCATGCTTAAAGGTCAACGGAACCTGGAAGATCGCTCAGAAAGTGATGACTTCGAAAACTTGACGGCTTCGGTGCCGTTTTTAGGGTTGTAATCGCCGAACTGCGGCAGATGCATGTAGCCGACGCGCCTCGGCGGGGGCCTATATCGGGATGTGACGTCATCGCACTGGTTGAACCAGTGGTTGATGGCGACGGCAACTCCGAATTGACCGGCCAGTGGGAGACCAGCAGGGCGCGTGAGCCAGCAGCGGACATTCCGGTGATTGACAAACGCCGGCGTCATGACCGACGCGCGGACCTGGGTCGGCACCTAGTCTGCCGCGTCATGCCCGCCAAATGTCAAGGCGGTACACTTGGGGCAATTGATCTTGGGCTCTTACCGAGCGACAATGTGGAATGGAGATGCGCTATCCAACCTGGAAAGATCCTTCTTGGCTTCCCTATTGTTTGGCCATCCTGATATTTTTTTGTTCGCGGGTGGTGGTCGCACTCGGACTGGTTTTCTCCCGAAAATATTTGCCCTCCGGGCCAGATGTCTGGTCTGCGGGACCGATCTGGTACCACCAACTGCTGCAATGGGATTCGCAATGGTATTTCAAGATCGTCACAGATGGCTATCAGTATAACGGCGATCCGACTGTTCAACAGAACATCGTATTTTACCCGCTGTATCCGATGCTCGCACGGGGCTTGGCGACGATTAGCGGTCTCACGCCAGCGGATGCATTGCTGTTGGTATCGAACGTCGCGGGATTGCTCGCGATCGTCGTCCTTTTCAAGCTGGTTCGCGAGGAATTTGGCGATCAACTGGCTCTCGCCACAACGGCGCTGCTCAGCTTTTTTCCCGCTTCGGTCTTGCTATCGGCCGGGTATACCGAGCCCTTGGCACTGCTGCTAATCGTCTCGTTTTTTCATGCTTTGAAACGAAAGTACTACCTGTCGGCAGCACTGCTCGCAGGCCTGGCAGTCTCTACTCGATCGACGGGCGTCGTCCTATTGCCTGTCCTTCTTTGGGAGATGTGGGCCAATCGCGATCAGACGAAGTTCCTTCTTACCCTCCTGCCATGCGTCCTTCTTGCGACGTCGGGCATCTGGCTATTCATGATCTACCTCTGGAGCGCTTTCGGAACTCCGTTTGCTTTTGTGGATGGGCAGGCGGCTTTCCATCAAGGAACGACGCTGGCAACAAGATTAATTGCGGCACTAAAGCTTGAGCCGTTCACGCGAATGATGCTCAACGACTGGAATCCTTGGGGACAAGCTAGCTGGTTTACATTATTGTTCATTGTCCTGATTGTTTTTGGCTGGTCTCGGCTGCGCTCAAGCTGGACACTGTTCGCCATGGCTGTCCTGCTTCTGCCATATCTAACACTCAGCGGTGGGCCAGCAGGCTTCGTCTCTATGAGTCGATTTAATCTCGTTTCATTTCCCCTGTTTGTGACGTTGGCTGATTTAGGATTGCGAGCAAAGTGGCTTTTGGCAGGAGTGATAGGACTCTTCGGCGCATCCTTGTTCATGAACACCGCCTTGTTTGCTCGTAGAATTTGGATTGGTTGATCGCTACAAATACTCGCGATGACATGCTTGAGCAGCGACGCAGCGCGAGTTGGTCAAAGCGCACCCAATAGAGCCCATCAGGGCTCCACTGAGAGGGTAGCTCATTGCAATCCATATCCAAGATTCACGGTCGCTATTATCTGGCAATCTTTGTGCTGGCGTTCGCGACGCTTTCCTACCAGATCCTGATAACGCGCTTCTTCAGCGTTATGCTCCATCATCATTTCGCATTTGCCGCCATTTCACTTGCCATGCTCGGGCTTACGCGCGGAGCGATGGAGGTCTACGGCAAACCCGCCCGTTATGCCGCCGATCGGGTCGGAATCGAATTCGCCCGCCATGCGTCATGGTTCGCGCTCAGCAGCGTTGGCGCAATGATCGTCTTCCTGTGCGTGCCGCTCGTTGTATCCGCAGAAAATGTGCCCCTCGCTCTGGCGCTGGCGATCATCGCCTTCGTGGCTCCGTTCACGGAAGGCGGGGTTTGCATCACGGTGTTGCTGACGCGTTTGCCATATGGAGGCGGGTGGCTCTACGCAGCCGACCTCCTGGGCGCCGCAGTTGGATGTCTCGGGGTAATCGTCATACTGCTGGTGATTGATCCCGTAAGCGCCACGCTATGGATCGGAGCCCTTGCTGCCGGCGTTGGCTGGATCGTCGTGAGACGCAGCGAAGACGTCCGCAGTGTGCGTTTGAGCGGGGCTGTCGCGCTAACACTGGCCGTCGCGGCCACCGTGCACGCCGGCCTTGACCTGACAGGTCGCAGCCATCTCGGTGTGTTCTGGGCCAAGGGCGCTGAGCAGACCGGCACGCTGTTCGAACGCTGGAATACCTATTCGCGGGTAAGGGTGCGGGAGCTGGCCGACAAGGTCCCGTTTGGCTGGGGTCTGGTTGGCACTCCGGATGCCCGGATCGACCAACACTACCTCGACATCGATGCCGATGCAGGCACGGTCATCACCAGGTATGATGGCGACATCGGAAAACTCGGTTACCTGAAAGATGATGTCATCAATGCAGCCTACTTCGTGCAGCCGGCGGCCGACGTCGCTGTCGTTGGCGTCGGCGGCGGTCGTGACATCCTTTCCGGTCTGCTCTTCGGCGCCAGCCGGATTCGCGCAATTGAGATCAACCCGGCGATCTTCGAAGTGCTCACCCAAAAATTCGCCGATTTCTCCGGCCATCTCGATCGCCAGCCCGGCGTATCCTTGGTCAATGCCGAGGCGCGAAGCTACATCAACCACTCGCCCGAGCGGTACGACCTGGTGCAGATTTCACTCATCGACACCTGGGCGGCGACGGCGGCCGGTGGCCTGACGCTCACCGAAAATCGTCTCTATACCGTGGAGGCGTGGGATGATTTTTACCGGGCGCTCAAGCCTGGCGGGCTGTTGTCGGTATCACGCTGGTACGATGCCGAGAAGCACCGTGGCGAGCTATACCGGCTGATCGCGATTGGCGCGAGCGCGCTGCAGCGCAAAGGGGTGTCGGCCGGGGAGCTGCGGCATCACGTCGTCGCGGTCAACGTCGGCGGCATCGTGACGGTGATTACCCGGCCTGACGCGTTCAGCGACGCAGAATGGCAAGGCGCGCGCGAGAGAATTCAGGCGCAGGGTTTCAAGATATTGTTGGGGCCGGACATCACCTTCGATGCCGTCACCTCAACGTTGCTGTCGGACAAGGCGAACCAGGCCTTCTTCGATTCGCTGCCGGAAAACATCGTCGCTTCGACCGACGACAATCCGTTCTTCTTCTATACGTCCCGCTTCAGCGATTTCGTGAGCACGCAAAGCTGGGACATCATGAGCAACAATGTAGCGATCGGCATCACCGGCTTGCTCATCATCGTAGCGCTCTGCGCTTGCGGATACTACATCGTGCTGCCCTTCCTCCGTCTTGCGAGGCGGATGCCAATGGCGACGCTGACGCCGCCCGTGGCCTATTTCAGCGCGATCGGGATGGGCTTCATGCTGATCGAGATATCGCAGATGCAGCGCCTCATGGTCTTTCTCGGACATCCCGTTTATGGGCTGAGCGTCGTGCTATTCACAATTCTTCTCTTTAGCGGGATTGGCAGCGCCACGGTCGGTGCGGATACCTCCTCCCGATCACGCGTCACCGTCTTCAGGATTGCCGCCCTCCTCACCACGCTCGTGGTGGCAGCGCTGCTGACGCCGCTGGTCACCGCCTGGGCTCGGTCGCTGTCAACCGACATGCGTATTCTGGTGTCCGTCCTGCTGCTGGCTCTTCCTGCATTCTGCATGGGGATGATGTTCCCACTCGGCCTCGGTGTGTGGCGCCGCCATCATGAACTACTGCCGTTCTTCTGGAGCACCAACGGAATTACGTCGATGCTGGCGTCTGTGTTGGGTGTGGCGTTGTCGATCCAATTCGGCATCGCCAAGACCTATGCGCTAGGGGTGTGCTCTTATGCGGTCTGCGCCATCGTGATCATTGCAAGCCGCAGGGTGCAGTCCATCGACATGTCCGCCGAGAAGGAGACCGTTAGCCCCGGGGCTTGTATCGCAGGAAAGGACGGCGCCACGATTCGGCGGCCACATCAGTAAAGGGAAGTCCGAATACCGCGCACGCCGAAGCCACTCATGCCCACGCCACTGTCCGGAGTTCTCAGCGTCCGACAAGTTTAGCCGTCGCGCTTGAGGAATCTACGGAGCTAGCCCCGCCCCATTCAGGCGTTGCGCGATTGATATCCGCACGACGCTCGGTTTCGTCTCGGGGCTCGAGTCACTGGTCCGCTACATCGCGAAGCCCACTACGAACGAGCCAACGTTCCGCTGCTGGCGAAGGGCGGCTTGACCCAACGGCAACGCGACCTACAGCGCGGAAGCCTTCATGAACCGGCCGGCAGATGCACTCGCCGCAATTCGATGATCATCCGTTTCAACAAGTCTGGACCACCCTTCTTTAGGCGAGCTGCATTGGCCGCACTCTCATCCGTGACGGGACAGTACTCCCGTCCCCAAATGCCGATCTGAGCCAGGATGGGCAGGAGCGCGATCCCTTTTTCTGTCAGACTGTAGATCGCCTTCTGCTTGTGGGCTGGGTCGTCTGTCTTCGTCAGGATCCCCTGCGAGACCAGCGACGCAAGCCGGTCGCTCAGGATTCTGGTCGAGATCTTCTCGTCCGACGCCAGGAACTCTCTGAAGTGGCGCTTACCAGCAAAGATCATGTCTCGAATGATCAGCAGCGACCATCGATCTCCGAACACCTCGAGCGCCAGGTTTATCGGACAGGCCGACCGTTGATCTTCCCGCATCGCCGCTCCCAATAATGTCAAAACGAAACTGCTTGCATTATGACATCACTGTCAGCAAAATGCAACCAGTCTCTAAACGAGAGTTGACAGCGGGGTCGCGCCTGCGGCCGCCGCGAACCGGAAGCCGGGACGATGAAACCTGAAGCAATTGTGTCACGCGCAGATTGGTTGCCTCTTCGGAAGGCGCTGCTTGAGAGGGAGAAGGAGCTTTCACGGCTCCGAGATCGGATCAGCACCGAGCGGCGCGCCCTGCCATGGGTAAAGATCGAGAAACCTTACGCGTTCGAAGGCGCGAGCGGCCGCATACGCCTTGCGGATCTGTTCGCTGGCCGATCGCAGCTCATCGTTTATCATTTCATGTTCGCGCCCGAATGGGACGAGGGATGCGCCTCCTGCTCGTTCCTCGCCGACATATCGACGGTGCGAACCTGCACTTGAGACATCACGACGTTTCCCTGGTCGCGATATCCCGCGCCCCCAAAGAGAAGCTGCTGGCCTACAAGCGCCGGATGGGCTGGAGGTTCGAGTGGGTCTCATCCTTCGAATCGACCTTCAACCAGGACTTCGGCGTGTCGTTCACACCCGCCGATCTCGCGCATGGCCCGACTTACCACAACTACGAGAAGCGAGAACGGCAAACCGAAGGAGAGGCGCCCGGTATTAGCGTGTTCGTCAAGGACGATGACGGACAAGTCTACCACACATACTCGTCCTATGCCCGCGGCGGGGATCTGCTGATCGGCGCCTACAACTATCTCGATCTCACGCCAAAGGGCCGAAACGAGCATGGCCCTCACCACAACATGGTGGACTGGATCAAGCGTCACGACGCGTATGAAGGCGCCTCGCAATGAGCGGGCCGGCACCTGAAGCGCGCGCCCTCAGGCGCGTGCTGCTGACGCAGAAGGTCAAAAGGGGTCGGCTACACTCACGCCTCCTGCAGGCCTGCAATGGCGATACCAAGACCGAGGCGCATCTCAGCGTGAACCCAAGGAGGCCGATTTGACAGAGGATAAGAGGAAAATGACCTTCGTCGTTGTAGGGGCGACCGGCAGCGTCGGACGTGTCGTCGCCGGCGCACTGGAAACCCTTGGCCATCAGGTCCGGCCCGTCGCTCGCAGCTTGGGCATGCCGTTCGAGCGCAGGGAGAAGCTCAACGAAGCCTTCTCTGGCGCACATGGCGACGCGACTGTTGCCCTGCCCTTCGAAGGCATGTGTCAAACTGGTTTGTGTAAGGGAAAGGGATTGAAAGAGGATTGCCCTCGCGCCAGAGTAACTGTGGCGCAGAACCTTCATGGCAGTACTCAGATGCAGCCGGTCCTAACCACGGGGCGATTGGTGCTACGGCCACTTGCTGCCGAAGACGGTCCACAGATCGCCCACGTCTTTGAGGGTGCGGGAGTCCGCCGATACCTGTTCGACAACGAACCGGTGTCGCCGGAAATGCTGCGCGAGATCGTCGAGGACAATCTGCGTCGACGTAAAAGCGGCTTCGGGCTCTGGCTCATTTGCCGAGGCGAAGGCGTCATCGGCTGTATCGGTTTGCATCGCGCCTCGCCGCAAGCCGTCGAGATTTTTCCGGCCTTCGAAGGCAGGATCGAGACGATCATTGCGCTGAAGGAAGACGCTTGGGGCGCAGGCTACGCCAAGGAATCCCTCGAGGCGGTGCTCGCTTACACCTCCGACGTATTGAAGCAGCGACGCATCGTTGCCTTGGTCGACGTACCGAACCGCGCCTCGCATGCATTATTCCGGCGCTGCGGTTTCCGCGAGATCGGTGCCGGCCAAGGTCCGCTCTATCGGGCCATCGCCTACGAGCGGACGACGTAGCCGTCCAGCCCGGTCGGCAAAACCTGCGAGCGTGCGCCTAGGATTCGCTGCGGCTTATCGCGCAGCCCCGTTCACCTGCAGGACGCGCGTCACGCGGTCGGGGTCTAGTGGACGGGATAGGGTGAGACGAGAGCTGGCCTGTTCTGGGACGAGTTAGCGGTCTTTGTCAACTGATCAGCCGCCATGTGCAGCAGCAATCCGGGAGCCGCTGTTAGATCCAGCGTCAGCATGTTTGCGACGTTCCACGGGTTGAGGAGGTTAACGAGAGCCCAGAAGCCGTCGAGATGCAGAACGACGAGGTGGCTGGACACGATAAGCAGACCTGCCGCACAGAGCCAAACCGTGCCCATGAGCCGCAGCGCCTTTGCCAGGATAGACATGGATCGCCCCTATTCCCTCACCTGATGACGTTCTAGGGACAAAAAATGAGGAACCGCGGAAGAAAGCCGCCGGCATTTTCCATTTCACATTCAGCATTGCCTAAGGATGCGAGTCGCGGCCGAATGCGATTTGGCTGGCGCAGTCGGGAACGCCCATCATGACGCGCTGGATTCGCCAGCGGGGACAGGCGGGTGACCGACTGCCGGGTCGGCCTCTAGTTTCGCTCCTGTGTCCCGCAATACCTGAATTCAATGAAAGAACGCGCCAGCGACCTCACCATCTTCGAGCCCAAGCGCTGCAGACCTATGCCGTGGATCGGTTTCCGCCTGTTGCGACTCTGCCGGTTGCGCGAGGCCTAGGCCTGCGGCCGTAATCATCCGGAATGGATGCCTGCCTGGATTTGCTTTAAGGGGACCGCTCCCCCTGCTTAACGAAGGGTTAAGTCGCTACAAGCCTTGCCGTCCGTTGATACAGATCAACTGCCGATGAGGATGGGTGAGTATGGGAGGCGATGGTCGCCATTTCAGTTGCCGCTGCAGTAGCAGCCAAACTTACGCGCTCTGAAAGGCTGTATCGCGCTTCCGCTATGGAAGCGCGGCCCGTTGAAAATCATGAACGAAATACTGGTCTCGCTCTTCCTGCTCGTCAGCCTATTGATAAACCTGTCATCGCTGGACGATCTTTTCATCGATCTGCTCTCGTTCGGGATTGCGCATTTCCCTTTTCGGCGCGCAGCCGCCAAACCGGCTCCTTTGCCAAAGATTGCGATCTTCGTCGCCAATTGGCGCGAGGAAGACGTCATCGGCAAGATGGTGGAAGGCAACCTCGCCCGCATCGATAACCCGCAGGTTTCGCTCTATCTCGGCGTCTATCCGAACGACACCGGCACGCGGCGCGTCGCTGAAGCCCTTGCCGCGGCCCATCCCGATCGCGTGCGGGTCATCGTAAACAGCTTGCCCGGCCCCACGTCCAAAGGGCAGATGCTCAACGAGATGTTCGCCCAGAGCTTCGCGGGGCAGCAGGCTCCGGATTTGGTGGTTCTGCACGACAGCGAGGATGTCATCGATCCACGCAGCTTTGAGATCTATGCGAGGTATGCGGGCGAATACGATTTCATCCAGGTTCCTGTCTTCTCGCTCAGCCGCCGCAGAGGAGCCTATGTCGCTTCGACCTATATGGAGGAGTTTGCCGAGCGCCATACGCGCGAACTGATCGTGCGCAACGCGCTTGGCGCCGCCATCCCTTCCGCCGGGGTCGGCACCTGCCTGACGCAGGTCCTCGTCAGGCATTTTCTGAAGACGCGCGGGCAGGTCCTGATGTCCGGGACGGTGACCGAGGATTACATTCTCGGCATCGAGGCCAAGCGCGCGGGCTTCAAATCGATTTTCGCCGCGCTGTCCGCACCGGCTGAAGAGGGTGCCGACTATGTCGCGACCCGCGAGTTCTTCCCCCAGCGCCTGGAAGCCTCGATCAAGCAGAAGACCCGCTGGGTCTATGGCATTGCTTTCGAAGCGATGCACAGGCTCGGCTGGCAAGGCGGGCCCTGGGACATCTATTTCTTCCTGCGCGACCGCAAGGGAATGATTACCAACTTCCTCGCCCCCGGATCCATCGTCCTGATGATCTTGGCGCTTGCAGGCCTCATCAATCCCGAGACCCTGCCGCGCGAGATGTACCAGCTTTTCCAGTGGTCTCTGTCATTCAATCTTCTCGCGGTGGTGTTCCGCTATGTCGCGCGCCTGACCTCCAGCTACCGGGTCTACGGCAGGCTCGATTGGCTCGGCGTCGCGATACGGTGGCCCGTATCGCTCTACATCAACATGGTTGCCACGTTCCGCGCCTGGAAAATCTATCTGGGTGAGTCGCAGTTCGCCACCTCCCCCATCGTGTGGTCGAAAACGGCTCACGATGTCCCCGACGATTTCCTGGCCGCCACCCGCTGATCTCCCCGGTTAATTGGAATAGATATGCGCATCCTCATCGCCTTTGGCACACGGCCGGAGATCATCAAGCTCGGTCCCGTCTATCGCGCCCTGCGCAAGTCCGGCGCACATGTCGATGTCTTCTGGTCGGGGCAGCATATCGATCTGGCAGACGGGCTATTGAAGCTGTTCGAAATCGAGCTTGCCCATAGCGGCACCGGGGTCATGCAGGAGCCCAGCCTCGCCGGCAAGTTCGCGCTGATCACCCAGCAGATGCAAGCCCTGCTCGGGCCGGGGCAGTATGATGGGGTGGTGGTGCAAGGCGACACAATGACCGCTGCAGCCGGCGCCCTGGCAGCCTTTCTGAACCATGTCCCCGTTGCGCATGTCGAGGCCGGGCTGCGGACCGGAACGCTTGATTCGCCCTGGCCGGAGGAGTTCAACCGGCGGCTCATCACGATCGCCTCCACATTGCATTTCGCGCCGACCAAGCGGTCGCGCGATCACCTGCTGCGCGAGGGTGTGCAGCGCGATTCGATCAGCATGGTCGGCAATACCGCGGTCGACGCGCTGCTTTATGCTCGCTCCAAACTTGCTGGAGGTTACGTCCCGATCGACCGGGAAATCGCAAACCTTCCGCAAGACAGGAAGCTCGTGTTGGCGACATTGCACCGCCGCGAGAACATCGGGGCGCCACTGGATGAGATCCTTGAGGCCCTGTGCGAGCTTGCAGATGACGGCGACAAGCTGATCGTCCTTCCCGTTCACCCCAACCCGGATATCCGGGCGCAGGTCGTACGGGCGCTCGGCGCGCGGCCGAATATCCGCCTGCTGAAGCCGCTCCAATATACCGACTTCGTCTACCTGCTCAGCCGGTCATGGACGGTCGTGACCGATTCGGGCGGTATCCAGGAAGAAGCGCCGACATTCGGTCTCCAGGTCCTCATCACGCGCGAGAGCACTGAGCGGCCCGAGGTCGTCGAGACCGGGTTTGGAACGCTGGTGGGGTCCAACCGCGATGCGCTCACCGCCGGGGTAAGGCGTCTCACCAGCTCCGAAGCGCCGCAGCTTCTGCCCGCTAATAACCCGTTCGGAGACGGTGAAGCGTCGCGCCGCATAGCGGAGCGGATTTTCAACCTCAGACCGTTGCAGCAAGCCGCCGAGTAGAAGAATGACAGTCCTGGAACAATATGCGCCGAGCGCGCCACTCAACGTCAGCCAAGTGCGCTGGAGGCGATTGCGGAACCTCGTCCTCATCGCCATCGGTCTCGCCGTCACCATCACCATCGCCATCTACCTGATCTCCGGCGGGGTTATGTTGCTGCGGGCATCCGGCCTGGTTACGCGCGAGCATATCGCCATTGGCGCGCCCTATCAGGAGACGCGGGTCAAGGAGGTTTTCGTCCGTCCAGGAGACAGGGTGGAGGCCGGGCAAAAGATCGCCGTCGTCGAATCGACATCCCTTTCCCGCACGCTCGCTGAGCTCGCCGTGGAAAACGCCAGGCTGATCACCCGGATCGGGGCGATCGAGGCGAGGCAAGCCGCGATCGGCATGTTGCTGCCGGCAGCCGAGGCCAACGCCAGGCAGGCGCAGGACTATCTCGACAAGGTGGCTGGCGCGAGCAGGAACGGCCTTGCGGTGGACAGGCTCCTGACCGACATGACCAGCGCGGCCTTTGCCGCCGCCGAGAAGCACCAGTCCTTGAAAGCGGAGCGAGCCTCGCTCGCGGGCGAGCTGGCCGCTTATCACAATGCCCTCAAGCAGGTGTCGGATGCGTACGACTCCCTGCAGCACACCTTTGCCGGCGGAGCCTTGCATGCGCCGGTCGCCGGATATGTGGGCAGCAAGGTCATGAGTGCCGGAGCCGTGCTCGGCCCGGCAGGCAATGACATCGCCACCATCCACACAGGCCCGAGCTTCATCCTCGCCTATCTCCCCGACAGCTATCTGTTCGATCTCAAGGTCGGGCAGCGCGTCTATGTGCGTTCCTACACCCAGTCCATCGTTGGAGTGGTCGAGTCCCTGCTGCCGATGACGGATGCCATGCCGCCTGAATTCCAGATCCCAGGCGATGTGCGCCAGAGGGGACAGGTCTTCAAGATATCGATCCCGGAGGGGGCGTCCCTTCCTCTCGATCAGAAAGTGAAAATCTCCACCTGCTATTTGAACATGTGCGAGTCGGGCGCAGGAATACTTCAGGACGTCATGCGGCGCATCATGAACTACGTCGAGCGAATCCAAGGATACGCGCGCTAGGCGCTTTGTATGATGGGGAAACACGTTCTCGTGACGCGAGCAGGCGCCGGATATGATCAAGCACGCAGGAGGCAAGGGCATATCCATGCTCGCTCGGTACGCTCTGCACGTCGATAAGCGCGACGTCTATTCTCTCCTTCCCGCTCGAAAGCACCTCGCGTGCCTCGGCCCCATTGATTGCTTCCAAGACGCGACAATTGCAAACAATCAGCTTTACTGATGTTTGGACCGACAAGGACCGAGACATCGCTCGCGGCACGCTCGCAAAATGCGATAGGCAAGCACTATTCCTCGCGAAACGCGCGGTTGATCTGATCCCGCAGAGGCTTGACCAGATAGGAGATGACCGTTCGATCGCCGGTCTGAATAAATGCCTCGGCTGGCATCCCCGGCACCAGCGCGAGCTTGCCGAGGCGCGCAAGCTCCCGCGGCGGCACCACAATGCGAACGACATAGAAGGATAGTCCACTCTTTTGATCTTGCGTAAGATCGGCGGCAATGCGGCTGACCTCGCCGTTCAGTTCCGGTGTGGTTCGCTGATTGAAGGCCGACATGCGCAAAACCGTTCTCTGGCCCAGCCGAATCTGGTCGATATCCTGCGGCTGTATCTGTGCTTCCAATGCCAGCCTGTCGCTATCAGGCACGATCAACATGATCGTATCGGCCGGAGAAATTACGCCACCAACGGTATGAACCGCAAGCTCGTGCACCAGACCGCTTTGCGGCGCGACGAGATCGATGCGTTTCAATTGATCCTCGGCCGAAACCTTGCGTTCGACGTACTCGGCCGTTTGCGCTTCGATCTCACGCAGGCTGTTGGCCACTTCGCTACGAAGGTCCTGATCGATCTGGATGATCTGAAGCTGTGTCTCTGCGATCTTGCCGCCGGACTGGGCCTGCGCCGCCGCAAGCCGGCCGCGCTCACCGTCCAGATTGGTGCCTTCGCGCTCCAGCGCCATCATGCGCTGGATCGGCACGAGCCCCTTCTCCCAGAGTTCACGCACACCCGTGAGCTCACGCTCAATCAGCGCGATTCCCCGCACCTTTGCTTCTTCCTGGGAGACCAGGCCACGCACCTCTTTCTCGTATTGAAGGATGCGTTCTCGCAACTGCGCTTTCTGACCGAGTCGAGCTTCACGGCGAAGCTCGAACAGTTTGCGTTCCCCTGACAATAGCTGCGCGACGTCGCTGTCGACTGCGCGCATCGTCAACGCCGCGGGAAATGAGATCGCCGGCGCCTCATCGCGCTCTGCTTCCAGCCGCGCGCGCCGCACGGCGAATTCATCCAGCCGCTTGGTGACGATGGCGAGGTTGGAACGCGTTTGCGTCGCATCCAGTCGCATCACGACGTCACCCGCCGTGACGCGCTGGCCCTCTCCTGCCGTTCCAGGTCGCGCGACATGTGCTGCAGGACTTCGCCCGACGCGTCCGACAGCAATGCGCGGTAGCCGGCTATGGCGCGGGCAAATACGCTATAGATGATCACCGCCGGAATGGCCGCGACAAGGCCGATGGCGGTCGCGAGCAATGCTTCGGCGATTCCGGGCGCAACGACGGCAAGGTTCGTCGTCTTCGATTGCGAGATGCCGATGAACGAATTCATGATGCCCCACACCGTGCCGAACAGGCCGACGAACGGCGCCGTTGCGCCGATCGTCGCGAGAAGTCCGGTGCCCCGCGCCATGTCTCGGCTCGCTTTTGCCTCGATGCGGGACAGCGCGATCGCGAGACGCTCTTTAACTCCCTCGGCGGACAGGTCGGCCGAGCGCTTCAACTCCTGAAGCGCAGCATTGACCAGATCGGCGACACGGCCATTCTTCGTCCATCCGGTATTGATCTCCCGTGATGCGTCTGCGAGGCATTCGGCGCCACTCAGCTTGCGCGTCGCACTACGGGCGTTGCGTTTGGCGCCCGTGAGTTCGACGCCCTTGGCCAACCACACCGTCCAGGTCAATAGCGACGCAAAGGCAAGGCCGATCATCACCGCTTTCACGACCATGTCCGCCTGCATGAACATGCTCCACGGCGACAGATCGTGCGGAAGCGTCGCGGGGCCGGCCGCCGAGGCAACGACTGGCGCATTCGATGGTACCGGCGCAGCGACCGGGGTTCCGGTCATTGCCGGTGACACCTGCGGCAGCGGCGCCGCCGATACCGCGGGGTCAGCGCCGACCGATGTCGCTGATGATGACGATGTCACTGGCCGCTCCACACTGGGCGCGGGAGATGCAGAAGACGACGGCAGCGGCGATGCGGGTTGCGCCTGGGCCGTCGTGGGCTCCACTTCCTGGGCCGCCACTGGGCCAGCAACACCGGCCGACACGACAAGCGCCGTCAACGCCATCCGCCCGAACCTGCACCCTGTCTGCAGCGCTTCGGCCAGTTTCGTCATCTCGCCCATCATCGTTCAATCTTTCATTCTCGTTCAAGCGCGCACGTCATGAGGCGCGCAAGCGCCTCTCACCGGCAGGGCCTGCATCAATATTATTGTCGCCAGCCGCGGCCTTACGGCCCCTCCAACGTAAGACGTTTAAGGATGATGTTTTTCCCAGCGGTGGGGGTACTATTTTCGCGCAGCCGCCATCTGACTACGACACGCCTGCGTCAATTCTAGGCGCTGCGTATACTTATGCTTCGCACCAGCGAAATTTAGAAACGCTCAAAATTGAAAAGACGAGCGACCGCGCCGAGACGGACTATTCCGGTCGCGGAATCGCCGCAGTATTGGTCGTTCGGCCGTGAACATGAAAGGGACTTCCCGAGCGGGCCGTCGGCCCAGCGTAGACGTCGAACCCCGCCGATGTGTACGAGATCGGCAGGGCTCTCGCATCATGGCTTATGCACGTCCGACAGCCTGCATGGTACGCAGATCAGCAGACGGGATGGCTTCTAGTGACGCGGCCAGTGTCGCCTGCAGAACCGCGATATCGGTACGCGGATTTGGCTTCCAGCCGCAGGGACAACCGCCATCCGTGCCATGCTGATCGGCGACTTCCTTGTAGATTGCTCCGAGGGCGGACGCGGCGAGGTTCATCACCGTCATGGGCGGAAGCTGACTGGTACGAAGAACGTCGCAGAAGGCGGCCATCATGGACCGGTGCATCTCTGCGCCTGCAGATTCGTTGTCAGGGTCCGACTGCGTCACTGCTCCCCTCCTCTTCTTTGGTTGCGTCACGACAGGCGGCCGCGGCAATCCCGATGCGCTCAGAGAAGAGCTCCACGCACTCGACCTATCAATGCCGCGAACCGTTACGCTCTGTGATAGCCGCCATAAAGCCATCGCGCGTCTATGGCAATTTGAAACATTCGAAATCTGGAAGCACGGGTGCCTCGCCGTTGCACGTCAATCGCTTAGACAACTTCTAAGTCCGATTCTGTTTTGCTGGACGGACGGCGCTTCGCCGCCGGCGTCCGAGCCGCACGATCATGCGCCGGCGCCAGCGGCGGACGCGCGGAATGTCGATTGAGAGCAGCGTCAGCGCCGGCGGCAACAGAATGAATCCGGCCGGCGGCAGTACGCCCCTGATCATGAGGGCAACACCAAGGGCGATCCGCACACCGCGGCGCTTGGGGATGCGAAGGCGTCTCTTGCCGATGCGCAGATAAGCGCGTGTCTCGCTACTCGGGCTCGGAGACATCTGGCACGGCTGCTCCTGCTAAAGCCAGGCTCGCAAGCCGCTCCGCTTCCTCGACGGTGGCTACGACACGGAAGCGCAGTCCGAAAGCCGCGGCAATCAGGGCGCCCTGAGCACGCTTCAGAAGACGCTTTGCCTTGTTCGGCTCGATGCTGAAGATGCCCTGGCATTTGGCGGCAAGCCGCGCCTTGTTGGCTTTGAGGAAGATCGTGCGAAGCTTTTGATCCTCATGGGCCTCATCCTCCACCGAGTCAGGAAAGATCATCACGAAGGTGCGCTCCTGGCCAAGCAGCGCATCAAGCTCGTTCGCCCAGGTCGGTCCGTAACCGGGCGGCAATCCACGACCGTGCAGCACCACGACCGGAAAACGCGAAATGTCGTGCAGCTTGAAATCCTCTGTTCTCATGACGGTCCCCTCTCATCGCTAGAACTTCGCGGTTGCCCCTAAGCCCACGATGCGGCCCTGTCCGACGCGCACGGATTGCGTCGTGGGTCCAAAACTTTGTCCGAAGGCCTCGTAGCGCTCGTCGAGCAGATTGTTCGCGAAGACATAGGTCTTGAAGTTCTGCCCTTTCCAACCGAACTTGCCGTTGACAATGCCGTACGATGGGAGGTCGAAGCTGTTGGCGACATCTGCCGCGCGAGTACCGACGAACTGGTAGTTGCCGCGAACGAAGAAGTCGCCGTTGAGCCCAAGGTGCGCGGCCGAAACCTGATGCTGGAAGCCCACATTGGCGGTCACGGGCGCCACGTTCGGAACGCGGCCGCCGTTCTTCGCGCCGGTCGCGCTGCCGATCGGAACGTTGACGAGCTCGGCGCGGGTAATGCCAACACCTCCGAACACCTCAAAGGTGGGCGTGAGGCGGACGGTACCCTCGAGTTCGCCACCCCAGGACTGATAGTCCAGCGTTGCGACGGTGAATGATGCCGTTGGGACATTGAAGACGAACAGATGTCCGTTCTTGACGTCGTTGAAGAACAGCGCGCCGGTCAGTTTGACACGATGGCCGAACAGTTCGGACTTGAAGCCGGCCTCATAGGTCCAGCTTGTGGAAGCAGCGAACGGGGCCTCGGGCTTGCCGAGCGGATTGTTGATGGAATTGGCCGGGAACCCTCCCGTCACATATCCACGTGCGGCGGTGACATAGGTCATGAAGTCTCGCGTCCAGTCGTAGCTCAGACCGGCGCGACCGGTAAGGAAGTCATCCTTCAGGCCGAGATCTTGGGCATAGCTGGCGACGGTGCCGGGCGTGCCGACGCCGTTGTAGCGATAGGAAGCCGTTTTCTCCTCATGCGTCGCGCGCAGCCCCAATGTACCTTTGAGCGCACCGATGAGCGGCACCGTCGCCTCGCCGAAAGCCGCGTAGCTGTTGGTCGAAAAGTCGTTGTTACGGATTCCGGTCGCCGTAGCAAAAGCCGGCGTGATGGAACGGGCGTTGCCGTCGAGCGCCACTTCGGTGCGAAAAAGATTCAAGCCCGTGGTCCAGGCAATCGCGCTCTCCTTCGGCGCGGAGAGCCGAAGCTCCTGCATCCAGGTATTCTCACCGATGCCGATGTTCGCGATATCCGCACCCGGCACGCTGAAGAAGGCGCGCGGCAAGCCGGTGAGCTTCGAGAATACGAGGGAGTCGGTGAGATCAGTGACTTGAAACGAGGTGGTGCGCTGAAAGTTCGAGACGGAATCGAAGACAATGGGCCCGAAGTCGTGCTTGACCTTTAGATTGTAGTTCTGGTTCTCGCGATCCACGTCATTGCGCGGATTGACGGCGCTTACGGGAAAATCAGCCGCGCCGCGCAGCAGCCAGCGCGGCACGGTGTCGTCGTCCTTGTTGTAGGACCCGCTGAAGGTGACGGTGGTGCGATCGGTCGGCGTGTAGAGAAGTGAGCCGCGGAATGCGCCGATTTTCGTAGCGGCATCATTGCCGCCGAGCAGGATGTTCGGAACGTCACCACCGTAGTTCGAGTAACGCATCGCCACGCGTCCGGCGAGGAGATCTGCGATTAGCGGAGAGTTCGCGATCAACTCGCCCAGGCCGTAACCCTTGGTTCCCCATTCACCGGTCAGCGAGAAGGAGCGATCAAACGTCGGCAGGCGTGAGACGATGTTCACTGCGCCGCCTTGCGCATTACGGCCGAACAACGTTCCTTGCGGCCCGCGCAAAACCTCGACCCGCTCGGTATCAAGCAGGTTCGGTGCAATGCCATACACCGACTGCGGCGCCTCATCGACGTAGAAGACGACGGAGGTATCGTCCGGAGATACCGGCGAGAACGATCCGACGCCGCGGATATTGGCAAGATTTGAGGACTGCCCTCCGAGATCGACGAAATTGAAATTTGGTACGGAGCGCGCGAGGTCGGCATTTGAGCGGGTCTTGGAAAGGTCCTCGAGCTGCGCACCCTCAACCGTCGTCAGACTGATAGGTACATCTTTTTCGACCTCGGGTCGCTTGCGGGCCGTAACCGTAATCTCCTGGAGTTGGATTGCCGGGCGAGCCACGGGCCGAGATACGGCTCGTTTCTTCGGCTTCGGTGGCGCGACCGTAACGGGCGGAAGTTCTATTGGCTGCTGGGCCAACGCCGCGTCGACCGCGATGCCCCCAGCGAATGCTGTCAATGCGCCAACCGCGGCGGCCCGACGCCTCCAATGCCCGCGGTCACTGCCCTTTCGTCTTCTTGTCACTACACTTTCCACAGCACCCCCAACGACTGACCGCTTGAGCAGTCAGCATTGACTGGTTGACCTGTCAACACAAAATTCCTAAATGATTTAGAATGCTTAGAAGGTGACGGGTGAACTCACGGTCAGTCAGCCAAATGCAAGCCGGACGCGACGCCATCCTTCAGGCGGCGCGGACGGAATTTGCGAAGAGCGGATTTCACGGCACCAAGATGCGCGACATTGCGCAGCGGGCAGGCGTCTCCCAGGGGCTGCTTCACCATCATTTCCAGGGCAAGGACGGGCTCTGGAACGCGGTTGGGGAGCAAGCCTCCGCTGAATTCCTCGCCTATGTCGCGGATGTCGTCGCGCAAGAAACACTCGGTGTCGAATCGATTCCGACGGCCATCCGGACCTACCTGCGGTACTGGCGCGAGCATCCGGATGCGTTTCGCATCAACCTGTGGCGCTTGCTCGATGGGCCGACTGAAGAACGCAAATCGCGTTCGCGCAGCTTGAACGAGCGAGCCGTTCCGCTCATCAAGCAAGCGCAGCAAGCCGGACTCTTGCGAAACGACATGCCGACCGGCCTGGTGCTGTGCATCGCCGGAAGTTTGGTGCAATTCTGGTTGCACAGCCGAATAGAAATGCAGGATGCGATCGAAATTGGTGGCGGGGAAATGCCGGACGATGAGGAATTTATCCGTCACATCATGCGATTGATCGAAGCACCGGCGCGTTCCGCGGCTCAGCCGCCGCGATCGCTCTGATTGTGCCGAAATCGCGATTGCCACCGGGATCGCCGTGGATCAGCGCTCGGTGTACCCCTCAGCCCCTATTGATTTTCCACCCTGCTGGCTCGGCTGCGTGATCAACCATGAAATTGCTCGGGACTTCGCGCCAACGAGGCTTGTGAGAACTCAAGATCAGCCAATTTGAGCTCGTTTCCGCCAAACAGCGACAGCCGAGTCACGCTGAGACGCCTGATCCCGGAATATTCTCGCGAAAAATGATCTCGCTGCGCGGCGTCTCGATGCCGTGCATGGCGCTTCGGCCGGCGCGCAGATTGTCGAAGATGCCGATACAACTCATCATCGTATGTAGCTGATTTTGGGTAATGACCGCGTCCATGGTCCCGTCGATCAGGAGGCTGCGCGTGTCCGACGTCAGACCATGCCCGACGAACACGGTCTCGCGCGCGCGGTTCATCTCCTTCAGTGCCCGTCCGACGCCATCAGCCGCACCGCCGATGTTGTAAATCCCCGCGAGATCCGGGTGCCGAGCGAGCAACATGCGCGTCTGGCGATAATTCCTGTCGGCATCGTCATGTCCCTCGCGCAGGCCTACGACCTTGATCAGGGGAAACAACTCCTCGAAGACGTGCAGGAAGCCCATCTCACGCTCTTCGTGGGCACGGTAGCTCAGGCTGCCTGCGATCATGGCCACCTTCGCAGGCCGCGCTCCGACGAACCGCGCGATCAGGTAGCCGGCCGTTCGTCCGGTCGAGCGATTGTCCAAGCCGAGATAGGCGACCCGGCGCGCATTGAGGATATCCGAGATCACGGTGACGGTCGGCACGCCGCGCTCGGCGAGCATATCGACGGTCTCGCGAATGGCAGGATGTTCCAGCGCCATGAAGGCGATGCCGTCAACCTTGTCGCGGTAATGCCAGAGCCGCCGCGCCAGCAGTTCAGCGTTGAAGCTCTTGATGTAATCGACCTGGCAACGAATATTGAAAGGTGCAAGGCGCGCCTCGGAGTGGGCGATCAACTGTCCGAGCGTCGCGAGAAACCGGTTGGTGCCCGCCGGCAGCAGGAACAGAAGCCGCATCGGCTTCGGCTTCATCGCCGCAAGCAAATCCTCGGCTGGCATGTAGTTCAACTCGGACGCAGCAGCGAGCACGCGCTGCTGCGTGATCGGTCGCACGCCGGGCCTGCGATTAAGTACACGGTCGACGGTTGCGGTGGACACGTTGGCACGGCGTGCCACGTCGACAATGCGGCTCAGCGGCGGCGCTGCGTGCTTGTCCATCTCGAAACGCTCCGGGTTCGAATACATCAAAAACCATCATTTTGGTCGTTTGACACCTTGGTCGACGCCTGTGATTTTCGAGCCAGACTACTCACCAAGCCATCAATTGGCATCAAAAAGATTACCGGAGGAAGCCCATGATCCTGTCTCGTCGGCGTGCCCTGCAGGCCCTGTCGGCTCTTCCCGCAGCGGGTCTCATTGGCGCCATGCCGCGCGTCGCGCGCGCCGCGGAATTCTCGCTGAAATACGGCAACAACTTGCCGCTCACTCATCCGCTTAACATCCGGGCGCAGGAAGCCGCCGAACGGATCGCCAAGGAAACTGACGGCCGCGTCGAGATCGCCATCTTCCCCAACAACCAGCTTGGCGGCGATACCGATATGCTGGCGCAGGTGCGCAGCGGCGCGATCACCTTCTTCACGCCATCGGCGCTTGTCGCCGCGACCCTCGTGCCGGTCGCCGCGATTAATGCCGTGGGTTTTGCTTTTGCCGACTACGACCAGGTCTGGAAGGCGATGGACGGCCCGCTCGGCGCGCATGTCCGCACCGCGATGGCCAAGGTCGGCCTCCATGCTTTCGAGAAGATGTGGGACAACGGCTTTCGCCAGATTACGAGCGGCGCCAAACCGATCGAGACCGCCAAGGACATGGACGGGCTGAAGATCCGCGTGCCGGTGAGCCCGCTCAGCATCTCCATGTTCAAGGCGCTCGCGGCATCGCCGACGAGCCTGCAGTTCAGCGAAGTCTATTCGTCGCTGCAGACCCGCATCGTCGATGCGCAGGAAAACCCGCTGCCGATCATCCAGGTCGCCAAACTCTATGAAGTGCAGAAGTACTGCGCCATCAGCAACCATATCTGGGACGGCTTCTGGTTCATCGCCAATGGCCGCGCCTGGCGGGCCTTGCCGGCCGACCTCAAGACCATCGTCGCCGACGCCATCAACGACGCTGGCCTGAAGCAACGCGAGGACATCAAGGCGTTTAATGCGACAGTGCAATCGGACCTGCAGGCCAGGGGGCTGACCTTCACCAAGCCGGCGCCGGACAGCTTCCGCTCCAAGCTGCGCGAGACCGGCTTCTACGGCGAGTGGAAGACCCGCTTCGGCGAGGAGGCCTGGGGCCTGCTCGAAAACGCAATCGGCAAGCTGGCCTGAGCGTGCGATGACGATTGCCGAGCATCCGATGAGCGGCTATTTGGAGGCCGGGCATGGCCCCGCCTCTGCATCGACGCGCGGTCTCGCGCGGGCGTTTGCCGCCCTCGATCGTGGGCTGGGCGCAGCGGTCGAAACCGCCGCCGCCGGCCTCGTCGTGATCGAGATCATCATTCTGCTCGCCGGCGTCATCAGCCGCTATGTCTTCCGCAGTCCGCTGGTCTGGTCCGACGAACTGGCCTCCATCCTGTTTCTCTGGCTTTCTATGCTCGGCACCGTGATCGCGCTGCGCCGCGGCGAGCACATGCGTATGACGGGGCTCATGCGTTATCTCGGTCAGCGCGCACGGGCTTTTTTCGAGGTGATGGCCACGACGGCATCGCTCGCATTGTTGGCATTGATCCTCTATCCCGCATTCGACTATGCGAGCGAGGAGCGCTTCATCGTGACCCCTGCGCTCGAGATCAGCAACGCCTGGCGCGCTGCGGCAATTCCCGTGGGCCTGGTGCTGATGACCATCACCGCCGTGATCGGTCTGGCGCGCCGTCATCGCGCCCCGTTCATCCTCGCAGGTCTCATCGCCACCGCGGGTATCGTCGCTGCATTCTGGCTGGCCGGACCAGCCCTGCAGCCGCTGGGCCGCTCTAATCTGATCATCTTCTTTATCGGCGTGGTGGCGGCCAATGTGTTCGCAGGTGTGCCGATCGCTTTCTCCTTTGCGCTGGCAACCTTCGGCTATCTCGCACTGACGACGACCACGCCGATGATGGTGATGGTCGGCCGGCTCGACGAGGGGATGTCCCACCTCATCCTGCTCGCGGTGCCGCTGTTCATCTTCCTGGGCGCGCTGATCGAAATGACCGGGATGGCCCGCGCCATGATCCAGTTCCTGGCGAGCCTGCTCGGCCATGTCAGAGGCGGCCTGTCCTATGTTCTCATCGGCGCCATGTATCTGGTGTCCGGCATTTCAGGATCGAAGATCGCCGACATGGCGGCGATTGCGCCGGTTCTGCTGCCGGAAATGCAGCGGCGCGGTGCCAAGCCCGGCGATCTCGTGGCGCTGCTCGCCGCCACGGGCGCACAGACCGAAACCATTCCGCCGAGCATTGTGCTGATTACCATCGGTTCGGTGACCGGCATCTCGATTGCCGCGCTCTTCACCGGTGGCCTGTTGCCGGCGCTGGTTGTCGGCGCCGCCCTTTGCGTGGTGGTGTGGCGACGCTATCGGCATGAGGATCTCAGTCACGTGCGGCGGTATTCAGCGCGCGAGATCGCAAAACTGGCGCTGCCCGCCCTGCCCGCAATCCTGCTGCCTTTTGTGATCCGCACCGCCGTCGTCGAGGGCGTCGCCACCGCGACGGAAGTGTCGACCATCGGGATCGTCTACGCCGTACTGATGGGACTTTTGGTCTATCGCCAGTTTCCCTGGAGGCGCCTCAAGCCGATGCTGGTCGAGACCGCTTCGCTGACCGGCGCCATTATCTTCATCGTAGGTAGCGCCACCGCGATGGCATGGGGCCTGACGCAATCGGGCTTTTCACAACAACTGGCGCAGGCGATGGCGGCGATTCCGGGCGGTGCCTATGGCTTCCTCGCAATCTCGATTCCCGCCTTCGTGATCCTCGGCAGCGTGCTGGAAGGCATTCCGGCGATCGTCCTGTTCGGGCCGCTGCTGTTTCCGATCGCCAAGCAGGCCGGCGTGCACGAGGTGCACTACGCTATGGTGGTGATCTTCGCGATGGGCATCGGCTTGTTCTCGCCGCCATTCGGCGTCGGGTATTACGGCGCCTGCGCCATCAGCAGGATCTCGCCGGATGAGGGCCTGAAGCACATCTGGGGCTATGTCGTCGCGCTGTTTGTCGGGCTCCTCATTGTCGCCGCGGTGCCGTGGCTGTCGACCGGATTTCTCAAATTCTGAACCAACGGGATGCAAGCATGAGCCGCTTCTTTGGCGAGATCCGGCAGGCCGGATACGTCGTCAACGACATCGAAAAAGCCATGGACTACTGGAGCCGCGAACTCGGGATCGGGCCGTGGTTCTACAATCCGCGTGTGCCGATCGTGAACTATCGCTATCGCGGCGAGGCTTATGAGCCGCACAATTCGGTCGCGCTGGCGAACTCCGGACCGTTGCAGATGGAATTGATCCAGATCCGCAACGATGCGCCGTCGATGTATGCCGATTTCCTCAAGGCGGGGCATACTGGCTTGCAGCACGTCGCCTACTGGACTGAAAACTACGACGCCGACCTGGCCCGTCTCGAAGCCCAGGGATTCAGACCAGTGATGAGCGGCGAAGTCGGTCCCCGCGGCCGCTTCGTCTATTTCGATACCGAATATCACCCAGGAACCGTGATCGAATTGTCGGAGGTCGCCGGCCCCAAGGGCAAGATGTTCGATCTGATCCGTGAGGCGGCGCGAGGCTGGGATGGAAGCGATCCCGTGCGCGCCTTTCCCGATCTCAGCAAGCTCTAGCGCGGACCTGATCCGGTGACAGCTCCTGTTCGCATCGAGGCGGATTATCTGATCGAGACGCCCTGCGATCCGCGCGCGACCGCAGAAATCATGGCGGGCGAACAATCCAGCGGCACCTTCGTCGCCGTGCCCGGCGAAACGCCTGAGCTCAAGCAAAGAGCCGCAGCCCGCGTCGAGCGCATCGAATTGCTTGATCCGTTGTCTGCGCCGTCATTGCCGGTGGCGCGGCCAGTCAATTCGGAGGGTCCCTGGCGGCGCGCGCTGGTGACGCTGTCCTGGCCGCTCGACAATATCGGCGCGTCGCTGCCCAATCTGGTGACGACAGTTGCCGGCAATCTCTGGGAATTGCGCCAGCTCACCGGGCTGCGGCTGCTCGATCTGCGGCTGCCGCTCGCATTCGCATCCGCTTATGCCGGGCCCAAGTTTGGTGTTGCCGGAACGCGCGAGCTGACCGGCGTGCGCGGCCGTCCGCTGATCGGCACCATCATCAAGCCGAGCGTTGGGCTCAATGCAGCGGAGACGGCAAGCCTCGTTGCCACTCTTTGCGAGGCCGGGATCGATTTCATCAAGGACGATGAGTTGCAGTCCGATGGATCTTCTTGCCCATTCGATGAACGCGTGCGCGCGGTGATGCGCGTGGTGAACGATCATGCCGGGCGGACGGGCAAGAAAGTGATGCTCGCCTTCAACCTCACCGGCGAGATCGACCAGATGCGCCGCCGCCATGATTTCGTGCTGACGCAAGGCGGCAGTTGCGTGATGGCGAGCATCAACTCGATTGGGCTCGCCGGCATGATCGAGCTCGGTCGCTACACCCAGCTTCCGCTTCATGCGCATCGCAACGGCTGGGGCGCGTTGAACCGGCATCCGGCGCTCGGCTGGCAGTTTGCAGCCTGGCAAAAGATCTGGCGGCTTGCCGGCGCCGATCACATTCATGTCAACGGCATCGGAAACAAGTTCAGCGAGTCCGATGACAGCGTGATCGCATCCGCCCAAGCCACGCTCACGCCCTTGTTCGAGCAAAGGCCTTGCGTCGCCATGCCGGTGTTTTCATCCGGCCAGACCGCCGCGCAGGCGCTTCCAACCTATCATGCACTGGGATCAACCGATCTGATCTTCGCCGCTGGCGGCGGCATCCTGGCACATCCCGACGGACCTGCCGCTGGGGTAGCCGAACTGCGTGCGGCATGGGACGACGCCATGTCCCGCAAGGCGCCGCATAGCCCATGACACCCTCCTTAAGCCTTCCCGATGGCCCGCTGATCGCATTTTATGGCGACGACTACACCGGCTCTTCGGCCGCGATGGAAGCGCTGACCTTCGCTGGCCTTCCGACGATTTTGTTCCTTGAGCTTCCAAGTCCGGAGCAACTTGCCACAGCAGTGCAATTCCGCGGCATCGGCATCGCCGGCACCGCGCGCGCGAAAGATCCGGCCTGGATGGAGCTCAACCTCCCGCCCGCCTTCGACATGCTCGCCGGCATTGGCGCACCGATTTCGCACTACAAGGTCTGCTCTACCTTCGACTCGGCGCCGCATATTGGCTCGATCGGGCGGGCGATCGATCTGGCGGTGCCGCGTCTTGGCGGTGCCTGGCATCCGCTGCTGGTCGCCTCGCCCGCGATGGGCCGCTACCAGGTTTTCGGCAATCTCTTCGCGACCGTGAACGCCGTCGGCCATCGGCTCGACCGCCATCCGACGATGTCGCGCCATCCGGTGACGCCGATGGACGAGGCCGATCTTGGCCGTCATCTCGCCCGTCAGACTGCGCGGCGGATCGGGCTTGTCGATTTCGTCACCATGGCCAATGGCGAGGCAGACCGGACGTTGGCGCGTGTGAGCGCCGGCGGCGCTGAAATCATCTCGCTCGATGTGCTTGACCAGTCGTCTCTGATCGAGGCCGGACGCCTCATGTGGGAACACCGTGGCGATCGGTTGTTCGCGGTGGGCTCTCAGGGCGTGGAGCAGGCGCTGGTTGCCTATTGGCGGTCGTTTGGCCTGATCGCGGACACCGGGCCCCAGATGTCGTTCTCTGCCGTACAGCGGATCGCCTGCATCTCCGGTTCGTGTTCGCCTGTCACGGCCGCGCAAATTGCCTATGCCGCCGAGAATGGGTTTGAAGTCGTGCGGCTGGATGCAGCCCGCGCCGTCGACATGGCCGAATGGACAAAGGAAATCGGTCGCGGCGCCGACCGCGGCCTTGCGGCTGTTTCTGCCGGGCGCGATCCGCTTCTAATCACTGCAAGCGGGCCGGACGATCCGGCGATCTGCGCTCTTAACGCCGCGATCGAAGCGAGTGGAGTAAGCACGGCGGCAATTAACGACCGGATCGGCGCCGGGCTTGGCTGGGCACTCGATCGCATCCTGCAAACGACTCGCCTGCAGCGCGCGGTGGTCGCCGGCGGCGACACCTCCGGCCACGCGCTCCAGGCCATGGGCATCTATGCTCTCAGCGCGATCGCTCCGCTGGTTTCGGGGGCGCCGCTTTGCCGCGCCGCATCGAACCGTGAGCACGCAAACGTTGAGATCGCGCTCAAGGGCGGACAGGTCGGCGGCGTCGACCTGTTCTGCCTGGCGAGAGACGGCAAGGCGATTTGAGAACCATCTCAAATTGCTGTTTCAGGCGGTCGCTTGAACGAGGCAGTCACGATCGGGCGGGCGGCATTTTCGTTTCGCATGATGGCTCAACAAACGGGTTCCTTCGTCGGATGCATTTAAGACGGAAGGTTGTGCACCTAGTGTGTAATCTTGCCGTCCAGAACCGCTAACCGGAATTGGCGCGGTAGTCCGATGAGCCGGCAAGCACGACGCCTCCCTTTCGCTAAAGGCTGAGCGCGCCTGCCGGAACCTCATTCGGTCGAGATCGGCATCATTCGGCGTTGCCGCACGCCGGAGGATCGGTTGTCTCTAGTTGAATAGCAGCGCCGCGATTACTCATCCAGAAGGTCGAGGAATTCTTCGACCTTCCCAAGCGGTCCATCGCGTCCGTTGCTGATGTAGACAACCCGATCGCCATCGCGTTGCAGGGATCGCGCCTTGGATTTCCGAAGTCGTCCCGGCAGGAATGTCGCGGCTACGGCATCCAGGCCGACATCAAGTCTTATAATTCCTCTTCGCCTGCAGTCGATTCTGAGCCTTGCTGCGGCAAAGAACTCGCGAGCCGCTGGAGGCAATCTGCCGAAGCGACGAGAGGTCTCCTCCTCGAGATCGTCCAGTTCATCTTCGCTTCGGCATCTGGCGACGCGGCCGTAGATTTCCAGCCGAACCGCCTCCGATTGCACGTAGCCTGCGGGCAACATGTCCCCTACCGGCAGATTCAGGTCAGGCACCCACAGGTCGGCTGTTCTGTCGTCGGCTTTCTCCGAGGCCAACTTCAGAAGGTGACTGTAGAGCACGGGTCCGAACACCTGCACATGACCCGACTGTCGCTCTGAAAGCACATCCCCCGCTCCCCTGAGATCCAGATCCCGCGCACTGATCGCGAAACCCGCGCCCGGTCTGTTAAACTCTTCCAAAACGGCCAACCGCTTCTCAGATCGCTCCGAGCCCGAATCGGTCAGCAAATGCGCAAACGCCCGTATCCCGCTGCGACCCACCCTTCCTCTGAGTTGATGAAGTTGCGCAAGACCGAACTTTTCGGGCCAACAAACCACGATCGTGTTTGCACGCGGGATATCGAGACCGCTCTCCACGATGTTGGTCGCCAGCAGCACGTCCGCCGCGCCTTCGACGAAGCTCATCATTCGGTCGTCTATGTCGTCGGCGGGCAACTTGCCATGCAGACAGACGATGCGGAGATCCGGGGCCATCGATTGAACGCGCGCCAGCATCGGATCGAGATCTTGAATTCGCGGACAGATCAAGAAGCTTTGCCCGTGGCGCCTTTGCTCGCGCAGCAATGCGGAGGCAATAGCAGCATCCGAAAGAGGAGCGACCTTTGTGACGACCGGGAGTCGATGAATGGGCGGAGAGGCAATTACGCTAAGATCCCTGAAGCCAGCAAGACCGCCCGCGAGAGTCCGCGGAATCGGCGTGGCGCTCATCCAAAGGGCATGAATACTCTTGGCCAGCCCGGAAAGTCTCGCCTTCTCCGCCGCCCCAAAATGCTGTTCCTCATCGATGACGACAAGGCCGAGGCGGGCGAACTTCACGTCCTTCGAGGCGAGGGCCTGCGTTCCGATCACGACCTTCAATTTGCCACTCTTCAGTCCCTCCTTCACCCCTCTTGTCTCTGCGCCCGAACCGGTTCGCGACAAACTGCCCACTTCGATGCCAAACGGAGCGAAGCGTTTGCGGAAAGTCGCGACATGCTGTCTTGCCAGGACGGTCGTCGGCACCGCTATCGCCACCTGCTTCCCTGACAATACGACGGCAGCCGTGGCTCGCAACGCCACCTCGGTTTTGCCGAATCCGACGTCGCCGCAAATGATCCTGTCCATGGGGTGGCCCGACGCAAGATCATTCAAAACGTCCCGAATGGCTTTCGCTTGGTCGACTGTCGTGAAATACGGAAAACGCGCGACAAACCTCTCATAGATGGGACCAGGAGGTACAAGTTTCGGAGCCCGCCGGCGGCGCCGCTGGCTGATGTGCTTGGCGAGCTGCTTGCCGGCGATTTGAATTTCGTGCTCCGCCTCGGTACGCCGGCTCCACCATGTACTACCATCCGCTTTGTCGAGGGCGAGTTCGCCGCGCTCCGACGCGTATGGCCAGATCAGTGCGAGGTCGGCGGGCGGAACGAGAACGGCATCGTCTCCAGCAAATACCAGCCTGATCATTTCGCGCGACGACCCGCCCCCCGTTGCCACGGTCTGCAAGCCGTCGAGCAAGGCCAGTCCCCGCTGCAAATGAACGACCGCTGTCCCTTGCTCCGGCACATCTGCGTGGTCGAAAGCCGCACTCCAGCTTCTGGCCAGGGGCTGCGGATGATGAGCCCTGCTGCCGAGCACATCGGAAGCCGTCACAACGACGAGAGGTTTCCGACCAGGCAAGACAAAACCCCTATCGAAGTCGGCCAGAAGCGCCGCCTCACGGTCGCGTCCGGCCGTCGCCTCGTTCCAATCCGCAAAGTGCTCAGCCTTGACTCCGCTCATCCGTTCCAGCACGCGCAGATCGTCCTCATGCGCTGCGACGAAAACCAGGCGCGAACCGGCGCGCCGCGTATCGTCGACGAACGCACGAAGCGCCTTCCTGGGCGATGCAACCTGCGAAAAGTCCGGTGAGGGAGCGAAACGTGCCTTTTGCGACAGCACGTTCATACGCCTGGTCGCCTGCTTCCATTCGCGTCTTCCGAGGTATTCTCCGCCCCTGTCCGTGCGACCCGCCGCCTCCTCGATCGTGCTGAGCCAGCTATCAGCGTGCGCTGAAACGCCGGCATCCGCGATCCACTTGGCTCGACCACAATAGTCGAATAGGGTCGAGCGCTTTCCGCGTATGTTCCCGAACGCCAGCCGCTCCGACATCGGGTCGATGAGAAGCTCTTTCGTCTCAAAAACGATGTCATGTTCTATCGGATCGAACGCCACGATCCGACGTATCAGCCCGCCGGAATGCTCTACTCTGAACGGACCGAGCGCGCCGGCGGGAAAAATCTCGAATGTCTTCCCGTGAAACAGCGCGCCGCCGGGATAGTCCGCCTCGTCATCGACGTCGTATCCGAGGGCCTCAAGCCGCGCCCGGAGATCTTGTTCAGAGAACGCGGCACCGACTTTCAAACGGAGGATGACCCGGGACCAACTCGCCACAGTGGGAAGGCGCTCCATCACGGCCTCTGCCGTGGATACGAGCAGGATCGGCTTCTCAGGCTTGGCAAGGCGCCTCAAGACCGAGCTTCGTCTACCCGCGATTTCGTGCGACGGCTCCAGCTGATCGAACGGCAGCGTATTCAGTCTTGGAAAAACAAGCACATCGCACGAAGGCGCGAGGGCATGAATGACGGCACCCAGCCGCTCGGCCCTATTCTCGCTTTCAGCAAGAAAGACGACGCCTTTGCGACCCGACTTCCTCCACTGTGCGAGCAGATGGAGGGCCACCATGCCTAGGGGCGACGAAGAAGAGATCGCAGTCCGCGATGAAGAATTCGTTCGCTTCGTTGCCCGGCTGGCAACACGCGCTTTGCTGGAATGGCCCACCTTGAACCCGTCGTTGATTCGCCACCAACTGTGGCTGATGGCGAGTGTTGCTTCGAACAGGCCCGCTCTGATGCGAGAGCTACGCCTCGGGCTGCGTACATATGCGAATTTGATCGCGGACGCACGTATCCAATCTAGTCGTCCAGTGAGACGTCGTTTGGGAGCGGAGACGTCTCGATCGTCCCCTTCTCCGCCCGATAGTAGGTTCCCGATTCCTGACGATTGCCCGCTCGCCTCAGCCTAGGCCTCGGCAGCCAGGACCGTCATTGCTCCCAAGCTGTCACTCGCTTGAGAACTGCTTCCGGATCGACTTCGCCATTGTTGGACGTCCACGCGACGAATTGATCCGGTCGCACAAGTATTAGGCTGAAATAGCCTCAGAACGCTGCAGATCCCGGCAAGTGGAGTGCAGGATCGGGAGGGCGGCCCGCTTTCGACGACCGTCGTACTCGCTCAACTTGGAAGCCAAACGCAGTCCGCTGTCACTGACTATTGTGCACGCTGGCCCGCGCGCCAGCCCATTTCCCAGAAGTCCGACTCGAGTCGCGTAGCTTCCTTGAAGATCGCGATCAGCTCGGCCTCGCGGGCGGGCGTGGCGTAGAGATCGGCGAGATTCTCCAAATGAGCCCGCGCTTTCGCCGCGACCTCCTGATATGGCGCGCCGGCATACTCGGCGATCCAAACCCGATATGGGTTCGTTGCAGCGAGCGCATCGGGTCGCGACGCAAGCCGCGTCGCAATCTCCGCGTAGCCGATCACGCAAGGCGCAAGCGCCACCTTGAGTGCCAACAGATCGCCGCGCATTCCAGCGTCAAGTACGTAGCGTGTATAGGCCAGCATCTCGACGGCAGGCGGGGCCTGTTCGAGATCGCCGGGCGACAGGCCCCAGCCGGCGCACAGCTTTACATGCAGGTTCATCTCGACGTCGAGGATGGCCGAGAGGCCAGCGGCCGCTTCACGCATGTCGGCAAGCTTGGGCGACTTGTAGACGGCGAGCGCGCAGGCGCGGGCAAACTCGATGAGAAAAAGGTAGTCCTGGACGAGGTAGTGACGAAACGCCCCCTCGGCGAGCGAACCGTCCGCCAACCCGTTCGTGAAGGGATGTTCGGTGTAGGCCCGCCACTCGGCGGATGCTGCTGTCTTTAGGCGCTCGAAGAAACTCATGATTTCTTACCGGGTTTGCTTCCAGGGAAGTCTTGTCGCTACTGCTGACGCGCCGCGGGCCGGGAAGGTTCCCTTGCCAAGCCTCCCCAAGGCGGGTCCAAGATACTAGGTTAGGGTCATGAAGAATCACGGCCGTCCCCAAGCCATCGGGCCAATAGCCACACCAGAGCCCTTCGTGCGGCAAAGCTTCGACGACGCGCGCAAGGCGGTCGCGGCTTTGCGATCACTTTATGCCCGAAATACCCAGTTTCTGCGCGATTCCTTCGCCGCGCTCGCGGCTGGCAGCGACAGTAACCGGCGATACCGGGCGTTCTACCCGGAAATCAGCGTCACCACGAGCTCATACACCCAGGTCGATTCTCGTCAGTCCTATGGCCACATGCCGACGCCCGGGCAGTATTCGACCACGATCACCCAGCCCGACCTGTTCGAAACCTATCTCATCGAGCAGCTCGATTTGATCATGCGCAACCATGGCGTTCCGGTCGTCGTGTCGGAATCGGAAACCCCCATCCCGCTGCATTTTGCTTTTCAGGAAGGCACCTACGTTGACGGCGCCGCTGCCAGGAACATCAAGCGACCGATCCGAGACCTGTTCGACGTTCCAGATCTTGATGGAACCGACGATCAGATCGCCAATGGCACATACGAAGCACCGGTCGGCCGGCCGAGGCCGCTGTCGCAATTCACCGCGCAGCGCGTCGACTATTCCCTGCATCGCCTGCAGCACTACACGGCCACCAGCCCCAACCACTTTCAGAACTTCGTGCTGTTCACCAACTACCAATTCTACATCGACGAGTTCTGTGCTCGCGCCAGGGACCTGATGGCGAACGGCGATACCGGCTATGCCGAATTCGTCGAGCCCGGCAATGTCATCATCAGACGCGGGGAACAGCGACCGGCCGCCGGCGTGACAACGGCGCGTCTGCCGCAGATGCCGGCATATCACCTGAAGAGGCCGGACAACGCAGGCATCACCATGGTCAATATCGGTGTCGGGCCCGCGAACGCCAAGACGATCACCGACCATATCGCCGTACTCAGGCCGCATGCGTGGCTCATGCTCGGGCACTGTGCCGGATTGCGCGACACCCAGGCGCTTGGCGACTACGTGCTGGCGCATGCTTACATGCGGGAGGACCATGTTCTCGACGACGACCTCCCGCTATGGGTGCCCCTTCCTGCGCTGGCCGAAATCCAGGTCGCGCTCGAGGAGGCCGTGGCGGAAGTGACCGGGCTATCCGGATATGACCTGAAGCGCGTCATGCGCACCGGCACCGTTGCTTCCATCGACAATCGCAATTGGGAATTGCGCGACCGGCGTGGTCCGATCCAGCGGCTCTCGCAGTCGCGCGCCATTGCGCTCGATATGGAATCGGCGACCATCGCCGCCAACGGATTCCGCTTCCGCGTACCCTACGGCACCTTGCTATGCGTGTCCGACAAGCCGTTGCACGGAGAACTGAAGCTGCCCGGCATGGCCACCGAATTCTATAAGCGGCAGGTCGCCCAGCATCTGACCATCGGCATCCGCACGATGGAGAAGTTGGCGGACATGCCATTGGAACGGCTGCACTCGCGCAAGCTCAGAAACTTCTCGGAAACGGCCTTCCAGTAAGGCGCGCCGAGACCTGTCGGGACCTTACCGCGTTCCGTAGGCGCGATCCCCGGCATCACCAAGGCCAGGCAGGATAAAGGCGTTTGCATCGAGCCCCTCGTCGATACCGGCCGTCCACAATCGCACGTCGGGATGCAGGCCCCGGAAGCGCTCTACACCTTCCGGCGCGGCAAGCAGGCATACCAGCCGAATATCCTTCGCGCCGCGTTCCTTCAGCCGATCCACCGCCGCCACCGCCGTGTTCGCCGTCGCAAGAACCGGCGACACCACGATTGCCAGTCGCTCGTGAAGATCGGACGGCGATTTGAAGAAATATTCGACCGCCACGAACGAATGCGGTTCGCGGTAGAGCCCGATATGCGCGACGCGAGCGGTCGGAACGAGGTCCAGCATTCCGTCGACAAAGGTCACCCCTGCCCGCAACACCGGCACGAAAACCAGTTTCTTACCCGCGATCTTGGCGGAGTGCATTCGTGCAAGCGGAGTCTCGACCTCCACATCGGTTAGCGGCAGGTCGCGCGTCACCTCGTAACAAAGCAGCATTCCGATTTCCTTGAGGAGCTCGCGAAAAGACTTGGTCGAAATCGTCTTGTCGCGGATCAGCGTAAGCTTGTGCTGGACCAACGGGTGATCCACGATCGTAACGCCTTCCATGCTTTTGCTCCCTGCGGGTAATCGAATCGCGTTCCATAGCATTTTTGAGCGAACCGGATAGTCTGTTCGCATGAAGAAAACGCGTCAACAGATACTAGAAAACCGTACCGTCGCTAATGACCTTGACGGGCGGCGAACCATCAGGCCGGCGCGCGAACGCCAGCGCCCTGCCCGCCGCCCAGGTGCCGCCTTCCAGAATCTTCGCCAGTGGAAGAGAGACCGCGTCAAGACCAACGCGTTGCCGCAGCAGATCCGCCAGCCTGTCCAGCAGCGCGACGGTCAGCGCCCTCCACTCGACCACGAGCAGAGACGCGACATCATGTTCGCGTTGCGCGTCCATGGGGTCGCGCAGCACCAGTACCCCGGCGTCGACGAACAATCCACCGTTGCGGTATTCCGCGAGGCCCGTCAGGCCGTCGATATCCGTCACCTGCAGCCCCGCCCGCTGTATCGGCTCGATCAGCGAATACGATAGCCACTGCGACAATTTGTGCAGCGGCACCAGCCCGCTGGTCGCATCCTCGGTCTTCAGCGCCGGATGATGCCAGCAATCTCCTAACGGAATTCCGCCGAACGTTATGCGCGACGGCCAGATCGGCCCCAATTGGCGCAAAAGTTCTGACAAAATCGTCGAGGCAGCGATCACCCCCGCGTCGGCCGTCGCTGTGAGGTGATCAAATAATCCACCCGGCCGAGCCGTGTCGTCGCGGGCGAATATCTGCGGCGACGCCGATGCTACGTCGCCGAGCCGGCGAAGAAGGCTGATACGGCCCTCGAGGCCAACCAGCGGATTCTCGTCCGCAACCTGAAAGCCAGTCTGCAGATCGGCAACAGTCAGCCGCTGAAGCACAGCGACATCCGCTCGCAACGGTTCGTCAGCCTTCGCTGAGAAGACACCACGCGCAAACATGTCCAGACTGGCAAGCGCCAGCCCCTCCGAACGGCCGATACTTGCGCCCGTCAAGGGATCGCGATAGCGCCACGACGGGCCTGCTCCAGCATCGAGCAGCACACTGATCATGGCAAGGTCAAACTCGGCGCGCGCGCGCTCTTTCCTGCCGCGCCAGTTCTTGGCGTCGGCAAGGACCGCCCAGCGATCGATGCCGCCGACGACAAAATGGCGCCAGCGCGAATGAAAGGGAATATCGAACGTCGGATAGGCCTTGCGCGTTGTCGCAAGCACGAGATCAACCGCCTCGTCGAGCCGGCCAAGATCGACCTTGAAATGCTGAAGCTGGTCGTTCAAGCCGATTTCCAGCATCCGGTGCGCGCGACTGCGCACCGCTTCCGCACTTAAGGGAGATAAGCCGTCTGCCGTCGCGTCTGCTGTCACGATCAATGGCCCTGGCTCGCCCTAGTATTTTTCGAGCGGCCGACCGGAGGCGATCAGGTCCTCAGGCTTTGTGTCAGGTGAAAAATATCCCGCGGCTTTCTTGGCGGCGATTTCCACATGGGCGTCGGCGGGAATCATGTAATCGGGAATGGCGACGCGCTCGACAATGTCGATACCCTGCCCCGTCAGCGCATCATATTTCATGTCGCTCATCGAGATGAAGCGGTCGATGCGCTTCAATCCCAGCCAGTGAATGACATCCGGCATCAGTTGCTGGAAACGCGCATCCTGCACCCCGGCAACGCATTCCGTTCGTTCGAAATAGGCGGATGCATCGTCGCCATCTTCCTGGCGCTTGCGCGCATTGTAGACCAGAAACTTCGTGACCTCGCCGAGCGCCCGGCCTTCCTTGCGATTGTAGACGATAACGCCCAGCCCCCCCGATTGTCCGGCGCGCGCGCATTCCTCGATGCCCTGAATGAGATATGGACGGCAGGTGCAAATGTCCGAGCCGAAAACATCCGAACCGTTGCACTCGTCATGGACGCGACAGGTGATTTTGGTCCGATGGTCCGGAAGCTTCGTGACATCGCCGAACAGATAGACGGTCGTTCCGCCGATCGGCGGAAGAAAGACTTGCAGATCGGGGCGCGTGACAAGCTCGGGAAACATGCCCGCGGTCTGTTCGAACAGCGCACGCCGCAGATTGGTCACGCTCGTGCCGAAGCGCCGCGCGATCCCGGGCAAGTGCCAGACCGGATCGATCGCAATCTTGACAACGGAGACGGAACCGCTGGCGTGAACGAACTCGCCATCGGGCACCAGCCGCTTGGCGGTCAGAGCCGCCTGAATTTCCGGCAGGTCGAGCCTGGCCCGCGTGATCGCGATGCTCGGCCGGATATCGATGCCTTCCGTGATTTCGGCGCGAAAGTTCTCCGCGACGAGATGTCCCCACGGATCGAGCGCAACAATGCGTTCCGGATCTATCCATTGCGAGAACGGCCCAACGGTCGCGGCCGGGTGTGTGTTGGTCAGGTCGGGACGACGGATCGGATCCAGCGCACCCGAAGAAACGGCAAGCGCGCGGTAGACCGCATAGGAGCCCCCGTGAGTGCCAATCACGTTGCGATCCTGCGGGCGCGATACCGTCCCGATGATGGGACCACGTTCACGCGCGGTCGGCGCTCCCCACACGATCGGGAATTCATGTGTTGCACCAGGCACCGGATGCGATGTCAGGCGAATATGGTCGATACGATTGGAATTGCTCATCGTTCGGTAGTCCCAAAACGGCAACGGCCCGCCTTAATGACGGGCCTGACCGGAGAACCAAATGAATTATGCGGGTCAGTGACCCCTGCAGTACTATATAGGTAAACTGTGTGCATTTACAACAAGGAAGGAAATCCTCCCCTCTGGAAGCACCGGCGCAAGAAAGTCCGGAGCTACAACGTCAGACCGGGCAGATCGAGCCCGTTGGCGCGGGCACATGCAATCGCGCTTTCATAGCCGGCGTCGGCATGACGCATGACGCCCGATGCCGGATCGTTCCACAACACGCGTTCAAGTCGACGCGCCGCCTCTTGCGTTCCGTCGGCGACAATGACCATGCCGGCGTGCTGCGAATAGCCGATCCCGACGCCGCCGCCATGATGTATCGAGACCCAGGTGGCTCCGCTGGCACAATTGAGCAGCGCATTGAGCAGCGGCCAGTCCGACACTGCATCCGAGCCGTCGAGCATAGCTTCGGTTTCGCGGTTCGGGCTCGCAACCGAGCCGCTGTCGAGATGATCGCGGCCGATGACGATCGGCGCCTTCAGTTCGCCGCGCGCCACCATGTCATTGAACGCCATGCCGAGCCGGTGGCGATCACCCAGACCGACCCAGCAGATTCGTGCCGGCAGCCCCTGGAACTTGATCCGTGCTTTCGCCATGTCGAGCCAGTTATGGAGATGCCTATCGTCCGGCATCAGCTCCTTGACTTTGGCGTCGGTCCGAAAAATATCTTCGGGATCTCCTGATAGCGCCGCCCACCGGAACGGGCCGACGCCGCGGCAAAACAGCGGACGGATGTAGGCCGGTACGAAGCCCGGGAAATCGAACGCGTTCTTCAATCCCATGTCCTTCGCCATCTGGCGGATGTTGTTGCCATAGTCGAGCGTGGGAATACCTTGCGCGTGAAAATCCAGCATGGCCTGGACATGACCGACCATGGAGGTCTTGGCCGCGACTTCAACCGCTTTCGGATCGGCCTCGCGTTTCGATTCCCACTCGGCAAGCGTCCATCCCTTCGGCAAATAGCCGTTGATCGGATCGTGCGCGCTGGTCTGGTCGGTAACGATGTCCGGCCTGACGCCGCGACGCACCAGCTCTGGAAAGAGCTCGGCGGCATTGCCAAGCAGGCCGACGGAAACCGGCTTCTTGTTCTGCTTCGCCTCCGTCATGATCGCGAGCGCCTCGTCAAGCGAGCTTGCCTGTCGGTCGAGGTAACCCGTGCGCAACCGCATCTCGATGCGGCTCGGTTGGCATTCGATCGCGAGCATCGACGCCCCGGCCATGGTTGCGGCGAGCGGCTGCGCGCCGCCCATGCCGCCGAGACCCGCCGTCAAGATCCACTTGCCCGCGAGGTTGCCGCCGTAGTGACGCCGCCCGACCTCGACAAACGTTTCGTACGTCCCCTGCACGATGCCCTGGCTGCCGATGTAGATCCACGATCCCGCCGTCATCTGGCCGAACATCATCAGCCCCTGCTTGTCGAGTTCATTGAAGTGATCGAGCGTCGCCCAGTGCGGCACCAGATTCGAGTTCGCGATCAGCACGCGCGGCGCATCGGCATGGGTGCGGAAAATTCCGACCGGCTTGCCCGACTGCACCACCAGCGTCTGATCGCCTTCGAGCTTGCGCAGCGAGGCGACGATTCGGTCAAAGCTGTCCCAGTCGCGGGCGGCCCGGCCGATTCCGCCATAGACGACGAGTTCGCTCGGCCGTTCGGCAACGTCGGGATCGAGATTGTTCATCAGCATTCGAAGCGGCGCTTCCGTCAACCAGCTCTTGGCGCTGATCTCGGGCCCGCGGGGCGCCCGGATGATGCGGTCGTTGTCCAGTCGGCGGTTCATGACAAAGAGCCTCTCTCGGCAAGGATTGGAAACGGGTTACTCTCAAGCACCGACATAGCGGCCGTCGGCAACGCGCCGGCCTCAACCAGCGCCGTTGCCTTCGCGAGATCGTCGGCCATGTAGCGATCGCTGCCGAGCGCCGGCACCTGCTCGCGCAATACAGCAATCACGGCAGCCAGTGCGGGACTGGTCGAATGCGGTGCGCGCAGCCCAATGCCTTGCACCGCAACCAATAGCTCGATGCCGAGGATGGTGGCGAGATTGTCCGCCATGTCGGACAAGCGGCGCGCCGCGTGTGCGGCCATCGACACGTGATCTTCCTGGTTGGCGCTGGTCGGCGTCGAGTCGATCGAACAGGCCGCGGCGCGCTGTTTATTCTCCGCATAGAGCGCGGCTGCCGTCACTTCAGCGATCATGAATCCGGAGTTGAGGCCGGGATCGGGAGTCAGGAACGGTGGCAAGCCGAAGTTGAGCGCGGGATCGACCAGGGTAGCGATGCGCCGCTCGCTGATCGCGCCAATCTCGGACAGCGCCAGCGCAATCTGGTCGGCGGCAAAGGCGACCGGCTCTGCATGGAAATTGCCACCCGAGACGATCTCTGCCGTCTCGACCAGGACCAGCGGGTTATCGGTGACGGCGTTGGCTTCGATCGTCAGCGTGCGGGCGGCCTGCGTCAGCAAATCGAGCGCGGCGCCGGCGACCTGGGGCTGGCAGCGCAGGCAGTAGGGATCCTGCACGCGCTCGTCGCCTTCGAGATGCGACTTCCTGATGTCGCTGCCGTCCAGCAGTGCGGTCAGGGTTGAGCCGGCGGCGATTTGCCCGGCATGTCCGCGCAGTTGCTGGATCTCGGGACGAAACGGCGCCGTCGACGCCATCGCGGCGTCGACCGACAACGCGCCCGTCACTAACGCCGCACTGGCCAGGCCATGGGCGCGCAGCAATCCGGAAATGGCGTAGGCGGTCGAAAACTGCGTACCATTGATCAGCGCAAGGCCTTCCTTCGGACCGAGCGCCACCGGCGCAAGATCGGCGGCGGCCAGTGCATCGCGGGCCGGCACAACGCTTCCGCCGACCAGCGCCTGCCCCTCGCCGATCATGACCGCCGTCATATGCGCGAGCGGCGCCAGATCGCCGGAGGCTCCGACCGATCCCTGCTGCGGCACCAGCGGACAAATGCCCTTCGCCAGCATGGCCTGAAGCTGCTCGATGATTTCGCGGCGCACGCCCGATGCGCCTCGTCCGAGCGAGACGATCTTCAGCGCCATCATCAGACGAACGATCGGCTCCGGCGTCGGCGGCCCTACCCCGCAGCAATGCGACACAATGAGATTGTGCTGCAGCAGCGCCGTCTGGTCGGCAGCAATCCGTTTCGACGCCAGTTTTCCAAATCCGGTATTGATGCCGTACGCTGGGGCTTCCGCACGCGCGGCCGCGGCGACAATCGAAGATGCAGCTTCAACGCGCGACCAGAACGACGGATCGAGCACGACCGGAGCCCCGGCCAGGACTTGCGCCAGATCGTCGAGGCTGACCCTTCCAGGCGAAACCACAATGGGGGCGTCGGGGCGGCTCACTGTCCCCTCCACACCCGGCTGTGCAACGGATTAAAGCCGATTCGGTAAACGAGCTCGGCCGGCTGCTCGATCTCCCAGATCGCAAGATCACACCATTTGCCCGCCTGAAGCGTTCCTGTCTCACCGAGAATTCCGAGTGCGCGCGCACCTTCCCGCGTTACGCCAGCGAGGCATTCGGCAACGGTCAGCCGGAACAGCGTTGCGCCCATATTCATTGCCAGGAGAAGCGACGTCAGCGGCGAACTGCCGGGATTGCAGTCAGTCGCAAGTGCCATGTTGACGCCGTGGGCGCGGAATAGTTCGATCGGCGGCCTCGTCGTCTCGCGAATAAAATAGAATGCGCCCGGCAGCAGTACCGCCACCGTCCCTGCTCGCGCCATTGCCGCGGCGCCGGCATCATCGGTGTGCTCCAGATGATCTGCCGACAAGGCCGCGAATTCCGCGGCAAGCGCGGCGCCGCCGAGGTTCGACAACTGATCCGCATGCAGCTTGACCGGCAATCCAAGCCCCTTTGCCGCGCGGAACACCCGTGCCGTTTGCTCTCCCGAGAACGCAATGCCTTCCATGAAAGCATCGACGGCATCGGCCAATCCGGCCTGCGCCACCGCTGGCAACATCTCGCGGCAGATAAGATCGATATACCGATCCTTGTCACCGTCAGCTTCCGGAGGCGTCGCGTGCGCGCCGAGAAATGTCGTCTTGATGGCGACCGGACGCTTGTCACCGAGCGCGCGCGCCGCTGAGAGCTGACGCATCTCGGTTTCGGTATCGAGCCCGTAGCCGGATTTGATCTCCAGCGTCGTTACGCCCTCGCCGATCAGGGCATCGAGCCTTGGCAGCGCGTCGGCAACAAGCTCGGCCTCACTGGACGCCCGCGTCGCCGCGACCGTGGATACAATGCCGCCGCCTGCGCGCGCGATCTCTTCATAGCTCGCTCCCTGCAGCCGCAGCTCGAACTCGTGGGCGCGGTTTCCGCCAAAAACCAGATGGGTGTGACAATCCACCAATCCCGGCGTGATCCAGCGCCCCGCGCAATCGATCCGCTCGGCCGCATCAGCGTCCAATGGAAAGTCGGAACGGCTACCGGCGAACGCGATGCGTCCGTCGCGCGCCGCGACCAAGCCGTCCTCGATCACACCGAGCCCGGGCATATCCTCCCGGACCGTGGCGAGCCGGGCGTTGAGCCAGATTCGATCGAAGCGGTCGGCCATGCAGCTCTCCTTCAGCGGCAGGAGCTTGACGTATCTATATGTCTATACATAAAATCGCGTGAGTGTTCTGTCCAGCCGGTTTCGAAACATGTCGACACTGCATTTCGCATCAGCGCTGCTCCCTTCGGGGTGGGCCGATGACGTGCAGGTGGTGGTGACGGACCAGACCATCACCAAGGTTACGGCCGGCGTGGCGCCGGGACCGCAGGACGAGCGCTACAAGCTGGCGATTCCGGGCATAGCGAGCCTGCATAGCCATGCGTTCCAGCGTGGCATGGCGGGGCTCGCCGAAACGCGCGGCAATTCCGCGGATACGTTCTGGACATGGCGCGAGACGATGTATCGCTTCGCACTCGAAATGACGCCAGAAGACGTCGAAGCCGTCGCCACGCTGCTCTATGTCGAGATGCTCGAGCAAGGCTATACGCGCGTCGGCGAATTCCACTATCTCCATCACGACCACAACGGCGCGCCCTACGCCAACCCTGCGGAGATGGCGACGCGAATTGCGTGGGCCGCCGAAATCTCCGGCATCGGACTGACGCTGCTGCCGAGTTTCTATGCACACAGCTCGTTCGGCGGGGCGGCGCCACATGCCGGCCAGCGCCGGTTCATCTGCTCGGTCGATCAGTTTGCTAAACTAACTGACGCCACACGGACAGCCGTCCGCACGCTGCCCGGAGCCAATATCGGCATCGCCCCGCACAGCCTGCGCGCCGTGACGCCTAACGAATTAGCGGCCATCGCGCCATTGGCCGAAGCCGGGCCGATGCATATCCATGCCGCCGAACAGACCAGGGAAGTCGAGGAATGCATCGCCTGGTCGGGCCGGCGGCCGGTTGAGTGGCTGCTCGAACATGCGCCCGTCGATCAGCGCTGGTGCCTGATCCATGCGACCCATATGACCGAAGCGGAAACCACCGCGCTGGCAATAAGCGGTGCGGTCGCCGGACTTTGCCCGGTCACCGAAGCCAGTCTTGGCGACGGCATTTTTCCGGCTCGCGAATTCCTCGATGCCGGCGGGCGGTTCGGCATCGGGACGGACTCCAACGTGCTGGTCGGCGTCACCGACGAACTGCGTCAGCTCGAATATGGCCAGCGCTTGAAACACCGTGAGCGCAATGTGCTGTCCGGCGGTCCTGGCCTGTCGACCGGCCGAGCGCTGTTCGACGCCGCGCTCACCGGCGGCGCCCAGGCGCTCGCACAGCCAACTGCTGGCCTCCAGGCCGGTGCACGCGCCGACATCGTGACTCTCGACACTACCCATCCCTCGCTCGCCGGGCGTCGCGGGGATGCCGTCCTCGACGGCTGGATTTTTGCAGCAGGCGCAAGTGCCGTCGACACTGTCTGGGCCGGCGGCGCCAAAGTCGTCGAGAAAGGACTTCACCGACTCCGCGAGAGCGCGCGCGACACGTTCAACGCAGCGGTGCGGAGGCTAGTGGCATGAGCCTCGCTACCGATCGCGGTAAACTCCAATCGGCCTACAAGCCGACACTGTACAAGCAGATCCGGATCGACATCGAGCGCCGCATCCTCACCGGAGAATGGCCGCCCGGTCACCGCATCCCGTTCGAGCACGAGCTGATGTTGCGCTATGGCTGCTCGCGCATGACGGTGAGCAAGGCGCTGTCGGAACTTGCGCAAGCCGATCTCATCGAGCGGCGGCGCAAGGCCGGCAGTTTCGTCCGCCGCCCCACATTTCTGTCAGCGGTGCTCAAGATCGCCGACATCCGCGCCGAGATAAACGCGCTTGGCCGCAGTTACGGCTATGAGTTGATCCAGTGCTCGCGGCGCACTGCAAACGCCACCGACCGCGCCCGCCTTGGCGCGGGGAAAGCCGGAAAGGTGATCGCGATTGCATGCCGTCACAGCGCCGACGGCGTGCCATTCGCCATCGAGGACAGGCTGATCGATCTCGACGCCGTGCCCGAAGCGGCTGCGGCGGATTTTGCGGCCGAGCCGCCCGGCTCGTGGCTGCTGCACCATGTGCCATGGACGGAAGCCGAGCATTCGATCAGTGCCATCGTGGCTGACGAACAGGCTGCGGCGGCGCTGGATATCGCGATCGGAGCCCCCTGCCTGGTGATCGACCGGCATACCTGGCGCAGCGCCCGGCCGCTGACGACCGTGCGCCTGCTCTATCCGGGCGAGTCCCATAAACTGATTGCTCGCTTCAAAGGCGGCGTGGAGGGATAGCGATGCACGCAAGATCTGGCACAAGCTATGCAGCAGTTTTGGCTACAGCTTCGCCGCAACCAGCATGAAGACCATGAACCAGCAAAAGGGATACAGCCATGCGTAATTTTGGAATTTTCGCGGCAACGGCCGCTCTCCTGGTGGCCGCACCGGCCGCCGCCCAGGACGTTAAGGTCGGCATCGGCATTTCCGGATGGACCGGTTTTGCCCCGCTCACGCTCGCAAATCAGGCGGGCATCTTCAAGAAGAACGGCCTCGATGTGACGATCAAGAAGATCCCGCAGAAAGACCGCCATCTCGCCATCGCGTCGGGCGACATCCAATGCGCGGCGACCACTGTCGAGACCTGGATATCCTGGAATGCCAATGGCGTCGCCACCAAGCAGATCTTCCAGCTCGACAAGAGCTACGGCGCCGACGGCATGGCAACGCGAAACAATATCGCCTCGATCAAGGACCTCAAGGGCAAGACGGTTGCCGCGTCCGCGCCCGGCACCTCGCCCTATTTTGCTTTGGCCTGGATGCTCAAGAAGAACGGGCTTTCGGTCAAGGATGTCACGATCGTGAATCTGGAGCCGGCGGCGGCAGCGCAGGCATTCGTCTCGGGCCAGAACGATGCGGCCATGACCTATGAGCCTTACCTCTCGACGGTGCGCGCAGCACCCGACAAGGGCAAGATCATCGCCACCACGCTCGACTATCCGATGGTGATGGACACGTTCGGCTGCACGCCGAAATTCCTGACTGAAAACCCGAAAGCCGCCAAAGCGCTGACCGACAGCTATTTTGAGGCGATCGCCTTGATCGAAAAGGATCAGGCCAAGTCGTATGAGATCATGGGTGCCGACGTAAAACAGTCCGGCGAGCAATTCGGCAACTCAGCCAAATTCCTGCGCTGGCAGGACAAAGCCGCGAACCAGAAATTCTTCGCGGGTGAATTCCTGACCTTCAACAAGGAAGCTGCAGAGCTGTTGCTCGAGATCGGCATCATCAAATCGGTTCCGAAGATCGACGACCTCTACGACGCGAGCTTCATCAAGTAGTTTTGTGCGTGCTGCGCCAGTCCCGCTTTCGGTCATGAGAGCGGGACGACGGCGATCACCGCACAGCTTTTTAGGATATGCCTGTGATACGTCCCCTGGATCCCGTGACATCGAGGCAGCGTGCGGCCTATGGCCTGGCGTTCTTCGTGCTTTTCGTTGCCGTGTGGGCTTGGGCAACCTTCGGCGGCTACGTCTCGAAGACGTTTCTCGCCAACCCGCTGACGATGCTGCAGGAAGGTTGGGAGCTGCTGACAAAGCACGGCTTCCTGTTCGACATCGGCATGACGATCTGGCGTGTCGTCGGCGGCTTTGTGCTGGCGGCCATCATCGCCGTGCCGCTCGGCGTTCTGATGGGGGCCTACAAGCCGATCGAAGCTTTACTGGAGCCGTTCGTCTCGTTCGCACGTTACCTGCCCGCCTCGGCCTTTATCCCGCTGTTGATCCTGTGGGCGGGCATCGGCGAACTGCAGAAGCTCCTGGTCATTTTCATCGGTTCGGTTTTCCAGATCATCCTGATGGTCACCGTGACGGTCGGAAACACCAGGCGCGACCTCGTTGAAGCCGCCTACACACTGGGCGCCAGCGACCGCGGCATCATCAACCGGGTGCTGCTGCCCTCCTCCGCGCCCGAGGTCGCGGAGATCCTTAGGCTCGTACTCGGCTGGGCGTGGACCTACGTCATCGTAGCCGAGTTGATCGGCTCATCGTCGGGCATCGGCCATATGATCACGGACAGCCAGGCCCTGCTCAACACCGGCCAGATAATCTTCGGCATCATCGTCATCGGTCTGATCGGGCTGGTGTCGGACTTCCTGTTCAAGGCATTCAACGCCTGGCTGTTTCCGTGGAAACTGGCATGACCGAGCTGAAAATCGATCAGGTCGCCCGCACCTTCCCCGCGCGCCAGGGGCATGCGCCGACACGCGCGCTGGAGCCGATCGACCTCAACGTCGGCAACAATGATTTCGTCACCATCCTCGGCCCGTCGGGCTGCGGAAAATCGACGTTGCTGCGCATCGTCGCCGGGCTTGACCGGCCGACCAGCGGCCGGGTCATTCTTGATGGGCAAGAGGTGGCTGGCCCTGGCGCCGATCGCGGCATGGTGTTTCAGTCCTACACGCTGTTTCCATGGCTGACCGTGCGCGAAAACATCGCGTTTGGCCTGCGCGAGCGCGGGATTTCCGAAGCGGATCGCGGCAAGATCGCCGACGGCTTCATCCAACGGGTCGGCCTGTCGGGCTTTGAGAATCATTGGCCGAAGCAACTCTCCGGCGGCATGCAGCAACGGACGGCGATCGCGCGGGCGCTGGCCAACGATCCAAAAATCCTGTTGCTCGACGAGCCGTTCGGCGCGCTCGATAATCAAACCCGCGTGCTGATGCAGGAAATGCTGCTCGGCATCTGGGAGCGCGAGCAGAAAACCGTGCTGTTCGTCACCCATGATATCGAGGAGGCGATCTTCCTTGGCAGCCGCGTGATCGTCATGAGCGCCCGTCCGGGCCGTATCAAGGCCGAGATCGCGGTCGATCTACCCCACCCGCGATCCTACAAGATCAAGACCACACCCGAATTCGTCAGCCTGAAGGAACGGCTTGTCGAAGAGATCCGCGCCGAGGCGTTGAAGGTTGCGGTTCATGCCTGACGATCGAGCACTGCGAAATCCGCTCCGGATGCGGTGAAATCAGTCCCGAATTTTGCTACGCTGATCCCAGCTTAACAACGTCAACTGGAGCCGCTGGATGCGATCGCATCCATTACTCCTGATCGCCCTCGCGATTGCGCACTTCCAACGCAGTGCGACGTTCCGCATCCCCGACAGGGAGACAGCCCATGGTGAAACCGTTTCCGTCGAAAACCCACATCGGCAACCACATGCTGCATCCGGAAACGCTGATGCTGAACTACGGCTACGATCCGCAACTGTCGGAAGGAGCCGTCAAACCACCGGTCTTCCTGACCTCGACCTTCGTCTTCAGGACCGCCGAAGACGGACAGGACTTCTTCGATTACGTTGCGGGCCGGCGCGAGCCGCCCGAGGGGATGGGCGCTGGTCTGGTCTACTCGCGGTTCAATCACCCTAACAGTGAGATCGTCGAGGACAGGTTGTCGGTGTACGAGCGCGCCGAGAATTGCGCGCTGTTCTCTTCGGGCATGGCCGCGATTTCGACCACAATCCTGGCCTTCGTCCGCCCTGGCGACGTCATTCTGCACTCCCAGCCACTGTATGGCGGGACGGAGACCCTGTTTGCGAAGACGCTTGCGAACCTCTCCATCGGCGCGGTGGGCTTCTCCGACGGCATTGACGAAGCGGCGGTCAGAGCGGCAGCGGGTGACGCCATGCGCAAAGGCCGGCTTGCGATGATTTTCATTGAGACACCGGCCAATCCAACCAATGGCCTGGTCGACGTAGCAATGGTCCGCCGGATCGCCGAGATGATCGGCCAAACCCAGGGGAGTACGCCGATCATCGCATGCGATAATACGTTGCTCGGACCGGTGTTTCAGCGACCGATCGAACACGGCGCAGATCTTTCGCTGTACTCGCTGACCAAATATATCGGCGGTCATTCCGACTTGATCGCAGGCGCTGCGCTTGGCTCAAAGGCGCTCATGAAGGAAGTCAAAGCGTTGCGCGGCGCGATTGGCACCCAACTAGACCCCCATTCGTGCTGGATGATCAGCCGGTCGCTTGAAACATTGGGCATCCGCATGGAGAAGGCTGACGCAAACGCGCGCCTCGTCGCAGACTACCTGCGCGACCACCCAAAAGTGGCAAAGGTCCATTACCTCGGTCACCACGATGAGGCATCCCCTGCCGGCCGCCTGTTTGCGAGGCAATGCACTGGTGCCGGCTCAACATTTTCCTTCGACATCGTCGGCGGCCAAGCCGCCGCATTCAAATTCCTGAACGCGCTGCAGATCTTCAAGCTGGCCGTGAGCCTGGGCGGCACCGAATCGCTTGCCAGCCTGCCTGCAAGCATGACCCACTCCGGCGTTCCGGCTGGCATCCGCCAAAAAATAGGCGTTCTCGATTGCACGATCCGGCTGTCGATCGGCATCGAGCACCCATCCGATCTGATCGCTGATATCGCCCAGGCCTTGAACGCGACTTAGCCGCACGCCCGCTTCGAAAACAGCGGACGAACGACTGCGAGGTGGTTCCCATCCGGGAGCGCTGTAAGCAATTGCTCTGCCGACAAGATCGATTTAGCGTGCAATGAAAAAGATCGGGTGGAAACAATGGCGCGTATCAAGACAACCGAGGCCGGACTCTACCGGATCCCCCTGCCCGTTACCCTCTCCGACAGCACGCACGGCGAACTCAAAGCCTTCGAACTGGTGACATGCCGTGTCCGCGATTCGGACGGGGCCGAAGGGGTCGGCTATACATACACCGTCGGCCGCAATGGCGGCGCGATTGCCGACATCCTCCGGCGGGAGATCCCCGAACTGATCGAGGGCCGCGAGGCCGATGACACCGAAGCCATCTGGCATCACGTCTGGTGGAGCCTGCATTACGGCGGGCGCGGCGGCCCGCCGGTGCTTGCGCTCTCGGCGCTCGATATCGCCCTGTGGGACCTGAAGTCGCGCCGCGCCAACCTGCCACTGTTTCGCATGTTAGGCGGCTTCGACGCCCGCGTACCCTGCTACGCCGGCGGCATCGATCTCGATTTGTCCATCGAACAGCTTCTGAAGCAAACCGACGACAATCTCGCCAAGGGCTTTCGCGCCATCAAGATGAAGGTAGGCCGCCCCGATCTCGCATCCGACGTCGCGCGCGTGCAGGCGATGCGCCAACATCTTGGCAACGGCTTTCCGCTGATGGCGGATGCCAACATGAAATGGACGGTCGAGGAAGCCATCCGCGCGGCACGTGCGCTGCAACCATACGATCTCACCTGGCTCGAAGAGCCGATCATTCCCGACGATATTGCCGGTCACGCCCGCATCATGGCTGCCGGCGGCGTCCCGATCGCGGCCGGCGAAAACCTGCGTACGCTCTGGGAGTTCAAGAACTACATCGCGGCCGGCGCGGTGTCCTACCCCGAGCCCGACGTCACCAATTGCGGCGGGGTTACTGCCTTTATGAAGATCGCGCGGCTGGCGGAAGCGTTCAATCTACCGGTGACCAGCCACGGCGCACATGACGTCACCGTGCATTTGCTCGCGGCGTGTCCGAACCGCTCCTATCTCGAAGTCCACGGATTTGGGCTCGATAGTTACATCGAGCACCAGCTTGCCCTCCAGGAAGGCATGGCATTGGCGCCGACGCGGCCCGGCCATGGAATCGCATTCGACTGGAAAGGGTTGGCGCAGCTCGCAACGTAACGGGTCAGGCTAGCCGGCGACGCGGTGCTGATCGCACCGGTCTGCCCGCGAACCCTTGCAAAGCGGGTTCTGCATGACGGCCGGCAGGAAAAATTGGCAGTCCGTGAGGGGCGGCCCCGCTTTCGTCCAAAATTGAGTGCAAAGACAACACGTTGTGAATTCGATCTGGCGTGCTTTCTGATAGCGTCCGCTAGGCGCCTGTCTCGCCGCGCCGTCCTGTAAACACGGATAAATGTTTAAGCAGGAGGATGGCCCACCAAAATTCAAAGCAAATCGTACAATTCAGCCAGCGGTTGCCAAGCAAGGCCGGCTCTCCGGCCACGCGATCAAACTCGTAAAGCAACGGCGTTGAGCGGTTGGGAAATATGTTCTCGCTCACGTCGAACAAACATCAGCAGCTTATGAAGAGCGAGGAACGATCATGATCAAGGTGAAGATCAATAGCCAAGAGCACAGCTGGGACGGCGACCCGGACCTTCCATTACTCTGGTTTCTGCGCGATGAGGCCGGCTTGATGGGCACGAAATACGGGTGCGGCCAGGCGCTATGCGGTGCCTGCACGGTTATCGTCGACAAACAGGCCGTCCGCGCCTGCATCACCTCGGTTTCCGACGTGGTCGGCCGCGAGGTCACGACCATCGAAGGCTTGCATCCGACCGGAGATCACGCGGTCCAGAAGGCCTGGCGTCAGCTTAATGTCCCGCAATGCGGCTTTTGCCAGGCCGGCCAGATCATGCAGGCCGCGGCCCTGTTGATGGAAAATCCAAAGCCCAATCACGACCAGATACGCGAAGCGATGGCGGGCAACATCTGCCGTTGCGGCACTTATCAACGCATCGAGAAGGCCGTGCATCTCGCATCGACGGGGGTGTAACCATGAATATCCTCACCAATCCCAACAAGCTCCGTGGCTTCGAACGGCACATCAAGGTCGACAACGTTTCACGCCGCAGTATCTTGAAGGGCCTCGGGCTGGCCGGCGGTTTTGTGCTCGCCGCTCCCGTGATGTCACGCCCCGGCTTTGCTGCGTACCAGACCGGTGCGGACAAGATGCCGCACGGTACCGTGGTGAACCCGCGCGTTTTCGTTTCTATCGCATCCGACGGAACGGTGACGATCGTCGCGCACCGCGCCGAGATGGGAACGGGTGTCCGCACCAGCCTGCCGATGATCGTCGCCGAAGAGATGGAAGCCGACTGGTCGCGCGTTCGCGTCCAGCAGGCGCCTGGCGACGAGGTCAAATTTGGCAACCAGGATACCGACGGATCGCGCAGCACGCGGCACTATCTGATGCCGATGCGCCAGATCGGCGCTTCGGCCCGCACGATGCTCGAAACCGCAGCGGCGAAACGTTGGGGCGTGCCAGCGACCGAAGTGAAGGCGATCAATCACGAGGTCGTCCACAATGCGAGCGGACGCCGCATCGGCTTCGGCGAGCTGGCAGCCGATGCCGCCAGGGAGTCGGTGCCGAGTGTCGAAGGCCTGAGGCTGAAAGACCCAAAGGATTTTCGTTATCTGGGCAAAGGCCAGATCGGCATCGTCGACGGTCGCGACATCACGGTGGGCACCGCGCGCTACGGCGCCGACGTCCGCCTGCCCGGCATGAAATATGCCGTCATCGCCCGGCCGCCGGTGACCGGCGGCAAGGTCGCGTCGTTCGATGGGGCGGAAGCGATGAAGGTTTCCGGCGTCGAGAAGGTCATGGAAGTCAGGGGCTGGCCGTGGCCTTCAAAATTCCAGCCGCTCGGCGGGATCGCTGTGATCGCGCGCAACACCGGCGCGGCCATCAAGGGCCGCAACGCGTTGAAGATCGTCTGGGACGATGGCGCCAACGGCAAATACGAGTCGGTCGCCTACCGCGCCGAACTGGAGCAAGCCGCACGGAAACCCGGCCTGGTGGTACGCAAGGAGGGCGACGTCGAGGCCGCCTTGAAGGGCGCCGACAAGGTGATCGTCGGTGAGTATTACGTGCCGCATCATGCCCATGCCAGCATGGAACCGCCGGTCGCGGTCGCGGACGTCAAGGGCGACAAGGCGGAGATCTGGGCACCAGTGCAAAGCGCGGGCGGAACGCGCGAAGACGTCGCCAAAACGCTCGGCATTCCCCAGGAGAATGTCACCGTCAACGTCACGCTGCTCGGCGGCGGCTTCGGGCGCAAGTCGAAGTGCGATTTCGCCCTCGAGGCGGCACTGCTTTCAAAGGAGCTCGGGGCCCCCGTCAAGGTGCAATGGACGCGGGAAGACGACATTCGCAATGGCTTCCTGCACACCGTCTCGGTCGAACGCATTGAGGCTGGCCTCGACAAGAACGGCAAGGTGACGGCTTGGCGGCATCGCAGCGTCGCGCCGAGCATCGCCTCGACATTTGCCGCCGGTGCGCTGCATCAGGCGCCGTTCGAACTCGGCATGGGGCTGGTCGACATGCCCTTTGAGATCGCCAACGTCCAGTGCGAGAATCCGGAAGCGGCCGCGCGTACCCGGATCGGCTGGTTCCGCTCGGTGTCGAATATCCCGCGCGCCTTTGCGGTGCAATCGATGGTGGGCGAACTCGCCCATGCCACCAACCGCGATCAAAAGACCATGCTGCTGGAGCTGATCGGCTCGCCCCGGATCGTCAAGCTCGATTCGGTAAAAGACCTCTGGAACTACGGCGAACCCTATGACAGCTATCCGATCGACACGGCACGTCTTCGCAAGGTCGTTGAGCTGGTCGCGGACAAGGGCGGTTGGGGACGGTCTGTGCCCAAGGGCCACGGGCTTGGCATTGCCGCGCACCGCAGTTTCGTCAGCTACATCGCGACCATTGTCGAGGTAGCTTTCGACGACAAGGGCAAGCTCACCGTGCCCCGGGTGGATACCGCGATCGATTGCGGAACCCACGTCAATCCGGAGCGAATCCAGGCGCAGATGGAAGGCGCTGTAATCATGGGCATGAGCTTCGCCAAGTATGGCGAGATCACTTTCAAGGACGGCAAGGTGCAACAGGGCAATTTCGACGATTTCCCGGTAATTCGGATCGACGAATCCCCTGCCGTGACCAACGTCTATATCGCGCCTGCCGACCCCGACACGCCGCCCAGTGGCGTTGGCGAGCCAGGGCTGCCGCCCGTTGCGCCGGCGCTGATCAACGCGATCTTCGCCGCGACCGGCAAGCGCATCCGCGCGCTGCCGATCGGCAAGCAACTTGAAGCCTGAGGCGGGTTAGCCGGTTGCAGCAAAAGAGCGGCGGGCATCTCGTCCGCCGCTCTTCTTTAGATTATCGCCAGTTACTTCTTGACGGCGAATACCCAGACAACGCCGCCCTGGGGCACGTTATTCTCAAGACCGACATTGTTCTGAGTCACCAATGAGTCCTGGATGCGCTGCGCGTCTACGCCCCAGCCCGACTGGACAGCGATATATTGCGTCCCATCGACTTCATACGCGACCGGCATACCCACGATGCCGGAGTTGGTCTTCTGCTCCCAAAGCAGTTCGCCTGTCTTGGCATGAAAGGCGCGGAACATCCGGTCATTGGTACCGCCCACAAAGACGAGATCGCCCGCGGTCGCCGTCACCGAACCAAACAGCTGCGATCTGGGGAAATTGTGCGACCAGACCTTCTTTCCCGTGCCCGGATCCCAGGCCTGCAGCTCGCCAAAATGAGTGGCGCCGGAGCGAACCTTCAGGCCGATATCTTCGGGCTTGGTCCCGAGCCAAAGCTGACCGGGAACCAACGGCACCTTCTCGCCGGTAAAGCCGCCGCAGAAATTCTCGTTGGCCGGAACATAGACAAAGCGGGTCTTCGGACTATAGGCCGCCGACGGCCAATCCTTGCCGCCCCATAATGACGGACAGAAGTCAACCCGCTTGCCCATAACTGGCTTGTGAGCCGGATCGACAATCGGCTTGCCGGTCTCGGGCTCAATGCCCTTCCAGACGTCGGTATAGACATAAGGCCAGCCGGCTACATACTTGATGCTGTCCGGCTTGCGCTCGAGTACCCAGAAGATCGCGTTGCGTCCCGGATGGATGAGGCCCTTGAAGATGCGTCCATCCCTCTGCACGTCGACCAGCATTGGTGCTTCCACCTCGTCCCAATCCCAGGAATCGTTTTGATGGTACTGGAAATAGGTTTTGATCTTGCCGCTATCCGGGTCGAGCGCTAGCACCGAGGTTGTGTAAAGATTGTCGCCGGGGTGAGTATCTCCCGGCCACGGTGCGGCGTTGCCAACGCCCCAGTAAATGGTCCTGGTGTCGGGATCGTAGTTGCCCGTCATCCACGCAGAGCCGCCACCCGTTTTCCAGTCGTCGCCGCTCCACGTTTCGTTGCCAGGCTCGCCTTTTCCGGGAATGGTGAAGGTCCGCCACAACTCTTTGCCGTCATTGGCATCATACGCGACGACATAGCCCCGCACGCCGAATTCACCGCCGGCAGCACCGACGATAACCTTTCCGTCGACAATCAGCGGCATCAGAGTCAGGTACTGACCCTTCTTGTAGTCCTGGACTTTGGTATCCCAGAGGACCTTGCCCGTTTTGGCATCGAGCGCGACCACATGGTCATCCGTTGTAGCCAGGTACAGCTTGTCTTGCCACAATCCCACCCCGCGGTTGGTCGGGTGCAATTGGAAGAGATCGTCGGGGAGCTGGCGTTTGTAACGCCAGTACTCTTCGCCTGTCTTGGCGTTGAGGGCGATCACTTGGCCCATCGGAGTCGCGACGAACATCACGCCGTTATTCACGATCGGGGGAGCCTCGTGCCCTTCAACCACGCCGGTGGAGAAGGTCCACGCCGGTACCAGGTCTTTCACGTTCGAGGTATTGATCTGGTCGAGCGGGCTGTATCCCTGGCCGTCATAGGTTCGGCGATAGAGCATCCAGTTGCCGGGTTCCGGGTTCTTCAGGCGATCGGCTGTCACCGGAGTGTATTTCTCAATCGGGCCGGCAAAGGCACCGATTGGAAACAGGCACGTGGACGCGACAAAGCTCGACAATAGCCATTGCTTCATGGTCATAGACGCTACCTCCCGTTTGTTTCTTCATCTTTCTTGGTGGTTGTGCGGCATTTGATGCGGACTGCGATCACCCTCCTTGCTGTGCTCCTACCTTTCCAACGAATGTTCCAGCGACGGTGAGCGAACCGTCAGCTATCGCCAACGGAAGTGCCGCAAGGCGTCGAGGCGCCGGTCCAAACACCACTTGCGCGTTTTGCCGGGGGTCGAACTCGGAATTATGGCAAACGCATTTGAGCACGTCTTTTTCGCCCTGCGCCGCCTTGCCCCAGGCAGTGATAGGGCACCCGGCGTGGGTACAAATCACCGAATACCCAACGATGCCGTCAGCCGACCTCGCGCGCGTGTCGTCATCAAGTTCGGCCGGATCAAGTTTTACGACCACCACCTCATTCAACCGCGAACCTTTTCGGACCACCGAAGTTTTGGGATCCTTTGGCCAGGCGCGAACGAACGGTTCGCCAACCTTCAGGTCCTGCGGCTTGATGACCTCACCCGCATGATCCCCCTCGGCGAAGACCAGGACGTCGGCTTTTTGGGGTCGCAGGTCGCTGCCGGGCTGGTCCTCCTCGGCCGCGGCCGGTCTAGGCGCCGCTGCGTGCACCGCGGTGGCAAGAGCGGTCAGGATAATCGTGCGCCGGGTCTGATCTGAAGGCGATGACATTTTCGTCTCGCGTTCTGCATTGATGCCATCGGGCGATGGTGTAATGCGTAAGTGGATTCAGATATCACAAACTGAAAGGGCGAACCCGGCCAAAAAGAGGCAGCGGACAAATTGTCACGTGCAGCCTTCCTGTTTTCAACACCACTCGGTTTGTCTGACCCAACCGCAGCAAATTGCATTTTGCTGCGCTCCAGGCGCTGCGCGAGATCGGCAAGCCTTCGCCCGAAAGCGGGCAGTCAGTTCGAACGCAACCTCGGTCAGTTCACCCCGATCGCCTTCGACATGGCGTTCAATGCAGTCGCCTGTGATCGCCGCGCCCGTGCTGGTCATCATCAACATCGGATTCTCCCGATACACGAAAATGCACGCGGCGCGATCTCCTTGCTCCACATCCATCCTCTACCAGACTTTAGTCGGCGAGCCCTGCCCTGCGCTTGCCCAACCACACGTTTGCACTGCCACAAGCGCCCCATGACGAGCATGCGCGCAGGTTGACTTCTCGCCGTATTCTCCAAATACTTGACTGAAAACCCGGAAGAACCAGTCCCGGCGATAATAATAATTCAGTGGGAGGACACGATGCCGACTTCACGCAGAACACTGCTGAAGACTTCTGCGGCGGCCGCCGCTGCATTCAGCTTCGATTGGACCCGCGCGCAGGCACAAGCCGAGACGGTACGCATCGGCCTGATCTACGACTTGACCGGGCCTTTTGCCGCGGGCGGGTCGGTCGCCTCCTCGATCGGCGCGCAGATTGCCATCGATCTCGTCAACGAAAAGGGCGGCATCGGCGGCAAGTACAAGGTTGTCCCTGTCGCTGCCGATTCCCAGAGCAAGCCGGATGTGGCGATCAATGAGGCCAATCGCCTGATCGACCAGGAGAAGATCGACATCATCAACGGTGTCTATGCGAGTTCGCACGCGGTTCCGCTCTCGGCCAAGGTCGAGCAGCAGAAAAAGATTCTCTGGATCACGACTGCGGTTTCGACTGCCGTCTTCAAGGACAAGAACCTGCAATACGTCTTCCGCGCACAGATTCATTCCGATCAGTATGGCCAGGCCTTTGCGAGCTTCATCAGCGAGCACGCCAAAACCAAGCTCGGCATGGAGCCCAAGGACGTCAAGGTCGCGCTGATTCACGAGGACGGCCCTTACGGGGTCGGCGTCGCCGTGGCCGACGAAGCCTATGCGAAGGAGGCCGGCCTGCAAGTCGTGCTCAAGGAAGGCTATTCTGCGTCCGCCCCCGACCTCTCGGTGCTGGTGACCAAGATCAAGCGCGCCAGGGCTGATGTGATTTCCCATGCCGGATACAATCCGGACATCACTCTGTTCCTGCGGCAAGCGCGCGAGAACGGCCTCAAGTTCAAGATGCTGTTCGGCGCCGGCGCAGGCTACAGCCAGCTCGACAAGTTGCGCGCGACCTTCGGTGCGGACATCGACAACTTCTGCAACATCGATCCGGTGCCGGCCCAATTGCTCGATCCCGCGAAACTCGCGCCCGGGATCGGCGATCTCACCAAGGTCATGGTCGCCCGCTACAAGGAAAAAACCAGCGCGACCGACGTTCCGCCGCATTGCTCGATGGGTTTCAACCAGACCTGGATCCTGCTCAACAACGTACTGCCCGTGGCAAAGGAGAAATATGGCGGCTTCGATCCCGAAGCGGTTCGCAAGGCGGCGCTCGACGTGGACATCCCGCCGGGCGGCACTATCCAGGGCTACGGCGTGAAATTCTATCGGCCCGGCACGCCGCTTTCCGGCCAGAACGAGCGCTCGACCCCGGTCGTGATGCAAAATGCCGGCGAGCATATCTCGGTGGTCTGGCCCACCAATATCAGGACGCGGGATCCAGTGTTCCCGCTGCCGAAGTCATCGGTCTACGCGGCGTAGAACGTTCGGGGCTTCATCCTTCGAGACGCGCGCTCCTCAGGATGAGGTATCGCATCGCGCAAGCTCCCAGACCCTAATGGTGAGGAGCCGCGAAGCGGCGTCTCGCACCATGTGGCGGGCGCGCCACGATCGGATCATTCGCCAGCGGGCTCACAACGTGACGCGCCGTCCCTCCTCAGCCGCCCAATAGCCGGCGTAGTTGACCTTGATCGTCTCGAAGGCCAGCGCCAGATCGGAGAGCGGTTGCCGGCCGCTGGCGACGCACTCCATGAAGTCCTGGATTTCCTGCGTATAGCCGCGCGTCCATTCCTCCTCGAGGCAGACATATTGCCAGCCGGTCTTGCGGTCGACCTTTTCGGTGATATAGACGCCGGCGAGCTTCTCCTCACTGGTCTGGTAACTCATCATGTGCGTGTTCGGCGTGATGTTGGCGAACAGCGAGCCGCCGCTGATATAGGTCTCGATCAGGTTGCGGACGCCTCCCATGATCATGTCGCCGGAAAACACCGTCGCCTTGGTGCCGTCGGAGAAGGTCACCGTGAGCGTGCCCCAATCCTCGACGTCGACCGGATTGGCCTTGATGTAGGTGCGCTCCTCCGGTTTGAGGATAGCCGTGACATTGCCGACGTCACACGTCACGCTCGCAACGCTGATCGTCTCTCCGCGCGCCTTCGCCTCAACCTGCTTGAGATAAAGCACCGCCGAAAGCGGATGACATCCCATCCGGATCAGCGAGCCTCCGCCGGTCAGCGCCCACTGCGCGGCGTGCGCCGCATGCGAGCCGGAGTGGCTCTCCTCCCCCTTCATGAACAGGATCTTGTCTTTCGTGGCCTTGAGGATCTCGGCGGTCTTGGTCACCGCCGGCGCGTAAATCCAGTCCTCCGCATACATGAAGAGCTTGCCGGTCCTGTTGATCGCCGCGCGGGTCTCCGCCATTTCGTCCAGCACGCGCTCATACATTAATGCCTTCGGCACGTGCTTGCCGATCGGCGCCTTGTCACCATCCCGGCCGAAATAGCCGGCGAACGGCTTTTCGCAGATAACGTGTTTGCCGGCCTGCATCGCATCGACAATCATTGAAGTGTGCAAGTTGGGCGGCGTGCAGATGTCGATCACATCGAGATCGCTGTCGGCGATCAGATCGCCAAAGCTGCGGTACACCGCCGGGATCTGGTGACGATTGGCAAACTCGAGGACATAACTGCCCCTCGCTGCAACAGCCCTGACCTCGACATCCACGCCATAAACGCGCCGATAGGCATGCATGTGCAGCTCGGACACGAAGCCGCAGCCGGCCAGACCGATCCTGATTTTCGCCATTGCAGATACATCCCAGGTTGTCGTTGATCGGGATCGTACAACAGGGAATCAGGGCACGTCACTCTCGCCGACAGCGATGCCGCTCACATGTGCCGGCCCGCGGCTGGCTTGATAGGCTCGCGGACATCATACCGCTTGCGAGCTCGACATGCACCAAACGTGCGGCCGCCCGACGGTGGGCTCAGCTATGTAGACGCTCCAGCTTCCGTACAAAGCCGGAGTCCGTATGACGCCCTTCATATTCGTCATCGATTTCCTTCAGGAGGCTGTCGCCTTTCTTCGGCTCCACAGCAAGCAATATAGCGTCGATCTTGGCCTCGATCCGGTCCTCGCCCTCCTTGGATTGCGGCGAGCCGACGTGCAGCAGAATGGCCAGACCGGCAACCTGCCAAAGCAACTGCAAAAACTCAGATTGCCAGTTCTCCAGCATGTCACGCATCATCTGCATGGTGTAGTCGCTGATTTCAACTGGCTGCTTGAGAGCAAGCTGCTCGTTCGCGTAGGCATACCAACCGAATATCCAGTGACCGGTCAGCGTAATCAGAAATAAAGCCCCAGTAACCCAGGCGAACCCGTACCGCGTCCAGATCGATCTCCGAGCCATATCATGCTCCTGCTTCGCGTTTTGCGAGCCATGAACGCCGCATCTTCAATGCCGTTTTGTTCCGTAAGTTCCTTTAGGTGGTGCTGCTGCGCCAAGCGGCGCCGCGCGATGGGGGGAACATCTTTGGGAACTTGGACTTGATGCTTTGATGCCCGTTGAGGGCGATAAGCCAGGACATTGAACGTCCGGATGACCAGTCCCGCCATCGCGAGCGCTACTGCCGTTCTCTTGACTGGGGCGGCGGTGCTTTTGGTTTACGATCTCAGTCATTTCTCGACCCATATGGTGCTGCATATCGCATCGATGAATATCATCGCGCCCTCGGTCGCCGCGTTGATCGTTACCCGCCGGCTATCGGCGGCACCCGACCGTTCTGGCTCTGGACTGCGACTTTCCTTCAGATTGTTCTGCTCTGGACGTGGCATTCGCCCGCGGTCCATCACCTTCTCCTCCGGTCTCCGCCAGCTGGTTTGACGTTCCACGCAACTCTATTGCTGGCCGCGCTCTTCTTCTGGTTGTCCCTGCTGACCACTTCCGCCGCATCGCGGTGGCAGACAATTCCGGCGCTCCTGATTACTGGAAAACTGACATGTCTGCTTGCGGCGCTGCTCATCTTCGCGCCGAGAACACTCTATAGGTTCTCAGGCCATCTTGCTGACGCTCCTGGACATGTCTCATTGCATCACGCGCTGGAGGATCAACATCTAGCCGGCCTGCTCATGATCATAGCCTGTCCACTCAGCTATCTGGTCGCGGCCGTGATCATCACCGTGCAGTTAATAACACGCGCGGAAGTATCCGCGGCTCCCATGCCGGACGGCAGGCTCCCCATCGGCCGCTAGCGATGCCCCTTGTTTCACGCCCACGCCTGATACGAACCATCCGTTTCATTCTCTATGGCCTGATCGCAATCGCGCTCGGCGGCTTTCTCTTCGCATGGTCCGGTCTTTACAGCGTTGCGGCAAGTCGGGGCCACTTCGCGCTGACCAACGCCATTCTTACATTCGGAATGCGCAATTCCGGCCTGCTGGGGCTTCTCCTCGTGCACGGATTTCCGAGGCTTGCAGGATGAGCGACACTATCAAGCCATCCCTTGGCAATCTTCTGCAGGTGCTTGCTCCGCCCCTTATCTGGTTTCTGCATCTGACGACCGTCTACGCCACCGAAGCGCTGATCTGCATTGGACCAGTGGCCGCAGCGGCTACCATGATGGCCTGGACGATTACTCTTGCCACTGCCGCAGCTTTAACCGCCCTCCTCCTGACGGCATGGACGCTCCATCGCGGTAGTGCCCGGCCCACCCAGAGCCTCGGCAGCTCTCGGTTCCTGCGTGGCGTATCACACCTTCTGATCCTGCTTTCGCTTCTTGGGATCGCGTGGACGATCCTGCCGACTATCTTCCTGCCCACTTGCGCATAGATTCCCAGTCCGTTTCTATCTGCTATTGCTGCTTCGGGCGGCGCCCTTACGGCGCATCAATGCGGCGAAGAGATCGGCCAAGCCGAACTGCCAGGGCTCGCAATCGCCGCTGTGACGCATCCGGTTGGTCAGCCGGCCTAGTTTCGGCGTGGCGACCGTCACCAAATCGCCTTCGACATGGGTGAACCCCTGTCCCTTCGCGGCACGATCCTGGATCGGCGCGAACATCGTGCCGAGGAACAGCACAAAGCCATCGGGATATTGATGGTTCTCGTTAATCGTCTGCCCGACGATGTCGGCCGGGTCGCGGCTGATCTGAGTCAGCGAGGATGCGCCGTGCAGGACGAAGCCTTCCGGCCCCTTCACCTCCAGCGAAATTTCCATTCTCCGCACGTCATCGAGCGTGAAGCTCGCGTCGAAGAACCGCACGAACGGCCCGATGGCGCAGGAGGCGTTGTTGTCCTTTGCCTTGGACAGGAGCAGCGCCGAACGCCCCTCGAAGTCGCGCAGATTGACATCGTTGCCGAGCGTGGCGCCAACGATGCGCCCATCGCTCGCCACCACCAGCACGACCTCCGGCTCCGGATTATTCCAGGTCGATTTCGGATGCAGGCCCGCATCCACGCATGTACCGACCGCCGACAGCACGGGCGCCTTGGTAAACACCTCGGCGTCTGGCCCGATGCCGACCTCGAGATACTGGCTCCAGGCGTTCTGGGAAACCAGCACGTCCTTCACATGCTGCGCTTCGGCCGAGCCCGGCTTCAGTTGCGACAGGTCGGTGCCGACGATCCGCGTCACCTCGGCCCGGATCGCCTCGGCCGAATCCGGATTGCCGCGTGCCCGCTCCTCGATCACTCGCTCCAGCATCGACACGGCGAACGTGACGCCGGCAGCCTTGATCACCTGCAAATCGATCGGGGCGAGCAGCCATGGCCTGGTCGGATCGCGGGTGTCGGGCGGCGTGTTGTCTAGGAGATCCTGCAGTGCGCCAAGGCGCTCGCCACGCGCGGCGCGCAGCGCCCCGGCCGGATCGGCAGCAGCGGCAAGCTCGCTGGCGGTGGGGAAGTCCTCGGTGATGTCGAACACGCCGTCCTGGCGGATCGCGACCACCGACGGGCCGGCAAGATCGGGACGCCAGACGCGCCCCATCAGCGCGGCACCGGCGAAATCGTCGGGCAGAATGAAGGCGGCGTCTGTGACGATTGGCATCGTGGGAATCCTCGCGAGCATCTATGCGGTCAGCACCGTCCATAGAAGGGAACCGCTCAATGGGTCAACACCTCCCGGGGAATGTCCGTCTCCAGCATCGCGGCCGCCATGACAAGGCCACCGCACCGCAGCATGCAAAATCAGACGATCGGTCAAGTGCAGCCGATTGCACGCCCTGCAACAACCATGTCGCATGGCGACTGCGCGAAGACTTCGATGTCTGGGAATTAGGCGCGGGACGCACCGCCGGCCCGATCGCCGAGCGACTAGAGGCCGGCAGGCCTGCTCACCTGTCGGCCCAACGGAAAGGCATGGGACCGCCCCGCCGTACTCTCAGAGCGCGGTTGCGCCGACGGCGACCGCCATCAGCGCAACTTTGTTTGGTATCGCGCGAGCTCAGGCTGGCGCCCGTCCAAGCCGCCCTGTTCAAGCTGCCTTATTCAAGCAGCCCTGGCCTTGGACTTGGCTACGTGGCTCGAGATCGCATCCATCAAGGGCGGCGACAGACAATCATACGGCTCCAGTCCAAGTTCCTTCAGCCGGGCCCTGATGCCATCCATCTCACCGGGCTGAACACCGGACTCCAGCACGGACGACACGAACGCGGCAAACCCAGGAGCTGCCCATCCGCCTTCCTGGAACAGTTCGGGATGGATGAAGTCGAGCCCATAGAACGGATGCCCCGTGTTCTCGATCCGACCGTACATATGCGTACCGCAGGCCCTGCAGGCATAACGCTGAATTGCCGCCGCCTGGTCGACGATCTGCAGCTTGTCGCCGTTCTCGACTACATTCACATTGTCGCGCGGGACGACGGCGACGACGGAGAAGATCGCCCCCTCGGGCTTCCAGCATTTGGTACAGCCGCAGGCGTGGTTGTGGGCCACGTCGCCCTTGATGGCGACCTTGACCGGCTTGTCTTGGCATTTGCAGACCAGGGTGCCGCCGGCGAAGTTGCCAGTCCCCTGCTTTACGCCGCTGTCAATCGATGGGTGGATATGAACAGTCATAGGCCTATCCTCCTTGTGCTTGAAGTTCCCCGATTCAGAATACGACAACCGAACGGATCGACTTGCCTTCGTGCATGAGGTCGAATCCCTTGTTGATCTCCTCAAGCTTGAGGACATGCGTGATCATCGGATCGATCTCGATCTTTCCGTTCATGTACCAGTCGACGATTTTCGGCACGTCCGTGCGGCCGCGCGCGCCGCCAAAGGCCGTGCCTTTCCAGACACGGCCGGTCACGAGCTGGAATGGCCGGGTGGCGATCTCCTTGCCGGACTCAGCGACCCCGATCACGACCGAGACGCCCCAGCCGCGATGGCACGCTTCGAGCGCCTGCCGCATCACGGTGGTGTTGCCGGTGCAATCGAAGGTGTAATCGGCGCCGCCGTCGGTGAGCCCGACCAGATGCTGGACGATGTCACTGACCTTGGTCGGGTTGACGAAATGCGTCATGCCGAAACGGCGGCCCCAGTCCTCCTTGGAATCGTTGATGTCGACGCCGACGATCTTGTCGGCGCCTACCATCTTCGCGCCCTGGATGACGTTGAGGCCGATGCCGCCGAGACCGAAAACGACGACGTTGGCGCCCGGTGTCACTTTGGCGGTATTAACCACGGCGCCAACGCCCGTCGTCACCCCACAACCGATGTAGCAGCTCTTGTCGAAGGGCGCGTCCTCGCGGATCTTTGCCACCGCGATTTCCGGCAGCACGGTAAAGTTCGAAAACGTCGAGCAGCCCATGTAATGGAAGATCGGCTTGCCCTGATAGCTGAAGCGCGAGGTGCCGTCAGGCATCAGCCCCTTGCCCTGGGTGGCGCGAATGGCAGTACAGAGATTGGTCTTGCCGCTCAGGCAGCTTTTGCACTGGCGACATTCCGGCGTGTAGAGCGGAATCACGTGATCGCCGGCCTTGACCGACGTCACGCCCGGCCCGACTTCGCGGACGATGCCCGCGCCCTCATGACCGAGTATCGAAGGAAAGATTCCTTCGCTGTCGAACCCATCAAGCGTGTAAGCGTCGGTATGACAGATTCCAGTCGCCTTGATCTCGACGAGAACCTCGCCAGCTTTTGGGCCCTCAAGATCAACCTCAACGATTTCAAGAGGCTTTTTGGCTTCGAACGCGACAGCGGCGCGGGTCTTCATCTTAAGCTCCACATTTGCTTTTATCTTAAGCTCCACATTTGCTTTTCAAATCGCTGCACGGACGTACCAGGACGTGAACCTCGCATGTTCGGCATGATCACTTGCTTCCCATGCAGGACTTTTCTGTCTCGGTGTACGCGTCGGGCTTGTCTTCCTTCTTGGCGGGACGAACGCGCCCGACGGCATCATGGGCGCGGGCGCGCAGATACACATAAAAGTCGTCCATGTAGCAGGCGACATTGGGGTTGTCGCCGAGGGCTGGCATGACGGAGTTGCCGTTCTTGCGGCCGCTCGCGACGACCCCGACAAAGTCGCCGTAGCTCATCGTCTTCAGCGAATCCTTTAGCGCCGGCGCGTAGGTCGACCCCATCCCGTCAGGGCCATGGCAGACATGGCATTCCGAATGATAGCGACGAAATCCCGAATAAGTGTACCAATCGACGGTACCGTCGGCTCCGACATTGAAGGTAGGACTGCCTTCCTTGTCGAGATACTTTCCGTCCTCGGACTTGACGGCCTTCGGATCGACCGCGTCATCGGCTAGAACGAGCTTTCCGGAGGCCATCAAAACGAGAGTGGCCGCCAACAACCAGATTATACGCAAGAGATTGTCCTCAATATTCGATGGCAGACGAACCGACGCGTGGCACGAGCCACGCGTCGGAACGAAGTTAGCACTTACTGCGGCAGCGCGAACACCGTGAGCGTGCCGCCGAGCGCGGTGTAGTTGGCCAGCGCGGCGTAGCCACCGACTGCGCCGAGGCCTTCAGTTGGCTCGGTCAGACCTGCGGCAAGGCCGATACCCGCCCAGCCGCCAACACCGGACAGCACTGCAACATACTGCCTGCCGCCCTGCTCATAGGTGTTGATGTTACCGATGATACCGGACGGGGTCTTGAACTTGTAGAGCTCCTTGCCCGTCTTGGCATCGACCGCCTTGAGGTAACCTTCGAGCGTTCCGTAGAACACCACGCCGCCAGCGGTAGCGAGCGCACCTGACCACACCGAGAACGGCTCCTTGTTCGACCACACGATCTTGCCGGTCTTGTTGTCCCAGGCGATGAAGTTGCCCATATGGCTTTCGCCTTGGGGCGGATACATCGAGAGCGTTGCCCCAACATAGGGCTGACCCGCGGTGTAGCTCACCTTGAACGGCTCATAGTCCATACAGACGTGGTTGGTCGGAACATAGAACAGTTGCGTATCGGGCGAATAGGCTGCCGGCTGTTGGTCCTTGGTGCCGAGCGCGGCCGGGCAGATACCCTTGGTGTTCTTGTCCTCGCCACCCTTCTCCGTCGAATACTGATCGACGACCTTGGGACGACCATAAGTCGGCGAGCTCTTGTTCATGTCGACGCCGGTGGTCCAGTTCACTTTGGGATCGTACTTCTCGGCTACCAGAAGTTCGCCGGTGGCACGGTCCATCGTGTAAGCCAAACCGTTGCGATCGAAATGGGTCAGCAGCTTGCGCTCCTGGCCGTTGACGTTCTGGTCGCTGAGAATCATTTCGTTGACGCCGTCATAGTCCCACTCGTCATGGGGCGTCATCTGATAGACCCAGCGCGCAACGCCAGTATCTGCATTGCGGGCGAAAACGGTCATCGACCATTTGTTGTCACCCGGACGCTGCTTCGGGTTCCAGGTCGAGGGGTTGCCCGAACCGTAATAGACGAGGTTCAGACTTGGATCATAGGACATCCAGCCCCATGTGCAGCCGCCGCCGATCTTCCACTGATCGCCCTGCCAGGTCTTGATGCTCGAGTCCTTGCCGACCGGCTTGCCGTGCTCGGTGGTCTTCTCATCGAACATGATCTGATCGTCCGGCCCCTCAGAGAAGGCGCGCCATACCTGCTTGCCGCTCTTGAGGTCATAGGCCGTGACGTGACACTGCACGCCAAACTCGCCGCCTGAAATGCCGATCAGAACCTTGTCCTTGACGACCAGCGGCGAGGAGGGTACCGGTAGCGCCTTTACCCGGATCTCCATTCTTGACGCTCCAAGCGACCTGCCCGGTCTTGGCATCGAGGGCGACCAAGGTGGTGTCGGCCTGATGCAGGAAGATCTTGCCGTCGCCATAGGCCACGCCGCGATTCACCGTGTCGCAGCACATCACCGGAATGACGTTCGGATCCTGCTTCGGCTCGTACTTCCAGACGATCTTGTTGTCCTGCGAAAGGTCAAGAGCATAGACCTTGTTCGGGAACGGCGTATGGACGTACATCATGTTGCCGATGATGAGCGGGCCGCCTTCGTGGCCGCGCAGCACGCCGGTCGAGAAGGTCCAGGCGACCTGAAGCTTGCCGACGTTGGATGCGTTGATCTGGTTAAGCTTCGAGTAACGTGTGTTGGCGTAGTCGCCGGCCGGCTGCACCCAGTCCTTTGGGTTCTGCGACATCTTGATCAGTTCTTCGTTGGCGTATGCGACGCCGACAACGAATGTCGCCATAGCGCCAAGACAGGCTGCGGATAGCACCTTGCGCATAGTGTTTCCTCCAGGATACGAGTTTTGGGTTTCCGCCGAAACGGCCCATTCTTCCATTATTGGTCCCTATTCCTATCCCGCCCGGAGATGGGAAACTTGCCCAAGAGCGAAGCGGGTTTGCTCAATAGCGAAACCCAACTGAATTTTTTAATTTCGCGCTGGACGCGCTGTTTCGGCTCTCGTGATGCTGCGAAGCATGATGCCGTGGGCGTGTTCCCATGGCCTTCCCTGCGCGACTCTCGGTCTAGGTTTCCCTTGACGCCGCCGAAACTAAGTTGGAGGATTGTCAAAGGGATATTGGGAAGAATCTGCGCGCTTCCTGACGACTGCCTAAATTGGGGCCAAATGTCGCGACCATCTGACCGACGCCTCGGCGGAGGTAGCAGTCTGTTCTCAAATCGGTGGCTGGGCAATGCCTGATACAGTTCGTTCACTCAGCACTTCCGGGTTGGCGCCGAAGAAGCAGATCCAAACTTGGTCAGACGCACTGACCGATCTATGCGGCCAGTTTGATGTCGATCCGCTGGAAGGTTCCTCGCTGGAGGGACGGATAAATTACACGACCGTCTCGCAGCTCAAACTCTGTCAGATCGAGGCGAGCCAGCATCGTATCGCGCATACGATCTCGGGCACAAAGCTGAGCGAACATCCCTACGTCAAGATACTGTTCCAGACCTACGGCATCTCGCATTTCGAACAGAACGGCCGCCGCATCGACATCATGCCCGGCGATTGTCTTGCCTATGACGTCTCCTGTCCGCACACGATCGTGAGCCCCTCATTGACCCGGCACGAGGTTGTGATTGTCCCGAAGGAGCTGCTCCACGAGCGCGGCTTCCGCACGGCGAAGATGTTGCCTTGCAAGCTCTCCGCGCGAAACGGCACCGGCCGCATCGCCTATGACTTCGTGCACACCGCGTTTGATGAAGCAAAGCGACTGTCGCCTCACAACGCCATCGGCGTCGCCGATTCGCTCATCGATCTCTTGCTGTTACCGCTGCGCGAGGCCGACACGATGTTCGATCGCGTCGGTCCCGAAGCGATGTACATTCGCGCGCAAGCCTTCATCCGCGAACATTTGCGCGACCCGGATCTTTGCATCGACCAGATCTCCGCGGCATTGGGCTGCACCAAGCGCTATCTGCACATGCTGTTCAGCGACAAGGGCATGACCGTCAGCGATTACATCTGGCGGGCGAGACTGCTGCACTGCCGGCAGGAGCTGGAGACCCAACACGGCAAGACGATCACCGATGTCGCATTTTCGTGGGGCTTTTCGAGTTCGTCGCACTTCAGCCGTGTGTTCCGGAAGCATTTTGGCTTCGTTCCGTCCGCGATCCACAAGGCGCACTGCGTCGATCCGTCGCCGGATGTTTCCTGACGAGAACATCCCGGTGGCGCGGCAAGCTGAACAGCCGCGCATCTTCGCTGAGCCGCCTTTGCGCCTCCCGCTCTCTAGAAGGTTGCCTTCAGGCCCGCGTAAAAGGCGCGCGGCCGGGCCGGACTGACCGAGCGGGCGTCGGTAAAGTCCTGGCCGCCGTTGGTGAAATTGGGCACATCACCGGTCTCGAAGAACGTCCCGTAAACCGCATAGCGGTGGTCCAAGATGTTGTCGACGCGGGCATAGAGCTGGAACGTCTTGTTGATCTGATACGAGGCGTGCACGTTGAAAACGGAATACCCTGGCAGCCGGGCTGCCTGGTTGGATTCATCGCCGACAAAATACTGGCTGCCGACGAACAATGCATCGCCACCGACCTTGAAGGCGTCCGTGACCGAATAGTCGATGCCAACCTTGACCCGGTTGCGTGGTATCGCCGGAATGCGATTGCCCGGCAGAACCTGGATATTCCCGTCGGCATCGGCGAACGGGCTGTGGGAGTTGAGCGTCAGGGGATCGAGGAAGCGCGCATCCACGAGGGCATAACTGGCATAAAGTTGCAGCGTCTTCGACGTCAGATTGACCTGAGCCTCGATACCTTGGCGCCGCGTGCTCCCCACGTTCTGGAAATAGCCAAATCCCTGCAAGTCCGGGCTCGGAATCGCCAGGATGTCATCGGCATTGGTGGCGCGGAACGCGCCGACTTTCCACCCGAGTGTTCCGATATTCAGCTCCTTCGTTCCGCGGAAACCTGCCTCTATGGTGCGGGAGACGACCTGTTTCAGCGGCGGGTCCGCGATCAGGAATGCCGCAGCGATACAGGGGCGCGAAGGGTCGGCGCATGCGAGCTCCAAGGGCGTCGGCGCGCGATTAGCTTCGGAATATCCAGCATAGGCCGTCAAGCCCGGCGTGATCTTGTAGGTGCCGCCAATCATCGGATTGAAGCGACTGAACGTGTGATTGCCGTTGAGGTCAGTGCCGATCAGATCCTGAAGGACGATGTTTGCATAGTTGAACCGGCCGCCGCCCGAGACAGAGAACGCGTCCGTCACGTCGAATGTGTCGAGCGCATAGAGGCCGGTGTACCGGTTGGTGGCGCGGAGCGAGACCGGGCCGATGGATACAGGCTCGCCAGACCGCCCGAGAAATATGCCGCTGCCGCTGACGACGTAGTTCGAGCCGATCGTGCCCAGTTCCGCGCTGGCCCCGAAGCGGGTAACGCCGGAGTCGAAACTGGCGCCAACCATGAACTGGTTGTTATGTTCGAACAACTGGTCGGTGTTGGTTGCCTGCAGCGTTGCGCCAGTCGTCGTCGAACGGGTCGTTGTACGGTCGATCTGGCCCAGTACCGAGTCAGCGGGGAATGGATTTGCAAGCTGGACTCCGTTGAGGCCGTTCGCCGGCGCTCCCGGCGTGGTGTTGTCCTCGTTGAAGCAAAGCAGCATTGGATCGGCGTCACACGGCGCCGTCTCGGTCGGGTTTCCGTCCACCGTCTTCTGCCGGAATGCCCGGACGCGCGCCGAGCCTTCGATCGTCCAGGTCGGCGTCACCTCGACCTTTCCGGTCAGATTGGCGTAGGCAACGCGGTTGTCGGTAGTCTGCGGCGTCGTATAGGTCGCCCCCCAATATCTCTGGAGCAGCTCAACTGGAACAGCCGCCGCCGCGCCGAAATTGTTCTTGGCGACGCCCACGTTGAGGTGAAACTCACTGCCGTCGGTCCGATAACCGACATCGCCGTAAAACCGGCGAATCGCCGACTCCGAAAAATTGCGATAGCCATTGTCACGCACGCCCTCGAGCGCGCCATAGACGGAAAAATTGTCGATCTGCTTGCCATACTGTGCCGAGCTCTGGATCCGTCCGAAAGATCCGCCCATCGTATTGATTTCAGCGCCTTGATAATTGAAGCCATCCTTCATCAATACGTTGACAGCTCCGCCGAGCGCGTTGAGGCCGAACGCGGGGTTGTTGGTTACGACGGTGACCGACCTGATCGCAGCGGTCGGGATCAAGTCCCAATTGACGGTGTCGCCGAACGCTTCATTGATGCGCATCCCGTTCTGGTACACCGCAAGCCCCTGAGGCGTACCGGAGACCGGAGATGCAACGAAACCTCGAAATTGTACGTCGGGCATAAACGGATTTCCGGTCGAATCGCTGAGGACGATGCCCGGCACCCGTTGCTGTAATGCATCCGCGATGTTCAGCGAGTCAGTACGCGCGATTTGCCCGGCGCCTACGGCGTTGATCGCTGCCGGTACCTTATCGACATCCATTCCCGATCGCGCCGTCGGCGTAGGCGCGGTCGGGTAAACATAGACCCTGCGCACATTTCGGGTGGCTCGAGGTGCGGTACTGCCGCGGGCTGGTCTAGCCGCTGGTCTGGCTGATGTCGGCGGGGCGACTACCTCGATGGCGGGCAAGACCTCACTCTCGCCAGATGCGGTTTGGGCCTCGGCACGGTCGATCCCGGGAACCAGGCACAGTGAGATTGTCCCGATCACCAGTACGCGTACCCCCATATCCCCACCCCACTTACATTCCGGCGCATTGGCGATGCCGGCTCGATGCGGACGATACTAGTGAGAAGACATCGACACGCGCTAGCCGCAAAAGGTCGGGCTTCCCAAATGTCCTCCTTCCCGAAGAAACCGGGAAAAATTCCCGCCCATCGCTTCGCCGCCTCAGTGCGATCCGTGGGGAACGACCGCCTCTACCGTGAGGCCTCCGTTGCCGGAGACGACATTCAGCGTACCGCCCAGCGCCAGTATTCTCTCGCGCATGCCGATCAAGCCGAAACCGAGTTTGTGATCCGGCGCCAAACCGCGGCCGTTGTCGCTGACGCGCACCAAGGCGCAGGCGCGATTTCCCTGCATTCCTGCAGCGTGTTCCACCGTGACGCTGACGGCGGTCGCCTCAGCGTGGCGGAAGGCATTCGTCAATGCTTCCTGGACGATGCGGTAAACCGTCAAGTCCGCGACTTCTCCGGTCTCGCCTGGAGCGCAGGCGATGTTCGCGTCGATGGTTACGTCGGGACGGGATTCACGCCACAAACGCAAGAGCACGCCGAGCGCCTCGCGCAATCCAAGCTCTGCAAGCCCAACGGGCTTCAGCTTTTCCAGTACCCTGCGGTTGAACTGCTGGAGCGCGTTGATCTGCTCCATGATTGCGGTGCCATGCTTGCGTAACGCATCCGCGCTCGGCGCGCGCCCATCCTCCGCTAGCCGCATCAGGGCGCCGGCGTGGGCACGCAGCGTAAAGAGATAGGGCCCAAACTCGTCATGCAGCTCGCGCGCAATCTCCTTGCGTTCCATATCCTGCAGCGAGACCGTGCGCTCGGCGAGCCGCCGCTTGTCCTCGACAGCTTCGCCAAGGGCGCCCGCGAGGTGGTTCAGCTTGGCACAGATCGCCGCCAGTTCGGGCGTGCCGCCGGGCTCGACGCGTGATCCATAGTGCCCGGCCTCGATGTTTGCCATGGTCTGCGAAAGCGCCTGCAGCGGCGCCAGCGCGCGGCCAACCACGACTATCGTAACCAGAAAGAGCGCGATGGCGAGCGCGGAACTAACCGCCAGCTGGGTGACGATTCCGTCCCAGATTTCGGCCATTTCGTCGTTTGGATGCGAGGTGATCAGGAGCGACTGCGGCTTTCCGTGGATCGTGATCGGTACGCTTACGGTGGTCGTTTCCGGATGCACGAGCGCGATGAACCATGCCGGCGGCGATCGTTCGTCGCCGCCATCGCCCGAGCGCTCGGCCACGGTCGCATCGCCTTGCCGTGTGATACTGACGTGACGGAGCCTGCTGAGGTCGTGGACGATCTGGTTCAGCCGCGCCTCCGGATCTGCCGCCTCGTTCAGGCCGGGAACGATCGTCTCCACGAATTCGCGTGCCAGCCGGATGACGCTTTGATCTTCGGCCCGGACACGGGGCGCCGCTTCGACCACCAGCCGCGCGATATTGATCGCCAGGCCAAGCGTGAGCCCCAGCGCCAGCAGCAAATTGATCCGCCCGCGCAACGATAATTTTTGCCACATGAGGTTTGCCCCAATCGCGTCGCAATCCGTTCCCCGTCGAGAGGACCGTTGACAGTCGAAAAACCGACGATCAGATTGAAGCGTACAGCAATCGTGTCGGCGTTGCATGACCGGGCTCGCCGATGTCGATGCAGCTTGACGCGATGCAGCAACGCAATCGAAGCAGCTATCGGGGATCGATGCCATGCGAGTACTGATCGTCGACGATCATCCCATCGTTGCTTCGGGCTGCCGCACCGTGTTTGCCGACGAACCGGAGGTCGTGCTGCTGGAGGCCGCCGACGCGGAGAGCGGCGAACGCGTATTCGTCGCCGAACGTCCCGACATCTGCGTGATCGATATCAACCTTCCGACCGTCTCTGGGTTTGAACTGGCGCGGCGCATTCTTGCGCGAACTGCGTCGGCACGAATCATCATGTTCAGCATGAACGACGATCCTGTCTTCGCCGCGCGCGCCATCGAGATCGGCGCCAAAGGCTATGTCGCGAAAACGGGCGATCCGCAGGATCTGGTCGAGGCCATCCGTGAAGTCGGCAAGGGCGGGGTCTACCTGCCCTTCGCAATCGCGCGGAGCATCGCATTCGCCGGACCGGCTTTCGCTCGCAGTCCGCTTGCAAAACTCACCTCGCGGGAGATGGAGATCCTGCGCCTGCTCAGCGCGGGCAAGAGTCTTTCCGAGATCGCTTGGCTGGTTCATTCCTCGTACAAAACCGTTGCCAACACATCCTCGATCATGCGCCAAAAGCTCGGCGTGCGAACTTCCGCCGAACTGGTGCGGCTGGCAATCGAAAGTGGCATTGGCGTAAGCCTGCCGCACAGCGCCGGAGTAGCAAGGCCATGAGCATGCAGACGGTTTCACTGAACAAGGCATATGGCGGAACGCAAGGCGTCTACCGGCACGCCAGCCGCGAAACCCGGACCGACATGACGTTCTCGGTGTATGTGCCTCCGCACGCCGCGGGCACCAGGCTGCCGGTCGTCTGGTATCTCTCAGGCCTGACCTGCACCCATGCCAACGTGACGGAAAAGGGCGAATTCCGCAGCGCCTGCGCCGAACTCGGCCTGATCTTCGTTGCGCCCGACACCAGCCCGCGCGGCGAAGGCGTGCCGGGCGATCCAGCCAATGCCTACGATTTCGGGCTTGGCGCCGGCTTCTATGTCGATGCGACGCAGGAGCCGTTCGCCCGCAATTACCGCATGTGGAGCTATGTCACGGAGGAACTGCCCAAACTGGTCGCCGAAAGCTTTCCTGTCGACGCAAGCCGGCAATCCATTCTTGGCCATTCCATGGGCGGCCACGGCGCACTGACGATCGCCCTGCGCCATCCCGGCCGCTACCGCGCTGCCAGTGCCTTTGCGCCGATTGTCGCTCCCTCACAGGTGCCATGGGGCATCAAGGCGCTCGGCGGTTATCTCGGTAGCGACCGGCAAGCATGGCGCAAGCACGATGCGGTAGCCCTGATCGAGGACGGCGCCAGATTACCCGATCTGCTGGTCGACTATGGCGATGCCGATCAGTTTCTGACCGAACAGCTCCGCCCGGAGCTGCTGCAAGGCACCTGCGAGAGAGCCAAAATCCCCCTCACCTTGCGCCGACAGCCTGGCTACGACCACAGCTACTACTTCATCTCCACATTCATGGCCGATCATCTGCGTTGGCACGCCGCACGCCTGAAGGGCTGAAACGACACGTAGTCGGCGCAACAGAATTGAGTTGCAAGCCTAGACAATTCGGTCATGGTTCAAAGCCAAAGGTCTTCCATACCAAGTCGAGAAGACCTGTCAGGGAGAAGCCATGATCCGATGCTTGGTCGCTGCGATCGGCTTGAGCATTGCAGCTACCTCGGTGCTCGCGGCCGACCCTATCGAGATCGGCGTCGGCTATCTTGGCCGCGCCGGCATCAAGGCGAAATTGTCCCTCGTCGAACTGCCGGCGGAGAATGATGGGCTTGCCGGTGCACGCCTCGCCATCGAGGACAACAACACCACGGGCAAGTTCCTCAATCAGCGCTTCACGCTGGAAGAGGTCCGACTCAAGGACGATGAAGACGTCGCGAAGGCGGCGGCGGTGCTTGCCGAGCGCACCGGCTTCATCATTGCCGACCTTCCGGCAGACGACTTGCTGAAGGCCGCCAACGCGCTTCGCGAACGTGGGACGTTGCTGTTGAATGCCGGAGCAATCGACGACCGCCTGCGCGAGCAGGATTGCCGCGCCAACGTGATCCATGTCGCGCCGACGCGCTCGATGCTTGCGGATGCGCTCGCGCAATATCTGGTGTGGAAGCAATGGAAGCGCTGGTTGCTCGTGGTCGGCTCGCATGATCAGGACAAGCTCTACGCCGACGCACTGCGGCGCGCGGCCACGCGCTTTGGCGCCAAGATCGTTCAGGAGCGAACCTTTGACGATACCGGCGGCGCGCGCCGCACAGACAGTGGCGTCACCCTGATCCAGCGGCAAATTCCGGTATTCACCCAGCAAGCACCGGCCTATGACGTCCTCGTGGCAGCCGACGAAAGCGAGGTGTTCGCGTCCTACCTACCCTACCGCACCTGGGATCCGCGCCCGGTTGCCGGCTCGGCGGGCCTCGTTCCGACCAGCTGGCACGCCGCGCAGGATCAGTGGGGCGCGATCCAGATTCAGAACCGGTTCGCCAAACTGAACTCGCGACAGATGACCGCATTGGACATGCAGGCCTGGACGGCAGCACGCATGGTCGGTGAAGCTGCGTCGCGCACCAAGTCCGGCGACCCAAAGGTGGTGTCGGATTTTCTTAGAGGGAAAGACTTTTCCGTTGCAGCGTTCAAAGGCCGGCGGTTGACGCTGCGGGACTGGAATTTGCAGCTTCGCCAGCCGATCCTTTTGGTCGATGGACGCATGGTGGTCTCGGTTTCTCCGCAGGAGGGATTCCTGCATCAGGTGTCGGAGCTCGACACGCTTGGCGTCGATCGGCCGGAAACCAAATGCAAGCTGAATTGAAGGAGGATGGATTGCATATGTGGCGTCATTGCCTGTTTTTTGGGGTGGCTGCCTGGCTCGCGGCGGCGACGCCTGCATCGGCCTTCATCGCCTATGTGTCCAACGAGAAGAGCAACACCGTATCGGTGATCGATACGAACAGTTGGACCGTCACCAAGACCATCAAGGTCGGCCAGCGGCCACGCGGCATCGAGTTCACCAGGGACGGCAAGTTTGTGTTCGTCGCGGTCGGCGACGATGACAGCATTCAGGTCATCGACGTTGCGAAGCAGGAAGTCGTCGATTCCCTGCCCTCCGGCCCGGACCCCGAGCTGTTCGCCTTGGATGCCGATGGCAAGATTCTCTATGTCGCCAATGAGAACGACAATACGGTGACCATCATCGACGTCGAGAAGCGCGCCCGTCTCGGCGAGATCCAGGTCGGCGTAGAACCGGAGGGCATGGCGATCAGCCCGGACGGCAAAATCCTGATCAATACGTCCGAGACGACCAACATGGCGCATTTCATCGACACCACGACGCGCGAGATCGTCGCCAACGTTCTGGTCGATGCGCGCCCGCGCTTCGCGGAGTTCAAACGTGACAATTCCGAGGTGTGGGTATCGTCGGAGATCGGTGGTACCATTTCGGTGATCGACCCGGCCAAGCGGGAGGTGACGAAAAAGATTTCGTTCGAAATTCCCGGCCTGCGAAGCGAAGCCATCCAGCCGGTCGGCATCGGCATGACCAAGGACGGCAAGACCGCTTTCGTCGCACTCGGCCCGGCCAATCGCGTCGCCGTCGTCGACGCCGTTAGCCACAAGGTCACCAAATATCTGCTGGTAGGTCAGCGTGTCTGGCACCTCGCATTCACGCCCGACGAGAAATATCTACTGACCACCAATGGCGTATCGAACGACGTCTCGGTGATCGATGTCGCAGCCCAAAAGGTCATCAAGACGATCCAGGTCGGCGAACTGCCCTGGGGTATGACGATTGCACAACCATGACGGCCACTGACGCCTTTTCCGCCGGTCAGAGCACGCAAGGCTTCCCTCCCCGGCCCGATGCCGTGGAGATGCCTGCGCTGTCGATCGAAGGCGTCAGCCATGCCTATGGCACCCGGCGCGCGCTGATCGAGATCGGCTTTTCCGTCGCGCCGGCAAGTTTCACCGCGTTGCTCGGCCTGAACGGCGCCGGCAAGAGCACCCTGTTCTCGCTGATCACGCGGCTGTTCGGAATCCAGCACGGACGTATCGGGATTTTCGGCCATGACGTCGCGCAGACACCCGGCGAAGCCTTGCGGCTGCTCGGCGTGGTGTTTCAGCCCCGCACGCTCGATCTCGACCTCTCGGTGACGCAGAATCTGCTTTATCACGCCGCCTTGCACGGCATCGGCAGGCGCGATGCCCGCGCGCGCAGCGGTGAGGTGCTGGCGCGCATCGGCCTTGCCGACCGCGCCGGCAGCAAGGTGCGCGATCTCTCCGGCGGCCAGATGCGACGATTGGAAATCGCGCGGGCGCTGCTGCATCGCCCGCGCCTGCTCCTGCTCGACGAGGCAACCGTCGGCCTCGACGTCAAGGCGCGCGCCGACATCCTCAATCACGTTCGGCAGCTCGTTGCCGAACAGGGAATAAGCGTGCTTTGGGCGACACATCTGTTCGACGAGATCGGTTCGAACGACGATCTCGTCGTGCTGCATCAGGGCCGCGTATTGGCCCAGGGCAAAGTGGCGCGGGTCATCGCCGATGCGGGCGGCAGCGATATCAACACGGCGTTCATGCGGCTGACCGGCTCCACCGCTCAGAGCGGGAGTTCAACGTCATGACATCGGCAGCCATGACGCCAATCCAGCGCGGCTTCTCGGCGGCCGAATATCTGATCTGCCTGAACGGCATCGTGTGGCGCGAGGCGCTTCGCTTCCTGCACCAGCGCGAACGCTTCATCTCCGCGCTCGTGCGCCCCCTGGTGTGGCTGTTCATCTTCGCCGCCGGCTTCCGTCAGGTGCTCGGCCTCTCCATCATCCCCCCATATGAGACCTACATTCTTTACGAGGTCTATATCGCGCCCGGGCTGATGGCGATGATCCAGCTCTTCAACGGCATGCAGTCCTCGCTTTCCATGGTTTACGACCGCGAAATGGGCAATATGCGGACCTTGCTGGTGAGCCCGCTGCCGCGATGGTTCCTCCTGTCCTGCAAGCTTCTGGCGGGAACCGCGGTCTCGCTGCTTCAGGTCTATGCCTTCCTGCTGATCGCCTGGTTCTGGGATATCGCAGCGCCCCCGACCGGCTATCTTACGGTGCTGCCGGCGCTGGTCCTCTCAGGCCTGATGCTCGGCGCGTTGGGCATGCTGATCTCGTCCGGCATCAAACAGCTCGAGAACTTTGCGGGCGTGATGAACTTTGTCATCTTTCCGATGTTCTTTGCTTCCTCGGCGCTCTATCCGCTGTGGCGCATCCTGGAGAGCAGCCCGATGCTCTACTATGTCTGCCTGTTCAATCCGTTCACGCATGCCGTGGAGCTGATTCGTTTTGCGCTGTATGGGCAAATGAACTGGATCGCACTCGCGGTGGTCGGAGGCTGCACGATCGCCTTCATGATCGGCGCCATCCTCGCGTACGATCCATCGCGCGGCCTGATCCGCCGCGGCCCGGCCGGAGGCGAGACATGAAATACCGGATCGCGATCGCCATGCTCCTCGCCATTACGGCCATGAGCGGACACGGCCATGCCGCCGATCCGCGCTATCCGGACTGGCCGTGCACGCAGGCCAAGGTGCCCGAGATATCCGTCGCCGCGGTGTGGGCAGGTCCGCCGCTCGACGACGTCTCCGGCAAGTGGAAGGACGATGCCAAGGTCAGCGCGCTGGTCGCGAAGCTCGCGGCAAGGCGGACCCCGCTCGAGGAGGCACAAAAGGCAATCACGGAATATCTGAACGGTGCAGCCGACAAGACCGCAAGCGGGAAACTGCTGTTTGCCGGCCTGTTCGAATCCCTCAATGCCCAACGCTCCCAGGTTATGAACGGCTTGGAGCGCGTCACCCGCAAACAGCGCGAAGCGGCAGATAAGATCCGCGCCGACACGCTGGCCTTGCAGGCGCTGCAGGGCGAAACGCCGCCCGACCAGGCGAAGATCGACGAGCTCGGCAATCAGCTCGTCTGGCAAACGCGCATCTTCGAAGACCGGCGGAACGTCATCAAATTCGTCTGCGAGGTCCCGACGGCGATCGACCAGCGGCTGTTCGCCCTCGGGCGGACGATTCAGCAGGAGATCGAGTAGTCGCTAACGCGGCGATGCGATCTCCTCGCCTGTCCGCGGCTCCGGTTGCGACTCCACCAGCGCCAGACCGGCCCGTTCCCAGCCATCGGTCCCGTCAGGGTACCACGCCACGTTGGAATAGCCGTAAGTGAGGATGCGCTTGGCCGCGTTCCAGGACATCCAGCAATCGGCAACGCAGTAGACCACCACCAGCGCGGCATTGTTGCCTGCCGTCGCGCGGACAAGCCCGCGCTGCAGATAGTCTTCCGTTACGGCTGCGAGCCTTCCGTAGCCGGTGTCCGGCAGCCACACGCTGCCGGGAATGTTGAGCCGCGGCTTGTCGCGCCAGATGGTGCCTTCGGGAAGATTTTGCGGCTTCGGCGCGCGAGGCATGACGTCGATGAATGCGCCGGCCTTGGCGCGCCAGATCGCCTCGGCCTCTGCGGTGGTCAGCACACGCACACCGGCAAGGGTCGCGGGAACCGGCGCACGGTAGTCTCCCATGCGATACCCGTCGGGCTCGGGAGGCCTCTCCTGCGCGAAGGTCGAGACGATGAATGGGAATGTCGCAAGGATCAGGCCTGCGAGCGCTGCTCTCATGGCGTTTTGGTTGCCGTCTCCGCGCCGATCGGCCGGTCATTCTCGTCGAGCAAGGGAACGCCGAAGTCCAGCAGTATCTTGTTGACGGCCGGCTGGTTTTCCTGGATCAGGCGATTGAGCTGCCGCTTCCAGTTCTGGTCGGCGGCACGCACTCCCATGCCGATACGGTACGCCAATCGAGGGCCTGACTTTTCCTTCACGAGGGGCGTGACATGGAGCGGCGGGTCCGCCCTCTTCGCATAGAAGCCCGCCATCGGCCCCCAGAGAATGCCGGCGTCGATCTTACCGGACTTTAGGTCGGCTATCATGGCCTCCGCTGACGAATCCAAACGGGTATCGACCATCAACTGATACGGTCTGGCATTCGCCATCAGGCCGTTGACCGCCATATTCGTGGCAGGCGGTGTTCCGGCCACGATGCCGATATGCTTGCCCTTGAGACGCTCGTCTTCCAGCGTGGTCACTTCGTCGAGGCCGCTGCCCTTCTTGGCGACCAGCGCGTAGGCGGTGCGGTAATAGGGATTGGTGCCCTGGACCAGGTCATCTCCCTGTGGGAAGCCCATGATGACATCGCAACGATGGGCGCCAAGCGTCATCCGGACGAAGCCCGTCGCCTGCGGGAAGTACATATAATCCAGCTTTTTGTTCAGCTTCTCGGCGAACAGTTCGGCGAGCTTGTTCTCGAATCCCTCGCCCTTGTCGTTGGAAAACGGCAAATTGTGCGGGTCGGCGCAGACGCGCAGCACCTTGGGATCGACGAGCTCAATCGACAGATCGCCGCCTTCTTTGATCTGCGCGCGCGCAACATCAGCATCGCGCCCGAAGAAAACCGCGAGCATCACCAAGGTTGAGATCGCCAGCCAGCGCTTCTGTCTGGCGCATGTCATGGAAAGCTGCTGCACTTCCGGCTCGCTATTGTTGCCAACTCGCAAAAGATATCGGCAACCTCGACGAACAGAGTTCCGTTGAAGCCGCAGACAAGCAAAATGCTATGCTTGTCAATTGGGGCGCGCAACAGGAATAATCCTGGCGAAATCGCCGCCCGTGCTGCGACGCAAACGCAGCCGCAATGAAACGTTGAATTACCGGCTGCGCTTGGTGGAGAGACGAAGGCCGAATTATGGCTCAGCCCGCATGGATCCTTGCCGCGCTCGCGATGAGCGCGACAATCACCGCTTCTTTCGCGCAGGAACAGGAGCTGCCCGTCAACTCCATTGCGGATGGCGTATTCGTACACAACGGCCAAACCGCGCAGATGACGCGCGAGAACGCTGGCGCGATCGCCAATGTCGGGTTCATCGTTGGCCAGGATGCCGTCGCGGTGATAGATACGGGCGGCAGCCTTCGCGAGGGACGGCAATTGCTGGCGGCCATTCGCGCCCGGACAGACAAGCCGATCCGCTACGTCATCAATACGCACGGCCACCCCGACCACATCTTCGGCAACGGCGCTTTCGTGCAGGACGGAACAACGTTTGTCGGCCACGCGAACCTGCCGCGCGCGCTGGCGGCGCGCGGTCAATTCTATCTCGACGCATTTCGCCGCACGATGGGTGATCAATTGATCGACGAAATACGCATCGTGCCGCCGACGCTGCTCGTCAGCGGCACGCTCCAGCTCAATCTCGGCGGACGAATCCTCACCGTACGGGCGTGGCCTGCCGCGCACAGCGATTGCGATCTCACGGTGCTGGATGAAAAGACCGGCACCCTGTTCGCGGGCGACCTCGTGTTTCTCACCCACACGCCTGTGCTGGACGGCAGCATCCGCGGCTGGCTGTCCGTCATCGGTGAGCTCGGCGCCTTGCCTGCGGAGCGCGTGGTTCCCGGTCACGGTCCCGTGAGCGGATGGCCGGCCGCCCTCGCCGACCAGCGTCGTTATCTCGAAACGCTGGCCTCGGATATACGCGGGCTCATCACCCGCGGCGAACCGATAGGGGCAGCAGCGGGTACTGCAGCAAGCTCCGAGCGATCCCGGTGGGAATTGTTCGACGACTTCAACGCCCGCAACGCAACTGCAGCATTCTCCGAAATTGAATGGGAATAGCATGCGCATTGCCCTATATTGCGTGCGTTGCTTCCATCCGCGCGAAGGTCGTGACCATGTCCGGATATCTGTTCCGCCTCTTCGGCGTCGTTGGTTTGCTACTCTGCGGCGCACCGATGGCGCTCGCGGCAGAGGCAAATGATCTCTGGCCCGGACTGGTGCAGGACATCTTCAACAATCGTCCGATGAACGATGGCAGCGACGTGATCGGCATCGAAATGCCGTCGCGTGCCGAGGATGCCGCAATCGTCCCGGTCACTTTGCGAACGAAGCTTTCGCCCGGCGATAGCCGGCAGGTGCTGAGCATTACGCTGGTCATCGACCAGAATCCCGCGCCGATGGCGGCGAAGTTCCAGCTTGGACCGGACGCCAACGTCTCGGAAATCTCCACCCGCGTCCGCGTCAACAATTACACCGATGTCCATGCGGTGGCCGAACTCAGCGACGGCAAACTTTACATGACTAAAACCTATGTGAAGGCCTCCGGCGGCTGTTCGGCGCCTGCGGCCAAGAACGCCGACGAAGCCAAGGCCAGGCTGGGCCAGATGCGCTATCGGCAGTTCGCAAAGGCCGGCGAAGGGCCGGCCGGTGGCGCGCGCGAAGCCCAGATCATGATCGGCCATCCCAGCAATTCCGGCCTGCAGATGGACCAGGTCACGCACCTCTATGTCCCGGCCTTCTTCATCAATGAACTGCGGCTCTGGCAGGACGACAGCCTGGTGTTGACGATGGAAGGCGGCATTTCCATTTCAGAAGACCCCAATATCAGGTTCACCTACGTCTCCAATGGTGCGAAACGTTTCCGCGCCGAGGCAAAGGACACCGAGGGGCACGTCTTCCAGCGCGAATGGAAGGTAGATAATTCAGGGACTTGATACCGACCATCAGGCGTCAGCCGTTTCTCTCGTGCCCCGGACGCAGCGCAACACGGAGTGATGCGCTGCAGAGCGGGGCCCATGTCACCAGCGCGCACCGCGTCCGGGACACGGATGCCACTCTGCCCCTGGACGCGTCTTCGAAGCGGCGGCCGCTTCGCATTCAGAAGCAACGGACCTCCGCTTCGGCCTGGGCTCGCCTAAGCTCGTTGAGTGCGCTTGCCGCCTGCTCCGACGTGCGGAACGGGCCGCCCAGATCGCTCCGGACCTGCGACATACTGAGCACGGTTTCGGCCGTGACATAGCGCTCGTAGGGCAAGAGTGAAGCCACGACGTCGACCGAACAGGAACATTGCTCGATCGCCTGCCGCGTCTCGCCATTTGCCTTCAGGCACCCGAAAACATATTCGACGCGCGCCGATGTCGGATAATCATTGATGTCCTGAGCGTGCGCGACCACCGCAATCGTCATCAGCGCTGTCAACGTGGCGACAATACGTCGTACCCATCCGACAAGCGTCATCGTCTTCCTCCCGCTGTTAACCGTGGAAGCTATGCTATGACTGGCGCGCTGAAAAGCAGACGTTCAAGGATACGGCTCAAGGCGCCATGACGCATTTTGTTCGCACGCTGCTCGCTACGATTGTCTTGGTCTCGCTCGGCACGTGCTGCGGCGCCGAGGCCTTACGCGTTGCGGTACAGAAGACCGGAACATTCGCCTGGGAACTTGCAGTGATCCGCGCGCACGGCCTCGACAAGCAGGCCAACCTTTCGGTCCAGGTTCTCGAACTGGCGAGCCCCGAGGCGGGCAAGATTGCGCTTCGCGCCGGGAATGCCGACATTGTGGTCACCGACTGGCTTTGGGTGTCGCGCGAACGCGGGCTTGGCGCCAAGCTGACATTCTATCCCTATTCGAGCGCGCTCGGCGCCGTGATGGTCCCTGCCTCATCCCCGATCGAGACCTTGGCCGATCTCAAAGGCCGAAAGCTCGCCGTCGCGGGCGGGCCGATCGACAAGAATTGGCTGCTGCTTTTGGCATGGTTGAAACAGGGCGGCATCGACCTGAAGTCCGACGCAACAATCGCTTACGGCGCACCGCCGCTATTGGCAGCCAAGACGCTCAGCGGCGAAATGGATGCGACCGTGAACTACTGGAATTTCTGTGCGGCACTGGAAGCAAAAGGCTTCCGCCGCATCGCCGGCATCGAGGACCTGCTGCCGAAACTGGGCGCCAAAGGCCGCACTGCGATGCTCGGCTACGTCTTCGACGAAACATGGGCGAACACAAACCAGGACAAAATTGCCCGCTTCATCGCCATGACCCGCGCGGCGAAGGAGATTCTGTCGACCTCGGATGCCGAGTGGGAGAAAATCGCGCCACTGACCGGCGCTCCCGACGCCGCAACGTTGCGCGCCTATCGTAATCGCTATCGAGAGGGAATTCCGCGTCGCCCGATCGCCGACGAGGAAGCCGACGCACGCGTTCTCTACCGCGTGCTGGCTGAAATAGGCGGTCGTGAACTTGTCGGGCCAGCGCCTGAACTGGATGCCGGAACATTCTATCACGCGATCCCGGGAGATTGAGGTGGCTCGCCTGCTGTCATTCGCCGTGTTCGTCGCAATCTGGTGGATCGCTTCGCTGTTTGCCGGTGACGCGAAGCTGCCACCTCCGCCCACCGTGCTCACGGCCATGATCGCGGAAGCCAGGTCGGGCAACCTGTTCTTCCATCTCGGCGCGACATTAGCGCGCGTTGCGCTCGCCTTCACGCTGGCGATGGCGCTGGGCGCAGCCATTGGATACCTGATGGGCCGGGTGCGGCTTGCCGATCGGCTTGGAGACCCCTGGCTGATCCTGCTGCTCAATCTGCCGGCGCTTGTGGTCATCGTGCTCGCCTACATCTGGGCCGGATTGACTGAAGTCGCTGCAATTGCGGCAATCGCCATCAACAAGCTCCCGACCGCCATCGTTACGCTGCGCGAGGGAGCACGTGCCCTCGACGCGGCGCTGGACGAAATGGCGACGGTGTTCGCGTTGCCCCACTGGAGCAGGTTTCGACACGTCATTTTGCCGCAACTGGCGCCCTACATCGCAGCCGCCGCCCGATCAGGACTTTCCCTGGTCTGGAAGATCGTACTTGTTGCGGAATTGCTTGGACGTCCAAACGGTGTTGGTTTCGAGATCGGCGTGGCGTTCCAGCTATTCGACATTCCGCTGTTGCTTGCCTACTCGCTGAGCTTCGCCGCAGTCGTGCTCCTCATTGAAACCTTGTTGGTGCAGCCGTTCGAGGCCCGGTCATCCCGGTGGCGTCCCCGTGCGGCTTGAGGTCGAAATCACCAGCAAAACGTTCAAGAGCGCGGCGGGCGAACAGCACGACGTGATCGCGGGCGTCGCCTTTGCGCTTAATGCAGGAGAGGTTGGTGTATTGGTCGGCCCGTCCGGCTGCGGCAAGAGTACGATGCTTCGGATCCTCGCCGGTCTCGACCCCGACTTTCAAGGGCGCGTCTCTCGACCCGCCGGCGCGCGGATCGGCTTCGTGTTCCAAGAGCCGCGGCTGCTGCCGTGGCGGTCGGTCGAGGAGAATGTGCGACTTGCCGCGCCTCTTGCCGATGAACCGAAGCTTTCAGCACTCTTCGAAATTCTGGAGCTGAAGGCACATCGCAACCATTTTCCCGGCGAGTTATCGCTCGGCCTCGCGCGGCGCGTTGCGCTCGCCCGCGCGTTCGCTATTGAGCCGGAGTTGCTCATTCTCGACGAACCGCTAGCCTCGCTCGATGCCGCTCTTGCGAGCCGCCTGCGCGATGAGATCGCCATGTTGATGGACGGTCGCTCCGTGATAACGCTGCTGGTCACCCATGATGTAGACGACGCGGTTCGTCTCGGCGATCGCGTGATCCTGCTGTCGCCGCGCCCGGCCCGGGTTCTCGCGGACCTGCCTATCCGCACGCCGCGAAGCGCACGCGGAGAGGTCGAGATCGCCGCAATCAAATCGGAAATCATGCGGCGGATCGATGGCTGTCCCACCAAGCAGGATGGGTCATAGGCAGTGCCTTAGGCCGGTGCTAGGATGCGTGATCGGTTGGGGTTGACGATGAAACGCTCGATCGGAACTGCAGCACTCGGTCTTGCTCTTGTCGCGATGACGGCAACAGCCCAGGACATGATGCGTCATATTGACCTGTCGTCGCCCGATATGGTCTCGGCCGAATTGACCCGCGGAGAGGTCGAGGCCGCGCTCGCCGCAGCGACCATCGCCGCGCCCGCCGATTTCACCGGGAAGAGATTATCCGGCCTGGACCTGTCGGGACTCAACCTGTCCGGCGCAACTTTCCGCGCGGCCCGGCTCAACAAGACAAAGCTCGCCGGCGCCAGGCTCGACCGCGCAATCCTCGACCAGGCATGGCTGGTCGAAGCCGACCTGACCGGCGCAAGCCTCAGGAACGCAAATCTGTTCGCTTCGCAGATGGCTCGCGCCCGCCTCGACGGCGCCGACCTTTCGGGAGCACGCGTCGCTGCCGACCTCACCGGTGCGAGCCTCGTCGGCGCTTCGATCGCGGGCGCAAATCTCGGTGCCGACATGCGCAACCAATCGATGGGCCTGATGCGCGCGGTGCTGAAATCGGCCAATCTGGAACGCCTGAACGCGCGCGGCGCCGATCTGTCTCGCGTCGATCTCGAATTTGCGGTGCTGAAGAGCGGCGACCTCACCGGCGCTTCTCTCAAGAGTGCCCAACTGGGCGGAGCCGACCTGACCGGCATCACCGTCGTCGATACCGATTTCGAGGGTGCCGATCTCGATACGGCCCGGTTGATCGCCCCGATCGGTCTCGATCGGGCAAGAAACTTCGATAAAATCAAAAATCGAGACCGTCTGATCAGGCAATGACGGCTCCGGGCGCCCCGCGACGAAAGGATGACCGATGCGATGGATACTGGCTTTGGTGGCACTGCTGTCAACGAGCGCCAACGAGGTGGCCGCGCAGGGAAAAGGCATCCGGTTGTGGAATCTTACGACGGCGACCATTTCCGAGTTTCAGCTTTCCCCGCCCGGCAAGAACGACTGGGGTCCCAACCTCACCCTGAACGACAAGGACAAAGAAGTCGACCACGACGAACGCCTGCGCATCACGGGCGTGGAGCCGGGACGTTATGATGCCAAGGTCGGCTATCGCGGCTCAAAGCACTGCTTCGTTCGCGACGTCGAAATCAAGGCTGACGCCGTGTTTTCCATCGCCGACAAGGATTTAAAGGATTGTAACAAATAGCCGCCGCTGGACGACCATTCAGCCCGCCGACCACACGGCGTCGCTGGATGCCTTTCGATTGGTGCCTGGATATTCGCAGCGCCACTTGACCGCGGTCCATTTCGGGTGTTCGCCAATCCACTGCGCGATGTAGGGCTGCGCGTTCATGGCACATTGCTGCAACGAAGCATTTGAAGAAAAGACCAAATGGGTTTCCTCGCAAGTGGTGGGCGAGAGCACCGCACAAACGGTCACGACCAAATCTATTGGAGTCATATCTAATATCCCTTGCATTGTTCCCGAACAGATTAACGCAAAGAGCTACGGCAATAGGCGGCCCGAGGTTTCACTACCTCGTGAAAAAGCCGGAACTCGGGCCGCGCGCGCAGCCGCCAGCCCTAAAAATTGACGCCAAATACCAGCCGCGCCTGGTGACGTTCGAAATTGACGAGATCAAGACCGGCAGTCGACCCCACCGGACGCCCCCACGCTTGCAAGCTCCAGCTCGCGGTCAGCCGCGAACTTTTCGACAACTGGAAATATGCGGTCGGACCGACAAACAACGCCTGCCCTGCGAGTTTTTCCAGACTGATCCCCTCATATTTTCGCAGGTAACGCGCCTCTCCACCTAGCAAGAAACCGGGAAGCAACTGCGCCATGACGCCAAGCGCCGTGCCGGCGGTAGACTCCCGCTCCATCGCGCCACTGCCGATCAATCGTGTCCACTCTGGTTCGTAGATCAGGTTGAACGCTGCGACGACGCGGTTCGGTACGAGCTCGCGATCGAACGCCAGCCTGAATTCAGTCCCGAAACTCCGGACCGCTTCGGCGGTCGTCTCCTCGACACGATGCACGTGCGCTTCCGTCGCGAACGTAACTCCGAATGGTGCCGTTTCCCGATCGAGAAAGCGGTAGCGCAAATCGATCGACCCACCCTGCCATGACAGCCCGCGCTGGTCGTCAATGCCCGGCACGCCACTGATCAGATGCGACGCAAACGTGCTTCCCACCTCGATTCTAAAATTCCGGGCCGGCACAAACTCCAGTTCAAATTCCTGGCCGACCGCCCGGTAAGTACCCCCGTTCCTGCCGAAGCGCCCGGTCGTCTCGCTCTGAAACTCCCGTTCGCCGACATTGCCGACATCGGTCCCGATCATAAAGCCGAACAGATGCTCGGTGTCGATGCCCTCGGCATAGCCACAAGCCGGCAGCAGCGCAGCAAAGGACACGACCGCCGCCTGGAAGGTCCTTGCACGCATAGATGTTCGCATTCAGCGGGTCATGGGGTTGAACGGGTGATTCCCGGCAGTGCCGGCCGGGCATACCCTAGCATGATGCGGCAATCTTCCGCGAGCCATGGGAAGACACAGAACGCAGGTGGAGCAGTGGAGAAACTGGGATCAGCACCGTCGGCCGCGCTGGCTCACGCTTGGTGCAAGCAACGGGCGACTTCGCGGTAGTTGAACAGCCTGCCCGGCCCGCAGCAACATGCTGTTGCCGGAGCCGGGCAGACCGCTTCGACGCGCCTATTTACGCGCCGCGCAGGCGTACATGTTGATTTCCATGCCCACCGACACTTCGACGATCTTCGGAGTCTTCCAACTCATCAGGGTCCTCCCAAGCAGTGCTGGCACGACCTTCGTGCCGGGATGAAAACTAGGGTCACCGTGGACAGAGCGCAAGTACGGAAGGTCGAAGGTCGCACTATGCGCACCATCTCCGAAGGAAGAAGTTCGCTCTTGGGCAAGCCTACTTCCCTCTTGGACAAACCCTGCGGATGAGGGCGCCGCATCGACGCTTGCACCGCGAGGGTTCGTCCAATCACAGTTCGAACGACCTTCTATTATTCATCCGCGCTTGTCTGCTGAAGCAGTATGACGACCAGGGTCGATACGTATCTTCAGCAGTCCTTGTCAGCCTCTGTGACCTTGTCGGCCTTGGCACCTTCAGCCTGCTGTGCCGCCGTCGGTTCGCCTTGCATCTGCCGCTGCGTATCTTGTGAAGATGCAGCAGTGTCTCCCGCCGCTCGATTCATCTTATCGGTCGGCGGATGTTGATCGGTGCTGCCAGCCATACCCGTTGTCTGGCTGTCGCCCATCTTGGCCGGTCCGGAGCCAGCATCCTTCAGGTTGGCCGCGCGTCCCGTCTCGCAAGGACCAGCAAGTGCTGCGCCGGAGCTCAAGACCAGGATCGAGCAACCAGCAAGAATGAGCCGTTTCATTTTCATCTGTCTCTCCTTCCTTTTCTTGTGAAGCGCGCAACACGATGAGAGGCAACCGACCCGTTGTCCGCAGGTTCCGGGTGGCTACGTAAATATCGACATGTTTAATCTGACGCGTGGATTTCTGATGAGGACAATCCGATGGAACCGATTCACCGAGGGTTGATCAGTTTTCTTTTCGCGCTGTGCTTTGCATCGGGAGTGCTTGCGCAGGAAAGGCAGCCTGGCCAAACCACACCGAATGCGGAAACCGCCCTGCCGGCTGACGGGTCATCGCTGACCGGAAAAGAGCGCCTGGGAAAAAAGTGGATGGACGAGCAACGGATCGACAATTGCAACGTGCCCATCGACAGGCGCGGCAGCAAGCCGCGATCCATGACCTGCCCGCATGTGCCGGCAGGATGATCAGCGACGACCATCAGCGCATCACCACATGGTCTGCCGCGCGCGCTCCGGCCATTCCCGATCGTACTTCTCGCCACCGACGGTGTTGTCGCTCATCTCGGCAAGGATCTGGCCGGGCGTCGGCAAGCATCTAGGGTCGACGCGCTTGTCGGGATTCCAGAGATCGGAACGCACGATGGCGCGCGCGCATTGGAAGTAAACCTCTTCGACCGTCATGACGATGACGGTGCGCGGCGCCTTGCCCTCCATCTTGAACGACGCGAGCAGTTCCGGATCGGCGGAGACGTGTGCGCGACCGTTGATGCGCAGCGTGCTGCCCGAGCCCGGGATGAGAAACAACAGCGCCACCCGCGGATCGCGCACGATATTGCGCAGCGAATCGCAACGGTTGTTGCCGCGGCGATCCGGCATCATCAGCGTTTTCTCATCGTGGATGCGAACGAAGCCCGGCAGGTCGCCGCGCGGCGAGCAGTCCAGCCCCTCGGGTCCGCAGGTCGCGAGCGCTGCGAACGGCGATTTGTCCATCAACGCCCGATAGGCTGGCGTGATCCTGTCCGCGACCTTGACGGTCGAGGCATCGTTGGGAAAGCCGTAGATGGCCTCGAGCTGCTCGATGGTCGCGATAACAGTCACTTTAGCTCTCCCGTCGATCGTCCCATTTCTCGGCCTTGATGACGCGGACGAGCTGGCGGGCATGATATTCGGCACTGCCGGTATTGACGATGGTAACGTCGGGCGCGGCCGCATCCTCCACCGTGCGACCCAAGCGGGCTTCGAGCCTGCCGTCGCTGCTCCGCTGCCGCATCGCCAGCCGCTCGGCCAGAACGTTTGGCGGGGCCGTGATCGAAACCACCACCACGTCGGCATAGGCGCGGCGCATCGCGCCAATCACGGTGCGCGATACATTGGCAACGATGGTTCGCCCGGCGCGGATTTCGTTGTCGATCGCGCGCGACAGTGCGTAGCAATGGCCGTGGGCTTCCCAATGCATGGCGTATTCGCCACGCGCCAGCGCCTCCCGGAACGTTCCGGCGCTGACCTGTTCGTTTTCTTCCGACGCCGACGCCTCGCGCGTAATCACGCGGCGTGGAAACACAATTTTGCTGTCATCGGCGCAGGCGGCCGTGGCGAGGCCGAGCAGCGTATCCTTGCCGGCGCCGCTCGGACCGACCACCAGGATCAAACGGCCCGGCCCGATTGCGGCGGCCTGGCCCGGCGCTGTGGTTGTCAAGATTTCCGTCATGCCACGCGCCACCCTTCCCGCCAGACGCTGCGCACCACCGGAATGTTGCGGGCGACATGCACCCGGATCACATCGGCCCGCTTGCCGGCTGCGATCTCGCCACGGTCCGCAAGGCCCACGGCCTCGGCTGGTGTCTTGGTGACGGTGCGGACGGCGCAGGCCAGATCGATCGCCGGCACATGCTGCGGCAACTGCAGGGCTGCCATCAAAAGGCTGGAAGGGATGTAGTCGGACGACAGGATGTCCAACAGCCCCTCGCGGGCGAGATCGATGGCGGCGATGTTGCCGGAATGCGAGCCGCCGCGGACCACGTTCGGCGCGCCCATCAGGATGCCGATGCCGGCCTGATGCAGGCCGCGCGCGGCTTCCATCGTGGTCGGAAACTCAGCGACGGAAACGCGATCCTGGATCGCATCGGCGACATTTTCCTCAGTGGTGTCGTCGTGGCTGGCGAGCGGAATTTCATATCGATGGGCAAGCGCCACGATTTCGCGCATGTTGGTCGCGGCATAGGCCTTCTGATAGGCAAAGCGCTTCTCGAACAGTACATCGAGCTCGGCGTCGGTCATGCCGCCGCCCTTGCCGCGGTAATAATCGCGGAGCTTGACCTCGTCGCGGAACTGGCGCTGACCCGGCGTATGGTCCATCAGCGACATCAGCCGCACGTCCGGCCGGCCGATCAGCTCCTTGGCTTCCTCGACGACGCTTGGCATCGGAATTTCGCAGCGCAGATGCAGGAAGTGTTCTGCGCGCAGCAGGTTTGCCTCACGCGCCGCCGTGATCGCACCCGCGAGCACGCCTGCCCTGCCGTCAACGTCCTCGGCGCCGTCCTCGCGCCAGACCCGGAGCGAATCCAGAACCGTGGTGATGCCCGAGGTGGCCAACTGTCCGTCATAGGAAACTACCGCCGCGATCGGATCCCAAAATACTTTCGGGCGCGGCACATAGTGCATTTCGAGATGGTCGGTGTGGAGCTCGATCAGGCCTGGCATGATCAGGTCGCCGCCGGCGTCCTCGCTGCCTGACGGCGCAGTGCCCTCGCCATATTCGGCGATGCGGCCATCTGCGAAAGCGACCCAGCCGTGCTCGATCACGCGATCGGCCAGTACGAGGCGGGCATTGCCGAGGATGGTTTCGTGCTTCGAAGTCATCTCACATCTTCCTTCATGCCGCGGCGGCGAACGATGTCACGTCGACAATGCGGTCGGCGATCAGATGGCGAATTTCATCGTCATGGACGATCGCCACCATCGCGACGCGCTGTCGTTTCTTCTGTTCAATCAACTCAACGACTACAGCGCGATTGGCCGCGTCGAGCGAGGCGGTCGGTTCGTCCAGCAGCAGAATTGGCAGATCGGAAATGAAACCGCGCGCGATGTTGACGCGCTGCTGCTCGCCGCCGGAGAACGTCGATGGCGGCAGTGCCCACAGCCGCTCGGGAATGTTGAGGCGGCGCAGCAGCGCGCCCGCCTTCTCGCGGGCTTCCGCGCGTGCAATTCCGTTCGCGATCAGCGGCTCCGCCACCACGTCGATGGTGGCGACCCGCGGCACCGCCCGCAAGAACTGGCTGACATAGCCGATGGTCGTGCGGCGCACGCTGAGCACCTGCCGCGGTTCGGCCGCAGCAAGATCGATCACCGTGCCCTGATGCCGGATGCCGATCCGGCCGCCATCGCAGCGGTAATTGCCAAAGATCATTTTCAGGATCGAGGATTTGCCGGCGCCGGAAGGGCCCGACAGCACAACGCATTCGCCTGGCTCGACCTGAAACGAGACGCCGCGCACCACGGGCAGCTCGACGCCGCCCTGCAGATGCATGGTAAAGGTCTTTTCGGCGCTGGTGATATCGATCATCGCAGTCATTGGCGTGCTCATGCCGGCAAAATCGAGGAAACGAGGAGTTGGGTATAGGGCTCGCGGGGGTCGTCGAGCACCTGGTCGGTCAGGCCGGTTTCGATGACGTGCCCACCCTTCATCACCATCACGCGGTGCGACAACAGCCGGGCCACAGCGAGGTCATGGGTGACGACGATGGCGGCAAGGCCGAGCTCGCTGACGAGATTGCGCATCAGATCGAGTAGCCGCGCCTGCACCGACACGTCGAGCCCGCCGGTCGGCTCGTCCATGAACACCAGCCGCGGCTCGGTGACCAGATTGCGCGCGATCTGCAACCGTTGCCGCATGCCGCCGGAATAGGTGCGCGGCGCGTCGTCGATACGCGCGGTATCGATTTCGACGCGCTCCAGCCAGGACGAGGCGGTATCGCGGATGCGACCATAGTGATTCCAGCCCACCGCCATCAGCCGTTCGCCGACATTGGCGCCGGCCGAGACCGCCATGCGCAGGCCCTGCGCGGCGTCCTGGTGCACATAGCCCCAATCCGTACGGAACAAGAAGCGGCGCTCGGCCTCCCCGAGGCTGGCGAGATCGCGCAACACGCCGTCCCGCATCCGGTATGACACCCGCCCGGCGCTCGGCGCGAGCTGCGCGGACAACAGTTGCAGCAGCGTGGACTTGCCCGAGCCGGACTCGCCGACGATAGCCAGCACCTCGCCGGGATAGAGCGCAAACGAAACGTCGCGGCAGGCGGTCAACCGGCCATAGTTCTTGCCAACGTTTTCGGCGACCAGAAGCGGTTGGTCGTCTTGCATGAGGTCTTGCGGCTCAGCCATGCGCCCTCTCCTTGTGCGGCGCCGCGCTCTCGCTGCCGCGATGGCCGGCCAACTGGCGAGACTCGCAATAATCGGTATCCGAGCAGACGAACATTCGGCCGCCCTTGTCGTCGGTGACGATCTCGTCAAGATAGGAATCGCCGGCGCCGCACAGCGTGCAAGGCGCGTCGAACCGATAGCGCGTGAACGGGTGATCCTCGAAGTCGAGCGACACCACGTGGGTGTGCGGCGGAATCGCGTAAATGCGCTTTTCGCGCCCTGCGCCGAACAATTGCAGCGCCGGGCAATTGTCCATCTTCGGATTGTCGAATTTCGGCGTCGGCGACGGATCCATCACATAGCGTGCATTCACCTTCACCGGATAGGCGTAGGAGGTCGCGATATGGCCGAAGCGCGCAATGTCTTCATACAGCTTGACGTGCATCAGGCCATATTCGGCCAGCGCATGCATCCGCCGCGTCTCGGTCTCGCGCGGCTCCAGGAACCGCAGCGGCTCGGGGATCGGCACCTGATAGACCAGCACCTGCCCGGCATGCAGCGGCGCTTCGGGAATCCGATGCCGGGTCTGGATCACGGTGGCGTCCGACGTAACGGTCGTCGTTGCGACGCCCGCGGTCTTGCCGAAGAATTTCCGGATCGAGATCGCGTTGGTAGTGTCGTCCGAACCCTGGTCGATCACCTTCAGCACATCCTGGGGCCCCAGGATCGCGGCCGTCACCTGCACGCCGCCCGTGCCCCAGCCATAGGGCATCGGCATCTCGCGGCTGGCGAACGGCACCTGATAGCCCGGAATCGCGATCGCCTTCAGGATCGCGCGGCGGATCATCCGCTTTGTTTGTTCGTCGAGATAGGCGAAATTGTAAGCTGGCGCGTTCATTCCGCGGCCTCCTGCATGTCCGGCGCCTCATTGGCATCGGCGAACTCCTTGCGCAGCTTGCGCAACAGACCAAGCTCGGACTGAAAGTCGACGTAATGCGGCAGCTTGAGATGCTCAACGAAGCCGGTCGCCTGGACATTGTCCGAGTGCGACATCACGAATTCCTCGTCCTGTGCCGGAGCGATCACTTCCTCGCCCAGCTCGCGGGCGCGCAGGCTGCGATCGACCAGCGCCATCGACATGGTCTTGCGCTCGCTTTGCCCGAAGGCCAGGCCATAGCCGCGCGTAAAGCACGGCGCTTCCGTCGCCGATCCCTTGAACTGGTTGACCATCTGACACTCGGTCAGCCCAATTGAGCCGAGCGGGACGGCAAAGCCCGCATCCTCGGCGTAGAATTCCACCTCCACCTCGCCGAAGCGGATTTCGCCGGCAAAGGGATGATTGCGACCATAGCCGCGCTGTGAGGAATAGCCGAGCGCCAGCAGGAACCCCTCGTCGGCACGCGCAAGATTTTGCAGCCGCAGATCGCGGTCGGCCGGAAAACTCAGCGGCTCGCGCGTGAGATCGCCGACCGGCGCGCCGGCATCCGCTGCCGGCGAAGGCTCGATCAGGCCATCGCGACCGAGAATGTCGGTGACGCGCGGCGCTGCCGCCTGCGTTGGCTCTGACGTCGCCGGCTGCTCCGGCACAAAGCCGTCCGCAAGCTGCGGATCCAGCAAGCGATGGGTATAATCGAAAGTCGGCCCCAGGATCTGGCCGCCCGGAATATCCTTAAACGTCGAGGAGATGCGCCGGCGCACCTGCATCTCGCTGGTGTTGACCGGCTCGGTTGCGCCAAAACGAGGCAGCGTGGCGCGGAAGGCGCGGACCAGGAAGATCGCCTCGATCAAGTCGCCGCGCGCCTGCTTGATCGCGAGTGCCGCCAGCTCGCGGTCGTAGAGCGAGCCTTCGGTCATGACGCGGTCGACGCCGAGCGAGAGCTGCCCGGCAATTTGCGCCAGCGAGAGTTCTGGCACATCACGGTCGCCACGTCGCTCATGCGCCAGCAGGCGGTGGGCGTTCTCAATGGCGCGTTCGCCTCCTTTGACGGCTACATACATGGGCTATGCTCCGCTTGCGACCAGCCGCGTGGTTCGGGGGATTGCGACAATCAAGTCGTCATGGACCAGCACGACATCGATGCCACGCGGGAACAGGGCTTCGTTGATGGTGAGCCGCCGAAAGAGGTCGCGCGGCTGGAGCGTCGCCTGCAGCAGCGCTGTACCGTCGATGCCCGGCCCCTTCACCTCGAATGTAGGCCCCTGCGTCAGGCTCTCGACCTGCAGGATCAGCGTCGTCGACCTGTCAGGATACTCGTTGCTGCCGAACGCGAAGCGATCGAGCGCCGGCAGATTCTTGGCGTCGCCGACCAGAGCGAAGCTGGCGATCGAGGAATCCGCGACCACCGATGCACTGGTATGGAACTTGAGCCACTTCGCCACATCAGGCGTGGCCGACATCGCGGCATCGAGCCAGATCGGCGTATCGTGATCGAACAGCGTGAGCGCGATCGCGGCCGCGCCGCGCATCACCCCGGCCGGCGCGCCGACAGCCGCCGTGACCCGTTGCGCGCTTCCGGGACGCGCCATCGCATCCATCACGGAGCGGAAGGTCGACTGCGCCGACAACACCTTGTCGGCAAACCCTGCGGGCAATTCTGCAACCGTCGTCATCGCATCACCCCTCGCCGCGCACCATGGTGTAGAAATCGACCCGCGTCGCCGCCGTCTCGGCCGCCTTGCGGTTGCGATCGGCGATCATGGCGGCGCGTAAAGGCCCGATCACCTTGGTCTCGACCTCGCCTGAAAGCTCTGTCGACTGCACCATGGCATCGCAGAGCGCGATCATCTGCGCCTTCCGCCTGTCGCGGCCGAGCACGTAGCCGAAGCCGATCTCGCCGGTCGCAAGACGCACCGCCGCGCGCGACACCGTGGCCTCGCCGAAATTGAACGGCGCACCGTCGCCGCCGACGCGGCCGCGCACCATCACGAGGCCATTCTCGGGCTCGCGCAGGTTCTCGTGTGCGGGTACCGCGATCGCCGCGAGATGGCCCGCAATATCGCCAGCTTCGGAATGCGCCAGCACCGCCATCGCGGCCTTGCGCTGCGCCTCTCTGCTGTTCCGCCCGGTCAATCCCATGAGCAACCTTGCCTGAATCAAGTTGTCTATGATAATAGACAACTTGATAACGGAGCGCCATGACTGTTTCGTGACAAACGGATAATATCTGGTATCACCACGCCATGAGCCTGCAGGAGAGTTCCGGTGTCGCCTTGTGGCGGCAGGTCGCCGACGGTATCGAGCGCGGCATTGCCGACGGCCGCTTTGCTGCGGGCGAAAAGCTGCCGGGCGAGATCGAGATCGCCGATACCTATCGGGTCAACCGCCACACCGTGCGGCGTGCCCTGGCTGCGCTTGCCGAACGCGGCCTGGTGCGCGCCGAACGCGGCAGCGGCACCTATGTCGAGGCGCAGCGCCTCGCCTATCCCTTGCGCTCGCGGACGCGATTTTCCGAAATCGTCGGCGCCGGCGGCCGCGAGCCGCGCGGCCAATTGATCGATGCCTCCGAAGAGCCCGCGACGCGCGAACTGGCCCGTGAGCTCGGACTGAAGACCGGCGCACCGCTGGTCCGGATCGAATCGGTGCGGCTCGCTGACCGCACGCCGATCTGCATTAGCACCAGTTGGCTTTCCGCCGATCGCTTTCCGGACGCCGGAGCGGTCTTCGCCAACGTACGCTCAATGACCAAACTGCTGGCGCATTACGGCGTTCGCGACTACCGCCGCGCCTCAACCCGCGTCACCGCCACCATCGTGGACGCCTCCGACGCCGCAAGGCTCGATCTCGCGCTCGGGCGTCCCGTTCTCGTGGTCGATAGTACCGATGTCGATACCGGCGGCAAACCGTTGGTAACCAAACGCGCGCGCTTCGCCGCGGAGCGTGTCGAGTTCCTAATCGAGAATGGTCAATAGCGGCGATTAGACGACCGCGCGATCTGGCAATCGCAGAAGCGAAGCTTGTTGCAAAATCCGATCGATTGCCCTTCATCGATGGATTTGTAAGGGGGCTATTCGCCTTCACCAAGACGCCGAGCGCTGCAGCGCCGTCTAGTCAGCCTAGTCTAGTCGACGAAGCGTACGATCATACCAGCACTTTGCGGATCCAGGCGCTGATGAGATCGAGCACCATCACCGTCACGACCACGATAATGATTTGCGCGGCCGTATCGGCGTACTGAAAACTCCGGATGCTTTCATACAGGGTCTGGCCGATGCCACCGGCTCCGACAATGCCAAGTGTCGTCGCCGAGCGGACGTTAGTTTCAAGCCGGTAGAGGGTAAGCGAGCTCCACAGCGGCAGCACCTGAGGAATGACACCGAAGATCACCTCCTGCACGCGCACCGCACCGGTCACGCGAATGCCTTCCACTGGCCGCGGATCGACCGCTTCGACCGCTTCGGAAAACAGCTTCGCGAACACGCCGAGATTGTGAACGAACAACGCCATCACGCCAGCGAATGGGCCTAAGCCCACCGCCACAACGAACAGTAACGCGAACACGATCTCATTGATGGCGCGGCAGGAATCCATCAACCGACGAACTGGCTGTACTATCCAAGGCGGACAGATATTGGCGGAACACAGAATTGAGAACGGAATGCCAAACACGACTGCCAGGGCGGTGCCCCAGATCGCGATCTGGATGGTCACCACCATGTCGCTGATGTACTGATCCCATTCGCGAAAATTCGGATGGAGAAAGGCGCTGCCGAACTCGGCCATATTGCGCCAGTCGGTGAACAGCGCCGACACACGGAACATTTCGGCCGGAGCCCAACTCCAGGCCAGCAAGCCGAAAACGAACGCCCAGCCCAGCCAACCCCGCACTCGTCGGGCGAAGGGATAAAGCGGGACTGGAGGTTCCTGGGCCTGCCGCGACGGCCGGCTTTCGATGGGAGCGATGATGTCTGTCATGGCCTAAAATGTTTAAAGGGCGCCGAACCACGGCGGCTGGCGCCCTTCGTCAGCATCAGTTGGTAGGCGCAGTCGCAGCGTTCGCCGCAAGCTCGCCGATAAGCTTCTTGAGCTTGGCCTGATCCTTGGCCTTGTCTGCCTCGAAGAACGGCGCGACCTGCTTCATGAACGCGCCATGCTCGGCCTTGTCGGCCGCTTGCTGGTACGTCTTGATGTCAGCCTCGAGCGAGGCGGTCTTGGTGGCTTTTTCTTCCGCCGATAGCTTGGCGTCACCCTTGATCTTCATGATCGACTTGTTGGCTTCAAGGACGCGGATCGGGAGCAACTGGTCGTCCGACGACGGAATAAACGGCGCCCATTGCAGACCAGACAAAACCTTCTTCGCGGATGCGATTTCTTCCGGCGTTCCGATGCGGCCATAGCTCAGGACCCAGGTATAGAGCTTGGCTTTGACGTCTGCGGCCAGATCCTTGCGCCAGAGCAGCGGGTCGCTCGGAATGAGCGGCGAGGTCCAGATCACACGGATGTTCTTGCGGGCTTCGGGAGCGGTGACTTCCAAACGGCGCAGGCTTTCGCTGTTGTTCGTTGCGGCATCAACTTGCTTGTTCGCCACCGCCATGCCGTTTGCCTCATGCGAGGCATTACGAACGGTCTTGAAGCAAGCCTTCGGATCGACGTTCTTGGCAGCGAAAATGTAGCTGGTCGGGACGAGAAAGCCCGAGGTCGAATTCGGGTCGCCGATGCTGAAGTCGATCGACTTGTCGCATTTGAGGACGTCTTCCAGATTCTTGATCGGCGAGTCCTTGTGGACGATGATATGCGACCAGTAACCGGGGTTGCCGTCCGAATCGACGGACTTCGCAAATATCTCGCCGTTCGAGCGGTTGGCGGCTTCCATCGCCGACTTGTTGCCAAACCAGGCCAATTGCACCTTCTTAAAGCGCATTGCTTCGATCACGCCGGCATAGTCCGAGGCGTAGAAGCCGTTGACTTTGAAGCCCGTCCCTTTGGCCATCGCGTCGAGGAAGGGCTCCCAGACGGTCTTGAGATTTGTGCTCGCTTCGGTCGCAATAATGCCGAAATTGAGTTCGGTCGTCTCGGCGCGGGCAACGTTGGCCGAAATGCCTACCGCCACGGCCGTGCCGATCAGAGCTAGCTTGCGCATATCGCTTCTCCTGTTTTGAACGCGTTGCATTTTCGGTAGCGCCAAGCGCGAGGTCGTACCTGACTGACTTCAGGCGGACAGCCGTTCGACATCAAAAGCTGGGGGGTTCGCCGGCGCGCGCGCTATTGACCGTTCGTTGCTGTCTCGGCGTTCTTGTGCAAGCCGCGCCTGCTCCTCAAACGAGGGCAGAAACAGCTCCTCGGACTCCGCGCCATAGATTTGGTTGAGGAAAGCCGGCGTCAGCGCGCTGGATGGGCCGTCATAGGCGACCTTGCCGGATTTGAGCGCGATCGTGCGCGCGCAATACTTGAGAGCGTATTCGACCTGATGAAGCGAAATGAACACGGTCAGGCCGTCATTGCGGTTCATGTCGGCGAGCAAATCCATAACGCGGCGCGCAGCGGCCGGATCGAGCGAGGCGATCGGCTCGTCCGCGATCAACAGTTCGGCCCCCTGCACTAACGAACGCGCGATGGCAGCGCGCTGCTGCTGGCCGCCGGACAGTTCGCTGGCGCGCTTGAGCGCATGTTCGGCGATGCCCACACGCGCCAGCGCCTGCATGGCCACGCGTTTGTCGGCCTCGCTGAATTGACCAAGGGTTCCGCGCAGGATCGGCAATCGCCCCAGCAGTCCGAAGCAGACGTTGGTCAGCAGCGAAAGCCGCGGCACAAGATTGAATTGCTGAAAGATCACGCCGATGCGCGCGCGCAGGCCGCGATTCTTGTTGAGGCGGCCACCCCGCTGGATCGGCTCGCCCATCACTTCGATTCGGCCGCCTCCGCCATTGCGGCCGCCGTCGATCGGCGTCAGCCCGGCAATCGCACGAATCAATGTCGACTTGCCGGAGCCTGACGCACCGATCAGCGCGACCATTTCGCCGCGCCGCAGCGACAGCGTGACGCCGTTCAGAACAGGCACGCCACGCTGATAGGACTTCGAGATATCTCGTGCATCGATCATGGCATGCGATGTCAAGCGGTACGCTCCTCGTGGGTCTGCGGTCACGATCGCTAACAACGGCCTGTGACAGTCAGATGAATTGCCTGGCGATCTTCAACAACGTCCGATCACTCCGGCGAATCCGCCGGGTGCATCAAGAACGACGCAGCATGTATTGCTCTACAGCGCCGCCATCGCTAGCGTCCGGATTCAACAGTTGTGTGACAGTCGGCCCGAACGGGGGCCTTCGTCCACAGCGGGACTGACGTCACGCATCCGTCATGATCTTGTCATCAAGCGCATCGAAGACGAGCCGGTGCCCCTTTCCCCGATTGTTGATGGACGTTACCGTTGGCCGGCAAGATGCTTTCCACTGAACCATTGGTCGACCCCACCGCGTCAGTGCGCGACTGCCAGCTCGGCGCCTACACCGAGGTCGGCGCCCGGACCATCCTGCTCGAGGTCACGATGGCCGATTATTCCTACGTCGTGAACGACTCGCAGATCACCTATACGATGATCGGGAAATTCTGTTCGATCGCGGCGATGACGCGCATCAACCCGGGTAATCATCCGATGCACCGGGCCTCGCAGGCGCATTTCACCTACCGCGCCAGCAGCTACTTTTCGGGCGAGAGCGACGATGCCGAGTTTTTTGCGTGGCGCCGCAAGCATCACGTCCATATCGGCCACGATGTCTGGATCGGCCATGGCGCGGTTATTCTGCCTGGCCGCTCGATCGGCACCGGCGCCGTGGTCGCGGCCGGCGCCATCGTGACCAAGGATGTCCCTGCCTATACGATCGTTGCAGGCAATCCGGCACGGCCGATCAAGCGGCGTTTTCCGGAATCCATTGCGGGGCGGCTTGCGGAACTCGCGTGGTGGGATTGGGACCATGAGGCGCTTCGCCGCGCCCTGCCCGATTTCCGCAAGCTCGATGTAGAGGGCTTTCTCGAAAAGTACGAAGCCGGCGCAGCAGCTACTCGCCGTTCATTCAACCAGAGTGCCGCATCGTGACTGAACTGTTCATCGAAGGTGGCCGGGCCCTGCTCGGCCACGAAATCGTCGAAACCTCATTGCGGATCGCTGGCCGCGAGATCGCAGCCGTAGGTGCGGACAGCAACCACGGCATCGGCGGCGTCAATGCCGATGGCCTCCTGGTATTGCCGGGCATTGTCGATCTGCATGGCGATGCCTTCGAGCGGCAGATGATGCCGCGCCCCGGGGTCGATTTCCCGATCGATGTGGCGCTTGTTGACAGCGACCGGCAGGCGATCAGCAACGGGATCACGACCGTCTATCATGCCACGACCTGGTCGTGGGAGCCCGGCCTGCGCAGCGCCGACAATGCCAGGCGCTTGCTGGAGGCGATCGAGCAAATGCGGCCGCAGCTCGCCGCCGACACCCGCTTCCATCTCCGGCACGAGACCTACAATCTCGACGCGGAAAGCGAAATCATCGGCTGGCTTTCGGAAGGACGCGTCGACCTGTTCGCCTTCAACGACCACATGGACTCGACGGTCGCCAGCCTCGCCAAGCCGCAAAAGCGCAGCCGAATGGTCGAGCGCACGGGTCTCAGCAATGAGGCGTTCGATCGCCTGGTGGAACGTGTGGTCTGCCGCGGCCACGACGTGCCGGCTTCGATCGCCCGGCTGGCGCAGGCAGCACGCGCGGCAAACGTCCGGATGCTCTCCCACGACGACGAAAGCCCGGCGATGCGGCAGGCCTTCCGTGCGCAGGGCGTTGCAATCGCCGAATTCCCGGTCAACGAGGAAACTGCACGCGATGCTGCCGAAGCCGGAGACTTCATCGTGTTCGGCGCGCCCAATGTCGTGCGCGGCGGCAGCCATACAGGCTGGACCAGGGCCTCCGACATGATCGCCAAGGGCCTCTGTTCGGTGCTTGCGTCGGACTATTATTATCCGGCGCCGCTATTGGCGGCATTCCGGCTTGCGGCCGACGGCGTTCTGCCGCTGGCCGCGGCATGGCAACTGATCTCGGCGGCACCGGCGCGCGCCGCCGGCCTCGCCGATCGCGGCACGCTCGCCGCGGGGCAGCGCGCCGATATCCTTCTCGTCGATGACACGGTGCCATTGCGCCCGCGCATCGTCGCCGTCATTGCCGCGGGGCGTCTCGTACATCTGACGGAGGCGAACCGTCTCGTCCATTCGTCCGCAGCATCACGCAAGGCGGTTGCAGCCGCGTGAGGCGGCCCTATTCTGGCGCAATGGCAAATTACCCCCGTTACGCAATCTATTACACCGCCACGCCCGACAGCGCGCTCGACCGGTTCGGCGCCTTGCTGCTCGGCTACGATGCCCATAGCGGCGAAGACCTGTCCTTTCCGGACGGTCTCCCGTTGGACTGGCGCGAGCTGACGCGCGATCCGCGCAAATACGGCTTTCACGCCACGCTGAAGGCGCCGATAGCGCTGGCCGACGGCAAGGCCGAGGCGCAGCTTGCTGCGGCCTGCGAATTGTTCGCCGATCTGGCCCGGCCAGTGCCCGTGATCCAACCGGTCGTCGATTCGATCAGCGGCTTCATTGCGGTCATTCCCGGCGAACGGTCGGCAGATCTCGACCTGCTTGCCGCCCAGGCGACGAGGGCATTCGATTCGTTCCGTGCTCCACTCAGCCCGGAAGATCACGCGCGGCGAAGTCCGGAGGCGCTGACGCCACGGCAGCGCGATTATCTCGACCGCTGGGGATATCCTTATGTCTTCGAAGAATTTCGCTTCCACATGACGCTGACGGGACGGCTTCCCGCCGAACGGCGCGAGCCGATTGTGGCAATGCTACGCAGCAGATTTTCGACAACCGGCATCGGCCCGATCGCGATCGACGCCATCGCCTTGTGTCGTCAGGACAATGCGAATTCGCGGTTTCGGGTCATCGGCCGCTGGCAATTGCGCGACTGACGCCCGCACCGCTCATTCCGCCAGCGCCTCTTTCCGCGTTCTCAGAATTGCCGGCGAAAGCATTGCCAGCAACAAGGCGGCGACGACTGCGAGGATGACCGCGCTGATCGGCCGCGACAGAAAGACGGTGAAATCGCCATCAGCGATCAACATCGCGCGCCGGAAGTTTTCTTCTAATTGCGGACCAAGCACGAGGCCAAGCAGGAGCGGCGCCGGCTCGACGCCGATCTTGATGAAGAAATAGCCGATCAAGGCGCAGCCCATCATCAGCCAGACATTGAACAGGCTGTTGGCGATCCCGTAAGTGCCGATGCAGCAGAACAGCACGATGGCGGGAAACAGCAGGCGATAGGGTATCTTCAGCATCGAGACCCACAGGCCGATCAGCGGCAGGTTGATGATCAGCAACATCAGGTTGCCGACCCACATGCTGGCGATGACGCCCCAGACGAGCTTGGGCTGCTCGGTCATGATCTGCGGACCGGGCTGGATGCCCTGCATCATCAGCGCGCCGATCATCAGCGCCATCAGGGCGTTGGCGGGAATGCCGAGCGTCAAGAGCGGAATGAAGCTGGTCTGGGCGCCGGCATTGTTGGCGGCCTCCGGACCGGCAACGCCCTCGATGGCGCCCTTGCCGAAGCGTGAGGGATCGCGGGCGAGCTTCTTCTCCAGCGCGTAGGATGAGAATGGCGGAAGCGCAGCACCGCCGCCGGGCAACACCCCCAGCACGGAGCCCAGCGCCGTGCCGCGCACCACGGCTGGAAAAGCCGCCCGCAAGTCTCCCCAGCTCGGGATCAGGCTGCGGATCGACTGGCTGACGACGCGGCGCTCGGCGGGTCTCTCCAGATTGGCGATGATTTCGCCCAGCCCGAACAGGCCCATCGCGATCGGCACGAAATCAAGACCATCCGACAGAGCGGCGATGCCGAAGGTCATGCGTGCGACGCCCGAGGAGACATCGATCCCGACGAGGCCAAGCAACAGCCCCAGCAGCACCATTGCCAGCGATTTGGCGACCGAACCATGCGCGAGCACGACCGCGGCAATCAGGCCGAGCACGAGGAGACTGAAATATTCGACCGCGGTGAATTTAAGCGCCAGCACCGACAACGGCACGCTGAGTACCGCGATCACGATCGTCGCCATCGTGCCGGCAAAGAACGAGGCAATCGCGGCAATGGCCAGCGCGGTTCCGGCCCTGCCCTGCTTGGCCATCTCGTGACCGTCGATACAGGTGACGACCGACGACGTCTCGCCCGGCACATTGACCAGGATGGCGGTGGTCGAACCGCCATACTGCGCGCCGTAGAAGATGCCGGCCAGCATGATCATGGCGCTTGCGGGCGACAGGCCGAAGGTGAAGGGCAACAGCAACGCCACCGTGGGAATCGGACCGATGCCGGGCAGCACGCCGATTGCGGTCCCGATGACCACGCCGATCAGGCAGAAAATCAAATTGTTGAGTTGAAGGGCCGTCGAAAGACCCATCAGCAGATTGTCAAAGAGTTCCATATGCGTCTGCCTGCGAAGCGTGCCGCCCTAGCGGGGCCAGATCGGGATCGGCAAGCCCAGCAACTTGACGAACAGAAGAACGGCGGCGCCCGAAAGCACGATGGCAAATGCCACGGTCTCGACAAGCCGGCCTTCTCGGGTGGCGAAGCTGGCGAGAATTACGGCGGCGACGGAGGCGATCGCGAGGCCCAACCGCTCCGCCGTCAGCGCGAAAACGCCGACAGAAGCCAGGATCGCCAGCAGCGGGCGCAACTGAATGGGCGCGATGCCGCGACCCGCGCGCCAGAGCCCACGTCCGCTGAAGAAAAGGCCGAACGCCATCAGCGCGAGTGCGACGACGCGGGGCATATAGCCCGGACCCATATCGGCGGCGTGACCGACCGTCAGATTGCGCGTGGCGACGAGCGTACCCGTCGCCACCGCCACGAAGAACAGGCCAAACAGCAGGTCCTGCACGTCGATCCGGGAACGCGTCATCGGCACGCCCTTAGCTGCCCTTGATGCCGGCCTCGCGAATGATCGTGCCCCAGCGCGTCGTCGCGTCCTTGAGCCAGTTGCGGAATTCCTCCGGCGATTGGGCCCGCACCACGCCACCCTGCTCGGCGATCTTCTGCTGAATCTCGGGCAGCTCCAGGATCTTGCGGATTTCGGCGTTCAATCGCGCGACCATGGCGGGCGGCGTGCCACCGGTGGTCAGGATGCCCTGCCAGGTCCCGGCATCGCCGCCGGGCAGGCCCGCCTCCTTGAAAGTCGGCAGATCGGGAGCCGAGGCAATCCGCTGCTCGCCGGTGACGGCAAGTCCGACAAGCTGCTTGTTTGTTACAAAGGGCATCGTCGCCGCAGCGCCGTTGATGATCACGCCGCTCTCCCCGGACACGACGGCGCGCGAGGCGGCCGCCCCGCCCTTGTAGGGAACGTTCTTCCACTGAATTCCCAGTTCCTTCGCCATCACCACGGCAGTGATATGATTGGCGCCGCCGACGCCGGAATTGGCCACGGTGAGTTTGTTCGGATTGGCCTTGGCGTATTCGATCAGCTCCTTGGACGTCTTCGCCGGGACCGATTCATGGACGGCCAGAACATAGGGGCCGAACATCACCATGGAAATCGGCGCGAGGTCCTTCTGAACGTCGAACGTGAGATCGGAGAACAGGCTGGGCGCCGTCGCCAGCGATCCGACATCCATCAGCAACAGGGTGTGGCCGTCGGGCTGCGCCTTGGCGACGGCGTCGGCCCCGAGATTGCCCGCTGCGCCCGGCTTGTTCTCGACCACGACCGACTGACCGATGGCGGCGGATAGTTTTGGGCTGATCAGGCGCGCCAAAATGTCCGAGGTGCCGCCGGGAGCGAACGGCACGATCAGCCGCACGGGCCGCTCAAAATTCTGAGCGCCGGCTCCGCTTGGCGCCAAGGCACACACCGTAAGGACAGCGGCGGCAATCGCCCGGGCGAGAGATGGCATAGACATCGGTCGTTCCTCCGTTTCAAAGCGCAATTCCGCGCGATCCCGCCGTTTTCACCGGCAGGCTGCAGACCTTCGAGGCAGCGTTGGGGAGGAATGATAGGTCATGGGCAGGGTGGCCTATGAATTAGTCTGCGGATAGGTCGATACCTTTTTTGGATGGATCGGCCGCGCATCAGCCGGTAGAAGTCGGACATCCGGCCGGTCACCGGCCCTTCGTCTCAGGTTGAAGATACAGATTTCATGTTTGAGCTGAGCCAGTTGCGCTGCTTTGTTGCAGTTGCGGAAGAACTGCATTTCGGGCGCGCGGCGCAGCGGCTGAACATGACGCAGCCGCCGCTCAGCCGACAGATCCAGATTCTCGAACGCGTCCTCGATGTGACGCTACTAGAGCGCAGCAACCGCGCCGTCCGGCTGACGCCGGCGGGCCAGCGTTTTCTGATCGATGCGCGGCAGCTCCTCAAGCTGGCGGACAGCGCGGCCGTGCTGGCCCGGCGGATGGCAAGCGGCAAGGCCGGATCGATCAATATCGGCTTCACGGCCACATCCGCCTACAGCTACGTGCCGGCGCTGGTCGCGGCCTGCCGGCGTGAACTTCCCGATATCGAGATATCGCTGAAGGAAATGGTCTCCAGCGACCAACTCAAGCGGCTCGATTCCGGCGAGATCGATATCGGCCTGCTCCGCCCGCCGATACCGCGCGGTGGTCTTGACGCCTTCCGCGTGACAGCGGAACCGCTGGTTGCGGCACTGCCGAGCGACCATCCGCTGGCTCAGGCGGACGAGCCACGTCTGGAGGATCTCGCAAGCGAGCCCTTCATCATGTACGAGCCCTATGAAGCCCGCTATTTCCACGATCTCCTGGTCGAGCTGTTCTCACGCGCAAATCTAGTGCCGAATTACGCGCAGCATCTTGCGCAGATCCATTCGATCCTTGCCATGGTGCATTCGGGTGTCGGCGTGGCGTTAGTCCCCGAGACCGCGGCGAATCTGCGCTTCAGCGGCGTCGTGCTGCGGCCCGTCCTGATGCAGTGGCAGCGGCCGGCCGAATTGTTCTTTGTCCGGCGCGGCGACAATGACAACCCGCTTCTCCCCGTCATTGCCGGCATTGCCCGAGACCTTGCCGGCCAACCCGGCTCGATCCAATCAATGGATCGATCGATACAGTGATTGGGTCTCCGTCCGTGGGCATCTTGCATTAATCCTTTGGCGTAAGCCGCTGAAGGACCAGAGCATGAGCAAGATGACCCCCGAGGAGATGGCCAGCCGAATCGGCGATGGCCTGCTGTCGTTCCCCGTCACACCATTTCGGCCCGACAACACGTTCAACGAGACCCGCTACCGCTCCAATCTCGACTGGCTGTGCGGGTATGAGGTAGCGGGCCTGTTTGCCGCCGGCGGCACCGGCGAATTCTTCTCGCTGAGCCCGGCCGAGGTCGCGAAGGTCGTGGCCACGGCTGTGGACGAGACCAAGGGACGCGTGCCGGTGCTCGCCGGGATCGGCCATGGCACCGCGGTGGCGACGCAACTTGCCATTGGGGTCGAGGCGGCCGGCGCCGACGGCTTGCTGCTGCTGCCGCCTTATCTGGTCTTTTCGGAACAGGAAGGACTGGCGGCCCATGTCGAAGCGGTGTGCAACGCGACCAAGCTCGGTGTCATCGTCTACAACCGCGATAATGCGATCCTGAACGAGGATACACTCGAGAGACTGTGCCAGCGCTGCCCCAACCTGGTCGGCTACAAAGATGGCATCGGCGACATCGAGCTGATGACCCGCATCCACCTGCGCCTGGGCGACCGGCTAACGTATATCGGCGGATTGCCGACGGCCGAGACTTTTGCACTGCCCTATCTGGAAATGGGCGTAACCACTTATTCCTCCGCGGTATTCAACTTCGTCCCGGAGTTCTCGACCAAGTTCTACGCGGCCGTGCGCCGCCGCGACCGCGAGACGGTGCAGGCAGGGCTGCGCGATTTCATCCTCCCCTTGATCGCGATCCGCAATCGCAAACGCGGCTACGCTGTCTCGATCATCAAGGCGGGGATGAGGGTGATCGACCGTGACAGCGGCCATGTGCGTTCGCCACTGACGGACCTGACGCCCGCCGAGACCGAGGAAGTGGCGGCACTCGTCGCGCGTCTCAAAACCAGCGAGTTCGCGAAGCGGGAGCTCGCGGCCGCGTAGCCGCAACGCCCTATCGTCGCTGGTTGTAGACGTCCAGGCAGACCGCGCCGAGCAGCACCAGGCCCTTGATCACCTGCTGGTAGTCGATGCCGATGCCGAGGATCGACATGCCGTTGTTCATGACGCCCATGATCATGGCGCCGATCACGGCGCCGCCGACCTTGCCGACGCCGCCATAGGCGGACGCGCCGCCGATGAAACAGGCGGCGATGACGTCGAGCTCGAAGCCGGCGCCGGCCTTCGGCGTCGCGGTATTAAGCCGCGCGGCGAACACGAGACCGGCGAGAGCCGCCAGCACGCCCATATTGACGAAGGTCAGGAACGTCAGCCGTTCGGTCTTGATGCCGGACAGGCTGGCGGCCCTGGCGTTGCCGCCGATCGCATAGATGTGGCGGCCGATCACGGTGCGGGTGGTGACGAAGCCATAGAGCGCGATCAGCGCCGTCATGATCACCAGTACATTGGGCAGGCCGCGATGCGAGGCGATCAGGCCCGCGAAGAACACGATCACGGCGAACAGCACTGCGCTCTTGGCGACGAAGAAACCAAACGGCTCGACCTCGATGCCATGCGAGGCCTGCCGCGCCCGGCTCTTGGCACTGGTATAGACCAGCGCCACCGCCAATACCGCACCGATCAAGAGTGACGTCGGATAAAGCGTGCCGGCGCCGGGAAACAGTTCCGGGATGAAGCCCGAGGACAGCTTCTGGAAAGTCGGCGGAAATGGCCCGACCGACTGACCCGCCAGGATGGCAAGCGCAAGCCCCTTGAACACCAGCATGCCGGCCAGCGTCACGATAAAGGACGGGATCTTGAAATAGGCAACCCAATAGCCTTGCGCAGCGCCGATCAGGGCGCCCACCAGCAGGCAGGCGATGAAGGCCAGCGGATAGGCAATGTGATAGCGCACCATCAGCACGGCTGCGACGGCGCCGACAAAGCCCGCCACCGAGCCGACCGACAGGTCGATGTGGCCGGTGACGATGATCAGCAGCATGCCGAGCGCCATGATCACGATGTAGCTGTTCTGCAGCACCAGATTGGTCAGGTTCAGCGGCTGCAGCAGCGTGCCGTCGGTCATGACCTGGAAAAACAACATGATCGCAAACAGCGACAGCAGCATGCCGTAGTTGCGCAAATTGTTCTTGATGAAGCCGGCGTGCCCGGGCAGCGCAACCGTCTTGTCGGTCATGGCCGCAAATCTCCCTGAAGTACTTTCTTGTGCATTTCCTTGTTGCGCATGATGGCGCGCATGATCCTTTCCTGGGTGGCCTCGGCGGCGGCGAATTCTCCGACCAAAGCGCCGTCATTCATCACGCAGATGCGGTCGCAAACCCCGAGCAGTTCCGGCATTTCCGACGAGATCATCACCACGCCCTTGCCTGCCTCGGCAAGCTCGTTGATGATACAATAGATTTCGTATTTTGCCCCGACATCGATGCCGCGCGTAGGCTCGTCGAGGATTAATACTTTCGGATCGGTCATCAGCCATTTCGACAACACCACCTTCTGCTGATTGCCGCCGGAGAGCTGGCCGGTCTCCTGATAGACGTCGGAACAGCGAATCCGCATCCGGTTGCGGTACTCGCTCGCGACACGCAGCTCGGACATGTCATCGATCCTGCCCTGCCGCGCCACGCGGCCAAGGCTCGCCAGCGTGATGTTCTTGCGGACGTCGGCATCCAGGATCAGGCCGAGCTCCTTGCGATCCTCGGTGACGTAAGCAAGGCCAGCGTCGATCGCCGCCGCCACGCTCGTCAGGTTGACCTCCCTTCCGTCGAGCCAGATACGCCCGCTGATCCGCTCCCCCCAGGCGCGACCGAACAGGCTCATGGCGAATTCGGTACGGCCGGCGCCCATCAGCCCGGCGATTCCAACCACCTCGCCGCGCCGGACTTCGAAATCGACGCCCTTGATAACCCGGCGATCTCTGTGCAACGGGTGATGCACCGTCCAGTCCTGCACGGCGAAGACCGGTGCGCCGATGGTTGCGCTGCGTTGCGGAAAGCGATGCGCAAGGTCGCGATTGACCATGCTTCTGATGATCCGGTCCTCTTCCACCGGCTCGGCCCGGCAATCGATGCTGTCGACGGTGCGGCCGTCGCGCAGCACCGTGATCCGGTCAGCGACGCGGGCGACCTCCGATAATTTGTGCGAGATCAGGATCGAGGCGATGCCCTGGGCGCGGAAGGCAAGCAGCCGGTCCAGCAATGCAGCGCTATCGTTCTCGTTCAGGCTGGCGGTCGGCTCGTCGAGGATCAGCAATCGTACCCTCTTGGACAAAGCCTTGGCGATCTCCACCAGTTGCTGCTTGCCGACACCGAGGTCCGTCACCAGCGTATCGGGCAAGTCTGTGAGGCCGACCTGGGCCAGCAGTTCCTGAGTGCGGCGGTAAACCGTGTCGCGGTCGATCACGCCGAGACGCGAGGGCGGATGCGACAGGAAGATGTTCTCCGCGATCGACATCAGCGGAATCAGCGCCAGCTCCTGATGGATGATGATGATGATGCCGAGAGCCTCGGAATCATTGACGTCGCGAAAGCGCCGCTCCTCGCCGTCGAATATGATGCTGCCTTCGTAATCGCCGTGGGGATAGACGCCGCTGAGGACCTTCATCAGGGTCGACTTGCCGGCGCCGTTCTCGCCGACCAGCGCATGGATCTGCCCCGCCTCCACCGTGAAATTGACGTCGCGCAGTGCCTGCACGCCGGCAAAGCTCTTGCTCACACCGCGCATTTCCAGAATTGCGGTCATCGCGCCATCATATCCTTTATCTCTCTGCCCGCCGCACAGACAGGCAAGTGGCGACGCCGGTTATCGCCGGCGCCGCCGTCCTGCTCAGTCGATCTGTGACTTCTTGTAATAGCCACTGTCGATCAGCACCTTCTCCCAGTTGCTCTTGTCGACGACGACGGGCTTCAGGAGATAGGACGGTACCACCTTGACGCCGTTGTTGTAGGTCTTGGTATCGTTGACGGTGACTTCCTTGCCGCTGAGGGCTGCGTCCACCATGTCGGCGGTGACTCGGGCGAGATCGCGGGTGTCCTTGAAGATGGTCGAATACTGCTCGCCGCTCAGCATCGATTTGATCGACGGCACCTCGGCATCCTGGCCACTGACGATCGGCATCGGCATGTTGCCGCTGCCGTAGCCGACGCCCTTCAGCGAAGAGAGAATGCCGATGGAAAGGCCGTCATAGGGCGAGAGCACCGCATCGACCCGTTTGCGGCCGTAGAACGCGCTCAGCAGGTTGTCCATCCGTGCCTGGGCGGTGGCGCCGTCCCAGCGCAAGGTCGAGACCTTGTCCATGCCCTTCTGGCCGCTGCCAATCACCAGCTTGCCGTTGTCGATATAGGGCTGCAGCACCGACATCGAGCCGTTGTAGAAGAAGTAGGCGTTGTTGTCGTCCGGCGAGCCGCCGAACAGTTCGATGTTGAAGGGCCCCTTGCCTTCCTTCAAGCCCAGCTTCTGCTCGATCGATTGGGCCTGCAGCACGCCGACCTGGAAGTTGTCGAAGGTGGCATAGTAGTCGACATTGGGCGTGTCGCGGATCAACCGGTCATAGGCGATCACGATGATCCCCTTGGCCTTGGCCTGCTTCAACACGTCGGATAGTGTGGTGCCGTCGATCGCCGCGATCACCAGCACCTTGGCGCCCTTGGTCACCATGTTTTCGACCTGCGAGAGCTGGTTCGGAATGTCGTCCTCGGCATATTGCAGGTCGGTGCCGTAGCCGCGCTCCTTCAGGATCTTGACGATGTTGTTGCCGTCGTCGATCCAGCGCGCCGACGATTTGGTCGGCATCGCGATGCCGACCGTCCCCTTGCTTTGGGCGAACGCGCCGGTCACCGCCGTCGTCGCCATGGTCGCTGCCAGCGCCAAGGCCGACAATGTGGTTTTCAGACTAATCATGCTTCTCTCCCTTGATCGCCGAGGATCTGTGATTCCCGGATTTTCAGACCGCTGGCTGCGGTTCTCGAAACTCTGTCGCTCTGCGCGTTTGTGCCGCGCCTCGTATTCCTCCATCAATCCGTTGCAAGTTTGACGTCTGGTTCAGGGCGGCCACGCGCTGCAACGTCGAGCAGGAAGGTGCGGCCATGATCGGGGTCGGCGCGTTTCGCGTCCTCCCCCATTCCCTGCCAGGCCGAGGTAACGAGCAGGCGCGAAAAATCTCGGCCGACAAAAGCGGGACAACTCGATTGCCGTGCCGGAACGCGGAGACTGCGCAGATGCTCGCCTTGCGGGCTGTAGACGTCGATGCAGCCGCCACCCCAGCGCGCGTTCCAGATCAACCCGTCGGCATCGACCACCGCGCCGTCGACGCCGCCGCCGCCTCGCCAGGTGATCAACGGGGCGGGTGTGCCGCGCGGCAGGCCGGTCGCCGCATCGAGCTCGACGCGGAACAGCACGTTCTCCCCGGTGTCGGCGAAATAGCCGATGGTTCCGTCCGGCGCGAAGCAGATCGCGTTGGGAATCGTGATGTGATCATAAAGGCGCGATAGCTCGCCGCGGTGCAGCGCATAGATGGCGCCCAGTCCGCGCTCGGCCTGGCGGCCCATGGTGCCCATCCAGAAGGTGCCGGACGGGTGCACCCGCGCATCGTTCGAACGCGTCGCGGCATTGTCGGCTTCCAGCGGGCGGTACAGCGTCATCCGTCCTTCCGTCGTATCGCGGACATAGAGACCGTCATCAGCGACGAGCAACTGCCGATGCACGTCGATCCGCCCAAGCGCGCTAGCCATCACACCGAGGGAATGGATGGTGGTCCGCCCGGTATCGAGCTGCGCCTCGAACAGCCGGCGCCCGATGATATCGAACCACCAGGCGGTATCGGTGACGACGTCGTAGGTCGGCCCCTCGCCAAGATGGCACCGCTCGCTGCAGAGAACGGTCGTCGGCACCTCTTCCTTCTTGCAACCGCCAATCATCGCCCGCTCTCCCCGGGCAACTCTACCACGGATTGTGTCCCGATTGCGCCTCCGATCGCATGCATGAAGCGATACAGCGTGGAGTGGCGATAGACCTCGCCCGGCGAAAGCCGTGCCGTCGGGAAGTCCGGCCGATTGGGCGTATCGGGCCACGCGTGCGGCTCGAGGCAGATGGCATCGGACTGCCGATACAGGCGGCCGCCTTTTCCAGCGGTTGAGCCGTCGAGAAAGTTTCCGGAATAGACTTGTAGCCCGGGCTGGTTGGTGAACAGTTCGAGCACGCGGCCGGATGTTGGCGCTGCAAGCCGCGCGGCGAAGCGAGGCTCGCCACTTGGCGGCGCGAGGCAGAAATTATGGTCATAACCGCGGCCAACACGGAGCTGCGGATGGTCGTTGCGGATCCTCGCGCCGATCTCGATACCCGTACGGAAGTCAAACGGCGTACCGTCCACCGCGGAAGGTGGCTCCGGCAGCGGGATCGCGCCGGCATCGATGGCAAGGAAATGGTCCGCCGCCACGGTGAGGCGATGATCGAGAATGTTCTGGCCGGAGCACGCACCCGCCAGATTGAAAAAGCTGTGATTGGTGAGATTGACCACGGTGGGACGATCGGTCCGCGCCGTCATCTCCAGCGAGAGTTCCATCGGCCCGGTGAGACGCCAGGTCACCTCCACATCGAGCGCGCCGGGATATCCCTCCTCGCCATCGGCGCTGGCGTAGGCGAGCGTCACGGCCGGACGGTCTCCGTCCTCGATCCCGGCAATCCGCCAGTTGCGGCGATCGAAGCCCTCCAGCCCGCCATGCAACGCATTGGGGCCGTTGTTGGCCGCGAGCTGCACCTCAGTGCCATCGAGCGCAAAGCGCGCGCCGGCGATACGGTTGGCGTAACGCCCGACGGTGGCGCCGAAGAACTGCCGCCGGGCGAGATATCCCTCGAAGGCGTCGTGACCAAGCACGATGTCGTCGCGACGTCCGGCGACATCCGGCACCAGCAAGGCCTGCAGGCTTGCACCATAGGTGATGATGCGCGCTTCCAGTCCGCCATCACATTGCAACACAATGCGCTCGACTTCGCTGCCGTCAGGCAGGACGCCGAAGCGGGAGCGCGCCACGCGCGAGGCGGACAGCGTGTTCATGTCTCGTCCTCGAATGGCTCAACCGTGCGGCGGCGCCCCAGCAGGAACGCGTCGGCGACGAGTTGCAGCGGCGCAAGATCGACGTCGCTGTCGCCGGTTGCGGCGAGTTCGCGAAAGCGGTGATAGAGCCCGGCATACTCGGCCTCAGCGGCATCGACGAGCTCGACGCCCCCTGCCCTCAACCTCGCCCCGCCCATGGAAAGGGTGACCGGACCGCCGTCGGTATCGAGATCAATGTCCCAGCTTTGCGGACCGGTCTGGCGGAAGTCGAACTCGGCCATGATCTTCAGCCCCTGTGCGTCACTGAGTGCAAGGGTCGCGGCGATCGGCGCGTCGCGATTGGCGGGGAACGCGAGATCGGCCGAGGTCACGAACAATGGTTGCGGCAAAATACGCGTCAGGATCGAAAGCGCGTTGATGCCGGGGTCGAACACGCCGAGCCCGCCCGGCTCAAAGATCCAGGCCTGCCCGGGATGCCAGACCCGCACGTCTTCCTTCCAGGTAATTTTGACAGCCGTGACCTTCCTCCCGGCCAGCAATTGCCGCGCAGGCTCGACGGCCGGAGCGAAGCGCGAGTGCCACGTGGCGAACAGCGTGCGTTGCGCGGTCCTCGCGGCGGTCACGAGCGGATTGATCTCAGCCACCGTGGCGCCGGGCGGCTTTTCCAGCATCACATGCTTGCCGGCGGCAAGCGCCGTCGCCGCTTGTGCGTGGCGAACCTGCGGCGGTGTGCACAGCGCCACTGCGTCGATCGGCGGACCGTCGCGCAGGAGTTCATCGAGCGTCGCCGCATGCGGCACGCCGGGAAGCGAGGCATTGCGGCTCGCGACGGCAACCAGCTCGACGCCGTCGGTTGCAGCAATCGCCGGCACATGCTGGTCGCGTGCGATCTTGCCGAAGCCGACGATGGCGACGCGAAGCGGGCTCATGATTGCTCTCCAGGTTCGACCGCTGCGGAGACCGCAGGCGCGGCGCCGGACGATGGCGAAACGTCCTCATGACGGCGCAATCCGTTGTGGATCACCTCGGTCATGGCTGCGGCGGCTGCCTCGGCATCGCCGCTGGCGATCGCATCGACGATGCGCTGATGCCACAGCAGCACGGTCTCGCGGTCCTGCGTTTCGACCGGGGCGCTGAGCAGGAACGAAGCGCGCAACGCCGCCTCGATGACGTTGCCGATCGAGCGCATGAACAGATTGCCGGACGCGTTGGCGACGGCCAGATGCAGGGCAAGATCGCCGTCGGCAAAACCGACGGAGTCGGAAGCCTCACGCCGCATCCGCTCCATACTCCGATTGAGTTCGGCGATGTCGGCTTCCGAGCGGCGGCTAGCGGCGAGCGCAGCCGCCCGCGGCTCAACCGCAAGCCGGATTTCGGCGAGGTCGTTGAGGAAGCGCCGGTCGATGCCGGCATCGAGATGCCAGGCCAGCACGTCGGCATCGAACATGTTCCAGGCGCCGCGCTCGCGCACCACGGTGCCGACCCGCGCCTTGGTGGTGAGGAGCCCCTTCGCGACCAAAGTTTTGACGCTCTCGCGCAAGACCGGCCGGGACACGCCGAACATCGCCGTGAGTTCGGCGTCGCCCGGAAGGCGGACGCCTTCGGCGTAGCGGCCGGCGATGATGTCGACGCCGATGCTGCGGGCGACCTCGGCGTGGTTGGAATGCGCGCGCCGCGTCGGGATGACGACAAGCCGGGAGGTCATGATTTGAGAACTCCTGCCTTACGGGGGCCGGCGCGGCGGGAGATGCCGAGCATGGCCTGCTGCAGGGCGATGAAAGCGAAAAGCAGCATACCGGTCACGATCTTGGTCCACCAGCTCGACAAGGTTCCATCGAAATTGATGTAGGTCTGGATCAGGCCCTGAATCAGCACGCCGAGCAACGTGCCGACCACCGATCCCTGACCGCCGGTCAGCAAGGTGCCGCCGATCACTACGGCCGCGATCGAATCGAGTTCGACGCCGACGGCGGACAAGGAGTAGCCCGCTGCAGTGTAGAAGGAGAACACAATGCCGGCGAGCCCCGCAAGCACGCTCGACAGCATGTAGATGCGCACCGTCATCGATCCGACCGGTATGCCCATCAGCGCGGTGGTCGCGCGGCTGCCGCCGAGCGCATAGACATTTGCCCCGAAGCGGGTGAAATGCAGCAGCACGGCGCCCGCCGCGATCACCGCGAGCATGATCAAGGCAATGGCGGTGAGCCGGCCTCCCCCGGGCAGCCGCAGCGCGAAATCCGACACCGTCGAATAGAGCGGCGCGCTGATCGGCGTCGATTCCGTCGACATCAGGAAGCTGGCACCGCGGGCGAGGAACATGCCGGCCAGCGTGACGATGAAGGGCGGCATGTCGAAGACGTGGATGATGGCGCCCATGGCCGCACCGAAGGCGGCGCATAGCAAGAGGATCGCCGCGAAGGCTACCAGCGGCGGCACGCCGAGGCGCTCGATCGCCAGCGCGACGAAGACGGTGGTGAAGCCGATCACCGAGCCGACCGACAGGTCGATGCCCCCGGAAATGATCACGAAGGTCATGCCGGTGGCGACGATACCGAGAAAGGCATTGTCGGTCAGCAGATTGGCCGCCACGCGGGTGGAAGCGAAATTGGGGAATTGCGCCGTGCAGAGCGCAAATCCGACGACGAAAACGATGGCCGTTATCGCGACCGGCGGCAGCCGCCTCATTGTCGCGCCCTCCCCAGCACGGCCCCGGCACTGGCGAAGCGCGGCGACTGCAGCAGCAGGACGATCAACACGACGGCCGCTTTCACGAGGAGATTGAACTCCGGCGGATAGCCCGACAGCAAAATGCCGGTGTTCATGGCCTGAATGATTAGTGCGCCGACCATCGCCAGCACGAGGCTAAAGCGTCCGCCGAACAGCGACGTGCCGCCGATCACGACGGCCAGAATGGCGTCGAGCTCGAGCCAGAGCCCGGCATTGTTGGCGTCCGCGCCCATGATGTCGGCGGCGGCGATAACGCCGGCAAGCGCCGCGCACAGGCCGCACCAGACATAGACCGCGAGGATCATGGCGCGGGTGCCGATCCCCGCCAGTTCACTCGCCCTTGCATTGCCGCCGGTCGCCTCGATCAACAGGCCAAGCGCCGAGCCGCGGACCACCGCGCCTGTGACAACCAGCATACCGAGGACGACCACGACCGGCGTCGGCACGCCGAGCACGGCGCCGTTGCCGAGCCAGACCAGGTCCGGCGCGGTGAAAGTGACAATCCGGCCTTCGGTGATGAGTTGCGCGACACCGCGGCCCGCCACCATCAGGATCAGCGTGGCGACGATCGGCTGGATGCCGAGCATCGCAACAAGGAAGCCATTCCACAACCCGCACAGCAACCCGGCGCCGAGCGCGGCGGCAAGCGCCAGCGGCAGGCCGTAGGCATCGGCCAGGCTCGCGGCAATGGCGCCGGCAATCGCCATGACCGCCCCCACCGACAGATCGATACCGCGCGTGGCGATGACCAGCACCATGCCCAGCGCAAGCAGCGCGACCGGCGCGCCGCGGTTCAAGACGTCGATCAGGCTGCCGAACAGCCGTCCGTCCTGCATCCGCAGATCGAAGAATTGCGGCGAGACCGCGCGGTCGATCGCAAGGATCACCAGCAAGGCGACAATCTGAGCGAGGCCACGGCTTTGCAGCAGTCTTTGCATCATGGTTGGCATCATGCTTGCCCGGCTTCCGCGCCAATGGTGCTGCTAGCGGCAATCGCCGCCAGAATATTGGAGATGTCGATGGCTTCCCCTTCCAGCTCGTCGACATGGGCTCGATCGCGCAGCACGATCACCCGGTCGGAATAGGTCACGATCTCGTCGAGCTCGGAAGAAATCACCAGGAGCGCCAGGCCGTCGTCGCACAGTTCGCGGATCAGGCGGATGATCTCGGCATGCGCACCGACATCGATGCCGCGGGTCGGCTCGTCCAGCACCAGAACGCGCGGCGCCGTGGCGAGCCAGCGGGCGAGCAGCACCTTCTGCTGGTTGCCGCCCGACAATAGCCCGATCGGCCGCTCCGGCTCCGGCGGGCGAATGTCGAGCAGGCGGATGAACCGCATCGCGATCTCGTCCTGTTCGGAACGAGACAGCGGTTTTGCGAGGCCGCGCTTGGCCTGCAGCGCCAGCACGATGTTTTCGCGCACGGTCAGGTCAGCAATGATGCCCTCGGTCTTGCGCTCTTCGGGGCAATAGCCGAAGCCATGGGCAACCGCATCGCGCGGCGATTGCAGCCGGACCGGCTTGCCGTCGACTGTGGCGCTGCCGCTATCGGCGCGCTCGGCGCCAAACACCAGCCGCGCGGTTTCGGTGCGCCCCGATCCGAGCAGGCCGGCCAGGCCAACCACCTCGCCGCGGCGAAGCGCGAGATCGAACGGCGCAACATAGCCGGCCTTGCCGTACCCCTCGAAGCGCGCGCAGAGCTCCCCCGCCTGCCGCACCTGCGCTGCCGCGCGCTCACTCGTCGTCTCGGCGAGTTCGCGGCCGAGCATCATGCGGATCAACTCGATCCGCGGCAGTTCGGCAGTCCTCCGCTCGCCGATCAGCCGACCATTGCGCAGGACCGTGATGCGGTCGCAGATCTCATAGACCTGATCGAGAAAATGCGTGACGAAGACGACGCCGATCCCGCGCGTGGCCAGCTTGCGCATCACCGCGAACAGGATCTCGACTTCGTGGCGATCGAGGCTCGCGGTCGGCTCGTCGAGGATCAGCACGCGCGCCGACTGGTCGACGGCGCGGGCGATCGCGGCGATGTGCTGCACCGCGACCGAATAAGTTCCGAGCGGCTCGGCGACGTCGATATGCAGATCGAACTCGGCCAGCAGCGCTGTGGCGTTCCGGCGCATCTCGGCCTCGCGCACCAAACCGAACCGCGTCGGCTGCCTGCCGAGATAGAGGTTTTGCGCCACCGACAGGTTCAGGAGCAGATTGACCTCCTGATAGACGGTCGCAATCCCCGCATCGACCGCTGCCTTGGCCGAGCGCAGCGCAACCTCGGTGCCACTGAGCCTGACAATGCCGGCATCGCGCGGGAAGACACCGGTCACCGCCTTGATCAGCGTCGACTTGCCTGCCCCGTTCTCGCCGAGCAGCGCGTGGATTTCACCGGCCTGCAAGGTGAAATCCACCTCCTGCAGAGCCCGCAGCGTGCCAAAACTCTTGCTCAGGCCCCGCACTTCCAGCAGAGCCGGGCTCGGGTCGGAAACTGCATTCATGCCGGCATTACTCCCACCGACGTTCGCGTCGACCGCGAACGCCTGGCATGTGCGCCTCATGAGGCGGGTTCGTCGAGAAGGCTTTTGCCGCCGGGACCGGGGCTGGCTTGGGACCCGGCGGCATAGCGTCGGCCGATCAGTAGCCGAGGCCTTTCTTGCTGTCGTAAATCTTCTGTGGATCGTCGGCCGCCGTGTAGAGCTTCGATTCCGTCTGGATCCACTGCGGCGGCACCGTTCCCTTCCCCTTGTAGGCCATGATGGCGTCCAGTGCCGGCCCCGCCATGTTTGGCGTCAGCTCCACGGTGGCGTTGGCCTCGCCGGCCGCGATGGCCTTGAAGATATCAGGCACCGCATCGATCGACACCGTCAGGATGTCCTTACCCGGCTTGAGGCCGGCTTCCTTCATCGCCTGGATCGCGCCGACCATCATGTCGTCGTTATGGGCATAGACCGCGCAGATATTCTTGCCGCCGCCCTCGGCCTTGATGAAGCTTTCCATCACCTCCTTGCCCTTGGCGCGGGTGAAGTCGCCGGTCTGGCTGCGCACCACCTTGAGGTTGGCGTTCTTGGCGACGACGCTGTCAAAACCCTTCTTGCGGTTGGTCGCGACGCTCGCGCCGACCGTGCCCTGCAGCTCGACGACGTTGCATGCTTTTCCGGCTACCGTCTTCGCCAGCCATTCGCCGGCGACCGCACCTTCATGCACGCTGTCCGAGGTGACGGCGGTGAGATACAGCTCCTTGCCCGACGGATCGATGTCACGGTCGAGCAGCACGACCGGAATCTTGGCTTCCTTGGCCTCCTTTAACACCGCATCCCATCCACTCGACACGACCGGCGCGAGGAAGATCGCGTCGACGCCCTGGGCGATGAAGGAACGGATCGCCTTGATCTGGTTCTCCTGCTTCTGCTGGGCGTCGGCGATCTTGAGCGTGACCTTGCGCTTGGCGGCCTCGGATTTGGAGACCGAGGTCTCCGCCGCCCGCCAGCCGGATTCGGATCCGATCTGGGAGAAGCCGACGGTCAATTCAGCGGCGGTTGCCGGCAGCGAGAGGGTGATGGCGACCAGGGCGGTGGCCGCAAGGAGGGCTTTGGAGGTCATGAGGCGCATTCTCCCAAAAATGTTGTCAGGGTGCCTCGCATCACCGAAATCGGTATCAAAGCACCTCTAGCGCTGTCCATTGGCGGCAGCGCTGGGGAATATTTCACGGAAGATTAGCCCTGACTAGTCATATTATTTGACTATTTGGTTCCAAACCGAGCCCGCGTCAGCCGAGCATTTGCTCCCACAGAAGGCCAGCGCCCTCATCGCCCGGCGCCTTGCCCGGGGCTGCTTGATCACGCGCGAGGTTTGACCTTGATTGCCTCACTGACACAGCGCAGCTACGCGTTGTTCTGATACCGCCCGCGAACAAGGATTCGATATGCAGCCCGTCACCGCGAAACCGCTCTACATCCGCATGCACGCGGACGATAACGTCGCGATCGTCGCGAACCGCGGAGGTCTGCAGCCGGGCGCTGAGTTCTCGTGCGGTTTGCGGCTGATCGAACAGATCCCGCAAGGCCACAAGGTTGCCCTCGCCGATATCGGAGAAGGCGAAGCCATTCGCCGCTACGGCGAGATCATCGGTCATGCCGCAGCGCCGATCGCTAAGGGGAGCTGGGTCAGGGAATCGCTGGTGCAAATGCCCGACGCGCCCTCGTTCGATAATCTGCCAAGGCCGAACGGCGGCGCGATCCGGCTGCCGCCGCTGGAAGGCTACACGTTCGAAGGCTATCGCAATGCCGACGGTTCGGTCGGCACCCGCAACATCCTCGCGATCTCGACCAGCGTGCAATGCGTCGCCGGCACGGTCGAATTCGCACTAGAGCGGATTCGCAAGGAGCTATTGCCGAAATATCCCAACGTCGACGACGTCGTTACGGTCACGCATGCCTATGGCTGCGGCGTTGCGATCAACGCACCGGGCGCCGCCGTACCGATCCGCACGCTGCAGAACCTGGCGCGCAATCCCAATTTCGGCGGTGAGGTGATGATCGTTGGCCTCGGCTGCGAGAAGCTGCAGCCCGAACTGCTGCTGCCCGAGGGGATGAGCGCCGATGACGAAATCATACGCATGCAGGACGAAGGCCTCACCGGCTTTGGCGAGATTGTCGAGGACATCGTGCAGATGGCCGATGCGCGCCTCAAGATTTTGAACCGGCGCCGCCGTGAAACCTGCCCGGCCTCGGCGCTGGTTGTCGGCATGCAATGCGGCGGCAGCGATGCGTTCTCGGGTGTCACTGCCAATCCTGCGCTGGGTTTTGCTGCGGATCTGCTGGTGCGCGCCGGCGCCACCGTGATGTTCTCCGAAGTGACGGAGGTGCGCGACGCGATCCATCTCTTGACGCCGCGCGCAGCGACCCAGGACGTTGCCGACGCACTGGTGCGCGAGATGGCCTGGTATGACCGCTATCTCGCCGGCGGCGAAGCCGATCGCAGCGCCAACACCACGCCGGGCAACAAGAAGGGAGGCCTCTCCAACATCGTCGAGAAGGCGATGGGCTCGGTGATCAAGTCCGGCACCGGCCCGATCGCGGGCGTGCTGGCGCCGGGCGAGCGTGTTAGCCAAAAGGGGCTGATTTTTGCCGCGACTCCGGCAAGCGATTTTGTCTGCGGTACGTTGCAATTGGCCTCCGGCATGACGCTGCATGTCTTCACCACCGGCCGCGGCACGCCCTATGGACTTGCCGCCGTGCCGGTCATCAAGATCTCGACCCGCAGCGAGTTGAAGCAACGCTGGCACGACTTGATCGACGTCGACGCCGGCAGCATTGCAACCGGCGATGCGACGATCGAGGACGTCGGCTGGGAGATATTCCGCCTGATCCTCGACGTGGCGAGCGGCCGCGAGACCTGGGCCGAGCACTGGAAGCTGACCAACGCGCTCGCGCTGTTCAATCCCGGTCCGGTGACCTGAGTCAAAACTGAACCGTCGGTGGCCAGCGTTCCCCGGATGCTGCGCAGCGCGCCGCGGTAGCGGCGTGGTGCGCTGCTGATCCGGGGTCCACACGCTGCGGCGGTGGGTCCCGGCTCTGCGGTGCAGCGCTAAGCGCTGCGCCGCGTCCGGGACATGCGAGAGCTAAGCCGCCATCAGCCTTTCGATATCGGGTATCGGGTGGGAAGTTAACTGCTTCGGAATCTCGCCTACGATCCGCTCTGTCACTTCGGCATGAAAGGCCTGTCGAAGGTTGCCCAGAACTTTCGCCGGTGCGACCACAACCAATTTTTCGAAACGATTGCCGTGGGCAAGCCGATAGAGCGCGTCGGCAATGGTGCCAGCGAACCGCTCTTCAGCGATATAATGCCAGTCGGCTTGCTCCATTGCGCTTCGGGCTGCGCCGATGCTCTGGACGGACCGCCCGGGGCGATCGGTTCCCTGTTCGCGCGTCGCCGGATTTTCCTGCTCAAGCACGTGCTCGACCTCCAAATTGAGTTGCTGCGGGGTGCCTTTGTTGCGGAGAAAGAGGGCCTTTTGGCCATCGCCGATGAGAACAAGTGCGTTGTGAGAAATGCGGGGTTTCGCTTCAGAGGTCATATTCGGTGCTCCATGTGGCCCAACGCATGAATTTCTGGCTGGTTGCCTCTACAGGAACTTTCTCCTCCATCGACTTAGTCCCGGAACCAAAGCGGTTACGAGGCTTTGTGCCCGCGGGCAGCATTCGAACGAGAGGAACTTTAATGAGGAAAATCGCAATCGGCCTGCTGGCCGGCACGGGTCTGCTCCTGACAGGCAGCGCAAATGCCTCCGACATCTACACCGACAGCGAATACAAAAACTCCGACCTGATACAGCAGGTCCGCATGGTCTGTGACGAAGACGGGCGCTGTTATCGCACTCGCGGCGGCAGCCGCGTCATCGTCCGCGATTCATACGCCTATGCACCGCGCGAAAGATATATCGAGCGTCGATATTATCGCGATCGCGATTGGGACGACGGGCCGCGAGCCGGCGTTGGTTTCCGGGCACCTGGCGTAAGCGTGGGCGTCGGCGTGGACAGCAACCGCTGGTAGGTAGGACAATCGAGGAGAGACTTCGGGCTTGTCTGAGGTCTCTCCACCAGTGTCGGAATATTGCATTTGCCCTACTGGAACGGCGATCCGACGTGCCTGTTAGCGGGTGAAGAACCGGCAAGCGGAGGGACTCACATGAAAGTTTCCGATGCGATGACACCCGAGGTTCAACTCTGCACTCCCGATGACACGTTAAGAGACGCCTCGCAGGCCATGGCGGCGCTCGGTGTCGGGTTGCTCCCGGTAACGGACAATGAACGCCTGGTCGGCATGATTTCCGACCGCGATATCGCGATCCGCGGGATCGGCATGGGCCGAGGCCCGGAGGCGCGGGTCGGCGACGTGATGACGGCCGACGTCAAGTACTGCTACGAAGACCAGGATCTCGACGAGGTGTGCGCCAACATGGGTGACATCCAGGTCCGCCGCCTGCCCGTGCTCAATCGCGACAAGCGGCTCGTCGGCATCATTGCGCTGGGCGACATCGCGCTGGTGCAAAGCGGCAACGGGACGGGTGCGGCGTTGAGCCGAATTTCACGTCCCGGCGGGCAGCATGCGCAGGTTTGATCTGCGGAAAAGCCGGTAGAGACGTCCCCCGTCGATTTTGCGCGGGTGACAGGAACCCCGGTCAACCCCTCGCCGTTCTAATCGTCGTCCCGCGGACGGGGGGACGCCGACGGAGCGGCGTAGACCGATGACACGAAAGCCAACGTTCCCCCGAAGCCGAAAAATCTCGCCGTCCCGAAATCCCGAGCGCTGTCGGCCTCGTGCGCTCGACGATTCCGGGGATGAACTGCTTGACGATTGGATGGTAGCGTATCCGGCCACCGATCTGGCCCGATCGGACTAGGACTTCTTCTTCGAACGCTTCTTTGGCACCTTGGCGCCCCTTTTTCGGGCTTCGGACAAGCCGATTGCGATCGCCTGTTTCCTGCTCTTTACCTTCTTGCCGGAGCGGCCGCTCTTCAGCGTGCCGGCTTTGCGCTTCTTCATGGCGCGGCCTACCTTCTTTACCGCGCCCTTTGAATATTTGCGCTTCTTCGCTTTCTTCGCCATCTCTTGCTAGGTCCCGCAACAGCTCTGTATCAATCAGCGATACTCCCTATGGTTCCTTTGCACCTCGCTTCGATCCCGGCGGCGGGTTCGGCCGCGTTTTCGCACTGCAGGAAATTTTCCTGCGTTTTGCTCGGCATTGCCGCAAAGGCATATGTCAGGGATCCGACAGACGACAGTTCCTCGGCGGGTTAATCTTGCAGCGAGGTTAGCCAGATGTTCGCCGCCCTCTTACCCATCGAATGTCCGCATTGCGTCAGATGCCTGACTCGAATGCAACTGGCCCACGTTGTCATGGGTGCCGACCGTTCCGAAAAGCGAACCTTCGAATGCGCAAAATGTAATGCGACCGAAATCAGGTTCGTTGCAGATCCGCTCGATTCAGAAGAACTGAACCGCCTGACAGACAACATCAGGCCGCCGGCATGAACCTGACGCGAATTGCGATGCGGATCGGAATGTCCGGCGCACTTGTCGCCTTCGGCGGCCCCTTCATCAGACATATGGCTTGGCTTGGATGACGTTGCTGCCCGCGATTTTTACCCTGGACATTGGCGGAAGACCCACCCTCGCTTTCGAAGCCAAGAACTTGCGGGAATCTCAGCAGCTTTGTCACGAGCATTGGCTGCGTCAGGATATCGCCGGCTTGACCTCGAACGGTGCACCTCTCTGGGATGGCAAGGCGCGGCTCCGGGCCCGACGCTCGACCGAGAACGAAATTGCCCTGTACCGGGAAGCCGCACGGGATGCCGCGCAGCCGCAGGAAGACCTGCTGCTGGCCTTTCTCGTGGAACTGGACGACCTCGAAGAGGCTCCGGACCACGCCTGATGCTCACTCAGGTCGCGTTGTCGCATGTCCCATTCCTCACCCTGAGCCGATGCCGGAACAACTCGGCATCGCCGATCATTCTCATCATCAACTGATACGGAGAGCTTTGGAATGAAAGCGCCGGCGTGGCATAGCAATGGCGATGCTTGCTGCGAGCACGAGAAGGACGGCTTCATCAAGGTCGTCGTGAAGCCGTGATGCCATGCCGCGGGTCCTGATCGGCACGTCGGGTTGGCAATACGATTCCTGGCGCGGGCCGTTCTTTCCAAAGGGACTGCCGCTCAAGGAGCAATTACAATTTTACGCCGGTCAATTCCCCACCACCGAACTGAACGGGGTGTTTTACCGGACGCCGACGCCGGAAGCGGTAAAGGCCTGGCGCGCGCAGACCGGAAGCAATTTCGTATTCGCCTGGAAGGCATCCAAATTCATCACGCATTGGAAGCGGCTCTCGGAGAATTCGGTCAACAGCCTCGAACTGCTCGAAAGCCGCCTCTCCCTGCTCGGCAGGAAGGCGGGACCGGTGCTGTTTCAGCTACCACCGAATTTCCAGGCCAACGCCGACCGGCTTGCCTCGTTCTTCAAGCTGCTCTCGAAGAAGCGCCGGTACAGCTTCGAATTCAGGCATCCGAGCTGGTACGAGCCCAGGATCCTCCGGCTGCTGCGCGAGCAAAACGTCTCGCTTTGCATTTCCGATCATCATGACGCACCGGCGCCGTGGAAACGCACCGCCGATTTCGTATACGTCCGCGGGCATGGGCCCGGAGGCCGCTATCGAGATCACTATGGCGAGGCCGCCCTTGCCGGTTGGGCCCGTCACATCAGGTCCTGGAAAAGGCAGGGCTGCGACGTGTTCGTCTATTTCGACAATGACCAGAAGAGCGCCGCGCCGGCCGATGCCCGACGCCTGATCGAGCTAATGTGACACGCCTGATCGCGGCGCGGCCGTCCATCGGCTAGTCGGCGTCCCCTTCTCTGCGAGCAACAACACGTGTTGCATTACGGAGCGCGACCGCACTCCCGTGCGCACAGGAACGAAGGCGGCGGTCGGACATTGACCTGGACCAGACCCCACCGCCGCAGGTCACGATTATGGGTACCATTAAACGGACGACCCGCCGAGTTGCGGGGAAGACCAAGGAAGTCATCGCCGAAGTCGTCGGCGACGGAAAGTTGCAAGAGGAAGCCAAGGCGGAACAGCGCAAGATCGAGGATGAGGATAAGGATCCCAGCGAGCTCAATCCGTTGGGAAACCTCCACCGCCTCACCTAGCCGCACCACCAAGGGGCTGCAGAGCCGCCGCCGCTTTGGGAGAGAGATACAGTGCTGCACTATCCGCGGCCACCTTTCCCAGCCAGCATCAGCCGATGCCGCGCACGGCGATGAATCCGCTGCCAGACCACGGCGAAACTTCCTACAATGAGCGAATGCTCGCACAGCCGGTGCTCGCCGCCGCGGCTTAGCCGCGAGGCGTCGCCTGCATGCGGTTGCTCAAATATTGGATGAGAACGACCGTCTTTGCGTCGACGATTTCGCCGGTCGCGATCATCGCAGCAGCCGCTTCCAACGTGGTCTCGACTACCTCGATATCTTCTCCCTCTTCCTTGAGCCCGCCGCCGTCGGACACTTTGTTCGCCGGCGAATAAATACAGGTGAAGAAAGCGACCTTTTCCATGATCGCGGCTGTGCTCACATAGAGCTCGAACAACCGTTCCAGTTTCGAGATCTTGTAACCGAGCTCTTCCTGCATCTCTTTCACAATGCGCCCTTCGGCCTCCTCGCCATCGAGCTTGCCGGCGCACGCCTCTACGGTTCGCTCCATGCCGTCCTGCAGGAATACTGGCAGCCGCAATTGCCGGGTGAGCAGCACGGTCTTGCGATCCTCATCATAGGGAAGAATGACGGCCGAATTGCCGTTGTCGTAGATCTCGCGCTGGCGCCGTTGGCGTTCGCCGTCGCGCCTGCGCTGTTCGTAGCTCACGCGGATCAGCTTTCCCTTGCCCTGAGCAATGGTCTCGACCTTGCATATGCGCACGGTCTCGCGTCCATACGGTCTCGCCGTCCATTTTCATGGGCTCTAAACGCCGGTGATCAGGCTTCGATCCCTTCGGGAAAACGAACACCAGCGAAGCGTTTTCCAGCGAAAGCCTCCCCCGGACTTGATCCGAGGTGGACACCGGTTCACGTCAAGAAAACACGTCAAAACAGAAGCGCCTCTTCAACTTGCGCTCGCGCAAACGGGATCATCAGGCCGAGGCGAGCACCGGATGTTCGGACTGCTGCCGCCTGAATTGCTGATAGGCCGCGATTGCCTTGTTGGCCAGCATCAACCGCCGCCGCTCGCCACGCCGCACCATCAGTTCTATCGTGTCGCTGAGAAAGCGGCCGGCCACCATTGCATCGCCCAATTCTCCCGTACGTTCGAGATAGTCCCAGGCGATTTCAATTGAACTCTCTATCAACAGGGGCAGCGGTTCCGTCATCTTCGCGTCCGACCATTTTTGAAAGAACGCCCGGCGGCAATCTCCGTTCCTGCAGTAGCAGATGGCAGCCTTTGCGGAAACGCTCACGGTCCTCCGGCAACAGCTCCCGCAATCACCATCGTCAGATCGTCCAGATCGATCCTGCCCTTGACGACGAGGCCTTCGGAGTCATCGATGCTGAGCGCCCGCGGATCATTCGCTGCCTGCCGTTTCAGTTCAGCAACGATTGCTTCCTTCAATTTCTCTTCAAGCATCTGCAGCGTCTCCATCCATCCCACGGTGCCGAGCTAATTCTACTGCGTCTAGACGCAGTAGACTAATGGGTGTTGGTCTCATGCCACTTTTCCAAGTCTACTTTCGACGACGACCGCTGCTCCTTCTCCGGCATCTCTTTCCACGGCTTGTCAGTCTGCTTGTGTGATCCCCAGTCGGTCTGCTGGCGCGGATCATCGGTGGGCTTTTCCTTGCTCATTGGGACACCTCCAGAATTGGAAGCGGAATGCACGGGATTTAGTTCCGATAAATCGGTGGATCAGGGTTCCAACGTCTAGAATCGTACAGACAGGCGATGTTCCCGCCTCCTAATCTTTCTGAATGGACAAGAAAAAGGTCGAAGATCGGCCCCAGCGGGACCTGCATTCCGAAGCGCTGGCGGCGCTGGAGAAGGCGCGGGCCATGCCTCATGGTCCTGCACGAAGCGAAGCTTTGAAGCGCGCAGGTCTTCTACAGAACGCGGCCGACATGCAGGGACTGACATTTGCCAAGCGTGGACGTCCCCCGAAAACCTGACCGTCGCTGCAGGGATACCCCCGGAGCCCGGCACAGCGCGCGTAACGCCCTGCCAAGCGGTCACGCGATCGGAACCCGGCAACGGTCTCGACGTTGGCCTTGCGAACAGCAGGGAGGCTCCGATGGGATTGGCCGAATACATGATCGTCTCCGAGCCGGACGGCTGGACGGTCCTCCATGACGGGAATGCGCAGAATAGATATGACACGAAGGAAGCGGCCTTCGAGGCGGCCGTCGCTGCCGCGTCGCTGGCGATGCGCCAAGGGCACGAGATTCATATCGGCGTCCCCGGTCGCGACGGCGGTTACAAGACCCCACTCGGCGCCGAGGACGCGCAAGGCGTGCTGTGATGCCCGCAGTCCAGCGAAGTCGGATATAGATCGTCGTAGACACGTGCCCGAGACAACGCGGACGTCACCGAGCCTGTCATCACTACGCGCTATTGCGCTCGTCGCGGGGCGCGCATTCGCGCGATCCGTTGGCTGATCCGGGCCAAGATATTCCTGTTGAAGATACTCCTGTTAGAAAATCGAATTTTCCCGGCCTCAGCCCTGGTTCTCCCGATACCGCTGCTTCACGATTTCATCGCCGGCCTGCGTCGCGGCCCTGTTGCGATAACGATAGCTCAGCGTCCCATAGATCAGCGCGGTAAGAAGCACGAACGCTCCGATGAAATAGACTGCTTCGAGTCCCATTACGTTCTCCCAAAATCTTGTTGTGTGCCGGCTACGCTTTTACTTCGTCGCGGCCATGCACTTGCGCGGGCGGTGCGGTCGCCTCCACGGCCGTAAATGGTTCGAGAATGCGATAGCTGTGTTCGGCATGCGCAGGCACCAGCCAAGAGTCGCCTGGCTCCAGCCTTATCGTCTGGCCCTCGATAACAAGTTCAGCACGTCCATTCACGACATAGCCCACCGTTTCGTAATCTCTCGGCCGGGATACGTCGCTTTGCGGCTGTTCGTTTTCCCATAGGCGCATCGAGAGGCGTTTGCCGGAAACGAGATAGTAGGTTTGACCCATCGTTCCCTTGGGTGCCGTTTTGCTGGATACCTTCTTGACGGTGCTGTCGCTCATCTGCCGCTCCATCTCGCTTCACTGGAGTCAATTGGGCTTGGGCACTGCCGGTTCCATTTAATGCTTCAATTTAACGCCGCCTCCCGACGGATGCAGGAGGAACCTGAATCTCCGGTCCGCGTTTCCCGAACGAGCGGGCCGATGGAAGTCGGGGAGGATCTTGTGGACGACTTCAGGGACATTCAACACGGCGTCAACGATCCCGTTGGGGGCCTCGACGTCAAGCGAAGGTTCAAGGACAATCAGACTGAGCACGAACGCGCCCAATGCGCGGCGGACGTTCGCTCTATCGCCGTTGCCGCTCCGGGTGAAAAGTTCTTGCCGGAAGCCTTGAGGCGCCGGCCAACGGGTCCGCTCAACCCGCGGACCGGCCGTCGTCCTGCTCCGTAAGCAGCTTCCGGTCCATGTGCGTAGTTCGCCGCTGGAAACGTTCGGCAAATGCGGACGCGCGTTTTCGTTGCGCGCAAGGGAACCGGCCCGATCGTCAAAAAACAAGATCGTGATAGGTGACGCAGGCCACATTCGCGCGTGACCGTTGGCCGTAATGCAGTGGTGCAAGCCACACTGTATTTCGAACCAACGGAGCATTTCATGAACCGTCTGTTGATTTCCGGATTCGTGGCAGTCGCCCTGCTCGCGGTCGCAACCACGATGCGCTCGTACTCAATTTCCGATGAACGTTCTACCGTAACCACCGGCGTGGCGTTGTCGAAGAAATCTCCGGCCTCCGCGGGCGTCACCAGGCTTCCGATCGAGGAATACGAGGATATGTCGCTGGTCTTCTCGACACCACCCGCGAAGCATTGACGCAATCGGCGTAGTCGCCGCGCCGAGCGCTCTATCGCTTTGTCGCCCGCTCGAGGAATTGCACCAGCGCGGCGCGGTCCTGCTCCGAGCCTATGCGCTGCTCCGGCATCTTGGTGCCGGGCGTGTAGGCCTGCGGCCCGACTTCGAACAATTTGGAAACCGTCTCCGGCGTCCAGACGATATCGAGGCGCTTGAGCGCTTCGGAAAAATTATATCCGGGCGCGGTTGCAATTCGTCGGCCGAAGATGCCGGCGAGCGTGGGGCCTGCGCGGTTGACCTGATCGGCACCAAGCGTATGGCAGGCCACACAGGCGCGAAAGACCTCCGCGCCGCGATCGCCAGCATAGGCGGCGAGCGGATCTCCTGCCGTTTCCACGAGGAGCGGATCGACCGGCTCGCCCGTCGCGGCGTTCCAGCGCCGGATGATGTTGTCAGCGCCGCCCGTGAGCAGCGTGCGGCTGTCGGGTGCGAATACGACCGACCAGACCGGAAGGCCCGGGCCGACCAGCGTGCGCGCGAGCGTACGCGCCTTGCGGTCGATCACCGCGACCGTGCCGCCGATGCCCGCGGCGGCCACATGCGCGCCATCAGGCGAAATCGCAATCGAGATCACCGGCCGTGGCCCTGCCACAACGTCACCGGCTCGCGCGCCGCCGGCGGTCAGGAAGTAGACCTTGCCATCGGCACCGCCGACCGCGATTTCACCGTCACGGCCCGTGGCCACGGCGTTGAGCGGTGTCGGCAACGGAACGACCGTCGGCGGCTGCGCGCCCGACAGCGGCCAGATGCGAACGCTGAGGTCGTAGCTGACGCTGACCAGCGTGCGGCCATCGGCCGTAAACGCCACGCCGTTGACGTTCTGCGTATGCTCATCGAGCACGCGCGGCGCGCCGCCTGCGAGCGGCCAGAGCCGCACCGTGTGATCCCACGACGCCGACCCGAGCGTCGCGCCATCAGGCGATACGGCCAGCGCCACGATCGGCGCCGTGTGACCTTCGAGCACCGCGTCCGGCTCTGCCTTGCCAAAGGTCCAGATGGCGATGCGGCCATCGGCGCCGGCGGTCGCCGCGCGTCCCTCACCGAGCAGCGCGACCGCGTTGATCGCGTCGGAATGGAAACGAAGCACCTGCTCGGCCGCATTGCGCGTCATCGACCAGCGGATCGCGGTTGAATCGAAACTGCCGGAGATCGCGCTTTGGCCATCGGCCGAGATCGCCAGGGCCCGAACCGGCCCACCATGCCCGCGGAGTTGCGCGACGGCGGCCGTTGCGCCGATCGGCAGCGCGATCAGCACGGCCGCAAGCGCCAGAAGCGCCGACCGGCCCGCCTTGCGACGCGAAGCTTTCGCCGAATCGCTGGATGCCATTCCCGCTGGCCCTCAGCGTACGCCCGGCCGGTCGCGGTCGAGCCCCTTGGCCTGCAGGTCGTCGAGGTAGTCCTGAAAGCGCCGCTCGGCATTCTCACCGAGATCGCGCAAAAACGCCCAGGAGTAGATGCCGGTCGCGTGCATGTCGTCGAACCCTATTCTGACGGCATAATTGCCGACAGGATCGACCGAAAGAATGGTGACATTGCGTTTGCCGCCGACGGTCTTGCGCTCGGCCTCGGAATGCCCCCGCACTTCGGCCGACGGGCTGGTCACCCGAAGCAATTCGGCGGAGAGATCGAATGTGCGCCCATCGTCAAAGGCAACGCGCAACGTGCGGCGATCCTTCGGCAGGCGAATTTCGACCGGCCACGCCAGCGTGACGTCAGGCACGCCCACCGCCGGCGTCAGCCCGGGCCGATCAGATGATGGCCGGGATCGCTGACCCTGGCGCCCGTGGTCGTATAGGCGACGGAGCTCGACTGCTGAATGTTGTTGAGCACCATCGCAACGCCGCCGGCAGCGACGATGGCAAACGCCAGAGCCGCAATAAAGGATTTCATGTCACTTCCTCACGTTTTGCTTGCGCCAGACCGGACTATTCGGCCGGTACTGCGCGGGCCGTGCCATCAGATGGAGCTTCGCCCTTTGCCTGCTGTTCCTTGACCCAGATCGCGTGATGCTCCTTGGCCCAGTTGAGATCGACCTCACCGGTTCCCATTGCATCAAACGCCCCCTCCATGCCGATCGAGCCGATATAGATGTGCGCCAGCATGGCGGCGATGAAGAGCATCGCGATCACGGCGTGGATCACGGTCCAGAACTGGAGCGCCGTGACGTTGCCCGGAAGATACGGGAACAGCAGGAACCAGCCGGACACCGACATCAGCACGCCGCCGATGATCACGATCCAGAAAATCCCCTTCTGGCCCGCGTTGAAACGCTTGGCCGGCGGATGCTTGTCGTCAGACAGAAGGCCCCCGCCCTGCTTGAGCCACTCCCAATCGAGCTTGCCCGGAATGTTGTCCTTGATCCAGATCAGGAACATGATCGCAAGCCCCAGCATGAAAGGGAATGCCAGGTAGTTGTGCGCAAGCTTGGCCCAGGCCGACATGGTCGCAAAAGCATCGGGGCCGAACAGCGGCAGGATCAGGGTGCGTCCGAAGCTGACGTTCAGGCCCGAGAGCGCCAGGATGATGAAGCAGCTTGCGGTGAGCCAGTGCGTGAAGCGCTCGAAGCTCGCGAAGCGTAGCATCGTCTTGCCCGAAAATCCCCCGTGCACGCGAATTCGTCCACGCACCATCAGGAAGATCGCGAGCACAGCCAGCATTCCAAGAATGGCAATGCCGCCGATCCAGGGCAGCTTGCTGCGCTGGAAGTCGCGCCAGTCGCGCCCTGCGGGCTGGATCAGATTGGCCGCATTCCGGTCGGGGATAGTTACGCGCCCGGTGATCTTGTCGCCCTCCTTCAGCGCGTTCAGAAGCTTGTCTTCCTGAACGGCCTCGGCGGTCGGCTTGAAGGAAATCTGCGCTGCCGCGGGCTGTGCGAAAACGAACAACAGCGCGAGCGCGGCAAGCAGCGGCTTGAAAACCGCGAATTTGAGATTTGCGAACCTGAGAATTGAAGATGAGCCTGGCATTTGCACAACGCCTTTCGGTTATCGGAATTACCCTGATGCCGCCGCGCCGAAGCGCGGCGGCCGTTGCATCAGCCGGTCGGTGAATCGCTGTAGGCCGTCTTCCAGCCCCACATGCCCGAGCCATAGCCGCGCTTCATCACCCGCTCCTTGTAGATCTCGGCGATGATCGCGCCGTCGCCGGCGAGCAGTGATTTGGTCGAGCACATCTCGGCGCAAATCGGCAGCTTGCCCTCGGCCAGACGGTTGGCGCCGTATTTGGCGTATTCGGCCGGGGTGGAGTCGGCTTCCGGTCCGCCCGCGCAGTAGGTGCACTTGTCCATCTTGCCGCGCGATCCGAAGTTGCCGACCTTCGGATATTGCGGCGCGCCGAACGGACAGGCGTAGAAGCAGTAGCCGCAGCCGATGCACAGATCCTTGGAGTGCAGCACGACGCCGTCGGCGGTGGTGTAGAAGCACGACACCGGGCAAACCGCGGCGCACGGCGCATCCGTGCAATGCATGCAGGCCATTGAGACCGAGCGTTCGCCGGGCTTGCCGTCATTGATGGTGACGACGCGGCGGCGATTGATGCCCCACGGCACTTCATGTTCGTTCTTGCAGGCGGTCACGCACGCATTGCACTCGATGCAACGGTCGGCATCACAAAGAAATTTGACGCGAGCCATGATCTATTCTCCTCTCACGCCGCTTGGATCTGGCACAGGGTCACCTTGCCCTCGTGCATGCCGGTGACCGGGTCGTAGCCGTAGGACGTGATCGTGTTGACGCTTTCGCCCAGCACGATCGGGTCTGAGCCCTTCGGATATTTGCTGCGTTGGTCGACGCCCTGGAACCATCCGGAGAAGTGGAATGGCATGAACGCCACCCCCTTGCCGACGCGGTCGGTGACCAGCGCCTTGACGCGGGCCTTCGAGCTGTTTTCCGGACCGTAAACCCAAACCCAGCCGCCATCCTTGATGCCGCGCTCGGCGGCATCCGAGGTGTTGACCTCGACAAACATGTCCTGCTGCAATTCCGCGAGCCATTTGTTGGATCGGGTCTCTTCGCCGCCGCCTTCATATTCGACGAGGCGTCCCGAAGTCAGGATGATCGGGAATTGCTTGGCGAGTCCCTTCTCGACCGCCGCCTTCTGAATCGAGAAGCCGAGATTGGCCATGCGGAACTGACGCCCGTCCGGACGCGTCGGGTACTTCGCGACCAGATCGGGCCGCGCGGTGTAGATCGGCTCGCGATGCACCGGCACGGGATCCGGCAGATTCCACGCCACCGCGCGGGCCTTGCCGTTGCCATACGCCATCACACCGTGCTCCAGCGTGACGCGGATGATACCGCCCGACAGATCGACCGCCCAGCCGACGCCATCAGGGTTGTTGCCGCCGATCTTGTTGATGGTCGCAAGCTCGTCCGCGGTCAGATCCTTGTCCCAGCCGAGCTTCTTGAGCACGCCATAGGTGAACTCGGGATAGCCGTCGGTGAGCTCCGACCCCTTGCTGTAGGATCCTTCGGACAGCATGTTGACATTCTTGACCGAGCCGTCCGGCTGCTTCTCCTCGTAGACCACGCCGAAGCGCGCGCGGAACGTGCCGCCGCCATCCTTGGCGTGCAGGTTGGTGTTGTAGAGCGTGTGCGTGCCCGGATGTCGGATCTGCGGCGTGCCCCAGCACGGCCACGGCAGGCCGTAATAGTCGCCGCCGATCTCCGGCTCATCCGCCTTGGCGCGCAGGGTCACCAGGTCGAACTTGCCCTGGTTCTTCATGTGCGCCTTCAACCGCTCCGGCGACTGGCCGGAGTAGCCGGTCGAGAAGCCGCCCCGGTTGATTTCCCGCAAGAGGTCCTCGGCCGACGGATGCTTGTTCTCGACCTTGATGTTCTTGAACATCTTGTCGGCGAAGCCGAGCTTTTCCGACAGCCGATAGATGATCTCGTAGTCGTCCTTCGATTCGAAGATCGGCTTGACGATCTGCTCGCCCCACTGCAGCGAGCGGTTGGAGGCCGTACGCGAGCCCGAGGTCTCGAACTGGGTGCAGGCCGGCAGCAGATAGGTGCCGTTCTTGCGCTCCGAGATCGCAGCGAAGGTCGTCGGATGCGGATCGGCGACCACGAGCAGTTCGAGTTTTTCGAGGCCCTTCACCATCTCCGTCATGCGCGGCACGGTATTGCCACCGTGGCCCATGATGACCACGCCCTTCACGGCGTCGCGTTGATCGACGTCGTCGGGGTTGGACAGCGTCGCATCGAACCAGCGGGTCCACGGAATGCCCGGCAGTTCCATGTTCTGCTTGCGGGTGCGTGCCGGACGGCCCGCCTTCGCTGGCACTTCGTCGAAGCGCGACTGCAGGTAGTCGTACTCAACTTCCCAGACGCGCGCCCAATGCTTCCAGGCGCCTTCGACGAGGCCGTAGTAGAGCGGCAGCGTCACGATATCGAGCCCGATATCGGTCGCGCCCTGCACGTTGCAGTGGCCGCGGAAGATGTTGGCGCCCGAGCCGAAGGAGCCGACATTGCCGGTCGCCAGCAGCAGGTTGCAGTAAGCGCGGACGTTGGCCGTGCCGACCGTATGCTGGGTGCCGCCCATGCACCAGACAATGGTCGATGGCTTCTGCTTGGCAAAGGTCTCGGCAACTTTCTTCAGTTGCTCGCCGGGAATGCCGGTGACGCGCTCGACCTCTTCTGGCGTCCACTTCGCAACTTCGGCGCGGATCTGGTCCATGCCGTAGACGCGTTGCTTGATGAATTCCTTGTCTTCCCAGCCATTGTTAAAGATGTGGTGCAACATGCCCCAGATCACGGCAATATCGGTGCCGCCGCGGAATCTCACATATTCGGTGGCATGCGCCGCGGTGCGGGTGAAGCGCGGATCGAGCACGAATACGTTGGCGCGATTGAGCTCCTTGCCGGAGAGGATGTGCTGCAACGACACTGGATGCGCTTCGGCGGCGTTCGATCCCATGAAGATGATCGTCTTCGAGTTGCGCATGTCGTTGTAGGAATTCGTCATCGCGCCGTAGCCCCAGGTATTGGCGACGCCGGCGACGGTGGTCGAATGACAGATGCGGGCCTGGTGATCGATCGAGTTGGTGCCCCAGAACGCCGCGAACTTGCGGAACAGATAGCCGCCCTCGTTGGAGAACTTCGCGGAGCCGAGCAGATAGACGGAATCGGCGCCGGACTTGGCGCGGATCTCCAGCATCTTGTCGCCGATCTCGTTGATGGCCTGATCCCACGAGATCTTCTGCCACTCGCCGTTGACCAGCTTCATCGGATATTTCAGCCGGCGGTCGCCATGGACGAGTTCGCGCACGGCTGCGCCCTTGGCGCAATGCGAGCCGCGGTTGATCGGGCTGTCCCACGCCGGCTCCTGGCCGACCCAGACGCCGTTCTGCACTTCGGCGATCACGGTGCAACCGACCGAGCAATGCGTGCAGATGTTCTTTCTGATTTCGGTGGGCGCGCCGACCTTCTCAGGTCCTGCCTGCGCCTTGCGCACCGAGCCGAGCGGCATCAGGCCGATCGCGGCGCCCGCGCCGGCCGCCAGACCGGACCGCCGCAGAAACGTACGGCGGTCGAGAACTCCCGACGCGAGGCCGGCGGCGATACCTTGCAAACGCGCCTTGCCCGCGGATCCATCTCTTCGCTTCATCAACATGTGCGTGGTCCCATCAATAGCGGTTGACGCGATAGAAATTCTTGACGTGGTCGCTTTCCTTGTAGCGCGCCTTGACGCGCTCGGCCTGCGACTCGTCCGCAGCCGCCTCGCTTCCAGTAAGCGGGACAACGGCTGCCGCGGCGACCGCCGAACCGCCCATCAGAAACAGGCTGCGCCGATCCACCCCGGCGGCCTGTGACTTTCCCTTACTCTCAGATGGCTTGCTCATTGCGATCTCTCCTATTCTCGTCGCCTTTCACCGTCACTCGGACAGCGTGAAGGCCTCTGATTCCAATTCCATGAAGACACGGCCGGTGCGGCCGACGGCGCGGTAGAAGCGCGCCGATTGCGACATTTCGAGATCGGCGAACATCCGCGCCGCCCACGGCTTGAGATGACGCTCGAAAAAGCGCGCCTGCTCGGCGAACTCGGCCTCGAAGTCGCCGCGTGCGAGGCCCGCCATGACTTCGAGCAGGATGGCGATGTGATCTTCCGGCTCACGCGAGGTACCTGCGCGCTCGATTCCGAGCGCACGCAGATCCTCGCGCACCCGCGCCAGCGGACGCTCGTGAAGAAAGCCGGTCAGATAGTAGGAGGCATAGGGCAGCAGCTCGCCACGGCCGAGCCCGATGAAGAGATCGAAGAATTCCTTGCTAACGGCACGATCATCCGTCGCCGCAGCGGCGGACGCGAGTTCGACATGCGCCATGCCGAGATCGGATCCGTCGCCCTTCAGCGTTGCTACCCGTTGCAGCGTTTCCGCATCGGGCGCCTTGCCAAGCAGCAACGACAACAGGCCGTATTCCGCGGCACGCAGTTGATCGATCTCGTCGATTTCGGATTTCGATGTCACCTGATCCTCGGACGATCCGTAGAGATCGGGACGCAGCGCGAGACGGTCCACCTGCGTCAGCGCCTCGACCGCGAGAACCCGCTCGGCGGGAATACGCGACCATGCGGAAACGGACGGCTGCGCAATGCCGAGCCCCCGCGCCAGCGATCCGACGCCACCTGCTGCCTTGATTGCTAGTTCCAGCCCGGCATCACGCATGGTGCTACCGAATTCTCCCCGCCCGCGCCCGAGTGCCTCTTATTCAGGCACACACTTTAGAACTGGAATTATTCCAGGGAGAATTTGTAGCATAGGCGAGGCCTATGTCCGCAAATACTTTTGTCTAAACAATTGGTTTTGCGGTGCCATGGCGTCGCACTCGTTGCTGCGATGCAACAGATTTGGCTGCCTCGAATTCGCCCACCGGCGCGGATTCCCCTGTACCCCGTTTCGCTTCTGAAACGAGTTCCGTTTCTGTCGAGGGTTCATCAGACTGTCGCAAAGACTCCTCAGGAAGGTCTTCCTGCGGTTTTGCCGAGAGTTCACGTTCGGCCGGTTGTGGCGAAGGACCTGCCATCTCGGTTCCGGAACTTGCGTCGGAATTCGTTGTTTCAGACGGTTGCTCGCCCATGATTTGCGCGACGAGCCGCGCCACGTCGACGCCTGCGCCGAGCTCGCCACCGCCGGGCACTCCGCCCGGCGCATTCCAGTCGTAGGCATATTCAAGTGCTGGACTGACGTAGTTGCGAATCGCGGGATCCAGCGCCCAGGATTTTCGCAAAGCCGCATTCCGCAAATGTTCGGGAACGCCTTTGCGAAGGAAGGCGGTGATATCGCTGGTCTCCGTCAGCTCCTCGAGGTTTGGCAGCGTCGACAGATCGAACTCCGGCACGACCTCTTCGGGCTGCGCTAAAGGTGGAGCTGACGAATCGCCACTTTCGGCAGCCGGCGTATCCCGCTTCGGCTCGGTCTGCTTGGCTTCCTGCTTGCGCTGCGACCATCGCGCCAGAAAGCCCTTGTCCCGATCGGCTTCGTCCGGACCACTCATTTGCGACCCATCTTCTCGTCCGGCCCGCCGCCCGGCACGCGCGGCCGATCGCCGCTGGCACGATCCCGCTTGCGCTTGTGAAACACACGCTCGACATGGAATCGATCGACGAAGGCGGCAATCCATGACGCGATTTCGGGCGGCATCGGCACGGTACCGATCACGTCGCAGCCGCTTTCGAACATCGCCTCCCCTTCGGTCGGGTCGGCGGTCACTTTCGTCAGCTCAAGCTCAGGACCACCATCCTGGCGCCGCAACGCGACCCAGATCCGCGGCTCCCCATCGGCAAGGTTGTCGCGGTAGTTCGCCGTTTCCGAGCTGAACAGGTCGATGCTGGCCGATCCAGCGTAATAGATCGTCGCGTCGGCTTCGGTGGACAGCGCAGTCCAGGGTGCGGTCGCCGGCACCTCATCCAGGATCATTGCCGGCGACCACAACTGGTCGATCCAGGGATTGTCGATCGAACGGCGCCGCACCACCACGCCGACCTCGCGGGATGCTTCCGTCATCGCCATGTCCCATCCTCCATTCAGTGGATCACGTGGCATTCGCGGCCGCGGCCAGCGGCAACCCCGCAACCAGATTTTGCGGCTTTAGTCTCACCACCTTGTCCGCGCCCATGGCGAGGATGAGGTAAACCGGCTTGTCGCCGACCCGCTCGTCCACCAGCCGCGTATCCTCGAAGGTCAGGCGCATCAGTGCCACGATGCGTTCGGCAATGCCGCCCTCCAGCTGCTCGCCACGCCACAGCGCGTTGCCGATCCGCGTCGCCTCGCTGTCGAGGCCGATGAACCAGCGCCAGTCGCGATCCTCGATCGCGGCGATGGTTTCGACGCCGACGGTGATGCCGAGCAGATGAGCAATCCAGCGCTCGATGACACGGCAGAGCGCGGCCCGCGCTTTCTTGTTGCCGCCGATGTTCATCACCATCGCATGCGCATCCGACCGCGACCAGTAGGTCCAGGCGTTTTCGTCGTCCATGACGTCCATCTCGCCGAACGACTTCGGCTGCTGCAGCATGGCCGTGAGCGGCGATGAATGCAGGTCGTGCTGGGCATGCTGCTCCGCCTCGATGACTTCCGCATCGGCCAGCAGCAACGTGCCTTCGTGAACGGCGGCCAGTTGGCTGCGATAGAACAGCTCCGCAGCACGCAACACATAAGGGTCGTCGCAGCCTTCGAGCGCGTTGCGCAGGATCAGGTGGCACAATTGCGACAGAAAGATCGGCGGCAGATCGCCGGCCCCCTTGCGGGCGAGCGCGACATAGACCGCCTCCAGCGACGGCGCCGCCATCAGCCGATCGCGGAAATTCACCATGAAGGACCAGTTTTCGCGCGCATCGGCATCGGCCAGCGCGGCGATATCAGCATCCGAGACCGGGCGCAGCGGATCGCCCATCAGGCTCGCATGAAGATGGCGCTCGGCGTCGCAGGCGTCGGCCGGCGGCATCAATTCGGGCCGCGCCAGATAGGCCATGATGAGTTCAGGCGTCGCGACCAGCCCGCCGTGATCGGCGCGGCGCGTGAGGTGATGGCCCGATGCGACCCAGAATTCTCTCATGTACGATCCGTCGTCCTGGCGTCGGTCCTGATCAGCCCGAGAAGATCGACCTCTTCGGCAGGTTCAACATCGCCCTCGACTTCATGGAAGGTAAAGGCGCTGGCATGCGCGTGCAACCGGTCGGCATCCGCAGCAGCCGGGCGGGCTTTAAGGGTACGAAAGCGTTCGCGGATCTCGCCGTTTTCGACGCTGCGCTGAACGGCAAGCAACGTCTGCGGCGGGTGTTCGCACAAGGAAGCTGCGAACGCGATCTCTTCCTCGGCGGCAAGACGCGCGGCATCCGCATCGGGCGCCCCGAATTTCTTCAGCAACTGGCTTGCAAGCCGCTCGATCATCGCCTCCCGTTCCGCTTCGCTCGCTTCGGTGACGACGGCAAGCGTCGACCATCCGAGACTGTCGATCCCAAGAAAGCCGGAACGCAGCGCCACGCGCTGCTTCTGGCCGAGCGTCGCCGGATCCCGGTTCCAAAAAACGAACGCGCCGGAAACCGCCCATTCGCCGGGTTCCGCCGCCCGCTCGAAGACGAAGGTATCTGACGGGTCCAGCCTGATGGTTCGCGGAAATTTCAGCATGTCCGGCTCATCCGAATTTCGGACCGCGCGCCTGCGGATCATACCAATTGGCTCTTGCCAGCGCATCCACAAGGCTGTTCCGCTCCGGCGCTCCGCCGCCGGCCGGCATGCCGACCAGAAGATCGCCGTTGACGTCGATGCCCCTGCGCTCGCCGGCCTTGCCCTTGGGAAGCCGCTCCAGATAGTCCCGCGCGATCGCCTCGAAGCCGCGCTCTTTCCAGCGATCGAACGCGGTCATCAGGTGCCTGGTGAAGCTTTCGATGATCGCATCGGTATCGACCATCTCGAAACCTTCGCTCAGTAGCGACACGCCCGAGGCCGCCTGCACCTCCGGAACATGCGCCATGGCGGCCGCGCGCAGAATCACGCCGAAAACGAGCCAAGACGGTATGTCGTCTTCGGTGCATTCAGCGGGCCAGCCGAGCCGCCCGCCGCCAAGCAATCCCGCGTCAAACCGGATCGCGTCGGGCCAGTCGAAACTGACCTCTCGCTCCGGCGGACAATGAGCCGCAATCGCATCCGCCAGCGCATTCATGCCGGCATAGAACGCCCGCCGCGCCGACCTGAGCGGCTCGTCGGGTTCAAGCACCACCGCGAACTCGACCAGATCGTAGCGGCGCACCCATACCAGCGTTCCGGCCCCCGCCTCCGCCGCGACCTCGCGAGCATGGGCAAAGGCGTCGCCGAGCTCGCGCAACGCGACCAAAGTATAACCGGGTGGCAAATCGAGCGTCTGTTCCATATCTCTTGGACGAACGATCACGAGCGGCTAATCCCTAATTGCTCCACGAGCCGCCTGTGTATGCTATTCCGTGCAAGTTGGCCACGTGAGCGGCCTCGATATCTATCTCGATATCTATATCTTGCAGATATCCGTCCGAGCGGTTACCGCAGAACCGTAGGATGAAGCAACAACCCGCTTGATGCTCCGGGTTCAAGGTATTTCAAAATGAGTGCGGCGACGTCGCGCCTCCTGATTTGCAGTTGCGAGAAGACCATGCCGCTCGATGCGGATGCGATCGGCCGTGGCTGCGCGAGCAAGATCACGCAGGCAAATCAGCTCTGCGGGCTCGAACTCGACCGCTTCAAGGAGGCGCTCGCCGAGGGCGCGCCGATTACGGTTGCCTGCACCCAGGAAGCGCCGCTGTTTCGGGAAGTGGCGGAGAACACCCCGCAAGCCCAGCTCAACTTCGTCAACATCCGCGAGACCGGCGGCTGGTCGAAGGACGCCGCGGCAGCCGGTCCGAAAGCAGCCGCGCTGATTGCTGCGGCGGGCGAAGAAATGCCCCCGCTCTCGCTGGTGACGCTCGAGAGTAGCGGCGTTGCACTGATCTACGGCCGCGACGAAATCGCCATCGAGGCGGCGCAGCGTCTCGCCGATCGTTTGGACATTACGGTGCTTCTAACCAAGCCTAGCGATGTGATCCCACGCCGCACCAACGAATTTCCCGTGCTCAAAGGCACGATCCGCAACGCCCGCGGCCATCTCGGCCAGTTCGAGCTTTCGATCGACGACTACGCACTGCCATCCCCCTCTTCGCGAGCCAAGCTCGTGTTCGGGCCGTCGCGCAATGGCGCGACCTCGACCTGCGATCTGATCCTCGATCTCTCCGGTGGCGCACCGCTGTTCCCCGCGCATGAACTGCGTCCCGGCTATCTGCGCGCCGACCCGCGCGACAAGGCCGCCGTCGAGCGCGCGATCGCAGATGCCGGCGGCCTGGTCGGCACCTTCGACAAGCCGCGCTTTGTCAATTTCGAGCCGTCGCTCTGCGCGCATTCGCGCTCGTCCATTACCGGATGCACGCGCTGTCTTGACCTCTGTCCGACCGGTGCGATCACGCCGAACGGGAACGCCGTCGCAATCGACGCCAATGTCTGCGCCGGCTGCGGCTCCTGCGCTTCCGTATGTCCGACCGGCGCGGCGTCTTATGCATTGCCGAGCGCGGACGCGCTGATGCGGCGGCTGCGCACGCTGCTGCAGACTTACCGCAAGGCCGGCGGCAGCGATGCCGTGGTCTTGTTTCATGACGGCGAGCATGGCGAGGACATCATCGATGCCCTGGCGCGGTTCGGCGATGGCTTGCCGGCCGACGTACTGCCGCTGCGCGTCAACGAAGTAACGCAGGTCGGACCGGAGATCATCGCGTCCGTCTTCGCCTATGGCGGTAGCGGCGTCGCGCTGCTGACGCGCGCAAAACCTCGCCACGATATCACGGCACTTCGCCGCGCGGTCGAGACGTCGGATCGAATCGTTAGCGCACTCGGCTTCGGCGCCGGCATCATCCAGATCATCGAGACGGACGATCCGGATCAACTGCGCGCCATGCTGGATGCTGCCCCCCGCGGGATAGCAACGCAAAAGCCGGCCGGCTTTGTGCCGCGCGGGGCGAAACGCGGCGTGCTCGAAACGACATTTCGCGAGCTGCACCTGGCCGCGCCCACGCCCGTCGAGGTCGTGCCGCTGGCGCCGGGCGCTCCCTTCGGCACCGTGAACCTGAATGTCGACGGCTGCACGCTCTGCCATGCCTGCGTCACCGCCTGCCCGACTGGCGCGCTATCAGATAACCCTGATCGCGCGATGCTGCGCTTTACCGAAAGCCTCTGCGTGCAGTGCGGGCTCTGCCAATCCACCTGCCCGGAAAAGGTCATCAGCATCGAACCGCGTCTCGACTTCCGGGCCTGGAACACGCCGCAGCGCGTGCTGAAAGAGGAAGAGCCGTTCAACTGCATCGCCTGCGGCAAACCATTCGGCACCAAGAGCTCGATCGATCGCGTGCTGGCCAAGCTCGGCGGCGAGAGGCACTGGATGTTCCAGGGCGCCAACGCGAAGCGCCTTGACGTTATCAAGATGTGCGCGGATTGCCGCGTCGAAGCGGTGGTGAACGAGAGTTTCGACCCGCATGCGGTGCCGCAACGCCCGCCGGTCATGTCGACGGAAGATTATCTGCGCGCGCGCGAAGTGAAGAAGGACGATCCGCTTGGATCGTGAGCCGCCAGTGTCCGCCACCTCTTCAGATCTCAAGGCCCGCGCGACGTCAAAGGCCGCCGGCATTCCCGGCGTCAAGCACGTCATCGCCGTCGCCTCCGGCAAGGGCGGCGTCGGCAAATCCACCACCTCGTGCAATCTCGCGCTCGGCTTCGCGGCGCTCGGACTGAAGACCGGCATTCTCGATGCCGACATCTACGGTCCGTCGCAACAAAAACTGTTCGGACTGCGCGGCAAGCCGCGCCAACTCGGCCCGCGCATGCTGGAGCCGCTGGAGCGGTTCGGCGTCAAGGTGATGTCGATCGGCTTTCTGGTCGAGGAAGACAACGCCATGATCTGGCGCGGGCCGATGGTGATCTCGGCGATCACGCAGATGCTGCGCGAAGTCGCATGGGGCGACCTCGATATCCTCGTCGTCGACCTGCCGCCCGGCACCGGCGACGCGCAGCTCACCATGGCGCAACAGGCGCCGCTCGCCGGCGCGATCATCGTCTCGACGCCACAGGACCTCGCGCTGATCGACGCGCGGCGCGGCATCGCCATGTTTCAGAAGGTGAGCATTCCGATCCTGGGCCTGATCGAGAACATGTCGAGCTTCTGCTGCCCGACCTGCAACCACGTCACGCCGATCTTCGGCCACGGCGGCGCGCGAGCGGAAGCCGAACGCCGCGGCGTTCCCTATCTCGGCGAGATACCGCTGGATATGCAGATTCGCCAGACCTCCGACGATGGCCGACCGATCGTCGCCGTCGAGCCCGACGGCGTTCACGCCAAGCAATATGTGAGTATTGCGCGTGAAGTCTGGACCGCGATCGTAACCGGCGCGGCGCACCGGCCACCGCCGCGCATCGTCATCGAATAGTCGCAGCCCGGCAGCTCACGGGCTCATAAAGATCGCGTCGATCCGCTCTGCGCCGCCAGCAAAGCCGAGCGCATGCAATTCGTCGCGATATAGGTCGACCATGAGAATCGACAGCACCACGAAAAGAACGGTGGCAACCAACACCAGAAGGCGCGAGACAGATGCATCGGTTGCCTCGCGTTGCGCGGCCGTCCGATCCCGAGATCTGCTCCAGAGCGGTGCCATGAGAGCCAGCAAGGCATAGAGCATTGCGATCTCTCCTCTCTGCGTCGCGCTTCCGAAGCGTAAACCGGCCGCAGGCCAATGTCGATAATTGTCTCTGTCACCTCTCAGGGTGACGGATTACATCGACAACTTCATCACGCCCTAACGCGCCTCCTCGAAGCCGCCGAGCACAGCGGTGAGATTGGCGCCGAGAATATCCGAGAGATAACCGCCTTCCTGGACGAAAACCGTCGGCAGGCCGAGCCGCGCGATCGCGGCGCCGATGCGGCGGAAGCCGGCGGTGGTCACCGCAAGACCGGCGAGCGGATCGTGCTCGGAGGCATCGAGGCCGAGGGCCACCACCAGCGCGCCGGGCGCAAACGCGCGGATGGTTTTTTCGGCGTCGCCGAGCGCCTTGATGTAATCGTCATCCCCGGTGCCCTTCGGCAGCGGGATGTTCAGATTAGCGCCGAGGCCCGGACCGGCACCGCGCTCATGCGCATATCCCCACACGAAGGGATAGAAGAAGACGGGATCGGCGTGGATCGACACCGTCAGCACATCGGAGCGCTCGTAGAAGATGCCCTGCGTGCCGTTGCCGTGATGCACGTCGACATCGAGGATTGCGACGCGCTCATGCTGCAGCCGAAGCTGCGCCGCTGCCACCGCGCTGTTGTTGAAGAAACAGAAGCCGCCCGACATATCGGCATAGGCGTGATGGCCCGGCGGCCGGCACAGCGCATAGACAGCGTCTTCGCCGTCCATGACGAGTTGCGCCGCGGTCGTGGCAACATCGGTGGCGGCACAAGCGGCGGCGTAAGTGCCCTTGCCTATCGGAGCTGCCGTATCCGCCGCGTGCCAGCCGAGGCGGCCGACGATATGGGTTGGGTATGTGGCGCCGTAGCGAACCGGGTGGATGTTGGCGATCATCTCCGAGCCGGAATCGCCGAGCGCAACCCAGGCGTCCCAGGCTTCCTCCAGAAAACGCAGGTATTCCGCGCTGTGAACGCGCGCCCGCGGCCCCTGGCCGAACACCGTCGGCTCGACGAGGCTGTGCTTGCCGGCCTTAAGCCCCGCCAGCAACCGGTCGGCACGCTCGGGCTGCTCGGTGGTGCGTTTGATGACGCCCCGCACCAGGAAGAATTGCGGATCGTGGCTTCGATGCAGTTCGGTGTAGACGGCCTTCACACGGACACTCCGTTGGTTGGAAACAGGATGCTGCTCGGCTCAGTGGGATTGCCGAGCGGCGGCGTGAGCTCTCGCACCAGCCTGCCGACTTCGCGCCAGGCGTGACCGATATGGTAGTCGACATGCGCCGTGATGCGCTCGGGATGACCGGCTTCGATCGCCGCCAGCAGCGGCTCGTGAGTCCTCGCGATCTCGTGCGGGTCGTCATAGAGGCGGCCGATCAGGCCGATGACCATGCGCAGCTCGGCTGCGAGATCATCGAACAGCCGCAGCAGGCGGCGGTTATCCGCGATTTCAAAAATCAGCCGGTGAAAGCGATAATCCTCTTCCACCTGCCGGGCGGGATCGTCGAGATCGGCGGTCCGGTGCAGAACATCGATTTGCCGGCGCAACATATCTCGCGACTCCGGAGAGAGGCGCTTCGCCGCCAGCACGCTGGCATGGCGTTCGATGCACAGACGCAGATCGTAGATCTCGTCGATGTTTCTGATTTCGAGCTTGCGGACGAAAAAGCCGCGGCGCGGGCTCGCGACCAGCAGCCCCTGTTTCTCCAGAAGGCGCGCCGCTTCGCGCACCGGCGCGCGGCTGACGCCTAATTCCCGGGCAACCCCTGCCTCCACCACCTTGGAACCAGGAGGCAGCCGCCCCTGAACGATGGCCTGCATCAAAATTCTAGCGATCTGGCCGACCAGATCGCTGTCCGCAAGTGCCGGTAATCCAACCGGAAGAGACATAGGCCGCATCGGCTAAACCCGCGCCAGTCCGTGGTTATTTTTTAATCGTCGATTGTCGACACTTTAATCTTGCCCAGATGCTGCGCCGCACGCAAGCTGAAAAAGTTGAAAAATGGATAAGGCGGAAATGACAAGCGCAGCCCACCACACCGCGAAGGCCTGGCCGGCGGTAGATGACCAGACCCTGCAAATCCGGATCGACCTCGCGGCGGCCTACCGGCTGATTCACCGGCTCGGTCTCGACGACAGCATCTACACCCACATCTCCGTCCGCCTTCCGGGCCGGCAAGACCGCTTTCTCATCAACCCCTACGGCCTGCGTTTCGAGGAAGTGACGGCGTCCAACCTGGTGACGGTCGATCTCGACGGGAACGTCATCGATGACCCCATGGAGCTCGGCATCAACCCGGCAGGCTTTACGATTCACAGTGCGATCCACTCCGCGCGGCATGATGCGATCTGCGTCCTGCACACGCACACGGTTGCGGGCATCGCCGTTGCCTGCCAGAAGCAGGGGCTGCTGCCGCTTAATCAATGGTCGCTGCAGTTTACTGATTGCCTCGCCTATCACGACTATGAAGGCATCGCGCTCGATCTCGACGAGCGATCGCGCCTGGTCGCCGATCTCGGCGACAAGTTCGTAATGGTGTTGCGCAATCACGGCCTGCTGACCTGCGGGCGCTCCGTCGCCGAGGCCTTCAAGCTGATGCACAATCTGGAGCGCTCCTGCCGCGCCCAACTGGCAATCCAGTCATCGGGCGCTGAGATCATCGAGCTATCCGCAGCCGTCGCCCGCAAGACGGCCGGCCAATACGCAAGCTTCTACGACGCGATCGAAACAAATGGCGTGCCCGACAACGAATGGGCGGCCTTCAAGCGGATGCTCGAGCGGACCGATCCCGACTTTGCCAACTGACAGACCCGCCCTCGCCGAAGTGAGAGCGCCAAAAACCCTTTCTTGAAACGAGGTTTGCGATGTCCAAGCGTAAGATTTTGGTGAGCTTTGCTGCGATGTGCATGCTGAGCACCGCGGCGGCGGCCGAGGGGCCGAAAGCAGGCGGCGTGATCAACGCCGTGATCCAGCCTGAGCCGCCAAGCCTGATGATGGGTCTGGTGCAGAACGGCCCGACGCAGATGGTGGCCGGCAATGTCTACGAAGGCCTGCTCCGCTACAGCCCCAAGCTCGATCCCCTGCCCGGCCTCGCCGAAAGCTGGTCGGTCAGCGAGGACGGCAAGGTCTACACGTTCAAGCTCGTGAAGGGCGTGACCTGGCATGACGGCAAGCCGTTCACCTCGGCCGACGTGCTGTTCTCGATCGAGTTCCTGAAGCAGACGCACGCGCGCGCACGCGGCAATCTTGCGCAACTCGAAAAAGTGGAAGCGCCGGACGAATCCACCGTCGTCTTCACCCTGAAGCAGCCGTTCGGCCCGTTCATCGGCATCTTCGAAGTCGGCTCGCTGCCGATGATCCCGAAGCACCTCTATGAAGGCACCGATTTCAAGACCAATCCGGCCAACAACACCCCCGTCGGCACCGGCCCCTTCATGTTTAGGGAATGGCAGAAGGGCTCGTTCATCCGCCTCGTCAAGAATCCGAGCTACCACGTCAAGGGCAAGCCCAACATCGACGAGATCTACTGGCACGTGATTCCGGACGCCGCCGCACGTTCGGTCGCTTACGAGACCGGCAAGGTCGACGTGCTGCCGGGCGGCTCGGTGGAGAATTTCGACGTGCCGCGCTTGAGCAAGTTGAAGAACACATGCGTCACCGGCGCCGGCTGGGAATTCTTCAGCCCGCATTCCTGGCTCTGGCTCAACAACCGCTCCGGCCCCACCGCGAACAAGAAATTCCGCCAGGCGCTAATGTTTGCGATCGATCGCAACATGGCCAAGGACGTAGTCTGGAACGGCCTCGGCAAGATCGCGACCGGTCCGTCGGGCTCGGCGATCAAGTACTACACCAACGCGGTGCCGAAATACGACCACGATCCGGCCAAGGCGAAGGCCCTGCTCAAGGAAGCCGGCTATAAGGGTGAGAAGGTTCGCATGCTGCCCCTGCCCTATGGCGAGACGTGGCAGCGCTGGGCCGAGATGGTCCGCCAGAACCTGCAAGACGTCGGGATCAACGTCGAGATGATCGCGACCGACGTCCCCGGCTGGAACCAAAAAGTCTCCGAGTGGGACTACGATATCGCGTTCACTTATCTCTACCAGTACGGCGATCCCGCGCTCGGCGTTGGCCGCAACTATGTCTCGAGCCAGATCGCCAAGGGGTCGCCGTTCAACAATGTCGAAGGCTATTCGAACCCCGAGATCGACAAGCTGTTCGCCGACGGCGCGGTCGCCTTCCCCGACGCGGCGCGCGAGGAGATTTACGCCAAGGCGCAGAAGATCCTCGTCGAGGACGTGCCGGTGGCATGGATGCTCGAACTGCAATTCCCGACCATCACCCGCTGCAGCGTCAAGAACCTGATCACGACCGGCATCGGCGTCAACGACGGTTTCCGCGACGCCTGGATCGAGAAGTAATCGCCGCCTCATCGGGTGTCAGGGTTCAATCCTGACGCCCGAACACCGCGTCTCCAACGCCAGCGACAGCCCATGATCTCCTTCATCGCCCAGCGGATCGCGAAAGCTATCGTCGTTCTTCTCGCGCTTGTCGTCATGAACTTCTTCCTGATCCGGATGGCGCCGGGCGATCCGGCGGTGGTGATGGCGGGCGAAGCCGGCGCGGGCGACCAGCTCTTCATCGCCCAGCTCCGCGAGAAGTTCGGCCTCGATCAGCCGCTACCGGTGCAACTGTTTCTCTATGTCAAGGGCATCGTCAGCCTCGATCTCGGATTTTCGTTCCGCCAGCAGATGCCGGTCTCGAAGCTGATCCTCGATCGCCTGCCGGCGACGCTGTTGCTGACGGGCACCGCGTTCGCGATCTCGCTCGCGTTCGGCATCCTGTTCGGCGCATTGGCGGCGCGCTTTGCCGGCACCTGGGCCGACACCGCGATTACGATCGCGGCGCTGATCTTCTACGCCACGCCGCTGTTCTGGGTCGCGTTGATGGCGATTCTGTTGTTTTCGGTCACGATGGATTGGCTGCCGAGTTTTGGTTATGAGACGGTCGGCGCAGGCTACACCGGCCTTGCCCATGTCCTCGACGTCGCCGCCCATCTGATCCTGCCGGCGACGACGATCGGGCTGTTCTTCATGGCGACCTACGTCCGCATGACGCGCGCCTCGATGCTGGAGGTTAGCCGGCTCGACTTCGTCAAGACCGCGCGCGCCAAGGGACTGTCGGATGCCGTGATCCAGCGCCGTCACGTGCTGCGCAACGCGCTGTTGCCGGTCGTCACCCTGGCCGGCCTGCAGGCTGGCACTCTGGTCGGCGGCGCCGTACTGACTGAAACCGTGTTCGCCTGGCCCGGCATCGGCCGCCTGATGTACGAGGCGCTGCTGCAGCGCGACTATAATCTGTTGCTCGGCGTCTTCGTCGTCTGCTCGGCCATGGTGCTGGCCTTCAACCTGATCACGGACCTCGTCTATCGCTCCGTCGATCCCCGCATCGAGTTCGCCGCATGAAACAGGTTTCGCGAATGCTGTTGCGCAATCCCGGCGGCATGATCGGCATCACGATCCTCATCGTTGCGGTGACTGTCGCCCTGATTGGCCCGCTGCTGTTTCCGACCTCGCCGTGGCGCATGGTGCAGCGGCCGTTCCTGCCGCCGTTCACGCTGGCCAACTTTCCGCTCGGCACCGATGCGCTCGGCCGCGACGTGATGGCCGGCATCATCTACGGTGCGCGCGTCTCGCTGCTGGTCGGACTGATCTCGACGCTGGCCTCGCTCGCGGTCGGCATTCCGCTCGGCGCGATGGCCGGATATTTCGGCGGCAAGATCGACGATGCCCTGATGCGGTTCACCGAGTTCTTCCAGACCGTTCCGAGCTTTGCGCTGGCGATCGTGCTCGTCGCGATCATGCAACCGTCCATCGTCTCGATCGTGGCCGCCATTGCCATCGTGAGCTGGCCGCCGGTGGCACGGCTGGTGCGCGGCGAGGTGCTGTCGTTGCGCACGCGCGAATACGTCCAGGCGGCGGTCGTGACCGGCCAGACCAACTGGTGGATCATCTGGCGCGAGATCCTGCCCAACGCGCTGTCGCCCGTCATCGTGCTGGCTTCGCTGATGGTCGCGACCGCGATCCTGCTCGAGTCCTCGCTCTCCTTTCTCGGTCTCGGCGACCCCAACCTGATGTCGTGGGGCTACATGGTCGGCGCCGGCCGCACCGTGATCCGTCAGGCCTGGTGGATCACGGTATTCCCCGGCATCGCCATTCTGGTTTCGGTGCTGGCGCTGAACCTGATCGGCGAAGGCCTCAACGACGCGCTCAACCCTCGCCTCGCCAAGGGAGGACGCTGAGCATGACCCTCGTCGTCAAGAACTTGAAGCTGGCGCTGCCGCCGGGCGGTGACCGTGCCCACGCCGTGGACGACGTTTCGTTCGATCTCACCGCCGGAAAAATCCTCTGCGTGGTCGGTGAATCCGGCTCCGGCAAATCGATGTGCGCCCACGCGCTGATGGGGCTGCTGCCGGATACGTTGACGGCAGAATCCGGAGAGATTCTGTTCGAGGGAAGGAACCTCTTGTCGCTCAGCCGGGCGGAATGGCTGGCGTTCCGCGGCCGCGGCATCGCGATGGTGTTCCAGGAGCCGATGACGGCGCTCAATCCATTGATGCGCATCGGCGAGCAGATCGCCGAGATGTTCGAGGCGCATGGCCTACTGACGCCGAAGGAGCGGCAGCAGAAAGCCCTCGCCTTGATCCGCGAAGTCGGCCTTCCCGATCCCGAGCGCGCGGTGCGCGCCTATCCCCATCAACTGTCCGGCGGCCAGCGCCAGCGGGCCATGATTGCCATGGCATTGGCACTAGAGCCGGCCGTGCTGGTGGCCGACGAACCGACGACGGCGCTCGACGTCACGACGCAGGCGCAGATCCTCAAGCTGATCCGCGACCTGCAGCGCCGCCGCAACATGGCCGTCATGTTCATCACCCATGATTTTGGCGTCGTCGCCGAGATTGCCGATCGCGTGGTCGTGCTTCAGCACGGCAAGGTCGTCGAACAGGGCGCTGCCGACGACGTGCTGCTCCGCGCGCAACATCCCTATACCCGCGCATTGCTCGCCGCCGTTCCAACCCTGCAGCCGCCGCAGCGGACGCCCCTGCCCGATCGCAATAAGGCGGTGGAAGTGATCGGGCTCGGCAAGACCTATGTCAGCGGCGGCGGATGGTTCCGCGCCGAACGGCGCGTAGAGGCGGCAAAAGAAGTCAGCTTCGACATCGTCCGCGGCGAGACACTCGGCCTAGTCGGCGAATCCGGTTCTGGAAAATCCTCGGTGGCGCGGCTCGTGATGCGCCTGATCGAGCCCGACGCCGGCACCGTCCGCATCGGCGATGTCGATCTCACCCGCATCAGCGGCAAGGCGCTGCGCGAGCAGCGCCGCCGCATCCAGATGGTGTTTCAGGATCCGTTCGCCTCGCTCAATCCGCGCCGGAAAGTCGGCAACATCATCACGGATGGGCCGATTGCGCATGGCGTCGATCCGGCGGCCGCGCGAAAACGTGCCGGTGAACTGCTTGGCCTCGTCGGCCTCAACGCCGGCGCGATGGAACGATTTCCGCATGAGTTCTCCGGCGGGCAACGCCAGCGCATTGGAATCGCGCGAGCGCTGGCGCTCGACCCGGAAATCCTTGTCGCCGACGAAGCGGTCTCCGCGCTCGACGTATCGGTGCAGGCCCAGGTGCTGGACCTGCTGGAGGATTTGAAGGCCCGGCTCGGTCTGTCGATGCTGTTCATCACCCACGATTTGCGCGTGGCCGCGCAGATTTGTGACCGCATCGCCGTAATGCAGCATGGCGCGATCGTCGAACTCAAATCCGCGTCGCTGCTGTTCGCGGCCCCCGAGCACACCTACACGCGCGAACTGCTCTCGGCGGTGCCTGGCCAGACGTCATCGTCCAAGGCGGCATGAACGGGGCCACGAACGATGCGCTGCGTCCTGGTTAGCAAGAGCCTCGATCTTCGCGGCTATCTCGGCCCGCAATTCATGCGCGCCGCCGACCGTATCGAAATCATCAGCCATCCGCACGAGGGACCGGCAACTGACATCCGGCTGGCGGTGGCCTGGCATCCTCCGGATGACGCATTCGAACGCTATCCCAATCTGCAGGCCGTCTGCTCGATCGGCGCCGGCGTCGACAACATTTTGGCGTGTCCCAGCCTGCGCCCCGATGTCGACGTTATCCGTGTCGTCGATCCGGCGCAGGCGCAGATGATGTCGGGCTTCGTTGCCTGGCACGTGATCGGCCATCAGCGGCGCTTTGCGACCTATCAGGCGCAGCAGCGCGAGGAATGCTGGCAGCGCCTCGGCCAGCGCCGGGCGCAGGACGTGCCGGTCGGCATTTTGGGCTTTGGCGAAATCGGCCGCCGTGTCGCTGCCGATCTTGTCTTGCTTGGCTTCCCTGTCATGGCGTGGAGCCGGACCGCGAAGCCGACGCCGCAGGGCATCCGCGGCTTCGACGGCGCCGCGGGCCTCGAAGCCATGCTCGGCCAGACCGAGGTCCTCGTGAACCTGCTGCCACTGACGCCGGAGACAAAAGGCATTCTCAACCGCACGACATTCGCCCGAATGTATCGCGGCGGCTACCTGATCCAGGTCGGCCGCGGCGAACATCTGGTCGAGGCCGATCTGCTTGCCGCGCTGGAGGAAGGGCAATTGGCCGGCGCTGCGCTCGACGTCTTCGCAACCGAGCCACTGGCGCCGCGGCATCCGTTCTGGCGGCATCCTCGCATCGTCGTCACGCCACACGATGCCTGCGAGGTGAGCGTGGAAGCGATCGGCGCAACGTTTCGCGCGACGGCGGAAGCGATACGGGCCGGCCGCCGGCCGCCGCACTCGATCGACCGTGAACGGGGCTATTGAGGACCTGCTCGTCCAGCGCCTCGATCAGGCGCTGACAGCGTTAGACGTGATTTCGGAGCAGTGAAGGACGCCCGCGCCTCACGCGCCGGCGGACGGCAGGCTGGCGGCGGCAATGGCCACGATCTGGGAAAGCCGGCGCCCGATCCGGGAGGAGGCGCTGCTCAGCAATGAACGAACCTGTCGCATCTCTTCATCTTCCATGTGCGCCGGGGGCAAGGCGCACGGGGAAAATGGTCTCAAGCCGCGAACTAGTCGAGATGTCGGGGAAAATAGCAACGCCCGCTTCGTCGAGAGGCCGCCCGGCAGTGGAATCATTGCCGCGATCGACCCGCCGGCGGATGAAATTTTCTCCGCGGATTCTGACCTCAGAGCCCGGTGATTCCGCTATCTCACCGTGCTTGAGCCGGCTGCGGCGCATCAAGAAACCGTCGCAGCGACGCCAGAACCACATCGAGCCGATCATGATGAAGCCAGTGCCCAGCGCCCGCGATCTTCTGCAGTTCGGCGCTATTGAAATGCGCGAGCAGGCCGGCGGGATCGGGGAGAAAACTTTCATCGCCCCACATCAACAGGGTCGGACAGGTGATGCGTGACCACAGGGCGGCATAGTTGTCTGGCGAAAGCCGGTATGGTGCCCTCGCCCGCTGATAATGATCGAACTTCCAGCGATAGAAGCCGTCGGAGCCCTGGCGAACACCGTGGCGGGCAAGATGCAGCGCCAGTGTCGGCGTCAGCCGCTTGTTGCGCGCGGACAACCGCTGCGCCGCCTCCTCGACCGTCCGGAACGCGCTCGGTTGATACTCCGCGATACGGTCGAGCTGGTCGATCCATCGCGACATCTGCTCGTGGATCGGCGCAGCCTGCGAGCCCGACAGGAAAGCACCGTCCAGCACCACCAGCCGCGAGACCCTCTCTGGGTAGGTACCGGCATAGGCCGATGCGACCATGCCGCCCATCGAGTGGCCGACAAACGCCGCGTCCTGCAGCCCCGCAAAGCGCATCAGCCGGGTCATGTCATAGACGTTGTCAGTCAGGCTGTAGCTGCTTCCCTTCGCCCATTCGGAATCGCCGTGCCCGCGCAGGTCCGGCGCCATGATATGGAAATGCGGCTGCAGGTCCCGCGCGATCGCATCCCAGTTGCGGCAATGATCGAGCCCGCCATGGACCAGGATCAAGGGCGGCGCGGCTTCGTTGCCCCAGTCGACATAATGCAGCCGCAGCCCCTGCGACTCGTAAAAGCGATCTGCCGGCTCGGCCATCGTGGATCTTCCCTCGCGGAGGTGATGGCCTATTTCGGCGCGAACCCGAACGTCCGTTCGAAGCGCTTGGCGTAGTCGGGCCACACCTCGGGATTGACGATGCGCGGCGCCCGCCTGCCGTCGAGCGCATCGAGAATCTGTTCGGCGGCGATCCGGCCCATATTGATGCGCGCTTCCTTGGTCACTCCGGCCGTGTGCGGGCTCGCCAGCACATTGTCGAACTGCAGCAGCGGGTGCTCCGGCGGCGGCGGCTCCTTGTCCCATACATCGAGGCCGGCTCCCGCAATGCGTTTGTCGCGCAACGCCTCGTATAGCGCCTCCTCATCGTGAATGAAGCCGCGCGCCGTGGTGATGAAGAAGGCGTGCGGTTGCATCAGCGCGAACTCGCGGGCGCCGATCATGCGGCGATTCTCCTTGGTCAGGGGGCAGGAGATCGACACGAAATCCGAACGGCGCATCAGATCGTGAAGCTCGACCTTTTCGCCGCCGCGGGCGGCGATTTCTTCCGCGGTCAGATAGGGATCGTAAGCAATCACCTTCATATGCAGCAGGCCGTTGCAGAGCTCGGCGATACGGCGGCCGACATTGCCGATCCCGACGATGCCGACCGTCTTGCCTTGCACCTCGTTGCCAATCAGCGCGTTGCGGTTGACGTTGGCCTGGCGGCGCAGCGCGCGGTCGGATTCGAGGATGCGCTTGGACAGCGTCAGCATCATCCCCAGCGCATGTTCGGCGACCGAATTCGCGTTGCCGCCGGACTGGTTGACGACGAGCACGCCGGCCGCCGTGCAGGCGTCGACGTCGACGGGATCGAAGCCCGCGCCGTTCGAGGAGACGATCAGGAGGTTCGGCGCCCGCCGCAACAGATCCTGATCGACATGGAAATGCCTGGCGATCTCGTCGCGCGCCGCGCCGACCTGATAGGCATGCGCCGCCGACAAGATCGGCGCTGCGATCGTATCCGGGCTGTCATTCTCCAGCCGGTCGAGCCGCACGTCAGCACGCGCTTTCATGATATCGACGTAGATCTCGTGGGCGAGGTATTTGACATAGAACACGCGCTTGTTGTTGACGGTCATTTTCCTTGGCAACTTTCGGTTCGGGCGGGGCGTAAGCTGGTTTGGCGGGAGCCGATCAGGAAACAGGTTTCGGCGGAAGGATGGCCGGCGTCGATGCAACCGGCGCCGCAGCGTCTGCAGCAGTCCGGACATATCCAGCCATGGCCCCCTCCCCGAAATCTTTTCCTATTTATCTCACATCGTCGCATGCCGAGTGTAGCGCCGCGCGGCGCAGAGCCGGATACGATCGGGACATGTTGACAATCCCGCCGATGGCGTCAAGTTTCGCCGCTCCAGGGATGAGCGCGAACGAAAGACGTCGCGGGCAAAGGAGACCAACATGCCGGTTGCGGAGGAAAAAACCTCGCCCGAAACCTCTGAGAAGAGCTGGCACGGTATCGTGCTGCAAAGTCTCAAGCGCAACGACATCCGCCTAATCCCCTACGTGCCCGACCGCGTCCTCACGACGCTGATCAGGAACCTGCACGCCGATCCCTTCTTCACCACCTTCCCCGCGGCACGCGAAGAGGAAGCGGTCGGCATCGTCTCCGGCGCCTGGATGGCCGGCATGCGTGGCGCAGTGCTGATGCAGACTTCGGGATTTGCAACGCTCGCGAACGTGCTGGCGTCGCTGGCCGTGCCCTATCAGATCCCGCTGATCATGTTCGTGTCCGAACGCGGCACGCTCGGCGAATTCAACTACGGCCAGTCGCTGGTGTGCCGCACCATGCGGCCAGTGCTGGACTCGCTCGCGATGGAGCATCACACCATTACCCGACTGGACGAACTGGAATTCATCGTCGACCGCTCGATCAAGCAGGCCATCAGCACGCAGGCGCCGGTGGCGTTGATCCTCTCCCCGCTTCTGACCGGCGGCAAAGTCTTCGACAAGTGAGCGATCTCATGAACAGCGATACCCCTGCCCGCAACACCAAGGTCATGAACCGCTTCGATCTCACCTCGCGGCTGATTGCGAAGTTGAAGAACGAGGAAGCCGTGATCGGCGGCATCGGCAACACCAATTTCGACCTGTGGGCCGCCGGCCACCGGCCGCAGAATTTCTACATGCTCGGCAGCATGGGTCTCGCCTTCCCGATCGCGCTCGGCGTCGCGCTCGCGCAACCGGAACGCCGCGTATTCGCGCTCGAAGGCGACGGCTCGCTGTTGATGCAACTGGGATCGCTCTCGACGATCGCGACATTGGCGCCCAGAAATCTCACCATGATCGTGATGGACAACGGCATCTACCAGATCACCGGCGCGCAACCGACGCCGGCTGCAGCCGTGGCCGACATCGTCGCCATCGCGGTCGCGAGCGGCCTCGCCAACAGCGCCTGGGCGGCGGACGAGGAGGACTTCGAGCGCCTGATCGAGCAGTCCATGTCGGCCGCAGGCCCGGCGCTGATCGGCGTGCGCATCGACGACAAGCCAGGCGTCGGCACCACCCGCCGCGATCCCGTGCAGATCCGGGAGCGCTTCATGCACGGTATGGGCGTACGGGAGCCGCTCTGAAAGGCAATTAACCACAGGCCTTGCCAGTTTGCCTGCATGGGATGGCCCGCACAGAAATCGTGCTATGCCATTCCGATGACGATCATCCTTCGACTATTCGCCTGGGGCCTTGCCGCGGCAATCGCCTTCGCGACGCTCGGTCCGGCGGAACAACGGCCGCATTCAAACCTCGGGCAGAACGGGGAGCATGCGCTTGCCTTTGTGCTGCTGGGGCTCGCCTTCGGATTGGCCCACACGCGCAACCGGTTGCACACGGCGGCCTTCGTCATCGCTTACACCGGCCTGATCGAAATCCTGCAGTTCTGGGCGCCGGGCCGGCATGCCCGTATGGAGGACTTTGTGGTCGACGCGCTGGCAGCATCCATCGGGCTTGCGGCTGCTATGGTGCTCGACAGGAAGATCAGGCGATCGCGCCATAGCGCATCGTGACAAGAAAAACCCTCGCGGGACGATCGCCCGCGAGGATGGCTCAGTAAGAGCTGCGTTCGTTAGAGCGTTTTCCAGCGAAGTGGACACCGGTTCGCGTCAAGAAAACGCGTTAAAACAAAAATCTAGAGCCCGGTTCTGATTCAATCAGAACCGAAAAGGCTCTAGTCGAGGATCCTGACAACCCTGCGCGTGCGCGGCTCCACGATCACGCGACGATCGTTGACCACCGCATAGCGGTATTCGGTGTATCGCGGCACCGTGCGCAGTTGGACGGTCGGCGGCAATGGCTCGCCCACTACGACATGCTCACGAACCACGACAGAGCGGTCTCGCGGGACCGAATTGATCACGGCGTTCGGAATTTCCACGGCCGCGCCGAGCGCAGCACCCACGGTGCCGCCGACGATCGCGCCGACCGGGCCACCGACTTCAGCGCCTGCGGCGGCGCCGTCCGCGGCGCCTTGCGCGGTTGTCGATTGAGCGAATGCCGCACCAGAGGTCAGCAACGAAGCGGCAATCAGTGAAACGGCCAAACGATTATTCATCACATTCTCCAGTAAATTGATGATGACGTGTCTCAACCGCCGGAGGCGTGAGAAGGTTCCGGTTCCAATGCGGCAGCAAAAAGGGCCGCGCCGAAATTTCGGCGCGGTTCCAGTCACAGGGAGGAGTACAGAGATCGATCAGGCTTTGGTGATTTCGTGGCTCGCCATCATTTCGAGCGCGCGCACCATTCCCGAATGGTCCCATGCCTTGCCGCCTTGAGCGGTACAGGAGCTGAACAATTGCTGGGCCAGCGCCGTGCTCGGCAAGGAAAGGCCGAGCGCACGCGCGCCTTCCAGCGCCAGGTTGAGATCCTTCTGGTGCAGCTCGATCCGAAAGCCCGGCTCGAAATTGCGCTTCACCATGCGCTCGCCGTGCACTTCGAGAATGCGCGACGATGCGAAGCCGCCCATCAGCGCCTTGCGCACCAGCGCCGGATCCGCGCCGGCCTTCGATGCAAACAACAGCGCCTCGCCGACCGCCTCGATCGTCAGCGCCACGATGATCTGGTTGGCGACCTTGGTGGTCTGCCCGTCGCCATTGGCGCCGACCAGGGTGACGTTCTTGCCCATCTTGTCAAACACGAGCTTCATCGCGTTGAACGCTCGCTCCGGTCCACCGACCATGATGGTGAGGCTCGCCGCCTTGGCGCCGACCTCGCCACCGGAGACCGGTGCGTCGAGATAATCGGCGCCGAGCGCCTCCACCTTCTTGGCAAATTCCTTGGTGGCGAGCGGCGAGATCGAACTCATGTCAACAACGATCTGCCCCTTGGAGAGGCCCTCGGCGACGCCGCCGGGCCCGAACAAGACTGCCTCCACATGCGGCGTGTCAGGCACCATGATGATGACGACGTCGGCCTTCTCGGCGACTTCCTTGCCCGATTTGCAGACCTCGCCGCCGGCCGCAACCAGCTCTGGTGCGATGGGTCCGACATCGTGCAGGAACAGGTGATGGCCGGCGGCCTGCAGATGGCCCGCCATCGGGCGCCCCATGGTGCCGAGGCCGATAAAGCCGATATCGATCATTTCAACTCCCCTTATTTCGTTTCTTGTTCAGGTATCGGCCGTCAGCGCCGCGTGCCAACCAAGGCCCTCGACCGTCGTCGTCCTCGGCTTGTACTCGCAACCGATCCAGCCGCGATAACCAATAGCGTCGAGATGGCGGAACAGGAAGGGATAGTTGATCTCGCCGGTGCCCGGTTCATTGCGGCCGGGATTGTCGGCGAGCTGCACATGGGCGATGCACTGCAGATGCTTTTGCAAACTTCGCGCGATGTCGCCTTCCATCACCTGCATGTGGTAGATGTCGTACTGCACGAACAGATTGCTCGAGCGCACATCGGCAATGAGCTGAAGCGCCTGTGCGGTCTTGTTCAGGAAAAAGCCGGGTATGTCGATCGTGTTGATCGGCTCGATCAGGAGCTTGATCTGCTGCTTGGCGAGCGCGTCTGCCGCAAAGCGCAGATTGCCGATCAATGTCTCGTTGAGATCGACCGCATCAGCGCCGTCAGGCGCGATGCCGACGAGGCAATTGAGCTGGCGGCAATCGAGCGCCTTGGCGTAATCGATGGCGCGTCCGACGCCGTCACGAAATTCGTCGACGCGATCGGGCAGGATGGCGATGCCGCGCTCGCCGGCCGCCCAGTTGCCAGCGGGGAGATTGTGCAGCACCTGGGTCAGGCCGTGCTGGTGCAATTGCTCGCGCAGCTCGGCCTTGTCGAAATCATACGGGAATAGATATTCGACCCCGTTAAATCCTGCCGCCTTGGCGGCCGCAAAGCGATCGAGGAACGGCTGCTCGCCGAACAGCATCGTGAGATTGGCGGCAAATTTCGGCACGATCAGATTCTCCCCTTATGCCGGCAGCAGCTTGCCGGATTGCGGCGCGCTCGCTTTGGCCGGGGTGTCGTCCAGCGGCAGATCGAGCACCTCCTCGAACTCAATGATGTTGTCGATCTCGGTGCCCATCGAGATGTTGGTGACGCGCTCGAGAATGAATTCGACCACGACAGGCACCTTGAATTCTGCCATCCATTCGCGCGCGGTCGCGAACGCCGCCTGCGCATGGTTCGGATCGGTGACGCGGATCGCCTTGCAGCCGAGCCCCTCCGCGACCGCGACATGGTCCACGCCATAGACCCCGATCTCGGGTGCGTTGATGTTCTCGAAGGAAAGCTGGACGTGGTAGTCCATGTCAAAACCGCGCTGCGCCTGGCGGATCAGTCCGAGATAGGAGTTGTTCACGACGACGTGGATGTAGGGCAGCTTGAACTGCGCTCCGACCGCGAGCTCCTCGATCAGGAACTGGAAATCGTAATCGCCTGACAGCGCAACGATCTGGCGCGACGGATCGGCCGCGCGCACGCCAAGTGCCGCCGGCAATGTCCAGCCGAGCGGGCCGGCCTGCCCCGCATTGATCCAGTTGCGCGGACCGTAGACGCCGAGGAATTGCGCGCCGGCGATCTGCGACAATCCGATCACGCTGACGTAGCAGGTGTCGCGCCCGAACGCCCTGCTCATCTCCTCATAGACGCGCTGCGGCTTGATCGGCATGTCGTCGAAATGGCTCTTGCGCAGCATCGTGCGCTTGCGGTCCTGGCACGCCGCCGGCCATGCCTGCCGCTCCCTCAGCTTGCCGGCCTTGCGCCACTCCCTGGCGACCGTGACGAACAATTCCAGCGCCGCCTTGGCGTCGGAGACGATGCCGAAATCGGGATTGAACACGCGTCCGATCTGCGTCGGCTCGATATCGACATGCACAAATTTGCGACCCTTGGTGTAGGTCTCGATCGAGCCGGTGTGCCGGTTGGCCCAGCGGTTGCCGATGCCGAGCACGAAGTCGGATTGCAGCATGGTCGCGTTGCCGTAGCGGTGGCTGGTCTGCAAGCCGACCATGCCCGCCATCAGCACGTGATCGTCGGGAATAGCGCCCCACCCCATCAAGGTCGGAACCACGGGAACGTTGACCATCTCGGCGAACTGCACCAGCAGCTCGGACGCGTCGGCATTGATGACGCCGCCGCCCGCCACGATCAGCGGCCGCTCCGCCGCATTGAGCATGTCGAGCGCTTTCTCGATCTGCTTGCGGGTCGCCGCGGGCTTGTAGACCGGCAGCGGCTCATAGGTCTCGTCGTCGAATTCGATTTCCGCAAGCTGCACATCGAGCGGCAGGTCGATCAGCACCGGCCCCGGACGCCCGGAACGCATGATGTGAAACGCCTGGCTGAACACCCGCGGCACCAGCGCCGGCTCGCGCACGGTGACCGCCCATTTCGTCACCGGCTTGGCAATTGCTTCGATATCGATCGCCTGAAAGTCTTCCTTGTAGAGCCGCGCCCGCGGCGCCTGCCCGGTGATGCACAAAATCGGGATCGAATCCGCGATCGCCGAATAAAGCCCGGTGATCATGTCGGTGCCGGCCGGACCCGAGGTACCGATGCAGACACCAATATTGCCTGATTTGGCGCGGGTATAGCCCTCGGCCATGTGCGAAGCGCCCTCGACATGGCGCGCCAGGATATGCCCGATCGAGCCGCGCTTCTTCAGCGCGGAGTAAAGCGGGTTGATCGCCGCACCGGGAACACCGAAGGCGATGGTCACGCCTTCCTTCTCCAGGATCCGCACAGCCGCATCGATCGCCCGCATCTTCGCCATGTCGCGCCTCGCTCACCAGTGTTGGCTCTGGCGGCGATCTTCGTGGCCGTGAGACGCAATCTCAACGCGGGTGATTTTATTTCCCGCGGAGTGGAAGGGAGTAGAAAATACGCGACAAATCAGGCGCTTGGTTCACGAACGTGGTGGAAAGCCTGTGAGGACGCCGTTGCGAGGAGGATTTGCGCCCGAACTCAGTCCAGATTCTTCCGCTTCAACTTCATCTGCATATCGAACTTGAGGTCATACTTCTTGCCGTCCGCGCAGACGGCGTCATCGACCTCAAACTGCTGGTCGTCTTCATCCATCTCGAGCTTGCCGCCTGAACATCCCTCGACCTGAACCGCAGCGACAAGCTTTGCGCGCTCGTCTTCAGTGACCGCGCGATCGGCGAGCGCAGGAAGCGCCGACAGGACCAGTATCGCAGTTGATGTGATCAATCGCATATCAAGCCCTCCTGAGATCCGCTTCGAGCCAGCAGTTGAATGCCTGCGGCTGGCAATGGTTCCGGATTTCAGCCAATTCGCACTGCCGAAACCCCAGGCAGAATTATTGCACAAGGCCTTCAACTACCAGTAGACTGCGCTGGCGCCACCGATAAAAAGGACGTGCGATGACCGATGTCCCCATGAACGCCGGTGCTCAATCGATCGCCGCCGAACCGAGCCTTCGTAGGGTGATGGGCCCCTGGCTGCTCTTGCTGTTCATCGTCGGCGATATTCTCGGCACCGGAATCTATGCGCTCACAGGCCAGGTGGCGAAGCAAGTCGGCGGTGTCGTGTGGCTGCCTTTTGTGGTTGCGTTTGTGGTCGCCCTCGTGACCGCGTTCAGCTATCTCGAACTGGTCACGAAATATCCAAAAGCTGCGGGCGCGGCGCTCTACACTCACAAGGCTTTTGGTATCCATTTCGTCACGTTCATCGTTGCATTTGCGGTGATGTGCTCGGGTATCACCTCGGCATCGACCGCTTCCCGGGCTTTCGCCGCGAACATGTCGAACGCAATGGGCCTCAACCTATCGACCCTTGCCATCACGATTACCGGTCTCGCTTTCATGGCTGTCGTTGCCGCGATCAATTTCCGTGGTGTTGGCGAAAGTCTGAAAGCTAACGTCGTTCTCACCTGCGTGGAGCTGACGGGACTGCTGATCATCATTGTGATCGGCCTTTGGGCGATCGGGTTGGGCCAGGGCGATGTCTCGCGTGTCATGCAGTTTCGTTCGACCGCTGACGGCGGCATGTTCTGGCCGGTGATTGCCGCGACCACGCTCGCTTTTTTTGCCATGGTGGGCTTCGAGGATTCGGTCAACATGGCCGAGGAATGCAAGGATCCAAGCCGTCACTTTCCAAAGGTGCTGCTTGCAGGCCTCGTGATTACCTGTCTCATCTATGTCCTTGTCTCGGTCTCGGCGATCACCCTGGTGGCGCCGGAGCAATTGGGCGAAGGCGAAACACCCCTTCTGAAGGTCGTCCAACAGGGCGCGCCAAATTTTCCGATCTGGATCTTTGGATTCATCACCATGTTTGCCGTGGCCAATACCGCTCTCATCAATATGCTCATGGCCAGTCGCCTTGTGTATGGCATGAGCCGCGAGCATGTGCTTCCGCCAGCTCTCGGGAGAGTACACCAGACGCGGCGGACGCCTTATGTCGCCATCGGCTTCACGACCTTGCTGGCGTTTGCTCTGATCACGTTCGTCGGTGAGGTGCCGGCACTCGGAGGCACCACCGCGCTGCTTTTGTTATGCGTTTTCACGGTGGTTAATGTTGCGGTGCTGGTGCTTCGGCGCGACTCTGTAAGTCATCAGCACTTTCGCACGCCGACCATTCTGCCGATCCTTGGCGCTGTGTTTTGCGCTTTCCTCGCCAGTCCCTGGACCGGCCGTGACCCCGTTCAGTACCGGGTCGCCGGTGTCCTGATCGGGGTGGGCATCGTTCTGTGGCTCATCACGATCATGCTCAACCGGATGAGCGGGATAACGAGAATAGAGCCAGATATGGAACATTTAGGTCGCGGCGGGCCCGTCAACTAGACGACGCTGGCCGCTCAGTTCATCCGCAATTCCGTGATGTGCCGCGGATCGGGGCTCAGTTCGCCGCGCTCCACGCGCTTGACAATATCCGTCAGCGCGGCGTTTGCAGTGCAGGCGATGCCGAGTTTCTCGCCCTCTCGCACGACAAAACCGTTGAGGAACTCGATCTCCGTGCGGCGGCCCTTCTGCATGTCCTGACCCATCGAGGGGCGCTGCTGGGAAGACGTGCGCTTTGAGTCCTTGAAGCGCTGCTCGTCGCAGGCGCGCATGGCTTCCTCGTCGCCCTCGCCGGCGCGCGCGATCATCTCGGGCGTCAGATGCAATATCTCTTCCAGTTGATAGCCATGCGCCTGCCCGACGCGGATCGCTTCGCTGCCAAGCCGGGTGGAGAACCGACGGAGCGGCTCGCTTTGCAGGATTTCGGCGCCCGGCAGGCCGGTGCAGGCCGAGAGCCCGTTGCCCATGACGTTGGCGACCAGTTTCGACCAGCGCTCACCCCATAGATTCTCCGTCACCTTGGCGCTGTCGGAATAGCCGACCAGGCGGCAAACTTCTTCCGCCCGCGGCGTGATCCGGCCGTGCACTTCGCCGGCGCGAAACACCGTGTGCGCCGCCCCGCCCTTGCCGGCGCCACGGTGGATATGGCCGGGCTCCGGCAGGTTCACCGTGATGCTGCTGGCAATGCAGCCCAGCGTCTTGCCCCAGCCGACGATGCCGGCAATCGTCTCCTCGTTCATGCAGTTCTGCAGCGACACGACATAGCCGTCCGGCGCCAGATATTGCTGGATCAACATAGTGGCCCACGCGGTGTCGTAGGATTTCATGCAGACGAAGGCGATGTCGACCGGCTTCTCCCTGGCGAGCCGCTGCGCATCCGTGACGTGAAGCGCGCGTACGGGCACCGAGAATTCCGCGACATCCATCGCGTGGGTGACGCGCAGCCCATGCTTTCGCATGTGCTCGACGTGCTCAGGCCAGGGATCGATGAAAGTGACGTCCTCGCCCGCCTGCACCATGTGGGCGCCGGCATACCCGCCGACGGCGCCTGCTCCGACGATCGCGATCCTGCGCGCCATGCTTTCCCCTGATCTTGTTTCCGTTGGAGGACAGTCTAGCGGATCGGATATTTCGGCCAAGTGGCGGCTCTGTATCAAAAGCGGAGCCGTGCCATGCGGCAATCATGGATTGCTTGTGGCTGCGCCACTCGCGGCCACGGCTCAGCCGGCCTTCGTCTCCGGCATCGCCCCACCAAGCGCCACCGTCAGTTCCGCCGCCACCTCCCTCACCGTCTGCCCCAACATCGGCAGGCGCTCATCCGTCAGGCGGCTGGTCATGCCCGAGACGGAAATCGCGGCCAAGGGCTCGGCGCAGTCGTTGTAGACGACTGCGGCGATGCAGCGCAGGCCCATGCAGGCTTCCTCGTCGTCGATCGCAAAACCTTGGCGGCGGATCTTCTCGAGTTCCTTGAACAGATCGCCCGGGCGCACGATCGATTTTTCGGTCAGCCGCGGCATGCCGTGATGACGGATGATCGCGCTGACGTCCTCGTTGGAATAGGTCGCCAGCACCGCCTTGCCGACGCCGGAGGCGACCATGGCGACGCGGCCGCCGACCTTGGTCAGCGAACGCATGATTTCGCGGCTTTCCATGCGCGTCAGCACGATGATGAATTCGTCGTCGACGACAGCAAGATTCGCCGTCTCCCGAGTCAGGTCGCGTAGCTTGCGCAGGTAAGGCACCGCCTGCGCCGTGAAGTTGCGGCGGCGGGCGAAGGTTGCTCCCACCGTGAAGGCGCGCGCACCGACATGCCATTTCGATTCGGTGCGGTCGAACTGCACGAAGCGGCGGCTTTCCAGCGTCCCGAGCAGGCGATGCACGGTCGAGGTCGAAAGTCCCGTGCGGATGGCGAGATCGCTGAGGCGATAGCCTTCGTCGTCTTCAGCCAGCGTCTCGATGATCGAGAGCGCACGATCGACGGACTGCACGCCGCCGTCGCGGGCGTTCTCGTCCTGGTCTGCACCGGATTTCGGCTCGATCGCCTTGCGCCGGACCACGTCTTTTCTCATCGCGACCTGCATCCATCAATCAGTCAGAGTGCCAGCGCGTCGAACGGCGAATGTCCGCTTGTTGTTATTCGTTGGACAAAAATGCCGCTTCGGAGAGCTTCCGAAGCGGCACTTATCGTTGATAAGCTCAGAGCAGGCCCGCGCCGCGCGCCCACTTGTACTTGGCCCCTAACACCTCGACCGGCAGTTCGGTCGAATAGGCATAGGCGGGGATGCCGTTCTGGTAGAGGTATTCGGCGGCTTCCTCGACCTCGACGTCGCCGGCGAGCGAGGCGACGATCGGCTTCACAAAGCCCTTGGCCTCCATCTCCTTCTTCACCTCGACCATGTTGCGGGCGAACACCATCGGCGGCGTCACGATGGTGTGCCAGTAGCCGAGGATCAGCGCGTGGATGCGCTCATCCGACAGGCCGAGCTTCACCGTGTTGACATAGGTGATCGGCGGCTCGCCGCCGGTGATATCCACAGGATTTCCGGCCGCGCCGAACGGCGGGATGAACTTTCTGAACGCGGCATCGAGGTCCGGCGGCATCGTCATCAGCGACAGGCCGTTATCGACCACCGAGTCCGACAGCAGCACGCCCGAGCCGCCCGCACCGGTGATGATCAGAATGTTCTCGCCCTTCGGCGTCGGCAGCACCGGCACGCCGCGCGCGAATTCGAGCAATTGCCGCAAGCTGCGGGCGCGGATCACGCCCGACTGCGCGAACACGTCCTCGTAGATCTTGTCGTTGCCGGCAAGCGCGCCGGTATGGGAGGATGCCGCCTTCGCACCGGCCGAGGTGCGGCCCGCCTTCAGCACCACCACCGGCTTCTTCTTGGCGACGCGCTTGGCAGCCTCCGCAAAGGCGCGGCCGTCCTTCAGGTCTTCGCAGTGCTGCGCGATGATCGCGGTGTTCGGATCCTGTTCGAAGAAGGCGAGCAGATCGTCCTCGTCGATATCGGACTTGTTACCGAGACCGACGATCGCGGAGACGCCCATCTTGGCCGAGCGCGAAAAACCGATGATCGCCATGCCGATGCCACCGGACTGCGACGACAGCGCTGCCGAACCCTTGACGTCGTAGGCGGTGCAGAACGTGGCGCAGAGATTGGCCGGCGTATAATAGAAGCCATAGATGTTCGGCCCCATCAGGCGGATGTTGTACTTCTTGCCGACCTCGACGATCTCGGCCTGCAATTCCGGCGCGCCGGCTTCGGCAAAGCCCGACGGAATCAGCACGGCACCTGGAATTTTCTTCTCGCCGCATTCGGCCAGCGCGCCGGCAACGAATTTTGCGGGGATCGCGAACACTGCGGTGTCAATTACGCCCGGAACATCCTTGACGCTCTTGTAGGCCTTGTAACCAAGGATATCGGCCGCCTTCGGGTGGATCGGATAGATCTCGCCCTTGTAGCCGCCGTTGATCAGGTTCTTCATCACGGAGTTGCCGATCTTGCCGTCCTCGGCGGAGGCGCCGATCACAGCAACGCCCTTCGGCTGCATGATGCGGTTCATCGCAGTGACGATTTCTTCGGTCGGGCGCGGCGCCGGACGCGGCTTGTAGTCGAAATCGACGACGATGCGCACGTCGGCGGCAATCGCGTCCTTCTTGGTGGCGAATACCGGATTGAGATCGAGTTCAACGATTTCGGGGAAATCGCTGACGAGCTGCGAGACCTTGACGATGACGTCAGCCAGCGCATCGCGGCTGACCGGATCGCCACCGCGCACGCCCTTCAGCATGTCATGGGCCTGGATGCCGTCGAGCATCGACAGCGCATCGTCCTTGGCTGCGGGCGCGAGGCGGAAGGTGATGTCTTTCAGCACCTCGACCAGCACGCCGCCGAGGCCGAAGGCGACAAGCTTGCCGAACGAACCATCGGTAATGGAGCCGACGATGACCTCGGTTCCACCGGCCAGCATCTGCTGGACCTGGATGCCCTCGATCTTGGCATCGGCCTTATACTTCTTCGCATTGGCGAGAATGGTGTCATAGGCCTTCTCGGCATCAGCCGCGGTCTTGACCCCGACCATGACGCCGCCGGCTTCGGTCTTGTGGAGAATGTCCGGCGAGACGATTTTCATCACCACAGGGAAGCCCATGCTGGATGCGATCTTGGATGCATCAGCGGCAGATTTGGCCACGCCCTCTTTAGGAACCGGGATGCCATAGGCATCGCACACCACCTTGCCTTCCGGCGCGGTAAGGCTCGTGCGCTTCTCGGCTTTCACCGTATCGAGCACCCGGCGGACAGCCTCTTGGGCGCTGGGCTCGGCGATCTTGCGGGCCGCATCTGCAGAATTTGACATTGGCTTCCTCCTGGGGCTAGTTTTATGGCATTTGGTATGCCAGAGATTAGATTGTCAAGACAAACTATCGTGCGGAAACAGCGAAAACACGGGCATCTTGACATCCTGGTATTTGGTATGCCAAAAATCTTCGGGTGTTTCTTCTGCTAAGAAGACGTCTCCAAAACAGGGAGGAGACGAGTCGTGCCCGCACGTAAACAAACCAAGGCGCCGCCTGTCATGGCTGAGGCAGATATCGCAATCGTTCGGATTGCGCCTGAGACGAGCTTCAAGAACAAGGCCTATGAGGCCTTGAAGGAAGCTATTCTCAAGATGGATATCTATGCGACGCCCGAGCAAGTGATGCTCGACGAGCGCGCGCTGTCCGAACGCCTCGGCGTCAGCCGCACCCCTATTCGCGAAGCCATCGCGATGCTGGAACAGGATGGCTTCGTCAAAACCGTGCCGCGTCGCGGCATCGTCGTGGTCCGCCGCACCAAGACCGAGATCGTCGACATGATCCGCGCCTGGGCCGCTCTCGAAAGCATGGCGGCGCGCCTGATCACGACCACCGCGCGCAAGAAGGACATCACCGCGCTGCGTGATTTCTTCAAGGATTTTGGCAAGGACCGGCTGCCGCAGGATCATGTCGAGGAATACTCCAAGGCCAACATCGCGTTCCATCAGGCGCTGATCTCGCTTTCGGAATCGCCGGTGCTGGTCGATTTGACCAACGATCTGCTGCTGCATGTGCGCGGATACCGGCAACTGACTATCGGACGCAAGGATCGCACCGCGACCTCGCTGCCCGAACATCTTGGCATCATCGAAGCGCTGGAAGCACGCGACACCGAACTCGCCGAGAAGCGCGCGCGCGACCACACGCTGGGCCTTGCCGCCTACGTCGAAGCGCACGGGCAGGAACTTTTTAGCTAGACGAACCTTCGCACCAGAAGACGACGAAAAATCGTCCGAACCAAAACGATCAGGGAGATGAAGCCCATGCTGAATACCGCGACCAAGTCCGAAGCACCGGGCACCGAGCAAGAGCTGACGGATGGCTTTCATCTCGTCATCGACGCGCTCAAGCTCAACGGCATCAATACCATCTATGGTGTGCCGGGCATCCCGATCACCGACCTCGGACGCATGATGCAGGCCGCGGGCATGCGCGTATTGTCGTTCCGCCACGAGCAGAACGCCGGCTACGCGGCCTCGATCGCTGGCTTTCTCACCAAAAAACCGGGCGTCTGCCTCACGGTGTCGGCGCCCGGCTTTCTCAACGGCCTCACTGCGCTGGCCCACGCCACCACCAACTGCTTCCCGATGATCCTGATCTCGGGTTCCTCCGAGCGCGAGATCGTCGACCTGCAGCAGGGCGACTATGAAGAGATGGACCAGCTTGCGATTGCCAAGCCGCTCTGCAAGGCAGCGTTCCGCGTGCTGCATGCCGCCGACATCGGCATCGGTCTTGCCCGCGCGATCCGCGCCGCGGTGTCGGGACGCCCGGGCGGCGTCTATCTCGACCTGCCGGCCAAACTTTTCGGCCAGGTGATGGACGCCGGCGCCGGCGCGAAGTCGCTGGTGAAGGTGATCGACGCAGCCCCCGCCCAGATCCCTGCCCCGTTGGCCGTCAAGCGCGCGCTCGACGTGTTCAAGGGGCGCCAAGCGCCCCCTCATCATTCTCGGCAAGGGCGCGGCTTACGCACAGGCCGACAACGAGATTCGCGCCTTCGTCGAAAAGACCGGCGCACCTTTCCTGCAGATGAGCATGGCCAAGGGCCTGCTGCCCGACACGCACGCGCAGTCGGCCGGTGCCGCGCGCTCGACCGTGCTGAAGGACGCCGACGTCGTGATGCTGATCGGCGCCCGCCTCAACTGGTTGTTGTCGCACGGCAAGGGCAAGACCTGGGGCGATGCGCCGAAGAAATTCATCCAGGTCGACATCGAGCCGAAGGAGATGGATTCCAACGTCGAGATCGCGGCCCCTGTGGTCGGCGATATCGGCTCCTGCGTATCCGCTCTGCTCGAGGGCATGGGTGGCAACTGGCCGGCCGCGCCAGCCGACTGGGTCTCGACCGTCAACAAGAAGCGTGACGACAACGTCGCCAAGATGGCGCCGAAGCTGATGAGCAACGCTTCCCCGATGGATTATCACGGCGCGCTCGGCGCGCTGCGCACCATCATCAAGGAACGGCCGGACGCCATCCTCGTCAACGAGGGCGCCAACACGCTCGACCTCGCGCGCGGCGTCATCGACATGTACAAGCCGCGCAAGCGGCTCGACGTCGGCACCTGGGGCGTGATGGGCATCGGCATGGGCTATTCGATTGCGGCCGCGGTCGAAACCGGCAAGCCGGTGCTCGCGGTCGAAGGCGACTCGGCGTTCGGCTTCTCCGGCATGGAGATCGAGACCATCTGCCGCTATCAGCTTCCGGTCTGCATCGTCATCTTCAACAATGACGGCATCTACCGCGGCACCGACGTCAATACGGGCGGTTCCGATCCGGCGACGACGGTGTTCGTCAAGGGCTCGCGCTACGACAAGATGATGGAAGCCTTCGGCGGCGTCGGCATCAACGCCACCTCGCCCGACGAATTGAAGCGCGCCGTCAACGCGGCGATGGATTCCGGCAAGCCGACGCTGATCAACGCCGTGATCGATCCGGCGGCAGGCTCGGAGAGCGGCCGCATCGGCAACCTCAACCCGCAGAGCGTCCTGAAAAAGAAGTAACCAACGTCCATTCATTCAATCTGCATCACGCAGTACAGACACAGTACGGAGCAATGACGATGACAAAGGCGCTCACGGGCGTTCGTATTCTCGATTTCACCCACGTCCAGTCGGGCCCTACCTGCACGCAATTGCTGGCGTGGTTCGGCGCCGACGTGATCAAGGTCGAGCGCCCCGGCGTCGGCGACATCACCCGCGGCCAGTTGCAGGACATCCCGAACGTGGACAGCCTGTATTTCACCATGCTGAACCACAACAAGCGTTCGATCACGCTCGACACCAAGAACCCGAAGGGCAAGGAAGTCCTCACCGCGCTGATCAAGAGCTGCGACGTGCTGGTGGAAAACTTCGGCCCCGGCGTGCTCGACCGCATGGGTTTCCCCTGGGAGAAGATCCACAGCATCAACCCGAAGATGATCGTGGCCTCGATCAAGGGCTTTGGTCCCGGCCCATACGAAGACTGCAAGGTGTATGAGAACGTCGCGCAGTGCACCGGCGGCGCCGCCTCGACCACCGGCTTCCGCGACGGTCTGCCGCTCGTCACCGGCGCGCAGATCGGCGACAGCGGCACCGGCTTGCATCTGGCGCTCGGCATCGTCACCGCGCTCTATCAGCGCACCCACTCGGGCAAAGGCCAGCGCGTCACTGCAGCGATGCAGGACGGCGTATTGAACCTTGCGCGCGTAAAGCTGCGCGACCAGCAGCGCCTCGCCCATGGCCCGCTGAAGGAATACAGCCAGTACGGCGAAGGCATTCCGTTCGGCGACGCCGTGCCGCGCGCCGGCAACGATTCCGGTGGCGGTCAGCCGGGCCGCATCCTCAAGTGCAAGGGCTGGGAGACCGATCCCAACGCCTACATCTACTTCATCACCCAGGCGCCGGTCTGGGAGAAGATCTGCGACGTCATCGGCGAGCCCGGCTGGAAGACCCATCCGGATTATGCCAAGCCGGCGGCCCGCCTGCCGCGGCTGAACGAAATCTTCGCCCGCATCGAGCAGTGGACGATGACGAAGACAAAATTCGAGGCGATGGAGATCCTCAACAAGGACGACATCCCCTGCGGCCCGATCCTGTCGATGAAGGAGATCGCCGAAGACCAGTCGCTGCGCGCCACCGGCACCGTGGTCGAGGTCGATCACCCGACCCGCGGCAAGTACATCTCGGTCGGCAATCCGATCAAGCTGTCGGACTCACCGAGCGAGGTGACGCGCTCGCCGCTGCTCGGCGAGCACACCGACGAGATCCTGCGCCAGGTGCTGGGCTTCAGCGATCACCAGGTGGCGGAAATCCACGATTCCGGCGCGCTCGAGCCGCCGCGCAAGCAGGCGGCGGAGTAACGACGCCATCCGAACAGCACGAAAGGCCGCCGGTTTCGGCGGCCTTTTTGTTAGGGCGAGAAGCGGCGGCCACCTGCCACACCTCTCCCGCTCGCAACGAGATCGCATCGAAGATGCGGCACTTTGAAGGGCTGACAGCTTTATGAAGGCAAGCGGACGTTGGGATAGCAGAAGCAAGCTCGGCTCTGGGCCAAGAGCCGACATTGCATGCTAGAGCTGACATGAAACAATGACGCGGCCGGAGCGAGGTATCGATGCGTGCGATTGGATGGCTTGCTGCTTTGTTCGTCGTTAGTGCCGCTATGATGTTCGTTGATAAACTGCTTCAACAAGGTTGGACAGTCGTTGCCACCCTTCTTGGCATTGCCGGGATGATCAGCAGCGTCGTGTTGTTGTTAATCATCGCGCCCGGCGTTCTAAAATCTCATCTCAAAAATCGGTCACCACGGGGATCGACTTAGGCGGCTCGACCGCTTTGGGTCCACAAAGCTGACATCGCAGCAGGCAAAGAGCGAGGTCCTCGGCTTCAGCGATCACCAGGTCGCCGAAATCCACGATTCCGGCGCGCTCGATCCGCCGCGGAAGCAAGCGGCGGAATAAGCAGCCTGGGATTCTGGAATGCAAAGGCCGCCGGTTTCCGGCGGCCTTTTTCATTCTGGAGTGCCAGCATCTCGACCCATTGCTGCAATGCAAACGCCTGATTGCTGCTATGCAAACAAAGTTATTGTTGGTGGTATCTGGTATACATAAAGTCTTCCCGTATCACGAAAGCGGAGCTTCTCCGCTACTTCAGAAAGGGGACATCCATGTCCAAGACTGCATCCATCGGCCTCCTGCCCTCCGCCACCCTGTTCGGCCGCCTGATGGCTTCCATCGACCGTCTGCTGATCGCGAGCAGCCGCATTGCGGTTCGCAACGGCGACCTCCCCCCTTTCGGCCTCTGATGCTTCTACAATAAGAACTTTTTTGCGCGACACCGCGCGAAATCTAACAGCAACCATCGATTGCATTTCGATCAACGGCCCCGGTTTCCGGGGCCGTTTTCGTTCGCCGCTCACCGATTGCCTGTTTGGGCATCACCTGCGACAAATTGGCCTAGCCTCCTGTCGAAACCAAAAACCAGTTGCATCGTGGCATATCATATACAACAATTCTAAAAACGCCCGTACCAGAACAAGGGCGCATACCAGGGGGGAGCTAGGCCGTGCAGTCCGCAAGGGACAGCGAAGGCGATATCGCAAGGAACGGGCAGCGTGAGCGTGCCCACCCCCTCTTCTTGCGCCTCTCAGACTCACAATTGGCCGAAAGGAGCGGATGCCGCCCGATCAGGCCCCTCGTACAATTCGAACCCGCGGGAGTAGCGTCGAGGCAACCATTGCGGCGCGACGATCATGGGTGCATGAAGACCCGAAACGTTTGATCGGGAATGAACTTACCAAGCCGGCAAAGACCGGCGTAACCACAGTTCAACGGGAGTGAAGCAAATGAGGCGTTCTACACAACTTGCATTAGGGACGATTGCAGCGCTGTGCGCAGGCAGCGTCACGGCTCCTGCAATTGCGGCGTGGGAACCGGTGCGGCCCGTTGAATTCATCGTCCCCGCCGGCACAGGCGGCGGCGCCGACCAGATGGCGCGCACGATCCAGGGCATCGTCACCAAGCACAATCTGATGAAGCAGCCGCTGGTCGTCATCAACAAGTCGGGCGGCGCCGGCGGCGAAGGTTTCCTCGACGTCAAGGGATCGGGCGGCAATCCGCACAAGATCATCATCACGCTCTCCAATCTCTTCACCACTCCGCTTGCCACCGGAATTCCGTTTAGCTGGAAAGATCTCACGCCCGTAGCGATGCTGGCATTGGATGAATTCGTGCTGTGGGTGAACGCCGACAAACCGTACAAGACGGCGAAGGAGTACATCGATGCCGTGAAGGCCGCTCCCGCCGGCTCGATCAAGATGGGCGGCACCGGCTCGAAGCAGGAAGATCAGATCATCACTGTCGCCGTGGAAAAAGCCGTCGGCACCAAGTTCACCTACATTCCCTACAAGGGCGGCGGCGAAGTCGCCGTTCAACTCGTCGGCAACCACGTCGATTCGACCGTCAACAATCCGATCGAGGCGGTTGCGCAATGGCGCGGCGGCAAGCTGCGTCCGCTCTGCGTTTTTGACGCAAAGCCGATGGCCTACGATGAGCCGATCGCGGACGGCAAGGGCTGGAAGGACGTTCCGACCTGCAAGTCGGCAGGTCTCGACATGGAATATCTGATGCTGCGCGGTATCTTCATGGCGCCCAGGGCCACCAAGGACCAGGTCGAGTATTATGTCGAACTGTTCAAGAAAGTTCGCGCCACTCCCGAGTGGCAGGACTTCATGAAGAGCGGCGCATTCAACACGACCTTCCTGACCGGCGCAGAATACGCCAAATGGGTCGAGGCCGAGGACAAGCGTCATCAGGCTCTGATGAAAGAGGCCGGTTTCCTCGCTCCGAGCAACTGACCGAGAAGCACTGATCGATTGGGGTAGCAACGCAGACGGCGGGCTCGGTTTCCGCGGGCTCGATTGCGCATGGAGTTTCGATGACAACAGGCAGTTCGAGCAACACCGGCCCGACCCACAAGCTCGTGGAAGCGGGCGTCACCCTACTGATCGCTCTGTTCGGAGTGATCGTGATCGCCGGCAGCCTCAAGGCGGGGATCAATTGGGGCGCTGAGGGCCCCCGCGCCGGGTTCTTCCCATTCTATATCGGGCTTTTCATCGTCGCTTCCAGCGGGATCAATCTGTGGCACGGACTGCGCGAAGACAATGACGGACTGTTCGCGGAGTGGGGACAGCTTCGTCAGGTTCTCAGCGTCGTCATTCCCACCGGCATTTATGTCGGCTCCATGCCGTTCATCGGGCTGTACGTCTCTTCGACCATTTTCATCGCATGGTTCATGCGATGGCTGGGCAAATACAACTGGATCACCGTCCTGGCGGTGGCACTCGGCATGCCCCTCGTCACCTATTTGATTTTCGAGCGCTGGTTCATGGTCCCGCTTCCAAAGGGACCGTTGGAAGAGTGGCTCGACCTGTAAACAACGACGCACAGTCAGGATCGGATTATCGGGATGGAAGAACTCGTCAATCTTTTTCACGGCTTTGCGGTCGCGCTGCAGCCGTACAACATCATGCTGATGGTTATCGGCATCGTGCTCGGTGTCATCATCGGGGTGCTGCCGGGACTGGGCGGCGCCAATGGCGTCGCCATCCTGCTGCCGCTGACATTCAGCATGTCGCCCACGTCGGCCATCATCATGTTGTCCTGTATTTACTGGGGCGCGCTGTTCGGTGGAGCGATCACCTCGATTCTCTTCAACATACCGGGCGAACCATGGTCGGTGGCCACGACGTTCGACGGCTATCCGATGGCACAGCAGGGCAAGGCCGGCGAAGCACTGACCGCCGCCTTCACCTCCTCCTTTGTCGGTGCGCTGTTCGCCGTGGTCATGATCACGCTGGTCGCTCCCCTGGTCGCCAGCTTTGCGCTGCAATTCGGGCCTGCGGAAAAGTTCGCGGTGTATTTCCTCGCATTCTGCAGCTTCGTGGGCCTGAGCAAGGAACCGCCGTTCAAGACCATTGCGGCCATGATGATCGGCTTTGCACTCGCCGCGGTCGGACTTGATTCCATCACCGGGCAGTTGCGGTTGACCTTCGGCGTCACCCACCTGCTCAACGGCTTCGACTTCCTGATCGCCGTGATCGGACTGTTCGGCATCGGCGAAATCCTGCTGACGATGGAAGAAGGGCTGGCCTTCCGCGGCGGCACCGCCAAGATCAATTTGCGCGTGGTGCTCCAGACCTGGAAGGAGCTGCCCGCGTATTGGATGACCTCGCTGCGTTCCTGCTTCATCGGCTGCTGGATGGGCATCACGCCGGCGGGTGCAACGCCAGCCTCGTTCATGAGCTACGGCATTGCCAAGCGCGTCGCGAAGAAAGGCAGCAATTTCGGCAAGGGCGAGATCGAAGGCGTCGTTGCGCCGGAGACCGCGGCGCACGCCGCGGGTACAGCGGCCCTGTTGCCGATGCTCTCGCTCGGCGTGCCGGGCTCTCCGACGGCAGCAGTGTTGCTCGGCGGCCTGTTGATCTGGGGCCTGCAGCCCGGACCGATGCTGTTTGTCGAACAGAAGGAATTCGTCTGGGGCCTGATCGCCTCGATGTATCTCGGCAATATTGTCGGCCTGCTCGTCGTGCTCACCTGCGTACCGATTTTCGCAGCTATCCTGCGCGTGCCCTTCAGCATCATCGCACCCCTTATTCTGGTGCTATGCGCAATCGGTGCCTATTCGGTCCATAGCAGCACGTTTGACGTCATGCTGATGCTGGTGTTCGGCGTGATCGGTTATCTGCTCAAGAAGTGCAATTATCCCCTCGCCCCGCTGGTGCTGGCGATCGTGCTCGGCGACAAGGCCGAAGAGGCCTTCCGCCAATCGCTTCTGGGATCCCAGGGCTCGTTTGGAGTGTTCCTTTCCAATCCACTCGTCAGCACGATCATGATCCTGGGATTGATCGCACTGTTCTGGTCGGTCATTCAGGAAGGATATAGCCGCCTGCGATCTGCGGCGACCGCATGATTAAGCTCTAAGCAAAGCAATAGCTTAAGACGCTTCCGACGATGGGCCGCGCAACCCCGCGGCCCTTTTCGTTTGTGCAGCTTTCACCGACGCGGGGGAATTCTTAGAACACATGCAATTTTTCCCTTGTCTACTGGCATAACATATACCACACTTGCGCCGAGCTGTCGGGCAACGATAGAACAGCAGCCCTTTGGAGGAAAAATGACGGATACAGTGCACGGAGCAGCCCCCGTCGCGGAGGCGCGAGTGAGCGATGCCTATCGCTGGACTCAATTGGCCATCGGCGTCGCCGCGATGGTGATGATCGCGAACTACCAATATGGTTGGACGTTCTTCGTACCCGACATCCAGCAGAAATTCGGATGGGATCGCGCCTCGATCCAGTGGGCATTTACGCTGTTCGTGCTGTTCGAGACCTGGCTGGTGCCGGTCGAGGGATGGTTCGTCGACAAATACGGCCCGCGCCTCGTCGTCCTGATCGGCGGCATCCTCTGCGCCATCGGATGGGCGATCAACGCCCATGCGACCACGCTCAACGGCTTCTATCTCGGCATGATCATCGCAGGCATCGGCGCCGGTGGCGTGTACGGCACCTGCGTCGGCAACGCGCTTAAGTGGTTTCCCGACAAGCGCGGCCTTGCGGCCGGCATCACCGCCGCCGGATTCGGCGCAGGCTCGGCGCTGACGGTTGCGCCGATCCAGGCGATGATCAAGGACTCCGGCTTCCAGACCACCTTCCTCTATTTCGGCCTCGGCCAAGGCATCATCATCGTCATTCTCGCCTTCCTGATGTTCTCGCCGAAAGCGGGACAGGTGCCGACGGTGCAGAACAGCAACGTGATCCAGACCCGGCGCAACTATCAACCCACCGAAGTGATCCGTCAGCCGATCTTCTGGCTGATGTATTTCATGTTCGTGATCGTCGGCGCCGGCGGATTGATGGTGACCGCCAACCTGAAGCCGATCGCCGTCGACTGGAAGGTCGACAGCGTGCCGGTAACGCTGATGGCGGTGACGATGACGGCCGTGACGTTCGCAGCCACCATCGATCGCGTCCTCAACGGCCTGACGCGTCCGTTCTTCGGCTGGATCTCGGACATGATCGGCCGCGAGAACACCATGTTCATCGCCTTCGGCATGGAAGGCATCGGCATCTGGGGCCTCTACATGCTGGGCCACGATCCCGTCTGGTTCGTGCTGCTGTCGGGCTTCGTGTTCTTTGCCTGGGGCGAGATCTACTCCCTCTTCCCGTCGACCTGCACGGACACCTTCGGCGCGAAGTTCGCGGCTACCAATGCCGGCCTGCTCTACACGGCAAAGGGCACCGCAGCGCTGTTGGTGCCGGTGGCGAACTACATGCAGCAGTCGTCGGGCACCTGGGACACCGTGTTCATCGTAGCGGCCGGCGCGAACATCCTGGCCTCGCTGCTGGCGATCGCTGTGCTCAAGCCCTGGCGCAAGGTGGTGGTCGCCAAGTCGCAGATTGCGGCCTGACCTCACCGATCCATGGCAAGAACAAGACGCGCTCACCTCCGGGTGGGCGCGTTTTCTTTTGACGACCAGCGACCTCTGGTATACCTGACGCCACATGGGGCCGATAAAACCCGAGGCCCCTCCCCTGGAATGTCACGGCACGCTCCAAAAACGTCAATAATACTGCCTATTTATCTCGATCTTGGCTGCGAGAATTCCACGCTCCGCGTGTTGACAATTGGCATTATGTATACCAGACTTGATACCAGACTTGAAACCAATAGTTCACCCAAGGAGGTTGCCATGCAAGTCGGAGATATCCTGCGCAAGAAAGCCGCCCGTGTCGCAACGGTCCGTATGAACGAGACCGTCGCCATTGCCGCGCAATTGATGCGCTCCGGCAATATCAGCGCGCTTGTCGTCAAGGATGTCGTCCGCACCGAAGGCAACACGGCGGTCGGCATGTTCACCGAGCGCGACGTGGTTCGCGCGATTGCCGAACATGGCGCCGCCGGCGTGAACATGCGCGTCTCGCAATTCATTTCGGTGCAGCAGCTCGTCTCCTGCACCTCGGCGGATACGCTCGAGCATGTCCGTCACCTCATGAGCAAGCATCACATCCGCCACGTGCCGGTGATCGACAATTACAGCCTGATCGGCGTCATCAGCATTCGTGACATCACGACCGCGTTCGACGACGAAGCAACGCCCTACAAGCTGGTCGCGTCGGCCTGACCGGTCGCCTCGAACTCCGCCGGCATTTCCTGGGCGCACTCCCAGGGAAGCCGGCGGTATCGCACCGAACAATTCGGCTTAACTCCTGTCGCAAAGCAGGCGCTCGCAAATTTGCGCCGGAGTAGTGGCGCGCCGGAAAGCATTATCTGTGGGAGGGCGCATGGCGCGCAACATTCTGATCCTTGGAGCCTCGTATGGCTCATTGCTGGCGACAAAGCTTTTGATGGCGGGTCACAACGTGACCCTGGTGTGCCGGAAGAAGACGGCCGAGCTCATCAACCGCGACGGCACCGAAGTTCGCATCAAGCTGCGCGACGAGGCGGCGCACCGGCCGATCTTCTCGCGCGACCTGCCCGGGATCCTGGACGCGGTCGAGCCCGCCGACGTCGATCCTTCCCGTTATGATCTGGTCGGTCTTGCCATGCAGGAGCCGCAATACACCAACCATGCGATCCGGGCTCTGATGATCAAAATCGCCGAGGCGAAGCTGCCTTGCCTTTCGATCATGAACATGCCGCCCTTGCCCTATCTCAAACGGATCCCGGCGCTTGCGAAAATGGAGCTGGAGGAGGCCTATACCAACGCCGCGGTATGGGAACGGTTCGAGCCGGATCTGGTGTCGCTCTGCTCCCCTGATCCGCAGGCCTTCCGTCCACCGGAAGAGGCGGCGAATGTTCTTCACGTCGGCCTGCCGACAAACTTCAAGGCAGCGTCATTTGCGGATGAGAAACATAACTTGCTGCTTCGGGAGCTGGAGGCCGACGTCGATGCGGTGAAGGTGGATGGCCAGGACGTTCCGGTGAAGCTCAAAGTGTTCGATTCGATGTTCGTCCCTCTGGCCAAATGGTCGATGCTGTTGACGGGGAATTACCGCTGCATCACGCCGCAGGAGCCGCAATCGATCCGCGACGCGGTGCACGGCGATATCAATCTCTCGCAGTCGATCTACGACCATGTCGATGCCATCGCCCAGCGTCTGGGCGCCGATCCCACCGATCAGGTCCCTTTCGAGAAGTACGCCAAAGCCGCGGAAAGCCTTCTCAAGCCCTCGTCGGCGGCCCGGGCGGTCGCTGGTGGCGCACCTTCCATCGAGCGCGTCGACCTGCTGGTGAAGCTGATTTCGCATCAGCTTGGCGTACCCAATGCCGAAATCGACCGTACGGTCCAGATCGTCAATCAGAAACTGAATGAGAGCGTCGTGGCGGAAGCATCCGACGCGCCGCGAGGTGCTCCAATCTCAGTGACGTAGAGCCCGATCGGTTCTGATTGAGCTAAAACTGGCTCTAGTCTCTTGTTTCAACGCGTTTCTTTACGCGAACGGTCCCTGCTTCGCTCAAAAACGCGTTCGATCATTGGCCGCCGACAGGCCAATTCGAGCCCACCCCCCCGCATTGCGCACGGGCCCAGCGCCGCGGCGCGGGATGGGCGTTTAGCAACAGTTAAGACTTTTGCGCAAATGATAGACAACCAGCGCAACATTTTAGATCGCCGCAAGAATTGCGAGCGGACCTCAGGCCCTTTTTTGAGGGATTAGCATGAGAACGCTTCTCATTGGTGTTCTGGCTGCGACCCTGGTTGGCTGTAGCTGCCTTTTACCGCCGCAAGCAAGCATGGAAGCGTGCACGGACGCGAGTGGGTCCGGCTGTCTCAACGGGATGGCCGCCGGCCGGCCGATTGAACCGGCGCCAGCGTCATCCAAGACCCATTCCGCGACAACAAAAGCCAAGTCCACGATCGCGACGAAGACGGAAAAGCCGTCGGTTGCCGACGTCCGCGACAGGCCTCAACCCGCTGAGAAAAAGGCGAAGCCCGCCACGATCGAAGCGAAAGTCGAAGCTCCGACATCTGGTCGGCCCGCTCAGACGTCCGATCCGGTCATTATCAAGGCGAAGACCACGATTGCTGCGAAGTTGGAGGAGCCGGCGTCCGCCGAGTTCGGTGAGATGAAACGGGCCATCCGCAAAAATACGCTCGGGCAGTCCGTCGACACCATTTGCGGCCGTGTCAAAGGAAAAACGGCGTCGGGCGAAGATACCGGAGACAGGCCGTTTCTATATCTCGTAACGGAAGATGAAGCATACGTGGTCGATGGCCCCGCCAAGTCGGCTGCGGCGAGCGCGTACCGCAATATTTGCAGCAGCTAGCCTACGACGGAACCGCTGCCAAGAGATCTATTGCGACGGACCAGAAGGTCCTCTGACGATCTCTTGCGAGCGAAAGAGTGTGGTGGGGCACATTTGCTCCATGGAAATGGAAATCAAAACGTGTGGAGTGACAGCTAATTTCTGAATTCGGGGACATCATGGACGATTTTTCTAATCCCGCGGAACTGGCCTTGGTATCACAAAATTCGCCGGTGCTCGTGATCATCGAGCAACATGTCCTGGCGCGTACGTGCATCCTCAATATCCTCAAGAGAGAACTCACTGGATTCGAGATCGTCGAGATGGCAACGACTAGTGACCTGAACTGGCTATCCGGCAGAGACATCCGCTTGATTGCACTGAATATCGGGCACAAGCAGATCACTGATCCTTCGATCGAGGAGAGCCTCGCCTTCCTCGCAGAAACCTGCCCGAAAGCGTCGGTTGCCGTGTTGTCGAACCGCGACGACGATGCGACGGCTTCGGCCGCGATGCAACGCGGAGTGCGCGGTTTCTTTCCGACATCGATCCCGGTCGAACTCGCGATTGCCGGATTACGCCTGGTCCTTGCCGGTGGGGTCTACCGACCGTTACCGATCGTTGGGCAAAATGGAGGGACAAGCCACAAGACGATATCGGGATGCCCGGATACGTCCGAGCTGTTCGGAACTAACGAGGATAACGGCAACACCAGGATTGTGCCGGAGAAGGCAATGGTCGACCTTACGCCGCGCGAACAACATGTGCTCGAGGCGCTGCAGCTTGGCCTTCCGAACAAGTTGATTGCCGTCAGGCTCAACCTATCGGAAAACACCGTAAAAATGCATATTCAACGTATCATGCGAAAATGCTCCGCGCATAACCGCACCGAGGCGGTCGTTCGCTGGAGCCGGAGAGCCAACGGTCATGCCTAGAGCATGATCCGGAAAAGTGGGAACCGGTTTTCCGTCGCGACAAACGCGAACGCGTTTGCGCGGAGATCCTGCTCAAATCAAAGAGCTAGAGCGAGATGACGATTCGAAGAAAAGTCATCACGCTCTACCCCTCACGCGTGCGATCATCTTGAGAGATGCCCGAGCTCGCAGTTCTGGCCGTAGATTAGTCCTCCCGGAACGCGCCGTGGAAGCTGTCGAGCAGAGGCCTGAGAGCGTAGAGCGCCACGGTGCCATGACCCGTCTTGATGAATACCTGGGCCGGCATTCCCGGAATAATCTGGACACTATCGATCCCGGCGCCGACCAGATCCTGAACTCGAATCTTCGCCGCGTAGTACGGCTGGTCAGTGCGCTTATCGACTAGACGATCGGCAGAAACGTGCGTCACAGTCCCATGGAGCCGTGGTACGCGGCGCTGATTATAGGGCAGGAGATTCACTTCGGCGCTCAGTCCGAGACGGACCACATCGATGTCTTCGGGCCTGACGCGCGCAATCACGATGAGCCGATCCTGCCGGGGAACCAGATCCATGAGAGGTGCCCCGGCGCCGATAACGCCGCCTGGCGTATGGATCTTCAGGTCGGTTACCACGCCGTCCTCGGGCGCCTTGACCATCGTTCGCGAGAGTTGGTCGTCGGCCGCCCGCAGTCGTTCCCATATCTGAAAGATCTGGTTCTGTACCTCGCGCAGCGACTGCGCGATCTCGTTTTGACGGTCGTGCTCCAGTTTGAGGAGAACAGCCTCGGATTCGTTGATGGCCTGCCCCGCGCGCGATATCTGCGCGACAATCTCTCCCCGCCGTCCTTCGATGTCAGCTATCTCTCGCTCGAGGTTCAGAAGCCGCGGTCGCCGCTCAAGCCCCTTGCTGACGAGCGTGGCCACCGTTGCCGCTTCCTCGCGGACGATGTCGATGCGCCTTGCGGCCGCGCTTTCCTGCGCCCTGAGGCCCTCGATCTCCTTTTCCACCTGCGACCGCTTCTCCCGATTTACGGCCGCTTGCGATTGAAAGACCTGCCGGCGCGTTTCGAAGATGGCTTGCTGACCCGCAAGGACATCCGCGACTGAAGGACTCGCCATCTGCGCCATCTCCAACCTGCCCGGAAATGATACCCGCTCGTCTCCGCGCTGTTCCGCCTGCAGCCGTGCCTCTCGCGCCGTCGCCTCCCACAACTGGCCTTGCAGGCTCTGGACTTCGGCACGGGCCTTGGTGTCCTCCAACGAGATCAGCGTTTGTCCAGCACGGACAACGTCACCGTCCGCGACCAGAATTTCTCTGATGATGCCGCCCTCAAGATGCTGAATCGTCTTGCGGCTCGATTCGGATTCGACGGTGCCGACAGCAATCGCGGCGCTCTCGAGGGGTGCATAGGTCGACCAGGTACCGAGACCGATGACGAAGCCGCAAACCAGCAGATTTCCGGTCCAGGTGACGCCGCGAAGTCGGTCGCGAAGCGCCGGCGGCGCCGATCTCAGCCACCGAGGGACCTCCCAGATCTCAACGTGAGCGAATGCAATTTTTGGGCGACCCCAGAGACGGTGAAGACGTTTGATGCTGATCCAGGTGACACCGCGCAGCCGGCCGCGCAGCGCCAGCGCCGCCGATCTCAGCCAGCGTGGAATCTCCCGAACATCGACGTGAGTGAATGAACTCTTCATGAGACAGGGTCACGCAAAGTAACTTGAGGTCTTGCCAAACACCTTTCGAAAATTTCCCTGCTCTCACCGAATGCGCTGATCGCGCCGCCCTGCATGATGGCAAGCTTGTTCGTTGCGCCGAGGATCCCTATCCGGTGGGTGATGATGATCACAGTCGTATTGGCCGCCTTCATCCGTTCGATGGCGTCGAAGAGCATGCGCTCGCCCAGACTGTCCAGGCTGGAGTTCGGCTCGTCGAGGACCACGAGGTGCGGGTCGCCAAAAAACGCCCGTGCAAGGCCGAGGCGCTGGCGAAATCCACGTGGGAGATTGGCCGCTGCGCCATTGACGACCGTATCGTATGCCTGCGGGAGACGAATGATCGTCTCATGAAGGCCGGCCAGCTTCGCTGCTTCGATGATCTTCTGCAGATCGGCGTCGTCCAGCCGTGCAATGATGTCCTTTACTGTTTCTCCGACCAGATCGATATCCTGCGGCAGATATCCGAGGCGCCCGCCGCCGCGCGAATCGTGCAGGGCTAGAATATCGATGCCGTCGAGCAGGACCGAACCTGCCGTCGGCGCGGAGATTCCGGTGATGATCCTGCCGAGCGTGGATTTGCCGGAGCCAGATGGACCAATGATGCCCAGGCATTCACCGGGTGCGAGACTGAATGAGACGTCCTTCAGCATCCAACAGTCCGATCCTGAGACGGCGACGCCAACATTGTTGACAATGAGATTGCCCTTCGGCCTCTCCGGCAGGTCTCTGACGTTCGCAACCGTGGTGACAGCGGACATGACGTCGTTGAGCCGGCGGTAGGCGGCCAAGGCCATCGCGAATGCCTTCCAGCCTGCAACCGCCCCTTCAACGGGCGCGAGCGCGCGTCCGAACAAAAGCGTCGTGGCAAAGATGATGCCGGGACTTCGGCTTTGTTCCAGGACGAGCCAGGCGGCAGTACCCATGATCAGGACCTGCGCCAGCGCTCGCGCGGGTTTGGAAATCAGCATGATGGTTTCATGGCGGCGCTGGACCACCTCTTGCTCGCTCCTCGCATCCTGCGCAGTCTGGCGGATCAGGCGCGTGGTACCGTCGAGCATTCCCATAGCCCTGATCACGTGGAGGTTTCCGACGGCCATGCCGAACCATCCCTGGCTCCTCGTCGCCGCGGCAGCCGACCGCGCCCGCGGTGCTTCCGTGAACCGGTCTTCGGCAAGCCCGAGCCCAAGCAGGAAGAGCACGCTGAGCACACCTATCACCCCGAGCAAGGGATGCACGAGGAAGAGAACCCCGAGGAAGAGCGGCGTCCAGAGCGCGTCAAACAACGTAGAGCAGGCTCCGGACTGGGCGAACTGACGCAGGACCGCAAGGTCGCGATAGGCTTCCGATGCCCGCGCTCGATCGACATGGGCGCATTTGAGGCAGGCGGAGAGCGCTGCCGGATGGAGTTCTTCTTCAAGCCACTCACCCATCCGGCCCAATGCGGCGCGGCGCAGCGCATCCAGCACTCCGCCGACCACGACGGTAAACGCGACGATGAGCGTCAGCATCAGAAGCGTATCGCCGCTGCGGCTCGACAGCACGCGATCATAGATCTGAAGCAGGTAGATGGAAGGCGCGAGAAGAAGGAGATTGTAGCTGCAGCTATACGCGAAAACGAGTCCGAACGACCCCGCGCAGGCCCGCAACGCCGACTTCAACGGCGTCCGCGGCGACGACATTGTCTGCAGTTGGAGCGGTGGCATCAGCATTGCGGTCCCGCCAGATCTGAAGTCCGAACCTTCCGCTCACTCCTCGTCGACTCCGCGACGAATTGAGAACCGGCGGCATTGCGCCGCCGGCCTCACCCCACACAGGCATGGATCAGCTAAACATGCCTGAATCGTCGATATGGAAGTACTTGGAATCGTTAAGCACGTCGTTCAGGTTCGCGGATTCGATGCTGGCCTTGAAGTAGATATCTCCACCTTCCGCCTTGTTTTCGTCTCCGCCGTCGCCGCCGACACCGGCCATCACGGTCTGGCTCTGGTCCGCAGCGAGCCAGTTTTCCTGATAGGCCTTCGTGTTGGCATCCACGTCGGACTTGTTATGGCCGCTCTCCGATTCCTGGTCGCCATTCGAGACGGCCTTGCCGCCCTCTGCCTTGGAATGCTTCTCCGCCTTCGCATTCGCGCCCTCGGCGTCCCAGTATGCCTTCTGATAAACGTCATCGCCGTTCTTGACGTGGACGTCGGCGCCTTCGGCCTTGTTGGTCGGGTTGAAGTGGATACTCGGGTTGCTGATGATGTTACCCTCGTTGTAACCGTCTCCACCGTTCCCTGCGCTGTTGCCGCCGGTCGACGCCTTGAACACGATCGTGTCGGAAGGAAATGATGCCTTTGCCATGTGTGAGACTCCCTGACTTGGTTTGCGCACTGTGCGTCCCAATGTGGACAGCAACGATCTTGGATTTGGAGACTGGCGCGGTCTAGCCGCCAAAGCTGATGCCACCCAGTGGCAACGGTGTACGCCCGAAATGCTAGCGTCGCGCCGCGGAGATCTGCGCAGCTCCAGTGCTGCTCGAGCGTTTTCGAGTGAAGCGAAGAGGTTCGCGCCAGGAAGACGCGTCAAATCAAAACCTGGAATCGCGTTTCGATTCTATCGAAACGGAACAGGCTCTAGGCATGATCCAGCAGGTGAAGGTCCGACAACAGATGCATGGCGAAATCGCCGCCAAGCGCAGCATTGCCGTGGCCGCCGTCGCCACCGATTCCGGCAATCTGGATCACGCTCTGGTCGAACACGACATTGTTGCTCTGATGAGCCTCGGCTGTTGAATTGTAGCCGGCGACCGCAATGTTGATCGGGGCGTAGATCGCCACGTCGATGTCGATCATGCTTCCCGAGAAGTGGCCGTTGCCGCCGTTGCCGGCGTTGTTGTTACCGGTCGCTATTACATCAGAGCCAATTAACTCGAAGATGGAAGAGAAGATATCTGCAGTTCCGCCAACCGCGTGATTACCGTTCCCGCCATCACCCCCCACGCCGGCCATCTGAAAAGCGGATTGATCGAACACCACATTGTTTGTCTGATCGGCATTGGCGGTGGAATTATATCCCGCGACGGCAATGTTGATCGGATAGTAGAACGCAAAGGTCGCGTGAACGATACCCCCGTAGGCGTATCCGTCGCCACCATTGCCGGCGTTGTTGTCGCCGGTACCGAGCGCGTCGGAGCCGGTAGACCCAATCGCGCTGACATTTCCACCCGATGCGGTATTTCCGTTGCCGCCATGGCCGCCAACTCCCGCGATCTGGGTCGCGGATTGATCGAACACCACGTTGTTCGTCTGATGAGCGTCGGCCGTCGCATGGGCACCCGCCACCGCAATATTGATCGGGTTATAGACCGCGACAGGAGCATGCACCATTGCTCCGGAGAAGTAGCCATCGCCACCATTGCCGGCACTGTTGTCACCGGTGGCGATCACGCCAGAGCCCGCAGGCCCGAGCGCGCCGACGCTTCCACCCGATGCGGCGTTCCAATTGCCGCCATCACCGCCAACTCCCGCGATCTGGCTTGCGGACTGATCCAAATAGGCGATGTTCGTCTGATTGGCGAGGGCTGGCGCATGGACGCCCGGCCATGCCACGTTGAGTGGCTCGAAACCAGCGTAGCTGCTATGGATCAGGCTCCCGGCAAAATGACCTTTGCCGCCATTGCCGGCGCTGTTGTCTCCCGTGTGGGTCAGGAAGCGTGGCCATGAATCCGCGGACATCCACCACGAGCCTGGCAGATCGTTTCCAAGCTGAGGCTTGCGGTCGAGGGGAACGCCGTGAACAGGGTCCGGTACACTCCGATGATCCATGACTGTTGCCTACCGAAATTGTTTCGCGCCGACCGGACGGACGCCTCCCGCACTCAAGAGAGGATGTCACCTCGGCAAGCCAAAAGCCGAGTCGTCAATTCGGATCGCAAACGTTCGGGCGATAGACACGATATCAGTTACACCCGTTCGGGTGTGGGTGGTACCTTGCGTGAATCTGGACGTAGGCAGCATGTGCGGTTAGCGGGTGATCTCGGAAATACCGGACCCCACGCTGACTTGTTCCGCCCTGCGGAAACCAGCCCCTGCTTTTGCATGATGGCGTTGTCCTGACCACCACCCCGCGCCCCGTAGACTTTTGCAGGAGGTGGCGGCATCCTGCCCATCGAAATCTCACGACAGAGGGCAGACATGATCAAGACGCGATTCACCGAGCTCGTCGGCGTCGAGCACCCGATCGTCCAGGGTGGCATGCAATGGGTCGGCCGCGCCGAGCTGGTTGCGGCCGTAGCCAATGCCGGCGCGCTCGGGCTGATCACCGCGCTGACGCAGCCGACGCCGGAGGATCTCTCCAGGGAAATCGCGCGCTGCCGCGACATGACCGACAAGCCATTCGGCGTCAACCTCACCATTCTGCCCGCGATCAAGCCGCCGCCTTACGCCGAGTATCGCCAGGCCATCATCGAGGCCGGCATCAAGATCGTCGAGACCGCCGGCAACAAGCCGCAGGAACACGTCACCGAGTTCAAGAAGCACGGCATCAAGATCATCCACAAATGCACCAGCGTCCGCCACGCGCTGTCGGCGGAGCGGATGGGCGTCGATGCGATCTCGATCGACGGCTTTGAATGCGCCGGCCATCCCGGCGAGGACGACACGCCCGGCCTGATCCTGATCCCGGCCGCCGCCGACAAGGTGAAGATACCGATGATCGCCTCCGGCGGTTTCGGCGACGGCCGCGGCCTGGTCGCAGCCCTCGCGCTCGGAGCCGAGGGTATCAACATGGGCACGCGCTTCATGTGCACCAAGGAAAGCCCGATTCACCAGCTCGTCAAGGAGCGCATCGTCGCCAATGACGAGCGCGAAACCGAACTGATCTTCCGCACCATGCGCAACACCTCGCGCGTCGCCAAGAACACGATCTCGACCAAGGTGGTGGCGATGGAAAGGGAAGGCGCGAAATTCGAGGACGTGCGCGAACTCGTCGCCGGCGCCCGCGGCAAGATGGTCTACGCCACCGGCGACGCCGATGAGGGCATCTGGTCGGCCGGCCAGGTCCAGGGGCTGATCCACGACATTCCGACCTGCGCCGAACTGATCTCGCGCATCGTGCGCGATGCGGAAGCGATCATCCGCAGCCGGTTCGAAGGCATGCTGTCGGGCGCGCAGCGTCAGGCAGCAGAATAAAAGCGGTCTCCGCCAACAACGAGAAGAGCCCATGAAAGCCTATGTCTACGGCGCCAACGGCGCCGAAATATCAGAGGTCGCAAAGCCCTCGCCGAAGGGCACGCAGGTGCTGGTCAAGGTGCATGCCTGCGGCCTCAATCGCGCCGACCTCGGCATGACCAAGGGCCACGTGCATGGCGCGGCCGGTGGCGTCGGCACCGTACTCGGCATGGAATGGGCGGGCGAAGTCGCCGAGCTCGGGCCTGACGCAGAAGGTGTTGAGGTCGGCGACAAGATCATGGGCTCGGGCGCAGCCGCGTTTGCCGAATATACGCTGGCCGACCACGGCCGGCTGTTCCGTGCACCCTCGAACATGAACTTCGAGGAAGCCGCCACCCTCCCCGTCGCGCTCGCCACCATGCACAACGCCGTTGTGACCAACGGCGCGCTTCAGCCGGGCCAGAGCGTCCTGATCCAGGGCGCCAGCTCCGGCGTCGGCCTGATGGCGATGCAGATCGCCAAGCTGAAGGGCGCCAAGCTCGTGATCGGCTCCTCGACGGACGCGATGCGCCGCGGCCGCCTGAAGGAATTCGGCGCCGATCTCGCGATCGATTCCAGCGACCCCGGCTGGGTCGATCAGGTGCTCAACGCCACCAACGGCGAAGGCGTCGACCTGATCGTCGACCAGGTTTCCGGCAAGGTCGCTAACCAGAATCTCGCCGCCACCAAGGTCAAGGGCCGCATCGTCAATGTCGGCCGGCTCGGCGGCACCCACGCCGATTTCAATTTCGACCTCCACGCCGCCCGCCGCATCAACTATATCGGCGTCACCTTCCGCACTCGCAGCGTCGAGGAAATCCGCGAGATTTTTGACGAGGTCCGCAAAGACATCTGGCCGGCCGTAGAATCGCGAAAACTGCAACTGCCGATCGACAAGGTCTATCCCTTCGCCGAGATCGGCAAAGCGTTCGAGCACATGGAGGCCAACAAGCACCTCGGCAAAATCGTGGTGGCGTTTTAGCTCTGTGTCCCGGACGCGGTGCAGCGCGTGAGCGCTGCTCCGCAGAGCCGGGACCCACGCATCGGTGGACCCCGGATCAGCAGTGCATCACGCCGCAAGCGGCGTGCTGCACAGCATCCGGGGAACGCAGACCGCCGCTCTTTCCAGACAGCGTAAACCGCAAGTTATCTTACGGCAGCGACCCTCTCAGGTCTGCGACACCAATATCGAGGGTTGCTCGGCCATCATTCTCGGGGGTCGTGCGCGTGCTCACCTTACTGTGTTCGGACACGGCAATGACTCGGTCACCTTTCTCAGCCGGTCCGAGACTTCGAACGACGATCGCGCCAAGCACAAGCAGCGCGACCATAATCAGCCCACTCAGGGCCGGCGTTAGACATAGATTGGACCCATAGCGCACCATTGCATGCACCCATGCGCATCGCCCGCGCCCCGCTGCAATAGTGTCGTTGAGTCGTTAGGCGATTTGGTGACGCGGTGGTGGCGATCCGGCGTTCACTCTCTTCCGCGCAGCGTACACTTCGACCGAAGCGCTCGCAGGGATGAAGCCGAGTATCCGCACCGACGCCAGTTCGGTCGGAAGTCCGCAATATCGGGCGAGCGGCGCGCGCGACGCTGCTACCCGACGCGACTGCGTTGCTCAATATTGGCCGCCGGTCCCCCCGCGCGGACATGGCGATTACCGGATGGCAGCGTTTGCGAGCCCGCGATACTTTTCCAAGGACTAATCGTTTCGACGATGATGTTGATTCCGGCCAACGCGCTGTCGATCTGGCGCTGCACGTTGTTGACCTCGGCCTGCAGGAAGTCCTGCATTTTTTGGAGTTCGGAAGCCAACCCCTGAAGTTCGCCTATCGAATTTGAGGTCAGCCGGGCGACGGAGGAGTTGATCCGTTCGGCGCTGATCTCCAGCTCGCTGGAGGGCTGCGACTTCTCTTGCGTTTCCGATTTGCTGAGTTGTGTCGCCAAAGCCTCCGACGGAGGCGTTTTTTCGTCGGGTGCGGCGGACGTTCGGGTATCCATCAGGTGCTCCCTTGGTGCCGGTTGGTCGCGACGCCAATCCCGAACCAGATTGGTTAATAATCCGTTAAACCTGATGCAGATTGGTTAATAATTCGGTAAGGGGAAGCCGAGACCGTCGTTTTTCGATCATCGCGCCTCGCCGGCAAACGCCTGCCGCAGTTCCGACAGCCGGTCGAGTGCGGCCTGCGGCAGCGGGCCCTTCTCCACCGCGGCGAGTGCACCCTCGAACTGTTGCGGCGTCGCCATGCCGACCAGGATCGTGCCCATCGCCGGATGCGAGATCGCAAACCGCGTGGCCGCCTCGGTCAGGCTGGCGGCAAATCCCTCCTCCACCAGCGGCATCAGCCGGCGCGCGCGATCGACATCGGCATCGTAGCTCATGGCAGAGCCGATCGGCTCCGGCGCAGCGCCCGCAATCGGATGACGCTCCGCCGAACCCGACAGCGCCCCGCCGGCCAGCACGCGGATGCCCACGACGCCAACACCGGCGGTTTCCGTGTGATCGAACAGCCGTCCATAATCCTGCGCCGGATAGCGCGCCGGCAATTCGCCGGCCGCAGACGGATTGAGCATGTTGTAGACGACCTGCGCGCTGTCGAACACGCGCGCATTGATCACCTGATGCAGCGCCGCCGTATCGCCCAGCGCCGTGATGCCGAGAAACCGGATCTTCCCCTCTCGCCGCAGCCGCTCGAACACCGGCACCACCTCGTCCAGCACCTGCCGCACGCTCAGCGCCGGCCCGCCGCCTTGCTCGGTGATGGGATTGTGCAGATGAAAAATATCGACACGCTCGAGCCGCAGCCGCGCCAGGCTGCCTTCGAGCGATAGCCGCACCGCCTCATCAATGCGATCACGATCGTCAGGCGGCAACCGGACCTTGGTGGCGACAACCACGTCGACCGGCTTTAGCTTCTGCAAAACCCGGCCAAGGTTCCTTTCCGATTCCCCGTCGCCATACTGCACCGCGGTGTCGAAGTAGTTGACGCCAGCGGCAATTGCGCGCGCGATGGCTCGCTCCTGGTCGGCAGCATCGCCACGCACCATCAACCCGCCGACGGCGCCGCAGCCGAAGCCGAGGATCGAGAGCCGCATCCCGGTGCGGCCAAAGGTTCGAAATTCCATCGCGTTTCCTCCTGAGGTGGATGACCTGCGCGCTAGCCTTCTTTCGGCGACCAGCCATAAGCCTTGGCGCAGGCCCCGCCCATCAGCATGGCGCGCTCGCTCTCGTTCAGGCGGCTGGTCCTGAGGAACGGCTCGACCGCCTGCTCGTAGTTGACGACGGCGAATGCGCGCGTCCAGTCCGTGCCCCACAGGCAGCGCTCGAAACCCCAGGCATCGAACACGCGGGCGAGCGGGTCCCAGATATCCGGATAAGGATACGGCTCGCGCGACAGCGTGCAGGCGCCGCTGACCTTGATCACGGCGTTCGGCCGCGCAGCGAGTTCCAGCACCTTCGGCAACTCCGCCCAAGGCTCTGGCGGCGCCGGCGGAACACGTGGCTGCAGGAGGCCGAGATGATCGATGATGAACCGCGTGTCGGGGTGGCGATCGATCAGCGCCCTGCCCGCATCCAGATTGTCCCAGCAGTGGAGGTTGACCGGAAAATCATGGCGAACCGCCGCACGCGCAATCCGGTCGAGGCCGGGATGGTCAGGCGCACGCTTGGCCTCCTTGGTCAGCATGATGCGGATTCCGACCGCGCCCGGCGTCTTCCTCCACTCCGCGACGACGTCGGCCACATCAGGGTCATCCGGGTCGACCGGCTTGACGATGGCGAGCCGGCCGGGATGGGCCCGTTGCACTTCCACGGCATAGCTGGCGTCGTAGCGGTACAACGAAAACGCCGAGATGAAGATCGCGCCGTCGACGCCAACCTTGTCGATCGCTGCCACCATCTCGTCACCCGTGACGTGATCGGGCCAGTTCGGCACACTGTGCCAAGGCCGCTTCGGACTGTTCGCCTCGTAGGCATGGACCTGGGAATCGATGATGGGCATCGGGGCGGTTCCTCTGTACCGAGAGATTTTGGACAATGCCGCAGGCTCGTGTCCAGAGCGCAAAAGCGAGGCCCAACAGCGGAACTGAGGCGGTCTGTTCGATCACCTGATCAGCGAGCAGCGTAGAGGCTGTGAAGGCGAGCGCATTTTGTCGGTCATCGATCGGGAAAAATGCGCAGCGCCCTTTCGTCGCCTTATTTTGAAGCGTAACTTGAGACGCCAAGAAACAAGAGAAAATCGATCTTGGGAGGCACGCCAATGTGCAGAACGAAGAGTTTCGTTTGGGCATCCCTCGCTTGTGTACCTCGACTGACCGCGCATTTACAGGATTACCCTTCGGCCGAGACATAGCCGATGACCGCGACAGCGACATCAGGTGCTGATGGCGCACGGCTTGATCGCGGCCGGATTGCATTTCTTGTGTTCGGACTGGTTGCTGTTCTTTGGCTGACGCGCGGGTTCGCCGCGGCAGGTGAAGCGTTGCAAGTGACGAACGCCCGGGTGCATGCGTCCGATCAGATCGGTATCGATCTCCCGCTTGTGATGACGATCAGGAACGATGCGGCCGAAGCCGACGCCCTGTTGCGCGTCCGCTGTCCGTTCGCGAACTTCGCCGTAAGGCACACGGTCGATCGCGGCGAAGGCGCCCCAGCCATGCGCGAGATCAAGTCCATTCCAATCCCGGAGGGCAAGACGACCGAACTCAAGCACGACGGACATCACGTGATGCTGCTGCAGACGCGGCAGCAACTTGTCGACGGCGAGACGTTTACATGCGCCATCGTTTTCCAGAAAGGCGGAACCAAAGAAACGGAGGTGCGGGTTTCACGAACGCCCTGATCGCGACAGCGGCCCGGTGAGCCGCTGAACGAGGCTTCTCAGCTAAACGCCCGGATGTGCCGGACGCTCGATTTAACGTGGACTGCCAAAAGGAGGGCATTTCTCATGGAGCGATTTTCAGGTCACACAAGAATCTCCACGCGAGCGCGCCTGCTCGCTATTGCAGTCACTGCCGCGGGCATCACGGCCGCACTGCCCGCGTCCGCCGCCGACGAGGTCAATCAGGAACGGCTGCTCAACGTCGAGAAGGAGCCGGGCAACTGGCTTCATCATCATCAGAATTACTCGGCTCACCGGTTCTCCACTCTGAAGGAGATCAACCGCGATAACGTGAAGAACCTGAAGGTCGCCTGGACCATGCATCTCGGCGGCATCGAAGGCGGCGGCATCTGGAGCCATGGCGGGCTGGAAGGCACTCCGATTGCCGAAAACGGCTTTCTCTACGTCACCGATGGATGGGGTTCAGTCTACAAGATCGATGCGCATGGTGGCCGCGGCGTGTTGCTCTGGAAGATGGACCCCAAGACGGATCGTGACTGGGCTGGCGCTGTGGCGTGCTGCGGCGTCGACAACCGCGGCGTCGCCTTGTGGGGTGATCTCGTCATTTCCCATACGCTTGATGGCCGGCTGATCGCGACCAACAAGGAAACCGGTCAGGTTGCCTGGCAGCGCACGGTGGCCGATCCGGACAAGGGCGAGGTGATCACCGGCGCGCCGTTGATCGTCAAGAACATGGCGATCACAGGCGTGGCGGGCGCGGAGTACGGCATCCGTGGCTGGATCGCCGCCACCGACCTGACGACCCAGAAGGAGGTCTGGCGCACCCACACAATCCCGGGCAAGGGCGAGCCCGGCAGCGAGACCTGGAAAGACAGCAACAACGCCGCCGCCGCCGGCGGCGGTTCGACCTGGGTAACAGGCACCTACGATCCAGCAACGGACACCATCATCTGGGGCATCGGCAACCCCGGGCCGGACTGGGATAATGAATATCGGCCAGGCGACAACCTTTACACCGATAGTTCGCTGGCCCTTGATGCCACGACTGGCAAGATCAAGTGGCATTATCAGCACACGCCAAACGACCCCTACGACTACGACAGCGTGGCGGAAAACGTGCTGGTCGACGTCCCCGGGCCCAGTGGTCCGCGGAAGCTCGCGCTCGAAGCCGACCGCAACGGCTTCGCCTATGCGATCGATCGCACCACCGGCAAGTTCGTCTGGGGCCTCCCGTTCGTCAAGAAAGTCACATGGACCAAAGGGCTCGACCCTGAGAGCGGCAAGCCGATCGAGTATGACCCGAACAAGGCCGTGCAGACCTATATCGCGTCGGTGACGCCAAGCCGCACCAACATGGAAACCGACATCTGCCCCGGCAACATGGGCGGCAAGAACTGGCCGCCGACGGCCTACAATCCGGACTTGAAGCTCTGGTACATCCCGGTGATCGAGAGCTGCAATCGCATCAAAGTCGAGGTGATGACGCCGGAAAAACTGAAACCGCGGGAGTTCTGGACCGGCGGCGGCCCGAGCCAGCCATTCAGGATCACCGGCAGCGTGACTGCGATCGATGTGACGACCGGCAAGATCGCCCAAAAAATGGAAACGCCGTTCCCCAATTTGGGCGGCATGCTTGCAACTCCCGACCTCGTCTTCACCGGTCAGCCGTCCGGCGAAGTGATGGCGCTTGACGCCAAGTCATTGCAGAAGCTCTGGGAGTTCAACACGGGCGGCGGCGTCAACGCACCGCCGATGACCTTTACGGTCGATGGCAAACAGTACGTTGCCATCCTGGTCGGCCTGGGCGGCGCCTGGGACAAGTGGTTCATCGATTCGACGCCCGAACTGAAGAAGATACAGCCGGGATCGATGCTCTACGTATTCGCACTCTGACATCCAAAAAACGGAGGGTCCGCCAACCGCGGGCCCTCCTTCGACAAGAGACGCAATGATGATCTTCAGCAGATTCCCGGCGGCAGGCATGCTGATCGTGAGCGTCGTCGCCCTGAATTTCTCGATTGGTACCACAGCTTTCGGTCAGTCGGCGCAAGCGCCAGCTTCGGATCCGACCAATGCCGGCAAGGCCGTTTTCAGTAAAGCCAATTGCGTGGGCTGCCACAAATGGCACGGCAATGGCGGCGGCGGCTACGGCGGCGATGCGCTGTCGCTGCGCAAGTCCGAGCTGACACGCGATCAGATCATTGAAATCGTCGGCTGCGGGCGGCCGGGCACCGGGATGCCATTCTTTATGCGCGGCGCCTACGATGAGGTGAAATGCCACGGCATGAACCGCCAGGACGCGGGGGCACAGATGCCGCCCGAGGGCGGAACGTTTCTGCGGCCGAAGGATATTGAAGCCGTCGCCGACTACATGATCGCCCACATCAAGGGAGCCGGCGAACCCACTTACGCGGAATGCGTCGCCTTCTTCTCAAGCACCTCGCGGGTATGCGACGTCTACAAGAACCAAGCGCAGAAGCCAGATGATGCGACCGCCAGCACCGGGAAGGGCCAGTGATGCGCAGACTGAAGCTGCCGGGCGTTCTTGCTGCGGGCCTGCTTGCCTGGCAGGCCGTCACGCTCGCGAGCTCTCCGGCTGGTGCGGAAGAATTCAGCGGCAACGATCTGCGTGACATTCGCCTCGGAATGGCTGCGGCCGAGTTGCCGGAGACCGGTTACGTCGACTTCTACTGCGCGGCGGACCCGAAGCGCACATTGGCTGGCTGGCAGAACTGGCGCGACTGCCCTGCCGACGCGAATGGAACACGGGCCATCCGATTTGGTTACGATCCGTCGACCAGCCGCGACGGCACGATGGTGGCGGGTCATCCGGCGATCCTCACCCTGCTGATCGACGATACCGCGCACGTTGCCGGCTTGCAGATCGAGACCGATCCGACGGCGCGTCTCTATATCCGGAAGAAGGCGTTTCTCCTGGGGCTACAGGCTAGATCGCGCTACGGCTCGGACGGCTGGGCATGTACCGAGGGCCAGCCGGGTGCAGGAGACCAGCCAGTGGGAGGCATCTATCTCAAGGAGCGCTGCACCAAGACGATCAGTGGCCGTTCACTCGTTGTCGAACGCAACCTCTTCCGCCGGTCCGATCAGGACAGCAAGAATTTTGTCGACGAATCTCGCATCAGCATCCTGCGAGCCAAGAACTAGCAGCTCGGTCGCGATCATGCGGATCACGGACCTGAAGGCTTAAGGCTCGTTTCTTCGTAGAAGACCGATTGCAGGTGCGGATGGCGTACTCGACAAGGCGTCATCCGCGGAATGTCGACCGGCAATGATTGTCGTGGGCTCCGTGGCACGTCTCAAATGTGCCAGCAGCGGAAATCAAATGCCGAATTTCAGCAGTTCACCGCGGAGGCGCTGCGCTCCCCGTGGTCGGCTTGTCACCGGGAATCTTGTACTCGCCACGGAGTTCATCCCACAAGGCCGTGTCACTGATCAGGACGACATGGTAATCGCCGCTGCCTGTGATCCCCGCATACTTACCCGTGCCGCCGGTGAACTGGAATGTCCCGCGGAACTCCCGCGGCTTCGCGTCTTTCAGGACGTACTTGGCAAAGACCTTGGATCCATCGGCCTCCGTGAAGGTCTTGTAGCCGCCGCTGGACATGCCAGCATCCGTTTGATCAACCACCTGATAGCGGGCTTTGTCGAGAAAGGGCTTGCCGTCGGCATTGAACACGGCACCGTCGTATTCAGTGACCGACACCGTATGGTCAGCCCGGTGTTCCAGCTTCACGCTCTTGCTCGATAGGGTGACCAGAACGGCTCGACCGAACCATTGGCCTGATTCTTCCGCCACGGCCGACACAGAGGCCGCCGGGGCTGCCAAGGCAAGCACAACACAACCGCACATCCACGATGAATTGAGATGATACCTCATGGTTTCCTCCCAGATGGGTTGCAGGTTACGATTTTGTCGGAGCCAATACCTCCATGATTGCCCTCTCAGAACTCTTACCTCGCCCCTTTGGTTGCCCATCTACTTGAACAAACCCCTTCGTTTGTTGATTGGCAATCACATGCGAACCGCTCGGCCTCCTCAACGACCCGACCGTCGACCACCAAGCCCCGCAAGCTGTCTTTGCCGACTGGCTCGTGGCTTACCGGCATACCAGCAATCCGGACGAGGAGTGTGGACTGCGTTACACGCAGGAAGCGGGAGCAGGAGCGACGTGTTGGTCGCCCTGATTCTTGATTGACGCGTAACAACAGTCGTAGGCGGATTAGCGCAGCGTAACCCGCCATCTTGCTGCAGATGCAGCGGCGGATTACGCCTGCGGCTAATCCGCCCTGCGCGCTGCGCGCTGACATGGGCCGCGCCGCCAGCCACGTCTGCAATAAGCCAATTTCAGGCCAAGCGCGCGTCCGCGCGGCTGTGGCAACACGACTAGGGTAATGGTACCGTTGAGCGGTGCAATTGGGGGCCGCGGCAGGAGCTTCAGCAATGGTCGAACAAGAAATTCGATTCGATGACGGTGCCGCCTATGAGCAGATGATGGGAGTCTGGAGCCGACTCGCTGGTCAAATCTTCCTTGATTGGTTGGCGCCATCCCCGGGTTTGCGGTGGATCGACGTCGGCTGCGGCAACGGGGCCTTCACTGAGCTATTGGTCGAGCGATGTAGCCCCGTGGAGGTCCAAGGTATTGATCCATCTGACGCGCAGCTCGCTTTTGCACGCACACGAACTGCGTCGCGCCTGGCACAGTATTGTAAGGGCGATGCTATGGCGCTTCCCTTCGGCGATGGCAGTTTCGATGCAGGCGTGATGGCCTTGGTACTTGTGTTCGTTCCGGACCCCGCGAAGGGCGTTAGCGAGATGGTTCGAGTAGTTCGCCCGGGCGGTGCAGTCGCGACCTACATGTGGGACATGCTGGGTGGCGGGTTTCCGCTAGATCCAATCCTCCTTGAGATACAGGCAATGGGCATTGCGCCTCCGCGCCCACCACGGATGGACGCGTCTCGAATGGAAGCGTTACGCGACTTGTGGATCGGTGCAGGCCTCGAGGACGTGCAAACGCGGGAGATCACCGTAAGCCGGACCTTTGCAAATTTTGACGATTTCTGGATGACAAATCTCAAGTCCCCTTCGCTTGGGCCTACGGTTGCCGCTATGCAATCGAGGGACGTTGATACGCTCAGGTTACGGGTGCGTGCTCGCCTACCAGCAGGCGCCGATGACCACATAACATGTGATGCACGCGCGCATGCGATAAGGGGGCGCCGGCCCAAGTAGCTGAGCAGCCTCGGTCAAACTCGGAAGTCCGGAGATGCAACCGGGAGATCTGCCTTGCCCGCGTAAGCAGACATCGTCAGATCCGGTTCGTGAAGAGTCGACATTGAACAGGGAGAGCCTTGCTTTGAGGACGCATCAGGTCACCACTGGTGATCTGCAACAGATTAAGGGAGGCTGCCATCTGGGCAGCCTCTCTCCATACCTTGAAGCTATCCCCACCCCCCTGCCCCCGTCATGGCGACTCATCCCAACGTGGAGATGAAACGACAAGGCTCACGTCCATCCCGAACTCACGTGTGGGCTTCCGATCGGTCTTGAACAACCATTGTGCGGCCTCGGCGTTCGTGGCGCAGCGCTCGAGCCAGCGAGCCACGAGAAAATCAACCCGCGCGGCAAATCGCCGTCGAGCCGCTGCCAGCAAAGGCCTCGCGCCCAAGCTCTGATCGGATGGTCTCTTGACGTCGTTGCGGGCGTTCATCTTGCCCTCCTGCCGGTTCGGCGGAGGGAGCGGCCCTGCGCCGAGAGTTACACTCTTGCTTTGCGGATCAGCCCCGCTTCGAGCTGAAAGTTCGGGCCCCACGCCATCACGGACATGCACGACCAATCGGCCAGCCGAATAAGCGGCCGGACGCGGGCGGCAGTCTCTGCGATGTGTGTGCGTGCGTTGCGCATTACGGTCCTCTAAGAGTGCAGGCAATTTCACCCGCGACGAATGTCATGATCTAAACGCAGAGAAAATTCAGCCCGTCAATGTTTTATGCGCACGAGGTGCGGGATTTGTTGCGCGCTAGTAATTTTTCGAACGTCAGCGGAGCCGGCTGGGATCGAAAATTTCAGGCTGTGGTCAGTTGGCGGACGTGGCGGTTTACTTCGCCATGTCCGGCCTCCCCCGGAAGCAGACACACCAATCGGAGTGGTTGGCATGTCCGCTGGGGCCAAACAAGCGGACGATACCTGTCGCGAAGCCCGTAGGCACAATTGAGGAATAATGCGACCTTGAACGAATTGCCCGAAGCGCCGACGCACTGCAGCCGATAAGCCATTCATCGATCCCCCGCGGTCGGCACTGTAGTCGCCGGCTGCTGACAACGTCATGTCAGCAGCTCTGGTGTTCGAGATGGGAATGATAGTGCGGTTGGAGGCCCGGGGGCCTTCACCGGATGGATACGGATGTACCGAAGGCGACATGCACCCCTTCCGCGCCCCGCGACCGTGCAGTACCATAGTGTCCGGCGGGACGTGCCGAAGCCCTACTTATTTCGCAGCAAACTCGCTTGGCATTGATGACCACCTTCGTTCTAATCCCTGGAGCTGGCGGTGCCGCATGGTATTGGCATCGCGTCCTACCATTGCTCCGGCAAGCCGGTCACGAGGCGCTCGCCGTCGATCTACCCGGTGACGACGCTCACGCAGGGCTACACGCCTACGCCGACCTCGTCGTCGCCTTGATCGGAAAGCGAAAAGACGTGGTGATCGTTGCTCAATCGATGGGCGCATTCACGGCAGCGCTCGTGTGCGCTCGCGCTCGGACGCCGATTCGCATGCTCACCTTCGTGAACGCGATGATCCCTCTTCCCGGCGAAACGGCCGGTGAGTGGTGGGGCCATACTGGGTGGCTCGAAGCGCGGCAGGCTGCAGCCAAGCGTGGTGGCTACAGCGTCGAGTTCGATCTCGCTACGTATTTCCTTCATGATGTGCCAAAGGATATCGCCGAAGAAGGAGCCGCGCACGAGCGCCGGGAGTCCGAGATCGCCTTTAGCGAGCCCGCGAACTTCCAAGCGTGGCCTGACGTTCCGATTCACGTCGTGGCCGGTCAAGACGATCGGTTCTTTCCGCGCGACTTTCAGGCACGCGTGGCGCACGAGCGGCTCGGCAAGACCGTCGACGAAATCCCAGGCGGCCACTTGGTTGCGCTCTCCCATCCACGCGAGCTCGCCGAACTCCTGCTTGCCTACCTCGTGAAATAGGGCATGCGAGCTCGACAAGCCGTCGGCTCAAAAGCCGACACAGGCAAGACCAATGTGGTGTCTGCTATAGCCCAGCTACCGACTCATGCAGCACAGGTTTTAGTCGGCATTAGTCCCCTGCTTGGCCGATGTTTTTCAGTGCGCCGCCTTGGTTCTATCGGTTCAGAAGCTAGCAATGGCAGTGCGGCTCTGTCCTGCTGGTTGGGCAAATAACCGGCGTGCACGAAAAATCGATTTTTCTCGAATAATCAATTTTCGCTAACAACTTCAACGTGATTTGCCCCGTCCAGTCGTCGCATCAAAAATATTCAGCTTCGCCGCAGACCCAAATCACGCTTACAAATCCCGCCGTCCTGTCCCGACAAGAGGGGCGTTGGCCATCGTCACGAACGTGGGGCGGGATGCGGTGGACGCGGCAGCGTCGGCGCGAGAAGTTGTTCGCAGGGCGGCTCTTCGGCCGTGAGCGGACACGGCGCGCAGGACGTACGGCGCTGAAGCGTACAGCAAAACCGTGTGGTCCTGGCACCCGTGGCTGGTGTCAAGCTGACGGAGGTGCGTCGAGCCCAACCGGGTTCGACAAGCCTTTAATCCGGCAGCGATGGAGGCAAGAGGAATTCGTCTCCAGGGAGAGCGCGGTATAAGCCGTAAAACCACTGCGCAGGGAATGCCGGAGTGCCTCGGCTGTACCTGTATGCTCGTGTGCGTTTCTTTTGCGCTACTTGCACACGAGACCGCGGGTGCAGCAAGCACCCGGCATTCCCTGCGCCCTCTTCCAGTAGGGCGGATGAATTTGCAAAGCTCGGGCGGATCGCGCCGCGAGAATGCGGAGGCGTGTCCAATGCGCGCAAGCCTATCGTCAACCACAGATGTCCATGTTGCGCGACGCTGGAGCTACAGCTTCGCCTACAACAGGCATCGGTGGCTATGGGTCCCTGCTTTCGCAGGGACGACGCGAAAATCAACTCGGAACAATTCGCAACAAATCGCTCCTGCAAGTGAGTGGCGATTGCGCATCCAACTGTCAGCTTTAATCCCACACAGCGCCCTGCTAAACCGCTGGCCATGACCACTATCCCCACCATAAAAACCAACGTCGCGGCGATCTCGATCTTCGCCAGCGCCGGCATGGCTGCGGCGAAGTTCGCGGTGGGTATCGCGATCGGCTCGCTCGCGCTGATCTCGGAGGCGCTGCATTCCTCCGTCGACGTGATCGCGACCGTCATCACGTGGCTCGTGGTGCGGGTATCCGACCAGCCAGCCGACGAGGAACATCATTACGGCCACGGCAAGTTCGAGAGCCTGTCGGCGCTGTTCGTCATCGCACTGCTCTACGTGCTGGCCGGCGGCATCCTGGTCGAATCCTGGAGCCGGCTGCGCGAAGGTGCGCCGCCGCCGACGATATCGGCTGTCCCCTTCGTCGTGCTGGTGATCGATATCGCGGTCAATTTCTGGCGCGCGCGGGCGCTGCATCGCACGGCGCGGCAGACGCGGAGCCAGGCGCTGGCGGCGGACGCGCTGCATTTCGCTTCCGACGTGCTGGGATCCGTCGCCGTCATCGCCGGCCTGGCGCTGACCGGGCTCGGCTATGCCTGGGGCGACTCGGTTGCCGCCATCGCCGTTGCCGTCATGATATCGATCCTCGGCCTGAGGCTCGGGCGCTCCACCGTCGAAACCCTGCTCGACCGCGCGCCGGCGGGCGCGTCGGAAAAAGCGACCGCGGCGATCCGCGCGGTGCCCGGCGTGGTCGGTGTCGAACGCGTGCGCGTGCGCATGGTCGGGCCGACGCATTTCATCGACGCTATCGTCAAAGTGCCGCGCACCTACCCGATCGACCGGGTCGAGGCGATCAAGAAGACCGCGCAAGTCGCGGTCACGCAAGCGCTCGGCGACGCCGACCTCACCTTCACCGCGGTGCCGGTCGCGCGCGACAATGAGAGCGTGCGCGAGCGCATCATGGTGATCGCCCGCAATTCCGGCCTCGCCGTCCACCACGTCACGGTGCACGATCTCGGCGCCCGGCTGATTGTCGGCATCGACCTCGAAGTCGACGGCGACACGGAACTCACCGCCGCGCACGCCATCGCCCACGACCTGGAGCGCAGCATCCGCGAGGAATTTGGCGAGGACGTCGAGGTCGACACCCACATCGAGCCGCTCGGGCCGGAATTGCCGCACGGCACCGACGCTGCGCCTGAGCGCGTCGAAACCATCAAGGCCGCGCTGTCGCGCTTTGCCGGCGGCAACGGCGCGATCCATGACATTCACAATGTGCGGGTCCGCGACACCGATGCGGGCGAAATCGTCAACTTCCATTGCCGCGCCGCACCGTCGATGAGCGTGATCAAGGTGCATGAGAACGTCGACGAGATCGAGCGCGCGCTGCGCCACGCGTTCCCGTCGATCAAGCGCGTCATCAGCCATGCCGAACCGCCGCGCGCGTAGGTTTGCGCCCGTTCCCGTTTCGGACTCGCATCGAGCGTGCCTTAATTCGTGTTGGACAAGATTTATTTCGAATTAACGAATCGTTGACTCTCGACAGCCCGAAAAAAGTGGATTCAAATCGGCATGATTCGGAAGCTACGGGGTGCTTCCGGACAATGTGCAAAAGAGCCTTCGGCGGGGGTCTAAAGCATGGCGCGCGCGCATGCGGCGAACGCGTGTGTCCAATCCGATTCGATCAAAGGATTGGCGCAATCGATCGCAAAACCTGCCTACCACCGGCTGCTCACCGCAGAGCCGGCGCTTCGCCGCGCCGTGCCCACGCTCATCATCGCCTTCCTGATCACGATCTGCCTCGGCGCCTTCGTGCAGGTGATCGACCAGAGCCGGCAGAAGCGCGCCGCCATGAAGCGCGATCTCTCCGCGCTCACCGAGCTCCTAGCCGAACGGCTCGACCGCTTCGCGTCGGTCCGGCAGGATCGCGCCGCCAATATCGAACGGCTGCAGAGCCTGCTGCCGGACCTGATCCCGGCCTGGGGCGCTGCGAGCGGCCGCCACGTCATCATCACCGGCTCGGACCACCGGATTCTGGCCCGCGTTCCCGTCGAAGGCAGCCTTGGCGGCGATCGCATCCTCGACGTCATCAGCACGGCGCAACTGCTCGCCACGCCCGGCCAGCAGGGCGTCGTCAGCGACATGACGCTGCCGAACGGCAACGGCGCCATGGCGATCTCGCGGTTGGTCAAATCACTGCCGGGCATGGTCATCGTCATCCAGGAACGGAACGAGCCGCTGTGGGGTTCGGATGCCGCTCTGTCGGTGACGCTGTCGGCCACCACCGGCTTTGTCGTGCTGATCCTCGGCTTCGCCTTTCACTGGCAATCGACCCGCGCCCGCGAGGGCGACCTGATCAATGACGCAGTGCGCGGCCGGATCGATACCGCGCTCAACCGCGGCCGCTGCGGATTGTGGGACTGGGACCTCTCGCGCGGCCGCATCTTCTGGTCGGCATCGATGTTCACGATGCTCGGCCTCGACTCCCGCAACGACCTCCTCACCTTCGGCGAAGTCAACGCGCTGGTGAAATCCGACGACATCGACCTGTTCGCGATCGCCGACCAGATGATCGCCGGCAAGATCACCCACATCGACCAGAGCTTCCGCATGCAGCACACCGGCGGCCACTGGATCTGGCTGCGCGTGCGCTGCGAGCTCAGTCACACCTCGGCCGATGGCGGGCTGCATCTGATCGGCATCGCGGTCGACATCACCGAGCAGAAGAGCCTCGCCGAGAAGACCGTGGAAGCCGACCTCAGGCTGCGCGACGCGATCGAAACCATTCCGGAAGCCTTCGTGCTGTGGGACGCGGAAGATCGCCTCGTGCTCTGCAACTCGCATTTCCAGCGCCTGCACAAATTGCCCGATACGGCGGTGACCCCCGGCACGTCGTACGAGACCGTAATCGAGGTCGGCAGCATGCCGGAGGTTCGCACCAGACTGCAGGAGACCGGCGCGCAAGCGCCGGGAGCCCGCACATTCGAGGCGCAGCTCGACGACGGAAGCTGGCTGCATATCAGCGAGCGCCGCACCAAGGACGGCGGCTACGTCTCGGTCGGCACCGACATCACCCGGATCAAGGAGCACGAGCAGAAGCTGATCGAAAACGACGCCCGCCTGCGCGCCAACGTGCTCGATCTGAAGCGCTCGCAGGCCGAGCTGGCCGATCTGGCGGAAAAATATTCGCAGGAGAAGAACCGCGCCGAGGAAGCCAACCAGGCGAAGTCGAAATTCCTCGCCAATATGAGCCATGAGCTGCGCACCCCGCTGAACGCCATCATCGGCTTCTCCGAGATCATGGGCAGCGGCATGTTCGGCGTGCTCGGCTCCGACAAATATCAAGAGTACTGCCACGACATCCTCACCAGCGGCAAATACCTGCTCGAAGTCATCAACGACATCCTCGACATGTCGAAGATCGAGGCCGGCCGCATGAAGCTCGACATGGAGCAGCTCGATCTGTCGAAGATCCTGGCAGAGTCGCTGCGCGTGGTATCCGGGCGTGCCGAGGACAAGCACCTGACGCTGGACGCCGATATCGAAAGCACCATTTCCGTGATGGCCGACCGCCGTGCGGTCAAGCAGATCTTCGTCAACCTCCTGTCCAATGCCGTAAAATTCACCCCCGACGACGGCAAGGTCACGGTGCGCAGCCATGTGCTACCCAACTCGATCGTGCTGATGATCGCCGATACCGGCATCGGCATCGCGCCCGCTTCGCTGCGGCGGCTGGGCAAGCCGTTCGAGCAGGTCGAAAGCCAGCTCACCAAGACCTACCAGGGATCGGGCCTCGGATTAGCTATCGCGCGGTCGCTGACCAGCCTGCATGGCGGCACGATGCGGCTGCGCTCCAAGCTCGGCACCGGCACCGTCGTCCGCATCGTGCTGCCGCGCGAACCGCAACAGCCGAAGCCGAAAGCAAGGGCCGAGGCCGAGGCGGCCTGATCTACGCCAGGGTCGGCGCCACCTCGCGGGCGACCTGCACCAGCGCTGCGATCAGCGGCGTCATCGGATCGCGCTGCGGGATCACCATGCCGATGCTGTAGTCGACGACGGGATCGACGATCGGAATGCTGCGGACGGAGTCAGCCAACCCCAGTGTCTCCGCAAGCTTGGCCGGCATCACGCTCGCCCAGCGCCCGGTCTTCACGTGCGTGTAGAGCACCAGCAGCGAGTTCGAGGTCAGCGTCGGCGTGGCCTCGGCTCCGACGGAGGCCAGCGCGCGATCGATGATGCGGCGGTTCTGCATGTCCGGCGTTAACAGGCACAACGGCACCTGCCCGACCTCCTTCCAGGTGACCTGCTTGCGGTCGCCGAACATGGCGTCGGGCGCCGTCAGCAGGCGATAGCTTTCGTTATAGAGCGGAATGGTGCGAACCTTGCCGATCGGCTCGTTCTCGATATAGGTCAGCCCGGCATCCACCTCGAGATTTTCGAGAAGGCCCAGCACATCGGCCGACGTGCAGGACTGGATGCGAAAGCGCACGTCCGGGTATCGCGCGCGGTACGGCGTGGTGAGCTGCGCCACCATGCCGAGCACGGTCGGGATCGCGGCGATCCTGATTTCGCCGGAGAGCTTGTCCTTGAGGCTGTTGATCTCCTGCCGCATCGCGCGGGCGTCGCCGACGATGCGCCGCGCCCAGTCGAGCGTGCGCTCGCCCTCCGGCGTAAAGCCCTGGAACCGGGAGCCGCGCTGCACCAGCATGACGCCGAGAATTTCCTCAAGCTGCTTGAGGCTGGTCGACATGGTCGGCTGGGTGACGCCGCAGGCTTCCGCCGCCCGCCCAAAATGCCGCTCCTTTGCCAGCGCCAGCAGAAGTTCAAGCTTGTCGATCACCGAGAAATCCCACGAAATTTGGCCGTATGGGCGGTCGCCCAAGTGCCACAAATAGCACGGGCGCGAAGGCGCCAATACTTCAAAACGGCGTCCGAGGGACGGAAATTCGACATTCATATTGTCCAATTTTTTATCCCATTGCAGCAGATCAACATCCAGACCCGCGCGGTGCATGCGGCGGCATTCTGGACGCCTGCGCACGGCCTCGTGGCGTTGCGGGAGGACGTCGGCCGCCACAACGCGCTCGACAAGATCGCCGGCGCGCTGGCGCAGGCTGCCATTCCGGCCGCCGCCGGCATAGTGCTGCTGACCAGCCGCGTCTCAGTCGAGATGGTGCAGAAGACCGCCGCGATCGGCGCCCCGCTGATGGTCGCGGTGTCAGCACCGACCGCGCTTGCCGTTCGCATCGCGGGTGCCGCCGGTATCACGCTCGCGGCCATCGCACATGCGGATGGATTTGAGATCTTCACGCATCCACAGCGGATTGCGGTTGCACAACATACTGGCGCTGCCGGAGCCGCCCATGTCGCCTGACCGTTTGATCTACATGGCCAATCAACTCGGCAAATTCTTTCAGAGCCAGGGACAAGATAAGGCCGTGCCCCGGCATAGCCGAGCACATCAGAAAGTTCTGGGACCCGCGGATGCGCAAGGCGATCTTCGCCCATCTGGACAATGGCGGGACCGGGCTCGATCCCAATGTCCGCAACGCGCTCGAGACGTTGAAGAAGGCGTAAGCACCTGGCTGAGCCCGAATTCACCGGAAAGTTCTGCCGGTCGCGCAAGCAACCGGCAGAATCCCGGCGTCCGGAGATGGCAGCGGTCGGCTACATTCCCATGATGGCGATGTCCTTGACCGTGCCGCTGACGCCGGCGATCTTTGCAGCCTCGGTCGCCTTTCCGGTCGCGAGGTCGATGCTGTAGAGCGTGCCGCCCGCCATCAGCCAGGCTTCGTTCTTGCCGTTACCGTCGGACCAGATGTCAAACCCGACGGTATCCGCCTTGATCCCGAGCTTGCCGATCGCGCCGAGCACGCCGTCATTCGGCGGCGCCTGCTTGATCAATCCGCCGATGGTGCCGTCGATGTTGAACAATGCCGTTTCCTTTGCGCCCTTCACCGAATTGATATAGGCGCCGGCGACGATGTTCGGCTTTTCGCCCTTGTGCATGTCGCTATCGGCAAACTTGTGATCGCCGTCCTTGGTCACCTTGCCGTCATCGACATTCGCCCGCAGGTTCATCCCGTCCGCGCCCATCACACGCAGGCGATCCGCCACCGGGTTGAAATCGACCGTCGCGGCTACGCCCTTGGCGAGCATGGTGTCAAGTTTGGATTTCGTCGTGGCCTTGCCGTCCATCGCAATGGTCACAATGGTGCCATCGTCGACCAGTCCATAGAGCATGCCGTCAGCCGGACGTACGTCGATGCCGACCAGCGCACCGGAAATGCCGGTGACCTTGACCGACCCGGTCGCCTTCTTCTGCGCGGTATCGACCATCGCAATGGTGTCGCCGCCGATCAGGGCTGCGACCTGCGCGGCGTTGGCGGCTGCGGATGACAGCAATAGTGCGGCCGAAGCGGCGAAAATCGAACGATAATTCATTGGTGAGCTCCCTGTGTTGCTATGATCCTCTCGGGACCAACACAGCGGGTACCGGCGGCGCGGCGAAACGGATGCAGCACACTGAAAATTATTTTCGACACATGCATCCAAATGCCGCATCTCAAGGTAGAACAACTATGCAAGGGCATAGACATGACTGGAAATGGCACCATCACCGCCAACCTGCAGGCTCCTGCCCTGTTCGATGGGGAGCGCGAGGCGCAGCTTACCGCGGCCCTGGCGCGCTGCGCGGCCGGCGACCGCACCGCATTGCGCGTGATCTACGACAGCGAGGCGCCGCGCATGGTCGGCATCGCGCGCCGCATCCTGTTTCGGCAGGACCTAGCGGAAGAAGCGGTGCACGACGCCTTTATCCGGATCTGGCGCGGCGCGGCCGGCTTCGATCCGCGCCGCGGCAGCGCGCGGGGGTGGCTCTATGCGGTGGTGCGCAACCGTGCCCTCAGTATTCATCGCGATGAGCACCGCTACGAAGCATCCGATGAAAGCGTCGCGGATGTCGACTGCGAGACCACTCTGTCACGGATGCCGGAGACCAGCGCGTTGCGCCGGTGTCTCGAGCAGCTCGACCGCCCCCGTCGCGACGTCGTGGTGCTCGCCTATGTTCACGGTATGAGCCACGGCGAATTGGCGGGACGGCTCAAGGTTCCGCTCGGCACGGTCAAGAGCTGGGTACGGCGTAGCCTCTTTGCGTTGCAGGAGTGCATGGGATGAACCCGCACGAAGCCGATAACGCCATGGCCGCCGATTACGTGATGGGCCTCCTTGACGGTGCAGAGCACGCCGCCGCCGAACGGCGCATCGCAACCGACCAATCGTTTGCTCAGGCTGTCAGCGCGTGGCGGGAACGGCTTGCGGACCTCGATCTCACTGCCGAGGAAACTCCACCGAGCCCGGCGCTTTGGCAGCGCATCGTGGATGCAACCAGAATCGCGCCGATCGACGCCCTGCCCTCCGCACGCGCCGCGCTGCGCGGCGCCACACTGTGGGACAACATCCGGTTCTGGCGCGGCCTCGGTATCGGCGGAGCCTTCGCCGCACTGCTTTTTGCGACAATCATGATCGGTGCGTTAGCGACGTCGCGCCAGCTTCGTCATGACATGATCGCGCTCGCCCAGCGCAAGCCGATTTACGTCGCCGTGCTGGTGAACGACACGACGAAAGAGGCCGGCGCCATCGTCAACGCCTTTTCGAACGGCCGGGTCGAGTTGATACCGTTGCGGCCGATCGAGGTTCCTCCCGGCCGAACGCTGCAGGTTTGGACCTTGTGGGATCGCGCGATCGGCCCGAAGTCGATCGGCCTCACCGGTCAGTCGCGCACGCTGCAGCTCGACCTGGAGTCGCTGCCGGAAACCGCGCAAGATCAACTGTTCGAGATCACGCTGGAGCCCGAAGGCGGCTCACCCATCGGACGACCGACCGGCCCAATCCTGTTCAAGGGCAACGCGGCACGGGCCTTGTAGCCGCCCTAGCCTTGTAGCCGCCCTAGAGGGAAAGTGGCCGGCCGTCCGGTTTCAGCACCAGCCCTTCTTCCAGTGACCCGGCGGGCAGCCACGGCCGCGCCAACCGACTTTTCGGCCGCGGCTCCAACCAAACGGACGGTAACCGTGGCCGCGGCCCCAACCATGCCCGCGGCCGTGCCCGCCCTTTACTTCGATCAGATCTCCCTTGACCAGAGAGTCGTGGATCAGCGGGTAGCCGCGGGGCATCGCCGTTGCCGGGGACATGAAAGCGATTGGTAGTGTGAGTGCGATTCCAAATAGTAGTTTGCGCATGGGCCGTCCCGCTCCAAGGGTTGAAGACGCCGCTCTCAAGCAGGAAAAAGCGGCAATAGTTCCACGCGATTGAGGCGAACGTCCGAAAGCCGCCATTGGTGCACCGTTCCCATCAGAAAAATCAGGAAGGACGGTCGATCGGCAGGGCGCCATTTTTCACCTGCAACCGAAAAGGTTGGGAACGATATCCATCGTCCGGCGTTGCAGGAGGGAGCAGGTAGTTCAGGAAAAGGAGAAATCCACCGGAATTATCAGCTCAAAAGCCCCGTCAGTTATCTTAGATAGCTGGCGGGGTTTTGATTGGGGAGAGGCTCGTGCCCTACGCGCTGTTTGCCGACGACAGGCAAATCGGTCCTGGCCTGCCGACTGAGGCAGAGGTCTGGAAGCAAGCCCTCGACGCTTCCCTGATTTCCGATCTTTCCGTTGCCGACGAAGCCGGCGGGGCGATTCTGTTGACCCGCTATCACGTGAAAGAAATCAGGGAAGAGTATTGCGCGCCGGATCCGGCCTGGAGGCTTCCGGACGAAATTTCCTGACGCCGCCTTGCCAGGGCTTCACGCAAAGTCCCTGCTATGCCTGCTTGACAAAGGTCAGACCGCTCACGGTCAGCCGTTCCTCGCTGGTTTCGCCTTCGGCCATCAGCCTTTCAAGGTAGGTTTCGAGTTCCGGCAGCTTGCGGTCGAAATCGGCACCAAAGCCCGTCAACTCGCAGGTTTTCCTGATGCGCTCGATGGGCCTGTCGAAAATGTTGATCTCGGTATGCATCCAGCCTCCGAATGACGGTGGTTCCGGGCGATCTCACCGGCGGCGACGATCGTACCTCTACACTTGGGAGCGACCGGGAACGGCTTCAAGCTTCGGACACAAATGTCATCGCAACGCAAATCGAACGGAAACGTCAACCGCCGCCGACAAGCGCCTGAAACACCCGCCGTACCTCGCCTTGCGTCTCGCACAGGCGCGCTTCCAGCGTCGAGAAATCCGGCGTGTCGCCGGCGCGCGCCATGACGCGCAAAAGGTTCTCTCCCGACGTCTCCGGCTTGAATTTGCCGGTGACGCAAAGCCTGAGGATCTGCGTCAGGTCGTGATAGAGCCGCGCCGCCGAACGCAAAATCTCGGCGTCGGATGGCGCCAGCACGCCAAGGCGTGCGGCGTTGTCAAGCACCTGCAGCGTGGAAACGCTGAGGATCTCGGGCTTTTCCGAGGCGTGAACGAGCTGCAAATACTGCGCGATGAAATCGATGTCGACCAGGCCGCCGGCGGCCTGCTTGAGGTTCCAGATGTCGTCCTCGCCCTTCTCCAGCGCAATCGCCCGGCGCATGTCCGCGACGTCGCCGGCGGTCGAGGCCGCATCGCGCGGCCGCGTCAGCACACTGCGGATCGCGTCCTCGATCTCCTTCCGAAACGCCGGCGAAGCCGAGATCACTCGCGCCCGCGTCAGCGCCATGTGCTCCCAGGTCCAGGCTTCGCGTTCCTGATAATCGGAAAAGGAATCGATCCGCGACGCCAGCGGCCCGGCGCGGCCCGACGGCCGAAGCCGCATATCGACTTCATAGAGTACGCCGTAATTGGTCCGCGTCGTGAACGCTGAGATCAGCCGCTGGGTCAGCCGCGTAAAATATTGCGCGCCGTGCAGCGATCGCTCGCCGTCGGAATCGGGATTGTCCGTGTCGAAATCATACAACAGGATCAGGTCGAGATCGGAAGATGCCGTCATCTCGCGGCTGCCGAGCCGGCCCATCGCGAGGATCGCGGTCTCCTGTCCCTTGATGCGGCCGTACTGGGTCGCGAACTGGTCTCTCACCAGGCCATGCACGGTGTGCACAATGCCTTCGGCGACGTCGGCAAAGGCGACGCCAGCGTGCTGGGCGGAAACCGTGCCGGACAGGATCCGCGTGCCGATCAAAAACAGGCTCTCCTGCCCGAACAGCCGCAGGCGATCGAGGAAGTCTTCGTAAGAGTCCGCGTCCTTCAGCGTCGCCGCCAGCCGCGCCGACAATTCCTTCCGGTCCGGCATCGCGCCGAAGAAACGAGGATCGATCAAGCCGTCCATGATCTGCGGCTGGCGCGCCAGCATGTCGCCGAGCCTCGGCGCCGCGCCGAGGATCAAGGCCACCAGCGCGACCAGGTCGCGGTTCTGGCTCAACAGTGAAATCAGCCGGCCGCCGCGCTGCAATGCGCCGAGAAAACGATCGAACGTGGTCACGGCGTCGTCGGGATCTTCGGCATGCGCGAGACCGAGGATCAGGCCGGGCACGAATTCGATGAAGGCAGCCTTGGTCGCCTCGTTGCGGAGCGCGCGATAGTTGCCCTGCATCCAGTGCTGCAGGGTGCCAGCCACCGCGACGGGCTTCTTGAAGCCGAGCATCGTCAGGTGATCGAGCAGACGCGCATCCTCAGGCCCGCCGGCATAATTGAGCTGCGGCAGCTTCACCGTGCCGGTCGGATCGCCCTCGAACAGCTTGCCGTAATGCCCCTGCACGACGTTGAGATGGCCGAGCAAGTCCTTCGCAAAGGCCGCCCGGCTCTCATAGCCGAAGAAGTTCGCAAAACGCTCCACAGCCTCGGCATCTTCGGGCAGTGCATGGGTCTGCTCGTCCGCGATCATCTGCAGTCGGTGCTCGACGCGGCGCAGGAACTCATAGGCCGCGGTCAACTCGTCGTGGGCCTGAAAGCTGATCCAGTTGCTGGTCGCCAGCACCTGCAACGCATGGAGCGTGGGGCGCACCCGCAGTTCCGGATGGCGACCGCCGGCAATGAGCTGCTGCGTTTGTGCGAAGAACTCGATCTCACGGATGCCGCCGCGGCCGACCTTGACGTTATGACCTTCGACCGCGATCTCGCTCTGGCCGCGATAGGTCTGCATCTGCCGCTTCATGTCGTGGACGTCGGCGAGCGCGGCAAAATCCAGATGCTTGCGCCAGACGAACGGCGACAGTTCCGCGATCAGCGCCTCGCCCGCTTTGGCGTCGCCGGCGCAAACACGCGCCTTGATCATCGCGGCGCGTTCCCAGGTCCGACCTTCCCGCTCGTAATAGTGCAGCGCCGCCTCGGTCGAAATCGCCACCTGCGTCGAGGCTGGATCGGGCCGCAGGCGCAGATCGACGCGGAACACGTAACCCTCGCCGGAGCGTTGCTGCAGCAGGCGGGCGAGCGCCTGCGTCACCCGCACGAAGAACGGCGCCGGCTCGATGTCTGCGACCAGCGAGGTGCGGGTGGGATCGAAAAACACGATTAGGTCGATGTCGCTGGAGTAGTTCAATTCGCCCGCGCCCATCTTGCCCATCGCGAGCACGATCAATCCGCTGTCCTCCTCCGGCCGGTCATGATTGAGCGCCGTCATGCGGCCGCGCGTGACCTCCTGACGTAGCAGGAAGCGCAGCGCCGTCTGCACGGACACGGTTGCAAGATCGGTCAGCGCCGCCGTCACCCGCATCACCGGCCAGACCCCTCCGATATCGCACAGCGCGATCAACAACGCGGCTTCCGACTTCATGCGGCGAAGCAGATGCATCACGTCGGCCTCGCCCGCGGCCGCGAGTACGTCGCGCGTGCCTTTCTCGATCAGCGAGGTGAGATGTGGTTCCGGGTCGCATGCCAGCAAACGCAGCAGCCGAGCGGCGTCAGTCCGGATCAAGTCGAACAGGTATGGCGAGAACTCGGCGATGCCAAGCAGGATGGTCCTGGCGAGCGGGCGATCCAGCCACGCCATGATCTCAGCCGATTGCTCCGGCTCCAGTTCGGCGAGCCAGTCTCCCAGGCGTTGTTCGGCGTTACTGCTGGCTGCGACATGCGGCCCGCTGACGAACCGCGCGGCCAAGGCGGAGGAATTCATGCCACCTTCTGTGGCACATCCTGCGTTTGAGCCGCAAGTCTGTTGGCCGCGGCAGATAGCGCCGGGACTACCAGCGTCGCGGTCAGGCCGGGCCGGGAATCGCCGAGCCTGAGTTCGCCACCATGCAAGGTCGCCACTGCGGACGCCAGGCTGAGCCCGAGGCCGGAACCCGGCAGCGTGCGGCTCGCCTCAAGCCGCACGAATCGCTCGACCGCGTGCTTGCGATCGCCTTCGGGAATGCCCGGTCCATGATCGGTGACGCTGAGCAGCACGTGGTCGCCTTCGCGCCGCGCCTCGATCAGGATCTCCCGGGTGCGCGCCGCGGCGGCAGGGTCCAGCGGCTGCACCACCGGCGAGGGCTTGCCGTACTTGATGGCGTTCTCGACCAGATTGGCAAGCGCCTGGCTGATCAGTTCGCGGTTGCCATGCAGCCGCGCGGTCGCGGTTCTGACGCGGAGCGTCATGCCGTCGTCCTCGGCCAGCGGCTCATACAATTCGTGGATGCCCTTGGCGACGTCGGCCGCGTCGAAATCATCCATGTTGCCGCGCGCCTGCCCGGACTCGGCGCGCGCGATCATCAACAGCGCGTTGAAAGTGCGGATCAGGCCGTCGGATTCCTCGATGGTCCGCTCCAGCGCTGCGCGGTATTCGGCCTCGCTGCCCGAACTCGCCAGCGCCTCCTCGGCGCGGTTGCGCAAGCGCGTTAGCGGCGTCTTGAGGTCATGGGCAATGTTGTCGGAGACTTCCTTCAGCCCCATCATCAGGGTCTCGATGCGCTCCAACATGGCGTTGAGGTTTTCCGCGAGACGATCGAGCTCGTCGCCGGAGCGCCCGACTGGCAGCCGCCCCGAGAGATCGCCCGCCATGATGCGCCTTGTGGTGCCGGTCATGGCATCGATCCGCTGCAGCACCCGCCGCGCCACGAAGATGCCACCGCCGATGCCGAGCACGATGACGACCAGCAGCGACCATTGCGCGGCGTTGGCGACGATGCCGAACAGCCGGCGGCGCTCCTCCAGGTCGCGGCCGACCAAGAGACGAAAACCGTTGGTGAGTTCGGTGACGCGCACCAGCGCGCGGTGATCCGCGGTGTCCTGCTCGTCGAGCCGGCGATAGCCGGTCTCCGACCAGCCGGTTGAGGCCATCACACCCGGCGCCAGCGCGCCGACATTGCCGCCGATCGCTTTTCCCTCCGGCGTGGTGACGAGATAGAGGTTGGCGCCCGGCCGCAGCGCCCGATTGCCGAGCGTGAAGACGAGGCCGCGCAGGCCGCGACGCGTGTAGATGTCGGTAATCTCCGCGGTTTCGGCATTCACCGTGGCGGTGATCTGCTCGTTGATCAGCCGCCGCGTATTCCAGGCGAAATAGCCGAGCAGCGACGCCGCAAACAGCGCGAACAAAAACAGATAGACCAGCGTCAGCCGAAACGCCGTCGTGCGGACCAGTTTACCGAAGGCCGTCACGGATCATGTATCCGGCGCCGCGGATCGTGTGCAGCAAGGGCCGATCAAAGCCCTTGTCGATCTTGGAGCGCAGCCGCGAAATGTGCACGTCGATGACATTGGTCTGCGGATCGAAATGGTAATCCCAGACGTTTTCGAGAAGCATGGTGCGGGTCACCACCTGGCCGGCATGCTTCATCAGATATTCGAGCAGGCGAAACTCGCGCGGCTGCAGCGTCAGTTCGTCCTTGCCGCGGGCGACACGATGAGAAAGACGGTCGAGCTCGAGATCGCCGACGCGGTAGGTGGTCTCCTCGGCCGGGCCGACATTGCGGCGCGACAGCACTTCGACGCGGGCCTGCAATTCGGCGAATGAATAGGGCTTTGGCAGATAGTCGTCGCCGCCGGCGCGCAGGCCCTTGATGCGGTCGTCGACCTGGCCGAGCGCGGAGAGGATCAGAACCGGCGTGCGAATGCCCTTGTCGCGCAAGCTCCCGATCACCGACAGTCCGTCGCGCTTGGGCAACATGCGGTCGACCACCAGCACGTCGTAATCGCCGCTCTCGGCCATCGATAGTCCCTCCTCGCCATCGCTGGCGAGATCGGCGACATAGCCGACTTCACGGAACGCCTTGACCAGATAGTCGGCGGACTCGCGGTCGTCTTCGATGATCAACAGGCGCATCTGAGTGACGGGTGTGGGGATTGCTGCGGGAGCGCTCACAGGATTTGGTTCCTCTCACCATGGCGCGGCCGCCCTGCACATGCAAGGCGACCGCGCAGTATCGCAATCAAGTGAAAAGAGCGGGCGATGAGGCTGGGGGACCTCACCGCCCTTAGGCCCTTCCGACGGAGGGGGGCGTATTCCGAAGGAAGGTTGCCAGAGGGAGCGAGTTTTGGACCCGCTCCCCGGAAGGAGACGTCGGCGGGGGCGACGAATGCCGGCGTGACCCTCCATCTGGTATCTAGTCCTCGTTTAGCCCTTCGCCAGCGGCACCGCGACGAAGCGCGACGAACCGCCGCTCTTCACGCGCATGAGAACGCTGTTCTTGTTCTCGGTACGCGCGGCGTCGATTGCCTCACGGACTTCGCTCGGGCTGCCGACGGTCTTGCCGGCGACCTCGAGAATGACGTCGCCTTCCTTGAAGCCGCGCTCGGCCGCCGCACTCTTCGGGTCCACCTCGGTAACCACGACGCCCTCCCTGCCGGCGCCGGCCACGCTGTTGGCGGGCGCAACCGTCAGGCCGAGCTTCGGCACGTCAGTTCCCTTGGTTGCGCCGCCCTTGTCTTCCTTGCCGATGTCGGCCTTGGTCTCGACCGTGTTCGGCAACTGGCCGAGCGTGAGGTTGACGACCTTGTCCTGGCCCTTTTGCAGCACGTTGAGCTTGACCGCGGTGCCGGGTGCGAGACCGCCGATGGTGCGGGCGAGTTCCCTGGCATCCTTGACCGGCTCGCCATTGACGGCGGTGATGACGTCACCGGACTGGATGCCGGCCTTGGCTGCCGGACCATTCTGCTGCGGTTCCGCCACCAGCGCGCCTTGGGCCTTCTTCATGCCGAGACTGTCGGCGATTTCGGAGGTCACCGGCTGGATCTGGACGCCGATCCACCCGCGGCTGACCGAGCCCTTGTCCTTGAGCTGGGCGACTACCGACTTCACCGTCGAGGCAGGGATCGAGAACGCGATGCCGACGCTGCCGCCGGACGGCGAGTAGATCGCGGTGTTGACGCCCATCACCTCGCCATTGGTGTCGAACGCCGGACCGCCGGAATTGCCCTTGTTCACGGGCGCATCGATCTGGATGAAATCGTCGTACGGACCGTTGCCGATGTCGCGGCCGGAGGCCGAGACGATGCCGGCGGTCACAGTGCCGCCGAGGCCGAACGGGTTGCCGACCGCGAGCACCCAGTCGCCGATCCGCGGCTTGCTATCGGACAGCTTGGCGAACGGGAAATCGGAGCGGCCCTCGACCTTGATCAGCGCCAGATCAGTGCGCTGATCGGTGCCGATCACCTTCGCGGTGTAGGTCTTGCCGTCTTCCATGGTGATTTCGACCTTGTCGGCGCCGTCAACCACGTGGTTGTTGGTCACGGCATAGCCGTCAGGCGAGATGAAGAAGCCGGAACCCTGACCCGTGACCGGGCCACGGGGGCCACGTGGTCCGCCACGCAGGCCGGGCGGCAAGCCATCCGGACCGCCGAAGCGGCGGAAGAAGCGCTCCATCGGCGAGCCCGGCGGGAACGGCGAGTCCTCGTCCTTGTTGGCGCTGTCGTCCTTGGAACTCTTGTCGGCGATGTTGATCTTGACCGAAATCACCGACGGTTTCACGCGCTCGACAATGTCGGCGAAACCGATCGGCCGCTCGACCTTGCGAACCTCTGTATTGACCTGCGCTTGCGCCGCGCTGGCAAAGATATCAGCCGGGCCCTGCTGCGGCGAGAAGCCATACACGGCAGCGCCAAGGCCGGCGACGACGGAGGCCATCAGCGCGAATTTGCGGGCGGAGAACAGCGAACGGCGGGCTGCGCCGTTTGACGGTAGCGAGGAAAGATCGACGGGACGTTCGGTCATGTCTGTAAAATCTCCAGAGCGTGAATTTTTCATTCTTCTACGGTGCGGGGGTTGGCACCTGTCACATCGGAAGATGGGGCCTGCCGCCTTACCGCGCGCTGGCTAGGGAATTAAACTTTGGTAATGCGGGGACTTGTGGATGCGGCAGAATATCGCAGGTAAATCAGCCGGTTAAGACGACGCCTGGAAGCTTCTTCGCAACCAGTCGCGAAAGGCGATGAGACCCGGATCGGTTTCGCGGAACGGACGATACACCAGGTACCAAGCCTGTCCCTTGGGAACAGAAATCGCAAATGGCGCAACCAGGCGCCTCATCGCGAGGTCATCTTCCACATACGGTCGCAAGCCGATGGCAACCCCGACGCCATCGAGCGCAGCCTGCAAGGCCATTCCGTAATTGGCAAAGCTTGGGCCGAGCGCTTTGCGGCGCAGTTTGACACCCGCTGCGGCCAGCCATAACGGCCAGTCTTCCGGCGAATGCACGACCTGCAGCAAGTTCTCGTTGGCCAGATCCGACGGCTTGCCAAGCCGCCGTGCCGTCGCGGCGGTGCATACGGGAAAGAGGTCAGCCGAAAACAACGGCTCGGCCGCCAGTCCGGGCCAATCGCCATTGCCGAGCAGGATTCCGCAGGTCCAGTCGTCCTTGAAGGGATTGATCGCGCCACCGGTCGCGAGCCGCACCTCGATGTCGGGATGCGTGCCGTAAAAGCTCGCAAGGCGCGGAATCATCCAGCGCACCGCGAAGGAAGGTCCGACGCCGATCGTCAAGACCGGCGTGGTCCGCATCGCTGCAACCTGCTCGACGCTGGCAGCGATCGAATCGAACGCCGCAGTGAGGCTCGGTTGCAGCGCCTTTGCTTGCGCGGTGAGCGCAAGGCCGTTGGGAAGCCGCTGGAACAGCTCGAGACCGAGCCGGGCCTCGAGCAACCGCACCATGCGGCTCACCGCCGCTTGGGTGACATTCAGTTCCTGGCTCGCACCCACGAAGCTTCCATGGCGCGCCGCGGCCTCGAAGGCACGCAAGCCATTCAGCGAAGGCAGACGGCGCATGGGAAGCCAACCCTTAGACTAACTTTTCCTTAGCCTATGGCTGAACTAAACGCGTTTGCGAAGCTCCTGTCAAACGCGCATTGAACGGCATCGGATTCAACCGGACGACGCCCATGCTCAGCCTCCCGCTCGCGGCGGGATTCGCCGCCGCCATCGTATCGACCTCCTTCATCTCCGGCATCTTCGGGATGGCCGGTGGTATGATACTGATGGGAATTTTGCTGATTTTCATGCCTCTTGCGCCGGCCATGATTTTGCACGGCCTGGTGCAGGTGGCCTCGAATGGCTGGCGGGCCTGGCAATGGCGCGCGCATATCGATTGGCGGATCGTTGCCCATTATGCCGCCGGCGCCGTCGTCGCAGCAGCCGCGGTCGGCGCCATGGCGCTTGAGGCGAGCAAGGCGATAGCCCTAATTATCGTTGGCGTGAGCCCCTTCCTGGGACTTCTGCTTCCCGGCCGACTCGCGCCCGACATTGGAAAGCCCAGCCATGGTCACGGCTGCGGCGCCCTGTGCACCGTGCTGCAGCTCCTGGCCGGGGTTTCCGGTCCCATCCTCGACGTGTTCTTCGTGCGCTCGCCGCTCAACAGCCGGCAACTGATCGCCACCAAGGCCGCAGCGCAAGTGATCGGACACTTCCTGAAGGCCGCCTATTTCGGCCACCTGCTTGCCGGCGGCGAGACCCTGTCGCCGATCGCCGTCATCGCGGCGATTCCGCTTGCGATCACCGGAGGATACCTTTCCCGGTTCGTGATCGAGGCGATCAGCGAGACACGATTCCGGACCTGGTCGCGCTACGTGATCGGCGCGGTATCCACCGTCTATCTGATTCAAGGCGTGGTGCTGCTGTGACCTGCGCCGTGCAGATTGACAGAAAACCGGTGTCCTCCCTGCCAATTCACCTCAGGTCTTCATCTCATACGCACCGTCACAACGGAGGTCTCCAATGACTATCGCCATCCGACACATCATCCTGAGCGCCAATGCAACGTTTCTCCTCGCAGCGTCCGCGGGCGGCTTTGCAAGCGACGTGCGCGGAATCTTCTTCGGCCTTGGGCCGGTCGCGCGTGTTGTGGCCGAGGCGCCCTATGCCGGACTTGGCTTTATCGAGGCGCACGGCCTAGCCTTCATCATGGGCATCCTGATGTGGCGCGCTCAGCCAGCGCGCGGCTGGCACCTCGCGGCTGCAGCCATTCATGTTCTGCTGGGGACCGCCAATCTGATATTCTGGCAGCTCTTCATTGTGTCCGACATGCTGCTGGTCGGTTACGTCACCACGGCGCTGCATGGCCTGTTCGTCGTGCTGCAGATGTCTGCCGCGATCTCGGCCCGGATGCCGGACAGCGCTGCGCTTCACGCCGGTCCGATTTCGTGCGGCTATCGATAGTGGAGACGCCCCATGACCCATGAACAGAAAACCGTTGCGATCGGCGCCGCCAGCGGCGCGCTGACCATGGTGGCTGCAATCGCCGGTATCTCGCTGATCTGGGCGGATACCTCGGCCCTGGCCGATGTCGCCAGTCGGCTTGCCTACGCCCTGAAGGCAAACGCCCTTGCCGCGATTCCGCTGATGGTCGGCACTATCACAGTTGCCAACAACCGCTTCCTCAGCGAAGCGATCGATCCGACACTGCACAAGGAGGATCAGGCGACGCTGGTCAACGGACGTGTGCTCGACAACACGCTGCAGCAATATGTGCTGTTCGTGATCGGCACATTGGCTCTGAGCGTCAGTCTACCGCCGAGCCAGATCAAGGTCATTGCAGCGGCCACAATTGTCTTCATCGTTGCCCGATTTGCATTCTGGATCGGCTACCGGATCCACCCGCTCTATCGGGCGTTCGGCATGGCGGCCACGATGTATCTCAATATCGGCATTCTCGCCTGGGCGGGCTGGAACATCCTGCGGAGCTGAATTGCATCAACTGAATTTTCCGCAGCCGGCGGGTGCCGCGCTCACTTCTTCATCTTCAGCCGCCCCATGAAATCCCTTTTGCCGAGCGGCACGCCGTTGGTGCGCAGGATGTCGTAGGCGGTGGTGGCGTGGAAATAGAAATTCGGCAGCGAGAACGACATCAGGAAGCCCTCTGCGGTGAAGGGCAGCTTGTGATCACCGATGTGAAAGACGACGTCGCGGCCGCCGAGCGCGTTGACTGCCTCCGGAGTCCAGCCCTCCAGAGCCTCGCGGGTTTGCGCGACCAATCCCTGCAATCCCGCATAATCGTACGGCGTGCTGGACGCGGGCGGACGAAACTCTCCGCTTTGCACGCCCTCGATAGCGCCACGCGAATGCTGCGCGACGGAGATGATCTGGAAACGCAGCGGCAGCATGTCGGGCGCCAGACGCGCCTCGACCATGCTATCCGGATCGATGTTCTTTTCGCGGAAATGAACGAGGCCGCGGTCGAGGAAACCGCTGACCGCGCCAAGGGTCTGCAGATAGTTCGCCACGCTGGCGTCGTAGAGTGAAAAGGCCATGTCCGGTTTCTCCCTCGTTACGTTTATTTTGACAGGGAAGTCATAGCTGAAGCCTGCCCGCTTGCAACGGTGGGCTTAAGGCTTCTTGTCCGGCGCATCGGCTGCGAGCAAGCGCTCCAGCCTCGCCTCTTCCTCTTCCGTCAGATGCAACAGCGAAGGATCGGTCGCGCTGCCGGCATTCGAACGGCGGCGGCTGTAGAACCAGAGCGCCAGCCCGCCTCCGGCCAACGCGAGCGGCGGCAGCAGCCAGAGCAGCAGCGTATGCGGCGTGAAGCGCGGCTTCAGCAGCACGAACTCGCCATAGCGCGCGACCAGAAAATCGATCACCTGGCTGTCGCTGTCGCCGGAGGCGATCCGCTCGCGCACCAACAGGCGCAGGTCGCGCGCCAGCGGGGCGTCGGAATCGTCGATCGACTGGTTCTGGCACACCATGCAGCGCAGCTCGCGCGACAGGTCGCGAGCTCGCGCCTCCTTTGCCGGATCGGCCATGATCTCGTCGGGCTGCACGGCGTGAGCCGGCCCGCAGAGCGTCGCGGCGACAACCAGCACACATGCTGCAATGAGGCGCTTCAAGGCCCTACTCCGCCGGCTGCAGCGCGCGGGCGGCCTTGGCCGGCTTGGGCGCGCCGACGCGCAGGCGGCGGTCCGAGAGCGACAGCAGACCGCCGAACGCCATCAGGACAGGGCCCCACCAGATCAGGAGCACCAGCGGCTTGTGATAGATGCGCACCGCGATGGCGCCCTCCGCATTGGTGTCGCCGAGCGATACGTAGAGCTGGCTGGCGCCGCGGGTCAGCAGCGCGGCCTCGGTCGTCGACGAGCTCCGCGTGGTGAAGTTGCGCTTCGATGGCATCATCACCTGGAGCGTTTCGCCGTCGAGTGCAACCGTGAACTGCGCGATCATCTCACGGAAGTTCGGTCCCTGCCGTTGCGTGATCTCGTCGAGCTTCAACTGATAGCCGGCGACGCTTGCGACATCGCGCGGCTTCATCGTGCCGATATATTCGCTATTCCAGGTGGTCTCGCAGACGATGCCGATCAGCGCGACGCCAATGCCGGCATGCGCGAACGCCGTGCCCCAGGTCGCGCGCGGTAGCCCACGCGCACGGGCCATCGCGGTGGCCAAGGGGACGCGGAACAGCGCCACGCGTTCGGCAAGATCACTCAAGGCGCCGCCAATCACGAATATCGCGAGCCCAATCGCCAGCGGGGCGAGCGTGGCTCCGCCATGGGTCCATGCAAACAGCACCGCAATCGCGACCAGCGCCGCGATGCCGGCCGCGGTCAGCCGCTGCGCTGCGCCGAGGAGATCGCCGCGCTTCCAGGCCAGCAGCGGCGCAAACGGCATGGCGACCAGGAGCGGCACGAACAGCGGCCCAAAGGTCAGGTTGAAAAACGGTGCGCCGACCGAAATCTTGTCGCCGGTCAGCACTTCCAGCGCCAGCGGATACAGCGTTCCGATGAACACGGTGGCGCAGGCGGAGGTGAGAAAGAGATTGTTGAGCACCAGCGCGCCCTCGCGCGAGACCGGCGCGAACAGCCCGCCCTGCTTCAGCGCCGAGGCGCGCCAGGCATACAGCGTAAGACTGCCGCCGATGAACAGGCACAGGATCAGCAGGATGAACACGCCGCGCGAGGGATCGGTCGCGAACGCGTGCACCGAGGTCAGCACGCCCGAGCGCACCAGGAAGGTGCCAAGCAGCGACAGCGAAAACGTCAGGATCGACAGCAGGATCGTCCAGACCTTCAGCGCGTTGCGCTTTTCCATCACGACGGCGGAATGCAGCAGCGCGGTGCCGGCGAGCCAGGGCATCAGCGAAGCATTCTCGACCGGATCCCAGAACCACCAGCCGCCCCAGCCCAGCTCGTAATAGGCCCAGTAAGAACCCATGGCGATGCCGAGCGTGAGGAAGATCCACGCCACGAGCGTCCACGGCCGCACCCAGCGCGCCCAGGCCGCGTCGATCCGGCCTTCGATCAAGGCGGCGATCGCGAACGAGAACGAGATCGAAAATCCGACATAGCCGAGATAGAGCATCGGCGGATGCACGGCCAGCCCAATGTCCTGCAGCACCGGATTGAGGTCACGGCCCTCGATCGGCGGGCTTGCGATGCGCAGGAACGGGTTCGACGTGACCAGGATGAACAGATAGAACGCAGCCGCGATCCAGCCCTGCACGGCCAGCACATGGGCGCGCAGCGACAGCGGCAAATTGATGCCGAAGGCGGCAACCAGGCCGCCGAACAGCGCCAGGATCGACACCCACAGCAGCATCGATCCTTCGTGATTGCCCCACACGCCGGTGGTCTTGTAGAGCAACGGCTTCATCGAGTGCGAATTCTCGAACACGTTGACGACGGAAAAATCCGAGTTGACGTGCAGCATCACCAGGGCCGTGAACGAGGCCGCCACGAACAGCAATTGCGCCAGCGCCGTGGAGCGACCGACGTTCATCAGCGCAGGATCGCCCCAGCGCGCGCCCAGCATCGGAACCGTGGACTGGATCAGCGCAAGTGCGAGCGCCAGCACCAGCGCGTAATGCCCCGCTTCCGCGATCACTTCGCGGTCCCCTGCACCGGCGCAGATGCGGCCGTGGCGCCGGGCTTCGCGCCGTAGTCGTCCTTCCAGTGCCCCTGCTTCTTCAGGGCGTCGGCGACGTCCCTGGGCATATAGGTCTCGTCATGCTTGGCCAGCACGGTATCGGCCTTGAACACGCCTGACGCATCGAGCGCGCCCTCGGCGACGACGCCCTGCCCTTCGCGGAACAGGTCCGGCAACATTCCCTTATAGGCGACGGGCAGCGTGGCGCTGCCGTCGGCGATGCTGAAGTTCACGGCAAGGTTGTCGCCGCGCACCAGCGAGCCCGGCTGCACCAGGCCGCCGAGGCGGAACCGCTTGCCGGGCGGGATATGCTTTTCCGCCGCCATGGTCGGCGTGGAAAAGAACACGATGGAATCGCGCATCGCGTTCAGCACCAGCGCCGCCGCAACCGCAAGCACCGCGAGCGAACCGCCGATCATGGTCAAACGCCGCTGCTTGCGCGTCATCAATATCCCCTGCCTTCGTCTTTGGGTTCCGCCATCCGGCTCTATCCATCAAGCCCGAGATTCTTCAGACCTTCATTGAGCTGGCGCAAGCGTTCGGCATCGCCCGCGACCGCCTGGCGCGCTTCGGTGCGCGCGCTCGTCGCCTTGTCGCGTTCGCCCATCACCATATAGGCTCGCACCAGCCGCAACCAACCCTCGACATCGCTGCCGTCCTGCTTCAGCCGCGCCGCCAGCCGATCGACCATGCCGCGGACCATCGTCCCGCGGTCCGCCTCGTTCATGTCCCTGGCCGCGGCCATCGCATCATCGGAGAGCGCCGGCGCGGCGGGGGCGCCGACCCGGGTCAGCGCCGCCTCGATCAACGCCCGCCACGGCGCGTCGGCCGGCGCCTTTGACAGCATCGCCCGCCAAATCGCCGCAGCATCGGCCTTCCGGCCGTCCTGTTCGGCAGCGAGCCCGAGGAAATAGCTGGCCTTGGGATCGTCGGCGTCTTGCGCGACCGCGCGCTCGAATTCGCCCTTGGCCTCCGCCGTGACGACGCCGCCCGCGCTGCCAACCAGCGCCTCACCGAGATCGGAGCGGCGTTCGGCGCTGTCGCCGGCGTGTTGAATCGCGTTGCGGTAGGCCCGGATCGAGTCATCGAACCGACCGAGCCGCGCCAGCACGGGCGCCAGCACGGTCCAGCCGCGACCATCGGTCGGATTCTTCTCCAGATGCGCTTCGACCTGCGCCACCATGTTTTCGAGCGGCTGGCTGGCGTCCGCCATACGGCTGCGCGAGGCGAGCGGGAAGTCGCCGAGACGCGGCGATCCAAGCGCGAGGTAGAACGTCACTGCCGCGATCGGCAAACCCACCAGCGCTACGACAGCCGAGGCACGGCGCAGGCCAAGATTGGCGCGCGCCGGCAGGTTGCGCTCCCCGTCCGCTGCGGCGAGCAGGCGGCGGCCGATTTCGACACGCGCCGCCTCGGCTTCGGACAGGCCGATCAACCCGGCTGCGACATCGCGGTCGATCTCGGCGAGCTGATCCTTGTAGACGACCGCCTCGCTGCCGCCGGCCTGCACAGACGAGCCGCGGCTCAATGGCCAGAGCACGGCAAAAATCGCCGCGACCGTCATCAGCGCGAACACAAACCACAGCGTCATCAAGTAGTTCCCGGGGGCGGAACGGCGCCTTCCCAAGCCAGCGCCGATGCGCCGCTTTACACCACCGGCGGCAAGCCCGGCAATTGACAATTGCGGCAGAAAAGCCGGGAGACCGGCTTGCCACAGCCAGCGATCCGGAGTTCCTCGGCGCAGTTCGCCCTGGCTTCTCCGCCGGACCGCGGCTCGCAAATCCATCAACGGGAAATTGCAGCGGATCCTGCATGCACCGTCGAGACCTCATACCTCGGCCCATAGCGTTTGCACCAAGACGTAGGCGATGCTACACAATGGGGCTGAGACATTAATTGCGTGCAGAGGCAGATTGATGCGATCCTGGAAAGCACTTCGACGTGGCGCTGTTCCCTCCACCCCTGTCAAAATTCCAGTTGACCTGAAACTTCGCCGCAGCGTTCTGCTTCTGTCACTTCCGCTGCTGTTGCTGTCATTTCCGACCGCCGCCCAGGACGCAACGGAAAGGACGGTGATCGCGGCTGCAGCGCTGCCTCGCGATCTCAGCCCCTGGGGCATGTTCATGCAGGCCGACGTCGTCGTCAAAGCGGTGATGATCGGTCTGGCCTTTGCGACCGCGGTCACCTGGACGGTATGGCTCGCAAAGACGATCGAGCTGATCAAGGCGCGACGGAACGCCCGGCACGCCCTGCGCGAGCTCGCCGACGTCCGGAACGTGGAAGACGCCGTGCGGCAGGTCCCCGAGGGCGCAGTTGCCCAGTTGCTCGAGGGTGCCCTGGCAGAATTGAGATTGAGCACCGATCGAATGGACAAGGAGGGGATCAAGGCAAGGATCGCCTCCCGGCTGCAGCAGATCGAGGCGGCGGCAAGCCGGCGCATCGGACTAGGCACCGGCGTGCTTGCGACCATCGGATCGACCGGCCCCTTCGTCGGACTGTTCGGCACGGTCTGGGGAATCATGAACAGCTTCATCGGAATATCGAAGTCGCAAACCACCAACCTCGCCGTGGTCGCGCCTGGAATTGCCGAGGCACTGCTGGCGACGGCGCTCGGGCTGGTGGCGGCGATTCCCGCCGTCATGATCTACAATCTCTTTGCACGCCAGATCGCTTCCTACCGGGCGCTGCTCGGGGACGGATCCGCAGAGATTACGCGACTGGTCGGCCGCGACCTCGATAGCGGCACCATGCTGGTGCGGCGGCACCTCGCAGCGGCGGAGTAGCAGCCATGGCCGCCAGCCTGAACCAAGGCAACGGCGATCTCGCCGAAGTCCATGAGATCAACGTGACGCCGTTCATCGACGTCATCCTCGTTCTGCTTATCATCTTCATGGTTGCTGCCCCGCTTGCGACCGTCGATATCGCCGTCGATCTTCCGGCGTCGAACGCGCAGCCGCAGCCGCGGCCGGACAAGCCGGTCTATCTGACGGTGAAGCCGGACCTGTCGCTTTCCGTCGGGAACGATACCGTGGAGCGGAGCGCACTGCCCGGCGCGCTCGATGCAAGCACCAGCGGCCAGAAGGACACCCGCATTTTCCTGCGCGCCGACAAGCTCGTCCCCTATGGCGAGGTGATGCAGGTCATGAACATGTTGCGGGCCGCCGGCTACCTCAAGGTAGCCCTGGTCGGAATGGAGCAAGCCTCATCGCCATGATGCAGCTTGCGGCCGAAGATCGTTCTGACCTTCGACGATGGATGTTCAGCAGCCTCGCGGTGCTGTGCGTCTATGCCGGATTGACTGCCACGCTCGCCACCTGGCGCGATGTGGATGACACGGTGGCTGCCGAACCTTCGGGCGCGATCGTGGTCGACCTAGCACCGTTGGCCGCAGCACCAGCGACGACGCCGACCGACATTGCGCCCGGCCCGGAGCAGGTGATGTCGGAGGCGCAGCCGGTGGCGAAGTCCGATGAAACGCCGCCCGATGAAACGCCCGAGTTGCCGCCCGCTGCCAATCCGGACGCGGCTGCTTTGCAGAGCAAGCCGCAGCCTGACGTGACGCAGCAGCAGGCGGCGGCCGCCACGACATCAGCACCACCCGCGATCAACGAACGGATCGCACCGGTCGCCGTTGCGCCGACCCAGGGTGTGCCGAATGACAAGAATTCGGAGGCCGTCGTGACATGGCGAACCCAGGTCCTTGCTTTGGTTGAAAAGAACAAGCGGTATCCGGAAGCAGCGCGGTCGCGGCGCGAGCAAGGGACGGCGCAGGTGTCGTTTACGCTTGATCGCAAGGGAATGGTTGTCAGCGCGCGTGTAACTCAAAGTTCGGGATCCGGCGCCCTTGACGAGGAAGCGCTCGCGCTCCTCAAGCGCGCGCAGCCCTTCCCTTCGCCGCCCGCAATGTTTCCCGGCGAATTCGTTGTCGTGAGGCAGCCGATCCGCTTCACGGTCAAATAGGGCAGATAGCAAGCGGCATCCGACCGTCTGATCACAACATCAGTTCGATGCGTTAATCCACGACGGTCGCGCCGCTGCCAAATCTGTAGTTCATCCCGATCCTGACACCATCACTGGTCACCCGCGTGTTGGCGTCAAACGCAACCGCCGTATTGACCGCCACAGGCGGCGTCGAACGCACCGAGCCGAAATCCATGTGGAGATATTCGAGCTTTGCGGTCCAGTTGCCTGCCAGCCGCGTCTCGAAACCGGCGCCGACAGTCCAGCCGAACCGATACAAGTGCCGATCCAGAGACGCGGTGGTTGCGACGCCCGCGTCGTCGAAACCTGCAATAGCCGTTGACGTCGTTATCTTGCCGAACGGAACGCCCGCGGTGGCGTAGGCAAGCAGGTCCGGCGTCACAAGCGTTCCGACGCGGCCGCGAACCGAGGCCACCCACCCCAAGCGATAGTCCAGACTCGCCGTCACGGTGGCGTCGAGCGGAGCGAGCGCCGGGTTGCAGATGTTGCCGGGGCAAGCGGTGGCGCTGCTTCCGCGCTGATTGCGGTATTCGAAATCGCCTTCAATGCCTGCCAGCATCCGGCCCGACGTCCAGTTGTAGCCAGCCTGTCCGCCAATACTGGCGGTGTCGTGCGTGGACGACAGGCGGGCTCCGGCAAGCGAGGCACCGGTTGCAACGTCGTTGAACGCAGCGTTGGTACCGCCCTCACCCCTCAAATATCCAACATTGCCGCCGGCGTAGATGCCCGCCCAGTTCCAGGCCGCCGCTTCGAGCGCGGGGCTCTTGTAGTAGCCATTGCCGGCCGGCCGTCTCGCCGTGCCGATCCAGGTGCCGGGCGGGCCGCTTGGCCGGTCGACCCCGTATTTGACGTTGAGAAACAGCTTGAAGCCACGACCCGGCTGCAGGATCTCGTCCTTGTGGAATTGAACGGAGTTGCGAATGTTGGCGTTGAGCAGATTGTCGCCAACTACCCCGGTCGCGACCTCAACCGCGCCCCACGGCGAATCCTTCCAGAATTTCCGGTGCTCGAGTTGTACTTTCACCAAATCATATCCGGCGGTCGGCGTGTCGAATTGCGGAATGTCGTTCTGCGCAAACGCGTGCAACACGCCGACGCGCGCGAACCAATTGTCGTTGCGCCAGTAGACGCCGCCGCCTAGTCGCATCGGAGGAATGCGCGGCACGTTGCTGCCGTCAGTGAAGGTCGCCCGCACCACATCATATTGGCCATCGAGGCCAAGGGTGCCATTGCCAAGTTGCGCGGCGTCCCACTGCCACGCCAGTTCGCCGCCGCGGAAAGTCGCGTCACGCTGATCGTAGTTGACCTGGATGTAATCGGTGCCGGCGCCGCATGAAGCAAACGTTTCCTGACAAAAGATGCCGGTGGCGCGCGAGAAAATGAACTTGTCGTACGACGTGTAGTAGGCATTCGCGGCGAACCTGAAATCGCCATCCGTACGTTTCAAGCCGATTTCCGCGGTCTGCGCGGTTTCGATTCCGAGGTTCGGGTTGCCGATCTTGAACGTCTTCTCCGAACCGTCGGGACCTTGGGCGAACAGTTCGAGAGCGCGCGGCGCACGTTCGATCCGTTGCAGCGTCAGGCTGGCTTCCAGCGAGGATGGAAGATCCTTGATGATGCCGAAGCTGACGCTCTTCGGCATGAAGTCGAGCTTGGCGGCGGCCCTGCCCGGCTCATCCGGTGGTGGGAGAAAATTCGGCGGGAAAGTGAATGCCGTTCCCGCGACATTGACCCCCTCGATGCGACCCGCCAATTGCGTGCGCAGCGTGTCCGTGTGCCTGACTTCATTGAGAAAGTACGCCGCCGCTGTTCTGGTCTGGGCCGGAAGCAAGATCGCCTGCCCTGCCGTATCGAGTTGCTGGTAGGCGCCTTGCGCGCCAAAAATGCTGGTCAGCGCACCGATTGGCGTGGCGAACGGCGCAAGTTCGAACTCGAGCTTGCCTTCGGTCTGCCGGTTCTTGAAGGTGGCGGTAATCTCCTGGAAGCCGGTGGTGGCTAGCACGGTCTCGTCGTGCCGGTACTCCGAATATCCGGTCCAGTACCTGATCGCGGCAAGCGCGCTTGCGTCCGGTCGATACTCGCCCTTGGAGCTGATCTTGGTTTGCTCGAGGTCGTTGTGCTGGCGGGCTTCCGCGGTCGCAATACCGGGTACGTAGTAGTCGCTGGTGAAACGGGAGACGGCGATGCCGGCATAACCGCCGTCGAAAAGCCAGGAGCCGCCGACCGCCGCGCCTGCGCTTTGCGAAGCGGAATTCGGCTGCTTGCCGTTAAAGGCAGGCGCAGGGATTGGCGGGACCAGATACGGGTAACTCGGGACGCTGTAATCGCCGGAGGAGCGCCCGTAGATGTCAGCGTGAACGGCGGCGTTGCGGCCGCCGGCATCCAGCAACAGGCCGCTCTCCCATCCCTTGTTGACGCTCGTCACACCCGACCTCAGTTCCGCAGCCACTCCCCCGAGCGGCGCAGCGGTCGGAATCCGGTTGTTGTTGACATCGACGACGCCGCCAACGGCTTGCGAGCCGAAGCGGAGCGCACCCGGTCCGCGAATGACGTCGACCTTCTGGATGGCGAGAGGGTCGATCGGCACCGCGTGGTCCTGCGCGATGTCCGACACGTCGACCGCACCGACGCCGTTCTCCTGAATGCGGACCTTTGCGTCCGACAGGCCACGCAAGATCGGGCGCGACGATTCGGTGGCAAGCCCCGCCGATGTTGCGCCGGGCATATTGGTGAACAGGCTGCCGAACCCACCGTTGCTGCTGCCGGTCTGGATCTGGTTGCTCCCGATCGTCGACAGCGGCGCGAATGGCGGATTGAAGGGCGACGTGGGCACGGGCGCGGGCGTTGGGCCCGGCAGCGGTGCCGCCACGGTCGTCGAACGCCGACCGGACTCGCTGCGCGCGGCCCGCCGCGCGGGTTTAGGCTGACGCCCCTCGACGGTCACTTGCGGCATGTCGATTTCCGCCGGCGCGCTCGGCGTGGCTTGCGGTCCGGCCGCCGGGGCCGGCGCGGTCTGCGACGGAGCCTGCTCCGCCGGGGCTTGCCCCGCTGCCGGCGGCGCCGGAGCGGCTGGTTCGGCAGACGGCGCGGCCTGGGGCGTCGGTGACGCGGGCGCTGCGGTTTGCGCTAGCGCCGCGGCGTGGCTCAACCAAACCACGGCCAGTGCCGATGTGCCCGCAAGGGCCATTCGCTTCGCGCGCATATTCATCCCCAACCGATCGCGCTTCAGCAACAGCCACCTGATAAGCCGCAACACCAAAACGTAGGTAAGGCTACATGTTAATGCTGAGCCGTTAACTGTCAAGATGCTGCGAACGAGTCGCAAATGCCAGGCGCCGGCCTGTTGCAGATCGGCGACAAGCCGCCAACTTGCAATGTGGTCGGCAGCACGCCATGGTCGCGCCTCGTCTGGATGGATTCGCCTGGAAGGTGCAGTGGTGCGTAAGCCCTCGACAAATCGGGCCAAACCGATGACGCCGCTGCCCGCGGAACAAACGCAGGCGCGCCGGTTCGGAAAGGCACGATCGGCGCGATCGACCGCGGTTCTGGAAGACTATGTCGAATTGATCTCCGATCTGCTTGGCACGACCGGCGAGGCGCGCCCGACCGACATCGCGCGCAGGCTGGGCGTATCGCACCCGACGGCGATCGACACCATTGCGCGGTTGAAGCGCGAAGACCTGGTTACGGCCCGCCCCTATCGCGGGGTGTTCCTGACCGAAAAGGGCGAGACGCTCGCCAAGCGCGTCCGCGCCCGTCACCGTCTGGTGGTCGACGTCTTGCTGGCGCTCGGCGTTCCGCAGGAAGCCGCGGAGGCTGATGCCGAGGGCATCGAACATCATGTTTCCGATGTGACGCTGAAGGCCTTCGCCGAATTTCTTCGCGGCGCCAAGGATCGACGCAAGGCATGACGCGATAGATCAGAGGCGGCGCTAGCCGGCCTTGCTCGTCTTACGCTCGCCGGTCATGGCATTTTCGGCCGCCCGGCTCATCAGCGACGCATAATCATGGCCGAACAGGATTTCGCAGAAGCGGATCGCCGCCTTGGCCTGCATCTGCCGGTAGGCGCGCGCTCTGGTGTCGGCGCCGCGCAGCGCCTGTACCAGGCTCTCGGTTGAATGCTCGACGTAATGCTGCAGGTCGGAATAGGTCCGCAGAGTGACCTCGTTGATGGCGAGTTCGCTGGCATAGGTGCGGCACACCGCCACGAAGTCGATCAGGGCGGCGATCTCTTCGACCTCCGCGGCGTCGATCTTCGGCGCCGAAGCGATATCCTTGTCGGCGCGCTGACGCAGGATGCGGCGGACCCGGCCGGGCACGCTCTCGATCTCCGACTGCAGCGAATTGGAAATATCGGCGCGGATCGACGTGAGCTGGCGGCCCCACGCGGAATCGTTGCGCAGATCGAGCTCGGTGCGCAAGCCCCGCACGCCATCATGCAGGATTTTCAGTTGATCGCCGACATTGTCGAAATGGCCGCGCCTGATGTCCGTGCGCAGGCAGGCCGTGAGAAACGAGAGATCGTGCAGCGCGATCGTAACGGCGATGCCGTAGGGCGTGGCCGCCACGCGAATCTCGTCGTCGGAGGCCGCCATCCTGACCGCGAGACGGATGATCTGCCACGGCGCCACCAGCCGCTGCATGATCAGCGACAGCGCGAACGGCAGCAATTGCGGTGTCTGCAACGAGGGCACGTTGAGCGCGGACGTCGCCGTCTCGAGCTGGGAGGGCGTCAGCGCCCGAATCTGGCCCGGAAGCCGACTGCCGAGCGTCTCCATCGCCTCACGGGCCCGCAGCACCGCGCCGATCGACAATAAATCCTCGACAACGTTTGGCGGACCGATGCGCGAGAGCGCGCGATGCCTGTCGTCTCCCTGCACCGGAGTGGCGATCTTGACGATCGCCTCGGCTGCAGCGAGCTGGAATTTACGGGTCGCGGCTTCGAGACCTGCGGTGGAGCCGCTCAGCCTGATCTCGCCGAGTGTCGTTTCGAATGCGCGCACGGCCTCGGGCGCGCCGTCGCGGCCCAGCCATTGCCAAACCGGCAGCAGCGACGCGCGCCGGATCTGCCCGGCGCGCACCGGAAAATTGCCCTCGACGAGAAATGGCTCGAGTGGACCGTACAACAGCCGCGCCGGGTCGTCGGTCCGCGGACGCGCCTCGTCGTCTTCCTCGGTCCCGCGCACGACCTTGCGCAATTGCTCAAGCACGAAATTGGCGACGGCGAGGTCTTCCCCGCGCTCGATGGCGCGCTCGAACTCCCGCATCAGCAGCGCCTGCGATTGAGGCGGGAGCTGGGCGAGATAGTCCCTCAGCCGCTCTGTCGATGTCTGGCTCATTCGCCTGGTGTGGATATATTTGTGTCACGCGGACGGCAAAGCGCGTCCACCGCCGATTTTAGAAGTGTGCGCGTTAAGAAGCCGTTTAGGAATAACGAAATCGCCCTGGGCCGTGCCGGATAGCGCCCCTTCAATCCCAGGCAATTCAGCCCGATAGGACGTTCATATCCCCGGCAACACCAGCTCTGCCCGCAGCCCGCCGATCGGGGCGTCGCCCAGGACGAGGCTACCGCCATAGAGGCCGGCGAGATCGATCACGATCGAAAGCCCGAGCCCGGAGCCCGGCTTGGATTCGTCCAGGCGCTGGCCGCGCCGGGACACCTGCGCGCGCTCGGCAGCGGACAATCCACGGCCATCGTCATCGACGATGATCCGCAGCCGTGGCCCGGTGCCTGATACGACCGGCAATTCCGCGCGCACCTCGATGAATACCTGCGAGGCCGCCCATTTGCAGGCATTGTCGACCAGATTGCCGGCCATCTCCTCAAGATCCTGGCGCTCGCCGCGGAACTTTGCCTGCGGGTCCGCCTTGACCGCGATCGTGACACCACGATCCCGGTGGATCTTTTCCATGGTCCGCCGCAGCGCCTCGATGGCGGGCGCGACCTCGGTGACAGTGCCGACGATGGTGACGCGCGCGGCGATGCGTGCGCGCTCGAGGTGATGCGCGACCTGATCCCGCATCACAAAAGCCTGCTCCAAAACCTTGTTCGCAAAGGGATCCACCGTGTGGGCGGAGGCCTCGTTGACGATCACGGACAGCGGCGTCTTGATGGCATGGGCAAGGTTGCCGACATGGGTGCGGGCGCGTTCGACGATCTCGCGGTTGGCGTCGATCAGGGCGTTGGTCTCGCGCGCCAGCGGCGCGATCTCGACCGGAAATTGGCCCTCAAGCCGTTCGGCGCGTCCGGAGCGGATGTCGGCGATCGATTCCGAAATGCGCTTGAGCGGGGCCAACCCGAAGCGGACCTGGAAGATCGTGGTCAGGAGCAGCACGATGCCGAGCGCTGCAAAAGTGCCGCCGAGGTAATAATCGAAGGCGCGGATTTCGTCGAAAATCTCGGATGCGTCGCCAGCCACGCTGACCAGAAACTTGCCGTCGGCGCCGAGGTCGACCGGCCGTTCGACCACCCTCAGATCCTGGCCCTCCGGACCGTCGACGTAGCCGAGACGGATCCCGGCCGGGGTCAACTCCGCACCGATATCCTCGAGCTTCGGCAGCTTCTTGTCCCACAGCGAACGCGAGGCCTTTGTTTCGGCCTTCTCGTCGGTCCGGACGATCTGCCAGTACCAGCCGGACAAGGGCAGTTCGAACAGCGGTTCGCCGAGCGACTGGAACTGTTGCTCAGGCGGCTCGTCCGGCGTTGCGACTTCGGCGATCAGGGTGCGGAGGTAGAGGTTGAGGCGGCGATCGAAGGCGCGCTCGGTCGCGTTCCGGTAGACCGACGACAGGATCACGCCGGTGATGACCAGGATCACGACCACCCACGCGGTCGCCGACAGGAACAACCGCGTGGCGAGCGAACTTCCGCGCATCAGAACAAGATCCCGAAAAGCGTATCCCCAGCCTCCAATCCTGCGGATGGAGACCGGCCTTCGGATAAGATCATGCTCGAATAAAAGAGCAAGGCTCATCAGGCGCCAGGCGACGGCGGCGTCAAGAGATAGCCGAGCCCCCGCACGGTCTGGATGATGTCGACGTCGAGCTTCTTGCGGATGCGGCCGACGAACACCTCGATGGTGTTGGAGTCGCGGTCGAAGTCCTGGTCGTAGAGATGCTCGACCAGTTCGGTGCGCGACACCACGCGCCCGGTGTGATGCATCAGATAGGCCAGCAGCCGGTATTCGTGCGAGGTCATCTTGACCGGATTGCCCGAGACGCTGACCCGCCCGGTGCGGGTATCCAGCGAGACCGGGCCGCAGGTCAGTTCCGACTGGGCATGGCCGGTGGAGCGGCGCAGCAGCGCGCGAATGCGCGCCAGCACTTCTTCAAGGTGAAACGGCTTTGCGACATAGTCGTCGGCGCCAGCATCAAAACCCTGCACCTTGTCGCTCCAGCGATCGCGCGCGGTGAGGATCAGGACTGGCATGGCGCGGCCGTTGCGGCGCCACGCCTCCAGGACCGAGATGCCATCCATCTTCGGCAACCCGATGTCGAGCACGACGGCGTCATAGGGCTCGCTGTCGCCCAGATAGTGCCCCTCCTCGCCGTCGAACGCGCGATCAACCACATAACCGGCATCCGTCAAAGCCGTCGTAAGCTGACGGTTGAGATCCGGATCGTCCTCAACAACAAGCAGGCGCAAGCTGGCCTCCAATAGTGAGCCCTACAATATCAGTTCTCATGATGAGGCTCAGCGGGGTGAACGGGCCATGAACGACGTACACCGGGCAGTGCGACTTTTTCGTCATGACGCTTTCCGCGGGCCCGGGTACGCCCCCAAACCGCAGGCCCAACGCCTAACATGCCCGATCGGAGGCCCCAAGGGGGCCGGCAGGTTGCTTGCGGCAATGGCTCCCGAAAAGCGGGACCCACGGCCCAGCCGCGCGGATAAACACCCAGGTCGCGCAGCCTCGGTCAGTCCCTTATGTGCGGAAGAATATGAACCAGACGATGCCAAGGATCAGAATCGCGAGCCCGGTCGATACCGTCAGGAGTGCAAGCACGGACGGACCGGGTTCAGCTTGGCGCGCCTCGGTCGGGGTTTCGACGATCTGGCCATGTCGTTTCGTTGCCATGGGGACCTCTTCGAGTAAGTGCCTGTAATGTCAGCGAATGCTCCGACACCGGCTGTGAAAGCAACGCATGATCAAAAGTGATGTTCCGGGTATTTGGGCCGTGTCGCGCGGTCGCCGTGTTAAAAAGGTCGCAGGTCCGGCTCAGAACGGGCCCCTCGAGGGTTAACGCCGTTCCGAGATTCCGCAGCCCGGCATGTTTGAGACGGGGTGATCCGGTGGTATCCTTCCCGTTCGTCTGTTGCGTATTTTCGGAGTAGCCCATGGCCCCTCGCGCCAATTGGAAGGGTTTTCTGCGCCTGTCGCTCGTGACCTGTCCTGTCGCCCTCTATCCGGCGACGTCGGACACCGAGAAGGTCTCGTTCAACCAGATCAACCGCAAGACCGGCCACCGCATCAAATACGCCAAGGTCGACGCCGAGACCGGCGAGGAAGTCGCCAGCGAAGACATCATGAAGGGCTACAAGATCGATACCGACACCTACATTGAAGTGTCGAAGGATGAGCTAGACGACATCGCGCTGGAATCGACCCGCACCATCGAGATCGACGAATTCGTTCCGAAATCCGATATCGACGGCCGCTATCTGATCCGCCCCTATTATCTCGTTCCGGACGGCAAGGTTGGCCACGATGCATTTGCGGTGATCCGTGAAACCATCCGCAGCATGGACAAGGTCGCGATCGGCCGCGTGGTACTGACCAACCGCGAGCACATCATAGCGCTGGAGCCGCTCGAGAAGGGGCTGATGGGAACGCTGCTGCGCTATCCCTATGAAGTGCGCAACGAGACGGAATATTTCGACGATATCCAGGACGTGAAGATCACCAAGGATATGCTTGATCTGGCAAAGCATATCGTCGAGCAGAAATCCGCCTCATTCGAACCCGAGCAATTCGAGGACCGCTACGAGCAGGCGCTGATCGATCTGATCAACCAGAAGCGCAACGGCCTGAGCACGAAGGCCAAGGCGGCGCCGAAGACCAGCGGCAACGTCATCAACCTGATGGACGCGCTGAAGCGCAGCATCGCCAGCGAGAAAGAGGCCGCCCCTGCCGCCGCCAAGGCCAAGGGCAAGAAGCCGAAGAAGGCCGCCGCCGGCCAGCGCGAGATGCTGTTGCCGATCAGCGGTAGCGGAAAGCGCGCCGCCAAGGAGACGGCGAAGGAAGCACCGAAGAAGGCGGAAAAGCCGGTGCGTACCGCCGCCCGCACCAAGAAGGCCGGATGATCGGGCAAGGAGCGCGATAGATAGCACCATCTAGCGCGCGATGCCGTGGTCGACGCCGTTCGATGATCCGATACCGCTTCGCAGCGGCCGTAAGCTCGCGACACTGCAGCAGGCCGCCGACTATGTCATGACCTTGCCGGAGAAAGTGCAGCACGAGGCGCACTGGCAGGTCGCGGTGGAAAATCTGATCAACGCGGCCGAGACCGGCGGCGGCTGGATGATGTTCGCGCGGATCGCGATGCTGCGGGCCCTCAATGCGGACCCAGAAGACAAATAGCGCCGGTTTCAATCCCCGCCGCCGTCCCCGTCCCCGCTGCCAAAGTCCAGCCCGCCATCGCAGCCACCAGACGACCGGTCGTTGACCATCCAATCGATCAACCAGGCTGCGACCAATATCACGGAGAACACGCGCCACGGATGTTGCTGGACGTAGGCCAGAATTGATGGCCCCCAGGATACCAACAGCGGCCCAAACAGCAGTTCCAGCATGATGTCTGTGCGGCCTTGCCGCTACTTGAGCCCGGTGCTGACGTCGGTGAATATCTCGCGGAGCACGATGGCGATGCCGTCGACGGCGGCGACGATCACGATGCTGAGGCCGACCGCAATGAGGCAATATTCGATGGCGGTAGCGCCGCATTCATCGTCTACAAATCGTGCCAGTAATCGACGCATAGACAAGCTCCTGTCGACGCTCCCCCCCCCCCGGACTTTCTCCCGCGCCATACTGATTAAACTCTAGGGCGGAACCGTTGAAGAGGCCTTGAAGAACAGAATGAACGATTGATTAAGGCTGACGAGGAACCGCGCCCCTGTTGACGGTCGATCGCGGCCAAAGGCTACGAAACGCATATCAGCACTTCCGCGCGCACGTGCAGCTTCGCTTTACCTCGCGTGGAAATCCTGTTCCTACTGTCGCAAATTGGCCGGACCCAAACCGGCCTGCATCCAGGGGGAGAGACCGTCATGAAACTCGGCGCCGCCATCGCGGAAATCATGAAACGCGAGGGAATCGAAATCCTCTGCGGCTATCCGGTCAATCATCTCATCGAATATGCCGCCAATGCCGACATCCGCCCGGTGATGGTGCGGCAGGAGCGCATCGGCGTTCACATGGCGGATGCTATCTCGCGCGTCACCTCGGGCCGTTCGATCGGCGCGTTCTGCATGCAGCACGGGCCCGGCGCCGAGAACGCGATGGGCGGCGTGGCGCAATGCTACGGCGAATCCGTCCCCGTGCTGGTGCTGCCGATGGGCTATGCGCGCAGGCTCGCCAATATCGACCCGAACTTCAATTCCAGCCAGGCGATGAAGGCGTTCTCGAAGTCGTCCGAGCCGATCAACATCGCGGCGGAAGTCTGCAACATCTTCCGGAGAGCGTTCACCAAATTGAAGAATGGCCGCGGCGGACCGGTCATTGTCGAAATCCCGGCCGACATGTGGAACGAGGAAGTGCCGGAGCCTCTCAACTATACACCGGTGCTGCGCACCCGTTACGGCGCGGATCCCCTGCATGTGAAGGAAGCGGCCGCCCTGCTCATCGCCGCGAAGCGTCCGGTGATCTATGCCGGTCAGGGCGTGCATTACGCAAAGGCCTGGCCGCAGCTCAGACGGCTGGCCGAGCGCCTCGCCATTCCCGTCACGACCAGCCTTGGCGGCAAGTCGTCGTTTCCGGAGACGCATCCGCTATCGCTGGGCTCGGGCGGCCTCGCCGTGCCACGCGCGGTGCCGAAATTCTTGGGCGACGCCGACGTGATCTTAGGAATTGGCTGCTCGTTCACCGAAACCTCGTTCGGCATCGCCATGCCGAAGGGCAAGACCATCATTCATTCCACGCTCGATCCGAACCATCTTAACAAGGATGTCGAGGCCAAAATCGGTCTGGTTGGCGATGCTGCCCTGGTGCTCGATGCCTTGCTGGAAGAGATCGGCAAGACTGTTACGTCCGATCGCGACGCAACCGCGGTCGCCGCCGAGATCGCCGCCTCTCACAAGGAATGGCTGGCGAAATGGATGCCGAAGCTGACGCATAACGAAGCGCCGCTGAACCCTTATCGGGTGTTGTGGGACCTGCAGCACACCGTCGACATCAACAACACCATCATCACCCACGACGCCGGCAGCCCGCGCGACCAGCTTTCGCCGTTCTGGAAATCGGTCGAGCCTCTGTCCTATATCGGCTGGGGCAAGACCACGCAGCTCGGCTACGGCCTTGGCCTTGCGATGGGCGCCAAGCTGGCAAAACCCGACAAGCTCTGCATCAACGTCTGGGGCGACGCCGCGATCGGCTTCACCGGCATGGATTTCGAAACCGCGGTGCGCGAACGCATCCCGATCATGTCGATCCTCTTGAACAATTTTTCCATGGCGATCGAACTGAAGGTGATGCCGATCTCGACCGAGAAATACCGCTCCACCGACATTTCCGGCGACTACGCCGCGATGGCGCGCGCGTTCGGCGGCTATGGCGAGCGGGTGACGAAGCCGGAAGACATCATCCCCGCCATCAGGCGCGGTATCCAGAAGACACAGGAAGGCGTCCCGGTGCTGTTGGAATTCATCACCAGCAAGGAGACCGAGGTGTCAAGGCCGGGGACCTGAGGGTACGCAGAGAGACCATCAATCGCCGATGTCGCGCGTCACCATCATCGAAACCGGGCTGGTCAGTCCCAAAAACCGCGAACTCTACGGATCGTATCCGCAGATGTTCGAGCAGATGATCGGCGCCGCCGACGCCGACTTCACCTTCAATACCGTCCGCATTCCCGCTGGCGATCCGCTGCCGGACATCGAAAGTCTGGAGGCGATCCTCATCACCGGCTCCGCGGCCGGCGTTTATGACGGGTTCGAGTGGATCGCCCCGCTCGAGAACTTCGTGCGCGCAGCCCACGAGAACAAGGTGCCGATGGTCGGCGTCTGCTTCGGCCATCAATTGATCGCACAGGCGTTGGGCGGCACCGTGCGCAAGTCCGAGAAAGGCTGGGGCATCGGGCGGCACGTTTACGACGTGGCGCCCGGCAACGGCGTCGTCGAAGGCCCGCGCATAGCGCTGGCCGCCTCGCATCAGGATCAGGTCGTCACGCCGCCCCCGGGCGCCAAAACCATCCTGTCATCGGCATTCACCGAATATGCCGGACTGCTCTACGCATCCGGAATTCTCTGTCGACTACGCGCTGGCCTGCTGCGAGATAGCCGGGAGCAAGGGCCATGCGCCCGACGGCCTTGTCGCAGCCGCAAAAGCCTCGCTCGCTGAGCCCTTGGAAGGCGCAAGACTTGGGGGCGCAATCACACGTTTCCTCGCCCGATCAAGGTGACGTGAGCACCGAAAGGCCGTCTTAAGACCTCTATGAGCGCTGGCTCTAAGGCTTCCGGGATGAAATAATCCGGTTGGAACCGCGGCGCGAGGGGCCAATCGGTCATGCCCCGCGCTTCGGGCATGGATAGTTGGAATGGCGACGCTTCCCGAGAACAAGTCGGTCGCGATCGATGAGCTGGAATCGGCCATCACCGAGATGGAGTCGCGCCTCGAATCCGCCCGCGCCGAGCGCGACGAGGCGAAGGCACGCCAGATCGAGCTTGAGATCGAGAACGCAAATCTGCGTCGGGAACTGAACCTCGCGCGGGACCGCCAAGGCGCCACGGCCGGCATCCTGAAGGTCATCGCTGGATCGGCTGCCGATGTTCAGCCAGTGTTCGAGGCGATCGTCAACAGCGCGGCAAAGCTGTTCGAACCCTGCAGCGCGACAATCACAACGTTCGAAGACGGCGAGCTGCACTGGAGTGCGACAGCAGCTTCAATCACCGGCTTTGATGTCGATCGCGCCCGCTCGGTATATCCTATTCCGTTCGATCCGGACCGCTCTCCTTCGGCTCGCGCGATTCTCGAACGTCGCATCATTGAGATCCCCGACGTTACCGCTCCCGACACACCGGAGTTTACGCGCAAGGCCGCAATCGCCGGCCGTTTTCGATCCATTACTTTCGTGCCGTTGATCGATCAAGAGCAAGGCATCGGTACGATCATCTTTACCCATCCGCAGGCCGGATTCCGTTTTTCGGAAGGGCAGCTCGCGATTGTCCAGACCTTCGCCGATCAAGCCGTGATCGCGATCCAGAATGCGCGGCTGTTCAACGAGACGCGCGAGGCGCTGGAACGGCAGACGACAACGGCCGAAATCCTGAAAGTGATCGCCTCCTCGCCCTCCGATGTGGAGCCGGTGTTCGAAGCCATAGCAGAAAGCGCCAAGCGTTTGCTGGTCGGGTTTTCGACCACGGTACTGCATTTTGTCGACGATGAACTTCATCTGGTCGCCTACACCCCGACGAACCCTGAGGCCGATGAGGCGCTGAAGGCCTCGTTCCCGAGGAAGCTCGCGGAGTTCCCGATCTTTGAGCTGGTTCGCAGCGGCGAGACCATTCAGTTCGCCGATACGGAGGCCGAAGGTGTGCCGGAGGCGAACCGGGAATTGGCCCGCCTGCGCGGCTTTCGCAGTGTGTTGTTCACCCCGCTGATGAACCAAGGCACGCCAGTTGGCATCATCAGTGTCACCCGCGCCGAGCCCGGCGCCTTCGCGCCGCATCACGTCCAGCTGCTGCATACGTTCGCCGACCAGGCGGTGATCGCGATCGAGAATACGCGACTATTCAACGAGACAAAGGAGGCGCTGGAGCGGCAGACCGCCACCGCCGATATCTTGAAGGTGATCGCCTCCTCGCCCTCCGACGTGCAGCCGGTGTTCGAGGCGATCGCGCACAGCGCCAACCGCCTGATCGGCGGCTTCTCTGCCGCTGTGTTCCGCTACAGCGACGACAGGATTCATCTGGCTGCCTTCACGCCGACCGACGCGGAGGGCGATGCCGTGTTGCAAGCCTCGTTCCCGGTCCCGCTCGCGGAGTTTCCGCCCTACCAGCTGACGCGCGACGGCGCGCCGGTGGAATTGCCCGATACCGATCTCGAACCGGCGGCGCGCGACATCGCGCGCGCCCGCGGCTACCGCAGCATGCTTTTCGCACCGCTGATGAATGACGGCGCGGCGATCGGCATCATCACCGTCACCCGCGTCGCGCCCGGCCCGTTCGGCGAACAACATACCCGCTTGCTGCAGATGTTCGCCGACCAGGCGGTGATCGCGATCAAGAATGTTGGGCTGTTCAACGAGGTGCAGCAGCGGACCAATGATCTCAGCGAGTCCTTGCGGCAGCAGACGGCGGTCGGCGACGTGCTCAAGACCATCAGCCGCTCCACCTTCGACCTGCAGCCGGTGCTCGACACGCTGGTGAATTCAGCCGCGCAGCTCTGCGATGCGGATATGGCCTTCATCATGCGCCGCGTAGGCGACGAATATCGGGCGGGAGCCGCCGTCGGCTACACTGAGGCCTATATCGACTTCCTCACGAATCATCCACTGGCCGTCGACCACGGCACGGTTACCGGCCGCGCCGTGCTCGAGAGGCGCCCGGTTCAGATCGAGGATGTCGTGGCTGATCCCGAATACACACTGCATGAAACGACCACGCTGGCCGGCCAGCGGACGACGCTCGGCGTGCCGTTGTTGCGCGAGAACGAACCGATCGGGGTGATCGTACTGGCGCGCAGGCGGGTCGAGCCGTTCACGCAGAAGCAAATCGACCTCGTCGCCACTTTCGCCGACCAGGCCGTGATCGCGATCGAGAATGTGCGCTTGTTCAACGAGGTCCGGCAGCGCACCAGCGATCTCTCGGAAGCCCTCACCTACCAGACCGGCAGCGCCAATATCCTGCGCGTCATCGCCTCCTCGCCGACCGACGTCGGGCCGGTGCTCGATGCCATTGTCGAGAGTGCCTGCGAGCTTTGCGACGCCAATGATGCTATCGTCTATCTGAAAGAAGACGATCACCTGGGTTACAAAGCACATCATGGCCCAATACCCGTCATTTTTGGCGAGAAGCGCGCGATTAACCGTGACTATGTCGCAGGGCGCTCGGTTGTGGACAAGATGCCGATACATGTGAGCGACGTATTTTCGGAGGACGGCGCCGAGTTTCCGGAAGCGCGAGAGCTGTCGCGAAGCGAAGGCATTCGTAGCATTTTGAGCGCGCCGCTGCTGCGCGAGAACGAAAGCATCGGCGCGATCCTGCTCAGGCGTACGGAGGTGCACCCGTTTACCGACAAACAGATCAGCCTGCTGCAGACCTTCGCCGACCAAGCCGTGATCGCCATCGGCAATGTTCGGCTATTTGAGGAGGTGCAGCAGCGTACGCGGGAGCTGTCCGAATCCCTGGAGCAGCAAACGGCGACGTCCGAAGTGCTTGGTGTCATCAGTCGATCAGCAGGCGATCTGGAACCGGTATTCCAAAGTATGTTGGAGAATGCGACCCGCATTTGCGGTGCGCAGTTCGGACTCATGAATCTCCGCGAGAATGACAATTTTCGTACCGTCGCTTTCCACAATGTCCCGCCGGAATTCCTGTCGGCGAGGAAAGATAGTTTCCGCGTACGGCCTGATGGTATCCTCGGGCAAATCGTGCGGACCAGGCAGGTCGCACACACACCTGATCTCAGCGCTTCCGCGCTGTATGCCGAGGGTGACCCGCCGACCCGGCACCTCGTCGATCTTGCAGGTGCACGAACCATTCTCGTTGTTCCGATGCTCAAGGACAGCGAACTGGTCGGCACGATCGGAATCTACCGCCGGGAAGTCATGCCGTTCAATGAGAAGCAGATCGCACTGCTGACCGGTTTTGCCAACCAGGCGGTCATTGCGATCGAAAACACACGGCTGCTCAAGGAGCTGCGGCAGCGAACCAACGATCTCTCGCAATCGCTCCACGAGTTGCGCACCGCGCAGGACCGCTTGGTGCAAACCGAAAAACTCGCTTCGCTCGGCCAGCTCACTGCGGGAATCGCCCACGAGATCAAGAACCCGCTCAACTTCGTCAACAATTTTGCCGCCCTTTCAGCCGAGTTGACCGAGGAGCTGCACGACGCGCTCGGGCAAGCCGCGGTGAGCGAGAAGATCCGCGCGGAAGTGGATGAGCTGACGGAACTCCTGAAGGGTAATCTCGAAAAAGTCGTACAGCACGGCAAGCGCGCGGATTCCATCGTCAAGAACATGCTGCTGCATTCCCGCGAGGGCGGCGGCGAGCACCGGCCGTCCGACATCAACGCACTGGTGGATGAGAGCCTCAACCTCGCCTATCACGGCGCCCGCGCCGAGAAGCCCGGCTTCAATGTGACGCTGGAGCGCGACTTCGATCCAGCCGCGGGCCAGATCGACGTGTTCCCGCAGGAGATTACCCGCGTGTTCCTCAATCTGGTCTCCAACGGTTTCTACGCCGTGACCAAGCGCAGGAAGGAAGGCGGCGAGCCTGGTTTCGAGCCGACGCTGCAGGCCAGCACCAGAAACCTCGGCGATGCCGTCGAAATCCGCATCCGCGACAACGGCACCGGCATTCCGCCCGAGGTAAAGGAGAAGATGTTCAACCCCTTCTTCACCACCAAGCCGGCCGGCGAAGGGACCGGTTTGGGACTATCGATGAGCCACGATATCATCGTGAAGCAACATGGCGGCACCATTGAGGTGGATACTGAACAAGGCCATTTCACTGAATTCCGTATCGTGTTGCCGCGAACAAGCAATTTTGCAGAAAAGTCCAGAGGATAGCCGTGAGTGTTCTGGTTCTAGTTGTGGATGACGAGCCCGACGTGGAAGCGTTGTTCCGCCAGCAATTCCGCCGCGACCTGCGTGCACAGCGATTCGTCATGGACTTCGCCCGGTCCGCGCCGGACGCTTTGGCGCGCGTCGGCTCAACCATCGAGCATTCGCTGATCCTGATCCTGTCCGACATCAACATGCCCGGCATGACGGGGCTGGAAATGCTGCCGAAGGTCAAGGAGATGCGGCCCGAGGTGCCGGTCATCATGATCACGGCCTATGGCGATGCCGACACCAGGCGCAAGGCGCTCGAGAACGGCGCAACTGACCTTCTGAACAAACCGATCGATTTCGTGACGCTGCGTCAGAAGATCGATGCCAGACTCGAGCAAGCCGCATGACCGCAACCATCCTCGTGGTTGATGATGAGCCGGATCTGGAGGCGCTGGTCCTTCAGAAATTCCGACGGCAGGTTCGCGAGGGTTTGGTCAGCTTCATGTTTGCGCGTGACGGGCTCGCGGCGTTGCAGTCGCTAGAAGAGCATCCGCACGTCGACTTGGTGGTCGCCGACATCAACATGCCACGAATGGACGGCCTGTCGCTGCTCGCCAAGCTGCAAGAATCCGAGGACAAGAAATCGACCATTATCGTGTCGGCTTACGGCGACATGAGCAACATCCGCACCGCGATGAATCGCGGTGCGTTCGACTTCCTGACCAAGCCGATCGATTTTGCCGATCTCGAAGCGACGATCGATAAGACCCTGCGGCACATCGAAATGCTGCGCGAGGCACGTCGCCGTCAGACGGAAGCCGAGCGAGCCCATGCTTCGCTCTCCCGCTATTTCTCGCCCGAGCTCGCCAAGCGGCTTGCGGCCAGTGTGGGCGACAGCACGGAGGTGACCTGGCGCGACGTTGCGGTCATCTTCACCGACATAACCGGCTTCACCTCACTCATTGAGGCTGCCGCGCCCGAACTCCTCGGGCAGCTGCTCAACGAATATGTGACCGGAATGACCGATGTCGTCTTTGCCCATGAGGGGACCGTGGCAAAGGTGATCGGCGATGCGATCGAGGTACTGTTCAATGCGCCCAGCGACCAGCCCGACTATGCGACGCGTGCAGTCGCTTGTGCGCGGGAGCTCGACGCATGGGCGGAGGCGTTTCGCGAACGGTGGAAGGCGAAAGGCGTGAATTTCGGTGCCACCCGCATCGGCGTTCATGCGGGTCCTGCGCTGGTGGGCAATTTCGGGGGCAGCCGCTTCTTTGACTACACCGCTTACGGCGACACCATCAACACGGCGGCGCGACTCGAAGCCGCCAACAAGTTTCTCGGCACGCGAATCTGCGTCAGCGCGACAATTGCAAACGCGGTGGAGAACTTCAGGGGCCGGCCGATCGGGGATCTCGTGCTGCGTGGGCGCAGCGAACCATTGCGCGCCTACGAGCCGTTATCGGCAGCAAGTTTTGGGGCGCCAGCGACTTCACTGTATGGCGAAGCTTTCGCCAAGCTCGAGGCCGGCGATGGCAGTGCAATGCCGGCCTTTGCCGCACTTGTCGGTTCGCACGCCGAGGATCCCCTGGCCAACTTTCACCTCAAGCGATTGCTAAACGGCGCGAAGGGCGCTCGCATGCCAATCGAATAGGCGCCCTACTCCGCCATCTCCGAAGGCGTCGACGGACCGGCCAGCGGCCGTTCTTCCATCGCGATGATACACACCGCGGCGCAGGCCAAGAGCGCGGCGGCGGCTCCGAACACGTAGCGGAACGCCGTGATCATGTCGGCGACGGGGATCGCATTCGCCGGTCCCCGGTGTTCGCCGAGTGAGATACCGGCGCCGAGCGCCATCAAGAGGATCGCGCTGAAGGCAGCGACCGTGAACGACGACATCAGCGCGCGGAAGAAATTCATCGCGCCCGTGACGGTGCCGATCTGCGGGCGCGCCACTGCGTTCTGCAGCGAGACCACGCTGACCGGGAACGTCGTGCCGAGCCCGAGCGCGAACAGCGACAGGACGATCAGCAAACCCCACAGCGGCAGCGTCGTCACGGTCAGCACCATACCGAAGATCGCCGCCGCCGAGGTGCCCACGATGGCCACGCGCTTGTAGTGCTTGGCGCGCGCCATTGTCCGTCCGGCGATCGCGGCACCACAGGTGGAGATCGCGGCGAGCGGAATCAGCGCAAGCCCCGCTTCGCTCGCGGTCAGATGATAGACGACCTCGTAATACAGCGGCAGATGCACGGTCAGCCCGGTGATCGCGCCCAGTGCGCAAGCGCCCGCCACCATGGCGTATGGCACCACTGTTCCGCCGAGTAGCGGCAGCGGCAGGAACGGCTCCTCGGCATTGCGCGCGTGCCAAACAAAGGCGAGCGCCAGCGCCACCGAGGCGCCGATCATCGCCATGATCGCGGGTGACAGCCAGGCATAACGGTTGCCACCCCAGGTGAGCACCAGCATGACCACGACGGCAGACGCCATCAGCAGCACGCCGCCGAGCCAGTCGACCTTGCGGCGGCGGTGGAACACCGGGATCTTGCCCATCTTCGGCAGCAGCAGAAACATCGCGCCGACCGCAAGCGGCACGTTGATCCAGAAGATCATCGACCAGTGCAGATGCTCGGCAAACACGCCGCCGAGCACCGGGCCCATCAGCCCAGCCGCCATCCAGACGCCGCTGAAGTAGGCCTGGTACTTGCCGCGCTCGCGTGGGCTCACGACGTCGGAGATCACGGTCTGCACGACCGGCATGATGCCGCCGCCGCCAAGCCCCTGCAGGCCGCGCGCAACGATCAATACCGGCATGTTGGGCGCCACCGCGCAAAGAATCGAGCCGACCGTAAACAGGGCAAGCGAAACCGTGATCATGACGCGGCGGCCGTAGATGTCGCTCAGCGTGCCGAATACGGGTGCAACCGCGGTCGAGGCCAGGAGATAGGCGGTGATGACCCAGGACAGATTGCTGACGTCGTTGAACTGGCGGCCGATGGTCGGCAGCGCCGTCGCCACGATGGTCTGGTCGAGCGCCGCCAGGAACATCGTCAGCAGCAGGCTCATCAGGATGGTGCGGACCTCGTCCGGGGTCAGCGGCGCGGGCGGCGCAATCGGCGGCGCATCGCTGACCTCAATGACCTCTGTCGTGATGCGCGAGAGCTCGTCGCCGATATCGTCGGGCAATGTCGTCTGGTCGGCAGGTTCACGGCCCTGCCGCTGGTGCTGGTTCATGTCGGACGTAATATTGTTCTGCGCGACCAAAGCCGCCGAGATGGATTCGCCATATGGCCAGCACCTTAGAGGGCAAATTCCTCTCGGGGCAGCGCCTCGTGCGCATGGGTGCATCCCGCGAGAATATCGTCGCGTTTCCGTGATCGATCAGGACGGGAGATTCAGGCTTTGGGCCGCTTCTTGAGCCGCGCCCGCTTCGGCAACAAGGCCGGCCATTGCACGATGTGGTCCTCGAGGTCTTCGTCGGGGATCTCGTCCTCGGTGCCCTGGACCCGTCCGCGCACCGAAACGCCGGCTTCATGCACGGTATTGGGATCGCCCGAGATCAGCGGATGCCACCAATAGAGATCGCGTCCCTCGGCAACCAGCTTGTAGCCGCAGCTCGGCGGAAGCCAGCTCAGGGTGCGGACGTTCTCGGGCGTCAGGCGGACACAATCCGGAACCTTGTCGGAACGGTTCTGGTAATCCTTGCAGGTGCACAGGCCGGAATCGAGCAGTTTGCAGGAAACATGGGTAAAGTAGATTTTGCCGGTATCCTCGTCTTCGAGCTTTTCCAGGCAACAGCGCGCGCAACCATCGCACAGGCTTTCCCATTCGGCGCTGGACATCTCCTCCAACGTCTTGGTTTTCCAGAAGAAACCCTCCTGGCCGGAAGGCGATTTGCGCGGCGCGGTCATGCAATCAATCGTTTTCTCGGGTCGGTCGGCTGCGGCCCTTCTAGGAGGTCCGGCGACGGGGGCGCAAGCGGGTCTCACTACGGAGCCAAAAGCCAACGGCAGCGTTAGGGCTGACCATCAAAATGGTGAGCGAGAGCATTGGTTTATAGCCCCCGCTCGGATAGAACAATGGCGAGTCCCCGAGGACGTAAAAGCGCCTTGGGTTTGCCGCAACATCCAAGCAAGACGTCTCGACCGGCCCCGCCGGACGCGAGCAGAACAGATCAAGGGTCCCGGTGCGCCAGATCGTACCTCCAGAGTTGAAGCAGAAGATCCGGAACTTCCTTCTGGATCTGGATGCCCGTATCGACTCGACGCTGTTCTCGTCGGGCAAGGGCCTGCGCGAGCTGTATGAGCGCTACTCCACCTTCATGGACCGCTTCTATGTCGGCCGCTGGAAGCGCTGGGTCTTCATCGAGCCGTTTTCGGAAGCCGCCACGATCGGCCTTGGCGGGCTGATCGTGATGTTGGCGCTGGCAATCCCCGCGTTTCGCGAAACCGCCGATGACGACTGGCTGAAGAAATCCGATCTCGCGGTACAGTTCCTCGACCGCTACGGCAACCCGATCGGCAACCGCGGCATCAAACATAACGATTCGATCCCTCTGGAAGATTTTCCGGACAATCTGATCAAGGCGACGCTGGCGACCGAAGACCGCCGCTTCTATGACCATTTCGGCATCGACTTTCCGGGCCTGGCGCGCGCGCTCGTCACCAACGCGCAGGCCGGCGGCGTCCGCCAGGGCGGTTCGTCGATTAGCCAGCAGCTCGCCAAGAACCTGTTCCTTAACAACGAGCGCACCATCGAGCGCAAGGTGAAGGAAGCTTTCCTTGCGATCTGGCTCGAGACGCGGCTGACCAAGAACGAAATCCTGAAGCTATATCTGGACCGCGCCTATATGGGCGGCGGGACGTTCGGCGTCGACGGCGCCGCGCATTTCTACTTCAACAAGTCGGCGCGCGACGTCACTCTGGCGGAATCGGCGATGCTGGCCGGGCTGTTCAAGGCGCCGACCAAATACGCCCCGCACATCAACCTGCCCGCCGCCCGCGCCCGCGCCAACATCGTGCTCGACAACCTCGTCGATGCCGGCTTCATGACCGAAGGCCAGGTGTTCGGCGCCCGGCGCAACCCGGCCTTCGCCGTCGACCGCCGCGACGAGAATTCGCCGAACTACTATCTCGACTACGCCTTTGAGGAAATGCGCAGGCTGGTCGATACCTTCCCGAAGTCCTACACCGAGCGCGTCTTCGTGGTCCGTACCTCGATCGACATGAACGTGCAGCGCGCCGCCGAGGAAACGGTTGAAAACCAGCTCCGCCAATTCGGCCGCGACTACCACGCGACGCAGGCATCCGTCGTGGTTGCCGACCTCGACGGCGGCGTCCGCGCCATGGTGGGCGGACGTGACTATGGCGCGAGCCAGTTCAACCGCGCCACCGACGCCTACCGACAGCCGGGCTCATCATTCAAGCCCTATGTCTATGCCACGGCGCTCATGAACGGCTACAAGCCGACCTCGATCGTGGTCGACGGCCCGGTCTGCATCGGCAACTGGTGCCCGCAGAACTATGGCCATTCCTATTCCGGCTCGGTGACGCTGACCCAGGCGATCACCCGCTCGATCAACGTCGTGCCGGTGAAGCTGTCGATTGCGCTCGGCGGCAAGGTGGCGAACCCGGCCAAGGCCGGGCGCGCCAAGATTACCGAGGTGGCACGCCGGTTCGGCCTCACGGCGCCCCTGCCCGATACGCCCTCGATGCCGATCGGCTCCGATGAGGTCACCGTGCTCGAACACGCGGTCGCCTATGCGACCTTCCCGAACAAGGGCAAGGCAGTGAAACCTCATGCGGTGCTGGAAGTGCGCACCGGCGCCGGCGACCTGGTCTGGCGCTTCGACCGCGACGGCAAGAAGCCGGTGCAAGCCATTCCCGCCTCGGTGGCTGCCGACATGTCGGAAATGATGAGCCATGTCGTCAGCGAAGGCACCGCCCGCCGCGCCGCGATCGACGGCATCCCGACCGCGGGCAAGACCGGCACCACCAACGCCTACCGCGACGCCTGGTTCGTCGGTTTCACCGGCAATTTCACCTGCGCGGTCTGGTACGGCAACGACGACTACTCGCCCACCAACCGCATGACCGGCGGCTCGCTTCCCGCACAGACCTGGCACGACATCATGGTCGTCGCGCATCAGGGCGTCGAGGTGAAGGAGATCCCAGGCTTCGGCATGGGCACGAAGCAGCCCCAGCCCGCCCAATCCGCCAGCGCCGCGGCCAACGGCGCGGCACGGGCGCCGGAGACCAAGCCGGGGCCGCCGCCGGTATTGACGAAGCGCGGCGCGGATATTCTGGTGCGCGTCGAGAAACTGCTCGACGAGGCCGGGAGGGCCGCGGGCAAGACCTCGTCCAACGACCAGAAGCAGCCCTCCAAGCCGGTCACGTCAGGCGCGCTGGCGTTTCCGGAGAACTACGTGGCAGCCGCTGGCGAGCGGCCCGCGCCGGCGGAGCGAAAGAATTAAAAGGCATGATCCGGCAGAACCTTAACCGGCGTTCCTCGGAGCAGATGCGAAGCGTCCGCCCCGACATATTCGAAACAAGAGCAGCGCTTCAGGTTTCGGATGAAGCCGGTTCAAGCGGAATTTGATGCCGTGAGAGTTCGGAGCACTGGCCTGTGCGGCTGATCTTCATCACCCTGCTGGCACTGGCGCTTGCCACGGCCGTAGGTCTCGGCTCGACCTACCTGACGGCGACGCGCGGCACCGATCTCGGCACGCTCACGATCGGCGCCTGGACCGCACGGCCCAAGGCCGGCAGTTCCGAAATCGATCCCTATTCGCGCGCCTCGATCGCCCGCAGCGGCGAATTGCCTGTTGGCACCGGCGACGGCATCGCCTTCACGGCCACCACCGACGACAAGAACAAGCCGCTCGACGGGCGCTGCGACGTCATCGTCAGCGGGGTGACGCCGGCGGCCCGGTTCTGGACGCTGACGCTGTTCGACCGCAAGGGGCATCTGGTCGCCAATTCGCTGCAACGTTACGGCTTCACCAGCCAGGAAATCGTCCGCGGCTCCGACGGCGGGTTCGAGATCCGGGTGGCGGCGCGCTCGCGGGCCGGCAACTGGCTGCCGACCGGCGGCATCGAGCGCTACGCGCTGATGCTGCGGCTTTACGATACGCCGGTCGGCGTTGCGACGCGCACGCAGCGCGATGCGCCGATGCCCGCCATCACCACGGTGAACTGCCCATGATCCGGCTGGCATTCACCATCATCGCAGGCGTGCTGCTGGGCGGCGTGGTGCATCTCGTCAGCGTGCTGGCGCTGCCGCGCATCGCGACGCAAGACGCCTATTCGCGGCTGACGCCGATGACCAAAGAGAACGCCGTCACGGCGCTGCCGCTCGCCGAACCGAACAACGCGCCGATGCCGTTCATGGACCCGGCCTTTGCGGTCGCGATCTGCCGCTACGACCTCTCCGGGGGACCGCTCAAGCTGACGGTGCCGGTCAGTCAGGCCTATACGTCGGTGTCGTTCTATACCCGCAACGAGGTCGCCTACTACGCCATCAACGACCGCTCGGCCGGCCGCAAGGTTATCGAGCTCGATCTGATGACGGAGGAGCAACACGGCGAATTGCCGGAGGATGAGGAAGTCACCGCCGCCGACCGGCTGATCATCGACTCTCCCACCACGACAGGCCTGATCGTGCTCAAGGCCCTGGCGCCGGAGCCCGGCCTGATGCCGCAGGCGCAAGCCGCGCTCGCGGCATCGCGTTGCACCGTGGAGACCGAGCCGACGCCGGCCAAGCAGCCCGAGCCCGCACCGCCCGTGCCAGCCCCTGCGCCCGCGCCAAGATCCAAGCGCTGAATGACGACTTGGTCGGGGCCGACACTTACCTAGCGTAAACCTTGATCGCTGCGTGGGAATTGCCGATCCCTTCCTATGACCGATCGCGCCTGCCGCATTCTGTGGAACAAATCAACGTGCTCATGCGTCGCGATGGTGACATAACGCCGTTGTTTATCGTGCCTGCCCTTTAGGAGCGAGGAGGAGCCGATCGATGAAAGCCGAAGACGCCGCGGACATGATGGATCAGGAGAAGGAGAACGACCGCTTCAAGCAGCGCGCGGCGGTCAGCATCGCCATTCTGGCGATGCTGCTGGCCATCACCGGGCTTGGCGGCGCCAACGCCGGCAAGGAGGCGACCAACAACAACATCTATGCCGCGAACCACTATGCCTTCTACCAGGCCAAGAACATCCGCCAGACCGACTACAACCTCGCGGCCGACGCGATCGAATTGGCGTTCCTGCAGGACGGAAGCCTCAACGCCGAGGCCAGGACGGCCCTGAAGGCAAAAGCGGAGGCCTATCGCAAGACGGCGGCACGCTACGAGTCCGAGCCCGAGACGCAGGAGGGCAAGAAGGAATTGATGGCGCGGGCCAAGGACTACGAGAGCAAGCGCGACCATGCGCTGAAGCAGGATCCCTACTTCGACTATGCCGAAGCTCTTCTGCAGATCGCCATCGTGCTGATCTCGGTCTCGATCGTCGCGACGCTGCCCTGGCTTGCGATCGTCGGCGGCATCGTCGGTGCCGCGGGTGGCCTGCTGATGGTCAACGGCTACACACTGGCGGTCGAGATACCGTTTCTGGCAGCATAGAGGTCCGCACGCGGATGGTGGTGCGAGTGCTGTTTGCCAAGGACGAGGGGAGCGACGACAATGTGACACAGGCACAAGCCGCGCTCGCGGCGTCGCGTTGCACCACGGAGATCGAGCCTCCACCGGCCAAGCAACCCGAACCGGCAGCGCCCGCGCCAGCCCCTGCACCGAAGGGCAAGCGGTGAAGACGGTCTATCGCGCGGACGCGGAGATCGCGCGGAGCGAAAAGCGTTGAACAACCAAAGCGAGTATGCCTAATTGAGCCCGTGGGGCGAGGAAACAGCGAGGCAATTGCCAGCGGTTCGTTGTTTGCCGTCGATTTCGAACTGGGCGCTTTCCAATACTGAGACGGGGGCATATGAGGTCAAAAGTCGGGGCGCTGCCCCTTGTGCTTGTCGGATTTTGCTGGCGAGTTGCGCGAGTCCACGCGGCCTCGATGAACCGCCCTTGCAGATCCCGGCATTGAAGCCGGGTTACGGCCGTGTCTACTTCACCCGGCCGGGTGAATTGACGGGATCGGCTATTCAGCCCGAGATTCGGCTGAACAATGAAGTCGTCGGCAGATCGGTGCCCGGCGGCTTCTCTTATGTCGACCGCCCCCCGGGGAAATACGCCGTAACAACGGCAACCGAGGTGGAAAATGCGGTTACGTTCCAATTGGCAGCGGGCGAGACGAAGTACATCAAGACAACCGTGACACCCGGCATACTCGTCGGCCACGTCACGCCGACGCTCGAATTTCCCGAGCAGGGACAATCCGACATAGGCCGCCTCAGGTACGTCGGCACCAAATTCTGATCCCTTGCGCGGGACGAACTAAACTGCATGCCGCGGGTCCGAGCAAAGGGCCGCGTCATGACGCGCAACGAGGTCGCCTATTACGCGATCAGCGACCGCTCGGCTGGCCGCGAGGTGATTGAACTCGACCTGATGACGGAAGAGCAGCATTCCGCCCTGCCGGAGGATGAGGAGGTCACCGCCGCCGACCGACTGATCATCGATTCCCCCACCACGACTGGCCTGATCGTGCTAAAGGCCTTGGCGCCGGAGCCGGGCCTGATGCCGCAGGCACAGGCCTCGCTCGCGGCGTCGCGTTGCACCCTGCAGACCGAGCCGACGCCGGCCAAGCAACCCGAACCACCCCCCGCCACCCCCGGCGCCGCGGTCCAAGCGCTGATCACGGCCTCGACGGGATGGGTAGGAGTCGAATCGATTCCTCATTAGCGCGAAGCCAACGATCTCGTGTCCCGGACGCAGTGCAGATACTCTTCGGTGGTACACCGCAGGGCCTAGACACAAAAATCGCGAAAACAACCCCATGCAAAGTAGAATGGGCCCCGGCTCGCAGCACTCACGCCGCTTGCGTCCGGAGCACGAGATGGTCCGTCGTCACGGCCCAACCTAATCTCATCCTGCTCTAGCGTGAGCCGGCACTTCCTGGTGTTGGCCGCAGCGGCAATTCTCGTAGTCGACCGGATCGTGGCTGTTGAAGATGGTCACGGCATCGCCGTGATTGGCCTTGAGCGTTCGTAACCTCTCCTGGTTTTCGATCCGCATGGCGCGATCCATATCGCCGCGGCGCTGAAACATGCCGAGCACCAGCGGCATTCGCGGCGAAGCCTGCATCTGGCCGTGGAAGAAATAAGCGTCGCCGGCGTGCAGCAGCCATTTGTCTCCGCTTCGCACAGCGATGCCGCAATGGCCGAGCGTATGACCCGGAAGCGGGATCATCAGGATGTCGGGCTCGCGATCGCCAAGCGCGCGCACGCCCTTGAAACCGAACCAGTCCTCGCCACCCTCGTCGTAGAACGCCCATTGTGGCCCATGCTTCCACTGATCGGTAATGTAGCGCCCCTTCGGCGCCGGCGTCCGGCCGGTCACCGCCATGTCGTACTCGCGGCGATGGACGTGCACCTTCGCGTTCGGAAAATCCGGAATGCCGCCGGCATGATCGCGATCGAGATGCGTCAGCAAGAGATGCAACACGTCGCTTTTGGAATAGCCGAGCGCCTCGATCTGCCGCACGGCCGTCTCGGCCGGATCGAGCCGCGGCGTGGTCTGCCGAACCCATTTGGGTCCCAGCCGTGGCGGGTTGGCAATGTCGTCCAGCCCGATGCCGGTATCGACCAGCGCCAGCCCGTCATTGGTCTCGATCATCAGACAATGGCACACCATGCGCGCGCGCTGGAAAATGCTGCCGGTGCCATTCACCAGGCGCCGGCCGATCGGGCACATGGTGCCGGTGTTGAGATGGTGGACGCGCATGACAATGTCTCCTTCGAGGTCAGTCGCCTTGCTTGCCATCCAGAAAACCATAGGTAAAATATCGATATCTGATAGTACCAATAGGATCAGCCTATGGATATCCGCGAACTCCGCTATTTCGCGGCCGTGTTCAAGGAGCGCAACCTGACGGCGGCCGCCAAGCGCTGCTTCATCTCGCAGCCCTCGATCTCGGCGGCGATCACCAATCTGGAGGCCGAGCTCGGCACGGCGCTGTTCATCCGGCACAAGAAGGGCGTGGCACCGACGGAAGCGGCCGAACAATTCCATGCCGTCGCCCGCCGCATCATCGATGAGGCGGACGCCGCGAAAAACCTGTTCCGAAAACCTGCGACGCGGAACGCGCTGACGCTCGGCCTGATGCGCACGCTCGACCGGCCACGAACCATTGCGCTTCTGAAGCCGCTGACCGAGAGCGCCGACATCGCGCTCCGCCTCGTTGGCGTCGATGACGCCGCGGATGCACGGATCGTCTCCAAAAACCTACTGCGCGCCGACGAGCATTTCGTTCCGCTCTGGGTCGAGCGCTACGTCGCCGTGTTACCGCCATCGCATCCGCTGACGCTGAAGGAGCGGCTGCGCACCTCCGATCTCGCCAGCGCCGCCATAGTTGATCGCTGCCATTGCGAGCAGAGCGAATTCTTCAGTCGCGCTGCATCACCGTCGCGTGTGCCCGCGGCGATTGCCGAATCGGAAGACTGGGCGATGGCGCTGGTGGCGGCCGGCGTCGGCATTGCCATCGTTCCCGAAGGCGTGGCGCGCGCCAACTCCGATGTCGTCGTGCGCGCAATCGATGTCGACGTGAAGCGCGAGGTCGGGCTCGCCTACAGCGCCGGGCGGCCGCCGTCGGAGGTGCTGCAGAACTTTATCGCGAAACTGCAGCGGCAACGGCCCGGAGCAGGCCGCACCAAATCGAAGTCCCGGAGTAGCTGACTAGTCATCTGGAACGCAAGTTCGTCACATTAGAATGATAGCTCGAATCTCTCTCGATAGAGGAGAGCGCTTGTGGCGAATGCAGGTGTGAGAGGCCGGCCGATCGCGGCGTTGGTGCTGAGTGCGCAGGAGCGGACGTATTTGGAGCGGCAAGTGCGTCGTCACCGTGTTGCCCGGTCGCTATCCGAGCGGTGCCGCGCCATCCTGCGATGTGCGGACGGCTTGCCAAGCAAATCTGTGGCTGCCGAACTCGGCATCCACGAGCACACCGTTGGCAAGTGGCGCCGCCGGTTTTTGAAGGATCGCTGTGATGGTCTGCTCGACGAGGCGCGCCCCGACCGCCCTCGCACCATCAACGACGATCAGGTTGCCGCGGTGATCGAGCGAACGTTGCGTACGACACCGGCCGACGCGACGCACTGGTCGATCCGCTCGATGGCTGCGGAAACCGGCTTTTCCCACACCACGATCCGCCGAATGTGGGCGGCGTTCGGCTTGCAGCCGCACCGGAGCCAGACCTTCAAGCTGTCGAGCGATCCGCTGTTCGTCGATAAGGTACGCGATATCGTCGGCCTTTACCTGTCCCCACCGAACCGGGCCCTTGTCCTCAGCATCGATGAGAAAAGCCAGATTCAGGCACTCGATCGCGAGCGCAGCCGGTCTTGCCGATGACGCCTGGCGTGCCGGAACGTCGTACGCACAGCTATGTGCGGCATGGTACGACCTCGCTGTTTGCCGCGCTCGATGTCGCCTCGGGGTTCGTCATCGGCAAATGCTACAAGCGCCACCGAGCAGTCGAGTTCTTGAAGTTTCTAAAAGAGATCGATGCTCAAGTTCCTGAAGGCCTCGATGTCCATATCGTCATGGACAACTACGCCACCCACAAGACACCCAAGATCAAGGCGTGGCTCGCCCGACGGCCGCACTATCATGTCCACTTCACGCCGACATCCGCGTCATGGATAAATCAGGTCGAACGCTGGTTTGCTGAACTCACCAGAAAGCAAATCCAGCGAGGTGTTCACACCTCCGTCAGGCAGCTCGAAGCCGACATCCGTACCTTCATCGACCTGCACAACAAAAACCCGAAGCCCTTCAAATGGACCAAGTCTGCTGACCAGATTTTGGCTTCAGTCAAACGCTTCTGTCACAAAGCCCAGCGAACTTTATGTGGCGAACTTTAGATTCACGTGACTAGGATGCGTACTCAGAAATCGAGATTGATTGGCGCGGCTGATCGATGTCCGCTATGCCCCGGATAGCGACCAAATTCCTCATCGCAGCGAAATGACGCGATGGGCCAATAAGCGACATTGCGCACCGTAACGGCAGTAGCAAACCTCATTCAAATCGATATGCTGAATGTGCCACAAGCGCACGCAGAGCGAGCCACTTTATCTTCGCGGAAGCACGCCATGACGCATATGCAACACTCACTGACAAAGGCCCTGGCATTCTTCAGTGCAATCGGATGTGTTCTTATGACTGTCGCGCTCTCGACAGCTATCTATCCTGCTATCAAGAACCCTTCGATAGGGGGATTTTCGCAGATTACCTCTTGGTACAAGAAACGGATTGATGCGGTCGACCCTTCGGGCAAGGACCTGTCGGGTGCAGTCATCGCCATAGCTAAAGAGGGCAAGCTTGCCTATCTTCAACCCATTGGCTTCCAAGATCGCGCCAAGACCATTCCCATGACGACCGGCTCGATTTTCTGGATCGCGTCGATGACCAAGCCGATCACCAGTGTTGCAGCCATGATGCTGGTAGACGACGGCAAGCTCGATCTCGATGCTCCGGTCGCGAAATACCTGCCCGAGCTGAAGACCATGCAAGTCGCGACCGCGAAGCCTAACCCGGCGTCAGGGAAGATCGACATTGCGCTAGAACCGCCGAAGCGACCAATGACCGTGCGCGACCTGCTTCGTCATACTTCCGGCTTGGTCTATCCGCCGCAATTTGTGGATGAGCCGATCAACAGGCTCTACGCCAAGGCCGCTTTCAAGCCGGACAATTCCCTCGCCGAGTTTGTGACAAGTCTTTCGAGCTTGCCGCTGGCACACCAACCGGGTGAGGTCTGGGAATATAGCTGGGGCGTAGATGTTCTGGCGAGGGCTGTCGAAGTTGCTTCCGGCCAGCAGTTTGATCAATTCCTGCAGAGCCGCATTTTCAAGCCCCTCGGGATGGTTGACACCGGCTTCTATGTACCGAGCGAAAACCTCGGCCGCGTGGTCGAGGCACCAACGACGCGTCCTCCTCAATTTGACATCACAAAGCCGCGCAAGCTCCTTTCAGGTGGCGGCGGACTTGCCTCGACGGCTCTCGACTACTTGCGCTTCTGCCAAATGTTGCTCAATGGCGGTGAGCTCGACGGAGTTAGGATACTCGCACCTGAGACAGTGAAGCTGATGACCGCCAACGCGCTACCATACGATGTTAGCTTTGTGGGCCGCAGTGTCGGCCCAGACCATGGGACAACGTTTGGCCTCGGCTTTGCCATTCGCACCAGCGGCGGGTCAGTCGGCAGTTTTGGTTGGAGTGGAGTTTGGGGGACGCAGTTCTGGGTTGATCCGGCGCAGAAGGTGATCGCTGTACAGATGATCCAGGTCGCACCAGAAAAGGTCAGCGATTATTTCACGGCGATGCGCAATCTGACGTACGGAGCGCTGAATATCTCGCAACATTGAGTTCTCGCGACTTGCCGAATGCCGAAGGCGACCGCTGCCGCGCGGCGACGTGCAGAAGCGGATTGCCGAGGTCCGCAACGGGTCAATCACGTCGTTCTGAGGATGCGCGGATGACTTCCGCTCTACCCCAATAAGCGGACATCTTGGGAGGGGGCTCGACTTCGCAAAGATGCCAATAGTCGACGTTAGCGAACATATTGTCGGGATCAGTTTTCCGGCTGTGACTTCCCGACCAACTTTATCTGGCCCGGATAGTCGATCGGCTCAGGATCGCGTATTCCGGCTTCCTCTCGGCGAAACTGCTTATCCGCCTCCGTCCATCGCCCAAACCGGATGTTGACGATCTCCATCAAGCCGACGCTCGCAAACGCCTCAATTGCGTGTTCTCCGGCCCACATTGAGCGGCTGTCGACTTCGTCGCCGTACTTGTCCAAATATTTGATCGACGATCAAGACGAGCGCTACCAAGAGCTTTTGCCCACTGTCAGTCATGCCTTTTCCTCGCGTAGTTTCGCGGTGAGCCGTCAGCGTACACGGTTTGCAGATGCGAAGAGCGAAAGGTGCCGCCCTTCCGTGCGCGGCTTCTGTCACAAAGCTCAGCAAACCCTATGTGACGAACTTTAGATTCGCGTGACTACCCCTTCACCGTCACGGCGCGCCCGATCACAGGCTGGGCCGCAACTGGCGGATTGGCTGTTTGCGCGGCGAGCTCGCCGATCAGACGGTCGGCGTCGGCGGCGATACCGTCCGGCGCGTGGATCACCAGCCGCTCCAGCGCCCAGCGGTACGATGAAATGCGCCGCTCCAGGCATTGCTGGACCCATTGCACGATCAGCGTGTTCTCTTCCATGCGCGCGATCGCATCCGCCTGTTCGCGCGGCGACAATTCCGACACCATCTTCAGGCTGGCGCTGCGCTTGCGGTCGAGCTCGATGACGCGGATGGCGGAGGCAAAGAACGGCTCGAACCTCGTGATGTCGTTGCGAACGTCCTCGATCAACTGCTGATAACGCGAGGTGTGCGAGCGGTGCGGCTCGTCGATCAAAGCGCGTCCGTACGTGGTGCGGTCGAACACCACCTTCTGCCGCCATGGCGAGGGCAGCGGCTGGTAATCACCGAACACGCTCTTCCAGGCGGGCCGCGAATGCGGCGGTTCGATCAGGGGATAGGCGAGATCGCGAAGCTGGCGTTCGTTTTCGGTGAGTTGGAAATGCGAAGGTTTCAGGCCGACGCTGGCCGTGGCCTCGGCCCCTAACCAGCGGTGCATGTCGTCGTTACGCATATCGGCGCGGGTGCGGCCGAAATCGCCGCCGCTGCAACCGCCGAGCGCTGCGCTTACAACAAGCAGCATGAGAGCCGGGAGTGACCGAAGCCCGGTGGTCCGAATCGGGAGGCTCAGCTCCGGCATTGCAAACGTCCGTCGTTCAGGGGCGCCGACGGCGACGGCGACCAGGCGCCGTCCCCTCTTCCGGCCCGCGCCCATCACCGGTTCCGCCGGCTTCGCGTTCGATACGGACAACAGGAAGAATCAGCACGGTACCCAGGCCATCGCGTGGAGCGCCATCCATGGTTGAGCCCGGCCGCCGCGAAGCCGCATCCGCCGGAAATTCAATGATGGTGCCCATATTCCGTTCTCTCTGGTTGCCGCGGTCACGATTTTGACCGGCGACATGCCATTATTCAGAACAGAACGTGGTTAACGGCATCTTAATTTGTGCAGGCGGTACAGTTACGGGTTCCGCGGCGCATGCCGCCTGCCGAAAGCTCGCATTTTATCGGATTTCTTCAGGGGCTGTTTTCCTTAACCAACTCTTAAAACGCCCTGCGTAGGCTGACGCGAAGGATTATCGAAGTCGCGTACACCTGACATGACTGCAGCTCCATTGTTTCCGGGATTCGACGGGCTGATGACGCTCTCGCGCCGCGAGGGCGTCGATATCCGCCCGACCTTGCTGCGCGTGCTGACCGACCTTTATGTCCAGACCAGCGCCCATTCCGCCGACGAGGAGCGGCAGTTCGTTGAACTGACGTCCCGCCTGATCGATCAGGTCGACGACGCCACCCGCGCGGCGGTGCGGGCGCGGCTCGCGATCTATCCGGCGACACCGGCCGAGATCATGGACAGGCTCGGCCTGCGGCGTGCGCACCCCGATCAGCCCCTGCCGCTCGCGGCTGCAATCACCGCTCCCCCGACCGACGCGCCGACGGTGAAGGCGCCGACCGAGGCGCAGTTGCGGATGGCGTCCAACCTGGCAATGCGGCCCAACGATGCTGCCGAAATCAGCGACATGTTCTTCACGGCCGGTCCCAGCGAGCGCGCGCTGATCCTGCACAATCTCGCCGACACGCCGCTGAAGGCCTCGGCGCGAATTCCCGCAGCCCGCGTCGCCCGCGCGCTTCATATCCTGGAAATGGCCGCGTTCGCCGAGGACGCCGAAAGCTTCGCGCTCGAACTCGGCGACGCCCTGATCCTGCCATCGCGGATCGCAACGCAAGTTGTCAATGATCCCGGCGGCGAGCCGCTGGCATGCGCAGCGAAGGCGCTCGACATGCCGAGCGCAATCTTCCAGCGCGTGCTGCTGTTCCTCAATCCGGAATTCGGCTCATCCGTGCACAACGTCTATCGCTTGTCGCGACTTTACGACCGTTTGAGCGAACGATCCGCGCTCGTCATGCTGGCCGCATGGCGCGGCTCGACCATGGCAGTCAGCCGCGCCAAATATCGCGCCGCTCTGTACGACGAAGAACGGCACCGCCCGCGTGCGGCGGGTTCGCAAACACGTCCCGCGGTCCAGCCTGGAACCGCGCCGGTACGCACCGGCACCGACGGCTCGAAGCGCTAGGCGTTCGGCGCTTCTAGGCTTTGGCCAAATCGAGAAAGTGCCGCCCTGCGCGATCTTCGGTCTCGACGATCCAGGCGTCGGGATCGAAACGGAGTTCCTTGGCGAGACGCTCCTCCACCGATTGCTCGGGCACCGGCTGCGGCGAGGCCGGCGCGAACAGCCGCTCGGCTGGACGACTCTCGTCATAGACGGTCTGCGGCGCAGGCGCATACAGCATGGCGTTGCCGTCGAGCAGCGCCACCTTGACGAACACCGCCCCCGCCTCCTCTGCCCCGCGCTTGCGCACGGCGCCAAAAATTCCCTCGTTCTGGCAGCGGCGCAGGTATGCGGCCACCCAGATGCTTGATTTCAATCGCATGGGATCGACGATAGGCCAGCGACCGGGCGGATGCTAGTCGATCGGATGCCCGATCATCGCCGTGAGCTCCTTCACCAGGCGATCGGACATCTGGCCGGTCACCGGCAGTTTGCGGTCGCGCTCGAATTTCGAGATCGCGGTCTGGGTGTCCGCACCGACCGCGCCGGTCGGTTTCAACTGGCCGTAGCCATATTGCGTCAGTGCGCGCTGCACCGCCGCGACGCGGCGCGCGCCGGCGCTTTGCCCATTCGTCGGAATCGGCGCCGGCGGTCGCACCACATTGGAAGGGGCCGCGGCGGGCGCGCCGGTCGACTTGACCACCAGATTGGCCATCGGATCGGCGTTCTTGGAATCGTTGTTCCTGGAATCGTTGTTCCTGGACTCGGTGCTCTTGGTCTCGACGTGTTTGGGATCGGCACCCCTCACCTCGACCGGCCTGATTTCCGGCGGATCAGAATCGACCGGCCTTGTTATTTCGACCGGGCGCGGGCGCGGCAGCGGACTTACGACCGCCGCTTGCGGCGCCGGCAGCGTCACGACCGAGCCGAACATCGGCGACGGATGGCGGCCGGCCTGCAGGAACAGCGCATTGGCGACAATGGCGCAGATTGCGGCAGCCGCGAGCAAGCCCGCGATCATGTCTTTCGGACTGTGCAGGAGAATGCGCATCACGAGGCCGCGCTCTTGCTCCGCTTCGATCGCAACCGCTTTCGCGCCGCGACGGCGGCGGCGCGGCATCTCGTCATCGTCGTCAATACGCCTAGGCACGTTTCTTCACCTGATGGACTTCATCCTGAGATTCCGGATCCTGAGATTCGGGTCGCTCCGCCGGTTTCAGCGTCGCGACGTTGTTCGAAGTGGTCAGCGAAGGCGCAAAGTCAAGCGGCAAGGTAACAGCCACCGTGGTACCCTCGCCGACCCTGCTCTGCACGTTCATCTCGCCGTTGTGCAATCCAACCAGACCCTTGACGATCGACAGGCCGAGGCCGGTGCCTTCGTGCTTGCGCTGATAGGTCTTGCCGGCCTGGAAGAACGGATCGCCGATCCGCGCGAGATCCTCAGCCGGAATACCGACCCCGGTATCGGTGACGCTCAGCATCAGCCGCGATCCCTCGACCGCAGCGGAAACCGTCACGCTGCCGCCGCGCTCGGTGAACTTGATGGCGTTGGTGATGAGGTTCAGCGCGATCTGCTTGAACGCGCGGGGATCGCCGTTCATCACGGGCAAGTCCTCTGCTGCGCGCGTGATCAGGTCGACACCATTGTCGCGCGCCTTCAGCGCCAGCAAATTGCAACAATGCAGCAGTGCCGCGCGCGGCGCAAACGGCTCCGGCGAAATTTCGAAATTGCCGGTTTCCATCTTGGACATGTCGAGGATGCCGTTGACGACCGACAACAGATGCTGGCCGGAATCGTTGATCAACTGCGCATATTCCCTGCGGCGCGCGGCGTCGAGCATCATCGCCTCTTCGTGCACGATCATCTCGGAGAAGCCGATGATGGCGTTCAGCGGGGTGCGCAGTTCGTGGCTCATGGTAGCCAGGAACCGCGTCTTGGAGGCATCCGCCTGCTCGGCGGCGGTGCGCGCCATTTCAAGCGCCTGCTCCTGGATCTTGCGGTCGGTGACGTCGCGCATCACGGCGACGACATCGGCCTCGGGCGAAACCTGCTCGAGCGGTCGGCAACGCATCTCTACCCAGATGAAATCGGCGGAAGCGTTCTGGCCGCGGACCGCGTCGCGGCGCAGGCGGAATTCGACGCTGCGCTGCTCGCTGCCGCGCGCGGCATCCGACAGGGCCGTGAGATAGGCCGGACGATCGGCGACATGGACGCGGTCGAACAGTCCATGGCCGGTGAGCCGGGCGCCGGGCGTGCCGAGCATGGCTTCCGCCGCCGGCGAAATGAACTCCACGGCACCGCTGCGGTTGTGACGCGAAATCACGTCGCTCATGTTTCGCGCCAGCAGGCGATAGCGGTCTTCCTCGAGATAAAGCAGCGACACTGAAGTGCGCGCCAGCGATTCCGCGCTAACGGCCAGTCCCGCCGCATAGAGCGTTGCCGACGCAACGCCAGCACCCATCAGGACGCCGTGCAGCGCCGCGTTCGGCTCCGCCATCGGTAGCAGGTGAAAATGCCCGAGCGCGATCAGCAAGGCGACGCATGACAGCGCAAGCGCAGAGGCAAACACGACCACGCGGCGCGAGGCCGACAGCGCCGCTTCCAGGGGAACGACGATGAGCCAGACCGCGGCGAACGATTCGATACCGCCGGTGGTCACGGCCACCATCATGACAAGGCCCGCCAGCGCCAGCGCGGACAGGATATGCGCGCTCTCGTAGCGGCCGGTGCGCGAGAGGAACCAGGACAACAGGATGGGTGCGATCAGCCAGGCGAAGGCCGCGACCTCGAGCGCCGTGGGCGCCCCGCGCATCGCCAGATAGACCGGAAAGGCCGCAAGCGCCACCAGGCTGCCGAGCAGCCGCGGCGCCATGAAAGCACGATGACGCGCACTCGTCAGCGCATCATATCGTGCCGAGGGATGCAGCAGCGCATCGAGACAATCGCGGATGATACTCAAAACAGTCACGGCTCTCGCGCTTCGGCTTGTTCGTCAGACAGACGCACCGGAACGCCCCCTTATCTTTGCGTCACCGTGTCAGAGTGAGCTTAAGCGAACGCTAAGGCCCGGCGCATGGCCGACCAACAACGCGCATCCGCGGAGGTTTGACGTCTCACGCGACGGTCATTCGACCCGGATGGTGAACGGCAGGTTTCCAGCGCGATCGATCTATGGTTTCGAAATGGTGGATGCGCGAACGGCGCGAATTTTCGCGCGGCGGTGATCGTCAATCGAAAATTTACGCCGAATCGAATCGTTGCGGTTTTCAGAAAATTTTCGGCGATTTTACCTCAATGCAAACACTTGCGATTTATCGAGGGCTGTTAGTCAGAAACAAAGCCAGCGGACTTAACCGCAACACAACCATAAGAGACGACCGGGGTCGCGAGATGTTTTTTCTGCTTCGCATGGCATTCTGGCTCGGGCTCGTGCTCGTGCTGTTGCCCAGAGAAAAGACGCCTGAATCGGACAAGGTGCCGCAGATCGGCGCGTCCGAGGCCGTATCGGCTGCGACCGCCGCCGTCTCTGACATGGGCCAGTTCTGCAAGCGCCAGCCGGCGGCCTGCGAGGTCGGTGGCCAGGCCGCCACCGCGCTTGGCCAGCGCGCCCAGGAGGGCGCCCGCCAATTGTACAAGATCATCACCGACAAGAAGCCCGAGCCGCCCGCCGTCCCCGACAAGAAGCCCGACCATACCAGCTCGATCGGCACCGCCGGCGACGCCGAGGCCGTGATCGCGGCCGCTTCGCCCGCTGAAGCGCTGACGGAGGACGACATGGCGATCGAATGGCGGCTGCCGCGGACGCCGTTGGCTTCAAAATAAGGCCGCGGAACCGGTTCCGTTTCCGTCGCTTTCGTGCGGTCGGCATCCTATATAAGGCGTACTGAAACGGACGCGGGCCAAGATGACGATCGACGAGATCAGGGACAATTTCGAACTGCTTGACGAGTGGGACGACCGCTACCGGTACGTCATCGAACTCGGCCGCACGCTCGACCCGATGCCGGAGGCCGAGCATTCCGCCGAGAACAAGGTCAATGGCTGCGTCAGCCAGGTCTGGCTTTCCAGGCAGATCGATCGCAGCGGCAACGGCGAACCGCGGCTGAAATATCTGGGCGACAGCGACGCTCACATCGTGCGCGGCCTGATCGCGATCCTGCTCACGCTCTATTCCGGCCGCACGCCGCAGCACATCCTTTCAACCGATGCGCTCGCGGTATTCGACGAATTCGGATTTCGCGAGCACCTGACGCCGCAGCGTTCCAACGGCCTACGCTCCATGGTCGAGCGCATCCGCTCCGACGCGCGTGAGGCGCTTGCCGCGGCCTCGTAGACACCGTCGCATTGACCGGGCTTACTTCCGCTTCCGCGCCTGCTGGCCAAGTCCCATCTTCTTGGCAAGTTGCGAACGCGCCACCGCGTAGTTAGGCGCCACCATGGGATAATCCGGCGGCAGCCCCCATTTGTCGCGGTATTGCTCCGGCGTCATGTTGTACTGCGTGCGCAGATGGCGCTTCAGCGACTTGAAGCGCTTGCCGTCCTCCAGACAGACCAGATATTCCGGCGTCATCGACTTCTTCACCGACACGGCCGGCTTGGCTGGCTCTAGCGGGGTCTCGGGCCGGCCGCTCGACACCCGCATCAGCGCGGCGTGGACCTGGCTGATCAGGTTCGGGATTTCCGAGGCCTGGGTCGGATTATTGCTGAGATAGGCCGATACGATATTGGCGGTCAGTTCGACGGGCGTCTTGCCTGCGGGATCGGTCATGGCTCAACCTTCTGGGATCACGATGCATCTGTACGGTTCGGACAGTATCCAACCGCGCCTATACATCGGCGGCATCCTATACAACTTGGCGTATATGAACGAAGTGCCGGGAAATTGACAAGAACGGCGCTGCTTTATTTCCAATAGTCGCCGTCCGGCAAGTATTGCCGGTTCAGGACCGCTGATCGAGATGCGCGCGCAGTTCGTCGATCGAGGCGAAGCGCATCATCCCCTCCGGCATCTGGGCCTCGATCGAACCGTCGGAGTAGAGGGAGTAGGCCATGCCATCGACGACACCGGACTTCAGCACGGTCACCGCCGGCTGATCCTCCGTGCGCGGCGGTCCACCATTGGCTTCCGCGGGTGCCGGGGGTGTGCGGCCGCCGCGGCGCTGCAGCGGGTGTTCGCTGGATTTTGCGCGTTCCGCTTTCGGCCAGGCATTCTCGAACGACGCCCGCGGCGGTTCGTCCGGCTCGACCGGCGGCACGGCGGGTGGATTGGAACGAAGGTCCGATGACAAAAGATCCGGCGGCAGCGGCTCACTGGCGCGCCCCTGCGCGCGCTCGCGCTCCCTTCGTGACGTCGATGAAAACAGCAAATTGCGCTTCGGTTTCGGAGCCGATGGTGGCGGTTCGGGGTGGGTCGGCTCCGGGATCGGGTGATCCCGCAGGACAGCCTCGTTCTGCCAAGGCGGCGGCGCCGCTGACGAGAAAGGCGGCGGTGCCGTTGGGGAGAACGGTCCGGGACCAGCGGGCAGTTCGGCGGCCGGGAAACCGCCGCCGAAGGGAGCGGAATCCCGCGTCGCGGCAGCAGGAAGCACCGGCCGCACCGCGGCCTCGCCGCGCGCTTCAGCCATACTAGCGCCGAGCCGCCGCGCAACGTTCTTCAGTTCCCGGACCGCTATCCAGAGCGCGAGCATGATCGCACCGGCGCAGACGCCTATCACGCCGGCGATGATGAGCGTGTTGCCGGTGCTGAATTCCTTGATCGGGATCCCGAAGCCGATCGCCAGCAGCCCCGCCAAAACGAGGCCGATCCCGGCGACCAACATAACAACCATCATAGAACTAACCCCTCAGCCGCGCCCGAAACGCTCGCAAGCCGCCCAACGCCACGATACCGTCATATTGTGCGCATCGCCACCCGCCAATTGCACACTGGGTTCCGCATGGCGTTGTTCGGTTACAGGAATCCTGGACGCAGGTGTTTCGTGCCATTCAGGTGCCGTTCACTCCGGCGCCCGTAACTTTACCGCCTACCAATTACTGCCCTTTTGTTGCATTGCATCAGGGATTTACGCCACAATTCCCAATTACTTGGTAATGGAACTGCGCTATATGGGTACCCGGGGAATGAGGCTCAAGAATATCCAAGCTGGGCCATAGGGGACTCTAGGTTACCAATCGCCATGTCATCCATTACAACTTCTGCTCTCGATACGCCTGCGCGGCGCTCGATGGAGCGGACCTGTGATGACCTCGCCATCTTCGCGTTGGCCGTTGTCACGCTCGTTGCTGGCCTGACCTTCCGCGACTATGGGCTGGGCTGGGACGACTACACGCACGCCGAATATGCCGATCTGCTGCTGCGGATGTACGGTTCCGGCTTCAAGGACACCGGCGCGCTGTCGTTCGCCAATCTCTACATGTATGGCGGTGGCTTCGACATGGCGGCCGCCCTGCTGCACAAGGTCATTCCGCTCGAATTGTTCGAAACGCGCCGCCTGCTCGGCGCCGTCGTCGGCCTGATCGGCCTTGCCGTGACCTGGCGGCTGGCGCGGCGTGTCGGCGGCCCGCTTGCCGGGCTCGCGACGCTGCTGCTGCTGGCGCTGTGCCCGACCTTTTACGGACACATGTTCATGAACCCGAAGGACGCGCCGTTTGCCGTCTCGATGGTGATCCTGATCCTGGGTCTGGTGCGCCTCGCCGAGGAGTATCCCGCGCCCTCACCGCGTACCATCCTGATCATAGGCCTCGGCGCCGGTCTCTCGATCGGCTGCCGGATTCTCGGTGGGCTGGCGGTAGTCTATGCAATGGTGGGCTTCGTCCCGCTGTTGATCGAGGACGTTCGCAAGCAAGGCCCGCGCGAGGCGATACGCCGCTTCGCCCATGTCGTGTACGTCCTGGTCCCGGGGCTCGTGTTCGGATACCTGATCATGGGCCTGGTGTGGCCGTGGTCGATCATGGAGCCTGGCCATCCGTTCCAGGCGCTGACCTATTTCTCGCATTTCTTCGAAAAGCCCTGGAAGGAAATGTTCGACGGCGCGCTGGTCTCGGTGCCCGACATGCCGTGGTCATATCTGCCGACGCTGTTCGCGCTGCAGCTTCCCGAGATATTGCTCGCGCTTCTGATTGGCGGTGTCGTCGGCACTTTCATGTCGCTGTCGCGCGCTGATATAGCTGCCCGCCGCAAGACCATCCTGTTGATGCTGACGCTGGCGGCGACACTGCCGCTGGTGATCGCGATGGTAAAGCGGCCGGCGCTCTACAACGGCATCCGGCATTTCATCTTCGTCGTCCCGCCGATGACGGTGCTTGCGGGCGTCGCGTTCGCCTGGGGAATGAAATGGCTGAAGCAAAATCGCCGCAGTTGGCAGCCCGCCGCGCTTGCGGTGTTCTCGTTCGGTTTGCTGCTGCCACTCAGCGAGATGATCCGCCTGCACCCTTATGAATACACTCATTTCAATCACATTGCCGGCACGGTTCGCGGCGCCGACAAGATGTTTATGCTGGATTACTGGGGGCTGGCGCTGAAGCAGGCTTCCGACGGCCTGCGCGAGGAGTTGGTCGAACGGCAGGAATTTCCTCCGCTGGGACGCAAGTGGAAGGTCGCGGTGTGCGGCCCGCAGCGTCCGGCGCAGGTGGCGCTCGGCCCGGACTTCACGATCGGCTGGGACAGCCAGTCGGCCGACTTCGCGATGACGCTGGGCGAGTTCTACTGCAAGGGCCTCACTGCGCCGGTCATGGTGGAAATCAAGCGCGACGACGTCGTGTTCGCGCGCGTCTACGACATCCGCGGCCGCGCCATCTCGACGCTGTTGGCTATTCCGGCGCCCTGATCCCGCATAACAGCCGCGCCCGGCCGCGCCTTGCTGCTGAGCTGGCGCAGGGCTACGCTCGCTCTCGAAAATCAACAATTCTCGAGCGTGCGAAAGGTTATGGCGGCGTGACCGTACTGGTGACCGGCAGTTCCGGCCATCTCGGCGAGGCGCTGATGCGTACGCTACAGGCGCAGCGGCGCAAGGCCGTCGGTATTGACGTTCTGCCCGGCGTGTTTACGCATCACGTAGGCTCGATCACTGACCGCGCTTTCGTGCGCCGTTGCATGAAGGGCGTGACGACCGTGCTGCACGCCGCGACGCTGCACAAGCCGCATGTGGCGACCCACAGCCGCCAGGAGTTTATCGACGTCAACATCACCGGCACGCTCTGTTTGCTCGAAGAAGCCATCGCAGCCGGCGTCACGACGCTCGTCTACACCAGCACCACAAGCGTCTTCGGCGAGGCGCTGGTGCCACCGCCGGGCGAGCCGGCGGCCTGGATCACCGAAGACGTCGCGGCCGTGCCGAAAAATATCTATGGCGTCACCAAGGCCGCCGCGGAGGATCTGTGCCAGCTCTTTGCGCGCAATCACGCGCTTCGCAACATCGTGCTGCGTACCTCGCGTTTCTTCCCTGAAGAGGATGACAATCGCGCGACACGCGAGGCCTACACCGACGCCAACATCAAGACCAACGAGTTCCTCTATCGGCGCGTCGATATCGAAGACGTGGTCAGCGCGCATCTGATGGCGGCCGACCGCGCGCCATCGGTCGGTTTCGCCAAATACATCATCAGCGCCACCACGCCATTCTCACCGAACGACACGGCGGAACTGCGCAGCGACGCGCCGCGTGTGGTCCGCCGTTACGTGCCGGAGTTTGAGGCCGAATTTGCGCGGCGCGGCTGGACGATGATTCCAGGCATCGATCGCGTCTACGTCAACGACCGCGCACGAGCCGAACTCGGCTGGCAACCGCGCCATGATTTCCGCGCGCTGATTGCGCGGCTGCGGGCCGGCGAGGATATCCGCAGTTCACTCGCGCGCGAGGTCGGCAGCAAGGGCTATCACGACCGCGTCTTTCGCGAGGGACCCTACCCGGTAGAGTGAGCGCGGCGAGAGTATCCGGTGGACAAGCCGCGCGGATCCGCTAAACTGCCTGTCACACACCCTCTACACGTCTCGGAATCAAACGCCGTCCAATCCCGGGCGGCGTTTTTATTTGATCCACTGTCGTAGGATGGGTAGAGCGCAGCGAAACCCATCACGTCGCCTCATCAAGACCTTCCGCCGAAATTCCCAGCCGCAATATCACCTGCCCAATCCTCGGGGTAAATTCCAAGCCTTACCATCCGATGAAACGACGAATGCGGCCAATCCCTGACTCGAGTTACAAAGCCGTGCTTTACCGGATTGATATGGATGTAGTCGATGTGACTCGCCAAATCGTCCTCATCGCGAATCGTATGTTCCCAATAGCGCCGTTGCCAGATGCCGCGTTCGCCCTTGGCGGCCGGCTGCGTGAGACAGCCTCGCCGGGCGGGATATTGCGTGAGAACGTCGACTTGATCAGCCGCCAACGCGTCGAAAAATCCCGATCACCATCGGGCAGCGTCCAGACCGCATGCAGATGATCTGGCAGAACGACCACCGCATCTATCGTGAACGGATGACGCTGGCGGATCTCACGAAATGCAGAGCGGAGGGCTTCGACGTATTCCGTCAGCAGCCTCAACCGCCGGTCGGCAAGATTGACTGTAAAGAAGAAACAACCACCGGGGATGAAATTGCGACGGTAGCTGGTCATCTTCACTTGCCCATGCGGCGAGGTGATGGGTTTCGCTTCGCTCTACCCATCCTACGCGGCTACTTCCTCCGCGAACGCGCCCAGGATCCGCGCCCAGGAGCGGATACCCTTGTGATAGCTCTTGAGGTCGTACTTCTCGTTCGGCGAATGGATGTTGTCGTCGTCGAGGCCGAAGCCGACCAGCACGGTGTCGAGGCCGAGCGTGCGCTTGAAATCGGCTACGATCGGGATCGAGGCGCCGGAGCCGATCAGCAGCGCTTCCTTGCCCCACTCGTCCGTCAGCGCGCGCTTGGCAGCCGCCAGCGGTTTCATGTTCCAGTCGAGCGCAATCGCCGGCGCGTTGGAATGGTCGGTGAACTCGGCCTTGCAATCGGCGGGCAGGCGCGCCCGGACATAGTCGCGGAAGGCTTTTCGGATCTTTTCCGGGTCTTGTCCCTCTACCAGCCGGAACGAAACTTTCGCGGAAGCTTCCGCCGGGATTACCGTTTTGGAGCCCTCGCCGGTGTAGCCGCCGATGATGCCGTTGATGTCGCAGGTCGGGCGCGAGGAAACCTGCTCGATCAGCAGGCGATCTTTTTCACCGGCCGGAATGGAAAGGCCGATCGGCTTCAGGAATGACTCCGGCGTGAGGTTCAGGTTCTTCCACTGCGCCAGGATGTCCGGCGGCAGGTCTTTTACGCCATCGTAGAATCCGGGAATGGTGATGTGGCCGTTCTCGTCATGCAGGCCGCCGAGAATGTTGGTCAGCACCCGGATCGGGTTGCGCGCGCCGCCGCCGAAAATGCCGGAATGCAGGTCGCGATTGGCCGCCTTGATCTTGACCTCGTCATAGACCAGCCCGCGCAGCGAAGTCGTGATCGCCGGCGTGTTCTGATCCCACATGCCGGTGTCGCAAACCAGCGCGAAGTCGGCCTTCAGATCAGCCTTGTTCGCTTCCAGGAACGGCACGAAGTTTTTCGATCCGATTTCCTCCTCGCCCTCGATGATGATGGTGATGTCGACCGGCAGCGCCCCCGTGACCTTCTTCCAGGCGCGGCAGGCCTCGACAAAAGTCATCAACTGGCCCTTGTCGTCCTCCGCGCCACGCGCGACGATGATCTTGCGGCCGTCAGCATGGTCGGTGACAACTGGCTCGAACGGTGGCCGGTGCCACAGATTCAGCGGATCGACCGGCTGCACATCGTAATGTCCGTAGAACAGAACGTGCGGCCGGCCGTCGCTGCTGCCATTGAGCTTGGCAACGATCGCGGGATGCCCCGCCGTCGGCCTCACCTCGGCCTTGAAGCCGAGTGTCGCGATATCCTTCGCCAGATGATCGGCGGCCGCCTTGCAATCACCGGCAAAAGCCGGATCGGCCGAGATCGACTTGATCCGCAACAGCGCGAACAGCCGCTCGAGACTCTTGTCGAAATCGGCGTCGATGTGATCGAGGACCGGCTGGATCTTGGCGTTGGACATGGCTTGTTATCCCTGGCTGTGAGCCTTGTTGTTAGCGTCAAGTTGTAGCTTGCCCGTGGGCTGAGGCAAGGCAACGTCTTCGGCAGGCGGACGCAATATGTGCCAGACCAGCCCCGCCGCGAGCAGGATGGTGGCGGCGAGATTGTTGCCATAGGCCTGCAGATCAACCGGGAACAGCGGCAGCGACAGGCACAGCAAGCCGCCCGCAATGGCAAGCAACGCCCAAGTTCCGGTTTTGACCGCCGGACGCGGATCGTAAGCGGCGCGGTGGACCAAAACAGTGATCGGGAAGAACAGCCACAGGAAGTAGTATTGCCGGGCCAGCGGCGAAGCGATCGTGATCAGGCAAAACAGGATGCCGATCTCTTCGGCATCCGACCGTTCCGTGCGGCGCGAGGCCTGCGGCATGACAGCGAGATAGCCGAGCCCGATCGCGAGCGAGATCGCCACTACGATCCAGTTCGCCGTCCTGAAATCGACGTCGATGATGTTCATCGTGCGCGCGGGTTTGGCCGGATTGTCCTGGTTGTAGTTGACCGGCCGCGTCAGCCGGTGTGTCACCGCGATGATCGACTGGTTGACCCACGACCAGTTCTGCGCGTCGCGCTGCCCGAACCCCTTCTCCGAACTCGAACCCACCATGCCCTGGTACCAGGTCCTCAGTTCCGTGAAATTGTGCTGGAAGCCGCGAAACGGCGCCGGCAGCACGAACAGAAACAGGCCGATGAAAACCAGCATGCTCGCGGCTGCCGCCCACTGTCTTCGCCACACCAGATAAGGCAACACCGCGACCGGAAACACCTTGATCGCGGTAGCGAGCGCAAACATGCTTCCTGCCATCCAGCCGCGGTGATCGCGCAGCAGCCAGAACCCGTAGAGCATCAGCGCCAGCAGCACGAGATTGGGCTGGCCGAGGTCGAACATGTCGAACACGAAGGTGACGGTGACGAAGCCGGGCAGTGCTTCCAGCCATGGCCCGGGCTTCTTCCCCGATCCCGCCATCGCGTGCGATAATTGCGCCGTTATCCACCATGCGACGATGTTGAGAAACGACAGGATGAGATAAAGCGGGATCTTGCCGAACCAGCTCGGGATCGCCAGCAGCACCGCCGACAGCGGCGGATAGATGAATTCGAAATTGGTGGCGGGGTCGTCAGGGTAGAGATTCTTGCCCTGCAGCACCTGCTGCCCCGCCCAGAACCAGAGCGGATAGTCCTTGGTCTTGCCGCTCCCCCAGATTTCCGGGACCAGCACGTCGGCCGTCAGCGCGACGCAACATACCAGAAACAGGATATCGAGCGGCCTTCGTAGCGACGGATATCTCAGCACACGCTCGTTCCGGATTCAGAGGAGATTACGTCGCAGCTCTTCACGCGAACCGACTACCATCTTCGCTCAAAAACTCCTATCGGCGCAGCAAGCCGCCGAGCGCGCCGCGCACCAGCGCGCGACCAACTGAACCGCCGAGCGATCCGCCGACCGACTTGCCGAGATCGGCGACGATGCCACCGACGACCTTATTGGTGACCGAACGGGTGACGTCTCGAGCGATGACTTGACCAGTCGTCAGCCTGCCGCGCCTGACGTTGGTGCCGAAGATCGTGCCGACGATCGAGCCGATCTGGCCGAGAATGCCGCCACCGCCACCATCCTGCCCCTCCGCAGGCGCCGCCGTCGTAGCTACCCGCTTCTGCAGCATCTCAAAAGCGGACACCCTGTCGATCGCGGTGTCGTATTTGCCTTTGACCGGGCTGTTGCCCATGATCGTCTTGCGCTCCTCCGGCGTGATCGGCCCGATCCGCGCCGTCGGCGGCCGGATCATGACGCGCTCGACCATGGTCGGCGTGCCGCCGCCTTCGAGGAATGACACCAGCGCCTCGCCTTTGCCGAGCTCCATGATGACGCGAGCGGTGTCGAGCTTGGGGTTCGGCCGGAAGGTCTGCGCCGCCGCGTTCACCGCCTTCTGGTCGCGCGGCGTGAAGGCGCGCAACGCGTGTTGCACGCGGTTGCCTAACTGCGCCAGCACCTTGTCCGGCACGTCGATCGGGTTTTGCGTGACGAAATAGACGCCGACGCCCTTGGAGCGGATCAGGCGGACCACCTGCTCGATCTTGTCGAGCAATGCCTTCGGCGCATCGTTGAACAACAGATGTGCCTCATCGAAGAAGAAGACCAGTTTCGGCTTCGGCAGGTCGCCGGCTTCCGGCAGCTCTTCGAACAGCTCCGACAGCATCCACAGCAGGAAGGTCGCGTAGAGCCTCGGGTTCTGCATCAGCTTGTCAGCGACCAGAATATTGACCATTCCCCGGCCGTCGCTGTCGGTCTTCATGAAGTCTTTCAGCAAAAGCGCCGGCTCTCCGAAAAATTTCGTTCCGCCCTGGTTTTCCAGCACCAGAAGCTGACGCTGAATTGTCCCGATCGTTGCCTTGCTGACATTGCCGAAGCTCTGCGCGGCCTTTCGGATCTCCGCGTGTTCATCCTCCTCGGCATCCGGCCCCCTTTTACCGCCGGCGGGCGCGATCGCATCCAGCAGCGACCGCAGATCCTTCATGTCGAGCAGAGGTAATCCGTTTTCATCCGCCACGCGGAATGCGACATTGAGGACGCCTTCCTGCACGTCGTTCAGGTCGAGCATTCGCGATAGCAACAGCGGCCCCATTTCCGTGACCGTGGCGCGCACCGGGTGACCCTGCTCGCCGAATACGTCCCAGAGCACCGTCGAGAACTGGTCGGGCTGGAATTTGAGGCCCATCTCGCCGGCGCGCTTAAGAATGAAGTCTTTTGCTTCACCGACTTCAGCAATTCCGGACAGATCGCCCTTGATATCGGCCGCGAACACGGGAACACCGGCGCGGGCAAAGCCCTCCGCCATCACCTGCAGCGACACGGTCTTGCCGGTGCCGGTCGCTCCGGTGACGAGGCCATGCCGATTGGCAAGCGCCAGCGTCAGCCAAGCCGTCTGTTCGCCCTTTCCGATGAAGATCTTCTCTTCGGTATCGGCCGTCTTGTTATCGGAAGTCACCATCGCATCGCCTCTTCGCGCGCCGGGGGATTTGGTTGGCGATCATATCGCATCCTGCCCGCCGATTGAAACCGTCGGCGGTAAATACGTGAGCATTCGCCCGCCTCTTCGTTCATGCTTCTCATGCTTTTTTCCAACCTTCGGCAGAAAAATCGAGAGCGCAGCGCAACAAGTCAGCGTAAATCCGGCCTTCACTCTTGCATTGCTGCAACACTCGCGACTCGATCTAGGTCTTCGCACGTGCGGATCGCTTGTATTTCAGATCGCAGGCGCTCAAGATAAATTTGCAAGTGGACGACCCGGTAAAGCCGGTTTGGGGACGGGGCAATATGGACGAACTGGTAGGGCGACTGGCCTCCAAGGCCGGTATCGATCGCGCTGTCGCTGAAAAAACCATCGGCATCGTTCTGGGTTTTCTCCGCAACGAGGGCCCCTCCGACAAGGTTCAGGCTCTGATCGACCAAATTCCGGGCGCCGAAGCTGCGATTGCGGCTTCCAGCAGCAATGGCGGCTTCGCGAAGCTGATGGGCGGAGGCTTGATGGCGGTTGGCACCAGGCTGATGGCGCTCGGTCTGGGCATGAGTGAAATTCAAAGCGTGGCGCGTGAACTTTTCAGGTTCGGTCGCGACAAAATCGGAGCAGATCAAATGGGCGAAATCATTTCAGGGACACCGGGCCTCAGCCAGTTTGCATAGCATCTTGGTGAACACATTCGGCCCGGGCACATTCTTTTTTCATCTGGTATCATGACTTATCCCCTTTCCGAGATCGACGGCTTGACCGCCTACTCTGCCTCGAAACTGAAATCGTTGGGCATTCGCACGACCGATGCGCTGCTGGAGGCCGCTCGCACCGTGAAAGGGCGCAAGTCGCTCGCAGCGAAGACCGGCATCAGCGAGCAGCAACTGCTGGAATGGGCCAATTTTTCCGACTACATGCGCATTCCCGGGATGGGCAAGGCCAAGGTGGGCCTGATGCGCGCCGCGGGCGTCACCACGGTACGCGAACTCGCCCATCGCAACCCGGCGCGACTCGCCCAGAACATGAAAGACGTGAACACGAAGTGCAAACTCGTCCGGGTTTTGCCCTCCGAACGATCAGTCGAGCAACTGATCGAGCAAGCGCGCAAGCTGCCGCCCAAAATCAGCTATTGAACATCAGCGACTGAACCGCCAGACCAGCCCCGCGGTGCCGGCCCTCACGCCTTGACTCGGCGGCGCGGACCGCGCAAAGCGACCGCATGATGGCAGCCAAGCCCAGACCTCCCGCTGCGTCCGGTCCGGCCGGTCAATCGGTGCTGCCTGCGCTGCTGTCCAGACCCTATCCGGCGGTGATGGGCGTACTGAATTTGACGCCGGATTCGTTCTCGGACGGCGGTCAATTCGCCGTCCCCGAGCGGGCGCTGGCCCAAGCCCGGCGGATGATCGCCGAGGGTGCCGACATCATCGACATCGGCGCGGAATCGACCCGGCCCTACGGATCGGAACCGATCTCGGCGGAAGAGGAATTGAAGCGCCTGCAGCCGATACTGTCCGATGTCGTCGCGCTCGGCATTCCCGTGTCGATCGACAGCATGAAGTCGGCCGTCGTCGCCTGGGCGCTCGATCAGGGTGCGACAATCGCCAACGATGTCTGGGGGCTGCAGCGCGATTCCGGCATGGCCGGGCTGGTCGCGGAGCGTGGTGCGCCCGTCATCGTGATGCATAACCGCGAGCGGGCCGATCCTGCTGTAGACATCATGCAGGATATCGCCGCTTTCTTTGCGCGCTCTCTCGACATCGCCGCGAAGGCGGGAATTTCATCCGACAAGATCGTGCTCGACCCCGGCATCGGCTTCGGCAAGACGCCCGAGCAGAGCATGACCGCGCTGGCGCGGCTCGGCGAGTTGCAGTCGCTCGGCCTTCCAGTATTGGTCGGCGCCTCGCGCAAGCGTTTCATCAGCACGGTGACGCCGTCGGAACCGCATCAACGCCTCGGCGGCTCGATTGCCGCGCATCTGCTGGCGGCCCAAAACGGGGCGCGGATCATCCGGGCGCATGACGTCGCCGAAACCGTACAGGCGCTGCGGGTGGCTGCGGCAATCAGGGAACGGCAATGAGCGATACGATTTTCATCACCGGCGTCGTCATCCACGCCCGCCACGGCGTGATGGAGCACGAGACCAAAGTCGGGCAACGGTTCGTGATCGATCTCGAACTCTCCGTCGACCTGTCAGAATCCTCGCACTCTGATCGCCTGTCCGACACAGTGTCTTATGCCAGCGTGGTCGAGACCGCTACCGCCGCGTTCACGAACACCAACTACAAGCTTTTGGAGCGTGCGGCCGGCGCCGTTTCCGACGCGATTTTCGCGGCGTTCCCACGCGCCCATGCGCTCAAGGTCACCGTGCACAAGCCGCATGCGCCGATCGCCGAGATCTTCGAGGATGTCGGCGTGGTACTCGTGCGCAAACGGCAATCGCCCTGACATGGCCGATGTGCTGATCGCGCTCGGCGGCAATGTCGGCGATGTCCGCGCGACGTTCAAAAAGGCCATCTCCAGTATTTGCGGCATGACCCAGGCAGCGCTGCTCGCGCGTTCCTCTGACTACATCACCCCGCCCTGGGGCGAGGAACACCAGGCGCCCTTCATCAACGCCTGCATCGAGATCGAAACCAGCCTCGATCCGCATGCGCTGCTCTTCACGCTGCACAAGATCGAGAAAAAGTTCGGCCGCGACCGCGCTCATGAGACACGCTGGGGTCCACGCACCCTCGACCTCGACCTGATCGCCTATGATGACGTCAGCCTCGACAGGCCGGAACTGACGCTGCCGCACCCGCGGGTTTTCGAGCGCGCCTTTGTGCTGGTGCCGCTGGTCGAGATCGTTCCCGACCGTGTCATTGCGGGACGCCGCGTGCGGGATGCGCTGGCACAATTGTCGACCGAGGGGATTGAGCGGTTACCCGACCTCGATTGAGCCCGAAAGACCCAAAACAACCGTTTGGCTTGGCGGCCGCCCCGTGGCAATTTCCGGCCAAATCAAGAGACGACCAGGGAATAATGGGCCGGATGACCGATAACGATGAGCTGACATTGGCCGCGGAGTTTCCGGCGGCGACCTACGAGGACTGGCGCAAGCTGGTCGACGGGGTGCTGAAAGGCGCACCGTTCGAGAAACTGGTCAGCAAGACGTCCGACGGGTTGAAAATCGATCCGATCTATCGCCGCGCGAAAGGCGCCGCGCCGGTCGCCGGTCGTGCCGCCGCCGTGCCCTGGCAGGTTATGCAGCAGATCGATCATCCCGACGCCAAAGCGGCCAACGCGCAGGCGCTGCACGATCTCGAAAACGGCGCCACCGGGCTGATACTGGTGTTCGCTGGCGCCAATGCCGCCCACGGGTTTGGATTGGACCCTTCGGCCGAAGCCGTCGAAGCGGTTCTCGACGGCATCTATCTCGACGCCGGCATCGGCATCGAGCTGCAGATCGGCCCGCAGTCGCGCATGGCGGCCATTCACGTCGCCGAATACATCAAACGCAAAGGACTTAATCCCGCGGCCTGCGATATCCGTTTCGGTCTCGACCCGCTGGGATCCTGTGCGGTGTCGGGCTCCAGTCCCCATAGCTGGGACGAAATCGTGCCCGCGGTTACCAGTGCGATCCAGGGCCTCACCGCCATGGGCTTTAAGGGTCCGTTCGCAGCGGCCGATGGACGGGTGATCCACGATGCCGGAGGATCGGAAGCGCAGGAGCTTGCATTCGTGCTCGCCTCCGGCGTCGCTTACCTGCGCGCGATCGAACAGGCCGGGATTACGCTCGAAGATGCGCAGGGCATGGTCTATGCACGGCTTGCCGCCGATGCCGATCAGTTTCTGACGCTGGCAAAATTCCGCGCGCTGCGGCTGTTGTGGGCGCGGATCGAGCAGGCCTGTGGCCTGACGCCCAAACCGCTGTTCATCGCCGCCGATACCGCCTGGCGCATGCTGACGCAGCGCGACCCTTATGTGAACATGCTGCGCGCGACGATGGCGACCTTCTCCGCCGGCCTCGGCGGCGCCAACGCCATCACCGTATTGCCGCACACGCTGGCGCTTGGGCTGCCTGATCCGTTCGCGCGGCGTGTCGCGCGCAACACGCAACTGGTGCTTTTGGAAGAATCCAATCTCGCCAAGGTGAGCGATCCGGCAGCGGGCTCCGGCGGCATCGAAACGCTGACGAGGCAGCTCTGCGAAGCTGCATGGTCGCTGTTCCAGGAAATCGAGAAGGCTGGTGGCATGTTCGCCGGCCTCGAACAAAACGTCATCCAGCGCAAGGTCGCCGCAACCCGCGCGGCGCGCGAGGCCAATATTGCCAAGCGCAGGGACGTGCTGACCGGCGCCAGCGAATTTCCGAACCTGCATGAGGACGAAATCGCTGTGCTGGAAGCTGCGCCGATCGTGCTGCCGCCGTATGGCGAGGCGAAGTACAAGTTCGATCCGCTGACGCCGATGCGGCTGGCCGCGCCGTTCGAGGCCCTGCGCGATAAATCGGACGAAAAGCTCAAGGCATCGGGCGCGCGGCCAAAGATCTTCCTCGCCAACCTCGGCACACCAGCCGCTTTCACGGCACGTGCGACCTTTGCCAAGAGCTTCTTCGAGACCGGCGGCATCGAGCCGATCGACACGCAAGGTTTTACTGATCCCGCGGCACTCGCTGCCGCATTCACGGCGTCCGGCGCGGCAATCGCCTGCCTGTGCTCATCCGACAAGGTCTATGCGGAACACGCGGCACCCGCCGCCAAGGCCCTTCAAGCGGCCGGCGCCAAGCATATCTATCTGGCAGGGCGGCCCGGCACACAGGAGGCCGCGCTGCGTTCCGCCGGCGTCGGCGATTTCATCTTTGCCGGCGGGGATGCGCTGGCGATGCTGCAAGCGGCCTGGCAGCGGATGGAGCGAGCATGATGGAAACCAACCACAAGACGGTCCTGACCGGCGGCTGCCAGTGCGGCGCCATCCGCTTTGCCGTGTCGAAAGTGCCGCCCAAGGTCAGCATCTGCCATTGCCGGATGTGCCAGAAGGCATCGGGCGCACCCTTCGCCTCCCTCGCCGATATCGAGCACGAGCATTTCACCTGGACCCGCGGTAAGCCGGCGTCGTTCCAGTCCTCCTCGATCGCCGAGCGCGATTTCTGCTCCTCCTGCGGCACGCCGCTGACCTACCGGTTGATCGGCGGCCCCCGGATCGAGATCATGACCGGCACGTTCGACCGCCCAGACCTGGTCGTGCCGACCCGGCAATATGGCACCGAATCCCGGCTCGGCTGGGTGGTCGGCATCGCCAACCTGCCGAGCCAGACAACGCAGCAGAATTACGGGCCGGAAAAGATGGCGACCATCGTCAGCCACCAGCATCCGGACCATGATTAGGGGTGGCGATCTCGGCCAGCCAGATATGGTATAATGGGTAACATGAGCCGCATACCGAACTTTGCGAATATCGCCTTTGAACCCACCGCGCCCGCGCAGCCCGCCGGCAGTGCCGAGCCGTGGCTGACGCCTGAGGGCATCCCCGTAAAGCCCACCTACAGCGAGGCCGATCTCGAAGGCATCGATTTCCTGGAGACGTGGCCGGGCGTCGCGCCCTACCTGCGCGGCCCCTACCCGACGATGTATGTCAACCAGCCCTGGACGATCAGGCAGTATGCCGGCTTCTCCACGGCGGAGGATTCCAACGCGTTCTATCGCCGTAACCTCGCCGCCGGGCAGAAGGGTCTTTCGGTCGCGTTCGACCTCGCTACCCACCGCGGCTACGATTCCGATCATCCGCGCGTCTCCGGCGACGTCGGCATGGCCGGCGTTGCGATCGATTCCATCTATGACATGCGCACGCTGTTTGCGGGCATTCCGCTTGACCAGATGAGCGTGTCGATGACAATGAACGGCGCGGTGCTGCCGATCCTCGCGCTGTTCGTGGCGGCCGCCGAGGAACAGGGCGTTCCGCCGGAAAAATTGTCAGGCACCATTCAGAACGACATTCTGAAAGAGTTCATGGTGCGCAACACCTACATCTATCCGCCGGCGCCCTCGATGCGGATCATCTCGGACATTTTTGCGTACACGTCGCAAAAGATGCCGAAGTACAATTCGATCTCGATCTCCGGCTATCACATGCAGGAAGCCGGAGCTACGCAGGATCTCGAGCTGGCCTACACGCTGGCCGACGGCGTCGAATATTTGCGCGCCGGGCTTGGCGGCGGGCCTCGACGTCGACCGCTTCGCGCCGCGGCTATCGTTCTTCTGGGCGATCGGCATGAATTTTTTCATGGAAGTCGCCAAGATGCGCGCCGCGCGGCTGCTGTGGGCAAAACTGTTGAAGCAGTTCAATCCGAAGGACCCGCGCTCGCTGTCGCTGCGCACGCATTGCCAGACCTCCGGCTGGTCGCTGACCGCGCAGGACGTCTTCAACAATGTGATGCGCACCACCATCGAGGCGATGGCGGCGACCCAAGGCCACACGCAGTCGCTGCACACCAACGCGCTCGACGAGGCGCTGGCGCTGCCGACGGATTTTTCAGCCCGCATCGCCCGCAACACGCAACTGTTCCTGCAGCAGGAGAGCGGCACCAACCGCATCATCGATCCCTGGGGCGGCTCCTATTACGTCGAGCGGCTAACGCGGGATCTCGCGGTGAAAGCCTGGGGCCACATCCAGGAAGTCGAAGCGCTTGGCGGCATGGCGAAGGCGATCGAGGCCGGCGTGCCCAAACTGCGGATCGAAGAAGCTTCCGCCAAAACGCAGGCGCGGATCGACGCCGGCAAGCAGGCCGTGATCGGCGTCAACAAGTACAAGCCGGTCAACGAGGCGCCGATCGACGTGCTCAAGGTGGAAAACTCCACCGTGCGGCGGCTGCAGATCGACAAGCTCAAGCGGTTGCGCTCTGAGCGCGACCAGAAGGAAGTCGATTCTGCGCTGGCCGCGCTGACGCGCAGCGCCGGCGAAGGCAACGGCAATCTCTTGGCGCTCGCGATCGATGCAGCGCGGGCGAAAGCCACCGTCGGCGAAATTTCGGACGCGATGGAAAAGGTGTTCGGGCGGCACCGCGCCGAGATCAAGTCCATCACCGGCGTCTACAAGCGGGAGGCGTCCGCCATGTCCAACCGGGTCGAAAAAGTGCAGGCGCTGATCGATGCGTTCGAGACTGCCGAGGGCCGCCGGCCTCGCATCCTCGTCGCCAAGATCGGCCAGGACGGCCACGACCGCGGCCAGAAGGTGATTGCGTCCGCCTTTGCCGATGTCGGCTTCGACGTCGATATCGGGCCGCTGTTTGCCACCGCCGACGAGGCAGCGCGGCAGGCAGTGGAGAACGACGTCCACATCCTCGGCGTCTCCTCGCTGGCGGCGGCCCATCTAACCGCCGTACCGGAACTGAAGGCCGCGCTGAAGAAGCACGGCCGCGAGGACATCATGATCATCATCGGCGGCGTGGTCCCGCCGCAGGATTATGACGCGCTCTATGCGGCCGGCGCCGAAGCGATCTTCCCGCCCGGCACCGTGATCTCGGACGCCGCCGAAGAGCTGATCCACAAGCTCAACGCCCGGCTCGGCCATAGCGAGGCGGCGGAATAGCCCTCCACCGGTTTAGGCTCTTCCAAAGGATAGCCCTTGCGCGGCATTGCACTCCTCACGCTCACCCGGACAATTGGTTTGGCGGGCGCCCTCGCATGTACGGCGGCGCTGGGCATGGCGGTTGCCGCCGAGCCCAAGCCGGACTTTTCCATCAAGACCAAATGGGTCGAAGCCAGCGTCTTTCTCGACGCGAAGATCAAGGCCGATCCGGCGCTGGCGGCGAACTGCCTGGCTGAGGGAAAGGCATGGGCCACCAAGAACCGCGCCGATGCCGACAAGGAACGCAAGCAGGATCCGGACCTGTTCCGCAACGCGTGGTCGTATGAACGGAAATACGACACGCGCTCGGTGGTCGATGGCCGCTATGTCAGCATCGTCAGGGCCGATTACGAATATACCGGCGGCGCACACCCCAACGGCGCGTCCGACACCATCCTGTGGGACAAGTCAGCGGGCAAGCGCATCAGCATCCGTCCGTTCTTCACCGAAACGGCTGACAACGGCCCGACGCTGAAAGCGATGCGGCAAGGCGTCATTGCCTCTCTCACGGCCGAGAAAAAGAAACGCGGCGCGGAAGGCACGGACGTCAGCGCCATCGAAAGCATCGAGCCAAAGCTTCTCAAGATCGGCCCGATCGCACTGGCGCCATCGACCGAGGAAGGCAAGAGCTCCGGCCTGAACTTTTACTACGCACCTTACGCGGTCGGCTCCTATGCCGAAGGCGAGTATGTCGCCTTCGTGCCCTGGGAGACGTTGAAGCCATATCTGACGCCGGAGGGCGCCAGGATTTTCGGCGGCGCGCGACCGAAGAAAGACGAAGACCGGCCGCAATGATTGATTATCAAGCAGCAAGGCGGGCGAGCGACCGTTCGAGCGAATGCGTCCAATCCGGAATCCATGACTGGAACAGCGCTTGCCAGCGATCGGCATCCTGCGGCGCGCTGTCGAGCTTCACCGACCATTCGATGAAGGTCCGGTTGCCCTCGACGACCGGAAGCAGGTGCATCGTTCCCTCATAGCGCGTCGGCCCGGTCGCGTCCGGCGCCAACCCGGCCGGAAACGGCAGCGGCTCGATGCCTGCATAGGTCAGCGAATGCGCTTGATCGGAGTGAGCGGCGAGTTGCTGCCTGATCCAGTTGCCGAGATAGCAGAAGCGTCTGACCGCGCCGATTTCGTCGCCGCCCTTGTCATCCTCGATCACGCTCTCACTGACCCCTTCGATATACGCCGGATAATTGTTGAAATCCCGGATCAGGGCCCACACGGTTTCCATGGGATGGTCCAGCACGGTGCTGTAATAGGCTGTCGTCATGGCTCTCTCTTCGTAAGCGATCGCGGCGCGATGACTGGGGCCGCAGATGGATACCTATTTCGGGTGGCCCGATCCCCGCCACCCGATTTCCGGATGTGGCGAGATGCCACCCGGCGCCGACCCCCATCATTCGCCAATGCCTTGCGACCCCAACACAAAGCCGCCTAGAATGTCTCATCACAAGAGCGCCCGGCATCACGGACGCCGCAGGGAGAACCATCAATGTCCAAAAAGATCACGCGCCGCGCCTTCGCGGCTTCATCCGTTGCTGCCGCGGCTGTCGCAGGCTTCGGTTTCAAGCCGGCTTTGGCGCAGGCCTATCCGGCCCGGCCGGTGACCGTGATCGTGCCCTGGGGTGCCGGCGGCGGCACCGACGCGACCGCCCGCATTGTCGCGGCGCTGTTGGAAAAGGACCTCGGCCAGCCGTTCAACGTGGTCAACCGCACCGGCGGCTCCGGTGTGGTCGGCCATTCCGCGATCGCGACCGCACAGCCCGACGGCTACACCATCGGCATGCTGACGGTGGAAATCTCGATGATGCACTGGCAGGGGCTCACTGAACTGGCGCCCAAGAGCTACACGCCGCTGGCGTTGATGAACGAGGATCCGCCCGGCATCCAGGTCAGTTCCACCTCGCCCTACAAGACCGTGAAGGAACTGGCGGATGCGATCAAGGCCGCCCCTGCCGGCAAGTTCAAGGCCTCCGGCACTGGCCAGGGCGGCATTTGGCATCTCGCACTGGTCGGCTGGATGCAGGCGATGGGACTTGCCCCCAATCACGTGGCCTGGGTGCCGTCGAACGGCGCCGCGCCCGCGATGCAGGATCTGGCTGCCGGCGGTCTCGACCTCACCACCTGCTCGGTGCCGGAAGCCCGCGCGATCATCGAGGCCGGCAAGGCGCGCAGCCTCGCCGTCATGGCTACAGCCCGCAATCCTGCATTCCCGGACGTGCCAACGCTGAAGGAAGCCATGGGCATCGACTATTCGACCGGCGCCTGGCGCGGCATTGCCGGCCCCAAGGGTCTGCCGGCCGACGTGGCGACGAAACTCACCGCGTCGCTGAAGAAGGTCTACGACTCCAAGGAGTTCAAGGACTTTATGAGCAATCGCGGCTTTGGAACGGTGTGGGGCGATGCGGCCCAGTTCGCCGCATTCATGGAGAAGGGCGACGCCCAGATGGGCGTGGCGATGAAGGCCGCCGGTCTCTCCAAGGCCTGATCTTGATCGGCTGACATCGCCCGATATCCGCGGAGCCAGTTCATGCGTCTACCCGATCGCGTCACGGGATTGTTTCTCGTTGGCCTCGGCGCGGCTGCCGCGTATGGCGGCTGGCAGTTGCCGCCGGTGCCCGGCCAGCCGGTCGGGCCCAACGTCTTTCCGCTGGTGATTGGCACCGGTCTCGCGCTGTGCGGGCTCGCGATCGCGTTCGGGATTGGCCGCAGCTTCGAGGAAGAAGAACACCTTATTCCGGTCGAGGGCGGCCAACCGCCGCCTCCAACCGGCAAGCTCTATGGCCTGCGCGCTTTGCTCCCGCCGGCGCTGTTGCTGTTCTACGTGTTTATCGCCGACCGGCTCGGCTTCATCCTCACGGCAGCGATGATCGTCTACGTGACCTCGACGGCGCTCGGCGCCCGCTGGAAGGTTGCGTTGCCGCTCGCGCTGCTGGCGCCGATCGGCATCCACCTGATTTTCTCAAAATTGCTGCGCGTGCCGCTTCCGCCCGGCGTTTTGCCGATGCCCTGGTGATCGATGCTCAACACCCTCGCCCAAGCGCTTGCGCTCATCTCTACCTGGGAAGTCATCATCGCGATGCTCGCGGCATCGGTCTATGGCCTCGTCATCGGATCGCTGCCGGGGCTATCCGCGACCATGGCGACCGCGCTGCTGGTCCCCGTCACCTTCTATCTGTCACCGATCGCCGCAATCGCCACCATCGTCGCCGCATCCACGATGGCGATCTTCGCCGGTGACATCCCCGGCGCGCTGCTGCGCATTCCCGGCACGCCCGCCTCGGCGGCTTACGCAGACGAAGCCTATGCGATGACGCGCAAGGGCGAGGCCGAGCTCGCGCTCGGCGCCGGTGTCTGGTTCTCCGCCGTGGGCGGCATCGCAGGCACGCTGTCGCTGATGATCCTGGCGCCGCCGCTGGCCGAGATCGCGCTGTCGTTCTCGACCTTCGAATATTTCTGGCTCGCTTTCCTCGGCCTGATGTGCGCCACGCTGGTCGCGCGGTCTTCCCCGGTGAAGGCGATCGCCAGCATGTTCATCGGCTTGCTCGTCGCCTGCATCGGCATCGAAAACCCCGGCGGCGTGCCGCGCTTCACGTTTGGGATGACCAATCTGTTCGGCGGCATCGAACCGATTCCGGCGCTGGTCGGCGTATTCGCGGTGGCGCAGGTCATGCGCGCGATGCTCACGCCCGAGCCGCCGCCAATCCCGCGGCGCAGGTTCGGAAGCATCTTGGCGGGCCAATGGAAGCTCACCAAAAAGTACAACTGGCAGATGACGCGCGGGAACATCATCGGCATCATCATCGGCGTGCTGCCGGGCGCCGGCGCCGACATGGCCGCCTGGGTCAGCTACGCCATGTCCAAACGCTTTTCGAAGGAACCGGAGAAATTCGGAACCGGCCACGTCGAGGGCCTGGTCGAAGCCGGCGCCAGCAACAATGCCAGCATCGCCTCGGGCTGGGTGCCTTCGCTGCTGTTCGGCATTCCCGGCGACACCATCGCGGCCATCGCGATCGGCGTGCTTTACATGAAGGGGCTCAACCCCGGCCCGACGCTGTTCACCGAAAAAGCGTCGAGCATGTATGCGATCTACCTGATGTTCATCATCGCCAACATCATCATGATCCCGCTCGGCATCATCATGATCCGGCTCGCAAGCCTCGTGCTGCGCGCGCCGCGCTCCACGGTGATGCCGGTGATCATGTTGTGCTGCGCCGTCGGCTCCTTCGCCATCGGCAACAACATATTCGGCGTCGTTATCGTCGCAACCTTTGGCGTCATCGGTTACGTCATGGAAGAAAACGGCTATCCGGTCGCTGCCATGGTGCTCGGCATCGTCATGGGCACCATGATCGAGCAGAGTTTTGTGACCTCGCTGATCAAGTCCGACGGCAGCGTGCTGCCGTTCTTCGAGCGGCCGATCGCCGCGATCCTCGCCGCCATGGCGATCGGCGCGCTGATCTGGCCGGTGCTGGTCTGGGTATGGCGGAAGCTCAAACGCAGCCCCGTCCCTGCCACGTCGGCGCGCTGAAGGACTGAGCCCCCTCGCCTGCACGGCGCGGGCGTTGTAAACCAAGTCATGACCCTGCCGAAGAATCCTTCCCCCGATGTCGGGAAACTCGCCAAAGAACTCCGCGCGGGCCAACGCGCGGCGCTGGCGCGTGCGATTACCCTGATCGAGAGCCGGCGTTCCGATCACCAGGCCGCGGCGCGCGAACTGGTGCAGGCGCTGTTATCAGACACCGGCAAGGCGGTACGCGTCGGCATTACCGGCTCGCCCGGGGTCGGCAAATCCACCACCATCGATGTGCTTGGCATGTTCCTGATCGAGCGCGGCCACAAGGTCGCAGTGCTGGCGGTGGACCCCTCCTCGGCCCGCACCGGCGGCTCGATCCTCGGTGACAAGACGCGGATGGCACGGCTGGCAAATTCCGAAGCCGCCTTCATCCGGCCCTCGCCCTCGTCCGGTACGCTCGGCGGCGTCGCCGCAAAAACCCGCGAGGCAATGCTGCTCTGCGAAGCGGCCGGCTTCGACGTGGTGCTGGTCGAGACCGTCGGCATCGGCCAGTCCGAAACCGCCGTCTGCGACATGACCGATTTCTTTCTCGCCCTGATGCTGCCCGGCGCCGGTGACGAATTGCAGGGCATCAAGAAAGGTCTGGTCGAACTCGCCGACATGATCGCGATCAACAAGGCGGACGGCGATAACGTCAAGCGTGCCAATCTGGCGGCGGCCGAGTATCGCAGCGCGCTGCATATTCTCAGTCCCCGCTCGGAGCATTGGCATCCGCCGGTCGTGACCTATTCGGCGCTGACCGGCATAGGCATGGACGCACTGTGGCAGAAGATTTTGGATCACCGCACCGCCATGAACGCCTCGGGCGAGTTCGCAGGCCGGCGGCGCGAGCAGCAGGTGAAATGGATGTGGTCGATGCTGGAGCAGCGCATGATGGCGCGGCTGCGCGCCGATGCCGCGATCCGCGCCAAGGTAAAGAAGACCGAGGCCGAGGTCGCCGACGGCCGCATCACGCCGGCGGTCGCCGCCGAGCAGATCGCGGAGTGGATGCGATGAGCGACAAGCTTCGCATTCTCATCACCGGCTTCGGCCCGTTTCCAGGTGCGCCCTACAATCCCACGCAGTCGCTGGTGGCACGTCTGACGCGGCTGCGTCGCCCGGCCTTCACCGACGTCGAACTGTCCAGCCACATCTTTCCCGTTACCTACAAGGCGGTCGACCGCGAATTACCGCTGGCGCTGCAAAAGCACCAGCCGCACGCGCTGTTGATGTTTGGCCTCGCTTCTCGCACGTCGTATCTGCGGATCGAAACCCGCGCCCGCAATGCCGTCACCATGCTCTGGCCTGACGCCGCGCAAACCCGCGCGCGCAAGGGATCGATCGCCGACGGCGCCGATGCGCAAAGGTTCGGTCCGCACACAGCCAAACTACTGCGCGTGGCCAAGAACACCGGCCTCGATGCCCGCGCCTCGCGCGACGCCGGAAGCTATCTCTGCAACTATCTGAGCTGGCGCGCGATTGAAGCCGTGGATGCCGGTAACGGCCCCCGCCTTGCCACCTTCATCCACATCCCGCCGCTGGCGCGCAGCGGCGCGGCCAGACGAAAAGGTGTTCCGCGCATCACGCTGGAGGAGCTGGTCGATGCCGGCGAAGCGATGCTCATGGAAACGGTGCGGCTGGCAAGAACGGCGGCTTAACTCCGTCGTCGTCCCTGCGAACGCAGGGACCCATAACCACCGTTGCCAATTGTGAGAAAAGCCGTCTGCGCTCGTGCCCCTTCCAAGGGCCGCGGCGTATGGGTCCCGGCTCGCGCGGAGCCTGTCATCGGGCGCGCATTCGCGCGACCCGTTGGCTTGGCCGGGACGACGAGCATAATTTATCGCACCCAACATTAACCCTACCCCCAACAATCGCCGCCTCTTTCCCGGTCTTCATCATGCTGCACTGCATTTTCGCGATACCTATGAAACGCGAATGCCACGACCTGCATCGCGCTAGGGTCATCAGCCATGGACATGAACCGCCGCCATCTCATTGGAGCGTCCGCCGCCGGTGCAGCCGGCGCGCTGGCGATGTCGCCTGACGCTGCGCGCGCAGCGCCCCTCACGTCCACGCTCGGGCGCGACGTCACGCAATATGGCGTCCGCCCCGGCAGCCCGGACGATCAGACCGTGAAACTGCAGCGCGCGATCGACGAGGCGGCACGCGCGCAAGTGCCGCTGGCGCTGCCGCCGGGGGTCTATCGCACCGGCATGCTGCGCCTTTCGAACGGCACGCAACTGGTCGGCGTCCGCGGCGCGACCAAGCTCGTGTTTACCGGCGGCGCCTCGATGCTGCAGGGCGAAGGCGCCAACAGCGTCGGCCTGACCGGCATCACCTTCGACGGCGGTCGCATTCCGCTGCCGACGCGCCGCGGCTTGGTGCACTGCCTCGGCGGGCGGGATGTCCGGATCGCCAATTGCGAAATATCTGGCAGCGGCGGCAACGGCATCTGGCTCGAACAGGTCTCGGGCGATATTTCCGGTAACATTTTCACGAAAATTGCGACCACCGCCGTCGCATCCTTCGACGCGCTCGGCCTGATCGTGGCGCGCAACACCATCACCGATACCAATGACAACGGCATCGAAATCCTGCGCACAGCGATCGGCGACGATGGGACGCTGGTTCTCGACAACCGGATCGAGGATATCAAGGCCGGCCCCGGCGGCTCCGGGCAGTATGGCAACGCCATCAACGCCTTCCGCGCCGGCAATGTGATCGTGCGCGGCAACCGCATCAAGAATTGCGACTACTCGGCCGTGCGCGGCAATTCGGCGTCGAATATTCACATCACCGACAACAGCGTCAGCAATGTCCGCGAGGTCGCGCTCTATTCGGAATTTGCGTTCGAAGGCGCCGTGATCGCCAATAACACCGTCGACGGCGCCGCCGTCGGCGTCTCCGTCTGCAATTTCAACGAAAGCGGACGCATCGCCGTCGTCCAAGGCAACATCATCCGCAACCTGCTGCCGAAGCGGCCGATCGGCACTGCACCCGACGACGACGCCGGGATCGGCATCTATGTCGAGGCGGACTCCACAGTCACAGGCAATGTGATCGAGAACGCGCCGTCGTTCGGCATCATCGCCGGATGGGGCAAATATCTCCGCGATGTCGCGATATCAGGCAATGTCATCCGCAACGCCTTCGTCGGCGTCGGCGTATCGGTGTTGCCGGGCGCCGGCATGGCGCTGGTCAACAACAACATGATTTCGGAAACCCCGCGCGGCGCCGTGGTCGGGCTCGATCACGCCCGCACGATTACGACCGATCTGTCCGCCGAAGGCGCGCAGCGTTACGCGCAGGTGGTGGTGGGCGGCAACGCGGTGCGGCGGTAGTTCGCCCTCCTCGCTCACCTCTACAGCGCGTTGCGCAACGCCGGATATCGTTCCTTCATCGCGTCGAAATCGATCGCCGGGAATGGCATTTCCTCCAGCGCCAGCACATCCGGCACGGACGGCGCCTCGTCCGCCACGACGAGTTGGCTTTCCAGCGCGACCAGAACATCAGCAGGGATATCGGGCGGCGGCGCGGCCGCGATCGGCGGTGGCGTCACGGCCATCGGAGCCGGTTGCGGCTGAAGCTGCACGACCGGCGGGCGATAGCCCTCGTCGCGCGGCAGCGGCGTCAAGAGCAGCGGCGTCGTTCGACGGCGGCCGAGCCAGGCCATGTCGATCTGCGTGTTGTCGAGCGAGGCTTCGCGGCTCAACAGGTCACGCCAGGTTGCGACGGCGGCCTTGGCTTCCTGGATGTTTTCGAGGAACTCGCGTTCGGTGTGAAAGCGGCGCCAGCGTCCGGTCTCGAACAGTTCAGTGAGGTATTCCAACCGTTGCTCGGCAAGGCTGCACCAGCGCGCAACGATGTTGCGGCCACGTGCCACGTCTGCAGGATGTGCCATAAATCAGCCCGTAAGAGGGGGACGGACGCAGACGCAACCGAGACGAATCAGTGGGATGTGACTGGGATATTCTGTGGAAAACTTTTTCGTTGTCCAGTGCGTGAAGCGACGGGAGCGCGCAGCAATCGAAGAAACCCGCACAAATACGGGTTAATCCGCTCTTCGCGGTCAAGCCGCACAGCAGCATGGTCGCGTTACGCGGCGAGCCTCGATCCTTTCAGTTGAGAAGATGCACGGGAAAATTGCGCATCGTTCAGACGAGTCGGAAAACTTGCAGCCGCAAGCCGTCGCGGTGCCGCACGAAACGTAGCTTCGTCCAAAAACCTGCGCTGAAAATGAAAGACCCGTCCGGGGGGACAACCGGACGGGTCAAGCTATATGGGCGCTTGGGGTGGATGGGCGCTCGCGCCGAATACAGCCTATGGGGAGGGATTACCGCTCCCACGTTGATAAGTCGCGACACCCTCTCCGGACGTTCAAAACGCCGGACGATTTTTTTTAACCTTGTCTTCAGGGATGATCGTCGGAAAATCGCTGCGCGGCAGGCTATTTTGCGGCGTTTGCGGCCGATTTGTCCGCTGCGATCGAGGGCGAGGCGTCGTTCAATGCGCGGCTCACGGAAGTGTTATCCGCGGCCGGGTCATGCGCCGGCGCTTTCTCCCCCGCAGGCTTACCGGAAACCGAGGCAAGCGGAACCGCCGGTGCGGCGGCCGTGACGGCAGCAAAGGCATCGGCCCCACCTGCCCCAAACTGATCGTCGCGGCCGGGAGTGCCGAGATCGCGGGCGGTCCCGGTCAGAATTGCGCGAACATCGCCCGGCTTCAACGAAGGATTGCGCTCCATCATCAGCGCCGCGACGCCGCTGATATAGGCGGCGGAGAACGAGGTGCCCGACGTGATCTGGTATTTTTCATCGGGCGCCGGCAGGAAGATATCCGCGCCCGGTGCTGCAACCGCGATGTGGTTGCCCCGGTTCGATGCCGCAAACAGTCTTTCCTGCGCGTCGGTGCCACTCACCGCGATGACATTGGGATTGGCGGCCGGATAGAGCGGCGGCGATTTCGCTCCGGCATTGCCGGCCGCAGCCACCATCAGGATGCCACGGGCTGCGGTAGCGGCGATGCCCCGCTCGATCAGCGGATCCTTCGGACCGGCAAAGCTCATGTTGACGATCTGCGCGCCGTGCTCGGCCGCGTAGTCCAGTCCCCGGAGGATCACATAGGACGTGCTCTCCGCGCCCTTCGATCCCGCGCCGAACGCGCGGATCGCGATCAACCTCGCCTCCGGTGCGCTCCCCATCAGCTTGGCATGCGCCACGATCGCGCCGGCAATGCCCGTGCCATGGACATGCGGACCTTCCTTGCTTCCGAGCGCATCGAAACTGTCGGCAACCGAGTTGGCGAGTTCGGGATGCTTGATGTCGACGCCTGAATCGATCACCGCAATGGTGACGTTCATGCCGCGGACGAGCGCGTGCGCCTGTGGCAGCCGAAGCTGTGCGACGGCGTATTGCGCGGCATCGCCCGCGGTCGAAGCCTTCTTCTGATCCTGCAGCAAGTAACGGAAATTGAGCTGCACCGAACGCACGCTGGCGTCGGCCGCGAGTTCGCGGCGCACGGTGTCCACGGGCCGGTTATCGACGATGCGGAACAGACCGATGGTGCCGCCGAGCAACGGGAAGTTTTGAGACGCGATGCGCTCCAGGCCGTGACGCCGCGCCAGTTGGTCGGCTTCGGCGGTGGATAACGCGCCGTCGATTTCGGCGACGAGTTCGTTCTTGACCGCGCGCAGATTGACCGCTTCCTGTGCGTTGTTGTTGCCCGATCCGCCCTTGCCCTTCTTGGCCGAGGTGCCGTTGCCGCCGCCGGTCGACATCACCGGACGATCGAAGCACTCACCGTCGGGACCGCGAAGCGCATATGCGCAAGCCGGATAGAGGTTGGGCGAAAACCGCGCATGGGGCAGCGTCGACCGCACGCCGGCGCCCGGACGGACTCGCAGGGTCGAACTCATGGTGCCAATCCGGGACGGCGGCGTCCGTGCGACGGTATCGGCGCGCATGGCCGGCCGCGCCGCAACCGTCGGACTGATCCGCGGGGTCACCGTCGGACTGATGGTGGGCATCCGCGAGCCGACGTTCAGACTGGGGGTGCGCATGATGCTTTGCGCATGCACCGCCGAGGGTCCGAAAGCGATCAGCGGAAGCAGCGCGGTCGACAACACCCATGCCGCACGCTGGATCCTTGCCCGCCAACTCACGCCATCATGAACCATGGGACCTCTTGCCCGGCCCGGGCGGCCTTATGGCGTTGCCACCGCCAGGCTGACGATTTTCTCACGCTGCAGCCTGCTCAACAGGCCAGCAACTTCGTCCTTGCTCATCGCCTTGTTGCCGAACTGCAGCCGGAACATGCCGCCCTTGGCGCCGTCGATCGAGGCCTGGTAGTTGTCGAGCAGCGCCGTGATGTCGGCGATGCGCGCTTCAGGCGCGAACCGCACCAGCGCGCGCGGTGGCGCGACGCTGCCTGCGAGATCGCGCGTAATCGGCGCCGATGGCCGCTCGTTCAGGCTTAGCGACGCCGTCTCGAACAACGCGGTCTGGTTTTTCATCAGTACGGCGCCGATCACGCCGGCCTGCAGCACGAGCGCCACGGCGCCAAGGCTCGCCGACCAGGCGAGCGTACGCGGCGACAGGCTTGCGAAAAACTCCGATACCCGCGCGGACAGGCTCACCGAGCGCGAGGGCTCACGCGCAGGCTCCGCGTCGATTGCGGCAAACAGCTTCTGCATGGCGCGCGTGGACGGTGCACCCAGGCTCTCGTTGAGGCTGATCGTCTCGGCGTATTCTTCGCGGATGACGGCATACTGCCGGGCAAGCTCGGAATCCCCGGCAAGCGCTTCCTCGACGCGGCGTGCATCGCGCGCGCTCAGGGTGCCGGCCGCGTGGAAGGGCAACAGCGTCTCTATTTCGCTGGGCTCGTGATCCAGCATTTTTTTGCTCGCTGCCATCATGGCCAACCTCGCTCTACGCCTGCTGCTTTGAGCAACTCGGCCAATTTCTTGCGCGCATAAAACAGGCGCGTCTTGACGGTATTCTCCGGAATGCCGACGATTTCGGCTACCTCTTCCACGGACTTCTCGTGGTAGTAGACGAGATCGACGATCTCCCGATGCTCTGGCGAAAGTGCCGTCAGGCACTTGCGCAGCGCTTCACCCGTATCCTTCTTCTGCGCCACCACTTCCGGATCGTCGGACGTATCCTCGATCGCGTTCGCGGTCTCCTCGTCCAGCCCAACGTCCTTGCGGCGCCTAAGTGCCGAAAGGGCTTTGAACCGCGTAATCGCCAAGAGCCAGGTGGTAACGGCGGATCGGCCTTCGAACTTGCCAGCCTGACGCCACACATCGAGAAAAACCTCGCTGATGAGATCTTCCGCGACCTGTTCGTCCCTTACGAGCCGAAGCCCGAAACGGAACACCCTGACATGGTGCCTTCCGTAAAGCACCTGCATGGCGAGCCGGTCGCCTTGGGCGATCCGAGCGATCAGAATTTCGTCTGAAGCCGCCTGTGTCGCGCTCAATGGCCGTCTCGCAAGATTGGTCTGACGGGGGTGGCCGGCGGTTCGATGCGAAGAGTGAGATTCTTCACATTACGGCAATGCCCGGATCGCATGTGTGATCTACCCCACAGATGGCCAGTGCCAGGCCATTTTGCCGCCAGAAAGCCGCCAGAAAGGAGCTAAACCCCAGAATTGGTACCATATTACGGAAACACTTTCCTGAAACGCGAGCCCGACCTTAGCAAGGCTTCGCCGGCAGGGCAGCATCCACGTGACGCCCCCTGGGGTTCCCGCGCAGGCAGGTTCCGCACTATCGGAATTCGGCAGATTTCCGTTGCGAAATCAGTGCAATGGCAGGGTTTTAACGGAGCCGATCGACCTCAAAAGATACCAAACCTAAAGGCTTTATTCCCTAAAGTTTCGTCCGGCATCACCAACAGCGGCGGGACATGAGCAGCGCGGCATCATTGCTTCAGGAGCAAGGCTCCCACAATGCGACCGCGCGCGTCGCCCGCCTGCCGCTGGAAGTATTGACGCGCCGGGCCGGCCAGCGCCGCCAGATGCTGGCCGTGCAAGGCGTCAGCTATTTGCTCATCACCTCGGTCCTGCTGGTCTATTGCTACGCCGGCACCGTCCCGATCATCATTCCATCGACCTATTTCCTTTCCGGCATCGGATTGGTGTCGGTCTTTGTCGTGTTGTCGGAAGCCCACTTCAACGACCGGTTCGAGGACCATTATCTCACGATCTTCCAGGTCGCCGGCCACGTCGCGCTCCAGCTCTGTTTTCTGCTGGCCGCGCCACAGATCGGATTTGCCTTCCTGAGCGTCGTATTCCTCATCTTTGGATTCGGCGCGCTGCGAATGACGTCCCGGCAGGCGATCATCACCTGGACCCTCACCATCGTAGGCCTAGCGCCGATCTTCCTGTTTGCCAGCACCCCGATCGGCCTGCCGATTACCACCCAGACCGAACGCGTCGCGGCCATGCTTTCCTTTGTCCTCACCATCGGACAATGCGCCTTCGTGGGACTGTATGGCTCTACCATGCGCAAGATGCTCTACGACCGCAGCTTCGAACTGAAGGCGGCGTACAAGCGGATCGAGGAGCTTGCCGAACTCGACGAACTGACCGGGTCGTCCAACCGCCGCAGCATCATGCGGATGCTGGAGGAGGAGATTGCCCGCGCGAGCCGCAGCGGATCGCCCTGCTCGATCGCGCTGATCGACCTCGACTGGTTCAAGCGCATCAACGACGCCTACGGTCACCCGACCGGCGACGAGGTGCTGCGGACATTCTCGATCACCATGTTTGCCAACATCCGCAGCATCGACCGGTTCGGCCGATATGGCGGCGAGGAATTCCTGCTGGTGCTGCCCGACATGGACATCGACCAAGCCATGCACGCACTCGACCGGTTGCGCGCCATTATTGCCGGTCTCGACTGGAGCGCATTCTCGCAGGGCATGAAGGTGACGATGTCGGCAGGCGTTGCAACGCTGAACCCGAACGAAACATCAGACACATTTCTCGCGCGCGCCGATAGCGCGCTTTATGCAGCCAAGGCGCAAGGACGTAACCGGATTACCAGCGCCTGACCCGACATATTTCAGCTCCGGCGGCGAAGAAGCTCCGCCGCTTTTTGCTCCAGGACAGAGTCATGATTTCGAAGACCGCTACCTCTCCTTCTCCCGGAAACCTGCTCGACGAGCTGCAGTCCACGCTTGCGCACGGAACCGTCGCTCGCCGGGTAGAGACGCTCCGTCGAGTGACCGATCTCTTCATCAACGGCGCGGTGGATTATTCGGACGAGCAGGTCGGGCTATTCGACGACGTCTTCCAGTGCCTGATCGACCACATCGAAACCTCGGCCAAGATGCTGCTGGCCAACCGTCTCGCCCCGATCGACACTGCCCCGCCGCTCACCATCCGCGCGCTTGCATTCGACGACGTCATCGAGGTGGCGGGTCCTGTGCTGTCGCAATCGATGCGGCTCGACGACAAGACCTTGATCGAGAATGCGCGCAGCAAGAGCCAGGCGCATTTGATGGCGATCTCGACCCGCAAGACGCTGAGCGGCGCGGTTACCGAGGTGCTGGTCCAGCGCGGCAACGATCAGGTGATCCAGTCGACCGTCAACAATCCCGGCGCGGAATTCACCGAGCGCGGCTTTACCCGCCTCGTCAGCCGCGCCGAAGGCGACGACGATCTCACCGCCTGCATCGGCATGCGTCCGTCCGTGCCGCGGCATCTCTACCTGAAACTGCTCGCCAAGGCCTCCGATACGGTGCGGCAGCGGCTGGAGGCCGCCAATCCCCAGCAGGCGGCCGAGGTGCCGAACGTGGTCAAGGAGGCAACGCGGCGCGCGCGCTCCGCGACCTCTGATATCACCAAGGACACTGAGATTGCGCACGCGCTGGTCAAGTCCCTGTACGAGGACGGCCGGCTCGACGAATCCGAAGTGGCGTCGTTTGCCGATGCCGGGAAATTCGACGAGGCCAACGCCTCGATTGCGGCGCTTGCCAACGTGCCGGTCGCAATCGCCGAGAACATGATGATCGAAAGCCGGGCCGAAGGCGTGATGATTTTGGCGAAGGTCGCAGGACTGTCATGGTCGACGGTCAAGACCATCATCAGGATGCGCGACGAACTGTCCGGCGCGGAGCCGACGGATCTTGCCGCCTGCAAGGACACCTATGAACGGTTGCGACCTTCGACGGCACAGCAGGTGCTGCGCTTCCATCGCATGCAGCAGAACCTACCGGCGTAAGTTCGTAGCCTGCTTCAGTATTTCAGCAGCTTCGCTCCGGCGAGCGCGCCGATCGCGGTCACCAGCGCGGTCGCGATCGTGTACCAGGTCGCGACGAACAGCGGTGAATCATCCGTGCAATGCGAGGCATAGAGCGTTGCCGCCAATCCCGCCGACAATAGTCCGGCGATGGCGCCCGCCAATGCAGGCCGCGACGGGGCACCGTGACGCAATCCGAGCAGCACGCCGGCCAGGATCGGCAACGACATCAGCGGGATCGCCGTCAGACAGACCCACGAATTCTTGCCGACCAGCCGCGTCATCATCGGCAGCCGTTGCGGCATTATCATTTCGCCGCCGATCCCAGCGGTCAAAATTCCCACCGGCGCCAGCAGCAGCCAACCAAATCCGCGCAGCGATGCTTCGGGTCGCGACAGATGCAGGCTGACGGCAATTGCCGAGATCGCGAGCGCCAGCGTGACCGCGAACTTCAAGTCGAAGAACGGATTGCGCATTGCAGCCATCACGTCGGGCCTGACGCCGAGTTCGGTGAAGAACATCAACAGCGAAACCGGTGCAGCGGCCAAGAGCGCCAGCATCAGCGCGAAGCCGACCGGGCGCGCGCGGTGCGCGTTGTCGGCCGCCAACGTTCGAATGAGCTGATCGGTATCCATGCTCAATTTTCCCGCAACTTCGCCGTCAAGCTGGTCAGCCCCCGGTGCAGCGCCACCCGCACCGCGCCCTCGCTCATCGAAAATTTCGCGGCCGTATCCTTGATCGAGGCGCTGTCGACCGCGATCGACTGCAGCACCTCGCGCTGCCGCGCCGGCAGCGTCTGGAGCTGGGCAGCGACCTCGCTTGGCGAAGCCGTTTCGGCCGGCGCTTCGCCCGGCAGCGTCTCGGCGAAATCGTCAATATCGACGAAAATGCGCCGGCCGCGGCGGCGCAGCGCATCGATCAGCTTGTTGCGGGCGATCGCGAACAGCCATGGGGCAAATGGGGCGGTGACATCCCAGGTATGCCGCTTCAGATGGACCGCCAGCAAAATGTCCTGCACGATGTCCTCGGATTGATCGACCGGTTGCCCTGCCCGCGCCAGACCGCGGCGCGCCGCGGCCCGGAGCACGGGCGTGACGGCCTTGAGCAGGCGATGATACGCCGAGCTATCGCCTGCAATGGCCGACCGCATCAGGCCGGTCCATTCGTCATCCCGTTCGCGCACCCGCGCTCCTACCCTGCAATTCGCTCGATCTTTCAATTTGTTACGTCAGGACAATCCAATCACGAACTCGTGATCAAAGGCCCCGTCGGCAGCTTGGGCTGGCTCCCTATCCAAAGGAATCGGGAGACAACCGGCTGCGCGATGGCAGGCTCATAACATCGATTGCGCAGGCTCGCATCCGGCGTAGCTTGCTAATTCCGGTCGGCAAAATGCCCGCCAGTACGTCGGCTGACTGACATTGCCCAGCTTTTGCCCGGTGTTGCCCGAAGATTCCTATTTTCCGCCGTGCTGTGGACACCTGGGGGGTCTCATTTCGCCGCCGGGCGGCGGCCAATGGGGAGATTCCACATGACGATCCGAGCCAGCGCGGGGTCGGCCTTCATTCTTGCGGCAGGGCTTTTGTTGGGTTTCGCAGCACCATCGCCGGCGACGGCGGCCCCCGCCGACGACGCCGCGGTGTCGAAACCGGAAAGCGCGACGTCCGAGAAGTCCGCCAAGCAGGGTTCGCGTTCCCTGAAGAAGCGCTCCGCCCATCGCAAATCCACGCGTGCGGCATCGAAACCCGTCGAGGACAAGCAGCCTGAGGAAAAGCAGGTCGCCGATGCGAGCGGCGGCACTCCGCCCGGGATGCCTGAATGGCTCGCAAACGCCAACGCACAAATGACGGCAGCCGATGCGCCGGCCGACAGCGCCAAGGGGATGTCGGCGGCGATGTCCGAGAAGGCCAACACCGTCCTGCAAGCTGCGACGGACAAGCCGGCTGACGCCGAGGCGCCGGCCGATGCTACCGTAGTTGCCTCCGACCAGCTCAACGATGTCGATCGTGCGCTGCAGGCGACCCTGCCCGAGGACTCCGCCACGCAGACGGTCGCGATGGCCTCGACCAAACCTGCATCGGAAGCCTCCGATCAAGCCGTCAACAACGAGAGTTCCACCCTGGACAAGACCTCGCTGATCGGAAAGATCTTCATCGCCTTCGGCGCCCTGCTGACGATGGCCTCGGCCGCGCGTATGTTCATGGCGTAGCTGTCGGCATACCGGACGCGGCGCCCCCGCATCCGGGATCCGTTCCAGCCCACTTGAAGCCCACCCCGGCAGCGGGCACATTGCCCGCGAAAAGGACTACCCCGGGGTGGATCATGGCAACGTTCGAAAACATCATTGTCGAGAGCAAGGGCGCGGTCGGCATCATTACGCTGAACCGGCCGAAAATGCTCAACGCGCTGTCGTTCGGCGTATTTCGTGAAATCGCTGCCGCGGTCGACGACCTTGAGGCCGACGACAAGATCGGCTGCATCCTGCTCACCGGCAGCGAAAAGGCGTTCGCCGCCGGCGCCGACATCAAGGAGATGCAGCCGAAAAGCTTCATCGACATGTTCTCCAGCGATTTCACCGCCATCGGCGGCGACCGCGTTGCCACCTGCCGGAAACCGACGATTGCGGCCGTCAGCGGCTACGCGCTGGGCGGCGGCTGCGAGCTCGCCATGATGTGCGACATCATCATCGCCGCCGATACCGCCAAATTCGGCCAGCCCGAAATCACGCTCGGCACCATCCCCGGTATCGGCGGCACCCAGCGGCTGACGCGCGCGATCGGCAAGTCCAAGGCGATGGATCTCTGCCTCACCGGACGCATGATGGATGCGGCCGAAGCGGAGCGTTCCGGCCTCGTCAGCCGCGTCGTGCCGGCCGACAAACTGATGGAAGAAGCGCTCTCGGCCGCGGAAAAGATCGCCTCGATGTCGCGGCCCGCGGCCGCGATGGCCAAGGAAGCCATCAACCGCGCGTTCGAGACGCCGCTGTCGGAGGGCATGAATGTCGAGCGCAACCTGTTCCACTCGACCTTCGCGCTGGAAGACCGCGCCGAAGGCATGGCGGCGTTCATCGAGAAGCGCAAGCCGGTGAACAAGAACAGGTAACGCCGAGCTCTCTCCGCAGTCGTCCCTGCGAACGCAGGGACCGATACGCCGCGGCCGTCGTGTTGAAGCGACGATGGGCAGACATCTTCTCTAAGCAACTACGCCCTGTGGTTATGGGTCCCTGCGTTCGCAGGGACGACGTTCGTTATAGTACCACTCCGCGCGAGTGCCGCATTCACCAGCGCGCGATAGCCCCGTTCAGCAAACGTCGTTGGGCGATCGAGTCCTAACCGCGCCAGGCATTCGCGGTTCGAGGCATCCGGCGGCTGGGTCACCCCCTGCCACAGCAACCCGGGTAGAAGCAGCGGCATCCGCTGCGCTTCCCGCAGCAACTGCAAGGCCGGTATCAGCCGCTGCTCGACCTCAGTAAAATCGCTACCGAATGGAAACGGCGGCAGCAGTCCGTCCTCGCGCGCAGGCTTCAAGGCATCCGCTATCCGCTCCGGAAAGTTCTCGAGATGCGCGCGCGGAATTTCGAACTCCTTCGGCAGCTTGCCGGCATCCTTGGCGATCTTCACCAGTTCATCCTGGAAACGGGAATCCGTCACCGCGAGCATCGCCGCGATGGTCTCGGCGTCCGATTTGCCCCTGACATCGGCAACACCGTATTCGGTGACGAACACGTCGCGCAGATGCCGCGGGATGGTCTCGTGACCGTAGTTCCAGCGGATGTTGGAGTGCGTCCTCCTGCCCGCCTGCCGCGTCGCTTCCAGCGTGAGGACCGAGCGTGCGCCTTGAAGCGCGAACGCCTGCGCGACGAAATTGTACTGGCCGCCGACGCCGCTGACGACCTGGCCATTGTCGAGACCGTCGGAGACTGCCGCCCCCATCAGCGTCGCCATCATCGCGTTGTTGACGAAGCGGGCATCGATGCGCGCGCGGCGCTTGGCGTCCTCGTCGCCATAGAGCTCGTTGGTGAACGATACCGGCATCATCTGGACGCGCGCGAGTTGCTCGGGCGGCATCTCGCGCAACGCGCGATAGAACGATTTCGGCCCGAGGAAAAATGCGCCGTGCAGCACGACGCCGTCGACCTCGCGCTTGAGAATATCAGCCTCGATCAGGCTGAGAAATGCCTCGATCAGCATTTCGCTGACCCCATACAGCCCCTTTGCGAACGGCGCGCTCTCCATCGGCTCCACGCCGGGCGCGAGCCGCTTCATGATGGCGCGGAACTGCGCACTGTCCCGATGACGGACGATCAGCCCCCGCGCAAGCGCATCGCCGACTTGCCCGATGCCGATCTGCAGTGTGCCGCCATCGGGTACGAGACTAGTGGCGTGAAGCCCGATCGCGTATTTGGTGTCGCTGACCGGCTCGGCCGGCGGGGCGAACAGCGGGAAATCCGTCGCGGGGCTGTCGAGCACGGCGGAAAATTCTTCCCCTGGCAGATCGCCCGCACCCGGCATGAACGGCAGTTCTGAATTGACTTGCGCGAACACTTTGAACGAAGCGCGCCCCTCGGCGCGGGCGCGCAGCAGATCAAGCGCTGTGTCGGTGTTGCAGCTCAGGCTGTAACGCGTCGCGCCATCGACGACGCGCTTGGCCACCAATGGCGTGACGACATTGAGCCCGCGCGCCAGCAAATACGATGCAGCATGGGTATAGTTCGCGGAGATGTAATGCTGCTGCGCGAACGGCACGTGCAGCCATTTGCCGGCCAGGAAGAAAAACTCGATCACCTTGACGTTGGGCGGCAGTTCTCCGGCATGCAGTGCATTCGCATAGGCGAGGTCAGGATAACCACCAAACAGGCGATCGATCACCGGGCTGATGAAACGTTGTTCGAGCAGGCTCGAGGGCCGCGGCTTTTCCAGCGTCAGTGCCGAAAATAACGTCAGCTTGATCGAACGGTCGGCCAGTGCGCGTGCATACAGAGCGTTGACGACGTGGTTCGCCTTGCCGAGCCCGAGCGGCAATCCAACCACGAGATTGGTTCCGACATCGCGGATGATATCCTCCGCGATCGCTTCGGGATCGGAAAACAGCTTTGGCATCGAATGCGAACCTGGGCGTAGCTGGCAGGCAGCCGTCCTGGAATCGGACGCCAGAGCTATAGCCTATCTTCACCGGAGATTCGTCTGTGACGAACGGGCAACAGCCAAGCACGGATTTCACCGAATTAATGTACTGATGTCGCGCGGCAGTTTGCCTGTGGCCATGGTGCCCCCTAAACAGGTAGACGAACCGAGGATGTCGGCGGGGGCGGACGGACAGTGCATGATCCGGACATGACGGGTAACCGGCATTCCGGATCATGCTCACGTTCTTGTGTTGACTACGGAATCAAATGACCAGGCGCGCCGCTAGGGTTGGCTACGTTGAAAGACGGTTGCTTCGATCGGGCATTTGCCTTGTTGTGGCTTGCTTCGCGCTTGCCGCGCCAGCCGCGCGTGGTGAAAGCCTCCCCGAGGCGCTGGCCAAGGCCTACCAGACCAATCCCGCGCTCAATGCCGAACGCGCCCGCCAGCGCGCCACCGACGAGAACGTGCCGCAAGCGCTTTCGGGTTATCGGCCGCAGATCGTCGCTACTCTCTCCGCCGGCTTTCAGGCGGTGCGCAACCTGCTGCCCGACAACACCGTCCAGTCGGCGAACCTGAAGCCCTGGACCATCGGCGTGACCGTGTCCCAGACGTTGTTCAACGGCTTCAGGACCGCCAACAGTGTACGCGTGGCGGAATTGCAGGTGCAGGCGGGTCGCGAGGCGCTGCGCAATGTCGGTCAGGGCGTGCTGCTGGATGCGGTCACGGTCTACACCAACGTTCTCGCCAACCAATCGCTGGTCGAAGCCCAGCGCGCCAACGTGGCGTTTCTGCAGGAAACGCTCGGCATCACCCAGAAGCGTCTGAATGCCGGCGACGTCACGCCCACCGACGCTGCGCAGGCCGAGGCGCGTCTGAGCCGGGGCCGCGCCGATTTGAATGCCGCTGAGGTCAATCTGGCTGTCAGCCAAGCGACTTATCTCCAGGTCATCGGCAACGCGCCCAACCTGCTCCGCCCCGCTGACACCGTCGACCGCCTGCTGCCGCGCAGCCGCGATGATGCCACCGGGCAGGCCTTCCGCGGGCATCCCGCCGTGATGGCGGCAAGCTTCGATTTCGACGTCGCCACGACTTCCATCCGCGTCGCCGAAGGCAGCCTGATGCCGACGATCACGCTGCAAGGCAGCGCCAGCCGTAGCAAGCAGTCGGACCCCACGCTCGGCACCCTGGGGACCGACCAGGCTTCCGTGACCGGCCAGCTCACGCAGCCGATCTATGATGGCGGCATGGCCGCCTCGCAGACCCGACAAGCCAAGGAAATCGCAGCCCAAAGCCGGCAGGTGCTGGACCAGGTCCGCAATCAGGCCCGCACCGCCGCGGTCGGCGCCTGGGTCGCCAATGAAGGTGCCAAGATTGCGGTCACGGCATCCGAAGCTGAAGTGCGCGCTGCCACCGTCGCGCTGCAGGGCGTACAGCGAGAGGCGGCGGGCGGCCAGCGAACTACGGTCGACGTGCTGAACGCGCAGCAGGACCTGATCCTGGCCAAGGCGCGGCTGATCGGCGCGCAGCGCGACCGCGTCATCGCCTCCTATACGTTGCTGAGCGCAATCGGCCGGCTCGACGTCAAGAATCTCGGCCTCAACACGCCGGACTACCTGCCGGAAGTGCACTATCACCAGGTGCGCGACGCCTGGCACGGCCTGCGGACGCCGTCCGGTCAGTAGGTTGTACCGTAACTTGCCCTCCCCTGGAGGGGTCCGAGACGAGCGAAGCTCGCTCGTGGGTCGACGCTCATGAATTGAGCGGCGGGGCGGGGTGACGGTCTCTCCACATCCAACAGTGCCCGAGTGGAGAGATCACCCCACCCCATCTCGCATTTCGCTGCGCTCAATGCGAGCCGACCCTGCCCTTCAGGGGAGGGTAAGAAAGACCGACTACAAGAAATGCTGTGGCTACCTCCCCCACGGTCGTGCCAGATCTTCTCGCCTATCATGCAATTAACCGGACGCTGATCATGTCCGGTATTTTCAGTCGCCAGCAACTCGCCTTGCCCTAAAACTCGGGTCCGTTCCCGCCCCCCTTTTGATGATCGATTTACGAGGCCCTGTGGTTTCAAACATCCTGCGCTGGTCGGCCAACGGCCTGCTGGTCCTGTTCCTGTCGGTAATCCTCCTGATCACCTCATTTCGAATGGCGGCGTCGATACGCGAAACCAGCACGCGCGCCCAATTGGCGCCAGGGACCGGCCATCTGGTGCCGACGCGTTCGGGCGGTGTGTTCGTACAGGAGAAGGGTCCGGCGAATGGCATTCCGGTGGTCCTGTTTCACGGCACGGCGGCGTGGAGCGAGCTATGGCGGCATACCACCGACGTGCTGGCCGCGGCCGGCTTTCATGTGATCGCGCTTGACCTGCCGCCGTTTGGATTCTCGGATCGTCCCGGCAGCTATACGCGGCAGGACCAGGCTTCCCGGATCAACGACGTGCTCGATACGCTGGAGGCCCCGCCCGCCATCATCGTCGGTCATTCGTTCGGTGCCGGTGCGGCGACCGAACTCGTGATGCGATATCCGGATCGGGCGCGGGCCCTGGTGCTAGTCGATGCGGCGCTCGGATTGACAGCAGCGCCATCGGCGGCGCCCTGGGTGATCCAGCCGCAATGGATCCGCGAAATCCTGGTGTCGCTGACCATCACCAATCCGATCGCGACGCAAATGCTGCTCCAATCGATGATCGCAAAGAAGGAGCGCGCGCTGCCGGAATATGTCGCGATCCTGCAACGGCCGCTGGCGCAGCGCGACAGCACGAGCGATATCGCCGACTGGCTATATTATTTCCTCGGCTCCGACACCAACGCCGCGAGCGCGGACCGCAATGCGTATGCGAAGCTGGAAGTCCCCGTCGCGATCCTGTGGGGCGACAAGGACACCATCACCCCGGTCGAGCAGGCCCACGATCTGCGAACGCTGCTGCCATCAGATACGGACCTGACGTTGCTGCCGGGGCTCGGTCACATTCCGCAAATCGAGGACCCCGGCCTGTTCAACGACGCCCTGCTCAAGACGATTGGAAAACTCTAGACTGGACCGAGATTCGAACCGGCCGGAGACATCATGGACATCATTAGATCGTGCGCCTGGGGCTACGCCGCCCTGCTCGGCTTCGTCATCCTCACCGGCTACATCCCGGCGTTCATCGATGCCAATGACATGATCTTCGGCCTGTTTCGCCGCACCTGGTATGCCGATGGGCTGCATCTGGTGTCGGCGCTATGGGCCGCAATTGCGGCGATGACCTCGCGCCGCGCCTCGGAATTGTTTTTTCAATTGTTCGGCGTGTTTTATTTTGCCGATGGCGTACTCGGCCTGCTCACCGGCAGCGGCTATCTCGACTTCGGCATCCTGATCAACGGCGTCCTCAACCTGCCGCTCTCGACGCGGTTTTTCGCCAACGCGCCGCATCTCGGCCTCGGTGGCATGGCCATCCTGATCGGCTATCTGCTCGCGCCGCGGACGCGGAACGCCGTTCATGCTTAAGTGGCCGCGGCGCATCCTGGCTGTCGTCGCGATCCTGATTGCGCTGACGGTGCTTTTGCCACTGGCCTATATCGAGGGCACGTGCCGGCCCGCGGCCAGCACATCGACCTCGATTGCGCCGGCCGTCACCCTGCCCGCGATCGATGAGCCCGGCTACCGGCGCAAGCTGAACAACACGTTCTTCACGTTCCCCGAATGGTACATCGTCTACTCCTTCGAGGATTTCGGCCGTTTCCTCGACCGCTCCAGCGAAAGCCGTTTCAACTATCTTGGCCACATCTTCGGTTTCTGGCGCAGCTTCTGCACCATCACCAAGGCCAACGGCCGCATTCTTGCGTCGAACAACTATGTCACCATCGCGCGGTCCGACGACGCCGATTTCGTCGGCCGTCTCTACGCGGCCGGCGCGCTCTTGGTGCTCGACGCCGAACAGGCGGGCGGCTGCAGCGGCCTGCCGCCGAAGCGGTTCACCGCGCAGCTTTGAGGGATCAGGGTTCCAGCCTGGCCGGCCTGCCCTAGACGGCTTAACCCTTCTGTGCCTGCGGGTTATCTCTCGGCTTGAGTACCCATTCCGGCCGAAATATCTGTATAGTGGTGGCGGGCCGACCTTCCGGCCGACGGGCTAAAGACCATGATCAAGACATCAATGAACCGGTTGGTCGTGCCCCTGATAGGGCTTGTTGCGGCGACTGGCATCGGAACGATCGTCGCCATGCAGTACATTGGGCGCGAGCCGACTGCTGATAAGGCTGCAAGCGTCGCGCCAAAACCGGCCACTGACGAGCGCATTAAGGGGCCGGCACTCGCAAGCGTGCAGGCGGAGGCAAACGCCGTGGCGGCCGCACTCGCCGGATCGATCGCCGCGCCCGAGAGCGGCGATGGCGGACCGGCGTTCGACGTCGCACGCGTCGAGCCGACCGGCGAAGCTGTGATCGCGGGACGCGCGGCGCCGGGCGTCACCGTGGAACTGCTACGCAATGGCGAACTGCATGATCGCGCGGTCGCGGATCAATCCGGACAATTCGTTATGATCCCGCGCCCGCTTCCGCCAGGCACCTACGATCTGACGTTGCGCGCCAAGCAGCCCGACGGCAGAGAGATCGTGTCCAAGCAGAGCGTGACGGTGGCGCTTGAGCCGAACCTGAAGGAACGGCCGGTCGTGGCCCTGATGACGCCAAACAAGCCTACCGTCGTGATGTCACAGCCGGCCCAGGCGAAGCCGGAAACCGCTGCGGTGGTTGTGGAGGCGGTCGAGATCGAGGCCGGCGGCAAATTCCATGTGAGCGGCCGCGCACGCTCAGGCGCTCCGGTGCGGCTCTATCTCAACGACAGCTTTATTGCGTCGGTAACGGCGGCGGCGGACGGACGCTTTGCCGTCACGATCAATGAAGGAATCGGCCCCGGGAACTATCGCGTAAGGCTGGACGAGGTGGATTCGAAGTCCGGCGTGGTGCGTGGACGCGCCGAGGTGCCGTTCAACGCGCCCGACCCGGTGGTTACCGCGTCGGTACTGCCGCGCGCCTCACCTTCCAAACCAGATTCCGTCGCCCTGCCGAAGTCTCAGGTGGCGGATGCCACGGCTGCCACCCTGCCGGACGGCACGAACTCCTCCAGCGTCGTGGTGCCGAAGATCACGACCACCACGGTATCGCGCGGTGACAGCCTGTGGCGCATCAGCCAGGCCACCCTCGGCGCGGGCACGCGCTATGCGACGATTTACAAGGCCAACCGAGAGCAAATCCGCAATCCCAACCTGATCTATCCCGGCCAGACCTTTGTCATTCCCAACCAGGAAGCCAATCCTTAAGGAGTGCTCAAACGGACTTTCATGCTCCTGCCGTTCTAAAAAAATGGCCTTCGAAAAACAACGAACGCGTCAAAGGCGCTGTTTGGTCGGCCCCGTACTCGGTGCTTGATGGCACCTTGGATGAATGCATCACCAAGTTTCTGGAGCAACCGCTCAGCCAACGTCATCTCTACGAGATTCATACCGTCGCACAGGGCGATTTGATCCCCAAAATAATCTCCGCCGAACTCGTCGTTGAACTTGCGAGGCTGCGCGATTTCTTGTGATGTCCATGATTACCATCTCGCTTTGCTGAGCGATGCACGATGCTCGGGATGGCAGACAGGCATCACGACGCGTACTTCTGGTAAAACGTATTGGTGAACAACTCGCCCGGATCATACTTCCGTTTCGCTGCGAAGAAATCGCTGATCTCCGGGTATGAGCGCTGCAACTGGTCTTTCGAATAGTAGAGCTGGTAAGGCAGGAAGAACCGGCCCTTGTGCGCGATGGTGAGGTCGATCAGTTCTTCCGTCGCCTTCTTCATCCGCCGGTTGCCCTCGCCGTCCGTGGTCTGGTTGATGTATAGCACCAGCGAGAACGCCGGCTCCGGCGAATAAGTCAGGAAATTATTCTCCTGATGTACGACGCGGACCGATGCATTCAGCAGATTGGTCTTGTTGTCGGTCAGCACCTTGCGCATGCCATCGACAAACGAGACGAACTGGCTGCGCGGGATGAAATATTCGTGCAGGATGTCGGTGTCGTCAGGCAGCGAGTTGCGCAAATAAGGCACGGAATCGTGCATGGGGTCATTGCGGTTGACGAGACAGGCCTCCGCCGATCCGATCGCTTGCGCGCGCGTCACCGTGCAGTTTTCCATCCGATGCTCGATGTGCTTTTCCGACAACCACTTTATTTCCTGAAACAGCGGCCCTTGCTTGGACAGGTTGATGGTCAGCCGCCGCAGTTTGGTGCCGCTGACCTCGCCGAGCGGCTGGCGCTTGAAATCGGTGCCGTCGATTTTGGTGTAGGTATAGAGCAGCAATTCCCTCAGGAACGTGCTCGGCGCGGTCGAGAGATGGCCGTACATCAGGCCGATATTGGCGTCCTTCTCGATCTCGCCGGCGAACAGCGCCGGAAATTCCTTGTAGTCCATCACGCGACGGCCGGTCTGGTAGACGAGGTTGTCGGCAATATCGAGCTCGGCCTCGACGATCACGCCGAACAGGCCGTAGCCGCCGACCACGAGGTTGAACAGATCCGCATTCTCGGTCGATGATACCGTGCGCAGCGAACCGTCCGCCAGCATCACCTTCATCGACTTGATCGATTTCGCGAGCGCGCCGGCCTGATGGTCCATGCCATGGGCATTGACCGAGATCGAGCCGCCGACGGTGAAGATGTCGGTCGACTGCATGGCGCGCACCGCAAAGCGCGGATGTAGGACATTCTGGATGTCGTGCCAGGTCGCGCCCGGCTGCACGGTGATCGACCGCGCGCTCTCGTTCAGCACGATCTTGTTGAAGCCGCGCATGTCGAGCACAATGCCGCCCTTGCGGAAGGCGTGCCCGCCCATGCTGTGGCGGACGCCGGCGGTGGTGACGGAGAGCTTGTTGTCGCGCGCAAAGGCCAGCGTCTTCGCAATATCCTCGACGCTGCGCACCGCGACCACGCCGTAGATTTCGGTCTTGTTGAGACAGCTCGCATCATTGATGCTGCCGCCAAGCTGCGACCATTTCACGTCCTTGAGCGGCGCTATCGCCTTGATCCGCTCCAGATCGATTTTCGCCTGCTCGCCGCCGACCGCCGGGCCACAATCCTTTTCCCCGTTAGGATCGGCGGCCAGCGCCTGAAGCTTGCGGTAGCTGTAAACGCCGAGCAGCACGACGACCACGGCGGCAACGGAGACGCCGGTTTTGAATTTTTGCGAAAATTTGTGCATGAATTGATTCCAGGGGATTTGCGAGATATTCCGGGCGAGCGGATCTTTAGTCAAATTTGGGCGGCTTCTGGTTCGATAGACCGGTTGCGTTACCGAAGCGATAAACCGGAGCGAACAAATGCAGAGCTGTCGCATACATGTGATGGGAGCATCGGGCGCGGACGTCACCAGCCTCGGCCGCGCTCTCGCCACTGCGTTGGCCATCCCGCATCACGACACCGACGATTACTTCTGGCTGCCGACCGATCCGCCCTACCGGCACATGCGCGACGTTGGGGAGCGCCTGAAGCTGATGCGGGATGTCTTCCTGCCGCGCGCGGCCTGGGTATTGAGCGGGTCGCTTAACGGTTGGGGTGACGTGCTGATCCCGGATTTCGACGTGGTGATCTTTCTCACAACCCCTCGCGAGATACGATTGCAGCGGCTGCGCGCCCGCGAGGCTACCCAATTTGGCACTGAGGCGGTGGCGCCCGGTGGCCACCGGCATGCAGAGACCGAGGAATTCATCGAATGGGCGTCAGGCTATGAGGAAGGCAATGTGAGCCGCACTCAGGCAAAGCATCAGGCCTGGCTCGCCAAACTGCCCTGCCCCGTGCTGCGGATGGATGGATCGCGGCTGTTGCCCGAACTGGTCGCGGAAGTTCGCGGAACGATCGGCCGCCATGACGGCGGTGCGGCATGAGCGGCGCCTTCCCGCGGCCGACTTCTCCCGATATTCTCTCCGCGCAGACCGCGGTGAAACAATGCCGGTCGCTTGGGAAGCGCTGAAGGTGACGGCAACACCCCTGTCCGAACCGCCAACAACAACACAAATCGCTGGGAGAACACCAATGCTGACGCGACGCAGTATGATGTTCGCCTCCATCGCAGCCGGAGTGATCATGAACAGTAGAACCGCCTCGGCCAAAGCGTCGCAGCCGGCGACGCCGGTGAATTTCGACGTTCCCGCGGACGCCTGCGACTGCCACACCCATATCCACCCCGATCCCGAAAAATTCCCGTTCTTCTCCGGCCGCGTCTATACGCCCGAACTGGCCTCGCCCGAGGAAATGACCGCCCTGCACAAGGCGCTGCACATGGAGCGCGTGGTGATCGTGACGCCCTCGATCTACGGCACCGACAATTCGGCCACGCTGTTCGGCATGGCGGCACGGGGGCCGACCGCGCGCGGGGTTGCGGTGATCGACGACAAGACGTCGGAGGGCGATCTCGATGTCATGGGCAAGGCCGGCATTCGCGGTGTCCGCCTCAACCTCGCAACCGGCGGCGTCAACGATCCGAGCGTCGCCCGTCCGCGATTTACGACCGCTGTCGAACGCATGAAGGCGCGCGGCTGGCACGTGCAGATTTACACCAACCCGGCGATGATCACCGCGATCAAGGACCTGGTGATGACCTCCCCGGTGCCGGTCGTGTTCGATCATTTCGGCGGCGCCAAGGCAGCCCTTGGTGTCGAGCAGCCGGGATTTGCCGACCTCGTGGATCTCGTCAAATCGGGCAAGGCCTATGTGAAGATTTCCGGGGCCTATCGCGCCTCCAAACTCGCGCCCGATTACACCGATTGCATCCCGCTCGCCAAGGCGCTGATATCCGCCAATCCCGACTGCATCGTCTGGGGCACCGATTGGCCGCACCCCAACTCGGTCACGCCTGCCGACAAGACGATCACCGACGTCACGCCGCTGTTTCAGATCGACGACGGACGGCTGTTGAATCAGCTTCCGGTGTGGGCGCCGGATGCGGCGATCCGCAAGAAGATTCTGGTCGACAATCCCGCACAGCTCTACGGGTTCTGAAGCCCGGCACTCGACATCGCGGCCCGCTGCTGTCCGAACGGGTCGCGGTCGTAATTGCGCAGCCAGTCACCGGCCTTGCGCAGGCCGCCGAACGGGAACAGGTGGAATCCGGCGATCGGCGCGGTTGCCGCCGCAGGCACCGCTCGCAATCCCCTGACGACGTCGTCAGGTCCGGTGTCCGTCAGCAGGCGGCCGAACCGGCCGATCTGGGCCCGCAGCGCGCGCATCGAATTGCCAATGCCGCAACGGAGCGCGAATTTTGTCAATGTCGCCGGCGTTGCCGGGCCGGCCAGACCGACGATAACAGGCAGATCGATGCCCGCGCGATCGAGGGCGCCGATCCATTCCAGGATCGGCGTGCTCTCGAAGCAGAATTGAGTGACGACATCGACCCGCGTTCCCGTCCGCCGCCCCCAGTCGCGCCACGCCTTGAGGCCGTCCAGCGCTTCTGGCAGATCGAGATAGGGGTGTCCCTCGGGATGACCGGCCACGCTGACGGATGCAATCGCGTGCCCCTCGAGCAAGCCGCTGCCAGCAACATCGCGTGTCGATTTGAACGGGCCTCTCGCAGCAGCGACATCGCCGGCGATCAGGAGGATGCGCGAGACATCGGCTTCGCCGCGCGCACGCGCCAGGAAATCGTTGAATGCATCCCGCGAGGCCATTTCGCGCGCCGCGATATGGGGCACCGGATTGTAGCCGGCGCGGCGCAGCGCGACAGCCGTCTCAATGTTGTGGCGATAATTATCGCCGGGCAGGAACGTGATCGTGACGTCGGTGCCTCCAACGAAATGATCGCTCAGTTCCGCGACCTGATGCCCGCGCGAGGAGATTTCGACGGAGGCCTTCGGCAATAGTGCGACTAATCTGGCGGATGCTTGATCGGAGACGATCACGAGCGCCTCCTTTGTCATGCCGGCGCGCGGCGGCGCGAGATCACATAGGTCTCGTCGTTGAACCAGAGGCCGCCATGTTTCTTCAGCACGCGGTCGGTGGCTTCAAAATAGCGGCCATCGCGAACCACTTCCGACAACCTGTTGTCCTCGATCTGCGCCACATAGATCGCGGCGTTCCAGGCGGCGAACAGCGTCGAGGTGCCGATCGGGCCGCTGACCTCGTCCGGCAGCGTGTGCATGTGGTAGCGGAAGATCGAGCGTGCATCCGAGGACGCATTGAAATTGTAGTGGCGTGCGGCCGCGCCAAGCTCGTGCTTGACCTGGCGCAGGATCGCGTAGCGGTCGGTCTTGAAGGGATCATCGTCAGGCCAAATCTGGTCGATGATCTCGATGCCGGGATCCTTGCCATGCGAATGGATGCCGATCAGCCGCCCACCCGGGCGCAGCGCCTTGACCAGCGGTGTCACCACTTTCGAAGCCTTGAACTCGACGCTCGCCCGCGCCCGATAGGGTTGCGAGGCGATGACCAGATCGTAATCGGCCATCACGCGGCCGGGCCGCGGCATGATCGGATCGAGCAGGAAGGAATGATCCTCACGCCGCAGCGTCAGGATCACCGGGCGCTGATAGACCGGATTGCCCGTGGTAGGGCTGATGCCTGCGCGCCAGTTCTCGGCGAGAAAGCTTTCGAGCTCGCCAATCTGCTCGGCGAAACCGTGCGCGGTGTTGCCTGATAGCGTGACGTCTTTCCAGATCAGGCCTCGCGCTGACGTGACCGAGCGTGGCGTCAGCCACGGCGCCTCGGCGTAATAGAGGTTGGTCACGACCAGCACGGTGGCGGGATGCTCGAACAGGCGGTCCGCCATTTTCTCCAGCATCAGGCGGACGTCTTCGTAACTGATTTCCTTCGCCACGACATAGAGCGGCATGGTGGGGAAGCGCGCATGTACCGCCCGCATCACCCGCGACAGCACGGTGCCGTCGCCGACGCCGGCATCGAAGATACGAAGCGCCGGCGGTGTCGGCTGCAGATTGCCGAGCTCGAGCGAAATGCGGTTGCCGACCTCGGTCTTCTCGCTGCAGGTCGAAACGAACAGCAGGTATTTTTGGCGGTTGTCGAAGAATCGGAAGCCCGGCGGCGCGACGGCATTGGCGGCGGCCGTGTCGTTCAGTGGTTTGGCCGAGAGCGAATTGGCCGGCGCGCCGTGCGATTCCGGCCGGTGCTCGGCGAGATAGGCGCGGACCTTGTCGAGCGTGCCGGTCGTGATCCGGGCGCCATCGCGCAAGCGCGACACCAGCTTGCCGTCATTGACCACCAGCCGCCCGAAGGTCGATTCGGCCGTGCGCGTCTGGCGGCAATAGTCGCGGATTTCTCCGAGTATCTGCTCGGCCGTGGGCGCCGATTTCGCCGGCGGCGCGTGGCCGTTTTGTTGCCCCGTAGGTCCTTGGCTAGATCCTTGGCTGGATCCTTGGCTTTCCTCGATCCGCATGGCTTGCTCCTGCGGTTGAACCTGCCAGCATCAAGGAACGGCCGCCGGATCGCGTCAACCACAAACCGAGTGGGCAGGAAACATGGGCACGTGCCCATACGGATTCTAGCGCGCGCGGCGCGAAAACACCGAGATCAGCACCGGCAGCGTCACCAGGATCACCAGCGGCGCCAGCATCATGCCGGTGACGACCACGATCGCCAACGGCTTTTGCACCTGCGAACCGATTCCCTCCGACACCGCCGCCGGCAGCAGGCCGACGCCGGCCACCACGCAGGTCATCAGCACCGGCCGTAATTGCAGTTCGCCGGTGCGGATCACCGCCCGCATCCGCTCATAGCCTTCGTCGATGAGTTGATTGTACTGCGACAGGATGATGATGCCGTCCATCACGGCGATTCCGAACAGCGCGATGAATCCGATTGCCGCCGACACGCTGAAGGGAATTCCCGAGATCAACAGCCCGAGCACGCCGCCGAAGATCGCCATCGGGATCACGCTCATCGCGAGCAGCGTATCGACCATCGAGCCGAAGTTGAAGAACAGCAGCACACCGATCAGCGCCAGGCTGATCGGCACCACAATCGACAGCCGCCGGATGGCGTCCTGCAGATTGCCGAATTCGCCGACCCATTCGATCCGCGATCCCGGCGGCAATTGCACCTCGGCGGCGACCTTGTCCTGCGCTTCATGGATCGCGCTGCCGAGATCGCGGTTGCGGACCGAGAACTTGATCGGTAGATAACGCTCCTGCTGTTCGCGGTAGATATAGGCGGCGCCCGAGATCAGGTTGATCGAGGCGACCTCGCTGAGCGGGATCTGCGTGATCGTGCCGCCCTGCCCGGCCACGCCGATCCGTAAGTTATGGATCGCTTCCGCGCTCTTTCGGTATTCGGGCGCGAGGCGAACGATGATCGGGAAATGCCGGTCGCTGCCGGGCTCATAGAGATCGCCGGCGCTGTCGCCGCCGATGGCGACCTTGATGGTGGCGTTGATATCACCGGGCGATAGGCCATAGCGTGCCGCGCGGGCACGATCGATATCGATCTGGATTGTGGGTTGGCCGAGCGAAGTGAACACTGCGAGGTCGGTAACGCCCTGCACCGTGCCAAGCACGGATTTGATCTTGTTGGCGGTATCCGTCAGAGCCTGCAGGTCGTTGCCGTAGAGCTTGATCGAGTTCTCGCCCTTGACGCCCGAGACGGCCTCCGAGACGTTGTCCTGCAGGTATTGCGAGAAGTTGAACTCGACGCCCGGGAAGTTGTCCTGCAACTGCCCCAGCAATTGCGCTGTCAGCTCGTCCTTGTCATGGGTATCAGGCCACTCGCTATTCGGCTTGAGCGGCGCGAAAAACTCCGCATTGAAGAGACCGGCGGCGTCCGTTCCGTCGTCGGGCCGGCCGTGTTGCGACACCACCGATTCCACCTCAGGACGCGCGCGGATGATCTTGCGCATCTCGTTGACGTAGGCATTGCCCTCCTGCAGCGAGATGGTCGGCGGCAGCGTGGCGCGGATCCACAAATTGCCCTCTTCCAGCTTGGGCAGGAATTCCAGTCCGAGCAGCCGCGCGAAAGCAATGGTCATGAGCACTAGAACGGCCGCGCCGGTGAGTACGATCCTGCGGTTTACGAGGGCCCATTTCAGCACCGGCACGTACAGCCGGTCGAGCTGTTTCACGATCCAGGTTTCGGCTTCATCCAGATGCGAGGGCAGGATGATCGCGCTCAGCGCCGGCGTCACCGTGAAGGTCGCGATCAGCCCGCCGGCCAGCGCATAGGCATAGGTCCGCGCCATCGGCCCGAAGATATTGCCTTCGACGCCGCTCAGCGTGAACAGCGGCAGGAAGGCTGCGATGATGATCGCGGCGGCGAAGAAGATCGAGCGCGACACGTCGACCGCCGCAGACAGGATGGCGTGGCTCTTCATCCCAATCGTGGTGTCGGACGAGATGTCGCTGCGCTCGGCTTCCGACAGCGCGGTGGTCTGCGTCAACCGCCGGAAGATCGCCTCCACCATGATCACGGTGGCGTCGACGATCAGGCCGAAATCGATCGCGCCGACCGACAGCAGATTGGCGGATTCGCCGCGCAGCACCAGGATGATCACGGCGAAGAACAGCGCGAAGGGGATCGTTGCGCCGACGATCAGCGCGCTGCGGAGATCGCCCAGAAACACCCATTGCAGCAACACGATCAGGATGATCCCGACCACCATGTTGTGCAGCACCGTATGCGTGGTGATGTCGATCAGATCCTTGCGGTCGTAGATGCGCTCGATCTGCACGCCGGGCGGCAGGATCGAGGAATGATTGATGTCGTGAACGAGCTTTTCGACCCGGGCAATGGTCGGCGAACTCTGCTCGCCGCGCCGCATCAGGACGATGCCCTGCACGATGTCGTCGTCCTGGTCGAGGCCGGCGATGCCGAGCCGCGGCTTCTCGCCGATCGTGACATGGGCGATGTCGCGCACCAGCACCGGATTGCCGCCGGACTGCGATACCATGGTGTTGTTGAGGTCGTCGATCGAGCGGATCAGCCCGACGCCGCGCACCACGGCGGATTGCGCGCCGATATTGACGGTGTTGCCGCCGACGTTGATGTTGGCGTTAGAAACGGCCTGCAGCACCTGCGGCAGCGTCAGCCCGTTGGCGACGAGCTTGTTGAAATCGACCTGCAGCTCGTAGGTCTTGGTCTTGCCGCCCCAGCCGGTGACGTCGATGACGCCGGGCACCGCGCGGAAGCGGCGTTGCAACACCCAGTCCTGCAGCGTCTTGAGGTCGAGCACGCTGTAATTCGGCGGGCCCTTCAGCCGGTAGCGGAAGATTTCGCCGGTCGGGCTGAGCGGCGAGATGGTCGGCTGCACATTGCCCGGCAGTGGCGCGAGCTGCGACAGCCGGTTCAACACCTGCTGCAGCGCTTCGTCATAGGTGTAGTCGAACGAGAACTGCAGCTTGACGTCGGACAATCCGTACAGCGAGATGGTGCGGATGGTGCGCAGGTTCTTGATGCCGGCGACCTGGGTTTCGATCGGGATCGTGATGTAGCGTTCGATCTCTTCCGACGACAGCCCCGGGCTTTGGGTCACGATGTCGACCATCGGCGGGGTCGGATCGGGATAGGCCTCGATGTTGAGCTGCTTGAACGCGATCAGGCCGCCGACCACCACGGCGATGAACATGCCGACCATCAAATAGCGGCGGCTGACGGCTAGGGCGACCAGGCGATCCATTCAGATCGAAGCTTTCAATGAGCTAGGCATCAGCTTCCGGATGCGGCCCGGTCGATGAACAGTGCGCCCTTGGTGACGATCTGCTCGCCGGGCTTCAAATTGCCGACCACCTCGACGAGATCGCCGTTGGTGAGGCCAGGCTTGACCTGACGCAGTTCAATCGTCTTGTCCGGATGCGCGACCCAGATCCGGACCTGATCGCCTTCATAGATCAACGCCTGCTTCGGCACGCCGACCGCCGGACGGTCGCCTGCCGAATAGATCGTGACATTCGCGAACATCTCAGGCTTCAGCGTACCGTTCTTGTTGTCGATCGTGGCGCGGACGAGCAGCCGCCGCGTCGCAGGGTCGATTGCTGCTGCGACGTAGTTGATCCGCGCCGAAAGCGAACGGCCCGGCAGCGCCAGCACATTGAACGTCACCTCCTGCCCGACCGCGACGTTCGCGCAATCGCTTTCGCGGACGAAGGCCGTCATCCAGACGGTGGAGAGATCGCCGATCACATAGACGGGGTCGCTGGCACCGGCGTTGACGTATTGCCCCGGGCCGATCTTGCGTTGGACCACGGTGCCCGCGATCGGTGCGAAGATGGTGATTTCGGGATTGATGCGGCCCTTCTCCTGGAAGGTCGCGATGTCGTCGTCGGTGAGGCCGAGAAGGCGCAATTTGTTGCGCGCTGCCTGGACCGCCGTTTCCGACGAGCGCACGTCATTCTGCGCCTGGATCAGCGTCGCCTGGCTCTGCTGATAATCCTTCAGCGGAACGGCCTTGCCCTCGAACAGGTCCTTGGCGCGCGCTCCCTGCAACTGCGCCAGATCGAGCGCGGACTTAGCCTTGTTCATCGCGCTCATCGCCGCAATGAAATCGTTTTGCGCCTGAACGTTGTCGGCGGCCTCGATCACGAACAATGGCTGGCCCTTGACGACGCTATCGCCTGGCTTGGCCAGCAACCTGGTGACGCGGCCCGCATAGGGCGAGAACACCGGCGTCGAGCGATCTTCGTCGATTGCGATCTTGCCTTCGGTGACGCGCTCGGCGCGGAAGTCGCGTTCAGCGACAGGCTGAATAGTCAGGCTGGCCCATTCGGCGGGGCTCGGCGTGTAGCGCTGCAGTCCGCGCTTGCGGGACTGGCTCGAGATTTCCGAATGCCCGCGTTTTGGGCCGCCGAGATAGGCACCGCCGCCGTAAACGGCCGCCCCGGCCAGTGCCATCAGGGCAATGGCCACGACCCATTTTTTTGAGTTAACCATCTGTAACCGCTTGCAAAATCCGCCAAACATACGACATGGGTTCCAGCGACAATTTGTCCCACCGGCGCTATAGTGCCCAATTGGCATCCCGCACAACCCAAAAAGCAAAAATAGCCGTACCGGACGCGATTAAAATTTGGAGAGGCAGGCTCTGAGCGAAGGGACCTCCTATTCACGTAGGGGCCATTGCGGCGGGTGGCTGCCGAGTGGCATTGCCGGGCGAGCCCAGAAGGCTGGCGTTTTCGACAACAGTGCGGAGTGCGTCACGTACCGCAGTGGCCCGAAGCCGGAGCCCACCTCCTCGATGAACGGCTTCACCACTTCCCCCTTCAAATCCTCGATCGCAAGACCGTCGGCGACCCGGCCGAGATTCCACAGCCAGCGTCCGGTCTGCGCCAGCGACACCTGGACGTGCCAACTGCCGCCTTCGCGCGCCTGGCGCGCCTTGGCCATCATGGCGCCGAATGCCATGAAGTAACCGGTGGCGTGGTCGAGCATCTGCGCCGGCAATTCCTTCGGTCCATCGACACCTGCGGCCTGCCCCTCGGCATGGTTGAATCCGGTGGCGGTCTGCACCAGCGAGTCGAAGCCGCGACGTTCCGCCCATGGCCCGGCATGACCATAGGCCGACAACGTGACGTAAATGATACCGGGACTGATGCGCGCGGCATCCTCTGGCGAGAAGCCGAGGGCGGCGAGTGCGCTAGGTCGATAGCCTTGCGAAAAGATATCCGCCTGCGCCAGCAGATCGCGCAAGGTCGCACGCCCCTGCTCGCTCTTCAGTTCGACAAAGCTCGTCAGCTTGCCCCTGCCGGTGTCGATGACGAGCCAGGGGATCGCCGGCAAATCGGGCCCCGAGATCAGCAGCACGTCGGCGCCATGCGCGGCGAGCGTTCGCCCCGCAACGGGGCCGGCGATGACACGCGACAGATCAAGCACACGGATACCTGCGAGCGGCCGCTCGCCCTTCGGCCACGGCTTTGGCGGAGCCTCGCCAATCTTCGTGATCGAGATCAGCGGCAATCCGGCGAGCGCCTCGGCCTGTGGTGTCGCCAACCATTCGTCATGCGAGCGCATGAAGGCGACGACGCCACCGCTCGTATAGGCCGCGGTCTCGAACGCCCCGCCGTCCCATTGCAACAGCGCGGCCTGCACCGCGTCACGCTCCGGCTTGCAGTTCAGCACTCTGCAGACGGCGTCGCGGTGATGGGGAAAATTGGTGTGCAGGCGCACGAAGCCGTCGCGGATCTTGTAGATACCGGCGATGGCGTCCCAGGCCGGCGGTGGCGGCTTGCCGTCGACGCGCAGATAACGTTCGCTCCGGCATTCGACCACGGCATGGCGCATATCCACCGCGACGTCCTGCGTCTCGCCGCTGCGCCTTTTCCAGATCTCGGCGGCTGCAAGCGCGGTTGCCGCGACGCTGACCTGCGCCGCGGCGGCGACGCGAAACGACGACGGCAATTGCGGTTCGTCGCCGGTCAGCGTGAGCGCGCCGAGCGCGGACGGATCACCGCCGATGGAGATCCAGATATCGGAGAGGATTTCTCTGGGGCTTTGCATCGGCGTGTCTCTCCCCTAGTTTTCTCAAGCTCTGCCCGACCACCAGAGGAGTTGCAATGGCTGTCATCGATCCCCTGACGGCGGGAGCCGTTCTGCTTGCGACCGCCGCAACGGATGCGGTCTACGTCATGTTCACCTCGGCGGTGGTGGCGCGCAAGCGTGTGCCGGCGGCAACCTGGAGCAGCGTCTGGTATCTGCTCTCATCGTTCGCCGTCATCAGCTACACCGAGAACTGGGTTTACGTCGCCTTCGCCGCACTCGGTTCGTGGCTCGGTGCCTACGCGACGATCACCTTCCTGCACCGTCCGCCCGGCGGCCCGCCGGTGGGCGCGGCGCCGGAGTAGCGCACATCCGGCTACGAGTTCATTGAGAACGCCCTCGAATGACGGAAAGGAAGAGGCTTTCTCGGTTTGAGCTTTCGCCGTAACCGCCGTCGCCGCTACAATGCTGCGGAATCAACTAAGGAAAAACAAGATGGACTTGGGTTTGAAAGGCAGAAACGCCGTCGTGCTCGGCGGCTCGCGCGGCATCGGACGGGCGATTGCGGACACGCTGGCGGGCGAAGGCTCGGGCGTCGCCGTTTGCGCCCGCAATGCGGATCAGGTCGCGGCCACCGTTGCCGAGCTGAAAGGGCTTGGCGTGCGCGCGACCGGCGCGCCGGTTGATGTCACCGACGCGGCCGCGCTGAAAACATGGGTGTCGGATGCGGCCGCCGAGCTGGGCGGCATCGACATGCTGTTTTCCAATGCCGGCGCCATGGCGCAAGGCGGCGATCCTGCCTCATGGGAGCAGAATTTCCGGCTCGACGTGCTCGGCGCCGTCAACGCATTCGAGGCCGCGCGGCCGTTGCTCGAGGCGGGCGCGCAGAAGACCGGCGACGCGGCCTTCATCATCATATCGTCGATCTCGGCGGCGCAGGCGGATAGCGCCAGCTCCTACGGCCCGATCAAGGCGGCGCTGATCCACATGGCCAAGGGACTGGCGCGGCAATACGCGGACAAGAAAATCCGCGTCAACGTGGTGTCGCCGGGCACGGTCTATTTCAAGGGCGGCATCTGGAACATGGTCGAACAGAATATGCCGAAACGGTACCAGGATGCGCTGGCGCGTAACCCGACCGGCCGCATGGCGACGCCGCAGGAAATCGCCAACGCAGCCGTGTTCCTGGCGAGCCCGGCCTCCTCGTTCACGACCGGCTCGAACCTCGTCGTCGACGGCGCGATTTCGAACCGCGTGAATTTTTGAGGAAGTTGGTAGGGTGGGCAAAACAAAGGCGCATCGCGCCGCCCACCATCCATCCCGGTCGTGAATGGTGGGCACGCTTGCGCTTTGCCCACCTACGATTCTGCGCGCGCCGCCCCGGAATGACGGACGGAGCGCCGTATTGCGGAGGCCTTAACGTGCCGACGGAATTGGCAAGGTTGTGAGAGCTCGGCTTACAACTCGCAAACCAAACCGGTCAATTTGAATCGATAAGCTAACTGAACTTTACGAACTTCCCCTCATTGTGACGCCTGCTTCGATGACCCAGCCACTGGGTCCAATGACGGATGGCCACGATGATTGTCGACGAGCAAAGGACAAAGGTGCAGCGCGAACCGCGACGCGAGCTCCGCAAACGGCCGACATGGATGACGACCGACAACGGGACGACGAGGATTGAATGCTTTGTCCTGGACGTCTCACCGGGTGGCGCCAAGATCGTTACCGATGTCGCGTTCGACGTCAGGGACAGCTTTCAACTGGCGCTGGTACCCGACCATGCGACGCGCCAGTCGTGCGAAGTGGTCTGGCGCCGTGGCAAGACCTACGGCGTGAAATTCCTGTCTTGAGGAGCGGCGTCTCCGCCGCGCGGCTTCATGGTTCTCCCGGCGATGCGAAGCATCGTCCGGAGACGGCGCTCGGCGCCTCCTCACCATGAGGGGAGATTCCACAGCCGCCTGCTAATCTTACCCGCAACACCGGCATAGAACCTTATCCTGAGGAGCCGCGTAAGCGGCGTCTCGAAGGATGAAGGCTGTCGCCTCATGGCCTTCCTCGCCGCCGGGGTGCCATCCCGCCCCGCCCTACTCTCGTCGCCATTGGCTTCGATATGTGACTGTATTATTACAGTCAGATGTCAGTTCGATTACGGCGGAGCGGCGAATGAGCTTGGAATGGCAGGCGCGGTCAGGTTCCCTGGCCTGGTCGAATCCCGTGTCCTGGTGGTGGGGCCTGCTGACGCTGGTGAGCGGCGTCAATATCGCCATCTGGTTCGCGCTGTATCGCGAGCTTCCCGTCCAGCCGACCGGCGCTGCCGGCGGCTCGTCCGGCATCGGGATGATGCTGCTGTTCTGCGCGGCCTATGTGTTCGGCTGCGCCTTCAGGTCGTTTCTGCCGCGCGCCGATGTGCAGCGGATCTGCCTGGTCGACACCTGGCTGTCGAGCGTCATGGTCGGACGTTCGGTGGCGACCGTGGCCGAGATCTGCTTCGTGGCGCAATGGGCGATTATCCTGCACCACCTCGGCACCATGACCGGCGCGGAAACGACCGTAAATGTCGCGTGGGTGATCGTGCCGCTGATCCTGATCGCGGAATGCCTTTCATGGTATGCCGTGCTGACCAGGAATTATCTCGGCAACGCCATCGAAAACTCGCTGTGGGCGGTTGCCTTCTTCGCCGTCGGCGTCGGCCTTTGCCGCCTGCTTCCGGAATTCAATGGCGCGGTTCGCATAGGCCTCGTCGTCGCCATCGTGGGCATTGCGGGCTTCCTGGCGTTTCTGATGACGATCGACGTCCCGATGTACCTGAACCGCTGGCGGACCGGAGAGGCCGATGGCGACAAGCGCCTGACGCCGCGCGAGGGCCTGCGCGACGTCAGTACGCGCTGGGTCGTGACGCACGACCTGGCCGAGTGGAAAGACGAGATTGCCTGGATGTCGCTTTATTTCAGCCTGGCTGTCTGGTCCAGCCTTGCGCTGTGCGTCTTCTATTCGCTCGAGCATCATTTGCCGCAGTACCGGACCGAGGCTGCGATCACGAGCGCGGCGCCGAGCACGACCGTCGTCGGCAGCACCCGGTAGTACAACCGCTGCTGCGCTGAAACTTGCGCCGCTTTGCGGCGTTACACGCCTGCGTCGCGGGTTGCGCGACTTCTATTTCAGAAGGGCGTATTTTGGACTGGACTCAGGCAGGCATCCATTTTCTGGCGCTGGCCGCGGCTTTCGCGCTGGCCGTACCGATCGGATGGGATCGCGAGAAGCGGGCGCGCAGCGCAGGCCTGCGAACGTTCCCGCTGGTGGCGCTGGCAAGCTGCGGTTTCGTGCAGGCCAGCGAACAGTTGATGGTGAATTCTCCCGATGGCATGTCGAAGGTGATAGAAGGGGTGATCACCGGCATCGGCTTCATCGGCGGCGGCGCGATCCTCAAGCAGGGCACGACCGTGCAGGGCACGGCGACGGCGGCAAGCCTGTGGGCCACCGGCGCGATCGGGATCTCCGTTGGCCTCGGCAGCTACGATGTCGCCGTGACGATCGCGGTGCTTACGTTCCTGACGCTGACGCTGCTGACGCTGGTCAAGGACGAAAAAGACGTGAAGATGGATTGAAGTCCAACGGAAGGGCTGGGCAGCCACGTAAGGGGAATAACAGTCACGGCGCCGTGAAGGTGTTTCGTCGCCCGCGGGCGCAAAAATATTCCGCCCTCCTGGCGAAGCCATTTTTGCCGGCCGACGAAGAAATCCGGAAACAACATGTTGGTAGGCTGATGCAATGATCAAACCTGGAGTTCGATCATGTGGAACCTCATCAACATACTATATCGGGAATATTGCCTGGCTCGGCTAAAGGACATGCGCAGGATTCACCTCTCGCAGTGAACACTAGTGGCGCGAGCAATCTGTCGCAGCCAACATCTCAGGCGTGTGACTTGCGGTGAAGCGGCGTCAGGAGAATTCAATTGGGATCGAGATCGAAGGAGGAGGATATGCAGCCATCGACAGACGATCTGCTGATACGCCAAATCAGTGCTCTGATATCGGCGACCGCTAATGCGGTGTCCGGCAACAGAGAACACGCCCCATTCGTGGAGGCAAGGATATACGAAAAGCTTGCTGCACATTGCGCCGAAAAGCAGAGACTTGCAGCAGCATTTGCGAAAAACGGGGTCGGGGCGACGCGGAGCGGATTGATCTACTGGTAAAGGGAGACGTGTCCAGGCGAAAGAGGCCGCAGGTTTCGGCGTCCGATCTCGGACGAACCGGAAGTGCGTCACGCCTGGGCGGCTTCTGATCCCCTCCGGCGATTTGCGGTCTCGCGCTGTGTTGTCGCCGGCGCTGCCAGAGCTTGAAGAAACTCCACAGGCACCGGGAACACGATCGTCGAATTCTTCTCACCCGCGATATCCTGCAGCGTCGACAGGTAACGTAATTGCATGGATTCCGGCCTCCTTGCGAGCATCTCGCCTGCTTCCACCAGTTTCTCGGCAGCCTGCTGCTCTGCTTCGGCGCCTATGATTCTTGCGCGGCGATACCGCTCGGCCTCGGCTTGACGTGCAATGGCACGAATCATGCTCTCGTTGATATCGACGTGCTTGATTTCGACATTCGCGACCTTGATGCCCCACGCATCGGTTTGGCTGTCGAGAATTTCCTGAATATCGCGATTGAGCTTGTCCCGCTCTGCCAGCATTTCATCCAGCTCGTGCTTGCCAAGCACGGACCTGAGGGTGGTCTGTGCTAGCTGGCTGGTGGCCGCCATGAAGTTTTCCACCTGGATAACGGATTTGTCCGCATCCACCACGCGGAAGTAGATAACCGCGTTGACCTTTACCGAGACATTATCGCGAGAAATCACGTCCTGGCTGGGAACGTCGAGCACGAGCGTACGAAGATCTACCCGAACGAATTGCTGGACGATCGGCACCAATATGATGAGCCCGGGACCTTTCACGCCGGAAAAGCGCCCCAATGTGAAGACTACCGCACGCTCGTATTCCCGCATGATGTGAATCGCCGACAGGAACACCGCAATGATTACGGCTCCGATCACGACATACGGGAGGGTGTCTGTTATGAATGCTGGCATGGTTTCACTCCTCATGATTTCGGCGGGGCATCAGGATCTGGCTCGACGAGCAGCTTCAGGTTTTGGCGTTCGAGAACACGCACGCGGTCACCCCGGGTGAACTCGCTTTCCGATTTCGCCGCCCAGCGTTCTCCTCTGACCAGGACCTCGCCTTTGCCGTCGGCCCACCACAGCACCTGCCCCGCGCTGCGGAGCAGAGCCGCTTCGCCTGTGACCACGTCGCGCCGATGCGCCCGCCAGACCGCCGCGAGCGCAATCACCAGGAATCCCGCGCTGGCAATGGTGGCCGTGGCGACCACCGCCCATGAGAGATGGAAACCCGGCACGTCGCCGCGAAACAGGAGCAGCGAGCCAACGGCGAACGAGATGACGCCGCCAATTCCGAGCACGCCAAACGAGGGCAGAAACGCTTCTGCAACCATCAGCGCGATGCCGAGCAGCAGCAGGCCGGCACCGGCGTAGCTGATCGGCAGGAGATTCAAGGCGTAGAGGCCGACCAGGAGAGCGATTCCGCCGATCACCCCGGGGAAAACGGCGCCTGGACTGATGAACTCGAATAGAAGTCCGTAGAGCCCGATCAGCATGAGTATGTATGCGATGTTCGGATTGGTAATCGTGGCCAGAATGCGGTTGCGCCAATTGGCCTCGATTGCCGTTGTGTTCAGGCTCCGGGTATGCAGCGCGACCTGTTGATCATTGATCGTTACGGTTCGACCCTCGGCCTGGGACAACAGATCGGGTAAATCCTTCGCAACAATCTCGACGACACGCTGCGACTGGGCCTCGCTCGCGGTGAGAGTGGCGGCTTCCCGGACGGCTTTCTCCGCCCAGGAAACATTTCGTCCCCGAAGCTCGGCCAGTCCCCTGATATAGGCAACCGCATCGTTGATCGCCTTCGCCTCGCCTGCACTGGTCGGCGACGAGGCTCCTTTCTTGTCACCCTCTTTCTTGTCACCCTCTTTCTTGTCACCCTCTTTCTTGTCACCGTCTTTCTTGTCATCATCTTTTTTGTCATCGGTGCGCCAGCCGGAGCCACCGCCGAGCTGGACGGGCGTGGCGGCACCGAGATGCGTGCTCGGCGCCATCGCGGCGAGGTGGGTCGCATAGACAATGTAGGTGCCGGCGCTGGCGGCTCGCGCACCGCTCGGGGTCACGTAGGAAATCACAGGAATGGGAGACCTGAGTATTTCTCCTACGATCTCGCGCATGGAGGGGTCGAGACCACCAGGCGTATTCAGCCTCAGCACGATGACCTTCGCCTGTCGCCGACGCGACTCCTCAAATCCATCGCGGATATATTCAGAAGTCGCTGGCCCAATCGCTCCATCCACATCCAGCAGAATGGCGACGTTCGCCGGCTCGCTACTTTGTCCAAGTGCTGTTCCGGGGCCAAGTACGAGCAATGCTACGGTAATAAGCCTGTAAAGAAAGTGCACCATGGTAAGTCGCTCAAAAGCTTGCGCGACGAAACAGTCAGAACCAGGTGGCCATTCGCAGGTGAACCTGACTGTTACGGCTGGAGCGCAGGATCCGGTGCCGGGCGGGCGTGACATATCTGAGCCCTGATGCGCAAAGCGCGCTCCGCAGGTCATGTGAAGCGAACGCACATCCGAAATCCCGGTTCCCCAAACATACGCCTCCGGGACGGATTTCATCTCGGTGTGCCGGCAACACCTGGATGATGCACAGCGATCACCGCCGTCCGAAGAGAGCGGCTCAATGAAAATCGCGGGACGGCGGCAGGATGCGGACGTCGCGCGGGTGGCGGATTTTTTGCGCTGGCGTTTCGGCGTGGTCGCGGCGGTCGTCGTTGAGCGGTTCGACCAGCGCGGGCCCTGCGGGCACCGGGTGCTTGCGGGTCAGCGCATCATTGGCGAGGCCGATCAAATCGTGGGAGCGGTCGAACATCCGCTGCGCCACCAGATGCGTCACCTGCTCCGGGCTGCTCTGGATATAGCCTTCGACTAGGATCAGGCGAGCGCCCATCACCTCTTTCCGGTACTGCTCCATCACCTTGGGCCACACCACGATATTGGCGATGCCGGTCTCGTCCTCCAGCGTCATGAAGACGACGCCCTTGGCGCTGCCCGGCCGCTGCCGCACCAGCACCACGCCGGCGCAGCGGATACGGCGCTTGTCGTTCTTGTAATTGACATCCTTGCAGGCAACGACACGCTCTTTGGTAAACATCTCGCGCAAGAATTCCATCGGGTGGCCTTTCAGTGACAACCGGACCGTCTGGTAGTCGGCGACCACCTGCTCCGGCAGCGGCATCTGGGGCAGCGGCTTGGCGTTCTCGTCGGGCTGCTCGCGGGCGATCGCGGCCTGAAACAGCGGCAGCGGCACGTCGTCAGGCAGCCGCCGCACCGCCCAGAGTGCTGCGCGGCGATCGAGACCGATCGAGCGGAAGGCATCGGCGTCGGCAAGCAGGATCAGCGCGCGCTTCGGCAGGCCGGTGTCGCGGGCGAATTCCTCCAGCGAGGTGAAGGGCCGGCGTTGGCGGGCGGCGACGATGCGGTCGGCCCAGTCTGCTGCTTCCACAGTGGCCGGTCCGCGGGGACGCCTCACCTCTCCCGCTTGCGGGGGTCGAGACGAGCGAAGCTCGCTCTGAGGCCGGATCGCATCGATAGATGCGATCCGGGTGTGGGAAGCTCTCTCCATACGGGCAGTGGGACTCGCGGCGGCACCCCCACCCCAACCCTCCCCCGCAAGCGGGAGAGGGAGCACAGTCCCTTTGCGGCTGACCAAATCGGATTCTGCCTCTGATATGCCCCGGAATGACGACTGTATTCGCTTCAACCGCTCTTCATCCTCATCAAGCCAATGAAACCCATCGATCTGGCGAAAGCCCAAGCGCACCGCGCAATACTTCCCACTCCCCTCCTCCAGCGTGTTCTGGGCAAAGCTGTAGGACACGTCGATCTCGCGGACCTCGACGCCGTTCTTGCGGGCGTCGCCGACGATCTGTGCGGGGGCGTAAAAGCCCATCGGCTGCGAATTGAGCAGGCCGCAGCAGAACGCATCCGGGTGATAATGCTTCAGCCATGACGAGACGTAGACGAGTTGCGCAAAACTTGCGGCGTGGCTTTCCGGAAAGCCGTAAGAGCCAAAACCCTTGATCTGGTCAAAACAGCTTTGGGCGAATTCCGGGTCGTAGCCGCGCGCGATCATGTTGTTGATCAGCTTGGCCTCGAACTTGCCGATGGTGCCGACGTTACGAAACGTCGCCATCGCGCGGCGCAAGCCGTTGGCTTCCTCGGGCGTGAATTTTGCGGCCTCGATCGCGATCCGCATCGCCTGTTCCTGGAACAGCGGCACGCCAAGCGTCTTGTGCAGCACGCGGTACAGTTCGTCCGAAGGGCCGTGCTCGGGCGCTGGCGAGGGATAGCTCACCTTTTCCTGGCCGTTTCGCCGCCGCAAATAGGGATGCACCATGTCGCCCTGGATCGGGCCTGGCCGCACGATCGCGACTTCGATAACGAGGTCGTAGAAGGTGCGCGGCTTCAGGCGCGGCAGCATGTTCATCTGCGCGCGGCTCTCGACCTGGAACACGCCGAGGGATTCGCCCCGCTGCAGCATTTGATAAACTTCGTCGTCATCCTGCGACTTGATGTCGGCCAGCTCGTAACGCCGCCCCTTGTGGTCGGCGATCAGATCAAAGCTCTTGCGGATGCAGGTCAGCATGCCCAGCGCCAGCACGTCGACCTTCATCATGCTGAGCGCGTCGACGTCGTCCTTGTCCCATTCGATGAAGGTGCGGTCGTCCATCGCGGCGTTGCCGATCGGCACATAGGTGTCGAGCCTATCCTGCGTCAGCACGTAGCCACCGACATGCTGCGACAGATGGCGGGGGAATTCGATCAGCTCGGAGGCCAGCGCTACCGCGAGTTCGACCATCGCATTTTGGGGATCCAGCCCGGCCTGGCGGACCTGCATCTCGTTGAGGCCCTTGCCCCAGCTTCCCCACACGGTGTCGGCGAGGGCTGCGGTAACGTCCTCGGTCAGCCCCAGCGCCTTGCCGACGTCGCGGATCGCGCTGCGCGGGCGATAGTGGATGACGGTCGCAATGATCGCGGCGCGGTGGCGGCCGTAGCGGCGGTAGACATATTGCATCACCTCCTCGCGCCGCGAATGCTCGAAATCGACGTCGATGTCGGGCGGCTCCAGCCGCTCCTTGGAAATGAAGCGCTCGAACAGCAGGTCGACCTTGGTCGGATCGACCGAGGTAATGCCGAGCACGTAGCAGACGGCGGAGTTGGCCGCCGATCCCCGGCCCTGGCACAGGATGTTCTGGCTACGCGCGTAGCGGACGATGTCGTGCACGGTGAGAAAATAATGCGCGTATTTCAGCTCGGCGATCAGATCGAGCTCCTTGCGCAAGGTGGCACGCAGCTTGTCGTCGATTACGCCACCGAAATATTTGTCGACACCGGCCCAGGTCAGGTCTTCCAGGTGCTGTTGCGCGGTCTTACCTGGCGGTACCGGCTCGTCCGGATACTGGTATTTGAGCTGGTCGAGCGAAAACGAAATGCGTTTCGCAAAACGCATGGTTTCCGCAATCGCCTCGGGCAGATCGCAAAACAGCCGTGCCATTTCATTGACAGGCTTGAGATAGCGTTCGGCATTGGCCTCGAGCCGCCTGCCGATCGCATCGATCGTGGTTTTTTCTCGGATACAGGTCAGTACGTCCTGCAGCGGCCGACGCGCGGGATGGTGGTACAGCACTTCATTGGTCGCCAACAGCGGCACCTTTGCCGCGAGCGCCAAGCGATGCAGCCGCGCCAGCCGGCGCCTGTCGTCACCACGGTAAAGCAGGCTTGCGGCGAGCCACACGCCATCGGCATCAGAGTTCTTCAGGCGCTCCAGCGTTGCCTGCGCGCTCGCCACGTCAAAGCGATGCGGCAGCGCCAGCACCAGAAGCTGACCCTCGGCGAAATCGAGGAGGTCGTCGAATTTCAGGTGACATTCGCCCTTTTCGATCCGCGTGATGTCGTCGCCGCGTTTGCCGCGGGTGAGTAACTGGCAGAGCCGGCCGTAAGCCGCGCGGTCGCGCGGATAGACCAGAATGTCAGGCGTGCCGTCGATGAAGACGAGCCGCGCGCCGATCAGGAGCTTTGGCTTATGCGTGACGGCAGGGTTGTCGAGCTCGCTCCAGGCGCGCACCACGCCGGCCAGCGTGTTGTGGTCGGCGATGCCGATCACGGGAATACCAAGCTCGCTCGCCTGATGCACATAGGCGCGCGGGTCCGAGCCGCCGCGCAGGAACGAAAAATTGGTGGTGATGCCGATTTCGGCATAGTCGGGCACAGGATTTTTCATGCGAACAATCCATGCACGAACCATCTGATAGAAGCGGGCTCGCCCTCCGCATCCGCCGGTTCGCTCTCATACAGGCCGTCGCGAAAGATCCAGAAACGCAGGCCCGCTTCATCCTCGATGCGGAAATAATCCCGCGTCGGGCCACCGCCGTTTGGCTTCCACCACTCCATCGCGATGCGTTCGGGCCCCTCCACCCGCACCACCGCGTGCGTGACGCGCCGCCAGGTGAATTGATGCGGCGGGCCGTCGGGCACGGTTGCGAACGGCACTTTTATCGGCTCCGGTTTGTCGAACAGGCGCAACGGGCGCAGCGGCGGCTCCCCCTCGATACGCTCGGGCCAGGCCGCCTGGGCGGCTGCCGCCAGATGGTGCTGCGCCGGCACGGACAGCACCGCGCGTTCGGGGATGTGGGTATCCTCCGGCAGATGCACGACGACGCGTTTTCCGCCGATGCGCGCGGCGATGCGGTCGATCAGCGCGGACAATTCGTCATTGTCATGGACATTGGCATCGAGATCGCGCTGCTGCTGCACCACGATTTCGGTGCGGCTGGCGGAGAGACGAATGAGATCGAAACCGAAGCCGGGGTCGAGGGGATCGTTGAGCGCATCGAGCCGTTCGCGAAACAGGCGGTCGATCACTTCAGCTTTTGTCACCGGACGCCCGGTATCGACCGAGATCGTGCGCACCGCGCCGTCGGTGCGGAAGAAGCTCGCCTCCAGCCGCCGCGCGCCCTTGCCCTGCTTGTCCATCGCCGTAACCAGCATTTGAGCGAGCGCGGACAGGTTCATCGCGATCACGGTGCCGGTCGTGACCGGTTCGGGAAAGCGTTTCTCGACGATATAATCCGGCGGCGGTTTGCGCGGGCTGATCGGCGCATCGCCCTGCCCCAGCGCCTGCTGCAACAGCGTCGTGAAGGGCGCACCGAACCGCGCCGTGATTTCGTGGCGTCCTCGCGAGGCGACATCGCCGATGGTCTTCAACCCAGCACGGCGCAGGCCGGCGGTGATGGCATCACCGGCGCCGAGCGCAGATACCGGCAACGGACTGACGGCCTCCGCCTCCTCGCCCTCGGCAATGATTTTTCCGGAAGTCTGGCGCGTCAGCGTGCGGGCGCAGATCGAGGTGCTCGCGATCGCGGCGCTAACGGCAAAGCCGCGGCGGCTCAGCGCGCCGCTGACGATCTGCAGCAACGCACGCTCGCCGCCGAACAGATGGGCGCAGCCGGTGATGTCGAGGAACAAGCCGTACGGCGGATCGAGCGCCACCAGCGGGGTGAAGCGGTCGCACCAGTCGGCGATGTCTTCGAGCGTTTTGCGATCGGCGACTTCATCCGCGTCGAACACCGTCAGCTCGGGACAGATCGCGCGCGCATTGGCGAGCGGCAGGCCGATCGAGAGGCCGGCCTGGACAGCGGCCTCGTCGAGGGAATGGATCAGGATGGCATTGTGCTGCTTGGCAACGACGACGGAGGGGTACTTCACCTCTCCCGCTTGCGGGGGTCGAGACGAGCGAAGCTCGCTCTGAGGTCGGATCGCATCGCAAGATGCGATCCGGGTGGGAGCTCTCTCCATACGAACAGCGTCACTCGCGGCGACACCCCCACCCCAACCCTCCCCCGCAAGCGGGAGAGGGAGCCGACTGTTCGTGTCGTGAGAGATATCAACCGGGGCGGCGGTGCCGTTCCCTCCCCCCTTGCGGGGGAGGGTTAGGGAGAGGGGTAAGCCACGAGCACTGCCGTTGCCGCCACCCCTCTCCCCCGCCCTCCCCCGCAAGGGGGGAGGGAGCCCACTGTTCGTGTGGCTAGAGATTTCGCTTGAAACCGCTTGGCAATTTTCAGCTTGCGCGGCGCTGGCCGGCGAAAGCTTGCGCTTGATGCGGTCGATGGGCAGGCGTGGCAGCCAGAGGCTGAGGATACGCCGACGGTTCTCTGAATAGGCACTCATCACAATTCCATTCCATGATCCAGCGGCCGACCGGGCCATGACGGTTACGAACGAGTTGCGCGTCGAACACCGGCGCGCCCCAGGCGCTCCAAGGCGCCGCAGGCTTTGGAGCCGCCGCAGGCTTTGGAGGCGCGCCCGGCGGCGAATGCGCCGCGCGCACGATCCATCGGGTCTCCGCGGTCGAGGGGCGCGGCTCCGCCGCCACCCGCAGCAGCAATGCGGTGACGCCGGAGGCTGCTGCGGCCAGCGTGAGCTTGCGGCTGGCGACGAGATCGAGCTGACGCGCCTGCCCCCAGACTTCCAGCACGACGGCGCCGAGCGCGTCGCAGGCCAGCGCGTCGGCGGCGGTCCGCAGCGCAGCGTCAGTGTCGGTGGCGCGCACGGTGACGAGCAATCGCGGATCGAGCCCGAGTTCGGCGAGCCCGCTCATCGACAGCGCGCCCGATTCAATTTCCGAAAAATCCTGCCGTACCCAGACCAGCGGCCGGCGCGGCGACACCCTTCCCGCCAGCCCTGCGATGAAGCCGGTTGCGGTCGCGCTCTGGTGTCCCTCGGCGAACACTTCATGCACCGCCGCGAGCGCAAGCCCGCCGTGCAGCACAGCATCTGCCGCCTTATGGCCAAGCGTAATCTTGTTGAGGTCATGCGCATCGCCATGCGCCTCCAGGCGCTCGATGCTTCCGCGCAAACTCGCAAGCGTGCTTGTGCGTGCGGTGCTCATCCGCCGTTCCTTCAGAAAATTGGCCTTTACCGCTTTTTCCCTAAGTGAACGCGCGGCTGGCTCATTTGTTCATGATATGTTCTAATATAAAGCTAACAGCGCCGGCAGAGTCAATCGAGATCGACGCTTTGGCGATTCATGAGCGGAATCAAAGGGATTCGCGGGCCCCTCCAGACGACCGCAAAGCCGTTGCGCGGGGATGCGGGCAGAGAGTGTGGAGTAAGCACATGCACCACATCATCCTAGATAGCCAAACTGATTTTGATGGCTGGCGTAAAGCGGCCCGCGCGCTGGCGCTGAATGACGTGAAACCGTCCGACGTGAGCTGGCGCGTGGCTGATGATGCGCCCGAACTGTTCGCGCCGACCGCGCCGCCGCTCGAGCCGCCACAGGGCACCTTCAACGTGCCGGCCAGGTTCGTCGAACTGGCGGAGGTTGCGATCCTGCACCGCAACCCCGAGCGCTTCGCCCTGCTCTATCGCCTGCTATGGCGGTTGCGAACGCATCACGATCTGCTTGAACTCACGACCGATCCTGACGTGGCCGAGATCACCGCGATGGCCAAGGCCGTGCGCCGCGACGAGCACAGGATGCATGTCCTTGTCCACTTCCGCGAAATAGGCCGCGAGCAGAAATCGCACTTCGTCGCCTGGTTCGAGCCGGAGCACCACATCGTCGAACTGGCCGCCCCGTTCTTCGCACGCCGTTTCGCCGACATGCCCTGGTCGATCCTGACGCCAGATCTCTGCGCGCATTGGGACGGCCATGTCGTCTCGTTCACGCCGGGCGTCAGCAGAAGCGAAGCCCCTAGCGCGGACCGGCTGGAGGAAACCTGGCGGCGCTATTCAGCCAGCATCTTCAACCCGGCGCGGCTGACGGTGAAGACGAGGAACCTGCAAGAGGGTTCAATAATTAAGCCTGCAGTCAAGCGTGCGGAACGCGACGCTACGGAACCACACCAGGCGCCAAAACGGCCGGAGCCGCCCATGGTGCGCAGAAGAGTTCGGGACGACATCGAGACGCTGCGCGAAGAAGCCGCCGATTGCCGCGCCTGTCATCTTTACAAGAATGCCACCCAGACCGTGTTCGGCGAAGGCCGGCAAACCGCGCGGATCATGCTGGTTGGCGAGCAGCCCGGCGACAAGGAAGACCTCGCCGGCAAACCGTTCGTCGGGCCCGCGGGGCAAATGCTCGACCGCGCACTGGAAGAAGCCGGCATCGACCGCCGCACGGTCTACGTCACCAATGCGGTCAAGCATTTCAAGTTCGTGCCGCGCGGAAAGATCCGCCTGCACCAGAAGCCGAACACGCCGGAGATCAAGGCCTGCCGGCAGTGGTACGAGCGCGAGCTGGCCGCGATCAAACCCGATCTGGTGGTGGCAATGGGCGCAACCGCAGCGCAAAGCGTGTTCGGGAAAATGACGCCGATCAACAAGAACCGCGGCCGCGCGATCGATCTCGACGACGGCACCACGGCGCTGGTGACGGTGCACCCGTCCTATCTGCTGCGATTGCCGGACGTCGACGCCAAGGCGCGCGAATACCGGCGCTTCGTCCAGGACCTCAAAATCGCCGCCGACGTGCTGCGAAAATCGGCACATGCGGCCTGAATTCCGCCAATCCGATAGTCGCAATTTCTGGTGAAACATAACGGGAAAAATTGACAAACCCGTCTGCAACTATTAATTGATAGAGGACACGATCGCATTCTCAAGGGAATGTGGGACGTCTGCTCACGCGATGATGCTCCCACATGGTCGACGCGCTGCGCGGTTCCCTACCTCCAGCCCCGGCGCCGTGCAGCGCGCGACCCTCTTCATTCAAGAACCTCTTAGCGTTGCACCGCATGGCTGAAGCGACGTTCCCCGGATGCTGCGCAGCGCGCCGCACTTGCGGCGGCGTGGTGCGCTGCTGATCCGGGGTCCCGGCTCTGCGGCGCAGCGTTACACGCTGCACCGCGTCCGGGACATGCGATAGCGCTTCGAAAAGGCCGTCATACGTTTAGCCTCTCGCCACGGCCTCCAGTTCAGCAATATCGAACTTGACCATCTTCAGCATGGCCTCGGCAACGCGCTTGGCTTTCGCGGGATCGGGATCGTTCATCAATTCGCCGAGCCGTCTGGGCGCGATCTGCCAGGATAGGCCCCAGCGGTCCTGCAGCCAGCCGCATTGTTCGATCTTGCCGCCCTCCCTCAAAGCGTCCCACAAATGGTCGATCTCGGCCTGCGTGTCGCATTCAACCATGATCGAAAAACTGTGGTTGAACGGGTCGAGGGGCCCCGCCTCGATCGCCATGTAGCGCTGGTCGCCCAGGGTAAAGGCCGCGATCTTGACGCTGCCGGGCGGGCCGCTCGGGCTCTCGGCAGGCAGCGACGAGACCCACTGGACTGATGAGCCGCGGATCAGCGAGGTGTAGAAGCCGATCGCGGCCTCCATATCCTTTTCGAACCAGAGATGCTGTGTGACCCTCATCGACGCTGCCTTTCTCTATCAGTTACTGGCCGGCGCGCTGCCGCTCCTGTGACAAGGACGGATGGAAGAGGCGGCGTTCCGACAGGGGCTAATAAAAATATTGTGGAATTTCCTTGAACCTTGCCGGCCGCGATCTGCCTGTCGGTGCCTCTACGTACTGTTCTCGAACCTGACGCCATCGGCGATGCGGCCGGGACGCTGCCGTGGCAGGCCCCGACGGATGGCGGGAGACCGGAACCAAACTGCGGCCTTCTACTTTCAGCAAAGTGACGGATGATACGGCAAGGACACCGACATTCACACATCACGCGACCCCAACAGCTCTGCAGCCGGAGCCCGCCATGACCAAAAAGCACCCGAAGGGCACCAAGCTGATCCACGACCCGATTCGGGAGGAAATGCTGGACAGTTTCGATGAGGAACTAGAACTTGAGATCGACGACGATCGCCTCGATGCGCTGACCAATGAATTTGCCGACTATACGGCAGAAGAGACGATCGATCGTCGCGTATACTTCAAGGAATTATTCCGTCTGCAGGGTGAATTGGTAAAATTGCAGACTTGGGTGCAGCACCACCAGCTCAAGGTGGTGGTGATTTTCGAGGGGCGCGATTCCGCCGGCAAGGGCGGCGTCATCAAGCGCATCACCCAGAGGCTCAATCCGCGGGTATGCCGCGTCGCGGCGCTGCCGGCACCGAACGAGCGTGAGCGCACCCAATGGTACTTCCAGCGTTACGTTTCGCATTTGCCGGCCGGCGGTGAGATCGTGCTGTTCGACCGCAGCTGGTACAACCGCGCCGGCGTCGAGCGTGTGATGGGCTTCTGCACTGAAGACGAAGTCGAGGAATTCTTCCGGTCGGTGCCGGAATTCGAGCGCATGCTCGTGCGCTCCGGAATAACCCTCATCAAGTACTGGTTTTCCATCACTGACGAAGAGCAGCATTTGCGCTTCATGATGCGGATCCACGATCCGCTCAAGCAGTGGAAGCTCAGCCCGATGGATGTGGAATCGCGCCGCCGTTGGGAGCTATATACCAAGGCCAAGGAAGCGATGCTGGAGCGTACCCACATTCCGGAAGCTCCCTGGTGGCTGGTCGAAGCCGACGACAAGAAGAAGGCACGGCTGAACTGCATCGCGCATCTGCTCGAACAAATTCCCTACCATGAAATCAAGCTAGAACCGGTGGTACTGCCGCCGCGGGTTCGCCATCCGGAATATAGCCGCGGGCCGATTCCCCGCGAAATGTACGTACCGGAGCGCTATTGAGCGCCGCGTGACCACCGTCCTCATACTGAAGGCGGAGAGCCCTCCCCGCACTTCAAGTTGCGGCTGAACGGCAAATAATGAAGGCCTGTATTGGAGATACAGGCCTTCCTTGATGCTCTCTCGCACGTCATGTGCGATCGAAGTTGAAGTGGCGTCGCGCGCGTTACGACGCCGCCAGCTTGTTCTCGACCAGCTTGATCCAGTAGGAGGTGCCGTACACGATCGCCTCGTCGTTGAAATCGTAGGCGGGGTGATGAAGCCCTGCGCTGTCGCCGTTGCCGCAGAAGATGAACGCGCCCGGCCGCGCCTCCAGCATGTAGGAAAAGTCTTCCGCGCCCATCAGCGGCGGCATCTCGTGGACGTTCTGGGCACCGGCCACCTCCTTGGCCACTTGCGTGGCGAACTCGGTCTGCTCGGCGTGGTTCTTGGTCACGGGATAGCCGCGCTCATAGACGAGGTCGATCTTGGCCCCGGTCATCCTGGCTACGCCTTCACACACCTCGCGCACCCGCTTCTCGACGGTCTCGCGGACTTCAGGCGTTAGCGTCCGCACGGTGCCCCGGAGTTCCGCGGTGTGCGGGATCACGTTGCGGGCGTTGCCGGCGTGGAACTCGCAGATCGAGATCACCGCCGACTCCAGCGGATCAATGGTCCGCGAGACGATCGACTGCAGGGCAGTAATGAGCTGTGAGCCGACGAAGACGGAATCGATGCATTTGTTGGGGCGCGCGGCGTGCCCGCCAAGCCCCTCGATCTTGATGTCGATCGAGTCGGTTGCCGCCATAACCGGGCCGGAGCGGATGGCGAACTGGCCGACCGGAATGCCCGGACCGTTATGCATGCCGTAGACCTGCTCGATGCCGAACCGGTCCATCAGCCCGTCCTGGATCATGGCGGCGGCGCCCGCGCCGCCCTCCTCGGCCGGCTGGAAAATCACGACCGCATCGCCGGCGAAATTGCGGGTTTCGGCGAGGTACCGCGCTGCACCCAAAAGCATCGCGGTATGACCGTCATGGCCGCAGGCGTGCATCAGGCCCGGCGTCCTGGACGCATGAGGAAGGTTGGTCGCCTCCTCGATCGGCAGCGCGTCCATGTCGGCGCGAAGCCCGATCACCTTGATCTCGCCCTTGCCGGGCTGCTTGCCCTTGATGACGCCAACAACGCCGGTACGGCCAAGGCCGGTGGCGACCTCGTCGCAGCCGAATTCGCGCAGCCGATCGGCCACGAATGCTGCAGTGCGGTGCACGTCGTACAGCAACTCGGGATTTTGATGGATAACGCGGCGCCAGGCCTGGATATCGGGTTGCAGATCGGCGACGCGGTTGACGATGGGCATGGGAATTCTCGAACCTCAGGTTGGAACGTTAGACCTCTGTAGCATGCAAGCGGCGGTCCACCCAACAGCCTGGAGACGCCGCCCATTCCCGGACGTCATGGCCGGGACTTGTCCGAGCCATCGACGTCTGACTATTAGGCATAAGGGGCGCGTGATGGGCGGAAACTGAGCATGCCGAAAAGGCTTGAAGGCGATTTCGATTATATCGTGGTGGGCGCGGGCACCGCCGGCTGCATCATGGCCAACCGGCTGTCGGCCGATCCCAAAAACCGCGTGCTGATCCTGGAGGCCGGCGGCAACGACAACTGGATCTGGTTTCACATCCCCGTCGGCTACCTCTTCGCGATCGGCAATCCCCGCTCGGACTGGATGTTTCGGACCGAACCGGAGCCCGGGCTCAATGGGCGGTCGCTCGCCTATCCGCGCGGCAAGGTGATCGGCGGCTGCTCCGCCATCAATGCGATGATCTCGATGCGGGGCCAATCCGCCGATTACGATCACTGGCGCCAGCTCGGCCTCACCGGCTGGGGCTATGACGACGTAAAGCCGCTGTTCAAGCGGCTGGAGGACCATTTCCTCGGTGAGAGCGAACATCACGGCGTTGGCGGCGGCTGGCGCATCGAGGCGCCGCGGCTGTCCTGGGAGGTTCTCGACGCGGTCGGCGATGCCGCCGAGGAAATGGGCATCAAGCGCATTGCGGATTTCAACACCGGCGACAATGAGGGCGTGAGCTATTTCCACGTCAACCAGAAGCGCGGCCGCCGCTGGTCGTCCGCGCGCGGTTTTCTCAAGCCGGTGCTCAACCGCGCCAATCTGCGGCTGGAAAAACACGTGCTGGTCGACCGGCTCATCATCGAGAACGGCCGCGCCGTCGGCGTGCGCTTCATCCAGGGCAATGAGATGATCGAGGCCCGCACCAAAGGCGAGGTCGTGTTGTGTGCGGGATCGATCGGCTCGACGCAGGTACTGCACCGCTCCGGCATCGGGCCGGCCGACTGGCTGTCACCGCTCGGCATCGATGTTGTGCTCGACAGACCGGGTGTGGGGCGCAATCTGCAGGACCATCTGCAGCAGCGCGCGATCTACAAGGTCGAGGGTGTGCGCACGCTGAACGAAACCTACTGGTCGCTGGTCCGGCGCGGGATGATGGGACTCGACTATGCCTTCCGCCGCCGCGGGCCGCTGACGATGGCGCCCTCGCAACTCGGCATCTTCACGCGCTCCGACGCTACCCGCGCCCGCGCCAACATCCAGTTTCACGTGCAGCCGCTGTCGCTCGACAAGTTCGGCGATCCCCTGCACCGCTTCCCCGCGATTACCGTGAGCGCCTGCAATCTGCAGCCGACCTCGCGCGGCACCGTGCGCATCCGCTCGGCCAACCCTGACGAAGCGCCGTCGATCGCACCGAATTATCTGTCGACCGACGACGACCGCCAAGTCGCAGCCGACGCGATCAGGACCACGCGGCGGTTGATGAAGCAGAAAAGGCTGGAGCGATATCGGCCGCAGGAGTACCTACCCGGCCCGACTGTTGGCGACGACGATGCGTCATTGGCAAAGGCCGCCGGCGATATCGGCACCACGATCTTCCATCCCGTCGGCACCGCGAAGATGGGCGCGGCCAACGATCCGATGGCCGTGGTCGACGAGCGGTTGCGGTTTTACGGCATCGGCGGATTGCGCGTCGCCGACGCGTCGGTAATGCCGACGATCACGTCGGGCAACACCAACACGCCGACGGCGATGATCGCGGAGAAAGGTGCGACGATGATCCTGGAGGATGGGCGCAAATAGCTGCGCGATGGAACGTGGCGCGGAGTTTTCATTCCCCGACGCGATCGTTGAGTTTATTTCGCGTTGTAGTAGAGTCGATTCATGCGTTTCCAGCCTACCATTCTGTCACTACTCCTCACTGCGATTTTGCTGTGCGCGTCGATTGCAGCCGCCCCCGGAGATGACCGCTCGGGAGCTGACGTTCAACAAGATGTCCGCCAGAAATACGACGCCATCTCGTTTGTTGGAGGAGACTTTGACATTTCGGACCCGGCTTTGGTGCCGAGACAACTCGTGCTTGCCGCCGAACAGTCAGGCTGCCAGTACAAGACCGACATCAAAGAGCTCCCGATCCGTTTCATCAGCGCCGAAAACCGCCAACTTGCATTGGTGTATTGTTCCGGGATCGTTGGATCGCATCACGTATTCGACTTTGTGGACCGGCGAAGGCCAAAGCTGGTAGAGCTTCCGTTCATTGCAAAGAAGGACGGTTTCGGCACGACAACCAAACCGGGCCTGATCACCTGGAAAAGAGGTGCCGGCGTATTTGAAGCCGTAACCGGATCGGACATGTGTCCCAATTCGGAGCTCCGGCACACCTATCGATTGGGCTTGAGCGAAGGCTGGGTCAGCCGGGCCGCAAGTTTCGTGGTCGTCCGCGTCGAAGTCAGGGAAAAGCCCTGCCGTGGCGAAAACACCGAATGGACCACGGTATGGGAAGCGCCACCATGGCCCAAATCTGTCGTTGTTCGCTAAGCCCGATTCCCTTGTCTAGGCCAAATAGCCAAGTAGCCAGATATGGTAGCGTGTCGCGCCAATGCGCCCGACGGCTCATCCTGCTACTGCTAACGGCTACTGCGCCCTGCGATGATTCCTCGGCGTGACGGACCTCTGCCGCATTCGCGGCGCCGGCGCGGGTGCGGCCTCGTTGTAATAGGCATTGGATTGATTGAATGACCGGTATGACGGCCGGCCGCCGAGCACGTCGGCATTGGGATGATAGAAGGAATAGGCACCGGGCTCCTGGATCGCGGGTTGCGCGAACACGGGCGTTGCGATCGCGGTCATCAGAAACGCGGCGGCGAGTGCTGGGATAGACTTGGTCATTGGTGATATCCTCTTATCGTGAAATCACTCCATCCAATTGGGTATCGCAGCGCAAAAGCGGATAGCCATGCGGCGGCTCTCACCACGATTTGAAAAGTCGTGCTTGAAAGCGCGCGATGGCGTGAACGTGCGGAATACGCCCGCCAGCATCAGCAGAATATTTGCCTACAAATGAAACGATCGGCCGGCCTGCCCGCGCTGAATATCGGCGCAGACGTGCGGCAGCGGCAAGATGAGGCGAAGGTATGCCGTCTTCCGGTTGCAAGATCCGCAAAACTGACACAGATTTCGGGCATTGCCGGAGAATAACGGCGAACGCGAGAATCGGAGGGCACGTCCATGATCAAGGTAAGCGTGATGTATCCCAATACGCCCGGCGGGCGCTTCGATCACGACTACTACCGCGACAAGCATATGCCGCTCGTGAAAGCGCGCATGGGCGACGCCTGCAAGTCCTACACGGTCGACAAGGGCCTAGCCGGCGGCGCGCCCGGCGCTCCCGCCACCTATGTCGGCATGTGCCACATCTTCTGCGACTCGATCGAGGCGTTCCAGACCGGCTTCGGGCCGCATGCCAAGGAGATCATGGCAGACATCCCGAACTATACCGACCAGTCTCCGGTGATCCAGATCAGCGAAGTCGTCGTAGGCTGATGGCGCAGCCGCGGCTCGCAATGATATAGGGTGGGCAAAGGCGCGCTTGCGCCGTGCCCACCATCTCTCGGCGATCGTACTTCTCTGATGCGCTTCGTCCCTGCCTCCGTGCGCAATCGCGCACTCGGCGCAGGGACGACGGAATAGAGGCGAGAACCCTTCAACTTGTCGCCCCTGCGAACGCAGGGGCCCATACGCCGCGACCGGCGAAATGGGCACTCGGGGGACGGCTGCGTTTCAACAATGTAGGCCGGTGGTTATGGGTCCCTGCGCCGAGTGCGCGATTGCGCACGGAGCCAGGGAAGACGGAGGAGAGAGCGCCCTGCCGTCAACCCCGCAGCGCCTGCAGTCCCTTGAACGTCAGCCGCTTCGGGTCGCGGACCCCGGCCAGATAGAACTTGCGGATGAAGGCGATCGCCGCATCGCGGTCGCAATCGGTCAGCGCCACGATGGCGTCGACGGCAATTCGTTGGGCGTCCATGGGCGTCCTCGTGCTGTCAGGGGCCGCAAGCTACACAGCGTGCGACACGCCGGTTAATCCGGCGTTAACCGTGAGGACATGTTGGACGATTCGAAGCCATCTACGTATACGCGAAACGACGCATCGGACGGCCGGACGCACCCTCGCAAGGTGCATCGCTCACGAATACTGCATCACGCCATCATCGACCTTGCCGTAACGAAGCGTGACGATGTCGAGTGCGTAGTTCTGGTACAGCCGCCACGGCCGCTTCGAGCCCTGCTTGGGCAGTTTGGCGATCGAGCGCTGCACATAGCCGGAGGAAAAATCGAGCGACGGCAGTTCGGTGACGTCAGGATCGACATTATGCGGCATGCACTGTTTGTGGCCGTTGCGGTCCATATAGTTGATCAGCCGGCAGACATATTCGCAGGTCAGATCGCATTTCAGCGTCCACGACGCGTTGGTGTAGCCGAACGCGGCCGCCAGGTTCGGAATGTCCGAATACATCATGCCCTTGTAGTTCAGCGTTCGCGCGAAATCGACCGTGCGGCCGTCGACGCTGACTTCGAGCCCGCCGAGCACCTGCAGAACCAGTCCGGTCGCGGTGACGATGATATCGGCTTCAAGCTCGCTGCCATCCTTCAGCTTGATGCCGCTCCTGGTAAAAGTGTCGATCTCGTTGGTGACGACGGAGGCGCGCTTGTCGCGGATCGACTTGAACAGATCGCCGTCCGGCACCAGGCAGAGCCGCTGCTCCCACGGATTGTAGCGCGGCGTAAAGTGCTTTCCGACATCGTATTCCGGCCCCAGCGCCATCTTGACGCCGCCGAGGATCAACTGCTTGGCGCGCTCGGGCTTGCGGCGGCAGAGCTGAAAGAAATACATGCCGAACAGCACGTTGCGCCAGCGGATCAGGTGATAGGCGAGCTTGGCGGAGAGCTTTTGGCGCAGCTTGTTGGCGAGCGCATCCTCCGCCGGCCGCGCCACCACATAGGTCGGCGAACGCTGCAGCATCGTGACGTGCGCAGCGGTCTTGGCCATCTCAGGCACCAGCGTCACGGCGGTCGCGCCCGAGCCGATCACCACCACGCGTTTTCCCGCATAGTCGAGGTCCTCGGGCCACTTCTGCGGATGCACGATCTGGCCGGCGAAGTCCGCCGTGCCCGAAAAATCCGGCGTGTAGCCTTCCTCGTATTTGTAATAGCCCGAGCACATGAACAGGAAATTGCAGGTAAAGCGCACGGTCTCCGCCGCGCCCTCGCCCACGTTGCGTTCGGCCTCCACCGTCCAGCGCGAATCCGGCGACGACCACGCGGCGCGTTTGACGCGGTGGTGGAAGCGGACGTGCTTGTCGATGCCGTTGTCGGCAGCGGTCTGGCGCACGTAGTTCAGGATCCGCGGTCCGTCGGCGATCGCCTTCGGTTCGGTCCACGGCCGAAACGAATAGCCGAGCGTGTACATGTCCGAGTCGGAGCGGATGCCGGGATAGCGGAAGAGATCCCAGGTGCCGCCGATGCAGTCGCGCCCTTCGAGGATGACGTAGCTCTTGCCGGGGCACTTCTCCTGCAAATGATAGCCCGCGCCGATGCCGGACAGTCCCGCGCCAACAATGAGGACGTCGAAATGCTCTGCCGTATCGGTCATGGCGATCTCCCTGCTTTCAGATGTAATGTCCAGCAGGCAGAAATTGCAACTCGCATTGTCAGGTTGCTGCGACGATACAGGCTGTATCGGAATTTACCGTTGAACTTCAACCGTCGCAGGTTGTGCGACCGATCAGCAAAAAGCCCCGGATCGCTCCGGGGCTTGGTAGTGCTTCAGGACGTCGCCCGCGACGTGAAGTCAGTAGCGGTAATGATCCGACTTGAACGGGCCTTCCGGCTTGACGCCGATATAGTCGGCCTGGTCCTTGCGCAGTTCGGTCAGCTTGACGCCGATCTTGGCGAGATGCAGCCGCGCCACCTTCTCGTCGAGCGTCTTCGGCAGCACGTAGACCTTCTTCTCGTACTTGCCGTCCTTGTTGTTGGCGAACAGTTCGATCTGCGCCAGCGTCTGGTTGGTGAAGGACGCCGACATCACGAAGGACGGATGACCCATGGCGTTGCCGAGGTTTACGAGGCGACCTTCCGACAGCAGGATGATGCGGTGCTTGTCGGGGAATTCGATCTCGTCGACCTGCGGCTTGATGTTGGTCCACTTCAGGTTACGCAAGCCAGCGATCTGGATTTCGTTATCGAAGTGACCGATGTTGCAGACGATGGCGCGATCCTTCATCGCGCGCATGTGGTCGATGGTGATGATGTCCTTGTTGCCGGTCGCGGTAACGAAGATGTCGGCGCGGGGCGCTGCGTCTTCCATCGTCGTGACTTCATAGCCTTCCATCGCCGCCTGGAGCGCGCAGATCGGATCGACTTCGGAGACCATGACGCGGCAGCCGGCCTGGCGCAGCGACGCCGCCGAGCCCTTGCCGACATCGCCGAAGCCCGCCACCATCGCGGTCTTGCCGGACATCATAACGTCGGTGCCGCGGCGGATGCCGTCGACCAGCGACTCGCGGCAACCATAGAGATTGTCGAATTTCGATTTCGTCACGCTGTCGTTGACGTTGATGGCGGGGAACAACAGCGTGCCCTTGTTCGCCATATCGTAGAGGCGATGCACGCCCGTGGTGGTCTCCTCCGAGACGCCCTTGATGTTCTTGGCGATCTCGGCGAAGTAACCCTTCGGCTTCTCCTTCAGGAGGCGCTTGACGAGCGCATAGAAGATTTCCTCCTCCTCCGAAGTCGGCTTGTCGAGGAAGGCGGTATCGCCCTGCTCGGCGCGGAAGCCGGCATGCACCAGCATGGTGGCATCGCCGCCGTCATCGAGGATCATGTTGGGCGTGCCGCCGCCGTGCCAGTCGAACAGCTTTGCGGTGTAGTCCCAGTATTCGGCGAGCGTCTCGCCCTTCACCGCAAACACCGGAATGCCGGCGGCGGCGATCGCGGCAGCCGCATGGTCCTGCGTCGAATAGATGTTGCACGACACCCAGCGGATGTCGGCGCCGAGTGCGGCCAGCGTCTCGATCAAGACCGCGGTCTGGATCGTCATGTGCAGGGAGCCGGCGATGCGAGCGCCCTTCAGCGGCTGCTTCGGACCGTATTCCTCGCGCGTCGCCATCAGGCCCGGCATCTCGGTCTCGGCCAGCGAGATTTCCTTGCGGCCGAATTCGGCGAGCGAAATGTCCTTGACGATGTAGTCGGTGAAGGCGGGCTTCTTGGCGGCGGCGGTGGTCATGGGGAGTTTCCCTCTGTTTGAGCTCGTCATTCCGGGGCGCGCGTGAGCCGCGAACCCGGAATCTCGAAATCATGGAAAAAGATTCCGGGTTCACCGCTATCGCGGTGCCCCGGAATGATGCTGTTAAGACTAAACCGCGCGCTTGAGCGGTTCGACCAGATCGGTCTTCTCCCAGGAGAAGCCGCCTTCATTATCGGGCGTGCGACCGAAATGGCCGTAGGCTGCGGTACGCGCGTAAATCGGGCGATTGAGATCGAGATGGGTGCGGATGCCGCGCGGCGTCAAATCCATCGCCTTCGCGGCTGCCTGCTCGAGCTGGTCTTCCGGCACCTTTCCAGTGCCGTGGGTATCGATATAGATCGACAGCGGACGCGCCACACCGATCGCGTAAGCGAGCTGCAGGGTGCAGCGGTCGGCGAGACCGGCGGCGACGATGTTCTTGGCGACATAACGCGCGGCATAGGCGGCCGAACGGTCGACCTTGGTCGGGTCCTTGCCGGAGAAGGCGCCGCCGCCATGCGGGGCCGCGCCGCCATACGTATCGACGATGATCTTTCGGCCGGTAAGACCGGAATCGCCGTCGGGACCGCCGATGTAGAATTTTCCGGTCGGATTGATGTGCCAGATGGTCTTGCCGTTGATCCATTCCTTCGGCAGCGCCTCGCGGACATAGGGTTCGACGATGTCACGAATCTGATTGGAGGTGAGGTCCTCGACCAGATGCTGGTGCGAGACCACGATCTCGCGCACGCCGACCGGCTTGCCGTTCTCGTACTGCACGGTGACCTGGCTCTTGGAGTCCGGACCCAGAACCTTCTCGCGGCCGGAGTGGCGCGCTTCGGAAATCAACCGAAGGATCTTGTGGGCGTAGAAGATCGGCGCCGGCATCAGGTCAGGCGTCTCGTTGGTGGCGTAGCCGAACATGATGCCCTGGTCGCCCGCGCCCTCTTCCTGGTTGCTGGGCTGCTTGGCGTCGACGCCCTGCGCGATGTCAGCGGACTGCGGATGCAGCAGGATTTCAATGTCGGCGGTCTTCCAGTGGAAACCCTCCTGCTCGTAGCCGATGTCCTTGATCGCCTCGCGCACGGTGTTTTCGATCTGTTCATTGGTGACCGATTCCGGGCCGCGCGTTTCGCCAGCGATGACGACCTTGTTGGTGGTGGCAAGCGTTTCGCAGGCCGCGCGGATCTGCCAGGGGTCGATGCCCGCCTTCGGGCCTTCCCGGTAGAACAGGTCGACGATCTCGTCCGAGATTCGATCGCAAACCTTGTCCGGATGACCCTCGGAAACCGACTCGCTGGTGAAGAGATAGGAGGCGCGCATCAACAAACCCCTTGTTCCCGCCGGACCCCGGCGGCTGTCTGTGTTGTGTATCCTGGAATGTCAGTCGCGACGTCGCGAAATGACGTAGGATTCGTCGTAAAACCAAAGCCCGTTATGCTTGCGCAGAACCTCTCTGGTGGCATCGAGCGTCCGGCTGTTTTCAGTCATTTCGGTCAACCGGTCGTCTTCGATCTGGGCGACATACACCGCCGCATTCCACGCTGCAAAGGCCGTCGAGGTTCCGATCGAGCCGGTGACCTCGTTGGGCAGCGCTTCCATATCATAACGGAAGATGGAACGGTTATCGGCGTAGGCATTAAAATTAAGGTCCCGCCCGGCCGACCCCAGCTCGTATTTCACCGCGCGCAATAGCTCATGACGGCTCACGGCGAAAGGATTTTCTCCCGGCCAGACGGACTGGATGATTTCCAGGCCTGGATCCTGCCCGTGGGAGTGAATTCCAATCAATCGGCCCCCTGCCCGAAGCGACCGGGCCAGCGGTGCAATGATCCGCTTGGCGCGGAAATTCACAGAGGATTTTGCCCGATAGGGCTGGGAAGCGATCACAAGGTCGAAATTGGCCTCGGTCCGACCGGCCCGTGGGATGATCGAATCAAGCAGGAACCGGTGGTCCTCCCGGTACAGCACCAGCGCCACCGGCCGCTCATAGATCGGCATGCCCGATTTAGGGCTGATATTGGCGCGCCAGTTCTGTTCCAGAAACGGCCCCAATTCGGCGATCTGGGCCTCGAATTCCCCCGACGAGGCCCCCCGCAGGGCCACTTCGTGCCAGATCATGCCCGCGGCTGCCGCAGGCGAGGCCGGCGTCAGCCAGGGCGCCTCCGCATAGTGCATGTTGGTCAGGACGATGACGGTCGCCGGGTGCTCGAACAGCCGGTCTGGCACCTTGTCGAGCGTAAGGCGTACGTCCTCCAGGCTCAACTCCTTGCCGGCGATATAGAACGGCATATGGGGGAAACGGCCGTGCATCGAGCGCATCACCCGCGCGAGCACCGTGCCGTCTCCGACTCCCGCGTCGAATACCCTGAGCGCCGGCGGCCGCGGATGCAGGCTGGACAATTCCAGCGCCACCCGCTCGGCAATCACCCGCTTTTCGCTGCAGGTATGCACGAACAGCAGGTATTTCTGCCGGTTCTCGAAGAAGCGGAAATTGCCCCGGGGATCGCGCTTTTCGGGCGGCACTTCAAGGCCGCGCGGCGGCGGCAGCGTGCCGGTGGACGCCGCGATAAAGGCCTGGATGCGGTCCAGAGTATCGATAGTGATGCGCTTGCCCTCGCGCAGCCGCTGCACCAGCTTGCCGTCGTTGACCGCCCGGCGTCCGAACGTCGTCTCCGCCATGTCGGCCTGGCGGCAGAACTCGGTGATCTGGCTGAGGATCTGGTCGTTTTTCATCGGGCCGGGGCTTGGGAAGTCGTGGTGGGCAGCGGTAGCTGGCCAGGTTGTCCTACCACCATCTGCCCACTGGGGGAAATGAATCCCTGCCCGGCCCAAGCGCTGTCATTGCGAGGCGAACGCCCGCCGCTCACGCTCCGCGTAATGACGGCCGAGAGCCTACGACTTCCCCCATACCTCGTTCGCCACTTCCACCGCGAGGCTGAGCTTGGCCCACTGCTCTTCCTCGGAGAGGATGTTGCCTTCCTCGGTCGAGGCAAAGCCGCATTGCGGCGATACTGCGAGCTGGTCGAGCGGGGCGAACTTGGCGGCCTCATCGAGGCGGCGCTTGACGTCGTCCTTCTTCTCGAGCTCGCCGAACTTCGAGGTGATGACGCCGACCACGACCACCTTGTTGCCCTTCGGCAGGTAGCGCAGCGGCTCGAAGCCGCCGGCGCGGTCGGAATCATATTCGAGGAAATAGCCGTCGTAGTTGGTGCCAGCCAGCATGGTCTCGGCCACCGGCTCGTAGCCGCCGGACGAAATCCAGGTGGAGCGGAAATTGCCGCGACAGACGTGCGTCGTGATCACCATGTCGGCCGGGCGCTCCGCAAGCGCATAGTTGATGACGCGCGCATAGATTTCCTGCAGGCCGTCGGGGTTGTCGCCGCGATCGCGCGCCTTCTGCAGTTCGTCCTGCGAGCAGAGATAGGCCCATACGGTGTCGTCGAATTGCAGGTAACGGCAGCCGGCGTCATAAAACGCCTTCACCGCCTTGCGATAGGTCTTGCCGAGGTCGAGGAAGAACTCCTCGAGATCGGGATAGACCTCCTTCGAGATCGACTTGCGGCCGCCGCGGAAATGCAGCACAGCGGGCGACGGGATCGTCATCTTCGGCGTGACGTGAGCTGTATCAGCATGCTTCTTCAGGAAGCGGAAGTGATCCAGCATCGGATGATTGTCCGGGAAGTCGAGCTTGCCGATCACGCGGACGGCGTCGTGCCTCGTTTCCACGCCGGCGAACTGGATGCCCGTTTCGGGGTGGAACAGCTCACAGCCGGTGAGATGGCTAAGAAAGTCGAAATGCCACCAGGAGCGGCGGAACTCGCCATCGGTCGCGAGCTTCAGCCCGATCGAGGCCTGCTTGTGCACGACCTTTTCGATCTCGAGGTCCTCGGCCTTGCGCAGGTCCTCCGCTGTGATCTCACCCTTCTCCAGCTTGGCGCGCGCTTCCTTGATGCGCGGCGGACGCAACAGACTGCCGACCTCGTCGGCGCGGAACGGGGGCTTTGTTCTCTGCATGGTCTCAACTCCCATAAATCTAGTGGGCGGCCGCGCCGGCGACGCCGAGATAGCGTTCGAGCACGGCGGGATCGGCCTTCAACGCGTGGCTTGCCGCATCATGCACGATTGCGCCGCGTTCCAATATCACAACCCGATCGGCCAGCCCCAAAATCTTTTGCGCATTCTGCTCGACGATAACCGAGCAGATGCCGCCTGCCCGGGTGATGGTGCCGAGCGCCCTTAACAGTTCTTCAACGATGATCGGCGCCAGTCCCTCGGTCGGCTCGTCCAGCAGCAACACCTTGGGATTGAGGGTCAGTGCGCGGCCGATCGCCAGCATCTGCTGCTCGCCGCCGGAAAGCTGGTTGCCAAAATTGTTGCGGCGCTCCTTCAGCCGCGGAAACATCTCGTAGACTTTCTCCACGGTCCATAGTCCGGGCTGGGCCACCGCGGTCATGTTCTCCTCGACCGTCAGCGAGCGAAAGATGTTGCGTTCCTGCGGTACCCAGCCGATCCCGGCCCGCGCCCGCTGGTCCGGGCGCATCGCGGTGATGTCGAGCCCGCCGAGCGCAATCGTGCCGCCGAAACGGCGGGTGATGCCGACGATCGAATTGATCAGCGTGGTCTTGCCGGTGCCGTTGCGCCCCAGCAGCGCCAGCACCTGACCCTCGCCCAGCGACAGCGACATCGAAGGCAACACCACGGCTTCGCCGTAGCCGGCGCGCAAGGCATCGATGGCGAGAAGCTCAGGCATGGGCCGCCTCGCCGAGATAGACCGCCTTCACTTGCGGATCGCGCGCCACTTCGTCCGGCGGGCCTTCCACCAGCATGGCGCCGTTGACCAGCACCGAGATACGGTCGGCGAAGGAGAACACCAGATCCATGTCGTGCTCGATCAGCAGCACCGTGACGTCGCGCGGCAGGGCAGCGACCGCCGCCAGAATATCGTGACGCTCGCTCTCGGGCACACCGGCAGCGGGCTCGTCGAGCAGCAGCACGCGGGGCCGGGTTGCAATGGCGACAGCGATCTCGAGCAGGCGCTGTTTGCCGTAAGGCAGCGTCGCGGTGCGCTCGTTCATTACGTCAAGCAAATGAAAACGTCCCAGCGTTTCCGCGACCTCCTGATTGACCTCGTCGCGCGTGCCCATCCGCCGCCACCAGTCTACGCCGCGGCCGAGACGTTCCGAGACGGCGAGCCCGACCGTTTCGAGCGGGGTCAGGTCGGCATAGAGCTGATTGATCTGGAAGGTGCGCGACAGCCCACGCAGCACTCGCTTGTGCACCGGCAAATCGGTGATGTCGTTGCCCTCGAGCAGGATCCGTCCCGCATTGGGCTTGAGCACGCCGGTCAGCAAATTGATGACGGTGGTCTTGCCGGCGCCGTTGGGCCCGATCAGGGCATGGCGAGCGCCCTGCTCCACCTTCAGCGACAGCTCGCGCGTGACCCGCAAGCCGCCGAAGGATTTTTCCAGCCCCCTGGTTTCGAGCGCGATCGTCATGGCGCATCACTTTCGGGAACGGCCACGACGGCCTTGCGTCCGAAGACCTGACGGATGACGAGGTTCGGCCCCCAAAGCACCCAGCGATGGATGCGTTCGCGGCCGATCAACACCATCACGACCAGCACGAGACCGATCCAGAACAGCCAGTATTGCGGCGTGATGGTCTGAAACAGCTCCTGCAGCATCTTGAACACGACGGCGCCGATCAGCCCGCCATAGAGATAGCCGGTGCCGCCGATCACGAGCACCAGCATCAGATCGGCCGAGCGCTCGAACGCGAACACGTCGAGCGAGGCCAGCGCCGTGGTCTGGGTGAACAGCGCCCCGGCAATGCCGGCGTAGAACGCGGCGATCGTATAGATCGCGATCAGGCGTCGGTTGACGGGCACGCCGATGGCCGACGCCCGCAGCGGATTATTCTTGATCGCGCGCAGCGACAGGCCGAACGGCGAATTCACGATCCGCCGCGCCAGCAGAAACAGCAGGAACAGCACGATCAGCGAATAGAAGAATCCGGTCTTGCCGAACATGTCGAACGCAAACAGGCCGAGGATCGGCTGCATCTCGATGCCCTGCAGCCCGTCGGTGCCGCCGGTGATATTGGAGAACCGTTCCGCCAGCGCTTCGAGCAGCAGCGCAATGCCGAGCGTCACCATCAGCCGTGTGAGGTCGACGCCGCGGATGACGAGGAAACTGGTGAGGAAACCGAGCACCATGGCGACGAGGCCGGCGACGACCAGCGCGATTACCGGCTCGTTGATGATGCCATGCAGCGCCAGCAGCCCGGCCGAATAGGCGCCGACGCCAAAGAACGCGGCGTGCCCCAGCGAGACAATGCCGGCGTAGCCGAGGATCAGATCGAGCGACAGCGTGAACAACGCCAGCCGCAAGATATCGGTCATGATCAGATAGCGGGACGGAAACAGGAACGCGCAGGACAGCGCGAGAATCCAGAACGCGATCTCGGCCGGGCGCCAGCGGGCGCGGGCGATGGCATGGGATGAGACGTCGGAGGCTGCGGTCATCGCGGACTCATCGCGCGGCGGCGCGGCCGAACAGACCGTTCGGACGCCAGATCAGGATAACGATCATGATGGTGTAGATGACGAACGGTCCCATCTTCGGCACGTAATATTTGCCGGCGACGTCGCCGATGCCGAGCAGCAGCGATGCCAGGAACGGCCCGGTGATACTGGAGGAGCCGCCTACGGTGACCACGATCAAAAAGTAGATCATGAATTTTAGCGGAAAATACGGATCAAGCCCGAGGATCTCGGCGCTCAGCGCACCGCCGAGGCCGGCAAGGCCGCAGCCAAAGGCGAAGGTGAACGCAAACACCTGCGGCACGTTGATGCCGAGGCCGCTAGCGGCGCGCGGATCGTCCACCGCTGCGCGCAGGCGGCTGCCGAAACGGGTTTTCGCCAAAATCAATTGCAGCGCCACCGTGAGCAGGCCGCAGATCACGATGATCATCAGCCGGTAGCGGCCGATGCCGACGCCGAAGAAGTCGAACTGTCCCTCCAGCGCCGCCGGCAGTTTGATGAAAATCCGCGACGATCCCATGATGTAATCGACTGCCGCCACCGACATGAAGGTGAGGCCGATCGTGAACAGCACCTGGTCGAGATGGCTGCGGGTGTAGAGGTGGCGATAGAGCGTGCGCTCCAGCGCCACGCCAACCAGCGCAGCCGTAACAAAGGCCAGCGGCAGCGCGGAAAAGAACGGCCAACCCTGGTTGTTGACCAGCACCGCGCAGATATAGCCGCCGGTCATGGCGAAGGCGCCATGAGCCAGATTGACAAAATTCATCAACCCGAGTGTCACCGCCAGCCCGCAGGCGAGCACGAACAGCAGCATGCCGTAGGCGACACCGTCGAACAGGATGGTGAATAGCGTGGTCATTGGTCAGCGAAGTCTAACAATGCTAGCGAGGGACACGAAATCAACGGCATCGTCATGGCCGGGCTTGTCCCCGCCATCCACGACTTCCTCGCCCGTTGAGGGGCGTGGATGCCCGGGTCAAGCCCGGGCATGACGTGGAGAGAGCGGGAGATGCGCCCCGGAATGACCTTCGGTCACTTCTTCGTCTTGCCCGAATCCTTCACCGCCTCGAAGGTCGCGAACTCGACGTTGTAGAGTTCGCCGTCGACCTTCTCGACCTTGCGGATGTAGATGTTCTGCACGATGTCGCGGGTTTCCGGATCGATCATGATCGGGCCGCGGGGGCTTTCCCACTTTGCGCCCTTCATCGCCGCGATCAGCGCGTCGCCGTCGGTCTTGCCGCCGGTCTTCTTCAGCGCCTCGTAGATCAATCGGATACCGTCATAGCCGCCGACCGCCATGAAGCCCGGGCGCTGGCCGAACGCCTTCTTGTAGGCGGCGACGAATTCCTTGTTCGCGGCCGAGGGATGCGCGGCCGAATAGAGATGCGCCGTCACCGTGCCGAGCGCCGCGTCGCCCATGCCGTTGAGCAGGTCGTCGTCCATCACGTCGCCGGGGCCGATCACCTTGATGCCCGCCTTGTCGAGCCCGCGCTCGGCATACTGCTTCATGAAGTTGCCGCCTTGGCCTGCCGGCACGAACACGAACACTGCGTCAGGCTTGGAGTCCTTCATGCGCTGCAAGAACGGAGCAAAATCAGGGTTTTGCAGCGGCACCTTCACCTCTTCGACGATCTCCCCGCCGCCGGCGGTGAAGTTCTGCTTGAAGAAGTTCAGCGCGTCATTGCCGGGCGCGTAGTCGGAGGTCAGCGTCGCGACCTTCTTGATGCCGTTCTTGGCGGCCCAATCACCGATGATGGTGCACGACTGCGCCAGCGTGAACGAGGTTCGGACGATGTAGGGCGAGCGCTCGGTGATGATCGAGGTGCCCGCCGCCATCACGATTTCGGGAACCTTGGCCTGCGTCGCCAGCGGCGCCGCCGCGAGCGCAGCGGGCGTCACGCCAAAACCTGCGATGAAATTGACCTTGTCGTTGACGATCAGTTCCTGCGCTAGGCGCTTGGTGTTGTCGGGAACCGCACCGTCGTCCTTCAGGATGACTTCGATCTTCTTGCCGGCGACGGTATCGCCGTTCTGCTGCATGTAGAGCTTGACCGCGTTGTCGATCTGCTTGCCGGTCGAGGCCTGGCCGCCGGTCATCGGCAGGATCAGGCCAATCTTGACGGCGTCCTGGGCGTGGGCCGGCGCAAGCGCCAGCATCGCGGCGACTGAGCCTGCGGCCAGCAATATTTGACTGCGAATAGACATGAGCATCTCTCCCCCTGATCGGCCTTGTGTCTCGAACCGAGTCCCCGGCCCTTGATCTCACCATAACCCAGATTTTTCCGCCGGGTAGCGCGGCAACATGGCGTCCTTGGCCGCCCTTTTGTCAATCGGACCATTGGCGGGTCGCAGCGAAGAAGCCGCATAGCCGCAAAAGACGTGACGCGATTGCCGCCGCTTTTGTACGATTGTACAAATGAAATGGTCCTGTCAACAAAGAACCGCTTTCGCCGGTTCCCAGAGCAGCGCCCTAAATCCATCATCCTTAAACGGTTAAGGTTGTAGTCTTCTGCCAATGACGACCAGCGCGCGCCACATTGTCACGATCGTCACCGTTGCCCTCGCGGGCTGCGGCTTGAGCGGCTGTGGGACCATCAACGAGAAAGTCTCAGCCGGCGTCAGCGATGCCATTCCAGCTTGGGCCGGCGGCTTGCCGGCCGACGCGCCGCCGCGCCCGGGAACGGCGAAGTATGACGAGTACATGCGGGAGCGCGAGCGAAAGCGCCTAATGCCGGCCTCCGAACGCGACAAGGAGACCAACCCGGCTCCTGCGTCCAAGGATGCGGCGCGCTAATCCATAAACACAACCGTCTTGCGGCCGTTGAGGATGACGCGGTCCTCGAGATGATGGCGCATGGCACGCGCCAGTACGCGGCGTTCGATGTCGCGACCCTTGCGCGAGAGATCTTCCGGCGTATCGCGATGGCTGATGCGCTCGACGTCCTGGTCGATGATCGGGCCTTCGTCGAGGTCGCGGGTGACGTAGTGCGCGGTGGCGCCGATCAGCTTGACGCCGCGCTCATGGGCCTGGTGATAGGGACGCGCGCCCTTGAAGCCCGGCAGGAACGAATGGTGGATGTTGATGCATCGGCCGGACAGTTTTGCCGACATTTCGTCGGACAGGATCTGCATGTAGCGCGCCAGCACGACGAGATCGGTCGTTGTGTCCTGAACCAGTTTCCAGACCGCCTCTTCCTGCTCGCGCTTGGTTTCCTTCGTCACCGGCAAATAGTGGAACGGGATCTCGCCGAAATCGAGCGAGCTGTAGGTCTCGCGCGGATGGTTGGAAACGATCGCGGTCGGTATCATCTCGAGTTCGCCGGTGCGCCAGCGATAGAGGATGTCGACCAGGCAATGATCCGACTTGGAAACCAGCAGCATCACCCGGCGGCGATTGGCGCGGTCGCGCATCTGCCAGTCCATGTTGAAGCGCTCGGCGATCGCGGCAAAGCCGGTCTGCAGCGCCTGCAATTCGACGGCGAGATCGGCGGCGGTGAACACCACCCGCATGAAGAATTTCATGGTCTCGACGTCGTCGAACTGCTGGGCATCCAAAATGTTCTGACCGTTATGGGCCAGAAAGGTCGACACCGCGGAAACGATGCCGGGGCGATCCGGGCAGGACAGGGTCAGGACGAATTGGTGATCGGGCATGGCGCTGACTTGACTACAATTCAGGCAGAAGGGTGAAAACCTCGGATTTGCGCCCTGCTCTATCATCGCAGACGCGCTTGCGCCAATCCGGAAACCGGGGTCAGGATGAACAAAGCGCGAAGCAAAAGCGTTGGAGCGAGATCATGGCTGACAGATTGAACGGTTACCGCATCCTGATCCTGGAAACGCGCGAGGAAGCGCAGTTCTCCCGCCTGCTCACCGAGCAGGGCGCCGACGTGCTGCAATGTCCGATGTTCACCATCCACGATGCGCCGGACCCGGCGCCGGTCGAAGCCTGGATCAGGCGGTCGATCGAAAAGCCCTTCGATGATTTGGTGCTGATGACGGGCGAAGGCCTGCGCCGGCTGATGAAGGTGGTCCGGCGCATCGGCGTCGAACAGGAGTTCATTGCGTCTCTCGGCAAGGCGCGCAAATTCGCCCGCGGCCCCAAGCCGGGCAAGGCGCTGCGCGAAATCGGGCTGGAACCGCAGATGACGACGGAGAAGCCGACCTCCGAAGGCGTCGCCGAGATGCTGTCGCGCCTCGACCTCAGCGGCCATCGCCTCGGCCTGCAGCTCTATCCGGACAAAGACCACAGCGTCCTGATCGGCGCTATCAAGGCGCACGGTGCCGAGGTCGATACGGTGTTGCCTTACGTCTACGACGCGCAGGCTGCGGACGCTAACATCATCAATGCAATCGACGAGATGGCGGCGAGCCGCATCGACGCGATCGCGCTCACCAATCTTGGTCAGATCCGTCGACTGATCGAGGTCGCGCGGACGCAGGGTTGCGAGGATCGGTTACGCGAAGGGCTTGACCGCACGCCAATCGCTTCGGTCGGACCGGCGGTCTCCGATGAACTGAAGTCCCACGGCCTGCGCACCGATATCTATCCGGCGGAGGACGCTTTTTTCATGCGGCCACTGATCTCGGCGATGGCAATGGCGCTTGGCAAGAGTCCGCCGCGGGCGATGGCGAGAAACTGACAACTTGAACCATAATCTGGATTACTTGCGACCAGCAAAACTCGCTTTGCAGCTGAAAGCGGACATTACGCACTGATCTCCGCATGTCCGCGACGTGCAAGATCGGACATCAAGGTCACGCTAACATTCCAGCAGCGGTCATCGTTATACTGCCGATCACGGCGGGCGATCGTGCTCAACCGTTAGTTGCGCACATGACCGGAAAGAGCTACCTTCGAATTAGGAGAGCGCGATGACGCAACCGATTCCAGAAGCGATCCAGGCTGAGCGTCTCACCGCGACATTCCGCCGAACTGGTGTGCTTGGCAAGGCTCACGTCAGCGATGTCACGGTCGAAAGCTCGCGCGAAACCATCCTCTCTCGAATCATTCGGATACGCCTGACGTACAGTACACCGACCGACGACGCCCCCCGCTCCCTCATCTTCAAGACTTGTCACCCCGATCGCGTCGGAGACGCGCTGCATGCAGGCCGTCAGGAGGTCGCATTTTATAATCAGATTGCGCCACTGATGGTGACCAACATCGTGCCTCGCTGTTTCGAGGCGTATCGCGATGCTGAGACGAGCGCGTGGCACCTCCTCCTTGAGGACCTCACAGAAACCCACGCCGTCCCGACGCAGTGGCCGCTGCCGCCCTCAAGGCAGCAATGTGGAGCAATCGTTCGAGCGCACGCTCGCCTCCATGCTTCTTGGTGGGACAGCCCGCGACTCGGCGTCTCCGTAGGGACGTGGCTGGACCCCGAGGCCATGGATCGGCAGATGCAGCTTGTCGCGACCGACTTCCAACGTTTTGCTGATCGCGCGGGTGACCTACTGTCACGCGAGCGGCGCCGGCTCTATGAACAATTGCTCGGCTCTGCACCTCGTCTGCTTCAGCGGTATCACTCACATCGAAACTTTACGATCACCCAAGGCGACGCGCATGTTTGGAATACGTTTTTGCCGCGAGACCATCAGTCCGATGATGCTCGACTGTTCGACTGGGACAGCTGGCGCCTCGATGTCGCATCGCGAGACCTTGCCTACATGATCGCGATGCACTGGTATCCTGACCGTCGACAAGCGATGGAACGTTCACTCCTCGACGAATACCACGAGACGCTGGTTGCTCACGGGGTCTCGGGCTACGACCGACATGCGCTTCAAGCCGATTATCGATTGTCAGTGCTTTGGCAAATTACGACGCCGGTGTGGCAAGCTGTGAACAGTATCCCCGCCGTGATCTGGTGGAATAGTCTTGAACGCATCATGCTTGCCGTCGATGATCTCGATTGCAGGACGCTACTTACCTGAACCCAAGTCCGAATTGGGTCCACTTGCGGACATCACGGCGCGGCTGATCCGCGTCTGGTTTACTCCCCGAAAGCAGACACTGCTGGCTTACCGCCAGTTTGATGAATACCGCCCTCTAATCCACCTTGGCGCCGGCGAACTTCACCACCTTGGCCCATTTCTCGGTTTCATCGGCCACCAGCTTTCCAAAATCGGCGGGCGAGCCCCGCAGCAGGATGGCGCCGATCTCGGCAAAGCGGGCCTTTGCCTTGGGGTCGGCGAGGATTTCGTTGACCGCCTTGTTGAGCCTGTCGACGATTTCCGGCGGTGTGCCCTTTGGCGCGGCGAGGCCGTACCAGGCGCTTGCCTCGTAGCCCGGCAGGTAATCCGCGACCAACGGCAAATCCGGCAGCACGTCCGAGCGCGTCGTGCTGGTGACCGCAAGCCCGCGCAGCTTGCCGGATTTGACGTGCTCGGCGCAGGTCGGAAGGTTGTCGAACATGACGTGCATCTGACCGGAAAGCATGTCGGTGAGCGCCGGCGCGCCGCCGCGGTACGGCACATGCTGCATGTTGATCCCAGTCAGCATCTTGAACAGTTCGCCCGACATGTGGATCGTGGAGCCGTTGCCTGACGATGCCATGTTGAGCTTGCCCGGATTGGCCTTGGCATAGGCGATCAGCTCGGGAATCGACTTGATCGGCAGCGAGGGGTGCACCACCACGACGTTGGGAAAGCGAATGATGCCGGCGATCGGCTCCATCTCCTTCATAAAATCGAAGGGCAGCTTGTCGTAGAGCGTGGCGTTGATCGCGTTCGCCGGCGCCACCAGCAGCAGCGTGTAGCCGTCAGGGGTAGCGCGCAGCACCTGCTCGGTCGCGATATTGGTTCCGCCGCCCGGCCGGTTCTCGATCACGAAGGATTGCCCGAGCTTTTCCGACAGCCATTGCCCCATCAGGCGCGAGGTGAGGTCCGCCGAGCCGCCGGGCGTATAGCCGATCACGAGGCGAACCGGCCGCGATGGATAGGCCTGCGCGCTTGCGATGCTTGACGTAACGGGGAGCGCAGCCGCACCGGCGACGAGCTGCAAGAACTGGCGACGCGGATATTCCATCATGCTTCCTCCGACAACACGCGCCGGCGGCTCTTTGCGACCGCTCGGCGCGCGCATCCTAGAGCATGATCGGGAAAATTGGATACCGATTTTCGTCAGGGAGAGGCGAAATGCTTTCGCGCTAACGCGGGCTGACGGAGCTTTCGTTCGGCGAGCTAGACGCTCACCGCTTATGACACAGTAAGACTATCCCGGTTTGCCGCGGCCGCTATGGCGGCGGCGGATAGCGGTCGAAGGTGGGCAGTTCGTGCGCGCGCTCCATCCAGCGAAGGCGCTCTGCGACCTGGATATGCACCATGGCCGGCACGGCGTCGGGATCATCGTAGGTCGCACTCTGGATATCGACGATCCCGGGCAGCACATTGGCATTGGTGTAGAAGAGACCGGTGCCACAGTTCGCGCAAAACTGTCGCCGGCCATGTTCCGACGATTCGTAGACCTTGGGCGTTCCCTTCGTGACCTTGAGCGCATCCTCCGCATACATCGACCAGCCGACCATTGGCGCGCCGGCGTGGCGACGGCAATCGGTGCAGTGACACAATGCATGAACGATGGGTTCGCCCGCGATCTCGTAGCGAATCGCGCCGCAATGACAGCCGCCGGTGACGTTGACCATGATCACCTCCGATAGAATCGTAGCGCGGATGAAGCCAACGGGGCTGCGCAGCTACGAGAGCTTGCGCGACTACGCCGACTTCCTGACCGCGTTGTCGACCAGCGTCTTGCCGAGCGACGCCAGATCGCGCCGGGCACCTTGTGGCTCGCGGCAATGACGTCGTCGAACGATTTTTCGATCCAGGTGCAATCTTCTTCCGTGATCACCAGCGGCGGCAGCAGCTTGATGGTGTGGCTGCCGTGGCCGGAGACCTGCGTCAGGATCTTGTGATCCTTGAACAGCGGTACGGTGATGAGCTGGCAGAACAGGCCTTTATTTGCAGTCTCCAGCAGGTTCCAGGAAGCCTTCAGCTTCAGCGATTTCGGGGGACCGAACTCGATGCCGATCATCAATCCCTTGCCGCGCACTTCCTTCAGCAGTTCATAGCCGGGCACCATGCGGGTCAGTGCAAGGCGAAGCTCGGCGCCGCGCTTGGCGGCCTGCTCGACAAGTTTCTCCTGCTTGATCACATCGAGAGTGGCGATACCGGCGGCCATCGCCATATCGTTCTTCGAAAAAGTCGAGCCGTGCACGACCGCGCGATCCATCTGGTTGAAGATCTTGTCGAAGATGGACTTGCGGGTCAGCAGCGCGCCGACTGGCACGTGACCGCCCGACAGCGCCTTTGCCAAGAGCACCATGTCGGGCTCGACATTCCAGTGCTCGACCGCGAGGAATTTTCCGGTGCGGCCGATACCGGTCTGGATTTCGTCGGCAATGAAGATCGTGCCGTATTTTTTGCACAGCGCGGCAGCGCCCGGCAAAAATTCATCCGAGGGCATGTTGACGCCCTTGCCCTGGATCGGCTCGACAATGAAGGCTGCGACCTGGCGCGAGGACAAGGCCTGCTCGAGCGCGGCGAGATCGTTGAAAGGTATCTGCGTGCATCCCGGCAGCAGCGGCTCGAAGCCGCCTCTGAAGTTCGCATCGTCCATCAGCGACAGCGCGCCGTAGGACAGGCCGTGGAAGGAATGCGAGCAGGAGACGATGCCGGGACGGCCGGTCGCACCGCGCGCGAACTTGATTGCGGCTTCGACGGTCTCGGCGCCGGAATTGGCAAAGAACACCTTGTCCAGATATGGAACATGTTCGAGCAGGCGCTCCGCCAGCACGCCCGCGAGCGTCGAGACGTCGAGTTGCACCAGATTGGGAAAATCGCTGTCGAGCACGCTTTTCAGCGCCAGACGCAGCGCCGGATGATTGCGGCCAATCGCAAAAACGCCAAATCCGCTGAGTAGATCGAGATAGCGGGCCCCGTCACGATCGAACAGGTATTGTCCTTGACCCTTCTGAAAGCCCACATCGTAGCCGATGGTCTTCAGCACTCGGACGAGCTGCTCGTTCAGATGGCGCGCATGCATGGAACTGCGCTGCGCCTGCCGCTCTACAATCAGCCCGGAAACGTCTAGATATGAATCTGGCATCGGCTACATACGTCGGTTGATGGCTGTTTCGTCAACTGAAAACGCTCAATGCGGCGTTTTGACCTCTCGCTCGGATCATCTACTTAAACACAGGTTCGAACCATGTTGCACTGCCTAAGAACTGTCGCGCGCACAATAGTTTATTCGGGAATCATTTTAGCCACAGGTCTTAATGCGGCGCTGGCCGCCGATCCCACCGGTGACTGGAAAGTGGCCGACGGTGTTGCCAACATTCGCGTTGCCCAATGCAACGGCAACATGTGGGGCGTCGTTGCCTGGGAAAAGATGCCGGGCGGCAAGGACAAGAACAATCCGGATGCCTCTAAGCAGAGCCGGCCGACTTTGGGCATGCCAATCCTGATCGACATGAAGAAGAAGTCCGGCGTCGATGCGTGGGAGGGTGAGGTCTATAACGCCAAGGACGGACAAAACTACAGCGCGACCATCAAGCCGGTCGGGACCGACCAGCTCGAGATTCAAGGCTGCGTGCTCGGCTTCCTCTGCGGCGGCGAAACCTGGACCCGTGTCGGTCCGCCGATCCCCTTAAGCCCCACCAACAGCATGGCCAAGGGCGCACCGAAGGGTGCATCCGGCGCAGCGCCCAAGACCGCAGCGCCAGCCGCCCCGCCGGCGCCGCCGAAGACCACGGGTGCGGTAAATCCTGCGCCCGCGCCGAAGGCCGCGCCCGGTCAGAAACAGGCGGCCGCCCAGTCCGGCGATATCGGCGACATCTGCTTATTGCCCGACATCGCGCGGTTTGCCCATTAGTGCCGGCTGGAACAGCAACACCGCAGCAAGCGTGATGACAAACGACAGCGCCAGCAGTTTTCCCATGCTGGCGGTGCCGGGATGACTGGATAGCCACAAGCTTCCGAAAGCGGTCGCAGTCGTCAGCGCAGAGAAAAAGATCGCGCGCGTCAGGCTCGACTGCAGCAGGTTATTTCTGCCCTCGCGCCAGGCCACGACGTAATAGATCTTGAAGGCGACGCCGACGCCGAGCAGCAGCGGCAATGCTACGATGTTGGCGAAGTTGAGTGGCAGTTCGATCAGCACGCAGAGCTCCAGCGTCACCGCGCCGGCCACCAATAGCGGCACCATCGTCATCAGCACGTCGGTGACGCGCCGCAGCGTCAGCCACAACAACAGGCTGATCACCACCAGCGCCCAGATGCCGGCGTGAATGAACGCCTTCACGATGGTGTCGCCGGATTTGAGGATCGACACCGGTCCGCCGATCGCGTTCGGCTCGGCAGCCAGCACCGCATCGGCAAAGCGGCGCAAATTGTCGTTGTCGTTGGGATCGCCTTTCGGTAGCGCCTCGACGCGGATCAGCCCGTCCTTGGACTTCCAGCTATTCAACAGTTCCGGCGGCAGCGTCTTCAGCGTCACCGGCCCGGCTTGCATCGTGTTCCTGAGCTGGTCGAACACGATCTTGAGCGGGGCGACGAAGATGTCCTGGGCCTTGTCGCGCGTCGCCTGGTCGCTTCCGGCAAGCTTCGACAATGCATCGGCCAGCCTTCGCGAGGCAACCGCGCCCGGCCCCTTGCCGTCGCCCGCGGCCCTGCGCAAGCTGTCGACCGAACTCTTCAGCGCCTCCACATTCTCCTCATCGGTGGGCGCCGCGTCGACCGAGTCGGGATTGAGCGCGGGACCGACGACCTTCGCTGCCTTTCCGATCAACTGGAGCTTGGCTGGCTGGTCTTCGGGCACGAAGCTGTCGATCGACATCACGCGAAGGACTTCCGGCAACTTCTCCAGCCGCGCCTCGATCTTCTTCGCTTCGGCTTCGGAATTGGTCAGCACGTTGATGGCGTTGGCGCCGGTGTTGGGATCCTTGCGCAGGTCGAGGAAGGTCGCGATCGATTCGGCCTTCGGATTGCGCAGGTTGATCGGGTTGAAGTCGAACTTCATGAAGTAGAGCAGCGGCAGGCCCGCCACCACGAGCAGCAGCGTTCCGGCGACGATGATGACGCGGTGCCGTTCGAGGAACTCGTCGACCGGCGCCAGAAACGCGTAACCGACAGGCTCGCTTTCTCCGGGCGGGTGAAGCAGCTTCAGCATGGCTGGCAGCACCGTGATGCTCGAGATGAACGCGATCAGCATACCGGCGCCGGCAATCTTGCCGAGTTCGGAAATGCCCTTGTAGTCGGTGGGCAGGAAACAAAGAAAGCCGGCAGCGGTCGCCATCGCGGCAAGCGACAGCGGCACCGACGAACGTCGGGCCGCGCTCTCCAGCGCCAGAGCCAGATCTTCGTTCTTGAAACGCTCGGAACGGTAGCGGACGCTGAATTGAATGCCGAAATCGACGCCGAGGCCGACGAACAGCACGGCAAAGGCGATCGACAGCAGGTTCAGCGATCCCACCATCATCAGGCCGACCGCAGTCGTCAGCGCCAGGCCGATGAACAGGTTCACGAACACCGCGAAAATGATCTTCGCTGAGTGCAGCGCCATCCAGAGAATGACGAGGACAATAAGCACCGTTGCGACGCCGTTGACGATCGCGCCGTCCTGCACGGTCGAATATTCCTCGTTGGCGATCGGAACCGGGCCGGTCAGCCGGACGCGGGCGCTGTACTGGCCCGCGAAATCGAGGTCGGTCGCGGCCCGTCGGATCGCGTCGGTCGCGTCCTTGCCGGGTTCGAGCGCATTGTAATCGAGCTTCGGCTTGAATTCGATGAAGGCGCGGCGGTCGGCATCAGTCAAAGGCTTGTCGCTGACGAGCTCGCGCCAGGAGAACGTCGCCATCCCCTTGCTCAGGATATCCTCGACCGTCTGGCTGATCAGGTTGAACGGGCGCTCGGTATTGTCGAGCTTGACCTGCCCGCGCTTGACACCGGCAAGCCCGGTTTCCAACGCGCCGGTCAGGCCGCGAATCGAAGGATCGCCGGCCATGATCTCGATCAGGGGCGCTGCGGCTTCGAGCTGGCCGGCGACCTTGCCGACTTCTTCCACCGGCAGGAACAGCAGCCCGTTCTTCTCGAAGAACTCGCCGGAGCCGAGCGGCTGCACCGATTCGAAATGTTTGGTGTCGCCGGACAGCTTCGTGGCCAGCGCCTTGGAAGCCGCACTGGCGAGCTCGGGGCTCGGCGCCTCGACGACAGCCAGAATCAGCTTTTCACGGTCAAAGGCCTGCTCGAACTGATTATCGCGCTTGCGCCAGTCGAGGTCGGGCGAAATCAGCGTATTGATGTCGGTGTTGATGGCGAAATGCCGGGCGGCATAGTAGGCCCCCCCGACCGCCAGAAGCAGGGAGACGATGACGACGAGAGTGGCAAACCGCGTACAGGTTCTGACAACGGCGACAACAACACTGGTCAGCACTTCGTTTCTTTCTAAATCTAAAAGGAGAGCTCGGCGAAAACGCCCCGCTGTCTAGCGGAGTTCCCGCAGCCGATCTAATGTTGTTTTGGTTACTTCGCCGAGGGTTCAAGCGAAGTCGCCACAACAGACCGGAACGGGCGTTCGGGCGCCGGTATAGCCGGTCCGGGTGGGCGATAAAGTGACGAACCGGTAGGAACAACCGTCCGGGCAGCGCATTTATCGGTATCTAAATACCCAACGTCCGGTAACCATTGCGCGATCCACCTTTTCTATCCGCACAATTTTTGACACATAGTCCTGCGCTTCCAGTGCCTAGTATGGGGATTACCTGCGGGAACCAGCCATGGTGCGGATATTGCAAATATCCGGAGTGTGATCGGCTGCACGGAGGCCTTCGGGTGAATTTGCGAATTCGGTATTTGGTGCAACTTGCGTAATGGACATCCAATGGAAGTGTATCTAGCGCAGCCTCGCGGATTTTGTGCGGGCGTCGTGCGTGCCATCGAAATCGTTGAGCGTGCGCTCGAGAAATACGGCCCGCCGGTCTATGTCCGGCACGAGATCGTGCACAACAAATACGTGGTCGAGAGCCTGAAGGCCAAGGGCGCGATCTTCGTCGAGGACCTGTCGGAGGTGCCGCCGCTTGCGGTAACCGTGTTCAGCGCCCATGGCGTGGCCCGAAGCGTCGAGGAAGAGGCCGCGGCCCGCGGCCTGCCGGTCCTCAATGCCACCTGCCCGCTGGTCACCAAGGTCCATAATCAGGGTAAACGGTATATGTCCAAGGGCCGGACCCTGGTCCTGATCGGCCATGCCGGCCATCCCGAGGTCGAGGGTACCATGGGCCAGGTTCCGGGCCCGGTTCTCCTGGTCCAGAACGTCGATGACGTGGCGGCCCTGCCGCTGCCGACCGATGCCCCGGTGGCCTATATCACCCAGACCACCCTCAGCGTGGACGACACAAAAGACATAATCGCCGCCCTTCAGGCCAAATTTACAGATATTCAAGGCCCCGACATCCGGGATATCTGCTATGCGACACAGAACCGCCAATCTGCGGTAAGGGACCTGAGTAAGCTGGTGGACGTCATCTTGGTGGTGGGGGCTGCCAATAGTTCCAACTCAAACAGGCTTCGTGAAATCGGCACCGAGGTCGGCGTCGCGAGTTATCTCATTGCCGACGGGAGCGAGCTGAACCCTGATTGGCTGAAGGATGCAAAGGCTGTCGGCATTACGGCGGGCGCATCGGCGCCCGAAGTTTTGGTCGACGACGTGATCGAGGCTTTGAGGCGTATCGGACCCGTCACGGTCTCGGTGCTGCCCGGCCGGGAGGAAAATATCGAGTTCCGGCTTCCGGCCGAACTGACTGCGGGTTGATCCACTTCAAGATTTACAGGTCCAGAAAGAAAATCTCCAAAATGGCAATACCGTTCTTCAAGGAAATGCGTATCGGCGGCTATCTGATGAAGCAGAAGCTGCTCGGCCGGAAGCGCTACCCGCTCGTGCTGATGCTGGAGCCGTTGTTCCGCTGCAACCTCGCCTGCGTAGGCTGCGGCAAGATCGACTACCCCGATGCGATCCTCAACCGCCGCATGACCGCGCAGGAATGCTGGGATGCGGCCGACGAATGCGGGGCGCCGATGGTGGCAATCCCCGGCGGCGAGCCGCTGATCCACAAGGAGATCGGCGAGATCGTACGCGGCCTCGTGGCGCGCAAGAAGTTCGTCTCGCTCTGCACCAACGCGCTGCTTCTTGAAAAGAAGCTCGATCTGTTCGAGCCCTCGCCGTACTTGTTCTTCTCGGTGCATCTCGACGGCCTCAAGGACCACCACGACAAGGCGGTGTCGCAGAAGGGCGTGTTCGATCGCGCGGTTTCCGCCATCAAGGCCGCGAAAGCGCGCGGCTTCACCGTCAACGTCAATGCGACCATCTTCGACGGTCACGCTGCCGAAGACATCGCGAAGTTCCTGGATTTCACCACCGAACTCGGTGTCGGCGTCTCGATGTCGCCGGGCTACGCCTATGAGCGCGCCCCGGACCAAGAGCACTTCCTCAACCGCACCAAGACTAAAAAACTGTTCCGCGACGTCTTTGCGCTCGGCAAGGGCAAGAAGTGGAATTTCATGCATTCCGGCCTGTTCCTCGACTTCCTGGCCGGTAACCAGTCCTACGAATGCACGCCTTGGGGCATGCCGGCGCGCAACATCTTCGGCTGGCAGAAGCCCTGCTACCTGCTTGGCGAGGGCTATACCAAGACCTTCAAGGAGCTGATGGAGACCACGGACTGGGATTCCTACGGCACCGGCCGTTACGAGAAGTGCGCCGACTGCATGGCGCATTGCGGCTATGAGCCGACCGCTGCCAACGCCGCGCTGACCAGTCCGTTCAAGGCGATGTGGGTCGCGCTGCGGGGCGTCCGCACCTCGGGTCCGATGGCGCCCGAGATCGACCTCTCCAACCAGCGCCCGGCGCAGTACATCTTCTCCGAACAGGTTCAGAAGAAACTGTCGGAAATCCGCCGCGACGAGGCGGCTGCTGCCGCCGCCAAACAGCAGGCGAAGGCCTCCACCGCCGCCTGAGCGAGCACGGAAACAAGCTTAAAGGGCCCCGGTTCTTGAGCGAACCGGGGCCCTTTGTTTTTTGACGCCTTCGAAAACTCTGAAGCCTGCCTCAGGCCTCCGCCATGGCAAAGCTCTCGCCGTGCAGGAAACCACGGCAGCCGCGCAGCGAGCGCAGCGCGCGGTTGAAATCAAGGCCCGTGGAGACCAGCGCACGCAGCGTGGCGGGATTGCGCGCCACCCCGCGCAGCACCTTGCCGAGGTCGATGTCGCCATTCGGCTTGATAGCGCTCTTGGCGAGCGCCGGAAGCGCCCTGGTGGCCGGATCGGAGATGACCCGCAGCGCCGCGAACGGAAGCCCGGCCTCGGCCGCATAGGCCGCCGCGATGTGGCTTTCCATATCGACCGCCGCCGCCCCGGTCTCCGAATGCAGCGCGGCCTTGCAGGCGGTCGCCGCGATCACCTGTTCCACACCCGAAAGAATACCACGGACCACGCGCCGGCGGCGCAGCGCCGCGCGGGTAATCATTTCCTCGTTCAGCGCCAGACCTGCCAGAAACCGGGTATCGCCGGCGAGAACCTCGGTCGCCACCACCACATCGCCCGATTTCAGCGACGGATCGAGCCCGCCGGCGACGCCGAACGAGATCACACCCCTGAAAGTGGTAGAATCCAGCGTTGCCAGCAGTGCGCGCAATTGTTGCGGGTCGCTGGAACTGCAGATGACGATCATGCCGGGCCCGGCCGCAATGCGGGCTTCCTGCACCAATCCTGTAACGATCAAAACCGGTCGCGGATCATTCGAATTGCGATCAACCGAATTGTCCACGATCGCGGCGGCCCCCGCCTCCAAAGTCACATCCCGACCCCTACCACCCTGCTGTTGGTGCTTCTCAAATTCCGATACCGCGCCAGCGCCCAGAGCGGAAAGAACTTCGAGTATCCATGATACCGCAAGTAAAACACCCGCGGAAAGCCTGTAGCCGTGTGACGCGCCTCATCCCACAGTCCTTTCTCCGTCTGTGTGGCTTTTAGGTACTCCACGCCCCGCACGACGGCCGGATGTTCCACCTCGCCGGCCGCCATCAATCCAAGCAAAGCCCATGCCGTTTGCGAGGAGGTCGACGGCGCCTGCTCATATCCCTTGTAATCGAGTCGGTAACTGACCGCATCCTCGCCCCAGCCGCCATCCCGGTTCTGGATCGAAACCAGCCAGTCCGCCGCCTTCCGAATCATGGGGTCCTGGTGGTCCACGCCGGCGGCATTGAGCGCACACAGCACCGACCAGGTTCCGTAGATGTAGTTCAGTCCCCAGCGGCCGTACCAGGAGCCCTCCGCGAGCTGGGTGCGGCGCAAATAGGCAATGCCGTCCGCGACCGCCTTGCTGGTTTGCGCGGTCTCGCCGAGCTGAGCCAGCATTGAGATGCAGCGCGCGGTGACGTCCTCGGTCGACGGATCGAGCAGCGCGCCGTGATCGGAGAACGGGATGTTGTTGAGGTAATATTCAAGGTTGTTGACGTCGAAGGCAGCCCAGCCGCCATCACGGCTCTGCAGCCCCTCGATCCACTCGCGGCCGCGCGCAATCGCCTGATCGTATTCCTTGCTGCCGGTCTGCCGGCGCGCCCGGTCCATTGCCATCACGACCACGGCGGTGTCGTCGAGATCGGGATAATAGTCGTTGTTGTACTGGAACGCCCAGCCGCCCGGACGAACGTTGGGCGCCTTCGCCGCCCAGTCGCCCTTGAGCTCGAGCACCTGCCGCGGCTTCAGCCAGTCGAGACCCTGCTTCATCTTCTTGAGCGTGTCCTCGCCGCCGGCCTCGGCAAGCGCGTGGCAGGTCAGCGCCGTGTCCCACACCGGGGAGACGCAGGGCTGGCAATAGGCTTCGTGCTCGCCGATCACGAGCAGATTGTCGATGCCCTTGCGGGTGACCGCACGCGGCGGATAATCCGGCCCCTTGCCGAGTGCGTCGTACATCATCACGATATTGGCCATCGGCGGATAGATCGCACCCATGCCGTCTTCGCCGTTGAGCCGCTCCTCGGTGAACGCGAGCGCGGCGTCGATCGCGCGCTGGCGCAGCTTCTTCGGAAACAACGGTTCGACCACGCGCAGGATCTTGTCCAGCGCACTGAACAGCGTGAACCAGCCCCAGCTTTGATGCGGCGCCTTGGCGTTCATCCCGACCGACTTGGGATCCTGCAGGAACAACTCGTCGATGCCGACGCCCTTTGGATTCTTCGCCAGCGGCTTCAGCGCCGCCATCACCATCAGCGGCACGATCGTGGTGCGCGCCCAATAAGAAATCTTGTTGAGATGGAACGGCGACCACATCGGCAACAGCATGATCTCGACCGGCAGCACCGGCACCGCGCGCCACGTCAATACACCGTAGAACGCCAGCAGAAACCGCGTGAAAACGTTGACGCGGGCAGCACCGCCGCGGGAGCGGATCGCCTCGCGCGCGCGCACCATATGCGGCGCATCGACGGAATCGCCAATCATCTTCAGCGCGAAATAGGATTTGACGCTGGCGCTCATGTCGAACGGGCCATCCTGCACCAGCGGCCACCCGCCATGATTGCCTTGGGTGCGACGTAGATAGTTCGCGATCTTGGCTTCGAGCTCACTGTCGATGGGCTCGGCGAGATAGTGGCGCAGCAGGATGTATTCGGCAGGGATGGTGCTGTCGGCTTCCAGCTCGAATACCCAGTGTCCGTCGGATTGGCGGTAACCGAACAGCGCCTCGGTCGCGGAAGAGATGCTCTTTTCGAGGGCAACGGGGTCGACGGTGTTTGTTTTGTCGATGGCAAGCATTTCGCTATACATCCCTATGTTCGCGACGGGCTCTGTGAAGCCGGTCACGCAACTCGTCCTCAGGCCTAACGCCTCGCCAGGACCAGATCGGCGGCGCGATCGCCCGACCGTACCGATCCCTCGATGGTTGCCGGCAATCCGGTATCAGTCCAGTCGCCGGCGAGAAACAGGTTTTTGAAGGACGTCACCGCCCCCGGCCGCAGTGCGTTCTGCTCCGGCGTCGCCTCGAAGGTCGCGCGGCGCTCGCGCACGATCTGCCAGGGCGGCAATGGAGTTTCGCCCGGCAGGCCGGCGGCTTTGCAGACATCCCGCCAAATCGCCAGCGCGAGTTCTTCGCGCGGCATGTCGACGAGCCGGTCGCCATTGCTGATGGTGACCGACAGCCGCTGCGGGAATGCGAACAGCCACTCCACCAGCCCGCCAACGACGCCTAGAATCGGCGGCGCATCCTTGGGCGGATCGAAGCGGAAATGCGCGTTGACGATGGCGCGGAATTTCGACGGCGTCTTCAATCCCGGCAGCAGCGCCGCTGCAGGGCGCGGCGGCACTGCGAGTACCACGACGTCGTCGGGGCCGAGCGCGATGCTGTCGCCAACGAATTTCAGCTCGCCGATATGGCTCCCCTTCATCACGAGTTCGCGCAGCTCATGGCCGAGTTGGATCGAGGCGCCCTTGTCCTGCAAAAGCTTGATCGCCGGCTCGACCAGCACGGCGCTGAGGCCATCGCGCGCGATCAGCGGCCGGCAGGCATGCCCACCCGCCAGCAGCGTTTCCCGCACAATCGCGCCGGCTAGGCCCGCCGAACCCTCCGGCGGATCGACATTGAGCGCGGCCAACAGCAGCGGCTGCACCAGCCGCTGGTACAGCGTGCCCTTGCAGGGGATCGCATTGCCGACCAGCTTATCGGTCCCTGCCCAGATCAGCGGCATCAATGCGAGGTAATCGAACAGCTTCGTATCGGGGACGCGGCGCGCCTGGTCGAACACCCACAACGGCAACTTGCCGTCGCCAAGGTCGAGTTGCCAGCGCTGGCCGGTTGAGATGTCGACAAAGGGAAACTGCGCAAGCTTTGGCCCGACCAGCCCCGACTCGGTGCCGATCGATTTGGCGTAGGCCAGCGCATGGCGGTTGCCGGACAACAGCAAATGATTGCCGTTGTCGATCGTGAGGTTGGTGGCTCCATCGAAATAGGACCGGCAACGGCCGCCGGCCTGCTGGGTGGCCTCGTGGACATGCACCCGGTAATTGGCGTTGGCGAGCCGCACGGCCGCTGAAAGGCCGGAAATGCCGGCGCCGATGATATGAACGTTTTTCTGCATCAGATGATCGCGTATCGGAGAAGGATGGCGATTTTCGCCCATTTGTGGACGCGGACCGGCTCGCGCGGGGCGGCAAAGCCCCGGGCCAGCAGCAAGTCCAGGATCGCGCGGTAATATTTCGACATGATCCGCGGCGCGCGCACCACGCGCCGCGAATTGCGTTTCATGATTTCGTCGGCTTTCTCGAAATGCTTTTTCGCGCGCTCGGCCAGCGGCAGGCATACTTTCGGCAATGCGCGATCGACGATCACCCGCTGCGGATCGTCGGTCGTGATGCCGGCAAGCAGCAGGCCTTCGCGAGGCAGATAGAGGCGACCGAGGCCGGCGTCTTCATCGATGTCGCGCAGGATATTGGTCAACTGCAGCGCGCGCCCGAGGTGGTGGGCGAGCAGTATGCCGTCTTCCTCGGGCAGGCCGAACACGCGCACCGACAGTCGCCCGACGGCGCTGGCGACGCGGTCGCAATAGAGATCGAGGGTCGCAAGATCCGGCGCCCGGATGTCTTGCGGCACGTCCATCTCCATGCCGTCGACGACGGCGAGAAAATCCTCGCGCTTGAGACCGAAGGTTTTGACCGACGCGGCGTAGTCCTGCAGACGCGGCGGTGGGTGCCCCTGATACAGCGCATCGATATCGTCGCGCCATTGCTGGAGCGCGGCCAGCCGCTCGGGTCGCGGGCCGTCGGAATCGGCGATGTCGTCGACCTGACGGCAGAAGCTGTAGATCTGGAACATCGCCTCGCGCTGGTCGCGCGGCAGGATGCGCATCGCGGCGTAGAACGAGCTGCCGGACGCGGTGGCACCGTAATCTGCGTTGGCCGCCGCCGGATGCAACGTCATGCGTCGGCCGCCGGGTTTGCCTGGGGACGGCGTCCAATCGCGCGGCGGGTGACCTCGCCGGCGATGCCGCCGATGGTATGGCCGAGCAACTCCAGCTTGCTCAAATGCACGCGCTCGCTGAGCGGATCGCGCACTTTCAGCATGCCGACGATCTTGTCGGCAAATGCCTGGATCACTGCAATATCGAGTCCGAGCCGAAAATCCTTTACCGCGACACTCAACGACCTGCTTCCATTGAGGAGGGTTTCAGTCCGCACCGCGAGCGCATGGAGACATTGCAACAGCGCCGGCTGCGATTTCCCCTCGCCCAGCATCTCGACGGTGGCCCCGCTTGCTGCCAACGCATCGCGCGGCAGGTAGACGCGGTTGAGGTTTTTGTAGTCCTTGCCGCAGTCCTGCAAATGGTTGTTGATCTGTAGGCCCGCGCACAGCGCGTCGGAAGCGGCCCAGGTCGAGGTGCTCTCGCCATGAACGTCGAGCATGAAACGACCGACCGGCATGGCCGAATAGCGGCAATAATGAATGACGTCGTCCCAGTTTTCGTAGCGCAGCTTGGTAACGTCCATCCGGAACGCGACCAGCACGTCGAGCGCATGGCGCGGCGCCATCGCGCGCTCGGCCAAGGCACGGCGCAGATTGACGGCCTCCGCTTGCGTGTCGCCCTTGCCGAGCAGTTCGGCCTCGAGCAGGTCGAGATAGCGCAGCTTTTCTTCCGCGCTAAGGGTCGCGTGGTCGGCGATGTCGTCGGCAGTCCTGACGAAATTGTAGAATGCGAGGATCAGCGCCCGGTGACGCGGATGAATGATCCACGACGCGACAGGAAAATTCTCGTCGCGGTCGGTCTTTCCGGATCGCAGGTCGCTCGCGGTGGTCATCAAAAACTGGCTACATCAATCGGGATTGGCGGCATGCGCCGACGCTCGGCGCATGCGAGATCGCGAGCCCCATATAGGGGAATACGCTACCAAAACCAATGCTATATGGGCTTATTAACCCCGCCCGTGACGCGCGTCATAGAGCCGAACATGGCTTTTTCCGCGAGGATTGACGGGCGTAGCGCCTTATTGGCCGTTGTTCTTGAGAACCGTGTTGCAGGCCGCGCTGATCTTGGAGCGATTCTCCTTGAGACAGGCCAGGATCGTGAGGTCGCCCTGGTCGATGACCGGACGGCAGTGCTTCTGCACGTCACGGGTGCAGGCCTTCTGCTCCTCCGCCGTTCCGCTGCGCTGCTGCGGCTGCTGGGCGAAGACGCTCGTAGAAATCGAGATCGACAACAAGGTGAGGGCCAGGAGAGATTTACGCATCGTATTCCTTCATTTCGGCAGCATGAAATCCCGTTCCCGATTTGCGTTTCGGCTTCGCCGGGCGGATTTGTTTGGATGGCAGGTGCCGCGTAACGCAGCAACGTGTACAGGACAAGCATGGCAAATGCGGCTAAATTTACGGCGATCTCAGCGCGATAAATAACCGGCTGATATCTAAAGTGTATTTCTGCCACACTTTCTTGGAAATTGGTTCTTGCAGACGATCTAGCGCGAAGCTAGATGCTGCGCCGACGGAGCTGATGCAACGCCTTGATTCCCTTCGGTCGCTTGCGGCGTTTCTTCCTGCCGCGACCGCCGGAAACAGCATCCCGGTCATTTGAACCTAACATACTGCGGGAACACTAAATCTTCGATGCGGCGAGACCTATCTTTACGAAGAACGTCTATTTGAGGGGATGACTCACGATGAAACTGTTTGGTTCCAGCTTGCTCTGTCAGGCTCTTGCAACGGCCGGCGTCGGCGCCGCGCTGATGTTGTCGATCGCTCAAAGCCATGCGCAGGCGGGCGGCCCGTTTGCCGGCTTTGATGGAAACTGGAGCGGCACAGGCACGGTCGCGCTCTCCAACGGCACCACCGAGAACATCCGCTGCAAGGCCGACTACAAGGTCAACGCCAACGGGCTTGGCCTGAAGCAAAACCTGCACTGCGCCAGCGACAGCTACAAGTTCGATCTCTCGAGCGATGTCACCAGCCAGGGTGAACGCATTTCGGGCAACTGGAGCGAAAAGAGCCGAAACATCTTCGGCAATCTGCAGGGCACCGCCGGTGGTGGCCAGATCGACGTGTTTGTCGAAGCATCGGGATTTGCAGCCAACCTGAATCTGCGCACCACCGGCAACAAGCAGAGCGTGCAGATCGACTCCAAGGGCGAGATCCGCGGCGTCAAGATCACGATGACCAGGACCTGATACGGTTCTTGGAAGCAGTAGTGCCAATGGCGGCTTCCCCGGGTGCCGCCATTTTTATTTTCGGCAGCTCAGCGGAATTGCCACGCCCAATGCGCTTCGCCGCGGTCGCGGCGTTCCGTCACCTCGACACGCATGAAGCGATCATGCGCGAGCGCGGCCCCCACCCACAATTCGTTCCAGGCATCGAACACTTGAGGCGACAGCGCTTCACGTCCCGTCATCAGGCGCCACGAAATCTGGCGCACGGTTGCGCCCGAGCCTTCGACTTGCAGTTCCGCATCATCGTCCTGCCCCCGCGCAAGCCGGGCGAAGGCCTTGGCGAAACCCACCGCCCCCGCCTCCACGCCACCCAACAGCGCAGCGACGTCGTCGAAGGTGTGCATCCCGACGAGCCGCGCCGCGGCGCCGGCGAGATGGCCGCCCTCCTCCGGTCCGAGCACGGCAATCGTCTCCGGAACGACCGAGGTGATGTACTCCATCGCATAATTGCGAAGCACCTTCTGCAGCCGTTCCTCCGGCCACGTATTCTCCGGCAGGCGCGGCGCGAATTCGGCACGGAACGGCGGACAGCGTTCGCCCGGCGAAAACTGCAGTCGCTCCTCAGGCGCGAGATCGTGATCCCATTCCTTGTAGTAACCTTCGAGCCCCGGCTGACCGTCGACGGTCTGACCCGTGCAGACAAAGCCGAGCCTGGGATTGCCGAGCACGACGCCGTTGTTGGCATGCCATCCGCGCAACATCGCCCGCGAGACTTCCGAGGGGATTCCGCAAATGGCCGTGCCGGACCAGATCCAGCGCGGCGGTGGATAGCGCACCCAGGCCTTGGTGTCGCTCTCGTAGACATATTCGACCTTCACGCCGCCGACCTGGTTCGACAGATAGTGATATTGGGCGCACGCGACCGCATGCGGAAGCTGGTCGAGGCCGAGCTTCTTCAATCCGGGAAGGAAGCGCGCCAGTTGCTGGCGCCGGAAGGTGCGAAATACCACCTCGGCCGCGCGCGGCGCGCCGGCCCGCGACGCCAGCATCAGGATCAGCCCGGTGAGATAGGAATGATAGATGTGTTCGACCGCGCGGTAGGCGGCAGCGTCGGCCGCAGGGCGAGCGGCTAATCCTGCAGACGTCATTCCTCATCCCCTCTGCGGCTGCCGTTGGCCGGCAACCCCTATTGTTCAGCAGCGTTCGTTATTCGGCGGCCTTGTTCTCCGCCGGCTTGGCGTGACTGACGCCGCGAATCTTTTCCGACAGGCTGATCAGGAACATCGAGGTCGGCCGCAGGATAAAGAGGTCAGCGACCAGCGCTGCAATCATCGAGAACGCGCTGAGCCAGCCGAACAAGCGTAGCGACGGCAGGTCGGAGAACACGGTGACGCCGAGGCCGCAGGCCAGCACCACCGTGGTCAGAATCAGCGCCGGACCGACCAGCACGGTGGCGCGCTCAACCGCCAGTCCCGCGGTCACGCCCGGCTTGCTCTCCAGCCGCAAGCGGTTGAGGAAGTGGATGGTGGCGCTCAAGCCGAGGCCGAACGATACCGTCAGCGCGACGACGCTGGCGAATTGCAGCCCCTCACCCATTATCCAGAGCACCGTGCCCGATGCTACGACCGGAAAAATGCCGGGCAGGATGCAGGAGAACATCACCACGACCGAGCGGAATGCGAGGCCAATGAAGATCGCGACCAGCAGGAACTCGACCGTGAGGCCGGCATTCAGCTTCGAAATCATGTTGGCGCTGTTGCGGGCGGCAATCGCCGACAGGCCGGTGACCGCAATCTCATAACCTGGATGCTCGGCGCGCACCTTGTCCAGCGCCTTGTCGAGCTTGTCGACCACGGGAAGGATTTCGCTCGAATCGAGATCGGGCACACGTCCTGAGACCACCACCGCATCTTGTTCGGCCGAGATGAAGCGACGGACCAGATGTTCCGGGATGACGCTGACATATTCCTTCAGCGTCGCGACGTCGTTGCTGCCGGCCTTTTCGGCGAGCCAGCGGCGCAGCGTTTCCAGCGACCAGACGTTGCCGACGCCGGCCGACTTCTCGACCATCGAGTGGACGTCGGCGATCGTCTTCAAGGTTTCCGGCGCGTAGAGCGAGGCGCCTTTGGGGAATTCGATCAGCACGTCGATCGGGTTGGCGCCGGTGAGCTTGGCGTCGAGCCGGCCCGATGCCGCCACCGCCTGCCGCTTGTCCGGCACCTGGTCGGCGAGCCGGTAGCGCGGCTCCAGCGTGGCGTAGATGTAGCCCAGCGCACCGACGAAGATCAGCGCGATCAGGCTGAACATGCCGGGGCGGCTGACCATGCGGACCGCAATCCAGTAACAGAAATTGCGCAGCGCCTGCACGCCGGCGTCGGCGCTCTGGAACTTCACCGCAAAAATCTTCTCGTTGCGGACGAACAGCACGCCGAATACGGGCACCAGCGACAGCACGGCCACCAGCGCGATGATGGTGGCGGCAAGACCGGCCTCGCCGAATTTGCGGATCAGTTCGGAATCGGAGAATTGCAGCGCGATGAAGGAAATGCCGGCGGTGCCATGGGTCAGCACGCAGGCCGGGCCGACTACCAGCACGGCGTTGGTGAAGGCCTTCAGCTTGTCCTGGCCGGCAATGAGGCGGTCGCGCGCCGCGAACGTCAACTGCATGGAGTCCGAGAAGCTGATCACCATGATGAGCGGCGTCATCACGTTCAGGAACATGTTGAGGTTGAAACCGGCCCACCCGAGGCCACCGAGCGCGAGCAGGATCGCGATGATCGGCGGGAAGGCCGCAACCACCATGAACGATATCTTGCGGAAGAAAACGATCGCGATGATGCAGCCGGCCAGGATACCGAGAATGTTGTAGGTCAGCCCGTCGCGCTTGACCGCGTTGCGGATCTCGAGCTGCATGACGGGAACGCCGGAAAGCTGGGCGTTGAGCCCGCTGCCGGAAAGATCCTCGGCCATGATCTTCCGCATTTCGCCGACCACCGTGCCGAGATCGTTCGAGGAAACGACCTTCGGCTCCAGCGACAGCACGATCAGCGCCAGCGTGCCATCCTCGGACAACAGCTTGCCGCGAATGATCTCGTTGGTCTTGACGGTCTCGACGAACTTGTCGTAGGCGGCGCCCTGCGGCAGTTCGGGCGGGAACAGCGCGGCCGGCAACTTGCCGGGCTCCGGCGCCTGACGCGCCGAAAACAGCGAGACCAGGCCGCGCACACCCTCGACCAGTTGCAGGTCGGTGACCATGTCGCGGATCTTTTCGAGGTTCTCGCGGGCCAGCAGCGTCTTGCCCTCGACCACGACCAGCACGTCGAATTCGGTCGCCGGAAAGCGCTTGGTCACGGCCTCATATTGCTTGAAGTCCTTGGAATCGGAACGGAACAACTGGCTCAGCGAGTCGTCGATCTTGATGCGCTGGATGCCGAAGATCGCCGCCACGATCAGCACCGCGAGAATGACCATGGACAGGATCGGCGCCTTGATCGCGATCAGCCCCATGCGCTCGAGCCCGAAGGCGATGCTCTTGCCCTGCGGCGGCTCCTCTATGGCTGCGACGTGGACGCGACTTTCCGAGTTCTTGTCGAGCATACCCTGTCCAGTTCTCACGTCGGCCTGTTTGTGTAGCTTGGTTTTTTGTGCAGCTTGGTGGCGCGAATACGGCTTTGCCAGCCCCTATCCGATCGGCACTAGCCCTTGAAATCACGCGGTAAATTAACCGGCGCCGTTTTACAGGCCCGAACCTGATCCGGCAAGCGCGCGCGGCAGGGCAAATCGGGACGCAAATGTCGAAAATGCGCGTTAAGTCTCTGATTTGCCACACCTGCCAGCGCCACCGGCGGCGATCAGCGCGGTTCCGCTTTCGTCCTTCAGCGCCACGCCCGTGACCTGGCGCGCGATGCCTTCACGCACCAACCACGCGATCTTGAAGGCGGCCTCATCGTAGCTCAGGCCTGCGCCGCGGATATTGGACACGCAATTGCGCTTCTCGTCGGTGAGGCCGCCGCGCGGCGCAAAGGTCAGATACGCGCCGAGACTGTCGGGGGCCGACAGGCCGGGCCGCTCGCCGATCAGCATCACCACCATCTGCGCGCCGAGCACGGCGCCGATCTCGTCGCCCAGCGCCACGCGTGCGCCGGAAGCGACCACGACGTGGTCGCACCGGATCCCGGCGTCCGTCAGGCGCGGAGCAAGATGGCGGACCAGCTCGACCGCGTGGACATTGACGGCCGCCGACGACAGCCCATCGCCGATCACGATCACAACCTGGTTCGCACCGCCGCCCTGCTTTTCCAGTGCGCGCCGCGAATCCGGGTCGAGCATGCGTCCGAGATCGGGGCGGCGCAGATAGTCGCGCCGGTTGCCCGCCTGACTGGAAACCTCACTGACCTGCAGGTCGAGGCCGGCCAATCCGGCAATCAGATGCTCCACATCGAATGCGGCATGCACGGCATCGCGCGCGCGTGCGTGGTCGAGGGTGAAGGCAAGCAGCGCGTCGGTCGGCATGCTCGCGCCGGAGCGGCCGAGTCCGACGCGCGCCGGCGTCAGCTTCCGCAGGGCTTCGAGCGAGCGGGTCGGCGGTGTCGGCGTTTTCATGAGCCTTACTCGGCAGGCACGGAGGCCTCGCGCAGCCGGATCGAATAGTTCGATGCATTCTGCTGGCCGCCGGACGCCGCGCGCGCGAACTTGATCAGATGATGCGCGATCGTGGCCGAACCGATCAGCCCTTCGAGATCGCCGCGCCTGAGGCGCCCGATCGCGAATTTCCAGAACACGCGCCTGTAATCGCTGAGCACACCGACCTGCCAGAAGATGTTGCGCAGCATGATCAGCGCGCGCCTGATGTTGGGCCAGGTCTTCATTTCAGGCGCGACCGGCACCTTGATCCGGTTGGCGTAGGTATAGTCGCATTGATACTGGTAGCGCGCATAGAGCTTCTCGGGCTGGAAGGCGACCTCCATGCATCGCTTCCAGGAATTGATGACCTGGTCGTAGGGCATCAGGAATTCGACGTTGGAATCGCGGCTCTCGTCATCGTTGAGCCGGCCTTCGCGCTCCAGCCGGTCCCACAGCGGCGTCTTCGGCAGCGCCTGCAGCAGATTGATCGTCAGCAGCGGAATCCGCGATTCATCGACGAAGTTGAGCAGTGCGTCCGCCGTGCCCGGCTTGTCGGTGTCGAGACCCATGATGATGCCGGAGACGACCTCCATGCCGTAGGAATTGATGGTGTGGATGCCTTCGTGGATCGGGACCATCATGTTGTGGTCCTTGTGCATTGCGTGCAGCGCGTCGGGATCGGGCGTCTCGATGCCACAGAACACGGTGACGAACCTCGCCTCGCGCATCTTCTCCAGGATCTCGGGCCGCTTGGCGATGTTCAGCGTCGCCTCGCACGCCAGCCGCACGACGTAGCCTGTCCTCTTCTGCCATTCGATCAGATGCGGCAGCAAATCCAGCGTGGCCTTGCGATTACCGATGAAATTGTCGTCGACGAAATAGACCGTATCGGTGATGCCGCATTCGCGCATCCTGTCCAGTTCGGCAACGATCTGCTGCGGCGTCTTCAGGCGCGGGTTGCGGCCATAGAGCCCGGGGATGTCGCAGAACTCGCACTGATAGGGGCAGCCGCTCGAATACTGGATGCTGCCGAGCAGATACTTCTTCACTTCCGCCAACTCGTAGGCCGGAATCGGAAACTCCGTCATCGACAGGCGTTCGCTGGTCGTCAGCACCACCTGCTGCTCGGGACGCGAAGGGTCGCGCGCCAGCCGCGCGATCAGTTCATTGGTGGCGTCGCCGAGTTCGCCGACATGGAGATAGTCGAACGAGGGATAGTAATCCGGGCACGCGCTCACCGACGGGCCGCCGATCGCGACCGCAAGATCGAAGGCATGCGCGCGGCGGCAGATGTCGTTCATCTGCTGGCGCTGGATGTGCATGCCGCTGACGAACACCGCTTCCGCCCATTCGAAGTCTTCCTTGCTGGCGGGGCGAATGTTCTCGTCGATGAAACGCACCTGCCAGTTTGCCGGGAGATAGGCCGCGATCAGGAGGAGGCCCTGTGGCGGCATGAAAGCCTTCACGCCAGCGGTCAGGGGATAGGCGTATTCGAACGTGCCGAAAGAAGACGTATAGCGCGGGAAGACGCACAGGATACGCCGTACCGTTCCAATGCCTTCAGCTCTCATCAAATTTCCTCAAGGCTGACATGAATTTAAGCACGACATTGAAAGTTGGGCCAGAAATTCTTCAATATTGTGACTGTGACTTCTAACTCGCTTTGGGTTCAATTGGTTGCACGAAAATCTGCAGGCCGGAGTTCAGGCGATCAGCCGCGAGGCAAATTCGGGCAGCAGGCCGGCGTTGCCGGCAAGCCGGAAATTGCCGTCCGCGAGGCCTGATCGGACCAGCCAATCGTCGAACTCGGGCGCTCGCTTCAAGCCGAAGAGGTCCCGGACGTAGAGCGCGTCGTGGAACGAGGTCGACTGATAGTTCAGCATGACGTCGTCGGCGCCCGGCACGCCCATGATGAAGGTGACGCCGGCGGCGGCCAATAGCGTCAGCAAATTGTCCATGTCGTCCTGATCGGCTTCGGCATGGTTGGTGTAGCAGACGTCGACCCCGAGCGGCAGGCCGAGCAGCTTGCCGCAGAAATGGTCCTCCAGGCCGGCGCGGATGATTTCCTTGCCGTCGAAAAGATATTCCGGACCGATGAAACCGACCACGCTGTTAACCAGCAGCGGATCGAACGCGCGCGCCACCGCGTAGGCCCGCGCCTCGCATGTCTGCTGGTCGACATTGTGATGGGCGTTGGCCGACAGCGCCGAACCCTGCCCCGTCTCGAAATACATCAAATTTTCGCCGACCGTGCCGCGGCGCAGCGACAGCCCCGCCTCACGCGCCTCGCGCAGCAGCGCGAGATCGACACCAAAACTGCGATTGGCAGCCTCCGTTCCGGCGATCGACTGAAACACCAGATCGACCGGCGCACCCTGCCCGATCAATCCAAGCGTCGTGGTGACATGCGTGAGCACGCAGCCCTGCGTCGGGATCTGCAGCCGCGAGATGATGCCGTCGAGCAGCCGCAGCAACTCGCCGATCACGGCGGGATCATCGCTGGCCGGATTGATACCGATGCAGGCATCGCCCGATCCCAGGAGGACGCCGTCGAGGATCGAAGCGGTAATGCCCTTGGCGTCATCGAAGGGATGGTTGGGCTGCAGCCGCACGCTCATCCGCCCCTTCAGGCCGATGGTGTTGCGAAAGGCCGAGGTTACCGCGCATTTCTTGGCGATCAGGATCAGATCTTGGTTGCGCATCAGTTTTGAGACGCCGGCGGCCATTTCCGGCGTGATCCCGCGCGAGACCTTCGCCAAAGACTCGCTTGTTGCGGCGTCGGAGAGCAGCCAGTCGCGGAAGCCGCCGACGGTCAGCGACGATATGGCAGCAAAGCCCGGGGCATCGTGGCTGTCGATGATCAGCCGGGTGACCTCGTCATCCTCATAGGGAATGACGGCCTCGTTGAGGAACTGCTTCAGCGGCACGTCGGCGAGCGCCATTCGCGCTGCGATCATCTGTTCCGCGCTATCGGCCGCGACGCCGGCAAGACGGTCGCCGGATCGCGGCGGTGTCGCTTTGGCGAGCAGCTCGCGCAAACCGTCGAACGCATAGGTGGTGGCACCGATGATCTGCCGATAGACCATGCTGACCTTCCTGCGCCGTACCCGCTCCATTGCCTGGCTAGTCTATGCCGGGCGACCAGCCAAGGCTACAGGCGCAATCAGCGGAGTGTCGGCTTCATCCGGGCTTCAATCCGCTCGAGGCCGCGCGGTGGACGGGACCAGCGATCAGGGTCCCCGCCTGTGACTAATCCAGCGTACCAAAATGGCGGATCGAAAAGCTTATTTGATAAGCCACCGCGCTGAGCGCAAACAACATGTGAAATTTTGGGTTGCGCGTTCTCGCGGCTACCACGGACAGCAATATGAATGCGCTGGTGGCGACGAGATATTCCAGTCCCAGCGATCGCAGATGCGCTTCGCCCTTTATCCAGGTATCGACCACATCGAGGGCTTCCGTGAGGGCCGCAAAACCAAAGAACCAGCGGCGGCGGGAGAGAAAGTAATCCTCGTAGCCCTTATATTCATCGAGATCCTGCGGGAAAAGCAGAACGCTCAGGAAATAGTACATCGATGCGTACACGCAAACGAAGAAGTAAAGGCCGTACGTCCAGTGCTGGATGTGGCTCAGCCGAAACTCCCACCACCAGAACGCGACCACGTTCAGGAGCGTCCAGGCGACCCAGCCAAGATGTACAGGCCAAATCGGGTAGCGACCGGGGTGCTGGACCAATGCCGCGATACCACTGACCAGACGCGTGACGCTGAGCCCGAGGATCAGGGCGATCAGCACGCGCACGTGGAGATAGAGATCGAGATTGCCCGGCAAGGCGGCACTTTGAGTCATGAGTCCCAATTCTCACGCATAATCGGATCAGCGCGGCGCCACCTTCGCCGTGCTCGCTGTCTAACTAGCTTGATTCGCGCCACGGCTGCTTGCCAATGCGAACCGTCCTTCGGAGGCTCAGGCGCGCTGCGCCGTCATGGCGGTACCGTCTTGTCGGGCAGTTGCGGGACCCGGGCTTCTTCCGCCGCGCCAGCCACCTCCAATTGCGCGGATATACCAAGGCCCGTTGCAGTCGCACCGACATGCCGAATTTTCCCGGCGACGCATCCCGCGACATCCAAGTAATCGTTTGAAGTTACTCGATGATTTGCCGTTAGTTGCGGTTCTACGAACTTCGCGCGTTAAGACATTCTCCACCAAAATTCAGCACATTGCCTACGCTGACGGCATTCCCTGGATCTCATCCGGCGTGCCGATACGGCTGAATTTCCCCTAGTTATTTTGGTGGCGCCATGGCATCCCGATTTTCGCTTGCAGCCAAATTGTATTCGATCTTCGCGCTGTTCGCGTTGCTCGTCGCAGCCATCACGGCCTTATCCGATTACAACACCCGTCAGAATGCGGCCCTTACCGAAGAGGTCTCGATCGCGAGCCGCGCCGCGCTCAACGTCGAGCGCATCAATTCGCTGGTCTATGCGGTCGTGATGGAATCCCGCGGCATCTACATGTCGACGGAACCCGCCGTGGTGAAGAAGTACGGCGACGGGCTGCTCAAGTTCAACGAGCGTATTCTCGATGTGGTCAAGAACTGGGAAACGCTGGTCCAGGCCGACGACGCCCAGCAGTTCGCCACCTTCAAGAAGCGCATCGAACAGTTCGTCGACTTCCGCAAGGAGCTGGTTCGCCGCGGCGTCGAGATCAACGGGGCTGCGGGGCGTGAATGGGGCGACAACGACGCCAACCGCCAAGTGCGCACCGCGCTGAATAAGGATCTCGAGGCGCTCTCCAAAGTCTATGCCGAACGCAGCAGGAGGCTGGCCCAACAGACCGACACCAACCATACGATGGCATTTATCCTGACTTGCCTCGGCTTGTTGGCGCTGGTGGTAGTCGTCCTCGGCGTGCTGATCATTTCCCGTTCGATCGCGCGCCCGCTCTCGGTGATCACCGCCACCATCACTACAGGCAGGTTGCCGACGGCGCCGAAGGCGTCGAGGTTCCGCATGCTGAACGCGCCGACGAAATCGGAGCGCTCGCCCGTGCCATCAAGATCTTCCAGGAAGCGATGGATCGCAACCGCAACCTCAATTCGCAGGTGCTGGAGGATTCCAGGGCGCGTGACGAGCGCACCCGCCACATCGAAGCCTCGGTCGATGCGTTCCGGGAAGCGATCGGCGGCGTACTGCGCGCGGTCACCGACAATGCGACCGCGATGCGCGGTACCGCCCAGACCATCGCCAGCGTCTCATCGGAAGCAAGCGGACGCGCGGTGGCCGCCAACGGTGCGACCGAACAGGCCTCCAGCAACGTCTCCGCGGTCGCGAGCGCTGCCGAAGAGCTTTCCGCTTCCGTCGAGGAAATCGGCCGCCAGGTGCGCCAGTCGGCCAACGCCGTCGAGCAGGCGGGCCAGCGCACCGAGAAATCGGTCTCCGAAATCGAGGGGCTTGCGGCTGCGACCCAGCGGATCGACGGCGTGCTCAACCTGATCCAGGCGATCGCCGAGCAAACCAACCTTCTCGCGCTCAACGCAACGATCGAAGCCGCGCGCGCCGGCGACGCCGGCCGCGGCTTCGCCGTGGTCGCCCACGAGGTCAAGGCGCTGGCCGAGCAGACCGCCAAGGCAACCGCCGAAATCGGCCAGAACGTCGGCCTGATCCAGACGTCGACCAAAACCTCCGTCGAAGCGGTCCGCGAGATCGGCGCCGCCGTGCGCGACATCAACGAGGTGACTTCCATCATTGCCAGCGCGATCGAGCAGCAGGATGCGGCGACGCGTGAAATCTCGGCGAACGCGCAATTGGCGGCGCAGGGCAACGGAACGCTGGTCGTCAATATCGGATCGCTCAGCGACGCCATCGGCACGACGAGCACGGCGGCGACTTCGGTCCTTACGGCATCCAGCGAGCTGACGGCCACGGCCGAAACGCTGTCGCGCGAGGTCGAAAAATTCTTCCGCAACCTGCGTGCGGATTCGTCAGAGCCGGCGCGCAAGACCGGCACGTAAGCCGGCGGCATCTGAGGCTGGGCAATAGTGGTGGCGTGTGAAGCATACAACAGACAGATGACCGTTTTCGGATCATAATCCTCCCATTCGTCGAAGGGCAAACCTCCAGATACACAGATGGAGACGAGCATGTTCCGAGGCGTCTTAGGGGCTGCAACATCGATATTTCTAGCGGCAACAGCTACCGCTCAAGATGTGAAGCGAATTTCAGTAAACGGTACTGAGCTTGCCTATGTCGAATTGGGGCGAGGCGATCCGGTCATATTTGTTCATGGTGGCCTGCAAGACTACCGAATGTGGGCCGGTCATCTTCCGAAATTCGCCGACCGCTATCGCGCCATCGCGTACAGTCGCCGCAACAATTTCCCGAACGAGAGCAGCCCGGAAGGGATGCCAGACGGAGCCGCCGATGCCCACGGCGAAGACCTCGCAGCCTTGGTGCGCGCGCTCGGACTGTCAAAGGTTCGGGTGGTGGCGCATTCTTCTGGGGCGCACGCGGCTCTTTTTTTCGCCGCGTCGCACCCGGAAATGGTAACCAGTCTCGCTCTAAACGAACCGCCCGCGGCAGGCATGTTGGCTGGTACCTCCGATGGAGCTGATGTACTTAAAGAGTTCGGCGGCAAACTGGCCGCGGCGAGAGAAGCCATTAGGGCTGGGAATGCCGAAATTGGTATTCCGCTTTTCGTAAATGGAGTAGGTGGCGCTGGGGCCTATGAGCGCCGTTCCGATGTCGATAAGCAAATGAATTTGGATAATTTTGCGACCTACCGGGCTGACGCGATGACGAAACGCCCGAGACCCGTCTTCACCTGCGATATGGCCAAGACCATCAATGCGCCGACGTTGCTGTCAAATGGTGAGTCGAGCCCGAAGTTCTTTCACAGGATTATCGATCAGCTCGCGAGCTGCCTGCCTAACCAGGAGCGGACAACTATCGCCGGCAGTTCGCATACCGTCCCCTCCGAGAAACCGGATGCGTTCGACCAAGCCGTGCTGGCATTTTTCAGTAGGCATTAGTTGTTCCTTGTGACGTCGAGGATTCGCAACAATCACTCGATCGATGATCCGCTGATGGCCGCTCCTGCAAGGCGCGAACGTGGGCCCTACGGCTTAAGCCGACCGCACGGTTGCGAGAAACTTGCCCACCTCGGCCTTGAGGCGCTTGTTTTCGTTGGAGAGCAGTTGCGCGTTGGCCAGCACCTGTGACGATGCCGTGCCGATTTCGCCGGCGCCACGGTTGACGTCGGCGATGCTGGTCGCGACCTGGGTCGAGCCCTCTGCCGCCTGCTGCACGTTGCGCGCTATTTCCTGGGTGGCAGCGCCCTGCTCCTCGATGGCAGCAGCGATCGCCGCGGCGATTTCGGAAACCCGGCCGATGGTGCCGCTGATCTCCTTGATGGCGTGCACCGATTCCTGCGTCGCCGATTGCATCTCGGCGATCTGAGTCGAGATTTCGCTGGTTGCCTTGGCGGTCTGGGTGGCGAGCGCCTTGACCTCCTGGGCAACCACCGCAAAGCCGCGGCCGGCGTCACCAGCGCGGGCGGCCTCAATGGTCGCGTTGAGTGCCAGTAGATTGGTCTGCTCGGCGATCGTGGTGATCAACCTGGTTACGTCGCCGATGCGGTTTGCCGCCTCCGACAATTCGATGATGCGGGCGTCGGTCTTTTGCGCCTGAACGACGGCCTCGTTGGCGATCCGGTTGGAATTCGCAACCTGCCTGCCGATTTCATTGACGGAGCTGGCCATTTCCTCGGTGGCGGACGCCACCGACTGCACGTTGCTGGAAGTCTCCTCGGAAGCCGCGGCGACCACGGTGGAGAGCTCCTGGGTGGCCACGCTGCTGTTGGTCAGGATCGCGGCGGAATTTTCCAATTCGGCCGAGGCTGAGCCAACGTTCTCGACGATATTGCCGACCGCGATCTCGAAACTCTCGGCCAGGTTATGGAGCTCGGCACGGCGGGCCGATGCCAGTTCGCGGTTCTTTTCCTCACGCTCCGCCGTCTCGCGTTCGGCCTTGGCGATCGCCTGCACCTTGAATTCCTGGATCGCGTGCGCCATCTGGCCGACTTCATCGCGGCGCTCAAGGCCGGGCAGTTGGACCTCGAAATGCCCGGCGGCAAGTTCGCGCATCGCCCTCGACATCGCCACGACGGGACGGGACGTACTTCGGCCGATCAAAAACGAAACCAGGATACCGGCAAGTGCAACCACCAGAAGGGCCGCCGTCAGCGTCATCTGTTGTTGCTCGAGCTTGATCCCGGCACGGGCAATCTCGCGATCCTTGCTATCGCTGCTATGGGCGATCAGGTCATCGACCAGCTTTTCAATGACGGCAAAATTGCGCTCTGCACCCTTGATGAATATCAGCGCCGAACCGGCGTCGCCGTCGGCCATCTCGATGGCGTTTTTCGATTGCTTGAGATAGCCCGCGACCGCAGCTTTCAGTTTGTCGAAAGTCTCCGGGCCGAGCCCGCCCTTGATGCCTTCGACGGCCTTCATCGCCTCGGAAATCTTGCCGGCCGCAGCCGAAGCCTCCTTGGCGACCGCAGCTACTTTCTTCTCGTCCTTTTCATTGGCTGCCGTGGCAGCAAGACGATAGAGCTTGGCGTGCGCCGTCCACACCGTTGTGGTGAGATCGTTGGCCAGCTCCGATTGCCGGACCGGACCGAACACCAACGCGTCAACGGCGGCCTGATTCGACCGCAACGTTTGCAACGCGTAGGCGCCGAGCCCGATCAGGACGGCGATCAGGAACGCGGGAGCGAGCTGGACTTTCCATGAAAGGCCAATGTTCTTGATCCAGCCGAGCATGTCACCCCTTCAGTGCGGCGATCGCCGCACAACAACGCAAACGCTTGATCGGGGTCAGAGCTTGTAGACGCCTGCGCAGACGGCCGTGTTATCCAGCTTCTCGCAGTACATTTCCTTCGGCTCGACCTTCTTGCTCACCGGATTGACGAACTTGTAATCCTGCCAGAACGAAGGCTGCTTGGCGGCGAGTTCGACGCGTTCCTTGACGTAGAGCTTGCCGTCGACATCCTGCGCGTCGATCAGATCCTTGCCGACGAACTTCTCGTTCGAGCCGTGAGCCAGCACTTTGCCGTCGAGCTGATAGACCACGACATAGAGATCGCGGTCGCGGAACCTGCTGGCCTTGTTGGTGAGCTCGGGATACGCCTTTTCGGGTCCCTGCTCCTTGATGAAGGTAACGGCCTGCTTGACCATGGCAACGGCTTCATCCTTGGTTGCGCCGCCGCCCGCGCTGGCGCTACCGCCGAAAACAAGCATGGCTGCCACGGCGGAAACGAAAGGCTTTGTTGACCAATTGTTCACGATTATCTCCTGGCTAGGTGGACGCAACTTGCAGGCGCGGTTCCGCGCACGTCATGCTGGCGACAAAAGTGCAAACCTTCCGTTAAGGTGCCTATCCGTAGTGCAGCGGAGATTAGCGCGGCTTGCCCGCTGCGGCGGGACAACCAATTCTTAAGAAGTCCGGCATCGAGGCATTCCAGCCTCATTCCACCAGCAGCACGTCCACGGCGACGTTGAGCTTCTGCTTGGGCGATCCGACGATGATGCCGTCGACCGGCGAGACGTCGGAGAAGTCCCTGCCGATCGACAGGACGATATGATCGTTCTCGACCAGGAGGTCGTTGGTCGGATCGAAGCCGACCCAGCCAAGCTCGGCGCCGCACCAGACCGAGACCCAGGCGTGGCTGGCGTCGGCGCCCTGCAGCCGCGGCTGGCCGGCAGGCGGAACGGTGCGCAGATAGCCGCTGACATAGGCCGCCGGCAGGCCGAGCCCGCGCAGGCCGGCAATCATCACATGGGCAAAGTCCTGGCAGACGCCGTGGCGCTTCTCGAACACTTCCTTAAGCGGCGTCGAAATCACGGTGGCCTTGGAGTCGTATCTGAAATCGCTGCGGATGCGGCGCATCAGGTCGACGGCGCCCGTGAGGATGCCGCCGCCCGGCGCGAAGCTTGGCGCGGCATAGGCAGTGAGCGGCGCCAGCACCGGCACCAACGAGCTCGCAAAGACGTACCCGACCGGCGAAGCCGGACCGAGGCTGGTAGCCTCAAAGGCCCCGTCGCGGATTCGCTCCCAGGGCGGGCTGGGTGCCGCGCGACCAGGCGCCAGACGCGCGACCGAAACCCGCGAGCGGGAATCGATCCGCAAATTGCGATGCGCGGTCTCGATCAGCACGCTCTCGGTATGCGTTCCGAAAAAGTCCCGTCGCACCGTGCGTTCGGCCGGCCGCGGCCGGATTTCGGCCACGTGCGAGATCAATTGCTGACCGTCGTCGGTTCGCGGCTCCAACCGCAGCGAGCAGCGCGCAAAACTCACCGGGCTCTCGTAAGCGTAGGTCGTGACGTGACGGATGTCGTAGATCACGCGAGGCCCGTGAGCTTCTCCGGCCGGCTCGCATTGGGCCCGTGCGGGAAGTAGTGCAGGCCGATGGCGTCGGCCAGATTGAGCAGATCCTGTTCGAGCGCAAACAGCGTTTTCACATCCAGCGTCGCGGCCTCCGCCGTCGTCAGCGTTGCCTGCAACGCCACCGCCAGCCGCTGTGGCCGCTCGATCAAACCATGTTCCTTCAGGCTTGGCAGCGCCGCGATGTGGTCGTTGAGCGCTGCGACCTGAAAGGCGACCGAGCGCGGATTATAAGGGTCGAGCACGGCGAGGTCGCGAACCGGCGCCAGCGCCGGCCCGACCAGATAGCGCGAGCGGTAGGTGATCTGGCAATCCACCAGCGTCAACAGCGCGTCGAGGTCATCTTCGCCCGCTTCGTCATAGGCGAACTGCCGCGCGAACCGCGCGGTGTTGATGGCGCGCTCGGCGCGGCGGCCCATGTCGAGGAAGCGCCATCCGGCGGCGCGGTTCATGTTCTCCTGCGCCAGGCCGGCAAGGCTCGCCAGCTCCTGCAGCGTCAATTCAGCGGCGCTGACGATGCTGTCGTCGTCGTCGACCTGCAGCGCAAGGCGCTCCACCATCTCGGTGATGATCTGCCAGGCATCGGGCGAAAGCCGCTCGCGCAGCGAACTCGCAGTTCGCTGCACGGATCGCACCAGCGAAAGTGCAGAACCGAACTTCTCCTCGCTCTGCAGCGCTTCCGCGATGACCCGCGCCGGATTGGTCCGCGTCGCCTGCGAGGTAGCGCCCCAGGTCACGAGAATCCGCTGGATACGCTCGACCGAATGCAACGCGGTTGACGCTCCCTTGGCAGGGTCGCGCGTCGAGGTGCCAAGCGCACGGATCAGCCGCAGCGTCGCCTCGGCGCGTTCGAGATAGCGGCCGAGCCAGAACAGATTATCCGCGGCACGGCTCGGCACCACGCCGGCGATCCGCCTGATCCGCACCGTGTCGGCGCCGGGCAACAGCGTCGCCGACGATACGGCCTTGTCGGACACCACCCAGACATCCGCCGACCGCGCCCCGTCACCCATCGATACTGCACGCGCATCCGCCTGTTCGGCGATCCGGCAGAAGCCGCCGGGCAGGATGGTCCAGCCTTGCGGGGTAGCGGCGGCAAATACCCTCAGCACGAACGGCCGCGGCGCGATCCGACCTTGCTCCCACACCGGCGTGGTCGACAGGCGCACCAGTTCCTGGCCGACATAGTCGATACCGCGCTCGGTGATCGCCTGCCGGAGCCGGTCGCGCTCGGCTGGCGGCAACTCGCCGGCAAGCACGGGCGCATGGCTGGAAAAGCCGGGAACGGCCCGGCCATAGGCGCCCTCGATGACGAAATCCTCCAGCCGCGACAGCACTTCCTCACGCGCCGATTTCTGGCCGCACCACCACGTCGCGATGTGCGGCATGACCAAAGTCTCGCCAAGTAGGCGGCGGCACAGACTAGGCAGGAATCCGAGCAGCGCCCTCGCCTCCAATACGCCCGAGCCCGGCATGTTGGCGACGACGGCGCCGTCCTTGCGCAGCACATCGATCAGGCCGGGCACGCCGAGATGCGACGAGGCATCGAGCTCCAGCGGATCGAGGAAATTGGAATCGACTCTGCGCAACAACACGTCGAGCCGCTTCAGGCCCGCGACGGTGCGGATATGGATGCGGTCGCCGCTAACGGCGAGATCGTCGCCCTCGACCAGGAGAAAGCCGAGATAGCGCGCCAGCGTGGCGTGTTCGAAATAGGTTTCGCTGAAAGCGCCCGGCGTCAACAGGCCGATGCGCGGCTCGTCCCGGTCGGCGCTGGCGCGGAGCGAATCGCGGAACGCCTCGAAGAACGGCGCCACGCGCTCGACGTTCATCGACTTGTAGAGACTGGAAAAGGCGCGCGACAGCACCAAGCGGTTTTCCAGCGCATAGCCGGCACCCGACGGCGCCTGGGTGCGGTCGTTCAGCACCCACCAGCGCCCGTCGGGGCCGCGGCCGACATCGGCGGCATAGAAATGAAGATGACGCCCGCCCGGTGGTTTGACGCCGCAGACGGCGCGGAGATATTCATTGCTGCCGGCAATCGCGGCCGCGGGCACGGCACCATCGCTGACCAGCCGAGCCTCACCATAGAGATCGCGCAGAATCATTTCAAACAATTGGGCGCGCTGCGCGATACCCGTGGTCAGTTGCTGCCAATCGGCCTCGTCGATGATCAGCGGCAGATGGCTGAGCGGCCACAGCCGGTCGGCGGTTTCGCCAGGCGCGCGATAGGTGACGCCGGCCTCGCGCAGATGCCGGTCCGCGGAGGCGAAGCGGCGTTCGATATCTGGCGGCGAAAGTGCTGAAAAGGCATCGAAAAAGCGGGTCCAGGCCGCGCGCGGCGCGCCATCAGGCCCGATATATTCGTCGGGAGTGCCGGGCAGCCGCGCATAGTCGCGCGTCCATTGCGCCATCCGGCGCTGACCCGGACGGGCCTTGCTCTCCTGATTGCTGCCTAGGCCTGACATTCCGATTCCCCGAGACCGTCGCTTCCGATTAGATCAGGAGCGGCGTCCTCAAGTCGAGCGTCAAAGGGAATTCAATTGTGCGTTCCTCGGGCGGCGGCTCGATTCGCCCCGGGGTGTGGCCGTGATCCTGAAACCGGGCCAGCCGCCGCGCCTCCGCCTCATAGGAATTGACCGGCTTGGTATCGTAATTGCGGCCGCCGGGATGGGCGACGTGGTAGACGCAGCCGCCGAGCGAACGGCCGTTCCAGCTATCGATCAAGTCAAATGTCAGGGGCGCGTGGACCGGGATGGTCGGATGCAGCCCCGAGGCCGGCTGCCAGGCCTTGAAGCGGACGGCGGCCACGGCTTCGCCGGAGCGTCCCGTTGATGTCATCGGCATCCGCCTGCCGTTGCAGGTCACGACGTGGCGTCCCTCGACAAAGCCGGTTGCCTTGACCTGCAGGCGCTCCACGGAAGAATCGACATAGCGCACGGTACCGCCGGCCGAGCCCTCCTCGCCCAGCACATGCCAGGGCTCCAGCGCCTGACGCAATTCCAGCGCGACGCCGCCGTGATGGACACGGCCGAACACGGGAAAACGGAATTCGAGCTGTGCCGAATACCATTCCGGCGAAAACTCATAGCCGGATTGCCTGAGCTCATCGAGCACGCCGAGAAAATCCTCCCAGAGGAAATGCGGCAGCATGAAACGATCATGCAGCGCGGTTCCCCAGCGTACGAACTTGCCCTGCTGCGGCTCGCGCCAGAGCTTTGCGATCAGCGCGCGGATCAACAATTGCTGCGCCAGCGACATCCGCGGGTCGGGCGGCATTTCGAGCGCGCGGAATTCGACCAGCCCGAGACGGCCGGTCGGGCCATCGGGCGAATAGAGCTTGTCGATGCAGATTTCGGCGCGATGGGTATTACCGGTTATGTCGACGAGGATATGTCGGAACAGACGGTCGACCAGCCATAGCGGGGCTTCGATATCGGGCGGCGGCACATGCGAGAGCGCGATTTCGAGTTCATAGAGCCCGTCGTGCCGTGCCTCGTCGATACGCGGCGCCTGGCTGGTCGGGCCGATGAACATGCCGGAGAACAAATAGGACAGCGACGGATGGCGCTGCCAGTACAGCACCAGGCTCTTCAGCAAATCCGGACGGCGCAGGAACGGCGAATCCTGCGGTGTAGAGCCGCCGACAACGACATGATTTCCACCGCCGGTGCCGGTGTGGCGGCCATCGACAAGGAAGCGGTTGGCGCCGAGCCGGATCTTGGCGGCGTCTTCATACAGGCCGAAGGTGATGTCGACCGCCTCGCGCCAGCTTTGCGCCGGCTGTACGTTGATTTCGATCACGCCGGGATCGGGCGTCACCTTGATGACCTCGACGCGCGGATCGTAAGGCGGCCCGTAGCCCTCGACATAAACCGGTATCTGCAACTCTTCGGCAGTCGCCTCGACCGCCGCGATCAGATGAAGATAGTGTTCGAGCTTCTCGACCGGCGGCATGAAGGCGCACAACACGCCGTCGCGGATTTCGACCGAGGTTGCCGTGCGCACCGGCCTGAGTTTGCACTTTGCTTTCGGCTCTTGCGCTCGCCGTTGCGTGTCCCCTGCTTCAGGCTCCTTGTCTTCGGCCGCAAGCTCCAGCCGCGCTTCCATCGGATCCTGCTCGACGACATAAGGATATTCTTCCGGCGGAACATGCGGCAGCGACGCCATCGGCAGCCGGAGCCCGAGCGGGGAATCGCCTGGGATCAGAAACAAATGGCTGCGCCGGAATTGCCAGCGCTCGCTCATCCAGCGAGGACCATCGGCGTCCGCATGCTGGACCGGCAGCACGAACCCTTTCGGCTTGTCGAGCCCTTCATCGAACACCCGCGCCATGCGTGATCGTTCTTCGGGATCGGACAACTTGGAGTCGCCGGGATCGACATTGACCGGAAGTGCGGCTTCCTTTTGCAACCAATGCACGGGGTCTTCGTGCGCCGGCATCACGTAGCTGGCGTCGAGGCCGAGCCGCTTCGCGATGCCTTCCATCAGTTGCCGGGCGTCTGCGACATCGGCTTTGTGCGGGTTCTCAATCTTTGCGATCAGGTCGGCATTCTTCCAGATCGGCACGCCGTCCTTGCGCCAATAGAGTCCGAACGCCCAGCGCGGCAGGCTTTCGCCCGGATACCATTTACCTTGCCCGTAATGCAGTAACCCACCCGGCGCGAAACGCGCCCGCAGCTTTCGGATCAGCTCATCCGCCAGCGCCTGCTTGGTCGGGCCGATGGCAGCGATGTTCCATTCCGGCGATTCGAGATCGTCGATCGAGACAAAGGTCGGCTCGCCGCCCATGGTCAGCCGCACGTCGTCGCGCCTGAGATCGGCATCGACCTGCTCGCCGAGCCGATCGAGCCGCGTCCAGGATTCATCGGAGAACGGCCGCGTGATCCGCGGCGCCTCGCGGATGCGCCTGACGCTCATCTCGAAACCGAATTCGACATTGGCGAAGCCGGCGCTGCCCGAGATCGGTGCCGCTGAGCGATAATGCGGCGTGGCAGCGACGGGGATATGTCCCTCGCCCGTCAGCATGCCCGAAGTGACGTCGAAGCCGATCCAGCCTGCGCCGGGAAGATAGACCTCCGCCCAGGCGTGCAGATCGGTGAAATCGCTTTCGACCTCGCGCGGGCCTTCGATAGGATCGATATCGGGACGCAACTGCATGAGGTAGCCGGAGACGAAGCGCGCGGCGAGACCGAGATGCCGCAATGCCTGGATCAACAGCCACGCCGAATCGCGGCACGAGCCGGAACCCCGCGCCAGCGTCTCCTCCGGCGTCTGAATGCCCGGCTCCATCCGGATGACATACTTGATCTTCTTCTGAAGCTGAGCGTTGAGCTCGACCAGGAAATTGACCGTGCTGTCGGCCTCGCGCGGAATCTCCTTTAAGTAAGCCGCGAACAACGGCCCCTGCTCGGAGGTCGCGAGATAGGGTGCGAGCTCGGTCTTGAGATCGGCGGTGTACTGAAACGGAAAGGAATTGGCGTAGGGCTCGACGAAGAAATCGAAGGGATTGACGACCGTCATCTGCGCGGTGAAGTCGACTTCTATTCTGAGCTCCGACGCCTTCTCCGGAAAGACGAAGCGCGCCAGCCAATTGCCCTGCGGATCCTGCTGCCAGTTCACGAAATGATTGGCGGGCGTCACCTTGAGCGAATAGCTCAGGATCGGCGTCCGCGTATGCGGCGCCGGACGCAGGCGAACGGTCTGAGGGCCGAGATCGATCGGTCGGTCATATTTGTAGTGCGTGACGTGGTGTAGTGCGACGTAGATCGACACGGACCGGAGACTCCAGCGGCTTTTTTAAGCAGAACACCGGTTCCGAGCAGGATCAAGCATTAACAACGGGCACGAGGTGCCTATGGGACGTGCGGCTCCCACTGTCGTCCCTGCGAACGCAGGGGACCCATATGTGGACGGCCCCCTGCTTGCAAGAGGCGGAACGCGGTTCGATCGAAGCGATTGCGGCCATATGTCCGGTCTGTTGATGCGGTCGCACATGACCGCTGCCAAGATGGGGTCCACAATACGAGCTCCAAACATAGTGGCGGTGTCTTGCACCAATGGGTCCCACGGAGTGTTGCCTCGTGACTGTGATCGATCGATCAGGTCCATCTTCCGTTCTCGAGCAAGCTTCGGCCTGCAGCGTGAAGTTACCCTCACGCCGAAGCTTTGATCTGCGTCAGTTGAAGGTCATGTGGTCACCTTGTTGTGTGGGCGAGGCCCAGATTGGGTCGTTGCTCCGATGGCGGCCGCTGTTGAGCGCCGCGCGCAGGGTTGTCAAGGCTGGCCGAAGGCCACCGCCGCAGGCGGCGCGCAGCGGCCTTGACGAGGCGAGCACGGCGCTACACTCGGCCTCGGAGAGACGATGCCGGCGCGTGCCGCGTCGTAGCGTTCGCCGCTGACCATCAGTTTCCAGGCAATGCGCGCCACCTTGTTGGCGAGCGCCACGGCGGCGAGCTTCGGCGGCTTGCGCGCCACCAGATCGCGCAGCCAGGGCGAGGGATGAGCCTTGCCTTTGCGAACCTGCTTGATCACCGAGGTGGCGCCCACCACCAGGGTGCGGCGCAAGCTCTCATCGCCGGCGCGGGTAATGACGCCGAGCCGCATTTTACCTGCGGTAGAATGATCCTTCGGGGTCAAGCCCATCCAGGCCGCAAAGTCGCGGCCACAGCGGAAGACCTGCGGATTGGGAGCCTTGATCGTCAGCAGACAACCGCCGATCGGGCCGATGGCATCGACCTCGGCAAGGCGGCGGCTCATCTCGTTCTGCCGGTGCCAGGCCTTCAGCTTCGCTTCGATCTCGCGCAGCTCACCCCTCAGCCGGTCGTACTCCTGACCGTGGATGGCGAACAGCTCTTTGGCAAGCGCGGGCACCGTTCCGTCTTCGGCAATGCGCGTCAGCAGCGGCTCGACATGGGCAGGCCCTTTGGCGGCCGCGAGGCCGAACTCGGCCGCGTGACCGCGGATGGTGTTGATGAGCTGCGTGCGATAGTCGATCAGCCGCTGGCGCATCGTCATCAACATTTGCGCCGCTTGCTCTTCCACACTCTTGACCCTCACGAAGCTCATGCGCGGCCGGCTCATTGCCTCGCAGATCGCGTCGGCATCTTGCTTGTCGTTCTTATTGCGCTGGACATACGGCTTCACGTGCTGCGCCGGCAGCAGCTTCGGCTCATGTCCCAGCGCCATCAGTTCGCGCGCCCAGTAGTGCGCCCCGCCGCAGGCTTCCAGGCCGACCTCGGTCGGCGGCAGCTTGCCGAAAAAGCTCAGGAAATCGCGCCGGCGCAGCCTTTTGCGCAGCACCGGCCGCTCGGCCGCATCAACGCCATGCAGCTGGAAAACACTCTTGGACGTGTCGACACCAATTCGGATAATATCGTTCATGGACGGCTCCCTTGTCTGAGATCTTTACCGACCTCATTCTGGCACATCGATGCCGTCGGGGGCCGTCCACCCCAACATACCGCGTGATTTATGAAGTGAAGCGGAATCGCTGACACCTGCTGAAACAACGAACAGCTGTGGTTATGGGCCCCTGCGTTCGCAGGGGCGACAAGTTGAGGGGTTCTCGCCTCTATTACGTCGTCCCTGCGAACGCAGGGACCCATGCGCCGCGGCCGGCGTAAGGGGCACGCGGGGGGACAGCTTTGCTTCAACGACTTCGAGCGGTGGTTATGGGCCCCTGCGTTCGCAGGGGCGACGAGCTGTGCTAGACCTACATTGTCGCCCCAAGCACCCACGGCGCGAACTCGGCACCACCGAAATCAAAACTCTCGCTTTTGGTCGGCTGGCCGGATGCCGTTTTCAGCATCAATTCGAAAATGCGCTGGCCGCATTGCTGCACGGTCTCCTCGCCGTCGAGGATGGTGCCGCAATTGACGTCCATGTCATCTTCCATGCGCTTGTACATCGGCGTGTTGGTCGCGAGCTTGATCGAGGGCGCGGGCTTGCAGCCGAACACGCTGCCGCGGCCCGTGGTGAAGCAGACCATGTTGGCGCCGCCCGCGACCTGGCCTGTCGCCGCAACCGGGTCGTAGCCGGGCGTGTCCATGAAGACAAAACCCTTCTTGGTGATCGGCTCAGCATAGTTGAGCACGTCGACCAGATTGGTGCTGCCGGCCTTCGCCATCGCGCCCAATGATTTTTCCAGGATGGTGGTGAGTCCGCCGGCCTTGTTGCCGGGGCTTGGATTGGCGTTCATCTCGGCGCCTTCGCGCCTGGTGTATTCTTCCCACCAGCGCATCAGGCCGACGAGTTTTTCGCCAACCTCGCGGCTGACGGCGCGCCGCGTCAGCAGATGCTCGGCGCCATAAGTCTCCGGCGTCTCCGAGAGGATCACGGTGCCGCCGTGGCGCACCAGCAGATCGCTCGCAGCACCCAGCGCCGGATTGGCCGATACGCCGGAGTAACCGTCGGAGCCGCCGCATTGCAGCGCCACCGTCAATTCGCTGGCTGCGACCTTCTCGCGCTTTACTTTATTGGCGTCGGTCAGCGCCTCCTTCACGAAGGCGATGCCGGCCTCCACCGTCTTGCGGGTGCCGCCGACTTCCTGGATGTCCATCGCGCGCAAACGTCCCGCGAGCTTCTGCTCCTCCATCAGCCCGCCGATCTGATTGACCTCGCAGCCAAGGCCCAGCACGACCACATGGGAGAAATTTGCGTGCCGCGCGTAGCCGCCGAGTGTCCGCCGCAACAATGCCAGCGGTTCGTTCTGCGTCATGCCGCAGCCGGTCTTGTGGGTCAGCGCCACCACACCGTCGACGTTCGGATAGTCGGCCAGCGGGTTATCGCCAGTGAATGGATTCTTCTTGAACATGTCGGCGACGATGCCGGCGACATGGGCGCTGCAATTCACCGAGGTGAGGATCCCGATATAGTTGCGCGTCGCCACACGGCCGTCGGCGCGGCGAATGCCGTCGAAGCTGGCGGGCAGATCGAAATTCGGCACCGGCTTGACGTCGACGCCATAGGCATAGTCCTTGGCAAAATCGCCCATGCCGCAGTTTTGCGTGTGCACGTGCTGGCCCGGCGCGATCGGCGCGGTGGCAAAGCCGATGATCTGGCCGTAGCGGCGGACCGGCTCGCCTGCGGCGATCGGCCTGATCGCGACCTTATGGCCGGCAGGAATCCGTTCGGTTGTGGTGACGCCCTCGGCCACCACCATCCCCGGCGGCAAGCTCGCGCGCGCGATCAGCACGCCATCGTCAGGGTGCAGGCGGATCACGGGTGCCGGGGTGGTCATGGGATATCTCCTCGGTATCTAGCTATCGTACCCCGGATGCTGCGCAGCGCGTTCGGGATCGCGCTTCGCGCGACTCCTACGATGCGCTGCTGATCCGGGGCCCACGCACCGCTGCTGCTACTAGGTCCCGGCTCTGCGGTGCAGCGCTAAGAAGCGCTGCACCGCGTCCGGGACACGAGATCTTTTACGCCTTCCCGCCGCTATCCTTGCGGGTCTGATTCACCTGCATCTTGGCGTAGGTCATCATCAGGCCGCTCTCGTTCGACAGCGTCACGAGCTTGAAGCCCATGTTGATGGCGCGCACCGCGCCCTCGGCACCCGAGCAGTGGATGCCGGGATTGAGCCCGCGCTTGCCGCATTCCTTGACGATCTTCTCGTAGATCTTGAGTATTTCAGGTTCGTCGCGGTCGAGCTTCGGCACCAGGCCATAGGAGAAACCGAGGTCGGACGGGCCGATATAGACGCCGTCTATGCCTTCGACGTCGAGGATCGACTCCATGTTTTCGACCGCCGTCCTGGTCTCCATCATCGGCAGCAGCACAATCTCGTCGTTCGCCGTCTGCTGGTAAGAACCGGCCGAGCCATACATGCCGGAGCGGATCGGGCCGTTCGAGCGCGTGCCCTTCGGCGGATACTTGGAATACTGGACGAGGTTCTTCGCCTCCTCCTTGGTGTTGATCATCGGGCAGATCACGCCATAGGCGCCGCCGTCGAGCACCTTGCCGATGATGCCGGGCTCGTTCCAGGGCACGCGGACCATCGGCGTCACCGGATGACCGTTCATCGCCTGAAAGCATTGCACCATCGAAAGATAGTCCTGCACGCCGTGCTGCATGTCGACGGTAACGCTGTCGAAGCCGCATTGCGCGATCACTTCGGCCGAGAAGCCGGACGGGATCGCGAGCCATGCGTTCACCACGGCCTTGCCCGAGGCCCATACTTTCTTGACGTTGTTGGTTGCCATTGATCGCTTTCCCTTTGTGATCGTTACAATTTGTTGGAGTTCGCAGATTTGATTAGCTGGTCGCGCGCTGAATGCTCGCTTCGCTGACGCCGACCTCGCGGGCGGTGTTGACGATTGCAGCCCAGGTATCATCAGGCAGCGGCACGCCGTTCCTGGTGCGCTCGGCGCGCATCTTGCGTTCGGGGTCACCCGGGACCAGCACGGACTCGACGCCGGCGATCGGCTTGGTCTCCCGGATGAAGTCGGTATAGCGCGAGATTTCGTCGTCGAAATAGTTGGCCGTGTCGATCACCTTGGGATCGATATAGAAGGCAAGCATGCCGTTGGCGAACTGCCGGCCACCCGAAGTGGCGCCGGTGCCGGTCAGCGCTCCGCCGAGCAGTTCGCAGATGAACGCCAACCCCGAGCCCTTGTGCTCGCCGAACGCGCGGATCGCGCCCGTGCCCTTGGTGTGGTCGCGCGGCCCGTCCGGCGTGTAGGGACCGTAGAGCACGGACGGCTCCTCGCTCAGCGTGCCGTCGGCATCGACCAGTGCGCCGGTCGGAAGCTTTTTGCCGCCGCGGCTGGCGACCAGCACCTTGCCTTCGGCAACGATCGAGGTGGCAAAATCGAGCACGATCGGATCTTGCCTCTGGCGCGGAATGCCGACGCAGTAAGGCGCGGTCGAGAGCCGTTTCTGGACACCGCCATACGGCGCGACCAGCAGCGAGCCGGCGGCATTGACGAAGTGCACCGATACTAGCCCTTCGGCGGCGGCCATCTCAGCCCAGTCGCCGACGCGGCCGATGTGGCCGGCGTTGCGCAGCGCGATGGCTGACAGTCCCGCCTTCTTGCACTTCTCAATGCCGGTCCGCACCGCGAATGGCGTCACGGTCTGACCATAGCCGAACTTGCCATCGACCACGGCGAGCGACGGGGTGTCGACGACGATCTCAGGGGTCTGATTTGGAACGACGTTGCCCGTCTTCTTCCAGCGGATATAGACCGGAACCCGGATCACGCCGTGGCTGTCATGGCCGGTGAGATTGGCTGTCGTGAGATAAGTAGCGATGCGCCTTGCTTCCTCGGGCGAGGATTCCGAATGAGAAAAAACCTCTGCGACGAAGTCGATCAGATTGTTGACTTTTATTGTGACCATGTCCGGATTTCAGCCCTGTCCTTGCACGGGAGAGCCTGCGTTTGAGCAGCTAGCCCCGCGATTCCCGCACCGGTTTTGATGACCGGCTTGGCCGGCATTTTGAACGAAAAATCGCGCGCATGTCTACCGCCTCAGTCGCATTTGACAAATGATTGCAATCATTTGCCCGGCCGCTATGCATCGGGCCAGTAGCATCATGCAAATTTGCGCCTACTCGTCTGCTTCGGCCTCGCCCTCACCCGCTACCTCCATCGCGGCAAGGCTGCGCTCGAGTTCGCCCAGCATGTCCTGCAATTCGGCGAGCTTGCGCGCTCCAAAACGGTGCGTGATCTCGGCGTAGATCGCTTCCGAGGTGGGCGCGACGGCCTCGATCAGCTTCAGCCCCTTGGAGGAGATCGACACCTCGCCGCGGCGAAGATCTGCCTTGGCCGTGCGGCGTTCGATCAGATCGCGCGCTTCGAGATCGCGCAGGATTCGCGATAGGCTCGGCCCCAGCAGGAAGGCGACGCGTGCCAGCTCGGTCACCTCGATGGTATCCACCGCCGTCAGCGCGCGCAGGATCCGCCATTGCTGCTCGGTCAGCCCATGATTGCGCAACGACGGACGGAACTGGCGCATCACGGCTTCGCGCGCGCGCAAGAGCGACATCGGCAGCGAGCGCGAGAATTCGCGCATCGGCCCGCGACGGACCTCCGTCGTTCCCTCTGGGTCCGAACGCGATCCGTTCGGCGATTTCTTGCCTGACATCTTCAGTGGCCCGCCATTGGGAATCCTCGATCGAGGCAAGGATAGAGTTTTGCGGCGCAACAAGCATCAAATCAGTTTGCACCGAATAATTTAACATGTTAAACAGATTTCAGAACCCGCTTTTTGCTGATCGAGCCGGACGCCCATGGCCCTTTCCAGAGACGAGATCCGAAGCGCCGCCGAGCGGCTCGATGCCGCCGAGAAGACCCGCAAACAGATCCGGCAGCTTTCGCTTGAACATCCCGGCATAACGATCGAGGATGCCTACGCTATTCAAAAAGCTTGGGTCGAGATGAAGGTCGCGCAGGGGCGCACCGTGAAGGGCCACAAGATCGGCCTGACCTCGAAGGCAATGCAGAGCGCGCTCAATATTGACGAGCCTGACTCCGGCATCCTGCTCGATGACATGTTCTTTGCCGACGGCGGGCTTGTGCCTTCAGATCGTTTCATCGCCACCCGCATCGAGGCCGAACTGGCCTTCGTGATGAAGTCGCGGCTGGCTGGACCTGATAGCACGATGTTCGACGTCCTTAACGCCACCGATTTCGTGGTGCCCGCGCTGGAGATTCTGGATACGCGGGTCGAGCGGATCGATCCGCAGACCAAGGCGACCCGGAAGATTTTCGACACCATCGCCGACAACGCCGCGAATGCCGGCATCGTGCTCGGCGGCCGCCCGATCCGGCCAATGGACGCCGACCTGCGCTGGATCGGCGCGCTCTGTTTCCGCAACGGTCAGCTTGAAGAGACCGGGCTTGCGGCCGGAGTCCTCAATCATCCCGCCACGTCGGTAGCCTGGCTTGCCAACAAGATCGCACCGAATGGGTTGGCGCTCGAAGCCGGCCAAGTGGTGCTGGCGGGCTCGTTCATCCGACCGATCGAAACCCGCAAAGGCGACACGATCCAGGCAGATTATGGACCTTACGGTTCGGTGAGTTGCTACTTCGCCTGATGCTTTAGGACGACAGGAGCCATCGGAACATGCCGCACTTCACGATTGAATATTCAGCCAATCTCGATGGGCGCGTCGACATTGGCGCGGTGGTGGAACTGGTCCGGAAGGCGGCGGTGGAAACCGGCATCTTCCCGCTCGGGGGTATCCGCGTCCGCGCCATCAAATGCGAGCACTATGCGATCGCCAACGGACGGCCGGATTTTGGTTTTCTCGACATGGTGCTGCGGCTCGGCGAAGGCCGCGACCTCGCCACCCGCAAGAAGGCCGGCGAACATATTTTCAAGGCCTTATCGGCCTACCTTGATCCGGTGTTTGCGAACAACAAGTTTGCGCTGTCGTTCGACATGCAGATCAACGACAAGGAAACGAGCTGGAAACGCAACAATATCCACGAAGCTGTGAAACTGGTGACCGCCCATGGATAAGCCCACGCCGAAATCAGGCGATGTGTTCCAGGCCAACCGCGACCGCGCAGCCCCACTGCTCGCCAAATTGAAGAGCGAGGGCATTGGCCACATGATCGACGGCAAGACCGTGCCGTCGGTCTCCGGCCAGACATTTGAGACGAAGTCCCCGGTTGATGGCGCAGTGCTGGCATCGGTCGCGCGCGGCAATGCCGAAGACATCGACCGCGCCGCAACCGCCGCCGCAACGGCTTTCAAATCCTGGCGCGACATGCCTGCCGCTGCGCGGAAAAAATTGCTGCATCGCGTGGCCGACGCGATCGAGGACCACGCCGACGATATCGCGGTGCTGGAATGCATCGACACCGGCCAGGCCCACCGCTTCATGGCCAAAGCCGCGATCCGGGCGGCGGAGAACTTCCGCTTCTTTGCCGATAAGTGCGGCGAAGCCCGAGACGGCCTCAACACGCCCTCCGAGGAGCACTGGAACATCTCGACCCGAGTGCCGATCGGCCCGGTCGGCGTGATCACGCCGTGGAACACGCCGTTCATGCTGTCGACCTGGAAGATCGCGCCGGCGCTGGCCGCCGGCTGCACCGTCGTGCACAAGCCGGCCGAATGGTCACCGGTTACGGCGGACCTGCTGGCGAAGCTTGCGAAACAGGCCGGCCTGCCGGACGGCGTGCTCAACACGGTCCATGGCATGGGTGAGGAAGCGGGCAAGGCGCTGACCGAACATCCCGCCATCAAGGCGATCGGGTTCGTCGGCGAGAGTTCGACCGGTTCCGCGATCATGGCGCAGGGCGCCCCCACCCTGAAGCGCGTGCATTTTGAACTCGGGGGCAAGAACCCCGTAATCGTGTTCGACGACGCCGATCTCGACCGGGCACTCGATGCGGTGGTCTTCATGATCTACTCGCTCAACGGCGAGCGCTGCACCTCGTCGAGCCGGCTGCTGGTGCAGCAAGGTATCGCCGATGAATTCATCGAAAAGCTGACCGCAAGGGTGAAGGCCCTGAAGGTCGGGCACCCGCTCGACCCGGCGACCGAAATTGGGCCGCTGATCAATGAGCGGCATCTTGCAAAAGTCTGCAGCTATTTTGACATCGCCAGAAAGGACGGCGCCACCATCGCGGTGGGTGGCAGGCCGCACGACGGCCCCGGCGGCGGGCATTACGTGCAGCCGACCCTCGTCACCGGCGCGCACTCAAACATGCGCGTGGCGCAGGAGGAAGTGTTCGGCCCGTTCCTGACCGTGATCCCGTTCAAGGATGAGAAGGACGCCATCGACATCGCCAACGGCGTGCAATACGGCCTGACCGGCTATGTCTGGACCGGCGATATGGGGCGCGCGCTCCGCGTGGCGGACGCGCTGGAGGCCGGCATGATCTGGCTCAATTCCGAAAACGTCCGCCATCTGCCGACGCCGTTCGGTGGCATGAAAGCTTCAGGCATCGGCCGCGACGGCGGCGACTACTCGTTCGAGTTCTATATGGAAACCAAGCACGTCTCGCTCGCCCGCGGGACGCATAAGATTCAGAGACTGGGAGTGTAACAGCCACCGTCGTTCCGGGGCGATGCGAAGCATCGAACCCGGAACCTCGAGATTCCGGGTTCGGTCCGCGGACCGCCCCGGAATGACAACGCCGAGGAAACCACATGCCCGTTCCGACACACACATTCACCCCGCCGTTCAACATCATCCGCTGCAGCCATGCCGTGCTCGACGTCACCGACCTCGGCAAGAGCCGCGCATTCTACGAGACCACCGTTGGCCTGCATGTCGAGGACGCCGACGACAAGGCGGTTTATTTGCGCGGCAGCGAGGAGCATCAGCATCACTCGCTGGTACTGCGGAAGGCCCCGGCCGCGGCCTGCAATCGACTCGGCTTCAAGGTCGGCAATGACGGCGACCTCGACAAGGCCGCGACCTTTTTTTCCGAGAACGGCATCCCTTACGCCTTCGCCGATCAGCCGTTCCAGGGCCGCACCCTGCAGTTCAGCGATCCCGCCGGCTTCCAACTCGAGCTCTATGCGTCGATGGACAAGCGCCCGCATCTGCTGCGGCGCTACGATCTCTATAAAGGCTGCCATCCGCAGCGGCTCGATCATTTCAACATCTTCGCGCCCGAGGTTCAGGGCACCATCGACTTCTATGCGCGGCTCGGCTTCCGGCTGACCGAATACGGCGAGGAAGACGGCCCGAACGGGCGGATCGCAGCGGCCTGGATGCACCGCAAGGGCAACGTCCACGACCTCGCCATCACCAACGGCCGCGGTCCTCGCCTGCACCATTTTGCCTATTGGGTGCCGACGGCGATGAACGTCCTGCATCTCTGCGACGTGATGGCTTCAAGCGGATATCTGAAGAACATCGAGCGCGGCCCGGGCCGCCACGGCATCTCGAATGCATTCTTCCTCTATGTCCGGGACCCGGACGACCACCGGCTCGAACTCTACACCAGCGACTACTTCACCGGAGACCACGACCACGAACCGCTGCGCTGGTCGTTAAAGGACCCGCGCCGACAAACGCTGTGGGGCGCACCGGCACCGCGCTCCTGGTTCGAGGAGGGTTCGCCCTTCACGGGGCAAGAGGTTCGCGAGCCGCTCTTCGTCGCCGATGTCACGATTGCGGATTGACGGAACAGAAGATGGCCCCTCTCCGTCTCGCTACCTTCACCGTCAACGGCACCCAGAAATACGGCGCCGTGACCGATGCCGGCATCGTCGATCTCTCCGACCGGTTCGGAACGGAATACCCGACACTGCGCGAGGTCATCGCCGCCGGCGCGCTGATGAAACTCGCCGAAGACGCGGCGCGGCGCGCGCCGGATTACGCGCTCGATGCGGTTAGTTGGCAGCCGCCGATCCCCTCGCCGGAAAAGATCATCTGCATCGGCGTGAACTACCCCGACCGCAACGCCGAATACAAGGACGGCCAGGACGCGCCGAAATATCCGAGCATGTTCATGCGGACACCGCGCTCCTTTGTCGGCCACAACGCGCCGCTGGTCCGCCCGCGCGCCTCGGCGCAACTCGATTACGAGGGCGAACTGGTGCTTGTGATCGGCAAGGCCGGCCGGCACATCAAGGAGAGCGCCGCGCTCGACCACATCGCAGCCGTCACGCTCTGCAACGAAGGCACCATCCGCGATTGGGTGCGGCACGCCAAGTTCAACGTCACCCAGGGCAAGAATTTCGATTCCACCGGCAGCCTCGGCCCCTGGATCGTGCCCTACACCGATGAAGGCCAGATTGCGGACATCCGCCTCACCACGAAGGTCAATGGCGAGACCCGACAGGACGACCGCACCGGCCGGTTGATCTTCGGCTTCCGCTACCTGATCAACTATCTCTCGACCTTCACCACGCTGGTGCCGGGCGACGTCATCGTGACGGGTACGCCGACCGGCGCCGGCGCGCGGTTCGACCCGCCGCGCTATCTGAAGCCTGGCGACGTCATCGAGGTTGAAGCAGAGGGCGTCGGTGTGCTCAAAAACGGCGTCATCGACGAAGCCTGATAAATCCCGTGAGCGAGTGGACAGAACTATGAAATCAACTTCCGGCAGCGAAGCAATCGTCAACGGCCTCGTCGCGCATGGCGTCGACACCGTGTTCGGCCTGCCCGGCGCGCAGATCTATGGCCTGTTCGATGCCTTCCATCAGGCGCAATTGAAGGTGATCGGCGCGCGGCATGAGCAGGCCTGCGGCTACATGGCGTTCGGCTACGCACGTTCATCGGGCAAGCCGGGCGTGTTCAGCGTGGTGCCCGGCCCGGGCGTACTCAATGCCAGTGCCGCGCTACTCACTGCGTTCGGCTGCAACGAGCCGGTGCTGTGCCTGACCGGACAGGTGCCGACGGCGTTTCTCGGCAAGGGCCGCGGCCATCTGCACGAGATGCCGGACCAACTCGCAACGCTGCGCACCTTCGTGAAATGGGCCGAGCGGATCGAATACCCAGATGCCGCACCCGCCGCGGTGTCGCGCGCGTTTCAGGAGATGATGTCGGGCCGCCGCGGTCCGGTGTCGCTGGAAATGCCGTGGGACATCTTTACGCAGCGTGCGCAGGTCGGCGCCTCAACCGTGTTCGATCCGTTTCCGGCGCCGCAACCCGATCCCGACCGGATCAAGGCGGCGGCTGCGCTGATCAAGGATGCGAAGCGGCCGATGATCTTCGTCGGCAGCGGCGCGATCCATGCGCACGAGGAGATTCTCGAACTGGCCGAAATGATCGATGCGCCTGTCGTGGCGTTCCGCAGCGGCCGCGGCATCGTCTCCAACGCGCACGAGCTCGGGCTGACCATGGCGGCGGCCTACAAGCTCTGGCCGAACACCGATCTGATGATCGGGATCGGCACGCGCATGGAGTTGCCAGCCTCGGGATTCCGCTGGCCGTACCAGCCGAAGGGACTGAAGTCCGTTCGCATCGATATCGATCCGGCCGAGACGCGCCGACTCACGTCCGATGCCGCCGTGGTCGCGGATGCGAAAGCTGGCACGGCCGATCTCGCGGCTGCTGTGAAGAAGGCTGGCTATAGCAGGACCAGCGGCCGGCGCGCCGAAATCCGCGAAGCTACCGCGGCGGCACATCTGGAGATCCAGAAGGTGCAGCCACAGATGGCGTATCTGAACGTGTTGCGCGAGGTGCTGCCGGCCAAAGCGATCGTTACCGATGAGCTCTCGCAGGTTGGCTTCGCCTCCTGGTACGGCTTTCCGGTCTACGAGCCGCGCACCTTCATCACCTCGGGGTATCAAGGCACGCTCGGCTCCGGCTTCCCCACCGCGCTGGGCGCCAAGGTCGCCAACCCGGACCGCCCGGTGGTCGCGATCACGGGCGATGGCGGCTTCATGTTCGGCGTGCAGGAACTGTCAACCGCCGTGCAATTCAAGATCGGCGTGGTGACGCTGGTGTTCAACAACAACGCCTATGGCAATGTGCGGCGCGATCAGCGCCAGCATTTTGACGGACGCGTGGTGGCGTCGGACCTCGTCAATCCGGACTTCGTGAAGCTGGCGGAATCCTTCGGCGCGGGTGCTGCGCGGGTAACTTCGCCCGATCAGTTCCGGCTCGCGCTGGAGAAGGCGCTGGCCGATGGCGGGCCGTGCGTGATCTCGGTGGAGGTGCCAACGGATTCGGAAGTCTCGCCGTGGACGTTCATTCACCCGGCGAAGAACGCTTAGGCCTGCTTCGCCGCCCCACCGTGTTGCATCCGCGAGGCTGCGATCACCAGCAACCCCGCACCTGCAACCGACCAGCACGCCACGGGCGCCCAGTGCAACAGCGGCGCATATTCCGGCAGCTTTTGAAGGCCGCCGGCCACCGCCGCCATCCGCGCAAAGGTCGCGAGCGCCAGCGCGGAGAAGACCAGCCCCACCACCTTGCCCTCGGCGCCGGTCTCGCCGATCGCCAGCGCCGCCGAAACCGCGGACATCAGCATGCAGCCCCACGCCGCGCCGGCGACGAACTGTGCCGCGATCAGCATGTTAAGATTGCCGGCCATCTCCGCGCCCAGCACGGCGAGCGCGCCGAGCAGGCCGGCCGCCCCCATCACGATCAGCCCGCCGCGATGCTTGACCACGACGCTCGCCGGAAACATCGCGATGTTGAAACCGATCCAGAACACCGGCATCAGCCATGGCAATTCGTCCGGCTTGGCAAAGCGCAGGAAGAACGGCGTGCTGTTGATGGAAAAATGCAGTTGATAGCCGAGCGAGAGGATCAGCATCGAAGCGATGAAGAACGTCGGTATCGGGCCAAGCGGTTTTGCAGCCGCAACCGGTTGCTTTGCGGCGCGAGGTGTCTGCGCCAGATCACGCTCGACCCTCGAAAGCGCGAGCGTCGTGAGCAGCAGTACCACGCCCGAGATCACGAAGGGCAGCCGCGGGTCGTGATTGCGCAGCACCACGCCGAGATAGGGCGAGACAGCGCCCGCCAGGCCGTAGCCGAGCATCGTCAGCGCCGACAAAAACGGGATCGCCGGCCGCGCCGCGTATTTGCCGAGTAGCGTCAGCGGTGGCGCGCGCAGGGCCGATGACGTCACGACCCAGATCAGGATCAGGGCGATGAACCAGATCTGCGCGCCCGGTCCCGTACCCGCCACGAACGGCAGCGCAACAAACGCCGTGCAGGAAATTGCGGTCAGGACAGCGATGAACACGCCGAGCTTGCCGACGAAGGGTGCGATCTTGTCGGCGGCAATCCCCATCGCGGTGTCGGTGATGGTGAAGATTGCCTGATCCAGCATCAGGATCAGGATCACGGCTGATGGCGCGATGCCGACATCGGCGCAGAGTTTTGGCAAATAGATGACGTAAGTGGTCCACCCCAGCGTGAACACAAGCTGCAGCACGGCAAGATAGACGCCGGTGCGATTGGCGGTGGTTTCGGACGTTGCTTCTGTCGTGCTCATGTCGGCCCCCCGGCGGAAAGAGCATAGACGATGAAAACGGCCGATGGAACGTCTCTCCCCTTCTCCCCTTGTGGGAGGATCAGCGCGCCTTGCGGAAAGTGAGATTGATGCGCTGGCGGCCCATCAGGGGATGCTCGCCGTCGGCGAGCGCGGCTACGCCGTGGAAGAACAGCCGCGACGGTCCGCCCCAGACCACGATGTCGCCATGCTCGAGCCGGTAGCGCTTCGGTTTGTCGGCGCGCTTCGGACCGCCGAACAGGAAGATCGCGGACAGACCGAGCGACACCGACACGATCGGCGCGGCGAAATCCTGCTCGTCCTTGTCCTGATGGAGCGACATCCGTGCGCCGGGCGCGTAGCGGTTGATCAGGCAGGCATCGGGCGCGAAGCCGGCAAAGCCAGCCTCGGCGGCCGCCTGCTCGGCAATTACGTGGAAGCTCGGCGGCATCTCCGGCCAAGGCTGCCCGGAATCCGGATCAATGCCGTCATAGCGATAGCCGCTGCGGTCGGTCACCCAACCGGCACTGCCGCAATTGGTCATCGCGACCGACATCTGATGACCGCCGGGCGTAAACATACGGCGGAATGGCGCTCGCGCGATGATCTCGCGCAACGCCGCGACCACTTCGTTTTCGAAGGGCTTCGCATATCCGCGCAGCAATACCGCTCCCTCCGCCATCGCTTCGCGCGATGGGCGCACATCCGGCACGGCCTCGAACAAATCCGCAGTCAACTCAGTCCGCACTCATTTGGCATCGTGAAAGATCACGCCGACGGTATGGCGATGGCCGGAGCGGATCCGGCTGACGCCGTGGCGTAGGTTAACGCGATAGGGCCCACGCGTCCCCTGCACCGGCCGATGATGCACAGCAAACGCAACGGCATCGCCCTGTCTCAGCGGCACCACCTCGGGCCGCGACTGCATCCGCGGCCGCTGCTCGGTCAGCACGAACTCGCCGCCTTCGAAATCGCGCCCCGGTTCCGACAGCAGGATCGCGACCTGGAGCGGGAACACGTGCTCGCCATAGAGGTCCTGATGCAGGCAATTGTAGTCGCCCTCGCCATATTGCAGCAGCAGCGGAGTCGACCGCGTCTGCCCGGCGTCGTGGCAGCGCTTCAGGAACGCTGCATGCTTGTCGGGATAGCGGATGTCGATCCCCATCGTTTCGTTCCAGCGATTGGCCACGCCGCAGAGCCGTGTATAGAGCGCGGGCCGCAGTTCCGTGATCAGATCAGGCAATGGATAGTCAAAATATTTGTACTCGCCGCGACCAAAGCCGTGGCGCCCCATAACGATCCGGCTGCGGAAATTCTTGTCGTCGGGATAAAGCGCAGCCAGCGCTGCGCATTCGTCCGGCGACAACAATCCCTTCAGCACAGCGCAGCCCTGCGCGTCGAGATCGGCAGTTGCCTGCGTCCAGTCGATGGCATCGACGCGGGCGGCGATGTCGGGGGCAGGATGGTGGATGTTTCTTGCGGTTGCTTTCATGCTGGCAGTCTCGCAAACAGGCCACAACAGAACCACCCGATTTCTGACGAGTTCCATCCCCGTCATTGCGAGCGCAGCGAAGCAATCCACGCCTCAGCTCGGGGATAGATAGATTGCTTCGCTTCGCTCGCAATGACTGCGGTTAGAGCCCGGCGTCACCCCAACACCGGCAGCGCGATCACGTCATAGCCGTGGCTGATCTTCCGCTTCAGCACGGGATCCTCCAGTTCAAACTCGAAGCGATCAGCCGGGCGGATGCCGCCCTTGGCCGCAAACGTGCCGCCAAACATGGCGCAGCCGTCGGGCAGGCCTTTGCCGCCAAAGCCGCGCTCGATCAGGTCGTTCACCGGCAGCATGGCATCCAGCGTACCCTCCTGGTAGAGCACCCGCGCGCCGCCGATGATGGCCCAGGAGCGCAGGATCAGCCGGTCCCAGTGACCGATGACCTCCTCCAGTTCCCACAGCACCGAGGCGACCGGCTTGTCGCACATCTGCTTTGAGACGGTGACACTGTAGCTCTCCACCTTGCGGTCGGTATGGTCGGAGCCGCAGCCGACAAAGATGCGACCCTGCCAGCCGATCAGCACGAACTCGACCTCACCGCTGGAATCGCCGCCCGTTACCTCGATACGATCGTCCTGGGTAATCCGCCGCGCCGAGCAGCGATAGTAGATCGGCGTCGTCGCGGGGGGCGCGATACCGATCGCTTCCAGTTCGGCGATATGTTTGTCGCGTGCGACCGGATCGCGCCCGGTCCAGCCGGCGATGACGGCCTGGTCGATCGCGAGCGTCAGCGGCGTCAGCATACCCTTGTCGTCGACGTTGAAGGTCAGATCAAACACGGATGACATCCTCCATTCCGGCGGCGAGTTGGAAGACGCGGCGATCCGATCCGCCGGCGGCTGCGAGCATCAGCCCGACCGGCACCTCGCCTTCGCGATGCGCGGGCAGCGAGATCGCGCAGCCGTCGAGCATGTTGATCAGGGTGCAATTGCGCAAGGCGCGCAGATTCTGCGTGGCGAAGGCCTGGTCGTCGGCGAGGTCGGCGATCCTGGGCGGCGTATTCGCGGTGGTCGGCAGCACCAGCGCGTCGTAGGGCGCGATGCGCTGTTCGGTTCGCGCTATGAACGAGCGGCGCGCCTTGAGGATGTCGATATAGTCCGCCGCGCTGATGCCTTCGCCGCGCAGGATACGGACGCGGACGCGAGGGTCGTAGACGTCGCCTTTGCCGGTGAGCAGGTAGCGGTGCCACGCGTAGCTTTCGGCGGCGGCAAAACCGCCCTTGCTGTTCATGACGCCGACGTCGTGAAATTCCGGCACCTCGATGCGCTCGATCAACGCGCCGTGGCGCGACAGCGTCGCCAGCGCGCGCTCGAAGGTTTTGGCGACCTCCTCGTCGAGGTCATCGAGCGCGATCGTGGTCGGCACCGCGAGCCGCATGCCCTTGACGGTGCGCGGCTGCAGCGGCTGCACGGCTTCATCCGCGAGCACAGCATCCAGCACCGCACAGCAAGCTACACTACGCGCCAGCGGCCCAAAACTGTCGAGCGAAGAGGACAGCGGCACGCCGCCGTCGAGCGGCACGCGCGCCTGCGTCGGCTTGTAACCGACGATGCCGTTATAGGCAGCCGGAATCCTGCAGGAGCCGCCGGTATCGGTGCCGAGCGCGCCATACGCCATGCGGTCGGCGATCGAGACCGCCGCGCCCGAGGACGAGCCACCGGGCACGTGGCCGACGCTGCGGTTCCAGACGCTCTTCGGCGTGCCGTAATGCGGATTGATGCCGATGCCGGAATAGGCGAACTCGGTCATGTTGGTGCGGCCGATCACGATGAAGCCGGCCCGGCGCAGCCGCGCCACCACCGGCGCATCGGCGTCTGCCGGCGCAGAATCTTCCAGCGCGCGAGAGCCGGCGCGGGTCACCTGCCCCTTGATGTCGTAGAGATCCTTGATCGAGACGGGAATGCCGGCATAGGGCGATGGCGCGGCGCGCGCTTTGCGCAGATGATCCATCGCGTCGGCTGCTGCGATCGCGGCGTCCTTGTCGACGTGGATAAAGGCGCGCGCGCCCTCGCCGGCGGGATCGGCAATTTTGGCGAGACATTCCTCGACCAGTTTGCGCGCGGTGGTGCGTCCGGAGTCGAGGTCGGCGGCGAGGCTGGCGAGCGTCGGATGGTTCGGCATGGCTTTCTTGTTCGCTTCCTTTGGCGTCACTTGTGTCTGAAGCGAGCCTGATGACGAAAAATGCAGTCGGCAATTTGCCGTGGGGCGGACTATCTCCGATGATACGCTGGCATACAAGCGCCCTCACGCGCAGGAATGCGGCCATGCAATGGCCGTCGTCGCTGAGCCGTTGACGGGCAACAGCCAAATGTCGCATCAAGATCGCAACAAGCGGGCAAACGCCCGACTTCCCCGAGGAGAAACTGCCGACATGGCCGAGCCCGCCCGCGCCAAACCAAAACCAACCCCGGAGACCCAGCATTTCTGGGACGGCACGCAGGCTGGCGAGTTACGCCTGCAGCGCTGCGACGCCTGCGCCAATGTCTATTTTCCGCCGCGCCCGTTCTGCCCGTCCTGCGCCTCGCGCAAGGTTTCCGTCTTCAAGGCCAGCGGCAAGGGCAAGCTCTACAGCTACGTCATCAACCACCGCCCGGCCGCACCCGGCTTCACCCCGCCTTACGCCATCGCCGTCGTCGAGCTCGACGAAGGACCGCGCATGATGAGCAACATCATCGATTGCCCGCAGACGCCGGAGGCGCTGGAGCTCGACATGAAGCTCGAGGTCGCGTTCGAGAAGCTCGACGACAAGATCACCCTTCCCATGTTCCGTCCGGCGAAGGCTTAAGCACCATGCGCAGGAATCAAGTTGCCGTCGTCGGTGCTGCCGAGACCACCGAACTCGGCGTCATCCCGAACATGTCGCAGATCCAGCTCCACGCGGATGCGGCGCTCAATGCTATCGCCGATGCCGGGCTAAAGCTGTCCGACATCGATGGTATCGCGACCGCCGTAGAAACCCCGCAGCAGATCGCCCATTACCTCGGCATCACGCCGACCTGGGTGGACGGCACGTCCGTCGGCGGCTGCTCGTTCATGCTACACGTCCGCCATGCGGCGGCAGCGATCGAGGCCGGCCTGTGCAAGACCGTGCTGATCACCCACGCCGAGAGCGGAAAATCGATGATCGGCAAATTGCCGCGCTCGATCCCCGCCGACAGCCTGCAGGGCCAGTTCGAGGCACCGTTCGGCGTCTACGGCCCGCCCAGCATGTTCCCTATTCCGGTGCTGCGCTACATGAAGACTTACGGCATCACCCATGAGCAGATCGCCATGGTCGCCGTCGTGCAGCGCGAGTGGGCCGCGAAAAACCCGCGCGCGACGATGAAGGACCCGATCACGGTTGCGGACGTGCTGAACTCGCGGATGATCGCCTACCCGTTCCGTCTGCTGCAATGCTGCCTCGTTACCGACGGCGGCGGCGCGCTGATCTTGACCTCGGCCGACCGCGCCAAGGACTTTCCGAGAAAGCCGGTCTATATCCTCGGCACCGGCGAGAGCGTGGAAACGCCGATGGTCAGCCAGATGGAGACGTTCAACTCCTCGCGCGCCTTCAAAGTCGCAGGCCCCACCGCCTTCAAGGAGGCCGGCATCACCCACAAGGACGTCGATCATTTGATGATCTACGATGCCTTCGCGCATCTGCCGCTCTACGGCCTCGGCGATCTCGGCTTCATGCCGCACGAAGAGACCGGCAAGTTCATCGCCGACGGCAACACTCGACCCGGCGGCAAGCTGCCGCTCAACACCAATGGCGGCGGATTGAGCTACATGCATTCCGGCATGTATGGCATGTACGCGCTGCAGGAAAGCGTGCGGCAAATGCGAGGCATCGCGCCGGCCCAGGTCAAGGACGCGAAGATTTCGGTCTGCCACGGCGTCGGCGGCATGTTCGCGGCAAGTGGTACGGTTATCTTTACGAACGAGAAGTAACACCCTGTCATTCCGGGGCGCACGAAGCGCGATCCCGGAATCTCGAGATTCCGGGTCTGGTGCTTCGCACCATCCCGGAATGACGGGGACAACCGGAGCAACACAATGACAAAATCACTGCAAGACAAAGTCATCATCGTCACCGGCGCCGGCCGCGGCATCGGCCGCGAGATCGCGCTGCTCTGCGCCGCGGAAGGCGCAAAAGTCGTCGTCAACGATCCCGGCGTCGCCGCCGACGGCGCCGGATCGAACGCAGCTCCCGCCGAGGAAGTGGTCGAGGAGATCAAGAAGCGCGGCGGCACCGCGGTCGCCAATTTCGAGTCGGTGGCGGAAGCGATCCCCGCGAGCAAGATCGTCAAGACGGCGACCGATCATTTCGGCCGGCTCGACGGCGTCGTCAACAATGCCGGCATTCTGCGCGACATGATCTTCCACAAAATGAGCGTCGAAGCCTTCGAAGCCGTCATCAAGGTGCACCTGATGGGCTCGTTCTATGTCAGCCACGCCGCAGCGCGGCTTTACCGCGAACAGGAGAGCGGCTCCTTCGTGCACTTCACCTCGACCTCGGGCCTGATCGGCAATTTCGGCCAGGCCAACTACGCCGCCGCAAAGCTCGGCATCGTCGGCCTGTCGAAGTCGATCGCACTCGACATGGGCCGCTTCAACGTCCGCTCGAATTGCGTCTCGCCGTTCGCCTGGACCCGCATGATCGGCACCATCCCGACCGAGACCGAGGCCGAGAAGGCGCGCGTAGCGAAGATCCAGCAGATGGGTCCGGAGAAGATCGCGCCGCTATGCGCTTATCTGCTCAGCGACGCCGCCAAGGACGTCACCGGACAGATCTTCGGCGTGCGCATGAACGAGATTTTCCTGTTCAGCCAGAATCGTCCGCTGCGCTCGGTGCAGCGGAGCGAAGGCTGGACGCCGCAGACTATTGCCGAGCACGGCATGCCGGCGCTCGCGGGATCGTTCTACAAGCTCGACCGCTCCGCCGACATCTTTACGTGGGATCCGATCTGAGGAAGACTCTCCACACAGTCGTCCCTGCGAACGCAGGGACCCATACCGCGTGATCTATCGAGGAAGCGCGGTAGCAGACACCTTATCACACAACGAAAGCCGGTGGTTATGGGCCCCTGCTTTCGCAGGGGCGACAAGTTGAGGGGCTCTCGCCTCTATTCCGTCGTCCCTGCGAACGCAGGGAGACGACTCCTCCTCCATGTCCAATTATTTCACCACAGCCCGCCCGCTTTATGCCGGAATGCAGGCTGATGTTTTTCCTCCCAAACAAAAATACACGGGAGGAAATCATGACAACCTCGCTGACCTTTTCCGATTCCCAGCAACAAGGCGGCGGTTTTGACCGTCGCAAGATACTGACCGGCGCGGCAGCACTCGCCGCCTCGGCCGTAACGATGAAGACGGCCTCCGCGGCCTCCGTCGCGCCGCTCGGCCAGACCGCCGCGCCAACCACGGCAACGCCGCCCCTGCCGCTCGGCCCGCTTCCTGGCGCCCGCTATCCGGACTCTCGCCTGGAGTCGATGAAAAAGCCGAAGGTTTCGTTCGGACCGACCGGTTTCCCGGCGTTCGCCGGCACGATGGCGGTGGAGCGCGTCGCGACCGGATTCCGCTGGGCCGAAGGTCCGGTCTACTTCGCAGCCGGGCGTTACGTTCTGTTCTCCGATATTCCCAACAACCGCATCATGCGCTTCTCGGAGGATGACGGTCATCTCAGCGTCTATCGCCAGCCCTCGATGAACTCGAACGGTAACACCATCGATCGCGAAGGACGGCTGATCACCTGTGAACATTCCGGCCGGCGGGTCACCCGAACCGAGCTCGACGGCTCGATCACCATCATCGCCGACAAGTACAACGGCAAGAAACTGAACTCGCCGAACGACGCGGTCGTCGCGGCCGACGGTTCGATCTGGTTCTGCGATCCAGCCTACGGAATCGGCGGCTATTACGAGGGCATCAAGGCGGAGCCCGAGCAGGAAAAGAAAAACGTCTACCGGGTGGATCCGAAATCCGGCGACATCAAGGTGGTGGTCGATGACTTCGTGGAGCCGAACGGCCTGTGCTTCTCGCCCGACGAGAAGAAGCTCTATATCTGCGATACCGGCTTCACCGACGGGCCGGACAATCCGTCGCATATCCGCGTGTTCGACGTGGATCTCGCGGCCGGCAAGCTTTCGAACAGCAAGGTCTTTGCGGACATGCCCAAGCCCAGCATCACCGATGGTCTGCGCTGCGATACCGCCGGGCGCCTGTGGTGCTCCGTGGGTTGGGGCGATCCGAACGAGGACGGCGTGCGTTGCTATACGGCTGACGGCGATCTGCTCGGCAAGATCCACATTCCCGAAACCGTCGCCAATTTGTGCTTCGGCGGTCAGCAGCGGAATAGGCTCTACATCTGCGGCTCATCATCGCTCTATGCGGTCTACACAAGTGCGCAGGGCGCGTTGAAACCGTGAACGCAAAGGGCGCTGATTGTTAGGTGCGATCTCCCACCACGAGTCGTCCCCGCGCACGCGGGGACCCATAACCACAGGGTTCTGTAGCTGAAGGATGATGTCTCCCATCCTCCCCCTACTGATAGATCACGCGGTATGGGTCCCTGCGTTCGCAGGGACGACGGCCGAAGTTTGCTCACCTCACCCGCTATTCCTCAACCCCGCAGAAATCCCGTTGATCGTAAGCTGAATCCCGCGCAGCACCTGCTCGTCCGGACTATGCGAGCGATGCTCCTTCAACAGTTCGACCTGCACGTGGTTGAGCGGATCGAGGTAGGGGAAGCGATTGCGGATTGAGCGTTCCAGCAGCGGGTTACCCTGCAACAGGCGCTCATGGCCCATGATGTCGAGCAAGGTCTCGATCGAGGCATGCCACTCGCGCCGGATGCGCCCGAAGATGCTTTCGCGCAAGGCCACGTCCGGCACCAACTCGGCATAGCGCGAGGCGATCGCAATCGAGCTCTTGGCCAGCACCATGTCCATGTTCGACAGCAGCGTGCGGAAGAATGGCCATTCGCGGTAGAGCTCCTGCAGGAAGGCCATGCCCTGCTCCGGGTGCTCCGCGATCCAGGTCTCGACCGCGGAGCCAAAGCCGTACCAGCCCGGCAGCATCAACCGGCACTGCGCCCAACTGAACACCCAGGGGATGGCGCGAAGGTCCTCGATTTCGTGGGTTTTCTTGCGCGACGCCGGGCGGCTGCCGATGTTGAGCGTCGAGATTTCGGTGATGACGGTGGAGCCCCAGAAATAATCGGCAAAGCCTTCGGTCTCATAGACCAGCCCGCGATAGGCCTTGAATGCCAGCGCCGACAATTGCTCCATTGCCGTGAGATACTCTTTCCGCGGCGCGCTCTGCCTGGGATGCAGCAGGCTCGCCTCCAGCGTCGCCGCGGCCAAGATTTCCAGATTGCTGCGACCGACTTCCGGATTGGAATATTTGCTGGAGATGATTTCACCCTGCTCGGTGATGCGGATCTGCCCGTTCACCGCGCCGCCGGGCTGCGCGATGATGGCGTCATAGCTCGGCCCGCCGCCGCGGCCGACCGATCCGCCACGGCCGTGGAACAGCCGCAAGCGCACGCCATGACGCTCGAACACGTCGACCAGTTCGATTTCGGCCTTATACAGCTCCCAGCCCGACGTGACGAAACCGCCGTCCTTGTTGCTGTCGGAATAGCCGAGCATCACTTCCTGGATGCCGCCGCGGCTGTCGACCAGCCGGCGGTAATCGTGCTGCGCCAGCATCCTATCCATGATGCCGGATGAAGCCTGCAGATCCTCGATGGTTTCGAACAGCGGCACGATGTTGATGGCGCTGCGGCCGGAAGGATTGACGAGGCCGACCTCCTTCAACAGTACCGCCACCTCCAGCATATCCGACATGCCCTTGCACATGGAGGTGATGCATTGGTGGATCACATCGGGGCCGAAGCGCGCATGGGCCTCGGCGGCGGCACGGAACATGGCGAGTTCGCCGCGCGTTTCTTCGCTGTACTTGACGAACACCGAGCTCAGCGGCCTTGCACTGCGCAGCTCGCGCAGCAGCAGATGGACGCGGGCCTCCTCATTCAGTGCCAGATAGGACATGCCGGGAATCGCGGCATCGAACAGTTCCGCGACCGTGCGCTCGTGCACCGCGGAATTCTGCCTGATGTCGAGCCGGGCCAGATGAAAGCCGAAGCAATCCACGGCACGACGCAGCAAGCGCAACCGACCGCGCGCGATCACGCCCGAATTGTTCGCAATCAAAGAACGATTCAGAACGTCGAGATCGGCCTTGAACTCCTTCACGCTCGCATAAGGCGCGGCCTCGCCGACCGGACGACGCGTCGTCTCAACCTCGAGCTTTGCAGCGGTCGCGGTCAGCCTTGCATAGATGCCGGATACCGCGAGCCGATAGGGTTCACCGCTCCTGTGCGGCGAAGTATCCGGCGACCGCTCGGCCAGCGCGCGCAATTCGTCGGAGACGTCGGCGAGGTGCGCGGCCAGCGACAATTCGGAGCCGAGGACATGCAACTCTTCCAGATAGAAGTTCATCACCCGGCTCGATTGCAGGCGCAGCGTGCCGCGCATGACGTCGGCAGTGACAAAGGGGTTGCCGTCGCGATCGCCGCCGATCCAGCTTCCCACGGTCAGGAACGACGCCAGCTCGCCGGGCGCGCCGTCCTCCTCCCGGTTCAGCCGGTCCTCCAGCGCACAATGCAGCCGCGGCACCTCATGCAGGAAGGTGTAGTCGTAGAACGACAGGCCGTTGGCGACTTCGTCGAGCACGGTCAGCTTGGTCCGGCGCAGCAGGTTGGTCTGCCACAGCGTCAGTACGGCGCGGCGCAACTGCTCGTCGCAGGCCTCGGCCTCCTCCGGCGTAAGCTGGACGCGCTCGCGCCGGTCGAGCAGCGCGGCGATCTCCATCTCGCGGTCGAACGTGCTCTTGCGACGGACTTCCGTGGGATGTGCCGTCAGGACCGGGCTGACCTGGGCCCCCTCGAAGAAGCGGCGCAGCTCGGCCGCGCTGATCCCGGCGGTCTTTGCGTGAGCGAGCGTCTGGGTCAGCGCGCTCGGTCGCGGCCCGCCGGGACCGCGGCCACGCATCTGGCGGATGTTGTTCTGGTCCTCGGCGATGTTGGCGAGATGAGAAAAATAGCTGAAGGCGCGGACGATCCGCACGGTATCGCTGATCGACATGCTGTCGAGGATGGTCTCGAGTTCCCGCCGCGCCAGCTTGTCCTCGTCCCGGTGGAACCGGATCGAGGTTTGCCGGATACGTTCGACCAGATCGAAGACGTCAGCGCCTTCCTGGTCGCGGACGGTATCACCGAGAATCCGCCCGAGCAGGCGAATGTCGGTCCGCAGCCGCGCATCCTCCTCCAACGCCAGCGCCTCGTCGCTGCGGTTGGACCGGACTTCGATCTCGGAAGGCATGGTCTGGGAAGACATTGGCTGGCCACCTCAAACTGCCCGGCTCTTCCGAGTGTGCAATTTTTTTGCCGCGGTGCAAGATAAAGATGGAGGCGGTGCACACCGGGGTATCCCGGACGCAGTGCAGCCCCCTTCGCGCTGGCACGGCAGCGCCGGCTAAATCCTCCGCCCTGCCCGCTCCCAATAGGGATCGCGCAGGCGGCGCTTGAAGATCTTGCCGGAATCTTCCCGCGGCAGGTTGGACTGGATTTCGATGTGCTTTGGCACCTTGTAGTCGGCCAGCGCGACCTTGAGCTGGTTGCGGATGGAAGTCGGATCTAGCGTCACCGCCGGCTGCGGCTCCACCACAGCCATCAGCGCCTCGCCGAATTCGGCGTCGGGAATGCCGAACACCGCGCAATCGTGCACGCCGGGAATCGCATGCAGCGCAGCCTCGATCTCGGCCGGATAGATATTGACGCCGCCTGAAATCACCATGTCGCGCTTGCGGTCGCAGATGAAGACATAGCCGTCCGCGTCGATATAGCCGACATCGCCCGAGGTGATGAAACCGTCGCGATCGATCTCGGCGCGCTTTTCCGGCTTGTTGTGGTAGGTGAAATCAGGATTGCCTGCGATGCGCGAGTAGATTTCGCCGATCTCGCCCTGCGGCAGTTCCCTGCCGTCGTCGCCGATGAAGCGCAATTCCGCACCCGGCGCGATCTTGCCGACGGTGCCGGGCTTCTTCAACGCGTCCTCGGAAGTCGCAAACGTAACCGCACCTGACTCGGTCGAGCCGTAGAATTCGTGGATGATCGGCCCCCACCATTCGATCATCGCGCGCTTGACGTCCGCCGGACAGGGCGCGGCAGCATGGATGACATGGCGCAAGGACGACATGTCATACTTCCTGCGCACTTCCTCGGGCAGCTTCATCAGCCGGATGAACATGGTCGGCACCATGAAGATGGTGTCGATCTTCTCGGTCGTGACCACGCGTAAAAATTGTTCCGCGTCGAAGCGCGGCATGATCACCAGGGCGCCGCCGAGACGGCCGGCGCGCAGGCCGAACGAGTTCGGCGCGGAATGATACAGCGGCCCTGGAAGCAATGCGCGGGCACCCGGCTTGAGGCCGTAGATCAGCGCGCGCATGCGCTCGGCGTTGGCGCTTTGCTCCGGCGTCGGCGCAAAGCGGCGCACGCCCTTGGGATGGCCCGTCGTGCCGGAGGTGTAGATCATGTTCTGCGGCTGCGGCACCGCCGGGCCTTCATAGCGCTGGTGTTGGTTCAGCCAGGATTCGTAATCGATCGCGAAGTCGGGCGTCGTCAGACGATCCGGATTGATCTTGTAGTTGGCGAGAATCTCCGGCGGGGTCGGCACGCTGAGCGCCGTGACGCCCTGCGGGATCGCCTCGCGTAACTGATGCAGCATGTCGGCATGCGCGACCAGCACGGATGTGCCCGAATCCTTCAGCACATAGTTGATCTCTTCCGGCTTGAAGTGCCAGTTGACCGGCACGCCATAGGCACCGAGCCGCATCGCGGCATAAGCCGCTTCGATGAAGGTGATGTCGTTGCGCATCAACATGGCGACGCTGTCGCCTTGTTTGACGCCGAGCCTTTGCAGCCCGCAGGCGATGCGCTCGGTCCGTTCGGCGACTTCGCCGTGGTCGCGCCGGCGCTCGCCGCTGATGATGCCGAGGAAGAGTTGGGAGTTTTCGGTCATCGTCTTGTTCTTTTTCTTGCGAGTATCTCTCAGTTCGTCATGGCCGGGCTTGACCCGGCCATCCACGTGCTTGCCTGCAGCCAGAAAGAACGTGGATCACCGGGCTTATCCCCGTGATGACGGAGTGCCGCGCTACGCGTCCGCAAACCGCGGCGCGCGCTTTTCCATATTGGCGCGCACGGCTTCGGTCTGGTTGGGGCTGCCGAGCAGCTTCTGCTGCTCGACGGATTCGGCCAGCAGCGCCGGAGCCGGATCGACGGAGAGCTTGTTCAGCATACGCTTGGCGGCACGGATCGCGTCGGGACTTTTGCCGGCGATTTCGCGTGCGACCTCGAAAGCTGCCGTGCGCGGTTCGTCGCAGATCCGCGTCGCGAGACCATAACTCATGGCCTCCTGCGCGGAGAAGATGCGGCCGGTATAGGTGAGTTCGCGCAAAATATCGTCGCGGACGAGGCTTGCGAGAATGGGCGTGCCGGCCATGTCGGGCACCAGGCCCCATTTGATTTCCATGATCGACATCCGCGCGTCTGGCGTGAGGAATCGCATGTCGGCCCCGAGCGCGAGCTGGAAGCCGCCGCCGAACGCCACGCCCTGGATCGCGGCGATCACCGGCACCGGAAGCTGGCGCCAGCCCCAGACCGCAGCTTGCGGAAAGTTCGCGATGCCATGGGTGCGTGCAGTGAGGTCGCGCTTCTCGCCGCCGGCGATCCCGTTACCGCCGCTTTCCTTCATGGCCTGAAAGCGTCCCATATCGAGACCGGCGCAAAACGCCCGCCCCTCCCCGGACAATACTACCACCCGGAGGCCCTTTTCATTGGCCAGCCGCTCGGTAGTGGCCACCAGTGCCTCAAACATCGCGGCATCGAGCGCATTCATCTTGTCGGCACGCACCAACCGGACATCGGCAATGCCGTCCGAAATCGAGATCGAGACGCGCTGCTCCATGAAAAAATCTCCTCAGTTGCTGCTTTACAGAACGGTGTTGTCCGGTTTTAGTCAATCGACCAATTAACAGACAATCCCCTTGGGTGGAAACGATGTTCAACGATCAGCTTCTCGCCGGGCGACGCATTCTCGTGACCGGAGGCGGCACCGGCCTCGGCAAATCCATGGCCGCGCGGTTCCTCCAACTGGGAGCCGAGGTCCACATCTGCGGCCGCCGCAAGATCGTCTGCGACGAGACCGCAACCGAATTGATGGATCTGCATGGCGGGCGCGTGGTTAGCCACGGCGTCGACATTCGCAATGCCATGGCCGTTGATGAAATGATCGAACAGATCTGGACCTCGGGTCCCCTCACCGATCTCATCAACAATGCCGCCGGCAATTTTATCTCGCGCTCGGAAGAGCTCTCGCCGCGCGGCTTTGATGCCGTCGCCAACATTGTCATGCACGGCACCTTCTACGTGACGCACGCTGTCGGTCGGCGCTGGATCGCCGCCAAGCAACGCGGCAACGTGGTATCGATCACGGTGACCTGGGTGCGCAATGGCTCGCCCTATGTGGTGCCGTCGGCGATGAGCAAGTCGGCGATCCACGCCATGACGATGTCGCTTGCGGTCGAATGGGGCAAATACGGCATCCGCCTCAACACCATTGCGCCCGGCGAAATCCCGACCGAAGGCATGAGCAAGCGCATCAAGCCGGGCGACGAGGCCGGCGCGCGCACGCGGGCGCAGAACCCGATGGGCCGCGTCGGCACCATGGAGGAATTGCAGAACCTCGCGGTATTCCTGATCTCCGGCGGTTGCGACTGGATCAACGGCGAGACCATTGCCATGGACGGCGCGCAGGCGCTCGCGATGGGCGGCAATTTCTATCAGTTGCGCGACTGGAGCGACGACGACTGGAGCAAGGCGCGCGACTCGATCAAGGCGCAGAACGAGAAGGACCGCGCCGCGCGGGGGTAGTTGTCGTCCCTGCGAAAGCAGGGACCCATAACCACCAGCGCCAGTTGTTACGAAGGCAACCAGCCGCATCGTCCTTCCGATAGGCCGCGGCGTATGGGTCCCTGCGTTCGCAGGGACGACTGAGCCGTATTGTCTTTGTCGCGCGATACCGCCAAACTCCGCGCAACGATAACAAGACGATACGGGAGAGACATGTCCGCTTCGCAGCAATTGACGACCCTCGTCGACATGGTGCGCGAACGCGCCAGAACGCGCGGCGACGCGATCGCCTATGAGTTCGAGGGACGCCAGACCAGCTTCGCCGAGTTCGACATCAAGACCAACCGCGTGGCGAATGCGCTGATTGCGATGGGCGTCAAGCCGGGCGAGCGGATCGCCTACCTCGGCAAGAACAGTGACATCTATTTCGAACTGCTGATGGGCGCGATGAAGGCCAAGGTGGTGATGGCGCCGGTGAACTGGCGGCTCGCCGGTCCCGAGATCGCCTTCATCGTCGGCGACTGCAAGGCGCCGGTGCTGTTCGCAGGACCCGAGTTCATCACGCAGGTTCGCAACATCAAGGCGCAACTGCCCGACGTGCGCCACGTGATCACCACCGAGGGCGGCGCGCCGGAATGGCAGGATTTTACGGCCTGGCGCGACGCCGCCAGCGGCGACGATCGGAACGTGGCGATCAGCCCGAAGGATATCGCGATCCAGCTCTATACCTCGGGCACCACGGGCAAGCCCAAGGGCGCGATGCTGTCGCACGCCAACTTCCTCAATCTGGTGCACGCCGGCAGCGAGGCCGAGAAGCCCGAATGGAACAAATGGTCGAGCGACGACGTCTCGCTGGTGGCGATGCCGGTTTTCCACATCGGCGGCTCCGGCTGGGGCGTGATGGGGCTGTATCACGGCGCCAAGGGCGTGATCGCCCGCGAGTTCGATCCGACCAAGGTGCTGGACTTCTTCGAGCAGTCCGGCGTTACAAAACTGTTCATGGTACCTGCCGCGATGCAGTTCGTGGTACGGCAACCGCGGGCGCGGCAGGTGGATTTTTCGCGCCTGAAATACATGCTCTACGGCGCATCGCCGATTCCTGCTGCGTTGCTCAAAGAGTGCATCGAGGTGTTCAAGTGCGGCTTCGTGCAGTTGTATGGGATGACCGAGACGACAGGCACCATCGTCGCCCTTCCGCCCGAGGATCATGTCGAGGGGCTGGAGCGCATGCGCTCCGCCGGCAAGGCGCTGCCCGGCATCGAGCTTGCGATCCTCGATCCCGACGGCAACCAGTTGCCGCCGCGCCAGGTCGGCGAGATTGCGACCCGCTCCGGCTCCAACATGGTCGGCTACTGGAACCTGCCGGAGGCCACCGCCAGGACTCTCGGCAGCGACGGCTGGCTGCGCACCGGCGATGCCGGCTACATGGACGAGGACGGCTACCTCTACATCCACGACCGCATCAAGGACATGATCATCTCCGGCGGCGAGAACATCTACCCGGCCGAAGTCGAAAGCGCTATCTGCGATCATCCTGATGTCGCCGAAGCCGCCGTGATCGGCATCCCCGACGACAAATGGGGCGAAGCGGTGAAGGCGATCGTGGTGATGAAGCCGGGCAAGCAGGCGAATGCCGCCGACATCATCAATTTTACGCGCGAACGCATTGCGGGATTCAAGACGCCGAAATCGGTCGACTTCATGGAAGCGCTGCCGCGCAATCCGTCGGGGAAAATCTTGCGGCGGAATCTGCGTGAGCCGTATTGGGCGGGCAAGGACCGGCAGGTGAATTGATCCGTGATCTATCAACGATGTCGTCCCTGCGAACGCAGGGACCCATACGCCGTGCGATCGCTGATACGAGAGGTGCCAGTTTCCTTCGCTTGACGGCCGTGACTCAAACTGCACCCTGTGGTTATGGGTCCCCGCGTTCGCGGGGACGACGACTTGTGGGCATAGCAACCGCTCACTTCTTCGCTGCCGCTCTTTCGCGCAACGCGCGCCGGCGCTCCTTCGCTTCGTCCGACCAGACCTCGTTGATATCGTAGAATTCGGCGAACGCCTTCGCGCCTGATGGTAGCGTTACCCAAGGCTGCTTAGTGGACGTGAAGATATGTACGTCTGGCGGGCACTGGGTTGGATCGTCCATCGTGCCGACGCGCACGAAGCGGATCGCCGGCCCGGAGCCCGGATAGTTGCTCCAGACCGCGACCTTGCACACCGGGCAGCGCGCGATGCGCTGGCCCTTGCCGCTCGCCGACGGCGTGTCGATGATCTCGGGCTCGGCGGCGATATGCTCGACTCTGTCGGCTTCGTACATAGCATTGAGCGCGTGCACGGTGCCGGTCTCGCGCTGGCACCAGGTGCAATGGCAGGCATGCACGATCATAGGCCTGCCGTTCAGGCGGTAGCGGATATGCCGGCATGTACATCCACCTTCCATGATCTTCTCCTTGGCTTTGCTCCTCAGTGCTTCCCCGCCCCCATATAGCCGAACAGGAATCCCGCCACCTTGCGCTTCTGGATTTCCTCGCTGCCTTCGGTGATGCGGTAGCGGCGGTGGTGGCGGTAGATGTGTTCGAATGGCTTGTGGCGCGAATAGCCCATGCCGCCATGTACCTGCATCGCGCGGTCGGCGGCCTCGCAGCACAGGCGGTTTGCCCAGTAGTTGCACATCGACACGCGATCGGACAGGGTGTGCTCGACCTGCGCCTGTGTGAGCTGGTCCATCTCCCACGCGGTCTTGCGGATCAATAACCTGAGCATTTCGGCCTGCGTCGCCAGCTCCACCAGCGGCCATTGGATCGCCTGGTTTTCGGCCAACGCCTTACCGAACGGCTTTCGCTCGCGCGCATATTTGACGCTCTCATTGATGCAGTAGACAGCCGCGCCCAGCGAGCTCGCCGCCTGCCGGATCCGGTTCTCGTGCACAAAACATTGCGCCAGCGAAAGTCCGCGGCCGATCTCGCCGAACAGTGCATCCTCAGGGACAAACACATCCGTGAAGCTGACGCGCGGATGGTCCGTTGGCATGTTGAAGGTCCACATATACTCCTCGACCTTCACGCCCTTGCTCTTGGCCGGCACCAGGAAGCACGTGATGCCGCGCGCGTCGCCGTCATTGCCTGATGTCCGGGCGAACAGCGCACAATGGGTCGCGACATGCATGCCGGTCGTCCACATCTTCTGGCCGTTGATGATCCAGCCCTTGACGTCGTCACGCGTCGCCTGCACCGCCCTGGTTTCCATATGCGTCGCGTCGGAACCGTGATCAGGCTCGGTGAGGCCGAAGGTGATGCGGTATTTTCCGGTGATCGAGCCTTCGATCATCGCCTTCTGCTCGTCAGTGCCGTAGCGGTCGAGCATGGTCACGAGCGGCAGGTTGCCGACGATCGAATGCTCGTTCTGCAGATCATTGTGCAGACCAAGGCCCTTTGAGGCGAAATGCTCGCGGATGACGGCCATCCAGAGGTTGGACCCGTCCTTGCCGCCATAGCGCTTCGGGATCGCGAACCGCAAATGGCCGGCGGCGTCGGCGAGGTTCTTGGCCTTGCGCAGCAGCGCTTCCCATTCATGCCGAGGCAAGCCGCCGTTTTCGAAATCGGTACGCGCCCATTCGCGACGATGATCGAAGAAGCGGATGTTGTCGTCGGCTTCCTCCAGCGGCTTGATCTCGCGCGCGATGAAGCGATCGAGTTCGTCGAGATAGGCCGTGAGGTCGGCAGGCAGGTTGAAATCCAAGGCGGTCTCCCGGGAATATTGTTTGTTTTGATTTGCGTTTAGGCGCTGCGTAGCGCTCCTGCTCGAACGGAATAGAGTGAGAAGACCAGGCCCAAGTCAAGCAACGGAGCAGGCCTTGGCACGCGCGGGGGCCTTGCGTAATTGGATGGTTTCGAACGGTCGGGCAGCGCTATGATCGCGGCCAATATTCTTCGCCGCAGAAAATCGAAACGGGAGCAAACATGGACCTGAAATTCTCCAAGGTGACACGCAAGGGGCCGATCACGATCATCACGCTGTCGCGGCCGGAAGTGTACAATGCGCTGCATATCGACGCGCATTTCGAGCTCAACAAGGTGTTCGACGATTTTTCCGCGGACCCTGCGCAATGGGTCGCGATCGTCACCGGCGCCGGCGACAAGGCGTTCTGCGCCGGCAACGACCTGAAATGGCAGGCGGCCGGCGGAAAGCGCGGCTGGGACAAGGGCGGTTTCGCCGGCCTCACCTCGCGCTTTGACTGCGACAAGCCGATCATCGCCGCGGTCAACGGCGTCGCAATGGGCGGCGGCTTCGAGATCGCGCTGGCCTGCGACCTCATCATTGCCTCGGAGAATGCGACCTTCGCGCTGCCCGAACCGCGCGTCGGCCTCGCCGCGCTTGCCGGCGGCGTGCACCGGCTGCCACGACAGATCGGGCTGAAGCGCGCCATGGGCATGATCCTCACCGCGCGCCACGTCTCGGCCAAGGAGGGACTCGAGCTCGGCTTCGTCAACGAGGTGGTTCCGGCCGGTGAAGCACTCGCCGCGGCGGAGCGCTGGGCGGAGACGATCTGCAAGAACTCGCCGATGTCGATCCGTGCCTCCAAGCAGGCCATTCAGCGCGGCCTCGAAGTGTCGCTGGAACAGGCGATCGCCGAGCAGCGCGAGTATCCGGCCGTGAAGGCGATGGCGGCCTCACAGGATTACATCGAAGGACCGAAGGCGTTTGCCGAGAAGCGTCCGCCGAAATGGCTGGGGCGGTGATGAACACGACGCTCTATCCCCGTCATTGCGAGCGCAGCGAAGCAATCCATCTATCCACTTGCGGTGAGATGGATTGCTTCGTCGCTGCGCTCCTCGCAATGACGGCGGAGAGTTAGCGGCCTCGATGCCGGATGGCTAGAGCGCAGCGAAACCCATCGTTCCGGCCTCGACACATGATGGGTTTCGCTGCGCTCTACCCATCCTACGATTTTCCGAGTTCGCGCTTGTACGACGCATAGTTCGGTTGATCGACGGCCAGCTTGTCCATCGTGGTCTGCCAGAGATGTTCTGCCAATCCCGGTGTCTGCAGATCGACCTCTCCGTTCGCGATCTTCTCGCAGAGCGCCCGATTGAGATCTATCAACGCGCCATCCATGCCGAGCAACTGCTTCAACCGCGCGACTTCGGCGGCATCGCTGCCCTGCTCCAGGGCCAATTGCCGCGTCACCAGGTCGAGCGCGTTGATGCCGACGCGGAGCTTGAAGGCGTTGTGGCCCTTGACGGTGGGCGCAATCTCGTTGCGGAGGAAATCCGCGACCGCCTTGATCAGTTCGGTGGGGGTCGGTTCGTCTTGCATCCTACTTTCCTCGCGGCGCGAGTAGCCGTAGCAGATCGATCTCCGTCTCCGAGGAACGCCGACCGATCATGGCGCGTTCCATCGAATGGTCGGGGCCTTGCCGGAAACGCTGCATCATGCCGCAGCACATGATGCCCCAGCGCAGCGTGCCCATCACTTCCCAGAACATCACACGATCAGGATCGACCGTGCGGCCGGCTTCCTCGTATCCGGCGAACAATTGCTCGCGCGTCCCAAAGCCACCGACCGGCTTGTCGATCTCGCCGAAGCGCCAGGAGTTGACGCAGATCCAGCCGAGGTCTTCCATCGGATCGCCGACATGCGCGAGTTCCCAGTCCAGCACCGCACGGACGCCATCGGCGCCGATGATGAGGTTGCCGTGGCGAAAATCGCCATGCACCAGCGTCACCTGCTGCGACGGTCCGGGATCGCGCTCACGCAGCCAGCGCAGGGCGAGTTCGAACACCGGCCGCGGCCAGTCGAAGCTGCGGTATTCCCGCTCGAGGTCGGCGATCTCCTTGGTCGCGCTCATCTCGCGCAACTTCGGCAGTTTCGCCGACGGCAAGCCGTGAATGCCGGCGATCACGCGACCCAACTGCCGCGCCAGGATCGGCCGCGCCTTGGCGAACTGCTCATCGCGCAGAATCTTCCGCGCGATGGTCTCGCCCTCGATCCGCTGCATGATGAAGCCGCGGCCGAGTTCGTCCGCCGGCTTCAGCACATGCATCACGCGCGGTGAAGGCAGGCCGGCGTCATGTGCCAATTGCATCAGTGTCGCCTCGGCATCGAGGCCGGCGGCCCGCCCCGGCGACGCGCCATAGCCCGGCGGCGCGCGGCGCAGGATGGCGCCAACATTGCCGCCCGGATGCACGATATCGAATGTCCAGGTCTCCTGGCTGGCGCCGCCGGAAAGTTTTGCGGCCCCGGTCACGCCGGTCGCCCCTGGATACCAGGAGACGACGCAGCGTGCGAGTTGGTCCTCGATCATTTGCCTTTGAACTTGGCGGGGCGCTTTTCGAGGAAGGCAGCAACGCCTTCCTTGAAATCATCAGCCGCGCCGGCGATGCGTTGCGATTCGAATTCGAGGTTGAGCTGTTCCTCGAAGGAATTTTCCGGGCTGTCCCAGTAGAGCTTTCGGATCAGCGACAGCGCGATGGTCGGGCCATTGGCGAGCTCATGCGCGAGCTTCATCGCCTCCTCCATCAAGTCAGCATCGTCATGGACGCGGTTGACGAGGCCCCATTCCAGCGCCTTCTCTGCCGGCAACCGTTCGCCCATCAGCGACAATTCCACCGAGCGCGCCTTGCCGATCAAGCGCGGCAACAGCCAGGTCGAGCCGCAGTCCGGCACCAGGCCGATGCGGCGGAACGCCTGCAGGAAATAGGACGAGCGGGCGCAGAGGATCATGTCGCCCATCAGCGCAAAGCTCATGCCGGCGCCCGCAGCGGGACCGTTGACGGCCGTGACGATCGGGCAATGCAGCCGGCGCAGCCGCCGCAGGAACGGGTGAAAGCCGATTTCCAGCGATTGACCGGCATTGCTCTTGCCGGGCTTCTGGTTGTTGCGGCCCTGCAGATTGGCGCCGGTGCAGAAGGCGCGTCCGGCGCCGGTCAGCACGAGGCAGCGCACCTCCTCTCGCTTCTCCTCGATCGCGTCGAGCGCTTCGCCAAGCCCACCCAGCATGTCCATCGAGACCGCGTTCATGACCTCCTGATGGTCGAGCTTGAGAACGGCGACCGCGCCATCGAAATCGAGCGTGACGTGCTTGAACTGCATTGTTTCCTCAACTTGTGTTTACGCGCTATTTCGCTGCGCGGAAGACCGGACGATGTCTCGCCCATATTTGATTTTCTGGGCGGCGTTGTCCATGCTTGCGCCAGAACATCTGCCCGCCGCAGGGCGCAACTCTGTTGCCAAACAAAATGGAAACATCCAATGAGCATCTTTGACCTCACCGGCCGCACGGCGGTCATCACCGGTGGCAATGGCGGCATCGGCCTCGGCATTGCGCAGGCGCTGAACGCCCAAGGCTGCAACGTCTCGATCTGGGGCCGCAATGGCGACAAGAACAAGAGCGCGGCGGAAACCATGTCGGCCGGGCCCGGCAAGGTCCATACGCAGATCTGCGACGTCACCGACCCCGCCTCCGTCAAGACCGCGATGAAGGCGACGCTCGATGCGTTCGGCCGCGTCGACGGCTGCTTTGCCAATGCCGGCATCGGCGGCGGCGGACGGCGCGCCTTTATCGACCGCACAGAGGAGGAATGGCGAAAAATGTTCGCGACCAATCTCGACGGCGTCTTCCACGTGTTTCAGGCCGCCGCCCGCCACATGACCGAACGTGCGGAAGCCGGCGACAAATTCGGCCGGCTAGTTGCGACCTCGAGCCTGGCGTCCTTGTTCGGCACCGCGCGCAACGAGCACTACGCCGGCACCAAGGCGGCGCTGAACGCGCTGTGCCGCGCGCTCGCGGTCGAGCTGGCGCGCTACGGCGTCACCGCGAACGCGATCCTGCCCGGCTGGATCAAGAGCGACATGACGTCAGGGCTGATGGCCAACGACAAATTCGTCGCCAACGTAATGCCGCGCATTCCAGTGCGCCGCTTCGGCGAGCCCGCGGATTTCGGCGGCATCGCGGTGTACATCATGAGCCAGGCGTCGTCGTATCATACCGCGGATTGCTTTGTGATCGATGGCGGGTACACGGCGTTTTGAGATTGGCTGTGGGCGTAACTGCTGTCGTCCCTGCGAACGCAGGGGACCCATACTCCGCGGCCGCCGGAATGGGCACTCGGGACGATGGCTGCGTTTCAACAATGTAGGCTGGTGGTTATGGGTCCCTGCGCCGAGTGCGCGATTGCGCACGGAGGCAGGGACGACGCGCATCAGAGAAGTGCGCTCGACGAGAGATGGTGGGCACGGCGCGAAGCGCCTTTGCCCACCCTACGCGGTCAGTCTATCCCCACGGGCCGCGCGAGGTTGAAGTCCGGCCCCATGGGCCGCGGCCCGGATAGTTGGCGCGCGCGTTGGCGGAGAAGGTGCCGCCCTGCGCGCCAAGCTCCGCCGCGAGCTGCTGCAACGCGGCGATGCGGTTCTCGGTCGAGGGGTGCGTCGTGAACAGATTGTCCATGCCCTGACCCGACAACGGGTTGATGATGAACATGTGCGCGGTCGCCGGATTGCGCTCGGCTTCGACATTCGGCACGACATGCGCGGCATTGGCGATCTTGGCCAGAGCGGACGCAAGCCACATCGGCTGACCGCAAATACGCGCGCCGAGATCGTCGGCAGCGTATTCGCGGGTCCGGCTGATCGCCATCTGCACCAGCATGGCGCCGAGCGGGGCCAGGATCATCATGGCAATCGATCCGATGATGCCGGGACCGTTGTCGCGGTTGCCGCCAAAGAACATGCCGAACTGCGCCAGCATCGAGACCGCACCGGCGATGGTCGCGGTGATGGTCATCAGCAGCGTATCGTGATTTTTGATGTGTGCGAGCTCGTGCGCGATCACGCCCGCGAGCTCTTCGCGGCTGACCGACTGCACCAGACCCGTGGTCACGGCGACCGCCGCGTTCTGCGGATTGCGGCCGGTGGCGAAGGCATTGGGCTGCGGCTCGTCCATCAGGAACACGCGCGGCATCGGCAGGCCGGCGCGGCCGGCGAGTTCAGCCACGAGATTGAAGAGGTCGGGCGCCGTGCGCTGGTCGACCTCATGGGCGCCGTACATCGACAGCACCATGCGGTCCGAATTCCAGTAGGCGAAAATATTGGTCGCAGCCGCGATCACGAGCGCGATCGTGGCACCGGTGGCGCCGCCGATCAGATAGCCGACGCCCCATGAAGAGGCCGGTCAGACCGGCCAACAGAATGGCAGTCTTAAAATAGCTCATTGTCGTCTCCTTGCCGCCCGCGGCTGAACGCCGGGCTAGCATCCCAAAGGTAGGAACTCCCGTGGCCGCGCTTCAAGATGCCGGGGTGCGTCGAGGCGCCGCGTTTGGCGACAGGAACCAACGCGCCAGCCGAATTAACGATCCGTAATCCGGTGGGATCGTGGCTTTTCGGCTACCCGGAGGGGCTGCTTGTAGAACGCCCGCGCCGCCGTCTACATTGCCCGGTAACGAGCAGCGTGATGAGGCGGCCCGGAAAGTGAAGTGGCAAGCAATTTTGCGTTGTTCGTCCGGAAAAACTGGGAGGGAATTGAAGAAATGTTTTCGCATGTGATGATCGGCACCAACGACCTCGACAAAGCCAAGGCGTTCTATGACGCATTGCTCGGCACGCTCGGTGTGCGGCCGGCGCGGGTCGACGGCCACCGCATTTTCTACATCACCAAGACCGGAATATTCTCGGTGACCAAGCCGATCAACGGCCAGCCCGCGACGCCCGCCAATGGCGGCACCATCGGTTTTGCGGCCGACTCGCCCGAACAGGCCGACGCATGGCACGCGGCCGGCATCGCCAATGGCGGAACGACTTGCGAAAATCCGCCGGGCATCCGCGAGGGCAGCGCGGGCAAACTCTATCTCGCTTATTTGCGCGATCTCGACGGCAACAAGATCTGCGCGATGCACCGGATGCCGGCGTAAACGAAGACTGTAGGGTGGGTTTAGCCGAAGGGGTAACCCACCCTACGCAGCACGGATTGCGGCACAATCGAAGGAACGTCAGGCCATGAAGCGATCTGCCATCTCATTGGCGGCGTCCGCCGCGCTATTCGCAACCATCACGCTGCCCGCCCACGCCGAGCTCGATGTCGCCACCCTGCAGAAGGCGATCGAAGCCTCGCTCGCAAGCGACTATCCGAAGCTCGACGCGCTCTACAAGGAAATCCACGCCCATCCTGAGCTTGCGTTTCAGGAGGTAAAAACCGCCGCGAGGCTCGCCGCGGAAATGCGCGCGCTCGGCTTCGACGTCACCGAGAATGTCGGCAAGACCGGACTGGTCGCCATCTACAAAAATGGCGACGGCCCCACCATCATGGTGCGCACCGAGCTCGATGCGCTGCCGATGGAGGAGAAGACCGGCCTCGACTATGCGAGCCGCGACAAGGCCAACTGGAACGGGCGGGAGGTATTCGTCGCCCATAGCTGCGGCCACGATATCCACATGGCGAGCTGGGTCGGGACGGCGAAGACGCTGCTTGGCCTGAAAGAGCATTGGCGCGGCACGCTGATGTTCATCGCCCAACCGGCGGAAGAAATCGTGGCGGGCGCCAAGGCCATGCTGGCGGATGGCCTGTTCACGCGCTTCCCCAAACCCGATATCGCCCTCGCCCTGCATGCCGGTCCGTTCTCTCATGGCACGGGCTTCTATCGCACAGGAGTAGGCTCGTCCGCCGCCGACGGCCTCGATATAACATTCCACGGCCGCGGCGGTCACGGTTCGGCACCGCACACGACCGTCGACCCTGTCGGGATAGCGGCGCGCTTCATTGTCGAAGTGCAAAGCGTGATCAGCCGTGAAAAAGACCCGACTGAATTCGGTGTCGTGAGTATCGGCGCCATTCACGGTGGCACCGCTCCAAATATCATCCCCGACTCGGTGCGGCTCTCCGGCACCATTCGCTCCTACAAGCCCGAGGTTCGCGCCAAACTACATGCCGGGATCGAACGAACGGCAAAGGCGGCCGCGGCGATGTCGGACGCTCCCGCTCCCGACATCAAGATCGTCGAGGGTACCAAGCCCGTCATGAACGATCCGGATGTGGTCGCGGCCACCGCAGACGTGCTGAAGGCGGCATTCGGCGATAAGTTCAAGATTTCGCCGCCGGGAACCGCCAGCGAGGATTTCTCCGAATTCGCCGGCGCGGGCGTACCGTCGATGATGTTCAACATCGGCGTCTATGACCAGGAACGTATCGTCTCGGCACGCAACGGTGGCCCGCCGATACCGTCCAATCATTCGCCGCTGTTCGCGCCGGTGCCGAGGCCGACCATCGAAACCGGCGTCACCGCGATGACGCTCGCCGTGCTGAGCGCGTTCGATCGGCACGCCAGGCGCAAATGAATTGTAGGATGGGTAGAGCCAACGGGTCCGGCCGTTGGCTCTAACCCATCCACGCACTACGCGCTTGCCATGAGGCGGAAAATCCAGCGTCGCGCGCCCGTGCTTGTGCAAGCCCCTCCCCGCCGTCTACATTGCCGGCCAACGAGCCGAGTGCGCGATGAATGGTCTGCGCAAATGGGAGGAACAATCCATGAAACACGCCTACATCCCGCGGACGACGACCTACAATCTCAACCCGGGCGAAGAACTCAACGATTTGCGCATGTCGGACGAGGTTCGTCCGCTGTACGAGCACGTCAAAAAATTCATCCGCGAGACCGTCGATCCGATGTCGGTCGAGTTCATGCGGCTCGGCGAGGGCAAGAAGGACCGCTGGAGCTTTACGCCGGAGCAACTGGCGGTGCTGCAGAAGGCCAAGGACAAGGCCAAGGAAGAAGGCCTGTGGAATTTCTTTCTGCCTGATGCCGAGACCGGCGAAGGCCTGAAGAATCTCGACTACGCCTATATCGCGGTTGAACTGGCGAAGAATCCGCTGGCGTCGGAGACCATGAACTGCTCGGCGCCCGACACCGGCAACATGGAAGTGCTGGAGCGCGTCGGCACCAAGGAGCAGAAGGAGAAGTGGCTGAAGCCGCTGCTGGCAGGCGAAATCCGCTCGGCCTACGCGATGACCGAACCCAACGTTGCCTCCTCCGACGCCAAGAATATTTCCACCACGGCAAAACTCGTCGGCGACGAATGGGTAATCAACGGCGAGAAGTATTACATCTCCGGCGCCGGCGATCCGCGCTGCAAGATCATGATCGTGATGGTGAAGACCAATCCCGATGGGCCGCCAAGCAAGCAGCAGTCGCAGATCCTGGTGCCGATCCACACCCCCGGCGTCGAGATTTTGGGCCCGATGCACGTGTTCGGCCACGACCACGCGCCGCGCGGCCACATGCATCTGCGCTTCAACAATTGCCGGGTACCGAAGGAGAACATCTTGCTCGGCGAAGGCCGCGGCTTTGAAATCTCGCAGGTCCGCCTCGGGCCCGGGCGCATCCATCACTGCATGCGCACGATCGGCAAGGCGGAAAAGGCGCTCGACCTGATGGTTTCGCGCGGGCTCACCCGCGAAGCCTTCGGCAAGAAGATCGCCCATCTCGGCGGAAACTTGCAGATCATTGCCCAGGCGCGCTGCGAAATCGAGGCGATGCGCCTGATGGTGCTGAAAGCCGCCAAGGCGATGGACGTGCTCGGCAACAAGGAGGCGCGGATCTGGGTCAGCATGGTCAAGGCCATGGTGCCGGAGCGCACCTGCAGGATCATCGACCAGGCGATCCAGATGCACGGCGCGACCGGCATTTCGCAGTGGAGCCCGCTCGGCGAGATGTACCAGGACGTCCGCCACCTCCGCTTCGCCGACGGTCCGGACGAGGTGCACTGGATGGTGGTCGGAAGGCATGAACTGAGCATGCCGTAGGTTGATTTCGATGCAACCGTCATTGCGAGGAGCAAAGCGACGAAGCAATCCATTCCTCAGCTTGTGACGCGATGGATTGCTTCGCTTCGCTCGCAATGACGGAAGTAGGCTCACCCCACCGCGAGTTCCCCATGCAATACGCCCCCAGCGACCTCAAACCCCGCGAGCGCTACAAGGTGCTCACCTCCTTCGTGCTGCCGCGGCCGATCGCCTGGGTGACGACGATCGGTTCGGCCGGCGTGGTCAACGCGGCGCCGTTCAGCTTCTTCAACGTGTTCTGCGAGGATCCGCCGCTCTGCATGTTTGCCGCCAATCTGCGGCCCGACGGCCGCGTCAAGGATACCGTAATCAACATCCGCCGAACGGCCGAGTTCGTCGTCAACATGACCGACGAGCCGTTGGCGCGGGCAATGCATGAAAGCAGCGGCGACTTTCCGCCCGAGGTCGGCGAGCCGGACTATCTCGATCTCAAACTGGCGCCCTCGACCAAAATCGCCGTACCGCGGCTGGCCGATGCGCCGTTTGCGATGGAGTGCAAGACCTGGAAGGAGATCGACGTCAACGGCGACCGGCTGTTGGTGATGGGCGAAGGCATCCACTTCCACATCCGCGACGAATTGTGGGACCACGCCGCGATGCGCGTGCATATGGAGCGCTATCACCCGATCGGCCGCATGTTCGCGGATCGTTACTGCCGGACCGACGACCGCGTGGTGTTTCCGCCGGCGGAAGGGGCGAAGACAGCGGTCTAATTTGGCCTATGCGCGCGCAGGAATGACCGGATCTGCCGCACCGCGAGCGGCACCCGCTCTTTCGGCTCCTTCCACGGAAACAGGCTGACTTCCGCGTTCGGCGCCAACAGCGCACTCTCCATCGCAACCGCATAAGGATGCGCCGGGATGTCGTCGGGCAGGATCAGCACCGGCGTCTGACAGCTTCGCACAAAATCGCGCGTGACCGTGAAGACGAAATCCGGATCGGTGCGATACATTCGGGTCAGGAATTTCTCGGCCTGCTCCATCGTGATGTCGTCCCGGCGTTTTGTCAGTTCCGGCGCCCAGCCGGTCATGTTGTTATTGTAAAACAGGTCGCGCATCTCGGGGCGCGAGCCCGAAGGCATCGCCAGCACGCCCGCCACAACGCGGTCCGGTGCGCGCTTGATGAGATTCCAGATCAAGGGACCGCCGATGCAGAAGCCCAGCACCATGAATTTGTCGAATCCCAGATGATCCATCAGCGCGAGCTGGTCGTCGGTGTAGGAATCCCAGGGACGGTCGATCTCAAGCGGGCCTGACGACTGACCGGGTGGCGCGTTGCGCAGGTCGTAGGCGATACAACGATATTCGTTGCCGAACTCCTTGATGGCATTGAAGGGCGGATAGTCGCCGGTAATGCCGGAGATGTTAGAATTCAATCCGCCGCCGGCGATCAATAGCAGCGGAAAGCCGGAGCCGGCTTCCTCGTAGTGGATGCGAACCGGACCTTTTTCGAAGAAGCTCATCGCGTTCCCCTCGCCTCACCCCTTTGCCGGCTCGCCGATCTTGTCCTGCGTCTTGGTATCGAAATCACTCGCGTCATGCCGCTCGTGCAACTGGCTTGCCGGATCGCCGGAGATGCGGTTGACCATGCGCCCGCGCTTCACCGCCGGGCGCTTGGCGATCGCGTCGGTCCAGCGCTGCACGTTCTTGTATTCGTGCACCGAGAGGAATTCGCCGGCGCCGTAGACCAGACCCTTGGCCAGCGCGCCGTACCACGGCCAGGTCGCCATGTCGGCGATCGTGTATTCGCTCCCTGCGAGATATTCGTTATCGGCCAAACGCCGATCGAGCACGTCGAGCTGGCGCTTCACCTCCATGGCGTAGCGGTCGATGGCGTATTCGATCTTGGTCGGCGCGTAGGCGTAAAAATGGCCAAAGCCGCCGCCGAGAAACGGCGCGCTGCCCATCTGCCAGAACAGCCACGACAGGCATTCGGCCCGCGCCGGCCCGCTGGTCGGCAAAAACGCACCGAACTTTTCGGCGAGATGCATCAGGATCGCACCGGACTCAAACACCCGGATCGGCGTCGGTCCGCTGCGATCCATCAGTGCGGGGATCTTCGAATTCGGATTAACAGCGACAAAGCCGCTGCCGAACTGGTTGCCGTCGATCTTGACCAGCCAGGCATCGTACTCCGCACCGCTGTGGCCAGCCGCAAGCAGCTCCTCGAACATCACGGTGACCTTGACGCCGTTGGGAGTAGCCAGCGAGTAGAGCTGGAACGGATGGCGGCCAACCGGCAGCTCCGCCTCATGCGTAGGGCCTGCGATCGGGCGATTGATCGCGGCGAACCGGCCGCCGCTTTCCTTGTTCCAGGTCCAGACTTTCGGCGGCACGTATTCGGCGGGATCGTTAACGGGGGCGTCGGTCATTGGTTTGGCTCCAGGCTGATTCGAGCCGTCTCGCGATTGCGTGATCTGTCGCGCGGCGGCCGCCGCAATCCATGTAAGATTTCGTATCAGCACTGCAACCAAACAAAAAGCGCGCAAAACTCAGGGGAGGAATGCGCTATGTTGCGAAAGCAAGTGTAGGGCAATCGGAGCAATGCTCCTGTGGCTGGCGTAGTCGAGATCGGCCATAATGGATGTGCCGCCAGCAAAGAGACCATCCAAATGCTCCCATCACAGCGCGCCCTGTTCGAGATACCGCGCCAGATCTGCTACCTGAATGCCGCCTCCTACAGCCCGCTGCCGATTCGAACGCTGGAGGCCGGCCGCGCCGCGGTTCTCCGCAAGGGCATGCCGTGGACGATCGAGGCCTCCTTCGCCAACCAACAGCATGAACGCGCGCGCCGTGCTGCCGCCCGGCTAATCAATGCCGAGGCCGCGGATATCGCGCTGATTCCCTCGGTCAGTTACGGCGTCGCGACCGCCGCGAAGATGCTGCCGATCGCCCGCGGCACGCGCGTGATCGTGCTGGAGAACGACCACTCCTCGCCGGTGCTCGAATGGCATACGCGGGCCGAGGCGGAAGGGTTCGCCGTCGAGACGGTTCGGCAACCCGACGATGGCGATTGGACGTCGGCGGTGCTTGCCGCGATCGAACGATCCGGCGCACCACCGGTCAGCCTGGCCTCAATCTCATCCGTGCACTGGTCGGATGGTGGGTTGATCGACGTCGACAAGGTCGGCACGGCGCTCCGGCAACGAGGCGCTGCCTTTCTCGTCGATACGACGCAAGGCACTGGCGTGCTAACGACCGACGTGAAGCGTCTCGACCCGGATTTTGTGATCTTCCCGACCTACAAATGGCTGCTCGGACCCTACGGCCGCGCCTTTCTCTATGTTGCAAAACGCCATCAAGGCGGTATCCCGCTCGAGCAGACCGCCTCTGGCCGTCGCAACGTGCGCGCCGAGAACGCGGTCTATTTCACGGATGTCAGTTACGTTGGCGATGCGCGGCGCTTCGACATGGGCGAGCGCGATCATTTCATCTCGATGGAGATGGCCTCGATCGGCATGGAGATGATAGTCGAATGGGGAGCGCCGGCTATCGTGCAGCGTCTCACGATGTTGACGGAGCGGATCGCGCAAGCCGTGCGCAGCATCGGCGTCCACGTTCCCGAACCTCATCTGCGGGCGCCGCATATAGTGAGCCTCGCCTTCAAGGGCGGAATGCCGGCGGGCCTCGTCGAAGGACTGGCAAGCGAAGGCGTCTATGTCGCAACGCGGCTGGGGCGCATGCGTGTGTCGCCGCACGTCTATAATGACGAAGCCGATGCCGACCGGTTTGTTGAGGTGTTAACGCGGCGGCTGCGGAGTCCGTCATTGCGAGGAGCGTAGCGACGAAGCAATCCATTCTTCTTTCTTTGCGTGGTAAGGTGGATTGCTTCGCTGCGCTCGCAATGACGGCGATTACGAGGCCGCCGCCTTGCGCGGCGCCTCCGCCCGCTCCATCACAAATCCTTGATAGCCCTTGGCCGCGACGTCGTTGCAGATCTGCCGGTAGGGGCCGACGCCGCCGATATAGGGCATGAAGATGCGCGGCTTGCCGGGGACGTTGGCCCCCATGTACCAGGAATTGGCCTGCGGATAGAGCGTGGTGTAGGCAACCTCGTTGACATGGGCGACCCATTTGTCCTCGGCTTCGGTGGCGGCCTCCATCGTGTCGAGCCCGCGATCGCGCATGTAAGCGAGACAGTCGGTGATCCAGTCGACATGCTGCTCGATCGACACGATCATGTTGGACAGCACCGACGGGCTGCCGGGGCCGGTGACGATAAAGAGGTTGGGAAAGCCTGCGCTCATCAGGCCGAGATAGGTGCGCGGGCCCGCGGCCCATTTCTGGTTCAGCGTCTGCCCGTCGCAGCCCTTGATATCGATCTTCGCCACCGATCCCGTCATCGCGTCAAAACCGGTCGCCAACACCAGAGCGTCGACTTCGTAGTTTTTGCCGGCCACGCGCACGGCGTTTTCGGTGATCTCTTCGATCGGATTCGACTTGATGTCGACCAGCGTCACGTTTGGGCGGTTGAAGGTCGCGAAATAATCGGTGTCGATGCAAATGCGTTTTGAGCCGATCGGATGGTTGTTCGGCTGCAATAGTTTTGCCGTTTCCGGGTCCTTGACGATGCCTGCGATCTTCTCGCGGACGAAATTCGCAGCGGTGTCATTGGCAGTCTTGTCGAGCGCAAGATTGTTGTAGACCGACATGAAGGTAAGCCCGCCGTGATTCCAGCGCGCCTCGTACTTCGCACGGCGCTCGTTGTCGCCGTCATCGAGCGCGCCGCGGTCGGGCATCTCGGTATAGATGCCGTTCTTCGCGACCTCGCGCGCGAAGCGCCGGATCTCGGGATAGTTGGCGCGAAATTTCTGCCGCTCCTGTTCCGTCAGCGGCGCATTGCGGGCGGGAATCGAGAAATTTGCGGTGCGTTGAAATACCGTCAGATGGCTGGCCTGTTCGGCGATGACCGGCACCGACTGAATCCCCGACGATCCCGTGCCGATGACGCCGATGCGTTGGCCGGTGAAATTGACTTCCTCATGCGGCCAGTGGCCGGTGTGGTAGACCTTGCCCGTGAACCGATCGAGACCCTTGATGTCGGGCATTCGCGCGTTCGACAGGCAGCCGGTGGCGAGCACGACGAATTTTGCTGACACCGTTTTGCCGTCCGAAGTCGTTACCGACCAGAGGGAGGTCGCCTCGTCGAACTCGGCACGATCGACGCAGGTGTCGAACTGGATGTCCCTTCGCAGATCGAAGCGGTCGGCGACGTGGTTGGCGTATTTCAAAATCTCCGGCTGCGGTGCATAGCGCTCGCTCCAGTCCCACTCCTGCTGCAGCTCTTCCGAGAATGAATAGGAATACTGCATGCTCTCGACGTCGCAGCGCGCGCCGGGATAGCGGTTCCAGTACCAGGTGCCGCCGACGCCCGAGCCCTGCTCGTAGACCCGCGCCGTCATCCCCTGCCCGCGCAACCGGTGAAGCATATACATGCCGGCGAAGCCCGCGCCGACCACGACGACGTCGTAGGCCTCGGGCAATTTGGCGGCGGCGGACGGCATGGCGGACATCATGGCGGACATGAAGACGGGCTCCCTGAAACGTTCTTTTTGGTTGATTGGCAGCATTCTCTCGATAGCAGCAAAGCGCAAGACGCAAATCGGCGGCCGTGCTCTGCATATTTTGCGAGATGGAATTGCAAGCCCTCCTCAGGAGGAGGAGTGAGGCCGCTTGGCATGCAAGGCTCCGATGGGCTAGCGTCGCGCGGAAAGCCGAGCAGCAATCTGGAATGCTGCCGCCGGGAGGTCACCATGAAATCGCCAATCTGCGACATGCTGGGAATTGAATTTCCCCTGTTCGCTTTCAGCCATTGCCGCGACGTCGTTGCCGCCGTCAGCCGCGCCGGCGGGTTTGGCGTACTGGGAGCGACCGCGCATTCGCCCGAGACGATCGAGCAGGAATTGAAATGGATCGACGATCACACCGATGGCAAGCCCTACGGGCTCGACGTGCTGATCCCCGAAAACACTTCGACCGCGGGCGAAAAGGACGTCACCTGGAAGAGCCTGGAGGCGCGGATTTCGCCGCAGCATCGCGATTTCACCCGCAACCTGCTGAAGAAATACGGCGTCGAGTTGACGACGACCAATGTCGCCGACAACCAGCCGCAGCCGTTCGACGCGCAGCGCGCGCTTGACGTGCTCGAGGTCTCGTTTCGCCATCAGATCAAGCTGATTGCGAACGCGCTCGGCGTGCCGCCGAAACAGATGATCGACATGGGCCGCAAGCATGGCGTGCCGGTGGCGGCGCTCGTTGGTTCGAAAGAGCACGCGCTGCGGCAGGTCGCTGCCGGCGTCGATATTTTGGTTGCGCAAGGCACCGAGGCCGGCGGCCATTGCGGCGAAGTCTCGACCATGGTGCTGGTGCCCGAGGTGATCAAGGCGATCAAGCCGGTCCGCGACGTGCCGGTGCTGGCCGCCGGCGGCATCATGACAGGTAAGCAGATGGCGGCCTGCATGGCGATGGGTGCGGCCGGCGCCTGGACCGGCTCGGTGTGGCTGGCGACGGTGGAATCGGAGACCACGGAAATTTTCCGCGAGAAGATGATCGCCGCATCCTCGCGCGACGCGGTGCGCTCCAAGGGTCGCACCGGCAAGCCGGCACGACAATTGCGGTCGGTCTGGACCGATGCATGGGACCGCGGACCGGATAGCCCCGGCGCCTTGCCGATGCCGCTGCAAAGCATCATCAGCCGCGACGCCTTCAACTCGATCGACCGCGCGGCCGCCGCCGGCAATGTGCAGGCGCGCGATCTCGTGACTTACTTCGTCGGCCAGGGCGTCGGCCTGATCGACAGCGTGAAGTCGGCCGGCGCAGTGGTGCAGGAGTTCAAGGAAGATTTTGCCGACGCGGTGGAGCATATGAACATGCTGATGGAGGAGTGACGGCTCTCACCCCGTCATTGCGAGCGAAGCGAAGCAATCCATAGCGCAACATGTGGAGGTATGGATTGCTTCGTCGTTGCGCTCCTCGCAATGACGGAACAACAAGTTACGAATTGATCGATCGAAAGCGAAACAAGAAGAAATGTCGAACAACTCCCCCCTCTCCGAAGACCGCATTCCCGTCATCGTCGGCGTCGGCGAAATCGTCGACCGGCCAAGGGACATCGCCGCCGGCCTCGAACCGCTGGCACTGCTCGAGCAGGCGGTGCGGCGCGCGGAAGCCGATAGCGGCGCAAAACTGCTCGGCGAGCTCGGCTCGCTCGACGTCGTCAATTTCCTGAGCTGGCGCTACCGCGATCCCGAGAAGCAGCTCGCAGCAAAGCTTGGTGCTGCGCCGGCGCATTGCTATTACGGCCCGGTCGGTGGCGAGAGCCCGATCCGCTACATTCACGAAGCCGCAAAGCGCATCGCGCGCGTCGAGTGCAGCGTGGCGGTGGTCTGCGGCGCGGAAGCGCAATCCACCGCAACCAAGGCCGAGCGCGGCGGCATCGCCCTGCCATGGACGCCGTTCGCCCATGACGTCGAGGAGCCGAAGCGCGGCGCGGCGTTTCAGAAGCCGATGGCGGTGAAGCTCGGGGTGTTCCGCCCCATCACCGTCTATCCGCTCTATGAGTCCGCCACGTCAGCGCATTGGGGCCAGACGCCGCGCGAGGCGCTCGCCGAATCCGGCGCGCTATGGTCGACCTATTCGAAAGTGGCGTCAGAAAATCCAAATTCGTGGCTGAAGAAGCGTTTTGCACCTGAAGAGATCATCACGCCGACGCCGGAGAACCGGCTGATCGCGTGGCCGTACACAAAACTGATGGTGGCCAACCCGACCGTGAACATGGGCGGGGCTGTCTTGCTGACGTCGCTAGCGAAAGCGCGCGCGGCCGGCGTGGCCGAGCAGCGGCTGGTCTATCCGATCGGCGGCGCGTCGGCGGAGGAGCCGCGCGACTATCTGGTGCGCGACCAGTTTTACGAAAGCCATCCGCAGAACGCGGTGCTGAAGGCGGTGATGGACCTGGTCGAGGGCGACGGCAGGAAATTCGATGCCATCGAGCTCTATAGCTGCTTTCCCTGCGTACCCAAGATGGCGCGGCGGACACTCGGCCTGGGCCCCGACGTGCAGCCGACGGTGACCGGCGGCCTCACCTTCTTCGGCGCGCCGCTCAACACGTATATGACGCACGCGGCTATTGCGATGGTGCGGAAGCTGCGCGAAGGCGGCAAGCTCGGCCTGCTCTACGGCCAGGGCGGCTTCGTCACCAAGCATCACGGACTGGTATTGTCGCGCGAAGCGCCGAAGGGACCGCTCGCCCAGGACACCAGCGTGCAGGCCGAGGCCGACCGCAACCGCCGCCCGGTGCCGGATTTCGTCACCGAGGCCTCAGGCAAAGGCAAAGTCGAGAGCTTTACCGTGATCTACAAGGGCAAGGGCGAGGTCGAGCACGGCGTCGTGATGCTGCGCACCGAGCAGGATGCGCGGGCGCTGGCGCGTGTGCCCGCTGGTGACGCAGCAACGCTCAAGCATCTCTTGAACATGGACCAGACGCCGGTTGGGTCGGTCGGCGATATCGTTGCCGCGGATGATGGCGTGCTGGAATGGCGGGCAGGATAGTCCTCGTGTCCCGGACGCGGTGCGGCGCGCAGTACTGCGCTGCGTCCGGGGCACGATGGGACCATCACGCCGCCCGCACCGTATCCAGGAACTTGCCGACCTCGAGCTTGAGGCGGTTCGAATCGGCAGAGAGCGACTGTGCCGCCGAAAGCACCTGCGCGGAAGCCGAGCCGGTCTCGCTCGCCCCGCGTTGCACGTCGGTGATGTTGGCCGAAACCTGCTGGGTGCCGTCGGCCGCCTGCTGCACATTGCGGGAGATTTCCTGGGTTGCCGCGCCCTGCTCTTCCACGGCGGCCGCGATGGTCGAGGCGATCTCGGCCAGCCGTTCGATGGTGCCGCTGATTTCCTTGATCGCGCCGACGGATTCGTGAGTCGCGCCCTGGATGCCTGATATCTGCTGACTGATCTCGCCGGTCGCCTTGGCGGTCTGCTCGGCGAGCGCCTTCACTTCCGACGCCACCACCGCAAAGCCGCGGCCGGCCTCGCCCGCGCGCGCCGCCTCGATGGTCGCGTTGAGCGCCAGCAGGTTGGTCTGGCCTGCAATGGTGTTGATGAGTTCGACCACGTCGCCGATGCGCGCTGCCGCCTTCGACAATTCGCTGACGCGATCGTTGGTGACGCGCGCCTGGTCGACGGCTTCACCCGCCATCCGCGCCGACTCCTGCACCTGACGGCTGATCTCGTTGACCGAAGACGACAGTTCCTCGGTCGCCGATGCAACCGACTGCACGTTGGTGGTCGCCTCCTCGGAAGCAGCAGCCACCGTGGTCGTGACCTGCTGCGCGCGCTCGGCCGTCGCGGTCAGCGTTTTGGCCGAAGCTTCCAATTCGGTCGAAGCCGAGGATACGGTTTCGACGATCTCGCCGACCGCCGTCTCGAAGGAATCCGCGAGGCGGACCATTTCGGCCTTGCGCTGCTGGGCGGCGATCTGGTCCTGCCTGATCTTGGCTTCCGCCTCGTCCCGGGCTTTCTGCTCGGACACGACCTTGAATTTCTCGACCGCGCCGGCGACTGCGCCGAGCTCGTCCTTGCGCCCGAGGCCCGGCAGCACCACCGCGAAATTGCCGCCGGCGAGCTCGTCCATCGACACGCTCAGCGCACGCATCGGGCGGCCGATCATGAAGAACGAAAATATGCTGGTTCCGATCAGCAACAGGATCGTGCAGAGACTGATTGTCATCGACATCTGCTCGGCCGCCGTCATTTCGCGGGCGGCTTGGGCCTTTTCCTTCTCTACGCTCTGCTTGGCGAACTCGGCGATCTGGTTGGCAAGCGATTCGAGTTCGGCCGCGATCGGCAGCGTGACCTCGCGCGCGGTGCGGACTGTCTCCTCATTCAGCTTCGCGATTCGAGCTGCGGCGTCGGGAGCGCCCTCTGCGGCAATCGCTTCGCCTCGCACCTTCACGATCTGCTGAGCTTCCTTAACGTAATCAGAAGCCCTCGTCTTGAGCTTCTCGATGCGTGTGCGATTTTCGGCGGCGTGCGACAGTTTCAGCATCTCCTCGGTGAGGTGACTAACCGATTTCAGCCCGGCGGCCAGATAATCATTGGCTCTTTGCAAATGCGCCGAACTGTTAGCGAGGCGAATATCGCGAACGCCGGTCTGCATGCCGTTAATCGACGCCTTCGCATCCACCGCATCCCGCGCGACCGCCTGCTGCGCCGACACACCAACGTCGAGATCGCGCATTGCCGCATTTGCCCGCATTTGATTGATCGCCATCGCGCCAACAAGCAGAACGCCGAGGCCCGAGGCGATGCCGAGCTTGGCGCTGATCGACAGGTTCAGGATGAAGCGGGACATGGCTTTGCGTCCTTCAAATGAAACGACCCGGGGAAATCACAGCGATGCCGTTGTTTCCCGCAGAGCGGGATCACGGTGAAGAAGTGCCGGGCCAATTTGGGACGAGCCGGTTCGTTGCGAACGAAAGGCTCCTGCGGCGGCATAGCCACAGAGCGGCACCCATGACCGTCAGGCTTTCATACGATGGTTAACCAGCGTCTAAGGCGGCACGGTCCGGGAACTGGTAGTATTACGGAAGCGCGGCGCGCTTTATCGCCATCACGTCGGATTGTCCGTCTGCTTGCGGGCTGCCGACAGCGTCTGCTGCGGTGTTTCGCCAAACAACTCGCGATAGAGCGCGGTGAACTCGCCCATGTGCCAGAAGCCGTTCACGAGCGCCACCGCCTTCACCGACTGCACCGATGCGCCGCGCACCAGTTGTTGTCGTACATTCCACAGCCGCCGCAGCCGCATGTAGCGGTGCATGCTCATGCCGCGAATGGCAACCACGGCGTTATGCAGCGTCCGCACCGAGACCCCGAGTTGCCGCGCCACGTCGGCGCTGTACAACGTCTTGCCGGCGCTGTCAGCCACGAACTCGTCGAGCTTTCGGACCAGCGCCAGATAGTGGCTCAGACTGAGGCGCTTGGCTTCGGGTGTGGGCGATGCCGCAGCCATCGCCAGATCGACCGCCTGCAGAATCGATTCTTCAACGTGCTCGATCACGTTCGGCTGTGCGAAGCTATTGGGCGAATGCGAAGCGAGCGTCAGGACATCGCGAACCGTCACCCGGAGTGCCTCGCATCTATCCGGCAGCGTCGCGATCAATTGAGCGCTATCGGCATCGCCTGGCCAGCCGCGATCGTCGATGGAAGCAAAATTCAGAAGCGCCACCAGATTGGCCTGCTGCTCCACGATCTCACACGTCGTGGTACCCTTGACCAGGAGCAAGGCCGGCGCGCGGGCTTCAACGCCGTTGATGATCAACGAAGCGGCATCGTCCATCGTGAAGCCGACGATCGCGCCGGTCGTGGAATACTGCATTTGCAGAATTCGAGGGAACGTCCGCTGCAGATGGACCGAACAGGACTTCAGCTTCAACGAGGCGAAAGCGGCGGCGAAGTCCTTGGCGTCGATCGGAATGCTCTTGGCATCGCCCAGTCCTTCGATGCTCCGGAAACGATCGACGTCCAGAGACCGGCTAATCTTTACGAACTCAGATTCAACTAGTTCATCAAGCAACGACACGCGGCGGTCATCCGAGCCATCGGTAGCGATCCATGGCAGATCTTCTGGCACCAGACCTTTTGACATCAAATCGTCACGATGCCTTTGCGTCTTACCACTTTTTCCCGATTACGGAAGTTCGTTCGCCACATTTGCTCCAAGTTTCGCTCAAGGCGATTGATCGGCACGTGCCGCAATCGCAATTTTGCGATCTACGGATGTCTCCCGTTCCTCTTGCAGCCGAAAAGCCGACGGCTCATGGCAATTCCCGTTTCTGATTCGGATCGCCAGCGATCGCGAAGCCGGCATGAGGCGCCGGCTTCGAACCGAATAGCAGGTACGAGGATCACGCCGCCCGCACCGAGTCGAGGAAGCGGCCGACCTCGAGCTTGAGGCGGTTCGAGTCGCCTGACAGCGATTGCGCCGCCGCGAGCACCTGCGAGGACGCCGATCCGGTTTCGCTGGCGCCGCGCTGCACGTCGGTAATGTTGGAGGACACCTGCTGGGTGCCCATGGCCGCCTGCTGCACGTTGCGGGAGATTTCCTGCGTCGCGGCGCCCTGCTCTTCCACGGCCGCCGCAATCGTCGACGAAATCTCCGACAGCTTCTCGATGGTGCCGCTGATCGCCTGGATCGCGTTCACGGATTCCTGGGTGGCGGCCTGGATGCCGGTGATCTGTTGGCCGATTTCGCCGGTGGCTTTTGCGGTCTGCTCGGCCAGTGCCTTGACCTCGGAGGCCACGACCGCGAAGCCGCGGCCGGCCTCGCCGGCGCGCGCCGCCTCGATGGTGGCGTTGAGCGCAAGCAGGTTGGTCTGGCCGGCGATGGTGTTGATCAGTTCGACGACGTCACCGATGCGGGTTGCCGCCTTCGACAATTCGCTGACGCGGTCATTGGTCGTGCGGGCCTGCTCCACGGCGTCGTTGGCCATCCGTGCCGATTCCTGCACTTGGCGGCTGATCTCGGTGACGGATGACGCCATCTCTTCGGTGGCCGACGCTACCGACTGCACGTTGGTCGAGGCTTCCTCGGAGGCCGAGGCGACCGTCGTCGCGAGTTCCTGCGCGCGTTCCGCGGTCGACGTCAGCGTACCCGCCGACACCTCGAGCTGGCTGGATGCCGACGACACGGCTTCGACGATCCGGCCGACTGCTGCCTCGAAATCGTCGGCCATCTTGCTCATATCCGCCTTGCGTTGCCCCGCTGCGATCTGATCCTGCTTGATCCTGGCTTCAGCTTCGTCGCGGGCCTTGTCCGCAGCCTTCAGCTTGAATGCCTCGATGGCAAACGCCATGTCGCCGATCTCGTCCTTGCGGTCGAGCCCTGGAAGAACCACGCCGAAATTGCCGCCGGCGAGTTCCTTCATGCCGGAAGTGAGGCCGATAAGGGGTCGTATGATGCTGCGTACGATGAGTAGCCCAAGGACGCCCGTCAGAATGATTACCGCCGCGGCAATGCCAAGGGCGGTCCAAAATGCCGATTCCGCCGTCACCCGGGTACGCTCCGCCAAAGCGAGGAGATTTCCGGCAAGATGGTCTTCGACTTTTTTCATCAGGTCGATGCGCGCCGTGGTCATTTTATACCAATGTGCGCCATCGGCGCCGCTCAGCGGCTCGCCCGGGGACGTCTCGATCGCCATTTTCCGCATGCGATCAACTTCGGTCACCGGCTCCCCAACGACCGTTGTCGCGAGGAAGACCTGATCGTCGCTGGTGGCATATGACTTAAACAGGGCGAAATAGGTATTCTGATTGGCGACGACGCCGGCGAAAAGACGATACTGGGCGAGGTTGAATTTGCCAGCGGCAAATCCAGGGGCACCCGTTGCCCGCTCCTGCCCGGACCGTTCCTTGGCCTGCATGAAGCTTGAATAGGCCGAAAGGGTGCGGGCGACATTGACGTTGGTTACTAGCTGGGAGATTTCCAGCCCGACGTCGAGCAGGCGGCCGATGGTGGTCGTGAAATAGACGTTCGAGTCTGCGGCAGCCATCTTGAGGGAGCTGACGTCTTGCCTGATCGCCTCGAGTCGCGCGACCTGCGCCATTGCATCGTCCAGGATCGTGGCAAGTTGACCGCCGGCTGCCTTGACATCAAAGTCCTTGAGCGCGGCTCCGAGCGTCTGGCGCTGCGCGTCGGTGAGCAAGCGCTGTTCGGGAAGCTCTCGCTTTAGCTGTTCGCCTTTGCTGCCCAGGAAAACCGCGGAGGCACCGCGCTCCCGCTGCATCTCGTGCACCAGCCCGCTGACGCGCGTGGCGAGGCCGGCAAGTGTGGAGAGTTTTTGCATTTCCCCGACCGTCGCCGCCTTTTCGCGCACGACGATCGATGAGGCCAGCAACAGGCCAAGTGAAGGAACCAGCAGCGCGCACAGGATGCGGGGCATGATTCGGAGTCGACCAAACGAAATGGCCACGACAGGTCTCCATGAGTTGGGATTTTGGACGCCGTTGCCCGATCCAGGCTTTTTCCGCAATCCGCGAATCCGCAGGACGTGGCCAAGCCGTCCCTCATCAAATCACTTGACGACTTTCACATGCATTAATTTGGCAGCAAGTAAAATTACGGGAGGGCGGGAGCGCTATCGGTGCCTGCGTCGTTTTATGAAATGGCCGCAGGCACGCCGCGGCGAACGCCGGTTGTTTGAAGCAATTCACGCCGGATGCAAAAGAGCCCGGCTTTGGAAGCCGGGCTCTTGTTTGACTCGGGCCTGTCCAGGCCCTGTCAGGCTGCCCGCACCGAGTCGAGGAACCGGCTGACCTCGAGCTTGAGGCGGTTCGAGTCGCCTGACAGCGATTGCGCCGCCGCAAGCACCTGCGAGGACGCCGATCCGGTTTCGCTGGCGCCGCGCTGCACGTCGGTAATGTTGGAGGACACCTGCTGGGTGCCCATGGCCGCCTGCTGCACGTTGCGGGAGATTTCCTGCGTCGCGGCGCCCTGCTCTTCCACGGCCGCCGCAATCGTCGACGAAATCTCCGACAGCTTCTCGATGGTGCCACTGATCGCCTGGATCGCGTTCACGGATTCCTGGGTAGCGGCCTGGATGCCGGTGATCTGTTGGCCGATTTCGCCGGTGGCTTTTGCAGTCTGCTCGGCCAGTGCCTTGACCTCGGAGGCCACGACCGCGAAGCCGCGGCCGGCCTCGCCGGCGCGCGCCGCCTCGATGGTGGCGTTGAGCGCAAGCAGGTTGGTCTGGCCGGCGATGGTGTTGATCAGTTCGACGACGTCGCCGATGCGGGTTGCCGCCTTCGACAATTCGCTGACGCGGTCATTGGTCGTGCGGGCCTGCTCCACGGCGTCGTTGGCCATCCGTGCCGATTCCTGCACCTGGCGGCTGATCTCGGTGACGGATGACGCCATCTCTTCGGTGGCCGAGGCCACCGACTGCACGTTGGTCGAGGCTTCCTCGGAGGCCGAGGCGACCGTTGTCGCAAGTTCCTGCGCGCGTTCCGCGGTCGACGTCAGCGTACCCGCCGACACCTCGAGCTGACTGGATGCCGACGACACGGCTTCGACGATCCGGCCGACTGCGGCCTCGAAATCGTCGGCCATCTTGCTCATATCCGCCTTGCGGCTCGCCACGGCGCGGGTCTCGGCCGCGTGCTGCTCGGCCTCCAGCGACTGGCGGGCAATGGCATTGCTCTTGAACACTTCGACGGCCTTGGCCATCTCGCCAACCTCGTCGCCGCGCCCGACGCCGGGCACCTCGACGGCAAGGTTGCCGCTCGCGAGATCGTTCATCGCAACCGTCATCCGCTGCAGCGGACCGGTGACGCGTACGCGCCACGAAGATCGACACCACGAGCGTAAATAGCAGAACTACACCGGCAACGATCAGCGAGCGCTGGGTCGAGGCCCAGGTCTGCGCCGTCAGGTCGTCGATGTAGACACCGGTGCCGACGACCCAGTTCCACGGGGCGAAGCCGACCACGTAGGACAGTTTCGGCTGCGGCTTGTCGAAGCCGGGCTTCGGCCATTCATAGGGAACAAAGCCGGAGCCGTTCTTTCTGACGGTATTGACGAAATCGACGAACAACAGGTTGCCGTTGGGATCCTTGTAGGCCGAAAGATCGTTGCCGTTCATCTCCGGCCTGATCGGATGCATCACCATTTTCGGATGCATGTCATTGATCCAGTAATAGTCGTTGTTGCCGTACCTGAGCGCCGCGATCCGCGCCATCGCCCGCTTCTGGGCATCGGCGTCGGAAACGCCGCCCTTCTGCGCCGCGGCATGCTCTTCCTTGATGATGCCGAGTGCGAGTTCGCCGAGGTGGCGCAGCTCGATCTGCTTCTGCTGGTTCAAGCTCGATGCCAGTTCGCGCGAATCGAGAAAGGCGATGCCGAGCAGCCCGGCAAAGCTCAGGCAGATGAGGGCATAGATCTTTCGGCCAACCGTCAGCTTGGCCCGGCTTATCATTCCAAACATGCTTGGTCTCCCACGCGACGACGGCGGTCGTCAGCCCCATTGCGCGGAATCGTATACGCCAGGCGCTTTCCACCCGTTAATTTTGTACTCAGTAGATATACGGGATTTTATTAACCAGGCCCGCAGCCAGCGCATCCCATCGATTCCGAACGACAAAAGGCCCGCACCGGTTCAGGGGCGAGCCTTCGTAGTCTTTACAGTGTGTCGGCGGCTTACGCCGCCCGCACCGAATTCAGGAACTTGCCGACCTCGAGCTTGAGGCGGTTGGAGTCCGACGACAGCGACTGGGCCGAAGAGAGCACCTGCGTCGAGGCCGATCCGGTCTCGCCGGCCCCCCGCTGCACGTCGGTGATGTTGGCGGAGACCTGCTGGGTGCCGCGGGCCGCCTGTTGCACGTTGCGGGAGATTTCCTGGGTTGCGGCACCCTGCTCTTCCACCGCGGCCGCAATGGTCGAGGATATTTCCGACAGCTTCTCGATCGTGGAGCTGATCGCCTGGATCGCACCGACGGACTCCTCCGTCGCGGCCTGAATGCCGGTGATCTGCTGGCCGATCTCGCCGGTCGCCTTCGAGGTTTGTTCCGCCAGCGCCTTCACCTCGGATGCCACGACGGCGAAGCCACGGCCGGCGTCGCCGGCACGGGCGGCCTCGATGGTGGCGTTGAGCGCCAGCAAATTGGTCTGTTCGGCGATGGTGTTGATGAGTTCGACCACCGCGCCGATGCGGGCCGCCGCCTTCGACAATTCGCTGACCCGGTCATTGGTGGTGCGGGCCTGATCGACGGCCTCATTGGCCATCCGCGCCGACTCCTGAACTTGACGGCCGATCTCGGTGATCGACGACGCCATCTCCTCGGTGGAGGAAGCCACCGACTGCACATTGGTGGAAGCTTCCTCGGAAGCCGCAGCCACCATCGTGGTCAGCTCCTGGGCGCGTTCGGCGGTCGCGGTCAGCGTGCCGGCGGCGGCTTCGAGCTCGGTCGAAGCTGACGACACCGTGTCCACGATTTCGCCGACCGCACCTTCGAAATCGTCGGCGAGCTTGATCATTTCGGCCTTGCGCCGCTGCGCCGCGACCTGGTCCTGCTGGACCTTCGCCTCGGCTTCCTCGCGCGCCTTCTGCTCGGCGTTCTCGCGGATGACCGTCACCGTCTTGGCGAGGTCGCCGATTTCGTCGCCGCGGCCGGCACCGGGAATCTCGACGTCGAGATTGCCGCCGGCCATCTCGCCCAGCGCACCGTTCAGCCGCGTCATCGGACGCGCGACCCCGAGGAAGGAGAATGCCACCGAGGCGATCAGCGACGCGACGACGATGATCGCCATGATCAGGTTGATGCGGTTGGCGCGCTCGGTATCGGCCATAACCTCGTCTTTGGAGGTCCTGGCATCCTTTTGCGCGGCCTCGACGGTTGTTTCCATCAGGTCGGCGACATCTGCGGCGGCCTTGACGGTGCGGTTGGCGATGATGTCGTTCTTGACCTGCTCGGTCTTTACCGCTTCCTCATTGGCGGCCAGGAAGCGCTTGACGGTCGAGGAAAGGTTGCTGACCACGACCAGCAATTCCCGGTCATCGGCCTCGCCGCGCAGTTTGTTGAACACGTCCTTCAGCGAGGCCTCGGTCTTGGCCATCTCCGAGACCAGGTTAGCATCGCCAGTTGCGCCGAGCTTCCAGGCGGCAGCCCGCAACGCGTTCACCTTTCCATCGGCCTGAAATAGCAAACGCTCGATCTCGAGGCGGTTGTCCAGCTTCGCCATGGCCGGCAACTTCAACTGGGCATCGACCGCCTTGGTCCATTCTTCCGAGATGACCGAGCGCTTGTCGATCTGCGCCAGCAGCGTGATCTGCGCTTTGGCGAGATCTTCCACGGCGGCGGTAAAGCCTTCCATCAAGGTCTTGATCTTCTGCAGCCGTTCCCTGGCATCCGGCCGCTGCGCCATCGCCAGCGCCGCCTCCAACTCCTTCGCCCCGCTCGCCTTGTAGCGCTGCAAATCGGCAACGGTCTTCTCGACCTCTGCAGAAGTCCTCGCCAGCCTGACATTGCCGGCGGCAAGCTGAATCTTGCGCAGGTCGATATGGGCGGAGAGCGAGTTGTCGGCCACTTGCTGCGACCGGGCGGCGCGCTCGCTGGCTTCCTCGATCCTCGATTCGGTGACCATCTGGTTGGCGACCATGCCGATCGCCAGCAGGACGCCGACCGCCCCGGCCAAGCCCAGTTTGTATCCGATACGGTTGAGCTTGATCATGTCGACGACCCCAATTTCTTCTGAATCAGTTGTCCGGATGTGGAATTTTACGACGCAAAGGAACCGGCAACCTTTGCGCGCGAATCCCGGAAGATGCGGCGCAGCGTAGCGGGGACCGGTTAATTTCCGCTTGCGTGAGACTACGGGCATCCAGTCGGGTTGTAGATGCGCCATCTTCGCGCCAAGCGCGAAAAGACCCGGCGCGCTTCCGCGAGCCGGGTCTTTTCGTCGACGGTCGCCCGGTTGTCAGGCTGCCCGAACCGACTCCAGAAACTTGCCGACCTCGAGCCTGAGGCGCTGGCTATCGCCCGAGAGCGACTGCGCCGCCGATAGCACCTGCGAGGAGGCCGCACCGGTCTCGCTGGCGCCGCGCTGCACATCGGTGATGTTGGTGGAGACCTGATGGGTGCCGCGGGCGGCCTGCTGCACGTTGCGGGAGATTTCCTGGGTCGCGGCGCCCTGCTCTTCCACGGCGGCCGCAATCGCCGAGGAGATCTCCGCCAGCCTTTCGATGGTGCCGCTGATTTCCTTGATCGCGCTTACGGAATCCTGAGTCGCGCCCTGGATGCCGGCAATTTGCTGGCTGATCTCGCCGGTGGCTTTTGCCGTCTGTTCGGCCAGCGCCTTGACCTCCGACGCCACGACCGCAAAGCCGCGGCCGGCCTCGCCGGCGCGCGCCGCCTCGATGGTGGCGTTGAGTGCCAGCAGGTTGGTCTGGCCGGCGATGGTGTTGATAAGTTCGACGACGTCGCCGATCCGGCCCGCCGCCTTGGACAATTCGCTGACCCGGTCGTTGGTGACGCGGGCCTGACCGACGGCATCGGTCGCCATCCGCGCCGAAGCCTGCACCTGGCGGCCGATCTCGGTGACCGAGGAAGAGAGCTCTTCGGTCGCCGAGGCCACCGACTGCACGTTGGCGGAGGCTTCGCCGGAAGCCGAGGCCACAGCCGAGGTCAGCGTCTGCGAGCGCTCGGCGGTCGCCGACAGCGTGCCGGCCGACGCTTCGAGCTGCGTCGAAGCCGAGGATACCGTCTGCACGATCTCGCCGATCACGCTTTCGAAGTTGCGGGTGATGCCGTCGACCCGACGGCCGCGCTCGATCTTGGCTTCGGCGTCGGCGGCGGCAGCCTCGTCGGCGGCTTTCTTGGCAATCAGCGCTTCCTTGAATACCTGCAAGGTATCGGCCATCGCGCCGATTTCGGTTTTCTCGCCCTGGTGCGGCACCTCCGCACTCAGATCGCCCTTACCCAGTGCCTGCATCGGCGTGACGATGGAGGCAATGCCGCGCGAGACGTCGCGAACCAGATAGGCGCTGATGCCGACGCCGATCATGACGGCGGCGCCGAGAATTAAGGCCAGCATCATGAGAGCGGCGGTGTAACTGTCGGCCGCCTCCCTTGCCGCCTTGTCCGCGCCGGCATTGTTCAGATCGATGCTCTTCTTCAGAACGGCGTCGGCATCGAGGCTGATCTTGTTGACGGTCGTGGTATTCAGGTCGTGGGCTTCGGTCGGGATATTTCCAGCCGCCTTGCGCGACAGTTCCATGACCTCCTGGGTGCCCTTCCGGTATTTGTCCCACAGCCTCGACCATTCGGCATACAGCGCACGTTCCTCCGCCGAGGTGATCAGCGGTTCGTACGCCGCGCGGATCTTGGTGTTGCTTTCGGTGACGGTGCCGAGCGTTTTCTCCATCGAGAGCTTCTCTTCCAGCGTCTCGGACAGCATGTGCTCGCGGATCACGTTGCGGTAGGTGATGGTGCCGGCGCGCAGGTCGCCCAGCACGCGGATACTCGGCATCCAGTTGGTCGCGATATCGACCGTGTTGGCGTTGATGGCGCGCATGTTCTTCACCGCGAGCAGACCCATGCCCGCCATCGCGACGAGCAGGAAGGCGACCACGGTGATGATCTTGGTGCGGATCGAATAGCGGGCGAGCATGGGTGGAATCTCTTGGTTTTGGGCGCGCGGGACGCCGTCTGGGAAAAGGCCCGGAATTTGGAAAGGAAAGATGCCTGGTGGATATCAAACCCGACGCTTCCTCAGGTTGAGTTAATTCGCGTCCGTACAAATACCTACGCGACAGTTCTCACCAGGAAATGAATGTCGGCTTGAAGCGATCAGCGCATCAGCTTCAAGGCATCGGAGAAAAACTCCGTCCCGCCGAAATTGCCCGATTTCAGTGCGAGCAGCATCTCGCCGTCCTCGGCGCCGACCGCGCGCAAAACCGGCACGCCTGCAGCGATTTCTTCGCCGACGAGAAAGCCCGGAATCCTCAGCCGATCAACGACGGCGCCCGAAGTTTCACCACCGGCGACAACCAATCGCCGCACGCCGGTGCGCACCAGGCCTTCGGCGATATCGGCCATCGCCTGCTCGATGGCATGTCCGGCTGCATCGCGGCCATGCCGAGATTGCAGAGCTGCAACCTGATCCGGAGTCGAACTGCTGGCGATCAGGATTGGACCATTCCCGATCCGGTCGCTCGCCCAGGCCAGCGCCCGGCGCGCCTCTGCCGGCCCCGCGATGATCTGCTCGGGATCGAGATGCAGCACAGCCATGGTCTTTTCGGCATTGGCAATCTGCGCCAACGTCGCCTGCGAACAGCTCCCCGCAAGACACGCCGCCGGTCCCCCGACCGGCACGCCGGAGACCGCGCCCGCGGAAGCCGCTTTGACCTTGCCGGAGCTGACCAGTGCCCGGGCAAGGCCAAGTCCGATGCCAGATGCGCCGACGGACAGGCGGTGATCCAGCGCGACGTCGCCGATGGTTTCCAGATCGCGGTCAAAGACCGCATCGATGATGGCCGCGCCGATACCCTTTCCCGCCAGCTCCGCAAGACGTCCGCGAACCGCCTCAGCTCCGCGCGTGAGCGTCGCGAGGTCGACCAGCCCGACCTGGGTCCGGCTCTGGCGCGCCAGCACCCGCACCAGATTGGAATCATGCATCGGATTGAGCGGATGATCCTTCAGCGGGCTTTCGTTCAGCGGCGCGGAGCCCACGAACAGATTGCCCTGATAGACGGTGCGGCCGGTTTCCGGAAAAGCCGGCGTCACCAGCACGATCGCCTCGCCGCAGTCGGCGCGCAGCGCGTCCATCACCGGGCCGATATTGCCGGCATCGGTGGAATCGAAGGTCGAGCAGATCTTGAACAGCACGTGGCCGGCGCCGCGGCCGCGCAGCCATTTTTCGGCGGCGCGCGAACGGTCCACCGCAACACCAGCCTCGATCGAGCGGCTCTTGAGCGACACCACCACCGCATCGACCTCCGGCAGCGCGAGATCGTCCGGCGGAACGCCGATGGTCTGCACCGTGCGCAGCCCCTGACGGGTCAGCGTATTGGCGAGGTCGGAGGCGCCGGTGTAGTCGTCGGCGATGCAGCCCAAGGACAGTTTCACGGCTTTGCTCCGGCATAGGGCTTGAACCAGCCGAGTCCATCGGTGGTCTTGCCGCGCGGGTTGTACTCGCAGCCGACGAAGCCGCCATAGCCGAGCCGGTCGAGCTCGGTGAACAGGAACGGATAGTTCAGCTCTTCGCCGTCGGGCTCGTTGCGTGAGGGGATGCTGGCGATCTGGACATGGCCGATGATGGGCATCATCTCGCGCAGCCGCATGGTGACGTCGCCGTGAATGATCTGGCAGTGATAGATGTCGAACTGCAGCTTCAGGTTCGGAATCTTCAGCTCGGTAATCAGGTCGCGTGCGAAGCCAAAATCATTGAGAAAATAGCCGGGCACGTTGCGTGGATTGATCGGCTCGATCACCACGTCCAGCCCATGGGGCGCGTAGAACTCGGCTGCCCATGCCACCGACTTGTAGAATTGTTCGACGGCCTTCGCGCTGCTGCGATCGGCGATGCCCGCCATCAGATGCAGCCGCTTGACGCCGGTCGCCTTCGCGTAAGGCAGTGCGGTCTCCAGGCTTCGCTTGAGATCGTCAAAGCGCTCCGGCAGCGCGGCAAAGCCTTTTTCGCCGGCGTCCCAATTACCCGGCGGCAGATTGAACAGTGCCTGCGTCAGGTCGTTCTTTTTAAGCCGCTCGCCGACGGCGTCTGCCGGATGGTCGTAGGGAAACAGGAATTCGACCGCGGCAAATCCCGCTGTTGCCGCCGCATCGAAGCGGTCGAGGAACGGGACCTCGGTGAACATCATGGAGAGATTGGCGGCAAAGCGCGGCATCTACGGTCCCCTTCTTGATCTTGCTCTTACTTCGGCTCGCCCGGCAGATGCGTGCCGGTGACTTTTGCATACATCCGCGCTACCGACGCGTCATCATCGCGGCCCATGCCGGCGGCTGACGTCATCAGGAACATCTGCAAGGCAGCAGCCGAAACCGGCACCGGGAATTTCGCCGAGCGCGCCATGTCCTGGATGATGCCGAGATCCTTGACGAAGATATCGACCGCGCTGCGCGGCGCATAATCGCCGTCGAGCACATGCGGCATGCGGTTCTCGAACATCCAGGAATTGCCGGCGGAGGCCGTGATCACCTCGTAGACTTTGCGGATGTCGAGGCCCTGCTTGGCGGCGAATGCGATGGCCTCGGAAGCGGCAGCGATATGGACGCCGGCGAGCAACTGGTTGATCATCTTGAACGCGGCGCCCTGGCCGGCTTCGTTGCCCAGTTCGTAGAGCTTTGCGGCCATCGCATCCAGCGCGGACCGCGCTTTGGCAAACGCGGCCGGACTGCCGGATGCGAGGATGGTGAGTTCGCCCTGCGCCGCGCGCTGTGCGCCGCCGGAAATCGGCGCGTCGAGGTAGTGCCGGCCGGTTGCTTCCAACTGTTTGGCCAGACGCCGCGCGACATCGGGGTCCATGGTGGCGGAGGAAATGAATACCGCGCCTTTCGCCAGCGTTTCCGCGACGCCCTTGGCGCCGAACAGGATGGTCTCGGTTTGCGCGGCGTTGACGACGACGCTGACGACGATGTCGGCCGATTTCGCCGCGGCCGCCGGCGTCGCCGCACCCTTGCCGCCGTCGGCGACGAACCGCTTGACCGTGTCAGCCGAGACGTCGCACCCGGTGACCTCCAGCCCCGCACGGCGCAGCGAGGTCGCCATGCCATAGCCCATCGAGCCCAGCCCGATGACGGCGACGCGCGGTTTGGCGGATTCTGGCATGCGGCGGTTCCTCGATGGTTTCTGTCCAGCGGCCATTCGGCCGGCGGCTTGGCCCCTGCGTATCACGGCTTGGCCGCGCTGCCAAAGCGTGAGACAAGGCGGAAAAGAGGTCGGTCCATGAGCGAAACAAGGCTCCGCGAGGAAATCTGCCGCTTCGGCCGCTCGCTGTTCGAGCGCGGGCTAACGCCGGGCTCCTCCGGCAATATCAGCGTGAAACTCGATGACGGCGGCTGGCTGGTGACGCCGACCAACGCCTCGCTCGGCTTCCTCGATCCGGCCCGAATGTCGCGGCTCGGGCCCGACGGACGGCTGGTATCTGGCGACGCGCCAACCAAGGAAGTGCCGCTGCACACCGCGCTCTACCAGACCCGCGGCGCGGCACGCGCGGTCGTGCATCTGCATTCGACTCACTCAGTCGCGCTGTCGATGCTGCCCGAGATCGACCCCCGCGCCGCGCTGCCGCCGATGACGGCCTATTACGTGATGAAATGCGGGCACACCGCGCTCGTGCCCTACTATCGGCCCGGTGATCCCGCCGTCGCCGACGCCATCAAGGGACTGGCCGGGAAGTACTCTTCCGTGCTGCTCGCCAACCATGGCCCGGTGGTGTCAGGCGACACCCTTGAAGCGGCGGTGTTCGCGATGGAGGAACTGGAGGAGACGGCGAAGCTCTATCTGCTGCTGCGCGGGCTGAACCCGCGGTATCTGTCGCCGGCGCAGGTGAAGGATTTGGCGAAGACGTTTGGGCTGACGCTGCCGGAGCATGGACACTCGTAGGATGGGTAGAGCGCAGCGAAACCCATCATCTCTCCGCGGAATGGAATTGATGGGTTTCGCTTCGCTCTACCCATCCTACGGCATCACAATCCCAGATACGCCTTCCGCACATCGGGATTGACGCTGATCTCGGCGGCGCTGCCCTGCATCAGCACGCGGCCGGTTTGCAGGATGTAGGCGCGATCGGCGATCTCCAGGCATTCGGACATGCGTTGTTCGACGATCAGCACGGTCATGCCGGCGTCGCGGATGCGTTTCACGGCTTGGAAGATTTCATCGACCAGCTTTGGCATGATGCCCTGCGACGGCTCATCCAGCATCAACAGCCGCGGTCGGGTCATCAGCGCGCGGCCGATGGCCAGCATCTGCTGCTCGCCGCCGCTTAGCGTTTCGGCGCGCTGCTCGAGGCGTTCCTGCAGGCGGGGAAACAGCTTGAAGACGAGATCGAGCGGTGCCTCGCGGTCGGACTGGCTACGAAAAAGATAACTGCCGAGCCTCAAGTTGTCGCGCACCGAGAGGCGCGGAAACAGCCGGCGGTTTTCCGGCACATAGGCGATGCCGCGCGAGGTGATGATATGCTGCGCCATGCCGTCGATGCGGGTTCCGTCGAACGTTACGGTGCCGGAGCGAGGTCGCTCGGCGCCCGCAATCGATTTCAGCAGCGTCGACTTGCCGGCGCCGTTGGCGCCGGCGACGCAAACGATTTCGCCCTTTGCCACCTCGATCGAGACCGCCGAGATCGCGACCAGGCCCTGATAGGCGGTGGTGACTTCATGCACCGACAGCATGACGATCCCCCAGATAGGCGGTGATGACTTTCGGGTCGCGAACCACGTCCGCAGGCTTGCCCTCGACCAGCACCTTGCCGAGATCCAGCACGATGGCGCGGTCGACCAGCGGCATCACGATTTCCATGACATGCTCAACCATCAGCACGGTGACGCCGGTGTCGCGCACCTTGCGTACTAGTTCAACGCCGGTCTTGGCCTCGACCGGCGTAAGCCCCGTGAGCACCTCATCCAGCAGCAGCAGTTTCGGTTCGGTCGCCAGCGCCCGCGCCACCTCGAGCCGGCGCTTTTCGGACGGGACCAGATCGCTGGCGAGCACGTTGGCGCGCGGGCCAAGGCCACAGAACTCCAGCACCTCATGCGCCTTGCGCCGCGCATCGCGCATCACGGTGGTACGGACCAGCGCGCCGACGATGACGTTGTCGATCACGGTCATGGTCTCGAAACTTTTCACGACCTGGAAGGTGCGGCCGATGCCGCGCTGGCAGCGCTCCGCCGCCGGTAGCGCGGTGACATCCTCGCCGTCGAAGATGATCGAGCCTTGGGTCGGCGGCAGCACGCCCGCGATCAGGTTGAACAGCGTCGACTTGCCGGCGCCGTTCGGGCCGATCAGGCCGACGATCTCGCCGCGTCCGACCGAAATCGACACGTCGCTGTTGGCGATCAGGCCGCCAAAACGTTGCCAGACGCCGCGGGTTTCCAGAAGAGGCGTCATCGGACAGCCTCCTTGCGCTTGGGCGCAAACAGCCCTGAAAGGCCTTTGAACGAGAACAGGCCGATCAGCCCCTGCGGCCGCGCCAGCGAGATCGCAATGATCAGGCCGCCATAGACGATCAGGTCGACACCGCGGCCGGACCCACCGACATAGGAGCGCGTCAATTCGGTGAGCGGGATCAGGATGACAGCGCCCAGCATCGGCCCCCACAGCGTGCCGATGCCGCCGAGCACCGCTGGCAACGCCATCAGCAGCGAGAACTGAAAGCCCATGACGCTCTCGGGATCGATAAAGTAGACGAACTGCGCATAGAAGCTGCCGCCGACTGCGACCAGGAATGCCGATACCGCCGCCGCGCCCATCTTGGAATTGAACACGACCACGCCGAGGCTTTCAGCGGCTTCCGGATTGTCCTTCACCGCGCGCCACCAATAGCCCCACTTGGAATCTTCCAGCCACCAGGTAACGAACCAGGCGACGCAAGCCAGCGCCAGCGCGAAGTAAAAATATGGCAGCTTGCTGCGTGGGAACTGGAATTTCAGCCAGCTATCGCCACGTGCCGGAATTTCGATGCCCATCGCAGCACCAGCCCAATCCCAATTGTGGAACAGCAGCAGACCGATTTCGGCAATGACGATGGTGGCGATGACGAAGTAATGTCCGCGCAGCCGGAAACAGGGATAGCCGAGCGCCATCGCGATGAGCGCGGAAATCACGCCGCCGCCGAGCATGCCGAACCATGGCAGCACCCCGAATTTGGTAAACAGCAGCGCGGTGGTATAGGCGCCAAGCCCGAAGTAGAGCGCGTGGCCGAGCGAGATCTGCCCGCAATAGCCGGAAAGGATGTTCCAGCTTTGCGACAGCGCACCCCACATCAGCGTCAGCACCATGATGTTCTGGACGTAGACGTCTTTGACGAACAGCGGGACGGTGGCCGCAATCGCGGCGAGAACAACGGCGACGATGAGGTCGCGGCGGCGGCGTTCTGCGAAAGCGGTATCCATCACATCGATCCGAACAGGCCGCGCGGGCGGACAAAAACCACAAGGAGATAGACGGCATAGATGCCGACCGCCTTGAGCGACGGCGGCAGCAACATGGCGGTCGTGGCCTCGACGAGGCCGACGATGATGCCGCCGGCGAAGGCGCCGAACACGCTGCCGAAGCCGCCGAGCGCCACCGTGACATAGGCGATCAGAGCGAACGAGGCGCCGACGTCAGGGTAGATGTAGAAGAAGATCGCCATGACCGCCCCGGCGAGGCCCACCAGCGCCGCGCCGAGGCCCCAGCCCAGCGCAAACACCTTGTTCTTGTCGATGCCGACCAGCGCCACCGCACCGGCATCCTCGCGGGTCGCTTCCAGCGCGCGGCCGAAATCGGTGCGGTTGATGAAGAGATAGAGCGCGCCAAAGGCGGCGATTGCCACGAGCGCCCCGACCAGTTGCGGCACCGGCAGGTAGATCCCGGCGATCGAGACAGTTTTGCCGCCGAGCCAGGAATGGGTGACGCTGCGATAGTCCGGCGTGAAGAAGTATTGCGCCAGGCCGCGCATGACGATGGCCAAACCGAATGTCGAGAAGATCTGCACCATGCCGGCATTGGCTTTCGCGCGCACGGCAAAACGCACAATTAATAGATAGACCACGGCCCCGAATACGAATAGCGCCGCGGCGACCAGCGGCGCCGACAGCAAGGGATCGATCGCAAAGAACACGAACAGGAAGAACGTCGCGTACATCGCGATCATCAGGAACTCGCCATGGGCGAAGTTCACGACGTCCATCAGCCCGAAGATCAGCGCGAGGCCGACGGCGATAAGGCCGTAGAGCAGGCCCATGAGCAGGCCGCTCGCCAGGCTTTGAATGATGGTTTCGGCGGTCATGGTTGTTGCTCCAGAACGGAGGCATTGCTCTCGCCGCCCGTCATTGCGAGCGAAGCGAAGCAATCCATTCTTTCTTCGTGCGGCACGATGGATTGCTTCGTCGCTGCGCTCCTCGCAATGACGAGAGGCGACAGTCTCTCAATACTGGTCCCTGTCATGTCCCCTCCCGCCTCCAGCGCCGAGTCTATTTCATCGGCCAGACGGCTTCGGCGATGGCGGCCTGTGGCGGGAAGATGGTGACGAACTTGCCGCCGATATATTGCAGCAGCACCGGGTCGGCGTCGTTGTTTTGGCCCAGCTCGTCGAACTTGACGCGCTTCCAGGGCATGATGGTCTGCTCGCCCGGAATGTCGGTGGCGACCAGCGCCTCGCGGATCTTCTCGCCGTCGGTCGACTTGGCGCGGTTGATGGCGTCGGCCATCACCAACAGCCCCATGAACTGGCGCGAGGTGAGGTCGTTAAAATCCTTGCCCGACTTCTCCTTGAACATGGCGTTGACCTTGCCGACCATCGGCCGCTTGGCAGCGAGATCGAGCGAGAAGCTGCCGCGCGAGATCACGCCTTCGAGCTTGTCGCCGACCGCATCATACAGCGCCTTTTCGGAGAAGCCGGCGTTCTGCGCCACGATCGCGTTCGGCTTGTAGCCGAGCTCGGCCATGGTCTTGACCAGCAATATGCCGTCGGTGGTGTAGCTCGAGGGCATCAGCACGTCGGCATTCGCCGTCTTGAGCTGCTGTACTTCCGCCGACAAGGACGGCGAGTTGGAGCGGTACTTGATGTCGGAGATGACTTTGTAGCCACGCTCAGAGGCCAGCTTGAGCTGGGTGTTGGCGGAGTCGGTGCCGAAAATGGTGTCCTCATGGAACAGCGCCAGCGTGTCGATCTTGGTGCCCTTCTTCTTCATCGCATCGAAGAAGTTGAACATCGCGGCCGAGAACATCTCGTCATGGGGAGCTGCGCGGAAATAGAATTTGAGGCCGCGCTTGTGCAGGCTCGGCGAGGAATTGTCCGCCGAGATGAACGGGACCTGGTAACGCTCGCAGATCTGGCTGACGGTGACGGCAACCGCGCTCTGATAGGTGCCGATGACGGCGCAGACTTTTTCCTGGGTGATCAGGCGCTCGGTCTCGGCGCGGCCCTTCTGCGGGTCGGCCTGATGATCGGCGAAGACGAGGCGGATCTTGGCGCCGCCGAGGCCGGGCAATCCCTCGCCCTTCGCCAGCGGCAAATCGAAATCGTGGTTCTTGTTGATGATGTCGAGCGCAGTCTCGAACGACTTCTGCGCGTCGACGCCCATCTGCGCACTGGCGCCGGAAAACGGATAGATCACGCCGATCACCACTTCGGACGTTTGGGCGCGCGCGGCAATCGGGCCGAGCGCAGCGGCAGCAGTAGCTCCAAGCAAGACGTTACGGCGCGTGATGTTCATGGCGATATCCTTTGTGGGTCGGCAACTATCGATGAAACGGGCGAAGGGTACGGTAAAGCCTCAATGAGCAGCACGGGCTGCATCAAAGCACGGCAAGCGCCTTGTTCCTGAGATCGGTCACCAGCATCAATCCGGGCGCATGCGTAATCGCAAACGGCACCTTGGCGGCTGCGATCACCGATTGCGGCGTCACGCCGCAAGCCCAGAACACCGGAATTTCGTCGGCCTCCACAGGCACCGGATCTCCGTAGTCGGGTTTGGCGAGGTCGGCGATGCCGATCGATTGCGGAAGACCGATGTGGACGGGCGCACCGTGCACCGACGGAAAACGCGAGGTGATCTGTATCGCGCGTATCGCATCCGCTGGCTTGAACGGCCGCATCGTCACCACCATCGGCCCGGCAAACGGACAAGCGGGGCTGCAGGCGATATTGGTGCGGAACATCGGCACGCGCACATCGCGCTCGATATGGCGGATCGGCAGACCTTCCTCCAGCAGCGCCTCTTCGAAGGAAAACGAGCAGCCGAGCACGAAGGCGACCAGATCATCGCGCCAGTGCGCCATGATGTCGGTCGGCTCCTCGACGATTTCGCCGTCGCGCCAGATGCGATAGCGCGGCAGGTCGGTACGGATATCGAGATCGAGGCCGAGCGCGGGAATGCGGGGATCGCCGACGTCGGACATGCCGATGATCGGGCATGGTTTGGGATTGAGTTGACAGAACCGGTGAAACGCGGCCGCTAACTTCTCGGGCAGGATCGCAAGATTGCCCTGGACGAAGCCGTTGGCCACACCCGCTGTGTGAGTGGCCATGCCGTTGCGGCACGCATGCCGGGCTGCCACGCTGGGCGATAAGTCTGGCCTATCGCGGCCCGTAGTTTCCGTCCTCGCCAAGCCGGTCATCGTTGTCCCCGCTTCCATTCTTATCGACATCTACTCCCGCATATGGCTATGATAATGTCTAATCTTCTTTTCTAATCAAGTTCGATAAACATCAATTATCAAGCTGCGGGCTGAGGGTGCATGACTGATTTCAAGGCAATTGAGACTTTCATGTGGGTGGTGACGCTTGGCAGCTTTCGCGGCGCTGCCCAGAAGCTGAACACGACGCAGCCGGCGATTTCGCAGCGGATCGCCCAGCTCGAGCGTGAGGTGGGCGTGAAGCTCTTGCAGCGCGACCGTCGCATGGTGCTGCCGACGCCGAGCGGACGGCAATTGATGGTCTATGCCGAGAAGCTGATCGGGCTGCGCTCGGAAATGCTCGCGGTGGTCGGCGATCGCTCGGCGATGCGCGGCGTGCTGCGGCTCGGTGTCGCCGAAACCATCGTGCACACCTGGCTGCCGCAACTGATCAAGAGCGTCAATTACGCCTACCCTAACCTCTCGCTCGAGATCGAGGTCGACATCACCTCGAATTTGCGCAACCGGCTGTTGGCGCAGGAGATCGAACTCGCCTTCGTGCTCGGCCCGCTGACGGCGCCAATGGTCAACAACCGGGCACTGTGCGATTATCCGGTGGGCTTTACGGCCAGCCCCTCGCTCGGCCTCGGCAAGCAGGAACTGACGCTGCACGACCTGGCGAAGTTCCCCATCATCACGTTTTCGCGCCGTACCCAGCCCTATGAAATCGTGCGCTCCCTGTTCAACCGCCCTGACCTGCCGCCGATACGGCTGCACGCCAGCGCCTCGCTCGCAACCGTTATCCACATGGCGATCGAAGGTCTCGGTATCGCCCTGATACCGACTGCGATCGTCGAGGACGACATGGCAAACGGGCGGCTACAATTGCTGTCGACCAATCTGCAATTGGCGCCGCTGACGTTTTCGGCAAGCTGGCTCGCCTCCCCCGACACGGTCGCGGTGGAGCGCGTGGTCGAACTTGCGGCCAGCCTGGCGCGAGGAGGCGTCATTGTTGACGCGCCGCCGCAGGCGCGTCATTGAAAATAACCGAACAAGAATGAACAAGCGCGCCGCCTGCCAGCAGACCATCCGGAACAGTGCATGACCAAGATCGCTTCCAACCTGCAAATCGATTCTGCCCGGCTGTGGGGCACAATTCACGAAACCGCCAAATTCGGCGCGACACCGAAAGGCGGCGTGCGGCGGCTGACGCTCGGGCCTGAAGACAAGCAGGTACGCGACTGGTTCCGCGAGCGGTGCGAGGCCGCCGGGCTCGAAGTGCATGTGGATGCGCTCGGCTCGATGTTCGGCCTGCGCAAGGGACGCGACATGTCGAAAGCGCCGGTCGGGCTCGGCTCGCATCTCGACACCCAACCGACCGGCGGAAAATATGACGGCGTGCTCGGCACGCTGGCGGCGCTGGAAGTGGTTCGTACGCTCAATGATGCGGGCATCGAGACTGAAACGCCGATCTGCATCTGCAACTGGACCAACGAGGAAGGCTCGCGGTTCGCGCCGGCGATGATGGCTTCCGCCGCATACGTCGGCGATTTCACCACCGACGACATTCTGTCGCGCAAGGACGCCGAGGGCGTCACGGTGGCGCAGGCGCTTGATAGCATCAGCTATCGCGGTGACGCGCCGGTGGGTCGCCAAAAATTCTCTGGCTTCGTCGAGCTGCATATCGAACAGGGGCCGATCCTGGAGGCCGAGAACAAGACCATCGGCGTGGTCGATTCCGGGCAGGGAGTTCTATGGTATGACGGCAAGATCACCGGCTTCGAGAGCCATGCCGGCTCGACGCCGATGCCGCTGCGCCGCGACGCGCTGGCGACGCTGTCGGAAATCGTGCTGGCGATGGAAGCAATCGCCAAGAAGCACGGGCCGAAGGCAGTTGGAACCGTCGGCGAAGCCGTGATCGCCAATCCCTCGCGCAACGTCATTCCCGGCGAGATCGCCTTCACGGTGGATTGCCGCAGCGCCGATGCTGCCATCATGGATGCGCTGGACAGGGATTTGCGCGCGGCGATCGCCGAGATCGCGGCGCGACGCAAGGTCGATGTCCAGTTCGACCTGATCTGGCGCAAGCCGCCGACCCATTTCGATCCCAAGCTGGTGGATGCGGTGGAGAACGCCGCAAAAATGCTCGGCTATTCGCATCGCCGCATCACCTCCGGTGCCGGCCACGATGCCTGCAACCTCAACACCGTGATGCCGGCCGCCATGGTGTTCGTGCCCTGCAAGGACGGCATCAGCCACAACGAGCTCGAGGACGCCACGCAAGCCGATTGCGCGGCAGGCGCCAACGTGCTGATGCATACCGTGCTGGCGCTGGCCGGCGTCGCGTCCTGATATCAAACCAAGAAACGAGGGAATGCCGTGCGCGGAGTTTTCGTCGACGCCAATGAATCGCTGGCCGTGATCTTTGAGCGGCTTCAGAACCCCGGCGATCCCGAGGTGCTGATCCACCGGGATCCCGATATCACCTCGGATCAATATCCTGGGATCCTCGACGGCGCCGAGATCGCGATCGTCGATCACACCGCGCTGCCGACCGATATCGCGAAGAAATGCACGGGACTGAAGCACGTGGTGTTTCTCGGCACCGGCGCACGCAGCTACATGAATCCGGAAGAGCTCGCCGAGCTCGGGATCCAGGTGCACCTGATCAAGGGCTATGGCGACACCGCGGTCGCCGAATGCGCTGTTGCGCTGATGTGGGAAGGCGCGCGCGGACTTGCGAAAATGGATCGCGGTATCCGCGCCGGCAATTGGCTGCGCGACGACGGCATGCAACTGACCGGCAAGACGCTCGGCCTGATCGGCTTTGGCGGCATCGCCGCGGAAGTGGCGCGGATCGCGATCGGCTCGGGCATGCGCGTCGTCGCCTGGAACCGATCGCCGAAGAAGCATCCGAAAGTCGAGTTCGTCGATCTCGACGAACTCTTGACCGAGAGCGACGTCGTCTCGATCCATCTGTTGCTCAACGACGAAACGCGTGGATTGATCTCGCGCGCCTGCATCGAGGCGATGAAGCCCGGCGTCATCCTGATCAACACCGCACGCGGCGCCATCGTCGACGAGGAAGCGATGATCGAGGCGCTGAAATCGGGCCAGATCCGCCATGCCGGCCTCGACGTCTTCAACATCGAACCGCTGCCGGCGGATCATCCGCTGACCAAACTGTCGAACGTGACGCTGTCGGCGCATTCGGCGTTCCGCACGCCGGAAGCGAGCGAGAACCTGATGCGCGCCGCGTGGGAGCATTGCCGAAGGATTGTGAGAAAGTGAACTCGCTCCGTCGTCCCGGGCAAGCGAAGCGCGACCCGGGACCCATAACCACCGATGGTTATGTGGCGCCGTGCTGGAGCAACAGCCGATACAAATAACGAACGGCTGTGGTTATGGGTCCCTGCGTTCGCAGGGACGACGGCAGATTGGTAGGGTGGGCAAAGGCGCTCTTGCGCCGTGCCCACCATCTATCGATCAACCATCACGCCGAACGGTGGGCACGCTTCGCTTAGCCCACCCTGCGAAATCAATCCACCATCTCCGCGACCGCTTTGCCGCACGCCACCGTATCCGCGTTGCCGCCGAGATCGCGCGTGCGCAGGGTGCGCTCGCCCAGCGTGCGCTCGATGGCGCCGACGATCGACTCCGCCGCCTGCTTCTCGCCGAGATGCTCCAGCATCATCGCACCCGACCAGATCATGCCGATGGGGTTGGCAATCCCCTGCCCGGCAATATCTGGCGCCGAGCCATGCACCGGCTCGAACACCGACGGAAAATTGCCTTCCGGGTTGATGTTGCCGGATGGCGCGATGCCGATGGTGCCGGTGCAGGCCGGGCCGAGATCGGAGAGAATGTCGCCGAACAGATTGGAGCCGACCACGACGTCGAACCAGTCCGGATTCAGCACGAAATTCGCGGTCAAGATATCGATGTGGTACTTGTCCCACTTCACGCCTGGATATTTCTTCGCCATCGCTTCCACGCGCTCGTCCCAATAGGGCATCGTGATCGAGATGCCGTTGGACTTGGTCGCCGAGGTCAGATGCTTTTTCGGCCGCGATTGCGCCAGATCGAACGCGAATTTCAGGATGCGGTCGACGCCGGTGCGCGTCATCACAGTCTGCTGCGTGACGAATTCACGATCGGTATCGGGGAACATGCGGCCGCCGACGGAGGAATACTCGCCCTCGGTGTTCTCGCGCACCACCCAGAAATCGATATCGCCAGGCTTGCGGTTGGCGAGCGGCGACGGCACGCCGGGCATCAGCCGCACCGGGCGCAGATTGACGTACTGGTCGAACTCGCGCCGGAACTTGATCAGCGAGCCCCACAGCGAAACGTGATCGGGGATTTTCGCGGGCCAGCCGACCGCGCCGAAATAGATCGCATCATGCTTGCCGATCTGCGCCTTCCAGTCCTCCGGCATCATCTCGCCGTGCTTTTCGTAATAGTCCCAGGACGCGAAATCGAAATGATCGAAATGCACGGAAACGCCGTGCTTTTTCGCCGCCGCCTCCAGCACGCGCAGGCCCTCCGGGACCACTTCCTTGCCGATGCCGTCGCCGGGAATGACCGCGATCCGATACTGCTTTTTGGCGCTGCTCATCGAGAGTTTCCTTGTTGTCTTGCCCGGCCGCTAATGCCGGTTATTCGATTGTCTTGCAATGGACCAATCCTGCCTGCCGCGCAACGCTGCACTGCAATGTTGACCGAGACGGCGCCCGCCGCTTACCAATTTCGCTGACCGTCTTCCACCCTCCTCTCACCACACGAGAATCCCATGGACCTGCATCTCCGCGGCAAGCGCGTCCTGATCACCGGCGCCTCCAAGGGCATCGGCGCGGCCGCGGCCGAAGCCTTTGCCGAAGAAGGCTGCGACGTCATGCTGGCCGCCCGCAGCGGCGAGCAGTTGCAAGCGCTGACCGAGCGGCTGCGCTCGGCGCACCAGATCGGCGCGACCGCCCATGTCGTCGACCTGCGCAAGGGCGAGGACATCGCAAGGCTCGCCAAGGAAGCCGCCGATATCGACATTCTCGTCAACAATGCCGGCGACATCCCCGGCGGCTCGATCGACAAGATCGACGAGGCGACATGGCGCCACGCCTGGGAGCTGAAGGTGTTCGGCTACATCAATCTCACCCGCGCGATCTATGCGCAGATGAAGGCGCGTGGCGGCGGCGTCATCGTCAACGACATTGGCGCTGCCGGCGAAAAGTTCGACGCCAATTACATCTGCGGCAGCGCCGGCAACGCGGCGCTGATGGCATTCACCCGGGCGCTCGGAGGAAAAAGCCTCGCCGACAATATCCGCGTGGTCGGCATCAATCCCGGCCCCGTCGGCACTGACCGCCATGTGACGCTCCTGAAGACGCGGGCGAAGAACCAGTTTGGCGACGAGAACCGCTACAAAGAATTCCAGAAGAACATGCCGCTCGGCCGCCCCGCGCATGCGCGCGAGATCGGCGACCTCATGGCGTTCCTGGCGTCGGATCGCTCCGGATATACGTCGGGGGTGATTTACACCGTGGATGGCGGCTATACGGCGGGGTGGGGTTAGGTCGCGCTCCCGCACCGTCATTGCGAGGAGCGAAGCGACGAAGCAATCCACGTCTCCGCTTGTGGAGCCATGGATTGCTTCGCTTCGCTCGCAATGACGGCCTAGGCCGTCATGCAAATATCTCCAGTCGGCCACTACTTCCATGCGTTTCCACTTTGCCGGAAAATGTTCTACAGCACGATCTGCGATCGAGAAAACTGACGCAGGAGTATCGAAGTGGCTGATCAGGGGCTGGTGCGTGAGACGGCGGTTGCCATTGTCGGCAAGCTGAAATCGGGCGAAGTCACCCCGCTCGACCTGCTCGACGTGCTGGAAAGGCGCATCGCCGAGGTCGACGGCAAGGTCAATGCGCTGCCGACGCTGTGCTTCGACCGCGCCCGCAAGCACGCCACCGCTCTGATGCAGAAGCCCGTCGCCGAACGCGGCCTGCTCGCCGGTCTTCCGATCCCGATCAAGGACCTCACCAATGTCGCCGGCGTCCTGACCACGCAGGGCTCGCCGATCTACAGGGACAACATTCCGGCGAAGTCGGATATTCTGGTCGAGCATCTCGAAAACAATGGCGGCGTGATCTACGCCAAGTCGAACACGCCGGAATTCGGTGCCGGCGCCAACACCTTCAACGAAGTGTTCGGCCCGACGCGCAACCCTTTCGACACGTCACGCTCCGCCGCCGGCTCCTCGGGCGGCGCGGCGGTCGCGCTCGCGACCGGTACGGGCTGGCTGGCGCACGGCTCCGACATGGGCGGTAGCTTACGCAATCCCGCGAGCTTCTGCGGCATCGTCGGATTGCGGCCGAGCATCGGCCGCGTCGCGCATACGCCAATCGCTGCCATCGATCGCAATCTCGGCGTCCAGGGCCCGATGGCACGCAATGTCGAAGACGTCGCGCTTTTGCTCGACGCCATGAGCGGCGAGCATCCGGCCGACCCCTTGTCGCTGCCTGTGTTGCCGATTTCGTTTCTCGCAGCCGCCCGCTCCGGCAGCAAGCCGAAGCGCGTTGCCTATTCGCCTGATCTCGGCATCACGCCGGTCGACGCGGAAGTCGCCGCCGTCACCCGCAAGGCGGCGCAGCGCTTTGCGGAGCTAGGGGTCATCGTCGAAGAGGCTCATCCCGATTTGCGCGAAGCCCATGAATGTTTTCATGTGCTGCGCGCGTTCGACTTCGCGCTTTCCAAGGCGGCGCTGCTGCGCACGAAACGCGACCTGCTCAAGCCCGAGGTGATCTGGAATATCGAGGAAGGCCTCAAGCTGACGGTCGAACAGCTCGAACGCGCCGAGGCGCAGCGCGTCGCGATGACCGCGCGCACGCTGGAATTTTTCGAAAAGTACGATCTATTGCTCGCCCCCGCCACGATCGTGCCGCCCTTCCCGGTCGAGAACCGCTATGTCGCCGAATGCGCCGGCAAGCAGTTCGACAATTACGTCGAATGGCTCGGCATCGTCTACGCGATCACGCTGGTGTGCTGTCCTGCGCTGTCGTTGCCGTGCGGCTTCACGGCCTCGGGCCTTCCGGTTGGGCTGCAGGTGGTTGCGCCGCCGCGCGGCGAGGCGCAATTGCTCGCCGGAGCCAAGGTGCTGGAGGATATTCTGGGCGTGCGCGGCACGACGCCGATCGATCCGAGGGCGCCGAAGTAAACCAGGCGCGCTTGCCGATGAGAGGCCCTTCACATGACCGATGAGAATGCGCCGGGCTATTGGGAAGTACGCGGCTATCACAACCGCGGCGATCCGTGTGCCGAGCAGCGCTATTCAGGCGATTGAAGCCAAGTCGGAGGGAGAACAGCCATGCCGAGCGAACGCTTTCAATTCACCGGCGAAGGCGGCCATCAGCTTGCCGCTGCCCTCGATATGCCTGACGGACCGGTGCAGGCCTACGCGCTGTTTGCGCATTGCTTCACCTGCGGCAAGGACGTCCTGGCCGCGAAACGCATTGCGACGGCACTCACCGCAAAAGGCATCGCGGTGTTGCGGTTTGATTTCACCGGGCTCGGCTCCAGCGAGGGCGAATTCGCCAACTCGACCTTCTCTTCGAACGTTGCCGATCTCGTCCACGCCGCCGATCATTTGCGCGAAACCCGCACGGCGCCCGCGATACTGATCGGCCATAGCCTGGGCGGCGCCGCGATCCTCGCTGCCGCGGGGCAGATACCGGAGGCGAAGGCGGTCGTTACGATTGCCGCCCCCTCCGATCCCGTGCATGTCACGCATCTCTTCAAGGACCGCATCGACGACATCCGCACGCACGGCACGGTGGAGGTCCAGCTCGCCGGGCGGCCGTTTCACATCAAGCGCGAATTCCTCGACGACATCGCCGAACACACGCTGGCGGCGCAGATCGCAAAACTTCACAAGGCGCTGCTGATCATGCATTCGCCGACCGACGACACGGTCGGCATCGACAACGCCACCAAGATTTTCGTTGCCGCCAAACATCCCAAGAGCTTTGTCTCGCTGTCGGGCGCGGATCACCTGCTGAGCGGCAAACGGGACGGCGCCTATGTCGCCGGCGTCATCGCCGCGTGGGCCGAGCGCTATATCGAGCCCGCCGCGGCGCAGCCTGCTTCTGCCGCGAGCGAGGCGCCGCGCCACGTCGTGGTGCGTGAAACCCGCAACAGCAAATTCCAGCAGATCGTCGCCACAGGTCCCCATCAGATGGTGGCGGATGAGCCCGTTGCCGCAGGCGGCAAGGATAGCGGGCCGGGACCGTATGATTTCCTGCTCGCAGGCCTTGGCGCCTGCACGTCGATGACGATGCGGATGTATGCCGATCGCAAATCGCTGCCGCTGGACCGCGTCACCGTGACGCTGAAGCACAGCAAGATTCACGCAACGGATTGCGCCGAATGCGAGACGCGCGAGGGCATGCTGGACCAGATCGACCGGGTGATTTCGATTGAAGGCGCACTAGACGCCAATCAGCGCACGCGGCTGATGGAGATTGCGGACAAGTGCCCAGTGCACCGGACGCTGACGTCGAAGATACGGATCGTAACGAGGGCGGCGGAGTGACGAAGTAACCTCTCCCCGCGAAGAGCGGGGCGAGGGAGAAGATCAAGCAGCCGCCAGTGGCCGAACCCGCAGCGCGCCGCGGAGACCAGCGGCGGTGCCGACGAGGATGCCGGCGAAGGCAATCAGCGAAGCAAGCGCCAGCGTGGAAAATCCCGTCAACCCCTGCCCGATCGAGCAGCCGAACGCCATGACGCCACCGATGCCCATCAGCGCGGCCCCACTGCCGGAGCGCAGCATGTGACGCGGCGACTGATAGCCGTCGAGTTGAAAGCGTCCGGTCAACAGCGCCGTCACGAGGCTGCCGGCGAACACGCCGAACACGGTGACGATGCCGAAATTGAGCGTCGAGCCCGTCGACAGCATGACATATTGAAGCGCGTCCGCGATCGGCGCGATGAAGGTGAGCGAGGTCACCGGCGTGGGATTGAAATCGTCGGCGCCGAGATAGCCGGTGGCAAGCCAGCCCGCCGCCACCAGGAGGCCGATGACGAGACCCGCGGCGATCTGGCCCGGCGACCGCCGGAAAGCGGGATGCGTAAAGGCAAAAATGATCAGCGCTGCGGAGATGACCGAGGCGGCCAGCATGCGCGCGGCCGTTGCGCTCAGGCCTGCGGCGGCAAACAAGGCCGGCACCGAATTCGCCGTGGCCGTGGTCTGCGACGCCCCGACCATTGCGATGCGCGAGGGGGCGATCAGGCCCTTCAGCGTCATCTGGGCGAAGATTGCCAGCACGACCACCACCACGAAGGAGCGGAGATTGCCGCGCCCGAGCAGCACCAGCGCGCGCGAGCCGCAGCCGTTCGACAACACCATGCCGTAACCGAACAACAGCCCGCCGAAGAACATCACGGGCGCGGAGAATGACGGCTGCAGATAGATCGACTTGCCGATATCGACGAGGCCGCCCGCAGCCAGCAACTGCGTCATGACCACCGCGACGCCGATCGCCAGCGCATAGGTGCGCACCAGCCGGCCATCGCCTTCAGCCCAAAAACCTCTGAGGCTGCTGAGCAAGCAAAATCCGCTCAACAATCCGACCGATCCATAGACGAGACCGATCAGCAATCCGCTGATGACGACGATATTGGCACTGTCCAGCACTGGTGTTTCCCTGTTCCCGCGCGGCCGATGCAGCGGTTGCCGCTCAAATAGGAAGCCATTTCAGCAGTTGCTAATATGTTGGAAACGTGCGCGCGTCCACGCCGCAAGGATGCGGAGAATGAATCGCCCATCGAGCTCGACGATGACGAAATAAAGTCATTGCACGCAGGCGACGGGCGACGGATTTATTCCCCATGAAAGAATTGGGAATCCCGCGCCTGCAGCGAACGTCTGCCTTCAAGGCCGCAGGATCACCCGGTCGCGCGACGAGCCGGCGACCGCGATGAAGGCAGCGCGGGCCTGTTCCAGCGGATAGATCGCGGCCGGCTTGATCGGGAACGGCTTGAGATGCCCGCTGGCGAAGCCGGGGCCGAGTTCCCGCAGCACCGCCCCGGTCGCGGTTGACGACAGGCCGAGGGTGTCGATGCCGACATAGGTGTGCTGGCCGCGATAGAATTCCAAAATATTGAACTGCACGATGCGGTCGATCGCAGCGATCAGGATCTGCCGCCCGCGCACCGCCAGCGATTGGTGTGCGGCCTGGAAATAGGGATCGCCGACCGTGTTGAACACGATGTCGGCGCCCTTGCCGCCGGTAAGTTCGCGCGCGCGCGCCGCGACATCGGTTGCCGAAGCGTCGATGACTTCTACCTTTGAATTGGCGTGGCCTTCGTAGGGCTCGTTCTTGCGCACCACGCCGATCACCCGCGCGCCGTGCCAGCTCGCGATCTGCACCGCCGCCTGCCCGACCTTGCCGTTGACGCCCATGACCAGCAAGGTCTCGCCCGCCTTCGGAACGCCGGCTCGGCGCAAGCCTTCCATCGCGGTGACGAAGGGCACGCCGACGCCGGCCGCCTCTTCCCATGAAATGCCCTTGGGCTTCTCCACCACGGCGTCGGCTTCGACCGCGAGATGCGTAGCGTGCGTGCCGTCCCGGCGAATACCGAGATCGCCGGAAGAGCCGAACACCTCGCGCCCGATCCAACCGTCCGGTCCGTCGATGACAACACCCGCATAGTCGCGGCCCGGCGTACGCGGAAACACCGCATAGGGCATCAACCCGGTCGCCGCCTTGACGTCGGACGGATTGACCGCCGCAGCCTTGACCTCGATCAGCAACTCGCTGCCGGCACGCGATAGCGCGCGCGTCTCGATGACGGGCGCAAGTGAGGCAGCGTCGGCGACTTTTGCCGGCAGGCGGACGCAGCGGGCCTGCACCGTGACAGGTCCAACATCGGAATTTTCGGCAACTGACATTAGAGATTCCCGCCCGGCTTCTGAGCAGGAGTTACCCTTTCGGCCGCTTGTCGTAAACACGTTTCGCCTTGCCGAGCGAACGTTCCAGCGTTTCCGGCGCCACCGCCTTGATGCGCGCGGTGATGCCGATGGTGTTCTTGATGGAGAGCGCAACCTTTTCGGCATGCGCGAGCAGCCCGCTGCCGTCCCAGCTTTCGGGACGCGCTTCGGCGAGCACGGTCATCTCGTCCATGCGCCCATCGCGCGTCAGTTCGATGATGAAATGGCCGCTGCACCAGTCGGTCGCCAGCAACGCTTCCTCGATCTGGGTCGGGAATACGTTGACGCCGCGCAGGATGATCATGTCGTCGGAGCGGCCGGTGACCTTCTCCATGCGCCGCATGCCCGGGCGCGCGGTGCCCGGCAACAGCCGCGTCAGGTCACGGGTGCGGTAGCGGATGATCGGAAAGCCTTGCTTGGTGAGCGAGGTGAATACCAGTTCGCCCTTCTCGCCGTCCGGCAACACCGCGCCGGTCTCGGGGTCGATTACCTCGGGATAGAAATGATCCTCCCAGATATGCAGGCCGTCCTTGGTCTCAACGCATTCCTGCGCCACGCCGGGGCCGATCACTTCCGACAGCCCGTAAATATCGGTCGCGTCCATGTCAAACGTCTGCTCGATCTCGGCGCGCATCGCATTGGTCCAGGGCTCGGCGCCGAAGATGCCGAACTTCAACGACGACTGACGCGGGTCGAGCCCCTGCCGCTTGAACTCGTCCGAGATGGCGAGCATGTAGCTCGGCGTCACCGTGATGATGTCGGGCTTGAAATCGTTGATCAGTTGCACCTGGCGTTCGGTCATGCCGCCGGAGACCGGTACCACGGTGCAGCCCAGTTTTTCCGCGCCGTAGTGCACGCCGAGTCCGCCGGTGAACAGGCCGTAGCCGTAGGAATTGTGAATGATCATGCCGGTGCGGCCGCCGGCGGCGCGGATCGAGCGCGCCATCACCTCCGACCAGATATCGATATCACCCTGCGTATAGCCGACCACGATCGGCTTGCCCGTCGTGCCCGAGGACGCGTGGACGCGGACCAGCTTTTCGCGCGGCACGGCAAACATGTTGAAGGGATAATTGTCGCGGAGGTCGGTCTTCGCCGTGAATGGGAATTTCGTGAGATCGGAGAGCTGCTTGAAATCGGAGGGATGCACGCCGGCCGCGTCAAATGCTTTCCTGTAATGCGCCACATTGTCGTAGGCGTGCCGGAGCGACCAGGCGAGCCGTTTGGTCTGTAGCGCCATGATCTCGTCGCGCGAGGCGCGCTCGGCCTCATCCAATTCAGCGCCGTAACCGCTTCCGCTGGATTTCAATCTTGCCATGGCCATGGCGTGTTCCTCTCGCTTGCTATTTTTGTCTGGTCTCTTCGTCCACGGCCGGCAGCCACGTCCCGGCGACGGTACGGGAATGACCGCGGAACTCCGCAATCACGACATCGCCCGATGTGACGCGGACGTCATAAATTCCGGAGCGACCGTTGCGCGAAACTTCCCGCGCGGTCGCGACCAGCACGTCGCCGAGCTTGCCCGGGCGGATGAAGGCGATATCGCATTGCGCAGCGACTGCGCGCTCATTGCGGGAATTACAGGCAAAGGCGAAGGTGGAATCGGCGAGGAGAAAAATGAAGCCGCCATGGGCGATGCGCTGGCCGTTGACCATGTGCGGCTGCACCGTCATCGTCAGCGTCGCCTGCCCCGGCCTGACCTCGACAATTTTCATGCCGAGGCCCTTGCTGGCGTCGTCTTCCTTCCACATCGCCTCCGCGCAGGCGCGGGCGATCTCGTCGGGTGACAGCGCGACGTTCATAGCGGGTTGCCCGCTCGGCGAGACGGTTTCACGACGTTCTCTCCCTTGTGCGCACGGGCCTGTTATCAAGCCTCTTTGCATCTCAGTCTTGGGTCGAAGCACCTGGGGTGTCAACGAGCCCACAAATCGCTACACGTGGTCGTAATCCACCACGACCTTGTCCGAGCACGGCCGCGCCTGGCAGGTCAGGATGAATCCCGCCTTCAGTTCCCACGACTCCAGCGAATAATTGACTTCCATCTGCGCCTCGCCCTCGACCAGTTTGGCGCGGCAGGTCGAGCACATGCCGCCCTTGCAGGCGAACGGCAAATCCATGCCGGCGCGCAACGCGGCGTCGAGAATGGCCTCTCCTTCGGCGACCGGCACCTCGCGGCGCTTGCCGTCGATGATCAGGGAGGCGATCGCCTTCGGCGGCGCGGACGGCTCGACAATCTTCTTCGCGCGCGGCTTGCCGCCGAACTCCGAGACAAAGCGCTCGACATGGATGCGATCCTCGGCAATACCGATCTCGCGGCAAGTGGTCTCGATGTCCTCGCTCATACCCATGGGGCCGCAGATGAAGACGTGATCGACACTCGAGGCGGGCACCAGCGAGCGCAGCAGCACGCGCACTTTCGCGCCATCGAGCCGGCCATGCAGGATCGGGATATCCTGCTCCTCGCCGGAGATGACATGAAACAGCGACAACCGTTGCATGAAGCGGTCTTTCAGTTCCTCGAGTTCTTCGAGGAACAGCATGTTTGACGTCGTGCGGTTGCCGTAAAACAGGAAGAACCGGCTGTTCGGTTCGCGCGCCAGCACGCCCTTGACGATCGACAAGATCGGCGTGATGCCGCTTCCTGCGGCAAATCCGACATAGACCCTCGCCTCATCCGGCGCAGGGGCGACGCCGAAACGGCCGGTCGGCGTCATCACGTCGAGTTCGTCGCCGGCCTTCAATTCGTCCGCTGCCCAGTTCGAAAACGCGCCGCCGTCGACCTTCTTCACCGCGATGCGTAGCTCGCCGTCGTCAGGCCCTGAGCAGATCGAATAGGAGCGGCGCACTTCCTCGCCGTCCATCGTGGTACGCAACGTGAGGTATTGTCCCGGCGCAAAGCTGTAGTCGCCTTCCAGCTCCTTCGGGATCGCAAACGTCATCGATACTGCATCCACAGCCTCGCGACGGAGGTCGTTGACGGCGAGACGATGGAAACGCGGCGCGACCGACATCACACGCTCCTCACCGTCATTGCGAGGAGCGAAAGCGACGAAGCAATCCATCCCTCCACGGGGCGGTGAGATGGATTGCTTCGCTTCGCTCGCAATGACGACATAGAAGACCTCAATGACACTTGAAATAATCAAAGGGTTCACGGCAGGCCTTGCAGCGCCACAGCGCCTTGCAGGAGGTCGAGCCGAATTCGGACAGCAGCTCCGTATTTTGCGAGCCGCATTGCGGGCACGCCACCTGCTGTTCACCGAACAGCGCGCGGCGCGAGCGTGATGCCTGCGGCGGGGCGATGCCGTATTCCCTGAGCTTGTTGCGGCCGTCATCGCTCATCCAGTCCGTGGTCCAGGCAGGCGACAGCACGGTGCGGACCGTCGGGCGCGGCATTCCGGCGCGTTCCAGCGCCAGCTCGATCTCGAGCGCGATCATGTTCATCGCCGGACAGCCGGAGTAAGTGGGCGTAATCGCGACCTCGACGCGGCCGTCTTGAACCTCGACGTCGCGCAGCACGCCGAGATCGGCGATCGTAAGCACCGGTATTTCGGGATCGACCACCTGTGAGGCGGCCTCCCAGGCGCGGCGGCGCAGATCGGTGTCGCTGTGGATAGCCGTTACCATGTCGCCCCCGGAAACGTCCGTTGCATCGATTGCAACTCGCTGAGGAGATGGCCGAGATGCTCGCTGTGCCGCCCGCTGCGGCCGCCCTGCTGCATCCAGTTGTTATCGGGCAAAACGAGCGTCGCTTCACGGACGACGTCCGATACAGTCTTCAGCCATTGCGGACGTAACGGCCCCGGATCGACCGCGATTCCCGCATCGATCAAGCCGCGCTCGCTGTCATCGGCGGCAAACATCTCGCCGGTGAAAGCCCAGAACTCGTCGATCGCCGTTTGCGTGCGGCGGTGGCTTTCTTCGGTGCCATCGCCGAGACGAATGATCCATTCCGAGCAATGGCGGACGTGATAGGCGCTTTCTTTTTCCGATTTCGCCGCAATCGCCGCCAGCGTCGCATCGGTGGAGCGCATCATCGCGCGCCAATAGAGGTCGGCGAACGTTGCGTAGAAGAACTGCCGTACCATGGTGCGCGCGAAATCGCCGTTCGGCTGTTCCAGCAGCAGGAGATTGCGGTACTGCCTGACGTCGCGGAGATAAGCGAACTTGTCCTCGTCGTTACCCCTGCCCTCGACCCTGGCGGCGTAGGAATAAAGCTCGCGCGCCTGGCCGAGCAGATCGAGGCCCATATTGGCGAGCGCCATGTCCTCTTCCAGCATCGGCGCATGGCCGCACCATTCCGACAGCCGATGGCCCAGGATCAAGGCATCGTCAGCGCGGCGCAGGGTGTAGAGCACCAGCGGCGTTTCGGAGACCTGGATGTTGGCTGCGGTCATTTTCTGTTCCTGCTTGCTCAGCCGTCATTGCGAGGAGCGGAGCGACGAAGCAATCCACACTTACGGTGCTGGCGCGATGGATTGCTTCGCTCCGCTCGCAATGACGGTCTCACATATGCCCGACTTCGTCAGGCACGTCGTAAAACGTCGGGTGCCGGTAGATCTTCGACTCCGCCGGCTCGAACATCATGCCTTTCTCGGACGGGTCGGACGCGGTGATGGCGCTCGACGGCACCACCCAGATCGAGAGGCCCTCGCCGCGGCGGGTGTAGATGTCGCGGGCAGCCTGCAGCGCCAGCGTGGCGTCGGTGGCGTGCAGCGAGCCAACATGCTTGTGCGCCAGCCCGTTGCGGCTGCGGATGAAAACTTCCCAGAGCGGAATGTTCGGCGTCGCCATCGTTGGTCTCCCTACTCAGCGGCCTGCAAGGCGGCGCGCTGCCGGCGCTTCTCGGCATAGGCCATCGCTGCTTCGCGCACCCAGGCGCCATCCTCATGCGCCTTGCGCCGCGCCGCCAGACGGTCGCGGTTGCAGGGGCCGTTGCCTGCCAGCACCTGCTTGAACTCGTCCCAATCGATCGCGCTATATTCCCAATTGTCGTTCGCGTTCTGCTTCATGCCGGGATCGGGAATGGTCAGTCCCAGGAACTGCGCCTGCGGCACCGTGGCGTCGACGAATTTCTGCCGCAGTTCGTCATTGGAGAAACGCTTGATCTTCCATTTGGTCGAGGTGTCGCTGTGCTGGCTGACCTGGTCGGGCGGACCGAACATCATCAAGACCGGCCACCACCAGCGGTTCAGCGCGTCCTGCGCCATCGCCTTCTGCTCGTCAGTGCCGCGGCACAGCGTCAGCATGATCTCAAAACCCTGGCGCTGGTGAAAGGATTCCTCCTTGCAGACGCGGATCATCGCGCGCGCGTAAGGACCATAGGAGCAGCGGCACAGCGGGATCTGGTTCATGATCGCCGCGCCGTCGACCAGCCAGCCGATGGTGCCGATGTCGGCCCAGGTCAGCGTCGGATAATTGAAGATCGAGGAATACTTTGCCTTGCCCGCGAGCATCGCGTCGACCAGCTCTTCGCGCGAAGAACCGAGCGTCTCGGCGGCGGCGTAGAGGTAGAGGCCGTGGCCGCATTCGTCCTGCACTTTGGCGAGCAGCGCCGCCTTGCGGCGCAGCGACGGCGCGCGAGTGATCCAATTGCCTTCGGGCAGCATGCCGACGATTTCGGAATGCGCGTGCTGCGAAATCTGCCGCGTCAGCGTCTTGCGGTAGGCGGCCGGCATCCAGTCGTTAGGTTCGATGCGCTCGTCGGCGTCGATGCGCGCCTGAAACTGCGTAGCCCGCGCGGCGTCCTCGATGTGACGGTCGTCGCCGTCGGACGTGTTGAGCGCCTGCGTGTACATGGCGGACCTCCCGGAATTTGTTGGGAGGAAATATATAACACAAATTACGATATGCAATACATTTCTGTAACATATCTACAGCCCGTCAAACCGCTTCGAAAGTTCCCCGCCGGGCTTTGGCAGGGGTCCGTTTTCGTTGGTGGCATGGCGATCAAGCCATTGTTCGGACGCGGGAAGCAGCGCGCGATAGATCTCGCCACAGAGCGTTCGGGCGGCCCTGCCCGGCCAGTCCGTGGGCAAGAGCGCGGTCGGCAGCAACGGGTCGCGCAGCACGACGCGACGGTAATGATGGATCAGGAGGATCCGTGCGGTGAACGCGTCGGCCTCGGTCAGCCGCTCGCCACGACCGAGCCAGCCGTGCAGCGGCTCGAAGGTCTTCATGAATTTCTGATAGGCGTCGGCGGTGCGATCGAGTGGCCAGCTTTCGCTGAGCAGACGCCGCCCGCTATCGTCTTCCGCCGACACTTCGAGACGAATGGCGCCGGCCGCTTCGGCAGGCACCGGCACGCCCGACGGCGCCACCCATACGCCCGGCAGCGGACTGCCGAAGCCAGCGTTCTTCAACGCCTCGCGCGCGGCGTCGCGATCTCCGCCATTGCCGATCAGCAGCAGCTCAAATCGCCCGGTCCAGTCGGAGGCTGGCGGGCCGTAAATGTGTTTGGTCGCGATATCGAAGGTCTGCCGCTCGCCTTGCACCAGGCGATAGAAACTGTTGCGGCCAACTTTAACGCGCTCGAACCAGCCGTCGGCCGTCAGCCGCGACATCGCGGTGCGCACGACGCTGGCGTCGATGTCGAGCTGCTCGAAAAATTCCAGCAGCGTGCCGAGCCAGACCGAGCCGCCGCGCGGCACAATCGCATCGCCGAATACGGTGATGACGATCGATCCGGTGCGCGACGGTTCGCGCTTCAACTGCTGAATGATGCGGGCAAGCGGCGGCGGCATGCGTCAAGGCATAGCGCGTTTTGCGGGAGAGCGACAATGTCGGTTGTCTTCTCCTTCTCCCCGTTCTTCGCGGGGAGAAGGTCGGGATGAGGGGCTACCTCCGCAAATTCGATAGACGTGAGCGCGCGGAGAGAGCCCCTCACCCCCGCAACGGCGGGGCGAGGTTAGCAAACACCCGCGTCTGCTACCGATGCGGATTCGGGTAAACCACGCTGCGCCAGCCGCTTCGATCGAACGGCGACCATTCGCCTTCCGGCTGCGCCAGGCGATCGGCCACCGCGTACACGACCGCCGGGTGATGGCCCATGCCGCAATGGCTGCTTTCGACCTCGATGCTTTCGGAAGTCGCCGACGTCTTCTCCATGCAACCCTGCCAGGCGCAGATGCCGTCGGTGCGGCTGAAGATCGCGGTGGTCGGCACCGGCGGCGTCGCGGACAGCGCGCCGCCGAAGCGGGCGTCCTCCTCGTCGGCGCGGCGGCCGCTCGCCAGCTCGTAGACGCGCCAAGCGTTGGTCGCCTTCGGTCCCGACGCAAACGGGCTGCCGAGCGTGATCACCGAGCGCACGCGCTCCGGCATCATCTTGGCAAGCTGGCGCGCGTAGAGACCGCCCAGACTCCAGCCGACCAGCGAGACCTTGCGGCCGTGCGTATCGTTCAACTCCTGCACCAGATCGACCATGGCGTTCTGCACGCCGTGGCGCAGGCCGAGGTTGCGCCCCTGACGCCAGCCGCTGACGGCATAGCCGCGCGTGCGCAGGAAGCTGCGCAGCGGCCGCGTCGAGGTGTCGGATGCAACAAGGCCGGGCAACACCAGCACGGGGTGCCCGTCGCCGCGTGGCGCCAGACTCAGCAATGGCAGTGCCCCTAGAAACGCGCCGAGTTCGTGAATGGCACGCCCCTCCAGCAGCATCAGGGTTCTGGATGGCGGGGCAAGCGTCTGCGCAGCAACGGACATCATATCTCCTCTCGGGCTCGGCCCCTTACGTCGCGGCAGCCGGCCACCGGTTCAGTTAGACGCCAACGCGGGTAGAATCGTTCGGCACTGCAATATAGCTCCATAAAAAGCTAGGGAACCGGCTTTCCCCTTGCAAGCAATGCAGATCACATCTCGGATAACTAAAAGCATTGACGTGATGAATTAGTCACAGCAGCCGCAGCAGGTATTCGAGGGTGTACAGCGCCAATCCCGCTAGCCCGCCGATCAGCGATCCGTTGAAGCGGATGTATTGCAGGTCGCGGCCGATGTTGATTTCGATCAGCGAGATCAACTGCCCCATGTCCCAGGACTTCACCTGGTCGGAGATGAAGGTCGAGACGCCGCTCTTCTGTTCGGCGATCACGGTGCGCAACACCGCCACGAGGCCCTGGTTGATCTCGGTGCGCAACTCGGCATCGCCTGCCAGCGCCTCGCCCGCTTTCACGAACATGCGCACCAGATATTGCTCCAACACCTGCGTCTCGCCCGAGGCGCTGCGTTCGAAGAACGAGCGTGCGTTGGCCCAGATGTGGCGTGCGAGACCCGTCACTTCGGGACGCGCCAACAGATCGCGCTTCAACCCTTGGATCCGCTCGGCGTAGCTTGGATCGGTGCCGAGGCGATCGACGAAGGTCATCACCATGCGATCGAATTCGCCGCGGAACGGGTGCGCGGGATCGTTGCGGACTTCCTCGAAGAAGGCGGTGGCGGAAGCCACGATCTTGTTCACCAGGAACTTGTCGGCGCGATACAGCTTTAGCAGCGTCGGCAATTCGGCGCGGATCTTTTCGCGGATCATCGCCATGGTTTCGGCCTGCGTCATGGTCTGATGCACCGCGCGCAGGATGTCATCGAGCAGGCCGGAATGCCGCCCCTCCTTCACGAATGCGCGCAGCGTTCCGGCCGCCAGCGGCGCGAGATCGATCGACATCAGTTGCGCGGTGATGCGGCGGCTGACGAACGTCATCAGCCCGGAGGTCTCCGTCGCCGCCACCGCTTCGGGCAACAGCCGCAGCGCAAAGCGCGCAAGGTCCTCGCTGCGCTTGCGGTCGCGCAGCCAGTCGGCGATGAACGCGCCGAAATCGATCTGCCGCAGCTTGGCCTCGACGGGAGCTGCTTCCAGGAAATGCTTCTCGATGAATTCGCCGAGCTTGTCGGCGATGCGGTGCTGGTTGCTCTGGATGATCGCGGTGTGCGGAATCGGCAGTCCCAGCGGCCGTTTGAACAGCGCCACCACGGCATACCAGTCGGCCAGGCCGCCGATGGTGGCAGCTTCCGCAAACGCCGCGATGAAGCCGAAGGCCGGATGCATCGGCAGCAGCGCTCGTGCGGCGAGGAAGATCGCAAACGTCGCCGCCAGCACCGACGTCGCCAAAATCTTCACGCGCCGCAACTCGGCGGCGCGGATGGCGTCGCCGGGAGAGTCGATGACGAAGGTGGCGGGAAGCGTCATGACGGCTTTCGAGGAACGGTTCGCGTCCGCATCAGACTAGCTGTCATTGCGAGCGAAGCGAAGCAATCCATGTCGCCGCACCGGAAGGATGGATTGCTTCGTCGCTATCGCTCCTCGCAATGACGGCAACAGGTCATGACGAGGATGAGGACAAAAAGAAGGCCCGCAAAAGCGGGCCTTCGAAAACGGCAGTTGTCAGGCGATCGCGATCAGGCGGTCTTGGAGTAGACCTTGGCAAAGTTGTCCTGCGCGGTCTTGGCGCCCTCAGTGACGAGCTTGCCGAGATATTCGGTGGTGGCCTTCGCCCGCGTGACGAGCACTTCGCCGCGCGCACGGACCAGGTCCGACTGGATCTGGGCAGCTTCGCTCAGCGACTTCGCCGAAGCGAGCTTGTCGATGCCGGCGAAGAACGCTTCCGCGTCCTGGTAGAGCGCCTGCTGGATGTTGCGGCTGATCTTGGCGGCCTCGGAAACCGAACCGGCAACGGCGGTCTCGATCGCAGCGGTCGCCTTCTCCGAACCGGCATAAAAGTCGGCGGCGCGCTCCTTGGCGGTCTCGGTCTGCTTCTTCACGAACTCACGGGCGGCTTCCGGAACTTCCAGGTTCTGGAGCTTGGTGAACGCCTCGGTAACGGGCGCGAAGGCTTCCTTGACGGTGTTCAGCACGGAATTGGTTTCGGTGGTCATTGGGGGTCTCTCCATCCTCGGTTTGAGCTATGGGCTCACCCCGTCCGATTGGCCCGGGGCGCGTGTGTTGTGCCATAGTTAATGGTGCGTCGCAACATTAATGTTGCAGCGCGATATCACGAATTCGTGAACAGCCCGATGGATGAGCGGTCCGCCCAGAGAACCGGCAAAAGTTCCACTTTAGGCTAATGCCGGAGCCGCCCCATCTACTTTGCATGGGGTTGTTTTCGCGATTTTGTGTTTGGCTAATGCTGCACGGCCCCCGGGAGCCCATAGGCTTCCATCTGTGCCCGGACCTGCGCCACGTTATGCCCAAGCACGACAATGTCGTGCTTTTTGCCGTCGACATCCCGGACGTGGTCCCGCAGCAGGGCCTCGGCCCGGAAGCCAAGGCTCTCGAACAGCGCGATCGCCGCTTGCTGGTCGACGGTCATCTGCACCGACAGCTTTTCCAGCCCGGCGCCCAGCGCCAGCGCAAACGTTTCCTGCGACAGCGCCCGGCCGACCCCCTGCCCGCGGACGTCAAGCGAGACCACCATCCGGATCTCGCCGACATGGGGCGACCATGAATGCGGGTCGCGTACCAGCGTGCCGCAGCCGACCACCGTCCCATCCTTCACTGCCAGCAGGCTGACGATCTGGCCGCGCTCGATCTCGTTGATCCAGGCCGAGAGCACTTTTGGCTGGCTGATGTTGCGCGGCAGAAACAGCAGATCATGCGTCGGGAGCTTTTGCGCAAATGCCAGCACGGCGGCTTCGTCCGCCCGCCCCATCATGCGGAATTCGATCTCGCCGGCATCGGTCTTGACGTGGCGCGGATAGGAACGTGTCTCGCTCATGTTGATCTCTTACCTAGCCAGGAATCCAGTTTCGGCCACAGCCGCTTGATCGCATTGGCGCCGGCGACGAGGCTGACGTGACCGCCCTTCAGCATCACCTCTTCCTTGTCGGTCGAACCGACCTTGGCGATCAGGTGCTTGGCCGCATCATAGGGCACGATGTGATCGTGTTCGGCGACCGCATGCAGGATCGGCACCTTGATCCTGGAAATATCCGCCGCACGCCCGCCGACCGACATGGTGCCGTTATAGAGTTTGTTGTCCCACATCAGGTTCTTGGTGATGTCGCGGAAATACTCGCCCGCCAGTGGCAGCGTATCCGTCGCCCACCGGTCGAACATCCGGTACGACTTCACGAACTCGTCGTTCCAGATGTTTTCCCACAATTGCACCTGGCTGACGGTGCGCGACGCCGGCCGCAGCATTTCGAACGAGGACAGGATCATTTCGGGCGGCACATTGCCGACGCTGTCGACGAGGCGATCGACGTCGAAATAGCGGCGGTCCGAAAAGTTCTGGAACAGCTTCATCTCGCGGAAATCGATCGGCGTGGTGAAGCAGATCAAATTCTTCATCGGCCCGTCGTGGAAGATCGAGCCGTACAAGAGCGACAGCACGCCGCCGAAGCAATAGCCGATCACGGTAACGTCCTGCTCGCCGGAATCCCGCTGCACGCGGCGGACGCAGTCCGGGATGAAGTCGAGGACGTAATCCTCCATCCGCAACGATTTTTCTTCCGGCTTCGGCGCGGTCCAGTCCAGCATGTAGACGTCGTAGCCGCGCTTCAGCAGAAACTCGATAAAGCTCTGGCCCGGCACCATGTCGAGGATGTAGCCGCGGTTGGTGGTGGCCATCACGATCAGGATCGGCACGCGGTAGATTTCATCCGCTATCGGCCGATAGTGATAGAGGTTCATGGTGCCGCGGGCGGCCAGGATGTCCTTTGGCGTCGAGCCGAGCGACGGGCCGGAGGTAGAAAAATATTCGACGCCCTTGATGCTACGCTGGATCGCGCGCTGCACCTCGGACTGGACCCGCTCCGAAATGGAAGCGAGATCGAGACCCGCGGGAGCGTTCATTTCTGCTCTCCCTCCGCCGGCGGACGCTTGGTGCGCGGCGGCCGCGGCGTGCCGTAGCCGCTCTCCGGCGCCAGCGAATTGTGGTGCACCTGATGCAACAGTGCCTTGATCTCGTTGAGCTGGCCCTCGATCGCCTGCAGCCGCTCCGCCATGCCGACAAGCTGGGCCCGGCTCGGCAGGTTCATCGCCAGCAGGTATTTCTCCATCAATTCGCCGAGCTGCTTCTGCGCGCCTGCGCTGACGCCGCCGACCTGATTCATCATTTTCGAGAATTCGGGCGAGGCCATCGCCTGGTTGGCAAAGGAGTTGAACCCCTTCTCCATCTCCCCGATCATGGTCTGCCAGATCACGGCAGGATCGTTGCCTTTGTCGGCCATAGGCGCCCTCTCCCGAAAGATTACGAGCGCTTGCCACGCTTTGCTTGTGTTTGGCCCATACCACACCGTTGCAGCGGGCCGGTCAACCGCTGCGACGTCTTCTGCGGTGCGGGAAACCGTGCCATAGTTACTGAAGCCAGATAACACTTGAGGGAAGACACGTGATGCTCGCCCATCAGCCGCCTCAGATCGCCCGCGCCAACGGCATCGATATTTGCTATGAGATTTTCGGCGATCCAGCCGCGGAACCGATGCTGCTGATCATGGGGCTCGGCGCCCAGATGATCCATTGGGATGACGATTTCTGCCGCCAGCTCGCCGCGCGCGGCTTTCGCGTCATCCGCTTCGACAATCGCGACATCGGCAAGTCCTCTCACATGTCCGGCGGCAAGCGGCTGACACCGTTCGAACTGCTGAAGCTGCGATTCCTGAAGATTCCGGTGGCCGCACCCTACAAATTGATCGACATGGCCAAGGACACCGTCGGCCTGATGGACGTGCTCGGCATCCACTCGGCGCATCTGGTCGGAGCCTCGATGGGCGGCATGATCGCGCAGGAAGTCGCGCTCTCGTTCCCGCAGCGGGTGCGTTCGCTGACCTCGATCATGTCGACCACGGGCAATCCAAAAGTGCCGCCGCCGACGCGCGAGGCTTCGGCCGTGCTGATGGCGCCGCCGCCGCGGACGAAGGAGGAGTATTTCGAACGGTTCGCCCAGACCTGGAAAGTGCTGCGCGTCGGCTCGTTCCCGGAAGACGAGGCGCTCGACCCTGCCCGCGCCGCCCGCACCTATGAACGCGGCCTCAATCCAAACGGCGTCGGCCGGCAGTTGCGGGCGGTGCTCGCCTCCGGCAGCCGCAAGGAACGGCTGCATCACCTGAAAATCCCGACGCTCGTCATTCACGGCACCGTCGATCCGCTGGTGCGCCCGGAAGGCGGCAAGGATACCGCGGCGTCAATCCCCGGCGCAAAGCTCCTGATGATCGAAGGCATGGGCCACGCGCTGCCGATCCCGATGTGGCCGCAGATCATCAACGCGATCGCCGGGCACGCGCAGGGTGCGGCCGCAAAGGCGGCGTGATCTATCCCGTCGTCCCTGCGAAAGCAGGAACCCATAACCACCGGCGTGCGTCGTTGCGAGCGCTGTGGCTCCAGCCCAGTCTCGCCATCAGCATTTGTGGTTATGGGTCTCTGCGTTCGCAGGGACGACAGCGGAGATGCTGGCCAGTCAGCTCTTCATCGCAATCCAGATTACGTGGCGCACGCCGCGGCCTTTGCCGGTGGCGCGGATGTTGACTTCGTTCACCTCGAAGCCTGCACCACGAAGACGTTTTGCGAACGCCGCGTTTGGCCCCGAAGACCATATGGCCAGGATGCCGCCCGGTCGCAGTGCGGCGTGCGTCGCACGCAGGCCTGCCGCGTTGTAGAGCGCATCGTTGGCCTCACGAGTAAGCCCCTCCGGTCCATTGTCGACATCGAGCAGAATGGCATCGAACTTCGAACGATGCGACCGGATGATGTCGGTGACATCCGTCTCTCGAATGCTGACGCGGGGATCGTCCAAGCTGTCGCCGAAGATTTCTGCCATCGGGCCTCGGGCCCAACTGACCACCGCCGGCACCAGCTCTGCCACCACGATCTGCGCTTCATTGCCGAGCCCGGCGAGCGCCGCACGCAACGTAAAGCCCATGCCCAGTCCACCGATCAGTACATGCGGTTTGGCGACCTTCTCGATCTTCTTCGCAGCGAGCGTCGCGAGTGCGGCTTCCGAGCCCCACAGGCGGCTGTTCATCAGCTCGTTGCTGCCGAGCTTGATGGAAAACTCCGTGCCGCGGCGCATCAGGCGCAGTTCATCGCCGGTGCCAGGAATGCGGGCGGTGTCGAGCTTTTCCCAGGGAATCATGTGGAGGGTTGTAGCATGCGGTTTCAATAGTCGTCGTCCCTGCGAACGCATGCGAACGCAGGGACCCATAACCACCGGATGTTGTGGTTATGGGCAGAGCCTCCGGCGCTGTTGTCTCAATGAGGGGCCGCGGAGTATGGGTCCCTGCGTTCGCAGGGACGACGGCGAGAGCCTTACCCGCCCGCCCAGACGTCCAGCACGTAGCGGTTCCTGGTGCCGAGATCGTCGATCCAGCGCAGGCCGGCATCGGCGTCGGCGCCGGACTTTTCGCGATAGATCGCAACCAGCGCGGCCTTGACGTCTGGCTCCATCTTGCCGCCGTCGCCGCAGACATAGACGATCGCGCCCTGCTCGATCAGGCTCCAGATGCGGTCCTTTTGCGCCGCCACCTGATGCTGCACATAGGTCTTCGGCCCGTCGGCGCGCGAGAAGGCGGTGTGCAGTTCGGTGATGCCGTCGATCGCGAACGCCTTCAATTCATCCGCGTAGAGAAAGTCCTGTTCGGGATGTCGGCAGCCAAAGAACAGCATCGCAGGACCGAGTTTTGCGCCCTGCGCCCTGCGGTGCGCGCGCTCCTGCAGGAACCCGCGGAACGGCGCCAGCCCCGTACCAGGACCGATCATGATCACGGGTTGGGCCGGATCGTCCGGCAGCCGGAAGCCGGCCTTGGTCTCGCGTATGGTCGCATGCACGGTATCGCCGACGCGGCGTCCGGCGAGATAGTTCGAACAGACGCCCCTGTACACGCCACGTCCCGAACTCGCGGGCGATTCCACCACGCCGACCGTGACGCTGCAACGCGTCGGATCGGTCGAAGGCGACGATGAGATCGAATAATAGCGCGGCGCCAAGAGCGACAGCATTTCCAGGTAGGCGTGGAACGGCAGTTCGCAGGCCGGATGCTCTTCCAAGAGATCGAACACCGACTTGCGCCTGGCCAGCACGTCCGATCGGTAACGCTCGGTGGAAACATCGTCGTCGCCGACATAGGCCAGCAACTTCGGCTTGGTGACGGGACAGCGCGTGTGTTCCGACATGATCTGAATCTGCTTGCGCGTCGCGATCTGCTGCAACTCGACGAACTCGGTCAACAACCGCCCGACCGACACGGCATCGCCGACCGGCAATTGCGCGCGGCGGCCCTCGGCGACGTGCAGCCGGACCTGGTCGGCGGGCAGAAAACCGAAGCGGCGCGCGACGGAATCGACCAGCGCCGGATCGTTGCGCGGCACCACGCTGAGGTGGTCACCGACGCGGAAGGTGACGCCGGGCGGCAATTCCACCTCGACGTGGCGGGTCGAGCGGTCGGAAGGACTGGCGCCGGCCTTGTTCTGCAGTTCGGAATTGACCAGCACCTTCATCGGCGCGACGCCGCCCTGCGCCAAGATAGTGTGAACGGCCGATGGCGCCACCGGCTCGATCGAATAAAGCGGCGCGTCATCGGCGCTGCGGGCGAAGCCGGAATCGACGCCCAGTTCCTTCATGGCCGCGGGTGCTGCCGCCGCAAACCATTTTTCGAACTGGCCGTCGAGATCACTGCGGGCATCGCCCTCACCGCGGCCGTAGAGGCTGCGCGCGCCGTGCGCCGCCAACTGCTCGTCGATCATGCGCGGCACGGACTGGTAGGTCGCGGCCCAGTCGCTGTTGCCGCAGCCGAACACGGCGTATCGCACCTTGGCGAATGCGTCCTTTGGCAGGCCGCTGTCCAGCCATTTGACGAACTGCGTGGCGTTGTCGGGGGCTGCGCCATTGTAGGAAGCGCAAAAGATCATCAGCGCGCCCTGCTCCGGCAATTTGCCGACGTAATCGTCGAGCGCGCCGAGCTTTGTCGCGAAGCCGCTGACCTCGGCGAGGTCAGCTACCCGCGTCGCCAGCTCTTCCGCGGTGCCGAGGTTTGAGCCATAGAGCACCAATAGCGGCGTGTTGTGGCCCGGGCGGGTCCGCGCCTGTGGCGCCGCCGCGCTTGAGGCAGCGGCCGCGATAGCGGCGCGGCCAGCAAACGCGCCACGGTCCTTGTCGGCGCGCGGCCGCACCTTGATCTTGAAACCGTCCGGCTTGACTGTCAGCGTTTCCTTCAGGTGCATCTGGTAGCGATGCACATCGATCAGCTTGAAGCGCTGCAGGATCATGCCGATCGCCAGCGCCGCCTCGTGCATCGCAAAGCCGCGGCCGATGCAGGCGCGCTGGCCGTTGCCGAACGGCTTCCAGGCATTGATCGGACGCGCGGCCTCGGCCTCGCGGCTGAAATTCTCGGGATCGAAGACGTCCGGGTTCGGACCCCAGACGCTGGGGTCGCGGTGCAGCGCCATCACCAAAACGGTGATGAACGTATTCTTCTTCAGCTTGTATTTGCCACCGCCGATGGCTTCGTCCTGAAGCGGCGTGATGCCGTAGGCCGGCGCCGGCGGCCACATCCGCAGCGCTTCCTTCAAGATCTGCGTGATGTAGGTGAGCTGCGTGACCTGCTGATAGGTCGGCCTGGCGTTGATATCGGGCCCGAGCACCCGGTCGACCTCCTCATAGGCCTTCCTCAGCACTTCCGGATGCTTGAGCAGCGCGTAGATCGTGCACGAGAGCAGTCCGCTGGTGGTCTCGTGGCCCGCAATCAGGAAGGTGTTGATCTGGTAGCGGATGTTGATGTCGTCGAGCTGCTCGCCGGTCGAGCGGTCGATGCCGGTCATCATAGCGCCCAGCATGTCTTTCTTGGCCTCGGCGGCTTCAGCATTGCCGCGGCGCTCGGCGATGATCTCGTCGACCATCTTGTTCATGAAGGCGACGTCCTGGGCCAGCGTCTTGCGCCGCTTCTGCATCCACAGATTTTCCAGCGGCAGGCCGCGAGTCATCATGATGGTCTCGAGCGAGCGCACCAGCGACTCCACGAACGGGTGATAGTCGCGGCGGTAGAATGAATTGAAGCGGTAGTCGAAGCCGCAGAGACCAATCGTGTCGAGCGTCAGCGCCGTCATGTCGTGCACGACGTCGATCTCCTCGTCGGCGTTGAGCCGCTCCCATTTCTTGACGAGCTGCTCGGCGATATCGACCATGCTCGGGTGATAGGATTGCATCGCGCGGTTGCCGAACGGCTGCAGCAGGATGTTGTGCGCCTTGCTCCAGTTCGGCTCTGTCGTATCGGCCGTGAACAGCCCGTCGCCGCCGACGGCGCGGACGCGGCGCAGCGAGCCGCGCACCGTCTTGTCGAAACGCTTCTCATCGGAGAGCTCGTCGATCAGATCGTGGCCGGAGACGATCACGATCGGCGCGCCCATCATGTCGAGCCAGAAGATCGGCCCGAGCTCTTTGGACAGCTTGACCAGATGCTGCACCGGCGCGTTGGGATCCAGCGACAGCATGTTGCCGACGACGGGCTTCTTCGGCGGATGCGGGATCGGACTGAGTTTATTGCTGGACGCCATTGTCGAAGTGTCTCCCCTGCCTGCCTCAACCGTCATTGCGAGCGATGCGAAGCAATCCATCGCTCGGCAAAACGAAAGAATGGATTGCTTCGTCGCTGCGCTCCTCGCAATGACGGCTGGTTATGCGGACCTACCCAAATCTTTTCCTGCGCCACTCGATCAGCTTGCTACTAACCTCGTCCGGCTTTTCCTGCTGCGTCCAATGGCCGCTGTCGCGCACGAGATACTTCTCGAGATCGGGCACCAGCTTCTCCATGCCCTCGGTCGCCGACGGCGGCAGCACCGCGTCGTTCTCGGCCATGATCATCAGCGACGGCACGCGGACGGTATGGTCGAGCCCTTCCGAGCGCTGCCAGTTGCGGGAAAAATTGCGGTACCAGTTGATGCCGCCGGTGAAGCCGGTCTTGGTGAAGGTGTCGACGAACACCTGCTTTTCTTCCGCCGACAGGATCGGCGTGCGCGGATCGTGCTTGGCATCGTAATTCGCGATCATCTGTGGAAACGCCAGATTGAGTCGCGCTGATGCGCCGACACCCGCAATCGGCTGCTCCTCCGGCGTACCCGCGGGCCGCGCCACCGGCTTGCGCATGAATGCGTCAAAGGTCTGCTCGACCCGGCTGCCGAAAATCCTGTCAGGCTCGCGGCCAGGGTCCTGGAATTGCACGATGTACATCTTGTCGCCGAAGCGCTGCCGAAACAGCTCGATCGGATCGGCCGGCATGCGATCCCAATGCGGGGTGTTGACGCCGACGACACCGGCAACGCGACCCGGATGACGCAGCGGCATCTGCCAGACGACGAAGCCGCCCCAATCGTGGCCAACGAAGATCGCCTTGTCGATCTGGAGATGATCGAGCAGACCGACGAGATCGCCGGTCAGATGCTCCATGTCGTAATCCTCGACCGGCTCGGGGCGGTCGGTCGCGCCATAGCCGCGCTGATCCGGCGCAATCACCCGGATGCCGGCCTCGCTCAGCGCTTTGATCTGGTGCCGCCAGGAGAACGCGATCTCCGGCCAGCCATGGCAGAGAATGACCGGCGGCTTGTCCGATTTGGGCCCCGCCTCGTAATAGCCCATGCGAATACCGTTCACCTCGGCGAATTGCAGCGGCGGCATTTCAATCATGGCGGGCCCCCTATTCAGCGGCGCGGGTCATGCTCGGCGGCGGCGCGAACGCCGCCTCCAGCGCTTCAAATTCGACCGGGAGCATGTCGCAGAGAATCTGGACATGCGGAATGATGTTGGCGCCAGCGATGAAGCCGAAATCGAGCTGGTCGCGATAGCTTTGCACGGTGATGTTGAGCGCGATGCCATGCGTCGAGATCGACACCGGGAAGATGTGCAGCAGTTCGGCGCCGGCGGCATACAGCGTCTGCCGCGGCCCGGGCACGTTTGACACGGTGATGTTGGCTGCCGGCGGCAGCACGTCAGAGAGATTGGAGCGGCTGTAGAGCAGCGCAAGGATCTGGGTCACGATCGGCGCGCCCAGCATCGAAAGGTTGGAGACTTGCGGCATCAGCGCCCGCAGCGGATGCGACATCTCCTTCGACTTGGTGGATTGCGCGATGATGGTTTCCAGCCGCGTCTTGGGATCGTCGACGTTGGTGGCGATCGCGCAGATCATGCCGAACACCTGGTTGTTGGCCTCGGCGTTGCCTTCCTCGCGCAGCGAGATCGGCACCGCTGCGGTCAGCGATTTGCTGGGCAGCGCGCCCTGGCTGATCAGATAGCGGCGCACCACGCCTGAAGACAGCGCCAGCACGACGTCGTTGAGCTTGCCGCCGGACGTCTTTGCCAGAGCCTTGGCGCGCGACAGCGAGATCGAGACGCCGGCAAAGCTGCGCTCCGACGATATCGCCTTGTTCAGGATGGTCGGCGGCGAGGCCATGCTGGCCAGGCTGTCGCGCGACTTCGGATCCGAAATCTTGCCGACCACATCTGACACGCTCTTGAGCATCGTCGGAATGCTGCTGGCGAATTTCACCGCGCTTTCGATCTGGAACATGGCGTTGTCGAACAGGATCGATCCGAGATCGCTTTTTCCCGAGCGCGGCAGCTCGAGGCTCTTTGGCGCCGCCTTCGGGTCGAACGGCTGGGTCCAGAGCTGCTGGTAGGAATCGATCAGGTTGGCGGCGATGTCGCGCGGCTCCGGCGCCACCTTGCGCGCCGTCGGTGGATCGACCTGACGCGGCACCGGGGTGATGTCATAGATCATGCTGGTGAGTGCGGCGCCGGCGCCGCCGTCAATGCAGGCATGGTGCATCTTGGAGTAAAGCCCGATCTCGTTGTCCTTCATGCCTTCGAAGACATAGAACTCCCAGAGCGGGCGGGCGCGGTTGAGCAGCTTGGCATGCATCCAGCCGACGATGCGCTCCAGCGTCGCGCGGTCGCGCGGCGCCGGCAGGCTGGCGCGGAAGATGTGGCGGTCGATGTCGAACTGGTCGTCCTCGACCCAGGACGGATGATCGATGTCGAGCGGCGCCTTCTCCAGGCGGGCTTTCAGGATCGGCGCGATGTGCAGCCGCGAGGCGATCATCGCCTTGAACTCTTCGAAGAAGTCGCCCTTGTAGCCTTCGGGCAGGCGGAAGATCGCCATGCTGCCGACATGCATCGGCATTTCCGGGGTTTCCAGATACAGAAACGACGCGTCCAGCGAAGACAGCTTCTTGGCGTCCGCCATATTTTCCTCCCGCAGTAGAAACGCGGCGCCTTGGCGGCGCTTCTGGCGTCTGGAATGTCTTTGTTATTGGAGCATATCCGAAAACCGGCAGCCATTCCGCATCAATTGCAGAACGGGATCTTTCGCGATCGTGCCCTTAGCTCAGGGCGCGGATTCAGGATTGTGCATTTTCGGGGGGCCCATAGGCAATGGCAAATGGTCCTGATCGGTCAAAATGCTTAAACTCGCCTTGCGCCTGCGCCAGGCGGTCGGCTACTGCCCATAACGCTGCGGGGTTGACGCCGAGCCCGATATGGCTGGCAAGGTGGACCTCGATGTTTTCGGCGTTTGCGGAGGGACGCAACAGGCTGGTGTGCCAGTTCACGATGCCGTCGGTCCGCGAATAGATCGAGGTCGCCGGCACCGGCAGGTCACCGGCAATGGCCAAGCGGATTTCCGGATTGTCGTCGACAGTTTCCCCCGACAGCACCTCATAGAGCCGCGTGGCGTTGGTCGCGCGGACATCGCTGGCAAACGGGCTGCCGAGCGTGATCACCGAGCGCACCATGTCCGGCATCTGCAGCGCGAGATCGCGCGCATAGACGCCGCCGAGGCTCCAGCCGACCAGGCTGACCTTTCGGCCCGTCGCTTCATAGATGCGCCTCAGGAGAGCTTGCAGTGCCCCGCGCTTGGAAGCGATGCCACCGAAATTGCGGCCCATGTCCCAGGCATAGGTATCGTAGCCGAGTTCTTTCAGATAGCGCCGCATCGGCGCCATCGACAGATCGCTGGCGAGAAATCCCGGCAGCGCCAGCACCGGATGCCCGTCGCCCCTCGGCGCACGCAACAAGAGCGGCGACAGTAACAGGCTCGAATTCAGCTCGAACAGCGCCCGCGTCTCGGCCAGCATCAGAAACAGGCTAGGCGGCCGAAGCCGCTGCTCTTCTGTTGCTGCGCCGCTTTCCGCGATGGCCACTCTCACTTGTCCTTCTTGGCCATGCCGCCGAGCCCGGCCATGGTCACGAACATATCCTGGAATCGCTCGGCGATCTTGGGATCGAACGTGAACCAACTCTGGATCAGCGATTCCGGCGACACCTTTTCGATGTTGGCCATCACCTGCTGCTGCATCTTGTCCATCACGGCGGTCTGCATCGGCGAGACGTCGGGCAATCCGAAGAACTGCCTGGCCTCCAGCGGCGTGCAATCGATTTCGACGTTAACTTTCATGACCGCTCCTTATCGCGCTGCCCTTGCTGCAGTATCGACACGACGGACCGAGTCATGCAAGGACCAGAGCCGGTCCCCGGTCCCTTCAACTCCCGATATGGTCAACCAAAGCGTTCGATGGCAAACGGCCTGACATCGGCAAACGGCGTCTCGCCGGTCATCATTTCGGCCAGCAGGCGGCCGGTCGCGGGTCCGAGCGTCAGGCCGTGGTGCTGGTGGCCGAAATCGAACCATAGCCCGCCATGGCGGGGGGCCTTGCCGATCACCGGCAGCATATCCGGCAGGCAGGGCCGCGCACCCATCCAGGGCTTGGTGTCGACCGGCTCGCCGAGCGGGAACAGTCTGTGCGCCCGCGGCAGGGCCCGCTCGACCTGGATCGGCGTTGGTGGTGCATCGCGGTGGGCAAACTCGGCGCCGGTCGTGAGCCGAATGCCGCGGTTCATCGGCGCCAGGAGATAGCCGAGATCGGTGTCCAGCACCGGATGATTCAAGATCGCATTGCCGCGCGGCTTGAGATGCAAATGGTAACCACGCTTGACCTGAAGCGGGATCGAATAGCCGAGCGGGGCGAGGATCTGGTCGGACCACGGCCCCATCGCCACCACCACTTCGCGCGCTGCAATAGTGCCTTCCAGCGTCGCCACCCGCCACCGTCCGCTCGCCTGTTCGAGCGTTCGGGCGTCGCCGACCAGATAACGCCCGCCCTTGCGGCCGAACAGCGCCGCATAGGCCTTGGCCAGCCCACCGGGATCGGGCACAAATCCCGGCGCGGGAAAATGGATCGCGCCGCTGAAATCACCCGTCAGATGCGGCTCGCGCGCTGATATCGCCGGCCGATCCAGCACCTCGCCGGCGACGCCGTGCTGGCGTGCGCGCTTGAGATCCTGCACCGCATCCGCAAGGGTCGTCTCGGAACGAAACAGCTTGATCCAGCCGGTCCGCCGCAACAGCTCCGGCACATTGGCGTCCGCAATCAGCGCCTCATGCTCGATCAGGCTGCGCTGGATCAACGGCAATTCGGCCATTGCGCTGTGCAGTGCACGCTCCGGTGAAGAGGCGAGAAAATACCGTGCCAGCCACGGCAGGAAGATCGGCAAATCCCTGAAGTGGTAATGCACCTGCGGCGCGCGAAGAAACGCGTAGCGCAGGATCTGGCCCACGTCACGCGGAAACATATAGGGAAAGACCGAAGCGCACTCGATCAGCCCTCCATTGCCGTAACTGGTTTCCTCGCCGGCCGTATCATGGCGGTCGATCAGAACTACGTTCCGGCCGCGTTTTTGCAGGTGCAAAGCGGCGCTGACGCCGACCATGCCCGCACCCAGGACGAGAACGTCGGCCTTCAGTTCCGCCATCCACAACTCCGAAAGTTCAATGTAACGTGCTTGCGCATGCGTCTTAAGGTGAGACTTGAGGTGAGACTAGTCATTGCCGCACCGCCGCGCAAACCGGCACGCAGTGCGGGATAATGAAGCTTGCGCGGTGGCTGGACTCTGGCAACATGGCTCGGCAATATCCGGCGGAAATTGCTGATCAAAATCGGGGAAATCGACAAATGTCGGTACGTCAGACTTTGCTTGCAGCGGCCACGGCTTCCATCCTTGCCGTGGCAATGGCGCCGGCATCGGCTCAGAGCCTGCGCTATGCCAATCAGGGTGACCTCAAGTCGCTCGACCCCTATACACTGAACGAAACCACCACCCACGCCCATCTCGGCCACGCCTATGAGGGTCTGATCGCTCGCGACAAGGACCTGAAAATCGTCCCTGCCCTGGCGGAAAGCTGGGAAACCCCAGAACCGACCCGTTGGCGCTTTCATCTACGCAAGGGCGTCAAATTCCACAACGGCGACCCCTTCACTGCCGACGATGTCGTTTTCTCGGCAGAGCGCGTTCGTGCCAAGGGCTCGAACCTTCCCACCCGCATTCCGTCCGATGCCAAGGTCGTCAAGGTCGACGACTACACCGTGGATTTCATCCTGACCTCGCCAAATCCCATTCTGCATTCGCAATGGGATACCTGGTACATCATGGACAAGAAATGGGCCGAGGCGAACAACTCGATCGCCCCGACTCCAGTGGCGGCAACTTCGCCGAGTTTTGCCTCGCTTAACGCTAATGGCACCGGTCCCTTCATCATCGAGAGCCATCAGCCCGGGGTGAAAACGGTGTTCAAGCCAAATCCGAACTGGTGGCGCGAGCCCGAGCACAATCTGAAAGAGATCGTCTTCACGCCGATCGGCTCCGCCGCCACGCGCGTGGCCGCCCTGCTGTCGGGCGAAGTCGACGTCATCGAGCCGGTTCCGATCCAGGATATCACACGCGTGGATTCCAGCCCCAACGCCCAGGTGCTGAAGGGACCGGAACTTCGCACCATCTTTCTCGGCATGGACACGGTTCGCGATGAATTGCTGTATTCCAACATCAAGGGCAAGAACCCCTTCAAGGACGTTCGCGTTCGCCAGGCCTTCTACAAGGCAATCGATGTCGAGCTGATCAAGACCCGCGTGATGCGCGGCCTTTCCACGCCATCGGCGCTGATGATCGCACCGCAATTATTTGCGCTGTCAAAGGATTTCACGCGGCCGAAAGCCGATCCGGATGGGGCCAAGAAGCTGCTGGCGGAGGCTGGCTACCCCGACGGTTTCGAAGTCAGCCTGGACTGCCCCAACGACCGTTACGTCAATGACGCCCCGATCTGCCAGGCGGTAGTCAGCATGCTGGCCCGGATCGGCGTCAAGGTTGACCTCCTCGCGCAACCCAAGGCGCAGTACTTCGCCAAGGTTCTGAAGGCGGGCGGCTATCAGACGTCGTTCTTTCTGTTGGGCTGGACTCCCGGAACTCTCGATTCCCATAACGTGCTCTACGACGTTATCGGCTGTCGCGACGATCCCAAGAGTTCGCGCGGAGAGAACAATCTCAGCGGGTATTGCAACAAGGAAATCGACGCCCTCACCGACAAGATATTGCAGGAAGCCGACACCACCAAGCGCGATCAGTTGATCAAGAGCGCTTACCAGATCCTCGACAAGGATTTCGGTTATATCCCGCTGCATCAGCAGGCGCTGGCCTGGGGTGTGTCGAAAAAGGTGAAGCTGACGCAGCGCGCCGACAATCAGGTTCTGCTGTACTGGGCGACCAAACAGGACTAGTCGGGCGTCAAACGAGGTCCCGGCGGCTTGGTGCTTCCGGGACCTTTCGTTTCCAGGCGACAGCGACGTCCGCCGCCGCACCAAGAGAGCAGTGAAAGGAATACATGCTCGCTTTCACTCTTCGCCGCGCAATCCAGGCCATCGGCGTCATGATCGCAGTCGGCGTGATCGCGTTCTCGATGTTCCGTTTCGCCGGCGATCCCGTCAACCAGATCGTCTCATTGGATACGCCGGCCGCCGAACGCGAGGCGGTGCGCAAGTCGCTCGGGCTCGACGATCCCGTGCCGGTGCAGTTCGCACGCTATTTCGCCAATGCCGCGCAATTCAAGTTCGGGGTCTCCTATCAGTTCCGCCAGCCGGTTTCGAACCTGTTGATGGAACGAATGCCGGCGACGCTGGAGCTGGCCGCCTGCGCCACCGTTCTCGCCATGGTGTTCGGCATCCTGATGGGGGTCTATTCGGCGCTGCGGCGCGATACGATTCTGACAAAATTCTTCCAGGCGGTGTCGCTGATCGGAATCTCGCTGCCGACCTTCCTGATCGGCATCCTTCTCATCTATCTGTTTTCGGTGACGCTGGGCTGGCTGCCTTCATTCGGCCGCGGCGAAGTGGTGCGGATCGGCTGGTGGACCACCGGCCTGCTCACGCTTTCCGGCCTGAAGGCGCTGATCATGCCTTCGATTACGCTGGGCCTGTTTCAGATGACCTTGATCATGCGGCTGGTGCGCGCTGAAATGCTCGAAGTGCTCCGCACCGACTACATCCGCTTCGCCCGCGCCCGCGGCCTGACCACGCGCGCGATCCATTTCGGCCACGCGCTGAAGAACACGCTGGTTCCCGTCATCACCGTCGCCGGGCTGCAGTTTGGCTCGGTAATTGCATTTGCCATCATCACCGAAACCGTCTTCCAGTGGCCGGGTATGGGATTGTTGTTCGTGCAGGCCGTGCAAAATGTCGATATCCCGATCATGGCCGCCTACCTGCTGATGGTGTCGCTGATTTTCGTTACCATCAATCTGGTGGTCGATATCCTCTACACCGTCGTCGATCCGCGCCTGCGCTCGACCATCCGCCGTCCGGCATAAGCGAGACTGATATGTCTGACGCCGTAGTACCACACCGAATAGAGTCGAGCCCGCAGCGGGCACGCTCGAACGCGAGCTGGCTGAAGCGCGTGCTCGACAGCGACATCTTTTACTCGTTCCGCCGCTCCCGGATGACGATGGTGGCGGCGGCGGTAACGGTCCTGTTCTTCCTGCTGGCGATCTTTGCATCGCAACTCGCCGTGCAAAACCCGTTCGATCCGGCGCAACTGCAGTTGATGAATTCGCGGATCTCGCCGCTGTGGACCGCCGAGGGCCAAAGTCCGTTCCTGCTCGGCACCGACGAACAGGGCCGCGACGTGTTTTCTGCGATCCTTTACGGCTTGCGGATTTCGCTCGTCGTCGGCGTGCTCGGCGTCATCTTCGCCGGCACGCTCGGCATTACGCTTGGCCTCATTGCAGGCTATGTCGGTGGCGCGGTCGACGGGCTGATCATGCGAATCGCCGACGTGCAGCTCACCTTCCCGGCCATCCTGATCGCGCTGTTGGTCAACGGCGTCGCCAAATCGGTGTTCAATAACCGGCTCGACGCCGTGAGCACGCTGGCAGTCTTGGTGGTTGCGATCGGCCTCAGTTTCTGGGTGCAATACGCCCGCACCGTGCGCGGCTCGGTCATGGTCGAGAAGAACAAGGACTATGTCGCAGCCGCGCAACTGATCGGCCTTCCCGCGCCGAAGATCATGCTGCGCCACGTGCTGCCCAACACCATGGGTCCGATCCTGGTGATTGCAACCATCAACCTCGCGCTTGCCATCATCACCGAGGCGACGCTGTCGTTCCTGGGCGCCGGCATGCCCGACACCATGCCCTCGCTCGGCACCCTGATCCGGATCGGCAACAACTATCTGTTTGCCGGCGAATGGTGGATCGTCGCGTTCCCCGGCATCGCGCTGGCGGGGCTGATCCTTTCCATCAACCTGCTCGGCGACTGGCTGCGCGACGCGCTCAATCCAAAGCTCCGATGACCGTTCCCGTCCTCTCCGTGCGTGACCTCGAGGTGGAATTCCTCACCCGCCGCAGCACGCTGCGCGCGATCAACGGCGTTTCTTTCGACATCGCCAAGGGCGAAGTGCTCGGCGTGGTCGGCGAATCCGGCGCCGGGAAATCGGTCACGGGACTAGCCGTGATCGGACTGATCGATCCTCCCGGCCGCATTTCGGGCGGCGAGATCTATCTGTCGGGAACGCGGATCGATCACCTGCCGCCGGAAGAAATCCGCCGTATCCGGGGCAAACGGATCGGGATGATCTTTCAGGATCCGCTGACAAGCCTCAATCCGCTCTACCGGATCGGCGACCAGATCGTCGAGACTATCCGAACCCACTTGAACCTGTCGGAGACCGCTGCGCGCAAGCGCGCCATCGATCTCCTGGCCGAGGTCGGCATCCCCGCGCCGGACAAACGCATCGACGCCTATCCGCACGAATTCTCCGGCGGCATGCGCCAGCGCGTCGTGATTGCGCTGGCGATCTGCGCCGAGCCGGAACTGATCATCGCCGACGAACCGACCACCGCGCTCGACGTCTCCGTGCAGGCGCAGATCATCTCGCTGATCAAGCGCCTCGGGCGCGACCATGGCACGGCGGTGATGCTGGTCACCCACGATATGGGCGTGATCGCCGAGACTTCCGACCGGGTCGCGGTGATGTATTCGGGCCGGATCGCCGAGATCGGCCCGGTGCAGGATGTGGTGCAGAACCCGCTGCACCCCTATGCCAAGGGCCTGATGGGCGCGATCCCGACGCTCGCGGGCGAAGACAAGCGGCTGGTGCAAATACCGGGCTCGATGCCGCGGCTGTCGGCGATCCCGCCGGGCTGCTCGTTCAATCCGCGTTGCGCATTTGCATTCGACCGTTGCCGCGTCGATCGGCCGGAGCCGCTCAAGCACGGTTCGCACGCCGTGGCCTGCCATCTCTTCGACACCGCGCCCCATGAAGCGGCGAAGGAGACCGTGGCATGAGCCCGCCCTTTGTCGATGTGAGGAATTTGCGCCGCGTGTTCGACGTCTCGAAGCCGTGGCTCAACCGCGTGCTGGAAGGCGGCCGTCCGGAATTCCTGAAAGCCGTCGATGGCGTGACGTTCGACATCAGGAAGGGCGAGACTTTTGCTCTCGTCGGGGAATCCGGCTCGGGCAAGACCACCGTGGCGCGGATGGTCGTGGGACTTCTGCCGCCGACTTCGGGCGAAGTCATCATCGACGGCGTCTCGATGACGAATGCCAGACAGGCGCAGGCAAGGCAGCGGCTGCGCCGCCGCATCCAGATGATTTTTCAGGACCCCTACGCGAGCCTCAATCCCCGCTTCCGGGTCGATGCGATCGTCTCCGAGCCGATCCGCGCCTTCGACCTGATCCAGGGCGAGCGCGATATTCAGTTTCGCGTCGGCGAATTGTTGAATCTCGTGGGCCTGCATCCTGATGACGGCCTGAAATATCCACATGAATTCTCCGGCGGCCAGCGCCAGCGCATCGCGATTGCGCGCGCGCTGGCGTCAGATGCCGAGTTTATTGTTTGCGACGAGCCGACCTCGGCGCTCGACGTCTCCGTGCAGGCGCAGATCCTCAATCTGATGCGCGACCTGCAGGACAAATTCGGCCTGACCTATCTCCTCATCAGCCATAACCTCGCCGTGGTCCGCCACATGGCGACGCGCATCGGCGTGATGTATCTCGGTCGTATTGTTGAAATCGCCGAGGGCCGCGAATTGTTCGCCAATCCGCGGATGCCCTACACCAAAATGCTGCTCGGCGCGGTTCCTGATCTCGCGATGTCCGGCCGGCAGCGGATTCCGGTCAAGGGCGAGATCCCGAATCCGATCGATCCGCCGCCCGGCTGCGCCTTCAACCCGCGTTGTCCGCTCGCCTTCGATCTGTGCCGGCGGCAAACGCCCGAGCTGATCAACGGGGTTGCCTGCCACGCCGTCAACCAACCGGTTGAGGCTGCCGCCGCGGTATGATCACGGAGATGGGTGCAATGCGTGGCATCCCAGCGGTTGGCATCCAGCCTCGCCTGTGATCAAGTGCGCGCACTAGAGCATGCTTCAACTGAGTTGAAGCATGCTCGTAGATCATCTTCTTGTTTGAGCATGATCTTTTCGGAAAACCGGTGTCCACTTTTCCGGATCATGCTCTAGGTTACCAGCACGGCATTGGATTCCCATGAGCAACATCAATCCCGATCCGTTCACCACAAGGCCGGAAATCGAAGGCACCTTTGGCGTCGTCACGTCGACCCACTGGATCGCGACCGCCGTCGGGATGAGCATCCTGGAAAAGGGCGGCAACGCATTCGATGCCGGCGTTGCCACGGCCTTCACGCTGCAGGTGGTGGAGCCGCACCTGAACGGCCCGGGCGGCGACGTGCCGATCATCGTGCATGACACCAGGCGCGGCCGCACCGAGGTGATCTGCGGCCAGGGTCCGGCGCCTGCAAAGGCAACCATTGCGCACTACAAGAGCGAAGGTCTGGAGATGGTGCCCGGCACCGGGCTCCTCGCGGCGTGCGTGCCCGGCACGTTCGAATCCTGGATGCTGCTCTTGCGCGATTACGGCACGATGCGGCTGCGCGATGTGCTGGAGCCCGCGATCGCCTACGCCCGCGACGGCTACCCGCTGGTCGAGCGCGCTTCCGCCACGATCCAGGTCGTCGAGCAGTTGTTCAGGAAGCACTGGACGACATCGGCGGCGGTCTACCTGCCGAACAATGAAGTGCCAAGACCCGGCACGCTGTTCACCAACAAGCAGCTCTCCGAAACCTACGCCCGCATCCTCAAAGAGGCGGAAAGCGCAGGCGGTGATCGCGTCGCACAGATCGAGCGCGCGCGAAAGTCCTGGTCGCAGGGTTTTGTGGCGGAAGCAATCGACAAGTTCTGCCGCACCCAGGACGTGATGGACGTCAGCGGCTTACCGCATCGCGGCGTGCTAAGCGCCGACGACATGGCACGCTGGCAGCCGACCGTCGAGGCGCCGCTCACTTACGACTATGGCCGCTACACCGTCTGCAAGGCCGGCGTCTGGAGCCAGGGCCCGGTGATGCTGCAGCAACTCGCGCTGCTGAAGGGATTTGAGCTCGACGGGCTCGATCCGGCCGGGCCCGACTTCATCCATCTGCAGATCGAATGCGCGAAACTCGCCTTCGCCGATCGCGAGAAGTTTTATGGCGACCCGAAATTTACCGACATCCCGATCGCGATGCTGTTGTCGGATGCCTACAATGACGAGCGCCGCAAGCTGATCTCTGGGGATAAGGCCTCGCTCGACTTCATCCCGGGCTCGGTCGAAGGTTTCGGCTCGGTCGTCAAGATGCGCCGTGCGGAAGGCCATCGCGAGGCGGTCGGTGCCATGGGCGCGGGTGAGCCGACCGTCGGCCGGTTCGGCGAGGTGCGCGGCGATACCGTGCATTTCGACATCATCGACCAGGCCGGCAACATGGTCTCGGCGACGCCGTCCGGCGGCTGGCTGCAATCCTCGCCGGTCATTCCCGAACTCGGCTTCTGCCTCGGCAGTCGCGCGCAGATGTTCTGGCTGGAGGAAGATCACCCGGCAGCGCTTGCGCCCGGCAAACGGCCGCGCACCACGCTCTCACCCACCATGTGCTATCGCGACGGTGAGCCCTACATGGCCTGGGGATCCCCCGGCGGCGACCAGCAGGATCAATGGACCACGCAGTTCTTCCTGCGGCATGTCCACGCCAAGCTGAACCTACAGGAAGCCATCGATGCGCCGGCCTGGCATTCCGAACATTTTCCGATTTCGTTCTGGCCGCGTACCGCGCGGCCCGGCGTGCTCGTACTCGAAAGCCGCGTACCGAACGCGACTGTCGACACATTGAAGAGCCGCGGACATGTGGTCGAGATCGGTCCCGAATGGTCGGAAGGCCGCCTCACCGCGGCCTCCAAGGTCGGTCGTCGTCGCCGCGCCGCCGCCAATCCGAGGGGCATGCAGGGCTACGCGGCGGGCCGGTAGAGGCGACTTGAGATGACTTGGTCGATCATTGCCCGTGATTCCTCAACCGGCCAGATCGGCATCGCCGTCGCGACCCGATTTTTTGCGGTCGGCGCGCGCGTGCCGCATATCGCGCCCGGCATCGGCGGCATCGCGACGCAGGCGCTGGTCAATCCCTATTACGGCATCGACGGCGTGAAGCTATTGCGCGAAGGCCGCAGCCCCCGCGAGGTGGTGGACATTCTGCTCGTTACCGACGATGGATACGAGGCCCGCCAACTTCATGTCATGGATATCAAGGGCCGCATCGCAGCGCATACCGGCCGCGAATGCATCGACTGGTGTGGGCATATCCAGGGTGACGGCTTCTCCCTCGCCGGCAACATGCTGGCGGGCGCGGCCGTGCTCGATGACACGGCGAAAGCCTTTGTCGCCAATGCCAGTCTGCCGTTTGCGCAGCGGCTGATCTTAGCGATGAAGGCCGGCGAAGCCGCCGGCGGCGACAAGCGCGGCAAGCAATCGGCGGCGCTGTTGATCCACGGCGAGGAAGAATGGTCAGATCTAGACCTGCGTGTCGACGACCATACCGATCCGTTGGCCGAACTCGAACGACTGGAACAAGTGAGCCGCGAACGCTGGGTGCATTTCCGTCCCTTCCTGCCGACGCGCAAAAATCCGGCGGGGATCACCGACCGCATGGTCATCGATGCCCGCATCGAAGCGGCCACGGCGGGCAAGGCATGACGGCAAACCCGTTGATCGAAATCGAGGGCCTGCGCGTGGTCTTCCACGGCGATGATGGCCGCACCACGCACGCGGTCGACGGTGTCGATCTCAGCGTGGCCAATGGCGCGACGCTTGGCCTCGTCGGCGAATCCGGCTGCGGCAAGAGCGTGACCTCGCTCGCCGTCATGGGATTATTGCCAAGGCGTTCCGCTGAGGTGTCGGGTTCGATCCGTTTCGACGGTTTTGATCTCCTCGACATTCCCGACGATACGCTGCGCGATCTGCGCGGCAATCGGCTCGCGATGATCTTTCAGGAGCCGATGACTTCGCTCAATCCGAGCTTCACCATCGGCGATCAGATCATCGAGACCATCCTTCGCCATCGCGGCGGGTCGCGGCGGCAGGCGCGCGAGCGCGCGATCGAGCTGTTGCGCCGGGTGCACATCCCCTCGCCTGAGAGACGTGTCGACGAATATCCGCACAAGCTGTCGGGCGGCATGCGCCAGCGTGTGATGATCGCGATGGCGTTGGCCTGCGACCCGCGCCTCTTGATCGCCGACGAGCCGACCACCGCGCTCGACGTCACGCTGCAGGCGCAGATCCTCGATCTGATGCGCGAGCTGAAGGCCGCCAGCGGCGCCGCGATCATTCTGATCACCCACGATCTCGGCGTGGTCGCCGAAGTCTGCGACGAAGTCGCGGTGATGTATGCCGGCGAGATCGTCGAACGCGCGCCGGTCGACGAACTCTTTGCCAGCCCGCAGCATCCCTACACCGTCGGCCTGCTCGGCTCGATCCCGCGGCTCGGCCGCCGTACCCAGCACCTGGCGACGATCGAAGGCATGGTGCCGAACATGGCGAACCCGCCCGCCGGCTGCCGCTTCGCCGCGCGCTGTCCCTTCGTGCTCGACGCCTGCATCGCCGCACCGCCGCCGCTTGCGACGGTAAGCCCCGACCACGCCTCGCGCTGCATCCGCGCGCCGCTGGAGCGGCTGGTATCATGACCGCGCTGCTCGAAGTCGAAGGCCTGGTAAGGCATTTCGTCGCCACGCGGTCGGTTTTCGGCCGGCCCACGGCCTACGTAAAGGCAGTCGACGGCGTCAGCTTCACGGTCGAGGCCGGCAAGACGCTGGCGCTGGTCGGCGAGTCCGGTTGCGGCAAGTCCACCGTCAGCCGGCTGGTGCTGCGGCTGATCGAGCCGGATGCGGGCAACGTTCGCTTCGAGGGCCGCGACCTCGGCGCGCTCGGCGCCAACGAATTGCGCGCCTTCCGCCGCGATGCGCAGATCATTTTCCAGGATCCCTATGCGTCGCTCAATCCGCGCATGACGGTGAGCCAGATTCTGAGCGAGCCGCTGGCACTGCACGATCTGGTGCCGGCCCCGCGCCGTCGCGAACGCGTCGAGGAGCTGTTGCGCCTAGTCGGGCTCGAGCCGCGCTTTGCCCGGCGCTACCCGCACGAATTTTCCGGCGGCCAGCGCCAGCGCATCGCGATTGCGCGGGCGCTGGCGGTAGAGCCGAAACTGATCATCTGCGACGAGCCGGTCTCCGCGCTCGACGTCTCGATCCGCTCGCAAATTCTCAATCTGCTGCGCGACCTGCAGGACCGGCTCGGCCTCGCTTACATCTTCGTCTCCCACGATCTGGCGGTCGTGAAGCACATCGCCGACCGCGTCGCCGTGATGAATCTCGGCGGTATCGTCGAGACGGCGGACGCCGAAGCGCTGTTCGCCGCGCCCCGGCATCCCTATAGCCGTGCGCTACTGTCGGCCATTCCCGTACCCAAACCGCAGGCCCGGCGCGGCCGCATCGTGCTGGAAGGCGAGATGCCGAGCGCGCTCAATCCGCCTTCCGGCTGCCGCTTTCATACCCGCTGCCCTTACGTCATCGAGCGCTGCCGCACCGAAATTCCGCCCCTGCTCGCCGACGGCACGGGACACGCGACGGCGTGTCACCGCACCGCCGAATTGCCGTCACCCGGGGCCATCGTTCCCGCCGATGGCGGATTTTCGCCGGTGCTGGAAAAGTTGGTCGCGGCCTTCAGCGGTGGCACGGAAGGTGCAGGCCGCGTCGGGGTTGATGTATCAAGGACACGGCCAAATGCGGTGTAATCGAGGATAAGGGATGGCAGCATGATAATCTTTCGTTTGGCAGTCACCGCGGCGGCGCTGCTGCTGTCGCTTCCGGCAACAGTTCAGGCCCAGACCACCCTGCGGATCGGGCTCGCCGAGGATCCCGATATCCTCGACCCGACCATGGCCCGCACCTATGTCGGCCGCATCGTATTCGCATCATTCTGCGACAAGCTGTTCGACATCGACGACAAGCTCAACATCGTGCCGCAGCTCGCGCTGAGTCACGAGACCTCGGCCGACGGCAAGGAAGTCACCGTCAAGCTCCGGCCAGGCGTCAAGTTTCACGATGGCGAGGCCTTCAATGCGGAGGCCGCAAAATTTTCGCTGGAGCGCCACCTGACGATGCAGGGCTCGTTCCGCAAACCGGAACTGGCAGCCGTCGATCATATCGACGTCGTCGATCCCCTCACCATCAAGCTGGCATTGAAGGCGCCCTATTCCCCTCTGGTCGCGCAGCTTACCGATCGCGCCGGGATGATGGTGTCGCCGAAGGCGGCCAAAGAGGCCGGCGACAAATTCGGCCTGCGTCCGGTTTGCGCCGGTCCCTACAAATTCGTCGAGCGCGTGCAGCAGGACCGCATGGTGTTCGAGAAATTCGCCGACTATTGGAACAAAGACAGTGTCCATATCGACCGTATCGTCTATCTGCCGCTGGTGGACGCGACCGTCCGCCTGGCCAATTTGAAATCCGGCGGGCTCGACCTGATCGAACGCGTGCTCGCGACGGACCTCAAGGAAGTGCAGGCGGACTCGAAGCTGAAATTGTCCAGCGCAATCGAGCTCGGCTATCAGGGCGTGACGCTGAACGTCGGCAAGGACAAAGCCAAGGGGCCGCTCAGCCAGTCCGCCAAGGTGCGGCAGGCGCTTGACCTCTCGCTCGACCGCGACGCGATCAGCCAGGTGGTATCCAACGGCGAGTTCAAGCCTGGAAATCAGTGGATCAACCCGGATCATCCCTATTACCAGAAGGCCTTTCCGATACCGAAGCGCGACGTCGTCAAGGCCAAGGCGCTGTTGAAGGAAGCCGGCGTCACGCCACCTGTCAGCGTGGACTTCATGGTCTCAAAGGGCGCGGAAACCGAAGCGGCGGCTCAGGTGATCCAGTCGATGGCGGCGGAAGCCGGCTTCGACATGAAGCTCAGGGTCACCGAGTTCGCGACTTCGTTGAAGCAGGCCGAGGCCGGAGAATACCAGGCCTTTCTCCTGGCCTGGAGCGGTCGGATCGACCCGGACGGCAACTCCTATGTCTTCCAGAAGAGCGACGCGCCGCAGAACTACAGCGGCTGGTCCAACAAGGAGGCCGACAAGGCACTCGATGACGGCCGCCTCGTCACCGATCAGGCGCAGCGCAAGGCGATTTACGAAAAGCTGGCCAAGATCGTGCTGGAGGAGAAGCCGCTGCTCTACATCTACCACCGCCGCATCCTGATCGCGCATACGACGAAGCTCGAAGGCTACAAGCAGATGCCGGACGGGCTGGTGCGGGTGGTCGGGCTGAAGCTGAAGTGAGGCGCGCCTACACGCTCTCGTGTCCCGGACGCGGTGCAGCGCGGCAGCGCTGCTCCGCAGAGCCGGGACACCCATCGATCCGACGCTCCCGATCTCAACGAGGTGGGTCCCGGTTCTGCAGCGCAGCGTTGCACGCTGCGCTGCGCCCGGGACACGAATAATACCATGCTGAACTTCCTCGCGCGGCGTATCGTCCAGCTCATCCCGACGCTGTTCTTCGTCTCGATCCTGATCTTCTCGCTGCAGCAATTGCTGCCGGGCGATCCGGCGCTGGTGATGGCCGGCGAGGAACGCGATCCTGATGTGATCGCGCAGATCCGCGAGCAGTACCGGCTCGATCAGCCGGTGCCGGTGCAATACGTCTACTGGGTCAAGGGCGTGCTGTCGGGCGATTTCGGCGAGTCGCTTCGCAACAAGGTGCCGGTGCGCGAATTGATCGCTCAGAAGCTGCCGGTGACGATGCAGCTTGCGTCGATGGCGATCGTGATCGCTTTCCTGATCGGCATTCCGGCCGGAATCATATCGGCGGTGAAGAAAGGCACGGCCTGGGACTATGGCGCCAATTTCTTTGCGCTATGGGGGATCTCGACGCCGAATTTCTGGCTCGGCATCATGCTGATCTTCCTGTTCTCGATCCAGCTCGGCTGGCTGCCGGCGTCGGGCTATGTACCGCTGACCGAAAACTGGCGCGCCAGCATCGCCTCCACCATCATGCCGGCCTTCGTGCTCGGCAACGCGATTGCCGCGATCCTGATGCGGCATACCCGCAGCGCCATGCTGCAGGTGCTGGAAAGCGATTATGTCCGCACCGCCCGCGCCAAGGGGCTTCTCGAGCGCTCGGTCATTCTCAAGCACGCCATGCGCAACGCGCTGACGCCGGTGATCACGCTTGGCGCGCTCGAGCTGGGCACGCTGTTGTCGGGCGCGGTATTGACGGAGCAGATTTTCTCGATTCCCGGTTTCGGCAAGCTGATCGTCGACGCGGTCTTCAACCGCGACTATGCGGTCGTGCAAGGCGTCGTGCTGACGACGGCGACGATCTACATCACGCTCAATCTCATTGCCGATATCGCCTATGTCCTCGTCAATCCGCGGCTGAGGGCTTAAAGCCATGGCCGACACCACGCTCAATGCATTACCGATTGCTGTTTCCGACGACCTGGAGAGCCCGGCGCGGCGCGCGCTGCGCCGGCTCTTCAAGCGCAAGGGCGCGGTGGCCGGGCTTGTCGTGATCGCAACCTTCATGTCGCTCGCCGTGTTTGCGCCGCTAATCTCGCCCTATGAGCCGATCGCGACAAGCTGGTCGCTGGTGCGCAAGCCGCCTTCCGCGCTGCACTGGTTCGGCACCGACGAACTCGGCCGCGACATTCTCGCCCGCGTGATCTACGGCGCGCGGGCCTCGCTTCTGGCCGGCGCCATATCGGTCGGGATCGCGTTGTCGATCGGCGTGCCGCTCGGCCTCCTGTCTGGCTATCGCGGCGGCTTCATCGACGCGCTGATCAGCCGCATCACGGATGCGATGCTGGCCTGCCCGTTCCTGATCCTGGCGATTGCGCTCGCGGCATTCTTGGGGCCCAGCCTCGGCAACGCCATGATCGCGATCGGCATCTCGGCAACGCCGATCTTCGTGCGGCTGACCCGCGGCCAGGTGATGAGCGTCAAGGTCGAGGATTATGTCGAGGCCGCGCGCGCCATGGGCAATCCGCGCTGGCGCATCGCGCTGTTTCACATCCTCCCTAACATCATGCCGGCGCTATTGGTGCAGGCGACGCTGTCGATAGCGGCTGCCATCATCGCGGAAGCCGCGCTGTCGTTCCTCGGCCTCGGCCAGCAGCCGCCCGCGCCGTCCTGGGGCAGCATGCTGAATGCCGCGCAGCGCTTCCTGACCAATGCGCCGTGGATGGCGGTCTGGCCGGGACTGGCGATCTTTCTCGTGGTGCTGTCGTTCAACCTGGTCGGCGATGGTTTGCGCGACGCGCTCGATCCGAGGGAGCGGTAGTTGAGACCCTCATGGGTGAGGAGCGCGCTCGCGCGCGTCTCGAACCATGAGGCCCGCCGGTCGCCTCTCTAGATCACGATCTCCCGCAGCACCCTTCGGCAATCCATCTCATATTCCAGATCAATCACCGGCGGCCGGGCAAAATGCCAGGTCAAACCCGAACGCGCGGCGCCGCGGCGAACCAGTGCATCCGCAAAGACGTGGTGGAAATCGTGGATGGTGTAGGTCTGCACGTCAGTCGCGTCTTTCCAGCCGAACCCGAACTCGCCCATGCGCCGCTCCATCACGCCGGCGACGTAGCGGACCTTGTCCGCAATACCCTCGGGACTGACATCGCGGTAACGCACGGTGCGTTCGGCGTAGCTCGCATTGCCCTCCTGCGACTCGCCGCTGCCCGCGATCACGAAGCTCGGCGCCGTGCTTTGGCTCGGCCGCGTGAATGAAAAGGCGTGGAATGACGGTTCGGCCGGCGGATCGATCTCCGGGCAGACATTGCTGCGCGCCACCGGATTGATCGTGCCGTCATAGACGCCCCATTCGCTGAGCGTCTTGACGTAGTGCAGGTTGAAATTGCGGAACCCCTCGTCGGTGAATGCCGCCGGCGACCGCAGCTCGCAGGCGCAGAACGACGTCAGCGGCCTGCCCGCCGCCTCGATGTACCTTGCGATCCGCGCAAAGCCTTCGGCCAGCGGCAGCCATTTGTCGAACCGCACCCGCTCGATCTCAAATCCGGGATTGGCTGCGACACCGCCCGAATACTGGAACACGGCGGGAATGAAGCGGTAATTTCCAGCGGGAAAGTCGCTCGTCATGTTGGCTCCCTGTTTTTTCTATCTTTTAGCATGGAGACACACCGACGTCGCATCTCCCGGCATGAAAAAGCGGCGGCAACGACTTCCCGCTGCCGCCGCTTGCTATTCTGCGGTTACAAAGGCTCAGGTCGGCTTGAGCGCCGGCCTCCCAAGATCGAAATCCGCGATCTCCTTGGTCCGCTTGGAGCCGATCTTGGCCTGGTGATCGGTGGCCAACCAGACATAGACCGCCGGCAGCACGAACAGCGTGAACAGCGTGCCGATCGACATGCCGGCCACCACCACGAGGCCGATCGAGAACCGGCTGGCAGCGCCTGCGCCCGTGGCGGTCAGCAACGGGATCAGACCCGTGACCATCGCCGCCGTCGTCATCAGGATCGGTCGCAGCCGGATGCGGGCAGCCATTTCGATCGCCGAACGCTTGTCGAGGCCTTCCTTGAGCTGCAGTTCGTTGGCGAACTCCACCATCAGAATGCCGTGCTTGGTGATCAGGCCGACCAGCGTCAGCAATCCGACCTGGGTGTAGATGTTGATGGTCGCCACACCGAAGAACAGCGGGATCAGCGCACCAACGATCGCCATGGGAACGCTGATCATGATCACCAGCGGATCGCGCAGGCTTTCGAACTGCGCCGCCAGCACCAGGAAGATGATGATCAGCGCGAAGCCGAAGGTGATCGCGAGTTGATTGCCTTCCTGCACATATTGCCGGGAGTCGGCCAGATAATCGTGGCCAAAACCGGCAGGCATCTTCTTCGCTTCGCCCTCCAGGAAATCCACCGCCTGCCCGACCGTCACGCCCGGCATCGGCACCGCGGAGAACGTCGCTGAATTGAGCTGGTTGTAATGCGTCAGCGCATTCGGATCGGTGGCGGTTTCGATCGACACGATGGTCGACAGCGGCACTAGCTGCCCGGTGTTGGTCGGGACGTAGTAACCGCCAAGCGATTCCGGCGACAGCCGCTTGTCACGCGACACCTGCGGGATCACCTGGTATGAGCGTCCCTCGAGGTTGAAGCGGTTGACGTAATTGCCGCCCAGCAGCGTCTGCAAGGTAGCGCCAACCTGCGACATGTTGATGCCGAGGTCGCTCGCCTTGGAGCGGTCGATCGAGACGCGAACTACCGGCTGATTGAATTCGAGGTCGCTGTCGGAGACGATGAACATACCGCTCTTGCGTGCGGCATCCTTCAGCTTCGCCATCTGGTCATAGACGGCCTGGAAGCCGGCGGTCGAATTGATCACCATCTGTATCGGCAGGCCACCCGGTCCGCCCGGCAACGGCGGCAGGTTGAACGCAAACGCCTGAACGCCTTCGATCTTGCTGATCTCGGCCTGCACCAGCGGCTTCAGCGCGATCGAGGATCGCTCACGCTCGTCCCACGGCTTGAGCAGCATGCCGGCAATGCCGCCCTGCGGGCCGTTGATGCCGTTGAGGACGAAGCGCAGGTCCGTTTCCGGAAACTTGGCGAAAGCCTTGTCGAGCTTGTCGCCGTAGAAGTCGACATAATCGATGTTGGCGTATTTCGGCGCCTTGGTCACCGAGAACACGATGCCCTGGTCCTCCTCGGGCGCGAGCTCCTTGGAGGTGTTCATGTAGAGGAAACCGACCAGACCCAGGATCGTCAGCGCGAACAGGCCGGTGATCGGGCGATAGTCGAGCGAGCGGTCGAGCTGGCGGCCGTACCAGCGTGTCATTGAGCCGAACACCCTGTTGACCAGCCTCGAGAACCGCCCCTCGTCCGCGCTCTTCAGGAGGACCGAGCACATCATCGGCGACAGCGTCAACGCGATCACGCCCGACACGATCACCGAGCCCGCCAGCGTGAAGGCGAATTCGCGGAACAGCGAACCGGTCAGGCCGCCGAGGAAGCCGATCGGCGCGTACACGGCGGCAAGCGTAATCGTCATGGAGATCACGGGGCCGACGATTTCGCGCGCGCCCTGCAGCGACGCCTGCACTGGCGTCTTTCCTTCCTCCAGATGGCGATGGATGTTCTCCACCACCACGATGGCGTCGTCGACCACGAGCCCGATCGCCAGCACCATTGCCAGCAGCGTCAGAAGATTGAAGCTGAATCCCATCATCAGCATCAGGCTGCAGACGCCGATCAGCGACAGCGGAATCGTCACCACGGGAATGATGACCGAGCGGAATGAGGCCAGGAACAGGAAGATCACGACCACCACGATCAGCACGGCCTCGATCAGCGTGTTCTTCACCTCGTCGATTGACGACTGAATAAACTTGGTGGAATCGTAGGCCACTTTCATTTTCATCGACGGCGGCAGGTTGCGTTCGATCTCCGGCATCAACGCGCGCACGCCCTTGACCAGCGTCAGCGGGTTGCCTTGCGGGGTCGCCTGCACGCCGATGAAGATCGCGCGCTCGCCGCTGAACGCGACGCTTGCGTCCGAGCTTTGCGCCGCAAGCTCGACGGTTGCGATGTCCTCGATCCGCACGAAGCCGCCGTCCTTGGACTTGACGATCATCTTCTTGAACTGCTCGAGGTTCCGCAGGTCGGTATTAGTCTGGACGTTCGAGACGATAAAATAGCCCTTGGACTGGCCGGCTGCTGCCTGGAAGTTGTTGGCGGCGATCGCCGCGGAAACGTCGCTCGGCGACACGCCGCGGCCCGCCATTCGCACCGGATCGAGCCACAGCCGCATCGCAAAGGTCTGGCCGCCGAGGATGTCGGCGGATGCGACGCCGTCGACCGTCGACAGCACCGGCTGCACCACGCGTGTCAGATAGTCTGAAATCGCCGACCCCGAGAGTTCTTCGCTGGAGAAGCCCAGATACATCACGGCCGTGGTCTGGCCGGTCGTCTTGGTTATGACCGGGTCGTTCGATTCCTTCGGGATCAGGTATTTGACCGAGTTCACCTTGGCGAGAACCTCGGTCAGCGCCTGGTTCGGATCGAAATTCAGCTTGATGTAGACCTGAATCGTGCTGGTGCCCTGCACCGACGAGGAAGTGATGTAGTCGACGCCCTCGGCGGAAGCGACCGCCTGCTCGATCGGCGTGGTGATGAAGCCTTGAATCAGGTTAGCCGACGCGCCCGGATATGAGGTGGTGATGTTGACCACCGTGTTCGACAGCTTCGGATATTGCCGGATCGGCAATACGCTGGCGGCGCGCAGACCTATCAGGAGGATCAGCAGGCTGACGACGACCGAAAGAACCGGGCGCTTGATGAAAATATCGGTGAAGACCATCGTAAAATATCCCGCTGAATTCAGCATTTCCGTGGGGCGGTCGAGCCATAAGACCGCCGCCCATCTTTCTTTCGCCGCGGCTCCTCAAGGGAGCCGCACCATTTATCAGTAGCGCGTTATCAGTAGCGCGGCGGCTTCGCCGGAATCGCCGGCACCGGATCGTTCGAAATCGTCACGGCGGCTCCGGACTGCAGCTTGAGCTGGCCCACCGCCACGACGCGGTCGCCCTCCTTCAAGCCCTTCAGGACTTCGGCGCGGCCCTCAAGGCGCTTTCCGGTCTGCACGAAGGTGCGCGTCGCGATCAGGCTGGTCTTGCCGTCCTCCTCCTTCTTTTCACTGAGGAGGTAGACCGAGTCGCCATAGAGCGTGTAGTCGACCGCGGTTTCGGGCACGGTGACGACCGGCGGCTTGTCCGGCAGCACCACGGTGGTGGTCGCGAACATGCCGGGCTTGAGGATCTTGTCCGGATTCTGGATCGTCGCCTGCACGCGAATGTTGCGCGTGTCCGCCGCGATCTGCGGCTCGATGGTGGTGATCTTGCCCTCGAAGGTGCGGCCCGGATAGGCGTCGACCGCGATCCGAACGATCTGGCCGACCTTGAGCTGGCCGGAGTCCTTTTCCGTCACGGTGAAGTTCGCATACAGCATCGACAGATCGGTCAGCGAGACGATCTGCGTACCCGCCGTCAGATATTGTCCGACTTCGACCCTGCGCACGCCGAGTTCGCCATCGAAAGGCGCCCGCACCAGCTTCTGCGAAATGATCGCTTCGGTCCTGGCGATGCCGGCGCTGGCCTGATCGAACACAGCCTGGGCGTTATCCACCGTCGCCTGTGGTCCGACCTGACGCTCGGCCAACTGCTTGGCGCGATCGAGCGAGAGCTGCGCCAACCGCTGCTGCGCCTTGTAGTTGGCGAGATCCGCCTGCTCGGGACCGTCGAACAACTGCACCAGCGGCGTGCCCTCCTTCACGCTGGCGCCCGCCGTAAACTGGATATCGGTGATGCGGCCGTTGACGTCGGAGGTCACGTTGACCTGGTGCACGGCAGCGAGATCGCCGACCGCGGTCAGAAGATTCGGAATCGTTTCGGACTTCGCCGTGGCGATGTTGACGCTGGTCGGCGGCGGCTTCATGGTCGCGAAGAACTGCGCGATCATCTTGCCGCGGAAGTAGTTGAACCAGACCAGGCCACCAACCAGCAAGGCCAGCAGCGTTCCAACGATGATGAGCCACCGCACCATGCGGACCGGCCGCTTGTGCGGCTTTTCCGTTATCGGCTTGCCCGAAATCTTGTGTTCGGTCACGATATTCATGTCATGCACTTTCTGCAGTTACCGATTGTCCCGAATTCGGTGACAGCTCGCCGTCCAGATGAGAAGCAATTGCGGCTTCGGTAAGTCCGATGCCGCGCAGGATGAATTGACACAACTGCCGCTCCAGGTCGGCGGCGTTGCCGTAAGAAAGACAGGGCACGGGCGGAAGCCTCGTCAGCGCCGCCATCAGCACGGTGTGGTGCGCGAACCAGAACAGGTTGAGCGGATCGCTGCCGATCCGCGCCGCGTCGCCGGCCGTTACAGCGCGCTCGATCGACGCGGTGAACACCGGCCCGATCAGGCCGGCGACCTTGTCATAGAGCAAACGCGCGAACTCGCCGTCATCGAGATGGCTGGTCGTCATCAGCCGCAGCCGCTGCGCTTCCTCCTGATCCGAGCCGTCCGACACCTCCATGAAATGGCCAACCATGCCCTTGACCAGCTCAACCAGTGTGGCAGTCGAAGGCTGCTGGCCGAGCAGGTGCGCGAAATCCGGATCGGCCTCGCACTCCTCGGCGAGGATTTCGGCATAGAGCGCGGCCTTGGACGGGAAATGCTTGAACAACAGCCCTTCCGAAATGGCTGCAGCCGCCGCCACGCTCTTGGTGGTGGTGCCGGCAAAGCCGTGACGGGCAAAGCACCGCTTGGCGGCGCTCAAGATCAATTGCCGCCGCAAGTCACTGGTCATGCGCAGGGTAGACATGGGGGCGTGAGTAATCACTCACCTTTGCGAAGTCAAGGATACATTGCAGCGCACTAGGCGGATTCTGCCGCCGGGTGGCATCAAAGACACGGCTTCATCACTTTGTTTTAGCACGCTTTTTCTGGAAAACGGTCCTCGCGTTGCAGACTTATCCCGAATTGGTCGCAACCCCAAGGCGCTTGGATCAAGGCGCTTGGATGGTGTGGACTGAAAGCTGCGCCGACTTGACGCTTTGAAAGCGACGTCTAAGATAGTTGCAAATGCGACTAATTTGACGGCCGCTTACCTTTCCGTCCCAACGAGTACGGCGAGCCATGAATCTGGATGCGCGCGAACTGGCGGCCACATTCGACCTCGAAAAGCTGACGCCCGAGTTCTATGCCAACCCCTACCCGACCTATCGCGCACTGCGCGAGAGCGAACCGGTCAAGCGGTTGCCGAACGGGTCGTATTTCCTGACCCGCTACGACGACCTGGTTGCAGCCTACAAGAACACCAAGGCCTTCTCGTCCGACAAGAAGAAGGAGTTCTCGCCGAAGTATGGCGACTCCCTGCTCTACGAGCACCACACCACGAGCCTCGTGTTCAACGATCCTCCCGCCCACACCCGCGTCCGCCGGCTGATCATGGGCGCACTATCGCCGCGCGCGATCGCCGGCATGGAGCCCGACCTGGTCCGGCTGGTCGACCGCCTGCTCGACGCCATCGCCGCCAAGGGCAAGGTGGACCTGATCGACGATTTCGCTGCTGCCATTCCGATCGAAGTGATCGGCAATCTGCTCGATGTGCCGGAGAGCGAGCGCGATCCCTTGCGCGACTGGTCGCTGGCCATTCTCGGCGCGCTGGAGCCGGTAATCGGCCCGGAAGCCTTCGCCCGCGGCAACACGGCGGTGAAGGATTTCCTGGCGTATCTCGAAGGGCTGGTGGCGCGGCGACGGGCCAAGCCCGGCAATCCCGACCGCGACGTGCTGACGCGACTGCTTCAGGGCGAAGACAATGGCGAGCGGCTGACCGAAAAGGAGCTGCTGCATAACTGCATCTTCCTGCTCAATGCCGGGCACGAAACCACCACCAACCTGATAGGCAACGGGCTGGTCGCCTTACTGAACCACGCAGGCGAGAAACGCCGGCTGATTGAAAATCCCGAGCTGATCAAGACCGCGGTCGAGGAAATGCTGCGGTTCGAGAGCTCCAACCAACTCGGCAACCGCATGACCGTCGAGCCGTTCGAACTCGGCGGCGTCGCGATGCCGGCGGGCACACCAGTGACGCTGTGCATCGGCGCCGCCAACCGCGACCCCGCCCAGTTCGCCGATCCCGAACGTTTCGATATCGGCCGCACGCCGAACCGGCATCTGGCCTTCGGCACCGGCGCGCATCAATGCGCCGGCATGGCGTTGGCGCGGCTCGAGGGCGCCATCGCGATCTCGCGTTTCCTCGCGCGCTTTCCGGATTATGCGCTCGACGGCGAACCGGTACGCGGCGGCCGCGTGCGCTTCCGTGGATTTCTGAGCGTGCCTTGCACGGTCAGCTAAGCCGCAGGCGAACTGTATCAGTCCTGCGTCGTAAAATCGCAACGTAAGCCATAGCCGCGACGAACGATTCCTGCGCCTGCGCGTTGATGCTCCTGGGCGACGAAGCGAGGGAGTGAGATCATGCTTTCGAGCAGCGCTCGCATCGCAGCATTTTTGCTCGGTATCTCCGCGATAGCGGTGAGCACCGGCTCGTCCGCCCAACATCGAGGAGGCGTTGGTCCCGGCGGCGGGGCTGCTCCAGCAGCGCGACCGGCTGCACCGCCACCGGCGATGGCTCGCCCGGCGGCGCCACCGGCGATGGCTCGCCCGGCGGCACCTCCAGCCATGGCTCGCCCGGCGGCGCCTCCAGCCATGGCGCGACCCGCCGCGCCCGCCCCGACGATCCGTGCAGCTCCTTCGCCGCAACGTCCATCAATAGCCCCGCAGGCGGCACCACCGCGCATCGCCGCGCCACCGCGGCCGGCAGCACCGCGTGTCGTAGCGCCGCGGCCTGAGATTCATCGTGCCACGCCGTCGCAACGACCGGCCATGGCGCGGCAGCCCGAACCGCGCATTACCGCACCTTCGCGGGCCGGCGCATCGCCTGTCGTAGGCGCAGCCCCGTCGCGAAGGGAACAGGTCGAAACGCGTGCGCAGCAGCGTGAGCAGCGCCTCCAGCAGCGGCAGCAAATGGTGCAGGAGCGGCAGCGCGATGTCCTGTCGCGCCAGAGCACGGAGCGGCAGAGCCGCATCGATCGCTTGCAGCAGCGCGTCCAGCAATTGCAGTCGCAGAGGCCGGAAGGTCTCCGAGCACAACGCGAACAGCAAAGATCGCTGCAGGCTCAAAACCGCCTGCTCCAACGCGAGCAGCGCATCCAGGAACGTGACCAGGCACGCCTGCAGCGGCTTGGGCCACAGCCCTCGGCTGAACGATCCGCCTCTGCCGCGGCCATGCAGGCCGCCGCCCGCGGGCGATTTTCCGCGCAGTTCCGCAGCAATGATGCCCTGCAAGCCCGCGCGGCGCTGACCGCCCGGGAGAACCGCTGGGCTCCGCGCCACGCCTGGCGGCACGGCCATCGCGCCGCGTTCGTAGCCTGGCTCGGCCCGGTCTTCTGGCCTTACGCCTATTCCGACATCTTCAATTACACGTTCTGGCCCCACGCCTACGACCCCGGCTATTGGGCGTATGCCTACGACGACTTCGTCGACACCGTGTTTTGGGGTACGGACAGCCCCTATTCCGCCTACGCCAGATATCCCGAGCCCGGGGCGGCAGTCACCGATTTCCGAGCGGGCAAGCGCGCAAGCGTGAGCCAGCAGGCGCTCCGGCAGGTGTGCAGAGAACCGGACGAGGGCGTGACCGCCTGGCCGATTGCGTCGATCGTGCGCGCCGTGCAGCCGACGCCCGAGCAGCGCGCCCTGCTCGACGAATTGAAATCCGCCGCGGCAAAGGCCGCCGACGTCTTCAAGAATTCTTGCGCCGACTCCTTTGCCATGACGCCGCCTGGTCGCCTGCGGGCGATGACGAACCGCGTGACGGCTACGCTCGACGCGGTAAGGATCGTGCGTCCGGCGCTTGAGCGGTTTTACAATTCGCTAAATGATGAGCAAAAAGCGCGCTTCAACGCGCTCGGCCCGAACGTCGGCGAGCGTTCGCAACAGCAGCCGCAGCAGGAAGCGAATACGCAAACCGAGGCTTGCGGCGATCCGAAATCCAGCCTCACGCGGCTACCGATTGAGCGGATCGAGGCTGTCGTACGGCCGGCGGGCGAGCAAAAGGAGGCGCTTGACCGCTTGAGCGACGTGACCAAGAAGGCGGTTGCAGGGCTGCAAGCTGTCTGCCCGGACGATGTGCCGCTTACGCCGGTCGGGCGGCTGGATGCGATGGAGAAGCGGCTCAAGGCCATGCTCGAGGCAGCCGATTGGGTGCAGGAGGCGTTGGATAAGTTCTATGGCACGCTGAGCAACGAGCAGAAGGCGCGCTTCAATACGATGCCGCAGGTCGCAGGCCAGTGACCGAAACATGCCCGGCATCCTTCTTGACGAGGATCGAATGAGGCAATCGCATTTTGTCACGCTGCTCGCCCGGCCGAGATCCAGCCGGCGAGACGCACGTTTACGGTACGGTCGGACGTTCCTGATAGGCGCGTTGAGCGGACTGGCGTATATGCTTGCTTCGCCTTCCGCCCTGCCCCAGGCGCCGCAAGGCGCGGAGGGCGTCTCAGGACAACAGGCGTTCAACAATGCCTGTCGAACGTGCCACATCATGAGAGAGGGCGACAATCGGCTGGGCCCCAACCTGCACAAGATTGTCGGACGCAAAGCGGGATCGCTACCAGACTATGGGTTTTCCAGCGCAATGAAGGAGGCAGGATTCGTCTGGGATGAGGAGAAGCTCGATCGCTTCATTGCCAACCCCGATGAGGTCGTGCCCGGCAACAGCATGAAGCCGTATGGCGGCCTCTCATCGAGCGAGGATAGAAAAAAGATCATCGCCTTTCTTGCTCAATCACGATAGCGCCGTAGCCCGGCTTTTCGAGAAAAGCCCCCGTCATTTCACCGCGCGCGCCAATGCCAAAGCGCGCTCCATCGCCTGCGCTACGATGACCGCAGAGCGCTCGTCGAGATGAACACCATCGGCCCAGCGCAGCTCGCCCCGGTTCACTTCGATAGATAGCCATCGATTGGAATCCGGAAACGCGGCGTGAATAATTTCCCGCGTGATCGCCGCATGCCGCGAGCCTTCGATCGGCTCGGAATAGGGTAGCTCGAACAGCAAAACGCGCGCACCGCGTTGTTCCATGATCCGGATCAGCTTCCCAATCCATTTCGCGCTGATCTGCACCGCATCCGTCGGATCCTCCGCATTGGATTGCTGCAGCGCTCGATCCGCGTAGACCCGGTTGTCGAAATCGCTCGGCCGCTGCCCGATCAATCTGCGCAGTTCGAGCGAAACCTGCTCATGCGTCAGCGGCGCGTGAAGGCGCTGCTCATAAGCGGCTACCGCGGCCCTGATCGGGCGAAAGAACAATGGCTCGGCATCGCCGCGTGAGTAACGTTCAACCAGCGCGGCATCGGTCTGACGGACGAGAACGTTCGCCTCGACCAGAATGAAGCTCGGAAGCTGCGGCTGGTTCGCAACGATCTCCAGCCCGGTGAGCGGCGAGCCGCCCGAAAGCGCCAGATTTCTCAGCTTGGGCGTTACAAAATATTCCTCCCTGAGGCGGAGCGTGATCGAGCTGCCCACGAGCACGACGTCAGGCAACGGCTCGCGCAGGTAACGGCTGAGCGTAATCAGCGTACCGTCCCGCGTTGTCGTTGCCGGCATTTGCAGCCCGCTGCCGAAGCGGACGGTAGCGAAGCCGCAGGCGCTCAAGACAATCGCCGCGCCGGCACCGCATTTTATCAACCACCGAACGGCAGACACGTCTTCCTCGCTCCCTAGAACTGAAAGTAGATGAACGACGTTTCCGGGCCGGCTTCCAGATACGCCAGCGCGGCCATCGAGCCGTAGAGATATGGCTCCGCCCAGCGCAGCTTTCCCTCCGACAGCGGACGAAGACCGAGGTGCTGAATCATGACCGGCAGCGAATAGAGCAGCGCCAGGTTGTAGAACAGCTTCGTCGGGTTGGGATTCGTGCTCGGCGTAAACATACCCGTGAGGTAGCCGACCGCATGATCGAAGTTCGGTAGCTTGAAGAAGATCCAGAGCATGGTGACGCAGACGAAAACGACGGTCATCCGGGCCGCTCGAAATACCGCAAAGTCGATCGACGCCAAACGCGCCAACAAGGGGCGTTCGACCACCAGCAACAGGCCGTGCAACAGCCCCCAGATCAGATAGCTGAGGCCGGCGCCGTGCCAGAGGCCGCCTAACCCCATCACGATCATCAGGTTCAAATAGGTGCGCCATACGCCATGACGATTGCCGCCGAGCGGGACGTAAAGATAGGTCCGCAACCAGGTCGACAGCGAGATATGCCAACGCGTCCAGAACTCGGAGAACGAGGTCGAGATGTAGGGAAGATTGAAGTTGATCGGCAAACGATAACCGAACAGCAGGGCAAGGCCGATCGCGATCGCGGAATAGCCGAAAAAGTCCGCATAGATCTGATAGCTGTAGAGGAAAACCAGCAGCCAGCGATCCTGGGTCTGCAGCGTCTCGTAGAGCGGGAAGCTCATGTAAGACGTCATTTCATTGAGGTTGTTGGCAACGTAGAGCTTGAAGAAAAACCCGGTCAGGATCCATTTCGCGGCCTCGACGAACGGAATGTCCGCAAAGTATTTCGGCTTGATCTGCGGCATGAACATTTCCGCGCGCGTGATCGGACCCGAAACGAGCTGCGGAAAGAAAATGATGTAGAGGAAGACGCCCGTCAGCGTCGGCGGCGCGCCCTTCTGCCGGGTCAAATCGACCAAGAGGCTGATGTTGTGGAAGACGAAAAATGAAATGCCGATCGGCAGCGGCAGCTTCAGAAGAAAATCGAGCGGCGCGAAATCGACCAGGCTGGGGGACGCCGGATCGATAAACAGCAGTTTATATTTGAAGAACGCCAGCAGCGCGAGGTTGAAGGCGATGCCGGCCCGCAGCCAGAGCTGCCGGTTTCGCAACGCCAGGACCAGGAAAAGATATGTTCCGAGAACCGCGACAGCCAACAGCGCCAGCAGTTCCGGCTGGCCATAGCCGTAAAAGAACAGGCTGGCGAAGACCAGCAGTTGGACCTGAAATGCTCGCAGTGCCGGAAGATAATACGCCGCGAATACGATCGCGACGAAAATGCCGAACTGCCAGGATGTGAAAGTCATGCCGCCCCAACGGTGGTTGGGGAAGCTCTAGCATTTCGGCCCGGGAGGGCCTAGCCGGAACCCGGATTGCCGGCCTGGAGCAGACCGCTCGACGCGGCTCGATTCCGCCACAGATGTCGGGAAGTTCTAGTTGCCGGCCGTGTTGAAGCGGGAAAGGTCGCAATCCCGTTCGGCATATTTCACGCGCCGCAGGCCCTCGCGGTCTTCGACCACGGTCGGCCGGCAGCGTTCCCTCCAGGCAGCTTGAGCCGCTTCATCGGCTTTCAGTTCTTCCGCGGTGCGGGGCGTGATCTTCACGGTGCCGCGGCTGCCGACGTAGAAATTGGTTTGCTGACTGGGAAGCAGCGGCGCACCCGAAGCAATGGCCGCGGCCTTGGCATTCGCTTCGGCCTGCGCCGCGCGGGCGGCCTGGGCGGCATCTGCGGCATGGCCGTGGTCCATCGCGAATTGCGCGGACGCGGACGATACCGAAGCGACGACGATCGAGATTGCGATGAAGACGCGCATGGACACTGCCCCTTGATGAATGCGTCTGTCAGGAATGACCGACAAGCATTGAGGCGGCGTAAAGCTGTGTGACTAACCGGATCGCAATTTGATCGATAAAGGTTTAGCGGTCTTTCGGGCGCGCGTTGCCCACCGTTCATCGAGCTGTAGGGCTCGGAATTCTCCTCGCTCGCGGCGAGGAGAATCTTGCTACTCGCTGCGGCCGAACTCGCAGCCCTTGCGGGCGTACACCAGGCGGACGACACCTTCGTTGTCGTAGGTGCGTTTCGGCTTGCAGAACGCTTCCCACTTCTCGATGCTGGCGCGCCTTGCCTTCGCGTCTTCCTGATTCTGCGCCTCGCTGCGCACCGGATCGTCCAGATAGGATGTCGTGCACACCCTGCCGTAGAACTTGCTGTAGGTGCAGCGTTCCACGACCTGCCAGGCCTGCGCCGATGTCGACAGCAGGGCCAGTGTTGCAATTGCGTAAAGGATTTTCATGTTGTCGCTCATCGCTCGAGGAGACTTTCTCCGTGCGACTAGCTAGCGCCGGAGTTTATCGAGGCGCAACGGTAACCCTTTGTTAATCTAAATACCCGCGGAAAAGGTTAAATCTGGAACCGCGCGCTGTCTCTTCATGCGACGCTATCACGACCAGAACGCGCGTCAGTTCACATACGAGACAACACCGTCCGTCATTGAGACAGCGGAACAGGCGTCTTCGAGTGACGGCTGCTAGACCACCGTCCGATGCCGCGCGATGCAGGTCTGCAGGACCTCGTCCATCGGCCTTGTCCACCACTCGTTGGAGAAGATTTCGATCTCGGAATAGCCGGCAAAGCCCTGCGCCTCGACCGCTGATCGCACAGATGTGATGTCGATGACGCCGTCACCCATCATGCCGCGGTCGTTGAGGATGTCTTTTGTCGGCACCAGCCAGTCGCAGACGTGAAACGCCAGCAATCGATCTTTCCCCGCGCGCGCAATCTGCGGCATCAATTCCGGGTCCCACCAGATGTGATAGACGTCGAGCGCAACGCCCAGCGCACCGGTGCGCAGCGGGTCGAGCTGATCGCAAATGTCCAGCGCCTGCTTCGTCGTGTTCACGCAGGCACGGTCGGCGGCGTAGGCCGGATGCAAAGGCTCGATCGCGAGCGGCATGTTGGCCTCTCTCGCATACTCCAGCATTTCCGCGATCGCGTCATGGACCTGCGTCCGCGCGGCCGCAATGTCCTTTGAGGCCGCGCTTCCCGGCCGCGAATATTGCGGCAGGCCGCCGACGACCAGCACGATACAGGGCGCACCCAGCGCCTTGGCTTCGTCCACCGCGCGGCGGTTGTCGTCGCGTGCCTCGATGCGATGCGCCGCATCCGCCGTGAACATGCCGCCGCGGCAATAGCCGGATAATTCAAGCCCGGCGTCGCGCACCGCCCGCACCGCGCGCTCGAGGCCAATGGCCGCAACCTGGTCGCGCCAGGGATCGATGGCGCGGATGCCATGCCGCGCGCAAGCATCGATGATGGCAACGAGATCGCCCTGCTTGCGGACGGTTGCCGTGTTCAGCGACAGCCAGCGATGATCGCTCGAGAAATCACGCATCAGGGTTCGATGCCGCGCGTTGCCAGCACCGTCTTCATGCGCCGCGTTGCCAGTTCGGGGTTGGAGAGCAGCCCAGCTTTGTCCGCAAGGCGAAACAATTCGGCCAGATGCAGCGTCGAGCGCGTGCTCTCCTGCCCGCCGACCATCGTGAAATGATCCTGGTGGCCGTTGAGATAGGCCATGAACACGATGCCGGTCTTGTAGAACCGCGTCGGCGCCTTGAAGATATGGCGCGACAGTGGCACGGTCGGCCCCAATACGTCATGGAAACCGGCCTCGTCACCGGCGGCCAGCCGCGACAGTGCATAGGACGCCGCCGGAGCGATGGCATCGAAGATGCCGAGCAGCGCATGCGAAAAGCCTTGCTCGTCGCCCGCGATCAGTTCGGCGTAGTTGAAATCGTCTCCGGTATACATCTTCACCCTGGGATCGAGGCGACGGCGCATGTCGATCTCGCGCTGCTTGTCGAGCAGCGAGACTTTTACGCCATCGACCTTGGCGGCATTGGCGTTGATGATGGCAACCGCCGTATCCATCGCCTTGTCGAGATCGGCCGTTCCCCAATAGCCCGATAGCGCCGGGTCGAACATGTCGCCGAGCCAGTGGATGATCACGGGCTCGCGAACCTGTGACAGTACCTGGTTGTAGACCTTTGCATAGTCGTCAGCGCTGCGGCCAAGCTTTGCCAATGCGCGCGAGGCCATCAAGATGATGCGGCCACCGGCCTTCTCGACCGCCGCGATCTGTTCCTCATAGGCGCGGATCACATCGTCGAGGCTCTTTGCGTCTTCCACTGCGAGGTGGTCGGTGCCGGCGCCGGAAAACACCAGCGCATTGCCCTTCGCTTTCGCAGCCTTTACCGAACGCTGGATTAGTTCCAGCGAAGTCGGCCAATCCAGCCCCATGCCGCGCTGCGCGGTGTCCATCGCCTCGGCAACGCCAAGGCCGAGATCCCAGACATGCTCGCGAAACGCGATGGTGCGGTCCCAGTCGATGACGGATGTCAGCCACGGGTCTTCGTCGGCGAGTGGGTCCGCCACAACGTGCGCGGCCGAGAAGGCCACGCGGTTGAGCGCACCTTCAAGCTTCGCCGGAAACGTCCGCGATGCCGCCAAGCGATAATCCTCGATTTTGCGATCCGCCGTCGGCAGCTTCAGCGACAGCGACGACATCGGCAGGACTGGCTTGTTCATGCTTAAGCCTCCTCACACCTTGATCGGGGCAACGTCGATCCAGCGCCGCTCGCGCCAGCTCTGCAGCGCGCATTCGGCGAGTTGCACGCCCTTGGCGCCTTCCAGCAGCGTGTATTTGTAGGGCGCGTCCTCGCAGACGTGGCGGATGAACATTTCCCACTGCTCCTTGAAGCCGTTGTCGTAGACAACGTTGTCGGGAACTTTCTGCCAGTCGGCATAGAAATCATGGGTGCGCTTCTCGTCCGGATTCCACACCGGCCGCGGCGTCGCCTGGCGCGCCTGGATCACGCAGTCGGTCAGGCCCGCCACCGCCGAGCCGTGGGTACCGTCGACCTGGAAGGTCACGAGGTCGTCGCGGTAGACGCGCGTCACCCAGCTCATGTTGATATGCGCGATCACGCCGCCCTTGAGGCGGAAGGTGGCATAGGCGGAATCATCGGCGGTCGCCGTGTACTTCTTGCCCTTTTCGTCGAAACGTTCGGGGATGTCGGTGGTGCCGAGGCAGGAGATGCTCTCGACCTCGCCGAAAAGATTGTCGAGCACGTAGCGCCAGTGGCAGACCATGTCGAGAATGATGCCGCCGCCGTCCTCGCTGCGATAATTCCATGACGGCCGCTGCGCTTCCTGCCAGCCGCCCTCGAACACCCAATAGCCGAACTCGCCGCGCACCGACAGCATCCGGCCGAAGAAGCCGGAATCGCGCAGGAAGGCGAGCTTCTTCAACCCCGGCAGGAACAGTTTGTCCTGCACCGTGCCGTGCTTGACGCCCTTGGTCTTGGCGAGCTTCAGCACCGCGACCGCCTCCTCCAGGTTGGTCGCGATCGGCTTTTCGCAATAGACGTGTTTGCCGGCCTCGATCGCCTTGGTCAGCAGCGACGGACGCGCCTGCGTGGTCGCGGCGTCGAAGAAGATCGTATCGCTCTTGTCGGCCAGCGCCTTGTCGAGATCGGTCGACCAGCGCTCCACGCTGAAGCGCTTCGCAAGACGCTCGACCTTGTCCGCATCGCGGCCGATCAGGATCGGGTCGGGCAGCATGCGGTCGCCGTTCGACAGCAGCACGCCGCCCTGATCGCGGATCGCGATGATGGAGCGGACCAAATGCTGGTTGAGTCCCATCCGGCCGGTCACGCCGTTCATGATCAGGCCGAGGCGTTTGGTCGTCATACTGCTTTCTCCAAGGGAATTCTGGCTGTGGGCTGCGCGAGTGGCGACATCGCGGACCAGTCCGGATGCGTGGCCGTGGCGAAGCCAGGTGTGGTCAGCGATCCCGTCAGGAGATCGCCGTCATGGATCGCGAGACGAACTTTATTGCCGTCGCGGACGTAAAGATCGGGATGGCCCGCGATAAACGCCTCCGCCTCAGTGGCCGGCGTATCGCTAAAACCATCCACATAGTGGTGGCCGTTGCGCTCGGCATGGGTGACGCCGATCAAAGCACCGAGCGCAAGATCCTGCTGCACGGCAAGGCCCGCCTGGCAGGTCAGGTCTTCGCCGGCGATGAAACATTTCTCGCCGGCGGCACTCCATCTGGCCGCGCGCGTAGCATTGATGATGGACTTGTAGATGCCCTTGCAGGATTTCGAGGAGATGCCGCGATAGCCGAGCGCCCGCGCCACCGGGAAGGCGTCGTAAGAATCGTCAGCCTCGTCGACGATGAAATCGCGCCGCGCCAGCGCGCCGAGCGGCGATTGCCGTGTGATGTCGCGCGGCATCGGCTGCTCGATGTAGAGGAGCTTCTGCGCGATCGTCTGCAGCGCGACATCGCGGTCGAGTTGCTCGACAAGCGCATTCAATGCAGTGAGGTCGGCGTACTGTTCATTGGCGTCGAGCGTGACGCGGTAATCGTACGACAGCATCGCCAGTTCATTGCCGATCCGGATCAGCCGATCGGCATCGTGCGCGGGGTCGCCGTTTACTTTAAGCTTGAAGTAGCGCGCGCCGGCGTTTTCTCTGATGTCGGCAACGCCGCCCTCGCCTTCGACCTTGTCGTCCATGCCGACCGTGTGCCGGATCGCGACGCGCTCCAGCCGTTTTCGGCCTGCGAGAAAGCGCGACACGTCATCATCGCCGAGATCGCGCGACAGGCGTGCATCCACGCCTGCGATGTTGTCGGCCATGCCGTCGAAGAAGCTGGCTCCCGTGCAACGCAGCAGCGCGTCGAGAATCGCCTTGTCGATCTCGGCCGGCCCGTAGGCCGCCGCCAGCGGCGGAATGTCTTCTCGCGCGCAGGCTTCGATCTGCGCGCCGATGCAGGCCGCATGCAGGCCGAACGCAGTCTCGAAGCCGGAATGCGCCAGATAGATGCCGCGCGCGATCAGAAGCGAGCGACGCAGCTCCTCGACTGTCTGCTCTGGCGCGAGATGCGGCCGCTTGTCGAACCATTTTGGAACCAGAAATTCGGCGCTGGCGCCAGTTGCCGTTCCCCTGCCTTCGACCTCGACCTCGACCCGCACGAAAGCCTGCGGCGTTGCGTTGATCACGACCGCGCCGAACCGGAACGGCCGGGCAAAGGTGACCGGACGTTCGAAAAAGGAGATGTCTCGTACGGCCAAGCGTAACGGCATCGAGCCAGCTTTCAGTCCAGCGCGCTTTGCGTGAAAAAGTGCTTGCGAATCCGCTGCACCAGTTCGGTGAAGGCGGGATCGGCCATCGCGTCGAGCGAGCGCGGGCGCGGCAGCGGTACGTCGTAGATCGCGGCGATCGCACCGGGCCGCTCGGTCATGACAAGCACGCGATCGGCCAGGAACACGGCTTCCGGAATCGAATGCGTGATCAGCAGCACGGTCTTGCCGGTCTCGCGCTGGATGCGCATCAACTCGACATTCATCTTCTCGCGCGTCATGGCATCGAGCGCGCCGAACGGCTCGTCCATCAGCATGATCTTGGGGTCATGCACCAGCGCCCGGCAGATCGAGGCGCGTTGCTGCATGCCGCCGGACAATTGCCAGGGCAATTTTTTCTCAAAGCCCTCCAGGCCGACCAGCTTCAACAGCGCTTTCGCCCGCGGCAGATATTCGTCGCGCGGCAATTTCTTCATGTCGATCGGCAACATCACGTTGGACAGGATGTTGCGCCAGGGCAGCAACAGCGCGTTCTGGAACACGATGCCGACATTGCCGTGCGGTTTTGTAACTTGCTCGCCTTCGACCAGAATCTCCCCCGTCGACGGCGCGAGCAGCCCGGAGATCATCTTCAACAGCGTGGACTTGCCGCAACCGGACGGGCCGACCACGACAAAGAACTCGCCCTCGTTGATATGGAAATCCAGCGGCCGCAGCGACGGCACGTCGCCGTCGCGCGAACGATAGGTTTTTGAGACGCCCGATAGCGTGATGCCAGGTGCCGCGGAGCCGGCGCGATCGGACACCAGGCGCAGATGCGCGGCTGGTTGGTCGACCTCGGTTGGTTTGGTCGCAGGATTCATTTCGCTAAGTCCATCTTTCCGTCGTCCCTGCGAACGCAGGGACCCATACGCCGCGGCTTGTCGTTCGGGCACTCCGGCAGAGACCTTCTGCAATAACCAGGGCCGGTGGTTATGGGTCCCTGCTCCGTGCGCAACCGCGCACTAGGCAGGGACGACGATAGATCCGCCATCAATGGCTTACGAACCGCCCTGCGGCAGGTAGTCGTTGGTATAAAACGCCTTCGGATTGTCCTTGGCCTTGGCATCCAATCCGCCATATTCGACCATCAGATTGACCGTGTCGGTCATGTTCTGGTCGGTCACCTGGAACGGCCGCTTGTTCTTGGTTTCAGCCGTCCGGTACAGCGGGATCGTCAGCTCAAAACCCTTCGTCAGCGTCTCGATCTTGCCGCCCTTCGGATTGGCATCGAGGATCGACTGCGCCGCCCCCTTCGGATCCTTCTCGGCGGCTTCGACCGCTTTCGTCGTCGCCGACATGAAGCGCTTGACGAGATCGGCATTGGCCTTGACGAAATCGGTGTTGGCGACGACGCCCGAGCAGACCATGTTGATGCCGTAGTCGGCGAACTTGATCGCGTTGACGTCCTTACCGGTCGCGTCCTTGATCTTCATCGACTGGTCCATGACATAGCCGAGCAATAGATCGGCCTGGCCGTTGATGACAGCGTTGAGCTTGGTCTGGCCGTCGCCGGCCACCGTCTGGAAGTCGCTTTCCTTCAGGCCGGTCTTCTTCAAAAAAAGCGGCCAGATCTGCGTCATCGAGTCCGCAGGCGTGATCGCCACCGTCTTACCCTTGATGTCCTCGGGCTTCTTGATGTTCTTTTCGACGAAGCCCATCGCCGACATCGGGCTGGTCTGCAGCAGCACGCCGGTGGCCACGATCGGGGCACCCTTGACCGCCGCGCGCATCATAGTGGGCACGTCGACATAGCCGAAATTGGCGGTCTTGGCCGCAACGGCCTGCGTGGTCGCCGCCGAGCCGCGGCCCTCCTGAATTTCGAGATCGATGCCCTCGGCGGCATAAATGCCCTTGGCCTTGCCGTAATAGAACGGCGCGTGCTCGCCATAGACGTACCAGTTCAGCATCAGCACCACCTTGTCGGCGGCCGATGCCGGAAGCACCGAAAGCGCGGCCCAGATCAGGGCGGCGGAGATCGCCGTTATCACTCGTATCATGGTCATCCTCCCGTTTGGTGATGCAGCCCTTGGATAGGCCGCCTGTTGGTTTGGCTTAGGAAGCAAAAATGATGTCCTCGCGCTGGCTGACATGCCAGGGAATCACGAGGCGTTCGATCCGGTCGACGACCCAGAACAGCACCACGCCGAGCAGCGCCAGGATCACCAGCGCCGCAAACATCGTCGGCAGGTCGAAGGTGCCGATCGAGCGCTGCATCACATAGCCGATGCCGGAATTGGAGCCGACGAACTCGCCGACGACTGCACCGACGACGGCAAGCGTCACCGAGACTTTCAGGCCCGAGAAGATCGCCGGCATCGCGTGCGGCAGGTTGACGGCGCGAAACACCTGGAAGCGGCTGCCCTGCATCGCGCGGGCGAGATCGACCATGTCAGGATCGACCGACTTAAAACCCTGCACGGCGGAGACCACCACCGGGAAAAACCCGAGCAGAAACGCCGAGATCACCTTTGGGATGATGCCGAAGCCAAACCACACCACGAACAGCGGCGCGATCGCGATCTTCGGCACCGATTGGGAGAACACCAGCAGCGGATAGACATAGCTCTCTACCGTCTTCGATCCCGCGATCAGCATGGCGACGGGAATGCCGAACACGGCCGACAACAGGAAGCCGCAGATGGTGGCGTAAGTGGTGGGCCAGGCCTGCCGCAGCAGTTCCGGCCAATCCGTCCGCAGCACCGCCACGACATCGCCCGGCGCCGGGATCTGGTAGGCCGGAATCTGGAACAGGCGGATGGTGAGGTCCCACATCACCACGATGAACAGCAGGAACAAAAACGGCCGCACCCACGCCGCGTTCAGCGCTTTCGACACACCGCTCTCGCGCTTCAGTTCGGCCAACGTCCCGCTCCCTGGTCATCGTCTTATGGCGGGAAATTAACCCGTTGGATAAATACTGGCAAGCGGGTTTTTGTGCGGCGAAATGGCCTGTTTTCCGTCGCCTTGCAAACGCCCTCGGCGTCACGACCCCGTCGCCCCTGCGAACGCAGGGGCCCATAACCAAAGGCGTCCATTTTGCGAAGGCTGAGGCCGCCGTCCCGGGCACGACAATCAAGGTCGGTGGTTATGGGTTCCTGCGTTCGCAGGAACGACGGTTAGACCGGCTGATGCGCTGGCGGCCGCACGCCCGGTGTCGCAGGCTTGCCGAAATCCGCGGTCGATTTCCCCGTCAGCGCCGCCAGCACCAGCGCGACCATATGCGCCAGGCGCTCGTCCCTCGCCTCCTTCTTCAGGAGGTCGCGGCCGAAGATCACGGAAAGCGTCGCGCTGTTGGAGAGATAGAAGAAGCACAGTGCGGCGATCGAGATATAGAGCTGGACGGGATCGACGGCGACGCGGAAATCGCCGCTTTCGACGCCGCGCGTCACCACGGTGCGGATCATCTCGACGAACGGCGAGTGCATCGACTTCACCTTGGTCGAGCGCTTCAGATGGCGCGCCTTTGCAAGGTTCTCGGTGTTGAGCAGCGCCAAAAATTCCGGGTTGCGAAGGAAATAGTTCCAGGTGAAATCGATCAGCCGTTCGATCGCCTCGGGCGGATCGAGGTGTTCGAGATCGAGCCCGCGCTCCTCGGAACGGATCTTCTCATAGGCGCCTTCCAGCACCGCGAGGTAGAGGTCTTCCTTGTTGCCGACGTGGTAGTACAGCATGCGCTTGTTGGCGCCGGCGTTGGCCGCGATGCGATCGACGCGCGCGCCGGCCAGGCCATGGGCGGCGAATTCCTGCTTGGCGGCCTCGAGAATGCGAAGCCGCATCCCCGCGGGGTCGCGCTGCCATTTCTGAACGCGTTTTGCCTTTGCCAAATCAGTCGCCCGTTGGTCGCATCGGGCAAGCTGTAGCATGCAGGGAAGCGTTTGAGAATGAAGGTTGTTCACCGTTGTTCACCCTCCCCTGGAGGGGGAGGGTCGTATCGCATCGTGCAAAGCAAGATGCGATACGGGGTGGGGTGACAGTCTCTCCATTGAGGCGGTGGTGCGGGTGGAGAGATCACCCCACCCCGTCTCACGTTTCGCTACGCTCAACGTGAGCCGACCCTCCCCTCCAGGGGAGGGTGAACTTCAGTCGGGCTTCCCCGCCGACGGCTGCACCAGCAGCGTGGGGACCCCGCATGTGCCGTTCCGCACCGTCATGACCCGCGTTCCCGGCTTGCGGCCGGTGCGGACTTCCGAGGCGTCGACGCCGGCCTGGACAAGCCGCGCATGGGTGGCGTCGATGTCGGTGACGCGCCAGCACAGGCCGCAAAGCTTGTCTTGAAGTTTGTCTTGAAATTTGTCCTGCGGCGTATCCGTCTCCTTGCCCGGCCGGTGTGTGACCTCGACGATGAGGTCGCCGCAGCGGAAGAACATCAGCCGGCCCCAATCGTGGTGCGAGCGGTCGAGCGCCATGTCGAGGCCGAGCCGCGCACCGTAGAGCGCTGCGGCCCGTTCCGGGTCCGACGTCGAGACCACGACATGGTCCAGCGCCGTGATCGATCCGGGCGTGGTTCTAACCGACAGCGGGCGCTCCTTGTCGCGCTCGAGGAAAAACATGCGGACGCCGCGCGTGGCATCTGTTGCCGCGCGTGTGCGCTTCCACGACAGCACAGCACCCGAGATCGCGTCGCGGCTTTCGACGTCGGCGATCACGTCCGGCTTCAGCGTCAGCCGGTCGAGCCTGCGATGCATTTTGGCGATGTCGCTGGTTCTGAAGCAGATGCTTGCGAGCCCCTCGCCTTGCGCGGCAAGAACGCTGCGAATGCGCTCGGCATTGGCGCCGTCGCCGCTCGGTGCCATCAATTCCAGCGAGGTGTTGTCGAGCGTGAACAGGACGCGGTCAGCCCCTTCGCCGCTGTTCTGCCAAGCCGGTGCGCGGGCAAACAAGGTCTGGTAAGCGGCGGAGGCTGCGTTGATGTCGCCGGTGAGAACGACGACGTGATCGAGGCCGGTGATCACGGAAACAGTCCCCGGACGTTTTTGGCGGCGCGCACCTTCTCGACGCCGATCGCCATCGCCGCCGTGCGGTGCGGGATCTTGTCGGCTTTGGCCCGCTGCAGCATCTGGTCGAAGGCGCGATCGAGGATCGCGTATTCGCGCCGCGTCACTTCCTCTTCCTCCCAGAACAATTGCTGCAGGTCCTGCACCCACTCGAAGTAGCTGACGACGACGCCGCCGGAATTGCAGAGAATGTCGGGGATCAGGAACACTTCGCCCTGGCGCTTTTCCAGCACCAGATCGGCTTCCGGCGTGGTCGGACCGTTGGCGCCCTCGGCCAGCACGCGGCACTTCAGGTTTTCGGCGACCCTTGCATCGATCACCCGCTCCATCGCCGCCGGCACCAGCACATCGCAGGGCAGCGTGAGGATTTGCTCGGGATCGAAAGTCAACTCGTTGGAGAACCCGGCGATACTTCCATGCGCGCCCGCATGTCGCATCAATGCTGGAATATCCAGTCCCTTCGGATCATGCAGCGCGCCGGTGTGATCGCTGACCGCGATGATCTTCAGGCCATATTGTTGTAGTTCCAGCGCGGCGTAGGAGCCGACATTGCCAAAGCCCTGGATCACGGCGGTAGCACTGCCCGGATTGATCGATAGCTCCTTGAGCACCCGCTTGGCGAGATAGGCGACGCCGCGCCCGGTTGCTTCGCGCCGGCCGAGCGTACCGCCCGATGAGACCGGCTTGCCGGTCACGATCTCGGTCACGGTTTGGCCCTGGTACATCGAATAGGTGTCCATGAACCAGGCCATCACCTGTTCGTTGGTGCCCATGTCCGGCGCCATCACATCGGTATGCGGACCGACGAACGGGATCATCTCTTGCATGTAGCGGCGCGACAGCCCTTCCAATTCGCGCTTGGAGATGGTGGAGAGATCGACATTGACGCCGCCTTTGGCGCCGCCATAGGGCAAACCGACAAGGGCACATTTCCAGCTCATCCAGATCGCGAGCGCTGCGACCTCACCGATGTCGACAGAGGGTGCAAACCGCGTGCCGCCTTTGGTCGGACCGAGGGTGAGATGGTGCTGGACACGATAGCCTTCAAATACTGCGACCGTGCCGTCGTCGCGGTGGATCGGGCAAGAGACAGTAACCGCCCGCTTCGGCATCAGGATGCGGCCGCGCTCATCCATCGGGATTTCCAGATGGTTGGCTATGACGCCAAACTGATTAACCGCCATGTCGAACACGGGACCGGAATAAACCGTCATCATTTTCTCCACTTTTGTCGCGCCGGTGGGGAAACCCGGGCAGCCGTCAGCCGTTATACGACGGTATGCCCAAGCCCCCCTTAAGGACGGTCGCAGTCTCCTCTATACTCCGATCTCAAGCAGCAAAGACGGCACGGTTGCGAATAATTTCAGCGAATGCATCCGATAACCAGTGCTAATGTGTGTGCGCCGCGCCGGGACCATCTTCGCCCAACACTCTGCAGGACATGACGGAAAACGCATGCAGGCCCTCTTCATCGGACAGACCTATATCGACGTTACCTTCATCACCGACCACATGCCGACCGGCGACGAAAAACATGTGGCCTCGGCCTACGCGGTATCGTTTGGCGGCAACGCCGTGACGGCGGCGTTCTGCTGCGCCAAGCTCGGGATCGTGCCGGACCTGATTGCGACCATGGCCAACGACTGGCTCGGGCGCATGTTTCAGGACATGGCCGCGAAATACGGAATCTCGATCCATCCGCGCAAGGTCAACTCCTCGTCGCTGTCGTTCATCATGCCGAAAGACGGCAAACGCGCCATCGTACGCTGCCGCGACGACGAGCACATTCATCCCTTCCCGATGCTGAACTTGAAGGGCTGCCGCGCGCTGCATGTCGACGGCCATCAGCCGGACGCTGCAATCCATTATGCCAAACTCTGCCGCGAGGACGGCATTCTGACATCGCTCGACGGCGGCGGCCTGCGCACCAACACCCATGAGCTGCTGGAGTTCATCGACGTCGCGATCGTGGCCGAACGGCTGTGCGAACAGATGGACAAGACGCCGGAGGCCATGCTGGATTATCTGAAGAGCCGCGGATGCCGGATCGGCGGCGTCACCATGGGCGAGAAGGGCCTGCTCTGGTATGACGAGACCGGCGCCGTCCGCCGCCTTCCCGCGCTTCCGGTCACACCCGAACGCGTTATCGATACCAACGGCGCGGGCGACGTCTTCCACGGCGCCTATGTCTATTCCTATCTCGCCAATCCCGCTAAAAGCTGGCAGGAGCATTTCGAGCTTGCGCGCGCCGCCTCGACCTTCAAGGTCCAGCGTCTCGGCAACGAGGCCGGCCTGCCGACGCTCGCCGACATCGAGGCGATCACGCGGGAGTTTCAGGTCAACGCCTGAGCAAGCGAACGAGGGTCAGTACGCATGGGGCGCGTGTTCGTCGCCGGCAGCATCAACATGGATGTGGTGGCGACGGCCGACCGCCATCCGAAGGTCGGCGAAACCGTCGCAGGCCAAGCGGTGCATTATTTTCCAGGCGGCAAGGGCGCCAACCAGGCCGTGGCCGCCGCAAAACTCGGCGCACCGTCAACGCTGATCGGCCGGCTGGGCGCCGATGCGTTCGGCCAGCAATTGCGGCAGTTTCTCACCACCCAAGGCGTCGACCTCGCCCTGGTCAAGGACACCGCGGACGTCCATACCGGAACGGCCGTGATCACCATCGCCGACGCCGACAACACCATCGTCGTCGTACCCGGCGCCAACGCGCTGGTCAGCGCCGGGGATGTCACAGCCCCCGTGCTTGCCAAAGGCGACGTTGCCGTGAGTCAGTTCGAAATTCCGCAAGCCACGATCATCGCCTTCTTCAAACGGGCACGCGCGGCCGGCGCGACCACCATCCTCAATCCGGCGCCGGCGACCGCCTGCAGCCACGAGCTGCTTGATCTCGTCGATATCCTTGTTCTCAACGAAACCGAGCTCGGGCTTCTCGCGCAGACCGAGCTTCACGACACCGACGACCCTTCCCGATTCGTCGAAGCGGCGCGGCGCCTGCCGACGGGCTCCGAGAAAATCCTCTGCGTTACACTCGGCAAACGCGGCGTGCTCGCGCTTGTCGGCGGCGAGCCCTCGCTGACTGCGGGACGGGCCGTAAAGGCCGTGGACACCACCGGCGCCGGCGATTGCTTCGTCGGCGCCCTCGCCGCGCAGCTTGCCAACGGCGAGGCAATCCACGACGCGCTCGAATACGCCAATGCCGCCGCATCGATCTGCGTGCAGCGAATGGGCGCCGCGCCGTCGATGCCGACGGCGGCGGAGGTGGCGGCGGTTTTGCGCTCGTAGCCTGACTTCGCAGGGTGGGCTAAGTCAACGCGCTCTTCAGGTCGAAGCTCGCGTCGGCAGCCTGCTCGGGCGTGATCGAGCCATGGGCGGCAAGCAAGCGCCGTCCGAACATGTGATCGCCCGCGCGATTGACGGATTCGATGCCGACGAGTTGCCCGCCCCTGTAGCAAAAAGCAGAGAATGCCGCTTTGGCTTGATCGCCGCGGACCACCACGCGGTCGTAGCCGGTGGTTAGTCCCGCAATCTGGAGCTTGTCGGGCCCCTGATCGCTCCAGAACCAGGGCAGGCCGTCATACGGCTTGGCATCGCCGGTCAGCCGGGCCGCGACGCAGCGCGCGTGGTCGGTAGCGTTTTGCACCGACTCCAGCCGCAGTGAGCCGCCGAAACGCGGGCTCGCAAACAGCGCGCAGTCGCCGATCGCCGAGATATTGGGATCGGCGGTCAGCAGGTGCTCATCGACGATGATGCCCGACGCGACCGGAAGGCCGGCGTCCGCCGCCAGTTCCACATTCGGCAACACGCCAACGCCGACCACAATCAGGTCGGCTTTCAAGTGCCGGCCATCGCTGAGGCTGACGCCCGTGACCTTGTGGCCGTCGCTCTCGATGCTGGTGACTTGCACGCCCAGATGAATACGAATGCCCGCCGCGGTATGGCGCGCCTGGAAGAATTCCGAAATCTCTGCCGTCACCGCGCGCGCCATCACGCGCGTGGCGAGTTCGACGACGTCGACTTCGAGGCCCTTGGCCCGGGCCGTCGCTGCGAACTCCAGCCCGATAAATCCGGCGCCGATGACGACGACGCGCTGGCCTTCGGTGATGTAGTCGCGCAGCGACTGGCTTTCGTCGAGCGTGCGCAAGTAACGCACGCTGTCGAGATTGGCGTTGGGAATGTCGAGCAGGCGGTTGCGCGCGCCGGTCGCCAGCACCAGATGGCCGTAATCGAGCGAAGCGCCGGAGGCGAGCGCCACCTTGCGGGCGGCGCGGTCGATGGACACCGCGCGATCGTAGATCAGGTCGATCTTCTGGTCGGGATAGAATTTTTCCGGCCGGAACATCAGGCTGTCGGGCCCGCCGGTTCCTTTCAGGTAGGCCTTGGACAGCGGCGGCCGCTGGTAGGGCAGATGGCCTTCATCGTTCAACAACACGATGCGTTCCGAAAAGCCGTGCTGGCGCAGCGAGGCCGCAAGCTGATAGCCGGCGTGGCCCGCGCCGATGATGACAACCGCTCCTGCCGTCATAGGGACATCCTACGTTCGAGCGCACGGGAATGACCCATGTCGTTTCCTCTCCAGTGATTTTGGCTTGCCTGCCTCGTCCCTTGGGAGCGGCGCTCGTGTCCGTCCCGAACGATGACGGGCGCTATCTGACCTCATGATACGAACAGACGCAAGGGCGGTGGCGGCCTTGAGGGCGGCCTTTGCCGCATTTTGCGGGCCTGGCCGGGGATTGTCACAGGTTGCCTTCTCTATTTAAATGCCCGGCCCATCCGCGCGCCCCGGAGGCCTTGCCATGTCGACTTCCGATGATACCGCCGCCCCTGCCCTGCTCAGGATCGAGGGCCCGATTGCCACGATCACGCTCAATCGCCCCGCCGCTTTCAACTCGATCAATCTGTCGATCGCGCAAAAGCTCGAGCAACTCGGCGCGGAGGTCGAAGGCAACGACGACGTAAGGGTGCTGGTGATCGAGGGCGAAGGCCGCGCCTTCTCGGCCGGCGGCGACCTGCAGACCATCGGCGCCGCCGCCGCCAACGATACAATCGCGCCCGTGGTCGGGGAACTGTTGAAGCACTACCACGCCTTTATCGAGACGATGCGGCGGATGCCCAAGATCGTTCTCTCCAGCGTCCACGGTTCCGCCGCCGGCGCCGGCATGGGCTTGGCATTCGTCACCGACCTCTGCATCGCAGCCGATGACGCCCGTTTCACGCCGGCCTATGCCAAGATTGGCGTCTCGCCGGATGGCGGCAGCACGGTCGGCATGGTCGGCACCGTCGGCACCCGCCGCGCGCTGCAGATCTTTCTGGCCGAAGACAGTTTTACCGCGCAGCAGGCCTATGAGTGGGGCCTGGTCGCCCGCGTCGTTCCGGCGGCAGAGTTGAAGGCTGAGACGCGCAAATTCGCCGAGCGGCTAGCACAGAACCCGCCAGCGGCGATCAGCGGCACCAAGTCGCTAGTCTATCAGGCCGCGGTCACCCCGACGAAGCAGCAGCTCGATGCCGAGGAGGCGAAGATCATCGACGCCATGCAAACCGATGAGTTCCGTGTTGCCGTGAAGAAGTTCACCAGCAAATCGAAATGAGAGCGCCGAGCAAGTAAACTAGCTGTCGTCCCTGCGAACGCAGGGACCCATAACCACAAGCGTTCGTTGTTTTCGAAGGCGTCAGCCGTCTTGTTCTAACCGCGAGAGCAACGCGTATGGGTCCCTGCGTTCGCAGGGACGACGGCTTAGTTCGACAAGCTAGTCCTTCCCCTTTCCGCGCATGAAATCGAAATCGCAGCCCTCGTCGGCCTGCAGGATCGTCTCGTTGAACAGATGCGCGTAGCCGCGCTTGGCCCAATCGGGCGTCACGGCCGGTGCCAGCGCCGCGCGCCGCTTTTCCAGCTCCGCCTCGTCGACGAGCAGGTCGATGCTACGCTTGGCGACGTCGAGCCGGATCATGTCGCCATTCTTGACCAGCGCCAGCGGCCCGCCCACGGCCGACTCCGGCGTGATGTGCAGCACGATGGTGCCGAACGCCGTTCCGCTCATCCGCGCGTCCGATATCCGCACCATGTCCTTGGTGCCGCCACGCGCAAGCTTCTTCGGGATCGGCAGATAGCCCGCTTCCGGCATGCCCGGCGCGCCTTTGGGGCCGGCGTTGCGCAGCACCAGCACGTCGTCGGCGTTGACGTCGAGATCGGGATCGTCGACCCGCAGCGTCATGTCTTCGACCGATTCGAATACCACGGCGCGCCCGGTGTGCTGCAGCAGTTTTGGGCTCGCCGCCGATTGCTTGATGACGGCGCCACGCGGCGCGAGGTTGCCATGCAGTACCGCCATTGCGCCTTCGGCCTTGATCGGATTGTCGCGCGGACGGATGGCGTCTTGTCCCGGAACATCTTCCGCGCAAGCGACAACGTCGCGCAGCGTTTGGCCGGTGATGGTCTTGGCGTCGAGATCGATGAGATCGCCAAGTTGCGCCATCAACTTCGGCACGCCGCCGGCATGATGGAAATGCTCCATGTAATGCTCGCCCGATGGTTTCAGATCGACGAGCACCGGCACCTCGCGGCCGAGCCTGTCGAATGTTTCGAGGTCGATCTTGTGCGGCGAGCGATGGGCGATCGCGGTGAGATGGATCAGGCCATTGGTCGAGCCCCCGATCGCCTGCATCACGACCTGCGCGTTGCGGAACGATGCCGGCGTCAGAATCTCGCTCGGCCTCGGTCCCTTGGCCTTCGCCATTTCAGCCGCCACCCTGCCGCTGGCCTCGGCCGAACGAAAACGTTCGGCATGCGGCGCCGGGATCGTCGCACTCATCGGCAGCGATAGCCCGAGTGCCTCGGTGATGCACGCCATGGTGCTGGCGGTGCCCATCACCATGCAGGTGCCGACCGACGGCGCCAGCCGGCCGTTGACGGCTTCGATCTCGTTGTCATCGATTTCGCCCGCGCGATATTTTGCCCAGAGTCGGCGGCAATCGGTACAGGCACCGAGCACCTCGCCCCTATGATGCCCGACCACCATCGGGCCCACCGGAATGACGACGGTCGGCAGATCGGCTGAGACTGCGGCCATGATCTGCGCTGGTAATGTCTTGTCGCATCCCCCGATCACGACCACGGCGTCCATCGGCTGCGCGCGGATCATCTCCTCGGTGTCCATCGCCATCAGATTGCGCAGGTACATCGAGGTCGGATAGGCAAAGCTCTCGGCGATCGAAATCGTCGGGAACACCATCGGCATCGCGCCCGACAGCATCACGCCGCGCTTCACCGCTTCGATGATCTGCGGAACGTTGCCGTGACAGGGATTGTAGTCGCTGTAAGTATTGGTGATGCCGACGATCGGCCTGTTCAGCGCATCATCCGAGTAGCCCATGGCCTTGATGAAGGCCTTGCGCAGGAATAGCGAGAAGCCAGCATCGCCATAACTCGTCAGTCCCTTGCGAAGTCCGTCGGCCATTTTTTCTTCCTGTCGTCGTGGATGGGCACTTAAGGAGCCCGGCAGATTATTGTCAATGTTTGATCATTTGGTGCCGTGAGCGGGGTCTATCGCCAAACATACTGCGGCATTATTGACAATAATGTGCTTGCGTGCTGACTTTCCGTCCAAACTGGAAACGCGCTCATGAACCAACCGTTGCGCATTGGCATCGTCGGCGCCGGCATGGTGAGCCGCCATCATCTCATTGCCTGGGCGAGCATATCAGATCAGGCCCGCGTCGAGGATTGCTATCGGCCGTCGGGCTGGGAGGCCTTGCGATGAAGCCGCAGGAATCATTGACGGAAACTTCCGCGCCGACGCGCGAGGAGGAACAGGCGGAAGTCATCCGCCGGCTGGAAGAGGACATCATCTTCGGCCGCTTTGCGCCGGGCTCGCGGCTGGTCGAGGACACGCTGATGCAGCGCTACGGCGCCAGCCGGCATTTCGTCCGCCAGGCGCTATTCCAACTCGAACGCCAAGGCATCGTGCGGCGCGAAAAAAACATCGGCGCCACGGTGCGTTTCTATTCGGCCGCGGAGATGCGCCAGATCTACGAGGTCCGGGAAATGCTGACGCGGCAGGCGGCGCTGATGATTGCGCTGCCCGCCCCGGCCAGCCTGATCGAGCAGTTGAACGAGCTGCAGCGGCAATATTGCGCCAGGGCCGACGCGCAGGATTTGCGCGGCATTCATGAGGCTAACGACGCGTTTCACGTCGCGCTGTTCTCCGCCTGCGGCAACCCCTATCTGGTGCGCTCGCTGCAGGATTACATGAACCTGACGCTGCCGATGCGCGCCAAGAATCTCGCCGACAGGGAGGGACTGGCACTATCGCGTCGGCAGCATGAACTCATGATTGAACTCTTGAAGGGCCGCGATAGCTGGGCGCTGGCGCAGCTCTGCGTCGATCATATGCAGTTCAGCAAGTCGGATTATCTCGGGCGGATCGCCGAGGATGAGGGCAAGCGCTAGCGCTTGCTCCAATCCACGATCCGGCTCTCGTCGCCGTCGAACTCCATGCTGCAGAACGTGCCGCCCTGGTAGTAATCGCCGACCGGATCCGCTTTTAACTTGGCCTGCTCGGCCATCGCGTGCTCGCGGAAATCCTCAGCCCGGCCGGTCGGCCGATAGCCGAGCTCGTAGGCGCGATGGTTGTCCCACCAGGCGCGCTCGTTGTAGGAGGCGCCGTAGAAGATTTCGAAGTGAATGTCGGGGTGGTCGAGCCCGATGCGGCAGAGCTGCACCAGGTCCTCCGGCTTCAGCCAGATTGACAGGCGGCGGTGGTCGAGTGGCATCTCGCCGAAATTTCCGATCCGGATACAAGTGACGCCAAGCCCGTGCTTGTCGGCATAGAGCGCGCCCACGGCCTCGCCGAACACCTTGCTGACGCCGTAGCGGCTGTCGGGCCGTGCGGTTACGTCGGTGCCGATCCGGTGATGGCGCGGATAGAAGCCGACCGCGTGGTTCGACGAGGCGAACACCACGCGCTTGACGCCTTTTTTCCGCGCCGCTTCGAACAGATTGTAGCCGCCGATAATGTTGGATTGCAGGATCGAGTCCCACGGACCTTCCACCGAGTAGCCGCCGAAATGCAGGATGCCGTCGATGCCTTCACAGATCGCCTCAACCTGCGCCATGTCGGCGAGATCGGCCGCCTTGAACTTCTCGTCCTTGCCGAGATCAGCCGGTGGCTTCAAGTCGCTCAGCAACAGGTCCGGATAGATCGGCGGCAACAGCTTGCGCAAGGATGTGCCGATCCCCCCGGCCGCGCCGGTCATCAATATGCGTGGCATTTGTTTCCTCTTAGTCTCGCGATCGATTTGCGGTCATTAGCAGGTAATGATAGCTAACCCAAACGCTCTGGGAACGCACCAACGAGAACAGCAAATGTCCGATGCAGCATCGCATTCAGCCGGCTGGCGCCCGGCCACCTCTTATCCCGATCCGGCCATCCGTGCGCTCGATCCGCGGTTCGAAAAATACTGGCTCAAGCTGTCGGCGGTGGAGCGGCTGACCACAGGGTTGCGCTGGGCCGAAGGGCCGGTGTGGTTCGGCGACGGGCGGTATCTGTTGTGCAGCGACATTCCGAACCAGCGCATCATCAAGTGGGAGGAGGAGACCGGCGCGGTCAGCATCTTCCGCAAGCCGTCGAATTTCGCCAACGGCAACACCCGCGATCGGCAGGGACGCCTGGTCACCTGCGAGCACGGCGGGCGGCGGGTGACGCGCACCGAATATGACGGTTCGATCACGGTGCTGATCGATTCCTTCGACGGTAAGCGGCTGAACTCTCCGAACGACGTCGTGGTGAAGTCCGACGGCTCGATCTGGTTCACTGATCCGGTGTTCGGCCTCCTCGGCAACTATGAGGGCTACAAGGCCGAACCCGAGATCGACGCCAATGTCTATCGGCTGGATATCGCGACCGGCAAGGCCACCATCGTCGCCGAGGGCGTGCTGGGACCGAACGGGCTCGCTTTCTCGCCGGACGAAAAAATCCTCTATATCATCGAGTCCCGCGGCGCACCCAACCGCAAGATCCTCGCTTATGACGTCTCGCCTTCCGGTGACAAGCTGTCCAACAAGCGCGTGTTTGTCGATGCGGGACCAGGCACGCCGGACGGCTTCCGAATAGACATCGACGGCAATCTGTGGTGCGGCTGGGGCATGGGCGATCCCGAACTCGACGGCGTGGTCGTGTTCGCTCCCGACGGCGTCATGATCGGCCGCATCGCACTGCCCGAACGCTGCGCCAACCTCTGCTTCGGCGGGGTCAAGCGCAACCGACTGTTCATGGCCGCAAGCCAGTCGATCTACGCGCTCTATGTGAACACGCAGGGCGCGCCGGGCGGATAGGTTTCCGCGCACACCGCTGTCGTCCCGGCGAAAGCCGGGATCCATAACCACAGGATCGAGTTGTTGGAGCAGGCTGGAGCACCAGCCTTCGCAAAACGACTTCCTGTGGTTATGGGTCCCGGATCGGCGCTCGCGATGCTCGCTTGTCCGGGACGACGGGAAGTTAGAACTCGCCCGTTCACCCCTTCTTTTCCTGCGCGGCGGCGGTTTGCTTGGCAAGCGCGTCTTCAAACGCCTTCTCCAGCGTCGCCGCATAGGCGTTGAACTCGCCGGGGCTGACGAACGGATTGGGTCCACCTTCAGCGAGCTTGGCGCGCTTCTCCGCCATCTTGTACATTTCCGGATGCGGCGCGAGCAGCACGTCCGGCTTGATGTCTTTTGCCCGCACGAACGTCTTCCGGTAATCGGTAACGATTCCGGAATAGGTCGGGTTGCCGGCGAGGCGGTTCAGCGCCACCGTGCCGCTACAGAAGATGAGGACCGAGCGCGTGGCGTCACCGTCCTTCACCGAGAACGACCAACTCGTGCAGCCCGGCGAATGGCCGGGGGTTTCGCGGGCGGTCAACGTGACGTCACCTACGGTGACCGTGTCGCCTTCGCGAACCGTGCGATCGACCTTCACGGGCGGGAACGCCAGTGCGGCATCTTCCTGCGCGCCCGGATAGTAGCCGCCTTCAAGCAGCGGCTTGTCAGCTTCGCCGGCGACCATCTGGCCGCCGCTGGCCTGCTTCATTTCGGCGAGGCCGCCGGTGTGATCGATGTGCGCGTGAGTATTGAGCAGATATTTGACGTCGGTGATCTTGAATCCGAGTTTCTCGATGTTCGCTTTGATCTGCGTCGTTGATTCCGGCATTACCGTATCGATCAGGATATGGCCCTGCGGCGATGTGATCAGATAGGAGGCCAGGCCGTCGGTTCCGACATAATAGACGTTGCCGATCATCTTGAACGGCTCGGTCGGCGTGTTCCACCTTACCTTGAGGGCCGCGATCAGGTCCTTCGGCGTCTGCGCCTCCGCGGCGACAGTCAGCGGCATCAGCGCGACGAGCGCAACGGCAATTTTCTTCACGGGCATCCTCCACACTTTTCTTGTTAGATCGTCGCAGTATCGGCGCGCATTGACGTTGGCTTCAGCCTGACGATGATTCTGGTCAAAAAAATGCCGACCGCGGTTCCGCAGCCGGCATCTTTCACGATCGGCGCGAGCGCCGCATCAATTTACGCCGCGTTGTAGCCGGCGACCGCCTTGACCTCGAGATATTCTTCGAGGCCGTACTTGCCCCATTCGCGGCCGTTGCCGGACTGCTTGTAGCCGCCGAACGGCGCGGTGCGGTCGTTCGGCACGCCCTGCAGGTTGACGTTGCCGGCGCGGATCTGGCGGGCGACGCGACGCGCGCTTTCCACCGTATCGCCCGTGACATAACCGGCGAGACCATAGGGCGTGTCGTTGGCGATGCGCACCGCATCGGCTTCATCCTTGGCGCCGATGATCGTCAGCACCGGTCCGAAGATTTCCTCGCGCGCAATCGTCATCTCGTTGGTGACGTCGGCGAAGATGGTCGGGCGGACATAGAAGCCCTTGTTGACGCCCTCGGGGAGACCGGGACCGCCGGCCACCAGCGTTGCGCCTTCGTCGATGCCCTTCTTAATCAGCGCCTGGATCTTGTCCCACTGGCCGCGATTGACGACGGGGCCGATGGTGGTGCCCTCAGCACGCGGATCACCTGCCTTGGTCTTGTCGGCGACACCCTTGGCGATGGCGGCGACTTCCTTCATCTTCGACAGCGGCACGATCATCCGCGATGGCGCGTTGCACGACTGTCCGGAGTTGTTGAACATGTGCATCACGCCGCCGGTGACGGCCTTGGTGAGGTCGGCGCCTTCGAGGATGACGTTCGGCGACTTGCCGCCGAGTTCCTGGCTGACGCGCTTCACGGTGGGCGCAGCGCGCTTGGCGACGTCGACGCCGGCGCGGGTCGAGCCCGTGAACGAGATCATGTCGATATCCGGATGCTCGGCCATCGCGGCGCCGACTTCGGGGCCAAGGCCGTTGAGCAGGTTGAACACGCCCTTCGGCACGCCCGCTTCATGGAGGATTTCCGCGAAGATCAGGGCCGAGGTCGGCGTGAATTCCGACGGCTTGAGGATCATGGTGCAGCCGGCGGCGAGCGCGGGCGCGACCTTGCAGGCGATCTGGTTGAGCGGCCAGTTCCACGGCGTAATCATGCCGACGACGCCGACAGGCTCGCGCACCACGACAGCAGAAGGGAGCGTCTCTTCGAAGTGGTAGTTCTTCAGCACTTCCAGCGTGGAGGCAATGTGGCCAAGGCCGGCACCGGCCTGCAGCCGCTCGGCCATCGGCAGCGGCGCGCCCATCTCGTCGGACACGGCGGCGCCGATCTCCTTCATGCGGCCCTTGTAGATCTCGATGATCTTTTCGAAGAGCGCAATGCGCTCTTCGCGGCTGGTCTGCGAATAGGTCACGAAGGCGCGCTTGGCGGCGGCAACGGCCTTGTCGAGGTCGGCCTTGGAGCCGAGCGCAACTTCATACATCGCTTCTTCGGTCGCCGGATTGACGACGGGTGTGGACTTCTTGACGACAGGATCGACCCAGGCGCCATCGATGTAGAACTGCATGCGATTGACCATCGGAAACCTCTTTAATCTCGGAGCAATGGAGGGAGGAACGGAAGCGTTCAGCAGCCATCCTTGCACGAAAGCCAGGGCAGTTGAACCCGCCATATGCGGGGTGCCGCAATGCGGCAGGCGCTGGATACAAGGACGGAGGTGTGAGGGTGGCAGGGTGCGTACCTCACCGTCGTCCCTGCGAACGCAGGGACCCATACGCCGCGGCCTATCTCTGGGCACGCTGGCAGATACCTCCTGACGCAACCACTCCCTGTGGTTATGGGTCCCTGCGTTCGCAGGGACGACGGCTACACCGCCATCTTCCGATGCCGCACCGGCGCACCTACCGTGAGGCCTTCGGCGGCGTCGATGATGGCGTTGGCGTCGATGCCGTAGTGGCGGTAGAGGTCGCCAATCGTGCCGGTCTGGCCGAACTGCTCGACGCCGAGCGCTTCAGTGCGGTGGCCGCGGACGCTGCCGAGCCAGCCGAGCGCGGCCGGATGGCCGTCGATCACGGTGACGAGGCCGCCATCGCGCGACAGCGGCGCCAGCAGCTTTTCGATATGACTAAGATGCTGGATGCCACGGCGGTCACGGCGCAAGTTCCGCGCGGCGGACCAACCCGCATGCAGCCGGTCCGCGGAGGTTACCGCCAGTAAACCGACATCGCGGTGGCTTTCGCCGATCAAGCCCACCGCCTCGATCGCCTCGGGCGCGACCGCGCCGGTATAGGCGATCACGATATCGCAATTGGCGCCTGGTTCGCGCAGCCAGTAAGCGCCCGCGGTGATGTCGCTCTGCAGGGCCGGCGTCATGATGCGCTGCGGCTGGTCGACCGTGCGGGTCGACAGCCGCAGATAGACCGAACCGCCCTCACCGTCTTCGCGCTGCATGTGGCGGAAGCCCCACCCCATGATCACGGCAAGTTCATCGACGAACGCCGGCTCGAACGAAGCCAGCCCGTCCTGCGCCATTCCGATCAAGGGCGTGGCGATCGACTGATGCGCGCCGCCTTCCGGCGCCAGCGTGATGCCGGATGGCGTCGCCACCACCATGAAGCGCGCGTCCTGGTAACAGGCGTAGTTCAGCGCATCGAGGCCGCGCTCGATAAAAGGATCGTACAACGTGCCGACCGGCAGCAGCCGCTCGCCGTTAATCTGATGCGACAGCCCGAGCGCCGACAGCATGATGAACAGGTTCATCTCGGCGATGCCGAGCTCGAGGTGCTGCCCCTTCGGCGAGAACTCCCAACTATAGGCGGACGGGATCTTCTCCTGCCGGAACAGGTCGTGGTTTTCGGCTTTGGCGAACAGCCCGCGGCGGTTGACCCAGGCGCCGAGATTGGTCGAGACCGTGACATCAGGCGATGCGGTTACGATGCGCGCGGCCAGTTCGGTATCACCGCGCGCGAGCTCATTGAGCACCAGCCCAAAACCCTGCTGCGTCGACATCTGCGCCGCCGGCTTGAAAGTAAGCCGCTCGGGCACTTCGATCACTGGCGCGGTCAGCCGGCGGCGGCCTTCCTGGTTGAAGGGCGCTGCCGCCAAAAATGCTTCGAGCTCGGCCGGCGTCTGTGACAGGCCTTCGAACTTGTCCCATTCATGGCCGGATCGGATGTTCTGCGCGGCGCGCCACTTCTCCATCTGCGCCACCGTCATCAGGCCGGCGTGGTTGTCCTTGTGGCCCTGCATTGGCAGGCCGACGCCCTTGATGGTGTAGGCGATGAAGCAGACGGGCCGATCGTGATCGATCGATTCAAACGCCTCGATCATGCTGGCCATGTCGTGTCCGCCGAGATTGGACATCAGCGCCAGCAATTCGTCGTCGCTGCGGCGGTCGATCAGTTGCGAGACCTGCCCCTGATCGCCGATGTCGTCCTGCAAGTGCTTGCGAAACGCCGCGCCGCCCTGGAAGCATAGCGCGGCGTACATCTGGTTCGGGCAATTGTCGATCCAGCGCCGCAAGGCCTCGCCGCCGGGTTCGGCGAATGCCGCCTGCATCAGGCGGCCGTATTTCACAATCACGACCTCCCAGCCGAAATTGCGAAACATCGTCTCGAACTTCGACCACAGCCCTTCACGGACGACCGCATCGAGGCTCTGGCGGTTGTAGTCGACCACCCACCAGGTGTTGCGCAGCGCATGCTTCCAGCCCTCGAGCAGCGCCTCGAAAATATTGCCCTCGTCCATCTCGGCGTCACCAACGAGCGCAATCATCCGCCCCTCGGGGCGCACCTTCATCCAGCCGTGGGCAGTGACGTAATCCTGCACCAGCGAGGAGAACAGGGTTTGCGCGACGCCGAGGCCGACCGAGCCGGTGGAGAAATCGACGTCGTCGGCGTCCTTGGTGCGCGACGGATAGGATTGCGCGCCCTTGAAGCCGCGGAAATTTTCCAGCTTGTCGCGGGTCTGGTGGCCGAACAGATATTGGATGGCGTGAAACACCGGGCTCGCATGCGGCTTCACCGCGACGCGGTCCTGCGGCCGTAGCGCTGAGAAATACAGCGCCGACATGATGTTGGCGAGCGAGGCGGATGACGCCTGATGTCCACCGACCTTCAAACCATCGACGTTAGGCCTGACGTGATTGGCGTGATGGATGGTCCATGACGACAACCACAAAACCTTGCGCGCCAGCGCGGTCAGCATTTCCAGGCGTGCGGGCTCGATCGGCATGGCCATGCTCCGGAGGCGTTCAGTATGCGCCGATTTTAGCGGGCGGTGGGCTACCAAAATTCTCAATTTCCTGCGACATACCGCCCGATATTGGGATAGTTTCCCACAATCCGCCTCCAAACCCTGAGTTCATCCCAATGCCCTCCCTCGACGCCATCGACCGCAAGATTCTTGCCCTGCTGCAATCCGACAGCCGCATGACCATGCAGGAGCTCGCCGACAAGGTCGGCCTGTCCGTGTCGCCCTGCCATCGCCGCGTCAAGCTTCTGGAAGAGCGCGGCGTCATCACCCGCTACATCGCGACCGTCGACCAGAAATCGTTGGGGCTCCATGTCAGCGTCTTCATCTCGATCAAGCTGGCGCGGCAGAAGGAGGAAGACCTCAACCGCTTTGCCAAAGCGATCTCGAAGTGGGACGAAGTGCTGGAGTGCTATCTGATGACCGGCAATCGCGACTACCTCCTGCGCGTCGTGGCGGCCGACCTCTCCTCCTATGAAGCGTTCCTGAAGACCAAGCTGACGCGGCTCGACGGCATCGCTTCGATCGAGTCGAGTTTTGCACTGAGCCAGGTGAAGTATTCGATTGCGCTGCCGGTGTAGCTGTCGTCCCTGCGAACGCAGGGACCCATAACCACAGATCTGCATTGTTGAAGCAAAGCCGTCGATCATCGTCCCAAGACAACACCCGCCGGGGCGTATGGGTCCCTGCGTTCGCAGGGACGACGGAGATGGAGATAGTCGCGATACAAAATATGACTCCGCGTTCTCGCGGCACGACGCGCCCGAGATTTGCTTTTCATTTCCCGCCCTCTCATTCAGAGGGCGCAGGGAAGACCGGGTGCTGGCTGCACCCGCGGTCTCGTGTGCTGCTTGCGCATGAAAAACGCACACGAGCATACAGGTACAGCGGGAGCATCCCGGCCTTCCCTGCGCAATGGCTTTACGGCTTACTTCGTGCTCCCGGAGAACGGCTCTTTTGCCTTCGTCGTCAGCGGGACACTTCCCGCCGACTTAACGCCAGCACCGCGGCGCCCGAACCACACGACTTCGCCGTACGCTTCCGGCGCGCCTTCCGCGTCCATCGCATCTCACCGCACGTTCGTGACGATCGCGAGCGCCCCTCAATGGGTGAGACGGGCGGAAATATGCGGCTGATTTGCCTCTCGCGTGAAGCGGAATATTTTGATTCTTTCTGATTCTTTGGGCTTGACACGATTTCTGAAAATCAGAAGTGATTTGCCTAGTCGACCCTGTCGACCTTGCAATCGCTGGATGTTCGATGCAGCATCAGAAGGGGCGGTATATCAGACGCGGTATATCGAATTGGAACGGTTGGACGATCTCGAGGCCTTCCTCGCAGTCATCGAGAAGGGCAGCCAGGCGGCGGCCTCACGTCATCTTCGGCGCCCGTTGCAATCGCTCAATCGGTCGCTGATGGCGCTCGAACGCGCGCTCGGCGTCGAGCTCGTGAAACGCACCACACGGCGGTCGGAGCCGACCGAGGCGGGGCGGGTATTTTACGAACGCATCAAGCCGGCGGTTGCAGAAATCATCGAGGCGCGGGCCGAGGCAGCCAACCTGCGCGGCGAAATTCTGGGGCCGTTGAAAATCGGTGCGCCCATTCTGTTTGCGTCATCCTACGTGGCGCCGATCGTCAGCCGTTTTCTGAAACTCTATCCCAACGTGGATGTCGAGCTTCGCGCCTCCGACGAGCAGGTCGATCTCGTTGCTGATGGCCTCGATATTGCCGTCCGGATCGGCGATTCCGCCGACGAATCCCTGATCGCCCGCCGATTGCATACGCTGCGCGTGGTCGTTGTCGGCGCGCCGTCCTATTTCGCCGAACATGGCCGGCCGCAGCATCCAGTCGATCTCGAGCGGCACGCGTGCATTTTGCGGGCCGGCGCCGAGGTGATCGACAAATGGCCGTTTCGGATCGACGGCCGGCTGCAGTCGATCAGGGTGCACGGCCGCCTTCGTTCGAACAGCGCCGCTTCGATCCGCGCTGCCGCGCGCGAAGGCACCGGCCTCGCCCGGCTGCCGCTGTGGCAGATCAGCGATCTCGTCGCGCAGGGCGCGCTCACGATCGTACTGCCGGAATTCGAAACCGAGGGAATGCAGATCCAGTTGGTCTGGCCGCCGACACGGGCGCCGCTGGAGCGCGTCCGGCGTTTCTCGGATTTTCTAGCGAGCAGCCTGAAGACCGATCTGCTTTAGCTCTCAATCCCTCATCCTGAGGAGCCGCGAAGCGGCGTCTCGAAGGATGTAGGCCACCAGCCGGGCCTCATGGTTCGAGACGCGCGGAGCCTGTCATCGGGCGCGCATTCGCGCGACCCGTTGGCGCTCCTCACCATGAGGGACTAATCCGCACGTCAGAATACATTATATCCGGGCGCCAGCAGATGTTTTGGATCGTAGCGCCGCTTGGCTTCGCGAAGCTGCGGCCAGCTTGATCCAAAGTGAACCTCCCAATCGCCAGGCGACATGGCGAAGGCACCGACCGGATACTGAACGCCGCCGGCTTCGCGAATGCGATCGTAGAGCGTACGATTTGCCGCAACCATCCGTTCCGCCGCCGCCGCATCGTTTGATGCGGGGATGCGAATGAGATTGAAGACGAAGACCATATCTTCCTTCGGCAGGCGAACCAGCGGCGTATGAAACGCCCGCGTGAGCAAAGGGTAGAGAGTTATCCGCCCGAACGGACCAACAGCATCGCCCTTCAGGCCAGCCAGAATATCGCCGGCGACCCGTTCGGCGTTGCTGCCGCGCAGGAACGTCAAAAACCAGGGCTGCGGATTGGACCACTGGCCTTTGGAGCGCAGCAGACTTTCGAATTTTCCAAACGCCAGGGCATCCTCGCGATAACTCAGGTCGGCGATGACGGCGGCGCCGCGCTCATCCGACAATCCGGAAAGTACCGCCTTGTCATCGGGAGCCGAGCCGCTGTTATAGGGTATCGCGCCGTCGAGCTGGTACCGCCAACCGCCGCTGCCATCGGGAAGAATGGCCCCCTGCAACTGGTCGAAGCGCCCTTCCGTCAGCACGCGCCGCTGGTCCGCCATTAGCGATGACAAATCGCGGTAGAAGAGCTGAAAGCGCCTGATACGCTCGGGAGCGCGCACCAGGCGCAGCGTTGCCCGCGTAACAATGCCGCATTGGCCCAGGCCGGCGCGGACGCCGTCGAAGAGATCGGCGTTAGTGTCCGCCGAGCAACTCAGCTCATTGCCATCGCCCGTCACCACGTCCAGCGCGATGACGTTATCAGTTTGCATGCCATGCCGGGATGACGTCGCGCCGATGCCGCCCACCGCGATCGTTCCTCCGACCGATAGACCGAGATAGTTGGTCAGCACTGGCGGCGTGAGTCCCTGCGCCAGGGTCGCGTCGAGCAGATCTTTCCACGTCGCTCCGGCATCGACCACGACGCGATCGTGCTGGATCTCGCGAATTGCATTCATCGCGCTCATATCGACCACGACGCCGTCCTCGGACAGCGAGCGGCCAAAGATCGAGTGGCCCTGCCCGCGCGCCGCCACCTTGACATCAGCGCCTCCGGCCCAGCGCATCAGGCCCGCAATGTCAGCGCTCGATGCGGGCTTGAGCACGCCGCGCGGTTGCTTGTGAATGAGGCGGCCAAAATCATGGGCTGCGGCGGCGCGAACCTCCGGCTCAAGGCGGATGTTGGCAGGCAGATGCGGACCGTCTGCCGACACCGCCTGTGCCGATGCTGCCAACCCGCTGGCGTGCGAAGCGAGCGCGGCGGTGACGCCGAGGCCCGCGCCCAAGAACATACGTCTGTCCGACGGCATGAAGCCCTCCTTGTCCAGAGGCCGTGATGCTTACTCGCAAAGCTGCGGCGTCGCACGGCATGAGACAATGACTGCCACTCCGGATGGACATTCCCGAAAACCGGGAGGATCCCGGCAACAACTCGTTCCCCGGACGCTGCGCAGCGCGTCAGCGCTGCGCAGCGTCCGGGGTCCATCTCACGGGCACAATGGGTCCCAGCTCTGCGGAGCAGCGTTTCACGCTGCACCGCGTCCGGGACACGAAATTGTACATCTCTCCGCATGGCCGTTTTCGCCGGATTTGCGTCATTTCAGGCGGATCGCGGCGGCTGTAGAGTGCGGTTGGTCGATATGAGTGAGGCGCGTGCCGGCAAACCGATGAATTCGCGACGTGTATTGTGGAGCGCGCTCGGCGCAGTCGCGCTTGTCGCCGTGGTCGGCGGAGCCTGGATTTTCTCGTTACCACCGGCGCCTTCGGCCGCAGCCCCGCCGGCGATTGCGCCAGACGAGCGCGATGCGACGGTCGCGGCGCTGAAGCCGCCGAAGCGGCAGCGGCCGTTGATCGCCATCATCGGGATCAACGACGCCACCGAGACCACCGACTATCTCATGCCCTATGGCATTCTCAAGCGCGCCGACGTCGCCGATGTCGTCACGCTGGCGACGAAACCGGGGCCGGTGACGCTCTATCCGACGCTCAAGGTCGAACCGCAGGCGACCATCGCGGAATTCGATGCGCAGCATTCCGACGGCGCCGACTATGTCATCGTCCCCGCCATGAGCCGCGACGACGATCCCGAAGCGCTGCAATGGATCCGAAGCCAGTCGGCCAAGGGTGCAATCGTGATCGGCGTCTGCGTCGGCGCCAAAGTGGTCGGCGATGCCGGGCTGCTGCACGACAAGCAGGCCACGACGCACTGGTATTCCGTCAAGGAGTTGCGCGGCAAGCATCCCACCATGCACTATGTCAGGGACCGGCGGCTGGTGGTCGACAAGGGCGTGGCGACGACCACCGGAATCACGGCGTCGATGCCGATGTCGCTCACCTTGATCGAGGCGATTGCCGGCCCCGACAAGGCGCGCGACGTCGGCCGCGAGATCGGCCTCGCCGAGTGGGATGTGCGCCACAATAGCGACGCATTCAAGTTCACGCGCCCATTTGCGCTGACGGCTATCCGCAACACGGCCGCGTTCTGGGCGCACGAGCAGCTCGGCATCGAACTCAAGGGCGGCGTCGACGAGGTCTCGCTGGCGCTCGTCACCGATGCCTGGTCGCGGACCTATCGCTCACAGGCGGTGACGTTCGCCAGCTCTGCCGGCGCGCAGCAGAGTCGCGGCGGCTTGCGGATACTTCCCGACCAGGTCGCGGCGAACTGGCCCGCCGCGCGATTACTGCCGGCGAACGATGGCACGAAACCGGCGGAAGCGCTGGACCACGCGCTTGCGGGCATTGCCGCGCGCTACGGAACAGATACCGCCGACTTCGTCGCCATGCAGTTGGAGTATCCGAAGCATCAAATGCCGTAGGGTGGGCAAAGCCAACGGGTCGCGCGAATGCGCACCCGATGGCGTGCCCACCATCAAAGGAGATTGCGGATGAATGGTGGGCACGGCGCTCGCGCGCCTTTGCCCACCCTACGCTGCTACGAGAGCTGGGTACGCCGCCTCTGCCACGCATCTTCGGTGAGTTCGTCCGGCTCACAATCTCCGATCGTGAACGACCAGTTCGTTCTTCGAGTTAAAGGGTCTGACTGACGGCCACCGAGGAACCACCAGGACCTGAGTTCGGGGTTATCGTGGATTGACAGAATGTCCCCGTTCTCAAAGATCAGATCGAGTTGATCAATTGCGACGATTTTGGTGGCGGCTACTTTGACGCGGAGAATGCGATCAAGATTGAGGGACTTTTGGTTTCCATAGATTTCATAGGTAAAATTGACAGCTCCGTCGAAAGATTTGAACGAGAACTTGTCCGCGATATTCAGCAACGCATGCTCGTCTTCGAACCAAAACATCACGTGATATTTATCTATCGTTACCTGATAGAGTTCCCATCCAATGATCGGACGGAAGTCAAATTCATCACTGAAACCAATCGCCATTGTAGATCACCCACATTCAGTCTCACTTACCGCCACGGCTCGACTATGATCTTGGTATGCACTTCCGGGTTGGCGAGATCGGCGAACGCCTTGGCGAGCCGTCGATGCCGACGGTGGAGGTCACCATCGAGGCGGCGTCCACCTGCCCTTCCGCGATCAGGCGGAGCGAATAGGCGAATTCCTCGGGCGTGTAGCCGAGCACGTATTGAACGTTGAGTTCCTTCATGATGCCGAGCATCGGCTCGGAGCGGTCGGTCTCCATGCAGACGCCGACCACGACGATGCGGGCATCGCGCGGCGCGCCCTCGAACACCTGCTGGATCAGGCCGGGCACGCCGACGCATTCGAAGATCAGCGCGGGTTTCAGCGCCGGCAACAGCGCCTGCAGCGGCGGGCGCGCAGCTTTTTCCTCCGGCGACATCTGGGCGTGCTCGGCCCAGGTCGCGTAGGGCTGCGAGCGTGCGGGATCAACGACGACATCGGCGCCGAGCTTTTCGGCGAGCGCGCGGCGTGCCGGCGAATAATCGGCGGCCACGATCGGGTGCAATCCCCTGATCTTCAGCGCCGCGATGACGGCGAGCCCGACCGGACCGCAACCGATCACCAAGGGCACCTCGCCTCCCCTGATGGTGGCTTTTGCCACGGCGTGAACGCCGACCGCGAGCGGCTCGGTGAGCGCGGCGTGCTCGGCGGCGAGGCCGTTCGGAACTTCGAGCAGCAAGGCTTCGCTGAGCAGCAGGCGCTCGGCGTAAGCGCCGACATTGTCGTTGGAATAGCCGATGCCCGTCGGGCCTTCCGGGGTCAGCAGCGCCGGCAGCGAGCAAACCCTGGTGCCCGCCTTGAACTTGCCCGTGGTGCCAGGACCATAGTCCAGCACCTCGCAGCAGAATTCATGGCCGAACACGACGTCGCGCGAAAGGTCCATCGGCTTGCGGCCAGGAAAATGCTTGGCGAGCTCCACCATGCGGTGCGCGTGCTTGCGCGCATGCAGGTCGGAGCCGCAGATGCCGCAGGCCAAAGACTTCACCAGCACCTGCCCGGCACCGGGTTTCGGCTCCGGCATCTCGTCGACGACAATTTCCCCGTTGCGGAAAATGGCTGCGCGCACGAAGGATTCTCCCGTGGTTTTCTTTCACCTTAGAGCACTATCGGTTCTGATTGAAATCAGAACCGATGCGCTAGGTTTTTTGTTTGACGCGTTTTCTTCACGCGAACCGGGAGCCACCCCGGATCAAGTCCGGGGCAGGCTTTCGCTCGAAAACGCTAGCAGGAGGATCACCACGAATAGCGTACAACGGCCTTGCCGGCGCAGGAACTGGTGCCTTCTTGCGGGTGACCCGGATCAAGCGTTCGGCGACGACTCGCCCGAGACCGTCAGAAGCTGCGAGCGGCGGACCCGTTCGCGATGGGCGGTGTAGAGGCCTGAGGCGACGATGAAGGCGGCGCCGGTGATCGTGTAGGCATCCGGGACTTCGCCGAAGATCAGGAAGCCGAGCACGCTGACCCACAGCAATTGCGTGTAGGAAAACGGCGCCAGCACGGAGGCGTCGGCATAGCGGAACGCCAGCACCACGATCCACTGCCCCGCGGTCGATGCGACACCGATCAGGATGCCGAAGGCGATATCGTGCCAAGTGGGCGTCACCCAGACGAACGGCACCAGCGCGGAGAGAATGAACAGGCCCGCGATCGACGAATAGGTCATGGTGGTGATGGCGCGCTCAGTGCCGCTCATCATTCGCGTCATGATCAGCGTGCAGGCCCAGGCCAGCGCCGAGACCAGCGGAAAGAACGCCGCTGGGTGAAACGCGCCGGTGCCGGGACGCAGGATGATCAACACGCCGACGAGGCCGACGCCGGTCGCGATCCAGCGGCGCAGGCCGACCTTCTCGCCGAGAAAGATGATCGACAGCGCGGTGACGAACAGCGGCGCGACGAAACCCGTGGCGGAGGCCTCCGCAATGGGAAGGAACCGCAGGCCGGAGATGAAGAACAGTGACGAGCCCAACAGCGCCGCGCCGCGCAACAGATGCAGGCCGCGGCGTTTGGTCTGCAGCGCATAGAGCGGGGAACCCGGCAGCATCGCCGGCGTCATGATCATCGCGAACACCAGGAAGCGGATCCAGGCGATCTCGATCGAAGGCAGGGTCGCGGACAGATATTTCGCCGTCACGTCGGAGGCGCCGAGAAACACCGTCGAGGCCAGCACCAGCGCGATGCCCTTGAACGGCCGATCAGCGCGCGCGGGCGCTTTGCGGACGGTGGCGGTTTCCTTCGATGGCAAAGGTAATGGAGCGCTGTCCAGCCTGGCGGCTGCGGCGGGGGGCGGTGTCACGGCAATCTCGAAGGCAACAATTTTTCGAATCGGGCGAGGTTGTAAAAAACACCAATTCGCCCAATGCGACTAGGTCCGAAAACAGGATGCCGATATGCGTTGAGGGCGCGATGGCAACACTTTGTTAAGGACGGTGCAGATGAGCGCGCTACCGTCCTCGCAACGCCAAAATCTTCTCCGCGGCGCGCAGATGCGGCTTGTCGATCATCTTGCCGTCGATCTTCACGACACCTGACGTCGGATTGTCGTTGAACGCTTTGACGACCTTCTCCGACCAGGCGATTTCCTCATCCGTCGGCATGAAGGCGGCATTGACGACATCGACGTGCTTGGGATGGATCACCGCCTTGGCAAGGAACCCATCCTGTCGCGCGGCAATGGATTCTTCCCGGAGCGCGTCGAGATCGTTGATGTCGGTGGCGATGGTATCGATGGCGACGACACCGGCCGCAGCCGCGCTGATCAGGCAGAGATCGCGCGCCAGCAGGAACGGACCATGAAAGCGGCCGGCGGTCCGGTTGCGCGACGCGCCGAGCGACGCGGCGAGGTCCTCGGCGCCCCACATCATGCCCCACAGCCGCGGGCTCATGTTCTCAAAGTCGAGCAACTTGAGCACCGCCCTCGCCGTCTCCGTCGCTACGGTGACAATCCTCGTCGATCCCTGTTCAATCCCGGCGGCCGCCTCGAAGGCATCGAGATACAGCGACAGACGGTTCACGTCGGCAGCGCCGGCGCATTTCGGCAGCACGATGCCGTCAGGTCGGCTCGGCATGACGGCCGCAAGATCGCCAAGCGTCAAGCCGGTATCGAGCGCGTTGACGCGGACATACATCTTCTGGTCCGGATTCCGGGCATCGAGCATCTCACGCACGATCCGCCGCGCGCCGACTTTCTCATCCGGCGCAATCGAATCCTCGAGGTCGAGGATCAGCGCGTCAGCCGCCGTCTTCTTAGCGCTCTCGAACTTGCGCAGGCTGTCACCAGGAACGAACAGGAACGATCGCATCGGTTTACGCCTTCGGTTTGCAATGCATCAGGCCGGTCCGGCGACAGCTCGCCACCACCTCGCCGCGCTGATTGGTCATGGTATGCTCGAATTCCACAATGCCCTGGTTCGGCCGCGACTTGCTCTCACGCTTGGAAATGATCTTGGTGTGCGCCCTGAGCGTATCACCGTGGAATACCGGTTTCGGGAATTTGACGTCGGTCATGCCGAGATTGCCGATCGTGGTGCCGAGCGTGGTATCGTAGACGCTCATGCCGATCATGATGCCGAGCGTATAGAGGCTGTTGAACAGCCGCTGGCCGAATTCGGTATTCTCGGCGAAATGCGCGTCGATGTGCAGCGGCTGCGGATTCATGGTCAGGAGACTGAACAGCGTGTTGTCCATCTCGGTCACCGTGCGGCTGAACTCATGATGAAATTCGCGGCCGACCTCGAACTCCTCGAAATACAATCCAGCCATCAGCGCCCCCTGTAGTTCGGCGTTCGCTTCTCGACGAACGCGTTCAAGCCTTCCTGGCAGTCCTCCGTCGTTGCAACGAGTGCAAAGCTCTCGGCGGCATTTTCGACCGAGCGGCGGAAATCGGCGTCGACCGCCCGCATGAAAGCATCGCGCCCGATCTTCACGACGATGGGGGATTTGGCAGCAAGCTTGCGCGCGATCCCCCGCGCCCGATCCAGCGCGGTTCCCTTCGGAACGACCTCACTCAACAACCCCATGCGAAAGGCAGTTGCGGCATCGAAAGGCTCGCCGAGGAACAGCGGCCCAAAAGCCTGGTGCTTGCCAACCAGGCGCGGCAATTGCACGAAGTGAATGGCCGGGATCAGCCCGACATCGATCTCGGGATAGCCGAAGGTACAGCCTTCGCCGGCGATGATCATGTCGCAGGAGATCGCAATCGTCATGCCGCCGGCGCGAACCGCGCCGTCGACTGCAGCAATCGTCGGCTTGCCCATGCGATACTGGATATCGTTGAGCGCAAAATACAGCCGTTCGAGAAACTTCTTGGTCTCGATTCCGGGCTTGCCGCGAACAATATCCAGATCGAGCCCGGCGCAAAACACCTTGTGCGCACTGCCGATGATGACGGCGCGCACCGCTTCGTCGTCCCTCGCCTTCGAAAGCGCCGCCAGCAGCGCATCGATCAGGTCCATGCTGAGCGCATTGACCGGCGGGCGATCCAGCATGATCTCGGCAATATTGCTGGATACGGAATAACGAACCAGATCGGTACTCATGCCGTGCCTCCCCTGACCTGGCGCACCGCGCCGGCCTCGACCAGATCGTCGATAGTGCTGGGCCGAAAGCTACAGCGCGAGATAGCGCTGCCGAATATTTTCGTTGGCTTTCAGCTCTTCGATCCCGGATGTGTAGACGATCTGGCCCTTGTCGATAACCGTCGCGTGGCTCGCAAGGCCAAGGCAAAAATGCATGTTCTGCTCGGCGATCAGCACGGTGGCTCCGGTGCCGCGGAGCTGCCGCAAGAGTTCGCCGATCCGCTGCACGATGATCGGCGCCAGCCCCTCGCTCGGCTCGTCCAGCAGCAGCAATGCGGGATTGCCCATCAGCGTGCGCGCGATCGCCAGCATCTGCTGCTCGCCACCGGACAGCCTTCCCGCGATCCGATGCCGCAGCGGCTCCAGCAGCGGAAACACGTCATAGATGCGCCGGATCGGCCATTCGTCCTCGCCATTGGGACCCTTCTTGGCCCCGATGACCAGATTGTCCTCGACCGTGTGTTCGGGAAAGATCTGGCGATCCTCCGGCACGAAGCCGAGGCCGGCGCGCGCGATGTGATGCGGCTTCAACCCGGAGACAATCCTGCCTTGCAAGGTGACCGTGCCGCGGCGGGCCGGCGCGAGCCCCATGATGGCCTTCATGGTGGTCGATTTGCCGGCGCCGTTGCGGCCGAGCAGCGCCATCGTCTCGCCCTGCCGCACCGACAGGCCGACGCCGAACAATATCTGGCTGGTGCCGTAATAGACGTCGAGGTCCTCGACCTGCACGACCGGCTGCGCCCTCATACAGTGATCCCCGCATGATGTTCGGTGCCGAGATAGGCCTCGATCACCGCCTCATTCCGGCGGATCGCATCCGGTTTGCCGGTTGCAAGAATGCGGCCGTAGCAGAGCACGACGATCTCGGGCGCGATCTTGAACACGATATCCATGTCGTGCTCGATGAACACCACCGTGATCTTCTGCGTCTCCCAGAGCTCCCTCACCTTCTCGATCATGCGCCAGCGTTCTTCGGTGCCCATGCCGGCGGTTGGCTCGTCGAGCAGCAGCACCTTCGGATCGAGTACCAGCGCGAGTGCGATATCGAGCAGCTTCTGGTCGCCATGCGACAGCGTCGCCGCGGTACGGTTTCGCTTGCTGGCCAGTCCCAGCAATTCCATCGCATGCTCGGCGCGGTCGCGGGTCTCCGCCAGCGGGAAGCGACGGTGCAGGACGCCGGCTTTGCGCTGATCGGCACAGACCGCTGCCAGCATCGTCTCCTGCACCGTCAGCGATGGGAAGATGCTCGCAACCTGAAACGCGCGGCCGATGCCGTGGCGAACGATCTCAGGCGGCGTGCGCCCGGCCAAGTCGAGGCCGCTGAGCAATATCTGGCCAGCGTCCGGCTTCAACGCGCCGGTGATCAGGTTGAAGAACGTGCTCTTGCCGGCTCCGTTGGGGCCGATCACGGCGCTGAGCGAACCGTCCGCGAAATCCAGCGTGACATTGTCGGTCGCCTTGACGCCGCCGAACGACTTCGAAAGCGAACGTATCTCCAGCATGGCTAGCCGCGCTCCCCAGCACCATTACGGCGTTGCGCGTACCATTCGACGACGAAATCCATCAGGCCCTTCCGCAGGCCGATCGCAAAGAACAGGATCACGATCCCCAGCACGAGGCCGTGATAATCGGTCAGGCGGGTGACGGTGTCGTTGAGGATCAGGAGCAGCACGGTGCCGACCATGGGCCCGAGGAATGTGGTCACGCCGCCGAGCATGTTGATGAAGATGCCCTCGCCCGAAATGGTCCAATAGGCGAATTCCGGATAGGCCCCGGAGACGAATAGCGCCATGATGATTCCGCCGGTCGAGGCGAACAGCGCCGCGAGCACAAAGATCGTCAGTTTGGCACGCCAGACGTCGATGCCGATGAAGCTCGCACGCGTTGCATTGTCGCGGATCATGCGCAGCGTGTAGCCGAACGGCGACTGCGCGATCCGATGCATCAAGAACAGCCCGATCACCAGCAACGCGCAACTCGCGACATAGAGATGCAATTGGTTCGACAGATCAATGCCCAAAAATGGCGGCCGCGGAATGCCGCCGCGCAATCCCTGATCGCCGCCGGTCAGCGATACCCAGGACAGGATCGTCGAGTGGATCAGCATCTGGAACGCCAGTGTTACGAAGGCGAAATAGATTTCCTTCAGCCGCACGCAGATGGCACCAATGACGAGGGCGACGACAAGCGTGATCGCCAGCGTTGCAACGAAAGCCACGGGGACGGGAACGCCGGTCTTCTGCATCATCAACCCGAAGCCGTAGGCGCCGAGGCCGAAGAACATGCCGTGGCCAAACGAAATCAGGCCGGTGTAACCGACCAGAAGGTTGAGCGATGTCGCGAACAGCCCGTAGGCGGCGCAGCGGATCACGAAGTCGAGCAGCAATTTGCTGCTGAAGACCGCCGGCAACAGCGCCAGCACGACAAAGACCGCAAGCGCAATCAGGGCATCCCGATTGCGCCGCGTCTTTGCTTCATGGGGAACGTCGAGTGCCTGCGCGCCCTGCTCGGCCTGCAATTCGGTCATGCGACCTCCTTGCCGAACAAGCCGGTCGGCCGCGACACCAGCACGATCACCATGAACAGGTACATCAGCCCTTCGGTAAACAGCGGAAAGCCGAGCGAGCCGAACGAGCGGATCATGCCGATCAGGAGCGCACCGATCAGTGCACCGAGGATCGAGCCCATGCCGCCGATCACGGTGACGATGAAGGACTCGATCAGGACCGAAAATCCCATGCCCGGCGTCAGCGAACGCACCGGCGCTGCAAGTGCGCCGGCAAGGCCGGCCAGCATGCCGCCGAGCGCGAATACTCCGCCATAGATCAGGCCAGTATTGATGCCGAGGGCGGATACCATGCCAGGGTTATGGGCGGCCGCCCGGATTACCTTGCCGATCCTGGTGCGGGCAAGGCCGAGCCCGAGGATCATGGCGGCCGCGAGCGCAACACCGATCAGGAGCAGATAATATGGTGGCACCACGCCGCCGGCGATGAACAGCGGCACCACCTGGAACGCCGCCGGCATGCCCATCGATTTGAACTCGGGCCCCCAGATCATCCGCACCACGTCATCAAAGATCAGCACGAAGGCATAGCAGACGAGAAGCTGCATCAACACGTCAGCGCCGTAGACCCGGCTCATGAAGACGCGTTCGAAGATCAGACCGAGGATGGCGGTACCCGCCGCACCACACAGCATCGCCAGCGCAAAACTGCCGGAGAACTGATAGGCCGTCATCGCGAAATAGGCGCCGAACATATAAAACGCGCCGTGGCTGAAGTTGACGACCTTGAGTACGCCGAAGATCAGCGTCAGCCCGACGGCGACGAGAAACAGCAACATGCCGATGATGAAGCCGCTGGTGGTTTGCGTCACCAGACAGGCGGAGCTGGCGAGACAGCCGGTAAGCGCGTCGAGGTCCAAGGGAACACATCCATTCCAGCGCGCCGGAACAGCACGCGAAGGTCATTCGGCGGCGGACGGGCGGCAGCTTGCGCCACCTCCGCCGTCGCGGTCAATCAGGTGTAGCCCTTGCTCTTCTTCCACTCGGCTTCGAGTTCGAAGATCGTCTTCCAGTCGCCCGCCTGAACTTGCGGCACGTAGGGCTCCTGCGGAATCGTGGTTCCCCAACCGATCGCATAGCCCACCAGCGTCTGGTCCTCGGCGCGCATGGTGACGGTGCCGTCGGCGCCGAACGGCGACTTGATCTTCAGGCCGCGGAGCGCCTCCGCGATCTTCTTGCCATCGGCCGAATTCGCCTTCTTGGACGCTTCCGCGAGCAGCATGATCGCCGTCGCATTCTCCCACGACCAGTTGGTCGGATATTCGTTGTATTTCGCCTTATAGGCGTCGCCCCACGCGGCGTTCTCCGCCGTTGCAGGATATGTCTTGATGTAACGGTTACCGGAGTGAATGCCCTTCGGCAGGTTCTTCACGACAGTCAGCGCGGTGTAGTCGGCCATGTTGACTGCGAACACTTCCATCTGGCTGAACAGCGCGTAGATGTTGGCCTGGTCGATGTAGGACGTGAGGTCGCCGCCCCACAGGCAGGAATACAGCGCCTGCGGCTTGGCCTGCAGGATCTTTGTCACGACCTCGGTGTAATCGGGCTGGAATAGCTTTGGCCAGGACTCGCTGATGATCTCGATGTCGGGCGCGAAGCGCTTCAGATATGTCACGTATTCGCCGGTAGTGTCGCGACCATAGGCGTAATCGGGCGAGCAGGTCGCCCATTTCTTCAAGCCCTTGGCTTTCGCAATCGCCGCCGCATAGCTGCCGCCGACAATCGAGTCATGCACGCCCTGGCGCGCAGTACGGAAGGCGTTCGGAATGTGCTGCTTGGGATCGGCGGTCAGCGCGGAAGTTTCCGAATTGGTGTGAAGGCAGAGCACGCCCAGATCGCGCGCCACCTCGTGCACGGCGAACGCGCCCGATGACGCTTCCGCGTCGATCAGGATTTCGCATCCGTCGGTGTTGACGAGTTCGCGTGCGACGCGGGCGGCTTCCTGCGGCTGCCCCTTTGAATCGCGGATCACCATCTCGATCTGGCGTCCAGCGAGACCGCCGGCAGCATTGACCTTCTCGACTTCCAGCATCACGCCATTGCGCGATGAGGTGCCAAGCTGCGCCACGCGGCCGGAGAGAATGGTCGGCATCCCGACCTTAATGGACTTGGCTTGCGCGCGCGCCACCCAGGGCGTCGCGAATGATACGGCACCGGCGCCCATCATCGCCAACGTCGCACGTCGGCTCACGCCCGGTTTGCGGGTTCTCGTCATTGCTTCCTCCCTGTGGATTGGCGTTCCCAATCCCTGCCGGAGATCGTGACGCCTCCGTATGCCCAGAGGATTTCAGAGCAAGGGGGGTGACGTCAAGCCAAAGATGAATTACGAGTCAGAATTCATATATCAGGAAAGCCAGACCGAAAGCGGCGTTTCGAGCGGCAAATGATCAACCTTTCGAGCTTCATCGCTTTTCACGCCAGGCGGACGCCGGAACGCTGTGCGCTGAAATACCGCGGGGAGGATGTCTCCTACGCCGCGTTCGATGACCGCATCCGACGGGTCGGCGGCTGGCTCGCTGCGCGCGGCATCGGCCCCGGCGACGTCGTCGCGGTGCTGATGCAGAACAGCACGGCCTTTCTCGAACTGGCATTTGCGACCAGCCACATCGGCGCGGTGTTTCTGCCGATCAACTATCGCCTGTCCGCAGATGAAGTCGGTTACATCGTCCTCAATTCCGGTGCGCGCATCCTGATTGCGGACGAAGAACTCGCAAGGTTTGCCGCTGGCGGCGCACCGGTGGTGCTGCTCGATGCGTCAGCGCAATCCACGGTCACACGGCTTGCGCCCGACATCGCGCCCGCCCCGATGCAGGTCCGGCGGCCGCGCGATCTGATGCGGCTGATGTACACGTCAGGCACCACCGACCGCCCCAAAGGCGTGATGCTCACTTACGAGAACCTGTATTGGAAATCGGCCGATCAGACGCTTGTCTTGGGATTAAGCGCGGAGACGCGACTGCTGGTGGTCGGTCCGCTCTATCACGTCGGCGCGCTCGACCTGCCGGGTATTGCCGTGCTCTGGCATGGCGGCCTGCTTTCCATCCACCGCAACTTCGAGCCCGAGCAGGCGCTCGCCGCGATCGAAGCTGAGAAGCTCAACGCCGCCTGGTTTGCACCGGTCATGACGACGGCGATCCTCACCTGCCCGACCCGCGACCGCTACGATGTCTCCAGCCTGCGATGGGCGATCGGCGGCGGCGAGAAAACCCCGGAAGCACGCATTCGCGCCTTCTCCGATTATTTCAAGAATGCCCGCTACATCGACGCCTATGGGCTGACGGAAACCTGCGGCGGCGACACTTTCATGGAAGCCGGCCGCGAGATCGAAAAGATCGGCTCGACGGGCCGCGCCATTGCCCATGTCGAAATCGAAATTCGCGATGACGCCGGCAACCGGCTGCCATCAGGCCAGAACGGTGAGATCTGCCTCCGCGGCCCCAAGGTCACGCAGGGCTATTGGAACGATCCCGAGAAAACCGCGGCCGCGTTCTTCGGTGACTGGTTTCGCACCGGCGACATCGGCTATCTCGACGAAGACGGCTTCCTTTACCTGACCGACCGCAAGAAGGACATGATCATCTCCGGCGGCGAGAACATCGCCTCCTCCGAGGTGGAGCGCGTCATCTACGATCTGCCGCAGGTGCGCGAAGTCGCCGTGATTGGCATGCCGGACGAGCGCTGGGGCGAGAAGCCGGTTGCGGTCGCGGTGCTCACGGATGGCGCCACGCTGGAATTGCCTGATCTCATCGAACATTGCCGCACGCGCCTCGCCAGCTTCAAGGTACCGAAGCAACTCATCATCCGCGATCATCTACCGCGCAATCCATCGGGCAAGGTGCTCAAGCGCGTACTGCGCGCCGAACTGGAACCTCACGCATGACGCAATCATCGCAAGCTGCATCCGGTAAGGTCACGAAGTTGAATCGCGTCGAGCGCAACGCTTGGACCAAGCGCAGATTATTCGACGCCGCCACCAAGATCGTCGGCAAGTACGGTTACGCCGAAGCCTCCGTCGCCCGTATCACCGAGGCAGCCGGCGTGGCCCAAGGCACGTTCTACAATCATTTCGAAAACCGCCAGGAACTGCTCGATCAATTGCTGCCGAAGATCGGCATCGACATGGTTCACTTCATCCGCGAACGCACGGGCACCGCAGATGCCGCGAGGCAGGAGATCGAGCGCTTCAGCGCCTTCTTCGATTTCATCCGCGAGGTGCCGGAGTTCCTGCGCATCCTCAACGAGGCCGAGTATTTCGCACCGGTCGGGTACCAGAAGCATCTCGATAATATCGCGACCGCCTATGTACGCATTCTCAAGCGCGCCCGCACGGCCGGCGCCATCGTTGACTTCAGCGACGATGAGTTCGAAGCCATCGTTCACATGTTCATGGGCGCACGCGGCTACCTGAGCCGGCGATACTCATACACCGGCGGCGCGGTAACGGCCGCGCCCGACCATGTCATCTCCGCCTACCGAAAGCTGGTCACGCGCGGGCTGTTCACGCCGGATAAAGGCAACAGCCATGACCGCTGACGGCATCGTTCTCGTCACCGGCGGCAGCCGCGGCATTGGCGCCGCGACCGCAACGCTTCTCGCCGGACAAGGCCAGCAGGTCGTTATTGTCGATATTGCGCCCGAACCGCTCGTGGACACGCAAAGCATCCTGTGGCCCGCGCCCTTCGATGTCGCGAGCGAAAGCGCCGTTGTCAGCGGCATCGCCGACATCGAGACCGCCCACGGCCCAATCATCGGGCTGGTCAACGCCGCCGGCGTGTTCGGCAAGATGCACAAAATCGAACGCGTGCGAATGGAACAATGGGACCGCGAGGTTAATATCGATCTGCGCGGCACGTTTCTGGTGGCCCGCAGCGTCGGCTTGAAGATGGCTGAGCGCCGGCGCGGCGCGATCGTCAATGTCGCCTCCGTTGCCGGCATGACCTCAGGCCCGATCCACGCCTATACCGCGGCGAAGGCCGGTGTCATCCAGATCACGCAGACGCTGGCGGCCGAATGGGGACGCAGTGGCGTCCGCGTCAATGCGGTCTCGCCCGGCTTCACCCGCACGGCGGCGCTGGAAGCCGGCATCGCTTCGGGCGCGCTGAACAAAAAGTGGCTCGAAAGTCCGACCGCGATGAACCGGCTGGTCGAGCCAGTCGAGGTCGCGCAGGCAATCGCGTGGCTGCTTTCACCAATGAGCAGCGGCGTCACCGGAATCAACCTTCCTGTCGATGCCGGTTATATCGCCGGCACCACTTGGGCCGCCTATGGCGGCTTGCCGGAAGCACCAGGCGCGTAAACGAGGACTCCAGCATGAATGTCGAGCTGCCGCGCAAGAAACTCGATCTGTCATCGGCCATCGCCGAAGGAGATATCCGCGTCCTGCTGATGGTGCTGGTCCACATGACCGGCGATGAGCGTTGGCTGGAACCGCCTTGCAGGCCCAAGCGTGACGTCCGCCTGATTCCGGATCCGCAAGCCGGTCTGCCCCCGGAAATCCAAGCCAAGATCCGCACGGCCGTCTTGAAGCTGTTCGCAAATGGTGAACCGAAGCCCGTCATCACCGATCCCGGCAACGAATTGATGCTGAAGATGATGCGGGCGACGCTCGGCGAAGACGTGGCACCTGAATATGCGCCGCTGATGCGCGAGGAAATGGGCTTCATTCCCCGGGAAGCGCGCTGGACCAAACCGCGGTCGGATGAAAAGCTGGCGCAGCAGCACGTGCTGATCGTCGGCGCCGGTGTCTGCGCCATCGCGCTCGGCGTCGCCCTTGGCCGCCTCGGCATCCCCTACACCATCGTCGAGAAGAACGACGAACTCGGCGGCACCTGGTATGTCAATCGCTATCCCGGCTGCGGCGTCGATACGCCCAACCACTCGTACTCGTTCTCATTCGGCCGGCGTAATCCGTGGACGCGCTATTTCGCCCAGCGCCGGGAACTGCTCGATTACCTCAGGAAGGTGGCGCTGGAACACGACATCCGAAAGCATCTCCGGCTCAACACGGAGCTGATATCGTCGCGCTGGGACGAGCGCAAGCGACGCTGGATATCGACGTTGAAGACGGCCAACGGCGAAGAGATATTTGAGTCGACCACGCTGGTCAGTGCGATCGGTCAACTCAACGACCCCCACCCGGCGCACTTCAAGGGCGAGGAAGATTTCAAGGGCGTGATGCTGCACTCCGCCCTGTGGTCCGACGACATCAAGCTCGACGGCAAGCGTGTCGCCGTCATCGGCACCGGCGCTACCGCCATGCAACTGGTGCCGTCGATCGCCGACCGTGTGGCGTCGGTCACCGTTTATCAGCGTACCGCGCAATGGGCGCGCCCGGTGGCGGGCTATTCCGATCCCATCACCGAGGGCGCGCGATGGCTGCTCGCGCACCTGCCGTTTTATGTGCAGTGGTATCGCTTCAACATGTTCTGGCGATACGGCGACGGCCTCTTGCCGTTCCTGCGCAAGGACCCCGAATGGCCGCATCCCGAGCGCGCCGTCAACAAAGGCAATGACCGGCATCGCGAAGAGCTGACCAATTTCATTCTCTCGGAGTTGAAGGACCGCCCCGATCTGATCGAGAAATGCGTGCCGACCTATCCGCCTTATGGCAAGCGCATCCTGCTCGACAATAACTGGTTCAAGACGCTGACGAAGCCGAATGTCGAACTGGTCACCGACAGGATCGACCATTTCGCGCGCGACGGCATCGTCGCCTCTAACGGCAAGTTGCGGCCCGCAGACATCATCGTCATCTCCACCGGCTTCAGGGTCACCGAAATGGCGGCTCGCCTCAACATCACGGGGCGCGATGGAAAAAATCTGAAGGCAGCCTGGGCCAACGACAACCCGACCGCCTATCTCGGGCTCACCGTGCCGGATTTTCCAAATCTTTTCGTGATGCTCGGCCCCAATTCAGGTCCGGCGCATGGCGGCAGCGTGATCTTCCAGTCGGAGTGCCAGAGCCGCTACATCTCGGCTTGCCTCGTCGAGATGATCGAGCAAGACATCGCTGCGATCGACGTTCATCCGGAGGCACACGATGCGTACATCAAGAAAGTTGATGCCGAGCACGAGCAACTGATCTGGACGCATCCCGGAATGACGACCTATTACCGCAACAAGCAAGGTCGGGTTTTCTCGGCAATGCCATGGCGTTTCGTGGACTACTGGGCGATGACTCACGATCCTGATTTACAGGATTACCGCCACACGAAGGGCTAACCTACCAATGCCCGCGGGAACCCGATGGATGTGTTACTTGACACCTGACTCTAACTGCCGCAGCATTTCGTACGCTGCACCTGCAGGAGTCGCGGAGCGTTGGGCTCCCCGTTTCGCAGGCATTGGCGGCTCGGTTAGGTGATCGAGACGACACGCAGCGGAAGCGGACGTATCGTCCGTTGGCCAACTCTTGGAGAGGAGCATGACGCCACCGGATCAGACCGGTGACCTTGCTCAGCGCAAGGTCCAGGTGCGGTTGAGGTCATAAGCAGCTGCCAGCCTCATCGCGCCTTCAACAATCCAAACCTATCCGCGGGACTGGAGCGCAAAGGCCACGCGCAAGCCGGATCCCGAGAACATACTGGTGTCTACCAGAAATCCTTCGCTTATAACGAAGATGTAGGGCCCCGCGATGCTCTTATGCACCGGGGCCCATTCGTTTTGGCGGGCCTATTCGTTTCAAAACCGCGCCGCATGGTTCCATGCTCTGTTCGGATCGGAGATACTGATCCGATGGAACAGGAAAACGCCATGAATAGACCGCGCGTCCGCATCTACACCGACTACAAAAGCCCCTACGCGTTCGTCGCCAACAAGCGGCTGTTCGAGCTTGAGGAGATTTACGGCGTCGAACTCGAATGGCTGCCCTACACGCTGCGCATCCCGGAATTCATGGGCACCGTGGAAGAGCGCACGCCGCATTTCTGGCGCAAGGTGCGCTACGCCTATATGGACGCGCGCCGCTACGCCAATGCGCAAGGCCTCGTCATGAAGGGTCCACGGCGCATCTATGATGCCTTCTATGCCAGCGCCGGCATGCTGTTCGCCCAGCGCCATGGCTTGTTCCGCCCCTATCACGACACGGTGTTTCGCCGGTTCTGGAGTCATGATCTCGAAATCGACGAGCTCTCCGATATTTCCGGCGTGATCGCCTCGCTCGGCGGCTCGTCAGAAGAATTCGAAGCTTACGTCCACGGCCCCGCGCGGGCAGAACACGATCGCATCATCGACGAGGCGGAAGCGCTCGGTGTGTTCGGCGTGCCAACCATGGTCTTCAATGGCGAATTGTTCTGGGGCGGCGATCGCATCGACATGCTGATCGAGCGCATCCGGAATCCGGAATCGATCGCGACGGCGCTCGGCAGTCGTCACCGGACGTGAGATCGCAGACAAGGGGCCGAGACCCCCGCACGATCTTTGGGCGGCGCCTGCCTGTAATTTGATCGCACATATCGTCGCCAGATCGCCGATGCTGACGTCAGGCGTAGCGACAGGTGCGTCCGATGAAGACATTCATTCGCGTCGTTGAATTGTGGGTGCCCGACCGAACCCGCACGCGCCTAGAATTCGGAGGCTGTCTTTGCAGCGACGAGTATTCGGAGTTCAAGGCTGTCAGCGAGAACGCGCTGTTTGCCTATGACGAAGGGCTGCCTGGCAAGGCCTGGGCTTGCGGCCATCCCGTCATCCTCACGAAATTTGCAAACTCCTATTTCAAGCGCACGGATGAGGCGATCGAAGCCGGATTGACCTGCGGCGTGGCGCTGCCGGTTTTTGCCGGCGAATTCCTCATGGCTGTGATGGTGCTGTTCTGCGGCGACGACGACAAGCACGTCGGCGCGATCGAGCTCTGGCACAACGATCCCGAGAAGTCCCACGAAATGGGACTGGTCGACGGCTATTACGGCACCGCCGACATGTTCGAGTTCAATTCACGGCACACAAAGTTCCCGCGCGGGTTTGGCCTGCCCGGCCGTGCGTGGAAGGCGTGCATGCCGCTCATTATCAAGGACCTGCACAATGCCAGGAGTTTCCTCCGTTGGGAGGAAGCGAGCGAAATCGGAATCAATTGCGGCGTCGGCATTCCCTACACGACGTCGCCGGATCAAACCTGGGTCATGACCTTCCTGTCCGCGCAGGCAACGCCGATCGCCAGACGTTTCGAGATCTGGGTGCCGGATCCGTCGCGAACGGAATTGGTGTTTCAGTCCGGCGATTGTAGCAGGAATGCCGATCTGGCCTCGCTTTATGCCGAAAAGACGATACGCAAGGGCGAAGGCAGTATCGGCGGCGCTTGGGCGACAGGCATGCCCGCGATCAACGAACATCTGAAGGTCGACGAATCGATCGCGGCGCAGCAGGCGCGCGCAGCCGGCATGAACCAGATCGTTGTGCTGCCAGTGATCGAAAACGCCCTGCTCAAGGCCGTGCTCGCCTGGTATCTCTGAAGGCGCCTTCAAAAATTCAGCGCGGCGCACGTACACGACAACGCCTACACCGAGGCCCTTCGCAGCGTGCGTCACCTGCCGGGCAGACGTGTCAACAGATGGTGATTAAAACGAATTAAATACTGCTACTTGGCGGAATTTAAATGAGATAATCCTTGTCAAAATAACCGGTCGGAGGCCGTCATGGATACCCCCGAACAAGAAGAGCTCAACGACCGCCGGAACTTTCTCATTTCGGCAGGCAGGCAGGTTTGCAGCCGTAACTCCTCCAGCCATTACCTTATTGCTGTCTACTTCTTTGACATCCGACGCAATCGCGGGTTCGGGCAACGGCCTGTGGAAGGGTAACAACGGCCACGGCAATGGTGGTGGTGACAACAGCCCAAACGGCAAGGATGACCAAAACCGCTAACGAAGCTGCGCGGTCATCGACCGCCTATTAGCCCGCTCTTTGAGCCAGCATAGCTTCCGGGGACCAACCCCCAAGCCCAACCCGGAAGAAGGCGGCCCCAGTTTCTTTCCAGGGGCCGTTTCGCTAGATGCCTGCGAGCCGTTCCCGCCGAACCCGTGGGCTCGTCGGAATTAAAAGCTACTAATTAACGGAACTCACAGTTATTTAAGGATGCCTTAAGTTGGGCGAACCTGTGGCTGAAATGTCATAGGGGAATCCGGTTCCGTTTGCTAGCTTGTGTCTAATTTAACGCAATTGAAGCGTCATTTGACGGCAAGTTTTTTTAGTTGGTGGGGACGGGGGCAATGAAATCGTGGTTTTGTGCGGTCGCCAGTGTGCTTTTGGCGACGACCGCGCCTGTTTCAGCGGAACCCTTTTCCATTAACGATGCATTGAAGCAGGCTACCCTGACCAATCCAGGCGTCGGCGAGGCATCTGCAAATCGGCGCGCAACAGAGTCAGAACTCCGCCAGACACAGAGCACATTGCTGCCACAGGTTCGGGTGGAGGCCCGGTACGGTCCTGAAAAATTCGACCAGAGCGCTGCAGTCGTGAGCGGTTCGGCGTTGCCGGTTCCCGCGCCCGGAACTGGCACTTGGCGAAATGGAACCCAGGGGTCGGTTGTCGTACGACAGGTACTGTTCGACGGATTTGCTTCCATTCATGACATCTGGCGGCAAACCGCCAGGGTTAACGCGGCCGCCTTCCGGGTCCGGGAACGGACAGAACTCATCGCGCTGGATGCAGCGGAAGCCTATGTCGATGTCGTCCGGTATATGAGGCTGGTTGATCTCGGGCAGCAAAACATTGCCAACCACGAGCGGATATTCTCCAACGTGCAATCCCGCTTCTCGGGCGGCCGGGCCGGCGAAGGCGACTTGGAACAGGCGCGGGAGCGCGTGGAAAACGCGAGGGCGACGCTCGCGGAGTTTCGAAGGAATCTGGAGGAGGCCCGGGCCAAGTACCGCAAGGTCGTGGGACTCGAGGCGTATAATCTGCGCTTCCCCGCCCCGCTGGCTGGGTTGCCGGCAACCAGGGATGAAGCGCTGGCGATCGCGGTTCGCTTCAATCCAACCATCAGGGCCGCGCAGGCAGATGTGGACGCGGCCAAGCACGCTTTCCGGGTCACGGACGGCGCTTTCGTGCCAAACCTCTCGCTCGAGGGCCGCGCGACCCACAGCGACAATACCTATCCGTATCTGGGCGTCACCCATGACGACTACAGCGGCAAGGTCGTGATGTCCTGGGACGTCTTCCGCGGCGGCCAGGATTCTTGGCGCCGTACCGAGATGGCCGAGCGTCACACCGAAGCGACCATGCGTCACGCGCGGTTGCAGCGAGATGCGCTGGAATCCATCGACAAGGCTTGGGCTGCGCGAACGGTAACAGCGACACGTGTCGCGGCCCTGACCCGTCAATTACAGGCGGACCGCAAGACGATCGCAGCGTTCGACAAGGAATACGAACTCGGTCAACGCTCGCTGATCGATTTGCTGAATGCGCAAAACCAGTACTTCAATGCCGCCGTCTCGCTGACCTCTTCGCGTGGCGTCATTGTCTTCGCCGACTATCAGATGCTGGCGGCTATGGGGACTCTGCTTGAATATCTCAAGGCTCCTCCCCCCGTAGATGCAGCACCGGTCGATCTGGCGCCGCTTGGCCTGCCCGTCTACAAGTTTTCGACGCCACGCGTGACCTTGCCGCAATCCGGATCGGAGCCGCTGCGCGTCGCAAATGCGGCCATCGACGCTTCCGCAGCTCCCTTGGCCTTTGCCACCGCGGAACCGCGGGAAGGCTTTACCGATCGCTGGCCGCGTGGGGCCGTCGCCGCAAGGATGCTCGGAGCGCCGGAATGGTTCGCCCAGAAGCAGGGCCGTAGCCCAAGCCAAGCGGTCGTCACTCACGTCGACCCGACGGCGCAGCTATCGATGTCATATGCTTCGGCGCATGAGGGCAAGCCGTATTGGCTGCTGTCGGCCTTCCCCTCCGAGAAGAAGTAAACGACAGTTTATCTGAGGTGAGCAGTTAATATAAGGGCGCGGTTAATGGCGCCGGAAGTGTCTGCTAATTAACTGTCTGAAAGAATAGCCGAATCCAGCCCATGCTTCGGACGGCGATTTATTATATTCTGACGGCTTATTAGCCGCGTCGGTTGCGCGGGTCTTATTTACTTTACTGATGATCAGAGGCACTAGGTTGTTCTCCCGGACCTCCAAACAGGCGCAAGCCCGGCCGGCCAAAGACGAGGCGGACGGGGTCGTTAGCGCCGCCGACGTCCATCGGCCAGGTCGGGACCCCCTCGCAGCATCTCTGACCTATCTGGCTGCCCATCATGGCCGAGCGGTAAGTCGCGAGGCGTTGCTGGGCGGGTTGCCCATCCTTGATGGACGGCTGTCGGTCGCCCTCTATGACCGTGCCGCGAGGCGGGCCGGACTGGAAACGGAGGCGATCAAGCGGGACATCCTCGACATTCCCGCCATCGTTCTCCCTGCGGTCCTGATCATGAAGACCGGCAAGGCGCTGATCCTTCTGGGAATCGATCAGGCCAGCCAAAGCGCCAAGATCCTAGACCCGACGAACCAGCCTGCCGCGCCGCAGGTTCAGAGCATCAAAGCGCTTCATGCGGATTACACGGGCTACACCTTCCTGGTGAGAGCTGCGGCCGAAGCCAATGCGCGAGCGGTTGCCGCAGGAGATCTTCCCCGGAGCCACTGGTTCTGGTCGGTCGTCAAGGTGCATTGGCGCAGCTACGGGCACGTCGCTCTCGCAGCCTTTCTGATAAACATGCTCGCGCTGGCGACGCCGCTGTTCACCATGAGCGTGTACGATAGAGTCATTCCGAACGGCGCGCTCCCTTCTCTGGTCGCGCTGGCGATCGGAATGGGTATCGCGATCGTTTTCGACTTCGTGCTGCGCACCGTGCGGAGCCGCATCATCGACATGACCGGAAAGACCGCAGACGTCGTTCTCGCCGCCAACATCTTCGAACACGTGATGGCGGTGAAGATGGCGCAGCGTCCAACCTCAGTCGGCATCATCGCCAATCAGCTTCGTGACTTCGATTCGGTTCGCGAGTTCTTCACGTCCGGCAGCGTGGTCTCTGCAACGGACCTCGTTTTCGCCGTGCTCTTCATCGCCATCCTGTTCACGATTGCCGGTCCGCTGGCGTGGATTCCGCTCGTGATGCTGCCAATCATGATCGCGCTCGGATTTACCATGCAGCGTCCGCTCGACCGCGCCATAAAACGAATGCAGGCCGAGTCCGCGGCACGCCATGGCGTGCTGGTGGAGTCCCTCGCGGGGATGGAAACGGTCCGTGCAACAGGCGCCGAGGCCCGAATGCAAACGGCCTGGGAACGGTCGGTCGCAGCAACCGCGCGGTCGGGAGAAGACGTCCATTTCTGGTCGTCGCTGACGTTGACGAGCGCGAATGCGGCGCAACAGCTTACCAGCCTCCTTCTGCTCATCGTCGGCGTGTTTCTCATTCTCGACGGCAAGCTCAGCGTTGGCGCCCTCGTTGCTGCCAATATGCTGGCTGGCAGGGTTTTGGCGCCGATTGCCGGGATCGCGTCCGTCATCACACGCGGCACCCAGACATTGTCTGCGCTCAAGTCGATCGACCGTATCATGTCGCTGGAACGCGAGCGGTCTCCGCAGCGCGCCTATGTCGCCCGCACAATCGAGCAGGGCCGCATCAGCTTCGAAAACGTCAGCTTCTCGTATCCGAACGCGCCCGGCAAAGCGCTCGACAAGGTTTCCTTCAAGATCGAGGCCGGCGAACGAATTGGAATTATCGGCCGTGTCGGCTCCGGCAAGACAACGGTCGGACGTCTCCTGCTCAGTTTCTACGAGGCGGAAGAAGGACGCATCCTGATCGACGGCGTGGACTCCCGGCAATATGACCCGTCGGACCTGCGCGCCGGCATCGGATTTGCGATGCAGGACACCGACCTCTTCTTCGGGAAGCTGCGCGACAACATTGCGCTGGGCAAGCCCGAGGCGACGGACGAAGAGGTGCTTGCTGCGGCACGTTTGTCCGGCGTCGAGAGCTTTATCGCCGGCCATCCCATGGGATACGACATGCCCATCGCCGAAGGTGGCCGCAGTCTTTCGGGCGGGCAGAAACAGGCGATCGGGCTGGCGCGCGTGCTCATCAGGAAGCCTCGCGTGCTGTTCCTGGACGAACCCACCGCGCATTTTGATGTGCGCAGCGAAACTGAATTCCTGGAACGGCTCAAGGGCATGCGCGGAGAACAGATGACCATCATCATCTCCACCCATCGCCTTTCGCTTCTCGGAATGGTCGATCGTCTGCTGCTGTTTGACAATGGTCGGCTGGTTGCAGACGGACCACGGGACAAGGTCCTCGCTCTGCTGCAAGGCAAGCCTGCGGCAGCTCCGCCCGAAACCGTGGCGCAACCCACTGTCGCGCCTCGCGCAGCAGCCCTGGTGCAAAATCCCAATGCCGGCATCTGATTTTGCCTTCGCCAATGACATCCGTGCGGCAGCAGCAATGCGCACGCCACGAACCTCGCGCATGCTCTTGCAGGCTTTCCTCGCCCTGCTCGTGACGTTTCTGGTCTGGGCGCATTTCGCGGTCCTCGAGGAAGTCAAACGGGGCAATGGCCGCGTCGTGCCTTCCCGCCAGACCCAGGTCGTCCAGACCCTTGAAGGCGGTATCGTCGGTGACATCCTCGTTCAGGAGGGCGCCATCGTTAATCAGGGCCAGTCGCTGATGCGAATCGACGACACCAAATTCGCGTCCGAGTTTGGTGAGATCAGGGAACGACGCGGTGCGATGGCGGCGCGCGTTGCACGACTAGAGGCAGAGGCGCGCGGACGAAGCGAGATCACGTTCCCCGAACAACTCGACCAAGTGGTTCCGGCGGCAGTCGCTACCGAGACCAGCGTTTTCAAGATGCGTGGACAAAAGTTGGCGCAGGATGTGGACGTCCTAAAGCAACAGGTAACCAGACTGACGGGCACGCTCAAGCTTCTGGAACGCGAACTCGAACTCACCCGCAGGCTCTATGAGCAGAAGGTCGTACCCGAGATCGAGATGCTGCGGCTCGACCGCCAGGCCACCGAAATGCGCGGGCAGCTCGCCGAGGCACAATCGAAGATCGCCAATACCCTTGCGTCCTTTCGATCGCAGGCAGACGAAGATCTGGCCAAATCAAAGGGAGATCTTGCGGTGCTCGATGAAAACATCAAATCCGCGCAAGATCGTGTGCGACGCACTGACCTGAAGGCGCCGGTGCATGGCATCGTTAATAAATTGAACGTGACGACGATCGGTGCGGTGGTTCAGCCCGGCGCCAATGTGATGGATATCATCCCACTGGATGACACGCTGCTGGTGGAAGGCCGCATACGGCCCCAGGATATCGCCTTCATCCGCCCCAATCAGGACGCGGTGGTAAAGCTCTCGGCCTATGACTCGTCGGTGTACGGCTCGCTAAAGGGCAAGGTGGAGCGGATAAGTGCCGATACTATCGTCGATGATAAGGCGGCCGACCGGTCGGAGCGCCAGGAAACCTTTTATCGCGTGATGGTTCGTACCGATAAAAACCATCTCGGCACGACCGAAAACTCTTTGCCGATCATTCCCGGCATGGTCGCGACGGTCGAGATCCTGACAGGCGAGAAATCCGTGCTCGATTACCTTCTCAAGCCGGCCCGTACCCTGCGGGACGAGGCCATGCGCGAGCGGTGAGCATGTTGCTTAACGGAACGTTGCTGTGACCCGTTCAACTTTGAAGTGATTTTGAGGCATCCGGAAAACCGGCAATTGACAGCCTTTTCCGACATTTCCTCTACCCCTGCCTCCCCTTAACTCACCATAAGCGGCGAAGGCCGCAGTTTCCGTCCCGATAACAGATTGGGGCGGCCGATCGACGCAAAGACGTTGACTGACGCTCCTGACAAAGGGGACGTCATGACGCCGCGCGTAAAACTGCGGAGCCCACGCTTGCATACGTTGGCCGCGGGGATCATTCTCGCGCTCTGTGTTGGCGCTGCATCCGAAGCATTGGCTGCCGAGGATGCGTCGCTGGAAGAGGCCAGGGCAGATCTCGCGCCGGGCGGCGACCAGGCGTCGCCGGCGAAATTCTTCAGCATCAATGCCGTCCTTGCCAAGCATGATCGTCAGCGTGATCGGAGCATCACCGATGCGGTCCGCCTCGCCGCCCTCACCCCTTCGAACACGGCAACGGATGCGCCGCCTGCGCTTAGGGAAGCGCCCGCGGTAGGTGCCGAACCGTTCGGATTGTTCACATTCCGCGCGCCCGACGGCCTCCTCTGGCGCAAATGGCGCGGTGTCGAAGCCGCCTTGGTGAAGGAGCAGGCTATCCTCGATCATTGCCGGGCGGACGCCGACAATTGTCCCGCCCACGCCGCCCAATTCCTGCGGCTCGTCAACGCGGTCGGGGCGAAGTTGGGACGCGACAAGCTTGATGAGGCCAACCGGGGCGTCAACGCGGCCGTCCGCTACGTCAGCGACCTCTCCCAGCACGGCGAGCCCGATCGATGGAGCACGCCGCTTGCGACGTTCGCGTCGGCGAAAGGCGACTGCGAAGATTATGCGGTCGCCAAATATGTCGCGCTGAGCGCCGCGGGCTTTCCCCGCAACGACCTGCAGCTCGTGCTGGTCCGCGACCGTATGGTCCGTCAGGACCACGCGGTATTGGCGGCGCGTGTGGACGGCCACTGGCTGTTGCTGGACAACCGGTTCTCGACGTTGATAGCGGATTCCGAAGCCACGCGCTTCACGCCGCTGTTCGCGATCGATCATCAGGGCGTTCACCTCTTCGCCACGCCCTATGCGAACCGCCCGCTTGTAGGCGGTGAACTCGAGGCGGCGCCGGCTGCGGACGTCAGCGGCAAGGCTATTGGCGTCGGTGCGCCAGCAGATAGCGCATCCGGGCTGAACACCCTGCCCCTGCTGATGTAGCGCATACGCTCCGCGCCCATCGGAGCGGCAAGACAAAAGCCCGCCGGACCGATCCGGCGGGCTTCTTCAATTCGGTGCGTCAGCTCAGAGACCCGGCTGCAGATGAGCCGTATCCACCGTACCGCCGGCCTGGATGACGGCAAGAGCCATCTTCGCAGCCGCTGCCGAGGTGTCGCCGAAGGCGTCGTGCGTGAGCGGCTGGTCGGCGGTAGCGAAATGCGTCAGCTCGCCTTCGCCTTGGGAGCCCAGTCCCCCCGGCGGGAAGCTCAGCTCGCCATGGCCCGGTCCGAAGTCGAGGATCTGGTCGAACCCATGCGGCAGCTCGTGGTAGGCCGTATCGGCCGGAGCAGATGCCCCGAGCGACGCATCGAGATCGACCTCGACGAAGGTGCCGATGGTGCCGTCGGCATAAGTAAACGAACCGACCCCCGCAATCGTCTGTCCGTCGATGGGAGTACCAGCCGTCGTCGCAAGATCGATGCTCTTGATGCCGAGATCGCTGAGCTTGATCAGTTCGCCGTCCTCGCTGACGCCGTTGTGATTGGCGTCCTGCCACATCACGAGATCGCCAAACGCCTGATCCTTAGCGTCGATCACGCCATCATCGTTGCCGTCGAGGCTCGCCAGCGCGGCGATACCGTCGGCGAAGTGGCCGCCATTAAAGTTCGGCGTGAACAGCTCGTTGCCACTTTCGATCTTGCCGGAGCCGTCGAGATCCAGCGCAAGAATGCCGTCCTGGCCATCGGCGGTCCAGGCAGTCTGGTCTTGTGCACCATCGCCATTGATGTCGAACTGGACCCCGTCGCTGATGGAGCTGAACGAAATGCCGTGAGCTCCGAGATCAAGAACGATAGGATCGACGCGCCCGTTCCCGACCAACGTCGCGAGGCTGGTCCCGCCACTCGTCAGGGTAACATTCTCCAGATCGACAAGGATATCGTTATTGTCGCTCTGGCTATTGGCCACCTGCTCGTAAACATAGGTGTGGTTGACACCGTCGATCGTGGCCGTGAAAGCTACCGTAGCGCCGCCGCTGCCCAAATCGTTTTGCTGTAGATAATCGACTACAGCAGCGACATCCTGGATTGAATCAAGCGTGAGCGCGCTACTGAAGGTGTCCGCATCATCAAACGTGATAATGCCGTTCGAAATGGCGTGCGATCTTACCTGATTTCCACCGATCGTCAGGTCCGAGTTGGATCCGTTCGTACCCACCGTATTCGACGCAGCAAAAGGCGTGCCACTGAGCGTTAGCTTGTCAGCAGTAACATTGAAGTCCTTGATAATATCGTAGCCGGCAATCGTTCCGCCGTCTCCGCTGCCTCCGATAGTAACTGCAGATTCGCCACTAAAGATGCTAAACGTATCCCCGCTAGCACCACCAAACATGATGTCGCGCCCGTCGCCACCGTTAAGTGTATCGGCGAGATCGTTGCCGATCAGAACGTCATTTCCATTATCGCCGTTAAGCGCGTTGGAAGCCCCAGACCTACCGATCAGAATTTCGTTGGAGCTACCACCGGTCAGGGTCGTTGTGCTCGTCGATCTGTTGTCGATCGTCACTGTGACAGCCGCCGCCGTGGCAGATCCATCAGTGGCCTTATAGGTGAACGAGCCGTTGTTACCGCCGTTCAAGTTGCTCCCGTCATCCGTAAACGTGACGGACCCGCCGTTGCCTGTCCCGGCCGCATGCGAGGTCATACCGCTGGTGCCTGCGCTGACCGCAGTGACATCCAGTACGTTGTCCAGGTCGGTATCGTTGCCTACCAGCGCCCATTCCGGGATCACAACGGCTGCATTGTTGCCGATATTGGTAATGACCGTATCTGCGGCAGCAGTCGGCGCATCGTTCACCGCGGTGATGTTGATCGTCGCGGTATCGGTGGCGGTCAGCGAGCCACCGCTGCCGGTGTCGCCGGTGTCGTTGACCAGCAGCGTCAGCGTCGTATTCGCCGGCGGTGCATCCACATTGGCGTTATAGACGATCGTACCGCCACTTCCGAACCAACCCCCATTGGTATCGGTGCCGGCCAGCAGATTGTTGAGCTCCTCGAGCGTCCCGGTGACCGTGACAGAGGAGGTCCCGCTGCCGGTGATACTATTGATACCGCTGTTGCCGGCCGTAACGGTCAGCGTTCCAGTTCCGACCGACAATGTCATGGAGATGACGTTGCTGCCCGCATCGATGTCGGCAATCGACATACCGGTGTTGTGGAGGTTCAGGTTCGTCTGCTCGGTTGCGCTGTAGGACGCCGGCGTAATCGTCGCCGTCGGCGCGTCGTTCGCCGCCTGTAGATCGAGCGTAAGCGTATCCGTATCGGATTTTGCACCGCCGGTACCGAGATTACCACCGTCGTTAGTTGTAACGGTAAGCGTCACGTCGGTGCTGGAATTGGCAACCGGAGTGTAGGTTACGCTCTGCGCCGCGTTCGACAAGAACGCGTTGATATTATCCACCGTTCCCGTGAGGGTCAGCGCCGTGGCCGAGCCGCCGACCGTAACGCCGCCGGCAGAGATCGCCGATAGCGCACCGCTGCCGATCGAAAGCGTAACGGTGACGTTACCAGTGCCCGCATCAGCATCGGAAATCTGGATGGTAGTAAGCCGCGCAGCCGTATCCTCGGCGATCGCAATCAAATCAGGCAGAACATTGACCGGCGCATCGTTCACCGCGGTGACGTTGATCGTCGCGGTATCGGCGGCGTTCAGCGAGCCACCGCTGCCGGTGTCGCCTGTGTCATTGACCAGCAGAGTTAGCGTCGTATTCGCCGGCGGCGCATTCACATTGGCGTTGTAGACGATCGTGCCGCCACTTCCGACCCCTCCCCCATTTGTGTCGGTGCCGGCCAGCAGATTGTTGAGCTCCGCGAGTGTGCCGGTGATCGTGACTGAGGAAGTCCCATTGCCGGTGATGCTGTCGACGCCACTGTTACCGGCCCCCACGGTCAGGACTCCAGTTCCGACCGACAAAGTCATGGAGATGACATTGCTGCCCGCATCGATGTCGCCCACCGAAAGGCCGGTGTTGTGGAGGTTCAGGTTCGTTTGCTCTGTTGCGCTGTAGGAAGCCAGCGTAATCGTCGCCGTCGGCGCGTCGTTCACCGAATTGACAGTGACCGATGCCGTATCGGTGGCGCTCGAGAACGCAGAGCTGCCGCCGTTGGACGAGGCGTCCACCTTGGTGCCGGCGGTGCCGGTGCTCTCATCCCAAGCGCGGAACGTGATGCCGTCTGTCACCGTGCCGTTGTAATCGGCTGACGGCTTGAAATACAGCCGGGTACCGGCATCTGCTGCAAGCAGCAGCGCGCCGGTGCTGCTGACCGCTCCCACCGCAGCCCAAGTGACTCCATTGTTGGTCGAGTAGTGCCAGGTGCCGTTCGCGCTGTTGGTAGCCGTGATGGCAATGCCCAGGCCAGGACCATCTGCATCCGTCACGTTATCAAAGCCGCCGCCGGCCGTATCGACCAGTGCGGAGACAAGCGTGCCTACGGCGCCGGACGGCGCAGGCGCATCTTCATTGACGGCCGCAATGACCGGTGAATCCGTGGCGTCGAGAACCGGCGCTTCGTTTACATTGTTGACGTTGATCGTCAGCGTCGAGCTGCCGGTATCGCCGTCATTGTCCGTCAAAGTGTAGGTGAAGGGACGGCCGAAATTGGACGTGATCGTGGACGGCGGCGTGTAGGCATAGGCGCCGTCATCCAGATCAATGACGAAACTCTCGCCGGCGCTGCCGGTGAACGTGATCGTCAACTGGTTGGTGGTAGCATTGAAAGTGGCGGTGTTCGACCCCGAACCCGACGTGGTGATCGCGTCAGTCGCAGGGTTGTAAGTGTAGGTCTTGCCGCCGATTTCGATCGACTTCACATATCCGCCGTCAGCACCGAACGAAGTCGGAATGCTGCCGTCGATCACCGAGCCCGAAATCGACGGACTTATCGTCCCCGCCAGGCTCGACTGGAGCTGGTTGAGGTCGGTGACGATCAGGGCATCCGTATCGGTGCCGGCGCCGGTGCCGTCATAGGCCAGCGGATCGAGGTAGGTGCTGGGCGCCGAGGAGCCCAGTCCGATTGCATAAGATACGACGTCGTTGGCGTTGACGAAGTTGACCCAATCCGTGAGTTCGTCGCCGGACACTTGTTCGCTGGTCGGATCTGGTTGCCCGTCCGAAATGAAGTAGGAAACATTGCGCACACCGGCCGTCGTCAGCTTGCCCGCATCATCGAAGGCGTCAGGCGCAAGCGACGTGGCATCGTCGTAGTCGGTGCCATCATTCGCCGTCAGGCCATCAATGTAGGTCTTTGCATCCGCGACCGACAGCCACACGCTGCCCTGCTTCTGCGCGGAGTCGTTGAACTTGATGATCTGGACCTTGACGTCGCCAACGGCGTCATACTGATCGAGCAATTCCTTGGCAGCCGCCTTGAGCAGGTCGAGGCGCGTTGCGTAACCGGAGACGCCTGAACTGAAGTCCATACTTCCGGAACGATCGAGGATCAGCAGGATGTTGGTGTCCGAGGATCCCTCGGTCACGGTCTTGACGATCGGCGCGGCGACCGGAATGTCGTCATCGATGGTGATGGCCAACGTGCCGGTAGCCTTGTCGGCGATAGGCAGCGTGGCGTCCTTGACCTGGTAGGTCAGGTTGACGGTCGCGTCGTTCTCGTTGTTGCCCGCATCATGGAGAACCGGCTTCAGCAGCGTGAACACATAGTTGCCGTTGCCATTGTCCGACCCGCCATCCACGACGACCGTGAAGATCGCGCCGCGCGCGGCGGACGATGCGATCAGGGTATTGTTGGTGGCGTTCCAGCTATACGTAACGCTCTCGGAACCAACCAGACCTGTCGTGCCGTCCATCGGCGCGAAGTTGATCGGATCCGAGGCCGCTTTGCCGTCCGTGTTGTAGTTGTGCGGCAAGGTGCCGCTGGCGCTGATGGCCTGCCCGGACAGGTCGTCAGCGAAGGCACTGCCCGCAATACCGTTCGGAAGACCTTCGTCGTCCACCGAAGCCGAGATGTTTCCTGCGGTCGGCAACGAGTTCGTCTGGACGCTGCTAAGCGTGACGGTTGCCGTTGAAGTATCGCCGTCGCCGTCCTTGATCGTGTAGGTGAAGCTGTCAGCACCCGTGTAGCCAGCGTCCGGCGTATAGGTGAAGGTGCCGTTGTTGTTGTACACGACGGTGCCGTGCGCGCCGTTGGTGACGCTAACTTGGCCGATGAGCGGCGAATTATCCGTATCGACACCATCGGCGCCGAACTTGTCGTTGGCCAACAAGCCGGTCAAAAGCGTCGCATCGGTGATGGTCGCTGCCCAGATGTCGTTCACCGCTGTTGGGGCGTCGTCGACGATATTGATTTTGATCGTCGACGTAGCAGTTTCGCCGTCGTTGTCCGTAGCTACGACGCTCAGGTTTTCGGGCAGGCCGTTGTTACCCTGCAGCGAAGCATGCTGCTCGTTGTCAACGAGCGTGTAGCTGTAGCTTACGGTGGTGCCGTTGAACGCGGTTACTGCAAAAATATTCCCGGTTGCCGTCGCAAACGAAGTGGCGGTAAAAACTCCGTTCGTGACGATGGCGTGACCGTCAATCATCAGGCTGTTGAGCCCGTCGGCCGCCGCAATAGTAAATGTTCCGTTCTGCGAGAGGTTTCCGGTGTCCGGGCTCGAGCCGGCCGACTCGCCTACGCCACGGCTCGCCAGCAGATCGTTTTCTTGGACGGTGATATCGCCGTCTTCGCTGTTGATCCCCGAAATCGTGACGCCGTGATCGGAAATGCCGATCGTCAACGTCGCGGTCGAGACATCCCCGTCGCCGTCGGTCAGCGCATACGTAAAGACGTCGTTCGCAACAACCGGCGACCCGTCGAAACGGGTATAGGTGTAGTCGCCGTTCTCGTTGAGAACGAGCGTGCCGTACTGGCCGATGACCTGGAAGTTTTGCGAGCCGTCCGGCGTCGTGACAGTGGTGACGCCGACGACGCCCGTAACTTTCGCGCCGTCTGCGCCAAGCACGTCTGCGCCGAAATTGGTCGTGCCTACCCCGGTTATGACGTTGCCCGTAGCACTTGAATTGTCGGCGAATGCAAAATCGTCGAAGCCAAAGTAACCGGGGCCGTCGACAACGATCTTGTCGACGCTGCCCAGAACGGAGAGACTCACATATGTCGGCCCACCGGCTGCGCCCTGATGGATCTCCTGCGAAAAGCTGCTGACTTGAACGCCATTCACATAACCATAGACCGTAATGGTCATCGGTTCGGAACCGTTCGCGGAGAACCATGCTCCAAGCGCCGTGAACTTGCTGCCATCGGTATGCGTGATGGTAATCGGGTCGCCCGCCGTTCCGGCGTAGCCCTCTCTCTCCAAGCCATCCCTTTCCCCAATGAAGACAAGGTTGCTGCCCGAGTGAGGCGCATAGTTCGCGAAAGGTCCGGAGCCCGGAGGATTGTAAATACCCGCCTGAATGAAATTGAAACCGTGATAGGGCGACGCAATCGGCGTCTCGCCATTCTCGGCAAGCACGACGTCATCGAAATTCAGGGTTTGCACGGCACTTGAAACGGAGTCGGTATCCGCATTCGCCACCGGCATGTCGTCGTCGACGCCGATCGTGAAGCTACCGTTCACCGCGTCACCGTCGGAATCGGTGGCGGTATAGTTGAACGTCAGGCGGATGTCGTTCTCGTTGTTGCCCGCAGCGTGGTCGAGTTGATCCTTCAGCACGACGCGGAATGCGCCGGCGCCTTCATCGGACAACGATACTTCAATGACGGTGCGTCCACCGGCGACGCCAGTCAGGATGGTGCCATCGGCATTGGTCGAGAACACCACCGCCTCGCCCTTCGAGGTGAGCGCGGACACGCCCGACACGCCGACGCTCGCATTGGCGAACGTCAGGCTGCGATCGCCGACACCATCCGGATGATCCTGGGTCAGCGTGCCGAACGAACCCGAAGTGATGTCCACGCCGCTATCGAGGTTATCGGCACCCCACTTGATGTTGAGGTAGCCTGTTGACGTCGTCTCATTGGCGTCGCCATCCGTGTCGGCAACGTAGTTGTCGCCCGCTTGAGTGTCGTGGCTACCGAACGCGAGCGGTCCAGTCAGACCGTCCTCGTCGACGAAGGTCACGGGAACGAGGCTGACATTGTCGATATAGGCGCCGAGCGAATTCTCCTGCCCGGCCCCTTGGAAGCCGAGCACATCGCCCGCGCCGGTCCCGATCACGCTGACGGTGATCAGTTGCCAGACACCCGCCGTCATGCCCGTCGAGTCGATGGATTTCACCACCTGCCCGTTCCACAACACGTTCAGGCTACCGCTGTCGGCGTTACCCTCGTTGGGACGCGGCGAATAGTAGAACGTCAGTTCATAGGCCTCGCCGGCATGCGTACCGGCAATCACTTGCTGAATGATCGTGTTGGTGTGGCCGGAGTCGTTGTAGTGGTCGCCACCGGACAGATTCCCGCTGCCGAGATCGGAATCGAGCTCGATCAGCGCGTTGCCGTCCTGTGCGAACACGCCGCCGACATTGCCGGTCTGCACTTCGAACGGCACATCACCGTGTGGGCCCGAGGTGCCGATGTCCACGGACTTCCAGCCGTCAACACTATGGTAGATCGACCATTGATTATTGCCGAGATCGTGGCCATGCTCGAAGCTCCCGTTGACTACCAGGTTGTTTGGCGCGACCGCCGACTCGATGATCGGCATATCGTCGTCGATCGAGATCGCCAGCGTGCCTGTCGCCGAGTCCCCGTCCCGATCGGTGACCGTGTAGGTCAGATCGATGTTTATGTTATCTTCATAAGCCGTCTGCGATCCGGCAACGTTGGGATCATCGTGGACGGGATGATCGACCTGGCCAAGCAGCGAGAAGCTATAGGCGCCAGTGGCGGCATTGGTAACCTGGATCTTGAACGCTGCCGTAGCGGTCGCGTGCGCGAGCGTATCTGCCAACGTCGATGCATAGAGCGTGTTGGAGGCGCTATCCCAATAATAGTGAAGCGCCGCATTGCCAGCCGTGACGGCGTTGGCAGCCGTATCGACCACCGCAGCTCCATGCAGCGAAGCGAATCCAACCGAGGCTGGCTCATCCGCCCCGACCGAGAAATTCAAGGTACCGGTAACGGGGGAGAGCGATGCGGCATCATCGCCCGCAGCAATCGTATCGTGGTTACCCGCGGTCAGGTCGTCTTCGTCGACCGATACTATCGCGTTCGATTTCGCAACGGGAATATCGTCCCGGATCTGGATCGTAAACGCACCGGTCGGCAGCTTGACCGTGTCGCCATCGCCGTCGGTAACGATGATGTATTCGGACAGATCAAGCGCTGTCGTCAGCAGGTTTTCGGTGTTGTCACCGTTTTGGCCGTTCAGCGACGGATGATCGATCTGGTCCTTGAGCGTGAAGACATAGGAACCGTTGGACCCGACCGTGAGCGTGAAGACCTCGCGATCGGTGCCGGCCTGGTAACCGGAATTCCCGCCCTGATTGACGTAACCGCGCAGCGTATTGCCGTCGGATACGATCAATATGTCGCCGCCCTTGGACTCCAGGCCGGTGTTGATCGGGCTGTTCTGAACGACGAGATCGAATGCCGTTGAAGCCGGACCATCCGCACCGAAATTGACCAGCGCATTCAGCGCGCCCACGGCAATGGCCGAACCCGTGCCGGTGGTTTCGCCAGTACGATTTGCATCGAGATTGCCCGCGGGCAATCCGTCTTCATCCACGGCAACCGAGATCGTGGCCCCGGTGATCGTCGGGCCGTCATCCTCAAAACGGATCTTGCCGGAAATATCCGCCGAAGCCCTCGCGGGGTCGCCGTCACCATCGGTGACCGTAACCGTGGCAAAAACCTTATTGCTTGCGATCGCAACATACTCGTCCGCGTCGCCCGTATTATTGTGTTCCAGCGAGACGTACTGGACTACTGAAACCTTGCCGGTGACCGGATCGATCGCGATCGCAAACGCCGCCGAGTCGCTTCCGGTATTGGTCGTGCTCGATCCAGAGTCTAGACCGTCATAGCGGCCGACGATCAGATCGCCTTCCTTGAACAGGTAGATGTCCTTGCCATCGGCCGTTTCGAGGCCGGAATTGGTGCCGTTTCCGCCGTTTAAGGTGAGCGAAAACACCTTGGAATTGGAGCTCGCCGCACCGTCGGCGCCGAAATTGGTCGAAACCGTCAGCGCCGCGCCCTCACTCTGCGCAAATCCGATCGCGCCATCGACCTTTTGGGCGCTCGTAAGATGCGGATCCGAGCCCTTGTGGTGAACATTGGCGAACAAATCCCTGACCGCCTGCACCGTCGTATCGTCGTCGGATGACTGAACGTCCGGCGTCTCGTCATGAACAACGGAGAAGCCGCTCGCGGCATTTGCTTCGACCGACGGACCGTCATCGAGGAAGGTGATCAGCTTGCCGATATTGACCGAGTCGGACGACTTGTCGCCGTCGGAATCGGTGACGGTAAGCGTGGCAATGATCTTGCCGTCGAGATTCTGCTGGACCGTCAGCGGGTCGTCGGGCGACGCGTCATTGGCGTTGGTGCCGTTGTCGTTGGTTTCGTTGAAATCGCCGCGGTCGTCATGCTTGATCGAGAGATATTGAGCGACGCTGACCTTGCCGTCTGAATCGATGGCAATCGCGAACGCGACATTGCCGTTGAAGGCGCTGTTGACGTCGGAAACAGTACCGAGGATCAGGCCGTCGGCATTGACGGAAAGGACGATCTTGCCACCGTCGGTCACGAACAGGCCGGAATCCGTTCCGTTGCCGCCTGCCACACTCAATGAGAACCTGTGCGGATAAGGCGGATAGTCCGCGCCGATAGTCGAATCGTCAATAACAACAGCGAAATCCGACCGCGCGTAGGCGATTGCGCCGTTGCCCGAATTGCCACCATTGTTGTCGCCCGGCACGTCCGGATCATCGCCGACGACACCCGTCGCTTCGAGCTTGGCGAACAGATTCCTGACGCTGCTTGCCGTCGTATCGTCCGCCTGGTTGCCTGGAGTTTCGTCGACGGTGACCGAACCCCAACCGAGATCGATATCGGCATGCGGAACGTCATCGGTCACGTTGATCGTGAACTTGCCGGTCAAGGAGATGGTATCGCCATCCTTGTCAGTGAAGGTGACGATGGAGCCAAGGTCGATGTTGGGAATCGAATGCTGGACGCCATTGTCGAGCGGGCCGGAGCGCAGATCGCTGTTCTGGCCGCTACCCTCCGTATGAATCAGTTCGTCATAGAGGCGGAATTCGTACGCGCCGGTCTCGGTGTTCAGGGTGAGCGAGAAAACCGGGTTGCCATTGGGATTGGGCTCGTTGCCCGTGATGATGATTTCGTGGGAGCCAACGGGGCCGTTCGAAATCACATAGGTCAGCAGCTTGCCGTTCTCGCCGTCGCCCTGGGCGGATTGCTTTGAGTACAAGCCAAGCGCGCTCAGTTTCGCAATGGCGTCCGACGAGAAGCCGAATGTCCCCGTCTCGTCAGCACCGACCGAAACCAGGCCAGCCAGCGTGCCCGACACGAACGCGGCACCGGTAAAGATCTCGGTGGTCGAGCCGTCGACATTGCCGCCGTCATACGGGCTGGTGCCCTGCGACCACGGCGTCAGGATGTCGTCCTCATCGACCGTGCGGGCAATGGAGGCGCCCGTCAGAACGGGAATGTCATCCTGCACCTCCATCTTGAACGTTCCAGCACCAAGCGTGATGCTGTCGCCGTCACCGTCGGTGGCAATGACAAAGGCCGATAGGTCCAGCGCTGTCGTCAGCGCGTTTTCGCTATTGTCACCGGCCGTGCCATTCAGCGATGGATGATCGATTTGATCCTTCAGCGTGAACGTGTAGGAGCCATCTGCCCCGACCGTCAGGGTAAAGACTTCGCGGTCGCCGTTCCCAAAGCCCGATCCGGCAGCGCCGGTCTCGACATAGCCATGCAGCGCGGTCCCGTCAGACACGATCAGGACCTGGGCGCCTTGCGACGTTAGACCCGAGTTGACCGGCGTAGCCTGCGTGGCCAGATGGAATGCGTTCGCACCAGCGCCATCGGTTCCGAAATCGACCAGGGAGGTGAGCGAACCGGTGGCAACGGCAGAGCCCGTTCCGGTGACCTCGCCCGTGCGGGCAGCGTCGGCATTGTGACCGACCAACCCGTCCTCGTCGACACGTGCAATTACTGCGTCCTCGCCGATCAGCACCGGACCATCGTCCTGGAAGACGATGCTGGACGTTTCACCGCCGGCGATCTGGATCGTCGCGGAAGATGTCGCGGTGTCGTTGTCGACGTCGGTGATAGTCGCCGTCAGCGTAATGCCAAGGCTTGCAAATACAACCTCGCCCTCATCCTGGTTGGAACTGAGCAGCGTGAGCGCCTTGCTGGAATCGAAATTGTTGCCGTCCTGGCCATGGTCGATTGCCATGTATTGGTCGATCACGAGTTGACCGCCCGACAGGCTGCCTGCGTCGACGAGCGTGATGCGGATCGCGATCGGACCATTGGGATCGTTGCCGACACGACCCACGATCTCTGTGTCACTGACCTTGAACAGATAGATGGTGTCGTCACCGTACAGGCCGCTGGGATCGGTCACCTTCAGTGTGCTGGCGACGCTGCCAGACGGACCGGAGCCCCCCGTTAGCGAGAAGCTGTACTGATAGGTGGTCGACTTCTCGCCGTCAGTTCCGGGATCCTTGACCACGTTGAACAGCGCCTGCAGGGCGCCCTGTCCCTGCTCTTCGCCGCCAACGGCCGTCTTCACTTCGCCGATCGGAACGGAGCCGGTCGGATCCGGCATTGTCGAGCCGGTATCATCAAGCGGTCCCGCGAAGCCGTCGGGATTGGGATCAAAGCCGATCGATTCATCGAGCGATAAAGTCGCCAGTTGCGCAGAACCTTCTACCGGCTCGACCACCGATACGGAAATGGCCGGACCGTCATCGTCGAATGCGACGCCGATGGAATCTGTCGATACGTGCGTAACGACCACGCCGAGCGCATCGGTGACGACTTGCTGAACGAAAACAACGTCCGCGAGTTCGATCCGATCATTCGGATCGAGCGTGTTGCTGTGCTGAACGGCCTCATATTGTGCGACGCTCAGCTTGAGGGAGACGGGATCCAGATAGAGCGCAAAAGCGATTGCGCCGCCGGCGTTGGGGGTCGTGCCGTTCCCTTCACGCGCAACAATGAGATTTCCTTCCGTGAACAGGAAGATCTCATTCCCGGTTGCGGTCGCTTTCAATCCGGTATCGACTCCGGCAAATGCGGCGCCGGCCGACGTAGTCAGCACATAGGCCACCGTACCGGGACCATTGGTGCCGAAGTTGACGTTCGCCGCGGCGATTTCGGACACGGCGCTCTGCGCCCACCCAATCAGTCCGGCCTGCTGGAAGACAGCCGGCAAGAGTGGATTGGCTTGATCATCTGCGGTGAGTTGTACACCGAGCGTCTCGTCATGAACCGTCAAGACGCCCGCGAGCGTGAAGCTGCCCGAGGGCGCGACGTTCGGGGTACCGTTGAAAGTCTCGGGAGTAAGGGCGAAAGTGCCGAGCGACTCCTGTCCGAGCAGGTCGAGCGGATTGCCCGTTGCCAGCGGATCGACGGAGCTATTGCTGAAGTTCGCGCCGCTGGCTTGGGCATTGCCGCCGCCCTCGCCGGCCGCCGGCAAAATCGACTGGTCCGTGGTGATCGGAAACAGGCTTGCGAATTCGCTGACCGAAACGTCGCGCCCCGGCGCCACTTCGATAGTCAGGTTCTTCAGGGCATCATGCCCTGAATCGAAGAACGGCTCGACTGTCACGGTCGACTTGTTGTCGAACAGGATGATCAACCTATCGCCGACATGGACGAGCGTGATCTTCTCATTCGCGATCCCTGAAAAATCGACCTTGACCTTCTGGTCGTAACCGAGATTGACGACCACCGCCTGGTCGCCCATCGGCTTCGTCAGCTTGAAAATTCGGGGAGGTGCGGAACTGTTGGCGAGAGTGGAACCGGAAAGCTGAGCGACCTGAAATTGCGCGTTCATTAGTCTAAGTACTCCGCCAAAAAAAATGCGTTTAATTCAAGTTTGCAAAAAATATTCCAAACTTTTGACGTATTAAGCTATTGTTAACCGTTCCTAGGGTCAACAAAATCAATTGGTTAACCTCCGCTTTTTGCCTCGCTGTGGTAAACTTGAGATGGCGGCCATCGCCTTGGAAATGGCTTTGAAATGAGCGGCTTGCCTCGAACTGACCAGCATTGGCGGCCGAGCGGGGCCATCAGATGAAGGTTTTATTGCTCACCGGCGCCCTGTTTTTCGCCGGCATGGCAGGCTGCGCCTCGGCCCAGGAGCAGTCCCGGACGGTCGAGCGAACGGTCAAAAGCGTGCCGAACAGGGACACCCGGATCGGGGTCTACCTCAACGTGCAACCCGATTGCACATCCGGGCCACTGCCAACGATTCGACTGGTCAGCCCGCCCGCCTCCGGCAAGGTTGTCGTCAAGAACGCGAAGGTTAAGGCTACCAACTACAAGGCCTGCCTTGCGCTGGAAGTGCCGGCTTATGTCGCGTTCTACAAGTCGCCTGCGGATTTCCTCGGTAATGACGTGTTGACGATCGAGGTCAAATATGCCGGCGGCCGTACGGAAATCCAGAAGATTACTGTGAACGTGATGAAGGCGGGCGGGGAGCAAAGAATCTAACCGCCGCGATTTGATTGGTCAGCACCGACCCTGATGGCGGATTCGTCGGGAGATTGTCCGCAACGGGAAATCGCAAGGGCCGGGGTCGATCCAGGTTGACCAGCAGCAACCACCGCCGACGTCATGGTCGTGCCGGTGCGCAACGGATTATCAGTTTGACGGTACGGCTGATTCTTGCTCTGTTGACTGCATTCTCTTTTTTTACTCGGGGGGCAGCCATGCGCGCCGCATTGGGCAAATTCGTTTTGATCACAGCTTCATTGGGATTCACCGCATGGGCAAGCGCGCATCCGGCCGGCGCGGCGGACCTCGGTTTGATAACCGCTGGGCCCGGCTCAATAGGTAATTGCTCCGAAATCGTTTTCACTTGCGAGAATGGCAGGCAGTATCCGCTCTGCCCGATTGCAACGAGCGTCGTCGGTGAAGTCGTTACCGCATCGCTGCACACGGGCCACCGCGGGGGCATTCACGTTCGGTTGGTCCCGATGGGCGTCGGCTACCGATATGCCGGGCGCGGAGTATGGCTGGACGGCTTCCGCGAGAACGCGCTGCTCAACTTCGGAAAGCACAGCCAGGTCGCATGCACGATCCAGCGCTCCTGATCACGCGCTGACTCCACGTAAAATCGCGGCCGAATAGGCCAGCCCTACCCCTTTGTGCGGACTACGACGTGCGAAGCGCGGGGGCGCATATAGGCTTTGGGCTGGACATAGCGCGCACAGTGATCATTCCACTGCTGCAACTGCCAATTCCACTTCAAGCATCCGGATTCCACCGCAGAATCATATCCCCAATCCAGCCGATAAGGCTCATCCCCGAAGGGATAAGGACCGCTGTAAGCGCTGCTGCTTGAAAGGACCACGAGCGAAATGGCTGCGCCAGCAATTGCAAAGAACGATTTTTTCATAAGAACCCCGATCTGGAGCGCACACGCCGAAGAGTGCCAAATGGCTTCAAGCTTATCAAGCTACAAGCAGTGGCTCGACCGCGGTTTGCCGCCGGTCCGACGCAACTCTTGTCCTGCCTGATTGATCTCGCCCCCGCCTATCATCTTCCGGCCAACTGCGCAGGATCTAGATTTCACACGCGGTCAGTAGCGTTGCGGGATCAATCGGTCGTCGGCGCTGCAACTTTCGCTGCGGCTCGACTACAACCGCGATAGCAGAGAGCCAGCTTGCCACCAGCGCACGCATTCATGTCCATGAAAGGGATAGAACCTACTAAGTAGCCGGATCCCGAAAGCGTCGATACTTGGTTGGGACCGGCTCGGCCGGCACTCCGTTTTCTCCCAGAATATCTGCGACCAGTTCATCCTTAACGACCTTCTCCATCACAGCCCGCACAAGTCGCGTACGCGAGATACCGCGCTGCTTTGCAGCCGCCTGGAGATATTCAACTTCCAAGGGGATGACGATATTCTTGATGGTCACGGCATTCTTGATGGTCACGGCCAGGTCCTCGATGCTCCTTTGCTCTACTGGTCTGCTCTGCTGACCAGCAATCTTGGCAAGAGTTGGAGAGGACGGTGGCAACCGTTGCCTTTCTGCTTTGCGTTGCGCTCATATGCATGGAAACATGCATAATCACTTCAACTGAGAAGGACGTTTGCTAGCGATTATTTCCGCCGCTGGCGTGTTCCGACGCATTCGGCAATCAGCGTTCTGCCTCTCCATGCGCACGTATGCGAGGCTGCACCACCTGGCCGCTCGCGATTTGTCAAAAAGCCATTGATGACCCAAATCGACTCGCAGCAGGGTACCAAGCATCTACTTGTTATTTAATTTCCGGGGAGCCGACTAAACTTTACATAATCGGCGGAGCCATATTAAATGAATTCCGACATTTAATCGCGGAGCGAACTGCGAACGCAGTAGAACTGCATGCCTGCGTACTGTTCCGCCCGCAGGTCTTGAGCCGGGAAGACGTATGAAGGACAGACCGAACGAGGCCGATCGGCTGCCAGTAACGGTGCTCAGCGGATTTCTGGGCGCGGGCAAAACAACATTGCTTAATCGCGTACTGACGAATCGCGAAGGCCTGCGCGTTGCGGTCATCGTCAATGACATGAGTCAGTTGAACATAGACGCGAATCTGGTCCGCAACGGTGGTGCCAATCTTTCACACACGACCGAGTCGCTCGTGGAGCTCAGCAATGGTTGCATATGTTGCACGTTACGGGACGACCTCCTGGTGGAGGTCAGGCGATTGGCTGAACAACGGCGCTTTGATTATCTACTGATCGAAGGAACTGGGATTGCTGAACCCCTTCCCATTGCGGCAACGTTCTCGTTTCGCGACGAGGCCGGTGTCTCCCTTTCCGATGTTGCGAGACTCGACACGATGGTCACCGTCGTGGATGCCTTGAGCCTGCTCGCCAACTATAGCAGTCGCGATCTGCTGCGCGACCGTGGCGAGTTGCGCGATACGTACGACCAGCGGACGCTCGTCGATCTTTTGGTTGAGCAGATCGAGTTTGCTGATGTGGTGGTGATCAACAAAGCGTCAGAAGCGACGGAGGCGACGCGTGCGGAAATTCGCAAGGTAATCACCGCGCTCAATCCCCAGGCACGCCAGGTCGAGACTGACTTCGGCAAGATTCCTCTCGAGGCGATTCTGAACACCGGCCTTTTCGATGAAGCGAAGGCTGCGACACATCCGCTCTGGTACAGGGAACTATATAGCCCCGGTTCTCATGTGCCGGAGACAGAGGAGTACGGCATATCCAGTTTCGTTTACAGGGAAAGACGTCCCTTCGATCCCGCCAGACTCTTGTCTTTTCTCAACGAGCCCTGGCCGGGTGTCATACGCGCCAAAGGACATTTCTGGCTTGCTACGCGTCCGGATTGGGTGGGCCTTCTCTCCGTTGCCGGGATACAACGTCGGTGCGAGCCCATGGGCTTTTGGTGGGCGACGGTCCCGAAGCCGAGCTGGCCAAGCCATCCTCAATTTCAAGAACATCTCAACAGCCGGTGGGATGGCAATTGGGGCGACCGTCGCCAGGAACTCGTGTTCATCGGTTCAGGCATGGACGAAGGGTACATCCGAGCCTCGCTCGATGCCTGCCTTGCCCGTTCGGAGTTTGGCTTCGATCCGGAGAGCTGGCGCAATCTGAGCGACCCTTTTCCACCGTGGCATTATCCTGATCACACCAACAATATCGGCGTGTCCCTCCGTTAGCTGGAGCTCAATGCTTGCTGGCGCGCGAGACGCCTGCGGCGAGGATGGCCGGCTTAACTGGCACCTCCACTGCAATGGCGACGGCTGCAATCTCCATTGTCACCGTCTAATCGCCTAGGTCTCAAGGGGGCGCTTGGGATCACACTGCGACCATTTTCGCAGCGAGGCATTCAACTTGGCTCGCAGGACGCAGTCTTGCTCAACCATCATCCCCTTTCCCAGTGAAAGGCCCTCGCTTAGTTGCGGAAGGAAACCGTCGCGAGCAGACCCGACGCAAGAATGACCTCGGCAAAGCGTCTGCGGAGCGTTGTCGGAACCTCCGCGCTGGAGAGGCCAATTGGGGCGAGCTCCACCCCATATTAAATCTCAGGTTGATCACCTCAATAAAAAACAATCAGAATGGTTATAACAGGCCAAACGTCCTTCCCGGACCAATCTGCTGGAAAACCAAAGTTATTTGCCGATTGGGTCGGCTTAGACCGACATTTGATCATCGCCAAAACTTTGCTGCTCGACACGGGATAAAATTTGATATTAAATATCTTTAAAGAATTAATATTTCATTTAAATTCAATGGAAATTAAACGTTGCCGGTGCGGCCATGGTCTTAGCAACTATTGCGGATAGCGACGCGACCATGGCCGAGCGGCAGATCGAACGCTGTGACTTGTCGAACCAGCATGCGTGCTCGCTTGAGGTCACTACCCAGCGCAGCATCGCGGTCCAGCGATCCACGAGTGGGCCGTCCATTGAAGCTGTCGCTCCTGTATCCGCCCAGTCATCACGGCTGCAGCCTCTCATACGTATTCCCCTTTCTCGCGCGAGGATATCATGAGGTCCTTCTACGAAGATTCCGGTTTGGGCCGTATTGCTCTCGGACTGCGGACTTGGCCACGCACTGTCCTGCGAGGAAATGCCCGCGCACCCGATTTGGACACTGATAGCGAGTCGCTTCTCGCCGCGCGGAAATGGTGGGAAGGTCCGGGCATGATCGGCTTAGGTGCCGTCGCGTCGACATTCACTGAAATCGCCGAGGCTCGCTTCGCAGGGTTGACAGCGGAAGTTCGAGTGCCAGCCCCTGCGGCAGCCGAGCCAGCAATGTCAGATCCCGTTGTGCTCCTAGGCAGGGTCCCTTCCGCGCCGTTGGCCCCAACTATCATTGGCTCATCTGCGCCCCCTCCGGCGGCTGCCGCCATTTGTGGTTGCGGCTACTTCCTTGCTCCAACACAGGTGCTCGACCAGATAGCGGCGCACACGGCGCATGTGCGTTTGAGCGGCCAAGTGAATGACAGCCGAGTGTCAGGCGGAGCAGATTTCCTGTTAACCGGCCAAGCCGGGATCATGGGAGCCTCAGTCAGCGCGGAGATGTCTTTACAGAATGTTGCTCCAATCAAAGATTGGGCGTTGGTAGGAGGCCAGGCCGATCCGGGGCCTGGGAGCGGCCAAGGCGGAGTTCTGTCGGGTTCGGTTACGACTGCAACGGCTTCGAGTGCGACCACAACGGCATCGCCCAACGTTGTCGCGGCCGCCGCGGCAGCGTCCACAAACGCGATCGTTCTCGAGAATCAGAAGCAAGGAACCCCACAAAGCGTGTGGGATATCGACGGCGCTGGCAGTTCGAATATCGAAGGCTTTGCTACCGACATCAGCGTCGATAATGGCAACAGAGTTGACTTCAAGATCAATACGAACTCATCGAACTACCGGATCGAGATCTATCGCCTCGGATACTACGGCGGCATGGGCGCTCGATTGGTCACCACGATCCAGCACACGGGCGTACAAAATCAGCCTGCGCCGCTGCGCGACGCGACCACGGGCCTAGTCGATGCCGGCAATTGGTCTGTTTCCGCATCCTGGGACATTCCGGCGGATGCAGTGTCCGGCGTCTACATTGCGAAGCTCGTGCGCCAGGATGGAACCTTCGGCGAAAATCATATCCCATTCATCGTGAGGGATGACAGCAGCACCAGCGACATCATTTTCCAAACGTCGGACACGACGTGGCAGGCCTATAATGGCTGGGGCGGAGCAAATTTCTATGGCGGCAACGGTCCAGCAACGGGTCAAGGCGCAGGACGCGCGTATGCGGTGAGTTACAACCGTCCGATTGCCACCCGTGGCGGAATTGGTCAGGCCGCCGGTCCACAAGATTATTTGTTCGGGGCCGAGTACTCGGCGATCTACTGGCTGGAGCAGAACGGTTACGATGTCTCCTACATGGCAGGCGTCGATACTGACCGTTACGGCAGCTTGCTCCTTAACCACAAAATGTATCTCGACGTTGGCCACGACGAATACTGGTCGGGGCAGCAACGCGACAACGTCCAGGCGGCACGCGATGCCGGCGTGAATTTGTCGTTCTGGAGCGGCAACGAGATGTATTGGCGCACGCGCTGGGGCAACAGCATAAGTAGCGACGGCACAGCCTACCGCACATTGATCTCCTATAAAGAGACCTGGGCAAATTCGTCGATTGATCCGACAAACCAGTGGACCGGAACGTTTCGTGATCCGCGCTTCAGCCCGCCGGCGACCGGCGGAGGTATTCCGGAAAATGCCTTGATCGGACAGTTGTTCCAGGTCGATGATGTCGGCGTCACCCAACCCGACGCCCTGAAGGCAATCACCATTCCCTACGACGACGCCAACCTGCGCTTTTGGCGCAATACCAGCGTCGCCAATCTTCAGCAGGGGCAGACGGCGACGCTGACGAAGAACTATCTCGGCTATGAGTGGGATGAAGCGCCCGACAACGGGTTCGATCCGGCCGGCCTGGTCCGGCTCTCCTCGACAACGCTCCCAGTCAGTACCTATCTACTCGACTACGGCAACACAGTCGGAGCTGGCGTCTCGACACATAATCTAACCCTCTATCGCGCGCCGAGCGGCGCATTGGTCTTCGGCGCCGGAACGGTCTACTGGTCGTGGGGCCTGAGCGACAATCACGACCTGCAACCAACTCCCAGCGACCCGCGCGTCCAACAGGCGATGGTCAACCTTCTGGCCGACATGGGCATCCAGCCGGGAACGCTTCAGTCGGGGCTGGTCCCCACGACCGCCTCAACCGATACCACCGCTCCAACCTCCACCATCAATCCGATAGCAAGCTTTACCGCGCAAAGCGTGGTCACAATTTCCGGTACGGCATCGGACCTTGGTGGTGGCGTGATCGGCGCCGTAGAGGTTTCGACTGACGGTGGAGTAACCTGGTATAATGCAATCGGCGACGAGAATTGGACCTATACATGGTCGCCGCAGGTTGCCGGGACCTACACGATCAAGAGCCGCGCGGTCGACGATTCCATCAATCTGGAAACGCCTTCAGCAGGTCGCACCGTAGTCGTCTCTGCTCCATCTTACATTACGCTTTTCTCGGGCTCGGCAACTCCTGCTATCGTCAACGTCACGGATGCAAGCGCGGTCGAGCTAGGCGTGAAGTTTCAAAGCTCGGTGGCCGGTACTGTAAGCGGGATCCGCTTCTACAAGGGTAGCCAGGATACGGGCACCCACACAGGCGAACTTTGGTCCAGTACAGGTACCTTGCTGGCGACCGCTACCTTTACAAACGAAACCGCATCCGGCTGGCAGAGCGTGACCTTCTCCAATCCGGTCACACTGACGCCGAACACCACTTATGTCGCTTCCTATCACACGAATGTGGGCCATTACTCCGTCAGCCCTGACTATTTCACGAGCAATGTGACAAGCGGTCCACTGACCGCTTTCGCCAATGGCAACGGCGTGTATGTCTACAGCAGCAACCGCGCGTTCCCGACAAATACGTATTCGGGAGAGAATTACTGGGTTGACGTGATGTTCAATCCGTCCACCGTCAATGGCGTACCGGTGGCCGCGAACGACGTCGGGCCAACCATCGCACAGAATTTGGCTGCGACAATCGCAGCATCGTCCCTGATCAGCAACGACAGCGATCCCGATGGCGATGCATTGAGTGTCATCGGGGTGAGCGCACCAACGCACGGCACCGTCGTGCTTAATACCCAGCCCAATCCGCAGAACAATACCATCACATTCACGCCCGATTCCGGCTATACCGGTCCGGCTAGCTTCAGCTACACGATTTCGGACGGACGCGGCGGGACCGCTACAGCGCAGGTTAGCTTCACGGTAGCACCACCCGGAGCGGCTCCGGTAAGCCTGTTCAGCGCGTCAAATATACCGGCACAGACCAGCCTTAATGACGGGCAACAGCTCGAGGTCGGGGTGAAGTTCACCTCCTCCGTGGCCGGTCAGATTACGGCGCTGAAGTTCTATCGCAGCGCCAGCGACACTGGCGCCGACGTCGTTGATCTCTGGACCTCGACAGGCACCCTTCTTGCCAGCGCGACCTTTACCAACACGGCAGCCTCCGGCTGGCAGACGGTGAATCTGTCGTCCGCGGTTTCCATCGCCGCCAATACCACCTACGTTGCCTCCTACCACACGACCGGCGCCTATGTGGCGACCAACAATTACTTCACAACGGCCGTCACGAACGGCCCCTTGACTGCCCCCTCCACCACGACGGTCGCCGGCGGCAACGGGGTGTATTCATATGGCGGCACCAGCACGACCGGCATCTTCCCGACCAATACCTATGGCGCCGCAAATTATTGGGTCGATGTCGTGTTTTCGCCGAGCGGCACCAGCAACATCGCGCCGACGGCGGTGGCCGATAGCGGCGACGCCACCGAAAAAGGCGGCCCCAACAATGGTACCGGCGGCTCCGCCGCCACGGGCAATGTGCTGGCTAACGATACTGATCCGGATGCCGGCGACACCAAGACCGTGTCAGCCGTGAGCTTCGGCGCGACCGCGGGTACGCTCGGCACGGCACTCGCCGGTGCGTATGGCAGTCTCGTGCTCAATGCTTCGGGCGCGTACACCTACACCGTCAATGAGACCGCCTCCGCCGTGCAGGCGTTGCGGCTATCGACCAACACGCTGACCGAGGTCTTCAACTACACCATGCGCGATGCCGCCGGCGCCACTTCGTCGACGACACTTACGGTTACTATTCATGGCGCAAACGACGCCCCGGTGCTTGCGGTCCAGACCAGCGATCAATCCGCGAGCGTCGGCTCGGCCTTCTCCCTGACGCTCCCCGCCGGCACGTTCACCGATGTCGATAGCGGCGACACGTTGACCTACGCCGCGACTGCCCTCGACGGGGCAGCGCTCCCCGCATGGCTGACGTTTAACGGAGCGACACGGTCGTTCAGTGGAACACCCACCTCGACTGGCACGGTCGGTGTGCGGGTTTCAGTTACCGATGCTGGCGGCCTCACCACCAGTGAGACCTTCAATATTGTTGTGATGTCGACGCCGAATACGCCACCGACGGCGGTAGCCGATACCGGCGACGCCACCGAAAGAGGCGGTACCAACAACGCCACCGGCGGCTCGGTCGCCACCGGCAATGTGCTGACCAACGACACCGATGAGAATGCGGGCGACACCAAGACTGTGTCAGCCGTGAGCTTCGGCGCGACCGCGGGTACGCTCGGCACGGCACTCGCCGGTGCGTATGGCAGTCTCGTGCTCAATGCTTCGGGCGTGTACACCTACACCGTCAATGAGACCGCCTCAGCCGTGCAGGCGTTGCGGCTATCGACCAACACGCTGACCGAGGTCTTCAACTACACCATGCGCGATGCCGCCGGCGCCACTTCGTCGACGACACTTACGGTTACTATTCATGGCGCAAATGATGCGCCGGTGCTTGCGGTCCAGACCGGTGATCAGAACACGACCGTCGGCTCGACCTTCTCCCTGACGTTACCTGCCGGCACGTTCGCCGATGTCGATAGCGGCGACACGTTGACCTACGCCGCGACTGCCCTCGACGGGTCAGCACTTCCCGCATGGCTGACGTTTGACGGAGTGACACGGACGTTCAGCGGAACACCCACCTCGACCGGCACGGTCGGTGTGCGGGTTTCAGTTACCGACGCTGGCGGCCTCACCACCAATGAGACCTTCAACATCGTGGTGACGCCGCTCACCGTGAGCCTGTTCTCAAGTTCGGACACGCCGGCGATACTATCGGACCCCGATACGGCGCAGGTTAATCTCGGCGTGCGGTTCACCTCATCCTCGGCAGGCACCATCACGGGGATCAAATACTATAAGGGAGCCAACGATACCGGTACCCATACCGGCTCGTTGTGGAGCAGCACGGGCACTCTGCTCGCAACCGCAACATTCACAAATGAAACGGCGAGCGGCTGGCAGACCGTGACGTTCAGTAACCCGGTAGCAATCGACGCCGGGACTACTTACGTGGCCAGCTATCACAGCAACGGCCATTACGCAGCTACTGGCAACTACTTCACTACCGCGCGCGTGAATGGACCGCTCACGGCGCCTGCCAGCAACAACGGCGTCTACGTCTACGGGACCGGCAATCTGTTCCCCACGAGCACCTATGGTGCAGCCAACTACTGGGTCGACGTGATCTTCAGCCCCGCAAGCAGCGGAACTAACCAGGCACCCGTTGCGTCGAATGATTCCGGCTTCAATGTTACTCAGAACACCCCACTTTCCGTGGCAGCGTCGAGCTTGCTTGCCAACGACACTGATCCGGACGGCGATACCTTGACGATCACGGGCGCAGGTAGCGGTGTCAACGGCACCGCAAGCTTCAACGCCCAAAACAACACGGTAGTGTTCACGCCCAACTCCGGCTATACGGGACCGGCGTCGTTTACATATGCCATCTCGGACGGCCGCGGCGGGACGGCCAACGCAACGGCTTCTTTGACCGTCAACGCGGCATCTGCGAGCATCGTAAGCCTGTTCAGCTCCAATCCGACACCGAGCTTGGTATCAGTCAATGACCCGAACTCAGTCGAGCTCGGGCTCAAATTCCAGGCGTCCAGTACCGGAGACGTCACAGGGCTGCGCTTCTACAAGGGCGCGTCGAACACCGGCACCCATGTCGCGCATCTCTGGACCAGCACCGGTACCCTGCTTGCAACCGCCACCTTTACCAACGAGACGGCGAGCGGCTGGCAGCAGGTGGACTTCGCCACACCGGTGACGATCACGGCCGGGACAACGTATGTTGCGTCCTATCACACGTCAGGAAACTACGCCGCCGATCCCGGCCTGTTTAACTCGGCGGTTACCAACGGACCGCTGACTGCACCATCGTCCGCGACGAGTGGAGGAAACGGCGTGTACGCTTATGGATCAGGCGCCCTTTTCCCAACGAATAGCTACAACTCCACGAGTTATGGCGTCGACGTTCTGTTCCGTCCGCAACTTGTGGCCTGACAGGGAGAAATGGACGCCTCGCTGCGGAACGGCATGTCAGATTGTCAGATCGATGGTTTGCTCGCTTCACGAGGCTTCGGCGACTTGGACTAAGTCCTCGATCGCCCGGCTCCGATTGCTGCCAAACATTGAGGGATTAGTTTACTCGTCGGGCCGTCCGGATTTCGGCCGAGATGCTTCAATGCCGTAAAGTCGTGCAGGAGACCCGAACGCCTTAGCTCCTGGTGGGATATCCCGATTGACCAGTGAGTTTGCGCCGATCACCGCTCTGTCACCTACCGTGACCCCCATCTGAATGATGGCATTTGGACCGATGTAGACCCCGTGACCGATCCTTGTCGGCGCGTAGTCGACCGGCTCCGCTCCAAGCGAGGTAGAGCGATTCACGGTGTTGTGTGTGTAGATCTGAACACCGGCGGAAATGGAGCACCAATCGCCGATCTCAAGACTCCCACCCGATCCATCCAGAATGCAGCCCGGACCGATCCAAGTATTTCGTCCAACGGTGACCTCACTCAGAACGAGCACATTATCATACATTGTCGTGCCCTCTCCGAACCCACAAGCGGCAGCGTTGTCATGGCGTTCGGAAAGTAGGTCCGCGATCGACACTCTTCGATTGAACTGTCGCTTCTTGCGAGCTGCAAGAAGTTGAAAAAAGCGCCGGCAGAGCGCCAACCATTCGTCAGCCTGTTCTTCGGTTATCCGATGATCAAACCTTGAGTCCATTGGGCTTCCGCGCTCTCCGCGTGTTACTGGCTCGGGATTCGGCTGCAGGTCGGACAACGGAACCGGGTTTGCATATGCGTCAATCTGCCCAACTATCATCGCGAATTCAAGGTAGGTCGAAGATGAATAGGGTCTCGACCTAGCTGCCCGTTCTGACATCTCATGGGAATTGCGAAGTTGCCGGTTGTCGCACCCGGCGTCCTATGGAAGCAATCCCGCTTCCTGCATATCTAACGCGCGAGCAGTCTTCCACTCAGGAACGCTTTCTCGTCAATCCCGGACTTCCCAAGGAAATAACTCCACCGCTTCGACGTTAGGGGCCTGCGACAACTTCGCAGCCAAAAACGGCGCGAGCTTCTCGGCGATCCTCTGCCGCTCCAGATGTATTTCGCGACCGATCGCGTCGGAATACAGGCGCAGCATATGGATCGTGTTGCGCGGCACCTTGCATACTATTTGGCCGGAATCTGTTGTTGCAGGCACCAGAAGAGCTTGCCCATCCCAAGTGACCTGGTCGAACAACCAGCGAACCACGTTAAATACCTCAAATTTAATATAAGATATTATATTGCATCCAATCCCCTCGCAAGCTACATTTAAATATATTATATTGGTATTTAAAATAAGAGTTAGTTTATTTTATGCTCGAAGGGCTCCTTGTCATTATTGGCATGGAAGTGGTTCTACTCGTTTCAATCGCAGCGATGACGTTTCATCACAGGCGAATGGATGTGCTTAGTGGACGCTACTTTGCAAACGATCAAAGCGCTCACGTGACGCCTGATTTGGGTATCGAGCAGCTCGAATGCGAGCAAACGGCACGACAGAAGGACGTGCTGACCGCTCCGCTCGACGAGAGGTCAAAACCGCCTCTGCCCCGTAGCTCCGAACCGACACGTGTTCGGAGGTGGGAGTTGTGGCGCTCGTACATTCGCCACCTTAGAGCGGCGTCGGCGGATCGAGCTTGGGGTTCGCGACGCGCGCAATCCATGTCGAAGGCTAACCTCTCGACCGGCACGCTTGGCCAGGGCAACCAAACGCATGCGGCACTCCCCGAAGGTATTCGAATATATGCAGTGGGCGACGTGCACGGCCGCTCCGATCTTCTGCAGAGGCTGTTGGCCGCAATCGATGCCGATTGCGAACAACGTCCGGTCCCCCGCCCAATTACCGTCTTCGTCGGTGACTATATCGACAGGGGACCCGACTCGCGAAGTGTGCTCGATCTGCTGCTACGATGGCAGCAGTCCCACCAAGCAATCTTCCTTCGCGGAAACCATGAAACATTCTTGCCGCGTTTCCTTACCGATCCACGAAGCTTGGACGAATGGCGACAGTACGGCGGTCTCGAAACCCTGCTGTCTTACGGTCTTAAACCGAGCATCAATCCTGATCGAAACGAACAGACCATGCTGGCGACCGAGTTCGCGGAAACTCTTCCGAGAGAGCATCTCGATTTTCTGCAAGCGCTCGAATTGACGTTTAGCTGTGGCGGCTTTCTCTTCGTCCATGCCGGCGTTCGCCCCGGCGTTCCAATCCACGAGCAGACCGAGGATGATCTGCTCTGGATCCGTGACGATTTTCTCAACTGGGAACAGCCGTTCGAACGCTTCGTAGTGCACGGCCATACACCGGTGAACGAGCCCGATCTGCGGCTGAACCGGATCAATATCGACACGGGAGCCTACGCAACAGGACGGCTTACCTGCATCGTCATCGAAAACACTGCCGTTACCCGGTTAGCCAGTGACGAGATTCAGTTGGACGGAACGTTCAGCGTTCCTTCAACGCGTGCTGCGCCTGATCCTGCAAGGGCTTGAGCAGATAGGACAGCGCGGTTCTCGACGGCGTCTTGATAAAGACCTCGACCGGCATGCCTGGCACCACCTTGGCCGATCCGAGCTTTGCCAGTTCCTCGGGCTTGAGCAGAACCCGAGCCGTGTAGTAGCTCGCGCCGGTCCGCTGTTCCTGTGTGAGGTCTGCTGAGACCACGGCGACTTCCCCATCTATCTCGGGGGTTGTCTTCTGATTGAAGGCCGCAAACCGAAGCGTTGCCGATTGACCAACATAGACCTGATCAATTTCTCGGGGAGCAATCTTGACCTCAACTGCGAGGGCGTCGGCATCCGGCACGATGAGCATGATCTGCTCGCCCGGGGCGATCACGCCTCCGACAGTATGGACCGCAAGCTGGTGAACTCGGCCAGACTGGGGTGCTCGAATGTCGATGCGATTGAGCTGGTCTACGGCAGCGATCTTGCGTTCAGCAAGTTCGGACAGCTTTGAGCGGGTTTCAATCAAATCCTTGCCAACCTCGGTTCGCAAATCCTGATCGATTTGAATGATCTGAAGTTCGACCTCGGCAATTTTACCCTTTGCCTGCGCGATCATCCCAGCCAATTGACTACGCTCGCCCTCCAGACGCGCGCTGTCGCGCTCCAGCGCGTTGAGCCGAGCGATCGGCACGAGATTCTTCTGCCAGAGGCCGCGAACTCCTTCCAGTTCTCCAAGGATGAAATTAACTTCCTTCTGCTTGGCCTCGGCTTGTCCTGTATAGCCCTTGATTTCGTCCTGTAGCTGCGCTCGTCGTTCCTTGAGCTGCGACTTCTGCCCGTTCCGGGCCTGGCCGCGAAGGTCAAATAACGCCCGTTCGGCAGCGATGGCGCGCCCGGCTTCGGAACGGCTGTCTTTCATCCTTTCCAGCAGCGCCTTCGGAAATGCGATCTCGTCGACGCTGTCCCGTTCTGCTTCAAGGCGAGCCTGGCGAGCGAGCAGTTCGTCGAGGTTCTTGGTGACGATCGTCGCGCTAGCCAGCGTCTGAGTTTCATCAAGACGAATTAATATGTCACCCGCACTAACCTTGTCTCCGTCCCGCACCCGCAGTTCGCCGACAATGCCGCCGGTGCCGTGCTGAACTTTCTTCACGCTCGAATCGACGACGACGACGCCTTGTCCGATCACGGCGCCTGACAACTGCGAAGTTGCTGCCCAGCCGCCGATTCCAAACGTCACGAAAGTCGTCATGATGATCCCGACGACCATGTATCGCTGAATCGAGTGCAGCGCCGGGGTTACCGCACTGTCCATCTGCCGCCTCCCTGGCTATCCGCCACCACCTTGAGCGGGACGGGTGTCCGTAGCACGGTCCTGAGAACCTCCTCTTTCGGACCAAACGACTGCACTCTTCCATCGCCCACCACCAATACGTGATCGACGGCTTCAAGCGCTTTTGGACGATGGGCAACCACTACGACAATGCCCCCGCGGTTACGCACGTTGACGATTGCCTCGGTTAGCGCTGCCTCCCCCTCTGCATCGAGATTTGAGGTCGGCTCATCAAGCACAACCAGGAAGGGGTTGCCGTAGAAGGCACGCGCAAGCCCGATCCGCTGTCGCTGGCCAGCGGACAAGGACATTCCGCCCTCACCAACCTGGGTACTATAGCCTTCCGGGAATGAAAGGATGAGATCATGCACGCCTGCAATTCGCGCCGCTTCCAGGACGGCGTCCGGGGTGGCTTTTAGATCGAATCGCGCAATATTAACGGCGATGCTGCCCTCGAACAGTTCGATATCCTGCGGCAGATAGCCGATATGTTTACCCAATGCTTCCGAGGACCATTGATCCAGCGCAGCGTTGTCGAGCTTGATCTTGCCACGAAGCCGTGGCCAGACACCAACAAGCGCACGGGCCAACGTCGACTTGCCGGCACCGCTCGGCCCGATGATTCCGACGGCTTCGCCCTTTCGCAGATGGAACGAAACATCATTAAGGATCAGCTTGTCTGAATCCGGCGCCGCGACATAAAGCTGCTCCACCACGAACGTTTCGGTCGGCGCCGGCAGCGCGAGCGGCTCCTTCTCCTTGGGCAGAAGTTCAAGCAGCTGATCCAGCCGTTGTCCGGACTGACGCGCGGCGACGAAACCTTTCCAGTTGGCGATCGCCGTCTCTACCGGGGCAAGTGCCCTCGCCGTCAGGATCGATCCAGCAATGATGATGCCGGCCGTAGATTCCTGATTGATGACAAGGACCGCGCCAACGGCAAGGACTAGCGACTGGAGAAATGAACGAAACACCTTGGACAGCCCACCGAGCCCGCTCGCCACATCGCTCGTTCTCTCGTGTGCGGCAAGGTACTTGGTATTCGTGGCCTGCCAACGCTGCGCAGCCTGCCGCCTCATGCCCATGGCCTGCAGAACTTCGGCGTTTCGTCGCCCCTCCGCAGCAAGCGCACTACGTGAAACCGCCAACTGCGCAGATGCCTTTGCCGGGCCGCGCGTTCGCGTTTCTGTCAATACTGTTATGGAGACCAGCAATAGCCCACCGATCAGGGCGGTCACGCCGATCCAGAAATGAAAAAGGAAGCAGATGCCGAGATAAACGGGCATCCAGGGCAGGTCAAACAGCGCAGTTGGTCCGCCTCCCGAAAGAAAGCTTCGGACCTGATCAAGATCCCGAAGAGGCTGCATGCCGTCACCGTCGCCCCGGGTCTTCAGCGGAAGACGAACCATCGAATCGAAGACTCGCGCCCCCAGCGTTTCGTCGAAGAAGCGGCCAATGCGCGCGCTTATTCGATTTCGGACCAGATCCAGGCCCCCCTGAAAGACGTAGAGCACTGTGGCAAGGAGCAAGAGCGCTACCAATGTCGGTATGCTCCGTCCGGGTAGCACCCGGTCATAGACCTGGAGCATGAAGAATGAGCCCGTGAGCATCAAAAGATTGCTCAGGCCACTGAACATTGCCAGGCCCCAAAAAATCCGCCGGCAAGACCCCAAGAAGGCCTTCATCTCAGATCGCGGTTCATCGTAGTCCCGCGTCGAGCGCCATCGCGGGAATAGGCGCTGTCGAATGGCTTCGACCAAACGCTCTGCCGATCCAATCAGCTCTGAAATGCGCAAGCGCGAGCGCGCACGTTTCGCCAGAATCCCCAAGGCGGCGACAAATACCGCCCAATTCGATACGTCTATCTCGTCTAACTTCTCAGACGGGAGGATTTCCGCCCGCCGTGCGACATCAGTCATGGTACTTGCCCCTTGAACCATGCCCTTATTGAGGTGATATCCCCAAGGCAGATTTATACCAACTCCCTTTTACAAACCTTGCTCAGGCGAAGTGGAAGTCCTGACTACTCAGCGAACTCAGCTTGGTATTCTTCAGTGTGAGTGTATCGCTTCCGCTAGAAATGACGATATCCTGACCAACTTGGCTCGCGTGCGAGAGAACGCTCGCAAAGCTGTCGAACACCGTCTTGCTGAACTGGATCGTGTCCTGCGCGCTTCCACTGGCCGTGAAATCCTTAATGACGTCGCGGCCGAAATTTGCGGCAAACGCGAAAGTGTCGGACTGGCCGCCGCCAACCAGGATATCATTACCTGAGGTGCTCTTCAGCGTATTGCTGCCTGTCGAGCCAAGAATCGCGCTGCCTGAAGTACCAACGACCTGGCCAGCGCTATCGATCTGCTTGGCAGTATAGGTGTGTAACGTGTCGGACACGGCCGACGATGTCTGGAAGGACCAGGTACCATCGGCCGCCGCCGTAACTTTTCCAATTGACGTGTTGCCATCGTACAGCTTGATCTGACTGTTGGCATCGGCGACGCCTTTGATGGTGACGATGTCGCTCCAGTTCTTGTACATGGTGGTCAAGGCGACGGCCGAAATCGGCGCATTCCCACTTGAATTAGTAATCGAACCATCGCCATTGAGGTCTTGCTGGAAGGAGGTCTCGAGCGATTGCAGCGCGGTGTTGGTCCCCGACACGAAGCTGAGAGTATTGGCGATATAATTGCCGCTGCTGTCAGTGCTCCAAGCATTGTACTGACCGGTGCCCGCGTTTTTCCATACTACATTGTAGCCCGTTGCGGTCTGCTCAGCGCCAATCGGCGCCCAGCCTGCCCACATGCCCTCGGTCACCGGCGCGCCTCCAAATTTCAAGACGGGACCAGAACCGGCCTGGTGGAGAAAATAATTGCTCCCGATCTGGGTCAGGCTGGTCGAGCCGGCCGACTCGATCACCACGGCGGGCGCGCCGGTTGTGCCATCGCCGTTGAGGTCCTGTTGGAATGAGGTCTCGAGCGATCTTAGCGTGGTGTTGGCCCCTGACACGAAGCTGAGAGTATTGGCGATATAATTGCCGCTGCTGTCAGTGCTCCAAGCATTGTACTGACCGGTGCCCGCGTTTTTCCATACTACATTGTAGCCCGTTGCGGTCTGCTCAGCGCCAATCGGCGCCCAGCCTGCCCACATGCCCGCGGTCACCGGCGTGCCTCCGAATTTCAAGACGGGACCAGAACCGGCCTGGTAGAGGAAATAATTGCTCCCGATCTGGGTCAGGCTGGTCGAGCCGGCCGACTCGATCACCACGGCGGGCGCGCCGATTGTGCCATCGCCGTTGAGGTCCTGTTGGAAAGAGGTCTCGAGCGATCTTAGCGTGGTGTTGGTCCCTAACACGAAGCTGAGAGTATTGGCGATATAATTGCCGCTGCTGTCAGTGCTCCAAGCATTGTACTGACCGGTGCCCGCGTTTTTCCATACTACATTGTAGCCCGTTGCGGTCTTCTCAGCGCCAATCGGTGCCCAGCCCGCCCACATGCCCTCGGTCACCGGCGTGCCGCCGAATTTCAATGCAGGCCCGGTCCCACCGCTGCTGCTGTTGAGGTAATATTTATTGCCGCTCTCAACGAGACTTGTCACACCAGCCGACTCGATTTGTGTCGTCGGCGCAGGCGACGCCCCACCGATCACGCTGCTGACCGACTGCGAGGCGGCGCTGACATTGCCGGCCGCGTCGGCGGCCTTGGCCGTCAGCGCGTGCGTGCCGGTCGACAAGGCGTTCGTCGTGACGCTCCAGGCTCCGGTCGAGTTTGTTGTCCCGGTTCCGACCACCGTGGTGCCGTCGTAGACCGTGACCGTGCTGTTGGCCTCGGCGGTCCCCGACAGCTTGACCTGATTGGTATTGACGATGGCGTTGCTGCTCAGGGCCGGGGCGGTCGGCGCCAGCGTATCCACCGTCACGGTCACCGCACCGGATGCGGCACTGGTCTGGCCGCTCGAGGTGGTCGCGGTCGCGGTCAGCACATGCTTGGCGTTGGTCAGGACCGAGGTGATGTAGTCCCAGCTCCCGGTCGAACTGGCGGTCGTCGTGCCGATCTGGGTCGAGCCATCGTAAATCTTGACGGTGCTGTTGGCGGCCGCGGTACCCTTGAGCTGGAGGGTATTGTCGCTGGTGATGCCATCGCCGGCCGCTCCGGTGTCGTTCGAGAACGACGCGATGGTCGGCGTAGCCGGGGGTGCCGAGGTGCCGATGCTGGCCGTGACCACGGCAGACGCCGCGCCGGTGTTGCCTGCCGCATCCGTCGCCCTTGCGGTGAGGCTGTGCGAACCGGCCGCAAGGGCACCGGTGGTGTAGTTCCACACGCCACTGCCGTTGGCCGTCGCGGTCCCGATCTGGGCCGTGCCGTCGAACACCTTCACGACGCTGTTCGCTTCCGCCGTGCCGGTCAGGTTCAGGCCGCCGTTGGCGTTGTTGGTGGGCGTCGCCATCGTCGGGGCCGTGGGCGCCACGGTGTCAATTTTCACGGCAAGCACCGATGACGTCGAACTGGTGCCCGACGTGGTGGTGGCCGTGGCCTTGAGGCTATGATTGCCGTTCGACAGCGCAGCGGTCGTGTAGCTCCACGCGCCACTGCTGTTGGTCGTGGTGGTCCCGATCTGGGTCGTACCGTCGAACACCTTCACCGTGCTGTTCGCGGCCGCGCTGCCGCTCAGGGTCAGCGTACTGTCGTTGGTGATGCCATCACCGGATGTGCCGCTGTCGTTCGAGAAGTGGTCGATCGTCGTCAACCCAGCGCCACCACCACCCCCTTCCACCGGGAAAGGCGGCGGGATAAGTTCGCCCGGAACGAGTTCACCATTTACGATCGTTGCGGAGCGGACATTTTCCCACTGAGTAATGTTTATGTCCGCATTGACTTCCTGAAAGAGAATATCGTCGTAACCAAACGGCCCGACAAAATACACGTCCTTGAGCGATACCGAGATATCGTTCGCATCCGCGGCAATACGCAAGCCAAACGGACCACCTTGGAATACCACGTTATCGAAAGTGAGCGTGCCACTCCAACCATCCGCAACGAACATACCTGCAGTTGCAGCGGTGGTGTGGGCGACGATCGTCGTATTCGTGATCGTCACATTCCCGGTGCTGCCGGGGGCATAGATCTGGATAGTATCGGCGTGATCGCTCCCTTGTCCCGTCGACTCGAGATACGAATTGCTGATCGTGACGTCACCGTCACCCCCAATGCGCACACCTTCCCTTGAGCTAATACGCATATGGTCGAGGCTGAACGAGCCAAGGCCGACAACGGACGCCGTGGAGCCAGTGTCGGTAATGCTCTTGTACGAAAGCGTCCCGCCATCTCTAAGCGTGACCGAACTCGAACTCGTAACCCCGCTCAACAACGGGTCGTTCCAGCTCAGAGGGATGGCTACCATCTAGTTTTCTCCTGGTAGGTTCGATCCAGTTCGTCCCCAGGGGCGCGCCCAATTTCAAATTCCCCGCGCGACAGTACCCCAGGTGCGGCTTTATTGGCGCAGCACCAAGGCATTCGTCTTGCTCGGTCCGGGGAGGCTTTTTTGGGACGACATGACGGCCCATCCAAGGTAATTTCTCAGCTACTTGGCCAAAGTCTCACCGCACAGATTTAAAGCGACAGCAATTCCTTATAATTCACTCAGGCATCCGCCCCGTGTGCTTAAAAAGCCACATGATGAAAAAATCGGCTTCTAAGCACCGCTAATCATGGATTTCATCGTAAGGAGCGACAATTTCGGCTCAGTTAATTTGATTGCGAGAAAACGGCAGCAGCCTGGCAGTTGCTGCACAGAGTAAATGTCGGAATAAGGAGTTTGATAGGATCCGATACTTGCCGGAATGGCTTGCGGCTCCTCGGGTTCACGGCTTCCAAAGCACGAGCCTCAATTAAAATGGAGAAAAATACTCTTCCAAATGTATTGCCTCATCAAAATCCATTCTCCCGCCAATTCAAGAAGTGTCCTCTACTTTATTCTGCAAAAAGAGGCGCTCCCGGCCAGAGGAATACACATATCACGTGGGAGACGATCGCTCCCAAATTCAAAAGCATACTCATCGTGCTAATTTCGTTTCGACTGCCGACATGGAAAAGCAATCGGGATGCTGCCGCCTTCTTGTCATAGGTTCTCAGATCTGTGGGTGTGCCGTCGATCGCGATTGGGATGACGCGCCGATCAGCCGGGCTGTTGCGGCCCGAGCCCTGCCTCCGGACGCCCGGTCTTGCCTTTTGCACCATCGAGCAACCCCGCGAAAGCGACTTGTCCGGCCGACAAGGAGCCTTTGAGCGCATATCGCGCTGCGAACAACAGGCCGACTCCGAAATGGCAGATCCAACGCCATCCCGCAAAGCGCCTAGCATAGAGAATGCCGTTGCGGGCAGACAGATAGATCGAAAGATGCGAACGCTTCTCGGGAGTAACGGCAGATCCGATAGTCGTTCCTCCAATGTGGCGAATGATGGCTTTGCTCGCGAAGCCGATGCGGTGCTTTCCCCGGCGACGTCCCCAATCCAGATCTTCCATGTACAGGAAATAGTCTTCGGCCATGAGACCGACGTCTTCGACGAACGCTCGCGTTGCCAGAACACACGCCCCGCTTACCGCATCGATTCTGGCAAGATCCTCGACCGACGGTGCACTGCCAACTGCCGCATTCCTTCCCACGGCGATGACACGGCCCGTCATAGGAGACCAATGCAGTCCGTAATTGATGACCTTATTGGGGGCGTCGTCGAAGACGAGGCTTGCGCCAACCATACCGAATCCCTCAGCAGACTTGGCTATCAATTCAGCCAGGCCGCGGCTATCCACTTCGGTATCAGGATTCAGCACAAGCACTGCCCCCCAACCGGGGGCGCCGAGTAATGGCTCAAGCCACGCGTTGACGCCGCCTCCGTAACCAAGGTTCTCGGTCGCGAGCCCAACTCGGACGACATTTGCGCGAGTCTGAAATCGGCATTTCGCCACTGAGGCCAATCGTTTCTGCGGCTGGTCAAGGGTGTCCGACGCATCGGAAATTCGCTGCAGCGTTCGATCTGATCCCACGAGCTCAGCCAGTAATCTCCCGTAGGCTGCTTCACCCCCATTTTCGCAAATGAGAACTTCAAAGTGATCGTAATCCGAACGAGCGAGCGACTTCAAACAGCGATCGACATCATCGACATTGCAGTATGAGACGATGATGATGGCGAGTTTGATGCTAGCGTTTGACATAGCCCAGATACCTTCTCGACGCCGATCAGCGACCATCGCCCACGCAAGGGCCTGAGCACATTCGAACGCGGCCGCCGACAGAGCCCGTCCCAGAGAAGACGTCGCGATCCACTAATGCACATTCAACTCGGCAAGGACGTCGGCGAATGATCAAAATGGCCACGCTTTTGCTCGACCCCGCTATACGGGGTCAACGCGGTTTGTTCAGGCGCCTTGGCCAGCGAGCTTGAACCGATCCTTGCCGACATAGGTGATTTTCTGCCCCCTTCGCGGCGCGGAATACGGTCAGTATAGTCTTACGAATCGCAATTTCTTGGTCAAGAAAGACAAGCTGGCCACGATTGTCCACCATAATTGCGGCCTGCGAGGTAGGCAATGGAGGGTAGTTTCCGATCAGACGGAGCCCGAGCAGTCTCATCCGATCCGTCGCCCGCAGCAGCAGAGCTCCGGCACCCGACGTGATCGCTTGTCCAACAAAACTACGGGTACTTCGCGGCGTTCGGCCGATCAAATCAAACCGTCCGGGCTGGATGGCTTTGCAAAGATTTGGTAGAAAATCCGCTTTGGAGCTTTCATGCGCTACTTGATGACGCTGGCCCTGTTGTCGGCAGGGGTGGCTCTTGTCCAATCCACCGTTACCTCGACAGAATCTGCTCTGTGGAGGTGCCGTGATTCCTCGGGCGCGGCACTCTCACGGCACACAGGAGCTGACAGGGCGGAGGAGGCTTGCAGTAATCACGCCTTGGCCCCCCCCGGGCAGGCGCTCGAGATGCGCCCCAGCAGCTTTGGGATTACCGCAACTATACCTGTGGCGGCCACTTCTTCCCCGACGCCCGTCCCTATGCCTCATCCGGCGCCGAATTCGGCCGAGGTTCCGCTGAGCTTTAACGATTCCGTCTATGCCAACGTCACGAGCGGCACGAGTCGTATCACGTTGCCGCCGGGTTCGTCCCGAACCGACTTGTCGATCGTTGAGAACTCGGGGGAGCCGACCATTGTTTGCAAAGGCTCTTGTAGTCTCACGCGCGTTCGCATTCAGTCACGAGAGGGCGTGCGCTGCGTCAGCGGCAATATCAATCTAACTTGGGTCTATATCACGGCTACCGGAGTCGGAAGTGATCATGCGGACGGGTTGCAGTGCTATTCCCCGGGATCTACAGGCGCGGTCACGGTCAAGAACTCGACGTTCAAGATGGCCGGAGCAACGACCGCGGGCTACTTCTCGGCCGACAATTGGCAAGGCTCGCACGTCTTCGAGAACGTATTGTTCGAGGGCGGCAATCACGGACTCCGTATCCCGGCAGACGGGGGCTCCTCGGTGAGCCTGAAGAACGTCTACTTTGTGCGTGGCTCCTTCCGCTACGGAGCGTACCAATTCGACGTGGTCAACGGTCGGCGCATCAACATTGAGCAGTGGGAGAACGTGCGCTGGGCGAGCTGGCGGGGCGATGAGCTCGTCCTTGGAGATCTCATTAAACGGCCATGAGGGTGTGGCGGGCCTCTTCAAGGGGAGCGAAGTCACCCCCTGCGATAGGCCAGCAAACCAAACAGCTTCACAGCCTGGGACGAGTGACCCAACGGGATTGAGTGCCCTCGGCGGAGGAGACGGGAGCGGCCCTGTTGCCGGGGTCAAACATCCACATGCCGCTGCCGAGCAGGAACATGATCAAGACGTAAGGAGCATCCCATAGGTGGACCGTGCAGACCGCGAGAGCCAGTCCGCAAATCGTGATAATCAGACCCTTTCGGCATTGGGCCACCTGGAATGAGAGGTTTCTCAGCCGTCCCAAACCGAAGCAAATCGAAAGAAAGCCGCCGGCCATGAACACGAAGCCGGGGATACCGTAGCGAACGGCAGTAACCAACCAGAAATTATCCATGCTGCCGCCCATCCACGACGGACGTACCCAATCATTCAGGCCAATTCCAAAGATCGGGTGGTGCATCACTGATTGTGTCCCGTAGTGCCAGATGTGCACGCGCATGTAGGAAGTGTCCGAGTTGAACGTCAGATATGAAATAAAGACATCGAAAGGGCTGCGATTGGAGCTCAAGTCCACGACAAAGTAGGCACCAATTGCAATTGCGGCCAATATTCCCCAACGTCGCGCGACGCTCTTCGTGACCTTGTCCCAACCGATCAGCATTGCCTGGACGACAAGCGACAGAATTGCCCCCGAGGAAAGGGAAGTGGCGACCGCCATTGCCACAAGACCCGAGCTTAATCGCCCCCCCAGCTGCGCGGTGGCACCTGACACATAAAAGCTCAAGGCGAACGCACTTGAGCAAACGATGCCAAACAGAATGAAGTGTTCAAAGGAGCCCTGAGCTCGTCTAAGTCCGAATCTCGCTTCACTGCCAACGATATCGTAAACGGAAAAGATCTTGCCGAACAATTCAATCAAGATCGGCGAGCCTGCGACATTCTCGTACAGTGCAAATGGCAGAAGGAAAAGGACCATGAACACGAGAGATCTCACCATCCGCTGAAATGCGAAGATATCTCGAATGTATCGCCTTGCGAACAGGAACGTTCCGAATGTCTCAATAACAAATATGCCTGCGGATTGCAGACCCTTGTCGATGCCGTGAGTGCTAACCAAAACGATCGCGCCCCATATCGCCGCCAACAGCACAAAAATGTCCGGCAGCCGTGTTCGCCCAACCGATCCAGAAAGCCAAGCCATCAAACACGGAATGAAGGTCAGTACCAGCACCAGCCGGTAGGGGGACAAGCGTGTCGGGCCGATGTAGAAAATAACCGGCAGGGCCAGCGAGAAAACGAAGATTGGAATGAGCGCAGAGGTCTTCCGGCTCCGCGTCGACTGCGCCGCCACTTGTCCGCCGGCAGAAGCTCGCGACCTTTCAGCCTGACTAAGCGCCCTTGTTGCAATGCTTTCCACCGTCACCATCCGCTATGTCAATGTCTTCGCCGTCTCGATGCTGGAAGCCGAATAGGCACATCGACACCGGGGAGAGTTAAGGCCACCTTCAGAGCGATGGCCCGATGACGCTACCGATACCGCCAGCGCATCAGTTGGCGATAGAGCCCCAGGTTCGTGCTGATCTTCCAGGCAACGCCGCGCTTCGCATCCGGATCGAGCAAGTGCTGGCGCATGTATTCGGCATCCATGTTGTTCGTCAGACAAAGGCGGGAATAGAGAAAGGATTCGAACCCGCGATGATACCCAAGCTGGATTGTAAAGAGGTGCGTATAGCCGGCCTTCAGAGCTGCGTCCCAAACCCGTCGGGAAAAGCGCCCGTATGGGAAGGCGAAAAGAGTAACCTGTCGGCCAAGGCGGTCCTCGAGCATCGATTTCGAACCCCTAAGTTCGCGATCTAGTTCGACATCCGAGGCAGTGGTCAAATCGACGTGGGCCATGCCATGTGAGCCAATCGCAACGCCACCCCTGCCAAGTTCCTCAATCATCTCCCAGCTCATGTGTCCCGGCGATCCAACGAAATTTACCGGAATGAAGGACATGAAGCCCGGAATCAGACCGGTCTTCACGTAGCGAGCATAGACATGCGTGTAGTCGGAAAGAAATCCATCGTCGAAGGTGAGTAGGACCGCACCGGTGCGGCCGGCTTTCGGATCTGGGCATTGCTCCAGAAATCTCTGAGGCGAGACCAGCCTGTCCCCCCAAAGCGCAAGATGCGCATCGAATGTTTCATGCGTCAGGCACCACGCATTCGAAGGCGAGGCTTCCACCAGCTCGTGATAGTTCAGGACAATCATAGAGTTTCTATCAGATCTGAGACACGCCGGCCCCAGGCTTGCCAGTTCAGTCGGGCCTCGAAGGCGCCGCGGCTCGATTGTCGCAGGCGTGCCAGCCGGTCCGGGTTTGCAAAAGTCTCGGAGATGACCGTCGCATAGTCCCCCTTCGTCGCATTCGGCGGCAACAAGATGCCTGTCTCCCCGTCGCGGATAGCGCTGGGCACGCCACCCGTCGCTGGCGCAATGCTCGGTACGCCATGGGCCGCCGCCTCGCAAAATACGATACCGTAGCAATCTGCCCGGGTTGGCAACAGAAAGAAATCCGCGTCGCGATAGAGTTGATCCAGTCGGTTGCGCTGTTCACGATCATTCTTGTCGAGGTAAGGGATGATCGTCAGGCCCTCCTGGGTGACAGGCCCGGGCGGAGTGCATCCGCAAATCACTAGCTCCGCCTCCAGGCCCCTGTCCCTCAGTTCAGCGAGGGCCCCAATCGCGATGTCCGCGCCCTTCTCTTCCCAATTGGCACCGATGAAGAGGAGCCGGCACGGACCCGACTTGCGGCGTCCAAACACAGAGGCGCGATCGGGCGCCTCTTCGAGATTGGCGCCCCAAGGAATGACATGCACCCGCGCACGGTCGGCGCCGTAATCCCTAACCGCAGATTCGGCGGCCCATTCAGACGGGTAGAGGACCAGATCCGCACGCGCGATTGTGTCGCGTTCCAGACGTTCAGCGATCTCCCGGGCGGCGCGTGACAGGTTCCGGTAGTTAGGATGATAGTTCTCGACAAGCCGAAAGGTCGCGTCGGACGCATACACGAGCGGAACGCCCTTAGGCACGCTCCAGGCAAAGGTTGATCCGGCAGGCGCGAAGACGATATCGGGCGAGACGGCGCTGATTTTGCGCGCAGCGTCCGCTGCATATTGGGCAACGACAGGCCCCGCATGGAATGGAGAAAGGCCCCGCGTGCGGAAGGTACGGCAAAGTTTGGAATACGCCTTGTACAGAGGCAGGATCGGTGCGCTCAGGGGACCGATATGAACCACCTCGTGACCCTTGCTGGCGAGCGATTTCGACATGTGAAATGGAGTGCCGGACCAGAACCTGACCTCGCTCGCATCGCCGATCGTGGCGAACGCAATTCGCCGCGCTACCTGGCTGCCGGAGATGTGGTTCTGATTCATTCTGTTCCTTTACACAAGGCAGTCACCGATACGGGGAGTGGCAAACTTGTGAGTTGTGCGGATCAGCTAGAAATGAGCTGTCCGACTTTCGCTTTCACTGGATGACAAAGCTCTCCTTGTGTCGTGTGCGCGAATGCTCTGGGATGCAAGCTGACTGCGCTCATCCGGCAACCGTCTCGCCGACACGACGATGGATGTTGCCATCGAGATTGCAAGCGGCGCGGGAAGGAAATCACCGACCGCCGACGCGATCCTGCCAAGCCTGCTTGTCTCCTGGCGATTCAATGTCCCGATCGTCCGATTCACTTTCATCCCTGCCCTGGTGCACCAGCTCTTCACCGCGCGAGCCGTACTCAAATGCACCCCGGTCGAGGAGTAGCCCTTTCCAAGAAGAACGGGCATGTCGCGGAACGTCTGTCGGATGGTTCGAAGAGAAAGCATGCTCGGTGTTTGAATGATCACACTCGAGCTGTCGCATAGGCAATCCTTCAACGTGGACAACGCCGCTACGGGATCGTGTGCTAGATGCAGGACGTTCAAGCACAGGATACAATCGAACTTTTCTCCGTGCGCAAGTGTCGCCAGCTCGTCGATATCTCCATAGATCATTTCGACGCCACGGGCGGCGGCGCCGCTGGAGACGACGGGGTCCAAGGGCATCGCAACGACTCGCAATCCTCGTTCGATCAGTCTTTTCTCCGTCGCTCCCGATCCGCATCCGATTGACAAGACACTGCGCGCCGCTGGCGGAATTGCGGAAATGACATCTTCACTGACGGGCTCATAATAGTCCTTCGAGTAAAGCCCACGCGACAGCTTCGTCTCAGTGTTGAACAGCGGAGGTGGTGTCTTGCACCGTTCAGCAATCCGGATCAGCGCCTCGATCTGATCTCTGAGTTCAGCCGCGCTGATGCCGACCCGGCCGACATATTTGTTGGACAGATGATGAACGGTGAAGTCGTCGACGTGAGAAACCGGAACAAACTTCTTCAAACCACATTGCGTGTATGGGTCTGTCGCCGCCGTGCAAAGAAGGTCGTATTTGCCCTCGTACGGATCCACCAGGAAGCCTCCCGACTGGATAGCCGTCCTGAGCTGGGCTTGTGTAAGCACATAGCAGGCCGCATGCTCGTTAGTGAGATGGGCGAGCGTGTAGCGGCCTCTGGAACGGACTGAGGTCGAATCCCAATGGAAATTTTCATGGATGTCGGGGTAGTTCTCTTCGCCGTCCGCTCCCTTTTCTATTCGCAAGTATCCCGCAATTTCGTCCTGTTGAAGCACCGCGGTGACATCCAGGAAGGCCCGAAGATTCTTTTCGGTTATCAGGATGTCGTCTTCGGAATAGATGAACAGGTCGTATTTGTTGGCCCGCTCGGCGAACAGCGGCTTGTGCGCAAAAGGCAGTGACCAGGGATTCTTGGCTGGGGTGCCCACGCGACATTCGACGCCCTGACCGGACTTGTCGATATTTGAGAGGACGACGATGTCGATGTCGAATGGCATGGACCGGTATTCGCGAATCAGCCGCTCCAGGTACCGGTCGTTGGACGTGCCATAACTAGCCAGCGCCACGAGAACTCTCAGCGATGCGTCTCGGCCATCTTCATGAAGCGCAGTCATGTCGAAAATAATTCCTTCTTCGAAACCGAACCATGATCGATCTCGCGACGCCAGTGATCGCTCTCTCCTGGTTGCCGCAGCAAAATAAACCTATCTTAATAATACGTCATATTTAATAATATAATACAGAATGGATTGTCTTACCTCCGAAAAAACAGCATCATAGGATAATTTGATAGCCAATATTAATATTGCGATGAATTATCTGGCGAACGCGATTATTATCCCGGACATATGGCTGGCTGGCGCTCTCCGGGTGGGATCAAAGGCGAAACGGGCATGAAGGTGCTTCTCTACCCTCATTCGATGGAACTGGGGGGCTCACAGCTCAACGCTATTCAGTTGGCCGGGTCGATCCGCGATCGGGGGCACGAAGTGATCGTGCTTTCGGAGGCCGGCCCGCTGGTGGAACGAGTAAGAAAAATGGCGCTCGAACACATCGAGCTTCCGGCGCAACGGGGCCGGCCGTCTCCGAAAGTGATCCGCATGATCGGCCATCTGGTGCAGCGTCGCCGTATTGACGTGGTACACGGATATGAGTGGCCTCCCATCATCGAGGCCTTCCTCGGCGGAAAGGTGGCCCATCGCACTGCCGTCGTCGGGACTGTGATGTCGATGTCCGTGGCGTCTTTCTTGCCCCGCAATGTGCCATTGACGGTGGGGACCGAGCTCATCCGTCAGGCAGCGATTGACGCCGGGCACCGGCACGTCGAGCTGCTGGAGCCACCGGTGGATACAAGAGCCGACAATCCGTCCATCGACGGGAGGAGCTTTCGCGCCGATCAAGGTGTCGAGCCGGATGAAGTCCTTCTCGCCATGGTTTGCCGGCTGGTGCCAGACCTCAAGCTCGAGGGTCTATTGTCAGCCTGCAATGCAGTTCGTGAGCTGGCGGTGGCGGGCCATCGGGTACGGCTGATGATCGTTGGTGACGGCCGGGCGCGCGGCGATGTGGGCAGACGTGCCGAAGAGGTCAACGCGGCTGCTGGTTACAAAGTCGTGCTGATGGCCGGCGAGATGGCCGATCCACGCCCTGCCTACGCTGCGGCGGATGTGATCATCGGCCAAGGTGGCTCGGCATTGCGAGGAATGGCGTTCGGAAAGCCCCTTGTGGTTATCGGCGAGGAAGGCTTCAGCGAGTTGCTGACGCCCGAAAGTGCACCGGTCTTTCTGCAGCAGGGATGGTATGGTCTCGGATCCGGTTCGTTCGGAGCGGGGGCACCGGCGCTGCGCATAGCGCTCGAGCGGCTTGTCAGGTCGCAGGAGCTGCGGTGCGAGTTAGGGCTTCTTGGCCGCCGGCTGGCGGAGCAACGATTTAGCCTGAATCATGCAGCCGAAGTCATCGAGAACCTGTACTCGTCAGCAATGCGGAATCCCGAGCCTTTCGAGCGCGTGCTTTCGGACATCGTCCATGTCTCCGCTGGATTGATCGGCAGCAAAATCGGGCGAAAATATCAACGATGGGTTGGCAACGCGTCGACCGATGACAGCAACGCCCGCGACCTGATAGCCGCAGTCCTTGCGAACGGTAAGCGTAGCGAGATGCTGTCTCTCTCAGGTGAACGTGCGAGTACAAAATAGCCCCGCATGAATGTTCCGCGCCAGTGCATATCAAATGCCGGCGCCCTCACGCCTCGCTCGGAGATGTCAGCGAAGAGGAAGCGGAGGGTTCTCAGTACCCCAGCTCGGATCTCAACGCGTTTGCGACACGCACTTGATCCCCCTCGGCCATTTGTGCGTAGATCGGAAGCAAGATCGCGCGATCCTGCGCGAGTTCGGATTGACGCAAATCGTGGCGCTGCTCGCCGCTTGCATAGGGCGCCTCGCGGTGCGCGCACATGATCCCGCGTCGGGTGGCAATGCCTTGATCAAGAAGGTTCTGCATCAGCGTTCTCTGATCGACCCGGTCCGGCAGGCGCACGCAGTAGCTCTGCCAGTTGGATCGGGCCCACTCCGGTTCGTGCGGCAGGATCAATCCTTCCAAATTGCCCAGGAGTTCGCTGTAACGGGCCGCGAGTGCGCGCCGACGCGCGATCAGATCAGGAAGCCGTTCGAGCTGTTTTCGCCCAATGGCAGCCTGCATGTCCGTCATCCGATAGTTGAAGCCGACAAACAGGTAGTTTTCGAAGATGACTTGCGGTGAGCCGTGCCGCACCGTGTCGGGCACGTCCATTGCATGCTGACGCCAGAGCCTGAGCTTGCGGTCCTGATCGGGATCGGACGTCGTCAACATGCCGCCCTCGCCGGTCGTGATGACCTTGCGAGGGTGGAAGGAGAAGCAAGCCATCGCTCCGTGCGGCTTCCCGATGAACTCCCAATCGCCATGGACGTTGATCTGGCTGCCGATTGCGCAGGCGGCGTCCTCGATCAGGGCAACACCATGGCGATTTGCCAATGCGACAAGTGAGGTCAGATCGCACGGCATGCCCATCTGGTGAACGGCCAGGATCGCACGGGTGCGTTCGGTAATGGCCTCGGCCACGCGCTCCGGATCCAGATTGTAGGTGGCTGGATCGATATCGACGAAGATCGGGGTCGCGCCGCAGTAGCGGATGCTGTTGGCGCTTGCGATGAAGGAGTGGCTCGCGGTGATCACCTCGTCGCCGGGCCCGACGCCCAAGGCAAGCAGTGCGAGGTGCAGCGCAGTAGTGCAGTTTGACACCGCAACTGCGTGAGGCGCGCCAACCATTGCGGCGAATTCGCGCTCGAAGGCCGCCACCTGCGGCCCTTGCGATATCCAGCCGGAGAGAGTGACCTCGCGCGCGGCATCGGCTTCAGTCTCGTCGAGACACGGTTTTGCGATCGGGATCATGAAGCCAGCGCCTCTTGTCTACGGGGTATCAACGTTTTACCTGACTCTGGCCTACGACGAAATGTCTCTATTCTCGAAACCAATGCGGCCGGTCTCAATAAATGTCCGAATTGTAGATATGAGGCGTGGCGACGCTAGCGCGCTGAGCCGCTCGGGCTCGTCGGAGATCTGGTGTTGATCCAGCTTATCGACCAACTCATGTTCGGTGAAAGCAACCATGATGCAGCCTTGTTCAGCGAAGCGCTTTGCGGTTGCGAGTTGGTGGTCGTTGCGGTGTTCGCCCAGACTCGCCCGACGAGGCATGACTATGATCCGCTTTCCAAGCTCGAGAGCAGTAATAATAGAGCCCATTCCGGCATGGGAAATCACAAGGCTTGCCGCTTCGACGCGTTTCCGGAATTCGGTCGGATCGATAAACCGCTCTGCGCGGATATGTTTGGAATGGTAGTCTGATGGGCCCGTCTGCGCAAAGACATCCGTTCTTCCGTGCGCGCCGGCCCACTCGTCGATTGTTCGGATCAAACGGTCAAACTGCCCCTGCGTTCCGACTGTCGCGAAAATCATAGCACCGAGCCTGTGTAATGGGGTCCATTAGGTCGCGCCAGGTGAGGCCACTGGGTCAACCAGAGGTCAGCGCAACGACCAATTCTGTCTCCAGACATCGAAAGCCGTTCGACGTTGGCGATGCTGTCGAGCCAGATGGTGCGCGCACCCATCATTCGTCCGAACCGCAGCGCTAGGTATCCCGGAGCCGCACCGGTCGAAACCACGATATCGGGTTTTTCATTCCAAACGATCCAAGCCAACCTGCCCGCAGCCTTCAATAGCGCGATCTTAGTCCAGCGGTTGGCATCATTGACCAGGTAGAATTTATGGCCTGGCACCTGCGCGCGATATGACTCATGGACAGTGACGAACGTGACTTCGCAGTTCTCGAAAGCGCGTTTGATACGCAATAGCTGCACCCAATGCCCTCCGCCCGAAGAGACCGCCAGCAATCTTGTGCGAACGCTGCGCGACTGTGGCGTGCTGTTGTTCCGCAACCTCTTGCGGTGAAAGACCGTGCTCCGAAACATCGGCTGGCCTCCTAAAACGCTGCGAGACTCGCACGGGCCCCGGCGGGTCGGATTTCGGCTCGTGCCCGCGGATCCCTGCATTTAATTTATTTAGTTTAAATTCAATATTCAAAATAAAGGTCGGATTATTTAAAATCAAGATATTTCTCTGTAGTAAACGCGCGGCCGATTTCATCAGCCCGATCAAACACCGAGCTGGCGTACTCATTTATGCGTTCATTTAAGTGAATCTGCCGATAGTGCTGTGCGCGAAGTCTCGTCGCGTTGCCAGCGATGAACTCCACTTCGCAAACCTACGGTCGCCCTGCACCGGGCGGCAATGTTGACAGCACAATAAATTAACAATCCGGGCCACAAATGAGGTTTTTTGAACAATGCAATAAGCGTCCGATTATTGCCTTCCCCTCTGTTCACGCGCAGCTCTGGAAAGCGCCGGGCGAGCTCGGATGTTCCCCTATAGGCACGAGTTCTGACTGCGATCAGTTGCAGCACAGTACGTGGGGGGAATACCGTGGACCTCGCGTATGGCAGCGTCTCTCGCTCTTCTGGTTTGAACTGAAGGCGAACATAGGTATCGTCAGCAATGACGTGGGGAAACTGTCCAAATCGCCTACGCCCCGCCTCGGATAAGGCGTAGACGCCGGACCCACCAATCCCCTCGCGCGAAGATGGCAGCCGTGACCGAATTCCGTAATATTTGCGAACGAGCCAGGAACAGCCCGTCAGATTGATATGGGGTGTGGGTGCTACCGCCAAAACGTCGCCTTGCCCCAGGCGTCTTGCCAGAGCTCGAATAGCATCGACGGTAATAACAATATCGGCGTCAGCGTAGATCCGCGGAAACACGCCTGAAATTTGATCTCCCAAGTTCAGGGCGTCTGTTTTGCTTGCGATATCCGATTCGACAACATGGACGGTTGGACCGAAGCGCCGGGCGACGTTCGCGGTGTCATCTACACACCCGTTACAAACGACGACCACGCCGATTTCGCCCGAAGCCGAGTTGGTGACCCATGGATTCAAGGTCCGTGCAATCACAGAACTCTCGTTGTGGGCTGGGACGACGATCGAAATCATGACTAGCCAGGTCGAAGTGGATTAAACTTGAGTGCGTCTTTGAGGCTGCCATAGCTTCGGTCAACCTCAAGGCACTGCTTCAGCCTCACCATGTGACCTTGCGCGGGTGCGGTGCGGGCAAACGTTGCACTGACAGCGTTGCGAAATCCACCTGCGAACCTTGCGACACCCATCCCGACAGCACCGCCGCACTGGAGGCGTTTGCCTCCTCATCCGCGAGCAGCGGCAGTGCTTTCGATATCACGAAGCCACCGTCTCCCTCTGGTGGGTTGCCACGAGCGATCCGCGTTCGGCTCGCCACCATTTCACAAGATCGCCAAGCCCCTGTTCGAGCGGCACACTCGAGCGGAAGCCCAGCAGGCGCTCCGCCTTCCCTGTCGAGGCCAGCCGGCGCGGCACCGGATTGACCGATCGCTCCGGCGCGAATTCCGGCGTCAGGCCACGGTGACCCATCACTGATGCAAGAGTCCCAGCAAGCTGAAGCAGGCTGGTTTCGGTCCCGCTCGCGACATTGAACACCTGGTCGGTAAGCTTCGCCTTCGCTCCCATAACATTTGCGCGAGCAACATCGCGAACATGGACGAAATCCATGGTTTGCTGACCATCGCCGAAGATGATCGGGGGCAGGCCGGCTTCCAGGCGCTCCATCCAGCGGATCAAGACCTCGGTATAGCGGCCATGGATGTCCATGCGGTCGCCATAGACGTTGAAATAACGGAAGGCGACGTAATCGAGCCCGTGCATTTCATTAAACGTGCGCAACAGCCCTTCGTTGAAGGCCTTGGCCGCCCCATAAAGGGTACGGTTGTCGTAGGAATTCTGGCGCTCCGTCGTCGGGAACTCCTCCGCCATGCCGTACACCGATGCCGAGGACGCAGCGATGACTTTTTCGACATTGTGCTCGACGCACAGTTCCAGGAGATCGAAGGTTGCATCGACCATGACTTCCATGGCAAGGCGCGGCTCGGCCGCACAGTGGGTGATGCGAAGTGCTGCTTGATGAAAGACGATGTCCGCCGCCTGCACCAGCCCTGCCATGAGCTCACGGTCGCGGATATCACCGTGAACCAGACGCACGGGCCCGCGCGAGACGGCGCGCCGAAGGTTTTCCGGCCGCCCTCGCACCATGTTATCGAGCGCAACGATTTCGGCGCAGCCTTCGTTGCACAGCAGGTCGATGATATGCGAACCGATAAAGCCGGCCCCGCCCGTAACCAGAATGCGCCTACCCTTCAGATCAGCCAAGATGCCCTCCTATTGTTTGGTCTCGGCAAGCAGACGTGCATGACGTTCGCTTCGACCGGGATGCCTTAGGCAGCCTCGACGACTGCCGCCCTCTGTAGCTGAGCCACGACCTCTGCAACCTGATCCGGCCGAAGTTCCGGATAGATCGGTAGCGAGAGGAATTCGTTCGCCAGCCGCTCAGTGACGGGATAATCGCCTGCGCGATAGCCTAGATTCGCGTAGGCCTTCTGCAGATGAACCGGAACGGGATAGTGAATGCCCACGCCAATCCCGCCTTCCTGCAGCACCTTCAGCGTCTCGTCGCGCCGAGGCAGCCTCACCGCATACACATGGTAGACGTGCCGGCTGTGGGTCGGCGCTCGGGGACGTTCGAACGGAAGCTTCTCCAGCACAGAGTCATATTGCATGGCCACTGTCCGGCGCCCCTCGGTCCAGGATTCGAGGTGGTCCATCTTGACGTTCAGCACGGCGCCCTGAATGCCGTCCATGCGGAAATTGTAGCCGGCGACAACGTGATTGTATTTGGATTCCTGGCCCCAATCACGGAGCAGCGAAATTCGTCGAGCGAGGTCCGGGCTGTTGGTAACGACCGCTCCACCCTCTCCGTACGCTCCAAGATTCTTGCCCGGATAGAAGCTGAAGCAGCCGAGATCGCCGATGGATCCGGCGCGCCGACCCTTGTATTCTGCACCATGAGCCTGCGCCGCGTCCTCGATGACGACAAGCCCACGGCGGCGGGCGATCTCCATGATCGGATCCATGTCCGCCATCAGTCCGTGCAAGTGCACGGGCAGGATCGCCTTCGTTCGGGGCGTGATCGCGGCTTCAATCAATTCCGGGTTCATTGTCCAGGAGACAGGGTCGACGTCGACGAAGACCGGCTTGGCGCCGCTGTACAGGATGGCTGCTGTCGTAGCGACGAACGTCATCGACACCGTGATGACCTCATCGCCCGGCCCAACGTTGGCCGCGAGCAGCGCAAGATGCAACGCCGAGGTTCCGCTATTGACCGCGCGGCAGTGATCAACGTTGCAATAAGCCGCAAAGCGATCCTCAAAGGCAGCGACGTCCGGTCCCAGAACAAATTGAGCGCTGTCGATGACCCGCAAAACCGCGGCATCAACCTGTGGCTTGATTTGGCGATATTGAGCCTTCAGATCCAGAAAAGGTATCAAGTGGTTATCCTCGCCGGGCGAGCCCGATCCATTAAATTCATTTAAACCATTATTTTCGGGCAAAATTAAATCATATAAACGAGGCAATGAAAATAGCCGCGCAGGGGAATTTAGGTTGAATTTAATCCTTGATTAACGGTCCGCGGATTCCATTGCAACGTGGCGCGGTTCTCGAACCTGCGCGGGTACGCCAGCAACAATAGCCCGTGGTGGAACGTCCCTTGTCACCACCGAGCCGGCGCCCACGATGGCCCCGGCGCCGATCGTGATACCGCAAAGAATGGTGGCGTTGGAGCCAATGGATGCCCCGCGGCCGACATGAGTTCGTTCCACCTTCCAGTCTGCTGGTCCCTGCAGCTTGCCGTCCGCTGTGGTAGCCCTCGGGTATTTGTCGTTGGTGAACATCACGCCATGCCCGATGAAAACCTCGTCCTCGATGGTCACGCCTTCACAGATGAAGCTGTGCGAAGATATCTTGCAGCGCGCGCCGATTTTTGCGCCGATCTGAATTTCCACGAAAGTTCCTACCCTCGTGTCGTCTCCGACCGAGCAGCCATAGAGATTAACGAGATCCGGATGGAATATTCGGACGTCGCGACCGAGCTGCACGTCCTTCGCGATGGGCATCTGCTATCTCCAAGCTCTTCAACAACCTTGCAACAGTCTCATAGACGCCGCAGCCTAAGCCACGGCGCACTCACGACCAACCCACCTGCCGCTCGATGAAGATGATGCAGCAAGGGATGTCCGGTAACCGTCAGCCCTAACCACCAGCAGAGGGCCGCGACACCGCCCGCAGCGATCAGGCCCACGAAGGACGGTACGATCCTCGCCTCGATGAGCGCCGCGCAGACCATGACGCCTGAAGCGGTCATAACCGTCACCACGGCGCTCTTGAGCAACGCACAAGAAAGGTGTTTTGGCTTAATGGTAAGCCGTCGCCCGATGAAATACAAAGCCACCGCAGCCTGGAACGGCAGGGTCAACAATGCTGATGCTGCCACGGCCTGGGCCCCAAAGAAAGCGGCACACAGAACGACGAGAAGCGAGGGCGGCAGGGAGATCAATGACGAAGTTAGCGCATCGCGCACGCTTCCGGTAGCCACCAGTGTAGGATAGGTCAAACAGGCTGCGAACAGAGCCAAATTCGCGACGCAGAGCAAGCGAACCAGTGGCACGATTTCCAGCCAGTTCTGACCGAGCAAGATCAGAATGATCGGATGCGCCATGATCGCGATGAAGAGCAGAAAGGGCCATTGTACAACCGAGAGCAGCTCAACCGCGTCAAGATAGGCAACCCTCAAATTCGATGCATCTTTGCTCCTCGAGACAAGGGCGGGCATGATGATGGGATTCAAAACCTGCACAACGAGCTTGTCGAAAATCTGAGTTATACTCGTGGCACGGCTGTACAACCCGACAGAAGTAAAGTCGAGAATCTTCGCCAAGAAGAGCTGCGGCGACAGGTTGTACAGCACGTTGATGACGCTTACGCCGCTGGAATACAGGCCGAAGCCCACGACATCGCGGAACTGTGCAACTGAAGGCCTGAACGCGCCGAGATCGCGATGCTGCCTCAGCAACATGATAGTCAAGACCACGTTGCCCGCTACGCCGCCCCAGACCGGGGCCATAAAGCCAAAGCTCAACATTGCTAGTGCGATAGATACCGCGGCCCCAACGGCGCCCGATCCAAGATTGCAAATGGCGAGCTTTCCAAACTCCATATCGCGGCGAAACAGACCGGTAATCGTTCCAGAGAATGGTACAAGCAGGAAGCTCAGCGCCGAGACCGCGATCCCTTTCTGCAAACTTTCCTGCTCGAACAAATGTGACAGAACGCCCGAAAGTGCGAGCAGCGCCAGCCCGACAAGTGCCGAAATTCCAAATGTGACCGTAAAAGCAGTCTGCACACTGGCGCGCGACAACTCGCGCTTCTGAATCAGGTAATTGGCACCTCCGAACTCCTGGAAGGACGCGGCAACGACTGCCGTCACAGCATTGACGACCGCATAGATACCGAACTCAGCGGGCGTCAGCAGACGTGCCAGCACGGCAATAGTGACCAAGAACAGCACAAGATTGCCGTACCGTTCGACCGCGGAAAAAGCGATCGAACGGTGCACCGAGCGTTGCGAACCTGGCGCAACGCTTGACGGATCGGGCTGATCGAGGTCGCTCATGTATCAGGCCATCGCTCTGACCGGCCTTACTGGGCTTCGCCTTCCCGTCAGCGGAACGGGACGGCCCTGGTCGGCTATCGAACGTGATGCCGCCTCAAGAATTTCGACCACACGCAGGCCCGACATGCCGCCGGAGATTGGCGGCGATCCTGTACGCACGCAATCGATAAAATGCTCGATCTCGGTCTGCAATGCCTCCTTCGCGGAGATATGAGGCGCCCACATGTCACCGGCACGATATCCGATCCGGAATTGATGGGCATTCTCGGACGAACCGCTGAGGGTAATGCCCTTGTCATAGACCTTGATCTTTTCGCTCGGCTCGAGATCGTCATAGACGATCATCTTCTTGCTGCCGCCTACAAAGGTTTGACGAACCTTGATGGGGGAGAGCCAGTTAACGCTTACATGAGCCACGCATTTGCTATCAAAGAACAGCGTGATATGGGCCATGTTCTCCGGTGTGCCGGTCACATGGCACGACCCCGTCGCCGAGACAGCTACAGGATCCTCATTCAGAATGTATTGAATGATCGACAAATCATGGACCGCGAGGTCCCAAATGACATTGACATCGCTTTGGAACAGCCCAAGGCTTGAGCGCGTACTGTCGTAGTAATAGATGTCGCCCAGTTCGTCCTTTTGCACGAGCTCGCGTATCTTCTGAACTGCCGGCGTGTAGAGAAACGTGTGGTCGACCATCAGCGTCAGCCCACGCCGATCAGCCTCATCGATTAGTCGGCGCACCATTTCCGCGCTTGGTGCCAAAGGCTTCTCCACCAGAACGTGCTTGCCGGCCTCGAGAGCTGAAAGTGCCAATTCGTAGTGTGTTCGCACTGGAGTAGCGATGGCGATCGCATCGATGCTCGGATTCTTGAGCAGGTCCTCGTAGCAACCAGTGGTAGCTACTCCCGGATAGAGACGCTCGCTCGCTGCGCGCTTCTCCGGATCAAAATCCGCGACGCCGACGAGGCGAGCGGACGGATTGCCGACGAAGTTGCGTACAAGATTCGGCCCCCAGTAGCCATATCCAACAACGCCTATTCCAACACGACTATCTTGCATGAGCTGTCCTCGATTCCTTCTTCCTGTCTTAACTCCGGCTCGCGGCGCCGCAGCAGGCGCTTATCGAAATGGTGGGTTTGCGACCAGCAACCGCGCTCGCGCAACAGCACGGCCGGAGACCTCTCGCCGCATAGTTCACCAAGTTCGAGTTCGTGACGGCTCACTCGGAGCCCCACCTGCAACCAGTCGAACGCAAACTTTTGAACCCATCTTCATGAAATGACTGCCATGCTATGATTGCTTCAATATTCGCGGATACTTTCGTCCAATCCACGTAGCAATGGATAGAGGAAGTAAGAGATCACGCTCCGTTGCCCGACCTTCATTTCGGCCGTAACGGCCATGCCGGGGATCAGGTGCGTACGGGCGGAGGGCAGCCGAAGTTGCACGTCGGACAAATCGATCAGTACGCGGTAATAGGGAACTGTCGTGCGACGCGCAGCTTCGGCTTTAGGATCTGGCGCAAATGAATCCTGGCTGATGACGCGGACCGTTCCTGTTCCCGTCCCGTATTTCTGGAAGGGGAAAGGCTCGAACTTGATCCGCACCGGCTGACCGATTGATATCTGCCCGACATCCCTGCCCTCGACGTTGACCTCCGCCTGAAGCGGTACATCTCGCGGGACGAGCACGAAAAGCGTTTCCGCCTCGCGCACGACCGAACCGATCGTACGGCTGGCAATCTCCAGCACGATAGCGTCTGCCGGGGCCCTGAGTACGATCAGTTGTCTGCGCAGCTCGACCTTCTTTAACTCTTCCGATGCGCTGTCTCGCTTGGTCAGTGCCTCGACCAGGTCCTGGTACGCCGTGCGGCGGAAATCCTCGGCGAACACTTTCTGATCGGCTCGTGCTTTGTCGACCCGGTGGGTGTAATCGGCGATATTGCCGCGAACACGAGCCAGATTGCTTTCGACGTCGAGGCGGGCATCGCGGGAAAGCAGGAAATTCAGCTTCGATCCGACTTCCTTGTCCATTAACGTGCTGCGCATTGACTCGATCGACCGCATGTTATCAAGCCGCTGCCCCAGGACCGCTTCTTCGTTCTGCGCTGTCTTCAAATTGGCCTGAGCGGAAGCAATCTGCGCATCGAAATTCTGCATCTGCGCTTCGCGCGCCGACTTCCTTTGGAGGAACATCTTGTGCTGCAGGACAGAATCGGCATCGCCGAAATCGGCCACGACATAATCGGATCCAGCCAACTCAGCTTTCAGACGAGCAATCGATGCATCGAAAGCAGCAACCCTGTTTCGCAACTGGTCGTGATCCGCCTGCGAGAATGTCGGATCGAGCGTCGCCAGCAGGTCGCCGCGGTTTACCCGATCACCGGCCTTGACATGGATCTCGCGGATAACCGAGGTCTCAAGCGGCTGCACCACGAGGTTGGGACGCATGGTGACCAGCTTGCCCTGGGCCGTTACAATCATGTCGACCTGTGACACCGTGGCCCAGGTAACCGCAGCTACAATCAGTGCAAGGATACAATAGAGCGTGAGGCGAGCGAATCTCGGTGGCGATCGTTGCTCTACTTCGATCGCATCGGACTGGAATTCGGCAATCACGCGCGGTTGTCTGGAGGCCCTGAACAGCCTTCCCCGGCGCCGCTCAGCCTTTCGGGGCTGCGGCAACTTATCCGCTTTCGCAACGGCTCGCGGTTTCTCCGTGCTCATGCGATTTGCTTCGTCTGCTGGTTCCAGAGATGTCGGTAGATAGTGCACTTCGAAAGCAAATGATCGTGACGATCCACGTCAACGATCTGACCACGGTCGATCACCAGGATTTCGTTGGCGTCCGCGAGCATCGACAGCCGATGCGACACGATAATAACGGTTCGTCCCTCGGCGATCCGCCGCAAGTTGCGGCGGATGATCATCTCGCTCTCGGAATCCAGCGCACTGGTCGCCTCATCGAGAATGAGAATACGGGGATCGGTGATGAGTGCCCGGGCGATCGCGAGACGTTGCTTCTGACCGCCCGACAGGTTTGAACCGTTCTCTTCAATCATCGTATCGAAGCCACGCGGCAAGCGCTCGATGAATTCGTCGGCGCCGGCGAGCTGCGCGGCCCGTACTACTTCGGCAAACGTCGCATCGCGCTTCACGCAGGCGATGTTGTCTCGAACCGTACCTCGAAACAGAAAACTATCCTGCAGAACTACGCCGAGATTTCGGCGCAGATGCTCGAGCTCAAGCTCCCGGGAATCGTAGCCGTCGATCCGCAGCAAGCCCTGCTGCACCGGATACATTCCAGCAATCAGGCGCGTGAGCGTTGTCTTGCCTGAACCACTTCGGCCGACTATTCCGAATACCGAGCCAGGCGCAATCGAGAACGACACGTCATTCAGCGCCGGCGCACCTTCGGCACCGTACCGAAAGGAGACGTTTTCGAACTCAATTTTCCCGGTTAGATCCGGCCGCAACCCGTCGCGGTTGCCGTCCCTTTCCGGCTTTTGGTTCATCACCTCGCCTAGCATTTTAACGGCCAAAGCGACTTCCTGATATTCGTGAACCATGGTGACCATTTGAACCAGCGGCCCAGAAACCCGCCCCGCCAGCATATTGAAGGCTACCAGTGCGCCGATCGTCAGTTCGCCGCTAAAGACGTCGAGCGCACCCAGGCCAATGATCCCAAGCGTCATCATCTTCTCGAGAAATCCGGTGACTGCCTGGGCGGTCGCTGAAATCTTCTCGACTCCGAAACGCATGGATACCGCTTGTGCGCAGCGGTCGTCCCAAGTCTTGCCCTGCAATGGCTCCATGGCCAGTGACTTCACGGTGCGCATGCCGTGTACGGTCTCGACCAGCAGCGCCTGCCGCGCACCCTCCGCTTGGTACAAGTCATAAAGTCGCCGGCGGAATGGCCCCATCAACAAGGCAACAACGAGACCGCTGAGAGCGGTGAAGGCCAGAACGACAGAGGTCAGCTTCAAGCTGTAGAGCGCCAGTACCGGGATGAACACCAATAGCGACAACGCGTCGAGCGTTGTCAGGAAGAGCCGCCCCGTCAGGAATTCACGAATTCGCCCAGCCTGCTGCATATGCTTCACGAGAACGCCGGCCGAAATGTGCTCGAAGAAGGTTACAGGCAGGCCCAGCAGATGGCCGAATGTCTTGGTCGCTATGCGGATGTCGACCTTGTTCGTCGCATAGAGCAGCAGGTAGCGCCGCAGGAAACCGAATATCGCATCGAAAGCCAGCGCAGCGGCGGCGCCGGCCGCCAGCACATAAAGCGTGGTGAAGCTCTCATGCACCAGGACTTTGTCGATGACGAGCTGAAAGAAGATGGGGAGCGCGAGACCGAGCGCGTAAAGCAGCACGGCACAAATGGCGACATCGGTGAACAGCCGCCACTGACGCATCAGGTCGGGGACGAACCAGCGAAGCCCGAATTTCTTTCGGCCATGCGACAATATGTTTTCGCGTTTTATCAGAATGGCGTCCCCCCGCCATCGCGCGCAAAATTGCTCTTGGCCAACGACGAGCGGCTCATTCTGACGCTCGGCAAGAGGGTCAAAAACAACGACCGCCGCTGTGCCGTCAGATCTCTCAGTGGCGCGAAGAACGACGACCCAATTACCGTTCGAGAGGCGGAGCAGAACCGGGTATGCCTGTCCCATCCGGAAGAGAACGCCCCAATCAAGCTGGGCGGCCTGCGCGCGCAGGCCCGCCTCCTTCGCCATCCGAAGCAAGAGGTCCACCGACGTCGGAGTGCCGTCGACCGCATAGCCATGCCGCAGGCGCTCGGCTGGCAAATCAATGCCGTGGTGGGTGGCCACCCTGGCAAGACAGTCTAGCGCCGTCTGTGGACACGCGTCCTGCGACGCCACTTCCAACGCGTCAGCACTATCGGTTTCAGCGGAAATTGCTTGAGACATTCGGAGACCGTGGGCTATTCGGAGTAGGTTGGCCCGTAGGTGAACCAGCATGTGACGGTTCGGTGCGCCGAACTGCGCCAGCATCGACCAGGCCCTGAAGTGCCTTCTGCATCACCTCGACCGAGTTCGCGAACGACTCCACCGAGAAGATCAGTCTTTGACGGAATACCCGCTTCGGAGCGTTGTTGGCGTCCCGTTCCGTCGGTGAAAGACTGAACAGGTCCACACGTACGATCGAGCCGCCCACGGTGATTTCACCGATGCCGTCCGTAAAGAGTTCCGCTTCCATTGTCGTGACTCCTATGCTGCCAATTCTGGCCTGATGATTGGGTCAGCGCCGTAGCTGATCGAATTGAAGCGTCGGTCGCAAACAGCCTCGAGCCGCCGCAGATAGGTGCCTGTGTCCGAGGCTAAATCGTAAAGGAGGATCGGAAAGCATTTTGCATCAGCAGCATGGCAACCCGACAGAATAATAATACATTAATCTGTATTTAATAGCGCCGTCAATTCGATTCTAAAAATTAAATGAGGGTATCGTTTATAGGAAACGCGATCGGGCTGATTCAATGTAGCGGCGGCGGAGTGCCATTCTGAACGATGGATCCATTTGCCACCGCAAGATAAGTAGCGGCGAGCGACGGTTCCAGAATTAACTTCCTGAGTGTCTATCAAGCTTAATCAAGGAGTTTTGTTGCAGGCGATTGGGCTCTCGCTAAGTTGCAGCACATGCCAAAGCGCGATAGGCCGCACATGAAGGATGATCTGACGGTTCGTTACGAGGAAATTCTCCGCCTGCGAGAAGAACTTGAGAGGCTGCTCGCCCGGTCAAAACAACCACATTCCCGGAAAAAATCGAATTCTCGCAAACCCCCTAATCGCTCGCGCGATTGAACCGCCATACTCCCCCGAACAACGGCTATCCCGCAACCGTGCCGGGCATCTTGCGCCGGAGCCTAGCTTGTCCCAAGCAGCGCCGGCCATGTTCATGGGTGGTACTCCAGATCCGCGACGGATGGTCACGCCGCCCGAAATTCAATCCGCCTCACCGCCTTGGTCCATGCCTTTGAGCCACAGCGCATTGGAAGCGTCACATTAACTACCATCATTTAATTTGGACAGCAGATTTCTTTCCTGTTATATTTAAATGCCTCAAATCCTCGGCCGGAGGCTTCCACCGGCGTCCGGCCCCACACGATTAGTGGTGCGGCCGCCGGGCGGCGAAATCACAGGCGGCGCAGCGAGCACCACAATGCTTCAAACTAACATGTTAAACGCCGAGAAGAGCCGCAGTCCTCAGACCGGTCCGGCGCCCAGCGACGATGCCGGATCTGGCGGTGTGGCGGAGCTTGTCAATCTCGCGCTGGGTCTATTGCGACGCCAATATCTCGTGATCATCCTTACCGCGGTATTCGCATTAACATCCTGCGTAATCTACCTGCGGATCACCCCACCGACCTATACCGCGCATGTGCAAGTCCTTCTGGCAAACCCCAGGGCACAGTTCGTTCAGCAGCAGTCGATACTTTCGGAGCCAGCCTTCGATCTCAACCAGATCGAGACCCAGATCCAGGTGCTCAAATCGAGCGCGCTAGCAACTTCAGTGATCACGCAGCTCAACCTCGTCAATGACCCTGATTTCAGCGGTTCCGGACCGTCGCTATCCTCGTTATGGCGCGGAACACCAACAGGGAACTCGACTCCGCCGGATCAATCCAAGGCCGGTGTTCCGGAAAGGCTGTCGGATGCCGTTATCGCGGCGTTCCAGGACCGACTCTCAGCAAAGCGGGTCGGCATGAGCAGCATACTGGAGATCAGCTTCAATTCGAGTAACGCCGAACGGGCCGCGCAAATCGCGAATGCGGTAGCAAAGGCATACATCACGGAGCAGTTGAACGCGAAATTCGAAGCCAATCGAAGTGCAACGACTTGGCTTCAGGACAGGCTGCGCGATCTTGGCGACCAGGCGCTCAACGCCGAACGGGAAGTTAACCAATATAAGTCTCAGAACAACATCGTTTCCCCGGAAGGAAAGTCGATCGACGAGCAGCAGGTCACAGAGCTCAATAATCGACTAATGGCCATTCGGGCGCAGCTCACCGAAGCATCGGCGAGGTTGAGTCAGTATGAAGCCATCTTGCGCACCAACCCGGCAAATTCGTCTTCGATGGGTACCCTGGACGCAGTTGGCTCCGACGTCAGCAGTAATCCGATTATAAATGGCCTCCGGCAACAGTATCTTGAACTGACGAGGCGCGAAAACGAGTATTCGGCCAGATTCGGACCTAGCCATCAGGCCGTTCTCACTCTCCGCAATCGTATGCGTGACCTGCGCTCTTCGATTTTCGACGAGGTCAGGAGGCTTGCCGAAAATACTCGAAATGACGTCGAAGTTGCCAAGCAGCGACAGGTACAGATTGAGAAACAGCTCGCCGAGGCGGTGGTCCAATCCCGCACAACGAATGCGGCTGAACTGACCATAAGGGAACTGGAAAACCGTGCGAAGGGTTTGCGCAGCCTGTCTGACATGTTCCAGCAGCGCTACATCGGCTCCAAGCAACAGGAGAGTTTTCCCATCTCCGAGACGAGGGTGATCCAGCCTGCCTTACCGCCGCAAAGCAAGAGCAAGCCGAAAAGCAAGGTCGTCATGGCGCTGGGCTTGATTGGCGGCATCGGCTTCGGGGTCATGTTGGGCTTGTTCCGAGAGCTAATGGATCGGGTCTTTCGCACCTCCGCCCAGATCGAAGCCGAACTGGGACTGCCATGCCTCGCGTTGGTGCCGGAGCTCGTCGTGCCGCATTCGCCGATGCGCAGAGCCAAATCGCGTTCGACTGAAGGGGATTCGGGCCAGCGGACCATTGCGAGGGATTCGGCTATCCACCGTGCCGTCGTTGACAGGCCGCTATCGAGGTTCGCCGAGGCGATACGCTCGATCAAGCTGGCAATTGACCTCAATGCGACCAAGACCTCAAATCAGGTTATTGGCATCACCTCGGCTCTGCCCAACGAGGGCAAGACAACAATTGCAGCTTCGCTGGCGCAGCTCATTGGGCATGGTGGAAAGAGCGTCATCATCGTCGATTGCGACCTGAGGAATCCCTCGCTGTCCTCCAGTCTAGCCCCAAATGCAGCCGCCGGCATAATCGAGGTCACCAATGGCAGCCGGTCGATAGAAGAGACAGTCTGGCGGGATCCAACAACGAACCTGGCATTCTTGCCGGCCGTTCGACGGAGTGACCTGCTGCATAGCAGCGAACTCCTTTCAACTGACTCGATGCACAAGCTCTTCGACCGACTACGGGCGAGCTATGACTACGTCATCGTCGATCTTCCGCCCCTGACTCCATTGGTTGATGTTCGCGCCACCACACAGCTCGTCGACCACTTTATCCTGGTTGTCGAATGGGGACAGACGAAGATCGACGTCGTCAAGCATGCCCTGCACACCGCGCCTACCATCCACGACAGCCTGATCGGCACTGTCCTCAACAAGACCGACATCAAGGCAATGGCTCGCTACGACAGCTATCTGCGCGACTACTACAGCGACGACCACTGCGCCCGCTACGGCCTGTCCAACTCCGGCTAAGCAGGGATTTGTTATTCTATCTCGGTGATAATTAGTTGTTAGCGCCGGCCGCAACTGTTGCAGCCGCGCAACACACGGGGACTGCTTTTCAGATAGATACGCGAACAGGCTGGTTCGATTCGCGCGACGGTGCCAACGTGCCCGGCGATTGGTCTCAGTTGATAGTTGGGGGAACGGCTCTGATCCGCACGCTGCAAATTGGCGCGACAATCGCGGTCGGCATCCTGACCCTATTCTGTGCCGGGTGTATCATTACGCCCGGTAGCGGCCCGTTGGGCGCGGACGTCCAAAGAGCCAAGGAAGGCAGCGAGCCGGCCGCCCTCCCCTACGCGCTGGTCAAGCTGACCCCGGAAGTCGTCAACATTCTTGGAAACCACATACCCAGGCTATCCACGGCGTTTGCCGCTCAAACGCCGCCGAAAGCATTTCGCTTCGGGATCGGCGACATTGTCAGTGTCACGATTTTTGAGGCCGCAGCCGGCGGTCTTTTCACGTCCGATGCGGGCGTTCGCGCCGGCAATTTTGTCACCATTCCCAACCAAGCGGTCGACGAACAAGGCAATATCTCGGTTCCATACGCGGGCTCCGTTCGGGCCAAGGGCCGCACGCCCTTTGAGATTAGCAAGGAGATCACGGACAAACTCAAGGCTCGCGCCCTAGAACCGCAAGTCGTCGTCAGCCTCGCGACGCAGAACACTTCTTTGATCACCGTCCTAGGGGACGTGCGTACCGCCGGCCGTTTTCCAGCCAGTCCCTCTGGCGAACGCGTGCTCGATGCGATCGCACGTGCGGGCGGCCCATCTGCGCAAGGCTACGACACCTGGGTCTCACTCAAACGTATGGGACATCGTGCGAGCGTGCCCTTTGGCGCGCTGATGTATGAGCCCGCCAATGACATTTATGTACTCCCCAACGATGTCATCTACCTATTCAATATGCCGCAGACCTTCGTCGGGTTTGGCGCCGGCGGGACCCAAGGCCTATTCAAGTTCGACGCCTGGCGCCTGTCATTGGCCGAGGCAATCGGAAAACAAGGCGGACTGAATGATTCTCAAGCCGATCCAGCGTCGGTGTATTTATACCGCGGCGAAACGCGGGCGATTGCTAAAGAGATAGGTGTCGATGTCAGACCGTTTCAGGGCGAGATCATTCCGATCATTTTTCACGTGAATCTGCGGGATCCATCCGGCTATTTCCTGGCCCAGTCCTTCGCCATGCGGAACAAGGACGTCATTTACACATCTAACTCGGTTAGCGTGGAGACCACCAAGTTCCTGGTCTTCCTGAGAACCATCATGGCGACCGTGAACGACCCGATCATCTACGCAACCAACTTCTTTGCTCTCAAAGCTGCTGCTTCGGGCACCGGAACGACGACGATTATCACAACGCCGCCGCCGATTACGACCACCACCCCATAATCGTTGAGTTCCCGGCTGAACAACCGGAACACGCGGCTGATGCGGCCAATAGATCTGAGTATCGGTGTGAGTGGCAAGCGACCGCGCCGGCACGGCTTCCGCCAAGGAACTGCTCTTCGTATTGGTTGTCCTACTCGCGCCATAGCGGCGCAACATCGCTCAGCCACGCTGCATAACGACTAGACCCGCCAGCAACCGACGCTGACTGGAGGGCGACCAGTATTGGGCAGATCGATCCCGCGAGGATCATCATCACCGGCGGGCGATGCGGCGCTCCACTACGAGTTGCTGCACGGATCATTCCCGCACGAGAATCCGGTCCCGCTATAATCAGCGCCCAAAAATAACCCGACTCATTTAATTCGACGCGGTTTTTGCTTGATTTATTTAAAGCGTTAATAATAGATTAAACTTATTGCAGAAAGCCTCGAACAGTCTGGTTCTGGCATGAACTTTATTAACCGACAGGTTGCAGCCGGCCTCCACGAGGAGATTGCCCTCGAACTGTACAGCCCTCCCTCGGGCTCACAGCGAAAATGGCCAATCCGATATCGGTCTATCGAGTTGGTCGCGATTTGTACCGATCTCGGTACCATCGTCCTCGCAAGCATCGTTTCAGTCTTCTTGTATCGGCTCTGCATTGGTTGGACCGCGGCCGGCTTCACAAACGCCATTGGCTCGGCCATCGTCGTATCGGCGATGTTCGTATCGTTGTTAAAAATGCAAGGTATGTACAATCCAAGTGAACTACTGGTCCTGCGCAGTCAGGTTCGCGCCGTTTGCGGCGCCTTGCTATTCGCATTTATCGTTCTAGCCGCTGCGGCCGGCTCGCTCAACGTTAGTGACGAATACCCTCGCGGCGCCGGAATGGCCTTTGCCCTTACCAGTCTTGCATTACTCGTTGTCGGACGAGCTCTCATCAAGAGCTTGCTCATGAGAGGCCTCAGCAAAAGAAAATTCGCCGGCGGCAATATCATTCTGATTTCGGATCAACCACAGTCTAGTGATGTGGGACTTTTGCCAACGCTGAACATGCTCGGATTTTGTGTGACCAAGCATTTCAGGTTGCCTTCGCCTCGTTTCGGTTCTGATCACCGCAAGCGGCTTAGCGCTCGCGTAATTGAAAATGCTCGCGGCTCAAACGTCGAGGAAATCATCGTTGAGGCAGATCCGAACCAGTGGTCGGAATTGCGTGCATTTGTCTCCGAACTGCGGGTTCTGCCGACTCCCGTCTCGTTTGTACCCGTTGGCGCGCTTTCGGAGATGTTCAGGCGACCCACGCGGGACCTTGGCAGCACGGTATGCGTGGAAATCCAGCGAGGGCCACTTACATTCTTTGAGAGAGCCATCAAGCGGTTTACGGATTTGGTCGGCGCCGGACTTGCCCTGGTTACTCTGTCGCCGCTGCTTGCTGTAGTTGTATTAGCGATCAAGCTGGACTCGTCTGGTCCGGTCCTTTTCAGGCAGCAACGTTGTGGCTTCAACGGTCGGAGTTTCTCAATCTACAAGTTCCGCACCATGCGCGTGCTGGAGGACGGGCCATCGGTCATCCAGGCGCGGCCGGTCGATAGCCGTGTGACTCGCGTTGGAAAATGGCTGCGCCGGACGAGCATCGATGAGTTACCGCAGCTCATCAATGTGCTCTACGGAAGCATGTCACTTGTCGGGCCGCGGCCGCACGCCATCTCTCAAGATGGCCAGTTTGACAAGGTTGTCCGCAATTATGCCTTTCGGCGGCGCGTGAAGCCCGGGTTGACGGGTTGGGCGCAGATACACGGGTGTCGAGGACCCACACCCACCGCCGCCTCCATTGAACGGCGGGTTGAGTACGACCTTTGGTACATCGACAACTGGAGCGCTCGATTGGATCTGGCTATCCTGGTCCGGACACCGATTGAGGTGCTGCGCGGTCGCAACGCCTACTAGACGCTAGAATTGGCCTGACGGTCGAGCAGATTGATCCGAACTGATTCAAAGCGCGCTCAATGAGGCGGCACCTTGCAAGTCAACATGGCCGGCGTAGCGCCAACTCAAGCTCGGGAATTACACGTCAGTATTGTTTCTCTTGGACCAGAGCGTCAGCTATGTGCGCCAGAAGCGCCTGTTCGTCCGTTTGGATCGTTTGGCGAACGCTTTGAGTGCGCGACGTCCTCTTTTCGCCTTGTGGAAGGCCGGGCACCAGCCCATTCAGCTCATTCTCGATTTCTGTCCAATCCCGATTGGTCACCGCTTGCCTCTGCCGCGCATCGATAATGCCTGACGGCAAATTATCTCAGTTCGCCAGCCGCGCCTCTAACCCATTAATTTTGTGGTTAATAATACAATACCCCGTCGATCAGCTCACGCTCGCTGACGAGCCTTCGTGCCGGCCTCGCCAATCCGGAAATCTTCGATCTTGCGTCCCGACTTGACCGCCGCAACCAGCCACCTCGGCCGCTTGCCGCGACCCGACCAGGTTTCGGAGGTTTGAGGATTCCGATACTTTGGCAATACCCGGGGATACTTGCGGCGAGGCTTGCGGTCCGGTTGCAAATTCCCCGAATCATCACCGACAATTGTGCCGCGACTAAGCACCGCCAAGCGCTTCTCAAGTTCGCCTTTTTCGGCCCTGATCCGCGCTGACAAAATCCCGCTGATCTCTCCGTGAAGCGCCCAAAGCTCATCCAGAGACCAGGACTCTAAATCGATCTTCTTCGGAGCCATGCCGTCGCTCTTGATTTCCCCTTAGAACATAATGCGATGTCACACCCCCGAATAACAATCAAGGGGGATTACAAGGGTTCCACGGGAAAATGGATTATTCTGGCGTTCTTCGCGATTGCTTTACACAGAAATCTAGCCGCGCGAAATCCCCAGCCTGGGCGGCCCTTTGAACTGCACCGATCAAAAAGCTGCAGTCAAGGACGAGGAGCTCGCCAGCCGTGGTCCTGGCGTGCGTCAAGGCTCGATCGCCCCCGCCGGCGCTGTGCTTTCCTGCGCGGCCCCTTGCCTCTGTGGCGAAAGAAAAGCGACAGCCGGCATCTTATGACTTCGATATCCTTCAGGACACGCTGCCGAAGCTCAATCTGGTGTCTAAGTTGGCTAACATCACTCGATGCGGCGGACGGTACCATGCAGCGGCCAACCGCATCTTGAAGGCGAGAAAGGGATGAACCGATAGAATCCATCTGAAAATCCATTTGGGCACCTACACAAAAACTCTACAGCAACGACCCTACCCCAATCATTTCATAGCAGCGTGTCATGCTCCCTTTCCGACGCCCACCCGCTCTGCTCAAAACCCTAAATACGCCCTTGCTTTTAACTGAATTAAATTATTAAATTTACAATCAAATAATGTTTAAAACCTAAACCTATCGATTCAAACTTCGCACGTATTTGGCGTCATCGCCAGCGATATTTCGAGGATTGGATGCTTCCGGAAAGACCGCAATCTGTTAGCCTTAACGGACCCGCGATGCGCAGGACAGACTTGGAGACAATGGATTTTGACGAGCTTTGGCTCTTGCATGAGCAGCTCACCAAACTCCTGTCCGAAAAAATCACGACAGAAAAACTTCAATTGGAGCGGCGGCGGCTGGCGCAATTGAGCCGCGTAGAGATGCGCGACATTGAGGGCTCGCCTGCCAACCGTCCGCGACGCAAATATCCAAAAGTTCAGCCAAAATACTGGAACCCCTCTCAGCCCTCGCAAAAGTGGTCTGGGCGCGGAAAGCAGCCGAGATGGCTGGTCGCCGCCTTAAGCGCCGGACGGAAGTTGGAAGACTTTGTAATAGACAAAAGCGTTAACCTTGCAGACGACGATAATCACAACGACGAGACCTCTTGAAGCCGGTCGCGGTTAACGCATTTTATTGCGTAGGAATTTTGGCCCGCTGCACGCGTGCACTCGAGGTAGGTCACTAAGTTGCTGCGAATATCTGTGACTTCCCCAAGCAATATCCCGTAAAGTTCCATGCATGATGTGAGGGCTGCCGGTGTTGCGTTAGCCTTGGTCACAACGTGAAGCTGCTCGTTAGCCTGCTTTATTGTTTTGAGCGAATCCTGAAGAGTTCTATTGTAGGCGTTGCTTGTAAGGTCGTCACCCATAGAAGCCCCCCTTGCATCAGGAAAGCTGGAATTCCCGAGAAGATTAGACGACGGTGGCGGGAAGTAGGTTCAATGTTTCCGTGAAGTTTATGCGTTGTAATGAGGGGCCGCCGACAGAAGCCGGACGATAATCTGGTCGGATGCTACGGTGGCCGATCAGCTCCCGCCAACGCACTTGGCAGGGGACCTAGCGGGAACAGTCCACGGCAGTTCGAGCCTCAGGATGGAATCCCGTGGGAGTTGGGGATACCGGGGCGGGACCTTCCCCTGTTGATCGGGCTGGGCCAAGCTGGAGCTTGAGGATAGTCTCGGGACACATCAACAAGAGGGACCGTAATGTCGACTGCGCCTCGAATTCTCATTTTGTCGGTCTCGTTGACCGCATGTCTGGCTATTTCCACGAGCTCAATAGAAGCAGCAGATAGGGCCGTTCAGCCGACTTCGATGACAGGAGCGGATGTTAGCGCGCACCGCTGGTACGCAAGACCGCCGCGTTCAGTCGGACCTCGCCATGCTCGGTGCGAGCTAGTAGAAGGGGTCCGGGGTGCTACCCCCCTGACCGTGCCGTTTTTCGGGTCCGGCTGGTATCCTGGACCTGCGCATTACGGACCTTGCTGGCGCTATCGAGCGGGTGCGGTCATTTCAGTCAGGTATTAGGCGGCTAGCGGCTGGGCAGGTTGATACCTGCTGGCCGTGGCGCCAACGTTCGAGAGGTTCATACAAACAACGCGTTAGGTTGCCGTCGCTAGCTGGCTCATCGGAGATCATCAATGCCTGCTAGCGGTTTGCGAGCCAGCGTTTGCTGCTTCTCCGGCGATCCTTCGCACGACCAACGCTTATGCCGATATTTCGGATGCGCTCATAAATTTGGCTGAGCGCATCCGAACGCTTTCAGGCTGAGCTACTACGAGAAGTGGAAGTCATGACTATTGATGGCGCCCAGCTTGGTGTTCTTTAACGTCACCGAGTTGTCCGCATCAGCCGAAATGACGACGTCTTGGCCTACCTGCGTTGCATGGGCGAGAACGCTCGCGAAACTGTCGAAGACGCTCTTGCTGAACTGAACCACATCGTGGGACCGTCCATATGTACCGAAATCCTTGACGACGTCGTTCCCGAAGTTCGGCGCAAATACGAACGTGTCAGCGCCTCCATTCCCAACGAAGACATCGTCGCCGGAGCTGCTCGTCAGTGTATTGCTCCCTGTCGAGCCGAGGATCGCATTGCCCGAAGTACCAACAACCTGACCGGTGCTATCGATCTGCTTGGCAGTATACGTGTGCACCGTGTCGGATACGGCGGACGATGTCTTGAAGGACCAAGTGCCGTCGGCAGCCGTATTCACCGTTCCCAGTGATGCGTTGCCATCATACAGCTTGATCTGACTGTTGGCATCGGCGACGCCTTTGATCGTGACGATATCGCTCCAGTTCTTGTACATGGTGGTCAATTCGACGGACGAAGTCGGCGCAGGTGCACTGGAAGCACCGACCTGTCCGTCACCATTGAGATCCTGATGGAAGCTCGTCTCGAGCAATTTAAGGCCATAGTTCGTGCCCGACACGGAGCCGCCCGACACGGAGCCGGTCAGGGCGCTGACATGGGAAACGTAGTTGCCGTTGTTGTCGGTGTTCCAGGCCGTGTACTGACCGGTGCTCGCCTCCTTCCAGGCAACCTGATAGCCCGTCGCCGTCTTCTCCGCACCGATCGGCGTCCAGGTGCCATCTTGCCCGTCCACAAAATCCGCACCGCCATACTTCAACGTGGGGCCGGATCCGCTGCTGCTGTTGAGGTAATATTTGCCGCCGCTCTCAACGAGACTTGTCACACCAGCCGATTCGACTAGCTCACCCGGAGTTGGCGTTGGCGACGTCCCACCGATCACGCTGCTGACCGACTGCGAGGCGGCGCTGACATTGCCGGCCGCGTCGGCAGCCTTGACCGTCAGCGCGTGCGTGCCGGTCGACAAGGCGTTCGTCGTGACGCTCCAGGCTCCGGTCGAGTTTGTCGTCCCCGTTCCGACGACCGTGGTGCCGTCGTAGACCGTGACCGTGCTGTTGGCCTCGGCGGTCCCCGACAGCTTGACCTGATTGGTATTGACGATGGCGTTGCTGCTCAGGGCCGGGGCCGTCGGCGCCAGCGTATCCACCGTCACGGTCACCGCACCGGATGCGGCACTGGTCTGGCCGCTCGAGGTGGTCGCGGTCGCGGTCAGCACATGCTTGGCGTTGGTCAGGACCGAGGTGATGTAGTCCCAGCTCCCGGTCGAACTGGCGGTCGTCGTGCCGATCTGGGTCGAGCCATCGTAAATCTTGACGGTGCTGTTGGCGGCCGCGGTACCCTTGAGCTGGAGGGTATTGTCGCTGGTGATGCCATCGCCGGCCGCTCCGGTGTCGTTCGAGAACGACGCGATGGTCGGCGTAGCCGGCGTAGCCGGGGGTGCCGAGGTGCCGGTGCTGGCCGTGACCACGGCAGACGCCGCGCCGGTGTTGCCTGCCGCATCCGTCGCCCTTGCGGTGAGGCTGTGCGAACCGGCCGCAAGGGCACCGGTGGTGTAGTTCCACACGCCACTGCTGTTGGCCGTCGCGGTCCCGATCTGGGCCGTGCCGTCGAACACCTTCACGACGCTGTTCGCTTCCGCCGTGCCGGTCAGGTTCAGGCCGCCGTTGGCGTTGTTGGTGGGCGTCGCCATCGTCGGGGCCGTGGGCGCCACCGTGTCAATTTTCACGGCAAGCACCGATGACGTCGAACTGGTGCCCGACGTGGTGGTGGCCGTGGCCTTGAGGCTATGATTGCCGTTCGACAGCGCAGCGGTCGTGTAGCTCCACGCGCCACTGCTGTTGGTCGTGGTGGTCCCGATCTGGGTCGTACCGTCGAACACCTTCACCGTGCTGTTCGCGGCCGCGCTGCCGCTCAGGGTCAGCGTACTGTCGTTGGTGATGCCATCACCGGATGTGCCGCTGTCGTTCGAGAAGTGGTCGATCGTCGTCAACCCAGCGCCACCACCACCCCCTTCCACCGGGAAAGGCGGCGGGATAAGTTCGCCCGGAACGAGTTCACCATTTACGATCGTTGCGGAGCGGACATTTTCCCACTGAGTAATGTTTATGTCCGCATTGACTTCCTGAAAGAGAATATCGTCGTAACCAAACGGCCCGACAAAATACACGTCCTTGAGCGCTACCGAGATATCGTTCGCATCCGCGGCAATACGCAAGCCAAACGGACCACCTTGGAATACCACGTTATCGAACGTGAGCGTTCCACTCCAATCATCCGCAACGAACATACCAGCAGTTGCAGCGGTGGTGTGGGCGACGATCGTCGTATTCGTGATCGTCACATTCCCGGTGCTGCCGGGGGCATAGATCTGAATAGTATCGGCATGATCGCTCCCTTGTCCCGTCGACTCGAGATACGAATTGCTGATCGTGACGTCACCGTCACCCCCAATGCGCACACCTTCCCTTGAGCTAATACGCATATGGTCGAGGCTGAACGAGCCAAGGCCGACAACGGACGCCGTGGAGCCAGTGTCGGTAATGCTCTTGTACGAAAGCGTCCCGCCATCTCTAAGCGTGACCGAACTCGAACTCGTAACCCCGCTCAACAACGGGTCGTTCCAGCTCAGAGGGATGTTGTCGTAGGTGGCCATCGTGTTTTGTTTCCTTAAGCGCCGCATCCGTGCACGCAGCGGTTTTCTATTGAGCAACCGTTGTACCGACCAACGTTACCGTGTTGTGTGGTTCCGTCGTCGCCAACCATACATTCCGACGGACGAGGTCGCCGTCGGCGGAGGCTTTTTTGGGACGACATGTCGGCCCACCCAAGGTGATTTCTCAATTGTCCCGTCAAAGTTCCCGCGCCGGAATTTAGTGCAGCAGCTCGTCGACTTAGCTTCCAGCTTCAGATTCTTCTTCAGTTTCGCTGCCAAGTTCGTCGAGGGTTCGTCCCTCACTCTCATCAGATGGGCATATCGTCCGCCGATTTGTCTTCAAAGCTTATCGAAGCTTGGGAACTTGCGCGCTATGCAATGCGATTCAGCACGGCGGATGCTGCGCGCGGTGTTCTGAGAGCCCTGAGAGTTTGGCAACAAGATCGTCGGCTGTTCTTCAATTTCAGCAGGAGCGATCAGCGAGTGACAATGTTCAATGATACACAGGCGCGCTCGGGTCGATTGTCTGTTGGAAAAGTAGCCTCTGATTTTGTCACCGATCATTTCCACCTGCCCTGGGCGGACCGCAGACTCGCGAAGCTGGAGCTGAAGTCGCGCAAACCGTCTCCCGTCAAACGCATGAGAGACGCATAGCGCTGGGGCGTCCATGTTCCTGCACGACAGTCCACTGAAGCCTGCGATGTCATTAGATGTCATTTCCGCCCAGCAGGGGGTTCCCCACCGAGAATAAGGAACCATTTCATGGCGAAACACGCGGCCGGCGGTGATGCACGCCCCGCCGCAATCGTAATCGCGTCCGCGCTCATTGCCGCCCGGCTGCCCTCACATTAACAAATTAAATGTGATTGGACACGATGCAACTTTTAATTTAATTATCTCATCGCCAACCAAATTAAATCGACCTCGTATGTTTCAGCGCGTCTTTAATACGATTTCAGCGCTGGATTTTGGTCGATGTCGTTGTCTGGGTGCCATGGAGGAAAAGATGACGAATGCCAATCCAACAAAAAACCGGGCCGTTCAGCAATTAATGGGAACTGAGTCTTCTGCGGATTCTGCCTTTGATTGGCTCTCCCTTATTTTTCCCATCAACAGTTTGATCATTGGCACCGGAGACGACGATGCCCTAGATGCACAAGCTGACGGCGATGTTGTCCTGGGCCTTGCAGGCAATGACCTTTTAAGCAGTGCATTCAACCGCACAGCATTGATCGGAGGTAGCGGCAACGACACGCTGACCACCACCGTTGTTGTCCCGCTCCAGGGCGATGCGCCTGTGCGCGGCCTTGCCATTCAGTTCGGCGGAACAGGCGACGACGACCTCGATGCGACCGTCACCCTTCAGGGCGGGAGCACGCCTCAGAGCACGGAGCCAATCGCAGATGTGCTACTCGATGGCGGCAGCGGAAACGACACTATCAATGCCACGGCAAATGTGACGCTTCCTGCCTTTGGAATTGTGACCGTCAGAACCGACGTGATCGGCGGATGCGGCAATGATACCATTCATGCCATTGCTGATGGCCGTAACGTTATCGGAACCAGTATCGCGATGAACACGGTCGACGGCGGCTGGGGCAACGACCACATCACAGCTCATGCCGAAACGGAATTCTCTGCGCTCCGCGGCACAGCCAGCAACGTATTGTTCGGTGGCAACGGCAACGATGTCCTGGACGCGTCTGCTGAGGGGCGATCCAATTTCACCGAGTCGGTTACAAATGAGCTTCACGGTGGTCGGGGCAACGACGTGCTGCATGCCTTCAACCTGACAGACTCCAATAGCGGCAGGCCGATTGGTATCAACCAGCTTTGGGGCGATGATGGCAACGACACCCTCGATGCGACTCATTCCACCGACGGGGAGAACACCGTCACGGATGTCACGAATTACCTCGATGGCGGGAAAGGCAATGACAACCTGACTGCGAACTCCACCGCGCTTGGCGGATTTGTTCGCGCACTCAATCAACTCGAGGGCGGCGATGGAAGAGACAGCCTCACGGCACATCTCGACGCTGTAGCTCACGGCGGGCCGGATCTCGGGCTGGATCTCTACAATGTCGCGAATATCCTGAATGGCGGTTCCGGAGATGACCAGCTTACCGCATTCCTTTCGGCAACCCCCGATCCTGTGGTTACAGACGATTCTATTGCCGAGAATCGTCTGGATGGCGGCGCCGGAAACGATGTCCTGACGGCAACCGTTGTGTCAGGCTCAATAGGATCAAGCTTCCTCAGTGGCGGCGCGGGCAATGATCAACTCACCGTCTTTGGTGGGTCAGGAAACGTTCTCGATGGGGGCGATGGCAGCGACACGCTCACAAGCGGCATCGGAAACGACGCTATGTTTGGCGGATCCGGCGCGGATACGTTCGTCTTTGCCGCTGAGAACGGGCATGACACGGCCGATTTCGAAAAGGGGCAAGACAAGATCGACCTTACAGCTTTGGCAGCAGAGGGCATCCATGACATTGGCGATTTGAGTATTGAAGCGATCGGTGGAAACACCATCGTTCACTTTGATGGAGATAACGACCTCACCGTCGCCGGCGTCGTGAATCTCAGCGCAGGTGACTTTTGGTTCGCGTAGCCGGGCCGGAAGCCACGTTGATTGTTCCGCCAGGACAGACATCAAGTGCGACACACGTAAGTTCGTTGCAGCCGACTGAATAGAATCTAGTATGGGTACAAGTCGCGCGGATCTGCAACCACGCCATGCCTCGTTATCACAAATGGGCGCCTAATTTGATTACCCGACGAGACCGCTAATGCGATCCGCGACGGCGACTTACCGGTAGCTCTCGATATGGCAGGGCATGGCCAATTTATTGTACCGGCTCCTGATTGTACCCTGTTTCTGGACCGGGTGCTTACGTCACATTTGAAGGCGGCGCATTCCGGACCGCGTCGTTCTCATCGGACCATTTCTAGGTCACTCCACTATCTTTTGCGTGGGAGGTGTTGTGTCCAAGGTCGAAGTCAGGGAACCTTGTGATGAGCGCCGTCTTCAAGAACTGGATATGCCTGATAGTCGCTTCCAGCTCATTTAACCGCCGCTGCCCTTCCGCTATCTCGCTGCCTAGCAAATTCTGATAATGGTTATCCTCCGGATCGCGCGTCAGATACTCATCGGAATCATTGCCCAAGGTTACTGCTGATCGCGCTAACACGTCATCAATACGTGATTTTAGGCCAGCTTGTTCTACTCTTGCGCCTTCCAGCGCATCCTCTATCGACCGAAAAATGGATGTGGCGCGGGCACGATCCGTTTCGGTATCTCGGCTGGCCGATCGTGCCTTGAAATTCACAACGCTGCGCGCCTTTAGAAATCGTTGGAACATCTTCCGGCTCCTCCAGGATGGTTGGTCGAGGTGGACGCTGAGTCGTCACAACCAAATTATCACGAATGCGAACGTTCGGCGCAAAATCGCTTCTGTGCGGACGATCCCAGTCCATGAGCAAATAGCCGATGCTCACCAATCAAGGCATCCAATGCGACCGCCCACCCTTATGAGGCAGTTTCATCGCGCCAGCCTTGAAAACTGCGCTCCATCCGCGGGGTCGATGCCGTACCAGATGCTCTAGTCAACAAAACCTGAGGCTCAATCAGTTTCAGCCGTTCGAATGTGGCGCCGCTTGGGTATTGGCTTGTTCAGCCTGTGCGTGATCCTTGAAAAAACCACACGCGGCGAGAGCGGCCGGAACCCAAAAAAGCCGCCTGGCATTATTAATTTGATTTAATTTATATTTAATATTATAAAACGCACATTGAGTTTAGCACGTACTTGCGAAGTAAATTGTGAAGTGACCCATAACACCATCTGAAAAGGCGTAACATTTGCGCCAGCCCATCGAAACCGCTCCGAGGGACGGACAGGAAATCTGGGTCGAGGACGATCAATCGGCTTATGACGTCGCGCATTGGTCGTCTGAGACGAAGGAATGGGTCTGGAAAAACGGAAGACCGATCAGGATCACGCCGACACATTGGTCTCCAATAGCGGAGCCTCAGTATCAGGAAGACGATCAGTCGAACGGCCCGCTCCAGAACGATCGCGTACGTCGATGGTTTATCGCTTCGTTGATCGCCGCAACTCTGTTTGCATCTGCGTTGATCGGCGTGCATTTCCGCACGGAGATGGTCATCTTTGCGGCGAGACACTTTTATCTGCGAGACATTGCCGATCTCGGTATCAAGGTGAATTCGTCAAGCAAGTCGGGCGAGGAAGCTCCGCTGAGCTGGGCGGCGGAAGCTGCAACGGCGGATTTGCAGCAGTCTCTGGACAAAGAACGCGCAAGAACTGCCGCCTTGACGAGTGAACTGGCTCAAATCCGTATCGACCTTGAGACGGCGGTAACATTGTCGAGCACGTCGCTTGACGAGGCAGCGCGACGCCGCCAAGCGGCGGAAGTCAGGGCGGAGGAACTGCGGCGGTCCCTTCAACAGGAGCAAGCCGGCGCCACGGCACTCGCAGACGAGCTTTTGGGAGCCCGCCGCGAAATTGATGCGCAAGCCATGCAATTGCAGAAAGCCGTCGATGAAGCGGTGCAGCACAGGCAGACGGCCGAGGCCACCGCTTCCGAATTGCGAGAAGCCCTGCGGCAGGAGCAAATGAAGACGGCCGCCCTCACCCAGGAGATCGACGAAACGCGCCAGGCGGTGACGGCAAGCGCCGAGCAACGCCACGCGCTCGACGAGGCGCAGGCGCGTGCCGCGGCACTCGAGACCAACCTTACCAAGACACGGCGCGAGATCGAAACGCAGGCCGCACAGTGGCAAAAGGCGGTCGATGAAGCTGTACAGCAGAAGCGGGCCGCGGAAGCCATCACTGCCGGGCTGCAGGAATCCGTGCGGCAAGAGCAAAAGAAGACGGCCGCTCTCACCAAGGAGGTCGACGCTGCGCGCCAGGCGATGAAGGCAACAGCCGAACAACAACGCCGCGCGTTCGACGAAGCACAGGTGCGTGCAGCAACACTCTGGAGCCAGCTTGCTGGAGCGCAGCACGATATCGAAACGCAGGCCGTGCAGTCACAAACGGCTATTGATGAAGCCGTGCGGCAGAAGCGGGCGGCCGAGGTCGCCGCTGCCGAATTGCGAGAATCCCTGCAGCAGGAGCAAAGCAAAACTGCCGCTCTCACCCAGGAGGTCGACGCCGCGCGCCAGGCATTGACAGCAGCCACCGAGCAACAACGCGGCGCGCTCGAGGAAACTCAGGCGCGCGCTGCGGCACTCGTGAGCGAGCTCGCTGAAACGCGTCGCGAGATCGAGACACGGGTCGCGCAGTCGCAAGCGGCGGAGGGTGAGGACACGCAACAAAGACAGCCGGCGGAAGCGACTATCGAAGAACTGAGAGAGTCCCTACGGCAGGAGCAAGCGAAGACGGCTGCGCTCACCCAGGAGTTCGACGCTGCGCGCCAGGCGATGACGGCAGCCGCCGAACAGCAACGCCGCGCGCTCGAGGAGACACAGGCGCGTGCCTCAGCACTCGCGGGCGAGCTTGCTGGAGCGCGGCGCGAGATCGAGATGCAGGCCGCGCAAGCGCAAAGAGCGATCGATGAAGCCTTGCAGCAGAAACAGGCGGCAGAGGTTACCATTGCGAAATTGCAAGGCTCCCTGCGGCAGGAGCAAGAGAAGATCGGCGGCCTCATCCAGGAGGTCGGCGCGGCGCGCCAGGCGATGGCGGCGAGCGCCGAGCAGCAACGCCGCGCGCTCGACGAGGCGCAGGCGCGTGCCGCAACACTCGCGAGCGAGCTTGATGGAACGCGTCGCGAGATAAAGACTCAATCTGTGCGATCGAAAACGGCGGAGGATGCCGTCGCGCGACAAAGACAAGCGTCGGAGCGCACCATCGCGGAACTGCGGCAATCGCTGCAGCAGGAGCGCAACAAGATCGGAGCAATGGCACGCGATCTTACGCCCGCGCGGCGCCCCGCGGACCAGCGCGAGCCCCTCGGGCGCACGCAAGACAGTCCGATCAACCCGATCGTCCGGGCGACGCAGACTGCAGACGCGGCCGTAGCGAAACAGCCGATGGCCTTCGATGCGCAGGACAAGGCAGAGGCAGCACGATTGATCGCGCGCGCCAGTGCGCTGCTCAGTCAAGGCAATATCGGCGCGGCGCGTATCGTACTCGAGCGCGCCGTCGAGAGCGGCGACGCCCGTGCAAGTTTCATGCTCGCACAGACATATGATCCTGTCGTTTTGTCCGCATGGGGCACCTATGGAACGCGTGGCGAGTCGGCGAAAGCACGCGAACTCTACGCGAAGGCGCACAGCGGCGGCATTCGAGAGGCAAAGGAGCGGCTCGACGCATTGCGTGAGTGAGGGGATCAGACCCGCACAAGGACAAGTGGAGATAGAGATGAACACGCTGCCGAAACCATGGTTGTTTTTGCTCCTCGCGGCGATGGCGCCTGCTACCTGGATGCTTCAATCGGTTGACGTGTACGCGCAGCCGGCCAAGAGCGAAGCGCCAGTCATCAGCCGCGCCTCTGCGCATGACCAAAGAGAAAAGATCAACGCCTGGACTGTCGGCCTCGCCGGCGGTTTGCTGGAAGGCGCGCCCATTCGCCTAGCGGCAGAGATGGCCCGAATCGTCGATGACGGTCCGAATCTACATGTTCTGCCGATCGTCACCCGGGGCGCCACCGAAAATGTGAATTCGCTGCTCTACCTGCGTGGCGTCGACACAGCGATCATCAATTCCGACGCGCTCGAAGAGTACAAAATCCAGATACCGCAGATCCGAAGCCGCATAACCTATCTCCTCAACCTATTCCCGTCGGAGCTGCATATTTTCGTGCGACCTGAAATCACAACCTTGCAAGACCTCGCCGGCAAGAAAGTGAATTTCAACACCCAGGGCACGGCCGCTGCCTATTCAGGACCGCTGATCTTCAGCCGTCTAGGCATCAATGTCGAAAAGACCTTCATTCCGCACCCGATCGCTCTGGAGCAGATGCGCAAAGGCGAGATTGCCGCCGTCCTCTTCATCACCTCGAAACCGGTTGACGCTTTTGTGCGCAGACGCTGGGACGAAGGCTATAAATTTCTGTCCGTCAATTTCGACAGCAAGTTCGAGGATTACTACTTGCCGGCAACGCTTGAGGCGAGCGAATATCCCAATTTGATCAAGCAGGGCGAACGCATCTCAACGATCGCGGTGCCGACCGCCTTGGTTGCGTTCAACTGGTCGCGGCGATCGAACCGTTACCCGCGTGTCGCCCGTTTCGTGGATCATCTGTTCTCGCGGATCGACCGGCTGCAGGCCCCGGGATTCGATCCGAAATGGAAGTCGATCAATCTCGCCGCAACCGTCCCCGGGCTAGACCGCTTCTCGGCCGCGCAGGAATGGCTGGATCGCGCGGCGCGCAGTGCACAGGCGCGGCCGTGAAGAGAGCCGCGCTCCCGCTCGCTGTGCTGTTAGACGCAGCATACAGCATGACTTTCGCGCAAGGTGCCAGCGAAGCAATGGCGCATCTTCGCGCGTGCTCTAATGTGGAGCTTACCGCGCGGCAGGAATGTTTGGAAACAATGCCGCGCAATATCACACAGGCGGCCGCGGCAGACACTGACAACTGGCTTGTCAGCGAGACCACCTCGCCCGTGGACTATTCACCGGTCGTTGTGGCGACCACGTCGTCTCGCGGCGGCTCTGATAGCGCCACGATGCAGCTCTCGATCCACTGCCGCGGCGGTCGGACCGAACTCGTGATCACGGGACCTGGGGTCTCGCGCAGCGCCGAGGAATACCTGATCTCCTACCGCGTCAATGACGATCTCCCAGTGCAGCTTCCCGCTGCCCGCCCATCATTCGGAGTTGGCGCCGCGCCCAGGGGCGACGTGGTGCGCATGTTACAGTCGCTCCCCGATGAGGGGGAATTCGCTGTGCGCCTTTCCTCGCGAATAGGTGTGGCGTCCGAGGGACATTTCTTGCTTGGCGGCCTGAAGACTGTCCGCGAGAAGCTGGCGACGGCATGCAAATGGCCACATGCCGTTGCCAGGCCACGCAACTAATGGTCATGGGACAGGAAGGAACTCACATGACAAGACTTGGAAAAATGGCTGGAGCCACCGCGGCAATTGCAGCACTGCTCTTGGTCGCACCGCCGTCGGAAGCGCAGGTGAACAAGAAGCAGTCTACGCAGGCGACCAAGCTCACGGCCGTTACCAAAATGACGCCCACTCAGGATGCCACGAAGCCGCACCGCCTTATTCTGCAGGTGAACAGCAACGAGCCGGCGATGATGAATCTGGCGCTTAACAATGCGAGCAACGTAGCTCAGTATTATCAGGACCTCGGCGAGAAGGTGAATATCGACATCGTCACGTTCGGTCCCGGCCTGCATATGCTGCGCGACGACACTTCGCCGGTCAAAGCGAGGATCAAGGCGCTCTCGGAAAGCCAGCCTTCGATTTCCTTCGAGGCCTGCAGCAATACCCGCGAAAACATGGGCAGGAACGAGGGCAAGGAGATCCCGCTGATCTCGGAAGCAAAGGTCGTGAAGTCGGGCGTGGTGCGTGTGATGGAACTGCAGGAGCAGGGCTGGACCTACGTCAAGCCGTGACGCGCCCACTGCTGCCATGGGCAAAGAATCTGGTCCAACCAATCGTTGCGCCGGACCAGGCCCAGCGGATGCGGCAATCCTGGCGCCGCGGTCCAGTTGATGCTGCCAAAGCGCCAGCTAGGTTCATAACCTGTGCTACACGGGTCTGGCGGCAGGATTCGGCGGCCTGCCGTGCCCTACGCCGCCGCCGAACCAAAGGATTAAACCGCTCGCGCGGTAGGACGCTGTGGCCGGCGCACAGCCAAGAGGATAGCGCAGCATGGCGTCCTGTCTTGAGATGAGGGGTTCGCAACCTTCACTCAGGACAAGAGTAACTCCGTAACCGACGAGGCAGTAGCTTTACGCCACCTACGCCGAGCAATTCGCCCGACTCGGCGAAAGGAAGTCTAAGCAGCGTCGTTAGCCTGGCGGGTAATTGCCACAACCTCCACTCTGTCTACCTCAATCAGCATAACAAACGTGAAATCATCTGCAGCCGGCGCCAATCCAACAGCACGCTCGAAGGCGGCTACCTCTTTCTCTGTAGCCGGCCGAAGCCCGAACACAGAATCCACTGGGCAAACGGGGACGCCGTCCGAGCTGATCCCATGCAAATCCAAACGGAACTCTGGCACCGCGCACATACCGCGTGCAAACTCGATGTCTTGCGCCTGAAGAGCAAGCGTCGGCGTTCCATTGATATCGAGCGTGAAGATTTTGCGTTCCGGCTGCTCCAATTTTCCTATGCCCTTAGAAACTGTCTATTAAAAAGCGGAGAATTTTGCATCGCGATCACGGATGGTCAATCTTGATCGCCAATTGAATGCAGCGTCAACAGAAATCACCCCAGGGGGATGCAGACGGGCCGCCGAGGCCCCTACCCCGGCAGTATTCAATTCAACGTTCTGCAACTCGAAAATCTTTCAACCCGCCTCTCTTAAGGGCCGGGGTTCAGGATATGTGCAGGCCTCTTTTAACAAGGCATCGGTGGCCCCCTTCAAGACAGCCGCGTCATCGCCCGGCAAGTAACACGCTTCCAGATTGAACATGATAATGGTTAGTCCCAGCGCGCGCGGCCAATCGCCTGCATCCGATAGTTGATGTATAGTTTTTGAAGCGTGCTTCAAAACTTCCCTTCGTTCTGCGCTGGAGGCGCTCGCGTAGCGCCTACGTAGAAACTCGAAACTCGACTTTACAACACCAAAGCACGCCGATTTTGCAGCAGGATCTGCCGCATCAATCCGCGGTTTCAAATCTTCGTATCGCTTGCGGAGAACATTGGCCCGCGCTTCGTGCCAGAGGTTCAGAAATTTCATTCCCCCTCCCGACCGGCTTCCCTGATTAACAACCAAGTAGAAACGCGGAAAATGCGGCGGCCATGCGGCGGGACCCCCGGGATCGCCCCGGGGGAATTGCCCCGGTCTCGCGCGGCAAAAGCTGGCAGGCGCCCGACGATGAAGCTATCGCCGTACACTTGTCTTAGACCACCAATACACGCCGTTCCAACTCGACGAATCGACCTCAAAACATGATTGAGAACGGGCCTCAGTGCTTGGGCAATTCCCAGCCCCGCACACCGGGTCTCCCTTGAAGAGTGGCCAAGGACTCGATGGCCGACTCTTCTTCTAACAGACGACGTTCAATAAACTGGCGCTCAGCGTCCGTTAGCATCGTCTTCAGCAATTGCCGGTAGCGCTGCACGTTATTGCGATGCGTTCGTAATCGAACAAAACTCTCTTCAATCATGGGTCGTTACCCTCAATCGATGCATCATTAAAAGATATGTCAATGTATTTGGCTTAAAAAAGGAACTCGCCCGCTCGAGCTTATCGTCGGCGAGTAAGCTGTCAATAACAAACGGAGTGGTGGTTAAGCGGCGGCGTCCTGGCGATGGTCTAGCATTTGACTTCTGACACTTTACCCGCTGGGCCCACCGTGCCGCCGGCTGCAGGGCGCCTATCCAAGGACCCGCCCGCCCCTCCGCCAAGCCCGCAATTTACGTTACCCGCCTTCATATTGCTTGTATCGTCCAGACTGTTGCGTCCCGGCGTCAGTGCTGACCAAGCGGCTCGCGATATACTCATTGATTGACCGTTTCCGTGATCTAATTGCGAACTGAGCCAATTGAATCCCGCGGCCGGACCGCCTCAGGAGTACGCGCTGACACGATCGGTCGGAAAGGCAGTGTTTGAGTTCGCGCTTGGCGCTGCTCAAGTGCATCCCTTAAAACTGCGGTTACCTTACGGTCTATGAGCTCGAGGCGGTCGGCAGTTGCATTGGTTTGAAGACGAAGCTCCAGCAATTCATCGCCGATGAGCCGCCTAACCGTTACCCCCACAAGCACAGAGAACACGTAGCAGATAAATAGTGCGATTAAAATGCTACTTATGATTGTTCGGTATTCAGGAAATACGTTCCAGACCGCAGCACCCAGAACTGCGGCAGTAGTCCAGCCAACGACTTTGAAGAATGTCTCCATTTCCAATACTCCTACAAAGAAAGTCGAAGCTTCGTACTCAAGCTATTTATACGCTCCTGATTGCGGCGCGGGATTTCAGTTAGACGGAACGGACTTAGGAGAGTTACGACCGTAATGAGTCGATGCCGTGGGCCACGAAAATTCCGAGACCTAGAACCAACAGAAATGCGATTACGGCATCAAACATGGCAATAAGCGAAGGCCGCTTCTTCTGATCAGTCAAAAAGATTCGACTTCATAAAGAGAAGGTTTTGCCTGACTGGTGCATCAAGGCCACAATGAAGCCGCCCAAATTCGGGCTACCGTGGCGCGAAGAGGGACGCTTCCCGCTTTCCGCAATTTTGTTGGTCGCTGCCGGTCGCCATGGTTAGAGAGGCGGCTCAAAAACACACCAAAGTGTTCCGTCAAGTATTCAGGTAAGCTTTCAATGCAAGACGAGTAGTCGGTACAAGCCTGGGCTCTATCTCGGCAAGCTCCACCGGTTCTACGATAAGGAGAGATCCTTCGGTGATGGCCAGCGCATCCACTGGAATATCGCGCACGACGAAAAGATATCCGTGGATCGTTCCTCCCTCGCTGTCGATGTCCGCACCCTCAAAGCTTCCAAGATGCTCAAAGCGATCCGCTGGGACAAAATATCCGATCTCCTCGTGTAGCTCGCGAACCATGCATTCCAAGAAAGTTTCGTCGCCCTCGCGGTGACCACCAAATAGACCAATCTTGCCCGGGTTGGTGATGCCGACAACATTGTCGCGCAATTGAAACAGGTAACGCCCAAAAGTATCAATGACGATCGCACCGGTAGTTTCGCGGTACCGCAACTGCTTGTCCTTCATTTCGCAATCCCTTGCCACCACCGCTCTTTGATCCCCTCCGATTTGCGCTCTCGCTCATGCGGCACTTCCAGGGGTGATCAAATTATTCTGCTCGATGTCGCCTGCCCCGCCCATGCATCGCAGTTTGTCGTGACCGAAAATCGTGATGGCCTCGCAGCGACCCATGCCTTGCGACGGCCCCTTAGCAAACAAGACCCGCTTCGCATAGGCCGATAGCGATTTCCGCGATGATGTGATGACCATCAAGGATGAGCATCAATTGATGCCGCAGCCGTGATCTCGCTTACTCACTTCGCTCTATCAGCTGGACAGACACGCACGCTCCCCCGTTCGACAGTGCATTCATCGAGGCTTTGAGCTTCGATTTAATTTTTCGAGCAGTTGCAGCACCTCTGAGCTCACCTCAATTGTGTCTGCTGTCGGTAATTGCTTCTGGGAGGGACGCGGCGCCTGCTTTTCCATCTGCGCTCGCGATGCGGCTTGCGCCAACGCGAGAGCTGATGCCTTCCTCTCTGCGATGGCTAGGAGTATGAGGCCGATAACCATAGGAAGTAGGCCGATGAACTCCCAGTCGTCTATCGCAAAACATAGTACGAAACCGAGGATAAGAAGAGTTGCTCCAGCAATACGCATCCTCACCCCAATAAAATTACTCAAAACCCCACATTTTTATTGGCTTTGGCGCGCCTCCACAAGCTTGGGCGGGTATTTGCGATCATTTGAGAACAGCCCGGCCGCCAGAAAGCGACCGCAATCTTTTTCATCGCCACTGCGATTGCATGAATAATCTGCCAGGGAGAGCTTTTGTTTTCTTTGTGCCGCTTCGAATGCGCGTTTGGTGAAAATGTTCCAGTGAAATTGAATCGGGCCGCCAAGCTACCGATCTGGAAAAAGGCTGATTTCCGCGCTGACTTCGCGCGGGCCTCTTGACCGCCGTTGCCTGTTCGGCCCTTTGGACCGCTTCTCGCAACTTCAGCAATTCGGTCATCTGAACGGCGAGCGCGTGCGTAATAACAGCTGCCGCCCTCAGTTTTTCTAACGATGGACGCGATTCTACTGTCACGGGCAAACTCCTTAAGGAAGTGTGAGCCTTACCGAATCGCGAATTACGTGTCGATCAGCGCTCACGTTTAACCCTACCGCTGAACGTTAATTCAGCAGTACCGCCTCTCTGCCCGCAATTAAGCCCGTTATTGAAGGGCCATGGACGGGACGGAAGCTTCTTGTAATCAAGCAGCGTTTTCTGCCCCAGCTTCTTAGGTATAAAAATACCTCCGCCTGCTCGCGCCGTTCCACCCGCGGGTGGCAAATCGGTACCGCACATTTAAATTGTATGCTTTAGGATTATGATTTAATATGCTCTGAATTAATTGAGTGGGAATTGCGCCATGCCGAACGACATCGAGATCGAGGATCGCCGGAAATTTCTGATTTCTTGCGGGAGATTCGCCGCTGTAACTCCGCCGGCTATGACTTTACTTCTCTCCACCTCACTAACATCAACGGCGATTGCCCGGTCTGGCCATTCTGGCAATCACGGCCGGCCGGAACATTCCTTTTTCGACAATGATCCCGACCCACCCGGCGACAAGAAAGTCTCCGACAACAAGAGCCCGCGTGAGGAACAAGCGAGGCACGGAGACGGCAATCACGCCTCCCTCGGCGGCGGAGGTGGTGGTGGTGGTGGTGGTGGCGGTGGTGGTGGCGGTGGTGGTGGCGGTGGTGGTTCAGGAGCTAATGCCTCGAAAGGCGGAAGTTCGGGCGGCTCTCGCGGCGGTGGCGGCTCAAGCGCGCTCCATGGTGGCGGTGAAGACGATAAATGGCGGAGAGGCAGCAGGCCCCAATAGGTGGAGGTGTTGGACGTCGTCCTCGTTGCGGGCAACAGCGTTTCCTTCCAGCAGGCTCGCTGAAGCATAGCGCCGACTATGGAAGTCCTGTCGGGGACATGAAAACAAAAGGTCAGACGTAACTAGCAATTGCGCTGCGCCCCCTTGAATCGCTGACACCAGATGCAATTGCGCGCTCAGGAAAACGGTTGCCGCCGCAGCGCCGGCGATGATCACCGCCCAAATGTAACAATCATCGAGATAAGAGACCGCTTGAGCCTTGCACTGGTCGTCGGCGCAAAATCCGTTTCTTCCAGTCCGAGGGTTGGCTCTATTTCGAATGCCAGTGCTGCCGTCCGTTGCCATCACACCAGAATTTGGTGAAACGGCGTGCACACATTTGGCGGCCTCCTGACTGAAGTGGCTTGTTACGCGTTTAAGCAAGCGCTGGCGAGCCGCGGAACGTCATCAGTATATCGCGGCTACCTCAACTCACGGGTTGTCGAGAAGCGTGCGTTCAGCAGCTTGGTCTGGATCGATCGGAGCGCCTAGAACAACCAGTCAAGAAGCCGCTCAAGCCAGTTGGGCAGATCGGGGCGGTGACGCGGTCTTCCACCTTCCCCACCGCTGCCGGAGCGTGCAATCGCATCGGAATTCAGTGAAGTTGACAGTAACAGGGTCACGGCGGGAGGCGTCACAACGGCAAATCTGCCGCATGCCGCCAGAAACTTCCGTCTGTCAGCATCGAGTTCAAGCTCCGCGTTGAGGACTGGCCCATCAGTATTCTTGTTCATGGCTTGGGCTCCATCTTGCTTTGAGCGGACCGCGTCAAGTTCCCGCTCTACTTCTAATTTACTCGATTTAAATTTTCGGCTTAAATAATGTCAACTTCATCGTGAAGATTATTTTGACGCACCCTTGTGGAGCCCGGCGTGATATTCGGCCCAGATCTGACGGAACTCGGACCTGAAAGCCCGATTCAACTGCGTCCAGCCGCAGACGCGTCGTTCGCGTTGATTGATGATCGACCGGTCCTGTTCAGCGAGAAAAACCAGCAGGTCTATGAGCTAAATCAGATCAGCGCTTTCCTGTGGTGCAAACTTCTTGACCAGAATAAACTCGAAACGATCGCTGATGAACTAAGCGAACTTGGGCTCGGCCGCGAGCAGGCGCGCAATGTTCTGCGTCAAGCCCTGCAACAATGGCTTGATTTGGAACTTGTAGAAGTGGAATGGAGGCTTCCATTTGCCAGCGCGCTCCAGACCCGATTAGCGCAGCGAGCAATCAGCATCAGAGCTTCCAACGAAGCATTGATCAAGTCTCTTGAACCGCTCTTTTGCGACTTGAACCCGGGACGCGATCAAGCGGATATCACAATCGAAGTTGTAGAAGTCGGGGACGAGGTTCTCTTCCGCAACTGCAGAAAGAGCATCACTCGATGTCCCATCACGAGTTTGGCTCCTGCGATCAAGGCCGACCTCACTGAGCGCATCATTCTACAGGATCAGCCTGATTTCGCTCTGCATGCTGCTTCGCTGGTGTTTGGCGATAAAGGGCTGCTCTTATGCGGGCAGCCGGGCACCGGTAAATCGACCCTCGCGCTTCAGTTAGTCAGTGACGAGTACCGATATTGCGGTGATGACGTCGTTATGATTTCTCCAAACGGTCTTGCGCAAGGGCTTCTCTTCGCGCCCACCATCAAGCCGGGCACTTGGGAGACGATTTCGAAAGCTCGCGACGATTTAAGTCATGCCACTGCCCATGACCGCACAGACGGCATACGCGTCCGGTATCTACCTGTAGCAGATGTGCATAAGGGAAGCTTTCAGGTCGAGTGGATTATCTTTCTCAAGAGAGTTGACGGGACGTCGGCAGAACTGACGCCCCTTGGACAAATCGAATCCATGCAGCGAGTGATCAACGGGTCTTTCGCTGCCAACGGCAAACTATCTCTAGCGGGGTTTGCAGCGCTAAAGAAAATAATCGGTGGGGCCGGATTATTTGAGCTGACCTATGCGGAGGCTGCTGACGCAGGACGTAAGCTGAGAGGTCTTCGTCATGGCTTTTCCTAGCAGCACCCTGGTCAAGCTCTGCCAATGTCTCGGAGGCGAAGCGCCCAGCAACCTGGATTGGGTGGCCGTGTTGGAACTAGCCAACAATACGCTAACTACCCCCTCCTTGATCGATCTGGTTGATCGACCTGATCGATCAGTTCCCGAGGATGTTAAGGCTTTCGTTCGGGAAATCTACCGGCGAAACGCGCTTCGGAACGACCTCTTGAGGGCTCAATTGGAAGAGGCGGTCGCGGCGCTTAATGAACGGGACGTGATACCGGTGCTGCTAAAGGGCTCAGCAATCCTCGCAACATCTGCTCCTGAACGCCGCGCAACCCGAATCATGGCTGATCTCGACATATTGGTCGAGCCCGATCAGATGGAGACGGCCCTGCGCGCGCTCTCCGACCTCGATTATCAGGCCCATTTTCGAACCCCGCCGCAGAGCAGAAAGCAATACACGGACCTAAAGCGACCGCGCGACGTCGGTATGATAGACCTACATCAAGCAGCGCCAGGTCCAGATTATTTCTATCGTTCTTCTGGAAAATTGCTTGAACATTGCATGCCCGTGTCGGTTGGCCGCGGGGCCGCTTATGTTCCGACACCAACCTTTCAAGCTTTCATGCTAATCATTCACGACCAATTTCAGGATCATGATTACTGGGTCGGCGAAGTAGATGTGCGACATCTAGTCGAACTGAGAGACTTGGCTAACGCGGCGCAAGGAATAGACTGGAACCGCCTGATGTCATTTGCTCCGGGCCGCCTGGCACGAAACGCCATCGCAAAACAGCTAATCGCCTTGGCAGAATTTTTTGACGTCGACGTCCCTGCTGAACTTCGCAAACGGTTCATTCCACAGCTTCAGTTTAGAAGGCTATTGCTGCAGTCCCGTTTCCCTCTTGCACGTTGGCCCCTCCTCGCGGTTGCGATTCTTGACTACGGAAATTACAGGAAGGAGCTTGGAGCAGAATATCAGACTGATAGCCGAAGAAACGTAACATTGACCTTGCCACGAGCCGATACGCTGCGGCATTTCTTCGGACTCGTTGGCAATCACCGCATCGGGAAAGTGTAAGGCGGGACGCTCGACTTGGCCTCGTATTCGAACTGCCTGGACGACCAAGAAAAGGCAGGCCGAGCCTGACGCGCCGTTTATCGAGAGGTTGAAACGTCATCTGCTCCAAACGAAACCGTCAAGTTCCGGCGCCAATGCATCTCGCCAATTCGGCATTACCACACCGAACTCGTCCTTGAGGCGAGACAGGTCGAGGCGCGAATTGCTTGGCCGTTTGGCCTTCGTCGGAAAATCGGCAGTTGCGATTGGAACAACGGTTTCGACTTCGAGTTTAACGCCGCGGTATCTCAGACCTTCGACAATGGCGCTTGCAAATTCGTGCCAGCTAGTTTCCCCAGCACAAACGAGATTAACCACGCCACCTTTCCGCGCGAGCAGATCGTTCAGGTTCGCGAGGTTCGGCAGCACGATGTCGGCAACCGCATTACCAATCGCGCGAGCCGTCGTTGGCGCTCCGATTTGATCTGCGACGACGCGCAGCTCCTTGCGCTCGCAGGCCAGGCGCGCGATGGTACGGAGGAAATTGGTACCCTTGGCGGCGTATACCCAAGACGTGCGCGCGATCAGATGCGGTCCACCGGCCGCCATGATTGCCATGTCCCCTGCAAGCTTGCTCGCGCCATAGACCGAGATTGGGCCCGTGGGGCTGTCCTCGCGACGCGGCGCATCACCGGAGCCGTCAAAAACGTAGTCTGTTGAGAAGTGAACGAGCGGCACGCGGTGCTTGGCCGCCCATTGCGCGATGACCTCGGGCCCTTTGGCATTAACGAGGAACGCAAGCTCGCGCTGCTCCTCGGCGCGATCAACGGCGGTATAGGCGGCCGGATTTACGATGAGATCGGGTCTGAAATGCTCGAGCCGGTCCGTTAACGTTTCCGGTTTCGACAGATCAAATTCGGAAGACGAAGGGTCTATAATTGTGCCTTGGCCAGTTAACAAGGGGCGCAATGCGCCGCCGACCTGGCCGCTCACTCCCGTCAACAAGATCCGCATCAGGTTTGCCCATACATCGGCAGATTCTTGACGTCTTTCAGTAGCGGGGCATCGGCATCTTTGGCTGAAAGCGAGGGAGCTTCAATACCCCAATTTATACCGATCGCGGGGTCGTTCCAGCGGATGGAGACTTCATCCTTGGGGCTGTAAAGATCGTCACACTTGTAGAAGAAGTCTGCGGTCTCAGATAGGACGACAAAGCCATGTGCGAAGCCACGAGGAACCCACAATTGCCGTCGGTTCTCCTCGCTTAATTCTACGGCAACGTGGCGTCCGAAACGCGGGCTCCCAACCCGCACATCCACCGCCACATCCAGAACCCGGCCGCGCAATGCGGTAACGAGCTTACCTTGGGTGAAGGGGTTTTGCAGGTGTAGCCCACGCAACACTCCATGGCCGGAGCGGGACATGTTGTCCTGCACAAATGGAAGGCTAATGCCGTGCTCTGCATAGCGCGGCAATTGGTAGGTTTCCAGGAAGAAACCGCGTTGGTCGCCAAACAGCCTCGGCTCCAGGATTAGGACTTCGGGAAGCGCTGTCGCAATAACGTTCATCTTGTCCGACCGAGCAACATTTCGCGTTAGCCAAATACCAAATTTATCTAACAAGCACCATTTAATATGCTACATTAAATGTGTTATATTTAATATAATTCAGTTAATTGAATGTGTGAGGGGCCTATGAAGGGCATTATTCTCGCCGGAGGCACGGGTTCACGCCTCTATCCGGTGACGACAGTTGTTTCGAAACAACTGCTTCCGGTCTTCGACAAGCCGATGATCTACTATCCGCTCTCGACCCTCATGCTGGGCGGAATCCAGGACATCCTGATCATCTCTACCCCCCAGGACAAGCCGCTATTCGAGCGCCTTTTGGGTGACGGCTCACAGATCGGGGTGCGTTTTTCCTACCTTACACAGGCGTTTCCGCGAGGGATAGCGGATGCCTTTATCGTCGGTCGCGATTTCGTCGGCAATGATCCGGTTGCGCTGGTGCTTGGCGACAACATCTTCTATGGCAACGGCCTGGCTGAGCTGCTCTTGAATGCGACTGCCCGTAGGAAGGGCGCGACCGTCTTCGGTTATGTCGTCAAGACACCCGAGCAATATGGCGTCATTGAACTCGATGGCAGCGGCCGCGCGCTCTCCATCGAGGAAAAGCCGAAGCAGCCAAAGTCAAACTTGGCCGTCACAGGACTATATTTTTACGACAATGACGTTCTGAAGATTGCTGCCGGGCTCAAGCCATCGGCGCGCGGCGAGCTCGAGATCACCGACGTCAACAAGACTTATATGGAACGCGGCGATCTCTATGTGCAGGCGCTAGGTCGTGGCTTTGCGTGGCTCGACACCGGGACGCATTCCTCTCTCGTAGAGGCCAGCAACTTCGTCCAGGTCCTCGAGCAACGCCAGGGCCTGCGCATTGCATGCCCGGAAGAAATCGCGCTGCGGCAGGGCTACATCTCGCTCGAAGCTTTTGAGGCTTTGGCCGAGAGGACCGCCAAAAGCAGCTATGGCGAATATCTGAAATCTGTAGCCGCTTCCTTCAAACGGTAGATTCGGGACATAGGGGCAAACTGATCATGCGGTTTGGAGGCTGGACAATCTTCGTTACGGGAGGCGCAGGGTTCATCGGATCCGCAGTCGTACGGCATCTGCTGCAAGGCACCCACGCAAAGGTCGTTAATATTGATAAGCTGACTTACGCGGCGAACCTTGAATCGCTACCCGGCACGGCCGGAAACATGAATTACTTCTTTGAGAAACAGTGCATTTGCGATGGGCTTGGCCTCCGTCGCCTGTTCGAGAAGTATCAGCCAGATGCAGTGATGAATCTCGCCGCCGAGAGTCATGTTGACCGATCGATCGATGGGCCCGCCGAATTCATTCAGACCAACGTAGTCGGTACTTTCACAATCTTGCAGGAAGCTTTGCGCCACTGGCGCTCGCTCTCGGGCGAAAAGCGCAAACGATTCCGCTTTTTGCACATCTCTACGGATGAGGTGTTCGGCTCACTTGGGGACGAGGGGTTCTTCATGGAGACAACGGCCTACGCGCCGAACTCTCCTTACTCCGCCAGCAAGGCATCCTCCGACCATCTGGTACGCGCGTGGCATCACACGTACGAACTTCCGACGCTGGTCACAAACTGCTCGAACAACTATGGACCCTACCATTTCCCGGAAAAACTAATCCCGCACATGATCATCAGGGGATTGGCGGGCGAGTCCCTGCCCGTATATGGCGACGGAAAGAACATCCGCGATTGGCTCTATGTCGAGGATCACGCCAAGGCGTTAAGTCTGGTCCTGGAGCGGGGAAGTATAGGCGAGACCTACAACGTCGGTGGCCGTAACGAGCGCACCAATCTGTACGTGGTCGAACGAATCTGCGACCTGCTCGACGAGATCAGCCCGAACCCGAGCGGCTCCCACCGAAATCTCATAAATTTTGTTCCCGACCGCCCTGGGCACGATCGCCGCTATGCAATTGATGCCTCCAAGCTCGAGCGAGAGCTAGGATGGCGAGCGGAAGAGGATTTCGAAACTGGAATCTACAAGACAGTGCGCTGGTACGTCGACCACCAACCATGGTGGCGAGCGATTGCGAACCGGGGATACACGGCGAAGCGGATCGGATTGAATAGGTGAGCAGAGTACACCAGCCGGCGACAGCATCCGCTCGCACTAGAACGTAAGATGCCTCGCTCGTCCAACCAACGACGACGCAAGTGGCTCGAGAGGAGAGTAAAGTCGTCTGAGTTGGCAGGGCTCGACGCCAACAAATCCGACTCCCCCTTGGTATGCCACCAGTTTTCGCTCCAGTTCGACTAGACATAGAACCCGCCCTCGAACCACGTTAGATTTGATGCATTAGACATTCTTTCAGCGCGCGTTCGGCATTTCTTGGTTGTTGACCGTTCTTCGATCCCACGGAGGGGCCGGGCATCCCGCCCGAATTAAGTGGCCCTTTCAACTTTGGGGGAGGTCGCTTTGGTGATCAGAGAGCCTGCATCGGCTCGTTGACCCTCCTGATCGGAGGGCCCGAAGGAGATCGATCAGGCCTCGATGGAGGCTCCAATGCCGGTGGTCGAAGTAGACGGACCCACGCTGCTGGCTCGCGTTAGCGTCTTGCGTACGTTGAACCGCCGGCATGCGCGAAAGTTGGATAGACGCGAAGAAAAGAGGGATCAATGACAGGAATCCGGCTAACTTTGCTCGTTGTCGCGAGCTCTTTTTTCACCCTCGCCGCTCAGGCCAGATGCGTTTGCCAATGCGTTGAGGGTCGCTTGCTACCGCGATGCACAACCAGCACCGACATTCCGCCCGCCTGCCCCTTGTCGGTCTGTGAAATGACACCGCCATCCATTTCGCCGCCGATGCAGGTGCCACCCGTTGGCCGCTCCCAATGCTCGCAGCGTCAGGTCTTGAATCCCGCAACCAGACAATACGAATCGCGTGTTGTTTGCAACTGAACCGATTTTGCGAGCGTTCTCGAAAAGAGGTTTGCTTCAGCCCAGAATGAACATTACGGAAGCGATGGCGAACGAAAGCTGCGCAATGATCCGGATCCCCAATCGCCGCTGTTCCCGATTTAACTCTTACCGCCCATATCAAGCTTAACGAGCGAATTCTGTTGCTCTCGATCTTCGTGCGGATAGCGTACACGACGCCGGACAATTGCCCCCGTCCGGCTCAACGTGACGAAGCCGTCGGGCGGCTTACAGTCAGTTCGCCCGCCGCTCGGCGACTTCGCTAGCGTATGAGGCCGCTAACGAAACTGCGCGGAGACGGCTCCATGTTCACCGCAATTGACCCTCCTGAAATGCAAAGCTTAAAGCCAGCAGGCGCGGAATTCTGGCATCTTTGGACCGTGATCTTTCCCAGGCGATCCATCACCGGCCGTCTCGTACACGGACGCGTGTGGCGCCGACATGACGGCCGCCATTGGCAATACAAGAAATTCATCGAGTACGATGAGGATGGAGAATGATGCCGAGTCCTCGCAACGATCGACGAGCAGTTTGCAGGGCAGGTATCGGGAGAGGCGCGCTGCTGTTCTTCAAGGGGCAGCCCGGCGCGCGCGGCTGCAAGGTCATTGACATCTCGGACTGTGGCGCAAAACTTCGGACACACAATCTATCGGTACTGCCGAGCACCTTCGAGCTGACCTTCGACAATTTTGAGACTATCCGAAGGTGCCGCCTAGTTTGGCGGAATGGCGAATTGCTCGGCATCGCTTTCGAAAATTAAAGGCTATGCCTCATCGCATCCAATGAGCTGCGCGTCTGAACAAGCGACTAGGGATTGTGAGACTTCGTCGGCCCTACATCGCTCGACGGCTGATTGAGAATCTGCAATCTACGCTCGAGCTCGGCCTTTTTGGCCTTTAACTTCAAGCTGAGGACATCTTGCATCAGCTCGCGGAGCTTAAACAGCTCATCGATCGTCATAGATTCCCATTCGCTGTTCATGACGCGCCCCCACAATCATGAGTCGAAACGACTATCGATTGTAATGAGGAGTTCTATGATTCGATAGAGGGCCAATGCCCGGTATTCGGCAACTGCCCGACTATTCCATTCCATCGAGCTCGCGAACGTTCCATAGCGAAACTGCCAGGATGATAAGAGATGGCATCCACGCGAGCGTGGCTCCAAATGCTACGGCTTGCAAAGTGGTCATGGATCGCTCCCAATTCCCCACTCACGAACCTAACTGCTCGTAATTAAATTGTAGTTGACAGCTCAAATCTTGACGTGCCGATGCCGATATCAAGGCATTTATGCGGTGCGAACAGTTGGCCACTTGGTGCGACTTTCCTCGTGATTGTGCTTTCCTCGTGATTGTGTGTGTGCAATGCAGCGCGAACGGAAAATCACATTGGCGAGATGCGTCGCTCGCAAGTCGCGCGGGCGCTGCGATCTGCAGATGAGCAAACTCCCGCTGCGATCATATGCTAAACATTGGCAGACAAAGTAGGGAAGATATTGGCTGGTCACCCGCCAGCGGATGAGCCTCAAAGTTTTTTGCGCGACGCCTGACCGTCCATGTGCCCCCCATGCAAGCACAACTGATCGGCGGCTTCGGCAGGGTTTGCAGCCGGCAGTCTGAATCCCGTGTTGTTTGTGATCTGTCGCAGCTTCAAACGCGAACTGGATATAATCCAATGACACTGTGGATCTACGTCGACACTCGCAAGCCGCTGTCGGGGAACAAGGTACATCTCAAGCTGTTCGCAAACGCGGAGGTAGCGAAAGCGTGGTTCGAACGGTACAACCCAGAAGGCGTTGCGTTTGCATTAGGCTTTAGAGTTAACTTTATCGGGCGGCGGCTTATCGTCGATTGACCGCCTTCTTAATTCTGAAATCCTCGATACGCCTCCCCGAGCGCAATTGCGCTACCAGCCAAAGCGGCTGCTTGCCACGTCCGGCCCAAGTCTCGGTCGGCTGATCAGGATTGCGATATTTCGGGGGTACCGCAGGGTAGGCCCTGCGCCCTGACACTGGGGCTTCCAGCAGCTTCAGACGCTCTTCCAACTGCAGTTTTTCCGCCTGGATTCTTTGCTGCAACAATTGAGTGACTTCAACATGCAGCGACCAAAGGTCGTCGGTACTCATCCGTTCGAGATCGATTCGTTTCATGACTAACTCCATCATCATTTCTCATGCACAGGCTTCCGTTATTTCTCCGTTATTTGAATAATAAACCAACGCTTGCTTTCGGATTAAAGTGGGGTAAAAAGCGTAGTGAGCGTTTTGTAAAGTAAAATCGCGGCCAAAATGTTCACAACTGGTTCCGGTTGCGGAACCAACGCTGTAGCCAGAATTTTGTTTAGTTATTGGTGCATTTGTTTTTAGTTGTGTAGGGGTTGAGTTATGCCAAAGCGCAGCCGCGACATAGAATTACTTTGTCAAAGTAATGATCTAAGAGCACAATATGAAGAGCTAATTCGGTTGCGAGCGGCAGTCGCCGGCTTGCTCTTTCCTTTGAAAAGATCGCTGCCTCGCAGGCTTAGGATTAGCCGCAGCAATCGGTCGGCAGCACGAGTAGTACAGCGAAGCAAGCGGCCAGCGTCCTGCGCACCCATCCTGCTACTAATGCCGGGGCGTAATGCCACATAGACCGCATTATGCCATGGTCATTCGTGAAGGCCTCCGCTCCGGCGCCCCGTCGGCTGCTATTGCGTCGCATACGGCCCTGCAGTCAGCCCTGGGGCATTGAAGCCGCCCATTCGGCTTCACGCTGACGCCTAATTCGGCCTCCGCCATTAGCGGGGCGTGCCGTTCATGCCGGAGATCGCGACAGTCGTGGTCGTGTTAACACGCTACTCGGGCCAGCCAGTTAGCCTTCGCCTGCCGTCTGGAAAGGACGATCTGAGTAGGGCTGGGTCATCTCTTTCGCGCCCGTCCAAGCACGAATCCTTGCTAGCGAGATGCGGCAAAGCGGCATCCAGTATCGGGCTCCGTAGTTGTGCTGTGAACACCGCCGACTGGCACGGCTTCTGCTGTTTAGGTGCCGCTGGGGATTTAATCGGTTCAGTTTAGGACGAAGATGCCGCCGGACAAGTATTTTGATACCGGCGGCTTTTTTGACAGAGCAGCGGCGCGTTCTTGTCCGGAGGCGACGAGAAACGTTCTTCGAGGTATTTTCCGCCTTATGTGAACCTGAATGCAGACTGTCACGACCAAGAAAGAATAGCCTGATATTTTCCTGATACTGTCAGTTGTGTGTGGGGTAGGGGTACAACATGAAACAGCCGGCTGAAGTACGGACACATCGTCTTCTGCAAATCTCGACCGATCTTCACAACCGAATGGCTGAGGTTCAGAAACTCAGAGAAATGGTGCGGTCAGCGGAGGCGGCAAAGCGCGGCCAGGAGCCGGTCCATCCAGCAGCCGTCCTGCCTCCCGTCGGCAATGAGCTGCGCGTCTGAATAAGTGACAAGGGATTGCGAGACTTCGGCAGCCCTACATCGCTTTGTACTTGCGTTGATCGCCCGCGGCCGTTGTCACTTGAGGCTTCACGGCGCTCGGTGCGCGCCGTCCTTTGACCGCCTGCGGCAGCCCGCTGCGGAAGTCTGAAATAGGTGGTCGAGCATTAACGGGCAAGCTGCCGGTAGATCGATGGAAGCGCCGCCGGCAATCGGCTGATGTTGCCGACGATGGCGTAGCCGCCGCGCCCGAACAAGGTGGGAAAGTAGGACTGGGCGTTTGCGTCGACCGTGACGCCGAACACCGCAACTCCGGAACGTCGGGCCTCCCGCACGGCCTGGCGGGTGTCTTCGACCGCAAAGCGGCCTTCATAATGGTCGACGTCGTTGGGCTTTCCATCGGTCAGCACCAACAGCAGCTTCTTACGCTGGGGTTGACGGGCGAGCTCGGCAGAGCGGCATGGCGCACCGCCGCGCCGATCCGCGTGTAGTAGCCCGGCTTGAGCGCACCGATACGCCGCTCGACGGCAACTCCCATCGGCTCCTCGAACGACTTGACCGTCTCGACACGCACCCAGGAGCGCCGCCGCGATGTGAAGAGCATCCGCCGCGCCATCGCCAACACGCGCTCGGCTGCCTCGGTGGAACACTCCGCGCCCCGGCCCGTTCTCTTCAATTACAAAGAGGAAGGAACTGTCACATGATGAAAATCGCTATTACGGTGGCGGCTGCCGCAGCGGTGCTGACGACTGCTCCGCTTGTCACTCCGGTTAAGGCCCAAGGCGTCGATGTCCAGGTCGGGCGGGACCGCGACTACGATTACGATAGGGACCATCGTCGACGGTACAACTCCGACACCACAGTAGGTGTCGGCCCAGGCGGTGTCACCATCGGTCCAGGACGACGCTGTCGTACCGTGACCACCACAGTTGAAAGAGACGATGGCCGCATGATCAAGCGCAAGGAGCGCCGCTGCGACTAAAAAGCGGCGGAGCTGACGTCCGGCCTCTGACCATAGCTCAACTCGGAGCGGGCACCGAGCGATGACGCTTGCGTCGCCATCACCTCGTGGCCGGCGATCGGCGAATTCCGTTTAGCAACCAAATCATTGACATTGTTGCCCCAACGAGCCCCGTAGGGCGCGTTCGAGAACAGGGCCCTCGCTGCGGGGCGATGTCCTCTCCGATCAAGTCTTGGCCTTCTGATCCGAGGCCGCCTCGCGGGCCAGTCGCTCTGCTTTCAATCGCTCCCGGTTTGCATGGAGCGCCTGTTGGGCGCGTTGATACTCGGAAAGTGCTACTTTGGCGTCCGCGTCTCTGAAAACCTTTCGAGCTTCCCGTTCGGCCGCGGTGGGCGTCCTCCGCTCGGATATGCGATCGCTCATTTGCTCCTCCTTCGGTCGCAAACGGTCCTGGCGCCAAGTGGTGCGCGCATCAGGATCGCCAACCCAAGTGGTAGATTTTCCTCCGGCTTGAATTTTAGGGGGGTGTAGGTGCCAGAGGCAGGGATTCGACGCCTGACGAACCCGTTGGTTCCATTCTGTCTTGGCGGCTTCAAGTCGCATGGCCGCTGCCCCCGAACGGCTGAGCGCTCCTTGACAGTCGCAAGGCTGAGCCATCGGTCGATGCCAGCCTAATGCCGCGAAAGAAAGTCGGCGCGAACGGGCGCGGCGGCTGATGGCGGCACATCAAGCCGCACGGCGACGCCCTCAAGCTGCGGGCTCGGGGACGGATAAAGCTTCATCACGAGCGGATCGTGCCCCGGAACGATATGGCTTTCGTCCGGCGCAAGTGCCAGCAGGCGGTCGAAGCCCTCCAGCATTTCGCCGATATGGAGCGCGGTCGTAAACGGACGTTCGGCAGCCATGTTCTCGTAAAAATGGCTGACATCGGAGGCGAGCACGACAAATCCTCGGCGGGTCTTGACCCGAACGAATTGAAGCCCGGCGGAATGGCCGCCGGCTGCGTGTACCGTAAGACCGGGAGCGAGCTCGGCATCGCCATCATAGAACAAGACGCGCCGCGCATAGTTCAGCCGTACAATCCCGCAGATGTCATCGACCTCGAATGAATGCGATAACCTCGGATATTGCATAAAGCGTCCCGTGGCGTACGTCAGTTCGCGCTCCTGCAGATGGAATCGCGCGTTGGGGAAGCGGTCGAAATTACCGACATGGTCGTAGTGCAAATGTGTCAGGATGACATCCTCGACCTCGGTCGCATTGATGCCGAACGCGCCGAGCGTCTCCACCGGGCAGCGCAGGAACGTCCTGTTTCGCTTCTTCGATACCTCCGCGTTGAATCCGGTATCGATGACGAAGGTACGACGTCCGCCCCTCGCCACCCACATGAAATAGTCCATTGGCATAGGCCCATCATGCGGATCGCCACCGATGAAATGCTCACTCCGCTGCGCATCGCGAGTAGCATAGCGGATGGCAAAGAGTTCGTATTCCTGCTCGGCCATGGTCAGGATTTCGTTTCAACTTCGTTGAACGCTTCCCGCGCGTTTCGGAACGCATCGATGCCCGAGGGGATGCCGCAATACACGGCGACCTGAAGCAGAATTTCCTTGATCTCGTCCTTGGTGAGGCCGTTCTTCAGCGCTCCCTTGACGTGCAGCTTCAGTTCATGGGGCCGGTTTAGCGCTCCCAGCATAGCCAGATTAACGATACTGCGGGTGCGGCGGTCGAGTCCGGGCCGCGTCCACAACGCCCCCCAGCAAAACTCGGTCGACCACTCCGCCATTGTCCGGGTGAATTCGTCGGCGCCTGCGATAGATTTGTTGACGTACTCTTCGCCAAGCACTTCCTTGCGGACCTTCAATCCCTTGTCGAACAACTCAGTCATCATCGGTTCCTTCCATTGTCTGAGTACGGTTTTTCAAGCAGCGCGGATCAGCCATGAGTCCTCATCAGGCTCGAGACGTCGGCAAGCGTGTCGAGACGCCAAACGTCGTCGATAATGCGATCGATATCCCAATCGCTTCGACCCAGCCGCGCGCAATCGCGCAACTTCGCTTCGATGTCGCCATCCGACAACGGGTCGGCAAGACTTCCCTTTGCAGCCATCACAACCTCGCTGAACGTCTCTCCGGACGTCAGTTGGATCGTGACGCGCGCGGCGCCATCCGGAAGCGAAGCGTCAAGCACCGCTGCTACCTTTTGACGCGAGGCCGCGATGTCGGGCCGAAATACGATCGCGTCCGAGAACTCGGCGACACCAGCGGCACCCAGCAAGAGCGCGCAGGCGGCGCAATGGTGAATGCTGACGCGTGCGTCTCGTTCGTTGCGAACCGGACGGTCGCCGCGCGCCAGCAGGAGCGCAGAGCCCTGCACCGTGATGAAGCCGATATCATCGACACGCCGGTGCAATTCTGCCCGCAACTTGAAGCAGGCATCGATCACGGCATGGAATACGATTCCCGCCGGATAGGGCTTGTAGGTGTTCTTCGCGATCTCCCAAGTCTTGCCGAGACCGGCCGTCAGACGCCCAACATCGGGTTCGTCTCCCATGGCGCGAGCCCAGCCGAGCCGCCCTTCAATGGCCCGCGGCGAAGCGGAATAGCCCTCAGCCGCGAGCAACGCCGCGAACAGGCCATTGCGCGCCGCACTGCCGACACTGACATTCTTGGCCGCGGTCGGAAGATTTTCGACAATCCCCGCGGACTGACTGGCCGCAATTCCGATCGCATCTGCGATCTGGCCCGCCGAGAGCCCGAGCAGCCAGGCACAGGCTGCGGCGGCGCCAAACACCCCGCAGGTCGATGTGATATGCCAGCCACGCGCATAATGTCCCGGGGATACCGCGTTGCCGACGCGGCATTCGACTTCCACGCCGAGAATGAATGCGGTGAGAACGGCTTGCCCCGAAAATCCTCGCGCTTGCGCCAACGCCAGCACGGGCGCTGCGACCGGCGCCGCTGGATGAATGATTGTATCGAGATGGGTATCGTCGAAATCGAGCAGATTGGCCGAAATGGCGTTGACGAACGCCGCGCCCATCGCATCGAGTCGTTCCGGACGACCGATCACCGTGGATGTCGCGGCACCGCTGAATGGCAATAGCGTCCGCACCGCGCCGATAACGGCAGGATCATTCGCCGACCCTAGCGCGGTCGCGAAGAAATTCAGGATCGAGCGCTTCGCCTCGTGACTTTGCGCCGCGACATCCGTCCACGCGATGCTGGCAACGAAATCGGCGAGCGTTGTGCTGGCGCCTTGCGCTTCATCTTGCCGCACGGAGCGAATTCCTCGGACTCGTTTTTCCGACCCTATTCCGGCGCACCGTGGCGTGTCGATAGGAATCTTATGCTTGACAGATTGACTGACAATCCGGACATTCGACGAAACGCGGCCGGTGAGCCCTGCCGCAACAAGAACAATGAACACCCGCCCTAAGGCGGTGCGACAGGGAGCGAGACGATGGCGGGAGAGACGATCGGCTTCGTGGGAACGGGCCGCATGGGCGGGCCGATGGCCGGGCGACTGATGGATGCCGGCTACGCCCTGTGCGTCTACGACACGCAGAGCGAGGCCACCAAGCCGCTCGTCGAGCGCGGGGCGCGCCTTGCAAAATCGCCTGCCGAGGTTGCCTCATCGGCAGATATCGTGCTGGCGAGCCTGCCGACCCCCGACATCGTCAAGGCCGTCGCGCTGGGGCCTGACGGAATCATCGCGGGAAACCGCGCCCGCATCGTGATCGACCTGTCCACCAGTGGCCCCGGTGCGGCCAAGCTGATCGCTGAAGGATTCAAACCCAGAAACCTGACGCTGGTGGATGCTCCGGTCAGCGGCGGCATCAAGGGCGCGGTGAACGGCACCCTTGCGGTCATGGTGTCATGCCCCAAGGACACCTATGAGACGGTGCAGCCGATCTTAAAACACTTCGGAAAGCTGTTTTATACCGGCGACAAGCCGGGCACGGCGCAGACCGCAAAGCTCGCCAACAATCTGATGGCGGCGGCGGCCCTGGTGATCACGTCGGAAGCGGTTGCGATGGGCGTCAAGGGCGGTGTCGACGCCAAGGTGCTGATCGACATCATCAACGCCAGCAGCGGCCGTAACAGCGCATCCGAAGACAAGTTCCCGCGCGCCGTGCTTCCCGGCACGTTCGATTTCGGTTTTACCACCGGCCTATCTTACAAGGACGTGCGGCTTTGCATCGATGAGGCCGAGGCCATGGGCGTGCCGATGGTGTGCGGATCCGTGGTTCGGCAGATGCTTGCCATCACCAACGCCAAATATGGCGCGTCGTCCGATTTCACGTCGATCGCGAAGGTCCTTGAAGAGTGGGCCGGTGTGGAGATGCGCGGCTAGGATCCGGCAAAGCCGAGCGAGGAACGATTGCAATGACGATCGGGTCGAGCGGATCGAACGAGACACCTCTGGCGCGGCAATTGGCCCGCGCCTCGCTCGCCGTCGATCTCGTCCGATTCGAGGAAAGCGTCGTCGCCAAGGCCAAGATTTGCCTTCTGGACTTTCTTTCCTGCGCATTCGAGGCGCGTCATCATCCGTGGGGCCGTCAGGCGATCGGCATCGCACGCCACAGCGAGAACGGCGCAACCATCATCGGGACAAGCAAACTTGCGACGCCGGGCGACGCGGCCTTTGCCAACGCGACGCTCGGCCATGGCTTGGTGCGCGAAGACATGCACGCTGCCAGCATATGCCATCATGGCGTCGTGATCTGGCCGACGCTGCTCGCCCTGTCGGAACGAACGCTGGTGTCTGGCGTCGCCCTGCTCGCCGCTGCGATCGTCGGCTATGAGGCCGGCGCGCAGATCGGGCGCGCCCTCTTCAACGCCGATCTGGCACGCCTCTATCGGCCGACCGGCCTGGTCGCACCGCTGGGAGCAGCCCTCGCGGGAAGCCGCACGCTGGGTCTCACCGAAGATGCTGCGACGAGCGCGGTCTCGATTGCCGCCAATACATCGTCCGGCCTGAACGAGTGGCCGCATGCCGGCGGCTCGGAGATGTATTTCCATCCGGGCTTTGCCGCCCGCAACGCCATCACGGCGATTGAACTGGCGGAAGCCGGCGCCTGTGCCTCGGAAACCATCCTCGAAGGCGAAGCTGGACTGTTTGCGGCCTACCGACGCCAAGCCGCGCCTGCCGGCATTCGGTTGTTTGCAGGCTCGGAGCCGGAAATCATGGCGGTCTACAACAAACCGGTGCCTGCCTGCAATTTTGCGCAAACCGCCGCGCAGGCAGCGTTGCGAGCGGCTCGTGAGCTTGAGAATCCGGAAGAGATCGAGGCGGTTTCGATCCTCGTTCCCGAAGCCGCGTCGCGCTATCCCGGCTGCGATTGCCGAGGGCCTTACCGGAATGCGCTGCAAGCCAAGATGAGCATTCCCTTCAGCGTCGCCGCGGTACTTGCCCGCGGCGCCATCGAAGAGAACAATTACGCAGAGATCACTGATCCCAGAATCCTGCGTCTGGTCGAGCGCACCGATCTGCAACGCGATTCCAGTTTCACGGCCGCCTTCCCGGCGCAGCAGGGCGCTGAAGTCTCAATCGGCCTGCGTAATGGAAAGACGATCCGGCAACGCCTCGACAATGTCATAGCGGCCACATCGCAGGAAATCCGCACCCGCTTTCGGCAGGCCGCCGCTGACGCCATCGGCGGCAATCGCGCACGTGGTCTGGAGGAGCTTGTCGACAGCTGCGAACGGCTCCCAGACAGCGGCGTCATCGCCAAGCAGTGCCGGCTTGAGCCAGCGGAGCGGCTGCTCCGGCCAGCATCATGACGATTGAGAACAAGAAAATGGGGATGCAATGAACAAACCAGAGCCGACGATGCCGGCAGCAAGGCCAGGGCAAACCTACTCCCCTGTGATGAGAGGTGAGCGGTGACCGCAGCGCTGGAAGGCTTTCTGCAGGCCTTGACCGCCGGACTTCTGATCGGTGCGGTCTATGGCCTGATGTGTGTCGGGCTCGGCCTGATTTTCGGCGTCATGCGGGTCATCAACTTCGCCCAGGGCGATTTCATGATGCTCGGCATGTATGCGGCGTTTTATTTCTTCACCGCGCTCGGCGTGCAGGCCACGTTCGGCAACGCCTTTGGGCCGTTCGTGGCGATTCTCCTTGCCGGTCCAGTGCTCGCGGTGTTCGGTTACGCGATTCATCTCGTCCTGATTTCGCGCGTATCGGGCACGCGTACCACCTCCCTCGAGGGTGAAGGTCACTACGCCCAGCTCATTCTGACGCTTGGGATCGCGCTGATCCTGCAGAACGGCGGCCTGATCGTGTTCGGTTCGGTGCTGGCATCGATCCGCACGCCGCTATCGAGCTCGGCCTGGGAGCTCGGGCCGCTGTTCAATGACATCAGTGTCTTCGTCAACAAGGCGCGCGGCATCGATGCCGTGGTCTCGCTGGTAACGATGATGCTGCTGACCCTATTGATCACGCGATCTCGGCTCGGGAAGTCGCTGCGGGCCGCAGCCGACAATCCGACGGCGGCAACCTATATGGGGATCGACGTCGATCGCGCGCACCGCGTTGCCTTCGCGCTCGGCACGGGCATTACCGCGATTGCCGGTGGCCTGCTCGCCACCAATTATCCCTTTCATCCCTTTGTCGGCGTCGAATACGTCATCGTCATGTATGCCGGCGTCGTGCTCGGCGGCATGGGCAGCATCATCGGCGCCTTCTGGGGCGGCATGACCATCGGCCTGGTGCAGCAGATGTCGACGCTGGTGCTGCCGACGCAACTGCAGAACGCCGCGATCTTCGTCGTCTTCCTCCTGATCATCTTCTTCCGTCCGCAAGGCTTCTTCGGACGCATGGTCGAGAGGACGTGATGATGCAAAACCTGCGATCGCTCCTCCCCATTCTGGCCTTCACCGCGCTCTATGGCGTGCTGTCGTTGAGCGTCACCAATTCGTACTACCAACTGGTGATGACACTCGTGCCGGTGTGGGCGGTGTTCGGCCTGTCGTGGAATCTGCTCAGCGGCTACACCGGCCTGATCTCGTTCGGCCACGCCGCGTTCTTCGGAATTGGCGCCTACACCACTGCGCTCGGTCAGATCTATTTCGATCTTTCGCCGTGGATGCTGATCCCGATTGCAGCCATGCTCGGCGGCATCGCCGGGTTCCTGATCGGATTTCCGACATTCCGGCTGTCGGGACACTACTTCGCGCTGGCGATGCTCGCCTATCCGCTCGCCATTCTCTACGTGTTCGAATGGCTCGGCTTCCAGGAAGTCACGTTGCCGATCAAGCGCGACAATCCGATCGCCTACATGCAATTTGCCGATCCCCGTCTCTACACGTTGCTGGCGCTCGCCATGATGCTCGGGACGATCCTGCTCACGCGGCTCATCGAGAAATCGCGGTTCGGCATGGCGCTGCTGGCGATCAAGCAGAACGAAGCCGCGGCCGAAGCAGCCGGCATCAACACGCTGGCCTGGAAGCTGCGCGCCATCGCCCTGAGCGGAGCGATTGCCGGGGCGATCGGCGGGTTCTATGCCGTCGTGCTGCTGGTGGTGACCCCGCAATCGGTGTTCGGCATGCTGGTATCAGCGCAGGCGCTGACGGTCGCCATGTTCGGTGGGGTCGGAACGGTCTGGGGACCGGTGATCGGCTCCGTGATCCTGATCCCGCTTGCCGAAACGCTCAACGCCGAGGCGGGCTCGCGCTTTCCCGGCATTCAAGGCGTGATCTTCGGCCTTGCGATCATATCCGTCATCCTGGTTGCGCCAGAAGGACTGTTCTGGAAACTACGCGATTTCCTGCGGAAGCGAGTGATCTCAGCTGCTGTAGCGACCCCGAGCGCGCCAGTTCAGCCTGCTGCCGCCATGGCCAATCCGTCCCGTCCGGAACGATCCAGGGGCGCGGGCGAAGTGGTGCTCGAAGTCCGCAACCTGTCGCGCTCCTTTGGCGGGCTGAAAGCCGTCCAGAACGTCAGCTTCAAACTGCGGCGCAACGAGATCCTTGGAATCATCGGTCCGAACGGCGCCGGAAAGACCACACTGTTCAACCTGCTGAACGGATTCCTGCGACCCGGCACCGGCGAGATTCTCCTCGACGGGCGCGACATGTCAAGCCGCAAGCCGCACGAGCTCTGCGAGGCCGGTATCGGCCGGACCTTCCAGATCATGCGTCCGTTCTTGCGTATGTCGATCTCGGACAATGTCGTGGTGGGCGCCTATGTCCGCGCCAGGACGGACGCCGAAGCGAGGCGGCTGGCGACCGAGGCGATCGCGCGTGTCGGTCTGTCCGACATTGCCGACCGCATTGCCGGCGAGCTCACGACCAAGGAGCTGCGGTTGATGGAATTGGCCCGCGCGCTCGCCGGACAGCCTCAAATCCTGTTGCTCGACGAAACACTGGCGGGCCTCGGGCATGACGAAGCCAACGAGGTCGTGGCGGTGATCCAGCGTCTCGCCCGCGACGGCATGACGATCGCGATCATCGAGCACACGATGCAGGCCATGGTCCGCCTGGTCGACAGTTTCCTCGTTCTCGACCATGGCGCCGTCATTGTGGAGGGCGAGCCGGAAGCCGTCACGCGCGACAGCCGCGTCATCGAGGCCTATCTCGGCAAGAAATGGGTGGCCCATGCTCCACATTGAAGGGCTGACGGCCGGCTACTCGGCAATTCCAGTTCTGAATGGCGTCTCGATCAAGGTTGAACAGGGTCAGTTCGTCGCCATTGTCGGCCCGAACGGCGCCGGCAAGACCACGCTGTTCAAGACGATCTCCGGAATCGTACGGCCAAGCGCCGGCACGATCACGTTCGAGGGGACCGACCTGTTGTCGGTTCATCCCGCGCGACGGCCCCATCTCGGCATCGCCCATGTTCCCGAAGGCCGCCAGGTTTTTCCCTCGCTCACCGTGATGGAGAATCTCGAGATGGGCGCGATGACCGAAGCCGGCCACCGCGACTGGAAGCGCAACATCGAGCGCATCTTCGAATGGCTGCCCGTGCTCGCCGAGCGCCGCGACCAGTTCGCGGGAACGTTGTCAGGCGGACAGCAGCAGATGCTGGCGATCGGCCGGGGATTGGCGTCTTCGCCAAAGCTTCTGATGCTGGATGAACCTTCGATGGGGCTCGCGCCCACGGTGGCCGATTTCATTTTCGAACGGCTGATCGAGATTCGCCGGCAGTCGAAGCTGACAATTCTTCTAGTCGAACAGCGCGTGGCGGAGGCACTGGAATCCGCCGATCACGGCTACGTCCTCGAAGCCGGCCGCGTCGCGCTCGAAGGCAACAATGAAACCTTGCGAGCGGACGACCGCGTGCGCAAGGCCTATCTCGGCATGTGACAACGATCGACAATCCATTGGGAGGAAAAATGAGCCAGCAAAGAGAAGCCAACAAGGCATCCAAAAAGTCGCTCACGCGCCGCACCGTGCTTTCCGGCGCGGCCGCCATGGGACTATCGACCATCGCGCGGGCGCAAGCGCCGGCCGAGGTCAAGGTCGGCCTGATCGTGCCGCTTTCCGGCATCTATACCCGCCCCGGCCAAGTCATGCGCATGGGCGCGGAGATGGGCGTCGAGCACATCAATGCACAGGGCGGCATCAAGTCGCTCGGCGGCGCCAAGCTCAAGCTGGTCGTGATCGATTGCGGCGATACCACCGAGAAAGCCAAGAACGCCGCGCAGCGCATGGTGGCGCAGGAGGCCGATCTGGTCGCCGCGACCGGATCGTATCTCAGTTCCTTCACGCTGGCGGTGACCGAAGTCACCGAGCGCGCCGAACTGCCGATGCTCACGCTCTCTTATTCGGATCTGCTCACCGAGCGTGGCTTCAAATACATCTTCCAGACCGCGGCACCCGCGAGCCGGCAGTCGGAACTTGGCCTACCCGAGCTGATGAAGCTCGCCGAGAACGCATCGGGCAAGCGTCCGAAGAAGGTCGCGATGCTGATGGACAATACGGCGACGTCGGTTGCGACCGCGAAGGCGCTGAAGGAGAAGATATTCGCGCAGGAAGGCCTTCAGTTGATCCTGGAGGAAGTCTGGACGCCGCCGCTTTCCGACGCCACGCCGCTGATCCAGAAGGTCAGGTCGGCCCGTCCCGACCTGCTGCTCTTCATGCCCAATGCGGTATCCGACGCCAAACTCGGTCTCGAGAAGATCAACGAGTTCGGACTGGGCCAGGGCAAGATACCGACGGTCTCGTTCTCGATCACGATTGCCGAGCCCGACATGCTGCAAAGCGTCAGCCCCGAAGTCGTCCAAGGCATCATGACGGTCGTCGCGAACTGGGGTTCGAAGGGCCATGAGGACCTGATCGCCGAGCTCAAGGCCAAGTACAAGGAGCCCTGGATGACGCAGAACGTCATCTCGACCTATGGCGACATGTGGCTGATGAAGCTGGCGCTCGAGAAGGCCGCCAAGGCCGATCGACGCGCGGTTGCGGAAGCGTTCCGGACAATGGATGGCGGTCCTTCGAAACACTATCCCGGCGGCCAGTTGAAGTTCGACGAAAAGGGCCGTCGCGTCGGCGCCGGCGTGGTGGTCGTGCAGTGGCAGTCGGGTGTACCCGTGACCGTCTATCCGCCCGATCTCGCGCAGGCGGCGCCTTTCTGGCCGAGGAAGTCTTCCTGATCTGAACAAGCTTCTCCGAGATTTTCAAGGAGTCATTGTCATGAGCAAGATTACGCGACGAACGCTGCTTGCCGGCGCCTCGATCGGACTAATGGCACCCCGTGCGTGGGCGCAAGCACCATCTGAAGTGAAAGTTGGATTGCTGGTGCCGGTCTCCGGTCTCTATGCACGGCCGGGACTCGTGATGCGCCATGGGGCCGAGATGGCCGTGGACCACATCAATGCGCAGGGCGGCGTGAAGTCGCTCGGCGGCGCCAGGCTCAAGCTAGTCGTTCTCGATTCCGGCGACACCACGGAAAAGGCGAAGAATGCGGCGCAGCGCATGGTCGCGCAGGAGCCAGATCTGGTGGCGGCGAGCGGCGCTTACCTGAGCTCGTTTACGCTCGCGGTCACCGAAGTGACGGAGCGCGCCAATCTACCGGTCCTCACCCTCTCCTACTCCGACCTGATCACCGATCGCGGCTTCAAATACGTCTTCCAGACGTCCGCGACCGCCGGCTCCCAGGCCAAGCAGGCCCTGCCGCAAATCGTGAAGCTTGCGGAGGCCGCTTCTGGCAAGAAGCCCAAGACGGTTGCGATCGTCACCGACAACACCGGCGCATCGGTCGCCTCGGCGAAGTCGATGCGGGAAGGCCTGCTCGCCGAAAACGGGCTGCAACTGATCGTCGACGAAACCTTCACCCCGCCGCTCGCCGACGCCACCTCGCTGGTTCAAAAGGTCCGAGCGGCAAGGCCCGACCTGCTCTTCTTCCTGCCGACCGTGATTTCCGACGCAAAACTGCTGCTCGAGAAGATGAACGAGTTTGGCCTGGGACAAGGCAAGATCCCGACCATTTCGTTCGGCATCGCCATCGCCGAGCCTGACATGCTGCAGACTGTCAGCCCGGAACTGCTGCAGGGCGTGCTCACCTGCGTCGCGAGCTGGGGCGCCAAGGGGCACGAGGCGTTGATCGCCGAGCTCAAATCCCGCTACAAGGAACCGTGGATGACGCAGAACGCGATCTCCACCTATGGCGACATGTGGATCATCAAAGACGCGCTCGAGAAAGCCGGCAAGGCCGACCGGGTCGCGGTCGCCGACGCGTTACGCTCCATGGACGGCGGCCCCTCGAAATATTATCCGCTCGGCGAGATCAAGTTCGACGAAAAGGGTCGCCGTGTCGGCGCCGGCATGACCATCGTGCAGTGGCAATCCGGCGTACCCGTCACCGTCTTTCCGCCGCAACTTGCCTTGGCCCAGCCGTTCTGGCCCAAGAATTAGCCCACCCAAATCGCAATGATCTGGAAATCGTCATGGACAAAGCAACCTACGACCGCGGACTCAAAATTCGCAAAAGCGTTCTCGGTGATGAATTCGTCGACAAAGCCATTGCGACGACCGATGACTTCAATCGTCCGATGCAGGACCTCACGACGGAATACTGCTGGGGTTATGTGTGGGGCCGTGACGGCCTTTCGCACAAGACCCGCAGTTTCCTCAACCTCGCAATGCTGTGCGCGCTCAATCGCCCGCACGAGCTCAAGACTCACGTTCGGGGCGCGCTGACCAACGGCGCCACCCGCAAGGAAATACGCGAAGTGTTCATGCAGGTCGCAATCTATTGCGGCGTGCCCGCTGGCGTCGATGCCTTTCGCAATGCGCGGGAAGTCTTCGCCGAGCTGGATCAGAAGAAGTGACCGGAGCCGCAACCGCGATGCTGAAGGGAAAGCGGGCACTCGTGACCGGCGCGACGGCAGGACTGGGACTTGCCGTGGCGGAAAGCCTTGCCAGTGCGGGCGCCAACATCATCCTTCATGATCTGGTCGAACCGAAAGCGACCGCAGACCAGCTGCGGTCTCGCCTTGATGTCGAGGTGACGAGCGTTGCCGCGGACCTGTCGCAGCGCGCATCCATCGAAGCCATGATGGCCGATTTGCTCGGCCTGGGCGCGATCGACATCCTGGTGAACAACGCCGTGGTCCGGCATTTCGCACTGGTCGAGAATTTCGCGCCGGAGCGATGGGACGAAGCGCTGGCCGTCAATCTGTCGGCGCCGTTTCACCTGATCCGTCTGGCATTACCTGCGATGAAGGCACGCAATTGGGGCCGCATCATAAACATGGCCTCGATCTACTCGACCCGCGCCGTTGCCGATCGCATCGACTACGTGACGACCAAGACCGCCATCCTCGGCATGACCCGGGCCGTCGCGATCGAGACGGCAACGAGCGGAATCACCTGCAACGCGATCAGCCCAGGCACCCTGCCAACGCCGGCGATCCAACGAAAGATTGCATCTATTGCAGCCGATGAAGGCCGGGCCGTTGACGAGACGACGCGGGACTATCTGGCGGCGCGCCAGCCGAGCGGACGGTTCGTCGGCATGGAAAGCGTCGGAGCGATGGTTGTTTTCCTCTCCAGCCCGGCTGGACAGGACATCACCGGCGCGACCCTGCCGATCGATGGAGGCTGGGCCGCCGCATGAGCACAAACGTCCGATTGCGGAGATGATGATTCTGCCCGTAAATCGCTATTGAACCAATACCGGTACCAGGGCGCTAGACGATGAACAAACGCGGTGAATTGCAATTCACGCTTCGAATCGAGGACGTTCCGACCGTTCGCTCGATGGTCGCGCAAAAGCTGCGCGAAGCGATCATGTCGGGAAGGCTGAAGCCGGGCCAGCGCCTGGTCGAACGGGAGCTTTGCGAAATGATGGGCGTGAGCCGGCCGTCCATCCGCGAGGCGCTCCGGGTGTTGGAGGCGGATGGTCTCGTCAGGACGGTCCCTCACCGCGGTCCGGTGGTCAGCACCATCAGTCTCGAGGAAGCAAAGCAGTTATACGCGGCGCGCGCCGTGCTCGAAGGATTTGCCGGCCGTGAATGCGCCCGTCTCCGCGATCCGGACGTGGTACGCAGAATCGGGGAAGCGCTGGCGCGGCTGAAGGCGGCATTCGCCGAGGGCGACTTGACCGCCGCCCTGGAAGCCAAGACGGATTTTTATGCGGCAATGATTGGCGGCTGCCAGAACGCCTTCATCGAGCGAATGCTCAGACCGCTGCACGACCGCATTACGCTGCTGCGAATTACTTCGATGTCGCATCCGAAACGTATCAACAAGAGCTTGCGCGAGGTCACCGCGATCTGGCGCGCGATCCAGAATGGCGATCCGGATCTCGCCGAGCAGTGTTGCGTCGACCACGTCAAGGCGGCAGCGGTGGCCGCGCTCAGCATGATCGAGCAATCATCCGCTCCAAAGGAAAAAGCAGTGGCGGAGGAATAGCCGGTCCCGGCCAAGGCTTCTCGACAGACGGACGGCAGATAGGAAATTGCAATGAAGTTCTTCAAAACGATGTTGCTGTTGCTGTTGTCGTTGCAGGCGCCGCCGGCTTTCGCACAGGAATACCCGAACCGGCCGATCACCCTTGTCGTTCCGTTCTCGGCCGGCGGACCCGGCGACGTGATCGCGCGACTGCTTGGAACATCGATGAGCGCGACGCTGAAGCAGTCGATTGTCATCGAGAACGTCGTGGGCGCCGGCGGCACGCTCGGCACCAATCGCGTGGCCAAGGCAGCGCCGGACGGATACACGCTGCTGCTGATGCATGTCGGCCAGGCCACCGCACCGGCGCTCTATGCCAAGCTGCCGTTCGATCCGATTGGCGATTTCGCGCCGATCGGTCTCGTCACTGATGTTCCGATGCTTCTGGTGGCGCGAGCGAATTTTCCAGCAAAGGACCTGAAGGAACTTGTTGCCTATGTGCGTGCCCAAGGCGACAAAGTCACCTATGGCAATGTGGGCCTCGGCTCCGCCTCGCATCTTTGCGGGCTGATGTTCATGAACGCGATCGATGCAAAGCTCACCCCGATCTACTACAAGGGCGGCGGACCGGCGCTCAACGACATCATCGCCGGTCACATCGACGTCTATTGCGATCCTGCAACCGGACCGACGCCCCATATCCAGGCCGGCACCATTCCGGGTTATGCGATTACCAGCAAGAAACGGGCGGCGACCCTGCCGAACGTGCCGACCTCGGCAGAGGCCGGTGTACCGGCGTTCGACGTTACCACCTGGTACGGAATGTATGCGCCGCGCAACACGCCCAAGCCCATCGTGGATGCGCTGGTCGCCGCCTTGCAAAAGGCGCTCAAGGATCCGCCGCTGGTCAACCGCTTCGCCGAGCTGAGCATGACGCCGGTCGAGCAGGAGCAGGCCACGCCGGCGGCGCTCGATGCCTTCCTTCGGGCAGAAACTGCCAAATGGTCGCGCATCATCAAGCAAGCAGGTATTGAGCCCCAATGACCCAACTCCCTTCAGCCTTCAATCGCAGAGTAGGCCGGCTCATCACGCAAAACGGCTAGGCCGCATCGCAAAGACATTGGCGCCCTATCGCGCGTCATCTAGAACTACTGGGCGGGGCGCCGAGGATGCGAAGCAAATTGGGATCGTTCTGCAGGGTGTGAGCGCCAATCCCGAGGCCCCCGAGCGCGTAGACGCCGATTGCAATCCCGCCGACGGCCCAATATCCCGTGGCGATTCCGCCGGCCCCGAGGCCCAGCGCCAGCGCCATTCCACCAACGCACACGATGCCGAGGCTGATGCCGCCGAACGCCACCAAGCCCATCGCCACCCCACCAAATGCGGCGAAACCGACCGCGATATACCCACCGCAATGATGCCGCGGGCAGGCCTGAAGCCGACAAGCCACGTCGGGCCGAGCATGACGTGGATGAGCGGCAGACCGAGCAGAATTGTCTGTGACTTGTATTCATAGAAGTACGGCGGCCGTCCTGCCCACGCACCGCTCGCCGCGGAACTTCGTTCCTGCAAAGGCCTGCCGCATTCGGGACAGGCCGTCGCCTGTTCGCTGATCTCCCGGCCACAATCCGCGCACCGTACCAAAGTCATCTTGGCATCTCCCGCATTCCTGATGTGCAGGTTCGCCCCATTTCTCAAATCGGAGCTGAATCAGTTCCACATATGGACGGCGATAAGCCAGTCCGTGCGTTCGCGCGCGAATATGTTCAGCCAGTTGCCCTTGTAGGGACCGCCGCCGCCGAGTCCCCGAAGTGCCCAGCGGCCCGACGCGACCAGAGAGGCATCCTTCGCGAACACGTCACCAAGATCGACGACATAGTCGCGAAAGCCTTGCGCACGGATATCGGCGAAGAACGCGCAGATCGCCTCCGCGCCGACGACGGTCGATCGTCCGGGCGGCACGATCCGGGCGTCCGGGGTGTAGAAGCGGGCCAGATCGGCGACCTTGCCTGAGTTGAATGTGTGAGCCCACTCATCGACGAGGGCTTGCGTCTGTTGCTGCATGATTGACGATTTCTCCCTCATCTGTGTGCGAAATCATCGAGCGCTGCGGCCTGCTGCTGTGCTACGCCAAGCAGAGGCCAGCGATGCAATCACTTCCGTCAACCAGATGAGACTCTGCTTCGTTACAAGCCGCTCTCGGCTGTCACCTTCTGAACGACGCTGGCAAACTCCTCCACCAGACGTGAAGCCGGCCGCTTTGTGCCTTTCAGCAGGCGCGCGACGCTTTGCAGGCTCGGTGCGAATGGACGCGTGATGAGATCATGGGCTCGCGCACTGAGCAAGCCGAGGCCGTCCAGGATCGCGATCCCGGCGCCGGCACGCACCAATTCGCAGGCGATATTCGACTGCGAGGCCTCAATGGCGATGCGCAAGCGAAAATTGGCCTCGGCAAAGGCAATCACAATCGCGGCTCCGATCGACAGATGCGGGCCCGGACAGATCACCGGCTCGTCGGCCAGATCGAGCGCGCTCAGGGCAGCCTTGGCCGCAAGCCGGTGACCGGCTGGCAGCACGCAGCCGAGTTCGGTCGTGCAGAGAATGGTGCTGTCGAGGGACGGATGCCCGATCGGGCCGACGGTCAGGCCAAGATCGGCGCGCCCCTGGGCGACACGGGTAACGACCTCCGGCCCCGTCAGTGTTTGAATGATAACAGAGACGTCCGGCCGCTCGGCGCGGAAGCGCTGGACCGCTTGCGGCACAATGGTGTGACCGAACCCGGTCACGGTCGCGACCGTCAGGAGCCCCGCCTGGCCATCGCGAAGCTCGACCGCCAGCCGCTGGGTGTGCTCGATCGCTGCGAACACGTTCACGACTTCCGCGAAAAGCGTCTGCGCCTCGGTCGTCGGCTTCAGCCGTTTCTTCTCGCGCTCGAACAACCTGAATCCGAGACGTTCCTCCGCTTGCTGCAGTATGCGGCTGACCGCCGGTTGGGAAATGTTCAGGGCGGCGGCCGCGTTCGTCACCGAGCCCGACTGCATCACGCATCGGAACACGTCCATCTCCCGCACGCTGATCGGCATATATAACCCCAGAGCATGAACTATGACCAAATTGGCATTTGAAACTATGTTTCGGGCGACGGCAACATCCGGGTGAGACGAATGATGGTTGCCCATGTATTTCCTTGACCGACGCCGACCCCGCCCCGTCACCGACGCGCTGCGCGCAACGGTGCTCGAGGATCTCCCGGAACTTGCGCAGATTCGTAGCGACGAACTGCGCCGCAAGGCGATCGAAGCCTGGGCCTATGCGCTGGCGGAAACGGATTTTCCGCGCGTCACCGCCATTCCGGGAGAGGCGACGCCCGGCGTCTTCGCGCTGAAGCGCGGCAGCCAGGCGGTACATCTGCGCAGCGTGGCCCGGATCGCGATAGCGATCGCCGACGAGTTTGCGCAGGAATTCCCTGAAGCCAGGGTCGACCGCGACATCGTGCTGGCAGGTGCGTTGCTGCACGATGTCGGCAAGGCCTGGGAATTCGATCCCACGAACCGCAGGCGATGGGAAGCGGACAAATCGCAGGCCGGTTCGCCCGCGCTGCGCCATCCAGTCTACGGCGCCCACGTTTGCATCGCAGTCGGGCTGCCCGAGGAGATCGCGCACATCGCGCTCGGCCATTCCTACGAGGGCGACCTGATGCAGCGCAGCCTCGAGTGCGTGATCGTCCATCGTGCCGACCACATGTGGTGGTCGATTGCGGGCGGTTTCGGCCTGCTAAGGGCGGAAACGGCGGGCATGCTCGAAAGCCGAAAAATAACGCCGCGCGGCTTGCGAACGGCGAAGAACAGGGAGGGACAGGATGACAACGGCGAAAGGGCTGACGCGGCGAGCTAGCCTTGGCCTGCTCGGCGCACTCGCAACCCCGTGGCTGGCCCGCGCTCAGAGCGATTACCCCAACCGCATCATCAAGCTGATCGTGCCCTATGCAGCCGGCGGGAGCAGCGACGTTGTCGCGCGCTTCATCGCGGAGCGCATGCGCGACCGGCTGGGGCAGCCGATCGTCATCGAGAACCGGCCGGGCGCGGGCGCGATTGTTGGATCGCAATTCGTCGCGAAGTCAGCATCCGACGGCTACACGCTGCTGCTCGGCGGCGTATCCACCCATGCGGTGAACCCGCATCTGCGCAAGCTCGCGCCCTACGACGGGATCAACGAGTTCACTTCGCTGGGGCTGATCGGCACCGGACCTCTGGTGGTCTCGGTCAATCCGGGCGTCCCGGTCAACAACCTGCAGGAACTCATCGCCTACGGCAAGGCGAACCCGACCAAGCTCGCCTACGGTTCGGCAACGGGCGTCATTCTGCATCTCGCCGGCGAGCTGTTGAAGAACATGGCGGGCTTCGAGATGCTGCACGTTCCCTATAGCGGCAACGGACCGGCGCTGACCGATGTGCTCGGCGGACGGCTGCAGGTGATGGTCGACGCCGTCAGCAACTCGGCACCCTACATCGCCGACGGAAAATTGCGGCCCCTCGTCGTCCCGTCGCGGCAGCGTACGCCGCTGCTGCCGGACGTGCCGAGTTCGGCCGAGGCAGGCTTGCCCAACTATCAGGTCGAGACGTGGTTCGCGCTCTACGGCCCGGCAGCCATGCCGGACGGCGTCGTCGCCAAGATCAACGCCGCACTCAATGCCGTGCTGCAGGAGCCCGACGCGGTCGGCCAGTTCACCAAAGTCGGCCTCGACCCGCGTCCGACGAGCCCGGCTCAAGCCGCTGCGCTGCTCAAGACGGAATCGGACAAGTGGGGAGATGTCGTCCGCCGGATCGGACTACAGGTGGAGTAGCTCCCAATCGACAGCAGTGTTTGGCGCCGCAGCGAGCAACGCGACGGCGCACAAAAGGAGTGCAGCCTCACGAGCTGCGCCAAAAGGAGAAAGCAGGCAATGAAAGCACTCGCAAGAATCGGCGTCATGGCACTAGCTGTCTGCGCCTCGCCTCATCCGGGCGCGTTGTACGCCACAGCCGGCTCACTTCCCCAGGGGCCTATCGTTGGTGACCAGGACTTGTCGCCGTTCTACCGCTGGACCGGCACTTTGCCCGAGAAGCCGGGTCTCATGCTGCGCGAAGAGCCGATACCCGATCAGCCTGAGATCGTTGCGGCCGCGACGGCCAGGAGAATCCTCTACACTTCGACGGATGCAAGATGGCGGTCCGGCATCATTCCGGTCAGCGGCACGCTCTATCTTCCGAAGCGGACCGCGCCCCAAGGTGGATGGCCGCTCGTCGCCTGGGCGCACGGCACGCTCGGCGTCTCCGACAGATGCGCCCCCTCCTGGAGCAGGCATCGGCCCCGCGACGGCGCGTACATCAACAATTGGCTGGAACAGGGCTTTGCTGTCGTCGCTACCGACTACCAGGGTCTCGGCGGCCCCGGTCCGCATCCCTATCTCAATTGGGAAGCAGAAGGACGTTCTGTGCTCGATGCCGCAAGAGCGGCGCTCGATCATTCGAACGGGCAGATCGCCAACGCCATCATCATTACGGGTCAGTCGCAGGGCTCCGGCGCCTCGCTCGGCGCAACACGTCTCGCGCCTTCCTATGCGCCCGACCTCAATATCAAGGCATCGATCGCGACCGGCATCGTTTCCCGGTTTCCCGACGCGACCAAGAAGGCTTCAAGCGAACAGACTTTGGCGCGTTCATCTCCGCCGCAATACACCATTCTCATGATGGTCGCAGGTGCTCTCGGCGACGACACCATAAAACCGGACGACCTCGTCACTGAAATGGCGAAGCCGTTGCTGCAGGCGGCCCGAGAGGGATGTACTGCAGAGCTTGGACAAATCGTTCGCAGCAACAGTCTGACCATAGCGAACAGCCTGAAAGATCCAGAGATCGCGGATCGTCTAGGCGCTGTCATAGAAATGAGTCCGGTTCGCATGCCGGTGCCGGTCTTTCTCGCTACAGGTCTGGCCGACAAGCTGATCCCGCCGCAACGCCAATATGCTGCGGTTGCAGCACTCTGCGCTGCCAACAGCAATGTGGTTTGGAAGACCTATGCCGGCGTGACCCACAACGGAACGGTCCATGCAGCCTACTCCGACGAACTTGCATTCGTTCAGGCCGCCCTGGCTGGAAGCCCGATCCAGTCCAATTGCGATTCGATTTCCGATCCGGGATCGGCGGGAGAGCCCTCACCCGGTTTCAAGTTCAACGATTGATGCCCGGCCACGGAGAAGAACAATGCGCTCATTGACGCGAAGAACCATCGTCGGCTCAGGACTAGCGGCTGCGCTCTCTGTTTCGCCGTTGCTGCGGCGAGCCGAAGCACAAAGTTACCCGCAACGGCCCGTAAAGATCATCGTTCCCTATGCTGCGGGAGGCGCCTCCGACATCATTGCGCGCCTGATTGCACCGGAACTCGAGCGTGCCTTGGGCCAGCCCTTCATCGTCGATAATCGTGGCGGTGGCGCGAGCATGGTGGGCACGCAGGCGATCGCGGCCGCCTCTGCCGAGGGCGAGACCATCGGTGTTGTCGATAGCGCGTTCGTCATCAATCCCGGCCTGTTTCGCACCAAGCTTCCCTACAACACCAAAAAGGACTTTGCGCCGATCTCGCTCCTGGCGACCTCCCCTCTCGTTCTCGTCGTGCATCCTTCTGTGGCCGCGAACAGCCTGCAGGAATTTATCGCGCTCGCCAAAGCTCAACCGGGCAAGATCAACTTCGCCTCGGCCGGGCTTGGAACCGCCATTCATCTGGCCGGAGAACAACTGCGACAAGCCACCGAGATCGACATTCTTCATGTGCCGTATCGCGGAGGCGGTCCGGCCATCACCGATCTGATTGGTGGCCAGGTACAAATGACGTTCGCCACCGTCGCAGCAATTGCACAGCAGGTGCGTCAGGGCCTGGTTCGCGCGCTGGCAGTTACGGGAGGCGACCGCGTCGCACAGTTGCCCGACGTACCCACAATGGCAGAGGCCGGTTTGCCGGCCGTCGACGCCATGCCGATCTTTGGCATGGTCGGTCCGGCGGCGCTGCCGCCCCCCATCATCGATAAACTTGGCGAGGTCGCCGGCAAGGCCTTCAGGGGCGAGCCACTCCGGTCCAAAGTGACGGAACTTGGTTTTGTTTCTGTTGGCAGTTCGCCGTCGGAGTTTGCAGCGCGCATCGATGACGAAGTCGCAAAATGGACCCGTATCGTCGAGAAGGGAAATATTCAGCCGGGCTGACCTCTGCCCCTCACATGCCCCCAGTGAGCTGTCATGAAAATCACCGAAATCCGTGGCTTCAATCTTAGCTTCCCGCTAGCCGAGCCGATGGGAAACGCGCTCAACCTGTTCCGGAAGCGGGACGCGTTGCTTGTCCAGATATGCACCGATAGCGGCCTCTCCGGCTGGGGCGAGGCTGGCAATTCCCCTCACGCCGCCGGCGCCTTTATCCGCGCCCGGCTGGCCGGACTCATCCTGGGGAAATCGCCCGCCGAGTATGGCCGCCACTTTCAATCGATGTGCGCTTCCGTCGGGTACGATCGGCGTGGCGCAGCGATGATGGCGATATCGGCGATCGACATCGCCTTGCACGACCTTGTCGCGCAAATGCATGGAATCAGTGTAGCGACGCTGTTGGGCGGCGCGATACGCGACGAGGTGTTTGCTTATGCAAGCGGACCATTTGTGCGAACGCAGCCCGATCCCTACCGGGAATATCAGCGCGATGTCGACCAATATCTTTCGCTGAACTTCAAGGCCATCAAACCCCGGGGCGGTGTTGAGCCGAGAGCCGATGGCATCATGGCAAATGCGCTCCGGAGGCAGGTGGGCCCCGACATCGGCATCATGGTCGACATCAACCAGGGCTATACGGCAGCGGCCGCCATCCGCGCGGCAAAGTTCATGGAAGGTGCCGACCTGCTCTGGATTGAAGAGCCGGTTCAGCCGGAAGACATCCCGGGCTATCAATCCTTTGCGCGCGCCACTGCGGTCGCAACGGCTGGAGGAGAAGCGCTCGGAAGCGTGCGTGCCTTTCGCGATTTTCTCGCTGCAGGCACCTTCGATATTCTTCAACCCGACCTTTCGATATGCGGAGGCTACAGCGGCTTTCGCCAAATTTGGGCGCTCGCGCAAGCCTATGACCTGCCCATCATGCCCCACGTGTTCGGCACGACTGTGAACTTCCACGCCTCGCTTCAAATGTCGGCGGTGCTTGAACCGCGCCGCGGCGGAGCTTGCGCCGCGTATCCATTTGTGGAGTGCGACATGATGGACAACCCGCTTCTGCGCCTTGCCGGCACACCGTCCGTCAGCCGGCATGGGATGCTCGCGATACCGGAAGGCTCTGGGACGGGACTGGACTTGCAGCCCGAACGGCTCGAGCCATGGATCACAGGCTGTTGGTCAGAGCATCTTTAGGAAACGATGATCGACCTGGACCTCTATGCGCACAATTGCGAGCAACTCCCGGGAACTGCTCGCATCCAAGATTGGGTGAGGCGAGCGGCGGCGGCTCCGAGGGGACGGCTCAACCGGACCCCATGATCAATTTTGCAGAACTTGCCCCACAGAACTGGGGGAAGACCAGGCTATTCATTCTCTGGCAGGACAATCGTGAAGATTGGCCGCATGATGCCAATGGCTGATTATGTCATTCGAGCTGCATAGACCGCCTCTCGTTCTTTAGCAGCTTCGACAGACCTCAGTCCATTCGTGTGGAGCGTAAAACACTTTTGGCCGAAAACATCGACATCGGGTACGGTGAACCTGCGGCGCCTACTCTATGATCTGCGTGCCAGAGCTCTTGATAACGTCTCCCCATTTTTCATTTTCTTGTTTCATGAACCGTCCGAAATCCGGACCGAACACTGTACCTACTTCCGCGCCCGTCACTTCGAAGCTCTTTCGCAAGCTCGGGCTCGACATGACCCGCTCAATGTCAGCGGTCACTTTGGATACGATATCGGTTGGCGTCCTCGCCGGCGCCAACACCCCGAACCAGGAAGATGCCTCGAAACCAACCAATCCCGCCTCCTCAAATGTCGGCACATCCGGAAGTGAGTTCAATCGCTTAGGGCTCGCAACGGCCAACGCGCGCACGGTACCGGCCTGAACCTGTGGGATGACGGTGGGCAAGTTGTCGAACAGAATGGGGACGTGGCCTGCGACAAGATCATTCATGGCCGGCGCCGCGCCACGATACGGCACATGTCTTAGTTTGACGCCTGTCATCTTCTTGAATAATTCGGCTGACAGATGGTGCGTCGATCCGATTCCAGACGAAGCGTAATTGAGCTCTGCGGTTCCGTGTTTCGCCAGCTCCAAAAGCTCGCTCAGCGTTGAAGCCGGCAATTTCGGATTGACTATCAAAACGATTGGAACGGTGGCCAGCAGGGCGACAGGTGTGAAGTCCCTCGCCGGATCAAACGGCAGCTTCTTGTAGAGCGATGGATTTATGACAATTGGACCGGGCGAACTGATGAGATAGGTGTATCCATCTGCCAGCTCGGTCGCTGCCGCCTGGGTTCCGATATTTCCGCCCCCGCCAGGTTTGTTCTCTATAACGACGGGTTGTTGCCATATCTCAGCAAGTGCTTGCGCCAGGATGCGCGCTGCCGCGTCGTTCGAACCGCCCGCAGGATTCGGAACGATGAGTCGGACAGTCCGCGTCGGAAACATCTCGGCTCGGGCGGCGCTCACCTGAAGCACGAGGGCAACGCCAAGCAAACACAGAACCAGTCTTCTCACGGCCATTCCTCCCGTTGCCTGGTCGATTTGCTCCGCGAGTTGAACCCGCCGGGCTCTTTCCGAGAACGCGACTTCGCATCTTCAAGTCAGCCGCCAGGGCAAACCTTCACACTTCCGCAGTGTCCAACGCGTGACATCGCCGAAAACAACAATGCCTATAGTGGTACAACGAGCAGGATATCGACATTTCGCGAATCCAGGACAACGACGCGCTCCTTGAACTTGAGCGAACTGCCTTCCTTTTGAATCACATCGAGATACTTTCCGGTGGCATACAGATCCATCCGGCCGGTCTCCATGACGCGAATGACCTGGAAGTTGGAACGCGCCGTCACGCAACCGGTCGCCTTGTCGTACGACATGGTCGGATAACCGATGATGTGATTGTAGGTATGCGGTTCGAAGATATTGGCGGTATGGAACGCCTTGACCCGATCGATCATCATTCCGCGACCGACACACCGCATGATTCCGATCGGCAGGCCAGCCTCGTGATTTTCTTTGGTCGTGATGAGATAGATGCCGTTCGGCGTGAAGAACTGCGGCCAAAGATCGATGTCGCCATCGTCCATGGCATGGCCGTATGAGGCAATCAGTTCCGCAGCTTCACGGTATTGGTCACCGCCGGATTGCGCGACCGGCTTTTCGATGACGCTGGGCATGGCTTGCTCCTCAGAATCCCATGATGCCGCGGTAACCCTGCCAGAAACCGCGAACGGCAGTTTCAGTCGCACGAGAGTTCTTCTCGGATTCGGCGACCCGGCCCCCCATTTCCATGAAAGATGAGCATTCCGGATCGTTGCGGGTGCCGCGCTGGACGAATTCGTTGATGCAACCGTCCTCGAGCGAGACCAGACCTGCCGCACCTGTCAGGTTGCTCTGCATGATGCGCATTTGCGATTGTTCTTCGGTATCGCGGTCATAGCCGAGGTAAATCCAGAACAGTTCAGTCTTGTCGACCCCCTTCGGCGCAAAGAAGCGGATGGCAAGCGAATTCAGTGTGAACTGAATGCACATGTTGGGAAAGACGGTCTGGATGCTGTGGGTGATGCCATCGTCGAATTCCTCCCAAGCCTCCAGCAGGCCCGGCCCCTCGAGGGCGGATTCATAATTGGCCGAATGGACCTTGGCCTCGGAATACTCGGCCGCCTCTTGCAGCTTGGCGCGGCGCGCGAAGCTCAAATGGTGCCACTTCTCATCGGACAGGATGATACCGCCGTCCATGTCCAGACGGTTCACCTTGAAGGTCGTATAGAAGGTGTGGAGCAGGGTTGCGTGATATGAGTCCCGCAGATTTTCGGCATATAGCTTCCAGTTATTGTGAATCGTCTGGCTGTGCGTGCCGAGGACACGAAGCGGGCGATCAAGATTTCGCTTGATGAACTGCGCCATATCGGGACCGAGATAGGTTTCGACGTCCTCGACCTCGTCGGAAAATGTTCCGAAGATGATTCCGCAGAAGTTTTCGATGCGGATCGGCCGAAGGCGATGTTTGGCGACGTCGAAATCGCTCGGCATCCCGCCCTGCCCGCGTATCCCGTTACGAAACGCGACGCCCTTTAACTTGCCATCGAGGCCGTAATTCCAGGCATGATAGACGCAGGTAAGGCTCGCGACATTGTCCTGCTTCTTGAGGCACACCAGCGCGCCCTTGTGGGCGCAGCGGTTGACCATCGCGTGGACTTTGCCGTCATGATCCCTCGTCACGATGACAGGCGTTTCGCCGATCACTGTTGTGCGATAGTCGCCCGCCTTCGGGATTTCGACGTCGAGACAAAGATAATTCCAGCAACGCCCCCTGAAAATCCTCTCCTGCTCCAGCTTGTAGATTTCCGGATCGGTAAAGAGACGATAGGGCGCGCGCGCGATGCCTTCGGCGGGCCACTTGAAATCCGGTGCTTTGGCGGCAGCAGAACTCGGGTGGGGTGTCGACAGCATCTCGTTATTCTCCCTTGTCTCGCCGGATTTTAGAGGCTCTCAAAAGAGACTACCGAGCCGCGCGACATAATCGCCAATAATCATTTGGGCTAAATAAATAAGTAAATCGTATCAGTGGCGGTTCACGGCGGCGCTGGACGCGCCGGCCTCTTCAACTGATCGACAAACGCGATGACCGCCGGCGCCCGCTCTGACTTGCGATAGACCATCGCCAGATCGGAGTGCTGATTGATCTTTGCCAATGGCCGGTAGACCACGTCGGCAATTTGCAGATGCCGAAGCGAGTCCGGCACGAACGCCACGCCGAGACCGCCGGCGACGAGCCCTGCTAAAGCGGTGAATTGTCCCGCGCGCTGCGTTATTTGCGGCGACAATCCGCCAGCGGCACATATCTGGGCAACCTGCGCGTTGAAGCCGCTTCCCTCCTGGATCTGGACCGCAACGAACGGCTCGGACTTCAACGCTTCCAGCGTCACCGTCTTTTGCCGCGCGAGCCGGTGTCCGCGCGGTATCGCCAATATGATCGGCTCACGGTGCAGCGACACGATCGCGATGTCGGGCGGCAGTGATTTCACCGGAAGACGCAGGATGCCGAGATCAAGCCGGCCACTGCTGACGTCGTCCAATTGCTGGACAATCCCGATCTCGTTCAGACGAAACTCCACGAGAGGATTGTCTTCGCGAAACCGGGAAATTGCTTTCGATAAAACACCGGTGAAGATGGCAGAACCCACATATCCAATTTCGATGTGCCCTAGTTCGCCGCGCCCTGCCTGACGCGCCACCAGCGCGGTCTTTTCAGCTTGCTGAAGGGTCCTGATCGCCTCGTTCAGCGTGACCCGGCCAGCGACCGTGAGTTTGACCGACCTTTTCGTCCGGTGGAAGAGTTCGACGCCGAGTTCGCGCTCGAGTGCCCGAATTTGCTGCGTGAGTGCCGGCTGCGCGATCCCGAGACGCTCGGCGGCCTTTCCAAAGTGCAATTCCTCCGCCAGAACGGACATGTACTTCAAGCGACGCAATTCCATTCTCAGCCTCCATGGCAGCCTCGACGCCCGGATGCAGCGTCGACCCGACCATGCCCATTCGTTGCTGAATAACCCATAATCGAATTAGCCGCAGGGCATCGTGATAAGTCTATCTTATTTATTCTCTTGGCGGGCTTATTGGAGCCGCGCCGACCTCCCGTCCTATGATGACTCTAGACCATTGCGGCGGCAGTTCGGGTCAACAACAGGGTGGCTGCAGGGAAACAAATGACGGGGGAATTCCAGGGCTAATGGCGGGCTCGACCTTGTTCCGGGCGGCAAGGCAACTACTGCCGATCCTTCGCTTCTGCGGATTTATGAGGCCCCAAACGGCCGACGCCGAAATTACAAATCGCATCACGAACAACCACGCCCCTTAGGAGAAATAACATGCAGTCACGTCGGAAACTGATGAAGGCCGGCCTTGCCGCGGCCGCCTTGGCCGCCACTAACGTCACGGTGCACGGCGCGCAGGACAAGAAGTCGCGCAGTAGCGCGAGCGGCGAACTACCTCGCCAGCTCACTGTGTTATCGATCCGCCAGGAGGATGGGCAAGAGACCATTGGAGTGAAGACCCAGGCTGGCGTGCTCGACGTGGCCGCCGCGTCGAAGCTCCTCGGGTTTTCGCCACCTCTCACTCTTGAGGACCTCCTCACTAACGGCGGAAATGCGGAGCTAAAGGCTCTGGTGGAAGCCGCCCTCAAGTCGCCAGAGGCAAAAAGCGCCTTCAAAGACGAGTCGAAGATCAAATTCGGGCGTCTACTCACCAATCCGGGAAAAATTATCTGCCTGGGTCTGAACTACCGGGAACACGTGGAGGAAACGGGTCAGAAACTGCCTTCCGAACCTATCCTCTTCAACAAATACAACAATACGCTCGCACCGCATATGACGACGATCAAGCTTTATCCCCGCGACGTCTGCTACAAGTTCGACTACGAAACCGAGCTGGTGGTGGTGATGGGCCGAAGGGCAAGCAATGTCTCTGTCGACGAAGCCCTCTCCTATGTCGCAGGATACGCTGTCGGTCACGATTTTACGTCGAGAGATCTGCAGCTTGAGAAAGCTGGCGGTCAGTGGATGCTCGGCAAAACGCTCGACGGCTTCGCCCCGATTGGCCCCTATTTTGTTTCCGCCGACCAGATCGATCCCAACAATTTAGATCTCGAGACCCGCGTGAACGGTGAGGTACGCCAATTGTCCAATACGAGCAAATTCATTTTCAATCCCCAGAAGGTTATCGCCTACACGTCGCGGCTCTTCGCTCTCGAACCCGGCGACATCATCTTCACCGGCACGCCAGCCGGCTGCATCATAGGGTATCCCAAAGAGAAGCAGGTTTGGTTGAAGGCAGGCGATAGGATCGAAAGCACGATTCAAGGACTTGGGACACTCTCCTTCGATCTCGCTTGAAGCGTAAACCGCAGCGCACGCAAAGAGCCAGGCAATTGCATGGTGCCGCACCATCAATTCGCATTTCCAGTTCCTCCGTCGAGTCCTCATGCATGCGCATCAACAATCGACTCAGTCCGGAACCACAGGCCTGAAGACGATAGGCTGCTTAGTCAGACTTGCCGAGAGCTTTCAGGATAAAGCGAATCTGGTCGCGCAGGCCTGCTTCGGTATCTTCGCCGTGTTGAACGCAGTGCTCGATCAGAATCGGATGGAAGAACGGCATGACGCGGACTTGACCGCTCGCGCGGCTCTCGCGGCATCTTCGACCTCGAACTCGCCCGCTTCGATGCCCTCGCGTATGATCGTCTCGAAGATGGCCACGATCCGTTCGGTGTGCGTCCGAATGATCGCCCAGTTCTCCTGCATGGCGGCGACAATGAGGTCGTGCATGTGCTTTTCCTCGACCAGCGTCATCTTGTTGTGGCGGTGAACGGCGGTCAGCAGCCGGTCGAATTTCTCCATGGCCGGCACGTTGTGCGTGCGATCGCGAAGGCAATGTCAGCAACCTCGTTCAAGACACGCCCGCAGATCGACTCGTTGATCGCATCCCTGGAGGGAAAGAAACGGTAGACATTCGCCGGACTCATGCCGAGTTCAGAGGCGATGTCGGCCATCGACGTCTTGTGGTAACCGATGAGGCGAAAGTGCTCCTCTGCCACCTCCAGGATGCGCGCACGCGCCTCGTGTGGTTCAGTTCCCGTTCGGACCGGACGATTCATGCACGTCTCCAGAACTATAAGATCAAAGCCTTTGCCGAAATCTGACTATCAGTTCTGATTTAGTACTTTACTAATCTCAGGAAAATAGCGATGGCGGAAGCGGCGATCGTGGCCGAGCTGCGGGGCACCCGCTGATGGTCCTCGTTGCGGCCTGGCCCAGAGCCGACGCGGGACAACAGGTAGATTCGGTCAAGTCCATGGAATGGAAATTCCATGGACCGGGCGCCGGAGGGAAAACCGTTTTCGCGGTTGCCCGGCCGCAAGCGGGGAAAGGTCAGGTCGCGGACGCCTCGTTATGCCGCAGCCGCCTTCTTCGGCGGGAAGCGGCCGTAAAACGTCTCGTTCTTAGCGGCCATGTCGATCAAGAGCTTCGGTGGCGTGAACCGCGAACCGTACTTCTTCTCCAGCTTCAGGCACTGTTCGACGAACTTCTTCGTACCCATAAAGTCGATGTAGGACAGCGTGCCGCCGGTGAATGGCGGGAAGCCGAATCCGAGGATCGAGCCGACATCGGCCTCCCGCGGATCGGTGATGACATCATCCTCCACGGTGCGCGCGGCTTCCACCGCCTGAACCACGAGAAACCGCTGCTTCAATTCCTCGACGTCGAGCGTATCCGGATCGAGATGCTTCGGCTGCAGCGTGGTCAGCTCCGGCCATAGCTTCTTCTGCCCCTTGCCTTTCTCGGGATAATCATAAAAGCCCTTGCCGTTCTTGCGGCCGAGACGTCCACGCTTTTCCACCAGTTCGACCAGCAGCTTGTTATGATCCTGATTGATCGCCTGCGCACCGATATCGGCTTCGGTGGCCCTCAAAATCTTCAGCCCCAAATCGAGGGCGGTTTCATCATTGAGCGAGAGCGGCCCGACTGGCATGCCGGCCATCTTCGCGGTGTTCTCGATCATCGCTGGCGGCACGCCTTCCAGCAGCATCTCGTAACCTTCGAAGAGGAAGAGCATCACGCAGCGGTTGGCGAAGAAGCCGCGCGAGTCGTTGACGACTATCGGCGTTTTCTTGATCTGGCGGACGTAGTCGAGCGCGGTGGCCAGCGCCACGTCGCCGGTGTTCTTGCCGACAATGATTTCTGAGAGCATCATCTTCTCGACCGGCGAGAAAAAGTGAATGCCGATGAACTTCGACTGATCCTTCCACTCCTCGGCCAGCGAATTGATCGGCAGCGTTGAGGTGTTGGTCGCAAAGATCGCGCCTTCCTTCAAAAGCGGCTGCGCTTTAGCGTAAGTCTCTGCCTTGACCTTGCGATCCTCGAACACTGCCTCGATCACGAGGTCGCAATCGCTAATCGCATTGTAATCGGCGGTGGCGGTAATGCGCGACAGGATCGCTTCACCGTCGGCCCGTTTCATGCGGCCCTTGGAGACCGCCGCATCGATGTTAGCCTTGGAGTGGCCCTTGCCCTTGTCGGCGGCATCCTGGTCGCGATCGATCAGCACCACGTCAATGCCGGCTTGCGCCGACACGAAACCGACGCTCGCGCCCATGAAGCCCGCGCCGATGACGGCGATCTTCTTGACCTTGATAGGCGGCACATTCGGCGGACGGCGCGCGCCCTTGTTGAGCTCCTGCATCGACATGAAGAGAGAGCGGATCATCGCCGCCGCTTCGTTCGACCGCAGGATCTTCGAGAAGTAGCGCGACTCGACGCGCAACGCCGTATCCATCGGCAACTGCAGGCCTTCATAGACGCATTGCAAGATAGCTCGCGCGCCCGGATAGTTATCGTAAGTCTCGCGGCGCAGCATCGCGGCCGCCGGCTGGAAGAACTGTGCGCCCTCTTTCGAGTAGACCGGACCGCCAGGCAGCTTGAAACCCTTCTCATCCCAGGGCGCGACCGCTTTGCCGCCGACCTTGATCCAGTCTTTAGCTCTCTGAATCAGATCCGCCGCCGGCACCACCTCGCCGATTATACCCCGATCCTGGGCCTTCTTGAGATCGATGGCCTCACCCTTGAACAGCATCTGAACAGCATCCATCGTCGGCATCATGCGCGGCAGCCGCTGCGTGCCGCCGCCGCCGGGGAAAATTCCAACCTTGACCTCAGGCAGGCCAACACGGGTTTTCGGGTTATCGGACGCGATGCGGTAGTGACAGGCAAGCGTCAGCTCGAAACCGCCGCCGAGCGCCGTACCGTTGATCGCAGCAACCCACGGCTTGCCGCCCACCTCGATGTTCCGGAACGATTGGGACAGCTTGCGGGCCTCGTCGAATACATATTTGTTCGCCACTTCCTCGCCTTGCGAACTCAGCATCTCCGCGTAGGTCCGATTCATGCGCTCGAGCATCGTCAAATCCGCGCCCGCGCAGAACGCGTCCTTGCCCGATGTGATGACGACACCTTTGACGGCGGCGTCCGACGTCATCTGCTCGATGATGGCGGCAAGCTCGGCTCCAGACGTCTCATCGATAACGTTCATCGATTTGCCAGGGATATCCCACGTCACCAGTGCGATGCCGTCGGCATCGGTTTCAACATTGAAGTTCTCGTAGGCCATGTGATCGTTCCAATTCCTCGCCGTCCATCCCAATTACCTCGCTGCTCGCGAGGCACTCTAAGGATGGCATGATAAGATTTTTCGCTTGCGTCCCCCTCCCCTTGCGGAGTGCGTTACAACTCAAACCCGTTCGATAATGGTTGCAGTGCCCATGCCGCCACCGATGCACAGCGTGACAAGGGCGGTCGATTTGCCGGTACGCTCCAGTTCGTCGAGCACGGTGCCGAGGATCATCGCGCCGGTCGCGCCGAGCGGATGGCCCATCGCGATCGCGCCGCCGTTGACGTTGATCTTGTCGTTGTCGATCTCGAACGCCTGGATGTAGCGCAGGACCACCGAGGCGAATGCCTCGTTAAGTTCGAATAGATCGATATCCTTGAGCTTCATGCCGGAACGCTCCAGCACTTTCCTTGTGACGTCGACCGGACCTGTCAGCATCATTGCAGGCTCGGAACCGATGTTGGCGAAAGCCCGGATCTTCGCACGCGGCTTGAGGCCGCGCTTCTTTCCGGCTTTCGCACTGCCGACCAGAACAGCGCTCGCCCCGTCGACAATGCCCGACGAGTTTCCGGCGTGGTGGACGTAGTTCACGGCCTCGATTTCAGGATGTGACTGCACGGCCACCGCATCGAAGCCACCCATCGCGCCCATGGCAGCGAACGATGGCTGCAACTGCCCGAGCGACTGCATCGTTGTCGAAGGACGCATATGCTCGTCCTTGTCGAGAATGGTGATGCCGTTGATGTCCTTCACCGGAATCACGGAATTCTTGAAGCGGCCTTCGTCCCAGGCCTTGGCGGCGCGCTGCTGGCTCTGCACGGCGTAGGCGTCGACGTCCTCGCGCGAAAAGCCATACTTCGTTGCGATCAAGTCCGCCGCCACGCCCTGCGGCATCGAATAAGTCGGTACCGCCATGGACGGATCCATCGGCCACGCGGCACCAGATGACAAGATGCCGACACGGCTCATGGATTCCGCACCCCCGCCGATGGTGAGTTCGTGCTGCCCGGACATGACCTGCGCAGCGGCGAAATTCACGGCATCGAGACCAGATGCGCAGAAGCGATTGATCTGAATACCGGGTACGGACGTATCGAAACCGGCATTCAGGACAGCAAAGCGTGTTATATCGCCACCAGCCTCACCAACGGGATCGACTACGCCGAACACCACATCGTCGATGCCGTTAGCTTCAAGGTTGTTGCGCTCTTTCAGCGCCTTCAGCGGCGCGCTCGCAAGCGCGAGCGCTGTCACTTCGTGCAGCGAGCCGTCGGCCTTGCCGCGCCCGCGCGGCGTGCGCACGTGATCGTAGATAAATGCATCAGCCATTTGGTCTCTCCTTCGATCGCTCTCAGAACATTCGGCATTAGCCATATCGTGGTACGTGAGCCGGTTCTTCCCACGCCACTTCTTTGATGCATGCGGCCGACGTAGACTCTTCGTTGCTCATCAGTTCCAAGTGGACGCGCTTCAAACCCGATACGGTTCATATCAATTACATTTGTCTAGAGCCTATGAATTTACAAGTCTATCGTGAAACGATTTCAGTTGAGAGATCCACCAGTAGAATTGGACAAGCGATGCAGCTGGTTTGATGCCAGTCGGCGTTCAGCGGTACGCTTTGGTTTTGCGCTGGCGCATTTCGGCTATGTTCGGCGCGCAGTTGTGCCAGGAGGCGCCACTGTATTGCACCCGTTGGCTAAACCCGGCTTCCCGTCCCTGCTCACTCCGATGAGGCATCGAGCACCGCGCTGAAAAGGTCCCAACGCGTGCCGGTCCAGCGCTGTAGCCTCATTTGCGTGTAGTTCATGTTGATCTTGTCGCTCGTATTGATGCTGACGCCAGGCAGCAGCGTTGGCAGTGCCACATTCCTCAGGCTCTTCGCCTGCTTGATGATGTTCTCGCGGGAGAGATCGTTCCCGCACTGTTTGATCAGATGTTCGAGCAGCATGGCTTGCGTATAACCGAACAGGATATTGGTGTCGGCGATATCGACGCCGGGCATGTACTTGTCGATGAAGGTCCGATAGCTCTTCATCCCCTCGGTGTTGGCCCACTGCGTGTCGGTCGGATCCATCATGTTCGTGCCGACCATCACCCCGGTCGCCCTTTCAAGGCCTGCCGGCCTCAGGGTCGCGCCAACCGAGAACGATGGGTAGTTCAGCAAGATCGCCGGCTTCCAGCCAATCTCGGCAGCCCTGCGAATGGCTTGCGCCGCGAATTTCGGTGTTCCCGCCAGCAGCAGGGCCTCGGCCCCTGAACTCTTCAAGTTCACGATGTGAGAATCCACTGTCGGATCGCTGATCTCATAGGAGATGGCGGTGACCTTCTTGTCGAAATCGCCTTTAAGCATCGCCTTGAAGGCGTTGACGTAATCTTTGCCGAGATCATCGTTCTGATAGAGGATGGCATACTTGGCATTTGGCAGCGTCTTGGTCAGGAATTTGGCGTAGATCTTTCCCTCGGTATCGAAACTGATCAGGCTGGTCGTCGTCAGCGGAAAATCCGCCACATTCGTGAACTTGTTCGACCCGCTGGCGATAGCTATGGTCGGCACGCGTTTCGACATCAGATACTTTGCCACCGCCGTGTTGCCCGGGGTACCAAGCTGACCAAAGATGAAGGCGACCTCATCACCTTCGACGAGCTTGCGCACCTGCTCCACGGTCTTGGGCGGACTGTAAGCATCGTCGTAGGCAATGTAGTTTATTTTCCGGCCGTTTATTCCGCCGCGGTCGTTGACCGACTGGACATAAGCAAGAATGGCTTGACCGATGACTCCGTACGGCGAGGCAGGTCCGCTGAAAGGAAAGACTCCCCCAACCTTGATCTCAGACGGCGTCACCCCCGGAGCATCAGCGGCATACGCGGTTGACCCCAGCGCCAACAGCATCAGTGCGAAAGCAGGCTTGACAACTTTGAACATGGCGTCATTCCCCTGAAGTGAAACTACCTTTCTTCTGAAACCTCGCGCTGGTGCATGCGGGCCGACAAGCTTGACTAGGAAGCGCGAAGTGCCCGCCTCGACAACTCAAGCCGCTCGCGAACCATCGCTCGAACCAGATCTTTACGTACCTTGCCGAAGCTGTTGCGGGGCAGCGTCTCGAGGCAGATGACTTCACGCGGCCGCTTGTAGCTTGCCAGCGAGGAGCAGCTTTTTACGATCTCATCAAGGTCGACGACGGCATCCGTAGCCGTGACGATCGCGGCAACAACAATCTCGCCCCACTTTTCGTCGGGGGCCCCGACAACCGCGACTTCCCGGATCGAGGGATGGTCGATCAATACCAACTCAACCTCGGCGCAATAAATGTTCTCGCCGCCGGAAATTATCATGTCCTTCTTGCGGTCCTTGATCGCAAGGTATCCGTCAGTGTCGATAACGCCAACGTCACCGCTTCGATACCAGGCAGTTCCGTTCAAACTGATGATCGCTTCGCGCGTCGCCTGCTCATCATTCAAATAATGAGAGAACCCCGTCGGTCCGCTGATAAGAATTTCCCCTACTTCACCATTCGGAAGAATCCCGCGCTTCTCATCATGAATGACTATCTGCGTACCCGGCGCTGGCAGCCCGGCAGTGCCGGGCTTCTTGGTCAGCATCGCTGGCGGGCATTTTGAAACGAACAACATCTCCGTAATGCCGTAGGCGTTTGTCACCGCATTTGGCAGCTTGAATCGTTCCTGGATGCGTTCCGCAAGCACCGGCGGCAGAGGCGCCGAAGCAGAGATCCAGTGCGTGAGGTGTGGTAAGGTCTTGTTCTCGACGGATGACTCATGGACAAGCTGCCAGGCCATCGTGGGAACGATGAAAGCGAGCTGGATCCTGTACTTCTCCAAGTTCTCCAAGGTTTGAGCCGCGTCGAACCTCTTGAACAGAAAATTTGTTCCACCGCACATGACAACCGGCAATGCAAAGTTTTCCATCGCTCCGCGATGAAAGAGAGGAGCGACCGCCAGCGATCTCACTTCTTCGGGGAAGCCGCATGTAATGGCGGAGAGCATCGCGGAGGCAACCGCAGATCGATGCTTTACCACTGCACCCTTTGGCCGACCTGTCGTGCCCGAGGTGAACCAGATGCCGCTATCGGCGTCGGCGCTAACGGTCGGGAACTGTAGGATGTAATCAGCATCGCCACGCAACGCGTCGGTGAAAGCAAGCTGGCCAGGCCGAGCCTCTGCCCCGGCCACGATTTGAAGGATCGAGAGGTTGGAGATCGAAATCGCTTTCGATGCCAGCTCGGCGAGATCCCGGTCGACGACGATCGCTTTGCACTCCGCCGCTGCAAGCTGATACGACAGTTCCTCGGGAGTCAGACGGAAATTCAGAGAAACGGTCAGCGCACCGAGCCGCGCGATCGCGAAGTAAGATAGAAGTAGCTCGCGCTGATTCCAGAGCAAATAAGCCACTCTGTCGCCCGCTGTGATTCCGCGCCTCTGCAGGCAGGCAGCAAGACGATCCACGGTCGCGTCAAATTCGAAATAGCTCAGGGAGCCGACCTCATCGACAATCGCGATCCTTTGTGGCAACGCACGCGACGTCGTGCGAAGAATGTCGGACACGGAAATAGCTCGATCGAGCACGACGACCCTCCCTGTCTGTTCGGTTCATGGCAGCTCCTGCTGCTCTTGGATTTTTTAGCTTTCATTCAGGTGGCCGCCCTGGCTGCCACTTCACCCAGTGAAAGAATGACTTGCATTTCAGGCATCGGAACAACACTTCCGAAACGCTGCCGCCGAATGGCGATTCGATCTCGACCGCACTACTCTCACAGTGCGGGCAAATGACCTTGCTAACATCGAGCGGCAACTCGAAGCTTGGCTCGCCCCGGTTCACGGAAGCGCCAGTTCGCGATTCTTGAAACGAATTTTCTCAAACAGATTCTCCGGGATTCCCGGGTTGCCATTGCGGCGGATGGACCGCTGCCACGACTTTGCAGGGCTCGCAATTCCGTCCGGAACATCGAAGGTTGCGCTGACCGCTTCGAGGAAGCGATCGCGGAGGTCTGAGTCCGGCCTATCCCGATAGCCGCCCGAGTAAACTATATCAGGCTGGTCCGCGTCGCCCCACCAATCCAAAGCATCGACCAGGCGGCGACGCGCGTCTTCATCAACCGTGGACGCCGGATCTTTGCGTAGCGCCTTGATCCAACCCACGGAATAGCTGAGATGGAAGCGCGATTCCTTCAGTATCTTGTCAGCGAGACGTGCCAAGGTTCTGTCGGCCAGGATCGTTCTGTAGGCGCTCAGTTGCGTGGAAATGGCCTGCTCGGCCATGAATATCGCCGCGATAAAGTCGGACCACGACTGCGGCGGCCGATCGAGCAGCTTCGGCGAGCGAATGTCCTTCGCACCACGCGTCCACTCCACCTCCTCGCGCGTGACGCCGAAACGACCCAGATGCTGATAAAGCGCGCGGGCATGCCCATACTGCCCCTGCATCATCGCGCAAATGGAGGTGAAGTCCGCGATGGAGCGGCCGTTCTGCAACACCAACATATACCAGCCAGCGAGCACCAGTTTGGCATCTGCAATGCAATACAACTCGTCCCGCAGGCACCGGTCGGTTTCCGAGAGGTTTCCGATTAAATTGACGTCGGCCATCACACCACCTTCACCTTTGATTTGCTGCCGCGTTCGGTAATCGTAACGATTGCCGACAGCGGAACGATGCACATCTCCCGCCAGGTATGGTGGTCGTAGACAAACCAGGCGCGCGCCTCCGCCAGTTCTTCGTTGGGGGCTTCGACCGAACCGATATGAGTGAGCGGTTCTGCGGAATCTCGGCGCGCAAATACCTCGTAGAATTCGGGCTTGTCTCCGCCCAACTCCAATCGTCTGTCGATAACCTTTTTCATCATCGCACCTCTAACTAAACCTGTATTCCAAAGCGGCGCATCAGCTGTCGTGCATTGGACTCAATGGATTGAGTGGTCCAATCGTGATGCCAGCCTTCGAGAACGTTGACCTCGCTGACCCCTTCCAGGCCGCCCACGGCGTCCTTAACCGATTGTTTCAACATCGAGACGCCAGGACAGGCCAGGCACGGAATTGCGAGTTCGACATCGACCACGCCGGTTTCCGATATCGTGACTCCCCGCAACATTCCCATACTCTCGATGCTGACCGGTATATGCGGGTCATTCACCGCGAGGAGCGCCTCCCGGACCGCCTGCTCAGTCACCACAGGTCTTGCCCCCACAGCTCTGTCTGCATCCGGCTCAGGCCCGGCAGCTTCAATGGGCCGCCCTTCTTCCACTGCGCCAACTTTTCGGGCCACGTTACCGTACGAAAATCCCACTTCATGGTTTCCATATTCAGCAGGATCGGCATTTGATAATCGAGGACGTAAATGCCTTTTTCGTTATCGAAGTGAGCCGGCACCTTCAAACCAACCTGCTCGCAGAAGGGAACGAGGCGTTGCAGCCAAATCTGCCTGAGCTGATCGTTGCTGCTGCCGCGTATCTTATAATGGAGTTGGTCGGTCCTTGACTTGACATCGTCCGTGGCGCCGAACCACTCGGCACCCAGGGGAAACCAGAAATCCATGCGTTCCTGGACACGCTTCCGTATCTCGGGGCCCTGCTGCATGTAGTGGCGGACCATGTACTCGCCGCGCTTGACGTGAAAGTTTTCTTCGAAGTTCACCTTCCGCAGCGATCGGCTGTACGGACCGAACGAACAATTTTCCTCGAGATCGCACGTCGTGATATATCCCGCCTGATCGCCGACAAGGTGGCCTAGCCCCACATCGATCGGACTCAAGTTGCCAAACTCAAGCAGGAAGAAAGTCTTGAAATTTTTGGGATCGCGCTCGAACACCTGGTGATAGGAGTCGAAGCCGAAATCCTCGAGCATCCGGAACATAACCTGGGCATGGCCCATCTCGTCCTGCAGTGCAGACGCGATGGCAATTCGATCGTTGATACCGGGTGCAAACGCTATTGCATCGAAGTCGAGAGGCAACGTCATGATTTCGAGATCGGCGGCGATCGCCATGGTCGCGACCAGCACGTCACGATAGCGGGGCGTCATCTCGCTGATATCTTCTAGCGTGGCGCCAGCCTTAACTCGGGTCTGCAGGGCGATCTCAGTTGCCTCTTCCGTGATTTCACGCGCTAACGCTGCTTGAGCCACGATGCAAACCTCCGTCGTTACAATTGCTGACTGGTTATTCGTAGTCCTGAAGATTACCGCGCAAGACATCGATAACGGAGGGACCGTCCGCGACATCAATGTCTCGTGGCGCCCCCGATGCGTGTTGGAGACCGGAAAGCACGACCGCCTGCAGCGCACGAGTGAGACGGTGAACGTGAACGCGGAGATTCTGGCGGAGGCACTCAAGCATCATACCGTCGGCGGCCGCGATCAGGAGCCGGGCCATATCAGCACTGCTCAAATCGGAGCGGAACGCTCCGGAAGCCTGCCCAAGCTCCAGAACCTTCCGGATTTCTTCTGCGACGCGGTTATAGCCAGCACTTACTCTGCGCGCCGCCTCGGATTCGGTCCCGGCAAGCTCGATTGAGACGACGATCGGCAGCAGCATCGAGCCCGGATGTTCAAGGGCGATCTTGCCAGTCCTTTCCAGGAGTCCCGTCATGCGCTCGACCGGAGAGCGGCTGTCGTCCCTCAACAGCTGGACGTAGGGAATCAGAACGTTGGCCCGCACCCGGTTGAGCAACTCAAGGAGAACCCCCTCCTTGGTGCCATAATAGAAATACACGCTACCCTTGGTCAGGCCAGCGAGCTCTCCGATTCTCTCGGTCGTTGTGCCGGTGTAGCCCTGAGTGACGAAGAGAAATTCGGCAGCAGCCAACACTGCCGCCATGCTCAACTCGCGATGTTCAGAATTTGTCAGTCGCTTCTTGCGCTTTTTCATGCGCTCGAAAGTATTATCAGTCGACTCGCAAGGTAAAGCCTCGTGCAATCCCAATGCACCGCTAGACGCACAATCGCTCCTTTCTCCAGAGCCATGGTTCGCGTCGCCAACCCCTGACAATCCGGCTGAAATACTCATGCTCATGGCCCAGCGAAGTCTTGTTCGACGCGGCTATCAGTTGACATTGATAGTCATCTACATTTAACTTACTTACCAGTCAATAACTTTCTTATGAGTCAAGAGGGAAGCCGATTTTTGTATTGGAAACCAATTAGATACAAGAAAGTAAAAGCGCAGCTCGGAAGCCTTTCGACACGATATCGAGCGATCGCGAGCGATCGGAAAGCGAAAAAGGACCAAAGATGACTAGGCAGATTGAATTCTATTTCGACTTCGGTAGCCCCTACAGCTACCTCGCACAGACGCAGCTCAAGAAGCTGGCGGCAGACACGCAGGCCACCATCGTCTACATGCCGATAAACGTGTTGGATTTGATGAAGGCAACCGGCAACACCCCGACGACGATCGAGTGCAAGTCGAAGAGGAAATACGCGAAGAGCGATCTGCAACGTTGGGTCAAAAAATACGGCGTCGGTTGGGAGGCCAACCAGAACTTCCGGCACATAGACCTCAACTTCCTGCTTCGCGGGGCCATCGCCGCGATCAAGCTCGGGGTGGGTGCCGATTTCGTATCGAAGGTGTTCACTGGCCTCTACGCTCAGGTGCTCGATCTTGGCGACGTCGAAATCCTCAAGGATTTTTTGAAGAAGAACGAGCTTCCTGCGGACGACATCATTGAGCTGATGGCTCGGCAAGATATTTTCGATGAACTCAAGGCCCGCAACAAGGCAGCCGAAGAAGCCGGCCTGTTCGGTACGCCTACGTTTCGGATTGGAGAGGAAATTTATTTCGGGAACGATCGGCTCCCATTCGTTGAAGCGGCAGCAAAGGCGCAGGCATGATCATGACAAAGCCAGTTTGTATTATTACCGGCGTTGGTCCCGGCACGGGCAGCGCACTCGCACGCCGCTTCTCTCGCGGCGACTACCATGTCGCTCTCCTGGCGCGCTCGGAGAAGCGCATTCCGAAGCTGCAAGCTGAGCTGCCGGACGCCTCCGCCCATATCTGCGATGTCACGCAGGAGGACCAGGTCAGCGAAACCGTCGCCAAAATCACTCGCGATCACGGCGCGCCCGAGATCGCCATCCACAATGCTGTGGGCGGAACGTTTGGAAATTTCCTGGAAGTGGATCCCGCGGCTCTTGAGACGAACTTCAAAGTCAACGCGATGGGGCTGCTTTATCTTGCCAAAGCGGTCGCTCCTGCGATGATCAAGGCGCAAAAAGGTGCCATCGTCGCGACAGGCAATACCTCGGCCTATCGCGGAGTCGAGAGCTACGCCGCGTTCGCGCCGACGAAGGCAGCGGAACGCATCCTTGCCGAATCGATGGCGCGACATCTAGGCCCAAAGGGCGTCCATGTCGCCTTTCTGATGATCGACGCAGTCATCAACGTGCCATGGGCTCGCAAGATGTTTCATGACAAGCCGGAAGAGTTTTTTGCTCAGCCGGCAACGATTGCCGATGAAATCTGGCACATCGCGCATCAACCGCGGTCGGCATGGTCTTTCAACTACGAGCTTCGCCCCTACGCGGAGAAGTGGTGAGGTTGCCCGGATCATCGGATCCTCGACCTGCCCCAAGCCAAGCCAACCGGGCCGCCACGCTATCCTGGCGGGTGGCCCCGATTCTCCAACATTTTCGTCTTGCATCCAAACCAGGGGCCGCTCTTGCGGGACACCCAGGGGCCGCTTTTGCTGGACACAAGGCGCACGAATGATTTGGGGAAGCCGCGCGAAGCCGGCGATCAAATCTTCGGCCATCAAGTTATGGGCCGATCGCATCGCCGTTCTGGCGCCAGGCTTGATTGCCGCCTCCCTGATTGCAGTCCTGGCTGGCTTCTTGCGAACCTTACCGCTCCTGTCCGTCATCAGTCCGATGATGCTGGCAATGCTGATCGGGATGACCCTCACCAATGTCGCGGGTCAGCCGGGCTGGATGAACGACGGCATTCTGTTCAGCCAGCGACGATTACTCCGGCTCGCCATCGTCCTGCTCGGCCTTCAGCTCACCTTTGCCGAGGTCGCGACGTTGGGTGCGATGGGTGTGGTCATTCTGGCCGCAGCGCTGGCGTCCACCTTCGTCTTCACGGTGCACGCCGGACGATTGTTGCGCGTGGAGGAAAAACTCGCGAAGCTCATAGCCGCCGGAACCTCTGTGTGCGGCGCCTCGGCGGTGGTCGCAGCGAACGCTGTTGTGGGCGGAAAGGAAGAGGACGTGACCTATGCTGTTGCATGCGTCACCATCTTCGGGACCATCGCCATGTTCCTTTTTCCGTTTCTGCCCGGGCTTCTGCATCTGAATGCCGGCGAGTTCGGACTTTGGACCGGCTCTTCCGTTCACGAAATTGCCCAGGTAGTTGCAGCGTCGTTTCAACACGGGCAGGTCGCGGGCGAGATGGGCACGATCGCAAAACTGTCGCGCGTCATGATGCTCGCCCCGCTGGTGCTTGCGATCGATCTGCTGTCCCGAAGAGATGCGCGTGGCGGGACGGGCCAAGAAGCGGCAGAAGCGTCAAGGCGCGCGCCTGGGGTACCCTGGTTTGTCCTCGGCTTCATCGCCGCTACCTGCATCAACAGCATCGTCACCATCCCCGTGGGACTGAAATCGAATCTAATGTGGCTGACGACCTTCCTGCTGACGGTCGCGCTTGCCGCAATGGGAATGCATACCGACTTGACGAAACTGCGAAGAAGAGGCTTTCGCCCTGCCCTCCTGGCTGCTCTTGCCTCCCTGTTTATCGGCATCTTTAGCCTGGCCTGCATCAAGCTGCTCGATTGAGGACTTCCGGCGACGCGTCACAGCGCAAGCCAAAGAACAACTTGCAGGACGACTGCACAAGGCAGCCCCAACGTCAGCGCGAGGAGCTGACCTTCTTTTACTTCATCGGCGTTCAGATCGGGAAGGAGTTCGGCAGCGAGCAGCAGCGTCAGACCACATTCCATGAGACCCCCGATTCCGCCGGCCGGCATACGCTTCATTCTCTGGCTAAAAAATCACCCGCAACTCGAGCTGTTTCAGCCCTCGACTTTGAAGGTGAGCCCGGCGTTCCGAACAAGCCGGGATATCAGCTTCTCGCCCATCGCCGCACCAGGCGTCCAAATGCCGGCAGCAACGTCAGTCGCGTCCTGCAAGAGACAGATCGCGCATTCCGTGATCATCTTCGACGTCGATGCATAGCCGGGGTCCTTGTCGCCGCGAACCGCGACGGAAATCCTGCCGTGGTCCTTGCTGCGCCCGATGAACAGGATGTCGTAAGAACCGGCCTCGCGCTCGGCCCTGGATGGCCCCTCGCCCGGCTTCGGACTGCTTTCATCGCCAAACGATCTGTTTTCTTCCAAAATCCTGGCGGCCGTAACCTCGCCCTGCTTGCCGGGCCCTGCTACGATCATCTCGTCGTAAACGAAGCCGGTCCCATAGGGATGCCCCATCAGCGCGTTGGATCGATGGATGTTGCGCGTGTTGATCGGCGACATGATGAAGGGGGCCACCCAGGCGCCGAGATCCTCGTCGAACTCAATCTTCATTCCATGCGGCTGCTTTGGGCCGGCGAAACCGGGCGTCAGCAAGAACGGGTCCTTGAGCTGGGCGAGCACCTGCGGATTGCTCGTCGCCGCGGCCATCGTCGCCCGCGAACTGGCCGCAGTTCCGCCCGAGAAGGTGCCTTTCATTACGCGGACACGGCCTTTCACGTGCTCGGCCGCCTCACCCCATGCTTTCTTCGCGGCGCTCTGCAGGAAGAACACACCAAGCTCGAATGGCACAGAATCGAAGCCGCACGAGAAAACGATGCGCGCCCCACTCGATCGGGCGTCGTTCTCATGGGCGTCGATCATGTTCCTCATCCAGACCGTCTCGCCGCTCAAGTCGAGATAGTCCGTACCCGCACGAGCGCACGCCGCCACCAGTTCCGATCCGTAAAGCTGGAACGGACCCACTGTCGAAATGACGGCGCGCGTCGTCCGGACCAACGCCTGCAAGGAAGTTCGATCGTCTGAGTCAGCCTTGATCAGCAAGATATTGTCGGGCGCGCCCACCCTGTCGCGGACGGCCGCGAGCTTGTCGAGATCGCGGCCCGCCATTCCCCATTTGATTTTGTTTCCGTATTTCGTGGCGACATACTCGGCCACGAGCTGCCCGGTGAAGCCGCTGGCGCCAAACACAACCAGATCGCACTCTCTATCACGCACCATGTTTAGATCCCGTCAGTCACAAGCAAGACTGGGCTGCCGAAGGATGATCGCCAACCTGGATATCTATCATTTCATCTCGCCGCGCATTTCGTATCCAATGATGCGAGATACGAGTAGGGACGGCGGAAATCGAAATACAAATCGATTGTAGCCATGCAAGCTCCCTTCATCATCTACAGCGAGCAGACGGCAGCGGGGATTTCGATGTGGCGGCGACAGCGGCCGCTCAGGATTGCATAGCTTCCGGCTGTTTCAGAAGAAGCTGCTGCAATTCCCCTGACCGGAACATCTCCGTCACGATGTCACAGCCGCCCACGAATTCGCCGCGCACGTACAGCTGCGGGATGGTCGGCCAATCCGAGTAATCCTTGATGCCTTGCCGCAGTTCTTCGGACTCGTAAATGTCGTGCGCTTTGAAGGGTACGCCGAGATGGTCGAGTATTCGGACCACCTGCGCCGAGAATCCGCAAGCCGGCGCGGCCGGCGTGCCTTTCATGAATAGGAGAACATCGTTGGCATTCACTTCGCTGCGGATGAAATCAGCAACACTCATAATCTTTCTCTCCATCTGATCGCGAGAGCTTACCTTCACTTACCACTCAACCCAACAAGATTAAAGTACATTTTTAGAACTTACAAAATTACGCAAGCCCAATCTCTCCCGACGGAAACAGCTTACTGTCAATACGCTGCTCTGTCGTTCTCATGAAAAGGGCCAGCTGCGTTGCAGCTGGCCTAAGTCCAAGTTGAGCGGTAGCGATACCGCTTGCCTCGGGGAGATTTCTCATTCGCAACCAAACGATTAATTTCCAAAATTGTCAATTCTAAAATGGAATTTACTGGCGTTAGTTCAGGCTGGCTGTAGCTCGGGAAGGCGCCTTCTTGGGTGGAACCATCACCATTGCATTGCATTCCAGTCCCATAGATGATTATCGTCATACAATAGTCGCGACCAAACAGGAGAACCCGTCATGGCCGCTGCCAACGATCCCGTCGTCATCCTTTCCGCCGCCCGCACGCCGCTCGGCCGGTTCATGGGCGAACTGTCCCCCTTCAGCGCTCACAGGCTGGGTTCGCATGTGATCGGCGCCGCATTGGAGAGAGCGAACCTTGCGCCGGAGCGGATCGATGAGGTGTTCATGGGCAACGTGCTGCCGGCCGGACAGGGTCAGGCGCCGGCGCGCCAGGCCGCACGCGGCGCCAAACTGCCTGACGCCACCGGCGCCACCACTATCAACAAGGTCTGCGGCTCCGGCATGAAGGCCACTATGCTGGCTCACGACATCATTCATGCGGGCTCCGCCAGCATCGTGATATCCGGCGGCATGGAGAGCATGAGCAACGCCCCCTATCTGCTCGCCAAGGCGCGCGGCGGCTATCGCGCCGGGCACAACCGGATCATCGATCACATGCTGATGGACGGGCTGGAAGACGCCTACGAAACCGGCCGCTCGATGGGCGACTTCGGCGAGGCTACCGCGGAGGCCTATCAGTTCACCCGCAACGACCAGGACGCCTACGCGATGGAGACCTTGACCCGCGCCCGCAAGGCGGTCGAGGGCGGCGCGTTCAGGGCCGAGATCGCGCCGATCACATTGTCCGAGAAGGCGGGTCCGCGCGTCATCGCCAATGACGAGCATCCGCTCAAGGTGGATCCGGCCAAGATTCCCGGATTGAAGCCCGCGTTCCGCGGTAACGGCACCATCACGCCGGCCGCCTCTTCCGCGAATGCCGACGGCGCCGCCGCGCTGGTTCTGGCCAAGCGCTCGCTCGCCGATCGCGACGGGCTGCCGGTGCTCGCCGAAATCAAGGGTCACGCCACCCACAGCCAGGAGCCGCAATGGTTCACCACGGCACCGATCCCGGCGATCCGGAAGCTGCTCGACAAGGTCGGCTGGACCGTCTCCGACGTCGACCTGTTCGAGATCAACGAAGCCTTTGCGGTGGTGGCAATGGCCGCGCAGAAGGATCTCAGCATTCCCCGCGAAAAGATCAACGTCAATGGCGGCGCCTGCGCGCTCGGCCACCCGATCGGCGCCACCGGCGCGCGCCTCATCGTGACGCTGCTGCACGCGCTCGAAGCGCAAAATCTGAAGCGCGGCGTGGCGGCGCTCTGCATCGGCGGTGGTGAGGCCACCGCCGTCGCGGTCGAGCGCCTCGTCCGCTGAGGGCGACCAGGCGGAACATACTCGGCGAGCGGCACGAGTGGTGTCGCCCGACGTCTTGTAGCGCACCCAGAAGCTGGAAGCTCAACGTGACGAAAGTTCTCATGGCCGACCAGAGCGAAGCGGTCGCGACTGCACCGCCACGCGCCCCCGTTTCCGGCGCCTTGCAGATCGCCGTACTTGCCGCTCTGGCGTCAATGGGAACACTCTCGACCAACATCCTGCTACCGTCGCTGCCACAAATGGCGGCATCGTTGAATGTCACGAGCGCGGCAGTCACGTCCGCCATCACAGTTTATCTTGCGGCGTTCGCATTCGGTCAGCTCCTGGTCGGACCGCTTTCAGATCGCTACGGGAGGCGCTGGCCAGTTTTGGCCGGCTTTGCGGTGTTTTTCGCAGGCAGCGTCTGGTGCGGCTTGGCAAGCGACCTGCCGAATCTTCTGATCGGCCGCGTCTTGCAAGCTTCGGGCGCTTGCGCGACATCGGTACTATCGCGTGCCATCGCCCGCGACTTGTTCAGTGGCGCGGCGCTGGCACGCGCGATGGCGCTCATCATGATTGCGATGTCGGTCGCTCCTGGCTTCTCACCGCTGCTTGGCGGCGCGCTCGATCACATCTTTGGTTGGCGCTCCGAGTTCGCCCTCGTCGCCATTTTTGCGGTGATTGGTGCCATTGCCCATGGCATCGTGCTTGGCGAAACCCACAACTCGATCCGAATTCCGCTCGATCCGGTCGCCATCACCAGAACCTATCTCAGTCTGATCGGCGATCGCCGTTTCGCGGTCCCCGCAGCAACCGTCAGCCTGACCATAGGCGGCTTGTTCTCGACGTTTTCGGCTGCTCCCCGCTTATTCATCGAAGCACTTCAATTCACCCCGATCCAGCTCGGTCTGTTCTTCGCCGGCACCGTCCTGATCGTATTCGTTGCCGGCATGATGGCGACGAAATTTGCATCACGCTACGGGCTCGAACTCTCGATCCGCGCCGGTTTGTTGACAACGGCCACGGGCAGCGTGGCGATCTTGCTCGTCTCGCTGTTCAGCCCGACTTTCTTGCCATTTCTCTGCGCGATGTGCGTGTTCCTCTTTGGTATGGCCATAGTCAGTCCGCTCGGCACCGCGCAGGCGCTCTCTCCGTTCGGCGAGAAAGCCGGCGCGGCTTCAGCGCTGCTCGGTTTCTGGCAAATGATGAACGCCGCGGCCGGCGTATGGTTGGCCGCTACCCTGTCGCATGAAGCAATGTTTGCGCTAGGCGCGGTGTTGACGATCTTTTCGCTGGCTGCTCTTGGCCTGTACGCGCTGAAGCCGCATCTTGACTAGCTCGGGACAGGGAACAAGCGGCCATCAGAGCGGCTGGAGCGGCACGCGTGCCCAGCCTGCCTTCGGAAGGAAGATGCGGTCGTATTCGACCTTGATCAGCTTCGAGTCGGGTAGCGGACGCTGTTGTTCTGCCCCTTCCTTCGGGATGGCCCGCCCTGAAGGCGCATCTGACGTAACGCTTGAACAAGAGCGTGCGAGTGCGGCGTTGAAGGGAGCCGGTCGAGGAGCCCGCAGAGGGAAGGCCTGTGCGGTGCATAGGTCTTCTTTGTCTGAACAGAAGAGCGAGTCAGCTGCGTTCGGAGCTGAGGAGCGGCCCGAACAGTTCCCAGCTGCCACCCTGGAATCGCTGCATCTGAAGCTGTTTGATCAAGTTGTAGTCGGTCGGGCTGCTTTTAAGGCGGATGCCGGGAAGTAACGGTCCGACCTCGATATCGAGACTGGTCGCCTGCTTGAGCACGTTCTCGCGGGTGAGATTGTCGCCGCACTTTTTGAGTACTTCGACCATGGTCTTTCCGACGGCGTAGCCGTACACCGTGAAGCCGTCGCCTTTGTCGCCCTCAGGAAAATACTTGTCCATGAAGCCCGACCACTCGTTCATGCCGGGGTCGTTCTTCCACTTCGGATCGTTTGCGTCTTTGAGATAAACGGCACTCAACACACCCAGAGCGTTTTCGAAGCCGGCCGGCTTCATCACGCTGTTCACCGACGACGAAACGTTGCTAACGATGTGAACGGGTCTCCATCCCACCTCGGCGACCTTCCTGATGCTCTGCGCCGCAAATTTCGGCGTTGCGATCGTCAGCAGAACATCGGCATTCGCGGATTTGATCTGAACGATCTGGGAATCGACCGTCGGCGCGGTCACCTCGAATGGAGCCTCCGATACGATCATCGAGGCCTTGGCCCCCAGACCGTCGCGCAAGCCGATGAGGTAGTCTTTGCCGAAGTCATCGTTCTGATAAAGAACTCCGATCTTCGCGTTCGGATGGTTCTTCATGATGTATTGCGCGTAGATGCGGGCTTCGTTCTGGTAGTTGGGAATGAAGGCAATCGTCCAGGGAAAGTTCTGCGGATCAACCCACTTCGAAGCGCCCGTCGCGAGGAAGAGGTGCGGGATCTTCTTCGTGTTGACGTACTTGTGGATCGCGGAGTTGCCCGGCGTTCCGAGTATGCCAAACAGCAACAGCACTTCGTCGTTCTCGACGAGCTTGCGCGTCTGCTCGACGGTTTTCGGTGGACTGTAGCCGTCGTCGTAGCTGATGAAGTTGACTTTGCGGCCGTTGATGCCGCCCTGTTCGTTTACCATTTTGAAATATGCGGAGAACGTCTTGCCGATCACGGAGTAGGCGGACGCCGGTCCGCTGTATGGCATGATGTTGCCGATTTTGATTTCGGTATCGCTCGCGCCAGCGTCATAAGCCTTCTGGGCGATCGCGCCGGTCGCGGTCGCTGCGCCGAGCAGACTGGCGGCCAGTAACGAACCCGCAGCCTTCAAGAGGCGATAGTCCATTGGTGTCCCTCCCTAGGGGCAGATGTCGATGTTCGCCTGGCCTTTTATTTTGTGGCTCGTGACGGAGGTCAGTTCCAACATGGTCACCGTAACCCGCGCGCTGCGCTAGATCAAAAAATCGAGATAGCGCTATTCACGTGTGATTAGCGGCACTGCCGCCTAAGCTCGCGAAGTCCGCGCGCGCGCGTCAGAGCGCAAGAAGAACAAGTTGTGCCACGACCGCACAAGGCAGCCCAACGTCAACGCGAGGAGCTGAACCTCCTCTGCTACGGTCTCGAACTCTCGATCCGCGCCGGTTTGTTGACAACGGCCACGAGCAGCGTGGCGATCTTGCTCGTCTCGCTGTTCAGCCCGACTTTCCTGCCATTTCTCTGCGCGATGTGCGTGTTCCTCTTTGGTATGGCCATTGTCAGTCCGCTCGGCACCGCGCAGGCGCTCTCTCCGTTCGGCGAGAAAGCCGGCGCGGCTTCAGCGCTGCTCGGTTTCTGGCAAATGATGAACGCCGCGGCCGGCGTATGGTTGGCCGCTACCCTGTCGCATGAAGCCATGTTTGCGCTAGGCGCGATGTTGACGATCTTTTCGCTGGCTGCTCTTGGCCTGTACGCGCTGAAGCCGGGCGCTGGTTAGCGACAAACCGAAATCATCCTTGGTCGAACTTGGCCAGTCGCCACCTCACCAGGTCGTCGGCGCCTGGGCCGGCCTGCGGCCGGACGTCCCGTAAGCGTACCAATTCGCCCGACTTGTCATCGACCAGCGCGAGCTTCACCGGACGGCCACTGTTCTTATTGATGAATTTGAGCGGCGGCCCGGCATTTCCCGTGATCGCCCACTTGTCCCCCACCTGGGCAAGCGCCTGGATGACCAGGATGACTTCCCTGCCCTTGCGGGTAAGGAGGTACTCGTAACGATCGGGCCCGCTCTGATACAGCCGCCGTTCGATGAGTTCGTTTTGCTCTAAATGCTTGAGCCGGTCGGACAGCGTGGCGTGAGTAACGCCAGTCGACTTCCTCAGATCCTCGTATTTGCTCAACCCGAGCGACAGATCGCGCAGGATCAGAATGGCCCAGCGGTCACCGACCGCGTCGAGCACGCCGGCAATCGAGCAGGCCATTCCCTCAAAGCTCTTCGAGCGCATCCACGTCGACTCCAAACAACTCTTATTACCAGAGTAATAGGATCGGCAGTGGGATCCAAGTACTCGTCTCCGGCTCCAAAAAAATCGCTTGCCGCCAGTCACTCTTATTATTAGAGTAACTACGAGTAAAGAAAAAGGGGACGGCCAAACCTGCCGCAATCAGGAGGATGCATGCCAGAGCCCGACAACCGTCACGTCGTGACGCTGGAGATCAACGGCACGCGCAAGACCGTCGTCGTCGAGGCGCGAAGGTTGCTGGTCCATCTGATCAGGGAGGATCTTGGCCTCACCGGCACGCATGTCGGCTGCGATACTTCGCAGTGCGGCGCCTGTACCGTCGAGATCGACGGACAAGCGGTAAAATCCTGCACCGTGCTGGCCGTTATGGCAGACGGTGCGTCGATCACGACGATCGAGGGCGTGACCGGCATAGGCGCCGAACTCAGCCCTGTTCAGGCGGCATTCCACGAGCATCACGCGCTGCAATGCGGCTTCTGCACGCCGGGCATGGTGATGAGCGTGCGCCAGCTATTGAAGGATCAGCCCGATCCGAGCGAGGCCGACATCCGCCACGGCCTTGCCGGCAACATCTGCCGCTGCACCGGCTATCACAACATCGTCCGCGCCGTCGAAAGTCTCGCATCGAAGGGCGACCAGCCATGAACGACACGACCGCTATCCGCCATATCGGCCAGCCGCTCAGGCGACGCGAGGATTTCAAACTACTCGTCGGCAAGGGCCGCTACGTCGATGATGTCAGGTTGCCAGGTATGCTGCATATGGCGTTACTGCGGTCACCGCACGCCCACGCCGAGGTCAGAAGCGTCGACCTGTCCGCCGCCAAAATCTCACCGGGTGTTCGCCTCGTCCTGTCCGGCAAGGTGCTCGAGGGCAAAATGGGCCCGATCGTGCCGAACTGGATCATCCCCGGCAGCAAGGTGCCGTTCCGTCCCGTTCTCGCGACCGATCGCGTTCGCTTTGTCGGCGAGTGCGTGGCGCTGGTGGTGGCGGAAACGCTGGCCGAAGCCTACGACGCGATCGGTCTGATCGAGGTCGATTACGAGGTGCTGCCCGCGGTGACCGACGAAGAGGCCGCGATCCGTGAAGACGCGACGCAACTCCATGACAACGTTCCCGGCAACATCACCACGATCTATAAGGTGCGCGGAGGCGACTACCAGCAAGCCACCCGCGAAGCCGATCAGGTCATCGGACTACGCGTCGTCAACAACCGACTGATCCCGACCTGCATGGAAACGCGCGCGATCGTTGCCTCGCCAGAGCCGGACGGCACACTGACAGTCTATATCGGCAGCCAAGTCCCCCACATGCACCGGCGTTGGATCGCCGAGACGGTGGGCATTCCCGAGCATCAATTGCGGGTGGTTGCGCCTGATATCGGGGGCGGCTTCGGCGCCAAGATGCATCTGTATCCGGAGGACCTGCTCTGCCCCTATCTGGCGCGCGAACTCAACGCACCGGTCAAATGGTGGGAAAGCCGCTCCGAAAGTCATCAATCGACCAGCCATGGTCGTGCTCATACCGAGAACATTGAAATCGCTTTCAAGAACGATGGCACCATCCTCGGCCTTAAGGTGGCAACGCTCGGCAATGTCGGCGCCTATCTCTCCAACATGGCGAGCGGCGGTCCAACGGTAAACACCATCAATTTCGGCACTGGCACCTACAAGATCGACAATTACGAAGCCATTTCTCGCGTAGTCGTCACCAATACCGTACCGGTTGATGCCTATCGCGGTTATGGCCGGCCCGAGGGCGCTTACATCGCCGAGCGCGCGATCGATGCGGTGGCGCGCCATCTCAAACTCGACCAGGTCGAGGTGCGGCGGAAGAATTTCGTTCAACCGGCGGAATTTCCCTATCGGCCCTACGGCAGCATGGGGGTGATGTATGACAGCGGCAACTATCAGGGACTTCTCGACAAGGCGCTCGCGGCTTTCGACTATGACGGACGCCGCAGCGAATGCGAAGCCCTGCGCGGCAGCGGCATCTATCGCGGCATTGGCGTCGCCGCCTATACACATATGTGCGGCATGGCACCTTCGCGTCGGCTGGCCCCAGGCGGATTTGACCGCGGCGGATGGGAAAGCGCACGGGTCAGCATCGATTCCAGCGGACGGGCCACGATCTATTCGGGCTCGATGAGCCAGGGTCAAGGCCATATCACGTCGTTGTCGCAGATCGCCGCTGACGTGCTGCAGATTCCGATTGAAAACATCGACATCGTGCAAGGCGACACCCGCCAGGTGCAGGCCGGCCACGGCACCTTCAATTCCCGTTCGATGGCTGTCGGCGGATCCAGCGTGCACGTGTCGTCGCAGCGCATTGTGGCCAAGGCCAAGAAGATTGCAGCAGGCATGCTGGAAGTGGACGAGAAGGATGTTTCCTATTCGGCGGGCGCGTTCAGCGTGCCCGGCACCGATATTGCGCCGGTTACCTTCTCCAAGGTGGCCCGCATGGCTTATCTCGGGCACAAACTGCCGGATGACGTCGCACCGGGCCTGGATGAGACGGTGTTTTATGATCCGACCGGCATGGGTTCGCCGTCAGGCATCCACCTCGCTTATGTCGAAGTCGATCCGGAGACCGGGATCGTCGACATTCTCGACTATGTCGCCGTCGACGACGTCGGCACGCTGATCAACCCTCGCCTCGCGGCCGGCCAGATCCATGGCGGCGTCGTGCAGGGCATCGCGCAGGCGCTCTATGAAGAGGTCAGCTACGATCCCGACAATGGGCAACTTCTGACCGGCTCGCTGCTCGACTATGCCGTTCCGCGCGCCGAGCATGTGCCGAATATCCGATCGCTGTTCCAGGAAACGCCGTCGCCGACCAATCCGATCGGCGTCAAGGGTATCGGCGAGAGCGGCTCTATCGCCGCCCCACCCTGCATGGTTCACGCCGTGCTCGATGCCTTGTCACCGTTCGGTATCACCCATCTCGACATGCCGCTGACGCCACCCCGAATCTGGACGGCGGTACAAAAGGCACGCACGGGAGCCTCCCAATGATCCCCACAGCCTTCGATTATGTCCGCGCGTCTTCGCTCGCCCAGGCGATCGATCTGTTGCGCGACGATCCCGACGGAACGAAGCTTTTGGCCGGTGGCCATACCTTGCTGCCGGCGCTGAAGCTGCGGCTGGCATCGCCCGCGCTCCTGATCGATATTGGAGGCCTCGCCGAGCTCAAGGGAATCGAGATCAGCGAGACCGGCATCAGGATCGGCGCACTGACGACGCATACCGAACTCTTTGCTTCCGAGCCGCTGAACAAGGAGCTGCCGGTTTTTCGCCAGGCGGCCAGCCTCATTGCCGATCCCCAGGTACGTAACCGCGGCACGATCGGCGGCTCGCTCGCGAACGCCGATCCCGCGGCTGACTGGCCGGCGGTTGTGGTGGCGTTGCAGGCAGAGGTCGAGATCGCAGGCCCGAATGGCCTGAGAAGGGTGGCGGCACGGGACTTCTTCGTGGATATCTTTTCCACCGTCCTGGAACCGGACGAAATTCTCGCCAGCATCCATATCCCGCGGCCGAAGCCCGGTACGCGCTTCATCTACCGAAAGATCCGGCACCCCGCGAGCGGCTTTGCCGTCGTGGGAATCGCGGTCGGAGTACGGCTGCAGGACGACGTCGTCGCCGAGATTTCCATCGGCGTCACCGGTGCGGCGAATCATGCGTTCGGCGGCCAGCACGCTGCCGATTTCCTGACCGGCAAGCCGCTTTCGCGGGACAATATCGACCAAGCGGCAAAATTGCTGAGTGAGGCCACAGAGTGCCTCTCGGACCGCTACGCGTCGGCGGACTACCGCGCGAATCTGATCCGGGTCGAGATCAGGCGAGCGCTACTTGCGCTTTCGTCGTGAGGCGGGAGCTTTCGTACCGGCCGCTGCACGATCGGCGATATCGCCACCAAATCGCTTGCGATTGAACGGAACAGCACCTGCGCCAGCAACGACCTCTACGTCCTCAAGCCGCAACGGCTTGCCGCTCGTTGTCCGCAATTCCGGATATTCGATCGGGCGCCCGGCGGCGCGGTCGCGGAACACGACCTGCGGTCCGGCCGGCTCCGCCAGCCAGTCGTCGCCCCATTTCTTCAGTGCGAGATAGGCCGGAAAGAAATCACGTCCCTTCTCGGTCAGAACGTACTCATATCGACCGGCGTGTTCGGGTAGCGGCACCCGCGTCATGACGCCGGCATCAACGAATTTCTTCAGCCGGGTGCTCAAGATATTGGGAGCGATCCCGATATAGTATTCGAACTCGTCGAAGCGCTTCACGCCGTAATAGGCCTCGCGCAGGATCAGGATGGACCAGCGGTCGCCGACAACTTCCATGGCGCGCGCCATGGAACATTCCTTGTTTGCAAGACGGCTTCGCTTCACACTGGACATAGCTCTTTCAACTCCGAATTCAGCTCATACCATATTGAGCGGGATTCGTGTATGTCCAGTGCGCCCTTCGGCGTTTGGCTGATCAGGCGGCCTGCCCCGGCTCGGCTTCGGGCTTGGCAACGATCTCGGGCTGCAGCGCACGCCGATGCGAAACAAGCACGCCCGCTTCGCTTAAGCGTTTTAATTCCGCCTCGCTGACTCCGAGCTCGCTGAAGACCGCGAAATTATGCTCGCCTTGGAAAGCGGGTGCCCCGATCGGTGTCAACTCTTCGGCCGAAAAGCGCCACGGCCGACCCGGCAGTCGATACTCGCCACCGCTGCGGTCAGGAACGTGTTGCACGGCGCCCCAGTAATCGCTCCATTCCGAGGCCGTGAGCTCCTTGATCGAACGGATCTCGCCCATGGCGATCTTGGCCTCGTCGAACTGGGCGTCGAGGGTCGCCATATCCGGAAAGGTCAGGATCCAGGACTGGATGATCTGGTGCAGCACGCCGAAATTCAAGCGGCGCGCGGCAGCAGTGGAGAACCGGGGATCGTCCATCAGATCGACGCGGCGCATGGCGCGCAGCCACGACGGAAAGGTCAGGCTGCCGATGATGCTGGTCGCAACCGTGAAGTGCTCGCCTTGCGGTCCCGTGAAAAATGGGCAATCGGTGGCCCCTAGTATCGCGGGCTCCGCCCCGATATCGTCGTCGGAGAGATCGACATGCGCTCGTTCATTGACGGCGAGCAGCGTCGCCGCCATTGCAACGTCGATATACTGGCCCTGCCCTGTCTTCTGGCGGCTGTTGAGCGCTGCGAGAATCGCAATCACGGTCTGCAATCCGGCATAGACGTCTGCATGCGACAGGCTGTCGGTACGCGGCTCCGCCAGCGTGTTGCCATAGTGACGAACGCTGTTGTCGGTAAAGCCGGCCTCGGCCTGCACCGTTGGCGCATACGCCATCCGGCTGCGCCACGGACCGCCCTGGCCATAGCCGGTTATCGACGCGTAGATCAGGCGCGGGTTGCGTTTGGACAGTGTTTCGTAGTCAAGGCCGAAGAAAGCCAGAGTCCCGGCACGGAAATTTTCGACGACGATATCGGCGGTGTCGCAGAGTTTCAGCACCAACTCATAGGCGCCCGGCATATTGAGATTGATGCTGACATTGCGTTTTCCGGCATTTTGCTGGGCGTAATAGCCCGACATGCCGTCGGTCGATGGAAATGCAAACCGGGAAACGTCGGGGCTTGGCGGTTCGATCTTGATGACCTCGGCGCCAAGATCCTGCAGCGTCCGCGCGCACAGCGGACCAGCCAGCACGCGGGAGAAATCGACGACACGGATTCCACTCAAGGGGCCACTCATGTTAGCGCCCCGCGAACTTTGCAAGACCCGGGCCGTTCTTGCGGAATGACGTGAGACCGGTCTTGAGGTCTTCCGACGCCCAGATCGGCGCCTGTACTCTTGCCATCGCCTCGTCGGCGGCCACCACGCCCTGGTTGACCGCGATATGCGCGAGTTCCTTGGTCGCGGCATGCGCCACCGTCGGTCCCTGCGCAAACTCCTCCGCGATTGCCATCGTCGCCGTCTCCAGCGACTCTTCCGGAACTGTGAGATTGATCAATCCCCACTTCTCCAGCGTCGGCGCATCATAGCGTCGCGCCAGCATCGACATTTCCTTGGCGCGCTGGGCACCAATCCGCTGCACCTGACGCTGGATTCCTCCCAGCAAGGGATGCAGCCCAAGCGTCGCCTCGACCGAGCCGATCTTCGCCGAAGAGGCCGCGATGATGTAATCGCATGATAGCGCAAGCTCGAGACCGCCACCCAGGCAAACGCCGTGAACACTGGCGATTAGCGGGATTGGCAGCAGCTCCATGAAACGCAGGAATTCGACGCCGTTCAGCTGCCGATTTTCACCGGCCTGATCTCCGCTGCCTGCCTCTACCCGCTTCTCGAAGATATCCAGATCGGCGCCGGCGGAGAAATGCCGCAGTCCGCTACGGATGACGATGGCGCGGCTGCCTGCCTTCTGCGCTGCCCCCACCTGATCCACAATCGCGTTGAGGAGCTTGGGGCCGAGCAGGTTGTGCGGCCGATAAACCATGGTCAAAACGGAGATATTGCCGCGCTGCTCGCGCGTCACCAATGCATCCTCGGACAAAGCTGCCTCCTGTTTGCCGGCGGCTCTTGCGACCGCATCGTTTGATCTGCGAAATGCAGGCTACACCGCGGCTTGCATTTTGCAAGCCATAGTTTCGTTAGATATTTTGACGCTCGACCCGATTCTTCAAGACGCCGATATTCTCGACCTCGAGCTCGATGCTATCCCCGTGCTCGAGATACCAGCCAAGTTCGAGGCCGCAGCCATTGCCCACGGTACCGGAGCCGATGAACTCACCGGGCATCAACGTCTCATCCCGGCTGATGTGGGCGATGATTTCCTCGAACGAAAACAGCATGCCTTCACTCGTGCCCTGCGAACGAATCTCGCCGTTGACGCGGGCTTCCATCTTGAGGTTGTAGGGGTCGCCGATTTCGTCGGGTGTCACGATCCAGGGCCCAAGCACGTTGCCGCCATCGAAGCTCTTGCCTTTGGCGGGTCCCAATCGGCCTTCCATCTCCACCCGCTGGGCATCGCGCGCGGAAAAATCGTTGAAGATCGTGTAGCCGAATATGTGGTCGCGCGCCTTCGCTGCCGGAATGTTCGCGCCCCTGTTCTTGGTGACGATTCCGAATTCCAATTCGTAGTCCATGACCTGGCTGTAACGCGGCCATTTGACCGTCGTGTTGGGGCCCTTCACGCTAAAGCGGTTGGTAATGTAGTAGATTGGTTGCTTGCGATACACCTCGGGCAGCTCGGGCAGCGGCGCAGCCTGCAGACGTGCGAGCTCAGCCGTATCGCCTGCCTTCCGCGCCTTTAGTTTGAGATGCCCGATCGGGCCTTGAACGATATGCACCGGGAACGACATGCCGTCGCGCATCTGGCGCGGCTCCGGCAACGGGGCAAGAAGTTCGGATTCCGCAACCGCAGACCATAAGTCCTGATCTTTCCTATAGCGGTCGAAAAGGTTGGATGCTTCGTCCAGCGCGGCGTCGCCATAATCCACAAGGTCAAGCATTGAGTTGAATGCTGGATTTTGCTTACCAGCCCGCTGCGAGGCGGCAGCGAGATCAAACAACAAGCGGCCGCCGGCTTGGACGAGCGCGAGCCTATTTTGACCTGCGGATCGATAGGTAGCTAGTTTCAAGGCGCACCTCCCAAGCCAAATGAGCAATTGACGGCAGCATAGATCATAACTTGCATTTTGCAAGTTATGGGCACCGGAGGCTTATGGACTCGGAAAGACATTAGCGTCCTGATTGCGCAAGGCCTGCCGACCGGCCTCCAGAAGAGCGTCAGACAGCCGCCTGTCGCCGGCCGCACGCGCGAGCACGATGGAGCCGACCATGGTCGCAATTGCGCCGGCTGCGGCCTGCCGCGCATCCGATGACGATCCTCTCGGGATCAAACGGGCGATGACATCGATCATTTTCTCGAACCTGCCTGCAAAGGTACGCCGCGCCTCCGGGCCTGACCGTCCGATATCCGCGGCTAAAGCCGGAAGCGCACAACCGCGAGCCGGATTATTGCGATGGCGAGGGCTCAGATAGGACTCGACGACTGCGTCGTATCCTTTCTCGGGAGGCAATCCCTGCGTGAGATCCAGCCAATGGGCGATGGTTTGATCCATGGCCAAAGCGATCGCTTCAACGACCAAAGCGTCACGTGACTTGAAGTAGGCGTAGAAGCTGCCATGCGTCAGGTCAGCGAGCTTCATCAGGTCGACCACACTCAGGCCGTCGGCGCCGTTCTGACGCAGGCCGTAGGAAGCATTTTCGACGATCCGCCTGCGGGTCTGCTGCCCATGGTCTTTCGGATAACGCATCGCATGCTCCCGGATGAACTAAGATAGAGAGCCACATTAGATGATTATCATCATATATAACAACCGAATTCCTCAGAATGGCTTTTTGATCTGCGCCTCTACTAGGAAAAGCCGGTCAGCGATGCGGACCTTCAGATTGAACGCACGCTAGTTCCCGGCGAATACGGGGTTGCGCTTCTCGATGAAGGCGCGGACCGCTTCCTTGTGATCCGACGTGCGCGCAGAACGGACCATGTATGCCGCTTCCTGGTCCATCGAATCCAGAAGGTCCGTGGCCAAGGCATGGTCAAGGTTGTCCTTCATGCCGGCGAATGCTTGCGAGGGGCCCTCGGCCAAGGACCTTGCAAGCGCAAATGCAACATCGCGAAGCTCGGCGTCGGCCACCACCCGGTTGACGAGCCCCAGGGTCTCGCAGCGGCGTGCGTCGATCCGCTCCGACAGAAACATCAACTCGCGTGCCCGGGACGTTCCCACCAGCCGCGTCAGCAGCCAGGCGATGCCGTAGTCCCCCGTCAGCCCGATTCGGGCATATCCCGTGGTCATCACAGCCGATTCAGCGGCGATTCGAATGTCGCAGGCGAGTGCGAGCGCAAGCCCTGCCCCCGCGGCAGGCCCGGGAAGCGCCGCGAGCGTCGGCTTTCGCAGTCCCACCAACGCACCCGTGAGGGTGCGCTGCTTGATGCGCAAGTCGGCGATCCACTCATGGATCGGCGTATCGGCCTTCGCAGAATTGCTCCCCATACCCTTGACGTCGCCGCCGGCGCAAAAGGCGGCTCCAGCGCCCGTGATGAGCAGTGCGCCGACGCCGGAATCATCGCCGCACTGCCTTATCATGCGCCGCAGCGCAGGGGTCAGTTGGTCGGACAAGGCATTGCGGGCCTCGGGCCGGTTCAGCGTGATGAGCGCCACGCGATGGCGGATTTCACACAGCAACTCACCTGTGCCGGTGTCGAGCTCGATCCGATCTTCTGCCATCCGCCCTGGTTCCCGTTGCTAGGCTTCAGGCGACCATTAAGGCTTCCTTGCTGTCGGCGTCGAGGAATCCCGTAAGCCGTTCCCTGATCAACCGCTCGGCATCTGCCATGATACGGTCGATCAACTCCTTCACCGTCGGAATGTCGTTGATGAGTCCGACGACCATGCCGCAGCTCCAGGCGCCAGCGTCCATGTCGCCATCGATCATTATCCTCGGATAGACGCCCGCCACCTGCTCGTGGATGTCGTCGATCTTCAGGCTTGCGCCCCTTTCGCGCTCGATCTCGAGCAGCTCGTCGACGCCCTTGTTCTTCAAGACACGCTCCGTATTGCGCAGCGCGCGCATGACCAGCACGGTGTCGAGTTCGGTCGCCTTGACCAAGGCCTGCTTTACATTGTCGTGGACTGGCGCTTCCTTCGTGGCGATGAAGCGGGTGCCCATGTTCATGCCGGCGGCCCCCATCGACAGCGCCGCGACGAGGCTCCGCGCGTCGGCCATGCCGCCCGACGCCACAAACGGAATCTTCAGCTCGTCCGCCGCACGCGGCAGCAGGATCATGTTCGGGATGTCGTCCTCGCCGGGATGGCCGCCGCATTCGAAGCCATCAACGCTGACAGCGTCGCAGCCGATCTTCTCGGCTTTGAGCGAATGCCGCACCGAGGTGCATTTATGGATCACCTTGATGCCGGCCGCCTTCAGCGCCGGCATGTATTGCTCGGGGCTGCGGCCCGCGGTTTCCACTGCCTTGACGCCACCTTCCTTGATCGCAGCGATGTACTCTGGATAAGGCGGCGCAGTGAAACTCGGCAGGAAGGTCAGGTTCACGCCGAACGGCTTGTCGGTCATGTCGCGGCAGCGCGCGATTTCTTTGGCCAACAGTTCCGGCGTCCTTTGCGTCAGGCCGGTGATGATTCCGAGTCCGCCCGCGTTCGACACTGCGGCCGCCAGCTCGGCAAACCCGACATAGTGCATTCCACCCTGGATGATCGGATGTTCGATGCCGAACATCTCGGTAATTGCTGTCTTCACGCGTGCCTCCGATGTGTTTTTACAGATCTCTGGTCTAGCCGGTTTGTTGGTCGTCAGTGGACAATTTCGAGGAGGCCTGCGGCGCCCATGCCGCCGCCGACGCACATCGTAACAACGGCGTATTTCGCCTTGCGCCGGCGACCCTCGATCAAGGCGTGGCCAGTCAGCCGCGCGCCGGTCATGCCGTAGGGATGGCCAACCGCAATCGAGCCCCCGTTGACGTTGAGCTTTTCGGGATCGATCCCAAGCTTGTCGCGGCAATAGATCACCTGCACCGCAAATGCCTCGTTCAATTCCCACAGATCGATATCATCTACCTTGAGGCCGTGGCGCTTGAGCAGCCGGGGCACGGCATAGACCGGACCCACGCCCATCTCGTCCGGTTCGCACCCGGCGCTGACAAAGCCACGGAAGACGCCGAGCGGCTTCAGACCCTTCTGCGCCGCGAGCTTGTCGCTCATGATGACGGCGGCACTGGCGCCGTCCGAAAGCTGACTGGCATTGCCGCCGGTAACAGTGAAGCCCGGCCCCTTGGCCGGCTTGACGCCGGCAAGTCCCTCGGCCGTGGTATCGGGACGCGGCCCCTCGTCGGCCGACAGCGTCACCTGCTGATAGGACACGGCGCCGCTCGCCTTGTCAGTCACCGCCATGGTCGTCTTGATCGGTGCGAGTTCGTCGCTGAACCGGCCGCCCTGCTGGGCAGCCGCTGTCCGGCGCTGGCTCTCGAGGCTATATTCGTCCTGGCGTTCGCGCGAGATGTCGTAGCGCTTCGCCACGATCTCGGCAGTATCCAGCATCGCGATGTAGGCGTCTCCCTTCATCGCGAGAAGTTCAGGATCGACGGCATGAAAATTGTTCATCTGGTTGTTCTGGACCAGGCTGATGGATTCACCGCCGCCGCCGATGGCAACCTCCACGCCATCGAAGATGACCGAGCGCGCAGCCAAAGCAATCGCCTGCAAGCCAGACGCGCACTGGCGGTCGATGGTTGTTCCTGCCACGCTGACCGGAAGTCCAGCCCGGAGCAGCGCCTTGCGCGCAATGTTCATACCCGTGGTGCCCTGTTGCATGGCGCAACCCATCACGACATCCTCGACCTCGGAGCCCTCCACGTTAGCGCGTGACAACGCAGCGGAAATGGCATGACCCAGCAACGTCGCGCCTTCGGTATTGTTGAGGGCGCCCTTGTAAGCCTTGCCAATTGGGGTGCGAGCGGTCGAGACGATTACGGCTTCGGTCATTGTTTACCTCTGGTCGGGGTGCGGAAGTCGACTAGCTGTGTTGGAGGGGATTCAGCTCTGCTGCGCGTACCGCATCAGATGATAGGCGGGATCGCCGAACTGGACGTTGATGGAGCTTATTCGCTTGAAGTAGTGGCCGACGTTCAACTCGTCGCTCATGCCCATGCCGCCGTGCAGTTGCACGGCCTGCTCTGCGACAAAGCGTGCGGCGTAGCCGACCTTGGTCTTGGCGCCGGACGCCAGTTTCGATCCGTTCGGTTCCTTCGACGCCAGGGTCAGATTCAAATGCTGAGTGAGCGAAATCGATTCCTCAAGCGCGATGAACATGTCGACCATGCGGTGCTGCAGCACCTGAAACGTTCCCAGCGCAACCCCGAACTGCTTGCGCGTCTTGCTGTATTCGAGCGTCGCCGAATTCAGCTCCGTCATGGCACCGACGGCTTCCGCGCAAAGGGCCGCGATGGCGCGATCGCGAGCCGCCTCCAGGGCAGCGACGCCCTCGCCTTCGCTCCCCAGCATCTGGCTGGCCGGCACCTCGACTTTCATCAGCGTGAGTTCAGCGGCGCGCCGGCCGTCGATGGTCTTGAAGCTCTGCAGGTGAAGATTGGCCGCATGGCGATCTACGACAAACAGACTGACGCCGTCGCGATCGCGTTGCTGGCCCGAGGTGCGCGCCGAAACGATCAGCTTGTCGGCCCAGGGCGCACCGACCACCGCGGCTTTGGTTCCGCTCAGAACAAACTTGTCCCCTTGGCGGCGTGCCGTGGTGGTGACGTTGTGGAAATCATAACGTGACCGTCCCTCCGCCCACGCCAAGGCCCAGATCGCCTCGCCCTCCATGATCTTCGGCAGGAACGCCTGGCGCTGCTCGGGCGAGCCGACGTCCTCGATCAGGCCACCGGCGAGGACAACCGTCTCAAAATAGGGCTCGACGACCAGGTTGCGGCCGAACTCCTGCATCACGATCATCGTCGCAAGCGAGCCGCCACCAAGGCCGCCGGAGCTTTCCTGGAACGGCGCGGCGCAGAGCCCCAGTTCGGCAAAGGATTTCCAGTGCCTGCGGCTCCAGCCTTCATCGGTCGCGACGATCTTGCGGCGCTCGTCGAAATCGTATTGCTCGCGCAGGAAGCGTTGAATGCTGGAACGGAGCAGTTCCTGTTCTTCCGTCAACTGAATGTCCATCGGATGCCTCGTGCGATGCAGTCAGAGACCCAGCACCGCTTTCGCGATGATGTTGCGCTGAATTTCATTCGATCCCCCGTAAATGCTGAGCTTTCGGGAGTTCAGATACTTCTCAGTCGCCGTGTGCCCATAGTCGGGTCCCGGCATGAAGTGGTTAGCGCTTACCGGGTGCTCACGGATGGCCAGACCGTAATTGCCGATCGCCTGGTGCGTCAGATCGGTGATGCGCTGGAATATCTCGGTGCCCCTGATCTTGAACAACGACGCGGCCGGTCCCGGGTCGATGCCGCGCGACATCTGCGCGACGATGCGCAGTTCGGTTGCCTCCAGCGCCAGCACATCAAGCTCAACGCGCGCGATCTCCCTGATGAACTCCCCGAACGCCGGATCGTCCTCGCCAACTTCAGTTCTCACGATCTGCTTCAGACGGCCGAGATACCGAGTGGACCGGCCGATCCCGGCCATGCTGGTACGCTCGTTGCCGAGCAGAAACTTCGCGTAGGTCCAGCCCTTGTTTTCCTCGCCGATCAGATTCTCGGCCGGCACTCGTACATCTTCAAGGAACACGTCGTTGACTTCATGCGAACCGTCGATGGTGATGATCGGCCGCACGGTGACGCCGGGGGATTTCATGTCGATCAACAGAAAGGAGATGCCGGCCTGGGGCTTTGCCGAAGGATCGGTCCGCACCAGGCAGAAGATCCAGTCGGCATGCTGGGCCAGCGTCGTCCATGTCTTGTGGCCGTTGACGATGTAGTGGTCGCCGTCGCGTACCGCCTTAGTGCGGACCGAGGCGAGGTCTGAGCCGGAGCCCGGCTCCGAATAACCCTGGCACCACCAATCCTCCCCCGAGAGAATCCGCGGCAGAAACTTCTTCTTCTGCGCGTCGTTGCCGAAGGTGTAGATGACCGGGCCGACCATGGTGACGCTGAATGCGAGCGGCGGCAACGTCCCGGCGCGTGAGGTTTCCTGTTCAAAGATGAAGCGCTGCGTGATCGACCAGCCTGGGCCGCCATACTCCTTGGGCCAGAGCGGAGCAATCCACCCCTTCTTGTAGAGGATCCGGTGCCAGAGCAGCGACTGCTCCTTCGTCAAATCGGTCTCGGGATTTGGAACGCGCATTTCCTGCGGATAGTTCTCCGCAATGAAAGCGCGCACCTCGTCACGAAACGCTGCGTCCTCGCTGGAAAGTTCGAGCTCCATCGTGCGAGGCCCCGTTACCACTTCTCGCCGAAGGGACGGATCTCCAGCTCGAAGGTCCAGGCGCTCTTGGGCTGCTGATAGAGCAACCAATAGGATTCCGCGACTGATGATGGCGGCATCAAAGCATCGGGGTTATCTAGCGCGTTCGGACCGAGTGCCTCGATCCGTCGCTGGCGCACCCACTCGGTGTCGACGCCGGAATCAATGATGAGATGCGCGACGTGGATGTTCTTGGGCCCCAACTCACGCGCCGCCGCCTGCGCGACAGCTCGCAGGCCGAACTTGGCACTGGCAAAGGCGGCATAGCCGGATCCACCACGGAGACTCGCCGTCGCTCCAGTGAAGAAGATATTGCCTTTGCCGCGGGGCAGCATCAGTCGCGCTGCTTCGCGGCCGGCGAGGAAGCCAGAATAGCAGGCCATTTCCCATACCTTGCGGAACACGCGCTCGGTGGTCTCCAGAATCGGAAAGTTGACGTTGGCGCCGATGTTGAAGATGCAGACCTCGAGCGGCGCGTGCTTGTCGGCGTCGCCGAGAAAGGAGATGATCTCCTCTTCCTTGCGTGCGTCGAGCGAGCGTGCGTGAATTTCGCCGCCGGCCTTCTCGATCTCCCCGACGAGCGGTTCAAGTTTGGCCCCGTTACGGCGCCCGGCAAACACCGTGAAGCCCTCTGAGGCAAACTTTTTGGCGATCTCGCCGCCGATGTAGTCCCCGGCGCCGATCACGGCCACGGTTGCGTTTCTCTTTTGCAAAGGTCTTCTCCCGGTCAGGTCAAGTGAGTTCGTCGTTGGAGTTTCGCCGCCTGCTTGGCGGCAGCTTGGTCGCAACGAAAGCGGCGGGCGAGCTCATGTTCGCGGATCTTGCCGGTTGAGCTTCCCGGTAGGATGTCGACGACAATGATTTTCGGCGGCCGAATATAGGAGGCGAGTCGAGGTTTGATGGAATCCATCAGATCGGTCGGCTTGACGCGCGATCCTGGGAACGGCTGCACGAATGCGACAATCTCCCCATTGCCGTTGAGGGCTTGGCCAACGACGGCGGATTGCACATCCTTATGTGAATTGAGGATCGCCTCAATCTCGGCTGAGATCGCGCCGGTCATTTCCTTGCTACGGCCGACAATGTGGAGGCAATCGCCTTCGAAGCGCGCGAGATCGCCAGTGTTGAACCAGCGTTCGGTATCCATCACCTTCGCCGTCAGGTCTGGCGCACGATAGTAGCCGCGCATCACGTTGCGTCCGCGCACGTGAAGCTCGCCAACTTCGCCTTTTGACAGCGGTATACCATCCAGCGTTCTGACGCGGGCTTCAACTCCCGGCAGCAGCGCACCGACCGCATCATCGGAACGTGGCGCATCGAAGCGCACGGCAGATACCCCTAACGAACATTCGGTGGTCCCATAGCCGTTCAGCAGAGGCAAACCAAATTCCTTCTCTACGCGAGTTTTCAGATTGAGATCGAGGGATGAGCCAGAAACGGCGATCAAACGCAGTACGCCGCAGTCAACCTGCTTCAGACCTGGGACATTCTTGTATTCGAGAAGGCCTTGATAGGTGGCCGGCCCGCCATCAAGCATCGTGATACCTTCATCGACCAGTGCCTTGGCAAGCGTGGCAGGATCGTATCGGCTGGCCAAGCGCACGGTGCCGCCGACCATTAAGGTCATGGTCAGGAGCGAGATGCCGACGATATGCGAGATCGGTAGCACCAGATAGATCTTGTCATTATGATCCATGTTGCGGAAATGCGCGGTGGCCTTGGCGCTGATCAGCAGGTTATCGTGGGAGAGCATCACCCCCTTCGGCGTTCCGGTCGTTCCCGAGGTGTAGATCAGAACCGCGACTTGTTTTGACGGATCGGCTTCCACCGGTTCGACGGTTGCACCTTCGTCGAGCGGCGCAACGCCGATCTCCTGCAGAGGTCCCAACTGCCGGTTCTCCGCTCCAAGGCGCAACGCATGGGCAGCAGCTTCTTTCGAGACGCTCGACGTAAAGAACATTCGACGAGCGCCGCTATGATCGCGAATCTGGTCTAGTTCGCGCGCCGATAATCGTGGACTGGCGACGATCGCCCAGGCGTCGAGTCGGCTCGCCGCCAGCAGCAAGGCCGCCAGCGAAATGCAATTTTCGCTGACAATAACCATACGATCGCCCGCTCGCACCCCGAGCGAGGAAAGAACGGCGGCAATCTCGGTGACTCGCCTATTCAGCTCACGATAGCTCCAAGCGGAGCCGTCTTCGATCAAGGCGATTCGGCCTGGGGCATCGGCGACATGGTCAGCCGTGACTTCGTGGATGCGGCGAGGCAGCCCTGCAGCAATCTCATCGATATCGATCGCCCCTGACGGACCCGCCACCACCAACCTCCCCGAACAACGAACGTCGCCTTTTGCCGCACGAGCTCAATCCAGATTTAACGTTCTTTTTTAGAACTCGTCAATTGCTATTTCGCGGATCCGTGCGAATCGGCGAAGAGGCAGTGTTGCTGCCATTTTTGAAGATGTTCAGAAAGTTCGTTTACAATTCAGCCGATTGGCGTTAGCTATCAGTCCCAAATAAGAACTTACGGGGAAGCGAGAATGGCGGAAAGTCGCGGCGTAGCAATACTGGTGGGCGCGGGCGACGCGATCGGTGCGGCCGTCGCGCGACGTTTTGCCAAGGGCGGCTATACGGTTTGTATCTGCCGGCGTGACGCAGCCAAATCCCAGGGACTGGTGGATGAACTCAGCGCTGCGGGTCACCGTATCCACGCTTTCAGCGTCGATGCTCGTCAGGAAGCCGAAGTTCAAAAGCTTTTTTCCGACGTCGAGACCAATATCGGGCCGATCGAGGTCTGCCTTTTCAATGCCGGATCGAATGTCAACAAGCCCCTCGCGGAGACCACGGAAAAGCTGTTCTTCAAGGCCTGGGAACTGGCCTGCTATGCCGGATTCCTGGTCGGACGCGAGGCCGCGCGCGTCATGCTGCCACGTGGGCGCGGCACCATCTTCTTTACCGGTGCGACCGCCAGTGTCCGTGGCGGCCAGGGCTTTGCGGCATTTTCATCGGCGAAGTTCGGACTTCGCGCGGTCGCCCAAGCCATGGCGCGCGAGCTGGGACCGAAGAACATTCACGTGGTCCATCTCATCATTGACGCCGGCGTGGATAGCGAAGCCATTCATCAGCGGATGAAAGCGGCGAAGGGAATCGAGGCAAGCGAGATTCCCCAGGACAGCCTGACGAAGACCTCTTCCATCGCCGAGGCCTATTGGTTCGCCCATCAGCAAAGCCGAGACGGCTGGACCCACGAACTCGATCTTCGTCCGTCCGTGGAGAAATGGTGATGAACGCAACACCCGATCTAACCCTGTGGGGCGTTGGGACAAGCCGCACCATCCGTCCACACTGGGCCATGCACGAGCTTGGCTTGTCCTACAGAGTCAGGCCGATCGGGCCGCGGACCGGCGAGACCAAGACGGCCGAATACACCAAGCTCAATCCCCGCCAGAAAATCCCCTTGCTGCAGGACGGCGACTTCTGCATCGGTGAAAGCGCCGCGATTGTCGCCTATCTGTCGCGAACCTATTCGACGCCGGAACGTTCGCTGATTCCCGAAACCCAGCGCGAGTTCGCCGCATGGCTCGAATGGTGCTTCTTTATCGTGGCCGAACTCGATTCCACCAGCCTTTACGTCATGCGCCGCCATCGCGCGGATGCGTTGGGACATATCTATGGAATTGCGCCCGACGTCGTCGCGCAGGCGGGTGAGTATTTCCGGCAACAGTTACGACACGTGGAGGTCGCCCTGGCAGACGGGCGGACATTCCTGATGGGTGACCGGTTCACCAGCGCCGACATCCTGCTTACGACGTGCCTCGATTGGGCTATCGCTTACGGCGTCGGTATTTGCGACAATGCGCAACCCTACCTTGAACGCATCCAGAAGCGGGAGGCCTATCAGCGAGCGGTCGCGGCGAATGTCCCGGTGGCACCGATCACGCCGGCAGCGGCGAAGATCTGAGAACCCTTCGCCGATCGCGATAGCCTGACCTAGACGGCCACACGCACGGCACGTTCGGCGATCATCTTCTCGATGGCGCTGTCGTCATAACCCAGTTCGCGCAACACCTCGCGCGAGTGCTCGCCGACCCGGGGCGCCGGTCCACCAATTACCGCCTCATTGATTTCGAAGCGAGCCGCGGGCTTCGGCTGCCGCACTCGGCCGACTTTCGGCTGATCGAATTCCGCGATGATACCGCGCGCCACCACCTGCTCATTGTGGATGATTTCGCTCCGCCGCAGGATCGGCGCACAAGGCACGTCGGCGGCGTCCAGCCGGTCCAGCCATTCCGCGGTGGTATGCTGGCTGATATACTCAGCCATCTTGTTGATGCGCGCGGTGGCGTTGACCGAACGCGCCGATGGCGTCGCAAAGCGTGGATCGTTGGCAAGCTCGGGATCGCCGGATGCCCGGCAGAAACCCTGCCATTCGGAATCCGAAATCGTGCCGGCGGTGATGTAGCCATCACTGGTTTTGAACACGAGATCCGGCCGATCGTTGGGATCGGCTGCGGCGGCCTCGGCCCCCACAACCGTATACTGCATCATGCCTTCGGGCCACAGGTAGGAAATCATCGCATCCAGCATCGCGACCTGGATATGATCGCCCTGCCCAGTTTTCTCGCGGGCATAGAGCGCTGCCGCCACCGCCTGTGCAGTGAACACTGCAGTGGTCTTGTCGCATACGATCGTGCGGATCATTTGCGGACGGTTCGTTATCGGCTGCGACTGGATATCGGCGAAGCCCGACAAGCCCTGAATGATCGGGTCATAGACGCGCTTCTTTACATACGGGCCGGTATCACCAACGCCGCTGATCGAAACGTAGATCAGGCGCGGATGGCGCTGCCGCAATTCTTCCACGCCTAGACCGAGGCGCTCCATGGTGCCGGGCCGGAAGTTCTGCACCAACACATCGGCCTGCGCGACCAGCCTGGTGAGCACCTCACGGCCACCCGTGCTCTTGACGTCGATCGACAGCGAACGCTTGCCGCGGTTGGAAGAGATGAACAGCGCGGAGAACTCGCCGTCCTTGTCGATCGTGGCCCGGCTGCGGCGCGTAATATCGCCGCCGATCGGCTCGATCTTCAGCACGTCGGCGCCCTGGTCCGCCAGAAACATGGTCGCGAACGGGCCCGACACCACGCCGGTCAGGTCGAGGACACGAACACCATTGAGCGGACCAGGCATGGCACTCCCCTGTACTTTGTTATTCTGGGCCTAAGCCGAACTTAGCTTATCGCCCGGCCCTGGATTAAGATATTCGCGGACCTCGAGGCTCGGTTCTACGCCGTCTTGGGAACAGGCTGACGGGTCTGTTCGACAATGGACTCCTCCACGTCACGAAGCTGGTCCTTGCCGAAGAACATTTCCTTTCCAACGAAGAAAGTCGGCGAGCCAAATGCTCCCCGGCTGACCGCGTCGTTGGTCAGATCGATCAGCCTCTTCTTGACGTCATCCTGTTGTGCGCGGGCGATCAACCTGTCGATATCGATTCCCGACGAAACAAACGCATTCCGGAAGATTTCGAGGTCGTCCATCTTCTTCGGCTCTTCCCACATATGATGGTAGGCGGCACGGAAATAGGGCTCGAATACGCCTTCAAATTGGGCGGCGACGGCACCGCGCATCAGCATCAGCGTGTTGACCGGAAAGAACGGATTCTGGCGGAATTTCGTGATGTTGTGGCGCCGGATGAACCGCTGGGTCTCGAGCGCCTGGTATTCCGGCTTGTTCTTGATGCCGCGAAGCGAGTCGAACGGCGACATGTTGCCGGTCGCCTTGTAGATGCCGCCGAGCAAAACCGGGACATACTCGAACTTCACGCCGGTACGCCGCTCGATTCCCGGAATGGCAACTTCCGCCAGATATGCGTTGGGGCTGCCGAAATCGAACTGGAATTCTACCTTCAGGGGCATGTCGGCTTCTCCCGGAGCGTGCATCGAATGATCAGGTGTGATGTTCAATAGCCGAATTCCGGCTACCACCCATCTTTACAGTTCTAAAAACGAACTGTCAAACTCATACGATTTTCTGCTGATTTGCGCACCGCCAATAGGGGATTGTTTGGAGCTGAGTACCTATCTAGAATGGTAGGTAAAGCTGAGGTTCCCTGGACGATTCGAGCGGAATCGGGTCGTCGGATGACTGGAGAGCAGGAAAATGCGATGGGATGCCCTTGAAGAAGAGCCGTGTTCGATGGCCCGCACCATCGGCGTGATCGGTGACCGCTGGACCCTTCTTATCCTGCGCGAATGCTTCCTTCGCACCCGCCGCTTCGAAGGATTTCAGTCCGCGCTTGGGATCACACGGCATTTGCTCGCGGAGCGGCTGAAGAAACTGGTCCGGCTTGGTGTCCTGCGCCGCATTCCCTATCAGGAGTCGCCCAAGCGGCATGAATACATCCTTACCCAGAAGGGACTCGATCTCTATCCGATCATGATGGCGATTGTACATTGGGGCGACACGCACATGGTCGACGAACGCGGGCGGCCGTTGCTGCACCAGCACCGCAAATGCGGCAAGAACTTCGATCCGGTCATGGTGTGCTCTGAGTGCGGCGAGCCGCTTTCGGCTAAGGAGGTTCATACCCACCCCGGCCCCGGCGCCCGAAGCACGCCAGCGGTAAAGGCGCCAGAGAGCCCGAAGGCAAAAGCGCGCCGCAAAGCAGCTGCTTGAGGTCGCGCGCAGCTGGGATATGACGTCGTAGGCCTCGCTCTAGCAATTTGCAGCCTGGGAATATCCGCAGGCGCCATCTGGCGGACACGACATGCGGCAAGGTCGCGAACGGCTGAACTCGCATTTAGACCCGCATCACATCTCGACTTGTTTCGTTGCAGTAGAGGCGCTCGACCTGTTCAGAACGATGCTTCAGCACAGCACGTTGATTGACGTAGGCCTTGTCGGTGATTTCCCCTGCTGCCATTGACGGCGGCTCCTTCAACAGAGAGAACGAACAGATTCTTTCGCTGCTTCCAACGGTTTCATTATATTCCCAAAAACGTTCCTTCAAAAATTCGACCACATCGGCATCGCAGGTCAAATCTGAGCCTGGACTCTTCGAAATCCGCGCTGCCTCGGTCGGATTCAACCAGCAGAGCAGCGCGCACGCTTCACGATTTTCCCCGGCAACGACAATGTCCAGCAATACGCCGCGCGTGGCTGCCAGGATTGCCGCGCGTACATTGCCGATCGAGACCCACGTGCCGTTCGCGAGTTTGAAGTTTTCGGAAATTCTGCCCGTAAAACGCAGCCCAAGCTCCGGCTTCGCGGGATCCAGAAACGAAACAGTGTCGCCGATGCGATAGAAGCCTTCCTCATCAAAGGCCTTTTCCGTCAAATCCGGCCTTCCGAGATAACCTGGGGTAACGTTGGGTCCCTTGACCCTTGCCTCGTAAGTATCTGAAACCGGGATCAGCTTCAATTGCAGACCCGGCGCGGGAAGACCAATCTCTCCCGGCTGGTCGGTGGCCCAATGGGTCGTACTAATGGTCGGGGCCGTTTCGGTGGTGCCATAGCCCGACATGACCGGGATGCGCCGACCGGTGATCGAGGACGTCAATCGATAGAGCTTTTCGAGCGTGCCTTCCGAAATTGCAGCCCCGGCATAGCTCATTCTATCCATCCGCTTGAACACGCTGGCGCCAAGCTCGCGGTCGTTCTCGATCGCATCACACAACAGGTTATAGCCGGCAGGCACGTTGAACATGGCGGTCGGGGAAATTTCCCTGAGGTTGGCGATGGTCTTGTGGAACAGCTGAGGCAGCGGCCGACCGTCGTCGATGTAGAGCGTTCCGCCATTCTTGAGGATGCTATGAAGGATCACGTTGCTGCCCATTGTGTGGTGCCATGGCAGCCACTCGACCTGGACAGGCGTATCCGGAGGAGACACCAGCAGGCTGCCCATTTGCAGTGAGCTCGCCATCATGCGGTGGGTGTTGAGCACGCCTTTCGGGAAACCGGTCGAACCGGACGTGAAGAGAATCTTTGCGACGGCATCGCAAGACACCGCACTTGATGCACGCTCGAATCCGTCGCTCAAGCTTCGGGCGGTCAGAGTCTGGAAAGGCACCGTGTCCGGCGCGCCATCGACGCTGATCCAGGTCGCGGCTGCCAATTCGGCAATGGACCGACCGGCGGAATAGTCGCGTCCGCTCTGAACGAAAACGAAATTCGGACGCAGCGCTTCCGCAACGTCCTTGAGGCGGGCCAGGCCGCCGGGCATCAGCGTGTAGTTTGGCGATATTGGCGCCAGGATTACCCCGATTGACATCGCTGCGAACGAGATCACCGCGTTCTCGATCGAGTTTCCTGAAAGCACCGCCAGCTTGTCAGCCGGCTTTGCACCCATATCGATCAGGCTTTGGCCGACCGCCTGAACCTGCAACCAGGCCTCGCTATAGGTAATCTCGTCCCATCCTCCCCTCGCGTTGCGCTGCGCGAGAAAAATTCGATCCGGAACAGAATTTGCCCAGGTCGGAAGGAAGTCTGTGATGCGCCAATCGCACTCGCCCAACTGAATAGGCGAGCTCAATACGAGCGTGCCGTCGGTTCGACGCGCTATCGAAACCTCTTTTGGCGCAAACGTCAGTGCCTTCGTCGACATCGAGATTGATCTCCTTAATTACGCGTGGAGCCAATCGCGCGCACTGCACGCGCTTGCCCCCTGATGGCCATAGCCTCTGGTCCACCGCCTGGGTGCGTGATCCGTCAACCGAGCTTCGGGCCAGAACGGTGGGCAGTTCGCATCGAACTGCCGCACTCGTGGCTTCGCTGGTCAGATCACTCGGACCTGGCGTCCAGTACTTCCCCGAAGGCTTGCCAGCTCGTGCCGGCCCATCGCTGCAACCGCATCTGCGTCCAGATCATGTTCTCGGCGCTGGAGGTGTTGACCTTGATGCCGGGCAGCGCAGTTGGAATGACGAAGTCCTTCAGGTTCTTGGCCTGCGCAAGAATATTCTTGCGGGACAAGTCGCTCCCGCATTGTTTTAGAATCTGCTCGAGCACGATGCCTTGCTGATAGCCGGTCAGATAGCTGCCATTGGTGATGTCGGCGCCCGGCAAATACTTGTCAAAGAATGCCCTGTAGGCCTGCATACCCGGGTCGTCTTTCCATGCCGGATCCAGAATGTCCTTGTTGGTCGTGCCGACGATCACGCCGACCGATTTGTCGAGACCGGCCGGTGCGAGCGTGCCTCCGACCGAGCTGGATGGAAAATTGAGGATTACGGTCGCCTTCCAGCCGATCACCGCGGCTTGCCGGATGGCCTGAGCGGCGAACTTCGGCGTGCCGGCGATCACGAGGGCATCCGCACCGGAGCTCTTCAGATTGACCACCTGTGAATCAATCGTCGGTTCGGTAACCTCATAGGACGCAGTTACGACCTTTCGGTCGAAATCCTTACCGAGAAACGCCCTGAAGGCGTTGACATAGTCTTTGCCAAGGTCGTCGTTCTGATAGAGGATGGCATACTTTGCGTTTGGCAATGCCCTCGTCAAATATTTGGCGTAGATCTTTCCTTCGGTGTCGTAGCTGACAAGACCTGTCGTGGTCAGCGGGTAGTTGGCAATATCCGTGAACTTGGATGACCCGCTCATAATTGCGATGCTGGGCACCCCTTTCGACCTCAGGTATTTAGCCGTAGCGGAGATACCGGGAGTGCCGAGCTGGCCGAACATGAACGACACTTCGTCGCTCTCAACGAGTTTGCGGACATGCTCCACCGCCTTAGGAGGGCTATATGCATCGTCATATGCGATGTAGTTAATCTTGCGACCGTTGATGCCGCCGCGGTCGTTGACCGACTGGATATAGGCCATAACTCCCCTGCCCACGAGACCGATCGACGACGCCGGTCCGCTAAAGGGAAAAACGCCGCCGATCTTGATCTCGGTCGCTGTAATTCCGGGCTCTTCGGCCGCGAATGCCGGGCCGCTCAAAAGCAAAGCCAAAGCCGCCACAATCTTCCATTTCATCGACATTTGATCTCTCCATACCCGTACCCCTGCCGGTACGAGTTCTCTTTTGTCGCGTGCCATTAGTCGCCCCTCATCACTCCGAGGAGGCATCGAGTACTTCGCTGAAAAGGTCCCAGCGCGTGCCGGTCCAGCGCTGAAGCCTCATCTGCGTGTAGTTCATGTTGATCTTGTCACTCGTATTGACGCTGACGCCGGGCAGCAGTGTCGGCAACGCCACATTCTTCAGGCTCTTCGCCTGCCTGATGATGTTCTCGCGGGACAGATCGTTGCCGCACTGCTTGATCAGCTGTTCGAGCAGCATGGCCTGCGTATAACCGAAGAGGTAATTGCCGTCGGCGATATCGACGCCCGGCATGTACCTGTCGATGAATGCCCGATAATTCTTCATCCCTGCGGTGCTATCCCACTGCGCATCCGTCGGATCCATCAGGATGGTCCCGACTATCACCCCCACCGACCTTTCAAGGCCTGCCGGCTTAAGGGTCGCGCCAACCGAACTGGAGGGGTAGTTCAGCAGGATTGTTGGCTTCCAGTCGATCTCGGCCGCCTTTCGGATTGCTTGCGCAGCAAACTTTGGCGTTCCCGCCACCAGCAATGCTTCGGCGCCTGAGCTCTTCAAATTCACGACCTGAGAATCCACTGTCGGATCGCTGATTTCATAAGCGATGGCAGTTACTTTCTTGTCGAAATCGCCCTTCAGACTCGCCTTGAAAGCGTTGACGTAATCTTTGCCGAGGTCATCGTTCTGATAGAGGATGGCATATTTCGCATTCGGCAGCGTCTTGGTCAGGAATTTGGCGTAGATCTTTCCCTCCGTGTCGAAGCTGACCAGGCTGGTCGTCGTCAGCGGAAAGTCCGTCACGTTCGTGAACTTGTTCGACCCCGAGACGATGCCGATAGCCGGCACTCGCTTCGACATCAGATATTTTGCCACCGCCGTATTACCGGGCGTGCCGAGTTGGCTGAAGATGAAGGCAACCTCATCGCTTTCGACGAGCTTGCGAACATGCTCTACGGCCTTGGGCGGGCTGTAGGCGTCATCATAGGCAATGTAATTGATCTTCCGTCCGTTGATGCCGCCGCGGTCGTTGATCGACTGGACATAAGCGAGAATCCCTCGGCCGACCAAGCCGATCGACGAAGCGGGTCCGCTGAAAGGAAAGACCCCGCCAATCTTGATCTCAGTCTGTGTTAACCCCGGCGCGTCAGCGGCAAATGCGGATGATCCCAGCGCCAAAAGCATCAGTGCGAAAGCAGCTTTGAACAATTTGAGCATAGCGTCCTCCCTGTGAACAGCGGAGTGCGCGCCCCGGCGGGGCCCGCGATCCTGCAAACCGCGGCCATTGTTCAGCCGTCTTTCCGTTAATCTACAGTTCTTTTTTAGAACTCGTCAAGCCGGCTTCGAGAAGAATTGTCCCGCGTATCCGTACGGAAGCAAGCCAGTAGGGAGACTGGCGTCTCCGGTTGAGCTCGCGCAAGAATCCCAATTGACCTTTGAAGCGCGACCGGCTTACGCTGCTATCGGCATGGGGGTGGACCGGGTCGTTACTGAATGACTCGTCAAAGGGGACGGGAAGTCCGTGCAGCCTTGAAATCGTTCTTATATGGAACCCGCTATCCGCGGCCGTCTGAGGACGATAGAGCTACCGCTTCTCGACCTTTTCGGGAGTGATGATCTGGACCTGTACAGGGGCTGCAAAGCACTTCACCGCCATGCGGCCAAATGCTCTCATGTGGTCGCTCTTGGAATGCAGAGGGAGGCAGTCGGCCGACTGCCACTGTTCGACGAACACGAGCTTGTTCGGATCGGTGGTACTTTCGAACAGCTCATAGGAAATACATCCGTCTTCCTTGTGGGTGGCGGCGATGCAATCCTTCGCGGCGGAAAACAACTCCGCCTTCATTTCTGGCTTCACCGTGAGCGTTGCTATCACGTAGACCATCTCGTCTATAGTCCTCTCTTGACGCGGAGATCCCGCACCTCCTTCATCTACTTGAAAGCCGCGAAGGTTCCGCCCGAGGTAGCGAGGCGATGTAACAGCGGCACCGGCCGCAGTGTTTCGTCCTTGTCCAGTGCGGCCATAAACGCCAACCGCTCAGCCACGACGGGGAGGCCTATCTGGTCCGCAAGAAAGATCGGACCGCCGGTCTGGGGCGGCCAGCCGTATCCATAGAGCCAGACCAGATCGATGTCGCTCGCCCGCTCCGCGATCCCTTCCTCGAGAATTCGTGCGCCCTCATTAATCATCGGGTAGATCAGTCGTTCATGAATCTCGGCGTCGCTGATCTGGCGTCGCGTGATGCCTAGCTTGCGACTGGTATCCACGATCAAGGCCTCTACGTCGGCATCCGGAATCGGCGTTCTGGATCCAGCATCGTACCGGTAGTACCCCGCTCCGGTCTTCTGACCGAATCTTCCCGCTTCGCACAACGCATCCTCGATCGGAGATGTCTCGCCACTATCCTTGCGCGATCGCCAGCCGATATCGAGACCTGCCATATCCCCCATGGCAAAAGGCCCCATCATTCCGAACCGCGTCGCGACAGCGTCAACCTGCTGCGGCAGCGCCCCGTCAAGCAACATCTTGCGGGCCTGGAGCAGGCGGACCACGAGCATTCGATTGCCGACAAAGCCGTGGCAGACGCCCACGACGACGGGAATCTTCCCGATGCGCCGCGCGACTGCAGCGGCCGTGGCCAGCACGTCCGGCGACGACTTTTCGCCACGCACCATCTCGCACAGCTTCATGACATTCGCCGGGCTGAAGAAGTGCATCCCGAGTACGTCTTGGGGCCGCTTCGTGACCGCTGCAATCGCGTTGACGTCGAGAAAGGAAGTATTTGTTGCGAGAATCGCCCCCGGCTTTGCAGCGGTATCAAGTTCGGAGAAGATCTCCTTCTTTATCTGCATGGTCTCGAATGCCGCCTCGATGACGAGGTCGGCCTCCGCAGCGTGCTCCAGGCCCACGGCACCGGTTATCAGTCCCAAGCGCTTGGCGACGGTGTCCGAAGACATCGCCGAGCGTGCTGCGGTCGCCTCGTAGGTTTTCCGTATGGTACCAAGGCCACGGTCGAGCGCATCCTTTGCGATTTCGATCAGCTTCACCGGGATGCCGGCGTTGGCAAAGGACATGGCGATGCCGCCACCCATCGTGCCTGCGCCGATGATCGCGACCGAGTTGACTTTCCGCGGGCGTGTGCCGGCCTCGAGACCAGCGATCTTGTTGCTGCTGCGTTCCGCGAAGAACACGTGACGCAGTGCTTTAGACTGATCGCCGCTTCTCAACCGGGTGAACAGCGTCCATTCCCGCCGGATCGCTTCATCGAACGGTACGTCCAGGCACCACGCAACGGCTTCCACGCAGGCCGCCGGGGCTTCGAGCCCGCGATTGCGCTTCATCGCTTCAGCCGCCGCCTTCGTCAGGATGCTTCTGTCAGCGCGCGCCGCTTGCAGCATGGAATCGTCATCGCGCAGCGAACGCAGGGGACGGCGTTCGGACAGAACTTTCTGCGCAAAGGCAACACCCGCCGCCACTGGTTCCCCTTCGAATATTTGGTGGACCAGCCCAAGCTGCAGCGCCTCTTCCGCGCCGATCGGATCGCCGGTCACGATCATTTGCACAGCTCTCGCCGGTCCGATGGCACGCGGCAGACGTTGCGTACCGCCACCACCCGGGATCAATCCAAGTTTGACTTCCGGTTGCCCGAGCTTGGCGTCGCTCGCCGCAATACGGAAATGGCAGCCCATCGCAACTTCGAGCCCGCCGCCGAACGCGACGCCATGAATTGCGGCGACGACAGGTTTGGACCGGTTCTCGAACAGGCGATTGATTTCGTCGAGACTGGGTCCCTCGATCTTCTGGTCGAACTCGCGAATGTCGGCCCCGCTAATGAACGTGCGGCCGGCGCAGGCAAGCACGACGGCCGCATACTGCGGATTGTCCAGCACCTCCCGCATGGCGTCGCGCAGACCTTGGCGCACCAGCGAACCGAGTGCGTTCACTGGCGGGTTGTCGACCAGAAGAACGGCCACAGTGCCGTGTTTCTCGATAATAACAGGGCTTGTCATCGGCTATCTCCTTTAGGATGGGCGGTGCGCTCGGATCCGCCCAAACCGCTTGCGCGGCACCGGCTGGTTGGCAGCTTGGTAGTTCGGCTTGGTCAGTGCTGGCCACAGCGCATCTGGCGAGCGGCTATTCAACATTGAATTGAGTGCGCGCCAGCAAGGGCCGGTGGGCGAGCTGTCAGACAGCCATGATGCCGCCGTCCACTGCCAATATCTGACCGGTAATGTGCTTGCCGGCGTCGCTGGCGAACAGGATGATCGCCCCCTTCAGATCGTCTTCATCACCGATGCAACGCAGCGGAACACCCTCAGTCAGCTTTTCGAGGCCAACCGCCTTAATGGTTCCGGCCGTCATTTTGGACGGGAAGAAACCGGGAGCGAGCGCATTGACCGTAATGCCGTACTGACCCCAACTGCCCGCCAATGCGCGGGTGAAATTGACAACCGCCCCCTTACTCGTGTTGTAGGCAATCATCTGCGGCTCGCCAACGTGACCCCGCAATCCGGCAATCGACGCCATGTTGATGACGCGCCCGTACTTGTTCGGAATCATCGACCGCTTCGCGACCTGCTGGCTCAACACGAACAGGGAACGAATATTGAGATTCATCACCTTGTCCCATGCTTCGACAGGATGATCCTCTGTCGGAGCTCCCCAGGTGGCGCCGGCATTGTTCAAGAGAATATCGATCCTGCCAAACTTGCCCAAGGCTTGGTCGACCAACCGCATGATATCGTCATCCTTGGAATTGTCGGCCGCGATAGCGTCCGCCTGATATCCGAGCTTTGAAAGATGTGAACACGCCTGCTCGAGATCGGCGGCTTTCCGCGACGACAAAATCACCTTGGCGCCTTGCTCGCCCAATGCCTCGGCGATCTGCAAGCCCAATCCACGCGAGCCGCCCGTTACGAGCGCGATTTTTCCCGTAAGATCGAACGCCTTCTTCACGCTGCCCATGAGCGATCCCTTTCATAGAGTTCCTCTTCATAGCCGGACACGCACCGCTGTTCCCGCAAGACCAGCCAGGTTTGCTTGCACAATCACCTGGCGCTTTGGATGAACAGCTCAATCAATGCAATGATGGTGTCCGGTGCGTCTTCCTGGCTAAAGTGTCCCGCATGCGGGAGCTTAATGACCGGCGCGTCAGGCCATATTGCTTTGAAATCAGAGATCTGGTTCTCCGGCGCAATCGCTCGATCCTTCATGCCGACCGCAAGCATCGCGGGTTTCGACTTCAGCTTTTGGAGAAGCGGAACGCCCTCCTCGAGGTATGGAATGATCCGACCAAGCAAAGCGTCGAGCGGAAACTCAATTGCCCCGACGCAGTCCTCCTTCGTCGGAAAGGCCGAGCCGAAGGCTGCAAGCCAATTGGAATCCACCGCCGACAAATTCTCCAAACCCTGCGTCTTCATGATGCTGAGGATATTCACGTCCAGGTGCCCCAACACCTCCCCGAGCGTGCCGGCTTTGTGATGCTTCAGGATGAGCTGGAACCAGGGCGTCGACCCCGCGGAGGTCTTTCCATAGCCGGCCAACGTGTTGAGGAGAAACAGGCGCCTGACGCGGTGCGGATGTCGTAGCGTGAACGCTGAGCCGATCAGCCCACCCCAATCCTGCAAAACGAACGTATTGTTCTTGAGATCGAGCGCTTCGATCAGCTTGGTCAGGTTGTCGACATGAGTCCTCAGCGAATATTCTCGACCCCGAGGAGTTTCGCTCTTGCCGAAACCCATGTGGTCAGGAACGACGACTCTGTGCGTGGCGGAAAGCGGAGGGATGAAACGTCGATAGAGGTAACCCCAGGTGGGCTCCCCATGCAAACAAACGATGGGATCGCCGGTCCCCTCGTCGACGTAATGCATCCGAAAGCCGGCTCCCTCAAAAAAGCAGGGTTCGAAAGGCCAAGTTCCACCAAAGGTCTCGCTGGCGGCAATCATGACAAGTCATCGCTCCTTCGCATCTGCTCGAACGCACCTATTCCGCGATGGCAAAACCACCTTTGGCGCGCTCAGTGCCTCGGCAATGTGGCGACCAATCCAACGCGAGCGGTGCGATCTTCGTAAGATCGGACGCCTTGCGTGCTGCCCATGAGTGACTCCTTTTCCTTGCCGAACTGGTCACGGCGCAAGCGACTAACGTCCCTCGAAGACCGCGGCACGGCGTTCGACGAAGGACTGGATGCCTTCCATCATGTCCTGACTGTTGAAGACACGGTCCTTGATTTTGGGGATGTAGTCGATCGCAGCTCGTTCAGCGGCCTCGATGTACTTCAACGCAGCTTCTTTGGTGACCTGGATTCCGATCGGCGCGTTCTTGGCAATGGTTTGCGCCAGCTCCATCGCACGCTCGATTTGCTTTCCCGGATCGACCACTTCCTGCACGAGGCCGATCTTGTGGGCCTGCGCAGCATCGAACTCGTCGCACAGGAACAGGTGGTACATTGCATCCCCCCAACCGGCCCGGGTCAGAAAGCGGAAGTGCGCACCGCCGAGCGGCGCAATACCCCTCTTCGACTCCATCTGGCAGAATCGACTATTTGAGGCAGCGACGACAATGTCTCCGGCAAGCATCATTTCGATGCCGATGGTGTAGACGATGCCCTGCACCGCGGTGATAACCGGCTTGCGGCAACGCCCCTTGAGGGCGAACACGTCGATGTTGTCAGCCGGGATATCGATCCTTTCGGCCTTCGGGCCGAAGAATTTGGGCATGTCGAGGCCGGAGGTAAAGTCGCTGCCCTCGGCGCAGACCACGCCGGCCCAATAATCGTCATTGCGGTCCAGCAAGGTCATCGCATCGGAGATCTGCACCATCATCTGAGGGGTGAACGAATTTTTCTTCGCTGGATTGTCGATGATGATTTTCAGCACCCGCCCGTGAACCTCAGTGCGGATCCGACCCAGCGCGGGCTTCTGCTCGCTCATTTGCTTCCTCCACGCAGCGCTCGACACCTGAGGGGATAATGGCTCACCGCGGCGCGCTCGACCTGGTCACATGACAATTTGTGCTCGACGCCGGCTACAGCATTCTTGTGCCTGCCTTATTCAGGAATGAATTTCACGATGGAGATGCCGACGCTTGATCCGGACCCGCTCTTGATTAAGAACAGCTCTAGCAACTGAGACAGGTTAGGCATTGACTGCACAGCTATCGAGGCACTAGGCGGTGACCCACTCCGCGAGATAGGAAACACTAAGCCATTCCGCGACAAGGCCAGGCTCGTCGGAGCTCCCGATCTCGACGACGACCTCCGACTTTGTCATGAATTCGTTTGTGCCGCGGGCGGTCACTTGCATCAGCTTGAACCTCGCCCGTCCCTGGCTTTCCGAATGCACTGGCGTCGCGAAACGAATTTGCCACTTGATCTCGGGCAAGCCGGCGAAGGCCATCGCGCGGAAACATATGGAAATTCACCCGAAGGCTGCTTATCCTCGCGCGAGATTCTCCTGAATGAAGGCCATCATCCAGAATTCAGGTCTGGCGGCCGACATCCAGATCGTCAATTGCAATTTCCTGGAGCGACACAGGTGGGACACTCACAGGCGGAGAAGGCAAGAAGCCGGGAGCGGATCCTGGATGCGGCGGCCCTGCAGCTCAGGGAACTAGGATTGGCGGGCATCAGTATTAGCGAACTCATGAAGTCCGCGAGACTAACCCATGGTGGCTTCTACGGACATTTCGAGTCGCGTGATGATCTGATCGCCCAAGCGCTCGATCGGGCTCTCGCTGACGGCGACGCATCGGCAATCAACGCCGCGAGCGCCAAAGGGCCGCGTACGCTCAAGTCTTTCCTAAACGCCTACCTTAGCAAGACACATCGCGATGATCCGGCATCCGGATGCGCCGTTGCTGCTCTCGCCGGCGACGTCGCCCGCGCCGATTCGCGGACGCGGGACATCATGACGGCCTATCTCGAAAAATCCCTCGACAACATCGCTATGCTTATCGGCGACGAGGACGCGACCGAGTTCGCAATTTCGGTGATGTGCACGATCGTTGGCTCGATGACTCTTTCCCGCGTGATGAGGGAAAAGGAAACATCGAAGAAGATTTTGCTGGCAGCGCGAAGGTCGATCCTCGACTACGCTGAAATACGCCGTTCTTCCCGCCCGTAACCGGTGCTGGCCCATTCATCGGGTCCTTGCACAGGAGCTGATTGCGCTCAACGCAGCCGGAGTTCCGTGGCGTGGAGAATCGCGCACGCTCCTGATAAGGACAGCTTAATGCGGTCACGCAATGCGCTGCAAAGGCCTTCGAGGCCGTTGCTGCCCCAGAAACCATGCACGAGACGCTGCAAACTCTGTTTCGAGAAGCCGGCGGACCTGCCCTGTCAACTTGCGCAGATCGCTCTCGCGCCGGCGCAACAGCCAGAGATCCATTAACGATGATTCCTGAGGGAGAACACGCACCAATCCCTCTGCAAGAGCGAACGGCACCGCCAGGAATGCCAGCCCCAGTCCCGCCGTAGCGGCAGAAAGATGGTTTGCTATCGACACTTTCAATGAGGCACGGGCATCTCCCGCAGCCTTGAACTGCGTGAGAAGAAGCATTTGTCCGGAACGCTCGCCCTGAAGGCCGGCAAAGTCAGCCGAACTTCCGATAATTTCATGCTTGTCGAGGTCCGCAATGGATCGCGGCGCCGGATGCTCGGCCAGATATGCTTCGGATGCGAACAAGCCGAACGCTACCGTCGCTACCCGCCGACCTACTAGCTCGTTGTCGCCCGGATGCCCCATCCGGATGACAAAATCGAGGTCGCTTGCGGCAAGATTTTGCTTGAGAACAGTGGAGAATATCTCGAGGCTGATCTTGTCGTTGAGTGCGCGCAGCTTGTTCACGCGAGGCAACAACCAGTGCTTGGTCAGGCCTTCGGTAGCAGAGATCTTGATGGAAAAGGACCTGTCGCCGGCACGCGATGACAGATCCCGTTGAAACAACTCGAACGACCGTACGATAGCAGCCGCCGACAGACGGAGTTGTTCGCCTTCCTGTGTCAGCTTGACACCGGAGGACACTCGAAAGAAGAGCGGAGCTCCGATATGGCGTTCCAGCTCCTTCAACCGGCGACTGAGCGTCGGCTGGCTCATACCCAATTCGCGAGCGGCGCGATTGACACTGCCGAACCTCGCGACGGAAGAGAATAATCGGAAGAGATCCCAGTTTGCCTCCGCTACGCGTCCCCTCCGCGACGACTGCTGGTTCTGACGGCTTCCATGTTCGGTAGCCGCCTCGAGGTTCAGGCAAGCGTTGTCTGCGGAAGATTCCGTCAAAACCTCGGCCGTCATCGCCATTCCCTGGAACGCAGCGCACATCTGCTCCATGCCATATGGGCAATGTTGGTTACCGTAGTTGCCGGACCACGGCGCCATTCTGCATGACACGTATCATCCAGAATAAGAATGCTGTTCATCATGCAAAACGTCAAGACCAATTTCATGAGTTCGGTGGGCTACATCGAGGATTTCGCTGAGCGAAGCGGCTGAACGGGGCGCTCACTATCGCGTAGCCTGGTGGCGGCGCTCTTAACGCCGTTACCGTGATCAGCGACAAAGCTGGTGTCGACGGAGAAGCGCGGGCCTTCGAGAAATTCTTTCATCGCGAGGCACAGCTGTCCGGCCGGCACAACGGGAAAGGGTATCGGCCAACAAGATCGGCCCAGTCGCGGACCGAGCTACATGTCACATCATGCTGCCCGGCATGAAGCAGCGGACCCGCGGGCGACCGTCGATATAATACTTCCACACCATGGTCCGCCCGATCTTGTTCGGCTGAGTGACAACGGCGCCGTCAGGCACCATCACCCACTCATGGTCGATGCGCACACGATAGTGCCCGTGATGTGATTCCCAATCGACGTCGGCAACAACGTATCCATCCGCGTCCGAGCAGCATGGCCCGAATTCGCTGTGGTCGAACCATCCTTTCAACGGTGAATTGGCGTAGCGTCCATCATCACGCGCCGGTGCGGATGTAGTCAGCATGATCAGGGTCAGCCACGCGGCGCGCTTCATGGCAGGAATTCCTCGTCTGCCGCCGTATACACATTGGCGTGGCGCAGGACAAAGTCGTAAACGCTGAGCGGCGGCGTGCCAGTGACCTTCTCCACATCCGACGTCAAGCGGTTATATCGATTCTGCTGTTTAAGAAGAGCCATTGTTGCGAGATGGGCAAGCGCATGCGGAGACAACCTGCCGCTATCCTCCAGCTGCTTGCGCCAAGGTTCCCAGGGTACGTTCACATAAGTGATTGGACGTCCGAGAGCCTTGGAGAACTCTTCAGCAACCCCGTTCATATCCTGGGAACGCGGGCCAGTCAGTTCGTATATCTTGCCGATGTGCCGGGCCGGGTCTTCGATGATCGCAGCGATCACCCGCGCAACATCTTCACTGGCGATCGGCGAGGTCTTTCCATTCCCGAAGGGCAGTCGAATTTGCTGATGCTCGCGGATTGAATTCGCCGATAACCTGAGGAAGAAGGTATCCAGGAATGAGGTCGGACGGACATGCACGACAGGCACCCCAGACCAATTCAGCGCCTGCTCCGCGAGCCAGTGCAGCTTCTGCTGTGGGCTGTCTGTGGTCGAATTGATTCCCATTTGCGAGACTGTCATTTGTGAGATGTTCACGAATGCACTCACGTTGTGATGTTTCGCGACGGCGGCGGCATTAACGGTCGCCTCGAGATACTGAGCCGACACAGTCATACCGAAGTAAATTCGCTCGCAACCCTCAATGGCGCGATGCATCGCATGCAGATCGAGAAGATCCCCGACGACAACCTCAACACCGCGTTCGGCTAGTTTGGCCGACCGAACATCCTCATTGCGCACTAGCGCCCTCACCTTGGATCCTCGTCCGATCAGTAGCTCGCACACGGCGTGACCAACCGTTCCTGCGGCACCAGTGATTAAGATCGGAGATTCCATCTTTTCCTCCTCGGACGCCCCGCGAGCTGTGCTTGGGCACGCTGGGACGAACCCAGCGCCACTGATCGAATATTGGGGCAGGCCACCTGCGGTCCGCCTACATTCGAGAAATCAAGACGGAAAACATCGACCGAAGGCCTGCAGGAGCCTCGGTGAACCGCGGAAGCGAAGCTTTCTGCGCAGCAGCAGCCAGGGCAACTTCACCTCTTTGCGCAGGAAGCTCAGCCAAGCGTCACTATCGGCTGTCATGGCGAAATCCGCCGCACCCTGACGACCGTTGGTGACCTTTATCGTCTTGTTCCTGATTTCAACGGTCACTTCCGCGGGTTCGCGGCCCACGAACGTGAAATGAAACGTCGCATTAAGGCCGGCAGAACGTCCTCGCTGAAAGACTAATGTAAGCGATCTCAGAAAGGCAAGAATCGAACGTATGTTCGAGAGTCCGTTGCGGACGCGCTTGATCGGCTTGTGCGGGAAGCGGCGGGGCACGTAGGCTTCGGCGTCCGATCCGGCGACGACATAGACTGTCTCAACCTTTTCGCTTAGGGGTTTGGCTACCTCCTCCATGTATTGCTTTCGGTCGGCGAGATAGGGACCAATCACATCTTCGCCTGCAGGACACACCGCCATACAGTAAGCGGCTTTGTAGTTCGCACCAAAGGAAAGGCTTTGCCACATTGAAGCCGTTTCTGCCGGCGTGAACCTGTCCCGATAGGCACGCGAATCCCGACTGTCGGCGATCCCATTCACCCAATCGGTGAAACCGCCTGCGAATTCGCGATAGTTGTGCGTGTAGCAGGCCGCGAAATCAAAATTCCCGTCCGGTGCGATCGCACCGGTGGGACAGGCGGAAACGCACAGCTTGCATTCCAGACAAGGGCTGTAGTCGAGTGGTCGCGAATAAGCACTGATCTCAGCGTCCAGCAAAACGGTCCCGAGAAGAACAAAGTTGCCGAACCTAGGATGGATGACGTTGCGATGAATGCCCATCCTACCAAGGCCGGCCGCTTCGGCAATCGGCTTGTGCGATACCAGCCATTGCTTGCCCGCGCCGAAGCGGTCCATTTCCATGGGAAAACCAACGGCAGCCGCATTGATCGCTCGAACGCCGATGGCCTCCAACCTACTGACGATCTCTCGAACGACGTCGTCGGTCTTGTGAACAACGTGGTGAAACTCGATGTTTGCGATGGACCGCATTGGAGTTCGGATGTTCTCGCGATTCATCCGGCACACAATGCTGATGATCGACTTCGTGCGGGGAAACACGCCGATGATATCTGCGCGGTGCGCGGCGATATCTTCGCGATCGACTTCGACGAAGCCTACGTCGTCCGCCCCAGCCTCCAAACACAATGACCGGAGCCGATCGGCGTCCAATGTGTGCGGCCGCGACGCTTTTGTCTCAGCTCGATGCGCTACAACGGTTGGATGACTCGCTAAATCGACCACACACCAGCTCCCTCATCAGCAGGTCCAAATCGGCTCCGATCTCGCTCAAATCAAAATGTCTGAACAAACTTAGTCACTTGCAAAAAACTAGTCAAGTCTGGTAATAGACGAGGAACGACTCATAGGGAATGACCGCGCGTTGTCCGCGGGACCTCAACTCTGCCAATAGTGTTGGGAGCTCCTGAAGAGCAGACGGGCGCCATCGTCGTTTTCTCAATCGCTGGAGCATTCGCAATGCAATTGACCGTCAATGGCAAGCGGCACGACTTGGACATCGAACCGGAAATTCCGCTTCTTTGGGTGCTTCGGGATGAACTCGGCATTACGGGACCGAAGTATGGCTGCGGCGCCGGGCTTTGCGGTGCGTGCACCGTGCATGTCGACGGTGCGGCGGTTCGTTCCTGCTCGATCAGTGCTGGCGAGGTTCGCGGCAGCGTCACGACGATCGAGGGTCTCGGAACGCCGGCAAACCCACACGTGGTTCAGCAGGCTTGGATCGAGCACCAAGTTGCGCAGTGCGGCTATTGTCAGTCCGGCCAAATGATGACTGCAGCAGCCTTCCTGTCGAGAACCCCCGATCCGTCTGAGACCGATATTGCCGACGCTATGAGCGGAAATCTTTGCCGATGCGGAACTTATCCTCGCATCCACAGCGCCGTCAAAACTGCAGCCCAGATGATGAAAGGGAAATAGCGTGGCTCGGCTTGGAAAAATTGCACGACGCACGTTTCTGATCGGATCTGCTGCGATCGCCGGTGGCGTAGCGTTCGGCTATTACAACTTGCGCAAGGAACCTCTCAATCCGTTGCTCAAAGGCCTCCCGCCGGGCGAAGCCGCGATCACGCCCTACGTCCGCGTCGATGCGAAGGGCGTCACGCTTATTACTCCGCGGGCCGATAAAGGCCAAGGCTCCTATTCCATCCAAGCTCATCTCATTGCTGAAGAGCTCGATGTGGATCCGCATAAGGTTCGCATCGATCCTGGTCCGCCCAGTCCGGCATACTTCAACAGCCGGATCATGGACGATAGCCTGCCCTTTGCTACAATCGATGATGGCTTCTTGGCCCGGAGCGCGCGTGGTGGCGGCGAAGTGTTAAGCCGTCTGCTAGGTATGCAGATCACCGGTGGTTCCTCCACTGTACCCGATGGATATCATAAACTTCGCGTGGCGGGGGCGGTTGCGCGCGAGACTCTGAAGGAGGCGGCCGCCAGGAGATCGGGAGTGTCCAGATCGCAACTGAAAACCAAGGACGGCCAGGTCATCTTCCCCGATGGCAAGTCCGTTACCTACGCGGAACTAGCCGTCGAGGCAGCGCAGCTTGAGCCCATTACTGATGTCACGCTCCGATCGGAACAGGAGTGGCGTTACATCGGCAAGAGCATGCGCAGGATCGATATCGTTGCGAAGTCTACCGGTACACAGCAGTATGGGATTGATGTTCGTTTGGACCGGATGCTGTACGCAACCGTGCGTGCCAATCCCAGCATGGGAGGCACGATCAAACGATATGATGCTTCTGGCGCGGAAAAGATGAGGGGCGTGAAAAAGATCGTCCCGGTCAAAGACGGTGTAGGCGTCATCGCCGATAACACGTGGAGAGCCTTTCAGGCCGCGGCCGCGATCAAGATCGAATGGAACGATCCTCCCTATCCGGCCAACTCTGCTGGAATGTGGAAGGTATTGGAGAATTCGTTCTCCAAAGACCTGCAGGACAGCCGACTTCGCAACGACGGAGACGTCGAGAAGGCATTGGCCGGCGCATCCAAGTCGATTGAGGCGGAGTATCGAACGCCATATCTGGCTCACGCGCCCCTCGAGCCCATGAATGCGGTTGTGCTCTATACGAAGGAACGGCTCGACATCTGGACGGGAACGCAGATCCCGCTATTTCTCCAGATGCATGCTGCGAAGCTGGCCCAACTGCCGGAAGACAAGGTTCATGTGCACGCTCAGCCAATCGGCGGAAGCTTCGGAGCGCGACTCGACGACACCTATGCGTTGCAGGCCATCGAGCTTGCGATTGCGATGGAAGGCGTTCCGGTCAAAATGACTTGGAGCCGAGAAGAGAACATGGCGCACGACTATCCGCGCCCGATCCAGCTCTCGCGCGCAAGGGGAACGGTTCGCGATGGCAAGGTTGAGAGCATGAGTATCGATATCGCGGGCCAATCGATGGGAGCCTCTTGGTTTAACCGTCTGCAGGCGCCCGTTCCTCCCGGTCCCGACACTACGAGTGTCAATGGTGTTTGGGATCAACCTTTCGCAATACCGAACTACCGGGTGACAGGTTACCGCGCGAAAGAAATGGTGCCCGTCAGCCCCTGGCGATCGGTTGGAGCCTCGGCGAATGGGTTTCATCACGCTTCCTTCCTGGACGAATTGATCCATGCCGCCGGCGCTGATCCGATGTCGGAACTTATTCGTCTATGCAATCATAAGACCTCGAAGGCGGTCCTGGAGACCTTGCGAGATATTTCTGAATGGAAAGGGCCGCGAATAGACAGCAGGCGCGCTCGTGGGGTCGCCCTGACCTTATCATTTGGCGTACCGATGGCCCAAGTCGTTGAAGTGAGCGATACGGCTCAAGGCATCAGAATCGACAGGGTATACGCCGTTTGCGAGGTGGGGCGGGTTCTCGACCCGATCAATTTCGAGGCGCAAATCCAGGGAGGCATTATCTGGGGCTTGGGCCACGCGATGAATTGTGAGCTGACCTACGACAACTTCGCGCCGGCCCAGACCAACTATCACGCGTTCGAGGGAATGAGATTCCATCAGGCACCGGAAATCATCGTCAAGGGATTGCAGCTTGGCAGTGAAGTGCGCGGAATTGGCGAACCCCCCGTTCCGCCTGCGGCACCGGCGCTCGCGAACGCCATCTTTGCTCTCACCGGAAAGCGTGTGCGCGAACTGCCCTTAAACAAGAGCGTCAACTTCGCGTGACAACATAGCCCGCGTGCGGCGTCCTCCTGGCCAGCTCCGGCTGCACAACATCTGATGTTGGCAACGCTTCATGGTCTGATACAGCTTTACGAGACACCGAAGGTAGTCGGCTTAATCCGGAACCACAGGCCTCAATGCGGCAGACCGTTAGTCAGACTTGCCGAGAGCCTTCAGGATGAAGCGGATCTGGTTGCGCAGGTCTGCTTCGGTATCTTCGCCGTGTCGAACGCAGTGCTCGATCAGACTCGGATGGAAGAATGGCGTGAAGGCGGATTTGACAGCTCGCGCGGCTTTCGCGGCATCTTCGACCTCGAACTCGCCCGCTTCGATGCCCTCGCATATGATCGCCTCGAAGATCGCCACCATCCGTTCGACGTGCGCCTTGATGATCGTCCAGTTCTCATGCATGGCGACGACAATCAGGTCGTGCATGTGCTTTTCCTCGACCAGCGTCATCTTGTTGTGGCGGTGAACGGCGGTCAGGAGCCGGTCGAGTTTTTCCATGGCCGGCACGTTCGTGCGTGCGATCGCAGAGGCGATGTCAGCAACCTCGTTCAAGACACGCCCGCAGATCGACTCGTTGATCGCATCCCTGGAGGAAAAGAAGCGGTAGACATTCGCCGGACTCATGCCGAGTTCAGAGGCGATGTCGGCCATCGACGTCTTGTGGTAACCGATGCGGCGAAAGTGCTCCTCCGCCACCTCCAGGATGCGCGCGCGCGCCTCATCTGGATCAGCTCCCGTTCGGACTGGACGATTCATGGATACAACAAAGCCCTACTCGGCAGCCATTGCTGTTCGCAATTCCGGTTCCTCCGTCGAATCCCCATGGATCTCATCTGCAGTCGGCTTGATCCGAAACCACGCGGCGTAAAGCGCAGGAAGGAACAGCAGGATCAGCACCGTGCCGACCGCGGTGCCGCCGATCAGCGTATAGGCCATCGATCCCCAGAAGACGGAATGCGTGAGAGGGATGAAGGCCAGCACGGCGGCAAGTGCGGTCAGGATCACCGGCCTCGTGCGTTGCACCGTGGCCTCGATGACGGCGTGATAGTCGTCAAGGCCGGCAGCACGGTTCTCCTTGATTTGTTCGGTCAGGATCAGCGTGTTGCGCATCAGGATGCCGGCCAGTCCGATCAGGCCCAGAATGGCATTGAATCCGAAGGGCTGATTGAAGGCGAGCAACACGGGCACGACGCCGACGAGGCCAAGCGGTGCCGTCAGCATGACCATGGCCATCGTCGAGAAGGATCGCACCTGCAGCATGATGACGATCAGCATGGCGGCGATCATGGCGGGAAAGACCGTCGCCAACGCGTCATTGGCCTTGGTTGCCTCCTCGATCGATCCGCCCAATTCGATGCGATAGCCGGCCGGAAGCGATGCGATCAGCGGCTGAAGAGCCGTCTTGATCTCCTTGGAGACCTCTGGAGGCTGGGTCGCTTCATTGATATCAGAGCGAATCGTGACCACGGGTGTGCGATCGCGGCGCTTCATGATCGGCTCTTCCAGACGGATTTCCGAATGGCCGATCTGGTCGAGCGGAATCGGGCGGCCGTCCCGGCTCATCAGGGAGAAATCCGCCAGACGCGCCGGATCCAGTCGCTCGCCGCCGGCGCTGCGTGCCACGATGGGGACATTGCGGATGTCCTCGCGGACCTGCGTAACGGGGATGCCAGTGAGGAGGAACTGGAGTTGCCGGCCGACCTCCGCTGGCGAGAGGCCGATGAGGTTCAGTCGATCCTGATCCGGGATGAAACGGAGCACGGGCGTGCGATTGCCCCAATCGCGGTTGGCTTGCCGCACATCGGGAACGCCACGCATGATATCGAGGGCTTTTTCAGAGATAGCGTACAGTTGCGCCGGATCAGGCCCCATGACCCGAAACTCGACCGGGAACGGCGTGTAGGGTCCGAACACAAGCTGAGTGACGCGCACATTGGCCTCAGGCGCAAGCCCCTCTGACGCCGCCTGTCGGAGCCGGTGCTTCAAAGCCTCGCGCGCCTCCGCGTCCGGTGTAAGTACGACGATCTTGGCGAAGGCCGGATCAGGCAGCTCCGGCGCCATCGCGAAGAAGAATCGGGGAGCGCCCTGACCGACATAGCTCGTGACGATCTTGGCCTCCGACTGGTGGCCCAGCCAGTGTTCGAGCTTCTCGACTGTAGCGGTCGTCGTCTCAATGCTGGTGCCTTCCGGCAGGCGAACCTCCACCAGCACTTCGGGCCGGTCGGACGTCGGGAAGAACTGCTGCTTGACGGCGCCCATGCCGACGACGGACAGCGCGAAAGCGATGGCGACGATGCCGCTGGTTACGAACTTGTGACGCACGGCGAAGGTGATGAGCCCTCGCAGGCGCCGATAGTTCGGTGTGCCGTAAATCGCGTGGTGACCGCCTTCGACCGGCTTGATCGCGGGCAGCATCTTGACGCCGAGATAGGGCGTGAAGACCACCGCGACGATCCAGGAGACGATGAGGGCGAACCCCACGACCCAGAAGATGTTGCCGGCGTATTCGCCGGCCGTCGAGCGCGCGAAGCCCACCGGCAGGAACCCGGCGACCGTCACGAGTGTTCCCGACAACATCGGCGCCGCCGTGTGGCTCCACGCGTAGGCGGCCGCCTTGATGCGGTCCATGCCCTCTTCCATTTTCACCACCATCACCTCGATGGCGATGATGGCGTCGTCCACGAGAAGACCAAGCGCCAGGATGAGGGCGCCGAGCGTGATGCGGTCGAAGAACCGGCCGGTTTCCAGCATGATGAGGAACACGACGGCAAGCGTCAGAGGGACGGCAGCCGCCACGACGATGCCGACGCGCCAGCCGAGGCTGAGCAGGCTCACCAGCAGCACCACGCCGAGCGCCATCGCAAACTTCATCATGAATTCGTCGACCGCCGAGGTGATGTTGACGGCCTGGTCGCTGACCTTGGCCAGGGTCATCCCGAGTGGCAGCGTCCGAGCGATAGCGGCGGACCGCTCCTCCAGCGCCTTGCCGAGCGCTAGGCCATCCCAGCCCTCTTGCATGACCGCCGCGAGCATGATCGTGGGCTCACCCTGATGGCGGATGAGGTAGGTGGGAGGATCCTCGTAGCCGCGGCGGACTTCGGCGATGTCGGAGAGTTTCAGCGTCCGCCCCGCGGCGACGATCGGCGTGTCGGCGATCGCCTGGACGCTGTCATAAGCGCCGTCGACCCGGATGAAGACCTGCGGCCCCTTGGTGTCGATCGAGCCTGCCGGTGTGACGGTGTTCTGCCGCTGCAGGGCGGCAACGATATCCTGCGCCGACACGCCAAGCGTTGCCAGTTTGGCATAGGAAAACTCGATGAATATCTGTTCGGGACGTTCACCGAGGATGTTGATCTTCTTGACGCCGGGCACGTGCAGGAGATCCTGGCGAATGGTCTCGGCTTGCCTGGCGAGTTCCCGCATCGGCATGCCCTTCGCCTTGAGCGCATAGAGGGCGAAGCTCACGTCCGAATATTCGTCGTTGACGAAGGGGCCGAGCACGCCAGACGGCAGCTTGCGCGCTTCATCTCCCAGCTTCTTGCGGGCCTGATAGAACTCCTCCTGCACGCTGGATGGCGGTGTGCTGTCCTTCAGCGTAACCGTCATGTACGCATAACCTGGCCGTGTGGTCGTCTCCACCCGGTCATACCAGGTCAGCTCCTGAAGCCGCTTCTCCAACGGCTCGGCGACCTGGTCCTGCATCTCGCGCGCCGTCGCGCCTGGCCATACCGTCGTGACCGTCAGGGTCTTGATGGTGAAGGAGGGGTCCTCCGCCCGCCCGAGCATGACGAAGGCGTAGGCGCCTGCGGCCGCCAGCAGGACGATGAAGAACAGGGTGACGGCCCGTTCACGAACGGCGATCGCGGAAAGATTGAAATTCATCACTTGGCCACTCCTAATCCTAGACGTTCGTCCTGGCGCTCGCGCCGTCCTGCAGCAGGTGGGCGTCGAGTGAACCGCGCTTACCTAAAAAGCGCGGGCCCTCTGACTGCTCTTCTGCTCACTTACAATTGGTTCGGCGACAGCTTCTTTGAGGCCTGCTGCCGCTTGGGCGGCAAGGCCACGGGCCGCTTCCTGTGAATCTTGAAATTCCTCGAGTGCATAGACTCTACCTCACCGCAGGGTGAACACGTGGAGACCGCGGTTGACGTACGACGCGTCGCCGTTGAGCAGCGTTGCGGTGCCGTCCCACTCGACAAACACGGTGGTATGCCACGGCCAGCCCTTCACCCAGATGTTGTTGACCGTGATATGGAGAGTGGGCTGGACGCGGCCGAGACGCTCAAACCAGCGGCGCAGCGCTTCTTTGTCGTGGCGCTCACCAGCAAGCGCATGGGCGCCGGAAACGCGGTGATGAACGTTCGGCGCGACCGCATTCACCGCGTCATCCCAGCGATGGTTGTTGACGTGGTCGAAGGTCTTTCGGATTTCTTTCTTGACGATGTAGCTGTATAGCATTTGCCGTCCTCCGACGGTGATCGCGGAAAGATTGAAGCTCGTTAGTTTCCGTTGTTTTCAGATGCAGTCCTGACGCGAGCGCCCTCCTGGAGAAGGTGAGCGCCGAGGGAAACAACCGGATCACCAGAGCTCAATCCGGAGATCACGGCGGTTTCGCTGCTCACTCGAACAAGCTTGACTGGACGAAAGCGTACGGTTGAGGTGGCGCTATCCAGGACCCACACACCGGTCTTCCGGCCGTCATCGAGCACGGCTCCCAGCGGCACCTGAACATCCGGCTGACTAGCCTGGCTTGCCAGCCGAATGGTTACCGTCGCGCCAAGCGGTGCCGCCGCCGCCTCACCGTCGAGCACATAACGGGCCTCATAGGTGCGGGTCTGAGCATCGGCGGAGTCCGACAACTGCCGCAGATGCGCCGTATAGCGCCGCCCATCGGCGCCATAGATGCTGGCCTCAGCCTCGGAGCCGATCGCTGGCCGGATCGTTTCGGGAAGTGCGACCACAGCTTCGCGGGGGCCGGCCTTTGCGATCCGAACGACTGTCTGGCCGGCAGAGACGACCTGCCCGGGCTCGCCAAGCGTTTCAACCACCGTTCCGTCCGCATCCGCAACCAGGACCGAATAGGTCGCCTCGTTCTCGGCGACCCGCGCATCGGCTTCGGCGGTGGCGAGTTGCGCCTCGGCCGTGTCCAGTGCGGCCTTCGCTTGCTCGTAGCGCTGTCGGGAAGCCCATCCGTTGCTCACCAGTTTGGCGTATCGCTGTTCATCCGCTTCGGTCTGAACGACAGATGCACGCGCTGCGGCAACGGCGTTGCGCTTTGCCGTGACCGCAAGGCGAAGGTCGGTTTCGTCGATCCGCATCAGCGGCTCACCGGCTTTGACCTGCTGACCGGTATTCACCAGCCGTTCGACAATCTTGCCGGCGACGCGAAACCCGAGGTTGCTCTGCACCCTCGCCCCGATGATGCCCGTGAAACCGCGTTCGGATCCGTTCACACGCGCTGCCGTGGCCAGCCTGACGATCGGTGGTTCCTGCCGGGGGTCGCTCACGGCGGCGGCTTCCTGGGTGCGAAGTGTGACGAACGCAGTCGCAGCTAACGCCGCGATCAGGACGCCCCCTAACACAATGATAGGTCTTCGCTTTTTCATATCCGCCTCCTCATCTAAATTAGATTTCATTCGAACTCTATAAGTTATTTAGATGTCGATCGCAATCTAAATTTGAGCTCTGACGGGAATGTGATCCCAAAAACCGGCCTCTTGACCCCTCAGCGACGCCGAATCCAGCCACGCCATTGATAGATTGCGTTCGAACTCTATCTGAGATATAGATTTCGAGTGAAATCCAAATGGAGGTCCACCATGCGTGTGAGTCGCATTCAAGCCGCGGAGAACCGCCAAACCGTGATTGATGTGGCAAGTCGCCTCTTCAGGGAGCGCGGCTTTGATGGCATCGGCCTCAAGGATCTGATGAAGGCGGCCGGGCTAACACAGGGCGCCTTCTACAAGCAGTTCGCGTCAAAAGGGGATTTGGCGGTAGAGGCGTCCAGGCGCGCATTGGATGGCGCTTCCCGCCGATGGTCGGATGCGGCAACGAAAAATCCTGATGATCCGCTCGGCGCGGTGATCGCGTTCTACCTCAGTGGCGACCATCGCGAAGAAAGGATGGACGGCTGCCCGATCGTGGCGCTCGGCGCGGATGCCGCCAGACAGGGATCCGACGTGAAGGCGGCATTCGAAGCGGGAATAAAGGCACATCTCGAAGTGCTCGGCCGATTCATTGCCGAGGCTGGTGGCGAGGCGTCCAGTGGCAAGGCCATGGCCATTCTCTCGACGATGGTCGGCGCGGTGACACTATCGCGCGTCGTCAACGACCCTGATCTGGCTCGGGCGATTCTGGATGCAGCAGTCAAACAGGTTCGCGAAGCCGCCGCCGCTTGAAAGATCGCATCCCTCAAAGCACGGGAGAAATCGAAATGCTTAGCGTGACAAAAGGCAAACCAAGTTTGCTCGAAATATCGGATACGCTTAGCCTACGTTTTCAGGAGATCGGCAGCGGGCCTCCGCTGCTCCTCATACATACGATCCGGACACAGCTCGAATATTTCCGCGGTCTGGCGCCCCTCCTCGCGAGATCGCACACGGTGTACGCCATTGACCTTCCGGGCCACGGACACTCACCAATAGATCCAGGCGCGAGCTTCGACGAACCCTACTTCAGGCAGGCCGTCATTCGTTTCATCGAGGAGCTAAACCTCTCGGCCGTTACGATTGTTGGCGAGTCGATCGGCGGGACATTGGCCCTTACAGTGGCGGCGTCGCTTCCGCAGCGGGTGAAGCGGGTCTATGCGATCAACCCCTACGACTACGAGACGCGCTACGGGGACGGCATTCGACGCGGCAACTGGTTCGCGAACTTTATCATCGGAAGTTTGCAGATCCCGGTGCTCGGCGCGATGAATGCATCGCTCGAAAACAAGATGGTCCTCGGCAAGATCATGGGCGGCGGATATCACGACCCGCGCAAACTGCCGGCCGATTTGCTGGCCGAGTTCGATGAAGTAGCCCACCGCCCGGGATACAAGCGGATCGCACGCAAGGTGCTGGCAGGCTGGCGATCCTGGAGCAAGGCGCGCGATTACTATCGGCAGATCTCGGCGCCTGTGACGCTCATTTATGGCGATAGCGATTGGTCTCGGCCAAATGAACGCGAACGCACACGATCCCTGATTCCTGCCTCGCAGATGGTGACGCTCAAAAATACCGGCCACTTCTCGGCTGTCGAGAATCCGTCGGAGCTGGCTCGCGTGATATTGGCAACAGAATGACCGCAAGGATCAAACACAGGAGTGTACAACTATGTTCAAGCGCCTCTGGGAAAGCTTGAATTACTCGGCTGAGATCCCAGGCATGGACGATCCGCGCGGCGAGTACATGTTTAGGCTGGAAGAGCGGGTTGCGAAGCTCGATCGCGAAGTTGAAGGTCTTCAGATCCAGTCGCGAACAACGTCGGTTGGCTCGCCGGATGACCGCGTCCATCAATTGCAAAGTCATCCTCCACAGTGAACGCCGCTACTCCGCGAAGACGACTGTCACGAGTTGTTTATTTCTTCGTTACCGCCTGCAGAGCTTCAAAGTTCGTGCGGAGATCCTAGGTTGAGATCGAATGATGCTTATCATATCATGACGGAACGGTTCGCTAACTGCGGATTCGTGCTCTTAGGTTATCTGGAGCAAATATGGGCGAAGTTATTCGATTTGTGCCAAAGTCTGAACGCGAGCGAGACCGTCTCATTCGAGAGGCGCGCGCGACCTATGACAGCATCTTCCCGCCAGGCGATCCAGTCAGCGAGAAGCGGAATAATGCACCGGTGAGTCATACGGGCAGCGGCGCCGATACCTATCGTAGCCGCGAGTTTCTCCTGTCTTGATCAAGATCATCGCCGTACTTTGCAGTCTCTCCTCTCCGGCAAATTGCCACGAGCAGATTGTCAGCCCCTCGGTTTCCCGTTACTATAAATAATATAGTCACTTGCTTTTCGATGTACGGGAGGAACAAAATGCGTAGGACTGGTGTACACAACTTTCCGGCAATTGATCGTGTCATCTACGGCAAAGCTGCGTCTGACGCTCTGAACGAAGAGGCAGAGCGACTGAACGCAAAGCGCGTCTTCCTTCTCGCCAGTCGAACCCTGAACACCAAGACCGATGAGATCGAGAAGATTCGGCGTACGCTCGGCGCCAAACATGTCGCGACCTTTGACGGAATTGCGCAGCATACGACGCGCAAGCAAGCTGCCGAGGTTGCCCTGCAAGCTAAAGACGCAAGAGCTGACCTGATCGTGGCTGTCGGTGGGGGTTCTGCGATCGATCTGGCAAAAATAGTCATCATGGCGATGGAACATGACATCCGCGATGAAGCGGGTTTCGATCCATTCCCCATGGGCCCGGGCGTAAACGTCTCTCCGTTCCGTTCGCCCGCAGTCCGCCAGATCGCGATCCCATCGACGCTGAATGGTGGCGAATACAATGCAGCAGCGCTCGTCACCGATGAACGCCATAAGCTGAAGCAGATTTTCTTCCACCCCCAAATGTCGCCAGTGGCGATTATTCTCGACCCTGCCCTCACCCTTCATACGCCTTCGAGCCTTTGGATGGGATCGGGAACGCGCTCGATGGATCACGGTATCGAAGCGTTGTGCTCGCCCGCCGGCACCCCGTTAGCCGACGAGGTCGTCTTGGCGGGCATCCGCATCCTGCGTGAGGGAATGCTCCGGACCTTGCAGCAACCTGATGATCTGGAGGCGCGGCGACTATCCCAACATGGCTCGTGGCTTGCGTCTTTCGGCCTCCAGGCACGCGTCCCGATGGGAGCAAGTCACGGCATTGGCCATGTGCTTGGAGGGACGTTCGACGTTCCTCACTATTATTGCACACCTGTTATCATGCCGAGCCTGCTTCGATACAATAAGCCATTCACCGAGGATGCGCAGAAGCGTTTAGCGACGGCTCTTGGCGGGCCGGGCATGGAGGCGGCAGACGCCTTTGCGGAATTCACCAAGAGCCTTGGATTACCTGGCCGCCTTGCTGATGTCGGCATTGGCGAAGACAAGTTTGGCAAGATCAGCAAGATTGCAATCAATCATCGCTTCGTACAGGCCAATCCGCGGCCCTTCAAAAGCGAAGCAGACATCGTCGATTTTCTGCGAACGGCCGCCTAGCTGAAGCCGCTTGGCGATTCATATGACTGTGATGCGCGTGATCGGCAGAGGAAGCGGGAGCTAGGCTTGATGCAAGCCAGCTTTGCCGGAGAACGTTTGCATTTGTCTTCAAGCTACTCTTATCGTGACAAAGGATTGAAGATGACCGCTCTCCCTGATTTGTTTCCCGGATTTGCGTCGGTGCATGTTGAAACAAAATCCGGGCGTATCTTTGCGCGTGTTGCCGGTAAGGGGCCGCCGCTTCTCTTGTTGCACGGATATCCTCAAACCCACGTGATGTGGCATCATTTGGCGCCAGCACTCGCCGAACGCTTCTCGCTCGTCATCGCTGACCTTCCGGGATATGGCGCGTCAGACGTTCCCAAGACCGATGCAAGCAATACTCCTTACACGAAACGCGCAATGGCCCAAACGATGGTCGAACTGATGGAAAAGCTCGGCTACTCCCGCTTTCCTTAGCCGGCCACGATCGGGGAGGACGCGTCGCCTATCGTTTGGCGCTCGATCATCAGGAACGACTCTCGCAACTCGTCGTCCTTGATATACTGCCTACTTACAATTATTGGACGAATCTAAGCCGCCTTTCGGCGCTACGCATCTATCATTGGACGTTTCTCGCTCAGCCTTATCCATTGCCGGAAACACTAATCTCGGCCGACCCAGACGGGTTTTTCAGTCCAGTGTTCGCGCAGGGTTTCGATCCTCGGGCCGTGAACCACTACCTAAGCGCGTTACGTGATCCTGAGCGCGTGCATGGCCTATGCGAGGACTACCGCGCTGCTGCTTATGCGGACTTCGAGCACGACAAGAGTGACCTCGATGCGGGAAAAAAGATTGCAGCGCCGGTTCATGTGATCTGGGGGAGCCGGGGTATCGCCGCCGCGGGCGCCAAACCGCTGGATACTTGGAAGAACTGGGCCACGCAAGTTACGGGAGAAGAAGTCGAGGCGGGTCACTTCATGTGCGAGGAGGCTCCGGAGGCTACACAGAGAGCCATCCTGAGGTTCCTAGCACCTCCTACCGGCTAGATTTCAACCCACCGCCATCAGTGACGACGGCTCAAGGTCGGCGATGCGGGCAAAGCCATCGACGGCCATCAGCAAATCAGCTTCAGCGAGAATGCATCGCAACACGTGAACGATACCCTCAACGCCGTCTAGCGCGAGTCCATACGCATACGGCCGGCCGATGCCGACACCCGTAGCGCCGAGTGCCAAGGCCTTGATAACGTCGGTCCCTGAACGTATCCCGGAGTCAAACAGTACGGGCGTTCTGCCGGAGGCTTTGACGATGCCAGGCAGCAGGTCCACCGCGGCAATGCCGCCGTTTGCCTGACGGCCACCATGATTTGAACAGTAGATGCCATCGACGCCTGCATCGATCGCGCGCCGCGCGTCATCAGGATGGCAAATGCCTTTGAGAACGAGCGGAAGCTTGGTCAGCGAGCGCAACCAGGGAAGATCGTCCCAGGTCAAAGGATTTCCGAAAATCTTCGCCCATTGCATGATCGCCGCTCGAAAATCTTCCTCGGGTGGCTTTTGCAGCCTGCTGCGAAACACCGGATCCGAGAAATAGTTGTAGAGAACATGCCCATGCAGCTGAGGAAAATTGGCCAGGTTAAGATCCCGTGGCCGCCATCCGGTAACCCATGTATCCAGAGTCACCACGATGGCCTTAAATCCTGCTGCCTCGGCCCGGCGGATCAGGCTCTCGGCTACTTCCCGATCGTTGGGAGTGTAGAGCTGGAAGAAGCCCGGCGTTTCGCCAAATTCGGCAGCCACCTGCTCGAGCGGATCGCTGCTGAAGGTCGACGCCATCATCGGGACGCCGATCTTTTGCGCAGCCTTTGCCGTCGCAATGTCGCCATGGAAATCCTGCGCGCATAATCCGATGACGCCGATAGGGCTCATGAAGAGCGGGGTGGGAAGCCGCATTCCGAAAAGGTCGATCGACAGATCCCGCTTGGCGGCGCCGACAAGCATGCGCGGGATCAAACCCCACCGCTCAAATGCAGACACGTTGATATTCTGCGTATGCTCGTTGCCGCAGCCGCCTGCCACGTAAGACACAAGACTCGGCGACATCGCAGCGTGCGCCCGCGCTTCCAATTCGCGGAAATCTACCGGAAGTTTCGGCAGTCTTCCGCTGAGGCCGCCAACATAGATTTCTGTCTGGTAGTCGCCGTAGTGGCCCAATGTGTCCCTCCCGCAGTCCTATCCATTGTGATTGCTGGGCGGCGCGAGCACAGCCTATCGCCGTCCGGTCTTTGGCGCAGCGCCTGACGTTTTCAGCTCATTCACGCGCAGGCGGCCAGTGAAGAGGCCAACGCGCTCAACCGCCGGCCTCTAAGCGGCTGAAAGCCGGATTTGATCCCCTCGGGTCCGAGACCACGGCGAGAACGCACGAGCTTGATCCCGGCCTTCCAGCTCCGTTCCTATTTGCCGGCTTCTCTGGCGCGACGCGCCTCAAAAGACTTCACATGCGCATAGGCCGCGCTGAGAAGGACGGGAATTTGTCCTGCTTTCGCCCGACCCAATAGGTCGCCCAGAACATGATCGCCTTCTGTCTGCGATCCTTTCTCGATATCGCGCAGCATGGACGCCATCAGCGGCGAGCCTGGCATTGTGAAGATGGATCGCGTGCGTTCCAAAAAGGCCGGACGTGGCTCAAATCCTGCCCCGGCCGCGATCCCGCCGCACTCGTCGAGAAAATTCATCACAAGGCCGGATGCGCCAGCGGCGACGATATCCCCGATCGAGGCGCGCATCAGACAGGTCGAGCCCGCGGCGGTGGCAATGAATACCCATTTCTCCCACATGTCCTGCAGGATATTGTGGCTGGCCTCGGCAATAAAATTGGCACCTGACAATGCAGCGATGATCTCATCGCGGCGCTTCGATCGCGCCTCGTTTTGCTCGCCAAACCCCAGCGTATGCAAATCGACGAGATGGAGAATCTCACCATTTGCAGACATCGTGGCCGAGATGGCGCATTGACCGCCAAACACCCTCTCCTCCCCGAAGCGGGCGTTCAGCACTTCGATATGACGCAGGCCATTCAAAAAGGGAATGATGACCGTATTGTCTCCCACCGCGGGGGCGAACGATTGAATGGCACCGTCGAGATCATAGGCCTTGCAGCTCAACAATATCAAATCGTAGTGGCCTTTCAGCCGTTCGGATGTCACGGTCGGCGGTGATGGCAGATTGAGATTGCCGGCTGGGCTCCTGATGACAAGCCCATTCGTCCTGAGCGCTTCTGCACGGGCCGGCCGCACCAGGAACGTGACATCACGTCCCGCAGCCAGAAGCCGAGCGCCAAAATATCCGCCCAACGCTCCGGCGCCGATTACCAGTATCCGCAAGATTCATCTCCTTCTAGCCTCTCAATTGCAAGACGTCGGCTGCAGCCAACAAGCCGCCGCCGATCAAGCTTAGTCCCTGTAGCGCGATCCTTTTGCATCAAGTGCGCGACGATAGGCTTTGAACGAATCCTGCCCAAAGGAGGTTTTTTCGTCGAAGCCCTTTGCAACCTCGCTCTGCATCTGACGCGTCGTCCGACGCAGAACCTCTTCCGACAAGGGCCGCCAGCTCTTGCCGAACGTTGCAGCTGCGAGTTGCACTTCGCACGCGCGTTGCAGGATCGTCATGCGGAACAGTGCCTCCGCGGCAGTCCTCCCGCATGTCAGAAGACCATGATGTCTCAGGATCATGTAGTTCTTGTTGCCGAGCGACTTCACAAGCCGTTCGCGCTCACCCAGATCCGTCGAGATGCCCTCGAAATCGTGATACGCGATTTGCTCATAGAGCATCGCGCCGTAGAAGCTGTGCGGGGAAAGCCCCTCGTCCGTGCAGGCAACAGCAACACCGGCAGTCGTATGCGTGTGGGCGATGAAATGGGCGTCATCGCGCGCGGCATGAACCGAAGAATGGATCGTGAAGCCCGGCGCGTTGACGCGACCCGGAACGTCCACAACCTTGTTACCATCGAGGTCGATCTTGATGAGATTGGAGGCTGTGACTTCGTTGTACGCCAACCCAAACGAATTGATCAAAAAGTGCCGATGAGGACCCGGTACCCGCGCCGTGATATGATTGTAGATGTGCTCGCACCAGCCTAGATCAAAGAAGACATGGTACAGCGCGGCGAGATCCTCCCGGACCAGCCGTTCCTCGGCCGCCAGAACGTCGTGGCTGACATTTCCAGGTGAGGGTTGGATGTTCATGCGCTCCCCTCCGAAACACTTCATCGTTGGTCCGGTCAATTGAGCAGATCCGGCTGCTCCTTAACGATCTTCGAATAGAGGGTCTGGAATTGAAACCAGCCTGTCCTGGGTGCGCCGAGAATATTGAATGCCTGCTGCGCTGACTCTTCAGGGATAATCTTGAGAGATTGCCCCGTTCGCGCAGCAGCCGCCTCAGCGAGCAACTGCACTTGGCATGACCGCTCCATCGTGATGAACCACCACACTGCTTCATCAACGGTCTGGCCGACCGTCAGAAGTCCATGGTTCTGCAGAATTGCCGCCTTGTGAGGCCCCAACGCCCGGGCGATCTGCTGACCCTCGTCCAACTCGACTGCGACTCCGCCATAATCCTCGTACAGAGCGTGGTCGTTGTAAAAGGCGCAGGCGTCTTGCGTGATCGCCCCCAACTTTCGACCCAGTGTCGAGAAGGCCCGGCCGTACGTGGAGTGCGAATGCGCCGCGCCGACAGAATCGGGCCGGGCAGCATGAACGCTCGCATGAATCGCGAAAGCAGCCGCATTGACCGGATGATTGCCTTCGACAACCTCGCCTTTGTGGTTGACCCGAATAAGATCAGACGCCTTGATCAAGCCAAAGCTCATACCGAAGCCATTCACCCAGAATGTGTCGGTGAATTCCGGATCGCGTGCCGTGATGTGACCTGCCACACCTTCATCGAACCCGAACTTGGCGAACAACCGGAAACCGGCTGCGAGGCGCTCTTTGCGATGCTGCCGTTCTTCGGCCAATGTTGAAAAGGCCGGCGGTTGAGGTAGCCCGTGCGTCATCTTGGCCGCATGCGCCAGCTGATCGTGTTTGGAGGGGGCATTCATCGCATTCTCCCATTTTCTGTTGTATGTTTCGCGATGCGAAATTGGAGGCATACCACCTTCGCTGGCTTTTCCCGCGTGCCAGCCTTACAGTTGGCGCCATTGATCCGTCCGAGCAGAAGGCTGACGGATGGACATCCAAAGCACAATTGAATTCGATTGCGGATTGTTGAAGCAGGCTCAAGCCAGAATATGTCCAGCCCGGCTCTTCCACCTCTCGCGAGTCTGCGCGCCTTCGAAGCGATCGCGAGGTTCGGCAGCGTCAAGCTTGCCTCCGAGAGCCTCAACCTGACGCCGTCAGCTATCAGTCATCAGCTTCGGGCGCTAGAGGTGCACTTCGGGGTGCAACTGGTGGAGCGCAACGGACGCAGCATCGCTCTGACCGAAAGCGGTGCGGTCTACGCCGCCGCCGTCTTGAATGCGTTCAACGAATTGTTTCGCGCGAGCGACATTCTGGGGGTCCGAAAGCGCGATCGTGTTGTACGCGTCAGCGTGACTCCAACGTTTGCAATGCTCGCTGCGTTGCCCCACTTGGAACGATTCCGCAAGGCGTCTTCCAACCTCGATCTCAGACTGGAAGCACGCAACACGACGGTCGACTTCGCAAAGGACGATATCGATGCCGCGGTACAGCTGGGAACGCCGCCCGTGCCGGGCCTGATATTCCATCGGCTTCTTCGCTCCCGCGTTGCTCCATGCGCCGCGCCGAACTTTCTTGAGAGATTTGGGCCCATCAGCACGGTCAAGGACCTCTCTAGGTTGCCCCTGATCGAGTACAGCACTGTGCCGAATAGCTGGCGGTCGTGGCTTCAGGTGAACGACCCTGATCTCTCGTCGGTCGAACCGGAACTGCTCGGCGACAGCCTGCTTACAGGACTTCAAATGGCCCGGTCCGGCATGGGAGTTATTCTTGCGCCGTTTCCGTTGGTTTCGCCGATGATTACCAGCGGGGCTCTCAAGGCGCTTACCCACTGGCCGTCCTTCAAGCTTGATTCGCGAGACTTCTATTTTACCTATCGAAAAGTGCATGAAACATCGAGCAGGATCAAGGCTGTGCACCGGTGGCTGAAGGTCATAGCGAGGGACCTCGAGGCGGAGTCTGCAATGTTGGGAATTTGAGGCTCGGGGGGTGCCTCTACTTGGCTGCTTCAGATAATGTTTATTGGAGTCCCGGGTGTGTTGAGGAAAGATGATAGCTCAGGAGCGAAGTGGGCTCTCACGCCGGTATCTTCGGCTTGCCACTATTCGAAGCAAACTTCGCGCCGGATGGTTCGCCCCCGCTGAAGAATCTCGTCGGATCCGGCTGGACCGCGACAAGACGGTCCGCAAGATAGCTCTTGTGGCCAATCTGGGGGAGATCGACAAAAACCAATAACGTCACTTCATGTCAAAGCCCTCAAGGGGCTCGCGGATGTTGCGTCACTGGTAGTCGTAAAATCCCTGACCGCTCTTCACGCCAAGGCTGCCTTCGGCGATCATCTTCTTCAGCAAAATCCGCGGCCCTTCAGGCAGGCCGATCCGGTGCTGGGCATAGTTCTCTTCGATGCTCAGCACCACGTCCAGGCCCACCGCATCCATGAGGCGGAAGGGGCCGTGCCGTGAACCGGTGGCCTGGCTGTAGATGGCATCCACCACCTCCGCCGACGCGACACCTTCGGCTACCACGGCCAGTGTCTCGCGTTTGATGGCGGCCCAGACGCGGTTGAAGATGAAGCCCATGCTCTCGCGCTGCACCACGTAGGGCGTCAGGCCATAGCCGGGCAGCACGTCGACCAGCAGCTGGATCACAGCCGGGTCGGTCTGGCCGCACGACATCAACTCAATCGGCGTGATGCCCGGCGGCATCAGGAAGTGCGTGTTCAAGAGGCGCGCCGGGTTCTTCACGCTGTCGGCAAAAGCGCTCGAGGAATAGGATGAGGAGTTGCTGGCCAGGATGGCGTCGGGCTCAGCGAGCGCATCGACCTGCTTGAAGATGTTCTTCTTCAGTTCAAGATCTTCGGGGACTGACTCCACGACGAGCCACGCATTCTTGAGCGCGACTGTCATGTCGTCAACCCCCACGATGGTGCCGGCTTTGCTGCCCGGCAGCGTGGCCAGTACGGCAGGCAACTGCTCTTTTGCAAAGGCGACGCCCGCATCGCGCGTCGCGGCGCTGCGGGCATACAGGCGCACTTCGGCGCCGCGCGTCGCCAACATCAGAGCGATGCGGCGGCCCAGCGTGCCCGCGCCAAGGACGGCGATGGCGCGTGTGGCGATGTTATGGGGGAGCTTGAACGTCATGGCGATGCCTCGCGATTTTGGACGGGCGTTCCACGCGTAGCGAGACGTGCAAGACTCGATCTCGGGCTGCCTGTCGTGCGGACGCTTATCATAGCCATATCACGGTAGCGGCGATGGTGGCGATGACTCAGCGCGGCCACTCCGTCTCGACGATCAGGATCCCCGGAAGACAACTTTGCCTCGAAAATTCTTGGCTCCATATTCCACCACAGACTGAACCCCGGCTTTGAAATCTTCGCTGTCGAACAGGGGAGGCCCGATGTCCAGGAGCAGCTCGTCGGCTCCTCTAGTGCCGTAGTCGAGAAACCCTCGCAGCAAACGCTCATTCACCGCATACGCTTTTGTTGGACCGTCCGCAAACTTTTGCGCCCACGCCAACGCTTCGGTGTATAGCGATGTCCGCGGTACGACGCGATTGACGATATTCCACCGCTCGAAGACGGCAGCATCGTAGCGTTCGCCTGTCAGGCAAATCTCTCGGGCCCGCGCCGGTCCGCATCGCTCGGCGAGCAGGTAAATCCCACCCAAATAGGTTGCGGCTCCGATATCGCGCTCTACCTGAGCAAATTTGGCTTCTTCAGATGCGATTATTACATCGCAACGCAACGCCAGTTCGAGCGATGCCGCGAAGCAAAACCCTTGAACCGCGCACACGATCGGGATATCCAATTGCTCCAGTCGCAGCACAATCGGAATGGCCCTCGTCAGCATTTTTCGGCCACCCCTACTATTCACTCCCGAAAAGGTGGTCTTGACGTTCACTCCTGGCCCGAAGTGGTCCCCAGTCGCGTGTAGAAGTACTGCTCGAACGCCCGAGCTGTCCACTTCATCGATAGCCTTGCCGAGCTCCAGCAACAGGTCGTCATCGACGAGATTGATCGGAGGATTGTCCAGCGTTATGAGACCAACGTTGCGCAGTTTCTCGAATCTAACGGATGTCACGGTGAGAGCTCCCTCGCCCTAGCCAGGATGATTGGTCATTCAACGGTTGCTGGACGAAGCCGATGCGCTGGGCAGCAGGTGGTTCCTGTAACGCTCACGAAGCTCGGACTTCCTGATCTTTCCCGTCGCCGTGTGGGGGATTGAATCCATGACGACGTCATCGGGCATCCACCATTTCGCGATCTTGCCTTCAAGAAATGAAAGGATATCCGCCTTGGTCGCTTCCATGTTCGGATTGAGCTGAACGATGAGAAGCGGTCGTTCGCCCCATTTCGGGTGTGAAACCGCGATCGCCGCGGCCTCCTGTACGGAAGGATGAGCGATAGCGACATTTTCGACCTCGATGGATGAGATCCATTCGCCGCCCGACTTGATAACGCCCTTAGATCGATCCGTTATACGCATGTAGGCGTGCTCGTCGATCGTCGCGACGTCGCCGGTGTCGAAATAGCCATCCTTGTCCAGGATCTCGTCATTCAGCCCGTAGTAGGCCTTGGCAACGCTTGGACCACGCACCTTCAGCCTGCCATACGCCTTTCCGTCGTGGGGAAGCTTCTCGCCGGAGTCATCGGTGATCTTCATTTCAACGAGGAAAGGTGAAAAACCTTGGCTGGAAAGCTGGGCAATTTTCTCCGCGCCGGTCAAATCTGCGAACGGCGGCTTCAGGCTTCCGATCGGGCCGACAGGTCCCATCTCTGTCATACCCCACCCCTGCCGTGCACAGATGCCCATCCGCTCAAAGGCTTCAATCATCGCAGGCGGTGGCGCCGCGCCACCGATGGTCAAGTCCCGAAGCGCTGGCAAACGCAAGTTGTTTGATTCCGTATACTGTTGAAGCATGAGCCAGACGGTCGGCACACCGGCCGTAAACGTTACTTTTTCGTCCCAGAGCAACTCGTATACGGACGCGCCATCGAGCCTCGCGCCAGGGAAAACAATCTTGCTCCCTACCATCGGGGCGTGAAACGCGAGCCCCCAGCTGTTGGCATGAAAGAGCGGCACAACCGGTAGGACCGTGTCGTTGCAGCTAAGGCCCAGAACGTCTGCCTGCGCGGTCATCAGCGAATGGAGTACATTTGACCGATGCGAGTACAGGACACCCTTTGGACTCCCCGTCGTGCCTGACGTGTAGCATAGCCCGGCGGCGGTGTTTTCGTCGAAGAGTTTCCAGGCGAAGTCGCCGTCTACGCTATCGATCCAGTCTTCGTACGCGATCGCGCCGCGCAAGGAAGTGTCCGGCATGTGATCGCGATCCGTTAGTATGACGAAGCGCTCGATGAATTCGAGATGCGATGCGAGCTTCTCAAGAAGTGGTACGAAGGTGATATCAGCGAAGAGAACTCTGTCACGTGCATGATTGATGATCCATGCGATTTGCTCTGGAAACAAGCGAGGGTTTATGGTGTGGCAGACGGCGCCGATACCCATGATTCCGTACCAGATTTCCAGGTGTCGCCAAGTGTTCCAGGCCAAGGTCGCGACCCGATCGCCAAGCACAATGCCGTCTCGATCCAATCGCTGGGCGACTTTCAGCGCGCGTCTTCGGATCTGGCCGTAGTTGGTTCGATGGATCGGCCCTTCGACAGACCGAGTCACCACCTCACGGTCTGGATGACAAGTCGCGGCATGATCAATGATCCGCTGACACAGCAACGGCCACTCTTGCATTAAGCCCAACACGGGATCCTCCGAAAGTTGCTGACGCGTCCATTTTTATCTTCCCGGACATAGTCGGCATGATTGGATGCAATCGCACCACAAGGCTGTCGTGCCGCAAAACAAAATATTTGAAGAACGGCTATTCAGCGATGGATTCGCACAGCGACAGATCGCCATGCGCCCGATCTAATATCGATCATCGGACATGCCGCCTGGCTGCAGTCGCTGCGAGCATACCCGCCCAGAAACCGACAGCATGCATTGACGGCAGAAGCCTGCTTCCGGCATGCGCCAAGAGCCCGCAAAAGACATGGAGGCTCATTTGCTTGCTTAAAGGAGATGGCGGACCCAGCTATCGCCAACTCGGTACCGCACTTATTCATGGTTGAATTGGCAAATCCGGCATCGCCGTCTTTTAGTCCTGTGTTGGGTGATTATCATCATCCAAGTAATGATAGTGAGGATTGCATAGCCATGCCGGACAGCCCCGCGTCGCCTGCCCTGGACCACATCCGCCAGCGAACGGCGCGCGTGCTTGAGGCGGGAAACGGTCCAATCGGTGGCCATATCCGCAAGCGGACGGTCCGTGCCAACGGGCTCGATTTCCCGATCCTCGAAGCCGGGAGCGGCCCCCTCGTGCTGTGCTTGCACGGCTTTCCCGATCATGCACGGAGCTGGGTTCACTTCCTCGATCGTCTCGCGCAGGAAGGATATTGGGCCGTCGCACCGGCGCTGCGAGGATATTGGGCCGGTGGCGCCGCGCCCGACGGATCCTACCGAGCCTTGGCGACCGGGCAGGACGTACTAGCGCTCATCGAAGCGCTGGGGGCCGAGCAGGCTGATCTCATCGGCCATGACTTCGGAGCACGTGCAGTCTACGCCGCGGCAAGCCTCGATGCGGCCCGCGTCCGCAAGCTTATCGGGTTGGCAGTCCCCTATGGAAAGGGTCTGACGACAGCATTCGTCGCCGATGGCGATCAACAGCGGCGAAGCTGGTATATGTTCTTCTTCCAGACTCGCCTGGCGGAGACGGCTGTTCAGCTCAACGACTTTGCATTCCTCGACCGGCTCTGGCGAGAATGGTCGCCGGGGTACGTGCTGCCGCCTGCGGACCGTTCCGCGCTCAACGAGACGTTTGACCAACCCGGAGTCCTGACCCAGGCCCTGGCCTATTACCGGCAGTTGTTCACGCCGCCGACTGACCCGGCAGCCCTGGCCCTTGAAGCCCGCGCGAGCGGTCCAATTGCTGTCCCGTCGCTCTATCTGCATGGGGAGGATGACGGCTGCATGTCCGCGCAGCTTAGCGAAAGCATGGAGGCGGCGTTCACGACGGGATTCGAGCGCGTCGTGATGCCTGGCGTCGGTCATTTCTTGCATCTTGAACAACCCGATGCAGTGTTAAGCCACGTCTTGCGCTTCCTGAAATGCTGAGCGGTCTCTGAGAGCGAATGGTCGCCCGTACCTCGATGGCGCGAACCGGCTTCGCTTCAACGAACACCCACCCGGTCGCCCAGCTGAAAAGGACACTTCGATGTCGAAACGGAATCCCATTTTGATCACTGGAGCCGGCGGCGAAGTCGGCTCCGTAAGCAAGACGATGATCAACATGCTACTGGAGCAGCGATATCCGGTGCGTGCCTTCGTGAGGCGAGACGACGAGCGGGCGGAGGCGCTTCGACAGATCGGAGCCGAAGTATTCGTCGGAGATCTACTCAACGTCGCAGATGTCGCCGCCGCCCTGAAGGGTTGTCGCCGGATCTACTTCAGCATGAGTTTGAACCCGTACTATACCGACGCGAGCATTCTGATGGCCGCCGCTGCGCGCGCGCAAGGGGACATTGAGGTCTTCGTGAACATTTCGGAATTCGAGCAGTCCTACATGACGTTCGATAAAATGACCGGCGCGCGCGAGGCGCGACTCGGCTGGCTCGGAGGATTTGTCGCCGAATGGTCACCGCAACAGAGAGCCCATTGGGCATCGGAGCAGGCGCTACAGTGGTCCGGCCTGCCGGTCGTCAATATACGGGCGACCATGTTCGTCGAGAATCCGATCCTTTCCTGGTTTCCGCTAAAGCAGTTGCTTGGTGCGGGCGAACTCCACCTGCCTTTTGGCACGCAGAAGATCGCGCCAATCGCCGCCTATGATGTTGCGGAGGTCTGCACGAAGGTCCTGATCGCCCCCTCGGCGCATATATCGAGGTCGTATGACCTCACCGGACCGGAGTTGAAGGACATGCATGGGTTTGCCGAGGATTACGGCGCTGCGCTGGGACGACGTATCTCGTATGTGCCCCAAGACCTGGATGCCTGGATCGAGACGTACATCAATAGTGCCATCGCGTCGCGCAGTCCGCATATTGCAGACCACTTGGGAACCATCACCCGCCTGGTCGCAGGCGGACGTTATGATGTTGTCAACGATGAGCTTGAAAGTTTACTTGGGCGTGCCCCCAAGGTCGTCCGATGGGCCCTCGAACAATCTCCGCGTATTCGCAAAGCGCTGGAGGCCGCATGATCATGCGACAGTTCAGGAAACGGCTTTGGCACCGGATTTTGCCCGCTGAACCGGCCGGCGGGCGATAGCGTCGGCTGCTTGTTGCAGGTGCCGGAAAGCCTCGTCGTGCCGGAGGCCGCGATTCAACCTGCCGCCGAGGTGCCGGATGCCCCATCGGCCCAGAGCCAGAACGATGACGCCGAGCTCACGGCCAGGGTCGGTAAGGGTATAGGCGGCTCGCGGGGGATGGTCGCTGTAGAATTCGCGACGTACAAGGCCGTGTGCCTCAAGTGTTTTTAGACGATCAGAAAGGACATTAGGCGCCATGCCAGGCAGACGCTCTTGAAGGTCCTGAAATCGCATGGTGCCTGGGAGAAGGTCACGGATAATCAGCAACGTCCAGCGCGCGCCCACAATGTCGAGCGTTCGCGCTACAGGACAAGACGCATCAAGACTGTTCTTTGCCATTCCAGGCCCACCCTACCTTGCCGCAACACCGGCCCACTGCCTTGCGGATATATAGTCAATATAATTTGGATTGGAACTCCCCTCGCCCGGATCCTAGAATACCAAATTTCTGATGGCCGGACTGCACCGGGGTTCATTCTGATTTGGTACTTTGGCCGAGAACACCGGCGGGAAGGACAGCAGTCCCGCGGTCGTCTGATTGGGTTGACGTTTGAGGCTATCGTGAGGGTGCCGACAGGGGCATCCCAACAGGAAATTGCTCCCTCCCCGCTATCGATTGCTCGTGTGATCGCAGCCGGTGTTCGCTTCGGCTTGTGTGCTTGCATATGCCGGTTAGGGTCTCAGCAGGCCTGTCTGCCTAGCGGCCGCGCGCTGGCTTGCCTGGGCCGGTGCCCAGACACTTGATGATGATGATGTTATAGCCGAACAGATCGTCGCCGCAGTCCGGATCGGCTTTGTGATTTTACAAATCAAACAGTTGCTGTGGCATTTAGAGTTTCATTCCTCAGTTCTCGGCGCAGAATTTTTCCGACGTTGCTCTTCGGCAGCTCAGACCTAAACTCAACGTGCTTCGGCACCTTGTATGGAGTCAATTGTGTCTTGGCGAAAGCAATAATGTCCTGAGCTCCCAGATTCGGGTCGAGGCGAACTACGAATACCTTGACCGCTTCGATGGATTTCGGATCGGGGACGCCGATCGCGGCGCATTCCAGGACTCCCGGATGGCTGGCGATCACCTCTTCGACTTCGTTTGGATAGACGTTGAAGCCGGAGACAATGATCATGTCCTTCTTACGATCCACGATCTTGGTAAAGCCGTCCGGCAACATCACGCCTATATCACCTGTCCGGAAGAAACCGTCGCTTGTCATCACCCGGGCGGTTTCGTCAGGCCTGTTCCAGTAACCGGCCATCACCTGCGGCCCCTTGCCGCAAATCTCGCCGGCTTCGCCGAATGGCACTTCCCTGCCATCATCATCACGGATAGAAATATAAGTTGATGGGACAGGCAGTCCGATGGTCCCGGAGAACTCTGCAAGATTTGGCGGTGTCACCGTTAAAGTCGGAGCTGTCTCAGAGAGGCCGTAGCCTTCGGAAAGGACACATCCGGTCGCCGCGAGCCATTTGTCTGCAACGGTCTTTTGGGTCGCCATCCCGCCACCGATCGCAATCTTCAATTCCGAAAAATCCACCTTCTTGAAGTCGGGATGGTGCAGAAGACCATTGAACAACGTGTTGACGGCCGGGAAACTATGGACCTTGTGCTTTCGAAGCTCCTTGATGAATCCTGGAATATCGCGCGGATTTACGATCAGAAGGTTGGTGCCGCCTACTCGCACGGAAAACAGGAAACAGGCCGTGAGCGCGAAGATGTGATAGAGTGGTAGCGCGCAGACTGTCAGGAAGGGTTCGACCAGTGGCGGCTTGCGCAACGCGGGATTGGTCCACGCAACAATTTGAAGCACGTTGGCCACCATATTACGGTGGAGCAACGTTGCACCTTTCGAGACACCCGTGGTGCCGCCGGTATACTGTAGAAACGCAACATCGTCCGGACCAATATTCGGCTTGTCCAGCTTCATCTTGCGGCCGGCTGACAACGCATCCTTGAATGAGATTGCGCCTGGCAGCGAATACGCAGGGACCATTTTCTTGACCTTGCGCACAATAAAATTGACGAAAACGCCCTTGAGACCAAGTAGATCTCCCATCGTGCCGACGATTATGTGCTTGATGCTCGTGTGCGGCAGCACCTTTTCCTGGGTCGTCGCAAAATTTTCCAAAATAACAATGGCCTCTGCGCCAGAATCGTTGAGCTGATGCTCGAGTTCTCGCGGAGTATAAAGAGGATTGACGTTCACAACCGTGTAACCTGCACGCAAGGCAGCAGCTACCGCGACAGGGTTTTGCAGAACGTTTGGCATCATGATCGCAACCCGGGCGCCCTTCGCGAGACCCCTGCTTTGCAGGTAAGCGCCGATACCGGCTGACATCTTGTCAAGCTGGTCGTAGGTGATCGCCTTGTCCATGCAGATCGCAGCTTTGCGATCCGCAAACGTCGTAAAGCTTTCTTCGAATAGTTCGATCAACGAAGAATACTGGTTGACATCGATATCGGCGGGAACTCCCTCCGGATACTGCTGTAGCCAAAAGCGCTTCACGATATTTCCCCCTGCAGAAAAGCCGCTCTTGCGGTCTCGTTCGATTGTTCCCTGCCAGGACGGCCCAATGCAGCCTGGACGGAGAGAACTCATGGCGAGCAGCACAACCAAGCCTGCAGATTGAGCGCCCCACACTGAAGCGTCAGCCCTGACCTCTCGGACCGCTCCCGCCCCGCCGCGGCTTGTTTGAAGTCACTGCGCTTTTCCGGCACCGCTCTGTTGCGTTCGCGAGCAATTCACGGCCAAGGCTGCTCGACGCCGGCATCGCTCTGGCCAGAACCAACGCCCCGAGCATACGACAAACCACATCGACCGCCTCATCACGCGCGTATGGCGTCTTGGGCAACAGATTTTCAACCGACAAGATCATTCGCTCAACGCCATCGGCGAAAACGCTTTTGATGGCATCCGGCTGTCGCGCGACCTCGCCTGCCAGTGCAGCCGCCGGACATGTCGAGCCGGGCGCGTTGCGGGCCTCCTCCGAAAGATACGACGTAACGAATTCGTCCAGGGTCGGCATTCGTTCCCGCACGTCATCCATCTGTCGGAATGCGTGATCGAGTGCCTCGCCTGCTAACGCGCCTTTCGATTCAAAGTGATTATAGAAGCCGCCATGCGTGAATCCCGCGGCCCTCATCAGGTCGTTTACCGAAATGCCATCGAAACCAGCCTCGCGAAAAAGCCGCGAGGCCTTCGCGACAACCCTTTGCCGATTCTTCTGGGCCTGGTTCTCTGTAATCCGCACGATCAATTCTCCGAACCACCAATCAGCAACAATGATATACATCATCATTAAGGGTTGACAACAGCGTTAATAATGATGATTATCATCATTGATGACGCGCAGAGAGACGCCGAATTAAGAGGAAAAATGCCGTTTTGGAAGATATATCATCCTGTTGGCGCCTTCACCGCTGATGACAAGCGCGCCTTGTCACAGCGGATTACCGAGCTTTATCGCGGGCTGCCGAAATTCTACGTCATCGTCGTTTTTCAAGAGGTCGCGCCCGAGTCCTTTTACATGGGCGGCGAGGAGGCGCACAACTTCGTTCGCATCTGGGTAGACCATATCGCGCGGTCATTCCCGCCTGACGCCAAGAAGCTAAAAGCCAAATGGATGGGCTGGGCGGAAAAGGCAATCGCGCCTTACGTCAAGGATCGCGGCAGGGATTGGGAAATCCATATCGACGAGACGCCTTTTGATCTCTGGCAGATTCAAGGCATGCCCGCGCCACCGCCAAACTCCGAGTATGAGAAGCGCTGGCTCGAAGAAAACAAGCCTGTGCCGTATCCCATTCAAGAACCGGTCTAGATCCATGCCGATTGTTGGAGGCTTAGATTGAGATGAGCAACCCTCAACGTTTTGCAGTCGTCACCGGTGCGTCGTCCGGGATCGGCGCCGTTTATGCCGAACGAATGGCGGGAACGCGGCTACGACTTGATTCTCGTCGCCCGTCGTCGAGACCGACTAGAGGACATTGCCAAGAGAATCAAAGTCAAGACCAACCGAGCGGTCGAGATTGTCACTGCCGACCTCGCTGACGCGAAGGACCTGTTGCGCATTGAGGCGCTGTTAACAAACCGTGAGGAAATCGACGTCCTGATCAACAATGCCGGCCTCGGCGCGCTTGGGCGGGCCTCGAAAGTAGCTGCGGACGCGCTGGAGAACCTGATCAAGATCAATGTCCTGGCGTTGACGCGACTGACTCAGGCCGTCCTACCGGGATTCCTGCGCCGCAATTCCGGAACGATCATCAACATCGCCTCCATGATCGCGGTCATGCCGACGCCTTCCGGCGCAGGTTATTCCGGCTCCAAGGCGTATGTTTTGAATTTCACGCGCTCGCTCCAGATGGAGCTTGCCAAGACTGGCATCATTGTTCAGGCGGTGCTTCCCGGCCCGGTTCGCACCGAGTTCTTTGAAGCATCCGGTCTCACTGCGGCTCCCTTCCCCAACGAACTATTCATGTCCCCGGAGCAATTGGTCGACACCGCCCTGCAGGCATTGGGCCAAGGTGAGCTTATCTGCTTTCCCTCGTTGGAGAATGCATCGCTCTGGACGGGCTTTGAAGACGCTCGCATCGCATTGAGCCGTGCGCTCATGCAGTCGGGTAGGCCGGCGGCGAGGTATTCAGGAGGCGCGCGGTAGCGAACGCGGTTATCGCAACCACCCAGAGTCGCGACCGGGCGGAACGACGCGATGTTCGTGGGCAACGCAAGAAGGTAACCTCATATGCGTCGCGTCGTCGTTACGGGTTTGGGATTGGTATCGCCGCTGGGTTGTGGCAGCGAGTTGGCATGGTCCCGCCTGCTCGCGGCCCGTTCCGGGCTGGCTGCCCTTCCCGAATGGGCGGCTGCCCTTCCCGCGCGGGTTGCTGGAATCGTGCCGACCAAGGCCGACGATCCGGATGGCGGCTTCGATCCGGATCTGGTTGTTCCTGCCAAGGATCAGCGGAGGATGGACCGCTTCATCCTGTTCGCACTGGCCGCCACGGCCGAGGCCATTGCGGAGGCAGCTTGGACTCCTCCCGACGCACACTCGCTGGAGCGAACGGCGACCGTGATCGCATCGGGCATCGGAGGCTTTCCGGCGATCGTCGAGGCGGTCCGCACCACCGATCAGCGCGGGGTCAGGCGCCTTTCGCCGTTCACCGTGCCGTCCTTTCTGGCAAATCTCGCGGCCGGTCATATCTCCATCCGTTACGGCTTCAAAGGTCCCATCGCAACGCCGGTCACCGCTTGCGCCGCGAGCGTGCAGGCGATTGGTGACGCCGCACGCCTCATTCGAACCGGAGAAGCGGACGTTGCGATCTGCGGTGGCTCGGAAGCCTGCATCGATCTCGTGAGCCTCGGCGGCTTCGCCGCCGCCCGGGCCCTTTCGACCGGCTTTAACGAAACGCCAGCGCGAGCGTCCCGCCCCTTCGAGCGCGACCGCGACGGCTTCGTCATGGGCGAAGGCGCCGGTATCCTTGTCATTGAAGAGTTGGAACACGCGCTCCGCCGGGGCGCCCAACCGATCGCCGAAATCGCCGGCTATGGCACAACTGCCGACGCCTACCACATCACGTCGGGACCCGAGGACGGCGACGGCGCGCGCCGCGCTATGGAAGGCGCCTTGCGGCAGGCCGGCCTCAAGCCCGGTGATATCCAGCATCTCAACGCCCATTCCACTTCGACGCCGGTTGGCGACGTTTCCGAACTGGAAGCGATCAAATCCGTGTTCGGCCGCGACGGAAAAATTGCCGTGAGCGCCACCAAATCGGCGACCGGTCATCTGCTCGGCGCAGCCGGGGGAGCGGAAGCGATCTTCACGATCCTCGCGTTACGCGACCAGGTCGCGCCGCCTACTCTTAATCTCGAGAATGGCGACGCGGCCGCTGATGGCGTCGACCTCGTGTCCCGTGAGGCCAGGCGCATGACGATGGAGCACGCGATTTCGAATGGATTCGGCTTCGGGGGCGTCAACGCCAGTGTCATCTTTCGACGTTGGCAATGATCAAGCCTGCCCAGATCGGCAGGTCATCGCCGACTTACCCTTAGCTTGGGACTGAACCAGAATCTTCCTAAAGGAATTCTTCGATCCGAAGCCCGGTTGATTGCATGCCGGCGGCACGTCCCCCGGATTATTCATTGGACTCTCCGCATCAGCAGTCATGGTACCCAATTGGTACGATCTAGGCCGAAGAGCGAAGCGTCGAGACTGCAGCGTTTGACTGGTTTGTTACGTGGTTGGGATTTGTCGAGGACCGCGCCACATCCAAGCTTACGGGTAGCACTGCGGAGCTTGCGCGACCGTCCGTTCAAATAATCGGTTCAGGTACCGTAAATTGCAAGAAACTCGCGCGCCGCCTGCTCGGAGAAGAGCTTCATTTCGTCTTCGGCCGGAGGCTTGAGCACTCCCAAAAGAAGCCCCACCTGAAGATCGGACCACAAAAGCCCCACATAGGTCCGGACCATCCGCTTCGTCTCCGCGCGTTTCAGGAGACCGCGACTAACGGCGTGGTCGATCACTTTCGCAAGCGCTTCGCGGCTCGCACGGCGGCCATTTCTGTCGATAATGCGCGCGACCTCCGGGAGATCATCGCTTCTCGCGATCGCGAATCTGAACGCAGCGATAGCGTCGGCGCGAGTGACGTCCTTGAGAAGCCGAAATCCCAATTCCCGGAGTACGTCGAAGAGTTCTCGCGCTGTGCTGGGCGCGGGCAGTTCCGAGAGGCTGCCGCTGATCGCGCTTGCGCGTTCGGCGATGCAGGCGAGGAGGATCTCGTCCTTGCTCGAAAACAATGTGTAGAGCTCGCGTTTCGACACGTGGGCCTTGGTCGCGATTTCAAGGGTGCTCGCGCCTAAAAAGCCGTTTTCATTGAGCGACTGGAAAGCAGCCGACAGGATTCGATCGCGAATAGAACTCTGTGAGCCGCGAGTATTGTCCATGTCCCACATGTGATAAGGTACTGAAAGGTACCGCCCAGTCGGGCTAATTGCAACTACCTATAGTTCTGATTTAGAATTAATGATTGCTTCGCTTCTGACCTGAGGCGGTATAACACGACCGTTACCACTACTTTGTCAGCTCCCAAACCGCGAGTAAGCGACATGTCTCAGTCCAAGGGCGACGCCCAACCTTCCGTCCAGGACGTTGCACTCATTATCGGTGGCGGTCCGGGCATCAGCTCAAGTTGCGCGAGGCTGTTCGCGAAGAACGGTATGCGTGTTGCTGTGGCAGCCAGGAATCCCGGAAAAGCGGTTCTTGAGACACTTGAGGAAATGCATGGGGTGCGTCGATACGCCTGTGATGCGAGCGAACCGGCGGCCGTGGAGCGGTTGTTCAAGAATATCGTGCAGGACATTGGGACGCCGAGACTTGTCGTGCACAACATCGATGGACGGGTCCCCGGCATTTTCCGCAAGAGCGTTATCGAAGCGGACCCAGTCATGGCGCTAGAAACACTTCGAAACGCGGCGTTCAGCGCATTTCTGGTGGGTCAACAGGCAGCTCGACTCATGCTCGGAAACAAACTCGACGCCAACGGGGCGAAGGGAACGATCATCTTCACGAACGCCAGCGCAGCGCTCAAAGGCTTCCCATCAAGCAGCGCCTTTGCGATGGCATGCCATGCCAAGTCGGGACTCGCGCAGAGTATGGCAAGAGAACTGATGCCGCAGGGTATCCACGTCGCGAATGTACCGATCGACGCCGCGATCGGCTGGACTCAGGAGGACGGGACCCGCGCACACCGGCTGGCGGGGATGACTGTCGACGACAACATGGCCGACCCCGACCATATCGCCGAAACATATTTGCAACTGCATCGCCAGCATCGGTCGACGTGGGCGTTCGAAGTCGTGCTTCGGCCATGGGTCGAAAAGTGGTGACTAGCATGCGCCGGCGCGCCCCGCGTCACGCTCACGTTTAGTCTCGCTTAACCAATCTCGCAGAGTCGCAGCGACGCCCTCCGCGTCGTGCTCATGTGCGAAGTACTCGGTGTTGAAGGCAAACGTCGCGCCCGTGCTTCAGCCCATCGAGATGTTTGCCCGCCTCCTCATGGGACCCCCTTCTCGACTTGGCCGACAGTTCCACGATGAGCTTAACTGACTTGTCGTCGTCTGAGATGGCGCCGAGCTTCAGTTTCGCCTTTTCACCCTCTGTATGGTTCAAGCACCAAGTCGCGATTGACGATCACCCGTACCGGAAAACCGGGCCGGATTGTCAGGGTCGGCTGGATGTTGAGATTGCGCCGAACGATCTGTTGACCAGTTTGCTTCAGGGAATCCTCTGCCCCACGGCGGAGCGCCCGAATTAGGGCGTTGCTACCGTTGCCGGCATCCGAGCCAGATCCGAGTTCGGCCCCGACCCCAAGCAAGGTCGACAGCAGCGCCGCCTTGAACAGCTGCCCCCAGTGATGATCAACTTCGTCCTGAAGCCCAGCGTATCCCGCGGTATCGACACCCGGCTGGCGCTCAAGGACGATGGATCGGCCGTTCGGCATGATCAGGCGTGTCCAGACCAGAAGAACGCGTGACTGTCCAAACGCAACCTGGCTGTCGTAGATTCCGATCAATCGTGCCCCCTGGGGCACCAGCAGCGAGCGGCCCGTTGGTGTATCAAAGACGTTCTCAGTTACTTGTGCGGTGATTTGCCCTGGTAGATCAGAACTGATCCCGGTGATGAGGGCAGCAGGAATCACGGACCCAGCCTGCACGACGTAAGTCGAGGCTGGTCTCGTCACGCGGTCCGGGCTCGCGGTTCGGCGATCGATGGAGGCGTTGACGAAGGCCAGCTTGCGATCCTGTCCGTTCTGGGCGAATGCCTCATCGGATGATGGCGCCGCATTTGGGGTGGCCTCCGATGGAATGGCTGCCGCGGATGGTCGAACATTCATTGACACGAAACCTTGCTGGTGCGCGCGGCCTCGCCTTCCTGACTCATCCGCTGTTGCTCGGGATCCACCGCAAGTGGTCCAGACTGGGTTTGGGCTGCAACGATTGGACGGCCGAGATCGCCAGGCAGCGGCGGCCCAAGGCGCGGGACGTCGCGGGGAACGCCCGCATAGTCGCGCGGTAGCCAGGCAACGCCATCGGCCACATTGTGATGATCGGTAGTGTAGAGTTCCTCGGATACTTGCTCGCGAGTACGACTGTTCAGCAAAGCCCACAGGACTGCTCCGGAAACGAGAACAAGCGTCAATGCCGTGCCGCCAGCCAAGACCTTGCGCGAAAGACGTGTAACGCGCGGAAGTTCTGGGCGGAGCCGGAAAGAATGATCAATCTTCTCAGCCGTCTTCGCCCGCGCGGAATCAGGACTACTGCTGTGTTCGTTCCGGTGGCAATCATGAAGACCTTCCGCGCATCATCAACGCATTTTTCCAGGCCGGCGGGTCGGCCGAGCACAGCCCGAGAATTGGTCCTGCTGCTTCACCTGGTGCGCTCTTCGGTGGCCGCTTCGAGCTCCGCCACACGCTGCAGCGCCCCCCGCGACCATCGCTTGAAGTCATCCGGCTCGCGTTTGGAGTGCTCGTACCCTTCGTTTTGATCGGCCAGATCTCTCAGCGTGGACACGATGGCTGCAGCCCCCGTATCGGCGACGTCCGCTCCGACTTCGACATAGGCGGCCAGCGCCCGCAGTCCCTCGATGGCGATCGGAATCCCGTCATTGTTGTAGGAGGCGTTCGCGGCATTGCGAAGCTCGGCGAGAGCTTCCCGCCAGCTGGCCACGGCGGCCATCTGGCGTTCGCTCCGCACCGATCGGCGCACCAAGGCGTCGGCCAAGAGGTGCAGCTTTTCAGGCGCCTGGTCTAGGAGACGATCGATGATCGGCATCGCCACCTGGGTCGGCGACCGCGCGATGGTCCGGGCATCCGCGGCGATGGTCGTGATCCGCCCGGTCTTAAAAACCGCAAGCCTCACCTATCTCTCGCTGCAGAAGTCTCAGCTCGGCGATGTTCACCGGACACCAACGAGCAAATTCCTGCGCACGATAGAACGCGATAGCGTCGACGACCGTCACTTTGTCGGATCGAGGGCGACGACGAAACTCCACGAGGCAAAACGAGGCGAACTCTTCCTTTGCGGCCGCTGGATTGAAGTCCCGGAACGGATCGACGAGCACCGCGACCGCCCGCGTACTTTCTTTCGCTTTCAGCAGTTCGATGATACGCTTGATCTGATCGATCTTTCCTCCGTAGCGGCGGAGACGCGCGCCGTGGATGTAAGGTATCCGGTGCTCGAGCTGGGACCGGTCCCGCTGCCACCAATTCACCAGATCGCGGAGCCACTCGTCGCGCGCGTCGTCGCGTAGCGCTTCGGGCATCGGATAGTCGGCCGGTAACGGCAGCTTCGAACCGGCGTCGTCCGGCAGATCGAGATGAACTATCACAGTGCCGCGAGAGGCGTCGGAGTTCGCCGCCGCGCAGGCCCTTACGTACACCTCATCGATATCGGAACCTTCGATTGTGATCGGCGCGAACGGAACGACCGCGACCGGATCGCCGGTGCCTATCGCCATTGGGTATCGACCGCGTGCGCCGTTGCCGTGTTCGGCTTTCTCGCGCGCGATACCGTGCGCCAGGCGATCGTCCGCGCTGAGCGATTGACCACCGAACTGATCAGAACTGTCGACGGGCTGTTCGCGTCCTTCCCGCTCAATGAAGAGAACAAGGCGCAGCGCGCTCGCGCAGTTGATCAGCGCGCGCGTGTGGTGGCGGAATGGCTGGAGGCGCAGGCGGCGCGCGACAGTAATGGCGCTAACGAAGCATGGCGCCTGAAGCCGTGCCCGTCGCTGATGTTCGTCAATAGCGCCGGCGAACTCGACCAAAAGCACGACCAGGACCTGCGCGATACCTGTGTCATGCTGCTCGACCGCGCCGGCTGCGACCTGTTGACGATCTGCGACATCACGGGGCACTCGTACCGAAGCGCGCAGACCATCGTGAAGCACTACCGCGCCCGCAATGCCGATCGCGCCGATGCCGGCATCGACCGGCTCGAATTGCAGGTGCGCAAGGAAGGGATGAAGGGCTGATCGCCGACCGGCCGAAATCTCATCTCGGCGGCGGCTTGCAGCCGTGCAAGATGCTGTGGTGCTTGGCGTAGCAGTATTCGGTACCTTCTGCGATGACGTGACGAACGCCATCTCGTCGATCGCCTTACTGAGCGCCGCCAACGCCTTGCCACGATCCCAGATGCGGCGCTCTGAGCGTAATTCCAAAGCCGGCTCGAGCACGTGGTCCAAGCACACTGGAAGGCGCGCGACTCCCCGCTTCTTGCTCCCGGGTACCGACAAGAACCTTAAGAGACCTTCGTTAACCCGTCGCACGGCGTGCGACGTGCGATCACAAAACGCGTCGCACGAGACCCGTTTTGTTCTCGTCTTATCCACCGTGATCTTTGCGGTAAGCGCTTGATCTACTACGTGAAAGGCTTGGTGGGCGCACCAGGGCTCGAACCTGGGACCCGCTGATTAAGAGTTCAAAACCAACGCTTCGCTGCGATTTCTGAATCTGCTCGTCGCTACGACGACCCTTCGGAAGTTCTTTGTTTTATAGGGTTTTGTCGGATAGCTTCGCTGTAGGTCGAACCCAAACATCCAAACATCCCGGTTCGCCAAAACCGTTTGAAAACCGTTTTAGTCGACTGGCTCCCTCCAATGAACGACATTCGCGTTCCCCTGAGTGATAAGAGCATCGCTCAGTTACCCACCCCGAAGGACGGCTGGTATCTAGCCCGCGACACCGAGCTGAAGGGCTTCTTCGTGGTCGTTGGGAAGAGGAAAAGAACCTTCACCGTCCAAGGCGATCTTCGGCAGGGAGGTAAGCGGGCGTCTTCGATCAGAGTATCTATCGGCGACACGCGCGAGTTGACGACCCGAGCGGCGCGCGCGATCGCGAAGGAATATCTGGCTCAGATCAGCAGGGGACAGCACCCGAAGACGGCAAAGCAAGACGGAGACACCGACCCTGGCAAGGTTGGGAACGAGACGAATACGGACGTCGCGACGGTTACCCCTTAGGCAAGCGTGGCAGCGATTTCTGGAAGCCCACCTGATCCGGAAGGGCGCAGTGAAAAGACTATAAGTGGTTATCGCGACCACGTAGAACGTCTCTTTGCGGTCTGGCTTGATACTTCATTAGGCGAACTCGCGATGGACCCTGCTCGCGTTGCCAAGAAGCACGACGATATTACGAAGGAGAACGGTCCCTATATTGCGAATGGCTGTATGCGAACGCTGCGCGCAGTTTACAATCATGCTCGCAAGACCAACAGATCACTGCCCCGCGACAATCCAGCAGACGCCGTCGACTGGAATGAGGAGAAGCGCCGAGATACCGGTATGGGCGTCAGCGACTTGACCGAATGGTTCCGGGAGTTGGCTGCCCTCGAAAATCCGGTCCGCCGTGAATTTCATCTGCTCACGCTGCTCTGTGGTTCTCGGACTACCGCGTTACAGCAAGTAAAGCTAAGTCACATCGATTTTCGCCGCCGAACTCTGCACATCGAAAAGCCGAAGGGTGGCAAGAAGCGAGCTTTCGACATCCCCCTCTCCCACGAAATGATTCAGTGTCTCATCCGGGCAATCCGCTTCGGCAGGCAAATGTATCCGTTGCAGGCGCAGAAATGGGTTTTTCCCGGCGACAGTGAGTCGGGGCATCTTGCTGAAACAAAGGAAGATCGCGATACCCTCTCGAAGTGGGGTAACGATCTTCGTCAAACATTCCGCACCATTGCAACGGCTGCTGGGGTCTCGGAATTCGACGCGAAACTCCTAATGAACCATTCAATTCCAGGCGTGAATGCCGGCTACGTTACTCGCCACAAACTACTTGGGGACCACCTGCGCAGCCAGCAGCAAGCGATCAGCGCCGCTGTGTTCTCCGCTATCGGTAAAACGCTCACGGAAGACCCCGCTTTGCGAGATTGGCTCGGCCGGGGCGCAAGCCGGCGTGTAACTCGCGGGCTTCAAGTGAAACCAGGCGATCTGGGTGAGGATGACCACAGAATTCGGCGTGCAGCCTGAATGCACTCGCAGGCCGGAGAGCATAGTTGCTCGGCGCCACGGGCAGCATAGCGACTCTTCGAATCCGAAAAGGCTGAATTCAAATCCTGGAGGCGCAACCACCGATACCGACATTCGATTCAAGTCGCAATCTGACCGAGGGCGCGCCCCTTGCGTCCCGAACGTAAGTAGTTATTGAAAAGATCAGCAATAACAATGGCGTTTGACCGAGCTTGACCACTTTTATCGCTGTTTGTTCATGGGGTATCGGTGGTCAACCGGTGGTCGGGCGATTCTTTCAAAACCAGAGTAGCGGATTTCTACTCCGTGGGTTGCAGGTTCGAATTCCTGCTGGGATCGCCAAAGTTTTCAACGCTTTACGCGTTCTGTTCCTTCGTTTTCCGTCTCATCTTGTCTTGAAGAAAACTCTTTAGTTTCAGGCTTTTCCGTTTAGTCCCGCCTTGTCGATGATACACGGATCGTACACGGCGCTTCGTGCTTTGTTCTCAAAGTCCGCTTGACGTGCCGCGAGCATGTCCCGCAGCATAGCATCCCGGGTTGCACAATTTTGTGGGCCTTCAAATGGTCTGGGTCATAATCGGCTGCACGATCCTGATTATCGTCTGTTTGGGCGGCGGGAAACGGCTGGCGGGGAACTTGCTCGTGGCGGCGATTTTTCTTGGAACCGCTCTGCTGCTCTTCAATTTCACTGGCCCGGCGCCGTAGCAGCGTTGCGCGACGGAAATGGCGCGGCTCGAGGAATAAGCAGTTGTGCAGGGCCGGGCCCTGGGCGAAGTCGAAGGCGCGCTGCAAGAAAAAGCCCGGCCATGAGACCGGGCGGCATTCTTGGTCGCAATCGGTTCAGCGGATTCGCCCTCCGATCCGGGACGGGTGAGATGGTCGTCGCGCAACAGGCGTGCGAGGTAGGTCTGCAAACTCTGACGAATGGTAGTCTCTTCCTTCCGGCGTGGTGATGTGAATGTCGTAGCACCCAGTTTGCGACATTTCGCGAGCCTTCTTCAGCGCAGCCTCAGGGGTCTTCCTCCGATGTAGGATTTCGCCGTCCTTGCACTTCGCCTTTATGGAGAAACTCATTTCTTCTTTTTCTTGTTCTTTTTGTTCTTCTTCATGACTTCGGCCTGAGCTCTGAAGGCCTGGGCCAAAGATTTCATTTGATCAGCCACAAACTCATCAGCCACGTTCGCCGCCGCGCGTTCTGCGGTGACTGCCTGATGGCGGATTGCTTAGGCCATCTTCACAAAGGCTTAATTGCCAACCTTGCGCGGGGTTCCAAGCGGCAATGGAACCCTTGCGGTTCGGGGCTCTGCCGCGCCCTACGGTTCTATCGGGCCTCAACGGCTGGCGTATTTTTCGATCTCTGCATTCAATGAATGGCGGCGTTCTTCGCTTCCGCAAACTGATTGTTGATTAGAAACGTGCCCACCTCGTGGAGGTAACCGGCAAAGTGCTCGCCATCGTCACTTAACCGCATGACCTCTGGCGGAGGAGTGGGTAGCCCAGCGCCCTGCGCCCGATTTAGTAAGGCTTGCAGGTCCGGCATGCGGTCACTTATGCACGTCGGCCACCGTTGGTTGATCTGGCCAGCCCGGTCCACAATGAAGCCTGAAAATTCCCTCAAGTCGTATCCCAGCAGTGCAAGCTCCGCTTCCCTTTCGGCACTTCTGCTGCGAAACAACGCATCAACCCAGAGACCGATTGCCAATCCGATCAGGAAAGTCAAAGCTGGATAGAAGAACCAGTATTCCGTGATTGTAGCAGCTTTGGCGAGCGCCCGCTGGAGACCCTTTGAGGGGTCGTCGAGATACCCGGTTCGGTCCGCCCATTTTTCAATGGCTTTGGCAATCAATATACCGACGCCGAGAGACCCGAGTATCCATAGGCTTGCCCTCCTTGCGCCAGATCGCCAATTCATCGGACACTCCGCTGCACCGAGGTTAGCTGAACGTCGATAAGTGGCAAGCCAGCCTGAACCGGCGGTCCCCTCTCGTGCTACTCCGCCAAAGCCAGCCATCGCATCCTGACCGATGAAAAAGCCCGGCAGGCCGGGCCGAATTCCTTGTTCGTAATCCCGGCCGGATCAGGCTTCCCGTTCCGGCAGTTTCGCGAGCGACGATCTCACCAAATACAACTACGTGCAAAAGCTGCTGTATGCCGGCATCATCGTCGTCGGTATCCTCATTGTGCTGTCGGGACTGGCAATCTGGAAGCCGGTGCCACCGCACCCTCTCGCCTTTGCGCGAGGGTTCGGAGATGTTCTCCAGCAGCAAGCCACGAGCGCGTTTTGCCCTCGCCCACCTGCCCCTCCGGCCATTTGTGGCCGTCACATCGTGGGTTACGGCTGCTCTATAAGGGCGCACAGTCCGGCCATTGTGGTGACATTCAAGAACTCAATCGCGGCGGCGTCCGCCGCGCGCCATGTTTGGATTACCTCGCGCTCGCCTTCGATCTATTGCGGATCGCGCCCTACGCCGATCCCGAAAAGGCTGCGCGCCGCTGGCGCCTGCATTTGAAGGGTCAGGGCTCCTTCCGTAGTTCTCCGGCCGTGAACATAGTTCCGCCTTCTCGGTTGCGTTAAAAACGCCGGTACAGTCTGGGGTCAGTTGGTAAAAATGACGACGTGACGTGCAGTTGCATGCTCATCCACGCTTCGTAGGCTCAAAACCGTCCCGTCGAATGTTAGTTCGTCGTAGCGCAGATGCGCGGATCGCTCTCAGGCGGGTGCCATTGCATTTGACACGGAGCACCAAATGGTTTCGCTGGACAACAAGTTCGCGGAAGGGCAGATCGAGAGCTGTCTTTCGAACCTGCTAAGCGAAGCGGGAGTGAGTCCTTCGGCCCCGCCGACCACCATGAAGACGTCTCGCGCCCCGCGGGCAACGAGTCATCGATCGGCGAGTCGGCGCTATGTGGTTTTCGTCGGCTCTCTGGTGGCAGCATCCATTGGTGGCGCTGCTTGGTGGTTGTCCTCCTCCGCTCATACAGCGATGATAGCCCCCTCGGACCCAGCACCTCTGACACAGGCCGCGCCGGGAGCCGTCGTGCCTAAAGACGCCGCGCCGACTGCCGTCGCCCTGTCTTCCGACTTGGCGCAGCAACTCCAACCGATGACGCGCGATCTCGCTGCCTTGAGGCAAGCGGTCGAACAGCTCAATGTGAGGCAAGAACAATTGGTCCGCGACAATGAAAATATCGCGAGCCAACTCAAGGCTAGCCAGGAAGAAATGGCACTCAACAACAGTATCATCGAGCAGATCAAAGCGACCCAGATCCAGATGGCGCGCGAAAGCCAGACGCTCACCGAGCGGCTCAACGCAAGCGAGGAACAACTCGCCCGCGTCATCGCCAACGCTTCAGAGCCAACGGTGATGCCTGCAGAGCCAAAGGTGAGCCCCGAACAGCCAAGGGTAATGCCCGAGATACCACTGCCGCGTCCGCGGCAGTCGGCCAATGTCGCCCAGGCGCAAAAGCCGTCGCCAACCCCGGCCCGGCCGCAAGCCAATAAACCGCAATCGCCATTGGCATGGCCGTGGTCAGTGCGCTAATGCCGTCTACCTTGCTTCCTGCGACGTGATGAGAGGTAGCGCTAGCATTGTAGCTCGTCGCATGACATCGGCATCTCCCATCGAGCGCGTGATTGCGCCGGCAGATGCAGAGCGAGTCGCGGCCGCTCGAAGGCAGAGGAGTGTCAATCTACCGGCTTGTGGTAGAGAGAGGCCCGGAGGCGCGACCTGGCAGGGGCTCGAGCACTGGCTCAGGCGAGGAGCCGTCGTACAATGGCCGTGCGCACGAGCCAGCGATTGTGCTTAATAACTGCGCCGGTCAGCGGGTCTACGGTTTCTTGAGTGGGACAGCCTCATCGAATTCCCGCTTGGGCTTCGACCAACCCCAGTAGCCGCCCTTCCCTGCCCGAACATGAGCGGCCCGGCGCGCTCGCGTCGATGCTATCCAGGACTGCCAGCGGGGGCGCGTAGAGCGAATAACGTGATCCCGACCGTCTTCCAATTAGGCGGCTCGGCGCGCGACGTTCCCGGACGACACACGCCGGGCTCCTCACCACTGAGGGTCATCCCCTAAAATGGCTAATTCAAGCTGGGTTCGATTCTTGGCAGAATTTGGCACTTGCCGCGAACAGAAGATCCTGCTGGGGGCGCCCTTTCCAGACATATGAACACAGACTGTCGCGAACGAGAAGGAATAGCGTGGTGGGGCCGGTGTTGTGTTGGCGTAATCGGCGTTGTGTGGGCGTAAGAGGTGCAACATGGAACAGCCATTTGAAGTGCGTATGCACAGCCTTCTCCAAATCTCGACCGATCTTCACAACCGCATGGCTGAAATTCAGAAACTCAGAGAGATGGTACGATCAGCGGAGGCCGCAGGGCCCGGCCAAGAGCCGACCCGTCCAGCAATCGTCGCGCCGGTGAGCTGTTCGCACTTCGCGAACTGATGCAGGATGCCCGGCTATTCCATTCCCTCAAGCTCGCGAACATCCCATAGCGAAACCGCCAGGATGATGAGCGATGGCGTCCACGCGAGCATGGCTCCAAATGCTATGGCTTGCAAAGTGGTCATGGATCGTTCCCCAAATTCCAACCCGCGACCATTGGAGTTGACAGCTCAAATCTTGACTTGTCGATGCCGATATTCAGGCATTTATGCGATCCGAACAGTTTTCCACCAGGCGCCACTCTCCTGCTAATGGTGTGCGATGCAGCGGGAACAGAAGATTACTCTCGGCGAGATGCGCGAGTCCGGCGTGTTCGGCGTCGTCCTGCAGTGACTACCATTGCAGCCACTTCACTCGCCTGCCCGCCGACCGCTGGCCTGATCATGTGCGGCTCTCTGATATCGAACCTCAGTTCGTCTGTCAGGTTTGCGGCAAGGGGCGCCGACGTCAGGCCAGACTTCCAGAGTGCCCGCAAGCAGGCCAAAGCAATAAGCGTGCTATGAAGGTTCCAGAATTAACCCCCGCAGCGAACATCAAGCTTAACGCTCGAGTTTCATTGCGGCCGATCAAAACAGGTCTAGCGTGGCCGCGGGTCGCGCAGAGATGGCGATAGCCCCGCTGCGCACTGCGCGATTAGGGGCCGCCCCGCGCCCTCGTGGCGGCCCCGCCCCCATTTTGAAAAAGTCTTTTCCGTGCCCTGGTCCGCCTCGTGTGAGGATCGATCCTATACCGCTTCCGAATGGCCGCCGGCTCCTCACCTTGCGGGATGCTGCCAGCTACATCATGGAGCTGCCGAAGGCCGAGCACTCGGCGACGGAATGGCAAGCCGCCATGGAGGCGCTGATCCTCGTTGCAGAGAGAGGCGGCCCCACGATGTTGGCCCGGATCGGCGTCATGCGGGCGATGAACCGTCACGTCGAACGGGTCATTAATCCCGATCGCAAAAGTCACGATTGGGGCAAGCGTAAGCTGAAGAGGGATCAATGGCCGTTTTTCTCTACGTCAACACCAGCAAGCAGGTCGGCGACCTTGAGCACATCAAGGTGTTCGCCAATGTGGATGCCGCGGAAAAAATGGTTTGAGGAAAACGACCCCGAGGGCGTCGCGTTTGCGTATGAGGTTCTGGAATGAACCGCATTGGCCGCAGCCAATGGGGGCTTTCTAATTGAGCCACTAACCGGGAACAAAGCCCGGTCGGGAAAATTAAGCAGTTTGCTATGAAGGAAACTTTACGGCCCCAGCGCGCGCGGCGCCGGGGTCGTTTTTTGGGGTGGCGGCGCGCCTCTATCTATTGCCCCGGGGTGCACATTCACCCTCATCGGCCCCAGCGTTTCTTCCCCGAGGCGCTGGGGCCGTTTCACTCCGAAAACGAAAAGCCCGGCAACCGGCCGGGCGATCCGCAATATCCGTGATCTTACTTCGGTGGTTGTTGCCCGGCTGGTGGCGTCGTTGGCGCCGGTGTCTCACCCCCGAACCAGCCGCCAGTCCAACCTATCAGCCCAAGAACAACGATAACGGCCGCGACAACACCGGCAATGATCCGATTGTCGATGTCCCGTTGCCTCCATGTTTGCTGGCTGCATCCACGATAACGCATCATGCAGAAGTCGTTCCGAGTAAGGCGTGCAAGGTTTTAACTGACTTGACGGCTTGCGCTTGGCGCGGCTGCCGTGATCAGCTCGATCGGAAGATAAGGCCGGCCAGCGTGAACCGGCGGGAGCTTGGATCCGAGCAGAGCAAAGGAACGATATTCCCGGCGCCAATGTTAAGCCGTGCACTTAAGACAACGAGGAGCCGCCATGATGATCCGCTTTGCTTGCTTTGGGGCCTTCTGGGTCCCAGTCATCTTGAATCGCCCACACGTGCACGACCTTGCCACCTGGTAGTTTAGCACTGCCAAGCGGAATGGCTTGGCCGGCCGGACAATGCCCGGTCTCTTCTTCGAACTCACGCTGCGCAGCCGAACGCGTGGACTCGCCAGGTGCGATCAGGCCTTTCGGAATGGTCCAGGCACCCTGATCCTTACGGCTCCAAAACGGACCGCCCGGGTGCCCGAGCAAGACTTGAACGTCCTTGTCCTTTTGGCGGAACAGCAAGAGGCCTGCACTGTGTATTTTGGAAGAGGCACGGACAGCCATCGACGCAAACCGTGGGAAACTGGAACATTCGCATTCGCTAGGGTCAACTCCCGACCAGGCGCGATTTCCCGTCTATAAAAAGCCCACTTGGTGAACCGACCAATCATGGGTTGAGGCCTGCGCGCGCCCTCCAAGCAGCATCATGACTCACCCCGTAAGGTGGGCCGGTGACAATGCGGGAACCCTCTGCTCCACGACACGCACCTTGAACCGTACTCGAACGGATACACCGGCGGAGTCTGGCGTGCAGAGGCGTTGATGGTACAATCGCATCAAGCGGAGGCCTGTGACGTAACCATGCCGATTGATCCCATCGAACTTTCACGCGAACTCATTGCCTTCAATACAATCAACCCGCCAGGTAATGAGCTAAGTTGCATTCGTCACTTGGAAAGAATCCTTGCTGGCGCTGGATTGGAAACCTCGCTCCATACCTTCGCTCCAGACCGCGCAAATTTGATCGCAAGAATTGGCGGGGTCGGCAGCAAGCCTCCGCTGTGCTTCACCGGTCATGTCGATACGGTTCCGCTTGGAAATGCGCCATGGACCGTCGATGCGTTTGCCGGCGAGATCATTGACGGGAAGATGTATGGCCGCGGCTCGACGGATATGAAATGCGGCGTAGCAGCTTTCGTCGCGGCCATCGGTAACATGACCGAGCAGTTAGAAGGCACCAGCGGCGCGCTTCTCGTTATCACCGCGGGAGAAGAAATCGGCTGCGAGGGCGCATTCCATCTCGCGCGCGCTGGTAATCTCGGACGTGCGGGCGCAATCGTCGTGGCGGAGCCCACCTCAAATGCAGCCCTGGTCGGACACAAGGGCGCGCTCTGGCTCCGATTGATCCTCAAGGGCATCACCGCCCATGGATCGATGCCTCATCTCGGCGTCAACGCCGCCTACAAAGCCGCGCGCGTGCTCACGGCTCTGGAAACTTTTCAGTTCAACGTAGCGCCACATCCTTATCTGGGATCGCCGACGCTCAATGTCGGCACCGTTCACGCCGGCCTCAATGTCAATTCTGTGCCCGATCGCGCGGAAATCGGTATCGATATCCGTAGCATTCCAGGACTGGATCACTCACGCATTCAGGAGCATTTGAAGGCGGAGCTTGGAGACGACATTTCGCTGGAGCCCACGGTCGACGTCGGCGCTGTCTGGACCGATCCGTCCTCGCCTTGGATAGAGGACGTGTACGAGATCGTCCGTGGTGTCACTGGTGAAGACGCCGGCTCCGAACCCCGAACGGCGCCCTATTTTATGGACGCTTCAGCCTTGACCCCCGCCTTCGGCAATCCTCCGACCGTCATCTTAGGCCCAGGCGAAGCAGCGAAGGCTCATCAAACAGATGAATATTGTTCGGTTCAACGCATTCGCGACGCGGCGGATATCTACTCGCGGCTTGCTGCACGATGGTCCGGAAGGTCCGACTAGGCAGAGAGCCGCCGCGGACACTTCCAATTTTCCGCCCATTAATGGACTGAAAGGCTCGGCAAATATTCTAGGACCTTCGTTTACAATTCTGCGAGGGGCTTACGACAAACGAAGCGATGTTTCGCGGTACGATGCAACGATCCTAGACGGAACGGGCTCCCGATCAAAGACGTCCCGCCTCACGCGTCCCGGAGTCGGCTTTATTTCCGGCGCGCGGTACCGCAAATTGTCTCTTACTCACACTTGCCGCAATACGCAAATCAGATGTTATGACATAAGCCGGCCAATGGCCGAGACGACGACTGAGACTGCGCCTGGTTTTGCCTCAACAGCAGACATCGCACTGCGTGATAGCCACTTCCAGTTTGGCCACAAGGCGACATTCAGACGGCCTAACCAGGTTCGCTTTTTCCCTAGAAGCAGACATCACGGTTGCCATAGCCCGCGTCCTCCAAGAGTCGATGCAGATATTCAGGCTGGCCTTATCGGTCGCAAGCAACGAACGGCCGCTTTGCGCCAAAAGCGGAAGTCATGGGACGTCACTCCGGAAGTCCGGAGGTACGCTCGTAGAGCCGGCTGACGAGATGGAACAGGAGCCGCCGGATTGTGCGAAGGGAAGATAGCCCAGCTCGTCGAGGCTGAACGTGAACGGAAGCCGGGCCTTCTGTTCACGGTGAATTCAGTTTCGTCGGCTAACGTGATCTCACGGCCACCAGAGGTGGCCGGTTTCCAGCCCCTAAGCTGAAAGGATACCACATGCTCAAGAATATATCTGTTCCGGTTCTTGTTGCATCGCTCCTCGCCGGATCTGCCGCAATTGCTGCCGGTAGCGCCGTAGCTCACGATACCAAGTCTTCTGTGGACGCAAAGGCGCAGGCGGCAGTAGACCAGCCGGTCGCGCTGGGTAACTCCGAGATGTCGGCCGCCAAGAAGGCCGCGAAGAAGACGAAGAAGACCAAGAAGACAAAGAAGGAGATGTAGGTCCTCGCGCTTGCGGGAGGTGCGCGATGACGCGGCTGAAGCGGCATCGCGCACCGCGTCGGCAATGGGTTTGTCACGCCAGAGCCCTGCCCGGCGCCGCACCGCTGAAGCCGATCCCGCTTAATCCGCAACGGGACAGGGCTGGACCGCCGAAAAGGGGCAAGCCGACAGCACCAAAGTTGTTTAGGCCGCGAAATCTACCGACAGGAAAGCCTAGAGAGTCGCCACCCGCTTTTCGAGCGCGGCGACTGTCGCCACGTCCGCTTCGGGGTCATTGGCGGACATCGCGGCTTAGGCCGGGAATGTCCGGTTCACACGGATAGTGTTGAAAAAGTCTTTTGGGGTGACGACCAAAATTTTTCAGGACCGCTGATGCCTTTCGCACGCAGCGATATGAGGGACCACATCGTTTCACACAAAAAACGACCACGGAGCTTCGTATGGGCGCTACGCAGTATTGCAGTGGCGGAGCCGGTTAAAAATCAGCTTTTGCGAGATTTTCGGCGTCGTTCAATTTTCGACTTTTGCAACACTATCCACGTGTAACGGACATCGCCGGTTAGGCTCAAGATGTCCGGTAAGTGCCAGGGCGGTGATGCTGGCCGCGGTTTTGCAAACATGTGAACTCGTTCACAGCCACTTGCGCTCTTCCGGTACATAACGTGGCTGCGGAGGGCACACGCTATGACCCAACCTGCAAAGCGCATACCCACATGGCTGACGATTGACGTGCTGGTGATCGTCATATCGCTGGCAATTATCGGCATCGGGATCGGGATGGCTCCCTAGCCACGAACCTGAACCGGATCGGTTCTGACAGCTACCCAGTACTACCCAAATTGGTACATCCGGACTGCCGGCTTTCCGAACGATTCAGTTTTCATAATATCGCAAATTAGAGGAGCTCTCTTGTGTGCGCGCTCCGGCGAGAAACCGCGTTGGCTCAATCCAGCCCCCTGTACCGCAGCCAAGGGCATGTATCTCGTCGGGGCGCGCAAGCAAGAATTGCCCGGCGCAACCCTCCTCGGGAACGCTGTGGATGTGACCTGGAAGCGGAACGGCGGTGAACATGCGTGGTCGTTTTTACGGATTAGTCGAGTGTTTGATCTATCAAGCACCAAACGCCGCTGCCCGGGTTGCATCGGCTGCGAACAGGCCGCTGCCCAACGCGACGGGCGGCCAAAAAACGCCTCGACGGACACGGGGCTTTCCGATGTGGACATTTCTTACGATCAATCCCCGCGCTGGCAGAAACTCGCGGCGGTACCCGAGGAAATTTTCGAGCGCGAAGTGCAGTAAAAACTCACAACGACCGGCGCGCGGTGAACTCCGATCGTCAGAGATGCTGCCGGGTCGCCGGGGTTGCCTGCCGGTTAGCGCTTGATGCGTGCAAAAAGAATATTCCGGCGATCAGCGTGATTTGTAATTGACACGCCAGCCTAGCAATGGCGGCAGCGCCAAGTCCGTCTTGCTCCTGGAAGCGGACATCGGCAGCGCCGGCGGCCATGTCGGCTTTGGGTCAGAAGCTGCCCTGCCCGCCAAGTCATATTGACCCAAGGCGGATATGCCCTTCAATATCTCTAGAGCGCTTGACCGCTGCCGCGGCGGACACGGTAAAACGCCGCGGACCTGCTTGCCACTCGCGCGCCTTTACGGCACGCGAGTGCCATGGGTGGCGCGCGGAAGCGTTTCGAGCAACTCCGGCTCGTCAGCTGCACTGATGTCGTAGCTGTCGATGATCGTCATTCAGTAGACTTGCGGCCACGGGCCAGCACTGCGGCAATGGGAATTGCAAGGTGGTCGTTTCGGCGGAAGCGTTCGGCCTGACCCGCGATGTCATTTATCATCGCGGCCAGCGCCGATGGCTCTTGCGCCGTGATCAGTGCCGCCATCCGCACGGTACCGACTGAAAGTGCTGCAACCAGCCCATCGGCACTTGGCAAGAGCCATTCAGCGCGAACTACCTCAGCAGAGCAGTCTATAAAATCGGTTGCTTCGAGGGCGCGCAGGCATTGCTCGGGCCGGTTCAGTGCGCCCGGCGGTGGAGCATCCGTGGCCGACCGGTTGCCGTGCCGAGCCACCGCGTCGAACACGAGAGACCAGGCAATGTTCTCATCGGGTGCAGCCCATACCGTAAAGGCTATGCGGGCACCGGGTTTCAGCACGCGCCTGCACTCAGCAAGTGCGACCTGCGGCCGTGGTACGTGGTGCATACCAAAACCAGATACGGCAGCATGGAACATACCGTCGGGATACGGCATGTCTTCTGCGTCCCCTTCAGTCACAACGATTTCAGGATGCATGTTCCGTGCAACGCCGACCATCGCTGCAGAAAAATCCAGTCCTTGTGCGGTCGCGCCACGTGCCGCGGCGGCCGCCGCGAGATGGCCAGGCCCACACGCAACGTCGAGCACATGCTGGCCCGGCGAGAATTCGGCGGCTTCAAGCAACGGCCCGACGAAGGGCGCCGTCGCATGTGCGAAGCTATCACCGTAGCTTGCAGCAGCGCGTTGCCACCCAGCATGTTCGAAGGCGCGGATTGCTTCGGGATCAAAGCTCATTACGAAGCTCTTTCCTGGCAAAGGTCGGCCACCGGGACATTCAAGCATGTTTATTCGATTGCATCCAGGCAAGGACGACCTCAGTATTCGAACCTTCAATCCTGCGTGCGTATTCTGGCTACCGACGTTCTGCGGCCCATCGAGCGCTTTCTTAGGCCGATGAAAAGGACAAAGCGGCTATCATTTAAGAATGACGAGCGAGTGCCTTCGTACGTCTGGAATGGCCCCTTTGAGACGTGCCTCCGGACTCTAAACATGTCTGCTTTTTGAGGTAGACCGGAAGTGGCCTGCGCGCCGTCAGAACGACGCGGCTGACCCACAACGGAAGTCTCGTGGCCAAAAGGTCTCGTTGACTCGGAACGGCAATCCACAAGGAGGCGAAAATGTCGAGCGATCGTAGAGAGTTCATGAAACTCGCCGGTGCCACGGCGGCAGTGGTGGGCACGGCATGGGCTGCGACACCGGCCGCCGCCCAGATGAGCGGGCAGTTCAAGTCTATCAAGGCGTTGGCATTTGATGCCTACGGCACACTGTTCGACGTCTTCTCAGTTACGGCGTTGTGCGAGCAGTTGTTCCCTGGCAAGGGCAACCAGCTGGCGCAAATCTGGCGGTTCAAGCAGTTGCAATACAGCCTAATGCGCAGCCTCATGGGCCGCCATCGCGACTTCTGGGGCCTGACCGAGGACGGGTTGGTCTGGGCGAGCAAGAATCTCCAGCTCGACCTGACGGCCGACAAGAAGAAACAGCTGATGGATGCTTATTTGAGCCTCGCGGCCTTCCCGGACGTGAAGCCGGGCCTCGATGCACTGAAGAAACAGGGGATCAAGCTTGCGATCCTGTCCAACGGTGAGCCCAGAATGCTCGAGGCGGCCGCGAAAAGCGCAGGCATCCGCGATCTGCTCGACGACATCATCAGCGTCGAGGAGGTGAAGATCTTCAAGGTCAGCCCGCGCGTCTACAACCTCGCGCCCGAGCGCATGAAGGTAAGCAACCCCGAGCTCGGCTTCGTCTCGGCGAATAACTGGGACGCTGTCGCCGCCGCGTCGGCCGGACTGCGGACATTTTGGATTCAGCGCAGTACCGTCGAGGTTCCCGAGGAATTGGGATTCCAGGTTGATACAATCGTCAAGGCGATCACCGATCTAGCGCCGCTGCTGCGCGGCTGAGCACTGGTAGGCCATCGCTCAAGAGGACTATAGGGCCCGTACTCAACGAGCGGTTCTAGAGATCGGCCGTGCTAACGGAGAGTGCCGAATGCCCGGGTTTGGCCCAACCCGGACCCACGCCCCGCTATTGGGGGGACAAGCGGACATCAATTCTGCCTCATCTGACCGCCTCGGTCTGCTGGCATTCCCGTTCACCCCGCGAGCCTGATCCGGCTTGCCGGTGCAACCTTCCTGATCCTTGGCGTCGTCCTGATACGGACGTAGCCGCAGAAGATGATGCGGCCGTAGTCGCTATGGCGTAACCTTGAAACGCCAGCGTCATCACACCAGCCAGCCAACGGCGCCTTGTGAGAGGTCCAGCGATGCCCGCAGATCATGATACGCGCCCTCTGGGTCGAACCGGCATCGATGTGCTGCCCTTGGGCATCGGCACGAACAAGTGGCGGCGTGCCGATCGTGGGGCCGTGTTGGAAACCTACAGGACCATTCATGATGCCGGCCCGTGCATGATCGACACGGCTGAGATCTATTTCTCGGAGCGCGTCGTGGGTGACTGCTTGCGCGCCGGTCCCACCCGCGCGGTGATAGCATCAAAATTCCTTCCCTTTCCGGGCCGAACCTCTCCGCGACGCCTGATGAGCGCGCTTGACGGTTCGCTCGCGCGCTTGGGCCTCAAGACAATCGATCTCTACTATGTCCATTATCCGCTGCCCTTCATCGACGCGGGAGTGTTCGCCGAAGGCCTCGTCGAAGCGGTGAAGTCCGGCAAGGCACGCGCGGTCGGCGTGGCAAATTTCAATGCGGACCAGATGCGCCGCATCGCCGATCACCTCGCAAGGGCAGGCGTGCCGCTCGCCGCCAATCAGGTCAACTACAGCCTGCTCCGACGAGCAGCGGAAACGAATGGCGTGCTCGAAGCCTGCCGTGAGCTCGATGTGGCACTGGTGGCGTATTTTCCCCTTGCGTCCGGCCGCCTCACGCAGCCGTCGGACAGCATGGGCACGAAAGCGCTGCTGACGTGTCTCGCCGATATTGCCCGCGCGCACGACGCCAGCATCGGCCAGGTCGCCCTGAACTGGCTGTTGGCGCGCGACAGTCACGTGATCCCCATCCCCGGCGCGACCAAGCCTCATCACGCCAGGACCAATCTCGATGCACTCGGTTGGCGCTTGAGTGAGACCGAATTCGACGCGATCGACCGAGCCTCAGCAAAGAGTGGAACATGAATCCGGCGCACATCAAACCCCTCATCCCCATCTCTGACCTCGACAAGATCGACGTCCGCGTCGGGACCACTCTCGCTGTCGAGGACGTGGCACATTCGGAGAGGCTCGTACGGCTGCGTGTCGATTTCGGCGACCACGCGCGCTCGATTCTCGTCGGCATGAAAAAGTAGTGGCCATATCCAAAGGTGTAGATCGGTGTCTGGTTTGCCCCTTTTGGCGTCCAATATTGACCCCACTATGGATCGATTAACTGACTGAGGCCGCGTCCGAAAAAGATTGCCGCGACCGGGGTCAAGGTTGGACGCCGAAAGGCGTCAATGTTCGGAGCCGGAACACAATCCAGCTTTGGGGCATCGCTTTCGCCTATCGTTTCCTTTTGCGCCTGGCGCTGCTTGATGCCAGCCTGACGGATTGGGGCGCCGCGCACCTCATCATCGTACTTGCCAGCCTCGCTACCCCACGCGTGCCAGCCGTGGCGCGTCTCACGCGAGAAGATGTCGGCGCGCCGCCAACCCGGCGTGCGATCCGCGATCATCTGATAAAGCTCATCCGGCTTGCGGCTGTGCTGGCGCGCGATGCCGTCAAAGATCGATGGAAACGTGATCAGTGGCGGCTTTCCGATGGTGCCGATCAGGACCTGCTCGTGCATTGATCGCGTCCAAAATCCGCAACCCATACGCAGCTTCCCGCGCCTCGTGACCTTGCGCCAGACGATGTTACTTTTATACCTGACACGCCACGCTTCAAGGCAGGCGAGCGCGTCCGGCAGCATAGGTATGGTGGCCCAACACATCACGATGGCGTCATCCTGGCAGAGATCGCGGACAGGAAGCGCCTTGATCGCGTCGAGCGGCATCACGGTGTAATGTGCCTGAGCAGACTTGCCTTGTCCGGCACGCGAGTAGGTTTGAAATTCCCACGGCGGATCAATCAGCACGAGCCGGAATGAACGCGGCAACAACGGCTCGAAAAACCAGGGAGTGATCGGCACGGTACACCTCACGATCCTGCCCCAACGAAATATCCACGCTGGCCACATCGCTCGGCCGAAGACCGGCAGCTCGCAATGCGAATGCTCCTGTCAACGCCTGTGAGCGCCTGTCCCGCCTGGCAGCTTTATCGCGCCCGGCTTGTCGTTGTCCGCAAGGTAAATGACATCGCGTTCCTTGAACACGGCCGCGATCTCTTGGGTCCAGACGGCGGCGACACCATGTTGCCGCGCATCGGCACCAATTCGAGTTCGTCGTCAATCTGAAGACGGCCAAGGCGCTCGGGATTGAACTGCCGCGGGCACTCCTCGCCATCGCCGACGAGGTGATCGAATGACCGCTTGTGGCCCCAAGCCGACCAACTTCGTCGCTTGCGGCTGGTCTGGTATTGAGGGCAGTCCCGACTTCGCATCAGCGATCCTTCGACCGCAGCTTGTGACCCTCAACGGACATCGAAAGTGGTCGGGAGCGGCCAAAGAGTTTGAAATTTGGACGGGGTTGGCGGTCCTGGAACGACGCCGAGACCGTCAAATCTGATGTTCGTAATCGGGTATTAGATTAGTTTCTGCCAACGAAAGCTCATACAGATAGAACGCCTCTACCCAAATTGAGCGCTTTGCAATCTGCTTCGAGCTAAGGCCGGCTGAACGGATCAGGCGATCCATCAAAGCGAGGTTGCTGTCTGATGAAAGTAGGAGATACATTCTTCCATTCGGGTGCAACCTCTGAGCGGACTGCTTGAACAGAGGCAAGATATCCCGGTAACCAGGACCAGCATGCCAAGCTCGGTCAGCATCGTCGCGTGGCTCACCCGAGAAAGATGGTGGGCTAGAGATGATGATATCAAACTTGCGCTCCGCCGGTATGGCGGAAAACAGATCGGATTGAAACGCTCTTACTTCCTCAAAACCATTCTTTGCTGCGTTTAAGTTGGCAGCCTTGACGGCCGCGGGATTTATGTCCAAGGCAATGACCGACTTAGCGCCCGCCTTGGCTGCCGACAGTGAGAGTATTCCAGAGCCGGTGCCGATTTCTACGACGTTTTTTCCCTGTAAGTCTAACGATTGCAGAAATCGCGCGAAAAATGCGCTGGTCAGGAAGATCTTCGGATGGAAGACCGATGGCAACACCGCGAGATCAAGTCCTTCGACGTGGGTCGTGGTTGACTGTTTACGGGTAAGAATGAAGTGATAGGAGAAGAAGTGCACCAGTGTGCGATAAACGGCCCGTGCTGGGCTTAACGAGTCGTCTCGTTCGATGGTCTTCTCACCAACATTCAAGTGTCACCTGAACTTTCTCCGCCCCTTAGTAAAGAATCAAACCGGATGAATGTTCCTCAACGTTGCGAAGCCACTGACGCTGAACTCGGTTCGGAGAGGAGGACTGATGTCGTACTCGGCTAACTTTTCAAACGATGGCAACGCGCCGCGGACTACGTTGATCGCATCCTCAAAGGGGCGCGTCCGGCGGAGCTTCCCGTCCAGCAAGCGACGGACGTTACCCTGAATATCAACCTCAAGACCGCTAGGCTCTCGGCCTCGACATTCCAATGACACTGCTCGCCCGCGCCGACGAGGTGATCGAATAGCGACAATAACTGCTGCGGTGCACGAGTCCGTTCCTGGCACCTTTGAGACATGCCGAAGCAGGCGCTGGATGTCTGTTTATCGGTGTCGACCGACGCGATTGACCCACAACGGACATCGTCGCGGCGAAGTCATGACCAGCGGAAGTTTGAGCGGTTGCTAGTTCCGTGAGACAGCCTCTCCACGGCTTGAGATTATGCCGTGTTGTTCGCGTGAAAAGCCGAAAACTTGTCGTCCATCATCGCAAGTTCGTTACACCCGCTCGACATAAACCATCTGCGAGGTGTTCGCGATACTTCGACTCAAGGTAGGGCGTTGTAACTTCGAATTGCCGCCGCGGGTCCTTCGGCTGGCGGGAGATAAACTCACGCACTAAGGGCTGTGCTTCCTCTACGCGTCCAAGTTGGCCTAGGCTCGCGATGAGCGCTCTCAGGGCGAGATAGGGACGTCGTGCACGGACCGCGAGTTCGCCGTAATGCACAACCTCGTCGTAGTTCTCCTGATGGTAATGAGCCAATGCGACGAAGCTCAGGAAGCTTCCGGACTGAGGATCGTTCGGGTTCAGGCGGAGGCTGTGTAGCAACGAATCTAGTGCTTCCGTGAAGTGCCCAATATAGACGCGAACCAAACCAAGCGAGAAAAAGCCCAATGCGAAATTTGGATTGAGGTCAATCGAACGTTGCGCCTCGCCAAGCGCCTGGGCATGAAGTTGCTTCAGCAGGCTTGCCCAGCAAAAGGCATAGTGGCTGTAAGGGTCGCGGTCATCGAGCGAGACCGCACGCGCCGCAGCTGCATAGATGTCAGACACGTCCCCCGCAATGTCGCTGCTCCACCCATACCAAATCCGGGCGTTCAGCGTGCGGGCAAGCGTCATGTGGGCCTGGGCAAGGGTCGGATCGAGCGTTATCGCCTGGCGTATGAGAGCGACGGCTTGCTCGTGCTCTTCAGGTGCGAGCTGCGAAAAATGCCACATCGCGCGCATACAGCAGTCGAAGGCGTCCAAATTGCCGACGCTCTTCCGGAAGGCTCTTTGCCCCTCGATCAGCAGCATCTCGGGTTCAATTGCGCCGACCACGCTCTGGGTGATTTCGTCCTGTATCGCGAAGATGTCAGCCATATCGCGGTCGAACCGCTCAGCCCAGAGGTGATTGCCGGTTTCTGCTTCGATTAGCTGCCCTGTAATCCGTACGCGCTGACCAGCCCGTCGTACGCTGCGTTCAAGGATGTATCGCACGCCAAGCTCGCGAGCGACCTGTTTCACGTCAACAGCTCGCCCTTTGTAGACAAACGTCGATTGCCGAGCGATGACGAAGAAGCACCGATGATGAGACAGAGCGGTAATGATGTCTTCAGTGATGCCGTCCGCGAAATACTCCTGTTCGGGATCTCCGCTCATGTTTGAGAATGGGAGCACTGCAATAGACGGCTTGTCTGGAAGTGCCAGCGCACCGCCCAACACGCCGGTCGCAACCGGATGCTCAGGTTGCCAACCCACGGAATAGACCGAGACGGGACGGGTGATATTCTTTAGCGAGCGTTGCCCAAGCGGCGTGGGCGCAAATTTCAGCTTACCCTCGATCTGATCACGCACCGCACCTGAGATACAAATTCCGCCTGGTTCGGCCACTCCTTCCAGTCGCGCAGCCACATTCACGCCATTGCCGAGCAGGTTATCGCCATCCGCCATCACGTCGCCAATATTGATGCCAATGCGAAACTCCATCCTTCGGTCCTGAGGAAGATCGGCATTGTGGCGATCAAGCGAGCGCTGGATCGCCACGGCGGCCCGCACGGCCTGCACTGCACTGCTGAATTCGGCAATCACGCTGTCTCCGGCGGTTCCGAAAATCCGGCCCGCATGTTCTGCTATGAGATCGGAAATCGTGCGACGATACCCGTCTAAAGTCCGCAGGGTCACCTCTTCGTCCGTCGACATCAGGCGGCTGTAGCCGGCAACATCCGCTGCCATAATTGCAGCCAAACGCCTTGTGATCGGTGGGTCGTCCATTGTCGTCCCGCCCAATATCCTAGCTCCCCAGTCTAGCAGATGCGGACGCGCGGGGTAAGCTGCGCTCTCTGGAGACGATCACCTTGGCTCATCTGCACAGTTTGTTGCCGGCCTGTGCCGACCAGGTGAACCAGATCGAGTTCATGTCCGATAATGGCCCTTTGCGTCGTTCGCTGCGCTGCACGCCAATGACCGCAATTGAGGGCGAACCGGACTTCAAGAAGGCATCGCGCAGCGGAACCCACCAACGAATCATGATCGATCTTCGTTCGTTCAACGAGCGCCTCGCCAAAAAGAGGAGCTACTAACGAAACGGTCCGCCTGACATTGCGGCCAGCTCTTGATACGCGTGCCGGACCTGCTCGTGAGGAAGCGGTACGCCTTGCGATCGGAAAGGGACAAATCGGGTGCGACAGAATGCGAGACTAGCGTGACTTCTCAGTGGCAGTATCAGGTTAGGTTCGATGTAAACGATTCCGCTACGGCGGAATCGGTACGCCGAAAACTCCGTGTTCCGGCACTGGCGCCGCTGTTCGATATCCTCGCCGAGCATCGCGCTGCGCTGAAATGCCAGTTCGACGCCTTTGCGGAGTATGTCGCCGCAGCAGAAGAGCACCGCGTCGAAAACTATCCGCTCTACCAGTGGACGAAGGCGACGATCGAAAATCCGGCGAAGAAGGAAAAGTATTTGAGATCCTTTACAGTCTACGTGGACGACCGGGAGGTCTATGCCAAGGAGATTGCTGACGCGCTGGAGGCGGACTTGCAGCCGCTCGCCACTAGCGGGCTCATCACTCGAATATCCAAGCACGATACCAACCCCGCCAACAATCCTCAGCCGCCGCAGGGCCCCCGCGAGCGGAGCTAGCCCATCCGCGAGAGCGAACTGAATGCCGGCTCCTGGCACTTTTCGGAAGTGGTGGTCCCAATGCGTGATGTCCGCAGTTGGGGGAAGACTGGAAGTAGTTTGCGGCAGGGCAAACCGACGCGAATGAGCCAGAGCCGACATGGAGCAACCCGCGCACCGACCTCCGCACGCAGGCATGATAAAAACTCTGACGGCGGGGGTGAAGCGGGCAAAAGAAGTTTTCTCGTGAATTGTACGGTTATACGCGTGAGCAGCAAAAAGGCCCGGCACACATTACGTTGCCGAGCCATTCCTTTTGCCTCGAATATAGAGCTTACTTCTTCTTAGTCGTCGTGGAAGAACCGGTCGTTGTCTGATGGCCCGGCGCGTATTCAGAGGCACCCGGTCCGGCAGATTTCGCTCCGATCTTCTTGGCGGCCTTCATCTTGTGGCCCGGTGTATATTCCGAAGCGCCCGGACCCGTGGACGGCTTGCCGGTTTCCTGTGCTTTCTGCATCTGCTGGCCGGGAGCGCTCTTCGTGGTCGCCGACTGCGCGAACGCAGACGAAGCGAACAGTATGGTGCCGGCGACGATCAAGAATTTCTTTAACACGTGATTTCTCCTCCATTGGTGGATGAGCGCAGTCAACGTTTCAAGCACTCCACACGTTCCAGTAAACGGGGAATAGTTTCCTGAACAGCCGTTCAGATAGGCGTCGAAGCCATATGCGAGATCCGGTTGGGCGCGCCGGCGCGATGGTCCGCGACAAGTAATGATTGCCGCCCCCAGTCATCCACGCCATCGCGGCGGTCGTATCGAGCCTGGATGGAGCGGCGTAGCGACAAAGACGTGATTGACTAGCGCGCCCAACTTCCGATGTTGGCCCACCGCTTCAGTTGACGCATTGCAGCGACATGTCCGGAGTCCGGGGTAGACCGGAAGTCCCGAAGTTAGGGGCGGACCGACGTGAATGACCCTAAGGCGACCTTGGCAGCGCGCTTCCGATGGCGCCTAGATGCGAACCTCAGATGTGAGGAGCGGGGCAACTGATCGTGTTGACGGCGGTACTCGGGTTGTCGCCTGACCACACCGCTACTATTTAAGGTGGGTGAATACTTGCCTCGGCGCGCGCTTTGGAATCTGGAGCCTCGTTGATGCATCATGGTCTGATGCTTGGCATTGCCGTACTCGCGACGCTTATCGCCCCAGGCACAAGAAATTGTGCGGACGCTAGATCTCTGGCGGAGGTGCGGCAGACCGGTATCCTACGCCTCTGCGCCAACCCATCCGCACTTCCTTATTCGAACCTCACCGATAGAGGCGGTCTTGCCGGATTCGAAGTCGAACTCGCGGAAGCGTTGGCGCACGAGATGGGATTTGAGCTCGGTGTGACCTGGGTTCGAAACGCCGGTGATATTAAGAACTCGGATTGCGATATCTTGATGGACGTCGTCGCCTCCGCTGCAAGCTACGATCGGGAGGGACTTACCGGGCCGCTGACAACCCATCTACCTCTTCGCTATTCGAAACCTTACGCAGACAGCGGTGTTGTCCTCGTCATTTCAACTCGATCTTCGGTTCGTCGGCTTGAGGATTTGCACGGTCAGAAGATTGGCGTCATGGTTGGCACCGTCGAGCACGAGTGGCTGGCCAAACACGGCTTCCGCTTTTCGGTCTTCGCCTCTCAAGAAGACATAATTGCCGCGATCGAGGCAGGCGAAATCGAAGTCGGCGCCACAAACCCCGTGATTGTCGGCTGGTATCGGCACGAACATCCCAGCACGGCAGTAAGGATACCCGACGGATACGAGCCAGAACCGACACTGCGCTGGAGTGTTTCAGTCGGGCTTCGCCGAGCGGACGATGCGCTGCTTGGAGCCGTGGATGCTGCGGTGTCACGAGTTGTCGAGCAGCGGATACCAGCGCAGATCTACGCGAAGTATGGCATTACCTATCTACCCCCTTCCAGCACAGGTCTCCAGTAAGGATGCAAAGCCTGGTGCGACTGACACTACGACCGCTGATCTACCCTCACGGTGCCAAGCAAGGCTAGATGCATGAATGTTAAGGCGTCTGCTCACGGACAGGAGGCCGCACTGTACTACTGAACAATTCTTCCGCTCATGGCCCTTTGCGGAATAGCTCTTAAGCCGTTGTCACGTCGGCTGCCAGAGGTAAACCGGACTTCGGTTTACGCTCGCCTCCAAAGCCGCTTATGACCCATAAGGACTTTCGACCTGCCAGCGTCAACTCGGTATTCGGGTGCGCTTGCACACTCTAGTTTACCCCTTCCATCGAGCGTAGAGTGCACATCCAGTAGAGAGGGAGGGCATGATGAAAACCACCGACGAGCGCCACCTTCGCACAACAGTCCGCGCAGTGCAGAAACTTTGAGGCGACAATTGCGCTTCAGATGACTAAAGAAGGTTGCTTAAGTCAGATCGACCTTTGCACCGTCGGAACAGTCTTGAGCAACGAGCCCGCTCTAAGCGGCGCAATGTGGTTTTTCACTGCGCACGGAATGGCCGAGACAGCAGGACTGCCTTCGTTGCCCAAGACACTGCAATCTTACGCGGGAACGGTGGTAGTCACGGCAAAAGGGGGAACGTTCACGACCACCACTGCCGGCATGTACGATACCGAGTCCCAAGCCTTCAGCCAACTGGATAAGATCGTCAAGGGAACCGATCGTTTCGGCAACTCCACCGGCCGGCTCATTTTACTCACAGGCATTGGTCGCCAAGGCGGCGGATTTGATTCGCACGCTCGCGGCGAGTTGTGCGTGAACGAATAACGAGGCGGATCCGATAAACTGAAGTGGAGCTGACCACGCGGGACCACGACCGCGGCGTTAACGTGGAAGCCCCTCTGTTGGTGGTCTCTTTCATTTCAAGCTAAGCCTGCAATGTCGCCTGTTGGCACCTTTGAGACATGCCTGCCTATCCTGAGAATGTCCGTTCACCGGGTGCACGGCGTGGATAGTGCGGGCAAGGTCGTCATCACTCGTCAGTTGCGGCGCAAGCAGGTCATTGACTTCTTTAGCAAGATTCCCCCTTGCCTGGTCGGCATGGAAGCCTGCGGAACCGCTCATCATTGGGCACGTGAAGTCTCCAAGCTCGGTCACACCGTGCGCCTGATGCCGCCGAGCTACGTGAAGGGCTATGTCAGACGGTCGAAAAACGATGCTGCCGACGCAGCCGCCATCTGTGAGGCCGTGACACGCCCATCGATGCGGTTCGTGCCGATCAAGTCGGCCGATCAGCAAGCCGTGCTGATGTTGCATCGAACGCGGGATCTTTTAATCCGTCAGCGCACGCAGCTGATCAATGCGCTCCGAGCCCACCTTGCCGAGTTCGGCCTCGTTGCGGAGACGGGGCGCGAAGGTCTCGCGCAACTTGCCGCGATCATCACGGACGAAAGTAACCGCGAAGCTCTTCCATCTGCGATGAAACAGGCGCTGCAGGCCATTGTCGATCAACTCGCTGCTCTGGAATTGCAAATCGGGACTCTGGATCGCGCCATTCACGCCCATCATCGTGCCAATGACATGAGCTGCCGCCTCGAGACCGTGCCCGGGATTGGCGTGATCGGGGCCACGGCTATTGCTTCTACTGTCACAGACCCGAGTGACTTCAAATCCGGTCGGGATTTTGCGGCATGGATCGGACTTGTGCCGCGGCAGCACTCGACGGGGGGCAAGGAGCGGCTCGGCGGCATCTCCAAGCAAGGAGATCGCTATCTCCGACGGTTGCTCGTCATCGGTGCAACAGCCGTTGTTCGACACGCCCGGCAGCAGCCGCAAAAAGCATCCCTGGGTCATGAGGCTGCTGGCCAAGAAGCCGGCCAAGCTCGTCGCCGTTGCCGTTGCCAACAAGATGGCGCGCATCGCTTGGGCGATCATGGCCAAGGGAGGACACTATCGAGCGCCGGAGCTTGCTGCAGCCGCCTGAAGAGGCTTGGCAATAGGAGCCTGAGGCGACGGCGGAGCAAGACAACCGAATTGCGAGGGTGATGATGGCGTGATGCGAAACGGTCGAGCCGTCGATTGGGACAACCCGCTTCTGGGTCATGGGCGTCAAAGCCCGTGCGAATGATTGGGACCCGATCCGCGGACTACATCAGGGCCAGCGGTCATGGTGCCGCGCAAACAGGCCGGACACATGACTTGCACCCGACCGCAAGCCGAACGTCAGATTCTTCTTGCAACGCGGGCGTCGTCCACACATGACCCGAACCGGACAATTGTGATCCGCCCAGTCGGCCAGAAGCTGCTATACTTAGACTTCTTGGGGGCCAAGACGCTCGGCTCTCGATTGCGGAAATCTTCGGTGCGGCGACACGGTGATCGAATGAGACGAGTTGCCGTTACGATGCCGGTCCTTGTTGCGCTGCTTGTCTTCGCGTCGGCAGCCGCAACTCAACCAGCACCGAGGATGGCGCGCGTGGGACTGCTGTGCTCCGTTTCGTGCACCGGGGACGCTTACGACGCTTTATCGGACGAGCTTCGTAAGCTCGGTTGGATCGAGGGCACCACCATCCTTATCGAGCGTAAGGAAGCCGGTCGTCGCTTCGATCGGCTGCCGGCGCTTGCCGCCGACCTGGTGCGATCGAAACCCGATCTCATCGTGGCCGTTTCTCCTCAACCCGCGCGCGCCGCTAAAGACGCGACCTCCGAAATACCGATCGTGATACTGTTCGTCGCCGATCCGGTCGGTGTCGGACTTGCTTCAAGCCTTGCCCGTCCCGGCGGCAACCTAACCGGTGTGGCCACGTTGGTTCCGGGCACTTTCATCGGAAAGGCGCTTGAGGTGCTTCGAGAGCTGTTGCCAGAAGCGAAGCGCGTGGCTGCTTTGGTCAATCTTTCAAACGAGGTCTTGCGGTTGCTGTTTCCGAGGGAAGCACCAGCTGCGGCTATTAAGCTTGGCTTTCAGCTTGACGTCCTTGACGTGCGAGAAGCAGGTGAAATTCCCGGCGCAATTGCTACCGCCAAAGCCCAAGGGGCGGATGCATTGTGGATAGTAGGCGATCCAATCTTTCACACTCCGCCGAACGTGGTGCCAGATCTTGCGTCGCAGGCGGGCCTTCCGTCGATCTACTTGATACGAGAGCTTGTGCGAGCAGGTGGATTAATCTCATACGGCCCTGACTTGCGTGTCTTGGCACGGCGTGGCGCCCATTATGTCGATCGAATTCTCAAAGGCGTCAAACCGGCCGACCTTCCGATCGAGCAGCCCTCGAAATTCCTGCTTTCCATCAACCTCAAGACCGCAAAATCGCTTGGACTCGTAATTCCAGCCTCCCTACTCGCCCGCGCCGACGAGGTCATTGAATAGAAACGTCCACTTCCGCTCATGGCCCATTTGAGCCGTGGCGACGACCCCTGAAAAGGTCTGCTTGTCGGGGTGGACGGGAAGTCCGGCCGGTTTCCGAGATCGACTTACATCTCGCCGAATCGCAGGGACTAGTTCGAGGACGAGATCATTGCTTGGCAGAACGCGGTCGACGAATTCAATCCGAGCCGACGGCGGGGCCGCCCGCGCTCACGCTAATCCAAAGTGCACCTTCGCTGCGTACTCACTAGAGATAGAGGCTATGGCGCTCCTGTGGCGCATCAATTTCGACGGATCTGGGAACCGGACGGATTGGCTTATTAGGTCTGGATCGCTGCTACACTATTGCTCACTGCCAGCCTATTAAAGGGATGATCCGCCACGCGCGGTGAGCACCCCGTTCACATACCCATTTATGCACGAACTAGATTGTAACTGCGCACGTACTTGAATTCGGTTGTGAGGGCTCAAATCATGACGAAGCAATTTTCGAGGCGCATCATGACCGATGCGCTCGTGGTCCTAGTATCTGTAGTGATGATAACGATTGCAGCGACCTCCTTGGTCGAGCCCATTCTGGCCGGCATCGCTGCTTCTATTCCGAGCCCATTCCATCTTCCGATGGAAAGGACAATCGCAACCGCTGAACCGAGCACTCCGAAGCTTGCCCACGCGCAGTCGAGATGCCGGCTTCGTGCCGCTCCTCTACAATGGAACGTAGACTGGCTTTTCCGGCCGCCTGCGGCTCCCGGTTGAGGAAGGGGACGGGGCAAAAGGGCGTCGCCACCATAGCCCGTCCTCGGCTGCGGGCGGCTTCTGCTCTTGAGGGCAAAGCAGACACGCGTTCGAGACCGGGGGAGGTCGGCCTTTGACCCGTTTGAGACGGGCCTACGTACCCTGCGAATGCCCGCTGATCGGGGTAGACCGGAAGTCATTGGCGCAGGGTCAGAACGACGCGATTGACCCAAACCGAATGTTGCGGTGAACAGATTTACTAGGCTGGGCGTATCGGACCGCTTTGTGAAGCTTCATCAGATCGGAGCTCTACTATCGCCTGTCGAGCGATAGTCGCGCGGTCTTGCAGCCGAACTTGCGGTTATACAATCGTGCAGCGTTACACGGAAGCGAATCTCATATTGGTTTTGCAGGCTCGCCGCCCTAGAATTGCGGGGATCGCAGGACGAGCGAAATGCAGTATGTTTGCGACGCGCCGAACGGTAAGGCCTGGTTCCGTATCGAGACAGAAGGTGAAGCGGCGCATGAGTCGCGCCTGATGGGCCATACGGTCGAGAAATATTTTCGCCGCGAGCGGGAGAAGGCAGTCCAGTCCTGGCGTCCGGAGCGACCCAACGCGATCGAGCGCGACGTCGGCCTCAAGGCCCATGTACAGCGAGAGATGCCGCTTTTCCTCACGTTGCGCGACAGGGAGGGCAATGCACTGACTACAGCGATGCTGCCGCCGGGCGGAAAGGATCGCGGCGGTTTCCGCATCATCATCGTTGCCGCATCCAATGCCGATCCTTATCCTCAGCATGAGGCGGCCATCGCTGCGCTGGGAGCGCATTTCGGTCTCACACTCGATCGCGCCCGCTGCTTCCCCTACGGCCGCTAGAGCGCTATGGCTCCAGGTTGAAGCGCCATAACGCTCTAAATTCTTGTTTGAGCATGATCTTTTCCGGAAAACCGGTATCCACCCCCGGATCAAGTCCGAGGGCATGCTTTTCCGGATCATGCTCTAACTTGCGGGCTCATTCCCGTTGCGGGTTATGACCGGCCATGCCGCTGAACCGTAATCCGCGCTGTGACGACAAAATATGCGCCGCGCCTTCGGCTGCGCGCTTTGGATGGAGGATCAGATGTTGCCGCGCTGCCTTTTGCTGGCTCTGGCGTTCCTTCCGCTGCTCGCGCCGCAGGCCCGCGCGGCGGACAAGGCGTGGGAGGATTGCGGTCAGCCGGCCGATCAGGATCGCAAGATCGCCGGATGCACGAAGGTGTTGGGCCGCGGCGCCGCGGAGAGCGAGACAAACCGCGTCACCGCCTACGTCAATCGCGGCTATGCCTACAGCACGCGCGATTACGACCGCGCCATCAAGGATTTCGACGAGGCAATCCGTCTCGATCCGAAAGCTGCGCGTGCCTATAACGCTCGCGCCCGCGCGTACTACATGAAGGGCGACCACGACCGCGCCATCACGGATCTGGACGAGGCGATCCGCCTCTATCCACAATATGCGCTTGCTTACAACAGTCGCGGCAAAGCCTACCACAGCAAGGGCGACAACGACCGTGCCATCAAGGATTTCGACGAGGCGATCCGCCTCGATCCGAAACTTGCGGATGCCTATAGCTATCGCGGGCTTGCCTACGCCGACAAGGGCGACACCGACCGCGCGATCAAGGATCACGACGAGGCGATCCGCCTCGATCCGACATTTGCGGAGGTCTATTTCAATCGCGGACTTTCCTACTCAGGCAGGCGCGATCACGACCGCGCCATCAAGGATTACAGCGAGGCGATCCGCCTCGATCCGAAAAATTCGAGCGCCTGGTTGCATCGTGGGGGCGCCTGGTTCTTTAAAAACGACTACGACCGCGCCATCAAGGACTACGGCGAAGCGATACGACTCGATCCGACATATGGGCTTGCCTATGAGATTCGCGGGCGGGCCTATGAAGACAAGGGAGACTCCGCCCGGGCCAGGAAGGATTTCGACGAGGCGGAACGGCTCCGGCGGCAAGCCGCGCCAGCGCCTGACAATCGCGGCATGGCCTCATCCGGAAAGGGTGACTACGGCCGCGCCGTCAAGGAGTACGACGAGGCGATCCGACGCGTGGTTGCCTATTTCAATCGCGGATATGCCTACTCCGAAAATGGCGACTACGACCGCGCCATCAATGAGTACGACGAGGCAATCCGTCTCGATCCGAAATTTGTGACGGCCTGGTTCAATCGCGGCAACGTCTACCTGAGCAAGGGCGATCACGACCGCGCCATCAAGGACTTCGACGAGGCCATCCGCCTCGACCCGAAATTTGCGGATGCCTGGTTCAATCGCGGGTCTGTTTACTTCAACAAGGGCGACACCGACCGCGCCATCGAGGATTTCGACGAAGCAATCCGCCTTGAGCCGAAAAATCCGATGGCCTGGTACAATCGCGGAACCGCCTACTCCGACAAAGGCGATAAGGATCGCGCCATCAGGGATTTCGACGAGGCGATCCGCCTCGATCCGAAGTACGTGGTTGCCTGGTACAATCGCGGCAATGCCCACAAGGGCAAGGGCGATCACGACCGCGCCGCCCGGGATTACAGCGCGGCGATCCGTCTCGATCCGAAACATGCGCGGGCCTACGGCGGTCGCGGCGATACCTGGCGCGGCAAGAGCGATTTCGAACGCGCCGCCAGGGATTACGACAAGGCGATCGAGTTGGCCGGCAAGCCGGAGAAGGCGCACTGGATCTACTGGTACTTTCGCGGCGCGAGCTACGAGCGGCTCGGCAAATGGCCCGAGGCCGAGGCGGATTATCTCAAGGCGCTGGAGCTCGATCCCGATCAGCCCTCGGTTCTCAATGAACTCGGCTTCAATTGGGTCGATCGGAATCTCAAGCTGAAGGAGGGCCTGGCGCTGCTCGAGAAGGCCGTAAAGCTCCAACCGGACAACGGCGATATGCTCGACAGCCTCGGCTGGGCGCACTACCGCCTCGGCGACTATCACGAGGCGATCAAGCTGATAGAGCGCGCGGCCGCTCTCGAACCAAAGAGCAGCGAAATAAGAAACCATCTCGGCGACGCGTACTGGCGGACGGGACGCCAGGACGAGGCGCGCAAATCCTGGGAGCAGGCCTTGTCGCTCAAGCCCGATCCAGCCGACGCGGAGGGGATCAGGGGCAAGATAGCCCGAGGGCTGGAAAAATGAGGGCTGTCGACACGATCGGCCACGTCCGCCATTGGCCCTTCTGAGACGTGCGCGTCCGGCCGAACGTCCGCTTTGCGCCAATACCGGTCGTTCAGTATGCGATAAGCGCAAGAAAAATAGACCGAAGAACGTCTAACTTCCTAGCCAATGTTTGATGGCTTGGCGCAGTCGATACGCGCAATTAGTCGAAGAGCGGCGCGAGCGGACTCGTTCGAGGCTTGGAGGCTCCTCGACGAGTCCGCAACCGCCGCTGCATTGCCCTACACACGCGAAGCCTACCCTTCATTCCAGTTGCGTCTGTACGATACTGACCACATAAGAACGGAATCCGCGTCGGTGCGGCATTGCGGTTACGCCTCGATAGTCTTGATCGCGCACGCCTTCTGCTGCCGCCGCGGCCGTTCGCGCCGAGTCGTTCAATTCGGAACTCAAGGGAACTTCCACGATGCGCGCCGATTAATATTCAGGAACAAATGGAGTGATCAGTGCTCGCGCGAGATCGCCCAGCGCCGGGTACGGAACGTTCGACAGATGTCGATGCGTTCAAGCTCGCGTCTCTTACCCAAAGGGAGCAGTTCTATTCAAATGTCCTGAGGGATCTCCTCGAATCGGATCTTCCGTTCATGATCGGAGGCGGGTACGCTGTAAATCTTTATACCCACGCACGGCGCCCGACAAAGGACTTGGACATTTTTACAACTGCCGCGGAATTCCCCCGCCTGCTCTCTCACCTGCAGCGGAACAATCGGGTATCGGCGGATGAGAGTTGGCTGGGAAAAGTTCACCGCGGCCGCGATTTCGTTGACGTCATCTTTGGTTCCAGCAATGGAGCCGTGCCGGTTCAGGAAGAGTGGTTTCAGTATGCAGCACAGGCTCAAGTGCTCGGGCATTGCGTGCCTGTGATCAACCCCACCGAGCTGATCTGGTCCAAGGCGTTCATCCAGAAGCGGAACCGTCATGATGGCGTCGATATCGTCCATCTCATTCTTAAGCAGCGAGAGGCAATCGATTGGCAGCGCCTGATCATGTACATGAACCCACATTGGGAGATACTGCTTTGTCATCTGCTCACGTATCGTTGGATCTATCCGAGCGAGCGAGATGCCATTCCGGATTGGCTGCTTGACGATCTTCTTGAACGATTGAGTCGGCAGCGGGAAGATCCGCCACCGGCGACGAAACTCTGCCGCGGTCGGTTGCTTTCCGGCTCCGATTACCGAAGTGCGACCGAGAAATGGGGCTTCCTGAACGTCGAAGACGAGTGCGGCAATGAACGATGATGCAAGTTCATTCACATTTGCAAGCATCGGAGATCTTCATGTGAAGGATGGGCAGTCGGGCTCGCTTCGTGAATTGTTTCAAGCAATCTCGAAGAGTGCCGGTGCCCTGGTCCTTTGCGGCGACCTCACCGATACCGGAACTCCGGCACAGGCGGAAATCCTCGCTAAAGAGCTGCGTGCCTGCTCTATCCCAGTAATCGGCGTCCTTGGGAATCACGATTACGAGTCGGGACATGCCGACGAGGTGAAACGAATCCTTTGTGACGCGGGCGTACACCTGCTCGATGGCCAGGCAGCCGAAGTTAATGGCGTGGCATTTATTGGTGTGAAAGGCTTTGCCGGCGGATTTGGTCCACGAATGCTGAGCTCTTTCGGCGAGCCGGCGATCAAGACGTTTGTTGCCGAAGCGATGAATGAAGCGATGCGGCTGGAGAACATCATGCGCACGGTGAACAGCCGGCGCGCCGTCGTGGTCCTTCACTATGCTCCGATTGTCGACACGGTAGAGGGTGAACCTCTCGAAATTTATCCCTTCCTCGGGTGCTCGCGCCTTGCAGAGACCATTGACCGCTTCAAAATATGCGCCGTCGTGCATGGTCATGCGCATCGCGGGAAGTATGAGGGCCGCACGCCCGCCGGAGCGCGAGTGTACAACGTCGCCATGGGCGTGCAGAAGCCTTCAGGGTTGCCCTATGCGCTCATTTCCGTCTGACGGTAGGAGTTCACCTGAAAGCCCCTTGCATCGAGCGAGTCGTCTCTGGGCAGTCAGTCATCCAAGTCCACGCGTACTTTCGGTTTCGCGCCAGGCCGAACAGGCCTTCGGTCGCAATCCGGAGAGTACTTTGCATCCCGCGAGGGTATTATGTACGACGTACCATCCAGGATTACGGCACATTAGACGGTCCTTCGTGAATCTCACCTGAGGAAAAGCGCGATGAGCGACGCATTGCACCCATTGTTGAAAGTAGCACTGGAAGCGCATGGTGGGCACGACCGCTGGGTCAAGTTCAAGGGTATAGCATCGACGATCCTGACCGGCGGCAAGCTCTGGGAGCTGAAAGGCGCGCCTTTGATCCCGGTGCCGCGGCGCACGCGCGACGAGCGAATTCCACCGCCAGCGGACACAGGTTACCCCCTTTTGGCGAACCGGATTGGACGATGACCTGGACGCCCCTGCATGTGGAGATCACCGTCGGAGATGGCTCGATTATCGGCGCTCGCGACGATGGACGCGAGGCATTCGATCGCAGCTTCGACGGGAAATGGGGTCCGCTGAACCTCGCCTACTTCAACGGCTATGCCATGTGGACCTACCATGCGACGCCGTTAGTGTTCGGCGAGCCGGGCTATGAAGCGCACGACGTTGCTCCGATCGAGAATGAGGGTGAGACGCTTCGTGGCGTAGCCGTGCGATTCCCGGAAGGCGTCCACAGCCACACAAGGGAACAGCGCTTTTACTTCGGCTCGGATGGATTATTCCGCCGCCACGACTATACGGTTGATGTATGGGCGGACACGCCCGCCGCGCACTTCATATTCGACGATGTCGACGTCAACGGACTGAAATATCCCAGCCGTCGCAGCGTGTTCAGGATCCATCCGGACGGCACGCTCGACCGAGATTTCAACGCCGTCACGATCGAGCTGTCGAATTACGCGCTGTTCTGAGCGTCCGCGCTTTGCGGTCAAACTTCCGTGTTGCTCGGACTGACCTATCGCACTCGGACGTAGTAACCCCGGAATGCGCGCCGAAGTGACGCCGTCTCTCGTGGGGGTCGCTTTGCGTTGAGGAGCGCCCGAAATAAAAGGTGGAGCGTATGTAAATGATATCGAGCCGAAGACAGCGCTTGTGGTCGTCATGACATGGTCGTGTTATTGGGCTGAGAGAATGGCCGTCAGGGGCCGGACCTCTCGCGATTTCCGCTTTTCCGCCGCTCGTGGGAGCTAAGCAGACACCACTTAGAAATTGCAGAAGGGTCGCGATTGTGAGCATGCGCCATCCGCTAATTCAGTTTGCCCTTTTGGGCATCGGGCGATGGATGCGTGGCCTTTGCCGAATTGCGCGCCTCCATCCGGTCAGCCAGCATCCGAAGCTCATCCGCAAGAACGGTCCCTTTCGGAACCGGATAATCATGGGAAATGCGATCATTCATATAAACGCGGAAAACCATTTCTTCCGCAGTCTCAACGATCTGCACTCGTTCAATGCTGGGAAGGGCCATGCTGTCTGCGGCCGGACTTCCAATCGCCTCCTCTAACGAGGTCCTCAACGCACCGATAAGGTCTGCCGTCTCTACTGTGCTTAGAGCGATTTCGTGTTCACCGCGCTCATCGGTGAACCCAATAATCACCCTTCCATCCCGTGAATCCGTAAAGGTTAGTTTCATAACCTTGGCTCTCGTTAGGGCCACTTAGCAGCAGCGCGATCCGCCTAAGCTCTCATCAGTCTTCAAGCGCTCGAAACCAATGGGATGACGGTGCGGCACTTTCCGGCGGAAGATGGAACTGGCGGTTCGGCGGCCAACTCAACAGACACGCGACCAAGCCCATGCTCATTCAACAGCTTGGTCAATTCGGAATGCACCGCCCGCCAAACCCGGTTTGGGTCAGCGTCGGCTGCGGGATGTAGGCGAACGCGCAGTTGTGTTGGCGCAGTCTGTACTATCTGAAACAACTCCACACCGGGTACATGATCGATCTCAAGCGCGAGCGGTGGCACTGCGACTTTCTCTCCGCGTTCGGCTGGGAAGGTGAGGATGTCGGCAGTGCGGCCCCGCACGCGGATCGCCGGAAGCGGGTTGCCGCAGGGACAAGGATCAGGTCGTCGCAGGATGCGGTCGCCTAGATCGTAGCGGAGGATCGGCTGCACGCGATTGGCGAGGTTGCTCACGAGGACCGTATGCGACTCCTCGCCTTGCGGAACCGGCCGATAGCTCGCATCGACGGGTTCGAGAATCACCCAATCGCTGTTGATATGATACCAACCGTGTTCACAGCCGATGGCCATGAACAGGCATTCCGTCGCGACGTAAACGGTCCGGACCTTGGCGTGGAATGCCCTTGCGATCCGGTCGTATCCGTCCTGCGAAAGCCCTTCCGAAGTCGGAAGAACCAGCACCGGCTGAATATGCAGGCGACCGGCATCCTGCTCGGCGGCCAATAGTGCCATGACGCTGGCGTATCCGATGAGCAGAGCCGGGCGGTACCGATTGAGTTCGGCGACCAGATTGCGCAACGGCGCCTGCGCCGGAAGCGCCCGTAATCGTCGGGCCGACCGTTTTGTGCGGATTGCAGCAAAGCTGGTTGCGCCGATGTAATGGCCGCCCATCGCCAGGACCGACGCCGCGCGGCCGCCGCGGACGAGGAGACGAAACATGTCGCTGGCGCTAAGCCAGCCCATCATCATGCGCAGCGAAAAAGCGAGAGTGACCGTCCAATTGTGTGTGTCCAACAGAAATATTCCAGGTGTCCCGGTGCTGCCCGAAGTGGTTGCCACGGAATACTTGCCAAGGAGACGTTGCCCGATCAGCTCAGGGTTATCGACGAACGCTCGCACTGCCGCGAAACTAACCTCGCGGTCGGTAACCCAGTCGTCAAAATGACGCATTAGCTCTTGCTTATTAGCCACCGGGAGCACGGACGAACTCTCAATCCGCTCCGGTAGACCCTGATAGAGTTCGCGATAATAGGGCGAGTTGGCGCGAGCGAAGGCGACGGCCTCGCCAAGCCGAGCGCGTTGTCGCTGGGCGATGGCGTTGAGACCTTGCCTTCTTGCGCAGTGCGCATCGAGCAATACCGATGAGATGCTTTCGCTCATGACAGTGAACCCACAGCGGGCGAGCGCGTGGCGATGACATTCACGTCGCACCACCGCGCAAGAGGCTCGCGAAGGCTTACAGGATCATCAGACGAAAACGGCCCTATAACTAACCAACCGCGCGCCCAACTCGCGGCGCAAGCGCTTGCGCCGCGTGGGGCGCGGAGGTTGATGCTCGCTTTCTCTGGCCGCTAGGACGCTGGCACTGTCGGCGCTGGCCCCGTCGGGCACTGGCACTGTCGACTCAGGTCCGATGGCGCTCGTGGCGCGAGAGACCGTCTCGATCAACCCGCCCTTGATGGTAGACCCGCGCAGGCAGCGGACCCAACTCACGACTAGGTGAAAGCCGAGATCCGGTTAGGGCTAATCCGCCCGACCGGACCACGGGCGTCGCGCCCTATCGCATCCGGATGGACGAGACGCCAGCGGCTGCTCGAATGACGCCAACGTGCATTCTTTGATGCGCGTGCGGAGCGGGTCGGGCCGAATGTCCGGTTTGCGCCAAAAGCTGCCCTTGGCAGGCTCGAGATCCAACTTCCGCTTTACCCCCGAAAACAGACTCAACTCGGAAATCGCGGCATGTCCGAAACGTGCCAAACGCGGACTTTGGCTTAAGCCATCCGTAAAAACTAATAAGCTTGGGCCGCGGTCCTAGCTTTCAGCAATGGCCTGCGGGGCTCGCCTCCGGCCGCCCATCGCCAGTTGCCCCGGCGAATAGGGACTGTCGTGCTTACCGGAGTTGCGGCGGTGTGATCGGAGCGCCATGCTGGAGGGCGAGCGGGCATTTTTGCTTATTTCCCTGAATCTCGAACAATCAGGGGACGTGATCCTTCCTGCCCCCACTAATGCTGTAGGGTTTGTTGAGGAAGTACTCGCGATTGCCCAGCGCCTTCTCCGCGTACTGGTCGATGGCCACCGCGATGACCTGGACGTGCTGGTAGCAGTACGCCTCCCCGCCGCCATCAGCTGCACCTTCGCGAGAGCCTTAACCCAAGGCGCGTTGTCGGCTTGTTCGTCGATACTATGCCTGTGCGTCATCCGGGTCCTTTTTCATGCCGATTGGCTCCGTATTCGGGCTCATGATGACATTCCTCGTTAGTGCGCGCAGCCGCGCACTTTTGGCCGCAACCAGTCCGTTTCGAACGAGTGGTGGCAAGAGGATAAGCACTGATTCGTAGCGGCAACTCGAAATATTCGAGTGCCTCTTGGTAGCATCAATGCGTCGCCGAAGACCAAGATAAATGGTCCGGAAGTCTAACCGCGTGATCCCCAAACAGTTCCTTCCCGAGGCGCCGGCAGCACTCAGGAACCAATCCGGCACATCCGGCATTCGTACATAAGTCTCTGTGCTGCCGCGTCCATCATGCCATGAGCGCTCCTGTAAAACAGGCTTTTCATATCGAGGAGATCTTCCCCTCAATTGACTGTGGCCGCTTTGCGGTCAAACGGATCGTGGGCGAGGCCGTCGAGGTCTGGGCAGATATCTATCGCCACGGCCACGATGTCGTTGCCGCCGACTTGATATGGCGCCGCGAGCCCGAATCCGATTGGCAGCGGACCGCCATGATTCACCATGGCAATGACCGCTGGGTGGGATCCTTGGTGCCTGAGAAGACCGGCCTCTACAGCTACGCGATTGAGGCGTGGACTGACGAATTCGCGACGTGGCGACATGGCTTTGAGCAAAAACCGGAAAGCCAATGTGGCGACCGAGCTTGACGCCATGGAGGGAGCTTCCCTGCTTACCCGCGCCGTGAGCGGCGGTCAGGAAGCTACAGTGAAGATTGCACGTGCATGCGAAGCCTTCTTACAGTCGGGCAAGTGCGAGGTCCTGCTCTCCGATGACCTCAGAAAGGCGATGGCTGAAGGGCAAGAGCGTACGGATCTCACCCGATCGAAGCCGCTTACACTCATGGTGGATAGGCCCCAGGCTCGCTACAGCTCCTGGTACGAGATGGTGCCGCGCAGCCAGAGTCCTCACCCGGGACAGCACGGCACGTGGAACGACTGCATTGATCGTCTTCCTGACATCCAGGCCATGGGCTTCGATGTCGTGTATTTGACGCCCATCCACCCGATTGGACGCACGAACCGCAAGGGACGCAACAATGCTCTCAGGGCGGTCGACGGTGATCCGGGCAGCTTTTACGCGATTGGCTCACATGAGGGTGGACATGATGCCATCCACCCGCAGCTTGGAAGCCTGGATGAATTTCGTCGGTTTGTTGCGGCATGCGCTGCCGCCGGCATGGAGGTCGCGCTCGACTTCGCTATTCAATGTTCACCGGATCACCCCTGGCTCAAGCAGCATCCGGAGTGGTTCAAACGCCGTCCAGACGGCTCGATGAAATACGCGGAGAACCCCCCAAAGAAATACGAAGACATCGTGAATGTTGATTTCGAATCAGACGATGCTGAGGGGTTATACCGAGCGTTGCGCGATGTCATCCTGTTCTGGGTCTCGCAAGGCGTCAAAATCTTTCGTGTCGACAACCCACACACGAAGCCGTTTCGCTTTTGGGAATGGCTGATCAAGGAAGTACAAGCGCGCGATCCTGACGTGCTTTTCCTTTCGGAGGCATTCACCAGGCCCAAAGTCATGAAGGGGCTTGCCAAGCTCGGCTTCACGCAGTCTTACACGTACTTCACGTGGCGCACGGAAAGATGGGAGATCGAGCAATATGTGAACGAGCTCGCGGGCTACCCCGAGCGCGAATTTTATCGTCCTAATTTCTTTGTTAGCACGCCCGACATCCTGCCGTTCCACCTTCAGCGCGGCGAGCCATGGACGTTCAAGACGCGGCTTGCGCTGGCTGCGACATTATCGAGCAACTACGGCATCTATAACGGTTTCGAGCTTCTCGAGCATGAGCCGATACCGGGCCGCGAGGAGTATCTCAATTCCGAAAAATACGAATTGAAATCCCGCGATTGGGACAAGCCCGGAAACATCAAGCCTTATATCGCCCAGATCAATCGCATCCGACGCGAAAACCCAGCACTGCAACAGACCTCCGCGATCCGGTTTCTGCCCGTGGAGGACAACTCGGTCATCGCCTACGTCAAACATTCCGCCGATCAGACAAACGTAGTTGTGACTATCATCGCATTAACGAGTGGTTTCCGGGAATTCTGGCTTCCGCTCGGTGATGTGCAGGTGCGGCTAGGCCATGGCGACTTGAAGCCCGTGAGAGCGCTCGAAAACCTGAAATCCGGTCCGACCTCGCCCGTCGCCTATGGCGGTATGCGGCTTTGGATCGATCCCATGCACGATCCCGTGCTTATTTTCCGGTGCTTGGGTTAACGAACATGAGTGCCGCAGTTGAACGCCTCGCATTCTTTGAAATACCGGAAGGTTCTTCATGGGTTGCGAACAGCGAGGTAGCCGCAGCTCTCGAAAGGCATTTTCTTCCAGTGTATCTCGCCAAAGCAAGGTGGTTCCCCGGTAACTCTGAAACACAGATTAAGCCAAAGATCATTGCAAGCCTTCCTTTCGCCGCGGACTCAACCACCTTCGTCGTTATCCAGACCAATCATCGCGCGCGCTATCTCCTCCCGTTACGGGTCGACTGGTCCGTTGATGCGGGTCCCGCACTAGATAAACCCATCGTGGCTCGTTTGCACCAGGGCGAGCGTGAAGGACTGCTGTGCGACGTCGCCGCCGATCCGGCTTTCATCCGACGGCTCCTTGATCACCTTCGGCGGGAGGCTTCCATTGCCGGCTCGGGTTGGCGGCTGGACTTCAAGCCCACGAGCAAACTCGGAAGTCAACCTCCGAATAGTCCATCCCGGATCCGCGCCATTCAAGGCGAGCAATCCAACAGTACGGCGCTGGTTGACCAGGACTATGTCGTCAAACTTTACCGCCAAATCGAGCCCGGCCAAAACCCCGAGGTCGAGATGGGACACTTTCTGACCGAGGCGGCGAATTTTGCGCATACACCTGCGCTGCTTGGCCACCTCGAGGCTGCTCATGCTTCGGCGAGTTATGCCCTTGGTATCGTCCACGCATTTGTGCCGAACAGCGGTGATGCCTGGACCTGGTCGGCCGAGCGCCTCAGCATTTTCCTTGATTCTATGGGGAAAGGCTCTGAAGAACGCGACAAGGCGATCACCGCACGGCGGGATTATCTCCATTGGGTGCGGCGACTGGGTTGCCGCGTCGCGGAGATGCATCGCGCTTTGGCGAGCTGCGACGAAGTGGCCGCGTTCAAGCCTGAGCCGATCGACGAAGGCGATCTCGATTTCTGGATCGGCGACGTTATGGAGCGCGCTGCTCGTATCTTCAAGAGGTTGGAGGAATCGTCGCTGGAGGTGGACGACCGCCCCCTCATGGAGCGCCTGCTTCGGGTCAAACCCCGACTGTATGATTACGCAGCTAACCTCATCCGTCCTTCGCTTGGACGCTGCAAGATACGCCATCACGGCGATTTGCATTTGGGCCAGGTGCTTGTAGCCGATGAGGACGCAGTCATCATAGACTTCGAGGGCGAGCCCAGCCGACCCTTGGCCGACCGGAGGCGCAAGGCTCCTGCTGCGCGCGACGTCGCAGGTGTTTTGCGCTCACTGGACTACGCCGCCATGGCCTCGAGGCAGCAGAGGCAGAAGTCAGAAAAGCTCAACACCCTGACGTCGCGAGCCTTATTCGCATGGCGCCAACAGTCCACCGATGGCTTTCTGAGCGCTTATCAGGAAGCGATAGGCGCCTCGATTCTGTGGCCTGACCGCGCCGAGGATACGAAAGCGATGTTGAATTTCTTTCTGCTCGAAAAAGCGCTCTATGAGGTCGAATACGAGCTTTCCTACCGGCCGGCTTGGATTTCCGTGCCATTGCAAGGCGTCCTGCGCGTTCTCGAAGAAGGAGGCGTGGCCTAGACCGGAAGTGGAAATTCGGCAATATCCATGATGGCACCAAGACCCTGGCGGAGCCGTCGCGTCATGGTCTCTTCCGTCGCGAGGCCGAGCGCCAGCATTGATCGACCAGCGGCCTTTAAGCGATGGCCAAAAGGATAAACCGTCACCGTCACATCCGGTACATGCGTATCAATGAGCCCGGCCCAGGCGCGGCCCTGCGGCACTTCGGGCAAGACGAATTCGACGAAATCATGATGCGCGTTATAAATAAGCAGCAGCGTCGCATCCGAGCCTTGCCGTTTGACGCCAGTGTCCTGGGCCCTTCCGTCAAGCAGCATACCGAAACATCGCGTGGCCGGATTGTCCCAATCCGCCGTTGTCATCTCCAGGCCGTTCGGAGCGAGCCAGCTTACGTCCTTCACGTCTAGTTCTTCATTGACGTTGCCGATGACGAACCTTGAGCGATGCAGGATGGGAAAGGCCTGCCGTGTCGCGATTAGCTTGCGGACGAATTCCCGCAACGCGCGACCTTCGGCCGAGATACCGATCCAGTTGAGCCATGTCGTGTCATTGTCCTGAGCATAGGCGTTGTTGTTGCCGCCCTGGGTATGGCCAAACTCGTCACCCGCGAGAATCATAGGCGTCCCGTGCGACAGCAGCGTCGTCGCTAGGAGATTGCGCTTTTGCTGCTCGCGAAGCTCGATGATCTCTGGATCATCAGTCGGCCCTTCAGCGCCGTGATTCCACGAATGATTGTCCGAGTGTCCGTCGCGGTTGTCTTCGCCATTGGCCTCGTTGTGTTTATCATTGTAGGAAACGACGTCGTACAGTGTGAAGCCGTCGTGCGCCGTAACGAAATTGACGGACGACCATGGCCTGCGGCCACGCTTGTTGAAGAGGTCGCCCGATGCGGTGATGCGCCGCGCAAATTCGGGTGTCATGCCTTCATCCCCTTTCCAAAAGCGCCGCACGTCATCCCTGAATTTATCATTCCATTCCGCCCATCCCGGGGGAAATCGGCCGACCTGATAGCCGCCCGGGCCTACATCCCAAGGCTCGGCGATCAGCTTGACAGACGAAAGGATCGGATCCTGCCGACAGGCATCCAGAAAGCCGCCGCCTTCATCGAAACCGTAGGGCTCCCTCGCAAGAATGGTCGCAAGGTCGAAGCGGAAACCATCCACGCGCATTTCGGTCGCCCAGTAGCGAAGGCTGTCCGCGACCATCTGGAGCACGCGCGGGTGCGACAAGTTTACGGTATTGCCGGTACCGGTATCATTGATGTAGTAGCGCTTCTGGTCCGGAAGCAGGCGATAATAGCTCGCATTATCGATGCCCTTGAAGGAAAGCGTTGGCCCGAGTTCGTTCCCTTCGGCAGTATGATTATAGACGACGTCGAGAATCACCTCGATACCATGGGCGTGGAACTGGTTGACGGCTTCCTTGAACTCATTCGCAAAAAGCGTCTTGAGATAGCGCGGCTCGGGCGCGAAAAATGCAAGCGAGTTATAGCCCCAATAGTTACGCAGGCCCTTCTCCGTAAGATAACTATCGTCCACAAATGCATGGATGGGTAGAAGTTCAGCGCTCGTGATCCCAAGCGCGCGAAGATAAGGAGGGATATGCGGATGGCAAAGTCCGGCGAAGGTACCGCGGTCGCCTTCTGGTACAAGCGGATGGCTTCGGGTAAAACCTTTGACGTGCATCTCGTAAAAGATGGTGCGGTCCCAGGACACCTCGGGCTTTGCCGCACGGCCCCAGGTGAAGGCGGGGTCTATCACGCGGCATTTTTGCATAAGATGCGCGCTGTCGCGTGAATCGAAGGACTTGTCCTTGTCCGAGTGACCGAGCTCATAGCCGAATAATTCTGGTCCCCAACGCAGCGCGCCCACAAGCTGCTTAGCATAAGGATCAATCACGAGCTTGTTGGGATTGAAACGGTGTCCCGCATCTGGCTCGTAAGGGCCGTGGACCCGGTAGGCGTAGACTGTACCCGGACGTGCGGTCGGTATATAACCGTGCCAGACTTCATCGGTATATTCGGGCAGCTCGATGCGTTCGATCTCTTTCTTTCCGCTGTCATCGAAGAGGCAGAGCTCGACCTTAGTGGCATGAGCCGAAAACAGTGCGAAATTAACGCCAAGGCCATCCCAGGTGGCTCCAAGCGGAAAGGGCTTACCTTCCAGCACGGTAGCACGCCGAAGGCTTGCCGCCGCCCGGGCTAGTCTCTTATCCTTGACCTTGTTCATGAACAATCCCGGGACGCATCCCCTGCAACGCGCAAGGGCGGCTGTGCGCTATCCAGTAAAAGCGCTATCCATGCTTTGGTTCCCGTCACCCACCAGGCGTAAAAAGCAGCCGCCCTTGTTCGGAGCGACCCTTGAACTCCCGCAGCTTTAGCGATCCAAAGTCTTTGTATGCCGCTCGATCCGGGCCCGTGTCTGAAGCGAAGGGACTCTACCGGCCATCGGCTACGTTCAATACTGACATTACGGACGGCGTGCCGGTGAGTTAGCGCAGAGCCATCTTTTGCAACTCGCCGCTCAATCGGTCGAGCATAAGGCTTGCGCAGGATTGAACACTGCGAAGCAACTTAACTTCGTCATGCCTCCTCCGACTGGTGTGGATGGAGCCTGGCTTTGTCCTCCTCGTATTCCCTGATGAGGTCAGCGAGAGCTTCGCGCGTTAGCTTGTCATTGGTTGAGTTTTCTAATCTCCGACACGCTTCGATCTTATAGTCCAGCTCGCGGCACAAATCGCACATGCGCACCTCCTGTATCATATCGGGAGCACACACTATCTCCACCCGCGTCTTTGGCTGACCATTGCTGGTGATGTGCTACAATGCGATTAGACCGGCTTTGTTTCAAGGGAACGTCACCTGGGCGACTGTCCCCCTACCCCTCCGCCGGAGCCGGCGGTAATGCCGACCGCTCGCGTTGAACCAGCTATTGAATAAACGCCAGCTTGCCGATCACCGGGCGCGTCAACACGAATGGGTACATGTCCGAGGTGCCGATGGCGCGGCACAGGCTGTCCATCGCGAGTACGAATAGAAACCACGCCCGCGTCGCGGCATCGAAATCCTCGATCGCATAGTGTCCAACTCGACCCTCGCGCGCAGACCGCCAATGCAGTCGGCGGCCAGTCGGCCTTCCTGACGCTCGTCAGTCGTTGACCAGGGTGCCAATCAACTGGAGTAGAGCCTGGTGTTCGGGACCGTTGGCGCCAGCTCGAAGGAATTTTCCGATTTCGATCAGGGACGCACGTCCCCCGGAGCTGGCATTCGGCTTGTGCTCCACCATCGCGACACCCGATTGCGGATCACGGACCAGCCGCCAGACGTCACCGTTGGCGCTTTCGTAGAGAATTCTTGTCATGCCTTTTCAACCAGGTGATCTCCGAGGGGTTCCTGGAGGGGCGGCTGGAAGAACCAAAATCCCCGACGGACGTTGGATCCGCATGTCGGACGCTTTTCACTATTTCCGAGCCCATGCTGTCCGAGCCCTTTGCCGGGCTCGGGCGATGCCCGTCGGACGGATGAGGCACCTCCAGATCGTGGTAGGAAGGATCTATCACCTCCTGACGAAGGAGGCCGCATACGGCCCGAACCTACATCACATGGATGACTTTCGGGCGGCACAAAAGCTCGAGAAATCGCTCGACTGATGGGCGTGGCACATCGAAGCGGCGCCCGCGGAGAATTGTGTGCGCCGCAGGAAGAAAGCGGGTGTCCGGCGGGAGACGAAAAGTTCTGGCAACCGTCGTGCATCTCCTGGAGACCACGTCCCTGGTTCGCACCCCGCTCCCGGCCGCTGTCGCGGCGACCCGCAAACGGAGATTCGGCCCGCTAGTTAGAGCGGAGATAACTATGGCTCAAGCGTTGTTCGGCTTGGGTCATGACGCGATTTCACTTCCGACATCCAGCAAATAATGAACCATTGGTGTTTCGTGCTCAGGCCAGAAGTCACCAAGGGCAAACGGTTGCGCCGCGTGCCCGTCCACAAGCACCTCGTCGAGCAGGGTCCTCGAATACGTGGAAGAACGGCGGAAGATCGGCGTTCGTTCCGAACGGCGGTTGTGCGAGGAGGTGCACCTGAACCTCGCTTATCGCTGGTTCTGCCAGCTCGGCCGGAAACTCGCAAAGCTGATCCCGATCCCTGCGCTCCTGCCCGCTTAGGCACAACCAAGCACCCGTGCGCCGGTCGCATTGTCCGATCCCAAATTGCCAGTTCGCGGACTTCTTCAACACAATCCGCCAGAAGCTACCCTCCCCGCGGGATCGCGTCTTTGACTCACTACCGCGCAGTTCAGTATCGTCGACCTACAAACGTGCCGAGCAAGAACGCTATCACCAACGAGTGTAGGGGAGCCGCAAGCGTCATCCGGCGCAAGTGATCGGCCAGGGGTTCGGTAAGCGATCGCGACCTTGGCGCAAGCGGTGCGGAATTGCCCGTCATGTCGTCAGTCATGTCACGTATGGCCTCGGAAGCGTGCTCGATCCGCTCCTGGTCGCTCGTCAGCCCGGAAGCTTCGGTCATCGCAGAGGCGTCGGTCATGTCCATGGGAGTTCTCCCTTAGCTTCTCTTCAAGCAACTGGCGTGAGAAACCTTAGTTCCTGGGGCCTTGGCCCTGACTCCACGTCGCACCTAGGGATCCCGCTCGCGTCAGTCTCCTTTTGGGTCAAAAGCGTCGTTTTCACCGTCCGACGAAGACTTCCGGTGTATCCCGGTGAACGGACATCGTCAGGGCCGGTCGGCATGTCTCAAAAGTGCCACCAGCGGACATCCCTCACAGCCTTTCCTTGTGACCTTTCTCGATGATGGCCTGCATCTCCTCGACGCTGTGCTGTGTCTTGGCGTGAGCGACCAGCGTTGCAGCAAAGGATGGCACGGCGGTTGGCTCGCCCCATGTATCGGGTTGCCAGCGACCAGATCTCATCATGCACCTCGGGCAGTGTGAGAAAACCCTTTCCACTCCCACCATCAAGACGTGATTTGGCGCCTTGCCATTCACCTTCATCGAATCTCGGAGGATATCGTCTCTCACGATGATAGCCTTCCCGCTTACCCGAAGTGTGTGCGTCACGCCCGGAATAAGGAAGATTATTCCGACGTTCGGATTTCGAAGCACATTGTGGAAGGTATCCAGGCGGCGGTTGCCGAGCCTGTCAGGAATCGCAAGGGTGTGATCGTCGAGCACCTTCACGAAGCCTGCAAGGTCGCCCTTGGGTGAAATGTCCAGCAGACCGGATTGGCCGGCGCTCTTCTTCATTCGAGACGACTTCGTTGAAACGTTCTCGCAGATCAGTAATAGTAGCCATGGCGTATCCCTTTGCCTCGTCCCACGGCGTGCGCATCCGGCACCTTGCACAGAATGTCTTCGCGCTTAGTAAGGCAATAGCTCGGAAGCTTTTGTCCCGGCCAGGCTGTGGAAATTCTTGCAATGACCTATGACTGTACTGGCGGCTTGACGCTCGGTCGAAGGTGAGTACGACGACGGCATGGTGGTTGCAGTAGTAAGAACGGCAACGACTGCAATTGCAGATATGATCAGATGCTTCATGGGAAACCTCCTGGTTTCCTTCCACGAAGGTACGTTCGACAGCTTGATGTAAGGTTCAATGGAGCACGGCCACGGATAAGATCTGCACGTTCTTGCGCATTGTCGCTTCCCATTGAGATAAAAGAGGGAAATCGTTTCGATGGAACTTGTTGTTGAAAAGCACTCGATCACATTTGGATGATCTTTATGACCGCCAACCGCACCTCGAGGGGGCGCATTCTTGCCCACACGCAAAACCATCGGTCATGCGGCGCTGGCGACGTCCTCTTTTTCGGTTTTTCGGGGCCGCGTGCCACTACCTTCATTGCTTTGTCCAGCATCGCTTGCTGCAAAGCCTTCGCTTCTTGCCATGACGCGCGCATCCAGACGTTGCGCCCCTCATCGGTTGTCAGGATCACCGGCATCGCCTCCTTGAACCTTGGGGATCGTCCCCTAGACCGATCTAATGGTCCCCGGATTTCAGGGGATGGAACTAAGGGGAGGAAGTTCGCATGCCGACGATCACGCAATTCACGCGCTTTAAGAGCGACAAGACCGAGGAAATGGTCAAGACCGCCAAGCAAGCGAAGGCAATTTTCGAAAAACATGGTGCCGAATTTCTTCGGATGTCCCGCTTCCACACCGGCATGTGGGCGGGAGAGTGGTTGATTGTCACGCGCTACGCCAGTTGGGAAGTGTATGGCAAGACGCAGGAGAAGGTAGCAAACGACCCGGAATTTGCGAAGCTGTATGCACATACAGCTACCTTTGCCGAACTAACGGGCCGCAACGTCAGCATCGGCGTCGATCTCTGACAACGCCGTGACGCTTCCCGCAACCTAATGCGCGGGTTGCGGGAGGCGGACTTGAAATCCGTGCCGCCTGAAACACGGTAGATCACGCGCGCTATGTCTGGGTGGATCCGGATGAAGAAAGGTAGTTTATGACGACGTGGTTGGCACGGACCTGTCGGTCTTCATCAGTATGTCGCGAACTGGGCACGCGCTTTTCGCGCCGGGCGCATGACCGCCCGTGAACCTACAAATCTCCGGCGGTCGGCTTGCCAGAGTCCGCTATGCCTCGATAGAGACAAAATTTCTCAGTGCAGCGATATGACGCGATGTGCCAAGAACAGACTTCGACAGACCACCAACGGAAGCGAGCCCAAAGCGTCGCCTGATCAGTCGCTCAGTTTGTCAAGAACCCAACCCATGTTCGATTGAAGAACAGCTCGGCTCGGCCCGTACAGACGGAAATAGGCGAACCGCGATTTGCCCCGGGATCATCGGCACCAAATCGCGCGAGGTTGGCTGCAGCGTCGCGGCCAGCGCTACAGGTCAACGCTAACTGATCCGCAGGGCTTGAAGGTTTGGAGTGAGCGCCCGTGCAAGCAACCCTCATGTTTCTGGGCGTAGGCAAGCACGCCCATGATGATCAAAACCACCACGACCAATCCGACTACTAGGTTCTGCACCATGGCTGTCACTCCAGGTGAACTCATGAAGGCGACCGGCTCGAATCGTGGGGATCAACGCCGGGGCAGCGCTCCCTCTCGAGCCGATCATGGGGCTGGGGCTGAAATGATCAGCGAGAGGTCGCGCAGCCAAAGAGAGCACAACCGTCGACCTGATGGCAGTGCAAACTTGTTGCCGCGCTGCGCAAATTCGATGCGCGATCAGAAGCCGCGTCTTCGAAAATTCGCCCGTTTGGCCGCCATTGCGGCGATGCTGGCGCTTTCCGCGCGAGCGGCCGAAATGGACCTCGATGATCAGCTGCTCGTGCGCCTGCCGGCGCCCCCCGAAGGACGCCGTGCCCCGCTCCAGGTGATGGACGGCAATTACCAGAGGCTAAGCGGCGTTTGTCCATGGTGGAACGCCATGGTCGCCCGGCAATGACCTGAATTCGATTCCCGCGAAAATCAACAACGGCCGATTTCTGCTTCGGGATCATTTTCGGGCTTCGGCGCGCTCCTGAATGATTTCCGATTTACCACGAGGAACGGACTCCAGCTGTTTCCCAACTCGCGCTGAGAGCGCCATCGCTCAGGTAGTGAATCAGCGGCGTTTTTACCGGGAACCTTTTCTATTCAATCCCATCCAACGGGACGGCAACAAAGCGCTGATGGGAAAGTAGGCGGCCGCGCGCAGAGCCGACGGACCCGTTTGTCACCGGTCGTTGCCAAACTAGTCCAGCGTCCACACCGGCTGGAAGGGAACACCTTCGAACCATCATCAAAGGAAGTAACCAATGGCACGACCTCTTTCGACTTCCATGACAAGACGAAACATTATCGCCGGCCTGGCGCTGGCCGCCGCCCCGGCGGCCTTGGCCGGAGCTGGCAACGCGTACGCGCAGGCGCAGCAGACCAAGCCCGAAAAGGCTCTGTATGAGCGGATGGGCGGTGTTTTCGCCATCGCGGCAGTAGTTGATCACTTTAGCGATGCCGTCGTGAAGAATCCCATCGTTGGTCAGAAATCCCAGAACCCGCAGCTGAGGCAATGGCACACCAAGAACCTGACGAGGCTGCCAGGTCTCAAGTTCATGCGCACGTTATGGATCTGCGACGTTTCGGGTGGGCCTTTCCAGTTCAAGGCCACCAAGCCCGGGACGACGCCGCTTGGCCTTGAGGAGGCCCACCGCGAGCTCCGGATCTCCCCGGCAGAATTTGACGAGGTCGCAGTCGAACTCGGTCGGAGCCTGGATTTCGCCAAGGTTCCGAAGCGCGAGAAAGCCGAAGTCCTGGCAGCCTTTGCCACCCACAAAGGCGAGGTCACTGCCGGTTACCTCGCGCGCAGTAAGCGCGGCTGAGGCATCCAAGTTTTCTCCACAAGCGATCCCACTCAGTCAATGACGAGCGGGATTGTAGCTGCTTCGTAAGGCCGCTTCGTGCCAACAGGCGACATTCGAAAAAGATAGGCTCCCGCAACTGAGGCAGGCCTTACTGCTCTGGTTCAAAGCGTTCTATGAAGCGGTCGGCTTGCCAAAGCTCAATGGCGTGGTCATCAACGGCGACCTTACGAGCCGCTTCTCGTCAGAGCAGCGGATATCGACCCGATTGATAACGTGGCCGTCCGGCCCGATAACGTAGGCCCGGTTCTTAGATCAAACGCTCTATCGTTGATCCGCCTGAACCTGCCGCCCTAACGTTAAAATTGGCCTGATGACCCGATGTACCAGAGAAGCCCCGGGCTAGTCATCGGTCCGGAGGCCTCAAGAAGGGGAGCGCGGTAGCCGGACCACCGCACAGGCGGCGTGTGTAACCGCCCGCTGGACGGCTGGGTTTTGGCTATTAGTAGTATACGTGCGGGAAAACGAGGGGAAGCCAATGCTGTTCAAGAGATTTCGACGGGCCGTTGAACCTAATCCCAGCAAATGGAAGCGAATTGAAGAAACGCCTATTCCGTTGAGCCTCGGTCGGATTTGGCTCGTTGATAAGATGGCAGTATCACGCGCGCGATGGCATTTACTTGGCCGATCCTCAAACGCCGCGAGCCGCGCAAATATCGGTTTTGGATGTCTTGCGAGCCTCACGCACGAGAATCTGCGGCTGAGGCTATTGCGGCTCTCAGAGCGCTTAGAGCCAAATAGGCCGGAGCCCGCATCCTATTGCGCTAAAACAAGTGCGTGATAGGGGCAAGTCTGGAGCTGGCTTCGCGTGCGCCACATCTTCGATCGTCACGATAAAGTCAAATAGCTTATTAAGTCCGGATGTCTGAGTTGGAAGTCCCGCGTGTTGAGGGCCACGTCTGGCTTGCCGCAATGAGCGGACATGTCAGCTCGACCCGTTACTTCGACAGGCGCCAGGTTCCGGACCTGTGCAACGCTGGCTGGATGACGATGGCGTTCCTCATCGTGGTGGCGCTGGGATCCGCATCCGGCATCAGCGCAAGGTCCGAGTCTCTCGGCGGCCATCCCGCGTGAATTATCCCAGAGGCACAACATTCCGTGATAATATGGAGAGGAACTGGGGGAAGCCCCCAATGGCCTCAGATCAGACCAAACGCAAGCTCGCCGCTATTCTCGCCGCCGATATCGCCGGCTATAGCCGGCTGATGGGTGCGGACGAGGAGGGTACGCTTGCTCGCCTCAATCTCCTTCGCCGCGAGCTGATCGATCCAAAGAACAAGCAACATCGCGGCCGCATCGTGAAAACGACCGGTGATGGAATTCTAATTGAGTTTCCAAGCGTGGTGGATGCAGTACGCTGCGCGATCGAGGTTCAGCAGGGCATGGTTGACCGCAATGCCAACGTGCCGCAGGAAAAACGAATTGAGTTTCGCGTCGGGGTTAACCTTGGCGACGTGATGATCGAACGCCGAGACCTCTATGGCGATGGCGTGAACGTCGCGGCGCGACTTGAGGAGCTGGCCGAACCCGGCGGCATATGTATCTCGCGTACAGTCCTCAGTCACGCGCGCGATAAGGTGTCTTTCGACGTCGAGGACGCGGGCGAACAAACGCTGAAGAATATCGCCCGGCCTGTCCACGTTTACCGTATCATCATCGATCCCAGCCAGCGGCCCGCGACGCGCAAAACTGAGATCCCGGCGCTCGCCTTGCCCGACAAACCGTCCGTCGCCGTGCTGCCATTCACCAACATGAGCGGCGATCCCGAGCAAGAGTTCGTCTCCGACGGGATCGCGGAGGATGTGATCACGGCACTATCGCACTATCCCTCGCTGTTCGTCATCGCCCGGAACTCTTCCTTCACCTACAAGGGTCGAGCGGTCGATGTGAAACAAGTCGGACGCGAGCTCGGCATGCGCTATGTGCTCGAAGGTAGCGTGCGCAAGTCCGGCAATCGGATCCGCGTCACTGCGCAATTGATAGAGGCGGGAACCAGCAAGCATGTGTGGGCCGAGCGCTACGACCGCGATCTCGCCGATATTTTCGCGATGCAGGACGAGCTCACCGAAGCGCTGACGACCGCCCTGGCCCCCGCCATTGCAGACGCGGAGCTGCGACGCGCCATGCGCAAGCCACCGGAGAGCCTCGATGCCTGGGCGGCTTATCAACGCGGTCTGTGGCATCTGAGCAAAGCTACCCCAGACGACGATGCGACGGCAGAGGTTTTTTTTAAGCAGGCAATCGAGCTCGACCCGACCTTCGCCGGGGGCTACAGCGCGCTCGCCTTGTACCAGTTGCAAGCGGCCGCGATTTACCAAAAGCTGGATCTGCCAAACGCGCAACGCTCGGCCGAAACCCTGGCCCGTCGGGCGGTCGCGCTCGATGGCGCCGATGCAGAATCCCGTTCATGCCTCGGCTGGACCTTGCAAGCGCGCGGCGACGCCGACGGTGCGTTGGCGGAGATCGAGCGAGCTCTCTCTATGAGTCCAAATCTGGCCATCGCGCATGGCCACAGAGGCGCGACGTTGATCTTCGCAGGACGGCCAAGGGAAGGGCTCGCGGCTCTCGAAACCTGTATTAGGCTCGATCCCCGCGATCCGTATCTGGCAGTACGTTTGTTGCACGTTGCCTGTGGTCTGTATTTCTGCGGCGAATACGAGGCTTCGATCGAAGCCGCGAAACGGCTGATCCGGTCGTATCCCGATTTTCCAATGATCTACCGCTGGCCCGCGGCGGCGCTGGGCCAACTTGGGCGCACAACGGAAGCGAAGGGAGCATTGGAGAAGGCCGTCTCGCGCGCACCGCTAGCATTTGACATGTATGTCCGCAACAGAGCTCCGTGGTTTCGTCCGGAGGACCACGCTCATCTCGTCGAAGGCTTGCGCAAGGCCGGCTGGAAGGGTTGAGGCTGCGTAGAGCTCCGTTTCCGTCGCCGCCGCCCGATCCGGACGGCCTGTGATTTACAGGCGAATGTCCGCTATGGGTGGCGGTTGACCGGACCAACGGCGACTTCCGGTGTACCCCGGTGAACGGACATTCTCAGGATAGGCGGGCATGTCTCATAGGTGACCAATAGCAGCCATCACGGACTTCCTGCCTCGACTCAGCCGCGGCGCGCCGCCTCGATCACAGCGATGTCTATTTTCCTCATTTTCATCATCGCATCAAACGCGCGCTTGGCTTCGTTGCCACCTGCCGCCATTGCTGCGGTCAGCACGCGGGGCGTAATTTGCCACGAAACGCCCCATTTATCTTTGCACCAGCCGCAGGCGCTCTCTTGGCCGCCATTGCCGACGATGGCATTCCAATAGCGGTCGGTCTCAGTTTGATCGTCAGTGGCGATCTGAAACGAGAAGGCTTCGTTGTGTTTGAACATGGGACCGCCGTTGATGCCGATACACGAGACGCCGGCAACATTGAATTCGACCGTAAGCACATCTCCCTTCTTACCGGATGGGTAGTCACCCGGCGCACGGTGGACGGCACCCACAGTGCTATCAGGAAAGGTTTCGGCATAAAAACGAGCGGCTGCCTCAGCATCCCATCGTACCATAGACAAATAGTGTTCTTTGCCATTGCATATCCACTCACTTTGACCCAAGCCCGGCGGGCTGGTTTAAGCCCTAAGGACGAAGTCAATTAACGCCTGCCGACATCTGGCCAAGTTTTTTTGACACGTCCGTGCGCGACCACTGCGGAAGCCCAAAGATCCGTCACCGCCTTAGTTCCGAAATGGGTCTTGGCCGTGCAAAAACGCCCTTCCAGGAAGTCGATGAGAGGCCAGGACCGGTTCGGTCTCAGGCGACGATCGCAGCCATCAGCGGCTTGGTCCCGACGATGTTCATGACCCGTGTCAGGTTATAGGCCAGGACCGAGAGAGCCATCTCGGCGGCTACTTTTGGAAGCGTCTTGGTGAGGAAGTGTGTCGCCCCCATGCGGGCCTTCATCGTGCCGAACGGATGCTCGACCGTCTCGCGACGCACGCGCATGGCATGCGGGTTTGCATCAAGGCGCCGCTGCACGGCTTCGAGCAGATGCTCATGCTCCCATCGCGGAATCCGCCGCTCCGGTCCTGTCGTACACTGCGATTTAAGCGCACAATCTTGACAGGCTGTGGTCCAGTAGCCGACGACGCCGGAACCACGGCCGCTCGTCGCCATCGATCGGCTGTCGGGATCGGTCAGAGAGATTTGCTGGTCGGGCGACGCGAGCATCTGCTTCTCGTAGACGGCAAGCTTGCCCATTTCTTCCTTCAGCTTCGTCAGTTTCTCGGTAAGCCTTGTCACCTTCGCCGCCAGCGCCTCCGTCGGTTCCTGTCGATCGGCGGTATCAAGTTGGCTCAAATAGCGCGCGACGCTCTCCTCCAGCTGGGCACGCCGCCGTTCGCCCGTGTGAAGTTCTTATCCCGGTTGTTCACGGCCTTGAACTTGCTGCCATCGATGGCGACGCTCGCCGTCGCAAGAAGCCCCATTTCGCGGCAAAGTTCGACGAAGCGCGCACAGACCTTGCGCAGCGCCAAGCCGTTATCCTTCCGGAAGTCCGCGATCGTCTTGTGATCGGGAGCGAGCCGGCCCAGCAGCCACATCACCTCGACATTGCGTCCGGCTTCTCGTTCGAGCCGGCGGCTCGACTGCACCCGGTTTAGGTAGCCGTAAATGTAAAGCTTAAGCAGAACCGAGGGATGGTACGAGGGCCGACCAGTCGCCGCCGGCTCCACTCCTTCAAAGCTCATCTCCGCCAAATCGAGCGCACCGACAAACACGTCGATGACGCGGACGGGGTTGCCCTCGTCAATGAAATCATCGAGGCACTCGGGCAGTAGCGTCCATTGCCCACGAGCGGCCTCAACGAAGCGCCTCATCAGCTTCCCCCGCAGAATCACGAGAGAATCATAGCAAAGTAGCCGCGTTTTCACACAGCCAGGATCAGACTCGGAAGTCGGCCTCTGCAGGAAGCAGGTCCGCTCTTCCGCAAAAAGACGACATCCAATGTGCTTCAAGGCAGTCAGAATTCGGGCGGGCAATGACGATCAGCCGGGCTTCGACTTCTATGCGCTAGTTCGTCGAGTAAGGCTCCAGCATTTTTCAAGTCGGGTGTGTCGAAGCCCTCGGTGAACCATCCGTAGACCTGCGCGAGGAGACAGCGTGCTTCATTGCGCCTGTCCTGGTCGCACCAGAGTCGGGCGAGGCTGATGGCGGAGCGGAGTTCCCAGAGCTTCGCCTCCTGCTGGCGCGCGATCGCGATCGCGCGGAGAAAGTCGGCCTCCGCCTCGGCCTCAGCGTCCTGGTGAATGGTCCGCAACAGCTGGCCTCGCCGGCATCGCAGTTCGGCCTCGAACCACCGCACGCCCGATTTCTCGGTTAGAGACAAAGCCTCAGATAGTCGGCCGAGCCCGTCTTCGGGCGTTCCGGTCTTCACGTGCGCCGTGGCAAGCTGCGCGAGGTAGAACGGAAGAGTCCACGCCGCGCCGGATGCTTGGAATCCCTTGATCCCGAGCCGCAGCAGATCCATCCCGGCGTCTGGTTCGCCGGCCTCGACCAAGGTCCAGCCGCGATATGCCGTTCCCATCGCGAGAAAGAAGGCAAAGCCCTGCTCGGTAGTAAGCGCGATGAGCTCATCCGCGAGCAGGCGCACGGTCCGTGGATCGTCGAGCACGAAATGCAGCCGGCAGGCGACGCTTAACGCGAATGCGAGGCTGATGGGATGCGACAGCTCGCGCGCCTCTGCCAGGGCCTCCCTGCTCCGCGCCCGGGCCTGATCGGCGAAGCCCAAAAGCCCGAGTGTCAGCGACAGGAAGGAGAGCATCGCCACCCGGGCGTTCTCGGCGAACAGAAGCGTCAGAGATCGATGCTGCGTGGGATCGTAAAGTGCAAGCCCCTGCTCGAGGTGCGCGCGCGCCAGGCGCAACTCTCCGCGATGGAGCCAACTATCGCCGACCGCCCGATGACCGGCCACCCGGGCGGCCCTGTCGTTTTGTCGTCCGGCCAACTCAAGCAGTTCTTCGGCGGCGCGATGCGACAGTTTCGTCTCGGCGCGCACGTGGTGATGAACGAACTCGCCCCACAACGCCTTGAGCAGGTTCGGCGTGTCGTTCAGAAGCTCGCAGAGACGACGCGCCCGCGCGTAGGACTTTCCGGTCTCTTCGGCCGCATGGCCCCTTGCGGCGATCAGTGCGCCGCCGATTGCGAGTTGCAGTTGGAGTTCGGTGCGGCGGCTCTCGGCGGTGTCCGGTAGATCGGACAATAGATCGAGCGCCTTCCGCATCTGTCTGATCGCTTCTGCCGTGGCTGAGCGCGCCTTGGAACGTTCGCCGGCCTCCTGCCAATAGGAAACCGCCTTCTCGATCAGACCGGCATTTCCAAAGTGGTGCGCGAGGATCTCGGGTTGTGCTTCTGCCGTTGTCGCGAGCTTCGCCTCCAGTGCGCCAGCGATACGGCCGTGCAACTCGCGACGCTGGCCGCGCAGCAGCGTGCCGTATGCCGCGTCCTGCACCAATGCGTGTTTAAAGAGGAAGTGGGCATCGGGTGGCTCGCCGCGCCGAAACACCAACCCGGCACCTGTCAGCCGGTCTAGCGCCGATCGCAGCTCGCTCTCGCTCCGGCGCGCGGCGGCGGCGAGCAGATCGTAGGAGAACTCCCGGCCGATGGCCGCGCCGAGTTGCGCGACCTCCTTGGCGACCGGGCCAATACGGTCGAGCCTCGCCATCAGCGAAGCGTGCAAGGTGGGCGGCACTGCGAGCCGCGGGAGCGGTGCAGTGGAGACGGCGCGCTCGACCCCGGTGGCACCCGCTTCGAGCACAGCCTTGGTCAGTTCCTCGACGAACAGCGGCACACCGTCCGTTCGCTCGGCGATCTCAGTGACGAGCTCGGGCGGCAGTCCCCGGTCGCCTGTCATGCTCCGGATCAGCGCGGCGCCAGCGTTCTGATCAAGGCGGTTCAGAACCATCGTGCTGACGTGTGACTTTCTGGTCCATACAGACTGAAACTCGGGGCGGAAGGTGATCAGCGACAGCACCGGCAGGGTCGCCACCCGATCGATGGTCCGGTCCAGCAACTCGCGCGAGCTCGGATCGATCCATTGCGCGTCCTCGAAGACCATCATGACTGGGTGTCGCCGGGCCAGACCTTCAAGCTGCCGAAACAGGGCGTCAAAGGTCTTCTCTTTCTTTCGCTGGGGCGTAAGGGCAATCGGCAGATATCGCTCGCTGGTCGGGATCGATAGCAGCTCGGCAAGGATTGCTATGTCCTCGTCGGGCGGCAATGCTGGGGATAGCACCGCCTGCAGCTTGCTGAACCTGTGCTCCGGCGTGTCCTCGCGCTCGAAATCGACGGTTCGCTGCAGCTGAGCAATGAAGGGATACAGCGCGCTATCCTGATGATGCGGCGCGCAGAAATACCGCAAGCGAGTGTGCGGCTCGTCCCCGATGCGCTCCTGGAGAGCCGCGACGAGGCGCGATTTGCCAATCCCCGGCTCCCCCGCCAGCAACACTACCTGGCCAGTGCCCGTCCTGGCACGCTGCCAATGCTGCACTAGCAGCTCAAGCTCCTCCTCGCGCCCAACCAATGGCGTGAGCTCTGCCGCGTGGAACGCCTCGAAGCGGCTTTCCGCCGTTCCCTCACGCAGCACCCGCCAGGCGCGCACCGGGGCGGCGAAGCCCTTCAGCATCACCGCGCCGAGATCCTCGTAATCAAAGAGCCCGCCGATGAGCCGCCGCGTGTCCTCGGCGATTACCACCCCGTCGGGCTCGGCGAGCGCTTGCAGTCGGGCGGCCAGGTTCGGCGTTTCGCCGAGCACCGCCTGCGGCTCGGCGGCCTCACTGCCGATGAGGTCCCCCACGATAACCAGACCAGTCGCGAGCCCGAGACGCACCCGCAGCTCGAGATCCGGTGGGGCGCTCGGCGCGTGCCGGGCCGCGGCGATCTCAAGCGCGGCGCGCACCGCGCTCTCGGGATCATCCTCACGCGCTGAAGGATGACCGAACAGGATCAGCATGCCATCGCCGATGTAGCGGCTGATCGTGCCCCCGTACTTGCGGACGATGGCCGCCACACCATCGCGGTACTCGGCGATGACCTCCCGTAGATCTTCCGGGTCGAGCATGATCGCAAGCGCCGTCGAGCCGACGAGGTCGCAGAACATCACTGTGAGTTGGCGGCGCTCGGCGGAAGAACTTGGCGCGGATGACAAGGTCGAGGGCTCCGTGACCCGCACCACGGTGGACGTCGCCGGTCGAGCCGCTGCCGATACTCGCGCGGCTTCCGTCGGCGTAAGCGCTGCGCCGCAGTCGCCGCAGAACCTTTTACCCGACGGGTTGTCGGCTCCGCACGCAGGGCAGCGCACGAATAGCGGCGCGCCGCAGTCGCCGCAGACTTTCTTACTCTCTGGGTTGACTCTGCCGCAGCTCGGGCAATCCATGTCGCACCCGATCCAATTGCTGATCTACATGAGCTCTCATCGGTCTTCCTCTAAGAGCGAACCTTCAGAGCGCGACATTGCTCCTTGGTTCCGGCAATTCCGGGCTAATGCAATTGGGAAGCTTCCTGGCTGTTGCATTTGCCATTTCGAACGCAGCTGCGACCTGCGCGATCAAGGACAGTTTGTTCATGGCAAGCTCCCTAGAAAACAGGGACAGTCGCACCACGACTTCCAGCAATAATCTTAGTCCAATCCGCTCGCACCAAATGTGCGCCGTTTCACATCATTCAGTTTGTCCGCTCCTGGCAGCCTTAGGCTTCAACTTGCACGGGCTCCAACCGAGCATCGTGGGCAGTTCAAGTAAGCACATGGACAACGCGCTGTATGGAAGGCATGAACCTCCAAAGGACTGCGCGCCGATAAATGGGCGGTCGGCAGACAAACCAGACACTCAACGGTCAAACGGTCAGCAATTCAATCGACGTCGGCGATGAATGACAGGACATGTCGAGCCCAGTCCCTTGCGTGGGTCATATGCGGCGGGGAGGCCAGCGCGGATCGATGTCCGATCTACCGCAGACAACCGACGTGACAACGGCCTAAGTGTTGCTCGGCTGAGGGCCAGACTCGGAAGTTCCCGATTTTTGCGACACTATTGCCCTGCACTTGCGAAAGCCGCCTGGGAGCCGGCATTACCTCTCTTCAGCTCAGGGCAGATGCAACGGCAAAGCGAACTAGAGAGCGGGCAATTGCCGAATTCACCGCCCGAGGTAAGATCGATCGATTGCACCGAGACCGCTGGTAATCTTACTCAAACGGTCGTTATCCGACTTCAATTATCAGTATCCGGGATATCCGACGAATACCGACGGCTTTGCGCGGAGGATGATCCGATGGAGTCCAGCAGTGCAGATTCTTCGACGATACTAGACCGCATTCTTGATGCGGCGGCGGACAATCTCAGGATCGCAAAGATTCTGGTTCAGATGGGTCTCGATCCGAACAACATCACCTACGACGCACTATTCAACCGGCTGCTGGAAATTGTGCTGGCCAACATCACGCTTGCCAATATGTTCGCCCTGGTTGGCGCCATCTTTCTTGTCGCTACCTTGCTGATGCATACAATGGTGCCGCTGCGCGTCGCGAACATAGCCGGCTGCACATTCTTCGTCGCCTTTGGCGCGCTCTCCGGAAACGTCGGAACTTTTATCCTGTATCTGCTGTTGCTGCCGATCAATGCAATTCGCCTCCGCCAGATGCTCAATCTGATCAAGAGGGCACGCATCGCGACGGAGGGCGATACCTCATTGGAATGGCTCAAACCGTTCATGACCGAGCGCAAATATCGCAGCGGCGATAAATTGTTCAAGAAAGATGATGCGGCCACCGAGATGTTCCTGACGGTCACTGGAAAGTTCCTGGTCACGGAGATCAGCGTCGAAATTCCGCCGGGACGTCTCATGGGCGAACTTGGCTTCCTTACTCCCAATAAACGGCGAACCGCGACCGTCGAATGCATAGAAGAGGACAAGTCCTGACCATAACTTATGAAAGGCTGCTCGAAATCTACTTTCAAAATCCGCAATTCGGCTATTACTTTCTCGTCCTGACCAGCCAGCGCCTGCTGGAAAACATCTCGCGGCTCGAAGGAATTATCGCACAAGAGAAAGCCGCGCGGCAGACTCTAGCCACGGATGACATAGCTTAACCTTTGGCTCTTGATGTCCCGCACTTTTGGTAACAGGACATCCCGACGCAGTGCGGGTCTCGCGAGGCAACAATTTCCGGTTCGGGCAATCCCGTCGTTCCGACCGTGCGTCAATCACTTCCGGTCTACCCCGATAAGCAGACGTTTTCTGAGCCCGTCGGCATGTCTCAAAGGGGCCAGGATGCGAAGAACTCACCGTGAGCAAAACTGTGCGTTTGAGGAGCTGCTGGGCACAACCTTGCCCGAATTGAAGAATCGGTTGTTACGGTAAGCGGGACACCGGCTCGGCAGGTCCCTGACCAAGCCCGTTGCCTACTCGCCAAGGCCGCATTTCTGGACCGCACTAGTGTCCTGAACCAAAAGTCCGTGGCATTTTAAGCGCTGGTTGGCAGATTGTAAGCGCAGAAGCGTTCGACTGATCTGAGAATATCGTCGGCTGATTTTGTCCATCGGAACGGCTTTGGGTTGTTGTTATGGTGTTCGATAAAGGACATGATCTCGGCGCGTAGTGCAGCCACACTGCGATAGATGCCGCGCCGGATCTTGCGCTCGGTGATGAGTGCAAAGAAACGTTCGACCTGATTGAGCCAGGATGAACTGGTTGGCGTCAAATGGACGTGCCAGCGCGGCCTCTTGGCCAGCCAGTTGCGGATCAGCGGCGTCTTGTGGGTTGCGTAATTGTCCATGACGAGATGAACGTCCAGACCGTCGGGTACGGCGGCTTCGATCTCGTCGAGAAATTTGCGGAACTCTTTGGCGCGATGGCGCCCGTAACACTTGCCGATGACCCGACCGGTTGCGATGTCGAGGGCAGCAAACAGCGATGTGGTGCCGTGACGTTTGTAGTCGTGACTACGGCGCGCCGGCTGGCCAGGTCGCATGGGCAGCATGGGCTGGCTGCGGTCCAGCGCCTGAATCTGCGACTTCTCATCGACACACAGCACGATGGCGCGCTTGGGCGGGGCCACGTAGAGGCCGACGACGTCACGAACCTTGGCCACGAAATCGGGGTCGGTCGAGAGCTTGAAGGTCTCCAACCGGTGCGGTTGCAGGCCGAACGCGCCATATCCGCTGTACGCTCGAGACTGACAGCCCGCTAGCCCGCGCCATGCCGCGCGAACTCCAGTGGGTGGCATCGGGGGGCTTCGTCTCAAGGGTGCGAACGATCATCGCCTCGATGCGGGCATCCTCGATCGTGCGCGGTGTCCCCGATCGCGGCTCGTCCCGAAGACCTTCAAGCCGACGTTCGGCGAAGCGCTGACGCCACTTGCTGACCGTGTCGGGGTCAATACCCAGGCGGGCCGCTACGACCTTGCTCTGCTCGCCCTCAGCACATGCCAGGATGATCCGAGCCCGCAGCGCCAAGCCCTGCGCCGTGCTCCGGCGCGATGCCAGCGACGTCAACTCGGCGCGTTCCACATCGTCGAGCCCCAGCGGGGTAAAAGCGTCGACCCATAGCCAGTCCTCCCCAAAATTGTGAAGGTCCGCTATCATCGAGTCGATTTGGAGTCCGCTGTACTTCTGATTGAGGACACTACTTTCGCACCAGAAACAGCCTGAACGAAATGCAGACGCGATCAAACGCAACCGAAACCGCAGCAAAAACAACGAAGCCGATCGTTATCCCGCCGCTCATAACGGTCTGGTTGCAGGTTCGAGTCCTGCCGGGCCCACCAGCCTTCTACGGCTCGGCAAGCCATCCTGCGATCATCAACGGGAAAGACAGCCGCAAGGCCGACGTGGTTCGCGGTCCCAACCAAAATATCGAAAACAACCCCATGCAAAGTAGCAATGGTCGCTGGCATGGATGCTTGCAATCCCGCGAGAACATTTTGACACGTCGGGTAAATCAGGGGCACTATTCAATGATCGCGCAATTTGAAAAACACCCATGGGCCTGCCCGACAACGGGCTCTTCGGCGCGATTGCAGGCAAAAATCCTTACCCACAACTGAATTGCCCCGACCTCCTTCAATCGGGGTTGAGCCAAGTCTCTCAAAAAAGCATGAGCGGCTCAGCAACAACTTAACTCTGCCAGGGCAGCGAGTACGTCCGGACGTTGGTGAACCCTTTCATGGCCTCCACAACTCCCTCCTTGTAGCCCTGCCCAGAGTCCTTGATGCCGCCGAACGGCGACATCTCGGTGCGATAGCCCGGCACCTCCCACACGTTCACGGTGCCGACCTCAAGTTCGTTGATGAAGCGCGTAATGTAATCGAGGCGATTTGTGCAAACTCCGGAAGACAGCCCGTAGGCTGTCGAATTGGAAATGCGGATCACCTCTGCGATGTCGTTCGGACAGCGAATCATCGGGATCACTGGTCCAAACGTCTCCTCATGCACGAGTTCGCAATCGTACGGCACGCGGTCGACGACGGTTGGGGCATAGAGGGCGCCCTGGCGATCGTTGCCGTGAAGCAGCTCGGCGCCCTTCGTCACCGCGTCATTGACACGGTTCTCGAACAGAACAGCGGATCGTTCATTGATGACCGTGCCAACATCGGTTTCCGGATCGGCCGGGTCGCCGCATTTCAGCTTCCTGGCCTTTTCGTGCACGCATTTCGAGAATTCATCGGCGATCTTCTCGACGACGAGAATGCGCTTCACCGCTGTGCAGCGCTGGCCCGAATTCTTCGTCGCGCCCTGCACGGCCAGCTCGGCCGCCTTGTCGAGGTCGGCGTCCTCCATGACGATCAGCGGATCGTTGCCGCCGAGTTCGAGCACGATACGCTTGTAGCCTGCGGTGCGGGCGATGTGCTTGCCGACCCGAACGGAGCCCGTGAAAGTAACCAGGTCTGCGTCCGGATCCGTGATCATCGCATCACCCATCGTGGACGGATTACCCGTGACCACGGAGAGCATCTCAGGCGGCAGTCCCGCTTCGTAGAGCACGTCCGCGAGTGCAAGTGCGGTCAGCGGAGTCAGCTCAGTCGGTTTGAGAACGACCCGGTTGTTCGTTGCGATCGCAGGCGCGAGCTTGTGGCTCACCATGTTGAGCGGATGATTGAATGGCGTGATCGCCGAGATGACGCCCAGCAACGGGGTCCGCAGCGTGTGGATACGGCGCGCCTTGCCGTTCGGCGAGATGTCGCAGGCATAGGACTCGCCGTCGTCCTTGACCGCGAGTTGTGCGGCGAACGACCAGACGTCGTAGGCGCGCGTCGACTCGTAGATCGCGTCCTTCCAGCAGAGGCCGGACTCCGCGGATATGATACGCGCGAAGGATGCGCGCCGACCGCGCAGCAGTTCAGCAGCCTTCTGCAGAATTTGCTGACGCTCGAAGCGCGACAGTTTTGGCTTGAACGCTTTCGCCTTGCCAAACGCTTCGCGCACGTGTTCGGGGCGCGCTGCCGGCACGGTGCCGACGAGCGACCCGTCGTAGGGATTGCGGACCTCGATCACATCGTCGGTCGTGACGTGTTTGCCGGCAATGCGCAACGCCTCTCGCTTTGCCGCGTAACTGAAAGGCACATTCATGGCATCGATCCTCAGGCTACGAGATTCAACGCGACGTCGAAGACGTCGAAATTGCGCAGCATACGGCCGGCAGGAACCACGATCTTTCGATTCGCGATCATCGGCACGGTCTGCTCCGTGAGACCGCCGTGCGAACGCAGCGGCTCAGTTAGTCCCGACAGATCGTGCTTGGCGGCGGAGGTGCCGAGCACCTTGTGTTTCGACGACAGCACGACGACGTCGCCAATACGGTCGGCCGGAAGCTCGAACCGCTTGCACGCCTCTTCCGCCGGGATCGCAACCTCGACCCCCGCGATAGTCTTGATGTGATCGAGCACGGCTTGCCGCTTGTCGTTATCGACGTAGACAGTCGCGAATGAGCCGAGCGCACCATGATGCGCGACGTACGGGTCTGTGATCGGCAGAATCACGCGCGTCATCCCGGCACCGAATTTCCCGTCAAGGATCTCCTGCAGGTAGATGACGTCCGGCTCGCCGTTTGGCAGATGTTTGTCGTTCATGCCGTGATCGGCGGTCATCACCAGCACGCAGCCCAGCGCATCGAGCTCTCCGACGTAGCGGTCGAACATCTTGTAGAAGCTGTCGGCGATCGCAGAACCCGGCGCCGCCTTGTGCTGCACGTAGTCCGTGGTCGAAAGATACATCACGTCCGGCCGGAAGGTCTTGAGCAGCTTGACGCCGGCCGCGAAGACGAACTCCGACAGATCGGCCGAATAGACTTCCGGCAATTTCATACCGACGAATTCGAGCACGTTTTCGATGCCGTTTTCGGCCATGTTGGCCTTGTCGGCCTTCTCCGACGAGAACGCGATGGCGGTCCCCTTTTGGAAGTCGAGGCCCTTCCCCAGCAGCGTGCGCAACTTGTCCTTCGCGGTCACCATGGCGACCTTGCTGCCGGCCTTCTGGAACTCGGCGAGGATCGTGGGTGCGCGCAGGAAGCGGGCGTCGTTCATCATTACTTCCTGCTTTACCTCGCGGTCATAGAAGAAGTTGCCGGCGATGCCGTGCACGGCCGGCGGTCGGCCGGTGATGATCGACAGGTTGTTCGGGTTTGTGAAGCTCGGGATCACCGACAGCGCGAGCGTGTTCGTGCCGGTCTTCAGTATCCGTTCGAGGTTGGGGCAGAGTCCCTTCTCGATAGCGCGCTCGATATAGCCGGGCTCGGAACCGTCGATACAAATGACGACGGTCGGGGTATTGGGGACGCGATAGCTGCGGCCATTCGTCGTCACGGAAGCGGGAGTACGTGTGAGCATGGCTCATCCTTTCCAGTGTTGCGCCACGCGGTGACGCTCTAAGGGGTGTCTTTTTCCCGGCAATACCGAGAGGCGGATAAAGTGGCCGGCAATGTTCGGTGCCGGCCGAGTTGCGTCAGCGGATCATCGAGCGGACGCGGGAGGAAAGGAGGTCGGTGACCAACACCATCGCAAGGATGACCAGGATGCAGGTCGCCGTGTCCTGATATTGGAACAGCTTCATCGAGGACACGAGTTCGAAACCGATGCCGCCCGCGCCGACCATGCCGAGCACGGTGGATTGGCGCACGTTGGTCTCGAGACGGTAGAAGATGGTACCGAGCCAGGCCGGCAGCACTTGCGGCAGCACGCCGAAGAAGAAGGTCTTGAACGGGCCGGCGGCGGCCGAGCGGAACGCTTCGAGCGGACCTTCGTCGATGTCTTCCATGGCTTCGGCAAAGAACTTGCCGAGCATACCCGCGCCGTGGATGGCGAGAGCGAGCACGCCGGCGAACGGGCCGAGGCCGATGGCGGCGACGAAGATCAGCGCCAGGATAATCTCGTTGATGCCGCGCATGCAGTTCAGCACTTGGCGGGTGAAGTGATAAATCGCCGGATGCGGTGAAAGGTTGCGAGCCGCAAAAAAGCTGATCGGCAGCGAGATCGCCACGCCGAGCAACGTTCCCCAGATCGCGACCTGCAGGCTTTCCAGCGCGGGCCGCCAGAGCTTCTCAATGAACTCCAGATTCGGCGGCATCATGCGGACCAGAAAGTCCCACATATAAGGGATGCCGTTCCAGAGATTGGCCGCGTTGATCTGCGATCCGACTGCAGCCCAATACAGGAAGCCCACGATCACCAGACCGAGGACGCCGGTGCCCCACCAGCCGAAGCGGCCCTGAGGCGGACGAAGAACGAGTTGGTAGCTGGACATGGTCGTCTCCTGCTCAGGCGGATGCCGCAAGGGCGATGGGATCGAGCGAATTCGACACCAGGCGTGGGCCGGCATTCGGCCGCAACACGCGGGCGACGCCCGGATCTTCCAATCCCGGATAGATCTGGTGCACGACGTCGACAGTGAGGTGGTCCGGCGTATCGTCGAACACCACTTTGCCTCCCGAGAGACCAACGATGCGCTCGCCAAATTCGACTGCGTAGTCGACCTGATGCAGATTGCAGATGACGGCGATGCCTTCTTCCTTGCAGATCGCCTTGAGATAGCCGAGCACGACACGCGAGGTTTTCGGGTCGAGGCTGGCCACCGGCTCGTCGCACAGGATGACCGCCGGGCGTTGGGCCAGCGCACGGGCAATGCCGATGCGCTGCTGCTCGCCGCCGGAGAGCTGGTCGGCGCGCGCCATTGCCTTGTGTGTCAGCTCGACGCGCTGAAGACATTCCATTGCGATCTCGACGTCCTTCGTCGGGAAGATTTGAAGCGCCGAGAGGATCGACGACATCCCGGCCATGCGACCGACCAGGATGTTCTTGAGTACGGTGAGTCGCTTTACCAGGTTGTGGTGCTGGAAGATCATCGCGACCGGGCGCAAGCGTCCGCCGGCCGCGCGTTTGGAGTCGAAGATCGTGCCGTCGATGACGATCTGGCCGGCGTCCGGCGGCGTGAGGCCGTTGATGCAACGGAGCATGGTGGATTTTCCGGCGCCGCTCGGCCCCAGCACGACGAGGAATTCGCCTGACTTGACTTCGAGGTCGATGCCCTGGAGCACCGGCTTCCCGCCGTAAGATTTCTTCAAACCTGCGATCTTGATCATCTGAGCAGTCCTATGCCGGAGGGTGGTTACGGCGGGTCAGCGCAGCGGGCTCATTTCATCTTTTTCAGATCGAGATTGAGCGCCTTTGCGGTATCCCGAATCACATCGTAGGCCGCATCGTTGGTTTCGACGAAGCGGTTGAGCTTGCCCTGGTCGGCCCAGGTGATGTCCTTGATGTTAAAGAACGCGGTCTTGATCTTTGCCTTCAGTTCCGGTGTCAGATTCTTGCGCCACACCGTCGGCGATTCCGGGATCGGGTCAGAACTCCACACGACGTGGATGTCCTCGCGCTTGACGAGATTCTTCTGCACTGCGGCGTCGAAGATGCGGTCAGCGATGGTGGCCGCGTCGACACGCTTGTTGGCGACCGCCAGTGCGTTGGCATCGTGCGAGCCGGTGAAAAGAACGCGGCCAAAGAACTTCTCCGGGTCGATTCCGAGCTTGAGCAGGCCGGCCTTGGGGAAGAGATGGCCGGAAGTCGAAGACGGATCGACGAACGCGAAGGTCCTGCCCTTCAGATCGTTGATGTCCTTGATGCCACTGTCTTTCCGTGTGATGATCTGGCTGTGATAGAAAGTACGTCCGGACTTTTGTGTCTCGGCGGTAGCAAACGCCTCGATGTTGGCCACGGAGGCGCCGAGCACATAGGAGAACGGGCCGAGATAGGCCACCTCGATGTGACCGGCGCGCATCGCCTCGATGACGCCGTTGTAGTCGGCGGCAACGAACCCCTGCACCTTCATGCCGAGATTCTTTTCGAGCGCATCGAGCAGCTGCTGGCTCGACGCCAGCATCGCGCGAGAATCTTCTGATGGAATGAGACCGACGCGGATCACACCCCTCTGCACGCAACACATTCGGCATGGCGACCAAGGCGCCGGCCACAGCAACGGACCCGACGAGCATTTTCCGACGCGTGATGTTCATGTTTTCCTCCTGTGATTCCGTTGGTCTTTTTGACCATTGCCGGTGGTTTGTGATGGGCGCGTTCGCCTCTAGGTCTGTTTCACTACGCTGCCTTGACCGTCTGCCTTCCAATGAAATTCCTGCCGCGCTCGCCTTCCAGCGCCTTCTCGACCAGGCGTGTCCATTCCGCCGGCGAAACGCCGTAGGCGGCAGGATCAGTCTTGACGCCGATCCCCTCGAGGAAAGACCGCAGCTTGCGGACACCTTCGCTGAGGTCCGGGCCAAAGATGCGGCGCAGTGCGGCGTCGCAGTCGGGGCTGTTGCCTATTGCCCACCCCATCACGATCGGCAGCGAGAACGAACAGGCGATGCCGTGGATCAGTCCGATCTTCAGCGTAATGTCGTAGGAGATGTTGTGGGCCAAAGCCGTCTTGGTCTGCGAGAAAGCGAAGCCGGCGAGCAGGCTGCCGCGCGCCTGACGGGTGCGCAGATCGATATCGCCGAGATTGTCGAGCAGGCCCGGCAGCGTTTCGATGATCTCGCGCGCGGCCTCGACCGCGAAGCCGGCCGAGACCGAGTTGGCGTTGACGTTCCAGATGCTCTCGAGCGCATGTGACAGGGAGTCGAGACCGGTCGCCAGGGTCAGCCCTCGCGGCGCCCCAAGGATAAGCTGCGGATCGAGCACGGCGGCTTCGGGATAGAGCAACGGATGCGCCAGCGAATACTTGCTGCCGTTGGCCGAGTCCCACACGGTTGCCCAGTGGGTGACTTCGCTGCCTGTTCCGGAAGTAGTCGGCACCGCAATGATCGGCACGATCGCCGACGTGTCCAGCGGGACCTTCTCGGTAAGATGGCGGCGGACATTCTCGAAGTCGCCCTTGCTTGCAGCCAGCACCTTGGCCGCATCCATCATCGAGCCGCCACCGAGGGCAACGATGACTTCAGGCGCTTGCATTGCAGCGCCGAAGACACGGCAGGAATTCACCAGATCGGCGCAGTCCGGGTTTGTCTCGATATTGTCGATGACGGCAACCGGCTCGCCCGCGACCTTTGTAAGGCGCGCCGCCAGGTCGTTGAAAATCGGTTGATTATAGGTCACGAGGGCATAGCGGCGCTTGCCGATCAGACCTCCGACTTCATCGAATGTCCCTGCGCCGAAGCGAACTTTTACGGGATTCCAGTAGGCCCACCGCATAACGTTCCACCCTTGATCGCGCCTGAAGCGCTGCTACTTCCGCGCTTCTCGTGAGCGCTCGTTGTGGTCCGGACCATTGCTGAACGCTGTTACATCGACAAATTGATTTTTTCAGAGAAATAGATAGATTTGTTCTATGCGATATACCCAGATTCGCTCCTTCCATGCTGTGGCGACTGCAGGCGGCTTCAATGCCGCGTCGGATGCAGTTCACATCACGCAGCCGACGCTGACAGCCCAGGTCGGCGCGCTGGAGGAGGAGTACGGCGTCGAGCTCTTCATCAAGAAGGGCCGCCGCCGCGAGTTGACCGACACGGGACGGCAACTACTGGCGATTACGTCGCGCCTGTTTGCCGAGGAAGAAGAAGCGGTCGCATTCCTGGAGCAGTCGCGCGAGCTCAAGACCGGTCGGCTTTCGATTGGCGCGGTCGGCCCCTATCACGTCACCGAGATGCTTGCGGCCTTCAATCGCGCCTATCCGGGGATCGAACTCGCCGTGAAGCTCGGCAACTCGCACGAGGTCCTCGATGATCTTCTTGACTACAAGAGCGACATCGCGGTGCTAGCGCACATTGATGAGGACGATCGTCTTCTCACTCTTCCATATAGACGCCATCCAGTCGGCGTCTTTGTGCGCACCGATCATCCGCTGGCGAAGCAGAAGAGCGTCAAGATCTCCGAACTCGAAGGCGAACCACTAATTATCCGTGAGACCGGCTCTACGACGCGACGCGCGTTCGAGCAAGCGCTCGCTAAGGCAAAGATCAAGCCGCGCATCGTCATGGAGATCGGAAGCCGCGAGGCGATCCGCGAAGCCGTCATTCGCGGGTTGGGCATAAGCTACGTCTCCGAAGCCGAGTTCGTTCCAGACTCTTCTCTGCGCCTCATCCCAATCAGTAATGCGGGAATCTTCACCTATGCGCATGTTGTGATCTTGCGGAAACGCGAAACCAGCCGGATCATCCGCGCGTTTCTCGAAGTCGTGCGTAAGACAAAGGTTTCCAATACAAAGTAGCGTCGTTCGAGGTAATTGGGTTGAGCGGGAGTAATTGCCTGGAGAGCACTATTGGCCGAGCAATGACCGCTTTGGCTCAGAAACAGAAGAGGCTTAGCTTGCGCAGGCGACTTGCGTCTCTCGCGCGATAGCGAAGGCTTCCTACACCACGCATTGTTCGCCCACCCCAAGATTCACACATCCGAGGCGGGACTGCAGACCGCACCAGTTTCGCACCAAAAACGATTTGAACAAACCGCAGCGAACGCAACCGAACTCGAACGAAAATGTAGAAGAATCAACGAAGCCGACCATTGTCCTCCCGCTCATAACGGTCTGGTTGCAGGTTCGAGCTCCGCCCGCGCCAGCAATCGCGATTTCAATCAGGCGCGCCTATATTTGGATCATCAGTGCGCACGGACTGCCTGACGTTCGCAAGGTTGACTGACTTACGCTTTGCCCAGTCATCTAAGTTAGGCGGGCGATACTGGGGCACTTCGCGCCGACGATCGAATACCGAGCGGTCAATCGTCTCGTTGACATTCCTAAGGGCCATGACTGATAGCATCTACCCGCGTCGCGAACGAGGGCGAGACCAGACCTGCTGAAATAGTCACTCGCTTCTTAGCGTTGTCTTGCGCATTCCCCCAGCCCGCAGACCGCGAGCTGACCAGCACGGCCAGCAGCACCACGATGCCGTTGGCAACGTCCTGGGCGTAGGAGTTGATACCCAGCAGCACCATCGCATTGTTGAGCACGGCGATGAAAAGACCTCCAAGCAGCGTGCCCAGCATCGACCCCTTGCCGCCCGACAGGCTGGCGCCCCCGACGATCACCGAAGTGATGACCGCGAACTCGACGCCGTAGCCGATGTTCGGGTTGCCGGAGCCGAGGCGCGAGGTCATCAGCACACCGCTGATGGCAGCCAATCCCCCGGTGAGCGCGAAGAGCACCGTGCGGATGCGCCTGACCGGAATCCCGGAAAGGTGCGCGGCTTCCGCGTTTCCGCCGATGGCATAAACCGAGCGGCCGAACGTCGTGCGCGAGGCGACAACGGTGAACACCACAAACGTCACCAGCATGACCAGCGCCGGTACCGGGACGCCCAGGACGGCGCCACTACCCCACACCTCGAAGCTCTCACCGAGGATCGGAATCGGTATCGCGTCGGTCATGAGCATGGCTGCGCCGCGGAGCGCGGAGAACATCGCCAGCGTTACGATGAACGACGGAATGTTGAAGTAGGCGCGAATGGCGCCGGCGCCGGCCCCGATCGCAACGCCGAGGACAATTACCCCGAGCGCGGCACTCAACAGGGACAGGTGGAAAGAGGCCGTAAGTATCCCGAACAGGGCGGAGGAAAATGCGAGCGCCGATCCGACGCTCACGTCGATCTCGCCAGCAATGATGACCAGCGTCATGCCGTAGGCGATGATGCCCGTGAACGCGACCTGGCGAAGAACGTCCAGCAAATTGCCGGTCGTCGCAAAGTTGGGGGCGAACAGTGTCGCCAGCGCGCACAGAACGATCAATGCCACCAGCAGCCCCTTGATCTCGGCATCCAAGCGTAAGAGCCGCGATGGTGGAGCCGCTGCGCGAACTGCATCGCTTGTGGTCGTGGTTTCGGTGGTCATGTTCATCTGCCAACTCGTCGGGAATCAGTGCGGGTCGTGCCCATCACGACAGCCATCACGTCGGCCAGATCGGTTTGCGCGACGCTGCGCTCGCCAACGATCTTGCCGTCCTTCATGAGCAGCAAACGGTCGCAGAGCAACATCAGCTCTTCCATTTCGGAGGAAGCGACGAGCACCGCTGTCCCCTGTGCCGCCAACTGTTCGAGAAGCTCGTAAATCTGGTGTTTGGCTTCGATATCGACGCCGCGGGTCGGCTCGTCCAACAGGAGCACCTTCACGTCGGCGTTCAAGCACTTGCCGAGGACGACCTTCTGCTGATTGCCGCCGGACAAGGTGCGAACCGGGTCCAGGAGACTCGCCAGCTTGACCGACATGCGCGAGGCGGCTCGCTGCGACAGCTGCGACTGCCTGCGGTACGACAGCAGCGCCACCCCGTGCACGATTTTCTGCATCGACGACAGAACAAGGTTCTCGGAGATGCTCATGTCGAGCACGAGGCCTTCCTTCTTGCGATCCTCCGCGCCAGACCGACTCCCCGCCGGATCATGGCGCGCGGAGATCGGTCCGCCGCTCCCTTGCCGAAGATCTCGATCCGGCCTGTGGCGACCGGGTCGAGGCCATAGACGGCGCGCAACAACTCGGTTCGGCCGGAGCCAAGCAGTCCCGCCAGACCGACAATCTCGCCCTGGCGGACCTCGAAGCTCAGTCCCCCAAGCTTGGTGACGGTGGTGAGTCCGCGCACCTTGAGGGCAATATCGCCTGGCGGCCGCTGCGCACGCTTGCGAGGCGTCGCGCCGCTCGCTTCACCCGTCATGAGCCTCACGATCTCGGCTGTGGGAGCAGCTGCAATCGGCAGGGTATCGATGTGGCGTCCGTCGCGCAGTACGGTGACGCTGTGCGCGATCCGCTGAATCTCGTCCATGCGATGCGAGACATACACCACCGCGACGCCTCGATCCGACAACACGCCGATGGTCCGCAGCAGGATTTCGACTTCCGAGGCCGGTAACGAACTGGTCGGTTCGTCCAGGATCAAAACCCTAGGCTTGAACGACAGGCCGCGCGCGATTTCCACAAGTTGCTGCTGGGCGATCGACAGCTTGCGCACCTTGGCCGCGGGGTCGATTTTCGCACCGAATTCGGCCAGCACGGCAGCGGCCTCGCGATGCACGGCCGGTTGGTCGATGAACCACCCGCGCCGGTGGCTGCGCCAGCGACCGAGCAGGATGTTTTCGGCGACGCTCAATTCCGGCACCAGACTCAGTTCTTGATGTACCGTGGCAATTCCCCGGGCATTGGCGTGCCCGGGCGCGAAGATGTCGATCGGGCGTCCGCCGATCTTGAGCGTGCCAGCGTCGGGCGCTTCGGCTCCGGAGAGGATCTTGACCAGCGTGGACTTGCCGGCGCCGTTCTTGCCGAGCAGCGCCCGCACCTCGCCCGCCGCCACGGCGAAGTTCACGCCCTTCAGGGCTTGCACGCCGGGGTAGGACTTCCTCAGCCCCGCCGATTCGATCGCGCCGACGGCCAACGACGTTTCCGCTCGGAATGCAAGTGGCGTGCGCGTCGAGATCGACGTGACCGCGCTGGTCTTGACCACGCTCGACATCTCCTCCTCCCATTTTTGCCTGTGCTGCGGGGAAGACGCGCGGATCGATCGTCGTCTCGCGGCCGGACACATCCTGCGACCGGCGTCCGCGGGGGCTCACCGGTTGTCGGCGATATACTTCAGTGCCGCGGCCGCACCGCCCTTGCTGAATGTCGGGGAAGGACACAACTGGTAGAAGTCACCTACCGGTCGCTTGCGAGCGGCATTAATGGCAGCCTCCAGACCACGCGCGCCCAAGCAGCGCGGGTCCTGCCCGGTGGTCCAGTGGACGATGCCGTCGGACGACGCGATCAGTTTCGCAACCTGGGTATTGATATCGATGCCAAACACGGCAACCTTGCCAGCCAGACCTTTGGCCTTGATTGCTTGCGCCGCTGCGATGATCCCGTCCTCGTTCTCGGCAATGAAGACATTGGCGTCCGGATTTGCGGCCAGCATCGAATCCGCGATCAGGCGGGCCTTGTCGACCACGAAGCCCTCCTGCTCCGCCAGGATCTTGACGTCCAGGCCGGCGAGTTGCTCGTTCAGTCCTTTGCGCCGCTCCTTGCAGACGTCATAGGACTCGCAAGTCAGCATCAGGATCTTCGCCTTGCCGCCCAGTTCGTCCCTGATGTAGGCCGCGGCTTGCTTGCCCGTCGTGACGCCGAGGATCGTATTGTCGCTCTTGACGAAGGCTTGCGCCAGCTCCTTGTCCTCCGGGGCGTTGACGCAGGTAGTGTAGCAGATGACCGGAATGCCGGCGGATTTGGCGAAACGCAATGCCGCCAACGAGCCGGTCGGCGAGACCGCCGACACAAGGATCGCGTCGACCTTGCGGGTGATGAAGGTCTGGATGAACTGCGCTTCCTTGGTCGCGTCCAGGTTCGCGTTCTGGATGATCACATTGGCGTTGTGCTTTCTCGCGAAATCCTCGATCCCCTTGCGCGCATGGGCGAAGTGAGGATTGGGAAACAACTCGATCACACCGATCGTCAGCGGCTTGTCCGCTTGCGCCAACGCAGCCGTTGCGGCACCAAGCGCGACGACACCCGACAAGCCCCGCAACATCCCGCTTGCGATCGCGCGCAATAACCTTGATCTCGCATTCATCCGCGTCCCCTCCCTTCTTGAACTCTGCCGTCACCGGCAAGTGCTTCTTGTTTAGATCGAACCCAACGCAGCCAGTGGTGCGTCTATTCGTGGTTGGCTTCGTCACGGTCCGTGTATTGAGCGACTAGTCACGCCGTCTCGAACTGCCGGTAGGCCTCGGGATCGAACCACTCGAGCCCCGCCTTGAGGAAATTGTTTGGATCCACGGCCACCCCCTGACGCTCTTCGAAGGCGGAGTGAAAGTTCAACTCGAACTGGATGCCGTTCGGGTCGTAGGAGAAGAGTTGCCAAAGCGGGAAACCGGGCACGGACCGCTCGCGGTAGGGAATGCCCAGGATCCGACAGCGCTCGCGCGTCTCGCCAAATCCGTAGGCCGACAGCGCGATGTGATCGATGGCTCCGCTGCCCGTCGGTATGCGCCCGTCGTTGCCGAGAGCCGCCGAGCCGGTGTAGATGTGGAAGATCGAGCCGCCGTATGGCGTGTTGAGCTGCATCCAGTAGCCCGGAAACTCGAAAGGCGGCCGTGGCGACTCGGCCATGCCGAAAACCTGTTCGTAAAAGCGCTTGGTCGCTTCGGGTTTGCCGGTCTTGATGGCGATGTGAAAGAGGCTGGTGGCTGGCATGACTGGCTCCGGCGTATGTGGTGACGGTCGATAGGAGGGCGCAGGGTCGCTTCGTGTGGCTCGATCGTGTTGGCTGGCGGCGCAGGCTCAACTACCCGGGCGCACCAGATGGCCCTTGAAGATTTGCCAGTACTCCGTCATCTCGCCCGCCACCGCCCTGAAGCGCGCCACCTGCGCCGACTCCATGTGCCGTTCCCAAAGGGCGCGGCTTTCCCATAACTCGGTGAAGACCCAACTCTGCCCGTCCTCGGCTTCGTTCATCTCGTAGCGAAGGCAGCCTTCTTCGGCGAGCGTGGGGAGCAGCAACGACTTGAGGATCGGGCGCACCTCGTCGGCCTTGCCGGGCTTGGCCTGTGCGCTGCCGATAATGACGAGGGTGGACATGGATGAATGCTCCTGATGGTTCGTTTGGAAGAGAGGCCACACTTGCGTTTTGTGCAGGCAGCCGCGAGACGGCCCCGCCGGGTTGCGTTAGTCTCGCAAGACGATGGCAGCGACCGATGTGGGTTCAACGGTCCGGGGTTGTCTTGTTGCGAGCATCACTTGATGATCGCGGCCGATCTGGAATCGGGGGCATCGCGTTGTCTCCTCCTGCAGGAGCGCCATGTGCTTCACTGGCGCTTTTTTTGGCGTTGCGGGCCGGTGAAATTTCCGTTGCTCCGAGCCATATTTCAAATCGCAAAAATTTTTGGCTACCATCCATCTGATGGATAGCAAGCGCCTCATCCTCAATCTTCTGGTCGCACCGGCGGCGTTCTTGATGGAGCAGATCATGACAAAGGCGCCGCTGGCCTGCCTGGCCAGCCAGCGGTCGTCAGTGCCAAGTTGGGTCGTCTAAGGGACGAATGAGTTCGATGACAGAGTCGCGGCTGATGGCGCCGCGGTGCCGTGGCGCCCTCCCGCGTCGACGACGCAGTGTCGCCGCTGTCACGTGGGTGCAAGCTGGGCGCGGTCGGGCTCAGGCGCCGCGCCATACGACAGCCAGTCGCCTTGCCAACTACTGCGCTTCAGGAATTGCTCCCAGGTCAATGCATGCGGATCGATTTTCCGGCTCCATGTCAGGTCGCGCTCCGGGGCGTAATAGCCATACTCGACGGCATACTCCACCATCCCCACCAACTCGCGCACGAGATGCTCGTCGGTCGCAAAACTCGGAAAGTGGCGCAGCAGATCTTCGCGCGAGTAAGCGGAGGCATAACGTGCCCGCTGCCCGGTGACGCGCACAAACGTGTCTACCATGTCCTGGGCCGAGAGAAACTCGCCGATGACCGGCAAGGTCTTGCCGGCATATTGCGTCGGGTGGTCGAAAATCTCGCGCACCGCCGGCCCGGCCGCGGTGAGCGGATCACAGAACGGCATGGGGATGTGCGGCGGCAAGTATATGGCAAGCGTTATGCCGTCGTCCCCGCGCTGCGGCACATAATATTCAAGGAAGTTGGTGTAGAAGAACGCCAGGTACACGAACGAGCTGCGAATGGGCAGGCTGCGAATATAGTCTGCCACCTTCGCCTTATCAGTAAAGTGCGGCGCCCACTTGGTGCCGCCGGTGCGCGCTTCGACATTTTCAAGCCCGCTGAAAACCACGTGCTCGACGCCAGCGGCGAGCGCCGCATCGGCCAATTCCTTGCCGAGGGTAAACTCAAGTTCGGCGGGCGGTACCTTGACGATGGGCGGAGTCATCAAGAACGCCCCCGCCGAACCGCGCATGGCCGCGGTCAGCTCGGCCTGCATGCCGGGTTGAAGCGGCGCAACCACGACTTCGGCACCCTTCTGCGCCAGGAATTGCGCGGGCCGGCTATCGCGTCGCCGGGTCAGGGCGCGCACCCGGTAGCGCCCGCTGTCGAGCAAGGCCTCGGCGACACTTCGGCCTTGCTTGCTCGAGGCGCCGACAACAGTGATCAGGGGCTTGGAGGTATCGGCTTGGATCATCTGCTTCTCCTGGTTTGAGAGCTAGGCGGTTTCCGCGCGATCTCCTTCCACCAAGCTGGCAAAGCATGAGCGTGGCGACCATCTGCCCTAAGCCACGAAGTATCGGCCGCTCAGAGCTATATTTGAAATCGTGGAAGTGTTCGGCTACTATCCATCCAATGGATAGCAAGCGCCTTGACCTGAATCTGTTGGTCACTCTGGAGACGTTGCTGGTAGAGCAGAACGTGACGAAGGCGGCCGTCCGCCTGCATCTGAGTCAACCAGCGGTCAGCGCTCAGCTAAACCGTCTCAGGCATGAGTTCGATGACCTGCTGTTAATCCCTGCACAGCGAGGGATGACCCCGACCGCCAAGGCAATCGAACTGCTCGACCCATTGCGCCAAGCCCTCGACCAGGTGCGCGCAACCCTTGCCACGCACAGAAACTTCGACCCTGTCAAAGCCAAGCTAACCGTCACCATCGCCTGCACAGACTATCTGCAGGCAGCGGTGGTGAAACCGCTCGTCGTGGAACTCAGGACGCGGGCGCCCGGAGTTCGCGTAGCCCTGCGCAATCTGGACATGCCGCAGTTGGAGGCGCAGATGGCACGCGGTGATGTCGACCTGGTGCTCATGACGCCACAAGTGGCGCCGCCTGGTCTTCGTACGAGGCACTTGTTCGACGAGCGCTACGTGCTGATCGGCCGCCGGAAGCATCCACGACTACGAGATGGAATCACGGTCGAAGAATTTGCCAAACTGGAGCATGTGGTCGTTTCGCTTGGCGACGGCAGTTTCGTGACACCAGTCGATAGCGCGTTGGCTGCTCTCGGACACAGGCGCAATGCAGTGCTGTCCGCGGCTTCATTCTTGTTCGTTCCTGAAATCGTGTCCGGCTCGGATTTCGTGGCCCTGGTTCCGGAACGGCTAGTACGTGACCGTGCCGACAAGCTCAAGGTGATGGACTGTCCGTTCCCCGTGGAAGGGTTCGCGGTCGGGATGGTATGGCACGAGCGCAGTCACGGGCACAGCGGCCAGCACTGGGTCCGGGAGACTATCGCCTCACTGATCAATGCTTAGGTCAGGCCAGCAGCCGAATATTTCGCGCTGTATTTCTACTCGCTCGCCATTGACGACGAACTAGGGGCCCGATCCGGCCTGCATCGTACAATATCGCGGATCATCGCAGGATATCGCAGCTTGGCGCTCCTTAGGGGAATCGAACCCCTGTTTCAGCCTTGATAGGGCCAAGTCTGAACCGTTTGGTGGTCATCGCAAAGCGAGTTCGGCGATGAAAGACACTTTCACCTTGTCGCCCCGCGGGCCTGGAATGATCGACCTCGCGGCGGCCCGTGTGCTCCTATCCCGATCACATTGTAGAGAGCGGACTGCTCGACCGGTCGAAAAAAACACCGTTTGAAAAACCGTTTTAATTCGGCCTTCTCAAACGGTTTCTCTGGCTAAGTCCTTGCGACGCTTGGTGGGCGCACCAGGGCTCGAACCTGGGACCCGCTGATTAAGAGTCAGCTGCTCTACCAACTGAGCTATGCGCCCGGATGTTTTAAGTCCGGCAAGCCTTCGCGAGAGGGCGTCGTTTAGCAAAGCGATCCCGGGATGTCCAGCAAACTGGGCGGAGTTTTCCCGGGCTTTGGCTGAGAGCCGGAACGGCGAAAAGCCGCTGGATTTCAGCGGCTTTTGCCCGTGTTCGGATCGGGCGCCGATCAGGGGCGCCTCAGAGCCGTTCGGGGCCGCCCCGGTCCGGGCCGCCGTCCCGCTCATACCTGTTCCGGTCATAGTCGCGATGGCGATCGAAGTCGCGGTCCATGCGCCAGTGCTCGCGGTGCCGCCAGCCTTCCCTGCCCCGGTCCATACGGGTCAGGACGGCAAGCCGGCGTTTCTGGCTGTCATCCAGCGTCTTGTAGAGCGGGTCGGCCGCGTCCGCGATCTTCTTCATGGCGGTAGCCGTTGCCGACATGGTCTCGGCGCGCTCGCGCAGCCGCGTCACCGGATCATCCGGCCCCTGCTGGCTGGAATCGTCTCGCATCCGCGCATTGGCGCGATCGATCCTGAGCTTGGCGAGTTCCCGAACCGCGGCCTCGACTGGCGGCCACAGCTTTTCCTGGTCGGCCGTCAATTTGAGACCGGCATGGACGGCCGCGATCCGCGCGTCGGCATACGCCGCCCGATCCTCCGGGCTCATCCGCATATGGCCGTAGCCCCAATGGCGGTGCTGGGCATAGACGGCGGTCGAGCCGGCGATGGCAAGAACCGCGACGGCGGCGATGGTGAATTTCCTCATGCGAACCTCCTTGAAAGGTTGCATGAAGATGATCCTGCGTCAGTCGGCGTTCAACTTAAGGATTGGCAAGGGACGCTTCCCTTACCAAGATGTAATGTGACACCGTTTGATCCACCGCAATGCGATATTGCTAGAGCATCCCCAACGCACGCGGCAGCCACAACGAGAGCTCCGGCACGTAAGTGACGACGCCGAGGAAGATCAGCATGGTCAAAAGCCATGGCCACACCGCGATCGTCAGCTCGGTGATGCCCATCTTGGCGATGCCGGAGGCGACGTAGAGGTTGAGCCCGACCGGCGGATGGCACATGCCGACCTCCATATTGACGACCATCAGGATGCCCAAATGCACCGGATGGATACCGAGCTTGACCGCCACCGGAAACAGGATCGGCGCCATGATCAGCACGATCGAGGACGGCTCCATGAAGTTGCCGGCGAGCAGCAGCAGCACGTTGACGATCAACAGGAAGATAATCCAGTTGACGCCGACCGAGGTGATCCAGTTTGCGATGTGCTGCGGAATGTTTTCATTCGCCATCAGGAACGAGAACAGCACCGCATTGGTGATGATGTAGAGGATCATCGCGCTCATATTGGCCGAGCCGAGCAGCACCTTCGGCACGTCCTTGAGCGACATATCGCGATAAACGAACACCGCAATGACGAAGGCGTAGACCGCGCTGATCGCGGCCGCCTCCGTCGGCGTGAAAATGCCGGCATAGATGCCGCCGAGGACGATCACGATCAGCAGCAATCCCCACATGCATTTGCGGAACGCCGCGAAGCGTTCGCCCCAGCTCGCGCGCTGCAGCCGCGGATAATCGTTCCTCCAGGCGCGGTAGAAGGTGGTCAATCCAAGCAGCGTCGCCAGCATCACGCCGGGGACGACTCCAGCCATGAACATCTGGCCCACGGATGCCGACGATACCCGCTGGCCGGCGGGATCGAGCGCGATGCTGCCGCCGGTGGCCACGCAATAGATCACCATCACGATCGACGGCGGGATCAGGATGCCGAGCGCGCCTGAGGTGGTGATGACGCCGGCGCCAAATCGCTTCGGAAAGCCCTGCTTGACCATCGCCGGCAACATGATCGCGCCGATCGCGATCACAGTCGCGGGAGAGGATCCGGACACGGCGGCGAACAGCGCGCAAGCCATCACGCCGGCAAGCCCGAGGCCGCCATACCAGTGCCCGACCATGGTGGTCGCGAAATTGATCATGCGTCTGGCGACGCCGCCATGGGTCAGGAAGTTGCCGGCGAGAATGAAGAACGGGATCGCCATGATCTCGAAATTGTCGATGCCGGTGAACAGTTTTAGCGCCACCGACTCGGTCGGCACATTCGTCATCGTATAAATGAACGTGAGCACCGTGAGACCGAGCGCGATCGAGATCGGCATGCCGGTCAGCATCAGCAGGATCAGCAGTCCGAAGATGATGAAGGAGGTCATCGCGTCACCTCCGCGACGCCGGCACCGGGCGCATCGACGTCGACGCCCTCGACATGAGCATGGTCATGGTGCGGAAGTTCGCCCGTGAAGAAGTAGCGATACGCGACCTGCAGGAAGCGGAAGCACATCAGATAGGAGCCGAGCGGAATGCAGAGATAGACGAACCAGCTCGGGATCTCGAGGTCGGGCGACACCTGATCGGTGTAGTAAAGCCCGTAGACGAAATGCGCGCCCATGGTGCCGATGACGGCGGTGAAGAAGGCCCCGCAAAGCAGTCCGAACAGCACGATCGCGTTCCTCCAGGGCGATTTGATCTGGTTGACCACGACGTCGACGCCGACATGGATGCCGGTGCGGACGCCATAGGCGGCGCCGAACTTGGCGACCCACACGAACATGTAGATGCACAGTTCCTGCGCCCAGGACAGGTTGATCGGGAACAGGATCGGAAACAGGAAGGGGACGCCGAGCAGATAGCGGTGGCAGACGGCGAGGAAGATGATCAAGGTCGCGAGCGCCATCAGCGTCGCGATCAATATCTCCTCAAGCCGGTCGAGGATGCGAAGCAGTATCAATGTCCCCCCTTCAGGTCAGGCTTGACGCCTCACCTTCCTTCGCGGCTGTGTGTTGCCGAGCCCCCAACATACAAGGGCTTCCGTGCCTTGGCACGGAAGCCCGACAACGTCGTCTCAGTTGGTTGCGCCCTTGGCTTCCTTCATGAACTCGTCGATCAGCCCCTGGCCGACACGACCGGCGACGTCTTTGTAGACTGACTCCATCGCCTTGCGCATGGCCGAATCCTGTTCCGGCGTCAGCTTGATGATCTCGCTCTTGCCGGTCTTGACGATCTCGGCGAGCGCGTCGTCGTTTTCCTTTTGCGACTGGCCGTTGCCGTAGGCAGTGGCTTCCTTCATCGCCTTCTCGCACTGGGCACGGACGTCGGCAGGCAGGCCATCCCAGAACTTCTTGTTCACAACCACGATGTAGCCGATATAGCCGTGATTGGTGTTGGTGATGTATTTCTGCACCTCGTGCATCTTCTGGGTATAGATGTTCGACCAGGTGTTCTCCTGTCCGTCGACTACGCCCGTCTGCAGCGCCTGATAGACTTCCGAGAACGCCATCACCTGCGGGACCACGCCGAGGCCACGGAACTGAGCTTCCAGGACCTTCGAGGACTGGATGCGGAATTTCAGGCCGCGATAGTCGGCCGGCGAAATGAGCTTCTTGTTGGCGCTCATCTGCTTGAAGCCGTTGTCCCAGTAGGCGAGACCGATCATGCCCTTCGGCTCGAGCAGCTTGAGTAGCCTGGTGCCCAGCGGGCCGTCGGTGACCTTACGCACCGTGGCGAGGTCGGGCAGGATGTAGGGAAGATCGAACACCTCGAATTCCTTGACGCCGATGGGGCCGAATTTGGCGTTCGAGGGCGCCAGCATCTGCACCGCGCCGAGCTGCAGCGCCTCCAGCTCTTCCTTGTCCTTGTAGAGCTGCGAGTTCGGATAGACTTCGACCTTGACCTTGCCGTCGGTGTATTTCTCGGCCAGTTCCTTGAATTTCTCCGCCGCGAGCCCCTTCGGCGTGTTGGTCGCCACCACGTGGCTGAATTTGATCACGATCGGCGACTGCGCCGCGGCCGGTCCGACCAGAGTCAATGCCGCGATCGATGCCGCAGCCAAAATCAGTTTGCGCATGTATCCTCCCAGACTTTTTTGCCGAACGCGAATGAGACGTTCCGCTGCTTGCATGCCAGTTGCATCAATACAGACAAGCCTGCCGAATTGCCATTGCCCGTTAGCAGGGGCCTACCGCCGGGATTTGCTGCGTTGCAAAATCGGCCACTCGTCGTCCCTGCGAACGCACTAGGGCATCTACACGTCTTGGGGACGCGACAGATTGACTCGGGGCGGCATGATGTGCGTTCGCCGCAGCGTTTTGTATGATTCTCTCTCTGGCGCTTTGATTCGAAGGAGCGCCAGAGATGCAGCAGGAACCGGATTTGTCCCTGGGTAAGTTTGGAGACGTTCGCCTCGATAAAAGGGGGCGGCGCTTCTCCGGGCTATGCTTTGCACGCGCAGTGTCTGTTTGCGCCAGATGGCGCAGGGCAACTGGGCCGCGAACATGGCGTTCTGGCGGTTTGTGAACAATCCGCAAGTCACGATCGACAAGCTGATTGAAGGCTGGAGCCTGCAGACGTCGATGGCGGTCAGCGGGCGTCATGTGCTGTCGATCCAGGACACCAGCGAGATCAACTTCCACACTCGTCCGGGACATCGGCGCGACTTGGGCAAGGTCGGCAAAGGCAATGCTCGCGGCGTGCTGCTGCATGCCATGATGGCGGTCGATGCCGATAGCGGGGTCTGTCTCGGGCTCACCGGCGGTGAGGTGTGGACGCGCAAGCGCAAGGCCAGGATCGCTCACGAGAAGCGCGCCTTGGCCGACAAGGAATCGGCGCGCTGGGTGACGACGGCTAAGCAAGGCTGCGAGGTTCTGGTCGCTGCTCGTATGATCACCGTCGTCAACGACCGCGAGGGGGATTTCTTTGCTCACTGGTCGCTGACACCCGCTGACAATGTCCACCTCCTGTCGCGCGCCATGCACGACCATGCGCTGGTCGATGGCGGCACGCTTTATCAGGCGGTCGCGCGGGCCCGCTTCTGCGACAAGGCGGTGATCGATCTACCAAAGCGAATGGATCGCCACGGTCGCCAGGCCCACCTCTCCATGCGCCTGGGAACCGTTGTGCTCAAACGACCGCAGCGCCCCGGCGTGAAAGACCTGCCACAGGGCGTCAAAGTCAGCTTCGTGGAGGTCGTCGAGTTGCACCCCCCGAAGAGCGCCAAGCCCATTCATTGGTTGCTCCTGACCACTCATCCGGTCGTCACCGCCGCCGATGCCTGGCGGATCGTCTCCTGGTACAAGCAGCGCTGGATCATCGAACAGCTCTTTCGCTCGCTGAAGAGCCAGGGTCTGCGCATCGAGGATAGTCAGCTCGACAGCGCTGAAGGCCTGATCAAACTCGTGGCGATCGCCACCAGAGTAGCATGTATCGTCATCCAGCTCGTTCAAGCCCGCAATGGCGGCGAACAATTGCAGGTCGAATTTGTGTTCACGCCGGACGAGATCGAAGCGCTCAAGGCCATCAACAAAACCCTGAAAGGCCGCACCGAGCTCCAGAAGAACCACCATCGCCCCAACACTGTCGCCTGGGCGGCATGGATCATCGCAAAGCTCGGCGGATGGACCGGTTACGCCTCTCATCGCCCACCTGGACCAATCACCTTCCACATGGGAATGGCTCGCTTCCAACTCCTCGTATATGGCCCGGCAAGCGTGTAGATGCCCTAGTGCGAACGCAGGGACCCATAGCCACCGCTGCTGATCGTTGAGGGAAAGTCGTCGACCATCCGCGCAAGACAACATCCGCCGCGGCGTATGGGTCCCTGCGTCCGCAGGGACGACGGAGATGGGGATAGTCCGCGCGGCACGATGCGCCCGAGGTTTGCTCTTCACTTCCCGCCCTCTCCAAACAGAGGGCGCAGGGAAGACCGGGTGCTGGCCGCACCCGCGGTCTCGTGTGCAATTGCGCATAGCAAAAGCGCACACGAGCATACAGGTACAGCGGGAGCATCCCGGCCCTTCCCTGCGCAATGGCTTTACGGCTTACTTCGTGCTCCCGGAGAACGGCTCTTTTGCCTCCGTCGCCGACGGGATAATTCCCGCAGACTTAACGCCAGCACCGCGGCGCCCGAACCACAGACTTCGCCGCTTCCTGCGCGCACGTCCAGCGCGCCTTCCGCGTCCATCGCACCTCACCGCACGTTCGTGACGATCGCGAGCCGCCCCTCCATCGGGTGAGACGGGCGGAGTTATGCGACTGATTTGCCTCTCGCGTTAAGCGAAATATTTTTGATTCCCGGGCTTGACACGATTTCTGAAAATCAGAAGTGATTTGCCGTCGTGCCAATTGGTCGCAGACGTGTAATTGACATTCCGCTTGCGTAGGACGCAAAGCGTTTTGCAGATCGCAGGACCTTCTATTTCGTCGCCTCGTCCGTGATGTCGTTCAAAACCTTCGCAAACGCCGCGTAGTTGGGTGGGGTCTCCAGTCCATGCCGCGGATAGATTGTCTTATTACTTTTATACAGATAGTCGGCTGAATTATAAGACAGCCATACCTTGCCCTGGTCATCCTCCCAAACAAGCGCCTTCGGAGGATTGTCGATCGCCAGCAATGGCGTCTTCGCCATTACCGGCGTGCCGAGTTTCGGATTGCCGAAGATGAGTACCGTGCGCGGGCGCATATCGATGCCGAACTTCTTTCCCGCAGCGGCGTGGTCGATCTCGGTGAACACAATGAAACCTGCGCCCTCCCTTGATTTGACGGCCGCCTCAAACCGCGAAATCGTATCCTTCACCGAATAGTTGCTCGACTTCGTAATGATACCGTCATCCGCGAAAGCGGGTGTTACAAACAGGAGTGTCAAGAAAGCGACAATGAGTCTCATCGGACTTCTCCTAACTGGGTTTCCAATTTCAGGTAACCGGCACCACCCTTTGTATGCAACTCGCCGACAGGTCTAGAACCGCGTGGTCAAATTAGTCAGCCATTCCGGCGAAACATCGACCAGGAATGCTTCGAGCGCCTTGTCCGCTCCCGAGATGACGAGCATGCCTGCGACGAGCAGCAAAAGACCGAGCGCAGATTTCATTCCGCTACCCGCGGCCAGCAATCGGCCGCGCCAGCGCGCCATCGTTTCCCGGGAAAGCCATCCCAACCCCAGCAATGGCAACGCCGCGCCGATGCCAAACGCGAGCATTGTCAGTGCCACCTGACCAAGATCCTTGCCCTGGGCGGCCAGCAACGACGCTGCGCCAAGCGTCGGCCCTACGCAAGGGCTCCATACGGCGCCCAGCAGGACCCCGATCCAAAACTGTCCGGCTACACCGCTTGCGCGGCTCGTTGCCAGCCTGCTGTCGGCCCAATTTCCGATCGGGCCCGCTGCAACCGCGATCTGCGCCTGTAGCCGCGGAGCAACAAGCACGATGCCGACAAGCATGATCAGCATCGCCGCGACGTAGCGTAGCCGGTCGGCATCCAATCCGATCGAGTGACCGGCCGTCGCCAGAAATAATCCGATGCCGGCAAACGAGAGGCACAACCCGGCAGCAAGCGCCAAAGGTCCCTGACGATGGCTCGATGCCGCGGAAGCCAGCACGATTGGAAGTATCGGGAGCACGCAAGGTGAAAGGATCGAAAGGATTCCTGCGAGAAACGCCAGAACCGCACTGCCGATCGTCATCGCAGCTTCCCCATTTCCAGGTCACCTTTGCCGGCACGCTCGACGACGAAGTCAGACGGCTTTTCCGACCATGGCGAAGATCGAGTCCCGCTTGGTATCGCCGACCGAGCGGGCCGCTTCCTTGTCGCCCTTGAAGGCAATCAGCGTCGATTGCGCACGGACGCCGAACCGATTGAGCAGGTCCTTCTGGCTATCGAAATCGATCACGAAATAGACGAGATCCTTAAACCTTGGATCGTTCCTCAGATCACTCAGGATCGGGGCCTGCGCTTTGCAAGTCGGGCACCACGGCGCATGAACCGCGATCAGAATTGGCTTGCCGGCCTTCTGGGCGGCGGCGAACGCCTTGGCATCGAAGGCATGCGCGTTATCGGCGAACGCCGGCGAAGCGGCGAGTGTTCCGGCGGCGAGCACGGCTCCAAGAACGGATCGGCGGGTCAGCATGGTATTCTCCTGGTTGATCGGGATGAGTTACGGTTTGGAGGCCGCAAATGTTACGCGCCTGCACCCGTAGCGGCATATATTTCGCAGGGCCCAAGGCTGGGAGGTTCCAGGCAGCCGCGGCCGGTTCGTATGCCCGTCATTCACCGGGCGGGGTTCCCGCGGGCAATGGTCGGCGCTTGTGCGCCTTGTAGACGCCAAAAAAAACGCGACACCAACGAGCCGCGTTTTGCTTGGAAGTTTCGTAGGGTGGGCAAAGCGAAAGCGTGCCCACCATCAGGAAGCGCGCTCGATGATGGATGGTGGGCACGGCGCGAAGAGCGCCTTTGCCCACCCCACCACCGGCGTGGCCTCAGCCTGCCACCGCCGCTGCCGGCATGTCGCGCTGGCGCTTCATGACGATCTTGTTGAGCGCGCCGAGATAGGCCTTTGCCGAGGCGACCAGCGTATCCGGATCCGCTGCACGGGCGCTCATCGAGCGCCCCTCATGGGAGAGACGCACCGTCACTTCGGCCTGCGCGTCGGTGCCTTCGGTCACGGCGTGAACCTGATACAGCTCCAGTTTCGCTTCATGCGGCACCAGCCGCTTGATGCAATTGAAGACGGCATCGACCGGGCCGTTGCCTTCGGCTTCCTCGATCCTGGTCTGGCCTTCGACGTCGAGCTTCATGGTGGCGCGCTGCGGGCCGTGGGTGCCGGCGATCACCGTCAGCGAGGTGAGCTTGATGCGATCGTGCGAGGCCGCCATTTCCTCGTCGACCAGCGCCTCGATGTCCTCGTCGTAGATGTCCTTCTTGCGGTCGGCCAGCGCCTTCATCCGCGCAAAGGCATCTTCGAGCTGGTTCGGGCCGAGCTTGTAGCCCATCTCTTCCAGCTTGTGGATGAACGCATGACGCCCGGAATGCTTGCCCAGCACCAGCGACGACTGCTTCAGGCCGACCATCTCGGGCCGCATGATCTCGTAGGTAGAGGCGTCCTTCAGCACGCCGTCCTGGTGGATGCCGCTTTCGTGCGCGAACGCGTTACGGCCGACGATCGCCTTGTTGTACTGCACCGGGAACGAGGTCGCCGCCGATACCAGCTTCGAGGCGCGCGTCAACTGCGTGGTGTCGATCTTATTCCACCACGGAAACTTGTCGTTGCGCACGTTGATCGCCATCACGATCTCTTCGAGCGCAGCGTTGCCCGCCCGTTCGCCGATGCCGTTGACGGTGCATTCGACCTGGCGCGCGCCGCCGGCGATGCCGGCCAGCGAGTTCGCCACCGCCATGCCGAGATCGTTATGGCAGTGGACGGAGAAAATCGCCTTGTCGGAGTTCGGCACCCGCTCGATCAGCGTCTTCATGAAGTGGGTGTATTCCTCCGGCACGGTGTAGCCGACGGTATCGGGAATGTTCACCGTGGTGGCGCCGGCCTTGATGACGGCCTCCACGATGCGGCAGAGGAAATCCATCTCGCTGCGAGTGCCGTCCTCGGCCGACCATTCGACGTCGTCGATATGGTTGCGGGCGCGGGTGACGTTGGCGATCGAGGTTTCGATCACCTGCTCCGGTGTCATGTTCAGCTTGACGCGCATATGCAGCGGCGAGGTCGCGATCACGGTGTGGACGCGGCCGCGCTTTGCGAACTTCACCGCTTCGGCGCAGCGGTCGATGTCCTTGGGATGCGCGCGCGACAGGCCTGCGATCACGGCGTTCTTGGAGCGGCGGGCAATCTCGCTAACCGCCTGAAAATCACCTTCCGACGTGATCGGGAAACCCGCCTCGATGACGTCGACACCCATGTCGTCGAGCATTTCGGCGACCTCGAGCTTTTCCTCGAACGTCATGGTCGCGCCCGGGCACTGCTCGCCATCGCGCAAGGTGGTGTCGAAAATAACGACGCGGTCCTTCTCGGACTTATTCGCTGATGTCATATGCTGAATTCCTTTTGGGGTCGTAGCGCCATCTCTCATGGACGCTGAAGGGTCTGGTGATCTCGCTCAAAACCCCTGAGTGCCCAGGCGCAAACGCCCAGACGGCCCTCAGGGGCCGATAAGAAGCAGAAGCCCGCCAAGAAGCAGGGTGGGCGCGGACGCAGCCGGAATCGCAGGGGCAGCCTTGGCCGCTCCACCCCGAACTCCGTACCTTTCGCTGCGAATCAGCATTGCCAGACCCTTAAGGACGCTCAAGTCTCGGCCAAAACCATTGACGGTTCGTTGCCGGGACGGCGTTCCGGGCTGTTCTAGACGAGAATTGCCGCCCGCCGCAATGCCAAAAGAGGGTCAGAAAGGGTGACCTAACGGCCGAGGAAAGTCGGCAGAACGACCCGGGAGCAGAAAACACCCTTCGGCGTTACCAGCCCATAGCTCAGCGTGATCAGCCGATGGGCGTTGAGACCGAAATCAAGTTCCATATGCCTAAGCGCAATCTCGGATCCAATCCCAGATTGACGGTGCCCGGCTGCAAAATCGGCAAGCGCTCGGAGAACGATCTGCTGTCGACCTATTTCGACACGCGAAAACACAAGCTGAAGCGGCGCGGACTTCTGCTCCGAGTCAGGCAGGCGGACGGCAAGCACATACAAACAATCAAGCAGACGTCCGGAGCGCAGTTCGGCCGTGGCGAGTGGGAAACCGAAATAGCAGGCCGTACCCCCGATCTCGCCGAGGTGAACGGCACGCCGCTTCAGCGGTTTGCCTCGAAGAAGCTGCGCCGCAAGTTGAAGCCGATCTTCGAGACCTCGGTGCATCGCATCACCATGCCGGTCCACACCAAACGAAGCGAACTGGAACTTGCCATCGATCGCGGCAGGCTTGTCGCGGCCGGCCACACAAGCCGCATCGAGGAGGTTGAACTTGAACTGAAAAGCGGTCCACCAAGCGATCTGTTTCGCGTCGCGAAGGCGCTGGAGCGAAAGCTTGCGGCTGAGCTTTGTTTGAGGGCGAAGGCTGACGAGGGCTACGATCTCGTCGACGGCAAGCGCGCTCAAGCTGTTTTTGCCGAGCCAATCGAACTTGGGAAGCGAATGACCGTCATCGAGGGCTTTAAGGTCATCGCCCGCTCCGCGCTTCGCCATTTTTCCGGAAATGTCGACGCCGTCCGCAAGCTTGATCCGGAAGGCGTGCATCAGATGCGCGTGGGCTTGCGCCGCCTGCGTGCGGCCATCTCGCTGTTTTCGAACGCATTGCCGCAGACGAAAACCGAGGAGATCAAGACAGAGCTCAGGTGGCTGACAAACGAACTTGCTCGCGCGCGCGAACTCGATGTCTTCCTGGAGGAGAAGATTGGTCCCGTCGCCCGCGAAATCACGCCGCAACGGGGCGGCAAAGCCATCGCGAAGCACTTTGCCGAGAAACGCGCTGAGGCGCTCGCGCAGGCCAGAAGGGCTGTCGATTTGCCGCGATGCCGCGCGCTGCTCGTCGATGTGCTCGAGTGGATCGAGGCGCAGCCCGGCCAGACGGACGTCGCCAACAGCAAACTTGGCCAGTTCGCCGCAGAGCTGCTGAATCGGCGGCTGAGAAGGGCACACAAGGACGCGGGAAGATTGCAGAAGATGACGGCACCCGAGCGGCACAAATTCCGGATCAGGATGAAGAAGCTGAGATATGCGGCCGAGTTCTTCGAAAGCCTTTTCCGCAGCAAGCGCGATCGAAAGGCGCTCGCGCGTCTATCGAAACACACGAAGAAGATCCAGGATGCTCTGGGCTCGCTCAACGACTTCATTGCGGACCGAAAGATGGCGGCAGAAGCCGCGCTCAAGGCGCCACCACAAGACCGGCGCGCCCGCGCCTATGTTTCCGGCATCATCGTTGGCCGCGAGGATGAGCAGGCAAGGCCGCTCATGCAAGCGGCTGCAAAGGAACTGCGGGCGCTACGCAATCTGTCCGCACTTGGCTGATACTACCTCACCCGCATTCGAGCCGGCCGCAGCGCGCTGGATTCGCCGGAGCCTGCCATCGGGGGCGCAAGGCGAGACCCGGTGGCGGGAAGGACACAGAGCCTAGCGAAACCATCGCATCTCGTGAGTGAGGGACGCACCGGCGGCAGGGTTCCCTCCCCCCTTGCGGGGGAGGTTAGGGAGAGGGGTGCCACACGACGTGCTCTCCCAGTGTGAATGCCACAACGAGCGACCGAAATTGAAAAACCGATGTGCTCATCGACCATCTCGCCCGGGGCTTACCCCTCTCCCCAACCCTCCCCCGCAAGGGGGGAGGGAGCCTGACCAGCGTGCTCACCTCACTCGGCACCATTGGTGGGCACGGCGCAAGTGCGCCTTTGCCCACCCTACTTCGCGTTCCCCTCATTCAGCAGCGCCTCGCGCACTTTGGCGAATTCGCTGCGGTCGGCATTGTCGACCTTTGGAAAATGCAGATCGAGTCTGTCGAGCGCGCTAACGATCGTCGAGCCGATCACCACGCGGGCGAACCATTTGTGGTCGGCGGGGACGACGATCCAGGGCGCCGCCTGCGAGGCGGTGTGGCGGATCATATCCTGGTAGGCGGCCTGGTATTTCGCCCACAGCGCGCGCTCGCCGATATCGGCCGTCGAAAACTTCCAGTTCTTGGCGGGCTCTTCCAGCCGTTCGAGGAAGCGTTCGCGCTGTTCTTCCTTCGATACATTCAGGAAAAACTTCAGGATCACGGTGCCGTTGCGCGCCAGGTAGCGCTCCATCGAAGAGATGTCTTCGAAGCGCTCCTTCCAGATGTTTTTGGTGACGAGTTGCGGCGGCAACTTCTGCCTGCCGAGAATTTCCTGGTGCACCCGCACCACCAGGCATTCTTCATAATAAGAGCGATTGAAGATACCGATCCGGCCGCGCTCCGGCAGCGCGATCATGCTGCGCCAGAGGAAATCGTGGTCGAGTTCCTTGGTCGACGGCTGCTTGAACGAAGTGACCTCGCAGCCCTGCGGGTTGACGCCCTCGAACACGCTCTTGATCGCACTGTCCTTGCCGGCGGCATCCATACCCTGGAAGATCAGCAGCAGCGACCAGCGGTCCTGGGCGTAGAGTTTTTCCTGGAAATCGTTCAGTCGCTTACGATTGGCCTCGATGATCCTGGTCGCCCCCTCCTTGTCGAGACCGCCCTTCTCATTGGTCTTGTGCGACTTGAGGTGAAATTCGCCCGAGCTGTCGTAGCGGAACGGGGCGACATAGGGTTTTAGTTCATCTGCCAGCGATGGCTGCGGCTTCTTGCTCATGTGGTCTTGGGCTTTTTCGGTTGCGCCTTCAGTTTGTCGAGGACGCTACCCAGAATGCCCTTGGGCAGGAAGATGATGAAGACCACCAGCAAAACGCCGTAGACCAGGTTGTCCCAGCCGACCGCCTTGGTACCGAAGCCGATCCGCAGCCCTTCCGCGAGCAGGATGGTGATGATGGCGCCGATCGTCGGCCCGAGCGAGACATAGAGCCCGCCGACGATGACGGCGAACACCATCTGCAGCGACACCGCAATGCCGCTGACCGTGTCCGGCGAGATGAACATCTGGTACTGGCAGTACAGCGCGCCGGCGAGCGCGGTCATCAAGGCAGAGATCAGCGTGATCTTGAGCTTTTCGGCTGTCACGTTGACACCGGCCGCAGCCGCCGCGTCCTCGTCCTCCGAGATCGCCTCCATGGCGTAGCGGCTCATGCTGCGGTCGACCCAGCGCCAGATCAGAAGGCCCACCACCCAGACGCCGAGCGCGATCAGATACCACGTCGTCTTGTCGTCGAACTGCAGCGCCAGCAGCCCCCGGCCGCTGGGCGCGCGGTTCGGCGTGTAGCCGAGCGAACCGCCGGTGTAATCACGCGTCGCGGTGATGACCTGCAGCACGATGCCGGACAGCGCCAGCGTCACCAGCACGAAATAGTGCCCGGTGATGCGGAAGCGGAAGCAGGGATAGGCGACCACCAGCGCCAGCAAGCCCGCCGCCACCATGCTGAGCGGAATGCCGATCCAGGGCGTGATGTCGAGGTGGTTCCACAACAGCGCCGTGACATAGGCGCCGACGCCCATGAAGCCGCCATGGCCGAGCGAAACCAACCCGAAGCGGCCCATGATCGACCACGAAGTGTAGGCGAACGACCAGATCAGGATCAGCACCAGGATGTGCAGGTGATAAGGCTCACGATAGACGAAGGGCAGCGCGATCAGCGCAGCTAGTCCAACGGCCCAGGCGGTGTAGCGGGAATTCACGAGCGCCTCGCCAAAAGGCCCGCGGGCCGGATGAACATCATGACGATGAAGAAGGCAAAGGCCAGCACGTAACCCCATTCGAGGTCGGAGTACAGGCCGCCCAGCGAAATGATCTGGGCGAACACGAACGCCGCAATGAAACCGCCGACGAAATTGCCGAGCCCGCCGAGCACGCAGATCAAGAACGTGATCGGCCCAAACGACAGCCCGACGAACGGATGCACGTCATACTGCAGCACCAGCAGGCAGGCGGCGAGGCCGGCGAGCGCGCCGCCGATCGCCGAGGTGATGAGATAGATACGCTTGGTATCGACCCCCATCAGCGACATGATCTGGCGGTCCTGCGCAACGGCGCGGATCGCCGTGCCGGTATAGGTGCGCTTCATGAAGAAGTAGATCGCCAGCATGCCGAGCAAGGCGGCGACGAAGGCGAGCAGCCGCGAATAGCTGAAATGCATGTCGCCGATCGCCAGCACCGGCAGGCGAATGCCGAGGTTGCGGAAGTCGATGCCGAACGCGACCGTGGCGAAGCTCTGCAGGATGAACAGCACGCCGCCGGTCGCGAGCAACTGGTTGATCGGCGGCGCGGTAAGCAGCGGCGCGATGACGATGTAATGCAGGAGCGCGCCAAGGGCTGCGACCAGCAGGATCGCGATCGGCGCTGCGACCCAATACGGCAGGCCGAACACCTGGACCATGTAGTACATGCCGTACATCCCGATCATGACCAGCTCGGCGTAGCAGATCCAGGTGACGTCGATGACGCCGAAGATCAGATTGAGCCCGAGCGCCAAGAGCGCCAGCACGCCGCCGAGCAGGATGCCGTTGACCACGGCTTCCAGCAGGTAGATGTCGAAGGTCTCGAGGAATGCCTGCATGCTCACTTTGCCCTAAACGCCCAAATATGCCTGCTTGATCGTATCGGTCTTCATCATCTCTTCCGACGTGCCGGACGCTCGGATGGTGCCGGCCTCCAGCAGGTACGCGCGATCGACCACCTTCAGCACCTGCTGTACGTTCTGCTCGACGATCAGAACCGTCAGCCCGCCAGAGCGAATTCGCTTCACCAGCTCGAACACCTGCTGCACCACCACCGGCGCGAGCCCCGCCGAAGGCTCGTCGAGCAGGAGCAATTTCGGATCCGACATCAGCGCGCGGCCGATCGCGCACATCTGCTGCTCGCCGCCCGACATCGTGCCGGCCATCTGGCTGCGCCGTTCCTTCATGCGCGGGAACAGATCGAACACGAATTCGAGCCGCTCGGCATATTTGGCGCGCGCGCCGGGCATGTAGGCGCCCATCTTCAGATTGTCGTCGACGGTGAGCCGCGGAAACAGCCGGCGGTTCTCCGGCACGTGGGCAATGCCGAGATCGACGATTCGATGCGCCGGCGTCGCGACGACGTCGCGGCCTTCCATCGTGATCGAACCTTCCGTGGGGCGGATCAAGCCCGAGATCACGCGCATCAGCGTGGTCTTGCCGGCGCCGTTCGGGCCGATCACGCCGACAGCCTCGCCCGCCCTGACCTCGAGATTGATGCCGAACAATGCCTGGAAGCTGCCGTAACCCGCGTCGAGCGATCTGAGTTCGAGCATACTTACACCCCTGCCCGCCGGCGCGCTTCCGCCGCCGCAGCCTGGCTCGAATCCGCATCCGTCCCGAGATAGACCTCGATCACCCTTGGATCGCTCGCCACCGCGCTCGGCAGGCCTTCCGAAATCTTCTCGCCGTGATCGAGCACCATCACGCGGTCGACCACCCGCATCAACACGCCCATGATATGCTCGACCCAGATGATGGTGATGCCGAGCTCGTCGCGGATCTTGCGCAGCATGTCGGCGGCCTGATCCATCTCGTGCTCGTCGAGCCCGCCGAGGCTTTCGTCGGCGAGCAGAAGTTTCGGCCCGGTGGCGAGCGCCTTGGCGAGTTCGAGTTTTTTCAGGCCGGCGGCACCCAAGCCATCGACGCCGGCGTGGCGGTTGGTCGGCAGGCCGACCATGGCCAGCGCGCGTTCGGCGGCCTCGTCCGCGCGGGCGCGGCTGTGGCTGCCCTGACCGTAATAGCCTGCGAGCGCCACATTCTCGAATATCGTGAGCCGGTGAAACGGCCGTGGGATCTGGAAGGTGCGGCCAATGCCGCCGTTGATGATGCGGTGCGGCGCCTTGCCCGCGATCTCCGTTCCGTTGAACACAATCGATCCTGCCGTCGGGATCAGCGTGCCCGACAGCATGTTGAAGATCGTGCTCTTGCCGGAGCCGTTCGGCCCGATCAGGCCGAGAATCTCGCCCTGCTCGACCCGGAACGACACGTTGTTAACAGCGGTGAAGCCGCCGAAGCGTTTCACCAATCCGTCTACCGTCAGCACTCCAGAACCTCCGCTTAGCCGTTTGCCCGGCTCTTACTGGTTGCTGAACGTGGTTCCCTTCGGTAGCGGCAGCACGGCCTCGCGCTGCGCCTGGCTCTTCGGCCACACCACATACGACTTATCGTCAACATACTGGATAACAACGGGGAACGAGCGTTCGTTCTGGCCGGCCATCTGGGCGCCCTCGCCGTGGAACTTGACGCCGAAGCCCAGCATGGTGCCGCCTTCGGGAATATCGGTCTCGAGCGCGGCCTTGCGCAACGCATCGGGATCGACCCCGCCATATTTCTTGATGGCGCGCGGCAACACCTCGGTCAGGAACAGATAGGTGTTGGACGCCGCCATGCCGACATGCGCGGAGCGAATCGCGACACCCGGCTTGGCCTTGTCGAACTCCTCGCCGACCATCTTGATGACCGGCGGCAGCTTCGGATCCATCGATTTCTGGTTGGCGAGCCAGATCGAGATCGGATCGGTGTTGAAGACGTAGTTGACGTCGGAGCCCAGACCTTCCTTCAGCTTTTCGTAGACGCCATAGCCTGCGCCGTGGCCGACCAGAGCAGCGAATTTCAGGCCCTGCTCGCGCGCCTGGCGGCCGAACAAGGTGATGTCGGGGTTGTAGCCGGTGTGGAAGACCACGTCGGGCCGGGCGCGCTTCAGTTTCGTCACCAACGAAGAAAGATCCGGCGCCGTGGCAGAATAGCCTTCCTTCAACACGATGTTGAAGCCGGCCTTCTTGGCGCCGGCCTCGTTGCCCTTGGAGACGTCGACGCCGTAGGCGCCGTCCTCGTGGATGATGGCAACGCGCAGATCCTTCGGCTCCTTGCCGAGCTTGGCCTTGGAATTCTGCGCGATGAAATCCATCGTCATCAGGCCGAACTGGTCGCCGGAGGCTTGCGGCCGGAATACGTATTTGAAGTTCTTGTTGTCGAGCACGGCGGAAGAAATGCAGGTGGTGATCCACATGAACTTCTTGAGCTGCTCGACGCGCCCGGCCACCGGCACGCATTGCGCCGACGAGTAGAAGCCGAGCAGCATGTCGACCTTTTCCTGCTCGATCAGCCGCACTGCCTCGTTGATGGCGACGTCGGGCTTGCTCTGGGCGTCGGCATAAACCGCTTCGACCTTGTAACCCTCGACGCCGGTCTTGACGTACTGGTCGAGCATGATCTTGGCGCCGATATATTGCAGCTCCGAACCGCCGCCGGCGAGCGGGCCAGTCAGATCGTAGATGACGCCGATCTTGATTTTCTTTTCCTGAGCCTCGGCGGAAACCGCCATCCCCAGCACCGCGATTGCGGCAGACAGCCCGACGAGAAGGCGTGCAGTTTTGCGCCCCGGCATGGAATCCTCCCTGGATTATTTTTTGTGCACTGCATTTTCTTGTTCTTGGTTGGCGCCTATCACATTGGTAGCGCGACCAGATGTCAAGCGCATTGCGCGCGTCACGGCCGGGAAGCGAGCTGCGCCTCGATGAACGCCGTGACAAAACGCGGCATTGCCGAATTCAGATCGCGCGCGCTGCGCACGACGTGAATGGCCGACAGTTCCGGCTGACGCTGCGAGGCAAGATTGCGCTCGATCCGCTCGCGCAGCGCGTCGCCCGGCATATCGACGCGCAGAACGCGGATCATCGCGAGCGCAGGCCCGGTGTGGAAGCAATGCCAATGCGGCTCGCTGTCGTATTCGCCGGGGGCAAGGCCGGTCTCTTCCTCTAGCTCGCGCGTGACGCTGCCGGAGATATCGACCGTCCCGTCCCTGATATCGTCGAGGTCCGGCGTGCCTGACGGAAAATAGATGCGCCCGGCATTCGCCGTGTGCGGACCCATCTCGCCGAGCACAAGGGCGCCGTCGGCGCAGAGTAGCGCGCCCATGCCGAAACCGTTGAACACGCTCGCGTCGGGAAAGCCCCAGTCGCGCCAGGCCAGAAAACTGGCGAAGTCGGTTTCGAAATAGCTGGCGCTCAAACGGTCGCCGGAAAACACCGGGTTGCGCCCGAGCAGAACGCGGCCGTTCCACAGTGTAGGCCTTTCGCGCTGCTTCTCGGAAAAATGCGCATCGATGTCCGCGCGCCGCGCTTCCGCAAACGGCCACGCCCACGTTTCGACCACAAGATCGAGCGTGCTGACGCGATGAATGGCCGGAGGCCTCGTGCCACTCATAGCTTCACATCGCCCGATTTCACGTCGATCCTATCCCCTCACTTCGGATTGGCGCCCGTGGTCTTCTTGGCCTGCTCGACATATTTGTTGGTATACGTCTTGGTCACGTCGATATTGGCTTTCGCCACCTCGGGCGAGCCTTCGCTGAAGACGGCGAGCACTGCGTCGGCGCCCTTCGGGTCCATCAAACCGGTTTGCGAGTACATCGGGATCGTGTTCTTCAGCGCGGCGAGATAGAGCGCCTTGTCCTTGCCGACCATTCCCTCCGGCATCTTCGCCATGATCTCTTCCGGCGAATGCGAATGGATCCAGTTGAGCGTGTTGACGATCGCGTTGGTCAGCGCCTGCACTTCCTTCTCGTGCGAGTTGATCCAGGCCGCCGTGGTGTAGAGCGCACCGCCCGGATACTCGCCGCCGAACACGGCCAGCGTGTCCTTTTGCGTGCGGGTGTCGGCCAGTATCTTCAAATCCGGATGGCTGCCCTGCAAAACGGTGACGGAGGGGTCGAGCATCACGGCTGCGTCGATCTGGCCCTGCTGCATCGCCGCCACCGCGGTGGCCCCTAAGCCGACGCCGATCACCGCCGCGCTGGTCGGATCGAGGCCGTTCTTCTTCAACAGATATTTTAAGAAGAAGTCGGTCGAGGAGCCCGGCGCGCTGACGCCGACCTTCTTGCCGGCCAGATCCTTGATCGATTTGATCTCGCTGGTGTGCGCGGGCGACACGACCAGCACCAGGCCGGGATAGCGGTCGTAGATCACGAAGGACTGCAGCTCCTGCTTCTTGGCGGCCAGGTTGACGCAATGGTCGAAATAGCCCGAGACCACGTCGGCGCTGCCGCCGAGCACGGCTTTCAGCGCGTCCGAGCCGCCCTTGAGGTCGACCAGCTCGACCGCCACGCCCGCCTTTTCATATTCGCCGAGCTGTTTGGCGAGCACGGTCGGCAGATAGCACAGGCAGGCGCCGCCGCCGATGGCGATGGTGACCTTGCTTTGCGCTGCGGCAAATCCCGAGGTCAGGGTCAGTGCCAGCAGCGTAGCGGCCAGCCGGCCGAACAGTTTCTTCATGAGTTCCTCCATTCGTTGGCGGCAAGATAGAGCAGCGGCTGGGGCTTGAGAAGACGCACTTCCGAACCATCTCCGTCATTGCGAGCCAACGGGTCGCGCGAATGCGCGCCCGATGACAGGCTCCGCGAAGCAATCCATGCCGCCACACGCGGAGCCATGGATTGCTTCGTCGCTATGCTCTTCGCAATGACGGTGGAGAGGCCGGAATGCTTACCCCCTGCCCTCCGCCGCCGCTGGCCGCCATACCAGAAGCCGCCGTTCGACCAGCGTCACGCCCATGTCGATCAATATGACGAAAGCCGACAGCACGAACATGCCGGCGAAGACGCCGGCGACGTCGAACACGCCTTCGGCTTGCTGGATCAGGTAGCCGAGACCGGCGGCCGAGCCCAGATATTCGCCGACCACGGCGCCGACCACCGCAAAACCCACCGACGTGTGCAGCGAGGAGAACATCCACGACAGCGCCGAGGGCCAGTAGACGTGCCGCATCAACTGCCGCTCGTTCATGCCGAGCATGCGGCCATTGTCGAGCACGGTGTTCGAGACTTCCTTGACGCCCTGATAAACGTTGAAGAACACGATAAAGAACACCAGCGTAACGCCGAGCGCCACCTTGGACCAGATGCCGAGCCCCAGCCACAGCGTGAAGATCGGCGCCAGCACCACGCGCGGCAGCGCGTTGATCATCTTCACATAGGGATCGAACACCGCAGCGACGCGCGGCTGTCGCGCGAACCAGAAGCCGACCAGCACGCCACTGATTGAGCCGATCACGAAGGCGAGAATCGATTCCCACAGCGTGATGATCAGGTGCTTCCAGATCACGCCTGACGAAAACCATTTGATGATCTGGCTGCCGACATCAATCGGGTTGGAAAAGAAAAACGGCGGCAGCAGGATTTTTCCGAACACCGGCACGGTAGTCAGGAACTGCCACACCGCCAGGGCTACGACGGCGACCAGCAATTGCAACAGGAGCAGCGTCGAGCGGGACATCACCCTGCCTCCGCACTTCGCGTGGATTGTACGTAGCCCTTCATCACTTCGTCCTTCAACACGCTCCATATCTCCCGGTGCAGTTCGTGAAAGTCCTTCTCCATGCGGACTTCCGAAATATCGCGCGGCCGCGGCAGTTTTACCCGCCAGTCGCCGATGATGCGCGCGCTTGGCCCTGCCGACATGATCACGACGCGATCGGCCAGCGCGATCGCCTCTTCGAGATCATGGGTCACAAACAGCACCGCCTTGCGGTCGGCGTTCCATAATTCGAGCAGCAGATTACCCATGATCTGCCTTGTCTGGGCGTCGAGCGGACCGAACGGCTCATCCATCAAGAGTATCTTGGGATCGCGGATCAAAACCTGCGCGAGGCCGACGCGCTTGCGCTGGCCGCCGGACAGCATGTGCGGATAGCGGTTACCGAAGGCGCCGAGGCCGACCGATGTGAGCCAGCCTTGCGCGCGCTGCAACGCCTGCTCGCGCGGCGCGCCCTTGATCTCAAGCCCGATGGCGACGTTGTCGAGTGCGGTCTTCCAGGGAAACAGCGCATCGGCCTGGAAGAGATAGCCGGCATCGCGATTCAACCCGGTCAGCGGCTGGTCGAAGATTTTTACCGATCCCGCCGCCGGCTTCAGGAGCCCTGCCGCGACATTGAGCAGCGTCGATTTTCCGCAACCCGTCGGCCCGACGATGGCGACGAACTCGCCATCGGCGACGGACAGGCTGGCCTGCTCCACGGCTGTATAGACACGGTCGCCGGCGACACGGAACGCCACTGTCGCATCGCCAAGCGCGACCGCCGTTGGCTGTGCGGTATCCGCCATGTTTTCTTCCCCAAAGATTTGGACGGATGCCTTAGCCGTTACAAAGGATAAGTTCAACGCGGCGCTGCAACGCGGCCGTCGAACGTGAGCAGCGCAAGCCAGATATCAGTCGCCCAGCATGCCTTCCAGAAGGGTAAAGGTTGCTGCAAACTGCAGATGTAGCCTGCGATTCGTAGATGTCTTGGGGAGCCATGAACGAGACTTTGATATCCGCCTGCACCATGTTTCTCGTTCCGGCAACGCTTTTGTTTGGCGCTTTAGGTGTCGCGAACTCGTCCTTTCTCAAGATGCTGGTCTGCTTGCTTGGTATAGGCACGGCAGGACTATGGCTCTACCGGATATGGTGGTGGACCAACCTGTCTTTGATTGATCGCAGAACGGCACTTGGTCTTGCCGGCATGTATGCGGGCGCGTGGGTGGTGACATTCCTGGTGCAGTTGAAGAATGTATTCTCCCGCTGACTGAATCCGTATTGCTGAAAATCCTGTCAGTCCGAAGCTCGGGGTGATCACTGGGCAAGCCGTGGACCATCTCGAACCAATTGCTTCACAACAACGGGGGACTTGAAGTCCCACATTCGCGACCGGGCCATTTATCGGCTATCACTATACCCTTCAGGAACCGCCAAGGTTGGGACCGCGCCGAATGCCCGCCACGCCACTGATCGCCTATGCGCATGTCGGCAAGACGTTCGACGCCGGCCGCGTGGTGGCCGTCGATGACGTCTCGCTTAACGTCGCCGAGGGTGAATTCCTTGCCATAGTCGGCGGCTCCGGCTCGGGCAAGACCACGCTATTGCGGCTCGCCAACCGCCTGATCGAGGCTGACTCCGGCACCATCACGGTCGAAGGCGAGGACGTCCGCAACGTCGATCCGATCCTGTTGCGGCGGCGGATCGGCTATGTCTTTCAGAGCGGCGGGCTGTTTCCGCATCTGACCGTCGCCGGCAATATCGGCATCACGCCAAGGCTGCTTGGCACGCGGCCCGCCGAGATTTCCGTGCGGGTGGATGAATTGCTCGACCTTGTCAGGCTCGACCGCACGCCATATCGCGACCGGCTGCCGCATGAACTCTCCGGCGGCCAGCGCCAGCGCGTCGGCGTGGCGCGGGCGCTCGCCGCACGTCCGCGCATCATGCTGATGGACGAGCCATTCGGGGCGCTCGACCCCTTGACCCGAGACGCGCTCGGCGACGATTTTCGCGAGTTGCACAAGAAACTCGACCTGACCACCGTCATGATCACCCATGACATGACGGAAGCGATCCTGCTCGCCGACCGCATCGCGATCATGTGCGACGGGCGGCTGTTGGCGCAGGGCACGCCGGCCGAGCTTTCCAAATCCGACGACGCTTACGTCGGCGAACTCCTGCGCACGCCGCGGCGGCAAGCCGAGCGGCTCGGCGCCCTGCTGCCTCGCGAGGGTGCGGCATGAGCATCTTCGCCGATCCACGCTGGGGCGAGGCATTGGGCCACCTGCCCGACTATCTCGGCAATCACGTCCGCGTCAGCGTCGCCGCGCTGGCGCTGGGGTTACTCGTCAGCCTGCCGCTCGCGATCATCGCACGCCATCGGCCGGTGATGCGCGGCGCGCTGCTTGGGCTTGCCAGCATCGTGCAGACCGTGCCGGGGCTGGCATTGCTGGCGCTGTTCTATCCGCTGCTCCTGGCGCTCGCGGCGTTGTCGCTGTCATGGTTCGGCGTCGGTTTTTCCGCGTTCGGATTTTTGCCCGCGGTGCTGGCGCTGGCGCTTTATTCGATGCTGCCGGTGCTGCGCAACACCATCACTGGCCTGCAAGGTGTCGATGCCGCGATCCTGGAAGCAGCACAGGGCGTCGGCATGACGCCGCGGCAATCGCTGTTCACGGTGGAACTGCCGCTGGCGCTGCCGGTGATGATGGCAGGCATCCGAACTTCGGCCGTCTGGGTGATCGGCACCGCGACGCTGTCGACGCCAATCGGCCAGACCAGCCTCGGCAATTATATCTTCGCGGGACTGCAGACCCAGAACTGGGTGTTCGTGCTGTTCGGCTGCATTGCCGCCGCGGTGCTGGCGCTGCTCGTCGATCAACTGCTGGCGCTGATCGAAAACGGCTTGCGCAACCGCAGCCGTTTTCGCGCCACACTGGGCAGCGTCGGCATTGCGGCGCTCGTCGTTGCTACGCTGGCGCCTAACCTGGTGCGGCCGCAGACGAACTACATCATCGGTGCCAAAACTTTTGCCGAGCAGTATGTCCTGTCTGCCTTGATGGCGCAGCGGCTGAAGGCAGCCGGCCTCTTGGCAACGAAGCGCGAAGGTCTCGGCTCCAACGTGATCTTCGAAGCGCTGGCGGCTGATGATATAGACTTCTACATCGACTATTCCGGCACGCTGTGGGCCAACCAGTTTCACCGCACCGACATCAAGCCGCGTCAGGAGCTCGTGGCCGAGCTGAAGACGATACTAGCGAAGCAGAACATCACACTGCTCGGCGAACTCGGTTTCGAGAACGCCTATGCGCTGGTGATGCCGCGCAAACGCGCCGAGCAGTTGGGTATCCGCACCGTCGCCGATCTCGCCTCGCGCGCGGCGAACATGTCGATCGCCGGCGACTATGAATTCTTCTCGCGCCCCGAATGGGCCGCGCTACGCAGGGCCTACGGCCTGTCGTTCCGCGGCCAACGTCAGATGCAGCCGGACTTCATGTATGCGGCGGTCGCCTCCGGCGAAGTCGACGTCATCGCCGGCTACACCAGCGACGGGCTGATCGCGAAATACGATCTGGTGACGCTCGGCGATCCCAGGCACGCAATCCCGCCCTATGATGCGATCGTGCTGCTCGCGCCAAAGCGCACCAATGACGAGGCCTTGCGCAAGTCGCTGACCGAGCTGCTCGGCAAGATCGACATCGCCACCATGCGCGAAGCGAATCTGCGCGCATCCGGCAACGACGCGGCGAGCTCGCCGGATGCGGTAGCGCAGTGGCTGTGGGAGAAGGTGGGGAGGAAGTAACCCCGTCGTCATGCGCGGCCATGGCGAGCGGAGAGTTACAGTCCCTTGATCATCCCGGCGTCGATCAGGAGTCGATTAAATCGTCTCGCTTCCGCGCCCTTTCGGCAAGCATAGAACACGCCGTTGCAGCGAAGCATGATCTTCTTCTGCTCCTCGAACGACGGATCGAGCGGGACGCCGGCGGCTTCCTGGATCACGAGCGGAATGTAGGCCGCATCGAGCGTATCAAGCGCCGACGAGAGGTCGCCCGGCCGATAGTTGATGCCGTCAATCGCGTAATAGGTTGAGAAGTAGCGCGGATCGGCTGCCATCAAGCGTTTCGCCAGCAATTTCTGATCGATGCCGGGCTCAAGCAGCTTTTGCGAGATAGCCGGCTGGTGATCGCCGAAACGCAACACCAGAAACGACTGATCCGGATAGTCGCGCTTAAGGGCAGCGATGAATTCGCGGTAGTCGTTCTGCGTCATGACCTGGCGACGAATATATTCGTCGGTCTCCGCCGTGTTTCCCGGTGGCGTCCAGTCCAGCGGTGTCAGATCGGGCCGATAGACGTCGGTCCAGGGAAAATGGTTGGCCGTGAGGTAGACGAACATGAAGACCGGCGCGTGCTGCGGCTGCTCGCGCGCAAACACCTTCAAGGCCTGATCGAAGTAGAACTTGTCGGGCTGCATATCCTGGGCGACGCCCATATCCGCCATGTCGATGAAGTGGCCGACGCCAGCACCCTTCTGGAATGCGCGCGCGCCGAGGAAGTTGCCATAGGTCGGATAGAGCGAGAAGGTCTTGTATCCGCAACGCTTAAGCGCTTGCGGTAACCCGCGCGCAACACGGTTCGCGGTGATCCTTGTGACATAAAACTTCAGATCGCCGAACGACCGCGCCGACATGCCGGTCAGGACGTTGAATTCAGTGTACCACGTCGGGCCGCCGGTTGCCTCCGCGATCATGGTCCGTTGCTTGCCGTCGATGGACTTGAAGTAATCGGAGTACCCTTGCGGCACTTTGATGCCAGGCGCGGCCGAGATGTCGAAGCTCGACTCGTCGAGCAGCATGATGATGTGCGGTCGCTTTGCCGTGGCGTCGCAGGTCTCGGCGGGCGGCAGCATGGGCGGGCCGGCAGCGTGCGCTCCCGCAAGGCGAAGCGGGCCATTCGTCGGCGGATCGACCTCGATCCATCCCGTCGAAGCCAGCCGCGACACCGCCACCACGCCCGAGCGCGCCAAACTGGAAACATGATTGACCCCCTGGAACGGCTCCCAAGCCTGCTCGGGCCAGACTACCGACATCGCCGAGATCAATGCTGTCGTCGCAGCCAGCCCCGTCAAGGCAAAGCGGCGGCGCACGCGGAAGGGATCGAAATGCCAAACCAGCCACAACAGCGGAACCGCAACGAGGCCTGCCAAGGCCAACTGTAACTGCAAGCGTGGGAACACCGAGAGAAGGAACGAAAACGTATCGCGGTCGATGATCAGGAAGTCAAGGAACGTCAGCGTTAGCTGCAGAATTCCGAACTTGAAGTGCGACAGCGCGATCAGGATCACGATGATGGCCAGCGCCAGCGCCGCACAGACGCCGGGCCGCTGCAGCGCGACCAGCAGGAAGCAGTTCACGAACACCCACGCCAGCACCGAGAGCGTGATCGCGAACGGTCCGTATTCGGTGGTGAGCAGGACCGCCAGCCCCGCCAGATGGACGGCAACGATCAGGCCAGCCGCGGCAAAGAACCGGACGCCGCGCGCTTTCGCGACGGCGGTTTCGCTCATTCCGGACTCGGCGACGGCAGCAGACATATCGCTCCTCAGAGCCCCTTGATGAAACCTGCGTCGATCAATAACCGGTTGAACCTGCGCGCCTCGGCGCCATCCTTGCAGGCATAGAATACCCCCTTGCAGCGGAGCATGATGTTCTTTTGCTCCTCGAACGAGGGGTCGAGCGGAATGCCGGCGGCCTCCTGGATCACCAGCGGCAGATAGGGCGCGTCGATCGTGTCCATGATCGCGGAACTCTTCACCGGCTCGAAGTTGACGGCGTCGATCGCGTAATAGGTGGTGAAGTAGCGCGGGTCGTGGGTATCGAACTTGCGGGCGACCCTGGCTTCATCCAGGCCGGGATCGAGCAGGTTCGAGGAAAACTCCGGCTGATGGTCGCCGTAGCGGACGATCAGGAATGGCTGCGCCGGGAATTTCTTTTTCAGGCTGGCGACAAACGCCGCATAATCCCCGGCGCTCAATGTCTGGCGGCGCAGATATTCGTCGACCACAGGCTCGTTGCCGGGGGCGCGCCAGGACGGCAGCAGGTCGGGGCGGAATTTGGTTTCCCAGGGGAAATGGTTGGCAGCGAGATAGACGAAGGTGAACAGCGGCGTGTTGGCCGGCTGCTCGGCGATCAGGTTCACGGCCTTGTCGTAGAAGAAGCTGTCGGGTTCGATGCCCTTGGCGCCGAGCGCGCGCGCGTCATAGAAGTGCTGGATGCCGGTGGAGGTCTGGAAGCCACGCGCGCCCATGAAGGCGCCGTAGGCCGGATAGAGCGAGATGGTGTTGTAGCCGCAGCGGCGCAGCGCCAGCGGCAAGCCGCGTTCGACCCGGCCCGAGGCGATGCGGGTAACGAAATAGGAGAAGCGGCCGAACGACCGCGACGACAGGCCGGCGAGCACGTTGTACTCGGCCATCCAGCTTGCGCCGCCGCTGCTCTCGGCCATGAACTTGCGCTCGCGGCCGTCAAAGGACTTGAAATGGCTGCCATAGCCCGGCGGCACCTTGACGCCGGCGGCCTGGCGGATGTCGAAGCTCGACTCGTCATGGATCATGATGAGGTGCGGACGGCGACCGGCCACATGACAGGAATCGACCAGCGGCACCTTCAGCCGCTCGGCGGTCACGGCTTCCGATTCCATAAAGCCGTAATTGACGAAATCGGAAACCGCGGTCACGCCCGAGCGGGCGAATTTGGAGAGATAGCCATCGTCGTAATAGCCGCGCCAGGCTTCATCGGGCCAGACGACGGAATAACCGGCCAGGCTTGCGAGACAGGCCAGCAGGCCAGCAGTGGCCGGCAGGCGGCGGATGCGGAACGGGTCGAGCCACCACAGCGCGTACATCAGCGGCAGGATGACAAGAGATGCGCCGACCACGCTCCAGCGCAAGTTCGGAAAGATCGTGAACAGATACGCCGCGGTGTCGCGGTCGATCACCATCAGGTCGACGAAGTTCGCGGTCATCTGCACGACGTCGTGCTTGAGCCGCGACAGCAGCACCAGCAGCACGACCAGCGTGAGCGACAGCGCGCCCGACAGCGCCGGACGCCGTAGCAGCGCGACAAAAAGAAAGTTCAGGATGCCCCAGGCCAGGGCAAAACCCATGCGGCCGCCGAAATCGCTTTCGGTGTGCAGCAGGAGCGCCAGCGCCGATATGTGCGGTGCAGCAACGGCGGAAAGGCGCCAGAAACCGATCGCGGCAAGCCCGGCAACAAGGGTGGTGGCGGAGGGCCCTGGATTTGGCGCGGGCGCCATGGGGAACGCAACATGACCCGGCGCAATACATAGCCTTGGCTGGCGACGACCAGGAGACGCACGACCCATCCGGAACCTGAGCCGTGTCACAAAAACGTAGTGGAATCGTCATGAACAGGCAATGAATTTGCCCTCGGGCGGACGTTTGCCGGTAGTCGTACGGCCGTTGAGCGCCATGATCAGGCCGGCCGTGGCCGGCTGGCTATCCCCTCGATGAAAAGATCCAGTATTGCCTCGGCGGTCCGCTCGGCCTCGGGGCCGGCCACGCCCCAGCGCGGAAAATGGCCGTCGATATTCATCCGGGCAAAACCATAGACCAGCGCTCGGCCGGCGATCTGCACCTGCTTGAGGTCGGCGCTGTGGAGCTGGCCCGCCGCAAAGGCTTCGGCCAGCGTTTGCTCGGTCAGCGCGATCAGTTCGGCATTGTCGCTGGCGATGGCGGCCGACTGGTCGTGGTCGAACAGGCGGCGGCTCGAAATGATTTCGAAATGGGTCGGGTTGCGCATCGCCCAGCGCAGATACGCGAGCCCGAGGCAGCGAAAGCGGCCGAGCGGATTGCCGGCCGGTGCCGCGGCAAGCGCTGCCTCGATCTCGGCCCGGAACCGCCGCTGCGCCTCCTCCGCCACCGCCTGGATCAGGGCATCGCGGCTCGGAAAATGCCGGAACGGCGCGCCCGGCGATACGCCGGCCCGGCGGGCGGCCTCCCGGACGCTGACCGCCTCCGCCCCGCCCTCGCCGACCAGTTGCAGCGCGGCGTCGATCAGGACGCGCCGGAGATCGCCGTGATGGTAGGGTTTTGGCGGGGCCGCTCGCGCAACGCGGCGGCGCGACTTGGTGGTGGGGGATTTTGCGACGGAAGGCTTGGCTGACGGACGCATGCCCTCTCCTACCATCACCCGGTCGTGAATGTAAGCACCGATTACACGGATTGACCCGATCCGCAGAGTGCATGTAACTGGTGATTACATTGCCATCCACGCCATTGCGAGCCAACGGGTCGCAATGACGGCTTAGACAAAAGGGGACGAACATGCCGACACATCAAAAATGGTTCGAAGGCTGGCGGCTGTTCGCCCTGCTCGCGTTGACGCTGCTGGCCATGAGCATCGGGATCGCCGGCATGCGCGGGTTCGAAGTCGACGGCGTGCGCATGGTGATCCGCTTCACCGCACGCAGCTCGCTGGTGCTGTTCTGCCTTGCTTTCGCAGCCGCCGCGCTGGCGCTGTTATGGCCGAACGCCTCGACGCGGTGGCTGCGCCGCAATCGCCGCTATCTCGGCGTCACCTTTGCGGCCTCGCACGCCATCCATGCGGCCGCAATTGCCTGCTTCGCCGTGATGGGCCCGATAGGCTATGCGGCGGCGACCTCGATCGCGTCCTATATCTTCGGTGGCATTGGCTATGCCTTCATTGTCGCGATGGCCGCGACCTCGTTCGACCGCACGGCCGCTGCGATCGGCGCACGCGCCTGGCGCCGGCTGCATCTCGTGGGCGGCTACTATCTGCTGTTCCAGTTCATGGTGTCGTTCGGCAAGCGGATTCCCGACATGCCGCTCTACGCGCTGTTCCTGATTCCGCTCGTGGCCGTGTTCGCGCTGCGGATGATCGCGATGGCGCCGCGTGCCCAGGCGCCGGCACGGGCGGGCTAGTCGTCCTTCAGGTAAAACTTCCGTCCGAGACGGCGGTGCACTGACAGGACGGCCCGGTCGACGTCGCTGATCAGGCTGTCGCCGAGAACGACGTTGGGGATTTCCCAGTTCCGCCCCTCGCGGATGTTGGGAAGCGCACGCACGGCGGGGACGGACGCCGTTTCGCATCCCGGTTGGCTGCGAAGCGCCGCGTCGGCGATCTGCGTCAGCTCGGCTCTGCTTTTTCCCGTCGTCACTGGTGGCCGGTGCCTTTGCTCATCTTTGCGGCGTCAGCCCGAGGCGCTTGGCGATGATCCGGTCGAGGGTGCGCTTGGGCAACACCGCCGCCATGAACTGGCGCATCGGATCCGGCGCGATGACGTAGCGCACCTTGGGATTGGGCCGCGTCAATGCCTCGAACACCTTCTCGGCGATCTGCTCGGCCGGCAATCCGTTCGCGCCGAGTTGCAGCATGAAGGCGCGGATTTTCTCCAGCGCCGGGAAATACGGCGAGTTTTTGTAGGCGGAGATATCGACCTCCTCGGCCTTGCTCCAGATCGGCGTTTTGACCACCCCCGGCGCAATGATGATGACGTCGATCCCGAACAACATCAGTTCGCGGCGCAAGCTCTCCGACAGCCCCTCGATGGCGTGCTTGGAGGCGGAATAGGCCGAGGTCAGCGGATTGCCGTTCTTGCCGGCGACCGAGGAGATCATCACGATCCGCCCCTTCGGCCCATTCAGGGCCGGATCGGAGCCGAGCAGCGGCCCGAATGCCTGGGTCGCAATGATCGGGCCGATGAAATTGACCTCCATCTGGCGACGGAATTCGCCCGCCGCGAGTTCGAGCACGGGACCTGCGACCGCAATGCCGGCATTGTTGACGAGGCCGGCGAGCGTTTCGCCATCGAGCGCGGTGCGGACCTCGCGCGCAGCCGCCAGCACCGCGGCTTCATCGGTGACATCGAAGATCAGCGGCGTGAAGTTCGCCCCGAACTCACCCTTGAGACGGTCGGCATCAGCCTGCTTGCGCACGCTGCCGAACACGCGGAAGCCGCGGTCGAGCAAGAGCTTCGCACTGGCCCAGCCGATGCCGGTGGACGCGCCGGTGATGACAACAGATCTCATGACCTAAGCCCTTGTAAGAGGTCTAATGAAGTTCGTCGTGAAGGAATGCTTAAGCGCCGGCTCCGTGGGCTTCCTCCGCGGGGTGCAGCCAGCCTTGACGGCGTCTTGTTCGGCAGATTGCTATTCGAGTTTTTCCGGGAACGGTTTGGTGAGGATAGCAGCCGGACCGGGGTACCGGAAGCCGCGGCAGATGGCCGATCCGGTTCGACATCGGCGATTTATCGCGCGAAATCACGGCATACGTCCCGATCGGATTGGTAAAGCAATTCAGAACGCAAAATTTGCAATGCGCGGCCTGCTTCGACATGCGCCTGTCCACAACAACCGCGGCCGATGCATTGCCCGATTCCAATGCAGTCGATCTGTGTTCTAGCGGGTCCCCGCCTTTAACGCGGGTGTAAGGCTCGGCCGGCCATTGTGGGCGCGAACCCTTCAACAACAGACAGGCTGCCCACAATGGTGCAACAGCCGGCGCACTCGATCATTGCCGAACTTGAAGATGCCGTCAGAGGCGGCTCATCCGCCAAGCGGGTGGAGACCCTGCGGCAGGTCACCGATCTCTTCCTCCACTGACGGAGAACGCCTCAGCGACGACCAGGTCAAGGTCTTCGACGACGTGCTCTGCCTCCTGATCGCGCGCGTCGAGACGCGGGCAAAGGCCGAACTTTCCAAGCGGCTGGCGCCGCTCGACTACGCTCCGTTCGAAGTCATCCAGCATCTCGCCTGGGATGACGAGATCGAGGTCGCCGGCAACGTGCTGGCCCATTCCAGCCGGCTCGGCACCGACGTGCTGGTCGAGATCGCCAGCAGCAAGGGACAGGATCACCTGCTCGCCATTTCAGGCCGCGCCGAACTGCCCGCGGCCGTGACCGACGTCATCGTCGACCGCGGCGAAGGCCAGGTGATCCGCAAGCTCGCCAACAATGCCGGCGCCAAGTTTTCCGACCAGGGCTATTCCACCATCGTCGCCCGCGCCGGCGCCGACGACGAACTGGTCGAAATCCTCGGCCTTCGCGCCGATTTCCCGGCAAAGTTCATTGCGGACCTGCTGCGCCGCGCCAAGGAGACCGTTCGCACACGGCTTCTGGCCATCGCGCCGCCCGCGCTGCAGGAAGAGATCAAGCGGGTCCTGAACGAGGTCGCCCGCGAGGCTCCGCCACCGAGCCGGAGTTTCGGAGTCGCCGAGGAACTCGTGAAGCTGATGAAGGGGCTGAACGAGCTCGACGACGCGGCGGTGTACAAATTCGCGGAGTCGAACAAGTTCGACGAAGTGACGGTCGCACTTGCCGTCCTCAACGACATGCCGGTCGAGATGACAGCGAAGCTGATGGAAGGGCCGCGCGCCGACCTGATCCTGATTCCCTGCCGCTCAGCACGGCTGAACTGGCCGACGGTCGAGTCGATCCTGCGCAACCGCCCGGCGCATCCGATCAGCGAGCAGACGCTGGAGATCGCGCAGCGCGATTTCCGCAAGCTGTCGATGGAGACGGCCCAGCGCACCGTCCGCTTCTGGCAGTTGCACAACAAGATCGAGAAAGAACCAATCATCCGGACGAATTGAGCGGCGCCGTCGTCACGGCACCGAGCCTGGATCAGGGCGAACTTGGATTCTCGTTTGACGAACGAGAATGCACATTAGGCAACCGAGCTTTGACTCGGTAAACGCTGATCTTTCCATCGCTAATGTAATTGTTGAACTGCTCCCTGCCCAAGAATGTGCATTAGGCGTCAGTTCTTCGTTTCGGCTCGGCTGGCGCGTTTCGAGCGGCGGGTTGAAGAATGTGCTTGAAGCAGCAATCCTTCGAGGAAACGGCGAGACCGTTTGTGCGATCTCGCCGGATATACCGAGCAAGGCTTAAAAATTGGTATGCCGGTAATGCATCGAACCGGCCACTGAATGCTCTCGTGCCCCGGACGCGGTGCCGCGCGCTCTCCGCGATGCGAAGCATCGTCCGGTGCGATGCGCCGCAGAGCCGGGACCGCTTCGATGGACCCGGACCAGCAGCGCATCACCAGCGTGCTGCGCTGCATCCGGGGAACGACACCGTCAGTTCTTCGTCTTGTCGACCAGCGCGCCCTTCTTGATCCACGGCATCATGTCGCGGAGCTTGGCGCCGACTTCCTCGATCGGGTGCTGGGCGAGCTTGGCGCGGGTCGCTTTGAACGAGGTCTGGTTGACCTTGTTCTCCAGCATCCAGTCGCGGGCGAACTTGCCGGACTGGATGTCGTTGAGCACCCGCTTCATCTCCTTCTTGGTCTCGTCGGTGACGATACGCGGGCCGGTGACGTATTCGCCGTACTCGGCGGTGTTGGAGATCGAGTAGTTCATGTTGGCGATGCCGCCTTCATAGATCAGGTCGACGATCAGCTTCACCTCGTGCAGGCACTCGAAATAAGCCATCTCGGGCGCGTAGCCGGCTTCGACCAGCGTCTCGTAGCCGCCCTTGATCAGTTCGACCAGGCCGCCGCAAAGCACCACCTGCTCGCCGAACAGATCGGTCTCGCACTCTTCCTTGAAGGTGGTCTCGATGATGCCAGCGCGGCCGCCGCCGATCGCCGAGGCATAGCTCAAGCCCAGGTCATGGGCATTGCCGGAGACGTCCTTGGCGATCGCGATCAGGCAGGGCACGCCGCCGCCGCGCTGATATTCCGAGCGCACGGTATGGCCGGGGCCCTTCGGGGCGATCATCAGCACGTCGAGGTCGGCGCGGGGATCGAGCAGGTTGAAATGGACGTTGAGGCCGTGCGCGAATACCAGCGCCGCGCCCTTCTTCATGTTGTCGTGCAGGTGCTCGCGGTAGATGTCGCCCTGCAGTTCGTCCGGGGTCAGCATCATGACGAGGTCGGCCCATTTCGCGGCCTCGGCGACTTCCATCACCTTGAAGCCGGCGGCTTCCGCCTTCTTGGCCGAGGCCGAGCCCTTGCGCAGCGCAATCGCCACTTCCTTGACGCCGGAGTCCTTCAGGTTCAGCGCATGGGCGTGGCCCTGACTGCCATAGCCGACGATGACGACCTTTTTGCCCTTGATCAGGTTCAGGTCGGCGTCGCGATCGTAATAAACACGCATGGTCGTTTCCTCAATCGATGGCCAAAAAGGGCCGGTTAATCAGGCATTTGGACAGGTGGGACCGCCGGTCGCCCGCGAATTTCCGGCGTTGTCTAGAGCATTTTCCCTCGAAGGGGAAACCCGTTTATGCATGGCCCGGTGCGGCATCATGCGTCCATGAAGACCGGATAGAGCGAGGCCAGGAGCAGCACCGCCATCACGATATTGAAGGCGCGCACCGCCCGGCGGGAGGTCAGGATCGGCCGCAGGGCGGTGCCGAACAGGGCCCATGCCGTGCAAGACAGGATGCCCAGGAGCAGGCTTAAGCCGACCTGGATCGCGATATTCCAGGGATAGGCGGCGATCGCCGCATAGGCGGTGATGGTGCCGATCACCATGACCCAGCCCTTGGCGTTGACCCACTGGAACATCGCCGCGCCCCAGAACGTCATCGGACGACCCCGGCTGTCCTGATCCGCCGACGGCGGCTCGGACATCGCGATCGCCCAGGCCAGATAGATCAGGTAGGCCACGCCGGCATATTTCAGGATGGTCTGCAGCACCGGATAGGCGATGAAGATGGTCCCGAGCCCGAGGCCGACGGCGCCGACCATGAAGGCAAAACCGACCGTGATTCCCATGATGTGCGGGATGGTCGGACGGAAGCCGTAGGTGAGCCCCGACGACAGCAGCATGATGTTGTTCGGCCCCGGCGTGAAGAACATCACGGTGGCGAACATGATGAAGGCGATCAGCAGCGATTGCGACATGGGGGCCTCATGCGATCTTTGGCAGAACTTGTTTTTCTGAAGCCTTGGTACTTTTGGAGAGCAACATGACGGCGATGCCGCCGACGACGGTGACCATGCCGCCAAGCCGTAGCGGCCCAAAGGTTTCGCCGAACACGACGCTCGATGCAGCGGAACCGACGAACGGGACCAACAGCGCGAACGGCACCACTTGCGCCGCCGGGTAATCCCGCAGCAGCCGGCCCCACAGCCAGTAGGCGATGCTGGTGGAGACGGCGCCGAGGCCAATCATGCACAACAAACCGGTGAGGGACATGTGGGTCAGCGCATGCCAGGTCGGCTGCGGGCCGTTGCTGACCAGCGTCAACGCAAACAGCGGAACTGCCGCGACCAGACACAGCCACGCGAACAGGTCGAACATCGGCACGCCCTGCGCATGCCGCAGCAGCAGGTTGCCGGCCGCGAAGCTGAGCGGCGAGATCATCAAGATCGCGAAGGCGCTGACGCTGAAATCGTAGCCGACGGTGCCGCAGATCATCAGCAGGCCTGCGGTGGCGATAGCAATGCCGACTGTCTGCCCCGCGCCCGGCCGCTCGCGAAACAACAGCGCGGCAAAGCCGATGGTGAACAGCGCCTGGCTCTGCACGATCACGCTGGAGAGACCGACCGGAACGCCGAGCGCAATGGCAAAGGCCTGGGCAAGAAACTGGCCGAGGAACAAGGTGAAGCTGATCGCGACCAGCACCGTCCAGGAAACCTTGGGCCGCGCCACGAACAGGCAGGGCAAGGCCGCGATGGAAAAGCGCAGCGTCGTCATCAATTCCGGCGAAAACTCGTCGAGCGCGATCCGGCTGGCCACAAAAGCAAGCCCCCAGATCACCGCCACCAATACGGCGATGCAAACATCGGCCGGTTTCATTTTTTCTAGCTCTGTTGATCCGGCTTTGGTTTGCGCAGGATATAGGTGCCGTGCAGCGGCGCGTGGTAGTCGACCGATTCCAGCGTGAAGCCGATATCGGTCAGCATGCGCTCGATCACCCAGCCGAAGGTCGAGTACTCGTCGCGCATATGGGTGACCACGCCGTCGCGCTGGAAATCGTGGTTCTTGATGGTGAAATCGGCCCACTGCTCGACATCGCGCTCGGTGCCGTCGGGCATGCTGACGAATACGATGTCGCGCAGGTAGAAATTCGCGCCGGGCTTCAGCGCGGCATAGATCCTTGCCAGCGCCACCGCCTTCCAGAAGTCAGGCAGATGGTGCAGCGTGAATTCGCTGACGATCAGGTCGTAGGAATTGGGCTGGTAGGCAAAGCTCAGCAAGCCTGCCGGCTGGGTGCGGATCGCAACCTTGCGGTCGCGGGCCTGGATATTGGCGAGCGCCAGCATCGCCGGCGAAATATCTATTGCGTCGACCTCGGCCCCCATCAACGCCGCTTCGCAGGCCAGTACACCGTTGCCGCAACCGATATCGGCCACGCGCCAGCCGCGCTGCACGCCGAGCATGGTGAGCGCGGCCCGCGCGCGATCGTCGCTGTTGTCATGCCGGTCGTAGATCGAGGCGACCGCCGAATCGAGCCCGAGCCGCCGCCTTTGAGTGTAATACCAGTCCCGCGCCAGCATGTTCACATCCCCTCAGGCCCACGCCCGATCGCGGCAACGCCAGTGCGCGACACCTCGACAAGGCCGAGCGGGCGCATCAGGTCGATAAATTCACTGATCTTGGATGAATTGCCTGTGATCTCGAACACAAAACTCTCGGTCGTGGCGTCGATCACGCGGGCACGGAACGCGTCCGCCAGCCGCAACGCCTCGACCCGGCTGTCGCCGCGGCCACGCACCTTCACCATGGCGAGTTCCCGCTCGATCGAGCGGCCGGTAATCGTCATGTCGACGACGCGGTAGACCGGGATCATGCGGTCGAGCTGGTGCTTGATCTGCTCGATCACCGTCGGTGTACCCGTCGTGACGATGGTGATGCGCGAGAGATGCTTGTGGCTCTCGGTTTCGGAGACGGTGAGACTGTCGATGTTGTAACCGCGCCCCGAAAACAGGCCGATCACGCGCGCGAGCACGCCGGGCTCGTTCTGCACCAGCACCGAGAGCGTATGCGTCTCGTTGGGATCGTGGCGCTCTTCCAGGAAGTAGGCGGATGCGGGCTGGTTCATGGTCGTCCCCTTGTCATTCTCCATTGTCAACTCCGCGAAGGCGGGCATCCAGTAATCCCCGACGACTGCGATGGATCGCTAGGCCGCGGCGTACTGGATCGTCGGGCCAAGCCGGACGATGACAGTAAATACCTGGCTGGTGTTCGTTGCATTACGCCATTACCCTTTCAATGGCGGCGGCATCTATTCCGATCCATTTGCGGAACAGATCAAAATCGATATTGCCGCCAGACAGGACCAGGCCGACTCGCTTGCCGGCGAGCTTCTGCTTTTCCTGCAGCGCGGCGGCCAGCGGGGCAGCGCCGGCGCCTTCGGCGAGGTTGTGCGTGTCGGTCCAGTAGGCGCGGACGGCGGCTGCGACCTCGTCGTCCGTGACCTGGACGATGCGCGCGGCGCCCTTGCAGATGATGGCGAATGCGTCCGGATCGGGATTGCGCGTCGCCATGCCGTCCGCCAGCGTGTTGCTGGTTTCGGTGGTTACCACCGTGCCAGCCGCAAACGACAGTGCGTAGGACGGCGCTTCGGTCGACTGCACGCCGACGATTTCGGTTTTCAGCCCGAGCAGATCGCGCGCCATGATGCAGCCGGAGATGCCCGAGCCCTGCCCGATCGGCACATAGAGAATGTCGAGGTCGGGCGCCGTCCGGAACAGTTCGAGCGCGTAGGTAGCGACGCCGAGCACAAGATCCGGATGGAACGACGGAACCATGTGGAGGCCGGCGAACTGGGCACGGCGCTGGGCTTCTTCGGCGGCCGCCTGAAAATCCTCTCCATGCTCGACGAGGTCAGCGCCGAACGCGCGCATGGCGCTGTTCTTCTCGACCGAGTTGCCCTTCGGCACGTAAATCACCGCCGGCACGCCGTGGCGGGAAGCCGCGAATGCGAGGCTCTGGCCGTGATTGCCGCGGGTGGCGGAAATGATCCCCGATATGTTCGGCCGCTCCCGCTTCAGCCGGTCGAGATAGATCAGCCCACCGCGCACCTTGAACGCGCCAATCGGCGTGTGGTTCTCATGTTTGACGATGACGCTCGTACCCAGCCGCTCGCTGAGCAGCGGCCAGGCATGCGCCGGCGTCGGCGGCACCGCCTGCCCCACGATGTCGTGTGCGCGTTCGAGCTCTGCGAGGTCAAACACTTCTCGATCCTCTCGTATGCTCATCATCCCCGCGAACGCGGGGATCCAGTATTCCAGAGGCGTCCGAGCACAGCCGAGACGCCGCGGCGTACTGGATCGCCCGGTCCCGGCTACGCCAAGGCTTCGCCGAGGCTGTCCGGTCATGGCTCGCCGAAGCTTTATCGGAGGCGGCAAGCCGGGCGATGACAGCGGAATTTTTGTCTCGCGTCCTCACAGCGAACCCTTGTCTCGCATTCTCACACCAGCGCCTTGCCGCCGGCGAACGCCGCGGCGGTGGCTTCATCGGTTGCTTCCGCCGGCAGCAGCATTTCGTTGTGCGCCTTGCCGGACGGAATCATCGGGAAGCAGTTTTCCAGCGCGGCGACGCGGCAATCGAACAGCACCGGACGCTTGACCTTGATCATCTCCTTGAGCGCACCGTCGAGATCGCCGGGCTTGATCGCCTGGATGCCGACGCAGCCGAACGCATCGGCGAGCTTGACGAAATCCGGCAGCGCCTCGGAGTAAGAATGCGACAGCCGGTTGCCATGCAGGAGCTGCTGCCACTGCCGCACCATGCCCATGTACTGGTTGTTCAGGATGAAGATCTTGATCGGCAGTTCAAACTGAACCGCCGTCGACATCTCCTGCATCGTCATCTGCACCGAGGCGTCGCCGGCAATGTCGATCACGAGGCTGTCAGGGTGCGCAACCTGCACGCCGAGCGCTGCCGGCAGGCCGTAGCCCATGGTGCCGAGACCGCCCGACGTCATCCAGCGATGCGGCTCCTCAAAACCGAAGAACTGCGCCGCCCACATCTGATGCTGGCCGACTTCGGTGGTGATGTAGGTGTCATGGCCGCGCGTCGCCTCGAACAGCTTCTGAATGGCGTATTGCGGCAGGATGACGTCGTTGCTCTTCTTGTAAGCGAGCGAATTGCGCGCGCGCCAGGTGGCGATCTCCTGCCACCAGCTCTTGATGTCAGGCTTCTTCGCCTCCGCCCTGAACACCTGCAGCAGGTCGCCGAGCACATTGCCGGCGTCGCCGATGATCGGCACGTCGACGCGGATGTTCTTGTTGATCGAGGACGGATCTATATCAACGTGGATCTTCTTCGAGCCTGGCGAGAATGCGTCGGTCCGGCCGGTGATGCGGTCGTCGAAGCGCGCGCCGACGCACAGCATGACGTCACAACCATGCATCGCCATGTTGGCCTCGTAGGTGCCGTGCATGCCGAGCATGCCGAGCCAGTTCTTGCCGGTTGCCGGATAGGCGCCGAGGCCCATCAGTGTCGAGGTGATCGGAAAGCCAGTGACCTCGACCAACTCGCGCAACAGCTTCGACGCCTCGGGTCCGGAATTGATGACGCCGCCGCCGGAATAGATCACCGGGCGCTTTGCGGCAGCCAACAGCGCCACCGCTTTTCGGATCTGTGCCGCATCGCCTTTCACCCGCGGGGTATAGGACACATGCACGTCGGATTTGCGCGGCGGATGATAGGTGCCGACCGCAAACTGCACGTCCTTGGGCACGTCGACCACGACGGGTCCGGGACGGCCCGTGGTCGCAACGTAGAACGCCTCGTGCAGCACCTTGGCCAGATCGTTGACGTCGCGCACCAGCCAGTTGTGCTTGGTGCAGGGACGGGTGATGCCGACGGTGTCGCATTCCTGGAACGCGTCGTTGCCGATCAGGTGCGTCGGCACCTGGCCGGTGATGCACACCAGCGGGATCGAATCCATCAGCGCATCCGTCAGCGGCGTCACCATGTTGGTGGCGCCTGGGCCTGACGTCACCAGCACCACGCCCGGCTTGCCAGTCGAGCGCGCGTAGCCCTCCGCCGCATGGCCGGCGCCCTGCTCGTGCCGCACCAGGATGTGCTCAACGTCGCTCTGCTGGAAAATCTCGTCATAGATCGGAAGCACCGCGCCGCCGGGATAGCCGAAGATGTGCTGGACACCGTGATCGATGAGCGCGCGCACGATCATCGCGGCGCCGGTCATCTGATTGGGGTCGTTGCTCTTGTCGGTCATGGTCTGCTCCGGATGCGCTTGTCGGCGCGGCTTCTTTCGGTTGTCTGTTTTGGGAAATAAAAAAGGGCCCGAGAGGCCCCATGCACACCGCCTGAATTTGGATGGCCGCTAGCCATCCCCGGCGGTGTGCCTGGGTACGACGACGATAAGCAGTTTGGTAATAATGTTACGCATTTTGCGGCCCGGACTTCCCAAAGGTTGCGCGGGTTATACCGTTCGGCCCCCGGAAGTCAAGGGACGGACGCTCTCGGCGCGATTTAGGCATTGTAGCGGTGTTCCGGGCATTCGGCGAGGGGGAATTTTATGCGTGCAGCCATGCGAGGCCGTTAAGCCGACGTCATTCCGGGATGGTCCGAAGGACCAGACCCGCCGCCTCCGGCGTCACCCATTCGAACTCCGGCAGTTGATGCCTGAACCACGTGAACTGCCGTTTTGCATAATGGCGGGTGTCGGCGCGGCCGATTTCGGCGGCCTCCTCGCGCGTGATTTCTCCCCTGAGGTGCCGGATCAGCGCCGGCACGCCATGGGCCTTCATCGCCGGCAGCAGGGGATCGAGCTTTCGCCCGGCAAGCGCTGCGACCTCGTCCAGCGCACCCGCGGCCAGCATCGCGCCGAATCGCGCATCGATCCGCGCGTAAAGCTTTTCGCGCTCAGGCGCAAGGAACAGCGCCGAGAACTCGCTCCGAGGCAGCAGCGGCGGCAGGCCCTCGCGATGCCAGTCCGGCAGTGCGCGGCCGGTGGTTTCCACGACTTCCAGGGCGCGGGCAATCCGGGTGCGGTCGCGCGGCTTCAGGCGCTCGGCGGAGACGGGATCGCGCCGCGTCAGTTCAGTGTGCAGCGCTTCAACGCCGTCGCGTTCCAGCCGCGCCCGAACAGCATCGCGAACCTCGGCGGGGATCGGCGGCACCGCGGAGAGACCGCGCGTCAATGCCTTGAAATAAAGGCCGGACCCGCCGACGAAGATTGGCAGCCGCTTTTCCGCGCGCGCCTCTGCGAGCACCTTTCCCGCATCCGTCACCCACGCTCCGGCCGAGAAATTGACCGACGCGTCGACATGGCCGTAGAGCCGGTGCGGCACGCGCGCCTCCTCCTCCGGCGTCGGCCGTGCCGTGATGATGCAGAGATCGCGGTAGACCTGCATCGAATCGGTGTTGATGACGACGCCGCCGGTCTTTTGGGCCAATTCGAGCGCCAGGGCCGACTTGCCGCTGGCGGTCGGCCCTGCGATAAGCACGGCCTTGCTCAAATCTAGCTGATACGTCTGCATGTCCCTGGTCGCCACCCTCATCTGCAATCCGGCCAACCCCGCGCTCGACACCACCGTCGTCGACGGAGCGCTGGCCGTTCTCCCGTCGCCGGGAACGGCGCAATGGCTGTTCGACGAAGTGGCAGTCGACATTCCCTTCGACAGCCAGGTCAAGAGCCCGGACGAGATCAAAGCGATCGAGACCCGCCTGCAACAGGCGCGCGGTGACCTGCCGATCGACATCGTCGTGCAGCCTGCCGCGTTCAGGCGCAAGAAGCTTTTTCTCGCCGACATGGACTCCACCATGATCGGCCAGGAATGCATCGACGAGCTGGCTGACTTCGCCGGGCTGAAGGCGCATGTCGCAGGCATCACCGAGCGCGCGATGCGCGGCGAGATCGAATTCGAGCCGGCGCTGCGCGAGCGTGTCGCGCTCCTGAAGGACCTGCCCGTCGGCGTGGTCGACGAAGTCCTGGCAAAGCGCATCACGCCGACACCGGGAGGCCGTGAGTTGGTTTCCACCATGCGCGCCAACGGCGCCTGGACCTGCCTGATCTCCGGCGGCTTCACGCTGTTCACCCATGCGGTCGCGGCCAAGATCGGTTTCCAGGAAAACCGCGCCAACGAGTTGAAGGTGCGGGACGGCAAATTCAGCGGCGAGGTTGCCGAGCCGATCCTCGGCCGCGCCGCCAAATTGGCTACGCTCATCGAGCTTCGCGAATCCTTCGATCTCGACGAGATCGACACGCTGGTGATCGGCGACGGCGCCAATGACCTCGGCATGATCCAGGCGGCGGGGCTCGGTGTCGCCTATCACGCCAAGCCGGCGGTGGCCGCCGCTGCCGCCGCGCGGATCGACTACGGCGACCTCACTGCGCTGTTGTACGCGCAAGGCTATCGGCGCGAGGAGTTTGTGGGGGGATAAGAACTCTTGCGTCGTCCCTGCGCACGCAGGGGCCCATACGCCGCGGCCCGTCCATGATGCGATGGGGCCAGTTGCCTTTGATACAATCCGCGCTGGTGGTTATGGGTCCCTGCGTGCGCAGGGACGACAGTGTTTTCGGGTCAACCGCTACGTGATCTATCACTGCACGCCGAGCGCCACGAACCGCAATTCGCCCTCGCCGTTCGACACCAGCAGCAGCACCGATTTCTTGCCGTCCTTCTTGAGCTGATCGACGCGCTTTTTGATGTCGGCGGCGCTGGCGACCGCTTCCTGCGCCACCTCGACAATGACGTCGCCGGCAGAGAGCCGCTTGTCGGCGGCGTCGGAGGAGCCGTCGACACCGGTGATGATGACGCCCTTCACGCTCTCCTTGATCTTGTACTTCGTGCGCAGGTCCTTGCTCAGCGCGGCAAGATCGAGGCCGAGCGCCTTTTGCGTCACCGGCTTCTCGACAGGGTCTTCCTTGGTCTTGGCGGCGGCCTGCTGCACCTTTTCGGTATCCTCGAGGCGGCCGAGCGTAACCTTGCGGGTTTCCTCGTTGCCCTTGCGGATGATGACCACGTCGACTTCCTTGCCGACGGCGGTATCGGCGACGACGCGGGAGAGATCCTTCGGGTCCTTGACCTCCTTGCCGTCGAACTTGACGACGACATCGCCGGGCTCAATGCCGGCAGGCTTGGCCGGCCCCTTGTCGTCAATGCCGGCGACCAGCGCGCCGCGGGCGGGCTTGATGTTGAGGCTTTCGGCGATCTCCTCGGTGACCTGCTGGATCCGCACGCCGAGCCAGCCGCGGCGCAGTTCGCCGAACTGCCGGAGCTGATCAACTACGGCGGCCACCGTCTTCGACGGCACCGCGAAGCCGAGGCCGATCGAACCGCCGGTCGGCGAGATGATCAGCGTGTTGACGCCGACCACTTCGCCTTCGAGGTTGAACAGCGGCCCGCCGGAATTGCCGCGGTTGATGGAGGCGTCGGTCTGGATGTAGCTGTCGTACGGCCCCTGGCTGATGTCGCGGTTGCGCGCCGATACGATGCCGGCCGTTACCGAGCCGCCGAGGCTGAACGGATTGCCGATCGCAATCACCCATTCGCCGAGCCGCAGCTTGTCGGAATCGCCGAACCTCACCGCGGTCACCGGCTTCACCGGCTTGAACTTCAAGACCGCAATGTCGGTCTTCTTGTCGACGCCGACCAGTTCGGCCTTGATCTTGGTGCCGTCGTTCATGATCAAGTTGATCTCGTCGGCATCCGCGATGACGTGATTGTTGGTGACGACGACCCCGGCAGCATCGACGATGAAACCGGAGCCGAGCGAATTCGTCTTGCGCGGCGGCTGCATTTCGCCGCTCTTGTCGCCGCCCTTGGGCAGGCCGCCTCGCCGGTTCTTGAAGAAGTCGTCAAAAAACTCCTCGAACGGTGAGCCCGGCGGCAATTGCGGCATCGTATCCCTGCCGCCCTTGGCTTCCACGCTCTGCGAGGTCGAAATATTGACGACGGAATCGATCACCTTCTCGGCAATGTCGGCGATACCGTCCGGCCCGCGCGCGCTGGCGGGCACTGAAGCCAGCATGCTGGCGGCACCGAGCGAGATCGCAATTCCCATCAGGCGCAGGCGGCTTTTCAAGGCGGGTCTGGCACCGGTCATGTCGGCTCGTCTCCAAAGGCTCAAATTTGGGCCCACAGTGCGCCCGAACGGGTCTTGGACGCAAGCATCTGCGCCTGACATTCCAGCGAAAAACGGGCGGCTCTCGGCTCACGATTTCGTTGGCGCCAGAGCTAGTTGCGGCCGTTGATTACCGTCATTCCGGGGCGCGAAGCGAACTAAGATGTGCATTTCCACATCCGAGAATCTCGAGATTCCCGATGCGCAATTGCGCATCTGAGGACTGGTCCTTCGGACCATCCCGAAGTGCCGGAGGAACCTTACCGCCGTACGAACCAGATCAGAAGCAGGCCGATGATCGCCGAGACGATGCCGACGATCCGCAGGATATTGTCCGGCGTCGCCAATGCGCTTTTCATCGCCCGGCGCATCCAGGCCGGGCTGGCTGCGAACATCAGGCCTTCAAGCACAAAGAGGATGCCCACACCGATGAGGAAGTCGGCGAACGCAATGGACCTCATCGGATGGCATCCCCCCGCTAGTCAAGCGCCTTTTGTTTTTGTGCCGGCGAAGCGGCCCCCCGCTTCGCCGTAACGTGCGTATTGTGCGGGCCGGCCGTTTAAGGCTTCGGCGCCGCGGCCGCCGCCGGCGGATGGCCCGACGGATTGGCGAAGAAGCGGAAGAACTCGGAATCGGGCCGCAGCAGGAAACGGGTATCGTTGGAGCGCAGCCCAGTCTCATAGGCCGACATCGAACGATAGAAGGCGAAGAAATCCGCATCCCGGCCATAGGCCTCGGCGAACAACCGGTTGCGTTCGGCGTCGCCCACGCCGCGCGTCTGCTCGGCGGTCGAATTGGCCTCCGCGACGATGACGGTGGCCTCGCGATCAGCCTTAGAGCGGATCTCCTGCGACTTCTGGCCGCCCTGGGCGCGGAACTCCGCCGCCTCGCGCTGCCGCTCGGTCTGCATGCGCTGATAGACCGCCTGGCTGTTGGCCTCGGGCAGATCAGCGCGACGGATACGCACGTCGACCAGTTGGATGCCGTATTGGTCAGCCTCTCTGTCGAGTTGATCCCGAATCCGCGTCATCAGCGTTTCCCGTTCGTCGCGCACCACGGTAATGAAGTTGACCTCGCCCAGCACGCGGCGCAGCGCCGCGTTCAGCAGCGTGGTGAGCTGGATGTTGGCGGCCTGGATCGAGCCGATGCTCTGATAGAAGCGCAGCGGGTTCTTGATCCGGTAGCGGGCGAAGGCGTCGACGACGAGCCGTTTCTGGTCGGAAGCAATGACTTCCTGCGATGGATTTTCCAGATCGAGGATGCGCTTGTCGATGCTGATGACGGTGTCGATGAACGGCGCCTTGAAGTTCAGACCCGGCTCGGACACGACGTCGACCGGCCGGCCGAGCCGGACCACGAGCGCCTGCTCGGTCTGCGACACCGTGAAGATCGAGCTGTAGCCCACGATCACCAGGGCGAACAGCAGGATCAGGGTGACAATACCTGTAACCGGGGACCTCATCGCGTGCCCCCCTGCTGCTGCTGACCGGCCGTCGGCGCCGGACGGCGCGGCGTCAACTCACTGAGCGGCAGATAAGGCACGATGCTCTGTGCGGAATTGCCGCCGTCATAGACCAGCTTCTCGGAGCCGCCGAGAATCCGCTCCATCGTCTCCAGGTAAATTCGCTGCCGCGTCACGTCCTTGGCCTTGTTGTATTCCTCGTACACCTTCATGAAGCGCGCGCTCTGGCCCTTGGCCTCGGCGATCGCCTGTTCCCTGTAACCTTCGGCGACCTGCAGGATCTGCGCAGCGCGGCCGCGGGCGTCGGGGATGACGCGGTTGGCATAGGTCTGCGCCTCGTTCTGCAGCCGCTCGAAGTCGGCGCGCGCGGCCTGCACGTCGCGGAACGAGTCGATCACTTGCGCGGGCGGGTCGACCTTCTGCATCTGCACCTGCGTGATCTGAACGCCGGATCCGTACGTATCCAGCGTCTTCTGCATCAGCTCGTGGACGGCCTGCTCGGTCAGATTGCGGGCGCCGGTGAGGATCGGCTGGATCTGCGAACGCCCGATCACCTCGCGCATCGCGCTTTCGGCCACCGCCTTGACGGTGCCTTCGGGATTCTGGATGTTGAAGAGGAAATTGCCCACGCCGTTGGGCTTGATCCGCCACAGCACCGTGAAGTCGACGTCGACGATGTTCTCGTCGCCCGTCAGCATCAGGCTTTCTTCCGGCACGTCCCGCATGGTGCGGCCGCGCCGCGCCGGGTCGTCGATCAGGCTCATGCCGATCGAAATGGTGGAGACGCGCAGCGCCTTCGGCAGCAGCACGGTTTCGATCGGATAAGGCAGATGATAGTTCAGCCCGGGTTCCACGGTGCGCACATGCTTGCCGAAGCGCAAGACGACACCGAGTTCTTCCGACTGCACGCGGAAGAATCCGGACAATCCCCAGATCACCAGCGCACCGGCCAGCACCAGCGCGATGCCCATGCCGCTGAAATGGCCGCCCGGCAGAAGCTGTTGCAGCTTGTCCTGGCCGCGCCGCAGCAGATCCTCAAGATCAGGTGGCCTCGGCCCGCCCGACTGCGGACCCGAACCCCACGGTCCCTTCGGACCCGGGCCCCATGGACCCCCACCCTGATTCTTCCACGGCATGCAAACTCTCCTCCGCGAGGGCCCGGGTCCGCCTGTTTTGGGCAGGATGCCCAGCCTCGCCTATCAGCCCGGCTTTATAGGGGACCGCTAGGTCCCTTACAATGCAAGCTTCCTGCACGAAGCAGCTATGCCTGACGCCACAATTGTCAATGTAAACATTGGTTAGCGAGGTTAACCCTGTCGGCGCCGACGAAATGTCACATAGGAGAAATCGGCGCTATCGTCCGGACCGGCCGGATTCCGTACGCGCGCCGCCTCTTCCCATGCGGTTGCATCGACTGCCGGGAAACGCGTATCGCCGTCGGGCCGGGTGTGCACCTCGGTAATCTCCAGGCGATCGGCGCTGTCCATCCATTGCGCGTAGATTTCCGCGCCGCCGATCACGGCGATCTCAGTGGCGAAACGTCGCAGTGCATCGCCGGTGGCGATCGCCTTCGCGTCGCTGAACGAATGGGTAACCACCACGCCATCGGCGCGAAAACCAGCGTCGCGGGTGACGACAATATTGGTCCGTCCGGGGAGCGGCCGGCCGATCGAGACGAAGGTCTTCCGGCCCATGACGACAGGTTTACCCGAGGTCAGCGCCTTGAAGCGCGCCATGTCGGATTTTAGCCGCCATGGAATGGCCCCCCTGGCTCCGATCACGCCGTTCTCGGCGACAGCGACGATAAGAACGATTTCCATCACCGCTCCCCTTGCGCTAACGCGCGCAGCGCCGGACCGCCGACCCGGCACACCGTCCAGTCGTCCATCAAGACCGCGCCGAGCGACTTATAGAATTCAATCGACGGCGTGTTCCAGTCGAGCACCGCCCACTGCAAGCGCGACCAGCCGTTCGCCACGCATTCCCTCGCGAGATGCACCAGCAGCGCCTTGCCGATTCCCTTACCGCGCAGCGCCGGGCGGACGAACAGATCTTCCAGATAGATGCCGGAGCGACCGCTGAAGGTTGAAAAATTCACGAACCAGACCGCGAAGCCGGCCGGCTCTCCGTCCCACTCGGCGATCTCGCAGAACAGGCGCGGATTGGCGCCGAACAGCGCCGCATCGATACCGGCCTCGGTCGCTTCCACTTCGTGCAGCAGCTTTTCGTATTCGGCGAGTTCGCGAACGAAGGACAGGACAAGTCCTGCTTCGCCCGGGCGCGCGCGGCGGATCGTCGGCGACATCAGGTGCTCACACCGCTGGTCATACAGCCACTTCGGCCTTGATGTGCGGGTGCGGATCGTAGCCTTCGAGCGCGAAATCCTCGTAGCGGAACGCGAAGATATCCTTCACGTCAGGATTGATCTTCATGACCGGCAACGGCCGCGTCGGCCGCGTCAGTTGCAGACGTGCCTGCTCGAGGTGGTTGGAGTAGAGATGCGCATCACCCAGGGAGTGCACGAAGTCACCGGGCTTCAGTCCGGTCACCTGCGCCACCATCATCGTCAGCAACGAATAGGATGCGATGTTGAAGGGCACGCCGAGGAACACGTCGGCTGAGCGCTGATAGAGCTGACAGGAGAGCTTGCCGTTCGCAACGTAGAACTGAAACAGGCAGTGACAGGGCGGCAGCGCCATCTTGTCGACGTCGGCCGGATTCCAGGCGGTCACGATCAGCCGCCGTGAATCCGGGTTACGCCTGATCATGTCGATGACGTTGGAAATCTGGTCGATGCTGTGCCCGTCCGGCGCCGGCCACGAGCGCCATTGCGATCCGTAGACCGGGCCGAGATCGCCGTTGGCGTCGGCCCATTCATCCCAGATCGAAACGCCGTGAGCCCTGAGATATTTGATGTTGGTGTCGCCGGCCAGGAACCAGAGCAATTCATGCACGATCGCCTTCAGCGGCAGCCGCTTGGTGGTCAGCATCGGAAAGCCGGCCGAGAGATTGAACCGCATCTGATGACCGAAGATCGACAGCGTGCCGGTGCCGGTGCGGTCGTGCTTCTCCGCGCCGTCGCTGAGGATACGTTCGAGCAGGTCGTGGTACTGGTTCATGGGTTGTGCTTCAGGCCTTTGTCGGAACGGCGAATTTAGCGGCCGGAACATCCGATCGACACGCCGATTCGGCTTTGCACCCCGATTATACCCGGAAAAATGATCCCTCTCCGAACAAACGACAAGGGGCGGAACCCGCGTTCCGCCCCTCGCCTATCCGTCTGATTACAGGGGATTAATTCACCGGCTTGACCACCGGTGTCCACTTCGCGATTTCGCTCTTTACCAGCGTTCCCAGCGCCGCCGGCGTACGATCGGCGGCAGGCGGTATGACGCTGCCGAGTTCGAGCAGGCGCTTGCGTACATTCTCGTCGTCGAGCGCCTTGACGATCGCGGCGTTCAACTTGGCGACGACATCCGGGGGCGTTCCCTTGGGCGCGAAGATCGCGTTCCATGCCTGGGCCTGGAAGGCCGGCAGGCCGGCCTCGGTGGTGGTGGGAACATTCGGCAAGGACGGGTTACGCTCGGGTGTCGCCACGGCGTAGGCCTTGATGGTGCCGCCGTTGATCTGCGGCACGGCATTGACGATCTGGTCGCACATGTAGTCGACCTGACCGGCCACCAGCGCGTTCATCGCCGGACCGGTACCGTTGAAGGGAACGCCGATCGGCTTGACGCCCAGAACCGAGTTCAGCAGTTCGCACGATACGTTCGAGACCGAGCCAACGCCGGCATGCGCCGCGTTGACCTTGGACTCGTTCGCCTTGACGTAGGCGATGAATTCCTTGAGGTCCTTTGGCGCAAAATCCTTGCGCGCCAGGATCAGGATCGGCGTGCCGGCGAGCAGTCCGACCGGCTCGAAGTCCTTTTCCGGGTGATAGGCGAGCTTGGGATAAAGCGGCACAGAAGCCGCATGCGTGCCCATATGCCCCGTGATCAGCGTATAGCCGTCATTGGCGGCGCGCGCGGCGCGGGTGGTGGCGGTGGTGCCGCCGGCGCCGACCACGTTTTCGATGATGATGGTTTGACCGAGCGTCTGCGCCATATGGCCAGTGACGATGCGCGCGATGACGTCCGTCGGACCACCCGCCGCAAACGGCACGATCATGGTGATGTTGCGCGTCGGATAAGTCTGAGCCTGGACCTGCGAAGACAAGCCCAGTCCCGCAAGCACTGCCAGAAAACCGCTCGCAAGCGAGCGACCGTACCAATTCATTTTGATCTCCCGGATCCGTTGCAATGCCGAGCCCGCCGGCCGGCATTTTCCATGGCATAGAAAATTATGCCCGAAATCGACCAGCCTTCGGGCTGCGGCGCACCGACGCAGGTCAGTTCTCCGATTCCACGAACACCTCATCGCGCTTCTTGCGCAGCGACGGCAGCACCGCAAGGATGAGCAACGCGGCTGCAATCGCCATCAATACCGCCGACAATGGTCGCGTCAGGAAGACGGACCAGTCGCCGCGCGAAATCAGGAGTGCGCGGCGCAGGTTTTCTTCCATCAGCGGCCCGAGCACCATCCCGAGCAGCAACGGGGCCGGCTCGAAATCGTGCTTGATCAGCCAGTAGCCGACCAATCCGAACGCACCAGCGATCATGACGTCGGTTGGCGCGTTGTTCACGGAGTAGATGCCGATACAGCAGAAAACCACGATCGACGGGAACATCAACCGGTACGGCACGCGCAACAGCCGGACCCAAATGCCCACCAAAGGCAGGTTGATGATCAGCAGCATCAGGTTGCCGACCCACATCGAGGCAATCATGCCCCACACCAGGTCCGGCTGCTTCTGCATCACCTGGGGACCGGGCACGATGCCGTGAATCGTCATTGCGCCGACCATCAGCGCCATGACGGCATTGGGCGGGATGCCGAGCGTGAGCAACGGGATGAAGGAGGTCTGGGCGGCGGCATTGTTGGCACTCTCGGGGGCTGCGACGCCCCGGATTTCACCATGACCAAACTTCGAAGGATCTTTCGCGACCTTCTTCTCGAGCGTGTATGCCGCGAAGGATGCGATCACGGCGCCGCCGCCCGGCAGAATGCCGAGAATCGATCCGAGCACAGTGCCGCGCAGGATCGCAGGGGTCGTCTCCTTGAGATCCCTCCGCGTCGGCATCAGTCCCGACACCTTCTCCTGGACCAGCTTGCGATCGGTTTCGCCGCCGGCATCGAGATTGCGAATGATTTCTGCAAAGCCGAACAATCCCATCGCCAGCGTGGCAAAACCAAGACCGTCAGCCAGTTCGGGAATGTTGAAGGCCATGCGAGACGCGCCGGTCTCGATGTCGGACCCGACCATCGAAAGCAGCAGGCCCATCACGATCATCGCGATCGCCTTCAGCACCGAGCCTTTCGCGAGCACAACCGCGAAGATCAGGCCGAGCACCATCAGCGAGAAGTATTCTGCAGGACCGAACGCCAGCGCAATCTTGGTGAGCGGCGCGCCCAGCAGGGCAATCAGCACGGTCGCGACACAGCCGGCGAAGAACGATCCGATCGCGGCGATCGCGAGCGCCGGGCCGGCGCGGCCTCTCTTCGCCATCTGGAAGCCGTCAAGCGCAGTGACCACCGAGCCGGCCTCACCTGGAATATTGACCAGGATCGACGTGGTCGAGCCGCCATATTGCGCACCGTAATAGATGCCGGCCAGCATGATCAGTGCGCCTACCGGGGGCAGGCCAAAGGTGATCGGCAGCAGCATGGCCACCGTAGCGATGGTGCCAATGCCGGGCAGCACGCCAACCAGCGTACCGACCAGTGCGCCGATCAGGCACAGCAGAATATTGACCGGGATCGGAATGGAAATTCCGCCAAGGAATGCGGGTGTCCACTGCACGAACTGGAAAACGACGCCGAAGCCGAGTCCAAGATTTGAGAAGATATCTCCCATCGCACCCTCACCGAATCATGAAAGTCGGCAGGAGCTGCAACGGCAGTCCGAGCGCATATGGAAACAGCAGGCTGCAAAACGCCGTCAGGCAGACGGCGACGATCAGCGTCTCCTTCCACCGGGTTTCCGGTGACCCGCATGCCGCGATCAAGAAGGCGGCCATGGCGGCAAAGATCATTCCCATGGGTCTGATCGTGAAGGCAAACGTCAAAATTGCGATCGTCACGAAAAACGGTCCCCGCCAATGGTATTTCGCGAGATGGGGACCTTCGGTGACAACGCCGACGACGGTAATGAGGGCGCCTAGTCCCAGCAGCAAAAATCCGAACATCCGCGGCGCGGTGCCGGCGCCGAACGAAAATCCGCGCATGCCCTGCAGGTCGCTGGACGCCCAGAGGGCGAACACGGCAATCGCCATCAGGGCAATTCCGCCGACAAACTCCTGCGGGTTGCGAACCCATTTCGGCATGATGGATTTGACCGGCGCATGGCCCGGCGTAGCATTCATGGATATCTCTCCTCCCCAAGACAGGCTTCTCGCCCGTTTGCTTGGATAACCTGGATACTTGTCCCGGAAACTGCCTAGCGACTTTCCTCAGACAACGCCAGCAAAACCCAAACACTCCAGAGCCGACGGTAAACGGAGCGGCCAAAGCCGCCATCAAACCCCATGAAGGGCGCGCAGTTCGCAACTTTTGCGGTCGGAGCACTGCAACACACGCGAGTGAATTGCCGATCGCGTTACGACCGCGGGTCGAGCGCTGGGGATGGCGGTGAACTGCGCATAATTCGTGCAATGGACGTGGACGCACCTTTTGGAATCGTCGAATCCGTGGCGAAACCGCAACTGAGCGACAGCAAACCGAAAGTTGGGGTCCATGTTCCCTTCCTGTTCAGCGCCTTTGGCCCTGTTTTTCTCCGTACCTGCACCCTATATTGGAGGTGCCGGTTCGCCGGCTATGGAAATAAATGACCGTCGCAATAAACCATTCGGACCCGGGGGCAGTACCCGGCGCCTCCACCCAAGCCCACCCCTCCCGTGGTGGGTTTCGGCGGGGGCGAACCAGGATCGACGAGGGCGTAAAGGACGAGTTTTTTCCCGGTATTGTTCCGCCGTTATCGGGCTATGCAATAGTTGCAAACGACAACTATGCTCCGGTTGCTCAGGCTGCGTAACGCAGTTTGAAAGACCGATCTAAAGTCCTAGCGGGTTAAGCTCCGCTAGGCGGGGTTCGGAGGCACCTGGCAACAGAAGCCTCCACTTAATTCTTTTCATTTCCGGCCGACGGGAGCCGTTGCTGCAAATTCGATCCGTCGCGCCTGCTGACCTGCGGCTCCCGCCGGGGTAGCATGGGGGCAAAGGGGCGAGTCGGGGGACCGGCGGCCATAAAACCTGACAGGACGACCATGGCGACCGATCACATCCGTTATGACGTGCTGGCGCGCGACGCGCTGCGCGGAGTGCTGCGCCGCGTGCTGGCTGACGCGGCCGAACATGGCCTGCCCGGCGAGCATCATTTCTTCATCACCTTCCTGTCCACCGCCGACGGCGTGAAGCTGTCGCCGCGGCTGTTGGCGCAATATCCGGAAGAGATGACGATCATCCTGCAGCATCAGTTCTGGGATCTGGTGGTGACGGAGGATCGTTTCGAGGTCGGCCTGTCGTTCGGCGGCATCCCCGAGCGGCTGGTGGTGCCGTTCGCGGCGATCAAGAGCTTCCTCGATCCGTCGGTACAGTTCGGCCTGCAATTCGAGCCGTCGGAAACGGTGCCAGAGGCGCCCGCGGCGAAGGTGCCGGCGGTTTCCGCGCCGTCCGCCCTGCCCGTCGCCGCGCCGGAGCCCGCAGCGGAAATCGAGGACGAGCCGGCAAAGACGAGCGAAGGCGCTGAAGTGGTGCGACTGGATCGTTTCCGCAAGAAATAATCTAAGCGCGAGAAAATCCGCTACGCTGTAGTGTACGCGTTCCGCCCTTTCACGGCGCAACGGACATACGCATGGCTCGAGCAAAAACATCCGGAAACAAATCTACCCGTAGCGAGACCGACAGCTTCGGTCCGATCGACGTTCCCGCTGACCGCTATTGGGGCGCGCAAACCGAGCGCTCGCGACAGAATTTCAAGATCGGCCAGGACCGTATGCCGATCGCGATCGTCCATGCGCTCGGTATCGTCAAGCTCGCCGCCGCCCAAACCAACCGGGAGCTCGGACTGCTCGATGCGCGCAGAGCCAGCGCCATCATCCGCGCCGCACGCGAGGTGATCGAAGGCAAGCTCGACGATCACTTCCCGCTGGTCGTCTGGCAGACCGGCTCGGGCACCCAGACCAACATGAATCTCAACGAGGTGATCGCCAACCGCGCCAACCAGATGCTGGGCGGCGAACTCGGCGCCAAGAAACCGGTTCATCCCAACGACCACGTCAACATGAGTCAGTCGTCGAACGATTCATTCCCGACGGCGATGCATATCGCTGCCGCCGGACGCATCGTCGCCGACCTGATTCCGGCGCTCGACGAGTTGCATCGCGAATTGCGCAAGAAGGAAAAGGCGTTCGCCAAAATCGTCAAGATCGGGAGAACCCACACCCAGGACGCAACGCCATTGACGCTGGGGCAGGAATTTTCGGGCTACGCCGCGCAGGTCGAGAGCGGGATCGCGCGGCTGCGAGCCGCGGTGAAGGAACTGTTCCCGTTGGCGCAAGGCGGCACCGCGGTTGGAACCGGTCTCAACTCGAAGCCGAAATTTGCAAAGCTGTTCGCCAAGCATGTCGCGAAAATCACAAGGCTGCCGTTCACCAGCGCACCCAACAAGTTCGAGGCGCTGGCTTGCAACGACGCCTATGTGCTGGTGCATGGCGCGATCAATTCGGCGGCGACCGGCCTGTTCAAGATCGCCAATGACATTCGCCTGTTGGGTTCGGGCCCGCGTTCCGGTCTCGGAGAATTGATCCTGCCGGAAAACGAACCGGGCTCGTCGATCATGCCCGGCAAGGTCAACCCGACTCAGTGCGAAGCGATGACCATGGTCTGCTGTCAGGTGTTCGGCAACCAGACCACCGTCACCGTCGCCGGCAGCCAGGGGCATTTCGAATTGAATGTTTACAAACCCGTATTGGCATATTGTATGATGCATTCCATTCAACTGCTGTCGGACGCGGCACGCTCGTTCACCGAACATTGCGTGGTGGGCATCCGCGCCGACGAAAAGCGAATCCGCGAATTGATGGAGCGCTCGCTGATGCTGGTCACCGCACTGGCCCCCAGGATCGGATACGACAACGCGGCGAAGGTCGCCAAATCGGCGCACGCGCGCGGAACGACATTGAAAGAAGAAGCTCTGCGCCTCGGGTTTGTGGACGCCGCCGAATTCGAACGCCTGATGCAGCCGGACAAAATGACACACCCGGGCTGATCGCCGCTTGGGCCCCGGGAAACTACGGATGAGAGATATAAACTATGGACGATACTGAAGAATGAGGTGGATCATCTATCGCCGTTGTGTTGACGCATGGTAGGAGCAGGAATTATTCGATTTTTCGCAGAGCGAAATGTATTTTTTGATGCTATCAGAGCCGGTAGACGGGGATTCCGAATGACCATCAAATTTGCTTGCGCACGACGCGACGTTTTTCCGCCCCATGAATCATCATGTCTTCGAGTCGCCGGATGATGGAGGCGAGCATGGGAGACGTGATCAATCTGAAGCGATTCAAGAAGCGCATCGAACGGGAACAATCGGCAAAGCAAGCCGATGCCAACCGCGCACGCTTTGGCCGAACCAAGGCCGAACGCACGCTCGCTGAACGTCGCAAGGATCGCGCCGGCGATCTTCTGGACCAGCACAAGCTCGAGGACGGAGAGGCATCATGAAGTCGCCCGTCGTCAAACGCTCGATCGTCGTTGCCGGTCACAAGACCAGCGTCAGCCTCGAAGAAGCTTTCTGGAACGGGATGAAGGAAATCTCGGGTCTGCGGAACATGACGCTGTCCGAACTGGTCGGCGAGATCGACAGCAATCGCCAGCAGGGCAACCTGTCCTCGGCGATCCGGCTTTTCGTGCTCGACTATTTCCGTACCCGCGCCATGCCGGCCGCCGCGCCGGACGCACCGCGGCCGCAGGCGTAAGCCTCGATCAGGCGAGCGCGCCGCAACGCACCCGCCCTGTTAGGTCATAAGCTCAATAAACGAGTCCGGTGCCGGGCGGCTTTTCGAGCGCAGCGGCCAGCGATCGATACTCCTCACAAGCCGTGCCGCAAATCGCCGCGATCCGCGTCAGATGATACGACGCCTGATCGCGATTGCCCTGCTCGACCTGCCACAGGCCGTAATACTGCCAGGTCAGCACGTGGTTCGGATCCGCCTTCAACGCGCGCTCGTACCAAGCCTGCGACAGCCTGTAGTCGCCGAGCTTGCGATAGGAATAACCGATCAGATTGGCAACATCAGCGTTATCGTCACGGCCGAGCGCCTTTAGCTGCTCGATGGCCCCAGCGAACCCGTTGCGCTCATAGATCGTCGCATGCGCGGCACGGTACCCCTGCCGAAACGCATCATCGTCGGCGCTCGACTGTTTGGGGGCCTTCTTCTTCGACTTCGAGGTTGATTTGGGAGCGGATCTGGTGTCCGGCGGCGGCGGGCTGGCCGAAGGCGGATCACCGCCGCCTCCTGCGGCAAAGGCCGGAACGGATGGCGGCGATGCGATCATAGCCATTGAAAACAACGCCAGCGTAGCGAACTTGATTGCCGACTTCATCATGCAAACCTCCGGGTTTCCTGCGTGAGCGCATCTATGTTCCAGCCGGAAGTAGAGACCCCGCCGCGAATGAAGTATTCCCGCCAAGCCGCGCGCAAACCGTTTGCACCCTGCCTAGAGCCTTTTCGGTTCTGATTGAATCAGAACCGGGCTCTAGATTCTTGTTTTGACGCGTTTTCTTGACGCAACCGGTGTCCACTTCGCTTGAAAACGCTCTAGCTGGACGAATGACGGCAATGCGTATCTAATCGACGGTCGTTGCAGTCCGCGCAAAAGCGACGGACGGAACCCGGCGAAAACCGGCTGAAGAAGCGTAGAGACCCCCTGGAGAGAGAAATGGACATCGCAAAGCTGACCGCGCCTCGCGACCTCAGTCCATTTTCGGAAGCTCTCCATGCCTGCCTTTCTCGTTCTGGATTCCATTTGCCTCGCCACGCCTGACGGACGCCCGCTGTTCGACGGATTGACGCTCGCCATAGGGCGCGAGCGCACTGGCCTTGTCGGCCGCAACGGCTGCGGCAAATCCTCATTGCTGCGCCTGGTTGCGGGCGAGATCGAACCTGCCGGCGGATCGCTGCAACGCATCGGCTCGATCGGCATGCTCGCACAACTGACTGACGAACGGCTAACGACCGACGAGGCGCTCGGCGTCGCCGGCGGCCTCGCCCGCCTGCGCCGGCTCGAACGCGGCGAAGGATCGCTTGATGACGCGACGGAAGCGGATTGGACGCTGGAAGCGCAAATACAGGCGGCGCTGGTCGAGGCCGGACTGCCGTCGCTGCCGCTCGATCGCCCGATCGTCTCCTTGAGCGGCGGCGAGCGAACGCGGGTGGCGCTGGCGCGGCTTTTGATCGAGGCACCCGATCTGCTGCTATTGGACGAGCCGACCAACAATCTCGATACTGACGGAAGGCAGGCCGTGGCGCAGATGCTCGAACGCTGGCAGGGCGGCGTCCTCGTCGCCAGCCACGATCGCACGCTGCTTGAACGCGTCGACCGCATCGTCGAACTGACGCCGGTGGGCGTCACCCTGTTCGGCGGCGCGTGGCCGGAATTTGCCAAGGCGCGTGAGGCGGCGCGGGCCCGCGCCGCCGATGACCTCGACCGCGCCTCGGATGCCTTACGCAATACCGAGCGCGCAGTGCAGAAGGCGCGGGAAAAGAAGGCGCGCCGCGACAAGGCCGGCCGCGCCTGCCGCGCCAAGGGCATCGAGGACAAGATGTTCATGGACCGCGAGAAGGAGCGCGCCGAGAACAGCGCTGCGCGCGAAAGCGGGCTCGCCAGCCGCCTGCTCGGCGAGCGCACCGAGGCGCTGGAAATCGCCAAGGCGCACGTCGAGATCCTGACGCCGCTTTCGATCGATCTACCGCGCACCCATCTGCCCGGCGGCCGCGAACTCGTCGCCTTGAAGGACGTTGTGATGGCCTTTGGCGAGCGTCATCTGTTCGGACCGCTGTCGTTCGGGGTTCGCGGACCCGAGCGGATCGCCATCCGCGGCGCCAACGGTTCTGGCAAGACCACCTTGTTCCGCCTGCTCACCGGTGAGTTGAAACCGGCGGGCGGCGATATCAGCCGCCTCACCGACCGTATTGCCGTGCTCGATCAGCATGTCGGCCTGCTCGATCCCGGCTTAAGCATTCTCGACAATCTGCGGCGCCTCAATCCGGAACTCTCGGCCAACGCGGCGCACGCCGCCCTGGCGCGGTTTGCGTTCCGTAACAAGGCAGCGCTGCAGATCGCGGCGACGCTGAGCGGCGGCGAGCGGCTGCGCGCGGGTTTGGCCTGCGTATTCGCGCGACCGCAGCCGCCTTTGCTCCTGCTGCTGGACGAGCCGACCAACCATCTCGATCTCGCCTCGATCGAGGAGCTGGAGAGTGCACTAAAAGGATTCGACGGCGCGCTGATCGCCGTCAGCCACGACGAGGCATTTTTGCGGGCGATCGGGATCGGCCGGGAGATCGCGCTCGGCTAATTGGAGCGCGGCGGCGGATTGGCGAACTGCGGCGTCAGCGCAAGTGGCGGACGCGGCTTCGGCTTGGCGGCGCCGGGCGCGGGCCTGACGTCGATCGGCGGCGGCAGCGGCGCAACCTGCGGCTGGCCTGCGACAGGCGCCGGCGGCGCGTTCACGACGGGCGGACGCGGCGCGGTCGTCTTCTTCGCCGGAGGTCGCCGTGGATCGCGCCCCTTTGGCGCGACGACCGGCGCGCTCGGCACCGCCTCCGGAATCGGCAACTGCCCCTCCGTAGGCAGCACGATTGGTGGCGGCGACGGCGGCGGCGGCTCGCCGCGCTCGATGGCATCGAGCCTTCGCGTTTCGTGATCGATCGCACGCACCGCCAGCCACGAAGACAACGGGGCAACGTCGACGCTGCGGGTCAGCGCATCGGGCGTCCCCACGGCAAGCAGTTGAATCTCCGGACGCCCGGTCGTCATCGTCAGCGAAAGGGCGGCGCGGATATCGGCCTGATCGGCGGCGATATCGTATCCGCCGGAGACGATGGCCCGCACGCCATTGCCGTCCAGCGTCGTCGCCCCGACGCGAAGCCGGCCGTCCCTGATGGTGAACGGGATTTGCGCCGAAGGCACCGCAAGCGCGCCGGCCGGAAGAGCGGATTCGACGATCTGCTTCAATCGAACGTCGTCCTTGGCCTGCCCGTTGTCATTGGCGCGCACCGCCACCTCGAAAGCGCGCGGATCAAGGCCTGATATCCTGGCCGCGTCCAGCGTCAGCGTTCCGCTGCCGGACAGCGCGCCCGCCAGCGCCGAGGCGCTGCGGCCCTGGGTCGTCAGTGTCACCTGCATCGACGCGCGGCCGGCAGGCATCGCGAGATTGCGATAGCGCAGCGCCGCGCCGTCGACACCGGAAAGCTGGACGCTCGCGTTCAAGGCAATTCCGTGCGCGCCCGGCCTTGCATCGATCGTGGCCGTGACATCGCCGCCGCCGATCTTGCCTTTGATGGCATCGAAGGTCAGCGACTTGCCGTCGCTCTTGATCACCCCGCTCACCGGCTGCAATTCGCTTCCGCCCGGAAGCAGGCCGCGCAACGCCTGAAACGCGATGCTGCCGCGCCAACCCTTCGCAAGCCCGGGGCCGAGCGGCTCGGTGGCATCGTGTCCGGCGGCACCGAACGCCAGGGCAAGGGCCGGCGTCAGCGCGAGCTGGTCGGCGCCGATCTCACCCTCGAACTCCTTTTCCTCGCCGAGCGTCACCGCCACGCGGCCGCGCAGGCGCGAACCGCCGACGCTGCTGTCGAGATCGTCGAAGGTCAGCCGATTGCCGGCAAGCTGCACGCGCGAGGACAGGCCGATGTTCTGCGCCAGCGTATCCGCCGGTTTGAGATCGAGCAGCGGGGCGAAATCGGCGCTGCGAACTTTCAGGCCGAGAACTGCCTTTGCCTCCGACGCCCATGGTTCGGCGGAGCCTTCCGCTTCGGCGTCGAGTCCTGTTCCCGAGATCTTTGCCTTGAGCCGCAACGGCGCACCCCACGCACCCGTCGCGGTGCTCTCGAATTGCGCGGGACCATCGCCCGCCGTGATGGCGCGATCGAAGCCGAGCAATGCCAGCAAGGTGCGTCCTTGCTCCGACGACAATTTCGAATCGATCCAGACCTCGCTGCGCTGGAGCGCGGCCAGATCGATGCCCTGGATCGCCGCGACGGCGGGTCTGGCGGTGATCGTACTGGTGCCCTTGAGCAGTGGCGAGTCGAGTTCGGCCGTGGCGCGCGCCTGGACGCGATCGGACGGCCCGGCATTTTTGGTGAGGTCAAGCGCCAGTTTCAGGCGCGCCGGACCCGGGCTCGTCCCCATCGCACTGAGCCGCGCGGCCAGCGGCGGTGAAAAGGGAACGATCAGGCTGGTCAGCCGGCCGAGCGAGGCAGCGCTCGAATTGAGCGCGAACCATCCGGTCGCGTTGACGCGGTCGAAATTGCCGGCGCCGTCCAGCGTCACGTTTTCAAGCTCGCCGATCTTCAACTGCTCGAGCGATATCTTTGCCGGCGAGTAAGCCAGCCTGGCGAGCAGCGGGGATAGCTCCTGGCCGGCGGAGGTGGCGCGGCCGATATCGAGCGAGAGCTTCCCCTCGTCCGGCCACTCGCCTTGCGGCCCTACAAGCGACCGCGCAAAGGCCGTGGCGGCATCCAGATCAAGACGCGCCGCTTTCAGGTCGGCATCGATCCTGGAGCCGTGAGCGGCTTGCCGGTGCGACACCACCACCCGTCCCTCCACCGTGCCGCCATCGATGTCGGCCTTCATGGTGTCGATGGCAAAGCCTTCGGGCGCCACGGTGATGTCGCCGCGCAGGCGAAGCGGCTTCTGGCTGCGATAAGCGGTTTCGCCGCGGCCCTGCAGCCAGGTCAAGAGCGCGTCGGGATCGGAGGATTCGACGCTGAGCGCGGCCTTGAAGCGGTCCGGTACAGCGGTCTTCGCGCCGGCCTCGGCGAGCGAAACCCTGGTCGCGCCAGGCGCGCGGAACTCCAGCCTGTGGACTCGCCAGGACTTGGCATCGCCTTCGAGCTCGGCAGCGATGTCCTGCAAGGGGCGCCCGCCAAGCATGACCTGCTCGGAGGCGAGCTCGATTTGCGCTGGGATCGGCAGATGCGGAATGACGGAGCTGAGCGCCTGCAGCGCCGACAGCGCGCGAGCCGGCTCAGTCGAGTTGCCATTTTCCTTGGCAACGAACCTGTCGGCATCGAGCTGACGTGCCGACAGCGCCGCGCGCAGCAGCGGCGTCGGGCCGAAACGGATGTCGCCGCCGCCCGCAAGCTTCAGGGCGCGCTCCTCGGCGCCATAAGTCACTTCAACCTGTTCCAGCCGTGCCGTCGAATAATCGGACTTGACCTTCGCTGCGATACGCCACGGTGGATCGTTGCCCTTGCCCTTCTGGCCGGGAGGAGCGACGAGCGTTATCGCGCCTTCAAACCGCGGCGCGCGGGAATCGAAGTTCAGCAGGCCGTCGAGATCGATGGCGAGCGAACGCTGGCCTGGGTCGATATTGAGATGAACGCGGGTGCCGTTGCCCTCGGGACCCTGCCCCGAGGAGACCCGAAACGGATAGCGCGTGCCCGACAGCATGAAATTGCCATCGCCGCGGATCGAACCGGCCAGCGAACGCACGTCGCCGCTGAAAGCGATGTCGTTCAGTTCGAGCTTAGAGCGGCTGACCGCATCATGCAGGGCGATGCGGCCGGTCAGATTGACCCGATCGATCGCCAGTGAACCCAGATTGAACGTTCCGGTCGATGCCGGCCAGTCGATCCGTCCTCTGGTATCGAGGCCGAGATCGAGCGACATGCGGTTGATCGTCAACTCGGTGGCGCGCACCTCGCCGCGCATCAGCGAGCCCAGGCTGAATTCCACGTCGAGCTTGTCGGCGCGAACCTTGCCGAGATCGTTGACGCCGCCGACCACGACCGAGTGCAATTGCAGCGACGGCGCCGGCAATAGGCGCGCGTCGAGCTTGCCGCCGACGCGCACCGGCGCGCCAATGATCCGGCTCGCCTCAGCCTCGAACTGCGGCCGGAACTGGTTCCAGTCGATAAAATACGGCCCGATCAGCGCGGCAATCAGCGCAACGATGAAGGCGATTGCCAGGCCGAGCAGTGTCGTCTGCACGGTGCTTCCCCTTGAACCGCCCCGGCGCAGGCCGCGCGCCATGCCGGAACCCTGCCCCGGAGCTGCCCGGAATATAGAGAGAAGTATGGCGAAGTCACAGCGGCATACTGACAACAGCCTCGCCAGGCTGTGCCCACTGAACCTGGGGCTCAAAACCGGCGGCCATGGGAGTTGTCAGAGCCTTACCAGCTCGCCGGCAGGCGCTTCAGGCCGCGCAGCACGAAGGTCGGCCGCCATTCCGCATTGACAGCGTCATCGAGCCGCAGGTCCGGTAGCCGACGCAACAGGGTCGAGATCGCGATCTCGGCCTCGATCCGCGCCAACTGGGCCCCGAGGCAGAAGTGGATGCCGCCGCCGAACGATAGCGGCTTCACGTTGGGCCGGGTGATATCCAGCCGCTCCGGGTGGTCCGGATAGACCGCCGGGTCGTGGTTGGCCGAGCCGAGCAGGCACAGCACGCTCTCGCCCTTCGGAATGCGTTTTCCGCCGAGATCGTCGATATCCTCCAGCGCCACCCGCCCGGTCAACTGCACCGAGGAATCGTAGCGCAGGAATTCCTCGATGGCGTTGGTGATGAGCTCGGGCCTCGCCTTGAGCAGCGCGAGCTGGTCTGGATTGCGGTGCAGTGCCAGCAAGCCGTTGCCGATCAGGTTGACGGTGGTCTCGTGGCCGGCTCCGAACAGCAGGATGATATTGGCGGTCAGTTCCTCATTGGTAAGCTTGCTGCCGTCTTCCTCGGCCTGCACCAGTTGGGTGATCAGGTCGTCGCCCGGGCTTTTGCGCCTGAGATCGAACAGTTGCTGGAAATACATCGTGGCCAGCGCGTTGCTGGCGTTGCCCTGCTTGATCTCCTCCGGCGACAACGGCACCGGATCGAGCAGGCGTCCGCCGTCGCGTGAACCGGTATAAAACGCCTCGCGATGGTCCTCAGGGATCCCCAGCATGTCGCAGATGATGGTGACCGGCAGGCGGAACGCGAAATCCTCGATCAGGTCCATCTGCCCCTGCGGGATGATACGGTCGAGCGTCTCGTCGACGACCTGCTGGATGCGCGGGCGCATGTCCTCGACCCGGCGCGCGGTAAAGGCCTTCACCACCAGGCCGCGCAAACGGGTGTGGTCCGGCGGATCCTGCTGCAGCATCCAGTGGCTCATGCTGCGGAACACCGGCTCGTCCATGATCTTGGGGCCGTAGCGGCGGACGGTGCGCTCGACATAATCCTTGCCGAACCGCTTGTCGCGCATGACGAGGCTGACCTCGGCATGACGGCTTGCGACATACATCCCTAGCGGCGTCAGATGCACGGGATCGGTGGTGCGCATCCGCTCGTAATGCGGATAGGGGTTGCGAATGAATTCCGGAGCCAGCGGATTGAACAACGGCGCGCTACTGGCAGCCTGAACATGCTCGTTCATGGTGACCTCCTGCTGGCTGTGCGCCATTCAGCGCGTCTTGCCCCGGGCCGATTGGTCGAAATTCGATACATTATTGTATTGAGTTGCATTCTCGCCTAAACTGGACAGATGTCAAGAGTGCGAACCAGACCCACAAGGGACGACACCCGCGAAAAGCTGTTCGAGGCGGCGGCGCGCGTGTTCGAGGAACAGGGGATTGGCGGCGCCAGCATCGAGGCGATTGCGGCGGCGGCCGGCTTCACGCGCGGGGCATTCTATTCGAACTTCAAGAGCAAGGACGAACTGATCATCGCCATGCTCGAGGATCACGTCGAGCAATCGATCGGGCGTATCCGCGATCTGCTCGAGCGGCACAGGAACCTTGCCGACTTCATCGATGCGCTAAGGACCATGAATAGAAGCCAGCAGGATCCGCTCGGCCGCTCGCCCCTGTTGCACATGGAAATGATCCTGTTCGTGGCGCGTGCCGAAAAGCGCCGGCCCGAACTTGCCAAACGGCTGCGCGCCCGGCGAAAGCTGGTCACCGACATCATCGAGACCACGGCCAGGAACAGCGGCAGGACGACCATTCTCAATCCGACCTGGGCGGGCGCCCTGGTGCTGGCGCTGGAGGATGGTTTTCGCCTGCACCGCCTGATCGATCCCGAGACCACGCCGCCCGACAGCTTTTTTCGCGCCATCGGCGACCTGCAACGGGCGATGGGAATTTCATCGGCATGAGACGAAAATATCTTTCTCGCGCGACGCGTCGCAATCGCTGCCTTTCGCGAATGCTCGCGAACGCCGAAACCAGATATTCGACACATTCCGCGCGCCAAGCTGTGCGCCGCTTCGCAGCATCCGGATGGCCGCACCTGAAATACCTGATCCTGATTTCGCTGTGTTTTGCCACCACGCTCGGCGCCAAGGCCGAGGAAGTCATCTCGCTCGTGCTGCCTGTCAAATGTCAGCCGGGCCTGACCTGCTTCTTTCAAAACTATGTCGATCACGACGCGTCGGACAAGGCCCGTGACTATCGCTGCGGCGGGCGCAGCTATGACGGTCACGACGGCACCGACGTCAGGATTGCGAACCTGGAAATACAAAGACAGGGGATAGAGGTGCTCGCCGCGGCGCCGGGACGCGTCATCGGGACGCGAAACGATATGGACGACGTCTCGATCAGGACCGCGGGCAAGGCCGCCATCGCCGGAAAGGAATGCGGCAACGGCGCGGTCATCGAACACGAGGGCGGCTGGCGCACGCAATATTGCCACATGGCCAAAGGCAGCGTTCGGATCAAGGTCGGCGATCAAGTGACGACGGGGCAGCCGATCGGCCTGGTCGGACTATCCGGCGACACCGAATTTTTTCACCTTCATTTCACGGTAAGGCATCGCGGAAAGATCGTGGATCCCTTTGCCTATGGTGCGCCCGAGAATTCCTGCGGCGGCGGCCGGTCGATCTGGGCCGCTTCGCTTGGCGAACAGATGCAATACCGGCCCCGCGAAATTATCGATTACGGCTTTGCCGGCATCGCCCCGACCATGGAGTTGGTCGAGTCCGGCGAAATCGGCAGGCAGCCCGTCACGTCGGGTTCGGATGCGCTCGTCGCTTATGTGAGAGCCATCGGCTTGCAGGCCGGCGACCTGCAATCCCTCACGGTGCACGGACCGGGCGGCGCTTCCGTCGCGGCCAACAGCCCTCCCGCGCTCGACCGGGACATGGCGCAATTCCTCATGATCACGGGAAAGAAGCGCACGGAGGCAGCGTGGCCGGCCGGCCGCTACACTGCGACGTATCGCGTGACCAGGGACGGTGCGGAAGTGCTGCGCAAAACGTTCGACGTTGAACCGCGCCTGCAATGAGCCGTGCCTCCAGTTGCGGCTAACCCGTGTCGTCCTTGAATGGCATCTTGTGCATTTGTCCCGCGACCGCCCTCACCTTGCCCGGCGATGCCTGCCTGATCGCCACTACCGACAGGATGCTGACGGCGATGCCGAACGCGAAGGCGAGCGTATAGCTGCCTGAAAGGTCATACAGCAGCCCGGTCACCCATGGGCCCGCCGCGCCTCCGGCCAGCGCCGCCAGCATGATGGTGCCGAAGATGCTGCCGTATTGCTTGCCCTGAAAGATCTCCAGCACCACCGCGCCCATGATCGAGGTCAGGCCATAGCCGAGCGCGCCTTGCGTGAAGATCATGAGATAGACCAAAGGCAGTACCGGCGCGAATTTCAAGGCGATCAGCGCCGCGAAGCAGATCGCAAAGCCGGCACAGCTAATGGCCCAGATCCATTCGCGCCCGATCCGGTCGGAAAGATGCCCGAGCCAGATCTGGCCCGGTATGCCGAGCAGGCTGACGACGCCGAGCGCCCATACCGCCACGTTGGCGCTGAAGCCGATGTCGAGCAGGTATTTGGTCTGGTGCACCTGCACCGCGTACCAGACATACAGGCCACCGAAATAGCCGAGCGAAATCCACCAGAATCGCGCGGTACGCAGCGCGCGGGGCAGCGTCCAGTCGGTGGCTGCCCAGACGGGATCGACAATGTTCGAGCGAGGTGCAGCCGATGTCGCCGACGGCGCCGCGTCGCCATCCGGCAACAGCCCGATATCCTCGGGCCGTTTTCGCAGCAGAAGGTTGATCGGCGCAAGCACGGCGAGCACCAGAATACCCATCGCGGTGCAGGCAGTGCGCCAGCCGGTCTGCTCGATCATGTGCTGCACCCACGGTAGCAGCGTTACCGAGCCGATGCCGACGCCGGCAAAGGCGAGCCCCATGGCGAGCCCGCGGCGGCGAATGAACCAGTTCGGCAGAAACAGCGATTGGCCGGAATAGCCGAGGCACACGCTGCCCGCGCCGACCAGCACGCCGATGGTGAGATAGAGATGCCAGGGCTGCGTCGTCAGCGGCGCCAGCAAGAGCCCGCTGCCCATCAGCGCAACGCCGAGCTCCATCACCGCACGCGGCCCGAGGCGATCCATCATGCGGCCGATCAGCGGGCTGACGCCGCCGGAAACCACGAAGCCGAACGAAAACGCGCCCGCGGTGACGCCGCGGTCCCATCCGAACTCGCCAATGATCGGCGGAAAGAACAGCGAGAAGGCGGTGCGCGCATTGACGCCAATCGCCATGGTGACGAACGTCACCACAACGATCAGCCAGCCGTAGAAGAAGGGGAGACGCATTGGGAATTTCTGTTGGAGCAATGGAAGTGGTTGATCTTGTTATCGAAGGCTATGTCCGAAAGATGCCCAATGGCTATTTCATCTTTCGTCGCCTGAGCCAGAGGCGATCAATGACTGTGCGGAGTACTGTTCTTCGAGGCCCAGGATCAGGCGTTCGTATTCTGTCCCGTTGTCAGACTTAGCAGGCGAGCCGCCGAAATCATATCTGCCGTGCCAAATCCTTCGGCCATTTGCCCGTAGAGCCGGCTTAACCTCTCCAAGATAGCGGCGCGTTCATCGCCCTGTGTAGCCGACGCCAAGCTGAGTATCGCCCGCAATTCCAGCGCCTGGGCACCCATTTCGTGCGCGAGGTCTGCGGCTCTTCGGATAAGATCGAGAGCCTTCGAACTTCCGCGGTTTCCAGCAAGAATCAGCTCGCCTCGGAGTCTGTGTAATTCTGGTTCGCAGAATAATGTCTTGTTCGTCGATATGGTCACGACGACTTCATCGAGCAGATGAAGTGCATGCTGCGCATCGCCGTCTGCCGCAACAGTCTCGGCGAGCAGCATCAGGCCATATGGCCGCATGAGCTCTGCGCCCGTTGCACGATAGTCCGCAAGACCCTGCTCGATCTCTGCAGCGCCTTCTCGCAAGTCGCCGAGTTTGCCGACGGCCCAGCCCCGCAGCATTTGGCCCCATGCACTCCAATATGGAAAGCGATATTTACGCCCGACATTGATGGCTCGCTCGGCGGCTTCGAGGGCCTCGACTGGCTCGCCTCGCGCCTGTCGAATCGAAGCTTCGAAGCTCAACGCAAACCCAAGACTGTGGGGATGATCGAGTTGAACGGCTCTATCGATCGCCTGAGCACTGTCCACCACGGCACTGTCTGCCAAGCCCAAAAACCACTCAGTCCACGCGAGATTGCATTGGGCTAAAACAGCAGGATCCGAACCATACTCAAACCGGTGATGATGGTGCCGGTCCGGATCATAGAGCCGGAGCGCCTCCTCAAGAGTTGCTTTTGCAACTGCGAATTGACCAAGATAGAAAAGAGTGAGCCCAAGCGGCCGCTTTGCCTGCAGCAGAAGATCGCGGTCATTTGCCAGTTCTGCTTGTTCAACCAGACGCACGCCCAGCGTCTTCGCCTTCTCAAGCTGACCTCGAACGATGCAGAACATCATGAGTCCGTAGAGGGCTCGAAAGAGCATGCGATGCTCCCCGAGCCGCTCGCTCAGTTCGCAAGCGCGAGAGAAAACCGTTTCGACCTCGGGTGCAGCATTACCCTTCGTGGCGAGAAGCTGCGATCCCCGATCAATCTCCAGCGAGAGCTCGCGACGCGCGCGCTCGACTGTATCAGGAAGGCGCCGCAGTGCAGCCAGTGCGCTCGCAAAGTGACTGGCGGCTTCCACGTTCGCCGAGCGCTCCGCAGCCTTTTTTCCCGCTGCTTCCCAATGCAATATGGCGGGTTCAATGAGGTTCGCGGCTGCGTAATGCTGAGCAACGACTTCAGGCGTCGCCGCGACCACGGCTGGAAACCGGCTCGACAGAACCTCCGCAATCTTGCGATGTAGTGCCTGACGCTCGCTTTTCAGTAGCGAGTCGTATGCGGCGTCTTGAATGAGCGCATGCCGGAACGAATACTTGGCTTGGCCGAGTATTCCGTGCTGCTGCAGGAAATCCTCGCGCAGGAGCTCAGCCAGTCGATGGCGAAGTTCCGCCTCGCTCTCGCCGGTGATCGCACTTAGAACTTCCCCATCAAAAACACGGCCAAATGTTGCAGCAATTTGCGCCAGCGGTTTCGCGACCTTAAGACGATCCAGCCGGGCAGCCAGTGACCCCCTCAGCGTCGAGGGAATGCTGTCCACGGCAGATGCAAGTCGCAGATCATCCTCGCTGCTCGCGGACACATTGCCCTCAACCACCGTCTTGGTCAGCTCCTCGATGAAGAGCGGTATGCCACCCGTCTTTGTAACGATCAGCTCGATCACATCGGTCGGGATGGTCGCGGCCCCGACGATTTGCTTGACCAATGTTCGAGCCTCGATCGGAGAGAGGTGGCGGAGGCCGAGGCGCGTCCCCTGCGCTTCCAGCATCCACTCAGCCTTAAATTCCGGTCGGAACGTGAAAATTGCCATTACCTGCCGAGCCGAAATTCGCTGAATTAGCCGGGCGAGCAGGCTGCTTGTCGAAGCATCAGCCCAATGAAGATCTTCAACAATAAATAGGACTGGTAGCTGTTCAGATTGTCTAAGCAACCAGTGTGTGAGGACCTCAAGCAAGAGCTCGCGACGCTGTGAAGGGGCCAATTCGTGCATCGGTGACGACACTGGCAGTTCGAGAAGTTCAGCTATCAGCTCAGCGGCCGCGGGGGTAACGGAGTCCAATCCGGCAAAGGCCTTTTCAATACTCGCAAGCTTGTCCTCGATGGTTCCGATACTATCCAAGCTCAGCGCGCGGCGGATCAACTCAATAATTGGATACAGCGCGCTCGACTGATTGTACGCTGAGCAATAGCAGGTGACGGACGATACTTTCGTGCCTGCAAGCGCTTCCTTGAACTCGCGTACCAAGCGTGTCTTGCCCGCACCAGCTTCAGCCGCAATGAGGACTAGTTGTCCCTCTCCATCGATGGTCTGAGCAAAACGGTCCTGCAGAAGGGCAAGCTCGTGACTGCGCCCAACCATCGGGTGGACAGCGCGCAGCGTATCACGACCGAAATCCAACTTTTCAGCGACAACCTGGTAAAGGTTAGTTGCTTCCTGTGTACCGCGGATTAGGTGCTGTCCCAGGCCTTGAAGTTCGAACAGGTTGCCGACGAGCCGAGCGGTCGTTTCGGAAATTACCAAGGTATCCGGAGGTGCGATTTGTTGCAGTCGGGACGCGATGTTGGGGGTATCGCCGAGGATACCCATTGTCTCGAACGTTCCCGATGATCGCAAATCACCGGCAATAACAATGCCCGTATGCATACCCATGCGCAGGTGGATCAGCGGCTTGGACGACGATTCCCGGCTATTAAGTTGACGCATGTCGTTCAGAAGCGACAGGGCTGCGCGCACGGCTCTAACTGGATCATCCTCGTGCGCTACAGGAAAACCGAAACATACAAGAAGCCCATCTCCGACATAGCGAATGATGGTGCCATCAAAGCGTCGTACCGCGTTTGCGCAGGTGTCCCGATAGCTGAAGATGATATCTCTGAACTCCTCCTCATCGAGTTGAACCGACAGATCGGTCGACCCGATCATGTCAATGAAAAGCGCGGTGACCTGCCGTCGCTCGGGGCGCTGATCATGGCTCGTCGCGCCAGACGGCCCCGTTGATGTGGGATGATCCAGGCGCTGAGCATCCAAGGGATCTGAAAGTGGCGCACCACACTGGCCACAAAATCGAGACCCAGCTGGGCTTTCGAAGCTACAGGCCTCGCAGACCAGATGCAGCCTCGCGCCACATTGGGAGCAGAAGCGCGCTGTTTCCGGATTCGAACGACCGCAACCAGGGCATTGCATATGAATGACTGCAGGCTTAAGGCTTGCCAATTTGAATATCTTATGCCAGCTTAGCATTACAATCTTGCGCGAGATAGGCCCACGACGCGATCGGATCGCGGCGCAGAAGCAGGGTCAGCCGTCATGGGCCCCATACAAAATCCCTTTGCGCTTCAGAAGCCGCTCAAGCTTACAATTTGCTACACCGAGACCTGCAATCTCTCCTGCCAACATTGCTATGCCGATTGTTCATCGGAGAAGGCGTCGTCCGAGTTGAACAGTGAGGAGTGGAGTCGCTTCCTTGATGAAATTGCCGAGTTGGGCGTGGTTTATCTCTACATTGAAGGAGGCGAACCATTTCATCGGCCGGACTTCCTGCCCTTCCTCGCTTCCGCATCGAACCGCTTCTTCACTGAGATTCGGACCAACGGCACACTCATAACGCGCGATGTCGCCGCCAGACTCAAGGAGATCGGCGTTGCGATCGTGCTCGTCGATATTCTTAGCCCACATGCCAAGGTGCACGACTACTTCACCGGCACGCAGGGCAGCCATGCGCGCGCCTGTGAAGCAGTCACATACTTGGTGGAAGCAGGGATTGAAACGCAACTGCTCACCATCCTTAACCGCAAGAATGTCGATGACCTGCAAGGCTACATTGACCTTGCTCACCGGCTCGGCGTGAAGACGGCCGGCGTTTTGCGGCCTTATCCGCTTGGTCGCTTTAAATACCGCTGGAACGAATTTTCCCTGTCGCTCGACGAAATGCATGCGGCGCTCGACGCACTGCGATTGCCTGCCGGCATGAAACTGATGCAGTCATGGCATCCAAATGACGGCAACTCGTGCTGGCAAATGGCCGCGGTCAATGCCTTCGGGGACTCGATAGGATGCGCTTATCTCCGGGAGTACGTTGACTACGGAAATATCAAGAATGTCTCCTTTATGGAGACGTGGGAACATCCGCTGTACCGCGAGTTGAGAGCAGGCCGGGTTAAGGAGACGTGCCCTAGCTGCTCATCGAGCCAAGGGTCTCACGGTGGATGCCGTTCTACTGCTTACGCATTTCATGGCGCGTGGGACGCGCCGGATCCATTTGACCGAACGCTCAACCATGGAGTCGACTTGCGTGTCCTCCCCGAATGGCTGCTACAGCCACACCCCAAACCTCCGGGTCCGCCCCGTTGAAGAGATGAAGAGTTGCGTGGTGTTTCGGCCTAATCCGCCGAAACTCTTCATGCTGAACCTCAATGCTTGGCTCATATTTGAGCTTTGCGATGGCAGCAGTCCCGACCACGTTGCGCAAAGGTATCGAAAAAGCGTAGCGGATCAGATGTCCGAGCGCGAGGCCGATCGCCATCTCACAATTGGTATCAAGAATTTGCATGACCAGGGCTTGATTGAGTTGAACGTAACAGATTGAGGAGGACTGAAATGAGCAACGTCGATCCGACACGGCTCGTTGCCGACCTTATCGCAGGCAACCGGCTAACCACTCCAACCGTTAAGCCAATCGAGCCGGAGGTGCGATCGGGAGGCTATTTCCCTTTCTGCGATCTCCTCAAGCATGATGCGAACCAGGCAGAGATTACACAGCTCCTCGCGGACAGCACCCTGCTGGGCGCGCTTGTGATTGAATGGGGTTACGACGTTCCATTCGACAAGCACGAAGAGTTTAAAAACTGGCTGATCGTCAATGAGACGAAAATTGTACAATATGAGCCAGATGACGTCAGCTACCGCGGCACCTATGCAGTTTCAGCAACTAGCGAAAAGCACAGCGGGTTGTATCGCACAATCTGGTCGTTCAAGACACTTCATGCGCTGGAGACATTCAGCGACGCCATGCATACCGGATCGGACTTTGCTCAACTTGTTAACAAACTGTGCTCCTATCGCGACCGCGAGCGCGGCGCAGATAACAGTCAGGAAATCTACCAGCCGGTGCGTTGCGCTCATCGTTTCGGTTGAAATCGGTGGATCTGCGGCCGGCCGGCTAAAATCGGCCGCCCGCACGGCCGAGCATTGCGATCATCGCGGCATCAGGGGCGTCGCCTCCAACAATCCGTATTGACCGCGCCGGCAGGCACCTCGCCGGCAATGATGGCCTCCACCTGCCGCACCGTTTCCAGCGACTGGCTCTCGATCGCCGGCGGCGTCAGGCCGCCGATATGTGGGGTTGCGATGACGTTCGGCAGGCTTGCGAGCTCCGGCGACGGCATCTGGTCCAGCGCGCGGCCGACATCTATCGCGGCGCCGGCGATGCGCTTCTCGCGGAGCGCCGCTGACAACGCCGCCTCGTCGACGAGATTGCCGCGCGAGAGGTTGATGAACAAGGCGTGCGGCTGCATGCGGGCCAGCGCCGCCTGCCCGATCAGGTTTTCGGTTTGCTCGTTGGCGACCGCGAGGCAGACGACGTAATCGGAGTTCGCCAGCAGTTCGTCGAGCGGCACATGCCGGATGGCGGCGTCGCTGACGGTCGCAAAGGGATCGGCGACCATGATTTCCATGCCCAACACCTTGGCGATATCAGCCAGGTAACGGCCGATGCTGCCATAGCCGATGATGCCGAGGCGGCTGCCGGCCAGTTGCCGGCCCATGATGACCTCCGGCTTGCGGCCGGCATGGTAGTCGGCGGTTGCGCGTGAAACCCCGCGCGACAGATCGACCATGAAGCCGAGCGCGAGTTCGGCAACCGATTGAATGAAACCGGGTCCAGCCCGCGTGACCAGAACGCCGGCGGCCGAAGCGGCTTCGACGTCGACGTTGCGGATGTCGACCGCGCAACGAACGAAGGCGCGCAGCTTTGGCAGCTTCAAAAATATCTCGCCCGGACCCGCGGTGAGCCGATCGGCCACGATGATATCGACATCGCGGGCGGCCTCGATCAGGCCAGCCGCGTCGAGCGCGTCGCTTGCTTCATGCAGTTTCACCTGCGCGACGGCCTGCAGCCCGGCAAGACTACGGTCGCCGTAGTACTGGGCGCGCGACTGCGGCGTATGGGTCAACAGCACTTTCAACGCGGAACGGCTTCCCTATCGATCGCTGGCGAATGCAGCGTCAAGGCCGGCACTTCTCTATGGCCAAACTGCCCTCGCAGGCAAGGCGGCAAAGCCGCGTCGGGCTACTTGGTCCGCGCCACCGTCGTGTCGTCCCAATCTTCGCCGGCCGGATTTTCGAGCTGCTGCCTGCAGCGCTCAATCATCGTCGCCGACGCTGCATCGTGCTCGCGGATTTCCAGCACCTTCTCGAACGCGCCGATTGCAGCCGAGAAATCCCGCGCCCGCCAGGCGGCAAGGCCGGCCTCGTACGAAGCCACCCAGGCGGGTGCACCGATATCGCCGGCCATATCAAGCAATTCATAGATCTGCAAACCGCCAACACGGCCATAGACCGCCAGCCGGTCGAGTTCGCGAACCACGATGCTCTTCCCGGCGAGCCTTCGCGTTTCGGGGCCGATGATGATCGTGGAGCCGTACGCCTTGTTGGTGCTCTCCAGCCGGCTCGCAATATTCACGGCATCGCCGATCACGGTGTAGTTCAGCCGCACCTCCGATCCGATATTGCCGACCAGCATGTCGCCGGAATTGATGCCGATGCGGATCCTGACCGGCCGACCGTAGTCGTCGACGAGACCTGCCTCCTCCACCGCGCGCCGGCACGCCAAGGCCGCCCGGCAGCAATCAACGGCATGATCGGGGTTGGGCGACGGCGCACCCCAGAACGCCATCACGGCGTCGCCGATGAATTTGTCGATGGTGCCGTTCTGGTTTTGAATCTGCGCCGAGACGCAATCGAAATAGCGCGACAGCAGCGGGATGATGCGGTCGCCGAGCCGCTCCGATATGCCGGTGAAGCCGGCCAGATCGATGAACATCACGCTCATCGGCCGCACCGCGCCGCCAAGCCGCGCGCCGCTGCCGTCGCTGATCAGCCGTTTGACCAGGTCGGCCGGAATGTATTTTCCGAAAGCGGCAAGCCCTTGCGCCATGTCGCCGATCGCGCCCGACAGGTTTCCGATCTCGGCCAGCCGCGACGGATGCCGCTGCACCTTGTCGAGGTCGAAACGCTCCACATGCCTGATCTCGTTCACCACCTTGATCAGGGGAGCTGCGATCAGGCGCTGGGCGAGCCATGCCGACAATAGCCCGGCAAAAACGATCAGCACCGCAAGCCCGATCAGCAGGTTTCGGATCGTCATCTGAACCGGTCCGAGAAATTCCGATTCCGGCACCACCGTAACCAGCGACCAGCCCGGAAACGATATCGGCGTAATCACGGCCTGATAGGCCTTGCCGTCCCGCGTCACCGTCGTGTTGAACGGCTGGCCCTCGCCGGGTTCGTAGGCGCTGCCCGCATTCCGGATCGCTTCGACGGCGACCGGAAACAGCGGATGATCGGTCTTCAGCGCCACCAGTTCGCTGGCATCAGGATCGGGCGAGGCCACCACCTTGCCGTCCCGCTCGAGAATGAAGGCGCCCGCGGACTTGCCGACCGTGAGCTGCGACAGAAAATTCGAGACGCGGGTCAGCTCAATGATGATCGCAACGACGCCGGCCGGTTTCTGATCGATTTCGATCGGGGCAGAAAAGGCCGCCGCCAGCCGCTCCCCGCGCGGATGCGTCGTCAGCGTCGACCAGTGTTCGTCGTTGGTCTCCTTGGCGACCCGAAACCATTCCTGCTCGGGCACGGAATAGTCGGTGTCTTCGAACCAGCTCGCCTTGAGCCGAAGATCGTTACCGACGAATTCGTAGCGATTGATGCGCAAATTTCGGTCGGGCGTGATTTCGAGCATTTCGATGACGTTGTCGCCGAGCTTGTGCCCGGCAAAGAACGAGCCGTCCGGCCATCCAAATGCCACCCAGGAGATCGTCGGTTGCGACAGCAACTGCGAGCGGAAAACGATCTCGCGTTTTCGGGCGTCGCGCGGGTCGAACACTTTTTCGGCCAGCAGCGTTCGCACCGCCATCATGGAGGAGCGCGCCTCGGTCGTGACCGACTGCAGTTCGTCGCCGACCGCGGATACGATCTGGTCGTTGATGGTGTTGGCGAGCGTCTGGCTGACCTGATGGGCGGTGCGCCACCACAAAAGATGCACGCCGACGGCACTGACGACGATCGACGTCAGCACGAGGGCGGAAATGGCGGTGCGGATGCCGAGGCGCATACAGGGGTCCCGATGATGGTCTGATTACCGCAATACGGGACCATACCAGCGTCTGTTTCGCCAGCGAGGCAATTTCGGCGCCCCGGACACGGCTCTGTGACCGCAGTTGAGCCGTAATGACGACGAAACTTATCGATTGCCTGTTCCGTACAAGCGAAGACGGCGCTATGCCTTGCGGCAATTCTCGAAGGTCATGCAATGCACGATGTTTCCATCCCGGCGGCCCTGATTGCCGGTCTCGTCAGCTTTCTGTCCCCCTGCGTGCTGCCCCTGGTGCCGCCCTATCTGATCTATCTCACCGGCGCGACCATCGAGCAGGTCGCCAATGCCGAGACGACGCAGGCATCAAAGCGCGCGGTGATGGCTTCGGCGCTGATGTTCGTGCTCGGCTTTTCCACCGTCTTCGTGGCGCTTGGCGCCAGCGCCTCGCTGATCGGCGGCCTGATCCGCGCCTGGTCGGCGGAGCTCTCGATCGTGGCCGGCATCGTGATCATCATCATGGGCCTGCACTTCCTCGGCCTGACCCGGATCGGACTGTTGATGCGCGAGGGGCGGATGCCGATGCCGAAACCGGTCGGCCTCTGGGGCGCCTATGCCATGGGGCTCGCCTTCGCCTTCGGCTGGACCCCCTGCATCGGCCCCATTCTGGCGGCGATCCTGTCGATTGCGGCCGCCGAGGCCACCGTGACCAAGGGCGCGGGCCTGCTCGCGGTCTATTCCGCCGGGCTCGGAATCCCGTTCCTGCTGGCAGCCTTCATGATCGAGCAGTTCTCCTCGCTGTTTGCGCGGATGAAGCGACACCTCGCCAAGGTCGAGCATGCCATGGGGATCCTGATGGTGATCACCGGCATCGGCTTCCTGACCGGCGCCGTCACCAACGTCAGCATTTGGCTGCTGGAGACTTTCCCCGCCTTGCAAAATTTCGGCTAAGGCCCCGTAACAAGCGGGCCGGCGCCAACGAAATTCCTGTCAGGACCAGACTGCGGCCACCGCGGCCGCGACGTAGCCGCAGGTCGCGGCTTCGCGTCGCCAAAATACTTGAAGGGGGTTCGCATGTATTCCGTCGTCAATCTGCTCATCCTGCTGCCCGCGCAGATCGCCTCGCATTTTTCGTGGGCCGGCCCCCTGATCATGCGGCTCATCGTCGGTTACACCTTCATGCTGGCCGGCTGGGGCAAGCTCAATCATCTGGCGCAGGTCACCGAAAACTTTATCGGCTGGGGCATTCCGTTTCCCAACATCCTCACCCCCTTTGTGGCGGGTGTCGAATTCTTCGGCGGTGCGATGCTGATCCTCGGCCTGTTCGCGCGAATCCCGGCCGCGATGCTGGCGGTGGTCATGGTCGTCGCCATCCAGTCGGCGAAATGGGGCGATGTCGACTCGCTGGAGACGCTGCTCGGTTTTGAGGAAGCTGCCTACTTCGCCGGCTTCATGTGGCTTGCGATTGCCGGCCCGGGCGCGGCTTCACTGGATCGGCTGCTGCTGAATGCCAGCGGTCAGCCCAAAGCTTCAACCTGACACTCACAATCCCGTGACATCGGCCAATGCTTGAGCCCTGATCTCGCTGGCTGCGTAGCTGGAGAAAACGCCACGCTTCCGGGAGCTACCATGAAATTCGTCCGCATTGCCGCCTTCGCACTTGCCGCGCTAGCGGCATCGCCGTCGTTTGCTTCGGACGGGCCCAAATGGAGCGACTGGAGCGACGATCTGTTCGCGCGCGCGCAGGCCGAACAGCGTTTCGTCATTCTCGATCTCGAGGCGGTGTGGTGCCACTGGTGCCACGTCATGGAGAAGACGACCTATGCCAATCCCGAGGTCAGGGAATTGCTCGCCGCGAAATATCTTCCGGTGCGGGTCGATCAGGACGCCAACCCCGATCTGTCGAGCCGCTATGGCGACTGGGGCTGGCCGGCGACCATCGTGTTCGGCCCCGACGGCACCGAGATCGCCAAGATCAGGGGATATATCGAGCCCGAGCGGATGCAGGCGCTGCTCAAGGCGATCATCGACGATCCCTCGCCCGGACCGTCAGTCGGCGAAGCCTTTGAGGTGAAGCCATCGACCTCCGCCTTCCTCGACAAGGAACAGCGCGCTGCGCTGACGACGAATGTCGATGAATCCTATGAGGAAAAACTCGGCGGCTGGGGCGAGAACCAGAAATACATCGACGCCGACAGCATAGACCTTGCGATCACCCGCGCCGAGTCCGGCGACGCCATGGCGGCCAAGCGCGCCCAGCAGACGCTCGATGCCGCCATCGCGCTGATCGATCCGGTCTGGGGCGGCGTGTACCAGTATTCCGAAGCGGGCTCCTGGACGCAGGCGCATTTCGAAAAGATCATGTCGTTCCAGGCGCAATATCTCCGGCAATACAGCCAGGCCTATGCGCTGTGGAAGGATCCGAAATATCTTGCCGCCGCACGCAACATCGAACGCTATCTCGCCGAGTTTCTCAAGAGCCCGAACGGCGCGTTCTATGTCAGCCAGGATGCCGATCTCGATCACGACACCGATGGGCACACATACTACGCGCTATCGGACGGCGAGCGACGCAAGCTTGGCATGCCGCGCATCGACAAGAATCTGTATGCGCGCGAAAACGGCTGGGCGATCTCGGGGCTTTCGGCCTACTACAACGTCACCAACGATCCGAAGATGCTGGTGACCGCAGAACGCGCGGCGAAATGGGTGATCGACAACCGCGCGCTCCCCGATGGCGGCTTCCGTCATGGCGAGAAGGATCGCGGCGGGCCATTCATCGGCGACACGCTGGCGATGGGCCATGCCTTTCTCGATCTCTATGCCGCCACGGGAAATCGCGACTGGCTCACCAGAGCCGCCAAGGCCGGCGAATTCGTCGCGACCTTCCATGATGAGGCCGGCGGCTTCGTGACCTCGAAGACGGCGGAAGGCAAAACCGGTGTGCTCGCCAAGCCCGCCAAGCTGATCGACGATCAGGTCGCGGTCGCCCGCTTCATGAACCTGCTCAACCGCTACTTCGGCAACGAGGCCTATCGCGAAGAGGCCACGCATGCGATGAGCTATCTCGCCAGCGCTTCGGCCGGGATGATGCGTCCCCTGCCCGGCGTTCTGCTCGCCGACGAAGAACTCGCGGTCGAGCCCACCCACGTGACAATCGTCGGACACAAGGACGACGCCCGCGCGAAAAACCTGCATGTGCTGGCTCGCGCGCTGCCGGCCCGCTACAAGCGACTGGAGTGGCTCGATCTGCGCGAGGGCAAGCTGCCCAACCCCGACGTCGAATATCCCGATCTCGGCGAACCGGCGGCGTTCGCCTGCAGCAACCGCATCTGCTCGTTTCCGTCCTTCAACGCCGAGGAGTTGCGGGCCACGGTCACGCAGATGGCGAAGCTGAAGCCTGTGCGGGGGTAGCTGGATCGAATTTCGTTGTGCAACGCAAACGACCGCCGATGCTTGCGCTAATCCCTTGAAGCGCCGCGCTTTCTGCGCGGCGCGCGCTTGCGGAGATCACTGCTGCACGCAAATGAAATACTCTCAAGCCGCCGGGGTTAGACATGGACGGGATGTTCAACCGCAAAAAAGAAAATTTTCTTTTGAAACTCTGTAACCAAATCGCCCCATCCCCCGTAGCTGGTTTCGGATGAGCACTCAAATCACGGAGACCTGACGTCCTCCGGCAAGCCACCGCGATCTGATTGCCATCCGTTCCTCCCCTGCGTCAGCGGGTCTGTGATCGAACGATCAACAGGTCTCATGGCGTCACTTTTTGTCTTCAAACAATCATCGAGGAGATCGTCATGAAGTTGAATTCGAAGTCCGGCGCGACGCTCGCCGCTGCCGCCGCCACCCTGTTCCTCGCCGGCTCGGTGGTGTCGACGGTATCGACGCCTGCGAACGCCGCCGCGGGCAAGTGCATGGCCGGCAATGCCTGCAAGGGCCAGAGCGCCTGCAAGGGCGCGGCCAACGCCTGCAAGGGCCAGAACGCCTGCAAGGGCCAAGGCTTCTCGGCGACCTCCGAGAAGGCTTGCGCCGCCATGGGAGCCAAGTTCGTCAAGGGTTGATCGTTCTGATCAGGTGCAACGAGGGCCCAGCGCGTGCCGGGCCCTCGTTGTTTCGACCCTGCGGCTGAATTAAAATCGGCCTCGCGTGTAACTAAATCCAGACCCGCGACGTAGCTATCTCCGGGTGCAGTTTGTCGGCCGGAACTGTCGCGGCTTGCGGGCGATGCACCCTCACACTTCCTTTGGAGGATACAAATGAAGATGACCTCGAAATCCGGCGCCACCCTCGCTGCCGCTGCAGCCACCCTGTTCCTGGCCGGCGCCACCGTGTCGACCGTGGCCTATGCCGCCGGCGAAGGTAAGTGCGTCGGCGCCAATGCCTGCAAGGGCCAGAGCGCTTGCAAGGGTGCCAGCAATGCCTGCAAGGGCCAGAACGCCTGCAAGGGGCAGGGCTTCTCGGCCATGACCAAGGAAAAGTGCGACGCCGCCAAGGGCAAGTATATGCCGTCTTAAGTCGCGGTCCGATCGAGGCCCGGTGTAGGCTGGGCCTCGCATCCATGCTAGGTTGACGGTGCAGTTTGGGACACGCCGCCGTTTGCGGCGCCGTTCGAGCGGAGACGAGATGAACGTCGCAAGCAGATTGCCAGATACTTCGGCGGCTGCGCTTGCAGACCGCTCAGTGACATCGGCCAAGCCGCCCTTCCTCGGCTTCGGCCTCGGCTTGCGCCACCAGCATTACGACGAAATCCTGAGCGGCAATCCGCCGATCGACTGGTTCGAGGTGATCAGCGAAAACTATATGCTGCCCGGCGGCCAGCCGCTGCGCACGCTGGACCGGATATGCGAACGCTACCCCGTGGTCATGCATGGCGTGTCGATGTCGATCGCCTCAACCGCCCCGCCGAACTTCGAATATCTGCAGGCTCTGAAGGATCTTGCCCGGCGCGTCGAGCCGAAATGGGTATCGGACCATCTGTGCTGGACCGGCGTGCACGGCAAGAACCTGCATGACCTGCTGCCGATCCCCTACACCAGGGAAGCGCTCGATCACGTCGTCAGCCGTGTCCAACTGGTGCAGGATTTTCTCGGCCGCGCCATCGTGCTCGAGAACGTCTCGACCTACGTGCAGTTCAGCAATTCCGAGATGACGGAATGGGAATTCCTCTCCGAGTTGTCGCGCCGCTCCGGATGCTGGCTCCTGTTCGACGTCAACAATGTCTATGTCAGCGCCTTCAACCACGGCTACGATCCCATGACTTTCCTCAACGGCATTCCGGCGGATCGCGTGGTGCAGTTTCACATGGCCGGCCACAGCCACATGGGCACCCATATCATCGACACCCACGACCATCCGGTGTGCGAGGATGTCTGGGATCTCTATGCCGCGGCGTTGAGGCGTTTTGGCCGGGTCTCGACCATGATCGAGCGCGACGATAACATCCCGCCGCTCGATGAATTGTTGCTTGAGGTTGTCAGGACTCGTGAGATGGCCGAAAAAATCTTGCCGAGGTGCACGCAGGCGGAATGAGCGATTTTGCGCGACAGCAAGCCGAGTTTCAGCGCGGCATCCTTGATGGCGACGATACGGTGCTGGCTGAAATCCTCGACAGCCCGCGCGAGAAGCGCGAAACGCTATTCGGGGTCTATCGCCATGCCTACGGTTCGCGGCTGGTCGAGGCAATGCGCAACGACCACGAACTGCTGCACCTTTATCTCGGCGACGAAATGTTCGACGAGATGGGGTACGCTTATGTCAAGGCGCGCCCGTCCGCGCATCCGAACCTGCGTTGGTTCTCGCAAGGCCTGCCGGAGTTTTTGAAATCGGCGAAGCCCTACTCGGACCATCCCGTACTGTCGGATCTGGCCGCGCTGGAAAAGGCACTCAACGACGCCTTCGACGCCGCGGAAAGCAAGGTGGTCGAACTGACCGACATGGCACGCTTTGCGCCCGAAGCATGGTCGGGCCTGAGGTTTCAGCCGCATCCCAGTGTCTTCAGGCTCGATCTTGCAACCAATGCGGCTGCGATCTGGCTCGCGCTCAAGAACGACGAAACGCCGCCGGACGCGACCGCACTGGAGCAGCCGGCGCATCTTCTGGTCTGGCGTCAGGACGTCACGCCGATGTTCCGCGAGCTTTCGGCGGAAGAGGCGATGATGTGGGATGAGGCCGCGAACGGCATTCCGTTCGGCGTGCTCTGCGAAATGCTCGCGACCTATGACGACCCCGACGGCGCGGCAGGCCGCGGCGCCGGCTATCTGCGCGGCTGGATCACGGCGGGACTTTTGACGGATGTTTCCGTCGGCTCATGAAGGGGAGCGCTCGGCGAATGGGAATAGACACCGATCGCCACTTCATCGAGCGCATGCACTGGGACGAAGTCGCGCGGCGCATCGGTAGTGGCGCGGTGGCGATATTGCCAATCGGCGCCGCCGCCAAGCAGCACGGCTTCCACCTCCCGCTCAACACCGACCGCATCCAGGCCGAATGGCTCGCGGCCAAGATGGCGGAAAAGATCGACGCGCTGATCTGGCCGACGCTGACGTACGGCCATTATCCCGCCTTCGTCGAATATGCCGGCAGCAGCAGCCTGTCGATTTCAACCTTCGAGGCGCTGGTGCGCGAGATTGCGGGGCAAATTCTCGCCGGCGGAATTCCAAAGCTGCTGGTGCTCAATACCGGGATCAGCACGTTAGCCCCGGTCGATCGCGCACTGGCGCGCCTCGACAGCGAGCGGATCAGGCATCTGTGGATCCATGAGGGTCCGCGCTATCCGCGCGTGGCGAGGCAATTGGCCGAACAGAGCCATGGCAGCCATGCGGATGAACTGGAAACGTCGCTGATGCTGGCGCTGGCACCGCATCTGGTCGATATGACGCGCGCCGAAGCCAGCCCCGCCCTGAACCAGGAGACGCCGGGCGCACTGACGCCGTCGGATCCGTATTCGCCAAACTACAGCCGCTCCGGCAGCTATGGCGATCCGACACGGGCGACGCCGGCCAAGGGCGAAGCCTTGCTCGCCGCCATGCTCGGCGATCTCCACGAACAGGCCGCTTCGTTCATTGCGCAACGCCCGGGCCACGACCGGTCGGTTGCGGTCCAGACCGTGCTGAGATGAAGGTCGCCAGCACCTTTCGCTGGATCGTTGCCGCCGCCGTCATCACCGCGATGCTGGCAAGCGCCATTTCGTTCCGCGCCGATGCGCAATCGGAATATATGCGCGACCGGATGCCCTACGACGCTTTCGACCGGCTGCCCAAAACTGATATCGAAGTGCCCGGCGGCATCATCCATGCCGCGTTCGCCCCGGGCGACTTCATGCTGCCCAGGGAAAAACTGCTCGACTGGATCAGGATGTCGGCTCGGGCCGTGACGACCTATTACGGGCGATTTCCCGTCAACTCGCTCCGGCTGCTCTTGGTGCCCGTCGATGGAGGCCGCATTCGCGGCGGCACGACGTGGGGCTATCGCGGCGCCGCCATTCGCATTCCGCTCGGCCGCGATTCAAGCGAGGATGTGCTGCGCCGCGACTGGGTGATGGTGCACGAGATGGTGCATACCGCCCTGCCCGACATGCCCGACCGCCACGCGTGGCTCTCGGAAGGATTGGCGGTCTATGTCGAGCCGGTCGCGCGGGTGCAGGCCGGAGACCTCAGCGCGCGGGAAATCTGGCAGGCGATGATGCGCGACATGCCGAAGGGCCTGCCGCAGGCCGGCGACCAGGGCCTCGACAACACCGGCACCTGGGGGCGGAAATATTGGGGCGGCGCGATGTTCTGCCTGCTCGCCGATATCGAAATCCGCAAGGCCACCAATAATCGCCTCGGCCTGCAGGACGCGATGCGCGGCGTGCTCGCCGCCGGCGGCAATCATGAGCAGGACTGGCCGATCGAGCGCATCCTTGCAACCGCCGACAAAGCCGTCGGCGTCGACGTGCTGACCCGGCTTCACAACGAGATGGGGCCGAAGCCGGTGACGCCCGATCTCGCGGCGCTGTGGCGCGACCTCGGATTGAGGCGGGTTGGCGAAGATCTCGAGTTCGACGACGCCGCGCCACTCGCAGCAATCCGCAAGGCGATCACCGCGCCGCGCGCACGATAAGACGCATGGAGAATCGCGACATGATGATCCGGCAGCCAACGCCGCCGGACCATCCTGAGCGAAGCATCAGAACCGATAACTGGCGCCCACGCGCACGAAGTGCATCTCGTTGCGGAATTCAGCCCGGGTGCGGTCCCGGCTCGACAGCGTGGCGCTGCCGTAATCGGCATAGAGATATTCACCGCGCGCGACCAGATGCTTGGTGAAAGCATACTCGATGCCCACGCCTGCTATCAGCCCTGCCTTGACCTGCTCGTCCCAGATCGCCTGCTCCAGCGTGTCACACCCTCTCTGAACCGTATAGCGATATCCGTTGCTGATGCTGGCCACGCCGACACCGACCGCACCAAAGGCCAGCAGGCGGTCGAACGCGTAGCCGGCGCGCAGGCGAGCGGAGCCGAACGCGCCGAATCTCGATAGCAACGCACTGTCGCCAAAGACGATTTCGTCCTGTGACGAAGTGGACTTGCCCCAATCGAATTCGGCGCCGATGACAAAGCGGCTGGCGAATTGATAATTGTAGCCGCCGTAAACGCCGACGGCGAAGCCGCTCGCCTGTCCCTCCGCATGGCGGCACGCACCGTTTCGGCAGTAATCGGCGGCCCACGCCGCATACGCACCGCCGCCGTAAACGCCCGCATAGAATCCGGTCCAGTTGTAGTGAGGCGACGGCAGGTCCGGAATACGGATTTCGGCAGCCTTCGCCGCCGAACCTGCCAGTAAAAAGCCACACGCGGCAACGATCCCCCAGGAAATAAAACGCATTAACGCACCTCATCACGCACGACACACGCAACACATGTTGCGGGAACAAGCTGAAGAGGTCAGTTCGGGCGCGACAATGTTTAAGTCTGGCGGCGCCGTGTTGAAACGAGGCTATGTTTGGAACCAAACTGCGACGGCCGCCACAATGTACAATCTTTGATTGAATAACGTCGTTGCAAGCCTTCGTCCGCCACCGGCGGTTTCAATGCAGCCTCGGAGCGCTTAGTTCGTGAACTCATAGATCGGGCGCTTGGATCAGCGTCCGCCTGATGTCCGCTTACCAGAGGCGGACATTGACGCATCATTGCTGCGCCGCGTCGAACTATTTCGGGCGGGCAGTTGGTTTGCCGCGCGGCACGCTTTTAGATAGCTTTCGTTCAATCGTGCGATCCTTACTTGCATCATCTGAAGTACAGATGGACACCGCCCAGGAGCCCCTACGCCATGATTACCCCCGGACGTCATCGTCCGCTTGCCCAGGACGACTGGAATGAATCGGCTGTTCGGGTCACGATTGAAGAAATTGCGGCCGATGCGGTCGCCCATTTCAATCCCGACACCTTCTGGCCGGCTCACCCGAGTGACGACGGGGTGGGAGATGGCGACCCCAGCTTCTACAAGGACGCGGCAGGGGTCATTTGGGCACTAGATTACTTACATCGCATAGGGGCTACCCGCGTCGCGGGAGACTTTCGCTCTGTGCTGCCAAAGCTGATTGAACGGACAATCATTGACCACGAAGCCAGTTCGCCGACCGATTATGAGAAGCATGGCTCGCTGCTTCGCGGCGACATGGGTGCGGCACTTCTCGCAATGCGCCTTGAGCCAACATCGAGCCTCGCCGACCTGGTTTATAGGCGCGCCGAAGCAAATAATGGACTGCCAATCCGAGAACTCATGTGGGGTATGCCCGGATCGATGGTAGCCGCAATCCACATGGGCGAGATGACGGAGGAATCGCGATGGCGCGGCCTCTTCGAAGTGCAGGCAGCGCGGCTGTTGGCCGAACTGGAGGACACGCCGCAAGGTCCACTTTGGACGCAGGATCTTTACGGTGCCAAAGATCGCTTTCTCGGGCCCGTTCACGGCTTCGCCGGCAACGTTATCCCGTTATTGCTCGGATGGGATTGGTTGACGGCGGCGCAGCAAGCGCACGTAGCCGAATTTGTGCCGAAGTCGCTTGAAGCGAATGCGTGGCAGTACGAAGTTGGAACAACATGGGGCCCGAGAAGCAAGCGCGAGAAGCGGCTTTTCATATGTCAGCACTGTCACGGTGCGCCGGGAATGGTGACGACTTTTGCTGACGCGCCTTTCACTACGCCGCAATTTGACGCGCTCCTGCTGGATGGCGGGCGCTTTGCCTGGGCCGCCGGACCGCTAACAAAGGGCTCGAACCTTTGCCACGGTACGGGTGGAAATGGCTACGCATTCCTCAAGCTGTACCGACGTACAAATGACCCCATTTGGCTCGACCGCGCGCGCCAGTTCGCCATGACTGCCATCGTCCAGTATCGCGGCGCTCAGATGGTTGCTGGCCGCGGTCGGTATTCGCTTTGGACCGGCGACATCGGTCTTGCAATCTACCTTTGGGATTGCATCACAGGGGATGCTCGGTTCCCGACTATCGATGTGTTCTGACTCTAGCGACCTGAGACCGCTTTGGGTCAGGTGGTAACGACTCCGCGTCCTACCCCACCGGCACGATCTTACCGGGATTGAAAATGTTCTGCGGATCGAGCGCCTGCTTCAGCGCGCGCATGGCGTCGATCGCCTCGGGGCCGAGCTCGGCCTTGAGGTATTTCTGCTTGCCCTGCCCGATGCCGTGCTCGCCGGTGCAGGTGCCGCCCATCGACTGCGCGCGTTCGACCAGGCGATGCATGAACTCCTCGCCGCGCGCCATTTCTTCCTTGTTGTCGACGTCGCAAACCAGCGAACAGTGGAAGTTGCCGTCGCCGACATGGCCGACGATCGGCGACAGCAGGTTCAGCCGTTTCAGGTCCTCCTCGGTCTCGGTAACGCAATCCGCAAGCCGTGAAATCGGCACGCAGACGTCGGTCGCCACCACGCCCGCGCCGGGCCGCAGCGCCTTGACCGACCAATAGGCGTCATGCCGCGCCTGCCAAAGTTTTGTGCGGTCCTCGGGCTTGGTCGTCCAGGTGAAATCCCCGCCGCCGCATTCCTTGGCGATTTCGCCGAAATTCCTGGACTGTTCGGCGACCTCGACCTCGCTGCCGTGGAATTCCAGTAGCAGCAGCGGCGTCTCCGGCAGGGTCAGCTTGGAATAGGCGTTGCAGGCGCGCACCTGCTCGGCGTTGAGCAGCTCGATCCGCGCCAACGGAATGCCCGTCTGGATGGCCAGGATCGTGGCCTGGCAGGCGCCGCGCACCGTCTCGAACGAGCAGGCAGCGGCCGCGATCGTCTCGGGAATGCCGCGGAGCTTGATGGTGAGCTCAGAGATGATGCCAAGCGTACCCTCGGCACCGACGAACAGATGCGTCAGGTCGTAGCCAGCTGCGGATTTCTTCGCCCGCGTGCCCGTCGTGATGATCTCGCCGTCGCCGCGCACCACTTTCAGCGCCAGCACGTTCTCGCGCATGGTGCCGTAGCGCACCGCATTGGTGCCGGACGCCCGCGTCGCGGTCATGCCGCCGAGCGAAGCATCGGCGCCCGGATCGATCGGAAAGAACAATCCCTGGTCGCGCAGGTGCTCGTTCAGCGCCTTGCGGGTGACGCCAGGCTGGATCACGCAGTCCAGATCCTCCGCATGAACTTCAAGAATCCGGTTCATGTCGCGCAGATCGATGCAGATGCCGCCGGCCGGCGCATTGACCTGGCCTTCCAGCGAGGTGCCGGTTCCGAAAGCGATCACGGGCACGCCGTGTTTAGCGCAGATCCGCACCACGTCCTGAATGTCGGCGGTTTCCTGCGCCATCACCACCGCGTCGGGCGGCTGGGTCGGCAGCCAGGTGGTGGTATGGGCATGCTGTTCGCGCACCGCCTGCGAGGTGATCAGCCGGTTGCCGAACCGCGCCGCCAGCGCCTCCACGGCGCTTGCCAAAGCCTGCGGTTCCGGCCGCTTCATACTACCCGATATCGTCGTCGCCACGCCAATTCCTCCCGAATTTGAGCGGACCGTGGCAAAGGATATAAATGGGGTCAAGATAGCGAAACGACAAAGGGATGGATGATGACGACCGCTGCCGCCGCCGGGGAAAAACTGAAAGATATACCGCTGCCGCCGGCCCCGTTTCTGTCCTCGGTGATGCAGATCGAGCCGCAATGGATCGACTATAACGGCCATCTCAACATGGCCTATTACAACGTGATGATGGATCGGGCCATCGACGAAATGTGGCTGCAGCTCGGGATCGGGCCGGCCTACATGAAGGAGCGTCACTGCTCGACCTTCACCGCCGAAGCTCACGTGCGCTACGTCAGAGAAATTCACCTCGGCGATCCCGTTCAGATTTCAGTTTATCTGTTGGGTGCCGACGAGAAGCGGTTGCACACGTTCGAGGAATTGCGCCACGCGACCGAAGGCTGGCTTTCCGCGACTTCGGAAAACATGACGCTGCATATGGACATGCAGCAGCGGAAGGTTGCGCCCTTCCCGCCCGACATTCGCGCGCGCATCCGGGCGGTGACGGATTCGCATGCCGCCGTGCCGCGGCCCGACGGGATCGGCCGCAAGGTCGCGATGCCTGACAGATAGCGGCCCATTCAGACCGGCAGTCCGGCCTCCTGCAGCGCGCCGAGGACCAGATCGCACTGGCTTGGCGGCAGCGGCGGCATGCCGCGCTGGACTTCCGTTACCGTGAGATCGGGGTAGTGCTGGCGCAGCGCGCCAAGGCTGCGGCGGGCCTGCGGCGCCTGTCCGGCGAGCACATAGGCCGGGCACAGCGTTCGATGCACCCAGCTCGCCGAGGGATGTTCGACCAATGCGCGCTCCTGCCAAACCGCACCTTCGGCGTATTGACCGGCGGTGAAAAGCGCACAGCCGATCCCGACCATGCTGTTGAAGGCCAGGGGATCGTGGGGCGCGAGATCAAGCGCGATCTTGAAGCGCTCGACCGCCGATTGCGGATCGCCCTTGTAGACATCGATCCACCCGCTGCGGCTCCAAGCCCAGGCGGATCCGCCGTCCATCGCAAGCGCCTTGCGCGTAACGAGATCGGCGACATCGAACTCATTGAGCAGCGACAGCGCGTTGCCGAGTATCGCCAGCACAGTCGCATCGCCGCGCAACGCCCTTGCCTTATGCGCCAGTTCGAGACTTCGGGCGCGCTCTTGCAGCGGCGCATGGGTGAAGTGATAGACCACGCGCTGGACATGCGCCCAGGCCGCCAGCGCGATGGCAAGCGGATGGTTTGGGTCCTGATCCATCGCGCGATCGAGCAATTCCAGCGCGCGGGCATTGCCGTTGGCGTCGAGCGAGAGAACGCCCGGCATCGCCCGTAGCGCCAGATCCTGGGCACCGAGGCAATTCGTCGGCTTGCGCAGCGCGCGATCGATTTCGGCCAGCCGCAAACATGGCTGCAGCGCCGCCGCGATCCTGGCTGCGAGATGTTCCGTCGTTGACGTTTCGCCGCGCAGGACGCCATCGGCGCGATGCGCCCAGAGCTGGCCGCCGGTTTCGGTGTCGATCAGCCTGATCGTCAGGTGTGTCTGCGTACCCGATCCCCTGATGGCACCGCCCAAATGATAGGGCGCGGCCATCGAGCGCGCCGCGACCGCGATCCCGGCCCGGGTCAATGCGGTGACGAGATCATTGGCGATGTCAGCCGCGACGACCAGATTTTCCGTTGCCGCCTCGATCGGGCCCAACGCAACCGCCGGCCGGTCCCGCGCCGGCAAGAACAGCGAGGGCGTCGCACCGAGCGCGTCGGTGAGCACCTCCTGCCGCTTCAGCGTCTGCGACGGCGTTTCGCCATAGCGGCGGCGATACTCGATTGAAAACCGCCCGAAATGCGGAAAGCCGCAGCGCAGCGCCACGTCCATGATCTTGAGATCAGGCGTACCCTGCAACAGCTCGCGACGGGCGCGTTCGAGCCCGATCTCGCGAAGCGCGGCACGCGGGGTCTTGCCGACAAAGCTAAGGAACTGCCGCTGCAGGGTTCTGCCGGATACGCCGCCGATCGCGGCAAGCTCCGTCAGCCGCCAACTGCGGCCGACATTGCCACGCATGGCGTCCAGCGCGCGCCTGACGCCGCGCGGCAGCACCGATGTCGCCGGTAAAGCGGTCTGGCGAGCAATCATCCGCAACTCCGAAGGCCCTGGTGGTTGAGTCCTGGGAACAGCGGAAAGGTTCACGTTCCGGATAGCCATGTCGCGAACTGGATAGGCATCCGGCGGGCCCGAAGTCTAAGCCGGCAGCACGCTGAAATCGGCAAATTCACCCCCGCCCAAAGGAGTAGAACATGGCTACATCCGCCGCCGCTCAAACCCTGCAACCCGGCCAGATCGATCTTTCCGCCCTGAAAACCAAGCAACACGGCGCTTGGTCGTCCGGCGACTACGCCGTCGTCGGCACCACGCTGCAGATCGTCGGCGAAGAGCTGTGCGAGGCGCTCGACCTCCGGGCCGGCCAGAAGGTGCTCGACGTCGCTGCCGGAAACGGCAATGCGACGCTTGCCGCGGCGCGCCGCTGGTGCGAGGTGATCTCGACCGATTATGTGCCGAGCCTGCTCGACCGCGGCCGGACGCGTGCCGCAGCCGAAGGCCTATCAGTCGAGTTCAAGGAAGCGGACGCAGAAGCGCTGGACTTCGGCGACGCAACCTTCGACGCGGTGCTGTCTACCTTCGGCGTGATGTTCACGCCGGACCAGGACCGCGCGGTATCTGAACTTTTGCGGGTATGCAAGAGCGGCGGCAAGATCGGTCTCGCCAACTGGACGCCGGAGGGCTTTATCGGGCAATTGTTCAAGACGCTCGGCAAATACTTGCCGCCACCGGCGGGCGCGAAATCGCCCGCGCTGTGGGGCACGCAGGCGCGCATCACCGAGATGTTCGGAACATCGGCCGCTTCTATCAAGGCCGAGAAGCGTCACTTCATGTTCCGCTACCGCTCGCCGCTGCATTTTCTCGACGTGTTCAGGAATTACTACGGCCCGACGCTGAAAGCCTTTGCCGCACTTGATGAAACCAACCAGCGCCGCCTCGCCGACGACATCCTGACGCTGATCGCGTCGATGAACCGCGCCGATGACAGCACGATGGTGCTGCCGAGCGAGTACCTGGAAATCGTCATCGTCAAACGCTGACGGAATCGGGAGAGCCCCTGCGGCGACGGCCCGCCTTGGCCGTCGCCGTCAATTTTTGCGCAGCCGTGCCGGCTGGCTAGACGTTGCTTCGTCCGCGCACCAGTCCGACCACGGCCGAGATCAGGAACAGAATTACGGCGATAAAGAAGATCGCCTTGGCGATTTCGACCGAAGCGCCGGCGATACCGCCGAAGCCAAGAACACCCGCGATCAGCGCGATGATCAGGAACGTAACGACCCAACTCAGCATGTCACGACCTCTATTGCCCATTGCTCCTTCGATGGCGGCGGATTGAGGCGTCGCACATCGCCTGTGGGACCAACCCGGGCTGGGAACGATGGTTCCGGGCGGCAAAAGCGCGAAATTTGACGTTTCGAGCGGAACAAAATCGCCGCAAAGCCGCGAAATCAGGCCAGCAACCGCGACCGGATAAAACCTGTCAAAACGGCCGGACAGGCCCTATATCGCCCTTGATCCCTGCTATGAAGGCTCCCCTTTGCTGCCTCACGGTGCCATCGTGGGGCCAAGACGATTCGAGAAATGACCGAGCCGAGCAAACTGCCCCATCACGGCGTCCCCGAGCACCAGCCTGCGGCTGGCGGCATCGCCGCGCGTGCGCGGGCCGCCACCGGCCCGCAATATCTCAACGGGCTCAATCCGGAGCAGCGCGAGGCTGCCGAGACGCTGGATGGGCCGGTTCTGGTGCTGGCGGGCGCCGGCACCGGCAAGACCCGCGTGCTGACCACGCGCATCGCCCATATCCTGAGCCAGGGCCGCGCGCGGCCGCATGAAATCCTCTCGGTAACTTTCACCAACAAGGCCGCGCGCGAGATGAAGCTCCGCCTCGGCCAGATGCTCGGCCAGGCCGTCGAAGGCATGCCGTGGCTTGGCACCTTCCACTCGATCGGCGGGCGCATCCTGCGCATCCACGCCGAGCTGGTGCAGCTCAAATCCAATTTCACCGTGCTCGACGTCGACGATCAGGTCCGCCTGCTCAAGCAGCTCCTGCAGGCCGAGAACATCGACGACAAGCGCTGGCCGGCGCGCATGCTGGCGGGGCTGATCGACGGCTGGAAGAACCGCGGGCTGGCGCCCAGCCAGGTGCCGTCGGGGGAAGCCGCGATGTTCGGCAACGGCAAGGGCGGCAAGCTCTACGCCAGCTATCAAGAGCGGCTGAAAATCCTCAACGCCGCCGATTTCGGCGATCTGCTTCTCGAGAACATCCGGCTGTTTCGCGAAAACCCTGATGTGCTCAGGCAATACCAGAACCGCTTCAAGTTCATTCTGGTCGACGAGTATCAGGACACCAATGTCGCGCAGTATCTGTGGCTGCGGCTCTTATCGCAGGCGCCGTCGCGGCCGGGCGTGCCGCTGTCGGCGATCATTCCGGGGAACATCGCCCCCCACGTCATTCCGGGGCGCATCGAAGATGCGAACTCCGATGTGCAATCGCACATCAAAGAATCTGGAGATGATGAGGACTCACTTCGAGATTCCGGGCCTGCGCTTTCAGCGCATCCCGGAATGACGGAGACTGCGACTCCCACTGCCTCCTCACCCCCCAAAAACATCTGCTGCGTCGGCGACGACGACCAGTCGATCTATGGCTGGCGCGGCGCGGAGGTCGACAACATCCTGCGCTTCGAGCACGATTTTCCCGGCGCAAAAGTCATCCGCCTTGAACGCAACTACCGCTCCACCGGCCACATCCTCGCCGCCGCTTCGCATCTGATCGCGCACAACGAAGGCCGGCTTGGCAAGACACTGCGCACCGAGGATGTCGACGGCGAGAAGGTCACCGTCACCGGCTCCTGGGATTCGGAAGAGGAAGCCCGCGCCATCGGCGAGGAGATCGAGGAGTTGCAGCGCGCCGGCGAAAACCTCAACGAGGTCGCGATACTGGTGAGGGCCTCGTTCCAGATGCGCGAGTTCGAAGATCGTTTTGTTACCCTCGGCCTGCCCTATCGCGTGATCGGCGGTCCGCGGTTCTACGAGCGCGCCGAAATCCGCGACGCGCTGGCGTATCTGCGCGTGATCAATTCGCCCGCCGACGATCTCGCCTTCGAGCGCATCGTCAATGTCCCAAAGCGCGGGCTTGGCGACGCCACCGTTCAGTTGCTGCATGATCACGCCCGCAAGCGGCGCATGCCGCTGTTCGAGGCGGCACGAGCGGTGGTCGAAACCGACGAATTGAAGCCGAAGGCGCGCGGCGCCCTGCGTGACCTCATTTTGCAATTCGACCGCTGGCGCGCCCAGCGCGAGGTCACCGCGCATACGGAATTGGCCGAAATCGTGCTCGACGAGAGCGGCTATACCGAAATGTGGCAGAAGGACCGCTCGGCCGATGCCGCCGGCCGGCTCGACAACTTGAAAGAACTGGTGCGCTCGATGGAGGAGTTCGAGAACCTGCAAGGATTCCTCGAGCATATCTCGCTGGTGATGGACCGCGACGGCGATGCCAGCGACGAGGCGGTGTCGTTGATGACGCTGCATTCGGCCAAGGGGCTCGAATTCGACAACGTGTTCCTGCCCGGCTGGGAGGAAGGCCTGTTTCCGAGCCAGCGCACGCTCGACGAACAAGGCCGTGCCGGCCTGGAGGAAGAGCGCCGCCTCGCCCATGTCGGGCTGACGCGCGCGCGCCGCCGCGCCAAACTCTATTTCGCCACCAACCGCCGCATCCACGGCACCTGGTCGACCACGATCCCGTCGCGCTTCCTCGACGAACTGCCGTCGGCCAATGTGGAGATCACCGAGTCGAAAGGCGGCTCCGGCTGGGGCGGCGCCGGCGGCTACGGCCCCTCGCGCTTCGACAATGTCGAATCCTTCGGCTCCAGCTACACGACGCCAGGCTGGCAGCGCGCGCAGGCCAATCGCAACCGCAGTCAGGGCGGCCGCAGCGGTCAGGCCCGCGGCGGGTTTGAGGAAAGCCAATCGTCATTTTCAGGCGGTTTCTCGCGCAACAAGCGCGGCCCGATCGTGATCGAAGGCGAGTTGGTCGCGAAATCCACCGGCACGGTTTCAGAATTCTCGCTCGACGATCGCGTCTTCCACCAGAAGTTCGGCTATGGCCACGTGGTGAAGATCGACGGCAACAAACTGACGATCGCATTTGAAAAGGCCGGCGAGAAGAAGGTGGTCGATAGTTTTGTGGAGCGGGTGTAGGGGCGATAATTTTTCCCCGCGCGATTGCATAAGTGGCAAAGCGTTCCTATCTCCCGGTTCCCACCCCTCTCCCGCCTCGACCCGGCCGACGCGCCGCTTTGTCGTTGGCTAGATCGCGTCTCAGACTGTCATGCTCGCGCAACCTCCCATCATATCCGTTTCCAATCTCTCAAAGACCTACGGCTCCGGTTTCAAGGCGCTGAACAAGATCAATCTGGACATCAAGCGCGGCGAGATCTTCGCGCTGCTCGGGCCGAACGGCGCGGGCAAGACCACGCTGATCAGCATCATCTGCGGCATTGCCAACCTAAGCGAGGGTCGCGTCACCGTCGGCGGGCATGACATCAATGGCGACTATCGCGCGGCGCGGTCGCTGATCGGCCTGGTGCCGCAGGAACTGCACACGGATTCGTTTGAAACCGTTTGGGCGACTGTCAGCTTTAGCCGCGGCCTGTTCGGCAAACCGAAGAACCCGGCGCATATCGAAAAGGTGCTGAAGGACCTGTCGCTGTGGGACAAGAAGGATTCCAAGATCATCACGCTCTCCGGCGGCATGAAGCGCCGCGTGATGATCGCAAAAGCGCTGTCGCACGAGCCGCAGATCCTGTTCCTGGACGAGCCGACCGCGGGCGTCGACGTCGAATTGCGCAAGGGCATGTGGGACGTCGTGCGCGGCTTGCAGGCCTCCGGCGTCACCATCATCCTGACCACGCATTACATCCAGGAAGCCGAGGAGATGGCCGACCGCATCGGCGTCATCAACAAGGGCGAGATCATCCTGGTCGAGGACAAGGCCGGGCTGATGCAGAAGCTCGGCAAGAAGCAATTGACGTTGCACCTGCAGCAGAAAGTTGACGCCATTCCGCCCGCCCTCGCGCCCTACAAACTTCACCTGTCCGAGGATGGCCGGCTGTTGACCTATGACTACGACACCAAGGGCGAGCGCACCGGGATTACCAGCCTGCTGAGCGACCTCCGCAATGCCGGCATCCATATCTCCGACCTCGATACCACTCAGTCTTCGCTGGAAGACATCTTCGTCAGCCTGGTGAGGGCGCCATGAATTACCGTGCGATCCGCGCCATCTATCTGTTCGAAATGGCGCGCACCTGGCGCACGCTGCTGCAGAGCATCGTCTCGCCCGTGGTTTCCACCTCGCTTTATTTCGTGGTGTTCGGCGCCGCGATCGGCTCACGCATCACCGAGGTCGAGGGCGTCAGCTACGGCACTTTCATCGTGCCGGGCCTCGTCATGCTGTCGGTACTGACCCAGAGCATCGCCAACGCCTCGTTCGGAATTTATTTTCCGAAGTTCGTCGGCACCATCTACGAGATATTGTCGGCGCCAGTTTCCTATATCGAAATCGTGATCGGCTATGTCGGCGCGGCCGCGACCAAATCCATCATCCTCGGCTTGATCATCATGGCGACCGCCGCGCTGTTCGTGCCGCTGCACATCCAACATCCCCTGTGGATGCTCGCCTTCCTGGTGCTGACGGCGGTGACGTTTAGCCTGTTCGGCTTCATCATCGGCATCTGGGCCGATGGGTTCGAGAAGCTGCAGATGATCCCGATGCTGGTGGTGACGCCGCTGACCTTTCTCGGCGGCAGCTTCTACTCGGTCGACATGCTGCCGTCGGGCTGGCGCACCATCACGCTGCTCAATCCGGTCGTCTACCTGATCTCGGGCTTCCGCTGGAGCTTTTACGAGATCGCCGACGTCAGTGTGGCCTTGAGCCTCGGCATGACGCTCGCCTTCCTCGCCATCTGCATGGTGCTGGTGTGGTGGATCTTCAGGACCGGGTACCGGCTCAAGAATTGACACGCAACGTCATTCCGGGGCGGCTCGCAGAGCCGAACCCGGAATCTCAAGATTCCCCGGTGCGCAATTGCGCACCTGAGGTCTGGTCCTAACGGACCATCCCGGAATGACGGCCTCCAACTCTGTCGATGACAAGACGCGCAGCGCGCGGCCGCTCGCGAAAATGTCAGCACTTTGCCGCCGATTGCGCCGCCGTGACGCCTTGTTTGCGCCGCGGGACGCGTTAACGATTGCGGACGCAGGCCACTGGAACCAGTGCCGGTTTCCGGGCATATTGGATGCCGGGGACGGAGAGCCGGCGCTTCATCAGGGGCCTGGAGGCCAAAGGTAAAATGCGTTCCTTCCTCATTGCCGTCACCGCCCTGACGCTGTTCGCCTCGGGCACCGCCCAAGCCAAAGTCGCCATAACAGTCGACAAGGACAACCAGCAGATGACCGTCGCCGTCGACGGTGTCGAGCGTTACCGCTGGCCGGTGTCTTCGGGTCTTCCCTCCTATGAAACACCGAGCGGCAGCTTCCGCGCCTTCCGGATGGAAGAGGACCATTACTCCAAGGAATTCGACGAGGCGCCGATGCCGCACTCGATCTTCTTCACGAAGATCGGTCACGCCATTCACGGCACCGATTCAGTGAGCCGTCTCGGCAGCCCGGCCTCGCATGGCTGCGTACGGCTGTCGCGCGAGAATGCCGCGAAGCTGTGGGATCTGGTGAAGCAGGAAGGCGTTCTCAACACCACGGTGACATTGACCGGCTCATCCCAGGTGGCGCTGGCGCGCAATCCGCGTCGCGGCAATACGGCCGTCGCGCGCCGCGCCCCGCAGCCGCAATATGAACAGCAATACGACTCCGCAGCCGGCGACCCCGTCGTGATCACGCCGCAGCAGCAGCGCGTCGCACCCGTGGCGCGGGCCGACGACGGCTATATCTATCCGGCCGATGGTTCTTCCAACGAAGCGCGATATCCCGCGCCCGGCCGCCGCGTCTACGACACCCAGGCCTATCAGCAGCAACAGCAATATTACGACAACCGCGGCTATGCGCCCGCGCCCCAAGGCTACTATCAGCCGCGGCCTTACTATCAGCAGCGCGGGCTGTTCAGCTATCAGGATTAGCCGGCGACTTCACTGCGGTCGCAGGATGTACGGCCGCAGCGATCTCTCAGCCGTCCGTCGCGCTCGCAAGCTGCCGGTCGCGTTGCGCGGTCAGCCGTGACTGTTGCCAAGCGTCGTGAGCAATCATCCCTGCGGCCATTGCGGCGACGAAGACGATGATTCCGGGCGACAACGTCGCCAGGCTTTCCAGCGCCGGCCCCGGGCACAACCCAACGAGGCCCCAGCCGATTCCAAACAGCCCGGCGCCTGCAACCAGCGGCAGATCGATTCCCGATTTGCCCGGCCGAAAATATTGCCCGGTAAACCACGGCCGCGCACGGCCGTCAGCCAGCATGAAGCCGGGTATCGACACAGCCAGCGCCGCGGCCATCACCACCGCGAGACTCGGATCCCACGCGCCGAAGATATCGAGGAAGCCGAGGACTTTGGTCGGCTGCACCATGCCCGAAATCAACAGGCCCGCGCCGAAGATCAGGCCGCAAATTAGAGGAGCAATGATCCACATGGCCTGACCTCACAGTACGTGACGGGTGATCGCGACGGTGATGACCGCCGTCACCATGAAGACGACCGTGGCGGCGATGGAGCGCGGCGACAGCCGCCCTATGCCGCAGATACCGTGGCCGGAGGTGCAGCCGCCACCGAGACGCGTACCGAAGCCGACCAGCAGGCCCGCCACGACAATGACGGCCCAGCTCGATGGCAGCTTGGGTTGCGCCATTCCGTAACCGATCAGGCCGGCGAGGATGGGCGCCAGAATGAGCCCGGCGACGAAGGCGATACGCCAGCCCTTGTCCTCGCCGCGCAAATTCAACAGGCCGCTGAAGATGCCGCTGATCCCGGCGATTCGGCCGGTCGACAACATCAGCAGCACGGCGGAAAGCCCGATCAGGGCGCCGCCGATTGCGGCGCCGATACGGGAGTGAAATTGGCCATCGTCGCTCCATCGGTTCAGGGCAGACCATGAACATAGGCGCACCCTGCCCGGCTGCAACTCGCCTATTCCTCGCCTTTTCTAAGCCGCCGCCATACCGCGCCCAGCACATTGGAATAATCGTCGGTCCAGACCCGCTGGTTTTCCCTGGCTTCCGTCAGCGCCCATTGCTCCGACGATGCCAGCTTGCCGACGTCAGTCTCTTCCCTCGCCGAGACCACGACCGAGGTCGAGAAGATGTATTCACTGTCGCGCCCGGAATCCTCGCTGTAGACCCAGCTCTTCAAGTCGTTGGCATCGGCGATGCCGACGACCACGCTCGACAACTCCAGATGCCGGTTGGAGACGTGCATCACGACCGCCCCCTGCGGCGCCAGCTTGGACTTGTAGATTTCCATCGCCTCTTCGGTCGCCAGGTGAACCGGGATCGCATCCGACGAATAGGCGTCGACGATGATCAGGTCATAGACGCCGTCGGGCTCGCGCGCGAAGGTGAGCCGCGCATCGCCGATCACGGGCTGCATGTTCGGTTCGCAGACCTGGATATAGGTAAAATATTTCGGGTCGCGCGCGGTATCGACCATCGTCTGGTCGATCTCGAAGAATTTCCATTCCTCGCCGGGCTCCGAGGCGCAGGCCAGCGTGCCGGAGCCGAGCCCGATCACGGCCACGCGCAGCGGCGCGCCCTTGCGTTCCCGGATCGCCGTGATCGCCTGGCCGATGCCACCGTCCCTGTAGTAGTAGGTGATCGGCTCCGGCTGGCCGGTGACGGGCGTGCCGTCGTCGTTCTTGAATTTCTCGGCGCCGTGGATCGTGGTGCCGTGCATCAGCACGTGATACTGGCCGTTCGGCGTCACCACGATCTTGTGGACGCCGAAGAAGCTGCGCACCGTCTCGACCCGCCCGTCGTCGGAAGGATAGGCGCGCAGCAATACCAGCGCCACCACGACGGTCGCAAAGATCTTCCAGCGGTTGGCGTTGAGCGCCAGCGCCAGCAACGCCGCCAGCACTCCGACTGCGCCGATCACCCAGACGCGATGATCTTCAAACCAGTTGAATGTTTTGCCCGTCGACCAGGCCGGCGCTATCAACGCCACCGCCAGCACCGCAAGAAACGGCCAGTACCAGGCGCTCCAGCGCGGCAGCCGTTCGCCGCCGGTCGGCCGGCACAGCGCCGCGAGCGCCAGCAGGATCGGGTACTCCGCAACCCATGAGAAGGTGAACGGCGCGATCAGGCCGGCAAAGAGGCCGCCGACCATGCCGCCGAACGACAGCGCGACATAGAAGCCGGTGAGATATTTCGCCGCCGGGCGCGTGCGCGCCAATTCGCCGTGGCAAGCCATCGCAATCACGAAAAAGCAGAACTGGTGCCCGCCGAGCGTCAGCAGCAGATTCTGTTCACCGCCGAACGCGAGCAGCACCACGATGCCGGCGATCGCCAGCGGCTGCGCCAGCAACATCCATTTGTGTGGCAATAGCGGGCGCGACTGGAAGACGAGCACCCAGGTCAGGAGATAGAGCGACAACGGCAGCACCCACAATAGCGGCGCTGCGGCGACGTCGGTGGAAATATGGGCCGTTACTGCGATCAGCAGCCCCGACGGCACGGCCGCGAGGAATATCCAACGGGCGCGCAAAATCCATGACGGCACCGGCACGTCGCTATCGTCGGGCGCCAAGTTCAGTTCCGCCGCCCCCACTGGCGAGCGCAGCAGCAACACCCCGCAGATGGCAATCAGCACGATCAAGAGGCCATAGCCGCCGGTCCAGATCAGGTTCTGCATGCGCAGGGTGAACATTGGCTCCAGCAGCACCGGATAGGACAACAGCGCCAGGAAACTGCCGACATTCGAGGAAGCGTAGAGGAAGTACGGGTCGGGACCGTTGGGGTGGCCGGTGCGGACGAACCAGGCCTGCAGCAGCGGGTTGTTGGCCGCGAGCGCGAAGAACGGCAGGCCGATCGAAACCGCAAACAAGCCGAGCAGCCAGAGCGCATAGCCTGAATTCGGCGGATCGCCCCACCCGCTCGCGATCGACAGCGGCATCGTCAGCATCGCAACTGCGAGCAGCGCGAGATGAACCGCCACGGGAATCGTGCGATTGCGCGCCTGCATCAAAAAATGCGCATAGGCATAGCCGCCGAGCAGCAGCGACTGGAAGAATACCATCGCCACCGACCAAACGGCCGGCGAGCCGCCGAGCCGCGGCAGCACCATCTTGGTGAACAGCGGTTGCACCGAAAACAACAACAACGCACTGACGAAGATCGCGGCGGTATAGACGGCCAGCACCAGCCGGTTTCGCGAGGCAGACGGTTCAGAAATCATGAAAGCTCCGGCTTGAACCCGGCGGGAGCCGGCGGCGAGCATTCCGGCAGGTTGTGCCAGAAGCGCAGATAGAGCATATGGCAACATGACGGGCAATGCGGGATAAGACGTCGTTCCGGGGGCGATGCAAAGCATCGAACCCCAATGTGCAATTGCACATTGTGGAACCTCGAGATTCCGGGTCTTGTCCTTCGGACAATCCCGGAATGACGGGTTCAAACTAATCAAACCTTCTTGAAGCGGACATGAGCGAAACCGAAATCGTCATCATCGGTGCGGGGCATAACGGCCTCACCTGCGCGGCCTATCTCGCGATGGCCGGCCTGCGCGTGAAAGTGGTCGAGCGTCGCAAGGCGGTCGGCGGCGCCGCGGTGACCGAGGAATTCCATCCCGGATTCCGCAATTCGGTGGCCGCCTATACCGTCAGCCTGCTCAATCCGCAGATTATCGCCGACCTGAAACTCGCCGAACACGGCCTGCGCATCGTCGAGCGCCGCGCGCAGAATTTTCTGCCCGCCCCCGACGGCAGCTATCTCCTGACCGGCGAGGGCCGCACCCGGCAATCGGTGGCTAAACTCAGCGAGCGCGATGCCGTCACGATCGAGGCCTTCTCGCGCGAACTGGAAGCCATCGCCGACGTGCTCCGGCAATTCGTGCTGCGCGCGCCGCCGAACCTCGTCGAGGGCTTTGGGATCGGCGCGATCCGCGAGGCCTTCAACGCGGTCGGCACGGCCGGCATCCTGCGCAAGCTCTCGCTCGAACAGCAGCGCAGCCTGCTCGACCTGTTCACGCGCTCGGCCGGCGAAATGCTGGACGAGCGCTTCGAGAGCGACCTGGTGAAGGCGCTGTTCGGCTTCGACGCCATCGTCGGCAATTACGCCAGCCCCTACGCCGCCGGCTCCGCCTATGTGATGCTGCACCATGCGTTCGGCGAGGTGAACGGCAAGAAGGGTGTATGGGGCCACGCCATCGGCGGCATGGGCGCGATCACGCAAGCCATGGCGCGCGCGGCCCGCGGCTACGGCGCCGAGATCGAAACGAACGCCGGCGTGCGCGAGGTGATCGTCGAGGGCGGGCGCGCCGCAGGCGTCGTCCTCGACAATGGCGAGACCATCCGCGCCAAATACATCGTGTCCGGCGTCAATCCGAAATTGCTGTATACGCGGCTCGTGCCGTCAGGCGCGCTGGCGCCGGAATTCCTCGCACGCATCGCGCGCTGGCGCAACGCATCCGGCACGTTCCGGATGAATGTCGCGCTGAACGCGCTGCCTTCCTTCACCGCCCTGCCCGGCGCCGGCGATCACCTCACTGCTGGCATCATTCTCGCACCCAGCCTCGGTTACATGGATCGCGCCTGGCAGGACGCGCGCAGCCATGGCTGGAGTCGCGAGCCGGTGGTGGAAATACTGATCCCCTCGACGCTCGACGACTCCCTTGCACCGGAGGGCCGGCATGTCGCGAGCTTGTTCTGCCAGCACGTCGCGCCGGAATTGCCGGATGGAAAGTCATGGGACGATCACCGCGAGGAGGTCGCCGACCTCATGATCGCGACGGTGGACAAGTTCGCGCCGGGCTTTGGGGCAAGCGTGATCGGCCGTCAGGTGCTGTCGCCGCTCGATCTCGAGCGCCAGTTCGGCCTGCTCGGCGGCGACATCTTTCATGGGGCACTAACGCTCAATCAATTGTTCTCGGCACGGCCGATGCTGGGCCATGCCGATTATCGCGGGCCGCTGAAGGGCCTCTACCATTGCGGCTCGGGCGCGCATCCCGGCGGCGGCGTCACCGGCGCCCCCGGCCACAACGCCGCGAAGGTGATCCTGGGCGATCACCGCGCCCTGTTCGGATAGGCAGAACGCAGTGGACAATATGGGGTAAAGCCGGTGGGCAACGACGGGAGAAGCCTGTGGATTACCTGTTGATAACCCGCGGCACGGCTGTGGAAGACATCGGTATGCTTCCGTCGATAACGGGTTGGCAACTTCCCCGCTCGGCTGTGGATAGGCGGTGGAAGCATGCAACTGATCCGAGTGGCCCGATATGAACTTTGCTCAAATTTGAACGAAACGCCCACTCCCAATCGCTCCCCACTTTCTCCTAGGTTCTTCAATGACTTCTCTCGCCCCCACACATCGCGTTCATTTTGCCGTCGGCGACGAGCACACAGCCAAGGGCGTCGTCGACGCCCTGACCGAAGTTTTCTTTGAAGGCCAGGCCGCAATCGCCGCGTTCGAACGGCCGGATGGCCGATGGGACGTCACGGTGCATTTTGGCGAGCCGCCTGATCAGCTGCTGGTCCGCGAACTCGTGGCCAATGCGGCCGGCGCGGAAATCGCCGCCGGCATCGCCTTCGATACGGTCGAGGCCAAGGATTGGGTCAAGGCCAGCCTCGAAGACCTTGTTCCCGTGCCGGCCGGACGCTTTGTGGTCCACGGCCAGCATGACCGCGACAGGATCTCGCCCAACAAGCTCGGCATCGAGATCGAGGCGGCGCTGGCCTTCGGCACTGGCCATCACGGCACCACGCGCGGCTGCCTTCTGTTGCTCGATCATGTTCTGAAAGCCTGGCGCCCGCGCCGCGTGCTCGATCTTGGCACCGGCACCGGCGTGCTGGCGATTGCGGCGGCGAAAGCGCTGCACGACAAGATACTGGCCAGCGATATCGATCCGCCCTCGGTGCAGGTCGCACGCGACAATGCGCGGCTGAACGTATCGGGACATCTGGTGCGGGCGGTCCGCGCTACCGGCTTCTCGGCGCCGCAATTTGCGCAAGCCGCGCCGTTCGATCTGGTGCTGGCGAATATTCTGGCCAATCCGCTGCGGCAATTGGCAGGGCCGATGGCGCGGCATCTGGCGCCGGGCGCGCTGGTCATTCTCTCAGGGCTGCTGACGCATCAAGCGCCCGCCGTCATCGCTGCCTATCGCGCCCGTGGGCTGGTTCCCGTGCGGCATCTGCGCATCGAAGGCTGGAGCAGCCTCCTGCTGCGCAAGGTGAACTGAAATTCTAATCGGCTGATCTTGGCCCCTTGCGGGCGACCGCGCCCTTCTCTTGCTTCAACGACCGCTTGACGCGTGCTTCCGCGAACCGGTCGAGGATCTGGACGATGACGCCGCGCTGCTTCTTGTTGGCGACGGGCGGCACGGGGCCGCGACGTTCCGGCGGTGAAATCTTCTCAAACGTGAAAGCAGGCATGGTGTATCCCCTCTTCGTTGAGTTGGAACACTCCTGGAGCTTCTCCCGGTATCTTGAGCTGAGCGGCTACACCGCAATCCGCTCCGTCCGACTAGCGCGGACCGACATATTGAAGCACAGATTATGCCAAATTGTGGCGGAGACTGCCGCATTGCGGACCGCTCCACCCAACCCTAAAGTGACCAGGCAATGTTCGAAGCCCATTTCCAGACATTCGAAGAGCCCGAAGGCGGCGTGGCGCTGACCGCGCGGCTGGCGCGCTTCCGCGAGGAGCTGGCGCGGCGGAAGCTGACGGGATTCGTGGTTCCGCGCGCCGATCAGCAACAGAACGAATATGTCCCGGCCGCCGAAGAACGGCTGGCCTGGCTGAGCGGCTTCACTGGTTCGGCAGGCATGGCGATCGTTCTGACGCGCGATGCCGCGGTTTTCGTCGATGGCCGTTATACGCTGCAGGCCGCCAAGCAGGTCGACCGCAAGGCCTGGCAAATCGAGCCGCTGGCCGATCCGCCGCCGGAGCAGTGGCTGACCAAGCACCTTGCGGCCGGCGACCGGCTCGGTTTCGACCCGTGGCTGCACACGTCGGCGGCAGCCGAGCGTCTGGCAGCCGCCTGCACCAAGGCGGGGGCGGAACTGATTGCGGTCGAAACCAACCCGCTGGATTCGATCTGGACCGAGCGCCCGGCCCCGCCGCTCGGCCGCGTCACCACTCACGGCGTGCAGTTTTCCGGCGAGATCGAAGCCGAAAAACTCAAGCGCATCCGGCTGGAGATCAACAAGCTCGGCGTCGACGCGCTGGTGCTGTCGGACAGCCACGCGGTGGCCTGGACCTTCAACATCCGCGGCGCCGACGTCTCGCACACGCCGCTGCCTTTGTCCTACGCGCTGGTGCCGAAGGACGGCCGCCCCACCATCTTCATCGACCATCGCAAGCTGTCCAACCTGACGCGCGACCATCTCGAACAATCCGCCGAAGTGCGGGAGCCCGACGCGCTGGTGCCTGATCTGACCGAGCTTGCGCGCAGCGGCGCCGCGATTGCGCTTGATGCCGCCACCGCCGCGGACGCGCTGAGCCGGCTGATCGCAGGCGCCGGCGGAAAACCGGTACGCGGCAACGATCCGGTGAGCCTGTTGAAGGCGGTGAAGAATATCACCGAGATCGAGGGCACGCGGACCGCGCACCAGCGCGACGCGGTGGCCCTGGCGCGCTTCCTCGCCTGGATCGACCGCGAGGCGCCGTCGGGCGCGTTGACGGAGATCGATACCGTCGAGGCCCTGGAAACGTTCCGCCGCCAGACCTGCGCGCTGAAGGATGTTTCGTTTCCGACTATCGCCGGCACCGGGCCGAACGGTGCCATCGTGCACTACCGCGTCACCCGCAAGAGCAACCGGCGAATTTCACCCGGCGATCTGCTGCTGATCGATTCCGGCGCGCAATATGAAGACGGCACCACCGACGTCACCCGCACCATCGCAATCGGCAATCCGACCGACGAAATGCGCGATCGTTTCACCCGCGTGCTGCGTGGGCACATCGCGATTGCTCGCGCGGTGTTTCCGGACGGCACCACCGGCGCGCAGATCGACTCCTTTGCGCGGCAATTTTTGTGGCAGGCGGGCCTCGATTTCGAGCACGGCACCGGCCACGGCGTCGGCAGCTATCTCTCGGTGCATGAAGGCCCGGCGCGCATCTCGAAACTCGGCACCACGCCCTTGAAGCGCGGCATGATCCTCTCCAACGAGCCTGGCTACTACAAGACCGACGCCTACGGCATCCGGATCGAGAACCTCGAACTCGTCATCGGCACCGATGTACCCGGCGCCGAGAAGCCGGTGAACGCGTTCGAGACGCTGACGCTGGCGCCGATCGACCGCCGCCTGATCGATGCGAATATGCTGAGCGCAACCGAGCTGAAGTGGCTCAACGACTACCACGAGCGCGTCAACCGCGCGGTGCGCCCGCACCTCGACGACAACGCCACGAAGCTGTGGCTGGACGAAGCGACGGCGGCGATGCTGCCGATTTAGTCACTGTGCCTCATGCAGCCGTAGGATGGGTGGAGCGCAGCGATACCCATCAATGCCGGTGCGCGTGGTGAAACGATGGGTATCGCTGCGCTCCACCCATCCTACTTTCCAGTCGCCCCGGCGACGGCGGAGGATCCGGTACGCCGTGGCCCGCCCCTACAGCGATACGGCGCGGGCGCCGGACACAAAAACCGCGAAAACAACCCCATGCAAAGTAGAATCCAGCGCCCAGTCTCGTACCCGCCTCCTCAATTCAGCATGGCCGCATGCCAAAACGTCCCTGTTCGTGCTGAGCCATCTGGTTAAAAGTCCAATCCAAGCAAAACAGGATCGGAACTGAATGCACGGCGTCGTGGGCAAGCCGCCCGACGCGGCGGCGAATGCCGTCGCGACCTCCAAGATCATGCTGCTGATGCTGGTGGCGATGACCGGCGTCGCGCCGATCTCGCTCTACATGCTGGTGCCGGCGCTGCCCGTGCTGGCGACGACGTTCGGCGGCGACATCTCCGTCGCGCAGATGACGGTGTCGCTCTACATGGTCGGCATCGCCTGCTCGCAGCTCATCATGGGACCGCTGTCGGACAAGTTCGGACGCCGGCCGGTGCTGCTCGCGGGCCTTGCGCTCATGGTGGCGGCGAGCGTCGGCTGCTCGCTGGCGCAGACGCTGCCGCAACTGATTGCCGCGCGCTTCCTGCAGGCACTCGGCGGCGCGACCGGCATGGTGGTGAGCCGCGCCATCATCCGCGATCTCTACAGCCGCGACCGCATCAGCTCGATGATCAGCCTCGTGATTGCCGTCATGATGATGGCGCAGATGCTCAGCGCGCTGGTCGGCGGCCTCCTGGAGACCGCGTTCGGCTGGCGCGCCATCTTCTATTTCATCACGGCGGCTTCGCTCAGCGTCGCGGTCCTGATCGCGCTGGCGCTGCCCGAGACGCGCGGCGAACGCAGCGAGAGCAGCAGCTTCCGCGGCGACGTCGGCAAGCTGATCCGCAACCGCGCCTTCATCGGCTATGTGCTGTGCCAGGTGCTGGCTTCCCAGATTATTTTCATGTTCGCCGGCGGCGGACCTTACATCGTGGTGACGCAGATGGGCCGAACCACGGCCGAATATGGCGCGTGGTTCGCGACGACGGGATTTGCCTATCTGATCGGCAATGTGTTCTGCGTCCGTTTCGCGCCGCGGCATTCGCTGGAGAAGCTGATCTGGTTCGGGCTCGCGGTGCAATTCGGCGGCGCCCTCTTGAACCTCGTCTTGAGCATTGCCGGGATCAACCAGGCGCCGCTCTGGCTGTTCGGCACCCAGATGATCGTGATGGTCGCGAACGCCTTCGTTATGAACAACGCCGCGGCCGGCGCCATCAGCGCGCGTCCCGAGGCCGCCGGCACCGCCTCCGGCGCGATGGGCTTTCTGCAGCAGGGCATCGGCGCGCTGGTCTCGCAATTCGGCGCCTATCTCGGCGGCCACTCCACGACCACGCTGCCGCTGACGGCGGCGATCTTCGCACTGTCCATCGCGTGTGCTTGCTCCATGTTCTTCCTCGTGCCGCGGCGAACGGTTGTGGTCAGCGAGGAGCTCATGGAGAAGGCGGAGGAGGAAGACTCGCGGATGTTGTGAGGAGTGGTGCTGCGCATCCCCTCGTCATTGCGAGCGCAGCGAAGCAATCCACCTATCCGCTTGCTACGTCCTACTTTCTTACGCCGCAATTGATTGCTTCGCTGCGCTAGCAACGACGGCTGTATACAGCCCGCCTCCCACGAGCGTGCATAATGCCTGATTTTCTCAAGATCGTTGCGCTGAGCGCCCTGCTTGTACTCTCGTCCAAGCCGATCATTGCAGGCGATCAGGACACGGTTGCGCCAGTGGTCTTCGATTGCTGGGAGCCCGAGCGCATTTTCAAGCAATGCGCGGCAACCGGCGCCGACGGGCGGCCGCGCTTGAAGCCATCCTATTTGGCTCGACTTCGATATGACCGTGATGGGCTGGCTTCCGTCTTGTTGATGGATCGGACTGACACACGAAAAGGCCAATGGTTCTACGTTCGACGAGGCGTCATCCCGATGCCGGTTGAATTCATGGACAACGGCCCGGACTATTTCAAGGATGGTCTCGCGCGGTCGCGGGTCGGAGGCAAGATTGGGTACATCGACCGCAAACTCAACCTCGTGATTCCAGCGACGTATGACGGAGCTTATCCATTCGAGGATGGGGTTGCCGTCGTCTGCACAGCTTGCACGATTGCCGGCGACGGCGAGCATAGCTGGTACGAGGGCGGACAATGGGGGCGCATTGATCGCAAGGGCCGTGTAGTGTCGCCCTTCCGGCCTTGGGAGAAAGGTAGGCGCCTCGAATTCGACTGACGGCCGAACGCTTGCGAGGAACTGCTCGGCGGATTCGGCAATGCCATAGCCCGGATGAGCGGAGCGACATCCGGGAGCGGTGGCCCCTGTGTACCAATGCCGCGAACGGCGGCCTAACCCCGTCATTGCGAGCGAAGCGAAGCAATCCATGGCGCGACAAGCTGAGAGATGGATTGCTTCGTCGCGTCGCTCCTCGCAACGACGGTGGGAGGACAACCTCTCACTCCCCGATCAGCTTCAGCCACTCGTCCTCCGTCAACACCGGCACGCCGTGCTTCTTGGCTTCCGCGAGTTTTGAACCCGCGCCCGGCCCCGCAACGACGTAGTCCGTTTTCTTCGACACCGAACCGGCGGCCTTGGCGCCCAGCCGCTCGGCGGTGGCCTTGGCTTCGTCCCGCGTCATCTTTTCCAGCGAGCCGGTGAACACCACGGTCTTGCCGGCGACGGCCGAATTGCTCTTGGGCTTCTCGGCGTCAATGATCTCGCTGAGCTCCTTGACCAGCCGCTCGACGATGCCGCGGTTATGGCTTTCGCCGAAATAGGCGGCGACGCTCTTGATCACGGTGTCGCCGATCTGGTCGAGCGCATCCATCTCGGCGATGGTGTCCTCGTCGCCCTTGGCGACCTTGAGGCAGGCATCGTGGAATGCATCCCAGGAACCGTAGCCGCGCGCCAGTGCCAGCGCGGTTGTCTCGCCGACATGGCGCATGCCGAGGGCGTAGATGAAGCGCTCCAACGAAATGCGGCGGCGGTTCTCGATCGCGGCGAACAGGTTGCGCACCGAGGTTTCACCGTAGCCCTCGATCTCCTCGAGCTTCAGCCTGGCGTTACGTTTCGGCAGCGTGAAGATGTCGGCCGGCTCCCGCACCCATTCGCGGTCGAAGAAGTACTGGAGCTGCTTCTCCCCGAGCCCGTCGATATCGAACGCCCGGCGCGACACGAACAGTTTCAGATGCTCGATCTTCTGGAACGGACAGGCGAACTCGCCGGTACAGCGGGCGCGCGAGCCTTCCTCGCCAGTTGCCGTCTCCTCGCGCACCACGTCGGTATGCAGCGGGCACGGGCACTTCTTCGGGAAGTGAAATTCCCTGGCGCCTCTCGGCCGCTTGTCGATGACGACATCGACCACCTGCGGGATCACATCGCCGGCGCGCTGGATCACGACGGTGTCGCCGAGCCTGATGTCACGGCCCTCGCGCAGCACTTCGCCCTTGTTGCCGATACCCTTGATGTAGTCCTCATTGTGCAGCGTGACGTTTTGCACGATGACGCCGCCGACACCGACCGGCTCCAGCTTGCCGACTGGCGTGAACGAGCCGGTGCGCCCGACCTGGATCTCGATGTCGCGCAGCACCGTCATGGCCCGCTCGGCCGGGAATTTGTGCGCGACGGCCCAGCGCGGCGTGCGCGAGACGAAGCCGAGCCGCTCCTGCCAATCGATACGGTCGATCTTGTAGACGACGCCGTCGATGTCGTAGTCGAGCTCGCCGCGCTGCTCCTCGATCTCGTGATGGAACGCGATCAAGTGCTCGACGGAGTGACAGAGTTTTGTCAGCGGATTGGTCTTGAAGCCGCAGCGCTCGAACCAGTGGATCATGTCGGTTTGAGTCTTTTCGGGCATCGCGCTCATCTGGCCCCAGGAATAGGCGAAGAAGCCAAGCGGGCGCGAGGCCGTAATGCTCGGGTCCTTCTGACGCAGCGAGCCTGCAGCCGAATTGCGCGGGTTTGCAAAAATGGTATCGCCTGCGGCCTTCTGGCGCTCGTTCAGCGCAAGGAACGCCTTCTTGGTCATGTAGACCTCGCCGCGCACCTCGCAGATGTCAGGAACGTTGCGGCCTTTCAGCTTCTGCGGCACGTCTTCGAGCGTGCGGATATTGGCGGTGACGTCTTCGCCTTCCGCGCCGTCGCCACGGGTAGCGGCGGTGACGAGTTCGCCCCCCTCATAGCGCAGAGACATCGACAGCCCATCGATCTTCGGCTCGGCGGAAAAGTTGATCTTGTCGTCCGGCAGCTTCAGGAAACGCGTGATGCGGCCGACGAAGTCGAGCACGTCCTGCTCGGCGAAGGCGTTGTCCAGCGACAGCATCGGCACCGCATGGCGGACTTTCTTGAAGCGGCCCGATGGCGTCGCGCCGATCTTTTGCGATGGCGATTCCGCTGTAACGAGCTCGGGAAACCGCTTTTCAATCGCGTTGAAGCGCTGCCGCAGGGCGTCGTATTCGGCATCGCTGATGCTGGGCGCATCTTCCTGGTAATAGCGCTTGTCGTGCTCTTCGAGCTCCAGCGCCAGCCGCATGTGCTCGACCTTGGCCTGCGCCTTGGTGAGTTTTCCGACGTCGGTGGGGGTCTTTGTTTTCGCTGTCTTGGCCATGTAGGTTGAATACGACGAACGTCGCTCGGAGAAAAGGCGGTGGCGGACATCGTTCCCCGATGCTGCAGCGCGCTCGGCGATGCGCAGAATCGTGCGGACGGTGCGCTGCTGATCCGGAGTCCATCCGCACGGTAGGTCCCGGCTCTGCGGCGCAGCGTTTCACGCTGCACCGCATCCGGGACACGAGCAGATTACGCCGTCGCGGCGCGCAACAGTCGTTCCGCCGCCGCCCTCGCCTCGGCTGTGATCTCCGCCCCCGCCAGCATGCGGGCGATTTCCTCGCGGCGGTGGTCGGCGGCGAGCGCGTTGACGCGGGTGGCGACGCGCTTGCCCTTGTCGAGCGCGTCCTTGGAAATCAAAAGATGCTGGTTCGCCCTTGCGGCAACCTGCGGCGCGTGCGTCACCGCCATCACCTGGACCTGGCCGGCGAGCCGCGACAACCGCGCGCCGATCGCATCCGCCACCGCGCCGCCGACGCCGGTATCGATTTCGTCGAACACCAGCGTGGGCGCCGAGCCGCGATCGGACAGCACCACCTTGAGCGCCAGCAGGAACCGCGACAGCTCGCCGCCGGAGGCGACCTTCATCAACGGTCCCGGCTTTGTCCCCGGATTGGTCTGGACCCAGAACTCGACGCGGTCGATGCCCTGCGGCCCCGGTGACTTCGCATCGGTGTCGACCTGCGTCATGAATTTCGCGCGCTCGAGTTTCAGCGGCGCGAGTTCGGCGTTGACGGCCTTGTTGAGTTTTTCGGCGGACTTAGCTCGGGCCGCCGACAGCTTCGCCGCCGCCGCGCCGTAGCGCTGGTCGGCCTCGGCAGCCGCCGCTTCCAGCTTCTTTAACCGATCGGCGCCGGCGTCGATCAGTGCGACATCGGAGACGAATTTGGCAGCCAGTGCTGCGAGCCCATCGACCGGTGTGGAATATTTGCGCGAGGCAGCGCGCAGCGCAAACAGCCGCTCCTCGATCCGCTCCAGCTCGGCCGGATCGAAATCGGCCGCAACCAGCGCGGCGCTGAGATGCTGGTCGGCCTCCTCCAGCGCATTGATTGCGATGTCGATCGCCTTCACCGCCGGCTCGACCAGCGCCGGCGAATTGGCGGCGCGGCGCTCGAGGCGGCGCACGGCCGCTGCCAGCGCCGGCACCGGCGAGTTTTGGCCGCCGACCGCCTCCTGCGCCTCACGCAGGTCGCTGGCGATCTTCTCGCCCTGCATCATGGTGGTGCGGCGTTCGGCGAGTGCGGTCTCCTCGCCGTCCTTCGGCTTCAGCGCCTTGAGCTCGTCGGCGGCGTGGCGCAAATAATCCGCCTCGCGCGCGGCGCGTTCCATGCTGGCGCGATGCTCATCGAGTGCCTGGTGGGCGGTGCGCCGCGCCTCCCACAGCGTCTCCAGCGCGGCGACTTCTTTCTCGAGCCCGGCAAAGGCATCGAGCAACTGCCGGTGCGTCGAGGCGTCGACCAGCGCGCGCTCGTCATGCTGGCCGTGAATTTCGACCAGCGCCGCGCCGACCGCCTTTAGGGTCTGCACGCTGATCGATTGGTCGTTGATGAAGGCGCGGGTGCGGCCGTCGGCGAGCTGCACGCGGCGAAGAATCATTTCGCAAGCATCTTGAGAACTCGCGTCGTCGAGGCCGTTCTCGGAAAGGATCTTTGTCGCGGGATGGCCTTTGGGAACGTCGAAGGTGGCGGTCACCTGGCCCTGCTCCGCGCCATGGCGAACCAGGCCCGCATCACCGCGGCCGCCGAGCGCCAGCGCGAAGGCATCGAGCAGGATGGATTTGCCCGCGCCGGTTTCGCCGGTCAGCACCGCGAGGCCACGGGAGAATTCGATATCGAGCCGTTCGATCAGGACGATGTCACGGATCGACAGACGCGCCAGCATGCGAAGTCAATTCCTAGTGGTCCAGTTCTAACATTCGCTCCCCGCTCGGGGAGCCACTTTGCGAATGTTAGAATCAAAAGGACCACTAGCAAATATAAAGCTGGTAGTGGAGCTTTACGGATTTGACATTCGCTTCACGAAGTCGCGGCAAGTATCGAGCGAATGTCAAATCCGCTCCACTACCCGAGACCCAACTTCTTGAAGGCCCTGGAAATATAGGAACCCTTGTTCTCGCTCGGCTCGAGCCCGCCCGACTTTACAAGATTATAGGCGTCCTTGTACCAGCGGCTGTCAGGAAAATTGTGCCCAAGTACGGCTGCCGCCGTCTGCGCCTCGCCGACGATGCCGATCGCCATATAGGCCTCGGTGAGTCGCGCCAGCGCTTCCTCAACATGCCGCGTGGTCTGGTAGCGGGTGACCACGGTCTTGAAGCGGTTGATGGCGGCGGTGTAGTCGCGCCGTTCCATGTAATAGCGGCCGACGTCCATTTCCTTGCCGGCGAGCTGGTCGCGCGCGCCTTCGAGCTTGGCCTTGGCGGAGTTGGCGTATTCCGAGGTCGGATATTTGCGAATCACCTCTTCCAGCGCCGCAATCGCCTTTTCAGTGCGGCCCTGGTCGCGAGATATGTCCGGGATCTGGTCATAATGCGAGGCCGCGATCAGATATTGCGCGTAAGCCGCATCGGCGCTGCCGGGATGCAGTGTGACGTAACGCGTCGCTGCGCCGATGCAGCTATCGTAATCGCCGGCATTGTAAAAGGAGTAGGCCGACATCAAGAGCGATTTGCGCGCCCAGTCGGAATAAGGATGCTGGCGATCGACCTCCTCGAATTTCTTCGATGCCCCCTTCAGATCCTTGCGCTGGTTCATCAGGTACAAGCCCTCATTGTAGAGCTTGTCCGCCGGCTCTTCGTTGAAGGTGTCGTCCTTGGCGGTGAACTTGTCCCACAGCGCACCGGTGCCGCAGCCGCTCAAGGGAATGGCGAGCGCAATCAGGCCAGCCGCCAGCCGCAACGACCGTGCGGCGCGAGCAAGGCTGAGGCGCCCGAGTGATTTGCCTGGTTCGAGCGTCATACGCTGTGCCGACATGGAATCTGTGACCTGACGCCTTTGATGCGGTTGATGACTGAGCCCGCCCGTCCATGAACCGCGGTCATGGATGCCATATTCCCCGTGCCCCAAATTTCTTGAGCCCAATACGCGTTGCGCCTTGTGGTGCTACCGCGGGCTTCTCTAGCCGAAAAATGGTCCTCGACCAACCGAATACGCAGCCAATTCGCCCGGATTAAGGCGGCTGAACGCCCACGTTACCACTGTGGTTACTACGCAAAACTCGCCCGAGCGGCGCAAAACAGCTCAAAATTCGGAGGTTTTGCAAAGACGAAAGTCAGGAAACGTCGGGACCATAGGCGGGGGCGATCATGCCGCCCACCATGCCCGCGCCGGCCTCGACATAGGCGCGGGGACGGCGTGCCGGTTCGGCCTCGACCACCCGCCAGGCGCTGCGATCGGCCAACAGGGCGGTCAGCACGGCGTGGTTCAGCTTGTGACCGCCACGTACCGAACGGTAGGCGCCGAGCAGCGGCAGACCAGCCAGGGTCAAATCACCGACCGCATCCAGCGCCTTGTGGCGGGCGCACTCGTCGCTGAAGCGCAGCCCTTCGGTGTTGAGCAGGCGGGTTTCGTCGAACACCACCGTATTCTCAAACGAGGCGCCACGCGCATAACCGGCGCCCCAGAGTCGTGCGACGTTGTTCATGAAGCCAAAGGTCCGGGCGCGGGAAATCTCGCGGCGGAAGCTTTCGGGGCTGAGATCGATGGAATATTTCTGGCAACCGATCATGGCGTTGTCGAAGTCGATCTCGACCTCGACGCGGAACCCGTTGCCATGCGGGCGCAACTCGCCAAAACTGTCGCCGATCGCGAGCTGCACGGACTTGAGCACCTGAATGAAGCGGCGGGAGGCCGACTGGGTGACGATGCCGGCTTGGTCGATAGCGGCAACGAAAGCCGCCGCGCTGCCGTCCATAATCGGAACTTCGGGGCCGTCGACTTCGATGATGGCGTTATCGACACCCATGCCGCGCAGGGCAGCAAGGACATGTTCGGCGGTGGAAACCAGCGGCCCCTCGCGGTCGCCAAGAACGGTAGCAAGATCGGTGGCGGTTACGGAGGCGGCTACTGCGGGGACCTCGCGATCGGCCTCATCCAGGCCGGTACGGACAAAAACAAAACCCGCATCCACAGGAGCAGGTCCAAGCGTCAGGCTGACAGGTAATCCGGAATGAACGCCAACGCCCGTTACGGTGGCTTGCGACCGAAGCGTGGTTTGGCGGCTGAATTTCATCGATAACTGCCCACTACCCGACTTAACCCAAAGACGGGAACCGCGCGCTAGCGCCGATTCGCGTTCTAGGCATCCCCAAGTCACGGCAGACCATAGACATTGCCCTAAGGCGCACAACTCACGCTTCTTTACGGATTGTTACCCTATCTCTGCCGCATTCGCGCCAAGGGTTAACCAAACTCCGACACGGCCAGACGCCGTTAGAGCTTCGGTGTTTGGTCACGAAATGAATAATTAATGATTTAAAATCAGTTGGTTGGCCAATCCTCTGAACCCCGGCACCAGGCCCAAGAGAAGGGCCCCGACTGTTCCAGCCGGGGCCCCTTGGATCACCTCGGTTGTAACAAAAGCTCAGTTGGCCTGGCGTCGGAGGAAGGCCGGGATATCAAGATGGTCGTCGCCCTGTGGCGCCGGTGCAACAGGTGCCGGGCGGCCATGGACATCCAGACCCTGCGGTGCCGAGCGCTTTGCATACTCCGATACCGGCTCGTGATTCGCCGTTTGCTGGGCGACAGTGCGCTGCGGCTTGCGTTCGGGCAGCGGCGCCATCGACGGGCCGGAGGCACGTGCCGCGATCGGCGGCTCGGTCTCTTCGTCGCGGCGGCCGAGGCCGACATTGGCGAGCCGCTGCAACAGCGACAGGCGCGTCTTCTGCGGATGCTCCTCCTCAGGCTCGCCGCGGGCGTGCCGGATCTCGGCTTGGGCGGGCATCGGGAGGTCCTCGAACTTCGGCATCCGCGGCGTGCGGGCCGGCGGACGTTCGGCCGCCTGCGGGATGAAGGTTTCGGGCGCCGGCGCCTCCGGCTCGACGCGGGCGGCCTCCTTGTGATCCGGGAACAGCGTCGGCTTTTGCGCGATCGGGCGAACCGTGACGTCGCCATAGGAGGCTGGCTGGATCGGGGCCTGTTGCGGCGTCTCAACCGCCGCAGCGATCGCGGCAAGCGCCGCGCGCTCGACGTTGCCGCGCTGCGCCGGCGTAGCGGCAGGTGCCGGAGCAACCGCCTGCGGCGCAGCCGCCGGCTCGAGCTTCTGGGCGCGTTCGGCCAGGCGCGCATTGTCGGCGCGCAGGCGAGCGGTCAGTTCGGCCAGCCGGTTGTCCGGCGAAGACGGCGTGGCAGAGGCGGTGGTTGCGGTGGTGGTGGCAGCGGCGGCGGTGCCCGCGTTGCGCGCAATCTGCGACTGGTCGATGCCGGTGGCGACTACGGAGACGCGGATGATGCCGTCGAGCGATTCGTCGAAGGTGGCGCCGACGATGATGTTGGCGTCCTGGTCGACTTCCTCGCGAATCCGCGTCGCGGCTTCGTCGACTTCGAACAAAGTGAGGTCCTTGCCGCCGGTGATCGAGATCAACAGGCCGCGCGCCCCCTTCATCGAGGAATCATCGATCAGCGGGTTGGCGATCGCGGCTTCGGCCGCGGTCAGCGCGCGCTTCTCGCCGGTCGCCTCGCCGGTGCCCATCATCGCCTTGCCCATTTCCCTCATCACCGCTCTTACGTCGGCGAAGTCGAGATTGATCAGGCCTTCCTTCACCATGAGATCGGTGATGCAGGCGACGCCCGAATAGAGCACCTGGTCGGCCATCGCGAAGGCGTCGGCGAAGGTGGTCTTTTCGTTGGCGACCCGGAACAGGTTCTGGTTCGGGATGATCAGCAGCGTGTCGACCACCTTGTGCAGCTCGGCGATGCCGGACTCGGCGGTGCGCATGCGGCGCTGGCCTTCGAAGTGGAACGGCTTGGTGACGACGCCGACGGTGAGGATGCCCATGTCGCGCGCGGTCTTGGCAATCACCGGAGCGGCGCCGGTGCCGGTGCCGCCGCCCATGCCGGCGGTGACGAACACCATGTTGGCGCCCGAGAGATGGTCGCGCAGCTCGTCGATCACTTCCTGTGCCGCCGCCGCGCCGACATCAGGCTGGGACCCCGCGCCGAGGCCCTGCGTCACCTGGGTGCCCATCTGCACGATGCGCTGGGCCTTCGACATGGTCAGCGCCTGCGCGTCGGTGTTGGCGACGACGAAATCGACCCCCTGCAACCCGGCAGTGATCATGTTGTTGACGGCATTGCCGCCTGCTCCACCGACGCCGAAGACGGTAATCCGCGGTTTCAGCTCACTGATGTCAGGGGGGGTCAGATTGAGTGCCATGGTTACCTCTCTTACGACGCGCGCGTTGGTTCGCCCCGGCCGGCGGCCGCGGGATTTGGTGAAAATCGTTTGGTCACAGGACCGGTCATCAGAAGCCCTCGCGAAGCCATCGTCCGACCTTGCCAAAATAGCCGTCTGTCCCTGTCTTGAGCTGCCGCGTATGCCGCGGTTCGACGTGTTCAAGATGAGCGTATTGCGGATAGACCAGGAGGCCGGTGGGAACCGCGAACGAGGCGCTCTTGGCCTCGTTGGGCAGCCGGCCGAAACCGAGCGGGCGGCCGATCCGGACCGGCCGGTTGAGAATGCGCGTGGCGAGTTCGACGGTGCCGGTAAGCTGAGAAGCCCCGCCGCTCAACACAACCCGCGCCCTCGGCTCTGCCGCAAAGGGGGAATCCGCGAGCCGGTCCCGGACCATTTCAAAAATCTCCTCCGCGCGATGCCGGACAATGTTGGCAATCGTGGCGCGCGAGACGATCCGCGGCGCATCGTGTTCCTCGCCCGCAGTCGGTACAGACATCAGCTCGCGCGCGTCAGACCCGCCGGTCAGCACGGTGCCATATAACGTCTTGATTCGCTCGGCATCCGCAATGCATGCGCCGACGCCGCGTGCAAGATCCATTGTCACGTGCTGCCCGCCGAGCGCAAATCCGCTCGCGTGCACGAAGCGGCCGCCGGAATAGGTCGCAATCGTGGTCGATCCGGCCCCCATTTCGACCACGGCGGCGCCCAGATCGGCCTCGTCGTCGGTCAACACGGACAGGCCTGCGACATAAGGACTCGCCGCCATGGCCTCGACATTGAGGTGGCAGCGCTCGACCACCAGCATCAGGTTGCGGGCGACGGTGGCGTCCGCCGTAACGACTTGCATGTCGACGCCGAACTGCCGCGCAACCATGCCGCGGGGGTCGCGGATGCCCTTGACGCCGTCCAGCGCGTAGCCGACGGGGAGCGCATGCAGCACCGTGCGGCCCTCGCCGGTGGCATGGCGCATGCCGGTGGAGGTCACCCGGGTGACGTCATCAGAGGTGACCGAGCCGCCTCTGATATCGGCGGCCGCCTCGACAAGCTGCCCCTGCAGCCGGCCGCCGGAAACCGACAGCAATATTGATTCAACGCGGACCTTGGCCATGCGCTCGGCCAGCGCCACCGCCTGCCGCACCGCCTGCTCGCATTCGGCGAGATCGACCACGGCGCCCGCCTTGACGCCGCGCGACTGGATCTGGCTGTAGCCGATCAGTTCCACCGCATGGGTACGGCCGCGCAGCGCGTCGCTCGGCGGCGACGGCTTCAGCCGCGCGATCATGCAGGCGATCTTGCTGGTGCCGACATCGAGCGAAGCCACCAGCGCCGTCCGCTTGTGGTCGACGGGACGTGTCTTCGGGGTCTGGTTGCGATCGAGGCCGGTCATGCTGAATCACCGGCCTTCTTCTTGGTCTTCTTGTCCTTGAACAGTTCTTCGCGGGCCTTGGCCGCGTCTTCCGACAATTGCACCGTCAGCCGGTCCGGCAGGCGCATGTCGACTGCGACGATGTCGCGCGAGAACAGCCTGTCCTCCTTGTCGAGCTTGCTCAACATGGCAAGCGCGTTGCCGACGTCGTTCTCCGGCAGGCGAATGTCGAGGCCGTCCTTCAGCCGCAAATTCCAGCGCCGTTCGCCGACCAGGATTGCAGCCTTGGTCACCGAGCGGACCTGCGGATAGCGGTCGAGCAGCGCGAGGAAATCACGGGCCCTGACATCGGCGCCCTTGCCCACCACCAGCGGCAGCGTCACGAAGCGGCGCGACACATAGGGCTCCAGCACAGCGCCGTCCTCGGAGATCACGGACAGCCGGCCGTCCTGCTGCCACAGCGCGAACGCCGTGCGCTCGACGATGTCGATCTGCAACTGGCCGGGATAAAGCTTCAGGATGGTCGCGTCTGATATCCACGGGTTGGCCTTGAGCTTGTCGCGCACGGTGGCCGCGTCGAGAAACAACAGCGAGGAGCGGCCACTGACGCCGCCGATCGCGAGCACCTCGTCCTGGCTCAGTTGCTTGCGGCCGTTGATGACGACGGTTGTGATGCGGAACCCGGCCGAATTGGCCAGCGTGTTACGGGCGTCGCTGAGCGCCGCCGTGAATTCATCGACGTGACCGCCTTTGACGATACCAAGGCCGGCGCTGCCGAGCAGGATCAGAACGGTCAAGGCAATGCCGGTACGGTTCGGCAGATAGCGTTCGACCAGAAGGACCAAGCGATTCGGCGGTTCGCGATCGATCGTGGGCTTCGCCGGGACGCGGGCGCGACGGCCCAGCCGCTCGCGCAGCAGCACGACCGCTCCAATAGCGGCTGCTTTCAGGTCAGCCTGGGGTCCCACCGATCTCACCGACCGCGTGAGGCGTCCTGCACCATCCATTGCACGAGCCTGTCCAAGTGTTGTTCCCGCAAGCTTTTTTTGCGAGCGCTGGCTCAGATGACGTCTCGGCCGTGCCGGACTTAAGTGCTGACCTGAAGTCGGAACAGCGCACCCCGGCAGCCAAGCGCCACATGCGCCGCCAGCGTTAACCTTCGTTCTTCCTGGTAAACAAAGTGTAAAAACGGGGGGCTGGTGATGCGCTTTGACCCTTCTTTTGAGTGGTTTGCCGGACAATTCTTAGGATTTTAGCAACATTTCTCGTGGCGAGGTTAGTTCCGGGTTAACGGGCTGTTAACGGGCCGTCCGGCCGGTCAAGCCCGCTTCCGGCTGCGGCGTTCGGCCAAGGCGATCTGATCCCGCAGGAAATCCGGAAACTCGATCCCCTGGGCCTTGAGCGCCTTCGGGTAGAGCGAGGCCGCAGTCAGCCCCGGCAAGGTATTGGTTTCGAGGTAAACCGGCCCGTTCGCCGAGACGATGAAATCGGTCCGGGAATAGCCGCTGCAGGAGAGCGCTTTGTGCGCCCGCAGCGCCTGATCCTGCAGTTGCGCAGTGATGTCAGGAGAAAAGCGCCCCGGGCAGATCTCCTGAGTCGATTTGAGCAGATACTTGGCCGTGTAGTCGAAGGTGCCCTCCCCCGGGACAATCTCGATCGGCGGCAGCGACATCAACGTACCATCCGACTGCTCCAGCACGCCGCAAGTTGCTTCGACGCCCGCGATGAAGGGCTCGATCAGATATTCTTCGATTCTAGCGGCGTTGCGGACCGCGACCAGGTCCTGCTTGGCGTTGACGAAGATCAGGCCGTAGCTCGAACCGTCTCGCGCCGGCTTTGCGATCAGCCTGCCATGTTCGGCAAACGCAGCTTCAAGGTTTTCCAAGGCGACGCCTGCCGGAGCCGCGACACCGGCAATCGCCGCAAACCGTTTCGCTGCGACCTTGTCAAAAGCGAGGTTCGACGATGCCGAGCCGGATCCGGTGAAGGGAATGCCGCGCATTTCGCACATCGCCTGCAGTTCGCCGTTCTCGGCACGGCCGCCGTGCAGCCCGAGCACCAGCACACGTTCTTCCGCCTTCGCCTTGTCGAGCGCCGCTTCCAGCGCGATCCCGCGATTGCCCGGCTTGAATTCATCCTCGAAGGGACGCGAATGCTCGAGCAGCGCCTTTGAACTGACCTCGTGAACGGTGTCTACCACATGCCAGAACCAGAGATCGGCTTCCGGCAACGCGCGGTGCAGCGCCTGCGCGGTCGCCACCGAAACCAGCCGCTCTTTATTGGTGCCGCCAAAGAGAATGGTCGTTCGCATCAGCCTTTACCTATCCGTCATTCCGGGGCGATGCGAAGCATCGAACCCCGCAATCTATGCGGAAATCCCGATCCGCTTGATTTCCCAGTGCAGCTCGATTCCAGAATTCGCTTTAACCCGCTCGCGCACGGTTTCGCCCAGCGTTTCAATATCATGCCCGGTGGCGTTGCCGGTGTTGATGAGGAAATTGCAGTGCATTTCCGAGACCTGCGCCCCGCCGACGCGAAGCCCGCGGCAGCCGGCGGCGTCGATCAGTTTCCAGGCGCTGTTGCCGGGCGGATTCTTGAAGGTGGAGCCACCGGTCTTTTCGCGAATCGGCTGCGCGGTTTCGCGATGGCTCTGCACCTCGTTCATCCGGGCGCGGATGGTTTCGGCGTCCGTGATCTGCCCGCGAAAGCGCGCGGAGGTGAAAATGACTGAGGGATCGACGCCACTGTTGCGATAGACGAACTTCATGTCGGCATTGGAGAAGACATGCTTCGTGCCGTCGCGGCCGATGCCGGTCGCCTCGACCAGCACGTCCTTGGTCTCGCTTCCATTGGCGCCGGCATTCATCCGCAACGCGCCGCCGATGCTGCCGGGAATGCCGAAGAAGAATTCCATGCCGCCGATCCCGGCCGCCGCCGCCGTTTCTGCCACGCGCTTGTCCAGCGCAGCCGTGCCCGCGCTCACGATATCGCCCTCGGCCCTGGTCTCGCCAAACGCCCGCGGCGACAGCCGGATCACCACGCCCGGCATACCGCCGTCGCGCACGATCAAATTGGAGCCGACGCCGACCACATAGACCGGCAGTTCCTTCGGAAGCAGCTTTAAGAAATACGCGAGATCGTCTTCGTCCGCAGGCGTGAACAACACCTGCGCCGGCCCGCCGACGCGAAACCAGGTCAACTCGGCGAGCGACTGGTTCGCCAACAGCCGGCCGCGCAATTGCGGCATCGCGGCTTTCAGATCGGGCGTGATGTCGGGGAAGGTCATGCCGCGCCAACCGTCTCGCGATGTAGTTTGGGAGTGCAGAGCGTTGCGTTTGACGCCACCGCCCGGGGCTTACCCCTCTCCCCAACCCTCCCCCGCAAGGGGGGAGGGAGCCTGACCAGCGTGCTCACCTCACACGCAGGAAAAGCTACATCGATTGGCTCAGTCAGGGACGCACCAGCGGTAGGGTTCCCTCCCCCCTTGCGGGGGAGGGTTAGGGAGAGGGGTGGCCGCAAACGCCGGCCTTCATGGCTGCACTTCCCTTCGACGTCCACGGCGAGTGCAAGCATCATCACCCCAACGCCTTCAATTCGCCCGGCAGTGCGTAGGCCCATTGCGTGATGTTGCCGGCCCCTAAGCAGACGACGAGGTCGCCGGGGTTGGCGATGCCGCGGACGACTTTTGCGAGTTCCGTCGAACTCGGCAGCGGGACCACTTCACGGTGGCCATGCGCGCGCAGGCCGAGCACAAAGTGGTCGCGGTCGATGCCTTCGATCGGCGCCTCACCTGCCGGATAGACCTCGGCGACGATGACCGCATCGGCGTCGTTGAAGCAGGTGCAGAACTCCTCGAACAGCGACTGCAGGCGGGTGAAGCGGTGTGGCTGCACCACGGCGATGATCTTGCCGCTATAGGAGTCACGCGCAGCCTTCAACACTGCAGCGATCTCGACGGGGTGATGGCCATAGTCGTCGATCACGGTGACGCCGTTCCACTCGCCGGTGCGGGTGAAGCGCCGCTTGACGCCGCCGAATGCCGCGATTGCCTTGCGGATCGCTTCGTCGGAGATGCCGAGTTCGTGCGCCACCGCAATCGCCGCGGTCGCATTCGACGCATTGTGCCGGCCCGGCATCGGCAACGCTATGTCCGTTATCTCGTGCGTGGCCTCCGTCTTGCGGTTGCGGATCGCAACCTTGAACTTCGATCCGCCGGCGATCGGCGTCAGGTCCATCAGCCGCGCATCGGCCTGCGGGTTTTCGCCGTAGGTGATGATGCGGCGATCCTCGATCCGGCCGACGATGCTCTGCACCACCGGGTGATCGATGCACATCACCGCAAAGCCGTAGAACGGCACGTTCTCGACGAAATTGCGGAACGCGTCCTGGATCGCCTCGAAGGTCTTGAAATGATCGAGATGCTCAGGATCGACATTGGTGACGATGGCCACGTCGGTCGGCAGTTTCAAAAACGTGCCGTCGCTCTCGTCGGCTTCCACCACCATCCAGTCGCCCGCTCCCAGCCGCGCATTGGTGCCATAGGCGTTGATGATGCCGCCATTGATGACGGTCGGGTCGAGATTGCCGCCATCGAGCAGCGCCGCGACCATCGATGTCGTCGTGGTCTTGCCATGGGTGCCGGCAATCGCGACGCAGCTTTTCAGCCGCATCAGTTCGGCCAGCATTTCGGCGCGACGCACCACCGGGATGCGCTGCGCGCGAGCCGCCATCAGTTCGGGATTGTCGCGCTTGATCGCGGTCGAGACCACGACCACGTCGGCGCCGTCGACATTCTCGGCCTTGTGGCCGACCGAGACCTTGACGCCCTTCTCCCGCAGCCGCGCGACATTGCCGCTTTCGGAAGCGTCCGAGCCCTGCACGATGTAGCCGAGATTGACGAGCACTTCGGCGATGCCGCTCATGCCGATGCCGCCGATCCCGACGAAGTGAATGGGTCCGATCTCGCGCGGCAGTCTCATGGGTTTGTCCTTGGCCGTCATCGCCCGCCATGTGCGCAATTGCGCACAGGGGTGGGGCGATCCAGTATTCCGCGAAGCCAGTATTCCTAAGAGCCAGTATTCCTAAGAGCCAAGGCTCAAATCAGGCGCCGCGGCATACTGGATGCCCCGCTTTCGCGGGACATGACAAGCGCTTTTTGGGCCATCGAGGACGTCAAATTCCGGCCGTTTTCATGACCAGATCGGCCAGCCGTTCCGCGGCATCGAGCCGGCCGACCTGGCGGGCAGCGGCGGCCATCGCGGCCAGCCGGGCGGGCTCGGCGGCAAAGGCAGAGATTTCGGCGGCCAGCCGGTCGGGGGTGAATTCTCCTTGCGGAATCCGCAAAGCGCCGTCCACCTTCGCCAATACGCCGGCATTGGCGAACTGGTCCTGGTCGATCGCGCCGGGCAATGGCACCAAAATCGCGGGCCGGCCGATCGCGGCGAGTTCCGCCACGGTGCCGGCGCCGGAGCGCGAGACCACCAGATGGCTGGACGCCAGCCGTGCCGGCAGGTCGGTAAAGAACGGCGCAAGTTCGGCCTTGATCTTGAGCCGGTCGTAGATCGCCCGCACCCGCGCCATGTCTTCCTCGCGCGCCTGCTGCGTCAGGGCGATGCGGCTCCACAGCACCGGCTCGAGCCGTTCGATCGCGCCCGGCACGATGTCGCTCATCACCCGCGCGCCCTGGCTGCCGCCGACCACCAGCAAGCGCAGCGGCCCGTTCGGTTCCGGAGACGCAAACGGCTGCGCGGCGGCGGCAAGGATCGCCGGGCGCATCGGCGTGCCGACCGTGGTGGTCTTTCCCGCGAGCGAGGGATCGCGATCGAGCACGCCGGGCAGCGAGGTCGCGATCGCATTGACGCGCCTGGAGAGAAAACGGTTGGCGCGGCCGAGCACGGCGTTGGCATCATGAATGATGCCGGGCACGCCGAGCAGCCGTGCCGCGATCAAGGGCGGCAGCGTCGGATAGCCACCGAAGCCGACCACGGCCGCGGGCTTCAGCCGCCGCACCAGGTTGAGCGCTACGCCCGTTCCATAGCCGAGCATGATAATGGTGCGCGCCAGCGACAACGGATTACGGCCGCGCACGGTCTCGCTCGGCACCACGTCGATATTGTCGCGGGTAAAGAGCCCGCTATAGCGCAACGCGCGGGCATCGGTCGCAAGCCGCACGCGCAAGCCCCGCTTGATGAGCTCAACCCCGAGCGCTTCAGCGGGAAACAAATGGCCGCCGGTGCCGCCGGCAGCCAGCAGAATGAGGGGCGTGTTGTCCATGGCTTCAAATAGCCGACGCCGCGGCGCTAGTCACGCCCTCAGGCGTAGCCGCGCGCCACGCCGGCCGCGTTCATCGATTCCACTTCGGTGCGCGGGCGCTGCCGCGTCAGCGCCAGCATCATGCCGACGCCATAGGCCAGTGAAATGATCGACGAACCGCCATAGGAGATGAAGGGCAGCGTCATGCCCTTGGCGGGGATCAGTTGCAGATTGACCGCCATGTTGATGGCAGCCTGCATGCCGAACAGGATCGCAAGTCCCGATGCCGCAAAGCGCGAGAACATGTCCTCGCTGGCATAGGCGCGCGTCAGCGTGCGGATTACGACAAAGGCGAACAGCCCAACCAGCGCCAGGCACAGGATGATGCCGAATTCTTCCGCCGCCACCGCGAATACGAAATCGGTATGGCTGTCCGGCAGGCTGCGCTTGGCGATACCTTCGCCGGGGCCGAGCCCGAACCAGCCGCCGTTCCAGAAAGCTTCCATTGCCATGTCGACCTGGAAGGTGTCGCCAGATGCCGGATTCAGGAAGCGCCTGATGCGGCCCGCGACGTGCGGAACCAACAGATAGGCGCTGAACAGCCCGGCCATTGCGACGCCAGCTAGGCCGGCCACCCAGATCATCCGCATGCCTGCGATGAAGAACAGCGCGCCCCACACCATCAGGATCAGCATGGTCTGGCCGAAGTCCGGCTCCATCACCAACAGCGACACCAGCGTCAGCAGCAGCACCATCGCCATCGAGGTCGCCGGCATTTCCGGCCGCTTGGTCGATTCCGCAAATAGCCAAGCCGCCATAACGACGAAGGCAGGCTTGGCGGATTCGGAAGCCTGGATGTTGACGCCGAGCAGCGTGATCCAGCGCCGCGATCCCTTCACCTCCGCACCGAAGACGAGCGTCGCGACGATCAAGAGAACGCTCACCACGAACACCAATAGCGCAAGACGGCGGACCTGCCTGGGCGACAGGAACGATACCCCAATCAGCACCAGGAGGGACGGCAGCAGGAACAGCATGTGCCGGCTGAAGAAGTGGAACGGATCAAGCCCGATCCGCGTCGCCACCGGCGGACTCGCCGCCAGCGACAGGATGACGCCGCCCAACATCAGCGCCAAGATCGCGCCAAGCAGCAGCTTATCCACGGTCCACCACCAGTCCGAAAACGGGGTGCGTTGGTCACGGGCGAGCATGGGCGTCCCCAAAATGGCAGAGGTAACGCCCATTGGTGGCGCAGGATGGTTTATGGGGGGTTAATGAATTGCAGATGATTTGAGCGGGATCTCGTGCCCCGGATGCAGCGCAGCGCGAAGCGGTGCGCTGCCAGGCCGGGGCCAAGCGTTGTGGGTCCCGGCTCTGCGTAGCGGCATTACATGCCGCAACGCGTCCGGGACACGATTGCGGCCGGCAAGGTTTCACCTTGTCCTCGTCTCGGCGGCGATCAGTTCTCGCCCGTCTGTGGTCGTGATCGTCAGCCGCACCTGATCGCCGCTGCCGCCTGCAGGAAGCGGCGCGGAAATGCGATTTCCGTTGTTCGGGTCGGCTGTCACGGCGTCGTTGAACAACATCGCATCGCCGCGCTTCAACGTTATGCGCAACGGCGTGGCCGGCTCGATGCTAAAGAACTGAAGATTCACTTCAGAAGCCGCGGCCGAGAAATTGATCAGGAAATTCTCGTTCGCGTGTGTGACGTTGCTCATGCCGACGATCGGGCTGTAGGTCTCCGTAACAGACATTTCGCCCTGCGCGGGAAGCTTGGCGCGGTGGAAAAACTGGTCCGACACACCGGCCCACAATTCGACGTAAGGCCGCGCTTCGCTCGGGTCCTTGCGCGCGTCGGCTTCCTTCGTGAACGACGGAAATCCCCACGTCCACATCTTCAGTCCCCGCGTGACCGTATTGTCGGCGATGCGGATGATCCCCTCCTCGTTGTCGTGATTGATCACACCCCAGAAATTTCCGCCCTGCATATCGGGCGCCGCGTACGCGATGCCCATTGTCGGCCAGTTCTTGAAGTAGCGCAGTTTTTCGAAACGGCTCTTGCCTGGACCAAAGCTCTCATCACCTTCAGACAGATTGGCCGACCAGGCAGGCGTGCTGTAGGCCTGGATCGGCGCGATGATTTCTGCGCCGCCGGTCGTCTTGGGGTTCTTCGGGTCCGAGCCCGGCGCGAGTGTCGTGCACGTCCAGTACTCGTAATCAATCTCCTGGGGTTGAGGGTTTTTCAGCACCACGCGCGCGTCAAGCGCGGCGCGGTCCGCTTTCAGCGTGACGTAGTAAGTCGCTTCGATACCCGTCGGCCCCTTGAGGAACTGCGTTGGTGCCGCCGAATACGCGACATCATCCTTGAGCGACATCGACACCGTCACTTCGCCGGCACTCTCCTTCACGACCTTGAACTGCCACGGCTTCAGCCAAGTCTTGCCGTGCTCGGGATCGGGAAATGTGGGGAAGATGCCGCCATACACCATCAGCCAGTCGTAATAGAAGTTGCCGGCCTTCATCCCGTAAGGCACGCCTACTTCGGTGCGATAAAGTTGTTCATGGCCGGTCGGCTTGTAGATGATCGAAAGAATCCGTCCGCCAAATTCAGGCAACAGCGTTACCTTCAGATAACGATTCTCGAGCACGTAGGTCTTGAACGTGCGATCGACGATGGTTTTCTTGTCGAGCGACCCGCTGACGAACCCATTCTCCGCTGAGGTCGCGTACTTGACCGTGCTCCACGTAATCGACGACTCGCTTAAAGACACTGCGTCGGAACCCGGCGAATCCGCATCTACGACCTCAAGAGACGCTAGAGTCGCCGCGAGCACCACAAACGCGAAACGAATATGGTTGCGTGAGGGAGCATGAATTGCCATTTGCGACGCCCTCGAAATAAGCAGGATGTAGGATGGGTAGAGCGAAGCGAAACCCATCAATCCAGTGCCGCAGCGATGGGTTTCGCTACACTCTACCCATCCTACGGATCCGCATTATCACACCACCGGCTGCACGCCAGGCATCGCCGTCACCAGATCGCGAAACTTGGCGCCGCGGATTTCGAAATTGCGGTACTGGTCGAACGAGGCGCAGGCCGGTGACAACAGCACCACGGGATCGACGAGCCCGGACGCTTCGGCGTCGCGTGCGGCGTTGGCCACTGCCACATCGAGCGTCTCCGAAATCTCGTGCGGCACCCGCTCGCCCAGCGTGCCCGCAAACTCCTGCGCGGCTTCGCCGATCAGATAGGCTTTTCGGATGCGCGGAAAGTATTCGGCGAGCCCCGTGATGCCGCCCTGCTTGGGCTTGCCGCCGGCGATCCAGAAGATGTCGGTGAACGACGACAGCGCATGCGCGGCGGCGTCGGCATTGGTGCCCTTGGAGTCGTTGACGAACAGCACGTTGCCGCGGCGGCCCACCTGCTCCATGCGGTGCGCCAGCCCTGGAAAGCTGCGCAGGCCGTTTTGCAGCGTATCGGTGGAGATACCCATCGCCAGCGCGCAGGCCGAGGCGCATGCTGCGTTCTGCGCGTTGTGCAGGCCGCGCAGCGAACCGATGCCGCCAAGCCTTGCAACCTCGTTGCGCGCGCCGCCGGATGCCTGCACGACGGTTTCGCGCTCGACATAGACGCCGTCGGGCAAGGGATTCTTCACGGAGATCCGCACCACGCGCTTGCCCGCCTGATCGAGTCGATCGGCGATGTTGCGGCACCAGATGTCGTCGACGCCGACGATCGAGGTGCCCTGCGGCTGCACGCCGGCAACCAGCCGCGCCTTCACCGCGGCATAGTTTTCCAGCGTGCCGTGGCGATCGATATGGTCTTCGCTGACATTGAGCAGAATGCCGACGGAGGGATCGAGCGAGGGCGCGAGGTCGATCTGGTACGACGACATTTCCACCACATGCACGCGTCCCATCCGCGGCGGCTCCAGCGAGAGGATCGCGGTGCCGATATTGCCGCCCATCTGGGTATCGTAGCCCGCAACCTTCATCAAATGCGCGATCAGCGCCGTCGTGGTGGACTTGCCATTGGTGCCGGTGATGGCGACGAAGGGCGCCTCGGGCGCGTGACGGCGGCGCTCCCTGCAGAACAGTTCGATGTCGCCGATCACCTCAATGCCAGCCTGCCGCGCCATCAGCACGGACCAATGCGGCGCCGGATGCGTCAGCGGCGCGCCGGGGGTGAGGACCAGGGCCGAGAAATTCGACCACGATACGGTGCGCAGATCGGCCGTGGTGAAACCGGCCTGCGCCGCCTTGGCGACATTGTCGGCGCTGTCATCGCCCGCAATCACTTCCGCGCCGCCGGCCTTCAGCGCGTGGCAGCTCGCCAGGCCCGAACCGCCGAGGCCGAACACGGCGACCGTTTTGCCGGCAAAGGATGTGATGGGAATCAAGCGATCACCGCAGCTTCAGCGTGGAGAGGCCGGCCAGCGCCAGCATCACCGAGATGATCCAGAACCGGATCACGATCTGCGGTTCGGTCCAGCCCTTCTGCTCGAAATGGTGATGCAGCGGCGCCATCCGGAACACGCGTTTTCCGGTCAGCTTGAACGAGGCCACCTGCACGATCACGGAAACGGCTTCCAGCACGAACAAGCCACCGATCACGGCGAGCACGATCTCGTGCTTCACCGCGACCGCAGTGGCGCCGAGCATGCCACCGAGCGCGAGCGAGCCGGTATCGCCCATGAAGATCGAGGCCGGCGGTGCGTTGAACCAGAGGAAGCCGAGGCCGGCGCCAAGCACCGCGCCGCACAGCACCGCGAGCTCACCGGTGCCGGCGACGTAGCGGATCTGCAGATAGTCGGAGAACACCGCGTTGCCGGTCAGATACGAGATCATACCGAAACTGGCGGCGGCGATCATGACGGGCACGATCGCAAGCCCGTCGAGACCGTCGGTCAGGTTCACCGCGTTGCCGGCGCCGACGATGACGAAGGCGCCGAAGATCACGAAGAACCAGCCGAAATTGATCACGACGTCCTTCAGGAAGGGTACTGCGAGCGAGGTCGACGTCGCATCGCGGCCGAGCCGCACCAGCGCGTAGCAGGCCGCGAGCGCAATCACCGCTTCGATCAAAAGCCGCAGCTTGCCGGCAAAGCCGCTGTGGCTCTGTTTGGTCACCTTCAGATAGTCGTCGTAAAACCCGACGAAGCCGAAGCCGAGCGTCACCGCGAGCACGATCCAGACATAGGGGTTGAGCGGATTGGCCCACAGCAGCGTCGCCACCACGAGGCCCGACAGGATCATCAGCCCGCCCATCGTCGGCGTGCCCTTCTTGGAGATCAGATGCGATTGCGGGCCATCGGTGCGGATCGGTTGGCCCTTGCCCTGCCGGAGCCGCAAATGATCGATGATCCAGGGCCCGAACAGGAACACGAACAGCGCGCCCGTCACCATCGCCCCGCCGGTGCGGAAGGTGATGTAGCGAAACACGTTGAAGAAGCCGCGGAAGATGCCAAAACCGGGGACAGTATTGGAAAGCTCGATCAGCCAGTAAAACATTCAGGTAGGCCCTATCACGCGGCTTGGTTGCGCCGCCTTTGGCGGCAAGCGCTCCGGGAACGCGTTCGTTCCGGGAACGCCTTGATAATCGTTTTCATCCTCAAACCAAGCAAATCTTGGTCATGCATGGGGTATTGACGAATCGCCTCTCGCGGAAGCAACGGGCCGCCGGGTGCGACCAGCTTACGCCTTTGCCTGCAAGGCGGCCAGCAGCCTGGGCACAAACTCGTTCACCCAGAACATTTTTTTGCTGCCCTTGACCACCACCACGTCGCCGTCCCGCAGCAATGCGGCGATTTGTTGGGGATCGAGCGTCGTCGGGTCTTCGTGCCAGCCGAGCGTCCGTCCTGCCGGTACGAGGTCGTATAGATGGCGCATCAACGGACCGACGCAGTAGATGCCGTCGATTCCCGTCAGGTCTTTCGCGAGTTTCTCGTGATAGGCCGGCGCGTCGGCGCCCAATTCCAGCATGTCGCCGAGAATGGCAATACGCCGGCCTGATTTCACCGGCCGCGCCCTCAGGCTGCCGAGCGCGGCCACCATGCTGGCCGGGTTGCCGTTGAAACTGTCGTCGATCACGGTCACGCCGTGGGCCGTCTGCTCCACGCCACGGCCGGTCATGATGCCGACATCGCCGAGTTCCTTCGCCAGCGCCGCCGGATTGAGCCCCGCGGCATGGATCGACGCCAGCGCGGCCAACGCGTTCTGCAGACGATGCGGCGCACCGGGCGTCAGGCCGAATTCGATCCGGCTGCCGTTCACCTGCGCGGCGACATTCCAGCTCTCGCCTTCCGGCGTATGCCTCAATGCGTGAATATCCGAACCTTCGCCGAAGCGAACGACCTTGCCGTTCCATTCCGGCGCCACGACATCGTCAGGCAACACCAGCACGCCATCTTTCGGCAGGCCCTGCGCGATGCTCACCTTCTCGCGCCGGATCGCCTCCAGGCTGCCGAGCTTTTCCAGATGCACGGGCTGCACGTTCACCACCAGCGCGACCGTTGGTTTTGTCAGCTCGCTCAACCGCGCGATCTCGCCGGTCTGGTTCATGCCCATCTCGACCACCCACACGCTCGCTCGCGGGCTGGCATTGCACAGCGTCAGCGGCACGCCCCAAAAATTGTTGAAACTGCTCGGGCTGGCATAGGCATTCGGATAGGCGGCGAGGAATTCCTTGGTGCTGGTCTTGCCCGCGCTGCCGGTGAGCCCGATCACCGGGCCGGCAAAGTGCGCCCGCGCGGCGCGCGCCAGCGCCCACAGGCCATCGATCAGCGTATCCTTGACGATCAATTGCGGAACGCGGACGCCGTCGATGGCGTGCGGGACGATCATCGCCACCGCGCCGGCCGCCTCGGCCTTGTCGGCGAATTCCCAGCCGTCGCGTGCGCTGGCAAAACTGGAGATGAAGCCGCCGCTCGGGATGCCGCTCAACGCCACGAACAGGCTTCCGGGCTTCACCAGCCGGCTGTCCTGCGTGACGAAATCAATCGGCGTGTCGGGGTACTCGCCTGACAGCCCCAGCGCGCGCGCAACCTCGGCAATCGTCCACAATGGCGTCGCGCTCATTCCACCCTCGCTGCGAGCGCGGCCGCCACCGCCTCGTGATCGCTGAACGGCAAAACCTTGTCGCCGACGATCTGGCCGGTCTCGTGCCCCTTGCCAGCGATCAGCAATGCGTCGCCAGGCTGTAGCGCCGCGATCCCTGCCCGGATCGCTTCCGCGCGATCGCCGATATCTGTTGCGCCCTTCGCCGCCGCCAGAATGGCGGCGCGGATTGCAGCCGGATTTTCGCTACGCGGATTGTCGTCGGTAACGATGACCTGGTCGGCGTTATCGGCCGCGATCGCGCCCATGATGGGACGCTTGCCGGCGTCGCGGTCGCCGCCTGCGCCGAAGATGACGACGAGCTTGCGTTTCGCGTAAGGCCGCAGCGCCTGCAGCGCCTTGGCCAGCGCATCCGGCTTGTGCGCGTAATCGACGAAGATCGGCGCGCCATTGTGCTCGCCGACCCGCTCCAGCCGGCCCTTGGCGCCTTCGAGATGCTCGAGCGCCTCGAACACCGCGGCCGGCTCGCTGCCGGTGCCGATCGCGAGTCCTGCGGCGACCAGTGCATTCTCGATCTGGAATTCGCCAACCAGCGGCAGCTTGACGGTGTAGTTGCGCCCGCGGTGTTCGAGCGCGAGATCTTGCGCGAATCCTTCGACGGTGACGCCAACGAGGCGGATGCCTTCGCCCGCGCCATCTGCGTTGCCGCCGACGGCGATGATCCGCAAGCGCCGCGCCTGCGCCGCCTCGATCACTTGCTGCGAACAATCATGATCGGCCGAAATCGCGGCCGCGCCATCGGGCGCGATGAGATCGCGGAACAGTCGCAGCTTGGCCGCAAGGTAGTGCGCCTCATCCGGATGGTAATCCATGTGATCGCGCGAAAGATTGGTGAAGCCGCCGGCGACGATGCGCACGCCATCGAGCCGGAACTGGTCGAGCCCGTGCGAGGAGGCTTCGAAAGCCAGATGCGTCACGCCGTCGCCCGCAATCTCGTCAAGTTGCCTGTGCAGCGCAATCGGGTCCGGCGTCGTCAGCGAGCCGTAAACCGTGCGCTTTTGCGACACCAGACCGATGGTACCGATGCTGGCGGAGGCGTGCCCGAGCCGTTCCCAGATCTGGCGCGTGAACGCCGCGACCGAGGTCTTGCCGCTGGTCCCGGTCACCGCCGCGATGGTCGCGGGCTGACGCGGATAAAATCTCGCCGCCGCCAGCGCCAGCGCGCGGCGCGGGTTCGGCGTGACGACGAAGGGAACGCGGGCGTCCGAAGAGACACGCTCGCCGGCAATCGCAACTGCGCCCGCCTTGACCGCGGAATAAATGAAGCGCGAGCCGTCGGTTTTGGTCCCCGCGAGCGCGAAGAACAGATCACCGGGCTTCACCGCGCGGCTGTCGACGCTAAGGCCTTTCACATCGACAGCTTCCGCCTGCGGCTCGATCGCAGCGTCATCGCTGAAGAGGTCGCGAAGTTTCATCTTGTTCCAGTCCGGCCCGGCGCAGTTTGGCGCGCGTGGATCAGGATCCGATTTGGATCATGATCTATCTCTATTTTGGGAGCATGATCTTGTCGATCATGCTCCTCCTACGCCTTACTGGGTTGTCTTCGATGCTGCAAGAATAAGGCGGTCGGACGGCGGCAGATCGAAGCGCGGCTCAACACCCAGCAGCGGGCCGATGCGGGCAATCACCTTGCCGCCGGTCGGCACCGCGTTCCAGCCCGAGGTGATGAAGCCATGGGTTTCCGGCAGCGCCTTCGGCTCGTCCAGCATGACCAGCAACTGATACTGCGGATTGTCAGCCGGGATGATCGCGGTGAAGGAATTGAGCACCTGTTTCTTGGAATAGCGGCCATTGACCACCTTTTCCGAGGTGCCGGTCTTGCCGCCGATATAGTAGCCCTTCACGTCGGCCTTCTTGGCGGTTCCGATCTCGGCGTTCAGCCGCATCAGGTAGCGCATCTTCTCGGAGGTTTCGGTTCGGAGCACCTTCTTGGCGATGGCCCGCGCCTCCTCTTCCGACCGCTTGAGGAAGGTCGGGGGAATCAAAAGACCGCCATTGATGCAGGCATTGATGCCCATCACCGCCTGCAGCGGCGCCACCGCGATGCCATGGCCGAACGAAGCCGTGATGGTGTTGAGCTCGGTCCAGCGCTTCGGCACGATTGGCGAAGCGCTTTCCGGCAGCTCGGTGCGCAGCCGGTCCATCTGGCCGAGCTTTTTCAGGAATGCCTTGTGGGCTTCCACGCCTTGCGCCAGCGCGATCTTGGCCGCGCCGACGTTGGAGGAGAAGGTGAATACTTCCGACAGCGTGATCGCGCGGCCGACCGGATGGGTGTCGTGAATGGTGAACTTGCCGAACTTCAGCGTGCCGCGCCCGTCATAGAGCGTGTTGAGGTTGGCCTTGCCGGAATCCAGCGCCATCGCCAGCGTCAGCGCCTTGAAGGTCGAGCCCATTTCGAACACGCCCGTGGTCAGGCGGTTGATGCGCTCGGGGTCGTGCGCCTCTTTCGGATTGTTCGGATCGAAATCCGGCAGCGACACCAGGGCGACGATCTCGCCGGTCCTGACATTGGAGACGAGGCCGGAAGCTGCCTTGGCCTTGTACTTCTCTTTCGCCTTCAGCAATTCGTCGCGCAGCGCGTGCTCGACGCGCAGGTCGATCGACAGTTCCACCGGCTTTTGCAGCCGATCGGTGGCGAAGCCGGCGCGGTGCAGATCGGCCAGACCGTTATTGTCCAGCCACTTCTCCATCCCGGCGATGCCCGCGTTGTCGATGTTGACAAGGCCGATCAGATGCGCGACCGCGGCGCCGGTCGGATAGACGCGCTTGTTCTCGCGCAGGAAGCCGATGCCGGGAATGCCGAGCTTGTGAATGTCGTGCTGCTGTTTTGGCGTGATCTCGCGCTTCAGCCACACAAATCCCTTGCGCGACGACAGGCGCGTGCGCGCCTCCGCGGTGTCGAGGTCCGGCAGCGCCGCGGTCAAGAGTTCGATCGCCTCATCCTTGTCGATGATGCGCCTGGGCTCGCCGAACAGGCTCGGCGCCTTGACGTCGGTCGCCAGCACCTCGCCGTTACGATCGACGATGTCGGGCCGCGCGGTTGCAATCGCGTCCTGCGAGGCGGCGCGGCGGCCGCCGTGGCTGTCGGCGCCGACGGCGAACATCACCAGACGTCCGGCCAGCACCGCATAGATTGCCGCAAACAGCAGGATCGCAAGGCCCACCCGCGCCCGCGCCTTGACGGCGCGGTCGACGTTGCGCCCATAGAGCAGGCTGCGGATCAGCCGCCGCCGCCACGGTTCCGCGGGCCTCCTGGAGTTGGCAAGCGCGCGGCCGGTCATTGCTGATCTCCCGGTGCGGGCACGGAGCCGGTTGTGGGCGGCGCCTCGGCGGCAGCCTCGATGGTGTTGATCATCGCGCCGATCGGATCGGGCGCACCCGGCCGCGCAAAGGCCGGTGGTCGTTCCGGCAAATTCTTCAGTTGGTCATACTGTGTGGCGACCAGCGGCTTCAGGCTGAGATGGCGCTCGGCAAGCCCCTGCAGCCGCAGCGGCGCATCGAGCTTGGCCCATTCCGCGCGCAACGCCGCAATCGCATCGCGCTGCTCGCGTATCTCGGCGTTCAGCCGCAGCACACGCTCGACGCGCGCGGTCGATTCCATCTTGATCCGGTAGACATAGGCGGCTGCGAACACCAGCACGCCGATGACGAGAAAGTGGATGATCCGCATGATCAGCCTCCCCTCATCACGTCGGCCAGCGTAGGCCACGCCGGCAGGCGGCCTGCTGCATGCGCCGGCGCCGCGGTGCGCTCGGTAGCGCGCAGTTTTGCCGAACGCGCGCGCGGATTGGCGGCAAGCTCGGCTTCACCGGGGGTAACCGGACGCTTCGTCAGAATCTGAAAACTCGGCGCCGCCTGCGCCACTTCGGGCAAATGCCGCGAACCGCCGCCGGCCTTGCCGCGCGCGTTGAGGAAATCCTTGACGATGCGGTCTTCCAGCGAATGGAACGAGACGACCACCAAGCGCCCGCCGGGCTTCAATACGCGCTCCGCCGCTGCCAGCGCGAGATGCAGTTCGTCGAGTTCGGCGTTGACGAAGATCCGCAAGGCCTGGAACGTGCGCGTCGCCGGGTGAATCTCGTTCGGCTTTGAGCGCACCACCTTGCCGACGATATCGGCCAGTTGTTGGGTGGTCGTAATCGGCGCCTCTTTCCGCGCCGCCACGATGGCGCGCGCGACGGCGCGGGAATGGCGCTCTTCGCCGAAGATATAGATGATGTTGGCGAGATCGCTCTCGGAGGCCTTCGCCACCACATCGGCCGCCGTCGGCCCGTCGTGACCCATCCGCATGTCGAGCGGGCCGCCGAGCCGGAACGAGAAGCCGCGCTCGGCCTGATCGAGTTGCATCGAGGAAACGCCGACGTCCATCACGACGCCGTCCACCGCAGGCACACCTTGCGCCGCGCAGATTTCGGCAAGGTTGGAGAATCGATCCTCGACCAGGGTCAGCCGGCCGCCGGACTGCTCGACCAAGTCGAACCCGCCGGCAACCGCCGACCGGTCGCGGTCGATGCCGATGACCTGTGTTCCCGGGGTGTCGAGAATGGCGCGGCTGTAGCCGCCGGCGCCGAAGGTCGCGTCGACATAGATGCCGCCGTCCCTGGGACCGAGCATCTCGACCGCCTCGCGGCCGAGCACCGAGATGTGACGCGGCGCAGCCGGGGTCATGCGCCGTCCTCTGGCGTTTTCCAGTCTGTGGTACGAAAACTGGACGCGAACGGGCCCATTGCGCCTCAAATCTCTGCGCTTCGCCGGGCTTTTCCGGCCAAATGGCCGCGAACAGGCGGGATTGCCGCCTCTCGCCCGGCCCCGCGACCCCTCATTTCCAGACGGAATTTGCTGGGTTGCCATGGCATTTTCGAGCGTGAAAGAGGGCCTCGGCCGTCCCCAACCCGGTTCGGCTATTCACCACTTAGTAACGGCACTTAGCGTTAAGAAAGCGTTGATGGTCGGCCGCGGGTTTTCCGCGCTTTCGAGACACCGAACAAGGGTGATGCGCCCCGCCCACACCCGGTCAAAATACGAGAGGGAACTCGGCCGTCGCATTGCGCGGATACGCGGTAAATGAATAGTAAACGATTATTGCCGTTTGAACACGATGTTGCCGCTCTGCCGCCCGGTTTGGGTTTAAAAAATGGCTTCTGGTTCGTTCACACCTGCTGGTATTGATTCGAGGCGTCAACGCGCCCTTCCCGTTCCCAGGGCCAACGCCGACATGAAGACCTTCACCCCGGATTCCTCGATCGCATCCGACGTCATCCCGTCGCCGAACTATGGCGACCGCAACAACGGCCGCGTCGCCGATATGATCCTGCTGCACTACACCGGCATGCCGGATGTGGAAGGCGCGATCGCCCAGCTCTGCACGCCCGGCACCGACGTCTCAGCGCATTACATCGTGCTGGAGGACGGCCGCATCGTGCAGAGCGTGCCGGAAGCCAAGCGCGCCTGGCACGCCGGCGTATCCTCCTGGGCCGGCGAGGAAGACATCAATTCCTGCTCGATCGGCGTCGAGATCATCAACAGCGGCCACGACTGGGGCTATCCGGATTTCCCATCGCGCCAGATCGCCGCCGTGATCGCGCTGTGCCGCGGCATCATGCTCCGCCGCAAGATACCGGCGCATCGCGTGCTCGCACATTCAGACGTCGCGCCGGCGCGCAAGAAAGATCCCGGCGAAAAATTCCCGTGGCACTTGCTGGCGAATTCCGGCGTCGGCCATTGGGTGCAGCCGGCGCCGATCGTGCGCGGCGAAACGCTCAAGCTCGGCAGCATCTCAGACGGCGTCGCCAACATGCAGGCGGCGCTCGCCAAGTACGGTTACAACATCCCTACCCACGGCAAGTTCGACGGCCCGACCATGGAAGTGGTCACCGCGTTCCAGCGCCACTTCCGCCCCGCGCGCGTCGACGGCATCGCCGATCACTCGACCATGAGCACGCTGCATGCGCTATTGGCTAGCCTGCCGGCGGAGGCGATGACGACGGTGGCGGCGAGGTAGTTCTCTCCGTCATTGCAATGACGGAATGACCTCCGTCCATCTCACCCCATCTCAGCGATCCGCCGCGCATAAAATCGCCGCAGCGGCTCAAGCTGCGTTGCCGCGGTCGCGGCCAGATAGGCTTCGCGCGCAGCATCGCGCCGGTCCAGCCGGCGCAGCAAATCGGCGCGCACGGCCGGCAGCAGTTCATAACCTTTCAGTCCGCCCCGCGCCTCCAGCGCATCGACCAGATCGAGCGCGCGTGCCGGGCCGTCGACCATCGCGATGGCAGCGGCGTGGTTGAGTTCAATCACCGGCGACGGGCTGATCCGCAGTAGCACTTCATACAGCCCGGCGATCTGCGGCCAATCGGTATCTTCATAACTCGGCGCCCGCGCATGCAATGCGGCGATTGCCGCCTGCACCGCGTAGGATTGCGGCCGCCCTGGTATCCGCAACGCATCCTCCACCAGCACCAAGCCCTCGGCGATCTGGCGCTGGTTCCACAGGCTGCGGTCCTGCTCTTCCAGCAGCACGATGTCGCCGCCGGCGGTCTCGCGGCCGGCGCGGCGGGCATCGTGCAACAGCATCAGGGCGAGCAACCCCTTGATCTCGCCACGCGCTGGCATCAGCGCATCGAGCAACCTCGCCAGCCGGATCGCCTCGCGCGCCAGATCCGGCCGCATCAGATCCGCGCCGGAGGTGGCGGCATAGCCTTCGGTGAAGACGAGATAGATCACGGCGAGCACGCCGCGCAAGCGCGGCTCCAGCGCCTCGCGTTCCGGAACCTCATAGGGAATGCCGGCTAGGCGAATCTTCTGCTTGGCACGCAGCAGACGCTGCGCCATCGCTTCCTCGCTGGCCAGAAATGCGCGTGCGACCTCGGCCGTGGTGAGGCCGCATATCGTTTTGAGCGTCAGCGCGACCTGCACTTCGATAGCAAAGGACGGATGGCAGCAAGTAAAGATCAGCCGCAGCATGTCGTCGTCGACGACCCCGCCGTCGGATGGCTCGCACGGCTCGGACGCATTCAGCAGCAACTCATGCGTCAATTCCTGCTGCTTGCCGCGGAACGCGATGTTGCGCCTGACGCGATCCACCGCCTTGTTGCGACCGGCATTGACCAGCCACGCACGTGGATTGGACGGCAGGCCGGCGGCGGGCCAGCGTTCCAGCGCCACCGCAAACGCATCCTGCAAGGCATCCTCGGCCAGATCGAAATCGCCGACGAGGCGGATCAGCGTGGACAGCGCCCGCCCCGCCTCGTCGCGAAAGATTTTTTCGATTTCGATAGGCGTCATCTGCCGTCAGTCATAAATCATGATCGGCCTGACCTCGATCGACCCCGTCTTGGCGCCGGGAATCCTTGCGGCGATGCCAAGTGCGGTGTCGAGATCCTTAGCTTCGACCAGATAATAGCCGCCGAGCTGTTCGCGCGTCTCTGCGAACGGACCGTCCGTCGTCATGACCTTGCCGTCGCGGACCCGCACGGTGGTTGCCGTCGTTGACGGCTGCAAGCCATCGCCGGCCTTGAAATGGCCGCTCTGGATGATGGATTGGGTGAACGCCCCGTATTCCGCCGTCATCTGCTTGCGCGCCGCGGCGTCCATTTTTCCAAGCTCGGCCTCGCTCCGATAGATCATCAACAAATACTGCATCTTGATACTCCTCTTGATCGGCTGGATCGCCGACACACAGTCGAACGGGCCCATCGGAAAACGACATCGCCATAATAATTATTTTGGGCCGAAGCCGGGCCGCCGGAATCTGCGCAGGCAGGGAAGTATTTTAGGAACGACCGCCGGCCTCGGCGAGCCGCCGCTTCAGCTCCCTGACTTCCTCAAACCGCTTCGTCACGTCGCGCATGACCGCCACAGTGCCTGCGACCTCCTGCGACCCGTCTCGCAGCAACACAATGGTGAACTCGACCGAGATCCGCCGACCATCCTTGGTCAACCCTGGCACGGACAACAGGTCGCCGTGGCCGTAGCGGCTCGTTCCCGTCGCCATCGTGTGTCGAAAGCCCGCCCAGTGCCGCGCGCGCAAATTCTCAGGGATGATCAGGTCGAGCGACTGGCCGGCGGCTTCTGCAGCCGGAAATCCAAAGATCCGCTCCGCGCCGGGATTCCAGAACGTGATGCGACCCTCGCAATCGGTCGCGATAATTGCGTCGGAGGCGCTGTGCAGCAGCGCTTCGCCAAGACCGGCAGGAATGTTCATCGCGCCTCCGCTACCGATCCTCAAAATCGATCAGCCCAGCATCAAATGCCGCCATGCCGCTTCTGTCAAAATCGCGCATATGGAACCCGATTAACCATCGCTTTTCCTTGACGCGGCGCGCCGGAATCCCCATTCGTAAGGCATCAGTCGGCCGGACGGCCGCTCCCGCTACGGTCGAAAGGCTGCGGGGGAGGAAAGTCCGGGCTCCATCGACATGCGGTGCCGGATAACGTCCGGCGGGGGTAACCCTAGGGAAAGTGCCACAGAGAACGAACCGCCCTCCTTCGCCTTCGGGCTTCGGAGGGTAAGGGTGAAAAGGTGCGGTAAGAGCGCACCGCGTCTCCGGCAACGGAAACGGCATGGCAAACCCCACCGGGAGCAAAACCGAATAGGGACGGCAACGCGGGCTGTTCGCGAAAGCGATAACGCCGCAGGGCGATGTCAGGCTCGCCGTCCGGGTAGGTTGCTCGAGGCCATGTGCGAACATGGTCCCAGAGGAATGGCCGTCACGTATCATTCGAAAGAATGGTGCCCTACAGAACCCGGCTTACAGGCTGGCTGATGCTCTGATGCGTTTCGAAAAGAAAACGCACTTGTTGAGAATGAGGGGTTCGGCGCAAATACGCCGGACCCCTCGCCATATGGATGGGGCGCCGTAGATATCGTCACGACAGGAGCGTAGCGAAATAAGGCCGCAATGCTTGAGACGATCAGCAACGTCATCAAGTTTGTAACCTCAATGCGGCTCCCGGACCCGGCATCCTCGCCCTGGAGGACGCCCGATGCGCCGCCTGTTCCTTCAGCTCATGGAAATGGCAGGCGTGTCGCCGCTCTTGCTGGAAGGTAAGCAGGCGCCGGCACCTGTGCAGGTTCAGCAGCCCGCTACTTCCACGGAGAAATCACGCCAACCGTCTAAGAGCTATTGCATATTGGACTGAGGACCGGATTGTATGCCGGATTGCATCATACCGGGCGGGCGTAGTGCAGGTTCTCTGCCTTGGTTGCAGCCGTCAGGCACCTTTGACACATAATCGCTATACACCGTCTCTCTAAGCAATGTTTTCTGCAAACCCCATGTATGTTCGAGTGAGTACCGAAGTTCGTCTGCAAGGCACTCAACTGACCAGCGCAGATTGTGGCGGTCGTCAACCGGAAAATCTCTGACGTGATTTATCTGCTCTCCTACTAGTCGTGCTGCGTTGCGAATCCCCGGATCGCCGACCATTTCGAGTTCACCCCATCGCATCTGGAAAAACTTGCGAGCGTTTTCTTTCCATTCATCGCTGTCGATCGAAAGATGAAGCTCTGTGAGCCGGCTTGCCACCCTAACTGCTTCAAAGTAGGCCTCAAGCCTTTTCTCCAAGAATGGCTTCTGGGCCTCGATGCGGCGAGAAATGGCGTTATCCTTTTCCGTAGCAGCGCGTGCATCGTCGCTTGCTTTCTGCTGAGCCGCTCTGTTTTTTTCAGCTTCCATAGCGAGCGCCAAACGGGCCTTTTCGGCCTCCGCTCGGTCGAACTCCAGCTTCGTCATGAACTGCTCGGTGCTTTTTTGGAATTGATAAACGCTCCAAGCACCAGCAGCGAGAGCTGTGACTACCGTCCAAATCCCCGCCGCGACCACTACGACTATTGGACTCCACTTCTTCCACCAGCGCCGCAGTTTCTCCTGTTGCTGCTTGTCCATGGCGACCCCTCCATCCCCAGTGAACACCCCATGATTGTAGCCAATCCGCGGCACACTTCAAGTGTGAACCCCAGACGAGCTCTCATTAAATCCTTCATCGAAACCCCCGCATCCCGAGCGGTAAAGGAAAGCCATGCGCGAAGCGATCACTCCGCAGGGGATTTGGAGCGCTCTGTCAGGACGCAACCCTAGCCCGCCTCTCGCCTGCTCACGCGCGCGACATCGATACTTGCGCAAAGCCGCCAAAACGGCCTACGCCACGATCTTCTGCAGCAGCGCCATCAATGCCTCCGGCGCGGTGACATTCGGCGAATGGCTGGCGTCGATCTCGTAATAGCTCCAGGCGGGATCGCCCTTTGTCATTTTGGCGAACGGTCCAAAAGTATCGGCAGGCGTGATGCGGGTGGCGTAGATATAGCTGCGTGGCAGCGTCAGCGCGCCGCCCTGCAGCTTGAGCTTGGTCTCGAAACACTTGATCGGCATGTCGACGCGGCGCGCGCTGAGCCATTCGACGTCCGCAGGCGACGTATCTGGCGGCGTCGGGTTTGGCGGCACGCGCCAGCCGTCACCGCTCTTCGAAAGCTCCTGCATTCGCGCCCGCCCCGTCTCGTTCAAATCGAGCAGCGACTGGCCGTCCTGCGGCACGAAAGCGTCGATATAAATGAGCTGCTTGACCTTGTCGCGCGCCCGGTCGGCGACGCCGGTCGCGACCATGCCGCCGTAGCTGTGGCCGATCAGCACGAAGTCGCGCAGATCTTCATACCTGATGACGGCAAGTACGTCTTCGATATGCGAATTGAGATCGATGCCCGGATGCGCCAGATGCGCGCGCTCGCCGAGACCGCTGTAGGTTGGCGTGATCAGGCGATGCCCGGCGGCCTGCATCAGCGGATGCATCTTCTTCCAGGCCCAACCCGCGGACCACGCGCCGTGACAGACGAGGAAGGTTTTCGAAAAAGTCGAGCTCATTGGGACGTTTCCACTAGGTTATTGTTGAAGGCGTCGATTGCGATAGTACCTGCCCGTCGCCTCGTGTAAACGTCGGCGTAAATTCAAACGTCGTCCCATTCCGGCATGGTCCGAAGGACCAGACCTCAGGTGCGCGATTGCGCACCATAGTTCGATGCTGCGCACCGCACCGGAATGATGGGAGGGAAAGAGAAGAGTGGAATTAGCCACCTACGTCATCCTGCTTGCCGGCGCGCTCGCCGGCGGTTTTGTCTCCGGACTTGCCGGTTTCGGCACGGCGCTGATGGCGCTGGGGATCTGGCTCTACATCTTGCCGCCGGCCATTGCCGTGCCGCTGGTCCTGATCTGCTCGGTGAGCTCGCAGATCTCGACGCTGCCGTCGATGTGGAAAGTTCTCGACTTCAAGCTGGCGTGGCCGTTCGTCGCCGGCGGTCTTGTCGGCATGCCGATCGGGGCGCTGCTGGTCGCGCGCGCCGACCCGCAAAACTTCAAGCTCAGCGTCGGCGTGATGCTGCTGGTATTTCCCACCGCACTCTATTTCATCCGCAAGCCGATGGCCTTCCGCTTCGGCGGCCGGCCGGCAGACGCAGCTATCGGGTTTGCCGGCGGCATCCTCGGCGGCCTCGCCGGCCTGTCGGGCCCACTGCCGACCCTGTGGGCGAGTATCCGCGGCTGGACCAAGGACCAGCGCCGCGGCGTTTTTCAGATCTTCAATGGCAGCGTGCTCGGCGCCGCGCTCTGCCTGCAGATCGCCAGCGGTTTCGTCAAACTGGACGTGTTCTGGCTGGCGATGCTGGCGCTGCCCGGCACGCTGATCGGCGCCCGTCTCGGCATGCGCACCTATCACGCCCTGAATGACCGAAACTTCTACGACGTCGTGCTGGCTCTGCTGTTTCTATCCGGGGTCGGATTGGTGTGGAGCAGCATTGCTCCGAGATAGGCGCGCATAGCCGCCATGTGCTCCGAGTAGATTGCTGTACGCTGACCTGCAAAGCGGCTAACCAATCGCGTCATGAGCTCTCCTGCTTCGCGCGAGCGCCTCGGCCTGTTGCTGGGCTTCATCGGCATGGCGATCTTCGGCGGCACGCTGCCGGCGACGCGGATTGCGGTTGCCGAAATTGATCCGATTGCACTGACTTCGCTGCGCACCGCGATCGCCGGGCTGTGCTCGCTGGCGCTCCTTCTCGTGTTACGCCGACCGCTGCCGCCCCGCGCGCTGTGGCTGCAACTGATCATTGCGATGCTTTGCGTCGCGATCCTGTTTCCGCTGTTGATGTCGATGGGCATGCAGAGGGTCGACGCCTCGCATGGCGGCGTGGTGCTGGGCGTACTGCCGATCGCCACTGCGCTGGTCGCCGTCGCCATCACCCATGAGCGGCCGCGCCCGCTGTTCTGGATCGCTTCCGTGGCCGGGGCCGCGCTGGTGATCGCATTCGCGTTGCGGCAAGGCGGCGGCGCGCTGGTCGCCGGTGATTTATTCCTGTTCGCATCGGTGGCCGTCGCCGCGATCGGCTACGCATTCTCCGGCCGGCTCACCTCGCAAATGCCGGGCTGGGAGGTCATAAGCTGGATTCTGGTGATTGCGCTGCCGCTGTCGATCCCGGCAGCCATGCTGACCATGCCAGCCGATATCACCCACATCGCGCTGAAACCCTGGCTCGGGCTGCTCTATGTCGCATTGTTCTCGCAATGGATCGGCTTCTTTGCGTGGAATGCGGGGCTAGCGATGGGCGGCATCGCGCGGGTTTCGCAGATCCAGTTGCTGCAACCCTTCGTCACCTTTGCGCTCGCGGCGTTCTTCAACGGCGAGACCATCACGCTGCAGATCCTGCTATTCGCTGCTGCCGTCGTGGTGATGGTCGCCATTTCGACGCGCACGCGGGCCAAGCCGGCGCCCTCACTGCCGCAGCGAGATCGCGAGCCGCCTCAACTCGCGGCGTCCTGATCGAAACCAGCGCATCGCGCGAGCCCCTCTCGATGCCGGAAAACATATTCCGACATCGATCGGGTTCGCAACAATGTGGCTCTCACTCCGCCGCCGAGATGCGGCTGAATTCGGTCGCCTGCAGCTCGAACAGCCCGCGATAGATGCCGCCGGGGCGCGCCGTCAGCGCCGCATGCGTGCCCTGCTCGACGATCTCGCCGCGGTCGAACACCAGGATGCGGTCGAGGCTGCGCACCGTCGACAGCCGGTGCGCGATCACAATCGAGGTGCGTCCCTTCATCAGTCGCTCCATCGCCTGCTGGATCAGGCCCTCTGACTCTGAATCAAGGCTCGAGGTTGCCTCGTCCAGGATCAGCACCGGCGCGTCCGCCAGAAACGCGCGTGCCAGCGCGACGCGCTGCCGTTCGCCGCCCGACAGCTTGACGCCGCGCTCGCCGACCAGCGTGCCGTAGCCCTTCGGCAGCCGCAGGATGAAGTCATGCGCGTTGGCAAGCCGCGCCGCCTGCTCGATCGCCGCTATGCTGGCGCCGGGCCGGCCATAGGCGATGTTCTCGGCCAGCGTGCGGTGAAACAGGATCGGCTCCTGCTGCACGATCGCGATCTGGCTGCGCAGCGATTGCTGCGTGGCTTTCGCGACATCCTGACCGTCGATCAGTATTTTCCCGCCGCCAATATCGTAGAGCCGTTGCACCAGCTTGACGAAAGTGGTCTTGCCGGAGCCGGAGCGGCCGACCAGGCCGACCCGTTCGCCGGCGCGGATCTCGACCGATAGTCCGTCATACAGCGGCGCGCGGTGGCCGCCGTAGTGGAACGTCACATCGTCGAACACGATGCGGCCACCCTGGATGTCGATCGGCTTGGCATCCGGCGCATCGGCGATGCCGATCGGCTCGTCGTGAATCGCGACCAGCTCCTCCATGTCGTTGACTGAACGCTGCAAGTTGTTGATGTGCATGCCGACGTCACGCAGATAAGCATGAATGATGTAATAGCTGGTCAGCACATAGGTGACGTCGCCCGGCGTGGCGCGGCCGGCGATCCACAACAGGATCGCCCCGCCGATCACGGAGCCGCGAAAGCACAACAGCACCGCAAGTTGCGCCGTCGAGGTGTAGTTATAGCGGTACCACGTCCGACGCACGCGCGTGCGCCAGCGTCCGACAACGCCGGCCAGCCGCGCATCCTCGCGCGCTTCCGCGCCGAAGGATTTTACTACCGCGTTGCAGGTCAATGCGTCCGCCAGCGTCCCGCCGACCTTGGTGTCCCAGGCGTTGGAGACGCGCGCAGCCGGTGCGATGTAGTTCACCGAGAACGCCATCGTCATCGAGACATAGATAACCGTGCCGACCGCGATGACCGCACCTAACACCGGCCAGTGCAGCCCGAGCAGGATCATCGAGCCGACCAGCACGAGGAGCGACGGCAGCAGCGCCATCAAGATGGTGTCGTTGAGCAGGTCGAGCGCCCACATGCCGCGCGTGATCTTGCGCACGGTGGAGCCGGCAAACGAGTTGGCGTGCCAGTCGGTCGAGAAGCGCTGCACGCGCGCGAAAGCGTCGCGCGACACGTCTGACATGGTCGTGAGCGTGAACGGCACGATCGCCTGCAGGCCGGTCAGGCGCAGGATCATCGACATCAATCCGAGCGCGACGATCCCGCCGAAGGCTGCAAACGCAGCCTGGCGCGCGCCCGTGTCGGAGGCGCCCAGCGTCAGCGCATCGACCAGCCGGCCGGAGAAGATCGGCATGAACAGGTCGGCCGCGGTTGCCCCCAGCAGGCCGCCGGTTACGACGGCGGCGCGGCCGGGCTGTTGCAGCCAGTGGCGGAACACAAACGGGATCACCACGCGTATCGCCGCGGGACGTTTGTCTCTTTGAACGGTCATGGCGTCATCCGGCTGCGCGAAAGGCGCAAGCCGGCTCCATCTGGTTTGACGCGCGGGCAGCCTTGGGCCGAACGCATGCGTCGTTGAAAACTGTCGTTAAGTCGTTGGGAAGTTTGGAAAGATCGGGCGTGAGGCCCGATCAGGGCCGGCGGAGATCGCGCTCAGCGACGCGACCGAAAAACCAGCGCGAGCATCGGACACGAGGGCGCGATCTGCGAATACATCGAAATCATGCAAATCTCCCCGGTTCGAGCGACAATGCGCAGCTTATAAATGCATCGCGGGTGATTTGCAACATGACATGAGCGTGAACGGCGTTGTCACACCGCTTTTAATGCGCGTCGCCGCCAAGCGCCGCTGCAGAAGGCTTGTTCAGAACCATCACCAGCAGGCTCAGGACGAAATAGAACACGGCCAGCATGAAGAAGGCGTCGCCATAGCCCATCACCACGGCCTGGCGGTGCACGATCTGCGACAATTGCTTCATCGCCATCAGCGCGGAATCGCCCATGCCCTGCAGGCGCTGGGTGAACATGTTGAGGGTATCGACCGCGGCGGCGTTGCCCCAGGTGACGCGGTCGTGGAGCCGCGAGATGTGCAGGTCGGTGCGCTCGTTCAGCACCTGGTTGATGACGGCCAAGCCCACCGCGCCGCCGAGATTGCGCGTCAGGTTGAACAGGCCCGAGGCGTTCTTCACCCGCTCCGGCGCCAGCGTGCCGAGCGCGATCGTGTTGGTCGGCACGATCACCAGCATCAAGCCGGCTCCGCGCAAAATCTGCGGCAGCAGCAATTCGTAGAAATCATACTCTTTCGTCATCCAGGTCATCTGGTACGAGCCGAGCGCGAACAGCACCAGACCGATCGCGATCAGGTAGCGCACGTCGTATTTCGCCATCAGCCGCCCCACGATCGGGGCGGTGAGGAACATGGCGATACCAGAGACGAACATGGTCTCACCGATCATCATCGGGCTGTAGCCGCGCACTTCGGCGAGGTAACGCGGATACATATAGGTGAGGCCGTAAAGGCCGACGCCGACGCAGAACGAGATCAGGCAGCAGAGGCTGAAATTGCGGTCGGTGAAGGTCCTGAGGTCGACAATCGGCTCTCGCACGCTGAGCACGCGCCAGAAGAACGCGATCGCCGAGATCGCACAGATCGCGGCGCAGACCGCGACCGACGTGTCTTCCAGCCATTGCGACTGCGGCCCCTCTTCCAGCACATATTCGAGCGTGCCGAGGAAGCCGGCCATGAACAGCAGGCCCCACCAGTCGAAATGCTCGAGCAGCGCGAAATTCGGCTTGTCAAAATCGCATAGCGCCCACACGCCGAGGGTGATGGCGATGCCGGGAACGATGTTGATGAAGAACAGCCAGTGCCACGACATCGTGTCTGTAATGAAACCGCCGACCGTCGGCCCGATCGTCGGCGCCAGTGTCGCGACCAGGCCGATGATCGGAGCGACGATATGGATTTTCGAACGCGGGAACACCGTATAGGCGGATGCGAACACGGTCGGGATCATGCCCGCGCCCAAAAATCCCTGGATCGCGCGCCACACGATCATCTGCTCGATGGTCGAGGCAAAACCGCAGAACAAGCTTGCGACGGTGAAGCCGGAAGCGGAAATCGCAAACAGAAGACGTGTGCCGAACGCACGCGACAGGAAGCCGGACAGCGGGATCGCGATCACCTCGGCGATCAGGTACGAGGTCTGCACCCACGACACTTCGCTGGAACTGGCCGAAAGGCCGGCTTGTATCTGCTGCAGCGACGCCGAGACGACCTGGATGTCCAGGATCGACATGAACATCCCGAACACCATGAAGAGAAACGCAAACAGCCGTCGCGGGGGGATGCGCTCGTCGGCTGCTGTGTTCATCAGCGAGGGCGATGCGGTGGTGGCGTCGGCCATGATCAGCTCGGCACAGGCGCCGGGCGTTTCGCCCGGGGCTCGAGGTAAGAATTACTGCGGTTGAACCATCGCGGGCGCATCGAGGTCGGCCTCGCTGTCCGCGTCGGCCGCGCCCTCGCGGGTGTCGACGGTCACATAGACGGACATGCCGGCGCGCAGCAGGTTCTGCTTCGCCACGTCCTTCGGCACGCGAATGCGAACCGGCAGCCGCTGCACGATCTTGGTGAAGTTGCCGGTGGCGTTGTCCGGCGGCAGCAGCGTGAACACCGATCCTGCCGCGGGTGAAATGCTGTCGACGACGCCGGCGAATTTGCGATGGCCGTACGCATCCACCGATATTTTTACGGGCTGGCCGGGACGGATGCGCTTGAGCTGGGTTTCCTTGTAGTTGGCGTCGATGAAGACGTCGTTGAGCGGCACCACATTGGCGAGCCGCTGCCCGGCCTGGATGAAATCGCCGGCATTGACGAGGCGATTGGAGAAGGTGCCGTCGACGGGCGCGCGCACCGAGGTGAATGCAAGGTCGCGCTCCGCCTTGGCAAGCTGGGTCTGCAACTCCGCAAGCTGCGCGCGGGCCTCGGCCTGCTGCGCCTTCGTCACCTCGACATTGTCGCGCGCGGCGTCATAGGCGGCCTGTGCCGATTTCACCGCGGCGAGGCTCTGGTCCCGACTGGCTTCGGAAACCTCAAAGGCGGCGCGTGAGGCAAAGCCCTTGGTGCTCAACGTCTGCTGGCGATCGAAGTCGAGACCGGCACGCTTCATCGCCGCTTCCGCGGAAGCGAGCTGCGCCCTGGTCTGCTCGACGGCGCTTTCCAGCGCCGTGACCTGACGACCGATGCGGTCGATGGTCGCCTGCTGGGTCGCGATCTTGCTGCGCGCGGCTTCCACCGCGATGCTATAGTCGCCATCGTCGATCCTGAAGATCACGTCGCCGGCGCGAACGAGCGAGTTGTCGCGGGGCAGGATAGCCGCGACATGGCCCGATACCCGGGCGCCCAGCGTGGTGTTGTTGGCGCGAACGTAAGCGTCGTCCGTCGAGACATAGAAGCGCCCGACCAGGACGAAGTAGACGGCGTAACCGATCGCGGCCAGCGCGAGCAAGCCGAGCGCGCCGATCATGACGAACTTGCGCTTGCCCGGTTTCGCCGCCGGTGCATCGACGGACGCCGCGGCTGGCTTTTCAGCTGCGGGAGCGCCGGGCGGCTCCGCGGGACGACGCCTGGCTTCGTCCGCGACGTGAGTCCGCAACTGATCGGCGAACTGAGGGCCGGCGTCAGGCGCGGCTTCGTCCTGAGCCCCGTCCGGTTCGGCGCGAACGACGCGTGCGGCCTGGTCTCTCGCTGCGGCCATTAACGAGGCCTCCCCATTTCAAAATGTCGCGACGCATGAGGCCACGAAACCGGCCGCATTTGGTGCCCCTAATTCCAAAATATCATTGACCGAACGGTTCGGTCAAGATAGATTGCTACCATACCGACCATAAAGCGAGAAGAGACTTCCCGCTATATCCCGGGTTGAATTCCTTCGCGAAAAGATAAACCAATGGTTGCATCCGCAGCAAGCACGCTTCATCCGTTAGGCGAGGAGGAGAGTTCGAAGCGCCGCCAGATTTTGGACGGCGCGCGGCAGGTGTTCATGGATCTGGGCTTTGATGGGGCCAGCATGAACGAGATCGCGCGGTCGGCTGGCGTCTCCAAAGGCACGCTTTACGTTTACTTCGCCGACAAGAGCCGGCTGTTCGAGGCCATCGTCGAGGACGAAGCGCTCGAAAAAAGCAAGATTGAATACAATCTCGATCCCAAACGCGATGTCGAAACCACGCTGAGCGAATTCGGCCGAACCTATATCGGTTCGATCTGCCGGCCGGGCGGCGGTTCGTCGATCCGCACGGTAATGGCAATCGCCGAACGGATGCCGGAGGTCGGACGCCAGTTCTACGAGAACGTCCTGGCAAAGACGATCAGGCGCCTCTCTGAGTATCTGCAGTCGCATGTCCGGTCGAACGATCTTGCGATCGACGATTGCGGCCTCGCCGCCGCGCAGTTCCTGCAGATGTGCCAGGCGACGCTGTTTCTGCCGTTCGTGTTTCAGGCCGAGCCGGCGCCGTCGGCGGAGCGCATCGCGCGGGTGGTTGACAGCGCAACGCGGATGTTTTTGGCGAGGTATCGGGCGAAGCCGGGGTAAGACCGGCCTCGCCTTTTCCGGACCAACCTAGAACCTGTACGTCGCGCTCCCCAGCACGGTGCGACCGATGCCGAAGAAGCAGTCGCCGCGCGCCAGGCAGGTCGTGACATGGCGCTTGTCGGCAAGGTTGCTGGCGTTGACCTGAAACCGCCATGGCCCGGTTTCGTAGCGGATCATGGCGTCGAACAGCGTGTAATCAGGCGTGCGGATGGTGTCGGTGCCGTCCCAGGACTCGCCGATATAGCGCACGCCGCCGCCAACAGTCAGGCCCGGCAGGCCGAGTGCGGTGAGACGGTATTTTGCCCATAGCGAGGCCTGATGATCGGGAACGGTTTCGACCCGCTTGCCGATATTGTCCCCGCTTTCCACCCGGGCATCGAGGTAGGAATAGGCGCCGATCAGATCGAGGTCTGGCGTCACGCGGCTGATCACCTCGAGTTCGGCGCCGCGAATCCGGATCTTGCCGGTCTGGACCGAGAACGGAGAGCCAGCGGGATCGCTTGCCAGCCGGTTCTTCTCGGTGGTGTCGAAGACAGCGCCATTGATCGCAGTACCTGCGAACGGATTGTACTTGAAGCCGAGCTCCACTTGCTCACCGCGCGAGGCTACGCAAACACCGACACATACGCCACTGCCGAAGTTCGGATTGAACGACTGCGCGTAGGAGACATACGGCGTCAGGCCGAACGGCAGCTCATACATCAGCCCGGCGCGGCCGGTGGTGGCCTTGGTGTTTTCCACCGGCGATCCCACGACGTCGCTGGTGACGTAGTCCTGGCGCAGTCCGACGATGGCCAGCCATGGCCCTAGCCGCATCTGGTCCTGCGCATAAAGCCCGAGTTGGGTTTGCCGCAGATCCGGCTCGGGCGACATCGCCGGAGCGGTCACGCCGCTGTAAACCGGAGCGTAGAGATCGAATGGCGTGGAGTCGGTGGCGAAGCCGGATTGCGCGCGCTCCCTGAGCTCGCGGTAGTCGACGCCGAACAGCAGCTTGTGCGCAACCGGCCCGGTGAGCAATTTCAACTCGGCATTGCTGTCCGACGTCAGGCTATCCTTGACCGTCTCGCGACTCCATACGCTGCGTGCCACGGTGCGTCTGCTGGAATCGAGAAACGGGAAATCCGGATCACTCGGATCAACGAAATTCAAATCCGGCCACGTCGACCGGTAGATGCCCTCGACATGGGCATAGCGCATGTTCTGGCGGATCTTCAGCCCATCGCCAAAGCTGTGCTCGAACAGGCTCGAGATCGCGCCTGTCTCGGTCTGGTATTTGTCGAAGCCCGGCTCGCCGGCGAAACGCCGCAACGGAATCAATCCATTGGGGCCGGGATACAACGTGCCCTCATGCGGCAGGAACGCCGTGGACGAACCGGTCTTGTCCTTCTGATAGGTGCCGAGCACGGTCCAGTTGGTGTTGTTGGTCGGCCGCCAGGTCAGCGACGGCGCCAGCACGATGCGATCATCAGGCACGTAATCGGTCTGCGTATTGCTGTCGCGGAGCACGCCGATGAAGCGGTACAGCCACTCGCCGTCCTTGGTCAGCTTGCCCGTCGAGTCGAGCTGCACCTGCTTGCGGTTGAAACTGCCATATTGAACGCCGATCTCGTTGAATGCCTCCGCCTGCGGACGCTTCGAGATCAGGTTCAATAGGCCTGCCGTCGAGGTGTCGCCATAGAGAACCGAGGCGGGGCCGCGCAGCACCTCGATGCGTTCCAGCGTGTAGGGTTCGGGCCGCCATTCGAAGGTGAAGGTGTTCACCATGCGGGTGCCGTCGAGATAGATATTCGGATCCTGGCCGCGGATGCGCGGATAGTCTCCGCGCGAATCCGGGCCGTAGGCGTCGGCGAACACGCCGGGCACGTAGCGCAGCGATTCCTGCACCGTGAGCGCACCCTGGTCGGTGACACGGTCGGCGGTGACCACCGTGATCGATTGCGGAGTCTCGCGCAGCGGCGTGTCGGTTTTAGTCCCGGTGCCGCTCTGGCCCGCGAGATAACCGCGCACCGGTCCGGTGCCCGTTTCCGCGCGTGCGCCGGCAGCAGCCGCGGCATCAGGCGTCACGGCCCCGCGCAGTGCCGTGCGACGGCTCGCCGCCGACGCGGCTTGCCGTCTGGATGCGGGACGCGAGCGCGCAGCGGGTGCGCGTGAAGGCTGGTCGACGACGACAGCCGGCAATTCTCGCGCGGACGATTGTGCTTCCGCCGGCGTTACGTCGATCATCGCGGCGAGCATCGGCAGCGCGGCGCCGAGCCATCCCGCGGTCTTCAAACTTGCAGTCATTTCCAGTCCTCATCGCTTTGCGCGGGACCAGTAACAAGCGTGACCACAGTGATGAAGTGCGCGAAGGATACACGGCGCGTCAATCACGCGTTTAGAATTAGTATTTCTCCAAACGGGTTCGACTGGCGATCATCAAACCGAAATTAGGATTGGTATTGATCTAAATGAACGCGCGACAGTTGTAGTGGCGCGCGACGCGTGATTACGCGCGCATGGTGGAGCCCGTAACGACAAGAGATCGATTGCTGGACCAATGCCCGAAAGACCATCCGAAGCGACCGACGGCGCAGCGGAGATTGGTAAGGAACCGGGAAGAAACAAATCCCCCGGAAACCAAAACTGCAATCGACGGCTGCTCTTCGGCGAGGCTGGAATGAGATCCATAAGGGGACCGTACGACTGCCGGACCCATAAAGTGCCATCCTATCAGTGACATCACGCTGGCCGTCGCGGTACCGATCCCCGTTCGCGATCTCGTCATTTGACACTTCTCCTATTTTTGTCAAAATCGTCAAATGAGCGCCCGTACCCGCATTCTCGATGCCGCGATGCTGGTGTTTCGCCGGCACGGTTTTCGGCGCTCCTCAATCGAACAGGCGGCGGACGCCGCCGGGCTGACGCGGCAGGCGCTCTACCATCATTTCAAATCCAAGGAAGCGCTGTTTCGCGCCGTCATCGAACGGCTGCATGAGGAAGCGCTCGCCGCCGAAATCGCCGCGGCCGGCGCCGCCGAGAAGCAAGGCGGCAGCCTCGCCGATATTCTCGTCGCATCGGTCTCCGCTAAGCTCGGGCAATTGGCCGCTTCGCTCGACGGCTCGCCGCATGTCGAGGAATTGTTCTCCGAACATCTCCTGCAGGCGCGCGACCTCTATCAGAAATATGCAGCCGCCTATGCGGATCAGCTCGCCGCGACGATCACACGCGTTTGCCGCAAGCAGGGCCTCGTTCTCCACGCCGGCATGACGCCGCGCGAGCTTGCGCGATGCGTGGAGATGGCGGTCAACGGCACCAAATCCGCCTACCCCGCGATGCAGCCGGCCGATGCCTTCCTGAAGGATCTGGAAATCATGCTGCGCACGCTGATCGCCGGCGCCCTCGGCCCGGCGAAACCGCGCACGGCCAAGCAGAAGCCAGTCAAGAAATCCGCCCGCAAACCTGGAGATCGCAGATGAGCACCATGACGATCAACGGCAAGCTCGCTTCCCTCCCCGACGATCCCGATGCGCTGCTGGTCGACGTCGTGCGCGACGCGCTCGACCTCACCGGCACCAAGCTCGTCTGCGGGGCCGGCGTCTGCGGCGCCTGTACGGTGCTGGTCGACGGCGGGCCTGCCGTGAGTTGCCTGATGCCGGCGCGCACCGCCGCGGATCGAAACGTGACCACGGTCGAAGGCATCGGCGCGGAAAAACTTCACCCGGTACAGAAGGCCTTCATGGCGCACGACGCCCTGCAATGCGGCTTCTGCACGCCGGGCTTCATCGTCGAGGCCGCGGCGTTTCATGATTCATGGCGTGCGGCCAAGGGAACGGCGGTGCCCTCGCGCGAGGAAATCGGCGCGGCGCTGTCGGGGCATCTCTGCCGCTGCGGCGCCTATGACGGCATCTTCCGCGCCGTGGCGGACGCCTGCGCCGGCCGCTTCGACGGCGAGGAGTTCGTTCCGCCGCGCATGGAAGCGCGCGACAAGGTGACGGGGTCGGCGAAGTATACCGTCGACATCCATCATGACGGCCAGCTCGAAGGCGTGATCCTGCGCTCGCCATTTGCGCATGCGCGCATCGGTGAAATCGATCTCACCGCCGCGCGCGCCATGCCGGGTGTGAGCGCAGCGATCTCGCTGCTCGGCGACGACCGCATCGTTCGCTTCGTCGGCGAACCGATCGCCGCAGTCGCGGCCAGAGATCGCAAGACGGCGCTGGCCGCCATCGCTGCCATCAAGCTCGTAAGCGAACGCCTGCCGTCGGTGATCGGGCTCGATGAAGCGCGCAGGGCCGATGCGCCTGTCGTGTTCGAAAAATCCGCGCGCAAGAAGGCCGGCAACGTCTCCGAAGGCGGCGGTGCGCCGGCTTCCTGGAAAGGCAACATCCGCGGTCCCTCGGCGGCGTTCTCCAAGAAGCCGAAGAAGGTGCGAAGCTGGATCGACAGCGCGCGCTCCGCGAACAACCCGCTGCTGGTGGAGGGCACCTTCCGCACCGGCACGCAACAGCATGCCTGCCTCGAGCCGCATGCGGCGGTCGCGCGTTTCGACGGCGACCGTCTCACCGTGCATGTCTCGACCCAAGCGGTGTTTCACCTGATGGAGCTGATCGCCAAGCGCTACAAGCTCGACCACGACAAGGTGCGCGTGATTGCCGACCATGTCGGCGGCGGCTTTGGTTCGAAGGCTGCGCTTGGCGTGGAAACCACCACCGCGATCGAGCTGGCGCGCGAGGCCAAGGCGCCGGTGCGCGTCGCCTACGATCGGCACGAGGAGCTTTCGGTCACCGGCTATCGACCGGCGGCGGAGATGAAGATCGCACTGCTGCCGTCGGAGCAGGGCGAATTGAAAGCGCTTTCGTTCGCCGCTTATGCCGATACAGGAGCTGCAACCAATTCAACCATCGCGGCACTGGCGCGCCTGATTTATCCGGCGGAAGGAAAGGAGCTCGCCGATTTCGACGTCATCAGCAATTTGCCGGCTGGCGCTCCCTTCCGCGGCCCCGGCGGGCCGCCGATGGCGTTTGCGCTGGAGCAGGCGATCGATGAAGCGGCGGTGCGCATGAATATTGATCCGATTGCGCTGCGCAAACGCTGGGATCCCGATCCTAACCGTCAACGGCTGTACGATTGGGCCTCAAACCTGGAGGTCTGGCGCAACCGCAAGCCGGTCGCCGCACAAAGCGGCCGTTATCGCCGCGGCGTCGGCGTCGCTACCGGCTACTGGCTCTATCTGTGGCAGCCCGGCTCCAAGGTCGAGGTAGCCGTGAAGGGCGGGCGTCTAATAGCGAGCACCGCGACGCAGGATATCGGCACCGGCACACCCGCACCGTGATCGCCAATGCGCTCGCACGCGAGTTCGGGCTGGAGCCGCATGAGGTCGAGGTCCGGATCGGCGATTCAAAGCTGCCGGAAGGGCCGGGCTCGGGAGGCAGCCGGGTCACGGCTTCGGTGATCCCACCGATGCTGCTCGCCATCGAGCAATTGAAAGCCGCGATCCAGCAGAACGCAAAACGGCGACCGGTCCCCGGCTCCAACGCGCCATGGCGCGAAATGCTCGCGGCCTCGCCCGACCTCTCCGCATCAGGTGTGCGGCCGGAAGACTCCAGGCAGATGGCGCCGGGCATCCAGTCGCCGCTCAAGCAGGCCGGCTTCATGGGGTGGATCTTCGGCTGGATGATGCGGCGCTTTTCCAATCTTGCTATCGGTGCCGGCATGCCGAGCTCGGTGCAGGTTGTCGAAGTCGAAATCGATACCTGGCTCGGCCATGTCAGCGTCGTCAACGTTCATACCGGCATCGCGGTCGGCAAGATCGTGGCGCCGGCGCTGGCGCGAAGCCAGGCCACTGGCGCCGTCATTCAAGGCATCGGCTACGCGCTCTATGAAGCACGCGAGGTCGATTCCCGCACCGGCGACGTGCTTAGCGGCGGCATGGAGGACTATCGTATTCCCGGGATCGCGGACACGCCCATCATCGACGTGCATTTCGACCAGCGCGGATTCGATCATGTGCTCGGCGGCAGTGTCGGCATCGGCGAGGTCGCAACCGTGCCGACCTCGCCCGCGGTCGCCAATGCCATTCACCACGCGACCGGCGTTCGGCTGACCGAAATGCCGATCCGCCCCGACCGTCTCGTCGCCGCGCTCAAAGGGAGGGCCGCCGCATGATACCGACAGCCATGACCACCACGCAAGCCGGCGAATTCCGCGCCGCCGGCACCGACCTCTCCGAGCGGCGCCGCAGCGGCGTCTCGACGGGGCCGTTGATCGATATTGCCGCCGCACCCGACATGATCGGGATGCATTGGGACACCGATGGCAGTGTGCGCCTCGGGGCCTTCACCACCATTGCCGCCATCGCGGCCGATGCACGCCTCGCCGCGGCGTATCCGGGCATCGCCGCATCCGCGCAAGGCTTGGCGACGCCGCAGGTCCGTCACTTCGCCACCCTCGGCGGCAATCTCGCGCAACGTTCGCGCTGCTGGTATTTTCGCAATCCGCACATCGCCTGTCTCAGGAAGGGCGGACCGGATTGTCCCGCGCGGTCCGGCAATCATCTCTACCACGTCGCGTTCGACCTCGGCCCCTGCGTGGCGCCGCATCCCTCGACCATGGCCGCGGCACTGCTTGCGTATGAAGCGAAAGTGATGACCGACCAGCGGAGCTCCCTGACAATGGGAGACCTCCTCGGCGACGGCTCCAACGGTACCGCCGACAACGCGCTGCAGCCGGGCGAGATGATTAGGAGCGTCGCACTTCCCTCGCCGCTGCAAGGCGAGCGCGCGCTCTACAAGCGCGCGATCAGCCGCACCCATGCCGAATGGCCGCTGGTCGAAGTCTGCGCCCGCGCCGTGGTCAAGGACGGCGCATTCCAGTTCGTTCGCCTAGCCGCCGGCGGCATCGCCCCGGTGCCGCTGCGGCTTGCGGCTGCGGAAGCGGCGGTGCAGGGGAAGCGGGCCAATGTAGCAGCGATTGCCGTTGCCGCAGAACGAGCGACGTCAGGTGCAAAGCCGTTGCCGATGACAGGATACAAACTCGATCTGCTGAAGGGCGTCGTGCAGGATCTGCTGGAGCGGCTGGCTGGGTAATTTTGGCATGCGCTCATTTATGACGGATTGAGGAGCCTCAGGCATTGAAGTCCGTATAACCGCCGGAGGATTCGTGGGGAGTTGAATAGCCCGCAGACCGCTGCGCGATGGCCGTCTGTCGTTCCGCCATCATTGCTTCGAAGGCCGCGTCCAGTTGCGCGCGGGTATAGTCTGTCGACGTCGTCTGACGTGGTTTCCATGCAGATTGCGCGATCGCGGTGGACGCCTTCTCGACCGTGCCGCCCACAGCCTTTGCGATACGCTCCGCACGCCATTGCGCCAAATCGGGACCGCCATTCAAGCCGGGAGGATCTTGCAGATCTCCAACCCTTCCTGCGGCCTCGTTCGTCATCGCCGAGGGGCCGCCGTTGTAGAGGGTCGCAACGACCTTGCCGTTGACCTTGACGGTCGCATAGATGTTTTGCGGGGCATTATCGGGCACGTCAGTTGCAATGGTCGAGTTAGCGGCTTGCATCCTTAGCCAACTCGTCGCCATCAGGTCGCGAAGCTCGGGGTTGTCCTGGACCGACATGATCTTCAGTCCCGAGATGTCGAGCGCCTTGACGGCTGAAACTGGAATTCCTGGCTTCGCATTTCCTGCTGCCGTGCTTGCTTCTGCACCAGCCACAGGCAACGCATCTGCCGGCGTCAATGTCGTCCTCGATGGAGATGCTTGCGCGAGGCGCAAATAGCTCCCGGCATTGGCTGTACTCGTAATCACGGATACACCTTTCCCTTGGTAGTTTCAGGGGAAAGCAATCACCATGCCAGCGTGGAAACGATTGATAAGGCTGGCGACTTCTTTCTCGGAAGGGGCACCGCACCGGAAAATCTTGCCGACATTCGGCAGCACTTTCCCATCCATGCCGTAGATTTCGCGGGCCCTTGCGCTAATGGTAGAATTTCCATATATTTCTACCATCAACATGAGGCGGCGGCTATGCACCTGAACATCAAGAACGATGAAGCACATAAGCTGGCTACCGAATTGGCTCAGCTCACGGGCGAGAACCTTACATCGGCTGTAACCGTGGCGTTGCGTGAACGTTTGGCTCGCGAGCGTCGACGGCGCAACACCGACAATGTCGCCGCACGGCTGATGAAGATAGGCAGCCGATATGCGGCCTTACCCGACAGTGGACGAAGCCCTGAAGAGATTCTTGGATACGACGAAAACGGCCTGCCAACGTGATCGTCATTGATAGCTCTGCAATCGTTGCGATCTTCCGGCAGGAAGATGATGCCTCGCATTATGCTCGATGCATCGCTACCGACGATGATCCAATCATGTCGTCCGCCAACGTCGTAGAGACTTCGATTGTGCTGCGCGGACTGAAGAAGGTCGCTCCGGACAAGGCGGAGCGATGGCTGGATGACTTCATTGAAGCGGCGGGAATCCGGATCGAACCGGTAACGCAGGAACAGGCGCGTGCGGCCCGCTCAGCCCACGTACGGTTCGGAAAAGGCACCGGCCATGCTGCAACATTGAACTACGGAGACTGCTTCTCATACGCCCTGGCAAAGGAAATGAATGTTCCCTTGCTTTGCAAGGGAAACGATTTTCGATTGACGGATATTCGTATTGTCTAGCTAGCCGCGTCCGTCTTCGTCCATCGAAGCCAGAGCGGAAAATCGCTCCTGCACGCGACGAATTCTAATGATCCTCGTACTCGTCTTCCTCATTGACCTTGCTGTTGCCCCTGAACCAGCGCGAGATCGATTTCTTGGCTCCGAGCGATCCCGTCGAATACGGATCGCGTGACGCGTAAGGGTTACGCTGGGCGCGCGCGGCGACCTGTTCGCCTGATACCGCGGCGGGCTGACAGATGGTGCGGCGCGAGGGACGGCGCATCAGGTCGACGTGAATGTGATCCTCGTGGTGGGAGTTGGAGCCCGGCGCCAGCACGGTGTTGAACTGCTGGCAGGCGGCCGCCTGCACGTCGCGCAGAAAGCCCTGCTCTTCCGGCACGCCGCGCCAGCCGCCCTTGACCGTGATGCGCCTGCCGTCGGCGAGCGTGAAGGCTGCGATGTCGAGCGCGTTGCCGAACGCGTGCTCGGAAATATGCGCATGCGGATTGCCGTTCATGCCGCGGCAGGAATAGGCCGAGATCTGCTTGATCTCGACGACGCGCACGCCGAACCAGCGCATCGCCGCCGGCTGCACGGAATCGGTGAGCCAGCGGTCGAGCGCGGAGACGATCGGACACGCCAGCGTCGCCGCCGGCTTCATCGAGACCTGACCGAAGGCGCTGACGGAATTGCCTTGCGGAGGCCCGAGCCGCGGCGCGGCCGGCGATGGCGGATAGGATGGCGGCGGATACGGCGCAGGAGACGGCGCGGTATAACGGTCACGCGGTGGATAGGACGGTGGCGCCGCATAGCCGCCGCCGTGTGGCGTCGGCACGCCTTCGGGCGGCAGATCGATATCATCCTGCTGCGAGGCAACACCCGGTGCGGAGAGCGAGATCGGACCGTTCGACGACGCAGCATAGTTCGGCTGGCGCGGCGCCGGATCCGGATAGTTTCCAGAATAGCTCCCAGAAGAGTTCCCGGAATAGTTTCCGGAATAGTTTCCTTGGGACGGAGCCGCTGCCGGGGCGCGCGCGATCGGCCAGCGCGGCTGATTACCGATATTGGCGGGCGGCCGCAGGCTTTCGTCGGCAAAGCCGAAAGAGGTGTTGTTTTCGCCGAGCGCCGCCACCTTCAGCGGATATTCCGCGCCGCACACGCCGGGACCGGAGATCGGATCGATCCGGACGAGCTCCGGGCTCTCTTTGACCGCGCCGGACTTCAGGCAAGCGATCTCGGCCTCGGTACGCCACGGTTCGCGCTCGGCGGACTGAAAAAATCCGCGGCCACAACCCGCTAGCGAGACGAGGACGAAGGAGCCGACGAGATACAAACGAACTCCGCGCGTCATCCCGCGCACGTTCAACCAATTTATTTAAAGACTCTTCAACATGTTGATTTAACGATTTTTTTACCACGTTGCCGGGGCTTCCGGCCGTCGAGAGCCCTGGATGGACAGCGGCGCTGACTTTTTGGGCCGGGAACGTTTTGCTAACCTTAAGTGTTAGGTGCGGGCAGACGTGAACCCAGGGAGCCTTCCCAATGGATTTCGTAGGTCCTCTCGTCAGCAGACTTGGCCTTGTAACCGCGTATGTTGCAATTGCCTTCGTCGGCGCGATTGTACTTGGCGTGTTCTAGACTACCCGTCCAGACAATGGACCCGAACGCCCGGTGACCAAGTCACCGGGCGTTTTCGCGAGCCATTCATGAGCGCGGCTCGGACACCATCACCAGGCTGTCAGCGCGGCGCATGATGCGGCTCCAATTGTTACCGGAGCAGTAGAAGCGGAGAAACGCGCAGGCCTCGACGCGAAGCGTATCGATCCTCTTCATCGACATCGTGCCGTAATACGTCTCGCCGCTGTCCTGGCTGTAGACGCCGCCGGTCCATTGCCTTTCCGTCTTCGGCTTCATGTTGATCAGAATAGCCTCACCCTTCTCGTTCGAGGATGAATTGAGCACATAGCCGCACAGCGCACTGCCGCATTTTCCGATCCGCACCCTTCCCTTGCCCTCGGTTTGCCAGTCGCCGATCGGCGAATCCGAAGGTTCATCCTCGGCCTGACGCGAGACGCGTTCAGCCTGTAGCGCAGGCTGGACAGTTTCGGCCGGTTTCGCAGGCGGTGGCGGCGGCGGCAATGGAATCGAAACCTGCTGAGCCGGCGGGGGCGCAGGCGGCAGTGGCGGCGGTGGCGCCGCGACGATTTGCGTCATCGATGCGGCCGGGGTGTAGACGGCCGGCGGGGGCGCGGCGATGGCCTTGGGCGGCTCCGATGGCGGCACAGGCGGCGAAACCGTCTGTGGTGCAGGCTTCGCCGGCATGGCCCCATCGCGATCATTGCCATGGCGGTCGCGTTTGTGGCGCCAGTTGAGGCTTCTGGAGACCGACATCGAGGCACAGGACGTCGAACGGCAATGCCTGGAGGATTCGATGTGCACCCGATGGCTGCCGATCTTGAATGAAATCGCGCCGGCATGGGCTGAAGAAGCAAGCAGCATCAGCACGGCGAGAAAACAAAGCTGTTTCATCGAAGCCTCCCGCGGATGATCGCGGAAAATTAGTCGCCGGGAACTTCGGCTGGATGTGATTTGAATCACCGAGCCACTTCGGCGCTGCCTGATGCTTCGTGACCTGCATCACAGAGCTTATCCCTGTGCCCGCGTAGGGTCCGGCCACGTTCACCGCCACCGCGCACAAGCCGCTCAGGAGGCTCTCATGAAGAAGCTGTACATCCTCGCCGCATTGTTGATGGCCACCACCTCGGCGCATGCGGGCGGCATTACCCTCCAGATCAACGGCGAGCGCATTCGTGTCGAATCGCCGCGCAGCTGCAACGCCATTTCCTGCATCAAGATTACCGCGCCCGGCTATAACGGCACGCTCGGCAACATCGACCTCAAGGGCTTGGGCTCGAAGAGCAAGGACGACGATGAGGTCGTCGCGACCGCGCCGGCCAAACCCGCGGCACCCGCTCCTGCACCCGCCCAGGCCGCCGCGCCGCAGCCTGCGGCTCCCGCGGCACCAACTGCAACGCCTGCGCCCGCTCAAACCACCGTCGCGGCCGCGACGCCGGCACAAACCGAAGCACCGCCCGCTCCGCCTCCGCCGCCCGCCCCGGCCGCCGCCGCGCCTGCACCGCAACCGGCCGAGGCCGCAGCGCCCGCTGCCGACTCGCCGATCGGCGTCTGGGCGACGGAAGAGAACAAGGGCAACGTGCGCATCGAGCAATGCGGCGCCAACCTGTGCGGCTATTCCGTCAACACCGGGGAAAGGATCCTGATCAACATGAAGCCGCAGGGCAGCAAGTGGACCGGCCGGATTCATGATCCCGACAGCGGCCGCAACTACGACTCGACGATCGCGCTGAAGGGCACCAGCTCACTGCGCGTCCAGGGCTGCGCCTTCGGCGGCATGTTCTGCGGCGGCCAGACCTGGAAACGCGTGAGCTGATGAGGACGTTCCCCGGACGCGGTGCGCCACGCGGTGGTGCACCGCAGAGCCGGGGTCCACGTTTTCCAGGTGGCGTGTGGGTCCCGGTTCTGCGAAGCAGCGCTGCCGGACGATGCTTCGCATCGCCGGAGCGCGCTGCATCGCGCCCGGGACACTAGTTAGCGGAATAACCGAAGCAGATTTTGAAGAAAGCCCACACGCTGGGCTTGGGGCACCTCGACAGGGTGCACCGACATCGGCAACGCTACGCCTTCCACACCATTCGCCGCTGCCATTGCGATCGGCCCGACATTTTCCAGAAACGCGCGCTCATAGCCGCGCGACAGCCGTTTGACGGCGTCGGCGAGCGGCAGCCAGTCCACCGCCTTCACGTCGCGCATCGGTGTGCGCGTGGGCAGATCACCCGCCTCCATGCGCCAGTAATGCACCACCTTGGCGCCGCCGCGCGATTCATAGGCCAGCGTACCCAGAAATTCATGCACGGCAACGTCGTGCCCGGTTTCTTCCATCACCTCGCGTTCGGCAGCGGCGCGCGGCGTCTCGCCGTCGTCGAGCTTGCCCTTCGGCAAGACCCATTCATTGCGCTTGCGCAGGCGCACCACGGCGATCAGCGGCGGCTCCGCCTGCCGCAACACGATTCCTCCTGCCGCCATGACAGGCGCTCTCGCCATCTATCTCTTCCCGCTTTTTCGCAACTGCGACCGCGAGCATATAGAGACAATAGTTCCGAGAATCGAGCTTAAACCTGCGGCTTTCGCAACAGTCGTTCGCCGGCGCGGATGCGCCCGCCCTCCGCGACGTTGTCGCAAAATTCGAAATTCTCCGGCGCCAGCACGATGATGGTCGAGCCGTGCTCGAACCAGCCGAGCTCGTCGCCTTTCTTGACCCGCGCAAGGCAGGCGAAGTCCACCGGTCCCCTGCTCTGCGCGTTGAGTGTGACATCGAGGAAATGCAGGCGGATGCTGGCGACGAGAATGGCGGCAACCGGTACCAGCGTCAGCGCCTCGCCCGATGGCAACCGCGCCTGCAGCACGGCGCGCTCGTTCTTGCAGAACAGACGCTCGACCCGCTTCAGCGCGATCGGATTGACGTTCCAGACATCGCCGTGGATAAATGTCACCCTCTTGATCGTGGCGTCATACGGCGCGTGAAAGCGGTGATACATGCTCGACGTCAGCCTGAGCGTCAGGAATCGGCCGTTGCGATGCTGCTCGACCAGCGCGGGATCGCCGAGCAGGTCGATCAGCGAGTAAGGCGCGCCCTTGATCTGAAACAGCTCGGTATCGGCGATCTTGCCGAACGCGCCGATGATACCGTCGGACGGGCTGACGACGACGTGCGGGTCGGGATCCGCCGGCCGCAGCCCCGGGCGCAGCTCGCGCGTAAAGCAATCGTGCAGGCTCTTGAATTCGGCTTTCTTGGCTTCCGACAGATCAAGATCGGAAAACAGCCGCCAGCAGCCAATCGAGAAATCACGCACGAGCGGATTTTCGATCTTGCTGAACCAGCCCATGAAGCGGGTCAGCGCCGCCCGCGGGACCCGGTTGGTCAGAAGGAAATTGAGGTCCTCCTGCTGGGTGAAGCGGGCGATCAGGCGCCGGACTGTCATCAATCTGTCAGCAGGATTGGCTAGCGCTTCAGGCATGGATTCGTCCCTTCCGATTCTTTCCCTGTCCGCCGCTGCGGTTGCTGGCGCCGCGGCAGTGTTCCCCAAATTGCAGGCGCGGCTGGCGCTGTCGCGCGCAAAGCACCGCTCGCTGACCGGGCATTCCAAAATGTCCAAGATGGTCGCGCGGCTGGTGCCGCACTACGAATTCGATATCGATAATTTCTTCGCTTCCGACGGCGCGCCCAGCGATGTCGCCATGCAGCGGCAGGACGCCTTCTTCCGGCTCGCCTGCCTCTATGAGGAGCGCTACGCCAAGGGCCGGCAGATGACGGCCGAGGCCGCGACGCACATCTCCGACCTGCAGTTTACGGAAACCTACCGCGTCCCGTTCCAGTACAGCCGGCTGGTGCGCGAAAATCTCGGCACCGGCGCCTTCATGCAGTCTTCCGCCGGCGTCACCGTCACCGATGTCGACGGCAACATCTTCTACGACCTGACCGGCTCCTACGGCGTCAACATTTTCGGCAACGACTTCTACAAGGAGTGCATCACGGAAGCCGAAAAGCGCGCCCGCGCGCTGGGTCCTGTGCTCGGCCCCTATCACCCCGTCATCACCGACAACGTCCGCCGGCTGTGCGAGATTTCCGGCCTCGACGAAGTCTCGTTCCACATGTCCGGCACCGAGGCCGTCATGCAGGCGGTGCGACTGGCGCGCTATCACACCAAACGCTCGCATCTGGTTCGCTTTGCCGGCGCCTATCACGGATGGTGGGGCGACGTGCAGCCCGGCGTCGGCAATCCGGTTTCGCCGCATGAGACCTATACGCTCGCCGACATGTCGGAGCGCACGCTGCATGTGCTGCGCACGCGCAAGGACATCGCCTGCGTGCTGGTCAATCCCTTGCAGGCGTTGCATCCGAACGCCAACGCGCCGGGCGATTCCGCACTCGTCGACAGTTCGCGAAAAGGCGCGTTCGATCGTGCGGCCTATACCGACTGGTTGAAGAAATTGCGCGAGGTTTGCACCCAACGCGGCATCGTCTTGATCTTCGACGAAGTCTTCGTCGGCTTCCGCCTCGCCGCCGGCGGAGCCCAGGAATATTTCGGCGTGCGCGCCGACATGGTGACCTACGGCAAGAGCCTCGCCGGCGGCTTGCCGGTCGGCGTGGTCTGCGGCGCCAAGGACTTGATGCGGCGCTTCCGCGACGATCGCCCCGCCGACGTCTGCTTTGCCCGCGGCACCTTCAATTCGCACCCTTACGTGATGACGGCGATGGACGAATTCCTCAGCCGCCTCGCCAGCCCGAATTTCAATGCCGTCTACCAGGGGCTCGACGAGACCTGGAACGGCCGCGCCAAGGCGCTGAACGAGCGGCTGGCCGCGCAGGATCTGCCGGTCCGCGTCAGCAACATCTCCTCGATCTGGACGGTGCAATATACCGAGCCGTCCCGCTACAACTGGATGCTGCAATACTACCTGCGTGCCGAAGGGTTGGCGCTGAGCTGGGTCGGCACCGGCCGGCTGATCTTCAGCCTCAACTACACGGATGCGGATTTCGCTGAGGTGGTCGACCGGTTTATCGCGGCCAGCGAGAAGATGAAGCGCGACGGCTGGTGGTGGCATGATGGCTCGCTGACGAACAAGGATATCAAGCGGCGGATTCTGCGGGAGATGCTCGCCAAGAGGCTTCGGCGCTAGGAACGCGCTTCCGTCTGCCATCATCGCCTGATCTTGACCACTCTCGTCATTGCGAGGAGCCAACGGGTCAGCGCGAAGCGCCGCCCGATGACAGGCTCCGCGACGAAGCAATCCATGTATCCCCGCGCGGAGAGATGGATTGCTTCCGCCTTCGCTAAAGCTACGGCGGACGAGTCGCTTCGCTCGCAATGACGGGCTGAGAGTTCGTAGCATATCGATCGACTCTTTCGTCATGGCCGGGCTTGTCCCGGCCATCCACGTCTTTCTTGCTACTGACATTGCAGATTGCTGGTGCCCAAGAACGTGGATGGCCGGGACAAGCCCGGCCATGACGCCTCGCTGGATCAAGCCGCGACAATCACGCGTGCTTGACGTGCTTCTCCAGACCCGGATCGATCAGCTCGCCCTTCATGAGAGCCAGCGGCGCCTTGTAGTACAGCTTCAGGTCGCTGAAGGGGTCGGTGAGGATCTTGGTCATCCAGACCAGACCGGTCTCGACGTCGCGGATGAAAAACAGATGGACAGTGCGGAACAACAGCCCGCCGATGCCGACCGCAAGCCAGATCTTGGCGACCTGCCGCATGAAGTCCGCAGGCGACGTCCAGGGCGTGAACAGGCCGAACAAGGTCGGGTCGAGATACAGGACCAGCGGCGACAGCGCCCAGATCGTCATCAGCACGACCTTGCGCTGCAGATTGTAGCCGACCTTGATCTCTTCCTTGTGCTCGTGGGTCGCCTGGTTGACGTGGTCGTAGCCGCGCGGCTCGAAGAAGAAGTGGCCGGCCTGCCGCGTCGTCATCGAGACCAGCCAGCCGACCAGCGCCGAAACCACGGGATCGAAGAACAGCATCGCGTAGGCGAACAGGAAGCTCGCCGCGCTGACGAAGTGCAGCGACTGGTTGATGCGGCTGTGGTGATAGTAGCGATGGTCGTCCCAGCGCTGGGTACGCAGTTCCTGCAGAAAGTTCTTGATCATGTTCTCCCCCAAATTGCGATGGGATCGTTCTACTGAGATTCGATGTCCGGCATGTGACATCATGATAATGACATGTGACAGTTCGCAGCGGCGCGATGGCGCAACGGCGATCAGGGCGCGTCAGGCAGCCGCGGCGACGTCGATTTTCCGAAAGCGCACCAGCGAGAAGTGACCGAGCGGCGGCACCAGGCGGCGCTCCGCCAGCTCCATGCCGCGCGCGCCCGCCAGCCATTGCGCATAGCGCGACCAGGCGAATTCGGCGGTGCGGAAGCCGAGCGGACGCACCACCGGCTGCAGCCGCTGCTCGATGAAGCGGCGCATGCCGGCATCGGCGCTGACGCGGGTGAGGATGATGAGTTCGCCGCCCGGCCGCAGCACGCGGGCGAATTCGTCGAGTGCTTTTTCGGGGTTCGGCACGGCAGTGACCACATACTGCGCCATCACCACGTCGAAGCAATCGTCGGGGAATTCGAGATTCTCGGCGTCCATGACGGCAAGGCCCTCGACGTTCTTCAGGCCGAGTTCATCGACGCGCTTCTTCGCCTTCTGCAGCATCGCTTCCGAAATGTCGGTGCCGAAGATGCGCAGATGCGGCGCGTATAGCGGCAGCGAAATGCCGGTGCCGACGCCGACCTCGAGCACGCGGCCGCCGATCTTGTTGGTCGCCTGGATCGCCGCCTTGCGGCCCTTGCTGAACACGCCCCCGAACACGAGGTCGTAAACCGGCGCCCAGCGATCGTAGGCCTGCTCGACCGTTTCGCGGTCGAAATCCAGGGATCTGGTACCGTCAAGCTTGATGATGTCTGCCATGGTTGGTTCTGCCTTCTCGTCTCACGCGTATGACTTGCGTTGATGGTCGAACTTTTCGGTTCAGCCCTGCACGGCGCTCGCGGCAGGCACCCGGCGCACCGGTCGCAACACGCGACTCGGCTGCAGCGCGGTCAGATTGCCGAGGAACTGCCGCGCGCTGTTTTCCCAGGAGCGCGCCAGTGCAAAATTCCGGCAGGCCTCGCGCGACATCGGCAGCGCGCGCAAGCACGCGCTGCGCAGATCGGTGTCGAGCGCGCCGATCGGATGATCGGCAATGACGTCCTTTGGCCCGGTGACCGGGAATGCCGCGACCGGGGTGCCGCAGGCCAATGCCTCAAGCTGCACGACGCCGAACGTGTCGGTAAGGCTCGGAAATACGAAGACGTCGGCGGCGGCCAGATGCGCGGTCAACTCCGCGCCCTTCTTCTCGCCGAGGAAAATTGCGTCAGGGTATTTTTGCGCGAGCTGCGCCTTCTGCGGTCCGTCGCCGACAACCACTTTCGATCCCGGCAGGTCGAGCGACAGAAACGCATCGAGATTCTTCTCCACCGCGACGCGGCCCATCGTCATGAAGATCGGCCGCGGCAGATCGAGCGTCGCAGGATTATGCGGGTTGAACAATTCGGTGTCGACGCCGCGCGTCCAGAAGCCAAGTTTCCGAAAGCCCCGCCCAGTAAGTTCCTGCCGCAGCGAGTCGGTGGCGACCATGACCGTGGAAGACGCGGCATGAAACTGCCGCAGCACCGCATAGCCGACGGCGGCCGGCAGCCCGGTGCGGACGGCGATATATTCGGGAAAGCGCGTCGTATAGGACGTGGTGAACGAAAGCTTGCGGCGCCGGCAATAGGCGCGCACCATCCAGCCGATCGGCCCCTCGGTTGCGATATGGATCGCGTCGGGCGCCGCCTCTTCGATCCGTCGCGCGATCTCGCGCCGGTTCGGCAGCGCGACGCGTAAGCCGGGATAGGTCGGCACGCCGAGGGAAGGAAACCCGTCTGGGGTGAGGAAGCTGATATCGGCATCGAGCGCAGCGGCGCTGCGCGCCAGCGACGTCAGCGTGCGGACGACACCGTTCACCTGCGGATGCCACGCATCGGTCGCAATCAATATCTTCATGTCCCGGACCCGAGATTAATGATTCTCAAATCCGACGTTCAGCCATGGATATTTCAAGCGTATGACGTCATCGATATGTAAGGATGTTTTTAAGCCCCCTCCACGCATTTTCGTGTAACGTGACAGCGAGATGACAGACCACAACGACAATTCTGCGCGATCCCGCCGCCGGCGGAAGCGAAAGAGCTATGCGCTTCTGATCCTTGCCGCCGGCATGCTCGCGTTCGGCGTCGCCGCGGGCACGTTGTATTACGTGCTGCGGCCGACGACGCTGCGGATTGCGGTCGGCCCGGCCGGCAGCGACGACCAGAAGCTGATCCAGTTGATGGCGCAGACCTTTGCGCGCGAGGGCAGCTCGGTGCGGCTGACGCCGATCACGACGGAAGGGGCGGTGGAGAGCATCGCCCTGTTCACGGACGGCAAGGCCGATCTCGCCGTCGCCCGCGGCGACCTGAACCTGCCGACGAATGCCGAGTCGGTTGCCATCCTGCGCAAGAATGTCGTCGTGCTGTGGGCGCCCTCCGGCCTTCCCGCCAAGGGTTCGAAGAAGCAGCCCACGCCCAAGATCAAGAGTCTCGATGAACTGGCCGGCCACCGCGTCGGCGTGATCGGGCGGACGCAGGCCAATGTCGCGCTGTTGCGCAGTATTCTAAAGGAGTCCGGCATCAATCCCGATAGGGTCACGATCAGCCAGTTCGCCACCAATCAGCTCGGCGAAATGGCGAAAGATCAGTCGGTCGACGCCTTCATGGCGGTAGGCCCGCTCAAGAGCAAGATCACCGTGGACGCGATCGCTGCAACGGCTGCTGCCCGCGGCGAGCCGAAATTCCTGCCGATCGAGGTTTCCGACGCGATCGCCAAGAAAAACCCGATCTACGAATCCGAGGAAATTCCCGCCAGCATCTTCGGCTCTTCGCCGCAGCGGCCGGAAGACAAGGTCGACACCGTTGCCGTCAACCATCTGATCATCGCGCCGAAGTCATTGTCGGATACGGCGGTCGCCGCCTTCGCCCGCCAGCTCTTCACCAACCGCCAGCAGCTCGCGCGTGAATTGCCTACCGCCTCGCAGATCGAGAAGCCGGATACCGAAAAGGACGCCGCACTACCGGCGCATGCTGGCGCAGCCGCCTATATCGACGGCAACGAGCGAACGTTCCTCGAAAAATACACCGACTACATCTGGTTCGCGATCCTGATCCTGTCGGGCTTGGGCTCGGCCGGCGCCTGGTTCAAGCACTACTGGAACAGGGACGAGCGCGAAGTGTACGTAGGCCATCGCGACGAACTGCTCGACCTGATTTCTAGGGTACGCAAGGCGGAAACGCCGGAAGAGCTGGCGGAGATGCAGAACACAGCCGACGGCATATTGCGTCACGCGCTCGATTGCTATGACGACGGCGCAGTCGAGGACGGCGACCTCTCGGTGATTGGGCTCGCGCTCGAACAATTCCACCACGCGGTCGCTGACCGCCGTGCGGTCCTTGCCACCGGCCAAGCCGACATACCGCGAATGCGCGCTGGCCAGGCTTGATTGGTTAGGTGGGCTTTCCCCCTTCGATTAGATTTGCCGGCGCCGGACGTATTGCGGCGCTCTTCCTTTCTTTCCCTTCTCGAATGTCGGCCACGACCTAACATTTGTTAGGTCAGCCTCCTGTTCTCCGTGCCACCGTCACGGAAAATTAAGACAGGCAGTAGACAATGAAGGATTATCAAACCCATTTGGAGAAGCTGCGCAAAGACACGGCCGAATGCGCGCTTGTCAGGGACTTGGCTATCGACAAAGCGAAGCGCGAGATGTTCGACCGGCTTGCGCGGCATCTGGATCAACTAGCCGACGAGGTTGAGCGGGCCATGAATGCTCGAAAAACCGGCTAACGGTAGTGGCGCGAGTATGCGGGCAAAAACGCTACTCGTTCTACTGGTTGTCACGGCGCTAGGGGCTTACATTGTAGGCCGCCACAGCAGTCCCGTGAACGACGCGGCAGTCGTGCAGCCACAGCCTCCCGTGGCCAAGCCCGTTGCCTTCGCGGGGCCTGTATCACCTCCTTTGCCACGACCGAGACCCCAAGCGACCCTAACAATCCGTTCCACACCATCAAGGCGCTAGCCGAGAAGGCTACGCCTGCCATGGTCGAAAGTTACAGGCAAAGGCAGGCGTCGCTTGTTGATCAGCATCAAGCATGCGCATGTACGTGATGATGTGCTCCTCGTCATACTCAGTGAGGGCTGGTCCTGTTGGCGCTACGTCAGCGGGCGCCTCAAGCTATGTGCCGCCTGAGAACTACTCGGATGCGGATGCCTGAAGAAGGCATCAAGGCTCACAGGTTCGCCGCTGTCCTGCCAAAGCAGCTTTTGACCGAGGCTAGCCGCCACCGCGATGCGGTGGTGCCCGCCGACCAACGTGCCGTCATGCGTTGCCTTGGCGACGATCTCACCGGTCTCGTTCACGATGTTTCTCATAGCCGAATAGCCCTGTCAGGATCGACTTCTGCCATTCAGCGATCAACTCGCGGCTTTCATGTCCGTTCCTGTGCCCGCAATGGTGCGCAGCCGGTCCAGCCTTGTGCCGAGCGGCTGCGCATTGCAAAGCACGTCATGCCCCCCATGGCAGAGGACGATAACCTCGTCCACCACCAACGTCCCGACCACTCCAACTCGCTGCGCCTATTGATCCGGTTGAAGTCATCGCCCCGAAAGCTGATCGCCTCCTATTGGGACGATCTGGAGCATGAGGGCGAGAGAACCCAGCTCGCCTTGGCCTCGGCTGTGAAGGTAGAAGCCAAGCGATTATCAGCGTATAGCCCTAGAACGCACCGGCTCCAATATGACGGCTGCATGACACAGGGATGCCGCAAATGCTGACCGATCCTCGTTTTCAACATGAGTAAAACGTAGAGATCGATGTTACGCCGCGTGCGTGGAGAAGAGCACCTTTTGCTGCGCCAGTACTTCCGCGCGGCAACTGCATCAATAAGGCGAGTTGTACATTACTCTCTTCCCTTACTGACCGCGCGCCATCAAGCCGCGATCCTCCCTCATATTAGTCCGTTCGTATCAAGAGGACCTAACATTGAGCCAACGCACCGTTGGAATGCCGGAATTTAATGAATTGATCGATATGGCGCGGTTGCTGGTGAACTTGTGGGAAGCCGCGCAACGGCTGCCTGAAGGATCAGAGCGGCGGGAAGCATTCAGACAGATCAGTGGCTTCCAGAGGCGGGTGGCGGCATTGGTTACACGCGCCCTTTAGGCTCTCAGGGATGGGAGAAGGTGGCATAGGCGCCGTCTCTTAGAACGCCGATGCTTTGCATCGGCTATGGCGCCGGATGAAGGGGTTGCCTCCAAAGATCACCCGTCTCGAATGAGCTGATGCTCATTCGATCCACCCTCTCCCACAAGGGGAGAGGGCAACGAAACCTTAACGAAACAATTCCCTAACGCCACGAAACCATTTTGGCGATTTCGTGCAAATGTCCTGAAACGGTTCATCGGTAGAGGTTTCCCCAACGACGCGCCGAACTGGTGCGACAAACAGGGGGACGATCATGTCCAATTCATTGATACTGAGCCGCTTCGCGGCCGCCGCCTTTGGCGCGCTGGCGATTGGCGCCACCGCATTTTCCACGCCCGCCACTGCGGCTCCGCTGCCGCTGTTTCCGTTCTTCCTGCCCCAGATCGAAGCGGCCCCGCCGCCGGTTGCCGCTGCGCCTGAGGAAGAAGAGCGCTTCGAGCTGCCGGCCCGCCTGCGCCGCCAGGTCGTGAACTACTACACCCGCGAGGCGCCGGGCACGATCATCATCGATACTCCGAACACCTATCTCTACCTCGTGCTCGGCAACGGCCAGGCGATGCGCTACGGCATCGGCATCGGCCGCGACGGCTTCACCTGGTCGGGCACCCAGACCATCACCCGCAAGGCCGAATGGCCGGCCTGGACCCCGCCCCCGCAAATGATCGCCCGCCAACCCTATTTGCCGCGCCACATGACCGGCGGCCCGGGTAATCCGCTCGGCGCCCGCGCGATGTATCTCGGCGGCACCATCTATCGCATCCACGGCACCAACGCGCCGGAGACGATCGGCACCCGCGTTTCTTCAGGCTGCCTCCGCCTCACCAACGAAGACGTCATTGATCTCTATTCCCGGGTCAGCGTCGGAACCAAGGTGATCGTGCTGCCGATGACGGATCGCCGCGCCGATCTCGGCCGGACCATCCGTTGAGGCATTAGCTTTTCTTAATGCGAGAAGCGGCCCTGGCGTTCGCCGGGGCCGTTTTGCGTTGACCTAAGGTCGCGGCAATGTGCAGTGGCGTCCCCCTCGCCACCCCTGTAAAACGCTGTGGGGCGATTCATTGGGGTCCGGGGGCACGATGCACCTGCCGATGCGGGTCAAGACCATTGCGATCGCGCTTGCGGTCCTCGTCATGTCGTTTGTGGTCAGCCTGAAGGTGATGGACTTCGTCACGCCTCGCGCCACGAACAGCGCGCCCGCGCTCGCCGAATTGTCGCCGCTGCCGCCGGCGGCGCGCGCATCCACGGTGATGGCGCCGATTGCGATTGCGCTGTCGGCGATCCGCGATGCCGCCGATCGCGGCGCGCCGCGCAATTTCGCCGGCAAGGCCGACAATCCGATTTCGCAGATCCTGCAAAACGCCGACATCGGCTGGACCGCGTCGCGCGGGCCGATCGCAGCGACTGGCGCGCAGGACGTGCTGTCGCTGGCGACGCCGTTGACGGGCACACTGAACGTAACCGGCTCGCTGTCGGCGAAGGCGACGGGTGCGGTTGGCGAAGCACTCGGAAGCCTGCTCGGCGGCAACGTCTCCAAGCAGATCGGCAGCGTGAATATCAAGAACCTCAACGCCAGCGCCGAGATCAAGGGCAACGTCGTCATATCAGCGCGACCACAGATCGCCGCGAACTGGCGCATCGAGCCTAATCTCGCAGCGCAGGTCAATCTCGGCGACACCAGCCTCAGCGTGGCCGGCGCGCGCGTCAACGTGCCCGCGCAGGTGAAGCCGTTGATCGACCAGAATGTCGCCGAGCAAATCGCGCTGGTGCAGGCGCGCATGCGCAACGATCCGACTTTCGAACGGAACGCGCGGGTGCAGTGGGCCAAGGCCTGCCGTTCTATTCCGCTGCAGGGCACGACAGCCGGTTCGACGATGCCGGCGCTGTGGCTGGAATTGCGCCCCACCCGGGCGGTTGCCGCGCAGCCGCGCGTCGATGCTTCGAACCTGACACTGATGCTCGGCATCGAGGCGGAAACCAGGATCACACCGAGCGAAACCAAGCCGTCCTGTCCGTTCCCCGCTACGATCGCGATGGTGCCACCGACGCCGGGACGGGTCGCGATCGGCGTGCCCATCGACATGCCGTTCACCGAGATCAACAAGATCGTGGAGGCGCAGTTCGCCGGGAAGACTTTTCCTGAAGACGGGTCGGGCGCGGTCGACGTCACGGTCAAGCGCGCCACCGTGGCCGCTTCCGGCGACCGCCTGCTGATCTCGCTTCTGGTCAGCGCCACGGAAAAGAAGAGCTTCTTGGGCCTCGGCGGCGAGGCCAATGTGCATATCTGGGGCAAGCCGGTGCTCGATCAGCCCGAGCAGACGCTGCGGCTGACCGACATCGAACTCGCCGTCGAGTCGGAGGCTGCCTTCGGGCTGTTGGGCGCCGCGGCGCGCGCGGCCATCCCGCATTTGCAGAAAACGCTGGCTGACAAGGCTGTCGTCGACCTCAAGCCGTTCGCCGGCAACGCGCAGAAGAAGATTGCAGCAGCGATCGCCGATCTTCAGAAGAACGAGAACGGCCTGCGGGTCTCGGCCGAGATCAGCAAGCTGCGGCTCGCCGGCATCGCCTTCGATTCCAAAACGCTGCGCGTGATCGCCGAAGCGGAAGGCGCCATCGATGTCTACGTCAGCGCACTGTCGGCGCTGTGATGTTGCAAATTGTAGGGTGCGCAAAGATCGTAGGGTGGGCAAAGCGCAAGCGTGCCCACCACTTAAGGCAACAATCGTGGATAAATGGTGGGCACGGCGCAAGCGCCTTGCCCACCCTACGAAACTGCCGACTACGCCCCCTCGAACTTGAATGAGACTTTCAGCTTGGCGCGGTAGGCTTCCACCTTGCCTTGGGCATCAAGCTGCAAGTCAAGCTGGACCACTTCGGCAACACGAAGATCCCGCAGGGTTTCTCCGGCGCGGCTGACCGCGCCAGCGGCGGCCTTCTCCCAGGATTCGCTGCTGGTGCCGATCAGCTCGATGACCTTGTAGACGCTGTCCGCCATGTCGTCCTCCCGTTGACGCAGGATCATGCAAGACAGGAGGCAGATGCTCCTGCCACGATACAACCTATCATCGGGAAATCCGCGCAGATAGGATGCGCTGCACCATTGCGCGAACGGGCATTTCCAAACTCAAATGGCCGGGCGGCGTGATGCCGTCCAGCCATTTTGAGGGAGCCTGGTGTTTAAGACCGCGGCCTCATTCGGTCGAGTACTTGAACTCCGGCATCGCCTTTAGCTGATCCTTCGTCGCGCTGAACACAGCGTGATCCGGATACCACGGATTCTTCTTCGGCGCGGCAGGCGCCGTCGCGGCACCCGTCGTGCCAGTGCCTCCCCCTGCGCCTGTCCGTGCGCCACCTGTAGCGGGCGCACCCGCGGTGCCGGTGTAGGCAACCGGCTCATCAACGAACTTCACCTTGTCGATGGGCACCGCAACCAGGTGCTCGCCGACGCCGAGGAAGCCGCCGACACCGATCACGGCTGCTTTGATATCGCCGCTCTTGTCGGTCAGGAGATCATTGATCGAGCCGAGGCTTTCGTTGCTATCGTTGTACACGTTCAGGCCGACCAGCTTCGAAGCCCGCCAGGTACCCTTGAACGACGAGGTATCGGTTGCAGCCGCAGGTGCGGCGGTCTTGGCGCTGTCAGTCGTTGCCGAAGGACTTTGCTGCGCAAACGCTACACTCGCCAGCAACGCGGACGCCGCGAGGCCGGCAACGGCAGTTTTCGTTAACATATCCGTTCTCCTCAGTTCAGAAACGCTTCGAGGAAAACCCGGCACTTCAACAAGTGTTCCACGCGTTTTCGCATGAAACACGCCGATCCGACTGCATCAGAAGCCGCCCCAGTAAGGCGGCATACGGTAATAGCGATGCAGCTCGGCTTCCTTTGCGCGATCGCCCCAGTCGAAATCCTTGTCCGCACGGAATGACGGCGCGCGCCTCAACTCTTCATCGTCGATGTCGAGTTCGTAGGCTTCGAACTTCGTGTTGTAGCGAAGCCGTCCCCAGGGCAGCGGCAGCAGATTGGCTCCGAGGCCCAGAAACCCGCCGAAACTCAGGATTGCATACGATACTTTACCGGTGACCTTGTCGATCATCAGCCGTTCGATGTGGCCGATCATGTCCCCGTTCGGCCGGCGCACCGCGGTCCCCTCGACGCGGTCGCTCGCGATCAACTGATGCGGCTTGGCCATGACATCGCTTGCCATCGGACCCTCCACACATCTGTATAGAACCAACGCTGCAGTGCGTTACCGGTTCCGCCCTCGACAAATGAGACAACCATCCTTTCCTATTCGACAAAGGATGGTTGCAAGGCGCGGCGAGGGAACGTCAGCTCTGGTGTCGATCAACAGTGCCGAGGAAGAGGCGGTGGTCGATGCTCGGGCTGTGGGCGGCGCGGGGGCGCTAACCGCGCCGCTGTCGTCGTTTGCGAAGGCGGCCGAAAGTTTCAGCCTGAACGGCACCGAGGCGCCGCTTCCCGAACGCGGCCCGGAAGAAATCCGCTTCCTGGCGAAGGCGCTCAACCGGATGCGTCAGCGCATCACCGGCCTGCTCGACGACCGCATCAAAATGTTCGCCGCCATCAGCCATGATTTGCGAACGCCGATCACGCGGATGCGGTTGCGCGCAGAATTCATCGAAGACCGCACGCATCGCCAACGCATGCTCGGCGATCTCGACCAGATGCGCTCGATGCTGGAATCCGTGCTGTCGTTCCTGCGCAACGACCGCGGGCTGGAAGCGATGACGCTGGTCGATATTGCCAGCACGCTGCAACTCGTCACCGACCAGTTTGCCGACATCGGGCACAAGGTCGCTTATGACGGCCCCGCGCATGCGATGGCGACCGTGCGGCCCGACGATCTGCATCGCAGCATCACCAATCTGGTTGAGAATGCCGTCCGCTTCGGCACCGAGGCGACCGTCCGCCTGCGCATGTCACCGGATTTGTCACCGAACTTGCCACCGGACTTGGCGATCATCGAAGTCGAGGACGACGGCCCCGGCATTTCGGATGTACGCAAGAAGGATGTGCTGGAGCCGTTCGTGCGCGGCGACGACGCCCGCAACATGGACGAGGCCGCAGGTTTCGGATTGGGGCTGTCGATCGCCAATGCTGTGGTGCTGGCGCATGGCGGCGCGCTGTCGCTGCACGACCGGCAGCCGCACGGACTGCTGGTCCGGATAGAACTGCCGGTGCAGCAGCGCAGCCGGCGACCGGCCGCCTAACGATTGCAGATTAATTGAGCCGATCAGGCCGCGAGCGCGTCGGGATCCGCGTCCTCGTAAATCGCGATCGCCTCGAAGCGATAGTCGCAGGCGCGGCAGAACCAGAGGAAGGACGCGCGACCCGGGCTGCTTTCGACCCAATCCGGTCTCGCGATCGGCTTGCCGCACTGGGCACAGGGATTTCCGCGAGGCAGATAGCTGGAGTCGAGTCGAGCCATGGCGCATCTCCCTAGACTTCGGACGTCGTAACGACGTCTCGCTTTTTGAATATCGTTGAATGGACAGGTTTGCTGTCGGAATGAATTGGCTTTTGTCCCGGCGTCTTCTTTACACCTTGACTGCGTCTTTTGCACGACATTCCTTGCGCGTCCGCATGACGCAGATTCACGTCGCTCGATGCAATGCATCGCACGCACAACGTAAGCGTCCCGCTGGACGTGCTCGTTAACACATGCATCGCCCGCAGACATCTCGCCGTAATGCCGTCCGTTTTTCGCCACATCTTGGCCCGCCGGTGGAACTAATCGAAAGCGCCACTCGTTCACGCGTCCATCCGCCGAGATCAATTTTTATGAAAAGTTTTCTGAAGTTTGTCTGGCTTTCCGCCATGGCAGCGCTCCTGGTTTCACCCTCGGCAATGGCGCAGAGCCGCGCGCAATATCAAAGCATGGTCGCCGCCCACGCCGCCGCCAACAACGTGCCGGAAGCGCTGGTGCACCGGGTGATCGTGCGCGAGAGCAAGTATCATCCGAACCTGGTCGGACGCGGCGGCACCATCGGGTTGATGCAGATCAAGCTGCCGACCGCGCGCGGCCTCGGCTACACCGGCGACGCCGCGGGGCTGCGCGATCCCGACACCAATCTCGCCTGGGGCATCAAATATCTCGCCGGCGCCTATCGCGCCGCGGGCGGCGATCACGGCCGCGCCGTGCGTTACTATGCGAGCGGCTATTATTACGCCGCAAAGCGCCAGCGGCAGGAGAAGCCGCTGCAGATCGCGCCCGTGCTGGCGAGCGGTGCGACGCCGAAAATCGTCGCCGCGCCGGTCGGAACGCCGGCTGACGCGAACGCGCTGCAGGCGACAAAATAGCTAAATCTCGTGTCCCGGGCGCGGTGCAGCGCGTTTGCGCTGCTCCGCAGAACCGGGACCCAATACTAGCCGTCCTGGGCCCCGGCTCAGCAGCGCACCGCTAAAGGGCGCTGCGCTGCGTCCGGGACACGGCAGCATTGCAAGTTCCTGCAAAGCCGCGTTGACACGCGGGCACATCTGCCTACATTAGCCCTGTTCCGAGGGGTGCTCCGACGAGGAGCTGAGATACCGCAAGCTTGGGCAGTTCTACTTCTTCAAAGTAGAGGTCTGGGACCGCGGTGACCCTTTGAACCTGATCCGGGTCATACCGGCGAAGGGACAGGGATGTACCAGAAGTCAGATCTGCGGGGGGATTCCCCCGTCTCCATCATCGGCGCGGGCATTGCCGGCGCATGGCAGGCGCTGCTGTTCGCACAGGGCGGCCACGCCGTCACTCTGTACGAGCGCAGTGACGCCGCTATGACGCTTTCCACCAGCCACTGGGCCGGCGGCATGCTGGCGCCTTATTGCGAGGCAGAGACGTCCGAGCCCGTGATCGGCCGGCTCGGCTTCCGCTCGCTCGATTTGTGGCGCGAGCTCTTTCCTAATACCCCGTTCAACGGATCGCTGGTGGTGGCGCATCCGCGCGACCGCGCCGATTTCGAGCGTTTTGCCAAACTCACCAACGGCCATGTCAGGCTCGACGCAAGCGGCGTCGGCGCGCTCGAACCCTCGCTGGACGGCCGTTTTCGCGACGGCCTGTTCTATGCCGAGGAGGGCCATGTCGAGCCGCGCAAGGTGCTGCCCGAGCTGCATGCGCGCATCGAAGCCGCCGGCGGCACGATCAAGTTCGATTGCGATATCAGTGCGGAAGATCTCGACGGCATCGTGATCGACTGCCGCGGGCTCTCGGCGCGCGACGAGCAGCCGGAATTGCGCGGCGTCAAGGGCGAGATGATCATCATCGAGACGAGCGAAGTCGAGCTGTTGCGCCCGGTGCGGTTGATCCATCCGCGCTGGCCGCTCTACGTCATCCCGCGCGGCGACAGAATATTCATGCTGGGCGCGACCTCGATCGAGGCCGAGGACACCGGCGTCAGCGTGCGTTCGGCGCTGGAGTTGCTCGGCGCGGCCTATGCCGTGCATCCGGCCTTTGCCGAAGCGCGCATCGTCGAATTCGGTTCGGGCTTGCGTCCCGCCTTCCCCGACAATCTGCCGCGGATCACGGTTCGCGAGAACAAGATCGCGGTCAACGGCCTTTACCGCCACGGTTTTCTTGTGGCGCCGGCGCTGGCCGAGCTGACGCTGAACTATGTGCAGCGCGGCCAGATCGACAATGAGGTGATGCGATGCGTGTGACCATCAACGGCGAACAGCGCGAGATCGCTTCGGAGCGCGTCGACGCCCTGCTCTCCGAGCTCGAATACGAAGGCACGCATTTCGCGATCGCCGTGAATTACGACGTGCTGCCGAAAAGCCGCTGGGCCGAGACCGCGCTGAAAGCCGGCGACGAAATCGAGATCATCACGCCACGACAGGGAGGGTGAGGATGAACGCACGCACTCTCCACACGTCGTCCCTGCGAACGCAGGGACCCATAACCACCGGCCTTCGTGCTGAACGACGGTATCTGCCATGGCGCCACAAGAGAGATCACGCGGCCGCGATGAGCGCCATTGCGCTCACGCTAGGGGTCCCTGCGTTCGCAGGGACGACGAATTGAAAGTTGCGACACCATGCTGAACTTCTACGGCAAAACCTTCTCCTCCCGCCTGCTGATCGGCACGGCGCTCTATCCCTCGCCGGCGATCATGCAGGAGGCGATCCGCGCCTCCGGCGCCAACATCGTCACGGTGTCGCTGCGGCGCGAGGCTGCCGGCGGCAAGACCGGCGATGCGTTCTGGTCGCTAATCCGCGAGCTCGATGTCACCGTGCTGCCGAACACCGCCGGCTGCCGCAGCGTGCGCGAGGCGGTGACCACCGCAAAGCTGGCGCGCGAATTGTTCGGTACGCCCTGGATCAAGCTCGAAGTGATCGCCGACAACGACACGCTGCAGCCCGACGTGGTCGGCCTGGTCGAAGCCGCCGGAATCCTGATCAAGGATGGCTTTGAGGTGTTCCCCTATTGCACCGAGGATCTTTCGGTGGCGATGCGGCTGGTCGAAACGGGGTGCAAGGTGGTGATGCCCTGGGCCGCGCCGATCGGCAGCGCGAAGGGGATCACCAACCGCGATGCGCTAAAACTGATGCGCGAGCGCCTGCCTGACGTGACGCTGGTGGTCGATGCCGGCATCGGCGCCCCGTCGCATGCCGCCCACGCCCTCGAACTCGGCTACGACGCCGTGCTGCTCAACACCGCGGTGGCAAAGGCAACCGATCCCGTCGCAATGGCCAACGCCTTCCGCCTCGGCGTCGAAGCCGGCCGCGCCGCTTACGAAGCCGGCCTGATGGAAGCCCGCGACTTCGCCTCGCCCTCCACCCCTGTGATCGGGACACCGTTCTGGCATGCCGTATCCTGATCGCTTTTATCCCGTTGTCGACAGCGTCGCCTGGGTAGCGCGGCTGGCGCTGCTCGGCGCCGGCACCATCCAGTTGCGCGCCAAGAACCTCGACGACGCCGGGGCGCTGCAGATCGTGACCGACGCGCTGGAGGTCATCAAGGGCACCGACGCCAAACTCGTGGTCAACGATTACTGGCGCGCAGCGATCGTCGCCGGCGCAAAGCACCTGCATCTCGGCCAGGAAGATCTGGTCGACGCCGACCTCAACGAAATCCGCAAAGCAGGGCTGACGCTCGGCATCTCCACCCACGACGACGAGGAGTTGGCGACCGCGCTTGCCGCCAAACCGGACTACATCGCGCTCGGTCCGATTTTCCCGACCACGCTGAAATCGATGCGTTTTGCGCCGCAGGGCATTCCAAAGATCACCGAATGGAAAAAGCGCATCGGCAACATCCCGCTGGTCGCGATCGGCGGCATCAAGTTCGAACAATCAGCCGAAATCTACGCCGCCGGCGCCGACTCGATCGCCGTCGTCAGCGACGTCACCCAGAACGCCGACCCCGACGCGCGGGTGCGGCAGTGGCTCGGCCAAAGCGCGGAGGCGGCGTGATGAGTTTGCGAAACAGCCACAGCCGTCATTGCGAGGAGCGCAGCGACGAAGCAATCCACATCTCCGCTTGCGGTGCGATGGATTGCTTCGCTGCGCTCGCAATGACGGAAGAAACATCTGGTGACAACGGATACTTCATCGCTCGCGGAGGCACCCCCACCCCGGCCCTCCCCCGCAAGCGGGAGAGGGGGCGCAGCGATCCCTTGGTCACTCTCTCCGATTTACGTCCGAGAGCGCCGCGAGCTCTCGTTCCCCTCTCCCGCTTGCGGGGGAGGGTGGCGCGCGCGTCAGCGCGCGACGGGTGGGGGCTCGCGCCACACATTCGCTACCGGATGAATCCGAAGGTCGGGCCGTCCGGAATGACAACAAGATAACGGAGGATACGATATGAACATTCGCTCCAACCCCGACACCACCCTGCCCGCCGTCACCACCGGGCCCATGCCCTCGTCGCGAAAAATCTTTTCAACGCCGGACGCCGCGCCCGATCTCCGCGTACCCTTGCGCGAAATCATCCTCTCGGAAGCCGCGGGTGAACCGAACCTGCCGGTCTACGACACCTCCGGCCCCTATACTGACCCCTCCGTCGTGATCGACGTCAACGCCGGCCTCCCCCGCAACCGTCTCGCCTGGGTCAAGGAGCGCGGCGGCGTCGAGGAATATGAGGGCCGCGAGATCAAGCCGGAGGACAACGGCAATGTCGGCGCCTCGCACGCCGCAAAGGCCTTCACCGCACACCACAAGCCGATCCGCGCCCTCGACGGGCACAAGATCACGCAACTCGAATTCGCCCGCGCCGGCATCATCACCAAGGAGATGATCTACGTCGCCGAGCGCGAGAACCTCGGCCGCAAGCAGCAGCTCGACCGCGCGGAAGCAGCGCTCGCAGACGGCGAAAGCTTTGGCGCTGAGGTCCCCGCCTTCATCACGCCGGAGTTCGTCCGCAGCGAGATCGCGCGCGGCCGCGCGATCATTCCATCGAATATCAACCACGCCGAACTCGAGCCGATGATCATCGGCCGCAACTTCCTGACCAAGATCAACGCCAATATCGGCAACTCCGCCGTCACCTCGTCGGTCGAGGAGGAAGTCGACAAGATGGTATGGGCGATCCGCTGGGGCGCCGACACCGTGATGGACCTCTCCACGGGCCGCAACATTCACACGACGCGGGAATGGATCTTGCGCAACTCGCCGGTGCCGATCGGCACCGTGCCGATCTACCAGGCGCTGGAGAAGTGCGAAGGCGATCCCGTCAAGCTGACCTGGGAGCTTTACAAGGACACGCTGATCGAGCAGTGCGAACAGGGCGTCGACTATTTTACGATCCACGCCGGCGTCCGCCTGCCCTACATCCATCTCACCGCCAACCGCGTCACCGGCATCGTGTCGCGCGGCGGGTCGATCATGGCGAAGTGGTGCCTGGCGCATCACAAGGAAAGCTTCCTCTACACGCATTTCGACGAGATCTGCGACCTCATGCGCAAGTATGACGTCTCGTTCTCGCTCGGCGATGGTCTGCGTCCCGGCTCGATCGCCGACGCCAACGACCGCGCACAATTTGCCGAACTTGAAACGCTCGGCGAATTGACAAAAATCGCGTGGGACAAGGGCTGCCAGGTGATGATCGAGGGCCCCGGCCATGTGCCGATGCACAAGATCAAGATCAACATGGACAAGCAGCTCAAGGAATGCGGCGAAGCCCCGTTCTATACGCTTGGGCCGCTGACCACCGACATCGCGCCGGGCTACGACCACATCACCTCAGGCATTGGCGCCGCCATGATCGGCTGGTTCGGCTGCGCCATGCTCTGCTACGTCACGCCGAAGGAGCATCTGGGTCTCCCGGATCGCAACGACGTCAAGACCGGCGTCATCACCTACAAGATCGCCGCCCACGCCTCTGACTTGGCCAAGGGCCACCCGGCCGCCCAGCTCCGCGACGACGCGCTCTCCCGCGCCCGTTTCGACTTCCGCTGGACCGACCAGTTCAACCTCGGCCTCGACCCGGACACGGCAAAGAGCTTCCACGACGAGACGCTGCCAAAGGAAGCCCACAAGGTCGCCCACTTCTGCTCGATGTGCGGGCCAAAATTCTGCTCGATGAAGATCACGCAGGACGTGCGGGACTATGCGGCGACGCTGAACGATCCGGCGAGCGTGGGGATGTCGGTGAGTGGGACGATCGAGGATGGCATGAAGCAGATGTCGGAGAAGTTCAAGGAGATGGGGTCGAGCGTGTATCTCGACGCGGAGAAGGTGAAGGAGAGTAATCGGGTGTTGTGAGGCCTGCGCACCCATGCCGGCCGCAATGACCGACAGCCTGACCGGTATCTGGGACGGCACCTATGTTCAGCGGCAGGTTGGAATGGTCACGTTTCTGGCGACGCTCATCGAAACCGGTGGCGCGTTCACGGGAAACGTGACCGAACCCTGCACGGTGCCCGGCTGCCCGATCAGTACCCACAACGCCTCGATTGCGGGCCATCGATCCGGCAGCGCCGTCTCGTTCATTAAACGTTACGAGCCGCCCGGCCACGGCTATGGCGCCGTCGCTTACGAGGGCACAGTCAATGCCGAGGCGACGGAAATCGACGGGCGCTGGAAGGTGCCGGGCGCTGCAGCATCGGGGACGTTTCTGATGGTCCGCTCGGGCAAGCCTGCAGAAGCGGTCGCAGCGGAAGAACGGGCGAAGGAGCCGGCGCGGTAGCGGGTGGCAAGTGAACGGAGAGACATCCGAAACTTCTGTTCGATGAAGATCACGCTGGACGTGAGCGTGCCAAGCCCAGGAAACCTTTTCCGCGCCCATTAACCTTCCGTTAACCATTCGCGCCCACGCTTCCCTGCGGCGGGGGGAGTGTGATTCCTGATGTTTCTGCTCTGCGTTCCGGAGCAGGCGTCGATCGGGAGGTGTTGATGCCCCGGGAGTATGATGATTTTTACCTTGGCGTGGACTGTGTTCCCGTGCCCGAGATTCCGCTGTCGGTTTCTCCAACCCCCTCACCCCACGAGGTCGTGCCAATGCTGATCGGCTCCACCGTCGAGGCGATCGAGCGCGAACTCGTGCTGCAGACATTGGCGCGCTGCCACGGCAACCGCACCCACGCCGCGCGCGTGCTCGGACTTTCGGTGCGCACGATGCGCAACAAGATCCGGCAGTATGCGTCTGATGGCGTCGACATTCCCGCGTACAGCTAGGTCGAGCAGAGCGTAGCGTCGGCAAAGCGGACCTGTCTCGCCGTAGCTCGAACAGCGAAGGAGGAAGCGTGCGCACATGAACACGGCGTGAGCTGGTGGGCACGGCGCTTTGCGCCTTTGCCCACCCTACGGACCGCGAACTGATTTGCCTGCTGCGCAAGCTCGATTTCGTGCTGCGCCCTGCGACCAATTGGCACGACGGGCAAATCAATTCTGATTTTCCGAAATCGTGTCAAGCCCGGGAATCAAAAATATTCCGCTTCACGCGAGAGGCAAATCAGTCGCATAACTCCGCGCGTCTCACCCATTGAGGGGCGCTCGCGATCGTCACGAACGTGCGGCGAGATGCGATGGACGCTGATGGCGCGATAGACGTAGCGCGCGGTAAGCGTACAGCGAAGTCGTGTGGTTCGGGCGCCGCGGTGCTGGCGTTAAGTTCTTTGAGAAGCGAAAGCTTCTCGGGGGCGACGGAGGCAAAAGAGCCGTTCTCCGGGAAGAGCACGAAGTAAGCCGTAAAGCCATTGCGCAGGGAAGGCCGGGATGCTCCCGCTGTACCTGTATGCTCGTGTGCGTGTTCTTTATGCGCAATGGCACACGAGACCGCGGGTGCAGCAAGCACCCGGTCTTCCCTGCGCCCTCTCATTGATGGCGGGAGGTTGAGAGCAAAACCTCGGGCGCAATGCGTCGCGAGAATGCGGAGGCATATTCAGTGTGTCGTCCCTGCGAACGCAGGGACCCATAACCACAAATGCGAACTGGGAAATGAAGCCGGAGCCGCTATCCCGCCGACAAAACAAGAGCGGTGGCTATGGGTCCCTGCATTCGCAGGGACGACGGGGAAGGCCGGGCCATCGGTCGTCATGATGCGCCGATCGGAAATCCAAATGGCGGGGAGAGCCAAGTTTTTTTCGATTGAATAGTTCTACTTCAGATAGAATGACTTATTTTCGACGCAGGAAGACCCAAGAGAAGAGCTAATATCGCGGTATCCGCCAACGAGATAAAACACGGCAGGGAAGGATAAAAGTGGGTGAACTTTTGGGCTCTATCGTTTTTTCTTTGATTGTAATCGTTTTAATCGCCGGCGCATGGACCTGGCTTTCGACGCTGTTCAGGAAAGGCGTCATGGCGCTGCTCGGCTTCGATCGGGTCTGCGTGCAGCAGTTCGAAACCGTGCTGCTCTACCGGAACGGGCGTTTTGAAAAGGCCCTGATGCCCGGCCGGCACCGGATCCGCGCCGGCAGCCGCCAATTGGCGCGGATCGATTTGCGCTCCGAAGTGTTTCGGTTCACGCAAGGCGCGGTGTCCGCCGATCGCTTTGCGGTCAGCCTCGTCTATGTCGTCCGGACGAAAATCGTCGATCCCAGGGCCGCTTTCGAAAGCACCCAGAACTACCGGGACGAGATCTTCATCCGCCTGCAATCGGTCGCGAAAGCGGTGTGCAACCGAAAGTCCCGCCTGGAAATTCAGATGGACCACCAGAGCTTCAGCAATAGCGCCCATAAAGCCGCTAGTCAGGTGCTCCGCGCCATCGGTTGCGAATGCCTGACGTTCGAGCTGCTGCAAGTCGATTCCGCAGGGCTGATCGCGGAATTGGAGAACAGGCGCATGGGATTTGCCGCACACCAGAGCTTGATGAAGGAAGCTTGAACCACTGTGATCCGGCACCCGTAGAGAGGTTGCCTATGCTGCGCCGATGCCGGTTTCGAAACAATTATCCTACGGCGGCACGCAAACGCTACTGCTCGACACCGGCGCGGCCGGTACCGTGCGCAGCTCGTCTGCGCACGCCGAATGGCTCGGGGATTGCGAGAATTGCCGGCAATGCCCAACTCTTCTTTATCATCATCCATCCGGACATCTCCGACATGAGCCAGACCAAACTGTTCGAGCCCTTCAAGCTTGGCCCGATTACGCTCCCCAACCGCCTCGTGATGGCGCCGCTGACCCGCAACCGCGCGGTACCGCCCGGCATGGTGCCGAGCCCGCTTGCGGTCGACTATTACGGCCAGCGCGCTTCCGCCGGATTGCTCATCACCGAAGCGAGCCAGGTTTCGCAGCAGGGCCAGGGCTATCAGGACACGCCCGGCATCTATTCGAAGGAGCAGGTCGAAGGCTGGCGCAAGGTCACCGACCGCGTGCACGAAAAGGGCGGGCGCATCTTCATCCAGATCTGGCATGTCGGCCGCATCTCGCACACCATGCTGCAGCCCGGCGGCGGCAAGCCGGTCGCGCCTTCGGCGATCCGCGCCAAGGGCAAGACATTTGTGGGCGGCACCTTCACCGAAATCTCCGAACCGCGCGCGCTGGAGCTGTCGGAAATTCCAGGGATCATCGACGACTTCAAGCGCGGCACCGAGAACGCGCTGGCCGCCGGTTTTGACGGCGTCGAGATCCACGGCGCCAATGGCTACCTGCTCGACCAATTCGCCAAGGACGGCACCAACAAGCGCACGGATGCTTACGGCGGAGGAATCGAGAACCGCGCAAAGCTGATGCTGGAAGTGTCGCAGGCGGTGGCCGCGATCGCAGGCCCCGAGCGCACCGGCATCCGCATCTCGCCGGTGACGCCGGCCAATGATGTGTCCGATAGCAATCCGCAGCCGCTGTTCGATCATATCGTGGATGGGCTCAGCGCGCTGAAGCTGAGCTACATCCACGTCATCGAAGGCGCGACCGGCGGCCCGCGCGATATCGCTCCGTTCGATTACGCGTCCTTGCGCAAGCGCTTTGGCGGAGCCTACGTCGCCAACAACGGCTATGACTTCGACCTCGCGACGAAAGTGCTCCAAGCCGGCGCCGCCGACCTGATCGCATTCGGCAAGCCGTTCATCTCGAACCCTGACCTGGTCGAGCGGCTGAAGCAGGGCGCGCCGCTGAATGAGTGGGACAAGGCGACGTTCTACGGCGGAGGCGCGAAGGGATACACGGATTATCCGACGTTGGCAGCGGCGCAAGCGGCGGAGTGAGAGACGCGACGCCCTCTCCCCGTCATTGCGAGCCACCCGGTCGGCGCAAAGCGCCGCCGGATGACAGGCTCCGCGAAGCAATCCACGTCTCCGCTTGCGGCGAGATGGATTGCTTCGTCGCTTCGCTCCTCGCAATGACGGCCGAAAGAAAAAAGGCCGGGATCGCTCCCGGCCTTTGGTTTTGTTTGTGGATGGCCGGGTCAAGCCCGGCCATGACATCTACGATGTCACTTCGCCTCCGCCCGCTTCGGGGGCGTGGCCGGCCACGACTTGATCAGCGCGTCGTAGTCGACGGTCTCGCCCTTCGGCTTCTCGTTCGCCAGCTTGCGCTGCGGCGCGATGGTCTTGTCCTTCTCGGCCTTGGCGAACCAGAACTCGGCCGTCTCCTTCTTGTTCAGCTTCGGCCCGCACTCCTTCTGCACGCCACTCTTCTCGAGACGCTCGAGCACCGAGTCCTGCGCTGCGGCCAGCGCATCCATCGCAGCTTGCGGCGTCTTTGCACCGGACGATGCATCGCCGATGTTCTGCCACCACAATTGCGCGAGCTTCGGATAGTCAGGCACGTTGTTACCGGTCGGGGTCCACTGCACGCGCGCGGGCGAGCGGTAGAACTCGATCAGGCCGCCGAGCTTCGGCGCGCGCTCGGTGAACGACTTGTCCCAGATGTCGGATTCACGCACGAACGTGAGGCCGACATGGCTCTTCTTCAAGCTGACCGTCTTGGAGTTGATGAACTGCAGATAGAGCCAGGCCGCCTTGCGGCGATCGGGCGGGGTCGACTTCAGCAGCGTCGCGGAGCCGGCGTCCTGGTAGCCGAGCTTCATGCCCTCCTTCCAGTACGAGCCGTGCGGCGACGGCGCCATGCGCCACTTCGGCGTGCCGTCCGCGTTCACGACCGCAATACCGGGCTTCACCATGTCGGCGGTGAAGGCGGTGTACCAGAAGATCTGCTGGGCGATCGCACCTTGTGCCGGCACCGGTCCCGATTCGGAGAAGGTCATGCCTTGCGCCTGCGGCGGGGCATACTTCTTCATCCAGTCGAGATACTTGGTGATCGAATAGACCGCCGCCGGACCGTTGGTGTCACCGCCGCGCTCGACGGAAGAACCCACCGGACGGCAGCCTTCCATGCGGATGCCCCATTCGTCGACCGGCTTACCGTTCGGGATGCCCTTGTCGCCGTTGCCGGCCATCGACAGCCAGGCGTCGGTGAAACGCCAGCCGAGCGAGGGATCCTTCTTGCCATAGTCCATGTGGCCATAGACCTTGACGCCGTTGATCTCCTTGATGTCGTTGGTGAAGAACTCGGCGATGTCCTCATAGGCCGACCAGTTCACGGGAACGCCGAGCTCGTAGCCATACTTGGCCTTGAACTTGGCCTTGTATTCCGGATTGGAGAACCAGTCGTAACGGAACCAATACAAGTTCGCGAACTGCTGGTCGGGCAACTGATAGAGCTTGCCGTCCGGGCCCGTGGTGAAGGATTTGCCGATGAAGTCGTTGACGTCGAGCTGCGGGTTGGTGACGTCCTTGCCCTCGCCGGTCATGTAGTCCGACAGGATCACGGTCTGGCCGTAGCGGACGTGGGTGCCGATCAGGTCCGAATCGTTGATCCAGCCGTCATAGACGTTCTTGCCGGACTGCATCTGGGTCTGCAGCTTTTCGACGACGTCGCCCTCCTGGATCAGGTCGTGCTTGACCTTGATCCCGGTGATCTCGGTGAAGGCTTTCGCCAGCGTCCGCGATTCATATTCATGCGTCGTGATCGTTTCCGACACGACGTTGATTTCCATGCCCTTGAAGGGCTCGGCGGCCTTGGCGAACCATTGCAACTCCTTCATCTGGTCCGCCTTCGACAGCGTCGAGGGCTGGAATTCGCTGTCGATCCACCTTTGATTGACGGCGTCATCCGCACGCGCAGGTGCGGCAATGGTCACGGATGCGGCGATCAGCGCAGCCGCGCTGGTCATCGTCAGAAAGCTCTCCTTGGTCAAGGGACCATTCCTTCCTCTCAAGCGTCGCATGTTGGATCCTCCGGTTGCAGCGACAAACACATATTCAGGCCCGGGTTGATCCCGGATCTGTCTTTTTCCGCCGTTTCAGACCGTGCGAAAGATCGCAACGGCCGAAACGAGCGAAATCAGGGTTGCGAGCCACAGGCTCGAAATCTCAACGCCCTCCTCGATCGGCAGCGTCGCGATCGGATCGGTGCCGACAAAGGCGATCCACAACAGATGGATGACGGCGGCAAGCACCAGCGAAATGAAAAGCCGGTCGCCGCGCGTGGTCGGAATGCGCAGGATGCCGACGCGCTCGGCTTCGGGATACGCGATCCCAAGCCACGTCATCACGCCGAGCGTCAGCGCCAGCATCACGAAGAAGATCGCGGTCGGCAGCGTCCAGGCCATCCATGCGATGTTTTCCATGGCTACACCCTGCCCAGCGCAAAACCGCGCGCGATGTAGTTGCGGACGAACCAGATCACCAAGGCACCGGGGATGATGGTGAGCACGCCGGCTGCCGCCAGTAGCCCCCAATCCATGCCCGCGGCTGAGACCGTGCGGGTCATGATCGCGGAGATCGGCTTGGCGTTGACCGACGTCAAGGTACGCGCCAGCAGCAATTCGACCCAGGAGAACATGAAGCAGAAGAACGCGGCGACGCCGATGCCGCTCGCGATCAGCGGCACCAGGATCTTGACGAAGAAACGCGGGAACGAATAGCCGTCGAGGAATGCGGTCTCGTCGATCTCGCGCGGCACGCCCGAGACGAAGCCTTCGAGAATCCAGACCGCCAGCGGCACATTGAAGATGCAGTGCGCCAGCGCGACCGCCCATGGCGTATCGAACAGGTTGATCGCCGAGTAGAGATTGAAGAACGGCAGCGCGAACACCGCGGCCGGCGCCATGCGGTTCGACAACAGCCAGAAGAACAGATGCTTGTCGCCGAGGAAGCGGTAGCGCGAGAAGCCGTAGGCGGCCGGCAGCGCCACCGCGATCGAGATCACGGTGTTGATGATCACGTAGGTCAGCGAGTTGATGTAGCCGGAATACCAGCTCTCATCGGTGAAGATGCGTTTGTAGTTTTCCAGCGTCGGCTGGTGCGGCCACAGCGTCATCGTGGTGACGATCTCGGCATTGGTCTTGAAGCTCATGTTGACGAGCCAGTAGATCGGCAACAGCAGGAAGATCAAAAACAGCGAGATGATGAGTCGGCGGCCGGGAATCGAATGCATCACGCGCCTCCCTGCTTGGCGGGACGTTCGGCCCCGGCATTGGTCATGACGGTGTAGAATACCCAGCACACGATCAGGATGATCAAATTGTAGACGAGCGAGAGAGCGGCAGCCTTGCCGAGGTCGAATTGCCCGAGCGCGATCTTGACCAATTCGATCGAAACGAAGGTGGTCGAGTTGCCCGGACCGCCGCCGGTCACGACGAACGGCTCGGTGTAGATCATAAAACTGTCCATGAAGCGCAGCAGCACGGCGATCAGCAGCACGCGGTTCATCTTCGGCAATTGGATCGCCTTGAACACCGCCCAGCGCGAGGCGCCGTCGATCTGAGCCGCCTGGTAATACGCGTCCGGGATCGACTTCAGCCCGGCATAGCACAGCAGCGCGACGAGGCTGGTCCAGTGCCACACGTCCATCACGATGACGGTCGCCCAGGCATCGAACTCGTTGGAGACGTAATTGTAGTCGAAGCCGAGGCTGTTGAGCGTATAGCCGAGCAGGCCGATATCGGGCCGGCCGAAAATCTGCCAGATCGTGCCGACCACGTTCCACGGAATGAGCAGCGGCAAAGCGAGAATCACAAGACATACGGCGACGGTCCAGCCCTCGCGCGGCATCGACAGCGCCACAACGATGCCGAGCGGCACCTCGATCGCCAGGATGATTGCGGAGAACAACAGATTACGGCCGAGCGAGGCCAGGAAGCGTCCGCCGAGATCGGTCGAGGGATCGAGCAGCTCCTTGAACCAGCCGACGCCATTCCAGAAGAACTGGTTGTTGCCGAACGTGTCCTGCATCGAATAGTTCACCACCGTCATCAGCGGCAGAATCGCGGAGAACGCGACCACCGCGAATACCGGCAGCACCAGGAACCAGGCTTTTTGGTTGACGATCTTGTCCATCAGGCAACCCCCTCGACCAGACGGCTGTCGGCATAGACGTGAACATGAGCGGGATCGAACACCAGCCCGACCATGTTGTCGGGCACGGAGAATCCCGGCGGCACGCGCGCGGCAAACTTGGCGTCGCCGATGCGAACGCGGGCGAAGCGGGCGCGACCAAGATCGTCGATCCGTTCGATCGCGGCCGATAGCAAGCCGGACGCGGGAGCGGCGATATTGACGAATTCCGGCCGCACACCGATTTCAATCTTCGCACCCGCCGGCAGCACGCCGTAATTGCGGTGCAGGCCGATGATGTGGCCGTCGATCCGGGCCTCATGCCCGCTCACGACAGCCGGCACGATGTTCATGCCGGGCGAGCCGATAAAGTAACCCACGAATGTATGCGCGGGCTTGTCAAACAGTTCGGCCGGCGTGCCGCTCTGCACCACGCGGCCGTCATGCATGACCACCACCGTATCGGCAAAAGTCAGCGCCTCGGTCTGGTCATGGGTGACGTAGATCATCGTGAGATCGAGTTCGCGATGCAGCGCTTTCAACTTCGAGCGCAACTGCCACTTCAATTCAGGATCGATCACCGTCAGCGGCTCGTCGAATAGTACGGCGGCAACGTCGGAACGGACCAGGCCGCGGCCGAGCGAAATCTTCTGCTTGGCGTCCGCGGTCAGGCGCGTCGCCTTGCGGTCGAGATGGAACGTCAGATCGAGAAGATCGGCGATCTGCCTCACCCGCGCCTCGACCTCGGCCTTCGGCACGCCGCGATTCTGCAGCGGGAATGCGAGGTTCTGTCCGACCGTCATGGTGTCGTAGATCACCGGAAACTGGAACACCTGCGCGATGTTGCGCTTCTGGGTCGACAGTGGCGTGATATCGGCGCCGTCGAACAGGATTTTTCCGCGCGACGGCGTGACGATGCCGGAGATCAGATTGAGCAGCGTGGTCTTGCCGCAGCCGGAGGGGCCGAGCAGCGCGTAGGCCCCGCCCTGCCGCCAGGTCATGGTCACCGGCTTCAATGCAAAGGATTCGGGCGCAGCGTCATTGCCGCCGTAGGAATGCGCGAGATCGACGAGGTCAATGCGTGCCATATCGCATCTCCCTCACATGCTCTTGGCTTTTGATGCGTTTTCTCCATGCGAAACGCTACGCATTTCGCTTGAAAACGCGAGGGCTGGCGCTGCGACCAGGCGATCGGCGGCGTCGAACACGAAGACATTGTCGGGATCGAGCACGGCATCGAGCGTCTGGCCGGGCTCATATTCATGCACGCCCGGCAGCACCGCAACCCAGTTGGAAGCGTCGCGGTTGAGATGCACGAAACTTTCCGAGCCAGTGATCTCGGTCACGGTGACGGTGGCGTGAAACGCGTGGCGGCCGGCGACGCCGTTCGCCACTTCGAGCTGGTGGGCGCGGAAACCGACGCGATAGGGGCCGTCCGGAAGCTGCGCATAGAGCCCGGCGGCCGGCGCCTGGATACCACCAGCATATGCGACCTGCCCGTTCTTCTTCTCGATACCGACGATGTTGAGCGGCGGATCTGAGAATACCTGTGCGACCCGCAGCGTATCGGGACGGCGATAGACTTGCGATGTATGGCCGGCCTGAAGCGCCTGGCCTTCCCACATGCACACCGTGTTGCCGCCGAGCAGCAGCGCCTCCGAGGGCTCAGTCGTGGCATAGACGAAGATCGCGCCCGACGCCTCGAAGATACGCGGCAGTTCGGTGCGCAGCTCCTCGCGGAGCTTGTAATCGAGATTGGCGAGCGGCTCATCGAGCAGCACGAGGTCGGCGCCCTTGACCAGCGCACGCGCGATCGCCGTTCGCTGCTGCTGGCCGCCGGAAAGCTGCAGCGGCGTGCGCTTCAGATAGGGCTCGAGCCGCAAGAGTTTCGCGGCCTCCTGCACGCGCCGGTCGATCTCCTCGCGGGGCCTGCCCTGCACGCGTAGCGGCGAGGCGATGTTCTCGTACACCGTCAGCGACGGATAATTGATGAACTGCTGATAGACCATCGCAACCGAGCGCTGTCGCACGTCGGCGCCGGTGACGTCGTTGCCGTCGACCAGCACGCGACCGGTTGACGGCTTGTCGAGACCGGCGAGCAGCCGCATGATCGAGGTCTTGCCCGACAACGTCGGCCCGAGCAGCACGCTCAGCGTGCCGCGCTCCAGCGTCAGCGAGACATCGCGAATGGTCGCCATGCCATCCACGGTTCGCGTGACGTGTTCGAGCGTGACGCTCATGTCCGCCCTCCCGCTTCGCGCAAGGTACGTTCACCGGAAGCGCTGTTGGCCTTGATCCATTCGTCAAGCACGGCGATTTCATCGACCGACAGTCGCAAGCCGAGTTTAGACCTTCGCCACGCCACGTCTTCGGCGCTGCAAGCCCACTCGGTCGAAATCAGGTACCGGACCTCGCTTTCGGTCAAGGTAGCGCCAAACGCCTGACCTAGATCAGCCAATGATTTCGCATGGCCGAGCAATTTTGTCGCGCGCGTGCCATAGGCATGCGCGAGCCGGTTGGCATGCGCCGAGGTGAGGAACGGATACTTCCGCGTCAGTTCCGCCGTCAGCGCAGCGACCGCCGAAACATCCATGTTGCCGCCAGGCAGTGGCGCCTTGCCTGTCCAGCCCTCTTTCGCTTTGTCGCTGCTCAAATATGGCGAAAGCCGTTCCAGTGCTTCCTCGGCGAGCCGCCGATAGGTCGTGATCTTGCCGCCATAGATCGACAACAGCGGCGCACCGCCGGGCGTATCGAGCTCGAACACGTAATCGCGGGTCGCGGCCCTGGCCTCGCTGGCGCCGTCATCATAAAGCGGGCGGACGCCAGAATAAGTCCAGACCACATCCGCGGGCAGCACCGGCTTCTTCAGATACTCGCTGGCGGAGGCGCAGAGATATTGAATCTCCTCAGGGCTGGCTTTCACCTTGGCCGGGTCGCCGTCGTAGTCGCGATCGGTGGTGCCGATCAGCGTAAAGTCGTCCTGGTAGGGGATGACGAAGATGATGCGGCCGTCGGCATTCTGGAAGATGTAGGCGCGGTCGTGCTCATAGAGCTTGCGCACCACGATGTGGGAGCCCTGCACCAGCCGCACCTTTGCCCGCGCGTTGACGCCTGAGCCCGACGACAGCACCTGCTCGACCCATGGGCCGCCGGCATTGACCAGCGCGCGCGCCTGGATGGTCGAGCGCTCGCCGCTGATGGCTTTCTCGACGGTCACGTGCCAGATGCCATCCACCTGCCGTATCTCGACCGCGCGCGAGCGGGTGTGAATTTCGGCGCCGCGATCGGCCGCATCGCGTGCGGTGAGCACGACAAGGCGCGCGTCATCGACGAAGCAATCGGAATATTCGAAGCCTTTTCTGTAGCGGTTGGCGATCAAGGGTTTGCCCACCTCGTCATGGAGGAGATCGACCGAGCGCGTCGGCGGCAGGAGATGACGGCCGCCGATGTGGTCGTACAGGAACAACCCTAACCTGAGCAGCCAGGCCGGCCGCAAGCCAGCGTGGTGCGGCAAAACGAAACGCAAAGGTCTGATAATGTGAGGCGCGATCTGCCAAAGGATTTCGCGCTCGATCAGCGCCTCGCGGACCAGGCGGAACTCGTAATATTCGAGATAGCGCAGCCCGCCATGCACCAGCTTGGTCGACCAGGACGACGTTCCACTCGCCAAGTCATTCATTTCACACAGGAAAACGGAATTACCTCGGCCCGCCGCATCGCGCGCGATGCCGCAGCCATTGATGCCGCCTCCGATGATGGCGAGGTCGAATATCCGATCCAACGAAACGCTTCCCCGGCGATCGCCTCTTCGCTTCGGCGATTTTGCTTTCGGATGGGAGTTAATCACAAAGAAAAACGAAAGCAAGTCGAAAGCGGGGAACCGGGCTTCCTACTTGAGGGTAAGTTCAGGTTTGGCCGCACAGGCCGCGGCGCATTGGGTTTCGGTATCAGCCCGCGGCCACGGCCTCGACTTCGAGAAGCCACGCCTCGTCGAAGATACCAGCGATAACCACCGTCAGCGCTGTTTCCCGTCCACCAAGTACCTCGTTTCGCACGGAGCGATTGACGAGGGCGTAGCGCCGGTCGGCAAGGTAGGTCCGGTGCATGACCAGATTGTCGAGGGTCATGCCGGCTGCCTTGAGCTGAGCCTCGACGTTTCGCCAGGCGAGCCTGCACTGCGCTTCAAAGCCCTCAGGGACGGTGCCGTCGATGCCGAACGGAATCTGGCCACTTACAAAAAGCAGACGGGTGTGACCGCTGACCTCTAGCGCCTGGCTGTAGCCAGTCGTCGGCACGGTTACTGCTTCGGCATTGATGCGTCGGATGTGCATTAGGTCTCTCCTGTCCTCGAAACATCATCTCGTGCACCGGTGCACTCGTCGCGCACAAACCATTTTTCCTGGACAGTTGAGTCAGATTTTCTAATCTGCGCGCGCCTAACGCCTATGGATGGAATCCTGGTGAGCTACAGACTGCCTCCGCTCAACGGACTGCGAGCCTTCGAGGCTGCCGGTCGTCATCTCAGCTTCAAACTGGCTGCGCAGGAGCTTTCGGTAACGCCGGGCGCCGTCAGCCAGCAGATCAAGCATCTGGAGCAGATCCTGGGAGTTCCGCTGTTTCAGCGCATGCCCCGCGGCCTCATCCTCACCGGCCATGGCGAGGCCATGCTGCCCACCATCAGCGATGCCTTCGAGCGCATGTCGGCGGCTGCGGATGCTGTCGCCCGCACATTGCCGACAAAAGCGTTGCGGCTGGGTGTCTCTCCGAACTTGACGGACGACCCGGATGGCCTGTTGGCGAAACTTGCGAACACAGAACGGTCGCCGGACTATGTTCTGATAACTTCGACCGACGATGTCGCAGACCTCTTAAGTGGCGCGCTGGATGCGATCCTGCGTCCGGGACCGGGCCCTTACCCGGGAATGCATGCGGAGTTGCTGAATCTGCACCAGGCTTTCTTACCCCATGCGCAGGCTTCTCTTGTCGTTTGGCCCGGCCTCGCCAAGTGTCGGGAGTTCCTGAAAACGAGATCGCTGCTCGGCTCGCCCGGATAATCGCCCGCTACTTCAGCCGCACTACGGTCGAAGCCGGCTCGCCACCGGAATCCACCTCGATGCCGCGGTGGCTGCAGATGCTGCCTACGCAGAATCCGAGTAGGCCCGGCCCGGCAGCGGTCCGCCGCTCACGACGTAAACACCGGCCGAGATCGAGGCGATAGCGATCCAGTCCAGCGTCACCGGCCATTCCCCGAGAATCGGTATGGCCATCACCGCCGTCATCACGGGGGATAGTGAGGCAAAGGCGGCCCCGCTTGAAGCGCCGAGCAAGCTGACCGCGCGTCCGTAAAAAACCAGCGAAACAATCGCCGTCAGAACGCCCTGCACAAATGCCTGAAGAGCAACGTCACCCAAAGATGCCCTGCCAAGGCTTGTGCCCTCCGCAAGAACGTAGCCGGGGACATAGAGCATCAAGGCACCGACCGCGGCGATGCCTGCAGCATGCAATCCATCAAGCCGCGCCCGCCGCATCGCCACCGTGTAGCAGGCCCACGCAAACGCGGAGGCGATGAACAGCGCGTGTCCCATTGTCTGCTTCGGATCGATCGCCCCGGCCGTGCCCCATGCGATGCCGGCGACACCCATCATGATCAGCGCGAAGCCGATCTTTTTCGCGCCCGTGAACGCTTCGTGCAGGAAGGCTGCAGCCAAAATAGCAACCGCCAGCGGCATCACTCCGGGAAACAGGGCACCGGCATGGGCCGCAGGGGCGAACAGCAGACCGGTGTTGGCGAGCAGCACAGGAGCGCCACCGCCAAGCACGATTGCCGCCAATCCGATCAACCCCAAGCGTTCGAACGCGAGACCCTTCTGCAGCACATAAGGCAGCAGGAGCACGCCGGCCACGCCGAAACGAAGCGCCGCGATGTCCCACGGCGTAAGGCTCGTCTTTAGCCCGAGCCGAGCCACAACAATCCAACCCGACCAGATGCTTACGGCCGCGAGTCCGTAGAGAGCCCCGCGAACGTAATTCCCGGGCACGCGCCGATCGGCGGCCAACTCGGACATGATCCACTTCCATCAAGGTCGCAGGAATGATAACCTGAATAGAGCATTTTAATGGTTACGCCAGAACGAGCCACCGAACAAGGACGAGATGAACAACCGCTGCAATGGTTTCGAATGGAGTGGCGGACATCCAGCTCTCGATTTCGTGAATACGCTGGATGAGCGGCCCTCTGACGAGCCGATCGAAAATCTCGCGACTTACCATGACCTGGTACGGTTCGCTGAATTGGCTGGACTTATCGAGCCACCGATTGTTAAGTCGCTGCTGCGGCTGCGTGGTCCGGCGGCCGATCGCATCGTGAAAGGCGCGCGCAGGCTTCGCGAGCACCTTCACGACATCCTGGCAGGGAAAGTCTCGGGACGGCCGACGCGGCAGCCGGACCTGGACGCCCTCTCTGCCTCGATCAGGGCCGCCCACGCTGCCCGAGCGCTGGTCGGTTCGCGGTCGGGAGGATTGGTCAGATACCGCTGGTGTTCGCCGCGGACACCTGAAATTCCGCTGCATGCCTGCGCGCTGGCGATCGAATCTTTACTGGTCGATGAGGAGCGCACGAGAATCCGAAAATGCGCTGCCGCTGATTGCGATGTCTACTACCTCGACACGAGCAAGAGTCAGCGCCGGCAATGGTGTAGCATGATCGGGTGCGGCAATCGCGAAAAACAGCGGCGACGACGCGCCGCGGCCAGAAACTAGCGCAAGCGGATAGGCGCGGCGGTCGTGGCCGCGGCAGGCTCAGTAGCAGGATCGTCGATATCCGTCGCCAGCTTCTCCATCGCCTGAACCACCTCGATGCCGCGGTGGCTGCAGATACTGGCAAGACCTGCCGGCAACGGCGCGTCAGTCACAAAGGTCTGGATCTGGCTGAGATGGGCGATGCGCACCGGCGCGCTGCGGCGGAGTTTTGTGGAATCCGCGACCAGCATGACGCTGCGGGCGTTGGCGATGATCGCTTGCGCCGCCTGCACCTCGCGATAGTCGAAGTCCAGGAGCGCGCCCTCCTCGTCGATCGCAGACGCCCCGATGATGGCGTAGTCGACCTTGAACTGGCCGATCAGGCTGATCGCGGTCGAGCCGATCACCGCGCCGTCGGCACGGCGCACCGCGCCGCCCGCCACGATCACCTCGATGCGCGGATGCCGGTACAAAAGCATCGCGACGTTGAGGTTGTTGGTGATCACCAACAAATCCTCATGCGAGGTCAGCGCGCTCGCGACTTCTTCCGTCGTGGTGCCAATGTTGATGAACAGCGAGCAGCCGTTCGGAATCCGCGATGCAGCGGCCACGCCGATCGCCCGCTTTTCCTCTGCCGCCACGAAGCGCCGCGCCTCATAGGCGAGGTTCTCCACGCCGGAGGCGATAATGGCGCCGCCATGGATGCGCGTCAGCGAGCGCTGGTCGCAGAGGTCGTTGAGGTCTTTTCGGATGGTCTGCGCCGAAACCTCGAAACGCTTGGCGAGGTCTTCCACCATCACCCGGCCAAAGGCGCGGGCGATGTTGAGGATTTCAGTCTGACGGTGGGACAATCCGGCCATGGCAGCACCCCTGAAGAACAGACTTGGGCACAAAGATGCCGTTATGGTGCGGCTGATTAGGAGCGCGGTCAACGAGGTAGATAGGCCGCAAAGGCGTTTGGCAGGGCGAAACAACGAATCCTGGTTAAGGCAACCGCGCCCGAAGCCATGCGAGCACCATGCGTGCGGCCGCTCGACAAAGCAATTTGTGGCGGCGACACTGTGATCACAACCAGAAACGAATGGAGGAAACCATGAAGATCGATCGCCGTCAGCTCGCCTTGCCCGTACTCGCACTTGGGCTTGGGGTTGGGCTCATGAGCGTGGTCCCCGCTATTGCCGGCGCGGACGAGGATGCCATCGCGAAGAACGTCGAAGCTTTCCGTGCAGCGCAGGCGGCCGGCAATGCCGAGGGGATCGCCCCGCTCTGCGCGGAAGAACTCAGCTACAGCCACTCCAGCGGATCTGTCGACGACAAGGCGGCACTGCTGGCGGGAGTCAAGAATGCGAAATACAAATGGACCTCGCTTGAATACAAGAACCCCACGATCCGTGTCGTCGGCCCGGCGGCCATCGTGCGCTTCAACTTCGTCGGCGAGCAGGAGTTCACCGACGGCAAGAAGACGCCGCAGAACCTGCACATCCTGATGAACTGGCAGAAACAGGGCTCGGACTGGAAGCTGCTGTCGCGGTCGGCCACCAAGCTCTGACCGCCGGAAGACTGGCGCTGGCGGTCATGCCGCCAGCGTCACCCCGCTGACAAGATGGTAGGCCGCACGCTCGGCCTCGCGCGCGTTGCGAAATATCTGTCCTTCCAGCCGGTTGAAACGGTGCGAGGCGGCGAAGAACTGATAGCCGCCGGGAGCGCGCACGATAATCCCGGCCGGCTGCGAGCCGACTTCGATGATGTAGGTGTCCGACATGGCCCAGCCTCGATTTATTCCGGGCCTACAACGGGTTGGACGGGCAATTGTTCCTGCTTCCGCCGTTGCGCCGCAAGGCCAACCTATGCCAAAGCTGGTTCGGAACACGCTAGCGAATCGTTCAAATGGCCGGAGAACTGACATGATACCGAAATTCGCGCTCTCGATGCTGGTGGTCCTTGCGGCTTGCGCGCCGCTCCAGGAGGCGGCGGCGCAGGAAAGCACGCTCGGCGGCGCACTGTTCGGCGGCGCGGCGGGCGCGATTGTCGGCGGCGCGCTCGGCGGCGGCCGCGGTGCGGCGGTTGGCGCGATCGTCGGGGCGACGACGGGTGCTGCGATCGGCGCCCAGGGCGAGCCGCGGCCCGGCGGCTATCGCTACTATCAGGGCGGTTGCTACGTGGAGCAGCCCGGCGGGTGGCAGGAAGTTTCGCCGCGCTATTGCGGCGTCCAGGCGCAATACGCACCCCCGCCGCCCCGGTATTACGACGACACGCCGCGCTGCATGCGCTCGCAGACCTATGACCCGCGCCGTGGTACCTTCATCGGCCGTGACGGCTATGAGCGTCCCTGCCCGTAAGATTTAGGTCTTGATCACGCCGTCCGGACTGACTGGCTGCGGACGGCCGTTGTCGTCGATCGAGACGTAGGTGAAGTTGCCGTCGGTCACCAGGATCTGTTGCAACTCCTTGCGGCGCACGACCCAAGCTTCGAGATGCACCGTGATCGAGGTGCGCCCGACCCGCACCAGATTGGCGTAGACCGAAACGAGGTCGCCGACATAGACGGCCTTGCGGAAATTCATCGCCTCGATCGCGACCGTCACCGTGCGCGATTTCGCGATCTTGGAAGCGAAAACGCCGCCGCCGATATCCATCTGGCTCAAGAGCCAGCCGCCGAAGATGTCGCCATTGGCGTTGGTGTCGGCCGGCATCGCCAGCGTGCGAATGCAGAGATCACCGCGGGTCTCGCTCTCGGTCGAGACCGGCGCGTGCAGACGGGGTTCGTTCACTTGAAATTCTCCCAACCAGCATCCGGCGCAAATCTTCCGCCGAATTTTTCCGTAAGCGCCCGCAGCGTCGAGACCACGTTCTCTACCCCTCGGGTTCGCGCATAGTTCAGAGGACCGCCGCGGAACGGCGCGTAGCCGGTGCCGAAGATGACGGCGCCGTCGACCGCGTCGGCATCGTCGACGATGCCTTCGCGCAAGCAGGCGACACAGACATTCGACATCGGCAGGATCAGCCTGTCGATCATTTCCGCCGAGGGCTCCGATGTCGCGGGCAGGCCTGATGAGGTATCGGCCTTGTCGCCCTTCCAGGTGTAAAAGCCCTTGCCCGCCTTACGGCCGAGTTCGCCTCTGGCAACCTTCTCACGCAACCAGGCCGGCGTCGGCGGAAGCGCGTCACCGAACTTCGAGCGCAGCATGTCGCCGACGTCGAGACAGATGTCGAGGCCGACCTGGTCGGCGAGTTCGATCGGGCCCATCGGCATGCCGAACTTTTTCGCGGCGGCGTCGATGACCGTCTTGTCGATCTTCTCGTCCAGCATCAGCATCGCTTCCAGCATGTAGGGCGTCAGCGCGCGGTTGACGAGGAAGCCGGGCGACGACTTTACGGGCAGCGGCAACCGGTCGATGGCGCCGACGAAGGCGAGCGCCTCCTTCAGGAGTTGCGCATCGGTGCCGTCATGGCTGACGACTTCGACGAGTTGCAGCCGCGAGACCGGATTGAAGAAGTGCAGCCCGAGAAGCCGCTCGGGTTTTTGCAGCGTGGTGCGCAGGTCCTGCAGCGGGATGCTCGACGTGTTGGTAGCAAGAATCGCGCCGGGCTTCATCTTCGGTTCGAGGTCGGCATAGACCTTCTGCTTCAGCTCCAGCTTCTCCGGCACCGCCTCGATGATGAGATCGGCGTTGCGGACGCCCTCGGCCTGCATGTCCGGCATCAGCCGGTCCAGCGCATCGCGCACGGCAGTCCGCTTGCGCAGGATCTTGCCGTAGAGATCGGCAGCGCGCTTGATCGCGCCTGCGATTGGCTCCGGCTTCATGTCAGCGAGTGTCACCCGCAAATCCTGGCCGGCGCACCAGGCGGCGATGTCGCCACCCATGGCGCCGGCGCCGATGACGTGAACATGCTCGATCCTGTTGCCGGATCCCGCGAGCTTCTTCATCTGCTCGCGCAGGAAGAACACGCGGATCAGGTTTTGCGCGGTTGGCGTCACCATCAATCTGGCGAAAGACGCTTTCTCCGCATTCAGCATCGCCCGCCGGTCGCCGCCGTGCCTTTCCCAGAGATCGATCAGCGCATAGGGCGCGGGATAATGCTCCTCGCGCGCCGCCTTGCCGGCCTCGCGGCGCATGCGCGAGGCGAGAAAGCCCTTGATCGGGCCGAGGCTGAGAACGGAGTTGAGAAACCCGGGCTTCGCGCGGTTCAAGCGGCCGGACACGGCATCCTTCACGGCATTCAAGACATGCCGCTCCTGCGTCACGGCATCGACCAGCCCGAGCGATTTTGCGCGGCGGGCATCGATGGTCTTGCCGGTCAGCATCAGCGGCATCGCCTGCATCGGATTGACAAGCTGCGTGAAACGTACGGTGCCGCCGAGACCGGGGTGCAGGCCGAGCATCACCTCGGGGAAGCCAAACCGCGCGTCCTCGATCGCGATCCGCATCTGACAGGCCAGCGCCACTTCGAGGCCGCCGCCGAGGCAGAAGCCGTGGATCACGGCCACGCTCGGAACGCGCAGGGCTTCGAGCCGATCGATCACGGCATGCGCGCGGCCGATCTCAGCCTCGACTGCCGCCACATCGGTGGCGCCGCGAAAGGCGTTGACGTCGGCGCCGGCGATGAAGCCGGATTTTTTGGCGGAGCGGATGACGAGACCGGTCGGCCGCGCGGTTTCCAGCTCGGACAACACCTTGCTGAGTTCCTCGATCAGATCGGCGGACAGCGTGTTGGCGCTGGTGCCTTCGCGATCGAACAAGAGCCAGGCGACGCCGTCGCCATCGCGGGTCAGCCTGAAATTCTTGTACGGGCGCTCAGCGTCAGGCTCCGGCCCGAGTTCGAGCACGCGATCGCCGAGAACGTTCATGATCTGGCTATCCATGCTCACACCGTCTCTATCAACATCGCGCCGCCCTGCCCGCCGCCGATACATTCGGTGGCGATGCCGCGCCTGGTGCCCAATCGCTTCATGGCGTTGACCAAATGCAGCACGATGCGATTGCCGCTGCAGCCTACGGGATGGCCGAGGCTGATCGCGCCGCCATCGACGTTCAACTTCGTCTGATCGAGCTCGCCCGCCGCGCCGTCGAGGCCGAGAATCTCCTTGCAGAATTTTTCGTCGTTCCAGGCGGCGAGGCAGCCCAGCACCTGCGTCGCAAACGCCTCGTTCAATTCCCAGCTCTCGATATCCGAAAGCGTCAGCTTGTTGCGCTTGAGAAGCTCCGTCGCCGACAGCACCGGCCCCAGGCCCATGATGCCGGGATCGAGCGCCGACCACTGGCTGTCGAGGATGACCGCCTTCGGCGTCAGGCCGTGCTTGGCAACGGCCTCTTCGGAAGCCAGGATCACCCAGGACGCGCCATCGGTGATCTGCGAGGAATTGCCGGCAGTGACCTTACCCCAGGGACGCTCGAACACCGGCTTCAGCTTTGCCAAGCTCTCCGGTGTCGAGTCCGGCCGCACGCCATCGTCGTGATCGTAGAACTTTCCGTCGCGCGCGAATGCGGTCTCTACTTCATCTTTGAGCCAGCCCTGCGATTGCGCCTTTGCGAGTCGCTTGTGACTTTCGGCAGCATAGGCATCCGATTGCGCGCGGGTGATGCCGAAGAGATGGCCGACCACTTCGGCGGTCTGACCCATATTGAGTTCGGTGATGGGGTCGGTCAGGCCGCGCTCAAGCCCGATGATCGGCTTGAAATAGCCGGGCTTCACTTTCAGCGCAGCCATGGCTTTCGCGCCGATACCTTTTGCCCCTGCAAGCCCTGCGAACCAGCGCACGCCCTGTTGCGGCCAGACCAGCGGGGCATGGCTCAGCGCTTCGGCGCCGCCTGCCAGGATCAGGTCGGAGACGCCCTCGCGGATGTAACGATAACCGGTGTCGATCGATTGCATGCCGGAGCCGCAATTGATTTGCACGGTGAAGGCGACCATCTTCTCGCCCATGCCGAGCCGGAGCGCGGCGACACGGGCCGGATTCATCTCGTCGGCGATGACGTTGACGCAGCCGAGAATGACCTGATCAAAGGCGGTCGGTGCGAATGGCTGCCGCGCCAGAAGCGGCCGGCCGCATTGCACGGCGAGATCGACCGGCGTGAAGGGCCCGGGGCCGGAGCGCGCTTTCAAGAACGGCGTCCGGCTGCCGTCGACGATAAAGACCGGTCGCGCCATCAGCTTGCCGCCCTCTGTTCACCCAGTTCCTGGAAGAACTGATGCACGTCGGCCCCCTTGCTGTAAATCGGCGACAACGCCTCGGGCGCGAAATCGTCGACTTCGATCACCTTGGCAACGGCTTCATGTGCCGCCTGCAGCTTCTCGCCCTGGGCCTGAGTGATGACACCCTTTTTCACCGCCTCTCTCCAGTCATGCAGCCGCGCGGCGCGCATCTGCTTTGCGACGTCGTCCGCAGCCGCCACCAGCCGGAACGCCTTCTCCAGTCGGGCGATGCCGCCATCATCATCGACGGATGACAGATCGGAGGTGAGCCGGTCGCGCGCAGCCGATGGCTCCAGCACGAGCTGCGCGCATTGATGCACGATGCGGTCGGAGGGGCCGAGCACGCGCGCACCGAACGGCTGGATCAGGAATTTCAGGATCACCGCCACGAACCGGTTAGGCAGGTTGGCGAGGATTTCGGCAAAGCGGTTCTCGATGGTCTTGAAGCCGCTCGCCATGCACCATTCGAGCGCGGCGAAATCTTCCTTCTGCCGTCCCTCGTCTTGCCAGCGTTTCAGCGCGGCGGACAGCAGATAGAGTTCGGACAGAATGTCGCCGAATCGGGCCGAGAGCATTTCCTTGCGTTTGAGCGCGCCGCCAAGCGTCAACAGCGCCATGTCGGCGCACAGCGCGAATGCCGACGAGTAGCGCGAGAGCTGGCGATAGAATCGCGTTGCCTCGCCGGCATCGGGCGCCGGCGCGAACAGGCCGAAGGTCCAGCTTCGGCCCCAGGCACGGAACATGGTCCTGAAGCTGTGGCCGACATGACTCCAGAATGCCTTGTCGAAGGCGTCCAAGCCCTTGGCACGATCGGCTTCACCAAGCGCATTCATTTCGTCGAGCAGGAATGGATGAGCGCGGATCGCACCTTGCCCGAACACGATGAGATTTCGCGTGAGGATATTGGCGCCTTCAACGGTAATGCCGACCGGCACCGCGCGATAGAGGCTGCCCATGTAGTTCTGCGGTCCGTCGATCACGGCCTTACCGCCATGGATATCCATGGCGTCGTCGATCACGATCCGCATCCGCTCGGTGGCGTGCAGCTTCATGATGCCCGAGATGACGGCGGGATGGTGTCCCTGGTTGAGCGCTGCGCAGGTCAGCCGCCGCGCGGCATCGAGCAGATAGGCGGTGCCGGCGATGCGCGCGAGCGGCTCCTCGATGCCTTCGAACTTGCCGATGGAGATGCCGAACTGCTCGCGGATACGGGCATAGGCGCCCGTGGTGCGCGCCGCATACGCCGCCCCCGCGGCCGACAGCGACGGCAGCGAGATGCCGCGGCCAGCAGCCAATGCCGTCATCAGCATCTTCCAGCCCTGGCCCAGCCGCTCCTGCCCCCCGATGATGTAGTCCATCGGAATGAACACGTCGCGACCCCAGTTCGGACCGTTCTGGAACATCTGCATCGCCGGCAGATGGCGGCGGCCGATCTCGACGCCGGGCAGATGGGTCGGGATCAGGGCTACGGTAATACCGAGTTCTTCCTGCTGGCCCACGAGATGATCGGGATCATAGGCCTTGAAAGCGAGACCGAGCAGTGTCGAGACCGGCCCCAGCGTGATGTAGCGCTTGTGCCAGTTCAGCCGCAGGCCGATGACTTCCCGGCCCTCGAAACTGCCCTTGCAGATAATGCCGGTGTCGACCATCGAGGCCGCGTCCGAGCCGGCTTCAGGGCTGGTCAGGCCGAAGCAAGGAATGTCGGCGCCTTCGGCGAGCCGCGGCAGCCACCTGTCCTGCTGCTCCTTGGTACCGAAGCGCATCAACAACTCGCCCGGGCCGAGCGAATTCGGCACCATCACGGTGACGGCTGCGGTCAGCGAGCGCGACGAAAGCTTTCGCACAACTTCCGAATGCGCATAAGGCGAGAAGCCGAGCCCGCCAAACTCCTTCGGAATGATCATGCCGAAGAACTTGTGCCGCTTGATGAAGGACCATACCTCCGGCGGAAGATCACGCCATTCCCAATTGATCTTCCACTCGTCGAGCATGGCGCAAAGCTCGTCGACGGGACCGTTAAGAAAGGCCTTTTCTTCTTCAGTCAGCGTCGCCGGCGCGACAGCCAGCAATTTCGACCAGTCCGGATTGCCGGTGAAGAGATCGGCGTCCCACCAGACGTCGCCCGCCTCCAGCGCCTCGCGCTCGGTATCGGACATCGCGGGCATCGCGCCGCGCGCGAAAGCGAAGATCGGTTTGCTAATGAAATCGCGGCGGAAGCTCATGGCGACCTCCTCATGATCGGGGCGCGACGTCTCGCCTCACCTATACCAAACATGGGTTCATCCTAGCTGAAAAGCACGGGTTTCGGAGACGCTTCGCATCGGCAAATGACGCGAAACTGAACTTGGAGATAACGGCGCAGACCCGGGCCCGTTCCAAAATGCCTGCATTATCCGGCGTTTAGAGACCGACAACGTTGCCGGATGGATGCCGCTCGGGAGCGCCCACCGGTCTCAACCGCGGGCACGCCGGTGTCATGAATCACGCTTGTTGCGGCGTCGCTCATTGGGGACGAACACGGCAAATACTTCCTTGACGCGAACGGCAGGCGTGACATCGCGGGTAAAGCGAAGCTCCGTGGTCGCTTGGGTTTCTGCCACGCGAGGCGCGTAAAGCGCGCTCCCGTATAGCGATCCGTCGAAGCGCAAATTGCTTTCGTCGTCGGCGAGGTAAGCGTTCGAAACAAACAGCAATACGAGCAGTGTCGATCCTACGACGGTAAAATATTTGAATATGGGCATTGGTGGACGAGCCTCCCTTCGTGCGAAGAAGGGTGGTCCGTTCGCAATAAACGCTCCGTTTAAGCGTGCCCAACTTTTGCCGGAGCGGTTGGTTGGCGGTTGCCAATTTGCAGCAAATTTTAATGAATCGCCCTCTCGTCATTCCGGGGCTCGCGAAGCGAGAGCCCGGAATGAGATCGTGAGCAAGGCTAGCCGGTCAACCCGGTCCGGCACCCTGCGTTGCCGTGTACACGGCGTAGAGCGACTGGCTCGCGGCCATGAACAGGCGGTTGCGCTTGGGGCCGCCGAAGCAGATGTTGCCGCACACTTCGGGCAAACGGATGCGGCCGATCAGCTTGCCCTCGGGGGACCATACCGTCACGCCGCTGTAGCCGACGGCGCGGCCGGCATTGCTGGAGCACCAGACATTACCGTTGACGTCGCAGCGCACGCCGTCCGGTCCGCACTTCACGCCGTCGACCATGAAATCGCTGAACCGCTTGTGGTTGGTCAGCTTGTTGTCGGTGCCGACGTCGAACACGAACATGTCGCCCTTGCCGCCCGGACCGGTGTCGCCCGGCCCCTTGCCGGTAGAGGCGACATACAGTTTTTTGTAGTCAGGCGAGAAGCAGAGGCCATTGGGATCGGGCACCTGTTCCTCGGTCACGACGAGGTCAACACGACCAGACGGATCGATGCGATAGCAGTTGGTCGGCAGTTCGCGCTTGCCCGGCACGAAGCCTGCCGGCTGACCGATCCGCGGATTGAGCTTGCCGGCAGGATTGCTCGGCCCGCCCGCGACGTCAGGCTCCCCCTCATAGAGCATGCCGCCATAGGGCGGATCGGTGAACCAGTAGCTGCCGTCCGGATGCGCGACGACATCGTTCGGCGAGTTCAGCTTCTTGCCGTTATAGGAGTCAGCCAGCACGGTTGCGGTGCCGTCATGCTCATAGCGCACGACGCGCCGGGTGAGATGCTCGCAGGAAAGCTGTCGTCCCTGGAAATCAAACGAGTTGCCGTTACTGTTGTTGGATGGCGTGCGGAAGACGCTGACATGACCGTCATCCTCTGACCATCGCATCTGCCTGTTATTGGGAATGTCGCTCCACAGGAGATAGCGCCCCTGCGCGCTCCAGGCGGGGCCTTCGGCCCACAACAGACCGGTGTAGAGGCGCTTGATCGCCGTATTGGGCTGGGCGAGATTGTTGAAGGATGGATCGACGGCGATGATGTCGGGGTCCCAGAAATAGGTGGTGGGGGCACCGCGTGGACTGAAATCGCGCGGCGGGCTGGTGACTGTTGACGGAGGCGCCACAGGACCGGTCTGGGCCAATGCGCTGCCGGCCCCCGCGACGGTAGCACCGGCGCATACCGCCAAACCCTGGACAAGCGTTCGTCGTGAAATCGTCACTTCTGGATCGCGCTGCTGTTCTGGATCGCGCCGCTCCTGGCGTGTCATCGCATCCTCCCAATCTGTTCGCCGGCCGTTGATCCGGCCTGGCAACCTGAGGTTAACCAAGTCCGCACCTGGTTACGAGAGCTTCGATTCAGCTCTCTGCTCAAGCTTGCAGCCGAAAATGGCATCACCTCGTCCAACGCATGTCCGTCGGAAGGCTCTGCCATCATCGCGCTTGGGGCAATTGCCCACGTGGCGACAAGGTGCGCGACATGCTAGTCATTCGACAGTTGGTCGAATTCTCCGGCAAATCAGTCGGCCCGCGGGGCAAATCAAAATGAAGATGCCGACTCGACAGATATTGCATTGCACCGCTGGATCTCGCGGCAAACGACTTTTTGCTGCGGCCTTGTCACTGGCAATCTGGACGGACATGGCAGCAGCCAACCAAGCGGCCCCCGCGCCATCGCCGAGCAAGCTCGAACGTATCACTGAATTTTTCAACAACGAAGTTGCAACGGGGCGGTTGCCGGGCGCCGTCGTATTGATTCAGCAACACGGCAGACCGGTCTATCTGAAATGTTTCGGCGTTCAGGATGTCGAGACCAAGGCTCCGATGACATCAGATACGATCTTTGCGCTTCATTCGATGACGAAGCCAATCACCAGCGTCGCGGCGATGATGTTGATCGACGCAGGCAAGCTCTCGCCCGCCGATCCCGCCTCCAAATTCATTCCGGCGTTTGCTGACGCGAAGGTACTTGTCGGTTCCGACACCATTGACGGCAAGAACGTCTTGACGCTTGTCCCGGCAGATCGGCCGGTGACCATCATGGATCTGCTGCGCCATACGTCGGGCATCACGTACGATTACATCGGCGGCAAGCTGATCATGAAGGCCTATTCGGAATCGGGCCTTTTCGATGGGCGTTACACCAACAAGGTGTTTGCCGATCGCATCGCCAGGTTGCCCCTGGCACGACAACCCGGCACGCTTTGGCGTTACGGACATTCAACCGACGTCCTCGGACGCGTCATCGAGATCGTATCCGGGCAGACACTCTATCAGTTTGAAAAGCAGCACATCTTCGATCCGCTCGGCATGACCAGCACGAAATTCGTGCTGGAAAGTGCCGACGAACGCGCGCGGATGGCGGAGCCGCTGCCAAGCGATACCATCCTGAAACTTGCGGAGACTGCACGCCGCGCCCATCCGGAATGGGAATCCGGCGGCGGCGGGCTGGTCTCGACACTGAACGACTATGCCCGTTTTGCCCAGATGATCCTCAACGGCGGGCAACTCGATGGCAAACGCTACCTTAGCCCGGCCGCATTCAAGTCGATGACGTCAGACCATATCGGGCCCGGCTCCGGCGTCGCGCGGGACTATTACTACTTTCCCGGAGATGGCTTTGGCTACGGCTATGGTTTTGCCGTGCGCACCGATCCGGGAAATGCCAAGCCGCCGCCGCCAGGGTCGATCGGCGAACTCAAATGGGATAGCGGCAGCGGCACCTATTTCGGTGTCGACCCGACGCTGGACATGATCTACATCCTGCTGGAGCAGACCCAGAACGAACGTGCACGCATCACACCCGCGTTCAAGAAGCTGGTTTACGACGCGTTTGCCACGGACGAATGATCCGGTGACATTGCGCCTGAGAGAAATCACTTCCGGTTCGCCGCCTGCCGCTCGATGAACGCGACCTCGGTGCCCTTCTTCAGGAGTTTTGCCAACTTGTCGGCGTCCCAATTGGTGAGACGCACGCAGCCGTGAGATTCCGCCTTGCTTATTTTCGACGGGTTTGCCGTGCCGTGAATGCCGTAGCCTTCCGCGGACAGTCCGATCCACTGCGTTCCGACGGGGTTGTTCGGCCCGGGCTTGATCGTGAAGGCGCGCCTGGATCTGACTTCCTTGAACTTATAATCCGGGTTGTAGCGGTAGTACGGGCGGGGCATCGATCGAGATCACCTTGAGCACGCCGCTCGGGGTCGGCTTCTCTTCGCTTCCGACGGTCGCGGGAAAGAAGGCGATCAGGTCGGAATTCGCGAACGCCTTGACGGTCTGGGAGCTCTTGTCGACCTCGACACGGGTTGCAATTGGTTTCGTCTCTTTGGCCATCACATTGATTACCGAGATCGTCTGGTCGGCCTGGTCGAATTTCTTGCCGGGGTTGAGGGCCGCGAGCAGCGCCTCGCTCATGTGAAATTTCTCGGCGATGGCCTCGCGCGGGCTGGTGTAATTGAGCGCCTTCAGCCCTTTCATTTTTTCCATCCTGGCGGGGAGCTTCTTTAGGAACGGCCCCTTCACGTCTGCCGCTGCGACCTTGTAGTCGACGACGATGGCATCCGCGCTGCTCGCGATCAAAGCGCTCCAGACCTCGGGGGTCAGCGGCTGCTTGTTGACGATGAGGCCTTTGGCTTCGGCGAACGCCCGCAAGGCTTTCTGGGCGTTCTCGCCGAGCTCGCCGTCGACCTCGCCCGGCGAGAAATTAGCGCGGTCGAGCAGCACCTGGGCCTTGACGACAATGGGATCGATCTTGCCGTTGGCCGGCGGCTTGCCCCTGAACTCCGCGTTGTTGACCGCCGCCGCATCGAGGCCTGCGAAGGCCGGGTGGACAAGGCAGGCGAGCACGGTCAGCCCGGCAAAAGAGCGGATCATCGGCAATCTCCGAAATACCGACGATAAGCATTTCGGCGCGTCGGAGTTCCGTGCTGCCGTGGGGCGCGCATGCGCACGACTCGTAGGCTGCATCCGGATTACATTCGCTTAATCCGGCCGGATCATCTCGAACATGTTTTCCGGCTTGATCTCGAAATAGTCGCCGCGGCGGCCGGCGCGGACGATCGGATGGGCGAGGCCGGTCTGGTAAACGCCGTCCTTGATGAAGGCCTTGTCGATGTGGACGGCGACGACTTCGCCGAGCGTCAGCCAGGCCTGTGCCTTTTCGCCGTCCTTGCCCTGCAATTGGATGATCTGCGTCAGCTTGCATTCGAAGGCAACGGGGCTTTCCGCTACCCGGGGCACGTTGACGAGCTTGCAGGACGCGGCCGTAAGGCCTGCGAGCTTGAACTCGTCGACATCAGCGGCAACGTGGGCCGCCGTCGCGTTCATCTGCTTCGCCAGATCCATTGTGGCGAGATTCCAGACGAACTCGCCGGTCTCCTGGATATTGCCCGCGCTGTCTTTCCAGTTGGTGGAGGAAAAGCCGATAATCGGCGGGTGATAGCAGAAGGCGTTGAAGAAGCTGTAAGGCGCCAGATTGACGTTGCCCTTGCCATCGCGCGAGGAAATCCACCCGATCGGGCGCGGGGCGATGATGGCGTTGAAGGGGTCGTGCTTGAGGCCGTGCCCGTTCTTCGGCTCGTAGTAGTGCAGGTCTTTTGGGCTCTTGGCGTCCATTCCGGCTCGTCCTTCTTCGTCATTACCTGCGACAAACGCGAAGCGTTTGCGCTAGGGAGCGCTTGCGACGAAGCAATCCATGTCACGGCACGCGGCGCGATGGATTGCTTCCGCCTTTGCTAAAGCTACGGCGGACAAGTCGCTTCGCTCGCAATGACGGTGGAGTCAAGTGGCGGAGAGCTCAATTCGCCTTGGCACGTGGCGACAGCCCCGCAATCACGAAATCGATCATTTCGTCGATCGTCGGGCCGGGCTTGGTGGCGCATTGCGCGATCATCTGCGGGTGGAAGAACCGCATCATCGCGGTGCAGGCGCAAAGCGAGGCGAGCTGCAAATCGGCAACCTCGAACTCGCCGGAGGCGGCGCCCTGCCCGATCACCTGGCCGATGGTCCGGGCAATCATCTCCATGTGAGCGACGCAGACGCCCCAGTCCTCCTGCATCGCGATCTCGACCATCTCATGCAGCTTGGAATCGCCGACATAGCGCTCGGTGTTCATGCGATTGATGGTCTTCATCATGTCGCGCAGACGGACTGCCGCGGGTCCGGGCATCGACGCGATCCGTTGCGCCTCGACCTCGACCTCGCCCATCAGGGTCCGCGCCACGCCCTCGTGAATCGCCTTCTTCGAATCGAAGAAGCGATAGACGTTGGCGGGGCTCATCCGCAATTCCTTGGCGATGTCGGCGACCGTCGTCTTCTGATAGCCGATCTGCCTGAACAGACGCTCCGCCACCACGAGGATCTTCTCGCGGGTGTCAGTCTCGATGTGTTCCGAAATCAGCGTCATGTCAGCTCTCAATGTTCAATTATTCTGCGGCGTCGGCAAGCGGAATTGCGTGCGGACCCTTGGGGTGCTCCTTGGCCTGATGTTGCGCTGCAAGATCGGGCTGCTCGGCCTGACCGCTTTCTTCCAGGCTCTTCCTGAACCACAGGGCGTAAAGGCCCGGCAGGTACAGCAAGGTCAGGAAGGTTGCAACAAACAAGCCGCCCATGATGGTGATCGCCATCGGCCCCCAGAAGGCGGAGCGGGACAGCGGGATCATGGCCAGGATCGCCGCCAGCGCCGTCAGGATCACCGGGCGAGCCCGCCGGACGGTGGCCTCGACGATGGCTTCCTTCCGCGTCAGGCCTTGGGAAACGTCGGCCTCGATCTGATCGACCAGAATCACCGCGTTGCGCATGATCATGCCGGCCAGCGCGATCAGTCCGAGCAGCGCCACGAAGCCGAACGGCTGGTTGGCAATATTGAGGCCGAGCGAGGCGCCGACGATGCCGAGCGGCGCGGTCAGGAACACCAGGATCAGACGCGAGAAGCTCTGCAACTGGATCATCAGCAGAGTAAGCATCACCAGCGCCATCAGCGGAAACAGCAGGGCTATCGAGGCGTTGCCCTTTTCGGATTCCTCGAACGCGCCGCCCGGCTCGATCCGGTAGGCCGGCTCGAGATGATCGCGGATTTCCTTCAGCTTCGGCCAGATCTGGTTGGTGACGTCGGGCGCCTGCACGCCGTCGACGACGTCGGTCCGCACCGTGATCGCCATATCGCGGTTGCGCCGCCACATGATCGGCTCCTCATGGGAATATTCGATCCTGGCAATCTGCTGCAGCGGCACGGCGACGCCGTTGCGCGAGGTCACGGTGAGATCGCCGACGCGGCCGAGGTCGAGCCGCTCGGACGGCACCGCGCGCGCGACCACGCCGACCTTCTCGATGCCGTCGCGAATGGTGGTGACCGGCGCGCCCGAGATCAGCATCGCAAGCGCCTGCGAGACGTCCTGCGGGGTGAGGCCGAGCGCCCTGGCCCGGTCCTGATCGACCACGAGCTTCAGGTAAGGCGACTGCTCGTTCCAGTCGAGCTGCGGCTCCGTGACATTGGGATTTTGCTTCATGACATCGCGGACCTTGTAGGCGATGTCGCGCACGGTGTTGGGGTCGGGGCCGATCACGCGGAACTGGACCGGGAAACCGACCGGCGGGCCGAAATTGAAGCGATCGATGCGCACGCGCGCTTCGGACAGGTCGCCCTCGGCGACCGCCTTCTCCAGCCGCGCCTTGATCCGCTCGCGGGCCTCGACGTCCTTGGAGACGATCACGATCTCCGCAAAGGCCTCGTTGGGCAGTTGCGGATTGAGGCCGAGCCAGAAGCGCGGCGAACCCTGACCGACATAGGCGGTGTAGGTCGCGATATCCTTGTCGTCCTTCAAGAGCGCTTCGGCCTTCTTGACGGACTTCTCCGTGACGTTGAAGGCGGTGCCTTCCGGCAGGCGCAGTTGCAGGAACAGCTCGGGCCGCTCCGACAGCGGGAAGAACTGCTGCTGCACGTTGCCAAAGCCCACGATCGACAGCGCGAACACGCCGACCGTCGCTGCCACCACCTTGATACGGTGGTCGACGCACCACTGCACCACGGCGCGCAGGCCCCGATACATCCGCGTCTCGTAGATCGCGTGCGGATCGTGGTTGTGGTGCACGGCGATGTTAGGCAGCAGCTTGACACCGAGATAAGGCGTGAAGATCACCGCCACGAACCAGGACGCGACCAGCGAGATCGCCACGATCCAGAAGATGCCGCCGGCATATTCGCCGACCGCCGAATTGGCAAAGCCGATGGGGAGGAAGCCAGCGGCCGTGACCAGCGTCCCCGTGAGCATCGGAAACGCAGTTGATTCCCAGGCAAAGGACGCCGCGCGGACGCGGTCCCATCCCTGTTCCATTTTTACCACCATCATCTCCACCGCGATGATGGCGTCGTCGACCAACAGGCCGAGCGCGATGATCAGCGCGCCGAGCGTGATGCGGTGCAGGTCGATCGACATCGCGTTCATGACGATGAACACGATCGCGAGCACCAGCGGCACCGACATGGCGACCACGATACCCGTGCGCCAGCCGAGCGCGACGAACGACACGAACAGCACGATCGCCAGCGCCTCGATGAAGGAATGAACGAACTCGCCGACGGCGCGCTCGACCACCTTTGGCTGGTCGGCGATCTGCTCGACCTCGATGCCCTGCGGCACCGCCTTCATGAAACCGTTAGTCGCCTTCTCGACCTCCTTGCCGAGCTCGAGGATGTTGGCGCCCTTGGTGGTGACGACGCCGATGCCGATCGCGGGCTTGCCTTCCTGACGGGCGACGAAGGTCGGAGGGTCGACGAAGCCGTGGGTGACGGTCGCTATATCGCCGAGCCGGAACACGCGGCCGTTGCTTTCGACCGGGGTTTCCGCGACTGCCTTGGCGCCATCGAGTGCGCCGGTGACGCGCAGCGGCACGCGCTGCGAGGAAGTTTCCACCGTGCCGGCGGGCGTGACGTTGTTCTGCTTGGCGAGCGAATCGAATAGCGCCTGCGGCGTGATGCCGAGCGTTGCGAGCTTGGCGTGGGAGAATTCGACGAAAATGCGCTCGTCCTGGGTGCCGTAGAGATTGACCTTGGTGACGCCGGAAACCTTCAACAGGCGCTGACGCATGCCTTCAGCGGCCTTCTTCAATTGCGCGTAGTCGGCGCCGTCGCCGGTCATCATGTAGAGAATGGAATCGACGTCGGAAAATTCGTCGTTGACGTTCGGCCCGAGCAGACCCGCGGGCAACTGGCCCTGCACGTCGGCGAGCTTCTTGCGCAACAGATAGAACAGATAGGGCACGTCCTTCGGCGGCGTCGAATCCTTGAAGGTCACCTGCAGCGCCGTGAACGACGGCTTGGAATAGGTCTGCACCTTCTCGAAGAACGGCAATTCCTGCAGCTTCTTTTCGATGGGGTCGGCCACCTGGGTCTGCATTTCCTGCGCGGTTGCGCCCGGCCAGATCGCGGAAACGTTCACCACCTTCACGGTGAAGAACGGGTCCTCGGCGCGGCCGAGCCGCTGGTAGGAGAAGAAGCCGGCGACGCCGAGCACGATCATCAGGAACAGGATCAGGGTCGGATGGCTCACCGCCCAGCCCGAAAGATTGAAGCGCTTCATGTCACTCTCCAACTTCGAAATACGTTTGCACTTCCACCGTCATTGCGAGCGTTCGCTCCTCGCAATGACGGCGCGGGGTTAATTGACGGGGCTAGAACGACAGCGACGAGACCACCCGGACCTTCTGGGCCGGATCGAGCTTCTGCACGCCGAGCGCAACCACCTTGGCGCCTTCGTTGACGCCGCCTGAAATCACGACGGCATTGCTCTCGTAGGATTTCACGACGACCGGCTTCAGTGCGATCGCGCCGGAATCGTCGACGATATAGAGCGAGGGATTGCTGCCCTGGCTGAACAGCGCCGACAGCGGCAGTTTTGCCACGCGCTCGCTGGCCCCATCGGCCAGCGTCAGGGTGGCGGTCATGCCAAGCGAGACTTTGTCGTCGGCATCCGGCAGCGAGAATTTGGCCAGATAGGTCCGCGTAGCGGGGTCTGCGGAAGGCGCGATCTCGCGCAGCTTCGCGGCATATTTCTTTTCCGAATCCGACCATAGCGTCACGGTGGCGGTGCCGGACTTGGCGCGGCCGACCAGCGTCTCGGGAATCGCGACCACGGCCTCCTTCTCGGCAAAGCGGGCGACGCGGACCGCGGTCTGGCCGGCGGCGACGACCTGGCCGGCGTCGATCAAGGTCGCGGTGACCACGCCGCGGGTATCGGCGACCAGCGTTGCATAGGACAGCGAGTTCTTGGTGAGTTCGACCTGCCGCTCGGCGCGATTAAGGCGCGCCCGCGCTTCATCGGCGGCGGCGCGGCTCTGATCCATCTGGGCGTCGGTGGTCCAGCCCTTGGCACGCAGATCCTTGGCGCGCTGCTCGGCGGCGCCAGCCTGTGCCAGCACGCCAGTAGCGGCGCGGAATTCGGCCTCGGCCTGTTCGGCCTGCAGCTTCAGATCGACCTCATCGAGGGTGGCGAGTGGCTGGCCGACATCCACGGTCTGGCCGACCTCGACCAGACGCCGGGCGACCTTGCCGGGGACGCGGAAGCCCATGTCGGTCTCGATCCGGGGACGGATGGTGCCAACGAAACTGCGTTCCGGCGTCTCGGCCGCATAGTGCACGGTGGCAACCAGAACCGGGCGCCCGGGAGCGGCCGCCTCAGTCGCTTTTTCATTGCAACCAGCCAGCACGAACACCGCAAGCGCCAAAAAAGCTCCTGTCAAGAGCCTGTAATAGCTAGAGAAAATGGACCGGGCGAACATCGAACTCTCCATCGCGGAAACCGATGACGAGTATCGAATGGCGACTGACGAATGTCAATATTCGTCATAGATCATGAATCCGTGAAGACGGATGAGGTTAAGAGGTAATTGCTTCCTCCGGACCAGCCAGCTCCTTAGCCCGGCACAGCGGAACTCAGAAGTCCTCGCGCCGAACGCCGAACTGGAACACTCCTCCACCGGCCATGGCCTCGCCCGTCACCCGTGCATCAGGCACGTCGAGCTTTCTTGCGAGACTTCTTTGCGGTGGCCGTCGCGCTTCTCGCGGTCTTGCTCGCCGGCCTCGATTTCTGGCTGCTCGATTTCCTTGCGGCCGACCTCTTCGTTGTCTTCTTGGCGCTCCGCGCCTGTGCGGTTCGAGTCTTGGCGGCTCCAGCCTTCGCAGCTCGGGCTTTCGCAGTTCGAGACTTGGCAGTTCGAGACTTGGCCGTTCGAGACTTGGCCGTTCCGGCTTTCCTCGCCCTGGCCGCCGGCGCGCGGCGCCGTTGTTTCGTTGTGCGCCTCTGCCGTGCGGGCGCGGCTGCGGTCGGCGGCACCATCAGCGGATCGGACACGAGACCATCGGCAGCAAGCGGCACGTAGGCCGCCGCGCGTTCGTCGGCCTTCAACCCCGGCTCGTCGGCTTTCAGCGCCTGGCTGGCAGCTTCCGTCGCGGTGTTCGCAATCTCCTTCACCGTGTCGGTGAATTTCTCCAGAACCGATTTGTCCTTGCCCATGTCGCCCTCCCGGGCTGTGGCACATGGAACTAACCGATGAGGCGGAGTCGGGTTCCCGAACGCAAACGCTACTCCCCCAACTGAAACCGCTCGAAGCGATCCAGCTCTTCCTCGATGCGCCGCTTGTAGTCCTTGCGCGCCGCCCTCACCGCGCCCTTGCCGACCCAGCTCCATTTCTGCAACAGGAGTTTCTTGTTCTGGCGGTCGGTTTTGAGATCGATGGCGGCGACGATGTCTTCGCCGACCAGCACCGGCAGCGCGAAATAGCCGAACAGGCGCTTCTCCTTCGGCACATAGGCCTCGAAGCGGTGGCCGTAATCGAAGAACAGTTCGGTGCGCTTGCGCTGAATGATCAGGGGGTCGAACGGCGAGAGGATGTGCACCGGGCCCTCGCTTATATCCGCCGTCCCATTCGCCTCCAGCACTTCCGGCCGGGCCCAGTGCTCCTGCTTGCCTGCGCCTTCAAGCGCGACCGGCACCAGTTCCTTGCGCCGCACCCGCGCCTCGATCAGGCGCCGCACCGCGGGCTTACTCGGCGCGTCGAGATGGCAGGCGGAATCCAGGCTGACGATTCCTTGCGAGCGAAGCGCGCGGTCGAGCAGGTAGGCGGTGATTTCCGCTGAGGGAGCCGGCTTTGGCGGCTTGTCCCAACCGAAATGCCGCGTCATCAGCTCATAGGTCTTGAGCATGCCGGTGCGTTCGGAGATCGTCACCTCGCCGGTGTAGAAGGCAAGCTGCAGCGCCCGCTTCGAGGGTTTTCGGCTCTGCCACAGATGCTCTTTCTCGGTCAGGATGTCATCCTCGATGTCGCGGATGGTGAGCGCGCCGTCGCGCCGCAACAGCCGCATCACCTTGCGGGTGTCCTCCGGCTTGACGGAGGCAAACCATGGGTGGCCTTCGCGCCGGTGCTCTCGCATCGCCGGAACGAAGAAGCGAAAATCCTTCGCCGGCACATAGGACAGGGCGTGGGTCCAGTATTCGAACACGCTCTTGTCGACGCTCTGCGCCTGGCGCAGGTCGGCGCGGGCGTAAGCCGGGATGCGGCTATAGAGAATGTGGTGATGGCAGCGCTCGATGACGTGGATGGTGTCGATCTGGACATAGCCGAGATGGTCCACCACGGCCGCGACCGCCTGCGGTCCGGCGCCGAACGGTTCGCTGGTGTCGAGCCGTTGAGCGTGCAGCCAGATTCGCCGGGCTTCCAGCTTGGTCAGGAGATGGGGCTTAGTCGTGCGGGGCATCGCACGGCAATGTAGCGGGATTCGCGCGTGTGGGGAGTCCCGGGTTCCCTGACCGCCGCCTCGCGGCGCGAACTCACCTCACTGCTTCTGCCGATCTCCGACGCTGCCGGTTGCGATCTCGGCCTCGCAGGAGGCGCGGCCGGGCTGCGGCGCATGGCATTTGTAGACATGGCCGGTGAGGCGATCGACCAGCCACGCGCTCTCCTCCGTCGGGCTTTCAAACCCGACATAGCGGCTGCCGAGCGCGTTGAGCAGCGTCGACAGCAAGATTGCAGCGGCGATCATCGCCGCGCCGATCAGTGTTGGCATTGAACTTCCGGAACCGGCTGGCTCGGATGCGCTGGTGCGATGACCCAGATACTCACGCTGACGCTTGACTGACTGTAACACCCGCCCCGCCCGTTGGTTGCCCCGAACGAATTCTTCTTCAGATTGTATTGTGAGTAGTTTTTGCTAGACGCGCATCTGGCCGATTTGTTGTCCACAGATCGGCACTGGCGCGACGAGCCGCTTTTTCTTTTCCAAAGTCGCGGCGGGAAGTGACGGAGCGGTCCGTTATCCGGCGAAGCGTCGTTGCCACCTGCTTGGACCGTTCAGTTACGACAGCGCAGCTAGCGCCGCGACCTCCGGCGTCACCGGCCTCGACTTCGACATCAGGCAGCCTTTACCAATGTGATTTGAATCACATTGCCTGCTTTGAACCCGTCCTATCGTCGCAGCATCAAAACGTCATGCACGCCAGTTTGCAGGCGTTAACAGTGAGGATTACGACAATGACCCGCTTTCTCTCGATCATGACTATCGGCGCCGCGCTGTCGATGACGGCGGGGCTGGCCGTCGCCGGCGACACCGTCTCGGCCGACAAGATCCTGGACGCTCTGAAGCCGAAGCCGGGCGCGACCCGCGGCCTTTCGACCGGCCCGCAGCAGCCGGTGGATGCTGCCGCAAAGGCCAAGGAAGTCGGCTTCGTCGACACCCTACGCAACCGCAAGACCCGGTCGCTGTCGCTCGGCGAGCGCCAGGAAATCGCGGAACTTGCCGCGAGCAAACCGAAGATCGATCTCGAAATTCAGTTCGACTACAATTCGGCCGACATCAGCAAGAACTCGGTTTCCGCTGTGCAGGAACTCGGCAAGGCGCTCTCCGATTCGAGCCTGAAGGGTTCGACCTTTGTGGTCGCCGGTCATACCGACGCGATCGGCAGCGAGGCCTACAACCAGGATCTTTCCGAGCGACGTGCCGATACGATCAAGAAGTACCTGACCGAGAAGTACGGCATCGCCGGTTCCAATCTCGTGACGGTCGGTTACGGCGAGACCAAGCCGAAGGACGCGAATGCGCCGATGGACCCCACCAACCGCCGCGTTCAGGTCGTCAACATGGATAGCAAGACCGCCTCCAAGTGAGTTTTTGAAAAGTGAGGTTTTGAAAGCCGATCCGCCTGCCGCCAGTGGCAGGCGGATTTTCTATTGGCTAAACAGCGCGAATGGCCGCCTCAAATCCAGTTCTGGAAGATCATCAGGCGGCTGAACGTCGCCATCGAGGTACCTATGAACGCGGCCGATATCGGCAACATTGCGGCAAAGCCGGCAAAGCCGATTGCAACGTAGGCCCATAGCACCCAACCGGGCATGCTGCCGCGTTTCAAGGCATACACCAGCGCAAGGCTCGCCGTGGTCGCCGCCGGCAGATAGTAATAGATGAAGCCGAGCGTTCGCGGCAGCAATGCCCATGCGAGGTATGGGCCGAAATAGAACGCCAGTATCAGGAAGGCGTCGGCCCGCCGCGTCACGATCCAGTCGCGCAGGCAGATCGCGACCGCAATCAGCGCCGGCCACAGGATCAGCGGGTTGCCGAGGAAGACCACGGCGGCGATATGGTCTTCGTCGACCTTGTCAAAAAGATACCAGACCGGGCGCACCAGGAACGGCCAGGACGGCCATGAACTCATATAGGTGTGGCCTGCAATCGCACTCGTCGTGTTATCGTTGAAGATGCGCCGTTGCGCCTGCAGAATATCCGAAACTGACAATCCGTAGAGCGGAATGAAGGTGGCAAGATAAACGACGGCCGGAATTACTGCGAAGCAGACAGCGAAATGCCAGGCCTTGAAACCGGGCCAGCGATCGGGCCGGTACCAATCCTCCGGCCCGGCATCCGCGAAGTGAGTGCGCCAGCTTTGCATCAAGCGGATCACGGCGACGATGCCGATGCAGACTGCGAGCGCGAACAGCCCGCTCCATTTGCAGCCGGCCGATAGGCCAAAGCCGATCCCGGCAAGCGCGAACCACAGATGCGGCCGCTCTCTTCGAAAGCCATGCATGAATGCCGCGATGGCGAACAGGCCGAAAGCGAGCGCAAAAATATCCAGCATCGCGATCCGCGATTGCAAGAACAGCATCTGATTGAAAAAGGCGAGCAGGCTCGCCGCAATCGCCGGGCTCTGGGCGGCGAACAGCGCCAGGCCGCACAGATACACCGCAACAACGGCGAGCGATCCGAACAGCACGGCCGGATATCGCCAGCCCAGCGGTCCGTCGCCTAATGAATGGATCGACAGGGCGATGAACTGCTTGGCGAGCGGTGGATGCATCGGATTGAGCATCGGCTCTCGCATCGTCGGCTCAAGCATCTGCCGCGCCGCCGGGACGTAATGCACCTCGTCGAAATAGAATTTTTCCGGGGCGGTGACGCCGATCAGCATCGCAAAGTGCGCGAGAACAAAAAGAAGTCCCGCGGTGATGCCCGTGCGCATCATCGAATCGGACAGAACAGAAAATGATCGGGTCGCTGGCTTCACGGACGATCTGGGGCGGAATCTGGAGCGAACTGACATTGCGGCGAAATTCAGTGTGATGGCTCCGGATTTTTATGTCCATCGCATCGAACGCGTTTTCGCAATCACTAACCTGCGGGCGAGTAAGCCGCGCGAGTGATAATTCTGCCACATCGAAACGCGTGCAACCCGGTGCGATGTCGGGATAGATTGATCGGCTTCAAATGAATTTCAGTAACTGCTTTTGTTCGCTATCCGCAGTTGGCCTGGTTGCTGCGTTGATGGCTCCAGCGTACGCGCAAATAGGGTGGGCAAAGGCGCCATAGCGCTGTGCCCACCATCTCTCGGTGGATCGCGAACGTAATGGTGGGCACGCTATCGCTTTGCCCACCCTGCGTTCATATCAGGCGGCGGCCGTGGCGGATTGCGCAGCGGTTGCGGCCGCGACATCCATCCACATCACTTCCCAATGGTGGCCGTCGGGATCTTCGAAGCTGCGGCCATACATGGAGCCGTAATCCTGTTTCGGGCCCGGGTCGGCGCCGCCGCCTGCGCCTTGCGCCTTGCTGACCATATCGTCCACCGCCTCACGGTTGTCGGCGGAAAGGCAGATCAGAACCTGGCTGGTGGTCTTGGCGTCGGCGATCTTCTTTGGGGTGAACTGGCGGTATTTGTCGTGCGTCAGCAGCATGACGTAGATGGTCTCGGAAAACACCATGCAGGACGCCGTATCATCGCAAAATTGCGGATTCTTTTCGCCGCCGATCGCCTGGTAGAAGGCGGTCGAGCGGGCGAGATCGCTGACAGGCAGATTGACGAAGATCATTTTGGCCATGATGGGCTCCTTTCGCGGGTTCGGACCTAGGACGAACGGACGGAGACAAGTCCGACATCCCGTTTCAAATTATTTTTCTGGCGGCGAGTTGGCGCACGGTCACTGGAACCTGCCGGCGGATAGCCGCTACCTGCCCTTGAAGTCAGGCTTGCGCTTTTCCGCGAACGCCTTGACGCCTTCCTTGAGGTCGTCGCTGTCGCGCACGACGTCGAGCAGCCGGCGCACCTCGGCGACCGTCTCCAGGGGCCCCTTCGGTATCGCATCGCGGGCGAGCTTCTTCAGGGCTCGAACCACCAGCGGCGCGTTGGCGGCGATTTTTGCGGCCATCTCCTGGGCGAGTGCGACATGCTGTCCCTTCGGCGCGACCTTGTTGACGAAGCCAATCTGATAGGCCCGCTCCGCCGACATTTCCTCACCGACCAGGAGGAATTCCATGGCGATCTTGTGCGGCATGCGCGCCATCACCGAGGAGACGCCGCCAGCGGTGGTGCCGATCTTGCCCTCGGGGTAGATGAAGCGCGTCGTCTCCGAGGCCACGCACATGTCGGCCATCTGCACCAGCACGAAGGCGCCGCCGACGACCCATCCCGAGGTCGCGGCAATGACCGGCTTGTCCAGCTCAACGCCCAAGCCGGGCACCGCGTGCCACATGTTGACGGGGAGATCCTTCACGTCGGCGCCGACCGAGAAATACGCGTCCTCGGACGAGGCGAGCACCGCCACGCGATCGTCGCTGTCGTGAAAACGCTGCCAGGCCTGCCGCAGTTCGTCGCACAAGGCGTTGTTGAGCGCGTTGTGCGAGGATCTACGATCCATCGTGATGGTGGCGACGTGGCCCGTGCTCTCGTAGCGAACAAGCGTCATGGGATTCTCTCAAGCGGCTGCGATGCCAGGTAACGTTGCGATCGTCACTTCTTCTCGGCGGGATCGCGGTGCACCGGATCGACCCACAGCACGGTCTCCGGCTTTTCCACCGGCTCGATGTCGAGATTGATCGCCACCGCCTCGCCGTCAGAGCGCACCAGCACGCATTCCAGCACCTCGTCGCGGCTGGCATTGATCTCCTGATGCGGCACGTAGGGCGGCACGAAGATGAAATCGCCGGGGCCGGCCTCGGCGGTGAACTGCAGATGTTCGCCCCAGCGCATCCGCGCCTTGCCCTTCACGACATAGATGATGCTTTCGAGATGGCCGTGGTGATGCGCGCCGGTCTTGGCATCGGGCCGGATCGTCACCGTGCCCGCCCACAATTTCTGCGCGCCGACGCGGGCGAAATTGATCGCGGCCTTGCGGTCCATGCCCGCGGTCGAGGGCACGTTGGGATCGAGCTGATTGCCGGGAATCACGCGGACGCCGTCATGCTTCCAGCGCTCGTCGTGATCGTGGGAGTGGTGCAAATGGGTGTGGTCATGCGTGCCGGTCATTGGGCGCTTTCTCGAAAGATCGTTTGTCCCCAACGGTATCGAAATCCGGGGCCGCAAACCAGAAGATTAAGGGAGCCGGCGGCGCATGGGCGTCCCGGTTTTCGTCATGGCCGGGCGCACCCCGCCTATTCAACGCCGTCTGGCCATCACATCCGGATTGACGACATTCGTCGGTGTTCCGGCGGCATAGGCAACGATCTGATCGAAGATATCCGTGAACTGGATTTCGTATTCGTCGCGCGAGACGTAGCCGAGATGCGGCGTGCAGACCACGTTGTCCATGTTCAGGAGGGGATCGCTGACGTCGCGAAGCGGCTCTTTTTCGTAGACGTCCACCGCCGCCATGCCAGGTCTTCCGGCGCGCAGCGCGTTGACCAGCGCGTTCGGCTCGATCAGCGGCGCACGGCTGGTGTTGACCAGAAGCGCCGACGGCTTCATGCGCGCAAGATCTTCTGCTTTCACGATGCCGCGCGTGGCATCGACGAGCCGCATGTGCAGCGAAAGGACGTCGCATCGTTCGAAGAAACCAGCCTTGCTCGCGGCAGTCTCGTATCCGTCGGCGCGGGCCTTCGCCATGGCCGGTTCGCGCGCCCATACCAGCACGTTCATGCCGAACGCCTTGCCGTAGCCCGCGACGACGGCACCGATCCGCCCATAGCCATAAATGCCGAGCGTCTTGCCACGCAGCGTGTGGCCGACGCCGATCTGCCATTTGCCGGCCTTGAGCGCCGCCATCTGCTGCGGAATGGCGCGCATCGCCGCCAGGATCAGGCCCCAGGTGAATTCGGCGGTCGCATAGGACGGCGTATCGGCATGCTGGCTCGACGACACGACGATGCCGAGCCGGGTGCAGGTGTCGATGTCGATATGCGGGTAGACGCTGCGCTGGCTGATCAGCTTCAGTTTCGGCAAGCGTTCCAGCAGCGGTGTCCGGATCTGCGTGCGCTCGCGGATTAACACGAGCGCCTCGGTATCGCGCAGGCGCTCCACCAGCGCATCGACATCCTGGACGTGATCGTTCCAGATCGTGACGTCGTGTCCCGCCAGCTTGCTGAAACAATCGAGGGTGCGCAGCGTGTCGAAATAGTCGTCGAGGATCGAGACCTTCACGATGCGCTCCCTCGTTCAGTGTGCGGCTACTTCACCGCCAGCAATTCGACGTCGAACATCAGCGTCGCATTTGGCGGAATAACGCCGCCGGCGCCGCGCGCGCCGTAACCGAGCGCGGGCGGAATGATCAGCGTGCGCTTGCCGCCGACGTTCATCGATGCGACGCCTTCGTCCCAGCCGGCGATCACCTGGCGCTGGCCGATCTTGAACTCGAACGGCTCGTTACGGTCGACGGAGGAATCGAACTTCTTGCCCTTCTGGCCGTCCTCGTACAGCCAGCCGGTGTAATGCATGACGCAGGTCTGGCCGGTCTTGGGCGAGGCGCCGGTGCCGACCTTGCTGTCGATGATCTGCAAGCCTGAAGCTGTGGTCATGGGTTTTCCTGCGGTCTGGGCCGCTGCCATCCTGATGGCAGCGGGCGTTGAAACCGCGGCTGCCATGGCGGTAAATGCGGTTCGGAAGATCGTGCGTCGCGAGAAGCGCATCTGTTGAACCTCTTTCTGGAGAGACCGAGCTTCTAGACGCTCAGTAGCCCAGCGCGCAACCGTCCTTGCGGGGATCGGAACCGCCGGTCAGCGTACCCTTGTCCCAGTCGATCCAGATCGCCTGGCCGCCGCCGAGCGGACCGACCACGCTGGTAGTCTTGTGGCCGATCTTCTTCAGGCCCTCGACGATCTCGGCCGGCACGCTGTCCTCGAGCTGGTAGACGCCTTCGTAATGCAGGCCGCGCGGCATATCGATGGCTTCCTGCACATCGCAACCATAGTCCAGCATATTGGTCAGCACGTGGGTCTGTCCCACCGGCTGATACTGGCCGCCCATCACGCCGAACGGCATTATCGCGCGACCGTTCTTGGTCGCGAGCGACGGGATGATGGTGTGCAGCGGGCGCTTGCCCGGCGCGATGCAGTTGGGATGGCCGGGCTGAATCCGGAAACCGCCGGCGCGGTTCTGCAGGAGGATGCCGGTCTTGTTGGAAACGATCGCCGAGCCGAAGGAATGCGCGATCGAGTTGATGAACGAACAGACATTGCGGTCCTTGTCGACCACCGTGATGTAGACGGTCGATGGATTCATCGGCGGCGCGACGTTCGGCAGATCGAGCAGCCGGTCCATCCGGATGTTCTTGATGTGCTCGTCGGCGAACTCCTTGGCGAGGATTCCGGCGACATCGACATGAACATGCTGCGGATCGGCGACGTACTGCTCTCGCATCATGTAAGCGATGCGCGCGGCTTCCGCCTCCAGATGGAAACGCTCGACGCTGAGTGGCGCGAATTTCGTTAGATCGAAGCGAGAAAGGATATTCAGCATCACTAGCATGGTAATGCCAGGACCGTTCGGCGGGCACTGCCAGACATCGTGGCCTTTGTACATCGTGCCGATCGGCGATGTCGTCTCGGTCGAATGTGCGGCGAAATCTTCCAGCGTGTGCAGGCCGCCGATGCCGCGCAAGGTCTCTACCATGTCCGCGGCGATCTCGCCGGTATAAAAGGCGTCGCGGCCGTTCTTGGCGATCGCACGCAGGGTCTTGCCCAATTCGGGCTGGTGGATCACGTCGCCAGCCACCGCGGGCTTGCCGTGCGGCAGCAGATAGCGCTCGGTGTTGGTGCCGCTCTTCAGCTTCTCGAACTGATTCTTCCAGTCGAAAGCAATACGGGGCGCGACGACGTAGCCTTCCTCCGCAGCCTTGATCGCGGGCTGCAGAAGCGTATCGAGTCCCATCTTGCCGTGGTCGCGCAGGATCGTCTCCCAGGCGTCGATCGCGCCGGGAATGCTCACCGCATGCGCCGAGGTCAGCGGTACCGAATGGATCTTGCGTTCGAGGTACCATTCGGCCTTGGCCGCCATCGGCGCGCGGCCGGAGCCATTGTAGGCGACAATCTTGCCCTCGCCCCTGGGTTGGATCAGCGCGAAGCAATCGCCCCCGATACCGGTCGATTGCGGCTCGATGACGCCGAGCAACGCGCAAGCCGCGACCGCGGCGTCCGCCGCCGTGCCGCCCGCCCTCATCACGTCGATTGCGACCAATGCGGCCTCCGGATGCGACGTTGCCACCATCGCGTTCTGGGCATGGACCGTGGAGCGGCCGGCGAAATGGAAATTCCTCATCGCGAGTGCTTTCTTTTCAGCGTTTCTTGAGCATCCCGCGGAAGCATCGGGCGGGTTTACAGACGGTTCTTTGGCATATTCATCCCCGGCAGGGCAATGGCTGGCATGCCAAGAAAAGTCACGATCTCCGTCGCCCCTGCGAACGCAGGGGCCCATACGCTGTGTCCTATGGGCAGTGCGGTAGACGCCTTCTGCCATTCCGACGACTGGTGGTTATGGGTCCCTGCGTTCGCAGGGACGACGACGGGGTTTCCCCTGCGAGGCCCGCCTGATAAACGATCGCCATGCCGCTCAAGGTCGCCGCCTTCTATCAATTCGCCGCGCTGCCGGACTTCCGGGAGTTACGCGAACCGCTGCGGTCGTTTGCTGCAGACCTCGGGCTGAAGGGCAGCGTGCTGCTGGCGCATGAGGGCATCAACGGTACGGTTGCGGGCGGCGATGCGAGCATCGACGCGTTCGTCGGCGAATTGCAGCACGGCGCCCTTTTCGGCGGGCGGCTCGGCAATCTCGAACTCAAGTTTTCGACCGCTTCCGAGATGCCGTTTCGGCGGCTGAAGATCCGGCTGAAGAAGGAAATCGTTACGCTCGGAGATATGGCGGTCGATCCGACGCGCCAGGTCGGCACCTATGTCGAGCCGTCAGACTGGAACGAACTGATTGCAGCCCCCGACACGCTGATCATCGACACCCGCAATGCGTTCGAAGTGGCGATGGGGACGTTCGAAGGCGCCGTCGACCCCGGCATCAAGAGCTTTGGGCAGTTCAAGGAATTCGCCGCACAGAAGCTCGATCCGGCGAAGCACAAGCGGATTGCGATGTTCTGTACCGGCGGTATCCGATGCGAGAAGGCCAGCGCCTATCTGCTGGCGCACGGATTTGACGAGGTCTATCATCTCAAGGGCGGCATCCTCCGCTATCTCGAAGGCGTACCGGAGAATGAGAGCCGCTGGCGCGGCGAATGCTTCGTGTTCGACGAACGCGTGGCGCTGGGCCACGGCCTGCGGCAGCGACGAGGGAACGATGGCGCGCACGAATGACGTCACCGCACTGAGCGAGCGCCTCGACGCGCTGGAAATACGGGCGACGTTCCAGGATGAGACGATCGAGGTGCTGAATCACACGATTACCGCACAGTGGCACCAGATCGATTCCTTGACGCGCCAATTGGCTGAACTGAAGGAGCGGCTGCGGGAAGCCGAAAGCAACTTGCCCGGCCCGGCGAACGAGCCGCCGCCGCATTATTGAAGGTACAAACAGAAACGGCCTCCCTTGGGGAGGCCGTTCGCCACGCGAAACGATTCACACCATTTTTGCATTAGCGCGATGGATTCTCATGTTCGTGATCGGCTTTCGACGGCGCCGGTTGCGCAGCGCTCACGGGGTCCGATGCCGGAAACGTGTCGACCAGCCCGGCCTCGAGTTTTTCATGGATTTCCCGGTCGGCCTTCAGCGCTTCGCGGGGATCGTCGGCGTGCTTGTCGTGCGCAGCAGGATTGAACTTCTGGGCCATAGGAACCTCCATGAATGAGATAACGGCCCCGTTTTACGCCGGTTCCACGTTTGCCCTCGCTATCCGTCCTTGGCCTCGAGGGAACCTGCGTGTATCAGAGGCGCATCAGCCGCGCCCGCAGGAATCCACGTTTTGTCTCAGAAATCCGTCGTGAAACCTTTTGTCGAAGTGCTCTCCGGCCGCAGGCAGAAGGTGCCGCCGGTCTGGATGATGCGACAGGCCGGCCGCTATCTGCCGGAGTATCGCGAGCTGCGCGCCAAGGCTGGAAGCTTTCTCGATCTGTGCTTTACGCCGGAATATGCCGCCGAGGTAACGCTGCAACCGATCCGCCGTTTCAACTTCGATGCGGCGATCATTTTTTCCGACATTCTCGTCATCCCCTACGCACTCGGCCGCTCCGTGCGCTTCGAGGCCGGCGAAGGTCCGCGGCTCGATCCGCTCGATACTCCGGAGCAAGTGGCGGCGCTCGCGCGCCATGCCGATTTCGGCAAGCTCGAACCGGTCTATGAAGCGTTACGTCGCGTGAAGCGCGAGCTCGCACCTGAGATCGCGCTGATCGGCTTCTGCGGCGCGCCCTGGACGGTCGCAACCTACATGGTTGCAGGACAGGGCACGCCGGACCAGGCGCCGGCGCGGATGATGGCATACCGTCATCCCGAGGCGTTCGCTGAAATCATCGACGTGCTGGTGGAGAATTCGATCCAGTATCTGCTCGGCCAGCTCAAGGCCGGCGCCGACTGCTTGCAGATCTTCGACACTTGGGCCGGCGTGCTGCCGCCGCGCGAATTCGAGCGCTGGTCGATCGAGCCCGCGAAGCGCATCGTTGTCGGCGTGCGCGCGCAAGTGCCGGATGCCAAGATCATCGGCTTTCCGCGCGGCGCCGGCGCGCTGCTGCCGGCCTATGTGGAGGCAACGGGCGTCAACGCGGTCAGCATCGACTGGGCGGCCGAACCTTCCATGATCCGCGAGCGCGTGCAGAACCGTGTCGCCGTGCAGGGCAATCTCGATCCGCTGGCGTTGATCGCAGGCGGCGCCGCACTCGACCGCGCCGTCGACGACGTGCTGGCAAACTACGCGCAAGGACGGCTGATCTTCAACCTCGGCCACGGCATCCAGCCGGAAACACCGATCGCCCATGTCGAGCAGATGCTCAAGCGGGTGCGGGGGTGGAAGGGATGATGCGCGACATCGTCGTTATGCCCGCGAAGGCGGGCATCCAGTAACCGCCAGCGGAGGTAAGAGCCGAGACGTCACGGCGTACTGGATCATCCGCCGGAGCCTGTCATCGGGCGCGCGTTCGCGCGACCCGTTGGCGGATGATGACAGCGGTGTTTGCCGCTGACGCCGTTGCCTACCTTGCATCCTCCAAAATCATGTCGGACGCCTTCTCTGCGATCATAATCGTCGGCGCGTTGGTATTGCCCGACATCAGGTCCGGCATGATCGAGGCGTCGACCACGCGAAGGCCTTCGATGCCGCGCACGCGCAAGCGCTGGTCGACGACCGCGAGCGCATCGCTGCCCATCCGGCAGGTCGAGGTCGGGTGATAGACCGTGCTGCCGGTGCGGCGGCAGAAATCCAGCAGTTCGTCGTCGCTCTGCACCTTCGAACCCGGATCGACTTCTGAGACCGCGTAAGCCTTCAGCGCGGGGGCTGCGAGAATCTTGCGCAGGATGCGGATGCCGTCGATGAAAGCGCGGCGATCGGTTTCGGTGGCGAGGTAATTGATGCGGATTTCCGGCGGTTGGGAAGGATCGGCGCTCCTGATACGCAGCGAGCCGCGGCTCTCCGGGCGCAACTGGCAGACGGAGGCGGTGAACCCGGAAAGCGCATGCAGCTTCTCGCCCATCTTGTCGGTCGAGAACGGCAGAAAGTGAATCTGAATGTCGGGCGACGCCAGCCGTGGGCTGGTCTTGAAGAAAGCGCCTGACGTGCCGGCCGCGATCGTCAGCGGCCCCTTGCGCAGGGCTGCGTACTGAATGCCCGCCATCATCTTGCGGATCGGGTTATTAACGACATCGTTGAGCGTACACTTTTGCGCACAGCGGGTGATCAGGCGGACCTGCATGTGGTCCTGCAGATCGTTGCCGACGCCGGGCGCGTCGAGCACGATCTCGATGCCGTGCTGCTTCAACAGATCCGCCGGTCCGACGCCGGAGAGCTGCAGTAGTTGCGGCGAGTTGTATGCGCCGCTGGAGACCAGAATTTCCTTGCGCGCCCGTGCAGTGCGCACGCGGCCTTCCTGCTTGTACTCGACCGCCTTGGCGCGGCGTCCTTCGAACAGGATGCGCTGCGCCAGCGCGGAAGTCTCGATGTGCAGGTTGGATCGTTTCCTGGCGGGACGAAGGTAGGAGAACGCCGTGCTGGCCCGGCGCCCACGCCGCGTCGTGGTCTGGAAAAATCCCGCGCCCTCCTGCGTGGCGCCGTTGAAATCGGGATTGGTCGGAATGCCGGCCTCGGCCGCGGCAACGACAAACGCTTCCGACAGGGGATCATGATGCCGCCAGTCGGATACCGGCAGCGGACCATCGGCGCCGTGATATTTGTCCGCGCCGCGCTGCTGGTTCTCGGCCTTCTTGAAATAGGGCAGTACGTCGTCATAGCCCCAGCCGGCGTTGCCGCGCTGCCGCCATCGATCGTAATCCTCATGCTGGCCGCGCACATAGAGCAGGCCGTTGATTGAACTGGAGCCGCCGAGCACCTTGCCACGCGGCTGGAACACCTGCCTCCCGTTCAATCCCGGTTCCGGCTCGGTCTGGTACATCCAGTTGACGGATTTTTCCTTGAACAGTTTTCCGTAGCCGAGCGGCACGTGGATCCAGAGATTGGTGTCCTTCGGCCCGGCCTCCAGCAACAGGACGGAGTACTTGCCGTCGGCCGTCAATCGATTGGCGAGCACGCATCCGGCCGATCCGGCGCCGACGATGACGTAGTCGAATTCGGAAGTGTCATTGTTCTTGTTCATTTGTTTCCCCCGCGGGCGGCCCAAAGAGGTAGCTGGGCCGCCACGGGCGGTCAATTGCCTCGCCGTCGCAGGCGAGGAAAAACGATCTTCAATGCAGCCGGCGCCGGCTAGCTTGCCAGTTTCAAAAAGTCCGGCGGCCGGCGCTCGGCAAACGCAACGAAAGCCTCACGCGCCTCCATCGTCTTCAGGCGAGCCGCGAACTGCTCGCTCTCGGCCTTGATCTGCGCCATCAGAAGTTCCGGATTACGCATCAGCCGTTTGGTCGTGCTGACGGCGCCCGCCGGCTGTTTCGCCAACCGGGACGCGAAAGCCTTCGCTTCCGCATCGAGCTTGTCGAGCGGCACCACGCGGTTGGCAAGTCCCCAGGCGAATGCGGATTTGGCATCGACCGCCTCACCGAGCGCGAACATCTCGAAGGCGCGGGCATAGCCGATGCGAAGCGGCATCAGCAGGCTGGAAGCGGCTTCCGGCACCAGCGCCAGATTAACGAACGGGGTCGACAACAGCGCATTCTCGGCCAACACGACCAGATCGCAGTGCAAGAGCATCGTGGTGCCGATACCGACGGCGCGTCCCTGAACGGCTGCGACCAGGGGGCGGCTCGAATGTGCAAGCGCCTGCAGGAAGCGGCCGACATGGCGCTCGCCCTGAAGTGCGCCGGTTGCAATGGCTGCAAACTCGCCGACGTCGTTGCCGGCGGTGAACATATCGCCCTCGCCGCGGATCAGCAGCACACGGACGGATGAATCCGTTTCCGCCGCTTCGATCGCGTCCGCAAGCGCGCCGTACATCGCATTCGTCAGCGCGTTCTTCTTGTCGGGGCGAGCCATCGTCAGGCTCAAAATCCCGTCGCTCTTCTCGATCTTGATGTGCTCGGTCATTCGTCTTCTCCTTTGGGAAATCTGCTCTGCATGGTGGTAAGCCAGCGCGCAACGACATCGATCTCGGCGTCGGTAAACCCTTCCGTGAGTCGCGCGTTGACGTCGGCGAGCCCGGCTTTCGACTGCGCCATCGCCGCGCGGCCGGCCGGCGTTAGCCAGAGACGCCATGCACGCCCATCATCCGGATCGGCCCGCCGCTCGATCAGATTCGCCGCCGTCATCCGGTCCACCAATCCGCTGATGCCAGGTGGTCCAAGATCGAGCGCCGCACCCGCCTCGCCCATCAGGGCGCCGTCGCGCTGGCCCAGGACGAAGAGCAGGCCGGACTGCGCGGCGGTCACGCCGCTGTGCGGGGACCGCGCCGCCATCCAGCGCTGCAGCCGGCGTTGCGCGACGTTGAGCAGGAACACGAGCCGGTGCTCGCGACGCGGACTCATATCGATGAGATCAATTTATTTCGCATGCGAACTATCTAAAGGAAGTGGAGGAAGGTTGTCACGGTGATTTTGATCTGGCTCATCAAGAGATATTCGGGCTCGTCGGCTTGAAACGAACTGGCGAGGAAGAAAATCAAGTTTCGACAATGGCTTATCTAAAAAATCGATTTTCGATTGACGATCCCACCTACTCTCGCCAAGCTGCCCGCCATGAGCAGTATCGGGTTGAGTTTTGGCGAGCGCCTCGCCGACGAGCGGCCGCGAAGCCTGACCTCCGCCGTTCAGGAACGGCTGCGCGCGGATATTCTCTCGACCCGGCTGCTACCCGGCCAGAAGCTCCATATCGCCGGTCTCGCCAAACAGTTTTCGGTCAGCCTCGCCGCGGTGCGCGAGGCGCTGTCGCGGCTGGTCGCGGACGGGCTGGTGCAGGCATCCGACCAGCGCGGCTTTCGTGTCAGCCCGGTATCATCAGCCGACCTCAGGGACGTGACACAGACCCGCGTCGATATCGAAGGGCTGGCGTTGCGCCGTTCGATCGAGCGTGGCGATGCGGCATGGCTTGCCTCGGTGGAGAAATCTTTCGCGGCGCTCTGCGCCGTGCCCTACACCTACCCCGACGATCCGACCCATCACTACGAGGAGTGGGTGGTGCGGCACAGAGTCTTTCACCGCACGCTGGTGAACGCCTGCGGCTCGCAATGGTTGCTCGGTTTTCGCGACGTCCTGCACGAGCAGAGCGAACGCTATCGAAGGCTTGCGATCCGGCGCAACAGCGAAGAATCCCGCAATGTCGAGGCCGAACACGCGGCAATCGTGCATGCCGTGCTCAAGCGCGATGCCGAGGCCGCAGTCGCGGCGCTCTCGAAACATTTCATGACGACCATGCATCTCGTCGAGCTCGCTACGCCGAAAACGTTCGGAGGTGGCGACACCGCCTGATCGACCGTTCGAGGACCAAATCAAATCAAGAAAAGCAAAGGGAAACGTCACCATGAAAATCACGCGACGCCACATACTGGGAACGATTGCAGCCGCCACCGTGCTTGGCGCATCAGGCATGGCGCAAGCCGCCGATGCCGTCCGCATCGGGCTTCCGACGAAAACCTACTGGCCGACGACGATCGCGGAAACCGCGGTGCGCCAAAAACTGTTCGAGAAGGAAGGCATCACGGCTGAACTCACGATCTATCGCGGCGGCGCCGAGACCTTCGAGGCGATGGCAGCGGGCGCCGCCGACGTGATCCTCGACGCCACTTCGCTGGTATCGGCCGGGCGCAAGAAGGGCGTGAATTCCAAGGTGCTCGCGAGTGCAGCCACGGGCTATTACGGCTGGCAGTTGATGACGCTTTCGAAATCGACGCTTGGGGTGAAGGACCTGAACGGCAAGAAGGTCGCCATCACCTCCGCAGGCTCCGGCTCCGACCTGCTGGCGTTGTGGACCCAGCAGGACAAGAAGATCGAATTCACTCGCGTTCCCGTCGGCGGCGGTGGCCTGGTGCCGAACCTGCTTGCCGGTAACGTCGACGCGGCCGTCGTCTATTCGCCGCTGAGTTTCCAGATCTCAAAATCGGGCGAAGCGCGCACCATCCTCGATTTCTCCAAGGAAGTGCCGCCGAATCTCGCCGCCGGCTGGATCGCGCTCGACAAATACGTGCAGGACAAGCCGCAACTCGTACAGAAGACGCTGAACGCACTCTATGGCGCACTGATGTACATGCGCGCCAACAAGGACGCCTCCGTCAAGCTGATCACCGAGCTCTATGAAATTTCCGCCGAGATCGCGGCGCTGGAATATGATAACACGATCATGAAGCTGGAAACCGACGGCAGCATGGATGGTCCGAAGATTCCGGAACAGCTCCAGCTCGCGCTCGACATGGCCAAGGCGAGCGGCATGAAGGACCTTGGGCCGGCCTCGGAAATTATCTCGACGCAGTTCAAGCCGGTTCCGACCAAGTTCTGAGACACGCGCGATGCAAAGCGGGCTAGCGGTAAAGGCGGCGCGGGTTGCCATTGTGGTGGCGCTGTTTGCGATGTGGGAAATCATGTCGCGGACCGGCATCGTCAATCCGCGCCTGCTTCCCTCCGCCTCCGATACGCTGTCAACACTTGGCGAGCTCTTGCAGCGCGCGAGCGTGCGCAAGGATCTCGCGGTGACCGCAACCGAGGTGGTGACCGCCTTCGCCCTCGCCGTTCCCGTCGGCGCGCTGATCGGCTTCCTGATCGCGGAGAACCGCTATTTTGCCGAGGTGGCAAAGCCGCTGCTGTTCTTCGCCTTCAGCATTCCAAAGTCGATCTTCCTACCGATGTTCATCCTGGTGTTCGGGGTCGGCTTTTCGCAGAAGGTGGGCTTCGGCTTCTTCTCGACGATCTTCATCGTGATCATGTCGACCACGACGGCGGTGGAGTCGGTCAAGGTCGAGCATTTGACGGTCGCCCGCTCCTATGGCGCGACACCTGTTCAGACCGCGTTCCGCGTCTACCTGCCGAGCATGCTCCCCGTCCTGCTGGAAGCGCTGCGGATCTCGATGATCTTCAACCTCACCGGCGTCATTCTCGCCGAAATGTACGCCTCGCGCGACGGCATCGGGCACCAGATTGCGACTTGGGGCGAGAACTTCCAGATGAAGCAATTGCTGGCCGGCGTGGTGATGATCGCCGTGATCGCGATTGCCTTCAATGAACTGGTCAGATGGGTGGAAACACGATGCAGCCATTGGCGAACATAACCCCGCTGAAGCCGGCCGGCGCGATCGAAGTCCGCAATGTCGGGCAGATCTTCAAGACCACGACACAGGATGTCGTCGCGCTGGAAGACGTTTCGCTCGACGTCAGGCCCGGCCGCTTCGTGGTGCTGGTCGGCCCGAGCGGCTGCGGCAAGTCGACGCTTCTGATGATGATGGCCGGCCTGCGCCAGCAGACCTCCGGCACCATCACCATCAGCGGCGCGCCGATCCCCGAGCCCGATCCGAACCGGGTCGGCGTGGTGTTTCAGGAAGCCAGCCTGTTCCCCTGGCTGACGGCGGAAGAAAACGTCGAGTTTCCGCTGGCGCTGCGCGGCGTCACAAAAAGCGATCGACGCGTTAGAGCGCAGGACGCCCTGAAGCTTGTGGGCCTCGAGGGCTTCGGCAAGCGCCATCCGCATGAGCTGTCGGGCGGGATGAAGCAGCGCGTCTCGATTGCGCGCGGCCTGGTGCAGGACCCGCCGGTGCTGCTGATGGACGAGCCGTTCGCGGCGCTCGACGAACAGACCCGCATGACCATGGGCGACGAGCTGCTGCGGATCTGGGCGGCGACCGGCAAGACGGTGGTATTCGTGACCCATAGCCTGACGGAAGCGGTCTATCTCGCCGACGAGGTGATCGTGATGTCGCCGCGCCCTGGCCGCATCGTCGATCATCTGCAGGTCTCGCTGCCCCGCCCACGCACCTATGAGATGCTGAGTGGCGACGCCTTCGGCAGTCTGCGCGACCGCATCTGGCGGCACATTCGCAAATCGGCGTGAGGCTGGCATGAGCGCGGCAACACTTCGCAGATTGATCGTGTTCGGGCTCATTGCGCTGTGGGAAATCCTGCCGCGTGCCGGCTTCATTCCGGAACTGTTTCTGCCGTCGCTGTCCTCGACGCTCGCGGCCGGATGGAACGAGGCTGGCGAATACGGCCACGCGCTTGCCGTCACGCTCTACGAAGTCGCAATCTCGATGGCGTTCGCCTGCGGCGGCGGCATCCTGCTCGGCGCCATCGTCGGCAGCCTGCCGCGGCCGCGCATCCTGATCATGCCGATGGTCTCGAGCCTCTATGCGGTGCCGCTGGTCATCCTCTATCCCGTCTTCACGGTCTGGCTCGGCATCGGCTCGGAATCCAAGATCGCATTCGCTTCGATCTATGGCTTTCTGCCGACGATGCTGGCGACTGCCGCAGGCATCCAGACCATCGATCCGCAGTTGCTGCTGGCCGCCCGCAGCATGGGCGCGACGCTGAGCCAGCGGCTGGTTCGCGTCATCATTCCAGCGGCGATCCCGACCGTGCTGTCGGGACTGCGCGTCGGCGGCGCGCTTGTGATCGTCGGTGTGGTGGTGTCGGAAATGCTGATCTCGTCCGCGGGCATCGGCTATCTGATCTCGCGCTACCGCACCATTCTCGATAGCCCGCATGTGTTTGCCGGCGTGTTGCTGGTGCTGGCGATGGCGATCGCCTTCAACGCCGCCATCAAATGGATCGAGCGCAAGGCCGCGATCTGGCAGACCGGCACGCGCGCCGGGCAAGACTCCGCGGGCGAAGTCGCGCCCGCTGCCCTGCAGCCTGCGACCTGACGGAGTGTGAACGTGTTCGACCTGACGCTGACATTCGACAATGGTCCCGAGCCTGGCGTCACGCCGCGCGTGCTCGACACCTTACGCGAGCGCGGCATCAAGACGACGTTCTTCGTGATCGGCGAAAAGCTCGGCGATGGCGAGCGTCGCCGGCTGGCCGCACGCGCGCATGATGAAGGCCACTGGATCGGCAATCATACCTTTACGCACACCGTGCCGCTCGGGCAGCAGCGCGATCCGAACGCGGCACAAAGCGAGATCGGCCGGACGCAAGACGCGATCGGCAACCTCGCCCATACAGAGCGCTGGTTCAGGCCGTTCGGCGGCGGCGGCAATCTCGATCGGCGGCTGTTGAAGCCCTCCGTGGTCGACTACCTCATCCGCAACGGGCATAGCTGCGTACTTTGGAATGCGATCCCGCGCGACTGGGACGATCCCGATGGCTGGGTCGACCGAGCCCTCGACCTGTGCCGCTCGCAGCCGTGGAGCCTGATGGTGCTGCACGATCTGCCTGGCGGCGCCATGGATCACCTTGAGCGCTTTCTCGACCGAGCAGAGGAAGCCGGCGCGCGCTTCCACCAGGACTTTCCGCCCGACTGCGTCCCGATCCGGTCGGGCAAGATCGTGCTGCCCATTCAGCCCTACGTTTCCAACATCGAAGAGAGTGTCACAACATGAGGATCGCGAGTTTCAAGGCAGGTCAGACGACAACCTACGGGCTGGTCACGAACGCAGGCATTATCGATGCCGGAAAGCGGCTTAAGGCTTATCCAACCCTGAAGTCGCTGCTCGCCAACGGATTGCTCGACGAACTGAAAGCGCTGCAGGGTGAGCGTCCCGATTACGCATTGGCCGAAATCGAGTTGCTGCCGACCGTGCCCGACCCGGACAAGATCTTCTGCATCGGCGTCAACTACGCCACGCACCTTGCCGAAAGCGGCCATCCCACGCCGCCGCATCCGATGATCTTCACGCGTTTCGCCAATAGCCAGGTCGGTGGCGGCCAGCCGATGATCCGGCCGCTGGAATCCGAACGTTTCGATTACGAGGGCGAGATGGCCGTCATCGTCGGCAAGGCCGGCCGCCGGATTTCGCGGGAAGAGGCGCTCGCGCATGTTGCGGGCTATGCCTGCTACAATGACGGCAGCATCCGCGACTGGCAGCGCCACACCTCGCAATTCGCGCCGGGAAAGAATTTTGTCGGCACCGGCGCATTCGGACCGTGGATGGTCACCACAGACGAAATCCCTGATATCAGCAAGCAGACCATTGCGACCCGCCTCAACGGCGTCGAAGTGCAGGCCGCGCCGATCTCGGACCTCGTGTTCGACGTCCCTGCCCTGATCGCCTACTGCTCGACCTTCACCGAACTGGTTCCGGGCGACGTCATCGTCACCGGCACCACCGGCGGCGTCGGCGCCTATCGCACGCCGCCGCTGTGGATGAAGGATGGCGACATGGTCGAGGTCGAGGTATCCGGCATCGGCGTGCTGCGCAATCCCGTGAAAGACGAGGTTGCGGCGGCTGCGACACGTGCGGCTTGAAACGAGAGGCATAACAACAAGAGCACGGAGACGATGGTGAACCTGCCGAAACATCTTCTGCCGACCACCGTCGTTGGCAGCTACCCGCAGCCGGAATGGCTGGTCGATCACGCGATGTTGTCAAAGGTGGTGCCGCGCACGCGCCTGCACGCGATGTGGCGGCTGCCTGCGGAGCACCTGGAAGAAGCGCAGGACGACGCCACCATCGTTGCGATCAGGGACATGGAGCGCGCGGGCATCGACATCGTGACCGACGGCGAAATCCGCCGCGAGAGCTATTCGAATCGCTTCGCCACCGCGCTTGAAGGCATCGATGACGAAAATCCGGCGATGATCACCTCGCGCAGCGGACACGAAACGCCGGTACCGCGTGTGGTCGGTCCGGTAAAACGCCGCGGCCCGGTCGAGCTGCACGACATGGAATTTCTGCGCCAGAATACCGATCGCGCGGCCAAGATCACCCTGCCCGGCCCGTTCACGATGAGCCAGCAGGCGAAGAACGAGTACTACAAGGACGATGAAGAGCTGGCGATGGCATTTGCCGAAGCCGTCAACGCCGAAGCGCTCGATTTGCAAAAGGCCGGCGCTGACGTGATCCAGCTCGACGAGCCCTGGGTGCGCAACAACCCGGACCTTGCCCGCCGCTACGCTGTGAAGGCGATCAACCGCGCCCTGCAAGGTATTACCGTGCCGACCGTGGTGCATCTGTGCTTCGGCTATGCCGCGGTCGTCCCCGGCTCGACCAAGCCGGCCGGCTATTCCTTCCTTGCTGAACTTGCCGACACCAGTGCCGAGCAGATTTCGATCGAGGCGGCGCAGCCGAAGCTCGATCTCGGCGTGCTCAAGGATTTATCGTCGAAGAAGATCATGCTAGGCGTGCTCGACCTCGGCAATCCCGAGATCGAATCTGCCGGTGTGGTGGCCGGCCGCATCCGCAACGGCCTCAAGCACGTCGCCTCCGATCGGCTGGTCATCGCGCCCGATTGCGGCATGAAATACATGCCGCGCCATATCGCGTTTGGGAAATTGAAGGCGATGTGCGACGCCGCAGCGACGGTGCGCAAGGAGATCAGTTAGAGCGGCCTGCCCTGCAGCCACGCCGCGCCGCGCGCATACAAGGCCTCGACCTCGGGTCCCTTCAGGCCGGGCATGTCGCGCTTGACCGTGTAGCCGATGCGGGTCTGCAAATAGGCGAGATGGCGGTAGCCCGGCGGGAATTGCTCGAGGAGAGCCTTGTCCAGCACCGGGGCCGTGCCCGGCGTGACGGGGTCCATGCGGTCCTTCTCATAGATCGGCTGGCGCAGCACGATGCCCCAGCGTCCCTCCCGCTTTTCGAGGAAGTCGTAGAATCGCCCGGTGCAGAGCACGTCGCACAGCACGCCCTCGACCTCGGCACGCTGCGAGATCGTCATTTTGGTCTGCGCAATCGCGCGGGCGCCTGCGAGGTCAACCGAGATGCCGCCGAGAAAATGCAGGATGCTGACGCCCTTGGCCCAGGCCTGCTTGCTGATTTCGATGAACTCGTCACCGGTGCCCTGCGTCCAGGTCGCCATCATGCGGCCGTCCGGATGCCAGACCGTGCGGAAACGCTCCCAATCTCCGGCATCGCGCCAGATCGCCCAGTTCTGCAACAATTCCCGGATCAGGCGATCGTCTTCAATTTCGGCGTGACTTAAGGGCATGCGGGCTTTTTTTCCTTGGGACGTTTTTTCTTGGGACGTATTTCTCAAGCATCCATGAGACACAGCCGTGGGGGCTTCCACTGACAGGCCGGCGCCTTCACAACAGCTTCGCGCGGACGAACAGCGCACGCAAGGCGTCGGTCGCCTGCACGGTCAGCATCGCGTTATCAGCGGCGCCCTGCAGTGCTTGCACGGCTTCGGCATGCAGCGCGCGGAATTCGATCCATTCGATCGAGGAGAGATTGGTGATGAAGCGATAGGCCTGGCCGACGGTGGCGATCGACACCGTTTTGCCGTTCAGGCTGATCTTGAAGAGCGCCCGCAGCGGGGTGTCGGAATCGGCGGTATCGCCCGCAACTGCGGTCATGACGGAGATGGCGAACGCCGCGACGCGGTGAGGCCTTCGCGCAGACTCGGCACGACGACGAGCCGCTTGACCTCGCCGTTCCGGTAGGCCTGCAGGAACCTGTCGTAGTCCTTGATCGAGACGCAGCCGTTGGAATCACCGTTCGGCCCGAGCAGGTAGCTGTGCACGAGCAGGCCCGTTCGCCCGTGCATTTCGTTTTCGCCGATCGGGGTCATGCGCAGCGCCGCGACGCCGTGAAACAGTTTCTCGCGCGGCTTCAAATCGTAAACGTTCGGCGGGGTCGCGCCGACCATGCGCTGGTCGACATGTGCCGGATTGTCCATCAGGTTGCCCAGCCCTGAGTGTGCCTCGAGCTTGGTGCCGCTCGGCAAATAAACGGCGCGGGCCGAAATGTCGTAGACGGCGGTCTGACTGTCATAGCCTAGCGCCCCCAGATCCTTGCGCTCGCTGAGCAGCCCATCCCCCGGCGTCAACGAGGCCAGCGAGAAGCGCATCGGCACCAGATCGGCAAGCTTCTCGAACATGGTGCGGTTGTCGGACGAGACCGGCGGCGGATCGCTTCTTGCCGACTGAAGGTTGGCCATGACCGGCCGGGACCTCGGGAGCGGGATGGCCGCTTCGACGGTCGGGGCCGGCGGCGGAGGCTGCACGTTCTCCTCGCGCGATTGCTCCTCGCGCGATTGTCCGCCCAACAGGATTTCGATGTAGGCGAACTCCGCATCGAAGTCCGCGCGCTCGGGGCGGGCGGCGACACGCCAGGGATAGTTGATGGTCAGCGAACGCCGCACCGAGGCGGTGCCGAAGCGCTCGTCGAACGAGGATGTGCTGCCGACATTCGCGGATGCGGGCTTGATCAAGCCGACCACGTCGAAATCGGTCACCCAGGCGGCCAACCCCAATGCCATGGCGAGCGCCGCCGTCCCGAATGCCGTCTCACGGAGCAATCGGGTACCGCGGCTTGACGCAAGCCCGGCTGCGCTGGTCTTGGCTCTATCCATTCGTCCCCGGATCGGCGCTTCTGAATCGAATGATTCCTAAGGGATTCACCGAATAAGTCCCACCATAATGCAAACCAAAGTAAGGCATAATCGAGACAATCGCTCACGGCTATCATGACCGGCCGAATTCACAGGTTCAAGCCTCGTATTGGTAAACGAGCCGGGGTTTTCGCCAGCAGAGCCGCGCTCAAGGCCGGAGAATTGGATTGGTATTCGGTGCCGGCGCCTCTTCCATCTCGGCGTCCTCTGGCAGCTTATCGCCATGTACGGCCAGCGCCGGCCCGATCCAGATCGGATCGGCCAGATGATCGCGGCGCGGGTTGGTCGTATTCGGATGGACCAGAACGCTCAGATTGCCATGGTTGAGCATCAGCCAAGGGACCAACTCAGAAAATACCGCGCGGGCAAAGGCGACCTGATACATGGCCTGATCGTGCGGGCCGACCTTGACGTCGTGCCACCGTCCGAGCGTGACCGAAAAGCGCTCGCCGATCCAGTTTCGAAGTTGCTCGGCCTCGGCCCGCGTGGTCGCCGGATCGTAGTAGATGTGGGCGTGATAGCTGGCGATTTCGCCTAGTGGTCGCGGACCGCTCGAACCGGGCTCACCTGTCATTGCCTTCGCTCCACGCCATCGTTGGACCCGGCCGATGATCGCTGCAACCGGGGGCGTGGTCAATGTCAGCCCGTTCGCTTCTGGCCGCCCTCGAAGACGGTCATACCAGCGGCGGGGTCGAGATCAACCTCGGTCGCTTCCGTCAGCCGCGCCATCGTCATGTAGAAGCCGATCGCAAGGATCGATTCGACGATCTCCTGCTCGCTGAGATGCCTGCGCATGGCGGCAAAGACCGGTTCAGCGACGCGCACGTTCTCGATCACTTCGCGGCCGAACGCCAGCAGCGCCTTTCGGCGGCATTGAAGGCGGCGTCCTCGGCATGCGCCATCATCCGGAAGATGTTCAATACGACCGGCATCCGATCGAAGGACGCACGCACGTCGCCGCTGGTTGTCGCCGGATCAATCAGGGGAAGTCTGGCCATTCGCCTCTCCTTGCGCTTGCCGTTCTTATTGGCGGACGCTTCCGCGCTCTGGTTACTTCACGGTGGTTACTTCACGGTTGCCGGATCGCGCATCGCTCAGCGGCCACCTACTTCGCGGATCGGATCGGAGCCGTCCCAATCGGCGGCAACCCGGCGGATGTGCTCGAAGAAACTTCCCTTGCTTCCGCTGATGTCTGAAATCTCCACCACGGTGCCGGGATGGGCTTGGGTATCGAAATACGCGAAGCGGCCTTTTTCGCCGCCGATCTGGCCCTCGTGTCCCACTTTATAGCCAAGCGACAGCGCGCGGTCGTAGAGGGCCTGATATTCGCGGGTCCAGTACGACATATGCTGCAAGCCCTCGCGACCGGAATCGAGAAACTCCTTGTACATCGAGGGCGCGTCGTTGCGCTGCTGGATCAGCTCGATCTGGACATCGCCGGAATTGGCGAGCGCTACGCTCATCTCCATGGCGGAGTCCTGGCCGCGGTGGCGGAAGTAATCGGTCTTGACTTTGTCGATATAGTACCAGGGCCCGACGCCAATCACATTGACCCAATGATCCATGGCGGCTCGGATATCGCGGACGACATATCCGTTCTGGCAGACTGCACCAAAGATACGGCTCATCACGACCTCCCGTCTGCTGCCGGCGGTGTATCTCTCCGCCTCTTGTTTCTTATTGATCCCGCCGTTCAGCGACGCGAAGATCGAGGTCAAGTGCCAGCAGCGCATTGGATCGAAGAGCCGGAGGGGTGGCGCCGCGAGTCGCACCGTTCGTATGAGAGAGCCCCCACCCGGATCGCACCGATGATGCGATCCGACCTCCCCCGCAAGCGGGAGAGGTGAAGCCACGCCCGTATTGCACTCAGCTCGCCTTCCCGAACAGCAGGGGCAACTGACGCGGGCCGCGAACGGTGCCTTCCGACCATGTGACCTTGCCGGCCGGATCGAGCCTGAAATCCGGAATCCGCTTCAGCCATTCCTCGATCGCAACCGTCATTTCCATGCGAGCGAGGTTGGAGCCGACGCAGCGGTGAATGCCGAGGCCGAACGCGGCGTGCCGGTTCTCCTTGCGGTCGATGACCACCTTGTCGGCATCGGGGAACATGGCGGGATCGCGGTTGGCGGCCGGGAACGACAGCAGCACCATGTTGCCGGGCCTGACCGGGCAGCCGCTGACCGTCGTCTCCTTCATCACCTCACGTGCCATCGTCACCGGTGAGTAGGCGCGCAGCAATTCCTCAACTGCGAGCGGCATCAGCTCCGGCTCCTTGACGAGGCGCTCGCGGTCCGCGGGCGTCTTGGCCAGATGCCACAGCGAGGACCCGATCGCGCTCCAGGTGGTGTCGATGCCGGCGATCAACAGCAGCCGCAGCGAACCCAGCACGTGTTCGTCAGCCAACGGATTTCCATCCTTGTCTTTCGCCTTCATCAGGGTCGAGATCAGATCGTCGGTCGGATTCTTCTTGCGTTGCTCGATCTGGCCGGCGAAATAGCCAGTCATCTCCTTCACCGCCTCCATCAGCGCGTTGTCGTCCTTGATGCCGAGTTCAAGGATGCCGTGAATCCATTTGATGAACAGGTCGCCGTCCTTCTCGGGAATCCCGAGCATGTGCGCGATGGCGCGCACCGGAATGTGCTTGGTGTAGCGGGCGGCGGCGTCGCATTTGCCGTCGGCAATGAACTCGTCGATCAGCTCGTTGCAGATCGCGCGGACCCGCGGCTCCAGCTTCTTCATCGCGTCCGGGGTGAAAGGCGGCAGCAGAATCTGCTTGGCCGGCTTGTGCTCGGGCGGGTCGGAGGTGATCGGCGGCGCGCGGGCCGTAATCTCCGGGCGAACGTCGCGCACGATCACGCGTCGGGACGAAAAGTGCTCGGTGTCGTAGGCGATTTCCTTCACCGCCTGGTACGTGGTCGGCATGTAGCAGCCGAGAAACCGGTCGGTATGAACGACCGGCGAAGCCGCGCGCAGCTCTTCCCAGATCGGAAACGGATCTTCCGTCCACACCGGGTCGGTATGGTCGAAATCGTTGATCCAGTCGGTGACTGGCGGATGCTCGGGCATGATGCTGGCGGAATCGGACATCGGAGCAATTCCTCTGCTTGGTTCGTTCAGATCGTAATGGATGAAAGATCCGCGACCGGATTATTCTTCGGTCACCTCGATGGCAATTTCCGGACAGTTACTCTGGGCGAGCCAGGCCTTGTCTTCCAGGCCCGCAGGCACAGAACCATCGCCTGTTTCGTGCGCGTTGCCGAATTCGTCGAGCTCGAACAGTTCGGGGGCCAGTGATTTACAGCGCGCGTGTCCCTGGCATTTGTCCTGGTCGACGCGGATCTTCAGCTTTGCAGCCATCGCAGCGTTCCCCTCTTTGTGGCGCGCATTGTCTCGCGCGGCCTTTCGTCGGCGCAGCGGCACAGATCCGCCGCAGCACCGCGAAGTTATATCGTATTACATTCGCGTTGCCGTTGTGCTGTCAAGGCAAAAGTTATAGATCATGGAACTGAATGTCACCTCGACCCGCACGTAAAGCGCTGAATGCCTACCACCATGGGGATCTTCGTGATGCCCTGGTTCAAGCCGCGTTGCATGAAGTGGAACTAGGCGGTCCCGAAGCGATCAGCATCAGCGCGCTGGCCAAGAAACTCGGCGTCTCGCAGCCGGCGCCCTACAAGCATTTCGCCGATCGCGAGACGCTGCTGACGGCCGTGACGGCCGAAGCGTTTCGCCAGTTCAGCGCCATGATGCGTGCGGCGCTTGAAAAGCCGTCGAAGCAGTCGAAGCTGTCGCGTTTCGCGCAGCTCACGCTTGATTTCGGCCTGCGCCGCAACGGCATCTATCGCCTGATGTTCGCGTCTCGAACCATGGCATGCGCGCCGAAAGGCAGCGAGCTGCATAGTGCCGCAATGGAGACCTTCGAGCTCCTGGTAGAGGCGCTGGAGGCGCCCGCTGTAGAACTGTTGCGCGAGCGGAGCGCGCTCAAGGTCTGGGCCTCACTACACGGCGTGGTCATGCTCGCCGAACAGGGATTGCTCACCGGCCAGGCTGCCCATGTCAGCCGGGAAGAACTGGTCGAGGACATTGTGGCGGAAACCAAGCTCGCGCTGTCCGTTGCCATCGAGAAGGCCGGCAAGGCTGGTTCATGACGGCCAAGACTCCGACGGCCAAGGCTCCGACGGCCGCGCCTCACATTGCCGACAATACCGACCTTTATGGCGGTATCGCGCTTGGCATCGCCGCAGCCGCAGCGCTCATCGTCGCTAACTCACCGCTCGGGCCGGAGTATCAGGCGCTGTTGCATACGACCGGCGAGGTGCGGATCGCATCGATCGGACTGAGCAAGACGCTCGAACACTGGATCAACGACGGCTTGATGGCGGTGTTCTTTCTGCTGGTCGGCCTCGAGATCAAACGCGAGGCGATCGAGGGTGCGCTGGCGAGCCCGAAGAAAGCGGCATTGCCCGTGATCGCCGCGTTCGGCGGATTTGTCACGCCGGCCGCCATTTTTGCCGCGATCAACTGGGGCGATGCCGAGGCGTTGCGCGGCTGGGCCATACCGGCAGCCACCGACATCGCCTTTGCGCTCGGCGTCTGCGCCATGCTGGGACGCAAGGTACCGGCCTCGCTAAAGACTTTTCTGTTGGCGCTTGCGATCATTGACGACCTCATGGCCATCATCGTCATCGCGTTGTTCTATGCTGCCGACCTTTCGGTTCTGGCGCTGGGGCTCGGCGCACTCGGCATCGCTGCGCTTGTGGTCCTCAACCTGCTCGATGTGCGAAGGCCCGCATTCTATTTGATCGCCGGCCTTTTCACCTGGGTCTGCGTGCTCAAATCCGGCGTGCATGCGACACTTGCCGGTGTCGCTGTCGGCTTCGCGATGCCGCTGACCCGGCATAATGGCCACAGCCTGCTCGAGGACACCGAACATGCACTCAAGCCGTGGGTCAGTTTCGCCATCGTGCCGCTCTTTGCCTTCGCCAATGCAGGCGTATCGTTTCATGGGCTGACCTTGGAAAAGCTGACAGGGCCGATACCACTTGGGATCATCGCGGGGCTGTTCATCGGCAAGCAGATCGGCGTCTTCGGCGCCTCTCTGCTCGCCGTCAGGCTGGGCCTCGCTGCGATGCCGGACGGGGCCACGACGACGAAATTCTATGCCACGGCCATCCTGACCGGCATCGGTTTCACCATGAGCCTCTTCATCGGAACGCTCGCGTTCGACGACGAAGTCGTCCTCGCGCAGGTCCGCCTCGGCGTTCTCCTGGCATCTCTGCTGTCCGGCATCATAGCGGCCGTGATGTTCTCCATCATCGGGAAGTCCAACGGAATTTCTTCGAAATGACGGAAAGATCCGGCGAACTCGTCACCGACACATGACGCCTTTGCCCTGCCCCGGGCCCCAGAATCCCTTGACCTCGGTTTTGTCCACGCGGCGCAAACGCGCCACACCTGCCGCAAGATCGAGGGCCCGCGCGGCGACCGCTGCTTGTATTCGCCGCGGCCAAATGGTCATGTGGGCCAGTCAAAGGCGGCGTCGATTGAGCACCAGTATTACCAAGTCCACTGCACCTCGGCGGCTGAGGTTCGCGCCAGCGCGATCCGTCAGAAGCCTGGCGCTCGGCGTGCTGGTGTCGTTCTGCCTTTCAGGTCTGGCCCTCGGAAAAGACAAAGACGACGATGAGGAAGATGCGGCCACAACCAAGCCGGCCCTGCCGAACTTCTACCTCGATATGAGAACCATCTACTCGACGCTGCCTGCCGGCTCGCTCTCGATCGGATTCAGCGCGCCTCCGTTGTTATCGAGGCTGGCGAACCTTTCCTCGCTCCGAACCCGGACCTCGCCGTCCAGCCAGAGCGTCTCGGTCGACCTGCCCTTGACCGTCGATGTCAACGATTGGCTCTCGGTGTATGGCGGGGTCAGCGGAGCCACCTCGCAGGCGGGTACCGATCCCTGGACGACGTTCTCGATCTACGCCTTTACCGTCGGATTTCAGGCCGACATCTATCAGCAGAACGGCGGAACGTTTCCGACCATCACCATCCAAGCCAACGCGACGCGATCGATTTCCGACGCGCCGCTGGCCACGACGGCCTACAACACCATCCTCGAGGCGGACTACGCGCTGAACGCGGATGAAACGCGCGGGCTGCTCGCTGGCGCGCAATACGCCAGAGTCTTCGTCGATACCCCGCTCGCCCGCGTCAGCCCCGATATCATGGGCTATGTCGGCGGCTATTATCAGTGGGACAACAACTGGAAGCTTACCGGCCGCTTCGGCGTGCAGCACTTCGGCGGCGCGCAGCTCCTGAACCTGACGCCGTTTGCCGCGTTCACCCAGCCGATCGTGCGGTTCGACCTCGACCGTATGGACGACGACGACAACCGACTGTTCGGCATTACCGCGCAGATCGCCTGGACGCCGAAGCCATCGTATCAGCTAACGCTGCGAACGCCGCTCTACGCGATCAAGAATTAGCGGCGGGTGCGGCCGGTTTCATGCCGGATGCGGGTCGCGCACGGCCGCGCCGCGCAAAAGCTTCCCGATCTCCGGCTTGCAGGCGCCGCAATTGGTGCCGGCCTTCAGGCGCCGGCCAACGTCGTCGACGCTGGCCGCACCTTTCTGGATTTCGGCGGATATCTGATGCTGCCCCACGCCGAAGCACGAGCAGACGATGGGTCCGACGTCTTGAGCGGCATCGAGCGGCTGTCCCGTCAGCAACGACATCCGCGCACTCGGTGACAACTCCTGTTCCGCGAACAGGCCGGAGAGCCACGACCGCGAAACCAGCCTGTGATCGGGTGCGATGAACACGCAACCCTCCAGCCGGCCGTCGCGAACAGCGGCGTAGCGGAAGCGGCCAACCTTCGGATCGCGATAGGCGATCCACTCGATGTCGTGCCCGACGCGGAGTTGCGCCCGCGCCCAATCGCGCCAGCTCGGCGGCCGCTCGTCGCCAGCGAGCTCCATCCGCCAGCACGTCCCTGAAAGGCCGCCGACCCAGTAACCCGCTTCGGGATGCTCGATCTCCCGGCGGCTGAGGATGAAAGCATGCCATTTCGGCAAGTAAGCCGCCGCCTTGACCGGCGTGTGTTTGGACTCCGGCTGTCCGGAGATCGGATCGGTCGCCGGATTGACCAGCGCGTTGACCCGGCCGTCGCCGGCATACTCACCATTCCAGTGCATCGGCACGAACACGCAGCCGCGCCGCTGCTCGGCGGTAACGACGACGCGCGCCACCATCTCGCCCCACGGGCTGGTCAGCCGCGCAAGCCCGCCATTCTCCACGCCGGCTGCGCGTGCGTCGTCGGGGTGGAATTCCGCACAGGGCTCGAAGATGTGCGCCAGCAGCCGCGGCGATTTCCCGGTCCGCGTCATGGTGTGCCATTGATCGCGGACCCGCCCGGTATTGAGCACCAGCGGATAGTCGCGGCTGGTCGCGTTCACGGCAGCACGCGGCGTCACCGGCACGAAACGGGCTTTGCGGTCGGCAGTAAAGAATTCGCGCGTTTCGAACATCCGCGGCGTGCCGGTCGGATATTCGCGCGTCACAGGCCATTGGATCGGAGTAAGCGCATCGTAAGCGCGGTCGTCGAGCGTGTTCAGGGCGGACAGATCGAAATCGCGCGTCCCGTTATTCTCGAAACTCGAAAGCCCGGCGTGCTCGCGGAAGATCGCCGCAGCGCTCGGATAGTCGAACCCCGAAAAGCCCATGCGCCGGGCGACGTCGCAGACGGTCTGCCAATCGGCTCTTGCAGCGCCGGGCGCCGGCAAGAACGGTCGCTGCCGGGAAATGCGGCGTTCGGAGTTGGTGACGGTGCCGTCCTTTTCGCCCCAGGTGAGCGCCGGCAGCAATACGTGAGCGTGACGCGTGGTGTCGGTATGCCGCATGCAATCGGACACGACGACGAGTTCGCATGCCTCGAGCGCGCGGCGCACGCGATCCGCATCGGGCAGGCTGACCAGCGGATTGGTGGACATGATCCAGACCGCCTTGATGCGCCGATCGGCAACCGCGTCGAACATGTCGATGGCCTTGAGGCCCTGCTTGTCCGCGATCACAGGCGATTGCCAGAAGCGTTGAACGATGTCGCGGTGCTGCGGGTTCTCGATCTCCATATGGGCGGCGAGCTGGTTGGCCAGCCCGCCGACTTCCCGGCCGCCCATGGCGTTGGGTTGTCCAGTCAGCGAGAACGGCCCCATACCGGGCCGCCCGATGCGGCCGGTCAACAAATGACAATTGATGATCGAGTTGACCTTGTCGACGCCGCTACTCGACTGGTTGATACCCTGCGAATAGAGCGTGACGACCCGCTCGGTTTTGGCAAACCAGTCGAAGAACAACGCCACTGCGCCCTCGCCCAGCCCACAGATGTCGGCCGTCTGTGCGACCGTCTGGCCGGCGACCTGCCGCAGCGCGGCTTCGGCGCCAGTGGTGAAGCCATCCACGAACGCGCGATCGATGGCATTGCGCGATGCAAGATGCGCGAGCAACCCGTTGAACAGCACGGAGTCACTGCCCGAGCGAAGCGGCAGGTGCAGATCGGCGCCGTCACATGTCGCGGTCCGCCGCGGGTCGATCACGACGATGCGGCACGCGGGGTTGCTGGCCTTGGCCGCCACCATGCGCTGGTAGAGGATCGGATGGCACCAGGCGGCATTGGAGCCGACGAGGACCAGGAGATCGGCGGTCTCGAGATCCTCATAGCAACCCGGAACGGTGTCGCTGCCGAACGCACGCTTGTGGCCCGCCACGCTCGAGGCCATGCACAGCCGCGAGTTGGTGTCGATGTTCGCAGTGCCGATGAAGCCCTTGGCGAGCTTGTTGATGACGTAATAGTCCTCGGTGAGAATCTGGCCGGAGACATAGAACGCGACCGAATCCGGTCCATGCTCGCGGATGATTCTGTCAAAACCCTCCGCGACATGATCGAGCGCCGTATCCCAGTTCGTCTCCTCCCCGTTGACCACAGGGGCGAGCAGCCGCCCCTCGAGGCCGATGGTCTCGGCGAGAGCCGAGCCTTTCGCGCACAGCCGCCCGAAATTGGCGGGATGAAGCGGATCGCCCCGGACGGTCACGGCGCCAGCGGGACCTCTGTCAGCGACAACGCCGCAGCCGACCCCGCAATACGGACAGGTTGTCTTCACTGCCACGGGCGATCACCCTCACTCGGCGGGCACAACCGCTGCCGTTTGGACGCTAAGCCAGACCATGCCGTTCTCCACCTTGGTCGGATGCGCGCGCGTGCATCCCTCGTCGGGCGCGACCGCCATGCCGCTTCTGAGCTCGATGACGAAATTGTGCAGCGGACAGGTGACGCGCTTGTTGTGGACGATGCCTTGCGACAACGGTCCGCCCTTGTGCGGACAGCGGTCGTCGAGCGCGAACACCTCGTCCTCGCTGGTCCGGAATACCGCAATGTCTCCCGAGGCCGTCCTCACCACGCGCGAGCCGAGAACGGGAATGTCGTTCAACGCCCCGATTTCGATCCATTTGGTCATGCGAGTTCGAGCTCCGCCAGCGGGGTGAATTCGTTACGGTCGACGCCGCGCTGGGCGCGCGCCGCCCAGGGATCGCTCTGCGAGAATTGCTGCGAATGGGCGAAGCGGCTGAACAGCGCCTTGCGGTTGGCGACATCGTCGACCACCTGCTTGCGGATCGCATCGAGGCCGACCCGATCGCACCACTTGTACATGCGCTCCAGATACCAGCCCTGTTCGCGATAAAGCTGAGTCAGCGCAGCAATGATTTCGAGCGTCTCCTCCTCCGTCGCTGCCTTGGCCAGGAATTCGGTTCCCTTGATGTGAAGACCGGCAGCGCCTGCGAAATGGATCTCGAATCCGGAATCGACGCAGACGACGCCGACGTCCTTGCAAGTCGCTTCCGCGCAGTTGCGCGGACAACCGGAGACCGCGAGTTTCACCTTGGCCGGCGTCCACGAGCCCCACATGAACTTCTCGAGCTTGATACCGAGGCCGGTCGAATCCTGCGTGCCGAAACGGCACCATTCCGATCCGACACAGGTCTTCACCGTGCGCAATCCCTTGGCATAGGCATGACCCGACACCATGCCTGCATTGTTAAGATCGGCCCAGACGGCGGGCAGGTCCTCCTTCTTCACGCCCAGAAGATCGATGCGCTGTCCGCCGGTCACCTTGACGGTCGGAATCTTGAACTTGTCCGCGACGTCGGCGATGGCGCGCAATTCATCCGGCGTCGTGACGCCGCCCCACATCCGCGGCACGACAGAGTACGTTCCGTCCTTCTGGATATTGGCGTGAACGCGCTCGTTGATGTAGCGCGACTGCTGATCGTCGCGATACTCGCCGGGCCAGGTGGCGAGCAGATAATAGTTCAGGGCAGGCCGGCAGGAGTGGCACCCGTTCGGCGTCTTCCAGTCCATGAACTTCATGACATCGGGGATGGTCTTCAATCCATTCTCGACGATGACGCGGCGCGCGTCATCGTGGCTGTGATCGGTGCACGCGCACATCGGCTTGACCTTCGGCGCCGCCGAATAGTCGCCGCCGAGCGTGAAAGCGAGAACCTGCTCGACCAGGCCGGTACAGGAGCCGCACGACGACGACGCCTTGGTGTGGGCACGCACGTCGTCGATCGTGAAGAGTTTCTTTTCGCTGATTGCCTTGACGATCGTTCCCTTGCAGACGCCGTTGCATCCGCAGATTTCCGTATCATCGCTCATGGCGGCGACCGAGTTCTTGCCGCTATGGCCACCGTCGCCGAGATTGGCGGCGCCGAACACCAGCCGCTCGCGCATCTGCGAAACGTCAGTGCCGTCGCGCAGATGCTGGAAGTACCACGGGCCGTCGATGGTATCGCCATAGAGCACGGCGCCGACGATCTTCTTGTCGCGCAGGATGATGCGCTTGTAGACGCCGCGGGAGGCGTCCTGCATGACGATCTCTTCCTTGTCCGCACCCGGCGCGAAGTCGCCGGCGGAGAACAGGTCGATCCCGGTCACCTTCAGCTTGGTCGAAACCACCGACCCGTCATAGGTGGCGAATCCCTTCATGGCGAGGTGGTTGGCGCAGACCTTGGCTTGGTCGAACAAGGGAGCCACGAGCCCGTAGGTCTGGCGCCGGTGCTGCACGCATTCGCCGACGGCGTAGATTCGGCCGTCGTAGGTCTGCATGGTGTCGGAGACCACGATGCCGCGCTCGCAATAGAGGCCCGCCTTGCGCGCCAGCTCGACATTCGGGCGGATGCCGACCGCCATCACGACCAGATCAGCAGGGATCTCTTCGCCGTCGGCGAAGCGCACACCGGTTACGCGATCCTCGCCGAGAATCGCCTCCGTTTGCGCCGGCATCTTGAACACCATGCCGCGCTCTTCCAGCGACTTGCGCAGCAATCCGCCCGCGACCTGATCGAGCTGGCGCTCCATCAGCGTGTCGAGCAGATGCACGACGGTGACGTTCATGCCGCGCTTCATCAGGCCGTTGGCCGCCTCGAGGCCGAGCAGACCGCCGCCGATCACGACGGCGTTCTTGAAGCTCGTCGAGGCCTGGACCATGTGCTCGACGTCCTGGATATCGCGAAAGCCGATGACGCCCCGGAGATCCTTGCCCGGAAGCGGCAACATGATCGGGTTCGAGCCGGTGGCGATCAGCAGGCGATCATAGGGTACGCGCGCGCCCTCTCTCGTCACGACTTCGCAGGTACGCCGATCGATCATCTCGATCATTTCGCCCTTGCGCAGCGTGATCCCGTTGTCCTCGTACCACTGCTCCGTGTTGAGCATGATGTCGTCGACGGTCTTCTCGCCGGCAAGCACGGGCGACAGCAGAATTCGGTTGTAGTTGCCGTATGGCTCGGAGCCGAACACGGTGATGTCATAGAGATGGGGCGCACGGTCCAGCAGCAATTCCACCGTGCGGATGCCGGCCATGCCGTTGCCGATCACCACCAACTTCGGCTTGTTTACTTTGTCGAGCATGCTCTGCCTTCTAATTCAGGTTCCGATGGCCCCGCTCGGCGACGCAACTCTGCATCGTCGATTGGCGAGAATTGTTGATGATTGAGGAGCGCCCATCGGCGGGCAGAGTATCGTCGACTATGACGATCGATATCTTGCATATTCAAGAGACGTGCCAACGCCGAACCCGTAATTCTTCGGGCGCAACACAGCGCTTCAGCCGATAAATCGGGAACTGGCTGCACCTTCGCGTGCATGGATGCCCAAAAAATCACCCGCAAGGGCTATCCATTGTGCACAACGCGAATACTTCACCGTGACTCGATGGCAATGTGCCCGTGGAAATAGCACGGCACCGGACTGGCGGCTTTCAGGAGAGCTTTTCCGTTAATACTTCGCACAGCATAATAAAACACCACACTGCACGTTCGGGCGGCTGGTTTTGCCAACAAACGGAGCAGCGGCCGCATTCGCGGCAGTTTGGGCGCACCCGGCAAGGTACTGCAAATACACGCTAAGTGGCGCGCTTCTTTGTCTGGCACGTGATTTGCTGACGCTGAGACCTAGAGTGCGTCTCAACGACGAGCCGACTCGCTTCCCAAATTCCGTCTCTTTGTGCCGAGATCACCGCGCGGCCCGCGCGGTATCACAGGCCGCTGTTCGAGGCTGCTCGATGAAGTTTGCTGAATTCAAGAAGGCCGGCCACTGGCCCACGCTACTCGCCGCCTTTCTCTATTTCGACATAAGCTTCATGGCTTGGGTCGCGCTCGGTCCGTTGATCGTCTACATCGTGCATGACATGAACCTGGCCGTCGACGAGAAGTTCACGCTCGTCGCCATCCCGGTTCTGGCCGGCGCTTTGCTGCGCGTGCCGATGGGCATACTCGCCGATCTGTTCGGCGCCAAACGGACCGGAATAGTCGCGCAACTCGTCGTCATCGCCGCGACGTCCTGGGTTTGCTATTTCGGGCTCCCGAGCAAGCGTGTCGGTCGAAATCTTCGGTCTCGCGCTCGGCATCGGCGGCGCTTCCTTCGCAGTGGCACTGCCGCAGGCGAGCCGCTGGTATCCGCCGCAATATCAGGGCGTGGTGATGGGGATCGCCGGCGCCGGGAACATGGGTGTCGTGCTCGACACGATGTTCGCGCCGACGATTGCCGAGCTTTGGGGCTGGCAAGCCGTGTTCGGCGTGCTGCTCGTTCCGATGGTGCTGATCCTCGCCTACTACGCCTATGCCGCCAAGGACGCGCCCGGAGAGCGCAAACCGATTTCGCTGAAGGCCTATGGTACGCTGCTGCGCGACCCCGACAGCCGCTGGTTCATGTTCTTCTACTTCATCACCTTCGGCGGCTTCGTCGGACTGGCCAATGCGTTGCCACTGTATTTCACGGTGCAATATCACGTATCAGGCGTCGCGGCGGGCCTGCTGGTTTCCTTGATCGTCGCTTTCGGTTCGGGTTTCCGCCCCGTCGGCGGCCTGATCGCCGACCGCATCGGCGGCATCCGCTCACTGTCGATGTTCTTTGGCGTCGTGGTGGCGGCGTATCTCGTCATCGCCTTCATGCCGGAGGGGCCGGCCGCGCCAGCGGCTGCGGGTTGGGCGCTCACTGAGATGCCGCGGATCGCCTGGATGTCGGTGCTGCTGTTCTCGATCGGAGTCCTCGCGCTCGGCATGGGCAATGGCGCCGTGTTTCAGCTCATTCCGCTCCGCTTCCGCCAGGAGATCGGCCTGATGACCGGCATGGTGGGTTGCGCCGGAGGCATCGGCGGCTTCTTTCTTGCCAAGGCCCTCGGCGTCGCCAAGGGCATGACCGGCGGCTTCGGCGCGGGCTTCCTGTTTTTCGGCCTGCTGGCGTTGCTTGGTTTCCTCGGACTTGCCATGGTCAAGGTGCGCTGGCGCACCACATGGGGCGCCGCATCGGGAGCGCGGGTCTGACGGCGCGCGCTGCCAAATTGACAGGTCGCGCGGGTGACAATCGGTTCGCAGCGGAATCTCGGGGTTCGTGTCGGCTTCGTCAGCGAGACCGGCAAGCGCTCCGCCAATGAGGATTATGTCGGGACCTGTCTCGGCCGATCTGGGGTAAGCAACCGCGACATCGTCGCCGCCGTCGCTGACGGTGTCGGCGGATACAAAGGCGGACGCGAGGCCGCCGAGCTTGCGGTTCGTTGCTTCATCGACGCCTATTATTCTCTCCCCGAGACGCTCGGCGTACGCCGCCGGGCGTCGCGCTCGCTGGAAGCCGCCAATAGCTGGATCTATACGCAAGGCCGCACCGATCCTCGCCTCAGCGGCATGAGTTGCGCCTTCTCGTCGATCATCCTGTCGCGGCGGCTTTGCCACATCATTCACATCGGCGATACCCGCGCCTATCGCCTGAGTGAGGGGCGGCTGGAGCAGCTGACCACCGACCACATCGCCGGACGCGGTGATCTCGCTCACCTGCTCAACCGCGCCATCGGCTTCGAGGATTTTGCCCGCTTCGACTACGCCACCGTCGGGTTGCGGCAGCACGACAGGCTTATGATCTGCAGCGACGGCGTCCACGGCGTACTCGCCGATCACCGCCTGCAGCTACTATTGAGCGAGCGCACCTCGCCGGAAGAATCCGCTCGCGCACTCGTCGACGCGGCGCTGGGTGCCGGCTCCACCGACAACATGACCGCGTTGGTGCTCGATGTCGTCGACCTGCCACCCGCCGACCGGGACGAGCTCACCCATTCGATCGCGACGCTTCCAATCCTGGATTTGCCTGAGACGGGCGACGTGATCGATGATTTCACGCTCGGCGAAATATTATCGGACGGCCGCTACAGCCGACTCTTCACGGCGATTGACAAGCGGCAGGGCCGCGAGGTCGTGCTGAAGTTTCCACATCCGCGCGTTGCCAGTGAGGGTTCCTATCGCCTCGCCTTCGTCCGCGAGGCATGGGTCGCGGCCCGCGTGCGTAGCCTGTGGATCGGAGAGATCATCGAACTGCCTGCCGAACGGCAGACTCGTCTCTATTCGGTGATGCCGCTCTACGAGGGCGAGACGCTGGAGCAGCGCCTCAATCGTTCGCCGCAGCTTTCGCTGGCCGAAGGCATCGGCATCGCGACCAAGCTGGCGCGCGCGGTTGCCACCCTGCATCGTGCCGGCATCATCCATCGCGACATTAAGCCCGACAACGTGATCCTGTTGAAGGCCGGCGGGTTGCGGCTGGTCGACCTTGGCGTCGCGCGCGTGCCGTTGCTCGAGGACTTCCCGGCCGAGGATATCCCGGGCACGCCGAGCTACATGGCGCCGGAGTTGTTCGGCGGGCGGCCCGGCGACGAATTTTCCGATCTCTATGCGCTCGGCGTCACCGTGTACCGGATGTTCACTGCGGCCTATCCCTACGGCGAAATCGAACCGTTCTCGCGGCCTCGCTTCGGCAAGCCAACCTACCTCTCGCGCTATCGCCCTGATCTGCCGGCCTGGCTGGACGCGGTAGTCGGCAAGGCGCTCAACGTCGATCGTGCGCAACGCTACGGCGACGTCATCGAATTCTCGCATGAGCTCGAAAACGGCGCGATGTGGGCGAAACCTGCCGTCACGTCACGGCGCTCGCTCTACGAGCGCGACCCGCTGGTGTTCTGGAAGAGCCTGTCGGCGGGCCTGATCGTGCTCGTCATCCTGCTGCTCGCGTGGATCGTAAAAAATTAGCCCGACGCTGGGTGAAGCGTCGGGCCATATCATGAGCGAAGCAAGCCGGGCTGGCTTCGCCAGCCTGGTTCACACCCCGGTCTGGGTGATGAACTTGGTATTGAAATAGCCCTCCATCGCCTCGGTACCACCCTCCGAGCCGTAGCCGGAATCCTTGACGCCGCCGAACGGCACTTCGGGCAGGGCCAGACCAAAACTGTTGATCGAGACCATGCCGGCTTCGATCGCCGCGCCGATCGCGGTCGCCGTCTTGGTCGAGCTGGTGAAGGCGTAGGATGCGAGACCGAACGGCAAGCGGTTGGCCTCCTCGGCCACCTCGTCGAAGGTCGAGAACCGCGAGATCAGCGCCAGCGGGCCGAACGGCTCCTCGTTCATGGCGCGCGCGTCCTTCGGCACGTCGCTGACGACCGTCGGCTCGAAGAAATAGCCCTTGTTGCCGACGCGGTGACCCCCGGTCTCGAGCCTGGCGCCCTTGCCGACCGCATCCTGCACCATGCCCTCGATGGCGGTGACGCGGCGCGGATTGGCGAGCGCCCCCATCTTCGAGTCAGGATCGAGACCATTGCCGACCTTCATCGACTTGGCGCCTTCGACGAACTTGTCGACGAACTCGCGGAACACATCGTCCTGCACCAGCATGCGGGTCGGCGAAATGCAGACCTGGCCGGCGTTGCGGTACTTCGCTGCCGCCAGAATCTTCGCCGCCGACGTGACGTCCGCATCCTTGAACACGATTGCCGGTGCGTGGCCGCCCAACTCCATGGTGGCGCGCTTCATGTGCAAGCCCGCCAATGCGGAGAGCTGCTTGCCCACGACGGTCGATCCGGTGAAGGAAATCTTGCGGATCACCGGATGCGGAATGAGATATTCCGAAATCTCCGAAGGCACGCCGAAGACCAGGTTGATGACGCCATCGGGCACGCCCGCGTCAGCGAATGCCTTGATCAGTTGCGCCGGAGATGCCGGGGTTTCCTCGGGCGCTTTGACGATAATGGAGCAGCCGGCTGCGAGAGCCGCGGAGAGCTTGCGAACCACCTGGTTGATCGGGAAATTCCAGGGCGAAAAGGCCGCGACCGGGCCAACCGGCTCCTTGACGGCGATCTGGTAAATGCCGGGACCACGGGCCGGGATCACCCTTCCATAGGCGCGCTTGGCTTCCTCGGCGAACCACTCGATGATGTCGGCCGCCGCCATCGCTTCGATTTTCGCCTCGGCCAGCGTCTTGCCCTGCTCCATCGTCAACAGCGGCGCGATCTCGTCATTGCGCTCGCGCATGATCGCGGCCGCCTTGCGCATGATCTTGCAGCGGTCGAACGGCGCCACCGTGCGCCAGACCTTAAAGCCCTTGGCGGCGGCTTCCAGCGCCTCGTCAAGATCGGCACGGCCGGCATGCGCAACGGTGCCGATCGTCTCCTCGGTCGCCGGGTTGAGCACGGCGATGGTCCTGCCCGACTGGCTCGGACGCCATTTGCCGTTGATGAAGAGTTGGGTATTCGAATATGCCACGAGACTTTCTCCCTGAGCTTATTAGTCGCCAAATGGCGCGCGCGGCGGAAATCAGGCGCCTATATGATGGAAGCCCGATCGAATTGCAAAGCCGATTCAAGGGTGTGGCCGCGCGACCGACGCATAGCGCCCCCACGACCCCGCGCCATTTCGGGACTCAGATCGCTTCGAACCTCGGCTGCTGGGTGAGTGCCGCAAAATCCGGCCATGGCGTCACGCCACCGTCACCTTGCGACCCCCAGCGGGCGGCCAGCGTCACGCCGCCAAAATCATTTCGGGTGCCGCTGCAGGCAAATTCTGGCTGTCGGCGACCGCGCGATTGGTGATCTGTCCGCGGTGCACGTTGAGTCCGGCCCGCAGATGCGGATCCTCGATCAGCGCGCGGATGCCCTTTTCAGCCAGCGCAAGGCCGAACGGCAGCGTGGCATTGTTGAGCGCATGGCTCGACGTCACCGGCACCGCGCCCGGCATGTTGGCGACGCAATAGTGCACGATCTCGTCGACGAGATAGGTCGGCGCCTGATGGGTCGTCGGCCGCGACGTCTCGAAGCAGCCGCCCTGGTCGATCGCAACGTCGACCAGTACGGCACGGTATTTCATGCGGCCGAGATGCGCGCGCGAGACGAGCTTCGGCGCACTGGCGCCCGGCACCAGCACGGCGCCGATGACGACGTCGGCCGCAATGACCTCCTCTTCGATCGCTTCCAGCGTTGCATAGCGTGTGCGCACGCGCCCCTGGAACATCTCGTCAAGAACACGAAGGCGCGGCAGCGAGCGGTCCAGGATAACGATGTCGGCGCCGAGCCCTGCGGCCATCCGCGCGGCATGCGTGCCGACCACGCCACCGCCGATCACCGCCATCCTGCTCGGCGCCACGCCGGGCACCCCGCCGATCAGCTTACCCATTCCGTCCGCCGATTTCCGCAGGGCAGCGCCCGCAGCCTCGATCGCCAACCGTCCCGCCACTTCGCTCATCGGCGCAAGCAAGGGAAGCCCTCCATGGGCGTCGGTCACCGTCTCGTAAGCGATCGCAGTGCAGCCGGATGCCAGAAGCCCCTTGGTCTGCGCCGCGTCCGGCGCAAGGTGCAAATAGGTGAAGAGGATCTGATTGTCGCGAAGCTGGCGCCATTCGCTCGGCTGCGGCTCCTTGACCTTGACCACCATATCAGCGGTCGCGAAAATTTCCGCGGCCGTATCCACGATTGCAGCGCCGGCCGAACGGTAGACGTCATCGCTTGCGCCAATGCCGATCCCGGCGCCCCGCTCGACGATCACCTCGTGTCCCCGCGTCACATACTCCCGCACCGAAGCCGGCGTCAGACCAACGCGATATTCCTCGACCTTGATTTCCGTGGGCACACCGATCCGCATGGGCTTGCTCCTGCATTCGAGGCCATCTGCCTGCAGATAAAAGTACTGCTGAGTCGGTAGCGCTTCTCGGCGAATTGCGGCTTGCTGGGAGCCATTTGCGCATATATTGTGCATGTTGACGCCATAAATTAGTGACTTATCGCGTGAATGAACTGGATCGCATTGATTATCGGATTCTGAGCGAGCTCCTCGCCGACGCCCGGGCGAGCCAGATCGAGCTCGCCGAAAAGGTCGGACTATCGCCGACAGCCTGCGCGCGCCGCATCCGCCAACTCGAGGAAGGTGGGATTATCAGGGGCTATCGCGCCGATCTCGAGCCGACTGCGCTCGGGCTCGTCACGACCGTTGTCGTCACCATCACGCTGGAAAAACAGAGCGAGGATTACCTGGCCGCATTCGAAGCGGCGATCGCCCGCTGTCCGGATGTCGTGTCCTGTCACTTGATGTCGGGCAGCGACGATTATCACTTGCAGGTCATCGCACGCGACATCGCGGACTTCGAGCGCATCCACAAGCAACATCTTTCACGGATGCCCGGAGTGGCGCGCATCCACTCGAGCTTTGCGATGCGCGAGGTGGTTCGCAGGGCCATCCCCGAGACGGCATTGCGGCGCTAGCCTCTTCGATCAGCTCGACGCCATCGGCGCGTCCAGCCTACCAACGCATAGATGCGACGGCGAAGCGTCAGTCGTTTTCGGCGTCGTCCGGCGACCGGCGTGTTGCATCCCGATGCCTGCCGACCGGACCAAACGCGACTTGACAGGACGCTAATCCACCGTATGTTACGTTATAACATAACTACCTGCAAACCAATGATGCCTTCCGACGGGGACCCTGCATGGGCGAAGTCATTCGACTTGTTCCGAAGCCGGAGCTTGAGCGGGCTCGCTTAATTCAAGAGGCCCGCGCAATATATGACAGCATATTTCCGCCGACGGATGCGGTCAGCGAGCACGCGGATGATCGCCTCAGCCAGGGGATGCAATCGGGCAGAAAGGGCCGGGCCGTACCGGTGCCCTGACCAGCAGCGACTCGATCGCGACCGGCATTCTGCTCGCAGCTTCATCTAGTGCATGCGGTTCTCGACAGGCTTGCCCTTGAGGCCGTCGTGCGAGTGCCTGAGATCGAGCGTCGGCTTGGGTTGCTCCCTCACAAAGCTCTGCACCATCTCCCCCGGGCCGCCCTTCGCAATCGTGGTGCCGCCGTCAGCAAATATCAGCGCCCCCGTTACGAAGCTCGCCTCATCCGACGCAGCGAACGCAAAGACATTGGCCATCTCCTCCGGGGTACCGCGCCGACCGAGCACAGTACCGGCAAGAGTCTGCTTCTCCATCTGCTCGTTCATCGGCCCGGTTTCCTTGTGCGTCCAAGCCGTATCGATAGGGCCAGGGCACACACAGAGGGCGCGCACGCCGTGCTTGCCCTGTTCGTAGGCCACGCCGCGCATGAAAGCGTGAAGGAAGCCCTTCGAACCACCGTAGGGCGCCGCCGTTGGCTCACCCATTTCGCCGGCCTCTGATCCCGTCGAAATCACGACACCCCGCGAGCGCTTCAGATGTGGCAGCGCAAACTTCGTCATCAGGAATGCAGAACGGACATTGTTACGCACGATGTAGTCGAACATCTCGACCGAGTGATCCTGGCATTCGGCAATTTCGGGAAACACGCCGGCATTGTTGATCAGGATGTCGAGCCTGCCGAATGCATCGATCGCCAGGGCGATGCAGGCTTGCGCATCCACCTCGTCCGCAACATCGCCAAGAAAGGGTTCGGCCACGCCGCCGCGCGCCCGGATGGCATGGACGACGTCCTCCACCGGATCGGCGGGCAGTCCGGCAACAATGACTTTCGCACCTTCTCGCGCAAATTTATGGGCGATAGCTTCGCCGATTCCCGTCGCCGCACCTGTCACGATTGATGATTTGCCGTTCAGCCGTCCCACCATCGTCATCCGCTCCGCTTTGCTCTGGTCCGAACGTTGAACACACTCGTACCCGCGATGTTCCACACCTGGATTTCCGGTCGATAGAGGGAACGTCCGCTTGCAAATTTCGTTGGCCGCCTATCGGGCAAGAGGAGGCTCCAGATGAAAGTTTGCGATGCCATGACCACGACCGTGCAGCTCTGCACTGCGCAAGACAGCATCAGGGATGCAGCCGAGGCGATGGCGACGCTCAATATCGGGCTGTTGCCGGTGGCTGAAAATGATCGGTTGGTGGGAATGATCTCCGACCGTGATATTGCCACGCGCGGAATGGCGATGGGCCGAGGTCCGGATGCGCCGGTGCGCGACGTCATGACAGCAGATGTCAAATACTGCTTCGAAGACCAGGATATCGATGAAGTCACTCGCAACATGGCCGATATCCAGGTGCGGCGGTTGCCGGTGCTCACTCGAAACAAGCGGCTGGTCGGTATCATTGCGCTCGGCGATATCGCGGTTTCCAAGCCGGGTGACGGCGCCGCTACCGCGCTGCATGGGATCTCGCGGCCGGGCGGGCAACATGCGGGCGCGGTCACCGGCTGAGGCATGATGCAAACAGAAGGAACAAGGTGCCGAGCGGGAGCGGGCACGCCACAGGCGCACCCCGAGACCCGCTCGTTCCATGCAACGTGTCGCCACTACCTGCGGTACGTCCCGACGAGTTCAGCCTGGCCGATCGCGTGCTTCTCGACGGCTTTCCAGATGTCGACTATCGGCATGCTGGGCGAACGCGATAGCTCGTCGACATCCAAGGCCGCCAGCTTGAAGTGATAGTGATGCGTACCATGACCCTTGGGCGGCGCCGGCCCGCCATAGCCTAGTTCGCCGAAATCGTTGACGCCTTTGCCGAGACGCTCCGTCTTTGGCCCGTGACCGATGGCTTCCGGCAGCATCGTCCGCTCGCCCATGATGTTGTAGATGCCCCAATGCCGAAACGTGCCGGACGGTGCATCCGGGTCCTCAACGATAAGGGCGAAGCTCTTCGTGCCCGGCGGCGGGTCCGACCATTGAAGCGGCGGAGACACATTCTGGCCGTCGCAAGTGTATTTGGCCGGAATCGGCTGGTCATCGTCGAATGCAGGACTCGTCAACTTGAACACCATATGCAGACTCCCGTGCTCATGAAAGGGTCGCAACGGCGGGCTCGCTCGGTTCTCCGGGGTGCAACCACACGCCTTGCCGGTCGATTCCGCCGATACGAAGGAACGTCGGACCGGCGCTTGAGTTGCCTCAACAAGGCACGCTGATCGGCGTTTCCCGCGTGCGCTCAGGACGATCCCTGCAAGCCGCGCGTCGGTATGCCGATGCTGGACAAGCGCAGCAGCCATCTAGGGAACCCGGCGCATGGCCCTTTCACCGGAAGCCGAACAGGTTCGCGAGAGGACCAATCGCGAGTTGATCGATCTCCTGCACGAGGCAGGCGATCATCTCCCGGCTCCGGAGCAGGACGATTTCACGTCCTTTTTCGACCGGTTCGGCCCTGCGAAAATCGTGATGCTCGGCGAAGCGACACATGGCACCTCAGAATTCTATCGGGCACGTGCCGCCATCACCCGCCAGTTGATCGAGCACCACGGCTTCAACATCGTCGCGGTCGAAGCCGATTGGCCGGACTCAGCAGTGCTCGATCACCTCGTGCGGCAACTGCCATCCGGGCCGCCCAAGGAGCGGCCGTTCGAACGTTTTCCGACCTGGATGTGGCGCAATATCGAAGTGAAGCAATTCATCGATTATCTGCGCTTCCACAACGGCGCATGCGCTGCGGACCAGCGGGTCGAGTTCCGGGGGCTCGACGTCTACAGCCTCAACAGCTCCATTGCCGCTGTCATCGCGTATCTCGAAGGCATCGACCCGGAACGCGCCCGCGCGGCGCGTGAACGCTATTCCTGCCTGACGCCGTGGCAGGCAGACCCTGCCGGTTACGGACGCGCCGTGCTGTCCGGCCGCGACAGTTGCGAAGACGAGGTGGTGGCTCAATTGCGCGAGCTTCTGTCGCACCGGCTTTCGTATAACGACGGCGGCGAGGCCTTCTTCAATGCCGCGCAGAATGCGCGGATCGTGCGCGCGGCCGAGCAGTATTACCGCATCATGTATCGCGGCTCGACCGAGTCGTGGAACCTGCGCGACCGTCACATGTTCGACACGCTGCAATATGTGATGCAGGAACGCGGGCCGCAGGCGAAGGCGGTGGTCTGGGCCCACAACTCCCACATCGGCAACGCCGCGGCAACTTCGATGGGTTGGGGCGGCGAATTCAATATCGGCGAGCTTGTCCGCAACGCCTACGGTGACGAGGCTGTCTTGATCGGGTTCGGCACGGATCGCGGCACGGTGGCTGCGGCCTCCGATTGGGGCGGCGAGATGGAGATCAAGTCGGTTCGGCCGGCACGCGAGGACAGCTATGAATACCTGTTCCGCCGCACAGGTCTGGCGCAATCACTGACCGATTTGCGGCCGCCCGGCCGAAGCGAGCTGCGCGACAGGTTGACCGGCCCCAGACTCGAGCGAGCCATTGGCGTCATCTATCGACCCGAGACGGAGCTCCTCAGCCACTACTTCGAGGCGGTGTTGCCCGAACAGTTCGACGCGTTCGTCTGGTTCGAAGATACCAAGGCGGTGACACCGCTTGCGACACGAGCCGTAGCGGGCGCGGCAGAGACCTATCCCTTTGGGTTCTGATCATGGCGAGTGCACGAGAACAGCTCAGCGAAGTCCTGGTCGGTCCGCACCACCTTGCGGGCATTTTGGGCGTGCCTCACGATGCGGCCGGCATCGTCATTTTTGCGCACGGCAGCGGTAGCGGCCGTCTAAGCCCACGCAACAACCAGGTCGCAGCGGCCCTCCGTGAGGCCGGGTTTGCCACGCTGCTGCTTGATCTCCTCAGCCCGGAGGAGGAGCGGGACCGCGGCAACGTATTCGATATCCCGCTGTTGGCATCACGGCTTGCAGACGCCGCGGACTGGACCCGCAACAGGCCAGAGCTCGCGAAGTTTCCGATTGGCTATTTCGGCGCAAGCACCGGTGCAGCGGCCGCGCTGGTCGCGGCTGCCGACCGGCAAAACGTCGCTGCGGTGGTTTCGCGCGGCGGTCGCCCGGATTTGGCCGGCCATGCGCTGCATGCCGTCAGGGCGCCGACGCTGCTGATCGTTGGTGGAGCCGACCTAGCGGTGATTCCGCTCAACCGTTCGGCTTTTGCAGAACTCTCTTGCGAGAAGGACCTCGTGATCGTGCCGAAGGCGACGCATCTGTTCGAAGAACCCGGCGCGCTCGAGCAGGTGACGCAATATGCCACGCGCTGGTTCCGCCAATTCCTGGCGTCGCCCCTCTCCGAAGAGGTGATCGACGCCGATACGGTTTTCGCCGACCGGCGAGACGCCGGACGCCGGCTGGCGTCGGCGCTCATGAAGTTCAGGGACAGGGACGCGGTCGTGCTTGCGCTGCCGCGCGGCGGCGTTCCTGTTGGATTCGAGATTGCGCAAGCGCTGCACGCCACGCTCGACGTCGCGCTCGTGCGCAAGATCGGCGCGCCGGGTCATGAGGAACTCGGGCTCGGTGCGGTGGTCGATGGCGCCCATCCGCAGGTCGTGCTCAATCAGGACATCGTTCGCGAGATCCAGCCGGGCGCGGCCTACCTGGAAGCCGAGACTGCCCGCCAGCTTGCCGAAATCGAGCGTCAACGGCGCCTTTACCGCGACGGTGATCCACCGCCAGAGATTGCCGGCCGTACGATCATCGTCGTCGATGACGGCATCGCCACCGGCGGAAGCGTGAAAGCCGTGCTGAGAGCGCTCGCAAGGGCGAAGCCGGGCCGCCTCGTTCTTGCGGTGCCGGTTGCGCCACGCGATTCGCTTGACGAGCTGAGTGCGGAGGCAGACGAGATCATTTGCCTCAAGACCCCCGATCCGTTCTTTGCGGTCGGCATGCACTACAGGAATTTCGGCCAGACTTCGGATCAGGAAGTTACCGAGTTGTTGCATCGTTCAAAGGCTAGCAGCCCGAACCAGGCGCGTGCGTGACGATCGCGATAACAATATCTGATGCGATACTGTGCCCGACCCGAAGATCGAGCCACCGTTTCACACCTGCTCGCGCCTTTTTCGCTTTGCCTCAAACCACTCCACTTGTCGGACCCTGAACGCCTTGCGGCCGCCTGGCGTCTCGACGGCAACGATTTCCCCTTTGCTCTTTCCGATTAACGCCCTGGCGATCGGTGAAGTTATCGAAATCTTCCCCTTGCTCGCGTCGGCTTCCGGTTCGCCGACGAGCTGCCAGACCCGCTCCTCGCTGGTGTCCTCATCAATCAGCGTCACCGTGGCGCCAAACTTGATGGTATTGCCGGAAAGCTTGGATACGTCGACGATATCTGCACGCGCGAGCTTGTCTTCCAACTCGGCAATTCGAGTGTCGTTGACACTTTGCTCTGCAAGCGCAACCTGATATTCCGAATTCTCAACCAGATTTGGATCGTCGGCGATCGCCTGCTGAATTCGCTGAACAAGATCGGGCCGCTCGACGCGGATGCGGTGCCTCAGTTCATCTGCAAGGGCAGCGTAGCCCGCAGCCGTCATGGGAAATTTTGTCATCGCGACTCTTATACTGAGTTAATCGACGAAACATGCATTCAGACGTTCGCGCCACACGCCATCAGCGATCGCATACGTCCAGACACTCGGATCCGAGACCGCGTCGCACCTTGCAGCCGATCGAGACCGATCACCGCACCCGCGGTGGGGAACGCCGTGCGAGGACATGGGTTCCAATTCTAGTGAGATTGCCCGGTTTCCTAGAACGGCGCTTCACCCGCCGCGCGGCTCTGACAGTCCGTGAAGGAACCTGCAGACCGGTATGATGGAACGTACACCCTTATGTAGGGTTGCCGGTCCAATGCGAAGGAAAGAGGGCTCAGGACTGTGGCCTTTCATGTCAGTCTTGTTGGTCGAAGTGACCTCAGCGGAGAAATCTACCGTCAGATCCGGCAGGCAATTCTGGATGGGCGCCTTCGGCCTGGAGAGCGGCTGTCTCCCACGCGAGAACTAGCCGCCGCGCTGACGGTTGCACGATCGACGGTGGCGATTGCTTATGAAAGCCTTGTTGCGGAAGGATTCGCGACATCCCATGCGGGCTCCGGGACGTTCGTCAGCCATCAGCTTGAGGCAAGACGTCCGGCGTCGAAAACAAGGCGATCGACAGCCCGCGCAATTCGGGTGCGTGGAGTGTGGGAGACGATACCGCTTCCGAGCGGCTTTGACCGCGCGGCGCGTTTCGACTTCAGAGCCGGGATTCCAGACGCTTCGCTGTTTCCGCACCAAACCTGGCGACGGGTTGTCGCCCGTGCGCTGCACTCGCACGAAATGGTGGCAGGCGTCTACGAGAAATCTGCGGGCAATTGGGACCTGCGCGCGGCGATCGCTCGCCACATCGGCATCTCACGAAGCGTTTCCGGATCGCCCGACGACGTCATCGTGACGAATGGCACCCAACAGGCCCTCGACATCGTCGCACGCGTGCTTCTCGAGCCCGGCGATGTCGTTGCGGTGGAGAAACCGGGCTATCGGCCTCCAAAGGACTTGTTCAAGGCGCTGGGCGCGCGCGTGATCGGTGTGCCGGTCGACAGCGAAGGCCTGGTCGTGGAGGCGCTGCCGGCCGAGGCCAGGGTGGTCTACGTGACGCCCTCGCATCAGTTTCCCCTCGGCATGGCCATGAGCCTGCCGCGTCGGCGTGCACTGCTTGCCTGGGCCGAGCGCCACAACGCGGTTGTCGTTGAGGACGACTATGACAGCGAGTTTCGCTTCGGCGGACGTCCGCTCGAGCCGCTTCAGACCCTCGATACGACCGGTCGCGTTGTGTATGTCGGCACGTTTTCCAAGACGTTGCTGCCGACTCTCCGGCTGGCCTTCATGGTCGTGCCGCCGTCGCTGCGAGAGGCGGCGTACAAGGCGAAGTTTGTCACCGATTGGCACACAGCGACAATGGCGCAGAGCGCGCTGGCGCAGTTCATCGACGAGGGCGCGTTTGCGCGTCACATTCGCAAGGTGAGCCGCATCTATAGCGAACGGCATCAGATGCTGACCGCGGGGATCAAGAGGAACTTCGGCGAATACCTCGATCTTGTTCCGTCGACCACCGGGCTGCATATCGCCGCCTACGCGCGAACAGCGTCGGTTGATGATATCGATGCGATTGCATCACGAGCCTTCGATCTCGGCGTTGCCATTCGATCCTTCCCGCTGGAGGGAGAGCCTCAGGCCGGCATCATGCTGGGATATGGGGCGATCGATACGGCGCGGATTGCCGAAGGGCTGAGGCGGCTGCGCAGATGCTTCGATGAGCGCGCGTCTCGACGCTCGAAAGCGGCGTGAGCGACGCGCTCAGGTCAATCAATCCGACAAATACAGTCCTGAGGCGCCGCCTGAATTGGACTGATTGATTATCCGCAGATTGGACCTTCCGTCATACCGCTTCGCTTTCTAGTGTCGGGCCGTTGAAAGGTCGACGGGTTGATGCAGGGCGGGCGCGTTCCATTTCGCACCCGCACGCACTTTCCAAATCGCAGATCAAACATCACCGCAAATCGCATTTAAGCGGACATCCGCCGGCTTGCAGAATCGCGAACTCACAACTTGGAGACACGAGCGCGTGAGTTGTGAAGCAATTCACGGCCGCGGGTCGCAGCTCGACCTATTCACGCTGCTGCAAGCTGACCTATCGAAATCGAACGGGAGGTTTCACATGAAGCATCCGATGATTTTTGCAATCGCAGGCGTCAATTCGCTCACGAGTCGGAAAGCGGCCGCAGCGCCCAGCCATCACGACGGCGCTGAGACATGTCGACTTGGATGGGGAACACGGTTCTTGAGCTGGTGTGCCCAGTGTTCGGAGCGGTCGCGGCAGCGACGAGCCTTGGCGGAGCTCGATGACCACTTTCTCAAGGACATCGGCAAGACGCGGCAAGAGGCCATGACCGAAGCAGCCAAGCCGTTCTGGAAATGACGCCGTTCATCGCGCACTTGCTGCCGGCGGCGGCGCTGGGCCTGTTCGTCGCTATCCCGTTCGGCCCGATTGGCTTGATGTGCGTGCAGCGGACGCTGGCATTCGGAATCCGGATGGGAGTTGCGAGCGGCATGGGTGCGGCAACGGCCCACGGGATGTTCAGTTGCCTGGCCGTGGTGAGCGGGACCGTGTTGACGCAGATGACGCTCGCCCTGCACACGCCGCTGCGCATCACGGGAGGGATCGTGCTGGTCTTGATAGGCCTCAGAACCATTCTCGTGTCCACGGACGCAGCGCACGGCTCGACATGCGGAGATCCGACATGCGCAGATTTGCTTTCGGCCTATACATCGACCCTGTTGATCGCCGCCGCCAACCCGATGACGATACTGCCGTACCTGGGTGTCGCGCCCGCGCTGGAAACCGGCCAACCGCTGATCATGGAACGCGCGCTGGCGACGCCCATCGGTGTTATGCTCGGCAGTGCATCCTGGTATCTCTTCCTCACCCTCAGCACGAACACCATGTTTCGGAGCTTGCAGAAAGCCGCGCTGGATTGGTTCAACAGACTCACCGGGATCCTCCTCGTAACCTTGGGAGCTTCGCTATGCGCCCGCATCGTCTGATGAAGCACCGTGATCGCGGTCGCCACGGTGGGGATTGCCATCGAGGTGCGGCCCCGGCGTCGCCCGGTCTGTTGGTCGAACTGGGCAAGCTCGTCGCGGGCCTGGACCTGGCCTATCCTCCCTACGTCATGTGACGGCCCAGCCACTGGTCAGCTCGATTCCGTTGCCGTTGAGATCAATGCGGCAGGAGGCCGAGCTCTCAACCGCGAAATATGGAAAACAACCCCATGCAAAGTAGCAATAGTCGCTGGCATGATACCTTGAGCGATTCCGCGAACACTTGGCACGTCGGGCAAATCAGCGGCACTACTCCATCATCGCGCAGACTAGCTATGGGCCTGCTGTAGCGCCGCCCTTCGCCGCGATCGCAAATCCTTTTTGACAATCGAAGTCGCCGCAACGAGCGATCGCCTGCGCATTGCCGAACCGCACGCTTCCGGCGCGTGCCGATGGATATCGACATGGACACCGCTCCGGACTTCAATCTGCCGACGGCGACAGCCGCAATTCTAACTAGGACAGCCCCCGAACTGACGAGCGCCGGTTCTGCTCCGCCGTCAACGGCTTCCTGTCGATCTCGCGCTGTGCAGGAAGCTGCAGCACCGTTGCCCTCTGACCGGGACGCAGCTTTGTGAGAAGCACGATCTTGCCGTTCGCAAATTCCAGTCCGTCATGGTGCGAATTGGTTCCCCGATTGATTTGCCGGAAACGCGCCAGCCGCGCCCCAATGCTCCCAAACCGCATTTGCGGGAAGAGCTTCGCGAACGGGTGATCGCATACAACGTCCTCGCTGAAAGCAAGTTCGGTACCCGGCGAGAGGCACACGGCAATTCCTGGCTCTCCGATCGCGGAGAACCCGCGTGTCACCGTATTGGGGAATTCGCCCGTTAGCAGCACGTCCCCCGCTCTTGCGGGACGCGATTGGATGGCATGCAGGCTGTAGTCACACATCAAGACGCTCCACCTTGATTCTTCCGACGTGTATGCGTCCGGCTCCTTCGAACTTCTCGCGGGTCGAGATTTCGCGAGCTGCTTCGAACGCCAGCTATCTTGGATTTTCCCTTGGATTTTCCCTTGGGCTTGCCGCGGACGCATTGGGTTCATTCGGCTGCTGACCCAGGGTCACGCTCAACGAGCTCTCTTTTCCTTGCCGAAGCACCGTGAGCTGGGTCGAAGAGCCCGGCGCCATCGCACCGACTTTCCTGGTTAGCTCGTTGGCGTTCTTGACTGACTCACCACCCACCGAGGTGATCACGTCTCCGCTTCGCAATCCTGCTTTCGCAGCGGGACCATTGTCTTGAACCGTTACCACGATCGCACCGCGGAGATTGCTCAGTCCGAGGCCGTCGGCAAGTTCAGGAGTGACCGATTGAACTTTAGTTCCGACCCATCCGCGCGTGACCGCGCCCTTCTCCTTTAGCTGCGGTATCACTGCCTTGACCGTATCGGCCGGGACCGCAAAAGCAACGCCCACGGAGCCTTGGGAGGGCGAAAAGATCATGCTGTTGACACCGATGACATCGCCTCGGGCATTGAAGCTCGGACCGCCAGCATCGCCGCTGTTGATTGCCGCATCGATTTGGATGAAATCCTTCGCTGAACCAACCTCGATGTCGCGCTCGCGCGCTGAAACAATACCGGCCGTCACGGTGCCTCCCATCGCAAGCGGATTCCCGGCGGTAAGCACCCAATCACCCACGCGCGGCGGCTGGTCAGAGAGCTTCACGTAGCTGAAGTCGGTGCGTCCGTCGACTTTGATCAAGGCGATATCACTCCACGAGTCCCTTCCTATGACTCTTGCCGAATAGGCCTGGTTGTCGCGGGTTCGGATCTCGGCCGTGTCGTTGTCTTCCACGACGTGACTGCTGGTCACGGCATAACCGTCCGGAGAGATGAAGAAGCCTGATCCAGCACTGATCAGTTCGAGTGTTTCCGGTGCCTTCCCTCGATCAGACGCATCCGGATCCGCCCCTGGAATCTCCCGTTTCGGAGCGCGCTGTTCAGGCGCACCAAATTTGCGCGTCGCAGTCGCTTTGGAACGCACCCCAATCACGGCCGGTTGAACTTTTTCGGCGAGATCGGCGAAATCGCCGGGCCCACCATTATCTTCAGTACCAGCAACCCGATCGATCAATGTCGCCGACCTGCCCATGAAGGACGCCTTGCCCGGAGAATTTACCGTTGCCTGCGCGATATTCGCGATCACCGTGATCGCGAAAACGGTCGTCCCGCCCATCATCGACGCCCGGCGCCGGCTGAAAACCAAATTTCCACGAGCCAAATTTCTACGAGCCAAATTTCCAGGAGCCATGTGCGCTTCCATAGCCTTTTGTCATCGCCTCACCGCGGTTTTGACGTCAGACGCTGGCACGTTTGGCCGCCGTCAGTTTCTGTGAGAGCGCTCAGACGCTCGCGGCAATCGTGGGCTCAACGATCTGCTGCGCCAGCAGTTCCACTCGAGCCCACCGAGGATAAGGAAGTCATCCCAAATGCCAGCAAACCGCCGACGATCGATCGCCTCGCCACCGAAAATCCCACATGGAAAATCCGACATGGGAAAATCCGACATGGGAAAAGACATGGGAAAATCCGACATGGCTCCCAACGTGGTCTTCCGTGCGATCGCAGTTCCTTCAGGAAGCGTGCATCCGTTCGCAGAGGCGTTAAATGAAACTTGCGGCGAGCCTTCGCAACTTTCTTTGAACCGCCGTGCCGTGTTAGTATGAATCTATACAACGACCGATTTGAACCGATTTCGGTGAGAGCAGGCTGTGATCAAGGTCGAGCGAACCGGCGAAGACGATCCACTTGAATTCGAGGTCACCGTCGGTGTCGGAAACGGCGAGACTCGCCATCACGTCACGATGGCAAGGGAGACTTGCGAACGACTAACGATGGGCACGCACACGCCCGAGCGCTGCATCGAGACAGCATTCCAATTCCTGCTTGATCGCGAGCCTCAGGAATCGATCCTGCGGCGTTTCGACATCACCGCGATCTCCCGTTACTTTCCCGAGTTCGAGCGCGAGCTGCCACGCTACCTCTCTCGATCCTGACAGCTTCGGCAAAAGGGCGGATCACCTGCGCTACGGAAGCGACCTGAGCGATGCCAAGTGGGAGATCATCGCGCCTTTTCTGCCCGCCGCCGGCAAGACGGGCCCGCCGCGGCTTGCCGACGACCCGCGCTGGCGACAATTGCGAACTGGATAACGGAACATCTGGGGCAAAGCGCATTCGATGGCAGCGCCGCCGGATGCACACGTCGTGCTCCGCAACGCTCTGCGGTCCTCGATTATCGTTCCCGTCTGCCCTCACTCATGGCATGAGGACGATCTTTCCAACGACTTCCCGCCTTTCGACGCACCGAAGCGCTTCGCCGAACTCCGAAAGGGGGAGCGTCCGTTCGATTGGCGCACGAAGCTGCCCGCCGTCGTAAAGCGCGAACATTTCCTGAAACAAGGTTCTGACCTTCCCGCGCATGGCTGCGTCTGCCTTGCTCTTTCCCCAAGCCATGTAGAAGCCCCAGTAGAGACCGATCACCGTGAGATTCTTCACCAACACGAGGTTCGCGGGGATATGCGGGATACGGCCCGACGCAAAACCGATCGGCAGAAGCCGCCCAAGCGGAGCCACACATCGCAGTGAATTGTCGAACACGTCCCCGCCGACGGGATCGAACACGACGTCGGCACCGCGGCCATCCGTGATCGCGAGAACCCGATCTCGGAAATCTTCCTTCTGGTAGTCGATCGCGTGATGCGCACCATACTCGGTCGCAGCGGCGAGCTTGTGATCACCGCCGGCCGTGGCGATGACCCGGGCCCCCATTGCACGGCCGATCTGCACGGCGGCCAGACCGCTCGCACCGGCCGCCCCATGCACCAGCAGCGTCTCTCCGGGTTGGAGGTTGGCCCTCCATTTGAGACCGGCGTAGGCCGTCGCGTAGATAGTAGGGAATAGCGTGGCGCCGGCGAAGCTGAGGGAATCCGGAATCTTGAATACGTTGTCGGCATCGACGACCGTGTCCTCGGCGAAGCCGCCTGATGGGAGTCCTGCGCAGACCTGATCGCCAATTTTGAGGTTCGTCCGGACGTCGGGGGCGATCTCGCTGACGACCCCACCAACTTCCGTCCCCGGAACAAAAGGTATCGAAGGGCGATTCTGATGCTTCCCGGCGATGAACAAGAGGTTCGCGAAACTGACGCCGGCCGCGCGCACGGATATGCGGATCGTGCCCCGCTCAAGTGGGGAAGAGGCGATATCTTCGATCCGCAGATCTTGTATGCCGCCCAACTTGCGGCCGACAACAGCGCGCATGATCTAGATCATTCCGCCATGACGGCCTGCGCCTGACGCAAAGCGGGCGGCGCCGCTCTGGGCTTCCTTCTGCCGCGCTTCGATCGATAGACGAGTCTCGAGCTGAACAGCTTCATCCTCGGAGAGATTCCACTGGCGAATCGCCGAGAGCCTGTCGGAACGCATGGCGATTTGAGGAAAGCCAGCGATTTCCCGCGCCAACGCAATCGCCGCATTGCGCGCTTCGCCAGTCGGCACCAGCCGGTCGGCGAGCCCAATCGCAACCGCTTCCGCTCCCGAAATCTTCCTTGCGGTGAGCAGCATGTCGAGCGCTCGTCCGGCGCCGACGAGTCGTGGTAACCTCACCGTCGTGCCATCGCTCATCGGCACGCCCCATCGCCTGGAAAGGACGGCAAAGGTCGAACTCTCCTCCGCCACGCGAAGGTCGCAGCGAAGGGCAAGGCCGAGACCTCCCGCGCAGGCGTACCCGGCCACTGCCGCGATGACCGGCTTCGAAAGAACATCGTGACAGGGGCCATCGGGGTCGCCGGCCCAAGGCTTGTATTCGCGCCCTTCGGCGAGTTCTTTCAGGTCTGCGCCGGCGCAGAAGTGTCCCCCGGCACCTGTGAGCACAGCGACCGCCTGATTTTCGGCGGCGTCGAAGGCGCGCAGCGCCTGAGTCAGCGCCGCCGCCGTCTCGTTGTCGAGGGCATTGCGGACTTCGGGACGATTAATGGTGATAATCGTGACCGGGCCATCCGTCTCGACCAACAATTTACGAGTATCGACCATGCTCGCGTACTCTCAAAATCCTGAATTGCCTCACCAGCTAACTGATGCGCCAGGCCCAAAACGCGTCGCCGCGGTCGCGACGCTCGATCACATCGAAATGTATGAACCTGTCGTGTGCAAGCGCCAATCCCATCCAGAGCTCGTTGCACGCATCGAACACGGCGGGTGAAAGGTTGTCGCGCCCTGTCATCAGTCGCCACGACGTTTGCCGCACGTACGCCGTAGCTCCTTGCATCTCGAGCACAGCATCGTCTCCCTGACCAGTTGCCAAGCGAGCAAAAGCTTTGGCAAACCCTAGAGGTCCCGGCTCGATGCCGCCCAACAGTGAGGCAACTTCGTCGTACATGTGCATACCGACGAGCCGCGCCGCGGCCTTGGCATAGTGACCTCCCATATCGGGGCCCAAGCGCTCGACAGTGACGGGAACGATAGCGTTGATGTAGGTGCCGGCATAGTTGCGCAGGGACTTTTGCTTTTTCCCCTCCGTGAGTTTGATTTCCGGCAACCTCGGCGCCTCTTCGATGCGAAACCGGGGGCACCGCTCGCCAGGCGAGTACATGAGCAGTTCATTAGGCGACAAGTCCCTGTCGTATTCCCTGTAGTAGCCTTCAAGGCCCGGCTGACTGTCAACCGTCTGACCTGTACAGACGAAGCCAAGACGGGGATTCCTGAGTGCGGGACCATTGTTGCCATGCCAGCCCGCGAGCATGGCGCGAGACACTTCCGAGGGAATGCCACAGATGGCCGTTCCCCACCAAATCCAACGTGGTGGCGGATACCGGATCCAGGCCTTCTGATCATTCTCATAGACGTACTCAACCCTCACCCCGCCGACGCGATTGACGATGTAGTTATACTGAGCGCTGGCGACGGCATGCGGCAGATGCTCAAGGCCGAGCTTCTTCAGAGCAGGCAGGAAGTTCGCCTGCTGCTGGCGCCGGAACATATGAAAGACGACATCAGCAGCACTGGATGCGCCGGCACGGGAGCTGATCGTCAGGATGAGACCCGTCAAATACGAGTGATATAGCCTCTCCAGCGCACGGTAGGCAGGTATATCGTCCGTACACGCATCTGCATTGCTCAATTGATATCTCCGTTTCGTACAGTGGTGAGCCCACAGGTTCTATCTTCGCCATGGCTACGCTGCGGAGAACATTGCTGCCTCAAGCGCTTCCGTAGGCCTTTTCGATCCAGCATGCCGACAGCGGCTTTCGGAATGTCATGCGTGAAAAATCCCATTACGCCCAGACCTCAGACGTTCTTGCTCATCTGGCGAATTTGCTCGCGCGCTTCCTCGCCCTCCGGAATTGGGCGGCCACTATCGCGCCACTCGATCGCCGCCTTAAACCCGTACGTCTGCGCGTAGCGTCGGAACCAAAGACCTTCGGGGTTGTGGCGGGAAATGCCGTCCATGATGGTGGCAAGTGACTGAGTCTGCTCAAGACCCATGTTGAGCATCACCTGGTTCACGACCAGCTTGTGCATGGCAAGGTGGCTTTTAGGGACCCCGGCAATGCGGTTGGCGAGACGCATCGTTGCCTCTTCCAGCTCAGCAATCGGAACGGCCTGGTTGGCCAGTCCCCAATCGGCCGCGCGCCGACCATCGATCATGTCGCCCGTAAACATGAGCTGCTTGGCACGCGTAGGTCCCAGCCTGAAAGTCCACATGGCCGTTGTTGGGCAGCCCCAGACGCGCGTGGGCATGTAACCAATCTTGGCATCTTCGGCCATTATGAGCATGTCGCAGCTCAGCGCGATGTCGCTGCCGCCGGCAACGGCGTGTCCGTGAACCTTCGCGATTGTTGGCTTCGAGCAGCGCCACAGGCTCATGAATTGCTCTGTGTTCTCCTTCATCGAGGCATAGTCGACCATCGGATCCCAAGGATGATTCTCCTGCTGGTTCGGATGCTCCTTCTTGCGTTCGGCGTAGTGGGCAAGGTCATAGCCGCCGCAAAAGCCTTTACCGGCGCCTTCGACAACAATGACGTGGATATCATCGTTTTTCTCCGCCCATTTCACGGCCCGCTGTATCTCTTCAGGCGTTTCGTCGTTGATTGCATTGAGCCGCTCGGGACGGTTCAAGAGCAGCCGGGCCACTCGAAGCGCGTTCTTGTCGGCTTCAATCGACAGCGTTGAGAACTTCGGCATGAAAACTCCCGGTTGGACGTCAAACAGTCAGTATTGACTGTACCAAGCCTTCTGCTACCGTCAACGTTGACGGTCTAGTGGAACATCACCAGATGTCTACCAAACGACGCTCGCAAAATCTGGAACTGATGGGCCAGCGAACCCGCAAGAAACTGCTGGACGTGGCCGTGGAATGTCTCATCGAGCTCGGCGTAGCGGGCACAACCACGCTTGCGGTTCAACATCGCGCAGAGGTCAGCCGCGGCGCCCTGCTCCATCACTTCCCGAGTCATGCTGAATTGCTGGCGGCGACGGTCACCGAACTGGTTGTACGAAATGAATTGGCCGTAAGCGCGTCGAGGCAGAAAGCTCAGACTATTGAAGACCCGCTCGAGCGCGCCATGCATGCGCTGGCTTATGCCGCCAGACAGCCGGCTTATCTGGCTGAACTGGAGCTATGGGCAGTTGCGCGAACGGACCCTCATCTCAAGCGAGTTCTTCTTGCCGCAGAGCGCGCAGCGCGTCGAGACAGCCAACGTGTCCATGAGATGCTATTCCGCGAGTGGAGCGATTGCGAAGCATTCCAGGAAGTTATCGCACTGACGCAGCATTTCATGCGCGGCCTTGCCATTTCAGAGAATTTGAGAAGCTCAGCGAGCCGACGTGATCGATTGATCGCGGCATGGACCAAAGCCGCGCGCCTCATGCTCGAACAAAATCACACAGTAGCTACAGGGAAACTTCGGCACCAAAGGTGACGACTCGAAACATCGGTAACAAAACGTACCGGACACCTGGTGTAGTGAACCGCTGAACCGAGACACAAAAACGGCAACAGTTCTCCACGATTTTCGCCTTCTTTGGGGCGGGAGGTGTGGATGCCAGGGGCAAGTTCGGTGATGGAAGAACGCCTTTGTTTGTCGCTCGGCTGCGGGCCATCAAAGAACAAGCTTCGCAAACCGTATCTGGCAGCGCATTCTTCAGTCGCTCTAATAGCATATCGACAAGTTAGGCGCGCTACCGCAGGCTGTGGTAGCGCAAAAAATCGTAGATTGGCGTGGAAAATCGAGAATTGGTAGCGGGGGAGGGACTCGCTACCACATCTCCAAATGCCGCAAATCTTCTGTAATTTCAGCATCTTGACCGGAACGGAGGTGCGAGTCCGACGGTGATACATCTCTATCTGATGTATCACCTTCGCCCGCGCCTTCCAGGAAGGCACACGCGTGGCTCGTCCCTCCTATCTCAGCCGTCGTCCCGACGGCCGGTACTGTATCCAAATAAGGCTGGGGAAACGCGCTGCCGCAATCTATGGCCGCCCCCTCCTCCGTGTCAGCCTTAGGACGGCTGATTTCAAGGAGGCGCGGAGAAGGCTCGTGGATAATCTCGAATGGGTGGTGGAGGTCGTCCAGGCCGCCGACCTTGAGGCACTGGGCAATATTCTGCACCACCGCCTGGGCGTCTATGTCGGAGATGGCGTTCCCGGGAGCGAGAGGCGACTGGCCGAACGCCTAGCGTTCGAGCACCAGGTCAGGAGCTATATCGCCCGGGCGCAGGAGCGAGGCTATCTGCTCGGGCGGCAGTTTCCAGGATTTGCCAACCGCTGGGTCGACTTCGTCGATCAGAATAAAGCGGCCGAGGCCCAAATTGCCGAGCGCGCCGTCCGTCGCTCCTATGAAGCCGGCCGGGCCGACGGGCGGGCGGAGGAGCAAGCTCAGAGCCTCGATCAGGCCGCAATATTGCCGGTCCCGACCTCCCCTGGTCTGGCTCCCCTTGATCCTGTCGCGCTGATCGAGCGGATTGTTCAGGACGAGGTGGCCAAGCGCTTCACATCCGTGCCCACTCCCCGCGCGGAGCCCCAGCAATTGCAGTCCGCGGCGCCCGAGACCAGAGCTGATGCCGAGACAGCCGGACTTGCAGGGAAGCGCATGTCCGAGGCGCTGGCAGAATTCATGAAGCCTGCCGACCGCAAGCGCCAGCACAGGACCCGGGGGCGGAACGAAGCCCAGGCAGTGGTTCAATTCGCCGTCGATTTCTTCGGAGACCCCTTCTTCAAGGAAATTACGGCCACCGACTGGAAGCGGCTGGACGAAGCACTGCCAGATATCCCGAAGACTAAGAATATTCCCGGTAAGCAGGGAAGGAGACTTATCGATCGCCTCAATTACGCCAAGCAGCACGGCTGGTCCAAACTAACCCGACTCACCGAAAAGAACATCAAATCGAGGTATTGGGGCGGCCTGTACAAGTTCATCGACTGGGCCATCGCGGAACGTCTTTATGCCGGTCAAAGGCCGACATTCGAATGCATCGATCCCTTAAATATGGCCAGCCTGCCACGCGACGCCTTCGAGGATACAGAGCTTCTCGCCCTTCTTAGACTTCCGCTGTTCACCGGCTGCCGCAATCGATTGCACATCTGGCAACCGGGCAACTATTTTGTTCAATCTCACATCTATTGGGGATTTCTGATCTGCATTTTTACCGGAATGCGTCCGGGTGAAGTCGGTCAACTGGAATGCTCGCAAATTGTGTCGGACGGGCAGTTTTGTTATTTCGATCTCCGAGATTTCGATGCGAGAGGTGGTCGCGTTGCCCTTGAGGATTTGCGACGCTTGAAAACCAACGCCGCTGGTCGAGTGGTTCCAATTCCCCCGCTCGTGATCGAACTCGGTTTGCTCGATCGCATGCAAGAACTCATTGACCGAGGGGAGAAGCGTCTCTTTCCGGAATGGGAAGAGTATGTCCGAAAGGACGGCAGCGTGCGTTGGTCACAACCGCTCTCGAAGTCATGGCAATACGTGAAAAAAATTCTGAAAATCGCGCGCGCAGATGTCTCGCTGTACTCGACGAGACATTTTTTTGCCGACCTTCTCGACAACGAGGCAATCGCACAGCGGACCCGCGATAGAATTTTGGGGCACGCCGGCGACGTTCGTCGACGATATGGTCGCAAGGGAATCCTAGATCCAGCGGTAGCTGCTCGCATCGAAGCGCTTGAACCGCCAGTCATTAAGGCCGCACGCGAGATATTGCTGGCCGCGAAAGCGAAAGCCGACCGCGGAGAACTGACTGTTCTCAAGACGCACTGAATTCGCCGGCACTAGAACGATATTGAGCGGATCTCGTCTGAGAGTTCCCTGGCGGATGCCGGCTTCGGATATACGGTTTAGGAAATCGTTCTCAAGTCAGTGTTATCATTGCCTTGGCGGGCTCCTGTTGCATATGCGTTGCGTGGAGTAAGAAATCTATTCGCCAGCACAGACGAATGGTTCGCCGGCGCGACGTCTCATCAAGGGTCGTGGTGGCCGGTCTGGGACGAATGGGTAACGCAACTCGACTCGGGCCGCGTTCCTGCGCGTGAACCTGGCGGTGGCAAGCTCACGATTATAGAAGACGCGCCGGGCTCTTACGGGCGGGTGAGATGGGCAGCGTAGAAAACAAATTGTAAGTCAGACGGACACAACGATGCAAATTGATCGCAGGCCATTGTTGCTGGGTTTCGAAAGGTGATGTGAGCATCTTGCCGCGCCTGCGGCCAGGAAGGCGAGTTCGTCTACGACCCGAAGCGCCATGAATGCCCGCGCTGCGGCTCGATCGAGGTGCAAGTCGCGCTCGGGATCGAGGAGCTGCCCGACGAATTCGTAGAGGCGCTGGTAAACGCACAGCCTCTTGACGACGAAACGAACGCACACGGACGGGCGAGGATTCCGGAGAGAGCGAGGCTCCGCGTATGAAGGTCATCACGATCATCGAGGAAGGCGAGCGTCCCCGCTCGGTCTACGTGCGGGCCGACGGCGACGTGACGGTGTTCGACCGGGACAGAAAATTCCGGTTCCGGACCGACATCGCCGGCGCGGAGACGACGTGGCAGATCCTTGCGCGCGTAGTGCCGACGATCGTTCATGCTGAGACCGTACGCCTCAAGATCGAGGCCTTCGCCGATCGGTGCCGCACCGGCTGGCGCCCGGGATATCCGGACGAGATCGATCCGGATATCCCCCAGCGGACGCTGCGGCGCGCCCGGCTCGGCGTCGACCTGCTCCGCTATCCGGACGACGACGAAGTTCTACAGCCCGGCGACCGTTTTGATGGGAATCAACGAGAACGACCAAGTTCAGGCGACCGGAGAGATCATGTGGATCGACGCCAGTCGCGAGTGGGCGATCTGCGAGGATTCCTTCTGGTGGACGCCAGTCGAATGATCAAGGTCACCATGCGGTAGGCGCGGATGGTCGACGAGATCGAGAGTCTGCCAGGAAAGCAAGTTCATCGAGGTACTGCGAAACGCACAGCTCTAAACGACGAATAACGAGGACTGACCGTGTTGTTGTGGATCCTGTCAGATCTGCATGTCGAACTGACCCACGGCTGGGACCTGCCGTCCGGCGACGCGCGTCCGCAATTCGACGTCCTGGTGGTCGCCGGCGACTTGATCCCGCGCATGGAGCGCGGGGTGAAATGGCTACACGAGCGCTTGCAGGACCGGCCTGTCATCTACGTTCCCGGCAATCACGAGGCGTACGGCTGCGATATCGACCGGACCGTCGAGAAGGCCAAGGCGACGGCCGCCGGCACGAACATCCATGTGCTGCAGCACGACGTCATCCGGATCGGCGAGGTCACGTTCGCCGGCGCGACGCTCTGGACGGACAAATACAAATTCTCTAGCGGCAGCACTGACCCTTACCAAACCGTCAGGGGTTGGCTGCTGCATTACCTATCGATTACGCGCCGGCTGGAGCGAAATGCTGAAGGCGAAGCGAAAATGAGCGGCGAGAAAAGCAGCGATGCCGGCCTCTCGGCTGCTGAGCGGAAAACTCTCAGAAGCCGCGAGGCAGAAGAGGCCATCGCGGAGCATGAAAGCGCTCAGAAGGCATTTCATGAAAATCGGGAGCGGCTGCGGGAAGAACGTCTCAGGCGGGAAGCAGCGGCGGGGCCGATGCTTTATCCGGCCCCAGAGCTTCCAGACGACACCCCCGTCGAGAACGTCCGATTTACCACCAGGATACGGAAAACACTTCATGCCGCGGGCTTGAAGACGATTGGGGACGTGCGTGACGTTTCCGACGCTGCGCTGCTTAGCCTGCCAGATTTCGGCAGCGGTTCGCTATCTTATCTTCGTGAGGCCCTTGGTCTCCCGTCAATCGATGGCGTGCGTCCAAAGATCAAAAAGCCAACCTGATTTGCGAGAGCCGCTCGGCGGCTTGTGCTGGCAGGTTGTGCCGTTACCTGAGCGATCCCGATCGCAAAAGGCTGATCGCGCAGACCATGATGAAGATGAAAAAAATCGCCATCGCCAACCTCGACAAGGCCTATGCCGGCTGATCCCCGAAAAATCTTCACGGGAGGTGCCGACCGGCTTCCCCAGAATTCGGGTGGATAGCAACAATCTCCAAGCCTAACCGCTCCGACGAAGGCGACCTAAAGTCACTATCTGTTCACGGAGAACGGAACAGAGTCCGTGTTTTTGCGGTCAGACGATCATAAATTAATAAAAACAAAGGCCACGCGGGCATTACACCGCATGGCCTTTGCGAGACTGTCCCCCTAGGCCCTCCAGAAAGGCCGTCTCGGGGCGCATAGTGTGCGGGTGGAGGTGTCTGTCCAGGGTGTGATGGAATTACCCACAGTTCAGATGAACGCCTCGACCAACCCGCCCGCTTCAAACAGCGTCTTTAGCAACCTTCAGGGCTGACGCCTTGACCGACTTGCTGGCTGGCTTGGCCGCGAACTCCATAGGCTCTTTCGTAAAAGGATTTACACCGCTGCGGGCTTCAGTAGCAGGCTTGTTCACGACCGACATTTTGACGAAACCGGGAATGACGAACTCGCCAGATTCATTCAGCTCCTTATAGCCTACAATCGCCATCTGCTCGATGACGGCCCTTACGTCTCCCTTGGAAACCTGTGTTCCGTCTGCAATTGCATCAATCAACTGGTTCTTGGTCATCTTGGCCATGATGGATTCCTTTGCGGAGGCTCAGAACAATTTAAAGCGCATGAGCTACGCGGAGTGCGTCACTCTATCTAAAGCGCGACAAAGCCACGCAGCTCGCTTCTCGTTCATGCCTATGGTCATGAAGTCACCGGGCTTAAAACCCATCGAGGCGTAAAACGCAAGGAGCAGCTCGGCGTGTTCCATACCTGGCTTCTACTCACCTACGCTTTCCTTTGATTGAACCATCGCCCAAATCTCCGCTTCGGACTAATGGCCTATAGGCGCGGCAATGCAACTTACTGCAGGTACCGTTGCGCGTGCTAGACGAACCGAAGGGATTACACGGTACGTGCCAAATCGCTTCTCTTAGGGCCTAGCAAACTGATCGAATGATGTTGCCCGTTGGCACTTAGCTGACACAGCTCTTCCGCGAACGTCCGCATTGCGCCGATGTTGTTGAAAAGTTTCTTCAGGATGGCCAACGAAACTCTTAAGCGCGCTGGTGCGTTTGGCTTGCGACGATGCGAGGGATCCACATCGATCCACACAACAGCGACCGGAGCTCTCGTACCAGCGCCTGAAGTGGCTCGTAGCTCAAAAAGATAGCTAATGGAATCACTTTGGCGAGGCTTTCCGAGTTGCTCATCTTTCGACTTTTTCAATGATATCGGCCCAAAAGCGAACTTGCCATCAAAATTTGACGGACTTAGGAGTAGTTCATGACATGGATCTTGGCTCCGATACGAGAAGCTGTGAGGGCGGGCAAGGACGCGCTCTACATTCGCGAACTGATTGCCGAATTGATATCATCGGGCGTTGACCGCGATGACATTTTCGCAGCGCTGACTGATTTCAAAAATGAACTTCGAAGTATTGGGGACGAGCGTTCGGAGGATCTTGTGGCGGACGTGATGGATTTTTCCGTTGGCTGGTGCGCGTCGGCCAATCGGCTCTGAACAGTCGAACTATAGGCCTCGACGGGTATTAGGTGTCGTAATTCGATTGTGATCGGTCAGCGTCCATTCCAACAAAGCCTCGCGCATGCTCCTGCGCTCATGCTCGCAAGATAGGCACCGCGATCTGCGAATACAGACGGATCGGTCACCAGATCAAACAGCATCGGCCGAAAGCCTGGCGCGTGGACATATTTCCAACGACCGTCGCCATGAACAACCGGCTGCGGCTAATCGGTTGAGCGCGACGTGCCTCTTGCATCGCATAGTCGTGTTCCGAGACGACGACTTTCCGCCATTGCACCGGCTCCCGTCCCCGCAGCCAGGGCGTCAGCGACTGTCCTTCGAGAGTATGACCTGCTGGCTTCCCGCCAAACCAATCAACGAAGGTCGGCGCCAAGTCGATCGCCTCGACCAACGCAGCGCACGCCGCAGATAGGTACCGCAAGCAAGCCGAGGAGTGGAGCGAGCAGGAGGAGAAGCCGATCAGTCCCATTGACAGCGTGGCGTGGCTGTGTCGCCGACCAATATCTGAAACTCGCGCGAAACGCCGACCAAGGAGGATAGGAGGAACTGAAGCCGGAGGCGTCGGCCGAGTCAACCGCAGGGTCCCCGCACCGGCTTCATCTGAGGACTGGACGGACCGGCTTCGAGGCCATGTACTCATAACTCTGGTGGTGTCACGCAACGAGGTTGATATCCGCTTTGGTCCTAAACCGGCGAGATTACTGCGCAGCAGCGAAATGACGCGGTGGGCCAGAAGACGAGAATGCCCAGCGTTGAGGTGGAGTCATCCTTCGACCCTGCAAAGCTCCGCAGAAGGATTGAACTTTCATCACTTGCTAGGCCTTTTTGGAGCGCGATCAACGATGAGGGATGTCGCCAGCTGAACGAGGTGCACCATTCCCATCACTCTTATTGGCGACACGGCCGGTCAAACTTAGGTATGCCCTACTCTGCAAAAGGTTACATACGGATCAACCTCTGTTCAGTTGTCCGGTCCACCTCTCACGATTACGCTTGGTGAGGAACCTGGTAGTGGACGGCACGTGAGCTGCTCCGCACTGCCATAAGAGAACACCAAGGTGAGGGACGACATGGGCTCGTTGTTCGGCAATGTCGGACGCTTGATCGCCCGGCTGCAGCCGCCAGTCAGCTGTGAGCCGTCCGCTCCAAACGATTTGACGGCTTTACGCGAGACCCTTCGACCCGGCGATGTCTTGCTGGTCGAGGGCAAAGGTCGTATCTCGGGCAGCATCAAATATCTCACTCAATCGGCTTGGTCGCATTCGGCGTTGTACGTCGGGCCGATCGCCGGTGCAGAAACCGAGGGCGAACCCCACGTCCTGATCGAAGCCAATATCGATGAAGGAGTCGTGTCGGCGCCGCTGTCGAAATATCTGCATTGTCGAACCCGCATCTGCCGGCCGGTGGGCCTCACCCAAGCGGACTGCGAGACGGTCTGCCGCTACGCTTCCGAACGCATTGGTCTCGGCTACGACTTCAAGAACGTCATCGACCTGATGCGGTATCTATTGCCAAGTCCGGTAACGCAGCGTTGGCGTCGCCGAACGATCGCGCTCGGTTCCGGCGATACCAGCCGCATCATCTGTTCTTCGCTGATTGCGCAAGCTTTCGACGCCGTGCGTTATCCGATCCTGCCCGAGATCAAGCGCGTGGAGGGCCAGACAGGGCGGCGCGAAGTCGCCGAGATCCGTCACTCGTCTTTTTATGCGCCACGCGATTTCGACATTTCGCCCTACTTCATGGTCGTCAAGCCCACGCTCGCGCGCGGCTTTAATTACAAAGACATGCGTTGGGCCGACCTGGCCCAAATTCACTCCGCGCAGGTCACGCTCGCTCCAGAAATCAAAGGCGAGCGCGATAAGGCGGCCAGTACGCCCGAATTTCCCGGTTTCGCGACCCTCGCGGCATAGGCAAAGAAGGAGTGGCGACTTGATTGATCCAACAAGCATGGCGGACGGTTACGAGCAACCAATCAACTGGGCACGGATTGTCGTTCTTGTCGCGGTTGCGCTGCCGGTTGTCAGCTTTCTTTTGGAGAAGAGATCAGGCGCGAGCCGTCGCATACCCCTGAAGATAGGAGAACGTGTCCGACTGAATAGCGAAAGTCCGGTCGGTTTAGTTGTTGATATTGGTGAGCTAGTGACCATCGCCTGGCCGGCAGGAGAAGCAACGTTTCACCCAGAATCTTTGCACCGCGTCTAGCGCATCCGTCAATAGTCGACGAACTTGGGCTTGCGTTTTGGCTGCGGTGTGCGCCTCCTCACAGTCGTCACCGTTGCCGGTGGGTTTGCTCGTACGCGCTTTAGCGCGTGCCACAAAGTGTGGCTCACCGATTTTGTCTCGGCCGGCCCAGGGCGATCGGCTCTCTAGATCTGCGCTTCCCGATGGTGACCCATCTTGCTTCTCCAGTTGCGCAGAGGGAAAAATAGCAGGCCGGCAACAGGTCTTCACTACTCGGTGCATCGGGCAAATGTGCAAGATCAAGAATTACGCACCCACGGAAATGATCAGATAAATAGCGCTGCACGTTCGTTGTTAGCACCCTTGAGATATGCTGACTGCATTGAGCAATGTCCGCTTTCAGGGGTAACCCCGGAAGATATGTGCTCATACTGAGTACCGATAAGTTCGGAGGCTGCTGCCGTGTAGCCTTCGATCACTTGTTGCATAGGCGCCTCCAAAAATGGCGCGACCATCAGACAGTGGGCAGAGCGGGCCGCGACCAAGAAAGGCTCAGAGCTTTGCAGTTCAAAGTCAAGGTCCGGAAACGCCCATACTGTGGGCCATAGGAATGGTTGTGTGTGAATGAGACTTGCCCGACTAGAATTGTAACCGGCTTTGGCGCAGCCACGCTTGCTTGACTCAGAGCTCTCTTCATGAGCTGGAATATCCCGAGGACGTGGCTCGATCGGACGCAATCGATCTCCAATTACGACTCGATTGGCCTAAGAACGGAGTGAAACGTCGATCTTTGACGAGAGACCGTCACATCGCCCATGTAGTCCTTACCTAAATTTCACAAATCCTATCGCTCAATTGAGTTGATTTTGCCGCGTGCTCGCCCAAGGCTTCAACCAGTCCGGTCGACAAAGTGCATCAGAGGGGCTTCTGGATCACAAACGTCAGCCCAAGCAGACCGTCAGATGCGACCTAAGTCTCCAGGACCTGGGCATCCTGAGTTGGAAAACGGAGAGCCACATGCCGCAATTCGATGTTGAAGTTGTTGCACTAATGCGGATCGCTCTTGAGGAGGTAATGTTGAGGGTGCCTGCAGAGTTCTGCAACGTGTCCGCGAAAGCCTATCTCGCTGAATGCATATTAATAGCGGCGGCGCAGGGTCGCACCAGTTACGCAGAGCTTGTAGCGGCGGGAGCTGACCACATACAGACCATCGCGTCGATGCTCTCATGAGTTCGCTGCGCGCTAGAGGCTGTCCAAGTCCTTCCGAAGAGGCGCTTAGGATAAGTCGGAACTAGCGCGACTCTCTTCGTGCTGGGGCTCCTCGCCATGAACGCTACGACACCCCCGTTCGAGCCCCCGTCGCTTCCGTGGAACGCAAGTCGGACACTATGGCCGTCATGCAGCGTAGGACTGCGGCCATGGTCGTCATGATGATCGGTCGGAACCGTAGCAGGCAGGCCAGATAGATCGCCCGCTTAACGCAATGGAGAAACATTAACCGCTGCGCAGTACCGAAATAGATGATCAGCGAGCTCTCACGCAGGGGCTCGGCAAGCGGTGGTTGGACCAAACAGGGAGGAAAGTTTGCCAAGGGATTGCGCGGCGCGCTCGACAAGACGGCGAGCACGAAGATCTAGATTGGGAAAAGGAAACGTATCGACTGAACTCGGCCGAGGGTCGAGGGCGGGTGTGACGACTGTGGCTGCGCACGAGATACAAAGGCGCGCTGCCTTCCGCTTCCTGGGAGTCCAAGGCCGGACCGGCGTCCCGCACAGCCACGCTTGCGGCTTGCGAACAACTAGGCGGCTTCAGATACCGTTTGTCCTTCATTGGAGCACTTCCAGATGACGGTCACTTTGGGTTCGCGTAGCGAACGGTTCCAAGTGGGCAAAGCGCTCCGACGCGAGACGCCGCGAGAAGCACATGCCGACCTTAAGGGATCGATGTCGCGCAATGCCGTTGCAATTCTCGCCGAGAGCGATCCGGATCGCGTTCCGGAGCTTGTGCCGGAGCGTTACGCGCGCATGACGCTTAACCCGTTCGCCTTCCTGCGCGGCGCCGCGGCGGTGATGGCGACAGACTTGGCCGCCCAGCCAGTGGCCGGAATACCGGTGCAGGCAGGCGGCGACAGCCACCTGATGAACTTCGGCGCCTTCGTTACTCCCGAGGACAATATCCTGTTCGACGTGAACGATTTTGATGAGACGCTGCCTGGCGTCGATTTCACCGTCGATCTGAAGCGCCTCGCGGCGAGCGTAGCGGTAGCAGCATCGGCCTCGGGCACAAGCAAGAAACAGGCCCGCGTGGTCGCGGCTGCGACGGTCAAGGCTTATCGGTCGCACATTTCCGCACTTGCCAAGCTGTCGCCGCTGGAGATCTGGCACAGCCGGATCGACCTCGAACAGGAGATCAAGCAGATCGGCAATAATGATCTGCGGCGCCAGCTCGCTGGCGTAATTGCTAAGGCGCGTGGCAGGGGCTTGGCGAAGGACGATAATTTCCCGCATCTGGTCAGCGGCGATAATCCGAAGATCGTCGATAAACCCCCTACCATTTTCCATCTCGATCCTAAGGCCGACCCGCGACACCGGCTTGGTGTCGAGCGCGTGTTCGCTGCCTATCGTAAAGGCCTCAATCCTGATCGGCAGCGGTTGCTCGACCGTTTCACAATGAAGGATCTCGCCTTCAAGGCGGTGGGCGTCGGATCCGTCGGCACATTCTGCTGCGTGGCATTGTTCATGACCGACGACAACGAGCCCTTGTTCTTGCAGGTCAAACAAGCGCAGCGATCGGTATTGGAACGGCTCGGCGGCAAGCCTGCCTACAAAGGAAATCAAGGCCGTCGGGTTGTGGAGGGCCAGCAGATGATGCAGGCCGCCAGCGACATCTTCCTGGGTGCTACGCAGGACAATGAGACCGGCCGTCAGTTCTATGTTCGGACGCTGAAAAACCGCAGGCTTGGCACCGTCAGCGAAATCAGCGAAGGCGAGGCACTCTCCGACTATGCCCAGCTATGCGGTCGAACGCTCGCGCGTGCCCATGCGCGCTCTGGCGATCCGGCCGCGATCGCTGGCTACAGTGGCAAGAGCGACGCGCTCGATGACGCGATCGCATCCTTCGCGACGGCCTATGCCGATCAGACAAGCGCCGATCACGCCGCTCTGGTGAAGGCGAAGAGGACCAAACCCACGGCTACAAAGAAAGCGCAAGCGGCTTAGTCGCAAGGTAGAACCAGGCGCCGGTCCACGATTTAGGCGGCGTCAATCGCCTACCTGTGCGGCACGAAAATCCGCAAGGTGGCACTTTTCGGACCTGCTGCCGTGTCTCTTTTCGGTCGCTATCCGGGGGGAACGCGGAGGTCCTGCAGACATCGCGAAAGCCTCACGTTTGACCCATTTGAGACATGGCTTACAGCTTGTCGTTAGCGCTACGCGAGGCTTGATGGGCAGAATGAACTGGATGCCTGAAACAACGAGTGTTGCTGCATGGTTGATCTTTCTTGCAACCTACGCCGTCATGGCCCTCGGCAAGATACCGGTATACCGGATCGACCGGGCCGGGGCGGCCCTGCTGGGCGGCAGTTTGATGGTCACCACCGGCGTATTGTCGCTCGACGAAGCGTATCGAGCGGTCGACTTCAATACCATCGCGCTGCTGCTTGGCATGATGATCGTCGTCGCCAATCTCCAGCTTTCAGGATTTTTTCGCGTCATCACCTACTGGACCGCGGCCTACGTTAGACAGCCGACATCAGGCTCGCCGGCCCGGTCAGCGGGTGGGAGGTTGCGCGACAGGCCAGAATGATCGATCCGGCCTTTCCCATTATCTACACGACCGCAGTGGCCGGGAACGAATGGCCCGTGCAGGGCGTGCCCCATAGCGTCCTGCTGCGAAAGCCGTTCGCGACCGCGCAACTCGGTGCCGCTATATCCCACCTTCTCACTGTCGAGCCACCGGCGATTTGGTGAGCGCCACCCCGTACAACTACGGACGCGATGCAATCTTTACCTTGCTGTCACCTCAATCAGACAATGCTGGTGGTGCCAGGATTTAAAGACCCGGCCAGAGCACTACCAACGCCGCCAAGCGAATATACTCCGCTTGGTCGGCGTTGCGCCTATCAGCCGACTTGTCGATGCTGCGACAGATCAGGCACTCGCTTCTCATTTGAGACGACAAAGGCCATGTGGGCGTTACACCGCGTGGCCTTGTTGGGACTGTCCCCGTTGGCGCGGGAATTCCATCCTCTCCCGAGCAAAACGCAGATGGTTGATAGCGCCTTCGGAACCGCAACCTTTTTCGCCTAGGTGTATTTAGTCAATGGGTCTCGGGGCTCGCAAAACTGCGAGGCGAGCCATGCACCTTTCGCCAATTGACGCCTTTCTTGCCGTCGCCACCCTAGGAACCGCAGTCCTGATCGAGATCGGGGCTTTCATACTCTTGGGGCTGATCTGAAAGATCACCGCTTAGAGCGCAGGCCAACCGCGCACGATTGCCCTCCGCCCTAGTTATGTCCGCTCTTTTGAACCAAGGGCACCCCGACACATACATACATTGATGGTTCTCAAGCGCGCCGGGGAAAATCGTGGCCGAGTTGCCTTTAATTCTCGTCATCGAGGACGAGTATCCGGTGCAGGGCATAGTTGAAGATGCGCTCAGCGAAGGCGGTTTTGAAACCGATATTCTCTCCTCAGCGGAAGAAGCCCTGACCTTGTTCAAGAGCGGGCGCAAAAACTACAAGGCGCTCGTCACCGACGTTAGCTTGAAGGGCAGCTTAAGCGGTTGGGAGGTCGCAAGGCAGATTAGGGAAAAAGTCCCTGCCATTCCGGTCGTCTACATGACGGGAGCGGCTGCGGACGAATGGGCGTCGCAAGGAGTCCCCAACAGCATCCTACTGCAAAAGCCGTTCGCGCCCGCGCAGCTTGTCACCGCCGTTTCCAATTTGCTCAATACGGGCACGTCGACAACGTAAGCCAAGCGCCGCCCCAAATACCAAAAGTGTTCTTGCCGTATTAGTACTGGTCGAAAAATTGACCACGCTTCTGCCGGTATCGGTTCGCAACAGACCTGACTCGGATTCGCACGATCTGACTCTGCGCCCGCTCCCAAGCGTCGTCAGACCTCAAGGAAAGAACGACTCGATTCCCTCATCCTCCTGCACACTTATTGAGACAATTCGGTAGAATCCCGCTTACGCAAATTGTGCAAAAACCGATGGGGGTCTTTTTTGCATTTTGCAGCGGCGGCATCCTGATGAATTTCGCATAAGAAACCTTATGCGAACCGACCGGTAATCGTGCCGGGTGCCGTTGTCGTTTCCGGTTGGATCTGAGTCATTCGAGCTCTATTTGAGTCTGCTTCGTATCGGCGGGCCCACTTTCGCACCGCATCGGGCCACGGCGGTTCGTCCCGCTCCCGATGAGTCCGAATAAAGGTTGTCCGGTATATTCCCGCAGTCTTGCCATCCGGTCGAATTCGGCCTATCTTACTTTCGTCTTACCAAATGAAGCCGCCATGTCCGCCAAGCAGAAACTGACCACCACCGTCTCGACCAAGGGCCAGGTGATATTGCCCAAGGCGATCCGGGAACAGCGGCACTGGCCTGCGGGAACCCAACTGGTGGTGGAGGATACCCCCGAGGGCGTGTTGCTGAAGGCGAAGCCCGCCTTTGCGCCCACCCGGCCGAAAGACGTGTTTGGTTCCCTACCCTATAAGGGGTCGGCAAGGTCAGTCGCAGATATGGAGGCGGGGATCGCCGCCGAGGCGAAACGGCGGAATGCTCGCAATCGATACTAATCTCATCGTCCGCTATCTGGTGGGCGACGATCCCGGACAGGCTGCCCCGGCACGCAGGCTGATCGACAACAATGACGTCTTCGTCTGCACCACAGTGCTGTTGGAGACCGAGTGGGCGCTGCGCAGCGTCTATGGGTTTTCCGCTGCCCAGTGCGCCAAGGCCCTCTCCGATTTCGCGGGGCTGCCGCGCGTGAGTCTGGAAGATGCTACCGCCGCAGCGAAGGCGCTGGGCTGGATAAGGCAAGGCATGGACTTTGCAGATGGCCTGCATCTGGCCAAGGCGGAAGGCTGTGAGGCCTTCATCAGCTTCGACCAGGATTTCGCGAAAACCGCCAACGCTCTTGGCGGCATCAAGGTGCGGACGCCCTAGCACCGGGCCCACAGCGCGCACATAAGGTACGGCTTTCGCGGATCGTGCCACTTCCCCGCGGAAACGCCCTCGTCTCCCGCTCGTTGAAGTCGCTGGCGGTCGCCTCGCATGTTGAGTGCTGCGGCGCGGGGTTTCGTCGCGCACTTAACCGTGCCCTGCTCCCGCTCCGGCGAATCCCCCTTCAGATTCTAGAGCCCGATCCCTGCATTACAGCTGGACATGGGTGTAGATCTCGGTGGTCTCGAGATCGGCATGCCCCAAGAGCGTCTGCACCACGCGCATGTCGGCTCCGTTGGCAAGCATGTGTGTGGCGAACGCGTGCCGAAGAACCCGTGGTGTGACGAGATCGGGCCTGTTCAGGCCGGCGACGATGGCGGCCTCCTTGACTTCGAATTCTGCCGCTCGTGATGTCAGATGCTTTTTTCCGTCGCGAACTGAGTGGAAGAGCCAGGTGCCGGACTTCGTACCGTATTCATTGGCCAGCCGCCGCCAAAGGCCGATTGCTTCGAGCGCGGTCTTATGCAGCGGTACGATGCGCTCCTTGTCGTCCCTATCCCTAATCAACAGATGCGCGGACTTGGTGAGTGCCGCCTGGGCAGGAAGGCGGACGGCCTCGCTGATTCGCATTCCCGAGGCGTAGAGCGTTTCCAGCAATGCGGCCCTGCGCGCGTAACTCGCCTGCTTGTACAGCCCCCGGATGCGCAGTTCGCCGCCTGATGTGCCGTGTCTAGGAGTCGCCCGACTTCTTCGACCGACAGTGCCGTGGGAATGCGTCGCCGCCGGCGCATAGGGGCAAGCTGGGTCGTTGGATCTTCGGAGGCGAGGCCCTCAGCCACAAGGAAGCGGTGCAAGGCCCGGATGACAGTGCGCCGACGCGATCAGCCCAAGTTGCCCATCCAGCGTGTTTTCGTGTCCACTTAGGTAACCTTGGATATCCATTGGAAGAATTTTCTACCCGGCCAAAAGGTAGCTACCTCCAAAAAGAACATGAAACCCCGCCGGAGACGGCGGGGTTTTCTCTTGCCTAGCAATGCTCGGACGGCCATTTTTTCGATGTTTTGTCCGTCGGTGCAGCGCGGCGCATGGGGGCGCGAGATGTCTCCGGCGATCGCACTCTATGTTACCCTACGTTACCCTGCGACATTCTGTGGCGCGGCGCGTGAGGCGCACGTGCGAGATCTACTCTCTGTACCCTGCCACTGAGGCCGCCTCAGCTTTCCAAGTATTCCCGATACCATTTGACCTGATCCTGATCGACTTGGAAGCGGCCATCCATCATCGAGCCGTTCTTGCGGTCATCGCCATTCATGATACAGCCCAGTTCCTGAATGCGGTCGAAGCAGTCGACTATTGCCCTTGAGTGGTCCAGCAGCCCCTCACTGGTAAACTTCATGCCGTTGTAGGCGTACCTACTCTCTGCCTCACCCAGCAGGCTCTTATAGGTGCCGAGGATCGGCCTGATGTACATGAGCGCCACATCATCCACTTCAGTCGGGGCGTCCCTGTCGCCAAATAGGACCTTCGAGAGCTGACGAGCCACCTCCCACGTCCCGCTTTCCTTCCCCTGTGCCAACCGCTGCTTCATCACTTCAACGAAGTCCAGCTTGGCGTAGTTGAACGGCGCGTTGGGCCAGCCGTTCTCAATGTAGAACTCATACATGCCGTGAGCGAACAGAGCCCCGATGGTCTCGTCAGCGGCGATTTTGTTAATTTCGGCGGAACGCGCGGTCGACAGCTTGTTGCTGAGATAGGCGAACATGATTTCAGTGATTTGGCGAACCGAGTAAATGCCTTGCGAGGCCTCACCCAGCAGTGATGCTATCATCGGCAGCTCAGCCTTGGTGGCGAACTTCTCCAGCCATTCCGTGGACGCCCTTCGCAGGCGCACATCGATCGGATGCGGCGGTTGTGTGAGCTGGCGGGCGTTTTCGAGGGCAACCCTGTAGCGGTGTATCCAATACTTGGTCCGGCTTGGCGGCTCCAGGAACACGTCGCCGTAAGACACCTCCAGTTCCTTGGCGAGCCACTCCTCCTGCTGGCGCTTGAAAACTCCCGTGCGTGCGTCGTGCAGCATCCCGCCGAGGTCTTTCAGAACGGGATGCGTCCGCGCCCTGATGCCGAAGATTTCATCCAGCTTCGCTTTCTCCGCGTCGCCTTCCACGATGTAGGGCGCTTGGTCTACCCAGAAGATAATGGGTGCAGGATCTCCGATGCGGAACATCTGCTGTCGGTAGGCGTCGGGAATCAGGGATGTCAGCTCGTAACCGTCTTCGTTCTCGAAGTGCAGGAAGCGGCTGATATTGAAGTCAGCGTCCATTTCAGGAAGGTACATCGAATTGCCGGCCAAGAAGACGGACACGCCAATAGAGTCGACCGGCGACAGTCGAATTGCAGCGGAGACTGACATAGCGTCGGGGGTCAAAGGTTGATGCCTGCCCGCTTGTAGACCTGCTCCACGCAATCATAGATCAGGCCGTAATGTTGGCTGATGCTCAGTGGCAGCAACCGATAGGTCTCAACCACTTTCGTCAGGTCTTTCAGGGATTCCCTGACGCCAGGCGTACGCATGTATTCTTCCGGAACGACGACACCCAGCAGGTTTTCCTTCTTCAGTGGAATGTCCTCTTCGACTTGAAGCTCGATAGCCGCCGCCCGGTCGTCGTAGTTTTTGGTCGAGCCCTCCTTGTACAGTTTCGCCACCGCCAGCACCTTTGCATGGCTCATGGTAAGCAAATGCTCGTCTTTTAGCTTCTTTTGGTCGTTTGCGTCCCGGTCGACGTACCGCCGCGGTGTTTCGAAATAGAGAGAAATCAGCCTTCCGATCTGGTCCTGGTCGGTGCCGACATTAAAATCATCCAATTTGAACGTCGTCAGGTAGTCGGGCATCCGCCCCCTGTCGAAAGCCCCTGTGTCGAAGGGATGAATCCGTTTCAGTGGTGGCGGGGTGTTGAACCTCATGACGAACACGGACGGTAGCTGCCACGGTTCGGGGTTCAGCGCGTCCCTGCCCTTATAGGCAGCGCGGCCGACGAACAGATAACAGAGCTTTTCGCCCTTGAAGACGTTGCATTTGACGGCGAGAAGCTTTTCTTCCTTTAGGATCGGAATCAGCCGGCTTGAGGCCGTGCTGTGAATCCATGGAGGACTTTTTGGGGCAGCCAGATTGCTGTTCGTCAAAAAGTCCCGGAGGTTCACGTCTTTCGGCTTTGCCATCGGTTAGTCCATGATCTGCAGCAAATCACCCATACAACCTATCAGGCTATGTGGTTCACACTCATCCTAGGACGTGCCCTACACCCTTTGCCAACAGGAACAAGCTCGTTGCACTGACCGCGGCCGCCGCTAGAACGGTGGCCAGCACCAAGATGAAACCCAACCTAGGGCCGAACGCCCTGGACACAGTTTCCGACTGAGCGAGCACGTTGGCCAAGCCGACATTCAGCTTTGGCCTGGGGGACTCCTTGTCCCTCCGCTTTGTAACCGCCTTCTTCACGGCAACCTCCAAATCCCAAACTACCTGACCCTCAGAATAGGTCGATGCGTGCACAGTAAAGTCTGGCAGAGCCCGTCAACCGCTAACAACGCACCAACCTACCGCCATCGGGTTTGCACGTTGGCAAATCCTCTTTGACAATTCATCCGACACCAATGGTTATTTCATCCACCCGCAACGCACTAGCCAGATAAGCCTCCGGCAAACACGTTTTTCCGACGTCTTTTCAGTGGCTTATGCACATCGCGGGGCGGGCCTGCGGAAGCTATCAGAACCACCAACCAAAATTTGGAAAAGGTCCGAAATCACGGATTCGGCTGTTACGGGGCATCTCGCCGCGCATCGAACAGCCAGCGATCCGCAACCGCTACGACATGGTCCGGCCCGTCCTGGACAATACGAGCAGGATGCCCGGCAAGGTTCGCCAGGACCGAGGCGGTGACAGCGAAGGTCGCGCAGGTGCCCCACACTTCATGTCCCGCGTTCGAACTCCTTAAGCCGCTCGGGAGTGAGATCGTTCGCATAGATCAGATCGTACGAGATGCCTGATCCACGCATAGCTGCGGCCACGGCGCGTTCGACCTTCGCCCGCCCCTGCGTATCCAGATTGCCCCGCTTCGAACTCGGTACCCGGGAGGGTTTCGCCATGCTGAAGGCGCTGGGCGAACTCAACCGCGAACTGGCGACCGGAAGGGTCAAGCTGGCTCAGATAGCGAGCGACGCTCTCCTCAAGCTGAGCACGCCGCCGTTGCACCTTCGCCTTTGTGAAGTTCCTGTCCCGATTATTCACGGCCTTGAACTTGCTGTCATCGATGGCGACGTTCGCCGTCGCAAGAAGCCCCATTTCGCGGCAGAGTTCGACGAAGCGCGTACAGACCTTGCGAAGCGCCAAGCCGTTATCCTTCCGGAAGTCCGGGATCGTCTTGTGATCAGGAGCGAGCCGACCCAGCAGCCACATCACCTCGACATTGCGTCCGGCTTCTCGTTCGAGCCGGCGGCTCGACTGCACCCGGTTCAGATAGCCGTAAATGTAAAGCTTAAGCAGAACCGAGGGATGGTACGAGGGCCGATCAGTCGCCGCCGGCTCCACTCCTTCAAAGCTCATCTCCGCCAAATCGAGCGCACCGACAAACACGTCGATCACGCGGACGGGGTTGCTCTCGTCAATGAAATCATCGAGGCACTCGGGCAGTAGCGTCCATTGCCCACGATCGGCCTCCTCAACGAAGCGCCTCATCGATCCCCCTAGAACCACGGGAGAATCATAACAGCGGCACGGCGTTTTCACACAGCCAGGGTCATTTTCGGAATTCGGCGACGGCATCGGTAAGGTCTGCTTTGCCCCCATAGACGGACCTCGTCAGTCCGGCCTGTCAGGTCCGAAAAGGGCCAATAGCGGTCATTCCGGCATCCCCGCGATCCGGAAAGCTTGCGCCAATCTTTCGATATCTTCCGTCCTGCGGAATGGGGTCCTGTCCCTGATTTTGGAAATGCTTAGGGTCGGGTACAGTTGCATTAAGCGCGCACAGTCCTCTTGTGCTTCCTCAACCCGTCCAGACATCGCATGGCATGCCGCCAGAATAAATTGTGCGGTAAAAAAAGTTCGTTGCTGCCGGACAGCAGTTGTTGCCCATGATGTGGCGTCTGCGATGTGGCCGGCGAAAAAATGAGCAAAGGCCAGCCCGGTCTGGATAGTGAAGATCTGTGGATCCAGCGGGCTCAAACGCAAGGCGGCCTGCAATTGCTCGATCGCAGCATCTACGTCACCGAGCCAAAGGTGGGCCCACCCCCTCCAATTTCGTGCGATAGCCAGATTTGGGTTTAGACTTGTCGCTCGCGAGACAAGGGCTGCGCCCTCCTCGACCTCACCCACTACGTAAGCGAGCGCAAATCCGGCCATTGCAAGCACCGTTGGATCGTCCTTATCGAGTTCGATCGCCCGCCTTGCGAGCCGCCGGGCTTCAGCTGTTCCGTGGGCAGCAGCATCGATTCTCCAGCCGAAACTTTTCCTTGGTACATAGCAAATAGCGCCGAGCGCGTATGCCGCGGCGAATTCGGGATCGAGGCCGCTGGCTATTTTGGTGAGCTTGAGTGCTTCAACGTTCGCGTCTCCGGTGAACTTATAATAGCAAGCGAGCGCGCGAAGGTAATAGTCGTAGGCCTGAAGGCTTTCGGTCGGTTTGCGCTGGGAGCGCTCGATTTCGGCGCGTTCAAGCTGAGGGGAGATTGCGCCGATCACGCTGTTCGTCACCCGATCCTGCAGATCGAAAATATCTTCAAGCTGGCTGTCGAACCGGTCCGCCCAAAGATGCGCTCCTGTTGCAGCATTGATCAGCTGCCCGGTAATTCGAACGCGATTGCCAGCCTTGCGCACACTGCCCTCCAGCACATAGCGAACGCCAAGGTCACGCCCGACCTGCTTGATATCGATGGCTTTGCCTTTGTAAGTAAAGGTGGAGTGTCGCGCGATGACGAAAAGCGATTTGGACCGCGACAGTCCGGTAATGATGTCCTCGACCATGCCGTCGGCGAAATATTCCTGTTCCGGATCGCGGCTCATGTTCTCAAACGGCAGCACTGCGATGGAGGGTTTGTCGGCGAGAGCAAGCGGCTGCGCAGTCTCGGTCGGCGGTTTTGTTACCGTTGCCGGCGAAGAGCTTGGGCCCATGCGCACGCGCCAGACCCGCATCGGTTCGGCGATATTCTTCAGGGGTTGCGAACCTATAGCCTCAAAGGTGATATCTACCTTGCCACGAACTTGCCGGTGAGCGTCGTCCGAAATGCTGAAACCGCCCGGTTCTGCGATCCCTTCGAGACGCACCGCAATATTGACCCCATCACCAAAGATATCATCGTCTGCGATGATAATATCACCGACGTGAATGCCGATGCGAAATTCGATCCGCTTGTCCTGTGGCACGTCAGTATTTCGTTCGGCCATGCCGCGCTGAATTTCGACGGCGCAGCGTACGGCATCTACGACGCTGCCGAACTCGATGAGCGCGCCGTCCCCCGTATTCTTGACGATGCGCCCGCGATGCTCACTGATTTTGGGATCAAAAAGCGTCTTTCTAAGAGCTTTCAGTTGCGCCAGCGTGCCTTCTTCGTCGATCCCTATCAAGCGGCAAGAGCCCGCGACATCCGCCGCCAGAATAGCCGCCAGTCGCCGCTCTACGTACTCGCCGCTCAAGGTGCACCCCCGGGGTCGGGGACATTGAATGCTTATATAGCAGAATTGCGGGCCGATGTCCGGCAATGCCCATGTCCGAAACGGGTCAAAAGGCGCCGTTCGAAAGATCGTTGGGCTTCTTCCGGTTTGTCCCGATAAGCCGACAATTAAAGGGCCAGACCGGGCTTCGCTTTCGGGCCAATATGCGACATCGGCCCCTATGGGCATCCCATGTGACCCGTTGTACAAAATCACGTCTAGGGTTGGATTGCAGGCCATGGTGCAGGAGCAGCCAGTCCGGGTTGAGCGGAGGTTGTCGGCGATATTGGCCGCCGACGTGGCTGGCTACTCGCGGTTGATGCACAATGACGAAGAGGCGACCCACGCCAAACTGACCGCGCTCCTCGCGGACAGTGTCACGCCCGCGATCTCCGAACACGGCGGCCGCATCGTCAAGAATACAGGCGACGGGTTCTTGGCGGAGTTTCCAAGCGCGGTCGAAGCGGTCCGCGCTGCTGTGCAGTTCCAGACCCGCATCAAGGAGCTTACAACCGCTGAGGCGGAAGACAGGCGTATTGCTTTCCGCGTGGGCGTTAACATCGGTGACGTCATCGTCGAGCCGCACGACATCTTTGGAGACGACGTTAACACTGCAGCGCGGCTTGAGGGCATCGCAGAGCCCGGCGGCATCTGCATCTCGTCGTCTGTCTACGATCACGTTCGAGGCAAGGTCGCGGTCGAGTTCATTGATCTGGGCGAGCAGAACCTCAAAAATCTCACCCGCCCGGTCCGAGCCTATGCGGCGGTCCGGGATGGACGTAGCCCGGCGACACAGGCTGATGGTACCAAGCCGCACCCGCCTTCGCCGCCTCATCTTTCCATCGTTGTGCTGCCGTTCACCAACCGTAGCGCTGATCCCGAGCAAGATTACTTCGTCGATGGTGTGACCGAGAGCCTGACCACCGACTTGTCGCGCATCAGCGGCTCTTTTGTCATTGGCCGACACACCGCATTTACCTACAAAGGCAAGGCGGTTGATCTCAAACAGATCGGTCACGATTTAAACGTTCGTTACGTCCTTGAAGGGTCGGTACAGCGTGGCGGCAGCCGGCTTCGCGTGAACGTGCAGCTAGTCGACGCCGAAACCGGCAATCACCTATGGGCCGAGCGGTTCGATAAGCCCGTCGCCGATCTGTTCGAGATGCAGGACGAAATTGTAGCGCGGCTCGCCAACACGCTAGATACCCAGCTCATTGAGGCTGAGGCGCGGCGATCGGAACGCTTACTACATCCCGATGCGATGGATTTGTATTTCCAGGGAAGGGCTTGGCTGAATAAGGGGCCTACCCACGGATACATGGCGCAAGCGCGCGGCTTTTTCGAACGGGCCCTAGCGCTCGATCCCGGAAACATTGAGGCGCTGGTCGGGCTGGCGCAGGTTGATGCCCTGAGCGGCTCCGCCTTTTTGACCGATGACCGCGCCGCGCGCCTCGAAGCGGCCGAAACAGTATTGACTAAAGTGCTGTCCATGGCACCACAGCACGCACAGGCCCACATGCTTCTGGGCGTCGTCCAAATCGCAACTAACCGCGCGGCGCAAGGCATTGCCGAATGTGAGCAGGCGTTGCTGCTGGATCGAAATCTAGCCAGCGCTCATGGTTGGATCGGTGACGCCAAGTATTTTATGGGTCGCGGCGCGGAAACCGAGGCCCATATTCTCGAGGCGCTGCGCCTCTCTCCGCGCGATACCAACGTCTTTCGGTGGATGATGTGGGTCGGCTTCGCCAAGTTGAACCTCGGCGCCGATGCCGATGCGGTCGCCTGGCTGCGCCGCGCTCTCAATGCCAACCGAAATCACGCCCTCGCGCATTTCCAACTCGCCGCTGCCTTGGCGCTCGTCGGCGCGCTGAATGAGGCGCGGGCCGAAGCAGAAGCGGGACTTGCGCTCGATCCAAGCTTCACTATCCGCCGCCTGCGCGTCAACGTACTTAGTGACAATCCGAATTTCCTTGCTGGGCGCGAGCGCGTCTATCAGGGCATGCGCATGGCTGGGGTGCCAGAGGGGTGATGTCGCTTAGGGTAGAGTCGAGGATGGGCGCGGTAGCTTGGGGGCCTTTGGCCATCGCCCCGTTTCCCATCCCCGCTCATCAAACCGGACGAGCCGATTTCCGGCATCCGGCTTTCCGACTGGCTTCACCGCAAGGCACACGACGGGGCCGCTCGGGGCAGGCGTTGGAGGCACACAACGCCGAGTTCTCGATGAATGACATCGAATGTAAATCGGCGATTGCCGCGCCCTTGCACCTTGTGCCTTCGCGCGAGGAACCTGCGCAATCGTTCAAAGACGTATTGATCGACGCTACGGTATGCCTTGCCCCGCGAGCCGTAGCCAAAGTAGTTGGACCAGCCGCGCAGTGATCTGTTCAGCTTGTCACGTACTTCCGGCCATGGATCGGTGTTGCTCGGCACCAGCAGATCGCCGACTCTTGTCTTGAACCGTTGCACACTCTTCTTGGACGGGCTTACACCCAGATACCACTTCCCGTTCGCCTCAAACCAATGGGCGCCGAACGAGTAGCCGAGGAAGTCGAAGCGTTCCTGTCGGGCGCTTCTCAGCGAAGTTTTCGCCTCGTTGATCGTCAACCCGAGCTTGGTCATCACCGCCTTCGTCCACGCTAAGGCCTCCGCCGCGCGACCGCGGCTGAGGATAACGAAGTCGTCGGCATAGGAGACGACGTGAGCCTGGAACGTGTCGCCGCAGCCAGTCAAACGCCAATGCTTCAGGAACCGGTTCATGTAGATGTTGGCCAGCAATGGACTTGCGACGCCGCCTTGCGGTGTGCCGCGCGTGTTTCGCTTGCCACCACTCATGTGCCGGGTGTCGTCCGCGTCCCGTTCCTCGATCGGCGCCCTCAGCCACATCTTGATGAGGCGCAGGACGTTTCGATCCACGACACGCCGGGCTACTGACTTTGTCAGCTCGGAATGCGGGATCGTATCGAAGAACTTGGACAAATCAGCATCAACTACGTCAGCGTAGCCCCGGCATAAATGCCGGTGCACTTCCTTGACCGCGTCCACCGCCCCGCGAGCGGGCCGGTAGCCGTAGGCATTGTCCTCGAAGTCAGCCTCGAAGATGGGTTCGATCACGATCTTGGCGGCAGTCTGAATCACACGATCACGAATGGTTGGAATGCCGAGCGGACGCTCGCCACCGTTCGCTTTGGGGATCATCACCCGCCGCACCGGATCAGGTCGGTACGTCTTCGAGACCAGTTCCGCTGCTCCTCGATGCGAGAAAACGTCATCCCATCTACACCCGCTGCACCCGCATTGACGCGAGCGAGACGATAGGCGTGGAGCAGGATGTCCTCGCGACAGATCTTGTCGTAGAGCAGATAGAAGCGGAAAGTGGGCTCCGCCTTCGCCTTGCAGTAGAGCTTTCTCTGAAGGTTCCGGATCTTATCAGGCGTTGTCAGGCTCATCACCAATCACCTTCACCTCACCATCTTCAAAAGCGCACCAGAAGTCGGGGCCCTTTGCTCCACCGGCATTTCCCGGCATCAACGCTCCTATTGCCCCGTCCGACTCCCGCCGTGACCACCGCCTATTGCGATGCTGAGGCCGCTACCCTCGTCCGCGACGGGTCTCCCCCTGTAACTGCGAACCACCCTTCCGACGTGCCGTGCCCACTACCCCGGCGGATCGCGTGGGTGCGTGTGTCGATTACTTCCCCACGCGTGCGGCCTTCCCCAAATGACCGGAGGGTCGGCATCCGCATTCGAACTTTCGAGGCCTGCTCGGGCTTCACTTTGTTACGGCCCATCGAATCGCTCAGCAGCCCAAGGCCGCCTTCGTCGCAGGGCTCCGACCCAGCCAGTTACCCGGCCGAGCCGCCTGCCAGCTTCCGGACCAATCGACAATTATCCGGGTGAGACCCTCCCTCACTGGTAGCTCGCGCCCTTGGGGCGCACGGTCAATCGCGTCGGTTTGCTCCACCGCTGACCACTTCCGGTCTTCCCCCAACTGCGGACATCACGTATCGGGACCACCACTTCCGAAAGGGTGCCGATAGGCGACGTTGGCCTAAACTGAAAGAGGCTTCAGCCCCTTACGTCTATCCGAGATATCTTGAAAAGCGGTGCAGTTGGCAACCGTCATCCAAAGCGGCACGGCAACCCGGCTTAGTTCGAATTTTCGGAGCTTAGAGTGAATTGCAATCTTTCCGCCACTAGCGCCTGGAGTTGCCATAGCGATTCGTCGTGAATGCCCAGTTCCTCTAATCGGAACACAGTTTCTCTGAGGTATTCTGCGCAGGAGCCCCAGTGTCCCACGGCGGATGCCAGAATGTCAGCGGCCTCTTCTAACGGCAATTTCCCAGAGTAGTGCGGGCTGTCGCGGTTTACCACAATACTGAGAGCCCGGACCGGACCTTCATCCGTTTCAGCTGTCACCCAACGCGGTATGTTCGCTGCTGGTTTAACCATCATCTCGCGCCGAAATAGCGCATTCAGGCTCGCCGAGACCTGATCGGGAGGGAGCTTAAAGATCATGCCTTTGCACCTGCCGCCGCGATCAAGCGCGAGCATCAATCCCGGCTTATCGCGGGTGCCGCGAAAGCGGGCCACCCGATAGCAAAACGCCCGATGCCATCCCCGAACTGTAGCTATCCGGCTTTCGCTAAATTCACATAGCGGCTTCCAGAGAAGCGAGCCATAGCCAAAGAGCCAGACATCACTAGGTGGTGCGTGTGCGAGAACGTTGCCTATGGCCGCGTCGTAATCTTCATCGGTCATGTAGACCGCGCCGGGGCTCGGGCCTGCATCCTCGACCACGCGCGTGGTGCGTGCCACAAGATCGACTGTGAGCGCCATCTCTCGAAGCGTTGTCGGCATAAAACTGTCCCTATGGGGACGCGATGAAAACTACCGCATTTTGCTCCAGCTTAGCGGATATGGAATAAGGCGCATACTAGAGTCCTTGGAGCTAATCGGAATCTACAGAAGGCAGTGAATTCCGGCAGTGTTCCTGTCAGAGGCAGGGCCTTCCGTGACAGGACGGAGCGAACCTCGCGCGACAAAGCTCGCGAATTGCAAGACGTCGCGTCCGCACTCGCTAACGTCTCCTTCGGATCAAACTCAGAAGTCTGGTTGCTCAGCCGAGAGGTCGGCTTTGCCCTCAATCGCGGACATCGTCAGCCAAGCCTGTGAAGTCCGAAGAGGGCCAGAAGCAGATGTTCCTTCTCGCTCAGCGCGACGGGCAAATTGATGTAATTAGTTTGTGCGACGCTAACGAGGGCGCGCTGTATCGCTGATAAACCCGATGGATCGAGATCAGCGACGCCGACACCGCAGCCTGCACTTCCGTTAGTTAGCCAGCGGTTGTGTTAAACCTTCACGCGTTCATAATTCGTGAATTGACTTTGCCGCTGATCGGACCAGCCTCTGCTTTTCGATCAAGTCGCGTATGACCGAATTTGACATCCAGCTGGTGGATGCCAGGTTACGCATCTCGGTCCGCTACTCGCCGCAACGGATCGAGCCGAGCTGACACGGTTCGAAAAGTAGCCAGTCAGTCCCACCTTCATCTTTCGCGACACGTAAGTGCCGCTGCCTGAAACCTCTTGCCGGTGGTGCGACACCTTCGATGAGCTACTCATCGAAGTTTCGAGCCCAGCACGCAGCGGATTGCAGCTCTATTGGCGCTATTCGCGAAGTCCTTAATTCGTCAGGTTTCTGCGGGCCTCGCGACGCCGCGATGGCCGCCAATGTCTCGATCTCCGGGAGGGAGAGACATGATGAAGCGATCGCCTATTCTCTTTTTGGTGGCTGCCGCGAGCTTCGCCGTCATATGGCTGGTTCCCTGGTTTGCTGATCTGCATTTTAGAAAGGCGGATGCCACTGGATCAACGGCCATGCCATCCAAGGCCGTAGCTTCCGAGCCTTTCAAAACGGCCCACGCCGCTAACAAAAGGGCGACGAGGATACTTGCACTGGATCAGGCTAGGCATCTCGCTTTCTGGACCTCCGTTCTGAAAAATAGAAAGAAGGCTTGTGGTGGTGTTGTTCGGACCATGTATCAAGGCGGCACCGAATCTGGGGTCGATACTTGGAGCATTGGCTGTCGGGACGGTAACCAATATTCGATAAGTATTAACCCGGACGCGCAGGGCTCTGAAGCGGAGTTTCCGGTTTCAGTTTGCAGTGGAAGCGCTTTCGCCCGCAGTGCTGAATAGCGCCGGCTCAATGAGCGTTCAGCGCCCGCGACATCGTCTCTGTATGCCAGCTGTTATCCGCTGCGGCGGCGCCTCGTCGCCAACGTGCGAGGATGATCATGACGGTGACCCGATCGCGACGTGAAACGGTGGTGTTCAAGCACCCGTTCCGGATCGCGAGCGTCGAACGGCTGTTACCGGCTGGCCCATATGAGGTTATTACCGACGAAGAGTCGATGGAAGGCTTGTCATTTCCGTCCTTTCGGCCCGTCGCCACCATGATGATGGTGCCTGCGCCAGCGCCCCACAGCTCCGTCGAGATGGTAACGATCAGTTCGATCGATCTGGCCGCTTCTCGGGAGCCGATGCGATGGCGCCCGGATAGTGACGCGCCGTTCGACCTCGACAAGGATCGTGGCAGGGCCGCGCCGAACACTGACATCCGGCGGACGCTGGCGGAGATCGAACGCAATGCCAAGGTGTTGCGCGGTCGGCATCTGCACCTCGAACCCGAGCTGCTCGCGACACCTGCGAAGCCACTGGTGGGCGCGCTGCCGGATCTGAAAGGGCCCGGCCGGGACCTGCGCATCGATGCTTGCCGCGGCATTGCGCTCTGGTGCATCTTTCTTGACCATGTCCCCAACAACATCGGAAGCTGGCTGACGCTGCGGAATTACGGCTTCAGCGATACCGCGGAAGTGTTCATATTCGTCTCGGGTGTGACCTGCGCGCTGGCCTACGGCAAGGCATGTTCGCGCGACGGCTGGGCCGGCGTGATCAGCCGTACGCTGTGGCGAAGCTGGGACATTTACGCCGCATTTCTGCTGCTCACTGTCGCTTGCGCCGTGATGGTTTACCTCGCAGGCGCCGGACGTTTTGCCGACGAGAGCAATACGCGCATTCTGTTGGAATATCCCGGCGCAACGCTCGCGCACGCGGCGATCCTGCAATACCGTCCCGTCAACACCGACGTCTTGCCGCTCTTCGTGGTTTATCATCTTTTGTTCGCGCCGCTGCTGTGGCTACTGCTGCGAGTGCCGAACCTGACACTCAGTGCCTCGCTGCTGCTTTATGCGCTGGTGCAGGTCTTCGGCTGGACCGTGCCGACATGGCACAACAATGTCTGGTTCTTCAATCCGCTGGCTTGGCAGTTGCTGGTTGTGCTTGGCGCGTGGTGCGTTATCGCGGGCAAGGGGTTTTGGCCGTGGGTGACCTCGCGCACGGCACTGGTGCTTGCCGTTCTCTATCTGGCTGTTAGCCTGATCATCGCATTGAGTTGGAGCCTCAAACCACCGGAAGCGCTGGTCCCACAAGCGCTGGCGAAGCTGGTTTACCTAGTGGACAAATCGAATCTCGATCCTTTGCGATTGCTGCATTTTTTTGCACTTGCAATTTTGGCGGTATGGCTCGTACCTCGGAATTGGCGAGGGCTGACGACGCCGGTGATGCGCGGCGCGATCCGCTGTGGCGAGAACTCGCTGGCGATCTATTGCTTCGGCGTTCTGCTGGCGCTCGCCAGCCACATAGGGCTGGTCGACATCTCGGATGGACTTCCGATGCAGGTCGCGCTCAGTCTCGCTGGCATCCTGGTGATGATCGCGGCCGCTGCGCTGCTTAGCTCGATTAGGTTCAAACCCAAGTAGCAACAACCGTTGGCTTGAAGACGACGTTCTCTGATGGCAATGAAAGATGCAGTAGGTCGCGAGATCAATGGCCGCGATGGCTGTTACGTAACGGATTTGTCGGGAATTTGCGCTTTTGGCGCAAAGCGGATCATTCGCCATCGGCAGATGGCCGCTAAGTGCCAGGATCGGCCATCCAGAAGCGGAGGCAAACGGCCAGAAGCAATCGCTTGATCACTATCAAATCAAGCGGCCGGCACAAACTCACATCCCGATCCAGCTACTTGTACGCGACCGCAAGGCTCGACGGGCCTGTTAGCGAGGGGGATCATCCTGAAGTCTTCGGAATCCGGCCTGCGGAACGCATAACAGGTTGTACGATCACTGATCATCGTTGGGGACCCATTCCTCCGCGGTTGAGTCCCAATGATGGGTGTCGTCAAACTGTTTCCAGAGGGGCCGCCCTGGTTTGCGTTCACCCTTCTCTCGTAATGCATTCAGTGCGCTGAGTTGGACGACGAGCGCCCCAGCCATCATCACCCATTCGCGAGCGTTATATCGGGAGTTCCATTTGATTGTCGCGAGCATCGGATGCCTCCTTCAAAGTAAGAAGCCTTCCGCCATCTTAGCCCGGGCCAAGAACACGGGATGTAAAGTACTTCACAGTCAGCCAACATCTTCGACATAGTCGGGGGCAATCCTATGAGGCCATGCGTCTGGCGGAGCCTCGGGGAAATCGAATTGGTAATATAGCAGATATCTGCGCCGATGTCCGGCTATGGCCATGTCCGAAATGGGTCTTGGCCGTGTAAAAACGCCCTTCCAGGAAGTCGATGAGAGGCCAGGATCGGTTCAGTCTCAGGCTGCGATCGCAGCCATCAGCGGCTTGGCTCCGACGATGTTCATGACCCGTGTCAGATTATAGGCCAGGACCGAGAGAGCCATCTCGGCGGCTGCTTTTGGAAGCGTTTTGGTGAGGAAGTGTGTCGCCCCCATGCGGGCCTTCATCGTGCCGAACGGATGCTCGACCGTCTCGCGACGCTGGCGCATGGCGAGCGGGTTCGCATCAAGGCGCTGCTGCACGGCATCGAGCAGGGCCTCATGCTCCCATCGTGGAATCCGCCGTTCTGGCCCTGTCGTGCACTGAGACTTGAGCGAACAATTTTGGCAGGCGCTGGTCCAGTAACGCCTTATCCGCTTGCCATCTTCCTCGCTCGTAAAACGATATGGCAGTTGCTCTCCAGCCGGACAGCGATAGGCGTCCTCCTCCGGCAAATAGACAAAGTCCTGCTTGCCGAAGCGTCCATCCGATTTGGCGCCAGACGTCTGCGGCTTGGGCAGAGTTACTGTGATGCCGGCCTCGTGGCAGGCGAGGATCTCCGCGCTGCTGAAGTAGCCGCGATCGGCAACGGCCTCGAGCGTCTCGGTCTGTAGAACAGCCTTCGCCTGCTTGCCCATATTGGCAAGTTGTGCCCGATCTGAACCGTTGTTCGTTACCTCATGCGTCACAATCAGGTGGTGCTTGGTATCCACGGCGACCTGCACATTGTAGCCGACGACGCCGGAACCGCGGCCGCTCGTCGCCATCGATCGGCTGTCGGGATCGGTCAGAGAGATTTGCTGGTCGGGCGACGCGAGCATCTGCTTCTCGTAGACGGCAAGCTTGCCCATTTCTTTCTTCAGCTTCGTCAGTTTCTCGGTGAGCCTTGTCACCTTCGCCGCCAGCGCCTCGCTCGGTTCCTGTCGATCGGCGGTATCAAGTTGGCTCAAATAGCGCGCGACGCTCTCCTCCAGCTGGGCACGCCGCCGCTCCACTTTCGCCCGTGTGAAGTTCTTATCCCGGTTGTTCACGGCTTTGAACTTGCTGCCATCGATGGCGACGCTCGCCGTCGCGAGAAGGCCCATTTCGCGGCAAAGTTCGACGAAGCGCGCACAGACCTTGCGCAGCGCCAAGCCGTTATCCTTCCGGAAGTCCGCGATCGTCTTGTGATCGGGAGCGAGCCGGCCCAGCAGCCACATCACCTCGACATTGCGTCCGGCTTCTCGTTCGAGCCGGCGGCTCGACTGCACCCGGTTTAGGTAGCCGTAAATGTAAAGCTTAAGCAGAACCGAGGGATGGTACGAGGGCCGACCAGTCGCCGCCGGCTCCACTCCTTCAAAGCTCATCTCAGCCAAATCGAGCGCACCGACAAACACGTCGATCACGCGGACGGGGTTGCCCTCGTCAATGAAATCATCGAGGCACTCGGGCAGTAGCGTCCATTGCCCACGATCGGCCTCCTCAACGAAGCGCCTCATCGATCCCCCCTAGAATCACGGGAGAATCATAACAGCGGCACGGCGTTTTCACACAGCCAGGGTCACAAGCGGCGGTTCCAGATTTGCAAATCTTGGTCCGCTCCAACTTGGACAGCAGACGTTAGAGACAAGATCGCGCGTGGCCTCTTCGCTCCGTCAGCATCCGGGATAATCTTTAGACCCGCATTTTCGAATCCCTGCTCTGTGTTAGCAGCCGGAACGGAAGACGGTCCGACCGGATTCGTCTTGGCAGGAGAGCTCTCGATGCTGATGGTCAAGGAAAGGCGGCCTGCGATCAGGACTCTGCGAGGCTGGGCAATCTCGGTGCTACAGGAGGCCGGTGCCATACGCGAGTGCGAGGAGCACGGCTGGATGCAGGACCGCGCTGATCCCCACGTGAGCGCGCGTTGACTATCGCCCGTCAGGATCCTCCGTTTAGCATCTCTCAGGACGAGGCTGCCGCCGCGGTCAAGGACATGCTGGATTCGATCGGCGACACCTGCCCGGAATGCCCGCCCGATTGCGGCTAGGCCGCCTCCGCGTTGGCGCTATCGGGATGTCGTTCCGGTCGTCCGCGGGCGAGCTCTCGCCACGCCATGGCGAGACAGATCCATTTCTGGCGCTCCAGGCCATGGGCTGCGACGGCGAGCTTCATGGCCGCCTCCGCGGAAGGCGGCTCCGTAGGAATCCGGGGCTCTGGGTGAGCTGCACGCCAAGCCGACTTGGGCTATCTGACGACGGTCTGCCTCGCCGCCGCTCTTGACGAGCCGAACGCCGATTCTTAAGGAGCGAAGGTGCGGCAACGGTAACATTCTCCTCCATCATCTTCGGTTGGTCGCCCCTCGCGAACGGCTCAAATAGCCGAAGATCAGCTTCTAGCGAACCTCACGATGGAACGTCCGCTCACTGATGCAAAGCCGACGTAAGGCGGAGATCGCCAAGCCGACGCGAATGACGGATGCTGTCGAAAGAGGCCCCGTGGCGATTGGCTTGCTATTGGGAAAAGGGGTTTTGGCGTCTTTCCGGCTGGCGTCACGGCCTGGTCGGCGAACACCTCGCCCGGATTGCCATTCCACTGACGCAATCGACGCGCGCACCTGACCTGTTGGCGGGCCGAGTAGATGGAGCGCCATCGTCTTGAGGTTCTGCACGATGGCGGCGAGGTGAAACTCGTCGCGGGCGCCGGAGAGACCTCTGAGCCGCATGCGTTCGAACCCGTGGTGGGTCTTGAGATGAGCAAAGCGCATCTCAACGCGCTTGCGTTCATCCCGCGATTTGAGGAAGCGCTTGGTCCCCATCAGCCGTCGCGCCAGATCGCGGGCATCTTCATTAATGTCACGAGGTACCTGTCGGGCAGCCATATTCGGACAGCATCGCATCTTCAGCGCACACGCATCGCAGTCGAGTTTGGAGGCACGGTAGCGGACCATGCTGCCGTCGTGCACGATGCCGGTGGTGTGCAGCACTTTGTCGTTTGGACAAATGTAGATGCCGCGCCGTTTGTCCCAACGGAAGTCGATGCGTGAAAAGGTGCCGTCATCGCGCTCGCTTGCGTCGCGAACTGGAATATGTGGAGCAATCCCACGGCCAACCAGCCAGCCGAGAAAGCGGCCCGTTCCATAAGCAGTGTCAGCAGCAAGGCGCTTCGGCTTCAAACTAAAGCGACGCTCGGTTCGATCGAGCATTGTCTTTGTGGACTCGACCTCGTCATAGGTGCGCGCGGGCGTTGGTTCGACGTCGACACTGACTGCGTGCTCGACGTCAATAAGATAGTTGAGCCCATACCCGAACTGCACGCGCTTGTTAGCCTTGGCCGTCCAGGCCGAGGACGGATCGGAAGGCGAGATCACCTTCGGCGGCTCACTACGGTTATCCTTATCTTCCTGGTCCTGGGCCTCCGCCTCAAGTCCAGCTAGATACTCGGCCACGGCACGCTTCTGACGTTGCGCATCGGTCCAGTCCAGCTCGTCCGGCGCTTTGCCGTGATAGCGATTAGCATTGGCCTCCATTACGCTCGCATCCACGGCGAACCCCTCGCCCTTGACAAGGCCCGCCACCATGCACGCCGCAACCTCGGACTTCCCGAAATGCTGACGCTCGTTCGCGGCAGTGCCACGGCCTGAGATAAACGCCTCGTAAAAGTAAAAGGCCCCGTCGAATGGCCCGCTCAAGCCGCGGTTCCACCCCGCGTGAATTCAGCGGCATGCAACTTGATGAAGTCGTACATGCTGATCGGCTTCTGGCCGGTGAGCTTGAACAGGTCGTCCGTCATACGGTCGTAGCGGCCCTGCTTGTTCAGCTCCGTCATCACGGAAAGGTGCTTGACGATGTGCGCGGGCACGCCAGCCCCCAGAAGCTTTTCGCTCCAGTCGGAGAGTGGCACGTCGCGATAGTGGATGGTCCGACCCAGCGCCTCGGAGAACACGCGCGCGTAGTGCTCCAGATCTGCCGATTCAAAGCCGGTCAGATTGTAGATCTGGCCGATGTGCGGCGTGGGATCCTCGAGGACGACCGATACGGCGCGCGCCACGTCCACAGCCGAAATCGGTGAGGTTTTGCCGTCGCCCATTGGCAACGCCAGTTCGTCGGCGTCCCGCACGCTCGGGGCAGCGAAAAGGCGGAAGAACCCTTCGAGGAAGACCGTGGGCCGCATGGTGACGACCGGGAGGCCCGACCAGGACAAAGCCTGTTCAGCCAGCCAGTGCAGCTTGTGCTGCGGGCTGTCGGTGCTCTCGGTGATGCTCATCTGCGTAACGGTCATCTGAGACATGTTCACGAACGCTTCGACGCCGTGATGGCGCGCCACGGCGGCGGTGTTGACCGTGGCCGTCAGGTAATCGGCCGAAACCGACATGCCGAAATAGACACTCGCGCAACCTTCGATCGCGCGGTGCATCGCGGTGAGGTCAGTCAGGTCGCCTTGCATGACCTCGGCGCCGAGCTGGCGCAGGGCCTCAGCGCGTTCATCCTCGCGGCGCACGAGGGCGCGCACCTTGCGCTGTTTGGCGAGCAGCATTTCGGTGAGATTGCGGCCGATGGAACCGACAGCGCCACCCGCGCCGGTCACCAGGATCGGACTAGCATGCGACGATTGCGTAGTCATTTTAATTGCCTCTGGATGAGTTCAGATTGCGGGACGATCGCCGGGTTACAGGACGACTCGATAGGGCTCTCCTGGTCGAGAACCGGGCGAGCCGAGTAACAAAAAGACATGTGATGCGGCACGGCCCAGCATCAAGACTATGTCATTGACCCTTCCGCTTTTGACCCCATCGTGGACAGTTCAGAAATACTGATGTGCACCATGGCACCGGACCCCATTTCGTAACGCGCAAATCCATGCTGTAATCATGTTCTTCGTGAGCAACGGGCGGCGCAGCCCTAAGCCTCGGAGAAACAATGCGACGACGCAATTTCCAACAACGGGGTTAGGAGATGCGACAATGAAAAAAAACACGCTGATCAGTCTCAGCATTTCGGTATCGATCGCCGTTTTGGCGGCTGGTGTCGCAATTTCCGCGCAGGACAAATACACTGTGCAAGTACCGAATGGCCTCGGGTTCTCTGAGTTTAGGGGATACGAGGACTGGCCAGTGATCGCGATGAGCGAGAGCGGAGGCAAGATCGCTGTGATCGTGGGAAATCCGGTAATGATCGACGCCTATAAGGAAGGCGTACCCGGCAATGGCAAGCCTTTCCCAGACGGCGCCAAGATGGCGAAAATTCATTGGAACCCGAAAATACAAGAGACGTATCCCGGTCAGCCAACGGTGCCAGGTACCCAGCTTGACGCTGGTTTCATGGTGAAGGACAGCAAGAGGTTCGCGGACAGCGGCGGATGGGGATGGGCCGAGTTCAACTATGACGCGGCGTCCGATACGTTTAAGCCCGCCACTGCAGCGGACAATCCGCCGCAGGAAAATGACGCGAAGTGCGGGTTCTCATGCCACTCGGTGGTGCAGAACCGCGACTACGTTTTCACGGATTACGGAAAGAGGTGAGTATCGGATAGTGTTGACGGACGGTCGTAACGACTGCGCCGAATAATGGTGGATGTCCGCACCTGGCCCCTTTTCGGACCTCAAGGGATGTCTGGCTTGGTCCGAAGTTAACTCGAAAGCGGACATCCGCCGACCACTCTCCTAGGCTGACTTGCGCTGCGGCCTGGCCGCCGCTTTTTTCGCAGGCACTTCCTTTACCTTCTTGCCTTTGATCGGCATTAGCATTTCCTTCTGGCCGCTCTCCGCCTTGCGCGGCTTTTTGCCGGGCTTCGCCGGCGCGGCCTCCTTACCGATGCTCCGACGCAACGCCTCCATCAGGTCGACGACGTTACTGGCGGCAGGCTTCTCTTTCGGAGTGATCGGTTTGCCGGCGCGCTTCTGGTTGATGAGGTCGATCAGTGCGGTTTCGTACTGGTCCTCGAACTTCTCGGGCTCGAACCGTCCCGACTTCTGGTCGACGATGTGCTTCGCGAGGTCGAGCATGTCCTTGGTGACTTTGACGTCCTGAATCTCGTCGAAATACTCCTCCTCCGAACGGACTTCGTAGGGGTAGCGCAGCAGCGTGCCGACGAGCCCCTTGTCGAGCGGCTCGAGCGCGATGATGTGCTCGCGGTTGGTCAGCACCACGCGGCCGATCGCGACCTTGTCCATCTCGCGGTGGTCTCTCGGATCACCGCGAAGGCGTCGTGACCGACCTTGCCGTCGGGACGCAGGTAGTAGGGACGGATCAGGTAGCGGGGATCGATCTCATCGCGGTCAACGAACTCGTCGATTTCGATGGTGCGAGTCGATTCCAGCGCGACGTTCTCCAACTCCTCCTTCGTCACCTCGATGAAGGTGTCCTTATCGAGCGCATAACCCTTGACGATGTCCTCGTTGGCGACCTCCTCGCCAGTGTCGGCGTCGACCTTTAGGTACCTGATGCGGTGACCGGTGCTCCGGTTGAGCTGATTGAACGAGATCTTCTCGCTCTCCGAGGTGGCAGGGTACAGCGCGACCGGACAGGTGACGAGGGACAAACGCAGGAAGCCTTTCCAATTGGCACGCGGGGCCATTCTACGCAGAACTCCGAAATAGGGTTGGCTTGGATTCAAGACGATCCGCCGGGCGTGGTTCCGACAGTAAGCGAGACGGAATTAGCCGCACGCCGGCTTTGACTCGATGTTCCCGTTATGTTCTTATGTATTCTCCCTTGAAGCCGCTGAGCCGAACATGCCCGACATCGAATTCGTCAGGTCTGAGATTGAACACATGAGGGGTCAGGTCTCACGCCAGAGGAAGGAAATCCTTCAACTCGAAAGAGCAGGTATTGCCACGGCGTCAGCAGAAGCGCTGCTCGATCGAATGCTGGCCAAGATCCGCGACCTTTGTATTCAGCGGGATGAACTGAAGAAATGCCAGCCTGGTCCAACCAAGGGAAAAGTTCTCGGTGGTCGGAGGTGGTGAGATGCAAGAACTGAGGTGGTACGACCCAAAAGCTGAGAACCCACCATGGATCAACGCGCTCGCGGAGGTCCGGCATTTGGCGCCGCGAGAAGGCTGGTGTTACCAGCACGTCCAGGCAATCGTTGTCGCTATCGATCAGTACGCGGAGACAGCTCTCGGCAATCGGGAGTTCTTTCTCAATCGGCCCTATAGCATTGGAGGACTGAGGGAAGACAATATCCCTTAATTCTCCCGCGCACGTGGCTCATATTGGCTGGGCCGAGCTTGCTTAAAGGTTCTTCAGCTTGGACTGAATGGCTTCCCACAGTGTACCATGTATGCAGCGCTTTGCCGGCGGATGGTACGTCCAGCTAGTTGCGCACTCTGGTCTATAGGCGCTGCAGCCATTGTTGGCGCTCCACGAGTTTGCTTCCGTCCGACCCGGCTCAGCTATCGAAGAGCCAGCTCCGACCACACAATAAAGCTCATTGGGAAGAATCGACCCGCTGACGTGATCCACCACGATCAATCCAACTAACGCGAAAATGATCACTCCGAATGTGGAACCTGCATTCGAACAGGCACCAGACCTCGTATTCTCTTACCTCCGCTCTGTGTTAGCAGCCGAACGGAAGACGGTGCGATCCGATTCGTCTGGCAGGAGCGCTCGCGATGCTGATGTTCAAAGAAAGGCGGCCCACGATCCGGACTCTGCGGGGCTGGGCGATCTCGGTGCTGCAGGAGCCAGTGCAATCCGCGAATGCGAGGAGCATGGTTGGATGCAGGACCGTGTCGATCCGCACGCCCGGGAGCGCGGCATCGCTATTGCTCGTGAGGATCAATCGCCAGGCATTCCTCTGAAGGAGGCCATTGCTGAAGTTCGGGACGTCCTGGACTCGCTCGGCGACACCTGCCCCGAGTGTCTGCCAGCCTGATTGCGCTTGCTGCGATCGGCAGACGACGGCGATTGCGATGGAATGTTCTTCTTGAAAGTCCGTGAGGTCGGTCGGATACTGGAGCAGGTCCTTGCCACCAGCAATCCCAGGAGGACGATCATGCCGATTCAGATCGTGATGGACCGCAGCGGCGACCGCCGTCACCCCTTCAGTTCGGATGACGCACAAGAACTGGCGAAGGCGGAGCAGCGGTTCTATGAGCTCACCAATGCCGGCTTCACAGCGGCAGTTAGGACGGGTCCGGGCCAGACCTCGCACCTACGATCGTTCGACCCCACTGCGGAAGAAACTGTCTTCTTCGCCAGGCTGGTCGGCGGGTAACCGGCCCGGCCATGTTCGGCTTTCGACTGTGGACGCCGGGCGGCCGCTCCCGCACAAGCGCGACGCGAGCCCTCTTCATCAGGCACGGCGCCGAAGGCACGCCGGAGGGCCGCTCGCTGCGGCTCTTGCGAGAGTGGCTGTCGCCGGCGCAGCGAGAGCAGTTCGCCAGGAAGGGCTACTTCGAGGTCATCGGAAGCGACAGCGGAAAGCGGTACAGGATCCACGCCGGGGCCTCGGTGAATGTGTGCGAGATCGACAAAAGAGGTCGCCTGCAGGAGGGGCTGTGTTTCATGCCGATCGGCGCTCTGCCGATCGGAGACGTCATGCTTGCCCAGAAGATCGCGCTGGAGACATGCGAGGGCCAGGCGCGCGCCGTGGCCCGCAGGTTCACTCTGAATAATTTCCATTTCAGGCAAAGCCGACCTCTCGGCTGACGCCGCGGACCTCATCGCGGCTGCGGCACGCATCAGGCTGTTGCGCTGGACATCGTGCGCTGACCGAAAACAACGCCCATTCACGAGCTGGAGCGATACCTGCGGTGCAAGGATTGTTCGGAGGTTCGCGGATATTCGTACAGGCGCGGCCTCATCGTAGCCTTGCGACCGACCAAAATTTCAGCGTTGAACCCGCCGTCCACCTGGTGGCCGGGAGAGCGATAAGCAAAAAACCAACCCGTAAAAATACGGACGGACGGTAGCAGTTTTCTGAAAGACAACCCCGTTAGCCTCAGCTAATAGCGGAGTGCCGGAATTTGCCCGGTTGAAAGTGGGTTGGGGAACCCTGTTGTATTATTCCATTGCTGACGCGCAACAGCCGTTGCGCGCTGATACACGCTCCACTGCGACAAACAAGCACTCAGGTGGGGGGACCTTTCGGCTAGACATCAACGCCCTCCGGGCGCTCTCGGTGCTGGCTGTGCTGGGCTATCACCTGAAGATACCAGGATTTGCCGGTGGATTCGTCGGCGTAGACGTCTTCCTCGTGATCACTGGCTACCTGATGACGGGCAAGGTGTTGGCCGAGTTGGCTGCGGGGCGGTTCTCGCTCTGGTCGTTCGGCATGATGCGCATGCGGCGAATTTATCCGGCGCTGGCGGTTGTTGTGATTACATCTGCCATTGTTGGATGGTTCGTCACGCTGCCCGGCGAATATCTGAGACACCTGAGGCAGGCATGCTACGCCTTGGTAGCCCTCTCCAATTTCGCCTTCGATGCTGATAACGGCTACTTCGCAATGGCCGCTCAGACCAAGCCCCTACTGCATACTTGGTCGCTCGCAATTGAGTGGCAATTCTATATCTGGATGCCCTTGGTGGCGGCCCTGATATGGCGGCGCGCCCTGCCTTCGAAGTCTCGATCCAACGTGATGATGGGCGCATTTTTGGCCGTTGGGTTTGTCTCTTTGGCGTGGTGCCTCTGGCAGAGTCATAGCGACATGATGGGCTCGGCGTTCTTCTCGTTGCGAGCGCGAGCATGGGAACCATTGGCCGGTGGATTGATCGCGGTGTCCGAGTTTCAGCGGCGTAGGGAGAATACCCCTGATATTCCGTGGCTGACAGCGCCCGCAGTGGCGATCGGGGGCTGGGTCCTTGTTGCAGCCTGCATCATTTATCCACTCCCTGAGACGCACTGGCCGGGACCGCTCACGCTGTTGCCAATCCTCGGGGCTGCATTGATCGTTGCAGCCCGCCATCAGGCCGATGGACGCGGCTTGCTTGGGCTGCCGTTCATCCAGCGTATCGGCGATTGGTCCTATTCGATCTATCTTTGGCACTGGCCGATCTGGGTCGTTGCGCTGAGCTGGCTCTCTTTCCGCGGCTATGACGTGAATGCCAGGGAAAAGATGCTGATGGTGGCCGCGTCAGTCCTGCTCGGCGCGGCCTCTTACTATCTCGTTGAGCAACCCGTCAGAAAACGCCGCGATTTTTGGACGGAGCGCCGTCTGGTGTCGAGTGCCAGCATCGTGTTCTGCTCGTTGCTCGCATTCACTGCAACGGCTTTCCTGAACAATGGGTTTCCGAGGAGGTTGCCTGAATATCTGCTGGCCGCTGAGGAGGCGAGAAGGAACGGTACGCTACGAGACGAATGCTTTAGGAACTCGAACTCCGTCAAGAGGGCTGCTGAGACGTACTGCAGCTTTGGAAGTGAAGGCGTCGCCGGACACCCCACCGCAATCCTGTGGGGAGACTCGTTCGCCAACCAGTACCTTGAACCGATCTCGTCGGCCGCGCTGCGAAACGGAATACATGGGCTGATCGCGACGCAAAGTGCCTGCAGGGCATTCATTGACGATCCTGCACTGAACTCCGGTGATCAACAGCCGTGCCGCGAGTTTAACCGAAGCACGATGGATTTCGTGCTAGGTCACGCTCAACCGAGCATAGTCGTTATCGGAAGTAACTGGCGAAGTGCTATCGAGATTTCTGCCTTGGTGGACCGATTACTTAGTTCGGACAAGACCGTCATTCTGATCATGCCCCTGCTAAGCATTGGCTTCGATGTCCCCCAGCGGTGGATGGAAAACCAGGCTCGGGCTGACCGGGCACTAGACGAATGGAAGGTCGAAGCCGACCTCGTCCTGACGATGAGCAACCTCCGCACCGAGATCACCAAAATCTTGCAAAAGTACAAGGGCAACCCGCGGCTGATCGCAGCTGATCCATTGCCGCTAGTCTGTGAAAAGAGTCATTGCTATCTCGTCAGGAACGGGCAGTCCAACTTTCGAGATTCTGCCCACATTTCCAACGTTAACGCGACGCAGTACACGGGCATGTTTGACGCCGCCTTTAGATTGGCGGTCCAAGCCACGAGTAAAGCAACAAACGAGGCCGACTGAGGGCGTAGGCGTTGGATGCCATCGTGTGACGCCGGTGGCCGCAAGCTTAAGCTGAACCAGCCGCGCAAAGATCACCATGTGCAATCTGTACTCGATCACCACGAATCAAGAGGCCATCCGCGCCCTCTTCCGCGTGATGAACCGCTACATTGGCAACCTGCAGGCAATGCCCGGCGTGTTTCCCGACTATCCCGCGCCCGTTGTGCGTAACGTCGGCACCGAGCGCGAGCACCGCAGTTGGCTCGACGAAGCTGGTTTCGCTGACATTGAGATTCAATACGGCGCCGCGCCGGCCGGGACGAGCATTGTGCTGGCGCGAAAAACTGGATGATGCGCCGCTGAGAGCAATCCTGTTGACCCAATCGAGCCGCATCGAGTCTAGGCCCATTGATGCCCGTTGCGGGTCAAAAAGCGCCGTTCGGAAGATTGTTCGGCTGCTTCCGGTTTGCCCCGATAAGCCGACAATCAAAGAGCCAAACCTGACTTCGGTTTCGGGTCAACAGCTGACGGAAGGCAGCTGCCAACTGAGGCGGCCTTACTCCTCCTCTTTGAAGGGTTGGAGACCACGAAAAAGGATGCCGTCTGGTTCGCGCTGAACGACGACAGGCGGCTGGCCGCCTTCGCCGGGAAACTGAAGATGAACAATGAAAGAGGCCGCCAACTGGGCGGCCTTATTCCCTCCAAGTGCGCTCTCCGCACCGCCGGCATTCAAACATATGGGTGACAACTCCGCTTTCAGATTCCACGATCGTTTTGAGGAGAGTGAGCTTTCCTCCGCAGAAGCGGCAGTCGTGGTTTGAATGGTATCGGATCCAGGCCACTCATCAGAGGCCTCCTTGCGGTACGAAGAAGCACAGCTCCTGTCCCGTCGATCTGTTGATGAACAGGACGGGGGTACGATCAGGCGTATCACTTTCCTTTATTATGTCGGGTGGAATGATTTTCCACTCGCCATCTTTCAGGTATTGCCACTGGTCTGAGCGATCTTCACCAACCCGGAAGCGGGTCTTGAATACGTCGCCGTTGTTGCAGCAAGACTTGTAGGGAAGACCGAGCCGACGCTGTGCAGCCGGGTTCATTTCCTGCTTGTTGAACCATTCGTGATGCGGCATCGACGGATCGTGCGCATCAGCACGAATGGAAAGCAGAAGAAGAATACCGAACGTCGTCAGTACGCGATCGAATGCTTTCATGGCAGCCTCCGCTAGACTGTTTCCGGCGATCAATCAGGCCACATTCTGAAGAAAATGGAATCCCATTCCTGAGCAGCCTTCTGCTTTGAGCAAGACTGTTGTTTTTTGGTCGTTTCTTATGCCTCACAAGGTGCATTGTCCGGCGTCTCCGGAACGTCCGCTAGGGGGCTATCAGCGGAAGTCGAATAGCTCCCTGCCCTCGCGCTTTTCCCTCAACAGCGGACATTGCTGCAGCCGCTCGTGACTTCGGAAAAGTGCCATCAACGGAAGTCATCGAAGAACTTCGATTCTATGAGGGTTGTAGATCGCGCTCGAATATCCGGGCCGTAAGTGATAAGCGGCGCTCGGGTGCGGATATGCCCGCGCGCTTGCGCGCTGAACACGCGTTCATGAACCTAACAACGGGTTCTCGCGTTTGCTTCCAGGGCAACAAACAAGGAATCAAAAAACGGAGCAACGTCCATGCGTAAAGCGCTCTTGGGTGCGGCAGGTGCACTAGCTCTTGCCTCGCCGGCAATGGCCAACGGAGTAACGCCCTATAGCGAAGTTCCGAGCTATCGGCGGGAGACTCACACGTACGAGTACCGGACGCCGCCACCTGTCGTTGTCGAGGAGACGGCTCCCGTTGTCGTGGTTCGCCGGCCCGTCATCGTAGCGCCGCCGCCAGCGGTGATTGATGAATATCCGGTCTATGCGGCACCGCGCGTCTATGTGGCACCTCCTGTATATGCGTATGCTGGTCCGGGTTGGCGTGGCGGATGGGGCTATCGACGTCACTTCCGTGGCGGTTGGTAAAGTCTCGAATATGTAGGGGAGTAGGCGTCCAGCGCTTCGGCTGTTTCGGGGAGCGTCTCGGGCCACAGCTCGCTGCCAATGCCGGTTCACGGACTGGCGCTGCCCTCTCTGTCCGAGTTGGGCCATTCGCGACAATCGGCAATGTCCGAGCGACTTCCGCTTTCGCCCTGAAAGCCGACATCCATACCAAGCTTCGGCATGTCTCAAAAGGGCCAACAGCAGACTCACGCACCGCAGCAGTTCAGTGCTTTGCAATGAATGCAAGCACCGTTTCATTGAAGGCTTGGGGGTTCTCAACCTCCATCTGATGAGATGCCGCCGGAATCGTTGCACGTTCTACGCTCGGTAAGCAGTGCTCCAGTCTGTCGTTGATGAGACGGAACATCTTAGGACTGCGCTCACCGTCGATGAGCAATGTTGGCGCTTTCACTTTCTGCACATCCTCGCATGTGGTGGGTGGGTGGAGGTTTCGCGATGAGGCCGCGCCTTTTAGTTCTTGGGCATTATCCATGAGGCGCTTCAGAACGGAAGGTGGGAGTTTCTCGTACGAACCTTCGCCCAACACGCCATTCACAAATCGACGCACTCCTTCTTCGTCATTCCCCTGCTTGAATGCTTCGCTCGTAGCGATTGATCTCGTGATAGCGGCGGTAAGAAGAGCATCTCCTTCAGGAGTAGTTTTTAGTAACGGCATTATGGGCGGTTCGCCCAGCGTCAGACTGCGAATGGCTTCCGGGTGATCTCGTGCGACCAGGAACGCAATAAACGCCCCATACGAATGACCAACGAGATGAACCGGGGTTAGATTAAGTGCCTTGATGAAGGCAGCCAGGTCTCTCGCATGTATGGTGACAGAAAAATCTGTTGAATCTTTGGGCCCTTGATTTGGATAGTGATACCGACGACTGTACGAGATTAGTCGATATCCCTTCGACAATGCCTCAAGCTGTCCATCCCACGTGCGGTAATCCTCCAGTGTGCCATGCACCAACACCACTGGAGTTCCTTGCCCGAGTTCAATGTAATGCAATGTAAGGCCATTAACTTGCACCTCTCTTGTTTGCATCTCAGAAGAGGATGCGCCTTTCTGTTGCGCGAGTGACGGACTCGCGACGAAGAACATGGCTGCTACTGATACGAGGACGAGGTATTTCAGGACGAGCGCTCTCGATTGCATATGACTCTCCTGGTGTTGTGAGACCATCTGCTTCGGTTCTGCTTATTGCCGGTTCAACTCCTCGAAAAAGCGCGGTAAAGCCAAGTCTTGTCAGCCCTCATATTGCTGACCTTGGTCACGGAGGCTACCAGTGTGATGCGTTTCGTCTTTTTCGGCTGATGCGCCACAGCATGCCGCATCGCAGACGCAATCATTAGCCCAGCAACGAAGTCTCGCGGCTTCATCGATCACCTCATCGGCGATAGCGAGCAGTGCTGATGGCGTGCGTGGGCGATACCCAGCACCGTATGATTGAAGCGGACAAAGCAACGTGAGACAAGAAAGCACTATGTCGCAATTGGTAGAGTCGAGGATGGGCGCGGTAGCTTGGGGGCCTTTGGCCATCGCCCCGTTTCCCATCCCCGCTCATCAAACCGGACGAGCCGATTTCCGGCATCCGGCTTTCCGACTGGCTTCACCGCAAGGCACACGACGGGGCCGCTCGGGGCAGGCGTTGGAGGCACACAACGCCGAGTTCTCGATGAATGACATCGAATGTAAATCGGCGATTGCCGCGCCCTTGCACCTTGTGCCTTCGCGCGAGGAACCTGCGCAATCGTTCAAAGACGTATTGATCGACGCTACGGTATGCCTTGCCTCGCGAGCCGTAGCCAAAGTAGTTGGACCAGCCGCGCAGTGATCTGTTCAGCTTGTCACGTACTTCCGGCCATGGATCGGTGTTGCTCGGCACCAGCAGATCGCCGACTCTTGTCTTGAACCGTTGCACACTCTTCTTGGACGGGCTTACACCCAGATACCACTTCCCGTTCGCCTCAAACCAATGGGCGCCGAACGAGTAGCCGAGGAAGTCGAAGCGTTCCTGTCGGGCGCTTCTCAGCGAAGTTTTCGCCTCGTTGATCGTCAACCCGAGCTTGGTCATCACCGCCTTCGTCCACGCTAATGCCTCCGCCGCGCGACCGCGGCTGAGGATAACGAAGTCGTCGGCATAGGAGACGACGTGAGCCTGGAACGTGTCGCCGCAGCCAGTCAAACGCCAATGCTTCAGGAACCGGTTCATGTAGATGTTGGCCAGCAATGGACTTGCGACGCCGCCTTGCGGTGTGCCGCGCGTGTTTCGCTTGCCACCACTCATGTGCCGGGTGTCGTCCGCGTCCCGTTCCTCGATCGGCGCCCCTCAGCCACATCTTGATGAGGCGCAGGACGTTTCGATCCGCGACACGCCGGGCTACTGACTTTGTCAGCTCGGAATGCGGGATCGTATCGAAGAACTTGGACAAATCAGCATCAACTACGTCAGCGTAGCCCCGGCATAAATGCCGGTGCACTTCCTTGACCGCGTCCACCGCCCCGCGAGCGGGCCGGTAGCCGTAGGCATTGTCCTCGAAGTCAGCCTCGAAGATGGGTTCGATCACGATCTTGGCGGCAGTCTGAATCACACGATCACGAATGGTTGGAATGCCGAGCGGACGCTCGCCACCGTTCGCTTTGGGGATCATCACCCGCCGCACCGGATCAGGTCGGTACGTCTTCGAGACCAGTTCCGCTGCTCCTCGATGCGAGAAAACGTCATCCCATCTACACCCGCTGCACCCGCATTGACGCGAGCGAGACGATAGGCGTGGAGCAGGATGTCCTCGCGACAGATCTTGTCGTAGAGCAGATAGAAGCGGAAAGTGGGCTCCGCCTTCGCCTTGCAGTAGAGCTTTCTCTGAAGGTTCCGGATCTTATCAGGCGTTGTCAGGCTCATCACCAATCACCTTCACCTCACCATCTTCAAAAGCGCACCAGAAGTCGGGGCCCTTTGCTCCACCGGCATTTCCCGGCATCAACGCTCCTATTGCCCCGTCCGACTCCCGCCGTGACCACCGCCTATTGCGATGCTGAGGCCGCTACCCTCGTCCGCGACGGGTCTCCCCCTGTAACTGCGAACCACCCTTCCGACGTGCCGTGCCCACTACCCCGGCGGATCGCGTGGGTGCGTGTGTCGATTACTTCCCCACGCGTGCGGCCTTCCCCAAATGACCGGAGGGTCGGCATCCGCATTCGAACTTTCGAGGCCTGCTCGGGCTTCACTTTGTTACGGCCCATCGAATCGCTCAGCAGCCCAAGGCCGCCTTCGTCGCAGGGCTCCGACCCAGCCAGTTACCCGGCCGAGCCGCCTGCCAGCTTCCGGACCAATCGACAATTATCCGGGTGAGACCCTCCCTCACTGGTAGCTCGCGCCCTTGGGGCGCACGGTCAATCGCGTCGGTGTCGGGACGACCGCTTCCGGCGCAAAGCGGGCATTCGGCAAGAGGCCGGTGTCTGCTAAGTGCCGATTTTGTTGCAAAAGTCGAAAATCGAACGACCCCGAAAATCTCGCGAAAGGTGATTTTCAGAGAGCTGTTAACGATGCGAGGCGCCATCACGCCGCTACGCAGGTCCGTGGTCGTTTTTACGAGGAACGACGTGGTCCCTTACGTGGCCACGTGCAACACGCGTCAGCGTCCTGAAAATTTTCGTTCGTCACCCCAAAAAGACTTTTGCAACAATATCTGCCACGACCGGACATGCATCCTCATTGCAAGTTATCGATCAGTGCCTTCGCCTGCTTGAGTCCCGGCGTGTCGAAGCCTTCAGTGAACCAGCTGTATGTGGGCTCGAGGAGGTCGCGGGCGTCGTTGCGCTTGCCCTGGTCGAGCCAGAGATAAGCTAACTAGTGCAAGCCCGCAGCTCATGCGACTTTGCATGTCTTAGCTGTGCTCGCTCGATCGCAAGCTGAAAGTATTCTTCTATCTTCCTACTACTCGAGCCTGCCATTTTGCAAAGGTCGCCCATCATCCGGTACATTTTGGGGTTGCCACCAGCCCTCACCAGTTCGCTCGGTCTGTGCAATCGCATCTGCCAATATGGCAATGGCTTCGCCGCCTGCTCCGTGTTTTGCAAGCTGCTGAGCAAGGAGCGACGCGAAAAATGGATGGACAAGCTCCGTTCCGAGCGACAACCGTTGATCCACGGCTTTACGGATTTTCACGATATGATCTTCTTCATGACCAGCACCTCGTGAGCATGACCGGAGCTGGAAAGCTGCCGTCACACTTGCAGCGGAGCGCGAGAAGGATCGCGACCGTGATCAGGAGCATGAGCTGAACAAGGACATCACAGACCGCGATAGTACGGCCCTGAATCGCATTCTATCCATGCTGAGCGATACCTCGGTCAGAAATCTCCCCCGTCTCGCGCGAACACCAGAACACTGTTTGCCGGCAGTGTGATTTCCGCAGAGGTCGGCAGACCGTCCCATCCCGGTCCGTCGGCCGTGATGCCGCCGGGATTGCCCTGCGCGTTCGGATTGAACCACTGATCGTAAATGTCGCTGTTGAACACCTCGTTCCAGTGGCCACCGCCAGGAAAGCCGAGGCGATAGCCGTGATTGTAAAACGTGCTCTCGTTCAGGCTCGCGACCACGACTACGTCGCGGCCAACCCCCGGCAACCAGCGATGAATAGCGATGACACGGGTATCGTTGTGCACATGGAACACATTTATGCCTTCGCCGCGCAGCGCCGGATGCTTTCGCCGGAGCCACATGAGGTCGCGCGTGAAGCGATGCTGATCCGACATGTGCTTGTCTTTGCCTTCGAGACCGTCCCACCAGATCAACAATTCCGGCCGCCCCGGCCAGTCCGTCCAGTATTTGTCCTCCAGAAATTCCTGCCCCATGAAGATCATCGGGACCCCCGGCGCCGTCAGGAGAAGACCCGTGGCGACCTTGGCCCGGCTGCGCGCGTACCAGGAACGTGCGTTGGTGGGATCAGCGAGCGCGGCGATGCGGGGCTGACGGTCTCGGCCGGTGTGATTGAAGTCGAGCAGGTCGTGGTTCTCGATGCACTGGAAGACAGTCCAGCGCGAGGAGTCTTTGTAAGTCATGTAAAGGGCATCGCGCAGCTTGTCGAGATTGACTCGGGCATTGCGGCCGCCAGTGGTTTGAGCGATCAGGTCGCGCAAGGTGTCTCGCAGCGCGTCACTGTAGCCCATATCGAAGCCCATTCCGTACGGCGGGACGGCAATGCCTTTCCAACGGTTACCGGCGTCGTTGTCCCAGTATTCGGCGATCTGCACGGCTTCCGGCTTGACGTAGCGCAGCGTGTTCGTGAGGTCCTGGGCGAAATACCAGCCGCCGCTTTCCGCGATCACGGTGACCTGATCGTAACGAAGCCCGTCGACGTGATACTCCTGTAGCAACAACTTGCCATTGTCGATCAGGAATTGCCTCACCTCCTGTCTCCAATACGCGAAGACGCGTCCGCCCGCGTGATCCTTGTCCGTGAAATAAAGGCTGTTGTTGTCCGTCGAGTAAGGCTGTCGATCGAAGAATTTGATGCTCTGATCGTCGAAGCCGCCGCCCGCGTGGTTGTAAACCACGTCCGCGATCACGGCTATTCCATAGAGATGGCAGAGATCGATGAACGCCTTGAACTGATTGATCTGCCCGGTGAGTTGGGCCGCAGTGAGTGAGGCGAATCCCTTTGCCGCCAGCAATCGATTCACGCGCACCACATACGGGGCGAGTTCCGCGGCCGGCACCGCGTAATCCATTTCAGGCGAAAACAGGTCCGTGCCGTTGTAGCCGAGGCTGTTCTCGCCCTGATATTCCTGAAACGGCAGCGGCATCACGGCGTTGACGCCGAGATCCGTGAAATATTCGACGCGGTCCACCACATCGAGAATTTTGCAGATGCGATGACGCCGGATATCGGTGCCCGCGGGGTCCTGCGCAAAGAACACGCCAATATGAAACTGGTAGATGATCAGGTCGCTGAAAGCCGGCGGACGGAACCCGGCGTCGTGCCAAGGGTACGTGCCCGGGTCGCGCACGATGCAGTTGCAATCGGGATACCCGTTGAACTCTAGCTCGCGCGCATACGGATCACGCTTGAAGCCCTCGCTCCCCGTTCCGACGACGTAAAAGCGATAAAGATCCCCGTCCTTAAGTCCGGGTACGAAGCCGGCCCAGAAATCTTGGCCGTCTTTCACGAGTAGATCGCCGGGATTTTTGGGGAAAGCAGCGGGCACGGTTCCAGTCGTTTGTTTTAAGGCGATGTACACCTCCAGAGCTTTTGGCGCCCAAGTGCGAAAGGTAACTCCACCCGGCGCGAGAGTCGCTCCTAGCGGTGTGCTCGACGTTATGTTTGATTGTGATGCGGGCATCGGCACTGCTTGTTCACAGTTTCGGGGAAGACCATTCGTTGCCCTCGAGCCCATCAGGGATTATGGTTGGGGCCCGGGTCAGATACCCATATTCTTTTCCAGGCGTCCGGATCTGAAATCGATAGAAGCGCCTTCTTTGTCGGATTCTTTGGAGAACGCAGCCAGATTGGGATCATCGACTGGCGATTGCAGCCTGCGTGTGACGTACTTCACAAGCTCGTAGAAGAATCCGCCTGCATGGCGGGGCCGGAATGAACGGCGGGTCGCTTTAGCGATCAGTCTCGGCAACGCCTCCCAATGCTTCTGAGGGTGAAAGAGTCTGCCGGGAGCAAGATGCTGCCGCGGGCTTGGTAGCCAGTACCGTGTTGTACGGGTTGCCGAAGACAAAAACCTTCGAAGTGCGCCAAATGATCCGCTCCAACTCCACGAATGTTCGCATCTTTAGCCGATACTTCCACAACACCAAGTGTTGAATGAAGTTCCACGTGAGGCCCCAAGCCCAGAATGGCAGTCGGCGATAGCGGATCGGGTTGAAGCCGAGTCGGCGCATCTTGTAGACGAGAAGATTGGCGCCGACAAAATTGTAGCGCCAGTTTTCGAAGAAGACGGTGACGCTCAGGTAATCCTCCCTACGCCGACAATGATCCAACGACCCCGGTGAGCGGATCAACAGGCTTCCTCCCGGCTTGAGCATCCGCCAGCAGCGCACCAGCCAAGCGTCCAAGTTTTTGGTATAGCCGATCGATTCGAGCGCATAGATGGCGTCAAAACTCTCACTCGGGAGATCGAGGCTGTCGAAGTCGGTGATGATGACCTGTCCGCGCCCACCGAGTTTTGCAAATTTCCGCCGGCAGATGTCCGCCTGTACGGATGAATTAGTCACGCACACAATTTCGATGTCTCGTCGGCTGGCGAGGTAGTATGCCGCCGCGCCAGATCCGCACCCGAGATCCAACACCCGCATCCCTTCCTTCGGCTTCAAAAGAACGTATTCGGCTTCGTAGGGACGCGAAAACGCTATGCGGGGAAAAACGCACGTGCTGTAGTTCGCTTGCTCGTCGCGATACGCGCCGAACACGTCATCGTATGTACGCTTCTCGTCGTCGTGCTTGAGGAAGTCGCTCGGCCGCGGTGTCCACTCGATCAGTTGGCGTTGCTCGAATTGATTCAATTCGTGGCCGATCTTGCTCGCGTCCTTCAGGTGAGTCACCAAGAGAAAAAGTACGTAATGAAAAACGTTGTATGCCACAAACAACGCGACGACGATCGTCGTGACCAACTGAAGCGCGAGAACAATGTCCAAGGTTGCTCCTGTAACCTCTGAAAGCGATGGAGATTCTCACGTCAATGAGGAGCCACGGTCAAGCAGAACCGTGCGTTCTTCTGCGATTTTATCCTCCTCTTGGGGTGCTCGATCGAGGTGGCTCAGGCGTCCCGGCCGCTGAGGCATTTGTTTGCGGCGCGAGGCTGCTTCGCGGCTGATGTTATCAAGCGCTGGGGAAAACCCGCTGTAGGTCGGTGCATCTGCACTTTTCGAATCACTAAAAAATGCTGCGCCTAATCGGAATGAGTTGCGTTGGCGGGGTATCACCGTGAGCCGGATATCGTTTGCCGTTCCGATCGCGACTGGTCTGATTCTGACAACCTATTTCGGGCTGGCGGCTTGGCGCCTCTCCAAGGATGGCGAGATGGACATCAAGGGCCAGATTGCGTTGCGCACGGAGGCATTCACCGCCTGCATGGCAGCGATTGCGACACGGGGGTCCGCCTGATCGAGCCCCCACATCGTCGAGCAGACCCAAGCATAGAAGAATCCGAAAATCGCACCGCAAAAGACAATTGACGCGATCGACAGCGCCACGAGCATTCTAGACATTGCAGCCTCCCTCAGGGCCGATCATGCTGTTCTCACGACCAATGCAAACCACCAACAAGCAAATCATCCGCTGAGCGCGTGACCTTTGTCAAAACTACAGTGGTTATGGGTGATGGGTAAGAATTACGAGATTTACGCTCTTGGCACTTTTCGGGACATTCGGACATCGGCCCGGAGCGTTTCAGGATGGACGATAGAGCGCGTCGATTCCGAGTTTGACCCAAGGCAAGACATTCGCGTCCAATTTTACCCGAGTTAGCTGGGAACACCGTCCACGATAATTTCAACGCCGTCACGGGACAGCAATCCGCAGCAGGCCTGATAGAGCCGGGCCAGGTCAGTCTGACCGTTGCTGTGGGTCTGAAGGTGAACTGCGACCCGCTGCTCCTTTCGGGGCCGTTTGCAATAAGAGAACGTACTGATCTCAACAAATCATTGTGCCGGTATCGAACCTTGGCGCGTTGGCCCAGCACATATTTGCAGTGTTCCGACCAGATTATTCAAACGGATAGGAAAGTGCTGCCATGTCTCCTGAAACTAAAGAACTTCTCAAGACGACCTGGGCAAAGGTGATTCCGATCAGCGATATCGCGGCTGGTTTGTTCTATGAGAGACTGTTTACGCTCGATCCATCGCTGCAGCGATTGTTCAAGCATGCAGATATGAAAGAGCAGCGCCGGAAGCTCGTCCAGGCATTGAGTGCCGTGATCAACAGTGTCGATGACTTGCCGTCGTTGATACCGACGCTAGAGATCCTCGGGCGGAACCATATTCGGTATGGCGTCGAGGATCGGCATTACGAAACGGTTGGTGCAGCCTTGCTATGGACACTGGAGCAGGGGTTGAAAGAGGCTTGGACGCCAGCGGCGAAGTCCGCCTGGGTGGTGGCATACAGCACCGTGTCCGGCGTCATGCGTGATGCGGCGGCCGCATCGCGAGAGAACGCGACCCTGCAGGCAATTTGAATCCGGCATGTCGCCTCTTGGCCCGCGGACCCGTGGGAGGGTTTCGGCGCAGTCCGCTTCTGTGAGCTCAACGGACGTAGCACCAGCTTTGGCCGATATCGGCTTTTGAACCCTTTTCGGACCCGAGCGTTCAGGCTGAGGATGCCCGTTTATGAGGGCACAGCGGACTTCCTTTTCGGGCGCGTCTAGGTCCGTTGTTTGACCCGGAGCGGACTCCGCCCGGACCAGCCGCATCACGTTCCTGAATGGCCTAAGCTTCCGATGCGTTCCCATAGGCCGGGCGGCACTGGCCTGCCTCAGTGGCCTAGTTTGAAAATACTAGTGGCCTGCTTTGAAAATTGACGAAGTTCATGTGCCGTTGAGCCGCTGCGTGATTAGAGGTCGGGCAGCATCCCGAGCGGTGCTAGAGGGATGGATGCTGTTCCGGGTCGTCAGGGACCCGGGCAAACCCTTTCCGTGTCCCGCCCTTGGGACTGAGGGAACTCCCCGGCCGAGAGTATCTTAATTATTCCTCGTTTTGTAGATTAGTGCGCTTACACTCGCCGATAGAACGGTTACCTTTTCTTCATCACCGCTCCGTTCACTGTAGCTATCGGTGACTGAGAGACAGTTGCGCTCCCGCCATAAGGGAGTTGCGCATGCAGCGACGCCGCTGCCAGCCCCATACATTGAAAGAGCAAATTGAGGCCGCGAAGAAGCGCCTAGAAGTCGCAGGATCGCGTTTGCCACCTGGTTTGCTCCGATCCAAACTAGAGCGAAAGATCAGGCATCTCGAGGCCGCTTCCCACATGAATGACTGGCTCACATCGCCCGGCCTTAGGTCGCCCACGTAAGACGTTGTCAGGCCGCCTCAGTTGGCGGCCTCATTCGTTGAGTGAAGTGGTTTGTAGGGCGCAGGAGAAGACTTTGTCCCCTCCGGCGGATTAGCTGGCGGAATGATGAACTCGAATTCTTTTTGTCCTCCGAAGCGCTCCACGATCTTGCGCTCATATGCTTGCCTATCCGGCAACGACTCAGCTGATCGCCGCCCTTGGCCCTCAGCGCCGTTGGAAGTTTGCTGTTGCTCTCGCCGAGTGGGTGATAGATGTGATTCACCGTAAGATCGATACTGGCCTGTTTCCGACCTCAATGGCCTAGTTTGAAAACGTGAGTGACCTGTCTTGGATTAGTGGCGCATAAAGTGGCATGTCAGAAGCACACCACCGATCCTGTCAGTGCGGAGCGGTTTATGAGCGCCGAGAGAGGGTGGCTCCGGCCCGCCAAATCAGCAGTTTTGAATGCTCCGTGTGCAGTGTGACCATGGAAAGCTGGAACACGGCATGGGTGCCAACCTATCGGTTAGTTGCTGGTCCAGTTAGGGAAGTAGAACAAAGCCCTTGAGGCCGCCTCAGTTGGCGGCGCTCTCTCATGCGAAAGCCCGGCGATTGTGCCGGGCGATCGCAAATGTCGGGCTCTCCGACGCAAGGCCGCTCAATTCCGTAGCCCACCTCCAGAGACGCTCGCCAAGATCCCTTACCCATAAAGGCTGTACCATCGCCCAGGGCGCATCCTTAGGTGGTAGCTAAGATCAAAAGTGTTCGTTTCAAAAATTTGCGGCGATCAGATCGTAAGACCCCCGGCTTCCACGGACGTAAACCTTCGCAGCCGCCGCGCATATCACATCACGGTTGCAATCGAATGCATTCAGCATACCGGACTCATCGGGGCGGGCATTTGGTTGAATTCGCCTCAATGCGCCCTCGTCTATGAAGAATGACGCTTCCAGCGCGCTGTCATGCCCCCAGAACCGCACGGCTCGCCGGGTTTGATCATATGAACGGCTATGATTTGGAAACTCAATCATTGATTTGCACCGATCAAGGTCTTGCCGGCGAACCACGCGCGTGCCGGCTTTCGCACAAGCTGCACCGAAGCATACTCAAGGCCATGGCTTGTCCCGACCGCTGACGCACATCGAAGCGATGTGCGGTTGGTCAATGTCGTTGACAAGATTTGGCGTGGCTAAGCTTCACGCTGCCGCAAAGGAAATGCAGAAGCAATACGATTGCGCTCTCTCTGAAGTGGCTACGTCGTGTCGCATTACAAGGCTTGTCAGGTCCTGCGCAGAAAACAAACTGCGATTCTTCTCGCTATTCGGCCGATGATCACTATATGATCGATATCATCGCGCGGCCCCCGGCTATTATCGGTGACTGAGAGCTTTGCGCTCCCGCCTAAACCCAAAGGCGGTCATATGCCAAAATTCCCCGCATTCAATCTTCGTGAGTGGCTGGTATCCCCGGTATTGATGCCGATCTTTCTTGTGCTGCTCGTCGCCGCTGCGATGGTTATTCAATGGTGATCGAGCGTAACGCGGTTTCACCGCAGGACGGGCTATCTGCGATTAAACAATCCCAATCGGCACTTGCCCACGATCTGGACGCCAAGGCGGTGATCGCCCTGGACGAGGCTCGCGAGATGTCCCCGGGGGAAGAGCGCACCGAGGCGCTTCACAAAGCACTCGTCCTTCGAAATGCCACCGAGCTTCACGAACTGCTCTGCGGGCAAGCGCGACGCACCGGACGTATGACGGAGGCCTAGTCCGTTGGCGGCGAGCTTTTGGTGTCATTGTTGAGCCAGCGGGGATCATACGGACCGCAAGATACTTGACCCAGATGAACAACTATCCAAGTCGACCGTCATTCCCCGCGAGCGTCCTTACACGCCACTCGAGGCACTGGATGCCGCCGAAGCCGTCGCCATTCTGGATTCCCGATCCGACGTCGCGCTGATCTGCACCGATATCCAGATGCCTGGCAAATGGACGGTGTGGGACTTGCGCATGCCGTGCATGAGCGTTGGCCGACCATCAGGATCATCGTGGTATCGGGGCAATTGAACCTGCCGCACCAGATCTTCCTCCCCACGCCGAATACGGCTCAAATCGCGTGATTGCGCACCAATCAGCCACTGAAGATCAGTGCGGTACCACAACTCATGATGATACGATCAACGATGTCTGAAGGCGATCGCCGGACGGAACCGCGTCCCGCAAGCAGCGCATCCCCATACCAGGACGAACTGGCGGCAGAAAATGTCAGCCTGCGGCTTCTGCTCGCGCAGCCCGAGATCAATGCACAGAGTTTGCTGGCTACGGCCGGCATCGACGCCAGGGAGCGCAAGGCGGCCGACAAGCTACAGAAGCTGATCCTCGAGGAGCTGCATCACTGCATCAAGAATACGCTCGCAACCGTCGGCGCCATCGTCTCGCAGAGCCTGCGCGAGTTGCCCGACGCCAAGCACGCGCAGCACGCCATCGAGGGCCGGCTGCTCGCGCTCGGGCGGGCGCACGATCTTCTTCTGCAGGCAAGATGGAGCAGCGCGAACCTTGCCACGATCGTTCGCAGCGCCACCGAAGCCTTCGACAATCCCGCCGAGCCGAAATTCTCGATTTCGGGGCCCGATATCCGGATGACGTCGGGTGCCGTCATCGCCATCGCAATGACGCTCAACGAGCTTTGCACCAACACCACGAAGTTTGGCGCCCTGTCGGTCCCGGAAGGGCGCGTCGACATCTGCCAGGCGCTGGATCAACAGGCGCAGCGCCTGCACCTCACATGGACCGAGAGGAATGGTGCCGCAGTTCGTCTGCCCGAAAAGCGCAGCTTCGGGACACGGCTGATCGACACGCTCGGCGGGAAACTCCGGGGCGACGTGCAGCTCACGTATGAGCGAACCGGGTTCGTCTACACATTCGACGTGCCGATGGCTTCACTGACTTCGGCGGCGGCATAAGCCCCTATTCGGGCATTGCGGAAGCCAAATCGTAACCTGCATTCGTTTGAACTGCTACGATCTGTCAGGAATGGCTATTTTACCCAGCGATTGATGACGTGGTGATTTGTCACTGGAGCTCGTTATTCGACCCTTTGATCCCCACATGTAATTCCGTCCTCGTCAACCATCGGGATTGGTCGGAACGCGCGGAGACTTCCAACGAAAGGACGCGGCATGTTTAGATCTCAACAGCACCGCGAAAAGGCAGCCGCATACGGCGAACTGATCAAGCGTTCGAGCGGTCAGGGCGAAAGCGACAACTTTCAGAAACTAAGGGATCGCCACTCAGCGCTCGCCGATAGCGAGCAGGGACTATCTGATAACTACGACAGCGCCGTGAACGCAGCGGAACAGAATCCCGCTCGCGGCCTGGCCCTTGCGGCCGAAGAGGAGCACGTCTTGCGATGTCTCGGCGCAGCCATCATCATGCAATGGAGCGCGCTGCCGAAGACCATGCAACGTGAGATTTTCTACACCGCCGCATCGGTCGGAGAATTATTGGAGACGGCGGCGCTTCGCGGGCAGATCGCCCGCTTTCTGCACAAGCATAAGAATCATGCCGACCGCGAAAGGGCTTCGACGGAGGATGCGCATCGCGACGCGAAATCGCGCGCAGCGGCTCTGTCGCGATGGGACGATGAGGGAGGCGCAGTCCCCGACGGACTGCCGAGGTGAACCAACGTCGGCAACAGGAGGATCCCCCATGTCACGTAAAAACTTGTCACTTACAAAATTCGGCATCGATGACGGCCCGCACAACATGGACGGGCTACGGCTTCTCGCATGGCACGGAACTGAACGGGTCGAAGCGTTCATAGGCCGCAAGGTGATGGACGTCTGGGTCGAATCCGTCGAGCACCGGGGAGGACGACAGAGTCTGTTCCGCGATCAGTACAACGCGTTGGGCAAGCGCAATCTTGCGGCGATCGAGCGGATCGTTAACGCGAAATACCAACGCGGCGCCGCACTCAACCGCCAGCATCCCTATGTCGAGGTGCTGTTCTCGGATATCACGGAAAGCGGCGAGGCACTGGACCTAGGCGGCCTTGTACGCCTGCCCTTGCCGCCGGAGTTTATCAGGCTGAGCCGGATCGGCCAAGCGAGGCAGTGACGGTATCTGGCAGGATCGTCAGCCGCTTCGCGTGATCCAGGCCAGATCAAACCAAACTATCGCGACAATTTCGAAAGGACCAACGATGACGATGAAAGAACGAGTTCTCTCGCTTGACGAAGCGAAGCCGAAAAGGGCAATGCGCGCCGACCGGCCTCCGACCGAGGGCTTCGTGACGGTTGTCGACGGCCATTTCAAGTCAGAGTTTGACACCGTCGAGGCTGCCGAAGCATCGGCGCGGAAATTGAAGTCGGCTTATCCGATGCTGCAGATCGAAATCTATGATGCCGCCAACAAGGTCCACGCGTCGTTGAGCTAACCTCCGGCCCGGTGCGGCGATCACCTTCACGCCTGGCGTTGCGCCCCCTATTCTACGCCCGCTTCCTGCGGCGTGAATTCGTAGACCGAGGAGCAGAACTCGCAGTTCACCACCACCTTGTCGTCCTTGGGCGCAAGCTTTTCAGCATCGACGACACCGCATCGCGCGAGCACGAGCATTGCGGGCGCAAGGGAAGCGAGAGGAACTGATGTTCATTCTGGTGCGAGATTCCCATTCCCGCTCGATCGTCAAGGCTGTCAGTTGGAGGGTCACCGGTAGCGTCGACACCTTCGTGTTGAGTTTCGTCTTCACCGGTAGCATCAAGGTGGGAGGCTCGATCGCCGGCGCGGAGGCGATCACGAAAATGATCCTCTACTATCTTCACGAAAGGGCCTGGTCCTTCATTCGCTGGGACCAGCAAGGACAAGCCGGTGACGGCTCCAGCACAACCTGATCCGCTAGTCATGGGATAGGCTGCTGGCGATCTTCCTCAGACGGTTCGTCAAGTCATTTTCGCGCCCGTGAGCACCTTCGCCTCGACCAAGGCAAGCGGCCTCTGTGCGGGTGGCATCTGAGGCCGCTTGAAGCCTTCCGCCGGGCATTGGGGCAAAATGTCGACCGGTCAGTGGGCTTGGCTCTCGGCGATAGGATCACCGATTGCTGAGGACCAAGAACTCCCAAGATCAATCGTTCCTGCTATTTGAAAATATTAAGTGTCCTAACCAGGATAGGACCGAATATTCGAAACGCTCAGGGCCTGCGCCTCCGCCAGACGTTATCAAATGAAAGGGCCGCCAACTGAGCCGGCCTAGTACTCGTCCTTGTCGCTATGATGGAGGTTGAAAGCTCGATCGTACCTGTCGCGGGCTTCGGTACCCACGCTGTATCGGCCGGGCCACCATCCATGCGGTGGATTGTAGTTGTCGTTCTCAGCGTCTTCCTTGGCTTTTTCGTCTAGTGTCTCAGGCGTCCAAAGCGACATTGATTTATCTTTACGCACAACTGAGTCCTCCAAGTGGGACGATAGTCGTCCAAACCTAATTGGCTCCTCACCATCCAAAGTTAGGAGACATGAAATTAAGATCGGCCTCTCTCATCTCCAAAAAAGAGCATCAGCCAAACCCTGCCGCACCAGGTGAGAATTCTCTCATGAAAAGCACGCGCCGAACGTTGGACTTAGAAATCCATACCACCCATGCCGCCCATGCCGCCGCCACCCGCAGTCATGCCGGCGCCTGCGTTCTTCTTCGGCACTTCGGCCACCATGGCTTCGGTGGTGATCAGCAGCGCCGCAACGGAAGCCGCGTTCTGGATCGCCACGCGAACCACCTTGGTCGGGTCGATGATGCCCTTGGAGATCAGGTTGACATATTCGCCGGTCTGCGAGTCGAAACCGTAGGAGTACTGGTCCTTCTCCAGGATCTTACCGACGATCACGGAGCCGTCTTCGCCCGCGTTGACCGCGATCTGGCGTGCTGGCGCCGATAGCGCCTTGCGCACGATCTCGACGCCGGTCTTCTGGTCGTCGTTCTTGGTGCGCAGCCCCTTGAGATGCAGGGAGGCACGCAGCAAGGCGACGCCGCCGCCCGGCACGATGCCTTCTTCAACCGCCGCACGGGTCGCATGCATCGCGTCATCCACGCGATCCTTACGCTCCCTCACCTCGACTTCGGTCGCGCCGCCGACGCGGATCACGGCGACGCCGCCCGCGAGCTTGGCCAGACGCTCCTGCAGCTTTTCGCGGTCGTAGTCCGAGGTGGTTTCCTCGATCTGCGCCTTGATCTGCTGCACGCGCGCCTCGATGTCGGCCTTCTTGCCGGCGCCGTTGACGATCGTGGTGTTTTCCTTGTCGATCATCACCTTCTTGGCGCGGCCGAGCATCTGCAGCGTGACGTTCTCGAGCTTGATGCCGAGATCTTCCGAGATCGCCTGACCACCGGTCAGAACCGCGATGTCCTGCAGCATGGCCTTGCGGCGATCGCCGAAGCCCGGAGCCTTGACGGCCGCGACCTTCAGACCGCCACGCAGACGGTTGACGACCAAGGTGGCAAGCGCTTCGCCTTCGACGTCTTCGGCGATGATGACCAGCGGCTTACCGGTCTGCACGATAGCTTCCAGAAGCGGAAGCAGTTCGTTCAGGCTGGAGAGCTTCTTCTCGTAGACGAGAAGATAGACATCATCCATTTCAACGCGCATCTTGTCGGCGTTGGTGACGAAGTAGGGCGAGATATAGCCGCGGTCGAACTGCATGCCTTCGACGACTTCAAGTTCGGTCTCAAGCGACTTGGCTTCCTCAACCGTGATGACGCCCTCGTTGCCAACCTTCTTCATGGCATCGGCCAGAAACTTGCCGATCTCGGCGTCACCGTTGGCGGAGATGGTGCCAACCTGCGAGATCTCGTCGTTCGAGGTGACCTTCTTGGAGTTCTTCTCTAGGTCGGCGACCACGGCTTCCACCGCGAGATCGATACCGCGCTTCAGATCCATCGGGTTCATGCCGGCGGCAACCGCCTTGGCGCCTTCGCGCACTATGGCCGCGGCCAGCACGGTCGCGGTGGTGGTGCCGTCGCCGGCAGCGTCTGCCGCCTTGGAGGCGACTTCGCGCACCATCTGCGCGCCCATGTTCTCGAACTTGTCGTCGAGCTCGATTTCCTTGGCGACGGTGACGCCGTCCTTGGTGATGCGGGGAGCGCCGAACGACTTGTCGAGCACGACGTTGCGGCCCTTCGGGCCGAGCGTGACCTTCACCGCGTTGTTGAGAATTTCGACGCCGCGCAGCATCCTGTCGCGGGCATCAACGCCGAATTTGACTTCCTTGGCTGACATAATGATCTCCGTATTCCCATATCCCAAGGTCCGCGCACCTGGGCGGATTCCTGAGGGATGAGATTTGGATTGCAGGCCTCTTCCTTCGAGACGCCGGCTGCGCCGGCTCCTCAGGACGAGGGAACGGACTAAAGCGCTTAAGCGGCCTTCTTTTTGGCGGCGGGAACGTCAGTGAGAACGCCCATGATGTCGGACTCTTTCATGATCAGGAGCTCTTCACCGTCGATCTTGACCTCGGTCATTTGCCGAACAGCACGCGGTCACCCGCTTTGAGGTCGATCGGGATCAGCTTGCCGGCTTCGTCGCGGCCGCCCGGGCCGACGGCGGTGACTTCGCCCTGCGAGGGCTTTTCCTTGGCACTGTCCGGAATGATGATGCCACCTGCGGTTTTGTCTTCGGCGTCGATGCGCTTGACCACAACGCGATCGTGGAGCGGACGGAACTTCATGCGATCCTCCATGGCTTTGTGATTGTTTCTGGATTGGCAGTCGCAATGAGCGAGTGCAGCCGCTCTCCACATAGGCTTGTAACACTGTGGCGCAAGGGCTCAGCCCACGATGTTTGACTGCTAATTCCATTCCCTTAGTGCCCCGGAGCGGGCAGCAGGGCTCGCAAGCCAGCAGCCGCAGCTCTCGATCGATTGGATCAGGGAAAGCGTGCCCTACCGGACTCCGGAGTTGATGGAGCGATTCCTGTAGGGCATGCGGAAAGCGGGATTGAACGAGACCTGACCGTCGGGGTCAGGAGCAAGCCGCCTCAGCTCGCTTATGCGTCGGTTGGTCTCATCGCATTTCAGAATCTTCATTTCAGCTACGCGATTCTGACATCTCGAGTTGCCAGATAAAGGCTGATCGAACCCACAATTACGGTTAGTAGTCCCAGGAGCGTCCAAACCAAAGGGGAGCCAGTGCCGATCGTGCCAGCGGCAATCCAAATTCCAAAGGCAATGATACCTACCGAGATTAAGAACGAGAATGCGTCATCCATGATGACCTCCAATTGAAGGACCTGCGTTTGCCGGATGGATCGCATGGACAGGTAGAAAGAATGGCAAGGAAGTTAAGGAAATGGGTTGTCCTTAGCCTTCTCTGAGTACGGTAGGCTTTCTCTGGTGGCGAACAACGGTCAGTGGAACGATCGAGGCGCCTCTCGGTGTGTTGAGGCGTCAGCGATTGAATGTCAGATTCGGTGCCATCGTTGCGGAGTTGTCGTCCTGAAAGCCATTAAGCACCACATAACAGCCAAACAGGATGACTGCTAACAAGCAATATACAGAATAGGAAGGCCGTCCGAACCTGTGACCGCTCATTCGCTGGATCCCTAATCTTGGCGACCGACCGCTCAGCTCTTTGTGGCCGTCCTTGAGAGTTCGGCTTCCACGCCGGCTGCGCACGCTTTGGCGAAGGAATAGTCCATACTCGTGGAGGCAACGGTCTTCACGAATTCGCCGATAACGTTGTCCCTTGAATATGAGCCCGCCGCCTTAAACTTGGCGACGGCGCCGTCAGCCGCAGTGAACTGCGCGACGCACATCGGCACCAAGATAGACATCCGACCGCTGCTTTCTGCCATTGCGCTCATAGTTCTGGCAGTGCCGCCGGTGACCCAGCCGCCCCAGATAAATCCGATCGTCATCGCCGCGACAGCGCCGAAAGCGATACCTTGGAGGAAGCGCGTCCGGGCCTCACCCTGCAAGATTGCGGGTATTCTCATGATGGTCTCCTTTGTTGCGCACAAAAGCGCGTTCGCAGCCACAGACGCCGCTTGCATCCGCGCTTGGAAAAGCATCTAGCTTAAGAGATTGCGCCTTCCGATGGCACTCTAGCTGCCGCTACGACGACCAGCAGCGACGTCGGACGTCGCCGCTTCATGGACAGCTTCAAGGTGGAGCAACGGCCACCCGGTAGCTGAACGGTAGACTGTTGGTCGGATGCTGTACAGCACGTTCTTGTCTCCAGTCAGTAAACTTCGCAGCCGCCGCTGCATATCACATCACGGTTGCAATCGAACGCGTTCAGGATACCGGGCTCGTTGGGGCGGGCTTCTGGTTGAATTCGCCTCAGTGCGCCCTCGTCAGTGAAGAATGACGCTTCCAGCGCGCTGTCGTGCCCCCAAAACCGCACGGCAGGTCCTGCCCCAAAACAAATTGCGATTCTCCTCGCTATTCGGCAGATAGTCGCTATATCTGAAATATCACCGCGCGCCCCGGGCTATTATCGGTGACTGAGAGCGTTGCGCTCCCGCCTCAACCAAAAAGGCGGTCACATGTCAGATACCCTCAAGTTCGACCTTCGTGATTGGCTGGTGCCTCCGGTGCTGTTGCCGATCTTTTTTGCGCTGCTGATCGCTGCCGCCGTGATTCTTCAGTGGTAGTTCGCCTCAAGTGACATGCCGGCAATGGGAATCCGAGCGCTTAACAGAAAGCAGGAGTCGGAATGGCAAATACGGCGATCATCAGAGACGCGTACGGCGTTCCGGCAATGTTTGTTGATTCGAAAACCGGCAAGGATGATGCCGCCTTTGTCTTTATCAGGGTCGGCGATGAGGAGCGCCGGATGCGGTGGGCTGAATGGAATTCGCTTCCCGCCTGGACTGGCGTTCGTCCGTCCTGGGCCACCAAACACTAATCGACCTGGCAAGGTTGCTATCTGACGCCGGAGTGCCCATGTGATCATTTAGCCCGATGGGACCGCGATAACGGCGCACATCCCGTCGCGACGTCTTAGCCACGCCAATCATATGGACGGTATCGACCAACGGCATGTCGCCTCGACATGCCGTTACGGGTGAGGAAATATCTATGGCCATTGAGCATGCCGCCGTGCAGGTTGCGCGCAAACCGTGGGGGGTTGGCGATCTCCATCCATGGAGCAGCATCGACGTTGCCGGTGACCCGGTTGGAGAGTTGTGGTTTCAGCGCACGCATAAGCATGCACCTATCCCGGCCCTGCTGCTCAAGCTACTGTTCACCAGCGAGCCCTTGTCGATTCAGGTTCATCCGGACGATGGATTTGCCCGCTCAATAGGCTTGCCGAACGGCAAGACTGAAGCCTGGTACATTCTCGCAGCAGTTCCAGGTGCGCGGGTTGCGCTGGGACTGAAGCGGCGGCTCGCGCCACAGGCATTGCGCGCAGCGATCAGGGACGGCTCGATTGCCCATCTCACGCAATGGCGTCCCGTCGCGAAAGGCGACATCATCTTCGTCCCCGCCGGCACGATCCACGCCATTGGCGCCGGTATCGTGCTCGCCGAGATTCAGCAGCGCAGCGACACGACATTCCGTCTGTTTGACTATGGCAGGCAGCGCGAACTGCATGAAGAACGCGCCGTCGCTGTTTCCGACGCCGGGCCGGTTCAGAGCCAATCCGGTTCACGACGCCTCACCGCGGCTCGAACAGCTTTGATCACAAGCCGTCATTTCGTCATTGAGCGGATCGACCTGCCGGCGAATTCGAATTGGGCGCTCAATGCCGATCGGGAAACCTGGATCCTTGTGATCGAGGGTCGGGCGCGGATCGGGTTGACGAGCATGTCGGTTGGTGACGCCGTCTTCATCGAGGGCGATCGAACCGGCATCGAGGTTGGCGCGGACGGCATGAGCGGCCTGATGGCTTATCCGGGACCTGATCCCGTTGCCGCCCTACTGGAGGACGCCGGAGAGCTGAACAAATCTGCCAGCATGTCCGCCGGCCATTCGCAGAAATCAGGCGAGACTGTCGAGGTACAAGCATGACACCGCTTCGCCGCATCGCCGTAATCGGCAATTCGCTACCCCGCCGCTGCGGCATCGCAACCTTCACGACCGACCTGCAGCAGGCGATATCGACGTCACGCCCGAATCTGGAGACCTGCATCGTGGCGATGACCGATAATGGCCAAACCTATGATTATCCCAAGGCAGTCGCTTTTCAGATCCAGGCCGACAAGATCGAGGAATACATCCATGCAGCAGACTTCCTGAATGCCGGCCGGTTCGACGCGGTGTGTCTGCAGCACGAATTCGGAATTTTCGGCGGCGAGGCCGGCGGCCACATTCTCGAACTGATGTCGCGCCTCACCGCGCCGGTCGTGACGACGTTCCACACCGTGCTGGCCAATCCGACCGCCACCCAACGCGCGGTCATGGAACGCATCGTCGATGCGTCGTCGAAGGTAGTGGTGATGGCCAACAAGGGCCGCGAACTGCTGCGCAGCGTCTATCAGGTGCCGGACGACAAGATCGAGGTCATAGCCCACGGCATTCCCGACGCCGCCTTTGTCGAGCCCGATGCGGCGAAGGTCAGGCTCGGATTTGACGGCAAGCCGGTCATCCTGACATTCGGCCTGCTGTCGCCCAACAAGGGCATCGAAGTCATGATCGAAGCCATGCCATCGATTCTGAAGCGTCGCGCTGATGCGGTGTATGTCGTGCTCGGCGCAACGCATCCAAATCTGGTTCGAGACCAGGGCGAGGCGTATCGCAACAGACTGATAAGGCGGGTGCGCGAACTTGGCGTCGAAGACCATGTTGTGTTCCTCGACCGGTTCGTCGATCTGCCCACGCTGCTCGAATTCATCTCGATGTGCGACGTCTATGTCACGCCCTACCTCAACGAGGCGCAGATGACGTCGGGGACGTTGGCCTACAGCTTCGGGCTGGGGAAGCCCGTCGTCTCGACGCCTTACTGGCACGCGCGCGAACTGTTGGCCAATGGACGCGGCGTCCTGGTGCCGTTCGGCGATGCGGACACGATCGGCCTGGAAATCGCGGAATTACTCACCGATGACGTTCGCCGGCAGGCGATGTGCCGGCGCGCCTATGCGGTCAGCCGGACCATGACGTGGGAACGCACCGCCGAGCACTACATGTCGGTTTTCGAGAGTGCGTCTCAGGGTCACTGGCTCAAGGTCATCGCGTCCTCAAATGCGGCATCGCCGGAGCCGCGCAGCCCTGCGGCGCCTGATATGCAAATCGGCCATTTTCTGTCGATGTGCGACGATACCGGCCTGTTCCAGCACGCCGTGCATTCGGTGCCCGATCGCTCGCACGGTTACTGCGTCGATGACAACGCCCGCGCGATGCTTTTGGCCTGCGCTCTCAATAATCCGGGCGAGCAACCCCTCTCGGAAGCGTTGACGGCCCGCTTCGCTGCTTTCGTGCAGCATGCATGGAATCCTGATTCCCGGCGGTTTCGCAACTTCATGGGCTTCAATCGAACCTGGCTCGAAGCCAGCGGGTCCGAAGACAGTCACGCGCGAACGCTTTGGGCTCTGGGCGAAACCGCGCGCAGCGACGCAAGCCCGTCGCGGCGCCAGTGGGCTGCCGCCTTGTTCGCCGAGGCTCTGTCGACCGTGGAGACCTTTCGCTCACCCCGGGCGTGGGCGTTCACCCTGCTGGGTTTGGACGCTTATTGCGCCGTGGCTCCGGATGATCTCCACGCCCAGGAGATCCGGCATTCTCTTGCCGACAGGTTGATGTCTTGTTTGGCGTCGGTCGAAACACCGGACTGGGTGTGGTTCGAGGAAGGGTTGGCTTACGACAACGCCCGCCTGCCGCAGGCTCTGCTGATAACAGGCGCGGCGACGCAAACGCCTGAATATATGGAGGCCGGATTGAGGTCTCTGCGCTGGCTGATGACGCGACAAACGACGCCGGCAGGGCATTTCCGCCCCGTCGGCACCGCCGGCTTCGGCGAATTGCGGCAATTCCCCCGCGCCTTCGATCAGCAGCCCGTGGAAGCGACGGCGACGATCGCTGCCTGCCTCACGGCATGGCGGGCGGACGGCGATGCTGAGTGGAAAGCGGTTGCGACCCGCGCGTTCACCTGGTTTCTCGGCAGCAACGACCTGTCGGTGGCGCTGGTCGATCTGCACACCGGCAGTTGCCGCGATGGACTGCACCCCGATCGCGCCAATGAAAATCGCGGCGGCGAGTCGGTGGTGTGCTATCTGCTTGGGCTTGCGGAGATTCGCCAGCTTGCGCGCGTCAACGCCGGCCTGACCAAACCCACGGCACTCCGCGCCGTGGGTGCCTGAATTTTGCCTCCTGCTCAAGCGATCGAGGACACCGTGTCACAGGCCATCTTCCTGAACCGGCAGGCGCTTTATTTGCGTCCCGATCCCGCGCGGGTGATCGTGCGCCCGTTCAAGCCGGCGACTGAACCTCGCGATCTCAACCCGACCGACAAGACGCGTGCAAATCATATCGTCGACCGGGTTCTTGCCCTCGACTCCGAAGCCGTTGCCTCCCAGCTCGCGGACGTTCTTGAAAATTTCCTGGGCCGACACCGGAACCTGCTGGAGAGGTTTGAGGCCCGCGCAGAAGAAATGGAGGACGCTTTCGCCACGCATGGAATCTTCTCGAAGATCCAGCGCCAGCTCATTGGCGCCTATTTTCTCAATGAGTATTCGTTCGAAGCCTCTGCCTTGTTCAACCCCAGCATAGTGCCGCACCCCGACCAATCGGACGCGCCGAAAGGCGGCCTGCGCTTCATCCTCAGCCTCCGCGCCATCGGCGAAGGGCATGTATCGTCACTGACGTTTCGATCCGGCACATTCGCAGCCGACGGCAGCGTGACCGTTGATCCGACGGCGCGCCTTGCCTCGAGTCCCCGGATTTGCCATCGCGTATCCGGACCGGACGGCGACCATGTCGAATTGGTCTTCAAGCCCGAGGAAGACCTCAGCGAGCGCGTCATCTTTCCGGTCACCGCCTCCCAATCGAACGGCATTGAGGACGCCCGCTTTGTCGAATTCAGCGATGGCGGCCGAAAAACCTACTACGCGACCTATACCGCCTATAGCGGGCGAGCGATCCGTTCCGAATTGATTGAGACCCGCGATTTCATGTCGTTCCGGTTGGCGCCCTTGAGGGGCGCCGCGGCACGCAACAAGGGCATGGCGCTGTTTCCGCGCAAGATCGGCGGCAGATACGCCATGATCGCGAGACAGGACAATGAGAACCTCTACCTGATCTATTCCGACGACCTGTACACATGGGGCGGCGGTCAGGCCATTCTGAAACCGGAATTTCCCTGGGAGTTCGTTCAGATCGGCAATTGCGGATCGCCTATCGAGCTCGATGAAGGCTGGCTGCTGCTGACGCATGGCGTCGGCCCGGTGCGCAAATACTCGATCGGGGCGGCGTTGCTCGACAAGAACGACCCCTCGAAGGTGTTGACCCGCTCGCGCGAGCCGTTGCTGCGGCCCGAGCCATCGGAGCGCGAGGGATACGTCCCCAACGTCGTCTATACCTGCGGAGCGATGCGGCACAACGACCAGATCATTCTGCCATACGCGGTGTCGGACACCTTCTCCAATTTCGCGACCATCAAGATTTCGGCGCTGATGCAGGCGATGAAAAGTTGACCGCCGCCTGCCCGGCGCCAATTCGTCCGTTGAAAGGTCAGGGAGCCTGAATGAGCGAGCGACTTGAAACGCTGAAGAAAGCCCGTGAGCGCATGATCGAGGACAGGGACGCGCATGCGAAGGTGCTGGCCGCTCCTTTCGACCGGGATAAAGCCGAGCGGGCACGCAACAGTTCATCGAGATTCAGACGCTGGTCGATGCGCTGGATCGCGCCATCCGTGGAGAGGAAGTCATTTCGCCAAGAGGCTGAGCGGCGGCAGCGAGGCGCTGCATCAACTAATGCATGGCTATTTGTGGACAATGGGCGCACAGTTGCGCAATGCGAGTCTTCAGGTCGCGCTGAACGAACTTCCCGGTTCAAGCCCTGGATCCCACAGCGCGAGATGAATGCAGGCTTGGCGCCATGTCCTTTCGGGCGTCGGCTAGACTTTGAAAGGGCGAGGTGATGCCTACGCTATCGAAACTCCTGCTTGAGAATGGGTTACCCAATCTTCCGGTGTTGCTGATCGAGCCGCATCGCAACCACGGGGGAATCTGGCGCATCAAATTCAGCTATGAAACGGGCGAACCGTTCTCCATGGCTGCGACCCAGGCATCGATCATGGTTTCCCGTCTGCATGAGATCGGGGAAGTCGAACTGGCCGAAGAAATCGACGGCGCGATAAGAGTTGCGACACGCTACGCGACATTGTGAAATTCGGCGTGCAATGACGGCGTCATCATCAACCCAAAGGAGATCGACATGGCCAAGGGCGAGCAAAAAGGAAATCGGGAAGCCAAGAAGCCCAAGAAAGAGAAGATCAAGACAATAGCTGCGGCCCCAAGCCAAAAGGCCGCGGGAGGGCAACCGGGTTTCGCGTCCGGCAAGAAGAAATAGCAACGAAAGCGTCGACGTAGGGCGATACGTTGGACTGACGCGTTCGAGCGTGCGCAAAAGCGCGCTCCCGCAGGGCTGCACGATTCGGTGGCGCTGATTGGCCAATTGCTGGCGCGGCCTGCGCTTCGCGGATACGGCCTGTTCTAATGGCGGCTATAGGCTGGGTGATACCACCCGCAAAGGAAATCGGATGAAAATAACGCTCGCCGTATTGACGCTCTGCGCATGCGCGCAAGGCGCTCTCGCCGCTGGACCGGAATGCCGCACGATCGAAAGCACGAGCGGGCGACTTGCCTGCTACGATGCGGCGTCTCCTCCGAGAATACAAAAGCCTGCTGCGGTCGAAAGCGACGCGTCGCGGCCGCCCTACAAGGACCCCTTCATCGCGGAAGACGCCCGAACCACTGCTAAGCTAAAGGGTATCTGCCGCGGCTGTTGAAGATTGATGCTTTCCAGCTATGTCCGAGCGTTGCAGCAGGCCCGCTGTCAAGGGACTGAACGGGTAGCGACGCTTCTTGGTGCCCCTGCCGGAACGAGCCCGGTACTTCTTGCAGAACCCGATTTGGAGTCGCGCACGTCGACCGGTCCGCCACGGGCCGCGCTTCCGTCCGCTGTGTCTGCAAAGACTTCGAGGCCGTGCACCAGGTTGTCTTTCGCGACGGCAACGGCCGCAAGATATCCGGCATCCTCGGCCGGATGGATCTGCAAGCTACTGTTTTTCAGGGCCACCTCGATCGAGTCCACGCGTATGTAAACGGCGCTGATTTCCTGCGCCAGCCCAGGCAATCCAGGCGATAATCTGTGAGCTTTAAGGCTGCAATTGGCACTTTTCGGACCTGCCGAAGCGGCCTGGCGATGTCAGTCTAATCGGCGGGTTTTTCTTTGTCATGCGGCTCGCCACGGTTTTCCGCAGTCTGCTCAGCATCTCCGGGCTCTTTTCCCGCCATATTGCCAGGATTGAAGTGGTACTTACCTTCTGGGTTCTCGCCGGGCTGCTTCTCATTCGGGTTTTTGTTGTTGGCCATTAGGCATTCCTTTCGAAAGAGTAACAAAGCTGAACGGGACTCAAGTCGCTAAGTTCCAACGATCGTTGCAATGGCCTGCTTTGATTTGTCGAGTGGCTATTTCGGCCATCGGCCGAGTGCGGATTTCCGCTTGTGGCACGTTTGAGACATGCCGACTGGTTCTAAAGATGTCCGATTATCGAGCTGGACCAGAAGTGGCTCGGACCTCATCAAAGCAACGCGATTGACTCGGAACGGACTTTCCTCGGCCTATCGACTTGACCGGATGCAACGCGTCGACGCTAACTAGCGAGGAGAACGACGTGTCTGTTGCGCAGCAGGGCTGGTCATGTGTTACGACCATCACACGCGCTGTTGAGGCGTCGCCGCTCAACAGCTAATGGCCACGTTGTCGCTTGCGCAAGTGAGGGCGTCGAACAGCCAACCTGCATCAAGGGTTCAGATCCTCAGTGGTCACTACAACACCGCGGTCAGAGTGCCCCTCCCGCTGCAACTTCGCGAGAGCGAGATGTTCGATCTCGGCTCGGTGCCTTACAAAGATAGCGATGAGCTGTGCATAGCCTGCGTCCTTTCTGCTCATACGCTCTCTGTTCAGAAGGGCAGTCTCCGTTACCCGGCACTTTTCGATTTTGCCGCCGTACTCCACAACGAAATGGACGTAATCGCCGCCAGCAACAACCATGAGAATGGTCCTCAGACGGGGGTGAGACTAACATATGGTGGTTTGTCCGGCCCCCTACAAGCGAGGACTGCAGGAGCGCATTAATCTGCCAGCGCCCATCTTCCATAGACCGACGCGATAAGGGTTTGGGTTATGGCCACGCCCGCGCGCGTCGGCCGAATTAGCTCGCGTTTGAGATCCCTGGAGCGTATACTCTGACAATCACCGCTCCGCCTCCTGGGCATTACCGGTGACAGAGAGTGTTGCGCTCCCGCCTGTTCGAGGGAAGCATCATGCCCCAATCTCAACGCCTCTCGTCCGTCATTCCATTCGCTGCAATTGAGCGCCCTGCCTGTCCGAAGTGCAAGGCCCAGATGATGCTCGTTAGCATCGAGCCAGCACGCACCCGGGGCGTCGACTTGCAAACGTTTGAATGCGCTGTCTGCAACCAGGTACTTACGAGCTTTGCCGCGTTTGAAGACCCCACGAAGTCCAAGGGCCTTGGACGCTGGCTTCAAGGTGATTTGCACTCACCGAAGTAAGGCCCGCCGGCGTGAACCGGCGGATCCGGCGGCGCGGGACTAGCTCGCGCCCTCGTTGTCAGATCTCCTCGGTTTCAGCCTCCGGCTGGCTGCGGTAGGCGTCTCGGAGCCACAGGCGATTGAGGGAAGCGTCCGCGCTAAACGCGCGCGAGCCGCCGGGCTTCCCCAGCGGCTCAAGCGTTGCGTAGCGATGTGTTGCGACGCGCAGCGTCGCGTGGCGGAACGTTACGATGCGCCGAGGCGCGTCGCCTACCGTGATGTCGATAAGTCCTACGCGTCTTATCGACGACCCCAACATGGTGCAGTCGCGAGGCGACTACAAGACAGCGCGGCTGCCATAAAACGTGCGCCATCTGTTTGTGATGCCATCTCTTTATGATCGTGCCTAAGAAGGCCGCAACTGCCGTAACGAGATGTAACAAAACCATGTAATATAATAGACAGGCGCGTCGTTTTTCGATTGCGATGCCTGCCTCGTCCGAGCCGGTCATCCTCATCAGCGCCGACCTATTCGAGGAGATTGAGTACGCAACTATCCTCGAACGAAGGAGAACAACCCGTTTGTCGCAGTCGCCTAATCGACAACAGAAAATCGAATCTTCAAAGCCTCGGCATTGTCCGGGGCATTTGCTTATAGCCTTCTCAGTGGCGCTCGCCTCGTCGTAAGAAATGCAAGCGCGCATGTCGCCTATTGGCACCTTTGAGACATGCCCGCCTATTCTGAGAATGTCCGTTCACGGTGGAAGACCGGAAGTCACCGTGGTCCGGTCAAACGACGCGAATGACCCGGAGCAGAAGTCGCAGACCAAGACGGTCCGAACCTCTGACACGGGCACCAGCCTACGAATCCGGAGGTGAGGAGTTCAAATCTCTTCGGGCGGCCCACGCCCGACGGATGATGGGCACTACGTCTACGCTATAGCACTCTAATCCAGTCGATTCTTGCCATCTGAATAGCATAGCGCCCTAACCCACGAATATTTGCGGGACGACCGACCACGGAATCTCGCTGACTTAGCCAGGCTCGATAAGGATGTCTTGGGGTTTCGCATGATCGTTGCCGCAATCTCCACGATTCCATTCCGTGTGTTCGGCAGGCGTAGATACGCCGCCGCTAGGTGATAGTGACCTGCATCAGAAGAAAAACCATCAGGGGGCGAAGTGTCCAGGTGCAAAGATTTCGGACCAATCAGGTAGGCTGCACGGCGCTCGGGTGAGATCTTGCGCTTCCTTCGCGGGAGGAGGCATCTCATGGGTTATGGAAGAGCCAGCAGCGGCCGATAGTTGGCCCTGTAAAGCCGGCCCGACAGCAGGCGCACGAACACGTCGCGCATCGTCGGAGGAAGACTGCGCAGATGGTCTCGGCGATCGGTCTGTTGGTGCACCCACCCCACACGCGCTGATCGCCTGCGGACGAACTCGGGGACGACTTCCGATGCGGCGCCCGCGCGCGAAACAATCTCAGCCAGGACCAGTGCATCCTCGAAGGCCATCGCCGCGCCGCACGCCATGTTGGGCGACATCGCATGGGCTGCATCGCCGATCAGCACGACGCGTCCTTGGCCATAGCATGGATGCGCGACCTCCTCGATGGCCGAGAAATGGATCGGGTCGGCTGGCTCGAGCCGGGCAAGAACCTCGGGAATCGGACTGGCGAAGGCGGCGAAATTTTCACGGAGTCTTTCGATGCTCCTTTGCGCAGGATCATGGATGGACCGGGCACTGGCCTTGTCCGCGTAGCAGTATGCCAGTTCATTGCCGATTGGCAGCATCAAGAATGCGGACTGCGGGCCAAGAAACACCGTCCAGCCTTCGAGACCCGGCGGCCGACGAACAATGAAACGCCATCCCACCTGGCCGCGAAACTCGACGCCTGATTCTCCGTACTCCAATTGCCGAATGGACGACCGGATGCCGTCCGCGCCCACGACGAGGTCGTAGGTTTCGCAGGAGCCGTCGCTCAGCTGAACCCGGACGTGATCCTCATGCTGCCGAAGCGATTGAACCGTCACGCCGAGTCGAATGTGCGAGCCTGCCGCCTGTTTCGTGAGCAGCTTGTGCAGATCGCTGCGCGCGATCCCGATACATGGGCCGCATGGCTCCCAGAATGCTCCGGCGTCGATCGAGGCGAGGCGCGTGCCTCGATGGTTGAACAAGCGTTGCGTGCGGATGACGCAGCCGTCGCGTGCAGCGTCGTCGGCGACTCCCAGAGCCTGCAGGGCGCGCGTTGCGCTACCGATGAGGTACAGACCGGTGCCGGGCGCTGTCCGGTCGCTCCCCCGCTCGACGATGGCGGCCGACAGCCCCCGCTGACGCAGGGCGATCATCAGCGCCAAGCCTGCCAGTCCGCCACCGACAATCAGCACGCGCTCGACCTTGGCCATGAGTCGTGCCTCAGGTCGCCTGACGGTGCGTTGCCAGGAAGGACTGGACTGCTATGTTGTAGGCCAATGCGTGCTTCTCGTGCATCAGATGCGATGTTCCGCGACGTTCTGGTTGCCCCTGAAGAAGTTGTCCGGGTCGTACTTCGCCTTGACGGCCACGAGCCGGTCGAAGTTCGCGCCGTAGGCGGAGCGAACGCGGTCGACCTCGTCGTCACCGAGGTTGTTCACGTACACCGCGTCCTCCACCCACGGCCGCAGTGCAGCGTGCAGCTCGCGCGTCCAGCGAATGTTACGCTCGTCGTCGGCGGAATCGTCCCACTGCGTCAGCAAGAGACAGTCCCACTGGTCGTGACGATGCGCGAACGCCGTCTCTGTCGGGGACACCCGCGCCGCCTGCCCGTGCATCTGCTGGAGACCGACCTGTGTGTACGGCGAGGGGCAGGTGGCCGTAAACTCGACCAGCACGTCGATCGCGCCCTGCTCGAGACGGCGGAGGAAACTCGCCTTCCAGTAATGCCGGCGACCGCGTGGAAACGCGCCATCACCGCCCCGCTGCAGATCCACGAAGCCCATGGGGGCGATGCCGTCGGCGACCGGACTGTCAAGTGACCGCAGCGGCTTGAGCAGCCGCTCACCGACGTCTAGCGGACCGATCCACGCGACATTGACGCCGACCACCTTGGTACCGTCTTCCACGGTGAAGAACCCGGCGTTGAGGCTCAGCTCGTCCGGGCAGGCGCGCGCGAACTCGTCGTAGAAGGGCAGCACGTGCTTGGCGCGGGCAAGCGGCCATGCTATTCCGCCGCCCACCACGGGTCCAACCTCGTGAAGGCGGTACTCGAAGGAAGTGACCACGCCGAGGTTGGCACCCCCGCCGCGCACCGCCCAGAAGAGGTCGGGATGTTCGGTGGGGGCGGCGACCAGCAGGCGGCCGTCGGCGGTCACGATGTCGACGGATTCGAGATTGTCGCACGACAGACCGTGCTTGCCTCCGAGCCACCCGATGCCGCCGCCCAGGGTCAGACCGGCGATCCCGGTTGGGGAGACAATGCCGGTGGGCGTGGCTAGGCCGAAAGCCTGACAGTCGCGGTCGAGGTCTTCGAGGGTCAAGCCCGCCTCAGCGCGGGCCCTCCGTCTCACGGGATCGACGCGGCAGCCCTTCATCCGCGAGAGATCGATCATCAGCCCGCCGTCGCACACCGCTTTGCCGGACACGTTGTGCCCACCGCCCCGCACGGAGATCTCGAGCGCCTCCGCCCGCGCAAACCCGATGCAGGCGACCACATCGGCCGCGCTCGCACAGCGAGCGATCAGGGTTGGCCGCCGGTCGATCATGGCGTTGAAGATCCGACGGGTAGCGTCGTAGTCGGCGTCCTGGGGAAGCAGGATGTCGCCACGAAGCGTGGAGCGGAAGTCGTCGAGCGCGCATTGCTTGATCATCTTTGTTTTCCTTTGAGAATCTCCTACGACGCGGCCGTCGTGCTGAAGCGGCTCCGGTAGCCCTTCGGGCTCACGTCCAGCGTTCGCCGAAAGGCCACGCGCATCGTTTCCTGGCTCCCGAACCCGCACGTGGTCGCGACGTCCGGAACGCCGCGCGATGTCTCCTCAAGGAGCCGCCGGGCCGCCTCCACGCGCACGCGCTCCACGAAACACCCCGGCGTCATGCCCACCTCGCGCACGAACACGCGGAAGAAGTTGCGCGGGCTCATGTTCACCCGGCGCGCGAGCGCTTCCACGGAGAGGTCGGCGCCGGGATGGTCGAAGACCCAAGCCTGCATGTCGCGGAGCGGCTGGCGATCAGCAATCTGCGTGGAGAGCTGGACGCTGAACTGCGCCTGGCCTCCCGGCCGCTTGAGGAAGATGACCATCCACTGGGCCACTGCCAGGGCCACGCGACGGCCAAAGTCCTCCTCCACCAGCGCCAGCACGAGATCTATGCCCGCCGTGGCGCCGGCTGATGTGTAGACACTGCCGTCCCGAACGTAGATGGGATCCGGCTGGACCCTGACGCCAGGAAAGCGCCGCGCCAGGTCGCCGCAAAAGGCCCAGTGCGTCGTCGCACTGCGGCCCTCCAGGAGCCCCGCCTCAGCCAGGACGAACGATCCCGTACAGAGCCCGACCACTCGCCGGGTCCGCGGTGCCATGCGCGCCAGCCAGCGCACGAGCTCCGGGTCGCGCCTCGCGTCGTCGGGCCCGTCGACCCCGGTGACGATCAGAGTGTCGACGGGACCACGGACGGCGCGGTACGACCGATCGACGACGATCCGCAGCCCCGGCCAGGCACAGACAGTCTCGACCGGCGACACCACCTCGACGGCGTAGCCCGCCTCGGATGCACCGGTATGGCTGGCATGCTCGTTGACGGCATAGAAGATGTCGAGGATGCCACCCACGTCAACGACCTCGTTGCAGGGCATCGCGACCACTACCACACGCGGCTTAGCCATCGCCACCTCCTTATCTCATCTCATCTCATCTCATCTCATCTCGGACCCATGTCAGCAATGACAACCACTCCACGGATCCTGCCAACAGGAACAATGAGGGACAATGGGCAAGGTGGTTGACGCCGAACTGAAATCGCATCGCGGAGAATATGGCGATGGCCGACCGCCGTCACGCCGAGGTCTCTGAGGTCCTCGGCGGTCAGCTTGGGCAGGATTGCCTCATCGATCGCGTTTTCCCAGAATGCCTGCTCGTAGCGTTCCAGGCCGAGGCTGCGCAGCCAGGCAGAGATATCCATGCCATTCACACGCACTTGGGCGCACTCATCCACTGGCCATAGTCGCCGCCACGTCGGCCGCTACGTTAGCCGTGCGCCGTCGGTCGAGCCGCTCGCGGACCAAGCCGTCGCACCAGAATGAGATGGCCAGTTTACCCCACCCCGTGGGGCGAAACACGTTTTTTGGCTCGTGAAGCGCTGGAATCCGCGGAGCAAGCCCGTAAGGACTCCCAGCGAACGGCGCTCAGCCTCACGATCCCGCCGACGCTTCTCGCGCTCGCCGACGAGGTGATCGAGTGAGAAGGCTGCTTCCGTTTTTGGCAGATTTTGTTGCAAAAGTCGGCGGCTGCCGATGGACGGTCAGCCCCTTCGCTATGAGCGGCCGGCTTTGATCCGCCAGCCCTGACGCCCTGTACGCAACTCCAACGCTACGCGATGCACAGGGCCTGAGTGGGTGGCGGCCGCGCGACCAGGATTGCGAGTCGCCGCAGGTTCTGAGCAATAGCGGCCAGAACAAAATCATCCTGGGCACCTCGTGGACCACGCAGTCGAAGCCGGCCGAGCTTTAGGATGCGCTTCAGGTGTGCGAACCGCATCTCGATCTTCTTGCGCTCACGTCGCGACTGCTCAAAGCCCTCTGTGCCAGCGAGCGAACGGGCAACGTCTCGGGCATGTTCATGGATATCGCGCGGGATCTTGCGTGATGGTTCCTTGGGGCAGCACTGGGGTTTGAGTGGACATATATCGCAGTCGAGCTTGCTGGCGCGATACAGAAGCGTCTTGCCCTCGTGTACCGTGCCGCTCGTTCCCAGCTGCTTTCCGCCCGGACAATGGTAGACGTCGCTGGCCGGGTCATATCGAAAGTCGCCACGCGAGAAGGTGCCGTCATCCCGCTTCGATTTGTCGAATACAGGAATATGTGGCGCGATGCCTTTCTCCTCGACCAGCCAGTTCAGCATCGGAGCTGCCCCGTAAGCGGTATCCCCAACAAGCCGTTCCGGCTTGAGGCCGAAGCGCTCTTCTGTCCGTTCGATCATGGTCCTTGCGGCGCCAACCTCGGCCTGGCGAATGGCGCGGGACGCCTCAACGTCGACGATGACGCCGAACTTCACGTCGATGAGATAGTTGTCGGAGTAAGCGAAGAATGCCGGCCCCTTGTGCGCTCCGGTCCACTGCGCCGCAGGATCGGATGGCGAGACGAACACCTTTCGGACCTAACGAGCGGTGCTAACGATGTCGGTTTATCGGGGGTGAACCGGACATCGTTCAGAGCGGCGCTGAGGTTCCGGAATTGACCCTGGCTGTGTGAAAACGCTGCGCTTGATGTGATTCGCGCGATATGAATCCCGCACGATTTGCGGGGGGTCGGATGAAGCGCTTCATTGAGGGTGCGGATCGTGGGCAGAGCACGCTGTTTCCTGAATGCGTGGAAGACTGGATCGGCGAGGACAATCCAGTTCGCGTTATCGACGTCTTTGTCGACGAATTCGATCTGGCAGAGCTTGGATTTGGCGGGGTCGATCCCGAGGCAACCGGCCGGCCTTCGTATCATCCATCGGTACTGCTGAAGCTCTACATCTACGGCTACCTCAACCGGGTTCAGTCGAGCCGCCGGCTCGAGCGTGAGGCCGGACGCAACGTTGAGGTAATGTGGCTCACCGGCCGCCTAGTTCCCGATCACAAGACAATTGCGGATTTCCGCAAGGATAACGGCCGTGCCATCCGGCGGGTCTGCGCTCGGTTCGTTGCGCTCTGCCGCGCTATGGGCCTGTTCGCGGAGGAAGCCAGCGTTGCGATCGATGGCAGCAAGTTCAAGGCGGTGAACAACCGAGACAAGAACTTCACGCGCGCCAAGATGGAGCGGCGCCTGGCGCAGATCGAGGAGAGCGTCGCTCGCTATCTGCACCAACTGGACAGCGCGGATCGGCAGGAGCCGTCGCTGGCGCGCACAACCAAGGCGACCCGGTTGAGGGAGAAGATCGCGAGGCTGAAAGAGGAGATGCAGCGCCTTCATGCACTGGAGGCGCGAATGATCGCCACACCTGACCAGCAGATATCGTTGACCGATCCTGATTCCCGTTCGATGGCGACGAGCGGCCGAGGCTCTGGCGTCGTAGGTTACAACGTCCAGGTCGCGGTCGACACCAAGCATCATCTGATCGTCACGCACGAGGTGACCAACGTCGGCACCGACCGGTCGCAGCTCGCCAACGTGGCCAAGGAGACGAAAACGACGCTGGAAGCCACGAGCCTCGATGTCGTCGCCGATCGCGGCTACTTCAGCAGCGCACAAATCTTGGCATGCGAGGAAGCTGGCATCACGGTCACGCTGCCAAAGCCGATGACCTCGAACTCAAAGACGGAAGGGCGCTTCGGCAAGCAGGACTTCCGCTACGTCGTCGAGGAGGATGTTTACATTTGTCCGGCGGGAGAGCGGCTCGCCTACTCCTTCACGACCGAAGAAAACGGATTGATCCTGCGCCGCTACTCGACCAACGCCTGCCAGCGCTGCGCCATCAAGCAGAGCTGCACCACCGGCAAGGAGCGGAGAATCACCCGATGGGAGCATGAACACCTTCTCGAAGCCGTTCAGCGGCGACTCGACGAGCATCCGGAGAAGATGCGCCAGCGGCGCGAGACGGTCGAGCATCCCTTCGGCACCATCAAGGCTCGGATGGGAGCAACCCACTTCCTGATGAAGACGCTGCCACGGGTTGCCGCCGAGATGGCACTTCATGTGCTGGCTTACAATCTCACGCGCGTCATGAACATCATCGGTATCAGACCGCTCATGACGGCGATGAGGGCATAGACATGCGTTCGTCTGCCCGCGAAGAACCGCCGCCCAAGACCGCTCATATCCGTATCAGGAGCGCGGTCATATCGAAAAACCCGCCAAACTCGGCAAAATGACTGCGTCCCGCCACGTCGCCAAGCTCGCGCCGCGTCTATGCTTCAGCTAGGACGTTTTTACACGGCCAAGACCCTAAGCGGACTTCGCCTTAGTCCGCCTCGGACGCTGGCGCCGCTCGCATGTCGCGCCGTCTGAAATGGAGGCGACGCGACATGGACCATTTACGTGTGGGGCCGGCACAAGGTCTTGTCCGCTCACTGGGCAGTCAGACTCGGAAGTCCCTGGGTCTTAGTTACGGGTGGCGGATTCCATCGGCCCGTCAGCGCTTCGGATTTCGGGCCGTAAAGCCGCATCGTCAGATTGAATGCTCCCTTGGGTGCCGGGAGCCAATTGGCCTCCTTGTCTTTACCTGGGTTATCGTTCTGAAAATACAGCGACAGCGATCCGTCCGGATTGTATTTGAACGGCATCCAGCTCGACACCGCGAAGCGGTTCATGGTGTTGGGTACCTGGAAGCCATCGGCGTCGTAGAGCGTGATCGACCAAAAAGCATTGACCGGCGGCGCTGCACCTTTCTCGAAATTGATGATGTACTTGTTTGCGCCATCCAGCGGCCGCCCCGCTTCATCGCCGAGATTGAGCGGATAGATCGCGTCCTCCGGTAGATTTGCGCCGAGGCCTTGTTGAGTAACGATGGCGCGCTTCAGATAATAGCTTCCGTAAACGCCCATGGTATCGGTATTCATCGACCAATGATTGGCGACGCGGGCCAGCGTCGGCAATTTCCATTCCATCAGCCTCTGCGCGTGTGCCGGTGCATCCTCGACCGCCTTTTTCACCACCGGATCGGCCTTTGCAAAGTCGAAGCCTTTGCCGGGTTCGATGCCGATGCGTTTCATCTGCGCGAGAATTGGCTGATCGGTGAGGTGCGGCGGATGCAGCTTCGTAAGTTCAGCGGCATAGGCGAAATATTTTTCGCCCGTCATGGTGTCTGCTTGGGTTTTCGGCGGCGTCTTCATGTCGATCGACGGATCAATCTTCACTTCGACTGGCTTTGGCGCCTTGCCCCATTCGGACAGCGGCGTGACCTTGTAGCCCGCCTGGATCTTGTGAACGGCAGGATAATCCGGCGGGCCGTCGGTCTTGGTGCGGCCGATAACCCACACATAGGGCGTGGGTGCGTCAATGCGCTGCGTGTCCTTCGGAAGCTTGAATTCCTCGACAATCTTTTCGCGCAGGTCAGGCCGCCAGCCCGATGGAACGATGACGAAATTTCCTGCTTTGGTCCCCGTAGTCCGCCAGCCCGGCGACGCGAAGACATCCGTCCACATGTCGAGCATCGGCAGGAGATAAAACCGGCCATCCGTGTCGGGCGCGGAAACGACCAGCGGCTCCTTGGTGAGATCGAGCCACGCAACGGAATAAAGCGTATCGAAATTTACCCGAACTACTATCTTCAAGTCGCCAGGCGGAAACGCCGGGACGTTCACAAACGTATTCATCGGGCCTTTGGCAAACTCTTTTCCCGGTTCGATATTCGTGGATTGCTTGCGCGTGATATCCATTGAAATGAGCGGATAGAAGTAGATGTATGCGTCGGTGGCGATCGACTGCGCTTCCTCCGGGGTCAAAGTTTGAGCTTGGGCCGCACCAAATCCAGCGATTGTGACCATCACTGCCGCCGTCGCGCCGTGCACTGCTTTTTGTAGTGAAAATTTGCGCATAATCGTCTCCTTGTTATGGAGCCAACGCCGAAGGGCTTGAAAGTCGCGTAGCCTTGCCCTCCCGTCCAAGGTCGCGGGACCCGGGAAGCCACTATGCTCGAACTGAGGGCTTGCGACTATTCAAATTCGGACGGCAAGCCTTTCCGGATCACTGCAAAGTTACCGTGCCGGGCAGAGGTTGATTGAGTTGGTCGGGATGTCCGCTAGTGGCCCCTGAGACATGCCGACCGGCCCTGGGAATGTCCGCTAATCGGGGAGTATCGGAAGTGTCGGCCAACCGCCAAACCGACGCGATTGACCCGAAACGGACATCCACCGATCCGCACGCCTAGCAGCCGACAAAACTTTGATCGACCAGGCGTTGGCCCCAACTAATGGAGGCGGCGGAGCCCACCCTCCCTTGGCTAGGCTGCGATGCGGTGGTGGTTGTGTGAATTAAGGCGCCGCAGGTGTTGCCCGAAGAACGATTGCTCGCCGGACGAAAAACTGATCTTATTCTTTGAGGGAAATCTCCCTCCCAACAATTGAAAGAAGGAGAAAATGATGCGCTCGCTCCTAACCGCCGCGCTCGGCATTGCCGCCTTCTCCGCAACCATGGCTGTCGAGACACCTGAGGCAAATGCTGTTGTCTATTGTGCCGCCGGTGTGTACCGCGCCGGCTGCGTCGCCCGACCTGTTGGAGCGGCCGTTGTCGCACCGGTAGCCGGTGTGCGAGGTGTTGCACGGCGGACCACCAGGCGTGTCGTCCGGCGATCCGACATGATGCTCAAGCACGACATCTTCCTTATTGGCCACCTCGAAAATGGCCTCGGCTTTTATCGCTTCACCTACAACGGCGGCAACAAGTCCTATGTAGGCGTGATGGCGCAGGAAGTGCAGACGATTATGCCGGCCGCGGTGCTGCGCGGCAGCGACGGTTACCTGCGAGTCTCTTACGACATGCTCGGCGTGAAGTTCCAGACCTACGACCGGTGGACCGCGTCGGGCGCTCATGTCCCGGCCGGCACACCAGTTGAGCAGTAACGCTTGGACCAAAGCAAGTGACGCATGAATTGCCGTGATGGCACGGCATCTCGATGTGCGGCTCCGATCAAGCGCAATCGGGCATGAGCGTCAGCTTCACGATCGGAGCCTCGACAACTAAGCAGGTCGGACGGGCTCTCAATCTGAAAGCACCGGCTTCGATTAAAGGCGCGATCGGAGCCGGCGGTGCCGTTGCGCTCGAGCTGGAGGCGTTCAATTGCAAAATGCCAGAGAGGACCACAGCCTTTTTCCATTAGCGCAAATTTGCCCAAAGATAAGAAATGACCGTTTCCTTGGTCCCGCCTGTTTCTATCAATCTTTCGGTCTCTGTTACCGCTCGCGCACCTGTGCGCTCATAAAATGCGCGTGCCAAAGAATTTCTGCTTAATACGGTTGCGGTCATGGCTTTAAAACCATTGCTGGCAGCGTAGTCAGCGCACGCCTCCAAGAGAGCCTTGCCTGCGCCTTTCCCAATATAATCGGGATCTAGGTAAATCGCGTAAAGCTCCGCAACACCATTCTCATCAGTTGGTCCGACGTCCGCAAAACCAATCATCACGTCGTTGTCGAATGCCACGAACACACCGAACGGGCGGCCAATGGCCAGATGACCCTTATCCTTTTCAACCCAGCGGTAAGCACGGTCTTCAACAGAAAGGCCGTTGAGGTACTCGACTGTATAGATATCCCGGTAGGCTGCGCGAGTGGCTTCGATATGAATCCGGGCGACTTCACCGGCATCATCTTGAGAAGCTCGTCTTATTCTAAAACTCTTATCCATTCAAAATTGATAACATGATCCATGGGGCGTACACAAAGTCGTTCATGGCCCTTTGCGACCTGCCGACCGGTTCTGAAAATTGTCCGCTTGTCGGGGTAGATCGGAAGTGATCGGCACACGGCCAAACCGGCGCTAATGACCCGAAGCGGACAAGGCGAATTAGCGCTCTTCGACTATGGGCAAACGCCAATTTTTCGGAGCCGCTTTGCCCCGATGAAGGTTTGATACTCAGCAAGCTCGAGGAATCGGGCCAACGGCCAGATCACCGGTTCTGACTTCTTTTTGCTCAGATGAATAGCATTGTCCTCACCGGGAAGTGCGACATGCGCTCCCCAAGGATTTTGGGTCCGATTGAAAAGCAAAAGGTCGAGTGGCCTCAACTCGTCTGACACCACATAGGTCTCGCTGCTGTCCTCCCATAGGTTACTTGACCGAAATGGAAATATTTCAAATCCGAAGTGCTTGAGCAGAGCGTACGCGAAATTCTGGCAGTTCGGCTTTCGGAAATGCTTGGCAGCGTCGGCGTGTTCGGATCGTGGTTTTGATCGAACCTAATTTGCCAGAAGTGCTCGGGTATCATGTCCGCCGAGATGCTCTTCATCAATTAACCCCTTACACCCGGTCTACGAAGCTCAGGCTCCGACTCTCACTATACTGACCAAACAAGAGATGTTCGCCTTTTGGCCCGACCCTGTCGAAATGAGCGCCGCGACAAGTCGGCAGCTGTCTGATGTATACCGGTCGCGCCGCGAACGTCGCCGCAAAGACAGCACGTGACCTGTTGGCCAAGTCGAGACGGCCTTGCGCCGCGACGGAAAAATCAGCAACGTCGGCCTCTTCGAGGCGAGGGGCGGTGAGATGGCGGTTGAACTGCACGGATTTCAGTACAGCGTCTATTCTTGGATTGCGCGGTTGGCTCTTCACGAGAAAGGCGTCGAGTACAAGTGGGTCGAAGTCAACCCATTCAGCGAGGTTGTACCTGCGTACTATCTCGAAATGAACCCATTCAAACGCGTTCCGACCCTAGTTCACGGCGAACTCGTCATCTATGAAACGAACGCGATCACACGATATGCCGACGAGGCAATTGACGGTCCGCACCTCCAGCCAGCGCAGGCAAGAGAGAGAGCCCGGTGCAACCAAATCTTATCGATCGTTGACAATTACGCGTACTGGCCGTTGGTCCGGCAGGTATTCTCTCATGGCGCTTTCAGGCCACGCATGGGGCTGCCCTCGGAGGAGTTGGAAATCCGACACGGCTTGGATGCCGCTCCAAAGGTCCTTGGTTCGTTGGAGCAACTCGCAAGTGGCGGCCAGTTCCTGAGCGGAGACGGCTTGTCGCTTGCTGATATCCATCTGGCGCCGACGATCGGTTACTTCACCCAGGTTCCCGAGGGAAGTGCACTTTTCAACCAGCATGAGCGACTCAGCGCGTGGTGGTCGACAATGTCCAAGAGAGCAACTTACCTAGTTACGATGCCTCGTCTGCCCCACTCATTATCGTGAGCGTAGAATGGCGGGAATTGCCCGGGGCTTCAGATGTCCGCGGTTGGCACCTTTGAGACATGCCGACAGCTTCAGAAAACGACTGCTTATCGTGGTAGAGCGGAAGTGATTGACGCCCCGTCGGAACGACGCGATTGACCCTAAGGGTGCGTGCCTACGGCCATCTCCGAAAGTCCGCTTCTGCTCCGAAGCGGACAAAGTTGCCACTGGGACTAACGATGTCCGAACTGCGCCACAACCGCATACCACAAGGCCATCGCTTCGGGCGATTTGGGGTCCCCGATCGGCACCTTGCGAACCGCCGTCTGCACCATGATCAGCTTCGACTCGGGATCGACGAAGAGACCCTGTCCATGGATGCCCAGGAGAAGAAACATCCGCCGCTCACCCGGTAACAACCAGACCTGATAGCCGTAGCCCCAGGACTGGGCAATCGTGTTGCGTAGATAACTGTCCCGTGGCGCCACCGTTGCATCGAGAAGCCACTGCCTCGGAACAATCTGCTGACCGTTCCAGCCACCGTCATTTGCCAACATCAATCCCAGGCGTGCCCAGTCGCGTAGTGTGGCGATGAAGCAGCAGTAAGCCACTTCCTGCCCCGTGGAATCGATAGCCCAAGCGGCATCGGACTCGGCACCAAGCTTCTGCCAGATCCGCGTCGCCAGATAATCGGCAAGCGGCATGTGCACCGCGCGGCTGACAACGAGGCCAAGCACTTCCGTCTCCGAACTGGCGTAGGCGAAGCGTGTATTCGGTGGCGCGTCGCGCGTACTGAATTGGCGAAGGGCGGGGATCACACCCACCGCATCATTCCCCAGCAACGCCATGTGCAATCGGAAAATGTCCTCGTCTGGCTGATACGTTCTCTCTAGAAAAGCTACACCCGACGACATTCGAAGCAGAGCGCGCAACGGGGTAGCGCCGTACGCTGTGCCCTCCAATTCCGGGACATAGGTGGCCGCCGTATCGTCGATCGAGCGAATTGCTCCTTCAGAGATCGCGATGCCGACTAGCAGTCCCGTGATCGTCTTAGCCATGGAGTTCGAGAGCAAACGATCCCGATCGCTACGGGCATAGCGATAGTATTCGAACAGGATCGTATCACCGCGCGCGATCAGCAGGCCCGTCACCGGGTGCGTATCGAGATAATCGCCGATCGTCTTTTGCCGACCGTCGTAATGGTAGACTGGAACGATCTCCTCGGCAGCTCGCTTCAAAACCGACGGCATCGCCGGTTTTTGAACGGCGCGCATCGAGTGCAGCTTGTCGAAATGACTATGCGTACCAACCAAAAAGTCCTGCCGGGACCCCGGCGGGTATTCGAAGGGTGGTACCGGATATCCCTTCAGAGCCCCATATGCCTCCGCGTCAGGACCGCTGTCCGAGAACACGGGACCCGATTCCGCAAGGGCCACGCCTTCGAAAACAATCGAAAGGAACACGAACAGCAAAAGACGGATCATGGTGCCTCAGCTTGCAACTCGACGGGCTGATCAGGAGCATGTCGACACTTCGATCATACCACCAAATTAAGGGCTCACGTCCGGTCCAGGCCGTAGCCGACTTGGCTGCTGGAGCCGCTGACGGCCGGTCTCGGGGCTAAAACGGACGTGAAGCCAGGCAGGTGAGGACGCCCGGTTCTGACCCTTTTCTGAAATGCTGCGAGGGCGCGACGAGGCTCGCAATGATGAAGAAGCAGAGGTCTGGGCGGCCTCCAGCTTAGGGCCGCGGCTCATTGCGGGACATCAACCTCGTGGGTGTGATCTTCATGGGCATGTGGCTCGAGGCCCGGCATGGGCGCGCCCGTGAAATAACCTAGAGCGCCAGGATGCAGCGGGATGCGCGAGTCGGGTGGCTCGGAGGACGAACCGCTCGGCAGCAGCAATTCGGGAAGGGCGCTGCGGCTCTTGTCCAACGCTTCGGCGATCAACCAGGCATGGCGTGCTGCAAAGTCGTCGCGGCAGACGAACAAATACTCTCCGATGCCGACGACGGTGAACAGCTTGACTGGTCCGTGCTCGGCGAAGGGGAGCTTCCCTTGTCGAAGGGCTGCCGCATCGTTGCGCCGCATCAGCGCGACGTCCAACTGCTGCGAGCTGATCAGACTGGCGATGCGCTCCTTGTGCGGCGCCCTGCTCACCTGAGCCTTGCTGCTCGGCAAGCGATCCGCGAGGACCTCAGCTACCCGCTTGCCGAGCTCGAACGAAGGAGGATCGGCGCGCGAAGTCAGGATCAGCAGGTGGCGCCGGCGGTAGACGCCCCACTGGCCATAGGGTGCGTGGCCACAAAGGAACATGGCTGCGGCGCCGGCCCCCGCCGTTCGGAGGAATTCCCGGCGGCTCGGCCTCCCGCCAACCTCAGGACCTTCGGTCTTATGCCACACGCTACTACTTGCGGAATATGGTGGTCGGCAGGATGGCGGAGACTGCGTAGTTCGGCACGTCGACGACATTGCCGATACGCAGGTCGGCGGCCACGCTCGCCACGACATATGCCTGCTCCGGCGTGAGGCCCTTCTCGCCAACCATCCAGTCGATCAGCTCGATCAGGGCGTTGCGCGCCGCCAGCATCAGATCCTCCGAGAGGTTCTCGAGCGGGCCGATTCTCTGGCTGTCGAGGTAGGTATGGTAAGGCGGGATCTGGCCCTTGGCTTTCAGCGGGAAGCCGGTGGTGGCGTAGAACTCGGTCGGCGCCAACCGGATGAGCTGATCGCCGCCTTCGAAGTGCGGGACTTTGACCTTCGCGGCTTGCGCTTTGCGGATCTCGGTGACCAGCGTGACCGTCGCCCCCATCTCGATCGCCGTGCCGGAGACCTCGCCATCGCCTTGCGCGAAATGGACGTCGCCGACGAACAACCCGCACCCGTCCACGAAGCAGGGCAGCAGCAGCGTCGTGCCCACCACCATCTGCTTGATGTCCATGTTGCCACCGTTCTCGCGCGGCGGAATGGTGCGCAGGCACTCATTCTTGCTGCTTCCGTTCTGACCGCAGACATCGCTCGGCAGCGCACCGAGCGGCTGCGGAGTCAGCACGACGCCGCCCGCGCTCTGCAGCGCCGCCTCGCGCGTGAGGATCGTGGCCACCTCGGGCTGGCCCGGCAGCACCCCGACCGTGCCCATAAATCCGTTAAAGGGGATGACGACGCCCGGGATCTGGTCGGAGACCGCCTCCTTGCGGTTGAGTTTCCAATTGGCGATGAACGGCTTGGTGAAGCGATCGCGCAGGAAACCAAAGCCCGGGACGATCACGGTGTAACCGTAGTCGTCCGGCTGTACGTCGAGGAGTGTCACCGCCAGTACGTCGCCGCGCTGGGCACCCTCGATGAAGACCGGGCCGGTCAGCGGATGGACGAGATTGAGATCGGCCGCCGACACATCCTCGGGCTTGGAGCCGAGGTTGAAGTCGGAGTCGAAGGCGTCGCGCGTTTCAAAGACGATATGCTGACTGGGGTTGGCGCGACTCACCGGCTTGATGGCCGGGTGCATGCGGTTCATGCAGTTCTTGTCGTCGACGCAGTGCGCACCGGTCTTCGCGACGCGCACAACCTGCCACGCCTTAACGGACGTCGTATCCGCATGCGCTGCGGTTGCGCTGAGCAGCAATGTCGCGGCCGCAGTGATGATCCAGAATTGCCCGGATTGCATCATTCGCTCCTCCCTCAGCAGAATCGTGACCCTATTCTGGTCGGGACGACGATCGGCAACGCCTTGGGCGCCCGGCGGCACGATGAGGAGATCAAGATCTCGTCCTGACGACCGTCCGGCGAAACTACTCCCCTTTGGGGTAAGTGCCAACCACCATGGGTCGAAAGGGCGGAAAAACAACGGCCTCTTCACCGCCATGGCGTTCTTGTCGGTCCTTGTCCTCAAAGTGCAGCGTTTTCAGTGTCGGCGCTGACACGAAGGCATATCCTTCGCGGTCAGACAACCAAACGAACGGCGCGAGACCGATCAGCAACAGGGTGGCACTTTCCAGGAGACGGGGCAGATGGGCTAGGGTCCCGCCATGCCGGGTCCAGCTGCGCACGCGCCGTTCGCGTGCGAAGATCGTCAGCAACGCAACGACGCAGAGCGTCAGGGCGACGCCCAGCAGCATCGCGGCGGCGAAGGCAACGCCGGCCGCTGGGACACCGTTTGCCAGGGCGTAGACCATCGCGAACAACGTGAGGCGGGCACGGTACGAGACCCGCCACAAGTCCCACGGACAAGCATCGTGACGGTGCGGCTCACCGCGGATTGCGCGAAAGAGCAGCCATGCGCCGATGGCCGCCAGAAGACCGCGGCTCAGCAGTTAGGGCGGCGCCTGGCGCCTCTGGTCGAGTGTGAACGCATGAAGCCACCGGCGCCAACTCATAGCGACGTCCTCTAGCCCCAAGCAGAACAACGTTTAAACCGTTATCATGTCGGCTGTCAGTGGCAGACCGGACGCCGGTCCATGCTCGCCTCCACCGCCGCTTGTGACCCATGAAGGACATGTACGTTCGACAAGCGGTGAACCCGTCGCTATATTCGACGCATGGCGTGGCAATACATTCGTATCGCTCGGTTCGGCGGCCCCGAGGTCCTAGAACTGGCGGAACAGCCGACAATTCCCCAGCCCGGCCATGGCGAGGTCCGCATCAAGGTGCTCGCTGCCGGCACCGGCTTCACCGATACCTTTATCCGGCGCGGCCGTTACCCAGACTTCAAGGGGCCACTGCCGTTCACCCCGGGTTACGACCTTGTCGGCGTCGTCGAAGAGGCCGGACCCGGCGTGCCTGCCCAGCTCACCGGACAGTTGGTTGCTGATCTCTGTGTCGTCGGTGGGTACGCACAGTATGCGATCCGCCCCGCGCGCTTTCTCGTGCCGGTCCCCGATGGCGTCGATCCCGCCGAAGCCGTGTGCATCCCGCTGGCCTATCTCACCGCCTACCAAATGCTCACCCGATACGGTCGCCTACCGCGCGGAGCAACTATCCTCGTAATTGGTGCCTCTGGCACGGTCGGCACGGCGCTACTCGATCTGGCGCGCCATCTCGGCCTGAAGGCGATTGGCACTTGCTCGGCGACCAACATGGCTGTGGTAGAGCGCTTCGGCGCAACGGCGATCGACTATCGCGCCGGCGACTTCGTCGCGGCTGTGCGCGGGCTCACCGCAGGGCGTGCGGGCGGGGTCGGCGTCGATGCAGCCTTCGATGCGATTGGCGGCGCGCATTTCGCGCGGTCCTTCGCTTGCCTCGTACCCGGCGGCCTACTCGTCGGCTACGGTGCCCAGACAATGGCAGTTGGCGGCGCAGGCTTGGCGTCAGCGGCACTCGGTTTGGCGCGGCTCAAACTGTGGAACGCATTGAGCGGTCTGTTTGGCGGCCGTCACGCCGTGTTCTACAACATCACCACACGCCGATCGGCGTACCCGGAAGATTTTAAGGCCGACATGGCCACATTGTTCGACTTGCTGCGCGACCGCGCCATCCATCCCGTCGTCATCGACCGTCTTCCTCTCGCGGCCGCGCGCGAGGTCCACACCCGCATCGATCTCGGCGGCCTCGGCGGTAAGATCGTGCTTCTACCCTGGCCCCAAGGCGTGATTTCAGGATAATCGCCTTTGAGACTTTCTCGTCTGCAAGTGCCAAGGTCTGGAATTGGCACCTTTGAGACATGCCGGCGGACACTGAGAATGTCTGTTCATCGGGGTAGACCGGAAGTCATCGGCGCACAGCCAGAACGACGCGATTGACCCGCGACGGACCTCAGCGCGGTTGCCCCGAATGCAGCGCGACGCGACCAGCTCCCGCCGAAGCCGACCGCGTCGGGTGTTACGGATCAGGTCTCGCCGCCGGCGAAGATATCCTTCCTGATGACTGCGTGGACGCCCCAATTTCCATCCACCACCTGGGTGATGCCGAAGTCGACGCCAATCGTAATCAAAGAGATCGCCTCATCCTCGGTCAGCTTCTTGGTCGTCATCAGAAATTTGCGCATCTTGCGGAACGCATCGCGCAAAGCAAGGTCAACCGACGATTTTGAGTAAATGTCCGACTGCGCCTTGTCCCCTAATTCGGAGAGGTAATTGGCGAAGCTGAAGCCGTGCACCAGCCATTCGTCCCTGGTTTCCAGCATCGGATAATCGAGAGCTTCGAGTGCCGTACCAGCGAGATCGGCTTTCTTGTGCAGAATGATCTGGAAGGTGCCGTTCAGCGAGCATTCGATTGCCGTACCGCACAGTTCGGAATCTCCCTGCGAAGCGTGCGAGTCGCCAACCGATAACAGGCCGCCTTCGACCGCAACCGGATAATACATCGTGGCGCCCTTGCCGATCCGCCAGTTATCGATGTTGCCGCCTGTATAGCTCGGCGGAATCGAGTCGACGATATCGGCTTCCTTGGGCGCTAAGCCGATTACGCCGAAATGCGGGCGTATCGGAATGCGCACATTCTTCAGGATGCCGTGGTTCTCCTTGACCGTGGAGTGATCGACTGGAACGCCGGGATAGTCGATGGTTTTGTGCACGACGCCGGACGGGTCGGTTTGCGGGGTCCACCTGAAATTATACACGGCTTTCGCCCAGTTGCGTTCACCAGTGGCATCGACCTCATAGATCGTGACTACTTCGCGCGGTTTAGGCTCGGTGAGCAGGTCCTTATAGTGAAAGCCCCACCATGCGGCCGCGTTGCTGCCGAAAGCCTTTCCGGGATATTGCGGGTTGGCGCAGGGCCGCGGTGTGACGTCGATAATGCGCAACTCGATCACGTCGCCCTCCTGGGCGCCGCGCACGTAGACCGGGCCGGTGCAGATGTGCACGCCAAGGCCCTCGCCGGCACCACGCCCGAACAGCGAGGCATCCATCGGTCCGGCGCCGCGTCGGTTTACGCCCTTCTTCTCCTTGGTCCACAGGAACACGCTTTCGGCGCCGGGATCGCCCTTCACCATGCGCTCGGCGTCGTCGTTGGCATGGTGGGTTAATGCCTCAATGGTGATGAAGTCGCCGGAATCGATCTCGACCTGCGGTTTCAACTTCTTGCTGAAATAGCCCCAATGCACTGTGTCGGCATTCGCCGGCAAATGGTGATAGGACCGCTTCGCTGGTTGGTTCCTCTCGGCGGCAGCCGCCATCTGCGGCGTCACCAGAGAAATGCCGCCCGCAGTCATCGCCGCCGCGCCCCCGGCCGCGGCGAAGCTGGACTTCAAGAACGACCGGCGTTCCCGATCGAGCGTTTCCTTGAACTTGCGGTGGTGCAATTCGAATTCCGGGCAGTTCTTGTCGTCACCCGCGCACATCGGATCTCTCCTGGTTTGAACGTGCATTTTACGCGCACCTTCATCCCATCGCAGTTCATCGGAACAGTCAAACTTGTGCGTCATGTCACTTCGACTGTTGGGCGGCGAAGGCCGCGTCGCCGCATAACGAAGCCAAGCATATTAGACGCTCGCCTATTGCTTAAGCATTGTGTGCTCAAACTTTGAGAAACACGGACATTGCTTGAGCGCTAAGGGTGTCCACCACTGCCATGCAACAAATTCTCAGCAATGGTGACTCTGAAGACCGCGAAAATGACAGGTATTGAAGTTCTGACATCAATACTATTGCGCGCTGATAACGTGGTCGAATGATGGGCGATGTCTGTCATTGGCCCTTCTGAGACGTTCGGGTCCGGCCGAATGTCCGGTTTGCGCCAATAGCGGCGGCGCGCGCGCCACCATGCTGGATTGACCGAGCGCTTGGTGGCTCAGTCGATACGCGGAATCAGTCGAAAAGCGGCGCCAGCGGACTCGTTCGAGGCTTGGAGGTTCCTCGACGAGTCCGCAACCGCCGCCGCTGCATTGCCCCCACACACGCGAAGCCTACCCTTCATTCCGGTTGCGTCTGTACGATACTGACCACAAAGGAACGGAATCCGCGTCGATGTGGCATTGCGGTTACGCCTCCTCTCCGGTCCCTTTGAAGAACGGATGCCGCAACGCCCTCCGCCCACTGAGCCCGAAGTTCAATTTCGGCAAGCAACTGCGGCTCAACCGCAAATGCCGCGATGAGCTATTTGCGATGGAGCAAATCAAAGACAACCAGCACGATCTTGGTAGGTCGCCCTTTCAGCTCGTTTTGCAGATTTGAAAAATCTGTCGTCCTATCTTTAGCGGGCACACGGCTTCGCCATCGATGTTTGCAGAACCCGCCGCTACATGCCACGCATCGAAAGCACCGCGTGTACGACTTCTTCCCTTTTGGCGGCTCTGAAAGCCCGAACGGGCCGATCAATTCTCGACCGCGAAATGCAATGCTTGGGTCACTACTGTGTCTGGAAGCGCGGTCGGTGTCGGATACTTGATTTCACCCATTTTGCAGATGCGTCGTTTTTACCACCCACCGGTCGAAGCCCCTAAACCAATCGAACGCCCCCCGGGTATCGGCTAATTTACGTCACGACCTAGCTCAGGCCGTTCTTCCGCGTTATTACGTATCGTCTTTGTTGTGACCATATCGTCGTAATTGTTCGCAAGACGCAAAAGCCGTTGCTTAATCAACGGGTCCGCCTCATCCGCAATATCCCGCAGGACGCGCGCTCTATCCCTATAAAATCGGTCATCCATGCTGGAATGTCCCCTCGAAACGCGAGGTTACATGCCCGTTTTTTCCGGCCGAAACAGTAATCTAATTCACACATTTGAATTTCACGTGGCGAAGTCGCATTCACATTCTCGCAATGTAGTCTTGTTCATTATCGCCAACGTAGACGGTCATGATAGAAGCCCGGCTCCGCCCCCCGTACGATTCGGAGAAAGAATGGCAAAAGCTAAGAAAGTAGTTCGCCGCGCGTGGACAAAGGACGATGTTCGAACAATGAAGACCATGGCAAAGGCAAAGTCAGGCGTCGCCAAGATCGCAAAAGCGTTGAAGCGGACTCCCAGTGCGACGACTGTCATGGCAGCAAAGCTTGGGATATCCCTATCGATGCGCGACTAAGAACTTGCCCGCTTTCAAAAACTATTTTCTGACCCAACATCCTGCCCCGATAGCGCTTCACGTTGGCGCAGGATGTATTACGGTGTTGGGACCTCGGGTGGATGATCCCCCTCGTCTGGGCTCAATCCCTTCTGCCGGTAAGCAGACCAAGCCCAAAAGATAGCGCACACGAGTACAATCGCGCTTCCTGCGACCACTAAGATGGCACCCGAGATAGCCATTGCGGTCTCCCTTTGGTTTCTATCGTAGCTTCATCGTCTGAGCGCGCAACAGCGAGCCAACGTCCGTCATGGCAACTAGCTGACTTCACGGTTTTGGCGAATGTCCGCTTTGCGCCAATACCGGTCGTTCAGTATACGATAAGCGCAAGAAAAATAGACCGAAGAACGTCTAACTTCCTAGCCAATGTTTGATGGCTTGGCGCAGTCGATACGCGCAATTAGTCGAAGAGCGGCGCGAGCGGACTCGTTCGAGGCTTGGAGGCTCCTCGACGAGTCCGCAACCGCCGCTGCATTGCCCTACACACGCGAAGCCTACCCTTCATTCCAGTTGCGTCTGTACGATACTGACCACATAAGAACGGAATCCGCGTCGGTGCGGCATTGCCGTTACGCCTCGATAGTCTTGATCGCGCACGCCTTCTGCTGCCGCCGCGGCCGTTCGCGCCGAGTCGTTCAATTCGGAACTCAAGGGAACTTCCACGATGCGCGCCGATTAATATTCAGGAACAAATGGAGTGATCAGTGCTCGCGCGAGATCGCCCAGCGCCGGGTACGGAACGTTCGACAGATGTCGATGCGTTCAAGCTCGCGTCTCTTACCCAAAGGGAGCAGTTCTATTCAAATGTCCTGAGGGATCTCCTCGAATCGGATCTTCCGTTCATGATCGGAGGCGGGTACGCCGTAAATCTTTATACCCACGCACGGCGCCCGACAAAGGACTTGGACATTTTTACAACTGCCGCGGAATTCCCCCGCCTGCTCTCTCACCTGCAGCGGAACAATCGGGTATCGGCGGATGAGAGTTGGCTGGGAAAAGTTCACCGCGGCCGCGATTTCGTTGACGTCATCTTTGGTTCCAGCAATGGCGCCGTGCCGGTTCAGGAAGAGTGGTTTCAGTATGCAGCACAGGCTCAAGTGCTCGGGCATTGCGTGCCTGTGATCAACCCCACCGAGCTGATCTGGTCCAAGGCGTTCATCCAGAAGCGGAACCGTCATGATGGCGTCGATATCGTCCATCTCATTCTTAAGCAGCGAGAGGCAATCGATTGGCAGCGCCTGATCATGTACATGAACCCACATTGGGAGATACTGCTTTGTCATCTGCTCACGTATCGTTGGATCTATCCGAGCGAGCGAGATGCCATTCCGGATTGGCTGCTTGACGATCTTCTTGAACGATTGAGTCGGCAGCGGGAAGATCCGCCACCGGCGACGAAACTCTGCCGCGGTCGGTTGCTTTCCGGCTCCGATTACCGAAGTGCGACCGAGAAATGGGGCTTCCTGAACGTCGAAGACGAGTGCGGCAATGAACGATGATGCAAGTTCATTCACATTTGCAAGCATCGGAGATCTTCATGTGAAGGATGGGCAGTCGGGCTCGCTTCGTGAATTGTTTCAAGCAATCTCGAAGAGTGCCGGTGCCCTGGTCCTTTGCGGCGACCTCACCGATACCGGAACTCCGGCACAGGCGGAAATCCTCGCTAAAGAGCTGCGTGCCTGCTCTATCCCAGTAATCGGCGTCCTTGGGAATCACGATTACGAGTCGGGACATGCCGACGAGGTGAAACGAATCCTTTGTGACGCGGGCGTACACCTGCTCGATGGCCAGGCAGCCGAAGTTAATGGCGTGGCATTTATTGGTGTGAAAGGCTTTGCCGGCGGATTTGGTCCACGAATGCTGAGCTCTTTCGGCGAGCCGGCGATCAAGACGTTTGTTGCCGAAGCGATGAATGAAGCGATGCGGCTGGAGAACATCATGCGCACGGTGAACAGCCGGCGCGCCGTCGTGGTCCTTCACTATGCTCCGATTGTCGACACGGTAGAGGGTGAACCTCTCGAAATTTATCCCTTCCTCGGGTGCTCGCGCCTTGCAGAGACCATTGACCGCTTCAAAGTATGCGCCGTCGTGCATGGTCATGCGCATCGCGGGAAGTATGAGGGCCGCACGCCCGCCGGAGCGCGAGTGTACAACGTCGCCATGGGCGTGCAGAAGCCTTCAGGGTTGCCCTATGCGCTCATTTCCGTCTGACGGTAGGAGTTCACCTGAAAGCCCCTTGCATCGAGCGAGTCGTCTCTGGGCAGTCAGTCATCCAAGTCCACGCGTACTTTCGGATTCGCGCCAGGCCGAACAGGCCTTCGGTCGCAATCCGGAGAGTACTTTGCATCCCGCGAGGGTATTATGTACGACGTACCATCCAGCATTAAGGCACATTAGACGGTCCTTCGTGAATCTCACCTGAGGAGAAGCGCGATGAGCGACGCATTGCACCCATTGTTGAAAGTAGCACTGGAAGCGCATGGTGGGCACGACCGCTGGGTCAAGTTCAAGGGTATAGCATCGACCATCCTGACCGGCGGCAAGCTCTGGGAGCTGAAAGGCGCGCCTTTGATCCCGGTGCCGCGGCGCACGCGCGACGAGCGAATTCCACCGCCAGCGGACATAGGTTACCCCCTTTTGGCAAACCGGATTGGACGATGACCTGGACGCCCCTGCATGTGGAGATCACCGTCGGAGATGGCTCGATTATCGGCGCTCGCGACGATGGACGCGAGGCATTCGATCGCAACTTCGACGGGAAATGGGATCCGCTGAACCTCGCCTACTTCAACGGCTATGCCATGTGGACCTACCATGCGACGCCGTTAGTGTTCGGCGAGCCGGGCTATGAAGCGCACGACGTTGCTCCGATCGAGAATGAGGGTGAGACGCTTCGTGGCGTAGCCGTGCGATTCCCGGAAGGCGTCCACAGCCACACAAGGGAACAGCGCTTCTACTTCGGCTCGGATGGGTTACTCCGCCGCCACGACTATACGGTTGATGTATGGGCGGACACGCCCGCCGCGCACTTCATATTCGACGATGTCGACGTCAACGGACTGAAATATCCCAGCCGTCGCAGCGTGTTCAGGATCCATCCGGACGGCACGCTCGACCGAGATTTCAACGCCGTCACGATCGAGCTGTCGAATTACGCGCTGTTCTGAGCGTCCGCGCTTTGCGGTCAAACTTCCGTGTTGCTCGGACTGACCTATCGCACTCGGACGTAGTAACCCCGGAATGCGCGCCGAAGTGACGCCGTCTCTCGTGGGGGTCGCTTTGCGTTGAGGAGCGCCCGAAATAAAAGGTGGAGCGTATGTAAATGATATCGAGCCGAAGACAGCGCTTGTGGTCGTCATGACATGGTCGTGTTATTGGGCTGAGAGAATGGCCGTCAGGGGCCGGACCTCTCGCGATTTCCGCTTTTCCGCCGCTCGTGGGAGCTAAGCAGACACCACTTAGAAATTGCAGAAGGGTCGCGATTGTGAGCATGCGCCATCCGCTAATTCAGTTTGCCCTTTTGGGCATCGGGCGATGGATGCGTGGCCTTTGCCGAATTGCGCGCCTCCATCCGGTCAGCCAGCATCCGAAGCTCATCCGCAAGAACGGTCCCTTTCGGAACCGGATAATCATGGGAAATGCGATCATTCATATAAACGCGGAAAACCATTTCTTCCGCAGTCTCAACGATCTGCACTCGTTCAATGCTGGGAAGGGCCATGCTGTCTGCGGCCGGACTTCCAATCGCCTCCTCTAACGAGGTCCTCAACGCACCGATAAGGTCTGCCGTCTCTACTGTGCTTAGAGCGATTTCGTGTTCACCGCGCTCATCGGTGAACCCAATAATCACCCTTCCATCCCGTGAATCCGTAAAGGTTAGTTTCATAACCTTGGCTCTCGTTAGGGCCACTTAGCAGCAGCGCGATCCGCCTAAGCTCTCATCAGTCTTCAAGCGCTCGAAACCAATGGGATGACGGTGCGGCACTTTCCGGCGGAAGATGGAACTGGCGGTTCGGCGGCCAACTCAACAGACACGCGACCAAGCCCATGCTCATTCAACAGCTTGGTCAATTCGGAATGCACCGCCCGCCAAACCCGGTTTGGGTCAGCGTCGGCTGCGGGATGTAGGCGAACGCGCAGTTGTGTTGGCGCAGTCTGTACTATCTGAAACAACTCCACACCGGGTACATGATCGATCTCAAGCGCGAGCGGTGGCACTGCGACTTTCTCTCCGCGTTCGGCTGGGAAGGTGAGGATGTCGGCAGTGCGGCCCCGCACGCGGATCGCCGGAAGCGGGTTGCCGCAGGGACAAGGATCAGGTCGTCGCAGGATGCGGTCGCCTAGATCGTAGCGGAGGATCGGCTGCACGCGATTGGCGAGGTTGCTCACGAGGACCGTATGCGACTCCTCGCCTTGCGGAACCGGCCGATAGCTCGCATCGACGGGTTCGAGAATCACCCAATCGCTGTTGATATGATACCAACCGTGTTCACAGCCGATGGCCATGAACAGGCATTCCGTCGCGACGTAAACGGTCCGGACCTTGGCGTGGAATGCCCTTGCGATCCGGTCGTATCCGTCCTGCGAAAGCCCTTCCGAAGTCGGAAGAACCAGCACCGGCTGAATATGCAGGCGACCGGCATCCTGCTCGGCGGCCAATAGTGCCATGACGCTGGCGTATCCGATGAGCAGAGCCGGGCGGTACCGATTGAGTTCGGCGACCAGATTGCGCAACGGCGCCTGCGCCGGAAGCGCCCGTAATCGTCGGGCCGACCGTTTTGTGCGGATTGCAGCAAAGCTGGTTGCGCCGATGTAATGGCCGCCCATCGCCAGGACCGACGCCGCGCGGCCGCCGCGGACGAGGAGACGAAACATGTCGCTGGCGCTAAGCCAGCCCATCATCATGCGCAGCGAAAAAGCGAGAGTGACCGTCCAATTGTGTGTGTCCAACAGAAATATTCCAGGTGTCCCGGTGCTGCCCGAAGTGGTTGCCACGGAATACTTGCCAAGGAGACGTTGCCCGATCAGCTCAGGGTTATCGACGAACGCTCGCACTGCCGCGAAACTAACCTCGCGGTCGGTAACCCAGTCGTCAAAATGACGCATTAGCTCTTGCTTATTAGCCACCGGGAGCACGGACGAACTCTCAATCCGCTCCGGTAGACCCTGATAGAGTTCGCGATAATAGGGCGAGTTGGCGCGAGCGAAGGCGACGGCCTCGCCAAGCCGAGCGCGTTGTCGCTGGGCGATGGCGTTGAGACCTTGCCTTCTTGCGCAGTGCGCATCGAGCAATACCGATGAGATGCTTTCGCTCATGACAGTGAACCCACAGCGGGCGAGCGCGTGGCGATGACATTCACGTCGCACCACCGCGCAAGAGGCTCGCGAAGGCTTACAGGATCATCAGACGAAAACGGCCCTATAACTAACCAACCGCGCGCCCAACTCGCGGCGCAAGCGCTTGCGCCGCGTGGGGCGCGGAGGTTGATGCTCGCTTTCTCTGGCCGCTAGGACGCTGGCACTGTCGGCGCTGGCCCCGTCGGGCACTGGCACTGTCGACTCAGGTCCGATGGCGCTCGTGGCGCGAGAGACCGTCTCGATCAACCCGCCCTTGATGGTAGACCCGCGCAGGCAGCGGACCCAACTCACGACTAGGTGAAAGCCGAGATCCGGTTAGGGCTAATCCGCCCGACCGGACCACGGGCGTCGCGCCCTATCGCATCCGGATGGACGAGACGCCAGCGGCTGCTCGAATGACGCCAACGTGCATTCTTTGATGCGCGTGCGGAGCGGGTCGGGCCGAATGTCCGGTTTGCGCCAACAGCGGTCGTTCCGACAAGGACGCGATTGGTAGAGTCGAGATGTGGCGCGGTGGCGTTAGGTAGAACATATCTGTTGCCGCCCCTTTCGTCTGGCGGTGCCTTAGTGGTTCCACCATGGCTCCGTTTCCACATCCCGCTCATCGAACCGGACAGGCAGATTTCCCGCATCCGGCTCTCGGACAAGACTTCACGCTTTCGCGTGCAACGCCATCTGCAGCTTCTGAACCATTTATTGGAGTTGATAGGTTTCCCAATCTCCAGGTCCTTCACCACGTATTGCGTCTGTCTGAGGTCCCTTCCCTCCACCGGCGTTACCCGGCTTCCGCGGTACTACGAACCTCTCCGCCACCCCAGGGCGCCCAGCCTGTCCCTCACGGGCTTCCGGTTGGTCATCGCTGACCACGCCTTGGGGCTTCCCGTGTTTCGTGCGCTTTCCTTGTGTACATGCCGCCGCCACTACCCCGGCGCAGCGTCTGAACGATCGCTTCGCTCATTTCATCCAGACGTATCAGTCTTCCGATGGGGTTGTCGGGTCGACCTGCGCATTGTCCTTTTCAAGGCTTGCTCGGCGTTCACTCGCGTTGCGGCCTGCACACTCGCGCTGTCACCAATTCGTGACACGCTAATCGAAGGCTTCAGCCACTTCGTTACCTCCATGACTGCTCCGATTGCTTCCGGCTGGAGCGATTGCCGGGTGGGGCTTGCACCCACTGGAAAGCGCCGCCTTTGCACGGCGCACACCCAACTCGGACATCAGCCCTCAGGCACCCCGGCCAAGCGCATGTCGTCAAGGACGCGTTTGGCTCCGGCACGGAACGTTGGATCGGTACTTACCGCACTGCTCCGATTGCTTCCGGCTGGAGCGATTGCCGGGTGGGGCTTGCACCCACTGGAAAGCGCCGCCTTTGCACGGCGCACACCCAACTCGGACATCAGCCCTCAGGCACCCCGGCCAAGCGCATGTCGTCAAGGACGCGTTTGGCTCCGGCACGGAACGTTGGATCGGTACTTACCGCGAGGCCTCCCGGCACCAGGTGCCGTAAGCGGCGAAGGGTGAACGTCGGATCCAGTGCAAGGCCCGCGCGCACGGAGGCTTGCGCCTCGTCCGGGGAGCCGACCCGCGCCAGTGCGGCGGCCAGCGAGAAATGCCCGATGGGATAATTCCAGTTAGCTTCAACGCACCGTCGCAGCCATACGACTGCTTCGGCGTCGGCACCAAGAACCTGTTTGGCGATGCCGATATTGAGCATCCACCGGTATGCTCGGCTATCCCGGGGAGAAAGCCGAAAGGCCTCCTGGAAGTGAGCCTCGGTTTCTGCACCGCGGCCACTGCAGAGCTTGGCCCAACCGATAACACCGTGCGCGTCGGCCAAATTAGAATCCAGCGTCAGGGCCTGCTCGCACTGCCCAATCGCTAGAGCCGCCCGGTTGGTGTGCGATTGCACGGCCCCCAAAAACATGTGCGCGCGGGCGTGCCGTGGAGACCTCGACAAGACCCTGATCAAGGCCGTCTCGGCCGCCGCAAGCCGCGCGTCACGGTCGACGTCCAGGACGTCGATTACACTTGCCACATCGAGGTTCGCAGTGCCGACCAACGCTTCGATATTGCCGGGGTCCAGCTCCAGCGCGCGTTCGAAATAGGATCGCGCTTGCGCCATGTGTTCGGGAGTCATTCCCTTACTCAACCAACTTCTTCCTTGGAAAATCAGATCGACCGCGTCCGGATGCGGTGACAGCTCCGCGCGCCTCGCCTCGGCCTCGATGAGCTGAGCATGCAATGCAATGGCAAGCCTGGCAACGATTTCGTCCTGCATCTCGAAAAGGTTAGTCACGGGCTTGTCGAACCGGTCGGCCCAAAGATGGGAGCGAGTTTCGGCGTCGATCAGCTGGACATTGACCCGCAACCGGTCTCCGCCGCGCTGAACTGATCCCTCGAGCACATAGCGGACGCTAAGCTCCCTGCCGAGCTGCTGCACGTCGACCGCCTTCCCTTTGTAAGTGAACGCAGTATTACAGGCGATGACGAATGTGCCACTGATCCGCGACAAGTCAGTGGTTAGGCTCTCCGTGATGCCGTCTGCGAAATATTCCTGTTCCGGGCCGCCGCCGAGATTAGCGAACGGAAGCACCACGATGGACAGGCGCGGCGTCGAGCTTCTTCCCATAACCATTCCACGCGCTGATGTGTTTTCATGTAAGTCCACAGCAGGTTTCGGTGGGTTCTCCGCCTTGGCCGCGAATGAGGCGACCGTGGGGCCGGGGACTTCCTGCACTGTACCAATGAAACGGAAGCCTTTGCGCGGCAGCGTTTTTATCAAGCGCTGTTTCTCGCCAGAATCGCCGATCGCATTACGGGCAGCGTTCAGGCGGGTCGTCAACGCAGCATCGGAGACGATGCGTCCGTTCCAAACGGCACTGATGAGGTCGTCTTTGCTGACGACGCGCTCCCGGTTTCGAACCAGGTAATCGAGCAGGTCAAAAACCTGCGGTGTGATCGACACTGCATCTGCCCCCCGATGCAGTTCACGCCGTTCGGTGTCAAACGTGTAATCGAAGAGATAGCGCAAGCTGCCATTCCTTCTCAGGGTCACCTCTGCAGCACCCCTGGAACACGAAGAATAAGCCGCCGGTAAGGAAAATGTAAGCCGCTTGTTAAGCACGCCAGCGCATGTCGCGGCACGCTCGCCTGGTGAACAGTCGAGCCTGGACATATTGCAATGATTACGATTCGCGGGGCCACCGAGCTTGGACAGACAACCGCAAAGCGGCAGGTCTACAGCCCCTTAGAGATATATTGGGATGCATTTCAAGAGTGGCGCAAACGAGAGAGGCTGCGAGCCCGGTTGTGCCGCCTGAGCGAAAGGGAGCTAACGGATATCGGTATCACGCGCGGTGAGATCGACTACGTTGCCTCGAACCGAGGTGTCATAACACCACATCTTTCTACAGGATGGCAAAATGGCGGGGCTCTCATGCTTATGATGCTCTGCAACGCGTGCATCCTCGTATCCGGGAGCGAAGCAGAAGCGCAATGCACGGCGAGAGATGTTTTGCAGAACCAACTGAGGCTCACCAAGATTCCCTCGCCGACCATGCCGCGAGGGCTAGTCAGATCCGCCGTCGATGTTCCGGCGTGGAAGAAGATTACAGTAGGGACGTTTTCAGGTTCGTTCGCACTTCTTAACGCGTTGAGTGCAATAGGTTGTGGCGTCGGAGACTCGGCTGGGGAAATTCTTGCTCGACCGGCCTTTACCCTCAGCGCCACGAAAACAGACGTGGAGCTTTTTACGGTATCGGCGGCCGAACTCGGTTTTAAGACCGAGACTGCGTCCCTGGGGCAAATTTATGCCCGCGCTCAAGAGCTAGGTTTTGGACTTGCGACACCAGAGATCGCTCCGCAACTGAGGCTTCAATACTTAGATCAGCCAATCGGTGAATTTCTCATCATCGGAATGGAGCCGATCAAAACATGGAAGGGCGAGCCCGTCATTTTGACTGTAGCTAATGGCGGAGCGGGACTAATCCTCATCGGCCAAGATGGCCGCGCCGACGCGCAAATTTCTGTGGCATCACGTTTCCTCTTCGTGCAGTCCAAGAGAGCGGCACCTGCGGAGGCAGCACTCGTCCATCGCTGATATCACGTACACAGATTCAGTTAGACGCCCTTTTTCATTGCCAGAGTTCGCACAGCGTGCCCTGGCAAAGCCCCGTCACTTGCAGTCAGGCTGTCCTCATGTTTCTGAGCATCAGTACCGACGGAAGTCCGTTGATGGCACTCTTGCGACATGCCGACGGACACCGAGAATGTCCGCTCATTGGGGAAGACCGGAAGTAGCCGGCGCCCAATGAAATCGACGCGAATGACCCGACTCGGAGTGCGCCAGGAAAGCTGGCAAAGAATAGGAGGTGAAAGTCCCCCATGGGGTAAGGACTAGCCATCCGCCCCGACCTCGAGTGATGCGCGGCGTCCCGCGAGGGCCGACGTGAAGCGCTCACAGGGGAGACCACGGGCCAAGTATTGAGCTGCGAAACGGGTCTAATTCCGAGGTGCCGATCTCCTTCCGTTGAAGAGAAGGCAACATCGTCCCATGGCGAATGGCTTGCATCGGAAGAACCTCGCGCAGTCGGAGATCTTGTGCACGTGGAGAGGTTCTTTGCACGGAACCTGGGAAGTCTCATCCGTGTCCGGACAGGCAAGCCGGGCCGGTTCATGAAGGCAACAGCCGAACGGTGAACATGCACGCGGCCGAACAAAGAGGGCTTGCCCTCGGCGGAGGCCGTGGAGGGAAGGACCCCGCCCAAGGGGAACGGCGACGAGACGGCCGCGGCCCGGACACTGCGTCGGGACAACGCGTCGAACGGACTCATTGCCGTGCGCCGAGCGGCGCGACAGAGCAAGAGTGTACGGTTCACTGCACTGCTGCATCACATCACCGTTGATCTCCTGAAGCGGAGCTACCTGTCGCTTGAACAGGACTCCGCGCCGTGGCAGACCTACGGAGAGAACCTCGAAGAGAAGCTAGAGGACCTGCACGACAAGGTGCATCGGGGCAGTTACCGAGCGCGTCCGGCCAGACGTACCTACATTCCGAAGGCCTGCGAGGCCGCCCGCGGCGCGGAGAAAAGCAAGAGTTCAAGATCTTCATCAGTCAGGCCATCTGGCAGCGGCCAACTGAGCCCGGCAGCGCCGGCCCGGCGCAGATAACCATGCACGACGCCGTTGCTGATGCCGATCGTGCGGGCAATCGCCCGTTCCGGTAGGCCTTGAACATGCTTGAGACGAAGGACTTCTCTGTTCCGGCGCATCGACAATCTCTGGGTAGGCAGTGGGCTTCCTCGTTAAACGACGAGGCTGTCCTAAGCCGCTTGAGATGTCGGCCGAAGCGGGCGCGCGGGGCGGCTCACGATCCCGCGAAATCGGTGCTCACGATCGTCTGAAATCTATGCTCATGAAGCTGTGAAATCTATGCTCATGAAGCTCTGAAATCCGTGCTCACGATCCCGCGAAACGCGCACTTGATGGGATTTTTAAACTCGCGGAGTCTGGACTAGAGGCGCCCCTTGCTCCTCACCTCCGACGCCTTTCCTCTTGGTGTGCCTGTTCGACGACCGGCTCGAGCCGGTACACCTCCCCAGCAAGACCATCGGTAACAAAGTATACAAGGTTGTTGGAGTCGACGCGCACGTCACGAATGCGACCAAGTTCGCCACGGAGGAAACGCCGTTCGGAAGCGATCCGCCCCTCCTTCATGTCCAGGTTGACCAACGCTTCTCCAGCGAGCGCGCCAATCCAGAATCCGGTGATACGGTCGAGACCTTCGAGAGCCAATCCCGACGGAGCAATCGAGGGTGTCCAATGATAAACGGGCTGCTCCATACCGTGCTTGGCAGCACCCTCGCCAATCGGCTCGTCCGCATATCCGATACCGTGCGTAATGACGGGCCACCCGTAATTGCGGCCGGAGATGATCAAATTGAGCTCATCGCCGCCCTTCGGTCCGTGCTCATGCGACCACAACTGGCCGCTACGCGCATGAAAAGCGAGGCCTTGCGGGTTGCGATGACCATAGCTCCAGATCTCCGGCTTCGCCTCCGGCAGCGAAACAAACGGGTTGTCCCACGGAACCGAGCCGTCGGTGCGGATGCGAATGATTGACCCGGCGTGATCAGCCAGATCCTGCGCGCGCTCACCCTCCCAGCGGTCACCAAGCGTCAAAAATAGGTATCCATCGCCGGTCACAGCGATCCGGCCTCCGAGTTGGTTCGGGCTCGGCGCGGGCGGCGAGCTCTCAAAGATGACCTGCTTGTGCTTAAGCTTCGAGCGCGGCTCATCGAGCTTGGCCCGGAGCACGCGGATCGTGGAGGATGACCCGGTTCCGTGCACATAAGACAGGTAGATAATGCCATTTTCGCCGAAACCTGGATCAACGGAAACGTCGAGAAGTCCGGAGTGCCCGCTGAACAGGACGGGAGGGACGCCGGTTATTTCGCGAGCACTTGACCCCGGCCGGATGAGTTGAAGGCGGCCAACACGTTCCGTAAGGAGAATGGAGCCGTTTGGCAGAACAGCGATGGACCAAGGGAACTCGAACGGACCCGCAATTTGCACGGCCCCGAAATCCGCGGGCACTTCGGGAGCGCTGAGTTCTCCGTTTTCGGGAGCGCGAGCAAGGGTGCTGTCGAGCGGGGCGCTAACACAGAGAGCGAGTGCCACCATAACGCTGAACGGCCCGCTCCGGCGCGCGCCGCGATGATTCGCGTTCCGGATCATTCCCCTATTCCCCCAATCTCAGACTTGGCGACCGGTAAGGTGGTGCGGCGTGATTGACTCCTCGCACCGCTGGTGTCGCGCCGCAGACGGCCGTTGATCTAGCCGACGGGCGGCGCCTCTCTGCTCCTGTTGGCAGCGATCCCGAGGTTGCATCGGCCAAGCCGCGCGGTCAATTTGGAATCTCGGCTTGAGACTCTTCCTTTTCTGTTGCGGTTGCTGTGGGCATGTGGGCAACGCGGCGGCGTTGTCCAAGCCTAAACTGAAATACCGGGTCGGTGGCAACCATGAAGGGGCTCGCGAAAATCTCGGCCGCGTCACGGCGGCGGCCGCGCTGAAGAAGGCCAGGCAGTTCGTGCAAGAAGGCTACCTCGACGTGAGGATCTGCACCCCGCGCGGGCAGGTCCTGTTATCAGCGGGCAGGTCCTGTTGTCAGATGAATTCAATCATCTTGAAAAACAGGAGGAGACTGCCATGGCCAAAAGCCAGCAACGAGGCAACCGCGAAGCCAAGAAGCCCAAGAAAGAAAAGGTCAAGGTCATCGCCGCGGCGCCCAGCCAAAAGGCCGCGACCTGGCAGCCGAACTTCATGCCAGGGAGGAAGAAATAGCTCCGGTTGAACCGGTCAAGCTCTCAACGATCGGCTCCTATTGGCACCTTTGAGACATGGCGATCGGCCCTGACGATGTCCGTTTCCAGGGGAAGACCGGAAGTAGTCGGCCGACGACCAAAATGACGCGATTGACCCATCTCAGACATTTGCTGCCCGCTCATCATCCGGCATCTCTTGCGGCACCCTCAGTCGCTGCCGCGAACATCCTGTCATGCCTTTGAGGCGAGTGCTGCAATAGCAGCGACCAACAGAAGTCCGGCGACGCTCCAGACGACCAGACCGATCAGCAATTCGATAAACGGGTTCGACTTGCGGCCCCAAAGAGACAGAACCTTCTTGCCCGTATGATGGACGAGAAGTTCAAACGCCGCCTGGATCAACGCACCGATAAGACGAACAACGGCCTCAGCCATCTGAGCCTCCGTCGCTCATCTCGACCATCAGTGATCACTGCCGGCGTTGCCATCGCCCACATGACCACCAACGCTGTGGTCGGCGCTTTCACCATCGCCGCCCGATCCAGAGCCAGATTTAACAAAACCCCAGCGCTCCGCATCGACCATCATCGACGTGTAAAGCGCCCTGACAGCGCCATACTCAGGATCAGAGACCCTTAGTTCATCAAGTTTCTTTCTCAACTCAGCCAAATCTCTCAATCTGGCCTGCTTGTTGAAGAGCCAGTAGATTCCCAAGCCAAGCGGAAGCAGGGCGACGAGGCCGACCACGGCTGCCCAAAGAGCCGCCGGAGCTGCGATTATTTTCGTGACTGTATCCATGCCTTGTCCGCCCACGACCGGCTAATCGGTTTGTGCGAGAGGTCTATACCATCAACAACCTAACGGCGATCTGAACCAAATTACGAAAATTTGTGGGTTCTCGAAGTGTCCGAATGCTCTTTGCGAACATTAAAGCCGCGATCGACCATTTCCGCTGTTGGCACTTTTCGGACCGCACCGCTTCGTCGCATGTCCGCTTGGCGCCAGAACCGGGCCTCCCGTCAGAGTCAGGTTTCTGTGTGAAAAGTCTGTCGTTCAATTTGCGTGTAGAACATCTGTCTCAATTTCGTCGATGCGGAGACCAATTGCACTGGCAACCTCTGTCGGGAGACGACAATTGAGAAACAATTATGCACGTCGTTGGCTCACGCGGGTTTTCACACAGCTTGGACCCATTTCGGACATTCGCCTGTAAATCACAGGCCGTCCGGATCGGGTAAGACGACGGACTTCAATGCGGCCTCAACCATTCCAGCCGGCCTTGCGCAAACCCTCGACGAGATGAGCGTGATCCTCCGGCCGAAACCACGGAGCTCGCCTGCGGACATACATGTCGAATGCCCCCGGTGCGCGCGAGACGGCCTTCTCCAATGCATCCTTCGCTTCCGTTGTGCGCCCAAGTTGGCCCAGCGCCGCCGCGGGCCAGCGGTAGATCATCGGAAAATCGGGAAACGACCGGATCAGCCGTTTCGCGGCTTCGATCGAAGCCTCGTATTCGCTGCAGAAATATAGTCCGCATGCAATGTGCAATAAACGTACTGCCAGATACGGATCGCGGGGGTCAAGCCTGATACATGTTTCGAGAGCCGTGAGCCCTTCCCTTGGCCGTCCCGCGAAGATCAGCGTCGCGCCTCTGTGGCCATGCGCGATGGCCAGATTTGGACTCATTGAGAGAGCTCGCTCGATCTCCGCCAACGCACCGTCGGCGTCGCCGCGCGCTTGCAAGGCCCAGCCGAGGCATGAACGGGATTCTGCATCGGCGCCATCGAGCGCGACCGCCCGACGGGCCAAGGCCTCGGCCGAGCGTTGCGCGCTTGGCAGATCCAGCTTCTGGTAGATCGCGGCCGCTTGCAGCTGATACAAGGCGAGCGCGCTGTAGCCGCCGGCGAAGGTCGGGTCGAGATCGATTGCCTGCTTAAAAAAACTCTCTGCCGTCGCATCGTCGTCTGGGGTAGCTTTGCTCAGATGCCACAGACCGCGCTGATAGGCCGCCCAGGCATCGAGGCTCTCCGGTGGCTTGCGCATGGCGCGTCGCAGCTCGGCGTCTGCGATGGCGGGGGCCAAGGCGGTCGTTAACGCTTCGGTGAGTTCGTCCTGCATAGCGAAAATATCGGCGAGATCTCGGTCGTAGCGCTCGGCCCACACATGGTTGCTGGTTCCTGCCTCTATCAATTGCGCAGTGACGCGGATCCGATTGCCGGCCTTGCGCACGCTACCTTCGAGCACATAGCGCACGCCGAGCTCGCGTCCGACCTGTTTCACATCGACCGCTCGACCCTTGTAGGTGAAGGACGAGTTCCGGGCGATGACGAACAGCGAGGGATAGTGCGATAGTGCCGTGATCACATCCTCGGCGACCCCATCGGAGACGAACTCTTGCTCGGGGTCGCCACTCATGTTGGTGAATGGCAGCACGGCGACGGACGGTTTGTCGGGCAACGCGAGCGCCGGAACCTCAGGTTTGCGCGTCGCGGGCCGCTGGCTTGGATCGATAATACGGTAAACGTGGACCGGCCGGGCGATATTCTTCAGCGTCTGTTCGCCCGCGTCCTCGACGTCGAAAGACACCTTATCGCGCGCGTGACTGAGGACTGTACGTGAGATACATATGCCGCCGGGTTCGGCCAGCGCCTCAAGTCGTGCCGCGATGTTCACGCCATCGCCATAGAGGTCTCGGCCTTCGATCATCACGTCCCCAAGATTAACCCCGACACGAAACTCAATTCGTTTCTCCTGCGGTACGTCAGCATTGCGTTCGACCATGCCCTGCTGAACCTCGATCGCGCAGCGAACTGCATCCACCACGCTTGGAAACTCAATTAGAATTCCATCACCAGTCGTTTTCACGATGCGGCCGCGATGTTGCTTGTTCTTTGGATCGATCAGCTCGCGGCGGAGCACCTTGAGGCGGGCGAGCGTGCCCTCTTCGTCCGCACCCATCAGCCGGCTATAGCCGGCAATATCGGCAGCGAGAATAGCCGCGAGCTTGCGTTTGGTCTGATCTAGAGCCATTGGGGTCTGTTTCCCCAGTTCCTTATCTCCATACTACCACCAAATGCTTTGCTTTTGGGGTCATTCACGGGGGATGGCCCGCCGTGAGATGGGATATCGTCCGCACCGCATAGACGAAGTCCCACCCTTACGACAAGAGTTGAAGGTCATCGGCTTTGGCGGCGTGACCGAGATGTCGCCCCTTAGCTCGCATCACGAACAAGAGCCGCCGCAGGCGGGACCACCGATAGCATGCCCCCCGGGTCACAATGACAGCTCAGAGGAGGTGAAAAAAGCTGAGCGAATGGGTGATGACAAGGCTAGGACCTGACGTGCCCTTGCATTTCACCGCCTTCCACCCTGACTACAAGATGCTGGATCTGCCCCGGACGCCGGCCCTCACCCTGACGATGGCTCGCGACATCGCGCGCAAGGCCGGGCTGCAGTTCGTCTACACCGGCAATGTCCATGACGAGAGGGGCCAAAGCACGTACTGTCCGGGCTGTAGCGAGCGGATCATCGGCCGAGATTGGTATGACATCACCAATGTATGGTCCGGCCGCGCGTTGCAAGAGGTTTCGTCCACCTGGCAGATGCGGTCTTGCATCAATGTATCCGGCCTCTGCTTGGAGCGTGTGGTGCTCCGGGCCATCATGGATATCAGCGCGCATGCGAGCTGATAAACGGACAGGCCTCGAATGGGCCATTTGGGTCACCAGTGTTCGCATGCGCCTTGTTGAGAACCGCCCACGCGATCCGAGCGGTTGGCTAAGGAAGCGATGATGCGCCGAGAGTGAGCGACTCGGCAGTCCTGACCACCGCGGCGATCGTGGCGCTGCCGCCGCCGGCCAGGGCCTGGGTGACGTCATTAGATTGCATTCGGAGGCAACGCAGGTTGTGGCGTGCGCTCGGTGATCCGACTGGATGATAGCCATTTAACGCGGGAGCGCGCCGCTTCCATCTCCAATAGTCATCAGTTCGCGCCCCACCGGCGGGACTTTGATCGCTTTTTGACAGCTACTAATCCAAGCTCTCGCGCCTTCGTTTTCACCGAACCAACGTAGCGTCCAAGGGATTTCGATATTTCTGCCGCACTATGCCGCTGCCCGCTCATGGAGATCAGGCTTTTAACCTCTAGTTCGGTCCATTCCCGGGGCTTAGATGACTTCATCGCGAGCCAGATAATCTACGGAAAATCCAATGATGGGCTTCCAATCTAGGCGAACAGGAGGCCAGGCACGATTTAGAGGTCGTTCTATAGGCGAGTGCAGTGCTCTGCTGACAGGCTTGGATCCGGTCCCCTCTCGCTGCCGAAACTCTCGCACTCCGTTCAAGCCTAGTAGGCGCAGGCCCAATGCCGGCAGGCGATTACTACAACTCAACACGAAAATCCGAACAGCCAGAATAAAGCCGCTGCCAATCGGCCTGCGACCCACCGGAATCGCTTGCTGGCGCGCGACCACGAACGCCCGATAATGGCTCGGTGTTGTATTTTGGCAACCCGTGCTTTTGCTCACAGGCGATAAGCTCTGTCGTTTCAGGGGAGGCAGCATATGGTCGACGTGTATTTCAACACCAAGCGCAATCTGCTCGTTGTGAAGAAGGGATTTCCGATGCCACCTATTGGCGAGCAAGGGAAATGGCGCAAGAGCAAGAAGAGGGTCATCAAAGTCAGTGACGAGATTAGGTCAGCGCTTCAGAGCCAGGGCTACTACGTGCGCAAACTAAAGGACCTGCGCAGCAATCGGGACTAGCGCGCATGAATCGGCTCGTTCATTGGACGGCCCTTGATAGGCGTGCGATCTTTACAGCATCACCACCAACGAAGAAGCGACCGCGCCCTCTTCCGCGTCGTTAACTGCTACGTAGGCTGCTGGCAGGAACCAAACATCGGTTCGCCGGTTGAGCCACATACGCCAGCGGCGATGACGTGTTGCGGATCGTCTGTGACCGGCGGCGAGCATGACGACACGAACCGTCGCATCGCGTTCGCCCATTCCGCCTCAACAGCGTCGGCTTCGTCCCGGTTCGCCGCGCGGCGAGCCTGCCGCGTTCGATGATGGCAGTTTTCAGCGGTGCCGCTTTGGTGAATGGCTTGGTCGTCGGCATGCTGCACGCGGGAGCGACCCGGCACGGTCTATTGATCCTGATCAAGGACCGCGGCCGCGTATTGCGTAGCTTGCAGGACGCTTCATCACGAAAATCATGCTTGCGATCGCCCCGGCAGTCGAACCCGACTGCTGGGCTTTTGCTCGGGAGCGTGACCGCCGGTCCCGATACTGCTGAAAAATTTTGTAATGAGCGATATGGCGGGGCGCGGCGTTTCCCCGCCTGCCGACCCTGAAGCCAGCATCTGATCGCATCACCGGCCGCGCGTCGGCAACTTCGGCAGTCTGTCGGGGTCGAACTTTGGCGGCGGCGCGCTCGGCTCGAGCGTTGGCGGTTGTTGTTCGCTGAGAATGAGCGTTCGCTCAAGAAGCACGCCCGGAAACTGCTCAGCCGTACCAACGTAACGAGCGATCTTGCCGGGGCACGTACCATCGAGCTTCAGCTGGAGTTCATCGTTGCTACCGAAAACCGTATGCCCCTCGGTATGCCTTTTCGTCGTGATGGTCGCGGTGAATCGATCTCCGTCGACCACGCAAGTGCCGGTATAGGTCATGACGCTGTCGCGACCCCAAATTTTCCCATCAGCGACATGGGCAATACCGGTACCTTGGCCCTGCGGGGTCTTGAACCACGCCGCGTAAGTGCCGTCTTTGAGCACGGGGGATTCCTCTCCCTCGGAGTTTCACAACAGCCCAGATGATCCGCACGCTTAGGGCTAAGACTCGGTTAATGGCGGCGTCCGTGCCATCCCGGGGGTGCAGGCGATCGCTGCGTCGGACTCGTTCGATTGAGCATAGAAGTGCCAACGTTCAGAACGACCGCCAGTGACCTGCACGGTCAGTTTGATGCGAAATGACCAAAGCGGACATCGGCTCTGAGAGGCATTCTCAATTAACGCGATTATCTGAAGTAATTTTTTAATACCTGGCGCTCACATTGATTGGGGGCGGATCAGGTATTGCGTACCGCCCAATTGTTAGTTTGCACTACCTATGAATTTCACGATCCGAGCGGTCAAAGACGGCGACACCACGGTATTAGTCCGAGCAGGACCCACCTTGTCCGTTGCAAAAGCGCGAGCACTTTCAAAAACGGGGTGGGCCGTCGAGATCATCGACGCCGATGGCGTGTCGTACCCACCATCGGAGTTTGATCAGTTGCTCTCATTTGACCGTCCTCGTGCGAGCCAATTGCACAACGTCCTGGATGTGGTCACTGATTTGAAAAGGCCCATCGAATGACCGCAGGTCCTAGCACGGTCGTTTACCTCCATGCCGTTCTTCCGAAGCATGGTGAGGGACGGTCGAGCACAGTCGATGCGGCGAGCTTTCGTACGAGCGAAATGACGAGTTCTGAAGTGAAGGCATTGGTGCCTGCCCGCAATTTCGATCAGTCGGAGCAGTTCTACCAGCACTTAGGATTTGAACTTGGCTGGTCTGATGGGACCCAAACGCATTTCCGGCATGGCAACTCAAGCTTCGTGCTACAAAAACTCAACAATAAAGAGCGCGCTGATAATGTCGTAATCCATCTGTTCGTGGTGGACGTTGAAGCTTGGTGGCAACACGTTCAAGCTCAGGATTTGAAGAACAAGTACGAGATCAAGGTAGATCCCCCAAAAGATAGGCCTTGGGGCATCCGCGAACTTGTGATCGTCGATCCAAGCGGCACTTTGTGGCGCATCGGACAGAGCATGGGTGGGAATCCATAGCTTCGAATGCTGCGAACGCGAAGCTGGGTCCATCAGTGGTCGGAAGAGCGCTCCCAGCGATCGGGTGCCAATCGGGACCAAGCAAGCCGCGGCGTGTACGCTTAGAGAGGTATCGGTTGAGATCTGAACCCGTGGCCCGACATGAGCCAATTGCAGTTTGTGATTCTAGACGATCGATCTGTCAGGTAGTGGCACTTTCTTCCAGCCTCACTGGCCGGTGAGCAAAAAAGTCTGTCGCCTATAGCTCCACCGCCTTCCATGGTAGAATACGGATGATTCCCAACTCACGTTGGGAACAAATCGCGTCCATTGCAGGAACATTTTCTGCTACCTAACGGCGATCCCTGCATGCGGGCTAATTTGCGATCTCAGAACGCCCAGAATGTTGACCCTAGGTATTTGTCGCATCTCGGCGTTGTCCTCCCTTTGACGCCTGGTTCTGGAGGAATCGAACACCCAGTTGATCCGCATTAACCCAAGCCAGTTCGCAGCGCCGAAACGCGAGACCAGGAGAAGAAAGAAGCAAGAAGAATTCCCTTGAGGGGAGTCTTTCGATGGACTCGAGGGCTGTCAATTTTGCCCACCAACTGAAACGTCCCACATTGTACAAGCTCTTCGCCAAGTCCCATCAATTGCCACTATATGGACATCAATGCCTTTCGAAAATTCGACCCGACCGCTCTTTCGTTTTTCCATACCGGACGACATAGCCGCGATGATTCCAAAAGCGCGTCATTGACGATGTTTATTCTGCAGATCTGACCATATCCATTCTGGCTAGTACTTCGTCACTACGATTTTGCTGTCCGGAAACCTATTGATCAGCCACGCGGTCCTGAATGCGAACGTGCTACGGTCGCTACACGGCGAAGTGCCTCCTGCAATGACTTCTCCGCGTCGGACAATTGATCCGACCGCATCACAAGCAAGTCGTTCGTCAACGCGATTTGCTCCTGAAGCACTTGACGTGCCTCACGATCATCGATCGTCCTGCTGACATCCGCGAGTATCTTGAGATTTCGCTGCAGGCTGTCGATGCTTTGGCGCAGCATTTCATATGCGCTTTTCACCCCAGCCAGTTCTAGCCTCGTTTCTCTGAACGGCAACTCAACGACACTGTCCCGTACCCCGTCGGCAGTCGCACGCGCGGTTCCGGTTGATCCTTCGTGCAATCGCACTACAGAACTCATCAATGCATCCTCCATTCCAAATCGAAAGAAAGCACCTTGGAGTGCAAGGGCGCCGTCAGGCCGCGCGCACCGTTGCGAGGAACTGGTCGACTTCGGTCTTGAGTCTTACGCTATCGTTCGACAGCGTTTGGGCCGATACCAGCACCTGACTTGAAGCGGCGCCGGTCTCGCTCGCGCCGCGCTGCACGTCAGCGATGTTCGAAGCTACCTGCTGGGTGCCTTGCGCCGCCTGCGTGATATTGCGGGAAATCTCCTGGGTCGCGGCTCCTTGCTCTTCGACAGCGGAGGCAATGGTCGACGAGATTTCCGATATGCGGTCGATCGTTCCGATGATCTCCTTGATCGCGGCCACCGACTCTTGCGTCGCGGACTGGATACCGGCAATCTGGTGACTGATTTCGCCAGTCGCTTTCGCTGTTTGCTCGGCGAGCGCCTTGACCTCCGATGCGACCACGGCAAACCCGCGCCCCGCTTCTCCAGCCCGCGCCGCTTCGATGGTGGCATTCAAAGCCAGCAGTTTGGTCTGTCCGGCAATGGTGTTGATCAGATCGACGACATCGCCGATGCGGGCTGCAGCCTGCGACAAGGCGGTGACGCGGTCGTTGGTCTTTTGCGCCTGTTCCACAGCCGCGCCGGCGATTCTCGCCGCTTCCAGCACCTGACGGCCGATCTCGTTGACGGAGGAACTCATTTCCTCGCTGGCTGAGGCGACCGACTGGACGTTCGCCGATGCTTCCTCGGAGGCGGCAGAGACGGTGGTGGAGAGTTCCTGTGTACTTTCGGCGGTCCGGGTCAGCGTATTGGCCGCGGCCTCCAGTTCTGTCGAAGACGAGGACAGCGTCTCGATAATCTCTCCAACCGCGTTCTCGAACCGGTTAGCCAACGCGTGCATTTCCGTCTTACGCTGAGCCGCGGCACGCGCTTCCGACTGCGCCTGCTCGGCTCGCAAGCGGTCTGCCTCGATGATGTGGTCCTTGAAGACCTGGACCGCGCCCGCCATCTCGCCGATCTCGTCGGCGCGTCCGATCGCCGGCACAACAATAGATGTGTCGCCGCCGGCGAGCTTGCCCATGGCGGCGGTCATTCCCTGGATCGGGGTTGCGATCGAACGCGCCGTAAATAGCGCAATCATCGCGCTAACGCCCAGTCCCGCCGCGAGCAACCCCCATAGGACCATCTCCAGGAACGAAATACTCGCGTGAACCTCCTGTTGTTCTTGAACGAGCATCTTCTTCTGGTGCGTCTTGATGCCTCCGGAGCGAGTGCCGTCGAGACCCTTGGGCCCATCGAGCAAGTCAAGGATCTTGAGTGCGCGCGGCGCTGCTTCGGTAACGAGAATTTCGACGGGCGCGTTCCAGTTCGTGGACTCCCGGAGAGAGAATGTCTTTTCGTACAGCGGCGCAAGCTCCCTCCGTGCCCGTGTGATCTTTTCGAAGGACGCCAGCTGCGCGATGGTGAGCTGTCCCTTTTGCGCACCCACGGCGGCGAAGCCTTTTTCGAACAGCTCCCACGGTCCGGCGAACTTGTCCTTGTCGCTCCCCTCACCGGACAACAGGTACAGGCGCAGCTGCGCCATAGCGGCGGCGAAATTGCCGCGCGTATCTGCCATGGCCTTGAGCAGTCTCTTCCGGTCGGCTGTTGCCTCCAGGCCTTCCTCCTCGTTGATCATCCTGGTGATCTCGGAGAATACTACCTCGGCGCGTGGGTTGGCTTCGGCAGTCATGAGCTTCGTCGCCGGATATGCGTCGGCGGTGAAGGCCAGCGCCTCAGCCTTGTCCTGGGCAGCGCGGAACTCCGCGAGCAGTACCTTGGCCTCGGCCCATTTGCGCTTGTTTTCAGGGTTCGTAAATTGCGCCGCCTTGTCATCAAAGGCAGCCACGTTGGTGTCCATCTCCTTCCACATCGCCATGCGGTCGAGCTTGCCCTGAGGATTTCCCGTCAGCAGGTAGCCCCGCAACGTCGCCAGCGTGGAATAAGATTGCCGACCAGTTCCGCACTTGCCAGCGCCACGGGCGTGCGTTGGTTCACCATGCGATCGACGGTCGAGGAAATACCACCGACCGCGAACACGGTATATCCAGCCGAGAGCGCGGTGATTGCAGATACGGCGATAAAGCCAGTAATCAGACGGCCGCGAATACGAAAATTGAAAGACATGGCAGGGCTCCGCGGGTCGCTGGGACCCGAAATGGATTTGCAGAATGAATTGCGTGAAATGCGCTACGCGGAAGGTCGCGATAGGTTTCGGTCAAGCGCCGGTCTGATCAAGACCGGCTTGGGCACCTCACTGATTGAACTGGGATGCACCGGCGAAATGCCATACCGGCGCTGAATAAAACCAAGAAAGCTCTTCTGTCTTGAATGCGGTAGAGTCCCTGCCTCGAGCTTAGCGGCGCTTTCAGGATCGTCGAGAAGCGGCGCAAATTCGTCGCCGTCTTCCATCGACACCATGAGATCGACGCGGTGCTTGTGTTCTAACTGAATGCGGGCTGCCTTTCGATTATTCCACTTCATGACGATTCCCCGCAGTAAAGGCACTGAATTTGACTAAAGCAATTGCAGAACTCATAGATGAACGGCCTCGCCACGCGCAGCTTCAATGAGCTGATCGATCCTCGCCGACTACGCCAGCAACTGTTCTCTGGCCGCCCCATTCCCGATCTGCCTAACGAGCGATTGGATGCACATGTTTGCGAGGTCAAGAATAAGGATGGCGCGGCGCAAATCCTCCCTTGTGTGAATTTGCAAACCTTCAACGCTCGACAGCAGTGCGGCGAGGTTGGTCAAAACATCAAATGGTCTCTGGCGCGAGAAGTCAGGTCGGGTTGCCCGCTGGTGCGGCCCATGAGAATTTAGGGGCGTAGACATCCGCAATCACCGCACTGCTTCGTTATGTCGGAAGCAAAAAAAGAAAATGAATGACACAAAAACTCGAAAGCCACACACAAACGCACCACTCGGACAGCCCAGCTTTGACTAGCTAGGCGGCCGTGACAAACCGGCCTGTGTCGATCCGCCGTTGCATGCTCGTACAAGTGGTGGAATGATCACGCCGTAATGGTTAATCGAGCGTTATATATTCGGCTGTGATTGGTGGCATGGTACCGAGAGTTCACTGAAACAATGTCGAAATTCGGCAGGCCCGAGAAGAAGGCTGGGGGCTGGTCCTTTCCGCCGGCCTAGCTCGATCCGTATTACTCCGGTGGTCAAAAATTGATGGACGTCAAACTCCGTTCTGAGGTCAATGCCATAATGGCGATCCTACCGCGGTTGCCAACGCCAATTACGTGATGAACAGCGACGTTCTGCCAACGCTTGCCCCAAAAGTATTTCGCTTCAGCGACATTGATCAATATCGGACTGCCGTGCGAAATCTGGCCGTGGAGTTCACCCCGCTCGTGCGGAGAATCTCGGCTGCGCAAACCATCCTGCATCTGCCGGGTTGCGATATCAATTTCGCACAGTCCTTCCCACGGATTGCCGAAGGCCAACTTGCCCCAAATTGCACCGCCGTCGGATTTTTGATGGACGAGGGTTCACCCATTCGCTTCAACGGGGTCGAAAAAGATCGGTCGGCTATCGTGATCGGACGCAATGGTGCTACATACACTACGGTCGAACGGACCGAGCTACAATTCACGTCGGTTATCTTCACGCAGGAAATGCAAGATCGTGGGTGGCCCCAAGCAGGTCCGAATTGGAAGGTGTTTGAAACGAGCGCATCTGCGCATTATCGCCTCCGCGAACTGGTGAGGCACATCTTATCAAGCTCTTTGGGATTCGATGCCTCCGAAGTGGGCGAGGTTTCCTCGGCGATGCGGGAGTCCCTGGTTGCCGCCATCGATGCCGCATTCGCCAACGTTATTGATGCGAGGTGGACCTCTCGTGCGAACTCCATCGGGCAGTTCAAACTTTTCCGGGACATCCAGGCAGTATTGTCCGAGAGCATCGGGCGTCCAGTCTACAGCGGAGAACTTGCGCGAAATGTCGGCGTCTCGGTACGAACCCTGCACGATGCGGTTCAGCGACACCAGGGAATGAGCCTCCATCAATATCTACGCTTGAGACGGCTATGGCTCGTGCGCCAGCGACTGCTGGCAGGGATGGGTAGCGTCAAAGCGTGCGCACTCGCCTGCGGTTTTTGGCACCTGGGCGATTTCGCCAGGAGCTATCGTTTGCAATTTGGCGAGTCGCCTTCAGAAACTCTGACCAAACTTCAGCGGTAGAGGTCTGCCGCACCGAACTCCTCGATCTCGATAGTGCAGGTCGATTCCAGTACGACGTTCTAGAACTCCTCCTTCGCCACCTCGATGAAGAGGTCGACCTGTGGCCCTTCACCATGTCCTCCCTCCTCGCCGATGTCGGCATTGAGCTTGGTGTATTTGGCTGCTTCGCGTTCTGGCCGCCGTGGTCTTTGGCTCTCGACGGCTCATGTAGATCCGATCGTGGATCTCTCTGCCCCTCAAAAATTCACTCCCCTTCCCTTCTTAATTCGAGCGGCGGAAACCCACCTACCTGGGGAGCAACTGACACAGCCCTACGCGCCAGTAGCGGTAGGCACTGGCGGTCCAGTCAGCGACGTCCGACCCCAGGCGCAGCATGTTGCGGGATATACTCGCAACGACGGCACTTACGTGCGCCCCATGCGCGCGCACGCCGCTGAGAGGCAAGCCCCCGAACGGCGATTCGGCCGGGCCCGAGCACGCGAACAGATGATCGCGCTCGGGGAGATTGGTCCGGTCCTCGCCGGCTGCTCGTCTACTGCGGCGCCCACAAATGCTCGCACTCCGTCCTGATCGACGCCAACCGTTGGCCGGACAGCCTTTGACTATCCGATTCGGAATCGCTGTTTTAGGTCTGCGGACACCGCGGCGCCGACCTCAGGCCGCTATTTGCACAGGCGCACGTGGGCACGGGCGCATAACGCAGAAACCCGCCGGATTGAGGTCGGCGGGTTTCGTACTCTCGCGGGGGCTTGGGCGGGTTTCCGCGATTGGGCCATGCGTAGCAACCTGAGACTAACGATCTATTAAGTTTGCATCGGCCGGCACCCCCCAGCCCGACACGATAAAGTCAGCAACCGGACGCATCCCCGCCTTTAGGAACGGGCACTGACCGCCCACGTTGATATAAGCGCCACGGCCCGTCGCATGGCGCACTGGAATGACGGCCCCAGCGCTTCCCCCAGGCTGGGGCCGTTTCTCTTTCAGATGCCGGCGAGCCGACGGAATTGATTTTTATCCGACTCTCAGATTTTCGGCGGACGTTTTGCCACGGTTGCTCATTTCTTCGTAGCTCACTTTGGCACCCTCATTGAGGCTGCTCAGGCCGGCTCTCTCTACGGCCGAGATGTGCACAAAAACATCCTTGCCGCCGTTGTCGGGTTGAATAAATCCATAGCCCTTAGTCGCGTTGAACCACTTAACTGTACCTGTCGCCACGTCCGCACTCCGTTTTTGAATCAATGGCGACAGTCTAAGGGCGCCAGACGGTTCACGGCAAGGAAAACCCGCCGGCGTGAACCAGCGGGCTTTGGTCCCCGTCGCCTCAACGATTTTGGCGGCTCGATGCTGTCCGGCAAGGTCGCTGTTGGGAGACATTGCCTAGCCAATCCAGCGCCTGCTGCGACGTGTCGAAGCTTTCATCCTGGTCCGCCGCGGCATCGTCTCTGCCTTTAGAGGCAGAAACCATTCTGATTCTAGTATCCGGCCCCCCTACGGGGACAATCTGAACTGCCAAGATTGAATCAACGCTACCGATGATCATGCCGTCCCCAGTGCATTTGCCCATCGACGTGATGCCGATGCGCATTAGGCTGAGCCTATTCCGGCGTGCTTGCCCGTTGAGCGCCCCCTGAAAACAGTCTTGATTTATGTGGATACCAGCAAGCAGGTTGGCAATGTCAATCATCTCAAAGCGTTCTCAAACCAGGACCCTGCAATGAGTAGTTGGCAGAGAACGACTTTCGAATTCGATGTCATAGACGAGTTGAAGCCGCCGGGAGACTGACGTGAGGCTTTTCGCGACTAGCTAAAAGCAGTATGCTACCTGCATTGCACTTTGTTTGTTGTGTTGAGGGCCGATTATGTTGGACGATGAATTTAAGAAACAGCGCGCCCAAATTGTGCGCGATCTTGCGGAGAAAGCCGACCCATTCATCAAAGAGTGTCTTCTTGATCTCGCAGCGAGATATGAAGACAACGGCCGACTCTCTAATGTCACTAAGACACCAAACGACCTGCAGTTCGGAAGCCATAACAACGGCGGTTCGGAACGTTAAGGCAGGCCAGGCATCCGCCGGCTTCTAAGGCGAAGGGAAAATGGGCGCAGCCGACAAACTTCACGAATTCGCAGAAATGTTAGCGGCGGCGTCTAGAGGTCGTTCGCAAGCCGCTTCAACCGTGGCCGACCCCTCACAAACCAATACAATTGCCCCAGAGAATACTACCGTCGACGGCGGCCCGGTAAACGACTTGACGACAGCAAATCAACCACTCTCACCACTTGCCGATCTTGATTTGGACACGGCAATCCGCCTCCGCTGGGCGCTGCGCGATATCAAAGCCAAGCGAACGAAATTAACGCCAGTCAATCCAGACGATCTGAAGACCTTGATATTGAAGTCGACCTGGTCGAGATGCGCGACGACGTGCCCGTGCTTACCAACGAAGGTCATCGAGCGATTGATTAAAAAGCGGTTCTTTCTCGCCTAGCTTCCGGCCTGGCCACAGCCGACTGAATTGCAGTTCTCGCGCCCTCCTGCCCTTGCAAGCGCACGCCATGCGGTTGAAACTGGTCCCGCGGCGACGAGCTTGCGCAGGCGATCTCTGGCCTGTTCCCTCGCGACAGCGCTCATAGTCGCAGCGCGCATTGCAGCCAAGCTCCGGTGGGTCAAAGCCTTCAGCCGGTACACCATATCCTGCAGGCGGACCCATCGCCGTCGATCACCTCGATTGGACCGCTAGGAGTTCGAAAACCGAGGTAGTGATCTTGCGCGGCGAACTCGCCAATCCGTCGCGACGAGGGCGAGCCCGGGGCCAGATGCGCGGGAGATCGCGCTTGAAGAGCCGCCACCTTTACCGAGCATGCCAGAAATCGCCGGATTGGCACTTACCCCTTCCCGCGAAAGGAATGAGGACAGCAGATGAACTGGCCACGATGATCCTCGATGACCTAAGCAAGATTGAAGGTTGCCCCAAGCGCGGGTTTAACGTGACGGTCTACGGCTCTAACCCGTGGAATTCATGGCTGTCGTTTGGCACCGCAGCTGGCCCGGTTCGCAACAGGACGGAACTCCAGACTTTCTGCCAGATCATTACGGATCGACTTAAGCGGCTCTACAACGTTTCGGGCTCAGGTTGAGCGTCTTCCTCGATGAGCTTTACCCGTGTTGTGACTGGCGCCGAGCTGTTGGCCTGATGCGCACTGTGTTCCAGAATTAACCTCCAGTGCGGACATCAAAGTTAACTGGCAAGCCTAACCGGTGTGTTTCATTGCCTCCGAACTAAACAAGTCTAGCGTGGTCGCAGTCGCGCAGATTGGACCAACGTGAACCCCACATAGACCAGCGTACTGCACGATTAGGCGTCGCTTCGTGTGCCCTTGAAGCGGCCCCGCCCAATTGTCTCCAGACAGAGCCGATCAATTGAGGCCGCCCTCTTCCATGCAAGGCTAAAACCACCGCGATCAACTCGACGCCTGCCCCTATGTGCGCTCAAACCTCGCAGGCATTCCACCCTACCAAGACGAGTCGCCAGCGCGGAAGACGCTCACATAGCATCGCCCGTTTCACTTACTGCGTCAGCCGGCACAACCAAAACGTGAGATTGGAGCGTTTTCATCGAGAAGGTCTCCTCGACTTCGAGACGCATGGTACTGTGGCATTCGCACGCCGCCGCAAGCCGCGATCGCTCAATCTCGATGTGGTCTCGTCGATCAGATCTGATCGCAGGCTCGCATCGCGCGCTTTGGTCAAGGCCGATCCCGCGGCTTGGTCGAAACCCCGTCGGTTGAGCAGCCCGGTCAATTGGTCGGTACCGGAAATTCGCATCAACTCGGCGCGCGTCGGCGCCAGCTCTCGCATCATCAGAACGGACCGATAGCTCAGGCCTGCCGTCAGTAGCCCGAAATGATTATGCTGATCATGATTGACGACTTGATCACGAAGCCGGCGCGCACGAACGCGTCGGGTGAACTCTCGCTCCGATCCATCGTGGGCAAGTTTGAGCTACCGTGAACCAGCGACGTGCAACGAGTTGGACTCAGCTCGTTGTTAGGCATGCCGCTATTTGCCCTGGCTACGCAATACCGGATGCTGCCGTGGTCCGGGAGATCAGCCGAAGCAAAGCCCCGCGTCAATCAAAGATGCGGCCGCGATTGAGGATGGCCTTTGGGTCCAGCGCAATCTTCAGCCGGCGCATCGTCTCGATCTCGGCCTTACTGCGGCAGAGTTGCAGCCACGGCTTCTTGTCGAAGCCGATGCCGTGCTCGGCCGAGATCGAACCGCCATGGTGGGCAACCAGCCGATAGATCTTGTCGGCGGCTTCCTCACCCTTCGGCGTCCGGATCACATAATGAAGATTGCCGTCACCCAGATGGCCGAAAACGATGAACTCGGTGGAAGTGTCAATGGCCCCGAGCGCTGTCTGGCCGGCTTCAAGAAATGCAGCCATCCGATGCATCGGGACGCTGATGTCGCATCCGGTGACATGATCACGGCTGCGAACATAGTCGGCACAGGAATCGCGCATGGTCCAGAGCGCGTGAAATTCGCGCGGCGACTGCGAGACGACGGCGTCGAGCGCAACACCATCCTCCAGCGCCTGCATCAAGCAGGAGGCGAACGTCTCCATGCTGGCGTCCTCCCTCGACGCCTGAACCTCGGTCAGGACGTAGACAGGCGCCGTCGCATCAAGCGGCCGCGCCATGCCGAGAAACGCGATGACACCCTCGAAGGCTTCGCGAAACATCAGTTCGAAGGCCGACACCGACGACCCCAGCACCTCCCGAAGCCGCTTGAGGAGTTCCAGCGCCCCCTCAAGCGACGGCACGGCGAGAAAGGCATTGGCCTCGACAAGCGGTTTGGGGTGCAGGCGCAGTCGTGCGCGCGTGACTACGCCGAGCGTACCCTCGCTTCCGACGAAAAGCTGGTTCAAGTCGTATCCGGTGTTGTCCTTGTCTAGGCCGCGCAGCGAAGACAGTATCGTGCCGTCGGCCAGCACAGTCTCCAGGCCCACCACCTGGGCGCGGAACATGCCATAGCGCAGCACGCGAATGCCGCCGGCATTCGTCGCGACGTTGCCGCCGATCGTCGCGGTGCCTCTGGATCCGATGTCGACGCCAAACAGATAGCCGGCCTGCTCCGCCGCTTCCTGCACGGCCTGCAGAGGCGCGCCGGCGGATGCCGTGATCGTGGCGCTGTCGCCGTGCACCTCGTCGACTTCAGTCATTCGTTCGAATGACAGCACCGCCTCGCCCTCTACAACACGATGGCCGCCCGAGAGCCCAGTGCGCCCGCCATGCACGGCAAGCGGCTGCGTAAAATCATTGCACGCGGCAAGGCAGGCGGAAACCTCGATGGTCGACCCCGGCCGCATGACGAAGAGCGGCGGCGCAGAGAACTTGCCTCTCCGGTCCTCCCGATAGCGCGCGTCGATCGCGTCGCCGACCAGCAGGGCGTTGCGCGGTAGCGCGCTTGATAGCCGTTCAAGTAGCACCGGATCGGCGCCAATCGAAGCCGGGTTGGCGCTGGCTGAAAATGGGTTCATCGTACTGCGAGCCAAAAGATAACTCGGTCATGAATCATCTCGTACCTCGCATGAGCTTTCCGCCGGCCCGCCTCAGCGCCTGTGGCTCGGCCGCAGCGCTGAGATCTCGATAGCCGAGCGCCGCGCTGATGGTCCGGGCCGCCTCCATTACGTGGACGGAATATTCCTTGATTTGATTGCGCTTGATGCGCGAGTCGGGGCCGGACATGCCGATTGCCCCGACGAGTTCTCCAGATCGGCCGAGGATCGCGCAGGCGCAGGCCGCGATGCCCTCGCGCCATTCGCCGTGCAACACCGAGGAAAAGCCCTGCGCCCTCGCCAGTTCGATGTCCTTGCGGAGGTCTTTGATGTTGGTGCGCGTTGTATCCGTGTAGCGCCTGAAGTGCGGGCGGAACTTTTCGAGGTATTCATCGGGCATGTGCGCCAGCATGGCCTTCCCGGTCGCCATGGTAAAAGCCGGTGCGCGCATGCCCACGCTCGTATGGGCGCGGATATGGTGAGCGCTTTCAATCTTGTCGACGTAGACGACGTCGGTGCCTTCCAGAACAGAAAGATGGATGGTCTCGCCGGTTATCTGGGCGAGCTTCTCCATTGCCGGGTGCGCTGCCTTGATGAGGTCCATGCGGTGAATGACGTGGCTACCGAGCGCCCAGATCTTAGTCGTGAGTTCATAAGTGCTGTGCTGCGGAATCTGCCGCACGTAGCCCTGGGACTGCAACGTTGCCAGCAGGCGGTGGACGTTGCTTTTGGTGAACTTCAATTCGGTCGCAAGATCGGTAATGCCGCGAGGCTGCTCGCTCAATGCAAGCGTCTCCAGCAGACGAAGTCCCTTGATAAACGCCTTATCCATTCAATGAAACCGAATCTGTTCACTCGCTCTAGCATGGTCCGAAGTGAAGCCATAGCCAACAGGTGACCGCGGTCTTCCGCACGCGGTCACCCGACTTGACGACCCATTCCTACTGGGCAAGCAGAGCGTTCAGCTTCTCCTGGCCATACTCCTCGTTGGTCGATTTGCCCGACGGCGACGCCGCGCCCCAGTAGTCCGGGCTCCACTCGATCGCTTTTGAAACGTTCGCAGGATTGTTGGCCCAGTAGCGACTGATCTTCCGGTCCGCCGCCTCGAAGACGACAGGAGACGGCAGCGCAACCGGAAACGACGAAGTCAGTTGCGCAGCGCGTTGGGGGTCGAGACGCCAGGAGAGCAGCTTCAGCGCATTGTCGTAGTGCGGCGCGCCCTTCGGAATCGAAAAGAAATCGTAATAGATAAAGCCCTGGTTCCACTCCAACTCGACCGGCGCGCCCTCGAGAGCCAGCTTGCTCATGGAGCCGGTATAAGCCATGCACATATCGGCTTCGCCGTCGAGCATCAGTTGCGGTGGCTGAGCGGAAGTCGTCCACCACTTCGCGATGGAAGGCTTGATTTCCTTGACCTTCTTCAGGGCGCGCTCCATGTCCAGCGGGTAGAGCTTGCTCTTCTCCACTCCGTCCGCCATCAACGCGGCCTCGAAGACAAACCGCGGCCAGGCAGGCAGGCAGCGTCGGCCAGGAAACTTCTTCACGTCCCAGAAATCGGCCCAGCTCTTCGGAACATTATCTCCCTTGTACTTCTCCTTGTTGTAGACGAGACCGACCCCGATCACCTGGAGCGCGACGCCCCTTGGTCGCTTGAGGTTGTCGGGCATGGCCGCAAGCGTCTTCTGAGCTGGCTCCGACAACTTCGAATAGTCGATCTTTTCAAGACAGCAATCGCCGAGCAGCTTGGTTTCCTGGTCGAAGATGAAGGTGAGATCCCACTGGGCTTTGCCGGCTTCAGCCTGCACCTTGATGCGTGGGCCGCTGCGAGCCTCCTGAACGGTAACGACCTTGATTCCAGTGTCCTTCTCAAAAGTGTCATACATTACCTTACGCAGCGCCTCGCCGTAGCCGCCGCCGGGATCCTGCATGATCACGACGTTGGCCTGTGCGGCCGCAAGGCCCGTACTCGCCAGGACCAGCACGGCCGAGGTTAAGGGCGATGCCAATCGTCCAAGGTACGTCATTCCCCGCATGTTCCTTCTCCTCCCGTTGGCTTGTTTCACGCCGCCTCACGCGACCTTGCCAACACAGGTCGCGCAAGAACGATGCCTCCCACCACCAGCAGTACCTCGAGCGTCGAGACCACGGCCAGCACCGGATTGAGCCGATAGTTGACGTCCGCCCATAACATGAGCGGGAGAGTCTTCAGCTGTGCGCTCGACAGGAAGAGCGACAGCACGAGTTCATCGAACGAGTGCAGGAAAGCAAAGAACGTCGCCGCCGCGAGCCCCGGTGCGATCGCCGGAAGGATGACCTTGCGAAACACCGTCAGCGACGACGCGCCATGAACGGCCGCGGCCTGTTCCAGCTTCGGATCGACAGCCTGAAGCGCGGCGGACAGGATGACCACGACGATCGGCAGCCCGCCGATCGCATGGGCCGCCGCCAGACCGAATATCGTGCCGACAAGATCGAAACGCAGGAAGAGAGTGTAGAGCGAAAGTCCAAGCACGACCGGTGGGACAATGACCGGGCTCACGAGCAGGAGCATGATCGCAGATTTGCCGCGAATGCTGCTCCTAACGATGCCCATGGCCGCCGACGTGCCGAGCGTGACAGCGATGCAGGCCGACATCGCGGCAACAATCAGCGAGTTCGAGAACGCCAGCATCCAATTGGAATCAGAGAAGAACTTCTCGTACCAGCGAACTGAAAAGCCCGGCGGCGGAAAGGTCAGGTAGCTCGCGCTGCTGAACGAGATGATCATCACGACGACGATCGGCAGAATGAGGACGGCGACTACCAGGCCGCCCATCCCGCGCACCGTCCAGACGCCGCAACTGGCAGGCAAGCGCCCCAGCAGCCTCAACAACGGCCAACCGATCACATCGGCGAGCAAGGTGCCGACCGTGCGCCGGTCGGGCCCTGCCCCGCTTGCGGTCGCTGCGGCCCTTGCCGGAGCCGCCTCCGACAGCTTGCCGCCGCCCCAAATGAACTCGAAACCGAGGAAATGGCCGGCCACAGCGACAACCGCCAGGGTGATCGCGAGGAGAACCACTCCGAGCGCCTGGAGAAAGCCTTCCGAGGTGACCGAATCGGCCTGCTGCGTGATGTGCATGGCAAACATCTGGTCGCCCGGCCCCCCGAGCAGCGTCGGCGTGATGAAGAAGCCGAGCGCGGTGACGAAGACCAGGAGGAAGCCCGCGCCGATGCCCGGCAAGGTCAGCGGAAGCAGAACTCGCCAGAACACCGCGATCGGGCCGGCACCGCTTGCGAGCGCAGCGCGTGTGAGATTTTGGTCGAGCCGCGCTACGTTGGAATAGATGCTGAGCACCATGAGCGGCAGGAGCACCGCCGTCATGCACAAGAGCACGGTGCCGCGGGTGAAGAGCAACTGCGCCGGTTCGCTGAAGATGCCGACCGAGATCAACAGCTTGTTGACCGGGCCGTTGCGGCCAAGCAGGACCATCCAGGCATAGGTGCGGATCAGGATCGCGATGAAATAGGGCAGCACGATCGCGGTGGCAATCAGCACCTGGATGATGCCGCGGCTGCGATGAATGAGGAGTGCTGTAGGATAGCCGAACAGCAGGCAGAGAAATGCAACGGTGACCGAGATCTGCATCGTGCGCACGAGCGAATCCCAGTAAAGCGGAATGGCGAAGACCCGCTCGAAATAGACCGACCACGTCGGCCCGCTCAGGCTGATCCGGATCAGATCGATCAGCGGCAGCAGGTAGGCGAATGCGAGGAAGGCCGCAGCCGGCAGTAGCAGGAGCGTCGAGCCCTTCAGTCGCCAAAGGCCCGAGACCACGAAGCGGCCCGGTTGTACGCCGATCGATGCCGCGGTCATGCCAACACCCAGCAGTCTTCGGCGCCCCAACTGACATGGAGGCGGTCGCCGACGGCCGGCAGCGGCCGGTCCGCGGTGTCGGTGCAGCGGATCAGCAACGTTTCGCCGCCCTCCATGCGCGCTTCGATGCGCAGGATCTCGCCGAGGAAGATTGCCGACGTGACAGTGACCAGCGCCGAGTTGGCGGTCGCCTCGTTCGAGACCGCGATGCGCTCCGGGCGCACCAGCACGGTTGCACGGCCGACATCGATCGCGTCGCGGCTCTCGGCGTTGAACACGTATCCGGCGCGGTTCTTCAGCGTCATCGTCGACCCGCGCTTTTGCACGATTTCCGCCTCGACCAAATTGCTCTCGCCGACGAAAGAGGCGACGAAGCGGTTGATGGGGTGGCGGTAGATCTCCAAGGGACGGCCAACCTGGACGATCTTACCGGCGTCCAGCACCGCGATTCGGTCACTCATCGTCAGCGCCTCGCCCTGGTCGTGCGTGACGAAGAGAATCGTGCTGCCGATCGTCTGATGAAGATCGCGGATCTCGATCTGAATCGACTCGCGCAATCGACGGTCGAGCGCGCTCAGCGGCTCGTCCATCAAGACCACCTTGGGCCTCATGACGATGGCGCGCGCAATCGCCACCCGCTGCTGCTGCCCGCCGGACATCTGCGACGGCGACTTCCTCGCATGTTCGGAGAGCCGCATGATCTCCAGCGTCTCCGCAACGCGGCGGTCGATGGTCGCCCGGTCGACTCCCGCCATGTGCAGCGGGAACGCGACGTTCTGCGTCACCGTCATGTTCGGAAAGAGAGCATAGCTTTGGAACACCATCCCGAAGCCGCGCTTGTGCGTCGGAACATGGTGGATCGGCTTGCCATCGACGAGAATTTCGCCGCCGTCGAGCTTCTGGAATCCCGCCAGCAGATTGAGCAGCGTCGTCTTGCCGCTACCCGAAGGCCCGAGCAGCGTAATGAACTCGCCGGGCTCGATGTCGAGACTGATGCGATCGACCGCGAGGAAGTGTCCGTAATTCTTCACGACGTCGCGGATGGCGATGCTCGACCCGATCGCGCTTCGCTCCCGATAGCGACCGCCATGCGATGCAAAGGCGCTCGCCTCGCCGGAACGCTCAGCGCGCAACGCCAGAGGCTCACCCATTCGCTCCTCCCCGTGTTCTATATTGTAGAACGCCATTCTGAATTATTGTTGGCCCGACACTCAGGCTTGTCAAGAGAGGAAGAAAAATCCGCTCGCCTGGCCGCGGGTCATCGCGATTTTTCGCGCAAGACGCGCGAGCTCCCCGCCCATACGTGTCGCCGGCACAAACGCGTTGACAGCCTCGTGGCGGTACGGCTACTTTTGATTTAGAACTGTGTTCTATAATATAGAACGCATCGAAGGAGGAAAATGGTGCTGAGCGATCTTCGCGCAATGGCGAAGCACATCGAGCCGGGCATGCGCCTGGCGCTGCCGGTCGACTATGCCGGCGTATCCATGGCCATGACCCGCCCGATCATGGAGCGCGGCACCAACAATCTCGATCTCGTCTGTGTCCCGACCGGCGGACTTCAGGTCGATCAACTCGTTGGAGCAGGTCTGGTCCGATCGGTGGAAACGAGCGCAGTCTCGCTTGGCGAGACTGGTGGCGCCCCCCGCTTCAACGCTGCCGTCAAGGACGGGGCGATCAAATTAAAGGACGCGACATGCCCCGCCATCCATGCCGGGTTGATGGCGGGGCAGAAAGGCAGTCCGTTTCTGCCGCTCCGCGGACTGATTGGCAGTGACCTGCTCCGCCACCGCGACGATTGGCGTGTCATCAACAATCCCCTCGCAGACGGCGGCGATCCGATCGTCCTCATTCCAGCCATCAGGCCGGATGTCACGATTTTCCACGCCCCGATGGCAGATCGCTTCGGCAATGTCTGGATCGGACGGCGCCGCGAACTCGCCGCCATGGCTTATGCGTCGGCCACGGTTCTCGTCACCGTGGAGCGTATCGTCGACGACAGCCTGCTCGCGAATGAGATGAGCGCCGCCGGCGTTCTGCCATCTCTCTACGTCACCGAAGTCGGCCTCGCCCCAAAAGGCGCGTGGCCCTACGGCCTTTGGGGCGAGTATCCGGCCGATACGGCGGAGATCGTGCGCTACGCGAAGGCGGCGCGGACGGCCGAGGGCTTCTCCGACTATATGGCTCACGCCCGGATGGAGCCCGCGTGATGACCGAGGTCCACCCGCGAGAGGTATTGATCTGCACCATTGCGCGGCTGCTCGATGGCGTGAGGCATGTCGCTGTCGGTGCCTCCTCCCCCATTCCTGCCGCCGGCGCCATGCTGCTCCGGGCGCTGCAGCAAGCAGCGGGCGATGCTGGCCCGCGCATTTCGATTCTGGGATCTGTGGAGCACAACTTCTTCACCAATGGCTCGGCCGAGCTATTCGACTGCGCGGGTCAAGGCCGTATCGACGCCTTTTTCCTCGGCGGAGGACAGATCGACGGCCGCGGCAACGTCAACCTGGTGGGGACCGGCGACTATCCGCAGTCGCAAGTGAGATGGCCCGGCTCGTTCGGATCGGCCTATCTTTATTACGTCGTGCCGCGGGTCATCCTGTTCCGCGAGGAGCACACCCCCCGCGCCCTTGTCGAGAACGTGGACTTCATCAGCGCGCCGGGCGTCAGCGATGACGGCGTGTTCCGAAGCGGCGGCCCGATTGCGCTGCTGACCAGCAAGGCGCTGTTCCGCTTCGACAAGACCCGTCCCGGCTTCGAGCTCCAGAGCATTCACCCCGGACACGACCTCGCCGCAATCAAGGACGCCACCGGCTTTCAATTCACCCATGACAGCCAACCGGAACAGACCGCGCTGCCCGACCGACACACTTTGGATCTGCTGCGCGGTCGCGTCTTCGACGAAGTGGCCGAGACCTATCCCGAGTTCGCCGCACAGATGCGGCGCGAGCTGCGCGAGATCGAGCGGCGCCTGTCACATGTGTCCTGATTTGCAGCAACACGGGCGAGCCCATGGAGACGGCGCGTGAGTGAGCTCAGGCGGATACCGCACTGCAGCCATTGGGGCGCCTACACCATTCTCGTGCAGGATGAACAGATCGTGGGCGTCGAGCCATTCGAACACGACCCGGCCCCCTCCCCGATCATCCATTCCATTTCGGAATGGGCCAACCCCGAACGCCGCGTATTGCGGCCGATGGTTCGTTCGGGTTGGCTGGACAAGCGCGAACACAGCGACCGGCGCAAGCGAGGCCAGGAGAAATTCGTGGCCGTTAGCTGGGATGAGGCGGCGACGCTGGTTGCCGACGAGATCCGTCGCGTCTCAGGCACTTATGGCAACGCATCGATCTTCGCGGGCTCCTATGGCTGGACGAATTCGGGCCGCCTGCACCATGCCTCGTCGCTGCTGAAGCGCATGCTCAACCTTGTCGGCGGCTTCACCAGGCATGTCGACACCTATTCCATCGCCGCCGGTCCCGTGATCTTGCGCCATACGCTGGGAAGCTCCGACGCGTGTGACGGGCGCGCCAACACACTCGACACCATCGCCGAACGCACCGAGACGCTGGTGGTCTTCGGGGCGCTGTCACCGCGGACCGCACAGAGCGAGGCCGGAGGTATCGGCATCCATCGGCTCGAAACATATCTTCGGAAGATCGTCGCGCGCGGCGTCAAGATCATTCACGTCTCGCCCCTGAAGGACGATCTGCCGGACTGGGTCGACGCCGAATGGTGGCCGATCCGCCCGAATACGGACACGGCGCTGATGCTGGGGCTGGCCGGCGAGGTCGTGAAAGCGGACAGGCACGACAGGAGCTTCCTCGATCGCTGCACGAGTGGTGCGGATCGGCTGCTGCATTATCTTGAAGGCGCGTCGGATGGCACGCGCAAGGATGCGGCTTGGGCCGCCGGTATCTGCGGGCTCGACGTCAACGGCATCGGCCAGCTCGCCAAGCGCCTGGTCGACACCCGCAGCATGCTGACCGTGAGCTGGAGCCTCCAGCGCGCGCATCATGGCGAGCAGCCGTTCTGGGCAGCACTCGGCCTCGCATCGGTCATCGGTCAGATCGGATTGCCGGGCGGCGGCGTCGGCTACGGTTATGCGTCCCTCGGCGGCGTCGGCGCACCTTTCAATCTCCTTAAGTCGCCCGGCATCTCGCAGCTCACGCGGCCGATCGACAGCTTCATCCCGGTGGCGCGCATCAGCGACATGTTGCTCAATCCCGGCACGGAGTTCACCTACGAGGGCGAGATCCGGGCCTATCCGGATATCAAGCTTGTCTATTGGGCCGGCGGCAATCCCTACCATCATCATCAGGATCTCAATCGCCTGTCTGAAGCCTGGACGCGGCCCGAGACCATCATCGTTCAGGATCCCATGTTCACGGCGACGGCGCAGCGCGCCGATATCGTGCTGCCGGCGACCACATCGATCGAACGTAACGATATGGCCGGCAACAAGCGCTCCGACCTCATCCTCGCGATGAAACAAGCCATCAAGCCCGTGGGAGACTCGCGACCCGACTTTGACATCTTCAATCTGATCGCCGGAAAGCTCGGCGTCGCCGACCGTTTCAATGAAGGCCGCGATGAAATGGACTGGCTTCGCTACCTTTACGAGCTGAGCCGAGAGGATGCTGCGCAGCGGCTTGGCTTCGAAATGCCGGATTTCGACACGTTCTGGCAGACCGGCTACGCGCGCTGCCCGGTGCAGGCCGGCCACACATTCCTGGCTGATTTCCGCGAGGCACCGGAGAAATTCGCGCTCAAGACCGAAAGCGGGAAGATCGTGCTCGGCAGCGAAACGCTCGCCAGGCTCAACTACGGCGACTGTCGTGCACATCCGGCCTGGATCGAGCCGGCGGAATGGCTGGGCAACTGCAGTGATCCAGCCGAACTGCACCTGATCTCGCACCAGCCGGCCGGACGCCTGCACAGTCAGCTCGAGACAGGCGCCTCGAGCGTGGCCCTGAAGCGCAATGGTCGCGAGCAGGCGCGGCTTCATTCTGATGACGCGGCGGCGCTTGGGATCACCGACGGCCAGACCATCCGCATCTGGAATACCCGGGGAACCTGTCTGGCCACGGCCCAGGTTACCGATACCGTGCGTTCGGGCGTGATCGTGCTACCCACCGGCGCCTGGTTCACCCCGCGGGATGACGAAGGTCTCGAGGCCGCCGGCAATCCGAACGTGCTGACGCTCGACGTCGGCACCTCGCAATTTGGCCAGGGTTGCTCCGCGCAGACGTGCCTGGTGAGGGCCGAACCACATATCGCAGATCAACGCGACGCCTTCGACGAATATCAAGAAAAGCTGGTTGCACTCGCGGCCGCCTGAGGGAGATCCATAAACATGACCAAGCCTGCCATCAGCCGCTTTCCTGTCCCCGAAATCTCGGATCTGCCGGACGATATCCGTAACCGCATTCTGGCGGTACAGGAAAAATCGGGCTTCGTGCCCAACGTCTTTCTGACGCTTGCGCATCGACCTGAGGAGTTTCGGGCGTTCTTCGCCTATCACGACGCCTTGATGGACAAGCCCGGTCCGCTCTCGAAGGCTGAACGCGAGATGATCGTGGTCGCCACCAGCAATGCCAACCAGTGCCAGTATTGCGTGGTGGCCCATGGCGCCATCCTTCGCATCCGTGCGAAAAACCCGCAGATCGCGGACCAGGTGGCGGTCAACTACCGCAAGGCCGACATCACCCCGCGGCAAAAGGCGATGCTCGACTTTGCCATGAAAGTTTCGATGCAGGCCTACGAGGTCGGCAATGCCGACATCGAAACACTGAAGCGCCATGACTTTACCGAGGAAGACGCGTGGGATATCGCCGCCATCGCTGCATTCTTCGGCATGTCCAACCGACTGGCAAACGTTACCAGCATGCGGCCGAACGACGAGTTCTTTGCCATGGGGCGCTGAAGCGCTTCGATCAGGATGAGGCGACAACTCCGGTGGCCCAGACGAGCTACGGTGATGCATTTCGAGGAAGTACGCCATGGTGAAGTCCTACGATTCAGACGTCGAGCTTCGACAATCCATCATCGACGCGTGTCGCGAGATGTCGGCTCAGGGTATCAACCAGGGCACGTCTGGTAATATCAGCGTTCGGACTGAGGACGGCATCCTGCTCACTCCGTCGGGTGTTCCTTATGACCGCATGCGGCCGGAGGACATCGTCGCCATGAAATGGGATGGCTCGTGGACGGCGTCGCCGGGCCACGTGCCCTCGACGGAGTGGCGCTTTCACCTCGACATCCTCAAGTCGAAACCCGAAGCGAACGCCGTCGTTCATGCGCATCCGATCTTCTGCACGATCATCGCAATCATGAACCGTTCGATTCCGGCCATCCACTACATGATCGCGGCGGCCGGCGGTAACGACATCCCATGCGCACCATATGCCCAATACGGCACCGAGGAGCTGTCACGCGCGGCCCTGGACGCGCTTCGTTATCGCCGCGCCTGCCTGTTGGCCCATCACGGGCTGATCGCGATCGGTCTGAACCTGCGCAAGGCCCTGTGGCTCGCGGTGGAGGTCGAAGTGCTCGCCAAGCAATATCACGGCTGCCTGCAGCTCGGCGAACCGCCGCTGCTGCCGGACGAAGAGATCGACAGCATCCTCAGGCGATGGGGGCAATATGGTTTGCGTGACAGCGACGGCGCCCAAAAGACCTCGGCGCATTCAAATTAACAACTCGGCACCAACAACTGCGAGACATGCCTCATGGCACACCGACACGACGTCAGCGTCTGCGGCACCTACATTCTGGATATTCTGGGCGTTCCGGTCACGGAAATCCCGGCCGGCGGCGGTCGGGCGCTGATCGATGAAATACGACTGACCGTCGCCGGCACCGCCGGTGGAACGGTTGTGCCATGCGCACGACTTGGCCTGAACGCTCGCGCAGTTGGCGCGGTGGGCACCGACGAGAAGGCCGACTGGGTGCTGAATGCAATGGAGCGCGAGGGCATCGATATCTCCGTCATGGAGCGGATGCCCGGCGCCCCGACGTCAGCGACGATCCTGCCCATCCGTCCCGACGGATCGCGTCCGGTCTTGCATGCGAGGGGCGCTTCTGCTCGCTGGCGCATCTCGTCCGAGGCGCAGAAGGCCGCCTGCCAGAGCAAAGTGCTGCACCTTGGCGGCGTTGGCTCTCTGCTGGCGATGGACGGCGCTCCGTCGGTGGCACTGCTGCGGGACGCCAAGGCTGCCGGCTGCATCACGACGCTGGACCTGATCCAGGCACGAAGCGAGACGTTGGCGCTGGTCGAACCGCTGCTGCCCTATGTGGACTTTTTCATGCCAAGCATCGACGAGACCCACGCCATGGTCGGAACCGACGATCCCGTGGCTTGTGCGCGAATCTTCATCGACAAGGGCGCCGGCGCCTGTGCCATCTCGCTGGGAGAGAACGGATCCTTCGTCATGGCCCGCGAAGGGCGGCAGTTCACATTGCCGGCATTCGAGGTGGCGGTGCGCGACACATCCGGCTGCGGCGACTCCTATACCGGTGGCTTCATCGCCGGACTGGTCCGCGACTGGGATCTGCTCGACTGCGCAAAGCTGGCGACAGCAACGGCCGCGATCGTCGCAACGGGCCTGGGCTCCGGTGCCAATCTCGTGTCGTTCGAAGACACGATCCACGCGATGAATACTCTGCCCGTCCGAGGCGCCGCTCGCTCTTAGTCCATCGACATCACGTTTATTGAAACAGGAACACAACATGACCAGACATGCCATCGTGACAGGGGCCAGCCGCGGCATCGGGCGCGCGATTGCCATCGGATTGGCCAATCGGGGCTACAGCCTCGCGTTGAACGACATCCCGGCCCAAGAGGCGGTTCTGCTGGAGACCATCGCTGAGGTGAAGAAACTGGGCGGACAATGCATCCCCGTCCTGGCCGATGTCAGCAATATCGGAGACTGTCAGCGCGCGGTATCCGAGGCAGTACAGGGTCTTGGACATATCGACGTTCTCGTCAACAATGCGGGGATCCTGAGATTGGCAATGATCGACGAATTGACACCGGAGATCTGGGATCAGACCTTTGCCGTCAACGTTCGCGGCGTCTTCCAGATGACCCAGGCCGTCGCGGCGCATATGAAGGAGCGCCGCTATGGACGCATCGTCAACATAGCATCCCTCGCCGCACGCACAGGCGGTCCAGGGCAGTCACACTATGCCGCATCAAAATCCGCCGTGGTCGGCTTTACGCGCGTCACGTCCATGGAGTTTGGCGGCCACGGAATTACCGTCAATGCCGTATGTCCCGGCATCATCCTGACGGAGATGGGTCGCAACAATTTGCGCGATCCGGAACGGGTGACGTATTTCGAAAAGATCACCGACCTGCATCGACTCGGCGAGCCGGAAGACGTTGTTGGTCCCGTCGCATTCTTTGCTTCGGACGACTCGGCATTTGTAACTGGCCAGGCACTCAACGTGGATGGCGGAATATTCTATAGTTAGTCGATATCCTCGGACGGTCGGGAATCACAGCGGCCGATACTCAGGTGGGGGCCAACATTTCTAGAGACTCGATCCGCGTGCGATCGGCATGAGCGGAGACGTTGATCGGAAACCTGTACACGCCCTCTGCTCGCTTTGGCGTGACCGTTGCATCCCATACGCGACTATACGCTTTGCGTCGATTGTGTTGATTCTGTCTGCGGTTGATCAAGGCTGGCCAGTTTGATTCCATCCTTCTGTGTTTTGCGGTCAAATCGACCCGAATGATCGTTACGGACATTCGGTGAGGAGTCCGGGCCAGAGCATTGGGGCCACTGGCTAAGCCAGTCCATTCCTCTGCAACTTGGCCGAAGGTGAAAGATCGACCTTTGCCGTCATACAGTCCTTGAGGCGCTCAGTCGCGATCTCGTCAATCCGAAAACGGCGAAAATCAAAGCAATGCCTGAAGCGATCGCTCGCACTTGATTCCAGAATTGCCATCGCCCTGAATAGCTGTCCCAAACCTCCCGAGCGGCATTAACGTCTGCCGGAACAGGCGTCACCGCCAACGTCTCGTTCATGGGAACGTTCACTGCCATCGTGAGGAAAAGGCCGAAAGCCATATAGACCGCAGCCGCGGCTAGGAACCACAACGCAGCCAAGATTTGACCGGCAAAGCGCATTGCGGCCGCCGTGAAAACCAAAACTACCGGTGTCAGGAAAAATGCAGGAAAGAACACCGCGTTGCGCACTGAGGCATTCATCGCCTGCATGGCAGCGATTGCGACACGGGGATCCGCCTGATCGAGCCCCCACATCGTCGAGCAGACCCAAGCATAGAAGGATCCGAAAATCGCGCCGCAAAAGACGATTGACGCGATCGACAGCGCCAGGAGCATTCTCGACATTGCAGGCCTCGCTTAGGGCCGATCGTTCTGTTCTCACGACCAATGCAAACCACCAATAGGAAAAATCATCCGCAGAGCGCGTGACCTTTGTCAAAACTACAGTGGTTATGGGTGATGGGTAAGATACGAGATTTACGCTCTTGGCACTTTTCGGGAAATTCGGACATCGGCACTGAGCGTTTCAGGATTGGACGATAGAGCGCGTCGATTGCCGCTTGTGTACCTCTTGCGGAAGATCTTTCCGCTTGCGGCTGGGCGTTTCAAAACCGCGGTGTTGGCGGTGCCCGGCGTAGATTGAAAGGGTTGCCCAATATTACGGAATTACGACCGAGCCCCTAAGTAGAAGCAAAGCCCCCAAGTAAAAATACGAGAGGACAAATCGTGGTGCTCTTGGTAACGCGCGACGCCAACCGATTTCGATCCAGGCCGTCGTGCTCACCTTGAATCCGAAATGAATCATAATCATTGAAGGAATTGCCAGCCACAATGAAGCGCCATACGAGCGTTGGTAATCGACTGTTAGCTGGGCTGCCGTCAGCGGACCTTGGTTTACTCGCCCCTTACTTCGAGCAAATATCGCTCAAACGAGACGCGGTGCTGGTGCGATCGGAGTGACAAGGTCTATTTTCCGCACAGCGGGACGATTTCGTTCATGCTCGAAATGCCGAACGGAGAAACAGTAGCAACCTCCGTCATCGGGCCTGAGGGAGCGGTGGGCATGCGGTCAGTGCTCGGGCCCTCGCATTCTCCTACCACGGCGGTCGTGCGCGTGCCGGGGATCGCATCGCAGATCTCCGCATCAAGGTTTCATGCAGCCTTCGGTCAGAGCAGCCTCATCAAACAGGCGGTCCAGACCCACACAAGGGCAGTGTTGATGCAGCTTCAGCATGTGGCCGCCTGCAACGCGCTGCATCCTGTCGAAGCCCGCATGGCCCGATGGTTGCTCCACATTCACGATAGGATCGACGCTGATGCTATATTGCTAACGCAGGAAGCGCTTTCAGAGTTGCTTGGAGTACGACGAACGACAGTGACGCTGATTATGCGCAAACTACGGGCGTCGGGTGCTGTACGACCCGGCCGGCGGGGCTTGGTCGAGATTGACAGACCGCGGCTCGAAGGAGCGGCATGTGAGTGCTACAAGGTCATGAGCTGCCAATATCACCAGATTTTTTCCGCTGGATACAGCGAAGCTTCGCAGTTAGGCCGCTCCGGCAACCAAAACTCCGGCGATCTACATTCCGTTTTGGCCGAATAGGAATCCACGATCGTTCTTCGTAAAAACGATGCATCGCCTCCCGAGTAGGCTCCACCTGCCGCGATCCCCAGAAGAGCGACTACCGCCTTGCTCCGCATGGCTTCATTCAGCCGAGTGCCGGATGATTTGGCAATTACCCATTGGCAGGGGTTCCGTCTCCAAGAGAACGACGGAAAACGCATTGATTGTTCGATGTCCGTGTTCTGCCTTATGCCTACTTTGCCGGTCCGGATTGCGCGATCACCGAATCCAGCGGGTAGACAACAGGAGAAATAGCGCCCGATTCCCCCTGTAGTTGGCCGCCGGTCGGGTGCTTTCATAACCGCCCATAATCGTGGCCCCATAGCGGTCACAGACCCGCCATTCCCACTTGGTCGGGCTTCGCCTGGTAATCAACACTTCCAACACGGTCGCGTCCCGCATCCCCAGTTGCGTACCATCAAGATTACCAATGGGCCTCAAGGTGTCGGTTCGCTTTTAGACTCTCAGCCGTAGTTTGGTGAAAGGAGTGTTTGAAACAGTGTTTGAAACACAGCGTGTCTAGCGATGTCTTAGCGACCCTTCCGGTGGGCAAGCCACAGCTCCTACTTGAGCACCCGCTACACCATGGTGGTATCGATACCCGAGCTGCTGAGCGATCCTGAGGATGCCATCACGGCTGGCCTGCAGTTCGACAATTCGCGCCTCTACAGCGGGCTTGACCCGATTCGGCCGAGCTTGGCCCATGCGTCCTAGCGCCCGTGAATAATAGCGCCTGTTTGATGCGGTGAAGGAGTCCAATGATCGCGCCATGTCGCAAGCAGCCGTCCTGATGGCTTTGCCTCGTTTTCGGTGACCGACGGTCGACGCAAGGACTACCTGGCCAGCGCGACGTCCTTGAACGCAGCCACCAGGGCCGTTTCCAATTTTCCCTGAATCCTGGAAAGGATGCCGTATGCCTCCGCCCCAGGGCATGGTCGGCTTGTATTGCCGGTGCTCAATCAGCGCGGCGAAGATGTCGGAAATGGTCAGCATTCGGACGATGTCGGTGATACTCTCGGCGCAGAGCGCATCCGGGTATCCGCTGCCATCGAGATACTCGTGATGATGCCGGACAGCATCCAGGGCCTCGGCGGAAATACCGGTCTGGGCTTTGAGGAACTCGTATCCTGCCACCGGATGGCTCTCGATAAGTGCGCGCTCCTCGGCGTTCAGCCGTCCGGGCTTGTCCAGGATCGCCCGATATCATGAAACATGGCGGCGGAGCACAGCCGGTCAAGATCGGTTCGCCGTAGTCCCAGGCTAAGTCCAAAGTCGATGGCCACGCCGGTTACGAGGAGGCAATGCTGGTAGGTCCCCTCGTGATGGCGCCGCACGGTCGTGAGCCATTCAGTGAGCCCGTGCTCTGTGATGCGATCGGCGATTTTCCTGCCAGCTTCTTTCGTCCCGATCACATCTATCGGCTCGCCCAACGACACCGCGGTGAACATCGATCCAATGGCGGCAGCGGCGACGTCAACCGCGTTGTCTTGCTGCGGCGCGCCGGTTGGCGAGGAGCATTCTGGGGCTGCCGGATCGGCCAACGCAGCGAGCAATTTGGACCGGTTGATTGTGCCCGTTAGGGCGAGCGTGGCTCCCAGGGCATAGGCCTGCGAGATGCAGACGTGGGACGGCTCTTCGACAAGGAATATGCGTTTTGGCACCTTGGCCATGCGTGCACTCCTCTTCTTGAGAGCCGCGATGTTTTCGACGACACGTAGATCGGCCCGGACAACCACCGCATGAGACTCCTGCGAGAGCTTTGCGTCGACGTCGAGCCGTTCCGCTGCTACGCGAAATCTGCGGTCAAGAATGCCGCAAAGGTGGGACAACTTGGCGGCATCATCCGCCAGAACATGCACAAACATGCGGGTCGTCTCCGTTGAGCGACTTACTTGCGCGTCTTCATGCCCAAAACGAGCCCCGATCCTCAGGGGGCTCGTTCAACCATATCAGCGCCTCCCGCAACTCCAGGAATACGACTCGCTCTTTTGCGGTTGATGATACCTCTCCGCCGGAGAGGTAGAGGAGGAAGCCCTTACCCTCGTCATGAAACAGAGCTTCTTTGGCCTCAAAAACTGCGAGAGAGGGGACATCGATGAAGGAGATCGTTCGCGAAGAGACTAGCTGCATGTGAATCGCTCGTCATCCTGGTCCTGCAAGATTGACTTATTGCGCACGAGCGGGATGGTCATTCTTGCCCGGGTGCTTTTTTGTCTTCTCGGTGACGAACCGCACGCCTACCTGTGACCCGTTGACCCAGACCAACTCGCACCGGCGAAAGGTGCCAACAGTGGAGGTCGCGGGTCGCCGCCCAATCGATGAAATCGCTGGTACCGCGAGATCGGACAGCGCGTTATTCTGGAAGGCCGGCTTTGCGGAAACCGTCGATAAAGATCTGATCATGCCGTCGGCCGCTACGAGCTACCCATTCAGAAATGCGAAAATCGGGTTCGAGTTCGAGCAAACAGGCCGCTGCCTTCCTCGCTTCTGCTTCGCGTCCCAGATGAGCCAGGGCCGTCGTGAGGCAGCGATAGGACGCCGCAAAAGTCTGGTTCTGGCTAAGAGCCTTCTTGACCGCGGCAACCGCCTCATCGAAACGACCAAGATCGATGAATGTAACGCCCATTTCTGTAAGCCTTAGAAATAGCAACGGGTCAAATGGGCTTAGTCGAATGGCGCGCTCAAAGCTGCGGATCGCCTCTTCGGGCTGCCCCGCTACTCGGTAAGTCCAACCTCGCTGGCCCCACGCGAAGGCTGCATTGGGATTCAGGGCGACCGCACGGTCCACCATCTCCCTTGCAGTATCGAAATCGCCAGACCAGGCCGCTGCGTAGCCAAGCATGCTCAATGCCAAGTGGTCGTTCCCATCGATGCTGAGTGCCAACCGGAGAAGCCGCAATCCTTCGGCAGTTTCCGACTTCGGATCGGTCGCCCACCCCTGAGTGACATTTTGGAGGTGACCACTTCCTGCAAGGGTTGCAGCAAAGCCATACTGAGGGTCAATCTCCAATGCGCGAGAGACAAGCCGAAGGGCCTCGGCCGATCCGCCCCGAGTAAATGAATAGAGATGCGGTATTGCTCGAAGACAAAGGTCGTAAGCGCTGAGGTTTTTCGGCCGACGCGCGGCCAAATCGATTTCGGTTTGAAACATTTTTGGTTCAATGGCAGAGACGACACTTTCGGTCATCCGATCCTGTAGAGCGAAGATATCGCTCAGATCACCTTCGAATCGATCGGCCCAAAGGTGCAACCCGGTGGCGGCATCAATCAACTGGCCGATGATGCGGACTTTTCCGGCTGCCTTGCGCACACTCCCTTCAAGCACGTAGCGGACGCCGAGTTCGCGTCCGACCTGCTTAATGTCGACGGCTTTTCCCTTGTAGGTAAAACTCGAATTGCGCGAGATCACGAATAGAGGTTTGAACCGTGACAACGCAGTGGTGATTTCGTCCACCATGCCATCAGCGAAGTAATCCTGATCGGGATCACCACTCATATTCTGGAACGGCAACACCGCGATGGAAGGCCGATCAGGAAGAGCAAGCTGTTCAGCGTTATCAACGAGCAGGCGATTCGGCAGATCTATCCCGGTGCAACCTTTTGGAACGCACCAGACCCGCATCGGTTCGGCGATATTCTTCAAAGAATGCGAACCCATGTCCTCAAAGGTGCTATTTACTTTGCCCCGAACTTGCCGGTGTGCATCGTCGGAAATGCTGATGCCGCCAGGCTCTGCGATCCCTTCGAGACGGACTGCAATATTGACCCCATCACCAAAGATATCATCGTCTTCAATGATGATATCGCCGACGTGAATGCCGATGCGAAATTCAATCCGTTTGTCCTGCGGTACATCGGAATTTTGTTTGGCCATGCCGCGCTGAATTTCGACAGCGCAGCGTACGGCGTCTACGACGCTCGCGAACTCAATGAGAGCGCCGTCCCCGGTGTTCTTGACGATGCGCCCGCGATGATCAGCAATTTTGGGATCGAAAAGCGTCTTTCTCAGAGCTTTCAGTTGCGCCAGCGCGCCTTCTTCATCGACCCCTATGAGGCGGCAAGAGCCCGCGACATCCGCCGCCAAAATGGCTGCCAGTCGCCGCTCTACATGCTCTCTGCTCAAGGTGCTCCCCCATGCTCGGGGAAAAAGATCATATAGCAGAATTTTGGGTCGATGTCCGGCTAGGCTCACCGCGAAATGGGTCAATCGCGTCGGCTTGCTGATATCCGAGCCACTTCCGCTTTAATCCCTCATAGCCGACGTTCGCCGGCAGGATCGGCAGGTCCGAAAAGTGCCGGCCAAGCCGGACCGACCCGGATTAGCAGTTCCTCCGGTTTCGCCATCGCCCGCGATCATGTATTCGGCTAGGATCTCCGTCGGACGCTACTTACTCGCTCATCAACAACGTCATCAGTTGGATGCGCTCAGGTCCTTTCAGCCAATTCCTAATGCCGCCACCGACCCTCGGAATCATCGGCCATTCTTATGGGGCACTCTACGGCGGGCAATTGGCTTTCACAATCCCAGCCACCGCCTACGTGTCGCTGGGGGGGTGTTTGGGAGAGTTGGGCAATCTCCAGTGCGCCGCGGCCTCTCGATACGCTCAGGGTGCCAAAGTTGATCGCCTGGGGAACGCGAACCCAGGATCTAGTGGAAGTCCACGCCAACGCATCGGGGTACTGGGATGCTCTCATTGAGCCGAAGTACGGGCTAATTTTGCGCGATGGCGCGCATTGGGACTACGTCCCGGCACCAGACACGGACTGCGACGGATTGGAAGGCCCATGCCATCTGGTTGCCGATATTGCTGCCGACGTTGGCGCGTTGTTTCTCTCCAAATACATGCCCCCAGAGGAATTCGGCACATCCTTCCCGGGCTCCATTCCCGACGACCTAATCGTTACCTCGTGCGACAGGATGCTTCATTCACCCTGGTGTTCGTCCAGAGCAGCGGCGTACCAAAGGCTATTGAATCCTTCTTCGATCGCCCAGCCGACGTTCCTACCGCGCGATCTAAGCTTGTCGAGACGCTCAAGGTAGATCATACGCTCGGCAGGAGCTAGGCTTGATACGATTTCGAGGGACCGTTCGTACATGCGGATCAAAGCAGCAAAATAGCCTTCATCTTCCGTGTTGTAGGAGTCTAGAAAGCCGAATGCCTCCTCGCAATAAAATATCGACAGTTCCGCTATTCCATCCGAGCGCCCGATGGCTTTCTTGTAATCCGCAATCGCCTTCTTGGCTTTCGAAACCGATACCGACTGGCCTTTCATTAGGTCCGGGGATATCCATCTCGAAATACTCGCCTTGAAGGGCTGGAGCTGATCATGACCCAAGCCCAAGCGGGCGTGCAAGAATGCCTGGTTGTCTTTGCTCGCAGTATAGAGGTCTTGCACTAGTCCCCGAAGGCCCGCGCGATCGAAATCTAGGAGCGCGGCCTTAACGTCGCCCCAAGTTGGTGACGCATTCTTGCTACGGACCACGGCCACGAACCCTTCAAAGATGTTGAACGAGCTTCTCGGGTGCTAAAGATACACGACTTACGCAAAAGGAGCAGATTGGCCGGGTCAAGGATGCCTAACCAGTGGCACATGCTCTCCTCCTCTGTAACCGAGGAGTATGACCATGCAGAATCAAGTAAATGCTGCGCTGACGCCTGATAAACGCCTGCCCTGGAACAAGGGAAAGCTGACAGGGGCAAAGCCACCGCTGCGACCCAAACACGTCTGGTCAATCCGGACGAAACTCCAGATCGAAGGCCGCACTCGCGACCTCGCCATGTTCAATCTGGCGATAGACAGTAAGCTTCGCGGCTGTGATGTTGTCGCCATCCGAGTCGAGGATGTTGCTGCCGGCGGGTACACGGCGGATCGCGCAACTGTCCGCCAAAAGAAAACCGGACGGCCTGTCAGATTTGAATTGAGCGAGCAGACTCGCCAGGCAGTCGATGACTATCTAAAGGCCGCCAACAAAAGGCCTGGTGAGTTCTTATTCACGGCTCGTGGTGGTCCTAACCGCAACATGACAACGCGCCAATATGCCCGGCTCGTGTCGGAGTGGATCGGAAGCATTGGACTGGACTCAAGGCTGTTCGGGACGCATTCATTACGACGAACGAAAGCTACCCTGATCTACCAGCGGACTGGTAATCTCAGGGCCGTCCAGCTTCTGCTTGGGCATACCAAGATCGAAAGCACGGTCCGGTATCTCGGCATTGAGGTCGATGACGCCCTGGCAATAGCGGAACAAGTGGATGTCTGAAGTACCCGGGCAGAGCGGACATGCTCTGCCCGCCTTCTCACCGCCGGTTTGGGCCAGAAGCGGGCTATTCGCTTTGCGTTGGGGCAAGGCACGCCAGAAATTGCAATTTCGGCCAGTGTAGATGCAGCTCCTGCGGCCGTAAAGACCGCCCGAACCTCCCCGGTTATGCTTGTCTCTCGCTTGACGATCAACGTCGCCTGAAAGAGTTTGCGCGCGACACCACCGGCAAAGGCGATTTTTTTCGAGAATGCAGGACGTAGTCGTTGCGGCTACTATAGGACGGGATTTCGGGTGAAACAGTCATCCCACAAAGGTGCAGCGCTTGCTGGAACGATTGAACTCGGCGACCTGAAGGTTAACCGATTGGGCTTCGGCGCGATGCGTCTGTGCGGGGATTATGCCTGGGGAAGACCAAGGGATCGACAGCACGTCAATCGGGTTCTGCATCGAGCGGTCGAGCTTGGCGTTAATCTTATTGACACTGCGGATAGTTATGGCCCCGAAGCGAATGAGTTATTGATATCGCAGGCGCTGTATCCCTACCCGCCGGGTTTGGTTATTGCCACGAAAGGCGGGTTGGTGAGACCAAACCGCGGATCTTGGGTCCCGGACGGTCGCCCCGACCGTTTGCGGCGGGCGATTGAAGGCAGTTTGCAGCGCTTGCGGCTGGATCGCATCGATTTGTACCAATTCCATGCGCCTGACCCCAATGTGCCATTCACAGAATCGGTTGGAGCGCTGGCGGATCTGCAGCGCTTGGGCAAAATTCGCCATATAGGCGTCTCGAACGTCACGGTTGCCCAGCTCGAGGTCGCGCGCTCCATCACACCAATCGTGTCGGTTCAGAACGAGTACAATCTACGAGACCAAACCAGCGAAGATGTACTCTCCGCCTGCGAGCGTCTCGGAATTGCTTTTCTGCCCTGGTACCCCTTGGGCGGGAAGCGTGGCCTAAGGGCACAGAGGATAAAGGTAGTCGCCTCGCGTCGCGGCCTCACGCACGCTGCCCTGTCCCTCGCGTGGTTGCTCGCTAAATCACCTGTTATGCTGCCAATCCCGGGCACTCGATCCATCGATCATCTGGAAGATAATGTGCTTGCGGCCGCCCTCAAGCTTGAGCCGGAAGACCTCGACGATTTGGGATGAAGGCGCGGCCAAGTAAGTCGTGCCGTCCGATTATTCGGGTCGGTAGACGACATCCGCTTACGTCAGTGACGTCCGCTTCGGGTCTTGGCCGTGTAAAAACACCCTTCCCAGGGAAGTTTGTGAGAAGTCTGGACCGGTTCGGTCTCAGGCGACGATCGCAGCCATCAGCGGCTTGGTCCCGACGATGTTCATGACCCGTGTCAGGTTATAGGCCAGGACCGAGAGAGCCATCTCGGCGGCTACTTTTGGAAGCGTTTTGGTGAGGAAGTGTGTCGCCCCCATGCGGGCCTTCATCGTGCCGAACGGATGCTCGACCGTCTCGCGACGCACGCGCATGGCATGCGGGTTTGCATCAAGGCGCCGCTGCACGGCTTCGAGCAGATGCTCATGCTCCCATCGCGGAATCCGCCGCTCCGGTCCTGTCGTGCACTGAGACTTGAGCGAACAATTTTGGCAGGCGCTGGTCCAGTAACGCCTTATCCGCTTGCCATCTTCCTCGCTCGTAAAACGATATGGCAGTTGCTCCCCGGCCGGACAGCGATAGGCGTCCTCCTCCGGCAAATAGACAAAGTCCTGCTTGCCGAAGCGTCCATCCGATTTGGCGCCAGACGTCTGCGGCTTGGGCAGAGTTACTGTGATGCCGGCCTCGTGGCAGGCGAGGATCTCCGCGCTGCTGAAGTAGCCGCGATCGGCAACGGCCTCGAGCGTCTCGGTCTGTAGAACAGCCTTCGCCTGCTTGGCCATATTGGCCAGTTGTGCCCGATCTGAACCGCTGTTCGTGACCTCATGCGTCACAATCAGGTGGTGCTCGGTATCCACGGCGACCTGCACATTGTAGCCGACGACGCCGGAACCGCGGCCGCTCGTCGCCATCGAGCGGCTGTCCGGATCGGTCAGGGAGATTTGCTGGTCTGGCGAATCCAGCATCTGCTTCTCGTAAACCGCAAGCTTGCCCATTTCCTCCTTCAGCTTCGTCAGCTTCTCGGTGAGCCTTGTTACCTTTGCGGCCAGCGCCTCGCTCGGCTCCTGTCGATCGGCCGTGTCAAGCTGGCTCAGATAGCGCGCGACGCTCTCCTCAAGCTGCGCACGCCGCCGTTGCACCTTCGCCTTTGTGAAGTTCCTGTCCCGGTTGTTCACGGCCTTGAACTTGCTGCCATCGATGGCGACGCTCGCCGTCGCAAGAAGCCCCATTTCGCGGCAAAGTTCGACGAAGCGCGCACAGACCTTGCGCAGCGCCAAGCCGTTATCCTTCCGGAAGTCCGCGATCGTCTTGTGATCGGGAGCGAGCCGGCCCAGCAGCCACATCACCTCGACATTGCGTCCGGCTTCTCGTTCGAGCCGGCGGCTCGACTGCACCCGGTTCAGATAGCCGTAAATGTAAAGCTTCAGCAGAACCGAGGGATGGTACGAGGGCCGACCAGTCGCCGCCGGCTCCACTCCTTCAAAGCTCATCTCCGCCAAATCGAGCGCACCGACGAACACGTCGATGACGCGGACGGGGTTGCCCTCGTCAATGAAATCATCGAGGCACTCGGGCAGTAGCGTCCATTGCCCACGATCGGCCTCCTCAACGAAGCGCCTCATCGATCCCCCCTAGAATCACGGGAGAATCATAACAGCGGCACGGCGTTTTCACACAGCCAGGGTCAAAAGCGTCGGTTCGACCCTAGGCCGGGCACATCGGCTATACTCCGATTAACGGACATCCCGCGTTCAGCCGTCATGTCTCGAACGGGCCACAAGCGGTCATGTCCACTTCCGCCCGCTGCGCCGTTGAGGTAGCCTAACTTTCGAGCCGGGCCAGCGGGACGTGCCGAAGTCCCCCTTTGGTTGGTGGCAGGCGTCGATGCCCTCGGCGGGCATATCCACTGAGACCATCACATTTGCGGTCTATCCACGCTCCCATCGCGCGTCCGCGCCCATTTAGGCGTGCCCAATAAAGACGATCAGGGAGGAAGAGACCATGAAACTGCCCCGCCGCCAATTCTTGCTTCTCGCAACAGTGGCTACCGCGCTGCCGGCCTTGTCGCGCTTCGCTTGGGCGCAAGGCTACCCCGCCCGGCCGGTGCGCGTCGTCGTCCCATTTGCCGCCGGCGGATTTACCGACATCAGCGCTCGTCTGATAGGCCAATGGCCGTCGGAGCGTCTCGGCCAGCAATTTGTCATCGAGAACAGGCCAGGAGCAGGCAGCAATGTTGGCACGGAGCTGGTTGTGAATGCGCCGCCGGACGGATACACCCTCCTCCTGGTCGGCGCCTCGTCCGCGATCAATGCGACGCTTTATGAGAAACTCAATTTCAACTTCCTCCGCGACATCACACCCGTCTCCGGCATCAACTCGATCCCCTTCATTCTGGCGGTAAACCCATCGTTCCCAGCGAAGACGGTTTCCGAGTTCATCGCGTATGCCCGGGCCAACCCGGGTAAGGTCAACATGGCATCAGGCGGCAACGGAACGGCAGGCCATCTATCCGGTGAACTGTTCAAGCTGCTGGCCGGTCTCAACATGGTGCACGTTCCGTATCGGGGCGAGGCACCTGCACTGACTGACATGCTCGCAGGTCGGCGGGCTTCTCTCCCTTAATGATGCGATCGACATAGCTGGCCGCGCGCATATTGGCCGACCCGGTCAGGCCCATATGAGATAAGGCCGTCGCCAGCGACAAAAGCGCGGCTGGAATAAGCCGCTGGCAGCTTGTGCCGAGCCGCAAGCGCGATAATCAGATCGCGATGAATCACGGCCAAAGTGCTAGCGGTCGGAATTAGACCGCCATTCGACTGTCGCGCGAAAGCCGCGACAGCGCGCTCGGTCCCTTCGTAGTCACTCACGTTGACTGGGCTCAACTCGACCCCAAACGACGGCGCCACCGCTTGAATGGCGCCGAATTGGCCAGTCCCTGCGGGCAGCGTGGCATCCCGAAATCAATAAATCCTGTGATGTTGCTGCCGGGCCGCGGTCCGCTTTTCTGCCAGTCCGCACCGGACCAGTCGTAAAGGCGGTGCAGGATTCGCCGTTCCCCACGAGATGGTGTTGGTTTCAGGATTGTAGCGTTTAGCTTTGCGCGACTGCCGAGAATAATAAGGCACCAACTGTTGGGGCGCTGTCGTTCACGATCTGGCGCAAGCGCATAGAGTAGCGCGGTGTCAGCAATCGGCATCGACCCCCGTCGGTCCGGTCCCCGTCGGCGGCCGCCGAGACTAACAAGTGCGACGCGGCCCCGCGGGATCGAAATAAATAACCGACGGCTGTATGGGCGATTTAAAGGTCGCTTGGATCAAATGCCAATGGTGCAGCCATTTTTGAGGAGGATCGAATGCAATCGGCGCTAAAATTGCAGGAAAGGGCAAGCCTTTGCAGAACTTCGGCTCAGACCCTCGACCGTTCATTTAATTTTAATTTAATTTTTATATTCCAGTTTAATTCGCAATTTTAATGTGGTATTTTAATGGCACTTATTTAATTCAAGGCTCTGAGATCGGATCGGCTTCCGAGATTTTGACGGGCTCGTTTTGAGGGCAGGAGGTGCCCGACGACAATCGATTTGCGCTCGGCGGGGTGAACTCTTTACTCGGAGAAAAACTATGGAGCAGAAAAATTCCCATTCGACACGCATCCCAAAGTCCGGCTCAATCAGCTTCGGCCGTTCGAAAGCAGATTGCTTGATTCGCAGCATCTCCGCATACGGTGCCGCCCTTGATATTGCTGGAGATGAAAAGATTCCCGACGAATTCGCGCTGACTGTCATTCCGGACGGTGGCCCGCGCCGCTGTTCAGTCGTCTGGCGTAAAGAAAAACGTATCGCCGTCGCATTCTATTGATACGCCACCAACTCATGCGGATGCAGGTGGAAGACTAGGGCCATAAGCGCGCCGGGGGCTTTCTCGAACAGGAGCTGCGTACACGGAAGACCGGTTTTACATAACTAATCAACCCTATCTGCCGACCGTGCGTGTATCCAACCGCATCCGGCGAGATGTTAGTTTTCTTGGAAGTTACCCAAACGGCTTTGGTCAGGCCTGTCAACAGCAGGAGAGAGCTTTGGCCGACAAACGGATGCAGCCCACCTGGGATCCGATTGCCCTTGCGGCGCAACTGCGGAATATCGCGGAACAAAACCAGCTACTGATGCAGCGCTTCGCGTCTCATCAGCCGGGCGCGATCAATTTCGAGATGGGCGGCACGTCAACGCTCAGGTTCGATTTTTTCGAGCTCATGACCAGGATGATGACCGACCCGGTGGCTGTCGCCCGCGCCCAGATCGACCTATTCTACAACTCTCTAGGTATCTGGCAGAAAATGGCGGAACGCATGCTCATGCTGCGTGCACGCGAAGCCGATGCCCCGAAAGACAAACGGTTCAGGCATCCGGACTGGAGCGAGAATGCTATCTTCGACTTTGTGAAGGACAGTTATCTCGTTGCTGCCAAGTCGATTCTTTCTGCTATCCGCGAAGTCAAAGGCATGGACGAGGCCTCTGCTCGCAGGGTCGATTTCTACACGCGCCAGTTCGTTGATGCCTTGTCGCCTTCCAATTTCGTCATCACCAATCCGGAGGTCCTCAGCGCAACCCTGGAATCCGGCGGACAGAACCTACTGCGTGGTTTGCAGAACCTTCTTGCCGATCTGGAGCGCGGCAATGGCCGGCTTGCGATTACAATGACCGACATGAATGCTTTCCGCCTCGGCGAAGACATCGCAACGACCCCAGGAAAAATCGTCTACCAGAACGAGCTCATGCAATTGATCCAGTATACGCAGTCGACAAGAGAAGTCCGGAGGCGGCCACTGCTGATCATCCCGCCATGGATCAACAAGTTCTATGTTCTCGATCTACAGCCAAAGAACTCCTTCATCAAATGGGCCGTCGATCAGGGACATACGGTGTTCGCCATCTCCTGGGTGAATCCCGATGAGAAGCTCGCTGAAAAGGGCTTTGAAAATTACATGCTCGAGGGACCTTTGGCGGCATTGGACGCGATCGAGTCCGCGACCGGTGAGCATAACGTCAACGCAATTGGCTATTGCCTCGGCGGAACCCTGCTCGCCTCGACGGCGGCATATTCGGCCGCGAAGGGAGACGACCGGATTGCAAGCGCCACCTACTTCGCGACGCTTGTCGATTTTACCGAAGTCGGGGATATGGCCGTCTTCATCGACGAAGGGCAGCTGGCGTCTCTCGAAAGACGAATGCGCGAGCGCGGCTATCTGGAAGCGCAGGATATGGCGGCGGCGTTCAATATGTTGCGCGCCAATGACCTGATCTGGTCCTTCGTCGTCAGCAATTACCTGCTCGGCAAGGAGCAAATTCCCGTTGATCTTTTGTTCTGGAATTCCGATTCGACGCGCATGCCAGCGGCGATGCATTCGTTTTATTTGCGTAAGATGTATCAGCAAAATCTCCTGGCAAAACCCGGCGGCATCACGTTGGCGGATGCGCCGATCGATCTATCGAAAATCAGGACTCCGACCTTCATTCTGGCTACGCGCGAAGACCACATTGCGCCGTGGAAATCGACCTATGCCGCGACACGCTTGTACTCCGGGCCGATCAAATTCGTTCTAACCGATGCGGGCCATATGGCTGGCGTGATCAGCCCACCGGGCAGCAAATATGGACACTGGGCGAACGACAATTTGCCGCTCAGTCCCGACGAATGGTTCGCCGGCGCGACGTCTCATCAAGGGTCGTGGTGGCCGGTCTGGAACGAATGGGTAACGCAACTCGATTCGGACCGCGTTCCTGCGCGTGAACCTGGCGGTGGCAAGCTCACGATTATAGAAGACGCGCCGGGCTCTTACGGGCGGGTGAGATGGGCAGCGTAGAAAACAAAGTAGCGGCTTACCGATTTCTCAGACGGGTCATGAACTGGACATGCGTTGGACGGGACGGCAGGTCAAGTTTGTGCCCATTAGCGGAAGTGGCCAGGCTCACTCAATCAACCTCTTTCATCCAACGCGCAATCCTCGGCCAATACTCTTCGAGCGTCCGCTTTCCCATGAGTAGACCCGGATAATTACACGGCGCGACCTCGTGGCGGACATATTCCGGCTGCGTTCCTACCAGCCGCTCCACTGCAAGAAATTGTTCCGGGGCGACCACATTGTCGGCGCTCCCAGCAAGAAGATACATCGGAAGCCGAAGGCGCGAGAGGTCGATCGTGCCCCAGGGCGATGAAGCTTCCGCTGGCGAGTTGCAATTGCGGCGCCGAGTACAGACGCACCGAAGAGAAGTTCTTGGTGCCGCATACTGGTGACGCGATCTGCGCGGTCTGCGGAGCTGCGCTATAATCGTGGTCGGAAAGCACGTACGTTCCCATATATGAACTTGTTGAACGTCCAGACAGAAAGCCGGAATGACTAGCGTGACGGGCGAAATCCTCTCCTCATGTCCGTTCAGGGTCGATCGAGCCGGTTTGACGATGTCCGAGCCACTTCCGCTTTACCCCTCATAGCCGGGCCTGCGCGTCAAGATAGGCAGTGCGGCGGTCCTACTGGATTTCCATTAGCGTCGGACAGTTGATCCTTCCCCCGACCAAACGGCGCGACGTAAGCCCGCAGCGAGCGGTCGCGCAGTAAACAACGACGCCGGAATCGTCACGCCGTACGGGATGCCACTCGTCAGGTTTGCTCCGCTGTTCGGCAACTCTCGCACTCTGACCTCTGCTTTGACCACGACGACGCGGAGTGCACATCGTGACGACGTTCACGCGATGAGGCCCGGGAAGCCGCATTCACTTGGCGCCTCTACCGTTTAGAACAACAATCACTGTCTGCAGCAGAATGTAGATATCAAGCCAGATGGACCAGTTTCGAATATAGAAGAGATCTTGCGCCTTCTGAACCTGCAAATCGCCGTTGCTCCGGGATGAGATCTGCCACATACCGGTGATGCCGGGCTGAACGCTGACACGAATGATTCGGAACTCGTGATCAAAGCTATTCATATGATACGCGGGAAACGGCCTCGGACCGACGAGACTCATATCGCCACGAATTACGTTCCAGAGTTGCGGCAGTTCATCAAGACTGGTGCGCCGCATGAAACTTCCGATGATCGGCAGTATCCGAGGGTCGTGCGTGAGCTTGAAAAAGCCCTGCCATTCCGCGCGCGCCCGCGGATCGCGGCGCAGATGCTCCTCCAGCCGTTGTTCGGCGTCAGTATACATCGTGCGAAGCTTCAAAGTTCGCAACGTCTTCGACTTGCGCCCGATCCGCTCCTGAACGTAGAACGCGGGGCCCGGATCGACAAGCTTAACGGCAAACGCAAGAACGACGATGATCGGCCACGCCAGTAGCGCAATGGGAATCGCGAGAAGAATATCGATGACTCGCTTAAGTACCTGATTGTGCCACAAACAGAGGTCGCGCCTGATCTCAATTCCGATTGCCCCACCGAGCATCTGCGTACGCAGCCACAAGCTCTGTACATCTCGCACATCCTCGACCAGCAGGAAGCGACAAGATGACATCCATCGCTGCGGGTCAGACGTGAGCGCGGAGAGTTCATCCGCAGAAACGAAAATCGCGAATTCGACATGAGGACTTATTCGGCCCAGCTCCGCTATCCGCCCAATCAGCGGGAACGGAAGCGCCTCGTTGCACAAATCTCTGTCGCGAGAAGTCTCGATGAATCCGATCGGCCTTAAGCCGAGGGAAGGCTGATCCACGAGCAACTGGGCCAATTTTCGACTGTTATCACCACAGCCGACTAAGGCGACCGAAGCTCCCCACAGATCGAGATGGATCAATAGGGTCCGTATCATCGTCTCGACGTAGTGACCGAAGACCAGCAGACAAAGTGCTTCACTAAATCCCACAAGGAGCAGGCCCCACTGTCCATCCGGAAGTCCGACCAGCAATTCGATCGCCATCAGGCCCATGATACCGATGGCGCGCAGCCGGAGACGCTCATAGGGACTAGGCCCACATCCGGTGTATAGGCGAACGCAAGAAAACACCAAAATGAGGAGGAGTATCAGGAGGTGTTTGGGGTCGGGCGGTTGCGTACCAGTCATCTCAATCAACGCTCGACTGAGGGACATGGCGGCAATGGCGGCAACTACATCGCCGAACACCAACGTCGCGACGACAACGGGCTTTCGAAATCGATTGGCAAATCCCTCATCGCCCCTACGCCAGCCACGATAACGGCTCTTCGGCGCATCGCTCCCCGGAAGAATCGCCCCAACTTCTGCCATTCGCACCTCTTCCCGATTTTGGGTATCTCTGCGACAGATGTTTTGCGGACCACATCCTGCTTGATCGGCAAACGCGATTCCGGCTCCTACTCGGCCGCAGTCACCATAGGCTGACCCAGTTGACCTCGTATGCACGCTTCGATCCATCGATAAGTCGGGATGAGCCCTACTCGCAACGGCGTCTTCGGCTCCCAGCCGAGAACACTTCTCAGCCGCGAGTTGTCACTGTTGCGACCGCGTACGCCTTGTGGACGTGAGGTGTCGTACCGCTTGACTAGCGTCTTGCCCGCGATTTCGCAGACGATGTCGACGAGATCGTCGACGCTGACCAATTCATCGGTTCCCAGATTGAGCGGCGCGCTATAGTCGGACTGCATGATGCGGTAAATGCCTTCGACGCAATCATCGATGTACATGAACGATCGCGTCTGCTTCCCGTCGCCCCAGACCTCGATCTCGCTGTGATCCGCGAGTAACGAGACTTTCCGGCAAATTGCGGCCGGAGCTTTCTCACGGCCTCCCTCATAGGTGCCGAGCGGCCCATAGACATTATGGAAGCGGAGGACTCGTGTCGAGAAGCCCCAGTCCTCTGTGAAGTACTGACAGAGCTTCTCCATGTAGAGTTTTTCGAGCCCATAGCCCTCCTCGGGCTGCGCGGGAAAGGCGTCTTCCTCGCGCAAGGGCACGACATCGGGCTTATTCTGAAGGTATTGAGGATAAATGCACGCTGATGACGAGAATAGGAACCGCTTCACTCCGTTCTCGCGGGCTGCGCGGAGCGTATGCGCATTGATCAGCGTATTGTTGACAGCAATCTCCGCATGAGACGAGCTGATGTAGCCGATACCACCCATGTCGGCGGCAAGGTGGTAGACCTCATCGATGTCTTTGGTCGCTCTCATGCAGTCGGCAGGCTTCCGAAGGTCTGCGATCACAAACTCGTCAGCCTCCGTTCTTTCGTATTCCGGACCCTTAATGTCGACACCGCGCACGACGTATCCACGCTTGGCGAGGTACTTGACGAGATGGTGCCCAATAAATCCGCCCGCTCCAGTCACCAGCACGGTCGCTTGTTTACGCATTGCACTCGCTCCCTACAGTTTCCTGCCATGGGCCGATTTTTCCTGCCATGGGCCGATTTATTGATGATACTCGTTATTGATGATACTCGGGATCGAGGCAGATCGATCACTGCAACAATGGAGTAATCCGGTTGGGCCTCTGCTCTGGAACGCGCTCTCGAACACATCGCCGCGGCGATCCGAGTGAGATCGCTCAACATGCGTGCTGCGGGCCGATTTCTGTTTCATGGCTTCCCGCGGCCGATGACAGTCTCCATGTCGTATGACAGCCGAGGCGAACCGATGACCTGAGAGTTTCAGGCAGACCGGCAATCAATAGACCACCAGCCGCCCCTTCGGCTCCAGGCCTTTCCCGCGCAACGTCTCCCAGTCGAGAACCTCATGTCCCCACACAAAGCGCGCCGGCCCGCCCGTTTGCGGAACACGATAGACATTCCCGTCAAACAGGTTGTCGCCGTCCATGATGATGGAGAAGTTTTCATGGCCCGGCTCGACGTCGGACGCGCCTCCAGCACAGGCGGCGCCCTCAAAAGTCATCTCGTTGTCGCGGACTGAGTTGTTGCGCGTCTTGTATATCGGACCGCTGCGAGTCCGAACTTGGTCATCGCGGCCTTGGTCTATCAGCATGACTCCGCATCTGCCTGGGCTGACAGCCAGTGTGTTGCCATATACCTCCACGTCCTGCGATGCAGCAACGAGAATGCCGCTGCCCCCGAACCAGCCATTGTTAGCGATGCCGTTATGGCGGACGATGTTGTTGCGAATGACTGCGTTGAACGAGATTTCGTGAAAAATACCGGCGCCGTGGTTGCGCTCGACGATATTATTCTCGTAAACTACGTTGCGGCAGTTGATATCACACCACAAGCCGGGACCGAAGTTGTCATGGATGTGATTGCCACGAAACACGACACCATCACCCAAGGCGATCTTCACGCCACCGGCTTCCCACGAAGACGAAAATCCGCGGATATTGTTTGCCCAAACCTGATTGCCCTCGATCAGGACGTCTCGGCCTGCGCCGGTGATACCGATCTGGCCATTGTGATGAATGTTGGAGCCGCGTACGCGACTGCCAGTACCGACCGCGATTCCAGCCCCGCTGTTCAGCCGCACGTCGCAGTTCTCGACGATCCATTCAACGGCTTCTTGGGCTTGAATCGCGCCCTTCTCAGCAACGCTCGCATATTTCTCGATGATGACGTTCCTGATCACCACGTTGGACGCCCTGCTCTCGAACGCGAACGCGGCCACCGTGGCCTCGACCTTGCGGCCCGTCGGGTCATCGGCGAAATAGATGCGGGACCTAGCGTGATCGAAATAGAACCGGCCTGGCTCGACGCTCTCCCTAGTTAGCACCTGGACGAGAGGCTGGTCATCGATGAACAAACCTTCAGGCAAGTTACAAGCCGGAACCGTTTTCGTGCATTCCCCATGTTTTCGTCCAACCTGTACTTGCCCACTCGCCACCCAGTACCCTTCCTCGAGGCTGAAGGTTGTGAGCAAGCGGCTGCCGTTGAGAACCGTTTGGCCCTCGCCCTGGAAGCTCTGCCCCGGCTTGGGGCGAATAGCTTGCATCCGGTGAATACCATTCTTGAGGCAGAATGTTGCGCCACGGTCGGCGCGGTCGACCGCGGCCTGGATCGAGGCACCGGGCTCCACGGCAAACGCATTTCGGGGGCAGGGCGCGTTGCTGACCCCCTGTGCGGTGGGTGTCGCGACCAGTTGTAGAGCCACGGCAAGCAGGATGCAGACCATCACCCGGCAAATTGCGGCCTCGGCCGCAATCAACCGCATCAGTGCCCGCCACAGCGGTCGACCAGGGTGTTGGGCATCATTCACCCATCGCCAAAAAGCATCATTCGGTCGATCGCAGCAGATCATCATTGACTCCGTGCTAAAGCCGACCACGCACCTGCACCATGAGTCCGACTTTCGACCTAGCGGCTTCAAAGGGACCTTCGTTCGAGGCGAGGTGTTGACTGGGAATTCTCGGAGAGCAGGTCAGCCATCGCCGGGCTTCCTCCAAAGATCTCTTTCAACATATAGTTGGCCACCGCCGAACGCGTATGGTTGGCGAGTACATGCCGCCGGCCGGCCTCGGCCATACGCAAAAGCCGGTCCTTGTCCACGAGAAGTGCCAGCAACTGGTCGGCGAGCGAACCCCGGTCGGCGTCGTAGTAGAAGCAGTGCACGCCGTCCTCGAGATAAAGACGGCGACGGTACCTCGGGCTGCTGATCACCGGAACGGAGCCGGCGAGGCAGGCCTCGTAGTGACGATAGCAATCCCACCCATAGCCTTCCGGTGAGAGCACCAGCCATGACCGGGCAAGCGCCGTCATAAACTCAGGATAAGGCAAAGGCGTGCACGGCGTGACGACAGGGAGACCGCGAGCAGCCAAGCTGTGAGCCGCATCGAGGGCTTCCGTTCTTATCCCGTTGCAGAGAGCACCGGCGAAAAAGATGTCGATATCCTTTCCGCGCGGGGAAGGCACGTAGCGCTCGTCCGGAACGAACAGGGACAGGGGGCGAACTCTGTCAGGCGCTTGCAGATCTAGGATCCGATCGAGGTCCAATTCTCTCTTGAAATAGAGTGTGTTTCGCGGAAACAGCCGGATCGTCGTCTCGCAGAGATCGCGTTCGTCCCTGACGTCGACGATAGCATGGCGGTTGGCGCCGATGATGAGACGATTGAGCAGCCTTGAAAATGCTGGCGAACGACCAAACGCCTGCAGCATGCTTTTAGCCAGCAATTTGTGCAGAGGTTGATCGAACCTGTGGTCGGGATGGATTGCCGGAAGCACGATGAGATCGTAGGTCTTGTTGCAAGCATGCCGAAGCGCGCTCGCAACGGTCGACGAACCGAATGCTTCAGGCCGATGAGGTTCGTCGGCGGTCAAAGGTGAGCCCCATCGGATCCAGACCGTGCTGTCGGGTTGCAGCGCCTTGAAAAAGCCGGAGCGAGAGATCTCGAGTATCCTCATCGGTACGCTACCTGCACACGATTTGCTTCCCGCATCCAGCTTGAATGCGGCGATGGCTCCGACCTCTGCGCGAAAGAGGGGAAAGCTCCGTTGTCGCAGTATTTGGCGCTCCGCTCGAACCCTTGCGCGATTGTAGGCGGAGCGACGATCGTTTCTGTCGATCATTATATGTTAGATGTGCGCCGACCATTCTGTTCCTAGCCTCTCGCGCTGAAACCCTAGCATTAGGAATGCTAGTACCGAGTAACGCCGCGGCTAGCGCAGTCGACTGTAACGGCCCCATTGCGCCGGGCGCGCTCATGGCGCCTCCTTGGCGGGCACTGCCTTGGAGCCAAACAAGACTGCGTGGTGCGGCAAGACGCTGAGCGCCTGCGCACGATAGACCATCACCGACCCGATACCGAAGCCGATCAGACACCAAAACCAAATGCCCTGCATGGGCCCTTCGAGCGCGACGTCGAACGTGGCATTGATGATCATGGACATGACGTAACAGCCGATGAATAGGAAGAGGCCGGCCCACTCGGGCTGCCGGCAGCGCCGAGCGGTCAGCAAGGCGTTCATCAGCATTGCAAGCCAGGAGGCGAGGAAGAGGATCCACAGTGCCACGCCCGGAACCCCGGCGCGCGCCAGCAGTGTCATGTGGACATTGTGGGGACTTCGCAGCGCCGGTACGTTGTGATCGGTGCGAAAGCGATCCGCGTCGGCCAGATTCAATCCGAAGCCTCGTCCGGTCCAGAAATTCGGCCCATAGAGCGTATCGTTGACAATAATGCTCCACCATTCCAGGCGCCATTCCTTCGTGCCTTCGGTCTGCTCTCCGGCCCAGCCGCCGATGCTCACAACATTATCGATGAGCTGACGTGTACTGATGGAGCGCTCTTCGCTGGAGCGCGCCTCGCTATACTCAGTGAAAGTCGGCTCAACGGTGTAGGCTGCGGCAAGGATCACCAGCCCGGTCAGGAGAACGGCTGCCATCTCGCGTATCTTCCCGAGCGTGAGCATCGCAAACGTGACGGGAACGGCAAAAGCAAGCATGCCGCCGCGGCTCAAGGCGCTAACCGTTGCCAGCGCAGCGACGAGAAGGACGATCCAGTGCAGCGTCACCTTGCGAAATCGCACAAGGGCGAACACGGCAGCTCCGGCCAAATGCACCGCGACCTCGCCGGGCCCAATCCAAATCAGCCGGACAGTTGTTCCGGGCACATACGGAATGGAATCCGCCAAATGATGATTGAACGCAAAAAGGAAAGGGATTGCCGGGATATAGATTTTCAAGAAGGCACCATAGTAGCGAACTATCGTATTGATGCGGCGAGCGTCTTCCAGCAGCAGTGCAATGACGATGAAGGCGAAGGCCCCATACATGATTAAGACGCTGTCGCGCAGCGCATCGACGCCATATACCCCAACGAAGGGCAGCGCGCGTAACAGTACCCAGATCATCAGAACAGACAGGAGAGGGCTCGGTAGCTTCGCCAGTGCAGCGATAAGGCAGCCTGTCCGCAGGAAGACGACAATGCCAGCGAAGAGGGCTACCTCGCCCATGTAGATGGGCGGGAAACCGAGGTAGGCGAACCCTTTACCCATCATCGCATATCCCAGCAGCACGCCGCCGAGCAGCGCCAGATAATGATCGCCCAAGCTCATTGGTCGTGAAGCACTTGAAATGTAAGCCATAGGCTTTCCAAACGCGGAAACAGGGGCCACCGCGGGTCTGCCCTCACGGCGGTTACCCATGCCGGCTACTACCGGGAAACCGAAGCGACCGGCCCTTCAGACTCTGATGGTCCCATTTGATATGGACGCAGACTAGATTGGCTGGCCGGAGCGCTCCGAGGCGATTCACGGGGAAGCGACTTCTTGACATCGATGATGTCGCCGGGCTCCAGGGCTGTTGTCTCGGTTGCCTGGAAGATGGTGGCCTTGCCGTTTTGGGTGCGCGCGACGCTGACGGAGCGAGAGGCTTCGGCTCCGGCCATGCTGCCAGCCTGCTCTAGCTTTACGTCGCGGATTTCGCGCGCCGACGGCAACGCAACATCAAGCTCCCTGAGGCGCTCGCGCACGTCCCGCAATTCTGTAATGACCTGTCTCTTGAAGGACGCCTCGGCCTCATGAATCTTGATGTCGAGCTCACTGGCCTCCATCTGCAGGCGCAAGACCTGAGTCGTTAGCCTCCAAAGCTCGCTTTCCTGGTTCGCCTCTGTAATCCTGAACTGCAGTTCCGCATTGACGACGCCGAGGCCCTGCTTGACCAGCCGGCTATATTGATCGGCATGCTGCTTGACGATTTCAAGCTGCTTCTTCGCCGCCGTAATCTGCCCGTTGAAGGCCTCGATCTCTTTTTCTAATCGCGGCTTTTGCGAGCGCAGCAAGTCCAGTTGACGTTGCAGGATGGCCGACTGCCTTTCGAACGTGTCCGTCTCGTCCGCTACTATGCTCGACGCTTGCGGCTGCGCGGTCGCGCGTCCACCTGACATAGGAGCTCCCTCGGTCATGCCCTGCGGAGGAGAGAAGGTCTTCATGCCGTCGCGTTGCGCTTCGAGACGCGCACGACGAACGAGCATAGCCTGCTTCTGGAAGCTGAGCTGGCGCACACGCTCGTCGGCCAGAAGGAACTCGGAAACGGCCGTCCCGTGAGCCAATTGGGGAAGCGCGAAACCGCCAGCAACAGCTACGGCGCTCTGCACGGTGCTGCCGTAACGGAAGGGATAGGCACCCGGCGCGCGCACGTCGCCCAGAATATATAGCGGCCGGAGCTCGCTAATCCGTACGCTGACTGAAGGTTGCTGGAGAATTCCATCGCCAAGCCGGTCTCGAATAAGGTTCTGGCACTCGAGCGTCGTCAGGTCCTTGACTTCGATTGGGCCTATGAGCGGCAGGACAATATTGCCAACCCCGTCGACGAGCACCTCGCCCGATAACTCTGCCTGCCCGAACACGGTCACAGTGATCCGGTCGCCTGGCCCGAGCTTATAGACGCGACTGTCCCCCGGGGAATCCGCAAGCATAGGGGAGGAGAATGCGAGTACGCCGAGCAGAGCTGCCGCTCTTGTACATTGATACACTGCAGTCGCACAGCGGTGCCCGAGCGTGCCGGCCGTTGCCCTCCGACCAGGAGTCATGGCGTTCTCCTCGCGCTCCTCGCGACTTTGCACTTAAACCGAATAGCGCTACATCGATTTTGATACAGTCTAGCGGCCGCCCAAGAGCCGTCGGGCACGAACAGTGGCTATGGGTTAAGGTCTTCGTGAGTACCCCATAGGTATGCGCGGGATACCCCGCCTTTGCTGGCCTATGTTCTGTCCTGCCCCCAATGAGCAATTCTCAACTTTCGTCCTGCCGATCACACTCCGAGGGCCAGCAGCATCAGCTTGCAGGCAGCATCAGCTTGGACGAGAGAGATCTTGTCGCGATCGCAACGGGAGGTGTGTGGTGAAAAAGCGGGTGCTTGTGACGGGGGGTGCGGGCTTTCTGGGCTCGCATCTATGTGCACGGCTGCTCGAGCAGGAGTGCCAGGTTCTCTGTGTCGACAACTACTTCACAGGCTCGCGCCGCAACATCGAACCACTGCTCCTCGAACCGGCTTTCGAGGTCATGCGTCACGACGTGACGTTTGCTCTCTATGTGGAGGTGGACGAGATCTATAATCTCGCCTGCCCGGCCTCGCCGGTCCACTATCAGCATGATCCAGTTCAAACGACTAAGACGAGCGTCATTGGAACGATCAACATGTTGGGTCTCGCCAAACGCTTGCACGCGCGCATTTTGCAGGCGTCCACCAGCGAGGTGTACGGCGATCCCGACGTCCATCCGCAGAGCGAAGAGTACCGCGGTCGAGTTAATTTAGCAGGCCCGCGCGCCTGTTACGACGAGGGCAAAAGATGCGCCGAGACGCTGTTCTACGATTACAAACGTCAGCACCGGCTCTCCATAAGGGTCGCGCGCATCTTCAATACATATGGGCCGAACATGCACCCGCAGGACGGGCGCGTCGTTTCCAGCTTCATAATCCAGGCTCTGAAGAACGAGCCGATCACCATATTTGGCTCGGGGTTGCAAACGAGGTCGTTCTGTTATGTCGATGATCTCATCGACGGCCTCACGCGTCTGATGAATGTCGAGGGCGACGTCGACGGGCCGGTCAATCTCGGAAACCCCTCAGAAACCACCATTTCGGAGCTGGCCGAGCTTATCATCTCCCTCGTCGGCTCGCGCTCGAGGTTAGAGTTCCGAGCGCTGCCACAGGACGACCCCCGGCAGCGCTGCCCGAACATCACCCGCGCCACGCAACTCCTACATTGGCAGCCGGCGGTGCCGCTCAGGGAAGGCCTGAGCCGAACCATCCGCTATTTCGATAGGCTGCTTTCGAGTCCCGACGAAGCAAAGAAGATCGTATGGAAAATCGCCAGCTAAATTCCGCCGGCCCCATTCGCGACGACCGTGTCGACATTCTTGGCGTCGGTGTCAGTGCAATCGATCTGGACGACGCTATCGCAACGATTGAGCGCTGGATCAGCAGTCGCAGCTGCAACTACGTCTGCGTTACCGGCGTTCACGGCGTTTTGGAGAGCCGCCGCGACGAGCGCCTGCGCCGCATTCACAATGATGCCGGCATGGTAACGCCCGACGGCATGCCGCTGGTGTGGCTTTCGCGCCTCTATGGCAAGAGTCGCATGGACCGAGTCTATGGTCCGGATTTGATGCGGAAAATGACGGCCGTTTCAAGCCGGCGCGGCTACCGCCAGTTCTATTACGGCGGCGCCGAAGGAGTGGCCGACAAGCTCAAACAAGTCCTGATCACAGCGCACCCAAAGCTCGACGTGGCGGGCTTGCTTTGTCCCCCATTTCGCGAGTTGACGCAGGAGGAGGATGAGGCCGCGGTTGCCGCGATCAACGCGACGCGACCAGACATCGTATGGGTGGGACTGAGCACGCCGAAACAGGAGTTCTGGATGGCGAACCACATCGGGCGCATTGAGGCACCGGTCATGATCGGTGTAGGGGCCGCGTTCGACTTCCTGGCGGGCACCAAACGTCAGGCTCCGCTGTGGATGCAGCGAAACGGGCTGGAGTGGCTGTTTCGGTTGTGCTCGGAACCGCGCCGCTTATGGCGCCGCTATGCCTATATCGTGCCCGCCTTCCTGTTACTTGTCGCCGGAGCGGTCGTCCGCCAAGCCATCCTATATTCTGTGAATGCACCTTCGCGACTGCGGTCTCAGAGGTAACTGGCTCCGCAGCAGATCCCACTAGAGACCCCGTGGCCTGATGCTTTTGTCCCTCTCCTGCTTGCGTGTCCTCGTGGGTGAAAGGCTAGCCCATGCCGACCCGGCGGCCTACGAGGCTGACGCGAGCAAGGCGCAGGGACAACAAGAAAGTGTGTGGGCTAAGGTACAGGGCACATTGTCATGGAGCCAGGCATTAACGCTGACAGACCAGGCGGTGGTCAGCGCTGCTAGTTTTCTGACCACGATTTTAATCGGTCGCTTCGCCCAGCCGAGTGAACTGGGACTTTACTCAATGGGCTTCTCCCTGCTTGTAACATGCCTCTGCATCCTGGAATCGCTGATCTCAACTCCCTACACAATCCACCAGCATCGTTCCTTTGGGATGGCAGCCGAACATGCAGGCGCCTCGCTGGGACAGGCTGGCCTGCTTTCCGCCCTGGTTGCCGTCGCACTGGCTGCCACCGCGTGGGGGCTGTCCGCCCGCGGCACGCGGCCTGAGCTCGGGACATTGCTCTGGGCGCTGGCGGCGGTCGCACCGCTTGTGATGCTGCGAGAATTCTGTCGCCGGTTAGCTTTCGCGCATCTTCGCATGGCCCAAGCTCTAATACTCGATACGGCGGTGGCGGCCATCCAGCTTGCGGCACTCGGCTGGATGGGATGGACCGGGCACCTGTCTGCTGTCTCCGCGTACGCCGCGCTCGGCGGCGCCTGCGCCGTGGCCTGTATCGTGGGGTTGTACGTCGTCCACGCCAGCTTCATGGTCCGCATCGACCAGATTTGGGCCGCGACGAAGGAGAATTGGGGTCTGGGAAAATGGCTTCTTGCCGTGCACCTGACCTCGGCGGTTCAAGGTTCGCTTGTCTATTGGTTGCTGGCATGGCTCGCTGGCACGACGGCGACGGGTATCTTCGCCGCGTGCATGAGCATTGCGTTGCTCTCAAATCCTTTGATCCTTGGGGCCGGCAATCTCCTCACTCCGAAACTTGCCTTGGCCTGGAATGAGGGTGGTGGCGAGCGACTGCGGCGCGAGAGCATCCGGAACGCAATGTGGCTCGGCGCCGCAATGGTCTTGTTCTGCGTGGCGGCGTTGCTCGTTGGTGAAGTCGTGATGCAGTTCCTCTACGAAGACACCAATTATGCCGGCCAAGGCCACACCATCACGGTGCTGATGGTAGCGATGCTGGTGATGGCCATAGGCATGCCGGCAAACGACGCGCTGACAAGCATGAAGCATCCTCGTGTGATCTTCTGGACCGCTCTATGGGCGGCTGTTGTCACCGGTAGCCTCGTCTGGTGCCTAGTGGTGACTTGGGGTTCGGTGGGCGCCGCTTACGGAATCCTCGCAGGAAACCTGGTCAAATCGACGGCACGTTGGATCGCGCTCTTGTCGCTCGTCCCACGGACCGGCACGCGGACAAATTCCGGAAGGATAAGCGCGACGCCCATCCCCTCGAAAGTGCTCCCGGTGCTCCAGCAACTAGCCCCGGGTTGCAAAACAAACGACTGGATAATTGAAAAACTTGCCGAAGGGGTCGAGGCCAGCATTTATCACGTACAATGCTCGGACCACCACCTGCCGGTCTGGCAAGACTACTGTAGCGTTGTAATTAAGCTGTACAAACCGTGGCTATCACCGGATGTCAAACTGGTGCGTTGCCAGTTTGAACTACTGTCACGGCTGCATACCGCCCTGGACGGCAGCGCCATTAACGGCTGGAAGATCTCTATCCCGACGCCAGTCTATATTTGCGAGTCTCCCCTGGCCTTGGTCACCTCCAGGGTCACGGGTAAGCCGCTTGGCTCTTGGCTGGATCATGGCAATATGCCCCCCGAAGTGTTTCAATCGCTTCCGCACGCGATCATCGCTGCGATGAATAGGTTATGGTCGAACGGTCTACTCCACGGAGACCTGACGCTCGATAACATCCTTTGCGACGTCGGAGCACGGAGTCTCTCATTTGTGGACGCCGGCAGGCGAAGAACTTGCTCTTTTGACGATGACCTCAGCAGCCGTTGGGAGCCGGCCTCGCACGATCTGGCGCACATGCTCTATGATGCAGCAGTATCTGTGTTGAACACGATCGTCAGCCCCGTCGCCTGCGCTCGCAAGCGAAGGTTCGCCGAGGGTGTCGTACTAGCATTCGTCGAGACGATCGGTTCGCTAGAAGCACGAAGGTCGCAGTTAGAGGAGATCCGGGCCTGCGTACGGCTGCATTTGATGGCCCTGGATAGTGTTTCATGGTCGCCGCGCGGGCTGTACCAAATGCTCCAAAGACAAATCGGCCGTTTACGACTAAAGAAAACCATTGGCAGAGTGCAAGCCGATGCAGGGCTGGGCACCGCTCCGCTGTCGGAATTTCTGAGTCCGCCAGGGCCGCCCATTCGTGAACGGGATTTGAGGAGCAACGCCAATGCGAAGCATGAAAATTGTACATCAGGAAAAATCGTCGGCGCTAGCCGACGGCGTTGACCAGAGCGGCCCAGGCCGGATCCTGCTTGGTGTATTTGAGACGCTGGACCGCGCCGAGATACCCTATTGCGTTCTGCACGGGTATGAACGCTATCCCCAGCGGATCACGTCCGATGTGGACTGCATGATCTCCGCTAGCGTTCATCCAGGCCAGCTAGCAGCCTTATTTCATGAAAGTAGGGGAATCAGCATTGATGCCGACCTGGTGTGTTTCAGGGAGTACTACTTCGTGCTCGCTGGCAGGAATGCGGATCTCTCACCAAGCTATCTCGTGCTAGACTTAAGCATTGATTATGAGCTTGGCGGGCTCAGGTTCTACAACGGCAGGGAGGTTATAGAGAGCCGTCGCAGGCACAGTCGTTTCTGGATTCCGGCACCGCCTGTCGAGTTCGGCTGCTATCTGGTTAGGAAAATTGCGAAGGCGCAGCTAAACGACACGCAGGGGCGAAGGCTCAGTACCGTGTATGCGCAAGATCCGACCGGTTGCCAGCAGCATGCCGCTCGTTTCTGGGGCGCTAGGAACACGGCGCTGATCGTCTCCGCCGCTAGTTCCGGCGACTGGACCCCGGTGAGGCGTTGTCTGAGTTCTCTTGGTGCAGAGATGCGGATGCGTGCGATGTTGAGAGAGCCCCGGCGGTCGATTGGGAATTGGTCGCGCCGCATGGGACACCAAATTCGCTCAGGGTTGTGGCCCGAGGGGGGGCTCAGTGTCATCTTTCTCGGGCCAGACGGTGCCGGCAAGTCGTCTGTCATAAAATTGGTGCGTCAAGATTTGGCCGGTGCCTTCGCTCGAACGACGTGCCACTACTTTGCGCCTGGCTTACTCAGTCTGTTCCGCCGCCCCTCGGGCCCAACTCTACCACACGCTGCAGCTCCGCGATCGCGCATGATATCGGTCATGCTGGCGCTGTGTTATTGGCTGGTGTACTACCTCGTTTACTACCGTCTGGCGATTCATTTTGCGTTGGCACGCTCTACCCTCGTCTTGCACGACCGCCATCTCGTCGATGCTCTCGTGGATCCCAAGCGCTATCACTATGGCGGCCCGACCTGGTTGCTGCGCCTGATTTGGCGTTTCACTCCCAAACCTGATCTGGTCATGCTCCTTGACGCACCGCCCGGGGTAATTCAGGCCCGCAAACAGGACGTTCCAATTGAAGAGACAGCCCGGCAGCGCGGGGCTTACCTGTCGCTGATGAAGACAATGAACAATGGACACGTCGTTGATGCTGCCCGGCCACTGGAGCACGTCGTCCGCGACGTAAGCGACATCATTCTGCGGCACCTTGCAATGCGCATTGCGCGCCGCCTTGGGCTAGAACAGAACAGGGATGCCGGGCACAACCCAGTGGTGCATTCACAACTGAGAAATGAGGCTCCCTGACCTCTGAGGGAGATCGAGAATGAAGCCGGCGACTTTCATCACAACCAGTTGGGACGACGGCCATCCGCTGGATTTGCGCGTGGCCGAGCTGCTCTCGAAGTATGGTTTGCGCGGCACATTTTACGTCCCGAGGATCGCCGAGCATGAGACGATGTCGGCAGCCCAGATCCGGGAGCTCAGTCTCGCCTTCGAGATTGGTGCACATACCCTACATCACGCTGTCCTGACCGAGGCCACCGAGCAAAAGGCGTGGCAGGAGATTGCCGGCTCCAAATCGTGGGTTGAAAGCAATACCGGCATCCGATGCCTGATGTTTTGTCCGCCGAAGGGAAAGTACAGAAATAGGCACTTGGAGATGGTCCGTAAGGCAGGGTACTTGGGTGCGCGCAATGTCGAATTATTGTCGCTCGACTTGCCCCGCAAGAATGCGGGGATCATGCTGCTGCCGACCACGATCCAAGCCTATCCGCACGGCTCCTTTGCGTTCGCGAAGAACGCGGTCAAGCGCATGGCCCTCACGAACCTCTTACGGCTGATAACTCATGGTCGTTCGATCGATTGGCCTGAGTTGACGCGATCCTTGCTGTACGAATCCCTCAGATGTGGCGGCATGCTGCACCTGTGGGGACATTCATGGGAGCTGCAGGAAACCGACCAGTGGCGACGCCTGGATGAGGTTTTGCGTTGCATGAGTGAGTTCGCAATCCAAGCCCCCTCGCTTACCAATGGACAGATCTGCCAACGCGCATTGTTGTCGAGCGCGTCAACTGACGAAGTAGCGCGGCGGGAAGAAATGGACCTGTGAAAAACATGAGGTGAGACTTCGGAAGAAATGGCGCATCTCGCGGACGGAGCTTGCGAACGATCGACGTTGTCCCTGTTGGGAATATTCTCCAATGAAAATTCTGGTAGCGCATAACTTCTACAAGCAGCCCGGCGGTGAAGATCAGTGCGTGACGGCCGAGGTCGCCATGCTCAGGGCGCACGGGCACGAGGTGACGAAGTACTGGCTGCACAACAAATCGATCGATGCGATGGGTCGCCTACAACTCGCGTCGCGCACGATCTGGAGCCGCACGGCGTTCCGCGAGCTGCGAGAACTGTTTCGAACGCATCGGCCGCAGATCGCACACTTCCACAACACGTTTCCCCTGATCTCACCGGCCGCCTACTATGCCGCACGGGCAGAAAACGTTCGTGTGGTCCAGACCGTGCATAACTTTCGTCTTCTTTGCGCTAATGCGCTTCTGTTTCGTAACGGAGACGTCTGCGAAAAGTGTCTCGGGAGATTGGTCCCTTGGCCGGGCATCGTGCATAACTGTTACCGGGGCAGCCGAGCCGCCAGCACCACTGTCGCCACGATGCTTGCGACGCACCGAGTGCTGGGCACTTGGTGGAAGGCAGTGGACGTGTATATCGCTCTCACCGAATTCGGTCGGCGCAAACTCGTTGAAGGGGGTTTGCCCGCAGATAAGATCGCGATCAAATCCAACTTCGCCTACCCCGATCCAGGCCCCGGTGCAGGGACAGGTCATTATGCCGTGTTCGTCGGGCGATTGTCAGCGGAGAAGGGAGTGACGGCGCTCCTCCAGGCCTGGCGGCATCTCGGCGGTGAGCTGCCGCTGAAGCTCGTGGGCGACGGTCCTTTGGCAGCGGCAGTGCAGGAGGCCGCGGCGAAGGACACGTCTATCCAATGGATGCGAAATCAGTCACTTGAGGCCGTCTATAAGTTGGTTGGAGAAGCGACGTTTTTGGTGCTCCCATCCCAGTGCTACGAGAATTTTCCTCGAGTCGTCATCGAAGCCTTTGCCAAAGGCACGCCGTTGGTTGTCTCCAGGTTGGGGGCGATGGCCGCGATCGTCGACGATGGCCTCACCGGGCTGCACTTCCAGCCGGGAGACCCCGTCGATCTCGCCGCGACGGTGCGGCGAATCCTAGGAAGTTCACTGGAGCTCGCTCGGATGCGGCAGGCTGCTCGCCAGAAGTTCGAGCAGGATTACACTGCCGATTCCAACCACAAAACGCTTATGACTATCTATGAGAAGGCGCTCAGCAATGCTCGCGAGATATGAACTTCGAAATTGACGCGCTATCTACCAAGCGTCTCCGGCCAACCGGCAAGGACTCACGCATGCCCACGATGGTAATCAACACAGATGCAGCGAATCACGGGGATTTGCCGTCGACCCTGTTTCTGGACTTCTGAAAGCCGCGGACGAGAGCCGGGCCACAAATTTGTTCCGCGTTCTATTCGACCCCGCTGTCTTCAAGAATTTCTTGCGTTAGCAACCTAGGTTAGCTGGAATCAAGGCGCGTGGGGCGCAGGGGCACTGGGCGCTACGGCATCCGGCATAACTCTTGCGGATTACCCCGACTGCAATCCTTTCCATCGTGCCTGATCCGGCGTTCACTCTGTTGCTGCTACGAGACGTTCACCCTGTTGCCGCTACGAGGCTTGCGATCAGCGCAGTCAGGAGCTGCCCCAACCAACCGCAAGGTCCGCAACCTTGGAGCCTGGAACGCCTAGAATGACAGCGCAGCTAAAGATTAAGAAAAATGAGGGTATCCTTGCGCAAGCCTATTACGAGGAAGTCGCACGCAAAACGCTAGGAATTCTCTGGCATCAAAAACCACTGATTATAGGAATCCTTTTGCTGGCACTTTCGGCCGCATCAATCGCGCTCGTGCTAATCGGACCACGCTATTCGAGCCAAGCCATGATCCAGCTCAACTTCATTCGTGATGAGCCAGCCACCGGCGTCAAAACCCAGTCGATCGCGACCGTGGATGCTGTCGCACTTGTAGACAGCGTAGCACGCGCCATCCGCTCGCCGACGACGGCCAGCGCCGCAGTGGCTCGGCTTGGCCTTGACAGGGATCCTGACTTCGCACGCGAGTCGACCATGTGGCGCGTGCTCTTAGGCACGCGAGCAGCGCTCGGTATGAAGGCGGCGACGCCGACGCCCCGCGATCTTGCAGCGAACCGGCTGATGCGGATGGTCACGGTGACCAACCCGCCGCGCTCCTATTTGATATCGGTGGCGGTTACCGCAAGCGATCCGGAGCAGGCCACCACCCTCGCCAACACAGTTGCCTTGGAATACCTCCGCGCTCGGATGTTGCAGCAATTATCTGATTCCCAGGCCGCCGCTGAGCGCGAACTAAACCAGCTTTCCTCGATATACGGCGTACGTCACCCGAGCTACGCTCTCGCGCGCACGAGGCTGGAAACTCTGCAGAATCGCCTGATCGCCTTGCGTAATGCACCTGACGACGATGCCGCCAGTCTCGTCACAGGACAGTCATTTGTTGCGGCCGAGAGTACCTTTATCCCTTCCGGGCCTTCTATCACTTTGATACTTGGGCTTACCGCGGGCGCGGCGCTCGGTGTCGGGATATGCCTGGCTCTGTGGCTCACGCCGCGCAAACAGACCCGGGACAAAGTCGCCATCGTGGGAGGCTGCGCTGGCCAGAATGTCCGCGTGTAGCCGTCGCAATTTCGCAGGAAAGAATTTCGGATCAGTAGTTTGGCTGAGGGATGCGATCCCAGACGCACCCAGTAAACTGGCTAGATTACCGCGCAGACGACACCGCCGCGCGCCGAGTTTTGCAAAAGAGCGGTCTGCAGCAATTTCAACCGGTAAATTAATCTAGACATTTCCACCAGACGGACGGTTAACCCGCCACTATGTAACCGCGGTCAACCTTTTTTCCCAGTTGTGGGCATGCTCAATCATTGTTGGCAAATCATTTAATTCTGGCTTCCATCCCAGTTTCATGAGTTGCTCGCTGTTTGCCACAATTGAGGCGGGATCTCCCGCCCGACGGGGCGCTTGGCGAGTTTCGAAATCAATTTCCGCGACCCTCCTTACTGTGTCAACAACCTCTCTGACCGAATACCCGCGTCCATAGCCGCAATTGAGCGTTCGGGACACACCACCTTCCCGAAGACAATCGAGCGCCGCAAGGTGCGCACGAGCCAAATCGGAAACATGCACGTAATCTCGCACGCATGTCCCGTCGGGTGTCGGGTAATCGCTGCCATAAATACTCAAGTAAGGCCGCCGGTGAAGCGCTGTCTCCAGTGCCACTTTGATTAGGTGCGTCGCACCTCGTGTCGATTGACCAAGTCGTCCGGCCGGATCGGCTCCGGTCACGTTAAAGTAACGCAGGATCACATACCGCAGATCATGTGCTGCGCCTACATCAGCCAGCATATACTCCGACATTAGCTTTGACCTTCCATAAGGCGAAAGCGGCGCTGGATCAGCTGTCTCCTTTACGGGCGCAAAACCTGGGTTGCCATAGACTGCAGCCGTTGAAGAGAAAACAAAGTGCTTTACGTTTCCCCTCACCGCAGCTTGTAGCAGAGCATGTGTTTTGACCGTATTGTTGAGATAATAGTTGAGCGGATCGGCGACTGAATCCGGAACGACTATTTTGGCGGCGAAATGTAGAATAGCCTCAATCTTATGGTTTTGTACGAGACGCAGTACAAGCTCCGTATCTCCGACGTCGCCGGCAAAGAAAGGGACGCCTGGCGGAACTGCCGTTGTGTTACCAGTCGACAGATCATCCAGCACAATCGGAATTTCACCCCGATCGAGAAAAGCGAGAACTGCATGACCGCCAATGAACCCGGCACCCCCCGTGATCATTATCGTCATTCGGCACTCCTTTCGACGAGTCACAAGCGAGCGCCAACGTAGAAAACTCTGAGCGCAATGCGCATCGCCATCTCCAACTGACTACCGTGAGGCGGTCGGCGACAAGCCGATGCCTATTTCAAAGTTTCGATCCGCGTCTTCGCATCCTCAATGCCGCCTGCCCGAGCTCGTTCATATAGTTCGCGCGCCTTCGTAGGATCCCCCGAGATTCCGCCTGCGCCCCACGATTGCAGCACGCGCGCGTCATAAGTCTCGGCCAGCATAAAGGCGGCTCGCGGGCTGCCGCGCTCAAGAGCATGTTCGAGTAACAGGCGAGCGCCGCTAATGTCAGCTTGCCGGAGCAGTGTGTCTGCCCGAGCAAGCAGCCTCTGTTCGTCCACGTGGAAGCGAGAGGAAGCGGCGTCCGCCGGCGTAGATCGCTCTGTCTCCCTGGCCACTTCCGGATCAAAATCCGATGCGGCTTCGCGAGCGGTCGACTTTGGCTCAGCGGGCGACCGTCCTGGGGTCGAAGCGGCGGCCGCCGCAGAGATCTGCTCCGCTGAGCGCCTCTTTTCCTCAGTCGTGCTCGAAGGGGGCTCGCCCATCCGCTCGGGCGAGCTATTAACGGCCGGCTCGCGTGATTGCAGGGCATGCAGAGCGTTCAAGGCGGCGATCTGCCGGTTTGCGGCTTCGAGTTCGCTCCTGACAGAGGTAAGTTCGCGCGCAAGTGCCTCTGCTCCGTCTCGCTCCCGTTTCATCGTCTGCTTTTGCTCGACCTCTGCCGCGGCGGCTGGCGTAACTTCCTGGCCTATAATCCGCGCGGCATCGAGTTCTGCCCGGACCGAGGCAAGCTCACCCTCAAGCGCGTCTGCCCTGCCGCGCTCCTGTTCGAACGCCTGCCTCTGCTTTCTCTCCGCCTCGGTGGCTCGCACGGCGTCCGAGCCTGCGATCCGCGCGGCATCGAGTTCTGCCCGGACCGAGACAAGCTCACCCTCAAGCGCGTCTGCCCTGCCGCGCTCCTGTTCGAGCGCCTGCCTCTGCTTTCTCTCCGCCTCGGTGGCTTGCAGGTCTTCAAAGCCTGCGATCCGCGCGGCATCGAGTTCTGCCCGGACCGAGACAAGCTCACCCTCAAGCGCGTCTGCCCTGCCGCGCTCCTGTTCGAGCGCCTTCCTCTGCTTTCTCTCCGCCTCGGTGGCTTTCAGGTCTTCAAAGCCTGCGATCCGCGCGGCATCGAGTTCTGCCCAGAGGGAGGCAAGTTCACGCTCAAGCGCGTCTGCCCTGCCGCGCTCGTGATCAAGCGCCTGCTTTTGCTTGATCCTTGCCGCTTCAGTCGCGGATCGCATCGCATCGAGCTCTTCTCGGAGTGACGAGGTAAGTGCACGTGCAAGGACTTCAGCACTGTCGCACTTCTGTCCATGTTCAAGCGCGTGCCTTTGCTCGCAAGCCGGGGCGCATTGCGGCGCTTGCGCGGCTTCGCCCTGCGCTGCATCTAACTGTTGAATGGGTTTGAGCCGATCTGCGAGAACATCGCTTTTCTCACGGCCCGATTTGAGATTCTGCTTGTGCCCGACGAGCGTCGTTTCAACGACCCGCGGGACCACTAAGGATTTGTCCCGCAAGGCGTTAGACCGCGCGATCTTGGGTTCCATTTCGGTTGGTGCAACGAACGAGAGGGCGCGGGTATCGCTTTCACCGCATAGCCCCTTGTCCGCCGCAGCTTCAATAAAAGCCCACAGAACACACACTGCTAAAGCAAAAGATGCGCGTGCAACGCCTCTGCTTGTTCGGCGTGAGCCCTCGAATGTTCTGAACCTAGGCAATTTGGACCTCGGCAGCCAATGGGTTGGCAAAAAAGCAATCGACGCGCCCTCCTTTGAGATGAAACGCCCCGAATGGGCTGTGGTCATGTCACCGGTGTGTTGGTCCACCAGGAAACTGGGTTTCCGTCCTTGGAGCCACCTCAATAGCCAGCCAGAGCCTGCAAGCCCATCAGTCTGAAAGACAATCGCGATAACTCAAGTTTGGTCCTAGGGCATAGTGATTTCTTATGACACAGCCTTCACCGGTCGTTTGTCGATCTCGCAGTAGAGGTAATCAAAAGGGAGTAGCAGGATCAGTCGCTGCAATTAAGTAGATGACCCGACCCGCTCACTCGCGCATCAAGTTCTGCAAAAATATCGAGCGCCTCTTGCGAATATGCCCAAGACCTCGTGCCAATTAACACGTTTGCAGGCGACAGATTCTCGGAGCCCTTTTGCAACGTCAAGGTAATGCTCTGGACGTGCTCAAGGACCAGAACGTAAGCCGCAAATTGCGCGCTATTGGCCGTCAGCACGAATTCCACGGCTCGCTTGATCAAATTGACTGGTGTCGTGAATGAATTCGTAAAGCGATGACGTTCGGATTGGTTGGCTGCGCCTAGAGCAAAAAACGATGGGAAGTCCGCGGTATTCAACGGCAGGTCGACGCCTCCCAGTACCGTCCTGCCACTTCCTCTCCTTTCTGCCGCTACACAAAGAACGCGAGGCATCCCCGGACCTGTTCGCCGAGCGAGGCCGCTGCAATGAATGCAGTGAACAAGCCGACCCGAACCGCTCCGCAAACCCGCATTGTTCAAACCTCTTCCGTAGACCAGCCCTCCCTTAGGCGTCCCCTCCTCTCACCGTTAGGGAAAACACTTGAACCGACGAGTCCCACTTTGGAGTGATCTCAGAAACCGCGCCGCATCTCGGCCTCAGTTGAAATGCCGGCCTTAGCGCAGCTGATCGGGATCCGGTCGTGACACCATGCGCAGCATGTCGTGCCCTTCCAGGTCGACACGCTCATTGCAGATTTCCCCCAGGGTTGCCACTGCTTCTGCGGCACAATCGCGAAGGCACCGCGCCGTTTCGCAAAGGGCTTCGAAACTTCCGCGAAGTTGGTCGAGGCCATCATCATGATGTTGAGCGCAATCTTGCCAGCGCTGCTCACGCCCGCGGGGTGGGATTGAGCCGTCTGCGAAAGCGTCTTAATCGCCGCGAAGCTAGGGGACCTGATCTCAAGGGGGAGTACCTGATTTCAAAGGGGGAGTATTGTCGCTTCGCGATATGGCGAGCGCCGCGAGCACTGTCCGATTGCTGATTTCAAGCTTCTGAAAAATGTGATGGAGATGAACTTTGATAGTGCCGTCGGCAATGTTCAGGCGGCGCCCGATTTCCTTGTTCGACAATCCTTCGGACACCAACCGCATAATCTGGCGTTCGCGTTCTGTCAGCATAGCCAGCGCGTTTTCCGTAATCGCGATATTTCTTTGTTCTTCAGAAGCAGCCTGACTACAGGAGGGAAGCGGCAACAGCCTTCGGCCAGCCGCGACCTGCCGCAAGGACTGCACGAGAATTTCAGGCGCCACATCCTTCAGAATGACGCCGTAGGCGCCGGCCGCGGCTGACAAAACGAATTTGCGGTCGTCGACAGATGCGGTGAAAAAGATCACCCGCGTGGAAAGCCCCTCTGAGTTAGCGATGGTGAGGATCTCCAGCCCAGTCAAGTCAGGCATTGAGATGTCGAGAAGGGCGATGTCCGGAACCAAATTGCGAATCGCTTCCAAGCAGCTTTTTCCATCACTGCAACACGCAACAACTTCAAAGCCACTTTGCCCGCGGAGTACGCTCATCAAACCTTGAATGACCACTGGATGGCGATCGGCGAGCACCACACGCGTGCACTGCATGGCTGCTCCTTAGCCTTGCCTTTGAGCCATTTAACGCCGGGCATCCGCGCATGTTTCCTGGAGCCGTCCTTTTTTGAAACATGCGCAGCATTGAATTTGCCGCGGCGCAATGCACATCACAGCGCATAGTATTTTGTCACGAGAGACCCGAGGCTGCTTGGCTGTCGCTTGCGACAACCACAACATCCATCACCACCTGCTCCTCCCGCCTATAACCAAAGATATATATTGATATCGGGAATTCACCTCTAGTATTCATAAAAGGTTCACTAAACCTGAAGCTGGGAGCTCTTGAAATCTAACTGACACAACCTGCAACGGTCACAGACGTTCGACACCAGGATTTCCAACTGGGAGAGACACCTCGCCCGGTGACAAAAAAATGAATGAGAGGGTCCAGCTCGAGACCCCCAGATGTACGCTTTATTTTTTGAAAAAAAGGGTGGGGGAGGATTGCCATGCGGAGCCGCCGCCAATCTTTTGCAGCCATTCTTGTTGGAAAAAGCATATTATTCAGAGAAGGACTTGCTAGTATCCTGCGCTCCGTCAATTTCCGTATCATAGCCTCGGCATTATGCGCCGATGATTTGCCCGCAACCAAACTCCCACCACACCAGCTGTTGTTTCTCATTGTCCATACAGGAGATAACTTTGACTCCGCCGTTGAACAAATCGAACTTTTCAAAAATCAGTACCCGAGCGGGCGAATTGCGATCGTGGCCGATCAATATGGGGTAGGCGAGGTGGCTTCAGCATTTCGGGCAGGTGCTAACGGCTATTTCGTCGATGTGATGACGTGCGATGTTTTCATCAAATCCCTTGAACTGGTGATGATGGGTGAAAAAATCTTTCCGCCCGCATTTCTGTCTTTCGTCCTCGATCCCGAGGGGGAACACTTGAGCGGGACGGCATCGAGCGACGAACGCAACGATCAGGCGATGCTCCTCGCAGCAGCGGATAGGATCGAGCCGCACCTTTCCCAGCGCGAGAAATCGATCCTTCGCTGCCTGGTCGAAGGCCACTCCAACAAATGCATCGCGCGAAAAATGGATATTACAGAGGCCACCGTTAAGGTCCACGTCAAAGCGATCCTTCGCAAGATCCGGGTCCAGAACCGGACACAAGCGGCAATCTGGGGTATGAATAACGCGTTTCTGACACAATCGACAAGCAACAACTCACCTGCCCTCGATCGCCGATGGGAGCCGATGACTTCTCAAGCCCGCCAGGCTGATCACTGAAATCGAGCGGGTCGGGGCATCGACACCGCTAACGCGGTGAACCACGAAAGAAATCGAAACAAATCACGGTAAGGCGCCAACTTGCTGGAGAAACAGCACCTACACTTTGGAGGGGCACGGAGGCGACCACAGTATGCATGAGAGCCGTGACGCCGGCTACTCGTCTGATCAGGACACTCACCAAAGCGATCTAGGACGTTCCCGTTAGGAACGACTGAGCGGCTCTCGCAGAGCGGAAGCCCTCGCGGCTCTCTTGGGTTGTTGAGCCCGGAGGACGACCCTCGCATCATCCGTGCTCGTCCCTTGACAGCGGGCGCACTGACTGGGGCTGCCGTTGCCGGCGGGATCCCGGAAATCGCTTCTGCAAAGGTTGTGTGTACCGAAAACCCCATCCGAGTTGATGACGTGATAGAAACGCCTAAGCTGGTGGAATGATCGGGCTGCTGTGTTTCGTGCTAGCCGTCCTGGCCTCGCCCTTCAAGTCGAAGTTGCGGCTGGAAGCGGAGAACGCGGCGCTTCGACATCAGTTGATTGTCTTGCGGCGCAGGCTGCATGGTCGCGCCAGGCTGACGAACCAGGATGGCTGGTTCTTGATCCAGCTGTAGCGGTGGTTTCCCTCAATCCTGCAGGTCCTCACGATGATCCGGCCCGAGACGCTCGTGCGTTGGCACAGGGCCGGCTTTCGCGGCTACTGGCGTTGGAAGTCGCGCCCACAGGGAGGGCGACCGCAGATCGACATGGAGCTGCGCGGATTGATCCGGCGGATGAGCGTCGACAATCCGCTTTGGGGCGCGCCACGCATCCACGGCGAACTGCTCAAGCTCGGCTTTAGCGTCGCTCAGTCGAGCGTTGCCAAGTACATGGTCAAGCGACGCGGGCCGCCAAGCCAGGAATGGCGAACCTTCTTGCGCAACCACATGCCGGACATCGCCGCCATGGACCTCTTCGTCGTTCCAACGATCGGTTTCGAGCTGCTCTATGGCTTCGTCATCCTCCGGCTCGATCGCAGAGCGCTCGTCTGGATCAACGTCACAACAAACCCGACAGCTGAATGGATTGCACGCCAGCTAACCGAGGCTTTTCCCTGGGACGAGACTCCGCGCTACCTGATCCGCGACCGGGATCGGATCTATGGCACCGTCGTCACACGTCGACTGCGGGCCATGGGCATCCGGGACAAACCGACCGCATCGGCCTCGCCATGGCAGAACGGCTATGCCGAACGAATCATTGGATCAATCCGGCGAGAATGTGTGGACCACGTCATTGTCTTGGGCGAGGCGCATCTGCGCCGAATTCTGCAATCGTATGCCCGCCGGCGAATTACGGGGAAAGGAACGATTTCAGCCATTGCTCGACCCTCCTGCTGCTAGGTGGGTAGCGGCCGTCCCCGTCGCCGCGATTAAACGGCCGGAAACCCCGGCTTTGTCGCGGCGGAAACTGAAGCGAGCGACAGCGGCGCGGCGCCAGTTGGTAGTGCCGGCTCTGTCTCGGCAAGCTTCATGTTGGCCGCCTCGGGAACATACGACATGGTCCTCACCAGCATCTTTAGCTCGTAGACCTCGGATGCAAGCGCGTCTGTTCGGTGTTGCATGAGCCTGAGTTGTCGGTACTGGAGGGCTGCGAGCACGAATGTGCTGGCAAGTAGAATGTACGCAATGGCATCATCAAATAACCAAAGGAAACCCTGCAACATGACGCGGCTCCCAATGTGCTTAAAAAGCTAAAATTAGCCGCCTGATTTTCACCGGTCCACCATCGCCAGATTGTTTGCCATGATCGATGCACCGGAGCGATCGAAGCCCGTAGGCAGCTGCTCCGCGTTAGCGAGGACGTTGCCCTCCCATCAAAACCAAAGAAGCCCGCCGGGTTGAGTCGGCGGGCCTCCTACGCGGTTACTCCCCGCGGGAGGCCTTGGGGGCTAGGCACCGGGCCGGCGGGGCCGACGTTTCATCACCAATAGCCATTGACCCGGCTAAAGCCGCAGTGCCGCCAATGCCTGCGGCTGTTGCTTTAGCCAGAGAGTTGGCTTTCCTCGTTCTCCAAGGAAATCAAAAAGGAAATCAAACGCCGCCGCCCTGACGGCTGGCGGCGTATTTTTCGATCTCTGCATTCCAATGAAGGGCGACGTTCTTCGCTCCCGCAAACTGATTGTTGATCAGAAACGTGCCCACGTCCCGGAGGTAACCGGCAAAGTGCTCGCCATCGTCGCTTAGCTGCATGACCTCTGGCGGTGGAGCGGGTAGCCCAGCGCCATGTGCCCGATTTAGTAAGGCTTGCAGGTCCGGCATGCGGTCACTTATGCAGGTTGGCCACCGTTGGTTAATCTGGCCAGCGCGCTCAACAATGAAGTCTGAAAATTCCCTCAGATCGTATCCCAGCAGTGCAAGCTCCGCTTCTCTTTCGGCGCTTCTGCTGCGAAATAACGCATCAACCCACAAGCCGATCGCCAATCCGATCAGGAAAGTCAAAGCTGGATAAAAGAACCATTGTTCCGTGACTGCAGCAGCCTTGGCGAGCGCCCACTGGAAACCGTTTGAGGGGTCGTCGAGATACCCAATTCGGTCTCCCCATTTTTCAATGGCTTTGGCAATCAATATACCGGCGCCGAGGGACCCGAGGATCCATAGGCTTGCCTTCCTTGCCGCAGATCGCCAATTCATGGGACACTCCGCTGCACCGAAGTTAGCTGAACGTCGATAAGTGGCAAGTCAGCCTGAACTGGCGGGCCTTGGTGCGCTCGAAGTCGCTGTTCGCCCAAAAGTGCCGTCGCCGTTGGCGGCCATGAATTCGGCCCGGCCATGAGGCCGGGCGGAACGCATGGCGGCCGAATCAGGCGCGGGCGGAAGTAGCGGAGATTGGTTTGAAACCCTGCTCCCGGCGGGACCTGACGCCGGCTGGTCGAACGAATACGATCCGCCGCCTGCTGATTTGCTCACGAAATCACCTTTCCAGGGGGCAGCCGTCCACGGGCACCGGAACGTTTTGCCCCACTAGCGAGTCATAGAGGGCGATCGATCCCGGTTTTGCTGTTGGATCGAACATGGAAAAAGGGGCCGCCTATGCGATCTCGGCCATCATCGTCGGCTTCGGTCTTTGGATCCTTATTGCCGGCCTAAGCTCCAGTGCACCCGCATTATGGATTTGCGCTGGTCTCATCCCCATAGTGATCGGGCTCATCAGCGCTTTCGGCCCTACTTAAAATCCCCCGCCCCTCTGGGGTGCCTCTGCGCGTTCTAGTCCCAAAGACCGCGGCTGACCGTGTCGCCCCGGGTCGCGGTCCCGTCCTCGAACAGGACCTCATCCAGCGATTCAAGAGGACTGTTGCCGAACTTGCGATATTTAGTTGGGAACGCGAGGTTCTGGGCTCTGATGTAGTAGTAGATCTTTGCGCTGATCTGGTTGCGATCAAGTCTTCCTTCGAGGAGGGATACGATCACGTCGTTGACTACGACGTCCCTGTCCGGAAAATTTTCAGGCACCATCGCCTGGATGATTTGATAGTCGGCCTGATCCCAGTCGTACCTGAAAGTCCCGGCTGCCACTGCTAGCACAGGATTGTTGGCTCTCCCGATCCTCTTTTCAATCGCGGCCAGCACGAACCCGTTGAACTCTGGGTTCTCACGTCGAAAGCGGTAAAACGCCACAGGGTTGACGAGTATCAAAGATGGATTTCGAGGACCTCCGCCCATCGGCATGCCGTGAATGATCTGATTAACTGTCACCCCGTTCCGCAGCGCGCTCGAAGCTTTTGCTATGTCTCCCGGTCTGAGGACGCCAGCTCTGGCATTACGAAGTTTGTCACACTTTCGGCAACGCCTGCACTCGTACCCGTACCTGAAATAGACGCGCCCGCGGTCCAGCGAGTGGCCGTATTTGCAGAGCCTCATGTATAATTTCGGAGACTTCATTGCGTCCGCGGCCTTCGCATTCGCAATAGCAAGCTGGTATGGGCGCGGTCCTCTTCATCGCAATTCCGGCGCTGATCCAATGGGCTAAAGACCGCGCAAACGTCGTGAACGTCCGCGCGGATTGTTTCGTGGACTTCCTCCCGACGAAGCTGCCTCCCGGAGGGCGCGTCACCGTGGTTCAATTGTCGTCAGCCCCCGAAACTCCGCACCAAGCCGGCCAATCAACAATCAAGTACGGTGATGCCGGAATGATGACCGGATGGCCGCAGGGATCTCATGCCTACAAATGTGAGATCAGAAATCTCAGTTCGCCTTCACTCTTTGACGTGGCGATTACACTTGCCGTCGACTTTCATGGGGTGGTTAAATCTGATCCAAAACTCCACTAAGTCCCCTTTTGCTACGATTTCTGGGATCAGCGCCTCGTTCATGCATCAGAAGGACACGGATCCTCGACTGGTGATTAATCGCAATTTGCTAGACAGTCCCAAGTTTAGCCCGAACGGCATGTAGCGAGATCCTGGGGCGTGGCCTCGTCCACCTCCCCGCTTGGACTTTGACCAACCCGAGTAGCCCGCCCTTCCCTGCCCCGAACACGAGCGCCCCGGCGCCGGCACATCGATGCCGTCCAGGATCGCCAGCGAGGGCACGGGGAACGGATTTAACGCAATCCCGCCTCCTATGCGTCGGCGCACTAGGCGGCCCGGCGCGCGACGATTCCGGACGACGGACGCCGGGCCCCTCGCCACTGCGGCCACCCCGAAATGGCGAACTCGGGCTGGGTCCGATTCTTGGCGAAAATGGGCGCGTCGTTCTGGAGCAGGTTACGGCGCGTCACCGGCTTTCCTAGGCCCGCCGATGCTGTAGGGCTTGTTGAGGAAGTAGTCGCGGTTGCCTAATGCCTTCTCCGCGTACTGATCGATCGCGACCGTGATCGCCTGGACGTGCTGATAACAGTAGCCTTCACGCGCAGCCCGCTGGCGCACTTCAGCAAGCGCCCTGATCCATGGCGAGTTGTCCGCCTTCTCGTCGTACCATTTGAGCCGCTCTGGCATCACCAGCTCCGGCCACCGAGCACGCGACCTATCGTCGGTCCGCCCTGCTCCTTCCTGAGCCGGTCCCGCTCTGCGCAAAGACCTTCAATCTTCGCCAGCATCCTGCCGAGCAAGAGCTCAGCCGCCGCTGTGGCGATGCCGGCGCGCTGAAGCTGCAGGATCTCCCTGCGCTGCCTTCCGACCTGGACGCGCATGTGCTCGATTTCGGAACGCACGTGCCGTAGTCCCATAGCGCTTCCTCAAATCTCTCTCTGGATTTTTCGAATAAGCCCCTCGGCCCGGCGCCTGAGCTGGTCGTAAAGGCGAAGCCGCCTGAACAGGGTCTCGATTTCACGATCGGTCGTCATTTGGCGATAGTACAAAACAAGAACAAGATGACAAGCCGCTACCGATAGTCTTGGACAAGATGGAACACCCAAGATCATTGCCCGAGTAGATTTATTGCCTTGGTCCGCCTCGTTTGAGGATCCAATACCGCTTCCCGATGGTCGGCGGCTCCTCACGTTGAAGGATGCCGCTACCTACATCATGGATCTGCCGAAGGCCGAGCACTCAGCGCCGGAATGGCAGGCGGCGATGGAGGCGCTAATCTTGGTTGCGGAGAGCGGCGGGCCGACGATGCTGGCCCGTATCGGCGTCATGCGGGCGTTAAATCGTCACGTCGAGCGGGTCTTCAACGCCGATCGCAAAAGTCATCACTGGGGCAGGCGCAAACTGAAGAGAGACCAATGACCGTCTTTGTCTACATCGACACCAGCAAGCAGGTTGGCGATCCCGAGCACATCAAGGTGTTCGCCACAGGCTGCTGCTTTCCAATTCCAACTAGCGGAGAGCGAAATGGCTGAAAGGATCGATGTTGAGGTTATCGGCAAATCGCAATTTGAAGTCGCCCACGAAATGGCGAGGTTCATTCTCATCAATATGGAAGGGCGTCAGGTGAAAAGCATAAAGCGGCATGAGTTCTTGCATTTGGTAGCTGATTGCATCGAGGCCTTGCGGGGCATCAAGGTCAAGGAGATTATCAGCTAAAGAGTGAGGCTGGCACTCCTTGGGCTGAATGCAGAAGGAGGCTCTGATGCGCATTCTGGCCTTGGCGATTTTGACGATCGGGATGGTCTCTCCGGCGACTGCCCAGATGTACGATCCGGCTTATCCAGTTTGCCTGCGCCTGTACGACCGGACCATCTATTACGAATGCAGCTACACGTCGCTGCCCCAATGCAACGCGTCGGCATCGGGCCGATCGGCACAGTGCGTCATCAATCCATATTTCGCGAGTTCGCAAGAGCCCGCGGGCTATCGGCGGCATCGCCGGGTCTACTAAAGTGAACCGCATTGGCCGTAGGACCGCTTACGCCATGCTGGTGATACTGGTGCTGGCTATTGTCTGGCAGGTGCTCGGGTCGCTGTAGCGGCCCCGGCAATACGCAACGCACCGGGGCCGCCAGCGCTTGGAGAAACCCCCGGCTTGGGGAAGTAGCCGGGGGTGAGCAGACTAGACCTCAATCGGACCTATCGTCTGTACGGCCGCTGACAAAGGGCAGGCCGCGCGAACCACCTGCCTGTGCCGCGAATGAAAGAAGCTGCCCTGAGCTAGCGGCCTCTTCGCAAAGGCTCTGCCCACAAATTGAAGCGCCCGTAAGACTCCGGATGTGGCTCTCAAATTAGACGAATCCTGTTGAAGCCGCCGTCCCCCCTCTTCACAATGAAGTATGAGTAATAGTTAGTGAGGGTTTCTTTAAAATGCCTTCTCTTCAGCAACGTATTGACGACTACTCTACCCTGTCCGCAAATCTTCTGACTGAACTCCGCGATTTGGAATTATTGCGCGAGTTGGTCCGGCAAGCGCATGTAGCGGCTGCGGTCCGTCGTCGAAGGTCCATGAAGGAAGCCCGCCAGCGTGAACCGGCGGGCCTTCAACAGCATCACGAAGACGCCTTCTCCGCTATGCGTTGAATGTCGTTGAAGATCGATCTTTCCGAAGCCATCCGCCGGTTTGTAGAGCTGGGGCTAAAGGCTAAGTCCAAAGGCTGACTCCACCTGTGCACTTTGGGGGTATGCCCCTTGCCCTCCACCGCTAGTTGCGGTTGGATGCTCCGGGCTGGGGAGAAAACGATGATCAGAACAATCTTATGTTTCTTGGGATGGCACTCGCCGACTAAAGACGGTGGGTCATGCAAGGTTTGCCGCTGCTACATCACAAAAGTCTCATGATGTAATTTCAGCGGACAGAGTCATGTGAGGAATCGATCTCGGGATACCGCGGCAGCTTCGCTGCTGCGGCATTGGAGCATTGATGCATATGGTCAATGCGCTCGTCATCCGCCGAAATACGCAACTGGCAAAGACCCAGAAGGCTCTTCGCGCGGCACAGTACGTTCGAATGTCGACTGATCTTCAGCGGTATTCGATCCAGAATCAGGCGGCCGCCATCGCGGCATACGCTCAGCAACGCAACCTCACCATCGTTCGGACGTACGTCGACGAAGGACGCAGCGGAGTGAGGATCAACGGGCGGGCGGGCCTGATCGAATTGATCGAAGATGTTCAATCAGGAAACGCGGACTTCGATCACGTGCTGGTTTACGACGTCAGCCGGTGGGGACGCTTCCAGGACGTCGATGAGAGCGCGCATTACGAGTTTGTCTGCAAGCGAAGCGGCGTCAAGGTTGCCTATTGCGCTGAACAGTTCGACAACGATGGAAGTCTCCTGTCGAGTATCGTCAAGAACATCAAACGTGTCATGGCGGCTGAGTATAGCCGAGAGCTTGGCGTCAAGGTGCACGCCGGTCACTGCCGGATAGCGGGCCTCGGCTATCGCGTTGGTGGCCCGCTCACGTTCGGACTCTACAGGGAGATGGTGGATGAGAAGCAGCGTTCGAAAGGCAGGCTGGCGAAGGGGGAATGCAAGGCCCTGAAAACGGACCGTGTGCGGCTCCGGCCAGGGTCTGAAGAAGAAGTCGCGGTCGTCAGATGGATATTTCAGCAATTCGTTGTCGAGCGAAAAACGAACATTGACATTGCAAGAAAGCTCAATCGAGCGAACATCGCCAATCAGCATGGCCGTCCTTGGACCGACATCATGGTCCATGCCATTCTCAAGAACGAGAACTATGTTGGCAATCTCGTCTACAACCGCACGTCTCGCCGTCTTGGGCAGAAGCTTACAAGAAATCCTCATCACATTTGGATTCGGAACACAGCGGCGGTGGAACCGATAGTTGACCGAAACCTCTTCGCACGTGCCCAGAAAATTATGGCCGAGCGGTACGTTGTTCTCTCCGAGGACGATATGTTGCGGCGGCTACGGCTCACGCTTGCTCGCAAGGGAAAGCTTAGCGACGGCATCATCCGCAATACGGCCGGACTTCCCTCTACCCAAAGTTACGTGAAGCACTTTGGCTCGATAAGAAAAGCCTATGCGCTCATTGGCTACAAAGCCTCACGCGACTGCGCTTGGTATGATGCGCGACAACATTGGTCCGATGTTCTCTCAAGCCTTGCAGCGCGGGTTGCTGAAGAATTGAGAAGCGATCTTGGCATTCAGGTGGACATAACAGATGGCCCAAGTCTGTCACTGAGCCGACGACGAAAGATCCGATTTCAGGTCGTTCGCCAGTTGGCCAAGAGGGGCGCAAAGCATGCCGCGCAATGGCGAGTCCACCGGCCGAAGCCCGATGACGAAGTGCTCGTTATCCCGCGATTAAATGCCCCCAATGTGGAGATTCAAGACTATGTGCTCGTGGCCGCGTCGGGCTGTCCGAGGTATCTAACGCTTTCCGACAGCTCTTTGGCCCGCCACAGGGCGGTTCGCGTTGAGACGGTGGACGAGCTGATTGCAGAGATCAAAGCGAGGTTCATATTGGCCAACCACGTCGCGCCAACCAAGCCAACGCTAAAGAACAAACGAAGGAAGCGAGACCGGCCCAAAACAAGGAACGGCCGCGCGCGGCGCTGACAGATCGCAGATAGAGATAAGCGCCGATCAGCCTGCCGTAATTTCTTCTGAAATCGCCGTTGAGCTTCGAGATCTCTATAAGCTCGGAAGATTGATCGGACATAAAGAAGCCTCCTGAAAATCAGCAGGCTCCCTATAAACAACTGATTTGCCCGACAAGTCAATTGTCATTTCTGATTTTCAGAAGCCGAAAAGCTTCTGGCGTGCAGCACTTCTCAAGTTGCGACACTCTGTTTAGGCCCGACATTCAAGGGCAGCTTGATGGTTTTGGCTTGCTGGCTGCCATCACGCTTGTATTCTGTTTGTTTCAATCCGCGCGTATGGCATTGCCAACGGGAATCGCGCTTTCGACTCCGAACGATGGTGGTTCCCGATCTACAAAGCCTTCGCGATGTAGGCTGCCGCGCGTGCCGATCTCATAGCCGCGCGGGAGGCAGAGGACCATGAGATCGCGGCGGCCGTTCAGGGAGAAACCGTCGGCTGCCAACTAAGCGATACGCGTAGACGCTCATGTCTTGTCCCGCGAAGAGGCCGGATTTCACCATAATTCGCACGTAGTAGAAATTTTTATCAATATTCGGTATCGATCCGGTTTCGCTGCATTTCCCTGCATCGGTCGCGATCTGAAACGAACCGTTGGACTGGACTGCGCACTTTGATGTTTCAGCTCCTGTTTCCTTCGATACTTCGATGAACTCAGCTGTCGCAATCCCCCTGAAAAATTGATCCAGACGCGCCGCCGCCTGTGTGTCTCGGGCTTCCGTAGGTTCGGGGGTCCCGCCGCCCTTATAGCTTATTTCGATATGGGTAACGGGACGACCTATCGAGGTGGGCCCCCCGCAATAGAGCGTGACAGTATTGCCAACCGTGGCGGTAACAGCACCAGCGGTGACAACAAGACCTGACGCGCTCACTGGTACGCAGCCTACAGCGCTTGTAGACCAGAGTGAATAGGCGTGCGCATAGGGATGAAAGCACATGCACGTTGCAGCAATGACAGCCACTCCCATCAAACGCCTCGACTGCATAATCCCCACCCTTGAGAACAAAGCCATAAGGCTCGTTAGGGATACTATCCGTGTCATGAGGACCTCCCGGTTGATCATCTCACCAGCGTCCTTTGTAAGTCACTCCTCGAATGAAGACGGTGAACAAGGTCCACTCATCAAAAAAGAGCCCCGCCTAAAACTATGGAACACGACAAGATCATTTGTTTAGATATCGAGACTGTCCCGGACCGCACGCTTATTCCCGAATGGGAGCGAGGGAAAGTTCCTGCCCAGCCTATCTGGCATCGGATCGAAATCGACGACGTGCGCGCTTACTTTTTGACCAGCACGATGGTCCAGTCGTCGATCGTGCCGGAGCCATCGGCCGCGACGGAGGTGGTGACGAGCGCGCCGGCCGGAATAGCTGTCAATCCGAAAAGAAGCATCGCATTGGCTGGATCGGACGTCTGGTAGCCCAGCACGTACTGGACGAGGTTGTCATCGACGTTCACCGACGGAATAGGAAGTCGATAGCATTTGGAAGAGTCTAGGAATGCGAAAATCAATCGCACGCAATTCACAATGCACACTGTAATTGCGAAGCAACCTTTTACAAGCGGCTACATCACCGCTGATGATACCAGCAAAGCGGGTCGGTGATGCCAACACATCAAGATGTTCGCCGCCAAGGACACCGGTGAAACCTGGTTCGTGGAAACGATCCAGAAGTCGTTGCCTTCGAATATCCGGTGCTAAGCCAATGACAGGCCGCGGCCGGACCATTGATGATTCTAATCGACCCGAGCTGGATAATCTCGAGCTATGTCCGTCGTACTGCCTTTTCTCTGATCGCTGAGGTAGTAGTGTGAAGCCGCGACCGCAAAGAGAAGGAGGACGCGATGAATTTCGCTCCCGTTCTGGCGGCACCACTGCTGTTAATTCTGATTGGCACGAGTTTTACTAGTTCATCAGCGCAGGCGCAGGTTATCAAACTTCTCCGTGAGTGTTGGACAGTTTTCCCGCTCAGTATTTTCGACGGCAAACCCTGGTTCGAGGCTCCATCGTGCCCGGCCGGGTGGGCTCCCAAATGCGCCAGGCAAGCTGGTGTGTGCGTCACCCAGTTAGGTGAACAAGCAGCCGTTTGCAGGGAATGGCAATGCGTGCGCGGGCCTGTTGACATAACAAAAGGCCCTCCCGTGATAAAGAAACCACGGGAAGAACTCCCTCGTCCCCCGTTTCCGTGTGAGCCTTTCAAGTGCCCCTTCCCGTGGTAAGGCCAGCACGGGAAGAACTCCCTCGTCCCCGTGTGGGCCTTTCAGCTGCCCTCTAGCACTAAGGGCCCCAGCTTGGGGCGTCGAAGCTGAGGCCCCTGGAGACCAGCCCTTCACCCACAAAGGGCCACCGCTGAAATCGCAGCAGCGGGCAGCCCGCTCTACAACAAAAGTTAACGCGCTGTGGCTGTCGACTGTACTCATAACCTGCGCCGCAGATTAGGCGATGAGGTCCGCTGTACCCCTGATAGCGGACCTCACCGGAGGTCCGAGTTGGGCCACAAGCGGTCATTCGATCACCTCGTCGGCGATGGCGAGGAGTGCCCGCGGCAGTTCAATCCCGAGCGCCTTGGCCGTCTTCAGATTGACGATGAACTCGAATTGGTGCCGATGCGCGGCAACATGGTGTCGCCGCCGTCTGGACCCAAGAGATCGCGGCCGTGTTCAAGGAACGCGATGTCATTTACCTTGCGGAAAACGACAAGCCGGGCGCAATAAAGCTGCCAGGGCGGGACAGGCGCTCACAGGCGTTGCCAGGAGCATTCGCATTGCGAGCTGCCGGTCTTCGGCCGAGCGATGTGGCCAGCGTGGATATTTCGTTGGGGCAGGATCGTGAGGTGTACCGTGTCGATCACTCCCTGGCTTTTCGAGCCGTTGTTGCCGCGTTCATTCCGGCTCGTGCTGATTGATCCGCCGTGGGAATTTCAAACCTACTCGCGTGCCGGACAAGGCAAGTCGGCTCAGGCACATTACACCGTGATGCCGCTCGACGCGATCAAGGCGCTTCCTGTCCGCGATCTCTGCCAGGATGACGCCATCGTGATGTGTTGGGCCACCATACCTATGCTGCCGGACGCGCTCGCCTGCCTTGAAGCGTGGCGTGTCAGGTATAAAAGTAACATCGTCTGGCGCAAGGTCACGAGGCGCGGGAAGCTGCGTATGGGTTGCGGATTTTGGACGCGATCAATGCACGAGCAGGTCCTGATCGGCACCATCGGAAAGCCGCCACTGATCACGTTTCCATCGATCTTTGACGGCATCGCGCGCCAGCACAGCCGCAAGCCGGATGAGCTTTATCAGATGATCGCGGATCGCACGCCGGGTTGGCGGCGCGCCGACATCTTCTCGCGTGAGACGCGCCACGGCTGGCACGCGTGGGGTAGCGAGGCTGGCAAGTACGATGCTGAGGTGCGCGGCGCCCCAATCCGTCAGGCTGGCATCAAGCAGCGCCAGGCGCAAAAGGAAACGATAGGCGAAAGCGATGCCCCAAAGCTGGATTGCGTTCCGGCTCCGAACATTGACGCCTTTCGGCGTCCAACCTTGACCCCGGTCGCGGCAATCTTTTTCGGACGCGGCCTCAGTCAGTTAATCGATCCATAGTGGGGTCAATATTGGACGCCAAAGGGGCAAACCAGACGCCGATCTACACCTTTGGATATGGCCACTACTTTTTCATGCCGACGAGAATCGAGCGCGCGTGGTCGCCGAAATCGACACGCAGCCGTACGAGCCTCTCCGAATGTGCCACGTCCTCGACAGCGAGAATGGTCCCGACGCGGACGTCGATCTTGTCGAGGTCAGAGATGGAGATGAGGGGTTTGATGTGCGCCGGATTCATGTTCCACTCTTTGCTGAGGCTCGGTCGATCGCGTCGAATTCGGTCTCACCCAAGCGCCAACCGAGTGCATCGAGATTGGTCCTGGCGTGATGAGGCTTGGTCGCGCCGGGGATGGGAATCACGTGACTGTCGCGCGCCAACAGCCAGTTCAGGGCGACCTGGCCGATGCTGGCGTCGTGCGCGCGGGCAATATCGGCGAGACACGTCAGCAGCGCTTTCGTGCCCATGCTGTCCGACGGCTGCGTGAGGCGGCCGGACGCAAGGGGAAAATACGCCACCAGTGCCACATCGAGCTCACGGCAGGCTTCGAGCACGCCATTCGTTTCCGCCGCTCGTCGGAGCAGGCTGTAGTTGACCTGATTGGCGGCGAGCGGAACGCCTGCCCTTGCGAGGTGATCGGCGATGCGGCGCATCTGGTCCGCATTGAAATTTGCCACGCCGACCGCGCGTGCCTTGCCGGACTTCACCGCTTCGACGAGGCCTTCGGCGAACACTCCCACGTCGATGAAGGGCAGCGGATAATGGACATAGTAGAGATCGATTGTCTTGAGGCCCAAGCGCGCGAGCGAACCGTCAAGCGCGCTTATCAGGCGTCGCGGAGAGGTTCGGCCCGGAAAGGGAAGAAACTTTGATGCTATCACCGCGCGGGTGGGACCGGCGCGCAGGCAGTCACCCACGATGCGCTCCGAGAAATAGATCTCAGCCGTGTCGATCATGCACGGGCCGGCATCATGAATGGTCCTGTAGATTTCCAACACGGCCCCACGATCGGCACGCCGCCACTTGTTCGTGCCGATGCCCAAGGGCAGCACATCGATGCCGGTTCGACCCATAGGGCGCGTATCATGATCTGCGGGCATCGCTGGACCTCTCACAAGGCGCCGTTGGCTGGCTGGTGTGATGACGCTGGCGTTTCAAGGTTACGCCATAGAGACTACGGCCGCATCAACTTCTGCGGCTACGTCCGTATCAGGACGACGCCAAGGATCAGGAAGGTTGCACCGGCAAGCCGGATCAGGCTCGCGGGGTGAACGGGAATGCCAGCAGACCGAGGCGGTCAGATGAGGCAGAATTGATGTCCGCTTGTCCCCCCCAATAGCGGGGCGTGGGTCCGGGTTGGGCCAAACCCGGGCATTCGGCACTCTCCGTTAGCACGGCCGATCTCGAGAACCGCTCGTTGAGTACGGGCCCTATAGTCCTCTTGAGCGATGGCCTACCAGTGCTCAGCCGCGCAGCAGCGGCGCTAGATCGGTGATCGCCTTGACGATTGTATCAACCTGGAATCCCAATTCCTCGGGAACCTCGACGGTACTGCGCTGAATCCAAAATGTCCGCAGTCCGGCCGACGCGGCGGCGACAGCGTCCCAGTTATTCGCCGAGACGAAGCCGAGTTCGGGGTTGCTTACCTTCATGCGCTCGGGCGCGAGGTTGTAGACGCGCGGGCTGACCTTGAAGATCTTCACCTCCTCGACGCTGATGATTTCGTCGAGCAGATCGCGGATGCCTGCGCTTTTCGCGGCCGCCTCGAGCATTCTGGGCTCACCGTTGGACAGGATCGCAAGCTTGATCCCCTGTTTCTTCAGTGCATCGAGGCCCGGCTTCACGTCCGGGAAGGCCGCGAGGCTCAAATAAGCATCCATCAGCTGTTTCTTCTTGTCGGCCGTCAGGTCGAGCTGGAGATTCTTGCTCGCCCAGACCAACCCGTCCTCGGTCAGGCCCCAGAAGTCGCGATGGCGGCCCATGAGGCTGCGCATTAGGCTGTATTGCAACTGCTTGAACCGCCAGATTTGCGCCAGCTGGTTGCCCTTGCCAGGGAACAACTGCTCGCACAACGCCGTAACTGAGAAGACGTCGAACAGTGTGCCGTAGGCATCAAATGCCAACGCCTTGATAGACTTGAACTGCCCGCTCATCTGGGCGGCGGCCGGTGTCGCCGTGCCCACCACTGCCGCCGTGGCACCGGCGAGTTTCATGAACTCTCTACGATCTCTCGACATTTTCGCCTCCTTGCGGATTGCCGTTACTCATGCTCTCAGAGGAAGGTCGATAGTCGTTGGCGGTGACTTTACCCAATCTTCCGAGTGAGCCGAACGCCGAGCGTGAGAGTCTGCCTGCTTGGCTCTCGGCGCAAGGCCGATCGGCAGCGATCCATTCGGTGGCGCGCTCAACCCCGCTAAATGTTTGCTCCGAGTCAACGAGTCCTTTTGGCCACGAGACTTCCGTTGTGATAGAGTCGAGGATGGGCGCGGTAGCTTGGGGGCCTTTGGCCATCGCCCCGTTTCCCATCCCCGCTCATCAAACCGGACGAGCCGATTTCCGGCATCCGGCTTTCCGACTGGCTTCACCGCAAGGCACACGACGGGGCCGCTCGGGGCAGGCGTTGGAGGCACACAACGCCGAGTTCTCGATGAATGACATCGAATGTAAATCGGCGATTGCCGCGCCCTTGCACCTTGTGCCTTCGCGCGAGGAACCTGCGCAATCGTTCAAAGACGTATTGATCGACGCTACGGTATGCCTTGCCCCGCGAGCCGTAGCCAAAGTAGTTGGACCAGCCGCGCAGTGATCTGTTCAGCTTGTCACGTACTTCCGGCCATGGATCGGTGTTGCTCGGCACCAGCAGATCGCCGACTCTTGTCTTGAACCGTTGCACACTCTTCTTGGACGGGCTTACACCCAGATACCACTTCCCGTTCGCCTCAAACCAATGGGCGCCGAACGAGTAGCCGAGGAAGTCGAAGCGTTCCTGTCGGGCGCTTCTCAGCGAAGTTTTCGCCTCGTTGATCGTCAACCCGAGCTTGGTCATCACCGCCTTCGTCCACGCTAAGGCCTCCGCCGCGCGACCGCGGCTGAGGATAACGAAGTCGTCGGCATAGGAGACGACGTGAGCCTGGAACGTGTCGCCGCAGCCAGTCAAACGCCAATGCTTCAGGAACCGGTTCATGTAGATGTTGGCCAGCAATGGACTTGCGACGCCGCCTTGCGGTGTGCCGCGCGTGTTTCGCTTGCCACCACTCATGTGCCGGGTGTCGTCCGCGTCCCGTTCCTCGATCGGCGCCCTCAGCCACATCTTGATGAGGCGCAGGACGTTTCGATCCGCGACACGCCGGGCTACTGACTTTGTCAGCTCGGAATGCGGGATCGTATCGAAGAACTTGGACAAATCAGCATCAACTACGTCAGCGTAGCCCCGGCATAAATGCCGGTGCACTTCCTTGACCGCGTCCACCGCCCCGCGAGCGGGCCGGTAGCCGTAGGCATTGTCCTCGAAGTCAGCCTCGAAGATGGGTTCGATCACGATCTTGGCGGCAGTCTGAATCACACGATCACGAATGGTTGGAATGCCGAGCGGACGCGTTCGCTTTGGGGATCATCACCCGCCGCACCGGATCAGGTCGGTACGTCTTCGAGACCAGTTCCGCGCGCAAGCCCGCCAACCATGCTTCCAGGCCCTGCTCCTCGATGCGAGAAAACGTCATCCCATCTACACCCGCTGCACCCGCATTGACGCGAGCGAGACGATAGGCGTGGAGCAGGATGTCCTCGCGACAGATCTTGTCGTAGAGCAGATAGAAGCGGAAAGTGGGCTCCGCCTTCGCCTTGCAGTAGAGCTTTCTCTGAAGGTTCCGGATCTTATCAGGCGTTGTCAGGCTCATCACCAATCACCTTCACCTCACCATCTTCAAAAGCGCACCAGAAGTCGGGGCCCTTTGCTCCACCGGCATTTCCCGGCATCAACGCTCCTATTGCCCCGTCCGACTCCCGCCGTGACCACCGCCTATTGCGATGCTGAGGCCGCTACCCTCGTCCGCGACGGGTCTCCCCCTGTAACTGCGAACCACCCTTCCGACGTGCCGTGCCCACTACCCCGGCGGATCGCGTGGGTGCGTGTGTCGATTACTTCCCCACGCGTGCGGCCTTCCCCAAATGACCGGAGGGTCGGCATCCGCATTCGAACTTTCGAGGCCTGCTCGGGCTTCACTTTGTTACGGCCCATCGAATCGCTCAGCAGCCCAAGGCCGCCTTCGTCGCAGGGCTCCGACCCAGCCAGTTACCCGGCCGAGCCGCCTGCCAGCTTCCGGACCAATCGACAATTATCCGGGTGAGACCCTCCCTCACTGGTAGCTCGCGCCCTTGGGGCGCACGGTCAATCGCGTCATTCTGACTGCCGGCAGATCACTTCCGGTCAACACCGATAAACAGACATCCTGGGCCTGCTTCGGCATGTCTCAAAGGTGCAACAGGCGACATTGAAGACTTGGCTCGGAGATCGCCAACAGACACTTCCATCTCTACGCCGCGTGGTTGTTGCCCCGCGTCTCCAGCTCCACCTCAGTTTACTGGACCGGCCCGGTTACTCGTTCACGCACAACTCGCCGCGAGCGTGTGAATCAAATCCGCCGCCCTGACGACCGATGCCGGTAAGAAAAATGAGCCGACCGGTGGAGTTGCTGAATCGATCGGTTCCCTTGACGATCTTATCCAGTTGGCTGAAGGCCGGCGACTCGGTTTCGTACACGCCCGCAGTGCTGATCGTGAATGTCCCCCCTTTTGCCGTGACTAGCACCGTTCCCGCGTAAGATTGCAGTGTTTTGGGCAACGAAGGCAGTCCTGCCGCTTCGGCCATTCCGTGCGCCGTGAAAAGCCACGTTGCGCCGCTTAGAGCGGGCTCGTTGCTCATGACTGTTCCGACAGTGCAAAGGTCGATCTGGCTTAAGCAACCTTCCTTGGTCGTCTGAAGCGCAATTGTAGCCTCGAAGTTTCGGCACTGCGCGTGCTGTTGTGCGAAGCCGCCGCTTGTCGAAAGCGCAAGGATCAGGGTTGAAAGAAAGGCAGTTTTCATCACGCCCTCCTGCTTATGTGCACTCTTACTGATGTGCACTCTACACCCGATCGAATGGGTAAACGAGAGCGTGCCCGCTGCCCGATCGAAAGTCCGTTCAGGGTCAGAAGCGACGGTTTGGCCCTCTGCCGATCACTTCCGGTCTACCCCAATAAGCAGACATTCTGAGAGCCCGTCGGCGTCAAAGACGCCTGGACATCGCGCGCGTGGCTCGACTGTGCGTGTGTCGCGAAGGTCGAGGTGCCCGCGACGTGGCTGACGAGCGCAGACCGGGAAAGATGCAAGCTCTTGAAGATCGCCGGTGGCTGCACGATAATCTGCCTGCTGGACGGCGCGTCGCTCCGCAGTCCGCGCGAGGATGCTGGAGGCATCTAGTAGAGGCCTTAGTTACCGATCTGCTCGGCCGCCTCACGTTCCGACCTCATGCGGCTGCTGCGCCTCAGCCCTGTCCGGATGCAAGAGCTCATTGTGACGTTGCAGCTTGGCACGCCGGCCGCAGCGTCGGCGGCCCCGCTTGGCGACCGTCGCGGCTACCGACCACCAGACGGCCCCTACACTTTAGGGCGAGCGGTGGATTTGAGAAGTCAGCCCATTGGTCGAGGGAGGATGTGCTATGAGAGCCTCGCCAGACTATTCGCGTCGTCGGTTCCTTCATGCCGGCGCGGCCGGCGCAGCAGCAACCGTTGTCGCCGCGGCGACAACGCCCGTTCGTGCGGCCGCCGAGGCGGGTACGCAACCGCCACCCCCGACCGCGACGGCGCCGCGGATTCTGCGCAAGCCACCGCTGCCTGAATTGGAGCGCATCGCCAAATCTTACAACTTGGCTCTCAGCCGCGACGATCTGACGTCGTTCCGCAACCTCATGGACGGTGTGCTCGCGTCGTACCGTCGATTGGACCAGTTCGCGGAGCCGACATTGGCGGTGAAGTACCCGCGGGACGCGGGGTTCCGTCCAGGTGCCTCGGACAATCGGCTCAACGCTTGGTACTGGAGGTGCTCGATCAAAGGCGCAACTTCGGGGCCTCTCGCGGGCAAGAAAATCGCCATCAAAGACAATGTGTGCGTTGCCGGCATCCCGATGATGAACGGTTCCAACGTGCTGGAGGGTTACGTCCCTGACGTGGACGCGACCATTGTGACCCGCATCCTCGACGCCGGTGGGGAGGTCGTCGGCAAGGCCGTGTGCGAGCATCTTTGCTTCTCGGGCGGTAGCCATACCTCCGACACTGGGCCCGTACTCAATCCGCACGATCCGAAGCGATCTGCCGGAGGCTCCTCCAGCGGCAGCGCGGCGCTCGTCGTCGCCGGCGAGTGCGACATGGCCATCGGGGGCGACCAGGGAGGGTCGATCCGAATTCCCAGCTCTTTCTGCGGAGCGGTTGGCCACAAGCCCACCCACGGGCTTGTGCCCTACACAGGTGTCTTCCCGATTGAATTAACACTTGATCATACCGGACCCATTGCCCGTACCGCCGGCGATGCCGCCCGGCTTCTCGAGGTGCTCGCCGGCGCCGATGGCCTCGACCCGCGCCAACCGGCGGGACTGCGCACGGAAGCGTATGGCAAGCAGCTCACCGGAGACGCCCGCGGCCTGCGGATCGGGATCGTTAAGGAGGGGTTTGGCTGGCCCAATTCCGAGCCCGATGTCGACACCATGGTACGCGAGGCGGCACAGCGCTTGACGCGAGCGGGGGGAGCCGTGAGCGAGGTATCGATCCCTCTCCACCGCGATGGCATCCATATTTGGAACGCTATCGCCGTCGAGGGCGCCACGGCGCTGATGGTCGCGGGCAACAGCATGGGAACCAACTGGAAAGGGCACTACACGACTTCGCTGCTGGACTTCTACGGCCGGAGCCGGCGGGTGCGCGCCAACGACCTTTCGGAGACCGTCAAACTCGTCGTCCTGCTCGGCCAGTACATGCAGGACAATTATCAGGGCCGCTACTACGCGAAGGCCCAAAACCTCGCGCGCGTGCTCCGCGCCGCCTACGATGAGCAACTCAAAGGCGTCGATCTCCTGCTCATGCCGACGTTACCTTTGAAGGCCACGCTACTCCCGGCCCCGGACGCGAGCCGCGAGGACTACGTTGCGCGGGCACTCGAGATGATTTCCAACACTTGCCCGTTCGACGTCACTGGCCATCCTGCGGCCACGGTTCCTGCAGGCATGTCGGCGGGGCTCCCTGTTGGGATGATGCTGATCGGACGCCACTGGGAGGACGGCACCGTGTTGCGTGCGGCTGACGCGTTCCAGATCGTCGGGTAGACGGCAGCAGCGAATTGCCGGCTAACGGCAACGCCGGCGTGCAAGGTTCGGAAACAGGGCCCGCGCGCTATCTGACGCGAGCCTCCCGTTTCGGGCTACGACGCAGGGACTGTCACAAATCGCCTCCGGCTACGCGTCCACTTTGTTGGCTTGAGCAAATGAGTTTGCGCGCCGAGCTTGTCCGCTTCTGTCTGCCTTGGTTCATGCGGCCACGGTTGCAATCGGACATTCAGATCGAGGATGCCCGTCGACAGGTGGCCCGCTTCGCGCAGCTCGTGCCGCGCGTACCGCGCGGGACCGAGCTGGTTGTAGTTGACGCCGGCGGCGTCAAAGCCGAGCGGATCGCGACGCCCCGCTCGCTTCCAAACCGATACGTCGTCCACCTTCACGGTGGCGCCTATCTGCTCGGCTTTCCGGCACTGTTTCGCGATTTTAACTGGCGCATCGCCGACGTGACCGGCGCGCGGGTGTTATGCATCGACTACCGGCTTGCGCCCGAGCATTCGTTTCCAGCGGCGGTCGAGGATGTGACGGCCGCCTATCGATGGCTCATCTCGCAGCGCGCCGAACCGCGTCACGTGGCGTTTGTCGGGGAGTCTTCCGGCGGCGGGCTTGCGCTGGCGAGCATGATGCGTTTGCGCGATGAGGGATCATCCTTGCCGGCCGCTGCCGTCGTGGTCTCGCCGTGGACCGATCTCGCCCTGACGGGCCAATCGGTCACCGATTACGGTTCTTCCGATCCGATGGTGCCGGTTGAGCTGATGCCGAAGGCGGTTGAGCTTTATCTCGGCAATACGGATCCGCGCTCGCCCTATGCCTCTCCACTCTATGGCGATCCGGTGGGCCTGCCGTCGACTCTGGTTCTTGCCGCCAGCGATGAGGCACTGCGCGATGATGCGGTGCGAATGGCCAAGCGCTTGCGAGCAGCCGGCTGCGATGTCGAACTCGAGTTGTGGCCGCGCATGTTCCACGTCTGGCATATGTTCGCGCGCATCCTGCCAGAAGCACGTGCAGCGATCGAGCGCATCGGTGCCTTCTTGCAGCCTAGGCTGTGACATTGATCGGCGAGCGGCCGACGTCAGGTTCGGATCAGCAGCGGCGGTCGGGGTTATGAGTAGGCAAGTCCGATCTACCCGTGGCAGCAGACCTACGCGGCATCTCGTGCCTCTTCGGCTCGGGGCCAAGAGCCGAACTTCACTGCTTAGGCGGTGGGCGCAATGACGAGTGATGATGGGCTATGACCCAGTCGTTACCCTCTTTGACAAGAACCATTGTGAAGCGTGCTGGCTCTGGCACGAGTTTGCCCTCGCGGTTGCGCATGAAATCGTTGAAGCCGACTGCCAGTATGGTTGTGGGATTGATCAGCCTCAGCTGCTTCTCCACGAACTCGACCTTGTTGCCGGTGCCGACGACCACGGTAAAGTATTGCGCAATTGCCTCACGCCCCAACGTTAGATCTCTGCTCCTGGTGCCATGTAGGATCGCGTCGGTCGCATACAGCTTAGCGACGGCGACATTATCGTTGGCGTCGTAAGCAGCTTTCCAGCGGGCAAACAAAGCGTCCGCTTCCTCCTCGGGACCTGCGAACACCTGAGTTGGAGCCATCGCCAACAGCGCCACCAACAAGACTCGTCCGAATGCGAGCATGGCTTCCTCCCGATGTCATCAGAGAACGGTTGGCTTCCGATTATGTCATTCACGCCCCGTCGTAAGCAACACCTCACGCTCCGGCGACTTCCGAGTTGGGTCACAAGCGGCGGTAGGAAGCGGTGCGATGAGAGGTCCGGTCTAGCCGTCACAGCGGACGTGCGGGAGACTTCGAGCTCCTTCAGCTCAGGGCCATTTGGCGACATACGAAAAAGACGGCCAACTGAGGCGGCCTTTTCACTGCACTAGCGGTAGCCGTTGCATTTTGTCTCTTCAGGCATGGCCGATCATGTCACGCATTCCGACTGTCACTTCCCTGGCATTGAGCGGCTTGCTGAAAAATCTGCTGCGGGGCGGAAGATCGAGGTCAGACAGGTTCAATTGCCCCGATACCACGATGATTTCAATTGTCGGCCAACGATCATGCACGGCATGGGCAAGCCCTATGCCGTCCATTTGGCCAGGCATCTAGATGTCGGTGCACATCAGCACGACGTCGGACCTGGATTTCAGGACGGCGACGGCCCCGGCGGCGTCCATCGCCTCGAGTGGCATGTATCCCGCGGCTTCCACGATGTCGATCGCACGCATGCGGAGCATCATCTCGTCCTCGACAACGAGAACTACGGCGGGAATGCATGGATGATCAGGGGTCATCATAGGGCGCTCGCGGGGACGGCCATCGACTGGAACAGGCGGTCGACCTGGGACAAGCATCTCGTTGTCTATATGATCCCCCGTTGGCTCAACAATGACGCAATAAAGTCGCCGCCAACCGAATAAGCTCGCAGCAAGCGGAATGCGCCCACCGCCAGCGGTAGCCGGCTCGTGGGATGGGTTTCACGCCAACGCTGCCGTCATACCGCCGGCCCGTCGCGCTTGCCGGAGAGAAGTTCGTGAATCTCGACGGCATTCCGAAGGATTGTTGCTTTGTGAATCGCCTCGGTGCGCTCATCCCCCGGCGGCATCCCGCGAGCCTCGTCGAGGGCGATCACCGCCCCTGCGTCCAGATCGCAGGCAAGCGCCGATCGGGTTTGTTTGCTCGGAGACGGCCGGTCCTGCGGCGTAACCGCGCTACGCCGGATCACCATTGAATAACCATCGCAGCGGCGACCAGCAGCACTAGAAAGATCGGCATCAATACCGGGGGTACCAACCACTCACGAAGATTGAATGGGGGGAATTTTGGCATATGACCGCCCTTTTGGTTGAGGCGGGAGCGCAACGCTCTCCGTCACCGATAGTAGCCTGGGAGGCGCGCGGTGATGTCTTGCATATAGGGACGATCTGCCCAATAGCGAGGAGAATCGCAGTTTGTTTTCTGGGGCCGGCTGGCAAGGCTTGTAATGCGGCATTGAGCAGCCATCTGAATCCCAGCGCCATCGTATTGCTTCAGCATCGCCCTTACGGCAGCGCGAAGCTTAGCCTACGCCAAATCTCGTCAACGACATTGACCAAACGCACGTCGCTTCGATGGGCGGGTCTCGAGGCCATTGAATCAGGCCTCGACAGAGGTCGTGAGAGAGTTGGTGAGACGCGGCGGCTGATAATCTGAACGGTGGCAACCCATGATCGAATTTCCAAATCATAGCCGTTCATATGACCAAACCCGGCGAGCCGTGCGGTTTTGGGGACACGATAGCGCGCTGGAAGCGTCATTCTTCATCGACGAAGGCGCATTGAGGCGAATTCAACCAGATGCCCGCCCCGACGAGTCCGGCTTACTGGACGCGTTCGATTGCAACCGTGATGTGATATGCGCGGCGGCTGCGAAGGTTTACGTCCGTGGCAGCCGCGGCTCTTACGATCTGGTCGCCGCAAATTTCTGAAACGAAACACTTACGACCTTCTGACTAGAGACCAAGAACGTGCTGTACAGCATCACGACAAGGGTCTACCGTTGAACGACAAGGTACAGTTGTTCGCCTTGAAGCTGTCCATGAAGCGGTGACGTCCGAAGTCGCGCTCGTCCTCGTAGCGGCAGCTTGCGTGCCATCGGAAGGCGCAATCTCAATAGGCTGAATGTTTTTGCCAAGCGCGGACGCAAGCGGCGTCCTGCGGCTGCGAACGCGCTCGTGCGCGCAAACAACAACAAAGGAGACCATCATGAGAATGCCCGACATTTTGCAAGGTGAGGCGCGGACCCGTTTTCTCCAGGGTATCGCGTTCGGCGCTGTTGCGGCGATGGCGATCGGATTCATGTGGGGCGGCTGGGTCACCGGCGGCACTGCCAAGACCATGAGCGCCACGGCAGAGAACAACGGCCGGATGTCTGTCCTGGTCCCGATCTGCGTCGCGCAGTTCACGGCGGCCGATGGCGCCGTCGCCAAGTTCAAGGCGGCGGGCCCCTATTCAAAGGACAACGTCATCAGCGAATACGTCAAGACCGTTGCCTCCACGAGCATGGACTATTCATTCGCCAGGGCCTGCGCAGCCGGCGTGGAAGCCGAGCTCTCCAAGACGGCCACAAAGAGCTGAGCGGCCGGTTCGCCAAGACACGGATTGCAGCGAAATGAGCGGTCAGAGATCCGGACGGCGTTCCTGTCTTGTCTATGGCTTGCTGGCCGTCATCCTGTTCGGCGGTTATGTGCTGGTCAGTGATCTGCAAAACGACAACTCCGCAACCATTGCGCCGACCCTGTCACTCAATCGCTGACAAGGCGCGCGGGCTGGTTTGGGCAGTCGGTATCCTGGGGCGTCAGAGAGTATATCCGGCAGGAGTGCATCTTTCCGATAGCTGGTCGGGGGCGCCCCCGTGAGCGACATATCCCGGATCTGTTGTCGATGCCGTCGGAAGACATGCTTGCTGACGCCAAGTGGAAAAATGTGAGTTGGCGGTTGGGGACCAAGGCAGGGCTCGAACCTGGGACCCGCTGATTAAGAGTCAGCGGATCTTCTGCTTTACTTATGGTTTGGACTGGAACTACGAAAAGGGAGTGACACAACCTAGGCAGCCCCAAGCTGAGAATGAGTATCGTCACCTTCAGCTGACGAACCCACTGGGCTGGCCGTAGCTAAATTCCGGATCCTGAGCAATGCACAGCGGGTCGGTGACAGCCAGCCACTGCAAGATCGAACTCCCAGCGTTTTGGGATCGCCGGCCGGCTTCGGAGTGCTCGCCGACCAGCCTGATTAGGCAGGCAAAGAAGGACTGCGCCGTTGCGAGCTCCTCCTCCGCACAACTGTCACTTACGACCTCGGCGAAGAGCTCGATCGCGACTTTTCTGACAACTTTCGGCTCATAGGTGATCGCGATCGCGGTCAGCTCTGTCAGCATCACCGACGGCATCATCTCCACAGACGAAAGCAGCTTGTTGATGAAGCCGATATGACCGGCCCGCCACGCGCGCCACATTCTGTCGTCGTATGGAGCTTTGAAATTCGTCGCCGGCATCGCGCTGACGCGGCGCTGATCTAGCTCGATCGCCGCGCCGAACCCTTTCAGAAGGTCCTGGATGTCTGCGTGCGTCAATGTCTCGGTCATTCCGGATCCGTCCTTTCTATGCTTGTTGCTTGCCTTGCTTTCCGTTTGTCGCTTTCTTGCGCGCACCGGATCGAGCATTAGCTACGCGGCGAGCTTGCGCCACGCATGACGAAAAGGATTGTCATCGTCGCGTGGCGTATCATGGTCGTCGGCGATTGGGCTATGCATGACAGTATGTGGTCTTCGCGTACAGCAGCCATCTCTGCCTCCGCAATTCCTCGACAGGGGATACTCGGCCATTTGCGTCCCTTATTCGCTTGCATCCGATCTGGTTTGCGCTTCGACGTGCCCACCCCAATATTGGCGTGAATGAAGGCGTGATCAAAGGAAAATAGTTTTGGTCAAAATTACTAAATGTGGAAAGCCAAATTCCGCCGTCAGGTCAGGAAGCTAGTCGTACCGAGTTGCCATCATTGGAGTGGGTATGACCGCGAAAACAGTCGTCAAACGAAAGAGCGAGACCAAGCAAGCGTTCCTAGAAGGAGACGCTTCCTTATAATCACGCAGGCGACAGACCACCCGCTTTGAATGGGAGGGCTGAGAGAACGGTGCAACACGCTTTTGCCGCACCCAGGGAAGCACACGAGTTTTCGCGGCGCGTCGGCAGTCACAACGGGCAGCTTCATCACGAACTCGAACGAAGTCTCGATCTCATGAGGCTCGCAATGTCGCTCGCTGGTTTCTCTGTCACCACCGTGCCCAAGCGGATCGGCGCTATCTTCGTCCGCGACCAATTCTTAAGTTGAGCACCGACACGATCCGCTTGCGTTGCAACGGTAGATCCAAACAGGGTACGGCTGAAGCACGGTCAGAGCGCGCAAGAATGGCGGTCAAGCCGACGCCTTTTAACCAATCGCCTGCATTTTTTTCGGTTGAAGATTCAATCACATCAAAAAACGAATCCTTGCGCGTAGGCAGGTTTGAGCCGTTGCCGGTTTGCGTTCCTCCTTCTGCCAGCCCAAATCAATGCAACCATCAACAAACTGGAGTGTCTTGAATGAGCGCTGAAGAGAATTTGATCACGAATGTCTTGGCTGGGATAATGACCATGAGCATAGCTTGCGGTTCGACATCGGAGATCGTCACCGCGTGCCTTGCGCTTGGACGCTTCGAAGATCTGCCAGAGCCCTATCAGGCAAAGCGCGATGCCTGGGAACGTCTCGACATGCGTCAGCGCACCATCGTCCGGAAATATAATTCAACGTTTCGCGGTCAGCAGTGGGACGGACCGAGCGTGTACGGCTCTGGGCACTATTGATCGCCGGCACACGCTTCCAAACAATCCAACCCAGTTAGAGGAAAGAGAACGATGGTTGAAACTCATAAGAATCGGATCAAGTCGATCAAGCCGATCGCTTGGCTCGGTCCAGATGTTTATCTGGTCGAGTCAGACGAGGGCCTGAGCGCGTTAGTCAGGCAGGATCATCACGGTTGGCATGCATGGTCGTCACCCGACAAGGTGTACGAAGGTGGCGCACTCGTGGCCGGCGACAAGGCTGATCTGTTGGAGGCAGCCGGCAACGCGCTGGCGCTGGCGAACACGCCAATCGAGCTGCAGCATCTGGAACGTCAGCGTCTCAACGCCAGAAAGGGTGCCGCGAAACGGTGGAAACTCTACATTGAGCGTGGGGTCAGCGGCACCGGTGCGATCGGCACCGAGTCGACTGGCGAGAATTTCATCGTGGGGCTGGCCAGCACACTGCTTCCGTGCGGGATGCCGGCGCTGTCGCTGCTGGATCGTTTCACGATTCGCGAAATCGAAGCGATCCACGACGCTATGCAAGAGATGGGGATGGATGGCTGGAACTACCCGCTGATCGCGCGGCACAGTGAGAACATATCTACGACGAAGCCGTGACTACATCACCAGTATGATGGCCGGACGGACACGCCCGGCCTCCCTGCGATCGGCTTCGTGGATCGTCACCGCGCCGCGCGTATCATTCCAAGAAAGTCGCTACTTCTCTGTCGCATTTGGAGAGAGCACCATCGCGTTTCAGGTTCTTTCCCTTGCGCCCTCATCGTGACGTGGCGGGGTTATGCCGCAAATCAGTTCTTGAGGCCGCGGTACCTAACGCCGACGCCTTGCAGACCTTCGAACAGGAATTCGATGCCGTGCTTCTCTAGGGCGACCCGCAACTTTTCCATCGTGCGTTCGGAGCCGGGCTCCTCCGAGTTTTCAAGGCGGATAAGCGTTCTCCGTGCAATGCCGGCTTCGTCCGCCAACTCTTCTTGGGATAGGCCAATCCATGCGCGAGCTGCGCGAATTTGGAACACGTTAACCATAATTTGTCACTTCAGGTGACAAATTGGGTCGGTCATGAGATGATCTTTCTACAGACAACGAAAGGACCTTCCTGTGACCTCCATCGATACCGCCCCGCTCGTATCTCCCGCCGCGATTGCCCGAGCTTCTCACGCCGTGATCGCCAACGCCATGGCCGGCGACTTCCCGATCGATCCGGTAATCGGGGCGGATCTTTCCAAGTCCTTTTCGATCATCAATAGCGTCGTGAAGCGTCATGGCTTGTTGATCCAGCGGACCCTCGGCGACGCGCTCGCCGCGAGCGGTCGCTTCGAGATCCTGACAGAGGTGCCGCTGCCGATTACTGAGGCTGCGCAAGATCTGTTGACCTCGCAGAACTCCGACCGCGATCTGGCCAAGATCAAGTTGAAGGCCGATTCGAAGACGAGCCGCATGGTGACGCTCGATCTGATCGTTGTCGATACTGAAAGTGGTTGGGCCGGCGCCTACGACGTCAAGCGCGGCAATGGTGCCACTGAGTCCCGCAAGCGCCGTCCCATCGAACACGACTTACGCGCCTCGCGCCTGGTCCTGGCGTCATTCCTGGCCAAATGTGGCTACGACGGCATCCGCTCCGTGACCAGTGCCGTGATCGACTATTACGGCGCCTCGGGCTTCAGCAAGGAGATGAGGCTGACAAGGGAAGAACTCGATGGGCATTTCGGCGTGCCGGTACTCGACACCATCGATGCCATGACGGCCGAGTTGCAGCGCGCGCTGCACGCCGAAATGGGCAACCTGCTGATGCCGGCGCTGACGAACCTGTCTCACGCCGCAAATCAGGCACTCGGCGCGGACGTCACCGTTCCGCCCTTGGTGGCGGCGACCGCCGAGGCGGAGATTCGCGAAAGCGCGATCGGCCGGGTGCTGAATGCTCGCCCGACCGGGCCAGGGCCGTGGCGCGCGCGCATGACCTAGCACCGCACCACAATTAATCAAATCAACCGAGCCGGTATCCCAACGGATGCCAACGCGCCCTTCGGCGCGAACGGAGAAGGTATGTGCCATGAGTAAGATCACCAAGCAGAGAAAGTTGAGCGAGACCGCGTCGATGTTCGCCGCCAAGGAGCCTCTGCCGGACGAATTGTGGAGGACACTACCCGCCGGGCGCTTCAACGAGGCTCGCAAGCTCGAGGTCGCCGGCCACATCGGCATGTTCATGTCCACCATCAAGCAATATCGGCCGGCAATCGCGGGCGACGCCGCCTGCGCCGCAGGAATCGCGCTGCGCATGGCGGTCCCTGACGAGATCGACTACCCGACGGACGCCAGGATGACCCTGCTGTTGCACAGCGCACTCATGGGCAGCGCCGGCGCCGCGCTCGTGATGGCGCATATGCTCCGCAAAATGCCGCTCGACCACAAGCTTAAGAACCGCCTGGCGAAGTCGTGGCTGAGTCGAAACCAGAGTCGTTCGCGTAGCGAGGTCACCTCGCAGAGCCGCGTATGCCCGTGTCAGGCGAAGGTTGAGGCGTTCAACGAGGGACGTCCGGCATGAGAGTCCAGATCTTCTCCGACCTCCATCTCGACGTGCATCCGATCAAGCCGATCACCATCATGCCCGGCGTCGATCTCGTGATCGTCGCCGGCGACACCTGTGAAGGCGTACTGCGCGCCTTCGAACACCTGCGCCGGATTGTGCCAATGCATATTCCCATCGTGATGGTGCTCGGGAATCACGAATTTTACCGCCGATTCATCCCCGACGAACTGGCGCTGGCGCGTTCTCAGGCTCGTGCATTCAATATCCACGTGATGTCTGACGACACCGTTGTGCTCGGCGGCGCCGTCCGCTTCGTCGGCGCGACGCTCTGGACTGACTACCGAATCTTCGGTGAAGCCAACCAGGCCGCGGTGATGAACGCCTGCGCCAACGGCATGAACGATCATCGCCTGATCGGGTGGCAGAAGCGGCCCTGGTTGCGATTCAGGCCGCAGGAGGCGGCGCTGCTGCACCATCAGTCGAGGACGTATCTCGAAGATATCCTGGCAACTCCGTTCGACGGTCCCACCGTAGTGATTACTCACCACGCCGTTCATTGGCAAGCCGTTCATCCGAAGTTCCGCAGCGATCCGGTCACCGGGGCATTCGTTTCAGACCAATCCGCGTTGATAGGGCGCTATCAGCCGAGATTGTGGGTGCATGGCCACGTTCACAACTCGTCCGATTATCGCGTCGGCGAGACGAGGATCCTGTGTAATCCGCACGGATACGGGTCAGAAAACGCCTCCTTCAACGGTGCCCTGGTGGTGGAGGTGGGCGCGTGAAGGCTTTCACTTTCCCTCCTGCGCTTCCTCCCTGCTCTGCTCATGCTCTGCGTTGTTGAGAGTTGCCCATGCTTACCGCCCGATTCCCTTTCCTCGATCCTGCCCAGATCGCGCCCGATCTGGCCCGCCGACTGCGCATCTTGGCCGACGACTGCGAGCGCCTCGAACTCGGCCGCTCGGTCTCACCCATGCTGCTACAGAAGGCTCCATTGCTCGAAAACTGGTTCCCAACGGTGACGCCGCTGGGCGTGCAGTTGGTCGGACACGTTACCGGCCACCCTCTGCGCGGCGATCGCCCCATCGCCACCTCGCCCGTTTGGTTTGCCGACCCTGGCGGCACATGGGTCCGTACCCTGTCCCGCTACTATCGGCTGGGCCCGCCTCTCCACAACGATGATGTCCACCGCATGCTGACGCGGATCATGGTCTTCGCCGACGCGGGCGACGGTTCGGAGGACGAGTCATGAGCGCGAGCGACGACGCAGATAACCTCGACCTGCCCGCGGTCGAGCCCGATGCCGTCTCCACGGGAGCGGCAGCGGATTCGGCTGACTGGGACGAACGCCTCAAAGGCCTGCCCAGGCTTCTGCGCTATGCCATGCTGGTCATCGACAACGCCGGTCATGTCGAGCCGCGGCTGATTGCCGAGATCAACGAGCTCTGCCCAAATTTGCCGCTCAACGCGGAGTGGGCCGCGGCGCTCACTGTGGACGCGGGCCTTGCGCTCGCCGCCGAGCTCGATCGTCGTGCCGCCACGGAGAATGACCCGAATTTGCGCAGTGTCGCCGATTGCGTCCGGCTGTTGAGCCTGCCGATGCCGCGGGGTGCCTCGTTTTTCGAGGAACATCGCCGCGTGGCAAAGGCGCTGCTTCTGGCGTTCAACAAGATCGTCCATGACAGCGATGAGCAGCTCCGCAGCGACGTTGAGCGATTTGCCTTCGGCTGGGCGGCGCTGCCCGCCTGCAGCCACATGATGGTGAGACACGAATCGGCTGCCGTGAACGCGGCCCTCCTGGGCTCGCGCATGGCGGAGCATCGCATCGCAGCCATGCAGGCGACCGCCAGGCGAAGACAGGAGGAAGAGCGGCAGGCCAGAGAAGAGGCGGAGAAAGAAGAAGCGGCCGAGACCCTGCATCAGGTCTCATCTTCGGCCGAAGCGGTGCCTGATCATCACCTCGTAGTCGCCCGCCTGAGTAGCGAGGAGATGAAGAACGTCAAGCTTAGGGAGATACTCGGACCGCTAAAGAGCGTCATCAACGTGCCCTTGCCGCTAGTCGAGGTGCCGCCGCTGCATCAGGTACGTAATGCGCTGCTATTCGAATTCCCATATGCCACGGAGGTCATCGATTTCGCGCTCGCCGACCTCGTGGGCCGCTTCACGGTTCGGCTACGCCCGCTGCTGTTGGTCGGCGATCCCGGCGGCGGCAAAACCCGATTTGCTCGTCGCCTCGGAGAGGCGCTTGGCCTGAACGTTTGGCGTGAGGACGCGTCCCGCGCCGACGGGGCTGTATTCGGGGGAACCGACCGGCGCTGGTACTCGGCCGAGCCGAGCCACCCGTTTCTCGCCATCGCCGCAGGCAAGATCGCCAACCCACTTGTGCTGATCGATGAATTGGAGAAGGCCGGCACGCGCAGCGACTATGGACGGCTCTGGGACTGCCTGCTGGGCTTCCTAGAACCCGAAACCAATTCCCGCTACCCGGATCCCGCGCTGCAGACGAATCTCGATCTGTCGCATGTCTCCTTTGTGGCGACGGCCAACCGCCTCGATCCGCTCCCGAGTCCGATCCGCGACAGGTTTCGTGTCGTCACCTTTCCGAAGCCGAGCGTGGACGATCTGGATGCGCTCTTGCCGGCGGTGATTGCTGATCTCGCCAAAGAGCGCGGTTTGGACGGAAGCTGGGTACTGCCTCTCGACGGTGCCCAACATGCCGCGGTCGCGCGGCACTGGCGCGGAGGCTCGGTGCGCCGCCTCCGTCGGATCGTCGAAGCCATCCTGCGCGAACGCGACCTTCGCGCCACGAGGAACTGACCATGACGCACGATCCAGCCGAGCAGCCGAAACCGACACCGCCACACAGCGTATCGCCGCTACCGCGGCCAACGCGATTGCCGGGGATAACGTCGCGGCACCGCCCAGGCATCGCCGGAAATGCGGATACAATCACGCCTCACCACCACAGGACCGATACCGTGAGCGACCCTCAGATCGTCTGCCCGAGCTGCCACACCGAGATCAAGCTGACGGAATCGCTTGCGGCCCCCATGATTGCCGCCACCCGCAAGCAATTCGAGGCGCAGCTTGCGGCCAAAGAAGCCGATTTTGAACGTCGCGAGGCCCAACTCAGACAAACGCAAGCCGACCTCACCAGGGCGCGCGAAGCCATCGACGAACAGGTCGCTGCCAAGCTGAGGGCCGAACGCGTCGCCATCGCCGAGGCCGAGGCAAAGAAGGCGCGCCTCGCATTGGCGGATGATCTCAGCCAGTGCGACCGGCAGCTCGCGGACCTGCAGCAGATGCTCGCCACCAACAATGCGAAGCTTGCCGAAGCCCAGAAGGTCCAGGCAGAGGTGTTGCGCAAGGAACGGGAGCTTGAGGAAGCCAAGCGCGAGATGGACCTCACGGTGGAGAAGAAGGTCCAGGAGAACCTTGCAACCGTTCGCGACAAGGCAAGGCTGGAAGCGGAGGACGCGCTGAAGTCCAAGGTCACGGAAAAGGAGACCCAGATCGCCGGCATGCAGCGCCAGATCGAGGAGCTCCGTCGCAAGGCTGACCAAGGCTCGCAGCAGCTGCAGGGCGAAGCGCTTGAAATCGAACTTGAATCCCTACTCCGCAGCCGTTTCCCGCGTGATCTGATCGAGCCGGTGGCCAAGGGCGAGTTCGGCGGAGATGTGGTGCACGGGGTGATGGCCACCAATGGACAGCGCTGCGGCACGATCCTCTGGGAGTCGAAACGAACGAAGACCTGGAATAATGCCTGGCTCGGCAAACTGCGCGATGACCAGCGCGCCGCCAAAGCGGAGGTCGCGCTGATCGTTTCCACCGCGCTACCCAAGGGGATCGAGAGCTTCGATCTCGTTGATAACGTCTGGGTCACGGAGCCCAGGTTCGCGATCCCGCTTGCCATTGCTCTCCGGCAGTCGTTGATCGACGTCGCCGCCAGCCGTCAGGCGCAGGAAGGCCAGCAGACCAAGATGGAGATGGTGTACGCCTACCTGACTGGTCCGCGCTTCCGCCACCGCATCGACGCCATCGTCGAAAAGTTCACCGATATGCAGGCCGATCTCGATCGCGAGCGCGCGACCATGACGCGCCTGTGGGCCAAACGCGAGGAGCAGCTCAGGGGCGTGCTCGACTCGACCGCCGGGCTCTACGGCGATCTGCAGGGTATCGCTGGCCGCGCCATGCAGGAGATCGAGAGCCTGGACGTGCTGATGATCGAGGTGAAGGGCGAGGCGGCGGAATAGGTTGGCTTGCCAATTTCGCCGAACACGACGTTGCACTACGCCGGTGACGGCCGCAAAGACGCTGAGGTGGGCGTTCACACATAAAACTTGAACGGTTGTTTTTCCTCTCCCTTCGCCGACCCCATAGTGAGGACGTCCCCAACCATCCGCGCAAATCGGACGGTGACAGGAAGGCCATCATTGAAGTTACAGGAGTTGTAATTGATCTTGGTGAGACCCATGATGTCTGCGAGCACCGTGCGAATGTCGGGCTTTGCCTTCTTGCTGCGTATCACAGTGATGTGCAGCGGATTGGGCGTTTCGGGCCCGATGTAGGTGTCGAGCTGCGGCACATAGCCCGTCGTCCAAAGATAGGCCGTCTGATCATCGAGCATGAGCGCGGTCCCGCGCAGCACGGGATAGTCGCCATCACGAAAAAGCTTCGTCTCGCCGCCGGTCGAGCGGATTCGCACGCCGATGACGTTGGTCTCCTTCGGCGCCGCCTCGACAAAGGCGTTCCACTCCTCGTCATTGAAATAGGTCTGCCCATGGATGAACAGCTCCTTGGGCGGGCCGCCATGCGTCTCAGCGTAGGTCTTCAGCACCAGCGCGAGCAGGTTCTTCGCCGCGGGCGCCTTGAGATGATAATCGTAATCTCCGGTCTTCCACGGTCCATTGGCGCCGCGAAATACGACACCGTCTCCCTCGTTGAGAAACATCTGCGCCGCGCAGCAGGCATGCCCATCGGGATCGTTCGGCAGGCTCTTGTAGAGCATGCCGATGTAGCAGACCCCCGCCCGAACATCCGCCAGCCGCCACGGTGGCTTCGGCTGCGTCTTGTAGTAGAGCCCGGTGGCGAGATTCCAGGCAACCGTTGCGGCGTCCTGCGTCTTGCGCAGCGGGTATCCGGCCTTGTTGAGATAGGCACCCGGCGCGAGCGTCGTCTCGCGAACCAGTTGGGTCGGCGCGATCTTCAGGAACTCGGCCTTGATCCTGCGATGGAAATCCGGGACGTCCTCGAAAATCGCCTCGTTGGTCTGATTGACGGCGCCCATGGCGGCGAGCAGCGGGATGCTCTCCTTCGCCTTTTGCCGCTTCGTGAACTCCCCCTTTTCCATTGGCAGGCCCGTTCGCTTGGACTGAGGCCTGCATCGCTCGTAGACGATTTCTGGCAGGATCAGGATCCAGACCTCGACCGATCGCTCGTCGTTGCGCAAGTGCTGCTTGACGCGATCGATGTAGAGGCGCGCGACCTTGTCCACGGCCTCGTTGAGGTTAATGATGCGCGTTGCGCGATCGATGTCCTTCCATGGAATCGACAGGGCGCTGACTTCGTCCGGCTCGAACGAAATCCCGAACGCTTCGTCCAGCCCAGGGAAGTTCGCGAGGTGCAGCCGGTCGGCCTTTTCGCCTTTTCCGGGGGGCGGGACGCGCACGACCGATTTGAGCTTTCGGCCCCATGCCCGAAAGTGACCGATCCCGTCGGTGGTGCCGACTACGCCGACCCGAATCTCGCGGCTCTTCTTAGCCTTGGCGTGAGGTCCATAAAGGAACAACCCGTCCTTGGGGTGCGGACTGCGCTGCGAGAATGCAAACTCCAGCGGTGGTTCGTCGAAGTGTTCGACTTGAAGAGATTTCTCAGGAAATCTCATTCCTCAACCTCGTCATCATTGTCCGGCCGACCAAGCGTGCTGCTATCGGTCTCTTCTTCGTCGGCATCGAGAACGTTGGGAAGCGCGGTGCTCACCGGCGAAGTGAACAACATCGGCGCGGCTTCGATCAGGAGCGCGGCGTTCGCCGACAGCGCCAACCTGATATAGGCCGACTCACCCGAAAGCAGCTCGAGAAATGCGAGCATGCGGCCATGCCACTGCTTGTTGCGCCAACCCTTGCAAATGCTTCGCCGCAAACGGTGCAGCTTCCTGGGATCGTCGATGCTGAGACCCGCCGGTGTTTCGTTATCGACCGCGAACAGGACCCTCGCCTTGAGCTTGAGGTGCCAGAACGGCCAGAAATAGGGCATCGCGGTGACGCCGAACTGCCAAATATGTCCCTTCGCGACATTGCGAAGCATTGAGGACCGCCGGTCGCCTTGCTTGCCCCAAGGGATGCGTCGTCCGATCGCCGCCTGCGCGGCCGAAGCGTGGAAGCCGACAGCGTTAGAATAGTGATACTCGACGAAGCCCTTCTCCCTGCAGAACGACAGCCATGCTTTCTTGATCATCGCGATGACCAGGTTGGACGCGACCTGACGTTCGATCCCGAGCGGAGAAAAGCCGTTGTCGACAAATTCCAGCAACGGGATCTCGTGCTTCAGCTTGAACCGGCCGGCAGACGCGTACGCGGTGTCGACTTCGGATTGCTCCGCAAAGGTGATAATACCGGAGCCCTGTTTCGCGCACGGATAGGGGAAATCCTCGAGCGCGCGATCGAGCAATCGGCCCTCGATCGCGCCGGAGCTCTCGAAAAATCGGATGACGTCGGGCGCTTCGGCGGCGCGCAGCCAGTTCGAGGTCAATCGCTCGGCTTCCTCGACGAGCGGGATCGCGCCGCGCCGCCGGAAAACCTCCCAATTCGGATCGATCACTGTCTGGCCAGCGGGACGTGGCACTTTCTGGCGCTGCAGCGCGTCAAGCAGGAGGCCGACGCCTTCTCCCCAGCCGCGCACAAAATCGACGGTCACCGCATCACCGACGCCCTTGACCTTCTTTCCCGGTTCGAGCCGCAGCGGAATGATAAACCGGGAATCGTCTAGCTCCTTCGACAACTCCAGCGCAATATCGAGGTCGTCCTGGACATGCGAGTCGGAGAGCGTGGCATCGCGGCAGAGGAGCAGAACTTTCGCCGCCCGGTATTGCAGCGCCTGATTGATCTCACGGCGCCATCGGTCGCCGGGCTGAAGCGTCAGGATGTCGGCGAACACGCGGTACCCTTCGGCCTCAAGCTTGGGCGCGAGCCAAAGCGCGAATTCGTCGTCGATCGGCGACGCCTTGATTAGAAATATGGTGTCCCGAGCCGCTTTCTCGACAGGCGCTGCGTTTCCGGTAGCCTCCCTAGGGGGCAGGAGATTGGCAAGGACGGCGGGAACCGCCCCCGGCTTTGAAAGTGCCTTTCCGACGGCCTCAGTGATAACCGTTTGCAGAACCGATGTGCTCTGCGCCCAAAGCTTTTGATGGGCCTTCTCGATGTCTGGATATTTGCGCAACAGGGCGTTGAGGTCGCCGGGTCCGAAGATGTCGCCCGGCGTTCGCAGCGATGGGCCGACGATCTCGGCCAACGCATTCTTGTTCTTTGGCGTGAGTGGCGCAGAGGTCACAAGGATGTACCGCGTCGGCGCCAGCCGGTCGATGGATAGCCGCTCCTTCGTCATCTTCGACTTCAACGCCGCGAAACCGGACCCGTGATAATGCTTCGCCTGCATCACGATCGATCCATCGGCACGCGCATGGCGGCCGTCCATCCCGTCGTCCGGGCCCTCGGCAAAGGCTTCGAAACGCAGCTCTATCTCGCGCCCAACGAGGTCGCGGGCGAGATCCTCAAACTCGCTGTGGGACAAACTCGCGAAATCATAATTCATGGGTCCAGAATGAGTGCCCGCTTCGTGGGCAGTCAAGCAATCGAAAGCACTATTGCGTCGCGGCTAAGCCTTACCAACAACAAGATAAACCGGCATTTGCGACAGACTGGGTCCAACGGTATAGGTTACTTCGAGGAAAACTGACGAGCCCGCGACGATAGAGAAGAATCTGGCGAGAACGCTGCGGCAGACCGGCTATCTGGTCCTGTGCCTGCATATGTGGCCGCGAAAGTCAGCTTGGGGTGGCTGGCGAGACGTCGAGACCCCAGTAGCCGGGCTCTCCGACGCCGGGCGAGTCGCCCGTGTGCAGCTTTCACATCAACCGCAGGCTCTTGAGGCTCGCATGGCCGTTCTTGCCGACGATGGTGCACGGCGATGCACTCCACTCGAATTTGGTTTCAATTGAAAGAACCGGCGCATTAATCCCGCTCTCTACCGACGCTCAGACACGACAGCGTTATGTTGCTGCTGCCAATCGCGCATAGCCGACTTGCGTCGTGGAGCAATGCGAACTGATCAGCAAATACTCAAAACCTTATGAGTCGGCGAGCCAACAAAGGCAGAGCAAGTCAAAATACAATGGCTCCTGGAAAATCCAACGAACACGAAGCGCTGACCCTCTACGAGTCACGTTCTATCCCCTCCGTTTGGAACGCGAGGGCTGCGAAAACGGCGCGACCCTCTTCTCGGCGACCCAAGGGATGAGATTAATTTTCTGCGGCTGCAGATCAGCGGTGACCACGGGCAGTTCCATCACAAATTTCAGCAACGTGGCGATTTCGTGCGACTCGCAATAGCGCTCGCTCGTTTCGGTGTCGCCACCGTGGCCGAGCAGATCGGCGCGATCCTCCACGGCCACCAGCTTCTTCTTCAACTGCGCCCCGAACAGATGACGCACCGCGTGGGACCCTAGCCCCTCTTCCGTCACACCCGCTGCAATGAGGATCGGCTTGAACTGCTTGTAGAAGCGGTCGCCGAGAGGCGACCGGCTGGATGGCGAAAAAAGATCGGGGAATAGCAGTTTGTACCCGAGCGCCTTGATCGCTTTCACATAGGCCAGAAAGTTCAACCGGATCACCTCCGGATGCAGCGGAATGTTACGCTGGGACTGGGCATTCTTGATCCGCCGGCGTTCATTCTTGGCAATGTGGAGATAGGGAAAGGGAATGTCATCGCTGTCGAAGATCACGTCATCGACCATCGCTCCACAGAGTTCCTCGCGGCGGCAGCCCGTGTAATAGATGAGGATCGGCACGAAATAGAGCGCGCAGTCGAAGATTTGTCGAGCGCCTTCCAGGCCCGGCTTTTCAAGCGCGTCCCAACCCGCGCAATTGTTAAACGGAGCCGTGCGGTAGATCGCCATGGCGCGATCGATGGACAGCTTGAGCCTTTCGTCCCGATCACGCGTATCCTTGTCGCTCTTGGTGCGAAGTTTTGAGAGGTCGATCTCGTCAAGGTTCTCCAAGCCGCGAGCGCTGCATGGACGAATATCTGACCAAGAAAGGTCAAATGCCGATTGACGGTTCCGCTGCTGAGACCGCACTTGCTTTTTCCACCCTCCTCTCTTTTTTCATCGAATTCACGTCCCTTCTCGCGAAGCTGCGCGATCGTCAGATGCTCATCCCTGACTGACTTGCCGTAGTGTTTGTATATCTCGAGTAAGAGGAAATCGGCGAACTTGCCCGCGTGTGCCTTGCGCAGTGCATTCAGATCGTCGATCTCCTGGTCCTCAACCATGAACTTGACGAACAGGTTCGAGACGCTCCTAGCCTGCCGCTGGGTCTTTTGATCCCAGTGACCATTCTTGGCGTTCAGCTTGATAACGTCTTCCGCAAATTTCAAGAAGTCTGCCATCGGAATGGCTTGCGGTCCTGGCGCAGGCTCGACCGCCGGTGAATCGCGACGGTGATCCTCGCCATCCACCACAACCGGTGAAACCGGCAGCCGTGGATCGCTCCTCGATAGGAGGATGCGATCCACGACGTCGCCATCCTCGACACGCTGCCCTCCATAGCGGCGGTCGATTTCGGCGAGTGCAAGCTTCATCCCGCGGAAGTAGGTCCCCTGGGCCACGCTCACGTTCATCGCAGTCGGTGCGGCCGCCACGCCCTCGATCATTTGCCGAAGGACACGATCCTTGGTCGGCACCAGGTCGTTCTTCCGAAGCACGATCAGATGACGCTGCACGGCCTCGATGTCGGCTTCCGAGAGTCCGTCGGCAGCCATGCGGATGCGATCCTCGGGACGCACGGCGGCAGTGGCGCCCTGGGCGTCGAGCAGCGTGTAGGTCCACAAGGCCCGCTTGTCGTCCGACCGCGCCTGGTCGACGTCAAAACCAGGCGCGCTTTTCGCAGCGAGCGCCACCCGCTCCAGCTTGGTCAGATGCCGCTCCACGACAGCGCCGAGCATCGTCTCGATTTGGGACCGTGACAGGTGCAGGTCGGCGTTCTCGGCAAGCATCGCGGCGTCTTCCAGAATGGCGTCGAGTTGGATTGCCAGCCGTCGCGCCGTCACCGGGCTCGTCGTTCGCAGGCTCATAAAAACATGCGGGCGACCCTGGAAAATGGCAAGCGCGCGGGGCACGCGCCGACGCCAATAGTAGGTCGCCTCGCGGCGAAAGATGTGGACAGCCATCGGAATGCGACTTCCTGTGCAGCAGGGATGTGTCGCAAGCTGTGCATCAGCTCCCCAGCCAGGCCGATTTTTCAGTGTTTTCAACGGTGGTCGGCGCGCTGGCTGGGGCGGGAGGGATCGAACCTCCGAGTTTCTTTATTCGTTCCCTCGACCTTTTAGCAATCACTCCCGCCTACTCATCTCAAAAAGCAAGCCCTGGGGCATCAATAGGGATTCATCGAAAGCGCCATGCCCCTTTCACAATAGTGACGAGCCTTGGCGCGCACCAGAGGCAGACGCGCCTTGTTAAAACTCAACATCTTCTTTGCCCGCTTAAATCCGTGGCGTCGTTTGCCGTAATGCTCGGTCGCAGTGCGATCCGTCGCGTGATTCACGATTACGGCGATCTCCGCGCGGGAAAATCCGCTCGCCTTCAGGCACGAGATCGCGAAGTGGCGAAAAGTGTAGGTGCAGACGCGCTTAATTTTCAGCTTCTTGCACGCCGTTGCCAAGCGGCTGTTGACGTTATCCTGCAGCTTCGACCGTCCGTAGTCGTGCCATTTACGAGTGTTGGCAATCCATTTATCGAGTTCAGAAGCCAAGGACGCCTTTTTGATGAGCCCGGACTTCTCAAAATAGATGCTGATATCAATTTCGCAGTTGTCGGCCAGCCCGCGCTGGTTGCTGCGCTTTTCGGCGTCGGCGCGAAGAATATTGCCTTCGCGCTCCAGAACAAGAATTTCCCCGGGGCGCCATCCGACGCGCGAGGCAAGGATGATATATCCGACGATCCAGTGCGAAAATTCATCCCTTTTCGAACGAAAATAGCGGATGAGTGAGCGGAGCTCCCGCATCGGGATCGATTTGCGGAGCTTCGCTCGCTTCTTTCTCTTGGCCGCCACCTGCTTTTGCCGGGCAACCTGCCGGCTTTTTTGGGATCTCTTGATCTTTTCGGCGGGCTTCGGCCGGTCGTACTTCAGACGCCAGAGCAGCGATTTCTCCGATTCCGGATTGTCGCGGATCAACTCCATCATCACGAAGAGCTCCACCAGCTGGCCTAGAGCTGCGGCGACGAGGCGGATATAGCTCTCGGACCATCTGCCGTCGCAGCTCAGAAACCAGAGGACGGCTATGACGACGCGGCTCTCATGGGGCGCGTGGCACGCCTCCGCCGGATGCTCGCGACAGTACTGCCCGATGAATTTGGTAGCTTCGATCTGGTATCGAGCAATCGTCTGATCACTCCTGGCTGGCTCCACAAACATGTCTGTTCCCCACGTTGGTCGATGCGTCGACCAACGATGGATGCCGCACCTGCAAGGCGCAACTCGAGGCATGTGCTTGACGGTTTCCGGAGAAGCGGCGACATCTAAGGAGGCGGGCCGACGAGCCCGCTTTTCACTAGCGAAAGGAGAACAAGATGCCCACTATCCAGGGCTATGGAGCGTCGGTGGAGGCCGCCAAACGCGCCCTCGAGGCAGCGCAGAACGCACTGTCGCGCGATGTCGGACAGGCCGTCGTGAGTGCGCAATGGAGCTTCCTGCGTGACCGGTTCGATGTGAGCGCACTGATCGACTGTATCAGCGAACTCGCCGCACAACCCGGCTTTGTTGCGAAGCTGCATGCCTCCGCTGACAAGGCGCGCAACCAGCAGCCCGCACGCGGCCGGCCGCCGAAGGCGAACAACGGCGCAACCGAGTTGAAGAGCGTCATGCAGTCGAACGGCGGCGCCTTCGCAGTGTAACGTTAAGTTTGTTACTCCGATCGGCCTTTACGGCCGTTGCCGAGAGGTTCACGCAACAGTATCATTGATACATCCCTCGTTGCGTAACAGCGATCGGTCAAGACGAAAGATTTCAGGGATTTACCGGGAATGTGGTAGCGGGGGAGGGACTCGAACCCCCGACCCCAGGATTATGATTCCCGTGCTCTAACCAGCTGAGCTACCCCGCCACGGCATCGCGGTGGCGGCAGGCAATGCCGCGGTCGCGAACGCGCGGCATATAAGGAGCGGGTCGACGACCTGTCAAGCAAAGCGAGCCGTCCGGGCAAGCATCTGCAAAATTGCGCTATTTCGGCCGGATTGACGGGTCGCCGCCGGGACTGCCAGGCGGCGGAATCACCGGCGTCTTGCCATCTTCCGGCGTGGGCGCATGAATTTCGGGATCAACGCCCGGCGGCGGACACAATACGCCCTCCGAGCGGGCCAGCTTGTCGCCGAGCGGCTCGGCGCGCTGACCGGTGGTCGTTCCTTCCCGCCCCTTCCCTTCCGGAACCGTCGCGCCGGAATTCGGCGCCGGCTGCATCGGCGCGCAATTGGCGGCCGCGGCGCGGTCGGGCGATGGCGGTGCGGTCTGGGCGGGCGGCGTCGCCGGGCTGGGCGGGGCCTGAGCGCCCGCCATACTCGTAGCCGCCATCAACACACATGAAAGAAGAAGTGCCCGGTGCATTGCCATGCCGGGAAAACGGTCCGCGCGCGCTGAGGTTCCGCGGTTAGTGCGCCGCTTTTTTGTTTGACGCGTTTTCTTGAGCGAAAACGCTATGCGCTTCACGATTTCCGAAAACGGATCAGCGAAAAATGCCCCATCGGCGGCATCGGCCGCCGCTCGGTCAGGGTGACGCCGCCATGTTTGGCGGCCCAGTTGGTCAGGCGTTCCCACGGAAATTCCGGCCGCCAGCCCAGCCGCCGCGCCAGTGGCGCGAACGCCAGTTCGAACGCGCGGCGCGGACCGGTTTCGGCGCCGATGTGATTGACCAGAATGAGTTCGCCGCCGGGTTTCAGCACGCGGATGAAATCATCCAGCGTGCGTTCCGGATCCGGCACCGCCGTGATGACATATTGCGCCACCACCGCATCGAAGAACGAATCCGGAAACGCTAGGTTCTTGGCGTCCATCACCGCAAGCGCTTCAACATTGGTCAGGCCGAACTCGCGCACCCGCTTGAGCGCCCGCCGCAGCATCGGCTCGGAAATGTCGACGCCGCACAATTTCGTGTTGCGCGAATATTCAGACAGCGACAGCCCGGTACCGACGCCGACGTCGAGAACACGTCCGCCGATTTTGTCGGCCTCCGCAATGGTCGATCGGCGGCCCTCGTCGAACACCTTGCCGAAAACCAGATCGTAGACCGGCGCCCAGCGCCCATAAGCCTTTTCGACCCCCTCGCGGTCGATGTCCCCAGCCATTCCCTCTGCCCCGATTTTTTCTTAAGTGCGCATCACCTCGGCGAGCGGCGCGGCCTTTTCCTGCACCCCTCCCCTCGTCACCGGATGGCGTGCGGTCGCGCTCTTGATGAATCCGCCGCCGAGCACGCGCGCCTGTCCCGCAGGCGCATCGTAGAACACGCAGGCCTGGCCGGGCGATACGCCCTCCTCGCCGGCAACGAGTTCGACCTCATAGCCGCCATCGACCGCGCGCAGCCAGGCCGGCTGCGGCGCGCGCGTCGATCGCACGCGCACGAACATCTCGATGCCGTCGCCAATGACCTGGTCGAGCAGCCCGTCGCCGATCCAGTTGACGTCGCGCAGCAGGATGCGATCCATCCGCAACGCCTCGCGCGGTCCCACCACGACGCGGCGGCTGGTGGCATCGAGCTTGACGACATAGAGCGGCGCGCCGGCTGCAATGCCCAGTCCCTTGCGCTGGCCGACGGTGAAATGAACGATCCCTTGATGGCGGCCGATTGTACGGCCCTCGAGATCGACGATGTCGCCGGGCTCGATCGCGCCGGGCTTGAGGCGGCCGATGATGTCGGTGTAGCGCCCGGTCGGCACGAAGCAGATGTCCTGGCTGTCCTGCTTTTCGGCGACTTCGAGGCCGAAGCGCCGCGCCAGTTCGCGCGTCTGCGGCTTGGTCATGTCGCCGAGCGGAAAGCGCAGATAATCGAGTTGCTCGCGCGTGGTCGCGAACAGGAAATAGCTCTGGTCGCGATCGGAATCCGCGGCGCAGACCATCGCGCGCGATCCGTCGGCAAGGCGGCGCGAGGCGACATAGTGTCCGGTCGCGAGCGCCTGTGCGCCGAGTTCACGCGCGGTCGCCAAGAGATCGCGAAACTTGATCGAGCGGTTGCACTCGATGCAGGGCACCGGCGTTTCGCCGAGCGCGTAGCTGTCGGCGAAATTGTCAATCACGGATTCGCGGAAGCGGCTCTCATAGTCGAGCACGTAATGCGGGATGCCGATCCGCTCCGCCACGTTGCGGGCGTCGTGGATGTCCCGTCCTGCGCAGCAGGCCCCCTTGCGATGGGTGGCAGCGCCGTGGTCGTAAAGCTGCAGCGTGATCCCGACCACGTCATAGCCTTCGGACTTCAGCAAGGCAGCCGTCACCGAGGAATCGACGCCGCCGGACATGGCGACCACGATCCGTGTGTCCTGCGGACGGCCTTCGAGATCCAAACTGTTTCGCATGCCAGGGGTCATCGACTTCAATCGCGAACGCGCCATGGCGGTTCGCGGCCAGGGTTTAAAAAGCCTTTATGCATAAGGCCTTAAGGCGCAATTCGGCCATACCGGGCCGGATCGGACTTAGCTCTTTAATATAGGCCGTATTCCCGTGAAGCAATCAGCCGATCGCCATTCTGGAGCTTGTCAAGGACGGCAAATCTTGCCGCCGGGCAGAAAAGGCGGCCGTGGTCACGCTCCGAAATCCCGACGCCATCCTTTTAACTATTTGAAATTACACGATATTTTTTACCGCAGCGGCTGGCCCGGTCCTTGCTGAATGGTAGCCGAGAGCTCAGCGCGAGGGTTACCGTGGTTAGTGTCACGTCAGAAGTATCGGCAAACGCATCTTTCCAGAGCGCGGCGGCGAGGTCCGCCCGGCCGGATTCCGATCCGCCCGGCGGAAACGACAGCTTCGCGGCGCTGGTCGACAGCAACACGGCCGCGAGCCACAACGACCGCGCGCAGGACGCAGCGCCCTCCCCGCGCCGCTCCGACGACGCGCAATCAGCTTCCGACAACCGTTCGCGCGACAGCGCCGCCGCATCCGACAAGGCCGACAAGGCCGCGCGCAACGATTCGAACAATCGCGACGCCGCGGCCAAGATGCGCGACGACAAGACACGGGACGACAAGACACTCGACGCCGGCAAGGTTGACGCCGACACCAACGCCGATGCCGAGACCAAGTCCGCAAAGACCGGTCGCGCCAAATCGAAGTCCGACGCACCGAAGTCCGAGAAGGCGTCGTCCGACGAAGCGACGCAGGCGTCTTCCGCAGACGCCTCACCGACCGATCAGACCGAACTGGCGCACGATGGAACGGCCGTGGTAACGGCCGACGCGATTGCCGCCACCATCCCTGCTGCCGCAACGCCGCCGGCGACGACGGCCTCCGCCGCACCCGCGACCGATAAGGCAACCGCGCCGCTTGCCATCGCGGCGGCTGCGATTGCAGCCTCCGCTTCGCTCGCCGCCGAGACCGCACCAGCCAGTCCCGCCGGTGAAAGCGCCGAAGCGACCGCCACCACGACCGCGAACGCTGCGCAAGGGGACGGTACCAAGACCAACGCACAGGGCATCGGCCAGGCCGTCAGCGCGCAGGCCACATCCGCCGACCCGTCCGTCACAACCGGCATCGCTCAGGCCGCTTCGGTAGTTGCAGCGACACCCGCCGCCACCAAATCGGCCATGCCGCTCAAGAGCCCCGATCTCGCCCGAAAAGGCGCCACGACGGTCGTCGAGCAGGTCAAACCCACCGACGCGATCGCACCCGCAGCGCCTGCCGCTGATACCATCGTGCCCGCCGTCACGCCACCAACCGAAGCCGCAGGCAAGTTGAAGACCGAGAATGGCAGCGCCGAGACCGTGAAGGCCGATGCCTTGGGCAATCACATCGCGCCGTCGGCCGCCAACGCCAACGCGCATTTTGCCGCCCCAGATGTTGTCGGCCAGACGCCGGTCAATACGTCCGGCAACGGCCTGCAGGCCGCCGGCACGATCCAGACGCAGCAACCGGCCGCTTCCACCACGACGGCGGCTGCCGCTACCCAACTTACCGCCACGGCAGCCACAAGCTCAGCGGTGCCGGTCAGCGGGCTTGCGATGGAAATCGCCGCTTCCGCCAAGAGCGGCAAGACTCGCTTCGAAATCCGGCTCGATCCCGCTGAACTCGGCCGCATCGACGTCCGCATCGATGTCGATCGCCACGGCCAGGTGACGTCGCATCTGACCGTCGAACGGCCGGAAACGCTGTCGATGCTGCGTCAGGACGCCAACCAGTTGCAGCGCGCACTCGACAACGCCGGCCTCTCGACCGGCAACGGCGGACTGCAGTTCAGCCTGCGCGACCAGTCTTCGCAGGGCCAGAACGACGGCAACCAATCCAATCCCAACGCCCATCGCCTGGTGGTGAGCGAAGAAGACAACGTTCCGGCCGTCGTCGCCGGCCGCAGCTATGGTCGCATGCTCGGTTCGAGCGGCGGCGTCGATATCAGGGTTTAAGGAGATCGCCATGGCAGTCGATGCAGCAACCATGCCGACAACGGTCGTCTCGGCGCCGGGAACCGGCACCGCGACGAGCAACTACACCGCGTCGGAGAAGACGACGGGAATCGCGGATAATTTCCAGACCTTCCTGACGCTGCTGACCACGCAGTTGCAGCACCAGAACCCGCTCGATCCGCTCGACACCAACCAGTTCACCCAGCAGCTCGTGCAGTTCGCCGGCATCGAGCAACAGCTCAAATCGAACGAGCAGTTGAAGGCGCTGGTGGAAATCGAAAAGAGCGCCCAGGCGACGCAGGCGCTGGTCTACGTCGGCAACATGGTCGCCGTCGACGGCAGCAAGGCGCAGTTCGACAAATCGGCGACGTGGAATTTCAATTCCGAGAAAGACACCAGCGCTACGATCACGATCACCAATTCGGCGGGACAGACGGCCTATACCGGCAACTATACGCTGAAGAAGGGCGGCTCCAGTTTCGTCTGGGACGGCAAGGGCAATGACGGCGTGCAATCGCCGGCCGGCACTTACACCTTGACCGCCACGGGCAAGGACAGTTCGGGCAACAACGTCGCGATTTCCACCGAAGTCCAGGGCATCGTCGATTCAGTCGATCTCAGCGCCTCTCCGCCGCTGCTGTCGATCGGCGGCCAGAGCTACACCACCGACAAAATCAAGCGCGTGGTCCGTCCGACCTCCTCCAGCTAAGCCCGGCCCACTCGCCTCGGCTGATCCACCGCTCCCGGCCCGGCAATCCCTGATTGTACGCAAAAGCGTCACAGGGAACCGGGCCGGAGCCATTTTCGGTCATTTTCAAGGAGATTCGTATTGAAGCCGTAGGCTTAGGCAAATTTTAAGCCGAGGGGCGTAGGTTACCATGGTGAGTTCAGTGGTTGAGAGTTTGTGAGTACGCCATGACAGAACCCCATCGCCCGAGGGTGAAATACGTCATCGGGCCTGACGGCAGTCCGTTAACAATTGCTGACCTGCCTGCGCCAGGCACCAAACGGTGGGTGATCCGCCGCAAAGCCGAAGTTGTCGCTGCGGTCCGTGGTGGCCTGCTCTCCCTCGAGGAGGCCTGCAGCCGCTATACGCTAACCGTCGACGAATTCCTGTCGTGGCAGTTTTCCATCGACCAGCATGGCCTGGCAGGCTTGCGGACCACCCGGATCCAGCAATATCGCCAGTAAACTCTCCCGGATCGAAAGATTTGATGAAAACCGGCTTCGTTTTGCGAAGCCGGTTTTTTTCATGCCGGAACTATTCGCGGCGGCTTTAAGGGTTGTTAACCATATGGAAACCATCCCCTAGGCAATAATTGCCCAGTCGGTCCCTCGGGCCGAATCCCTGGGGGCGGTTGGTGCAAAGTCTCGTTGCTTTCCTGAAAGGCCTGGGCGCAGCGCGGCTGATGGCCATGGTTGCGGTGACGACCGCGCTGATCGGCTTCTTCGCCTTCGTCATCATGCGTGTCACCACGCCGCAGATGACCACCCTGTTCACCGACCTCTCCTTTGAAGATTCCTCCAGCATCATCAAGGATCTTGAACGCCAGGCCATTCCCTTCGAGCTGCGCAACGAAGGCGCGGTCATCATGGTCCCGAAGGACAAGGTCACCAGGCTGCGGATGAAGCTGGCCGAAAGCAACCTGCCCAAGGGCGGTGGTGTCGGCTACGAGATTTTCGACAAGTCCGACGCGCTGGGCACCACGAGCTTCGTCCAGAACATCAACCATCTGCGCGCGCTGGAGGGCGAACTTGCCCGCACCATCCGCGCCATCGACCGCATCCAGGCCGCCCGCGTCCATCTGGTGCTGCCGGAACGGCCATTGTTCGCCCGCGAGGCGCCGGAGCCGTCGGCTTCGATCGTGGTGCGGGTGCGCGGCAGCCTCGAACCCCAGCAGATCCGCGCCATCCGGCACGTCGTTGCCTCCGCCGTCAACGGACTAAAGCCGCAGCGGGTGTCGATCGTCGACGAAGCCGGCCGGTTGCTGGCCGACGGCGCCAGCAAGGACCCCGAGATCGCCGTCGGCGACGAGCGCCGCACCGCCTTCGAGAGGCGCATGCGCAACGAAGTCGAGGCGATCGTCTCCTCGGTGGTGGGCCAGGGCCGCGCCCGCGTCCAGCTCACCGCCGACTTCGACTACAACAAGGTCACCCAGACTTCCGACAAGTTCGATCCCGAGGGCCGCGTACTGCGCTCCACCCAGACCCGCGAGGAATCTTCCCTCACTGCCGAGAACAATGGCCAGGTAACGGTCAACAACGAACTGCCCGGCAATCAAACCAACACCACGCCGGCGGCCCGCGACCAGAGCAAGAAGAGCGAGGAGACCAACAACTACGAGATTTCCCGCACCACCAAGACCGAGGTCACCGAGGCCGGACGGGTCAACCGGATCTCGGTCGCGGTGCTGGTCGATGGCGCCTACACCAAGAACGAAAAAGGCGAAATGGTCTATCAGGACCGCAGCAAGGAGCAGCTCGACCGCATCGCCACGCTGGTGCGCTCGGCGATCGGCTTCGACCAGAAGCGGGGCGATCAGGTCGAGGTCGTCAATCTCCGCTTTGCCGAAGCGCCCTCCGTGCCAGCGGTCGTCGAGCCGGGCGGGCTTCTCGGCATGCTGCAGTTCACCAAGGACGACGTCATGTACGTCATCGAGCTCGGTGTCATGATGCTGCTCGGCCTCGTGGTGCTGTTCCTGGTGATCCGTCCGCTGGTCAAGCGCATCCTGGCTGCCGAAGTCGTTCCCGCACTGACCGAACCGACGCCCGCATTGATCGAGGGCAGCGGTCCAAACGGAGAACTCGGGCCCAATCAGGCCTTGATTGCCGGCACCAGCGGCACCGCCCAGTTGATCGACGTCGCACAGGTCCAGGGCCAGGTCCACGCCCAGGCCGTGCACAGGGTTGGCGAACTGGCCGAACGTAATCCGAACGAGACCGCCTCCATTGTTCGCCAATGGTTGAGCGAACCCGCCGAGAGCTGACATGGCCGCCGTACCGCAAACCTCAAACGCCAACGATATCACCACCGTCATCTCGGCGCTGGCGAGCCGTCAGAGCAACCGGCCCAAGGGCAAGCCGTTGAGCGGCCCGAAGCGCGCCGCCATCCTGATGCTGGCGCTGGGCGAGCAATATGGCGGCAAGGTATGGTCGCTGCTGGACGACGACGAGGTGCGCGAACTGTCGATCCACATGTCGACGCTCGGCACCGTCGAGGCCGATGTCGTGGAAGACCTGCTGCTCGAATTCGTCTCGCGGATGTCGGCCTCCGGCGCCCTGATGGGCACCTTCGACGCCACCGAACGGCTATTGCAGCAATATCTGCCCTCCGAGCGCGTCAGCGGCATCATGGATGAAATTCGCGGCCCCGCCGGCCGCAACATGTGGGAGAAGCTTTCCAACGTACAGGAAGAGGTGCTCGCCAACTACCTCAAGAACGAATACCCGCAGACCATCGCGGTGGTGCTGTCGAAGCTGAAGCCCGAGCACGCCGCGCGTGTGCTGGCGATCCTGCCCGAGGACCTCGCGCTCGATGTGGTCGGCCGCATGCTGAAGATGGAAGCCGTCCAGAAAGAAGTCATCGAGCGCGTCGAGCAGACGCTGCGCACCGAATTCATGTCCAACCTGTCGCAGACCCGCCGCCGCGACGCCCACGAGGTGATGGCCGAAATCTTCAACAATTTCGACCGCCAGACCGAGACTCGCTTCATCACCTCGCTGGAAGAGGAAAACCGCGAATCCGCCGAGCGCATCAAGGCGCTGATGTTCACCTTCGACGACCTGATCAAGCTCGATTCCGCCTCGGCCCAGACGCTGATGCGCAACGTCGACAAGGACAAGCTCGGCATCGCGCTCAAGAGCGCCAATGAAGAGGTGCGCGCCTTCTTCCTCGGCAACATGTCCTCGCGCGCCGGCAAGATGCTGCTGGACGACATGGCCGCGATGGGACCGGTGCGGCTGCGCGACGTTGACGAGGCGCAGGCACTGCTCGTCAACCTCGCCAAGGACATGGCCGCCAGGGGTGAAATCACCCTGACCAAGAACCGCGCCGACGACGAATTGGTGTACTGATGGCCGCGCCCGCAAAATTCCTGTTCGACACCGACTTCGCAGCGCCCGACAGGACGCGCGAGCGTGCCGCCACGGCCGCCGAGATCGCGCAGAAGGTCGCGGAGGCCGAGGCACGTGCCTACCGCGCCGGCTACGAGGCGGCCCAGCACGAGGCCAAGGTCGAGAGCGACCGCCGCTCGGCGCTGGCGCTGGAAGAGATCGGCATCGCCATCAAGGGCATCGCCACGCGTTTCTCCGGCATCGAGGCCAGGATGGAAACCGAGGCCGTCGATGTCGCGGTCGCTGTGGCACGCAAGCTGTGTAGCGAGCTGATCGGCCGCGAGCCGCTCGGCGAGATCATGGCGCTGGTCAGCGACTGCTTCTCGCATCTGGTCGCCACCCCACATCTCGTCGTCCGCATCAACGAGCAGCTCTACGAGGCCGCCCGTGAGAAGATCGAACGCCAGGCGGCCCAAAGCGGCTTCGAGGGCCGGCTCGTCATCCTGGCCGAGCCCGGCATCGCCACCGGCGACTGCCGGATCGAATGGGCCGACGGCGGCGTCGTGCTGGAGCGCGCGGCCATCGAAGCGAAGATCAGTGAACTCGTCGGGCGCTATCTGGCGTCCCGCGATCAGGCCGCAATGTGAAGGCCATGAGGACTGAACCATGAGTGACACCGACGCACAGGTACCACTACCCGATCTCAACGCCGCGGATGCGCCGCCGGTCGATGACCTCGCCTACAACGAGGACGAACAGGCCTCGCGCATCGCAGCCGACCTCGAGGCCGTATTCGACGTGCCCGTGCAGGTCTCGGCCGTGCTCGGCCGCTCCAAGATGGACGTCGGCGAGCTGCTGAAGCTCGGACCCGGCACCGTGCTCGAACTCGACCGCCGCGTCGGCGAAGCCATCGACATCTACGTCAACAACCGCCTGGTGGCGCGTGGCGAAGTCGTGCTGGTCGAAGACAAGCTCGGCGTGACCATGACGGAAATCATCAAGGCGGAACGCAACTAACAATTTTGGCGATACGCGCGCGTGAGGCGCGAACAGACGGACAGGAGACAGACATGCGGCTTCTCATCGTTGGCACATTGAAGGGCCAGCTCACGACCGCCACCAAGATCGCGATGGAAAACGGGGCTTCGGTGACCCATGCCGAGGCGACCGAACAGGCGATGGCCGTGCTGCGCGGCGGCAAGGGTGCCGACCTGCTGCTGGTCGACGTCGCCCTCGACATCCGCGACCTGGTGATGCGGCTGGAAGCCGAACATATTCACGTGCCGATCGTGGCCTGCGGCATCTCCAATGATGCCCGCGCCGCGGTCGCCGCGATCCACGCCGGCGCCAAGGAATACATCCCGCTGCCGCCGGATCCGGAACTGATCGCCGCCGTGCTCGCTGCCGTCGCCAATGACTCACGTGATCTGGTTTATCGCGATGAAGCCATGGGCAAGGTGATCAAGCTGGCGCAGCAGATCGCGGGCTCCGACGCCTCCGTGATGATCACTGGCGAATCCGGAACCGGCAAGGAAGTGCTGGCGCGTTATGTCCACACCCGCTCGACCCGTGCCAAGCGGCCGTTCATCTCGATCAATTGCGCGGCGATTCCCGAACACCTGCTGGAATCCGAACTGTTCGGCCACGAGAAGGGCGCCTTCACCGGCGCGGTCGCCCGCCGTATCGGCAAGTTCGAGGAAGCCACCGGCGGCACGCTGCTGCTCGACGAAATCTCGGAAATGGACGTACGGCTGCAATCCAAACTGTTGCGCGCGATCCAGGAACGCGTGATCGACCGCGTCGGTGGCACCAAGCCGGTGCCGGTCGACATCCGCATCATCGCGACCTCGAACCGCAACCTCGCAGACGCCGTGCGCGAAGGCTCCTTCCGCGAGGATCTGCTGTTCCGCCTCAACGTCGTCAACCTGAAGATCCCGCCGCTGCGCGACCGTCCGGCCGACATCCTCGAGCTGGCGCAGCACTTTGCCAAGAAATACGCCGACGCCAACGGCGTGCCGCTGCGCCCCATTTCCGCCGATGCGCGGCGGGTGCTGACATCAAACCGCTGGCAGGGCAACGTTCGCGAGCTGGAAAACACCATCCACCGTTCGGTGCTGATGGCGCAAGGGGACGAGATTGGGCCTGAGGCCATCCTGACCCCCGACGGCGACCGCCTCGACCTCGCCAAGACCGCGCCTGCCGTGGCCCACGCCACCTTTGCCGCCGAACAGGTGACCCGTGCTCTCGTCGGCCGCACCGTCGCGGACGTGGAGCGCGACCTGATCCTGGAGACGCTGAAGCACTGCCTCGGCAATCGCACCCATGCCGCCAATATCCTCGGCATCTCGATCCGCACGCTGCGCAACAAGCTGAACGAATATGCCGACGGCGGGATACCGATTACGCCGGCGGGATCGGGCGACAGTCAGCGGTTTGTGGCGGCGGGATAGCACAGATCCCTCCGCCGTCATTGCGAGGGGCGAAGCGACGAAGCAATCCAGCTATCCGTTCTGCCGCAGCATGGATTGCTTCGCTACGCTCGCAATGACGTGGAAAGCGCGGAATAACTCGGCGCGTCGGGCTTGCGGAAAATGTGGATGGGGTCCCCGGGCTGCAGGTCGCGCCCGGTGAAAACAGCATAGGCATACAGCGCGAGATAGGCGATCGCGAGCGCGCCGATGCCGTAGAAAACCCAAGTAGCCAATCGCTTCATCGCGGATATCTAGAATGCCGGGCCGCAAATGGCCAACCCGTCGAGCGCGAGAAATCCGGAACTTTCGGCGGGATCGTCAGGTCCTTCGCGTGGACCGCGATGCAGGCAGACTCACATCCGCCAGTTTGAGCGCGTCTTCGTCGCGGTCGATGGCGACATACTGCCCCTGCCAATAGGCCAGCGCCGCGGTGCGCGTGGAGACGGCAACATCCAGCACGCGCCCAATGACAATCGCATGGGAATGCCGTTCGACCATATCCTCGACTTCGCAATCAATCGCGGCCAGGGCGTCTGTCAGTAGCGGCACTCCCGATACGCGCGTCGTCCAATGCGCGCCACCGAAGCGTTCGGTGCCCTTCAGTCCGCCTTTCCCGGTAAAGCGGTCGGCGATGTCGATCTGGTCCGAGGTCAGGATGTTGACGCCGAAGAAGCCATATCGTCTCATGAGCGGCCAGGACGAGGCTTCCCGGTTGATGCTGACGATCAAGGCGGGCGGGTCGACGGACAACGACGATACCGATGTAACCGTCATGCCTGAGATGTCCCAGCCTATGCCCGCGGTGATGACGCTGACGCCGCCCGTCAATCGGCGCATCGCCTGGCGAAAATCGCCTGCGGAAACCCCACGGTCGATCGAAACGTTGCAGACGATAGAGTTCATGGCCACCTCACAGGTCGGACGTGTCTTCAGTCCCTTGCAGCAGGTTCTTCAGGATCGAGCCCTCCAGCGCAGCAAGTTCCGCCGAGCCGCGCCGCCTGGGGCGCGGGATATCGACTTCGATGTCGTGGGCGATGCCGCCATCCTCGATGACCAGAACGCGATCGGCCAGCGCCACGGCCTCCGACACGTCGTGCGTCACCAGGATCGCGGTAAAGCCCTGGTCGTGCCAGACCCGTTCGAGCAGTCGCTGCATCGATATCCGTGTCAGCGCATCGAGCGCGCCGAGCGGCTCATCGAACGCCAGCACGCGGGGACGGCTCACCAGCGCCCGCGCCAGTGCCACGCGCTGCCGCTGTCCGCCGGACAGAACCGCCGGCCATTGCGCCCGCTTGTCGTCGAGACCGACCTCGACCAGCGCGCTTTCCGCCCTCGCCTGCGCATCCTGCGATGCCCGTTCGCGACCAAGCCCGACTTCGACATTTGAAAGCACCCGCGCCCAGGGCAGCAACCGCGGTTCCTGAAACATCACGCGGATGTCTTCGGCGCGCGCCTCCTCACCGAAGTCGATTCTGCCCGCGGTTACGGTCTCGAGGCCCGCGATCAGCCGCAGCAACGTGCTCTTGCCGCAGCCGCTGCGGCCGACGATGACGACGAACTGGCCGGCCGGAATGTGCAGGTCGATGCCGCGCAATACCTCGTTGTCGCCAAACGATTTGCGCAAGCCACGGATGGTAAGCGAAAGGCCGCGAGACGCAGTTCTCGGCCTGCGACGCGCAAACCGCGCTTGCTCGATGATCTCGGCGCGGCTCAAGGGGTCGGCATCCGACAAACGGAAACGAAGGGATTCTTGCATGATATCCTCAGTGTTTCTGGAAGGCTGGATGCCAGGAGAGCGTCAGCCGCTCCAGCGCGCGCGAGGCGCTGTCGGCCAGCTTTCCGAGCAAGGCATAGATCAGGATCGAGAGCGCCACGACGTCGATCAACATGAACTCGCGCGCCTGCATCGCCATGTAACCGAGGCCCGAAGAAGCGGCGATGGTTTCCGCCACGATCAGGGTCAGCCACATGATGCCGAGCGCGAAACGCAGACCGACGAAAATCGATGGCAGCGCGCCCGGGAAGATCACCCGCCGGAACAACTCGCCGTCGCTCATGCCGTAGATGCGGCCCATCTCGATCAATTGCGGATCGACCGTGCGGATGCCGTGCAGCGTATTCAGATAGATCGGGAAGAACACGCCGAGCGCGACCAGGAACAGCTTTGCGGATTCGTCGATGCCGAACCACAGGATGACCAGCGGGATCAGCGCCAGATGCGGGATGTTGCGCACCATCTGCAGTGTCGTGTCGGTGATTCTGCTGGAAATTTGCGACAAGCCATTCGCCAAGCCAAACGCGAAGCCGATGCTACCTCCGATCAGGAAGCCGACGCTGGCGCGCCAGAAGCTGACCCAGATGTTGCGCGCAAGCTCACCCGACAGCGCGAGCTTCCAGCCCGCCAGCGCGACGTCGCTCGGCGCCGGCAACACCCGCGCCGAGACGAAGCCGGTGACGCAGGCGGTCTGCCAGATCAGAATGGCCGCGAGCGGCACAATCCAAGGAACCAAGCCGTCGACGCGTGGCAGTTTTGGCGCGCGAACGCGGGGAAGACTGTCGATGAGACTCATGATTGCGACACCTGTTTTTGCGGCCGGTATTCATTGCCGATGGTTTCGCCGAACGGCCCCGTGTTGACGCGGATCGGTGTGACGTTGGTCGCTTTGTCCAGCGACAGCAACGGGAACACCAGTTCGGCAAATCGATAGGCTTCCTCCAGATGCGGATAACCGGACATGATGAAGGTATCGATGCCGATATCCTGATATTCCCTGATCCGCGCCGCCACCGTCTCGGGGTCGCCGACCAGCGCAGTGCCCGCGCCGCCGCGCACCAGGCCGACGCCGGCCCAGAGATTGGGGCTGATTTCCAGCTTGTCGCGGTGACCTCCGTGAAGCTGCGCCATGCGCTGCTGGCCGACCGAATCCATCCGCGCGAAGATCTTCTGCGCTGAGGCGACCGTCTCATCGCTCACGTGCTGGATCAGCTCATCCGCCGCCTTCCAGGCTTCCGTATTGGTCTCGCGCACGATCACATGCAGGCGAATGCCGAACGATAGCTTGCGGCCTCGGCTAGCTGCTACTGCTCTCACGCGGCTGACCTTTTCGGCGACCTGCGCCGGCGGCTCGCCCCAGGTCAAATATTTGTCGACGGTGTCGACGGCAACGTCGATGCCAGCATCGGACGATCCGCCAAAATAGAGCGGCGGCCGCGGGGACTGCATAGGCTGGAACAGCAGGCGCCCCTCCTCGATGCGGATATGCTTGCCGTCGACGTTGACGGTCTTTCCGGTCAGCAGGTCGCTATAAACATTGAGGAACGCGCGCGTTACCGCGTACCGTTCGTCGTGCGGCAGGAAGATGCCGTCGCCCTTGTTCTCAATCGGGTCACCGCCGGTGACGACATTGATCAGCAGACGTCCGTTCGACACCCGATCGAGCGTTGCGGTCATGCGAGCTGCAACGCTCGGCGACTGCAAGCCGGGTCGTACCGCTACGAGATAACGCAAGCGCTCGGTCCAAGGCGCGACAGCCGAAGCTACCACCCAGGAATCCTCGCAGCTCCGCCCGGTCGGCAGCAAGACGCCGAAATAGCCGAGTTGATCGGCGGCCTGCGCGATCTGGCGCAGGTAGTTGAAGCTCACCTCACGGCCGCCGGTAGTGGTGCCGAGATAACGGCCATCACCATGGGTCGGCAGGAACCAAAGGATATTGGCGTTGGGTTGCGCGCTCACGATCCGGACCTCCGTGCCACGTCAGAAATCTTGATTTGTTTTGGAATAAGTCCGAGCGAAAAGAACGTGTCCGCGACCTGTTGCTGGTCGGCGATCACGCTCTCGGTGACTGGTTTGATGCCGTAGGACTGCCGCTTGAGCGCGACTTCAACGACCGGAACGGAAAGCCCTATCGCCGGCGCCAGTTGCTGCGCTACGGCATGGATGTCGCCCTTGGCCCAGTCGTCGACCTCGCTCAGTTGAGCCAACACGAGATCGACGATCTTCGGATCGCTGTCGACGAACGTCTTCGACGAGAAGTAGAACTGGTAGTTCGAGACGATGCCGGTGCCATCGGCGAGCGTGCGCGCGCCGGTGGCGGCTTCGGCCGCGGCCAGGAATGGATCCCAGATTACCCAGGCATCCACGGCGCCGCGCTCGAACGCCGCGCGGGCATCGGCCGGCGCCAGGAATACCGGCTCGATCTCCGAATATTTGACACCGGCCTTCGCCAGCGCCTTAACAAGGAGATAGTGCACATTGGAGCCCTTGTTCAGCGCGACCTTCTTACCTTTCAGGTCGGCAACGGAGGCCAGCTTGCTGTCCTTCGGCACCAGGATGGCCTCGCCTTTTGGCGCCGGCGGCTCATAGGCGACGTACTGGATCGGCGCGCCCGCAGCCTGCGCGAAGATCGGCGGCGCTTCGCCGGTGTTGCCGAAATCGATTGCGCCGACATTGAGTGCTTCGAGCAGCGGAGGGCCGGATGGAAATTCCGTCCACACGACCTTGTAGCCGGCGGCCTTCAGCTTTTCCTCCAGCGTGCCCTTGCTCTTGAGCAGCACGAGCTTGCCGTATTTCTGGAAGCCGATGCGGACCACCTTTTCCTGCTTGGGGTCCTGCCCGTAACTGACGCCGACGCTCGCGGCGACCACGCTCGCCGACAGTACGGCAGCCGTCATCATTCGTTGAAACCAACGCATGTCCCTCTCCTGTGTGAAACGTGCTTTGAAGTCAGGTCTGGGTGGGGCGCCAGACGATCTCGCGGATGCTGATCTTCCTTGGAACGAGTCCCAGCTTGTGGAAACGATCCGCAACCGCCTGCTGAGTTTCGATGATGTCGTCCGTGACCGCGCCGATCACAAACGAGGCGCGGTTGGCCGCGACAATCTGGACTTCCAGCGGCACGCCGGTCACGGCGGCCAGCGCAGTCGCAACCTCTGTGCGGTGCGCCTCTGCCCATTGCGCGGCATCCGCCAGCCCCTTGATGACATCGCGGGTGTGCTGGACATTTGCATAGGCGAAATCGCGATTGGCAAGATAGAACGAGTTGGTTTTGGCGACCTCGTAGGCGTTGACAAGAATCCTTCCGTTCTGCCGCTTTTCGCCGATCGCAAAGTATGGATCCCAGATTGCCCAAGCCTCGATACTGCCATTGGCGAACGCCGGTCCGGCGTCGGGCGGCGACAGATAGACCGGCGTAACGTCCTCGTAGGTCAGCCCTGCCTTTTCCAGGGTTGCGATCACGACGTTATGCGCGCTGGTGCCTTTGGTGAATCCGATCCGCTTGCCTTTCAGGTCAGCGATCGTGCGAATCGTCGAATTGGCGGGAACGAGAATGCCCTGCCCGTTGGTGATCTGCGATCCCGCTACATAGACGATATTGGCATTGGCGGCCTGCGCGAAGATCGGCGGCGTATCGCCGACTGCGCCGAAATCGACGCTGCCGGTGTTCATAGCCTCCAGCAGCGGCGGACCGGAGGTGAATTCGATCCATTTGATCGCGATCTGCTTTGGCGCAAAGTGCCTTTCAAGCAGCGCCTGCTGGCGCGCGATCACGAGAACGCCGGTCTTCTGGTAGCCGATGCGGATTTGCTTGACGGATGATTGCGCGACTGCACGCGACGACAACGCGGCGATGGCGCCGCCAACCGACCATCCCAAGAACTTACGACGCTTCATTCCAGTTCTCCTGACGATCATGCGTGCAAGGCGCACGATCATGCGATGTCAGAATGATGGGACGGTCCGTATGAGCTGTCGAGCGTCTCGCGAAAATAACGATGCCCGCACTATCATGCGCGCATCGGGCGCTCTCATTGTTTCAACATTCGGATTGCCTGCAGCGAAATTCTTTCAACACAGAGACGTGAGGTTCCGTCTGCTCATGAAACGTTCACTCCGCAGCCGCTACCTTTGCCGCCGGCGCGACATTGATCGCGAGCTTGCCGTAGCGATCCGTAAAGGCCTCGGTGTCGATCTCCTCGAGTTGGATCGCCCCGCTCATCACGCCCTGCTTCCAGGCGTCGTGTTCGGGGTCGTTCTGGAATTCGGGCATCACCTCTTTGGCGAACAGTTCCAGCGACTCGCAGATGTGCTCATGGGTATTCTTGCCCGCCTGATTGAGCAAGATCACCTGGTCGATGTGGGATGAGCGGAAACGTCTTAGCTTTTTGCGGATGGTTGCCGGCGACCCGATCAGGCCGCCGCGCAGCGCCGCCTCCTGCGCCTCGGGATTTTCACGCTTCCATTTGTTGTACTCGTCCCACATGTTGACGGTGCCGGGGTCGGGACGCTGGCGGTTCTGCGAGGCGCCATAATAGCGCAGCGCGAACTGGAAGAAGGTGGCGCCGTCGGCACGCGCCCGTGCCTCCTCATCAGTCCTGGCGCACATGAAGAACGACACCAGCGCCATGTTCGGATTGATCTCGTAGTCCGCGAGTTTCTTCAGCCGCTTGGTGATCGCATTGTAATAGGCATGCACCCAGGCATGCGCCGCTTCCGCGCTGACGAACTGGAAGCCGAGCGCACCGAACCCGTTCTGGCCGGCGCGTTCGATGGTCGGGAGCTGCGAGCACGCCATCCACAGCGGCGGATGCGGCTTCTGAACGGGCTTGGGAACCACGTTGCGCAGGGGGATGTCGAAATACTTGCCGTGATGCTCGGTGCCAACCTTCGTGAACATCGGGAAGATCGCCTGAACCGCCTCCTCGAACACCTCGCGCTTGGTCTCCATGTCGCGGCCGAACGGCGTCAGTTCGGTGATGGAGGCACTCTCGCCCATGCCGAATTCGCAGCGGCCGTTGCTGAGCAAATCAAGCACCGCGACCCGCTCGGCGACGCGCGCGGGATGGTTGGTCGTGAGCTGGAAAATGCCGTGGCCAAGCCGGATATTCTTGGTGCGCTGGCTGGCGGCGGCGAGAAAGGATTCCGGCGCGGGCGAGTGCGAATATTCTTCCAGGAAATGATGTTCGACCACCCAGGCGTAGTCATAGCCGAGCCGGTCGGCGGTCTCGAGTTGCGTCAGCGCATTTTGGTAGAGCCGGAGCTCGTCGACCTCTTCCCAGGGGCGCGGCAGTTGCAGCTCGTAAAAGATGCCGAATTTCATGACGCCTCCCAGGACCGTTTGTTCAAGACTGCTTGTTGTTTTCGGTCAGTCTATTCGCCGCAAATGGCAAGTCTAGCCTTGGTCGCGAAATGCCAATTCCGCGTCACGGAAGTTGTCTTGCGTGGAACGCGCGAATGGTTAGCTTTACAGTCCGTTGAGTCGCGGCCTTCCGCCCGCTCTTCTCTCCATCTGGACCCCATGACCATTTTTACGCCGCATCAGGATTCCGCGCTGAAGGCCGTCGCCGAATGGCTGAAGGCCAAGCCGGGCCGCAACGGCATGCCGCCGGTGTTCCGCTTGTTTGGCTATGCCGGCACCGGCAAGACCACGTTGGCGCGGCACATCGCCGAGGGCGTCGACGGCGAGGTGAAATATGCCGCCTTCACCGGCAAGGCTGCGCTGGTGATGCGCAACAAGGGTTGCGACAACGCCTCCACCATCCATTCGCTGATCTACCGCGCCAAGGAATCTGGCGTCGAGCAGCCGAGCTTTGAGTTGTGGGACGACGCGCCGGCTTCGAAGGCGAAGCTGATCGTGATCGACGAATGTTCGATGGTCGACGCCGAACTCGGCCGCGACCTGATGTCGTTCGACTGTCCACTGCTCGTGCTCGGCGACCCCGCGCAGTTGCCGCCGATCCAGGGCGGCGGCTTCTTCACCAATTGCGAGCCCGACGCGATGCTGACGGAGGTGCACCGGCAGGCGCAGGACGACCCGATCGTGCGGATGTCGATGGACATTCGCGAGGGCCGCGAGCTCGAAATCGGCCGACACGGCGAGAGCGAAGTGGTGCCGCGCAGCGAGCTCGATCCCGACCGCGTCATGAGCGCCGACCAGGTGCTGGTCGGCCGCAACAACACCCGCCGCGCCTACAACATGCGGATACGGCAGAAGCAGAGCATCGAGGATCCCCTGCCGGTCGCCGGCGACAAGCTTGTCTGCCTGCGCAACAACCGCAAGAAGGGCCTGTTCAACGGCGGGCTGTGGCGCGTCAAGTCGCGGACCCAGCCGCGATCGAAATCGCAGATCCTGACCATGCGGCTGTCGCCTGATGAAGAGTTCGGCCACAAGGTCACCAAGGTCTCGGTGCGACACGATTGCTTCCAGGGCGGCATCGAGGCGATCCCGTGGGAGCAGCGCAAACCCTATGACGAGTTCGACTATGGCTACGTACTCACCGTGCACAAGTCGCAGGGCTCGCAATGGGACGACGTCGTGCTGTTCGACGAGAGTTTTGCATTTCAGGACAGCCGGGCAAGATGGCTGTACACCGGCATCACCCGCGCGGCGAAGCGGCTGAGCGTGGTGGTGTGACGGCCTCTTCCGTCATTGCGAGCGAAGCGAAGCAATCCAGAATCTCACCGCGGAGTCAGCCTGGATTGCTTCGTCGCTTCGCTCCTCGCAATGACGGCAGCGACCTACCTCCCCACCACGAAATAAAAATCCTCGCGTCCCGGCAATGAGCCGTAAGTGAACGGCTGCTGCGCGCGGTTGGTCGCCTTCCAGACGTCGTCGCGGACGATGTCGAACAGCTTGCGTACCTCGACCTTCGGCTCCTTGATGACGCGCGCGAGCACCGTGGCAAACGGGCTGTTGATGGAATCGCCGTCAAGCGCGGTCTCGCCATGCTTGGCAGCGTAGACCACCATGAAGCCGGCTTCCGGCTCGATGTTGGAGAAGCCGCGGTTGACCAGCTTTAGCGAAATCGTTCGCTGCATGGTCTTTTCAAAGGGATTGTCGCGGCAGGCATCAAGCATCACCAGCCGCAGCTTTCGCGCGCCGGCGACCGCGGCGATCACCTGCTCGAGCGCGACCGCCTGGGTCTCCGCGTCACTATCGGCCTTCAGCCTGGCATCCACCGGGATCAGGTAATTCACGCCGCCGATCTCCATGCCGTGACCGGCATAATAGACGACAGCCCAATCCGCCTTCTCAGCCTCCAGCCCGAACTCGTGCAGCGCGGCGAAGAATTTGTCCCGGGTGAGATCGGGCGCCAGCGTCACCGTGGCAAAGCCGAGTTCGCGAAAGGTCGAGGCGATCAGTTTGGCGTCGCGCGGCGGATTATCCAGCGGGGCGGCATTCTTGTAGGCGCCGTTACCGACGATCAGCGCGACCTTGCGCGGCCCCGCCGGTTGTGGCGTCGACGGCGCGGCGGTGCCCAGCAAGGCTTCCAGCCGCTCCTTGGCGATCCCGCGCGCAAGCGTGGTATCGATATCCTCGCGTCTTGCCGCGACGGCGTTGGCTGCCGAGCGATAGTCGGCGCGTGCGGCGGCAAGGTTGCGGCGTTTCTCGAAAAGCTGACCGCGGCCGACATAGGCGCGGACGTAGTTCGGATTGATCTTGAGCACCTGGTTGTAGTCGTTGAGCGCGGCATCGAGATTGCCCTTGCCGAGATAGGCATTGGCACGGCTGGTCAGCGCGTAAACGTTGTTCGGTGACTTGGCCAGCGCCGCATTGCAGTCAGCGAGCGCGTCATCAAACCTGCCCATGTTGGTGTAGGTAACGCACCGGTAGGCCGGAACATGCGGACCGTCGGGATTGACCTTTTGCGCCTCGGCATAGTCGGCGAGCGAGGCCTCGTACAGCTTCATCAATCCTTGCAGGCGGCCCCGGTTGTAGTGGTGCAGATAGCGGCTCTCGTCATTGAAGATATGTTTGACCGCCAGGTTGAACTCATCGAGCGCCCGCTGCAGATCTCCCCGGCGCATGAAGATGACGCCGCGGTTGTTGTAGGCACTGCCGAAGCTCGGGCGCAACTGCAGGCACAGATCGTAGTCGGCGAGCGCCCGCTCGTCGTCGCCCTTGTGGGCGTAGGCAATGCCGCGTGCGTTGATGACGTTGATATTCTGCGGCGCGATCTCGTGGGAGGCGGTGAACGCCGCGATCGCGCCATCGTAATCGCGCTTCTTCACCAGTGAATCGCCGCGATACCAGAAGGCGGCGGCCCTGGAGGTCCCCGTGATCTTCTCGTCGGCAATCACGCTTTCGCAGGCTGCGAGCCGCGCAGCCGGTTCCGCCGAGTTATTTCGGCAGGTCTCGACATCGCCCGCGGCCCGCGCGGGGCCGGCGGCGACAAGCAAGACGAGACCCAGCAACAAGGCCCGCAACATCGGCGGAACGCTCCGGCACATGGATTTTTGATCGCGGCGCGCGACCACCGATTCATTGTGGAAAGACCGGCCCGCACCGGTCAAGTGACGGATCTAACACTTGGGCAGATGGCCCTATTCACGAACTCGTGTGGCGCACCCCGTAACAATCCGCAGCCCGCGCCGTATCTTGGGCGTCGGCGAGAATTGAGCCGATTGCGAAACGCCGATCCCGCTCTAGACTGCCCCAACCAACGCCGAAAGAGGAAACCATGTCCCCTCGCCATTTCAGCCGCCTGTCGCTCGCCGCCGCCATCGGCGCGCTGGCCGTCGCGGCCTTCGCCGCCACGCCCTCGCGCGCCTCGGAAGAGGCCGTCGTCATTCCAGCCCCTGCCGTCGACGTTCAGGCTGCCGACGGCATCCAGACCGCCGTGATCGCCGGCGGCTGCTTCTGGGGCGTGCAGGGCGTGTACCAGCACACCGCCGGCGTGCTCAACGCGGTCTCCGGCTATTCCGGCGGCAGCAAGATGACCGCGAACTACACCATGATCGGCACCGGCACCACGGGGCACGCCGAGGCGGTCGAGATCAAATACGATCCGAAGAAGATCAGCTACGGCAAGATCCTGCAGATCTTCTTCTCGGTCGCGCACGACCCGACGCAATTGAACCGCCAGGGCCCCGACATCGGCACGCAATATCGCTCGGCGATCTTCACCACCAATGACGAGCAGAAGAAGGTGGCGGAGGCTTATATCGCCCAGCTCAACGCCGCCAAGGTCTACAAGAAGCCGATCGTGACCAAGGTCGGCCCGCTGCAGGCGTTCTACCCGGCGGAAGACTATCACCAGGACTACCTGACGCTGCACCCGAACCAGCCCTATATTGTCTTCAACGACATTCCTAAGATCGAGAATCTGAAGAAGATCTTTGCGGAGAACTACATCGAGAAGCCGACGCTGGTGCGCAATGCGAAGGCTACCAATTAAGGAGGGCAAATGTCCGATACCAAGACATCCGGCAAGGTCGTCAAGAGCGAGGCCGAATGGCGCAAGGAGTTGACGCCGATGCAGTACGCCGTGCTGCGCGAGAAGGCGACCGAGCGGCCGTTCTCGGGCGAGTATGAGCACGAGCACCGCAGGGGCACCTATACCTGCGCCGGCTGCGGCCAGACGCTGTTCGAATCCGATGCCAAGTTCGATTCCGGATGCGGCTGGCCGAGCTTTACGCAGCCTGCGGTGGACAGCCATGTCGATGAGGAACGCGATTTCAGCCACGGCATGATCCGCACCGAAGTGTTGTGCTCGAAATGCAATGGCCATCTCGGCCACGTCTTCAACGACGGCCCCGGCCCGACCGGCCTGCGCTACTGCATCAACTCGGCGGCGCTTAAGCTGCAGCCGAAATAACCTCCGATCCATTCGAACCGGACCTTCGCCCCGTGATGCGCAGCGTCACTGCGGGTGATGCGCAGCATCGAACTACGATGCGCCCTGGAATGACAGCGTCCTCCTGGTTTCCCGGATCGATCAAGGGACTCGCGGCTTGGGATATGCTTTGATCCGGGCCGCGGGCGTCGTTTTCCGCGTGCTCGCGGGCCTCGGGGGAGCGTGCGATGTCGCTTGGAACGATACTCATCATTATTCTGATTATTTTCCTGCTGGGCGGCTTTTCCGGCCGTTTCGGCGGCTATGGCTATGGCAGGGGCCATTCCGCGATGGGGCTCGGTGGCGTGATTTTAATCGTGCTTCTGATCCTGCTCCTGCTCGGCAAGCTATAAGCCATGGAACCCATTGAAATAACTTGATTTAATTTACGCATCCCGCAGCCATGCGTGGATTCATCATCACCCCCGATGTCGAGCCTCAGGGGTCGCATTTTTGGCAAAGAAGCTTATATTGGCACCTGAAATGACGTGCACGGCGTGGCCCGCCACTGTGGCCCACCGTCATCCAATCCCCATTGCTCATACGAAACGAGCCGAAAAAGATTGAGGTCACCGTCCATGCGTCCATTCAGCTACAACACCGCCGCCGAACTGTTTCCCGCTGCGATCCGCAAGAAGAAGCGGGCCGGGTTTGCCTATCGGCGTTTTGGCACCGCGGCGGAAGCGGTTCGCTTCGCGATCGAGGAGCTGCCTGCGGACTCGCTGAATGGCGCCTATCTCCAGGTCGAGGAAGCGCGCTTTGACCAGAGCGGCATCCGCTCGCTCTATGAAAGCGAGGCGTTCCCGCTGCCGCGTCGTCCGCGCCCGGCCGCCACCGACGACAAGGCCGACGCCGCCTAAAGCTTTCATTTTTTCAGACAGCCGCCCCCGGAAATCATTTCGGGGGCGTTTTTCTTTAGCGCGGCTGCTTATCGAGCCAGCGCTTGAGCATGCGGACATTGCGGACGTTAGCGCGGAACATGACGTCGAAGGCGTCGCCCGCGACCGGCACCAGGCCAACCGCGCCGTCAACCGCAACATTGGCAAGCATCCGCGCCGTGATGTGCCAGGGCGCGCCGAGCGCGCGCGCCTCGCGCACCACCCACAGCGAAATCGCCGTCGTGATGATGTCGCCGACCACCGGGATCAGGCCGATCAGCCCGTCGATACCGTAGCGGAAATTGGTGCCGGGCACGATGAAGGCGACATCCAGCAATTTGGCGATGGCATCGAGCCGCGCGATCCGCTGCTCGCGCGTCAGCTCGCCGAACGGATTAGCGGCGGAATGACCGAAATCGAACCGCATTCCCTCGAACCGCGTATGCAGGTTCGGCTCGGGGAGTTCGCGCCCCTCCTGGTCGATGACCGGCCCACGTCCGGGCGCGCGCGTCCGGGACGATGGTCCGGAACGCGAACGGGGCGGCGTAAAGATATCGTCGTCTGCCATGGCCATCAGATGGTAACGCGAATGCGAGGCGCAAGTTGCGTCATGCGGTCGCTGCTTTGCGTGGGTCGGCTCCGAAAGGTCGGCGCGGCGTAAATTATTTCGCGCGCGGGTAGACGGCCTCCGTCAACAACGCAAACCTGTGGTTATGGGTCCCTGCGCCGAGTGCGCGATTGCGCACGGAGGCAGGGACGACGCGCGTCAGAGAAGTGCGATCGCCGAGAGATGGTGGGTACTGAGGTCAGGTAATTCCTGACGTTCAACCGGCGGAACGAACATTGGCGCGCCGGCAGAGCTGTAGGGTGAGCAAAGCGAAAGCGTGCCCACCATCAAGGAAAGCGTGCTCGATGATAGATGGTGGGCACGGCGCATACGCGCCTTTGCCCACCCTACGGAGCTGCGGAGCGCTGCACACTTACGTCGAATGCACTGGCTGCGGCTCGTCCACGTATCGGTGCGCGAGCCACGACGACAGTGCCGCAGGCACCGTGCCGACGATGCCGTAGAGCAGAAACTGCACCACGCCGGTATCCGGTCCGCGCGAACCATAGAGCAGTTCTGACGCAGCAAATCCGATGGCGCCTACGATCAAGATCCGCACCACGAAAGAAATGCGCTTGACGTGACAGAGAATGTCATCGATGGCACCGATCATCAGCGCAGGCACAATGCCGAACAGATAGCTGTATTGCAGCGTCTTGGCGAACGCGCCGAGGAATTTCCCGATCTCCGACCAATTGGTGTCAGTCCAGTAGCCCGAGGCCACCGTGGTCGCGAACAGCATCAGAAATCCGCCGACGAACGGGCCGATAGCTCCGAAGATCAGATAGCGTTTCATGAAACTGCCTCCTGGCGCTGGTTACCCAATACAGCAGCTCAAGGGCCAAGTAAATTTGTCCGCTCTACCTTCCCGTTGCGCGAGACTTGCCGACAGCACCAGCATCTGAATCCGGTTGCGCTGAGGGCGGATGAACGGACATTCAGCAACATGAAAGCGGCTCGACGCAAGGCGGAGGCAACTTCCACACGCTTTCGGACTTATTGCTGGTGGGAAAAGAAAAAATGGCACGTCCTAACCCCGGCATCTCGATGGTAAGTAGCCGATGCGGATTGCCCAGATAGCGCCTCTGGCCGAAAGCGTTCCTCCCAAGCTTTACGGCGGCACCGAGCGCGTGGTGGCATGGCTGATCGATGAACTGGTAAGCCTCGGGCATGAGGTGACGCTGTTTGCCAGCGGGGACTCGGTAACGTCAGCCCGCCTTCATGCCGTTTGGCCTCGGGCGCTTCGCCTTGGCCGGCCGAAGACAGATCCGATGGTAGCGCAGGCAGCCCTGCTGGAGGCAGTTGCACGGCATGCGACCGAATTCGATGTCATTCACGCGCATATCGATTGGCTGCACCTGCCGCTCCTGAGCCGGCTTGGCGTCCCTTTTCTGACCACCTGCCATGGGCGCATGGACCTGCCTGGCTTTTCGGACGTGGTTCGTCACTTTCCCGACGCGCCGTTCGTTTCGATATCGGACAATCAGCGCACTCCGTTAAGCGAGGCCAACTGGATCGGCACCATTTATCACGGCTTGCCGGCCGACCTGTTTCGGCCCTCGTTCGAGGCCGGCTCCTACCTTGCTTTCCTGGGCCGGCTGACGGCGGAGAAAGGACCGGAAGCCGCCATCCGAATCGCGCGCGCCGCCAAAATGCCGCTTCGTATCGCCGCAAAGGTGCCGCGCGGGGATAGAAGCTATTTTAAGGAACAACTCGAGCCGCAGATCGATGGCGAGCAGGTCCAGCTCACCGGTGAGGTCAATGATGACGCGAAGCGGCAGTTTCTGGCGGGCGCGGCGGCGCTATTGTTTCCGATCGATTGGCCAGAACCGTTCGGGCTCGTCATGATCGAGGCCATGGCGTGCGGCACGCCCGTCATCGCGTTCAAATCAGGCTCGGTGCCCGAAGTCATCGACAACGGCATTACCGGCTTTGTCGTAACGGATGAAGCAGAAGCGGTCGAAGCGATCGGAAGGCTTTCCGAACTCGATCGAAGCCAGGTGCGCGGGCAGTTCGAGAAGAGGTTTACCGCCAGGCGCATGGCGCAAGAATATCTTCGCCATTACGTGGCATTGGCTCGCGACCGCGCCAATGAAGCCATTCCGGCATGAGGCGGCTGGTGGATGTGGACGAGCCACATGCGGACTTGACCGCTCGCCGTGCGTAAGCAGATTGGCTTACTTTCTACCGGCAGCCGCTACAGCCGCCGCGGGCTCATTATTCTTCCCAAGGATCCGGTCGGAGCCGAAACGAATGGTCCACTGCGCCACCGACAGCAGTAGCGATTCATAGATCGCCACGCATTGCTCGAGTTCCCGGTCGGTGGATGGCGGACAGTTCGGACGGTTGCGGACGATCATCGTCGTTGTCGACCAGCTCAGCAGCGCCGCCTTGCACGCGACGATCAGGCCGTATACCCGGTCGGGCTCGAGCAAGGGTTCGATGGCCTCGATCTTGACGTCGGCCTTCAGGGCTAGCGCTGCGACGACGTGGGTGTATTCACCCCGCACCGCAAACCGGTTCACGATCGAATCGTTGAGCTTGCCCGTGCGATTGAGCGCGACGACTTCGCGTTGCGCCTGGGTATAATCAATCGCCTTCCGGGCGGCGTCACCCTGTCCGGCAGCCCCGGCAGAACCTTGGGTTTTCTTCCGCGCAACAGGTCGCGACGCCGTCAAGAACCGCGCGCGGACCACGTCGGCAACTCTGCCCAGAAGCTCCCGAAGCAGGCTGCCCGGAATGTCCAATCGAAGCCCGAGCTTTTCCGCGAGGACTTCATCACGCTCGGCCCGCCCCACCAGCGTCGCGTAGCCGCATTCGGAGAAACGCGCGCCGGCGTTGCGCGCGAGCGCGCTGGAGACGTGGACGTCGCCAAATCGCATCAGCGCGTCGGTGAGCGCTTCATTGAGGATCTTTCTGTCCGATATTGCCAGCAAATGCTGCTGGCTGCGGCTTTTGACGATTTCAAGGAGGTCGGCTTCCGACAAGCAGTTGGAGCATCTGAGAACCGGTGCCGCCAGCAAGTGGTTTTCATGAAATGCAAGCTTGCGGATAGTCTGGCGCGGGGCGCGGTCGATGGTGGAAAGGGCCTCGCTGAGTTGGACCACGGTTTTCGCGTCCACCCGCTCGATCAGGTGGGCGAGAACGCCATCGACGGCTGCGATCTGCGATTCACCGAGACGATCGACATTGGACAGGAACAGGTCCGTCACTTCCCCGAAAATCCGGGCGTCGTGCTCGGGCCCCTCCTTTTCGGCGCCATTCAATTCCGCGCGCAAATTCGAAGATGCAGCAGGCATGGCTATGCCGCCTCCGGCCGGGTCGTGCCGGCTCGCCGCGTCACCTTACGGCCCACCGCGGGGATGGCCGGCATCATCGTGAATCCATCAGCGGCGGAATGAACGCGCATTTGAGTGCCATTCGACAGGCTGGTCTCGGCAGCCTTTTTCACTTCAACGACAGCAATGAGGCGGGTGCGAGCAATAGCGGCTGATCGTACTCAGCCTTCCCTAACGGGTGGTTGTTCCGGAACGCCGATTTTGCGCATTTTTACGGAGTTTTGGGCAGGTGAAGGCAGGCCCGGCCATCTGCCGGGCGTGCCGGGCGTTGGGGCCAAGCAGCATCGGCCTCGGCAGACCTCACCGGATAACCGAAGTCATGCTTGCCGCGTCATGAACGGGACGGCCGAATGACGTTTCGGCGCGGAGCGCACGCCCGTTCGCCGGCCTGTTCGATCACGGCTGAGACGGCGTCCGGAAGACCCGCATCTGTTCCTTCTCCGGAACCATCAGGGCTGACACACAAGAGCGCAGCGCAAAACCGAGTCGTTCTCACTTTCGCGCTTCGCTCGACGTGGCGCGCACGCAACAGTCTTGAGAAGTGTTGGCGCGAGCCATTGCAGCTTCGCAGCTAGCCATTGCAGCTTCGCAGCATTGGCGCATAATTCGCGTGGGGCCGCGCAGCACTTTTCGATTCGGACATCGGCAGAAATCGAGCAACCACACCGGGTGAGTTCCCGGTGATGGACGACGTGTGCGGCAGCGCAAACCGCGTGCAGCGCCCCCAATGAAGAGCGGCCAGCACCGCACGCAACCCTGCACGCAACCCTTGGGGAACGGCTCAATGACTATCTATCGTACAAGCAAGATCGCACTTCTCTTCGCCATCGCCTTTGCGGCGACCGCACTTTCCGCACGCCCAAGCCTCGCCTTCTCGGAGGCGCAGCAGATGTGCACCGGCGATGCCATGCGGCTATGCGGCCATGAAGTCCCTAACGTCCAGCGAATCACCGCCTGCATGGTCAGGAACCGCGCGCATGTCAGCCCGGGCTGCCGCGCCGTGATGGAGCGCGAAGGCGCCGCACGGCGACGAGCCGCCGCCTCCCAGTGACCGGTCGCTTCAGTTGACGACGAAAGCAAAACGGCCTCAGCGCGAGCAATGCTGAGGCCGTTTCACGTTGGACTCTTTGGCTACGCCGCGACGATCAACGGCTACTCCCCCCACAGCGCGAAGGCGTCGTTGAACGCGCGTTCGCCCGGTGAGCCTTTTTCGATCGCGATGATCGCGCGGCGCTGATTGACGTAGACAAGCGGCACGTCGAACCAGGAGCGCTCCTTCAGGAGCTGCAAGTTGCGGGCGCGGTCGGAATCGACGTTGGAGAGGCCGACCAGGAAGAAGCCGTCGGTGACTTTCACGGCGAGCCCCGCCAGCGGCGTGCCGCGCGCCTGCTCGTTGGACTTCATCAAAATGCCCGGCACGTTGCCGACGCCCCCGCCGGAAAAATCCTGCGGCAGGATGAAGGTCAATTCCGCGGTGTGGCTCGCCGGCAGGGAGGTATCGGTGTTACGGCGGAACGACATTGTCATCTTGAACTTGCGGTCGGGGATCTCGATGTCGGCGCGCACGGCAATGTCCGGCTTCTGATTGCCGCTCGCCTTGATCGGTTCGGTGCGCCAGATCACCGAGCCGACATATTGCTTGCCCTTGGGATCGGACGGATCCTCGTCATACAGCACGACGCGCTGCGCCACCGGCGCCACGTTCTCGCTCGACGACGGCTGGCCGACGCGGTCGGGAATCTTCGGGCGCGACTGCGGCGCGGCCGGATCCTTCGGCGCTTCCACCACAGATGAGGATTTGAACAGGCCGCTCACGGCTGTCACGACCGACCTGCCCCACAGGATGCCGGCGCCGACCAGAATGAGCACGATGCCGACCGCAATCGCGCTCTTGAACGGAAACCCGGCGCCGGCGCGGGCGCGCATTTTCGGTTGGTCGCGATCCTGCGACAGACGCGGACGATCGCGCAACGGCGGCTGCGGCGCGTAGCGGTCGGCTTCCGCCTGCGATTCGTCATACGAATACGGCACCTCGGGATCGGCGCCGCGGTCCTCCATGCTCGGCTCGAGCCGGTCGAATTCCGGCGAGGGCGACGGCACGTTGGCATAGGTCTTCCGCGCGTTGCGGTTGGCTTGCGCCGCGGCGCGGCCAAGATCGTCGGCGTCGGCTGCGATGTCGCGGAAGCCGCGCATGCCGGGCGGCTGCGGCGGCGTCGGCGGGCCGCCATTATCTGGGCCGCGACGGGGGCCGCGCTCGCGAGGCGGCGGTGGCGGCAGGCCAGCATCCTGTGTCGGAATCTGCGGCGGCTGCGGGCGCGGCGCGCCGGGCGGTGGCGCATCGGCGCGCAGATTGCGCGGCGGGCGTGGCTCCTCGCCAAGCGGCGGACGGCCATCGCGCGAGGGGCCTTGAGATGGCGGACGCGGGCGCGGCGTACCCGGCGGCGTGGCAGTCGCTTCCGCCGGGCGGGCATTGGCGCGGCGGAAGGCATCGCCGCCGCGCGCGGCCCCGCCACCACCGGGCCGCGAAGCTTCGCGGGCGCGCTGAGCAGCTTCTGACTCGACCTTGCGCACGGCCTCTTCCAGCGACAGCCGCTCGCGGGTGATTTCGGATTCGGAAAGCGGTGGCTGCACGCTGCGCAACTGCGCGATCAGCGCGGTACGCGCCCGCTCATAGAGCGCACGGCGGCTCTCGCCTGGAGCATTGGGGTCCAGGCCGGCGATAGCGCGTGCGATCAGCGGGTAATAATCAGCCATTTCTCTTCAATACTGCAGCCCCGGCGGTAACATCCCGTTAAGCCTCAAACGGGTTCTGCACCAGTATAGTATCCTCGCGTTCGGGGCTGGTGGAAAGCAATGCGATCGGACAACCCACGAGTTCCTCGACCCGGCGGACATATTTAATGGCCTGGGCCGGCAGATCCGCCCAGGAGCGGGCATTGGCAGTCGGCTCTTTCCAGCCCTCGATGGTCTCGTAGACCGGCACTACCCGGGCCTGGGCGCCCTCGCCCGCCGGCAGATGGTCGATTTCCTTGCCGTCCAGCATATAGCCGGTGCAGACCTCGATGGTGTCGAAGCCGTCGAGAATATCGAGCTTTGTAAGCGCCAGACCCGTGATGCCGCAAGTGCGGACCGTTTGCCGCACCAGGGCGGCGTCGAACCAGCCGCAGCGGCGCGGGCGGCCGGTGTTGGTGCCGAACTCGCGGCCCCGCTCGCCGATCTTGCGGCCGATCTCGTTGTCCTGCTCGGTCGGGAAAGGGCCCTGGCCGACGCGGGTCGTATAGGCCTTGCAGATGCCGAGCACGTAGCCGACCGCACTCGCGCCCATGCCGGTACCGGTCGCGGCTTGCGCCGCCACCGTGTTGGACGAGGTGACGTAGGGATAGGTGCCGTGATCGACATCGAGCAGCGCACCCTGCGCGCCTTCGAACAGGATGCGCTTGCCCTCGCGGCGCTTGAGATCCAGCAGCCGCCACACCGTCTCCGCATAGGGCAACAGCTTTGGCGCCAGCGCGGTAAGCTCTTTCAGAATGCCGTTGCCGTCGATCTCCTCGAGATTGAGCCCACGGCGCAGCGCATTGTGGTGCGCCAGCAGCCGATCGATCTTGTGCGGCAGCGTGTCGAGGTCGGCTAGGTCCATCAGGCGAATCGCGCGGCGGCCGACCTTGTCCTCATAGGCTGGGCCGATGCCGCGGCGCGTGGTGCCGATCGCGGTAGCCGTGTTGGCGGATTCGCGGAGCGCATCGAGCTCGCGATGCAGCGGCAGGATCAGCGTGACGTTTTCGGCAATGCGCAGGTTTTCCGGACTGACAGCAACGCCCTGCCCCCTCAGCCGCACCACCTCGTCGAGGAAGGCTTGCGGATCGAACACCACGCCATTGCCGATCACGGCAAGCTTCGACGGCCGCAGCACGCCCGACGGCAGCAGCGCGAGCTTGTAGGTCTCGCCGTTGATGACGAGCGTATGGCCGGCATTATGGCCGCCCTGGAAGCGCACGACGATATCGGCCTGCTCCGACAACCAGTCGACGATCTTGCCCTTCCCCTCGTCGCCCCATTGGGCGCCGACGACGACAACATTGGCCATTTTTAAAGTGTTCCCTGCAAATCTCTTGGTTCCAGCATGATTTCACCGGAGAACCGGTACCTGTGTTTCCGGACCATGCTCTAAGCTCGCCCAGCCAAAATCACGGCCGGGGCCGCTCGCGTGCAGGGCGCCCCACCGGATAAAGGAAGCGGCCGATCTAGGCAAGCAAGAAGGCGGCTTTAAGGGGGCCTTAGAACAGCTCCAACCCATTGATATCCCCGTAAAATCCTGGGCCCCCCCGGCCTGGCACGGGCGAGAAACGCATTAATGTTCGGCAATGATGGAAAGGCCATGTCCAAAACCACCCGTGCGACGCTAGCGCTGGAAAAGCTCGGCGTGAAATTCGCCCTGCACGCTTACGACTACGACCCGGATGCAGCGAGCATCGGGCTTCAGGCGGCGGAAGCGCTCGGCGTGCCGCCCGCGCGCGTGCTGAAGACGCTGATGGCCGAGGTCGATGGCAAGCCGGTCTGCGCCGTGGTGCCGTCGGACTGCGAGGTCAGCATGAAAAAGCTCGCGACCGCGTTCGGCGCCAAGTCGGCGAAGATGATGCGGCCGGCGGATGCCGAACGGCTGACCGGCTATCATGTCGGCGGCATCTCACCGTTCGGACAGAAGAAGCGCGTGCCGGTCGCGATCGAAGAAGCCGCGCTCGGCCATGCCAGCGTTTTCCTCAATGGCGGCCAGCGCGGCCTGCAGATCGAACTCGATCCCAACGACGCCGTGAAGGCTGCGGGCGCGATCGCGCGCGCGCTCGTGGCGTGAGCGGCCTTCGCCGCGGCCGAGCCCTATTTGGTGAGTTTGGGCTGCGTCTGCGCCCATAGCATCGCCTCGATGATGGCCTGGCGCAGTTTCGGGCGCTGCTCTTCATCGCATTCGATGAACGCCAGAATGGAATTGGCGCGAACGGCAAACTGGTGACGTGTTTCGGCTTCGGCTTCTTCGGCCGACGTCGGCTTGTTCAAGGAATGACCCATCATCTGCAAAAATTCAGTGTCACGGACAGGCGAAACGCTTGAGAGCGGAGTCGCCTGCAAACCGTGGTCCCAACGATCGAACGAACGCCCAATACTGAAAGTAGCCCGGAATAACTCACTGCATGCGCCCCCGAAAAAACAAACCAAGGTTGGGTCACATGAATCAATCGTCCTTTGATTGCATACTTATCTACCCGCTGGCAACCCCAAACAGCCAGCAAGGCGGGCTGCATGGTCGCGATGCATCTTGCACCATTGATGAGCGGCGCAAATCGGTGTCTGTGACCGGGGCCGGGCCACATTCCGGCCCGGCGTCGATCGCCGGGCGGGCCGCGGCGCCATGACCGGGCCCAATCTTGGTTTGACGCGTTTTCTTTACGCGAACCGGTGTCCACCCCCGGATCAAGTCCGAGGGCATGCTTCGCTCGAAAACGCTATGGATCGCGAATGTCGGCTACCGAACAGACTTCACCCGCACGATCCGGGAACTGGCTCGCCAATCAGCCTTATCTGCTGCTCAGCATCACCGCGCTGTGCTGGGCCGGCAATGCCATCGTCGGGCGGCTGGCCGCCGGACACATTCCGCCGGTGACGCTGTCGTTCCTGCGCTGGTCGTTCGCGTTCCTGATCATCCTGCCGTTTGCCTGGAAGCATCTCGTCAAGGACTGGGCTGCGATCCGCGGCCGGCTCGGCATCATGGTCGTGCTCTCCGTCACCGGCATCGGCGCCTTCAACGCGCTGCAATACTGGGCGCTCGAGCACACCCAGGCGCTGAACACGCTGTTGTTGCAGTCGGCGGGACCGCTGGTGGTCGCGGTGTGGTCGCTCGTGCTGCTCGGCGTGCGGCTGACGCTGGCGCAGGCGGCCGGCGTTCTGCTCTCGATGGCCGGCGTGCTGGTGATTATCCTGCACGGCGATCTCACAACGCTGTCGAAGATCGACTTCAATATCGGCGACCTGATTTTCCTGGTCGCGCTCGCGATCTTCGGGATCTATTCGGTGCTGTCGCTGAAGCGCCCCGACATTCATGGTCTGTCGTTCGTCGCCTTCACCTTCGGCGCCGGTGCGGCCTGCCTGATTCCGCTGTTCATCTGGGAATTGTTCGCGCGGCCGCTGATGCGGATCGACGCCGCGAACCTGCTGACTCTCGCTTACGTCGCGCTGTTCCCATCAACGATCGCCTATCTCTGCTTCAATCGCGGTGTGCAGATGATCGGCGCCAATCGCGCAGCTCCCTTCTTTCACGTGGTACCGGTGTTCGGCACCGTCATGTCGATCATCTTCCTCGGCGAGCACCCGCAGGCGTTCCACTTCATCGGCTTTGCGCTGGTGCTGACGGGAGTGTTTGTCGCGTCGCGAAAGCCTCGAACTGCCTAGGACCTGTGCCGCGTCTCACCACGACCAGCCCGGCTGCACCTGTTGATAGTACTGCCCGCCGCGCCGGCGCGTAGTGCCAGGTTGGGGGTTCGAATTGGGCGAGAAAAAGGGGAAGAAGCCGTCGGCACCCCAGTCGTTGCCGCTTGCAATGACATCGGGGGTTGGCTGGCGCGTAATGAAGCCGCCCTGCGGCTGGTTGCTCAGCACCGCGACGAACTCGGTGCGATAGTTGGTCTCGCGGCTCAGCGGCTCGTCCGAGACGATGATCGAGGATCGCGGCAATGCGGTCGGCGCGATGCGATCGAGCACATCCTGCGGGATGGTGATGCGGTCGAGCGCGCTTTTGGCGTCATCGGCGTTGTCGATTGTGACCGCGGTCCAGCGCAGGCCCTTGCCGCTATGCGCCATCGCCGTGAAAACATGCGTACCGATCCGCTTCTCGGGATTGCGGATCGTGACCGGAACCTCGATGGACGCATCGAACACCTCGCCGCCGCCGTCCGGCGCCGGCTTATGCGTGTTGCGCCGCACGTAAAGCTTCTGTGTCGCGCGGCTGACGTAGACCGAGACCGGCTCGAGCGCGAGCTTCGCCGCGCTTGCCGCCTTGGCGGCGTCGGCCTTCCTGGTCGCGGCCGTCTTGGCTGCGTCCTTGGCCGCGGCGACGGTGGGCTTCGACTTCGCGTCGGCCTGGGCGGTGTCGAGCTGCGTCCCCAGGTCCGCGGCCTTGGCGGCGGCCTTTTGCTTGAGGTCCTCGGCTCGCGCCCTGGCCTCGTCCGTCTTTGCGGCGCCGATCGCCCTGTCGGCTAACGCGAGCTCGGCGTCGGCGCGCCTCTTGAGCCCTTCCAGCTTGCGCAGCGACGCCGTGAGCGATGCTGCCTCACGTGCCGCTGTTACGGCGGCTTTCTTCGTCTCGTCGGCTGTCCTGGCGGCCTCCGCGGCCTCGCGCGCGAGTGTCTCGGCACGCGCCGGAGCCGCTGCGACGGCCTCCGCGTTTGGCACGAACAGCGCGGGGTGAGAAAACTCGACCGGAGCCGCGTCGTTTGGCGAGATGATCACCCGCATTCCGATCCGCGTCTTGTCGAACAGCCTTTCCGCAAAGCCGTAGGGCATCCGCACGCAGCCATGCGAAGCCGCATACCCGGGCAGCGGCCCGCCGTGCAGTGCGATGCCGTTCCAGGTGATGCGCTGCATGTTCGGCATCTCGGCATCGTCATACATGTTCGAGCGGTGGTCCTTGTTTTTCTCGACGACGGTGAAGACGCCGGCCGGCGTCTCGCGTCCCGTGGTGCCGGTCGACACCGGCGCGCGCAGGATCCAGCCGTCGGCGTCGTAGAGAGTGACCTGCTGGGACTTGATCGACACGATCGCCATGATCGGCTCGCCTGCATCGCGCGGTGCTGTCACCTCGGTGGGTGCCGCGGAGCGCGCCTCTCTCGCCGCGGCGTCGGCGGTCAACGCCGCAAGTAGCGCCATCGCCACGAGCGCTGCAATGGCGGGAGACCCCCAGCGCCGCATCACTCTGGATTGCGCCGTCGCAAATCGAGTTACCATGCCATGCCCCGGTTGAAATGCCTGTCCGCGCTTACAGCGATGAAGTGTCGGATTTTGGATCAACTGACCGCAGCCGCCATCCACGCCGCCAATTCGCTCCCAAAGGACGATCGGCACGTTCCCGGTGGCAAATCTCTCATATACGACAGCCCGCGCGGGAGGAAGGATGGCTTGCGGCTGAAATTGGCCCACTTGCAGACATTCTTGCTTGTGGCGGCTTCGCGGCACGCGGTCAGAAACCGAGCACGCGGAGCTGTTGCTTGCTGACCCGGTTGGCCGAGTCGATTGATTGCGCCTTGCGGAAATCGGCGATCGCCTCGGCGCGGCGGCCCAGCACTTCATAGGAGATGCCGCGGTTGTTGTAGGCCTCGACATAGGACGGATCGAACCGGATCGCCTGCGTGAAATCCGTAATCGCGCGGTTGCTGTCACCCTTTGCGACGTAGGCTTTGGCGCGCGAGTTGAAAGAGTTGAAGTCCTTGGGGTTTATCGCGATCGCCTGGTCATAGTCGGCGATCGCGTCATCGATCTTACGCAGCGCCATATAGGCATTGCCACGATTCCAATACGCCACGCCGTTCTTTGGATTGATGCTGATCGACTGATCATAGTCGGCGATCGCGCGGCTATAGTCCTTCAAGCCTTCGTAAGCGACGCCGCGGCAATTGTACCCGCCGGAATTGTTGGGTTCGCGCTTGATGACCTCGCTGCAATCCGGGACGGCGAGGTCGTATTGGCGATTGTTGCTGTAGGCAACGCCACGTGAGCTGTACAGCCAAAGCAGATTTGGATCGAGCTTGATTGCTTCGCTGTAGTCTGCGATCGCGGGCTCCCATCCGCCTTTTTTCGTGATCAACCTCTTCCTGAACAGTGCCTGCCCCCTTTGGCCAAAACCAAAGGCGTATTTCGGATCGATTGTGACCGCCTGGGTGATATCGGCGATTGCCTGGTCGAATTCACCCTTTTCCGTCCACGCCATGCCGCGGCGGGCATAGGCCCACGCGTCCCTGGAATTGACCCTGATCGCCTCGGCGTGGTCGGCCAGCGCTGCGTCGTATTCATGCAGACCGTAGTAGGCGACACCACGGTTGTTGTAGGCCCAACCATATTTCGGATCGATCTTGATGGCCTCGGTGCAATCCGCAATAGCCGCGTCGTGGTCCTCTTTCCTCTCGTAAGCCTCACACCGGTGCGCAAAGGCCCAGGCGTCCTTTGGGCTGAGCTTGATGGCCTCGCCGTAGTCGGCAATCGCGCGGTCGTAATCCTTGCTGTTGAAGGAGCCGCGGCCTCGGCTCTTGAAAGCCTTGACGCGTTCTGCCACCGACACGTTTGCATCGTCGATAATGCGGCTGCATGCCGCGAAATTGACGTCGGGCTTGTCGGCGCTGGCGGCGCACTCGCCCCGGTCGGTCGGCGTAGCGGCCAGCGCCGGCATCGCAAGCAGGAGACCCATGCAAAGGAGCAGTCCATCTAATCCGCGCGCTGCCATGCTGTTTCCCCTCCACCCGGCGCTCCGACGCGACACGTACAGGCGTGATGACTTTAGCATCAACGGCAGGCTATCTGCCATCGGCAACCGATTTCCGAGATGGGCCCAAGCCCGACATGCCGGCAGGCTGCGCCAATGTCTGCTTCCGAAGGAAAGGCGGAATCGCACCCCCTGCATCATTACAGCCGATTTATGAGTGCACGTTGCAGTTCCGGGTGGTTCGCGGCGGTGACTTGCCGTCATAAAGCCGTTATCTCTTAGGCCTGCTTCGTTAAGGCACCTTCGATGAAAGTCCGCGCCAGCAATCTGATGATCGGCACCTTGACCCTGGCCCTGATCGCCGGGTCGCTTGGCGCGTGGCTCGGCTATCAAAGGCTCGCCGGGATCAAACAGAAGGTGCCGTTCCGCGTGATCTTCGAAGGCTCGGCCTCCGGCCTGCGCAACGGCGGCAGCGTGAATTTCGCCGGCATCCGGGTCGGCGAAGTGGTGTCGCTGAAGCTCGACCATCCGCGCCGCGTGGTCGCGCTCGCCATGATCGACGGCAACACGCCGGTGAAGAGCGACACCCAGGTCGGCCTCGAATTTCAGGGGCTGACGGGGATTGCGGCGATCTCGTTTACCGGCGGCACCGATGAGGCATCGCCGCCGCCAAAGGGCGCGGACGGCATTCCGGAGCTCACCGCCGATCCGGAAGGAATGCTCAATACCCAGGAAAAAATCCGCGTGGCGCTGCGCAACGTCGACCGCGTGATCGCCGACAACGAGGTGGCGATCAAGGATACCTTGCGGAATTTCGAGACGTTCACCGCCTCGCTCTCCGGCAATGGCGCGAAAATCACGTCCATCATCGCGACCGCCGAATCCGGCATCGGCGCGGTCGACGGCGCAATGGACAAGACCAAGGATTTCCTCGGCAGCCTCGCCAGCGACAAATATGGCGGCGAACTGCTGCCGACCGTGATTTCGCTGCGCGAGCTGATCGAAAGTTTCGACAAGAAGTCCGGGCGGGTGATCGCCGAGACGCGAAAAATGCTCGGCGACGTCAGCGAATCCGTCAACAAGGCCGGCCAGAAATTTGGCGGACCGCCTCCCCGCCGCTAAGGTGCCATTCGCATAACAATCAAAAAAATGGAACGCCCGACGTGCTTGACAAATCCACAAGCTTGGCTGCGCCGCCTCCGACCGTGACCCGCACCGAGAGCGCGGTGCCGCGGGCTCTGCAAAAATACCTTTCGCTCGACGATTTCGAAGCCGTGGCGCGGCAGCGGATCCCAAAATTTCTCTACGGCTATATTTCCGGTGGCGCCGAGACCGATGCCGCGCTGCGCGACAACGGCAAAGCCTTCGACGAATACGGTTTTGTGCCGCGCGTGCTCAACGACGTCTCCGGCCGCGACCAGACCACGACATTGTTCGGCAAGACCTACGCTGCGCCGTTCGGGATTCCACCGATGGGCTCTTCGGCGCTATGCGCCTACCGCGGCGACATCGTGCTGACGCAGGCCGCTAAAGCCGAGAACGTGCCGATGATCTTGAGCGCCTCCTCGCTGATCACGCTGGAGGATGTCCGCGCCGCCAATCAGGCCGCGTGGTATCAGGCCTATCTCGCTGGCCTCCCAGAACGGATCGAGCCGCTGATCGATCGCGTGGCGGCGGCCGGCTACGACACCTTCGTCGTCACCGCCGACGTGCCGGTGCCGCCGAACCGCGAGAACAATATACGCAACGGCTTTCAGGTGCCGCTTGCGATCACGCCGCGCGTGTTCTTGGACACGGTCACGCATCCGCACTGGCTGTTCGGCATCTGGGCGCGCACCGTGATGAACCACGGCATGCCGCATTTCGAGAACATGGACGCGCAGCGCGGCCCGCCGGTGCTGGCAAAGAACCTGATGCGCAACATCGGCGCCCGCGACCAGCTCGCCTGGAAGCATGTCGAGCTGATCCGTAAGAGGTGGAAGGGCAAGCTCGTCATCAAGGGCCTGGTCTCGCCGGCCGATGCGAAGGTTGCGCGCGAGAGCGGCGTCGATGGCGTGATGCTCTCCAACCATGGCGGCCGCCAGCTCGATTACACGATCTCCGGCCTGCGCACGCTGCCGGAGATCGCGGCGGAAGCCAAGGGCATGACGATCATGGTCGATGGCGGTATCCGCCGCGGCACCGACGTGATCAAGGCGCTCGCGCTCGGCGCGCATTTCGTCTGGGTCGGCCGCCCCTTCCTCTATGCCGCGATCGCCGGCGGCCAAGCCGGCGTGCAGCGCGCGATCGGGCTTCTGAAAGCCGAGATCGACCGCGACCTCGCGCTGCTTGGCATCCGCAAGCTAAGCGAGATCACGCCGGATCTGGTGCGGAAGTTTTAGAGCCCAATTCTGATTATAGGGCGTGAACCCATAAATTCAGATTGGTCGGCGGACGTCCGCTTAGGACGCGCATTTCTGTCACTGCTACGGAAGCGAATGCTCTAGGAAAAAACGCAGCATTTCTCTTGTTGCGTCCGGTCCTCGCGGGTCAGTATAGGAGCCCACCAAGCTTCCCCCCGACCATGCGTGTCCAGCTCCGTGGATTCTCCAGTGCTCGAAGACGTGGCGCCCACTGCCGTCGCTATGGACGGTGCGAGTATAGGCGTGACCTCCAGTCACCTGCCCGCGATACACGTTTCTTTCCGTGCTCGTTGCTTTGATGGACTGCTTGATAACTTGATCGCCGTTGCTTGGGTGCACTGTGCTGTCGCGATCGCCGTGAAAAACAATGGTCGGGACAGTTGGCCCGTCGGTTAAAACCGCTTGATGATCGAAACCGCTGCCTTGTCGCATGGCGAGGAGCGCAGAGGGAAGGTCGTTGGCGGCACCACACGCGAGGCCAGAATGTACACCAACGGCCGCGTATAGATCGTTATATGTTGCTCCCATGATAGCAGCTGCGGCCGCTCCAGCCGAAAGTCCGGCAACGTAGACTCGCTTTGGATCAACTGAGTACTCGCGCATGATTTGGCGCGTGATCCCCGCGATAAGCGAGGGTTCGCCTGTGTCACGCTGCTGATCGGTTGCGCGAAACCAGTTCCAGCATTTCGCCTGATTTGCTTCGCTACGCTGCGCGGGATAGACCACAAAGCAAGCTTGCGCTTCCGCGATAAAGTTCATTCTCGTGCCGGCGGCGAAATCTTCTGGCGATTGGGTGCAACCGTGGAGCATGACGATCAACGGAAGAGGTTGCCCATGATAACCGCTGGGGATGAAGAGCCTGTATGCACGGCTTCCCGCAGGATTGCTGTAGCTACCTTTGATAAATCTCGCACCCTCCGGCACGACGTCGCGCGTGGATAGCGGAGTCCGCTTGGTTGCGCCCCGCAATCGGAGCGCAGGGTAATTGTTTGTGCGATTTGATAGCGCGCTGAACTTGCGTGGTTGCGCGGATATGGTCCGCGGTAACTGCGAGTTCCCCGTTTCATGAACCCGATTTGCTTTCGCGTCTACAATTGATTGCTTATCTCCCGGGAGGGCGATGGCATCGGTGCGGAATGTCGCGTCCGCCTGCCTTTCACCGCGAAGCATGTGCTGGAGAAGTGCCGTGGCTTCGACGAGTCGGCCCGCGCGCGTGAGACGTGTAGCTTCGCGAATGATGTCCTGGTTCAGCATCGCCGTCACCGCGTCCTGTCGGCGAGCGCGGTTTTCACCGCCGAACTGGCATGGAGGGCTCCAAGCACAGAGACCGAGGCAATCGTGGCGCGAGCAAGCTCCGGCGTGACATCTTGGGCAATTGTTGCAAGGCCCAGCACATTAATGTGCAGCATCTCGCCGGCTCGTCGCACCGCTTCGAGATCCTCACGGCTGTAATTCCGTAGACCCAGGTCCAGACTTTTGCGAGCGGTCGACTGTTTGACCACATCCGCATGACGTTCGAGTTGGTTGCGGATTGCTGTGCGAATGAAATCGGTTCGGTTCGAGTAGAACCCTTCCTGGACCATGAGGTCTACGTGCCCAAGGTCGACATAGCCCAGATTGATCGTGATTTTCTCGGTATCGGCCGGCTTTGGTCTGAGTTCGCGGACATTGTTCGACATGAGACTACCATCCATATACCATCCATTTGGATGGCATATGGATGTCCGAAGGGGATCGTCAAGGGCGGTCGCTCAAGAAAAATATACCCGCCTTGGCGGGCCGTCGTGCCAAGGACGAATACCCCGATTTCCGGACTAGGTCTGCTATCGGCCATTCGCGTCGATTTTGGCGCCCTCCAGCATGTCCGCTCAGTGGGTGAGCTCGGAAACTCCGGCTATCCGGCTTCTCGGTTGAAGGCACCGGTTTGCGCGAGAAAACGCTACGCTTCATCGCTGCCCGTCGTGGACTGAAATCTGGTCCACCGACAGGCCGCCGATGCGCGCGTGGGTGCGGCCGCCGGTCGCCATGACGAGCCCGAACACGATCTCGTCGCGCCGGGGCGCGTCCCAGATCGTCATCTCGGCGGTGCCGAAATGGCTGCGGACGTAAGCCGCCTCGATATGGCCGAGCGGGACCATCAGCCGCGCGCCAACCGCGCCGATGGTCTTGGCGGCGGGCACGATCGCCTTGGCCTGCGCGATCACTTCGCGGATCGCAGCGCCACCCGCCTCGTGCCAGACCGCGCCGTGCTCAAGCTCGCCGTCGCCGCCGACGATCGCGCCCTTGCCATAGGCTTCGATAACGTCCTTGCCGCCCAGCCGCTCGCACAACGTCCGCGCCAGTTGCCGGCCGAGATCGCGCAAGCCAGCCTGAAACGGCATCAGGTCCGGCTCGTAGCGGCCGGCATGGGGATTGTTGATCACGGCAAGCGCGGTGCCGATCAATAGCGGCTGTGTCCGGCGCGGCCCGCGCTCGTGCCAGACTTCTTCGATCGAGAGTTGCGTCTTCCTGATGTCGTAGACTGTCCTTTGGGCCATCACTGCGCGGCCTCATCGATCACGGGGTTACGCAGCACGCCGATCTTCTCCACCTCGACCTCGACGACGTCGCCGGGCACCAGGAACATCGGCGGCTTGCGCGTAAAGCCGACGCCTGCAGGCGTGCCGGTAGCGATGACGTCGCCCGGCATCAGATCGAATATCTCGGAGGCGTAGTTGATCAGCCGCGGAATCGAGAAGATCAGGAACGAGGTGTCCGACTTCTGCACGGTCTTGCCGTTGATGCGGGTCTCGAGCTTCAGCTTGGTCGGATCGGGCAATTCGTCCGTCGTCACCATCCACGGCCCGAACGGCCCGGTGCCGACGAAATTCTTGCCGGCCGCGATCTGCTGCGCATGCATCTGATAGTCGCGGACGCTGACGTCGTTGTAGATCGAATAGCCGGCGACGTGGCCCATGGCGTCGGCCTCGGGAAATGTAGCGGCCGGGCTTGCCGATGATGACGGCGAGTTCGCCCTCCCAATCCAGATGCGTCGACACCTTCGGCCGGATCACCGGCGCGTCGTGGCCGACCTGGGAACGCCACACCCGCAGGAAGATCGGCGGAAACGCCGTGATCTCACGCTTCATGCCGTGGGCCACCGCCTCTTGATGATGGTCGAGATAGTTGCGGACAGCGCAGACGATCTTTTCGGGACGCGGGATCACCGGAAGGTATTTGACGTCGGCGAGCTTCAGGTCGGGCTTGTGGCCGGCCACGAGACGATCGCGCTTCTCGAAATCGGGGCTTGCAATGAAGTCCTGCAGCGTGGCGTGGGGCAGCTTGCTGCCGAGGTCGACCACGCCATCGCCGACGATCGCTCCCCAGGTCTCCCTGCCATTGTTCAGAAATGAAAGCAGCCGCATGGACGTGTATCCTTCTCGGTTGGGACGGGCTGATGAACTGGAATTTCGTCAGAGACAACTATTTTCGAAAATATTGCCGAACGCAACTAAAATCGGTCGCCTGGGCGACATCGACCGAGCACTTTATGAGAAAAGGCGTCCGCTAGCGGCCGCAGGCGTTCAGCCGGCGCTGATCACGCCGGAAGCGTATTTTGCGACGTTGTTGGAGGTGGTCTGGATGTGGCTGGCGATCAGATTGCACGCCTGATCGGCGTTGCGCCCGATCGCGGCCTGCATCAGCGCGCGATGCTCGCCGGCCTTGTCGCGCGGGTGCGGCCGGAACATGGCCGACAGATTGCGGTAGCGCTCGGCGCGATCGAACAGCGAGTTTCGCACGGCAAGCAGCGTCGGCGATCCCGATGCCGAGACCAGCGCCTCATGGAACTGGCGGTGCGCTACCTTCCATTCGGTATTGCTCGCATAATCTTCCCGCTCCCGCTCCTCGATCCTGGCGAGCCGGTGAAGTGACGAGATAACCCTTATTTCCCAGTCGTCGTCGCCCTTCTCGATCGAGCGTCGCATCAGATCGACCTCGATCAGGATGCGGGCATGCGCCAGGTCGTGCAGGTCCTCGAGCGTCACCGGCGCGACCTTGTAGCCACGCTGCTCCTCGGCGACGACAAGCCCCTCCGCCGCCAGCAACGTCAAGGCCTCGCGCAGCGTCGTGAAGCTGGCGCCGAACGACAGGCGCAACGCATCGAACTTCAGCGATTCATTCGGCTTGAGTTGGCAGGTGACGATCTCGTTTCGCAGTCGGTGTGCGATGTCGGAGGCGAGCGTCTTGCCGAATTCCTTGCGCGCCTTGAGGGCTGTCGTTGTCATTGATTCTCTCGCGACCCGAAGGCCGCGATCCTAGCCCAAAAGAATCCCGTTGCAATGATTTTCGTAATGGGACATATTTTCGAAAATATGCAGAAATCAGGGAGGTGCTCGAATGAAGGCTGTATTGGTGCATCGCCCTGGAGGCCCGGAGGCGCTTGACTATGTCGAGGTGCCGATGCCGGCGCTGGGCGAGCGGGACGTTCTGATCCGCGCCCAGGCCTTCGGCGTCGGCCAGCCTGACAAGCTGATCCGCAGCGGCGTCTACAAATGGATGCCGCCGCTGCCAGCCAATCCCGGCAATGACGTCGCCGGGATCCTCGAAGCCGTGGGTGCACACGTGAGCGGGCTGGCCGTCGGCCAGCGGGTACTCCTGAGCGCGCGCGACCTTACCCAGCGCGGCGGCTGCTACGCCGAATATGTCGCAGCGCCTGCGGACGCGGTGCACGTGTTGCCGGACAACGTGGCGTTCGAGGACGCGGTGTGCCTGCCGAACTACCAGGTCGCCTGGGCGCTGCTGCACAATTGCGGCTCCGCTACGCCGCCCCACTCGGCCCTCGTCATCGGTGCGGCCGGCGGGGTCGGGACGTCGCTGGTGCAACTCGCAAAACTCGCCGGGATGAAGGTGATCGGCACCGTCTCCACGCCGGAGAAGGCCGCCTTCGCGCGAAAGATGGGGGCGGACGAGATTGTCCATTATCGCGATGAGGACGTGGTCGCCCGCACCCGTGCGCTGACCGGCGGGCGCGGCGTCAGTCTCGTCCTCGATCACGTCTGCGGCTCCGAATTCTATTCCTATCTCGGCGCGCTCGATAAATGGGGCACCATCGTCTCCTACAACGCGTTTGCCGGACTGCCGACGGAAAACCTGATGGGCGAGATGCGGAAATATCTCGACATCTGCCCGGCGATCCGCTGCTTCTCCTTTCACGTCTACGATAACGACCGCGGAGGCCGGCGCGACATCATGCGAAAGGTGATCGGCTATCTCGCCGATGGCGGCATTCGCCCGTCGATCTTCAAGCGCTTCAAGCTCTCCGAAGTTCGCGCCGCGCATGAACTGCTCGATTCCGGTGCGGCGTTCGGCAAGATCGTGATGACCCCGGATTGAGCTGGATGCCCGCACAGCCCAAACATTCTGCCTGAATTCAAGAGGTCACGAGATGATCAAGGTCAAGCGGCTGCGACACGTCACTTTCACCAGTCCGAACATCGAGGCGCAGCTCGACTACTACCAGTCCATCATCGGGCTCGGCGTCATCCAACGCAGTGACGGTCGGATCCTGCTCGGCACCGAGTCCGAGGAGCTGACACTGGTTCTCGAACGCGGCGCGGCCTCGCAATTGACTTCCATCGCCTATGAAGTTGCGCCCAACCTCGATCCGGCCGACCTGCAGAAATCGCTGGCAAGCCTCGGCATCACATCGGAGATCAGGAGCGACACCGCGCCGGGAATAGCGAAGGCACTCGTCTTCGACGATCCGGACGGACACCGGATCGAATTGTTTTCCAGATGGGAGTTCTGCAAGGCCGTCGAGCCGATCCGTGGCCTTGCCGTCGCGAAGCTTGGCCACGTCGCGCTCCATACGCTCGATCCCGAGCGAACCGCCAAATTCTTCGGCGACGTTCTCGGCTTCCGCATCTCCGACCGTATCGAGGAAAATTTCGTCTTCATGCGCTGCGGCCCCGAACATCATGCGATGAATTTTGCCCGCGGTACCGACGGCCGCCTGCATCATCTCGCCTTCGAGCTGCGCGACGCCTCACACATGCATCAGGCCTGCGACCTGCTCGGCCGCAACAAGTTTCAGATTCTCTGGGGACCGGTGCGGCATGGACCCGGCCACAACGTGGCGGTCTACCATTACAACCCCGATGGTTACCTGATCGAGCTCTATTACAGCATGGATCTGATGCTCGACGAAGAGCTCGGCTATTTCGAGCCGCGTCCCTGGCACCACGATCGTCCGCAGCGGCCGAAGACCTGGATCGGGTTGCCGCGCGACGTCTGGGGTGTCGGGCCAGCCAAGGAGGCGAGCGAATTTTCTCCGGCGATGCGCGGCGTGAAGTAATCGCGCACGCCACCATCAGCCGGAACTGACGTTCAAAAAACAAAACACCAGGGGTGAAACACAAATGGCTCGATCGTTGAACGTCCTGCGCGGACGATTGCTTGCCCTGCGCTGCTGCATCGTTGCCGCAGCGCTTAGCCTCACCTGCCTGGCGCCTTCCATCGCCGCCGCGCAGACGTATCCCAACCGGCCGATCCGGCTGCTGCACGGCTTTGCGGCGGGCGGCGCCGCCGACGCCCAGGCGCGCATCGTCTCGGACGGGCTTTCCAAGCGCCTGGGGCAGGCGGTGGTGGTCGAAGCCAAGCCGGGCGCCGGCGGCAATCTCGCTGCGGACGCCGTCGCCAAATCCGCACCGGATGGCTACACGATCGGTCTCGTCACGGGCGCACATGCCATCTCGGGCGCGCTGTACAAGCAGCTCGCCTATAGCCCGATCGACAGTTTCGATATGTTGTCAACGATGGTCTACTACGCGCTGGTGATTGCGGTTCGCGCCGACCATCAGGCGAAGACACTGGCGGACCTGATTGCGATGGCGAAAGCCAAGCCCGATGCCCTGAGCTACGGCTCGGTCGGTTTCGGCAGCACGCATCATCTCGCGGGCGAGTTGTTGAACGTCACCGCCGGCACCAAGATGGTGCACGTCCCCTATCGCGGCGATTCACTAACCGTCACCTCCCTGCTCGCCGGAGACGTTCCCGTGATCGTCGGGACCACCGTGCTGCTCGCAGGCCAGATCGAGAGCGGCGCCATTCGCGGCCTCGCCGTCACCTCGCCCGCGCGCACCAAGCTGCTACCGAACGTGCCTTCCGTACAGGAAGCCGGCGTTGCGGGTTTCGACGTTCGCACCTGGGCCGGGCTGGTGGCTCCGAAGGGCACGCCGCCCGATATCGTGAAGCGGCTGAACACGGAGATCCAGTCGATGCTGGCCGACCCCGCAACGAAGACGGCGCTGGAGACGGCAACCGGCGGCGAGGTCCGCGGCAGCACGCCGGAGCAAATGCGCGCGCTGATCACGTCGGAGATCGACAAGTGGTCGAAGGTGATCAACGACGCAGGTATCCCGCGCATTTGAGGGGTTGCAGTATCTCACCACGTCATTGCGAGGAGCAAAGCGACGAAGCAATCCACCTATCCGTTATGCCGCACGATGGATTGCTTCGCTTCGCTCGCAATGACGAACAGTAGCTGACCTTCGCGATCAATCGAGAAGCCGCGGCATACTGGATACCCCGCTTTCGCGGGGTATGACAGCGGGGGTGCTTCGCGCGGAGCCGTCCTGTTCCGCAACGGCATAAAGGAAAAGCGCAAGCTGATACGCAAGACATTGTAGCATTGCGCGCGCAGGACTTGTCGTGCGGCGGAATTTTCGCCCTACTCGCCTCGCGACCATGACCAAGCCCGCACCAGTGCCACCTGCCTTCCATCCGGTCCGGTGGCTGACCAACCAGCCTTACCTGCTGCTGAGCCTGACCTCGCTGTTCTGGGCCGGCAACATCGTGCTGGCGCGCCATGTCGCCGGGCATGTACCGCCGTTGACGCTGTCCTGCGTCCGCTGGATCGGCACCTTTCTGATCCTGCTGCCGTTCGCCTGGCCGCATCTGAAGCAGGACTGGCCGGTGCTGCGCGCGCACCTGCCGATGATGCTGTTCCTGTCGCTGGTCGGTTTTGCCTACAACAATGCGATCTCCTACTGGGCGCTGCAATATACCGAGGCGCTGAACGCGCTATTGATCCAGTCGGCGGGGCCGTTGTTTGTTGCGCTGTGGTCGCTGGCGCTGTTCGGCGTCCGCCTGACCGGTGCGCAGCTTGCCGGCATCACCATCTCGCTTGCCGGCGTCTTGACCATCATCCTGCGCGGCGATTTCGGCGCGCTCGCCGGCATCAGCTTCAACCGCGGCGACCTGATGTTTGCGAGCTCCCTGGTGTCGTTCGGATTGTATTCGGCGCTGATCCCGCGCCGCCCGGTGACGCACGCGCTATCGCTGATTTCATTCACCACCTGCTGCGGCGCGCTGATGCTGGTGCCGTTCTCGATCTGGGAATTCTCGACCGGCGCGACGCTGAAGTTCGACATGATCTCGATGGCGACGCTGGGCTATGCCGTGGTCTTTCCCTCGACGCTGGCGTACCTGTTCTTCAACCGCGGACTGGCGCTGATCGGGCCCAATCGTGCCGCGCCGTTCTTCCACCTAGTGCCGGTGTTCGGCTCGGCGATGGCGATCCTGCTGCTCGGCGAGCAGTTGCGGTTATTCCATCTGGTGGGCTATGCGCTGGTGCTGGCCGGCGTCGTGATCGCGTCAAGGCGGGCCTCAGCGAAGAAAGCTTAGCAGCGCCTGCGGCTTGGCGTCTTACCGGCTTCCACTTTGTCCCTCGGCAGGCTAGCTTGCCTGCCAATTCAACATAAGAACAAACGAGGAAACAACTATATGTTCGCGTTATTGAAGCGGTATCGGCCTGTCGCCGCAGCGGCTCCCCTGATGCTGGCGATGATCGCCACGGCTGCCGCGCAGGCGCCCTATCCGAACCGCAACATCACGCTGGTGCTGCCGTTCGCGGCCGGCAGCGGCACCGATACCACCACGCGCATCATTTCGAAGGAGCTCGGCACCGCGCTCGGCGCCGGCATGGTGATCGAGAACAAGGCGGGTGCCAACGGCTCGATCGCGGCGAGCTATGTCGCGCGTTCCGCGCCCGACGGCTACACGCTGTTCGTGACGACCAACACGTCGCATTCGGCCAATCCGTATCTGCTCAAGAACATGACCTACGATCCGATCAAGGATTTCACGCCGATCGCGCGCACCGGCGACCTGCCCTTCATGCTGGTGATCAATCCAGACGTTCCGGCCAACTCCGTGGCCGAGCTGATCGCGCTCGCCAAGAAGGAGCCGGGCAAATACACCTATGCCAGCGGCAGCTCGGCGGCGATCGTCGCCGGCGCGACCTTCGCCCGCCTCGCCGGCATCGACTTGCTGCACGTTCCCTACAAGAGCTCGCCGCCGGCGCTGACCGACCTGATCGCCGGCCGCGTCTCCATGATGTTCATCGACGTGCCGACCGGCCTGCCGCACGTCAACGCCAAGGCGCTGAAGGCGCTGGCGGTGACAACCAAGAAGCGCTCGGCGCTGCTGCCCGATCTGCCGACCATGGACGACACGGTGAAGGGTTTTGATATCACCTCGTGGCAGGGCTATTTCGGTCCGGCCAACCTGCCGAAGGATATCGTGACCAGGCTGAACGCGGAGATCCGCAAAGTGGTCGAGCGGCCCGACATCAAGAGCCAACTCGCCGAGCGCGGCATGGAGGCGTTCTCCGGAACGCCGGAAGAGTTCGATGCCTTCGTGAAGGAGCAGCTCCTGGTGTGGGAGAAGCTGATCACGGCCGCGGGGATCGAGAAGCAGTAGCTGCCGCGCTGCGTAGCGTCGTAGGGTGGGCAAAGCGAAGCGTGCCCACCATTCACTTAATGACTCGTGGATAGATGGTGGGCACGGCGCAAGTGCGCCTTTGCCCACCCTGCAATTCTGCCTTACGCCACGCGCACCTTACCCAGGAACTCGTCCACTGCGCTGCGCAGCATGCCGGACTGGGTGTCGAGCTCACGGGCGCTCGCCAGCACTTCGGAGGCTGCCTTGCCGGTTGCGGCTGCCGCTGTACTGACGCCGCCGATATGGGCCGAGATCTCGTTCGATCCGGCCGCCACCGACTGAATGTTGCGGGCGATTTCGCGGGTGGCGCCGCCCTGCTGCTCGACGGCGGTCGAGATCGAGACGGTGATCTCGCTCATCTGCGCGATGGTCTCTGAGATGCCGCCGATCGAGGCCACGGCTTCGCTGGTGGACGCCTGCATGGCCGCGACCTGCGCGGAGATTTCCTCGGTCGCTTTCGCAGTCTGGTTGGCAAGCGCCTTCACTTCCGACGCCACCACCGCAAAGCCGCGCCCGGAATCGCCGGCGCGCGCCGCTTCGATGGTGGCATTCAGCGCAAGCAGGTTGGTTTGGGCAGCGATCGAGTGGATCAGCTTGACCACTTCGCCGATCTTCTCGGCGCCGGTCGAGAGCGCGCCGACGGTGGCGTTGGTACGCTCGGCGTCGCTGACCGCCTTGGCGGCGATCTCGCTGGAGCGCGTCACCTGCCGGGAAATTTCAGTAACCGAACTGGAGAGCTCTTCGGCCGCGGATGCCACCGTGCCGACATTGTCAGACGAACGCTGCGACGCCGCGCCGACGGTCGCCGCGCGTGCGCTGGCGTCGCTGGCGGTCGTGGTCATGGATTGCGCCGTGCTCTGCATGCCGGCGGCCGCCGTCGAAACCGAGCGGACGATGCCGGTCACGCTGCGTTCGAAGTCGCTGGCGATGCTTTCCATCGCCGCCCGCCGTTCGGCCTCGGCGCGCGCCTGCACCTCGGCTTCCTTCTGCTCGAGCCCGCGGATGCGAACCGCGTTGTCCTTGAAGATCTGCACGGTCGCAGCCATCGCGCCGATCTCGTCGCCGCGGCCGATGCCAGGAATTTCACCGTCGAGCCGGCCCTCGGCGAGGTCCTGCATGCGGGCGCCAAGCTGACCGAGCGGCTTCGAGATACTGCGGCCGATCATCCAGGCGATGCTGCCGGCAACCAGCGCGATGCCGAGAATGGCAAACCCGAGCACTGCCGCGATCGGCTTCATTTTGGCGTCGAGGTCGTCGAGATAAGCGCCGGTGCCGACGAACATGTTCCAGCCGGGGATCGGAACCGCGTAGGAGAATTTGCGGATCAACTCGTCTTGTCCGGGTTTGCGGAATTCATAGCGCAGCATGATTTCGCCGTTCGCCGCGACGCCATCGCGCAGCTCACGCACCAGCTTTCGGCCACCGGTGTCGATGTCCATGCGGTTCTGGCCGATCTGGCTGGGAACCGGGGCCAGCACGGCGACGCCATCCATCGTGTAGGCAAACACGTAGCCGTTGCCATTGTCGAAGGTCAGCGTATTGCCGCGCTTGCTGAACTCGGCAATCGCCGCCTCCTTGGTCATCTGGCCGGCGGCAACCTGCTTCTGCAGGCCGAGCGCCATGTTGCGCGCCATGTCGACAATCGCCTTGGTCTGCTCGATCCGCGCATTGAGCATCTCACGCTGCATCAAATAGCCCGCGAGCGCACCGGCGGCGCAGAGGCCAAGCAGGGTCACGCCCACCAGAATGCCGAGTTTGGGGGTGATCTTGAGATTGGTCAGCTTCACGGGGATCTCCGGAAATAGGCGCGTGGCACGCGATTGGCCGATTGATTCGGCGCACAATATCGTGAGACCCTTTAGCGCTTTGTTACGAAGGCCAGCGGAAATCCGGCAGAACGCGGTGCAGCCGATCAAGCGGCAACTGGCGATTGTAGCGGAAGCAAGTCAAGTCGCGTAAAAGGTGAAAGTACGTCAACGATGAAAGTGGCGGCGCCCGCCGCCTCAAACCAACACCGAAAAATGAAATCGGGAGCAGGAAATGCCGAAATTCAGGGTGGTGACGCCGAAGGGCGCGAGCTTCACGGTCGCCGGCGGCGGCTATGACTATGAGATGGAAGCGCTCGATCCGATTGGGGCCGAAATCATCGAGGCGCCGGCCAACGAGGCGGAATTCATCGCCGCCGCAAGAACCGCAGACGCGATCTACGCCAAGGGCATGCCGATTACCAAAGCCGTCATCGACGCGCTCGAAAATTGCAAGGTGATCACGCTCGGCAGCGTCGGCGTCGACAGTGTCGACGTGAAGGCCGCCACCGCCCGCGGCATTCCCGTCACCAACATTCCTGACACCTTCATTGAAGAGGTCGCCGACCACGCCATGATGCTGCTGCTGGCGGGCTTTCGGCGGCTGGTCGAGCAGGACAAGATGGCGCGCACCGGCCGCTGGTCCGAGGGCCGGCCTGCGCTGTTGAAGATCCCGCGGCTGATGGGCCAGACGCTCGGCTTCATCTCGTTCGGCCGGGTGGCCCGCGCCGTTGCCAAGCGCGCCGCGCCCTTCGGCCTGCGCATGATGGCCTATGACCCGTTCATCCAGGAAACGCTGATGTACGACCACGGCGTGATGCCGGCGACGCTGTCGGAGGTGCTGTCGCAGTCGGACTTCGTCTCGATGCACGCGCCGGCCCGGCCGGAGGTGCACCACATGCTGACCGAGAAGCATTTCCGCCAGATGAAAAATTCCGCCATCTTCATCAATACCGGCCGCGGCGCCACGGTGGAGGAGGAAGCGCTGATCAAGGCGCTGCAGGAGGGCTGGATTGCGCACGCCGCCCTCGACGTGCTGGAAAAGGAGCCGCCGTCGCACAACAATCCGATACTTTCGATGGAAAACGTCACCCTGACTGCCCATGTCGCCTCGGCATCGGCACGTTTTGACGAGGCGCGCAAGCGCCGCGTGGGCTACGAATTGTCACTGGTCCTGCAGGGGATGTGGCCGGTAAGCTGCGTCAATCCGTCGGTGCTGCAAAACACCTCGCTCCGCCGCTGGCAGCCTGTCAGCATGGATCGCGGCCCGAACAGCTAACACGGCGAAATGTTTCGAACGACAGGGTTCACCGGCGATTCAACGCCGGGAACCGATACAGGGAGAGCACCATGAGGAACGACATCACCCGTCGCGATGCGTTGGCTTTGGGCGCCTCGGCAGCGGCGCTGGCCGTGACCGGAGCTTCGGCGCAGACCACATCGCCAATCAAAGCTGCCGACGTCCCGCCCCCCAAGTTCGCAATCGAAAAAGGCGCATCCTTGCGCATGCTGCGCCCGGTGCGCTTCGTGCAAGCCGACGAGGACGTGTTCCGCGCCAACGCGGCCAAATTCTCCAAGGAAACCGGCATCGAGGTCAAGGTCGACTTCGTCGGCTGGGAAGACATCAGCCAGCAGACCGCGGTGACCTCGAATTCCGGCGCCGGCCCGGATATCATCATCGGCTTCTCCGATGCGCCGCACATCTATGTCGACAAGCTGGTCGAACTGAACGACGTCACCGACTATCTCGGCAAGCGCTATGGCGGCTGGCTGCCGCTGGCGCAGACGTACGGCAAGCGCAGCAAGAGCGACAAATGGATCGGATTGCCGTTCGGCGCTACTGCCGGCCCGCTGATCTACCGAAAATCGGTGCTGCAATCGATCGGCTACGACAAGGTCCCGGAAGACAGTGCCGGATTTGTGGACCTTTGCCAGAAGCTGCACAAGGCCGGCAAGCCGGCCGGCTTCGCGTTGGGCAATGCCAAGGGCGACGGCAACGGTTTTGCCAACTGGGCGCTGTGGTCGCACAACGCTTCGCTGCTCGATGAAGAGGGTAATATCATCATCAACAGCAAGGAGACCATCGAAGCGCTGAAGTGGGTCAAGGCACTGTACCCGACCTTCATCGCCGGCACGTCATCGTGGAACGACGTCAGCAACAACCGCGCCTACTCCTCGCAGGAAATCTCGCTGACCGCCAACGGCGTCTCGCTGTACTTCTCGCTGAAGAACGATCCGGCGACCAAGGCGATTGCCGAGGACAGCGAGCATCAACTGCTGCCGAAGGGCCTCGCCAAGGTATCGCCGATGGCCGGCCTGACGCTGAACGCGATGCTGTTCAAGCACAGCCCCTATCCCAATGCCGCAAAGGCGTTCCTGCAATTCATGATGGAAAAGGAACAGTACGAGCCGTGGCTCAACGCCAACTCCGGCTACTGGTCGCAGCCGCTTGCCGCCTATGCCGATGCCGCGGTCTGGTCCAGCGACCCCAAGGTCTCGATCTTCAAGAACACCATGCAGAGCACCTATTACGATGGCTACAAGGGGCCGATTTCGACCGCAACCGGTGCGGTCAGCGCCGACTACGTACTGATCCAGATGTGCGCCGCGGTCGCGACAGGTGCCCAGACGCCGGAGGCCGCCGCCGCGGAGGCGGAGCAGCGTGCGAAGCGGTACTTCCGGCGCCAGGGGCGGTAAGCCGCAGAACCGTAGATCCTGATTAACCGTCATTGCGAGCGAAGCGACGCAATCCATAGCGCCACAAAGGAAGAATGGATTGCTTCGTCGCTTCGCTCCTCGCAATGACGACGGTGGATAAACATTCAATGTCCGTAACCACTCTACCATCGCGCGGCATCGCGCTCCGGCAACCGGGCTGGATCGCGCGCCTGTTCGACTACAAGCCGTTCCTGATCGTGATGTGCCTTGCGCCGGCAATCGGGCTGTTGACGGTATTCCTCACCTACCCGCTCGGCCTCGGCGTCTGGCTCGCCTTCACCGACACCACGATCGGCCAGCGCGGTATCTTTATCGGCCTGGAGAATTTCCAGTATCTGTGGACCGATCCCTTGTGGTGGGGCGCGGTGTTCTACAGTGTGTTCTACACGGCGATCGCGACCTTCGGGAAATTCGCGCTCGGCTTCTGGCTGGCGCTCCTGCTCAACAACCACTTCCCGCTCAAGAGCCTGTTGCGCGCCATCGTGCTGTTGCCGTGGATCGTGCCGACGGTGCTGTCGGCGCTGGCGTTCTGGTGGATCTACGATCCGCAGTTCTCGATCATCTCCTATCTGCTGGTCGATGTGCTGCACATCCGCTCGACCAACATCGACTTCCTCGGCACGCCCTGGCCGGCGCGCTTCTCGCTAATCGCCGCCAACATCTGGCGCGGCATTCCGTTCGTGGCGATCTCGCTCCTGGCGGGCCTGCAGACCATCTCACCCTCGCTCTATGAAGCCGCGATGCTGGACGGCGCCACCGCCTGGCAGCGCTTCCGCTACATCACCCTCCCGATGATGATGCCGATTCTGGCGATCGTGATGACGTTCTCGATCATCTTCACTTTTACCGACTTCCAGCTCGTCTATGCCATCACGCGCGGCGGTCCGGTCAATTCCACGCACCTGCTGGCGACGCTGGCGTTCCAGCGCGGCATCGCCGGCGGCGAGCTTGGCGAGGGTGCAGCGATCGCGGTCTCGATGATCCCGTTCCTCGTGTTCGCGACGTTGTTCAGCTACTTCGGCCTGGCGCGCCGCAAATGGCAGCAGGGAGAAGCCAATGACTGACGTAGCTGCCCAATCCACCAACGCCGCCAGCGCCACGCCGGACACCATGGCGTGGGATTCCCGCGCGCGGCGGGCGATGATGATCTACCTGCCGCTGGCCTGCTTCGTGCTGATCCTGCTGTTTCCGTTCTACTGGATGGCGATCACCTCGTTCAAGCCGAACGCGGAGCTGTTGAACTACAAGCAGCACAATCCGTTCTGGATCTCCTCGCCGACGCTGGCGCATATCAAGCATCTGCTGTTCGACACCGCCTATCCGACCTGGCTCAAGACCACGATGTTCGTGGCGATCGGCTCCACCTTCCTGTCGCTGTTCGCTTCGACGCTCGCGGCTTACGCGATCGAGCGCTTGCGCTTCCGCGGCAGCCCCTATGTGGGCCTCGGCATCTATCTCGCCTATCTGGTGCCGCCCTCGATCCTGTTCATTCCGCTAGCTACCGTGATCGTGCAGTTCGGCCTGTTCGACTCACCGATGGCGCTGATCCTGGTGTATCCGACCTTCCTGGTGCCGTTCTGCACCTGGCTATTGATCGGCTATTTCAAGTCGATCCCCTATGAGCTCGAGGAATGCGCACTGGTCGATGGCGCCACCAGGCTGCAAATCCTGCGCCGGATCACGCTGCCGCTCGCCGTGCCCGGCCTGATCTCGGCCGGCATCTTCTCCTTCACGCTGTCGTGGAACGAATTCATCTACGCACTCGCCTTCATCCAGAGCGGCGCCAACAAGACGGTGCCGGTCGCGATCCTGACCGAGCTCGTCACCGGCGACGTCTACCAGTGGGGCGCGCTGATGGCGGGCTCGCTGCTCGGCTCGCTGCCGGTCGCGCTGTTCTATTCGCTGTTCGTGGATTATTACGTGTCGTCGCTGACGGGCGCGGTGAAGGAGTAACATCGCCGCGTGCGGTCCCACCCTAGTTGGGTCTGAACTCCACCGGCACGTTAATGGGCATCGACCCGTAAGCAATCTCGGGCGGAAATGCAGGGAATGGCTGAGCCTGGCGAACCAAGGCCATGGCCAGCGCATCGAACGCAGGAACTCCCGAAGAGCCGCCGACGCGGCTCGATAGTACCTGACCGCCGCGGCCCAGCGTGAAGGACAGCCTGACGACGCCGCGCTGGCCGTTGCCGCCGGATGGATATTTATGGAAGCGCAAAAGATGCGCGCGGACCCGCTGCGTGTAGGTCGCCATCGCTGAGGCAGAGGCACCCGCGCTGATCGCCGATGCGGCAGGCGCCTGACGCTCGGCGCGCGGCGGCGCGCTGGTACGCGGCGCCGGTGGTGCCTCCGAAGGCTTCTTGGCGTCTGGCCGGACGATTTTCGGCTTCACCGGTACCGGCTTCTGCTCGGGGACCATCTTCGCTGGCTCGGGCTTTTCCGGCGTCAGCTGCTGCTTCTGCTCCGGCGGCGCAACGACTTCCGGCTCCTCCTGCGGCGGTGTCGGCGCGATCTGCTCCGGCACGGCCTCTGCGGCCGCTGGCTCGGGCGGCGACGCGTCCGCCTGCTGCATCTCAGGTCCCGGCATCATGTCCATCGGTGCCGCCTCTGGCGACGACGTGATGGGCGCCAGATCGACCATGATGGCGGGCATCGCCACGCCCGGCGCCGGCCGCTGGGTGTACCAGTTCATGGTCAATGCGATTAGCGCGGCATGCGCGGCAACGATTGCCATCGCCGAAACTCCCCAGCGCCGGACGACGGCCTGATCGGAGACATCATGCAGGGCGAACGCGTTCATGGCGGTCAAGTGCGGCCGTCGAGGCCGACCAGCGCGATCTTGAGATAGCCGGCGTTGCGCAAGAGGTTCATCACCTCCATCAGGTCGCCATAGCTGACCGCCTTGTCGGCGCGCAGAAAGATCCGCTCGTCCTTTTTCCCCTGCGTGGCGCTATCGAGCGTAGAGGTCAGCGCATCGCGCGCAATGACGTCCTCGCCGACCGCAACCGACAGGTCCGGCTTCACGGTGACGAACACCGGCTTGTCCGGGCGCGGCGACGGCTCGACCGCGCTGGCCGGGAGATCGACGCCGAGATCGACAGTTGCGAGCGGGGCTGCGACCATGAAGATGATCAGCAGCACCAGCATTACGTCGATGAACGGCGTGACGTTGATCTCGTGATTCTCGGCAAGATCGTCGCTGCCGCCGCGCGCCCGTCCGCCGACAACATGTCCAAGCTTCGCGCCCATTGGCTACTCCGCAGCGCGCGCCAGGCGGAACGAACCGCGGTCGCCCTCGCGGCTGATCAGGAGCAGCACCAGCGCCGAGGCATCACCGAGCAGCGCACGATGGGCTGAAATCGTGCGGGTGAGATGGTTGTAGATCACGACCGCCGGGATCGCCGCGACCAGACCGAGCGCGGTCGCGAGCAATGCCTCCGCAATGCCGGGCGCGACCACCGCGAGATTGGTGGTCTTGGCTTCGGAAATGCCGATGAAGGAATTCATGATGCCCCAGACCGTGCCGAACAGGCCGACGAACGGCGCGGTGGCGCCGATGGTGGCGAGCACGCCGGTGCCGCGGGCGATCTGCCTGGACATCGCCGCCTCGACCCGCTCCAGCCGCAGCGCGACGCGTTCCTTGAGGCCGTCGTCGAAATGTCCGCCGGAGAGGCTGGCTTCGCGGGCGGCGGACTGGATGATCTGCGCCACCGCATCGTTGCCGCCGCGGGTTTCCTGCTCGGCCTTGGCCAGCACCGTATCGGTTTCCAGCATGCCGAGGCGCCGTTTGGCGGTCGCGGTCTTGCGGCGGATTTCGATGGTCTTGGCCAGCCAGATCGTCCACGTCACCAGCGAGGCGAAGGCCAAGCCCACCATAACCGCCTGCACCACGACGTCCGCATTCACGAACATGTTCCAGGGCGACAGGTTGCGCGGCAGCAGCGCAACGTCGGTGGCGGCGAGCGCCGCGCCCGGCATTCCAGCCACGCCGGCAACGCCACACCAGCGGATCATAACGTTCAGCATCGTTCGCTGCATCATCGTCTCCCAGGCTGACAATGCGGATCGGTTATGCCGCGCGGGCAGGCGCGATCCTTTCCGCCAACGCATGAAAGCGCTGCAACTGGTCGCTGCGCAGCGCGCGCTGCTCGTCGCGGCCGACGAACACCTTGAACATGATGCCGCCGTCGACATTGATGAACGCGATGAAGGCCGACGACTTGCCCATGAAGAACCGCTCGACAAAAGCGATGGCTCCGCAGCGCTCGTGCCGGAGGTGGCCGTGCAGTCCCTTCGGCTGCATCAGGTTGAAGTAACCGCGGCCGATCTCGCCTGCCGGGATGGCGCCGGTGAACTCGAAGATCGCATCGTCGGTGTGAACGATCAGCGTCACCTCGCCCCATTGCGCGACGTCTTTCATCGCGGCGGCGAACTCACCGCCGGGGCCGAGGCGCATCATCGTGCCAGGGAGTGCCTCAAGCACGGCGCGCGGCGTGACCTTGCGCTCCCGCGCCACGTCCTCGATCACCGCACCCGGATTCTCCGCCATATAGGCCTTGAGGTCGGCAAGGTCCGTGCTCAGCATCGCAGCCTCCCTTACGCGGCGGCGCTGGATTTGCGCTCGCTCAGGATCACCTCGAACCCTTCGAACTTGGGGTGGCCGAGGTAGAGGCTTTCGCCGGTCTGATTGTCGGCGCGGGCATGCGCGCGGCGGAACTCTTCCGAACGGGTCCAGGCTTCGAAGGCCGCCTTGTCGACCCAGACCGTGTGCGACGAATACAGCGTGTGATCCTCGGCGACGGGTCCCTTGAGCAGGTGAAACTCGACGAAGCCGGCCATGTTGCTGAGATAGGACTCGCGCGAGCGCCAGACATTCTCGAAGGCCGCTTCAGAGCCAATCTTCACCTGGAACCGGTTCATCGCGATAAACATTTGAAATCTCCTTGGCTTAGTTGCTGGGGTGCGCCTAGCGTACCGTTTGGGTTTGTTGGAAACATGGATGCACCGAAGCCGCGCTGGAGCATCAGCGCGGCCCGGTGCGTTTGGAGGTGATGGTCTCACGCGAGACCCTTGGATTCTTCGTGTCAGGTTCCTCCGAAATGATATCTGAGGCCGCCCTTGAAGACGATTCCAGCACCGGCGCTGGCCCATTTAACGTCGTTCTGCGTGTCGCCCGTGCTCCCGACCGGAATGGCATACGGACGATAGTACTGGTTGAGAAGGTTCTCGACTGAGAAATTAAACGTGAGGTCCCGCGTGGGCTGGTACTGCAGATACAGGTTGACGAGGTCGTACGACGTTGCCGGCGTGTAGGTCGGAGGAAGGTTCCTGTTTGCGATCGCCGACGTCCACAGCATGGAAAGAATGAGCGTCCTGTCGAGCAGCCGAACACCGGCCGTCGTCGTGATCTTCTGCGGCGGCACTGTGTACAGTCCAAACCCGGTCTGCAGGTTCTTGCCGTCCTGGAAGGAGCCGGAGATGCCTGCGTACCAGAGGCCGGCGTCATACATCGTCTCGGCCTCGAAGCCCTGGATTCGCGCCGAGGCGACGTTCTGATACTGAAGGAAGGGCAGCGCGCGGAAGATCGGGTGCGGCGTACCGAAGGCAACCTGGTCGATGAAATCGGTGATATCGTTTCGGAAGAAGTTGATCTTGCCGCGGAAGCTGTCGCCGGCGATGAACAGATCGTTCTTTCGGATATTGAATCCGATTTCCTTGTTCTTGCCGACCTCGGGACGCAGGTTCGGATTAGGCAGGAAACAGAAGGTCGAGTCGGCTCCCGGGCCCGGCGTACCTGACGGACAACGGAAGAATGAACTAGAGGCCGTAGCGCCGGCATGCGGACCGTTGACCAGCGTCTCCGTGATCGACGGCGCGCGGTAGCCTTCTGCATAACTGGCATAGGGCGTCACCACCGCCACCGGCATCAAGGCGACCGTGATCTTCGGCGACAGCCGATCGCCCCCTGATGATGTCGCCCCCGACTCCAGGCTGTAGTTGTCGTAGCGAAGGGCGCTGATCGTCTCCAGCAGGTCGCTGTATGTTGCCTTCCACTGCACAAACCCGCCGGACACCGTACGCCTTCCGCCTGGAGTCGTGACATCCGATGTACCGCGCCGGTCGGCAGTCTTCACGTTGTCCTGGAACGCATCGGCGCCGTAGGTGACCGCATGGTGCCAATCCGCATACTCGAAGCGCGAGGTGTTGTGCGCGTCGAAACCGACCGTATCGAGCAGGTAACCGCGGTTGTCGCCGATGCAGCCGGAGACCGGATTGCCCGGCACGCCGCCGCAAAAGGCGGTGGGAGTCGTGCTGGTGTGGAACGTCTTGATCTGATCGTTTTCCGTGCGATTCCAATAGACCTTCGCATCCCAGTCGAAGACCTTGTCGTCCGGTTGCGAATACTTCCAGCCGAGCGTCGTCGTGTAGTTCTTCACGTCGGTATGATAGATCGACGTGCCGTCGAGGTTATTGGTCCCGTTCGGATTGGTGGAGTTGGGATCGCCGGCGCGCCGCGGCGGCTGCCCCACGTTGTAAAGGTCTTCTTGGAATATCGTGCCCAGCTTGACTTCGTGTCCGTCAGCAGGACGTACCGTCACCTTGGCGAGGCCGGCGGTAAGCCGGTTTCCGGTATTGGCGACTTCAAAACCAGTGCCGTCCTTGTAGCTTTCCTGCGTGCTGTAGGTGCCGCCGGCGAACACATCGACATTCGGATTGACGTGAACACCGCCAAAGACCGAGCCCAAGGCACGGCCATAGTTCGTTCCGAGAATGGTTTTGGCGTCCACACCCCAACGCTCGCCCGGACGCACGACGTCTTCGATGTCCTTGGTGCGGAACGACGCCACGCCACCGATCGCGCCCGAACCGTAGATGTTGGCCGTCGGACCGCGCACGATGTCGATGCTGCTGACCAGTTCCGGGTTGAGGAAGAAAGAGCCGTTCGCGAAGTGGCCGGTGCGCTGATAGTTCTGCCGCGCACCATCGACGACGACGGCGACGCGACCGAAATCCTGCAGGCCGCGAATGTTGATCGAGGTCGACGGCTCGTCGCCGCGATCCTGCACCCAGACACCGGGAATGTTGTAGAGGAGACCGCCGAGCGTGCTGGCTTGGCGCCCCTGGATCTGCTCCAGCGTCACCACGCTGACAGGAGCCAATGCGTCGATGGCGCGCTCCTCGGTCTTGGTCGCTACCGCCGTAATCGTATCGAGCGACTGCACCGGCGCGGCTCCAATCTGCGCCCGCGCATTCATCGCCGGCGCCGTTGCCTGCTGCTCCTGCGGCGGCTTCGCCGGCTTGCGCCGCGACTGCTTCTGCCGCTCGGACGCGCCGCTTGCAGCCTGCGTACCCGCCGTCTGCGCGTTGCCGGCTTCCCCGACCAGCAATGCAATTGAAAACACCGACGCGCCCAACAAGAGGGCGCGCGAAATCCTAGCCCCGTCAGCCATACAACCCCAGCCCCGATATCTGTTCTTTTGGGTCTGGCTGGCGGGCGCTACGCGTAACTTGCGAGCTGCTTGCTGGCTGCCACATTCAGGATGCAGGCATTGTGCCAACATCGCATCATGCTTGGTTACGTGGCGGTTCCCGGGCGGTCAAGAACCGCATCAGGCACTTTATATCAATTGTAAAGTGCAGCGGTTGGATTGCGGGCGCGCCCAACTATACAAGCGTGGATCGATTGAATTTTTCGGGGCACCAAAGCACAAAATGTCCGCGACAACAGGAGACAAGCTCGGAGCCGCCCGGACGCAAGCCGGCAATCCCGCCTCCACCAGATCGCTTGCCATCAGCGGCAACCGGATCGACAGCCGCGAACTGTTCGCCACCGAGCGCGAAATCATCATCGCGCATGGCGAGGAGCATTACCGTCTGCGGCTGACGTCGCAGAACAAGCTGATCCTGACGAAGTGACTTACCTGGTGAACCGGAAATGACAGTTTGTCGCACGCTCGCAGTGTCGGCCGCCGCGGGCTGTTTCCTGCTCGGCGGCGTCGCGCTCGCTGCGGGCGTTACGGTGCATGATGCCCGTGATCGCGACGTCACCATCGCAGACCCCGCGCGGATCGTCTCGATCGGCGGCGCGATCACGGAAATTCTTTATGCGCTCGGTTTCGAGGACCGTCTCGTCGGCGTCGACTCGACCAGCCTCTATCCGGCCGCGGCGCGCGAGAAGCCGGATGTCGGCTACATGCGCCAGCTTTCGGCCGAGGGCGTGCTCGGGCTCAACCCCTCCCTGGTGCTGGCAGCGCAAGGCTCCGGGCCGAAGGAAACCATCGACGTGCTGGAAGCCGCCAAGGTGCCGCTGGTGCTGGTGCCGGACACGTTTTCGGAAGCCGGCCTGCTCGACAAGATTAAGCTGGTCGGCCACGCCATGGACGCGGACAAGCGCGCCGAATGCCTGACTGCGGCGGTGTCGGACGACCTGACGCAATTGCGCGAGCTACGCGCCAAAGTGACGAAGCCGGTGCGCGTGATGTTCGTGATGTCGCTGTTGAATGGCCGGGCGATGGCCGCCGGAAAGAACACCGCAGCGAACGAGATCATCGCGCTTGCCGGCGGCATCAACGCCATCGACGGCTACGAAGGTTACAAACCCATCAACGACGAGGCGATCGTCGCGGCGAAGCCCGACGTCGTGCTCTCGATCCAGCGCGGCAAGGACTCGCTGGACGCCGAAGCCGTGTACGTCCATCCGGCCTTCGCGCTGACGCCGGCTGCGGCCAACAAGGCCTTCATCTCGATGGAAGGCCTCTATCTGCTCGGCTTCGGGCCGCGCACGGCGGCCGCCGCCCGCGATCTCTCGATCAAGCTCTATCCGGCGCTGGCGCCGCAGGCCGAGAAATTCAAGCCTGCGGCACTCACCGCCGATTGCCGGAAATGACCGTTCTGACCGAGGGTAGCGCCAAGCGCCGCAGCGGATACGCGTTGCGCCCTCCCGCCTCGCTGACTCTCATCTGCCTGTTCGCCGCGCTGGCCGGTGCGGCGCTGATCGCGCTGACGGTAGGCGCTGCCGGCATTCCGCTGGCGCGGCTGCCGGCCGCACTCGGCCTGTGGGGTGACGCTGGGGCGGGTCCAAGCCTCGCGCGCGACCAGCTCGTGCTGTGGTCGATCCGGATTCCACGGATCGGCGCGGCCGCGATGATCGGCGCGCTGCTCGCGGCATCGGGCGCCATCATGCAGGGGCTGTTCCGCAACCCCCTCGCCGACCCCGCACTGGTCGGCGTTTCTTCCGGCGGCGCGCTGGCGGCGGCGGCTGCGATCGTCTTCACCGACAGCCAGATCGGCCAGAACTTCCGCTTCATGCAGCATCAGTTGCTGCCGATCGCGGCGTTCGCCGGTTCGCTCGCGACCACCGTCATCCTTTATTCGATCGCGAGCCGCTCCGGGCGGACGTCGATCGCGATTTTCCTGCTGGCCGGCATTGCCATTGCCGCGATCGCCAATGCCGGCATCGGCCTTCTCGTGTTCATCGCCGACGATCGCCAGTTGCGCGACATCACGTTCTGGCTATTGGGCTCGCTGAGTGGCGCGACCTGGCCCAAGCTCGCCACGCTGGCGCCGGTGCTGGGATGTGCCGCGATCGCCTGCCTCTCGATCGCGCGTGGACTCGACGTGCTGGTGCTGGGCGAGGCCGAGGCGTTCCATAGCGGTGTCGATGTCGAACGACTGAAGCGGATTTCGATCGTGCTGGTGTCGGCGATGACGGGCGTGGCCGTTTCGGTCTGCGGCGTCGTCGGCTTTATCGGCATCGTGGTGCCGCATCTGTTGCGGCTGGTGATCGGGCCGGCGCACCGGTTGCTGTTACCCGCTTCCATGCTGCTGGGCGCGGTGCTGCTGGTGGGCGCCGATACGCTGGCCCGCACCATCGTGGCGCCCGCGGAAATGCCGATCGGCATCCTGACCGCAGCAATCGGTGCGCCGTTCTTTCTGGCGATGCTGCTCCGCCAGCGCGGGCTGGTTTCGCTATGACCGCCGTTCTCGAAGCGCAGTCGGTTTCAATGGTCGTTGGCGGCGCCACGCTGGTCGATGGCATCGATCTTTGCGTTGCCCCCGGCGAGATGGTCGCGATTGTCGGCCCCAACGGCGCCGGCAAATCGACGCTGCTGCGGATGCTGTCAGGCGATCTCCGCCCGACGCGCGGCCAGATCAGCCTGAAGCAGCGCGACATCCAAAGCTATCCGCCGCGCCTTCTCGCCTTCCACCGCGCGATGCTGTCGCAGCATGTCAACGTCACCTTCCCGTTCACGGTCGAGGAGATCGTCCATATGGGCGCGGGTGACGCCGGCCGCGCCGCCGCGCAGCGGCTGGTCGATGCGGCACTCGGCGAGGTCGATCTGGCGCATTTCAGCCAACGGCAATTACCGACGCTCTCGGGCGGCGAACAGCAGCGCGCGCATTTCGCCCGCGTGCTGGTGCAGCTCGCCTGCGGCGAGACGCAGCATGGGCCGGGGCTCTTGCTGCTGGACGAGCCGACCTCGAGCCTCGACATGCGCCACCAGATCGACCTGGTGGAGACGGCGAAGCGGCGCGCGCAGAACGGCACGGCCGTTATCGCCGTGCTGCATGACCTCAATCTCGCCATGCGGTTCGCCGACCGCATCGTGCTGTTGCATCGGGGTAAGCTCGCCGTCGATGGCGGCCGCAGCGATGCGATCACGGCCGAGACCATCCGCCGGATTTTTGAGGTCGACGTGAAGATCGACTATACCGACGCCGGCGTGCCGTTCCTGCTGCCGCAAACCATGCGGCCGGCTGCGGCGCAGTAACACCGAAACCGCAGCCTTATCCAACGCCGTTACGCGGCTTTCACAAAACTGTCAGCCGGTTGTAACAGCCGCTGCGCAAGACACACCGCATCGCCATTCAACAGGAGATCCGCCATGCGCGTGTCATTGCTCTGCTCCGTCGCGTCCATGTTTCTGGCCGGCGCCGCCTTCGCTCAAGGTGAAGGCGAGTTTCCCGCCACGCTGAAGGGCCACGCCGTGCTGCCGGCGCAGACCTTTATCGACGCGCCCGCTGATGCGCCAGACGATCTCAAGACATCAGGCAAATACACCACCGGCCGCCGCGTCGACGCCGCGGGCACCGTGATGGGCAAGTCCTACGAACGCCCGACCGGCGTTTCGCTGCCGTTCAAGGGCCAGCCGCTGCAGGGCCATTCCGGCATCAAGGTGATGCCGGACGGCTCGTTCTGGGTGCTCACCGACAACGGCATGGGCTCGCGCTACAACTCGGCCGACTCCATGCTGTATCTGAACCGGCACAAGATCGACTGGGCGAGCGGCAAGATCGAGCGACAGGAAACCGTCTTCCTGCACGATCCCGACAAGAAGGTGTCGTTCCGCATCCTCCATGAGGACACCGCCAAGCGCTATCTTACCGGCGCCGATTTCGACACCGAAGGTTTTCAGATCATCGGCGACACCTTCTGGATCGGCGACGAGTTCGGGCCCTATGTGCTGAAGGCCGACAAGACCGGCAAGGTCCTGGCGGTGTTCGAAACAACCGCCGACGGCAAGCCGGTGCGCTCGCCCGATCATTGGTCGGTGCAGTCGCCTGCCGCTCCAGGCGCGAGCTACACCACCGTCAACCTCCGCCGTTCCAAGGGCTATGAAGGTTTTGCCGGCTCGAAGGACGGCAAGTTCCTCTATGGCCTGCTGGAGGGCCCGCTGTGGGATGCCGAGAAGAAGGACTTTGAAAAGGTCGACGGCAAGGAGGCCGCGCGGATCCTCGAATTCGACGTCGCGACCGAGAAATTCACCGGCCGCTATTGGCACTATGTGTTCGAGCAGAACGGCCACGCCATCGGCGATTTCAACATGATCAACGCCTCAAACGGCCTGATCATCGAGCGCGACAATGGCGAAGGCACCGCCGACAAGGCCTGCCCGGCCGGTCAGCGCGGCGAGAACTGCTTTGCGGACCTCGCCAAATTCAAGCGCGTCTACAAGATCGAGCTCTCCGACGCCAATGTCGGCAAGCCGGTGCGCAAGGTCGCCTATGTCGACCTGATGAAGATCAAGGATCCCGACAAGAAGGCGCGCAAACCGCTCAATGATGGCGTGCTGACCTTTCCGTTCTTCACCATCGAGAACGTCGAGCGCGTCGACGAGACGCACATCATCGTTGGCAACGACAACAATCTGCCATTCTCGTCGAGCCGCGATCCCAACAAGGCCGACGACAACGAGTTCGTGCTGCTGGAGGTGGCGGAATTCTTGAAGGCGAAGTAAGACGAAGCCTCCCCTTCATTGCGAGGAGCAAAAGCGACGAAGCAATCCATCTATCCCCGCGCGGAGATATGGATTGCTTCGCTTCGCTCGCAATGACGGCCCCTTTCGCGGCCAGACAGCCTCAGCCCGCCGGCACCATCACCACGCCCTTGTCCTTGGGCCAGCGTATGCGCCACGCGAAGTTGATATCCCTCACCTCGCCCGGCTTGGCCTCGAACGCCCATTCCAGCACGCCGCGTCTGTCGCGGATGTTGCTTGCGGTCGGCGGCGTCGTGGACGGCAGCATTTCGACCTGGATCTCCTCATTCTCGCTGACCGGCAACTGGTCCACGATCGCAATCCGGATCGGGAAATCATGGCCGTTGCGCACGGCGGTCTTGAACGCGCGCTCATCGGTCTTCGAGGTCGTCACGATCAGGCCGGCCGATCCCTCGTTGCGCTTGAGAACCGCGCGTTCGATCTTGATCTTGTCGTCGGCGCCGAAGCCGAGCTGCACGGTCTCGTCCTTGGCCGCGGCGGCCATCTGCCCGCGGCCGACAAAGACGCCGTCGCGGTAGATCGAGACGCGTCCCGGCAATAGCGGCGCGTCCTCGTTCTGCTTGAAGTTCGCTTCGAGGAACGCGGTCGGGTCCTTCACCGGTGCAGCGCGGACCGCGAGATCGGGCGCGAGCGTTACGCTAGAGACGCGCAGGCTCTTGGCGCCTTCGCTGGCACCGAGGCTGACGCGGCCGGGAATTTTGAACACCACCTGGAAGCCGCTGACATCAGCCGTGGCCTGCTGTTCGTCGGCACGTTCGGCGAGGGATTCCGCCACCTTAGCGGCAGGCGCCTGCGCCGAGCGGAACCTATTATCTATCGCACCGCTGACGGACGCCTGAGGCCGCGGCGGTTGCGGATACTGCACGATCAGCGGATTGAGTTCGGGCGCGCTGCCGCCGCGCGCGGTTCGCACGGTGGAGACACTGAGCGCGACATTGGACCAGTCCTCGCCGGTGGCCTGCGTGATTTCGGCGCGGCGCACCAGTTCGAGCGCGGGCTTGCGGTCTTTTGCGCCGGTATCGAGACGGGCATCATAGAGCGGCGTCCAGCGCGCACTGCGCACCGCATAGGTCACCCGCAGCGTCGCCTTGGTCGCTGCAGCCGCCGCGAGCTCGATCCGCACTTCCAGCTTGCTCGGCGGCTTCTGGGCCTTGTCCTGCTCGAGGCGCGCGATTTCGCGGTCGAGGTCGCGCTGCTTGCGTTCGGCATCGCGGATCGCGGCCTCAGTGCTCGCAACTTCCTCGCCGACCGCGGCAAAGGCCGCGCGCCATTCAGATACCGGCCGCGCCTCGCCCTTGTCGCCGATCCCGACCGGCGCGATATCCGCAAATCGCTCGGCGAATTTGCGCCGCGCTCTCGCCGCATCGATCGCGCCCTGCAGGTTGACGCGCTCGTCCTTCAGCGCCTCGATGCGCTTGTCGAGTTCGGGCAAGTTGACCGGCGGCGCCGCGCGCGGCGGCCTGGCGTCGATCGCGCCGATCGTGAGCTTTGCGCCGGCCTCACCCTCGACCCGCAGCGACGTGGGGTCGAGCGTGAGCGGAAAATCCTTGAGAACAGCGGAATTTTCGCCGGCCGGCAGATCGAGCGTGACGAGGCGCGTTACGCTGGCGCCGTCGGGATAGACGGTGACAGCGTCGACCGCCGAGCTCGCGGCGATGTCGGCGGCCTGCGCCTCACCGGCGGCAAGCGCCGTCAGAACGACGAGGCTCGTCGTCAAAAAGCTGTTCGCAATCAATCGCATGGATACCCTCCTGAACCGCCCGCCGGATGGCGACGGACAAACGACGCCCACCACTCCCAGTCATGAGACGCGGCGAGGAAGCAATCGGTTCGATCGGGATTTCGCCGCGGCAGCACCGCGGCGAAGCACCTTCCCCGGAAGAAGGAAGGGGATGCGCGCTTTAAAACGCCAGCGCCTTGGCCTGCTTCACCTGCGGCAGCGCTTGCACCTTGGCAAGCACGTCGGCCGGCACGGGGCCGTCGATCTCGACCAGCGCGATGGCGTCGCCGCCCTGCTTGACGCGGCCGAGATGGAAGGTGGCGATGTTGATCTTGGCGTCGCCGAGCAGGCTGGCGAAGCTGCCGATGAAGCCGGGCTTGTCCTCGTTGGTGACATAGATCATCGACTTGCCGAACTCGGCATCGACCCGGATGCCCTTGATGTCGACCAGCCGCGGCTTGCCGTCGTGATAGACGGTGCCGGAAACGGAACGCTCCTGCCGTTCGGTGGTGACGGTCACCGTGATCAGGCTTTCGTAATCGCTCTGCGCCGCCCGTACGATCTCGTCGACCACCATGCCGCGCTCCTTCGCGACGACCGGCGCGGAGACCACGTTGACCTCGCCCAGCATCGGGCGCAGCAGACCCGACAGCACCGCCGAGGTGATCGCCTTGATCTTCATCTCGGCGACGTGTCCCTCATAGGTGATCTCCGTCTTCAGGATGCCGCTCTCGGTGAGCTGGCCCGCGAACGAGCCGAGCTTTTCGGCGAGCTCGATGAACGGCTTCAGCTTCGGCGCTTCCTCCGCCGTGATCGATGGGAAGTTCACCGCGTTCGAGATCGCCCCGGTGAGAAGATAGTCCGACATCTGCTCGGCGACCTGCAGCGCGACGTTCTCCTGCGCTTCGGTGGTGGAGGCGCCGAGATGCGGCGTACAGATCACGTTGGGATGGCCGAACAGCACGTTCTTGGTGGCGGGCTCCTCGACGAAGACGTCGAAGGCGGCGCCAGCGACATGCTTGGAATTCAGCGCATCGAGCAACGCCTGCTCGTCGACCAAACCGCCGCGCGCGCAGTTGATGATGCGCACGCCCTTCTTCATCTTCGCGAGCGCCGCCGCGTCGATGATGTTCCTGGTCTTCTCGGTCAGCGGCGTGTGCAGCGTGATGAAGTCGGCGCGCCTGAACAGTTCGTCGAGCTCGACCTTCTCGACGCCGATATCCTTGGCGCGCTCCGGCGACAGGAACGGATCGAACGCGACCACCTTCATTTTCAGGCCGAGCGCGCGGTCGGCAGCGATCGAGCCGATGTTGCCGCAGCCGACCACCCCTAACGTCTTGCCGGTGATCTCGACGCCCATGAAGCGGTTCTTCTCCCACTTGCCGGCCTGGGTCGAGGCGTCGGCCTGCGGAATTTCACGCGCCAGCGCCAGCATCAAGGTGATCGCGTGTTCAGCGGTCGTGATCGAATTGCCGAACGGCGTGTTCATCACGATGATGCCCTTGGCGGTCGCCGCGGGAATCTCGACGTTGTCGACGCCGATGCCGGCGCGGCCGATCACCTTGAGCTTCTTCGCCTTGTCGATGATCTTCGCGGTCGCCTTCGTCGCGGAGCGGATCGCCAGGCCGTCGTAATTGCCGATGATCTCGGCGAGCTTGTCCTTGTCCTTGCCGAGATTGGGCTGAAAGTCGACCTCGATGCCGCGATCTTTGAAGATCTGGACGGCGGCGGGAGATAGCGCGTCGGAAATGAGAACTTTGGGTTTGGACATCTGAATGTTTCCTTCAGGAAATCGATCGTCGTCCCGGCCGAAGCGCCTCTTGGCGCGTAGACCCGGGACCCATACTCCATGCTGTGGTTGTGGGTCCCGGCTCGCGCTTCGCTTGGCCGGGACGACGGCTAAGGAGACGAGTTAAGCCGCCTTCGGCAGCGCGGCCTTGGTCTCGGCAAACGCCCAGTCGATCCACTGCGTCAGCAGCGCCACGTCGGAGGCCTCCACCGTGGCACCGCACCAGATCCGCAGGCCCGCGGGCGCATCGCGGTAATAGGCGAAGTCGTAACCGGCGGCTTCCTTCTCCACCAGCGCAACCAGCTTCTTGGAGAACTCGGCCTGCGCGTCGGCGGTCAGCGAGGTGATCGCGGGATCGATGAACTTCAGGCACACCGAGGTGTTGGAGCGGATCGACGCATCCTTGGCCAGGAAGTCGATCCACGGCGTTTTCGCCTTCCACTCCGACAGCACCTTGGTGTTGGCGTCGGCGCGCGCGATCAGGGCTTTCAGGCCGCCGATCGATTTCGCCCAGTTCAGGGCATCGAGATAGTCCTCGACGCACAGCATCGACGGCGTGTTGATGGTCTCGCCCTCGAAGATGCCCTGGTTGAGCTTGCCGCCTTTGGTGAGGCGGAAAATCTTCGGCAGCGGCCAGGCCGGCTTGTAGGTCTCGAGCCGCTCCACCGCGCGCGGTGAGAGGATCAGCATGCCGTGCGCGGCCTCGCCGCCCAGCGCCTTCTGCCAGGAGAACGTCACCACATCGAGCTTTGCGAAATCGAGTGCTTGCGCGAACGCAGCCGACGTCGCGTCGCAAATCGTGAGGCCTTGGCGGTCCGCGCTGATCCAGTCGGCGTTCGGCACGCGCACGCCTGAGGTCGTGCCGTTCCAGGTGAAGACGATGTCGGAAGCCGGATCGGCCTTGCTCAAATCGGGAAGATCGCCATAGCCGGCGTGCAGCTTGGTGACGTCCTTGAGCTTCAATTCCTTGACGATGTCGCTGACCCAGCCCTCGCCGAAGGATTCCCAGGCGATCGTGGTGACGGGGCGCGCGCCGAGCAGCGACCACAACGCCATTTCGACCGCGCCAGTATCGGACGCCGGCACGATGCCGATCTTGTAGTCGGCCGGCACTTCCAGCACTTCGCGCGTCAAATCGATCGCGAGCTTGAGCCGCGCTTTACCGATCTTCGCGCGGTGCGAGCGACCGAGGGCTGCGTCCTTGAGATTTTGGGGATTCCAGCCGGGGCGCTTGGCACAAGGGCCGGAGGAAAAATGCGGCACGTTGGGCCGCGAAGCGGGCTTCGCTACGGTCATGAATCTACCCTTCCAGATAGTAAGCCTCCCGTTGGGGGGAGGTGTCCCGCCGCGGTCATTAGGGGAATCGGGCCCGATCGTCAAGAAGCTTCGGGCGCTTCACGCTCGATTGATGGCTCCTCGTTCGCGCAGGGAGCCGGCTCCTGCTGCAGAAGTTCGGCGGCATCGGTGACCAGTTTGGCGGCCTCTTGCCGGCTCGAGACCTTCAAAATGCTGGTGTCCCCTGCCTGCACGACATATTCGCTTCCGATCCGGACAATCGAATATTTTTTCATTGGAAATCCCCAAGCTGCCCACAGCCCCATGGGAGAGCCCGGCATAGCGGAGACGTCCCGGTCCGTAAAATCACGGACGCATGCGTAGTTTATCGCTTGTTAACCGGATCGCACAGTGACGACTACCTCAGGCATTCGTCGCAAGCGCGCTTCAACCGCGGTTGGCTGACCTTTATTCTGACGCGTTTTCTTTACGCGAACCGGATTCCACCCCCTGATCAAGTCCGAGGGCATGCTTCGCTCGAAAACGCTATGGCTATCAAAATCGCAAGGTCATGCCGACATGGCTGCGCGCAAAGCCGAGCCGCTCGTAAAACCGCTGCGCATCGACGCGGGTGTGATGCGTCAGCAATTCGACCAGTCTGCATTCCCTGGCGCGCGCTTCCACAACCGCCCACTGCACCATCTGCTCGCCGATGCCGCGGTTGCGGCAGCGGCTGGCGACGCGGACATCCTCGATCAGGCCGCGCGAGGCGCCCTGCGAGCTCAGCCCCGGCAGAATGCATAGCTGCAGGCAACCGACCACGGCGCCCTCGCCGTCCTCGGCGACGACGAGAAAGATGTTCGGGTCGTGCTGCAGCCGTTCAAAGGCCGTGAAATAGGATTGCGGCAGTGGGTCTTCGATCCGCTCGCGCGCGCCGCCCAGCGGATCGTCCGCCAGCATGGCGATGATGGTGCCGACGTCCTCGCGGCGCGCGGGGCGGATGGTGACCTTCGCAATCTCAGTCATGATGCGTTCCGGTGAAGTCACCGCGCCGGCGCAAGGGCGAGGAGTTTTTCGGTCTCGCCGATCCAGCGGCGCACTGCGGCGTAGCCGTCGAGATGGAAGCCGCCTTCGTGCGCCACGCGGGTATAGGCCAGTAGCGATACGTCGGCGAGCGTGATGGTGTCGCCGACCAGGAACGGCGTCAGCGCAAGCTGGTGCTCCATCCGCGCCAGCGCCGCATAGCCGCGCTTGACCTTTTCAGGATCGAGATCGGAGGCCGGCTTCTTCAGGTAGAACATCTGGAAGCGGCAGACGGCGATGTAGGGCTCGTGACTGTATTGTTCCCAGAACAGCCACTCGTCCATCTTCGCTTCCGCGAACGCATCCTGCGGAATGAGACGAGAACCGCGGGCGAGATAGCGGATGATGGCGTTGGATTGCGCCAGCGTGCGGCCGTCGTCGAGTTCGATCGTCGGCACCTGGCCGGCGCCATTGCGCTTGAGAAATTCCGCCGTCCGCGTCTCGCCCTTGAGCGTATCGACCGCCATCCAGGCGTAGGGCAGCGCGAGATGGTCGCATACCCACTTCACCTTCAGGCAATTGCCGGAATTGGTATCGCCGTAGACCTTCATGCGCCGCCCTCGTTAGGGCGATAGTGCAACAGGCGGCGGCAATTCTGTCAACGGCGCCTGACCGGCGCCGCAAGTCAGAATTTATAGCCGAGGCCGGCCCGCACCGTGTTGATGCTGGTGTCAACCGAAGTGGCAAAGCGCACGTATTCCCATTCCGCGCGCATGAACAGATTCGATATCAGCATTATTTCGGTGCCGAGACCGAACGAATAGCCGTAGATCAAGTGGCTATACTGGGCGTCGGTTGCGCTGATATCGAACGGCACGTTCTGAAAGCCTGGCGCGGCAGCCGGATTGACCTGAGTTCCGAAAACACGGGCGGTGCGAATGATATCGGCCTGCCCTAGCGCTATGCCGGCAAACATATAAGGGAGAAACGAACCGCACGCGTAGCCGCCGCGGACCCGAAGCGTTCCCATGTCGGAAATATTCATCTGCGCAGTCCCTTGATAGGTCGCGCCAACCGTGTACCCGGAAGGAAGCGTAAAGAACCGCGACATGCTGCCGGTCTGCGAACCGCCGAACTTGCCGTGCGTGTAATTCAATTCAACGCCCACGACGACGTCGGTCCACTGGAAATTGTAACCGACGAATCCGCCAAACCCCTCTCCGTGGGCGGAAACCTTTCCCATGACCGGCCACTGGGATATTTGCTGGACCTGCTCCATCTCAAGGCCGTCCATGAGGCGCGCCGCGATGGTCCTCGTCGAACCTGCGAAATTCATGTCTGAGGTGCCATAGGCGGCGTGTCCACCGATGTAGCCGCCTTGCCAGTTCACTGTGCTGGTGCTCAGCCCGTCGGTGAAACCACCGCGGAGAAACGGCAGGTCAGCCGCCTGCGCACCGCTTACCGCTCCACACATCCCCGCCATCAACAAAAAACGACGCATCGCAACGCTCCATCGGAAAACTCTGAACTTGGCGCTGATCATCGCCTGTTAACCTTAACCAATGGTTGTTGCGCCTTCCGATTGGCGCAATCTCGCCGGAAAGCAGGCAAACATTTTTCGCGGTCGCAGCTCTGCATCGCGATCCGTCAAAAGCAAACGGCGCGGGAAGAGCTCCCGCGCCGTCTGCAAACGTTAACGAATGAAGGTCGCGATTAACCTTTGCGGATCAACGGCGGCGGCGCGTAGACCTCCGGGCTGGTCAGATCCCAACGCACGCCGAGCTTGACGTCATGCGATGTGATGTCCTTGATCTTGATCGACGATGCACCTGAGATGCTGTTGTCGAACGCGCGGTAGTTGCCGGGGGCTGCATCGCCGAGATTCATGTAGCTGTAGGCGAGTTCGACGGTAAACGCTGGACTGACCTTGTAGGCTAGACCGGCATGGGCCGCCCAGGCCAAATTCCACTTCCCATTGTCGGCGAAGTAGGTAACGCTGTTCGACAGGGCGCCTGCGGTGTAGCGAACGCCGTCGTCGCGGAAGCCGCTGAGCTTGTTGTACGACCCACCGACACCGGCGCCGATGAACGGCGTGATGCACCACCAGGTTCCGAGGTCGACATAGGCATTCGCCATGACAACCCACTCGGATTTGCTGCCGGTGTAGTTATTGACTCCGATGTCGTCGGGCCCGAGGACGACCGTGTCCGAGCCGTGGAGGTTGGCGCGACCGCGGTATTGGCCGATCACGTCCGCACGGAACCAGTTGTTGAAGCGATAGCCGACACCGAGGTCGAATAGCATCGAGCTGTCGAAGCCTAGACCCACGGTCGTCGTTGGAAAGGTCTGCGCAGTCAAGCTGTCAATTCTCTTCGCGCTCTGATTGGTCATGCCGATGTCGCCGCGCAGATACCAGCCGCCGAAATCCTCGACCACCGGGGCCGGAGCATAAGGAGGCGGCGCAATCGCCATGTCGGCGGCAAACGCCGCCTGGGACAACAAAGTGGCCGCACCGGCGGCAATGAAAGACTTAACGCTACGCATGGGCTCGTCCTTTTGTCCGGTGAGGCTGACTGCAAAAGGCCCCACTTCAAAAATCCACGGACGGACGATGGCATTAAATGCTTAAACGGCGCTTAACCCTAATTTTTAAGGTTGACAATCTCTGACTTTTTCCCCGCGCTGTTTGCGACACGAGTCTCGATACGTTTGCAACACGAATAATAATGGGCGAAACCGCCATACGTCCTAACGATGTATTGAGAAGAATCCGCGCCACCGCACCGTTAAGAATTTGTTGATGTAGCGAGCTTCCGCCCTCGCCTCGCGCAAACGCGTCAGCGCGCGTGCTTCGGCATCTTAGGCAAGAACACTGCGAGCAGGCCGAGCGCGGGCAGGAATGCGCAGAGGTGATAGACGAAGGCGATGCCGGTGTGGTCGGCAAGCTTGCCGAGCACCGCCGCGCCAAGTCCGCCGATGCCGAAGGCGACGCCGAAGAACACGCCGGAGATCATCCCGAAGCGATGCGGCATCAGTTCTTGCGCGAACACGATGATCGACGACGTCGCTGACGAAATGATCAAGCCGATGATCACCGTCAGCACCGCGCTGCCGACGAGGCCGGCATAGGGCAGCGCCAGCGTGAACGGCAGCGCGCCGAGGATCGAGAACCAGATCACGTATTTGCGCCCGAAGCGATCTCCGAGCGGCCCGCCGAAAAATGCGCCCACCGCATTGGCGGCAAGAAACAGGAACAGGTAGAGCTGGGCTGCCTGCGTCGACACCTGAAACTTTTCGATCAGATAGAAGATGTAATAGCTCGACAGGCTCGACACATAGAGCTGCTTCGAGAACAACAGCGCAACCAGCACTGCGAGCGCGATTCTGACGCGCCGGGAATCCGGCAGGTCCGGATGACGTTCTACCTCCGCCGTTTTCTTCGTCGTGATCTGCGGCTTGTACCAGACGCCGATCCGCCAAAGGATCACGATCGCCAGAAACGCGATCGACGAGAACCAGGCGATCGAGGGCTGGCCGAACGGTACCACGATCAGCGCCGCCAGCACCGGTCCCATCGACGTGCCGAAACTGCCGCCAAGCTGAAACACCGATTGCGCGAAGCCGTAGCGCCCGCCGGACGCCAGGCGCGCAATCCGTGCCGACTCCGGGTGAAACACCGCAGACCCCAGTCCGACCAGCGCCGCCGCGATCAGGATGATCGGATAGAGATGCGCGACGCTGAGCAACAGCAAGCCGAAAAACGTAAAGCCCATGCCGATCGCAAGCGAGAACGGCTGCGCCTTCTTGTCGGTGAAGTGCCCGACGACGGGCTGCAGCAGCGACGCGGTGAACTGGAACGCCAGCGTGATCATGCCGATCTGCGCGTAGTCGAGCGCGTAAGCATCCTTCAGGATCGGATAGACCGAGGCGATCAACGACTGCATGGTGTCGTTGAGGAAATGCGAGAAGCTGATGCCGGCCAGCACGACATACGCCGGCCCCGCCACGGCCGCTTTCGCAGCGAGCCCCGGCGCCGCGTCCGGCACGACCACCGGCGCGGTCGCGGTTTCCTCAGTTACGATGACGGGCTTGTTCAACGGCGCATTCCCGAAAAGGATTCGCTGACGCAATGCCGCGTTTTACGTCGCCCGCCCGGTTGCGACCAGCAGCAATAGCCGATAGCTGCGATGCGCTCCTGCGCACCGCCGATCAGCAATCGCGCGTCCTTTGGATAAAGCGTGCTTATGCCGCGGCGGCGTGGCCGAGCGCGTTGACGATCTGGTCGACGACTTCCTCGACCAGGAGCCGGTCGTCGCCCTCGCCCATCACGCGGATGACAGGCTCGGTGCCGGACGAACGCACCAGCAGCCGGCCGTGGCCGTTGAGGCGATTCTCGCCGTCCATGATCGCCGATTTCACCTCGGCGTGGTCGAGCGGCTTGCCGGATCGGTAGCGTACGTTCTTCAGGATCTGCGGCAGCGGATCGAAGCGATGGCAGACCTCCGACACCGGGCGGCGAAGCTTTTGCACCACGGCCAGCACCTGCAGCGCTGCGACGAAGCCGTCGCCTGTCGTGGCGTAGTCGGAGAGGATGATATGGCCCGATGGCTCGCCGCCGAGATTGTAGCCCTGCGACAGCATCTGCTCGAGCACGTAGCGGTCGCCGACCGGCGTGCGCACCATGCCGAGGCCCTGCCCCTCGAGGAAGCGCTCAAGCCCGAGATTCGACATCACGGTAGCGACGATGCCGGGCTTGGCGAGACGGCCGTCTTCCTTCCAGCTTTGCGCGATCACGGCGAGCAACTGGTCGCCGTCGACGACGTGGCCGCGCTCGTCGACCAGGATGACGCGGTCGGCGTCGCCATCGAGCGCAATGCCGATATCGGCGCGCATCTCGCGCACCTTCTTGGCGAGCGCCTCCGGTGAGGTCGAGCCGCACTCCTTGTTGATGTTGAAGCCATCGGGTTCGACGCCGATCGCGATGACGTCGGCGCCCAATTCCCACAGCGCTTCCGGCACCACCTTGTAGGCCGCGCCGTGCGCGCAATCGATCACGACGCGCAGGCCGTCGAGCGAGAGCTCGCGCGGCAACGTGCGCTTGGCGAATTCGATATAGCGGTCGTGGACGCCGTCGATACGGCGGGCGCGCCCGAGACTCGCGCTCTGCGCCAAGCGGCGGTCGATCGGCTCGTCGAGCAATTGCTCGATCTGCCTTTCGACGTCGTCGGACAGTTTGAAGCCTTGCGGACCGAACAGCTTGATGCCGTTGTCCTCGAACAGATTGTGCGACGCTGAAATCATCACGCCGAGATCGGCGCGCATCGACTTGGTCAGCATCGCGACCGCCGGCGTCGGCATTGGGCCGAGCAGCAGCACGTCCATGCCGACCGAGGTAAATCCGGCCACCATGGCGTATTCGATCATATAGCCGGAGAGCCGCGTATCCTTGCCGATGACGACGCGGTGGCGGTGATCGCCACGCTGAAACACCAGGCCGGCCGCCTGCCCCACCTTGAGCGCGAGCTCCGGCGTGATCAAACCATTGGCGCGGCCCCGAATTCCGTCGGTACCGAAATATTTGCGGCTCATGTGACCCCCAGCCTTTCCGGGACTTCTTCAAGGCCTTGCGGCCACGAATCCCGAACGCCTCCATCGTAGCGTGCAGGGGGTTATAATCCTTCGCCCGCTAAAATGGCTTCAAAAAATATGATGAATCATTACGGCCATTAGCGGCCAAAAGGCAATATAACTATTTGTTATATCTGGATATTCACGCCAGGCAGCGATCGGCCTACCGGCTCAACCGCTCCGTTTGACGTGCTGGTCGCCTTTCGAAGGCGGCGGCTGGGTGACATTGACCGGGTCGGATGCCGGAAAGGTCTCTTCCAGCCCCTCCTCCAGAGCGTCGTCGAGCCGGCGTTTTTCCTCGCGATCGGCCGGGCCGGTCTCGACGGGGGCGGCTTTGCGCGGTCCGGTCATGGGATATCCTCCCGGGAGTGGCGCCGAGACGCGATTTGGCTGGCCATCCAACCATGCTAGATGACGACGCAGCGAAGAAGTTCAAGAAGGGCCGGGACGTCCATGAAGCATATCACCTGCATTGAGGATCTGCGCCAGTTGCACAAGCGCAGGGTTCCCAAGGCGTTTTTCGACTACGTCGACCGCGGCTCCTACACCGAGGACACGCTGCGGGCCAATTCGGAGGATCTGCAGCAGATCAAGTTCCGCCAGCGCATCCTGGTCGATGTCTCCAAGCGCGATCTCTCCACGACGATCCTCGGCGAGCCGGCCGCGATGCCCTTGATTCTTGCCCCGGTCGGCCTGCTCGGCATGCAGCATGGCGACGGCGAGATTCATGCCTGCCGCGCCGCGCAGGCCGCCGGCATTCCCTTCACCCAAAGCACAATGTCGATCTGCTCGATCGAGGATATCGCAGCTAGCGTCGACAAGCCGTTCTGGTTCCAACTCTACGTGATGAAGGACCGCGGCTTCATCAAATCGCTGATCGAGCGCGCCATTGCGGCGAAATGCTCGGCGCTGGTGCTGACCGTCGATTTGCAGGTGATCGGCCAGCGCCATCAGGATATCAAGAACGGCATGACGGTGCCGCCGGAATGGTCGCTGTCGAAGCTGATCGATTTCGCCAGCAAGCCGTCATGGGTCGCGGGCGTGCTGCGCGGCAAGCGCCGCACCTTCGGCAACATTGTCGGCCACGTCAAAGGCACCGAGGATCTCACCAAACTCTCGGAGTGGACCGCGTCGCAATTCGATACCTCGCTGAACTGGAAGGACATCGACTGGATTCGCTCGATCTGGCCGGGCAAGCTGATCCTCAAAGGCATTCTCGACGTCGAGGACGCCGAAATCGCGGCCAAGACCGGCGCGCAGGCGATTGTGGTTTCCAACCATGGCGGCCGCCAGCTCGACGGCGCGCCGTCCTCGATCGAGGTGCTGCCCGAAATCGTCGATACCATCGGCTCGAAGATGGAAATCATGTTCGACGGCGGCATCCGCTCCGGCCAGGACGTGGTGCGCGCGCTCGCGCTCGGCGCCAAATCATGCATGATCGGCCGCGCCTATGCCTATGGCCTAGGGGCCGGCGGCGAAGCCGGCGTCGCCAAGGCGCTCGACATCCTGGCTAAGGAAATGCTCACCACGATGGGGCTGTGCGGCGTCAATACGATTGCCGAGATCGACGATCGCGTACTGGCGGTGTGAGACGCTGTTCGTGCGAGTGCCTCCATACGTCGTCCCTGCGAACGCAGGGACCCATAACCACCGATGTTTGTGATGCGCAGCGCTGGAGCCCAGCTTTCTCTAACAACTAACATTAGTGGTTATGGGTCCCCGCGTTCGCGGGGACGACCCGTTGAGAGATTTGCGGGCGATCACATCGGCGGTGTGATCCCGTCGCGGCCGACATTGACGCGCGCGGCTTCCAGCGTGCCGTCGTCCTTCTTCACCGCGCCGAAGATGATGATCTTGGCGCCCGGCTTCAGCTCGGACTTGTCGCCGGCGACGAAGGTGACGATCGGCGTATCCGGCGGCACCACGACTTTCTTTTCGCCGTCTTTGTATTTGACCAAGATATTCTGACCATCGGTGCCCTTCACCGTCTGGGCGACGGTGGCGTTGGTCATGGTCGAGTTCGGGCGTTGATCCCACGGCCGAAAACCTTCGGCCGCGCCGCGCTGGTTCTCCGGAAAAATATGCACCGCGACCGCTTTCTGGGTGCCGTCCGGCTCCGGCATGCCGGTGACGCCGATGTAGGAGCCTTCCTTGATCTCGGACAGCGCGGTCTTGGCCACGCCGAACACGGCGACATTGTCGGTGAGACGGACCTTCATGTCGGCGCCCTCGCGCGACTTGACCGATAGCATGGACCCGTCGATGGCCTCGATGGTGCCGCGAATGCGCACCGTCGGTGGCTGCTGTGCCCAGGCCTCCGCGGCAAACAGCGCGACAAGGCCCAGCGAGGCCGCAAACCCGCGCGGCCATGAAGAAGATTTCAGCATGGTGTTCCTCCCGAGATATATTGGCGCCCAACTCAATGCAAACACCGCACGGAGGTAGCTATTCCAGCATGCGGCTTCTCACATCGGCGGGGTCAGGCCGTCGCGGCCGACGCTGACGCGGCTGGTCTCGAGTGAGCCGTCCGGCAGCTTCTTCATGAAGGCGATCACCTTGGCGCCGGGCTTGAGGTCCGATTTGTCGGCGGGAACGTAGGTCACGACCGGCGTCTCTGGAGAGACCACGACTTTCTTCTCGCCGCCTTTGTATTTGATCGTCAGGGCGTGGCCGTCATTGCCGACCACGGAATCCGCGACCGTCGCGTTGGTCATCGTGGAGTTCGGACGTAGATCATAGGGCCGCGAGCCCTCGCCGGTGCCGCGCATCGCTTCCGGAAACACATGCACTTCCACCGCGTTCTGGCTGCCGTCTGGTCCCGGCACTGTGGTGGTGCCAATGAAGGATCCGACCTTGATGTCGGACAGCGAGATCTTACTGATCCCGATGACGTTGACATCGCCGGTCATGTGCAGCCTGACGTCGTCGCCGCCGCGGGACTTCACCGCGAGCACGTCACCATCGACGGCTTCGATGGTGCCGCGGACGCGCGTCGGCGTCGGTGGCTGCTGGGCGATCGCGTAAAGCGTGGAGCCCGCCACCATCGCGACGGCGACAAGCGGGCGAACGAGCTGAAAATGACGGACGGGCATGCTAGGGTCTCCAATAGTGGCACTGACGTAGCCATTGACCCCGGCCTTTCAAAAAAATTCCGGCTCAAGATTCCGCGATCAGCCGATCATGTATTCGTGAGATCGGCTTCGACGAGCGCACGAAGCTCCGGCGTCACCTCGGGGCGCCGTCCGAACCACAGTTCGAATCCCCGCACCGCCTGATGCAAGAGCATGCCGAGCCCATCGGCGGTCTTCAGCCCGCGCGCGCGTGCAGCGGTCAGCAGCGGCGTGTCGAGCGGCACATAAACGAGATCGGCGACGACGGCGCGTGACGGCAGCCGGCCGACATCGAGTTCGAGCGGCGGCTGCCCCTTCATGCCGAGCGAGGTCGTATTCACCAGAAGTCCGGCGCGCGGCAGGAGATCGCCGAGCGCATCCCACGCCACGGGCAACACGTTCACGCCGAACTGATCCGCCAACGCGCTCGCGCGCGCCATGGTGCGATTGACGAGATGAATGCGCTTGATGCCGCGTTCGCGCAGGCCAAACACGACAGCGCGTGACGAACCGCCGGCGCCCAGCACCAGTGCATCCTCTGCTTGGTCCCAGCCGCCGGCGCAGGCGTCGAGATTGTTGATAAAGCCTTCGACGTCGGTATTGGTCGAGCACAATTCGCCGTCTGCGAACCACAGCGTGTTGGCGGCGCCGACTGCGCGGGCGCGCTCGTCCGGCTTCGACAGCGCAAGCGCGCGCTCCTTGTGCGGAATGGTGACGTTGGCGCCGACGAAGCCGCGGTGCGACAGGCGGAAGATGAAATCCTTGAACTCGTCGGGCGGCACCGCCTCGATGACGTAGCCGCCCTCGATGCCGAGCGTGCGCAGCCAGTAATGATGGATCAGCGGCGAGCGCGAATGCGCGGCCGGCCATCCGATCAGGCACGCGGCGGGGGGTTTAGGCACGATCGTTCTCGGCGGCGCGGACAGGCATGGTTTCCTTCCAAAATTCTTGCAAAATTCTTGGAAGGCGATCCATTTCGTGTCCCGCCAGCCGTGTCAAGCACGCGGGCCGGTGCTCTCCCTCTCCCTCTCCCCGTCCTTCACGGGGGGAGGGAGACGCACAGCTACGCCGCGACGCGATGCGCGGCGATGATCTGGTCGGCGGCGCGGCCGGTGACCTCGGCCATGCGGTCGAACTGGCGGGTGAAACCGCCGGCGCCGGCGGTGGCCGAGCGCAACTCCACGATCAGATCGCCGATCTCCGCCTCCGGCATGGTGGCGCGGACGCAGTCCCATGCCGGCCAGCCCTCGCGGGTGTCGAAGCCGAGAATCTGGCCGCGTCGCGCCGACAGGATCGCGTTGATCTTCGCCGTCGCCTCCGTCGGGCAGACGATCTCCACCATGTGGATCGGCTCCAGCAGCACCGGTTGACACTGCGGCAGCGCCTCGGTCATGCCGACACGGGCCGCGGTGCGGAACGCGAGATCGGACGAATCGACGCTGTGATAGGAGCCATCGATGAGCGTGACCTCGACGTCGATGACGGGAAAACCGAGCGGACCCTTGGCGAGGCCGTCGACCACGCCCTCTTGCACCGCGCCGATATAATTTTTCGGCACCGCGCCGCCGACCACCTTTTCGTGGAACTCGAAGCCCGAGCCGCGCGGCATCGGTTTGATTTCCAGCACCACGTCGCCGAACTGGCCGTGGCCGCCGGATTGCTTCTTGTGGCGGCCGCGCTGGGTGATCGGCTTGCGGATGGTCTCCTGATAGCCGATCGCCGGCGGCTGCGATTTGACGTTGACGCCGAAGCGGTCGCGCAGACGCTCGAGCGCGACGCGCAGATGCATCTCGCCCTGCCCCCACAGCACGATATCGTGGGTGCGCTGGTTCTGGATCATCGTCAGCGACGGATCTTCCTCGTTCAGCCGCAGCAGCGCCTGGCCCAGCTTGACGTCGTCCTTGCGATCGGCCGCCGATAGCGACATGGCAAGCACCGGCGGTGTCGGCGCGATCTGCACCAGTGCCGCCGGCGCGGCCTTGCCGCTGGACAGCGTATCGCCGGTCTTGATCGCGTCGAGCTTGCCGAGCGCGATCGTCTCGCCGGCTTCCGCCGCGGAGCGCTTGGTATCGTGCGCGCCGTTGACCGCGAGAATGCCGGACACCCGTCCGGCTTCGCCGGAGGACGATTGCAGCGTCGCGCCGTCATCGAGATGGCCGGCGAGCAGCCGCGTCAGCGACAGCTTGCCGCCGTGCTGCAGATGCAGCGTCTTGAACACATAGACCAGCGCCTCCTTTTGCGACGATGCGCCGAGGCGTTTCGCCGTTTCAACAACGCCGGGCGATTCATGCCGCAGCGCCTTCATCAGCCGCAGCACGCCGTTCTCGCGGCTCGCGGCGCCCAGCAGAACCGGACAGATCAGCCCTTCGCGCAATTCGCGGGCGAGATCGTCGAACACCGCGTCGCGCGGCGGCTGGATGTCTTCCAGCAACTGCTCCATCAACGCGTCGTCATGATCGGCGAGCTTTTCAAGCATCGAGAAGCGCGCTTCCTTCTCTCGGTCGAGATCGCCGCCTTGCAGCGCGATCACCTCGGAAGGCTTGTGCTCGCGATAAACAAAGGCGCGCTCCAGTGCGAGGTCGACAAAGCCTTCGATCAAGTCGCCGTTCCAGATCGGAATCTGCCGCAGCACCAGCGGCACGCGCGAGGCCGGCTGCAGGGTTGCCAGCGTTTCGCGGATGCGCTTGTTGGCGCGGTCGATCTTGTTCAAAAACAGAAAACGCGGAATGCCGAGATCTTCCAGCTCGCGCAGGATGATCTGCAGTTGCGGCAGCTTCTTCTCGTCCGCCTCGCAGACCACGACCGCGGCATCGACCGCGGGCAACGCGGCGCGCATGTCATGCGCGAACTCGACCGAGCCGGGACAATCGATAAAGGTGTAACTGTCGCCCATGAAGGTGGTGGTGGCGGCGCTCAAGGCCACGCCCATCTTGTGATGGCGCGCTTCGGGGCTGGCATCGCCGACGGAAGTTCCCGCATCGACGCTGCCGGCACTTTTAATGGCGCCCGTTCGCGCCAGTATTGCTTCTAGAAGTGTGGTTTTACCGCTCTGGAAAGGGCCCACCAGTGCAATGCACCGTGGACCTTGGGGACTTCTGACGTCTTGTCCCATTGCCGCCTCCCTGTTTTGGAGCTCGGCCCGTGATTGGGTCGGCGACCTCTGATGCTCCGCCTGTCGCAACGATTTGGCAAGCGGGAAAACATCGCTGCGGTGCGAGGCGGGGTGTTCGGGGCGCCAGCCGCCGTCATTGCGAGTGAAGCGAAGCAAATCCACCTTCCCACTCGGGAAATTGCTTCGCAATGACGGGGAGAAAGGCGTGATTAACAATTAACGCCCCGGCCTGAGTTCCAAACTTTCCAATCCGGCAGCAATGCTGACGCCTACCTGGCCCTGCACGCTCAAGGGCTACAGCGCGATCGAATTGGCGGAGCCGCCGACGTTGCCACGGCGCTCAGCACCCGCAGGAGCGCAGCGAAATGCGGGACAAGAACCAACCAAGGAGCCCCGGATGTCGCGATGCTCATCCGGCTACGTTCGATGGGCCGGAGCCGCAATCGATGAACTCCGCAACGAGGCCGGTGATCTCAGTTGGCCGCTCCAGGCTCGGTAGATGGGCAGTGCCGGTCAACATATGGCCTGCCCCCTTCAACATCGTCGTTGCAATGTGGCGGCTTCGTTCCTGAATGTGCGGAAAATCGAGGTCACCCCAGATCACAAGCGATGGTGCTGATATCTCGCGCAAACGATGGAAGGTGGGCACGACATCGAGATTCGACCCGGCCGACGGCGACCGCAGCGCAATGGCGTTCATGTCGAGGAACAGCCGGCGCGCCTCACCTGTGACACGCTCCTCGGGCTGCAGTGGACCGTCCAGCCAAAGATGAGCCTTGATTGCGTTCACGCGATCCAAATCGCCAGCTCGTTCGGCGTCCTTGAGCTTGGCCATCAGGCCCTCGATCTCAGACGGATAGATCGGCTCTGGCGCGCCGCTCACGGCGGGCGCAATGAGAACGAGCGCGCGGACATAGGATGGATGCAGAAGAGCAGTGTCGAGTGCGACCCGTCCACCCTGAGAGCATCCAACAAGGATCGTCGGCGCGCCGTTCCCGACGGCGTCAATCACCGCCAACAAATCCGCGACTGCAGAAAAGTCCTCCTTTTCCGCGCGAGTCTCGCCAAAGCCCCGCCGATCGTACGCGATCGCCTTGTTGCTTGCGCCGAGTGCATCGAGTTGCGCGCGCCACATGCGACTATCGCAGACCGCTGCATGCAGAAAGACGACAGGGTCGCCGTGGCCGACGACTGTCGCGGCGAGCCTGGCCTGGCCGGACGCAATCTGATGATTGGAAATCATGATTGATGCTAGCCCCGTTGGCTCGCAATGACGGAGATAGGCCGCTCCGATCAGCGCCCCGGCCGCAGCTCCAGACTTTCCAATCCGGCGGCGATGCTGACCCCTACCTGGCCCTGCAGGCTGAGCGGCTGCAGCGCGATCGAGTTCGCCGAGCCGCCGACCAGTACGTTGCCGCCGACACCGACGCCAAGCGTCGCGCTGCCTTGCGCGCCGACATAATCGCCGGAAAGGCCGCCCGGCCCGAGCCGCGCGACAGGTGCGAACACGCCCCAGGCCAGCGCCGATTCCTGGGTGATGCCGAGATCGAGTCCGACTTTGCGGATGGTGGCCACATAGCGATCTTCCGGCATCCCTTCTGCGCGCAGCACGCAACCGAGGTGAGTGACGGAACCGACGACGAAACCGACACTGGCGCCGCCGCGACACTCCAGCACGCCGACCTGCACGCGCTGCCCCTGCTGCGCATTGGCGCCGATGGATGAAGCCAGCGTAGCGAGAACGGCAGCGGCGAGGATGAAGGAACGACGCATGAAGTAAGCTCCGGAAAGAAAGCGATGCGAGCAAAGAATGCAAATCGGAGCGCCGTGCCCGCGGCGCTTGCCGTTCTATGCCACAACATCACAGGTAGTACCAGAATGGCGGAAGCGCGAAGCGACGAACTATGGTGCGCAAATTACGCACCTGAGAATCTCGAGATTCCGGGTTCGATGCTGCGCATCGGCCCGGAATGACATCAATCGGGATAGGGGGGAGCCTCGCGGCTCCGCCCCTCCCACACCACCGGACATACGGGTCCGTATCCGGCGGTTCGGCAGATTATGCGGATCGCTGTGCCGCGATGGAAGCCAGGCCGAGTGAACTGAAGAAGCTGTTTGGCAGGGCCATGGTGAGTGCGGGGCTGTTCGCGAGCCGCCAAGGGCCATGTGGGCTTCCGGCGGTTTTCGCCGCCAGATCCCGGCCGACGCCGCGGCGTCGCAGCTCGGTGAAGCGAGTGTCACCCCGTTTCCATTGTTTCCAGGCGATGGCGCGCAACCGCCGCCTGAGCCACTCATTAAGCGCGCGCAGCACCGAGGAGGTTTGGCAGAAGCCGAAGTAGCCGCGCCATCCTTTCAGATAGACGGACAACTCCTTGACGATCTGCGCGAGGCTTCGTCCGCACGAGCGCCGCGTCAATCCCCGAACTCTCGCCTTGAAGCGGGCGATGGCCTGCGGCGCGATGCGCCGTCGCGGCTGTCGCCCAGCGGTGAAGCTGAAGCCCAGGAACTTGCGAACACCCGGTTTGGCGACCGCACTCTTGACCGTGTTGACCCTCAGCCTGAGGCGCTTGGCAAGGAACCGTTCGATGCCGGCCATCACCCGCTCGCCCGCCTTTTGACTGCGCACATAGATGTTGCAGTCGTCGGCGTAGCGCACGAAGCGGTGACCGCGCTTCTCCAGTTCCTTGTCCAGCACATCCAGCATCAGGTTCGACAACAGCGGCGAGAGCGGACCGCCCTGCGGCGTGCCCTCCTCCGTCGGACTGACCAAGCCTCCCTCCAGCGCGCCCGCGGTCAGAAAGCCGCGGATGAGCTTCAGGATGCGTTTGTCAGCAACCCGCTTGGCAACGAGCCCCATCAGGATGTCGTGGTTGACCCGGTCGAAGAACTTCTCCAGGTCGATGTCCACGACGATGGCATGCCCGAACGCGATATACGCCTGCGCCCGTTCCACCGCCTGGTGCGCCGAGTGCTTCGGCCGGAAGCCGAAGCTCGTCTCGGAGAACGTCGGGTCCCAGTCAACTTGCAGCACCTGCATCACCGCCTGCTGGATGAAGCGGTCGAGCGCCGTCGGGATGCCGAGCAGCCGCAGACCGCCCGACGCCTTCGGTATCTCCACCCGCCGCACCGGCTGTGGCTGGTAGGTGCCATCAAGTAGCTGAGCCCGGATCGTGGGCCAGTGCTCCTTCAGGTAGGCCGACAGACCATCGACGCTCATGCCGTCGATGCCTGCCGCGCCCTTGTTGCGCTTCACTTGCGCCAACGCCTTCCTCAGATTCTCACGCTCGACAATGTCTTCCATCGACGGTCCTGCGACCGCCGGGCGTTCGAGACAGGCTCTCGCCGTGCGCGCTTCGGGCTCTCGGGCGGCAGCGCTTCGGGTTTCACCCTCCGCTCCGGTGCCCAAGTCTAGCTCGACCTGATTCTTCTGCCGCATGGCTCGCACGAGATCGCCGCTCTACTGGCCTCTTCCACCGTTCAGGCCTTCGGCGGCGCGCTGCCGCCTACTATGCCCTCGGCTGACTTCTGCACGGCGGTCAGGCCGCCTTGCGACGGCCTCAGTCCCGAAGTCGGGACACAGCGCAGACCTCCCGAGGTAAGACCGACCGCCTTCGCCGCACGCCCGCCGGATTTACCACCCCGGTCCTTGATGACCGTGGACTTCGCGATCATGTGCTCGCTCGTCCGGCCGGGTAGGCCTCGTTATCCGGTATTTGTCCATCGGGCCGCGGCTTTGCTCCACGCTTTCTTCAGACCCCACCTCGCGGTGGCACCCTTGCGCTTCGCTAATCCTTCGCCGCCATCAGGCTGGATAGAGGACTTTCACCTCCAAGCTGTCGCTCATACTCGGCACACACAAAAAAGGCCCGCTTACGCGGGCCTTTTCCTTAACGTCATCCTCAACCGCGGCGGTGATGTCGGCGATGGTGCCGGCGCGGGCCGAACTGCACCGGTTGCAGCTCGAGGCCGGCGATGCCGGCGGCGACGTTCAATCCGGTCTGGCCTTGCAGGCTGATCGGCTGCAGCGCGTAGGCATTCGCCGGACCACCCACCAGGAAGTTGCCGCCGCCGCCGACGCCGATCGATGCATTGGCGCCGACGCCACCATAGCTGCCGGCGAGTTCGCCGCGCCCGAGCCGGCTGTTCGGCGCACTGACCGCCCACGACAACTGGGTCTGCTCGGTGACGCCGAGATCGAGACCGATGCGCTGCACCTTGGCGATGTAGGGTTCAGGCCGGCGGCCTTCGCTGCGGAACACGCATTCGAGGCTCGTCACCGAACCGACCACGAAGCCCACATTCTGGCCGCCCTGACATTGCAGGATGCCGGCGCGAACCGGCGGCGCCGCGTCGGCGCTTGCGATCGGCGCGATCAGTGCCGCCGCGGCGAGTGTCAATGTCAGGAGTCGCATGTATCCCAGTCTCCGCATGTTGATGAACAAATTTAGCGGAGCGGACAGGATGGAAGTGCCGTGTCGAAAACATGGCGCTTCATCAAGAAGCCGTCAAAACATTGCGTGTTTGTTCACCCGCGATGTGATTTGACGGCCGTCCCTTTGACGCGATTGCTGGTCGCGAACCGCGGGCCCGTCCCCGCATCAACTGCGGAGCGGGCTTGCGCGGCGAAACGCTTATCTCAAGTTGCCGCAGAAGCGTTGGATGCGCTTGCAGGCATCTTCGAGGTCGGAGGTCTTGGTCGCGTAGGAGATGCGGAACGCCGGGCCGAGACCGAACGCGGATCCCTGCACGACGGCGACGCCTTCGCTCTCCAGCAATTCCGTGACAAAATCCTCGTCATTGCCAATCACCTTGCCTGACGGCGAGGTCTTGCCGATGGTGCCGGCGCAGGACGGATAGACGTAGAACGCGCCTTCCGGTCGCGGACATTCGATGCCCTTGGCCTGGTTCAGCATCGAAACCACGAGGTCGCGGCGCTCCTTGAACATCTTGTTATGCACCGGGATGAAATCCTGCGGACCGTTCAACGCTTCGACGGACGCCCACTGCGCGATCGACGACGGGTTCGATGTCGATTGCGACTGGATGGTCGCCATCGCCTTGATCAGGTCGGCCGGGCCGCCGGCGTAACCGATGCGCCAGCCAGTCATGCAATAGGCCTTCGACACGCCGTTCACTGTCAGAGTGCGCTCGTAGAGTTTCGGCTCGACCTGCGCAGGCGTCGCGAACTGGAAGTCGTCATAGACCAGATGCTCGTACATGTCGTCGGTCATCACCCAGACATGCGGATGCTTCACCAGTACGTCGGTGATCGCCTTGAGTTCGGCGCGCGTGTACGCGGCACCGGTCGGGTTCGACGGCGAGCACAGGATGATCCATTTGGTCTTCGGCGTGATTGCCTTTTCCAGATCCTCGGGCCGCAGCTTGAAGCCGCTCGACGCCGGGCACACGACGGGGACCGACTCGCCGCCGGCCAGCGCCACCATTTCCGGGTAGCTCACCCAGTACGGCGCCGGGATGATCACCTCGTCGCCCGGATTGAGGGTTGCCATCAGCGCGTTGTAGAGCACCTGCTTGCCGCCGGTGCCGACGATGATCTGGTTCGGCTTGTAGGTCAGGCCGTTCTCGCGCCGGAATTTGTTGATGATGGCTTCCTTCAGCTCCGGAATGCCGCCGACATCGGTGTACTTGGTCTTGCCGGCCTCGATGGCGCGGATCGCCGCCAGCTTGATGTTGGCCGGCGTGTCGAAATCCGGCTCGCCGGCGCCGAGGCCGATGACGTTGCGGCCCGCCGCTTTCAGCGCGCGCGCTTTGTCCGTGACCGAGATGGTCGCGGACGGCTTCACACGGGCGAGGGCGGCGGACAGGAAGGGCATCATGATCTCCTGGCAAACGTCGTGACTTCTGAAATTCACGACTCTTTTTGATGGGAACGCCGCACCCTAAGGCGCTGCGCGCTGCATCGCAAGAAGCTTGGCCGGACACAGGCCAAACTTTGGGGAACGTTGCGCGGGCTCGGTACGATCGGAGCAATCCGAACGCAATATTCGCAAAGTTCCGCGGGCCGAATTGACTCATATCTGACAAGCCGCGGATCGGGCAGAGAGCACAACTCCCGGAGCGGCTGACAGCCGAGCGCCACCGTCCCTCGAGGGCCAAAGCGAAGCCGCAAGGTTCAACGCCAAGCTGTGTCTCCGCGATCTGCATCCGCTCTCGATGATGGCCCGCGAAGTCACTTTCGTAGGTATGATGGCCACGGTGCCCGATCCTTCAGTCCCGGCTCTGCGCCGCGTCACCGCCTGCCGCGTCGCGTCCGGAACACGAAAGCTTTTGGGTCAACGACTGATCTCCGTTCCCCGGACGCAGCGGTGCGCTGCAGAGCCGGGCCCACGCGCCGGATCCACAGTCATCACCCCGCGGCGGGACGTAGCCAGCTTCGTCGCGCAGGATTGAATCGATCCGCTCGTCCGCTCCCGACGATGTGATGCGTTGCCTGACAGAGTCGTGGCATGGCATGCTGCGCGCGTGCAGTGCGGTAGAGGTTTTCGACTTTTTCCATTCCGCGGGTCTTGCGACGCATTCGTATCGGCATCATTGTTTAGCCGTGTTGCGGCGCGAAGGCTTACCGCAGTTCGCTCCCCGCGCGCGCCCCTCGACCTCTGTGAACCCAACGATAATGTACAAGCTCTACTCGATGCAGCGCTCCGGCAACAGCTACAAGGTCCGCCTTGCGCTGGCGCTGCTCAACGCGCCCTATGAGGCAATCGAGGTCGACATTCTCCGCGGCGAAAGCCGCACGCCGGAATTTCTGGAGAAGAACCCGAGCGGGCAGGTGCCGCTGTTGGAAGTCGCCGAAGGACGCTACCTCGCCGAGTCCAACGCCATTCTCTGGTATGTTTGCGGCGGCACGTCACTGGCCCCCGAGTCGCGCGTCGAGCGCGCCGAAGCGCTGCAATGGATGTTCTTCGAACAGCACGCGCTGGAGCCCAATATCGGCGCCGCTTATTTCTGGCTGTCGCTGGTCAAGGGCGGCCGCGACCTGCAGACCCATGCGCTGGAGGACTGGATGGAGCGCGGCTATGCCGCGCTTCAGGTGATGGAAAACCATCTCAAGACCCGCGCCTATTTCGCGGCCGGTCAACTCACGGTCGCCGATATCGCACTGTACGGCTACACCCATGTCGCCGACCGCTGCGACTACGACCTCGCGACCTTCCCCGCCATCCGCGCCTGGCTGCGGCGGGTCGAACAGACGCCCGGCTTCGTAACGATGGACTGGCAGCCGGTCGACGACCAGGCCGACGTCGCCGCCGGCGCATAGCCACCCTCGCTCTTCTCACTTTCGCGCGAGCACCCCGCCAAAAGTTAACAATAGCGGGCATAATGTTAACCTTTGCCGTGATTCTGCCATTTTAAGCGATTGGTCGCCGCAATGTTGCCGGTGATCGCTGCAAGATTTTCCCGACGTCGTGAGTCGCGGGTGATTCGTCCCGCGTTACAAGGATTTAGCCTATGATGCGGTCACCCGGTGCGGTCGGCTTCGAGAGCAGCCGCGCGCCCGTCGCTTCTTCCCGGTTGCTTGGTGCCATCGCCACCTCGCTTGCGATCGGCACGCTATCGCTTTGCCTCGTGGTCACCCTGACGGTGCTATCGATCAAGGCCACCGTCGCGATGCCCATTCCGTGACAGGTCCAGCCTTTTGTTTGCATCATTGGACTAGCGAAGCGCGATGATCAGCATCGCGATGTAGACCAAAATGAAGACACCCGTCGGCCTTGTGACCGTCGCCTTGACGGTAGCGATCCTGCTCGCCGTCTCCTTCCTGATCGCCACCGGCACTCGCGGCGAAGAGCCGGCGTTTGACTCGTCGGCGGGCGAACTCGAGGTGCGCACCATTGCGAGGGGCCTCGTCAATCCGTGGGCGCTGGCATTCCTGCCCAATGGAACGATGCTGGTGACCGAGCGTCCCGGCCGCATGCGCCTCGTCAGCGCGGAGGGCCAGGTTTCGCCGCCGCTCAAGGGCGTGCCTGACGTGTGGGCCTCAGGCCAGGGCGGCCTGCACGATGTCGTCACCGACAAATCCTTTGCGCAGAACCGGACCATCTATTTCTGTTACGCCGAACGGACCGCGGGTGGCGGCCGCACCACGGCTGCGCGCGCGAAACTGAGCGACGACAATGGCCGTCTCGACGAGGTCAAGATCATCTTCCGCCAGCAGGGCCCGCTATCGTCAGGCAATCATTATGGCTGCCGCATCGCGCAGGCCGACGACGGCAATCTGTTCGTGGCGCTCGGCGATCACTTCACCTATCGCGACCAGGCGCAGAATCTCGGCAATCATCTCGGCAAGCTGATCCGCATCGCGCCCGACGGATCGGTACCCCCAGGCAATCCGTTCGCCGGCCGCACTGATGCCAAGCCGGAAATCTGGAGTTACGGGCACCGCAACGTGCAGGCGCTCGCAATCAATCCGGCGAGCGGCGAGCCCTGGGAAATCGAGCACGGACCGCGCGGCGGCGACGAGGTCAATGTCGTCGGCAAGGGCAAGAATTACGGCTGGCCGGTGATCGGCTACGGCATCGATTATTCCGGCGCGAAAATCCACGAGAGCACGGCCAAGGACGGCATGGAGCAGCCGCTCAAATATTGGGTGCCTTCTATCGCGCCGTCAGGCATGGCCTTCTACACCGGAAAGCTGTTTCCGAAATGGAACGGCAGCCTGTTTACCGGCGCGCTGCGCGGCGCAATGTTGGTGCGGCTGACGCTAAACGGCAACGCGGTGACGTCGGAGGAACGCCTGCTGCAGAACCTGCACGAGCGTATCAGGGACGTCCGTCAGGGGCCGGACGGCGCGCTGTGGCTGCTCACAGATAGCTCGAACGGACGGGTATTGCGGGTGGCGCCGGCGGTGAAATGACGACGATCTGCACAAAAGCGCTCACCATTTGTGAAAGATCAAAAACGCGCCGATCGCGATGAAGAGAAAGCCGAGTGCGTGATTCCACCCCAGCGGCTCCTTCAGATAGAGCACCGAGAAGCAGGCGAACACCACCAGCGTGATCACTTCCTGCATGGTCTTGAGCTGCGCCGCCGAGTACACCGCGCTGCCCCAGCGGTTGGCCGGCACCGCCAGCCAGTACTCGATGAAGGCGATCCCCCAGCTCGCCAGCACCACCATTGGCAATGGGCTTTCCTTGAATTTCAGATGGCCGTACCAGGCAAAGGTCATGAAGATGTTGGAAGCAAACAGCATCAGGATCGGCAGCAGCGTCGGCGAAACAGTGGGCATCGATGTCCTCTTGCAAAAATGTCGAGCAGCTCAATGGTCGGGTGCGGTACCACGTTCCTTAACTCGATATCATTTGATTTCAAAAATGCGAAAGTCTTGCGCATGCGAGCAACGCTCTCTTAGGACTGGCGGCAGAAAGGCGTGCACAATCGCAACAATCAGGCATGCTCGCGTCTTATTCCCGGCAAGTAGCGAGAACGGGCATGCAGTTAGACTGGCGCGCAATCTCCGGTCCGGCTCTCACGACAGCGACGGCGATGATCGCCTTCGTTGTCGACCGACACTTCGTTGCAGTCCCCAATCCCGCGCCGCTGTTCGTCTGCATCGTCGCCTTTGCCGCTTCCATCAGCGGCATCGTCTCCGGCATAGCCAGCGCCATCATAGCGGTGGCGTCATCAGCGCTGTTCTTCCTCAACCACCGCGCTACGCCCGGTTACGACATGTCCGACCTGGCGCGCATGCTGCTGCTGGCGGCGACTGCCGGCGGCACCGCGTTGATCACCGGCTTGTTGCGGAAAACATGGGTCGATGCGTTCGCGTGGGAGAAGAAGCATCACGCTACCGCGGAGCGCCTGTCGGCCGCGCTCGATCAGGTCGATATCGGCATCGTGCTGCTCGATTCCGCCACCCGCGCCGAATTCATCAACCGCGCGTTCCGCGATTATTTCAAGCTGTCCGACGAGCAGGCCGACAGCAAGCCGCCCTTCATTGCGCTGATGTATCACGGCCGCGACACCGGCGCCTGGCAACTGCCGGAGGACGAGTTGAGCGCCTTCATTGCCAAGCGCACCGAGATGATACGAACAGGCGATTCCACGCCGATCAACCTCGATCTCGCGGATGGACAGGTGCTGCGCTTCACCTGCACGGCGCTTCCCGACGGCGGACGCATGCTGAGCTACACGCCGGTCACCGACCTCGTTCGCCACACCGACGATCCCGGCAGCGCGGAGTATTATCGCGCGCTGCGCGGCAGCCATCGCAGTCTCGCGAAGCACCTCGGCGCCGCGGAGTAGCGAAGCGATAAGTTGATCGTCTGCTGCCACATCTGTATTAATCAACAGACATCCCTCCTTCCCGTGTCCCTGACGCGCCATCTCTTAACCAAAACGGAATCGCGCATGCCCGGCGACCTCACCATCCGCTTCGTCACCTGCCAGGACTACGCGCAATGGCTACCGCTATGGGACGGCTACAACGCCTTCTATGGCCGTTCGAACGCGACCGCGCTGGCGTCCGAGATCACGGCGATGACATGGGCGCGCTTTTTCGATGCTTATGAGCCGGTGCATGCGCTGGTGGCCGAGAGCGGCGGCGAACTGCTCGGGCTGACGCATTATCTGTTTCACCGTTCTACGACCATGATCGAGCCGAACTGCTACCTGCAGGACCTCTTCACCAGCGCAACAGTGCGCGGCAAGGGCGTCGGCCGTGCGCTCATCGATGGCGTATACGATCAGGCCAGACGCGCAGGATGTTCCCGCGTCTATTGGCAAACGCACGAGACCAACCACACTGCGATGCAGCTCTACGACAAGGTGGCGGACCGCTCCGGCTTCGTCGTGTACCGGAAGATGCTCTGAGGCACGGCTTTCGGCCGGCCTGTGGATAAGTTCTGCCGTCACGCGCGCGTAACAAAGCGCAGCTAGCCTGCCCCTGCGTCTGATCAGGCCCCCCGTCTCAGATCACGCGCCCCAGCGGTCCCCGTCAGTCGCCGCGTCTGACCGGGGCCGCATCTTTTTGTGCCGCATGGCTGCCAAGCGCGGGCGCTGGCCCGCTTTTCTTGCGGGCCGAAGCCACGCGCGCCACAATGCGCCCTCCTCCCGCTCTTCCCACAGGATCGATCCATGCAAATTCGCAACCTCGGCGGCTCCGGCCTGCGTGTTTCCGCCGTCGGCCTCGGCTGCAACAATTTCGGCCAGCGCACCGATCTGGAGACCTCGCGCAAGGTCATCCACAAGGCGATCGACCTCGGCATCACCCTATTCGACACCGCCGACATCTATGCAGGCATGGGCGGCTCCGAGACCGTGCTCGGCACCGTGCTCGGCGACCGCCGCAAGGATATCGTGCTGGCGACGAAGTACGCGAAACCGATGGCGACCGACGGCACCAAGCAGGGCGCCTCGCGCCGCTACATCATGTCCGCGGTCGAGGCCAGCCTGAATCGGCTGAAGACCGATTACATCGATCTCTATCAGCAGCATGAATACGATCCCCTGACGCCGATGGAAGAGACGCTGCGCGCGCTCGACGATCTCGTGCGCCAAGGCAAGGTCCGCTACATCGGCAATTCGAACTTTCCGGCCTGGCGCATCGCGGAGGCCGAAATGATGGCGCGGCAGATGAACGTCAACCGCTTCGTCTCCTGCCAGGATGAATACAGCCTCGTGGTGCGCGGCATCGAGAACGATTTGCTGCCGGCGGCGCAGGAATACAAGCTCGGCCTGCTGCCGTTCTTCCCGCTGGCGAGCGGCCTTCTCACCGGCAAGTACAAGCGCGGCACTGATGCCCCCGCCGACACGCGCTTCGCCAAGGCGCCGGCGCTGAAGGACCGCTACGTCACCGCGCGCAACGAGGATATCGTCGAAAAGCTCCAGACGTTCGCGATGGAGCGCGGCCACACCATGCTCGAACTCGCCTTCTCCTGGCTGGCCCAGCGCCCGCAAGTCGCAAGCGTCATCGCCGGCGCCACCCGCGTCGAACAGGTCGAGCAGAACGTGAAGGCGATCGGCTGGACGCTGAGCGCGGCGGAGATGGCGGAGGTCGATCGGATTACGAATTAGGTCTGGTTCGGTGTCGTCCCTGCGAACGCAGGGACCCATAACCACAAGTGTACGTGGTTATGCCGTGCTGGCTCCCCAGCGTGCTCCAACAATGCCAGCGGTGGTTATGGGTCCCGGCTCAAGGCCCGACACCGTGGGTGGGGCTAGCCTCCTACCCCACCAATCCCTGCATCGGCTTCACCTTGGCGCTCTCCGGGAACACGCTGTCCGCCAACACCTGCTCAGCCAGCCCGAACTGATCCTTCAGCACGCCTTTCATCACCGCGCGCAGATCGGTGGTCGGCGCGAGGTCGCGGCCCTGATGGAGGCTCGCCGGCTTCAGCCCCGGCCAGTCCGCGATCACCCGCCCGCCGTTCACCGCGCCGCCGGCGAGTAGCGCGACGGTACCGGTGCCGTGATCCGTGCCTTGCGTGCCGTTGATGCGCGCGGTGCGGCCGAACTCGGTGGCGACCACGATCACCGTGTCGCGCCAGCGCAGTCCCAGCGCGGCTTCGAATTCGGCGAGTGCGCCGTCGAGGCCGCCGAGCAGTTGCGCCAGACGGCCGACCGGGCCGCCTTCATTGGCATGCGTGTCCCAGCCGTCGAAGGCGAGTGCGCCGATCCGCGGACCATTGTCGGCCGCCATCAATCGGGCCGCGCCGCGCGCCGCCAGCCGCATCGCGGCCACGCCGCCGGTGCCGGGCTTTGGTTTCATGTCGTCGCCCTGCGCGGCCTTGTCGAGCGCGAGGCCCTGCTTCAGCGCCGAGCCCAGCGCGGCATCGCGGTGAGAATAGAGGTCGAGCAGCCGCATCGCGGTGTCCTCGCTGGCCTGCGGCAACGCGAGCGGCGCCCAGCCGACGGTCGGCGCCGCGCCGCGCAGCACCAGCGGCGTGATCGGGCCGACTGCGAGCCCGCTCGTCACCCGCTCGCCCTTCGGCAGACCTTCCAGCGCGCGGTTGAGCCAGCCGGACTGCACCCGGCCGGGGCCGGAAAAGCCGCTTTCGAGCACGTCCTGCCCGTCGAAATGCGAACGGTCGCGGTAGGGCGTCGCCACCGCGTGGATCACCGCGGCCTTCTTCTCACGATACATCCGCGAAAATTCCGGCATCGCCGGATGCAGTGAGAAGAAATTGTCGAGCGGCAGCGCCGCGTTCGATCCGCTCGATGACAACGCGATCGCGCCGTGCAGGCCGGCGTAGTCGGGGTCGCCTGTTGGAGCGACGGTGGCGAGCCCGTCGAGTGCGCCGCGCAGGATCACGAGCACCAGACGCGGATCGCGGCCGTCGGCCGCGCGCGCGAACTTCGGCAGGTAGGCCCACGCCGCAAAGGACGCGCCGCCGAGCAGCACGGCCCGCCGCGTTGTCGGCGATGATCGCAGGTCCTCGCAGCAACCCATTGTCGTTTCCATGGACGTCATCTCCTCTGGAATTCCGGCGACATCAACAACAGTGCCAGCGCCTGCTGCCGCGATTCCGCGCGCTCGACGGTCCGCCGCGTCTCCACTGACGCAGTATCGGCGGCCGCGAGCTCGAGCAGGTCGCGCGGATCGACGCCCTCGGCGAGCCTCGATGCTATCTGCGTTGAAATATCGAGGCGCAGTTTCATGCCCTCCGGCGCCAGCCATGCGGCGTTGCTGTCGGGAAATCCGTTTGGCCCGGCCGGCGACCATAATGGCTGACCGAGCGCCCTCAGGCCGGCGAGATAGAGGTTGGGATTGTTCGGAATCTGCGCCAGCAGCCGGCCGGCCGCGACGAGAAATTCGTAAGGCGAGCGGATCTTGGTGAGCGGCGCGCTCCAGGCCTCGTCGGAATCGACCAGCGCCAGCGCCAGCGCCTTGAGATCGCCGTCGGTTTTCATGAAGACATCGGCGAGCCGCGCCACCAGCGCGGCCGGCGGATCGTCGGCCACGAAATGGCGCGCGAATTTGGTCGCGATGAATTTCGCCGTCGAGGGATGCCGCGCGATATCCGCCAGCACCGCCTCGCCCTGCGCCACGCCGTCGGCATCGTAGACCTTGCCCATCACCCGCTGCGCGCCCGGCTGGTGCGCATTGGCATTGAACACGAAGGTGCCGGGCGCGCCGAGCTGGCCCAGCCTTCCGGCATAGGTCCAGCCCGTGATGACGTTCGCCAGCGACGTCACATCGTCCTGCGAATAGCCGCCGCCGACGCCGAGCGTATGCAACTCAAGTATCTCGCGGGCGAGATTTTCATTCAGTCCGCGGTTGCGGTTTTTCCCGGCGCGCGAATCCGGGCCCAGCGATTGCTGGTTATCGAGGAAGAACAGCATCGCCGGATGCTGCTCGACCGCCTTCAGCATATCGGCGAAACGTCCGAGCACGTGCGGGCGGATCGCCTCGCGCTCGAACGAGCCGGCCCACATCCGCGCCGGCCCGCCCTTGTTGGCGGAAATGCAGAAATGATTCGACCAGAACACGACAAGCCGCTCGGCAAATCCGCCATCGGCGATGACGGCGCGCTGCAGCCGCGCCAGCGCCTCGGCGCGAAAGGTTTTCTGGATGATGTTGAGCGGTTGTGGCGGCGGCTTTGGCGCATTGGGCTGCATCGTTTCCGCCGGTGCCATCGCGCCGGGATTCTCCGCCGGCTTGGCCTGTGACTCCCTGGGTGACTCCTTGGGCGCCATCTCCATGGCGATGCCGTTGAGGGACAGGTTTCGCCGCTGCGCCTTCGCATCTGGTGGCGACGACGCGCCTTCGCCTGCAGCCGGCGGCGCGGCCGATTTGGCAGCCTCGCGGGCCTGCTGGATTTCGAACTGATAGTCGAACACCGCCTTGCCGAGCGCGGGCGTCGACTGCAGCCCCGGCACTTCGAGCAGCACGCGATTGGGACGGCCGAGTTCCGCCTTGACGAAACCGCGCGGATCGGATGCGGCGTCGAGAACATCGCCAGATGCCCCGCCGCGCGCGCCGAAGCCGAAGCGATTGAGCGCAACGAGGGCTGCTTGCGAATCGCGGGCCATCGGATTTCCCTTAGAATTTCCCAGGCGTATAGTGACGAAGTATAACGCGCCTCAGTGTGAACCCGGGATTAATTCCACGTCAGGATTCAGCCTCGTTGATGACAGATCGTTTGGAAAATGCGCCATCGCGCCGCCTCGCCTGCGCCGGCTGCGGCAACGAATTCGGCTGCAACCTGTCCGGCCCCTGCTGGTGCAACGACGAGACGTTCCGCCTGCCGATGCCGTTGGACGGTAGCGATTGTCTCTGTCCGGAGTGCCTGCGCAAACTCGCTAGCCAGCGCGCCGGCGCGGGTGCGGCGTGATCGGGAAATGGAACGTCAGCGCTGTCCTGCTCGACATGGACGGCACGCTGCTCGACACCGAACGGGTCTATTTCGACAGCCTGGTCGCGGCACTCACCGCGCATGGGTTCACTGACGACGCCGTAACGCTGTGCCAGGCGATGGTCGGCCTGCCCGGGCCGGAATGCGAGGCCATGCTGCTCGCGCGCTACGGGGATGGCTTTCCGCTTGCGGAGGTCTCCCGCGCCTTCGTCAGCAACCGCAATGAAATTCTCGGCGCAGGCTTGCCGCTGAAGAGCGGCGCGATCGAACTGCTGGATGCGCTGCGGGCGGCCGAATGTCCGATGGCGATCGTCACCTCCTCGTCGCTGCGCACGGCGAATGCGCATCTTAAGCTCGCGGGTATCCGCCACCGTTTCGAAACGCTGCTGACCCGCGACGACGTCGCCCGCGGCAAGCCCAATCCCGACCTCTATCTGCTCGCGGCGTCGCGGTTCGGCCTGAAGCCGGAGGCTTGCGTGGCCGTGGAGGATTCAAACCACGGCGTGACCGCCGCGCATGCCGCGGGCGCAATTACCATCATGGTGCCCGACATGGTGACGCCGACCCAAGAGTCGCGGGCGCGATGCGCGGCGGTGGTGCCGGATCTGAATGCGGTGCTGGCAATACTGCGCGAGCGTGGCGCGTTAGCGCGTAGCCGCTAGCCATAGCACCGCAAGCCGCATGGATTGCGCTGCCGTTCGCCTGCGGAACGATTTCGCCAAGGCCAGCGTTGTGTCTTTCCGTTGATAACGGAGACCATGATGACAAAGACCGCGCCTCCGATTCCCCCGGACAATCGGAGCCCCAAGGGCCCGGGCAGCGCGCCCGACGTGCCGCTCGACACCACCAAAGGCCATCGCGACGACGAGAAGAACAACATCCGCGAACAGGGCGCACACGGCAATCTGACGCAGAACACCAGCCACCGGCGATCGGGGTGAGAGCCAGATCCCTGCTGCATTCTCGATGTCGTCCCTGCGAACGCAGGGACCCATAACCACCGGCAGAAGTTTTACGAATGGCGTCTGCCAAGCTGCCCTATCGAGAGATCACGCGGTATGGGTCCCTGCGTTCGCAGGGACGACAATGAGTGTGCCGCGCGCTCGAACTCGATTTTCAAACAGCCGCCACCCGAGAAGGGCGACCCAGAGCCGTAGGATGGGTTTCGCTTCGCTCTACCCATCCTACAAGACACGCCTTCGCACTCTCGCGGCACGAAGCGCCCGAAGTCATGCGATCGGCGATGCCCTCGAAATCGAAGAGGGCGCAGGGAAAGCCGGGTGCCCAAAACACCCGCAGTCGTGCGCAAGAATGCACACGGCGGACTGCAGGTGCGCCGGAACACCCGGCCTTCCCTGCGCAATGGTTTTACGGCGTATACCGCGCTCTCCTCGGAGCCGAATTCCTCTGGCCTCCGTCGCTGACGAATTAACGATTTGATCGAAGCCCGGTTGGGCCAGAGCAATCTCCGCCGGCTTGACACCAGCAACGGGTGCCAGGACCACACGGCTTTGCCGTCCGCGGCTTCCTCGACCAGAATGTTTCGATCGGCCCGTATGCTGCCAAACCGAAGTTCTGGTTAAAGCGTTTAAGCGCCGGTCGTCTGCGCGCCGTTGTTTTCGCTCACAGGCCAAAGCCCGCCCTGCGACCAACTCGCGCGCCCGACGCTGCCGCGTCCATCGCATCCCGCGCCCAACGTCCGTGACGATCGCGATACGCCCCTCTAGCGGGTGCGGGATGGCGGAGTTGTAGGAGTGATTTGGGGTAATCGCGAAGCGGTTTATTTTTGCTGGCAAGACTGGACCAAGCCGTGCCTGATTTGCCCGGCCAGCAGCGCAATCGGTAGTAGTAGTCTCCTGTAAGCGTCGCTTCGGTTCGTCGATTAGTGCCGCGTACAGCCGATGGTGCCGCTGCAATTGGTAACGAATGTGATGATGCTGGCGGTGGCGGTCGGGCGGTAGCTTTCTCCGCCCGTCATTGCGGGGCGATCAAAGCTCGGACCCGGAATCTCGAGATCCCGGGTATGGTCCTTCGGACCATCCCGGAATGACAATGCGTCATTGGTCCGCCGCCAGAAACTCCAACGCCTTCTCTCGGGTCGGAAAGCGACCGAGTTCGCGATAGTCCGGATCGTGTTCCGCCGTTTCTGGCGACCACAGGACGACGAACACCTTGCCCTCTTGCTCAATAAGCGTGGTCAGTTCCTCGCTTTCATACGGTGTCATATCCCGCGCGCCACAATGCGGGCATGTGTCGTCGCACATGCAGGACCATTCATCGGCCCATCGGCGCCTGCAGCGGTCGCACTTGTAGCGATTCAGAAACCATGCCATCGCCGGGCTCCCTAGTGTCGCAAACGATAATTCCCGCGCGAAACGAATTCAATAAACCCGCGATCCCGCAAATATTGAAGCTGCTGCCGTATCTTTGGCCTGACGTTCTGGTTGCCGGGATAGAGATCTCCGAGGTGCCGTTCGAAAGCATAGACCTCGTCAAGGGCGAAGTCCCGCTTGCCAAGCGACTCCACGCACTTCATCACATCCAGCAACCAGCCGCGCGTTTCCGGGGATTCGTTTCTGAGGAAGAGTGTCTTCTGCCAATCGGCGAGGACGAGTTCTTTCGCGCGAACAACGCTGTTCTGGATGATATGTATCTTGCCGGAGTCTGGAATTCGACTAAGCAGGATGTTGGAGCCGATCCAGCCGGCCCGTCGCGCAGTGGGTGCCAGCGGCTTTCGCTCCTCAATGATCTCCCGGACGAAGAAGTGCTTCGGCACGATGAACAGGTTCACGACCGCAAGCGATTTGAGGTCGTAGTTCATCAGAAGCAGATTCGGATTGTTGCTGGCGGCAAGGCGTTCGCACTTGGTCTTGAACGCGCCATCGACGACTCGCGTTCCGAATCTGCCTTTCTGACTTTTGAGTTCGAATTCCTCTTTGCAGGATTGGCAAAAGAAATCGGCGAGAGGGGAGTTGTTGGGAAAGGACGAAATCTTGGCGTTGCCGCAGTGCGGGCAGTAGGCCCAAGCCTTCACCCAAGCTTCTGTCCAGGCGCGGGCGCTTTGCGAGCCGCTTGTGTAGGACAATTGGGACTCTTCAAAGCCGAGTTTCATGAACTCAGCGTATCGCAATTATTTTGAATTGCCAGAGGATCACAATACAACTAACTGCACCGACGACCATTGCGTCATTGCGAGGAGCGCAGCGACGAAGCAATCCAGCGTCAAGGAAAGAAGCTGGATTGCTTCGCTACGCTCGCAATGACGGCTGACCCGCCGCCGCTCATCACATTCATGCGTGGCCAAACCCTACCTCTTCTTCCACCCGCCCCGGTGCCCCGGTGCGCCGCCGCTCGATCGCGGGGCTGGCCCGAACTCCGGGCCTGACTGCCGCGAATCCGTGGGCTGGAAGATCTTGCTGCCGCTGCCGATCTCGAGCTTGCGCGGTTTGGCGCCGCTGGGGCGGTAGGGCAAGGATTCCGGGCCGTGCATTTCGTCGAGATGGGGTTTGTGGACTTTCGAGGTGGAAGAACCGCCGCTGCGGCTCACCCCGCCCCGACCGCCTGCAGCGGTCGACCCTCCCCCTCCAGCGGAGGGTGAAGAGGCGCTGCGCTTCTTCATCGCTGATGTCGGCAGGTTCGCGGCCTCGCCGTACTTCTTCGTTCCGGCATAGGCGCCGGCTTTGCCCTGCACGGCGCGCTGTTTTGCGGTGGGGTCGTCGACCACGGCCATTTCCGTCGCGCGCAGGCGTTTGACTTCGTCGCGGAGTCTGGCGGCTTCCTCGAAGTTCAGATCGGCGGCGGCTTCGCGCATGCGGGTTTCGAGGTCGTTCAGCACGGCCTCGAAATTGTGGCCGATCGAGATGACGTCGTCGGCCATGCCGCCGTCGCCGATCTCGACCAGCACGTGATCGCGCTCGTAGACGGAGTTGAGGATGTCGCCGATCGATTTCTTCACGCTCTCCGGCGTGATGCCGTTAGCCGTGTTGTATTCGACCTGCTTTTCGCGGCGGCGGTTGGTTTCGGCGATGGCGCGCTCCATCGAGCCGGTCATCTGGTCGGCGTAGAGGATCACCTTGCCGTCGACGTTGCGCGCGGCGCGGCCGATGGTCTGGATCAGCGAGGTCTCGCTGCGCAGAAAACCTTCCTTGTCGGCGTCGAGGATCGCGACCAGTGCGCATTCGGGAATGTCGAGGCCCTCGCGCAACAAATTGATGCCGACCAGCGCGTCGAACGCGCCGAGGCGCAAGTCCCGGATGATCTCGATGCGCTCGATGGTGTCGATATCAGAGTGCATGTAGCGCACGCGAATGCCCTGCTCGTGCAGGTACTCGGTGAGGTCTTCCGCCATGCGCTTCGTGAGTACCGTGATCAGCGAGCGATAACCCGCGGCAGCGGTCGCGCGCACTTCGCCGACGAGATCGTCGACCTGCGTGCGCGCCGGACGAATGTCGACCGGCGGATCGATCAAGCCTGTGGGACGGATCACCTGCTCGACGAACACGCCGCCGCTTTCGTTCAGCTCCCAGCCGCCGGGCGTCGCCGACACCGCGACCGATTGCGGGCGCATCATGTCCCATTCCTCGAACCGCAGCGGGCGGTTGTCCATGCAGGAGGGCAGCCTAAAACCGTATTCGGCGAGCGTCGCCTTGCGGCGGAAATCGCCGCGGAACATGCCGCCGATCTGCGGCACGGTGACGTGGCTTTCGTCGGCGAAAACCAGTGCATTGTCGGGCACGTATTCGAACAGCGTCGGCGGCGGCTCGCCGGGGCGGCGCCCGGTGAGGTAGCGCGAATAGTTCTCGATGCCGGCGCAGCTTCCGGTCGCTTCCATCATTTCGAGGTCGAAGGTGGTGCGTTGCTCCAGCCGCTGCGCTTCCAAGAGGCGCCCCTGGTTGTTGAGCTCGTCGAGCCGCAGCTTCAGCTCGGACTTGATCGACTTGATCGCCTGCACCAGCGTCGGCCGCGGCGTCACATAGTGCGAGTTGGCGTAGATCTTGATGAATTCGAGATCGTCCTGCTTGTGGCCGGTGAGCGGATCGAACTCCTCGATATTTTCCACGGTATCGCCGAACAGGTTCACGCGCCAGGCGCGGTCCTCATAGTGCGCCGGGAAGATGTCGATGACGTCGCCGCGGACGCGGAACGTGCCGCGGGTGAAATCGGCCTGCGTGCGCTTGTACTGCAGCGCGACGAGGTCGGCGATCAATTGCCGCTGGTCGATGCGCTCGCCCTTCTTCAGCGCAAAGGTCATCGCGGTGTAGGTCTCGACCGAGCCGATACCGTAGATGCACGACACGGACGCCACGATGATGACGTCGTCGCGCTCGAGCAGCGCGCGCGTCGCCGAATGGCGCATACGGTCGATCTGCTCGTTGATGGACGAATCCTTTTCGATGTAGGTGTCGGTGCGCGGGACGTAAGCCTCGGGCTGGTAGTAGTCGTAGTAGGAGACGAAGTACTCGACCGCGTTGTCGGGAAAAAAATTCTTGAACTCGCCATAGAGCTGCGCGGCCAGCGTCTTGTTCGGCGCGAGAATCAGGGCCGGGCGCTGCGTCGCCTCGATCACCTTGGCCATGGTGTAGGTTTTTCCGGAGCCGGTGACGCCAAGCAGCACCTGGGTGCGGTCGTTGCGGTTGATGCCTTCGACCAGTTCGGCGATCGCGGTCGGCTGGTCGCCCTTCGGCTGGTATTCGGATTTGATCTCGAAGCGCACACCGCCTTCGGATTTTTCCGGGCGCGGCGGCCGGTGCGGCGTCCAGACCTTGAGCTGGCCGTTGTCGCCGCGAAATTCGGGACGGCCATCGCGGATCAGGCTTTCCAGCGCATCGGCGGTGGCTTTGACGCCGAGCGCTTCCATCTTGTTGCGCGGCGGGCGAGCGAGGGCTTCCTCGTCGTCTTCCGCGGTCGGCAGGCCGAGCTGGCGCGCGAGCTCGGGGTCGAGGGTCGGGATGGTGGCCGCGGTGCCGTAGTTGGCTTGGGGGGATTCTTCGAGGCCTTGTGGGGATGCATCGCGTTTGCCGACGTCCGCGCTGGTTCCGCGCGTCGAGGCTCGCGCGCGATGCGCGGCGGCCTCGCCGCCGGCGCGGCGGTCCCAGGAATTGTCCGGCGGCGGCTGCAGGCCGGTGCCCGAGCCCATGCCGGCATCGCCGCGGTTGAGCGCGGGATTGAGCAGCTCGGCCAGTGCCGGCCCGATCGGCTGCACGTCTGGCCGATGCGCCTTCGATTCGGGGGATTTGCCGGGCTTTTTGGGGGTGTCAGGTTTCTTCGCCATCCGGCGAATATGGGACGAGTCAGCCAGCGAGAAAAGGGCAAACGGCCTTGCGCGCGATACTGCGCTTCGTCATGTCAGCAGATGTCAGCAATGGCGATTCGGAACCGCCGCGCCTTACGCCGTCAGCGGGGCCGTCGAGGCATTGACGATCTCCAGATGGATCCCGCCGCAGCGCGTGCATCGCATGGTCCAGTATTCGGCGCCGGCACGGCCGGGAATGATGCGCAGCACCGCGAGCGATGCGCTGCAATCCGGGCAGCTCGAAAGCACCGGCGTCGCTTGCAGGGTCTGTTCGGGCAGGGGCAAAGAGATGCGGCCGGCAGTTCCGCCGGTCGTGCTTACGGAATCGCGAACCGCGGCATGAAACGATCGATATGGGCTTTCGCATCCGCGATCGCCGCTTCCGGATCCGACCAGGCGAAGCCGACTTCGAGGGTCGGAAACGCCAGGCCGTCGATCACCACCGGCTCCTGGTCGGCCCGTTGAATCCTGGCGTGCCATAGCCCTCTCCCTGCTTCGAACGACTGGATTTCAAAGCCGCCATAGATCATGGCGCGTCCCCCGGAATTGCGCATGGCGCGACCAGAGCACGACGCGGCAGAGGGAGATGTGAAGGAGTTCACATGTCGCGGAGGTTTTTTCGGTGGCGTTTCGGCAGTTAGCTCCCTCTCCCCGCCCTTCACGGGGAGAGGGTTGGGGTGAGGGGCTCGCTCCACGAGTTGTGATTCATGGATAGACCTGTACCCCCTCACCCGGATCGCAAGGGCGATCCGACCTCTCCCCGCAAGCGGGGCGAGGTTGGAAGCGAGTGCTCAGCGCCGCGCCAAAATATGATCCGCGAGCACCACGGCATCGTCGCCGACGCCTGGCAGGAACGAGGAGTTCATCTTCGACAGCCATTGGAGACCGAGGAAGTACAGGCCGGATACGGCTGAGATGCCATTGCGATGAACCGCTTCGCCGCGGGCGTCGAGGACCGGGATATCGATCCAGCCGAAATCGACGCCGTAGCCGGTCGCCCAGATGATCGAAGAGATGCCCTCCGCGGCGAGGTCGAGGCGCGTGAGCGGCGCGGTGACGCAAGGCGGGTCGGGAAGCGTCGCGCGGGCGCCGGGCTCTTCCGGCAGCTCCAGGCGGCGCCGTTTCACATATTCATCGACAGTGTCGAGGAAGGTGGTGAAGGCGATGTCGCCGTCGCCAAGGCTTTTGTCGAGACCCGACGCAATGTCGAGCACGCCGCCATCGGCGGCGTCGAGACGTCCGAGCAAGATCATGCCGCGGGCGGCGAAGTCGCGGAAATCGATGCTGCGTCCGCCATAGGCGCCCGAAATCACCGGGCCGAGGCGCGCTTGCCCGCGCTCCTCCGGGGTGATCTGGTCGAGCTGCATTTCGGCGAGCCACCAGATCAGGTCGCGGCTGCGATAGCGGCGCGGCAGGCGGCGATGCCGTCCGACCGAGAGATAGACGCGCCGCCCGGCCTGCAACAATTCCTCGGCGATCTGCGCGCCGGACGCACCGGCGCCGGCCACCAGCACCGCGCCCGGCGGAAGCTGTTCGGGATTCCTGTAGTCGGCGGCACGCACCTGAAACACCGGATGATCGCGCAACAGGTCCGGGATGACGCTGCGCTGATAGGGTCCGGTGGCGACGACGACATTGTCAGCTTCGATCGTGCCATCCGTGGTCTCGGCGATAAAGCGCCCGCCGTCGCGCTGCGACAGCCGCGTCACCGCGACGCCGCAGCGGATCGGCGGCGCGACGAAATCCGCATAGGCCTCGATAAATTTGATGATGGTGGCCGTATCCGAGAACCCATCGGGATCGCTGTGCGGAAATGGAAAGTCCGGCAGCCGCACCGACCAGTTCGGAAACTGGAATATCAATCCGTCCCAGCGTTCGCTGCGCCAGCGTTCGGCGATCCGGTGGCGCTCGAGCACCAGATGCGACAGTCCGCGCTGCTTGAGGCGGTAGCTCATCACGAGGCCGGCCTGGCCGCCGCCAATCACCAGCGTTTCGATCTTCTCATCCGGCATGTCTGTGGCCCCTGCGGCGCGTGGCGGGCTCCGCTGCCGCGCGAACGATCCAGCGCCGGAACGCGGCGAAATCGCGCTGCCCGGTGCTGAAGCCGCGATACACCAGATACCAGCGCATGCCTTTCGGCACACTTAACGCAAACGGCGCGACCAGCCGGCCGGCCGCAAGGTCATCGTCGATATAGGGGCGGATGCCCATGGCGATGCCGAGGCCGTCGACGGCGGCCTGCAGCGCCTGGCCGTAAAACTCGAACTCCGGTCCGCGGGCGCTGATGCGAGCGGTGCCGGCGGCCTCGAGCCATGACGGCCAGTCGTCGGGCGAATGCGCCACTCGCAGCAGCGTCGGCCCCTTCAGGTCGCCGGGACGTTTGAGCGCGCCCGCAAGGCGCGGCGCGCAGACCGGAAGCAGATCGGCCGCAAACAACGGCTCGGCGATCAGGCCGGGCCATTCGCCGTCGCCGAGCTTGATGCCGCAGCTCCAGTCCTCGCCGAACGGCACCGCGGCGCCGCCGGTGGTGATACGGACGTCGATGTCGGGTTCTTCCTTGCGGAAATCCGCCAGCCGCGGGATCAGCCATTTCATCGCAAAGGTCGGCCCGACGCCGATGGTCAGCACGCGGACGCTTGCGGGCGCCGTCACCTGCGCGGTCAGGCTCGCCAGCGCGTCGAAGATCGGCGTCAGCCCGTTCTGATAGGCGCGGCCGGCGGCGGTGGTCACGAGTCGGTTGGCCTTGCGCTCGAACAGCGCCACGCCCAGCCGCTCTTCCAACAGATGCACCATCCGGCTGACGGCGGCGGCGGAGACGTTGAGCTCGGTCCCGGCGGCGGCGAAGCTGCCGGTGCGCGCTGCCGCTTCGAACGCCTTGATGCCGTTGAGAAAGAGCAGCCGCCGCACATGACCCTCAGGAAAACTGATGCCAGAGCAAGATAACTCGGTTTGCGTAGCTGCGACAAGCACGGCAGAAATGTCATGTGGAGATTGCCGATGACGGCCCTGATGATCGCAGCGCTCGGTGCCTTGATGGTCGCGACAGCCTTCCTGTCCGGCCTGTTCGGCATGGCCGGCGGGATGATCCTGATCGGCGTGCTGTTGATGCTGATGCCGCTGCCCACCGCCATGGTGCTGCACGCGATCACGCAGATGGCGTCGAATGGCTGGCGCGCATTTCTGTGGCGGGCGCATATCCGCTGGCGGCCGGTGTTCGTCTATCTGATCGGCTGCGCGCTGGCGCTCGGCGTCTGGTCGCTGACCCGCTACGTGCCGGACAAGCCCATTGCCTTGCTGTTGCTCGGGGCCACGCCGTTCATGGCGCGGCTGATGCCGAAGAACCTCAAGCCGAACCCGGACAGCATCTGGCAGGGCTCGTTCTACGGCTTCATCTGCATGGGCCTGATGCTGATGACCGGCGTCTCCGGCCCGCTGATGGACACGTTCTTTCTCGGCGGCAATTTCGGCCGCCGCGAGGTGGTCGCCACCAAGGCAACCTGCCAGGTCGTCAGCCATCTCACCAAACTGATCTATTTCGGCGGCATCATCGACCAGGCCGCGACGCTCGATCCCGTGCTGGCCGCGGTTGCGATCGTGGCCTCGATGCTCGGCACCACACTGGCGCGGCGGATTCTTGAGGCGATGAGCGACGCGCAGTTTCGTACCTGGGCCAACCGGCTGATTACGACGGTGGCCGGCTATTACATTCTCTATGGAAGCTGGCTGTTGCTGGTTCACGGCTCGGTTGCTTCCTTCTGAAGGGAGAGGGCTGATGTCGGATGCTGCAGATCCACTGGTGCTCGACTTCGTCGAATGGGTCGCCCGCGAGCCGCGGAATTACGCAGAAGTGGTCGCGACCTGGCGGACCTCCTGTCCGCGCCTGACGATCTGGGAAGACGCGTCCGATCGCGGCTACGTCACTCGCGAAACCATCGCCGGAACCGGACTGATGGTGACCGTCACCGCATCAGGCGAAAAGCTGCTGCGCGAGCACGGCCGCATCGGCGTGCCGCAACGCTGATCCCGCGTCGCCGGCCGTCATCACATTTCCGCGCGACGCCCTTAGCCCGCATTGACTTGGGACATCGGTCCGATCAATTTCATGCATCCGCATCTTTCTTGCGATGCACGGATTTCAACCAGCAGGATCGCCCCATGATCGACCTTCACTACTGGACCACGCCGAACGGCCACAAGATCACGATGTTCCTCGAAGAGACCGGGCTGAAGTACAAAATATTTCCGGTCAACATCGGCAAAGGCGACCAGTTCAAGCCGGAGTTTCTGGCGATCGCGCCGAATAACCGCATCCCCGCGATGGTCGATCATGAACCCAAGGGCGGAGGAAAACCGATTTCGATCTTCGAGTCCGGCGCGATGCTGCTGTATCTCGCCGAGAAGACCGGAAAGTTTCTGCCGTCCGATCTCTACGGCCGCTATGACGCGATCCAGTGGACGTTCTGGCAGATGGGCAATCTCGGGCCGATGGCCGGGCAGAACCATCACTTCTCCAACTACGCCCAGGACAAGATCAAATACGCGATCGACCGCTACGTGAACGAGACCAACCGGCTCTACGGCGTGCTCAACAAGCGTCTGACCGATCGCGAGTTCATCGCGGGCGACTATTCGATCGCCGACATGGCGAGCTATCCCTGGATCGTGCCTTACAAGAACCAGAGCCAGAACATTGACGACTTCCCGCATCTGAAGCGCTGGCTGGAGACCATCCGCGCCCGCCCCGCGACCGAGCGCGCCTATGCCAAGGCGAAAGAGGTCAATCCGAACTTTGGCCAGCCCGTCAACCGCACCGAGGAGGAGCGCCGAATCCTGTTCGGGCAGACCGCGGCTGTGGTGCGGTAGGGTTCCGTTGTTCTCACCGCACCCCGCTGTCATCATCCGCGAAGGCGGATGATCCAGTAACCACGGGCGGCCGTGACTCCACTAGCGTCTCGGCGTACTGGATGCCCCGCCGGAGCCCGTCATCGGGCGGCCGTTCGGCCGACCCGGTGGCGGGGCATGACGGGAACGGGCAGACCGCACTCCGTCGTCATTGCAATGACGGTTGTTGTTTCAAACGCTGACTTCGCGCACAATATCGCATGTCCCTCAAACTCTACGAACTCGTCGGTACCGATCCATCCCGTCCGTTCAGCCCATTCTGCTGGCGAACGCGGATGGCGCTAGCGCATAAGGGGCTGTCGGCGGAGACGATTCCCTGGCGCTTCACCGAGAAAAGCGCGATCGCGCCGCATGGCTCGGAGAAGGTGCCGGTGCTGCTCGACGGCGACAGCGCGGTCGTCGATTCCTGGACCATCGCCAACTATCTCGAAGACAAGTATCCGGACCGGCCGTCGCTGTTCGGTGGCGAGGGCGGCCGCGCTATGGGACGGATGCTGAACTGGTGGGGCGATGGCGTGATCGGCGGTATATTTCCGCTCATCATCGCCGACGTCCCGCTCAACCTGAAGCCGGAGGATGCCGCCTATTTCCGCGCGTCGCGCGAGGCGCGCTTTGGCAAGAAGCTGGAAGACATCATGGCCGACCGCGACAAGGCGGTCGAAGGTTTTCGCAAAAGCCTCGATCCGCTGCGGCTGACATTGCGGACGCAGCCGTACCTCGGCGGCACGGCAGCGAACTATGCGGACTATATCGTGTTCGGCGCGTTCCAGTGGGCGCGCGTGGTCAGCCCGTTCAAGCTGCTGATGGAGGACGATCAGGTCTATGCTTGGCGCGAGCGGCTGCTCGACGCGTTCGATGGGCTCGCGCGGAATTCGCCGAGCTATCACGGCTAGCGCAGGCGGACGGCGCTCGATCCACGCGGAGCGAGCAGGCCAAGATCACGGCTGCGGGCCGGACAGGTTCATTTCGCGCTCGGCCCGGAAAACGTTGCTGTGCAGGTTTGCTATCCATTGCCGTCCACTCGATGTGACATTGAGATAGCGTATCGCCGTCTGGATTTGCGGCGCGACGTTGTTCCAATAGAACTGCGGATATTTGTAAACGACGTCTGCCGGCGTCTGGTAGCCGAGCGTTTTGTTCATGCCGACTTCTTCAAATTCGTAGAACAGGGCATTGGCTTTTTTCAGGTAGTTGGGATCGCCGAGCTGCCCGATGAGGTCGGCCGCGCGCAGCAACAGGCCCTCTTCTTCGATCAGCTCGTCGTTCGACGATGAATCAACATAGGGAAATCGCGTATACTCGATTGCCCTGGCGATCCGGCTCGCATCGACCTCGTCGGCGGTGTCGAGCCGCTCGAAGACGAACAGCTTCGAGCGGTCCACATGGTAGGCTCCCAGCGCGGCATCGGATGAACCTCGCGCCAAGCGAACAGTACGGCCGCTGAGATCTGCGACATAGGAATCCCCGTCATCTCCCTGGACGATTCCGCGCACGTATCCGATGTCGTGGGTGAGGCACGCCAGGATGAAATTGGCGTAGTCGTCTGGCGTCGTTGGCCGCAGCATCGCCCGGCCCATCAGGATATCGTGCCCGGCAAGGGTCACGAGCATGGTGTGTTCGATGTTGTGATACAGGGCGTCGCTGTTGCCGATGCATTCCAATGTGAGCCTGGCTGCATAGGGGAGAAGTTCAGCCAGCCGGGCTTGAGAGGAGCCAAACCTGCTCCTGGTATCCGAGGCCAGAAACGACCCCAAGGCTTGCGCCACCAGTTCCGGGATTGTGATCATCTGAACACCGCGTCATTTGTGCGACGTTGGCGCCGGCATAATAACACATCGGCGTTTCTTCCGGTGGCCAATGTCTGCTCGCGCCACCAGAAAGCGTGGCCCAACGTCTCCGTCCGCGGGTGCACTCAAAGCGTCCGCCGATTGGTCGTGAGCTGGGCATTCTCCGACGCCCACTCATCCGGATAACCGGCCAGGAGGCTTTGCCTCCCCTTGGGAATGATGACGTTTCCCGAGGCAAATTGCCGGGCAACGATTGCCGGAGCGTCCGCGCAATCGCCGAGGCTGTAAAATTAGTTCTATCCGATAACGATGTTAGCCGTGACGTAAAATGAAGGCGTAAGCTGATCCCCTTGGTGGGCGTTAGGGGAGACGCGTCATGACCGACCTTGAAGCCAAATTGGAGCGGTTCGAGACTCTCGCTGCCGAATGCGATTTGATCGGCAAGTTGACGTCGGATGGGGCGAAGCGCGAGCTATACCTGCGCCTCGGCTTGCATTACCGCGAACTGGCCGACGACATCCGGACGATGATCGCAACCAAAGACGCCGCTTAGCCGGCAGGACAGAAGCGGCAGCAGTATCCTGGCCTAGCGCTAATCTTATCGTGTCATAAGCCCTCAATAGTGAGGAGCGCCAACGGGTCCGCACGCAGCGCGGCCCGATGACAGGCTCCGCGCGTCTTCGCTGCGTCGTCGCATCGCGGCAGTGAACCTTTTGGAAACCACCACGTCACATACTGTAGGTTGCTTTGCTGATTGATCCCTCCGCCCTTCCCTGCCCTTCCCTTGGACTGGGCCGCAGAGCCGGATCGAACCCAGACGGGGTGGACGAATGACCGAGGAATCTCATCGTCAGCGCGTACTGGATTTCCTCAACGTCCTGTATTCCGGTGACGTCGAAGGCGCGCTGGCGCGCTGCACAGACGACATCGAGTCGCTCGCCAACGCCCCGATCGACATCCTGCCGCATATGGGCCATCGCCGCGGCAAGGCCGAAATGCGCGAGATGTGGAACGCCGTCCGCGCCCGCTATTCCGAACTGCGCTGCGAGGTGCCCATCCTGGTGGTCGAGGGCGACAAGGCGGCCGCGTTCATCCGCGTGTTCTTCCGCAAGAGCATCAACCAGCGCATGGTGCAGTTCGACATCGCCGGCTTCTACACGCTGCGCGACGGCAAGATCAGCCAGATCAGGGAAATCATCGACACCTTCGATCTGGTCCAGCAACTGCTCGAACGCGACGTCGCCGCGATCCTGACCGGTAGAAAGCCGGAGCTGATTTAGCGCCTTCGTCATTATTCAGCGCGAGCCGGTGCGCCGCCACGACCGATAATGCGGCCAAAACAGTCGCATTTGTGCATTGCAAAAACGGCAATTGCGTTCTGGCGAAACTGCTCTATTTCTGGCTGCAACAGTGAAAGTCCGGCATTTCGGCCCCGGCGTCGATGAAGACGCCCGATTGGGCGCGATTGCCGTTTTGAAATCCAGTTTTTAGGACCAAATCAAAATGACAGAGCATAGTCTCTGGCGTTTTTCGCGCGCGTTGCATCGTGCGATCAATGAACGCCAGCCCGCCGATCTCGAAACCCTGCTCGACGAGGAGGTCGACTGGGCGATCTATGGACCGATCGATATGTTTCCGTTCTTCGGCCAGCGCCGCGGCAAGGCGGCCGTGATGGAGGTGATCAGGCAGATTGCGGACAATTTCCGCGTCCACCGCTTCGACCGCGAATCGATCATGCTGGGAGTGGATACGGCCGCCTCGATGATGCGCTATTCGCTGACCGCGCTGGATTCGAACAAGCCGATCAGCCTGCGCATCGCCCATTTCGCCCAGTTCAGGGCCGGCCGCCTGACCAACTTGCGCGTGCTGGTCGACACCTTCGATCTGGTCGAGCAGACCGTGGGCTACCCGATTCACCTGCCACGGATGGCGGTGTAACTCCCAGATGCCGTCCTTGCGAGGAGCGCAAGCGACGAAGCAATCCATGCCTCGGCTTGCGGCGCTATGGATTGCTTCGCTTCGCTCGCAATGACGAAGCGCGGTCATAATTTCGCACTAAAACAAACGCATTGTTGGCGCGACTTGGAATGCGGGCGGGCAATGATTCCGAAAATGCGATTTGGCTGGGCGCGGCTGCCAATGCTGGTGGCCGGCGTAAGTTTGGCTTCGATATTGGCTGTGGCGGCACAAACGCCGCCGATCGACGACGAGGCGGAGATGCAGCAGGCTGAAGAAGCCGAGGCCGCTCCCAGCGTCAACGATGCCGACATCATGAAGGACATCGACGTCGAAAAGCTCGACTGGAGCCAGCTCAACGTCGATGCATCGACCCTGAGCTTTCAGGCGCCGAAGGGAGGCAATTCGTCGAAAGGCGCTGCCAGCGCGGATGCCTCATGGTCCGCCAATGAAAGACCGAACGGCACCTCCGCGGTATCGGTCAAGCAATCCATCTCGCCGTTCTGGGATGCGCGGATCGGCGCCGACATGACGGTCGCGCGGCAAGGCACGGTGACGACGTCCGAACTGCTCTCGGAAAAACTTGCCAATGGCGGCAGCCTGCCGCAATCGTCCGGCACCGCGTGGGCTGCGATTACCGCCCCAGGCGTTGGCTCGATTTGGGACACGACCGCGGTCGAGGCCCGGGTCGATCCCGGATCCGAGCAGAGCAAGCTCGGCACTTCCTTGAGCAAATCGCTGCCGATCAGCGAGCAATATTCGCTGACCCTGAAGAACGACTACAACCTGATCCAGCAAGGCATCGTGCCGGTGCCTGGCATCGTCGGCCATCCGGCCAGCAGCTACGAGACCGACCAGTCGGTAAAGCTCAGCATTGCCGACACCGGCACCAGCCTGATCGCCGGCCAGACGCTATCGACATCCGACGACAAGTGGCTGCGCAAGGTCGGCGCCGAGCAGAAGCTGTTCGACGGCGTCACCATCTCCGGCTCGATCGGCGAAACGCCCTCGGGTGCCGCCAACAAGAGCCTCAGCGCGGGCTTCAGGCGTAGCTGGTGAGGGCCGAAATCGTCCCAGTTTGACGCGCTTTCCGGCCTCAAGGGCACCACCCCAGAGAATGAACCATCATTGCCGCAGATTGGCCAAGATGCGGACAAAATCGGCGGGACAGATGGGACCCGCTCCACTTCGTCGTGCGGGGGACGTCCGCGCTCGCCTGAAAGCGAAACAGAGGAATAGCCGATGAACGCCACTATTCGTTCCGAACAAGCTGATCCGAACCCGGAAGTCGACGGCGATCTCGCCGCCGTATCCGAAGTCGAGGCCGGCATCCGCGATTTCGTTCGCAACGATATCGCCTATCTGCGCCGGCCCGCGGTGGGCCCGGACACCATGCCGATCGACGCCAATGCCGAAGCGACCGTCAACAACGTCAACTCGCTGATCCAGCGCGTCGCCGGCACCTCGCTGGCGGAAATCGAGAAGCTGATTTCTGAACTCGAAAGCCTCCGCGACCTGCTCCATGCCGAAGGCCAGCGCGTCCAGCGCGAGATCTCCGGCTATGCGCAGCTCAGCCAGGCGGCGATGAAGTCGACGCGCATGATTGCCGACAACGTCACGCAGTGGAAGCGCGCCGCCGACGGCCTGCGCAACGCCTAATCTGATCGTTGCAAAAATCTGACACTCCGCCGCGTTCCGTACCGGAGCGCGGCGGTTTTGTTTGGCTGTGTTCGATCTGAACTTTATAAGCACGGTCGCGTCCAAGGACGGATGTCGTCACTTGGCGGCAGGCACCTTTTTGGGGACACACCGGCGATGCAAAACGTTCAGCCAGACAACATGGATTCCATGCCGTTGCGGCAATCGTCGCATAGCATGGGCACGCTCGTGATCCGCTTCGTCGGATTGCTGACGCTTGCGGTCGTGGCAATGACGTTGATCTGGAGCCGCTGAATCTTTTTTGAGATTCGGCGTCTATGCTTGCTCGATCCGCAACTACTGGCGGACGAACGCGGTGTCCTCGATCGTGTAAACGCCGTCGGCATAGGATTTCACCACCATCGTGGCGGTGAGCATCACCGCCATCGTGACGGTTGCGAAGACAAAGCCGACGAATTTCAGGCCGTTGCGATCTGCCATTTTCATCCCCTCGGTACTTCCCCTGAGACGCATTTGGCAGGCAGAAAGTTCAAAATGCGTTAGCAAAAAAACGGTTTCGTGGAGTCGTGGATTACGAAGCACTAACGAAACAATTGGCTAACCATGTTTCGCCGGACTACAATTAACCTGCATTCCGTCGCGGCACGAACGCGGTGGCGAGGAACGAGAACACGACTTCGTCGCGCTGGTTGGTGCCGGTATTGCGGGCTTGCAGTATGCCCCATTCGGGACGCTTCTCCGAGGTCCGCTTGGTTTCGACCTGGTTGGAAAAGCTGACGGTATCGCCCGCCAACACTGGCCTGACCCAGCGCAATTCACGAAAACCCGGCGACGGCCCCCACACCGCGACCTTCTCACCGCGTGCGGCGGCCTCGGCCGTCAATCGCTTGCCGTCGGCGACCAAGAGCTTCATGCACACCGCCGCAACGTGCCAGCCCGATGCGGCCAGCCCCCCGAACAGGGATTTGCGCCCCTCTTCCTCATCGAGGTGAAAGCGCTGCGGATCGAACTGCGCGGCAAACCGCTTGATGTCTTCGGCTGTGAAGGTGAACGAGCCAAACTCGCGCTGCGCGCCGATCTCGATGTCCTCGAAGAAACGCATCGCTACTCCGCTCCTGCTTCAAGGCGCCGGCGCACGATCATCGGGGACTCCATCTCGCACAGTACGACCCCGGCCGCGTTGCGGATCGTACTCTTGAGGGTCACGATACCGGTCTCGGGTCGGCTTTTCGAAATCCTGGCCTCCGCGACGCTGACATCCAGCGTCAGGTCATCGCCCGGGCGCAGCGGCGACAGCCAGCGCATTTCGTTGACACCGGGCGAGCCGAGCGAGGCAGTGCGGCCGATAAACCCGTCGAACAGCATCCGCATCACGAGAGAGCCGAGATGCCAGCCCGAACCGGACAGCCCCTTGAGCATCGACGCGTTGGCGGCGACCTCGTCCAGATGCATCGGCTGCGGGTCGAATTCGGCGGCGAACGCCAAAATCTCCTCGCGCGTGACGTGGCGCGGTCCGAACGTGCCGAAATGGCCGGGCGTGAAGTCTTCGAAGGTCAGCGTTGTCATCGATTGAGGATTTGGATTGAGGATTGCGGCGGGGAAGCCCGATTGTGGCCGTTATTTACGGCAATCTCAACCCGCCCACCCGCATGGCTCGTTCGCCACGGGCGAGTACCGTTGCCGGCGCTCGCCCGGCTTGCCCGAAGCAGTTTTCGAGGCTAGCCCTGTGTCATCTGGGATCAGGCTTTGAGTCGCCGGAGAACCATCGATGCTCGATTTTCAGGATCTATTTCAGTGGGATCGGTTCATCACGCCCACGATTATCAAGACTTTCTACTGGCTGGTTATCGGCTTGATCATACTGTTCGGTATCGCCGGCATTTTGTCGAGCTTGTCCGTCATGGCAATCAGTCCCTTCTACGGATTTGTCCTACTGTTGGCCTCGATCGCCGGCGTCGTGGTCGGCGTGGTGTTTTCGCGCATCGCCGCCGAATTCATCCTGATCGTCTTCCGCATCAACGAGCATCTCGGCGCGATCCGCGACCAGGGCGGGATGCGGTAAGTTCGTGTCCCGGACGCGGTGCAGCGTGTAACGCTGCTCCGCAGAGCCGGGACCCACGCCGGCATAGGCCCCGGCTCAGCAGCGCACCGCCATAGCGTGTCGAAGACGCGCGTAACGCGCTTATGGCGCTGCGCTGCGTCCGGGGCACGCCCACCTCTCACGTATTAAACCTGAAATGCATCACGTCGCCGTCGGCGACGACATATTCCTTGCCTTCCAGCCTGAGCTTGCCGGCGTCGCGGGCGCCGGCTTCGCCGTTCAGCGCGACGTAATCGGCATAGGCGATGGTCTCGGCCCGGATAAAGCCCTTTTCGAAATCGGTATGGATCACGCCGGCCGCCGCCGGCGCCTTGGTGCCGCGGTGGATGGTCCAGGCGCGGGCTTCCTTCGGACCGACGGTGAAATAGGTGATGAGATCGAGCAACTGGTAGCCGGCGCGGATCAGGCGGTCGAGGCCGGCCTCTTCCAGGCCGAGCGTCTCGAGGAAATCGGCGCGCTCCTCGCGTGACAGGGTCGCGATCTCGGATTCGATCTTGGCCGAAATCACTACGGCGACCGCGCCTTCCTTCTTGGCGTGCTCGAACACCTGTTTTGAGAAGCTGTTGCCTTCCTTGGCCGAACCTTCCTCGACGTTGCAGACATAGAGCACCGGCTTCGACGTCAAGAGGCCGAGCATGCCGAAGGCGCGCTCTTCCTCCGGCTTGCGCTCCAGTGCCCGAGCCGGTTTGCCCTCGCGCAGCAGCACCAGGGCGCGGTTAACGAGGTCGAGCGCTTCCTTGGCGTCCTTGTCGTTGCCCTTGGCCTTTTTCGTCAGATTGTCGACCCGCTTCTCCAGGCTGTCGAGGTCGGCGAGCATCAGTTCGGTCTCGATGGTCTCGATGTCGGCCAACGGCGCGATCTTGCCTTCGACATGGGTGATGTCGGAATCCTCAAAACACCGCACCACATGCGCGACCGCGTCGACCTCGCGGATGGTGGCGAGGAACTGGTTGCCGAGGCCCTCGCCCTTCGAGGCGCCGCGCACGAGCCCTGCGATATCGACGAAGGTCAGCCGCGTCGGGATGATTTGCGCCGAGCCTGCGATCGCCGACAGCTTGTCGAGCCTGGGATCAGGCACGGCGACTTCGCCGACATTCGGCTCGATGGTGCAGAACGGATAATTCGCCGCCTGCGCCGCTGCCGTCTCGGTCAGCGCGTTGAACAGCGTCGACTTGCCGACATTGGGCAGCCCAACGATACCGCATTTGAATCCCATAACTTGTCCTGAAGTTCGTTGCTGACGGTCGACGACGCGTCACGCCGCGCCATCATCACCCTTGTCGAAAATTCCCTTGGCTTGCAGCGCCAGATGCACCTTGTTCTGGAACGAGGAGTCGTGCCCTGCCGCCAGCAAGCCGGCATTCTCGGCCACCGCCGCGCACAGGGCTTCCACCCAGGCGCGGTCGCTCTTGGCGAAATCCGAGAGCACGTGGCCGTGCACCAGCTCCTTGATGCCGGGATGGCCGATCCCTAGCCGCACCCGGCGATATTCGTTGCCGATATGCGAGGAGATCGAGCGCAGCCCGTTGTGGCCGGCGATACCGCCGCCGACCTTGACGCGGACTTTCGCCGGCGGCAGTTCGAGTTCGTCCTGAAACACGGTGATGTCGGAGGCGCCGAGCTTGAAAAAGTTCGCGGCTTCCTGAACCGCGCGCCCGGACTCGTTCATGTAGGTGGTCGGCCGAAGCAGAACGACCTTCTCGCGATCCAGCGTGCCTTCGGATGTCTCGCCCTGAAAGCGGCGGCGCCACGGTGCGAAACCGTGACGCCGCGCAATTTCATCGACGGCCATGAACCCGATGTTGTGCCGGTTGTTCGCGTATTTCGAACCGGGGTTACCTAGGCCAACAAACAGGCGCATGACGCGGCATCCTGCCGCTGCTTACTTCTTCTTGTCGCCACCAGCCGGCGCCTTCGCGCCAGCCGCCGGAGCGGCAGCTCCCGCCGCAGGCGCGGCAGCAGCAGCCGGAGCGGCACCCGCCGCCGGAGCGGCCGTGCCTGCCGCCGCGGCAGCCGCCGCAGCCTTCTGCTCTTCGGCGTAGCCGGACGGCGGCACGATGGTCACGAGCGTTGCGTCTTCGCGCGACAGCGACTTCACGCCCGTCGGGAGCTTGATGTCGGACAGATGCAGCGAGTAGCTGATTTCCAGCGCGCCGGCATCGGCCTCGATATACTGCGGGATGTTGTCGACCGAGCATTCGAGCTCGATGGTGTGGGTGACGACGTTGATGGTGCCGCCGCGCTTGACGCCGGGCGAAGTTTCGCCGTTCACGACATGCAGGGGCACGCTGACGCGGATGGTTGCGCCTTCGCCGAGACGCAGGAAGTCGACATGGAGCGGGAAGTCCTTCACCGGATCGAGGTGGAAGTCGCGCGGAATCACACGGTGCTTCTTACCTTCGAGGTCGATGTCGAACAGCGTGGTCAGGAAGCGGCCGGCCAGGATGCGCTGGCGCAGTTCCTTGTCGTCGACCGAGATGGTCACGGGGGGCTGGTTGTTGCCGTAGATCACTCCGGGCACTCTCCCGGCGCGACGCTCTGCCCGGGCGGCCCCCTTGCCGCTCTGCGGACGCGCGGTCGCCTTCAATTCCTTGACGGTCGCCATCGTGTTAAGTCCTTGTTTTCTAAAAAGTTAAAGGCCGCATCGCGGCCCGTTGGCGTCCCACAGCAAGCCTCCAGGGGTGCGGGGGCTGCGGACGTGGCCGGCTTTTAGCCCCAAAGGGGCGAAATGACAAGGAAATGAAGGGATTTTTCTTAGGTTTGCACCCTCCCCTGGAGGGGTCCGGACGAGCGAAGCTCGCTCGGGGGTCGACGCGAAGCGGCGGGGTGGGGTGACGGTCCATCCCCTCGATCAGTGCCCGAGTGGAGAGATCACCCCACCCCGTCTCACATTTCGCTACGCTCCATGTGAGCCGACCCACGAGCGAGCTTCGCTCGTCTCGGACCCCTCCAGGGGAGGGTAACAACCCTACCCGTCCGCCATGCTGCCGGCATCCGGCGTGGCCGGCGCAATGCCGAGCTTGGCTTCCAGAACAGCAATCCGGCTCTTCAGCGCCTCGTTCTCCTCACGCGCCAGGCGGGCCATGTCCTTGACCACGTCGAACTCCTCGCGCTTGACGACATCAAGATCGCGCAGGATGCGCTCGGCCTGGTTGCGCATGACCGTATCGACCTCGCGCTTGACACCCTGGGCGGCGCCGGCGGCGTCATTCATCAAACGGCCGATCTCGTCGAAAAACCGATTGCTGGTCTGGGTCATCTGAAACGCTCCGGTCGCTGCAAATTGATCGTCACGACAAGACAATGGCAATCCCAAGGGAAACGTTCAAGAGCGCGGTTCAACGCCAACGTGACGGCCGTTTGCCTTGTCATGCTGCAGTTTCCTTGCAATCGTATCGAACAGCCAGCCAGACACCAGAATCACAACGCAAAAGCAACGCCCATGATCGACCAGCAGATCGATATTGCGACCAAGGACGGCAAGACCACGACCTTCATCACCCATCCTGAGCGCGGCGGCCCCTTCCCGGTCATCATCTTCTACATGGACGCACCGGCGATCCGCGAGGAACTGCGCGACATGGCGCGGCGGCTCGGCACGTCGGGCTATTACGTGATGCTGCCCAACCTGTATTACCGCTCCGGCGTCATGGAGCTGGGGCCGATACCGCCTGATCCGGAAGCGCCCGAGCGCAAGCGGATGTCCGGCTTCATGAACTCCATCAACATCGCGATGGTGATGGAGGACACCAAGGCTCTGCTCGCCTACGCAGAGACGCAACCTGCCGCAGATACGAAGATCGTCGGCACCGTCGGCTACTGCATGAGCGGCCGCTACGCGGTCAATGCGGCAACGCATTTTCCGGATCGGGTGAAGGCGGCGGCTTCGATCTACGGCACCCATCTCGCGACCGACCAGCCCGACAGCCCGCATCTGGCTGCATCGAAGACCAAGGCTGAACTCTATTTCGCCTGCGCCGAGACCGACATCTACGCGCCGCAGGAGATCATCGACAAGGTGAAGCAGGCAATGGAAGGCACGAACAACGAGGTCGAGATCTATCCCGGGACTCATCACGGCTTCGCTTTCCCGAAGCGGCCGGTCTATCACCGCGATGCTGCCGAGCGGCACTGGGAGCGTCTGCTGGCGCTCTATCGCCGCAACCTCGCGCAATAGACCTCCCGCCCGATGCCCTTTCTCACCATAACCTTCCCGGCAATCGATCCCGTCGCCATCTCGATCGGACCGTTCGCGATCCGATGGTATGCGCTGGCCTATATCTGCGGCATCGTGCTCGGATGGATCTATGCGCGCGCGCTGATCAGGAAAGAGAAATTATGGGGCGGGCCGGCGCCGATCGCACCCGTGCAGCTCGACGACTTCATTCTCTGGGTTACGATCGGCATCATCGTCGGCGGCCGCACCGGCTACGTGCTGTTCTACAACCCGGCCATCTTCATCCAGAACCCCATCGCCATTTTCAAACTCTGGGAAGGTGGCATGTCCTTCCATGGCGGCTTTCTCGGCTGCGTCGCCGCGGTGATGCTGTTTGCGCGCACGAACAATATCTCCATCCTGTCGCTTGGCGACATCACGACCGCCGTCGCCCCGATCGGAATATTCCTCGGGCGCCTTGCCAATTTCATCAAGGGCGAATTGTGGGGACGGCCGGCGGATTCCGGCGTGCCCTGGGCCATGGTGTTCCCCGACGGCGGGCCGCTGCCGCGGCATCCGAGCCAGCTCTATGAAGCCGGATTGGAGGGCATCCTGCTGTTCGTCATCCTGGCGGCGATGATCCGGATGGGCGCGTTGAAACGGCCGGGCCTGATCCTCGGCAGCTTCATTGCGATCTATGGTCTTGCGCGCATTACCAGCGAATTCTTCCGCGAGCCCGATCCTCAGCTCGGATTTTTGTGGAATCCCCAGCTCGGGCTGACCATGGGTATGCTGCTGTCGGTACCGATGATCATTGCCGGAGCCATCCTGATCATGATGGCATGGCGCCGCGAGACGCCGCAGCATATAGAGAAGTCGACTTAAGGCAGGCCGTGACCGAATTTTCGCCGTTACAGTCGGAGATCCACAAGCTGATCAGATCGTCAGGCCCGATGCCGGTCTGGCGGTACATGGAGCTGTGCCTGATGCATCCCGAGCACGGCTACTACGTGTCGCGCGATCCATTGGGCCGTGAGGGCGATTTCACCACCGCGCCCGAGGTCAGCCAGATGTTCGGCGAACTGCTCGGGCTATGGACGGCGTCGGTCTGGAAGGCGATCGGCTCGCCGCCGACGCTGCGGCTGGTCGAGCTCGGCCCCGGCCGCGGCACCATGATGGCGGACGCGCTCCGCGCGGTTCGCGTGCTGCCGCCGCTCTATCAATCGATCCAGATCCATCTCGTCGAGATCAATCCGGTGCTGCGCGAGAAGCAGCAGGCAACGCTATCCGGCGCGCGCAACATCACCTGGCATGACAGCATCGACGACGTGCCCGAGGGCCCCGCGGTCATCCTCGCCAACGAATATTTCGACGTGCTGCCGATCCATCAGGTGGTCAAGCGCGAAACCGGCTGGCACGAGCGCGTCGTCGAGCTCGATGCCAATGGCAAGCTGGTATTCGCCGCCGCGGATGACCCGATCCCGCGCTTCGAGGTGTTGCTGCCGCCGCTGGTGCGCGCGGCCCCGATCGGCGCCGTGTTCGAGTGGCGGCCGGATAGCGAGATGATGAAGATCGCGGCGCGGGTGCGCGACCAGGACGGCGCGGCGCTGATCATCGATTACGGCCATCTGCGCAGCGACGCCGGCGATACTTTCCAGGCTATCGCCCGGCACAGTTTTGCCGATCCCCTGAAAAATCCCGGCCAGGCCGACGTCACCGCCCATGTCGATTTCCAGGCGCTGGCGCGCGCCGCGGAAGACGTCGGCGCGCGCGTTCACGGCCCGGTGACGCAGGGCGAATTCCTCAAGCGGCTCGGCATCGAGACCCGGGCGGTCACGCTGATGGGAAAAGCCACGGCGGAAGTTTCCGCCGATATTTCCGCCGCGCTCAAGCGTCTGACCGACTCTGGCCGCGGCGGCATGGGATCGATGTTCAAGGTGCTTGCGGTGACCGAACCAAATCTCACCTCGGTCGCAGGCCTCAGCGACGAACCGCCGGCACCGGGAGACGAAAAAGCATGACGTTCGGATCGTCGCTGCTCGCAGCCATTCCCGGGCTGCGCCACGCGTTCTTCACCCGCGAGGGCGGAGTATCCGGTGGAATTTACGAAGGACTCAATGGCGGCCTCGGCTCCAATGACGATCCGGCCAATGTGGCGGAAAATCGCCGCCGGATGGCCGAGCAGATGGGCGTTGCGCCCGAGCACTTGCTCAGCGTGCACCAAATCCACTCGCCCGACGCCGTGGTGGCGACCGGACCATGGCAGGGCGACAAGCCGCGCGCCGACGCGCTCGTCACCCGCACCGAAGGCATCGCCATCAGCGTCACTGCCGCGGATTGCGGGCCGATCCTGTTCGCCGATCCGGCCGCCCGCGTGATCGGCGCAGCACACGCCGGCTGGAAGGGCGCGCTGACCGGCGTCCTGGAATCCACGATCGACACAATGGAAAAGCTCGGCGCCGACCGCTCCGGCATCGTCGCCGCCATCGGCCCGCTGATCCGCCAGCACTCCTACGAGGTCGGCAGCGAATTCGTCGAACGTTTCCTGGATGCCGACGCGGAGAATGCAATGTTCTTCATTCCCTCGGTTCGATCAGGACATTCGATGTTCGACCTCGCCGGCTTCATCCGCATGCGGCTGGAACATGCCGGCATCCTGATGATCGACGACCTCGGCGTCGACACCTATTCCGACGAGCGCTTCTACAGCTACCGCCGCTCGGTGCACCGGAAGGAGCCGGACTACGGCCGCCACGTGCACGCGATCGCGCTGGCGAACGAGTAATTCCTACTTCACCCGCAGCACCACCTTTCCCCGCGCCCGGCCGGCTTCCAGGTAGGTGAGCGCCGCCGGCAATTGCGCGAAGGCAAATTCGCGATCGAGGACAAAGGCTCGCATGGATGATCCTGCGAAGTTGAAGAATTCTGGCAACAAGAAGGAGAGACGGGGCGAGCCGAACGCAATCTTTTTGGCGAGCTTATCCACGCGCTGCCCTAGACCTTAACACATTTTAACGATATCGCAGGGGCAATGAGGAACACCTTGATTGCTTCGTGCCTGCAAACTCCGCGCGCCTTGATGGCCGCGGCGCTGCTTGTCGCTTCTTGCGCGCTCGGTGGCTGTGCCGGCGGCGGCGCGGCCAGCGGCTCGTATGCGATGGCACCGAGCGCGGGCGGCGGTCCCACCGTGGCGTTCGAATCGATCGACGGTCCGCCGCCGCAGGTGTTCGACCGGATGGTCAGCGTGCTCGACAGCGAATCGAAGCTCCGAAACCTGTCGATCGTCTCGCGTGAGGGCGGAGCATCCTACCGCGTGCGCAGCTATCTCTCGGCGCAAGTGGTTCGCGGCAAGACCGTGATCGCCTGGGTCTGGGACGTCTATGACAACAACCAGCAGCGCGCGCTGCGGCTTTCCGGCGAAGAGCCCGCCGGCAAGGCTGGCCGCGACGCCTGGGCGGCGGCCGATGATCTCGTGTTGCGGAAAATCGCGCAGGCCGGCCTCAGCGGTCTGTCCGGCATGGTCAGCGGAAGCCCGGATGCAGCGCCTGCGCCGGCCCCGGAGCGCCGCGGTCCCGCGGTCGCGAGTGCCGAAGAAACGGTACCCGCCCAGGATGCGGCCGGCGTCAGGGCGCTCAGCTTCAGTGCCCAATAAACAGCCCTGTAAAGTCCGGTATCGGCCGATTTTTGACCGGGAAAACGACATCAATGGGTTGCCAGCCGAGCCACCCGCCTGATATCTCCTCGCTCGTAAAAAGCGCCGGTTCCCGAGGACTTTCTCGATATGCTGAACGTCGTATCCAGCAAGGCGCGAGGAGAAGCGTTGATGGCGGCCAAGAACGGCTCGATCAAACTGGTCGCCGGCAATTCCAACCCCGCGCTGGCCCAGGAAATCGCGAACTGGCTGCACCTGCCGCTGACCAAGGCGACGGTCCGCCGGTTTGCGGACATGGAAATCTTCGTCGAAATTCAGGAAAACGTCCGCGGCTCCGACGCGTTCATCATCCAATCGACCTCGTATCCGGCCAACGACCATCTGATGGAACTGTTGATCATCACCGATGCGCTGCGCCGGTCGTCCGCGCGCCGCATCACGGCGGTGATCCCGTATTTCGGCTATGCTAGGCAGGACCGCAAGGTCGGCTCGCGCGCGCCGATCTCGGCCAAGCTGGTCGCCAACATGATCACCCAGGCCGGCATCGACCGGGTCATGACACTCGACCTGCACGCCGGCCAGATCCAGGGCTTCTTCGACATCCCGACCGACAACCTCTTCGCCTCGCCGGTTATGGTGCGCGACATCAAGGAGCGCTTTGATCTTAGCAACCTCATGGTGGTGTCGCCGGACGTCGGTGGCGTCGTGCGCGCCCGCGGACTGGCCAAGCGCATCAACACCCCGCTCGCCATCATCGACAAGCGGCGCGAGCGCGCCGGTGAATCCGAGGTCATGAACGTGATCGGCGATTGCGCCGGTTACACCTGCATCTTGATCGACGACATCGTCGATTCCGGCGGCACGCTGGTGAACGCGGCCGATGCCCTGATCGCCAACGGCGCCAAGGAAGTCTACGCCTATATCAGCCACGGCGTGCTCTCCGGCGGCGCTGCCGCGCGCATCGCCTCCTCGAGGCTGAAAGAGCTCGTGATCACCGACTCGATCCTGCCGACGGAGGCGGTCAACAAGGCTACCAACATCCGCACGCTGTCGATCGCGCCCCTGATCGCCGAGGCGATCAGCCGCACCGCTTCGGAAGAATCGGTATCGAGCCTGTTCGACTGATCGCAAACTCTTCGTCGTCCCGGCCTTGAGCCGGGACCCATAATCACGATGATCGTTTTGCGCTGCGCTGGGACGGCAATCCCCTAACAACTCACGCCTGTGGTTATGGGTCCCTGCTTTCGCAGGGACGACGATAGGGAGTCGAACCTTTCCTCAAAATCCCGGTCGCGGCACCAAATTCATCAGCATATTGGCATAGCCGCCATCGACCATGATCTCCTCGCCATTGACGTAGGACGCGCGATCGCTGGCGAGAAACAGGATCGCATCGGCCATGTCCTGCGGCATGCCGACCCGCCGCAACGGCACGACTGCGGCGCGGCGCTCGGTGACGCCGGGCGTATCGTAGAACGCCTGGCTCATCGGCGTGATCACCATGCCGGGACTGACGACATTGCTGCGGATGCCGTGCGGCCCCCATTCATTGGCGAGCTGCCGCGACAGCATGATCACGCCGGCCTTGCTGACGCTGTAGGCGCCGCTCTGCCCCTGCGCGTTGCTGCCTGCGATCGACGCGACGTGAACCAGACTGCCGTGGCCAAGCGCGCGCATCTGCCGGCCGAACACCTGCGCGCAAAGAAAATAGCCGGTCAGGTTGACGGAGAGAACGGCGTTCCATTCGGCAAGCGTCAAGACGTCGAGCGCACCCGGACGCAGCACGGCCGCGGTGTTGACCAGCACGTTGCATGGCCCCAGCGATTTCTCGATCGTCGCGGCCGCAGTGGTGACGCTCTCGACATCCGTCGTATCGCAGCGCGCGATCACATGATTGGCGCCGAGCTTGCCGAGCTCGGCGCGCGTTATCTCAAGGCCACGTTCATCGAGATCGATCGCGGCCACGCGGGCGCCGGCCTGGGCAAGACTGAGAGCAACGGCGCGGCCGATCCCACCTCCCCCGCCCGTCACCACGCAGACGCGGCCTGACAGGCCGAGCCAATCGGAAGATGTTTGCTCAGTTGCAATCATTGAGGCCTCCAATCAAGCGCTCCGTTCGTCATTGCGAGGAACGTAGCGACCGAAGCAATCCATTCTTCTTTCGCGGCAAGATGGATTGCTTCGCTTCGCTCGCAATGACGGGGACTTGCTACCCCCCAATCCCCGCCGCGACCTGACCGCGCAGCCGCTCCAGGCTGTGTAGCGTGTTGGCGCAGGCTTCGGCTACCTCGATGCCCTTGATGACGAAATGCTTGCGGAAGAATTCGTGGTGCACGGCGCTTTCATGGAATTGCTGCGGCGTCAGCACCGCCGAGAATACCGGCACCTCGGTCCTGAGCTGCACGTCCATCAGCGCCTTGATCACGGTGTCGGCGACGAATTCGTGGCGATAGATGCCGCCGTCGACGACGAGGCCTGCTGCCACGATCGCGGTGTAGCGCCGCGTCTTGGCGAGCAGTTGCGCATGCAGCGGTATTTCGAACGAGCCCGGCACTTCGAACAGATCGACCTGCGCGCGCGTGATATGGCGCGCTTCGATCTCTTCAAGAAAGGCAATGCGGCATTCCTCGACCACGTCGCGGTGCCACGACGACTGCACGAAGGCGATGCGCTGCGGCTTGACGAAACGCGGATGCACCGGCGCCGGCGGACGCTCGGGCACGTCAGGAACGTGATGGGCTTCGGCTGCTTGGGATTGGACTTCAGGCTCTTGCAACATCTGATTCATGGCTTTCCTCTTTCAGGACCAGAATCAGGGCATACGGAACGACGCCAGCCCACGCGCAAAGGTGCGAGGCCGCCGCAAACCGTTCTCTTTCATCCGGACTGTAACCGTCGGCTTCGGAATCACACCGAATCTGCTGACCCTTCTGCTCAGGCGAGAAGAAGGCGCTCGCGGGCTTGGGCTACGTCACCCTTACCGCCGGTGGGGATTTTCGCCCCGCCCTGAGAACATCGGCCGCCCGGAATGGACGACCTGCATAAGGATATGACCAAGGCCGGGCCGTCAGCAAGCTTCTTTGGCATGGGGAATCGGCATGTCCCCATGCCGCCGGAACAGGGCATGTGGCCTGCCGGATCGCTGCCTTTACTCAAACCGCGGCAATTGAGATAGGCTTGCCAAGAACAGGGGGACGCTCAACATGAAAATTCTTCGTCGGAATTTCCTCAAGCTGGCCGGCGCACTCATCGCCGCGCCTGCCTTGCCGCGACGGGCCTCCGCGCTCGATTATCCGACGCGGCCGACGAAGATCATCGCAGGCTTCGCTGCAGGAGGCGGTGTCGATATCACGGCGCGGCTGATCGGCCAGTGGCTGGCCGACCATCTCAAGCAACCCTTCGTCGTCGAGAACCGCACCGGCGCCGGCGGCAATATCGGCACCGAGGCCGTCGTGAATGCGGCGCCCGATGGCTACACGCTGTTGCTGGCGACGGTACCAAACGCGGTCAACGCCTCGCTCTACGAAAAGCTCAATTTCAATTTCGTCCGCGACGTTGCGCCGGTGGCCGGCGTCATTCGTGTGCCGATGGTGGTGCTGGTGCACCCCGCGGTGCCGGCGCAGACCTTGGCCGAATTCATCGCTTACGCCAAAGCCAACCCGGGAAAGGTCAACATGGCCTCCGCCGGCAGCGGCAGCGCGCCACACATGGCGGGCGAGTTGTTCAAGATGATGACCGGCGTCGACATGATCCACGTCCCCTATCGCGGCCAGGGGCCGGCAATGACGGACTTGATCAGCGGCCAGGTGCAGATCCTGTTTGCCGCCGCGCCCGGCACCGCCGATCACATCAAGACCGGCAAGCTGCGCGCGCTCGCGGTGACGACGGCCACGCGCATGGCGGAGCTGCCGGAGGTTCCGACCGTAGGCGATGTCGTGGCAGGCTATGAAGCCAGCCAGTGGTACGGCTTTGCGGCACCGAAGAACACGCCGGCCGAGGTCGTCGACAAACTCAACAAGGAGATCAACGCGGCGATCGCCGATCCCGGCATGAAGGCCCGGCTTGCCGCCATCGGCGGCGCGCCGATGCCGGGCTCGCCTGCCGATTTCGGCAAACTGATCGCAGACGAGACCGAGAAATGGGGCAAGGTGGTTCGCGCAGGTGGGCTAAAGCCGGAGTGAAGCGGCGATTTGCGAACGGTCCGGGAGATACCGATGCACGGCGAAACATTCACGAATCCGAAAGCGGTCCCGCCGGTTCTTCAAGCCGCCTGTTGACCGGCTTTCAGCAACTCGAGAATCTTCTCAAGCCGCGTAACCACATCGCTGGTTTCCAGGAGTTGCTGCCGCTGGTCTAGTCCGACCGACAGCAATGGTGCAACTGAATCGGCCAACATCCCGGGCTCTTCGATGCTGGGCAGCCGCAGACGCGCCTGAAGCGGCTTTGGCAGCGATGTATGATCGAGATTCGCATAGACCCTGTAGGCTTCGATGACGGCTCCGCACAGCGCAGTGGCATCCGCCGTCCGGCCGCGGCTCTCCACGCATGGCGCAATCTCCGCTGCCAAAAATTCTTCCTCCTTGCGCCTGACGACCAAAGCGCGTTCGAGGCCGGATACAAAGGCCTTGAGAGTGCCGTCCGGCAGCGCAACGCAATGGATCACGTCTGCGGTTGTACCCACCGAGTAAAGCGCATCCAGCGCCGGATCGTCGTCGCCGGAGCGCTGCTGCGTAAGCACGAGAACTCGGCGATCGGTCGCTAGAGCGCGCTCGATCGCGCGCTTCGTCTTGTCGCGCCCGACAAAGATCGGCGCAAACATTTGCGGAAACAGAACGAGGTCCCGCATCGGCACGATCGGAACCACCGGCCGCGCCGGCGTCGCCTTCAAGCCCGTGGCCGGCCGCGGCGTCTCCGATGAAGCCGGCTGGCTCGCTTGAATCTTCGCAGCCAGAAAATTCCAGTCCGGAAAGCCGAGCGTCCTCGCGACCAGTTCGAGGCTCTCGCTGTGGGTTAAGGAAACAGATTTGGCCTTCAGGGCCTCGCGCAGGGTGTGCGCCATAGCCTTTGCATCGCGGAAATCACGCATGGGATCCTCTGCATTGGCGAACGAGAAAATGTCAGGCGCTTGCGTTACTGACTCGTTCGCTTGGGCAAAGGGTGCCTGAAGCGGCTCGATACATTCACCGTACCCTCAACAGGGCGCAAGCAGCGGGTCGTATCCACCCGAACGAAAATATGCGCCCCGGCCCGCGCGGCTGTCAATTGCACGGCTTCAGTATGTGCCGTCTCCGCGCCAGGCCGAGAAAGCGAGACGATGCCGGGAAAATTAACCACAAATTAACCATTGTGGCGGACCTGCCCAATTTCCTCCGGCGTCTTAGACTCCGTAGCGCTCGAATCCGATTCCGGTTTGTTCTCAAATTAATAGGTATGACCGCGTTCAACTGTGGACGACGCCGCTTTGGCCTGTGGACGGACTCAGGGGTCAGTTGCGCGGATTCCGCAAATCACATCACTTGATCTCGGCAGGCCCCGGGATGATCCGCGAACGGGGGATTGCAGTCGGCGGCACCGCATCAGTTCAACGCGTGCCGTCCCCTTGGGTGCGTATCAGAAGAATTCAAAAACAAGGTCGAGACGGCATGTCCCTCCTCGAAGGCATTATTGATTCCCGGAACAACCCGCTCGCGGCCGTCGAGGACATCGCCGCCGAAAACAACTGGGCGTTCGAGCGCTCCGGCGAAGACGAAGTCACGATCGTCTCCAAGGGGAACTGGACCGACTACCAGCTCTCCTTCACCTGGATGGCGGAGATCGAGGCGCTGCACCTGGCCTCCGCGTTCGACATGAAGATTCCCCCCGCACGCCGCGCGGAAGTGCAGCGGCTGATCGCGGCGATCAACGAACAATTATGGGTCGGCCATTTCGACATCTGGAACCACACCGGCATGATCATGTACCGGCAAGCGCTGCTGCTGCCGGGCGGGCTGACCGCCTCGACCGCGCAATGCGAGGTCATGCTGGCCGGCGCCATCCACGCCTGCGAGCGCTACTACCCCGCGTTCCAGTTCGTGGTCTGGGCGGGAAAGAGCGCCGTGGAAGCCATGAGCGCGGCCATGTTCGATACCGAGGGCGAGGCGTAAGTCCCGCCGCTTCCACACGCACAGTGTCGTCCCTGCGAAAGCAGGGACCCGTACTCCGTGACCTCACGGCTCAAGCAAACTGCTTGTGGCCCCTCCCGAGCTTTACTAAAACCGCCGGTGATTATGGGTCCCTGCGTTCGCAGGGACGACGGCAGAATTCATGGTGACACCGTGAATACCAACACACTCCAAAATCTCCATGGCACCATTGCGCTGGCTGGCGCCGGCAAGATGGGCGGCGCGATGCTGACCGGCTGGCTGGCCGGCGGGCTCGACGCAAGCCGCGTGATCGTGATCGAGCCGCAGCCATCCGCTGAGATCGGAGCACTGGCGGCGCAAGGCATCCGCCTCAATCCGAAGGACGCGGGTACAGTCGATACGCTGGTGATGGCGGTTAAGCCGCAGACGTTCCGCGAAGCGGGGCCGGCGCTGAAGCCCTTCGTCGGAGCGAACACGCTCGTCGTCTCGATCATGGCGGGCACGACCATTGCGGCACTTGAAGAAGTCTGCGGCGGCATGGTGGTTCGCGCGATGCCGAACACGCCGGCCGCGATCGGCCGCGGCATCACGGTTGCGGTCGCGGCGAAAAATGTCAGCGCCGTGCAACGCGCCACGGCCGATGCGCTGCTGCGCGCCACCGGCTCGGTCGAATGGGTCGAGGACGAAAGCCTGATGGATGCGGTGACGGCCGTGTCCGGCTCCGGCCCGGCCTACGTGTTCCTGCTCGCCGAAGAGCTCGCGCGCGCCGGCGTCGAGGCCGGTCTGCCGGCGGAGCTTGCAACGAAGCTCGCGCGCGAAACCGTCGCCGGCTCCGGCGAATTGCTGCACCGCTCGGAACTTGCTTCGGCCACGCTGCGCCAGAACGTCACCTCACCCGGCGGCACCACCGCGGCCGCGCTGGAGGTGCTGATGGCCAAGGACGGCCTGCAGCCGCTGATGATCCGCGCGATCGCCGCGGCGACGAAGCGCTCGAAGGAGTTGGCGAAGTAGACGGAATCGTAGGGTGGGCAAAGCGCAAGCGTGCCCACCATTGCGAGCACGGTGCCGGATGGTGGGCACGGCGCAAGCGCGCCTTTGCCCACCCTACGGTTCGGCGGTCGCCGCTACTTCCCTGCAAGCCTCTTCGTGAACGTCTCGACATTGACGAGACCGCGGGCGTGGCGGCCGTCGCCTATTCTGCGCTCGCCTTCGAAGGCTTCGACTTCGAAGCGGATCACGCGGCGCTCGACGGTTACGACCTTTCCCGTGACGCGTACCGTCGCGCCGACCAGCGAGGCGCCGAGATGGCGGATATCGACCTCGGTGCCAACCGTGATCCAACCCGGCTGAAGATGGCCTCTGATGGCGTCGCTCGAGGCCATCTCCATTTCCAGAATCATCATCGGCGTCGCATAGACCATCGGCATATCAGGCACGAAATGCCCGACCGTGCGCTCGGGCGGCACGACCAGCGTCCGTTCCGCGCTCATGCCGATCTTGATGAAGTCGCGTGCGTCCATGGATGCTTCCGCAAAACCGCTGTCGTCCCGGCCTTGAGCCGGGACCCATAACCACACATATCCATTGTTACGGCAAGCTGGAGCTCCAGCTTCGCCCAACAACTAATATTGGTGGTTATGGGTCCCTGCGTTCGCAGGGACGACGGGAGAGCTACTTCTTCGCCGCTGCAGCTCGTTCCACGAACGTCTTGCCGCCCTTCATCTTGTGGGTGAGCGGCGCCTCGTTGATCTGGATCACGACAGCTTCCGCATCGACGCCGAGGTTCTTCACCAGCGCCTGGGTGATGTCGCGCATCATGCCGACTTTCTGTTCTTCGGTCCGGCCGGCGGCCATGCTGATGGTGATCTCAGGCATCGGTAGTGCTCCCTTTGTTTTTGCTTGTTCGGTAAATTGTCATTGCCGGGCATAATAGGCTGCCTGCGCAGACTACGTAAACTTGTCTGCGCCCGGCAATCCATCATTTTGATGATGGATACGCGGGTCAAGCCCGCGTATGACAAAATCAGTTGCCCCACTTCACATCATGGCGCGCCAGCACCTCGCGCACGCGTGCGACGATCTCGCTTTCGGCGCAGGAAAACTGAGCGGGGCGAGTCTCGCGCCATTCCTGGTTGGAGGCGATCGCAGCCGCGGCTTTCGCGCCTTCGATCAGGTCCTTGATCTGGATTTCACCGCGCGCCTTTTCATCCGAACCCTGGATGATGACGCAGGGCGAATTGCGGCGGTCGGCATATTTGAGCTGGTTGCCCATGTTCTTGGGATTACCGAGATAGAGCTCGGCGCGAATGTTCTCGTTGCGCAACTGCGCGACCATTTTTTGGTAGTCGGCGACACGATCGCGATCGAACACGGTGACCACGACGGGACCGAAATCCGGGCGCGTGTCGAGCTTGCCGAGCATCGTCAGCGCCGCCTGCAAGCGCGACACGCCGATCGAAAAGCCCGTTGCCGGCACCGGCTCGCCGCGGAAGCGCGAGACGAGACCGTCGTACCGTCCGCCCCCGCCGACCGAGCCGAATTGTACTGGCCGGCCTTTTTCGTCCCTAGTTTCAAGCAATAGTTCCACTTCGTACACAGGACCGGTGTAGTACTCGAGACCACGAACAACGGAAGGATCGATCCGAATCCGATCCTGTTCATACCCTGCGGCCTTTACGAGTAAATGTATCTCATCAAGCTCCTTGAACCCCTGCTTGGCTTCGTTTTCTTCAAGGCGCTTATTCCAGCTCTCAACGATTGCACTCGGTCCGGACTCAACGAACGGACTAAAAGTTACGACTGAAAGAATGTACGCCGCGGCCAGATCATCCAGCCCGGCGCCCTTGGTAAAATCGCCGCTCTCATCCTTGCGACCACTTGTCAAAAGGAGATGAACATTATCCTTCCCAAGCCGGTCGAGCTTGTCGATCGCGCGCAGCACGGCAAGCCGCTTGCCTGCATACTCATCGCCACCGATGCCGATCGACTCCATCACGCCATCCAGCACCTTGCGGTTATTCACCTTCACGACATAGCTGCCGCGGGGAATGCCGAGCGCTTCCATCGTATCGGCGGCCATCATGCACATCTCAGCGTCCGCCGCCGGCGAGGCCGAGCCCACCGTGTCGGCATCGAACTGCATGAACTGGCGGAAGCGGCCGGGACCTGGCTTCTCGTTGCGATAGACGTAACCGGCGCGGTAGCTGCGATACGGCTTCGGCAGCGCGTCGAAATTCTCCGCCACATAGCGCGCCAGCGGCGCGGTCAGATCGTAGCGCAGCGAGATCCACTGCTCGTCGTCGTCCTGGAACGAGAACACGCCCTCGTTCGGCCGGTCCTGGTCGGGCAGGAATTTGCCGAGCGCGTCGGTGAACTCCATTGCCGGCGTTTCCACCGGCTCGAAACCGTAGCGCTCGTAGACCTCGCGGATTTTCTCGACCATCTGGCGCGTGGCCGCAATCGCGGCCGGGCCACGGTCCTCGAGCCCACGCGGCAGCCGCGCCTTCAGTTTCTGCGGTTTTTTGGGCTTTTGGGTATTGTCACGCATACGGCGGTCCTATCAGCGCGCGCCGGACGCGGCAAGCGCGGCCTCGTCTGCACAGGAACCAGAATTCATCATGCTGGCTCGTCCCGGCCATGACGGAAAGATCCGGCCACACCCGGCAACCCTGCGATTGCAGAAGCAGCGGAACGATTCCGCCGCCGGTCACAGGACCTTTCTGATCCAGTCGTGCGGGTCCGCCGCACGGCCGTACTGGATATCGACGAGCTTCTTGCGCAGCCCCATGGCGACAGGGCCGGCGACGCCGCCGCTGATCAGAAAATCGCCGCTCGCCGAGCACACCTTGCCGATCGGCGAGATGACGGCTGCGGTACCGCAGGCGAACGCCTCTTTCAGTTTTCCGCTGGCGGCATCCGCGCGCCACTGGTCGATCGTGTAGGGCTCCTCGCGCACGACCGTGCCGGAATCCTTTGCCAGCGCGATGATCGAATCGCGGGTGATGCCCGGCAGGATGGTGCCGAGCGGCGGCGTCGAGAGCGAGCCGTCGTCGAACACGAAGAAGACGTTCATGCCGCCGAGCTCCTCGATGTAGCGGCGTTCGATCGCGTCGAGAAAAACGACCTGATCGCAGCCGTGCTGGATGGCCTCAGCCTGCGCGCGCAGGCTCGCGGCGTAATTGCCGCCGCATTTGACGGCCCCGGTGCCGCCGATCGCGGCGCGCGTGTAATTCTCCGACACCCAGATCGACACCGGCGCAGGTCCGCCCTTGAAATAGGAGCCGACCGGCGAGGCGATGACGGCGAAGATGTATTCCGCCGATGGCTTCACGCCGAGGAATATCTCGCTCGCGATCATGAAGGGCCGCAAGTAGAGACTGCCCTCGCCGCCCGGTATCCAGACGCTGTCGATGCGCACGATCTGCTCGACCGCTTCGATGAAGATAGCCTCGGGCAGCGGCGCCATGGCCATGCGCTCAGCCGAATTGTTGAAGCGCCTCGCGTTGGCGTCGGGGCGGAACAGGTTCACGCCGTTGTCGCGCTTATAGGCCTTGAGGCCTTCGAAAATCTCCTGCGCGTAGTGCAGGACGGCTGTCGCCGGATCGAGCGGGAAATTCGCGCGAGCCTCGACCCGCGCGTCATGCCAGCCGTTCGCCTGGTTGTAGCGGACGATGGCCATGTGATCGGTGAAAATCCGGCCGAAGCCCGGGTCCACGAGCTTGGCCGCGCGCTCCCTCTCAGGGGTTGGATTCGCCGCAGGCCGGATTTCGAATTTCAAACTCATTCCCCTTTGCCCTTGCTTCCCGCTATTGGAAATCGGCACCCATATTGGCGCCGGCATGCGTCTTCCGGGCCTTCACAGGTCTGGACTTCACCATCACCGGCCTTGCGGCCGGCTTCCGTCGCCGTCATGTCGGTCGAGGACATGCTTTTGCGGGATGCCGAAGTCCAGTATGTTTGCCGAAATGCCGCTCGACAATCGCACGGTAATCCATTTGCGGCCGTTGCCGCCATCGCTGGCTTTTTCCGGCTGCCTGACACGTCACCAGGTTCGAAACGACCTAAAGTTTCGTCGTGGCTGGCAGTTTTGTAACATTGAACCCAAGATATGTCAACATGACTGACATAAATTTCTCAAAGGGCTCCGTGGCCTCCGATTCGCAGGAGGCCGCCAGCCCTGCCCCGCGGGCTGGCGAATTTCGCTGGGACATTATCGAGCTGCTGTTCTTCGCCTATCGCGACTTCGTCGGCGACGCCGACCATGAGCTCGAGGCTTTCGGGTTCGGCCGCGCCCATCACCGCGTGATGCATTTCGTCTACCGCTACCCCGGCCTCAAGGTCGCCGACCTCCTGGACGTGTTGCGGATCACCAAGCAGTCGCTTGGCCGGGTGCTCAAGCAGTTGCTCGATGAGGGCTACATCATCCAGAAGACCGGCAATAACGACCGCCGGCAGCGCCTTCTTTACGCCACCCCGAAGGGCGAAGCGTTGGTGGCAAAGCTCGCAGGGCTGCAGACCGATCGCATCACCCGCGCGCTCCGGGACATCAATCCCGAAGGTGTCGCCGCGATCAGCGAGTTCCTGCGCGCGATGATCGATCGCGACGACCCCGACAAGGTGTTGGAGGCGATCTTCGGGATCGGCAGCAAGAAGCCAAGGGAGTGACCGTGCCGCAAGGAGCAACCATCGCTGCAGCCACCACGCGCGCGCCGCGGCAACTGGCTGATGACGCCCCGCATCTGCTCTTGGTCGACGACGACCGCCGTATCCGCGATCTGTTGTCGCGGTTTCTGACCGGCGAGGGCTATCGCGTCACCACTGCCTCAAGCGCGGGCGATGCGCGCGCAAAACTGCTCGGCCTGCATTTCGACCTCCTGATCCTCGACGTCATGATGCCCGGCGAAACCGGGTTCGACCTGGCGCGATTCATTCGCACCTCCTCGTCGGTGCCGATCATCATGCTGACGGCGCGTCACGAGGCGGAGGCGCGGATCGAGGGCCTGCAGATCGGCGCCGACGATTATGTTGCGAAGCCGTTCGAGCCGCGCGAGCTGATCTTGCGGATCGGCAATATCCTCAAGCGCTCCGCGCCGCCGCCGGTGGAGGCGCTGGAGCAGATCGCGTTCGGCCCCTACATTTTCCATCTCGATCGTGGCGAACTGCGCCAGGGCGAGGAGATCGTTCACCTGACCGACCGCGAGCGCGAAATGCTGCGCATCCTGGCCGCCAGTCCCGGCGAAACGGTGCCGCGCGCGGCGCTGACCGGCGGCGGCACGGTGAACGAGCGCGCAGTCGACGTGCAGATCAACCGGCTGCGGCGCAAGATCGAGCGCGATCCCGCCAATCCGCTGTTCCTGCAGGCGGCGCGCGGCATCGGCTATCGCCTGGTTGCGTCGCCCTGAGCCAGCTCATGAGCACGCTCGACACCGGCCTGACGTTCATCCGCAACGCGTCGCAACGCGTCTCCAGGGCCAATGGCTGGATGGGTAACGCGTTCAAGGGCTGGATGCCGACCGGCCTCTATGCCCGGGCGCTCCTGATCATGATCGTGCCGATGGTGATCCTGCAAACGGTCGTGGCGTTCGTGTTCATGGAGCGGCACTGGAACACGGTGACACGGCGCCTGTCGGCGGCCGTGGTGCAGGACATCGCCAGCCTGATCGACGTCTACAAGGCCTTTCCGCAGGACAAGGACCGCGCGCAGTTGCGCCACATCGGGCAGCGGCTGCAACTGGTCGTCGATTTTCTTCCCGTCGGCGATATGCCGCAGCCCGGGCCGAAACCATTCTTCTCGCTGCTCGACCAGACCCTGTCGTCGCAGATCGGCCGCCAGATCCGCCGCCCGTTCTGGATCGATACCGTCGGCAAGTCCAATCTGGTTGAAATCCGCATCCAGCTCGACGATGCCGTGATGCGCGTGTTCGCGCAGCGCAGCGCCGCCTATGCCTCCAATTCGGAGATTTTCATCTTCTGGATGCTCGGCACCTCCTCGATCCTGCTGATCGTCGCGGTGCTGTTCCTGCGCAACCAGATCAGGCCAATCCTGCGGCTGGCGGACGCCGCCGAAAGTTTCGGCAAGGGCCGCGAGGTGCCGAATTTCCGTCCGCGCGGCGCGCGGGAGGTGCGGCAGGCGGCACAGGCATTCCTGGAGATGAAGGCCCGCGTCGAACGCTCGATCGATCAGCGCACCGCGATGCTCGCCGGCGTCAGCCACGATTTGCGCACCATCCTGACCCGCTTCAAGCTCGAGCTGGCGCTGATCGGCGACAGTCCCGAAGTCGACGGCATGCGCAAGGACGTCGACGAAATGTCCGGCATGCTAGAGGCCTATCTCGCCTTCGCGCGCGGCGACAGCGGCGAGATCGCGCAGCCGACCGATATGGCGATGGCGCTGGAGGAGTTGCGCAGCGACGCCGAACGCCACGGCCATACCGCAACCGTGACGTTCCACGGCCTGCCGGTGGTGACGGTGAAGCCAGCCTCGTTCAAGCGCTGCATTGCCAACCTGGTTTCCAATGCGGCGCGCCACGCCAACACGGTCGCCATCACGGGCCACCGCGATCACCGCTATCTGACGGTGACGGTCGACGACGACGGGCCGGGCATTCCGGTCAATATGCGCGAGGAAGTGTTCAAGCCGTTCCTGCGGCTCGACGACGCCCGCAACCAGGACGAGGGCGGCACGGGCCTCGGCCTCGCCATTGCCCGCGACATCGCCCGCTCGCACGGCGGCGACATCACGCTCGGCGACAGCCCGATGGGCGGCCTGCGCGCGGCGGTAAGGGTGCCGGTGTAGGTACCGAACTGTGTCGTCCCTGCAAACGCAGGGACCCATAACCACAGGGCTTCGTTGTTGAACAAAAAGCCGTTGAACGGCGGCTCTCAAAATTTGCGGCACGGTGTATGGGTCCCTTGCGTTCGCAGGGACGACAATTCGCCGCGATAGATTCTGCGACCTCGTTACTTCCCCTACTTCTTCGGAATCAGCGCCTTCAGCTTTTCCATGTCCTTGATGTTCATCTTCATGCCGCCGGGCATGATGATGTCGCCTGGCTTCTGATCCGCCTTGCAGGCGCCGACCCATTTGGCCTCGATCGTCGAGCTGTTGTCGCGCGCGGCGCCGGCCATGCCGCCCTCACTCTGCGAGGTCGATTTTACGGTGTAGGCGGAATTGAAGTCGCCGGTGATCTCGGCACGGGATTTGACCGTGATCCCGGCGACGCCGCAGACGGAATCCGTGACATAGCCGGTTGCGGTCTTCTGGATATCCTGCTTGGAGCAGATCTCCTTGGCCAACGGCGACATTGCGGTGCTCATGCCCTTGTCGGTGGTCTCGTCGGTGCATTGGTGCATCGTCATCTCGGATGACGGCGAGCCCGTGCTCACCACTTTCATCTCCCACAGGCCGGCCTTGCGCACCGGCAACTCCACGGCGATAGCGCCGCTTGCCGGCAACAGAGCAAGCACACCAACGGCCGAACAAGATACAAGAAGCAGTCGTCTCATGGGTGGGCCCCGCTGAATTCTTCCATGGCACTCGTCTTCGCGCGAAGTGAACACACGCTCCGCGTGGCGAAAACATGTCCAGCCGGAAAACAGGTAGCGGCAGCGCTCAGTAAAGCGTGCGCAGCGGCCGCTCAGCGGCGCCATAGGGCACCCAGCGGCAGGCAAAGGAAACGTAGCCGCCGTAATTGGGCTGCACGCCGAGGAATTTCACCACCTTGCCGTAGCGGGCGCAGTGATCGACGGCGAGCTGGCGGGCGTCAGCCTGCATCGCGAGCGGATAGGCGATGATGCCGCCGGTGTCGTTGCCCTTGAACGGTGGCACCCGGTCCAGGTCTGCTTGCGCCGGCGGGCAGGCCAGCATTCCACCCATGGCAATCAGGCTCGCGGCCACAATTCTTCGCATCGCAGACTCCATTTCGCTCGAACCGCACCATAGTGTGCACCGATGGCCGTGAAAAGAATGCTTGCGGCACGAGGCGGACTTGGCTGTCAGGTGTTGCCGCGCTGCACTTGACCTTGTCAGGGCTTCGCGGCACCGTCCATGCGTTGGCTTACCGGCGGATTCCCATGCGCAATTTGTTCACATCCTTGAGAGCACTCGGCCTGACGGCAGCGGCGCTCGCTTTGTTGGTCTCCAGCCAGGCCGCGCAGGCCGCCAACCCCATGGAGCTCAATTTCGGGTTGTTCGGCCCACGCTATGACGGCCGCGTCGCCGAATGCGAGCGGGCGCTATCGACGATCGCGTACCAGTTCCAGGAGAAAGAGAGCAAGTTCTGGAATTCGGCGCTGACGATTACCGGTTACAGCCGGATCCATGAAACCGCCTTTCGGCCATGGCAGTCCGACAACATTCCGCGCCGCTACTGCAGCGGTGACGTGATGCTGAGCGACGGCAAGATGCGCACCGTGCACTACTCGATCATCGAGGATGGCGGCTTTGCCGGCTTCGGCCAGGGCGTCGAATGGTGCGTGACCGGGCTTGACCGCAACTGGGCCTACAGCCCCGGCTGCAGGGCCGCGCGGCCCTGATCGCCCTGAAATCCGGCAAGCGATCCCGGCTGACTCGGGCCGATTGTGGGATTGATCCAATTTTGTTCTTGAAATGTTCCGACTCCCTGCTAGGCTCCCGGTAGTCGAGTAGAGGGGGCGTTTGATGCACGGGTCCATCATTATTTCGCGGCTTCTGATTTCGCTGGCTCTTGTTGTCGTCCTGGCCGGGACAGCGTCCGCACAAGACCGCCGGCAGAACGCGCCAGGCGAATTCGATTTTTATGTCCTGGCTCTTTCCTGGTCGCCCTCCTTCTGCGAGGCGGCGGCTGAGCGCGGCAATAGCGGGCGATCACAGGCCCAGTGCAGCCGCCCCTATTCCTTCGTGGTTCACGGCCTGTGGCCGCAATATGAGCGCGGCTTTCCCGAATATTGCCAGCGGCCCTCGCCGCGGCTCGATCGCAACATCATGACCTCGATGCTGGACCTGATGCCGGCGCCCGGCCTGATCTTCAACGAGTGGGACAAGCACGGCACCTGTTCGGGCCTTGGCGCGCGAGCCTATTTCGAGAGCATCCGGAAGGCGCGCGCGGCGGTAAAGATTCCCGAGGAATTCCTGCAATTGCCGGAGCAGAAGACCATCGCCCCCGGCGATGTCGAGGAGGCCTTTATCAAGATCAACCCGGGCTTGAGCAGTTCGGCGATTTCGGTGACCTGCTCGAGCCGGCGCCTGAGCGAGGTGCGGGTCTGCCTGAGCAAGGACATGGAATTCCGCGCCTGCGACGAAATCGACCGCCGCGCCTGCCGGCGTGACGAGGTGGTGATGCCGCCGGTACGGGGCGGCTGAAGACCCGCTTACCGCCATGCCAGGCATGGCGGCCGCTTTGCGCAGACTGCCTAGAGTTGTCTGCGTTCCCGGTCATCCACGGCTTATCGTCATCTGCAAGACACGTGGATGGCCGGGACCTATCTGCAGCAAAACGTCGCCGACATTTTGGCCCTGATCCTGAGGCGTTTCGCGAAGCAGGACCCGTCTTCGCCATCCCGTCTTCGCCAAGGCTTCGCCGGGTTTTCAGGCCGAGATCGCAGCCCGAACGCTCGCCCTTCCTGACGCTCAGAGCTTCGAGGACCTCACCGCGCTGCTGACCTCGGCGGGGAGCGCTGAGGTCGAGACAGTTACCGCTCCCGGACTGCGTAGGTTAGGTGGGTCACCCGCCGCGTCGGCTCCGCGCGGACCGGCTCCAGGGCCACGCGGCCCGCGTCCACGCCCTCGAACAGGCGGATTCCGGAGCCGAACAGCACGGGTGAGAGCGCGATCGAGAACTCGTCGATCAGGCCAGCGTTCACGTACTCCAGAATCGTTGCGCCGCCGCCCGCGATACGGACGTCTCGGTCGCCGGCGGCCTCGCGAGCCTGATCGAGCGCGGACTCGATGCCGTCATTGACGAAGTGAAAGGTGGTCCCACCCAGCCGCTCCCAGGGGTCACGCTTCTCGTGCGTCACGACGAAGACCGGCGTGTGGAACGGCGCCTCCTCCGGCCAAGCCTGCTCGCCGGCGTCGAACATGCGCTTGCCCATCACGCTCGCGCCGGTGCGCTCGAACGTCTCCCGCACAATGTCGTTGTCGCGCCCCTCCTCGCCGCCCTCGCCGAGGTTCAGATTCTCCCGGATGAACCGCTGCGGGAACATCCACTGCTGCAGTTCCATCCACTGCTGCCCCATCAAATCCTCGAGGGACTCGGGCGCGATGAACCCGTCCAGCGACATCGACACGCTAAAGAACACCCTCCCGGCCATCAGTCCTCAACTCCTTTTCGAACGATCTCGGTGACGTAGGCAGCCAGTTTGCTCAGGGTCTGCTGGCCGCCCTCGATCGCGTGGTACTTCTCGACCGCCTCGTCGCGCAGCTCCTTGGTGGGGAACACCGTGCGCATCTCGATCCGGGTCGCCGCGCCGTCGGGCCCGAACGTGAGGACCGACTCAAAGGCGTTCGGGTCGCCGCGGGACTCACCATGCAGCATCGCGATCCGCTCCGGCGGGGCGATCTCGGTCCAGGAGATCCACTCCTGGTAGTCCGTCCCGTCCGGTCCGTGCATCACGAAGTCCCACTCCCCGCCGACGCGGAACTCGAACGCCCGCGTGGTGGTGGTGAATCCCTCCGGTCCCCACCATCGCGACAGATGCCGGACTTCGGTGAATGCCTCGAACACCAGTTCCCGCGGGCCATCGATGACGCGGGAGATCACGATCTCGCGGTCGGCCGTCGCTGACTGCGCTCGCGCGTCGCGTCCTGTCGCGGCCATCGGTCACTCCTTCTGCCTTGCCTGCTTGAGGTCCTGCACGTACGCGTCCAGCCGGTCAAAGCTCTCATTCCAGAACCGCTCGAACCCGCCAGTCCACTCATGGACCGGTCGCAGCTTGCGGGCGTCAATGCCGTACAGGCGCTGCTTGCCTGCCTTGCGGTCCCGGACCAGCCCGACCTCCCGGAGCACCCGCAGGTGTTTGGATGCCCCCGGCTGGGTCATCCCCAGCTCCTGGGCCAACTCGGTCACTGGCCGCTCACCCATCCGCAGCAGTACCAGGATTTCCCGGCGCTGCGGCTCGGCGATCGCGTTGAAGATGTCCGACGTCGTCGCTGCTCGTGCCATGGGCGCCATCATATGCCGATATCGGCATGCGTCAAGTCGGAAGAAATCAGGCGGGTCTTGTCAGATGACGATTGCGCCAGCAGAACCATCAGGATCTGCGCGCCGACCAGCGGCAGCCCGGTGAACCAGTGCACGCCCGTGATGGCTAGCTCGAGGCCGGGGTAGAACGACGACACCGCCAGCAGGTCGTTGCCGGCGAAGAACCCGTCCCTCCCGACGAGGTCGAGCAGCGTGCTGAGGTGGAACGACTCCTCGGTGCGGGTGGCCATCAGCGGATTGCTGAATTGCAGTTTGGTCAACGTCTTAGCCATTCTTCCGCTCCATGATTTGCTCGAACCGGCTCAGCCAGTCTTCGAGAAAGCGCTGGTGGCTCTCGAAGGCGCGCTCCATGTTCGCCGCCGCGCTCTGCATTCGATCAGCGGCGGATCGCATTGCGTGGCCGGCGGACCTGACAGCGTCAGCGCCGATCAGGTGAACACATCGTTCGCTCATCGGAGGCACGCCGGAGCCCTGGTCCTCCGAAGCGTTTCGCGAAGCAGGACAAGCCCGGCCCCGACGAGTAGAAGACAATACGTCTTCTCAATTGGTCGGCCGATTGCCATGAACTACCGACACGCCTTTCACGCCGGCGGCTTTGCCGATGTCATCAAGCACATCGTGTTGGTACGCATGCTGACCTATCTGCAGGAAAAGCAGGCCCCGTTTCGCGTCATCGACACCCATGCCGGCGCCGGGCGCTATGATCTCACGGCTGAGGAGGCGCGCCGCGGCCGCGAATGGCTGACCGGCATTGCGCGGGTAATGCAGGCGCGGTTCTCGGAAAGCGCGCTGCCGCTGGTGACTCCCTATCTCGATATCATCAGGGCATTCAATGCGCCGGGCCGGCTCGAGGCCTATCCGGGATCGCCCCTGATCGCCCGCGCTCTGCTGCGGCCGCAGGACCGCCTCACGGCCTGTGAAATCGAGCCCAATGCCCGCAGGCAATTGATCGATGCGCTGCGCCGCGACAGCCAGGCGCGGGTGGTCGATCTCGACGGCTGGACGGCGTTGCCGGCCTTCGTGCCTCCAAACGAGCGGCGCGGCTTGGTGCTGATCGACCCCTCGTTCGAGCAACAAGACGAATTCGAGCGGCTGGCCGGCGGATTCGCCGAAGCCTACGCGAAGTGGCCGACCGGCAGCTATCTGATCTGGTATCCCGTGAAGAGCCGGCGCGCCACCGACACGCTGGCACGGCTCGTCGCAAGCGCTGCCGCGGCCAGCAGGCCGGCCGGGAAATGTCTGCGGCTTGAATTCAGCGTTGCGCCGCAGGAGCCGGGCGGCCCCCTCGCCTCCACCGGCCTCCTAATCGTCAATCCGCCGTGGACGCTGGCCGGTGAGTTGAAGACAATTCTACCCGAGCTAGAAAAACCGCTCGGCCAGGGCGGGGCCGGCCGGTTCAGGCTGGAAACGCCCAAGCCGTGAGCCTCGGCGCGGCCGGTGGAAAGTGCGAATCGCCGTAGGCAATTTACGCGAAACCGTATTATGCTCAGTCCGTTGGGACTGGCTTTACGTTCCGCTTCCGCGAATGGTTGCGGCGGAGTGATCAAGGCCGAATAAGAATCCGGGTCGATCGGCGGCGTGAATCCGATCAGCTCAGGTGGCCAAGCTTCCGGCAGCGAATGTCCGGTCGGCCGATGCGCGAGATGCGCGTAACGGCAGAGCAATACGGGGGAGGAGTTTCCCGATGGCCATGACTGGAACAGTCAAGTTCTTCAACGGAGAACGCGGCTACGGCTTCATCAAGCCCGATGACGGCGGCCGCGATGTGTTCGTGCACATCACCGCCGTCGAGCGGGCCGGATTGAAGGATTTGACTGAAGGGCAGCGCATTACGTTCGAGGTCGAACCGGATAAGAAGGGCAAAGGCCCCAAGGCGGTCAACCTGGTGATTTCATCGTGAGCTGACGCTCACGTTGAACGCGGACTGAATTCTTGCTGCGAAGATTGCGCTGGGCATGGCGTCGCCGTCCACAGCGTGGAGATTTGCAATGCCCGCGGCCTGAAGGCAAAAAAATCCCGGCGACTTACTGCCGCCGGGAGGTGGTCGCCGCCAGTTTCTTTTCTTAGAAGTGCCAGTTCACGCCGGCCCGTATCAGGCCGAACCGGTAACCGTTCGACGCACCCGTAATAACGAAGTTGCTGTTGGCCAGATCGACATAGAGATATTCGATCTTGGCGCTCCAATTCGGCGCGAGTCCCACTTCGGCGCCGGCGCCGAGCGTCCAGCCCACATTGGTATGAGATTCCGTCAGGCCAAAGGTAGTAGCGCGCAGCTCGCCGAAGGCGAGACCGCCGGTGCCGAAGAACAAGATGTTGTTGAACGCGTAGCCGGCGCGGCCGCGAATCGTGCCGAACCAAGGGTTGGAAAATTTCCATGGCGCGAAGGTTTCTTCGGCGCCGGTCGCCTGGATGTCGCCTTCGAGACCGAACACCCACGGTCCGCCGTTCTGCCAATTGTAGCCGGCTTGAACGCCGCCGACGAAACCGGACGGCTTGGTCGGATTGTTCGCGACCGAGCCCCAGGCATAGCCGAGGTTGCCGCCGAGATAGGGGCCAGCCCAGCTATCGGGGCCGAACTGCGTCTGGTTGACTGTCAAGGGCGGGCGCGATCCGTAGAGGTCGGCCGCCCGCGCCGACGTGGTCCAGCCGGTAGCGATCAGCGCCAGCGCGCCCCACACAAGCCTGCTCATCCCCCAACTCCACGCAACTGCCGCGACCCTGCCGGCGAGAAACCGGCCTGGTTACGGAACTCCACCTTTTTCCGGTAAGATTTATCGAGAGTTTTAAGTTAAAGGGTTGTTAAGCCGGGTTAGCGCCCACTCATCAGTCTTAAGGAAGCGTTACCAGCGTCTCCACGAAGAGCGCGCCGCGAGCGCTGGCGATGCCGCCCTGCAGCGCTTAATTTAGGCCCATGGATCACGATTCTACCGACCATCCGCAGCCCCCGCGCAAGGCGCGGCGGAGTTCCCAGCCGGATTTGCCGCCCCAGGACCTGACTGCCGCCGCCGACGTCGATCCCGCGACATCTGCCGCCGAGGAGGACGACGAGGCGCGCCTGCCGGAAGCCCCCGAGGAGCCCACTGATGCGATTGCCGAAGGCCCGCTGGCGGTCGGCCACGCAGCCATCGAAAACGCGGTGCGGCTGGCACCGACCTCTCCCGGCGTCTACCGCATGCTCAATACCGCCAGCGATGTGCTGTACGTCGGCAAGGCGAAAAACGTTCGCAAGCGGCTTGCCTCCTACGCCCGCGTCAACGCGCCCTTGCCGGCGCGCATCCTTCGGATGATCGCGGCGACCGTCACGGTCGAGATCGTTTCCACCACGACCGAGACCGAAGCGCTGCTGCTGGAAGCCAACCTGATCAAGCAGCTACGGCCACGCTTCAACGTGCAGCTACGCGACGACAAATCGTTCCCCTACATCCTGATCACAGGCGACCATTGGGCGCCGCAGATCCTCAAGCATCGCGGAGCCCAGACCAGGCCCGGACGATATTTCGGGCCGTTCGCATCCGCCGGCGCCGTCAACCGCACCATCACGGCGCTGCAGCGCGCGTTCCTGATCCGCTCCTGCACCGACGGCTTTTTCGAAAGCCGCACGCGGCCCTGCCTGCTGTACCAGATCCGCCGCTGCTCCGGGCCCTGCACCCGTGAGATCGACTTCCCCGGCTATGGCGAGCTGGTGCGCGAGGCGACCGATTTCCTGTCCGGCCGCAGCCATGCGGTGAAGGAGCTGCTCGCAGCCGAGATGGAGAAGGCATCGAACGAGCTCGAATTCGAGACCGCGGCGCTCTATCGCGATCGTCTCGCCGCGCTGTCGGCGATCCAGTCGCAGCAGGGCATCAATCCCCGCACAGTGGAAGAGGCCGACGTGTTCGCCATCCATCAGGAAGGCGGCTATTCCTGCGTCGAAGTGTTCTTCTTCCGCACCGGCCAGAACTGGGGCAACCGCGCCTATTTTCCACGCGCGGAAAAGTCGTTCACGCCGCAGGAAGTCTTGGCCTCGTTCCTCGCACAATTCTACGACGACAAGCCGCCACCAAAACTCATCTTGCTGTCGCATGAGATCGAGGAGTGCGCGCTGCTGGCCGACGCCCTGTGCGTGAAGGCTGGCTACAAAGTCGAAATCTCGGTGCCGAAGCGCGGCGAGAAAAAAGAACTGGTCACGCATGCGCTGACCAATGCGCGCGAGGCGCTCGGCCGCAAGCTCGCCGATACCGCGACCCAGGGCCGGCTCCTGGAAGCGATGGCGAGCACATTAGGACTGCCGCAGGTGCCGAAGCGCATCGAGGTCTACGACAACAGTCACATCCAGGGCACCAACGCGGTCGGTGCAATGATCGTGGCGGGACCGGATGGCTTTATCAAAAACCAGTATCGCAAGTTCAACATCAAGTCCGAGGGACTGACGCCCGGCGACGACTACGCGATGATGCGCGAAGTGCTGGAACGGCGCTTCAAGCGGCTGTTGAAGCCGCCGGAGGGCGATGCGGCCAAGGCCGACGATGATTCGTTTCCGCAATGGCCCGACCTCGTCATCATCGATGGCGGCCGTGGCCAGCTCAACGCCGTCAGGGAAATTTTCCAGGGTCTGGGACTGACGCAGGTCTGCCTGATGGCCGTGGCAAAAGGCCCGGACCGCGATGCCGGGCGCGAGACCCTGTTCATGCCTGACCGCGAAGCCATCAAGCTCGAACCACGCGATCCCGTGCTGTATTTCATCCAGCGGCTGCGCGACGAGGCGCATCGCTTCGTGATCGGCTCGCACCGCAAACTGCGGAAAAAGGACATCCGGGAAGCGGGCTTGCAGGAAATCCCGGGCATCGGCCCGTCACGCAAACGTGCCTTGCTGCACCACTTCGGAACACTGAAGGAGATCGAGCGGGCCTCGATCGCGGACCTCGGCAAGGTTCCAGGCGTTAGCGCCGAGAGCGCCCGCAAGATCTTTGAGTTTTTCCATGCATAGGCGGGTTAAGGGGACTTCGCGTCGAGAGGCATGTCATTTGGGCGTCGCCTGCGACAGATGATCTACATCCGCACGGTTGACCTTCACGCTCCAGCGGTATTGGTAAGACGGATGAACATCGCGACAACCAAGGGACAGGCCAAGACCCTGTCCCTGCCGAACATTCTAACCTACGCCCGTATTGCCGCCATTCCGGTGGTGGTCGGCTGCGTTTTCGCCCAATCCATCCAGGACGGCCCGCTCTGGCTGCGCTGGGTAGCGCTGGCGGTCTTTCTCGCCGCCGCCGTGACTGATTACCTCGATGGCTACTATGCGCGAATTTGGGACCAGCAATCCGCCTTTGGCCGGATGCTCGACCCGATCGCCGACAAGCTCCTGGTAGCGTCCTGCCTCTTGATGCTGGCCGCCGATAGCAGCATCCACGGCTGGACCCTGTGGGCCGCCATCGTGATCCTGTGCCGCGAGATCCTGGTCTCGGGCTTGAGGGAATATCTCGCGGCGTTGCGGGTCAGCGTACCCGTGACCAAGCTGGCGAAATGGAAGACCACGATCCAGTTGGTCGCAATCGGCTTCCTGATCGCGGGCGAGGCGGGCGAGCAACTCCTACCTGCGACCACCCTGATCGGGATCGTCCTGTTGTGGATGTCGGCGCTCTTCACGATCTACACCGGCTGGGACTATTTCCGCGCCGGCATCCATCACCTCATCAAGGAGGATGAGGGATGAGGGTCAAATATTTCGCCTGGGTGCGTGAGCGGGTCGGCGTCGCCGAAGAAACCGTCGAACCGCCGGCCGACGTGCGCACCGTTGCCGATCTGATCGGATGGCTTTCCAGCCGTGGCGAGGCTTACGCCCATGCCTTCGAGAAGCCGAAGGTGATCCGCGCCGCGATCGACCAGGCTCATGTCAAGCCGGATGCCGTGATATCAGGCGCACGCGAGATTGCATTCTTCCCGCCGATGACCGGCGGCTGACTTACTATGTCCGTCACCGCGACCATTCGCATCCAGGAAGCGGATTTCGACGCTGCGCAGGAGATCGCGGCGCTCACCAGAGGCCGCACCGATATCGGCGCCGTCGTCACCTTCAGCGGCATCTGCCGTGGCAGCGAGAACGGCGAGCCGATCGCAGCACTGACGCTCGAGCATTATCCCGGCATGGCCGAAGCCGAGATCGGCCGCCACGCCGACGAGGCGCTGTCGCGCTGGCCGCTGCAGGGTCTCACCATCATTCACCGGTTCGGCCGCATCGCGCCGGGCGAGAACATCGTGCTCGTGGTAACCGCCTCGCCGCACCGCCAGGCGGCCTTCGAAGCGGCGGAATTCCTGATGGATTATCTGAAGACCAACGCGCCGTTCTGGAAGCGCGAGGAAAGCGAAAAAGGCGCGAGCTGGATCGAAGCGCGCGATCATGACGACGCCGCCGCCACGCGCTGGACCAAGTCCTGATGGCCAAGCGCACCAAGCCGGCGGCGAAGCGCGGCCAGACCACATCGAGACTTCCCAAGGTCGGCGCGGGAGAACTGCTGACGCTGCTCGATTTCGTCCGCTATGCGGTCAGCCGCTTCGTCGAGGCCAAACTGGTATTTGCGCACGGCACCACCGATCCGCTTGCCGAAGCCGCATTCCTGGTCTGCGAAGCGCTGCACCTGCACCCCGACCAGTTCGAGACGTTCGCGACCGCGCGCGTCACCGCCGCCGAAGGCAAGAAGGTCCTCGATCTGATCGCGCGCCGCGTCACCACGCGAAAGCCCGCCGCCTATCTCGTCAACAAAATCTACATGCGCGGCCTGCCGTTTTACGTCGACGAGCGCACCATCGTGCCGCGCTCCTTCATCGGCGAATTACTGGACCAGCATTTCGGCCGCGATGGCGATGACGAGGCGGGCTCGCTGATCTCGGATCCTGACACGGTGGAAAGCGTGCTCGATCTGTGCACCGGCTCGGGCTGTCTTGCCGTCCTGGCCAGCCGGAATTTTCCGAATGCGGCGATCGACGCCGTGGATATCTCCAAGGATGCGCTCGAAGTCGCCGCGCGCAATGTCGGCGATTACGGGCTTCAGGACAGGCTCACGCTGTACCGCGGCGATCTGTTCAAGCCGCTGGGGGATAAGCGCTACGATCTCATCATTTCCAATCCGCCCTATGTCGACGCGGAAGGCATGGCCGGCCTGCCGCGCGAATGCCGAGCCGAACCGAAACTCGCCTTCGATGGCGGCTTCGATGGGCTCGACATTGTCAGGCGCATCCTCGACGAGGCGGCCGCGCACCTGACGCCGCAGGGCGGACTGTTATGCGAGATCGGCCGCTGCCGCCCGCAACTGGAAGCCGCCTATCCGCAACTGCCGCTGCTCTGGCTCGACACCGAGGATTCCGAGGGCGAAGTATTCTGGATCGCGGCAGCCGATCTCTGAACTGTCCGGTTACGCGAAAAATATCACGTCGTGGTGGCGTTCCCGTGTCGCGACGAAACTGATACCTTGGGGCAAATCCGACGTTAAAGCTGAAGAGGCCTTCCATGCTGGATAAGAGCCCCCGCCCCACCCCCGTCAACGTTCCGAACGATCTCGCCGCGCACTGGATGCCGTTCACCGCGAACCGGGCGTTCAAGAAGAACCCGCGGCTGCTCGCCGGCGCGAAAGACATGCACTACTTCACCGTCGACGGTCGCAAGATCATCGACGGTGCCTCGGGCATGTGGTGCACCAATGCCGGACACGGCCGCACCGAGATTTCGTCGGCGATCGCCAAGCAGGCCGAGGCGCTGGACTACGCGCCGCCGTTCCAGTTCGGCATCCCGCAGGCCTTCGAACTTGCGAGCCGCATCGCCGAGCTGGCGCCCGATGGGCTCGACCACGTGTTCTTCTGCAACTCCGGCTCGGAAGCGGCCGACACCGCGCTCAAGATCGCGCTGGCCTATCACCAGATCAACGGCCAGGGCAGCCGCATGCGCCTGATCGGCCGCGAGCGCGGCTATCACGGCGTCGGCTTCGGCGGCACCGCCGTCGGCGGCATCGTCGGCAACCGAAAACTGTTCGGCTCGCTGCTCACCGGCGTCGACCATCTGCCGGCGACCTATGATCGCGAGAAGCAGGCGTTCAGCAAGGGCGAGCCGGAATATGGCGCGCATTTCGCCGACGAGCTCGAACGGCTCGTCAACCTGCACGGCGCCAACACCATCGCTGCCGTGATCGTCGAGCCGATGGCTGGCTCGACCGGCGTGCTCCCGGCACCGAAGGGCTATCTCAAGCGGCTGCGCGAGATCACCCAGAAGCACGGCATCTTGCTGATCTTCGACGAGGTCATCACCGGCTATGGCCGGCTCGGCTTTGCCTTTGCCGCCGAACGCTATGGTGTGGTGCCCGACATGCTGACCTTCGCCAAGGGTGTTACCAATGGCGCCGCGCCGATGGGCGGCGTGCTGGTGCGCGACACCATCCATGATGCTTTCATGAGTGGCCCGGAACATGTGGTGGAGCTGGCCCATGGCTACACCTATTCCGCGCACCCGCTGGCCTGCGCCGCGGCTCTTGCCACCCTCGACATCTATCGCGACGAAAAACTGTTCGAGCGCGCGCGTGAACTCGAGCCGAAATTCGCCGACGCCGTGATGTCGCTGCGCAACGAGCCGGGTGTGGTGGATATCCGCACCATCGGCCTGACCGCCGGCATCGATCTCGCACCGGTTGCGGATGCGCCGGGCAAGCGCGGCTTTGCCGGGCTCAACAGCGCCTTCCACGACCATGATCTGATGCTACGGGTGGCCGGCGATACGCTCGCGCTGACGCCGCCCCTGATTATCACCGAAGACCAGATCGGCGAGATTATGGACAAGGTCGCCAAGGTGATCCGAGCGACGGCGTAAGCGCCAGCATCGGCTCTGACCGGGCAGGAACATTCGAAACGACCCCGCGTTCATTACGTTTGGCGGAGGCGATCCTGCCTCCACCGGCGGAGGGTTGCGGAAATGCTCGCGCCTTCGAGCGGCTTGCTGCGCGCCGCGATCGGACTGAAGCTGAATCAGGTCAAGCTGGCGACGCGGTCGTATTTGCGAGATCGGACCCATCAGGCGACCGGAACGATGACTTCCTATGCCATCGCCGCAGGCCTGTTCGCAGCAGCGGGCATTTTCTTGATCGCCGCTTGCCTGGTCGGCATGACCGCGCTGTTTCGCTGGATCGAGATCCATTACGGGCCGTTTTGGGCCTTCGGCGCGATCGGCGCATTGCTCGCGATAATCGCCGCGATTTGCGCCGGGCTCGCCGCCGCCAAACTCAGACAAAGGCCGCCGCAGTTTCCTTCGCTTACAAGCCGCCTGCGCGTCGCGATCAAGGCCAGTCCGATTGAACCGGACCAGATCGAAGCGACGCGGGACACCGCCAGGTCAATTTTGCAGGCGCCCTCGGCACCTTCCACGCGCAGCCGTGCTCGGCGCCGATCCCCGGGAGGCGACAGGCATCTGCAGGCCGGTCTAATCCTGATGGCGACATTACTGGGCCTGGCGGCAACGCGACGGCGATGGCATGCGCGGCACTCGGACGTTTGACGGCGCAACGCTGGCCGTTGCACCGCTTTGATCGCAGGTTCCGGCCGTGTTCAAAGAACACTAGCTCTGCGAATCAACATTGATGCTAAGGTTGCTCCGCTGGGGAATGCGCAAGTCAGACGATGCCTGAAACTTCCGTGTTTTCCCGGGGGAGCACAGTTCGGACCTGAAGGCGTAGCGCGCGACATGATTCGCATTTCGACGATTTTCATCGCCATCTGCATGGTGCTGGTTGCAGCCTCGCTCGGCCTCGTCCTGCATACGGTGGCGGGCTTCAACGGCACCGAATCCGCGATCGTGGCGCTCACCGCGCTGACCTTCCTGATCCTTTACAACGCCGTATCGATGCGGTTGCGCGACCGCTCGGATGTCGGCGGCCAGATCGCCGATCTTTCCCGTGGCACCGCCGACCTCGCCCGTCAGGTCGCCGAATTCGGCCGCCGGCTCGCCGCCGTCGAGGGCCGCCTGGTGTCGGCGAATTCCGCAAGCTCCGACCGCATCCAGGCGGTGGTCGGCGAAATCAACGAGCTCGGCGTCCTGGTCAAGCAACTGGCCGTCTCGGTGGCGGGCCATGAGGATCTGTTGGCCGCGGGCGCGGCGGCGGCGCCCCCCGCCCCGGCCGGCCGGCCGGATCCCGAACCTCCGAGCGAACCGGCGGTCGCCGCGGAGCAAGCCGCGCCGATCGTCGCCAGGCCCGCACCGGCTGCTGCCGCAAGGCCGGCAGCGGCTGCAACTGCCGCGGAAGCCGCTCCGCCCTCGCGCAACCAGCCGCAACTGCTCGCCGCGGTGAAGAACGCCGTCGAGGAAAACCGGCTCGACATCTACCTGCAGCCGATGGTGACGCTGCCGCAGCGCAAGGTGCGCTTCTACGAGGCGGTGACGCGGCTGCGCGACGACAGGGATCAGATCCTCGCCGCCGATGATTTCATCCCCACCGCCGAAGCCGGCGGGTTGATCGGCAAAATCGATCACATGGTGATGCTGCGCTGTATCCAGGTGCTGCGCCGCCTGATGGTGCGCAACAAGGACGTCGGCGTGTTCTGCAACGTCTCTGCGGCGACGCTCGGCAATGCCGCCAATTTCGCGCAATGCCTCGACTTCCTCGAGGCCAATCGGGCGCTGGCGCCCTCCTTCGTGCTCGAGTTCAAGCAGGCGACGTTCCGCAATCTCCGCCCGACCGAAATCGAGAATCTGGCCGCGCTGTCGCAGCGTGGTTATCGTTTCTCGATCGACCATGTCACCGACTTGCGGATCGAGCCGCGCGACCTCGCCGATCGCGGCGTCCGTTTCATCAAGGTGCCCGCGGCATTGCTGCTCGATCCCAAGCAGAGCTCGACCTCGGACATCCACCCTTCCGATCTTTCCGACCTGCTCGGCCGTTTCGGCATCGACCTGATCGCCGAGAAGATCGAGGGCGAGCGCGCGGTGGTGGACCTGCTCGACTATGACGTGCGGTTTGGACAGGGCTTTCTGTTTGCACCGCCGCGGCCGTTGCGGCCCGAGGGGGCATCTGCTACCGGCGGGGCGACAGCGAACAAGGAATCCGGCAGCCCCAATGGCCCCAGCAACCCCGTCCCCATGGCCAGCCAGGCCGCGGAGCCCCCGATGCGCGCGACCGGCAATGCCGCGTTGGCGCGCCGTGCCGCGGGACCGGGCTAACGGGCTTCCGGAATCATGACCTCATTGCGCTTCGTCGAGCGGCTACGCGACCTCATGGACGGCGTCGAGGTCATCCTGTCCGATATCTGGGGCGTGGTGCACAATGGGCTGGAGTCCTTCCCCGAAGCCTGCGAGGCGCTGCACACCTGCCGCCAGCGCGGAGCTACCGTCATCCTGATCACCAACGCACCGCGGCCGGCCGATTCCGTGCAGCGCCAATTGCGCAAGCTCGGCGTCGCCGACGAAACCTACGACGCCATCGTCAGTTCCGGGGACCTGACCCGGAGTTTCGTCGCCGATCACCCCGGCAAGAAGATATTCTGGATCGGTCCGGAACGGGACTCCTCGATCCATCGCGGACTCGACGCCGTGATGGCGCCGCTGGAGCAGGCCGACTACATCATCTGCACCGGCCTGTTCGACGATGAAACCGAATCGGCGGAAGACTATCGCGCGATGCTGCTGCAGGCGCGCGAGCACAAACTGCCGCTGGTCTGCGCCAACCCCGACATCGTCGTCGAACGCGGCGACCGGCTGATCTATTGCGCCGGCGCGATCGCCGAGCTTTATCGCGAGCTCGGCGGCGAGGCGATCTTCTACGGCAAGCCGCACCGGCCGATTTATGAACGCGCGATGGCGCTCGCCGCCGAGCGCCGCGGCCATTCGGCACCGCTCGACCGCGTGCTGGCCATCGGGGATTCGGTGCGGACCGATCTCACCGGCGCGCACGGCTTCGGAATCGATTGTCTTTTCCTCACCCGCGGCATCCATTCCGAGGAGTTCGAGGGCATCGACCAGCTCGACCCGGCCTCGGTGAAAGAGCTGTTCGGTCACCCGCCCCGCGCGCTGATGCGGGAGCTGCGGTGGTAGGTGCATCGCTGCACCGGACTCAAAATTGCGAAAACAACCCCATGCAAAGTAGGAATGGGCCTTACATCATCCGAAAACGCAAGACCTGGTAGGGCTCATGAGAGCGCAGCATGCCCGGGATTGGGCCGGGCATCACGAGAATTGGAGCGAGCTGGAGACCAGGCGCCTTACGCCGTCGCCATGTCCGGGAAGACCGCCTCGATCTTGGTCTTCAGCGTCGCCGCGTTGAACGGCTTGACGATGTAATTGTTCACGCCGGCCTTCTTGGCGGCGATCACGTTCTCGGTCTTGGATTCCGCCGTGATCATGATGAAGGGCGTGGTGGCAAGGTTGGGGTCGGCGCGGACTTCCTTGAGCAGGTCGTAGCCGGTCATCGGCTCCATGTTCCAGTCCGAGATCACCAGTCCGTATTTCTTGCTGCGCATTTTGTTCAGCGCGGCCGAGCCGTCGCTGGCGTCGTCGATGTTGTCGAAGCCGAGTTGCTTCAAAAGATTTCGGATGATGCGGATCATGGTGCTGTAGTCATCAACCACCAGAACCGGCATGGACAAATCAACCGCCATCTTTTCCCCCACTCGACGCTTTACGCCACAAAAAATCGACAGGCCTGCGGGACCCGCAGTCCTCCCCCCACCTGTAGCATCAGCCGTTAAACAGCCCGTTAACCCGACGACACCGGACTGCATCCGTTTTGACCCGCCGCGCCCGGCTTGACTTCGACGGCGGCGCCGCGTCACCGTCCGGCCGCCTTCACCGAGACCAAGAATCCCTGAAATGACAACTGGTTTTACCGTTATCCGAGACGCGACCCCTGCCGCCGACATCCCCCGCGGGGCGGTGGTCGCGATGGGCAATTTCGACGGCGTCCATCTGGGCCACCGGGCCGTGATTGACGCGGCTTTGCGGATGGGCCGCGCCCACGGCAAGCCGGCCTTTGCCGTCACTTTCGAGCCGCATCCGCGCAGCTTTTTCAGCCCGAACAGCCCCCAGTTCCGCCTCTCCGACGAGACCAACAAGCTGCGGCTGCTGGCCGGAACGGGACTGAACGGCGCGGTCGTGATGACCTTCGACAAGACCCGCGCCGGAACCTCGGCGCAAGATTTCATTCACCATGACCTGATCGGGCGGCTCGGCGTCAGCGGCATTGCCGTTGGCTACGACTTTCATTTCGGCAAGGGACGGGCCGGTTCGCCGAGCCTGTTGGTCAGCGAGGGGCCGCGGCTCGGCATCGAGGTCGACGTTCAGGCCCATGTCGATATCGAGGAGCGGCCGGTGTCCTCCAGCGCGATCCGCATGGCGCTGGCGGAGGGCCAGATCGACGAAGCCACCGCCATGCTGGGCGGACCGTGGTTCGTCAGCGGCGCGGTGATCCATGGCGACAAGCGCGGCCGTGACCTCGGATACCCCACCGCCAACATCCGCCTCGACAAGAATTGCAGCCTCAAGCATGGCATCTATGCGGTGCGGGTCGGCCACGGGCAAGGAAAGGATCATGTGCGCTTCGACGCCGTCGCAAGCTTCGGCCGCCGCCCGACTTTCGACAACGGCGCCCCGCTGTTGGAAGTGTTCCTGTTCGACTTCAAGGGCGACCTCTACGGCGCGGTGCTCGATATCGCCTTCATCGGCTTCATCCGGGACGAACTTAAATTCGACTCGATCGACGCGTTGATCCGGCAGATGGACGACGACAGCGCGCGCGCCCGCGAGCGGCTGGCTGCCGCTCCGGATGCTTTTCCCAAGCTTGGAGTGATCGGTTGAGCAAGACCGAAAAGCAAAAAATGCTGGCCGGCGAACTCTATCGCCCTGGCGATCCCGAACTGCAGGCGGATGCCGCCGCCAACAAGGCCTGGCTCGCGCGCTACAATGCGGCGCTGGCTGCGCCTGTGTCCGAGCGGCATGCGCTGCTATCGGCCCATTTCGGCCGTGTCGGCACCGGCGCCGTGATCCGTCCGCCGTTCTTTTGCGACTATGGCTACAATATACAGCTCAGCGATGAGGTGTTTCTCAACTTCAATTGCGTCATCCTCGACGTGGTCGAGGTGACGATCGGCGACCGCACCCAGATCGGACCGGCGACGCAAATCTACGCCGCCGACCACCCGCGCGATGCCGAAACGCGGCGAACCGGCCTTGAATTCGGCCGTCCGGTGCGAATCGGCAGCGATGTCTGGATCGGCGGCGGCGCCATCATCCTGCCCGGCGTCACGATCGGTGATGGCGCCGTAATCGGCGCCGGCAGCGTGGTCACGCGGGACGTCGGCGCGGGCGTCACCGTCGCGGGAAACCCGGCCCGGTCGCGACAGGGCTGACAGTCCGCCCGCCAGCAGGCTTTGCGATTTTCCCGGCCCCCTGCTATGGAAAGCCCCATGTTTGCGCGGCGCACCATCAGCATTAGCGGCCCGGCTTCCGCCTGAGCTTTGGCTCGGCGCAAGACCGGGATTTCCCTGTTCACCCCGCGATATCCGCTTTTCAGCGCCGTCTTCGAGCCAAACCAGAGCATTCATGTCCCAACAGCCGCAAAAGTCCGACGTCACAGATTATTCGAAAACCCTGTTCCTGCCGCAGACGGAATTCCCGATGCGCGCCGGCCTGCCGCAGCGCGAGCCGGAGATCCTCAAATACTGGAACGGGATCGACCTCTACGGAAAGCTGCGCGAGAGCGCGCAGGGCCGCGCCAAATTCGTGCTGCATGACGGGCCGCCCTATGCCAACGGCAACATCCATATCGGCCACGCGCTGAACAAGATCCTCAAGGACGTCGTGACCAAGAGCCAGCAGATGCTCGGCTTCGATTCCAACTACGTGCCGGGCTGGGACTGTCACGGCCTGCCGATCGAATGGAAGATCGAGGAAGAGAACTACCGCTCCAAGGGCAAGCCGAAGCCGGACTTCCGCGACTCCACCGCGATGGTGGCGTTCCGCAAGGAGTGCCGCGCCTATGCGACGCACTGGCTCAACGTACAGCGTGAGGAGTTCAAGCGGCTCGGCATCATCGGCGATTGGGACCACCCCTACGCCACCATGAGCTATCCGGCCGAAGCCCAGATCGCGCGCGAATTGATGAAGTTCGCCGCCAACGGCACGCTCTATCGCGGCTCCAAGCCCGTGATGTGGAGCGTGGTCGAGAAGACCGCGCTGGCCGAAGCCGAGGTCGAGTACGAGGACTACACCTCCGACATGGTCTGGGTGAAGTTTCCGGTCACCTCGCCGGCGCATGGCGCGCTGGCCGAGGCTTCCGTGGTGATCTGGACCACGACGCCGTGGACGCTGCCCGGCAACCGCGCCATCTCGTTCTCGCCGAAGATCGCCTATGGCCTCTACAAGGTCACAGATGCGCCTGCCGACAATTGGGCGAAGACCGGCGATCTTCTGATCCTCGCCGATGCTCTTGCAGTAGAAGTATTCAAGCAGGCGCGCGTCACCGCCTATGAAAAGGTGCGCGACCTGCCCGGCGATACGCTCGACGCCGTGGAATGTGCCCATCCGTTAAAGGGATTTAGCGGTGGCTACGAGTTCATGGTGCCGCTGTTGCCCGGCGACCATGTCACCGACGACACCGGTACCGGCTTCGTCCATACCGCACCGGGCCATGGCCGCGAAGACTTCGACGTCTGGACGGCAAATGCGCGTGAACTCGATCAACGCGGCATCAACACCGCCATCCCCTACACCGTCGACGAGAACGGTGCTTTCACCGATCACGCTCCTGGCTTCACCGGCAGGCGCGTCATCAACGACAAGGGCGAGAAGGGCGACGCCAACGATGCCGTCATCAAGGCGCTGGTCGAGGCCGGCAAGCTTTTGGCGCGCGGGCGGCTCAAGCATCAGTATCCGCATTCCTGGCGCTCGAAGAAGCCGGTGATCTTCCGCAACACGCCGCAATGGTTCATCGCGATGGATAAAGCAATCACTCCAAACAAGCTGGTTTGGGGCAGTGGTGTGAATACCCCCATGACGATGGCCGGCGATGACACTTTGCGGAACCGGGCTCTGAAATCGATCTCGGTGACGCAATGGGTGCCGCCCGCAGGGCAGAATCGCATCAACGGCATGATCGCCGGCCGCCCGGACTGGGTGATCTCGCGCCAGCGCGCCTGGGGCGTGCCGATCGCCGTGTTCGTGCGCGAGAAGGGCGACGGCTCCGCCGAAATCCTGCAGGACGACATCGTCAACCAGCGCATCGTCGAAGCCTTCATGGAGGAAGGGGCCGACGCCTGGTACATGGACGGCGCACGTGAACGTTTCCTGGGCGAACGCGCTGGCGAAGACTGGAAAAAGATCGACGACATCCTCGACGTCTGGTTCGACTCCGGCTCGACGCATGCCTTCGTGCTGGAGGACCGCCAGAATTTTCCAAGCCTTGGCAACATCGTCCGTAAGGTCGATGGCGGCGAGGACACCGTGATGTATCTCGAGGGCAGCGACCAGCATCGCGGCTGGTTTCATTCCTCGCTCTTGGAAAGCGCGGGCACCCGCGGCCGCGCGCCCTATGACGTGGTGCTGACTCACGGCTTCACGCTGGACGAGAACGGCCGCAAGATGTCGAAGTCGCTCGGCAACACCGTCGAGCCGCAGAAGGTGATGAAGGATTCGGGCGCGGATATCCTGCGGCTGTGGGTCTCCGCCACCGACTATGCCGACGACCAGCGCATCGGACCGGAGATCCTCAAGAACACCATCGAGACCTATCGCAAGCTGCGCAACTCGATCCGCTGGATGCTCGGCACGCTGCATCATTTCAACCCGGCCGACGCGGTCGCCCATGGCGACATGCCCGAGCTGGAACGCTTGATGCTGCACGAACTGGCGAAACGCGCGACAATCGTGCGCCAGGCCTATGCCGAGTTCGACTACAAGACCGTGGTCGCGACGCTGGCGGCGTTCATGAACAGCGAATTGTCGGCGTTCTATTTCGATATCCGCAAGGACGCGCTCTACTGCGATCCGCCGTCCTCGGTCACGCGCAAGGCAGCGCTGACCGCGATCGACATCATCTGCGATGCGATCCTGCGCTGGCTGGCGCCGGTGCTCAGCTTCACGACCGAAGAGGCGTGGCGGATGTACAAGCCGGACGCGGGAGCCTCGGTGCACCTGACGCTGTTCCCCGAAAGTTTTGACCAATTCCGCGACGAGAAGTTGGCGGAGAAGTGGGAGACCATTCGCGACGTCCGCCGTGTCGTCACCGGCGCGCTCGAAGTCGAACGCGCGGCCAAGAACATCGGCTCATCGCTCGAGGCCTCGCCGCTGGTCTATGTGTCGGACAAGAATATCTTCAACACGCTGCTCGACATCGATCTGGCCGAGGTCTGCATCACTTCGAACGCGATGGTGACCAACGACGATGCGCCGGCCAGCGCATTCAGCCTCGCCGACGTGCCCGGCGTCGCCGTTGTGGTCGAAAGGGCAGTTGGCACTAAATGCGCGCGGTCGTGGAAGATCCTGCCCACGGTTGGCGAAGACGCCGAGTATCCCGACGTCTCCCCGCGCGACGCGCAAGCGTTGCGGGAATGGAAGGCGCTTGCCGAGGGCCATAAGCCGGCCGATGCAGCCGTAGCGGCCGCCAGGCCTGTCGCGTTGGTCGAGCAGCAACCTGTAGAACAACCGCAACAAGCAGAGGAAGCGCCGGAGCAGGCCGGTTCAGGAAAGGTGACGGCGGACACGACTGCCAAGAAGGTCAGAGCCAGGAAGGTTTTGGAAACCGCGGAGGCCGAGCAAGCCAAGAGCGAGGCGAAGGCCAAGAGCGCCCCCGAACCCAAGGCCGAAGTCAAGAAAGCAGAACCCAAAAAGGCTGCAGCCAAGAAGGCCACAACGAAGAAAGCCAAGGCCAACAAGACCGCGGCCAACAAAACCACGGCCAAGAAAGCCAAAGCCAAGAAAGCCAAGGTCAGGAAAGCCGCCAAATCCAAAAAGGCAGCTTCGGCAACGAAGGCGGCCAAGAAGGGAGCTAAGAAGAAAGCGGTAAAGAAGGCGGACAAAAAGACCGCCAAGAAGGCGGGAAGAAAGTCGTCTGCGACCGCGTCGAAAAAGAAGAAAAAGAAGAAGGCGAGATAAGTGTCCGGCAAGGAGCGCTTCGTGACCCCTCACCTTCGCGCCGGCGCCGTTGCCGCGCTCGTGACGCTGGTGATCGACCAGGCCTCGAAGCTTTGGTTGCTCTACGTCTTCGATCTCGCCAATCGCGGCGCGGTCAGGGTCACGCCGTTCTTCGACCTGGTGCTGGCCTGGAACGTCGGGATCAGCTTCGGCTGGTTCCAGAGCGATAACCAACTCGCCCAGCTTGCGCTGATGGCGATCAAGGCGATTGCGGTGATCGTGCTGGGGATCTGGATGGCACGCTCCAGCACGCGTCTCGCGACGCTGGCGCTCGGCCTGATCATCGGCGGCGCGCTCGGCAACGGCATCGACCGATTCGTGCACGGCGCGGTGGTCGATTTCGCCCTGTTCCACATCGAGATCGGGGGAAAAACCTTCAATTGGTACGTGTTTAACCTTGCGGATGTGGCCATTGTTGCCGGGGTAGCGGGCCTATTGTATGACTCGTTCCTGGGGGTACCCGCCGCAAAAGCGCCCTGATCCCGGCCGATACGACCCCTGCGGTCTGGCGCCGTTAGGCCCCTTAAGCCCGGCCCCCGCGTGTTGCAGAAATTGGAATGGGAACAGCGCGATGCGCGAGACCGAACCCCGCTTCTTCTGGATGATGCAGACCAGCTCGCTCACCCGGGCGCTGCGGTTCGCCGCCATCGCTCTCGGCATAGGTCTCGTGATGGCCGCTGGCCCCGTGCGCGCGGCTGACGACGAGGACGAAGACGACAAGACCTTCGAGGAAAAGATCATCGAAGGCATCATGCGCGGCCTTGGCGGCACCAACATGGAAAATCGCGGCATCGAATACCGCGAGCGCTCCCCGCTGGTCGTTCCACCCAAGCTGGATTTGCCGCCGCCAGCCGCGGCCGCGGCCGACGCGAAGGCGCCGAACTGGCCAAAGGACCCCGACGAGCAGCGCCGCAAGGCGGCCATTGCGGCCCGCAAGAAAGAGAACAAGGACCCGCGTGAAGCGTCCCGCATCCTGACGCCGGCCGAACTCGCGGTAGGCAAGACCGCGGCGCCCGCGCGCAAGGACAATGATCCGGTGCAGCCTGGCACCTCCAACAACAATCCGATCCTGAGCCCGTCGCAGCTCGGCTATAACGGCGGCTTCAGCGGCCTGTTCGGTGGCAGCAAGACCGAAACGGCTCCCTTCAAGGGTGAGCCGACGCGGGAATCGCTGACCCAGCCTCCGCCCGGCTACCAGACACCGTCGTCCAATTTTGCCTACGGCACCGGACCGAAGGAATCGCTGAACAAGGAATATAATCCGGCCAAGGGCAAATATGGCGATTAGTTAAGCTGATCTCTCGCCATCGTGACGATTGCCGGAACCAAGCGCGGTGTACGATGCCGCGGCTTTGATCCCGAACGGTTTTGTCGGGTTACTTCTAACATTTGCGCGGATTCGTTTCGCAGGGCCGGCAACCAGCTTTGCGGAATTTTAGCGCCAGATAGGTCATGATGTCCTCACACCGTCTTGCCGTTTCTCTCGCGATAGCCCTCATCTCGACGTTTGCTTTCTCCGCCGGCGGCGCATTCGCCCAGACCACGGTCACGTCGGAACGTCCCGCCAGCTTCACCCTCGACAACGGCCTGCAAGTCGTGGTGATCCCGGATCACCGCACGCCCGTCGTCACGCAGATGATGTGGTACAAGGTCGGCTCCGCCGACGAGACGCCGGGCAAATCCGGACTGGCGCACTTCCTCGAACATCTGATGTTCAAGGGGACCGCGAAACATCCCGCCGGTGAATTTTCGCAGACCGTGCTGCGGATCGGCGGCAACGAGAACGCCTTCACCTCGCTCGATTACACCGGCTATTTCCAGCGCGTGCCGCGCGAGCAGTTGGCGAAAATGATGGAATTCGAGGCCGACCGCATGACCGGCCTCATCCTCAAGGATGAGAACGTGCTTCCCGAGCGCGATGTCGTGCTCGAGGAATTCAACATGCGGGTCGCCAACAATCCGGACGCCCGGCTCACCGAGCAGATCATGGCGGCGCTGTATCTCAACCATCCCTATGGCCGCCCGGTGATCGGCTGGCGCCAGGAGATCGAGAAGCTCGACCGCGAGGATGCGCTGGCGTTCTACAAGCGCTTCTACGCGCCGAACAACGCGATCCTGGTGATCGCGGGCGACGTCGATGCCAAGGAAGTCCAAGCGATGGTCGAGAAGGCCTATGGCGGCATCCCGGCGCAGCCGGCCATTGCGGCGCAACGAATCCGCCCGCAGGAGCCGGTGCCAGCGGCACCGCGCACGGTGACGCTGTCCGATCCGCGCGTCGAACAGACCAGCCTGCGGCGCTATTATCTCGTCCCCTCTTCCACGACCGCTGCGGCCGGCGAAGGCCCGGCGCTCGACGTGCTCGCGCAGCTGATGGGCGGCGGCTCCAACTCCTATCTCTATCGCGCACTGGTAATCGACCGTCAGCTCGCGATCAGCGCCGGTGCCGGTTACCAGGGCACCGCGCTGGATCCCTCGCAGTTCTCGATCTCGGTTTCGCCAAAGCCCGGCGTGGAGTTTTCGCAAGTAGAGCAGGTGATCGACGGCGTGATCGCGGAGGTCATCCAAAACCCGGCCCGCGCCGAGGATCTCGAGCGGGTCAAGACCCAGTTGATTGCGGAAGCGATCTACGCCCAGGACAACCAGGCCACGCTGGCGCGCTGGTATGGCGGCGCGCTGACCACGGGGCTTTCCATCGACGACATCAGGAGCTGGCCGGACCGGATTCGCGCCGTCACCGCCGAGCAGGTCCGTGACGCCGCGCAGAAATGGCTCGACAAGAAACGCTCGGTGACGGGCTATCTGATCAAGGATACCGCGCAAAAACGCGAGGAGAAGCGCTCGTGATCCGTTTTTCGATTTCCGCGCAGCGCCTCGCATCCGCCCTGATCGCCGTCACCGTCCTGCTGTTGCTGGCGGCGAGCCCGTCGCACGCCGCAGCCAAGATCCAGCGGCTGGTCTCGCCTGGCGGCATCGAGGCCTGGTTCGTGCAGGACGCCACTGTGCCGCTGATAGCGATGGAATACGCCTTCGCCGGCGGCGCCGCCCAGGATCCGGCCGGCAAGTCCGGCGTCGGCAACATGGTCGCCAGCCTGCTCGATGAAGGCTCCGGCGATCTCGATTCCAAAACCTTCCACGAGCGCCTCGAGCGCCGCGCCATCGAACTGAGCTTTTCGTCGACCCGGGATTATTTCCGCGGCTCGCTTCGGATGCTCAAGGACAACAAGGACGAGGCTTTCGGCCTGCTCCATCTGGCGCTGACCTCGCCGCGTTTCGATGCCGCCGACGTCGAGCGCATTCGCGCGCAGGTGCTCTCCGGGCTGCGCCGCGACACCACCAACCCGACCTCGCTGGCGAGCCGTAAATTCCTGGAAGTCGCTTTTGGCGATCATCCCTACGGCCGGCAGGCCAACGGCACGCTCGACAGCGTGCCGAAGATCGATGTCGCCGACATGAAGGACTACGTCCGCCGCGTGATTGCAAAGGATAACTTGCGGATCGCTGTGGTCGGCGACGTCGATGCCGACACGCTCGGCAAGCTCCTGGACAAGACGTTCGGCGGACTGCCGGCCAAGGCCAGCCTCACGCCGATCGCCGAGGTCGAGGCCACCAAGCCGCCGCAGCGCGCGTTCGTGCCGCTCGACGTGCCGCAGACCGTGGTGACGTTCGGCGGCCCCGGCGTTCGCCGCCACGATCCGAATTTCATGGCCGCCTACGTCGTGAACCACATCCTCGGCGGCGGCGGGCTGTCATCGCGGCTCTACAGGGAGGTGCGCGAAAAGCGCGGCCTTGCCTATTCCGTTTATGAATCCCTGCTCTGGATGGATCGCTCCGCGCTGTTCATCGGCAATACCGGCACCCGTGCCGACCGCGCCGGTGAGACGGTGGACGCGATCGAGAAGGAAATCCGCCGCATCGCCGAGGAAGGCCCGACCCAGAAGGAGCTGGACGAGGCCAAGTCGTACCTCAAGGGCTCGCAGATGCTGGCGCTCGACACCTCTTCGAAGCTGGCGCAGGCACTGCTGCAATACCAGCTCGACAAGCTGCCGATCGACTACATCGAGAAGCGCAATGCCCTGGTCGACGCGGTCACGCTGGACGACGCCAAAAAGGCGGCGCAGAAGCTGTGGGGCCAGGGCTTGCTCACCGTGATCGTCGGCCGCGCCCCGCAAGCCGCCGCGCAGCCCGCCGCGGCGCCGCCGAGAGCGAACTAGGCCTTTAAGCTTAGCTACACTCTAGCGATACGGCACTCTGCGCTCCCTCCCCCCGTGCGGGGGAGGGCTGGGGAGAGGGGTGGCCGCGAGTTCCGGTGCTTGTGGCTTACCCCTCTCCCTAACCCTCCCCCGCAAGGCGGGAGGGAACGACCGAGCGCGCGGCAAGCGGCTTCAATTCAAAACCGCTATCTTGCATTCGCCGATTCTCTAGCATTCCGGTGAACGCCATGCTGCGGGTTTCCCGCGACCTCACGATTGACGAAAACGACATTGAGATCGGCTTCGTCCGCGCCTCCGGCCCGGGCGGGCAGAATGTCAACAAGCTCGCGACCGCAGCGCAGCTCCGTTTCGACACGCGCAAGATCGCGCTGCCGGAGGATGCGGCCGCACGGCTGGTGCGGCTCGCCGGCCAGCGCATGACCAAGGAGGGCGTGATCGTGATCCACGCCCAGCGCTTCCGCACCCAGGAGCGCAACCGGGCCGACGCCATCGATCGCCTGCTCGAATTGTTGCGCGAGGCCCTGATCCGCCCGACGCCGCGCCGACCGACCAAGCCGACCTTCGGATCGAAGCAGCGGCGGCTGGAAGGCAAGAAGCGCCGCAGCGACGTCAAGGCGAAACGCACGGCGCGCTTTGACGATTGAACCGCCGATCACGACGTCTCAATCGCGAACTAGATATTCCCGGATCATGATCCGCGCGCGGTGAATGCGCACCTTGACGCTTTCGCGTGTCAACCCAAGAACACCAGCGATCTCGTCGATCGACAACTCCTCGATATCGCGCAGCAGTATCACCTCGCGATAGTGGTCGGGCAGCGACTGGATGGCGCGAGAAAGATCGATGCGAATGTCTTCTGGCGCAAGATGCGCCAGGCGCGCCTTCGCATCGTCGGCCGCCCGTGTTTCCGTCGCGCGGCGCAGCAAGCGAAGGCAGGCGCGGCGCGCCACCGAAAACAGCCACGCCGAAAACGACGTCACCGCGCGCAACGTGCCGACCCGCCGGTACAACAGCAGCAGCGTTTCCTGAACCGCGTCGTCGATATCGGCCGCGCGGCAACTGCGTGCGGCATAGCGGCGGATATCCGGCTGAGCGGCTGCGATCAGCGACACCCGCGCCGCGGTGTCGCCGCCGCGAGCGGCCTCGATCAGCGAGGGATTGAAGCGCCCCGCACGGACCAACACGCTCATGATGAGGGAAGCCTGCGGCCGACCATGGCGCATCGGACAAAAGCCGAAAAATCCGGTCGCGATTGCGACCGCGCCGGTGGCCGCGATCAGGTAGCCGGCCGTCGTGCCGGGCATGCCGAGCAGCCCATAGGCGATCATCACAACGCCCCCGATCGTCCGCATCGCCCGCTCCCAGCCCGGCAAATTCTTGCGATAAAACATAGCAGCTCCCTTTGATTGCGCGAAAGAATGTCAGCGCGTTCTCGTCAAATAGAGCCGCCGGGCCGAGCTTTCGGTTCGCGGGTCGCCGGTCGAGGCACAAAAAAACTCCGGCCGCCACACGGCCGGAGTTCTGTTGGAGAGCAACCCGTCGGAGGAGGCGGGTTTCCTCCAGGCACTTAGCGGCTGCTTGCTGGAGGGGTCGCCGCTCCGCCCGTGGCCTTGGGCGGCGCTGCACTACCGCCCGCTCCGACGGTGCCTTTAGCACCCGGCTTGGCGCCTGCCCTCTGGCCCGCGGCGCCCGCCGGCGCGTCTTCGTCCATGCTGCCCGCCGCGCCGCCCTGCATCTGGGTCGTGCCCTTTGCTCCGCCGCGGATCTGGGTGTCGGATGAGGCGCCTTGCGCCCAGTACCGGACCGGCAAGCAGAGCCGAGATTGCAACCGCGATCGCCGAGGTTTTCACTAGCTTCATCCATTTCTCCAAGGTTTTGTCGAACGACAAACAGTTCGGTTTCTTCAGGCACCGTTCACAACCCGAACATGTTCATCGCCGGATCAGTCGTTATCCGCGAACGGTGCGCTCGCCATGCAAGCCGCGCGATGTGGTGATCGTGCAGGGATTTCGAGGTCATTTTGCGAATCCTTGGCCACATGCAGACCGCATATTCGGCGCCTCCGCAGCATCCGGAAAGTTCCGTAAAAATATTTTGAACACATGCATTTGACTCGGTAGCCGCGTAAAATCGTCGTCCAGCCTCGAATCGATCTGAGACCTCATGCCCGTCCGCCAGCTTCCCGAACAGGTCGTCAACCGCATCGCCGCCGGCGAAGTGGTCGAGCGTCCCGCGAGCGTGGTGAAGGAACTGGTCGAAAACGCCATCGACGCCAGCGCCAGCCGCGTCGACATTTTCACCGATGGCGGCGGCAGGCGGCGGATCGGCATCATCGATGACGGCAGCGGAATGACTCATGGCGATCTCGCACTCGCCGTCGACCGTCACGCCACCTCGAAGCTCGATGATGAGGATCTGTTACGCATTCGAACGCTGGGCTTTCGCGGCGAGGCCCTGCCCTCGATCGGCGCCGTAGCGAAGCTCGGTATCACCACGCGCCACGCCAGCGAACCGCATGCCTGGTCGCTGTCGGTCGAAGGCGGCCTGAAATCGCAGATCATGCCGGCCGCGCTGTCGCAAGGCACCCGCGTCGAGGTCAGCGATCTCTTTTATGCAACGCCCGCCCGGCTGAAATTCCTCAAGACCGACCGCACCGAGGCCGAGGCGATCCGCGAAGTGGTGCGGCGCCTCGCGATGGCGCGGCCCGACATCGCTTTCACCTTGGCCGGCGAGGAACGCGCGCCGGTGACCTGGGCCGCGGCGCTGCCGGGTGCTGCGGGCCGGCTGACGCGGCTCGGCGACATCTTGGGTCACGATTTCCGTTCTTGCGCCATTGAAGTGCGCTCCGAGCGCGAAGGCGTCGTGGTCGAGGGCTTTGCCGCCGCCCCCTCGCTGACCCGCGCCAATGCGCTCGGGCAATATCTGTTCGTCAACGGCCGCCCGGTCCGCGACAAGCTCATCCTCGGCGCGGTGCGCGCGGCCTATTCCGACTATCTGCCGCGCGACCGGCATCCGGTCGTCGCGCTGTTCGTGACGCTGGCGCCGCAGGAGGTCGACGCCAACGTGCATCCGGCCAAGACCGAGGTGCGGTTTCGCAACGCCGGGCTTGTTCGTGCGCTGATCGTGCATGCGCTCAAGGATGGCCTCGCCCGCGAGGGCCGGCGCACCGCTGCCAATACCGACGGTGCGGCGCTGTCGGCGTTTCGTCCGTCCTTTGCGGCGCGCCCGACCAACTGGGACTGGCGGAGTTCGCCGGCCTATCCGGTCAGGCCTTCGTTCGAAGGCGCGGCGGCAACGGCGCTCGCCGAAGCCGGGCAAGCCGCGTTCGATGTCGGCGCGCCGACCGCCGACGTGCGCTTCGAGGCGCAGCCCTTTGCCGACCTGCTCGACCGACCGCTCGGCGCGGCCCGGACGCAAATCCACGAGACCTATATCGTCTCGCAGACCCGCGACGGCCTGATCGTCGTGGATCAGCACGCCGCCCATGAACGCATTGTCTACGAGAAGCTGAAGGCGTCGCTGGCGAAGAACGGCGTGCAGCGGCAGATTCTGCTGATCCCCGAAATCGTCGAGCTCGATGAGGCGACCGTCGAGAAGCTGCTGGCGCGCGCCGAGGAACTCGCCTCCTTCGGACTTGCGATCGAATCCTTCGGCCCCGGCGCGGTGGCGGTGCGCGAGACACCGTCGCTGCTCGGCAAGGCGAATGCCGCAGGGTTGCTGCGCGATCTCGCCGAGCACATGGCCGAATGGGACGAGGCGCTGCCGCTGGAGCGCCGCCTGATGCATGTCGCCGCCACCATGGCCTGCCACGGCTCGGTCCGCGCCGGCAGACGCCTCAAGCCCGAAGAGATGAACGCGCTTCTGCGCGAGATGGAAGACACGCCGAATTCCGGCCAGTGCAACCACGGCCGCCCGACCTATGTGGAGTTGAAGTTGAGCGATATCGAGAAGCTGTTCGGGCGGCGTTAGGAGTAGCGCTTCCGCACATTCAAATGTCGTCGCCCGCCTTGTGCGCAATTGCGCACTGGGGCGGGCGATCCAGTATTCCAGAGACACCAACAATAGAGCCGAGAAGCCGCGGCGTACTGGATCGCCCGGTCAGGTGTGCGGACGACGACAGTTGTGGTTACGGAAGCAGCGCGGTCATCTGCTCCGCAAAAACACGAACTCCGTATCGTCATACGCCCGCCGCTCGAGCTCCTCGAAGCCCTCGGGCGCTGCGAACGCCGCATCCTTCGATTCCTCCACGACCAGCAGCGCCCCCGCCGTCAGCCAGCCGCCGCCGCGCAGCGAGACCAGCGCCTTCTCCGCTAGCCCCTTGCCATAAGGCGGATCGAGAAACACCAGCGAGAACGGCTCGACCGGATGCGCCGGGCCGAGATTGGCGGCGTCGCGGCGATAGACTTTTGTCACGCCGCCGAGCCCCAGCGCCTCGACATTGTTGCGCAACAGCGCGCGCGCTTCGGCGCCGTTGTCGACGAACAGCGTGAAGCTGGCGCCGCGCGACACCGCCTCGATGCCGAGCGCGCCGGTACCGGCGAACAGGTCGAGCACGCGCGCGCCTTGAATCGGATCGTCGTAGGCGTGGATCAGGATGTTGAACACGGACTCGCGCAGGCGATCCGCCGTCGGGCGAATGTCCCGGGAGGAGGGCGAGGCGATATTACGGCCCTTCAATCGTCCGCCGACGACACGCATCAACGTGCGGCCCGGCTGTGCTCCCTTCCCCCTTGCGGGGAAGGGTTGGGGAAGGGGGTGCCACACGGGCAGACTTCCCGTGGGATACCCCTCTCCCTAGCCCTCCCCCGCAAGGGGGGAGGGAACGCAGTATCCGCCGGGGCAGAGACCAAAGGAAGCGCGACACTCATCTGGCGTCCCTACTCGTCCCGCGGCTTCAGGTCGCGCTTGCCGTGATAGCCGCGTCGCGGGCGGCGCGGCGGGCCGTAGCCGTTGGCCTCGTCCTCGTTGCGCGCGCGGGCTTCCTCGCTGCCGGTGCGCTGCACCAGCACGCGGCGGCCCTTGCGGTCGGCGATCAGCGCGCTCTTGCCCGCCGGCTTGAACGGCTTCTTGCCGCGCGCTGCGTCGTCCTCACTATCGGATTTCTCGCCCGGCATCGGCCGGTTGAAATCCGCGCCCGCGAGTGCAGCGATCTTCTCGCCGAGCTGCTCGCGCAGCACACGGGTCTTGACCTCCTCGACCTGGCCCTCGGCCAGTTCGCCGAGCTGGAACGGTCCGTAGGAGACGCGGATCAGGCGGTTCACCTCGAGGCCGAGATGCGCCATGACGTTGCGGACCTCGCGGTTCTTGCCTTCGCGGATCGCGAACACCAGCCAGACGTTGGCGCCCTGGTCGCGCTCCAGCGTTGCATCGATCGAGCCGTACTTGACGCCGTCGACTTCGACGCCTTTTTTCAGTTCATCGAGCTGCGCCTGCGTGACCTCGCCGTGAGCGCGCACGCGATAACGCCTGAGCCAGCCGGTGTCGGGCAGTTCGAGCGCACGCGCGAGTCCGCCGTCATTGGTCAGCAGCAGCAGGCCCTCGGTGTTGAAATCGAGCCGGCCGACCGAGATCAGCCGCGGCAGGCCTTCCGGCAGATTGTCGAACACGGTCGGCCGCCCTTCGGGATCGGCATGCGTGGTCATCAGCCCGCGCGGCTTGTGATACATGAACAGTCGCGTGCGCTCGCGCGGCGGCAACACCTTGCCATCGACGGCGATCACGTCATTGGCGGTGACGTCGAGCGCCGGCGAATTGATGACGCGGCCGTTGACGGTGACGCGGCCTTGCGTGATCCATTCCTCGGCATCGCGGCGCGAGGCCAGGCCCGCGCGGGCGACCACCTTGGCGATCCGCTCTCCGGCCTTCTTCGGCTTCGGCTCCGCGCGCGGCGCGCGCTTGTCGACATCGGTCGGGCGCTCGCGATACGCGCCACGGCCGCCGAAGGCCGGGCGCTTTGCGAAGATCTTGCCGTCGTCCTCGTTGTCGCGGCGCGGCCGGTCGCGAAAGCGTCCCTCGCTGCGCGGATGCTCCTGCCACTCGGTGCGGCCTGCCGGCCGCTCCCTGTCACGGTCTCGATCGCCGCGCTCGCGCGGACGATCGAACTTCGGCCGGTCCTCGCGCGAGCGCGAAAACCGTGGGCGTTCGCCGCCACCACGATCATCACGCCTTTGCCAAGGCTTGTCCTCACCGCGTTCGGGACGATCGCCAAAATCCTTGCGTGGACTGCGCGAAAATCGCTTCTCGCCATCGCGCGGCGCACGATCACCATAGGGCCGATCGCCACGCGGACGGTCGCCGTCTTTGCGGAAACCTTCTCCGCGCGGCGTGTAAGGCCGCTTATCGCCGAATTTCCTGTCCTGAAAACGCCCGGCCGGACGGCCCTCTTCGCGCTCGCGACGCGCGGGACGCTCGTCGCGAGCATAGCTCCCCCGATCGCCACGCGGTTTGAACGAACGCTTGTCGCCATCGCGATCGTCCCGCGCGCGAAAATCCTTGCGCGGCCCCCGCTCGGGGCGATCACCGCCGGAACGATCCTCCCGGTCAAATCTTGCCCGAGGCCGATCGCCAAAATCCCGGCGCGGCGGACGGTCGTCGTCGCGGCGGAACGAAGCACCTTCCCGCTTGCCGGCGTAAGGCTTCTTGCCGAACGATTTTGCCCCTTCGGACTTCCCGGCATAGGGACGCCGCTCACCGCCGCGCTCGTCGCCATCCCGGGCGCCAAAGCCGCGCTTGGCAAACTTCTTCTCAGGCCCCCGCGCCGCTCCCGAGCGGCCCTTGCCTCCGCCGGCGCGGCCCTGGCCGCCCCCGGGACGGTCCCGCCGGCCGCGGGAATCGTTGTTTTTGTCGTTATCGCGGGGCATGAATGTTCTCTTGGGTCCGAATAAAATGGCCATCAGGCGGATCAGGATGGGCTGTCATAGCGATAACGCGCGCGCACTTCGCTCAAGGCGCATTCTCACGCAAAACCGGCATCCACGTTTGCTGAAGGCGGCCCTCATAGCAGGTTTATTCCAATGATACGAGGCATGACTGCCCCTTCTTTCATGGATTTGGCGCTAAAAACGGCCGAAAACGCCGGAAAGGCCGGCGAAGTTCCGATCGGCTGCGTGATCGTGCGGGATTACGAGGTGATCGCCACCGCCGGCAACCGGACGCTGACCGACCGCGATCCGACCGCGCACGCCGAAATATTGGCGATCCGGCAGGCGGCGGAGGTCATCGGGACCGAGCGGCTGGTCGATTGCGACCTCTACGTCACGCTGGAGCCCTGCACGATGTGCGCCGGCGCGATCTCGTTTGCGCGGATCCGGCGGCTCTATTACGGCGCCGCCGATCCCAAGGGCGGCGCGGTGGATTCCGGCGTGCGGTTCTTCGCGCAGCCGACCTGCCATCACGTGCCGGAGGTTTACTCGGCTGTGGGAGAGACAGAGGCGGCAGCGCTGCTCAAGGAGTTCTTCAAGGTGAGACGGTAGCCCCGCCGTCATTGCGAGCGAAGCGAAGCAATCCACGCCGCGACATAACGGACGGATGGATTGCTTCGTCGCTCCGCTCCTCGCAATGACGTAGGAGAGGTCCGCGCCAACTCATGGTGCCATGAAGAATTCTTTTAACAATTTCGCCGTCACGTCCGGATTCTCCTCCGCCAGAAAATGCCCCGAGTCCACCGGCGCACCTTCCACGTTCGTAGCCCATTTCTTCCACGCATCGAGCGGCGTCGTTGCAGCAGGCGCGACGCCGGCATCGCCCCACAGCGCCAGCATCGGGACCGTGATCTTCTTTCCGGCCTCGAAATCGGCCTTGTCGATCTCATAGTCGGCATAGGCACCGGCGCGGTAGTCCTCGCACATCGCATGCACGCGGGCGGGATCGCGGAATGGCGCGAGATAATGTTCCAGCGCGCGCGGATCAATCGCGTCAAGCGTCTTCGATTTGGTCTGGCTGGCCATCTTGTACCTGAGGAAGAATTCTCCGTTGTTGGCGATCAGCGTTTCCGGCAGCGGATAGGGCTGCGCCAGAAACGCCCAGTGGTAGATCTTCAGCGCCGAAAGCCGGTTCAGCTTCTCCCAATAGTCATAGGTCGGCGCGATATCGAGCACCGCGAGCTTCGACAACCGGCCGGGATGATCGAGCGCCAGCCGGTATGACACGCGGCCGCCGCGGTCGTGTCCGGCGAGCGCGAAATGCACGTGGCCGAGTTGCTCCATCGCCTCCACCATCGCCTGCGCCATCGCGCGCTTGGTGTAGGGCGTATGGTTCTCATCGCTGCGGGGCATGTCCGACCAGCCATAGCCCGGCAGGTCAGCGATGATCAGCGTGAACTGGTCCGCGAGCTGCGGCGCGACTTGGTGCCACATCACATGCGTCGACGAAAACCCGTGCAGCAGCAAAAGCGGCGGGCCGTTGCCGCCGACACGGGCAAAGATGCGGCCCGACGAGGTGTTGATCCATTCGGCCGCGTATCCGGGAAACAGATCGGCAAGATCGGGCATGGGCGCTCCTTCGTGGGCTGCAGCACTTGCTTCAAACTTTGTTTGCCGTTGCCGCTGGCAGACCGCAGGTTTATGCCATCCCTCAAGTCCGACCAACAACAAGACGCGAGGAAACCAGCGATGTCGATCGATTTCGAAATCCCGTCTGAGGCCAAGGCGATCCGCGAGAAGGTCCGCAAATGGGTGCACGAGGAATGCATCCCTGCGGAGAAGGAACTCGACACCAAGCCGCTCGCTGAAGTACTCGGCCCGCTACGGACCAAGGCCCGGGCGCGCGGCCTGTGGTGCCCGTGGGTGCCGAAGGAATATGGCGGCATGGGCCTCGGCCCGCTCGCCAACGCGCTGGTGCAGATGGAGCTCGGCGAGAGCATGCTGGGTGCGCTGTCGATGAACACGCAAGGTCCCGACGACGCCTCGATGATGACGATCCTGGCCCACGGCACGGAATATCAGAAGGAGAAGTTCCTTAAACCCCTACTCAACGGCGACAAGCGGATCTGCTTCTCGATGACGGAAAAGGCCGCTGGTGCCGACGCCACCGGCATGCAGACCACGGCAGTCAAGGACGGCAACGAGAACTACGTCCTGAACGGCGAGAAGTGGTTTTCCTCCTCCGCCAGCGTGGCCGACATGGCGCTGGTGATGGCCAAGACCGATCCGAACGCGCCGCGGCACAAGCAGTATTCCACCTTCATCGTGGAGTTGCCGAACCCCGGCTATAAGATCAAGCGCAACGTCGCCAACATGGCGATCGAAGGGCCGCATGACGACATCCTGCACGGCGGCCACTCCGAGATCGAGATCAGGGATCTGAAGGTGCCGGCCGACAATCTGCTCGGCGGCGAAGGCAATGGCTTTGCCATGGGCCAGCACCGCCTCGCCTATGGACGCCTGCGCCACGGCATGCACAACGTCGCCAAGGCGCAACGCGCGCTCGACATGGCAGTCGCCCATGTCACCAAGCGCTCGACCTTCGGTAAATTGCTCGCCGACCGGCAGGCGGTGCAGTTCATGCTCGCCGATTGCGCCAGCGAACTCTATATCGGCCGCCTGATGCTGCTGCACATCGCCTACAAGGCGGAAAAAGGCCTCGACATCCGCCAGGAGAACTCGATCGCAAAGATCTTCCATGCGCACATGGTGCACAAGGTGATCGACACGGCGATCCAGCTCCACGGCGCGCTCGGCTTCAGCCAGGATACGCCGCTGGCGAAATGGTACACCCAGGTGCGCTCGCAGCGGCTGGTCGACGGTCCGGACGAAGTACACAAGTGGAAGATCGGCAAGAACGTCATCAAGGCGTTCCGCGAGCACGGCACCACCGCAAGCGCGGCCGGTGGGGATTTGTTGTGACGTCGCCAGTATCTGAGAAGCGTCATTGCCGGGCTTGACCCGGCAATCCATCCCCTCTCTGAGAGATTGACGGGCGCTCGGGGTCAAACACGAGAGTCCGAACAGGGCCGATACACACTTCAACAGAAGTCTTGGTCGGTTCAGCTCTCTTTAATTATCTGTAAAGTTTGGAGGAACTTCGCGCAATCTCTCAGTTTTTCGAGATCAGATTGAGGGACGCCATCGGGATCAAAATGCATCACATCATTACGAATAACTCGGACCTGATCTAGATGATTGCAAAACGTCTTGCGGTCTAGATTCAATCCAAGCTTTTCCCATCGCTGCTCATTCTCCAAGAGCCGCAGGTACTCTCCAAAGGTAAGATCGGAAACGTCGTCAATTTCCCTGCCACTATCTGACGGGTCTCGAACGGCGACCAAATCAGCTTTACTAAATTTTCCACTTAGCAAACTTCGAACGTGATTCTCGATTTCGCTTAATAGCAAAAATGGCTCGGCGACTTGCTGGAATTGAAGGCTCAAGTCGCTCGCCGTGACAATTCCCGTTATCTTATTGTCTGAGCCTCTAACCAAGACATAACCGTGCTGCACAATAGTTGGAATAGCCTGGAACATTGATGCATCTGCGCGAATCTCATGATGAACGTCCATAGCTTCTCGAACGAAAGTCCGGCTGTTACCCAGCACAGACCTGGTACCGATTGATAGCCAACTTATAGTGCCTTTAGTGTCTCTCTCATTTGTCATGACTGGCAATTGGGAGAAATCATTTGCCATCATTAGAGTAATAGCCTCCTTAAGCGAAGCGTTAGGATTGACGCTCAAAGGCTTATTGTTAGCCGCGGCCAACTTACTAATCCGATATGTCGGATCCGCTGCAACTGCTGGCAATATTGAGGTCACCACCTCTGATGCGGAGGATCTTTCAGCTTTCATAAGTTCATCAACTTCGGAAACAGCTTCTTGATCGTCCAATAGCTCAAAGCGAATCTCGGAGTCGACATATGCTGACTCAAAGTCGGGCGATGTCAAAAGCTTCGCTTTTTCGAGCGCTTTGCGGATTGACCACACATTCCAATAGCTGCGACGCTGGGCTCCGAACCAAGCCAGAAAGCTTCTTACGGAAACCGGGTTTGGACTTTCTCCTCTGCGAAGCTTTTCTTCGATTTCAAGAAGCCTTTCGAGCCCAGTCGTCGCCATTCGACCCTCAATGTTGCGGCAAAACTAATCAAATAATTACAGGCCCCTCCGCTTCCACCGCCTGCCAGGCGATGTCACGGCGGCAAAAACCATCCGGCCATTTGATGCGATCGACGGCCTGATAGGCGCGCTCCCTCGCCTCAGTGACGGTCTTGCCCATCGCGCAGACGTTCAGCACGCGGCCGCCATTGGCGACAATGCCACCGTCCTTCGCCGCCGTACCGGCATGGAAGATTTCGACGCCGTCGATCTTGGCCGCATCATCGAGCCCGTCGATGCGCGTGCCCTTCTTGTAATCACCGGGATAGCCCTTCGCCGCCATCACCACGGTCAGCGCCGGATCGGGAAACCAGCGCAGGTCGAAATGCTTCAGTTCTCCGTCGCAGGCCGCCAGAAACGCCGGCACGATGTCCGACATCATTCGCAGCATCAGCACCTGGCACTCGGGGTCGCCAAAGCGGACGTTGTATTCGAACAGTTTTGGCCCCTGCTCCGTCAGCATCACGCCGGCGTAGAGCACGCCGCGAAACGGCGTACCGCGCTTCTTCATCCCCGCAACCGTCGGCAGGATGATCCGTGCCATGATCTGGTCGTGAATTTCAGCCGTCACGAACGGCGTCGGCGAATAGGCGCCCATGCCGCCGGTGTTCGGCCCCTCGTCGTGATCGAACACGCGCTTGTGGTCCTGCGCCGAAGCGAGCGGGATCGCGGTGTCGCCGTCGCATAGCGCGAAGAAGCTGATCTCGCGGCCGGCGAGGAATTCCTCGATCACGACTTCCGTGCCGGCCGCGCCGAACGCGCCGTCGAACATCATGGCGATGGCAGCTTCCGCCTCAGCCAAAGTCTTCGCTACCACGACGCCCTTGCCGGCGGCCAACCCATCGGCCTTGACCACGATCGGCGCGCCCTGCGTGCGCACATAGGCGAGAGCGTCGGCCGCATTGTCAAAACGACGATAGGCGCCAGTCGGAATATCGAATTCGCGGCACAGGTCCTTCGTAAATCCCTTGGAGCCCTCAAGTTGCGCCGCCTGCTTGCTCGGACCGAACGCCTTGATGCCGGCACCGGCGAGATCGTCGACGATCCCGGCAGCAAGCGGCGTTTCAGGGCCGACCACGACGAGATCCACAGCGTTCGTTTTGCAGAACTCGATCACCGCGCCATGATTCGCAACGTCGAGCGCGACGCATTCAGCTTCGCGCGCGATGCCGGCATTGCCCGGCGCGCACCACAATTTGGTCAGCAGCGCGGGGAAGCGGCGATTTTCCACGCCAGAGCGTGTTCGCGGCCGCCGGAACCAAGCAGGAGAATGTTCATGAATCTGGCCAGATACGGGAGTTCAAGGCCAAGTCGGTCGCATAGAACTCCCTCCCCCCGCAAGGGGAGCATCACGCTTGTGCAGAGGAGTTTCGCTACACTTTCCCCCCTGACGCGGCGATGATCTCCTGCAGCGTGGCGACATGGCGGGCGAAGGCGCCGCGGCCGGCCGCGGTCGCGGTTACCGTGGTCTGCGGCTTCTTGCCGACAAAGGCCTTTTCCACCGCGACATAACCGGCCTTGGCCAGCGTCTCGATATGGGCGCCGAGATTGCCGTCGGTAGCGCCGGTGAGTTGCTTCAGTTTTGAGAATTCCAGCCCGGTGCCCGATGGTAATGCGTTCAGCCCCGCCATGATCCGCAAGCGCAGGGGTTGATGGATGATATCGTCGATCTCGGCCATGGCGCTAGCTCCGGCGCATCCACCAGCCGCCGAGCATCAGCCCGCCGCCATCGACAAAGGCCATCCACAGGTCGAACCAGTCGCCGACCAGGAAGTATCCAACCAGCGCCAGTGCGCTGATGCAAAGACCGATCACGACAAAGGCTTGTCCGAACCAGAGTCCGGCGATGACGTAGAGCAGCATGAAATAAATTGGCCAGAACGTGCCCATTTGGCGCGGCGTGAAGTGGCCGAGCACGCTGGTGCAGAGGAACCCAAAGGCGAAGAACAGCACGAACGCGATCAGCATCCTGAAGTCGAAGGTGCGAATGCCTGTCTTGCGATATCCGAAGGCGCTGATCGCAAACGATCCCGCGACGCCCGCGACGTTCAGCGCGGCCCAGAAATAGCCGGCCTGGCGCGGCAGCAGAAACGAGCCGAGATAGCCGGCAAATACCAGCGCGCCCCACATGATCAGCATCAGGCTGGCGAGATGGTAGATCCGCGATTGCCGGACGCGGCGCGTCATCTCGTTGATGTCGGCGAGCGCCTCGGAGGCCGCGCGGCTGTCGATCATGTTGCCCATCCCCACCCCTTCGCCGCTACGACCCCGCCATGGCGCGCGTGGCAACATCTTCGGCGATGATGGATACCGCCTTCGGCGCGGCGACGATACCCATGTGGTTGATGCCGTCGAGCACCCTGACGTCGACCGCGACCTTCGCGCCACGCACGGCTTCGGCGTATTTGTCCGCGAGCATCAATTCGTCGTCGGCGCCGCAGATGATAGTGAGAGGTCTCGCCGCCGCAGCGAGATCGCGGCGGAAGTCGCTGCGCGCCGCAAAGTTGCGCATCAACCGGTCGGTATAGGTCGACACCAGCGTCTTCTCGGAGTTCGGTGGTACCGCGAGCGCCAGCACCGGCAGCGCCTCACAGCAGTTGACGCCGATGGCGCGTAGCGCCGTCAGCCCGAGGATGCGCGGGATATCGGCGCGCGCCCAGCCGCCGGAACTCGGCCGGGTGGAGGGAGCATCGTAGCCGAGATAGGGAGCGAGCAGCACGAAGCGCTCGAACAGGTTCTGAATCGGCGAGCCCGCCACGCGCAGCGTAAAGCCGCCGCCGGAGGAATGGCCGATCAAGGTCAGCGGCGCTGATGGCACGCTGCTGCGCAACACCGCGACGAAATCGGCGAGATCGTCCTCAAGCTGGCCGACATAGCCGATATCGCCGTGCGTGCCTGACGTGCCGTGGCCCCGCATATCGACCGCAAAGGTCTCCACGCCGTGCGCAGCCAGCGCCTGCGACAGCGCATGGATGGTGCCGCCGCTGGAGCCGGAGGAGCCATGAATCACGATCGCCACGCGCCCCGTCGGCGCGCCGCCCGCGCGATAATGGCGGAAACCGAGCCATGTGCCGTCGCGGGCCTGGAACCGCACAATCGCAGGCAGGCTGGTAAGATCGACGGTGGCCCGCGCCCGCGAGATCGCTTGCAGTTCCGGCAACGGCTGCAGCGGCGTTGCCAGCAGGGCCAGCACCACCAGCGCCAGCACGCCGATGCCGCACAGGCCCCATTTCACGAGGCTCACGAAGCCGCGGATTAGGAATTTCAACATCGACCTCGCCTCGCCTGAACACAATGCAGAGAACTCTGTACTACAGAGTATTTGAGTTCCACAAGTCCTCGATTGGCGGGGATGATTAAAAATCCCTACGTTGCGGCAACGCCTCAAACGTCCGAATCAGTTGCCGATGCCGCCAGATAACCTGATCAACGCGCCCGAATTCACCGTCTCGGAACTCTCCTCCGCGCTGAAGCGGACGGTCGAGGACCGCTTTGGCCATGTCCGCGTCCGCGGCGAAATCTCCGGCTTTCGCGGGCCGCACTCCTCGGGTCATTGCTATTTCGCGCTGAAGGACGAGAGCGCCAAGATCGAGGCGGTGATCTGGAAGTTCGCCCATGCCCGGATGCGCTTCAAGCCGCAGGAGGGGCTTGAGGTCATCGCCACCGGCAAGCTCACGACTTATCCAAACTCCTCGAAATACCAGATCGTCATCGACTCGCTGGAGCCTGCCGGCATCGGCGCGCTGATGGCGCTGATGGAGGAGCGCAAGCGGAAGCTCGCCGCCGAGGGCCTGTTCGACGAGGCGCGCAAGCAATTGCTGCCGTGGCTGCCGGAAGTGATCGGCGTCGTCACCTCGCCGACGGGCGCGGTGATCAGAGACATCCTGCACCGGCTGCAGGACCGCTTTCCCCGCCGCGTGCTGGTGTGGCCGGTCAAGGTGCAGGGCGAAGGCTCCGCCGAGCAGGTTGCGGCGGCCATCCGCGGTTTCAACGCGCTACCCGAGACGGGACGAATCCCGCGGCCCGATCTCCTGATCGTCGCGCGCGGCGGCGGCTCGCTGGAGGATCTGTGGTCGTTCAACGAGGAGATCGTGGTTCGCGCCGCCGCCGACAGCGTGATCCCGCTGATCTCGGCCGTCGGCCACGAGACCGACATCACGCTGATCGATTTCGCCGCCGACAAGCGCGCACCGACGCCGACGGCGGCGGCCGAAATGGCCGTTCCCGTGCGCAGCGAATTGTTCGCCGAGGTCGAAAGCCTGGCGCGCCGCACCATGGTGTGCTGGCAGCGCGGCCAGGAGAGCCGCCGCAACGAATTGCGCGCCACCGCCCGCGCGCTGCCGAGCTTGAGCGAACTGCTCGCGATCCCCAGGCAGCGGCTGGATCACCTCGGCGCCGCCCTGCCCCGCGCATTGAAGGCCAATACGCACGCCCATCACCGCCGCTTTTCGCATCTCAGCGCCGGCCTGACGCTGAAGGTGTTGCGCGGACAGGTCGCGCAGGCCAGCCATCGTCTTACGGTGTCTGGCGAGCGGATCAGGCTGTCCGCCCGCGCCCTGCTGCGCAACCGGCGCGACCGCTTTGCCGGGCTGGAGGTCAGGCTCAAGGCATCAAAACTCTCCAACGCCCAGGCGCAGCGCAACGCCATTGCGCGCAACTGCGAACGGACGCAACGGCTGGCCGAGCGCGCCCGCCGCGCGCTTGAGACCACGATGCAGCGGCTCGACGCGCGGGTCGCCCATAGCGGGCAATTATTGTCGGCGCTGTCCTATCGCGGCGTACTCGCGCGCGGCTTTGCCTTGGTGCGCGACGAGCACGGCCACGCCGTCCATGCCGCCGCCGCGGTCGGACCGAGCGCGCGTCTCTCAGTCGAATTCGCCGACGGCCGCGTCGGCGTCACCGCGGATGCGGACCGGCCGGCCGCGACGACTGCCCCCGCGAGCCCTGCCAAGCCAGCCCCGCGCGAGGCCAAGCCAGCACCGCCGAAGCGCGTGCCAAAACCGGTCGATCAGGGAAGCCTGTTCTAGTTTAGCGCGCCAGCCACTCGGCGACGCGCGCTTGCGCATCCTTTCGCGCATCCGCGTCGGTGCCGATATGGCCGTGTTCGGGCAATGCCGCGTCGGCCCCCGCGATCGCCCGCAGCGGAAGGTTGGCGCGGTCGAAATCGTGAGCCGCCCCAGGATAGACCACGATTCGCGCCAGCGCGCTGCGGCCGCGAGCTCCCTCTACCATCTGACGGCAGGCGTGTGGCGAACTGACGTCGTCCTTCGCGCCAATCAACAGCAGCGTCGGCACCCGCGTGCTCCAGCCGAGGCCGGAGGAGATCCGGCAGTCCGGATAGAATGCGATGGCCGAGCGGAAATCCGGGTCAGTCCCGCGCGAAGATGATTGCGGGCGTACCGCCCACAGCACCGCGCTGGCGCCGTTGGCCCATCCGATCAGGCTGATGCGGTCACGCGCGACCCAGGGCTGCTGCAACAGCCATCGCCGCGACGCGTTGACGTCGGCCACCCGCTCGCGACGGGCAAGCACGCGGCGCTCGTTGACGCGGCATTGCGGGTCGAGCTCGCGCGAACCGTAACTGTCCGGCAACAGCACGGCATGGCCGGACTTCAGGAGCTGTTCCGCCCAGTCACGGTAGCGCGGCAGCACCGGCTCGGATTGCCCGCTCAATCCGCCGCAGCCATGCAGCGCGATTACCGTGGGAAATGGCCCGTCACCATCAGGCTTGTAGAGCTGCGCGTGCAGGGTCAGTCCGGTCGCCGGAATATCGACTTGGCGGGGGGTCGGCAACGGCGTGGCACTGGCCGTGGAGGCCGCAGCAAGGAGCGTCAGGAATAGCGTTGCTGACAACAGGCGCATCGGTCTCTGTCGGATCGGTATGACGCTGCGGGCACGATGAAATTCACGCTATCATGCAGGTGGGCGCAAAATCATCACAAGTAGGTCAGTTTGCGGGGCGGACAGTACGACCTATTTATGATAGATCGAATCCACAAAAATTACACTTAAGGCCAGCCCGCGGGCCGGCCCATCGGAGAGTTTGACGGTGCTCAATAAATTCGGCCCCTCGGGCCATGGCGAAGCGCAGGTGCAATATCTGGACGGCGATTTCCGCGTGATCTCGCCCGGAACCTACGTGCGCTGCGCCGTCACCGACGTGCGGATTCCGCTCGACGAATTGAAGTACTGGAGCGTCGATCTGCAGGAGGCCTATTCGGTTCCCGGCGCCGTGCTGCAGCGGCACTTTCCCGGTGCGCTGAAGACGCAGGGTTAAGATCGCTTCTCGCGCGCCTTGAATAGCCGGTCGGCGACGAATTTTCGCAGGCGCGCAGGATCGTCGAACTCCAGCGTTACCGCGAACGGCACGATGTGCTGCCGATCGCGCAGCCGCGCCAGATCCTTTTCCGTCGTCACCAATGTCAGCCCGTCGCGCTCGGCCTCGGTAATCAAGCCTTCGATCTCGGCTTGTGAATACGGATGATGATCGGCGAAGGCCTGCTGCCTGACGACATCGATGCCGCTTGAGCGCAGCGTGTTGAAGAATCGCACGGGATCGCCGATGCCGGCAAATGCCAGCACGCGCTTGCCCCGAAGCGCGGCGACCGGCGCGTCATCCGGCTTCAGATGCGCGCGCAGTACCGGCTTGCTCTGTGCGGCAATCTCGGCGGCCACCGGCTCGGCAGCGGTGCCGTTGCCGACAATGATCAGCGCGTCGGTGCGGGCCAATTGCGGCCGCAGCGGCGCGCGCAGCGGTCCGGCGGGAAATACCTTCCCGTTGCCAAGTCCGCGTTCGCTGTCGATCACGATCAGGGATGCGTCCTTGATGATCGACGGATTCTGGAAGCCGTCGTCCATCAGGATCACGGTCGCGCCTTGCGAGCGCGCCAGCGGCACGCCGTCGGCGCGCTTGCGCGACACCACGACCGGCAGATGGCCTGCCAGCATCAGCGGTTCGTCGCCGACATCGGCCGCCGCGTGCCGCTCAGGATCGACCCGGACCGGCCCGCGCAATTCGCCGCCATAGCCGCGGCTCAGCACGACCGGCGTCTCGCCGAGGTCGCGCATGAGCTTCGCCAGCGCCAGCACGGTCGGCGTCTTGCCGGCGCCGCCGACGTGGTAATTGCCGACGCAGAGCACTGGAATGCCGGCATTCAATCCCTTGCGCTGCAGGCGCTGTGCGGCGATGGCGCCATAGAGCGCGCCGAGCGGTTTCAACAGATGCGAGTTGAGCGAGGACGGGCCGTGCCAGAAGCCCGGCTCACGCATTGCCGGTTCCCATCTCGATCCGCAACTGCAGCAGATACGGCTCAAGCGCAGAGAGCGTTCGCTCCAGCGCGCCGCCGAGCTGACCGACCACGCGCTCGGATGCGGTGAGCACGGCTTCGCGCGCCTTGGGATCGGCGAGCATCTGCCCGAACTGCTTGACCAGCGCTTCCTGCGTATCGGCCCGCCGCGCGCCGCCGGCCGAATCGAGGGCTTCGTAGACGTCGGTGAAGTTGAAGACGTGAGGGCCGTGGACGATCGAGGCGCCGAGCTTGATCGCCTCGATCGGATTCTGCCCGCCATGCTCGACCAGCGATCCGCCCATGAATACGATCGGCGCCAGCCTGTAGAACAGTCCCAGTTCGCCCATGGTGTCGGCAACATAGATGTCGGTCGTGGCGGTAGGCAAGTCCTCGTGCGAGCGCAGGGTCGGATTGAGGCCGGAAGCAGCGATCATGCGCGCGATGGCCTCGCCGCGGTCGGGGTGCCGCGGCACGATCACCGTCAGCAGCCCCGGGAAGAATCCGGCGAGCGTCCGGTGGGTTGCCGTCACGATTTCTTCTTCGCCCGGATGCGTGGAGGCCGCGACCACCACCGGGCGGCCGCGCGTCATCGACATCAGCATATCCAGCTTGTTGGCGTCAGCCGGCGGCGCGGGAACGTCGAGCTTGAGATTTCCCGTAACCATGACGTTGCGGCTGCCCAGCGCGGCAAAGCGATCCGCATCGGTCTGCGACTGCGCCAGGCAGACGTCGAACTTGTCGAGCAGCGCCGAAATGGTGCCGGCGACACGACGCCAGCGCGGAAACGAGCGCTGCGACATCCGTCCATTGATCAGCACCATCGGCAGCCGTCGCGCGGCACTCGACAGGATCAGGTTCGGCCAAAGATCGGACTCGATGAACAGCGCCAGCGACGGACGCCAATGATCGAGGAATCGCGCGACGTAGCGCGGCGAGTCATAGGGGACATATTGATGGATGACGTCAGGGGGGAACCGCTTGGCGACGATCGCAGCCGAAGTCACCGTGCCCGACGTCAGGAGGATGCGCAGGTCCGAGGCCCGCAGCCGCTCGATCAGCGCAGCCGCCGCCAGCACTTCGCCGACGCTGGCGCCGTGAATCCACACCAGAGGCCCTGCGGGGCGAACATCGGCGCTCATGCCGCGGCGCTCGCCGACCCGCGCCGGGTCCTCCTTGCCGAGCTTCAAGCGCCGGTTGATGACGGCAGGCGACAACGGAACCATCACGGAGGACAGTTTCCGGTAGACGCGCAACGTCATCGGCAGTGGATCAGCCAAGAGCTGCCTCCGGACGCCCGACAGCCGCGTAGGCGCGACGAGTAGCTTCGTTCAGCAAAGCTTCTACCTGAAGGCGCAGCTTTTCCATAGTCTCGGCGTCGGCATCCGGCGGCACGTATATATGTTCAATGCCTACCACGGCACCGCGCCCGAATGGCAAATTGATGGTGGTGGAGTCCCAGTTTTTCAACCGGATGAACCGGCTGGTCGCCATCGCAAAGGGCATGATCGGCCGGCCAGACTCCCGCGCCAGCATGATAATGCCAAGCCCGACCACCCGCGCGCGCTTCGGCACGTCGGCGGTGGTCGCGACGTTCCATTTGTCTTCCAGCGCCTGCAGCATCTCCCGAAACGCGCCGACGCCGCCCTTGCGGTGGAAGGCGCCACTATGATCGCCGGAGCCCCTGATGGTTCCGATGCCGAGCCGCTCGGCAGCGATGGCGTTGAACTCGCCGTCGCGGTGTCGCGAGATCAGGACCTTGGCGCGGTGGCTCTCCTTGGTCTTGATGAACGGCGTCATGAAATGCTGGCCGTGCCAGAACGCGAAGATCGCCGGCATCTCCGGCTCGACGATGTCGTAGACGTTGGCGGGGTCGTAGCTGAAGCGGTTGGTCAGCCAGACCAGCCGCAAATATTCGGCCGCAAGCACACCCAGCGCGCGCTGAACCCAGGTGCTGCGCAGCAAATCGCGAAGGAGGCGTTTCAACTGGAGGACTTCGTGTCTTGACCTGGGTCGAGCAGCCGATGGAGGTGAACCACGAAGTAGCGCATGTGGGCATTATCGACGGTCTGCTGCGCCTTCGCCTTCCAGGCCGCGTAAGCGGATGCGTAATTGGGGTAGACGCCGACGATATCGACCTGGTCGAGGTCCTTGAACGTGACGTGTTCGAGATCGGTCAACTCGCCGCCGATGACGAGATGCAGCAATTGCTGCGGGGCACTATCTGGCATGATGGTCTTTCCTAACGAGGTGCCCGGCGAGCAAGATCGATAATGTGAATCGCGGTATGAACGGGATGATTTGTGGCACGGATTTCGACCGATTCAGGGCAACCGACGATCCCGGAAATGCTCGACAATGCGCGCATGCCGATCGTATCCCGCTGCCACAAGCACCCCGTGCACCACCTCCCGGCGATTATACTCAATCGCATCCCCCGAGAGCGCGGTCATTCTACCATTCGCTTCCTGCACGATCAAATTCGCCGCGGCAAGATCCCAATCGCGGCTTTGGCCGCCCGCAAAAGCGGCATCGAGACTGCCATCGGCGACCCGGCACAGCCGCAGCGCCAGCGATCCGATTCGCGGATGCAGCGTGATGTCGTCCGGTGACGAACTCAGCCGCTGCACCAGCGGCTTTGGGCCGGCCATGCGGGAAAAATCGAGCTCCGTTCCTGCGGATGCACGGACCCGCTTTCCGTTCAGCATGGTGCCCTTGCTGCGCATTGCGAAAAAGAATTCGTCGCTGGCAGGCGCGAACACCGCCGCCAGTACCGGGGTTGAACCCGAAACCAGCGCCACGCTCACGCACCAGTCTTCACGATGCGCGAGATAGGCGCGGGTGCCGTCGATCGGATCGACGATCCAGACCAGTTCCTTGCCGAGCCGTGTGTCATCATCGACGCTTTCCTCGGACAGCCAGCCATATTCCGGCGTCGCCGCGCGCAGCCGCCGCTCGACGAGGTCGTTGACGGCGATATCGGCCTCGGAGACCGGCGAGGAAGTGCCCTTGGTCCAGTTCTTCAATTCGGTGCGAAACAGCGATAGCGCCAGCGCGCCGGCTTCGCGCACGGTGTCCTTCAGCAGCGCGGCATCGCGCGCCCAGATCCGGTCGGCGGTATCAGCGTCCGCCAAGCGTCAAGCCCTCGATGCGCAGCGTCGGCGCGTTGACGCCGTAGCGGAATTCCAGGTCGTTGGCCGGAACGAGCGATTTGAACATCTCCAACAGGTGGCCGGCGATCGTCACCTCGCTGACGGGGTACGTGAGCTCGCCGTTCTCGATCCAGAAACCCGAGGCGCCGCGGCTGTAATCGCCGGTCACGCCGTTGACACCGGAGCCGATCAGGTCAGTGACGTAAAAGCCCTGCTTGATGTCGGACATCAGTTCCTTCGGCGTCATCGCGCCGGGTTCGAGATGCAGATTGTACGACCCCGGCGACGGCGACGACGAGACACCGCGATGGGCATGTCCGGTCGTGACCATCCCGAGCTCGCGGGCGGTGGCGCAGTCCAGCAGCCAGGTGGTCAGCACGCCCTCGTCGATGAGCGCGAGCTGCTTCACTCTGACGCCCTCGGCGTCAAAAGTCTGCGAGCGCAGGCCGCGCACGCGTAAGGGGTCGTCGATGATGCGGATGTTCTTCGAAAATAACTGCTCGCCGAGCTTGTCCTTGAGGAAGCTGGTCTTGCGCGCAATCGAAGCGCCGTTGATGGCGCCGACGAGATGACCGACCAGCGACCCTGAGGCCCGGGGATCGTAGACGACCGGCACCTTGCAGGTCTCGACCTTGCGCGGATTGGAACGCGCCACGGTACGCTCGCCTGCCCTGCGGCCGACGCTCTCGGGAGAATCGAGGTCGGACGCATGCGGGGCCGAGGTGAAGTCGTAATCGCGCTCCATGCTGGTGCCTTCGCCGGAGATCGCGGTCACCGAGATGCCGTGGCTGGAGCGCAAATATGAGCCGTGGAAGCCGGTCGAGGTCACCAGCACCATGCCGCCGATGCCGCTCGAGGCAGACGCACCGCTCGACTTGGTCACGCCCTTGACTGCCAGAGCTGCGGCTTCCGCTTCGCAGGCACGCCGCTCGAGTTCGCGCGTGGTCGGAATATTGCGGTCGAGCAGATCGAGCTCGGCGAACTCGCGCGCGAGCAGCGAGGGATCGGCGAGGCCGACATATTTGTCGTCGGGCGCGACGCGGGCCATTGCGACCGCCCGCTCGGCTAACTTGGCGACGCCGTCGCCGGAAATATCGTTGGTCGAGACCACCGCCTGACGCTGGCCGACGAGCACGCGCAATCCGACGTCGTCGCCTTCGGAACGCTCGGATTCCTCGACCCGGCCATCGCGGACTTCGACGCCTTGCGAAACCCCGCGCACCGCGACCGCATCGGCGGCATCCGCGCCCGCACGCTTGGCGGCCTCGACCAGCCGCTGCGCCAGCGTCGAGAGCGCCGATTGATCGAACAGGTCGGAAGTTGCGGGGGCCTTCGAAAGCGGCGAAGCCGTAGATGGTGAAGAGTTCACAAACAAAATCCCTGACATTGAAGGGTTCGGACGCCGGCCGGCAAGGCCCTGAGATGTGCCTGATTCACAGGGATTTCAAGCATTTTGCGACGCCAAATACCAAACATTTTCGGCACCGCCGCAAGGTCTCGTCAATCATGCTGGCGGGTGACGTTGGGTTAACCAGGCTTTTTAAGGCGAAACGGAAATCGCTCGGCTAAGGTCTCGCGTATCGACCGGGAACATAATCCCGGCGGGGAGATGAGAGCCGTGAGGCGTCAAACAGCAACAAGCGGGATCAATCCCGCCGGGTCGAGCCGTTCATTGCGGCTCGACCCTCTTTCTCTGCCGCTCAGCTTCCATGCGCACGACACCCGTGCGGATGGCGGCGTGCGCAGGATCGAACTTCATCGCGAGCGCGTCGTGCTGCACCGTGCCGTCAAGGGCATGCGGATGGCGATCAACGTCCGCGTCAGCGATTTTCTCGGCGTAGCACTGCGTGGTCTCGACGACGATGCACAGATGCTGGTGCTGGCGCATCGGGACCCGTCCTTGAACATTCCCTTGTGCGTGAGCTCCGACGACGAGGAGATCGCCTCCGCCTGGCAGATGTGGAGTGACATCTTCGCGCTGCCGCTGTTGGCAGAAGATGATCATCGCGAACCGGCCGCCCGGCGGCGCCGCCACAACGCGATCCGCGCCCGCCGCCCGAAATTTTTAGTGCGCCGTCGGCTCGGCAATCTCGGCAACACCGAAACCGTTCATCACGACGAGCGCGAGATCATCGCGCGGGATTGAGTTTGCTTTAACAGAACTCTCGCCAAGCAAGTGCTGTCGTCCCTGCGAACGCAGGGACCCATACTCCGCGGCCGTTGTTCTCGGAAAAGACCAGGCAACAACGACCTCATCAAGCAATTTCGGCCGGTGGTTATGGGTCCCTGCGTTCGCAGGGACGATGGAGGAGCTTTCGGATTCAATTTTCAAACACCGGCACACCTTCGCGATCACGCGGCGAAGTACGCCCGAGTTTGTTTTAAGAACTTCCTGCCCTATCATCAGAGCAACTGTGGCGTACGCGGCAAATCAGTTCGCGGACACGTAGGTAGAGGGTGGGCAAAGCGAAAGCGTGCCTACCATCATGAAGCTTGCTTGATGATCGATGGTGGGCACGTCGCAACGCGCCTTTGCCCACCCTACGAGACCGAACGCATCACCGCGTCAATCAGTAATCCCGCAAACAGCAACAGCCCCGCATCGCGGTTCGACTTGAACAGGCGGAGGCACAGCGCGGGATTGCTAATGTCGAGCGTCCTGATCTGCCAGGCGAGATGCGTTGCAAACGCCACCAACCCGATCCAGGCCGGCCAGCGCACGCCGCCCAGTACCAGCGCGACGCCGATCAGAATGACGGCGAGCGAATAAAGCAGCGCCAGCGCCAGATGGGTGCGCGCGCCGAACAGGCGGGCGGTCGACTTGATGCCGATCAGCGCATCGTCCTCGGTGTCCTGATGGGCGTAGATAGTGTCGTAGCCGATCACCCAGGCGATCGAGCCGGCATAGAGCACGAGCGCGGTGAGATCGATGTGGCCGAGCGTGACGGCAAATCCCATCAGCGCGCCCCAGGAGAACGCCAGCCCCAGCACGACCTGCGGCCACCAGGTGATGCGCTTCATGAAGGGATAGACCGCGACGATGACGAGCGAGGCGATGCCGGTCAGAATCGCAAAGCGGTTGAACTGCAAGAGCACCGCGAGCCCGATCAGCGCCTGCAGGACCAAAAAGGCGAACGCCTGCGTCACGCTGATCTGACCCGCAGGCAGTGGCCGCGAGCGCGTGCGCTCGACGCTGGCGTCGAGCTCGCGGTCGGTGATGTCGTTCCAGGCGCAGCCGGCGCCGCGCATGACGAAGGCGCCGATGAAGAACAGCACGATCACGAGCGGCAATTGCGAGATGTCACGCGCAACGCCGGCGGCCAGCGCCGCCGACCACCAGCATGGCATCAGCAACAGCCACGAGCCGATCGGACGGTCGTAACGGGAAAGCCGCAAGTAAGGCCGCGACCAGGACGGCGCACGCGTGTCGACCCAGTTGCCGGTCGCATCGGCAACGCGGGTAGACGCGTCGCTCATCGGATCGCGGTCATCGCGCGAGAACGTTGCCGTTCAGCGTATCGAAGGTGCTGCCACCCTTCCTGACCGTCTGCGCCTCAGGGAGCGCCGCGGAGGAGCCGAGCACCTCGCTCAGGCTTGGCCCGGCCGGGCCGCGGGCCTGCGCTTGCTGCGCAACGGCACAGACCTGCTTCTGCATCTTCTCGGTATTCTTGTGGCCGTTCTTGAGCTGGTCGGCGATCTGCGGCGGAATTCCGCATTTAGCCGAATTGGTCTCGACGTACTTGATCATCTTCAATTCGGCCTGGCCGAAATTGCCGATCAGCTTGCAGGCTTCATCTGGCGGCGCCTTGCGGTCGCTCGCGGCCTTGATCAGCTTGCCGCGCCGCTCGGCTTCCTCGCGCAGCGGGACGAAGCCCTGCATGCAGGCGTCCGCCGAACCGCTGGCCTGTGGCGGCGGGCCGCTGAATCCTCTGGAAACCGGGGCAGCGCCCTGCGACGGGAACGGCGACGGGGCGCCGACCGAGGCCGATGGTGCTGCGCCATTCACCGGCGGAAACGGCGAATTCGCAGGCGCGGCGCTTTGGTTCGGCAAGGGGGCCGGAAACGCGCCCTGCGCGAAGGCTTGGCCCGCGTGAACGGTCACGACGGCAGCGGTCAGCGGCACAATCAGGCGGCGGATCATCAAGGCGGTATCTCCGGCTAGGTCCAGGCAACCCCAGCGTCTTCGAAAACGAAGCGGATTTGCGGTGGGCACTTTTTACGATTCCTGCCGACGCTTAACAACCCGTTGATTGGGGCAGCAGCGCGGCGCAGGGGCGCGCCGGAAGTTAAAAATAGCGTCCGGATTCTAGCGCTTTAGGCTAAAAGCGGCGCGGACACGGAATATTACGGATGCCTGACCTCGATTTTCGCGCCCCGCGCCTGTTCGTCGACGCCCCCTTGCGGGAGGGCGAAAGAATCGCGCTGGAGCGCAACCAGAGCAATTATCTGGGCAATGTGCTGCGGCTCGCGGCCGGCGAAACCATTTTGGTGTTCAACGGCCGCGACGGCGAGTGGCAGGCAGCAATCGAGGGCCGCAAGCGACCCGACGCCTTGAGCATCGTCGCGCAGACGCGGCCGCAGGACCGCCTGCCCGATATCGCCTATGTCTTTGCGCCGCTGAAACACGCGCGCCTCGACTACATGGTGCAGAAGGCGGTCGAGATGGGAGCCTCAAGCCTGCAGCCGGTGCTGACGCGGCACACCCAGGTTTCGCGGGTGAACGGCGAGCGGATGCGCGCCAACGTCATCGAGGCCGCCGAGCAATGCGGAATCCTGAGCCTTGCGCACGTTGCCGAGCCGATCGCGCTGGACCGATTTCTCGAACAGCGCGAGACCGGCCGCCTGCTGGTGTTCTGTGACGAGGCGGCTGACATCGGCAATCCCTTCGAGGCGCTGCAACAGGGGTTAACCGCGGCTGAGGGGATCGACGTCCTGATTGGCCCCGAGGGCGGATTTGCCGAGGAAGAGCGGGCGCTCTTGCTGCGACAGCCCAGGACGCTGCGGCTGTCTCTGGGCCCCCGCATCCTGCGCGCCGATACCGCTGGTGTCGCCGCGCTGGCGCTGGTGCAGGCCGCGCTTGGCGACTGGCAGGGGGTGGGATAGCCGGTGGAGGGCTGACCGGGCGAGACATCGCCCATTAATTCAGTTGGCCAATCCCTGTCGAAACGCCGCCCCGGCCATGCTAAGGCCTGCGGCAATGAGCCGCCCGGACCCCCGGGGGCCCCAAACGACCCTGGAACCCGGTTTTTCCGGATATTTGGACGCAAAATGACCGCGACCGCTGCCGTCAGAGGTGCTGCCGGGTCCGCCGCCTGGGCGGACGCGCTGCTATTGTCGTTTGCACAAGGCGGTTACGTCCAGGCTCACCCTGCTATCCTGCAGCCGGCGGAGCCGTTCCTCGACCTCTCCGGCGAGGACATCCGCAAGAGCCTTTACCTGACGGCCGACGCTTCCGGCGAGGAACTCTGCCTGCGCCCCGACCTCACCATTCCGGTGGCGCGGGACTATCTCGCCTCGGAACGCGCCGGAAAGCCGGCGGGCTTCAGCTATCTCGGGCCGGTGTTCCGCTATCGGGGCGGGCGGCCCAGCGAATTCTTGCAGGCCGGCATCGAATCCTTCGGCCGGCCGGACCGCGCCGCGGCGGATGCGGAAATGCTGGCGCTGGCGCTGGGAGCGACCTCGGCGTTCGGATTGAAGGATGTCGAAATCCGCACCGGCGACGTCGCGCTGTTCACTGCGCTGATCGACGCGCTCGATCTCTATCCGGTGTGGCGGCGGCGGCTGATCAAGGATTTCAACCGCAAGGTCAGCCTCGCCGAGGACATCGAACGGCTGACGCTTGCGACTGCGCCCGGCCGCAACGAATATGAGGGCGTGCTGGCGGCGCTCGCCGGCTCCGATCGCAAGGCGGCGCTGGCGCTGGTCACTGACCTGATGTCGATCGCCGGCACTACCAATGTCGGCGGACGCACTGTCGACGAAATCGCCGATCGCTTCCTCGAACAATCGACGCTGAAGGGCGGTGCACTGCCGCGCGACGCGCTCGATATCATCAAGCGCTTCCTGGCGATTGCGGGCGATCCCGATGAATCGGTTAAGCAACTGCGCGCGCTGGCATCAGACGCCAAGCTCGATCTGACCGCGGCGATCGATGAGCTCGAAAGCCGCGTCGGCTTCATGGCCGCGCGCGGCATCGACACCAAGCTAACGCGCTTCTCCACCTCGTTCGGGCGCGGGCTCGATTACTACACCGGCTTTGAATTCGAACTGCACTGCCAAGGGTAATGACGTCGAGCCGCTGGTTGCTGGCGGGCGCTACGATGGCCTGATGACGCAACTCGGCTCGGCCTCGCCGATCCCGGCGGTCGGATTCTCGGTGTGGATCGAAGCGCTGACGCAGCTCGGCCAATCCAACGCGCAAGGGAGCGCCGCATGACCGTTCCCTTCGTGCTCGCCGTTCCCTCCAAGGGCCGCCTGCAGGAAAATACTGAGGCGTTTTTCACGCGCGCGGGGCTTGCGCTGGCAAAACCGCGCGGCGCGCGCGACTATCGCGGCACCATTGCAGGCCTCGACAATGTCGAGATCGCCTATCTCTCGGCGAGCGAAATCGCTTCCCAGCTCGCGCGCGGCATGGTGCATCTCGGCGTCACCGGCGAGGATCTGTTGCGCGAAAGCATCCCCGATGCCGACAAACGCGTGCTGCTGATCGACAGCCTCGGCTTCGGCAGCGCCAATGTCGTGGTCGCGGTGCCGCAGGCCTGGATCGACGTCCGCACCATGGCCGATCTCGACGACGTCACCACCGGCTTCCGCGCCCAGCACAACCGGCGGATGCGGGTCGCGACCAAGTACATCAACCTGACGCGCAATTTCTTCGCCGCTCACGGCGTGGTCGACTATCGCATCGTCGAAAGCGCCGGCGCCACCGAAGGCGCGCCTGCCGTCGGCACCGCCGAGATGATCGTCGACATCACGACGACAGGCGCGACGCTCGCCGCCAACGGGCTGAAGGTGCTCGACGACGGCGTGATTTTGCGTAGCCAGGCCAACCTCGTGGCCTCCCGCGATGCCGACTGGTCGGCTGAAGCCCGCGAGACCGCGCGCGTCATCCTCGATCACATCGCCGCTCGCGCTCGGGCCAGCAAATATCGCGAGGTGCGCACCCGTTTCGCCGGCTGCAACGAGGCGTTGCTTAACGAGGCGCATAACCGCTTTGGCGTGGTGGCGCCGTTCGGCGGGCCGACCTCGTCCGGCATGCTCACGCTGCACTGCCCGCCGATGCATCTTTACGCGCTCGGCAGCTTCCTGCGCGAGCATGGCGCCGACACGGTCTCGATCGCCTCGCTCGACTATGTGCTCGACCGCGAAAACCCGTTATTTGCCAGGCTCGAGACGTTCCTGCGGCAATAGGGCTGCCGTTTCGTTCATCGTTGCGACAGCATCTCGCAGGTAACATATATGGTTGGATAATCTGGGACCTGATTGATGACGCTCGGCTCTGACGTTTCCCGCCTGACGACGACCGCAGCCAGCGCGGCGGCGAAAGGCTTGTCGATTGTCCTGCCGCTGTACAACGAGGCAGCAGGGCTCGCTTTGCTGCACGAGCGATTGATCGGGCTCGCCAAGACGCTGAAGGCGCGCTACGGCCTCGTCTGCGAAGTGGTCTATGTCGACGACGGCAGCGCCGACAACACGCTTGCGATCGCGCGTTCGCTTGCTGCCGATGCGCTCGACGTGCAGGTCGTCTCGCTGTCGCGCAATTTCGGCAAGGAGGCGGCCCTGATGGCGGGGCTCGACCATGCCCGCCGCGGCGCCATCCTGTTCATGGACGGCGATGGCCAACATCCGCCGAGCCTGGTCGAAAAGCTCGTCGCGCACTGGATCGATGACGGCTACGATGTCGTCTATACGGCGAAGGCGCATCGCGACAATGAATCGTTCCTCCGCCGCCAGGCCGTACGTGGCTTCTACGCGCTGATCAATTGGGGCGCGCGGCAGAAGATCCCCGAGGACGCCGGCGACTTCCGCCTGCTGTCGCCGCGCGCGGCGGCCGCGCTGCGGCAGCTTCCCGAACGCAACCGCTTCTTCAAGGGCCTGTCGAACTGGATCGGCTTCCGCCAGATCCGCGTCGATTACGAGCCGGCGCCACGCGCGCACGGTGTCACCACGTTCAGCCCGGGCCGGCTGATTGGCCTGTCCATCGAGGGACTGACGTCGTTCTCGGTGGCGCCGCTGCGCTTTGCCAGCCTGCTCGGCGTGCTGCTCGCCATCAGCGCCTTCCTGTTCGGCCTCACCATTCTCTGGGAGGTCTGGACCACCGGCAAGCAGGTCCCCGGCTATCCCTCGCTGATGATCGGCATGATGACGATCGGCGGCGTGCAGCTCATCATGATCGGCATCGTCGGCGAATATATCGGCAAGATCCTTTCCGAGCTTAAGGCGCGTCCGATCTACTTCGTCGCCGAGCACAACGAGAAGCGTGCCGATGGCGAGACGGCGGCCAGCGCCACCGAACGGACCGCCGCCGAATGAACGATGCCGCGCCGCCGCGCCGGATCTGGCTATGCGCCGACGATTACGGGCTGGCCGAAGGCGTCAACCGCGCCATCCGCGATTTGATCGGCCGCGGCCGTCTCAATGCCACCTCGGTGATGGTGGTCGGCGCCGCGATCGGACGCGCCGAAGTCGCCGCGTTGCAGGAGGTTGCGGCGGCGAGCCCGCGATGCGCGATCGGACTGCATGCGACGCTGACTGCGCCGTTTCGTCCGCTGACGATGCACTTCAGGCCGGTCGACGGCGGCTTGTTCCTGCCGTTTCCGAAACTGCTGCGCGCGGGCCTGCTGCGGCGGCTCGATTCCGAAATGATCGAAGACGAACTCGCAGCCCAGCTTGCAGCCTTCAAGGACCTGTTCGGCCGCGCGCCCGATTTCGTCGACGGCCATCAGCACGCGCAACTCTTCCCTGGGGTGCGCGACGCTTTTCTGCACGCGGTCAAGGAGGCGGCCCCTAGCGCCTGGGTTCGCCAAGGCGGACGCCTCAAGCCGTTGGGCCAACTGCTCAGCGCGCCGAAGGCTTTGCTGCTCGACGTTCTCAGCGCGCAATTTCGCAAGCGCGCCGTTCATGCGAAGATCCCGTTCAACCCCGCCTTCGACGGCGCCTATGATTTTTCGAAAGAGCCCGATTTCGGCGTGCTGATGGGACAGTTCCTCGAAGGGCAGCCGGAAGGCGGGCTCGTGATGTGCCACCCCGGCTTTGTCGACGAAACGCTCGAGGGCCTCGATCCCCTGACCACCCAGCGCGAAGCGGAACACGCATTTCTGGCAAGCGATCGATTCCCGACATTGCTGGCGGCGAATAGAATCACATTGAGTTGACAGATATCCGCGAAAGCCGCCTGGCGTTTTGTCGCATACCAAAATTTAATTCGGCCGCCCACTACTTGCGACACAAAGCCTTCCTTACATCCTTGGGCGCGTCGATCACGATTCGACGCGAGGGAGAGGGCCATGACACCGCAAGAACGCCAACTGATTGACGATCTTTTCGACCGGCTCGCCAAGCTGGAGAGCGCCAAGCGCGATCCGGAGGCCATGTCCGCAATCATGGAGGGCCTGCGCAACGCGCCCAACGCGGTCTATGCGCTGGTGCAAACCGCGCTGGTGCAGGACGAGGCACTGAAGCGCGCCGACACGCGCATCCAGGAATTGGAAGCGGCGGCGGGCCAGCAAAACCAACCCGGCGGCTTCCTCGATTCGATGCGCGACGCGATCTTCGGGCAGAATCAGCAGCACGGCTCGGTGCCCAACGTTCGCGCGCCCGACATGGGCGGCCGCCCGACGTGGAACAGCGGCCAGGTGCTGCAGCAGACGCCGCCGCCCGGACAATATAACCAGCCGGCTTACGGCCAGCCCTATGGCGCGCAGCAGCCGCAGCAAGGCGGCGGTGGCGGCTCATTCCTCGGCACGGCGGCAGCAGCCGCAGCCGGCGTGGTCGGCGGATCGCTGCTGCTCAACAGCATTCGAGGGATGATGGGCGGCGGCGGCAATCATCAAGCGTTCGGCGACACGGCAAACCACAGCGGCGGTGTCGAAGACCGCAGGCCGTGGGGCGATCAGTCCGGCGGCGATCTCGCGCGCGAGGCCGGAATCAACGACATCGGGTCGTCGAGCCGACGCGCCGACAACAATGATGACAGTGGTTCGCGGCAAGGATTCTTCGATCAAGCCTCGCACGATGACGATGACATGGATCACGGTGCCGATGGCTTCGACGGCGACGATGGCGGTGACGGCGGTGACGGCGGTGACGGCGATTACGCCTGACGCGCGTCGGCGATCAAACGAAACGGCCGCCCGATAGGCGGCCGTTTTGATTTCCTCCGCTGTCGTCCCTGACAAGCGAAGCGCGATCAGGGACCCATAACCACGGATGTACGTAATCGCGGCGGTTTGAGCCGCAGCCTGCCAGGCAACAAGCACCGGTGGTTATGGGTCCCTGCGTTCGCAGGGACGACACTGTTTTTGCGGCTCGTATCAGATCACTACTACTTTCGCGCCGACGCCGACGCGGCCGTAGAGATCGATCACGTCCTCATTGCGCATGCGGATGCAGCCGGACGAGACATTGGTGCCGATGGTCCATGGCTCGTTGGAGCCGTGGATGCGATACAGCGACGATCCCAGATACATAGCGCGCGCGCCGAGCGGATTTTGCGGGCCGCCTTCCATGTGCCGCGGCAGATCAGGGCGGCGCGCCAGCATTTCCGGCGGCGGCGTCCAGGCCGGCCATTCCTTCTTCGCCGAGATCGTCTTGACGCCCGACCAGGTGAAGCCGGGACGGCCGACGCCAACGCCGTAGCGCAGCGCCTTGCCGTCGCCCTGCACCAGGAACAGGAACTTGTTCGGGGTATCGATCACGATGGTGCCTGGGCTTTCCTTGCCGTGATACTCGACCACCTGCTTTTCATATTTCGGATCGAGCCGGTGCTGCGCAGGGTCGAATGCTTCCTCCTCCTCGCGCCGCATCGACTGCTGCGGATCCATCGGCGGCAGCAACGCGCGCCGCCCGCCATAGCCGTAATCCGGCTGCTGCTGATAGGCCGGCGCTTGTTGATAGCGCCCGCCCTGCGGGGCATCGCCGAACAGGAATTCGATGAAGCCGCCGCCCATGTTGGAGCGTTGGGCAGAGGCCATGCGCACCGGCGCCGGTTGGCGGGCGTAGATCACGGTGGGTTCAGCTGATGATGAGGCGTCGATCGCTGCAGCCTCACTGGCGAAGCAAAGGCAAGACACGCTCGCGAAGAGCGCAACAAGGATTTTTCCGGACATCGACGTACTCTGTACTGTTCGTCACTGCGGGTTCGCGGCGCCGCAGCGCGACGAGCGCCGCTGCGCGCGATCAATACAAATCAAAACCTAATCGGTTTGGTAAACAGAAGCCGTGTTTCGATTCACCACGTCGGCAAGCGCGTCCGGATTTGTCCGGTAGCGTTTATTTTGCGTGAACGCGCTCCCCTCATGGTTAATCGCTGGTGTGCGGCCGCGGGCAAAGCGCCAACGCGCGATATTGCGCCGTGAACCTGACGTTAAATCGCCATGGTTTAGAACACGCGGGCAATGAAGGGGTGGGAAAAACTCATGTCGGTAAATCGCAAACGTTTTCGTATCGAAGCCATTCTGGGCGATGCGCCAATTGTCATGCCTACAGAAGGCGGCGAGATCGGCCCGATGCATCGCGAGATCATGGCCGAGCTGCGCGCGATCCGGTCACAGATGGCCGGCTTCGGCCACGCCCGCGCCGCTTCGACCGAGAGCGCGGACATTATCCGCGAAGTCGCCGAGTCCCACGCGCTTCTGGAAACCTATCGCGCGCAGATCGAGCAGTGCGAGAAGCTGAAGGTCGAGCTCGACCTCATTCACGACGCCATCAACCGCACCAAGCGCGAAATCGCCACCCTGCACGGCAAGAGCTTTGATGGCCAGGAAATGGCCAAGGTCAATGGCGAACTCGGCGCCGTCGTCGGCGGCACCGAACAGGCCACCCAGCAGATTCTGGAAGCCACCGAAGCGATCGACCAGGCGGCGACCGCGCTTTCCAAGAACATTTCTCCGGACCAGCAGAAGCTGCTCAGCGAGGAGATCCAGGAACGCGTCGTCTCAATCTTCGAGGCCTGCAATTTCCAGGACTTGACAGGCCAGCGCATCAGCAAGGTGATGAACACGATGAGGTTCATCGAACAGCATATCGTCGAGATGATGGAAATCTGGGGTGGCGTCGATGCCATCAAGGCGCACGCCCCCCCGATCGTCGATACCCGCGAAGGCGATGCCAAGCTGCTCAACGGCCCGAAGATGGACGGCGACGACGGTCACGCCTCGCAGAATGACATCGACGCATTGTTCGATTGATCGGGCTGGTTAACGCGCGCTAAACAAAACGCCGGCAGCGATGCCGGCGTTTTTTTGTTGCCAGGTTGTCCGTCCTCCACCGTCGGAGGGACGTCCAATCACGCCCGCGGCGCGCAGCGGACATAGACCATGTTGCCGTAACGGACCGCGGCATCCTTTTCGATGAAGCGGGTGACCATGACACGGCCGTCGAACGAGACGATCTCGCGGTCCTGGTCGCCGCCGGCCGGACCGGGCGGGCCGATATAGTTCTTGCCGCTCGGACTGCCCTTAAGGCGCAGTTCCTGCGGCGTCGCCTGATCGGCCAGATGCATGACCACGCCGCCATTGGCGCCGGCGCCGATCACGTAGGGCTGCTTGCACTGCCCCGCGCGCCGCGGCCTCGGTGCGGGCGCGGTCATTGGGATTCTGGAACGAGGCAAGGCCCCAGCGGCCGACGATCTCGTCGGCGCGGACGGTTGCCGGCATTTCCGGCGCGACTTCAGGCTCGGGCGGCGGACTGGATGACAGCGACGGCAGGCTCATGCTGCTGCACGCCGCCAGCAAGATCGAAAGCGCCGACGCGATCGCCAGATTGGCAACCGTACGCGCATTACGTGAGCTGATCATCGCATTCCCCCGAGCAATCACTTGGCCGCTCCCGTCAAGCAGCCGATAAGCAGCCAACCGCAAAAAGCCTGCCGGAGCAATGACGTCGGTTGAAATGACGCCGCTGCACCGATTTGGTTTCCGAAGCACCATCCTATATTGGCCTCACCAAGGCTTTAATCTCCTTGTTTGCTTGACAGGATCAGCGCCAAGACATATTCCCCGGCCCCACGTTTAGCACTCAAATACAATGATTGCTAAGGGTTGTGCTGCCCCGCCCCGGGGCGGCGTCGAATACCGGCATTCCCAGCCATTTTCGAGTGGTACAGACCCGAAACCTAAGCCTCCCAGAGGAACTTCAAGAGGAGACGTCATGGCTAAAACCAAATTCCGTCCACTGCACGACCGCGTCGTGGTCAAGCGCATCGATGCCGAAGAGAAGACCAAGGGCGGCATCATCATTCCCGACAGCGCCAAGGAAAAGCCGTCGCAGGGCGAAGTCACCGCCGTGGGCCCGGGCGGCCGCGACGAGGCCGGCAAGCTGATTCCGATCGACGTCAAGGTCGGCGACCGCGTGCTGTTCGGCAAATGGTCGGGCACCGAGGTCAAGCTCGATGGCGAGGAACTCCTGATCATGAAGGAGTCCGACATCATGGGCGTGCTGACGTAAGGCACCCTGCCTCACCCTGAGGAGGCAGCGAAGCTGCCGTCTCGAAGGGCCCGGCTTTCACAAATCATCCTTCGAGACGCGGGCGAGGCCCGCTCCTCAGGATGAGGTCCATTTTCCAGGAGCAACTCAAATGGCTGCCAAAGACGTTAAATTTTCCGGCGACGCCCGCGACCGCATGCTGCGCGGCGTCGACGTTCTCGCCAACGCGGTGAAGGTGACGCTCGGTCCGAAGGGCCGCAACGTCGTGATCGAGAAGAGCTTCGGCGCTCCCCGCATCACCAAGGACGGTGTCACCGTCGCCAAGGAAATCGAGCTCGAGGACAAGTTCGAGAACATGGGCGCGCAGATGCTGCGCGAAGTCGCCTCCAAGACCAACGACACCGCAGGCGACGGCACCACCACCGCCACCGTGCTGGCGCAGGCGATCGTGCGCGAGGGCGGCAAGGCGGTCGCCGCCGGCATGAACCCGATGGATCTGAAGCGCGGCATCGACATCGCGGTTCACGCGGTGGTCAAGGACCTCGAGAAGCGCGCCAAGCCGGTCGCCGCCTCCTCCGAGGTCGCCCAGATCGGCACCATCTCGGCCAATGGCGACACTGCGATCGGCAAGATGATCGCGCAGGCGATGCAGAAGGTCGGCAATGAAGGCGTCATCACGGTCGAGGAAAACAAGTCGCTCGAGACCGAAGTGGACATCGTCGAGGGCATGAAGTTCGACCGCGGCTACCTGTCGCCCTACTTCATCACTAACGCCGAGAAGATGACCGCCGAGCTGGAAGACGTCTACGTGCTCTTGCACGAGAAGAAGCTGTCCGGCCTGCAGTCGATGCTGCCGGTGCTGGAGGCCGTGGTGCAGTCCGGCCGTCCGCTCCTGATCATCGCCGAGGACGTCGAGGGTGAGGCGCTGGCGACGCTGGTGGTCAACCGCCTGCGCGGCGGACTGAAGGTCGCCGCCGTCAAGGCGCCGGGTTTTGGCGATCGCCGCAAGGCGATGCTGGAAGACATCGCGATCCTGACCGGCGGTCAGCTCATCTCCGATGAACTCGGCATGAAGCTCGAAAGCGTCACCATCAACATGCTCGGCCGCGCCGGCAAGGTGGTGATCGACAAGGAGAACACCACGATCGTCAAGGGCGCCGGCAAGAAGAAGGACATCGAGGCCCGCGTCACCCAGATCAAGGCGCAGATCGAGGAGACCACCTCGGACTACGACCGCGAGAAGCTGCAGGAGCGCCTTGCAAAACTCGCCGGCGGCGTCGCGGTGATCAAGGTCGGCGGTGCGACCGAGGTCGAGGTCAAGGAAAAGAAGGACCGCGTCGAGGACGCCCTCAACGCGACCCGCGCGGCGGTGCAAGAAGGCGTCGTGCCGGGCGGCGGCGTGGCGCTGCTCCGCGCCAAGAAGGCGGTCGGCCGCATCAACAACGACAATTCCGACGTTCAGGCCGGTATCAATATCGTGCTGAAGGCGCTGGAAGCCCCGGTTCGCCAGATCTCGGAAAACGCCGGCGTCGAAGGCTCGATCGTGGTCGGCAAGATCCTGGAGAACAAGTCGGAGACTTTCGGCTTCGACGCCCAGACCGAGGAATATGTCGACATGGTCGACAAGGGCATCATCGATCCGGCCAAGGTGGTGCGCACCGCGCTGCAGGACGCTTCGTCGGTAGCCGGCCTTTTGGTGACCACCGAAGCCATGGTCGCCGAACTGCCGAAGGAGCCCGCCCCGGCGATGCCCGGCGGTGGCGGCGGCATGGGGGGAATGGGCGGCATGGGCTTCTGAGAGCCTTCAGTCCGACTACTTCCGCTGCAAAACCAGCCCGCCGCCTGCAAGGTGGCGGGCTTTTTCGTTCAGTCCAATATTTTTCCGACCTACTTCACGCCACCTCGGACGCGGCTTATATTTGCCGGTAACCGGAGATTTTCGAATGGCTGACCCAAACGAGCCCGTTAAGATCACTGCGGACCTTCCCAAAGAGCTGTTTGATGCACTGGTCGATCTGGCGAAGCAGCGTGGTGTATCGGCCAACACCGTCTTGCAAGATGCGATCGTCCGCGAAAAATATCTTTCCGACAAGGAAGCCGCCGGCGCATCGATCCTGATCGAAGAAAGCAACAAGACCTTCAAGAAGGTCTCCCGCATATAACAATCTCGTAGCACCGGTCTTTGGGGGCACCGATGTCTGACGTGCAGGATCTGAATACGCTTGGGGCAACAACTACAGGACGTACAGCAAGTGTACCTGCCACCGCAGGTCAAATCATCGAGAAGCCCTACGATCCGACGCCCGACCGCGAGAACATTCGCGGCACTATTGCGCTTTGGCTGGTGTGGACATTAGTCGGTGTGGTCGCGGCGGTCGTCGTGACTGGCCTAATCACAATTTATGGCTGCCACGTCGCGAATAGTTGCACGCCGGAAACTAACGAGCTGAAGGCCATTCGGGTCGTGATCGAGTTGGTTCTCACACCTCTCGTCGGCCTGGTGGGCGCCGTGACCGGCTTCTATTTCGGCGAAAAAACGGCCTCCGCCAGATCCGGCGGTTAGACGGGAAATGCGGGGCAAAAATTAAGTCGCGAATCCGGGCTAGTTCTGGGAAAGTGAACGCATTCACCCCCCGCCATAACGAGGCCGTTCGCATGCGATTTTTTCTCTGCGCCGCTCTGTTGCTCCTGGCGGTTGTCACGGCCGCTTCGGACCTCGCCTTCGCCCAGATGAAACTGCAGCCCAAGACCGCGCCGGGCGCGACCGAGACGCGCTATTTCACCGCGATCGACGGGCTGATGGACGGCAATGCCGATGTCATTCTGAAGGAAACCCGTCAGGGCAAGAACGTTACCGCCGCTACCCTCGACGTCTGCTACCCCGCCGCGAAGGGTGCGGACCGCAAGGACCGCTTCGTCGCCAACCTCGCCGTCAGCGGCCAGAACCTGACCGGCTCCACGCAGAGCCTCGGTGACAAGCTGCCGGTTACCGTCAAGCTGGTGCGCAAGCCTGTCGGCGACACCTTCGAGTTCCGCGGCCAGATCAGCATCGGCCAGACCGTGACCGAAGTGACCTCGACCGACAATTCCGATCTCAGCGAGAAGGAATTTCTGGACAACCAGACCAGCGACGACGGCATCACGCCGGCGCCGAAGGATTTTACCGACGTCTCGCCGGAAGCGATCGGCGTGCGGGTCAAGCTCGACGCCGCGCTGGATTTCCTGAAAAGCCTGAAGGGCGAGGCCGTCGAAGTCGGGCTCTCCAGCCTTTCGATCTCCTGCGATGCGCTGCGCGCCGGCGAGCAGACCATCAATCTGACGGTCGATCCGGAGCGCGCCGCAGCGCTGATTGCGAAGGCGAAGTCGATGCCCGGCGTGGTCGCCGCGGGATGGACCAGTGGCAGCATCGAAATGGACCGCACCATCCGCTTTGCCGCAGCCGAGTGGCGCGACGGCGACAAGATCAACAGGGACAAGATCGCGTCCGCCATTTCAGGCGTGCTCGCGAAAACGCTCGCCGCCAAGCCCGCAGGCACCGAGTGGGACGCCAACACCGGAAAACTGACGCTGAGCTTCAAGCGGCCGAGCCCGATCTATCCCGCGCTCGCGCTGACCGCAACTGTCGAGATCACCGCGCTGATCTCGCCGGATAAGCCGGGCGCCACCGATCGGCTGATGCTGTGGATCTCGAGCCCGGTGATCACGACCGCAGATGAAGGCGCCGACCCAAAACTGCATGTGTCGGAAGAATCCACCGGCGACGAGGAAGGCGGCGAGCCGAAGGACGACAACGGCTCGCTCGAAGCGCTGGCCAAGGAGTTCAAGGGCCAGCGCTGGGACGCCGACAAGTCGGTGTGGAAGTAACGATGATTTAGCCAGCTACCTCGAGGTTGATGGCATGGCCGAGGAATGGTGGTCGACGATCAGCCAACGCTGGCCGTTCTTGACATAGGTGAAGCTGTAGCGCGCGGGCAAGGTCTTCGTCTCGCCATCCTTCACATAAGAAAACGTGTAGTAGCCAGTATTGACTGCTGCATTCCCGTACACGCGGATGAGTTGATCGCCGAAGGTGACCTTGAGGCTGGGCAGAACCTTGAAGGCGCCCACGAAATAGTCTCGTAGCGCCGCCCGGTCGGAGCGCACGGTCGGCGACAGTGTGCCCCAGAGCACGGCATCGTCCGAATAGAGCGGCAACACCTTTTCGGGATCGCCTTCGCCAAGAGCCTGGCCCCATCCCGAGGTCGCCGCCGCCACTTCCGCTTTCGGCTCGGCCAAGGCACTGGAGCCAAACGACAACACCACCATGCACAGGGCAAGTGCTGCGCTCGCCAATTTTGGAGAAGATTGCATGACATCCTCCCTTGTGAATACCGTGCAGGCAAGTGTCCGCTTGAGACGGGCTCTTGCAATGCAAGCGGCTACTGTTTGCGCGGATCGTCAGCCGGATTGATGTAATCGATGCCACCAGGGCCGATAAATTGGACTTGAAGTATCCCTTCCTCGTTTCCGGTCCAGGCGTAGTGCGGGTGTCTTGCGGGGTACACCCATAGCGAGCCTGGCTTCAGGAGATCACCCTTCTTTTCGAATTTTTCACCATGGCTGCTGCCGACGTCACCGCTTATGACTGTAACAACTTCGGAATAGGGATGCGTATGCGGAGGCATCTGGAAGTTAGGTGGAAACTTGATGCGCAGGACGACAACCTCGCCCGCTTTCGTCGGATCACCGACCAGGGTCGCAATCTGAACGCCCTTCGGAAAAGCTGGATTATCCTTCCAGGTGAGCGTATCGGGCATCACCCGGACCTCGGTATTTTGGGCCATTGCCGGAATGGAGAGCGCAATCAAGCCGGTCGCCGTTAGCAGCAACTTTTTCATGCGAGTTCCTCCCAAGCTGTATGCAGCAAGAGACGCAAATCGCAATGGGCGGTCAGTTATGGGGACTGGAGTGAAGCCTCGCGCCACAATGTTGCGTGCGTCACACCAGAAAAACTACATCATCAGCGAAGGGCGAACCACAAGTCAGAGATGCTGACTTAATAGGTTGCCAAAGAGGTCGGTGTCCGCTTTGGGTGCTTCGCGTCATACGGTTCGACGCCAATGACCCAGACGAACATCTTTCCTGTCAACCGAGCTCGCTGCAGCAGTTCGATTGCCAGGTTGTTAAGACTCGATTCAGTTTAAAGGAACATCATCGGCTAGCTGAACCTGGGTCACACCATGCAAGACCGCGAGCCGAGTACCGTTGAAAGCATCTTGTCGGGGAATGTGGTTGACGGCCGAGGGCCGGAGCAGCCGGCGGGTTCGTGGGATTTTCTCGTGCCCGATCGCGATGACGTATTGGTGGTGCGGGAGTCATTTCGCGACCGGGCGCGCAACGTGTTGCTGGTCACCGCGGCCGTGGCGGCAAGCTTTGGGCTCGGATGGGCCGGTGGCCTGAGTTGGCCCGAGTTGGCAGGCACGCTCGGCCTTGAAACTGTTGCGCAAGCGCCCGCGCCGCGCATGGCTGAAGCACGGTCGAGCGGCAAGGTTGAAGGCACCCGGAAGACCGCATCCACCTCAGACTCGCCCGCCATCGTCGGAAGCATTCCCAAGCCGTCCGCCGTGTTGTCGGCCGGTGCACGTCCGTCTGCGGGCCCGACCTCCCAGGCAAATGCGAGCGCCTCGCCGATTGCGATGCGGCCGCAGCCTTTGGTGGCGGCGCCGGAAACCAAGCCGACCACCATTTCCGGCTGGACGGTTGTCGATGTTCGGGATGGCACTGCCGTTCTCGAAGGCCCCGACGGTATCAGGATGGCCGCACGCGGCGACACCATTCCCGGAATCGGACGCGTCGAATCGATCGTGCGCTGGGGCGGACGCTGGGTCGTTGCCACCGCCAGCGGCCTGATCGCGACGCCCTGACCGAAGTTCCGATTTAGTTCGTGTTGATGCGGAAGCGCAGCGTCTTTGCGCCGATGAACGATACGAAATCGCCCTGCCGCTTCCAGGTGCCGGCCTCGGTAAGTGCCGCAATCAGCTCATCATCTTGTTGCGCGCGATCCGGCGGACAAGTGCGGTTCTCCATCGCGCCGGGAACGAAGATCACGGTATTGCCAGCGACCGAAAACTGGCCCTTACCGCCCTTGCACCAGAGTTCCAGGACCACCTCGCCCTTGTCGCCGATCTCGAGATTGGGAATCCGCTTGGATCCGGGCTGGCGGCCGACATCGAGCTGCATTTCCGTCCCGAACGGAAAGCCGTCATCGGCGCGCGCCGGGCTGAAGGCCAGGACCGTCGCGATCAGCAAGAGCGAAGCGGCGCCTGCCCGGGCCGTGCGTGCGAATGAAATCATGCCACCTCTCGAAAAAATTCCAGACCCTACCGCCGCGCGCCGTTCTATTGGACAAGTGAGCCGTTGGCTAGACCGTCCGAAGACAGCGCCGCGCGACAAAAAATCCCCGCGGGCGACGGCCAGCGGGGATTTTTGGCGAGAGAGTCGATAGCGCCTATTTCAGCACCATCATCGTGAACGGATAGACGTAGGCCTGCAGCGTTACCAGCACGCCGACGAGGCAGGCCAGCACGATCGAATGCAGGAAGACGTAGCGAAGGATCGAGCCTTCGTGGCCGTACCAGTTGGTCGCGGTCGAGGCGACGACAATCGATTGCGCGTCGATCATCTTGCCCATGACGCCGCCGGACGAGTTGGCGGCGGCCATCAGCACCGGCGACAGGCCGAGCTGTTCGGAGGTGATCTTCTGCAGATTGCCGAACAGCACGTTGGACGCGGTATCAGATCCCGTCAGCGCCACGCCGAGCCAGCCGAGCAGCGTGCCGAAGAACGGATAGAGCACGCCGGTCGCGGCAAAGGCGAGGCCTAGCGTGGCGTCGACGCCGGAGAGCCGCGTCAGCGTGCCGATGGCCAGCATCGCCGAGATCGTGATCAGCGAGATCGCGCACAGCCTGATGGTGCGGCCGTATTCGGCGATCATCTTCGCCGGCGAGAAGCCCATCAGGAAGCCTGAAATGATTGCGGCGATCAGCATGCCGGTGCCGGTGAACGACAGATAGGTGAAGTCGAACAATGCGGCCTCCGGCGTCGGCTTGGCGGCGACCGGCGGCACCTTGTTGATCATGTTGTGCAGCTCGGGCACCTGATACTTCCAGACGAAGATCGAATTCGCCCAGTTCTTGAACATGCCGCTGCCCCAGATCAGCATGACGACGCAGACGATGATCCACGGCAGCAGCGCGCTCCAGAGCTGCGCCTGGCTGAGCTTGGCCGTATTCAGCGGCTTGGCCGGCGCCATGGTCGCTGCCGATTCATCGTGGCCGCGCAATGCGGGCGACGTCCAGAGTTCGCGCGGTTGCCACACTTTGAGGAACAGGATCAGGCAGCCCATCGAGATCAGCGAGGCGCCGATATCGACGATCCAGGGATTGATGAAGTTCGAGATCACGAACTGCGGGACTGCGAAGGAGACGCCGGTGACGAGAATGGCCGGCCAGATCGCCACCATGCCGCGCCAGCCTGCAAACGCCCAGATCAGCCAGAACGGGACGATCAGCGAGAAGAACGGCAACTGCCGGCCGACCATGGCGCCGAGCACGTAGGGATCGAGGCCGGTCACCGACGCCAGCCCCTGGATCGGCGTACCCAGTGCGCCGTAGGCGACCGGCGCGGTGTTGGCGATCAGCGAGAGGCCGGAGGCCGCCAGCGGCGAGAAGCCGAGCCCGATCAGGACGGCGCCGGTGATCGCGACCGGCGTGCCGAAGCCGGAGGCGCCTTCGAAGAAGGCGCCGAACGCGAACGCGATCAACAGGAGCTGCAGCCTGCGGTCGGTGGTGACGCCGCCGATCGCCCGCTGCAGCAGTTCGAACCGCCCGGTCTCGACCGTGATGCGATACAGAAAGATGACGTTGAGAACGATCCAGCCGATCGGGAAGAAGCCGACCACGACGCCAAGCAACGAGGCGCGGATCGACATGCCGGCGGGCATGGTGAAGATGCCTATCGTGATGATGTTGGCTGCGATCAGCGCAATGATGGCCGCGAGATGCGCCTTGACCTTGCCACTGGCAATCAGCACCAACAGCGTGACGACAGGCACGGCGGCGGCGATCGTCGACAATGCCGTGTTGCCAAGCGGATTATAGATTTGATCCCACATTGCGGTTCTCCCGACATTGTTGTTGGCCCGCCAGCGTGGGTGGCCGGGCATGGGTTGAGCGATTGGCGGGAACAACTTGGAAAAGCGGGGTTGGGCAGCCCTGGCACCGCCAACGCTCACAACCTCGCGAAGGTTCGATGGCCGCTGCCCCTCGCCCTCACAGCCATGCTAGGGTCTAGCCGAGGGTGCGACAAGCCGCCGCAGGCAGGCGAAATCCATAACCTAGTAGTAGAGCCTGATTCCTCCATTCCTTCAGGGCCTTAAGCCCCATCCCGGAGACGGCAATCCTGTGAAAAACCTCCGCTCGACACTCGCCACGGTGTGGCGCATCTCCGCCCCCTATTTCCGTTCCGAGGACAAATGGGCCGGCCGCGGCTTGCTGGCCGCGGTGATCGCCATCGAGCTTGCCATCGTCGCCATCAACGTCCTGATCACTCAGTGGAACGCCCGCTTCTACAACGCGCTGCAGGATCGCAACTGGGACTCCTTCGTCAGCGAGATCATCTATTTCTGCGTCGTGGTCACCATCTTTGTCGTGCTGGCGGTCTATCAGCTCTATCTCAATCAATGGCTGCAAATCCGCTGGCGGCGCTGGATGACCGCGCAATATCTCGGTGACTGGCTACGTCAGGCCAACCACTACCGGATGCAGCTTCAGGGGGACGCGGCCGACAACCCCGACCAGCGCATGACCGACGACGTCAAGCTGTTCGTCGATCGCACGCTCAACATTGGCCTGGGATTGCTGAACTCGATTGTTACGCTGGTATCCTTTGTCGCCATACTCTGGGCACTTTCGAACGCCGCACCGCTGCACCTATTCGGCCAGGAATATGCAATTCCCGGCTACCTTGTCTGGGGCGCATTGATCTACTCGGTGCTCGGCACCATCCTGACCCACCTGATCGGCTGGCCGCTGGTGGGCCTCGATTTCCGGCAGCAGCAATATGAAGCAGATTTTCGCTTCAACCTGGTGCGCGTGCGCGAAAATTCCGAGCAGATCGCGCTGCTGCGCGGCGAGCAGGCCGAGCGTGAGCGCCTGCTCGTTCGCTTCGGACGCGTGGTGGAGAACTGGCTCGCCATCATGAGCCGGACCAAGAAGATAACGGCGTTCACGGCGAGCTACAATCAGGCTTCCGTGGTCTTTCCCTATGTACTGGTGGCACCGGCCTATTTCGCCGAGAAGATTCAGCTCGGCGGCATGATGCAAACCGCATCGGCGTTTTCGAACGTGCAGGGCGCGCTGTCGTTCTTCATCTCCATCTATCGTCAGCTTGCCGAATGGCAGGCCGTGGTCAACCGCCTCGACGGGTTTGAGGCGGGGATCGTGGCGGCGGGCGAACTGGCAACCCGCAGCGAGCGAATTCACGTGGTCAAGGCGGGCGAAGGCGCCATCGACCTCAAGGGATTGGCACTGCGTCTGCCGAACGGAACGCCGCTGTTGAACACAGATGGATTCAGCTTGCGCAGAGGCGAGCGCACGCTGGTTACCGGCCCGTCCGGCTCCGGCAAATCCACGCTGTTCCGCGCCATCGCCGGCATCTGGCCGTTCGGCTCTGGCTCGATCGCCGTGCCTGCCGGGGCGACATTGATGATGCTGCCGCAGCGGCCGTATTTCCCGACCGGGACGCTACGGGCGGCGGTTGAATATCCGGCCAAGGAAGGCGCGTTCACGCCTGCGCAGATCAGCCAGACACTCGAATTGGTCGGGCTGCCGAAGCTCGCGTCGCAACTCGATGAACACGGGCACTGGAATCGGACGCTGTCGCTCGGTGAGCAGCAGCGGCTTGGATTGGCACGGGCGCTGTTGCATGTGCCGCAATACCTGTTCCTCGACGAGGCGACGGCGTCGCTCGACGAACCTTCGGAGGCGGCGCTGTATCGCCTGCTCGAGGCCAAATTGCCGGCGACCACCATCGTCTCGATCGGCCATCGTTCGACGCTCGACGTCTTCCATGATCGCAATGTCGTGCTTGCCCGAGCGGGAGACGGATTCGCGCTGCAGGACAGCAAGAGCGCCGCGGCGTCGTAGCCGTAGTGCGGCATCGTCCCTTCCCTACAGCCAGCGCCGCGGCCATGGCTGGCGGCGCACCCAGCGGTGCCAGATGTAGGAGAACGCGGTCAACAGCAGCGCGCCGGCCAGCACCGGCGCGAGCAGGAATGTCCAGGGCAGATTGCCTGAGACCACCAGCAGCGGGTTGATGCCTGCCGGCGGGTGAAAGGTCCCGGTGACGTACATCGCCAGAATCGAAAGGCCGACGGCGGCGGCCGCTGCCCAGGCCTGCGGTCCCGTCAGTTTCAGCACGGCGAGGCCGACCAGGGCCGACACCACGTGACCGCCGATCAGGGCGCGCGGCTGCGCCGGCGCCACGTCAGGCGATCCGATCACCAGCACGATCGAGGTGGCGAACGGAATCACCGCGAGCGGATAATGCGCGGCGAACGAAAACCACTCCATGACGCCGATGGCAATCGCGCCGCCGAGGCCCGCGACCGCGCCGGCCAGAACGTTGCGGTGATCGTTGCGGGAGATCGCCCGATACGCCGCGCGCCGCCAATCCCGTTTCATCTGCGCTACCCAAAAGAAAAGGGGCGGCAGATCGCTCTGCCGCCCCCTCGTCTTTGACAGGAAGATCTTACTTCAGGTTGGTCATCGCGGTCAGGTCAGCCGAGAGCTTGACGATGCCGGCAGCGCCGCACCACTTGGAGCCAACGCCAGTCGGATTGATTGGCGTGAAGCTGCCGTTGAACGTCGCGGTATGGTCGCTCGTGAAGGCGTTGCAATCACCCTGCGACAGGTTGGTGTCGGAGTAACGGAAGTCCAGCGTGAACACCTTGTAGGTGAAGCCAATGCCGATGTTCCAGGTGTTGTAATCGGCATAGTTGATGCCGTTCGGGAACGCAGCCACGCCGTAGAAGGAGTCGGAGGTACCGAGCCACTGACGGCCGAATTCACCCGACACATACATGCCGATGCCGCTGGCGCCGAACCAGGCGCTCGGCGCGATCGCCTTGCCGACGATCGAAGCGTAGGTGCCTTCGGCGCCGGTGTTGAGGAAGCTCGGCGTATAATAGACATTGCCGCCCAGCGAGAAGTTGTCGTTGAAGGTGTAGTTCACCTTGCCATAGACCTCGAAGAAGCTGAGGTCCTTCTTGATGACGTTGCCGTTGAGCAGAGCATTCGTCTGGCATTCGAGGCTGAGCGGGACGCCGGCAGTGTCAGTTGCCGCACCGTAGTGGCAGGTGCCACCCGGATAGAGGTAGCCCCAGGCACCGACGTCGACAGCGAAAGCACCAAACGTCGCGCGGACACCGCCGTAAGCGTCGACTTCAGCGGCCGCGCGGTTCGGGAACGAGATGCTCGCGGCACCCAGGCCGACATAGAGCTGGAGGTCCTTGGTGACGTTGTAGCGCGGCTCGAAATAGGCGTTGACCGAGGGCTTGTGATTGGACTGGGTGATGCCGCGGAAGATGTAGTCGTTGGTGATCCCGGCGCCGAAGGCGATATCCCAGGGATCGAACGCGACCGGCGGCGGCGCCTTGACGGCCTTCACCCGCATATCCGCGGCGAGAGCCGAACCGGACACCATTGCCAGCGCCGTTGCTAACAAAGCCACTTTCTTCATATCGATCCCCATCACCCTTCTTGACAGTCCAGCTCCGGCGGCCCCCCGGGCAAGCGATAACCGACTGCGGCCAAATGTCTTAACGCGGTCACAGAGTGGGCCGCGGCGTCATGGTCGTGAAGCAAAAAAGTCAAGCACGTGCCGCCTTTTTAGGCGTTTAGGCCATTTCCAGAAATGTTCTCGACAGGTGTTGCATTCTCACAACGTTTTTACAGGTTTCCTGATTGGCCGGCGACGTACGGAACCGGAAAAACGCGGCACCGGTGACACACCGGAGAGCGGCTCTTACGAATCAACCTCCCCGTGAAAATACCGCTCTGGTCGCTTCGCCACTCCTTTCGGCCAGTCCCAACGAAAAGGCCGCAGCGGGTGGGACGCTGCGGCCTCTCGAAATGTCCGGTCTCGGCGAGCGAGCTAGTGCTGATCGCCGCCGTTGGAGGAGCCCGATCCCCATGACGGGTTGGACGGCTCCGGAGAAGCCCAGCTCGGCGCAGGCGTCGGTTCGGGCTCCGTCATCGCCGGCTGCGGCTGGGGAGCGGCAGGCTTGGCAGCCGCCTTCCTTTTCTTGGCCGGGCTCTTCTTTGCAGCCTTTTTCGGTGCGGCCTTTGACTTCTTGGCCGCCTTCTTGGCGGATTTCTTCGCCGACTTCTTGGCGCCCTTCTTCGCTGATTTCTTGGCAGCCTTCTTCGCCGACTTCTTGGCGGACTTCTTCTTCGCCGCTACGGCCTTCTTGGCCTTTTTAGCCTTCTTCGCCTTCTTACTCTTCTTCGCCATCGTGGTCCTCCTGTTGCGCTTGTCCATGCTGTCGAGCGCTTCGATAGTCCGCAGGCTAGACCGGGGCGACACTTCTTCGAAGTGCCCTCCCGCTCCATCCTTGTCTGGGCATGATCTCCGGGCGAGACGCTTAGCGCGCGCCTGCCCCGAGGAAAACCGGATGCCGATCCGCTGTCGAGCTGCGGAGCAGGCCTTCCGGATCATGCCCAAGGGCCGATCGATCAATTCAATCCTGGCCTGGGACCTCCCGTCGCCCAATCGAGAAGCTCAATCGTGTGCACCACAGGAACTGACGTACCGCCGGCAATTTGCACCATGCACCCAATATTGCCCGCAGCGATCATGTCCGGTTTGACTGTCGCAATGTTGGCGACCTTTCGATCGCGCAACCTGCTCGCAATGTCAGGCTGGAGAATGTTGTAGGTCCCCGCCGAACCGCAACACAAATGGCTCTCAGGTACATCTTTCACCACGAATCCATTCTTGGAAAGCAATTCTTTCGGAAGGGCTGTGATTTTCTGTCCATGCTGCAGCGAACAGGCCGAGTGATAGGCCACCGTCACGTCGCCTTTCTGGCTCGATGGCGTGAGCGCGATGCCGGCGAGATACTCGGTGATATCCTTTGCCAGCGCAGAGATTTGCGCTGCGGGGCCAGCGAAATCGCGATCCTCGCGCAGCATGAAACCATAGTCCTTGATGACCGTGCCGCAGCCCGACGCCGTGATCAGGATGGCATCGAGGCCGCCTTGTTCCGCCTCCTTTTTCCACAGCGTGATGTTGGCGCGGGCCCGCGCCAGCGCGTCGCCGTCCTGCCCGAGGTGGTGGGTGAGCGCGCCGCAGCATTGCTCGTCCCTGACCAGGACGACCTCGATGCCGTGGCGCGTCAGGAGATTGATGGCCGCCTGGTTGATGCGCGGCGCCAGCACCTGCTGGGCACAGCCCTGCAATAGGGCGACCCGCCCGCGCTTCTCGCCCTGGGCCGGAAACACGCTGCCGCCCGAGGGGCCCGGCGGCGGAAGGCGTTTCGGCGCGAGCGCCAGCATCGCCTTGATTCGCCGCATCAGGCCGGGGGTCGCGGCCGCCTTCGCCGGTAGCAGGGCCGCGAACGGGCGGGCGAGCCGCGCCATGATCATGCTGGCGCGAAACAGCTCTGGCCGCGGCAGCACCAGCGCCAGCACCGCGCGCAAGGCCCGCTCGGTCAACGGCCGCGAATAGTCGCGCTCGATCCGGACCCGCGCCTGATCGACCAGGTGCATGTAATGCACGCCGGACGGACAGGTCGTCATGCAGGCCAGGCAGGAAAGGCAGCGGTCGATATGCTTGACCACCTCCGCCGTCGGCGGGCGGTTCTTTTCCAGCATCTCCTTGATCAGGTAGATGCGCCCGCGCGGGCTATCGAGCTCGTCGCCGAGCAGAACGTAAGTCGGACAGGTCGCGGTGCAGAAGCCGCAATGCACGCAGGCGCGCAGGATCTTGTCGGCTTCGGCGATATCGGGATCGGCGAGCTGGGCCAGTGAGAATTCGGTTTTCATGACACAGATACCCTCACTATCCGGCCGCGGTTGAGGATGATCTTCGGATCGAAGCTGTGGCGCACGCGCTCGCTCAGCGCGGCGATGCCGCCGGATTGCGGATGGAAGACGTCGACATTCTGCCTGGTCTCTTCGGACGCGCGGATCAGCGAGGCGTGGCCGTCGGCCGCCTCGACGCGCTGACGCACCATCGCGGTTAGCGCGTCCGGCTTGGGCGGCAAGGCCGCCCAGATCAGGCCGCCGCCCCAATCATAGATCACGTCACCCCCGGTCTCGCGCGCCAGCGCCTGCCCGAGCGCGCCGCCGGATGCCGGCGGACACACGATCCGCCACACCGGCCAGGCGCCGAGCGCGCCGCTTGCGGCGAAAGGTTCGGCGTCACGGATCGCGCTCCAGAGTGTTGCCGAGGCAGCGTCCTCAAGCATTTCCACCGACCCGAACGGCGCAAGCGCTTTGCCCAGCGAAGCGGCGCGATCCGCGACCGAAGCTGCGATGCCTTCGAGCCGCAATAGCGTGACCGCCCGCCCCTGAGAGGCAAAATCCGCAAGCGCGCCGGTCGCAGGGCGGAACGCCGAATTCGGCAGGTGCGCCGCGCCCGAGACGTCAAACGGCGAGCCGAGTGCTGCGGTCATCGCCCGGTTCGCGGCCACGTCGTCGAGGCCTGCGAGCACCAGCGTGCGCTCGCTCTCAGGCTTCGGCATCACCTTCAGCGTGACTTCGGTCATGACCGCCAGCGTGCCCCACGACCCCGTCAGGAGCTTGCAGAGATCGTAGCCGGTGACGTTCTTCACCACCCGTCCGCCGGTCTTGAAGCTGTCGCCGAAGCCGGACACCGCATGCGCGCCCAGCAGGTGATCGCGGGCGCCGCCGGCCTTGATGCGGCGCGGACCGGCGAGACCTGAGCCGATCATGCCTCCAATGGTGCCGTTGCCGGATACGCCTGTCAGTGCGGACGTATCGATCGGCTCGAAGGCGAATTGCTGGTTCTTGGAATCGATCAGCGACTGCACGTCAGCGAGCGGGGCGCCGGCCTGCACCGTGATGATCAGCTCGTTCGGCTCATAGGCGCTGACGGCGTTCAGCGCCGACACATCGAGCACGGCATTGGTCGCCATCGGCTGGCCGATGCCACGCTTGGTGCCATGGCCGACGATCTCAAGCGGCTGCTCGCCGGCGATCGCCGCCCGCACCACATCCTCGACGTCCTTGGCGTCACGTACTTTTAGCGTGTCCACGGCGCACCTGAGCTGCACATGGCATGCATGGCGTGACCGCGGCTTATCGTGCCGATCATCGCCCGCGGTTTGCTGATACAGAGTCGCTGCCTCTCTCCGGTCAGCGTCCGGGGCTTACCCCTCTCCCCAACCTCGAGAGCGAGCTTTGCTCGCCTCGGACCCCGCAAGGGGGGAGGGAGCCCATCCACCCGTGCGTCCCTGACGAGTCGCGATACTCCTGCTCGCTCACAGGACGCTGGCGCTGTGAGGCAAAGTGAGGTGAGCGCGCTCATCAGGCTCCCTCCCCCCTTGCGGGGTCCGAGGCGAGCAAAGCTCGCTCTCGAGGTTGGGGAGAGGGGTGAGCCGCACGGGTGGTGCTCGTAACAGAACCGCTCCGGTGCGCGCATAAGTTCGGGCTTCATCACTAAAATCTCGGAATGTCCGGAAACGCCAGTCTGCCGGCGTGCACGTGCATGCGGCCGAGTTCGGCGCAGCGATGCAGCGTCGGAAACACTTTTCCGGGGTTGAGCAGGCCCTGCGCGTCGAAGGCGCATTTCAGGCGCTGCTGCTGGTTGAGGTCGATTTCGGAAAACATCTCGCCCATCAAATCGCGCTTCTCGATGCCGACGCCATGCTCGCCGGTGAGCACGCCGCCGAATTCGACGCAGGCCCGCAGGATGTCGGCGCCGAAGGCTTCCGCCCGCTCGATCTCGCCAGGCTTGTTGGCGTCGTAAAGGATCAAGGGGTGCAGATTGCCGTCGCCGGCGTGAAACACATTGGCGACGCGCAGATCGTATTTCGCCGAGAGGTCGCGGATGCGCGCGAGCGCCTTCGGCAGCGCACCGCGCGGAATCGTGCCGTCCATGCAGAGATAGTCCGGCGATATCCGCCCCACCGCCGGAAACGCCGCCTTGCGGCCGGCCCAGAACAGATTGCGCTCGGCCTCCGACGTCGAAATCTGGCAGCTCGTCGAGCCGCAACCTTGCGCGATTGCCTCGACCCGCTTGATCAATTCGTCGACCTCGACGCTCGGACCATCGAGCTCGATGATCAGAAGCGCCTCGACATCGAGCGGATAGCCGGCGTGAACAAAAGCCTCGGCGGCGTGGATCGCCGGCTTGTCCATCATTTCCATGCCGCCGGGGATGATGCCGGCGCCGATGATCCGTGCCACGCATTCGCCGGCGGCCTCGACCTCGGCGAAGCCGACCATCAGGGCGCGGGCCGTCTCCGGCTTCTGCAGGATTCGCACCGTGATCTCGGTGATGACGCCGAGCAGGCCCTCCGAGCCGGTGATGATGCCCATCAAATCGTAGCCAGAATTTTCGGCGGGCCTTGCCGCCGATGCGCAGGATCTCGCCGGACATCAGCACGATCTCGCAGCCCAGCACGTTGTTGGTGGTCATACCGTATTTCAGGCAATGCACGCCGCCGGAATTCTCCGCGACATTGCCGCCGATCGAGCAGGCGATCTGCGAGGAGGGATCGGGCGCGTAATAGAAACCGGCATGCGCCACCGCCTGGCTGATGGCGAGGTTGGTGACGCCGGGTTCGGTGACCACCACGCGGTTATCGAAATCAATCTCGCGGATGCGTTTGAACTTGCCCAAGCCCAGCAGCACGCCGTCCACGAGCGGCAGAGCGCCGCCTGACAGTGACGTGCCGGAGCCGCGCGGCACCACCTTGATGCCCTGTTCGAAGCAGTATTTGAGAACCCTGGATACCTGCTCCGTGGTATCGGGCAGCACCACGACCATCGGCGGCTGCCGATAGGCGGTGAGACCATCGGACTCATAGGCCAGCATCTCGGCCGCACTGTCGATCACGCCCTCCCCCGGCACGATCGTGCGAAGAGCGGCAACGATGGCATCCCGGCGTTCCAGAACCGCCTGATCGGAAGCCGGCATCATGATGGCCATGCGAATCCTCCAGGCCCGGCGAATAACGATTTGTGGTGGTAAATCAAGCACGTCTGCCAAGGTTTGGGTAGGCTATCCGAAGGTCGGATTGCCACGCCTCAAACGATCAGTTCTCTCTGGGACAAGTCGGCAATGGTGAAACCTGTCAAAGTTTCGTGGCTTGTCCAATCCAAGCGGGCCTGCCACAAGAAATCCGCCTCTCTGGGAAGAAACGAAGAGCACCACATGAAAATATCGACTTTGAGCGCGCTGGTCGTCGTTACCTCATTGGCCGCGTCATCGGGCGCGCTGGCGCAGGACGCAGCCGCGGGCAAGACCTCGTTCAATAAATGCCTGGCCTGCCATGCGATCGGCGAGGGCGCCAAGAACAAGGTCGGCCCGGTACTGAACGGGCTCGATGGCCGCAAGTCCGGCACCATCGAAGGTTATGCCTATTCGGAAGCCAACAAGAATTCCGGCATCACCTGGGGCAAGGATGTGTTCCTCGAATACATCAAGGATCCAAAGGCGAAGATTCCCGGCACCAAGATGATCTTCGCCGGCATCAAGAACGAGAAAGAAGCCGGCGACCTCTGGGCCTATGTCTCCTCGTTCGACAAGGACGGGAAGCAGAAGTGAGAGCTACCCTCCCCTGGAGGGGGAGGGTCGCCGCGTAGCGGCGGGGTGGGGTGAAGGTCTCTCCCACCCAACAGTGCCCGAGTGGAGAGATCACCCCACCCCGTCTCACATCTCGCTACGCTCCATGTGAGCCGACCCTGCCCCTCCAGGGGAGGGTGAAGAATTCAGCCCTGCTCTGATTGAGAGAGCTCCGGCACTCGCCTCGTCAAGCCAGCGTGTGCACGATCACCGGTCCGGCCATCGCGGTGGCCGGTCCGGTCAACAGCGGCGCCAGGTCGTGTTCGATCCACGCCAGCGCGCGCTTGTTGGATTCCTCGGCGGCCGCATAGTTGTTGAACAGGCTGATCGCGATCACCGTATCGTCGGGCGCATAGACCACATAGTAGCCCATGAAGCCCTCGACGCCGCTGATGACGGGAATCGCGCCCTCCTTGATTCTGCGTGTCAGCTCTTCGGCCTTGCCGGGCTTGGCCTTGCCCTGACGAATGGCGGCGTACATGGGGCTCTCCCTCGAACGTAAGCTGCCCGATATCGCAACTCTTAAGCTTCATCCCTCGCGGGACGAGCAGCGGAATCCCGCGCGCGTTGATCGTATCTCATCCAATGCCGTCAGGCCACGCGCACGCTCAAGGCGCCGCTGCGGTCGCCACACTCGGCGGCAACGCGCCGATCATCGCCTCGATTTCGGCAATGACGAGATCGGGAACCGCATTCTGGATCATGTGACCGACGCCCGGCAGCACGATCAGTTTCACGTTCGGGGCGGCCGCAGCGAACGGCCGTGAGTGGGTGTTGGTCGACACCGTCTTATCGGCGTCGCCGGTGATGATGGTGACGGGCGCCTTGATCTCGCCGTAGCGCGGCGCCTGCTCGGCGACCGCCGCTTTCAGCGTCACCAGATCGCGCGCATTGGCAATGAATTCGCGCGGCCGCAGCAACAGCGGCGTGGCGGTGTTTTTGACAAAACCGTCCGGCATGGTCTGCGGCAGGAACACGCCCCGCGCGCCCGAATCCGCCAGCAGCATTCCGAGCGGCAGTGTGATGGTGTAGGCGAACAGCGGGCCGACCACCGGCGTGGCGATCAGTTTGTTGTAGCGCCCGACGCCGCCGGGCCAGGGATAGGCCACCGGCGCGAGCATCACCAAACCGGCGACAGCCTGCGGGTAGTCCAGCGCGATACGCGCCCCCAACGCGCCGGCCCAGGAATGCACCACGAAGATCGCCTGGCCGACGCCGAGCTTGGCCAGCGCCTCCTCGATCATGCGGGCCTGAATGTCGGGCGTGGAGTCCTGAAGGCGCGTGCGGGTGCTCCAGCCATGCCCGGGACGGTCGACCAGGATCACGCGGTGCTTTCTGGCAAGCCGCTCCCCGACCGGCTGCCGCATCACTTCCAGATTGGAACTGGCGCCGTGCAGCATCACGACCGGCGGCCCCGCCGCATCGCGCGGACCGATATCGAGGATATGCAGGGCTCCGCCCGCCACCTCGACCATCCGGCCCTGGGCCGGATGGGCCCGTTCGCTGAGAAAAACGCCGGCTTGCGTGGCCAGCGCCAGCACCGCCAGCGCCGCCACTAGAGTCACCACCACCATCGAGAGTTTCCGGCTGATTTTCTGCACCAGCGAGCTACGGCCCGGACCGGCGCGGGTTTTAGAGACTGTCCACAGGGGGCCGAACCTGTGGATAGCGGGGTCATACTGACGTCATCAGCAAGTTTGTACAGTGTCGTTGCCACTTTTGCCATGTGTGCGCGTGCCTGATTGGGGGGTAGTCAGGCGCTTGCACTGTACCCAACATCCACAGGACCAGGGGCGCTCACTACAAATTGTTCCAGCGTATCATCGGAGGACTACCCATGATTTCCGACGCAAGCGAAGCCGCCATCGATCAGATCGTAGCGAGTTGCAATGGCGACATCCGCGGCGCACTCAAGGCGCTGCTGCGGGTCAACGAGCAGCTTGAGACGGAGTTGGCGCAAATCTACGCGGCAGTAGGCCTCGACGGTCTGGCCCGCGGCAGCAACGCCGTACACTAGGTCCTTGTGAGCCGACTTCCAAAGACGCAAACGGCTCAAGAGCACTCTGGTTGGTGCTCATTTTCCGGTGTCTCTGCGGGCGGCTTGTGCCGAATGAGATGTTTCCGCCCGACCTGGGCGTCGACGAGGGGATTGCTCGTGACGATCTAGCTTTTCGCAGTGGCCTGGTTGCCGCGAAAGTTCAGATATCGCGGCCTTCGACCTTTTCGGTCAGCGTCTTGACCAGTTCCGGCACCTTCTCGAGATGCGGATTGACCGCCAGCGCCTTGCGGAACGCTTCCAGTGCGCGCTTTTCGTCGCCGATCTCCTGCATGATCATGCCGAGCCCGGCCAGCGCGCCGAAATGCCGGGGCTCGCGGATCAGCACCTGCCGGATGTCCTCGAGCGAACGGGTGTAATCGTTCTTCAGGTAATACAGCGTGGCGCGACGATTCCATGCCTCGACGTAGTCGGGACGCAGCTTGACGAGAGAATCCAGCAGTTTTAGCGCGACGTCGATCTTCTGTGCATCCATCGCGGCCTTGGCGCGCAGCATCAACAGCGCAGCCGTGTCGCTCGGCGTCTGCATCCACTGCGCCCAGATCCGCGCCTCGACGTGTTTGGCGCTGGCTTCATCGGGGGCAGCTTTCAGGGCGCCGAACAGGAAATCCAGCCCGCGGGTGCGATCCGCGCCAACCTTCGGAAGCTTGCTCGGCGCTTCCGGTAACTTCTTCTCGGATTTCGGTGGAGGAATGACCCTGGGGTCGTTCTGGGCAAACGCAGCGGCCGGCACGGCCGTCATGACAGCGGCGAGGACCACGATCCGGCAGTTACGGGCGCCTGGGAATCTCAAAACCATGGAGCAAGTCTAGACGCGCAAAATCGCGCCGCAAAGCAGCAGATCGTCAAAGACCCGTGAAGCGAAGAAAAAAGCCGGCTGGGCCGCCAGGATTAACCTTGGCGGGCCTTGAAGCGGCGCTGCACCTTGTTGATCACGTAGACCCGGCCCTTGCGGCGGACCAGACGGTTGTTGCGGTGGCGGCCGCGCAGCGATTTCAAGGAGTTACGGACCTTCATGGGACAATCCTGATGCTTTGAAAGGCCGTGTTGGAGGCCCGAACCTGAGCTACCCGAAAGTGGCAAAATCGCATTAATCCCGAAAAGCGGCCAACCGCCCGGGACGGGGCGGTTTCTAAGCAGCGCGGGCGCGGATGTCAATCCAGATGCGCCGTTTTCGGGGTCCATCTGTCCCGTTCCGGACCTAACGCGGGCAGATCGATGCCCGGCATTCCGACCGGTACCGAATCGACTGGCCTTCCGAAGACTCTCCGGATTCACTGGCAGAACAGGTCGCGCGGGAACTCGACCAGGGCCTCGCCGGTCGCGACCTTTTCACCCGTCTGGTTCTTCACCACCACGTCGATCATCACCCAACGGGATTTTTCGGTCACCTGCTTGGCCTTGATGATTCCGGTGGGCTGGATGGTATCGCCCGGCCTGACCGGCTTGACCCATCGCGTCTCGAGCCGGCGTTGGATCGCGCCTGCAGGGTACGCCCAGTCGGTGATCATGCGCGAGATCAGGCCAAAATTGTTCATGCCGTGCATGATGATGCCGCCGAAATTGGTCTTGCCGAAACTGCCCTTCATGTACTCGTCGTCGAGATGCAGCGGGTTGTAGTCGAGCGAAGCGTCGCAAAACAGTCGGATGGACTCGCGGCTAACCGCGAAGGCGGGACCGTCGATGGCATCGCCGGCTCTGAGCTTTTCGAACGTCGTGGTCATCGCAACCTCCCCGCTCAGATCGGCCGAATCGTCCAGCCGCGGCCGGAACAGATTACGTCGTCCTTCTGATTAAAGAAGACGTTGTCGTGCACCACGAACAGCCGCTCGCGCTTGATGAACTTGTCGAGCGCGCGGGCCTGCAAGGTGATGACGTCGCCAGGCCGCGCCGGAATGTTGTAGCTCCAGGATTGCCCGGCATTGACGGTGCCCGGCGAGCGCATCCAATCATCCGCCGGGGTGCAGGAGAACATCAAGAGGATGTGGATCGAGGGCGGCGCGATCAGCCCCCCATAGCGCGTGGTCTTCGCATAGGCCTCGTCGAAATAGATCGGATGACTTTCGCCGACCGATTTGCAGTACAGCTCGATCGCCTCTTTGGTCAGCGTGTAGGGGATGGTCTTGCGCGGCTCGCCGGGAACGATGTCGTCCCAGACCTTTCTCATGTTGGCGTCTTTCCAGAAATCGGTCTCGAAGGCCTGCGTTTGGGCCATGCCGTGCTCCCTTATTTTCCGTCTTTTGTTTCTGCCGCCTTGCGGAATTCGTTATATAGTATAATCAATTTTCCAGACCCAAAAATCAAGCCGGCGGGAAACTCAAATGCCCAAGCTCAAGCTGCCCGATATCGAGAAAGTCGTCGCGATCGACATCCACACTCATGCGGAAGAGCCCTGCGGCCTGCATGGCGACGACGGCTATGACGATTTTCAGGAGCGCATGGCCGAATACTTCAAATCGCCGCACAAGCATCCGCCAACCGTGCCGGAGACTGCGGCCTATTACCGCTCGAAGAACATCGCGGCGGTGATCTTTCCGGTCGATGCCGAGCGCGAGACCGGCTTCCGCCGCTACAACAATTACGAGATGCTGGAGGTCGCCTCCGACCATCTCGACGTTTTGATCCCGTTCGTCTCGATCGATCCGCACAAGGGAAAACTCGGCGTGCGCGAGGCGCGCAAGCTGATCGAGGAATACGGCGTCCGCGGCTTCAAATTCCATCCGACCATGCAGGGCTTTTACGCCAATGATCGCATGGCGTACCCGCTCTATGAAGCGATCAACGACGGCGGCGCGATCGCATTGTTTCACACCGGGCAGACTGGTGTAGGTTCCGGCATGCCCGGCGGCATGGGGATGCGCCTAAAATATTCCAACCCGATGTACATGGACGACGTCGCGGCTGACTTCCCCGACCTCAAGATCATCCTCGCGCACCCCTCCTTCCCTTGGCAGGAAGAGGCGCTGTCGGTCGCGACCCACAAGCCGAACGTCTATATCGACCTCTCCGGCTGGTCGCCGAAATATTTCCCGCCGATCCTGGTGCGCTACATCAACTCGATTTTGCAGGACAAGATGCTGTTCGGCTCGGACTGGCCGGTGATCACGCCGGACCGCTGGCTGGCGGATTTCGCCAAGCTCGAGATCCGCGAGGAGATCAGGCCGAAGGTGATGAAAGCCAACGCAAGGAAGATTTTGGGCATCTAAAGGAGTATGATCGGCGGTGCGAGTTTCTCGACGCGACGATCGGCGGGAGGGTGCAACGCAGTGACCATCAAAGCTGTTGTCTTCGACGCCTATGGCACGCTCTACGATGTCCAGTCGGTGGCTGACGTCACCGAGGACGCGTTTCCGGGCTATGGCGAAATCATCACCCAGGTCTGGCGCATCAAGCAGCTCGAATACACCTGGCTGCGCTCGCTGATGGGACGCTATCAGGATTTCTCGGTCGCCACGCGCGATGCGCTGGCCTACACGCTGCGCAGCCTCGGGCTGCAGTATGATGATGACGCCTTCGCACGCATCATCGAGAAATATCTACATCTCGATCTCTATCCGGATGCGCTGGCGGCGCTGTCGGCGATGAAGGATCGCAAGCTCGCGATCCTGTCCAACGGCAGCCCCGGCATGCTGGGCGCGCTCGTGCACAACAGCGGGCTCGATCGCGTACTCGATGCCACCATCAGCGTCGACGCGAAGAAGATCTTCAAGCCCAGCCCTGAGGTCTACGCATTGATCGAGGAGGTGCTGCACGTGCCACCTGCCGAGGTGCTGTTCATCTCCTCCAATCCCTGGGACGCCTGCGGCGCCAAGGCGTTCGGGCTCAACGTCGCCTGGATCGAGCGGGTGACGCCGGAAGCGATGGCGCTGGCCTGCCTCGAAAGCGAGACGCTCCCGCCCTTGACGATGTTCAAGATATTGCGCACCCAGATGGATGAATTGGGATTCGAGCCCGATCATCGCATTCACAGCCTCTCCGAACTGCCCGCACTGGTGTCTGCCCAAAGGTCCTGAACAAGATGAGTCTAGAATCCGTGCGCGCCTTCTTTGCAGAAAAGGCGCCCGAAATTTCCGTGATCGAATCCCAGATGAGTTCGGCCACTGTCGCGCTAGCCGCCGAAGCCTATGGCGTCGAGCCGGCGCGGATCGCCAAGACGCTGTCCTTGCGGGTCGGCGACCGCGTGGTGCTGATCGTGGCGGCCGGAACGTCGCGGATGGACAACAAGAAGGTGAAGGCGCTGTTCGGGGGAAAGCCGAAAATGCTCGGCCTCGAGGAGGTCGCCGAGATCACCGGGCACGAGGTCGGCGGCGTCTGTCCATTCGGACTGAAGACGCCGCTGCCGGTCTATTGCGACGTGTCGCTGAAGGCGTTCGACATCGTGGTGCCTGCCGCGGGCTCAACCCACAGCGCGGTGAAGATTACGCCTGCGCGCATGGCGGAACTGACGTCAGCCGAATGGGTCGACGTCTGCGAACTCAGGCCCGTCGAGGCAGCGTCGACCTAATAGTCCTCTTCAAAGAACGGTCTCGGCTGGCGCGGCACCGCCTGCGGCTGCACTTGTTGCGGCGCGCGCGAACGCGGCACCGTCTGTTGCGGCACCCCGCGCGGAGGCGGCGTCGGCTGTGCGTTGGCCTGCGATTCGAATACGGCGCGGCAACCGGTGGAGAGCTGCGGCGTATTATACCGCAAACATGCCACGATCCGGCTGACGTCCGGGATCTGGTCGCCGCAGAGCCGCCAGACGTCGGGCGTGCAGGCCATCTGCTGTTCCCAGGTTCCGCGATATTCCTGCGAGAAAGCGGGAACGGCAGCGCCAGTTCCGCCGCCGATCGCGAGGGCGAGTGCAAGGACGATCCGCTGCGTTTGCATGGACAGGTCCCCTTCTTTTTAATTTTCACAGGCGCGGAAGCTCCGCGCGGCGACGGCACTAAGCCTGTCGAATGAATGCGGCCACGCGACGTTAGTGCGAACAAAAAAATGTGAAGCGGGTTCCCTACTCCACCTTGCCGATCTTCTTCACCGCCGCGACCAGCCGCGCGCTGTCTTCCGCGACGAATTTTGCAAATTCCGGCGCGTCCAGGTAGGCGACCGGGCTGCCGGCGGTCTCATAGGTCTTGACCACCTCGGGCGCCTTCACGGCTTCCGCCATCGCTTCGCGCAGCCGCGTCGTGATCGGCGCCGGCAATGCGCGTTGCGCAAACAGTCCCGCCCAGATGTAGAACTCGACATCCTTGTAACCGAGCTCCTTGAAGGTAGGCAGATCGGGAAAACTCTTGATGCGCTCGGAGCCCCAATTGGCGAGCACGCGCATCTTGCCGTCATCGACCTGTTGCTTCAGCGTGCCCGGCGCCGATGCCACTGCCTGCACGGTGCCGCTCAAGAGTGCGGTCAGCGCCGGCCCTGCGCCACGGAACGGCACGTGCAGCAGTTTGATGCCGGCGCTCGCGGCAAACATCTCCATCGCCACGTGCAGCGTGCCGTAGGGACCGGACGAGCCGTAGGGAATTTGCCCGGGACGCTTTTTAGCGTCATCGACAAAATCCTGCAGCGTCTTCCACGGCGCGGATGCCGGCACCGCGAGCAGCGTCGGATCGGCGAGCACGCGCGCGATCGGCGCGAATTGCGAGACTTCATACGCCACCGGACGATCGAACAACCGGTCGGCTTCGGGCAGCACCGCAAGCGAAGACAGCGTCATCAATAGTGTGTGCCCGTCAGGCTCGGCACGCGCCGCCGCCGCGTTGCCGACCGATCCACCACCGCCGCCGGCGCGGTTGTCGACGATCACGGGCTTGCCGAGGATCCGCTCCAGCGCCTGCGCGATCGGCCGCGCTGCGAGATCGGCCTGCCCGCCGGGCGGAAACGGCACGATCATGGTGATGTTGCGCGAGGGATATGGGCCTTGCGCGAAGACGGTGTTGGGGAGCACGGCTGGCGCAAGCGGCAATGCGGCGGCGACTTTCAGGAGTTCGCGGCGGTTCATGGTAGTTTCTCCCCGATGCTTTTGTTTTGGTTGTTGAAGGCAGCCTAGCCTGAAGCTGGTGGCATTGCGATAGCCGTGCCCACCCTCCCCTGGAGGGGGAGGGTCGACGCTCATGCAATGAGCGGCGGGGTGGGGTGACGGTCTCTCCCCATCCAACAGTGCCCGAGTGGAGAGATCACCCCACCCCGTCTCACATTTTCGCTTTGCGCAATGTGAGTCGACCCTCCCCCTCCAGGGGGGTAAGCGCACACTTCACGGCTTCCGCTTCTTCGCTTTTGCAAAATGCTTGGCCAGAAAATCCGCCAGCACTTCGACGCGCGCAGGCCTTGGGCCGCCGGGCGGCGTCACCAGGTGCACCGCGCCTTCGGGCTGGTGCCAGCCTTTCAGGATCACTTCTACCTCGCCGGATGCAATTGCGTCGCCGACAATGAAGTCCGGCAAATCGGCGATGCCGAGGCCGGCGATGACGGACGGCAACAGCGCCTCGCCATTGTTGACGCGGAGCTGGCCTGCGGGCCGCACGCTGGCCTGCTCGCCTGACGCGTTGGTGTAGTGCCAGACGCCGGCCGTCGAGAGATAGGCGTAGCCGAAGCATTTATGCTCCGCCAGATGCATCGGATGCGTCGGCCTGCCATGGCGCTTGAGATAGGACGGCGCCGCGACCGTGTAGCGTGGCATCGCGCAGAGCCGCCGCGCGATCAGCGACGAGTCCGGCAGGCGCGCGATGCGCAGGCCGGCATCGAAGCCCTCGCCGATCAGATCCACCGTCGCGTCGCTCAGGTGAAGGTCGATCGAGACTTCCGGGAAGGCTGTGAGAAATTCCGGCAAGATCGGCGCAACGGCTTTCACGCCGAACGTCATCGGCACCGCGAGCCGCACCAATCCGCGCGGCGCCATCGATTGCGACAAGGCTTCGTTCTCGGCATCCTCGCCGTCGGCCAAGAGCCGCGCGGCGCGCTCGGCGAGCCTTTGCCCGGCATCGGTCAGCGCCAGCCGCCGCGAGGTGCGGTTGAACAGCCGCGCGCCGAGCCGCTGCTCGAGCCGACTGACGGCCTTGGACACCGTGGCCTTGGACAGCGCCAGCTCGGTGGCGGCCGCCGCAAATGACCGCAATTCCGCGACTTTTGCGAAAATCGCCAGCGCCTCGAAATCCGGGAGCTTGGACATTCGGATCACCTTCAAGGCTCTTTATTGGAAACAATGAGTTTCAATAGTTTCTATTTCTATACCACGGCGGGAGGCATATCCAGTGGCCATCGGAATTCGAGCAACGGAGAAATCCAATGACCAAGAAGCTCTCAGGCAAGGTAGCCCTCGTCACCGGCGGTTCGCGCGGCATCGGCGCAGCGTCTGCCCGTGCGCTTGCGGCAGAAGGCGCCAACGTCGCGATCAGTTATGTCGCCTCCCCCGACAAGGCGGAAGCGATTGTCGCCGAGTTGAAGGTCAAGGGCGTCAACGCCCGCGCTTACAAGGCCGATCAGGCATCCTCCGCCGAGGTCGACCAACTGGTGAAGAAGGTCGCGAAGGATTTCGGCCGGCTCGACATCCTCGTCAACAACGCCGGCGTTGCCGTCGGCGGCGCGGTCGATGATCCCAATGCCGACACTGCAGCATTGGCCCGGCAGAGTGCCGTGAACGTCGATGGTGTCATCACCGCGATCCGCGCGGCGGCGAAGCTGATGGGAGAAGGCGGACGCATCGTCACGATCGGCTCCGATATCGCGACCCGCGCCTCATTCCCCGGCCTTGCTGATTACGCCGCCACCAAGGCTGCCGTTGTCGGCTACACCAAGGGCGCGGCGCGCGACCTCGGTCCCCGCGGCATCACCGTGAATGTGCTGCAGCCGGGCTCGATCAACACCGACATGAACCCGGATGACGACCGCGAGATCGCCGACCTCCAGCGCAAGCAGCACGCGCTGCAGCGCTTCGGCAAGCCGGAAGAGATCGCAGCCGGTGTGGTCTTTCTCGCGAGTCCCGAAGCGTCGTTCGTGACCGGCACAGTGCTCAATGTCGATGGCGGCTTCGGCGCGTAACTCAAATCCAGCGCGGCCGGGCGCAAGCCGCCCGGCCACTTCATTCAAGAACTTTCAACGAAGGAATATCCCATGATCGAACTCAGACCATTTGCAAAACTCGGCAGCGCCGATCACGGCTGGCTGAAGGCAAAACACCACTTCTCGTTCGGCAGCCATTACGATCCCGACAATATGGGCCACGGCGCCTTGCGGGTGTGGAACGATGACGAGATCGCGCCGAACACCGGCTTTCCCGCCCATCCCCACGCCAACATGGAAATCATCACCTATGTCCGCGAAGGCGCGATCACGCACCAGGACTCGCTCGGCAACAAGGGCCGGACTGAAGCCGGCGACGTGCAGGTGATGAGCGCCGGAAGCGGCATTCGTCACTCCGAGTACAATCTGGAGCCGAGCAAGACCAAGATCTTCCAGATCTGGATCGAGCCGACGACGAGGGGTGGCCAGCCGACCTGGGGCGCCAAACCGTTTCCGAAGTCGGATCGCTCCGGCAAGCTCGTCACCATCGCCAGCGGCATTGCCGGCGACAACGATGCGCTGCCGATCCGCGCCGATGCGCGGGTGCTCGCCACCACGCTGAAGGCGGGCGAGAGCGCGGCGTACGAGGCGGCGAAGGCGCGTCACCTCTATCTCGTGCCGGCGGCCGGCAGCGTCGAAGTCAACGGCGTGCGCGTCAATGCCCGCGACGGCGCTGCGATCCGCGACGAGGCGAAGCTGACGATTACCGCGCTGGAAGATTCCGAACTGGTGCTGGTCGACGCGGCTTAAGCCATTCACCGCTCGTCATGCCCGGGCAAGAGCGCGAAGCGCGTCTTCGCGCTAGATGACCCGGGCATCCATCCCGCTTCGGAAGAGTCTTTCTGAAGATTGATGGATTGCCGGGTCAAGCCCGGCAATGACAGCCCCCAAGAACAACTCACATCAAAACCAAAGGACAACCACCATGGCGAAAGTACTCGTGCTCTATTATTCCGCTTACGGTCACATCGAGGCGATGGCGAATGCCGTAGCCGAAGGCGCGCGCAAGGCCGGCGCCACCGTCGACATCAAGCGCGTGCCGGAGCTCGTGCCTGAAGCGGTCGCCAAGGCCTCGCATTACAAGCTCGATCAGGCCGCGCCGATCGCAAACATCGAGGACCTCGCCAATTACGACGCGATCGTCATCGGCACCGGCACCCGCTTCGGCCGGATGGCGTCGCAGATGGCCAACTTCCTCGACCAAGCCGGTGGCCTCTGGGCCAAGGGCGCGCTGCACGGCAAGGTCGGCGGTGCCTTTACCGCAACGGCGACCCAGCATGGCGGGCAGGAAACCACGCTGTTTTCGATCATCACCAATCTTTTGCACTTCGGCATGACGGTCGTCGGCCTGAACTACGGCTTTGCCGGCCAGATGAAGCTCGACGAAATCACCGGCGGCGCGCCCTATGGCGCCACCACGATCACCGGCGGCGACGGCAGCCGCCAGCCGAGCGAAAACGAACTCGCCGGTGCGCGCTATCAGGGGCGCGTAATCGCGGAGACCGCGAACAAGCTGCATGGCTGATGCAACGATGGGCGGCGTTCTCTCTTACGAATGCCGCCCAATCTAGTCCTTCGAGAGCGCAGCGCGCGGCGCTGCCCGGAATGCACGAAATCGTGAGGTATAGTTTCCAAACGCCTTATGAATTCGTGATAGGCCTTCGACCTCCCGGTCTGCACGCAAAGGTTCTAGCATGAGCAATAATTCGCAAGTCCGGTGGCCGGAATTGCCGACCGCGGCGTGGCGTGACACCTATGCGACGCTCCATCTTTGGACCCAGATCGTCGGCAAGATCCGCCTCGCTAAATCGCCATGGCTCAATCATTCCTGGCACGTGGCGCTTTATGTCACGTCGCGCGGATTGACGACATCGCCAGTGCCCGACGGCGCACGAACGTTCCAGATCGACTTCGATTTCATTGACCACACGCTGCGCATCTCGACCAGCGACGGCTCGCTAGAGCAATTTGTGCTAGCAGGACATTCGGTCGCCAGCTTCTATGCTGCCACGATGGCAGCGCTTGCCGAGCTCGGCATTGCCGTTGCCATCGACGAGATGCCGAACGAACTGCCCGATCCGATAAAATTCTCCGAGGACACCGTGCACGCCGCCTACGATCCAGATGCCGTCGGATGCTTCCTGCAAATTCTCGTCAACTGCGACCGCATCTTCAAGCAATTCCGAACCGGCTTCCTCGGCAAGGCCAGCCCGGTGCATTTCTTCTGGGGCAGTTTCGATCTCGCGGTGACGCGCTTCTCGGGACGCCGCGCGCCACGCCATCCCGGCGGCGTGCCGCATTTGCCCGACGCGGTTGCACATGAAGCCTATTCACACGAAGTCAGCAGCGCCGGGTTCTGGCCGGGCGGTGGCGCTATCGATTATCCCGCCTTCTATTCCTATGCCTATCCCGAGCCGCCGGGTTTTCGCGCGGCGAAGGTGCAACCGGATGCGGCGTTCTTCAGCGAAGCGCTCGGCGAATTCATTCTACCATACGACGCTGTCCGGACGGCTGCCGATCCCGACAAGGCGCTGCTCGATTTCCTGCACAGCACCTATGAGGCCGTGGCAATCGCGGCAAATTGGGATCGCGACGCCTTGGAATGCGATTCCGGGCAGCCCGGGGTGGTGAGGCAGGTTTGAAGCTGCTGTGTAGGGTGGGCAAAACCAACGGGTCGCGCGAACGCGCGCCCGGCGACGAGCGCAAGGCCGCTCGCGGAGTGATGACAGGCTCCGCGTGCCCACCATCACGCGCGTGCAAATGTCGAAAATGGTGGGCACGCCTTTGGCTTTGCCCACCCTACGAATTGCCACTAATGCCGCAGTTGCGGCTTCATAATGGTCTGACGAACTTCGGCACCGCAATCGGCACACTCATAGGTGAAGTCAATCTTTGCCTGGTTCCAATGCGGTTCGACGTCGCGCACATACATCGGAAGTCCGACACAGCTCGGACAAAGGACGAAACCTGGCTCAATGCCATCATGATGAACATAGGCTGGCATGTTGGCTCTCCCCACGGCAGCAATTCACGAGTAGCCCATCACCCGAAGCGCAGCATACGCGCGTGCGGCTAAACGGATCATCAACTCTCGCGAACACACGATGAACGGCTGCATAATCCTGGCACGTGTTGCAGATTTGCACGGCAGTTCCCGTGCGGCAACAATGTGTCAGCTCTTATCGCGCGACAGTGGGGGACGTCGCGGATTTCGGATGCGCCGATGAGCTGTCTCATGAGACGATCTTCGATGCCTTGTAGGGCTGCGGCTCGAGGCCGAACGCGGCCAGCACGCTGCCGATCGCCACCGTGATGGGATGCATGGCAATGGTCCACTCACGCTCGGTGAAGACTGCGTGCACGGCGTAGCCGAGCGAAAGCGGCAGGGCGGCCAGCAGTTTGGCGGTCAGCTTCGCCCGTAACCAGAACGTCGCCTTGCGCTGGACGTGATAATTGATCGCGCCGATCCGCAGGCCCCGTATTGCCAGCCATTTGAGGCTGGTCCGGCTTTGCGGCACGGTCTCGCTGATCGCGGCTTCGGCCGCCCAATGAAACCGCAGGCCAAGCCTTCTACAGCGGTAGAAGAAATCGGTGTCTCCGCCGCCGAGAAAATTGAAACGGAGGTCGAACGCCGGCATGCCCAACCGATCAAACACCGCGCGCCGGATCAGGCAATTGCCGCAGCGATAGATTACCGGCACCGGACCTGAGGCGTCGTAGGCCGGTGCAAACGCGGGATGGCGCCGCAGCCCACGCTTCCGTTCGACATCGAATTCAGGAAATACCGGACCGCCGACGATGTCGGCGCCGGTCGCCCCCGCGGTCCCTACCCTCTGCTCCAGCCAATCCAGCGAAGCGATTTCGTCATCGTCGATCATCAGGAAGCTGGTGGCCAGCGGGAACATCTGCAGCGCCGTCTCGAAGGCGGCATTGATGGCATAGCAGTTCCCCTGCCGCGGCTCGATCACGCAGAGCCCCGAGAATTTCCCCGACGTGAGGTATTCGGCGGCAACCGGCACGCTCTCGCTCCTCGACGCATCGTTCTCCACCATCACGATGGCGAAGCGGCGGCTGGTGCGCTGAACGGCAAGCGACTGCAGCGTCCGGCGCAGGTATTCGGGACGGCGAAAACAGGGGATGCACACCACCGTTTCGATTCCTGGATCGAGCGCCGGTGAAGCCGCCACCAGCGCACGCAGAACCCTGACCGCCGGATCAGGCCGGTCCATCCTGATATCGCCAATCGAGCTCTCTGCCATGAAAGTCTGGTCGTTCACGAATATGTCTCATCGTCCCGAAACGGGATTGCCGGATTAATTCCGGGACATTTCCGTCTCGATAAAGCCGCTCGCTCGGGGATTATCCCGTCCTTGCGGACGTAACGCGCACGGTGGTGCAAGAACCGATCCGGCAGCGAAACGTGACGGACCGAATTCCGGCGACGGTTAATGGATGGAGTTAATGCGCACTGAACGAACGCTGAGTGCAGATCAGCGGCTGAACAGTTTTCGGAACAGTCTTTGCGAGTTCGGAAACTGGCCGTTGTCGATCTGGGTGGGCCAAGCCCCGTTGACGTCGAAATACGCAGAGTAGGCAATCCTGTCTTCGTTCTTCATGAACCAATGGTGCATCTGCTGAATGAAGAACGGATTGTCGCCGAAATTGCCCACGCCCCATTCGGGATAGCTCATGCGCTTGCCGTGCAGATGCGCAAACTCTCGGTGCCATTCGAGGCCGAATGGTGCCGTGATGTACCCGCTGAAGACAGGTGCGCCTGGTCGGGATTGAGGCGGATCGACTTCCGCTTCAATGTCGACAATCCCGGTGCGGCGACACCCCCACCCGAAGCTGATGCTCCGCATCAGCGTCATCTTGAAGAACGGCGGCCGGAGGCCGCCTCTGCCTCCCCCGCACGCGGGAGAGGCCCAAAGAGCGGCACAAGCCCCAACGACTTTACAGCGGTTTGATCTGCACCTTGCGGAATTTGATCACGCCAGAGCCGTACTGCAGCGCGAACGGGCCGCTGGCGTGTTTTGAGTCCTGAACATCAACGGTCTTCTGTCCGTTCAGCACGACGACGAGTTGCGAGCCCTTGGCCGTGATTTCGTAGGTGTTCCATTTGCCGCCCGCCTTCGGCATCGGGTCGACCTTGGCCACATCGACAATCGCGCCGGTGCCGTAGGTCGGATCGGGCCGCTTGTCGAAGATGTTGACCTCATAGCAAGTCTTGGCATCGATTTTGGTCGACTGGTCGCAGCGAATGAAAATTCCGCTGTTGGCGTCATCGTCGGCCCAGAACTCGACCTTCATCTCGAAATCCTTGTAGGAGGCCTTGCTGACGAGATACGAGGGATCCTTGCCTTCAGTGATCTTGTCTGCGACCAGCGCGCCGTCCTTCATCGCCCAGTTGGCTTTGCCGACCTCGGTCCAGTCGCCCATCTTGGTGCCGTCGACAAGCGTCACCCAGCCATCGCTCTGGCCGGACGCGACGCTGGAAAATTGAACGGCGGCCGCACCCATCAACAGGCCGGCCGCAAGTCTCGACAAACGCTTCATGAACATAGCCCTCCCATGCTGCTCTTGGTTGGGCCGGTAACCTAGCATCACAAAGCCGGGCGGAAATCCGTTTTTCATGCTGCAGTTGCGTCATACGCATCGTACGTATCGCAGCCGGTCACGCATGCATGTACCCACCTTGTCCCACGAGAACGGGAGCGGCTAGCGTGGATGGACCCACAGACATGAGCCCTCGGCTCACGAGCCGATCGGAGGAATCCATGAAGCTGACAAGCGGGTCTTGGCGATGCCTCGTGATACTGCCGGCGTTCATTGCAATGACGGGCATGACCGCTGCGGCGGAACTCAATCCGGCCGCGGTCGCTTACAAACTGCCGGACCAGATTCCCTGGGGCCCGGTCAATGCGGCCGGCGCGCAAAGTGCCGTCGTGGTCGGCGATCCCGCAAAACCCGGCTTCTACATGGTCTACAACAAGTGGACCAAGGGCAATCATTTCAGCCGTCCGCACTTCCATCCCAACGATCGCTACATCGTCGTGCTGCAGGGCACGTGGTGGGTCGGCACAGGGCCGAAATTCGATCCGGCCAACACGATGCCGATGCCGGCCGGCAGTTTCGTCACGCATTTCGGCAAGCAGGTGCATTGGGACGGCGCCAAGGATGAAGACGCCGTGCTGCTGATCATGGGCGAAGGTCCGGCGACCTCGACGGCGGCAGAAGAGAAGTGACCCCGGGCCTCGCCGGTCAATTCCCGCGGGCAACTATTTTTGATGCGGTGCGTTTTTATGTTCTCAACCAGCTTTAGGGATGTAGAACATGGCTGTTACCGCGCAGATCAAGGAACACATGGACGTCATCTCGTCGGACAAGAAGACGGTCGGAAAAGTCGATCATCTGGAAGGAATCGACAAGATCAAGCTGACCAAGCAGAGCTCGCCTGATGGCGAGCATCACCACTTCATTCCGGTGTCATGGGTCGATCATGTCGATCAGCACGTGCATCTCAATAAATCGGGCGCGGATGTGACCGCGCACTGGCAGCACGGCCGGCAGTGACCGGCCGACACGCATTGCGCCGCGTGCGGATGTGGATATCATCGGATGACAGGAGATGAGATGCATCCGGCGGCGCGATTGCAGTTCGAACGCTTGATCGGCGAGTATGCACGCTGGCGGGCTGTTCCCGAAAGCGAACGATCGCCCGCCCCGGCATGGTGGTGGGGACCGGCGATGGAGTTGCGCAGCGCGCCGCAATCCCTGTCGGCGGAATGGTGTGCCGAGCTTGGCTTGCCCAACCAGGCGACATATGCCGCCGCGGCAAAACTCCTTCTCAAAGCCATTGCGGGACAGACGACCCTGCCCTGGCCGGACGACTTTCCGCGCAAGGCTTCGGACACCAAGCTCGCGCGTGAACTGCACCCGCAGCCGTCAGACGACGGTGCGTTCCAACCCTGACCCGGCTTCCGGCTGTAGCGGCGGCGAGGCGAGCCGCGGTTCGGCCCGAAGCAAATCAGCCATCTGCTTTGCAGGCAGCGGTTTCGAGAACAGAAAGCCCTGCATCTCGTCGCAGGCGTGATTGCGCAGAAACACCTCCTGCTCGACAGTCTCGACACCCTCCGCAATGACGGTCATGCCAAGCGCCTTGCCCATGCTGATGATCGCCTGCGCAATCGCCTGGTCTTCGGAATCGACAGGCAGGTCGCGAATGAAAGAGCGATCGATCTTGATGGTATCGATCGGGAACTGTTTCATTAGCGACATCGACGAATAGCCGGTTCCGAAATCGTCGATCGCAAGGCGAATGCCGCGGCTCTGGATCGCGTCGAGCACCTTGATCGCGCGCGAGACATTCCGCATCACCATGCTTTCGGTGACTTCAAGCTGCAGCAGCACCGGCGACATGCCGCTTGCCAACAGCGCCTCGTCGACATCGTGCAGCAGATGCGGATCGGCGAATTGTCGCGGCGACAGGTTGACCGCCATTGTCACCGGCCGCAGGCCACGGCGCTGCCAGGCCATGTTCTGCGCGCAGGCTTCCTTGAGCACCCAGCAGCCGATCGGAACGATCAGGCCGGTTTCTTCGGCGATCGGGATGAATTGTCCCGGGGAGACGGTGCCGAATTCAGGGTGTACCCAGCGCAGCAGCGCCTCGACGCCGGTGATCTGGCCGCTCGCCATGTCGATCTTCGGCTGATAATGCAGCGAGAACTGGTCGCGCTCCAGCGCGCGGCGAAGCGCGCTCTCCAGCGTCAACCGCTCGATCGACTGCGTCTTGATCTCCTTGGTAAAGAAGCGGAAGCCGTTCTTGCCGTCCTCCTTGGCCAGATACATCGCCATGTCGGCGTTCTTGGTCAGCGTCTGCATGTCGGTACCATCCGACGGATACATCGCAATTCCGATCGAGGCGGTGGTGTGGCATTCGTGACCGCTGAGCTGCAGCGGCTGGCCCAGTACGGAGAGAAGCTCGCCGGCTATGCGCTCCACCTCGTGACGCTCGGCCGCCTCCTCCAGAATGACCACGAACTCGTCGCCGCCGAGCCGCGCCACGACGTCGCTCGAGCGCAGCGCGCGGCGTAGCCTGTCGCCGATTTCCACCAGCAACATGTCGCCGGCGTCATGCCCCAGCGAATCGTTGATGACCTTGAACCTGTCGAGGTCGATAAACAGCAGCGCAAACTGCCGCTGGTAGCGCGCAGCGGCGTCGATCGCGCGGCGAAGCATACCGTTGAACATTTCCCGGTTCGGCAGGTTGGTCAGGCTGTCGTGCGATGCCAGGTACTCGATCCGCTCGTCCGCGCGGGTCTTTTCATCCGCGCGGTCGAAATTCTCCAGCGCAAAGGACACGTTGTCGACGAGCCGTTGCAACAACTCGGCAAATTCGGGCGTGAACGTATCCTTCTCGAGCGACATGAACGACATCACGCCGACGGCTTTCCCATGCACCAGCAGGGGAAATGAAGCGCCGGAATTCGTACCATCAAGACGCGCGCTGTGATGAAACGCCTCGGTATTGGGATCAGCGAGGTAATCGTTGATGATGCAGGCGCGCTGCGAACGGATCGCCTGGCCGCACAGCCCACGTCCCTCCGGGTGCGCCTCACTGGCCGATATCTTTGCCAGACGTGCGCTGAGGGCAGTCGGGCCGGCGGCAGCGACAACGTCGAGATAGTCGCTGTCGGGTTTCGTCAACACGATGGAAGTCAGGGTAAACTTGCCGCCGTCAGCCGCGGCCTCGCACACCAGGTCGAACAGTTCCGCCCGCGACGTCGCACGGATGATCGCCTCATTGGTCGCGCTCAGCGCCGCCAGCATGCGCGTCAGGCGCTCCTTCTGGATTTCGGTCCTCGCCTTGTCGTCGGCGCGGTCGAAATTCTCCAGCGCGAAAGATACGTTGTCGGCCAATCGCTGCAGCAGTTCCGAGAATTCGGGAGTGAAAGTGTCCTTATCCAGGGACATGTAAATCATGACGCCAACTGGCTCGTCATGCACCAGGAGGGGAAAGGCAGCGCCCGACTGAGCGCCATAGCTACCTACGACGGCTTGGAAGGCGGCAACGCGCTGGTCGCCAACATAATCATTGGTGATGCATGGACGCCTGGTTCGGAACGCCGTTCCGCTGAGCCCACGTCCCTCGGGACGGCTTTCATCGGTTGACAACCTGACATGGCGCGTCGTCTCGGCTGCCGGGCCGGAGGCAGCCACGATCCTGAGAAGGTCGCTGCCCGGAGTTGCCAGCGCAATGGTGGCCGACGTGAACCTGCCGCCATTTGCTGCAGCTTCGCACACGAGATCAAAGAGCTCCGTGCGGGACTTGGCCCGCATGATGGCTTCGTTGGTCCTGCTCAAAGCAGCGAACATCCGCGTCAGGCGCTCTTTCTGACTTTCGGTCCTCGCCTTCTCGTCCGCACGGTCGAAATTTTCCAGCGCGAACGACACATTCTCCGTGAGCCGCTGCAGCAGTTCGACAAATTCGGGCGTAAACGTGTCTTTCTCGGACGAGATGAAGAACATCACGCCGACGGGCTGACCGGAAACGAGCAGCGGAAATGCGGCGCCAGACATAGCACCGTCGCTGTGAATGAACTGACGAAATGCCGATCCTCGCGGATCGGTCCGAAAGTCGTTTGCGATGCAAGCTCGCCTGGAGCGGAACGCATTGCCGCAGAGACCGCGCCCTTCAGGCAGATCCGCGTTGGTCGAGACCTTGACCCGCCGCATGTTGTCTGCCGTCGGCCCTGCAACGGCGACCAGATCGATATCGTGGCTGTCGGGGCGGGCCAACAGGATACTGGTCGAGTTGAACCGTCCGCCGTTTGCGGCAGCTTCGCACACCAGTTCGAACAGCTCGGCCCGCGACGTCGCGCGGACGATCGCTTCGTTGGTGGCGCTGAGCGCCGCCAGCATGCGCGCCAGACGTTGCTTCTGGGCGTCGGCCCGCGCCTTCTCGCTGGCGCGCTCGAAGTTTTCCAGCGCGAAGGAGACGTTTTCCGCAATCCGCGCCATCAGCGCGACGATCTCTTCATCCTCCGCCCACAGCTTTCCGACGAAGAACAGCAGCACGCCGATACTCTCATCCGCCTTAATCAAGGGAGCGGCGACGCAGGCGATAACGCCCGTCTCGCGGGTGGCCTGATGCCAAGGCTGCCCCTGTGTCGAATTGAGGATGTCGTTGTTGACGGCCGGCTGCTGTGTCCGGAATGCCTTGCCGCAGACGCCCGTTCCGTACGGGTTGCCCGCGTCGATCGAGAACGGCGCTCGCATGATCTGTTCGACGATTGCGCCCGTCCCGGCGGCCGGCTTCAGCCAGATCGAGTCCGGCTCTGCGAGCAGGACCACTGTGGCCGCGGATTTGCCGCTGTATACCGCGGCGTCGCAAACACGCTGATAGAGATCTTGTTCGGTCTTGGCGCGAAGAATGGCTTCGTTGGTCGCGCTGATGGCGCCGAACATCCGGTTCAACCGCCGCATCGCACGCTCGCCGTTCTTTCGTGCGGCCTCGTGGTCGAAATTATCGAGCGCAAACGAAATGTTTGCCGAGACGCGCTCCAGCATCGATACGAGCTGCGCGTCGATCGAGTGCGCCTCGCGCCGCGAGACCAGCAGCACGCCGACGCTCTGGCCATTGCAGATCAGCGGCAGCGCCGCCGCCGCGCCCACCTGGTTGGCCTTGGCGCCCTCGCGCCAGGCCAGAGAACGCTGGTCGTTCAGGAAATCATTGCTGACGCATGCGCGCCGGTCACGGAAGGCGGGCCCGGCAACCCCGTTACCCTCGGGCGTACCAGCCACGATCGAAATGTCGATGCTGCGAAGGCGGGGCACGTCATCGCCGCAGCCGGCGGCGAAGCGCAGGAGATTGGTTTCCCTCTCCAGCAGGAAGACCGAGACCGCCAGGAAGTCGCCGACCGAGAACGCGGCTTCGCAGACCTTCGCATATAGTTCTTCGGGCGATTTGGCGTACAGAATCGCTTCGTTGGTCGCATTCAACGCCGCGAGTGTTCGCGCGATGTCGGTCGTCACCGTCCCCAAGCTCCCTGCCGGCAGCGCCGGGCTGCCCCTTGCGGATTTTATGCGTGCAACAGGCCTACACGCTCGTTATTGGCGGCCGCGAGTTGCGATTCAGAGTAAATGTCAGACCAACGGCGAACGACGCTGCTCCGGAGAACTACGGCCCATTCACGATTTGTCAGCCATACCGCTGGCGCGCGCCGGCCGGGATGCGGGACCGGCTGCAAGCAATTTTCGAATTTTGCAGGATGAAAATCCAGATACGTGAGGGCCGTGCTGACGGCATGGCTAACAGGATATTTCCACGCTTGCCCTGGCGCGGGCGCTTTGAGAGCATGCCGGTACCAAGCACGACCCGCGGTTCGCGCGGGCGCTCAAGGTGAGGAAACTCCCATGCCGATGGTCCAGGCCGACCGTCTCACGCGAATCGGCGCGGCTCTGCTTAGGGCTGCCGGTGCAACTGAAGAGGAAGCCAGTGCGGTCGCTGTCGGCTGCGTCAACGCCAATCTCGCCGGCCACGACTCGCACGGGGTGATCGCGATCCCGACCTACATCGACCGCATCAAGGCCGGCCATATCGTGCCCGGCGCCAAATGGACGATCGTCCAGGAATCGCCGACCACGACCGTGATCGACGGCCATTGGGGGTTCGGCTTTCATGTCAACGCCAAGGCGATGGCCCTGACGATCGAGAAGGCGAAGACCGCCAATGTCGCCGCCTGCACGGTGTTCCGGCAAAGCCACGTCGGGCGTCTCGCCGCCTACCCGCTGATGGCGATGCGGGCCGGCATGATCGGGATTGCCGCCGCGGATTCCGGCCGCTCGCCGAAACATGTCGCGCCGTTCGGCGGCCGCGAGGCAAGGCTCGGCACCAACCCGATCTCGATTGCGGTGCCGTCGGATCTTGAGGCGCCGTTCTATCTTGACATGGCCACCTCGGCGGTGGCGGCCGGCAAGATCGCACTGTCGGTCGCGCGCGGCGAACGGATTCCGCAAGGCTGGATCATCGACGCCGACGGACGGCACACCACCGACCCCACCCAGTATCGCAAGGGCGGCGCGCTGCTGCCGCTCGGCGGCAGCGAAGGCTACAAGGGAAGTGGGCTGGCGGCGATGGTGGAAGTGCTCTGTGGCCTGCTCACCGGCCTCGGTTTTGGCGTCGAGCCGACCGGCCGGCACAACGACGGATGTTTCATGGCGGTGTTTAACGTTGCGGCCTTCCGTCCCCTGAAGGATTTCGAGAAGGAGGTCGGCGAGTTCGCGCGTTATCTCAAATCGACGCCGCCGTCGGAAGGCTCGCCCGGCGTGTTCTATCCCGGCGAGATCGAACATATCCGCGAGCAGCAGCGCAGGCGCGACGGTATCGAGGTCGAGGACGCCACCTGGGAAAAATTGAAGGCACTCGCTACCGACTACAAGCTCATCGCTAAGCTCGACCTGAAATGAAATCCAAACCAGTCCGCACAAGGAGAACGGCATGACACGGCAAATGGCGCTGGTGGGATTTTTGCAGGCGCAGAACTGCACCAACCTGCCGAGTTCATGGCGGCACCCGGAATCGCGCGACGATTCGATGTCGGCCGACTACTACCAGGAGATCGCCCGGATCCTCGAAGCCGGCAAATTTCACATGGCATTCTTCGACGACCGCCTGGCGATGCCCGACCGCTACGGCAACGATCATGCCCACACCGTCGAATACGGCATCCGCTGCGTGAAGATGGACCCGCTGATCGTGCTGACCACGATGGGCATGGTCACGACGAAGCTCGGCCTGGGGTCGACCTGCTCGACCACCTATTACGAGCCGTTCGACGTCGCCCGCCGCTTCGCTACCCTCGACCTGATGTCGGGGGGACGCGCGGGCTGGAACGTCGTTACCTCGCTCAATGACGGCGAGGCCCACAACATGGGCAAGGACGCCCATCTCGAACATGATTTCCGCTACGATCGTGCCGACGAGTTCATGGAAGTCGTGCTCGGCCATTGGGACACTTGGGAAGACGGCTCCTTGATCATGGACAAGAAGAGCGGCCGCTTCGCCGATCCGGCCAAGGTGAAGCGGCTCGACCACAAGGGACAATTCTTCAAGTCGCGCGGGCCGTTCACCGTGCCCCGCTCGGAGCAGGGCCATCCCGTCATCATCCAGGCCGGCGCGTCCGGTCGCGGCCAGCGCTTTGCCGGGCGATGGGGCGAAGTGATCTTCACCGCCGCGCGCAACGTGGCCGCCGCCAAGGAAGGCTATGCGGCCGTCCGCAACGAAGCGGCGAAATCTGGCCGCGATCCCGACCAGATGTTTCTCTGCAACCTCACCACCCCCGTCTGCGGCGCGACCAAGGCCGAGGCTGAGGACAAGATGGCCGTCATCAACAAGCTGCCGCTGGAAATCGATGCACTGTCGCTGCTGGCGGAAGCGCTGAACTTCGACTTCGCCGCCAAGCCGCTCGATGCGCCGCTGACCACGGAAGAGCTCAAGAGCATGCAGGGCATCCTCGGCATTCGCGACGGCGTGCTGAAGGCATCAGGCAGGAGCAATCCCAGCGCGCGCGACTTCGTCACCTTCTCCGGCCGCGGCCAGGTGCAGGACGCGATCGTCGGCGGCCCCAAGGAGATCGCGGACAAACTCGAAGAGATGTTCGTCGAGCGCGGCTGCGACGGCTTTGTCATCGCGGCCACTATCGTGCCAGGCTCCTACGCCGACTTCGTCAAGCATGTGGTGCCGGAATTGCAGCGCCGCGGCCTGTTTCACAAGGACTATGCCGGCAAGACCCTGCGCGACAATCTCGGCTTGAAGCGGCCTGCCGCCGGCGCCTGGAAAACCCGGCCGCAGGCCGCCGCCGAATAACAAGAGGACACATTATGCGTTGGCTCAAATTCACCGCCGCCGGCAAGACATCCTGGGGCATTGTCGAGGGCGAGCGCGTGATCGCCGTCGATGGCGATCCGTTCGGCGAATGGCAGCGCGGAACGCAGTCGCATGCGCTGAAGGACGTCAAGATCGAGCTGCCGCTGATCCCGCGCACCTTCTATTGCGTCGGGCTGAATTATCTCAAACACCTCAAGGAAGCCGCCGACAAGGCCGGCACGGCGCCGAACGTACCCGACCGGCCCGAGATCGGCTATCGCGCGCAGAACGCGCTGATCGCCCATAATGAGGATGTGGTGATCCCGGCGAGCGCGACCGAGAAGATTCATTACGAGGGCGAGTTGGTGGTCGTCATCGGCAAGAAGGCAAAACACCTCACCGAGGCCAACGCGATGGATTGCGTGTTCGGCTACACGATCGGCAACGACGTCAGCGAGCGCACCTGGCAGAAGGCCGACCGCAGCCTGTGGCGCTCCAAGAACGCCGACACCTTCAAGCCGATGGGCCCGTGGATCGAGACCGACCCCGACCTCGACAGGATGGAAACGGTGATCCGGGTCAACGGCCTTGAAACCGGCCGCTTCCGCACCAACGACATGATCTTCGGCATCGTGCCGTTCCTCGTCGAACTCTCCAAATATTTCACGCTGTCGCCGGGCGACGTGATCTGGATGGGCACCGACGGCGCCTCGCCTGATTTGAAGGCCGGCGATGTCGTCGAGATCGACATCACCGGCATCGGAACGTTGCGGAACAGGTTTGTGAAGGAGAAGGTCTAACGTCCTCAGAAATGAAGACAGGCGGTCAGCGTACACTGAAACAACCGCTCAAATTGAAAGCGTCGCAGAGAAGGAGAAGCGCATGAAGCCCCGGATGAATTACTACCAGGCCGCGCCTGAGACCATCAAAGCGCTTGTCGCGCTGGAGGCCCAGATCGCCGCTTCAGGTCTCGAAAAGTCGCTGATCGAACTGGTGAAGACGCGCGCCTCGCAGATCAACGGCTGCGCGTACTGCATCAACATGCACACCCAGGACGCCCGCAAGCTCGGCGAGACCGAGCAACGGCTGTATCTGTTGAGTGCATGGCACGAGTCGCCGCTCTACACCGACCGTGAACGCGCGGCGTTGGCCTGGACCGACGCGCTGACGCTGATTGCTGAAACGCATGCCCCTGACGATCTCTACGAAGACGTGCGCGCCCACTTCTCGGAAGCGGAGACGGTCAATCTGACCATGCTGATCGGGGCTATCAATGCTTGGAACCGGCTGGCGATCGCTTTTCGCGCGGTGCACCCGGTCAAGACAAAGGCGGCAGTGGCGTAAAGCGAGGAGGTCAATATGAAATTGACGATGCATCATGTCGCGGCAGCGGCCGTGGTTGCGCTGGCAATCGTCGGCATACCCGCAGCCCATGCCGAAGGCGACAAGGTAACGCCGGTTCGTTCAGAGAAACTTCCCAACGTGCCCGGCAAGAGCCTGACGGCCGTCGTGGTCAACTACGAGCCGGGCGGCAAGTCGGCCAGCCATCATCACGCCGGCAGCGTATTCGCCTATGTGCTGTCGGGCAGCATCCGGTCAGAAAATTCGGCGACCGGCCCGGCCCGCGTCTACAAGGCGGGCGAAAGCTTCTTTGAGCCACCCGGCAGCGAGCACCTCGTCAGCGAGAACGCGAGCACAACGGAGCCTGCAAGGCTGCTCGCGGTTTTCGTTGCCGACGATGGCGCGCAACTGACGACGTTCGGCAAGAAGTGAGGGGTGTGAACCGCGCACCCGCGCGCTCCGCTGTCATGCCCCGCCACCGGGTCGCGCGAATGCGCGCCCGATGACAGGCTCCGGCGGGGCATCCAGTACGCCGCGGCCTTTCGGCTCAAACACTGGCGTCTCTGGAATACTGGGTCGTCCGGTCAAGCCGGACGACGACATCTTGGAGTGCTACACCGCCGTCGCCTTGGCGAACTCCACATAAATCTCGCGCAAGCGGTTGGTCATCGGGCCGGGCTTGCCGTCGGCGACCTTCTTGCCGTCAATCGACACCACGGCCTGTACGAACACACTGGCGCTGGTAACGAAGGCTTCCTTGGCGGCCAGCGCTTCCTCGACGGAAAATGCCCGCTCCTCGACGCGGAGCTGGCGTTCTTCAGCCAGCGCGACGACGGCCTTGCGGGTGCAGCCGGGCAGGATCTCGCTGCCGTTCTGCCGCGTCACGATTACGTCGTCCTGCGTGAGGATGAAGCATGACGACGAGCCGCCCTCGGTCACCTTGCCATCCTCGATCATCCAGGCCTCGCCGGCGCCGGCCACTGCCGCAGCCTGCTTGGCCAACACTTGCGCCAACAGCGCGACGCTCTTGATATCGCGGCGGGCCCAGCGCAGGTCCGGCACCGTGATCACGTTGATGCCGGTCTTGGCTGAGGGCGCGTTGATGATGTCCTTGGTGGAGGTGAACATGATCAACGTCGGCCTTACGTTCTTCGGAAACGCAAAATCGCGCCCGGTGTCAGCGCCGCGCGTTACTTCCAGATAAACCATGCCGTTGACGAGATCGTTGCGCGCGACCAGCTCCTTCTGGATCTCCTGGATGCGCGCCGTCGTCTCCGGCAGCGCCAGCTCGATCTCGCCGACCGAGCGCTCCAGCCGCGCCAGGTGCGAGGCGTTGTCGATCAATTTTCCATCCAGCACGGCGGCGACTTCATAGATGCCGTCGGCAAACAGGAATCCGCGGTCGAGGATCGAGACCTTCGCCTCTGAAAGCGGGACGAACGAGCCGTTGACGTAAGCGATCTGTTCCAAAGTAAGAGTCTCCTAAAAGATAGCGATGCCGCCGCGGCGGACGTTATAGGTAACCGTCATTGAGAGGAGCGCAAGCGACGAAGCAATCCATTCCTCCATTTGCAGCATCATGGATTGCTTCGCTTCGCTCGCAATGACGCGGATGGGCCGCGGTATCCCTAATGCGACAAGATCTTCGACAAGAACTTCTGCGCGCGCTCGCTGCGCGGGCTGCCGAAGAAATCGGTCTTCAGCGCGTCCTCGACGATCTCGCCCTTGTCCATGAAGATCACGCGATGCGCGACCTTGCTGGCAAAGCCCATTTCGTGGGTGACGACCATCATCGTCATGCCCTCATGGGCGAGATCGACCATCACGTCGAGCACCTCACTGATCATCTCGGGGTCGAGCGCCGAGGTCGGCTCGTCGAACAGCATCGCAATCGGGTCCATGGCAAGCGCCCGCGCGATCGCAACGCGCTGCTGCTGGCCGCCGGACAATTCGGCCGGGTATTTATTCGCATGCACCGTCAACCCGACACGCTCGAGCAGCTTGTGGCCCTTGGCCATGGCCTCGTCATGCGAGCGGCCCAGCACCTTCTCCTGCGCGAGACACAGATTTTCGATGATCCTCAAGTGCGGAAACAGCTCGAAATGTTGGAATACCATGCCGACGCGCGCGCGCAGTTTTGGCAGATCGGTCTTGGGATCGTTGACCTTGATGCCGTCGAGAATGATCTGGCCTTCCTGAAACGGTTCAAGCGCGTTGACGCATTTGATCAGCGTCGACTTTCCCGAGCCCGACGGGCCGCACACCACCACCACCTCGCCCTTGGCGACGCTGGTGGTGCAGTCCTTCAGCACCTGGAAACTCGGCCCGTACCATTTATTGACGTGGCTGATTTCGATCATAGGCTCTCACCGAACAATGGCAATGCGTGCCTGCAGGCGCCGGACGCCATAGGACGCGACACAGGAAATTACGAAATAGACCGCGGCCGCGAACAGATACATCTCGACCAGCCGGCCGTCGCGCTGCGCCACCTTGCTGGCGGCGCCGAGGAAATCCGGGATCGACAGCACGTAGACCAGCGAGGTGTCCTGGAACAGTACGATGGTTTGCGTGAGCAGCACCGGCAGCATGTTGCGGAACGCCTGCGGCAACACGATGTAGCGCATGGACTGGCTGTAGGTCAGGCCGAGCGCGCTTGCGGCCGCCGGCTGCCCTTTGGAGATCGACTGGATGCCGGCGCGCATGATTTCGGAGAAATACGCCGCCTCGAACATGATGAAGGTGACGAGCGATGAGGTGAACGCGCCGACGCGAATGGGCCGCGACGCCCCCGTCAACCACTGTCCGATATAGGGCACCAGGAAATAGAACCAGAAGATCACCAGCACCAGCGGCAGCGAGCGCATGAAGTCGACATAGAGCCCGGCGACGCGGCCGAGCAGCTTGTAGCCGGACAACCGCATCAGCGCGATCAGCGTACCGAAGACCAGGCCGCCCAGCGCCGACAACCCGGTCAGCATCAGCGTAAAACTCATGCCGTCGAGGAACAGGTAAGGCAGCGAGCGGCGAATGACATCGAAATCGAGATTGTCGAACATCGCTATTTCCCCGTGATATAGCCGGGGATCGCCAGGCTGCGTTCAAGGAAGCGCATGCCGGTGACGACGACGATGTTGATCGCGAGATACATCACGGTCGCGGCGGTGAAGGCCTCGAACACCTGGAACGAGAATTCCTGCATCGCCCGCGCCTGGCCGGTCAGTTCGATCAGGCCGATGGTGATCGCGACGGACGTATTCTTGATGGTGTTGAGGAATTCGGAAGTGAGGGGCGGCAGGATGATGCGGAACGCGATCGGCAGCAGCACGTAGCGGTAGCCCTGCGCCGTGGTTAGACCCAGCGCGGTCGCGGCATTCTTCTGTCCACGCGGCAGCGAGGCGATGCCTGCGGCCAATTGCACGGCGACACGCGCCGACATGAACAACCCGACCCCGATCGCTGCCGTCCAGAACGGCGCATTGGGCATCTGCTTCAGCCACAGCCCCGCGCCGCGCGGCAGTAGTTCCGGCAGCACGAAGAACCAGAGGAATAGCTGCACCAGCAGCGGCATGTTGCGGAAGAATTCGACATAGCCAAAGCCGATCCAGGACGCGGTTCTCGACGGCAGCGAGCGCAGGATACCGATGATCGTGCCGAAAATCAGCGCGATGACCCAGGCCAGCAGCGCCGTCTTGATGGTCAGCAGCAGTCCCGCCACCAACATGTCGAGATAGGTCCCCGCCCCTGTCGGGTTCGGCTCGAAAAAGATGTGCCAGTTCCAGTTATAGTTCACGCTGCACCTTGTCCCCGAAAGTGCCGGTAAAGCCGTTTGGTTATGACTGCGTATGCAAATGTCCGGCCATTCTTTGCTTTCAAAAAATGGCCGGACTTGCCGGGTGGAAGCCCCTCATCCTGAGGAGCCGCGCATTTGCGCGGCGTCTAGGGATGAAGGCCCAACCGGGGCCTCATGGGTTAGAGACGGCGCTGGCGCGCCGCCTCACCATGAGGGTCAACGTATCACTTACTTATACGAATCCGGATCCGGCGAGTCCGACGGCTTGGCGAATTCGTTCTTCAGCTCGGCGCTGATCGGCGTGTTGAGGTTCAGCCCCTTGGGCGGGATCTTCTGCGTGAACCACTTGTCGTAGATCTTCTGGCCCTCGCCGCCGGTATAGATCGCCGCCGTCGCCGCATCGACCACCTTCTTGAAGGCCGGATCGTCCTTGCGCAGCATGATGCCGTAGGGCTCGGGCTTGGAGAACGCATCCTTGGAGATGACGTAATCGCCCGGCGCTTTTGAGCCGGCAACCAGGCTCGCGAGCAGGATGTCGTCCATCACGAAGGCCACGGCGCGATCGGTCTCGACCATCAGGAATGCCTCGGCGTGATCCTTCGCCGGGATGATATTGATGTTGAGGCTGCGCGCCGCGTTGGCTTCGGTGAGCTGCTTGATATTGGTGGTGCCCGCGGTCGAGACCACCGGCTTGCCCTTCAGATCGTCGATCGAATTGATCTTGCTCGCCTTCTTGGTGACGTAGCGGCTGGCAGTCAGGAAGTGGGTGTTGGTGTAGGAAATCTGCTTCTGGCGCTCGGCATTGTTTGTGGTCGAGCCGCATTCGAGATCGATCGTGCCGTTGGCCAGCAGCGGGATGCGGGTCGACGACGTCACCGGGTTGAGCTTGACCTCGAGCTTGTCGAGCTTGAGCTCCTTCTTCACGGCATCGACGATCTTGTAGCAGATGTCCATGGCGTAGCCGATCGGCTTCTGGTTGTCGTCGAGATAGGAGAACGGGATCGACGAGTCGCGGTAGCCGAGCGTGATGGCGCCGGTGTCCTTGATGTTCTTCAGCGTCCCGGTGAGCTCCTGGGCCGTTGCCGGCCCGGCGCACAACGCACCCGCGACCAGACAGCCGATAATATGACGGTGTTTCACGTAACTTCTCCCTCCAAAGGTTTCAGATGATTGCTCATCAACCCTAACTCAGCAACTTGCCGGGCCGTTTGGCCGGCGGTCTCGAACCTGTCTTGGCAAGATCCTTGGCAAGACCCTTGGCAAGACCGCCTCCGGCGTGCCCGGCACTATGCCTGCACAATTCGGACCAAAACAGATTTAGCGCCCGTTGGCCATCATGCATTCGGCCCCTGAATGCGACTAAAGACAAAGGCAACGCCCATTTGTTGCCGCCGATCGGGACCAGCCGCTTCCGGCCGGAAGCCGCCACAGTCCCCTCCGTTAACCAAGCCACGCCGCGTCCGCTGAGCGCCATCCCGCACAGCACGTCCGACATGTCGCTTTCAATGACCCGCACGCCGAAAATGGGGGCGGTCTCCAGGATGAGATCGACCAGCCGGGCGAAATAGACGCCGGGCGAATACATCAAAAGGGGGACCGGATGCGACGCCCGGCCGGGCAGCGACGCGCCGCCCTTCGCCATCAGCGCCTCGCTGGCATAGGGCCGCAGGAATTCGGTGCCGAGCGTGACGCGTTCGTAGCGGTCCGGATCGAGATGGATCGGCTGCTGGGCGTGGTGGTAGCAGATCATCAGGTCCACGTTGTCGGAGACCAGCGAGGTGACGAGATCGTGGATGTTGCCGACAACCACCGAGCAGCTCAACCGCCGCTCCTGTGACCAGGCCTGCCACCAATGCGGCAACCGGGCGGTGGCCATCGCGAACGGCAGCGCGATGCGGATATGTTCATTGCGGCGAAGCGGCTTGCCGCCAAGCTCGACGCGGCTGTCGAGCATCTGCCGCAGCAACTCGCCGGCATGCTCGCGAAAGCGCTCGCCTTGCGGCGTGAGCTGCGTCGGGTACACGCTACGGTCGATCAGGTCGAAACCGAGCCAGGCTTCGAGGGACTTGATCCGCCGGCTGAACGCAGCCTGGGACGTGTTTCGTTTCTCGGCGGCGCGGGTGAAATTGCCGGTCTCGGCCACCATCAGGAAATCCTGAAGCCAGCGGAGCTCCATCAAGACCCCCGCATTGCAGGCGATAGCCGCGCCGCCACGACGGCCGCCATGATAGCCTCTCTGGGGCAACGCATGGCTGCGGAGGCCAACCGGCGCTGGTTCTCGATAGCAAATGTGAAGTTCCATGCCGGCAAACGTAGCGGGTCGCCACGCGGGATGACCAATGCAAGCTTTGCATCACCTCCGCTCGCCTTCGCTTTTGCGGCAGTCCCCGTCAATTCTAGCCCGCTCACGTCAGCCGTTCCGCCTTCGCCGATGATCGCATCTTCCTTAGCCTGCCACGCCTCCGGCCGGCTATGCAAATTTTGCATCATGCAGACTTGGCATCAATGGCGGCGTTTGGGGGCCTTAGACTTGGTGAGCGACAAGCCTTCGTCCGATCGATTCTCACGCCTCGGTCGAATGATCACCAGGATGAGACCTCGAAATGAAAATCTGCGTACTGGGCGCCGGCGTCATCGGACTGACGACCGCATGGTGCCTTACTGAGGCCGGGCACGACGTCATCATCGTCGACCGGCACGCCTCGACCGCGAAAGACGCCAGCGCAGCCAATGGCGGCCAGCTCTCGTACGCATTCGTGGCGCCGCTGGCGTCTCCGGCAACACTCAGGAAGCTGCCGTCGCTGCTGCTGTCGCCGGATTCGCCGATGCGCATCCGCGCTGGCCTCGATCCGGCCTTGATTTCCTGGGGAGCGCGCTTCCTGCTCGCTTGCCGGCCGGCAGCCGTGCGCGAGACCATTGCAGCGCAACTTGCGCTCGCCGCCTTGAGCCGGAGCGAGCTGGCGCGGCTGACGCAAAGCCTGATGCTCTCATTCGGATTGCGAACGGCCGGCAAGCTGGTGGTGTTCCGAAGCCGGAACGAATTCGATAGTGCGCGACGCGCGGTCACCGCGAAAGCCGACGACGACGGCCAACAGGTGTTGACGCCCGCGGAATGCCTGGCGCTGGAGCCTGCGCTCAGACTTGACGCGCACGAACTCGCGGGCGGCATCTTCACGGCCTCCGAGCAGGTCGGAGATTGCGCGGCCTTTTGCGCCGGACTGACGCTCCGCCTGAGAGGGCAACGCAACGTCGAATGGGTACTCGGTAGCGAAATTGCCGGGCCGGTTCGCTCCGGCGGTCGGCTGGTTGCCGTCGACACCGGCAAGGGACACGTGCAGGCGGACCATTTCGTTTTGTGCATGGGCGCGGCATCCGGCGCTTTTGCGAAAGCGTGCGGATTCTATCTGCCGATCTATCCGCTCAAAGGCTACAGCATCACGCTTTCACCGGCGCCGGAGGCGCGCCTTCTTCGGCACAGCGTCACGGATATGGAACGCAAGCTGGTATTTGCGCCGCTCGCCCGCGACAGGCACACAGCCATACGGGTTGCCGGCATCGCCGATCTCGAAAGCGATACCATAATCGATGCAGGACGCGTCGAAGTCTTGCGCCGCGCCTCCGCCGAGTTGCTTGGGATCGACGCAGCTAGCGACATCGAGCCCTGGTGCGGGCTTCGTCCCATGACGCCCGACAGCCGGCCGATCATCGGCTGGTCGCCGCTTGATGGCCTCTTCATCAATTCAGGACACGGCATGCTCGGCTGGACGCTGGCGTGCGGCAGCGCGCGGCTGACGGCGGACATGATCGGTTGCAAGCCATCGGTCACCGCGATCGGAGCGTTTGCCCTGCGCCGCGCTGCCTAACGAGCGGTGACGTTGCGAACGAGTGGGCCGACAATCCAGGCTGGTCGTCATTGCCCGAATTCGCATGGTGCGGCGGCAGCCAAATTCCGTAGTCCGGGACGCCGCGGCAGGCCGTCTGTCGCTGGCGTCATTTCCAGCTTGTTGCGACGCGGACGGCGCGAGCCTCAGCCGCCAACACGCTTTTCTTCCTGGGCGATTTCAGGGATGATCGAGCCCGGGAAGAAACAAGCGGCTCTCGTGTCAAGAGAAGCTGCAAGGGAGTGTTGCATATGTTCAGACGTAGCCATTTGGCGACCGCCATTGCTGCCTTCATGCTGATATCCGCAGCCGCCGGCGCGCAAGAATATCCCACCAAGCCGATTACGCTGATCGTCCCGTGGCCGGCGGGCGGTTCGACCGACATCTCGATGCGCGCGATCGCCGAGAGCGCTTCGAAGGTTCTGGGACAGCCGATCGCAATCGACAACAAGGCCGGCGGCTCCGGCACCGTCGGGCCTGCCACTATGGCGGCAGGCGCCAAGCCTGACGGTTACACCATCGCACAGATTCCGATCACGGTGTTTCGGCTGCCGCTGATGCAGGAAGTCTCGTGGGATCCGACCAAGGACTTCACCTACATCGTTCACCTCACCGGCTACACGTTCGGTGTCACCACCAGCGCCGAATCGCCATTCAAGACCTGGCAGGACGTTGTCGACTACGCCAAGCAGAATCCCGGCAAGGTGACCTATGCGACGCCGGGCGCCGGCACGTCGCTGCATATCGGCATGGAGCAGATTGCCTCGATGGCGGGGATCAAACTGACGCAGGTGCCGTTCAAGGGCGGCGCGGAGACCAATGCCGCGGTGCTGGGGCAGCACACCATGCTGCAGGCGGACTCGACCGGCTGGCGCCCCTTGGTCGACGCCGGCAAGCTGCGGCTTCTGATGGTGTGGACCTCGGCGCGCTCGCCGAACTACCCAAACGTGCCGACGCTGAAGGAGCTCGGATATCCCATGGTCTATGACTCGCCCTTCGGCATCGCCGGACCGAAGGGGATGGACCCGAAGGTCGTCGCCAAGCTGCACGACGCTTTCAAGAAGGCGCTCGAAGATCCCGCCGTAATCGCCACGCTCGCCAAATTCGACATGGTGCCGAACTACAGGAACACCGAGGATTACAAGAAGTTCGTCGTCGAAGTGACCGAATCCGAGCGCAAGGTGATCGACAGGCTCGGGCTGGCGAAGAAGACGAACTAGCCGCAACCGTGTCCCGGACGCGGTGCAGCGCGTTTGCGCTGCTCTGCAGGACCGGGACCCATGACGCCAGCCGTGGACCCCGGCTCTGCAGCGCAACGCCATAGCGCGTCCGGACGCGCGTAAACGCGCTGATGGCGCTGCACTGCGTCCGGGGAACGCCTGAGAGAGTTTCGCATGAATAACGACAGTGACGTCAAACTCCGCCTCAACAATTCCGAACTGTGGGGCGGGCTGATCGGGCTCGCGCTCGGCGGTTTCGTGATCTGGTCCGGGCTCAAGCTCAAGCTCGGCACCATCAACGATCCCGGGGCGGGTTACGTCATGTTCTATACCGGCATCCTGATGTGCCTGTTCGCCGCGGCGATCATCGTCGCGGCGCTCACCGAGGGCGGGCCGACCTTCGGTTCGCGTTGGCAGAACACGCGCTGGACAAAACCGGTGATCGTCATCGCCTGCCTCGCCGTGTTCGCCTTTGCGCTCAATCCGCTCGGCTTCCTGCTGTCGTCGATCCCGCTGATGGTACTGCTGTTGCGGCTGGTCGATCCGGTGCGCTGGCAATTGACCATTCCGATCGCGCTGTTGGTGCCGCTCGGCATGTGGTGGATCCTTAAACGCCTCCTGCTGATCCAATTGCCCTCGGGCATCTTCGAAATCGGCTGATCGCACCATGGACACGCTCATCAACGTCGCGCATGGCTTCGGCGTCGCCCTTCAGCCAATCAATCTGATCTATTGTTTCATCGGCGTCTTCATCGGAACGCTGGTCGGCGTGCTGCCCGGCATCGGCCCGATCTCGGCGATGTCGCTGTTGCTCCCGATCACGCTGTCGGGAACGCCGGAATCCGGCATCATCATGATGGCCGGCATCTATTACGGCTCGATGTATGGCGGCTCGACCACCTCGATCCTGGTCAACATTCCCGGCGAGGCCGCTTCCGTCGTCACATGTATCGACGGGCACCAGATGGCGAAACAAGGCCGCGCTGGTCCTGCGCTCGGCATCGCCGCGTTCGGCTCGTTCATCGCCGGCACTTTCGCGCTGATCGCGCTGATGCTGGTGGCGCCAAAGCTTGCCAGCGTCGCGATCGCTTTCGGGCCGGCCGAATATTTCAGCCTGATGGTGCTGGGCCTCGTGGTGCTCACCTTCCTGACGCAGGGCTCGATGGCAAAGGCGCTGCTGATGGCCTGCACCGGCGTTGTGCTCGGGCTGATCGGGCTCGACAGCATCACCGCGCAACCGCGCTTGACCTTCGGCCGGGTCGAACTGATCGACGGCATCGGGCTGGTCCCTGTTGTCATGGGTCTGTTCGGTGTCGCCGAGGTGCTGCTCAACACTGAACAAATCATCAAACGCGACATCATCAACACGAAGATCACGCATCTGTTGCCGAGCAGAGCAGACTGGAAGGCCAGCGCGGGCCCGATGTCGCGCGGAACGATCATGGGATTTCTGCTCGGCATCCTGCCGGGCGGCGGGGCGGTGATCTCTTCCTTTGCGTCCTATGCTCTGGAAAAGCGACTGTCCAAGACACCGGAGCGCTTTGGCAACGGCGCGATCGAGGGCGTGGCGGGACCCGAAGCCGCCAACAACGCCGCCGCCGGTGGCGCCTTCATTCCGCTGATGACGCTCGGCATTCCACCGAATGTGGTGATGGCGCTGTTGCTCGGCGCTTTCGTCATTCACGGCCTGCAGCCTGGACCCTTGATGATCACGCAGAACCCCGGCCTGTTCTGGGGCATCGTCGCCAGCATGTATATCGGCAACCTGATGCTGCTGGTGTTGAACCTGCCGATGATCGGCATGTGGGTCCAGCTCCTCAAGCTGCCCTACAACATCCTGTTTCCCCTGATCATCCTGTTCACCATCATCGGCGTCTATTGCTCAAGCAACAATGTGTTCGACGTCTATGTGATGATCGCGTTCGGCATTATCGGCTATTTCATGCGAAAGCTCGGCTACGAGCCGGCCCCATTGGTGCTGGCCTTCGTGCTGGGACCGATGCTGGAGAACAATCTGCGCAAGTCGCTGATCCTCTCCCAGGGCAATCTGATGACCTTTATCGAACGGCCGATCTCGGCCGCCTGCCTTCTGTTTGCGGTCGTGCTGCTGGTCGGCCCGCTGCTGCCGGCGCTGCGCAAGAAGCGCGAACTGGTCGCGCTGGATGAAGAGGTGTAAGGCAGCGGCGTGCCAACGACTTCTCAGCTCGTCATGCCCGGCCTTGTAGCATCCGCAAGAAGGTGGTGGCCGGGACAAGCCCGGCCATGACGGAGTCACGCCTTCGCCTTCTCACCGAGGTCCCAGAATATCCCTGCCATGATCGCCAGCGCTTCCTCAGTCACCGGCAGCAGGATGTGCTCGTCCGGCGCATGCTGCGAGCAGCCAGGGTAGGAATGCGGCACCCAGATCGTCGGCAGGCCAAGCCCCTCGGCGAACACGTCATTCGGCAGCGAGCCGCCAAAGTTCGGCAGGATCGCCGGCGACTTGCCGGTAGTCTCCCTGATCGAGTTCGCAGTCCAATTCACCCAGGGGCTGTCGACATCGGTGCGTGAGGCGGCGAAACGTTGCGTGCCGCTGACTTCCACCATCGGAAAGCCGTTGGCGTGCAAATGCGTGCGCACGGCGTCAATGACCTCTTCGTATTTGGTGCCGACGACGAAGCGGAGCTGCAGCACGGCATTGGCGCGTCCGGGAATGGCGTTGGCCGGCTTCTCGATACTGCCCGACGACATCGCCAGAACCTCCAGCGTATTCCAGGCAAACAGCCGCTCTGCCGGCGACAGCCCCTCCTCGCCCCAGTCGGGCGCCAGCGCCGGTTCGTGCGCGGCCGGCTCGATCTTCACATCCGCGAGCGCCGCGCGGACCGCGTTTGAAATGCGCGGCGGTTTGAGCGCGTCGAGCTTCATCCGTCCCTTGCCGTCGACGAGGCTCGCGACGGCGTTGCAAAGGATCGTCGCGGGATTGGCGAGCACGCCGCCCCAATTGCCCGAATGGTGGCCGCCTTCGCGCAAGTTAACATCGAGATGAATGCGGTTGCCGCCGCGGCAGCCGAGGAAGATCGTCGGCCGATCGGCCGAGAGCCGCGGCCCGTCCGACGCCAGGAACAGATCGGCTTTCAGCGCCTCGCGATGGGCTTCGCACACCTGCCGCAGATCGGGCGAGCCGATCTCCTCGCCGGTCTCGATAATGAATTTGGCATTGAAGCCAAGCCTGCCGCCGCGGGTCTCGCGCACCGCGCGCAACGCCGCGAGGTTGATGCTGTGCTGGCCCTTGTTGTCGGCGGTGCCGCGGCCATAGACGCGCTCGTCCTTGGTCGTGACCTGCCACGGGTCGAGATTGTCGCGCCATTCGCCTTCCATGCCGTCGACGACGTCACCATGGCCGTAGGTGAGCACGGTCGGCAGAGAGGGATCCTCACGATAATCCGCCAGCAGATAGGGGCCCTTGCCGGTCGGCGATTCGATCAGGCGGGTGGAGAAGTCGAGCGCGGCGAAGGCCGGCTGGAGGTCGTCCACGAGATAGGCGCGCAACGCCTCGCCGCTGCCGGGATTCTGGCTTTCGGTCCGATATCCAACCCTGCGGCCGAGTTCGGCGAGAAACGCGCCGGAATGAAGATGCTCGCGTGCCCGCGCAACCGCGTCGGCTCTATCAGCCATGTTTCTTTCCTTTGTTCGCTAACGTGTTGGGGCGCAACCTATCGGGATAAGCCGCCCGCTGGAAGTGGCAGGGCCCGTCGAATGGGCCTTGCTAAACGCAGCGAGGATGCAACAATTTCAGGCAACAGCCTGGCGTTTAACCGGGCAAATGCGCAAGGGAACTGTGCGCTGCGAGGTTCGCGTCATGACAAAACAAATCCGGCTCAACGCCTTCGCCATGAACTGCGTGGCGCATCAATCGCCGGGGCTCTGGACCCATCCGCGCGACCGCACGCTGGACTACAACCGCCTGCCCTATTGGCTCGATCTGGCGAAGACGCTGGAGCGCGGCCGGTTCGACGGACTTTTCCTCGCCGACGTGCTTGGCGTCTATGACGTCTTCGGCAACAGCCCGGACGCTGCGCTGCGCAATGCCGCGCAGACGCCGGCCAACGAGCCGCTGATGCTGATCCCGGCGATGGCAGCGGTGACGCAGAATCTCGGCTTCGGCGTCACCAGCAATCTCTCTTTCGAGCCGCCCTACCCGTTTGCCCGGAGAATGTCGACGCTCGATCATCTCACGGAGGGACGCGTCGGCTGGAACGTGGTGACCGGCTATCTCGACAGCGCCGCCCGCGGCGCCGGCAAAGACAAGCAGACCGCGCATGACGACCGCTACGACATCGCTGACGAATATATGGAGCTGGTGTACAAGCTCTGGGAAGGAAGCTGGGAAGACGACGCCGTGCTGCGCGACCGCGCGCGCGGGATTTTTGCCGATCCTTCCAAGGTGCATCGCATTCAGCACGAGGGCCGCAACTACCGGCTCAACGCCATCCATCTTAGCGAACCGTCGCCGCAGCGAACGCCGGTGCTGTACCAGGCCGGCACCTCGCCGCGCGGTCGAAGGTTCGCCGCCCAACATGCCGAATGCGTATTCATGTCGGGCCCGTCGGCCAAGATCATCGGGCCGCGGGTTGCCGCGATCCGCGCGCTGGCGCAGGAGATCGGCCGCAATCCGGCTGAAATCCTGATGTTCTCCATGATGACGATCATTCTCGGCCGCACCGAGGCAGAGGCGAAAGCGAAATACGCCGACTATCGGGCGCACATCGCGACGGAGGGCGCACTGGCCTTGATGTCGGGCTGGATGGGCGTCGATTTCTCGAGCTACGACCTCGACCAGGAAGTGCGCCACGTCCAGAACGACGCCGGCCGCACTGCGCTCGACAACGTCACGCGCGCCGATCCCGACCGGGTCTGGACCGTCCGCGAAGTCGTCGAGCATGTCGGCATCGGCGGCGCGGGGCCGGTCGTGATCGGCACGCCCGAGAAGGTTGCCGACGATATCGAGGCCTGGTTCGAGCAGACCGACGTCGACGGCCTCAACGTCGCGTTCGCCACCTCGCCCGGCGATTTCGAAGATATCGCCGACATGCTGGTGCGCGGAGCTGACAAGGCGAGGACGGTACAAAAGCGAGTACGCGAAGGGGGCGCTGCGAGAGAAGCTGTTCGGAGCGGGACGCGCACGGCTGACGGAGCAGCATCCGGCGGCGAGATTTCGCCCGCACATGCGGACGAAAGCGGCGGAGTAGGCTTTGTAGATGGGGTAACGGGCCCCGGTCCGCCTTCCAGGCAAGCCGCGCTTGCTACGGCGCTGTTGGGTAGCGCGCTTCGCGCGGCGTGCCTGGAAGGCGGGCGGTCGTCCCTCACATTGATGGTGTTACGGAGTCAGAGGGATGAGCCTCGCTCCAAGCATCAGGGAGAGACGACCATGGAGTATTATGCAGGAATCGACGCGTCATTGGAATGCTCGAGCGTGTGCGTTGTCGACGCTAGTGGCAAGATCGTGCGCGAGGCCAAAGTGGCGAGCGAGCCGCAAACCCTGATCGCCTGGTTCGGTTCGCTGGGCTTCGGCCTGGAACGGATCGGCCTGGAGGCCGGACCTTTGTCGCAATGGCTGTTTGCAGCAATGAAGGCAGCCGGCCTTGCCGTGGAACTGCTGGAGACGCGGCACGTGCGGAAGGCGTTCGAGGCGATGCCGGTCAAGTCGGACCGCAACGATGCACGCGGCATCGCGCAACTGATGCGGCTGGGCTGGTTCCGGCCGGTGCATTGCAAATCGATGAGTGCGCAAGAGACTCGATCGTTGCTGACGGCACGCAAGCTGGTGCAATTGAAGCTTCTCGACGTGGAGAACAGTCTGCGCGGGATCCTGCGCGGTTTTGGCTTAAAGGTTGGCAAAACGAGCAGGCAGGAGTTCGCGGGACGGATCGAGGAACTCGTGGCGGGCCACCCGCACCTGCAGATGATCGCCAAGGCGCTGCTCGCGGTTCGAGCGGTGCTGCGGACCGAGTTCGCAACTTTCGAGAAGCAGGCCCGCAGGATGGCGCGATCCGACAAACAGGCGCGGCTGCTGACGTCAGTCCCGGCGGTCGGCCCCATCGTGGCGCTGACCTATGCCAGCGCGATCGACGATCCAACCCGATTCAAATCGTCAAAGCAGACAGGAGCCCATTTCGGGCTAACTCCCAAGAAGCATCAATCCGGCGAGACCGATTACACCGGCCGGATCAGCAAGCTCGGTGACGCCTCGGTGCGCACGGCGCTCTACGAGGCCGCCCACGTCATGCTGACCAAGCCGGTCAAAGGCTGTTCGCAACTAAAGAGCTGGGCCATGCGGATCAAAAATCGTGCCGGCATGAGCAAAGCCAAGGTGGCGCTGGCGCGCCGGCTCGCGGTGATCATGCATCGCATGCTCGCCGACGGAACCCCTTTTAACGCCGCGGCTGCGGCAGCCTGACAGGAGAGACGCAACAGTTTTCGGGCGGGTCACGACACCAGGCCTTCTCGAAGCGAAGTCCCTTCGCCGGGACGATGGATCAGGTCAGGCCGTTGCCCACCAGGTCGCCCTCGTGAGCACGCCCAATGTAGATTGGCCGACCTATCCTCTTCCAACCCCATCAGGTGGCGGCCCCGCGCCGACCCCGTACAGAAGCGAGACCCCGGCGAGCGGACAACGCAAAGGGATTGACTAATCGAGGCCCGTTACAGAAGGGTGGGCAAAGGCGCCCTTGCGCCGTGCCCACCACCTATCCACACCGCGCCTCTGATATGGTGGGCACGCTGCGCTTTGCCCACCCTACCGATTTCGACTAATTCACCGAATTGCTCACCACGACCTCGATCAGTTTTGCCCCCGGCCGGCTGAAGGCCGACGACAATACGGACTTCAATTGAGAAGGATCGGTGACCTTCGTCGCTTCCAGTCCGAGCGATTTCGCCACGCCCGCAAAATCCACCGGGGGATCCACAAAATCCATGCCGACGTAATGATCGTCGCCGTGGAAGGCGAGCAGCCGCTGCTTGATGATGCGGTAGCCGCCATTGTTGACGATGACGAATGTCAACGGCAGCTTGTGGTTTGCGGCCGTCCACAGCGACTGGATCGAGTACATCGAGCTGCCGTCGCCGGAATAACAAACCACTGGCCGCTGCGGATTGGCGAGGCTGACGCCGACAGACGCCGGCAGTCCCCAGCCGATGCCGCCTGAGGCCAGCGCGTGATAGCCGTAGCGGTCGCGGTGCGGACGCAGCGCGATGATCTGCCGCGACGACGTCAATCCTTCGTCGACCAGGATGGCGTTGTCGGGCATCGCCTCGACCACCTGCAGCGTCAGCCAGTCCGGATCGATTGGCGAAGTCTCGGCGTGACTCGCAATCTGTTCGACCAGCGGCTTGCGCCGCGCCGTCCAATTCTTCGCGGCGAGCGCGTCCAATCCTTGGCTCGCGCGCGCCTGGAGCGTACTGCCGCCGGCGGCCTTTAGAGCCGGCACCAGGGCGCGCAAGGTTTCCCGCACATCGGCCTTGAGCGCGATATCCGCCCCATAGTTCCTGGCGAGGTCGTGGTCGACCAGGCCGATCTGCACGATCGACAATCCGTCCGGCAACGGATCGACTTCGCTGTAGACCGACATCCGCAAGGGATCGCCGCCGAGCGCGATGATGAGATCGTACGGCGACAGTGCGTCACGGGCGATCTTCTGGATGCGCGCCAGCGCACCCATGAAGCACGGGCTTTCCGAGAGGAAATGGGCGCCATAGGGCGTCGACGACTGGTAGGCTGGGCAACCCAGCGTTTCCGCGAGTTGAGCGGCCTCCTGCAACGCATCGCTTTTCACGATCTCGTCGCCGACAATGATCACCGGCCGCTCTGCCTTGAGAATCCGCGCGGTGAGCGCCTGCAGCGATTCCTCCGATGGTTTGACGCGCGTATCGACGCGGGTCGAGCGGCCAAGCTCAATGCCGGCCTCGGAATTGAGGATGTCGCCCGGCAGCGAGATGAACACCGGCCCCGTCGGTGGCGTGGTCGCGATCTTGGCGGCGCGGCGGACGATCCGCGGCAGGTCCTCCAGCCGCGTCACCTCTACCGCCCATTTGACCAAGGGCGCAGCCATCTGCACCAGCGGACCATAAAGCACCGGTTCGGTCAGGCCGTGGCCCTGCTCCTGCTGGCCGGCCGTCAAGATCAGCGGCGTGCCGGTGAAGCTGGCGTTGTAGAGCGAGCCCATCGCGTTGCCAAGGCCGGGCGCGACATGGACGTTGCAGGCGACGAGCCTGCCGGAGGCGCGGCTGAAGCCGTCGGCCATGGCGACGACCAGGCTTTCCTGCATCGCCATCACATAGGTGAGGTCGGGATGGTCCTTCAGCGCGTGCATGATCGGCAGTTCGGTGGTGCCGGGATTGCCGAACAGATGCGTAACGCCCTCGTCCTTCAGCAGCGCCAGGAATGCCGAACGGCCGGTGATCTTGTTCTTCATTTTTCCTCCCGCCCGCCGCTTCGTTGATATGCGGGGCGGAGGCAGATGACCAAACTTGGCGCGCGTAAGCAATGGATCGCGGTCATGGCTGCTCTGCACAGGCATTTTCCGTGTCCCCGACGCCGTGCAGCGCGGCAGCGGTACACCGCGGGACCCGGACAAAAACGCGAAAACAACCCCATGCAAAGTAGAATGGGACCCGGCTCGCAGCACTCAGGCAGCTTGCGTCCGAGGCACGAGATGGTCCGTCGTCACGGCCTCATCCCGCTCCAGGCCGTGTACTCATTAAGCGACTGACCGATGTCCGCTCAACCCTCGACAGCGGCGGAATAGCGGACATAGCCCGATGTCGCGGAAGGGCCATCACCGGACTCATGCGCCGCAGCAGAGTGCGCCTTGATCACCTCAGGGGATGGAGGGCTACTCGGGCAACCCCGCTTTCCGAAGCCCCTCAATCAACAGCGTCGCGTTTGATTGTCCGCCCCGGGCGATGAACGCAGATATCGTAGAACCGGGATCGGTCTCAAGCACACGCGCCGCCGCCTCACGCGCCTCGGCGTCGCGTCCGAGGTGGGCGAAAGCGGACGCGAGACAGCGGTACGCTGTCGGATGGGAGGGGTTCTGACGAAGGGCTTTCTTCCCCGCGGCGATGGCCTCGTCAAAGCGACGAAGCTCAATAAAGGCCATCCCCATCCCGGTAAACGACCGGTGTAGCGTCGGGTCTACCGGGCTCATGCGCACGGCGCGTTCGAAGCTCCGGACCGCTTCCTCCGGCAGCCCCGCATTTCGATAGACCCAGCCTCTGCCGCGCCATGCCGTATATGAATTTGGGTTGAGCGCGACCGCGCGATCAGCCATTTCGATTCCACTTTCAATATCGTCGACCATGAACGCGGAGATTATGGCAGCGTACGCTAACGTTTCCGGATCACTATCGTCGATGCTCAATGCCAGGCGAAGCAGTCGAACTGCTTCCTTGCGGTTGAATTGAGGGTCGTCATAGCCCAAAAGGACCTTAAGCGTATAACAGTTCGCGGCCAGAGCCGCGGCAAAGCCGAACCGAGGGTCCAGCTCCAGAGCGCGATGCGCCAGCCTGAGCGCCTCTGCCAGCCCTTCGCGGGTCGATAGGTAATACTGCGGCAAAGCCCGGAGATAAAAATCATAAGCGGTGAGGTCCTCCGGTCGCCGCCGCGCCGCCAAATCGATTTCTGTTCGAAGCAATCTTGGCTGAATGGCCGAGACGACGGCAACGGTGACTTCGTCCTGGAGAACGAAAATATCCGTCAGGTCACGCTCGAACCTGTCCGCCCAAATGTGTGCGCCAGTAATCGCATCAATCAATTGCCCGGTGATGCGGACTTTCCCCGATGCCTTGCGCACAGACCCCTCAAGGACATAGCGCACGCCAAGCCTGCGTCCGACCTCCTTCACATCGACGGCTTTGTTTTTGAACGTAAAGCTCGAATTTCGGGCGATCACAAACAGCCATTTGAACCGCGAAAGCGCGGTGGTGATCTCCTCAACCATTCCGTCCGCGAAGTATTCCTGCTCGGGATCGCCGCTCATATTGTCAAACGGCAACACGACGATGGAAGGCTTGTCCGGGAGTGGCGGGGCCGCACTTAGCCTATCAATCAGCATGCTGCGCGTTCCCGCGCGAACGGCGTAAGCGCGGACCGGCCTGGAGATGTTCTTGAGCCGCTGTTCGCCCCGGTCCTCGAAGCCAACATCCAGCTTGCCCTCGACCTCGCTGTACACCTTCTCGGAAATCAGGATGCCGCCCGGATCGGCGGTCCCCTCCAGCCGGACCGCAATGTTGATCCCGTCGCCAAAAAGATCGCCGTCAGCTCCAACGATAACCTCCCCGAGATTGACCCCAATACGAAGGTTAAGGGGGCTTCGGCCTGATGCGATGCTTTCCTGTATGTCCACCGCGCATCGCACCGCAGCCGATGGACTTGCGAACTCGGCCAACGCGCCGTCACCCGTTGTCTTGATTAGTCGCCCTTCGTGGCGGGAGAGACCAGGCTCGATCAATTCTCGCTTGAGCCGTTCGAACTCCGCGTAGGTAGCTACCTCAGCGCGCTGCATCAACGCGGAGTAGCCGACCACGTCGGCAGCCAAGATTGCCGCTAATCGCCTATGAACCTGCTGCTCGGTCACAGCGCCCTCCGAACGGCCAGACCAACCACGCCGCTGGGACAAGGAGGAGCTTAGCACTTAGTTGCGGACCTGTGAGCGGTATCGTACGAGGCCCGATCGCCTCAAGTGGGCATCTCGCCGGGCCGGCCCTGGCACGGCGGCAAAGCGCGTGCGTCAACAGGGGGGTCCGAGTTGGGTCAAAATGCGAATAACTCACCGTGAGCAAACCTAGTCCGCTACACGTCCATGAGCGGACCTCGATGCAACGTGCCGCCACTTCACCTACGGGCCAGAAGGCGACGTCACCGAAACAGTTCCCCACCAGATCAGGCCGATCTGCTGCTTTCGAATACTTCACGGGCGACGAACGGGTTTGCGCGGCCTAATCAGGTCTGGCGCTGGTCGAGAGTGCGGTCGACGTCGGCAACCGCCCCGTAGAGGTGCTGCCGCGAGAGCCAATGAAGGTCGTTCATGCGTTGCACGACTCCTACCACAACCGGCACGTGGTGGCGTCGCGCAAGCTGCTCAAGCGAGAAAACGGACCACCAGGCGCGAAAAGCGACTCGCGTCCAAGCGCGCGCGTCCCAGCCGAGCAGGAGGACATCCGGCGCATACCTGCGCACCGCACGATTCAGGTTCCACGGGTACATGACGATGATGCCCAGGCGCACTGGTCGCGCACCCTCCCACGGAAAGGATCTTGCGACGGCGGCAAAGGCAAATACGACCGAGCGACGGGCCACGTTGCTGGCAACCAGCCTCTCGATGACTCTAGAGACAAGTTCCGTCTCCTTCACCTCCACAAACAGTTCAAGGTCAGTCGGCGAAAGAAGCGACAGTGCCGCATCGAGGGTAAGCGCATTCTCGACATGACGCGGCGGCTCGTGTGACACCACCAATGTGTCGGAATCCGCTGCAAGGCAGACGTCGAATTCGACACCAGATATTCTGCCGTCACGGGCGGCACGTGCGAACGCGGCGAGCGAGTTTTCACCCCGACCCGCGGACCATCCACGATGCGCAATAAGTTTCATGACGAGGTCCGTAAAGCTGCGCGCGCCATGCAATCTCCCCGTCGAGAGAAATGTCAATCCGCGGCCACGACGTTGACCCTGATCAGCGTAGGGCCAAAAGGCGACGTCACCGAAACTGCCGGTTTTGGGTCAGTTGCGTCGGTTGGCCCGCGTCTGAACCATGGCCGGTCCACTCCTAGCAACAGACGCTACGTCACAGGTCCGAGTCGTCGCATACGGGCCACAAGCGGACTCCGGCCGCGTCGCAGTCAAGGCTCTACCTTATGATCCAGCCGAACGACAAGTCGCGCAGGGTGTGCGTCGTACATCTTCTGTCATCCGAGGCAATTCCGCGACGCGCTCGCCTATATTTGTGATAGACCAATAGCGAAACGCATCAGAGATAATTTCATAGGGAGAATGCAATGCCTAGGACAAAGCTCTCCGTCCCCGATGTGGCTGAGGTCGGCCCCGGTCTGTGGTCAAACGCTATACGCGCCGGCGACATGCTGTTCATCTCCGGCCAAGTAGCACGTCCCTTCGAAGGCGGCACTGAGATAGTTGGAAAAGATGAGTACGAACAAACCAAGCAAATATTTTCACGCATTGATCGCATCATCAATGCGGCCGGGGGAACGATGGACAACCTGGTAAAGATGACGATCTATGTCGTCGATATCAAGAAAAACACCGAGGTCTGGCGAGCGCGCCGCGAGTTCTTCACCGGAGACTTTCCTGCCTCCACGCTTGTAGAAGTGCGGTCTCTTGCGAAACCGGAAGTCTTGGTGGAGATCGAAACCGTCGCCTATCTCGGTAACAGCTGAAGTCCGATTTGGGTCAAGGACGACAAAGCTCAGGGTGAGCATAATAGGTCCGCTTTCGGGTGCATAGCTTCCGACCCGCTCCTTGGCGGGCCACATTGAGCCGGACTGTCTTGCCGTGATTCAAGCCCCTTATCGCCTTCGTCCAGCTCGCATCCAATCCGCTATGGCTGGCTGCGCGTAGTGGGTCCACGCTCTAGACCATCCCTTCACGGTCCGCGCGCTTCTTCTTCTTCGAGCGCTGCCAGACCACGCCGGGATATCCCTTCAGCGGCACCAGCGGTTCACCGGTATAGGCCCACTCCTGCAATTCCTCGATCGCGATGTGATAGAGCGGCTGGCGGCCGGTGCGGCCGGAGAACAGCGCGCGGGGGATGTTGACCATGTGCGGCGAGCGCGGACGCTCATAGACAACATGCGTGCCGCAATTGGAGCAAAAACTGCGTACCGTCTTGGTGGCCTCGTCTTCGTATCGTGTGAGACTGGCCTTGCCCTTGGTGATGCGAAAGCGCTTGCGCCAGCTTCCGACATAGGTCGCGTAGGCCGCGCCATGGGCGCGGCGACTGGCCGGCGAATGATCGTGCCAGGCCCAGCGCGCCGGCACGTCGATCTCGAAGGCGACCTTGCCGCACAGGCATTGGCCCGCGGCGGGTTTGCCGAGGGATACCGCCTTGGTTTTCCTTTTCTCTAATTCCTCTTCTGGAAACATTCTGTGCTGCCTCTTCTCGTCATTGCGAGGAGCCACCCGGTCGGCGCGAAGCGCCGCCGGATGACAGGCTCCGCGACGAAGCAATCCATCTATCCGCTCGTTGAGGCATGGATTGCTTCGCTTCGCTCGCAATGACGCCTGTGACTCACGCCTGCTCCAGCTCGTTGTGCTCCGGATAATCCGTATAGCCTGTCACATCGCCGCCGTAGAACGTCGCGCGGTTATAAGGCGTCAGCGGGAAGCCGCGCTGCAGCCTGCGCGGCAGGTCCGGATTCGAAATGAAGATGCGGCCGAAAGCGACCGCGTCGGCATGGCCATCCCTGATCGCCGCATCGGCGGTCTCGCCGGTGAAGCCGCCGGCCGCGATCAGCACGCCCTTCCAGATCGGGCGGAACAGCACCATCGCCGACGGCACGTTCTGGTGGTTGACCTCGGCGCGGCCGGCGCCGGAGGAGCGCGGCTCGATGAAATGCAGGTAGGCAAGGCCAAGCTGATTGAGCTGTTCGACGGCATATGTGTAGAGCGGCATCGGGTCCGGCTCGCCGCTGCCGTTGGCGACACCATAGGGCGACAGCCGCACGCCGACGCGGTCGGCCCCCCACACTTCGACCACGGCCCTGGTCACCTCCATCAGGAAGCGCACGCGGTTCGAAATCGAGCCGCCATACTGATCGGTGCGCAGGTTGGTGTGCGACTGCAGGAACTGCTCGATCAGATAGCCGTTGGCGCCGTGCACCTCGACGCCGTCGAAGCCGGCGGCAAGCGCGTTCTTCGCGGCCTGACGATAGGCGTCGATCACGCCAGGAATTTCCGACGTCTCAAGCGCGCGCGGCGTCTCGTAGGGCACTGCCTTGCCGTCTGCCGTGCCCGTCTTCAGGTCGGCGATCGGCACCGCCGATGGCGCGACCGGCAACACGCCGCCCGGCTGGAAGGAGGAATGCGAGACGCGCCCGACATGCCAGAGCTGCAGGAAGATGATTCCGCCCTTGGCGTGAACGGCATCGACCACCTCGCGCCAGCCTTCGATCTGCGCTTCCGTATAGATTCCGGGAACGCCGGGGCTGCCGAAGCCCGTCGCCATCACGGGCGAGGCTTCGGCGATGAGCAATCCGCCCGGCGTCGCGCGCTGCGCATAATATTCCGCATTCAGTGGCCGCGGCGCGAGGCTCGGCTTCGCCGCCCGCATCCGCGTCAACGGCGCCAACGCGAGACGATGATTGAGCCTGTAGGGGCCGACCTTGAGCGGCGAAAACAACGATGGATAATTCATGTCTCTTCCAGAACTCCGTGTTGATACGGTTATGTAACCGCTTCAGCTTGTTCGTAACAGGTTCAGGATAACGGCGGCCGAAGCCGCCGCCATCGCATCCACCGATCTGAAGCGTCTCAGGCCGTCTTGATCCAGACTGCCTTGACGTTGAGATATTCCTCGACGTGCTGCTTGCCGGACTCGCGGCCGTAGCCGCTCATCTTGTAGCCGCCGAACGGCACGGCCGGATCCATCGCCTGATAGCAGTTCACCCAGACCGAGCCGGCGCGCAGCGCCTTCGCGACCTGGTGCGCCTTGCTGACATTGGTGGTCCAGACGCCGCTGCCCAAGCCGAAGGTGGTGGCATTGGCGCGCTTGACCAGTTCATCGGTATCCTTGAAGGAGATCGCCGAGATCACCGGGCCGAAGATTTCCTCCTGCGCGATCCGCATATTGTCCTGCACGTTGGCGAACACGGTCGGCTGCACGAAGAAGCCCTTCGAGAGCGCGCCTTCGGTCAGGCGGCCGCCGCCGGCCACCGCTTTGGCGCCTTCCTTCTGGCCGATGTCGAGGTAACCAGCGACGCGGTCCATCTGCTGCTGCGAGACCAACGGCCCGATCTGCGTGCCCGGATCGAGGCCGTTACCGACCTGCAGCTTCTTGCCGAACTCGGCGACGCGGCCGACGAATTCGTCATAGACGTTCTCTTCGACGAACAACCGCGTACCCGCGCTGCAGATCTGCCCGGAATTGGCAAACACCGCCATCGCGGCGCCCGGCACCGCCGCGTCAAGATCGGCATCGGCGAACACGATGTCGGGCGACTTGCCGCCGAGTTCGAGCGACACGCGCTTGAGGTTGCCGGCGGAGGCGCGGATGATCGACTGCCCCGTGACGTGCGAGCCGGTGAAGGCGACCTTGTCGACATCGGGATGCGACGCCAGCGCCGCGCCGGCGGTCTCGCCATAGCCGGGCACGACGTTGACGACGCCAGGCGGGACGCCGGCTTCCATGCAGAGTTCGGCGAGCCGCAGCGAGGTCAGCGGCGCTTCCTCGGCGGGCTTCAACACCACAGTGCAGCCGGTTGCGATCGCAGGACCGATCTTCCAGACGGTTGCAGCGAGCGGGCCGTTCCAGGGGATGATCGCCCCGACCACCCCGACCGGCTCCTTCAGCGTGTAAGAAAAGATATCGCCGGGCAACGAGTTCTCGATGGTCTCGCCGTGCAGCGCCGTCGCCTGCCCGGCGTAATAGCGGAGCATGCCGAGCACGCGCAGCTTGTTGCCGCGGGTGCGGCTGATCGGCGCGCCCATGTCCATGGTATCGAGCTGCGACAGCTCCTCGAAATTCTTCTCGACGAGATCGGCGAGCTTCAGCAACAGGCCCTGCCGCTCATACGGCTTGACCTTGCTCCACGGTCCCTCGAAGGCGCGGCGGGCCGCCGCCACGGCGCGGTTGATGTCCTCCGCGTCACCTTCGGCGACGGTCGCGAGCAATTCGCCGGTCGCCGGATTGTGGGTCTCGAACTGTTTGCCGGAGGCGGCGTCGACCCACTGGCCGTCGATCAGCATCCTCTTGTAGGAACCATCCGCGTAAGGATGGCGCGTGATCGGAATCGCCTGCGTGACTGCCATGACTACACTCCCTTGAAGTCGGTTGGAATTTTGTGCCGCTATGTTTGCACATCTATGACCGTGGCATGAACCGTAATGCGGCCGAAGGATTGCGGAAAGCAGCCGATGCGAAAGCCTCCCATGCCCGTTCGTACATGGTAGCCTAAGGCGTCGGCCTGCGAATACATACCTCAACTGTCCGGAGAATGACGATGCCCCATCCTGCGATGTCGCCAAATCATGTTGCCGTGATCACGGGAGGCGCCTCCGGCATCGGGCTCGCCGCTGCGATGCGTTTCGCCGGCTTCGGCATGAAGGTGTGCATCGCCGACATCGGTACCGAGCGCCTCGCCGAGGCCGCGGTCAGACTGGCAGCCGTCGCCAAGGGCGGCGCGGCCGACATCATGACGGCATCGGTCGACGTCAGCCGCTTCGATGAGGTTGCGGGCCTGGAAGCCGCGGTGCAAAAGCGGTTCGGCGGTATCGACATCCTGATGAACAATGCCGGCATTGGCCCCGACAGCAACAGTTTTGGTCCGCTGGAGAACTGGCAGCGCATTCTCGCGGTGAACCTGTGGGGCGTCATTCACGGCACGCAGGCTTTCGTACCTCACATGGTCGAACGCGGACGGCCCGGCCTCGTGATCAACACCGGCTCCAAGCAAGGCATCACGACGCCGCCCGGCAATCCCGCCTACAACGTCTCGAAGGCCGGCGTGAAAGCGCAGACGGAGGCGCTGCAGCACGAATTGCGGAACCTGCCGGGCTGCAGGATCAGCGCGCATCTGATGATCCCCGGCCACGTCTTCACGCCCCTGACCGCGCGCGGCCGCACCGAGAAGCCGCCCGGCGCCTGGACGCCAGAGCAAACGATCGATTTCATGATCGAACGCATCGACGCCGGCGACTTCTACATCCTCTGTCCGGATAACGACGTACCGCGGCAACTCGACGAGCGGCGCATGCTGTGGGCGATTGGCGATATCGTGGAGAACCGCCCCGCGCTGTCGCGCTGGCATCCGGATTATGCGGAGGCGTTCGCGAGATTTGTGAAGGAATAACAAGCGTCGCGATGCTGCCGCCTCAACAAAGGTGCGTTCCCTCCCCCCTTGCGGGGGAGGGAGCTGACCGTCTGCGTGGCAATAGTGTGGACAACTGCAAAACTCTACAGCGTTACCTGCTTGTCGCCGCATTGCTTGCAGACGTATTTGACGCGGGTCGCGCCCTTCTCGGCCTGGACGCGGTTCGGCGCGCCGCATTTGCCGCAGACCGCCTCGATCCTGGTCTGTCCTTGCTTCACGACGATGGTCTTCTTTTGCATCGTCTCGCGGATCAGGCGCTCCGCCTCCTCACGCATCGCTTGCTTCGACATTGGCCTGCCCCATCATGAAATCGCTACGGCGGCGTCTTATCACAGTCACGATGAATTTCGTACGTCGTCGCGCGTGAAAAATCTCGTGACTGAATATCACGTCGCCTCCGGCGTCAGCGCCAGCAGGCGCCGCAGCAGGGCCAGCGCGGTTTCAGTGGCCGGATCGGCCGAAACCACGGGAACTGCCAGTGTGATGACGTCGATCGGATCGTGCGATAGCACGATGAGGTGCGTTGCGCTGTTGGCCGCTAGCAGCGACACCACGCGTTCGACGGCCGGATCGGACGATGTCAGGCCCCACGGCGCATCGGGCCGGCGCAGTACACGCCGGGTCGAGAGAAAATCGCGCAGCAGTTGCGGATCGAAGCTCGAGAGTTCGCTCTCCCGATAACGCCGGGCACTCTCGAAGATCGGATGACGCGCGAGTTCCGCGATCAGCGCGTCGCGCGTTCTGGCTGGCGAGGCCGCGACGGAGTTGAGAACACCGGGCACCTGGGATTCGAAGTGGGCGCGCAGCGCGTCCACCATCACCCCGATGGTGAGAACGCCCGTGATCGCTATCGCACAGAATCGCATGACCTGCGCCGCATCGGCGTCCGGCGCGACAAACGCCGCGGCAGTACCGAGAAGGGCCGAACTCGACAGCCGCAATGCCGTCATCATCAACGCCTGACGCTGCGTCTCCGCACCGCGTTCCGCGATCAATATCGCGGTAACGACGAGCAATGCTCCCAATGCCCCGAGCCTGACCGGGATATCCGGAAACAGCACCCTGAAATCGGTGACGATGAAGGGAATGACCAGGATGGCGCCGACGGCGAGACGGCTAACGATGCGATTCTCTGATACCATCAGCGTCGCCCGGTCACGGGTCGCAAGCAACCAGGCGCAGATGGCGAAGCCGCCAAGCTGAAACAACGCGAGCAGGATGGCGGCGGGCATTGCGAGGGTTTCCAACCCGGCAGCGCCGGCGAGACCGAGCGCGATACCGCCGCTCAGAAGCGCGATCTTGGCCAGGCGCGGGGCATGACGCCGCAGGATACCTTCAGTAACGATCAATGCGCCGAGCGGGATCAGCGCGGCCGGAATTGCCGACAGGTTGTTGAGCCCCGCGCTGCCGCTCCACCAAGCCGTGCCCCGCACCAGGAACAGCAGCGCGATAATGCCAAGAGCGACCAGGAGACGCCGCGTCAGCGGGCCCTTGGGATCGCGCCGGTGCAGCGTGATCATGGCGACGCCAAGCCCGATCGCGCCGCAGAGATTGACGATGGAATCGGCGATCATGCCAGATGACATTTCACCTGGTGTCATCGGCCGTTCCCTCGCCACGGCCGCAAGCTGCCGAACGGACGCGTATCGTCGAGCCAGTAAACCACCGGCAGTATCAGCCGCTGCAACGCCAGCACGACGGAGGCCGCGAGCAGCGCCGGCAATGAACCGGCCGGCACATCCCGCTGGACGTAGCGGCGGGCACCGGAAAGGTCGACGCGGCCGAGCTGCAGGACGTCGTCGCCCCTGGCGTAATCGAGCTCGCGCGCGCACCAGGCGTTGTATTGTTCGTCGCGATGTTTGGGTGCGGCTTCGAACGTTTTCTTCAGCGCGTCCGATCCACCGGTATAGGCATTGGTGATGACAAACCGCGCCTCGTCAAACCCGGCATTCTCACCCACGCCGAACACGGCGCGATGACGGGACATGATGCCGCGTGCCAGTTGCAGATGCGCAAAGCTCTGGCGTGAGTCCGGATGGGGCGACGGAAAGACATCCGAAAAGGTCTGGCTGACCATGCCGACGACCGACGGCACCTGGGTGACGTTCGATATCCATTTCGGACGCAGGCCGTCGCGGGCAAACAGAACGAGCGCCGTCAGGCCGTACAGCACCCAGGAGAGCCCCTGCCCCCGCTCATCGGGATCGACCATGACGAGGCCGAGATGCGTGACCTCCACCGGCTCGCCGTCGAGTTCCACCTTCATGACCGACAGCGCGTTGAAGGCAATCGGCCGGCCCGTTGCTTGCTCCGAGATCAGCGTGACGATGGCGCGCGACAGCCGTTCGCGCTCGCCGGAGAATATTCCGTAGGTGAGGCTCTCCTTCGGCAGTGTCTTGGCCGCCACGACGCGCAGTTGCGAGACCAGCTCGTCGAGCTCGGCTTCGGAAAGCGACAGGCCGGGGGCCTCGACGATTCGCGTGACCAACCCGGTATTGGGTGCGCAGGGTGAGATCGATGGTGGGCTGGCGCAGTGCCTTCAGCCAAAACAGGCCATATCCGCCCAGGCGCGTAGCCGCAGAGCGCACCTGCCCCAAGACGTGACGGATCGCCGAATTGTCGCTCCAGACAGACGCCATGCCGCTTTCCCGCTCGGGGGCGGATTTATGCGCCGGGGCCCGTTAAGGAGCCATGAGCGCGATATGTTGCGATTGCCGCAGGGTAAACGATGCATTGAACGGCGGCATCAAATAATTCGTGACAGGAAACGGCGGTGCGGATGCTGGCCAGGTCAAGCCTTCCTGCGACGGTAATAGTACGTGAGCAGCGAGCACGCACCTGTATTGAGCGCTCCGATGACTGCGATTGGAATCAGCGTGTGCAGCGGCGGCGTCATCTGGCCCCCCAATTGGGCTGCCAGGAAAAGAACGAGACCGACGGCAACGGCCGCCCCGACGATCGCGGTCAAGGGCGCCCTCAAGGAAATTGGCGCAGCCCAAGCCAGGACTCCATCAACGATACCGGTGATCGCACATACAACCAGACTGAACAAAAACGCTATCGAGACGCCGAAAAGATCGGCGGCGTATCCGCGGATCGCAATGGCCACCACTGAAAAGGCTATGAGCACTCCGAGGGCGGGACCCAGCAACACGAATACGAGCGCTCTTTGCAGCGAAGTCGGATGCCCACGGCCGTCATCATTTTCAGGAGGAGGCACGGACATTCCCTTTCAGTTTGCTTTGTCCGGTAGCGAGTTGCTGTTTCTGGTGAGGGCGAAGGCGGACAAGCGAACGACGGATGCCGTAACATCCGCCGTCCGCCCTCGCCAGCACCGCGCCACAGGTTACGCGGCTTTGGAAACTTCCATCAGCAGCCGTTCTGCCTTGGCATCTTCGATGCGGTTCACCAGCTTGCCGCTTTCGTGCATGTCGCGCACGGTCTTGGTCAGGGTGACGCAGGACTGCACCAGCATGACGATGCCCATTGCGAGATAGCCCTTGATCCAGAGATCGAGCGGCAGGAAGAACACGCCGACGGCGACCATGAAGGCCGAGGCAGCGAACGAAATGTAGGTGAAGGTAACCCAGGCACCGCTGTGGGGTTGGACGTTCTGGTTCATGATAATCTCCTGTTGATATGGGTTTAATCGATCGGGTTCAGTTTCAGGCAGCTTGCGTGCGTTTGGCGTTCAAACGCGCGAGCACGTCGTCCGCGGTTGATTTCAGGCGTGGCCCAAAGCCCTGTTCGGCGAGCTTTTCGGCAGTCGCCTGCGGTCCGGTGGCGGCATCGAGCTCGATCAAGGCATCGGCGGCGGCCTGGGCCTCGATCTGGCGCTCACGCAGCCGCTTGAGCGTGTTCTCCGCTTCCGGCAGCGTGGATTCGTAAGGGCGCGCGGCTTCGACGCCGCCCCTTCGCAGCGCGCGAACTGCTTCCGACGCGCGAGCGATGCGACGGCCGCGATCAAGCTCGGTAATCCGCGCCTCGGCGTTGGCGACCTGGCGCTTCATGCGCGTGATTTCAGACGCAAACAGCGTCCGCGCGGTCATCGCGGCATCGCGGTCGGCCTCGAGATTGGCGATTGCCTGCGCCGCTTCGCGGGCGAGGTCTTCCCTTCCGCCATCGAGCGCGGCGGTGGCGCGGACTTCGAGATCGGCGATACGGGCGTTGGTAGCGTCGAGACGGCGACCCTCCTGCTGGTCGCCCGCGATCGCCAGCGCCAGCGAGCGCTTGGAACGTTCGACCGCCGCGGCGGCGTCGCGCATCTGCTGGTCGAGAATGAGCAGCGCCGCGCGGTCTTCCAGTTCTTCTCCCGCGGCAGCCACGCTGCCCCGGAAAAGCGTCAAAACAGTTTTGAACATTGGTGGCTCCCTGTGTTATGAGCATTGCTCATGAAAGGTTTGTAGCATAGTTTGAGCGTTGCTCAAGAATTATTTTGAGCAGCGCTCAAGATTGGAAGAAGATGTCTAAGGCATTGGAAAGACGAGCAAAACTTCGAGAATCCTTGATCGAAGCGGCGGAGCGACGGATTGCCGCAGGGGGTCTGCCGGGGCTGAAAACGCGCGATCTGGCGCGGGACATCAGCATCGCCAACGGCGCGGTCTACAATCTCGTCGAAGACGTGGACGAATTGATCCTGCGGGTCGGGTCGCGCACGTTGGCGCGGCTCGACGCCACGCTCACGGCTGCCGAAGACGATGGGCCGCCCTCCCCTCGTGAAACGCTGGTCCGCATCGCGGTCGCCTATTGCGATTTCGCCGCCGAGAATCTCGAGCTGTGGCGCGCGCTGTTCGAGCATCGGATGGCGCCGGGCAAGCCGGTGCCGGACTGGGCGATCAGCGAACAGATGGACCTGTTCCGCCATATCTACCAGCCGCTGGCCGAACTCTTTCCGACGCGCACGCCGGACGAACTCGGCGTGACGGCACGCAGTCTGTTCTCCGCCGTGCACGGCATGGTGCTGCTCGGGCTCGAGCAGAAACTGATCGCGGTGCCGGTCGAGGCGTTGCGCAAGGAAATTGCGACCATCGTGCGCGCGATGGTCGATGGGCTGACCGGCAAGCCTGGTTAGATCTCGAAGAGAATGTAACGGTCAGTCGCGGTCGTGCTCCGGCAGGCGTTTCCAGGGGTCTTCGCCTCTCGGGGGCTCACCAGGGCCGTAGTTCTCGACGATCAAATCTTCGAGCCAGATCGCGCCGTGCGGACTGGCGACGCGCTTCGAGCGCAATGCGTTGGTCCAGTTGCACACCTCGGGTTGATAGTACACATAGCGACTGCTCTTCGCCACGATCGCGAAGAAGAGGTAGGCGCGGCCCGGTTCGAAGTAAAATTCGCAATCCATGTCCTTGTAGACATCCAGCAGCTTGACGCGAGCGGCTAGTTTGTCGGCCCCTTTCCAAACTCGATCGACGTCCACGGTCCAGGTATGGTCCTTCACTTCCGTCACCCTGCCGGTGAAGACGTATTGAGTGCGTGCGAAGCCCTGGGCAGGCGAGATTGAGTCGCACGCGCAGGCATGCGCGGGGTCGGCTTCCGCCGCCGACAGACACAGCAATCCGACAAGCCACGCGAGAACCTTCAAGGGCGACCGGCACAAGATGTAATGGGTCATATCCACCTCCCTCAAAAAGGAGTCGAGCCAAAGGTGCAGGCCGGCATGTCGCGCCGCGGTCGGCTCAAGATGCAGCGCAATCGGCTACACCTCTACAATCACGTAATTGTCCTCGACATGCACCGGAAACGTTTCGGCCACGTAAGGCCCCTTCTGCAGCTCCTCGCCGCTTTCGACCGCGACCGGATAGGAGCGCACCTTCACCCGCTTCGGATCGAACCAGGACTGGCCGCTGCGCATATCGAATTCCCAGCCGTGCCACGGGCAGCGCAAGAGCTCGCCGACGCGGGAGCGCTCATACACGCCGGGCTCCGGCGAGGTCAGGCGCGCGACGCAGGCGGCCTTTGCCAGCGGCGCGCCCTCGTGCGGGCAGCGATTGAGCAGCGCGAAGAATTCGCCGTTGACGTGGAACACGACGATGTCGCGGCCCTCGACGCCGAACACCTTGTTGCCGCCGGGCGGGATATCGGACGTGCGGGCGACGATGTGGCGGGCCATGTGATCCTGTCGTTACTCAGAGCTTGTAGAGGGCGCGCGCATTGCCATTAAAAATCTTGCGGCGCTCGGTTTCGGTCAGCGGCGTCTTGAACGCATAACGCGGATCGTCGAAATCCCAGTGCGGGTAGTCCGACGAGAACAGCAGGCGATCGGCGCCGACCCATTCGATCAGCGAGCGCAGATGTTTTGCTTCGTCCGGCTCGTCGATCGGCTGCGTCGTGAACCAGAAATGCTCCTTCACATATTCGGACGGACGGCGCTTGAGATGCGGCACCTCGCTGCGGAACGCCTCAAAGTGCCGGTCCATGCGCCAGGTGGCGGATGGAATCCAGCCGAAGCCGCCTTCAATGAAGACGATCTTCAAGTTCGGGAAACGCTCTGGCACGCCTTCGAGCACGAGGCTGGTGAGCTGCGCGGCCATGGTGTGCGCGTTCGACTGGTGCTCCTCGACGTAATACGACGGCCAACCGCCGCCGGTCGGCGCATGCCCGCCATAGCCGCCGACATGAATGCCGAGCGGCAGGCCGAGCTCCTGCGCGCGGGCATAGATCGGCCAGTAGCGGCGGCGGCCGAGCGGCTCGTTGGCGCGCGGGCAGACGTTGATCTGCACATAACGGCCGATCTTGGCGCAGCGCTCGATCTCGGCGATCGCGAATTCTGTGTCGTCCTGACCCGCGAGGATCGACGCTTTCAGCCGCGGCTCGCGATCGGACCAGAACGCGAGCTGCCAGTCGTTGATGGCACGCTGGATCGCGGCGCCGAATTCCAGATTCTGCTGGGAGAAGATGAAGAGGTCGAGCACCTGCAAGATGCCGTACTCGATATCGAGCGGATCGAGATGCTGCTTGCGCATGAAATCGAGATCGGAGCCCGGCGGCCCGCCGGTCGGCGGCCAGGCATCGCGGCGCGCGATCAGCGGCGAAGAACGCGGATAGGGCGTGGTGCCGATATAGGGTGTGCGCAGATGGCTGCCGTAGGTCCGCAGATGCTCCTGCCAGCGCTTCGGCATGAACTGTTCGATGTCCGAATGCGCATGAATGCTCGGATGCACATCGCAATCGATGATGCGCAGCCGGCTTTGCGCGGCGACTTCCTCGGCGAGGATGGGACGGTCGATGACGTCACTCATGCGATCCTCCGTGTGTAGACTCTTTGTTTGAGCATGATCTTTTCGGAAAACCGGTGCCCACTTTTCCGGATCATGCTGTATTCACGCGGCGAGCTTCAGCCGCGGAAAGGTCTCCAGCGGATTGTCGGCGCACATACGCGAGACAATGCTGGCGGGCAGATGCGGCGGCATCGGATCGTCGCCGTCGAACTGCCAGTGCGGATAATCGGATGCGAACAGGAACATCTTGTCGGAGCCGATCTGCTCGATGACATCGGCAACACCGGCCGCATCGGGCGGGCCGTCGAACGGCTGCATGGTGACGCGGACATGGTCGCGGATGATCGCGGCCGGCTCGCGCTCGACCCAGGGCACCTCGACGCGGACGCCGCGCCAGGTCTTGTTGGCGCGCCACATGAAGGCCGGCAGCCAGCTCACGCCCGACTCCATCAGCACGACCTTGAGATCGGGGAATTTGCCGAACACGCCTTCGTAGATCAGGCTCAGCACCTGGGCCTGGAATGCCTGCGCTTCGGCCAGATAATATTCGTAGCGATAGGACGGCCAGCCGATCGAACTCGGCGCGGTGCGATAGGCGCTGCCGGCGTGGATCGCGACCGGAAGTTTGTGTTTTGCGGCGGCCTGCCAGACCGGCCAGTAATGCCGGCGTCCGAGCAGCGTTTCGCCCTGCGCCAGCACCAGCACGGAGACGAAGCGATTGTCGCCGGCTCTGCGCTCGATTTCTTCCACCGCCAGATCCGGCGCCTGCAAGGGCAACACGATCGAGGCGCTCAGCCTTGAATCCTTCGAAAGCCATTCGGCGGCGATCCAGTCGTTGATCGCCTTGCAGAAACCGGCCGCCATGTAAGGATCGAACACCGCCTGTGCGCCATAGACCACGTTGCAGATCGCATGGCTTGAACCGAGCTGGCCGAACGCGCCGCGCTGCACCATCTCGAGATCGCTGCCCGGCTTGCCATTGGCCGGCCGCCAGTCGGCGCGGCCGGTGAACGGCATGTTGGGGGGATAGGAGTTGAGATCGAGGCCGTCGATGGCGCGGCTGACGACTTGCTCTTTCCAGTGATCGTCGAGATAAGGCAACAGCGTGGTGCGGGTGCCGCCCACGGCGGGATGGATGTCGCAGTCGATCCGCGTGGCCGCCATCAGGGTTCCTCGGATATTCGTCACGGCGATCTTGGTGTCGCACCGACAAATGTGCCGCCGATGCTCGATCGGGGCAAGCGCTTAACTTGAGGGGCCGCCCTTCCCTGGATGCACGGGCGGCGCGCGTTCTCTATCTCCCCTTGTGGGTGGGAGAAGGAAGAAACGCCCGCGATTGACAGGCCAATCGATCCCAACCCAAATGTCTGCCCAAGAAACGGAAACGAGGCGGATCGCGTGGCTGGCAACGAACAAGAGAATTACGAATGCGACGCGCTGGTGGTGGGCTCCGGCTGTGCCGGAATGTCAGCAGCGGTCACCGCGGGGCATCACGGGCTCAACGTTCTCATCGTTGAAAAGGAGCCGCGCTTCGGCGGCACCACTGCCCGCTCCGGCGGCTGGCTATGGATCCCCGGCACTTCGCTGGCGAAGGCGTGGGGCATCGAGGAAGGCCCGGAGCAGGCGCGGACCTATCTGCGCCACGAGGCCGGCAATAGTTTTGATGCCGCGCGCGTCGATGCGTTTCTTTCGGCCGGTCCCGCGGCGGTGGACTTCTTCACCATGAAGACGGCCGTCCAGTTCGACATGCCGCTGACCTTTCCGGATTACCACGCCGAAGCTCCGGGCGGCGCGCAGGGCGGTCGCTCGATGGTGACGCGGCCGTTCGATGGCCGCGAACTGGGCGAGCATATCAAGGATCTCGGCAATCCCCTCCCCGAACTCACCGTGTTCGGCATGATGTTGGGCTCCGGCAAGGAGATCATCCATTTCATGCGGGCGACCAAATCGCTGACTTCGGCGATCTACGTCGCAAAACGCCTGTCGAAGCATCTGATGGACGTGATGCGCCACGGCCGCGGCATGACCTTGACCAACGGCAATGCGCTGGCCGGGCGGCTGGCGAAATCCGCGTTCGACCTGAAAATTCCGTTGTGGCTGTCCTCGCCGGTGCATGAACTGATCGTCGAGGACGGCGCGGTGCGCGGCGCGATCGTCGAGCGCCATGGCAAGCTGGTGCGCATCATCGCCAAGCGCGGCGTGGTGCTCGCCTGCGGCGGCTTTCCGCATGATGCGGCGAGGCGCAAGACCATGTTTCCGCACGCGCCCACCGGCGCCGAGCATTTTTCGCCGGGCCCCGTCGGCAACACCGGCGACGGATTGCGCCTGGCGGAGACCGCCGGCGGCCGCATCGAGGATACGCTGCCGAACGCGGCGGCCTGGGTGCCGGTCTCGATCACCGAACGCAAGGACGGCTCCAAGGGCGTGATGCCGCATTTCATCGATCGCGCGAAACCGGGCGTCATCGCGGTGATGCGCGACGGCAAGCGCTTTGCCAATGAAGGCAAGTCGTATCATGACTTCGTGCAGGCAATGGTGAAGGCTGCAAAGCCTGGCGAGGAGATCACTGCGTTCCTGCTGTGCGATCACCGCGCGCTGCGAAAATACGGTCTGGGCTGCGTGCCCCCGTTTCCGATGCCGCTGCGCCATCATCTCGCCACCGGCTACCTCAAGCGCGGCGCAACGCTGGCTGAACTGGCTGATAGAACCGGCATCGATCGACAGGGGCTCGAAGCGACGGTTGCCGAGTTCAACGCCTCGGCCGCGGAGGGGCGCGATCCTGCGTTTGGCAAGGGATCGCGCGCCTATAACCGCTACCAGGGCGATGCGCTGCACGGGCCGAACCCCTGCGTCGCGCCGATCAAGGACGGACCGTATTATGCGATCAAGCTGGTGGTCGGCGATCTCGGCACCTATGCCGGCATCAAGACCGATGCGCATGCCCGCGCGCTCGACGAACACGGCCAGCCGATCGCCGGCCTCTACGCCGCCGGCAACGACATGGCGAGCATCATGGGCGGCAACTATCCCGGCGCCGGTATTACACTCGGCCCCGCGCTGACGTTTGGATACATCGCGGGCAAGCATCTCGCGGGCAGGGCTGCGCGCTAGAAATGTCCGGAGCTGGAACGAACCTCGATGGAATCGATTGTCTCGAATCGAACCGGAGACCGTTCCATGCGTGTGCTGCACCTTTGCGCTGCCATCGTCGCTTTGAGCTTCGTTCCCGTCCTCGCCTTTGCCGGCGACGCCGAATGGCGGCGATACGTGATCGCGAGCACCGGGACCAGCGTCGACATGCCGGTCTCGATCTTCACCGTCGACGCCGGACCGCCGGAAGGCGGCACAGGACGGCGCTTTTTCACCGACGACCGCCGCGCCGACCTGACGGTGCAGTCCGTTCCCAACCCCGACAACGATTCGCCCGCCACGTTCCTGGCCAAGATGCGGCCGCCTGCCGGCATCATCTATAGACGGATCACGTCCGATTTTTTCGTTGTGTCCAGCATTCGCAAGGACCGGATCTGGTACAACCGCTGCAACCGCGGCAACGGCACCCTGAACTGCGTGATGATCAATTATCCCGTCTCCGAAAAACGCCAGTGGGACGACGTGGTTACGCGGATAAGCCATACGCTGCGAAGCTAGCGCGCCCGTGACCGGATCTTAGGCAATCGGGAAAAACAGCAGATCTATTCCGGCGCGGGGAACCGTCCAGTGTGCGCTGCGTTGCAGATGGTCCGCATCAGTAACCGCGAGGTTGTTTAGTGAATCGCAGGGATTTCCTCGCTGTTTCTGCGTTACCATTGGTAACCAGCACGGCATCCAGGCTTTTGTCCGCCGCCCATGCCCAGCCTGCGCCGTTCGATCGATCCATCGTCCGGCAAATGGCGCGCGACCTCGCAAGCAAAGCCTACACGGCGCCAAGCGAGAAGTTGCCCGACAATCTTGCCAATCTCGATTACGACCGTTATCGGGCGATCCGGTTTTTGCCGGACCGCGCGCTGTGGCGCGGCGAAAAATTGCCGTTCGAGGTGCAGTTTTTTCATCGCGGATTTTTCTACAAGAACCGCGTCGATCTCTTTGAGGTGAAGGACGGCCAGGCGGCACCAATCGCCTACCGGCCTGACCTGTTTTCATTCGGCGACCTGGCGCCGCCGGGCCCGGCAGTCGATCTCGGCTTTGCCGGCTTTCGCCTTCATGCGCCGATCAACAAGCCCGACTATTATGACGAAGTCTGCGTCTTTCTCGGCGCAAGCTATTTCCGCGCGGTTGCCAAGGGACAATTGTACGGTCTTTCGGCGCGGGGGCTCGCCATCAACACTGGCGAAGCCAAGGGCGAAGAATTCCCGTTCTTCAAGACGTTCTGGATCGAGAAGCCGGCGCCGGGCGCCAACTCCATCGTCGTGCACGCGTTGCTCGATAGCGAGAGCGCCGCCGCGGCCTATCGTTTCACCATCCGCCCGGGCGACACCACCGTGTTCGACGTCGAAATGGCGATCTATCCGCGCGTCGATCTGCAACAAGCCGGCCTCGCGCCGATGACCAGCATGTTCTTCTTTGGACCGAACGACCGCAAGGACGTCGAAGACTTCCGTCCGTCGGTGCATGATTCAGACGGCCTGGCGGTTTTCAACGGCCGCGGCGAGGAGCTTTGGCGGCCGCTGCACAACCCGCGCGACCTTCAGGTCTCTTCGTTTGGCGATATCAACCCACGCGGCTTCGGCCTGATGCAGCGTCAGAAGGATTTTGCCGCCTACCAGGACCTGGAATCGAATTTCGAGCGCCGGCCAAGCCTGTGGGCGGAGCCGATCGGCGATTGGGGCGAAGGCGAGGTGAAGCTGCTCGAAATTCCGACCAAGGAAGAGATTCACGACAACATCGCATTGTTCTGGCGCCCCAAAGCGGCATTGCCGGCCAAGGGCGAGCACACCTACACCTATCGTTTGCACTGGGGGCCGGATACGCCAAAGTCGACGTCACTGGCACGATTTTCCCGGACGGGGATCGGCACACGAGGCGACAACGCGACGCTCTTCGTGCTCGACGTAACCGGTGAGCGGCTGAAATCGGTCGATCCGAAAAGCTTGCGCGGTGTCGTAACGGCCGAGAAAGCGAAGATCCAGAACATCGTTACCCAGCCAAATCCGGCGACAGGTGGCTGGCGATTGAGCTTCGAGTTGTTGAAGGAAAAGACCCCGGTCGAACTCCGCGCATCGCTCATGCAGAACGATGAGGCGGTATCGGAGGTCTGGGTCTATCGATGGACACCCTGACGAAAGCCGGCGGTTCGCCTGGAAAGCGGGATATCCCGCTGACCGATTTCCTTCCTTCGGAATCGCCGACGGATATGACGGTGCAGGCGCTGCGGCGGTTCGAGCCGCCGCCGGCGCCCGATTTTGCGCCGCTGTGGATCCGGCGCGCCTTCGTTCTGACCGGCACCGCGATGCTGACCGCGGCAGGCTGTTATGAGATGTACCGGGTGCTCCGGGTCGGCGGTGTCACGGTCCTTGAGTCGATCATCCTTGCACTGTTCGTGCTGCTGTTTGCATGGATCGCCTTCTCCTTCATGTCGGCGCTTGGCGGTTTCTTCGTGCTGCTGATGAGAAGGAGGGATGAGCTCGGCATCGACGCCAGTGCGCCTCTGCCCGCGATCCATAGCCGCACCGCGATGCTGCTGCCGACCTATAATGAGGACCCCTATCGCGTGCTGGCGAGATTGCGCGCGATCTATGAATCGGTCGAGCAGACCGGACACGGCGCGCAGTTCGACTGGTTCGTGCTGAGCGACACCACCGATACCGCGATCTGGATCGCCGAGGAAAAATGTTTTCTCAAGCTTCGGCAGGACGTCGGCAGCGCCGCCGCAATCTTCTATCGCCACCGCCCTGAGAACATCGCGCGCAAGTCGGGCAATATCGAGGAGTGGGTCAGGCGGTTCGGCTCCAAATATGAATGCATGCTGATCCTGGACGCCGACAGCTTGATGACGGGCGACAGCATCGTTCGGCTCGTTGCCGCGATGGAGGCACATCCGAAGGCCGCGCTGATTCAGACGCTACCGGTCATCGTCAATGCAAGGTCGCTGTTCGCGCGCTGGCAGCAATTCGCAGGCCGCCTGTACGGTCCGATGCTGGCCGCGGGGATCGCATGGTGGCATGGCTCGGAAGGCAATTACTGGGGCCACAACGCCATCATTCGCGTCCGCGCTTTTGCGCAACATGCAGGGCTGCCCGAACTCAGCGGACGCAAGCCGTTCGGGGGGCATATCATGAGCCATGACTTCATCGAAGCGGCGCTGATGCGGCGCGGTGGCTGGGCCATCCACATGGCGCCGACGCTCCGCGGCAGTTACGAGGAATCTCCGCCCACACTTTCAGATTTTGCCGCGCGCGACCGTCGCTGGTGCCAGGGCAATCTGCAGCATCTGGCGCTGCTGCCGACCTGCGGCTTTCACTGGGTCTCGCGGCTTCATCTGCTGACGGGGATCGGATCATATCTCACCGCGCCGCTCTGGCTGATCTTTCTTGTTTTCGGAATCCTGGTCTCATTGCAAGCGCAGTTCGTGCGGCCCGAATATTTTCCGAAAGGATATTCGTTGTTTCCGCAATGGCCGGCGCAGGATCCGGTCCTGGCAGCATGGGTATTTGCCGGCACGATGGGAATGCTGATCGTGCCGAAGCTGCTGGCCTTCATCGTGCTCCTTGCCGATCGCGACACGCGCAGGAAGTTCGGCGGCGGCCTGCTGGTGCTTGCCGGCATCGGGGCCGAGACAATCCTTTCCGGTTTGACCGCGCCTGTCATGATGATCTTCCAGTCGTCCGCTGTCGGCGAAATCCTGTTCGGGCGCGACGCAGGATGGCAGGTTCAGCGCCGGGACGATGGCGCGGTCGCGCAGCGCGACATCGTCAGCACCTATTCGGTGCCGACATTGATTGGCATCGCCATGGCCATCAGCGCCTATGCCGTGTCGCTTTCGTTGCTGCTGTGGATGACGCCGGTGATCCTCGGGCTGTTGCTTTCCATTCCGATCGCGATGCTGTCGTCGTCGCCGGGCGCAAACCGCAGGTCCGGATTGTTCAGAACCCCCGAGCAGACGGCGCCGCCGCCGGTGCTGGCGCGCGCCAATGAGCTCGCGGGCGCGCCGCATTCGTCGCTCCCCTGCCCGCTGCGCGAATTGCTCGACGATGCTCGCCTGCTCGAAGCACACCTGAACAACCTCTCCGGACAAAAGCCGCGGAAGCGCGGCGACGTCGATCCGCATCTCGCGATCGCGCGCGCGAAGATCGAAGATGCCGAAACGTTCGATGAGGCGGCGGGCTTTCTGAGCCCGCGCGAGAAGTTCGCGGTGCTCAATGCGCCGGCGGTTCTTACAGGCTTGTTGGCGTTGCCCGATCATCGAGCGTGAGACGAACTCCTTCGAAATTTTGCCTCGTCATTGCAATCTAGGGTGGGTGATCGACCGGGATGAGGCTGGCGGCCGTCCAGTCTTGGCCGGCACGGCAAATCTGCTAGACTGCCTGCCAGCGAGGCGAAAAAATGGAAACGCCTGGACCCGAGCGAAGGCTCGCAGCAATCCTTGCCGCCGACATGGTCGGCTTTAGCCGGCTGATGGAGGTCGACGAGGCAGGGACACTCGCACGCCTGAAGACCCACCGGCTTGAACTGATTGATCCGGCCATCGCCAAGAATCGCGGTCGCATTATCAAGACTACCGGCGATGGCCTGCTGGTCGAATTCCATAGTGTTGCCGACGCAGTGCTGTGCGCCGCCGAAGTCCAGCGCAGGATGATGCGGCGCAATGCCGACGTGTCGCCGGCACGGTGGATTCAGTTCCGCATCGGCATCAATCTGGGCGACGTCATCATCGAGGAAAACGACATTTTTGGCGACGGCGTCAATGTCGCGGCGCGGCTCGAGGTGCTCGCCGAGCCGGGCGGCATATGCGTCTCGGGGGCGGTGCGCGACCAAGTCGGTGATCGGCTCGACGAGATCGCATTTGAGGATCTCGGCGAGCAGAGCGTCAAGAATATCAGCCGCCCGATCCACGTCTTTCGGGTGCGGCTTGAGCCAGCAACCACAGCGACCGAGAGTGGCAAGGATAGCTCGGCGGCGACGTCCGTTACCAGAAAGCCGTCCATCGCTGTGCTTCCGCTGGTCAACATGAGCGGTGATCCGGAGCAGGAATTCTTTGCCGACGGCCTCACCGAGGACATCATCACCGAACTGTCGCGCTTCCGCGACCTTCTCGTCATCTCGCGGAACTCGACCTTCGTGCACAAGGGCAAAGCCGTAAAGGTGCAGGAGGTCGCACGCGAACTCGACGTCGAATATGTCCTGGAGGGCAGCGTACGCAAGGTCGGCGATCGCGTCCGTGTCACCGTGCAGTTGATCGACGCGCAAACCGACCGGCATGTCTGGGCCGAACGCTATGATCGCAAGCTCGAGGATATCTTCGCCATCCAGGATGAGGTGACCGGGGCGATCGTTGCCACGCTTCCCGGCCGCGTCGAGGCCGCCACGCAGGAACGGGCGAAGCGCAAGCGGCCGGACAACATGGCAGCCTATGAATGCGTGCTCGCCGCCAAAGTCCTGCACCACCGCTCACGGCGTGAAGACAATGCGCAGGCCCAGATCCTGCTCGACCGCGCCATCGCGCTCGATCCGAATTATGCGCACGCCCACGCCTGGAAGGCGTGCGTGCTGGGCCAGACCTGGGTCTACGGATGGTGCGAGGATCGCGACGCCACCTTCCAGCAGGTAGCTGACGAGTTGCAGATTGCGCTGGCGCTCGATGACAATGACAGCGACGTTCACCGCATCCTGGCCGCCGTGAACTTGACGCGCGACGATCATGACAGGGCGGCCTACCATCAGGAGCGGGCACTCGCGCTCAATCCCAACTACGATATCGTCGTGGTGCAGCAGGGCGAGTTTCTGACTTGGCTGGGGCGGCCGGAAGAAGGGATCGACTGGATCAAGAAGGCGATGCGCCTCAACCCGTTCCACCCCGAGCGTTTCTGGAGCCACCTCGGTCGCGCGTATTATTGCGCGGAGAAATTTGCCGAAGCCGCAGAGGCATTCGCGCGGATCACGCGGCCCGACTTCACCCATCACGCCTTCCTCGCCGCCATCTTCGCGCAGATGGGCGACGCCGTTGCGGCCGGCGCGCATGCAGCAGAGGTCATGAAGCTTGAGCCGGGTTTCTCGGTGACCGCCTATCTTGCGACCCAGCACTACAAGCATGAGGCCGATCGGGCGCGTCACGAGGCGGGCCTGCTCAAGGCCGGATTACCGGCGTGAGGTTGCGACCAGCAGTCCATCTTCGCTTTCACTTTGTTCAAGCTGCGCCCGACACGCTTCGACCTGACGGTCTCCGCGTGGCTTGCCGAGCCGTAGCTTGCGAAGCAAGCGAAGGCTGGTGGGCGCGACAGGGATCGAACCTGTGACCCCTACCATGTCAAGGTAGTGCTCTCCCGCTGAGCTACGCGCCCCGGAATGGGATGACCTGTCATCCCGCTCCAGCTTTATTCGTATTGGGTGGGGTCCGTATATCGGCTCCAAAGCGCCCGGGCAAGGATGCTCGGGACTAATTTCTGGTGCCTTTTCGAACGAAATAGCCGCCGAATCAGGCCGCCAGCATCTTGTTCACTTCGCTGACCAGTTCGCGGAGGTGAACCGGCTTGGCCAGCACCTTGGCGTTCTTGGGTGCCTCCGAATCGGAATTCAGGGCGACCGCGGCAAAGCCGGTGATGAACATGATTTTGATGTCGGGGTCGAGTTCCGAGGCGCGGCGCGCTAGCTCGATGCCGTCCATTTCGGGCATCACGATATCGGTCAGCAGCATCTCGAACGGCTCCTCGCGCAGCCGCTGATAGGCCGACATGCCGTTATCGTGGGGCGAGACCTGAAACCCGGCGTTTTCCAGCGCCTTGACCAGGAAACGTCGCATGTCGTTGTCGTCTTCGGCGAGGAGGATCTTGTGCATGGCGGTCAGTCGTCGAACCTGGCTTGGAGGATCATTGCGCCCACTAAGCCCGACAGAGGGTAAATTTCGGGTGAAAGGTAACGGCTTCTTGGCGGCAGCGGGCGGTGCTATTTTTGTAGCGGCGCGCATCAGGATCGATCAAGGCGGCGCTTTTCAGGCGTTTACGACACCTTCCAGAAGAACCGTGGCTTTTTTCGCTTGGCAGAATGATTACGATTACGGACAATGCATCCTTACAATACCCGCCCTTCCGGCAGAATCGGTCGCATGACCGGCCACCCGAGGGGAAATGCGGACATTCAAGGGACGGCGCCCGACGATGACCCAGTTAGATGGCGAACTGTCGCCTCCCTTCGAGATCGTGGAGCCGGAGCGCTGGCGGGCGCCGATCATCTTCAACTCGCCGCATTCCGGCTCGGTCTACCCGTCCGAATTCCTCAACGCCTCCCGAATCGACCTCGCCGCGCTGCGCCGCTCCGAGGATTCGTTCATGGACGAATTGATCGGTGGTCTGAGCGACCAGGGCTTTCCGACGGTGCGGGTCAATTTCCCCCGCTCCTATGTCGACGTGAACCGCGAGCCCTATGAACTCGATCCACGGATGTTCACCGGCCGCCTGCCGAGCTTTGCCAATACCCGCTCGATGCGGGTGGCCGGCGGCCTCGGCACCATCCCGCGCGTGGTCGGCGACGGGCAGGAAATCTATCGCGAGCGGCTTTCCGTCGATGACGCGCTGAGGCGGATCGAGGCGCTCTACAAGCCGTACCACCGCGCGCTGCGGCGGCTGATCAACAAGGCCCATCAGGCGTTCGGGACCGTGATCCTGGTCGATTGCCACTCGATGCCGTCGGTCGGCGTGTCCAGAGACGAGCCGCGGCGGCCCGATATCGTGATCGGCGATCGCTATGGCACCAGTTGCGCGAGCCTTTTGCCCGATGTCGTCGAGCACATCATGAGCGGGCTTGGCTATTCGATCGGCCGCAACAAGCCCTATGCCGGCGGCTTCATTACCGAGCACTACGGCAACCCTGCGAGCGGCCTGCACACCGTGCAGCTCGAACTCAACCGTGCGATCTACATGGACGAGCGGCGCAGGGAGCGCAGCCCGCGCTTTGCCCAGGTGGTCACTGATTTCGCGATGTTGGCGGACGCGCTGGCACAGGTGCCGCTCGGCGACCTCGGCCCGTTCCAGGCGGCGGCGGAGTAGAAGTCAGATTGTCATTCCGGGATGGTCCGAAAGGACCAGGCCTCAGATGCGCAATTGCGCATCGGGGAATCTCGAGATTCCAGGATGCGCGATTGCGCATCTGAGTTCGCTTCGCGCCCCGGAATGACGTCTACCCCAAAAGAAAAAAGGGCCGCTTGAATGAACAAGCGGCCCAAGTCTAGGGAGGAAACGCCCAAGGAGGGCAGCGATAGCGCGAGGCGCTACCGCACCGCAACAATATGCGGCCGCGCTGCACAAAAGGCAAGGGTTTTCGGATCTCTTCCGGTGCAAACCGGGTCAGTCTGGCCAATCGGCAACACCGGCGAGTTTTGTCTTTTAGCTGAACAATATCAAATACTTAAGGCAAGAGCCGCGTCAGTTCCATGCTTATTGCAGTGCTGGTATGCCAAAAATCGCAACTTCGTGATGGCCGCGCTAACCAAAAATCCACGCCTGAAACGAAGCCTTTTCGAAAGCCGATTCGAAAGTCCGTTGGCAAGACGAATGGGAATAACGTGCCGTTGGCGATGCGCGGCAGCCCGGATTGGGCTAGGCAAGAGACGGCATTTCTAGTGCGGTAAGGGACAGCCGTGACGGTCATCGATTTTACAGCGTTTATCGGGCGCCTTGCTACCGCTTCGGGCGAGACCATCCTGCCGTTCTTCCGAACCTCACTCTCGATCGACAACAAGAGCGCCAGCGATTTCGATCCGGTCACCGAGGCCGACCGCGCCGCCGAGGCGGTCATGCGCCGCCTGATCAAAGCCAATTTCCCCCAGCACGGCATCGTCGGCGAGGAATTCGGCAACGAGCGCGAGGATGCCGACTATGTCTGGGTGCTCGATCCGATCGACGGCACCAAATCGTTCATCGCGGGATTTCCGATCTGGGGCACCCTGATCGCGCTGCTGCACAAGGGCACGCCGGTGTTCGGCATGATGCACCAGCCCTATATCGGCGAGCGCTTTTCCGGCGATAGCGGCTCAGCGCATTATTCCGGGCCATCCGGCGAGCGCCGGCTGACGGTGCGCCGCTGCGGGTCGCTGAACGAGGCGACCTCCTTCACGACCAGTCCGCTGCTGATGAACGCCGCCGACCGCGAGATCTTCGGCCGGGTCGAAAATGCGGTGAAGCTGTCGCGCTATGGCGGCGACTGCTACTCCTATTGCATGCTGGCGGCCGGACATCTCGACCTCGTGGTCGAGACCGAACTCAAGCCCTATGACATCGCGGCATTGATCCCGATCGTCACCGGCGCCGGCGGTGTCGTTACCAATTGGGAGGGCGGCCCCGCCCAGCGCGGCGGCCGCATCGTCGCCGCCGGCGACGCCCGGGTGCACGAGGCCACGCTGAAGTTGCTGAATAGCTAGAGACGGCTACACCCAGCGTTTGGTAAGACGCGCGCGTACCGACGAACTGCTGCTTTGCTCCCGCTGCAATCGACGGGACCTTGTATTGAGCGCTTCATCGCGTACGATGCCCCGAACACGCACGTTAGATGCGGGATCGGGAGCATTCATGAGACCGCTGAGCAAGCTGCTTGCCGGACTGGCGCTGCTGCTGTTGCCGACGCCGTCCTCAGCGCAGGATTTCCCGAGCAAACCGATCAAGCTGATCGTGCCGTTCCCGGCCGGCGGTCCCAACGACATCATCGCGCGGCTGGTCGGCCAGCGCATGTCGGAAATCACAAAGCAGCCGATCGTGATCGACAATCGCGGCGGCCAGGGCGGCGTGCTCGGCACGGATGCGGTCGCAAAGGCGGCGCGCGACGGCTACACGATCGGCATCGTGAGCGCGAGCGCGCTGGTCATCAACCCGGCGATGGAAAAGGTGCCCTACGACGTGGCGAAGGATTTTGCGCCGGTCACGCTGGTGACGACAGTGCCGGAGATGCTGGTCGTCGCCAGCAACGTGCCCGCCGGCGACATGAAGGAACTGATCGCGCTCGCCAAGGCTCAGCCTGGAAAACTCAATTTTGCATCCGCCGGTGTCGGCGGCATGCCGCACCTTGCCGGTGAACTGCTCAAGCAGACAGCCGGAATCGACATCGTGCACGTGCCCTACCGGGGCGCCGCGCCCGCCATTAACGATCTGCTCGGCCAGCAGGTGCAGATGGCGTTCCTCGATCTGCCGGTGCTGCTGCCGCATATCAAGGCAGGCAGCCTGCGCCCGATTGCCCTTGGCGCGCCGAAACGTGCGTCCACCTCACCTGAGGTGCCGACCACCGCGGAAGTCGGCATGCCGGATCTCCTGATCGAAAACTGGTACGGCATGATCGCGCCGGCCGGAGTGCCCGAGGCGATCGTCGCCACCCTGAACCGCGTCGCCAACGAGGCGATGAATGATCCGCAGGTGAAGCAGAAGCTTGCAGATCAAGGCCTGACAGTCGCCGGCAACACGCCGGGGCATTTTCGCGACTACATCGGAACCGAGGCCCAAAAGTGGGCGCGCGTCATCAAGGCTGCCGGCCTCGCCACCGGCAAGTAACGCCGGGCTTCCCCAGACCTTCAGCATTCGCGCTCCCTCACAAGTTCAACGTGGCGCAGATTTGCGCAGGTGCTCGGCCAATTGCTGCGCGGGCTTGGGCAGCGCCCGAAAGCTCCGGGCGCAGATCACGAGCCGCCGGTTGGCCCAGGAGTCCCTGATCCTGATGACATTGATCTTCATCGATCGCGCGCATCGCTTTGCCGCGACTTCAGGCATCACGCCAATCCCGATGCCGGCGGCGACCATCCGGCCGATTGCATCGAAACTGTTCAGCCGCGCGCGAAAGCGCAGCCGCGCACCGAGACGCGCGGCGTGTCCGCTGACATGGGCGTGCAGCGCGATCGAACTGATCAAGCCGACGAAATCGCGCTCCACTATTTCGGCGAAATCGACCTGCCGCCGATTAGCCAGTTCGTCGTTCCGCGCGGCAACCAGCACCAACCGATCCTCGCTGAACGGCATCCGCTCGATATTGTCTGCAAGCGCGTGTTCGGCGGCAAGCCCAAGATCGGCGGCACCGATGACGATGGCGCGTGCAATTTCGCTGCTTTCGCGTTCCTCGACATCGATCGAAATGTGAGGATGTGCAGCCAGAAAGCCCGCCAACGTCTTCGGCAGATATTCCGAAAGCCCGGACGTGTTGGCGAGGAAGCGGACGGTGGCCTTCATGCCGCGGGCAAAGTCGGCGAGATCGCCGCGCATGGTCTCGATGTTGTGGAGCACGATCCTGGCATGGTCGAGCAGGCTTTCGCCGGCCGGCGTCAACTCGACGCCGCGGCGGCCGCGCCTCAGCAGCGAAACACCGAGCGCTTCTTCCAGGCCCTTGATCCGTTCACTCGCCGACGCCAGCGCGAGATGGACCCGTTGCGCGCCATTGGTGATGCTTCGCGTCTCGGCGACCGCTATGAAGAGCTGAAGATCGACCAGATCGAAACGCATGGGGATTCCTTGTGGAGCCGTCATTGCGAGCGAAGCAATCCACTTCTCCACGCGGGGATAGATGGATTGCTTCGTCGCTGTCGCTCCTCGCAATGACGGAGACCAGACAGCATTCGCTTTTCCCGAAGGCTGTCTCCGTAATCTCCAGATTGTGCCCGATGCGCCAATGGGTCAAGGTCCGACCCATGTTCGATTCCATGCTCATTCTCATCGCCGCGGCCTTCCTGCTGGCCGGCTTCATCAAGGGCGTGATCGGGCTCGGCCTGCCGACGGTCTCGATGGGCCTGCTCGCGGTGACGATGCCGCCGGCGCAGGCGATTGCGATCGTGATCGTGCCGGCGATCGTCACCAATATCTGGCAGACTTTTGGCGGCCCGTATTTGCGCGACATCATGCGGCGGCTGTGGCCGCTGATGGCCGGCACCGTCGCCGGCATCTGGCTGAACGCGGGACTGTTGACCGGCCCGTACGCGCCCTATGGCACCGTCGTTCTCGGCACGCTGCTGGTGATCTACGCGATCCTCGGTCTCAGCAAGCTTCACTTCAAGGTCGCACGCCGCGACGAGAAATGGATCGGCGGCATCGTCGGTCTGATCACCGGCGTGGTGTCGGCCGCAACCGGCGTTCAAGTGATTCCGTCGATGCCTTATCTGCAGGCGATCGGGATGGAGAAGGACGAGCTGGTGCAGGCGCTCGGTGTGTTCTTTACCGTCGCCACGGTGGCGCTCGCCTTCAATCTCACCACCGCGGGCTTGCTGACGGCGGCAACTGCGCTGCCCGGCGCGGTCGCGATGGTGGCATCCTTTGCCGGCATGTTCATCGGACAGGCGGTGCGGAATCGCATGCAGCCGGACGTGTTCCGCCGCTGGTTCCTGATCGCGATGATCTTGCTCGGTCTCTACCTCGCCGGCAGCGCCTTCGTGAAAATCCACGGCTGAAGCATCAGCGCGCCTCCAGCATCGCCACGCGGATACCGAGATAGACGAACAGCCCGCCGAGTGCGCGGTTGATCCACGCCACCGCGCCGGCCGATTGCCGGATACGGCCCGCGGCCCGGGCCGCGAAGGCGGCGATGCAAAAACACCACAACGTGCCGCTGGTGATGAAGATCAGGCCGAGCACCAGAAACGCCAAGGTCTTGTGGGCCGACTCCGCCGCCACGAACTGCGGCAGGAACGCCAGAAAGAACAGCGCCACCTTCGGATTGAGCACGTTGGTCAGGGCGCCCTGCCAGAACACGCGGGCAAGCGATGTCTCGCTGCCTGCCGAGCCATTGCCTGCCACTCCCGCCTCCGCCAGCGGGCGCGAACGCGATAGCAGCATCTGGACACCCGTAAACAGCAGATAGGCGGCGCCGACCCATTTCAGGACCGCAAAAGCGGCAGATGACGCCATCAACAGCGCCGACAGGCCGATGGCGGCGCCGAACACGTGAACGAGGCAGCCGGCACTGATTCCGGTCGCTGCCGCCGCCCCGCCGCGCCATCCGAACTGGATGCTGCGACCGATAATGTAGGCCGTGTCCGGCCCCGGGGTGATATTGAGCAACAGGCCCGAGAGGATGAATAGCCAGAGTTGGTGAATGCCGAGCATCTCTATCATCATTTGACGGTTCCCTTGGCGCCAGCAGCCCTGTTGCGCACATGCCAATCCCTTAGGGATTGCAGTACTATCATGAGCAAATCGGGCTTCCACCAGATTGCGCATATTTTATAAACATTGGAATTGGTTGGCTGACCGCGTAGTGGTTATCCTGCCCGTTCGGGTGTCATTGGGGATATAGTGGGGATATGGAAAGACGCCTGGCAGCCATCGTCTGCGCTGACGTCGCCGGCTACTCCCGAATGATGGGAGCCGACGAGGCGGGGACGCACGCCACGTTCAAGGCCCATCGAAGCGCGATCTATCCGATCATCCTCAATCACGGCGGCCGTCTGGTGAAGAACACCGGCGACGGCTTCCTCCTGGAGTTTCCCTCTATCGTCGGCGCCATCGAGGCCGCGGTCGCGATGCAGATGGTGATGGCGGAACGCAACGAGCACCTGCCCGCCGATCGCGCCATGCAGTTTCGCATGGGCATCCACATGGGCGACGTGATGGCCGACGAGGACGAGGTGTTCGGCGATGACGTCAACATTGCGGTCCGCCTCGAATCGGTTGCCGCCCCCGGCGGCGTGGCGGTTTCGGGCAAGGCCTGCCATGAAGCGGGCAAGCGCCTCAGCGTCACATTCGTCGACGCCGGTCCCTACCGGTTCAAGAACATCGAGGAGCCGATCCATGTCTGGACCTGGCAGCCCGGGGGGGCCGATGCCGTCGGCCCGGCACCCAAGGCCGCGTCCGAGACATCGGCTACCAACCTGCCTGCCCAATATCGCACCGCGATCGTGGGTGTGCTGCCGTTCACGAACTTGAGCGAAAGCGCGGACGAGTATTTTTCCGACGGGCTGACCGAGGACCTGATCCACGCGCTATCACTGCAATCGTTCTATCGGGTACTGAGCCGCAACTCGACGTTCTCGTTCAAGGGCAAGAATGTGAGCACGCGCCTGATCGCGCGCGAGATCGATGCCACCTACCTGATCCAGGGCTCGGTGCGCCGCGCCGCCAACAAGATCCGCGTCACCGCCGACTTGATCGCGCCCGAAACCGGCGAGCAGTTATGGACCGGCCGGTTCGACCGTGACATGGGCGATCTGTTCGCGATGCAGGACGAGCTCACCACCAGCCTGTCGGCGGCGATCGCGGCCGAAATCTACCGGGCGGAAGCGTCCGCCCCGCCCCGCTCCTCTTCGAACGACATCACCGCCTGGGATCGCTTCCTCAAGGGGCTGTCCTACTACTACCTGCACACCAAGGCAGACTACGAAACCTCGATCAGCCTGTTCAAGGAAGCCATCGCGCTCGATCCGACGCTGTCGATCGCACGCGCCTATCTCGCTACCATCCAGATCCAGGGCATTCAGTTCGGATGGATCAAGAGCACGCGCGAATTGTGGGACTCCGCGATGTGTCTTGCGGAGAGCAGCGTCCGGCTCGATCCCCGCTCGTCTTTCGCATTTCAGATTCTGGCCTATCTGCACGCTGTCGAAGGACACTACGAGGCGGCAATGGATGCCGCAAAGCGCGCAGTCGGGCTCAATCCGTACGACATGGGTGCTCGCGGCGTGCTCGGCTTTTGTCATCTGATGAGTGGCGAACACCGGCAAGCCATCGAACTGTTTACGATGGCGGCGCAGCAAGGCAACAACGACCCTCGATATCAATGGGCCGCCGTCAACGCGTTCAGCCATTACCTGCTCGGGCAATACGACGCTTCGCTGTCCTGGTCGCGCGAAGAGCTTTATGTGAATCCCAATCATCTCCAGGCGCTGGCGATACGGGCGGCAGCGCTCGCGCAGTTGGGACGAACCGCGGAAGCCGAGAGCGCGGCCAAGGTTCTGCTGAGCAACTATCCAAACCTGACCGTCGACCGGTACTTGCGGAACTTTCATTGGAAGTCGGCGGCCGACGTCGCGCACTACCGCGACGGCCTTGTGAAAGCCGGCATCCCCTTCACCAGATTGACCCTCGTCGAATCCTCGCCAAAGCTTGCCGCAGATTCCTGAGCGTGTGTCGGTTGACACCGCGTCGAATTCCGCCAAAACTTGCCACACCCTGAAGTAGCGCCCCCGCCGAATTTTCTTTTCAAAACCGTCATCCGCTCCGCGTCGGTGACAGGCCATTTTTCATATTCGGCGCCTTTGAGGATTTGAGCCATGTCAGACCACCACATTGCCACCGCCCCGGGCGCTGCGCCTGCCGGGCAGTCTCCCGTTTCGCCCAATAATCCCTGTCCCTTCCTGCGCGCCTTGGTCGCCAACGGCTATATCGACGGCCACGTCGTGCCGCTCTCGCAACTCTCCGAAATGATCGGATTGGCCAGCGGCGAAACCGGCTCGGCCCAAAAAGAGGTGCGGCGGAAAGCCTGGATGGTCGCCGTCATTGCCAACGGCCTCGGGCCGCTGCGCGTATTCAAGAGCGCAACGTCTGGCGCCGTGCTCGACGAGTTGCGCAACGGCCCGCTCGACAAGCATGGCGGCGGTTCACGCATTCTCGACGCCGAAGCGAACGTCCACGAAGACCAAATCGAACGGCTCGCCAGCTTCGGCAAGGACTGCAAAGATCCCGCTGGAGGCATCGAGATCGGGCTGACAGCGAAGGAGATCGAGGCCTTCATGGCAGACAATATCAAGCGCGACGATGCAGCCCGCTGGTACTTCCCGATCCTGATGAAGGGCGAGTGGCCGGTCCTATTGAAAATCCTCGGCAAGGGCGAAGGCGAGGCGCGCTACCTCAGCGTCGCCGAGGTCAGAACGCTGTTCGTCGAGAAGCGGCTGCCCGAGCGGATCACGGCACGGCTGCCGAAGCCGGCGGCCGCCAAGATGTGAGCTCTCGTGTCCCGGACGCGGTGCGGCGTGTAACGCTGCTCCGCAGCGCCGGGACCTACTTATGGGGCCCGGATCAGCAGCGCACCACGCCGCTCGCCATAGCGCGTTGAAGACGCGCGTGAACGCGCTTATGGCGCTGCGCAGCATCCGGGGCACGCCGGCGCGTACTTGCGCAATCATTTGAACAGCGGCGTGCCCGGCACGAACGCATCGAATGCGGCCCAGAATTGCGCGCGGTAGCGGTCCTGCTCCTGCAGGATCTCGTGCTTGGAGCCTGCGATCACCAAATGCGAGCCGGCGCGTAAGTGATAGGCGAATTCCTCGATCGCCGCCGTTGAAACGATGGTGTCGTTGCTGGCGGCAAGCATCAGGATCGGTTGGCGGATTTCGGACGGGTAGTTCACGCCGCGAAAGGTATTCATTGCCCTGAACGCGGTATCGGCCCAGGCCACCGTCGGCGAGCCAATGCCCAGCGTCGGGTCTTCTTCCAGGATCGCGGCGTTGCGGGCGTAGCGCACGGGATCGCTGGTGAAGGGGTTGTTGATGAAGGATTCCGTGCCGGTCAGCGCATCGCTGCCGCCGGGCACGTAGCGGCCGCCTTGCCCCATCAGCCGCATGGTCCGAAGCAGCGCCCGGGTCGGAAACGACGTCGTGCGCCCCGGCAGATCGATCATCGGCGCCGACAGCACCATGCGGTCGAACCAGCGCTTTCCCGCATGCGCCACCCGTAGCATGACCGCGCCGCCCATCGAATGCGCCAGCGCGAAATAAGGCGGCGGACAATCCGGCAGCACCACCTGCTGCACGAAGGTCTCGACGTCCACTTCGAAATCGGAGAAGTCGCGGACATAGCCTTTGCGCGGATCACGCAGGCGGCGCGAAGAATGCCCCTGGCCGCGCCAGTCGATCATCGCCACTGCAAAGCCGCGATCGCGCAAGTCCCGCACCGTCTCGAAATATTTCTCGATCTGCTCGCTGCGCCCGGTGAAGACGCAGACCGTGCCCTTGCGCCCCGCCGGCGGCGCCCAGCGCGCGAACCTCAGTTCCGCGCCGTCGGGCGTCTTGATGATGCCCGAGACGACGTCCTCCGGAACCGGATTGGCGGGGATGGAGACGAGCGTCATGACGGGAACCGGCTAGGTGAAAAGGGCTAAAAATCAAGGCGGGAGCGTAAAAAAGGGCCTGTTTCGGCCCTCTTGAACGCCGTTTCACCCCTCCCATATCACTTCTGTGCAGGCCACTGCCAGTGTTTCGGAACCAAAGCCCAAGGCTCCAAAAACTGAGGCTGCACGGGACTAAAGCCCGGCCCAATGGCGGGCGGGTTATTGCAACAGTCGCTCAATGGAGGACTATCCTATGCGTACCTACGATCTTACCCCGTTTTATCGTTCCACCGTCGGCTTCGACCGCTTCTTCAACCTGCTCGATCAGGTGACCTCCGACGGCAGCCCCGGTTATCCGCCCTACAACATCGAGCGCACCGGTGAGAACGCCTACCGCATCAGCGTTGCGGTTTCCGGCTTCTCGCAGGGCGAGCTTTCGATCGTCGCGAAGGAAAACACACTGACGATCAAGGGCGAGAAAACCGCCAACGAGAACGGCAAGGACAAATCCGAAGTGCTCTACCGCGGCATCGCCGCGCGCGCCTTCGAGCGCGTCTTCCAGCTTGCCGATTTCGTGCAGGTAAAGAACGCCTCGCTGGAGAACGGCCTGCTCCACGTCGATCTCGTCCGCGAGATCCCCGAGGCCAAGAAGCCGCGCAGCATTCCGATCAATTCGGGCGCGCAGGCCCCGCAGGTGGTCGACGCTTCCGTCGCCGCGTAACACGGTAGGTTCAGCCGGTATTGGCTGAGCGCGAAAACGCCCCGGGCAACCGGGGCGTTTTTTTGTGCGCGCATGACGAAGACGGCGCAATCCGGCTGCGCTCATTAACAGCGAATTTAAATGATGTCCGCTTCGACGATGACTACTTGACCGCGCGCCCCCGGTATCAGCGGCACCTAGACGCGTAACATTTGAAGTTCGGCGACGTACTCACTTTGCACCCAGCACTTCAACAGACATATCCAATCAGGAGAGATCGATGGCGAAGTTACAGATTGTTGCGGCGCTCGCCGCCAGTGTGTTTGCAGGATCGTTTGGCGTACTCACCACGCCGGCGCAGGCCGCGGCACCGGTCAAGGTGAAAAATGTCGTGCTGGTGCACGGCGCCTGGGCCGACGGATCGAGTTGGTCGAAAGTCATTCCACGGCTGCAGGCAGCGGGACTTCACGTCACGGCGGTCCAGAATCCGCTGACGTCGCTGGAAGATTCCGTGGCCGCCACACGCCGCGCGCTGGCGCAGCAGGACGGGCCGACTGTGCTGGTGGCGCATTCCTGGGGCGGCACCGTGATCAGCGAAGTCGGCACCGACCCGAAGGTCACGGGGCTGGTCTATGTCGCGGCCCGCGCGCCCGATGCGGGCGAGGACTTCGTGGCGCTCTCGCAGAAATTTCCAACGGGGCCGGCGCGCGCCGGCGTTCAGGAGCATGACGGCTTCACCAAATTGTCCGGAGACGCGTTCCTGAAATATTTCGCCAACGGCGTCGACCGGAAGACGGCGGAAGTCCTCTACGCCGTGCAGGAGCCGACCGCTGCATCCCTGTTCGCCAGCCGCACCACCGCGGCCGCCTGGCGCAGCAAGCCGAGCTGGTACGCCGTGTCGAAGCAGGACTACACCATCAATCCCGATCTCGAGCGGTATCTCGCCAAGCGGATGAATGCCACGACGGTCGAACTCGAGGCCGGCCACCTGTCGCTAGTCTCTCAGGCCGACAAGGTCGCCGACCTGATCCTGGCCGCCGCCGGCTAGCACGAATAGCGCGGAAAAGGAAACGCCCCGGAAAACCGGGGCGTTTGTATTGTTGTCGTCCCTGCGAACGCACTAGTGGATGCACACATGTTGCAGTGCGATTCAGGCTTCATATGCAATTTTAGAATCGAAGATGCGAGCTCATCGAAATTTTGGAATCGAGGCTGGCGTTTTCGCGCAAGATCGGAATCCAGCGCTTCGGTGGGGTGGAGAGCGTGCGCAGCAAAACTACGTCGCAACACTTGAGAAGTGCAAAAACCCTTGGCTTTTCATGAGTATTTGCGGCGCAACAAGTGTGCATGCCCTAGTGCGAACGCAGGGACCCATATGTGGACGGCCCCCTGCTTGCAAGAGGCGGAACGCGGTTCGATCGAAGCGATTGCGGCCATATGTCCGGTCTGTTGATGCGGTCGCACATGACCGCTGCCAAGATGGGGTCCACAATACGAGCTCCAAACATAGTGGCGGTGTCTTGCACCAATGGGTCCCACGGAGTGTTGCCTCGTGACTGTGATCGATCGATCAGGTCCATCTTCCGTTCTCGAGCAAGCTTCGGCCTGCAGCGTGAAGTTACCCTCACGCCGAAGCTTTGATCTGCGTCAGTTGAAGGTCATGTGGTCACCTTGTTGTGTGGGCGAGGCCCAGATTGGGTCGTTGCTCCGATGGCGGCCGCTGTTGAGCGCCGCGCGCAGGGTTGTCAAGGCTGGCCGAAGGCCACCGCCGCAGGCGGCGCGCAGCGGCCTTGACGAGGCGAGCACGGCGCTACACTCGGCCTCGGAGAGACGATGCCGGCGCGTGCCGCGTCGTAGCGTTCGCCGCTGACCATCAGTTTCCAGGCAATGCGCGCCACCTTGTTGGCGAGCGCCACGGCGGCGAGCTTCGGCGGCTTGCGCGCCACCAGATCGCGCAGCCAGGGCGAGGGATGAGCCTTGCCTTTGCGAACCTGCTTGATCACCGAGGTGGCGCCCACCACCAGGGTGCGGCGCAAGCTCTCATCGCCGGCGCGGGTAATGACGCCGAGCCGCATTTTACCTGCGGTAGAATGATCCTTCGGGGTCAAGCCCATCCAGGCCGCAAAGTCGCGGCCACAGCGGAAGACCTGCGGATTGGGAGCCTTGATCGTCAGCAGACAACCGCCGATCGGGCCGATGGCATCGACCTCGGCAAGGCGGCGGCTCATCTCGTTCTGCCGGTGCCAGGCCTTCAGCTTCGCTTCGATCTCGCGCAGCTCACCCCTCAGCCGGTCGTACTCCTGACCGTGGATGGCGAACAGCTCTTTGGCAAGCGCGGGCACCGTTCCGTCTTCGGCAATGCGCGTCAGCAGCGGCTCGACATGGGCAGGCCCTTTGGCGGCCGCGAGGCCGAACTCGGCCGCGTGACCGCGGATGGTGTTGATGAGCTGCGTGCGATAGTCGATCAGCCGCTGGCGCATCGTCATCAACATTTGCGCCGCTTGCTCTTCCACACTCTTGACCCTCACGAAGCTCATGCGCGGCCGGCTCATTGCCTCGCAGATCGCGTCGGCATCTTGCTTGTCGTTCTTATTGCGCTGGACATACGGCTTCACGTGCTGCGCCGGCAGCAGCTTCGGCTCATGTCCCAGCGCCATCAGTTCGCGCGCCCAGTAGTGCGCCCCGCCGCAGGCTTCCAGGCCGACCTCGGTCGGCGGCAGCTTGCCGAAAAAGCTCAGGAAATCGCGCCGGCGCAGCCTTTTGCGCAGCACCGGCCGCTCGGCCGCATCAACGCCATGCAGCTGGAAAACACTCTTGGACGTGTCGACACCAATTCGGATAATATCGTTCATGGACGGCTCCCTTGTCTGAGATCTTTACCGACCTCATTCTGGCACATCGATGCCGTCGGGGGCCGTCCACCCCAACATACCGCGTGATCTATCAACTGCGCGATATGGCAGATGCCGTTCGCAAAACGACCGCTGGTGGTTATGGATCCCTGCGTTCGCAGGGACGACGATAGCTTTACTCCAGCCCCTGCACGTCAGGCATCGCCTGCGTCGGCGCAATCTGCGGCGCGGGCTTGGCCGGGACCGAACCCGTCACCGCCGGCGACGCTGCGGCCTGCGCTTCGGTCGGCTTCGGCGCAGGCGCGGCGGCCTGCTTGACCGGCGCCGATGCAGGTTTGGCGGCAATCGGACTGACCTTCGGCATCGGCACCGCGCGGCTTGACGCCTGGGAAGCCGGCCGCTGCGGCCGCGGCGCGGCCTGGACATTGGCCGGGGTGGCCGGCGCATGGGCCTGCGGCGGCGGAGCCCCCTGAGTTGCCGGAAGCGCGCTGTGCTCTTCGTAGAAATTGTCGCCCATCCGGGAGGACGGCACGAAACGGATGATCCGGCCGTTGCGTGCGTCGATCACCAGCCGGCCGTCCTCGCCGCCGCGGTCGAGCGCCGCAATCGTGTAAACGATGCCGCGCAGCCTCGGGATACCAAGCGGCGAGAATCCGTTATCGCGCAGCACGGAATAGACTTCCGTCGACGGCAACAGTCCCGGACCGTATCCATACTGAGGCGCGGCTCCGTAGCGCGGCCCGGGCTCGTCGTACGGCCCGGGAACCGGTTGCGGTGCCACGGCATAGGGAGCGTCGAAATCCGATGCCGCCCTGTATGGCGAGCGCCCGATCTCATAAGGCCCGGGCACCTGCGCCTGCGCGCCGCCCACAAGAAGGACCAGTCCCGCCGCCAAAGATCCCGTGAACAACTTCATCACCGAAAGCTCCTGTAAACCCCGCAGCCTCCGGACCGTAACCGGAGCATTTTGCTCACTCACCGACGGCCCAGGGCGAATTTCATTGCGAAATCCGGCGGTCCTTGGGCCGGATCGGGGCGCCGCTGCCGCAAACTCCAGCGGCTGGCTTTTCCCCCTGGCCACCAGACGCCGATCCGCATGCGGGCGAGGACTTTCACGCGCTTGTGTGATAAAGAAAAATTTGGCATGGTCGAAGTTAGGACAGTATCACTGTCTCAATTGCGGAGCCGTCCCGGCACAGGGATTGCAACGAAACCGTGGCGACACGAGCTCCAGGGCAGTGCAGGCAAGGCCGTTCCTCAGGGACGTTGAACGCCCAAGCCTGAATTTAAGAAATTGCGGCTCGCGGCGGACGAGCGGTGGCCCGGTGGGTGCCGCAAGCGTCCAAGGTGCGCCGACGATGCGGTGAGGCCCTTAGCCTTTTTGAGAGGAATGAGATGAGCGGGTCGGAATTCGAGCGCGAAAACATCGTGACAGAAACCCTGTCGGCGACCGCGGCTTCGAAACCGGCCGACATTGCGCGCGAGCATGACTGGCGCCCGCCGGCCGAGGGCCTGTACGACCTCGGCATGGAGAAGGATTCCTGCGGCGTCGGCTTCATCGCCAACATCAAGGGCCGCAAGTCGCATCAGATCGTCTCCGACGCGATCAGCATTCTCTGCAACCTCGAACATCGCGGCGCGGTCGGCGCCGATCCGCGCGCCGGCGACGGTGCCGGCATTCTGGTGCAGATCCCGCACGCGTTCTTTTCGCGCAAGACCGCCGAACTCGGCTTCAAGCTGCCGGAGCCCGGCCACTACGCGATCGGCGCGCTGTTCATGCCGAAGGAGACGGCGTGGCGAAAAGTGATCCAGAGCATCATCGCCGAACAGATCAAGGAAGAGGGCCTCGTGCTGCTCGGCTGGCGCGATGTGCCGTCCGACAACGCTTCGCTCGGCGAAACCGTCAAGCCGACCGAACCCTACCACATGCAGGTCTTCATCGGCCGCAACGGCACGGCGAAGACCGAGGACGAGTTCGAGCGCAGGCTCTACATCCTGCGCAAGTCAATCTCGCAGGCGATCTACCAGCGCCGCGACCGCGGGCTCGCCGGCTATTACCCGGTCTCGCTGTCGTGCCGCACCGTGATCTATAAGGGCATGTTCCTCGCCGACCAGCTCGGCAAGTACTATCCCGATCTGCACGAAGGGGATTTCGAGAGCGCGTTGGCGCTGGTGCATCAGCGCTTCTCGACCAACACCTTCCCGACCTGGTCGCTGGCGCATCCGTACCGGATGATCGCCCACAACGGCGAAATCAACACGCTGCGCGGCAACGTCAACTGGATGGCGGCGCGGCAGGCTTCCGTTCACTCGGAGCTCTACGGCAAGGACATCAGCCGCCTCTGGCCGATCTCCTACGAAGGCCAGAGCGACACTGCCTGCTTCGACAATGCACTCGAATTCCTGGTGCAGGGCGGTTACTCGCTGCCGCACGCGGTCATGATGATGATTCCGGAAGCGTGGGCTGGCAATCCCCTGATGGATGAGCAGCGCCGCGCTTTCTACGAGTATCACGCCGCGCTGATGGAGCCGTGGGACGGCCCTGCCGCGATCGCGTTCACCGACGGCCGCCAGATCGGCGCCACGCTCGACCGCAACGGGCTCCGTCCCGCGCGCTATCTCGTCACCAAGGACGACCGCATCGTGATGGCGTCCGAAATGGGCGTGCTGAAGATCCCGGAGGATGAGATCGTCACCAAGTGGCGGCTGCAACCCGGCAAGATGCTTTTGGTCGACCTCGAACAGGGACGCCTCATTCCCGACGCCGAGATCAAGGCGACGCTGGCCAAGAGCCACCCCTACAGCGACTGGCTGCATCGCACCCAGCTCGTGCTGGAGGAATTGCCCGATGCGCCCGTCAAGGGCATGCGTTCGAACCTGCCGTTGCTCGACCGGCAGCAGGCGTTCGGCTATTCGCAGGAAGACATCAACATCCTGATGACGCCGATGGCGGCGACCGGCGAGGAAGCCGCCGGCTCGATGGGCAACGATACGCCGATCTCGGCGCTGTCGGACCGGCCCAAGCCGTTGTTCACCTATTTCAAGCAGAATTTCGCGCAGGTCACCAACCCGCCGATCGACCCGATCCGCGAGGAACTCGTCATGAGCCTCGTCTCGATCATCGGGCCGCGGCCGAACCTGTTCGACCTGCAGGGCATGGCCTCGACCAAGCGGCTCGAGGTGCGCCAGCCGATCCTGACCGATGCGGACCTGGAGAAGATCCGCTCGATCTCCGATGTCGCTGACACCCATTTCAAGTCACGCACGCTCGACACCACATTCCATGCCGGCTTCGGCGCGGCGGGGATGGAGCAGGTGCTCGACGAACTCTGCGCGCGCGCCGAAGGCGCGGTGCGCGAAGGCGTCAACATCATCATCCTGTCCGACCGCATGGCGGGCACGGACCGGATTCCGATCCCCTCGCTGCTCGCCTGCGCCGCCGTGCATCATCATCTGATCCGCACCGGCTTGCGCACCTCGGTCGGCATCGTCGTCGAATCCGGCGAGCCGCGCGAGGTGCATCATTTCGCATGCCTGGCCGGCTACGGCGCCGAGGCGATCAATCCGTATCTGGCGTTCGAAACCATCATCGCGATGAAGGACCGCCTGCCGGGCGCGCTCGACGACTATGAAATCGTCAAGCGCTACATCAAGTCGATCGGCAAGGGCCTGCTCAAGGTGATGTCCAAGATGGGCATCTCGACCTACCAGTCCTATTGCGGCGCGCAGATTTTTGACGCCGTCGGGCTGAAGGCCGATTTCGTCGCGAAGTATTTTGCCGGCACCCACACCCGCATCGAGGGCGTGGGCCTGGTCGAAATCGCCGAGGAAACGGTGCGGCGCCATACGGATGCATTCGGAGACGCGCAGGTCTACAAGACCGCGCTCGATGTCGGCGGCGAATACGCCTACCGCACCCGCGGCGAGGATCACGCCTGGACGGCCGAGTCCGTCTCAGCGCTGCAGCATGCCGTGCGCGGCAACTCGCAGGAGCGCTATCGCGCGTTCGCGAAGATCCTCAACGAGCAGTCGGAGCGGCTGTTGACGCTGCGCGGCCTGTTCCGGATCAAGACCGCCGAGGACGAGAAGCGCAAACCGGTGAAGCTCGACCAGGTCGAGCCGGCCTCCGAAATCGTCAAGCGTTTCGCCACGGGTGCGATGAGCTTCGGCTCGATCTCGCGCGAGGCGCACACCACGCTCGCGATCGCGATGAACCGGATCGGCGGCAAGTCGAACACCGGCGAAGGCGGCGAAGAGGCCGATCGGTTCAAGCCGATGCCGAATGGCGATTCAATGCGCTCGGCGATCAAGCAGGTCGCCTCGGGCCGCTTCGGCGTGACGACGGAATATCTCGTCAACTCCGACATGATGCAGATCAAGATGGCCCAGGGCGCCAAGCCCGGTGAAGGCGGCCAATTGCCTGGCCACAAGGTCGACGCGACGATCGCGCGCGTGCGGCATTCGACCCCCGGCGTTGGCCTGATCTCGCCGCCGCCGCATCACGACATCTATTCGATCGAGGATCTGGCGCAGCTCATCTACGACCTCAAGAACGTCAATCCGGACGGTCAGGTCTCGGTCAAGCTGGTTTCCGAAATCGGCGTCGGCACGGTGGCCGCGGGCGTGGCGAAAGCGCGCGCCGACCACGTCACCATTGCGGGCTTCGAGGGCGGCACCGGAGCCTCCCCCCTCACCTCGATCAAGCATGCCGGCAGCCCGTGGGAGATCGGCCTTGCCGAAACCCACCAGACGCTGGTGCGCGAGCGGCTGCGTAGCCGTATCGTGGTCCAGGTCGACGGCGGCTTCCGCACCGGGCGCGATGTCGTGATCGGCGCACTTCTCGGCGCCGACGAGTTCGGCTTCGCCACCGCGCCGCTGATCGCGGCCGGCTGCATCATGATGCGCAAGTGCCATCTCAACACCTGCCCGGTCGGCGTCGCGACCCAGGATCCGGTGCTGCGCAAGCGCTTCACCGGCCAGCCCGAGCACGTCATCAACTATTTCTTCTTCGTCGCCGAGGAAGTACGCGAGATCATGGCGCAGCTCGGCTACAGGAAGTTCGACGAAATGATCGGCCAGACCCAGATGCTCGACCAGTCCACGCTGGTGGCGCACTGGAAGGCCAAAGGGCTCGATTTCTCAAAACTCTTCGTCCGCCAGAAGGAAGAGAAGGGCCAGAAGATCTATCACGCCGAAGCCCAGAACCATCATCTGGAGAAGGTGCTCGACCGCCGCCTGATCGAGAAGGCGCAGGCCGCGCTCGACCGCGGCGCGCCGGTGAAAATCGAGGAAGAGATCAACAACACCGACCGCTCCGCCGGCGCGATGCTGTCCGGAGCCGTGGCGAAGATCTACGGCCATGCCGGGCTGCCGCATGACACCATTCATGTCAGCCTGAAGGGCACGGCAGGCCAGGCGTTCGGCGCGTGGCTGGCGAAGGGCGTCACCTTCGAGCTCGAAGGCGAAGGCAACGATTACGTCGGCAAGGGCCTGTCGGGCGGCCGCATCGTCGTCAAGCCGCCGAAGAATTCCGGCATCGTGCCGGAGGAGTCCATCATCGTCGGCAATACGGTGATGTACGGCGCGATCGAGGGCGAATGCTACTTCCGCGGCATCGCCGGCGAGCGCTTTGCGGTGCGCAACTCCGGCGCTATCGCGGTCGTCGAAGGCGCCGGCGATCATTGCTGCGAATATATGACCGGCGGCATCGTCGTGGTGCTGGGCAAGACCGGCCGCAACTTCGCAGCCGGCATGTCCGGCGGCATCGCCTATGTACTCGACGAGGCCGGCGACTTCGCAAAGCTCTGCAACATGGCGATGGTCGAACTGGAACCGGTGCTCTCGGAAGAGATGATCAACCAGAACACCTACCACCATTCCGGCGATCTCGAGCAGCATGGCCGAGTCGACGTGTTCCAGAACCTGCTCGAGTCCGACATCGAGCGGCTGCACGTGCTGATCACGCGCCACGCCAAACTGGCTGGGTCGAAGAAGGCCGCCGAGATCCTCGCGAACTGGAAGGCCTGGCTGCCTAAATTCCGCAAGGTGATGCCGGTGGAATACCGCCGCGCGCTGAAGGAATTGAAGGTGGACGCCGACGCCGAGCCGAAAATCGCGATCGGGGCTTAGTTACACCAGCCCGTCATTGCGAGCGCAGCGAAACAATCCATAGCGCGACGAGCCGAACCATGGATTGCTTCGCGGCTCACGCTCCTCGCAGTGACGGAGGGTGACGGAAACAGATAGATGCGAACGAGAGATGCAGGGGCATCAGGTTTAATGGGCAAGATCACAGGTTTCCTCGAGATCGACCGGAACGAACGCAAGTATGTGCCGGTCGCCGAGCGGTTGAAGCATTATCGCGAATTCGTCATTCCCTTGAGTGAGAAGGACACCCGCGACCAGGCCGCGCGGTGCATGAACTGCGGCATCCCCTATTGCCACGGCACCGGCTCGGTGGCGCCGGGCACGCCGGGCTGCCCGGTCAATAACCAGATCCCCGATTTCAACGACCTCGTCTACCAGGGCAACTGGGAAGAAGCCTCGCGCAACCTGCACTCGACCAACAATTTCCCGGAGTTCACTGGCCGCATCTGCCCGGCGCCGTGCGAGGCGTCCTGCACGCTCAACATCGACGACAACCCGGTCACCATCAAGACGATCGAATGCGCGATCGTCGACCGCGCCTGGGACAATGGCTGGCTGAAGCCGGAAGTCGCGCAGGCCAAGACCGGCAAGAAGGTCGCGATCGTCGGCTCCGGACCTGCGGGCCTTGCGGCCGCGCAGCAGCTCGCGCGCGCCGGCCATGACGTCCATGTCTACGAGAAGTTCGCCAAGGCCGGCGGATTGCTTCGTTACGGCATTCCCGACTTCAAGATGGAAAAGCATATCATCGACCGCCGCGTGGCGCAGATGGAGGCCGAGGGCGTGACGTTCCATTACGGCGTCCATATCGGCGGCGCTTCACAAGGCGCGATCGATCCGCGCGAGCTGCTCAACCAGTATGACGCGGTAGCCTTGACCGGCGGCGCCGAAGCCGGCCGCGATCTGCCGATCCCCGGCCGCGATCTCGACGGCATCCATTTTGCGATGGACTTCCTGCCGCAGCAGAACCGCCGCGTCTCCTCCGAGCCGCTCGGCGACGTCAAGGATATCCTGGCCGGCGGCAAGCATGTCGTCGTGATCGGCGGTGGCGACACCGGCTCCGACTGCATCGGAACTTCGTTCCGGCAGGGTGCGAAGTCCGTGACCCAGCTCGAGATCATGCCGGCGCCGCCCGAGCACGAGAACAAGGGCGTGACCTGGCCGAACTGGCCCTTGAAGATGCGGACCTCGTCGAGCCAGGCCGAGGGCGCGAGCCGCGAATACGCGGTGCTGACGCAAAAATTCTCGGGCGTCGACGGCAAGGTGCAAAAGCTGCACTGCGTGAAGGTCGACGACAAGTTCAAGCCGATTGCGGGCACCGAATTCGAGCTCGAAGCGCAGCTCGTGCTGCTCGCCATGGGCTTCGTGCACCCGGTGCACGACGGCATGCTGAAGACGCTCGGCGTCGACCTCGACCAGCGCGGCAACGTCCGCGCCAACATGGCCGACTACAAGACCTCGCTGCCGAACGTCTTCTCCGCCGGCGACATGCGCCGCGGACAGTCGCTGGTGGTTTGGGCAATCCGCGAAGGGCGCCTGTGCGCTCGGGCGATCGATCAGTATCTGATGGGGTCGACGACGCTGCCGCGGTAGCACAACACCCAAAGCTTTTTTGTGTTACCTCGTGTCCCGGACGCGGTGCAGCGTGTAACGCTGCTCCGCAGAGCCGGGACCCATGGCGCCGCTCGCATGGACCCCGGATCAGCAGCGCATCACTTCGTGCTGCGCAGCATCCGGGGAACGCACGCGGAGAGCCGAGCGCCTAGTTCTGCAGCCGCACCCCCAGCATCACCACCGTCGACGCCGTGCTATTCCCCTCCAGGTTCGAATCCAGCCAGTCGCGCCGCAGGGTACCCCTGAGCCAGACGTTGCGGTTCATCTTGTAGATGGCTTCGCCCGACACCGCGTAGATCTTGTCGCGCCTGGGATTGCCCTGATAGTCGAGCGAGCCCCAGGTGAACTTGCCGATCGCGGTCAGCCAGCGGCGGAAGTCGTGGTCGACTTCGACGGTGTAGACATGCGTCAGGACGCCCGACGTGCCTGGCAGCGTGGTCTCCGTGATCGTGGTGTCGGAATAGAATTTTGCCGTCGTCAGCGGCGTTGCGGTCCAGACCAGCGAGGACGAGACGAGCAGGCCTTCCAGGCGATCGAGCCTCGGATCGACATAGTCGCGCGCGGCATAGCCGACGGCGATTTCGCCGGTCAATAGCCGCGAGAATTCGAAGCTGGTGCCGCCCTTGACGTAGCCGCCACTGGAATCGCGCGCAAATCCGCTGCGGTCGAGCCTGACGTCATGCACGCGGCTGTCGCCCTGCACTTCCACGAACGGCTTTATGCCCGGCTTCAAGTCATAGCTGGCGCGGCCGACGCCGCCGTACTGGCTGAAATTGCGGTCGTCGTTGGTCGTTGAAGTGCCGTCGGTGAGCTTTGAATTGGTATAGTCGGTGCGGTCGACGGTGGCGCCAGCGGAAACCTGCAGCCGGTTGAAGCTCTGGTCGACGCCGATAGTCGTGCCAACCGTGGTGAGGATCGGATATCTGGCGAGACCGGCCTGCACGTTCGGGCTGCCGGGATTGTCGGTCGAGACGAACAAGCGTCCCTGCGCGGTCAGCCTCGTGTTCCGGCTGACGTCGAGCCGGCCGTCGACATGGCCGAGGAAGTTGGGCCGGTCGACATCGAGCGGCGCCGACAGCGGCGTGCCGTCGGCGTTCGGCGTGAGGTTGCTGGTATAGCCGGTGAAGGAGCCGCGGAGATCGGCCACCAGCGCATGGCGCTCCCAGTCGGAGATCACCAAAAATTCCGGCGCGATCACATAGAACGGCTTGCCTTGCGCCGGGGCGAGCCGGCCGGGATTGGTATCGTAGCCGCCGGAGAATTCGACCGCCGACTTGATCAGGAAGCTGCCGGCATAATCGCCGACCGCGCCGAACGGATCGTCATCGATCCTGAGACGCTTGCGCGGCGGCTGTCCCACCACCGTTCCCGCCATCGCTGGTGGGATCGGGGTTTTGTGCGCGGATTCCGATGGGGCAATCGACAGCCGAAACCGCGTGTTCGACGCAATCGGCGGCGGCGGACTACCGGGCCCGACCGGCGACTTCGGCTTCGCCTGCCCCGGATAATATTTCGGCTTCTTGCGCTTGCGGTTGAGCGAATCGTAGCCGATGTCGGCGGCGCCGCTCGCGGCCGGCAGACCGTATTTCGGGATCTGTCCGATCCGCGACGGCGCGGGCTTGTCGCTCTCTTGCAGCTTCGGGCTGTTGAGGGGATCGTTCACCTCCGCCGCCGTCCGGCGCAGCGGCGAATCCGGCGGCAGCATCTGACTGGTCCGCCTTGAGCTGAACAGGTCCGGCGTGAGGGTTTGCGCTCGCGCTGCGGCTCCGGTCAGGACGATCAGCGCAAGGCACGGCAAGGCTGCGCGGAAGAGGCGCGCGCGGCCGTTCCGGCCCGATGCTGGCCCCGCCATCACGATAAAATATACCCCAACAAAAACAGATACTTGGTGGACGAACGCCGAACGCTCGCGGAACACGTCGTTAATGGAGTTAAAACAATTATGGTTAATGAGCCGTTGAGGGCGGCAGCCCCGCGTCGCTTCGCCGGACGGCCCATGCTATGCAGGGGTTCGGGGCGCGAAGCCCCTCCTTCCCTGGGACAGACATGGCCAACCCGAATCCGCTGATGGTACAATCATCCGGCTCTGAACCCGCTGATGCCGCCGTCCAATCGGCGCTGCGCACGCTCGATGCCGAGGGCAGCGGCATCGCCGCGATCGCGGCGGCGCTGCAGTCCGACCTTCGCGCACCCTTTGTCGCCGCCGTCGATCTGATCCGGAACGCCAAGGGACGGCTGATCGTCACCGGGCTCGGCAAGTCGGGCCATATCGGCCGCAAGATCGCCGCGACCTTCGCCTCCACCGGCACGCCCGCCTTCTTTGTCCATGCGGCCGAAGCGAGCCATGGCGACCTCGGCATGATCACGCCGGACGACGTCATCCTGGCGCTATCGTGGTCCGGCGAGCAGCCGGAGATGAAGAATCTGATCACCTATGCCAAGCGCTTCCGCATTTCCGTGATCGCCATGACGGCGGAGCGCGAATCTTCCCTCGCCAAGGCGGCCGGCATCGCGCTGACGCTGCCGAAGGCCCGTGAGGCCTGCCCGCACAATCTCGCGCCGACCACCTCCTCCCTGATGATGCTGGCGCTCGGCGACGCGCTGGCGATCGCATTGCTGGAAGGCCGCGGCTTTACCTCGGTCGATTTCAGCGTGCTGCATCCCGGCGGCAAGCTCGGCGCGCTCCTGAAATACACCCGCGACCTCATGCATACCGGCGACGCGGTGCCGCTGAAGCCGCTCGGCACCAGCATGTCCGAGGCGCTGGTCGAGATGACGTCCAAGGGCTTTGGCTGTGTCGGTATTGTCGACGCACGCGGACACATCGTCGGCATTGTCACCGACGGTGACCTGCGCCGCCATATGGGGCCGCAGCTCATGTCGGCCACCGTCGACGAGGTAATGACGAGGAATCCGAAGACGATCGACCGCGACGTGCTGGCCGGCGAGGCGCTGGAGATCCTCAACTCCTCGAAGATCACGACGCTGATCGTGACCGACGCCAGCAAGCCGATCGGCATCGTGCACCTGCACGATTTCCTGCGCGCGGGAGTGGCGTAACTCCCGACCTCTCCACGTCATTGCGAGAAGCGCAAGCGACGAAGCAATCCACCTATCCGTTATGCCGCGAGATGGATTGCTTCGCGGAGCCTGTCATCGGGCGCGCATTCGCGCGACCCGGTGGCTCGCAATGACGGGGTTAGGCCTTCGGAAACCGCACCGCGTTCTCCTCCAGCGGCAGTGCCAGTCCGTTCGCGAGATACGACACGGTGCGATAGAATCCGCACAGCAGGATGGTCTCGAATATTTTCGCCTCGTCGTAATGCGCCGATAGCGCCGCGAATTCGGCGTCATCAAGCGTGGCGCGCTCGTGCAGCGCGTCGATGGCGGCGATCAGGGCCTGCTCCGCTGGCGACCAGCATGCGTCGGTGGCGGCGCCGAGCACGGTGGCGCGGACCTGCGCTTCCGTCAGATGCGCGGCCTCCGCGAACGTCGTGACATGCACGCCCCATTCGTACTCGCAGCCTGTTCGCGCGCAGGTACGGTCGATGACGATCTCGCGCTCCCGCAAACTGAGCGGGCCGCGATCCAGCAGGCTGCCGGCGCGGAATTTCTCCCAGGCCCGCGCATTGCCCGCAATGACGCGAAACAGCACCAGCGGCGGCGCGCCGCGCATGATGCGGTCGAACTGCTCGGCAATGTCAGGTGCATAAGGCGGCTCAAGTGGCGCGATGCGCGGCACGGATTGTGACACGGCCAACCTCCATTGCTACTAATACAGTAGCAATGCTACACTTTTTGTAGCATAATGCAAGGAGATGATAGAGCGCTAAGCCGCCGCCACCGTCAGGCTGGCGCCATCGGCCTGCACCACCCTGACCCGGCTGCCAGCCGGCGCGTCAGGGCCGGCGACGCGCCAGACCGTGTCGTCGATCCGCACGGTGCCGGTGCCGCCGACGATCGGCTTTTCCAGCGTGAATTCCCGGCCGATCAGCGCCTTGGTCCGGTTGTTGAGAAACGGGTTGCTCAGGCTGCGGCTGCCCTCGCTGCGCGCAAAGTGCCGCCATGCCGGTACCGCGGCAACCGCGAACACCGCAAACATCAGGAGCTGCGTCTGCCAGGACGGGCTGATCGCAAACGACACGAGCCCGACCAATAGCGCCGCGAGCCCGAGCCAGAACATGAAGACACCCGGCGCGAGCAATTCCAGCGCCATCAGGACGAAGCCGAAGATCAGCCAATTCCAGGTGCCTAACGTCGAAAATATGTCGGTCATGACACGAACCTCTAATCGATCTTCCAGATCAAGCTCTCACCGCTGCGGCGTGACCGGCGGTGGGGTGGGACCGGTGTTCGGCACCGACGATGTCCGCCGTGCAGCGGCCGCAGCGGAAGCGGCACTTTCGCCAAACGTCGCCTTGGCGATCTCCCCGATGCCGGCGAGCGAGGACAGCACGCTAGTGGCTTCCAGCGGGATCATCAGGATCTTCTGGTTCGGCGAATCCGCGAACTGTCCGAACGCCTTGATGTACTTGTCGGCGATAAAATAGTTCAACGCTGCGACGTCGCCCTTGGCGATGGACTCGGAGACCATCTGCGTCGCCTTGGCTTCCGCCTCCGCCAGGCGCTCGCGCGCCTCGGCGTCGCGGAAGGCGGCTTCGCGGCGGCCTTCGGCCTGCAAAATCTGCCCCTGTTTGGCGCCTTCGGCGCGCAAAATCTCCGACTGGCGCTGGCCCTCGGCCTGCAGAATGTCGGCGCGCTTGACGCGCTCGGCCTTCATCTGCCGGCCCATCGCTTCCACCAGGTCGGCCGGCGGCACGATGTCCTTGATCTCGATGCGGTTGACCTTGAGCCCCCATGGCGAGACGGCTGCGTCGACCACGCGCAGCAGCCGCTCGTTGATCTCGTCGCGATGCGACAGCACCTGGTCGAGGTCCATCGAACCCATCACCGAGCGGATGTTGGTCATGGTCAAAACGATGATGGCCTGCTCGAGATTGGCGACCTCGTAGCTCGCTTTCGCGGCGTCGAACACCTGGAAGAACGCGACGCCATCCACCGTCACGGTGGCGTTGTCCTTGGTGATCACCTCCTGCTCGGGAATGTTGATCACCTGCTCCATCATGTTCATCTTGCGGCCGACGCGGTCGAAATAGGGAATGATGAGGTTCAACCCCGGCGACAGCGTGCGGGTGTATTTGCCGAACCGCTCGATGGTCCAATCATAGCCCTGCGGCACCGTTTTGACGCCCGCGAACAATGTGGCAATGACAAGTAGAACAAAGGCAATCGCGAAAATGTCGAAGCCACTCATAAAGTCCCTCCAAGGCCGGCACGGTGCGTTGCCCGGCACGATCTCTCATTTGTCTGCAACGGCGTAGGCCCGGTTCAGCCGGCGGTTCTCAGTTTATGGTTATATAGCTAGGGAATAGTTTGCGGGCCACCAGATGTTCTTGGGCTCCGAACGGCGAGTGGTTGTTGATGTGGTTAAATCCAGCCTTGAAGCTCGCGCAAAACGAGTTGGCGGATGACGTCCATGCCGGGCTCGCTGTCGTTCAGACAGGGAATTGCGGAAAACTGCTCGCCGCCGTTGTGCCTGAAGATCTCGGCGTTTTCCTGCGCGATCTCCTCCAGCGTCTCCAGGCAATCGGCGGAGAAGCCGGGCGTCACCACCACAATGCGTTTCACGCCATCTTTCGCCAATTTTTCGATGGTCTTGTCGGTGTAGGGCTGCAGCCACTTGTCGCTGCCGAAGCGCGATTGAAATGTCAGGATCAGCTTGGCGGCATCAAGGCCCAACCGCTTGCGCAAGCTTTCCGTGGTTGCGACGCACTGCGCGTAATAGGGATCGCCCTTGTCGACGTATTTCTGCGGCATACCGTGAAACGACGCCACGATCAGTTCGGGCTGGAACGGCAGGGCCGCCAGATGTTCTGACATCGAGACGGCGAGCGCTTCGATGTACTCGGGATTGTCGTAATAAGGCGGGCTCACCCGCAGCGTCGGCTGCGCACGCATGTCGGCGAGCGCGCGAAACACCTCGTCACAGACCGTCGCCGAGGTCGCCGCGGAATATTGCGGATAGAGCGGCACCACCAGCAGGCGATCGCAGCCTTGCGCAGCCAGGGCATCGATCCGCGAGCGGATCGATGGATTGCCATAGCGCATCGCCCAATCGACCACGACGTGCTCGCGATCGGCGATCGCCGCCGCGAGCTTTTCGGCCTGCGACCGGGTGATGGTCTTGAGCGGGGATTCGCCTCTCTCGGCATTCCAGATCTTCTGGTAGTCGCGCGCCTTCCTGGCCGGACGCACCCGCAGAATGATGCCGTTGAGGATCGCTTTCCAGACGAGGCCCTGATCCTCGATCACGCGGGGGTCGGAGAGGAATTCCTTCAGATAGACCCGCACCCCCTGGGCATCGGCGGTATCAGGCGTGCCGAGATTGACCAGCAGCACGCCGATGCGTTGCTCCAGGGCTGCCGGTGCCGTTGCATTGCCAAGGGGGACGACCGCGGTCATGATTTCGATGGCTTCGCGCGTTGCACTATCCTTGTCAAGATAACCGCCGGTTCGCTACGCTTGCCAAATGGCCGCGGGGCGCGCGTGCGCGGGGAGGAACCATGACGATCGCCGAATGGTGCGTTTTCGGAACGGTGCTGCTGTACTTGCTGACGATCGCATCGGTCAAATGGGCCGCCTACGGCCGCTTCGACAATGCCAAGCCGCGCGATCCCGCCTTCTACCAGGACCCGATCCGCGCCCGCGCCCTTGGCGCGCATCAAAACGGCATCGAGGCCTTTCCATTCTTTGCAGTCGCCGTGCTGCTGGCGGAGTTTCGGCTCGGGCCGCAGCGGCTGATCGACGAACTCGCGATTCTGTTCGTGATCGTGCGGATCGCCTATGTCTTCACCTATCTCGGCAACCGCCCGACGCTGCGCTCGATCCTCTGGAGCATCGGCTTCGCGATCAATATCGCGATCTTCTTTCTGCCGGCGATCAAGGAGTATTTGCCGGTGTGAGGTTGGCTTATCGCCGGATGAATTGCTGTCGTCCCTGCGAACGCAGGGACCCATAACCACCGTCGCCAATTGTTGAGGGAGAGTCGTCGACCATCCCGACAAGACAACATCCGCCGCGGCGTATGGGTCCCTGCGTTCGCACTAGGGCATGCACACATTTCTGAGGCTCCATCCGGCAGCGACGGCGTGGAAGTATTCCAGGCCGTGTTTGAAGGTAATTGGACCGGGCGGTTTGGATGACGGGTAGCCGTCCCAGCCGCCGAGCCGACCGATGATCCGGGCAGCCCAGGCAAGGCTATCGGATGGATGCGGGTTGCTCAGGCGTATGGTTTTGGCCTCAAGCTGTGCGTTAAGGGCAGTGAGCGCCGCAACTTCATCGGCATTGAAGGCGAGGCTGGCGGGTTGCTTGCCGCGGCCATCGCGCGCCTGCAAGAGTTGGACGGTGATGACCGCCGCCTTGGCGGCGATGGCGACCAGCTTGAGGAGACGCTCGGCTGAGCCGATCTGACTGTCTTCGAGTTTGAAGCCTTGCGTCTTGAGGACGCGGAAGAACTGTTCGATCAGCCAGCGCCGCTTGTACCATTCGACGATGCGCCAGGCCTCTTCTTTGCTGGTTACCGGGTGGGTGGTGAGAAGCCGCCAATGAAGGGGCTCGACGCCAGCTTCGGGATTGGGTTCACGGACGTCGACCACATATAGCGGCAAGCTCTTAGGCAGATGGCGCAGGAACTTGGTCTGCGGTCGAGCCAGTTCGATCACACCAAAGCGCAGTTCGAGATTTGCGACACGCTCCGGCCGTTGCACTCGCGCGGGCAGCCAGACGGCACGCCGGTCTGTCACAGCTATGCGCTCAATGGCTGCGTACAAACTGGTGTCGTCCGCGAGCTTGCGATCATGCATGCTGCGGACGATCACATGGAAGTGTTCCTCAGCCGCGCTCGCATAAAGCGCGAAGATGTCGCTCTCGCGATCGCCAATCACGGTGACCATGGCAGCGCCGGCCAGCAACGGCTTGGCTGCAAGGGCGGTGCTGATCCAGCGCTGCGATTCCTTGTCCGACAAGTCGCGCCGGTCGTGTGAGACGGTGCGGCGGCCCTTGCGCGTCCACGCCTGGCCGCTCAACAGGCCAAGGCAGGTGCCGTCGTCGGCATCCACTGCCAGCAGGGGATGGAGTAGCACGCCGTGGACGTTGCCCTTGGCGGTCTCTCCGAGACCGCGGCGGCGCCGCGCCGTGGGATGGAAGTTGATCTCGCTGGTGTCCTGGATCGCCAATACGTGGCGGCCTTCGACCGCTGCGACTGTGCTTTCACCCCAGCTTTCGATGATCTGCTCCGTTGTCACCTTGGGATTGCGCAGGAAGCGGTTGAACCGCACCTCGAGCGCCCGATCGCCCTTCGAAAGTCGCCGCAAACACACATCTTTGCCCGCGACCATGCATTCGAGCAGCGCCGCCCCCCTTTATCAAGGCGGAGATCCCCGAACCGACCCAGCGTCCAATTAATCTGTGACAACATGCCGACACCTCTGCCAAAGCCGAAGTGCCGAAATAGGAATCACACGACTTCCCGATTCTGGAATCCTTGCAGCAGGCCTGAGTCAATCCGCCGCACCTGAACTAGATGTGTGCATGCCCTAGTGCGTTCGCAGGGACGACGGAGATGGCACAGTCGGTGACGGATGGCGGGCACATCGCTAGCGCGCCTTTGCCCACCCTACGATGTCGAGGACGACTTGGCTCAGCCCAGATGCCGCTCCCGCGTCGCGATCAAATCCCGAATCTCCTTTGATATCGGGACCGGGCGATGCGTCTTCTGATCGGTGTTGACCCAGACGCTCTCGCCGGTCACGAGCGCATCACCGACACCTTTCAGGAAGATCGCGAGTTCGAAGGTGAGGCTCGAATTGCCGATCCGCGCCACCCGCGCGCCGACGTCGAGCTCCCAGTCGAACCGGACCGGCGCCTTGTATTCGATGACGGATTTGACGACGTGGAAATCGACGCCGGATTTCTTGGCGTCGGCATATTGGTCATAGCCGAGCGCACGAAAATACTCGGTGATGGTGGTGTCAAAATAGGTCAGGTAATGCGCGTTGAAGACGACGCCCTGGCCGTCGATCTCGGAGTAGCGCACCCGGAACGGGTGGAAGAACCAGAATTGCTCGCGTGACATGGGATTTCCCGGCTTTGCGTGGTTGTCGCGTGGATCAGAGGCACGTCGCGCGTTCGGCGGCGAGGTAGCCGAACAACAGGCCGAGGCCGAACAAGAGCACCAGGCCGGCGGCGCCGAATTCGATGCCGCGCATGATCAGCGCGCCGCCGCCCTCGCGCCCGGCGCTCAGCCGCTTTGCCAGACCCTTCGCCGATACGGCGATCACGGCGATGGCGGCGACCGTGATCGCGGTCCCGAGGCCCATCACGAAGGTCGCGGCGATGCCGGCCAGGAACAGGCCCTGCGCCAGCGAGAACACCAGCACCAGGATGGCACCCGAGCAGGGTCGCATGCCCACCGCAAAGATCGTCCCCAAGCCGCGCCGCCAGCCGCCGGGACCGGCGAGTTGGTCCGGTGTCGGCCCGTGCGAATGGCCGCAATGCTCGTCATGAACATGGGCATGGCCGTGATGATCGCCGTGATCATGGTGATGGTGATGGGCGTGGTCATGATCGTGACGATGAGCCGTGGCCGATGCCATCGCCAGCTCCGGCTTCGCCTGCAGCGCGCGCATAAAGCCGCCGCCCTTGGTCCAGACCAGCCGCGCGCCGAGCGCCGCGATCAGCGCGTAGCTGACGATCTCGATCGCCTTCTCCGCAGAGCACATCGTCTTGGCCGTGGAAGAGAGCAGCCAGGCGAAGACGGCCACGATCGCGACCGCCACCAACGCCTGCAACAAAGCCGAGGCGAACGACAGCACGATGCCGCGCCGCGCGGTTTCCTCATTGGCGACAAGATAGGACGAGATCACCGCCTTGCCGTGGCCGGGGCCGGCGGCATGAAAAATGCCGTAAGCAAAGGAGATTCCAAGCAGCGTCCAGACCGCGCTGCCGTCCGATTTCGCCGCGCGGATGGTGGCGGACATTTCGCGGTAGAATTCGGATTGCTTGGCCAAAATCCATCCGATCACGCCGCCGACCTGCGGCTCGGCCGCGGGACGTGGACCACCGAACGGATTCTGCGCCATCAGCGCATGCAAGGCAGCATCGAAAATCACAACGGCCGCGATCGCCGCGGCCGTCATTGCGATACCTCGCGCGAGGCTCGTGGGGAGCATCCGCCTCATGGGCAGTTCACCGTGACCTTGTTGGCGAACATCGCGCCATAATTGGAATTGTCGCCGTTCAAGAAATTCTGCTCGTTCAGGCGCTGGGTGTTGGCGGTCTCGTCGTTCGGCCGCTGGAACTGCATCTGGCAGGCGGCGGGCGCACCGATCAGCTTGATCGGGTCCTTGTCGTCGAACTTGAAGTCGATGAAGTAGGAGGGGTCGAACACTTCCAGCGCCAACTGCTTCGAGGTCGCCGGCGCCTTCAACGGCAGCACGAAATGCAGCGTCAGCGCGCTGTCCTTGTATTCGAGATAATAGTCGACCGGCTCCTCGAACTTCGCCTTCTTGCCGTCGGCTTTGGCGAAGGTGAAATAGGCGAAGTCCTTCAGCGACTCGACATTGGTCTGCGCCAGCGGCGCCAGTTCCTCGCGGGTGTAGACGCCCTTGGTCTTGGTCGCGACGCCCTGCAGCGCGTAGGTCGAGAACATGTCATCGAACGTCCAGGCGTGACGCACGCCCGTCATCGCCCCGTCGGGTGCGTAGACCACCTCACTCCTGGCGGTGATCCAGACATGGGGATGGGCCTCGGCCGCGGCTGTGCCGAGCGACAACGCGACGATCAAGCCGAACAATCCGAACATTCCACGTAACACGTCATTCCTCCGAACGCGGGGACCGATACGCCGTGTCGTCTCTGTTTGGCAATGTGGCAAAGGCTATTCCTTCACAACGAACATCAGAGGTTATAGGTCCCTGCGTTCGCAGGGACGACTCGTGGAAGCGGCGCCGGCTGATCAGGCCGCCGGCGTTGCTTCGAGCAGGCCGCGACGGCGCAACAGCGCGTCGGCCTCCGGCTCGCGGCCGCGGAAGGCGACATAGGCGTCCTCGGGGTCGCGCGAGCCGCCCGACGAATAGATGTCATCGTGCAGGCGTTTTGCCACCGCGGGATCGAAGATGTCGCCGGCCTCCTCGAACGCGCCGAAGGCGTCGGCGTCCATCACTTCCGACCACATGTAGCTGTAATAGCCCGATGCGTAATGATCGCCGGAGAAGATGTGGCCGAATTGGGTCGGCCGGTGGCGCAGCGCGATTTCGGCGGGCATGCCGATCTTCTCCAGCTCCGCCTTTTCGAACGCCGCCACGTCGCGGCTGGCAGCGGCCGGCTGGGTGTGGAATTCGAGATCGACCAGCGCCGAGGAGACGAACTCCACGGTGGCAAAGCCCTGGTTGAATTTTCGCGCGGCGAGGAAGCGCTGCAGCAGGTCGTCCGGCAGCGGCTCGCCGGTTTGGTAGTGCTTGGCGAACTGCCGCAGCACCTGCGGCTGCTCCTGCCAATGCTCGTAGAGCTGCGAGGGCAGCTCGACGAAATCGGTGAACACGGATGTCCCCGACAGCGAGGGATAAGTGACGTTGGACAGCATGCCGTGCAGGCCGTGGCCGAACTCGTGGAACAGGGTGCACGCATCGTCGGGCGACAGCAGCGACGGCTGGCCGTCCGCGCCCTTGGCGAAATTGCAGACATTGATGATCAGCGGGGCGATATCGACGTCGAGCTTCTGCTGGTCCCGCAGCGAGGTCATCCAGGCGCCGGAGCGCTTTGAGGGTCTGGCGAAATAATCGCCATAGAACAGCGCCTTGTGCTTGCCGGCGGCGTCCTTGACCTCCCAGACTCGGACATCCGGATGCCAGACCGGAATGTCCTTGCGCTCGGAGAAGGTGATCCCGAACAGGCGGGTGGCGCAGTCGAAGGCGGCCTCGATCATGTGGTCGAGCACCAGATAGGGCTTTATCGCCGCGTCGTCGAAATCGGCCCGCCGCTGCCGCAGCTTTTCGGCGTAGTAGCGCCAATCCCACGGCGCCAGCGCGAAGTTGCCCTCCTCCGCGATCAGCGCCTGCAGCGCGTCGCGGTCGGCGAGCGCCTGGGCCCGGGCGGGCTTCCAGACCCGCTCCAGGAGGCTGCGCACCGCCTCCGGCGTCTTGGCCATGGAATCCTCCAGCCGGTAGGCGGCGTAGGTCGGAAAGCCCATGATCTTGGCGGCCTCCTCGCGGAGCGCGAGGATCTCGACGATGGTGGCGTTGTTGTCGTTGGCGTTGCCATTGTCGCCGCGCGCGGTGAAGGCCTTGAAGACCTTCTCGCGCAGGTCGCGGCGGGAGGAGCTCTTCAGGAACGGCTCGACCGAAGAGCGTGACAGCGTCACAATCGCCTTGCCCGCCATGCCGCGCTCTTCAGCGGCGGCCTTGGCCGCGGTGACGAAGGCCTCGGGAAGGCCGTCACGATCGTCCTCGCCGAGCTCCATGAACCAGTCCTGCTCGTCGCCGAGCAGATGGTGGCTGAACGAGGTGCCGAGCTGGGCCAGCCGCTCGTTGATCTCGGCCCGGCGCTTCTTGGCGACCTCGTCGAGGCCGGCGCCGGCGCGGTGGAAGTTGGTGTAGGTGCGCTCCAGGAGCCGCATCTGTTCGCCGGTCAGGCCGAGCGTGGCGCGGTTCTCGTGCAGCAGCGCAATGCGGCCGAACAGCACCGCGTTCATCATGATCGGGTTCCAGTGCCGCGCCATCCGCAAGGAGACTTCCTTGTCGATCTCCAGGATCGCCGGATTGGAGTGCGCCGAGACCAGGTCGTAGAACACGGCAGAGACCTTCGCGAGCAGCTTGCCCGAGCGCTCCAGCGCCGTGATGGTGTTGGCGAAGTCCGGCACCGAGGGATCATGGGTGATCGCCGCGATCTCGGCGGCGTGATCGGCAAAGGCCTGCTCGAAGGCGGGCAGGAAGTGTTCCGGCTGGATCTCGCTGAAGGGCGGTGTCTCGAATGGCGTCTGCCACGGCCGGAGCAGCGGGTTTTCGCCAGCTTCCGAAGGGGCCGCCGTCTGCAGGGTTTCTGACATCACAATTCCCGTTTTTGCCTCGTTTTCGTGGCTCGTTTTCTCGAGCTGAAACCGGTACCGATTTCGCTCGAAAACGCTCCAGAAGATGCGGCAATCTATAGCACGCGATGCGGCATTTTTGGGCCTTTTGCGCTTGATAGATGGGGCCTTTTCGGAGAGATTGCGCCCCTTGAACAGGACCTTTTTCATGAGCCCACAGCCCGCCTCCACATCCTCCCGCCGGATCGTCTGGCCGAGCGTCATCACCGTCATTTCGGCTGCGATCCTGATCGGCGCGGAAGTGTTCGGCGCGGCGTTTGCCGGCGGCTGGGCGCTCGCGATCCTGTTCGATCTCAACGACACCAGCGCGCACATTCTCCAGGCGGTGCTGTTCGGCATCGGCGTGCTGGTCATGGTGGCGTTCATCCGCGGCGCGCAGCGCATCGAGCCGTTCTCCAAGCGCGCCTGACGCGCGTTCAAGAAAGCGCTGCGGCACAGGCGCTGAAGCATTCATCGCCTGCCTGAGAAAATCTTAACTTCCATTCATGTTTGTCGTGAGCCGTGCGCGCTGCGAACGCTTTCGTAAGCACACGTCGGGGAAATTTGTCCCCAGCCTAAAAAAATTCTTGCGAAGCCGATTCAAAAGACTTATTTCCAGCCTTGCCCAATTTCGCACGTGCCTGTGGTCGTGTGTCAGTCGGTAGGTATCCGGACAAGAGGCCGGACAGCCGCCAAGGGATGAAGAACCGAGGGTCGTTTTTCGAAGCGGCCAGCATCTCTCTCAAGAGATGCCGTTGAAGGTCTCTCCATCCTTTGCAACCGTGACTGGCAGCCGGAGGCGAACCGGCGCACCCCGCTCTCAACGGGGGACGCGACTTAAAGCAACGACGGATCGGGCTTTTTTGGTCTCTACCGGCATTCCACCGCCGGCGCGGGCTACTGAAAAGGCTTGTCCTTCATTGCCAGGTGAGCGGGCGGGAAGATTCCCAACCAATCCACGGCAGCACAATTCGGTTCTTGAGTTCGAGGCTTCGTCGCGTCTCCATCGTGCGACAACGCCAAAGCACTCACGTCCGAGATCAAATTTGAACGGGACCCGTCGCTGGGCCGTTTGGAGGGGTGCTATGACCGAACGTATTCAGGAATTCCTGCGTAACCGCCGCAGCGAGGGCCAGGACACCGAGCCGTGCCTCGTCGTCGACCTCGAAGTCGTGCGCGACAACTACCAGACCTTCGCCAAGGCGCTGCCCGACAGCCGCGTGTTCTACGCGGTGAAGGCCAATCCTGCGCCCGAAGTGCTGTCGCTGCTCGCCTCCATGGGCTCCTGCTTCGACACCGCAACCGTTGCCGAAATCGAAATGGCGATGGCTGCCGGTGCGACGCCGGACCGTATCTCCTTTGGCAACACGATCAAGAAGGAGCGCGACATCGCGCGCGCCTTCGCGCTCGGCATTCGCCTGTTCGCAGTCGACTGCGCCGCCGAAGTCGAGAAGATCGCGCGTGCCGCTCCCGGCGCAAAGGTGTTCTGCCGCATCCTTTATGACTGCGCCGGCGCCGAATGGCCGCTGTCGCGGAAGTTCGGCTGCGACCCGGAGATGGCGGTCGAGGTGCTCGACCTCGCCAAGCGTCTGGGGCTGGAGCCGGTCGGCATCTCGTTTCATGTCGGCTCGCAGCAGCGCAAGGTGAAGGCGTGGGACCGCGCGCTGGCAATGGCCTCGACGGTGTTTCGGGACTGCGCGGAGCGAGGGATCAACCTGTCCATGGTCAACATGGGCGGCGGCTTCCCGACCAAGTACCTCAAGGACGTTCCTCCGGTCGTGCAGTACGGCCGGTCGATCTTCCGTGCGCTGCGCAAGCACTTCGGCAACCAGATCCCGGAGACCATCATCGAGCCGGGCCGCGGCATGGTCGGCAACGCCGGCATCATCGAGACCGAAGTCGTCCTGATCTCCAGGAAGAGCGACGAGGACGAGGTGCGCTGGGTGTATCTCGACATCGGCAAGTTCGGCGGTCTCGCCGAGACGATGGACGAGTCGATCCGCTACGCCATCCGCACGCCGCATGACGGTGCGGAGATGACGCCGTGCGTGCTCGCAGGTCCCACCTGCGATAGCGCCGACGTGCTGTACGAGAAGATGCCGTACCCGCTTCCGGTGACGCTCGAGATCGGCGACAAGCTGTTGATCGAAGGCACCGGGGCCTACACGTCGACCTACTCGTCGGTGGCGTTCAACGGCATCCCGCCGCTCAGGACCTACCACATCTGAGCTGCCTCTTTTTGAGGCTCGAATAGCGGGAGCCGGTGCGCCGGCTCCCTCCCCGTCATTTGCGAATTTTTGACAACGCTTTGCGCGGCAAGTTTGCCGTTGCGAGCGGGGACTGACGTGCCATGACTGCTTTGCGGAAGACCACCGTTGCCCTCATCCCCGATGCCGCTCCGTTTGCGATCCGCAGCGAGCGGGCCTCGGACGTCGCCGCGCGCGAGGCGCTGCTGGATGCCTGCTTTGGCGACAACCGCCATATGCGCGCCTGCCAGCGCCTGCGCGACGGACGCGCGCCCGCCGAAGGCCTTAGCCTTTCGGCTGTGAGCAGGGGCCGGCTGGTCGGTACGTTGCGGTTGTGGCACGTCAGCGCCGGGGGCATCCCGGCGCTCATGCTCGGCCCGCTGGCGGTGGAGGCTTCCTCCCGCCAGCTCGGGGTCGGGGCTGCGCTGATGGACCACGCGCTCGCGGCGGCGAAGGCGCGTGGCCATCGCGCGGTAGTCCTGCTGGGCGATGCGCCGTACTACTCCCGCTTCGGCTTCTGGGCCGCGAAGACCGGCGAGCTGTCGCTGCCGGGCGCTTTCGAGCGCGACCGGCTGCTCGGCCTGGAGTTTTGCGAAGGCGCGCTCGATGGCGCCTCTGGGATGATCGTTCCGACCGGTGCACGCTCGCCGAAAACAAAGGCAGTGCGGACCAGGAAGGCGAAGACCTTGCTCCTGCCGCGCGTGGCCTGAAAGCGATGTCGGAGTGCCCTCCCGCCGCCGTGCGCCCGCGCTGGCGCAGCGTTGTCACGACGGTCCTCCTGGTCATCATCTCGGTCATGATCGTCAGGGACATTCTCGTGCGTCGCTGGAGCGCCGGCGCGCCGCCGGCCTCCGACTTCACCTGGCATTCACGGTGACATCGCCAGGGGTTGCGCACGCCGGGGAAAAGCCCTTAAACCGCGCCCATCCCGCCGCCGGACCATTCCCAGGATCGTTCCCAAGACCGAGGTTCCCATGCCCCGCCGCCTGATTTCCACCGGCTCGCCGTTCGAGAAGACCGCCGGCTACAGCCGCGCCGTCATCGACGGCGATTTCGCCTTCGTCGCCGGCACCACCGGCTACGACTACAGGACCATGGTCATTCCCGCCGATGTCACAAGCCAGGCGCGCAACTGCTTTAGGAACATCGAGGCGGCGCTCAAGGAAGGCGGCTTCGCGATGGCCGACATCGTCCGCGCCACCTACTACATCACCGACCTCGCCGATGCGGACGCCTTCTTTGCGGTCTGCGGCGAAGTTTTTAGCGAGATCCGCCCGGCCACAACGCTCCTCGTCGTCGCGGGGCTCTACAAGCCCGAGATGAAGATCGAGATCGAAGTGACCGCGAAACGCCGCACCGCCTGATCCCTCCATTCCCACGAATTTCTGTTTCCGGAGACCAACTGATGAACGCCCTCGCAAAAATTCACGCGAAAGTCACTGGCCCCATCGTGATGATCGGCTTCGGTTCGATCGGCAAGGGCACGCTGCCCTTGATCGAGCGCCATTTCGACTATGACAAGTCGCGCTTCGTCATCATCGATCCGCATGAGGATGGCGAGCTCGCCAAGAAACACGGCGTGCGCTTCATCAAGCAAGCCGTGACCCGCGACAATTATCGCGAATTCCTGATCCCGCTGCTTACCGAAGGCGGCGGCCAGGGCTTCTGCGTCAACCTCTCCGTCGACACCTCCTCGGTCGACATCATGACGATGTGCCGGGAGATCGGCGCGCTCTACATCGATACCGTGGTGGAGCCCTGGGCGGGTTTCTATTTCGACAAGAACATCGGTCCCGAAAAGCGCTCCAACTACGCCCTGCGCGAGACCTTGCTCGCCGCAAAGCACAAGAGTCCGGGCGGCACGACCGCCGTCTCCACCTGCGGTGCCAATCCCGGCATGGTATCCTGGTTCGTCAAGCAGGCGCTGCTCGACATCGCCCGCGACACCAACACGCCCTTCAACGAGCCGAAGAGCCGCGAGGGTTGGGGTCAGCTCGCGCAGAAGCTCGGCGTCAAAGGCATCCACATCGCCGAGCGCGACACCCAGCGCTCCAGGAATCCGAAGCCGATGAATGTGTTCGTCAACACCTGGTCGGTGGAAGGGTTCGTGTCCGAGGGCATGCAGCCGGCCGAGCTCGGCTGGGGCACCCATGAGAAATGGATGCCGGATAACGGCCGCCAGCACACCGAAGGCTGCGGTGCGGCGATCTATCTGCTGCAGCCGGGCGCCAACACCCGCGTGCGTTCATGGTGCCCGACGCCGGGGCCGCAATACGGCTTCCTCGTCACCCACAACGAGTCGATCTCGATTGCGGACTATTTCACGCTACGAGATGGCAACGAGGTGATCTATCGCCCGACCTGCCACTACGCCTACCACCCAGCCAACGACGCCGTGCTGTCGCTGCACGAGATTTTCGGCGCGACCGGCAAGATGCAGCCGAGCTGGCACATTCTGGACGAGCACGAGGTCGTCGACGGCATCGACGAGCTCGGCGTACTGCTCTACGGCCACGGCAAGAACGCCTATTGGTACGGCTCGCAACTCTCGATCGAGGAGACCCGCCTCGTCGCGCCTTACCAGAACGCGACCGGCATGCAGGTGTCGTCCGCCGTGCTCGCCGGCATGGTATGGGCGCTGGAGAATCCCACCGCCGGCATCGTCGAGGCCGACGAAATGGATTTCCGCCGCTGCCTCGAAATTCAGATGCCGTATCTCGGCCCGGTGAAAGGGTTCTACACCGACTGGACGCCGCTGTCGGACCGGCCCGGCCTGTTCCCGGAGGATATCGACACGTCGGATCCCTGGCAGTTCAGGAACGTGCTGGTGCGGTAACACCGCAACACAGGCGCTGCAGCGCACATTGTCCTTCCATGGCCCTCGACCGGCGTAGAACTACGCACGGGAACCCGGCGCCGTGTAAACAGTCGATTAATCCAATCGCGCCATCCTGAAGGGTGAATTTCTGCGAGGGCCCTTGGGCCGTCGCCAAGCTTTTGAGCGGCGGCTCCGTCGATGGAGCGAGCAACATGCGCAGCATCATTGCCATCGTGCTGTCGGCGGCGGCACTGGCGTCGTGCACGCCCGAGAGCGGCAGCAATGCTGACGTCACGGGCTCGATCGACAATTGCGCCCGCAAGCTTTTCAGCCAGTACAATCCCAAGGACAAGAAGCAGTGCGTCGCGGTGTGCATCGCCTGCGAGCGCGGCGTGGTGACGACCTGCTCGACCGCCTGCACGCTCAGGGGCGCACAATAGTCGCACCCCTGCGGCGGATCTCCGTTACGCGACGCCGCCGAGATAGAGCCGCTTGACGATATCGTTGGCCTTCAATTCATCGACCGACTGCGCAGCCACCGCGATCTCTCCGTGAACGATGATGTAGCCGCGGTCGGCGATCCGGATCGCCTGGTTGAAATTCTGCTCCGCCATCAGCACCGTCAGACCGACGCGCTGCTTGAGCTCGCCGATCTTGGCAATGGTTTGCGACACGAGTAACGGCGACAGCCCGACCGACGGCTCGTCGATCAAGAGCAGCCGCGGCGACGACATCAGCGCGCGCGCAATCGCCAGCATCTGCTGCTGACCGCCGGACATGGTGCCGGCGAGCTGGCTGCGCCGCTCCTTCAGCACCGGAAAGGTGTCGAAGACGAGCGCGAGATTCTGCTGGATGGCGCTGCGGGCCATTCTCCTGAACGCGCCGAGCATCAGGTTTTCCGTCACCGTCAGCTTGGGAAACAGCCGCCGCCCCTCCGGCACCAGCGCCACGCCGAGATCGACGATCGCCTCGGGCGAGAGCTTCGTGAGGTCATGCGCCACGCCGTCGATCGACAGCGCAAGCCGGCCGCTATCCGGACGCACCAGGCCCATGACGCACTTCATCAGCGTGCTCTTGCCGTTGCCATTGGTGCCGAGCAAGGCCACGGTCTCGCCGGCCTCGACATGGAGCGTGACGCCGCGCAGCGCCTTGACGGCCCCGTAGCCGGCATCGAGGCCTTCGATGGCAAGGCTAAGTGCCAAGATAGGCCTCCTGCACCCGCTTGTTGGCCATCACCTCGGCTGGCGCGCCGAGCGCGATGATCTTTCCGGCGTCGAGACACATCACCCGTTCCGAAAAGCGCATCACCGCCTGCATGATATGCTCGATCATGATGATGGTGATGTCTTCCTCGCCAAGGCTGATCAGGAGGTCGAGCACCTCGTCGACTTCGGAAGACGACAGCCCGGCCATCGCCTCGTCCGAAATCAAAAGCTTCGGACGCACCGCCATCGCGCGGGCAAGCTCCATCTTGCGCAGCTCGACCTGGCTCAGCGTAGCGCTCGCCGCGCCGGCTTTCGAGGCGAGCCCCATCCGCGTCAGGATCGACATCGCGATTTCTTCCTCCGCCGCGGCTGAACCGGCGGCGGCGAAGTCGAGCCCGACCATGAGGTTTTCCAGCACCGTCATGCTCCTGAACGGCCGCGGAATCTGGAAGCTGCGGGCGATGCCACGGCGCGCGCGCAAGTGCGGCGGCAATTGCGTGATGTCCTCGCCGCAGAACACCACGCTGCCGACCTGCGGCTTCAACGCGCCGGAGATGCAGTTGATCAGCGTGGTCTTGCCCGAGCCGTTCGGGCCGATCAGGCCGAACCGTTCGCCCTTTCGGATATCGACGCTGATATTGTCGAGCGCGGTGAAGCCGCCGAAGGTCCTTGTCAGAGTCCCCACCTGCAGCAGGGGTGCGTCGCCGGCTGCCGTATTCATTGCTTGCCCCCCGCGCGCAGACGGTAGCGCGGCCGCAATAGCCCAATGATGCCCTTCGGCGCGCCGACCACGAACAGCACCAGCATGATGCCGAGCACCAGCACGTTGACCTCCGAGGAGATGGTCACGGCGAGGAGCTGTTGCGTCGAGCCGAGCAGGATGGCCCCTAACACCGGGCCGATCCAGTGCGCGGTGCCGCCGATCAGCGCCATCGCCAGCGCCGACACCGAGTAGCTCAGGTTGAACGCCGAGGACGGATCGGCATATTGCAGGTACATGGCAGCGGGCGCCCCGGCCGCGGAGATCAGCGCGCCCGAGATCATGCAGGCGATCAGTTTCAGCTTCAGGGTCGGCACGCCCGTGCATTCGGCGGCGAGCTCGTCGTCCCTGAGCGCCTGCAGGCCACGGCCGATCCGGGAAGTCTGGACGTAGCGCGCGATCGCAATGGCGATGACGGCCAGGACGGCCTGCACGAAAAACAGCATCTTCACATAGCTGTCGAACGGCGCCATCACCGGCGGCCGCTGGATCTGGATGCCAGCCGCGCCACCGACGAACCGCCAGTTCATCACAAAGGTCTCGATGATGATCGCCAGCGCAATCGTCGCGATCGAGAAGAAGATGCCGCGCATCCGCAAAGTGAGGAGGCCAACGCCAAAGCCGAGCGTCATGCCGACGACGGCGGCGGCTGCGATCTGCACCACGAGCGGCGCGCCCGTCGCCTTGAACAGCGCTACCGCCGTATAGACGCCGACGCCGAAAAAGGCGTTGGTGCCGAAATTGACGTAACCGGCGTAGCCGCCGAGGATGCTCCAGGCAACCGCAAGCGCGATGAACTGCAGGATGACGTAGCCGGCAAAAAACGGATATTCGTTGCGGACGATCTGCGTCATCGACAACACGGCGACCAGGAAGACGGCGACGGCGGCCCAAAATGCAATGCTGTGGTTGCGCTTGTTCATCGGCCGAGCAGACCTTGCGGCCGGACGGCGAGCACGCCGAGCAGCATTGCGAACGAGATCGCCGGCGCCCAGGAAGCCCCGAACAACGTCAGCACGATGGATTCGGCGACGCCGAGGATGATGGCGGCGATCAGCGTGCCGCTGATGCTGCCGAGCCCGGCCATGACGACGACGCAGAAGGTCCGCCCGATATAGGCGCGATCGAGCGTCGGCTCGACCGGCGCCACGATGATCAGGAGCGCGCCGGCGATGCCGAGCACGGCAGTGGCGATGCCGAAGGCAAATTGCTTGATGCGGACCGGATTGGCGCCCATCAGCCGCAACGCCTCCTCGTCCTGCGCGACCGCGCGGATCGCGCGGCCCATGAAGGTTTTCGACAGATACACGGCAAGCAGCACCGTCAGCGCAAGCGCCACCGCGAAAGCCACCAGTTGCCGGATCGGTATCCGAAACTCGCCGAACCGCCACGACTTGCCGATATAGGTCGCGGAAACCGAGCGCTGGTCGACGCCGAATTGCAGGATGATCAGCACCTCGATGATGAAGGCGATGCCGAAGAAGAAGGCGATGCCGCGGACGGCGGCATCACTGCCGCGCCGCTCGAAGGTTTCGTAATAGACGCGGTAGGCCAGCAGGCCGAACACGAAGAACAGTGGCGTGATGGCGAGGCCCGCCAGCAACGGGTCGATGTCATAGCTCTCGTTGAGCTGGAATACGCCATAGGACGCCAGCACCAGGAACGCCGGATGCGCAACATGGGGAACATCGAGCAAGCCGAACGAGACGGACAAGCCGACGCTGACGGCTGCATAGAAACAGCCGAGCAGCACGCCGAGCACGACTGCCCCAAGCAGCAGGTCCATCGAAAACAATTCAAGTCCCCCCTTGGCCCTGAGCCGGAAAAGCCACGAGGGCTAGTTTCGGGCAGTCTCGAAGGGAGTGATGAGCTCTCCGGTTTTCAATTTGTCAGGGAATAGAATCACCTGCTTGCCGGAGGAACGGAACTGCTCGATATCCTTGTCCTTTACACCGCGGAACTGGGCCTGCAGGGTCGCCGTTTCCTTGCGCTCGCCATCGGCTGAAAACGCGATCGACCCGACGATGGTCTTGTGCTCGTTGTCGCGCAGGTATTTCGCGATGCCCTTCTGGTCGAGCGACTTGGTCGCGCCGACCGCCGCCTCGATCATCTGGCCCATCGCATAGCCGAACGGCGCCAGATAGTAGCCGAGCGGATCGACCTTGGCCTCGACGGCGCGCTTGGTGTACTTGTCGAAAAATTCCTTGGTGCCGTCGAAATACATGCTCTTTTCCGGCAGCCAGGTATTGTAGTTCACGACGCCGTTGAGCAGCGAGCCGAGATTCGACATCACAGCGGCAAATTGCAGACCGACCATGCCGCCGCCGAAAATCTTGACGCTGTCGCCGATCCCGATCTCGTTCACGGCACGCAGGATGCCGGCCGAATCCGGCGGATAGGACGCGACATAGACGATGTCGGGCTTGGCCGCCTTCAACGCGCGAATGATGGACGAAAATTCAACCGTGTTCGGCGGGTAGACCTGGTCGAAAACGATCGGGATATTGCGCTTCTTGGCGACGTCCCGCGCCGTGAGCGCGAGGTTTTGCGCGAATTCCTGATCCGCCGTTAACAGCGCCATGTTCTTGCCGCCGGCCTTTTGCGCCAGGTCGAGGAACGAAGCCGCCCAGCTATCGGCCGGCCCCCAGGGTGCATTGTTGAACCACATGTCGTGGCCGACCTTGCTGTTCACCTGGAACGAGAAATTCCCCATCAGCAAGAGGCCGCGCTGCTTGACGAACGGCATGATCGGCGCGGTCGGTACCGTTGCATAGGGCGCGAACAGCAGGTCGACCTTATCAACATCGACCAGCTTGGCGTAGATCGCGGGCGTCTCCGATGCGCTCGACTTGTCGTCATAGACGACCAGTTCGACCTTGCGGCCGAGCAGTCCACCCTTGGCATTGACGTCGTCGCGCCAGATCTCGATGCCGAGCAACGACGCCTTGCCGCCGCCGGCGAGGCCGCCGGTCTGCGGCATCGACATGCCGATCTTGATCGGCGGCTGCTGGGCAAGAGCGCTCGACCCGTGCCCTACCACCGCGACGGCCATTGCGCCGCCCAGGAATGTTCTGCGTTTCATCGATTCCCCCTTGTGTCGTTTATGTCGTTGTATTTCTGCGTCCGCCGGATCTTCGCCCGGCTGCGGTGGAGTGGATCGCGTCAGTCTCGGGCTAGCCGCCGGCACCCGCCGAGGCCGGTTCGCTTTTGGCTTGTTTCATGATCGCCGACGGATCGGCGCCGACGCGCCCGCTGGTCTTGTCGGCGGCGCTTTCGCGCGACAACCGCATGTCGAAGCGGATGCTCGGCATGCCCTTGATCGGGCAGTCCGGATCATTGGCTACCACGTCGACGGCAAGATCGCCCGACGAGCCGAACACGACATCATCGGCCAGATGGGGATCGTCACGCAGATAGAGCGCCGTGACCAGTTCGCGATAGCCGGCTGCGCCGACCAGGAAGTGAATATGCGCCGGCCGCATGCCATGCCGCGCCTGCGCCTTCACCATCGCGCCGACCGGGCCATCCATCGGGATCGAATAGCCGAGCGGTTTGACGGTGCGCAGCACATAGAGGCCATCGGCATCGGTGGCGAACACACCGCGGTAATCGACCGAGGTCGCACTGGCCTGGATGTCATAGAGGCCATCAGCGCCGGTCTGCCAGATCGAGACGGTGGCGCCCGCGACCGGTTTGCCCGCGGCATCGGTGACGCGGCCATACAACACGCACTCGCTGCCGGGCTTCGGGTTCTTGGCGATCGAACTGCCGGCTGCAAGCGTCGGCGTGGCCTCGCGGTAGAACGGGCCGAGCAGACTGGTGTGGGTGGCTTCCTCAAGCGCGGTTGCGTCGTGCAGTCCGTTGACGAGCGCCGAGAGGCCGAGCGTGTCGGATAGCAGGATGAATTCCTGCCGTTCCGGCGAACACATCTTGCCGGCGGCAGTCATGAATTCGATGCCCTTGATCCATTCCGCGGGCGTCAGGTTGACCTCGCGGGCGAAGGCATGGAGATGTTTTACCGCCGACGCCATGATCTCCTTCAGGCGAGGGTCTGGCGTCGTCGCCATCTGGTCGAGCACGGCGTCCGTGATCGTTTCCGGCGTTAACTCACGCATGCGTCACTCCCTGATCTGCCGGCCGTTACTCGACCTGCCGGCTGTTTTGCAGCAAGCCTAACCGCTTGTTGGGGATCAACACAAGGCGTTCGAAGGCGAGGCCTGCGCCCTCTCCTACGAATTGATACGGGCGAATAGGTTACATGGCCCACACACTCGCGCATCAAACGAGCGCGGCAGGGCCTCCGCCCACGATTTTGCGATTGCACAATCGGCGCAACGGCAGTGGGATCATTTTTCCTTTTCGCGGATCGGCGGCGCGGTCTTCTCCGCCGGCGCCGGCGGCAGCGCGGGCTGAGCGCCCGACTTCTGCGCATCCGGGTCTGGACGGGCAGGCTGCGGCGGAACGTCTGATGGCCTTTGCCCGGTCGTGCCCGGTTCGGACGGCGCAGGCGGCGCGGGCGGTTTGGTTTCTGCGTCTGGCGTCGATTGCGTTGGCGGCGTCGCCTGCGCGACGTTCAGGGAATCGCGCGCCACGATCTCGCTCAGCGACAGGGCCGAAATGATTAGCCCGACCGCGATCAGCGTGGACGCGCCCAGCATTTCCCTTCGATATTTGCGTTGACGGGCATCGGCAGGCATATCGTTCGACCCACAAAATGGTTCGTGGGCTCAACGGCCGGCAAGGCCCATAGTTCCGCGGGGAACCTGTATGGTAACTGGCCCGGGACGCCTAGAATTCGGAAGATACACATCCTAAGCCGTGTTTCCGATTGAGTTGCCGCCCCATTTCTTCGCCGGAGCCACGCAAAAGGCTCTGGGCCACTACTGGCGGCGCCGCGGAGCCCCAAGAAAAACAAAACACACGACGAAATCCCGATATGTCGCCCCGTGGTCTCCGCGGCAATCTTGTCGGAAGAGGATTAGCGAAATGACTGAACGAATTTCGTTGGAAGGGAAGGTCGCGGTTGTGACTGGGGCAGGCCGCGGGCTGGGGCGGGCACACGTCGAACTTCTCGCCGAACGCGGTGCCCGGGTCGTGGCAAACGACCTAGGGACCGACGTATTGGGGTTCGGGAAGGACTCCACGATAGCGGAACAGGTGGCCGACCTCATTCGGTCACGTGGAGGTGAGGCAATCGCGAATGACAGCGATGTTTCCACCCCTGAAGGTGGTAGCGACCTGATCGCGATGACCATCGAGCATTTCGGGAGAATAGACCTTCTCGTGAACAACGCTGGTATCTGCGGAAGCCAGCTATTCGCGGACGCTACCCTTGACGATTTCGATCGCTATTGGCGCGTGCACGTCGGCGGGCCGGTTAACACGGTGAAGGCTGCCTGGCCCTATATGGCCGCACAACGCTATGGGAAGATCATCCTCACTACCTCAGTCAGCGGCCTGTTCGGACTACGTGGCCAAGCCACCTATGCGGCGGCCAAGTGCGCAGTAGTCGGATTGATGCGCATTCTTGCAATTGAAGGTGCTGAGCATGGGATTCTCGTGAACACCATTTCGCCAGTCGCGTACACGAGGATGCACCCCGCCGCTGGATCCCGCTTGGCTGAAGCAGATGGAAGAGCCGCCATGCCGGTTGAGGCTGTTGCGCCAGCGATCGTTTGGCTGGCAAGCGATAGTTGTTCGGAGACGAACAGGATCTACAACGTAGGAGCCCGAGCAATCCAACGTATCGCTATCGTCATGGGACCTGGCTTCTACGATCCACATCTGACACCCGAGAGCATCGCCGAGAACTACGCAAAGGTCGAATCGATCGAGGGCTACTCCGAACCAGGCCCGTTCGAGCCTGGTGGTGCGTAGACACAGACACCTGCAACGGCGAAACGATGAGACGTCAATTGGTGGTTACAGCGGCAAACGACGAGTGCTCGCGACTCTCCTACTCACCAATGTCGTCGGGTCAGCCGCTCATGCAACTCGGCTCGGGCGAGGAGATAGGACGAATAACCGCCGAAAACCTGGTAGTCGCGAAGTACGTATTGCTGATCGGGTACGCCTGTTAAGTCTCGGCCGCCGTGGTTGAAGGCGGGTTTGGTGGTCACGAGTGACGCAACGGGCACAGACCAGTGTCAGGGCGGTCGTTTTCTAGAATTCCAGCATCCCGGCGTCGCCGTCCTCAGTGCCGAAGGCCAGCAACGTGCCCTTCGCGTTCCAGGCCAGCGCCGAGACCGGCTCGCTGCCGTTGCGGCGCACCAGAATTTCCGCGCCATCCTCGAGCCGCACGATCAGCACGGTGCCGTCACTATAGCCTGCGGCCATGATGTCCTGCTTCGGATGACAGGCCACCATGGAAACGCGCGCCTGCAGCGGCGCCAACATCGCAGGCTCCTTGCCCATCGGACCATCCTTGCTGGCGAATGGCCAGATGATCACGCTGTCCGCACCCGACGTGGCGAGCCCCTTGCCGCCCGCGCTCCACGACATCGAGCGGACGCGGCCGGGATAGCCGCTCATCCGCATGTGCCTGTTATCGGCAAGCCGCCAGCCATGCAGCGCCGGCTCGTGCATCGCGGTGACCAGGAATTTGTTGTCGGGGCTGAAGGTGACGGCGAGATGCGAGCCGGCCCATTCCAAAAATTCCGGCTTCGCCGCCATGTTGGGAAACCACAGCGTCACGCCGTTGTAATGGGCGACCGCCACGCGCAGGCCTTTTGGCGCGAAGGCGAGGCCGCCGACGGTCGACGGCGCATCAAAAGTCTTCTCCTCGCCCTTGCCGCCGCGGACGAACGCCGTCTTGCCAGCCGACCAGGCAAATGCGCCATCGGGATGCAGCGCGACATTGTCGATCCAGCGCCGTTTGGCGTCGGTCGCAAGCACCGACGTCTCACCCTTTGCATTCAATGCAACGAGCTTGCCGTTGTCGCCACCGGTGACGACGCGCTTGCCATCGGACGCTGTGCAGAGGATGGCGCCGCTGTGCACGACCACATGGGAGGTTTCGCCGGTGGCATCGGCGATTGCGACTTTTTCCTCGGCGCACACGAAGGCAGCGCGCTCGCCGAGGAAATGCACGGCGGAGACGGGTGCACCAACCGCAACGGATTTCACGCGGTCGGTCAGGGATGCAATGGTGAGCTGTTCGGAAGACATGATTTCCGTCTCACGCAGCAATGCAGCTTTCGAAACCTTCGCGGATCGCCTTTTCCGGCAATTCGCGGCCGATGAAGACGACGCGGCTTTCGCGCGGCTCGCCTTCCTTCCACTTCCGCTGATGATCGCCTTCCAGCATCATGTGCACACCCTGGAACACATAACGGTCGTCGTCGTCGGTGAAGGAGAGGACGCCCTTCGAGCGCAGGATCTTCTGGCCCTCGGTGGCGACGAGGGTTTGCAGCCACGGCATGAACTTGGTCGGGTCGAGCGGCTTGTCCGACCGCAGCGACAGCGATTGCATGTCCTCGTCGTGGTAGTGCTTCAATCCGCCATGGCTGTGGCTGTGATCGTTGTGATGATGGTCATGATGGTGATCATGATCGTGATGGTGATGATCGTCTCCGGCGTCGAGGAATTCCGGCTCGATCTCCAGAATGCGATCGAGATCGAACGCGCCGCGTTCCAGCACGTCGGATAGCGCGACCTTGCAGCGCTCGGCGCGGTGCAGCTTTGCATATGGATTGATGCCGCGAATTCGGGCCTCGACTTCGGCCAATTCCGGTTTGGAGACGAGGTCGGTCTTGTTCAGCACGATGACGTCGGCAAACGCGATCTGGTTCTTGGCTTCCGGCGCGTCCTTGAGACGATCGCTCAGCCATTTGGCGTCCGCCACGGTGACGACTGCGTCGAGCCGCGCGTTCTTCTGGACGTCTTCGTCGACGAAGAAGGTCTGCGCCACCGGCGCCGGATCGGCCAGCCCCGTGGTCTCGACGATGATGGCGTCGAACTTGCCCTTGCGCTTCATCAGGCCGTCCATGATGCGGACGAGGTCGCCGCGCACGGTGCAGCAGATGCAGCCATTGTTCATCTCGAACACTTCCTCATCGGCGCCGATGATGAGGTCGTTGTCGATGCCGATCTCGCCGAATTCGTTGACAATGACGGCGTATTTCTTGCCGTGGTTTTCCGACAGGATGCGGTTGAGCAGCGTGGTCTTGCCGGCGCCGAGATAGCCCGTCAGCACGGTCACTGGAATTTTTTGGGAAGAAAGTTCAGACATAATGGCTCCGGAGCGGAAATGGTTTTGCGCACCGGCAGCAGGGAGGCCCCTGCCCTATGGGCTCAGCGCGCTGGTCAGGGCCTTTATATTGTGCCTGACCATCGCAATGTAAGTGGGAGAATCGCCCTTTTCGCCGGTCAAGCTGTCGGAATAGAGCGTTCCGCCGACCCTGGCGCCGGTCTCGACCGATATCCGGCTCATCAGGCGGGGGTCGGAGATATTTTCGAGAAAAACTGCCGGTATTTTGGCCGCCCTGATCTGGGTGATGATCTTTGCGACATCGCGGGCGCTGGCCTCGGATTCGGTCGATACGCCGACCGGCGCAATGAATTCGATGCCATAGGCGGCGGCGAAATAACCGAACGCGCCGTGGGTCGATATCACCTTGCGACGGCCTTCCGAAATTTTGGCGACTGCCTCGCGCACCTCGCGGTCCAATGCGTCGAGTTGCGCCAGATAGGCGCCGGCGTTGGACTTGAAGGTTTCGGCACTGGCGGAATCGGCGGCCACCAGCGCGTCGCGGATATTGGCCACGTAGATCTTGGCGTTGGCGACCGATTGCCAGGCATGAGGATCAGCTACCGAGCCGAGCTTGAGCGGCGTAATGCCGGTAGTCGTGGTTACGATAGTCGCCTTTCCGCCGGCGGATTTGACGAGCCGCGACAACCAGCCCTCGAACCCAAGACCATTGACGAACACAAGCTTTGCACCCGCAACCCGTTTGGCGTCCGAGGGCGCCGGCACATAAACATGCGCATCGCCGTCGGGCCCGACCAGCGTCGTGACCTCGACGCGATCGCCGCCGACCTGGCGAACGAAATCGCCGATGATTGAGAAGCTCGCAACGACGTTGAGGCGATCCTCGGCGCGGGCCGGGCCTGCGACCGCGAGCATGGCGAAAGCGATAAGCCAGTACCGGATCATGACTACGCCTCGAGATGACGGCCGGGAAACATCTGCCGGACCAGACCGCTGACAGGGCCGAACAACAGCGATGCGACATACAGCACCGCCGCGATCAGGATGACCGCGGGGCCTGAGGGAATTTTAGTCTGAAACGACAGCACCAGTCCGGCATAGCCCGAGACAATCGCGCTCGCCACCGCGATGCAGATCATGCCGGTGATGTCCCGCGACCAGAACCGGGCGATGCCGGCGGGCAGGATCATCAGGCCGACGCCGAGCAAGGTGCCGAGCGCATGAAAGCCGTTGACCAGGTTGATGACGACCAGCGCCAGGAACGCCAGATGCGCGGGCGCGCCGGCGCGAGAGACGGTGCGCAGGAACACCGGATCGACGCATTCGATCACGAGGGGACGGTAGATTACCGCCATCACCAAGAGTGTAATCGTGGCGTTGAAGGCGATCACCAGCAGCGTCTGGTCGTCCATCGCGAGGATGTTGCCGAACAGCACGTGTAGCAAGTCGATATTGGTGCCCTTGATGGAGACGATGGTAACGCCGAGCGCCAGCGACACCAGATAGAAGGTCGCGAGCGAAGCGTCTTCCTTCAACTCGGTGTTGCGCGCGACGAGGCCGGCGAGCAGCGCGACCGTAAAGCCCGCGATCAATCCGCCCGTCGTCATCGCGAACAGATTCAACCCCGAGACCAGGAAACCGATCGCAGCGCCCGGCAGGATCGCATGCGCCATGGCGTCACCGACCAGGCTCATCCGCCGCAGCATCAGGAACACGCCGATCGGCGCGGCGCCGAGCGCAAGCGCGATCACGGCGGCGAGCGCGCGGCGCATGAACTCGAATTCGATGAAGGGCGCGAACAGCGCGTCGTACAGCATCAGGCCGCCCGTGATGGCATATCGGCGGCGCAAGCGGCGGCGCTGTCGTCGAAGGCTTCGCACATCTTCATCGCCACGAGCAGGTTTTCCGGTGTCAGCACTTCGGCGGTCGGCCCCCACGCAACCGGCCCGCGCGCCAGCAGCAGGGTTTCGGGGAAGTGGCTTCGCACCATCTCCAGATCGTGCAGCGCCGCCAGCACGGTGCGCCCCTCGCCATGCCAGCGCCGGACCAGTGCGATCAGGTCCGCCGAGGTTTTCGCATCGATGGCGTTGAACGGCTCATCCAAAACGATGAGGCGCGAATCCTGCAGCAGCACCCGCGCAAATAGCATGCGCTGCATCTGCCCGCCGGACAGCGTGCCGATCGCGCGGTTTTCAAAACCGTTGAGCCCGACCGCGGCGAGCGCCGCCAGGATCTTCTCGCGCGCGGCCTTGCCGATGCCGCCGAACGGACCCGTCGAACGCCACAGCCCGCTGCCGACGAAATCAAACACCGAGATCGGAAAGCTGCGGTCGATGTCGACGCTCTGCGGCAGATAGGCGATGTCCCTGCTATCGAGACCGCCGAGACCAATCGCGCCGGACAGCGGCTTGAGGATGCCGGCCACTCCCCGGAACAGCGTCGACTTGCCGGCGCCGTTCGGCCCGATCACCGCCATCAGCGCGCCCGGCGCGACCTCGCCGTTGAGGTGATGCACCGCCGGATGCCGATCGTAGCCGAGCGTGACGTTTCGAAATTTTATCTGCGCGGTCATGCTCACCTCATCGCCACCAGGACAACGGCCCACAGAGCGACGCTGACGGCGAGCGCTGCGGCAAGGCGGGCTGACACAGTCATCCGCAGGATCGACCAGGGCGCGGCCTGCGCTGGATGCGGCGTCGCCGGGCCGTGGCTGTGGGCGTGAGCGTGATGCGCGTGGTCGTGGGAGTGAGGCATGGATCGACGTTATAATATAACATTACGGGAGTCCACGAGGGGCGTGGCCGTAGATCGGTATTCTCAAAGGGTACCGTCTGTCATGCCCCGCGAAAGCGGGCATCCATTACGCTACGGCCTGATTGGCGGGCGCGCCAGCAATCGAGCGGACCCGCAAAGAGGCCGCCAACCGAGGCGCCCCCTGTCATAAGGCTTTCAAATAGGTTTGCTTGTGTTTCGTTGGCTGGCTATGGCCGCTGCCTATGGGGCAGGACAATTAATGTGGCTGGCAGGGACCGTCTGAATTTCAGAGCAAGGCAGGCGGTCCCGCTAAGCCCTCAAGCTTCGAGTGGAAGGCTGGATCGTGAGACGATAGGCAACGAGCGTGGTGCCGTCTGTTGCCTCCAGCGCCATATCGCAGACTGGGCAGTGATATTCGCCCTTGGTCCCAACCTGAGACGAAAGCTCAAGCCGTCTGAATCCCGCCCCGCAGTTTGGGCAGGTTACGTCGCCCTTCTTCATGTACACCCCTACATCGGCTGGTCCGCCCCGGCGGGGCGAGTCTTAGCCGATATTCACGGACAGAACCAGTTCATCATCCGGTGAACTGCGGGGTTTCTGCCGATCTATGATTTACGATCATATAAAAACATCTTGAGCGTGCACCTCACGGCTTGCCGATCACCATCGCGATCGCGGCCGCCAGAAACGGAAACGGCACCGAGACCACGGCGCGAAACCAGACGAAGCGGGCCGGCATGAAGGGAATTTCCCAGAGGATCATGCGCTGAAAGGCGAACAGCGCCCAGGCGACGACATAGGCGATCACCTGCGGCGGGCCGCCGCCGACTTTCAGCGCCACCGCGCCGATCGAAAAGCCGACCACGGGGCCTCCGGGCGTCGCCGCACCCGCAATCACCGCAGTCAGCACGCCGAGCCAGCCGCTGTCGGGGCCGAGCCAGCCGGTGATGACTTCCGGCGGGATGACGGCGGCGATGTAGCCCGAGCCGATCACGCCGAGTGCAATGCGCGGCACGATGTTGATGAAGTCCATCGAGCCTTCGCGCACCGACGACACCAGCACGACGCGGCCTCGCCGCCAAGCCATGAAGCCGAGAATGGCGACCGAGGCCCACAGCGTGATGTCGATGATCAGCGCAGACGCCGTCACGACGGCTCGCCCTTCGGATACATCCGCACGAAGACGACGCGGCCGAGCCAGCCTGCCAGCACGGGGATCGGCAGCGAGATCACAATGCGCCACAGCGTGAAGTCGGTGCCGAGAATCGGCAGCTCCCAGGCGACGGCGCGGCCGTAACCGATCAGCGTCCAGCTCACGACCATGGCGATGGTGGCGCCGAAATCGGCGCCGACCGTGAGCAATGCCGCCGCCACCGGATAGGCGGTGAAGGGACCGCCCGGCAGGATCGCGCCGAATGCCGTTCCGATCAAAAGTCCCTTTAGGCCCGATTCCGGCCCGAGCGATCGCGAGACTTTGTCGTGCGGCAGAATTTCCGCGATGAATCCGCCGAGCAGGCAGCCGGCCAGCACGCGCGGGATGATTTCGCCGAACAGCAGGAGATCGTGGGTGAGAATATTGAGCACGCCGTCGATGCCGTCGCGCCGCCACACCAGCGCAGCGCAGATCGCGACGAGCGCGCCGATCACGATCATCGACCAGCCGACCGGCTTGCGGGCACGCCGGGGTTTTGGCTCGGCGTCGTCGGCTGGCGCCGGGTCTGTTGGCGGAGGTTCTGACAAGGCCGTGCGTTGGCGGGTGAAGCGGATCCATCCTGCTTAGTCCCGCGCGTGTGGCGAAGCAAACGGAAGCTCGCGCGATACCCATGCGCATCTCAAGGACGCCCATGCGAGGACGTCACGCGGTCATATGGCGGTTGGTTCAGGTGAACTGACGCACCAGTGCGAGACCGCCGAACAGCCCGACAATCGAAAGCATGACGGAGCCAATCACGTAAAGCGCAGCGAGCCCAAGCTCGCCGCGCTCGTAGAGCAGCGCGGCATCGAGCGAATAGGCCGAGAACGTGGTGTAGCCGCCGAGGACGCCGGTCATCAAAAACAGCCGCCAGGGCTGCGAGGCCTCGCCCTTGAAGGCGAGATAACCCGCGATCAGCCCCATCGCGGTCGAGCCTGATATGTTGATGATGAATGTGCCCCAGGGAAAGCTGGTGCCGAGGCAGCGGGCGCAGGCGAGATTGATGAGATGACGCAGCGTCGCGCCAAGGCCGCCGCCCAAAAAGACCAACAAATAGCTTGTCGCGTTACCCACTATTGCCCCGGTGTTCACCCTCCCCTCGAGGGGGAGGGTCGACGCGAATGAAATGAGCGGCGGGGTGGGGTGAAGGTCTATCCACTCGAACAGTGTTCGAGCTGAGAGATCACCCCCGCCCCGGATCGCATTCCGCTTCGCTGCATGCGAACCGCCCCACGAGCGAGCTTTGCTCGTCTCGGACCCCTCCAGGGGAGGGTGAAACGGCGTTGATGCATCGCCATTTCATGTTCGCTTGTCGGCGAGACGTTGCGTATCCACCGCGCCTGGTCGTTACGCTCCGGCCTTGCCGAACAGCTCGTCGACATAGTCCCAGTTGATCAGGTTATCGCAGAACGCCTTGAGATAGTCGGGACGGCGGTTGCGATAGTCGATGTAGTAGGAGTGCTCCCAGACGTCGCAGCCGAGAATCGGCGTCGCGCCGTAGACCAGCGGGCTCTCGCCATTCGCGGTCTTGGAGATTTCGAGCTTGCCGTTCTTGACCGACAGCCAGCACCAGCCAGAGCCGAACTGGCCAACGCCGGCGGCGGCGAAATCGGCCTTGAACTTCTCGAGCCCGCCGAGGTCCTCGGTAATCTTCTTATCCAGACGGCCGGGCAGCTTGCTGCCGCCGCCATTCGGCTTCATCCAGTTCCAGAAATGCAGATGGTTATAATGCTGGCCGGCATTGTTGAACACGGCCGGATTCTTGCCGAACGAACCCTTGACGATCTCCTCCAGGGACTTGCCTTCGAATTCAGTCCCCTTGATCGCGTTGTTTCCGTTGGTCACGTAAGCTTGGTGATGCTTGTCGTGGTGGTACTCCAGCGTTTCCTTGGACATGTGAGGCGCAAGGGCGTCGTGGGAATAGGGGAGATTGGGCAGCGTGAAGGTCATGGGGTGATGTCCGAACTGATGGGAGACGAAGTCTAACGGGAACCCTTATAGAAGGTTCCATTGGTCTTAAACACCGCATTTTGGCAAAACGGCAGGGGTCTTGCGTAACGCCCCTCCGCGTCCAGCGTATGACGGATAAGGGCGCCGCGACGAGGGAATGACATGAGTATCGAGATCGACGTCCTGAACGGCGAGGCATCATGGCCGAGGGCCGAACCGCTGATGAACGCGGTGTGGCCGCGCGATGTCGTGGAAAAATTGCCCTGGGGTCACGTCAAATGGGCCCACGCCGATCTGCGCGTGCTGATTGACGCACCGGAGGATTCGCCCAGCCTAGGACTTGCCTGCCATGTCGGCATCTACTTCCGTGACGCTACTTGGGACGGGCGCAAGGTTCATGTCGGCGGCATTGGCGGCGTCTCGACCCGGGCGGATTGCCGGGGACGCGGCTATGCGACGCTGGCGCTGAACGCCGCTGTCAGGACCCTGCGCGACCACGAAGCGGTGCGCTTTGCGATGCTGTTCTGCGAGCCGCACAATGAAGCATTCTATCAGGCGCGCGGCTGGCATGCGTTCAACGGCGAGGTCTATGCCGAACAGCCGGAGGGACGGGTTCGCTTCGAGGCCATGGCGCCGTTCGTGTTCGATTTTACCCGCAAACCGCGCGACGGCGTCATCGACCTATGCGGCCTGCCGTGGTGACCCCTGCAGCGGCGCGGGGGTGACTTGCGTCGGCCCGGTCGGATAATATGTCATCCATAATCTATTTCATTTGGATGACGTGACGCATGACCATGGACGCCCCCCTCGACATGCGCCCCGCCGCGGTCCCGTCAGCTCCGACCAGTGCCCTGCTCACCTCGCCGATCCTGTCGACGCTGCTGACACTTGCGCTTCCCAACGCGATCGCCATGGTCGGCATGACGCTGGTTGCGGTCGCCGAGACCTCCTATATCGGCCGGCTCGGCACCGAGCCGCTCGCGGGAATCGCGCTGGTATTTCCCTTCGTCATGCTGACGCAGATGATGTCGGCGGGCGCGATGGGCGGCGGCGTTTCCTCCGCCATCAGCCGCGCGCTCGGCGCCGGCGACCGCGACCGTGCGGCGACATTGGCCCTGCATGCGGCGATGATCGGCGCCTGCGCCGGGCTCTTTTTCACGGCGATGATGCTGGCCTTCGGCCACGCGTTTTACGCGCTGCTCGGCGGGCGCGGCGGCGTGCTCGAACAGGCCATGCAATATTCGAACGTGCTGTTCTCCGGCGCGATCGCGATCTGGCTGGTCAACACGCTGGCCTCCGTGGTGCGCGGCACCGGCGACATGCGGATTCCATCGGTCACGCTGATCGGCCTCGCGCTGGTGCAGATCGCCGTCGGCGGCGCGCTGGGCCTTGGGCTGTTCGGACTGCCCGGGCTCGGCATGCGTGGCGTTGCCGCAGGCCAGCTCGCCGCCTTTACGCTGGGGGCCATCTTCCTCGTCTGGTACCTCGTCAGCGGCCGCAGCCGGCTGACGCTGAGCTTCAACGGCTTCAAATTCCAGCGCGACATGTTCTTCGACATTCTCAGGGTCGGCGCGGTGTCCTGCCTGTCGCCGCTGCAAACCGTGCTGACGGTGTTGATCTTCACCAAAATCCTGGCCGGCTATGGCACCGAGACACTGGCCGGCTATGGCATGGGCTCGCGGCTGGAGTTTCTGCTGACGCCGATCGCCTTCGCATTCGGCGTCGCCTCGGTGCCGATGGTCGGCATGGCCATTGGCGCGGGCCTCGTGACGCGCGCCCGGCAGGTGGCGTGGACCGCGGGCGTTGCGGCCGGCATTACCGTCGGCGCCATCGGACTGATTGTCGCGGCAAAACCGTCGCTCTGGGTTTCGATGTTCACCGGCGACCCCGGCGTCACCGCCGCCGCCAATGCCTATTTCACCTGGGCAGGCCCGGCCTTCGCGTTTTTCGGGATCGGCGTCAGTCTCTATTTCTCCTCGCAAGGTGCTGCGAAGGTCGGCGGTCCCGTGATGGCCGGCACCGCAAGGTTGCTGATCGTCGGGGGCGGCGGCTGGTGGCTGGCCTCCATGGGCGCGCCGGCATCGACCTTGTTCGCACTGGTCGGCGCCGCGATGGTCGTTTACGGCCTCGGCACGGCGTTGTCGATCCGACTGACTCCCTGGGGCAAATGATAACGGCAAGTTGCACTCAATCCGACGTTGCACAAATCTGATTTGTTGCTATGCAGGCCTGCTTTTTCGTAAGGAATGATTCATGGCTTGCAGAACGGCTTTCATCATCGCGATCTCGGCGGCATTGCTGGCCGCGCCATCCGCCTGCGCGCAAGGCGCCGAGCCGACCGGCGTCTGGCTGACCCAGGCGGGCGATGCCAGGGTGAAAATCAGCAAATGCGGCGGTGGAATTTGCGGCGTGATCGTCGGGCTGAAGGAGCCGGTCGATCAGGCCACCGGCCAGCCTCAAGTCGACGACAAAAATCCCAACCCGGCCCTGAAGCGGCGGCCGATGATCGGCCTTCCCCTGTTCAGCGGCATGAGCCCCAGCGGTCCCAACAAATGGTCGGGCCAGATCTACAATGCCGATGACGGCGGCACCTACGCCAGCAGCGTCTCGGTAACAGGCGCAGATACGCTAAAGGTGGAAGGGTGCGTCGGCGCGCTCTGCGGCGGCGAGAACTGGACGCGCGTGGGGCGGTGAACGAACAAAATTGATACTGCCGCTGCGGCGCGAGCCCCCACCCTAGCTGGGGTGGGGGTGCCGCCGCATATTCGAACTGCAGACGGCGTGCAAATCGTCACCCCCACACTGCCTACGCCGCCATCGCCTTCAGCGCTGACGCCGCCGACGCGTAGCCGCCGCGGGCGCCGTCGATGAAGTGGACGTGATCGCTGCGCATCACCGAGGGGGCGAAGCAGGTCATCATCGCGGCGTCCTGCCGGTGCAGGCCGTAGCGCACGATCTTGCTGGAAGCCGCCTTTGCCAGAAGCTCCGTCAGCGCCCGTTCCAGCTCGACCGTGCAATCGAGGATCATCCGCAAGCCATCGTCATATTTGCGGAAGTCAGAATTCTCCACCACCTGCTGCACGTAGTTCTTCGGCACGAATTTGCCGACCTTGATGCCGAACCGCATCACCACATAGGCCCAGAGCGTGACGGCGAGCACGATGGTGCGTCGCTTAAACAACGGCCCGCCGCGCGCGGCGCGCGCCTCATATTCGACGCCGGCCGGCGGCCAGCGCAGCGGTGGCCCATCCGGCGGCACCGGCCGGCCCGCATCCGGGCTCTGCTCGACCAACTTGATGAGGTCCTCGATCACCTTGCGGAAACGTTGCGGATCGGCGCCCTTGGCCGGCACCACCAGCACCGACAGAATGAGCCCGCGGGAAGAAGGAATTTCCTCGAACCGGCACGACAGCCCGGACAGATCGGGCTGCGTTCCCGGCTTCGCCGGCGGGACCGCGAATTCGCCCCGCTTCATCGCGGCATCCACCCATCCCAGCCCGCCGCCGGAAAACATCGCATAGGACAGATTGGACGACGGCCCGAAGCGGGCGACTTTGATATCGAGGCCCTGCGCGCGAATGTCCCTCACCGGCACCAGCGCTACCCGCATCATCAGATCGAGATCGGCGCTGACCCAGGCCGCGGTCGCCGCCAGTGCCTCGCGCGCGTTCGAAAGATCCGCCGGGGAGATCGCAAAGCTCGCACCATCGCCGCCGAACACGAACGGAAACTCGCGGCCATCAAGCGCATTGGTCACGGCCGCGATCACGGCGGCGCCGGCCATGTTGACCGCCTTGTAGCGCTGATTGGCGATCGCCCTGGTCGATTCGACGATGTCGGCGACACCGACGGTCCAGTCGTCCGGCAACGGCGTATACAGCGCCGGGTCCATCAGGCTGCCGAAGCCGCGAAAGACCGGAATCGCGCCATAGAAAATGTCGGTGCCGTCAGACGTCGTCATGGCGATCTGCGCTACCCCGCGTTCGCACTTTCCTAGCAGATACGGCCGGTCTTGGAATTCGGTTCAAACAGGCGACCGAATGTCCTAACCCTTTGCGATCCCCCGTAGCACCAACTGGTTCAGCCGGTTGGCAAACGCCGCCGGATCTTCCGGCAGTTCGCCGTCGAGGATCTGCGCCTGCTCCAACAGCAGGAACGACAGATCCTTTGATAGATCCTTGGCCGCGTCCTTGTCGCCGGCAATCGCCGCGACCAAGGGATGGCGCATGTTGATCTCGAGGATCGGCTTGGTGGTCGGCCCCTTGTTCTGCATTGCGAGCAGCCGCTCGAGCATGCGGTCCTGTGCTCCGCCGCCGGCGACGAGGCACGACGCGCTCGAGGTCAGCCGCTGCGAGGCGCGCACGTCGGAGACGCGCTCGCCGAGCGCGTCCTTGATCAGCGCGATCGTCGTGGCTTCATCCGCGCCGCCCTCGTCTTTCTTGTCATCGGCCTTTTCATCCAACAGCGGGATCAGTCCGAAATCGATATCGCCCTGGCTTAACGATTTTAGCGGCTTGCCGCCGAAATCGAGCGACGCGGAGGTCCAGAACGCATCGACCGGATCGGTCAGCAGCAGCACCTCGATGCCGCGAGCGGTTGCGGATTCGAGTTTCGGATTCGACTTCAGCCGTTCGACGCTCTCGCCGGTGAGATAATAGATGTCGGTCTGGTTCGGCTTAAGATCCTCGACATATTGCTTGAGCGAACGCTCCTCGCCCTTTGTCGTGGTGAAGCGCGACAATGCGAGCAGTTTCTCGCGGCGCTCAAAGTCCTCCCAGATGCCTTCCTTGATCACAGGGCCGAACGCGTCCCAGATTTTTGCGAACGCTTCGGGCTCCTTTTCGCCGAGGCTTTCCAGCTCCGATATCACGCGGCCGGTAACGGCCTTTCGGATCTGCGCGAGTTGCGGATTGTTCTGCAGCATCTCGCGCGAGATGTTGAGCGGCAGGTCTTCGCTGTCGATCACGCCGCGGATGAAGCGCAGATAGGCCGGCAAGAGATCGGCGTCGTCAGCGATGAAGACGCGGCGGACGTAGAGCTTGACCTTGCCCTTGCGCGCCTGGTCGAACAGGTCGAACGGCTTTGTCGACGGCGCAAACAGCAGCACCGCATAGGATTGCCGGCCTTCGGCGCGATAATGCAGCGTCATCGCCGGTTCGTCGAACGCGCCGGCGACCTGCTGATAGGCCTGCTTGTAGTCCTCCGGCTTGAGCTCCGATTTTGGCCGCTGCCATAGCGCGCTGGCCGAATTGATCTGGCGCGGCTCGCCCTCCTCCGGCACCAGTTCGATCGGAAACTGGATGTTGTCGGACCAGGCGCGGACGACACGTTCGATCTCGTAGGTCTCGAGATATTTTGATGCCTCTTTCTTCAGGTGCAGGACGATCTCGGTGCCGCGGGTGACGCGCGTGGCGTCTTCGTCGCTGGCTTGAGCGATTTCAAATCCGCTGCCGCCGGAGGACGACCAGACGAAGACCTGATCGGAACCGGCGCGGCGGCTGGTAACGACGATGCGCTCGGCGACCATGAACGCCGCATAGAAGCCGACGCCGAACTGGCCGATCAGATTGGCGCCGTCCTTGGCCTCGGTGAGGCGCGAAAGAAACGACTTTGTGCCGGAGCGCGCGATGGTGCCGAGATTGTCGATCAGCTCCTGCCGGTCCATGCCGATGCCGCTGTCGACGACGCTAAGCGCATTGGCCTTCTTGTCCGGCGCGATACGGATCTTGGGCGGCGCGCCGTCGGCAATCAGCTCGGGCGCCGATATCGCCTCATAGCGCAGCTTGTCGCAGGCGTCAGATGCATTCGAGATCAGCTCGCGCAGGAAGATTTCGGTCTCCGAATAGACCGAGTGCACCATCAGGTTCAGAAGCTCGGCGACCTCGGCCTGGAACGGCTGGGATTCGGGGGCAGTGGTGGTGGTCATACGGGGCTCGCAATGCAAACAGGGCAGGACGGGAAGCCCTGATATAACGATGCCATCTGGGGTGGCAAGATTTGCGACGACGCGCCAAAAGCCTGTTTGCCCCCTTACCGCTCGACGAAAGCGCGCTGGAACTGATCCAGGATCGGCTTGAACAGATAGCTGAGCATGGTCCGGCTGCCGGTCTGCATGAACACTTCCGCGGGCATGCCCGAGACGAGCTGCAGCCCGGCGAGCAGCCGGCGCTCCTCTTCCGGCAGCATGATCCGGACCGTGAAATAGGACGTGCCGGTCTGCTGGTCGCGGGTGGTGTCGGGCGAGACGTATGACACCTGACCGATCAATTGCGGCGTCACCCGCTGGTTGAAGGCCGAGAACCGAACGAAAGCCTGCTGGCCCTTGCGCACCTGATCGATATCGTTCGGCTGCAACCGCGCCTCGATCTGAAGATCGTCGGAATCCGGCACCACTTCCATGATGGTGTCGCCGGGGCGAATGACGCCGCCGATGGTGTGCGCGTTGAGCTGATGGATCACGCCCGACGTCGGCGCGCGCATCTCGATGCGCTCGAGCACGTCGCGCGCGGCGACGGCGCGCTCGCTGAGTTCGGCTTCCTTGCCTTGCGCCTCGCCGAGCTCCTTGACGACTTCCGTCCGTACGTCCTGGTCGAGCCTGACCATCTGAAGCTTCGCCTCGTCAACCTTGGTTTTGGTCTCGGCGATCGTGGAGAGCAACTGGCCGCGTTCGCCTTCGATTCTGGCACTCTCGCGCTGCAAGGCCGTGAGCCGCGCGATCGGCACGAGACGCTTGTCGAAGAGCTCCCGCACTCCCGTGAGCTCACCGGTGATCAGCTCCAGTTGCTTGGCCTTGGACGCGACCTGCGCTTCGAGGCCGATGATCTCTTCGCCAAGCTGCGACACCTTGCTCTGCAACAGCTCCCTTTGGCTCTCGCGTGCGGTCACCCGAGCCCTGAACAGCGAGGCTTCGGAGGCCAGCACTGTCTTGACGTTGCCGTCGTCCAGCCGGGTCGATAGTTCGGGCGGTATCGCCGGTTTGGGCAGACCGTCGCGCTCGGCGACCAGCCGCGAGATTTTCGCCCGCACCTCATCGAGCTGCTTGCTCACGACCTGAAGGCTGGCCTGCGCCTGCGTCGAGTCCAGCCGCAGCAAGAGATCGCCGGCGTTGACCCGCATGCCATTATTGACCGCGATCTGTGCGACCACACCGCCGGTCGGATGCTGGATGGTCTTGACGTTGGACTGCACCACCAGATTACCCGGCACCACGACGGCGCCCGACAAGGGCGCGAACGCCATCCACCCACCTGCCAGCCCGCCGACGACGAGCAGCACCCGCAGCCCGGTGCGCAACTCGTTCTCGTAGGCGCGCGCCGCCCGCAGCACGATGCTCTCGCCGGGCGCGGCCGCCACATCCGCCGATGCATCGCGATTGGCAAGGAATGCAACGCCTGCGGTCACGCCGTTGCGGACCACCCGCGTCACCGAACGCCCGCGCGCCACAGCGCCCGCCGGGCGCGGCGGCGCCAATTGGGGAGCCTCGATGCGAGGCGGCTCCCGCCGGTCGTCGATCTGCAAAAGCTCCGGTCTCGACCTCGGCATGTTCATGAGCGACGGATCGTCCGGCGCGATGATCGGGCCGCGCGCCTGCCGTTCATTCGGCCCCGAATTGACCGCCGGGCCGCGGGGGCTGGCCGTCCGTGGCGGCGGCATAAACTGCGGCTCACGCGCCGCGCGTCCACTGCGCGCCGGCGGCGGCTCGGCATCGAGGCTGTCGGACTGCGATCCAAAAGGGCCGAGCCACGCATCGAGCACGCGACTCATCTTGCCCTTTTTCCGCCGCTTCGGCCGGGCCGGACGCCGCGCGCCCGGACGTGGTTCGTCGCGCGGTGGACGCCGCAGCGGCGGCCGCTGCTGCTGATTGTCCTGTTCGAATGCCTGCCGCAATCGCTGCAGTTCGAGAATCAGCGCCTGGCCTTGCGGCGCAGCGGCCTCGGCATCCGTTCCTTCGAACCGGCTCCGCACCACTCTTTCGTCGGCATGGACGTGATCAAAATTCTTCATGACGAAACACTCTCGGCAAGTGATGCGCGCTGCTCTGCCTTGGCCTGCGGCGCGGGCTGCGACGGCGCGCCCTTGCCGTTGGCGTTGCGAACGCGCGCGAACACCTCTTCGCTCGGGCCGAACGCGATCGCCTTGCCCTCATAGAGCACCATCGTCATATCAAGCGCGGAAAGCGCGCTTGGGCGGTGCGAGATGACGACGACGATGGATTTGTTCTGGCGCATGATTGCGATGGCGCGGGTCAAGGCGTTCTCACCGTCGGCATCCAGATTGGCGTTGGGCTCGTCGAGAACGATCAGAAACGGATCGCCGAATACCGCCCGCGCCAGGCCAACGCGCTGCTTCTGTCCCGCGGACAGCGAGATGCCGCCCGCCCCTATTCGCGTCGCATAACCTTCCGGCAGGCGCAGGATGATGTCATGAACGCCGGCGATCTGGGCGGCCTTGAGGATGGCGTCGGAAGTTGCGTGTTCGTCGAAACGGCAGATGTTCTCCGCTACCGTGCCGTCAAACAAGCCGACATCCTGCGGCAGGTAGCCGACGTGCCGGCCGAGATCCTCGTTGCGCCATTGATCGAGGGAGGCGCCGTCAAGCCGCACTGTGCCGCGATGCGCTGGCCAGATTCCAACCAGCGCTTTGGAAAGCGAGGTCTTGCCCGACGCGCTGGCGCCCAGCAGCGCCAGCCCCGCGCCGGCCTTGAGCGAAAACGTCACGCCAGACACGATCGGCATGTCGAAACCGGGCGCTGCCACCGCGAGGTTTTGCACGGACAATTCGCGGCACGGACGCGGCAGCATGACCGGCGGCGCCGGAGGCGGCGCGGTCGCCTTGCAGATGTCGCGCAGACGGGCGAGGCCCTGGCGGGCGGCGGCCAGTTGCTTCCAGGTGCCGAGCGCGATTTCAACCGGTGCGAGCGCGCGCCCCATCAGGATCGACGACGCGATCATGACGCCACCCGACGCCTTGTCGACCACGACGAGATAGGCGCCGATACCGAGCATTCCCGATTGCAGAATGTAGCGCAGCACCTTCGCGGCCGAACCGAGATTGGCATAGACGTCGGTGGCGCGGATGTTTTCCTGCAGGTAGCGCTCGTTGGCCTGCGACCAGCGCGCCGTCAACCGGTCCGTCATGCCGAGCGCGCGGACGATTTCCGCGTTGCGCTGCGTGGCATCCGCCAGCACCTGGCGCTGCGCGTTCATGTCCATCGCCGCCTTGGTCGAATTGCGCGAGATCCGCTCGGTCAGCAAGGTCATCGCAATGATCGCCGCAGTACCCAGCAGCGCCGTGAAGCCGATCGCGGGGTGAAACAGAAACAGCCCGATCAGAAAGACCGGGATCCACGGCATGTCCAGGAATGCCGTCGGCCCCATGCCCGACATGAAGGTGCGCACCTGGTCGAGATCGCGCAGCGGCTGCTGCATCAGGACCGGCTTGGCGCCGCGCAGCGGCAAGGTGGCGAGCGCCGAATGGATCGAGCCTTGCAGGCCGGCATCGAACAGCGTTGCGACCCGGCACAGCATCCGCGACCGCATCGCGTCGAAATATCCCTGCACCAGATAGGCGAACAGCACCATCAGGGACAGGCCGAACAGGGTCGCGAGGTTACGGCTCGGAATCACCCGATCGTACACCTGCAACATATAGAGTGGGCCCGACAGCATCAGGATGTTGATGACGCCGCTGAATACGGCGACGCCGATCATGCGGCGCGCACTGGCGCGCAGCGCATTCGTGACAGGATCGTCGGCGGCCAGCGTCGAACGCAGGCTCGAGACCGCGCGGGGCACTGCCCGCGCCCGGTCCTGCGTCTGCCCCTGAGCGATACTCATTGAACTGCCCTACGACCCGCCCCATCGGGTCTCCCTGCAGGTCTCCTTGACGCGCGATGCGGACCATTTTTCGGCAACAATGCGACGAATGCCGATTGTTCAAGTTCGCTCGTGGGTAGAACGGTGGCAAACGCTCGGTGGTTGCCGAAACGGCGTGCACACCTCCGGCTAAGATGCCGGCACCGAAGACACGGCGCGTCAGACAAGGGCTGCGATGCCCTTGTCGCGCGCGCTTCATTCGCCGATTTTCCCGCACGGCGTGCGTCATGGATTTGTCCGTCTATCACCTTGCTTCGGCGCTCATTGGTCGCTGTGTCGGCCGAATGACGCCATCAAGCTAAATGATCCTTCACCATGCGCGACATCCCGCCCCCTGGCGGATGGCCGCGCCTATGCGTCAATGGATTCGACTGGACAGCAGGGGACGAACAATGGCTCGCTTGGCTCACGGGGATCAGCCCGACGCTGATCTCGATCTTCCGATCGATGAAGTCGCCAGCCCGCCAGTCGCTCCGGCTTCCCCGTCCACGACACCGCCCGATGAAACGCCGCCGGCCAGCCAAACGACGTCACGGCCTGTCGGTTCGAATTTTTCCGACCTCGGCTCAACCTTCAACGGCATGGCTCGGGCGCCAGTGGATGTCCCGCAGCAAAGCGCACTCGGCAACGGCACCCAACCAGCCGGCAGCATCGCAAGCCACACGAACGATCTCACCGCGGTGCAGAACAATCTGCTGGCCGAGCTCAATACAGGCCAGTTTTCCGGCGCCGCGCTCGGCCATGTTCAGGCGATCCTGTCCGACATCACCAGCGCCATTTCGGCGGCCAACGCCTCGGTGAGCGCGGGAGGCGCGTTCGGCAACGCCGCCGGCGCAGAACAAGCGCTTCGCGTCAGCCAACTCAGCGTCATCAATGCCGTCAGTACCGATCCCGTGCTGGCTAATCCGGCGCCGCCCGCGCCGCTGCCCACTGCCCCCGCCGCCACGGCGCCTCACAATCTCGCGGAGATCGGCGCGATCTTCGAGGACGTGGCCAGTCAGATCCTTGGCGGGGTCAATGACGGTAACCGGGCGCAGATCACCGATGATATCAACGCCGTGATATCGGACATGCAGGCGCTGATGACCGCCAACCCGGAGCTGTTCGACGGCCTGACTGGCGTCCATGCCGATGAGATCGTGCAGCAACTCCAACTCGAGCTCGTCTACATCAACGACCCCGGGATAAGCCCCAATGCGGCACAGGCCAGCGCCGACAACATCCTCGACATCATCGACATCATCCAGAGCGATGCCAATCTGGCTGATATGGCAACGCAAGACGGCATCGGCGGCCTTACGCCGCTTCCGGATGACACCTCGCCGGCTCCGAAATATCTCGACAATGATGTGCAGACGGCGTTCGTGGCCAATTTCATTGCGCGGTCCAATTCGCTTGGAAAGCAAGCCGTCGACATCGTGGGAAGCCAAGACAGCGAGGCGATCGCCGCGCTGATCGGCGATCTCAGGGCATTCGAGAAGAGCGTCACCGATTTCGACGCGGACCTGGGCGGCATCCTCGGCGCCGAGATTGCCGCAATGATCAAGGGATTGCAGACCGGCAACGCGACGCTGGTCGTCGCTGCCGCGGACCAGATGCACGGCAATGCGGCCGATGTCGGCGGCAACAATACCCCTGTTACCGGCGGCACCTACAATCCAGACGGCTTGACGGTCGCCGAGGTACTGGGGACGCCGGTCGTGGAGACGCCGGTCGCCGAAACGCCGCCGGCGCTGGCCGCGGTAGCCACATCGGACGTGCAACAAGTCGCAGCTCCCGCCATCAGCGGCGAGCCGGTGATGTTTGCGGCTGCCGACGTGGAGATCGGGGGGGCGGACCAAGCCAATTCGGACATGCCCGAATTGGCACATCATTTACATCATATGTGGGGATAGCGGCGCGCGGCGCGACCTCCGGCGCCCCCGACACGTCGGGGACGCTGGAGGCCGATACATCAAACAAGAAGCGCGTTCGCCGATCCGGCTCACGCGGCGGGCGCAAAAGAGCGCTTCACCGGCCAGTGCCCGCAAAGAACGATCTTGGACGATGGCCTCACCGACGGCTTTGAGGACCATCACTAGTACGGCAGCGACATCGGCGGTTGGCGGGATCGGCGCCAACAGTTGCTGTTCGGTAAGTGAAGTAGCGGGGCGTATGTGTGAGGCAGCGTAAGACGGACTATGGGACCATCATTCTACACTGGACGTTCGTGGCCGCATTCGTCGTTGCGCTCGTCACCGGCTTACGCATTGCGACGGAAACGCCCGACCGGACCTGGATCAACTGGTTCGACGCCGTGCTGCCGCGCGACAGCGTATGGATCGCCCATATGCAGGCGGCCGTCGTCCTGGTCGCCGTGGCGATCGGCTACGTCGTCTACATGCTCCGCTCCGGCCTCGGACGCCGCGTCCAGCTCGACAAGGTTCGCCTGCGCGGCTTGTTCGGCCGCGGACAGGCCAGATTGAGCGCCGTGATTGCCCTGATGTACTGGATTTTCTTCGTCACGATGTTCGGTTTGCTGGTCAGCGGCGGCGCGCTCTATTTCGGCTTCTACTCTGGCTACGACGTGGCGATGCTGCATTGGGTGGGGACCTGGGTGATCCTCGCCTTTGTCGCCCTTCATGTCCTGACCCAATACAAAAGCGGCGGCATCTCGCAACTGCTGCGTATTTTTCGTCCCGCTCCGCTGCCGGCGCCGCCGCCGCGGCTCGATGCCGTCGAGCTCTTGGGACTGCTGGCCGAGCGATCGGCGCGGGCGCCGGAACCCGAAGACCCACCGCCTGAGGTTGCATCGCATCCACTGCAGCCCGGCGCAGAGGCGCGCCGCGATCGGACGCGTGAGCCGGATCCGGCGCCACGATCCCATGCCGGGCCTTCGAGATCGCGAAACCCGACGCTGCAGGCCAATCCGTTCCTCGTGGCGGCCGCCGCTGCGATCACTGGCGCTTCGCTCCTCGTGGCTACCGATCGGCTGGCGGTGGACGGTGTTCAGATTCGCCGCATCAATCCCGCCGACGCGCCGGCCCTCGACGGCGACACGTCCGATCGGGCCTGGCGCGGCGTCAGGCCGTTCTCGCTATTGACCGGAGAAGGCGGAAATTTCGACGGCAAGGGCGAGACCAGAATCGAAATTCGCGCGGTGCATGACGGCACCTATGCCTATTTCCTCTTCACCTGGGAAGATTCGACGCGCTCGCTAAAACACCTGCCGCTCGTCAAGCAGGCCGATGGATGGCACCTGCTTCATTCCGGCTTTCAGCTTGGCGACGAGCATCAGTACAACGAAGACAAGTTTTCGGTGCTGCTGACCACGTCGGATGTCACGCTGGCGGGCGGGCGAACCTTTCATCCCGGGCCGCAGCCGGTCGCCGGCGCGCCTGCCACCATGAGCGGCCGCGGACTGCATTACACGGCATCCGGCTATGCCGATGTCTGGCAGTGGAAGGCCACGAGCGGCGCGACCGGATGGATGGACGATACGCATTTCGGGCCGCCGCTCGACCCGACCCCGATGCAGGCGGCAAACGTCGTTCCGTACAAGGGCGGCTTCGCGCCCGACCCGGGCACGGCAAACTACCGGGACAATTTCACCGTCGAGGCCGACACGTCAGGCGGTCCACGCCGCAGCCGGCTGATCGCTCCGCTGCGCCTGCCCAAAGTCGTCGCCGACACGACGAACGCGATGGGGGATATCGACCTCGATCCCAATCACGGCGAAAGCGACGGCGCGCGATGGTTCATGACCGAGCAGGATTCCGTGCCGTATTCGACCAACGTCGACGCCCGCATCCCGACGGGGACCGTGATCCCGGGCGTCATCCTGGGCGGCGAATTTTCAGGCGACCGCGCCGACATCAGAAGCGCAGCCCGCTGGGCTTCCGGCCATTGGGCGCTCGAGGTGAAGCGTCGGCTCGACACCACAAGCCAGTTCGACGTGCCGATCAAGACCGGCATCTTCATGCGGGTCGCCGCTTTCGACCACAGCCAGATCAGACATACACGGCACGTCCGTCCTATTCGTATCGAGGTGGAATAAATGTCAAGGATTTGCAAAGTCACTGTTAACAACGAGCCGTATTTGGCCAATCGCGGCGAGCTTCTGCTCGACTGGGCGTTGATGAACGGGGTCGATCTTCCGCATGATTGCCGTTCCGGAATTTGCGGCGCCTGCCGCGTGCGGCTCGTCGACGGCCAGGTATTCGGCGGCCATAGCCGGGGCGACGACATGATCCATGCCTGCCAGGCCAGAATCGTTTCCGATCTCGAAATTGCGATCGAGGCGGCTCCCGAGCCGGTGGCGCTGTCGGCGGAAGTGGCGCAGACCGTTCAGCTCGCGCCCGACGTGGTGGGTGTCGACATCGAGCTGCCGAAGCCGCTCGACTATCTTCCCGGCCAGTACTGCAAGCTGCAGTTTCAGGGATTCCCGTCAAGGTCCTACAGCCCGACCTATCCGCTGGAAGGCCGGCCCCACGATCGCATCCTGCACTTTCATATCCGAAAGGTCGCAGACGGGCTGGTATCCTCGGCACTCGGCCACGACATCCGCGCCGGACATCGCATCAAGCTGATGGGGCCGTACGGTCGCGCCTTTTTCAGGCAAGGCCATGCCGGGCGCATCGTTCTCGTCGCCAGCGGCACCGGTTTCGCCCCGATGTGGTCGGTCGCGGTCGCCGCGATCATGGAGCAGCCGCAGCGCGAAATGGTCTTCGTGGTGGCGGCCCGGAGCATCCGTTCGCTCTACATGCATGCGGCGCTATGCCGGCTGGCGCTGTTTCCCAATGTCACGCTGATTCCGATGGTATCGGAGCCGCAAAATATCTCGCATGCCGTTCGTAGCGGTCGGCCGACCGATCATTTGCCAAAACTCACGCCGGATGACGTGGTCTACACCGCGGGCGCGCCGGCCATGACCGATGCGGTGGCACGGATTGCAAAGGCTGCGGGCGCGCGATGCTACACCGATCCCTTCGTACAAGAGCCGCGGAAGGTGGAGCAGGCCGGCCTGATGTCGCGCCTCACCGGCTGGCTCAGCGAGCCGAAGGGCGCCATCCCGTTGCAGTCGGCGCAACGCGAGGCGCCGATGCCCCGCGGTGTGTCCGCGGTTGGCGCGGGTAACCGCTAGCCGATGCCTGCGATGGCTGCGATATATCGCTGAACGGACATTTCGAACGCCGCCTTGGCATTGCCTTCGATGTTGCGGCCCCACCACGCGCCATAGATGCGGTCGAATGCCAGCGGCTCGACCGCGCGCGCGAGCCGGCGCACGGCTGCGGCATTGAGCGGGATGTAATTCGGATAGCTGTACATGAAACTGAGGGAGCGGCGATCCATCGCCACCATGGCGACATCACCGGTGAGCAGCGCACCACGGCCCTCCGCGCCAGCGCGCCAATGCAGGACCGTGGCACCTGCAAAATGTCCGCCGGTTCGTACCAGCAGGATATCGTCCGAGAGCCGGAGGCTGTCGCCGGTCCATGGCACGATTGTCCGGTGCGGCCGCGTGACGAAAGCGCGGTCGTCGCCGTGCAGGTAGACCGGCACGCCGCCGAACGCCTCGCTCCAGTCGGCGACCGCGCCATAGTAGTGCGGGTGCGAGACGGCAATCGCCTTCAGGCCTCCGAGCGAACCGACGTAGTCGATCGCCTCGGGCGTGGCTAACGGCACGCAATCCCACATCACGCAGCCATCCGCCTCGCGCACGAGTAGCGCGCGCTGTCCGATCGCAAAACTCGGCTTGAGTCCGATACCGGGAATGCCGAGATCATCACGCCAGACGAGCGTGTGATGTTGCGCCAATTCCTCGCGCGTGAGCCACGCCTGTCCCTTCCAGTTCACAAATTGCCGTTCGTCCTCGCAGACCGGACACGCGGCCGGTGGGTCGGCACTTTCGGGAAACTGGGCGCCACATTGTTCGCAGGTCCATAGCGGCATCGGCATCACTCCTGTCGGAAGGAGTGGTAACGCATAACGGCAGGGCCAGCCAATGCGAAGCGCGGATCAACATTTAGTAACCGATCGCCGCCCCGTCGCTGCGCGGGTCCGAACCGCCGCTCAGCACGCCGTTCCGCCGGTCGATCGTGATGCCATGCGCATGGCCGGCCATTTCGTTCCAGGCGTCCCAGCGGTTGATGGTGTGGCCGCGCTGTGCGAGCGCATCGATCGTATCTATAGGGAACCGCCCTTCGATATGCAGCGTGTCGCGCGCCTCGCCGAGCGCGAAGCGGCCGGAGAGAAATCGCGGCATCTCGATCGCTTCCTGGATATCGAATCCGAAATCGATCATGGCGGAACAAAGCTGGAGCTGAATTTGCGGCTGGCCATCCGCGCCCATGCAGCCGAGCACGCTCCAGAGCTTGCCGTCGCGTTTGGCCATCGAGGCGATCAGCGTATGCAGCGGGATCTTGCCGGGCTCGAGGCGATTGGGATGATTGCGGTCCAGCGTGAAATACGCGCCGCGATTTTGCAGGATGACGCCGGTGTTTCCCGCGACCACGCAGGCGCCGAACGCGCCATACAGGCTTTGAATCAGCGACGCTGCGTTGCCGTCACGATCGACAACGGCGACATAGACTGTGTCGCCGGCAAGGCTGCCGAAGGATGGGACCATGTCCCATTTCAATGCCGACCTCCCGTCGATCAGCCGGCCGCGCAGGTGCGCGTATTCCTTCGATATCAGCCGCTCGACCGGCACCTCGACAAAGGAGGGATCAGCGAGCGTCTGATCGCGGTCGTGATAGGCAATCTGCTTGGCCTGTACCATGAGATGCACATGGTCGGGCCCGAGAAAATCCTTTCGATGCAGTTCGTGCGGCTCGAGGAGGTTGAGCATCTCGAGCACGGTAAAGCCCTGCGTCGGCGGCGGCGTGTTGAAGACGGTGACGTCGCGGTAGCCGCCAGCAAGCGGCTCGCCCCAGATCGCCTTCTGCCGGCCGAAATCGGCCAGCCGAAACAGGCCGCCTTTCTCTTCCGAAAAGCGCGCCACTTCAGCCGCGACATCCCCTTGATAAAAGCCCGACCACCCACCATCCGCGATCGATTGAAGCGTGCGGGCAAGGTTTGCATTGGTGAGCTTTGCGCCTGGCCGCGCTGCCGTGCCTTGCGGAAAGAACAGCGCGGCGGCCTCGCGATCCCCAAGCAGATCATCGCGCATCATCTCGATAAAGCTGGCAAGGCGGCCGGTGACCGGAAAGCCGTCGCGGGCATAGCCGATGGCGCTCTCGAGCACGCGCCGCAGAGGCAATCGCCCATGGACATGGTGCGCCTCGATCCAGCTCGCCACTGCGCCCGGCACCGTGAGCGTCGCCGGCACGATTCCCCGCAGCGGGATTTCCTTCAACCCTCGCTGTTCGATCGACGAAAGCGTAGCAGTGGCTGCCGCCTTGCCGCCGCCATTGAGGTAGCGGATCTCGCCGCTGGCACCATCGTGAATGAGCCAGAACGCGTCCCCGCCGAGACCGGTCATGTGCGGATAGACGACGGCGAGCACGGCGCTCGTCGCAATCGCGGCATCGATGGCGGAGCCGCCGGCGCGGAGCGCGTCGATGCCGGCAGCAGAAGCCAGCGAATGCGGCGACGTCACCATGCCGTTCGACGCAAGCGTCACCGGCCGGCCGGTACGAATGTCCAATTCAGGCCCCTGGAATATGCCGAGCCGTCAGACGCGAATTCGCCTGATCATGTACCTGCGATTCATGGTCAGGTCTCCTTGCTTGATGAAAAGAAACAGCAAACCTGCGCACGTCAGCCGCAGCATGAACCCTTGTCGCGGTTGTCCCGGCTCGCAGCGTTCCGGTCGGGCGGCAGGTCCATCGCCGGATTCTCGGCAAAGAAGCCGTTCGGCTTTAGCGTGAAGCCGACATATTCGACCGGCATCACCGGAAAATCCTCGGGCCTGCAGACATGCGTCGCCCCAAAACTGTGCCAGACCACGATATCCTGGTTTTCGATGGTGCGGTTCTGGGCGATATATTTCGGCAGACCGTCGCCGCCGGCATGCTGGTTCGGAAATTCGCCGCTCGCGTATCGCTCGTCGGGCGCATAGCGCGTCACCCAGACGTGCTTGGTTGCAAATCCGCCGCGCGAGGTCATGTAACAGCCCTCTTGCGCCAGCATCGCGGGCGCACTGTGCGCTATCAGCTTGTACGATGTCGGACCGCCGACGCTATTCGTTTTGTTGGGGTTGCTGATCTTCCAGTACCGCCCGGTCCGCCCATCGGCTTCTCGGGCCGCGTCGCGCTCGCGCGAGAGCGTTCGGGCCGTGACATCGAACACGTTGCCGTATGGGTTGTCCGTACCCCACGGCCGCGGGCGGAACTCGTGCTCGGTGACGGTGTTGCCTTCGCCATCGAGCATCATGTGCAGGCGGGCATTGAAGAAGTGCTGATGGGTCGGGCCGCCGAGATACTCGGCGACCATGCCGCCCCACGGGTAGTCCTTGCCTGCGGCAATCGCTGCGGTCTGGATGATGCCGGTCAGTTTGACTTCGAGCTGGATCGTGCCGTCCTGATAAAAATACCAGAAGAAGCCGTAGTCGTAGTTTCCGACTGTGGTGAAGAAAGAGATGACGAGGCGGCGCGACCGCCGCACCTCGAACGTCTCGTTGCGGAACTCGTAATGCTTCCAGAGGATCCCGTAATCCTCCTCATGCAGGCAGATCGCGTTCTTCATGATGCCGGGCTTGCCGTAGTCGTCGGCGACCGGCACGTCGAAATAATTGATATGGCCGAGGCAATCGCAGCCGAGCTCGAGCGCGTTGGCGAGCTTGCCCAGCCCATACTCGCCGGCATCGAAGGCGCATTTCCAGAAATGGTTCGCGGTCGGATCGGCATAGGGCACGATCATGTCGGTGACGCTGGCTCGATAAATGATCGGCCGTTCGCGCGCACCATCGCGGAACGATATCTGGTGCAACACCAGGCCCTCGCGCGCGGTCCAGCCGACGCGGAACGACCAGTTCTGCCAACCGACCTTCCAGCCCTCGACTGTAAAGCTCGGGCCGTCCTTCTGCACGATGTCGAGCGGCTTGACGTCCTTGCGCGTTTGCGGGATCGACGCCCGGTCGTAGTTGCGCGACGTTTTCGGGATCGGGATGATGTCGGGCTCGTCGACCAGATGGACGATCCTGTTCTCGATCAGGTCGACCAGCGCGACCACGCCCTCGATCGGATGCGCATAGCCGTTGTCCTTGAGATCCCTGCGCCAATAGGACACGGCGCTGACCAGCCTGCGGCCCTTCTCCACCTCGCGGTCGAAATAGCCGGCCGAGAACGGATCGACCTGAACCAGCTCGATGTCCTTGTCATCGAGGCCGCGCCGCTTCATCGCGCGCCGCCAGTCCGCGTCGGCCTTGACGATGTCGCCGACCTTGAACACTTCCTCGATGGTGATCGGCGGCTGGCCGTAAGGATGGGCCTTGGTCGAATACTCCCGCCAAGCGGTTACCGACTTCGATGCGAGGTCCACCGTGGCGACGTGCGTCGCGCCGGTCTTGCTGTCGAACAGGGTGGCGGCGGCCCGCCGTGGCAGCACAACGCCCGGCTCCCAGCCGAGGACGTCGGACTTGGCCGGCTCTTCGAGCTGAACATGGGTAAATCGCGCGTGCGGGCCGAGTCGCTTTTCTTTCTTCAAGATTTCGGACGCCAGTGCGACTTCGGCCTCGCTGAGCGGGTCGAGCGGGTGATCGGCATCTGTGCCGACAGATGGCTTTGTAGGTATCATATCGGACCGAATTCCCATGGACCGGTCGCAGGTTACAGCGGTCCGAGACGGCGTGTCTTGAATGAACCTGCCACGTCCGGCGCTGGTTCGGCCCTTGCCAGAGCCACCAATCCTGCGCGACGCTGGGGGTTCATCAACCGGATGTCGTCACGCGATGCCGATCAGCGTCTCCACCGACCCGATCCGTCCGACGGAGCGTCAGGCCTTCTGGACCGAGGCGATCTGCCGGTCTTTTGCCAATATCGAGACCAAGCCGCTCGGCTCCACCGTCGTCAGCGGCCACTTCGAGTTCGTCGAGATCGGCGATGCCAAGCTCGTGCGCTTCGACAGCAGCCCGCAATGCTACACCCGCGATGCCAGGCTGGTGAGCCGGGCCGGCTCGGACGAATTCATGTTCGACTTCCAGCGGCGCGGGCGCAGCGCGATGGTGCAAGCCGGCAACGAGGGCACGATCGATCCGGGGTATGGCGTGCTCTATGACGCGCGGCGTCCGTTCGAGGATCGGCTGTTCGGCCCCGAACAGCGCGCGGAACTGCTGATCGCAACGGTCCCCGCCGCGCCGCTGTTGCGGTGCATTCCCGGCGCGGAGCGATTGTGCGCCAAGCCTGTACCGCTATCCGGGACTGTTGCGCGTTCGATCGCAGCGATGGTTCGCAACGCGATTTCCTTGCCCGATCCGCCAGGACGACAAGATGAGCCAGATATCGTTGCCTTCCTGTCGGCTCTGCTGCGTCTTGCCGCAGGCGCTGGCCATCAACTCACCCGTCCCAACCTGTTCCGCCTGATCGACACCTATCTGAGGGCCAATATCGTCGCCGTCCGGCCAGTGCCGGCGCTCGCCGCCGAGTTCGGCATCTCGGAGCGGACCTTCCATCGCATCTTCGCCGACCGCGAGACCACGTTCGAACGGCATGTCCTTCATCTGCGGGTCGAAATGCTGCGCAACCTGCTGCGGCAGGCTTCGCTGGCCAACATTTCGATCGCGAGATTGGCGCATCAGTGCGGGTTTGCCGATGCCGCTCACGCTGCACGCGCGTTCAAAAACAAACATGGCACCACGCCGCGGGATTTTCGCGCAAGCGTGCCGGTTCGGTTCTAGGCAGGCGTACCGGTTCTAGGATGCGGCCACCGCCTGGTTTGCTTCGTAATAGCTGCGATACCAGGCTGCGAACCTCTGGATGCCGTCCTCGATCGGGGTTGCCGGGCGAAAGCCCACGTCGCGCACGAGGTCATCAACATCGGCATAGGTGGTCGGCACGTCGCCCGGCTGCATCGGCAGCAGTTCCTTGTTGGCCTTGCGTCCCAGCTCACGCTCGAGGATGTCGAGTACGAGCATCAATTCCTGCGGCTTGTTGTTGCCGACATTGTAGATGCGCCAAGGGGCGATGCTCGATCCCGGGTCCTGAATTCCGTCCAGCCCGGGCCCGGGCTGCCCGACCTGCGGCGCGCGATCGATCAGGCGGACCAGAGCCTCTGTCACGTCGTCAATATAGGTGAAGTCGCGAAGCATCCGGCCGCCATTGAACAGCTTGACCGGATCGCCGCGGACAATCGCGTCCGCAAACACGAACAGCGCCATATCGGGCCGATACCACGGGCCGTACACCGTGAAGAAGCGCAATCCGGTGCACGGGATTCCGTAAAGATGGCTGTACGAATGAGCCATCAATTCATTGGCCTTCTTGCTCGCGGCATAAAGGCTGATCGGATGATCGACATTGTCATGCACCGAGAAGGGCAACTTCCTGTTTGCCCCGTACACAGACGACGAAGATGCGAACAACAAATGGCGGCAGCCATGGTGCCGGCATCCCTCCAGGACATTGGTGAAGCCGACCAGATTGGCGTCGACATAAGCGTGCGGATCCTGCAGCGAGTAGCGCACACCTGCTTGCGCGGCCAGATGAATGACGACGGGAAACCGATGGCGCGCGAACAGCGCCGGTATCGCGACGCGATCCGCCACGTCCAGCTCTTCAAACTGAAAACGCGGATCGTTGCGCAGGATCGCGAGCCGGGCCGCCTTCAGTTGCGGATCGTAGTATGAATTGAGGTTGTCGAGCCCGACCACGCGATGGCCCGACTGCAGCAACCGTTGCGCCACGTGAAATCCGATGAAGCCCGCGGCTCCCGTTACCAGAATTGCCTGATCCGGCATCATGCGTGCATCCTCCACTAGCCGATGTCATGACGGCCCATGCTTGTCAGTACGCCACCGATTTCGGCCGCCCCACGCCGCAGTACAGAAAGCCGTTCCGCCTCACCTCCTCCGGAGCGTAGATGTTGCGCAGATCGACAATGACGGGACAGGCCATGATGGTGGACAATTCCTTGAGATCCAGCGCCCGGAACTGCTCCCACTCCGTGACGATGACGAGCGCGTGGCATCCTTTCGCGCAACGATAGGCGTTGTCGCAAAAGGTGACGTTCTCAAACACCTTCTTCGCCTGCTCCATGCCGACAGGATCGAAAACGCGCACCTCGGCCCCCATGTCCTGCAGCGCGGTGATCAGCGGAATGGATGGCGCGTCGCGCATGTCGTCGGTATCCGGCTTGAACGTTACGCCGAGCACCGCAATGGATTTGCCCCGGATGTTGCCGCCGAACGCATTCGCGACCTTGCGTGCCATCGCCCGCTTGCGCTGGTCGTTGACGGCGACCACCGTTTCGACGATGCGCACCGGCGCCTCGTTGTCCTGACCGGTCTTGATCAGCGCCATCGCGTCCTTTGGAAAACAGGAGCCGCCGAAGCCCGGCCCCGCATGCAGGAATTTCTGGCCGATCCGGTTGTCGAGCCCGATCCCGCGCGCGACTTCCTGCACATTGGCGCCGACCTTTTCGGCGAGATCGGCGATCTCGTTGATGAAGGCGATCTTGGTGGCGAGAAAGGAGTTGGCGGCGTATTTCGTCAATTCGGCGGTGCGGCGATCGGTATAGAGGATTGGGGACGCGTTGAGGTGAAGCGGCCGGTACACCTCGGCCATCACGCTGCGGGCGCGCGCGTCGTCCGTTCCGATCACGATCCGGTCGGGATGCTTGAAGTCGCGGATCGCCGCCCCTTCGCGCAGGAATTCGGGATTGGAAACGACAGCAACTTTGGCGTCGGGATTTTCCTCGCGGATGATGCGCTCGACCTCGTCGCCGGTCCCGACCGGGACCGTCGACTTGGTGACCACCACCGCCTGGTCGGGAAGCACGGCCGCGATCTCGCGCGCCGCCGCATAGACATAGGAAAGATCGGCATGGCCATCGCCGCGGCGTGACGGCGTGCCTACCGCGATGAACACCACTTCGGCACCGCTGACGGCCGATTTCAGATCGCTCGAAAATGAAAGCCGGCCTTGGCCAACGTTTCGCGCCACCAGTTCGGCCAGTCCGGGTTCGTGGATCGGCATCTCCCCGTCTTTGAGGCTCGCAACCTTCTCCGCATTGCTGTCGATACAGACGACCTGATGGCCGAAATCGGAAAAGCACGCCCCTGACACCAGCCCGACATAGCCGGCGCCAATCATCGCTATATGCATTACGGTTCCTGTCTGAAAAGCCGCGCGGCCCAAGGCCGCGCCGGCGGAGAGGCGGTGAAACGACGAGCTAGCTGCTCAATATCGATTCGCCGTCGAGATGCCGGGGAAAGAAGAAGAAGTTGTTGACGTAGAACTGTCCGTTCTTGCGGCCGCCGTCTGGCCGCAGCGCATCTGCATCCTGAAGCCTTCGGGAATCGAACTGTTCCACTCCAATCACGTCGTTGTCCTTCAGGAAGAACCCCCGATAGGATTTGTTCCGAAAGAATTCGAACACCAAGCGGGTCGCCTCGGTGCGATGCCGGTCCTCCGCCTCGACCAGGAATACCGGCTGGCAGCGCTCCAGAAGCTCGACGGCGCCGTTCAGCACATTCAACTCGTGGCCTTCGACGTCGATCTTCACGAACGCCACGTCCTGGTCGATCACAGCGTCGAGCCGCGCGATCGGCACATGAGCGGAAACGACCTTCGCCGATGAGTCGGCTCGCGCCTCCAGCGAGGCAAGGCCGTACACCAAACCATCTTCGCCTTGCGGGATGAACAGCTCGGCATCGCCGTCATGATCCGACAGCGCGATCTCGTGAACGCTCACATTGCGCGCCGAGGTTCGGCGCAGCAACCTCGCCATCTGCTGCGAAGGCTCGAAGGCGTGGACCTGGCGGGAAAGCCGCGCCAGCCGCCGCGTGTAGAGGCCGCAGTTTGCGCCGACGTCGACCGTCACCGCGTCGTCGGGAATGACCTTGTCGAGATAGGACAGTTCCCGCTCCGCCGATTTGGGGCGCTTCATGAAGTGCCATTGCAGCCATATCGAGGGAAACGCATCCTTCACCAGCTCCTTGACGTGTTGTTTTGTGTTCATTGCTGCCTCCCTTGACGTAGCGCGCGCACGCCTGGTTGCGGCGTGCCTCGCCCTCGATGCGGATGCTGCCTCCCACCCCACCACACCTCAAACGCGGTCATAGATATCCTGCACGCGGACGATGTCGTCCTCCCCGAGATAGGCGCCCGACTGGACCTCGATCAGGTTGAGCGGAACCTTTCCGGGATTCTCCAGACGGTGCATGCATCCCAAGGGGACGAAGATCGACTCGTTCTCGCGCAGCAGGATTTCCTCGTCGTCGCGCGTAACGATCGCGGTGCCGTTCACCACGACCCAATGTTCGGCGCGATGATAATGTTTCTGCAGCGACAGCTTGGCGCCGGGATTGACGGTGATGCGCTTGACCTGAAACCGCTCGCCGGCATGGATCGATTGATAGTATCCCCAGGGGCGATGGACGCTGTGGGTCTGGGTCGCCGAGCGATGGCCGTTTGCCTTCAGCCGCTCGACCAGTTTTCCGACGTCTTGGTCGCGTTTCCGGCTGGTCACCAGCACCACGTCCGGCGACGTGGCGATGACGAGATCCTCGACACCGAGCGCCGCGACCAGTTGCCCGTCGCCGCGCACGTAGCAACCCGAAGCATCTTCCACCACCGCATCGCCAATCACGACATTGCCAGACGTATCCTTCTCCGCCATCGACCACAGCGCCGACCAGCTTCCGACATCGCTCCAGTCGAACGTGGCGGGAACCACCACCGCATTGTCGGTCTTCTCCATGATCGCGTAGTCCATCGAGATGCTCGGACAGGCCTCGAAAGCGCGCTCATCGAGCCGGAGAAAATCAAGGTCGCGGGTTGCGCCCGTCAGCGCCTTGCGACAGGCGGCCAGGACCTCGGGCGCCCGGTGCGCCAATTCGTCGATGAACTGACGCGCGGGCAGCAGAAATATCCCGCTGTTCCAGACATGCTCGTCGCAGGCCAGCAGGCGCTCGACCGTCACCAGATCCGGCTTCTCGACGAAGCTGGCGACATTACGAATCGGAGAAGCGGCTTCCAGCTCATCGCCCATCCGGATATAGCCGAATCCGGTTGCTGCCGACGAAGGCCGCACGCCGAACAGGACGAATCGGCCGTAGCGCGCGGCCGTGATGCCCGTCGATATGGCGGTCCGAAACGCGGCGTGATCCCGCACCCAGTGGTCGACCGGCATCGCCAGTATCACGGCGTCGGGATCGGCTTCGCTGGCGAGCAGGGCTGCAACCGCAACCGCGGGAGCAGTGTTTCTTCCGAACGGCTCGAGCACGATGGTCGGACGGTCGACGCCGACCGCGCGCAACTGCTCGCCGATCGCAAAACGATGCTCGGCATTTGCAATCACCATCGGGTCGGTAAACAGCGAGCGGTCGTCGACCCGTAGCGCCGTTTGCTGCAGCAGGGTGTTCTCGCCGAGTAGCGAGAGCAGTTGCTTGGGATAGGTTTCGCGCGAAAGCGGCCACAGCCGCGAGCCGGCGCCACCGGACAGGAGAACGGGTACGATACGGCCGCGCGGCTCGATCATCGGCATTGCATGGTCCTTCGATGTTGCGACGGTGAGGTCGGTCAGAATCCGCTTCCGGACAGGAATTCTTTGCGGATGGTGCGGATGATGATCATGATGTCCATGCGCAGCGACCACCTCTCGATATAAACGAGATCGTAGTCGATCCGCGAAACCGCAGGACCGAACTCGGCCGTGCTTCCCCTGCATCCGCTGACCTGCGCGAGCCCGGTAATGCCCGGCCGCGCCGTATGCCGCTGAAAATAGTAAGGCACGAGGTGTTCGTAGGGCAGATCTGCCGCCAGCATTCCCGGCACATGCGGTCGCGGCCCGACCAGCGACATATCGCCTTTGATCACGTTGATCAGTTGCGGAATTTCGTCGAGGCTGGTCTTGCGCAGAATTCGCCCCACCGACGTCACGCGCGCGTCGCCCTGAACCGTCTGCCTTACGCCGCGCACATCGCCCGCATCCGCGCGCATGGTACGGAACTTGTAGATCTTGAAGCGGCGGTTGCGATAGCCGTATCGATACTGGAAGAACAGCACCGGGCCCGGCGACGTCAGCTTGATCGCAACTGCGATGACGATCAGGAGCGGCGCGAAGAACAACAATGCGCCGCTTGCCGCAGCAATATCGAACACACGCTTTGCAATCGACGAGGATGGCTCGTTTCGTGCCCTTCGGCGCGACCGCCGGCGGGCTCGATACGCGCCATGCGTACCGCCGCCGGCAAACTCGACAGGACGGACTGATATCTCAGTTCGCTCTCTTCGAATCGGCGCAACGTTGCTCCGATCGAAGTTGGCTGTCACGATGGAGGCCATGACTCTCCTCTCTCTGCGGGAACCGGACTATGAATTAAGCGCGTGGAGTTACTCGACCGCGAGCGCGACGATTTCGCAGCAGCGAACGTCCGCACTTCGCGGTCGCTAAGACTTTCCAGAATTTTGAGCGAAGTTTGGCGCAAATGCGAAAGCGGTGCCGCACCACCGCGGAACTGAATCGTTAACGAGATTTGTGCGACGCGATATTCCGATTTGTTCGGAGATGCTTAGTGTCGATTTGCCAGGTTAATGAGCTGCGCGTGACTCGAGGCTGCCATGCATAATCGAAAAGCGCGGAACAAAATCCATTGTTCGTTTCTCGATGAATGTAGCGTCGCTGCACGGGCAACAAATGCCTGTCTCGTCGTTGTTTTGTTAGTCGAAGGCCAAGCGATCCTCTGCAGCGTGACGACTGGTGGTGATTAAGGCGCACGGCTGCTGCGGTGATCGCAAGGTTGGAAAAGAAAACAGAGATGGCAGCGATTCGCGAGCCGTCCACCTAGCGGAACGCTTCCAGGGAGGCGCCCATGATGGCCCAACGTCTGCACAGCCGTGCGCTGGTGCCGGTGCCGCACAGCACATTGTCGCCCGATCGCAGGCTGAGGAACCGCATCATCATCGCAAACGCGGCGGCGTGGATTGCGATCGTGATCCTGATCTGCCTGCTCTTTTACTAGCTTATCAGCCATTATGCCGGTGGCTGCATCTCAAGGATCTTGCGTCATGGATTGACCGCCGCACGGTTCCATGATCGACATCTCACATTATGCACCGATCGCCCGCGGCACCTTCGCGCTCCGTTAACGCTTCAGCGCCTGCCGGTACACGCATCTATGCGGTCGGCGACATTCATGGGCGTGCCGACCTGCTGAGCGAGATCATTGCACGCATCGACGATGACATAAGGCGTAGACCGATCGCGCATACGGTCGAGATCTATCTCGGCGATTACGTTGACCGCGGACCGCACTCCAAGACCGTGATCGATCTGCTCACGGTCCGACTCGTTGCCAATCACGCTGTGTGTCTACGCGGCAACCACGAGGCCGTGATGGAAGGGTTCCTTCAGGATCCGGCCATCCTGCAGTATTGGCTGCAACTAGGCGGCATGCAGACGCTTGCATCGTATGGCGTTGAACTACATGACGAAACCGCGACGGCGAGCGAGCTGCATCGCCGCTTTCTCGACGCGTTTCCGCGTGCACACCAACTGTTCATGCAGTGCTTGCGCAATCAATTCAGTTGCGGCGATTTCCTTTTCGTGCACGCCGGCATTCGTCCGGATGTCCCGATCGAGCATCAGGATCCCAACGATCTGATTTGGATTCGCGATGAGTTCCTGAACTCTACGCGGGATCACGAACAATTCATCGTGCACGGCCATACGCCGGTGCCGCATCCGGATATCAGGCATAACCGAATCAACATCGATACTGCTGCGTGGCGGACAGGAACATTGACATGCATTGCGATCGAAGGATCGGCGATTCTCTTCCTGTGACTCGCATGCAACGTTTCGTTAACGCATGCGCGCATATTGGGCACATGGAACTTCGTCATCACATTCTTTCGCCGTTTTTGCTTCCCTATCATCCGCGGCTGTTACGTGCATTCATGGAGATGCAGCCATGCAGCAACGGTCGTCCAGCGCCGGCCCGACGCTTCCCTCTCTTCTCTTCGTCCTTGTAATCGCCGGCATCACTGCCGGATTTTCGATTCGTGCTTCAGCACAAACGCCGCCACCCGCATCGTCTGCGGAGCGTTACGTACTCGGTCCGAACGATCGAATCAGGCTGAAGGTCTACGGCGAACCTGACATCACCGGCGAGTATGAAATCGACAATGGCGGTCAAGTTTCGATTCCGCTCGCCGGTCACATCAAGGCTGCAGGCGCCACGACGCGGCAGCTTGAAAAGGCGATAGCATCCGCGCTTGCAAAGGGAATCGTGCGCGATCCGCGCGTCAACGTCGAGATCGCGCAGTATCGCCCGTACTACATCCTCGGCGAAGTGAAGAAGAGCGGCGAGTATCCATACCGCAATGGGTTGACGGTCATGGACGCGATCGCAAGCGCCGGCGGATTCACGTACCGCGCCAACGAAAGCAAGGTCTATCTCCGCCGTGCAGGTGCCGGCGCGGAAGAGACCCACCCTCTCGATGCTCCCGTCCCGGTCTATCCCGGCGATAACATTAGGGTTCCGGAACGCTACTTCTAGCGTCTCGGAATTCGGATGGAGTGCATGCGCACCTGAGCGGATGATGGTGCGCATGTTGCGCTGTTGTCACAGTTCGCATTTTGCACATGCGAAATATTTTGCGACGCGAGGAAAACTTTTTCCGGCAAGGCGCGTTGCAAGCGAGCGCATCACTTCAATCTCACAACTCAAAAACCTTGCGCCCGCGTACCGAGTATGAGGCCTGCCGTTCTTATGCGCAGTCGACGATCATTATTTGAGCGATGGGCCTCGCCCGATAAGTGTTCGCCGCCTTCGCGTTCCCGCAAGGGATGGGTGATGGGATTCGAGTCTGCATCGCAGAATACGTCTGAGCGACGCGGAGAGCGATCGCATTCCATAAGCGTGCCCGGCCGCTTCAGCTTCAACCTGTTGCCCGCTCCGGCGGCTGCCATCCTGCTCGGTCTCGGATCGTCCGCAAATGCACAAGCCATTCCGTGGACCAGCGGAGAGTTCGCTTCACCCTGGAACGCGCAGAAAATCTTTGAACCGTCATCGCTGCCGGACAGGACCGATCCGGACAATCGCGAAGAGATACCGCCCGAGGACATGCCGGTGAAAAAGCGACAACAGCCTGGCTATGAACCCGTCGGCATTCGCTCCGGCTCCTGGATGTTCAACCCGTCGCTGACCGCCGGCACTTTTTACGACAGCAACGTCTTTGCGTCGAACACCGCGCCGCGTTCCGACATCGCGGCGGTGATCGAGCCGACGCTGCGCGCGCGCTCGCTATGGGGGCGGCATGGCGTCGATCTGAAGCTGGATGCGCAGTCGACGACCTATAGCCAGTTTTCGAGCCTGAACCAGACCAATGCCAGCCTGAAGGGCAATGGCTGGCTGGACATTACGAAAGACACGATGCTGCTGGGCAGCTTTCAGATCGCACATCTGAACGAAGGCGTCGGCACGCTCACTTCCCCCGCCAACGCCATATCGCCGACGCCATACAATCTGATGTCCGGCGACGTCACGCTGCGCAAGGAATTCAACCGGCTCACGACCTCGGTCGGCTTCCGTACCGATTCCTACGACTACGGATCAACGCGCGCGCAGGACGGCACCGTCATCAACCAGGACGCCCGCGACGGACAGATCTACGCGCTGCACAGCCGGATCGACTATGCGATTTCTTCCACCCTCGGCTGGTTCGGCGGCGTGGAAGGCAATCAGCGCGACATCAGGGGGACGCCAGGCCACACGCTGGACTCGCAAGGCTATCGCGCGCTGACCGGCGTCACGGTCGGCTTGAGCAATCTGGTGACCGGCGAGTTCGGCGCCGGCTATGTCCAGCAGCGTTTCGACGATCCGTCGATCGGCAACATCGAAGGCCCCTCCTACCGCGCGCGGCTGACGTGGCGGCCCACCCGTCTGCTCGATGTGCATTTCAATGCCGAACAGCTCGTCACGCAGACCACCGACACCAGCGCCACCGGCGTGCTTGCGAATGCGGTTCAACTCGGCGTCGACTACGAGCTGCGGCGCAACGTGATCGTATCGCTCGCGGGCGGTTACGAGAACGACCGGTTCTTCGGCCAGGTCCGCAAGGACAACGTGCTGACATCAGACACGCGGGTCAAATATCTCATCAACCGCTTCGGCGCCGTTTCCGCCTACTACCGCTACACCAAGCGCGACAGCGACGTTCCCGTCTTCAGCTTCGACAAACACCTGGTAGGAATGAATGTTACAGCGCAATTCTGACCTGCCCTATGTGATCCCCGACGAGCCTGCCGCCCGACCTGCGGAAAGCTGGCAGTATCCGACCGTCGATCTGCGCGAAATGGGCCGCATCCTGCGCCGTCGCTACAAGCTGGTGGTATTGCCGGTAGCCGTCCTGCTCGGGTTGGCGCTGACCTATCTGATGCTCGCGACTACTTTATATACGGCGACGTCGACCGTGCTGGTCGATCCGCGCCGCGCCAATGTCGTCGAAACCAACCAGTCCGTGCTGTCGAATTTCGGCACGGACGATGCAACCATCGAAAGCCAGACGCTGCTGATTCAGTCGGTTGCGATCCTGGTGCGCGTCGTCGGCAAGCTTAAGCTGACGGAGGATGCGGAATTCAAACCCAAACCCGGCCTCCTCGATCCGATCAAGCCGCTGCTCAGCATGTTCAGCAGCAGCGGGCCAAGCGACGGTGCAAGCGCCGAAGACGCCGCCAAGGCGCGATCGGTCGAGATCCTTCAGAGACGGATGAAGGTAACAAGGCAGGGCACCACCTTCCTCGTCGATATCGCCGTCAGTTCGGAATCGCCGCAGAAGGCCGCAACCATCGCCAACGCGGTTGCGGACGCCTATTTCGACGAGCAGGTCCGCGCCAAACACGACGCCACGCGTATTGCCGCGAATTGGCTCAACGGCCAGATCGACGAGTTGAAGTCGCGAGTCGTTGCGTCCGAGAAAGCGGTCGAGGATTATCGTTCGGCCAACAACCTGATGGTCTCGCAGGGCGTAACCCTCAACGACCAGCAGCTCACCGACCTCAATAACAAGCTGATCGCCGCGCGCGTGCAGACGGCGGAGGCGCGGGCAAAGTACGAGCAGGTCCAGGACATCGCGAAATCAGGCGGCGATCCCGGCGGCATCAACGCAGCCATTTCCTCGGAAATGATCACCAAGCTGCGCACGCAATATGCCGACATCGCCAAGAACGAGGCGGATCTATCCAGCAAATACGGCACGCGTCATCCCCTCGTCGCCAATGTGCGGGCGCAGCGGCGCGACACCCAGAAGCTGATCAACGACGAAATCCGGCGAATACTGGAGAGCACGAAGCACGACTATGACGTCGCGCGTTCGCGCGAGGTGTCCCTGCAGCAGAACCTGGACCAGCTCCAGGGCGTGTCCACTTCCTCCGGCCAGGCGCAGGTACGCTTACGCGAACTGCAGCGCGAGGCCGAGGCCAGCCGCACGCTCTACGAATCCTATCTGGCGCGCTCCAAGGAAACCACCGCGCAAGAGAGCCTGGAGATGCCGGATTCCCGGATCGTGACCAAGGCCAGCATCCCGATCAGGCCGTCGTCACCCAAGACGATGCTGATCCTGGGGCTTGCCCTGATGCTCGGGCTCGGGGCGGGCAGCGTGCTGGCCTTCCTCACCGACTATCTTGACGGCCGCGTCAAGACACTCGAACAGGCCGAATCCATTGCGGGTGTCCCGGCCCTTGCCGCGGTGCCGTTGATCGGCACGCGAGAGCTGGCCCGTCTCGCGCGGCGCGGACGCAGCGAACTGGACAGCTACGATCCGAAGACCACCAAACTGCTGCCGCCGGCGTTGCAGCCGCCTTTGACGCGTTACGCGATCGACGAGCCTGGCACGTTCTTCGCGGAGGCCATCCGCGCGGTCCGCCTGTCGCTGCAACGGACGATGCGGTCGCAGCCGGTGAAGGTCGTGCAGGTCACCTCGGCACTCGACAGCGAGGGCAAAACCACGCTTGCCATCAACCTGGCGCAGTCGCTGGCGACCCTTGGCATCCGAACGCTGCTCATCGATGGGGACCTCCGCAATCCACAAGTGACCCGTTCCCTGTGTCCGCGCGCCGAGGCCGGACTGCTGGAAGTCGCGATCGGACACGTCGCCCCGGAACGCGCCGTCCTCGTGGATCAAAGCACCGGGCTCTCTGTGTTGCCGTCGACCAGGATCAAGCACGTCGAGTTCATCACCGAACTGATGTTCTCCGACCGGATCGTCGACGTGCTCGATTATTTCCGCCACCGCTACGAATTGATCGTGATCGACTCGCCGCCGCTGGTGCCCCTGGTCGATGGCCGCGCGCTCGCCGAACTGGCCGATCGCATCATCCTGGCGCTCGCGTGGGACCAGACCCCCCGCGAAGTGCTGTCCCATGCCATGGACCTGCTGTCCCCCGTCAGTGACCGGATCATGGGAACGGTACTGACCCGCGTCGATCTCAGCCGCCTGCAATTCTATGACTATTACCGCAGCTCGGCTTACCTGAAGCCATACGGCACCGCGGGCCTGCATGCCGGAGCGGCCAGGTGAGAGCGCGCGGACCGCTAAATGGATCGGCCGGTGTCGCACGGGTGCGTCCTCGTCACCTTGCTTCACCGGCAGTGCGGGCAGCTTCCTCTGGCGGTGGGCGCGTCGCGAATGCCGACGCGTTCATCGAACGGATCGCGACCGGCTTGATGCTGCTGGCCGTCATGGCGACATTCACGCTCTCGTCCTCTGTGCTGACCAACTGGAAAATCCACTATCTGACGGCGGGCGGAAATTTTTACGAAAAGCTGCATCCGGCAACCTATTTCACGTTGCTGGCACTCTCCCTGCTACTGATGCGCAGCCGCGGGCCGGTCGGCGAGATCAACCGGATGTTTTCCGAGTCGAAGCTGCTGCTGGCCTATCTGCTCTGCTGGCTGTTTCTGCTGGTCCAGGTGATCGTGCTCGAACGCCCGTTCACGGTCATCATCGACACGTTTCTGCTGCCGATCCTGATCGTGATGGTGATGTGGCAGTTGTCGCCCGCGCAAAGGCGCCCGCTGGCCTGGGCCATTCACCTCACGATCCTGCTGAACGTCGTACTCGGATATTACGAATATTTCTCCGGGCATCGGCTGATCCCGCTGACGCTCGGCGACGTCGTAGTGGTGGGAGAATGGCGCTCAGCGGCGCTGCTGGGTCACCCGCTCACGGCATCCGGCATCGTCGGCGCCTACGTGCTCGCGCTGGTGCTCCGTCCGGCGATCTGCCCGCCGCTCCTGGTACGGCTGACGCTGATCGCATTCTGCCTGGCGTCACTGATGGCCTTTGGCGGCCGGACGTCGCTGGTCACGGTGCTGGCGATGATCGGGCTGGTCGGAGGCTTTGAAGCGATCCGCCTGATACAGGGAAAGCGAACGCAGCTTCCCGCGGCCATTCTCGCCATCTGCGTGCTGTTTGCCGCCGGCGCCATCGTCTTCGCCGCGCTCGACCTCGGCATTTTCGACAAGATGCTGCTGCGCTTCTCTTCCGACAAGGGCAGCGCGCTCGCGCGCTTCGCCACGTTCAGCCTACTCTCGCATTTCGATTGGCACGAGCTGATCCTCGGCCCCAATCCGGTCCGGGTGAATGCATTGCAGTCGCAGCTCGGCCTCAACTACGGCATCGAGAACTTCTGGATTGCCGCCATCGTCCAGTTCGGCCTCATCCATACCGTCGTTCTGACGATCGGACTGATCTGCTTCTTCATCGAATTGCTGCGCCGTTCGAGCGCCGCGGTATGGGCGATCGTGCTGCTGATCATCGTCATCGCCGCGAGTTCAGTAAGCTTCTCGTCGAAGAACATTCAGCTCGCGCAGTTCGTGATCCTCATTTCGATCCTGCTGCCGCGCGAGCAGCGGCGCATCGCCGCGTCCCTGCAAGTCCGCGCGCCTGTCACCTACCGGTCCGTTCCGGCATAACTTCAGGATTCCCTTTCGTATGGCCATCTACGTCGACAACACCCACCTCGGACGCCACGTCACCGGTCTCGAACGCATTACGCTGGAGCTGTTCTCCGCCGCAGCGCTTGCGCCGCTCGATGTCGTGCCGGTGACGGCGAAGGGTCTTCGCCAGATGCTGACGACGCAGACCCTGGGCCTGCCGATGCGGCTCGCCGCTTCGTCCTCGATCCTGCTCTGTCCCGGCTTTCCGCCCAGCCCGCTGCTGCGGCCGTTCGCATCGCGGGTGCTACCCTATATACACGACGATTTCCTGATCACGCGGCGCGCGGAGCTCAACATGCGGGCGCGGCTTTACATGGCCGGCCCCTTCAGGCTCGCGCTGCGCCACTATCCGCGCTTTCTGGCCAACTCCGGCGATACCAGGCGCAAACTTGCCGCGCATTGCCGGTCCGATGCCGAAGTGACGCTCTATCGTCCCGCGGTGCGCAATGTGTTTGGCCTCGACCCCGGACAGCGCGGCGAACGGAGCGCGCGGCCCCAACCGCTTCGGCTGATCGCGCTGGGCACGGTCGAGCCGCGCAAGAATTTTGGAGCGGCGGCGAAAATCCTCGACGCGTTGCGCATGCAGGGATTTCCCGACGCTACGCTGGATATCGTCGGAAGGCCGGGATGGGGCGACGACTGGCAAGCCCTCGAGAAGCAGCCGGGCGTTACGCTGCACGGATATCAGTCGGCCGACCGCGTCAATCAATTGCTTGAAGCCGCCGATCTGTTCATCTGCACCTCCCATGACGAAGGCCTGGGATTGCCGCTGCTGGAGGCGCAATACGCCGGCCTGCCGATCATCGCCCCCGATGCTTCCATCTTTCGCGAGGTGCTCGGCGAGTCCGGCATCTACATCGATACCGCAGATCCTGCTTCGGCGGCCGCGCGGATCGCGGCTGCGCTCTCGAACGAGGACTGGCGCGCCCGATACGTGGCGCAGGCACTACGGAATCTGGCGCGCTGGAACGATCTGGCCCGCGGCGACCGCGAAAACGTCATCAGCCTGATTGCCCGCCTTGCTCACCTCCAGGGAAGCGCTACTGCGGAGTATCGCCGCCTTGCATGACACCAGCGCCACAAGGCACCAGGATGGATTGCGGATCATCGCGGCCGGCGCCGTGGTGATCCTTCACTATTCCGACTACTTCAAGGACTTGCCAATCGGCCGTTTCATGGTCGCGCACACCTGGCATTTCAATCTGTTCGTGGACCTGTTCTTTGTGATCTCCGGCTTTGTCATTGCGCGTCAATACTTTGGCCGCGTCGACGATGCCGCATCGATCGGCCGCTTCCTGTGGCGTCGCCTCGCCCGCATCTATCCGCTGCATCTCGCCACGCTCGCCTTCTATGTTGCGCTTGCCGGCGCACTCCATTTCGGCGCTGCCCGGACGGACAACCCGGCCCGATATCCGCTTTCCGATCTGCCCGCGCAGTTCCTGCTGCTTCACGCGTTCATTGGCGAGCGCTTGACGTTCAACTTCCCGAGTTGGTCGCTCTCGGCGGAGATGTTTTGCTATCTGCTTTTTCCGCTGGTCGCGCTGGTCGCGCAACGCCGCAAGGAGGCGGTTATTGCGCTCGTGGTCCTGGCCGCGCTCGCCAATTCCCTTTGGGCATCGGCTGCCGGAACGGCACCGTGGGCCGACTGGATCAACCAAGGTGGCGCCTTCAGGGCGCTGCCTGCCTTCAACCTCGGCATGGCCTGCTATCTGTTTCGCGACCGGATCGCGCATTGGCCCGCGATGCCCGGCGCGCTGGCAGCGTCGCTAGCGGCTTTTATCGTGCTCGGTTCCCTGCTGCCGACGACGACCGCGCTGCTTGCGATCTACGCCATCGCGATGCTTGCGATTCAGGCCGACTGCGCCGGACGTGAGACGCTGCTGTCGCGGCTCGGCTTCGATCGCTGGTCGGCGCTGACCTATTCCTGTTACATGCTGCACATCCCGGTTGCGACCGTCGTCATCACCCTTGGATCACGCCTGCTTTCCTTATCGGAGCATGAACGACTGATTCTGGCGCCGGTGGCGATCATCGTTCTTGCATTTGCGAGCGTCGTCTCGCTGCGCACGTTCGAAACGCCGCTGCGGCGATATCTGACCGAAGTTTACGACCGCCGCGCCCTCAAACATGTGCCGTCTCCAGCGATCTCGCGGCAGGAGAGCACATGATGGCGGTCGTCGAACGCGTATCAGCAAGCCCGCCATCTCTGAGCGTCTCGCGCGCAACGGCCCAAAGCCGCGATAGCGTCGTCGACACGATGCGCGGCATCGCCATTTTGATGGTGATCGGAATCCATTCGCTGCCGCAGCCGCTCGACGCCATCTGGGCAAAATCACTTGATGCAGCGCTACGGCCCTGCGTGCCGGTGTTCCTGTTCGCTTCCGGATATCTCACGGCGCTTTCCGGCCGCGTCCCCCTGGCAAGGCGGTTAAGGGCAGCCCTGGTCCCTTACGCGATCGCGTTCGCCGCCGCCTACATCTACATGGCCCTGCATAATCCGGCGATGGATCATCGCATCGGCACGACGCTCGCCCGGTTCGGGCTGGGATATGTGTTCGTCTACTATTACGTCTTCGTCTATGTCTGCTGCACGCTCGGTCTGTGGCTCATTTTTGCGGCCGGCGGGGACGGACAACCCGCTTCAAGGCAACGGATCACCACGCTGCTGCTGCTCTCGATCGGCAGCGGTTTGCTTGCCGGCAGCTATTTGGATCCCGCCATGTCGAGGCTCGGAGCGTCGGAGGCGCTGCTCGACGAAATCCGCATGCGCGACATTCCGTTCTGGTTCTCGTTTGCCGCGCTTGGCGCGCTGACCGCGATGTTCAGAGACCTGCTCGAACAGGATATGCGCCGCGCGCTCCTTGGCGCCGCGCTGGCTGCCTATTTGTTCTATGCCGCCGCGCGCATTCTCAACCTCGGCGACGCCGCCACTTACGATTCGACCGCCTTCTTCCTCTATGCGGCCCTGTTCTGCGTTGCGCTGTTCGCCATCCAGCCGAAATCCCCGCTATTCGGGTGGATCGGCTCGGGCAGCTACTTCATCTATCTCTGGCACATCTTCATCGTGATGGCGCTGCGCGATCATACCGTGCTGCGCCAACTCGGCGGCGTCGCCAGCTTTGCCGTCTCCTGTGTCTTGACGGCCCTCATCTCTACCGCGGCGCTGCTCGCCGTACGGCAATTCGCCTCGCCCCGAATCTGCCGCTGGCTGGGGGCTTGAGCGATGCTCCTGAAGCACACTTTGCTCTATCTGCCCGCGCAATTCGTCGGACCGCTGTTCCAGCTTCTGGCGATGATCGTATGGACGCATGTCGTCGACGAGCACACGCTCGGCGTCATCACGCTGATTACGGCCACGCACGAATTGCTGCAAATCGGCTTTCTCGCCTGGTGGTCGCAATTTGCGTTGCGTTTCCTCGGACGATACCAGGACGTCAACGACGCGCCGCGCTTCTATCGCACCGAAAATGCGGTCTTGCTGGCATCCCTCGCGTTGCAAAGCGCGGCCGTCGTCGGAATTCTGCATCTGATCATCGCGCCCGGCGCCGGAACGGGCCTTCTGCTCGCCGCCATCGCCTATGTGATAACCAGGTCGCTCAACCTTTACATCGGTGAACGCGCCCGCGCGCGGCAGCAGATCCGCGTCTACACGATCCAGCAGGTGTTCGGGCCATCCGTCGGATTTGTCGTGGGCCTGGTGTTGATCAAACTGCTTGGCCAATCCCCGGATTGGCCACTTGCGGGTTACGCGGCCGCGCAACTGACGGCCGCGCTCATCGTCCTGCCCTGGATCGGCTGGGGTCACCGCTTGTGGCCGATCGACCGGGAGATCGTGGTCCACGCCCTGCGCTACGGCATTCCGCTGATCATCGGCGGCGCGCTCGGCTGGGTCGGCCTCAATGCATCGCGCTTCATCGTCAACGAAATGTCCGGAGTGGCCGCCGCCGGTCTGTTCGCCGTCGGCTATGGCCTCGGCCAGCGGGCCGCGGCGGTCGCGGCCATGCTAGTGACGGCAGCAGCATTCCCGCTGGCGGTGAAAAGCATGGAGCAACACGGCGACCAGGCCGGGATGCGCCAGCTCGCCAACAACAGCGCCCTCCTCGTCGCAATCCTCGCGCCAAGCCTCGCCGGCATCATCATACTGAGAAACGAGATCGTGCATCTCCTGATCGCAGCGCCGTTCCAAGCGGTGACGCTCGCCATCCTCCCGCTTTCCACGCTCGCCGGCGCAATCCGCAACCTGCGCGCCCATTTCGGCGACCAGGTCTTTCTCCTGCAAAACCGCACGCGCTGGATGATGGCCATTGCCGCAATCGACGCGTCGATGACCGTGGTGTTGAGCGCCTTGTTCCTGCCGCGATGGGGACTGCCCGGCGTCGCCGGCGCCACCGTGCTGGCGGCACTGGCCGCCGCCACCGTGAGTTTTTCAATCGGGTTTACACGATTTGGCCTGCGCCTTCCGGTCGGCCATCTCGTGCGCATCGCATTGGCTACCATCGCCATGGCGGCCGTGCTGCGAATGTTTCCGGAGGCCCGAACGACCCCGATTCTGGCGGCCCACATTGCGGCGGGCGCTGCCACCTATTTCGCAGCGCTTGCCCTGTTCTATGCACCGTCGCTGGTGCGGATGCTTCGGCCGCGCCCCCAGCATTCAGGGGCGTGAGGCATTCGACACGATCGGCGCCTACGACTTTCTGGCATTCTCGAACGCGCGCGCCATCGCGAACCAAAGCGGCTTCTTCTGCATCGACGAATCGAACGGAAGCGGCCGAGGCAGCCGTTGCGCGAGTGGATCCTTCTTCTTCGCCGCGTCGGTATAGAACGAGTAGTTATCGGCAAGTTCCCACGCGATCACCATTTTGACGGCCGGCACCCGAAGCGCGTTGGTCAGGAACTTCTCCGCCGTCTCGGCGATCATGGCATCGCGAGTTGCTATGTCGTCCGGAAACGTATCGTCGCGCACGTCGAACTCGGTCAGATAGATATCGACACCACGTTCGGCGAGCGCGTGAAGGAATTCGGTAAACCGTCCGGGATCGTGCGGGTAGCGAGGCTGCAGGTGACTCTGCAATCCAACGGCATGCAGCGGCACGCCGGCATGCTTCAATTCGTCGACAAGCTGCAGCAGGCCGCGGCGAACCGCGAGGCCGACGTCGTCGTCGCGTTCGCTCTGCGCCTCGTTGAGAACCAGCTTTGTCTTTCGGTCGATCCTCGCCACGCGTTCGAAGGCACGGCGCACATAGCCGGTACCGAATGTGTCGTACCACGGACCGAGCCGGTAGCCGCCGGGCGCCTTGTGCCCAGGCCAGAACGGCTCGTTGACGACATCCCATGAATGCAATTTGCCTACATAGCGGGCAGCCACTTCGTCGATATACGAATCGAAGAACCTCTCACGCTCGGCACCGCTCATGTTCTTGATCCATTGCGGAACCCATTCGTTCCAGATCAGGCAGTGACCGCGCATCGGAATGTTGTGACTCGCACAAAATTGCAGCAGACGATCTGCACTCTCGAATCGCTTCGGCCCCGGTTGCGGCGCGATGGTTCCCATTTTCATTGCAACGTCCGTTGTGACGATGCGCGTCTGCGTCTGATACAGCTCGCGATACGCAAGATCCTTGTCGATCACCGGACCAGCAGCCGCGCCGAACACGATTCCGTTACGAGCCGCGATGACGCCGAGGCTTTGCGCAGGCTGCGCGGCGAATACTTCCTTCCCGCACGAAGCAACGCTTGCTCCTGCGATGAGAGCGAGCGCATCTCGCCTCGACCACTGCTGCATAGCTGATCTCCATCATGTGAATGATTCGTCGCGACGTCTCGTCCTTCGCAACGCGGCATCGCCATCGTTGCGTCGCATTAGTCCGATTTCGTGACGAATGTCCGTCAAGAAAATTTTCGGCACGCAGTTCCCCTCGCGAAGCAACGCGTCTGCCGAACGCGTCTGTCGATCGTTCCCAGTGCGTCTCTCGATTACATCATCAGCAGGAGTCGATATGTTGGAACCACCAGCGCAGTTGCAGCCGGGCCTCACTGTCGATGGGATAACGATCAATGTTCCCTCGCTTCCGGAAGCCGTGTCTTCGATCGTGTCGGCCGCGCAACATGGCGACAACTTCAGCGTCTGCACGCTCAATCTCGACCACGTCGTCCAGCTTCAACACCACGCCAATTTTCGCGCGGCCTATCGTCGTGCCCGATTTGTCACCGCCGACGGGTTCCCCATTGTCGTGCTGAGCCGCCTCATGGGCGTGCCAATCGAACGCACGACCGGCGCCGATCTCGTCGAGCCTGTTTGCGCGGAAGCCCGCAAGAAAGGACTCCCGGTCTTTCTGCTGGGGGCGAACGATCTCACGCTCAAGACAACGGCACGGCGTTTGTCGGAACGATTCAAGGGATTGCAAATCGCGGGATGCTTTGCGCCGGGACCGGGTTTTGATCCCTATTCCAGCGAAGCCGATGCTGCGATCGAACGCATCCGAGCCTCGGGCGCCAGAATTTGCTTCGTCGCGCTGGGTGCGCCACGGCAGGAGCTGTTCGCGGCGCGATGCCTCGACGAGCTGAATGGAACCGGAGTGTTGTGCATCGGAGCCGCACTCGATTTCATCGCCGGCACGCAAGACCGCGCGCCGTCCATCGCGCGCAAAACCGGGCTGGAATGGGCATGGCGCATGCTGCGCGAGCCGCGCCGGCTCGGCCCCCGCTATATCAAATGCATGACAGTCGTTCCGCGCCTCGTTGCGCGAACCATTCCGCAAATTGTCCAGGCACGCATGAGGAAAGCGGCATGACTTCAACATTGACCCTGGCGCTACGGGCGCGAAACGCCAACCGGATCAAGCCACGTTACCAGATCTGCCTGATCCACCCGTTCGACCCGCGCGGCCAAAAGGTGGGCGGCCTCGAAACATACATTCGCGACTTCATTACATTCCATCCGACCGACACCGACATCCTCTTCATCGGTGTCGACTCGACGGGCGAGCTGGAGCTCGGCAAGCTTCACCGGATGACATTCCGAGGCCGCGGCTTCGACTTCCTGCCGATCCTGCACTATTCGGACCAGCAGGCGCGCGAAGCGGCCCGCAGCATCCGCACCTCGCTGACCGGGCAATTCTTCATGGCACTGCTCCGCCACTTCGGTCCGATCGCAAGGCTGATCCGCGCCAGGCGGTGCTCGGTCGATCTGCGGCGGGTGGAATTCTCCTGGTTGCCGGCGATCCTGCGGCTGCCGTTCGTGCAGATGCTTCACGGCGAGGGCGCGCCGAAACTGCAGATGGATTCGCTGCTGCGGAAATACGCCTTCGTCCACAATACCGGCGAGCGGTTTGCCGTCGCCATGAGCGAGAAATTTCTCTGCGTCAATCCGTTCATCACCGAGCGGTTGCAGCGGACCTATCCGCGCCGCAAGGACAAGATTGATACGCTCTGGACATGGGTCAACACGGATATCTTCAAGCCGCAACTCTGGCCGCTGAACTCGTCGCCATTTCAGATCGTGTTCGCCGGCCGGCTCGATGAATTCAAGGATCCACCGCTGATGTTTCGCACGATCGACCGCCTGCGGCGATTGAACGGCGACGTACGGTTTCACTATATCGGCACCAGCGACCCGCACCGGTTCGAAGAGTTCGCCGCGATCGAAGACATCACCGTCCGCCACGGCTTCAAAGACGCCGCCGGCATGGCGGAGACGCTGGCGAGCGCGCATGCCGGCATCCTGACATCCGAATTCGAAGGCATGCCGCGCTGCGTGCTCGAAACCCTTGCGGTCGGCCGGCCCGTCGTCGCCATGCACCTGCCCCAGCTCGAGCCCGTGATCCACTCTGGTGTCAGCGGCTATCTGGTGGCGCGAAGCGGCAGCCGCGACGACATGGCCGATGCGCTCGCACAGCGGTTCGTCGACGTCCGGAATGCCATCGACGCGGGCACGATGAATCCGGTACAAATCGCCGACTCGATCCGGGCGTTCACGCCGGGCACCCAGCTTGCGCGAGTCTTCCGCTATCATCAGGAAATTCAGGATGCCCGCGGACTTGCCGCCGCGGCGCCGACTTACTGAGGGCGCCGGGTTGAACATCCTTCTGTTGACCAGCGAGTTCGCCCCCGCGATGGGAGGAATTGGGACTTACGCGCGCGAAATTGCGGCGGCGGCGAGCCGGCTCGGCGCCAAGGTCACCGTGGTGGCGCCGGACTACGCACAGCAGACGGCCGACGACGATCGCATTCTTCCTTTCGAGGTCGTGCGCTACAGCGGCGGCCTCCACTCCATGCGCGACATGCCGCGCAAGATCATGCTGGCACGCCGCGGCGTCCGCGGCGACCGATATGACGTGGTCCATGCCGCCGATTGGCCGTTCTTCATTCCGGTTGCGCTTTCGAGATGGCGCACGCAGGCGCGGGTACTGATGACGGTGCACGGCACCGAGATCAACGAAACGCAGACGCCGCTAAAGCGCATGGCGATCCGCGGCGCCGGCGTGTTCGGACCGCGGACGGAGATCATCGCCAACAGCGGTTTTACCGAGACGCTGTTCCGCGAGCGGTTTGCTGTCGACCCGCGCCAGATCAGCGCGATCAGTCTCGGCGTATCGGAGTTCTGGTTCGGCGGACGACGGACGCGCCGGGAGATTCGCCTGGCCCATCGCCTGCCGGAAGACCGGCTGGTGATGATCACGGTCGCGCGCATCACGCGCCGCAAGGGACATCATCTGACGCTTGCCGCGCTATTGCAGCTTCCGGACGATCTGCGCAATCGCATCACGTGGCTCGTGATCGGCCCGGACGGCGAAGCCGATTATGTCGATGCTCTGCGGCGCAACGCCGAGGCGGCGGCCTGCGACATTCGTTTCCTCGGCCCGCAATCGAACGAAGACATCCGCGATCTCTACGCGGCCTCGGATTTCTTTTGCCTGACGGGTCTCCCCGATACGACCGGCCGGGTGGAGGGATTTGGGTTGGTCTATCTCGAGGCCGGGGCCGCCGGCCTGCCAAGCGTCGCGACCGACGTCGGCGGCGTGCCTGACGCCGTGCTCGCCGACGAGACTGGAATTCTCGTGCCGCCGTCGGCCGAGAGCATATCGCAGGCGATTGCAGAGCTGGCCGCCGATCGGAATCTGCGCGCCATTCTCGCGGCAGGCGCATCCTCCCATGCCCGCGCCCTTTCATGGGAACGATGCGCGGCGATAACCTATGGCCTGCCCTACACCGGCAAGCCGGCATCTGCAGACCGCGCCATCGGAATAACGGCATGAAGCTGCTGGTCGCGACTGCGATACTGCTGACGCTCGCGAACGGTGCAGCGCGGGCGGACAACGAGAACTGCCGCAAGAGCCGCGAGTATCTCCTGGGAACGCCCGGCGGGGACCTGTCCCTGACGCCGCAGACCTATAACGACCTGTTCAAGATCTGCGTCGCGGCATCGGCCATGCCCAACGTTAAGGACGCGTATATCCTGCGCGATGGCGGCATCGCCGTGGTCCCCAAGCAGGACAGCGTTTCAGCGACGGCAGCCACGCTGGCTCAGTTCTGCGACGCCTATCCTCGCGGCGTGCTCCGCTTCATCACCAGCAAGGAAAAGCTTTCCATCCGGTCCGTAACGGACGTCGCACGGATGTCGTCAACCTCGTCCACGCCATGCAAGAAGATTAAGGGCGTCTCTTAGAGCGCGCGCCATCCGTCTCACTTCTGCCGGTTGTAGTAATCCGGCATGTCATGCGGATCCATCGCCTGCTCGGCTCTGCGCCCCAGAAAGAAGAAGCCGCTGGCGGCGTCTGCTGCGGCCCGTCCGCGACCGAACGCATCGAGATATCTGATCCAGAAGAACGGCAGCACGATCAGGCGTGACAGCTTGTTGCCCGCGCCGAGAGCGCGTGCGAAATAGCGAATTGACCATTCAAGCGCCACACCGGCGCCGCCGACCGGTCCGGCGTTGATCTCGGAAAATCGCCTGAACAGCCAGCGATGACCGCTCTGCGTGAAACGCGAGAAGTCATAGGCCCGCTCGTGCACCTGCTGCATGAACGGCGTCTCCGCATAGACCAGGCCTTCCAGCCGCAGCACCCGATGCAGCTCGGCAACGACCGTTGCGGGCTCCAGCACATGTTCCAGCACCGCCTGCACCCAGACGCCGTCGAACACGCCGTCTTCGAAGGGTAGACTGTGGGCGTCAGCCACCAGCACGGTGTGCGGCGAAGCGTAGACATCGGTGCCGACAAGCTCGATGGAATCGTCCCGGTAGAGTGCGTCTGCGCCCAAACCGATCGTCCCGCCTCCGACAACGAGTACAACCGGCCGCCTCGACCCCCGCTTCAACAGCTCGATGAACGTTGCGCTGTTGGCGACTGCAACCGGATTGCCTCCGAAGGTAAGGCGATGCAGCCGCGATCCAAGGGAACTGCGACTGACGTCCCGCCGCAGCGCCGAGCCATTCTCGGCCTCGTACATCCTGCGTTCAAAAATGCTGGCTGCGAAATCGATCAGCACCGGCTGCGCGCCGATCATCGGAAACCCGGCTCTGCTATAATCGCAGGCACGGTTTGAGCACGTTGGCTGTGACCACACGTTCCGCAGCGGCGACGAGCAGCGAGGACAGCGAAGACGCTTTTTCCAGTGCGCGGGTTCCGTATTCGCTACCGAATGATCGACGGCAGAAAGCTGCAAAGAAGGACCTCATATGTCATTTCTTCTGCCCTGCCCCGCTCATGACTCGCAATCGATGCTATTTCGAATGCAATGACAGCGCAACAATGCGGGACCGGGAACAATTCGGATGGTTGCAATTGGATGTCGCAGGAAGCTGCAGCCAGATGCCACCGTGAGGGCTTGCGAGAACGCAACGCACAAACCCGCCCTGCTGTTTCGAACAAACTTTAGGATTTGTCGAAAGCCTTGCAGCCGGCTCGTTTCGCGTCGCCTGGTTGGCGAGATCGGCCTCAGCCGACGAAACCCGGCATCTGCCCGATCAGGTGAAGAGCAGATGGTCCCATATCAGGTGCGTACCGCCGCTGAACGCGATGGATACATCATGACCGGGATCGATCTGCACCACGCAGTCCCCGATTGACTCCCCTGCCTTGAAATCCCTTGCCACATCATGCCTGACCATCTCGCTGAAAATGAACGGATCGCGGCTTGCGCTGTTCAGGACGGCGCTGACAACCGTCCGGGTCAATGTGACTCCAGCCTCATCGGTGTTCCCGATAGGTAAGCCGTCATGATTGTCGAAGGTAAGCCGCTCGCGGGTGCCACCGACAAACGGCCTCAAGAACCCAAGGAGACGTCCCTCCACATCAGGGCTGACACTTTCAATCCTATCATCGCCACCGAGCAGTGGCGGTGAGACGGAGTTGCCATCGGTCGCCGGCATTTTCGGCGTGCTGCCGGAGCTCTGCGCCGGACTGGCGAACAGCCCGTTGGCGTCGACGACGCCATCGGCGAACTGCAGGAATTCGAGACGTGTGAGATGATCGGTGCCGTCGCGGCCCGCGACTCGGTCGTTCACCACCAGTTGACCATCGACAATCGAGATGTCGTAGTCGCGCTCGTTGCCGGAAAAATTCGCCGTATCGACGCCCTCTCCGCCATCGATGATGTCGTCGCCGACGCCCGCTGTGATGAGATCGTTGCCCGCGCCGCCATCGATCATGTCGTTGTCCGTCGCCGCGCCGGAAAGCCAATCCTGGTGGTCGGTCATGTCGACATGGATATTGTGAACGTAGAGATCGAACGTGCCGGGCGAGCTTGCATTGGCGGCGTCGGCCGGCGTCAGCGCGACGCCGTTGATCAGGAAATCCTTGATATGCAGTGCCCGCCCCGGTGTGGCGTTCGCCAGGTTGATGTCGATGGAGGCGATCGGGCCGAAATCGACGAAGCTTATCGTGAAGGTCTGGTATTCAGATGGATCCGCGGCCGGGTTGAACTCCATTAATCCGGATACCGGCTCGCCGTTCAACTTGATTTGGGCCTGCGCGCCAACGCCGCCAACCGCGGAGCCATAGCCCACGAGGGTAATCGTTGTTACCGCCAGTTTGCCGCTGCTTGCGGGCCCGCCGACAATGACATCCGCACCGGCACCGCCATGAATGATGTCATCGCCAAGCCCGGCATTGATCGTGTCATCCCCCCGGCCGAGGTCGATCAGGTCGGCGATGGCCGATCCCCTCATCGCAAGATCGGGCACCGCCCCGTCGCCATGAAAATACTGCGAGACGATCGCCTCGGCCGGCTTTCCCATGACGGAATAGCCCGTGCCCGAAAATTGATTATTGAGATCCCATTGCCAGAGCTCGACGCCCTTGAACCAACTGCCGCCATGGGCGGTCCAGACCTGGAAGAAGGCACTGAAGGCGTCCGCCTGCTCCAGCAAATCAACCGTACCATTGCTCGTCCACGATCCCGGAGAGATCGCGGTGCCATTGATGCTGCGATAGCCGAGCTCGGTCATCAGCAGCGGCTTGTCGTATTTGGTCGCGAGCGAGTGGAGAAAATCGACCGGTGATTTGTAGTCGAATGCTGCCGCGTAATAGGGATTGACCGGAACGGCAGTCCACGCGTCGACCAGATCCTGTACGGTTGGCGCATTGCTGGCCGTCAATGGCGGATAGGTGTTGACGCCGATGGTGTCGAGCTGATCCCAGAAGCTGACATGCGAGGCCTCATCGGTCGCCGCCGCATAGGTCAGTTCGCCATGATAGACCTCGCGGATTGCCGCAATGAGATCGATCCAGTAGCCGCGATACGGCTCGCCGGACAGGCTGCTCATCTCGTTGCCGATCGCGAACATCTCCACGCCACCGGCCTGCGCGACGGCAGCTAGATGCACGATCTCGGCCTTGTAGGACGCGAAAAAGCCGGCGACATCCGCCGGTGCCAGGCTGGATACCCTGGTTCCGTTCAACGTCGAGAGCGCGGCCTTGAACAGCACCGACAGGCCGGCATCGTGCGCGGCCTGAAAGCCTGACAAGAGGCTGGCGTCGCTTTCGGTCTTGGCTGGTTCGGCAAAGACCGAGTTGGACGTTCCGGTCTGTGTCCATATCCGCGCCGATGAGCTCGATCGAATTCGATCCGAGCGAGGCGATCCTTTGAAATGCCTGCCTGGCCGAGGCGCTTGAGAACTGTCCGTTCCATTCGGACAATGCGCCAAAACCCTGAACCTCGAAAATACTTGCCACCCGCGCACCCCGCCCTGTGCGACGGATAGCGCGAGGGATTAACATTCAGCTTAAGATGACCTCGGACTTGTACGGAGCAGCGCTCCTTTTTTCGGCGCGTGTTTCGCGCGCTGAATGATCGCACGCCAAGTTCCGGCGCGGGAACTTCACTTAGGCTTGCCGTCAAGCGCTGTGGTTCACCATTTCCGTTTCGAACGTCCAGGCACTGCGCGGCTGCTCGTAGAGCCGCCCAATGCGGCTCGCCGATAAAATTGGTTGATAGCTGCTAGAAGCAACCTTTGATACCTCAAGAGAACAATGTCGGCTAAGACCGGGTCCTGACAAGAACTGCCGATGTCCATGGAGTGAAGACGATGCGCCTGTCTGCGGCGATGATTGCGGCTGCCCTGATGGCCGTGCCTGCAAATGCAAGCGAACTGACCGGAACGCTCCAGAAGATCAAGGAAACGAACAGGATCATCCTCGGCATTCAGGAAGCTTCGGTGCCATTCAGCTATCTGGACAGCGATCAAAAGGCGATTGGATATGCGGTCGACATCTGCATGAGGATCGTCGACGCGGTCAAACGCGAACTCAAAGTCTCGACTGTTGCCGTCGAAACGCTTGCCGTCACGTCATCCAATCGCATTCCGCTCATGATGAATGGGACAGTCGACCTTGTCTGCTCTTCCACCACCAACAATGCGGAGCGGCAGCGCCAGGTGACGTTCACAAATTCGCATTTCCTGTCGGCGACCCGTTTTGCCGCGAGAAAGTCCGACAACATCGCGACAATCGACCATCTGAAAGGCAAGCCCGTTGTTGCGATATCGGGCTCGACCAACATGGTGCAGCTTAATCAGGTCAATAATACGCGAAATCTCGGCATTGCAGTGCTGGCCGCCAAAGATCAGGCGGAGGCCTTTCTCATGCTGGAGACGGGACGCGCGGCCGCTTACGTCCTCGATGACGTGCAACTCGCCGTCGCGATCGCGCGATCAAAGGATCCGTCCGCCTACATGATCAGCGAGGAAGCCCTGTCCAGGGCCGAGCCTTACGGGATCATGCTGCGCAAGGACGACGCACCGTTCAAGACCGTGGCCGACCGGGCGACCGCGGATCTATACAGAAGCCCGGAGATCGAATCGATCTACAGGAAGTGGTTCGAATCGCCGGTGCCGCCCAACAGCCTCAATTTCAAGACTCCGATGTCGGCGGTCTTGCGCAAGGCATTCGCGCATCCGTCGGACAGCCCAGACCCGACAAGCTACGAGCGCTGAGGACCCGCGGCAAGCATGACGCAACCCCGCTGAACAGCCTTTAACCCTCGGGAGAATGCTTCCTGCTTCGAGCGCCATTTGAGCACATTGCCGATACTTTCCAGGCCCGGCGCAGATCAGCGACCATCTTACGCCAAGCGTCGCCGCTCGACCCGCCGAAGCGGCGGACGTAGGCCGGGTGAAAAGTGATTTGCAGGGGACGGCCATCAAATTGGAGCTTTGCCTTCCGCGACGCTCGGATCGAACGCGACGCCCTGAATAGGTGAGCCGCCGTGCTGCCAAGCGCAACGACTACGCGCGGCTTCGAGCGCCGGATGTCCGTCAGTACCGCGGCGCCGTATTGATTGATTTCCTCGATAGTCGGAGCGCGATTGCGCAGCGTGGATTTTTCCGTGCATTCTATCGGCCGAAATGGAATCGCGTTGGCCAAACGCAGTTGTCTGAGATCGATCCCAGCCTGCTCGAGCAGTTTGCGCAACGCGCAGCCAGCCGGTCCGACAAAGGGCCTTCCCTGCTCAGCTTCTTCGGCGCCGGGTGCCTCGCCAACCAAGTATAGCCGCGGTCGCCGGAAGAGACCCTCAGGCGCGACCCGGCGCTGATCGAGTCGCTTGTTGGCAATGCTTGTCTCGGCCATCGGTGTCTACACTCGCCAAAAAGCCTGGTAACGCGAATGTCGTTCGGCCATCTCATCTTGCTTTTGCGGGTGATGACGTACGCGCCCCCCAACAGAGCCTTGCCAACATGATCAAGGGCATCAGTGCCGTTCGACGAGCTCTAACATCGGTCTTTAATGCGACATCAGTACCGGAACGGTCATCGTGTCGAGAATGCCACGCGTCACGCCCCCGAGGAAGAACTCGCGCAGCCGCGAATGGCCGAAGCCGCCCATTACGATAAGGTCGGCTGATAGATCTGCCGCGTGCGACAGGATCACGTTTGTGACATCAGCCCCATCGGCGGTGAGCGCTTTGGTGCTGGCATTCAAGTCGTGGCGCGCCAAGTGTCTGCCAACGGCCGCCAGGGATTCTTCGGCTTCCCGACCCCTATTGCCTACGTTGATCACCTCGATCGACTTCGCGCGCTCCAATAACGGCATTGAGTCCGCGAGCGCCCGCGCGGCAGTGCGGCTTCCGTCCCAGCAGACGAGAATGCAGCCGAGCTTGATGCCGTCCGTTTGGATACCGGGTACGACGACGATAGGCCGACCGGATTCAAACATCGCTGCTTCAGCGGCAAGACCCGTGGAGGTCGTCACTTCGGGCTCGGCCCGCGCAACGATTGCAAGATCGAACGTCCGAGCAATACGGCCAAACGTCCTTGGGATTCCTTCAATGCTGGTCTCGACCATCTGCGCCTCGGCAGGAAGATGAGCCTGCGCCGCTGCCTGTTTGAATCTTTCGATGGCCCCGTTTGCCGCCCTGGCGCTCTCTTCGCGCAGGGACTCGATTAGGTCGGCCGGAACAGCCTCCATGCCACCAGCCACAATCGCTGGGGAGTGACACATTGCGATCCCTGCAATCTGGGCGTCGAACATCCTGGCAACGGATATCGCGTACGCTGCTGTTGGATCGCGAGAGTTACCGGTCGCCAAGTTGACGACAATGTCTCGAATCACGGCCAGCCTCCTCATGATGAGCTGCCCTTGTGGGGCAAAGGGCTTGCGAGTTCGTTCGTGTAAAGCGGCCGCTCAAAATGAAGAACTCCGGGCGGTCCGCATTAGTTCCGGGCGCAAAGGCCAGTGGCGCGGTCCCGCCGAGAGCAGAACACGTCCGTCCTCAGGTTTCGCGATCGTAGAAGGATTGCTCCATCATCCGCTGTGTCCCAGCCGCTGCTTGGGCACAATTGCCGGCTGCGGCGAGAGCCGCCCGCCGTGCGCCTCTTCGTGCATCGACCGCAAATAGTGCTCGGCGTGCTGAAGATAATTTTCCGCTGCGATCAGATCTCCCTTCAGCGCTTCAGCGCGAGCCAAATCTACGTAGCGCTCGTAATTCCTTTGTGCGCTCCGAGACTGCCTCGGGGGGCGGGTCCTGACGACTTTGCTTTTCCGTGACTGTGTTCTTATCGCCATTGTGGTAGCTGTAAAATTGATCTTCTGCGCAAGGCTATCGCCGACGACGCGTTCTGGTCCGGGCTGCCTTTTTGGCTGCCGCAGAGCGCTGCGCCGGGCCTTTGGTCTTTACGGCCTTCCGAGCCGCCGCTGAGCGGGCCGAGGCGGAGCGACGCGAGGCGGCGCTTCGTGCCTGTTTCGACAGTGCCGCGCGTGACGCCGTGCCGCGTGGTTCGCGCTTGAGGGTCTGCGATACAGCACGTGAAACGCGCGGCCGGCGTCGGGTCTTTCGCTTGCCTTGGCCTGCCTCATAGGCGTATTCGGCGCTTTTGCGGGTCCTTGCCTTGGCCTTGCCTTTTGCCGGCGGACGAAGCGGGACGCCCGCGCGCCGTGCCTTGGATAGGCCGATTGCAATCGCCTGCTGTGGCGATCTCGCTCCATGTTGGCCGCGGCGGATTTTGCGAATCTCCTCGTGCACAAACTCGCCCGCCTGGGTGGTTGGCGACTTGCCCGCGCGCTTGTCCCGCTTGGCTTTCTGCACTCTCCTCCGCTCTGGCATGATCGTCTCCAGTTGCTGGTGCATCGCCCCGCGAAAAGGCTTTGCCAGTGGCCGTTCTCTCAAGACACTAACGTCCGACCGCGGGAAATGGTCCCGGACGCTTAGGCCAGATACCCACGAGCGCCGGCTCACTGCTTGTCACCGAGAATTTCGGCCGATCTCGTACGATGCACGCGACGCTCTGTACGGCGGCTTGGACGCGATCTTGGGCTGGATGGCCCGCCAGGACGATGGCAAGTCCACCAAAACGAAAAACTCCCGCAGCGTCAGCTACGGGAGTGTCGGTATCGTTGGTTGCGGGGGCAAGATTTGAACTTGCGACCTTCAGGTTATGAGCCTGACGAGCTACCGGGCTGCTCCACCCCGCGTTAAACCGTTGCACTGCCTTCGAAAAAAACCGGACCCGACGTGAAGCCGGCCAACGCGTGGTTGCGCCGATCGATCCCGTCCGGAGGCTTCCTGAGAAGGCGACCCGGGCAAGGCCATCGGGTGCGAGGGGTATGTATCAACGTCACCTCGCTTTGGAAAGGGGCAAGAAGGGGCTTTTGCAGATTTTATGACAGCAAAAACGAGGAGTTGGAGCGCCAAAACCGGCGTTTGGAACCGCTCTTGCCATAAACGCCGCAAAAGCGGAGTTTTGCGCCCAAAGCCGCGGCCCATCAGGTCGCCAGAACAAAAGTCCGGGAGGGGGCATGGGCGTGACCGATATCTTCGATTTCGTGGTGGTGGGTGGCGGCTCCGGTGGCTGCACGGTGGCGGGCCGGCTATCGGAGGATTCGAAGACGTCGGTGGCGCTACTCGATGCCGGCGGCCGGAATGACAATTGGGTGGTCACGACGCCGTTCGCGCTCGTGCTGATGGTCGCAGGCCCCGTCAACAACTGGGCCTTCAGCACCGTGCCGCAGAAGGGCCTCAACGGTCGCATCGGCTATCAGCCGCGCGGCAAGGGGCTCGGCGGCTCCTCGGCGATCAACGCGATGGTCTATATCCGTGGCCACCGCGCCGACTATGATCAATGGGCCTCGCTCGGCAATACCGGCTGGTCGTTCGCCGACGTGCTGCCCTACTTCAAGCGCGCCGAAGACAATGCCGATTTTGACGGCGAATACCACGGCAAGGGCGGTCCCCTCGCGGTCAACAAGTCGCGCACCGGCAATCCGGTGCAGCAGATTTTTCTACAGGCGGCGCAGGAAGCGCAGTTTCGCCTGCGCGAGGATTTCAACGCCGACGAACACGAAGGCCTCGGCATCTATCAACTGACGCAGCGGAACGGCGAGCGCTGCAGCGCCGCGCGCGCCTATATCCACCCGCATATGAGCAACCGTGCCAATCTGCGCGTCGAGACTCAAGCCCACGCCACACGCCTCATGTTCGAAGGCAAGCGCGCGGTCGGCGTCGAATATCGGCAGGGCAAGGAGCTGAAGCAGATCCGCGCCCGGCGCGAGGTGATCCTCTCCGCCGGCGCGTTCCAGACCCCGCATCTCCTGATGCTGTCGGGTATTGGCGACAGTATCGAGCTTGCAAGGCACGGTGTCGCCACCGTGCATCACCTGCCTGGCGTCGGACAAAACCTGCAGGATCACCCGGATTTCGTGTTCGGCTACATGTCCGACAATCCCCACTTCAACGGCATTTCACTTAAAGCGCTGCCGCGGCTGCTGCGGGCCATCCGACAGTATCGCCGCCAACGCACCGGGCCGATGACATCGAATTTCGCCGAATGCGGCGGCTTCCTGAAAACCCGACCCGATCTCGACATCCCCGATATTCAGCTTCATTTCGGCATGGCGATGGCCGACGATCACGGCCGCAAGCGCCATCGCGGCACCGGCTTCTCCTGCCACGTCTGCCTGCTGCGGCCGAAGAGCCGCGGTAGAATTTCGCTGTTCGGTGCCGATCCATTTGCGCCGCCGCTGATCGACCCGAATTTCTTCGGTGACGCGGACGACCTGGAAGCCATGGTCGCCGGCTTCAAGACCACGCGCCGGCTGATGGAGACGCCGGCGCTGCGCGCGTTGCAGAAGAAGGAGATGTTCACGGAAGGCGTGCATAGCGATGACGATATCCGCGACGTGTTGCGCGCCCCGGTCGACACCGTCTATCACCCGGTCGGCACGGCCAAGATGGGCGTCAACGATCCCATGGCCGTGGTCGATCCGAAGCTGAAAGTGTACGGCGTCGAAGGAATGCGCGTGGTCGATGCGTCGATCATGCCGACCCTGATCGGCGGCAACACCAATGCGCCGACGATCATGATCGGGGAAAAGGCCGCCGACATGATAAGAGCGGAGATGCGGGCGGGTTGATTTTCGTTGTAGCGCTCCTCTGTCATTGCGAGGAGCGAAGCGACGAAGCAATCCATCTATCCGTTATGCCGTGGCATGGATTGCTTCGCTACGCTCGCAATGACGTGGAGAGACCCGTTTCCGGGATCGCAATATGCAATATCAGCAGGCTCGGCGGCTTATCAGCGGCGCGCGACTTGGCTAGAGTGGCCGCATCGGACTACAAGAACATCACCTGACGCAACGGGAGAGAAAAAGTGGATCTTGGGATCAAAGGCCGCCGTGCCATCGTCTGCGCATCGAGCAAGGGCTTGGGCCGCGCCTGCGCTATGGCGCTGGCCAATGAGGGCGTGCATGTCACGTTGACCGCGCGCGGCGCGGAGGCGCTGAAAAAGGCGGCCGACGATATCCGCAAGGCCAGTCCCGGCGTCACGGTAACCGATATTGTCGGCGACATCACGACGCCCGCCGGCCGCGAAGCCGTGCTGAAGGCCTGTCCCGAACCAGACATCCTGATCAACAATGCCGGCGGCCCGCCGCCCGGCGATTTCCGCAACTGGACCCGCGACGACTGGATCAAGGCGATCGACGCCAACATGCTGACGCCGATCGAACTGATCAAGGCGACGGTGGACGGCATGATGGCGCGGAAATTTGGCCGCATCGTCAATATCACCTCGGCCGCGGTGAAGGCGCCGATCGACATATTGGGGCTTTCCAACGGCGCGCGCGCCGGACTCACCGGCTTCATCGCGGGACTGTCGCGCAAGACCGTGATCAGCAACGTCACCATCAATGCGCTGCTGCCGGGACCGTTCGACACCGACCGCCTGCGCGGTGTGGGGAAAGCAGAAGCCGAGAAGCGCGGCATCCCGCCGGACCAAGTGTTTGCCGAGCGCGCCAAGCAAAATCCAGCGGGGCGGTTCGGCGATCCGGACGAGTTCGGCTACGCCTGCGCCTTCCTGTGCGGCGCCAAGGCCGGCTTTATCACCGGCCAGAACATCCTGCTGGACGGCGGCGCTTTCCCCGGCACGCTGTGAAGGCAGTCTGGTACGAGCGAACCGGGCCAGCACAGGAAGTGCTGGCCTATGGCGAGACGCCGACGCCGGTGGCCGGCCCGGGCGAAGTCCGGGTGCGGCTGGAGGCGTCCGGCGTCAATCCCGCCGATGTCGGCCGCCGCGGCGGCGGCTACCGGCCGATGGAATATCCGCGCGTCATTCCCAACAGCGACGGCGCCGGCATCATCGATCAGGTCGGCGACGGCGTCACGCGGCTCAAGATCGGCCAGCGGGTCTGGCTGTTCAACGGCCAGCGCAATGGCCGCGCGTTCGGCACCGCGGCTGAATATATTGCGCTCGCCGAACATCTGGTGACGCCGCTGCCGGACAGTCTGTCGTTTGCCGAAGGCGCCACGCTGGGCATTCCCGGCATGACGGCATGGTGCTGTCTCTATTGCGACGGGCCGATCGTGGGGCAGACGGTGCTCGTCACCGGCGGCGCCGGCGCGGTCGGGCACTACGCCGTGCAGCTCGCCAAATGGGGTGGCGCCAAGGTGATCGCGACCGTCAGTTCGGCGGCCAAGGCCGAGCAGGCACGTCTCGCCGGCGCCGATCTCGTCGTCAACTACAGGACGGATGACGTTGTTGCGAAGGCGATGGCCTTCACCGGGCAGCGCGGCGTCGACCGTGTTGTCGATGTCGATTTCGGCGGCAATATCGCGACCACGCTGAAACTGATGGGCACCAATTCGACGATTGCGGTCTACGCCACCAACGGCAACCGCACGCCGGTCGTACCAATGCGCGAATTGATGGAGAAATGCATCGCGGTCCGCGCGCTCGTGCTGTTTGCGCTGCCGCCGCCGCTACTGGCGGCGGCGCAGGCCGACATCACGAAATGGCTGTCGGCAGGCCGGCGCATCCACAACGTCGCCGCGCAGTTTGCACTCTCGGACACCGCGCTGGCGCACCTTGCGGTGGAGAAAGGCGACAAGCTGGGCACGGTTATCGTGGATTGCGCTCGTCTTCTTCCCGCTGGCTGACACCGGAGGAATCCGCCGTCGTTCGCTCCTCGTTCCAGGTAAGGCCGAACTCGTCGAGCCCCTGCGCCAGCAAATCTCCAAGCATCGGCTCGCCAAGAAGATAGCGCGCGGTGTCGAGGTCCCGCTGGCCTGCCGCCTCCGTACGCAGATCCTCCCATTCCTCGATGGTGGCGTCGCCGCGCCCCAGTCGCATCAGGGCAACGAGAGCGACCCTCTCGTCCTCGGAAAGCGAGTTGATGAAGCCGGTGATCTCGCTGACGACCGGATCTTTTCCGTTGTCCTGCAGCACGTCGATCATGTCGTCATCGCCCGCGTTCGACCCTGAGTCCGGATCGGATGCCCCTTCCTTGACGTCGAACTGCCGGGCTTTCTCGATCAGAAAGCCGATTTTCTCGGGCGAAATCATGAGTTCTGGCATCGCATGTTCCTCATACGGGCTATGCGATAACGCCGAACGCTGTCGGATGATCCATTGCACCGGCTGATGGAAACCCGCATCCTCGCCCGAACAATCAGAAACGAGAGGATGCGCCGGATGCAGTGGAACGTGGGCAGGGTCAGGATCACGAGAGTTGTCGAAATGGAGACTGTCGGCAGCACCCGTTTCATTCTTCCGCTCGCGACCAACGAGGAAATCCGGAAACTGCCTTGGCTGATCCCGCAATTTGCGACCGAGGAAGGCCGGCTGAAAATGTCGATCCATTCGTTCCTGGTCGAGACTCCGTCGCGCCGGATCATCGTCGATACCGGTCTTGGCAACGACAAACAGGGCCGCAATGTGCCGACCTGGAACAACCGAAAGCACCCGTTCCTCGACATGCTGACAGCGGCGGGCTTCCCGCCCGACAGTATCGATACCGTGCTGTGCACGCACCTGCATGTCGACCATGTCGGCTGGAACACGAAACTCATCGACGGCAAATGGGTGCCGACCTTCGCCAATGCCCGATATGTGTTCGGCAGAGGCGAATACGAGCACTGGCGCGACCACAGCGATGCGCCGGACAAGCTCGCCGTGTTCGACGATTCCGTGAAGCCGATCGCCGACGCCGGCAAATCCGAGCTCGTCGCCAGCGATGCCAGATTGACGGATGAAATCACGCTGATCCCGACCCCCGGCCACAGTCCCGGCCACATGAGCGTCCACATCAAGTCGGACGGCGAGGAAGCCCTGCTGACGGGGGACGTCGCCCATCATCCGTGCCAGATGGCGCATCTCAACTGGTCCTCGACCGCCGATTCCGATCCCCGGCAGTCGGCCGAAACCCGACGCGAACTGTTTTCGCGCTTCGCCGACACGCCGACGCTGGTGATTGGCGGGCACTTCAGTGCCGGTCACATCAAGCGCGATGGCGACGCTTTCCGGTTCGTGGCGGTGGGGTGACTCCGGACTGCCTGCCCCCTCATGGTGAGGACGCGCAAAGCGCCGTCTCGAACCATGTAGGCCCCACTCGGGCCACATCCTTCGAGATGGCCGCGCTGCGGCCTCCTCAGGATGAGGGTCTGGTATGTAGCGCTGGGGTCGGTCGGCAGTTGAATTTCCTGCCCCGCTGTTCCATGAAGCGTGCCGAGGTATACCACCAATAGGGTCTGATAACCCGCAGGGAGCGATAAAATGAAGCTTGTTCGTTACGGCGCCAAGGGTGCGGAAAAGCCCGGCCTGATCGATAAATCCGGCCAGTTGCGCGATCTTTCCGCCCACGTCAGGGATCTCGACGGGGATGCCTATGCGCCGGCCTCGCTGGCCAAGCTGGCGGCGCTGGATACCTCCGAGCTTCCCGCCGTCGACGGCAAGCAGCGCCTGGGCGCGCCGGTCACCGGCATCTCGAAATTCGTCGCGATTGGCCTGAACTACAGCGACCACGCCAAGGAGACGGGATCGCCGATCCCGACCGAGCCGATCTTCTTCATCAAGGCCAACACCTCGCTGTCGGGCCCGAACGACGCGGTCGAGAAGCCGCGCGGCTCCACCAAGCTCGACTGGGAAGTCGAGATCGCCGCCATCATCGGCACCCGCGCCAAGTATGTCTCGGAGGCCGACGCGCTCAACCACATCGCCGGCTACTGCGTCTGCAACGACGTCTCCGAGCGCAACTTTCAGATCGAGCGGCTCGGTCAGTGGACCAAAGGCAAATCGCACGACACGTTCGGCCCGCTCGGCCCGTGGCTAGTCACCAAGGACGAAATCCCCGACGTGCAGAACCTGTCGATGTGGCTCGACGTCAACGGCAAGCGCTGCCAGACCGGATCGACCTCGACCATGATCTTCTCGATGGCGAAGTGCATTTCGTATGTCTCGCAGTTCATGACGCTGTTGCCGGGCGATATCGTCACCACCGGCACCCCGCCCGGCGTCGGCCTCGGCATGAAGCCGCCGACCTTCCTCAACGTCGGCGACGTCGTTACGCTCGGCATCGAAGGGCTCGGCGAGCAGCGCCAGGAAATCGTCGCGGCCTAGATGTCATACCCCGCGAATGCGGGGTATCCAGTACGCCGCGGCGTGGGTGAGAAAACCGAACCGCCGCGGGGTACTGGATCATCCGCCTTCGCGGATGATGACATCGAGTGGTCGTCATCGCCGGACAAAACAAGAAGAAGCCCTCGAGGACAGCATGAAACTCACCTTCTCTCCCGCCTCGCCGTTCGCCCGAAAAGTCCGCATCGTCGCGATCGAAACCGGTCTGATCGACCGAATCGAATTCACTCCGGCGACGGTTGCTCCGGGTCAACCCAATGAAGAATATTCGAAGATCACGCCGCTGAAAAAGCTGCCGGTGCTGATCCTCGACAATGGCGACGTCATTCTCGATTCCTACGTCATCGTCGAATATCTCGACGAGCTCGCCGGCGGCGGAAAGTTGATCCCCGCATCCGGGCCTGAGCGATGGAAGGTGAAGAGCGACCATTCCCTGCTGCAGGGCATGCTCGATTCCATGCTGCTGTGCCGGTACGAAAAAATGGTGCGGCCGGAAGGGCTGCGCTGGGACGCCTGGCATGACGACCATTGGAATCGCGCGTGGGCCGGCATGGCGCGGTTCGAGAACAAGCCCGACGTGCTGTCCGGTCCGTTCAACATTGCGCAGATCGGCCTGGTTTGCGTGCTCGGCTATGCCGACTTCCGCTTTGCCGATTGCGGCTGGCGCAAGGCCTATCCAAAGCTCGATGCCTTCCATCAGAAGATGATGGAGCGGCCGTCGGTGAAAATCTCGGCGCCGCCGCCGGCGTAACCCAAACAACGGAGACGGTAGCATGCGCGAGGTTGGCAAAAAATTGCGGCACCTCGGCTTCGCTGCCGTTTTCGCGCTCGCCGCATCTGGCGCATCCGCCCAGCTACAGGAATTCTCCACCGGCCAGCGCAATCTCGCCGGCGGCAGCCCAGACGCGATTGGCGACGGTTGGCTGACTGCTGGCGGCCGGCAGATCGTTTCGGTCGAATGGATCGAGCAATCAGTCACGCCGCGTTTTCGGGCGATCGGTTTTTTCGGCGACCTGCCAACTTCATTATTCCTTACGTCCGGGACAACAACGCGCGACAATTCAGCAGGAAAACCATGAGCCTGAAATTTGCCGTCGGCGACCTCACCATCCACCGCATCATCGAGCAGGAAACCACCTTCCTGCCGGCTTTGGAGATGCTGCCGGGGCTGACCCCGGAGGTCTTGGCCGAGAACCGACCGTGGATGCAAAAGTCCGGCGCGCTCGACCATGACGACGTGCTGATCCTCTGCTTCCAGTCTTACGTCGTGAAGACGCCGCACCACACCATCCTGATCGATAGCTGCATCGGCAACGACAAGCCGCGGCCGCAGCGGCCGAAATGGAACATGAAGACGGACGACACCTATGCGCGCGCATTGGCCGCCGCCGGGATTTCCATCGAAGACATCGACTACGTCATGTGCACGCATCTGCATGCCGATCATGTCGGCTGGAACACGCGGCTCGATAATGGCCGCTGGGTGCCGACCTTCCCGAAAGCGCGTTACGTGTTCGACAAGACCGAATTCGACTACTGGACCGAGACGCACGCGAAGACGCCGGTGCCGCCATTTGGCGACAGCGTGCTACCGGTCGTCGAGGCCAAACAGGCCGAAATCGTCCGCAGCGACTACGCCATCGGCGATCACACCCGCATCCTGCCGACGCCGGGCCATACGCCCGGCCATGTCGCCTTCACCTTCGGTCGGGCCAAGGATGACGCCGTATTTTCGGGCGACCTGATGCACTCGCCGCTGCAGACGCGCTATCCGGAACTATCCGTGAAGTTTGACGTCGATCCGGCGCAGGCGGCGGCGACGCGGCGCGGTTTCCTGGAACGCTACTGCGACACCGATACGCTGTGCTGCACCGCGCATTTCCCGTCGCCTTCGGTTGGGAAGATCCGGCGCGCGGGCAACGGATTTATCTGCGAGGCGATATGAGCTCGAACCCGTCCGATTTCGAGACGCTTTGGGTCGAAACTGTCGACGAGCACGTGACCATCGTCCGGCTCAATCGGCCGAACGCTTCGAACGCGCTCAATACCCAGATGGGCCGCGATCTCGTGCGCTATTTCGAAGACGTCGCGCTCGATTCCATGAGCCTGCGCTGCATCGTGCTGACCGGCGCCGGTGACAAGGCGTTCTGCGCCGGCGGCGATTTGAAGGAGCGGCATGGCATGACGGATGAGGCGTGGACGCGCCAGCACGTCATTTTCGAGCGCATGGTGCGGGCGCTGATCGACTGCCCCGTCCCGATCATCGGCGCCGTCAACGGCGCGGCCTATGGCGGCGGCTGCGAGATCGCAGGCTGTTGCGATTTCCTCTACGCCGCCGAGAGCGCGCGCTTCGCGCTGACCGAGGTGACACTCGGCATCATGCCGGGTGGCGGCGGCACGCAAACCTTGCCGCGCGCCGTCGGCGAGCGCCGCGCCAAGGAGCTGATCCTGACCGGCAAGCCGTTTACTTCAGCGGAAGCACGTGACTGGGGTTTTGTGAACGAAGTCTTTCCGCTGTCCGAACTATTGCCGGCGGCGCTGGCGACCGCCTCGCGGATAGCCCGCAACGCACCGATGTCCGTCCGGCAGGCAAAGCTCTCGATCCATCGCGGCCTGCAACTATCCCTGCGGGACGGCCTCGCGCTCGAGATCGAGGCCTATAACCGCATGGTGCCGACGGAAGATCGCCGCGAGGGCGTGCTGGCCTTCAACGAGAAGCGGCCGCCCAATTTCAAGGGCCGGTGAACGCATAGCGTTTTCGAGCGAAGCCCGCCCCGGACGTGATCCGGGGTGGGTACCGGTTCGCGCGAAGAAAACGCGTCAAAACAAGAGCCTGGAGCTTCGGTTCTGATTCAGTCAGAACCGAAGATCTAATCGAACAGGCTCGGCGTGTGGTTCACCGCCGCGCCTTCGATCGCCAGCATCTTCAGCTTCGTCACCACCCCGCCATTGGCGGAGAAGCCGCCGGGCTTGTTGCCCGCCGCCAGCACGCGATGACACGGCACCACGATCGGACAGGGGTTGCGCCCGAGCGCCTGACCGACGTCGCGCGACAGCTCCACGCCGCCCAGCTTCTTGGCGATATCGCCATAGGTCATGGTCTTGCCCGGCGGTATCGTACGCGCGATGTCATAGACACCGCGGTTGAATTCGGGGACGCCATCGAGATCGAGCACGACGTCGGCGAGATCGTTCGGCTTGCCTTCGAGCAGTTCGACGATGCCGTCGATCGCGGCCTGCACCTTTGCCGGCGGCGGCGTCTCGATCAGGTCGCCATGGCGCTGCTGCAGGCGGGTGCGGGTCTTCTTCTCGTCGCCCATCGGCAATTGCACCGAGGTAATGCCGCGCTCGCCCCAGACGATGCCGCAGCGGCCGATCGCGGTGTCGAATATCGTAAAATGGTGCCCGGTCATGACTGGCTCCATATTCTCCTGTTCAGTGCCACCCAGCTTTCCTCTCAGGTTCAAATCTAGGCTTGGAGATTATTGCTATCCACCCGAATCCCGGGGGAACTTGACGGCATGAACAACTTCCGCTGATCTGGGGCTCCCACCGACGCCGTTCAATGGGCCCTCGCCTGCTTCCAATTCCGCGAGCTTCGTATGCAAACCTTTCACGTCAACGGCTATGACATGGCCTATCTCGACGTCGGCTACGGCGCCGGCAATGGCCCGCCGCTGGTGTGCGTGCATGGCTCGCTGTGCGATTTTCGGATCTGGTCGTCGGTGCTGGGACTGCTTACGCGCAAGCATCGGGTGATCGCGCCGTCGCTGCGGCATTTCTTCCCGGAGCATTGGGACGGCGTCGGCGATACCTATTCGATCGCCCAGCATGTCGAGGACGTGATCGGCTTCATCGAAAAGCTGGACACAAGGCCAGTCGACCTGATGGGCCATTCCCGCGGCGGGCACATCTGCTTCCGAGTCGCGCAGCGCCGGCCTGATCTGCTGCGCAAGCTGATCCTGGCCGAGCCCGGCGGCGAACTCGATGCCACGCTCGATCCGGCTTACATGCCCGGTCCCTCGCCGCTGGCCGGAATGATCGCGGCTTCCGCCAGCGTGATCGCCAAGGGCGACATCGACGGCGGCCTGCAGATTTTCATGGATGCGCTGGAAGGTCGCGGCGCCTGGAAGCGCCTGCCGGCGACGCCGAAGCAATTGCTGCGCGACAACGCGACGACGCTGATCGGGCAGATGCGCGACCACCGGCCGCCCTTCTCCAAGGCGGATGCAGAAGCGATCACGACGCCGACGCTGTTCATCGGCGGCGCCAACACCAAGGGTACGCTGCCAAAGGTGCTCAATGCCTTGGCCGCCAACGTCAGGGGATCGCGCGTCGAGATTATCCCGGGGCCACGCATCCGATGTTCGAACAGGCGCCGCAGAAATATTGCGAAATCGTGCTGTCGTATCTCGGGGAGGATTGATCGCGATGCAGACCTTGAACATCAACGGCTACGACATGGCCTATCTCGATGTAGGCCAAGGCGCTACCAACAGCCCGCCGCTGGTTCTCGTGCACGGTACGCTCGGCGATTTCCGCACCTGGAACGCAGTGCTGGGGCCGCTGTCCAAACGCCACCGCGTGATTTCGCTGAGCCTGCGGCGATTCTTTCCGGAGCATTGGGACGGCATCGGCAACGACTATCTGATGGCGCAGCACGTCGCCGACGTCATCGGCTTCATCGAAAAACTGAATGCCGGGCCGGTCGATCTGATCGGCCATTCGCGCGGCGGCCATATCGGATTCCGGGTGGCGCAGGCGCGGGCTGATTTATTGCGCAAAGCCGTCCTTGCCGAACCGGGCGGCGATCTCGAGCCGTCGCTGCAGCCGAGCAGTCCACCTCCTGGCCCCGTGCCGCTGGGCCCGCGCATTCCGGTCGCGGCCGAGATGGTGCGAAACGGTGACATCGACGGCGCGCTGGCGCTGTTCGTCGATGGCATCGACGGCGAAGGCGCATGGGCGCGATGGCCGGCGGTGGCGCGGCAGCAATTGCGCGACAATATCCATACGCTGCTCGGTCAAGTCGGCGAAAACCGCAAACCATTCCTGAAGAGCGAAGCGGAGGCGATCAGGACACCGATGCTGCTGATCGGCGGCGGCGACACCAGGGGCGCGCTGGCGGTAATCTGGCGCGTGCTGGCCGAACATATTCCGGGCGCGCGGACGGCGGTGATCCCCGGCACGCGCCACTGGATGTTCGAACACGCACCGCAGGAATTTTGCAACGTCGTACTGGATTGCATGATGGCGTCGCCATCCTGTTGGATGGGGCGCCGGCGGCCCCTCGAGTACTGGTCAGGTCCTGCAAGACCGTGGGAATCTTAGGACCGCCGGCGTTACGGTCTGACACGCGCACGGTAGAGAGGGCCTGAGCCCGCATTGCAATCCGGCGTGCCGACCAGATGCATATTCTGTCGGAGAACAGCCACATGGACAAGATGGTGATCGGGGTGGACGTTGCCAAGGAGTGGATCGACATTGCGATCGCGGGTGACAGTCGGGTCAAGCGGATCGCGAACAGTGAGCGAGCGATTGACGCTTGGTTTATGCAGATCGGGGCCGGCTCGATCGGCCTGGTCGCGTTCGAGCCGACGGGCGGCTATGAGCGGCTTCTGCGACGGTGTCTCCGCCGCGCGAAGGTCGCCTTCAAGCAGGTGCACCCGAACGAAGTCGTCGCCTATCGCAGGCGGCGTGGCATCAAGGCCAAGACGGACCGCATCGACGCCAAATTGTTGGCCGACTTTGCCGCCGAGGAGCTCGCTCGCCGCGACATCGAGTCGGTTCCAGAGGCCGATGAGGTCTTACGTGAACTCGCATCGCGGCGCCGGCAGTTACAGGCTCTGCTGCATGCCGAGACCTGCCGCTGCGACGTGGCAGACAGCGCCATTGTGCGCAAGAGCCTGCGGGCGGTCATTGCCGCCCTTGAGCGTTCACTCGCTACGGTCGACAAGGCCATCGCCGAACGCATCGCAAGCTCCGCGCATGCCGAGACCAGCCGGCGGCTGCAAACCTTCTGCGGTGTCGGCCCCGCCATCGCGGAAACATTGATCGCGGACCTGCCGGAACTCGGACATCTGTCAGGCAAGAAAATCGCGGCCCTTTGCGGCCTTGCCCCGCACACGCGCGACAGCGGCAAGCAGCACGGGCATGCGTCCATTGGTCATGGCCGCTCCAGCGTGCGCAAAGTGCTCTTCAACGGCGCCCGCAGCGCGATCCAGCACAATCCGGTCATGAAGGCCTTCTACCGACATCTGGTCGATGACAATCATCGCCTGGGCAAGGTCGCGCTCACCGCCGTCATGCGCAAAATGCTGGTGACGCTCAACGCCATGATCCGTGACCGATCAGATTGGAGACACGCAGCCAGGCCTGCGGCATGAGCCTTCGATCATGGCAAGCCAACGCGGCAGCGAGCGCAGCCGGTCAAGGCCGGCATCGCCGCCGCGCAGCGGTCGCCTTGACCGGCGAGCACGATGCCGCACTCTCGCCCATGATCGACCTCTTGACGAACATCACGGTAGATTTCCTGGCGGCGTAGATGCGCCGCCGACTTCTTACTTTTGGTCGAGCCGCCACGCACCATCCCAATCCGCGGCCGGCGGGTTGAGCTGAAAATTCTCGACACGCTTGGCCAGCGCCGTGGCCGGTCCGTCGCTGGGGACCGCCTCGAGCGCCGCATGAAAGGCCAGGCGCGCATCGTCCCAGCGGCGCTCCCGATAGGCGGCGAGACCTTCGGCATATCGCTCCCGCAACGCCAATTGCTTGTCGGTGAGCTCGCCCTTGCGCCCCAGGATATCGAACACTGCCTGGGGAACGGTCTGACCAGCAACCACCAGCCGATCGATCTCGCGGGATTCGACCGCATCGCCGGCCGCCGTGATCGCAACCTCCGAAACCAGCGAATGGCTACCATAGACCTTGTTGGCGTTCTCCAGTCGCGAAGCGAGATTAACCGCGTCCCCCATCACCGTGTAGCTCATCATGAATTCCGAGCCGATGCTGCCGACCAGCACTTCGCCGGTGGCAACCCCGATGCGAACGTCGCAGTCGCTCGGCACGGTGCGTATGCCGAGCAATTCGGGCAACTCCCTGCGCAGCGCCGTACCGCGGTCGGCCATCTCGACGGCGGCGAGGCAGGCCAGGCGCGCCTGCTCGCTGTGCTCGGTAAAGGGAGGCCCCCAATAGGCCATGATCGCGTCGCCGATATACTTGTCAATGATGCCACGATGGCTGCGGATCGGCTCCGACATCGTCGACAGGTAGTGGTTCATCACCTTGACGAGGCCCTGGGGCGTCATACCCTCGCTGAGGCTGGTAAAGCCCTGCATGTCGCAGAACAGCACGGTCATCACCCGCCGCTCGCCGGCGCCGGCAGTCAGCGATCGCTGGTCGATCAACCCTTCCACCACGCGCGGATCGACGTAGCGGCCGAAAGTCTCGCGCAGGTGCTCCTTGTGGCGCAGTTGCTCGACCATGTTGTTGAAGGCGGTCGTGAGCTGGCCGATTTCGTCGCGCGTGGTGACGTCGATCGATCCGTCGAGCCGGCCGGCCTCGACGGCGCGGGTGCCGTCCAGCAGCCGCCGCACCGGGCGAGTAATACCGATGCTGACAAAAAACGCGAACGTCAGTCCGAGGATGGCCGCAAGCATCGTCACGATCGCGGAGATGACAATCGCGCGCTGCTGATCCCGCATCGTCACGGCCGCATCGCTGCGGACCTGCTCCAGCATGTCGTGCCGGATTTCCTCAATCTTGCGATTGAATTCGTCGCGGAGCGCATCGGTCCGAACAAGGCTAGCCCGCACCTCGGGCATGTTGCCGGAATCGAGCTGCGGCCAGATCCGCTTATGCTCTTCGTCCAGATAACGGCGAAGGTCGCTCGTTATGGTCTCGATCCGATTTTCGATCCGTCCGAGCTTGGCGTCGTCGGAGACGGTGGTCGGATCATCAATGATTGCAATGATCAGGGCGCGTGCGGCCTGCGCCTCCTGGTCGATCTCCCGCCCTTTCGCCTCATAGATGGTTTGCTGATCTGCAAAGGCGGTCTCGTCCGGCGGCGTTTGTATCTTGATGAACACCATCCGGCGAACCACCACCGCCTGCTCCAGGGAGCGGACGTTCATTCGCGCCAGATGCCCATATGCTTCGACATATTTGGTCGTCAGCTCATCGAGCTGATGAGCAATTTTTCGCGTCATCACCGTCGACAGCGCCGAGATGATCACCATCAGAAAGATCAGCCCGATAGCGATGCCGAGGATTCGCTTGCGGATGGTCGGTCGCAGCATCGAGGTATATTCTAAAACCAGGGACATGTTGGGAAACGGATAAAGGCAACAAAAAGCGAAAGCCCGGCCGATCCGGCCGGGCTTGATGTTTAGCGCGCGCCGGTGAATTAAGCACGTTCCGGCGCGTTAAAATTGACGATAGTTTTGGGGATGCCGTCCCCGCTACACCTTCCAGACGCCCACAGGCTGACGCACGGCTACATTGAGCCTGTTCCAGACATTGATGTTGGCGATCGCCAGTATCAACGCCGAGAGCTCCGCCTCGTCGAAATGCTTGTCGGCCTCGCTCCAGACCTCGTCCGGCACCGGATCGGCACGGTCGCTGATCCGTGTCAGCGCTTCCGTCAACGCCAGGGCCGCGCGCTCGGCTTCGGTGAAATAAGGCGTGTCGCGCCAGGCGGCCACCGCGAACAGGCGGTCGTCGGTTTCGCCGGCCTTCCTGGCGAGTTTCGGGTGCATGTCGACGCAGACGCTGCAGCCGTTGATCTGGCTGGCCCGCAGGTGCACCAGTTCGAGCAGCTTTTCCGGCAGGCTGTTCTTGGTCAGGTCGCCCAGCGCCTGCAGCGCCTTCATGGCGTCGGGAACGACCATGACGGGATGATTCATTCGGGCTTGCATCATTTTGCGCTCCATATGGTTGGTTCTGTTTTTGACGCGGCGGCGCCGATTTGCTGTCACATCGGCGCGCTTTCGTTCGTCATCACCATGACGGAACGCGACATGGGAATGTGACCGATGGACGAGAAAAAGTTTCTGGCTGAGAGATTCGAGGCCAACCGGCCCCATCTGCGGGCGGTGGCCTACCGCATGCTGGGTTCGACCAGCGAGGTCGATGATGCCGTGCAGGAAACCTGGCTGCGGCTGAGCCGTTCCGATACCAGCGCGGTCGAAAACCTCGGGGGTTGGCTGACCACGGTCGTCGCCCGCGTCTGCCTCGACATGCTGCGCTCGCGCAAATCGCGGCGCGAGGAACCAATGGGTCCGCACGTGCCGGAACCTGTCGCCGATGACGAGCATGGGCGGGACGCAGAGATGGCCGACTCCGTCGGCGCAGCGCTGCTGGTGGTGCTGGAAACGCTCGCGCCTGCGGAGCGGCTTGCTTTCGTGCTGCACGACATGTTCGCGGTGCCGTTCGAGGAGATCGCGCCCATCGTCGGCCGCACGCCGGCCGCGGCACGGCAACTGGCCAGCCGCGCCCGTCGCCGGGTGCAGGGCACGCCGCCGCCGGATCCCGACTTTGGCCGGCAGAAAACCATCGTCGAGGCCTTCATCAAGGCTTCCCGCGAGGGCGACTTCGAAGGGCTGCTCGCGGTGCTCGATCCCGAGGTGGTGTTCCGCGCCGATTCCGCCGCGCAGCGACTGGGCTCGTTCGCGGAAATCCGTGGCTCTGCTGCAGTTGCCGAAGTCTTCAAGGGACGCGCACAAGCCGCCAAGCCGGCGCTGGTCGACGGTGCAATCGCGCTCGCTGTCATTCTCGGAGGGCAACTGCGCATCGTGGTGCGGCTGACGATCAGTGGCGACAGGATCTCGGCGGTGGAAGCGGTGGCCGATGCCGAGCGGATCGAACAGTTCGACGTAAACCTGCTCACGTGAGCGGCGTCACCTTTGCTGCGGAGAACACGATTGACTGAACCGGCATCCGGCCGGGATCGCCGAATTCGCGGCGAAACGCCTGCGCCATCGTGTCGACGATCTGGTCCGGATCGACGCCGCCGCGCGCCCGGACCTGATCGATCAGCGGATTACCATGGACGGCTGCCCGCGCGAAGGTCGCGACGTCAGAGAGTTCTCTTACCTGCCTGATCACGGCAATGCCGATGTCGCCGAAGCCAGCCGTGATCAGCATCTCCTTGATCGGATCGATCTGGTGGCAGGAGAACGGCACGTTGTAAAACTGCGGCGGGTCGGTCGCGAAGAAACGGCCCGCCACTTCATGCGCGATCCGGCCGAACGGATTGTAGCGGTGAGAGTCCCAAACGCTGAGCACGTAGCGGCCGCCGGGCGCGAGCACACGATTGGCCTCAGAAAAGGATTTTGCCTGGTCCGGAAAGAACATTAGGCCGAACTGACAAACGATCGCATCGAAGCTTGCATCGGCGAATGGAAGCGCGACCGCATCGGCGGGCTGGAAGGCGACCTGCTCGCCGGTCTGAAACTTGGCGCGGGCAATATCGAGCATCGGCGGATTGAAATCGGTCGCCGTCAGTTGGGTATCGGCCGGCAACGCATCGCGTAACTTGCGCGTAACGATGCCGGTGCCGGCCGCCGTCTCCAGGACGCGCGCCGGGCGGCCAGCCGCGACGCGTTGCGCAATGTCAGCGGCATATTCGACGAAAATGACCGGTCCGAGGCCCTGATCGTAATAATGCGGGATGCTGCCCGTGAAACTCGCGGCATTGTCCATGATCAATCCTCCGATCACGCGCCCCGTCGAAATATAGCCTGCCGGGCGCGCGGCAATTGTGAGTCTCCCCACAGCCCCTTGACGCAGCCAGGGCCGGTCGCTAATTTCTGAATTCGGAATTCCGTATTCCAAAATGGGACGACCGGCATGATCCCCGTGGATCCACTCCCCAACCTGATCGACCAGGTCTATGCCCGGATCCTCGAGGCGATCACCGATCGTTCGTTGCCGCCCGGGCATCGCATCCGGCAGAACGAGCTTGCAGAAAAGCTCGGCGTATCGCGCCAGCCGGTGTCCCATGCGCTGCATCTGCTGCATCGGCAGGGGCTCGTCGCCGAAAGCGGCCGCCGCGGCTTTGAAGTCATCCGGCTCGATCCCGAACGCATCCGCCAGCTCTACGAAGTGCGAGGCGCGATCGACGCGCTGGCGGCAAAGCTCGCGGCTGGGCGGGCGAGAGCCGATGCTTCCGGGCGCGCGCAGCTCGAGGCGGCGCTGCAGGCCGGGCGGAGCATCGGCAAAGACACGCCGCTTTCGCGGCTGATCGCCCTCGACGTCGATTTTCACAGCGCCGTCTATCGCCTCGCGGGCAATCCGGCGATCGAGGAAATGATCGCGCCGCAATGGCCGCATATGCGCCGCTCGATGGCGACGGTGCTGGCAGAGCTCGATTACCGCGAACGCGCCTGGGAAGAGCATGAGGCGATCGCCGCGCAGATTCTCACCGGCAACGCCAGGGCGGCGGAGGCCACAGCGCTGGCGCATGCGCAGACGGCCGGGCGGATGACTGAAGAGAGACTGAGGGCGACGGATAGAGCGGCGTAACAACGCGCGGTCGTTCCGGGGCATGCGAAGCATCGAACCCGGAATGACAACAACAAGAACCAAAGGAGGAAACACCATGAAACTGACGCCACAGCAGATCGAATTCTTCAACCGCGAAGGCTGGCTGTTCCTGCCGGAGTTGTTCAGCCCGGAGGAAGTGGATTATCTCGCCCGCGAGGCCGTCAGCATCTACGACGCCAACCGCCCGGAGGTGTGGCGCGAGAAGAGCGGCGCGCCGCGCACCGCCTTTGCCGCGCATCTCTATAACGAGGCGTTCGGCGCTCTCGGCGCGCATCCACGCATGATCGAGCCGATCGAGCAGATCTTCGGCGAGAAGGTCTACATGCATCAATTCAAGATCAACGCCAAAGCCGCCTTCACCGGCGATGTCTGGCAGTGGCATCAGGATTACGGCACCTGGAAGCGCGACGACGGCATGCCGGAGCCGCGCGCGATGAACATCGCGATCTTCCTGGACGAGGTAATGCCGATCAACGGCCCGTTGATGCTGGTGCCGAAGAGCCAGCACGCCGGCGACCTCAAGGCCTCGCATGATCTGGAAACGACGTCCTATCCGCTGTGGACCCTGGATGAGGAGACTGTCACCCGGCTGGTGAAGGAAGGCGGCATCGTCGCGCCCACCGGCAAGGCCGGCGGCATGCTGATGTTCCACGGCAACCTGGTGCACGGATCAAGCGGCAACATCACGCCCTACCCGCGCAAGATCGTCTACCTGACGCTGAATGCGGTCTCGAACTACATCCGCACCCCCACGCGGCCCGACTACATCGCGCATCGCGACTTCACGCCGATCCAGACGGTGGACGACGACGCGTTGCTGCGGCTCGCGCGTGCGCATCGGCAAGCCGCGGAGTGAGGCTCTCTCGTGCCCCGGACGCAGCGCAACATGCAACGTTGCGCTGCTGAGCCGGGGCCCACTCCCATCGTATCCATGGGTCCCGGCTCTGCGGAGCAGCACTTCGTGCTGCACCGCGTCCGGGACACGATAACTGGAAACTCTCATGAACCTCCACCACCTTCTCAATGCCCGACTGGCGGCCGGCAAGCCGGTTCGCGTCGCGCTGATCGGCGCCGGAAAATTCGGCTCGATGTTCTTGTCGCAGGTGCCGCATACGCCGGGACTCGAAGTGCCCGTCATCATCGACATCGATCGCGATCGCGCCCGCGAAGCCTGCCGCACCGTCGGCTGGGATCAGGCGCGCATCGCGCGGACGGTCTTCACCGACGACGGCGCGCGCGCGATCGCCGACAGCGCAGTGGACGTCGTGGTGGAAGCTACCGGTAACCCGGCCGTCGGCATTAGGCATGCCCGCGCGGCCATTGCGGCGGGCAAGCATGTCGTGATGGTCAATGTCGAGGCCGACGTGCTGGCCGGGCCGCTACTGGCGCAGGAAGCGCGCAAGGCTGGCGTGGTCTATTCGCTGGCCTATGGCGACCAGCCGGCGCTGACCGCCGAAATGGTGGACTGGGCGCGCGCGACGGGCTTTCGCGTCGTCGCCGCCGGCAAGGGCACCAAATACCTGCCCGCCTATCACGACGTGACGCCGGACGGCGTCTGGCAGCATTACGGGCTGACGGCGGGCGAAGCGCAATCGGCCGGCATGAATCCGCAGATGTTCAACTCGTTTTTGGACGGCACCAAGTCCGCGATCGAAATGGCGGCGATCGCGAATGCGACCGGACTGGACGTGCCGTCGGACGGGTTGCTGTTTCCACCTTGCGGCGTCGACGATCTGCCGCATGTGATGCGGCCACGTGAGGCGGGCGGCGTGCTGGAGAAGGCCGGCCTTGCGGAAGTCGTGTCTTCGCTGGAGCGCGACGGCCGTCCCGTATTCCGGGATCTGCGCTGGGGCGTCTATGTCGTGCTGGAAGCGCCGAACGATTACACTGCCGATTGCTTCAGGCAATATGGGCTGAAGACCGACGCATCAGGCCGATATGCGGCGATGTACAAGCCGTATCATCTGATCGGACTTGAGCTGAATATCTCGATCCTCTCGGCCGCGCTACGCAACGAGCCGACCGGTCAGCCGCATGATTTTCGCGGCGACGTCGCGGCGATTGCAAAACGCGATCTGCGCGCCGGCGAAATGCTGGACGGCGAAGGCGGCTACACCGTGTGGGGCAAGTTGATGCCGGCATCGAAAAGCCTCGCCGCCGGCGCGTTACCGATCGGGCTTGCTCATCGCGTCAAGCTGAAGAACGACCTCGCCCACGGCGAGGTGGTGTGCTGGAGCGATGTCGAGGTCGATGAAAACAGCGACACCATCAAGACGCGCAGGGCGATGGAAGCGGCATTCTCCACCAGACGATGATCACGCGGCGCGCGTCGGAAACAAGTTGCAGCCGAAAACTCCACTGCGCTGCGCATGCACTTCAGGTCGAATGATGGGCGCTGTCCTCCGCGCCTGCGCGGCGGAATTACCGCAATGCGGCAATCCGATTAACCAGTACTGCATCTGGGCCGCTCGATATTCAGGCAGCTCTTCGCACTTGCGGCTAACCAGAGCGCTTGATTATCAATCACCAATTCGTCATCCTGCCTTCAGGTCCACAAAGCCGGGAAAATTGATTGCAGCACCAAGAGCCTAGGTTTCAGGGCCCACATTCCTAAACAACAGTCCGGCACCGCCCATCGGAAAACCAGAGAAGACGACGTGAGATCGTTGTCCCTTGGTCGGTCTCGACGATAACAGAGGGGAGACAAATGAAACGTCGTGATTTCTTGAAGGTGGGCGGCGTCGGTCTTGCCGCGAGTGCGGTTGCCGCGCCAGCGATTGCGCAGTCCAACCCGGAGATAAAGTGGCGCTACACGGCAAGCTGGCCGAAGGCACTCGATACGCTGTATGGCGGCTGTGAATATTTCGCCAAGCGGGTTGCCGAAATCACCGACAACAAATTCCAGATTCAGGCGTTCGCGGCCGGCGAAATCGTGCCCGGTCTGCAGGTGCTCGACGCCGTCTCGAACGGCACCGTCGAGATGGGCAACACCGCGCTTTATTACTATTGGGGCAAGAACCCGGCGTTCACCTTCGGCACGTCGCTGCCGTTCGGCCTCAACACGCGCTCGCATATTTCCTGGCTGCGCTTCGGCGGCGGCATGGACATGCTCAACGACCTCTTGAAGGAGTATGGCTGCATCGGCCAGCCGACCGGCTCTACCGGCGCGCAGATGGGCGGCTGGTTCCGGAAAGAGATCAAGTCGATGGATGACTTCCGGGGCCTCAAATTCCGCGTCGGCGGTTTCGCCGGCACCATCATCGCCAAGGTCGGCGGCGTGCCGCAGCAGATCGCGGGCGGCGACATCTATCCGGCGCTGGAAAAGGGCACCATCGATGCGGCCGAGTGGGTCGGCCCTTACGACGACGAGAAACTCGGCTTCGTGAAGGTCGCGAAGTACTACTACTATCCGGGTTGGTGGGAAGGCACCGGCCAGGGCCACAACATCATGAACCTCGAAAAATTCAACGCGCTGCCGAAGCATTACCAGGCCGCGATCGAGACCGCGTCCTACGATACGTTCACCTGGGTCACCGGCAAATACGACTACGTCAATCCGCCGGCATTGAAGCGGCTGTTGGCTGCGGGCGCGATCCTCAGACCGTTCCCGCAGGAAGTGCTCGAGGCTTGCTACAATGCCGCCAACGGCATCTACGCAGATCTCGCCAAGAACAACCCGCACTTCAACAAGATGTATACGAGCCTGTCGGCGTTCCGCAACGAGTCGCTGGCATGGAATCAGGTGGCTGAGCTGAGCTACGACAGCTTCATGATGCGAATGCGCACCCGCACCTGAGGCGCACTACCGCTGACAAAAAGGAAGCCCCGGAGATTTCTCCGGGGCCTCTTCGTTGAACGGGTGGCTCTCTAATCTTTACGCGTTTTCTTCACGCGAACCGGTCCACCCTCGGATCACGTCCGAGGGCATGCCTCGCTTGAAAACGCTTGCGGCTTACTCGTCGCCCTCGCCGAGCGCCTCGGCGAGCTTGTCGTAGTATTTCGCGACGAGATCGATGTTGCCCTTGTTCTCGATTGCCGGCGGCGGCGACTTCAGCGCCTCATTGAGATCGGCCAGCACTGCCTTCTTGTCCTTGGCCGGCATCTTCTTGTCGGCCTGGACCTGGGAGATCTGTGCTTTGAGCACGGCTTCGGCGCCGACGAACTTCTTCGTCGCCGGATCGAAGCCGCCGAGCACCAGGCTGATGTTGTCGACGACGGTGTTGTATTCGTCGTAGCTGGCAAAGCCGTGCTTTTTCGCGACGGCGTCGAGTTGCGCATCGATCTTCGGGTCGGGCTTGGCGTTGTCGGGGATCTTATCGGTGATCGCGTCGACATCCTTTTGCGCCGCTAGCACGCTCTCGATCTGCTTGTCGGTCAGCGCGATCTGCTTGATGGCGGGGACCTCCTGCTGGGCAGGCGGCGGCGCGGCCTGGGCAGGAGCCTGCTTCGGCGGCGCCTGCTTGGCCTGCGCCAGCACCTCGCCGCTGGAAACGGCCGATAAGGCGAGCGCGAGACAGGCAGTGCTCAAGGCAACGGCGGCGGGGCGAAAGATCTCACGCATGGGACGCTCCTTTGAGAAATTAGACAGTGTTCGGACCTCGTCCAAGAGGTATGGGAACCCGGCTGAATGGCTTGTGAACTCGGGCGGAAG